>NZ_OZ334477.1:0-4608729 GCF_976980765.1 Halomonas sp. NYA30 | reverse complement strand
TCATCTCACCATCGGTTGAAAACGGCCGACCATTGTAGCGCCCAAAGCTTCGGTTATCCACACGGGTTTAAGATTGAATATTGCCCTGTGGACAACTTGTAGTAAGCCTACGGGAAAACCGTGTGGAGGAACGGGGAGAATTAACAAATAAGCGACTTACGTTTGGGTTAAACACATCTACTTAACACCTTGTAGACTGTTTATACGGAACTTACACACAGATTTTTTATGATTATAGGTAATTGATAAATAATAATTAAAACCACTTATCCACAAATAGTATCCCCACTATTAATAACAACAGGTTTAGAACTACCTATTAGTAATAATAGCGAGAGTGTTGATTGTTATATTCATCACTGCCAGCATGGCCGCAATGACGCCATAACGCTTTTTATGCAAGGAAAAATTGCACCCAGCAAAGGAAGTCTCTACAATTTCCGGTCTTGAATTGAATCTCCCCGGCTAGTTCCTCACTGGACCGGGCTTTTTGGAATTCACTTTCCGTCCTAAACCACGTGGGAATAACGAGTTATGAAACGCACTTTTCAACCTAGCGTTCTCAAGCGCAAGCGCGCGCATGGCTTCCGTGCTCGTATGGCAACCAAAAACGGTCGCGCCGTCCTCGCACGCCGCCGTGCCAAGGGCCGCAAGCGTCTGAGCGCCTGATCTCGGATTGCGTGTGCCGCAGAAAGGCTTTCCCCGGCAGTTACGGTTACTAAATGCTGGGGATTTCAGTCACGTGTTTGAGCAAGCCGACCTGAAAGTGCATGGCAAAGGTATGATGGCGTTAGTTCGCTTGAGTACTAGGGGGCACCCCCGCCTTGGACTGGTAGTCAGCAAAAAAAATGTCAAACGCGCCGTAGATCGCAACCGTTTCAAGCGTCTCGTTCGAGAATCTGTCCGTCTTCGTCAAGATCACTTACCCTCTGTGGATATCGTGGTGCTTGCCCGACGCGGCGTTCAGGATATCGACAACGACACCTTGCATCGCCAGTTACACGGCATGTGGAAGCGACTTCAGCGTGACGCACAGGCGGTGATCGCAGCACCAACGCCAGAGCGTGACACGTGACCTTTGGTGCACACCTCGCCGCTCGACCTCGGCCTGCCGCCTGGCAGGCTTTCGTGTGTCAAGGGTCGAGTAAATGACACTGCGCCATTAGCATGTTCACCACCCAGCGGGCAGAACCCTCATGGACGTAAAACGACTTTTATTACTGATTCCACTAGCCGTACTGGCGTACTTGCTAGTCGTCCAGTGGAATCAGGATTACGGGCAGCCGAATTACGATTCAGTGCCTGAAACGACTCAACGCAGTAATTCAGCACCATCTAGCAATTCAGTACCATCCAGCAATGTTGACGATGGCGAGGGCGGCTTAGCCGTTCCGAGTACCACATCGCAGCCAAATGCGGTTGGTGAAGGTATTCCTGGCGATACTGAAAGCGAAACGTCTAGCCGTGACTTCATTGCCGTAACGACCGATGTTCTTGATGTACGCATTGATCCACACGGTGGCGATATTGTTTATGCCGCTTTACCGCAACATAAACTTTCCCTCGACTCAGAGCGGAACTACGTGTTGTTGTCGGATAACAGCAGCCGTAGCTACGTGGCCCGTTCAGGTCTTCAGCTTGATGGCCAGGCAAGCCGCATCGCGTTCACTCCCGAAAATACCGACTATCGGTTAGGCGATAACGATGAAGAACTGAGCGTCGATCTGACCGCCGACGTTAACGGCGTCGAGGTGATTAAGCGCCTCACGTTTGAGCGCGGCAGTTATGCGGTCAACGTCAATTACTACCTAGCCAATAACACCGATGCACCGGTCAGTGCGCGCTTTATTGGCCAGTTAGCACGCGATAATAGCCCGGATCCTTCAAGCGGCGTTTCAATGGGTATGAACTCCTATCTGGGGGCTGCCTACTCAACGCCGGATGCACGCTACGAAAAGATCGACTTTGAAGATATTCAAGCCAGTAACTTTGAAAACCGCGAAGCACAGGGCGGCTGGATTGCGATTATTCAGCACTACTTTGTCTCGGCATGGGCACCTCAGCAGGATCAGCAAAACCTCTACTACGTTACTACCGACTCAAGCAATCGAAACGTCGTAGCCTTTGCTGGCCCCACTAGCAGCATTGCCGCAGAAGGCGAAGCCACGTTAGGTGCTACCCTTTATATGGGGCCGAAGATTCAGGACTACCTAGAGCAGGTGGCACCTAACCTTCGCTTAACTGTGGATTACGGCTGGCTATGGTTTATCGCCAACCCCCTCTTCTGGTTGCTGGATAAGATCCACGACATCGTCGGTAACTGGGGCTGGTCGATTGTATTGCTAACGGTACTGGTTAAGACCGTACTGTTCCCGCTTTCCGCCAAAGCGTACAAATCCATGGGCCGTATGCGTAAGCTCGGTCCTGAAATGCAGCGCCTGAAAGAGATGTATGGCGACGATCGTCAGAAGATGTCGCAAGAGATGATGAAGTTCTACCAGAAGGAGAAGATCAATCCGCTGGGGGGCTGTCTACCTATTGTGATTCAGATGCCGGTCTTCATCGCGCTTTACTGGATGTTGCTGGAATCGGTCGAACTGCGACACGCACCGTTTATCTTCTGGATCCAGGATCTATCGGTGAAAGATCCGTACTTCATTCTGCCGATCCTGATGGGTATTTCGATGTTTGTTCAGCAAATGTTGAACCCGACGCCCCCGGATCCGATGCAGGCGAAGATCATGAAGATGCTCCCCATCATCTTTACCTTCTTCTTCCTGTGGTTCCCGGCAGGTCTGGTCATCTACTGGGTGGTCAACAACATCATTTCGGTGGCGCAGCAGTACTACATTACGCGCAAAATCGAGAATGACCCGACCATCGGCAAAGGCATGAAGACCAAATAGCCTGCCGTGGTAGTTGAAGCCTTCAGACCCCCGCCCAGTGCGGGGGTCTGGCGTTTTAAAGACGACAAACTCACACTGTACGCATCCATTAAAGAGGCTCGCCATGGTTGAACGACTTTATACTCAGGATACGATTACCGCATTGGCTACCCCTCCTGGACGCGGTGGTGTTGGTATCATTCGCGTCTCAGGGCCTGCCTGCCGCGCTATCGCCGAGGCCATACTCGGTCACTGCCCCTCACCGCGTTACGCCCACTACGGCCCCTTCCAGGGCGCTGACAGCATTATTGATGAAGGCCTCGCCCTGTTCTTCAATGGGCCCCATTCGTTTACCGGTGAGGACGTCCTGGAATTACAGGGCCACGGCGGCCCCATTATTATGGATATGCTGTTGGAGCGCTGCGTGGCTCTCGGCGCACGTCTAGCGCGCCCTGGCGAGTTTTCTGAACGGGCTTTTCTCAACGACAAACTTGATCTGGCCCAGGCAGAAGCTATCGCCGATCTGATCGATGCCACTTCCCGTTCAGCGGCCGAAAATGCCGTGCGCTCTCTCCAGGGGGAGTTTTCGAAGCGCGTGTCAGCGTTAGTGCAGCGGCTGATCGAGCTACGTGTTTACGTTGAAGCGGCGATTGATTTCCCTGAAGAGGAGATCGACTTTCTTGCCGATGGCCACGTTGCCCAGCACTTAAGCAGCGTCCAGCAAGCACTGAACGACGTACGCCAGGCAGCAGGCCAAGGCGCACTGTTACGCGAAGGAATGAGCGTGGTCATTGCCGGGCGGCCCAATGCGGGTAAGTCGAGCCTGCTGAATGCGCTGACCGAACAAGATACCGCCATTGTGACGGATATTGCCGGCACGACCCGGGATGTGCTGCGCGAACATATTCATATCGACGGTATGCCGCTGCACATCATCGACACCGCCGGACTGCGCGATACACCTGATGCCGTTGAGAAGATCGGTGTCGCTCGCGCCTGGGCCGAGATAGAGAAAGCTGATCGCGTACTGCTGTTAGTGGATGCCAGCACGACCGCCTCGACCGACCCCATGGCCATCTGGCCCGAGTTTGTCGCTCGTCTGCCCGATCAGCAACGCTTGACGTTAGTACGCAATAAGATTGATACCAGTGCTGAACCGCCTGGATTAGATTTATCCACAACGCCGCCCACCGTACGTTTATCCGCTAAAACGGGCGAGGGTGTGGATAACTTAAAAGCACATTTAAAAGATGTCATGGGCTTTGCCGCCACCACCGAGGGTCGCTTCTCCGCTCGTCGGCGGCATTTAGATGCCTTAGATCGTGCTATGGCAGCCCTTGATACAGGCCGCACTCAGCTTGATGGCTACGGCGCAGGCGAGCTGTTAGCGGAAGATCTGCGCGACGCCCAACAGGCATTGGGCGAAATCACCGGTGAATTCAGCGCCGATGATTTATTGGGCGAGATTTTCGGCAGTTTCTGCATCGGTAAATAAGAGAACTGCTCTTTACTCTAGTTACCAACACTACTCTCCCACCCACCAATCCGCCTGATAGCGACTAGAAGAACCTAGTAACGGGGTAATTTCAGCCATTGCTGCGGCTAGTCGCTCATCCAAACCCCAGGGCGGATTAATCACCAACATACCGCTGCCAAACATGCCGTGAGCCTGCTCGCCGGGTTCACGCAGCAGCAGCTCGCTGCGCCAAATTTTGCGCTGACCGCTCTCTTTCAAGGCATCTAATAGCGTGTGATAGTGACCAGCGGGTAGCAGCGGATACCAGATCAATACTACGGCATGGCGCGCTTTCTCAAGCGTATAGGCGACGGTATCGGCAACTTCCTGATATTCCACTTTGCGCTCATAGCTGGGGTCGATGAGCACGCATAGCCGTGGCGTTATCGCGGGCAACATGGCCTCCAGCCCCGCCAGTCCATCGCCAAAAACACGCTGGGCGTTAGCTGGCAACTCCTGGGTAGAAAGTTGCTCGTGCTCGCCGGGGTGCAGCTCAAACAGCCGCAGTTGATCCTGCTCACGCAACGAATGACTCAGCCACCAGGGAGAGCCTGGGTAGTGCGTCAGGGTTGCTGAGGAGCCTTGAGCAGTGGCTACCGCTGCTTGCCACTCTATCAGCAACGAATCGTTTAGCTCATTGCGGGCTTGCCACAGCGGCCCTATGCCTTCGCGATACTCTTGCAAGCGTTGCGTCTCTTGCGCATTAAGGGGATAGAGCCCTCGTCCCGCATGAGTATCGATATATGTAATAGCCGTTTTTTTACGTAATAAATAATCAATCACCGCGTAAAGTGTCAGATGTTTATGCACATCCGCAAAATTACCGGCATGGTAGGCATGTTGATAGGACAGCATGGAGACTCATCAGCAAGTGAATAAAAAAGCCCGCTATGTGAGCATAGCGGGCTTTAGTCGGCAACAGCCAGGTTAATTCAAGAACGTATCAACCTTGACCATTACCGGTAGGGGTTAGGGTAATTTCAACGCGACGGTTCTGGGCACGACCCTGCTCATTGTCATTACTGGCCACTGGCTGAGTAGCACCATAGCCCGAGGTATTAAGACGCGTGGACGAAACGCCATTCTGGGTGAGGTAGCTCGATACGGCTTGAGCGCGACGCTCGGAGAGACGCTGGTTGTAGCTAGCATCGCCGGTGCTATCGGTGTGGCCTGCGATACTAACGCGGGTGTCTTGGTACTGAGTAAGAACATTAGCGACTTCATTAAGAGAGCCGCGCGCTTCGCTGGTCAGCTCAGCTGAGTCAAAACCAAAGGTAACGCCGCTAGGCATATTGAGCACGATATCGTCGCCACGGCGATCAATCTCAATGCGCGATCCTTGTAAGTTTTCACGCAGTTGCTGCTCTTGGCGATCCATGTAGACACCAATGCCAGCACCGGCTGCCGCACCGACGGCCGCACCAATCAGTGCACGATCACGGCGGCTAGTACTACCGTCGCCAGACAGCGCACCGGCAGCGGCACCCACAGCAGCACCAATACCAGAGCCCATCGCGGTGCTGGAGCGCTGCGTTTGGCCACCGTAAGGGTCCGATGTGGCGCAACCTGCTAATAAAATAGCGGCTGCCAGCGGTGTCAGTAGTCGAGAAATACGCATCACTCACTCCTTGTTTATATTCGGGACATCTGTTTATTCATTGCTGATCAATCTTCACTAATTAAAGCCAGCAACTCGTTCAAGAATAATAGACCTTGAGGCGATGCACGCAGTTTTTCAGGCATTTGCATCAAAAGTCCTTTTTTCTCGGCGGTTTGTAAACGCGTAAGTAACATATCAGAAGAGAGCCCGGTATTGGCGTTCCATGTCTCTAGCGACACCCCGTCAGTGAGTCGTAGAGCATTCATAGCAAACTCCAACGGTAGCTCGTCCGCTGATATAACCTGCTTACCCGCTATAAAGCCACGCAGGTCATCCATGCGCTTTAAATAAGCATCCGGCTGGCGGGTTTTCCAACGCCGCTCAATACGCCACTCACCATCTGGGTCAATATGGCTTAGCTTGCCATGGGCCCCGGCGCCAATCCCAAGGTAGTCGCCAAACTGCCAATAATTAAGGTTATGCAGACTCTGACGACCATCGGTTGCATAGGCCGAAATTTCGTAGCGCTTAAACCCGGCCTGCTCCAAAAACTGATGACCGCTATCCTGGATATCCCAGAGTGCTTCTTCCTCAGGCAACGTTGGTGGATGGGAGTGAAAGGCCGTATTCGGCTCGAGGGTAAGCTGGTACCAGGAGAGATGCTCCGGCGCTAACGACAGCGCTTGGGCAATATCATCCATCGCCAGTTGAGGTGTCTGACCAGGCAAGCCATGCATAAGATCAATATTAATATTTGTAAAACCCGCCTGGCGAGCCTGCGTGACCGCAGTGACCGCTTCGTCACCGCTATGAATTCGCCCCAATGCATGCAGTTGATCGGGCTGAAAACTTTGAATACCTAGCGATAAACGATTAATACCTGCCTTTCGGTAACCGATAAATCGCGTCTGTTCCGTGGTGCCGGGATTTGCCTCCAAGGTAATCTCAATGTCATCAGCAAACGGCAAACGGGCTTCAATCTCGCTCAGTAAACGCTCATAAAACCAAGGCGACAGCAGGCTGGGTGTCCCACCGCCGATAAAGATTGTCTGAATTTCTCGCCCAGCCGCTAAGGCGAGATCGCTATCCAGGTCTTGTAACAATGCGTCAAGGTAAGCGGCTTCAGGTAAATCGCGAGGCGTAAAACCGTGTGTACCCGGCTCATGGGAGTTGAAATCACAATACGGGCATTTACGTACACACCAGGGTGTGTGGATATAAAGAGATAGCGGCGGCAACGTATCAACCATGCGCCACCTGCAGTAACTCCACCAAGCCTTGCAGCGCGCGTCCACGGTGACTAAGGCGATTTTTACTGTCACTCGGCAACTCGGCAACGCTCATGCCCTGGTCTGGTAACCAAAAAAGCGGATCATAACCAAACCCCTCTGTCCCCCGTGGATGGGCAAGAATTTCGCCTTCCCAACTGCGTTGCACAATCACCGGCACTGGGTCTTTCGGGTGACGTAAATAAACAAGTACACACCAGTATCGGCCACTACGCTGTCCTTCTGCACAATCGCTGAGTGCTGCTAACAGCGTTTCATTATTTTTCTCATCACTTTTGGGCTCACCACCATATCGGGCCGAGTAGATACCTGGTGCGCCGTTCAGCGCGTCCACTTCCAGCCCTGAATCATCTGCCAAGGCGGGTAACCCGCTGACTAAACTCGCTTCACGTGCCTTTAACAACGCATTTTCGACAAATGTCAGTCCCGTCTCTTCGACCTCAATGACACCAAAATCGGCCTGAGGCCGTACATCGAAGCCCAAAGGAGAGAGTAATTGATTGAATTCTTTTAACTTTCCTGCATTCCCACTGGCAAGAACAAGGGTATTAACAGCTGCCATGACACGTACTCCAAACGGTAGAGCATCAGTTTACGCCCTCATTGAACGTATCAAAAGCCAGCACAATGTTACTCAACGTATCTGAAAACACACACGCTACAACTATCTCTAATATATCTATAAATTACTGAAAAGTAACAAAATAACTGGAGACATTGATAATTATTAAATGTTGGTAAATTTATATTTACCATCTTTTTAATAACAAAACTTTACGAAACATATCTTATAGGCAACACTTCAAGGGTTACCTGCTCACTCTTTCTTTCCATGAGGGCTACCTAATGTCGCAGGAAAAGTCTACCGGTTCGGTGTACGTCGTTACCGAAAAAAGTCCCCAAGCTCAGCTATTCGCTGAATACTTGGAAAAACATACTGGCTGTCAGATCAGTATTCATTCGCCCCATGCGGCATTACCCATTTCTGCATCGGGAAATGTGCTGATTCTGATTGATAGCGATCATATCGGCATTGATGCTTTGCCGGAGTGGCAAGATAAATTGCCTGACGCGTTAACAAAAACGCCCTTAGCCGCTTTTAATATTCACGATATGGATCACGCGCTGGAAGCACTGTCGTGTGCTCAGTTAAAAGGCGTGTTTTATCGTAATCCTGAATCCGTGAAGCCGGCGCCGACACTTTCCCTATCACCGCCAGCGAGCACTTTTTGATCATTCGCCCGTGCAAGTTGGCTTTCGCAAGCCCGTTATTGCCAAAACCCACCGTGCTGATCGGTGCTGACGGCCCGTTTTGTCATGCCTTTCCACCCGCCAGGCACGACATATCTGGCGATCGCGTGTCGCTTGGAACTGCTTGTGGATAGAGTGTCGCCGATTGACGGTCAGCATGGCGTTCCTCGTGGATAACGCAGTCGGCTCCGCAGCGTCTTGAGCACCGTCATGCGCCCGATATCCTGCCCGAAGTCGAGGATGATCTGCCGAGCCTTGTGAATCACGAGAGCCGCACGGTGCACCAACTCTTGTAGCACGGTGCGCAGCCGGCGCCGCTTGGCCGGGTGGCGAACCGGGCTCAGCTCGCCGGTCATGCCCAGCTGTCCCATCAGGCGCAGGATGTTGTAGGCCAACTGGGCGAGATGCAGGATCAGATCGTTGGTGGCGAACTTGCCGGACGGCAAGCGCTCCAGGTCGAGATCGGTCTTGATCTCGCTGTGAAACTGCTCATGGGTGGCATGCGCCTGGTAGCGTTTGATCACCGCCTCCGGCGCCTCGTCCAGGCTGGTCCACCAGCCTTCCAACTCATAGTCCGGTTCGAGCAGCAACTGGCCATCGCGATCGGCGGTGCGCTCGACCAGGCGCATCACGCGTTGGACGACGTATTCGGTCTTGTTGTCGTCGTGGATCGAGACGGTCTGCGTCCACAGCGCCTGGCGCTTGCCAGGACGCAGCTCTTCCCAGTAGTCCGCCGCCACAGCCAACCAGGTATCCTGATCGGCCGTGGCCGAGCCGCGCGGGTTCCATTTGACGACATAGTCGAGCCGGCGCCCCTCGTCGGCAAAGACCTGGCGCTGCTGTTCGAGAAGCGCCAGGTGCGCCTGGCTGTCGAAGCCGCTGTCCTCGCGTAACAGGATCGGTTGCTCGGTCAGGCCTTGGGCGCGAGGCAGTACCCGCTCCAGGAAGGCGTTGCTCTCCTTCATGGTGTGCTGCTTGCCAGGCCGCAGTTCCAGACCCAGGCACCACCCTTCGTTGCCCAGATAGGCGGCGATCGGGGTGTAGCCATCGACCTTCTGGTAGGTCCGCGAGACGCCTTCCTTCTTCGAGTTGCTGTTGTCCATGACGAAGGTGTCGATGTCCAGGCAGACGTGCGTCGTCTCGGCGGTGATCGGTGCTTCGATCAGTGACAGCAGGGTCGTGGACCAGGTGGCGGTGCGCGCCTGCAGGTCGTTGGCGGCAAGTTTCTCCAGCCGCTGTCGCAGCGTCGCCGCGCTCGGCACCTTCTGCAGGGTCAGCAGTTGTTGGAAGGGCTTGTCGCGGCGGAAGTTCTCGACAGCGTCATAGTCGCTCATGCCCAGACACAGCAGGCCCAGGTAGCTCTTGATCACGTCACTGGTGCGCATGCCCAGCGTGGTGGGGAAGCGGCTGTCGATGCTGTCGACGCCAGCGATCTCGAAGCATTGCCCGATGATGGACAGCCCGGCGTGGCTGGTGAGGGTGCGGCGACTGGCGCGGAACTTGACGTTGGGCATGGCACTGTCTGGGTGAATGGCGATATCCGCTATATTGCCATGCGGACCAGTAGGTTAGAAGCGTTTCAGGGATCCGGTCTCACGGATTCAGGGTAATGAAAGCCTTGAGGTTATCTGTAAAGGCATACATGCGTTACTGGAAGGGGAGCTATGGATGTCGCGGGACTTAATGGCCCGTCTCATCCTGTTTTATCGCAAATACCAAAGTAATGCTTTTCGACCAGCCTGCGGACTCACCAATCGTGAAATGGAAATCATCTCACTGCTTAGTGCAGGCTCGTCTAATCAGCAAATTGCTGAAAAGCTGTTTGTTAGCGAACACACCGTTAAGTCTCACCTCTACAACATCTTTCGCAAAATCAACGTACATAACCGTATTCAAGCACTTAATTGGATACATCAAAACCTGGGCCCGATTCTTCCCAATATTGAAACCGCGCGCAGCCTGCAGCGCAATCGGCAGCGCTAACGCGCAAGGGTAATTCAGCATGTTATCGATACATCGTTTATCCATAGGCATTACTCCACTGCTGGTGTGGATAACTATGTCTGTTGCGCTGGCCAACGAGCCTGCCCCTACGGGCAATGCATTACCTGCCAACGAACAAGAAGCGATTGATGCTATTAATCAGCTCTCTAGTCCTGATGGGCCTGAAGTGCAAGGTAACACCAACGGTGGAAGTGAACTAACCGGCGTAATGGTAGACCGCACGATCACTATGGCCGGTAAAACCTTCTATCGCGCTTTTAGCCAGCGGGCCATGGATAACCTAATTATCGGCAATGCCACCGTCACTATTAAAGAGCGTCCCGATGCACGCTGGGGTAGCCAAATATGGGTAATGGAAGGCAACCGTATGTATTTCCGTACCCAGCTCTCCCCTAGGATCAGCGAAGCTGACCGGGCCGCCGGGGAAGCCGTGCAGGTCGTCGAAGAAGCGCTGTTACGCCAACAGCTAGCTTCCGTACTTAACTCAGACAAAGACCTTGGAAAAGAGGAGCTACGCTAATGAAAAAAATACTTAAACTTACAGCTGGTAGTGTTCTGGCAACCACCATATTGGTAAGTGCGCTGACCCTGCAGGCAAGCGCAGGGGAACTGATCTATACACCGATTAACCCTTCATTTGGCGGCGACCCCTTTATGGGTAGCTATTTACTGGGCAAAGCCCAGGCGCAAGACACCACTACAGACCCAAACATCGAAGACTTTGAACCGCTCTCCCCAACCGAACGGCTAATCCAAAGCCTTGAGAGCCGATTTATATCAGATCTAATCAATGATGTAGGCGGAGTAGACAATGGCACAGGGTCGTTTGACAGCGGGGACTTTAGCGTCGTGGTTCGCAATGAAGGAGGGCAGCTCATAGTAGAAGTAATCGATAAAGCCACCGGTGATATTACCAACATTAGCGTAGGTGGCTTGTTGTTCAATCCCTAATGTATTAACTGCTCCTATTACTAAGTAAAAACTAACAAGGCTGCCAACAGCCTACTTAATCCTGAATCCGTGAAGCCGGCGCCGACACTTTCCCTATCACCGCCAGCGAGCACTTTTTGATCATTCGCCCCGTGCAAGTTGGCTTTCGCAAGCCCGTTATTGCCAAAACCCACCGTGCTGATCGGTGCTGACGGCCCGTTTTGTCATGCCTTTCCACCCGCCAGGCACGACATATCTGGCGATCGCGTGTCGCTTGGAACTGCTTGTGGATAGAGTGTCGCCGATTGACGGTCAGCATGGCGTTCCTCGTGGATAACGCAGTCGGCTCCGCAGCGTCTTGAGCACCGTCATGCGCCCGATATCCTGCCCGAAGTCGAGGATGATCTGCCGTGCCTTGTGAATCACGAGAGCCGCACGGTGCACCAGCTCTTGTAGCACGGTGCGCAGCCGGCGCCGCTTGGCCGGGTGGCGAACCGGGCTCAGCTCGCCGGTCATGCCCAGCTGTCCCATCAGGCGCAGGATGTTGTAGGCCAACTGGGCGAGATGCAGGATCAGATCGTTGGTGGCGAACTTGCCGGACGGCAAGCGCTCCAGGTCGAGATCGGTCTTGATCTCGCTGTGAAACTGCTCATGGGTGGCATGCGCCTGGTAGCGCTTGATCACCGCCTCCGGCGCCTCGTCCAGGCTGGTCCACCAGCCTTCCAACTCATAGTCCGGTTCGAGCAGCAACTGGCCATCGCGATCGGCGGTGCGCTCTACCAGGCGCATCACGCGTTGGACGACGTATTCGGTCTTGTTGTCGTCGTGGATCGAGACGGCCTGCGTCCACAGCGCCTGGCGCTTGCCAGGACGCAGCTCTTCCCAGTAGTCCGCCGCCACCGCCAGCCAGGTATCTCGATCAGCCGTGGCCGAGCCGCGCGGGTTCCATTTGACGACATAGTCGAGCCGGCGCCCCTCGTCGGCAAAGACCTGGCGTTGCTGTTCGAGAAGCGCCAGGTGCGCCTGGCTGTCGAAGCCGCTGTCCTCGCGTAACAGGATCGGTTGCTTGGTCAGGCATTGGGCGCGAGGCAGTACCCGCTCCAGGAAGGCGTTGCTCTCCTTCATGGTGTGCTGCTTGCCAGGCCGCAGTTCCAGACCCAGGCACCACCCTTCGTTGCCCAGGTAGGCGGCGATCGGGGTGTAGCCATCGACCTTCTGGTAGGTCCGCGAGACGCCTTCCTTCTTCGAGTTGCTGTTGTCCATGACGAAGGTGTCGATGTCCAGGCAGACGTGCGTCGTCTCGGCGGTGATCGGTGCCTCGATCAGTGACAGCAGGGTCGTGGACCAGGTGGCGGTGCGCGCCTGCAGGTCGTTGGCGGCAAGTTTCTCCAGCCGCTGTCGCAGCGTCGCCGCGCTCGGCACCTTCTGCAGGGTCAGCAGTTGTTGGAAGGGCTTGTCGCGGCGGAAGTTCTCGACAGCGTCATAGTCGCTCATGCCCAGACACAGCAGGCCCAGGTAGCTCTTGATCACGTCACTGGTGCGCATGCCCAGCGTGGTGGGGAAGCGGCTGTCGATGCTGTCGACGCCAGCGATCTCGAAGCATTGCCCGATGATGGACAGCCCGGCGTGGCTGGTGAGGGTGCGGCGACTGGCGCGGAACTTGACGTTGGGCATGGCACTGTCTGGGTGAATGGCGATATCCGCTATATTGCCATGCGGACCAGTAGGTTAGAAGCGTTTCAGGGATCCGGTCTCACGGATTCAGGTTAATGCTACATGCAATTCAGGGGATCATTATGAAAATCATCGCTACACTACTCATGGTTAGTGTACTCAGCGGCTGTGCTGGTATGGTCGCAACTTCAGAGAATTTAGAAGGTGCCGAAGCGACATTGACCCCTCGTGGGGCAACCTATCAAGATTTAGTCTCGCTACCGCCGCCAGCTGGGCAAATTTTTGTCTCTGTTTATGACTTCCGGGATCAAACGGGCCAGTATCGCCCTGCTCCGGCCAGTACTTTTTCAACCGCCGTAACGCAGGGCGCTGCGGCGATGCTCACCGGTGCATTAGCGGATTCCGGCTGGTTTATACCGCTTGAGCGTGTTGGTTTACAGAACTTACTTACCGAGAGGCGCATTATTCGTGCCGAGTTCGAGCGCTTTGGTCAGCCAGATACATTGCCATCACTTCGTGCTGCCTCGGTGATGCTTGAAGGTGGCATTATTGCCTACGAGTCCAATGTGCGAACCGGTGGGGCTGGGGCTGAGTACTTTGGTATTGGCGCTTCAGGGCAATACCAGGTGGACCAAGTAACGGTTAATCTACGCGCGGTTGAAATATCAACCGGCGAGGTACTAGCTAACGTCACCACGACTAAAACGATTTACTCTAAAGAGATGCGAGCGGGGGTTTATCGGTTTATCGATTTTCGACGTTTGTTAGAGGCTGAAGTAGGTCTTACCACCAATGAACCAGTACAACTCGCCGTGATGTCAGCCATTGAGTCAGCTGTTATACATTTGGTGGCCCGTGGTGTAGAGAACAATCTTTGGAATCTCTCTAATGGTGTTAATTTTCAAGACACTATTTTGTCTGAGTACTTAGATGCACCAATCCCTTTGCTTTAATAAATTTAAAACTATCTTTAGATAGTATAAACGACTTCCATAATAAATTTCAATTACAACCTAATATAAAAATAAGATATGAAAACTACAAATTATTAACGGCTATGCGGTACGCATAGCCGTTTTTTTTTGACTGTTAACATGATTAGAAAAGTAATGCTTTTTAATTGTTAAATTATTAATAAATACATCATTAGAATAATAAAAAGTTTGATAGCGTAAATTTCAAAATGGTCCAAACTCAACACAAGAAATACAAATTGATACAAACTGTTTCAGAGGGAAATGACATGAAACTGAATATTACCGCAACCAAACGATATGCCCTAATGGCTGCACTGTTGACAGCAACCCTTTCAGTTTCTTTGACAATCAATGCAGACAATAACCGTATTGAGCAGTTCGCTAAGCAAGCTGCCGCCCAACAACATCAAGGCAACTACAGTATTATTACGCAGATTGGTAACAATAACCGCACCCATGTTTCGCAATCAGCTAGTTACCAAGCCGGAAACTTTTCTAGCATTTATCAATTAGGAAATTACAACACGGCGACGGTAACTCAAACAGGCGGTAATAACGTAAGTAATATCTCTCAAATAGGTAGAAATCATAAAGCGGATATTACTCAGTCAGGAAGCGCATCAAGAGAACTAAATTCTTATGTGCGCCAACTTGGCAACCGCAGTGACGTACAGATTTCACAGTCGGGGAGTGGCTACCGTGTCATTAGTGTTGAGCAACAAGCGTTTTCAAGCAATGCACGTCCGGTCACCGTCGAAACCTACTGAGCAACAACCGTTGACTCAGTAATAACTAAAGCAAGTATCAAGGGGAAACACCATGAAAACTCAAATCACCACTATCGCTGCCGCCGTTGCCTTCGCTATGAGCACTGCTGCTTTTGCTCAGTCAGTTGGTAGTGACTCCTCTATCTACCAATACGGTAGCGATAACACTAACGATGTTACCCAGTGGGGAACACAAAAATCCCGAATTCTCCAAGAAGGGAACGGCAATAGTGCTACTGTCACTCAAGATGACGTTGTTGGTTATTCAACTTATGCGCCTGGCCGAAACAACTCCAATATCGAACAAACTGCTAATGGTAACGAAGCTATTGTTGACCAGCTAGGGGCTTATAACGTTTCGGGTATCTACCAAACAAGTAGTGATAATGATGCCAACGTTACCCAAGACGGTAAGATGAATGATTCTTATGTTAAACAAAGCTGGGGAAATGGTAACGAAGCCGTTGTGGTTCAAGATGGCAAGTTTAACGACTCTGTGATTGAACAACAAGGTTCGTACAATACTGCTAGCGTCGATCAAGAAGGGTACATTAATGACTCGTGGGTTGATCAAAGTGGATATGGTAACGAAGCAAATGTAGATCAATCTGGTTCGAATAACCAATCTGGCATCCAACAATCTGGTTTTTTTGGTGGCTACAACAACCTTGCTAACGTTGAACAAACCGGTGGCGACAATGAGTCGTGGATAGAGCAGTCTGGTAGTAACAATAGTGATAGTGTGATCCAAGATGGCAATTATCTAGATAGTACGATTATTACCATTGGATATAACAACACTAGTAACGTAGAGCAGTCAGGTTTTGGTAATGATTCTTATATCAAAACTTTTGGTGCCAATAATACACATAACGTTACTCAAGCTGGTTACAGCCATAACTCAAATATTCACACAGTTGGCTATGGCAACACAAACACAGTAACTCAAGGCCGTTAAAATATAGATTATTTTAAATTATGATTAACCGCCCCTTTCAGGGGCGGTTTTTTTGTTAGCGAATTGACACTGTCAATGTCCCCCCCGCTCCCTGAGTTGACGAACGCGACCTGTTGCTGCCTTTTTGAATGTCCACTTCTAATCGCTCGTCATCGCTTAGCAGCTTTACCGTGCCTTCAAGTTCCGTACCGGTAAACGTGTACTCGGCGGGTACCGTTCCATGCTCTTCAACGTGCTCGGTGGTTTCGCCTTCGTGGGTAATCCGCCAGTGGGCGGAAAACTCGGCACCCGGCGAACCACTCATAGTGATGTGAATCTGGGTCATGTCCTGCTCCTGAGGCGACTGTGCAGCCAGCGGAAAGCAGACTGTTAGCCCCGCTGCGCATAGCAAAGTTCGCCAAGCCGTTATTGGTATCATGATTGTATGTCTCACTTAACCGAAGAGCCGCTCAAAATGAGCGGCTCTTGAAGTATAGCGGGCTTTTAGTTACGTGCCGTTACATTACCGCAAAGGCTTTTTCTGCCGCGTCCAGAGTGAACTGAATATCTTCTGGGGTATGAGCACTGGACATAAAGCCTGCTTCATAGGCTGAAGGCGCCAGATAAACACCGTGGTCAAGCATGGCACCGAAGAAGCGGCGGAAAGCGTCTGGGTTACAGGCCGTGGCTTGGGCAAAGTTATCTACCCGGCTTTGCGAGGTGAAGAAGAGCCCAAACATACCGCCCGCTGACTGCGTCATCATCGGCACTCGTGCAGCGTTGGCACGCTCCTGTAAGCCTGAACACAGTGTATTAACCCGCTGGGTTAATGCATCGTGAAAACCTGGTACCTGTAGCTTGGTAAGTAGAGCCACACCTGCGGCCATGGCCAGGGGATTGCCCGACAAAGTACCCGCTTGATACACCGGTCCAAGCGGTGAAATGTTCTGCATTATTTCACGCTTGCCGCCAAACGCGCCCACCGGCATGCCACCGCCAACAATTTTTCCCAAGCAGGTTAAATCAGGCACGATACCGTAGTGGGCTTGAGCGCCGCCCAACGCCACACGAAAGCCGGTCATCACTTCGTCAAAGATCAGGACGCTACCGTGTTCGTTACATACCCGGCGCAGTGTTTCCAGGAAACCTGACTGTGGGGGAATGCAATTCATATTGCCAGCAACGGGCTCGACGATAATGCAGGCAATTTGATCGCCAATCTCGTTAAAACACGCCTCTACCCCTTCAGGGTCGTTAAACGAGAGAGTAATGGTGTGTTCAGCCAGCGACGCGGGCACGCCCGGTGAGCTAGGCTCGCCGTGGGTAAGCGCCCCAGAACCGGCTTTTACCAGCAGCGAATCAGAGTGGCCATGGTAGTTCCCTTCAAACTTTACGATCTTATCGCGGCCGGTGGTGCCTCGCGCCAGGCGTATCGCCGACATGGTGGCTTCGGTGCCCGAACTGGTCATGCGCACCATATCCATGGAAGGAATCATCTCGCAGATCAAATCTGCCATGGTGGTTTCAACCGCGGTAGGCGTACCGAATGACAGGCCGTTATCTAATCGCGCCCGCACGGCTGCCAATACATCCTGGTCAGCGTGCCCGGTAATCATTGGTCCCCAGGACCCCACATAATCCACGTACCGATTGCCTTCGACATCGAATAGAAACGCGCCCTGGGCACGCTCTATAAAGACCGGCGGGCGGTGGAGCCCTTTAAATGCCCGGACGGGAGAGTTTACGCCGCCTGGGATATGGCGACTGGCAAGATCAAACAATTCAGCTGATGTGGTCATGGCATCCTCTCGGTCAATGGCAGATAGAAGATAGGATTAAAAACGAACAGGCCGTGAAAAACGGCTGGGCAAACACTGGCCACTCGGCGGCTGAAAGCCTTGAGACAGGCTCTGCCAAGTAAAGTGCTGCGCTTGCTCACACGCGGTTGATAAGCGCTCACCAACAGCAAGGCGAGCCGCAATGGCTGAGGCTAGCGTGCAACCAGAGCCATGGAACAGTTCAGGCAGACGTGGCCACTGCCACTGGCGAGTGGTATCGGGTGAGTGCAGGGTGTGCACTACTTGCTGTTCATTACCGGGCAGCGGATCGTCAGTGGCAGTCACTAAAATTGCTTGGCAGCCCTGTGACATCAACGCCACCGCACGTGCCGTATCATCAAAAGGGGTGACGATGTCTGGTGTCAGTTGACAAAGCTCAGCACGATTGGGCGTTAAGATATCCACAAGCGGTAGCAAGCGATCGATGAACAGCCGACGTAAACCGGGTGTGGATAACTCAGTTCCACCACCAGCCTTAAATACCGGGTCCGCCACCACAGGAATGCCTGGAAAGCGGCGGATAATTTGTTCCGCTGCACGCAAGGTAGCTTCATCGGCGAGCAAGCCAATTTTAATCGCCGCCACTTGCATCTCGCCAAGTACCTCGGCCATTTGGCGCATCGCGGTAGGATCAGCGGGAATCACACGCGTCACATTGTGGCAATTTTGAACCGTCAGCGCAGTAGGGATCGTTACCGCCCAGCCACCACAAGCGGCAATGGCTTCGCTATCAGCCACTAACCCTGCGCCGCCGGTGGGGTCGTGTCCCGCTAATACCAATACGACAGGCGGAAGTGGTTGGCGCATCAAAAGGGCTTCACAACGGCTAATAGTATAATCGCCACTAGCGCAATCACCGGCGCTTCGTTAAACCAGCGGAAAAACACATGGCCTTTGGTGCAACGATCCTGGGCAAACTGCTTTAAATAAATCAAACAAACATGATGATAGCCAATGAGCAAGACCACCAGCGCTAGTTTGACGTGCATCCAACCCTGGCTAAACCATTCGGGCACTAAATAGAGCATCCAGCCACCAAACAGCAGTACCGCAATCATCGATGGCGTCATGATTCCACGGTAAAGCTTGCGCTCCATGGTTTTGAAATACGCCATTGCCTGGTCATCACCGTTATCCCGCGCGGTAGCGTGATACACATACAAGCGGGGTAAATAAAACATCGCGGCGAACCACGTCACCACTGCCATCAAGTGAATAGCCTTCACCCATAGGTACATTGTTGCTCCTTAAAATGGTTAATCCTTTTCGCGTGTCTCATTCTCTCGTAGATCATGCTCTCGTAGATAATTATCGCGAGTGTCAGCGCCACGGGGATCTGTATAGTGATAATAACGCTCAATGGCGCCACGGGTGATAATACCTGAAATACGCTGCTGTTTAGGGCGGTAACCGTGTACCACATAGAGTGCCCCCAGCGCGTTATCCTGCAGCTTCAAAAAAGCCTCGGAAAGCGTTGCTTGTAAGCCAATCGGTGCCAGTTCCAAACGCTGCCCAGGAATTTCCAGCAGATCAATCAATTCATCCTCGGGCGGTTCTTTACCCTGCAACGCTTCATCGTGTTCAAGTAACCAACGCGCTAGTTCAGCGGCTTTGAGCGCCAGTACCGGTTTTTCCTCACTGGAACGCTCAATCACCAACCACACCGGGTTTGTTTCCAGCAGGTGGCGCGCCTGGTCAGGGGTTATCATCCGCTCAGTACGCACCAATTGACGCTCCATCACCGCCGGCACCGAAACCCGTGAAAGCGCTTGCATCAACGGTTGCTGAAGCGGATGCAGCCCATAACGCACCGTGCTGATAAAGAACCCTTCACAGCCGGTTAACTGCCGTGACGTCAAACACGCAACCACCACCGCCAGCATTCCAGGAAGCATGATACTCGGCGTATGGGTTAACTCCAAAAGCGTCATCAGCGCAGCAAGGGGCGCTTGCAGAACGGCCCCCATCATTGCCGCCATACCTAGCATGGCGTAAATCCCCGGGTCAGCGGCTTTGTCTGGCCACATCCAGCCTCCCAGCATTCCAAACAGCGCGCCTGTAGCCGCTCCCACCACCAGCACCGGGCCAATAATGCCGATGGGTACACCGCCAGCAACGGTCAGCGCCGTTAGCAGTAGTTTGGCAATCATCAGCGCCAGCAGTACTTTAATTTCCAACTGATTATTGAGCGCTGCCGCCACGCTGTCATAACCGATGCCCTGCACCTGGGGGAACCACCAGGCAACGGCGCCAGTCGCCACGCCGACCAATCCGAGACGTACCCAAAGCGGCCAGTCCATAATTCGCTGACTGCGGGAAATATGGATAAACAGCCCCGCCAGCAAGCCAATCACCAGTCCCGTCAGCACGATCCACGGCAGATTGATCAACGACCCCAGAGCCACTTCGGGAATGCGAAACGCTGGTTCATTACCGTAAGCCAACTGCGCCACCAGCGCACCCATGGTGGAGGCCAGGATGACGGGCATAAAGCTCATCAAGGTATACTCCATCATCACCACTTCCATGGCGAAGATCACCCCGGCAATCGGCGTATTAAAGGAAGCGGAAATGGCAGCTGCAGTGCCACAGGCCACCAGCACTCTTAGGCTATTATTGGGTAAGCGAATCTGCTGGCCGAGACCACTGGCCGCCGCCGCGCCCAAGTGAATCGCCGGCCCCTCACGACCTGCAGAGAGGCCACCTAACACCACCACCACCCCGACCCACCACTGATTTAACCAGTTACGCAGCGGAAAGCGCCCTTGGTGATAGGTGAGCCGCTCAATCACATGACCCACGCCCAGTTTGCGCGCTGCCGGTTTTTGCCGATACAACAGCACGCCCACTAACGTCACCGCCAGCATGGGTAGCAGCGCACGTAACCAGGGCGTCATATTTTCAAACGCCTCTGGGTCGCCCTCCGTCATATAGAACGTGGCCCCTGCTTCCAAAAGCAGCCGAAACGCCACCATCACCGCACCGGTAATAATCCCCGAGACAAGGCCCAGCAAGCAGAGTTGCGGCAAGGCGTCGACGTTGGCCAACTGACGACGAAAACTTTCTAACGTAAAATCCGATCGGGAAAAACGCGCCACAGCAATCTGCCTTGTTTTTGGTCTTAGTGTTCTTATCTCTTAATCCTCTTGTGTATCATAGCCCGATACACTTCGACAGCCCGCAGCAATCCGCATAGGCTGATAACACATAGCGTTTTGTCATAGGTTGCTGTGCAAACTGTCCTAAAAAACTATTCTGGAAAACGTTCTGCGTAGCCCGCAAGGAGTGATTTGTGATTAAGGTCGGCATTGTTGGCGGTACCGGTTATACCGGCGTTGAATTACTGCGGCTACTTGCCCAGCATTCCCACGTCGAGGTAGCCGCGATTACTTCGCGCTCGGAAACGGGCGTCAAGGTGTGCGATATGTACCCTAACCTGCGCGGCCACTACGACACGCTAGCGTTTAGCGAGCCGGATGCTAAACAGCTGGGCGCCATGGATGCGGTCTTTTTTGCCACACCCCACGGCGTTGCCCACGCACTAGCGGGTGAGCTGCTCAAAAATGGCACTCGGGTAATTGATCTGTCGGCCGATTTCCGGCTGCGCGATGCCGACGAGTGGAGCCGCTGGTACGACCAGGCTCACGGCGCGCCAGAATTGTTGCATGAGGCGGTATACGGCCTACCGGAAATGCATCGGGAAAAAATCAAAAATGCACGCTTAATTGCCGTGCCCGGCTGCTACCCCACGGCCGTTCAATTAGGCTATCTACCGCTGTTGGAAGCAGGTCTGATCGACCCAAGCCAACTGATTGCTGACTGTAAATCCGGGGTTACCGGGGCAGGCCGTGGCGCAAAAGTAGGGTCACTGCTCGCTGAAGCCAGCGAGTCGATGAAAGCCTACGGCGCCTCGGGCCACCGCCATCTACCCGAAATTAGCCAAGGGCTTAGGGATATTCAGCAATCCACGGTGGGTTTAACCTTTGTGCCCCACTTAACGCCGATGATCCGCGGCATTCACGCCACACTTTACGGCCAGCTCACCACTGAGCCCGGCGATCTGCAGGCTCTATTTGAGCAGCGCTACGCTAACGAACCCTTTGTCGATGTGATGCCTGCTGGAAGTCACCCAGAGACGCGCAGCGTCAAAGGCATCAATACCTGCCGCCTAGCAGTCCATCGCCCCGGCAATGGCAACACCGTCGTCGTACTATCGGTGATTGATAACCTGGTCAAAGGCGCTTCGGGCCAAGCAATCCAAAACCTCAACCTGATGTTTGGCTTTGACGAGAACACCGGACTTACTGCCCCCGCGCTGATGCCTTAAACACCTCACCAAAACCAGCATGCAGAGGGCAGCTCAGAGAGGAGGTCATTTGCCAAGGAAGGCAAATGTAGCGTCCATGGAAGGATTCACAGCGCCTCCTCGGCGAGCTGCCCTCTGCTTGATATACCAACACAATAGTTGACCAATTTGCTGGGAATTACCCATAATCACCCCCCAATGCCGATTTATTCGTTCTTTAAGCTCGCGGGAGGTACCCATGAGCGGTGCAGAAGCCTTTGTTCCTACTCCATTACTGCTCTCTGATAGTGCACGCAAACGTATTAACGCACTGATTGCAGAAGAAAATAACCCATCACTCAAACTGCGGGTCTACGTGACCGGCGGCGGCTGTTCAGGTTTTCAATACGGCTTCGACTTTGCTGACAATGTCGCCGACGATGACACTGTGATTGAGTTCGGTGAGGCCGCGCTGGTCGTCGACCCCCTCTCTTACCAGTATCTGGTGGGCTCCACGGTCGACTACGAGGAAGGCTTAGCGGGCGCGCGTTTTCGCGTTCAAAATCCCAATGCCACCACCACCTGCGGCTGCGGCGCTTCCTTTATGGTCTAAACAGCGTTGGCCCACGACGCTCCCCGTGACTTGACGCCCTGACGGTTTCTCGCCAAGGTTGATAGGTCAATAACGGCTAAAAAGGGTATTCGAACGCCATACATTGTTCGGAAACCCGCTACTAGCCACATAAAGCACGGGGAAACTTATGAAAGTAGCACTACCACTCAGCCTAACCAAAACCACACTCGCTCTCGCACTGGGATTGGGCAGCGCCACTGCCGCCATGGCCCAAACGCCATCGGTGAACGTGGCCACTGACCCAAGCTTTGTGCCGTTTGAAATGATGGATCAAGAGACCGGCGAAATGGTCGGCTTCGATATGGATATCATCAACGAAGTCGCCGAACGTGCAGGCTTTGAAGTCAACCTGACAACCATGGAATTCTCCGGCATCATTCCCGCCGTGCAAACGGGTAGTCAAGAGATAGCCATCGCCGGTACCACCATCACTGACGAGCGCTCTGAAGTCGTTGACTTCTCCGACCCCTACTACGATTCAGGTTTACGCATCATTGTCCGCGCCGATAACGACAGCGTCGAGACACTAGAAGATCTCCAAGACCTCGCCGTCGGTACCAAAATTGGTTCCACTAGTTACGACTACCTCCAGCAAGAACTCGGCGAAGATGCTGACATCACCCCCTTCCCAGGGACTGCCGACATGTACATGGCGCTGCTAGGCCGCAACGTCGACGCCGTGCTCTATGATGCCCCTAACGTCTCTTACTTCTCGCAAACTCGCGGTGAAGGCCGTACCAAGGTTGTTGGCCCTCTGTATGAAGGTCAGCAGTACGGCATCGTGTTCCACAAAGGCAGTGAGTGGGTAGAGCCGACTAACGAAGCGCTGGCCGCCATGCGCGAAGATGGCACCTACGATGAGATCTATACCAAGTGGTTTGGTGAAGCGCCTAGCGAAGAGTGAGTATAAAAGCTCTCTATTAGCGTAACGCTGTTACAGGGCCGGGTGGCCACAACCCCCGGCCCTGCTGCATTTCTCATGTGTTTTTTGTCATCTGCTTTTTTGTTTCAGGAGTCTACGCGTGGACGTCAATTTTCAGTTTGATTGGTCGGCAGCGTTTGGGTCTATCCCTTACCTGCTGCCGGGTATTCCCTGGACGCTGCTTATCTCGTTTGGCGGTCTCGCCATCGGATTCTTTATCGGAATATTCTTTGGCCTATTACGTATTAGCCGCCTGCGTTGGCTACGCTGGCCGGCCATCGTTTACGTCGAAGTATTTCGCGGCACGCCTATCCTGGTACAAGTGCTGTTTATTTTTTACGGCTTGCCGCAACTATTAGGTAGCCCAATTAACGCGCTGGTCGCCGGTATTGCTGCGATCGCGGTTAACTCCGGTGCTTATATTTCAGAAATTGTGCGCGGCGGTGTGCAATCAATTGAACGCGGCCAGGGTGAAGCATCACTCTCCCTAGGGCTCTCCCGCACTCAAGCATTTCGCTATGTTATCTGGCCCCAGGCGTTTCGGCGCATGATTCCTCCCCTCGGTAACCAGGGCATCATCAGCATCAAAGACACCTCACTGTTTTCAGTGATTGGCGTCAGTGAGCTAGTGCGTCAGGGGCAGATCTATATCGCCACCACTTTTACGGCGCTTGAGGTCTACTTCATGGTCGCCCTGATGTATCTGGCAATCACCTGGACCCTCTCCATCATCCTGCGTCAACTCGAGCGCAGAGGCCTGGCCGGACAATAAGGACACGCGCAATGAGCGAGACAATGAGCAACACAACGCAACCAATTGTGCGTATGCAGCAGCTCAATAAACACTTTGGCAGTCTGCACGTACTCAACGATATTGATCTGACGATTGTGCCTGGTGAAGTGGTGGTGATTATCGGTGCCAGTGGCTCAGGCAAATCCACACTAATTCGCTGTATTAACGGCTTGGAAGAGTTTCAGTCCGGCAGTCTGGTGGTCGACAGCAACGAACTATTACCGCACGGCAAGAGCACTAAAGCGCTGCAAACCATCCGTACCGAAGTGGGTATGGTGTTTCAGCAATTCAATCTCTTTCCCCATCTCAGCGTGATCGATAATGTCACTCTGGCGCCGATGAAAGTGCGTGGTTTAAGCCGTGACGACGCAGTCAGCAACGCCAAACGCTTGCTTGACCGGGTAGGTATCGCCGACCAGGCCGACAAGTACCCCAGCCAGCTCTCAGGCGGTCAACAGCAGCGCGTCGCACTCGCCCGCGCCCTGGCGATGGAACCCCGCCTGATGCTGTTTGACGAGCCCACATCGGCGCTTGACCCGGAAATGATCGGTGAAGTGCTGGATGCCATGCGCGAGCTGGCCAAAGAGGGCATGACCATGGTAATTGTCACCCATGAAATGGGCTTTGCCCGCGAGGTCGCCGACCGGGTGATTTTTATCCATAAAGGCGAGATTACCGAACAGGGCCACCCTGAAAAACTGTTCGACTCTCCTCAACACGAACGTACTCAATCCTTCCTTGCTCGCGTACTCAAACATTAAATTGAGCCCTTTTTACGCGTTAAAATAACCGCTAATTTGCTCTGAATTACGCTTTTTTACTGGCCTGTCGACACGACAGGCCATTTTTTTGCCTGTGGATAAACTTTTTTTACATTGATCGGTTTTATCTCCGTAAGGCCTACCATGTACGTCGCTTAGCGTTAGCTTCACATCAATCGGAGGTTGTTCACAGGTGCGGTAACAACCCAGGTACTGGCCGGTGGATAAGCCGTGCTTAATTGACTCTGTGGATAAAGCGCTATTCCATCCACAGGCTTAACACCCCTTCTACCCAGGCACTCCCGCCTTCAAACATGTAGAAGTCAACAATATAAGCACATGAAAATATTAAGGATAAGTCGCTTATACACAGAAATTGTCCACACTAGTAATTACAACATTTACAGAACTTCTCTTATTTTATATTTATGTTGTTATTAATAACGGAGGGTTGGTGATTTGGGGTGTGGAAAAACCTGACGGTTACCCACAGGGGGTTTATACTTGCCGGCTCATTGATCTAAGGTGGCCATGTCTGAGAACTGCACTGGCCACATCATCCGTGCCGAAAGGCGCAAGACGAGGTGCCTCTTGAATTATCCCGACCGCTTTGACGTGATTGTCATCGGCGGTGGCCATGCGGGAACTGAAGCCGCATTGGCCTCTGCTCGTATGGGCTGTCAGACCCTGCTGCTCACCCACAACATCGAAACCCTGGGCCAAATGTCGTGTAACCCCGCGATTGGCGGCATCGGCAAAAGCCATTTGGTTAAGGAAATCGATGCGCTGGGCGGCGCCATGGGGCTTGCCACGGATTTAGGTGGCATCCAGTTTCGCGTGCTCAATGCCCGCAAAGGGCCTGCCGTTCGGGCAACCCGTGCCCAGGCTGACCGCATCCGCTATAAATCCGCTATCCGCGGTATGCTGGAAAACCAGCCCAACTTGACGATCTTCCAGCAGGCTGCTGGTGATCTCATTGTGGATAACGACACCGTGCGTGGCGTTGTCACGGAAACCGGTATTCGCTTCCATGCTGAAAGCGTCGTGCTGTGTACCGGCACATTTTTGGGTGGTGTGATTCACATTGGCTTGGATCAAAGCAAGGGTGGTCGAGCAGGTGATCCGCCTTCCAACGCACTGGCCGAACGGCTGCGTGCGCTGCCATTTCGCGTCGATCGGCTGAAAACCGGCACACCGCCACGTATTAATGCCAAAACCGTGGATTTTTCCCAGTTGGAAGAACAACCCGGTGACAGCCCTACACCGGTCATGTCCTACATGGGGTCACGGGAAATGCACCCTCGGCAGGTGAGTTGCCACATTGCTCACACCAATCAGCAAACCCACGATCTGATTCTGGCGAATCTTGATCGCTCGCCGATGTATTCCGGTGTGATCGAAGGAATTGGGCCCCGTTACTGCCCGTCGATCGAAGACAAGGTTCATCGCTTTGCCGATAAATCCAGCCACCAAGTGTTCATCGAACCCGAAGGCCTGGATACCCACGAGCTTTACCCCAACGGTATCTCGACCTCGCTGCCGTTTGACGTGCAGATTCAAGTCGTGCGTTCGATTAAAGGCCTGGAAAATGCCCATATCACCCGGCCTGGCTATGCCATCGAATACGACTTTTTTGATCCGCGAGACTTAAAACACTCGCTGGAAACAAAATTTATCCACAACCTGTTTTTCGCTGGTCAGATCAACGGCACCACTGGTTACGAAGAAGCCGGTGCTCAAGGTTTGCTAGCAGGCTTGAATGCCGCACGCCGCGCTCAAGAGCTAGACGCTTGGTATCCCCGCCGCGATGAAGCCTATCTCGGTGTGCTGGTTGATGACTTGATCACTATGGGCACCAAAGAGCCCTACCGCATGTTCACTTCCCGTGCGGAATACCGTCTGCTGCTGCGTGAAGACAACGCGGATCTGCGCTTAACCGAAACGGGTCGCAAATTGGGTCTCGTCAATGACTCTCGCTGGACCGCGTTTAGCCAAAAACGCGAGGCCATCGAGCAAGAGAGCGCCCGCCTGGATACTATTTGGATCCAGCCCGGAACTCCGGCGGCGGAACAAGTGGCTGAAAAAACCGGATCAGCGCTATCACGCGAGTATCGACTGAGCGATCTGCTCAAGCGTCCGGAACTCAGCTACAGCGATCTAGCCAATCTGCCCGGCATCGAAGGCACGCTGGTGACCGATCCCGCGGTTGCCGAGCAGGTTCAGATTCAGGCTAAATATCAAGGCTATATTGAACGTCAGCAGGATGAGATCGATAAGCTCAAACGCCACGAAGCCACGCCGCTACCTGCAGAGTTGGACTATTTAAAAGTGGAAGGCTTGTCTAACGAAATTCGCCAGAAGCTAGCCGAAGCGCGGCCGGAAACCCTCGCCCATGCGGCGCGAATTTCAGGTGTCACCCCGGCGGCTGTGTCTATTTTGTTAGTGCATCTGAAAAAGCGCCGCTTGGTAGCAGCGGCAGAGGTCGTTAACGGATGAGTTCGTTGACCCCACTGTTGAAAACGCTTCCTACAAGCGTTGCACCACGTCTCGATCAAGGGCTTAGTCAGTTGGCTATCAGCGTTGACGACCATCAGCGCGAGCAACTGCTAGGCTTATTGGCACTGTTGCACAAGTGGAACCGGGCTTATAACCTCACAGCGGTGCGCGACATTGACGAAATGGTGTCGCGCCATGTGCTCGATAGCGCTGTCGTAATGCCCTATGTACACGGGCCCCGGCTGCTGGATGTAGGCGCTGGCCCAGGGCTACCCGGTATCGTGCTGGCTATTTTAGCGCCCGAGCTAGAGGTAACGCTGCTGGACAGTAATGGCAAAAAGGTGCGTTTTCAGCGCCAGGCGGTAATGGAGCTTGGTCTTAAAAACGTGACGCCTGTGCAGGCACGGGTAGAGCAGTTTGAGGCCGCAGCTTTTGATCAGGTGATTTCGAGAGCGTTTGCTAGCTTGGTCGATTTTGTCACCTTGACCCGCCAGCTACCCAGCGTGGATGGCCAGTGGCTAGCGATGAAAGGGCCGGGGGCGGACGAAGAACTGCGTGATCTGCCCCCCGATATACGTTTACACAAGCGTTATCTGCTGGAAGTGCCCTTTGAAGCGGCCCAGCGGCAGCTGTTGGTTCTAAATAGTGAAAGCTGAATGTCAAAAGCTGAACGTTGATTCTGACCCCAAGAAGGAGTTGAGTAAGTGAGCCAGATCATTGCCCTGACCAACCAAAAAGGCGGCGTGGGCAAGACCACTTCAGCCGTTAATCTGGCAGCCAGTCTCGCAGCGCTCGACCGTCGCGTACTGTTGGTGGATCTTGACCCCCAAGGTCATGCCAGTATGGGCAGCGGCATTGATAAATATGAGCTCGATAAAAGCGTGCTCGACGTCCTGCTGGGTGAAGCAACGGCAGCTGAAACCATCGTCAAAAAGCTAGCGGTAAAATACGACGTTCTGCCGGGTAACGGTGACCTCACCGCCGCCGAAGTCGAGCTATTGGATCGTGACAAAAGTGAAAGTTGCCTGACCACAGCGCTTGGGTCAGTCGCGGATGAGTACGATGTGGTGCTGATTGACTGCCCACCGTCTTTGAATATGCTCACCGTCAATGCGCTAACGGCTTCTGATAGCGTATTGATCCCACTGCAGTGTGAGTTCTATGCGCTAGAAGGGTTATCGGCACTGCTTGATACCGTTGAGCAGATTAAGCAAAACGTGAATCCCGATTTAGCGATTGCGGGTATTCTGCGCACTATGTACGACAAGCGCACCAGCTTAACGCGGGAAGTGGATAAGCAGCTGCGTGACTACTTTGGCGATATGCTGTTAAAAACCACCATACCGCGCAACGTTAAAGTTGCCGAAGCGCCGAGCCACGGGCTACCCGTGACGCAATATGCCCGGTTTTCCCGGGGCAGTCAGGCCTATCGTGTATTGGCGAAAGAGATCATTCGTCGCCTTGCACTGTAAACACGATTTGCACTCTAAAAGCTACGCGCTGTAAAAAATGAGGGAAAGCGAATGACGCGTAAACCCGCGCTGGGACGTGGCCTGGATGCCCTAATTGGTGCCGGTGCCCGTCGCCGTGACAGTTTAGAGCTTGCCGGTAGCGGCACACCGTTGGAGCTTGCGGACGCAACGAAAAGCACCGCAACCGACGAAGTGACCGAAGATCGTCTGGAACGGCTACCGTTAGGCCAATTAACCCGCGGTAAATATCAGCCGCGGCGCGATATTCAGCCTGAAGCGTTAGAAGAGCTGGCCGATTCTATTCGTGCCCAGGGCGTGATGCAGCCCATTGTTGTGCGCCCGATCGGCGTTGATCGCTACGAAATCATTGCCGGTGAGCGCCGCTGGCGGGCAGCCCAACTTGCAGAGCTTGACGTTATCCCGGCAGTGATCCGGGAAGTTAGCGATGAAGTTGCCTTGGCGCTGGCGCTGATCGAAAATATCCAGCGTGAAAATCTCAATTCTATTGAGGAAGCCATGGCGCTCAAGCGCCTGGGCGAAGAGTTTGAGCTTACCCAGCAGCAGATTGCCGACGCAGTGGGTAAATCGCGCACTCAGGTAGCCAACTTGCTGCGCCTGCTGGCGCTAGACCCCGAAGTACAAACGCTGCTCGAACGGGGCGATTTGGATATGGGCCATGCGCGGGCGTTGCTAACGTTAAATAGCGCCCAGCAACGCCAAGTAGCTCATGAAGTGGTCAATAACGATATGACCGTTCGGGCAACCGAAGCGCTGGTGAAAAAAGTGCAGACCAGCCAAGCCCCTATTAAAACGCCTAGCCGTCCAAACAAACAGCCCGATGTGGCAAAACTGGAAACCCACCTTGGCGAGTTACTGGGCGCGCCGGTCTCGATTGATCATGGTCAAAAAGGCAAAGGTAAGTTAACGATTCGCTACACCAGCCTGGAAGAACTGGATGGAATCTTAAACCATATTAAATAGCAGGCTATTCAATATCGCGTAAGAAGCGGACACGTTTTCCCCCTTTGGTCGCAAATCAGCCCTTAAGCGGGCAAAATCGATGCGACTTCGGTTGAAGGTGTGATAGCGCTTCCCTATAATCGCGCAAGATTTGTGCAGGTTGGCTGCGATTGTCTAGGAATACGCTTGTCGAGATATAACGATTTTTATGTAAAAGCTGGGTGTTATTTCAGAACGCTATGTCAGAGAGCTATTTAGAAAGCTATGCAGCGATACGAAACCCGGCGGCGAAGAGCCTATATCGTTCGACTTACCATCGCGCAGTTGATTGTTACAGTAGTGGGCATGGTGCTTGGCTACATGCTTGGGCAAACGGAAGGTTTGTTATCTGTATTGCTAGGAGCCTTAGTCGCGCTGTTGCCCCAGGCGTTTTTTATTCAGCGAATGGGGTTTTTTCACGCCAAGCGCCGAACACGAGGAGCAATTCACTTATTTCGCGCTGAAGCAGGCAAGTTTGGTTTGACGGTGGCACTGTTTGTCGCAGTGTTTGTAGTAGCGCCCCCCTCAAACCCCGCTTTATTTTTTTACGCTTACGTCGCGGTTGTTCTAACGCATTGGCTGACGCCTTGGTTAATCCCAAAAAATGCTAATGCCTAGAGATCGCACAACTAATTGAGGTGACACATCCATGGCCGCAGGAAACGAAGTCTCTTCGACTTACTATATCCAGCACCACTTGCAGAACCTGACCTTTGGTAACCACCCCGTTAATGGTTGGTCGCTGGCACACTCTGCTGAAGAAGCCCGTGAAATGGGCTTTTGGGCCATTCACCTAGACACCATGGGCTGGTCCATCGCCATGGGGTTGCTGTTTATCTGGGTTTTCCGTAAAGCCGGTAAAATGGCGACTACCGGAGTACCCGGCGGGCTACAAAATGCGGTAGAGATGGTGGTCGAGTTCATCGAAAACTTGGTTAAGGCCACTTTCCATGGGCGTAACGCAAACATTGCACCGCTGGCGCTAACGCTGTTTGTCTGGATTTTGCTGATGAACACGCTGAAGATCATTCCAGTGGACTATTTTCCAGTGTTGTTCGCCAAGCTCGGCGTCGACTATATGAAAATCGTCCCAACGACTGACCCCAATGCCACACTCGGCATGGCGTTAGGCGTGTTTGGCCTGATTATTTATTACAGCCTTAAGGTGAAAGGCGTCGGTGGTTTCGCCAAAGAGTTGTCACTTACTCCGTTCAACCACTGGGCGCTGATTCCTTTCAACCTAGTGCTCGAAATTATTGGCTTGCTGGTGAAGCCGCTTGGTCTCGGTCTACGTCTTTTCGGCAACATGTTTGCCGGTGAAGTGATCTTTATTTTGATCGCCCTGCTGCCGTTTTGGGCTATCTGGCTATTGGATGTGCCGTGGGCCATCTTCCACATCTTGGTGGTCACTCTGCAGGCCTTCATTTTTACAACCCTATCGGTTGTCTATCTGAGCGCTGCACACGAACACCATTAACCTAGCAATAACGTTTTCATTAACCCTCAACCTTAACCAAAACTTAAACTCAGGAGCTTTATCATGGAAATGGTTTATCTATCAGCTGCCATCATCATCGGTCTGGGCGCACTGGCTACCGGCATCGGCTTCGCTCTGTTGGGCGGCAAACTGCTTGAGTCAACTGCGCGTCAGCCTGAATTGGGCGACCAACTGCAAACCAAAACCTTCATCATGGCCGGCCTGCTGGATGCTGTTCCGATGATCGGTGTTGGTATTGCGATGTACCTGATTTTCGTTGTTGCCGGTTAATGACAGCTCAGCCGAGCGCTAAGCGCTCGGTTTTGTTTCACTCCGGTCGCCACGAACTTGTCAGAGGTACATTCCTGTGAATATCAACATGACGCTAATCGGGCAAACGATCGCCTTCGCGATCTTTGTCTGGTTTTGCATAAAGTATGTGTGGCCTCCGATCAGCAACGCGCTTCATGAGCGTCAGAAAAAAATTGCTGATGGCTTGGACGCAGCTAGCCGTGCTAACCGTGATCTTGAGCTTGCTCAAGAACGCGCTGAGCAGACGCTGCGTGAAAGCAAGGAGCAAGCTTCTCAGATTCTAGAGCAGGCCAACAAACGCTCTGCCCAGATGATTGAAGAGGCCCGCGAGCAAGCCCGTGCCGAAGGTGAACGCCTTGTAGCCAGCGCACGTTCAGAGATTGAGCAAGAAGTGAACCGTGCAAAAGACGAGCTTCGCGCCCAAGTCTCTTATCTCGCTGTTATGGGTGCCGAGCGTGTTCTTGAAGCGTCGGTCGACGAACAAGCACATCGCAAGTTACTCGATGAGCTTGCTGCTGAACTGTAAGGAGGTGAATCATGGCGGAACTACTGACCGTCGCTCGTCCTTACGCTAAAGCAGCGTTTGAATACGCGCGTGATCATGATGCGCTTGATAGCTGGTCACAGTCGCTGAGCTTTTTAAGCTTTGCGGTAGCTGACAGCGATGTTCGTCGTTTGCTAGGCAGTCCAAAGCTTGAGAACGAGCAAAAAGTATCTCTGCTGGCCGATATGACACCAGGCGAGCAAGACGACGCTTTACGTCGTTTTTTAGATGTATTAGCAGACCAAGGTCGCTTGATGTCACTGAAATCAATCGCTGAGCAGTTTGAGCACCTACGTGCCGAACATGAGCAGCGTGTTGAAGTGAACGTCACCTCTGCTTACAAATTAGATAGTAAGCAGAAGACCAAGCTCGCGAACGCGCTCAAGAAACGTCTGAATCGCGAAATCTCCATTACTACTCAGGTGGACAAGTCGCTTATCGGCGGTGTCATCCTACGTGCTGGCGACACCGTTATTGACGGGTCGGTACGTGGTCGATTGAACCGCCTTTCCGAAGCGCTAACCGCTTGAGTCTGAGGGACATGGCATGCAGCAACTGAATCCTTCCGAGATCAGCGACATCATCAAGCAGCGAATTGAAAAGCTTGACGTCGCATCTGAAGCCCGTAATCAGGGCACCATCGTTAGCGTTTCTGACGGTATCGTGAAAATTCACGGCCTAGAAGACGCGATGTTTGGTGAAATGATTGAATTTCCTAACAGCATTTTTGGCATGGTACTTAACCTGGAGCGCGACTCCGTAGGTGCCGTGGTGCTGGGTGACTACCTGCAGCTTGAAGAGGGCATGACCGCCAAGTGTACCGGTCGTATTCTCGAAGTGCCGGTAGGCCCTGAGCTGATTGGTCGCGTTGTCGATGCGCTGGGTAACCCCATCGACGGTAAAGGTGAGATTAACGCTAAAATGACTGACGCCGTTGAGAAAGTGGCGCCGGGCGTTATTACTCGTCAATCCGTTGATGAACCGATTCAAACCGGTCTGAAGTCGATCGATGCCATGGTGCCGATCGGCCGTGGTCAGCGTGAGCTGATCATCGGTGACCGTCAGATTGGTAAGTCCGCCATTGCCATTGATGCGATCATCAACCAGAAAGGCAAAGGCGTGACCTGTGTTTACGTTGCCATTGGTCAGAAGCAGTCGACCATTGCCAACGTGGTGCGCAAGCTCGAAGAGCACGGCGCCATGGAGCACACTATCGTTGTCGCCGCTGGCGCTGCCGATCCGGCTCCCATGCAGTTCCTGGCTGCTTACTCTGGCTGCACCATGGGCGAATACTTCCGCGACCGCGGCGAGAACTCGCTGATTGTGTATGACGACCTTTCCAAGCAGGCCGTTGCGTACCGTCAGGTATCGCTGCTGCTGCGTCGTCCGCCCGGCCGTGAAGCTTATCCTGGTGACGTTTTCTATCTCCACTCGCGTCTACTTGAGCGGGCTGCGCGTGTTAACGCCGACTACGTTGAAAAGTTCACCAACGGTGAAGTGAAAGGCAAAACCGGTTCCTTAACCGCGCTGCCGATCATCGAAACCCAGGGTGGTGACGTTTCTGCGTTCGTTCCGACCAACGTAATCTCGATTACCGATGGTCAGATCTTCCTGGAAACCAACCTGTTTAACTCCGGTATTCGTCCGGCGATTAACGCAGGTCTGTCGGTTTCTCGTGTGGGTGGTTCGGCGCAAACCAAGATCATCAAAAAGCTCGGCGGTAGTGTCCGTCTAGCGTTGGCTCAGTACCGTGAGCTGGCGGCGTTCTCGCAGTTCGCGTCTGATCTTGATGAAGCCACGCGTAAGCAGCTTGAGCACGGCCAGCGTGTGACTGAGCTGATGAAGCAGAATCAGTACTCGCCGATGTCGATCGCTGAAATGGCGCTGTCTCTGTATGCCGCCAACGAAGGCTTCCTGGATGATGTCGAAGTGAACAAAGTGTTGGACTTTGAACGTGCGCTGCACGATTACATGAAGTCTGAACACGGTGATTTGCTCGACAAAATCAACCAGAGCGGTGACTACAACGGTGAGATTCAAGACAGCTTGAAGTCGGGTCTCGAGAAGTTCAAGGCGACTCAGAGCTGGTAATGTCTAGCCCGCCTGCGGGCGGGTTTGCATGCTTTCTGAGAGCCACGAACGAAGGGTAGATCGCTATGGCAGCTGCAAAAGAGATACGCACCCAGATCGGGAGCATTAAAAATACGCAAAAGATTACCAGCGCCATGGAAATGGTGGCTGCATCTAAAATGCGTAAAGCGCAAGATCTGATGAGAGCTAGTCAGCCTTACGCTAAGCAGATCCGCAACGTGGTCGGCCACATTGCCGACGCGAACCCCGAGTACACGCACGACTATATGGTCGAGCGTAGCGAGGTGAAACGCGTTGGTTACATTGTGGTCTCCACCGACCGTGGTCTGTGCGGTGGCTTGAACCATAATCTTTTCAAAGCCTTACTCAAACAGGCCAGCGAATGGAAAAAGCAGGGCGCAGAGCAGGATTTTTGTGCCCTGGGTGCTAAAGCCAGCACCTTTTTCCGTAACTACGGTGGCAATTTGGTAGCGGCGAAGAGCGGTTTAGGCGAAGCCCCGACCGTTGAAGGGTTGATTGGCAGTATTAAGGTCATGCTCGAAGCGTACGATGAAGGACGTCTCGACCGGCTGTACGTGGTGCACAACGAGTTTGTGAACACCATGACGCAAAGGCCAGTTGTGCGTCAGCTTCTTCCCTTGTCGCCTGATCTAGGCGCAGACGCTGAGCAAGACGACGAAAACGCCCGTCCCGGAAGCTGGGACTACCTGTATGAACCGGATGCCAAGGCGTTGCTCGATAGCCTGCTGGTTCGTTTCATCGAATCGCAGGTGTATCAGGCGGTAGTGGAAAACGGCGCTTGTGAGCAAGCCGCCCGGATGATCGCTATGAAAAGTGCCACTGACAACGCAGGCGGCCTGATCGACGATCTGGAGATGGTGTACAACAAGGCCCGTCAGGCCGCCATCACCCAGGAAATTTCTGAGATCGTCGGCGGCGCTGCTGCCGTATAACGCCTAGGGAGCCGACGCTTTTAGCGGCTCCCGGCAGACAGGTTTCATTTGCAGGTTTTAGAGAGGAACCAAGATGAGCGGACGTATCGTACAAATCATCGGCGCGGTGATTGACGTAGAGTTTCCGCGGGACTCTGTGCCCAAGGTCTACGACGCGCTGAAGGTCTCCGATGTTGAGACTATCCTCGAAGTCCAGCAGCAGCTGGGCGACGGCGTGGTGCGCACCATCGCCATGGGCTCCACTGAGGGCTTGAAGCGTGGCATGGCAACGACCAGCACAGGTGCTGCTATTTCCGTACCGGTAGGTAAGGAAACGCTGGGCCGTATTATGAACGTACTCGGCGAGCCGATCGACGAAGCAGGACCGATCGGTGAGCAAGAGCGTATGCCTATTCACCGTAAAGCACCGAGCTATGCCGACCAGGCAGCCTCTAACGAGCTGCTGGAAACCGGTATCAAGGTTATCGACTTGGTCTGCCCGTTTGCTAAGGGTGGTAAAGTTGGCCTGTTCGGCGGCGCCGGTGTGGGTAAAACCGTTAACATGATGGAGCTTATCCGCAACATCGCCACCGAACACAGCGGCTACTCTGTATTCGCCGGTGTTGGTGAGCGTACGCGTGAGGGTAACGACTTCTATCACGAAATGACTGAATCCAACGTTATCGATAAGGTATCGCTGGTTTACGGTCAGATGAACGAGCCCCCGGGTAACCGTCTGCGCGTGGCGCTGACGGGCCTGACCATCGCTGAGAAATTCCGTGATGAAGGCCGCGACGTACTGCTGTTCGTCGATAACATCTACCGCTATACCCTGGCAGGTACCGAAGTATCGGCACTGCTTGGCCGTATGCCGTCAGCGGTAGGTTATCAGCCTACGCTGGCTGAAGAGATGGGCGTTCTGCAGGAGCGTATTACCTCGACGAAAACCGGTTCAATCACTTCCGTACAGGCCGTATACGTGCCCGCGGATGACTTGACCGATCCGTCGCCGGCGACCACCTTCTCGCACCTGGATGCTACCGTGGTATTGGCGCGTTCTATCGCCGAATTGGGTATTTACCCGGCGATCGACCCGCTCGACTCCACGTCGCGCCAGTTGGATCCGCTGGTTGTCGGTGAAGAGCACTATGCGACCGCTCGCGGTGTGCAGAACGTTCTTCAGCGCTATAAAGAGCTTAAGGATATCATCGCCATTCTGGGTATGGATGAGTTGTCTGATGAAGACAAGCTAGCCGTATCTCGTGCGCGTAAAATCCAGCGCTTCTTGTCGCAGCCGTTCTTCGTAGCTGAGGTGTTCACTGGTTCACCAGGCAAGTATGTTTCGCTGAAAGACACCATCAGTGGCTTCCAGGGCATTTTGGCTGGTGAATACGACGAATTGCCGGAACAGGCCTTCTACATGGTCGGTTCAATCGACGAAGCCGTCGAGAAAGCCAACCAGATGAAGAAGTAATCCCGTCCATGAGGGGGATTCGCTATGGCGAATAGCTTTACTTGCAATATCGTCAGCGCTGAAGCATCCATCTTCTCAGGTACCGTTGAGCAGGTGATTGCTTCCGGGGTGATGGGTGATCTGGGCGTTTTGCCAGGTCACGCTCCGTTGCTGACTGAGCTTCAGCCGGGTCCGGTTCGCGTGATCTATGATGGTGGCGCAGAAGAGAACTTCTACGTCACTGGTGGCTTCATGGAAGTCCAGCCGGATGTGGTAACGATACTGGCTGATGCCGCATCACGGGCCAGCGACCTCAATGAGGCTGCTGCCGAAGAAGCGCGTCAGCAAGCGCTGAAAGCCTTTAACGATAAGTCATCGGAGCTTGATTATACTCGAGCGGCCGCTGAACTTGCCGAAGCCGTTGCTCAGCTGCGAACGATTCAGCAGCTGCGTAAAAAGGCGGGTAAAGGCTAATACCCACGCATTTGGCGTGGTACAGCGCCCCTTAAGCCCGTTATCAGGGTTTAAGGGGCGTTTTTTTGTTGGGTAGTAAGGATAGTAATATAAGTAAGTATGATGAGTTAGGTAATGGATTTTGTAATGGATTAAGTCGGCAGCACGACGTTTGTCAGTGTGAAGGGGAGAGCCATGGCACTTAACGATGAAAGCCTACAGCAATTAAAAGCCGAACTACTCGACGAGTTGGCCAAGGAAGTGCCTAGTAAATCGGTGCTCTCTTTGCGTTTGGCCGAAACCCGCTCCGCGGATATCGGTGAAGTGCTTGAAGAGATGATTGAAGACGATGAGGAGCTGCCAGCCGCGCTCGCGTTGCTCAATATTCTCTCTGCCGAGCGTGCTGCAAACGTACTGGGTTACTTGCCCGGTGAGAGCCAGCTTGAGGTCGTCAGGGAGCTGGACGACAGCCAGGTACTCAAGCTGCTGGAAGAGATGGGTTCAGACGAACGCGCCGACCTGTTTAATCTACTCAGTGAAGACCGCCGGGAAGCGCTGCTGCGTCGCATGGCCCATCGCGAGCGGGAAGATCTCAAACGGCTTGCCAGCTACGAAGAGGGTACCGCTGGCGCCATCATGACCTCTGACTATGTCTCTATAGCCAGTGGCATGACGGTGTCACAAGCGATGATGCGGGTACGCCAAACCGCGCCCGATGCAGAAACGGTCTATCAGCTCTATATCCTCGATAGTGATGGGCATTTGATCGGTACTATGTCGTTACGCCAACTGATGGTGGCACGCCCAGGCGCCATTGTGGATGACATCATGATCAAGGATGTTATCAGCACCCGCGTTGATAATGCTCAGGAAGATGTTGCCCGAATTGTGGCAAAGTACGACCTGTTAGCGCTGCCGGTGATCGATGCGGACGGCCGGATGGTTGGCATCGTGACCCACGATGACGCCATGGACGTGGCCGAATCCGAGGCCACCGAGGATTTCCATAAAGGGATGTCGATCGGTCAGTTAGAGGATGGCGTGAGCCGTGTGAAGCTCTGGAGCCTCTATCGCAAGCGAGTGTTTTGGCTAGTACTGCTGGTCTTTGCCAACCTGTTTTCGGGTGCCGGGATTGCCTATTTTGAAGAGACCATTGCCGCCCAGGTGGCGCTGGTATTCTTTTTACCGCTGTTGATCGGTAGTGGCGGTAATGCCGGGGCTCAGGCAGCCACGCTGATGGTGCGTGGTATGGCGACCGGGGATGTGGGCGTTAAAGATTGGGGGAAACTGCTTGGTCGCGAATTGCTCGTAGCGGGCTCGTTAGGTATTACCATGGCCATTGCAGTAACGCCGATTGGCATCATGCGCGGCGGTGAGGCGCTGGCCATGGTGGTCGCCTTTAGCATGGTGGTTATTGTACTGTTCGGCAGCTTGCTGGGTATGTGTCTGCCGTTTGTGCTGGAACGCTTTAATGTCGACCCAGCAACCGCATCGGCACCGCTGGTGACCACGCTGATTGATGCTTCTGGGGTGGTGATCTACTTCAGTATCGCCACCCTCATGCTATCCGGTCTATAAATAAGCGGTTAAACCTAGCGCATTGAGCTACTGGCCGCCCGGGTAATAAACAGCACTTCGACGTGTCCGAGCCACTCAATATCGCTGGCCAGTGCCTTTAACTGGCTAGCGAGGCACTGAGGCGGTTGATGGACCGCATCAGCAATAATCAGCGATACCGAGACCTTGTCGTCCAGGTAGTGCAACTGCAGCTCGTTCAGAGTGCGCCACACAGGGTGCTTATACCAGCGGGCATCCAGGGCCGCCTCTACTTCAGGGCGAAGTGGGAGCCCAGGCAAACGACTTGGGTCGCCCGCACCGGCGTCATCTTCGGGGTCAACGTGGAAGATCACATCGGTCAACGCGGGGAATTCATGGCGTAGGCGGCGGCTGACTTCGTTACCGATTTCATGCGCTTCTGACACAGTAATTTTGGGCCCCACCACCACGTGCAGATCAACCATCACCCAGCCCGCCGACTGGCGCGTACGCAGGTCATGAACGCTATCCACACCCGGTACGCTGCAGGCCACATCGTGCATCTGATCCTGTACATCCACCGGTAGCGCGGTATCTACCAACTCGCGGGCCGATTCCCACAGCAAGTCCAAGCCTACTTTTCCGACCAATAAGCCCACGATGATGGCAGCAACAGCATCCAACCAGCCCAAGCCAAATTGGGCGCCTACCAGGGCTACCAGCACCACGGCGGTGGAGAGTGCGTCACTGCGCGAGTGCCAAGCGTTGGCTTCAAGTAATTTCGACTTTACTCGCTTGGCGACGCGCATGGTGTAGCGAAAAATCCACTCCTTACTGAGCAGCGCAATCACCGTGATAACAATCGCCAGCAGGCCAGGGGCGTTGACGTCGGTGCCGCTAAACAGGCGGTCCAGGCTCGACCAGGCAATACCGCCCGCGACGAAGATCAGTACACTCCCCAGCAATAGGGTGGTCAGGGTTTCGATTCGGCCATGGCCGTAGTGGTGGTCTTTATCGGGCTCCTGGCGGCCATAATGAATCGCCGCGAGAACAAAGCCATCGGTGATTAAATCCGATAAAGAGTGAATGCCGTCGGCGATCAACGCCGCTGAGCCGACCATAAAACCAATCGTGACTTTAACGATACTCAATAGGGCATCCAACCACGCACCGATGTAGGTGACACGCTTGGCTTCTTGGCTAAGTCGCGCTTGGTCGTGAACCACTGGCGTTTCAACGGTCTGAGTCATGGGTACCTTGCAAGGACGCACGCTTTCAATAGACGCCTATTGTAGCGCACTCCTTATATCCTCTATAGCATCCACTGCCTTTGGAGGGTGAAACAGCGCTTTTAAGCGGCGGTAGCGGGCAATCTCAGTAAGGCAATGGCGGACAAAGAATGGACGGATGTGTATGCTTTAGCGCCATTGAAAACCATCAAATTATGACGACACACGGGATTATTTATGGATTGGCTCCAGGTGGTGGTGTTAGCGGTTGTTCAGGGAATTTCTGAATTTTTACCCGTTTCAAGCTCTGCCCACCTAATTTTGGTGCCTGTGCTGACAGAGTGGCAAGACCAAGGCTTAGCCTTTGATGTGGCGCTGCATTTGGGCAGCCTCTCCGCCGTAATACTCTATTTTCGCCAAGAAATTTGGCAGATGGTGACCAGCAGCCTAGCGGCTATACGCGGTAAAGGCGTTAATGATGATGCACGGCTCGCCTTTTGGGTGACATTAGCCACCATTCCCGTCGGTATTATTGGTTTAGTACTGCACGATGTTATTTCTCATTTTATGCGCTCTACGCTGATAATAGGCTTCAGTTTAATTGGTTTCGGGCTATTGTTGGGGTATGCCGATTGGCGTAAAGGGGGAACGCGCAGCGAATACCAACTGCGTTTGAAGGATGTGCTGATTATTGGCGGTGCCCAGGCGCTGGCGCTAATTCCGGGCACTTCACGCTCGGGCATCACCATTACAGCGGCGTTAATGGTGGGAATGAGCCGGGAAGGCGCTTCGCGTTTCTCGTTTTTGCTGTCGATTCCGGTGATTGTGTTGGCCGGTGGCTTGGAAGCCATAGGCCTTTTTAGCGCGCCGCAGTCGATTGATTGGTTAGCGATGCTAGTGGGTACGTTATTGTCCGGGGTCAGCGCGTACCTATGTATCCACTATTTCCTAGTCATCATCAAACAATTGGGAATGCAGCCGTTTGTTATTTATCGCGTATTGTTTGGCGCTTGGCTGCTGTGGTTCTTTTATTTTTAACAGTTTGTTTTCAATAATTTATTTTAAAATATTGATTTTAAGAACTTAATTTTTAAAAGTTTTATTTCCAGGGCAAGGCAGCTATGAACAGATCTGATAAGAAAAAGTCTGGCAAAACTGAGTTGGTAGAAAGGTCGGGTAGGTGGGGAAGGGCATTAGGAGTGTTAGGCGTATTGTTGGGTGCTCTGCTGGTATTGCCTGGCTGTTCCGAGAGTGATCGCCCGCTGGAACCCCCCGTCCGTTTTGACGGCAATATTTTTGGCACCTTTTATCAAGTTACCATTATGGATCCGCTCACTCAGGGCGAGTCTCTTGCACTGGAAGAGGGTTTCAAAGCAGAGCTTGAGAGCGTTGATCAGGCGATGTCCACCTACCGTGACGATTCCGAACTAATCGCCTTTAACGAGGCGCCTGTAGACGAGTGGCAACCACTCTCCAACGAACTGATTGAAGTATTGGCCATCAGCCAGTCGGTGGCTGAAGCTAGCCACGGTGCCTTTGATATTACGGTGGGTGACCTAGTTAATTTATGGAGCTTCGGCCCCGGGTCCCGGCCTGAAGAGGTACCTGCTGATGAGTTGCTGGCCGAGCAACTTGCCCGAGTGGGTTTTGATGCAGTAGAGCTTGATAGCCAAAATATGCAGGCAAGGCGTACTCGCGATGTGTTTATCGATCTTTCCGGTGTGGCCAAAGGCCATGCCACGGACCGAGTGGCCACATATTTGGATCAACAGGGTATTGAACACTACTTAGTCAATTTAGGTGGCGATCTGATCGCCCGTGGCGTAAGAGATGAAGACGAGCAGACGCCGTGGCGGATTGGCATTGAAGTCCCCGAAGATGGCCAGCAGCGTGCACAACATATTATTCCGCTGGAGAGCATGGCAGTCGCTACCTCAGGCGACTATCGCAACTATTTTGAAGTGGATGGCCAGCGCTTCTCGCACACTATCGATCCACGAACAGGTCGACCGGTAACTCACCAAGTGGCGTCGGCATCGGTTTTCCATCCTTCCAACGCTTGGGCGGATGCCTGGGCGACAGCATTGCTGGTGGTGGGCGAGCAGGAGGCCATGCAGATGGCCATCGAAAACGATCTCAAGGTGCTTCTGCTCGTGCGTGATGGAGAGCAGTGGCGCAGTGTCGCCTCACCCGAATTCGTTAATTATTTCGGTGAATTGTTGGTGGATGAACTGGGCATTGAGCAATTATCAGCCTCCCCCTTATCAGCCTCGAACCCACCAGCGGCCATGCCCGCCGAATAACCCGTAACAGGTGAATAACATGCATGAACTGGATATCGTCATTCTCGCCGCGGGTAAAGGCACGCGTATGCGTTCTCAAACCCCTAAAGTACTGCATACCTTGGCGGGTAAGCCAATGGTGCAGCATGTACTGGATACTGCCTCCGGGCTGCAGCCTGATCGTACCCATGTCGTCATCGGCCATGGTGCAGAACAGCTGCGCGAGGCGCTGGCCGACACTGCGGTGCAGTTTGCGGTGCAGGCCGAACAGAAAGGCACCGGTCACGCGGTGGCCCAAGCGCTTGAGCAGCTCGGTAGCGGCAAGGTGCTTATCCTCTATGGCGATGTTCCCCTGTTACAGCGTGATTCATTAAGGGAGCTGTTGGCCCAAGTGGATGAACAGCACATCGGGCTATTGACGGTGACGCTGGATGACCCCACCGGCTATGGTCGTATTGAGCGCAACGATGCAGGTGAGGCGGTGGCGATCGTTGAGCAAAAAGATGCCAACAGTGCCCAGCTTGAGATCACCGAATGCAATACCGGTATTATGGCCATGACCAGCGCTCAGTTAAAACGCTGGTTACCGCAGCTTTCCGCCGAGAATGCCCAGGGTGAGTACTACCTGACCGATGTGATCGCCATGGCCGCCGATGAAGGCATCAAGGTATGCACGGCCCAGCCAGCCACTGCGGTTGAAGTGGAAGGGGTCAATAATCGCGCACAAATGGCCCGCCTGGAACGTGCTTATCAGCAGCAGCTTGCCGATAAGCTGATGGCAGAGGGCGTGGCGCTTGCCGACCCCGCACGCTTGGATGTGCGCGGGCGTTTAACCTGCGGGCATGATGTCTTCATTGATGTGGGCTGCGTTTTTGAAGGCGACGTTGAGCTGGGTGAAGGCGTGCGTATTGGCCCTTACTGCGTGATTAAAAATAGCACCATTGGTGCCGAAAGCGTGGTAGACACCCATAGTGTGATAGAGGGCACCGTGGCAGCGGGCTTGAACCAGATCGGCCCCTTTGCGCGGTTACGCCCCGGGACACGGTTGGCGGTAAAAGCCAAGGTGGGCAATTTTGTTGAAACCAAAAATGCCGATGTCGGTGAGGGTAGTAAGATAAATCACCTAAGCTATGTAGGTGATGCACGCTTAGGCCGGGATGTGAACGTTGGTGCGGGCACGATTACCTGCAACTACGACGGTGCTAACAAACACCACACAGAGATTGGTGATAATGCCTTTATTGGCTCGAACACAGCCCTAGTCGCGCCTGTCTCGGTAGGCAAAGGCGCTACCGTAGGGGCAGGGTCGACAATTGCTAAAGACGTTACCGATTACGCCTTAGCCGTCACGCGTGGTCGCCAGCTAGAAAAAATCGACTGGCTGCGCCCCAGCAAGCGCACAGAGCCATAGTTCTTAAAGCCATAGTTCTTAAAATGGTGTTAAGGATCATTAAAAAGCCGTATTCATAATCAGTGGCCGTCGTTTTACCGTTCTGCGGATTGGTTGAGTAGTATTTGTAAAGTGCTCTGGTTAATGACCTAGGAGAGTGATTATGTGTGGCATTGTTGCCGCCGTTGCCCAGCGCAACGTCCAAGAAATTCTATTAGAAGGTCTAAAACGCCTGGAGTATCGAGGCTATGATTCGGCCGGTATGACGGTGTTTAGCGATGGCGTGCTGACCCGCCGCCGGGCGCTCGGAAAAGTGGCGGCGCTCGCTGCGCAATTGGAAGCTTCCGCGCTACCGGGTTTTTCGGGCATTGCACACACCCGCTGGGCAACCCACGGCAAACCCTCTGAAGCCAATGCCCACCCGCATCATAGCGGCTCCCATGTTGATGAAAACCAAGTGGCGGTGGTGCATAACGGGATTATTGAAAACTACGAGAATATAAAAGATAACTTACAGCGCAACGGCTACGCGTTTGACTCCGAAACCGATACCGAAGTGATTGCCCACTTACTCTCCGAAAAGCTGAACGATGGCCTCACCATTTTTGACGCGACGCAACAGATCGTTAACGGCTTAGGTGGCGCTTATGCTTTGGGCGTGATGAGCGCTAAAGAACCAGGTGTGGTGGTCGGCGCCCGCCAGGGAAGCCCGCTGGTAGTTGGCGTGGGCATTAATGAAGCCTTTTTAGCCTCTGACCCGCTGGCACTACTGCCAGTGACGGATCGCTTTATTTATCTTGAAGAGGGCGACCTGGTTGAGCTACGCGAGCAGGGCGTTATTCGCATTGTGGATCGTCATGGTAACCACGTTGAGCGTCCTATTCAGACCTTTGAGCACGGTGACGGTGCTGCCAGCAAAGGCGAATACCGTCATTACATGCTCAAGGAAATATTTGAGCAGCCGAAGGTGATCGAGGCAGCATTAGAAGGGCGGCTGAGTGCTCAAAGCGTGTTAGTGGAGAGCTTTGGCCCCGATGCTCTGGCGCTTTTCCAGCGTACCCGCCAAGTGCATATTATCGCCTGCGGCACCAGCTACCACGCCGGGCTGGTGGCGCGTTACTGGTTAGAGCGTTACGCCGGTGTACCGGTTCAAGTTGAAGTGGCCTCTGAGTACCGTTATCGCCATCCAGTCGTGCCCGAAGGTACGTTGTTCGTCAGCCTCTCCCAGTCGGGTGAAACTGCAGATACGCTGGCGGCGCTGCGTTTTGCGAAAACGCTGAACTATGTCGGGTCGTTGGCAATTTGCAACGTGCCTGGCAGTTCATTGGTGCGTGAGTCGGACATTACACTGATGACACGTGCAGGCCCTGAAATTGGTGTGGCTTCCACCAAAGCCTTTACGACTCAGCTTGTGGCGTTAATGCTACTCACGCTTTCCGTGAGCAAAGCAAAAGGGCAAGCCGAACACCCAGATATCATCGCCGCACTGCGCACGCTGCCCGAGGTGTGCCAACGGGTGCTGGCGCTAGACAGCCAGATCGAAGCGCTTTCCCAAGCATTTGCGGAAAAAAATCATGCACTCTTCTTGGGACGCGGCGCCCACTATCCGATTGCGCTGGAAGGGGCACTTAAGCTCAAAGAGATCTCCTATATTCATGCCGAAGCGTACCCCGCCGGGGAGTTAAAGCACGGCCCGCTGGCACTGGTGGACAGCGAAATGCCGGTGATTTCGGTCGCCCCCAATGACGACCTGCTGGAAAAGCTGAAATCCAACCTTCAGGAAGTCCGCGCCCGCGGCGGCCAGCTGTTCGTGTTTGCCGACGAAAGTGTGGGTATGGATGCCCAGGAAGATATTCGCGTTCTGACGCTTCCCCACGTGCATGAAGCGCTGGCGCCGCTACTCTATACCCTGCCGTTACAACTGCTGAGTTACCACGTAGCCGTGCTTAAAGGCACCGATGTTGACCAGCCGCGTAACCTAGCTAAAAGCGTGACAGTAGAGTAATTAATACGCTAAATCATATTTAGCTGTGGGATAGTAATAAACAATCATACTAAGTATTAAAGTATCATACTGAGTAATAGAGTTGCATACCAAGACCGTCAGAACTATGCTTATTTAATGAGCTGAGTCAGGCGGTTTTTTTTATGGCATCGTACAAGAAGGGATTTACCGAGGTTAAATTCGATAAGTGGATCAAAGAGGGTCGCGGTAGCGGCCAGCATGCAGACTACAGACCTTGGTTAACGGTTAGAGATTTTCCTTCTCTAGGCCGCGTTCATCGAGTCTTTGGCCATAAATCGAAACGAACCCATCATCTATTTTCTGATCTTGAACTTTGCGTTTTCTTGATGCTGGAATGGCACAGTGAAGTCACCCAGATCCGCGAGCAATTTCCACTGGAGCGGGATCTTACCCGTAGACTGGCAATAGATTCAGGGATAAAACACCCCAATATCGCCGGGTTAGACCAGTATATGTCGTCGGATTTTTTGGTCGACTCTACCGACGAAAAAGAGCCTAGATGGGTACTACAGGCTAAGTATGCATCAGCTCTCAACGATGTCAGAACTGTGGAAAAAGTGGAACTCGAACGCCGATATTGGCAAGAAAAAACCTTGCCTTGGTATTTGATAACAGATCAGGACGTGCCAGATGTAGTAACCAATAATATCAAGTGGCTCTATCCGGCTCAAAGAGAGGAAGAAAAAGATGCTGAGCTGGCGCTGCAGCAGATCGAATTCTATGCCCACCACTTCAAAAAAAGCCCTCACAAGACGGTACTTGTCATCTGTAAAGAGATGGACATCGCTTATGACCTGCAGCTCGGCGAATCGCTTTACGAAGTTAGGTGTTTGTTAGCCAAGCGCTATTTCTCCTTCGATATATTTATTCCGACCACAAAGCTCAAGGCGTGTGATTTAAAAGCCGGAGAGCTGGGTTTTATCCGGGAGACATATCTTGTTTCGAATCAATGAAGTTCTTAAGATCGGCGAACGTAGTTACCGCGTTCTACAGTTGCTAGGTGAATACCTAGTATGGATAGATATTAACGACGAGTCTGCGTTCCCTGAATTAGCTTCTATCGACGAATTGATAAAAGCCATTGAGCAGGAAAACCTTGAGCGTGTCGAGGACCCATATCGCGAATTAGCCTTTGAAACGCCTAATGAAGGAAGCACTGCCAGAACCAAACGCGACACTAACTATGCTCTGATCAAACCGCTGCTCATTTTACCCGACTTCTTTGTACCGAAAAGCCGTGGCGCTGTCATTAAAAGCATCCTCGCCGAACATGGCTCTACCAAGCAGACTTTGTATAGGTTAGCTCGTCGCTACTGGCAGCGCGGGCAGACGCCGAATTCCTTATTGCCTGACTACAAAAATTCTGGCGGCAAGGGTAAGAGGCGGATAGCCAATGACAAGAAACTTGGGCGTCCGCGTAAATATGAGCCTGGCATCGGAGCCAAAATTGATGAGTTTATAGAGCGCCTGTTTCGTATGGCCATTGATCGTTATTTGTTGAAGGACAAAGGACATTCATTCCCCTATGCCCATCGTCGCTTCGAGACTCTATATCTAAACTATTTCCCCGATACACCTCAAGAAGAATTGCCCAGCAACTGGCAGATGATGCATTTTTATAAGCGCGAGTATTCTCAACCGGACAAGCTCAGAAAGCGTGTGTCGAGCATAGAATATAACAAGGATATTAGACCTCTGTATGGCACGGCGAATACTCAGGTACTCGGGCCAGGATCCCGCTACGAGATAGACGCCACCATCGCCGATATTTACCTTGTATCTGATAGTGAGAGGGGAAATATAGTCGGCCGTCCCGTTGTCTACATGGTTATAGATGTGTTCAGCCGCATGATTGCCGGTTTCTATATAGGTTTTGAAAATGCTTCCTATGCTGCAGCTATGCAGGCTTTATTTATGGCTACTACCGATAAAACTTCGTACTGCAAAGAATTGGATTTTGACATCGAATTGGAGAACTGGCCAAGCATTGGTCTGCCAGACGCAATTCTGGCTGACAGAGGTGAGCTGTTGGGCTATCAGATCGAAAATCTAGAGAGTAATTTTTCAGTAAGAATAGAAAATACACCGCCCTATCGCGGTGATGCTAAGGGGATCGTCGAGCGTAGTTTCAAAACTATTCAGGCTTCTTTCGGTCCTTTCGTGCCCGGTTACGTATCTGGTACTAAGGTAAAAAAGCACTGCGGCTGCATACTATGTTGCAAGCCATGGGATGTACTTCCGAACTGTTACAGCCTCTGATCGTAAATGCTTTCAAAGAACACCCGAATCTTTCTCTGCCGGAGCTGAGTCGAATCATATTGGAGTGGTATTCTAAGCCGTCTGAACCAAAAAAGATCAAAGCTGAAAAGGTGAACCCTAGAGATTGGCATACGCTATCTTCTGAAGATTTGAGATTTAAGTTCTCTCAGGCAGACAAGGGACGGCTGTACGATGATCTGAAATACGATAAAGAGTTATTCGATGTGCCTAATTGGCTAAGGCATGTGGGCTGACATGCTGGGTTTCCCTCTGCCTTATCGCGACGAATTGCTATATAGCACTATTGCTAGGCACAGGGTTCACAGTGGTATTGTCTCGCCGAAGGGGCTGTTATTGGAGGTCTTCGGCGATACCAAGGTCTTAGCCACGTCTGATCTGCCATCGCATCTGGGGCGGATCGCAGAGCTTTACCCTGCAGCACTCGGTGTTACACCGCTCGATTTACTCTATCAAAATACCCTCTTCCCTTTATATGCGCCTTTCGTGGGGGAAACTCGGCGGATTGCTTTGATCCGGGAACTGACCGCAAACGACAAGAGTGCGGTTCACCTCGCTGTCGGGGTAGCGGCTTCGCGCATTAGGCAACCGATCTATCTTAGATATTGTCCTGCTTGCATGTGCGAGCAAGTGAGCAAGCACGGAGAATGTTATTGGCGGCGTGACTGGCAGGTGGCTGGTGCCGATAGTTGTCCTGCACACGGAAGCCTCATCAATTCAAAAACACGTCGTCACGATGCCCAACGGCATGAATTTATGGCGGCGGATCCGAATATTTGCCCTTTAATCGATCAACTACCGGGGAAATGGCAAAGCAATTTGCTTGCAGAAAGCATAGATGAACTGTTGAACCTAGGAACAGTAGTAGTACCCGAACTGCCCCAATGGAGCCTTTGGTATGCCAATTTGGCAGCCGAACACAGATTAACTCGCGGTATCCAAATGCGCCATAAGCTTATCCGCGAAAAGGTCGTCGGGTACTGGGGAGCAAGCTGGCTTTCTTTATACGGACTTATGCCAGATGATAGTGAAACTAATTGGCTTAAGAATATATTTCGGAAGCACCGCAAGGCTTTCAGCTACCTGGAGCACCTAGTAGTGCTTTACGCCTTTATGGAGCCAAAATGGAAACTAGTTGATGTCGTCGATAGGGTTGCTCGACTTAAATTGGATAAGAAAATCCCGACAAAGATTCTGGATGAAAAAGATAATCCTTTGCTAATTGAATATCGCAGTCGGTGGCTGGCCGTAGTCGAAAAGCAAGGTACTAAACAGGCTCGTCTCAATGGATTTGGGGGGGTATATGCTTGGCTGTATCGTCGCGATAGAAACTGGTTGTTCAAAACTAACCAGACTAATAGAAAGCTGGAGCCCAAACATAAAGCTAAGGTTGATTGGCAGAGACGTGACAAAGATATCGTTAGAAAGCTTATAGGCATTCTAGAACTAAGCGAACAGAAGCTCGATACACCTAGGCACTCAATGAACTGGTATTTGAACCAGTTGGAGTATAAGGCCCAGGTAGAAAAGCACTTAGATCTACTACCTTTGTGTAGTTTGTTTTTTGTTCGGTACTGTGAAAGTATATTTGAATATCAAATAAGAAGAATCACCCGCACCGTCATACACATAACACGGGATGACGAGCCACTGAAACGTTGGCAGGTGCTGAGGGGAGCTAGCTTGAGCGAGCAGCGGCTTACCAACCTGGCCCGTCGATTTCTTGAGGAGGTACTCGAAATTTGAACAGCAGCACCTACCTGAAAGGGTTCAAGGACGATACCTGGCTCAACGGAATTGGCGATTTTTTCTGTAGGGTGGACGGAGTCAGATGGGGGATCAATTTAAGCATCTACCCCAGCAAGGAGCATGGAAAGGATTCAACCTCTCTTTCCAATGCACCTATGCTGATACGCAAGAACATCATCAACCCAACCAAAGACTATTACCGTAAGAATTACGAGATAACATTTACAGTAACCTCGACCCACGAATGGCTAGTTGACGAGCTTGGTAACTGTCCGGCTCTTGAGAGGCGGCTGCATAAGGAAGCTAGGCAACATTGCTTCGTGTTCCACCATCCAGACGGTACCAGGATCTATCTTCCCCAGTTCGAACTGGCGAGAGCGCTCTTTTTTCACAATGGCTATCTGGCCCGTTCTTCGGTAATTCATGACGTATTGAACAATGAGTTTGCAGTTGAGTACGACAACGTGTGGGGAAAGGCCATCATCAACGTACTGGATACCTGCAATTGTCCGGCAGAGCTGTTTAACGATTATGGTTATCGCCGGGTGCTTGCCTGGTTGTTGATGGATGCTGATGCCTGGCGTTCATACGACAGTATTGGCAATTACCAGCTGCGTAATGGAGCTGATGACGGGCAATACAGAGTATGGACCTTTCAGTTCGAACCTCCAGTACTGGAAGGTGCCAGCCTGAAGTTGAAAGGTAATTTTGACCCAGAAAGCCAAACGTTCTTGGTTTACGAGGTTACCAGCATAAGAAATATTCCCGCCAACTTACCTGAGCATATCGAGTTTTACAGTCCCAAGTTTTTCACTCGGGTCGCTGGGAAAGGTGTAGTAGCCGGCTCTGCTCTTGAGCGGCCGCCTGGGTATAACGTGGATGACGCGGCGGAAGGAAGCCGGGAAAACAAGCCGGTCATGATTCGAGAAAACACGACTGAGCTTGCGTTCAATCGTGCGGTGGAGACGTCGAAGATCAGCAAAAAGAGAAAGTCCACGGTGAAAGGCCACGAGAACGATGGTGAGCAGGGTGAAGTTTCCAAAGATGTCAGTACCGAAGAGCAAGGACCATACGGAGGTCTGATAAGCGCCGAATGGAACAATCTTGATGACCAAACTGATGATGCTTACCTGTATCTGAACAAATTCGAGAGCTACTTAAAAATGCTCGGATTACTTAGGGATAAATATGGCTTTAAGGTCAACACCGATCCACTGAGAAAGTTGCCGAATATTGGTAAATGCAAAAAGCATATATTGGAAACTGATCAAAATCCGAGGTGTATGTCGGTCGCCCATGTTACAGCAGGCCTCACAGGGTACTATCTGCTGGAAGTCGATACTTCAGATGCAAGCAAGGCCTTATCGACTAAAGTGATTCTCGCCAAGGCTATCGGCGACATAGAGCCCCACTTGTTTGAGATGGAAAAGCAGTTGCTTAAGGCATCTCTATCCTGGCCGAAGCAGCATTTGGATAACTTGGTCGGTGCAGAGAATCACACTTGGATTCCACACCAAAAGTCTGACAAGCCCGGAGCAATTACCGCAGAGGACATTGATAAGTGGGCTGAAAGGGTGTTTGTGAGGCTGATTTCTACAGAACAATAATCACACAATGCATCTCAAGAGGCACATGCAAAGCCTGGCTTAGCGGCACAAATTGAAGGCTCTGAGTTTGCAAGTTGTGCGCTTGCAGCCGGACATCGTGATTAGGCTATACCGGGTTTATCACATGCTTGGTATTTACCCGCCGCCAGCAGGCTCCTGATATAAGGACCGGTGGCCCTACTCCCCGCATTTTCCCGTGAAGTTGCCAATTACCTTCTCGATCCTGTGGTGCTGTCAGAGCAATTAGTTTTTGCCATCAAGTGTTTATGTTGATTCTGGTTTATTTATCACCGCCTCCGTAGGCACGCATAAATAGGGTCACTACATTGGTTACCCAAGTCTCTATCTGCGCTGCCGAGGGTGGGCTGTCCGGGTAAGTCAGGTACTGTAACTGCAGCTCGCTGCGGACCAGGTTTACAAACATACAGGCGACGGCCTCCAGACTGGTGTCACCAAAATTTACTTCACCGGACTGGCTGGCACCGGCTAACAGATCGGCAACCAGCCTGGCACTAACCTGCGGCCCGGCACGGTAAAATGTATGTGCCAGAGCAGGAAAGCGGGCGCTTTCGGCAATGGCAACACGATATAGTGCCAGTCCGGACGGGGAGAGCACCACATCCAGATAGGTCCGAGCCAGTATGCCCAGGGTTTCTTTCAGTCGCCCCGGCTGAAAGCGGATATTATGCAGGGCTCTGGTAAAAGCAGCGCACTCGGATTTGATCACGGCGGTAAAGAGCGCTTCCTTGTTGGTGAAGTGCGCATATACCGTTGATTTTGAAACCCCGGCTTCGCGCTGGATCATGTCGGTGGTGGCAGCACTGAAGCCATGGGCCAGAAATACCTTTCGAGCAGCCTGCAAAACCTTGAGTGCTTTACCACTAAGCTCGGTTTCACCCGAAAGGGAAACATGTTCGGTTAGGTTGCGTTGTTGCATCTGAATCGGCCTCTTGGCAATGATGTATATTCTTGACACTGTATCGAACTGTACGGTACAGTGCAAATTGTATCGCTATCCTGGTGCATCCCATCGTTCTTGGTGGGCAATGTTACCCGGATTATTTTTTTGCCACCAGTTCGGTGAGCTTATATGACTCCACAATCGTTGTTACCTTCGCTGCGTAAATCCACGGTAGCGCTCAGTATACTGCTGCTTGCCGGCTGTGCGGTCGGCCCCCATTTTGTTCAGCCCGGCAACAGTCTGCCGGGAACGCCGTTATCGCCTCGGGATGATTACCGTCATATGCAGGAAACATCCGTAGTCAATGTGCCTGTGCAGTGGTGGGTACTGTTCAATGATCCGATATTAACCGAACTGCAGCAACGAGCCCAGGCCGGTAACCTGGGCCTGCAAATGGCGGCGGAACGCATAGAGCAAAGCCGCGCACAGCTGGGTATCACGTCGGCCCAGCTGTTGCCCGGTGCGGCGGGCAATGCGAGCTATTCCCGTGGCGGGCTCAGCCAGCACGGCCGGCTGGCCGCGCTGGGAGCACCGACCAGCGCCACCGGTTTCTGGCAACTCGGATTTGACGCCAGCTGGGAGCTTGATCTGTGGGGGCGAGCTCATCGAGCGCGCGAAGGGGCCACTGCCGCCCTTGAGGCGAGGGTATACGACCATGAGGCGACCCGGGTGGCATTGTCCGCTGAGGTGGCCCGTGTTTACCTGCAATTACGGGGCACCCAGGCCCAGCTGAACATTACGCAGAAAAATCAGGCGATTGCCGAGCGAGCCCTAGAACTGATCGAAAGCCGTGAACGCAATGGGGTAGCCACCGGCTTTGAGGTCGCGTCCGCTCGTGCGCAAGTGGCTACAGTCAAGGGCATGGTGCCTGCGCTCATTCAGCACAGAAACGCTTTGATGAATGCGTTGGCCTTACTGCTGGGAGAGCAACCGCGGGCATTCGACACCGAGTTGAAAAACGCCATGCCCCTGCCTTCATTGCCGAGCAAGGTGCCGATGGGGGTTCCATCCGAGCTGGCGCAGCGACGACCCGATATTCAGCGTGCCGAAGCCGAACTGCATGCGGCCACCGCCGCCATCGGCGTTGCCAGGGCTGATTTCTATCCCCGCATTGGCCTGGGAGCTCGAATTGGGGTAGAAGCCTTTGAATCCGACGACCTAGATAGTTGGGATTCCCGCTTTTTTTCCGTCGGCCCTACCGTTTATCTGCCCATCTTTGAAGGGGGGCGGCTGAAACAGCGACTAGCACTGAATGAGGCGAAACAAAAGCGCGTCGCGCTGGCCTACCGGCAAACGGTACTGCAGGCCTGGCACGAAGTGGATAACGCCTTGGATGCCTGGGCAGCACAACGCAGCCAGCACGCCAACCTGCAGGTGTCCTACGAGCAGAACATACAGGCGCTGAATGCCGCCGAGCGAGGCTACCAGCAGGGTGCGGTGGACTATTTGCGAGTACTGTCCGCACAGCGCAACGTGCTGGAGAGCGAATCCCGGCTCAATGACAATGCCACCGACGCCACCCTAGCGCTGGTGAACCTCTACAAATCACTAGGGGGCGGATGGGATCCGGACGCCCTGTCGATTGCGCCGTCATCCCTGGAGGCGGACCAATGAGCACGGTCGTAGTACAGCCGCCCGCAAGCTCGCCTGCTGTGGCGGCAAAGCCATCCGGGCGCGCGCTTGGTGGCCTGGTCGGCATTCTTGTCGCCGCCATGATGGCGGGGCTGAACAACCGCGTTGGTGCGCTGGCGCTGGCGGACGTGCGAGGGGCGTTGGGTTTTAGCCTGGACGGCGCCTCCTGGCTTACCACTGTGTATACCGCCGGTGAGCTCATCGCCATGCCCTTCGCCGCCTGGTTTGCCATTACGCTGTCCATACGGCGCTTTGAGCTGTGGATGATTGGCACCTGCGCATTATTGGCCTTGGTGATGCCCTTTATCCAGCGTCTCGATCTGTTGCTCGCCCTACGCTTCGTGCAAGGTGTCGCTAGCGGAACTATGATTCCCTTGCTGATGATGGCGGCATTGAAATTCCTTCCTGTCCATATACGGCTGCATGGTCTGGCGTTGTATGCACTGACGGCTACTTTCGCACCCAATGTGTCGATCTGGTTGGCTGGGCATTGGACTGACGGACTGCTCGACTGGCGCTGGGTGTATTGGCAGATCATACCCTTGGCCCTTATCGCAGGTGGGCTGATTGCCTGGGGGCTGCCGAAGGATGCCATTCAGACCGGGCGTTTCCGGCAAGCCAATTGGGTTGGCCTGGCACTGGGTGCGCCTGCGCTGGGCCTTATTGCGGTTGCTCTGGATCAGGGAGTGCGGCTGGATTGGCTTAACTCCCCCCTGATTGTCGTGTCATTGGTGGCTGGCTTCACTTTGCTGGGCGTCTATCTACTTACTGAATGGTACCACCCTTCTCCGTTCATCAAGTTGCAATTGCTGGAGCGGCGCAACCTGGGGCTGAACTGTACACTGTTTGTCTTTCTACTGGTAGTCATGAGCTCCGGGGTGATGTTGCCAATGCACTACCTCGGGCCATTACAGGATTACCGCCCCCAGCAGATAGCTCCCATTGGTTTGATTATCGCCTTGCCACAACTGATCTTTGGCTCAGTAGTAGCGGTCTTGCTGTACCAGAAATGGGTCGATGCTCGCTTCGTTTTCAGCCTTGGCCTGCTTTTGATTGCGCTGGCGTGTTTCTCGGGCAGTTGGCTTACTCCAGATTGGAATCGGGATCAGTTCGTGATGGTACAGATGCTGCAGGCACTCGGCCAGCCCATGGCGGTGGTATCAATGCTGTTTCTCGCCACCAGCGTGGTGCGGCCTAGCGAAGGTCCTTATGTGTCGGGAACCATTAATACGCTGCGTGCTCTCGGCTCATTGATAGGCGGTGCCGTGGTCGGGCAGTTCCTGACGGTTCGCGGACGCTTTCATGGGGAAATGTTGCTGGATCATGCCGCGCTAGCTGAGTCCTCTCTCTCATCGGTGCCTGAGCCGTCCCAGTTGATGGGCATTATCGGCCAACAAGCATTGGTGCTGTCGGTGTCGGATGCCTATCGCGCCTTGGGGGTTCTGGCACTGATCTTGATTCCTTTCGTGCTGCGGCTGACCTACATTCCTGCGCCTGACCTGAAGGCCAGTACTTCTTTATCATCATCTTCATAAGGATCATTTCATCATGGCATTGCCAAAGAAAGCCAAAATCACCAGTGCAGTACTGCTATTGGCAGTCGCGATAGGCTGTGTGCTTTATCTCAATCGGCCAGAATCAAGCGCATCAAGTCAGTCCACAAAAGATGCTTATGTACAGGCAGACTTCACTTTTGTTGCCCCACAGATTGTTGGGAAGGTCGATCAGGTATTCGTGGAGGAGAACCAGCAGGTGAAGGCAGGGGGCTTGCTCGCGACCATTGACGACCGGGATTTCGTCGTCGCCGTGGATGCCGCTAAAGCACAAGTTTCCGGTGCTAACGCCAGTGTCGCCAGTCTGGAAGCTCGTCTGACACAGCAGCAAAACGCGATACACCAAGCGCAGGCAGCCGTTGCCATGGATAAGGCCGAGCTAGTATTGGCGAGAGCTAACCACGAACGCTATCGCAACCTGGCCGCCGATGGTTCAGGTACTGTCCAAGCCATGCAACAGGCCCAATCACAGTTGAATATCCGTCTGGCGAGCCAAGAGAAGAACCAAGCGGGACTAAAAGCGGCCCAGCAGCAGGTGGCCATTCTGCAAGCTGAACTGGAAAAGACCAAAGCAGCGCTAGCCCAAGCCCAGGCCGCTCAAGCCGCAGCGGAATTAAAATTGTCCTATACGCGTATCACGGCCCCAGTTGACGGTACCGTGGGACAGAAATCGGTTCGTGTCGGAGCCTTCGTCAATACCGGTACTCCACTGCTAGCAATCGTTCCACTTGATGCCGTCTATATCCAGGCGAACTATCGCGAAACGCAATTGGCTCATATCCAAATAGGACAAACGGTGGACATCAAAGTAGATGCCTTGCCCGGCGCCACCCTGAAAGGGACAGTAGAAAGTTTAGGCCCTGCTAGTGGGGTCAGCTACTCCGCCATTGCGCCACACAATGCAACCGGTAATTTTACTAAAATTGTGCAACGCCTTCCCTTACGCATTCGCGTGGATTCTGGTCAGCCTGAGGCGAATAAACTACGCGTGGGTATGTCTGTGGTGCCAACCATCCAAACCCGGAACTAATGAGACGTAAGAGTTGAGTTTGAACTTGCTGCTGCTCAGTGGCGATTAAACCGGTGGTAGTTTAGGTCGGTCAAGGTCAGCCGAAAGATGCATGGTTGCTGGCTACTGGCCTCTTTCCGACAGGATAAATTGATAGCGTCAGATCTGTTGCCGGAACAGTGTGCTCTAGCTAGCCGTGATGTTTTGGCGCTAACGATTTTCCAGCTATGCTTTTAGTCTTAAGGACCATCCTCGCTCTATTTGGAGGCTCAATTCAGGCCGTGGGTTGAGTTTTTATTTAGCCACCGTAAGCAATTACCCGTCATTGAATTGAAGCGCTGGAAGCGGGAGCCCACTTTGCTTATCCGTATTCATCGCTGGGAGCGAGGTCTTAACGAAAACTTCAATGGATTGAGAACTAGATCTCACCCGAGTTAACGTACATACCTCGATAACACGGCCGATCCCCATAGGTTTAGTATGAGACTTTATTACTTATAATTAAGGCTTTAACAACTAAATTTGTCTGATGAGTATGATACTTTTTTCAAAAATGACTTGAATCCCAAGCCACAGAGTCCGTTGTACATGGATTTTAAGTATGAAACTTTATTACTCTCCCACATTAGCATTAAGCTAATAAAAACGCTTTACAAGATGCGGCAATACGCCGCATCTTATGCGCAGCCGTTGCGTTGCAGCATGTCGTTAGGGTGCTTATTATCGTGGCGGTCTTTCTCCCTCCTGATTGGATAATATCGCCATGAAACCACCAAACGTCCTCGCAACTCGGCATTACGCTAGCCGAGTCGCTTGGTTGTTGCTCGCCTGCTCGCTTTTTATCTTTCCTTCGCTCTCTTATGCCGCCGCCGGGACACTTGACCTTACCCTCACGCTAACCGGTATCTCTTCTGTTGTGATCTTCGTGCTCGCCTATGCATTGGTGATGACTGAAGAGTTACTGCATATGCGTAAGTCTAAACCTGTATTGGTTGCTGCCGGCCTTATTTGGGCGCTCGTCGCCTGGGCTTATGTGCAAGCGGGCATGCCAGAAGAGGCGCAAACCGCCTTCCGTGAAACGCTGCTTGAATACGCCGAGCTGCTACTGTTCCTGCTGGTCGCGATGACTTATATCAACGCCATGGAAGAGCGCCGTGTATTCGATGCGCTGCGCTCTTGGCTGGTGCGCAAAGGCTTCAGTTATCGCAGCCTATTCTGGATTACCGGCGTCATGGCGTTTGGTATTTCGGCGATCGCCAACAATATGACCACCGCCATGTTGATGTGTGCGGTGGTACTCAAAGTGGCTGAAGGTGATAAGAAATTTATCGGCCTTTGCTGCGTTAACGTGGTGGTGGCTTCTAACGCAGGCGGTGCCTTTAGCCCGTTTGGCGATATCACCACGTTGATGGTGTGGCAGGCGGGCCAAGTACCGTTTGAAGGCTTCTTCGCATTATTGGTGCCGGCCGTGGTTAATTTTATGGTGCCTGCAGTGATCATGAATTTCTTCATTGCTAATCGCCAGCCGGCGGCGTTACAAGAGAATGTCTGGCTCAAGCGCGGCGCGCGGCGGATTATCGTGCTGTTTTTGATTACCGTGGCCATCTCCGTGCTTTGTCATTCTATTCTTTACTTACCGCCCGCCATGGGCATGATGTTTGGTTTAGGCCTACTGCAGTTCTTTGGTTACTACCTGCGTCGCAGTTTGCCGCGTTCATTGGAACGCAAGCGCGAGCGCTATTCTCGCCGTGGCGATTGGAAGAAGCTTGAACAGCTCGGTAGCGTGGTGCCGTTTGATATTTTCAGCCGTATTGCGCGCTCCGAGTGGGACACGCTACTGTTCTTCTACGGGGTCGTGATGTGTGTCGGTGGCCTTGGCTTTATGGGCTACCTCAGCCTGCTTTCCGAAACGCTTTACGGTAGCTGGAACCCGGTGTGGGCTAACGTGGTGCTGGGGCTTATCTCGGCCGTTGTGGATAACATCCCGGTGATGTTCGCGGTACTTTCCATGGCCCCGGACATGACCGAGGGTAACTGGCTGTTGATTACCCTGACCGCAGGCGTGGGGGGCAGTTTGCTTTCGATGGGATCTGCTGCGGGCGTCGCCTTGATGGGGCAGGCGCGGGGGATCTATACCTTTGCCGTTCACCTTCGCTGGATGCCAGCCATTTTATTAGGCTATGCCGCTAGCATCGTTACCCACTTGTGGATTAACGCCTCAATGTTCTAGACAAAAAGAAGCTCTAGACAGAAAGCGCTCCTCAAATGCGAACGCCCTTCACCGAGAAATCGGTGAAGGGCGTTTCTATTTAACCTAAAGGCTAGCCCTGCTGAAGCGTTATAGATCGTGACCGGTTACGACATGGCAGATGTCGGCAAAGCTTTTCGCCATCGGCACCGGATTGATCTCTTTGCCTACCGCCGACTGTATATCGCTTGCTGAGATAATGCCGCGAATTCTTAGTTCGTGATTATCATTTTGCTCGGTGATCAAGAGATGCTGGTCGGTAACGGCTTCCATTGATAGTACCAGGTCTTCGATGGTCAGCGATGCCAGTTGCGCGACAGGCAAAGCGCTCAGCTTGTGCCATGGCGTCATGATCATTTCAGCGGTGACTTCTGCACGGGTCAGGTTACGCTGCTGCATGGCCAGGTTGATGCGCCGGGTACCGATCACTTCTTTCGACGTAATAACGCCGATACAGTGCGCCTGTTTATCCATGACGAACAAAAGCCGTACACCGCCATGCCGCATCTTAAGGTGTGCCTCGTCGATAGGCGTATCGGCTTCAACCGACTGCGGCATTACCTGGGAAAAGTCGGTAAGCACCGTCATGGCAGGACTGGTGGGCAACAGCCGCCGTGGGGCAGGCATCGCCAAAAGAGGGGTTGAGCCTAGTTGAACTAATGGCTTAGGTGAAAAGGTTACTTGGTTCATCGGGGGACCTCCATGTGGAGAAAAGAGCGAGCCGTGGGTATCTGGCTCGCAGTGTGCCTCCACAGTTGCATGCAATTCTTATCAGAACCTTAAGAGATCCATAAAACTCAGCTTAGGAAGCAAAGAAAAATTTATTGCTTTTCTGGACGTTGCAGAACAATACGTACGCGTAGCCCTCCGCTGGGCGCATCATCAAGTTGAAGAGTGCCGCCATGGCGAGTGACTAACCGCTCAACGATGGAAAGCCCTAACCCCGAACCCGCGCTGGGGCCTGCGCGCTGAAAGCGCTCGACCACTTTTTTGCGTTCATTGACCGGGATGCCGGGTCCCTGATCATCCACCATGAGCTGAAAGCCGTGTGGCGTCGTCGCCAACGTGATGCTGGTGGCGCTCTGATTAGGCGAGTGCTGGATGGCATTACCGACCAGATTTTGTACCAAGGTTTCAATCGCGCCGGGCTCTTCTGTGATGGACCACTCCCCCTGCTCATCGGCGTTTAGCAGCAGTTGCTGTTGGCGTTCAGCGGCCAGCGGCGAAAGCTTGGCCAGGGTTTCCCGCACTTCACTGAGTAGGTTGGTGGCGCGGTACTCAGGTTGTGACTCTTCTTCAGGGTCCAGGCGCGCCAGCGTTAACAACTGGGTAACCAAGCGCGTGGCCCGGGCAACGCCGCCGCGCAGGTGGCTGAGCGCCTCCTGGCGATCTTCAAGATTATCGGCTGTCAGTGCGTTCTGGGCGTGTAGGTCAAGCACTGCTAAGGGGGTGCGTAACTCATGGGCGGCATCGGCAATGAAGCGCTTTTCGCGTACGCGCATGATGCGGATGCGCTCTAACAGCCGGTTAAGCGCGCCGGCGATGGTGTCCAACTCGTGGGGCAAGGGGCTAAGCGTCAAGGGCTGCAAATTGTGCGGATCACGACTGCGAATCTGCTCGGCCATGCGGGATAACGGTGCCAGCCCCCAGCCAATTGACCACCATAGCAGCGCGGAGAGGAGTGGCAGGCCGATCAGGTCGGGCAACAGCGTTCGGAGCGCTACCGCCCTGATCAGTTCCCCGCGAACGTCTTCGCGCTCGCTCACTACCACACGATTTGATGAGTCCGGCACTTCAAGCACATATACTCGCCAATCGTGCTCGTCCACGGTCAGCGTCGAGTAGCCGATAGGCTGTTGGGCAAGGGGGGCTTCAGGGGCCGTGGCAGAGCGCAGCAGCAGTTGCTCGTCCTCCCACAACTGAAAGGCCAGTTTGCTTTCGTAACGGTGGCCCGCAAAGCGCTTGTCGGACTGACGAGCGCGCTGCAAGGCGCTTTCCAGACTGTTTAGTAGCACATTGCGGTCAGAATCCGGCAGCGGTGCCTGTAACAACCCTTCCAGCAAGCGTGCATTCTGCGCCAGGCTGGCATCGTAAAGTTCTTCTATTTCATGGGCGGCATAACGGTAGCTGACAAAGCCGATTACCAGCATGCTTAGGCCAAATACCAGTAGCGCCAGCCCTAGGGTGCGTTGGCGAATAGACGTCATACTTCATCCTTTGGCTTATCCATCACATAGCCAATGCCGCGCACCGTGCGGATGACGTCGGTGAATAGCTTGCGTCGTAAATGGTGGATATGGACTTCAATGGCATTGCTCTCGACATCCTCGTCCCAGCCGTAGACCAAGCGGGTCAAGGTATCGCGGGTAAACACCCGGCCCGGATGGCTCATAAACTCTTGCAGTAGCGTCAACTCGCGCCGCGACAAGCTCACATCTTGGTCTTGATAGCTGACGTTAAAGGTGTGCGGGTCCAGGCGGATACCACGACAGCTCAATATGCTGCTGATCTGGCCTTGGCTGCGGCGCAGCAAGGCGCGTAATCGGGCTTTCAGTTCCGCCACTTCAAACGGTTTGGTTAAATAGTCATCGGCGCCAGCATCCAGCCCCGCGATGCGGTCATCCACCGCGTCGCGGGCCGTCAGTACCAAAATGGGCACCTGACTGCCGTGGCGCCTGACAGCGTTTAATACCGCCATGCCATCCATGCGCGGCAGCCCCAGGTCAAGAATCACAGCATCAAAGGGTTCTCCCTCTGTTAGCGCATTTAGCGCGGTAGTGCCGTCGCTCAGGTGATCCACCGTGTAGTGCTCGGGCTTTAACGCTAAGCGGATACCCGAGGCTAAGCTTGGGTCGTCTTCTACCAGCAAAATGCGCATAGGGATCCTTATTATTCGAGTTCTGACATTAACTGGCGAATGTCGTCACGGCGGCCATTATCCGCCAATTCACGCCCCGCCCGGGGTGGTGCTACTAGTGCATTTTCCAATGCCTGACGCGCTTCTGCATCGCGACCCTGTTCATGTAAATAGTCGCCCCAGAAATAGAGACTGTCGATCCCTTCGGGGTTAATCGCAAGGGCTCTTTGCAAATGCCATTCGGCTTTTTGTTCATCGCCAAAGCCGAGTGGCCAGCCGGGAACCTGATAATAGAGCGCACCCAGGCTGGTATAGGCCGAACCATCCAGCGCCAGCGGGTTCAGTTCCAGCGCGGTTTCAAGCTCCTTTTTAGCCTGTTTTACCAGCCCCAGCGCGCCCAGCCCACCACTGGCACCTGCTTCTGTCGAGCGGATAATGCCGGCCCAGATATGCAGTTCGGCGGCGTCCGGGTAGCGTTTGACGGGCTGTTCGGCCTGGTCGCCCAAGCGGCTGAAGGCTGCCGCCTGTTCACCCGGCGGCAGCGTATAGTTAATTTCCGCCCAACGCTGCTGTAGTTCGGTAAGCGATGCGGCGACAGCCGCGCTGTCGACCTCGCTGGCAAACCCCTGAAAACTTATCAAGCCAATGGCGCTAGCCAGTAGCGTGGTACGCAGCGTTTTGAAAGCTAGCATGATCATGAGGAAGACTCCTTGGTGGCAACGAACCGGCGAATGACGGGCAGTTGGCGTAACAGGGCCCGGTCAACAGCGCCTGGCCATAGCATATTCAAGCGGGTAAAGAAGCGTTCTGGCAGGCCAATTTGTAGTTCCTCACGCTGCTGTTCTATGGCATTGATAATGGCCAGGGCAACGGCGTCAGGAGAGTCGATGGTATTGCCCAGCGCCTCATTGAGTGCCTCGGTTTGTGGCGAGTTCATCGCGGTGCGGGTGGCTCGTGGGGCGATATACATCACCCGCACACGGGTATCGGCCAGCTCCCGGCGCAGCGCTTGGCTAAAACCGCGCAGGGCGAATTTGGTGGTGCAGTAAGTGACTTGGCCTGGGTAGCCCAGCCGCCCGAGCGTCGAACCAATGGTGATAATCGTCGCTCGGGGGCCAGCCATTAGCTGGGGAAGCAGCGCGCGGGTCAGTTGCAGGGTGGCGGTCAGATTAATCGCCACCAGCTGTTCGATATCGCTGTCACTGGCAGTATCAAAAAATCCCTGCTGATTACTGCCAGCGGCATTAATCAACATATTGCAGCTTGCCTCTTGCGCAGCGCTGACTAAGCGGCTGCGATCACTCGCGTTGGTTAGATCAGCGCTAACGGCGGTGATGTGCTTGGGAAAACGGTCGACTAACGAAGCCAGCGCGTTTTGTTGGCGACCACTTACCAGTAGGTGCGCGCCCCGCTGCGCCAGCGCTTCGGCCAGGGCCATACCAATACCGCCGCTGGCGCCGGTGATTAAAATCCTCTGGCCCGGCCATCCGCCGGGCAGCCTATTTTTTCTAGGCCAAGCCAGGCTAGGCAAGCGCATGACTAAGTTCCTCCACCGCGCTGCCGCCCTGACAGCGGGCTTCGATGCCTCTAAACATTGCGCCATACAGGCGGTAGAACATGTTGGCGCTATCAGTCACCACGGCCAGATCGTCGGCACCCAGCTGATTTATCTGCTCTTCAAAAAAGGCCAAATGACCAATATCCAGGCTGCCGTGGGAGGTGAGATAGCGCACGGCATTGTTGGGTAGCGAAAGGCTTGCCTGTAAGCGTTCGGCGGCCTGGGTGGCAAGCGCGGTACTGGTGCCTTCCAGCACCTGCACCATGCCGAAAAACGCCACCGGATTGCCGTGTTCTACGGCATCACGAATCCAGGCCACCATTAACCGAGTGGCGGGGTCTGGCAGGGCGGCAGCGGCGGCTTCTGCATCCCCGCCTGCGGCGCGGATATCATCCAGAATCCATTTTTCATGGCCGTGCTCCTCTTCGATGTATTCCACCAGCGCCGTGCGCAGCCAGTCGAGCCGGTCGGGCAGCCGTGCGCCGCAGGCCATCATTAGCGGCACGGTGAAACGAACGTGGTGATACGCTTGACCTAAAAAGGCGAGATACTCCTCTAGCGTGACATTGCCCGCCAGAGCGCGGGTCACGATGGGGGTGGTCAGCAACCAGTGACGAGCGTCTTGGGTAGCGTCTTGCAGCTGTTGGTAAGCGGTCATGGTGTTACTCCTTTGGGTGTGTCGGTCACGACGGCCCTTAGCCAGTGGCCATAGGCGGCTAGCAGGGTGTCGCGGCGTAGGCGGCCGTTGGCCGTGAGTTGTTGGTTGTGGGGCGTAAAGGGGGCGGCGCGCTGCCACTCATGCACTTGGGCGTAATCGGGTAGCGTGCGATTCAATGCATTGAGGGCAGCGTCGATCTGGGCATTGGTAATATGGGGCGTCGTGGGCACGATCAGCGCGCGGTTAGCGGGCAGGGCCTCGCCATACACCATGGCTTGGGCAATGGCAGGCTGCGTGCAGAGCTCGCCCTCTACCCATTGCGGGTTGATATTACGGCCATAGGCGGTAATAAAGACTTCCCGCTGGCGGCCATTGAGCGCGATGGTGCCGTCTTGCCACTGACCGGTGTCCCCTGTGGCATACCAGTCGCCGCAAGGTGCTTCGCCGATATAACCCAGCATCAAGGCGCCACGAATATGCAGCTGGCCTTCGCGATCAATGCGGATCTGGGCGTGGCGCAGTGGGCGGCCAACGCCGCAGCTTGGCTCGCCTGGGCGATTCAGACAGACCACCGAGGTGCCTTCGGATAAACCATAGCCTTCATAGACCGGCCATCCGCCACGCCGGGCGTGAGTGAGCAGTGTGTTGGCCACCTGCGCGCCGCCTACTGCCACAAAGCGCAGGCTATCAGGTGCCCTTGTGGACTGGCTGACCAATGCTTGAAGCAGCTGAGGCACCAAAATCATGCTTTGGGGTTGGTAGCGCTCAATCGCATCAAGGGCGAGCCGAGCGTTAAAACCGCTAGCTCCCTGCCAGCCTAAAGTGGCCATACCCGGTAAAATGCTGCAGGCACCCAACCATAGCGGTAGATAAAGCCCGCCGATATTTTCGAGCAGCGTGGAGAGGGGCAACATGGCTAAGTGGCGGCGTATATCAAGCGGTGCCACTATCTCCGCCAGGCTTTCAGTTACGGTCAGCAGCGCCGCGTTATCCAAGCACACGCCCTTGGGGGTGCCGCTGGTGCCCGAGGTAAAGGTGATGCGCGTGGTGCCTTCGTGTAACGCGGGGGGATGGTCAACCCGACGCTGAGCGATGGCTGGGTCGGGGGTAGCTTGAAAACCGTAGGGCTCCCCTCCATGCCCAACCCAACTATCCAGGCCCGCCTGCTGAACCAGGTGGCGGCGCTGCTGTTCACTGAAAAAGTCGGGAATAGGCACTGCCACACACGCTTCGGCCATCAAGGCTAAATCCCATAGTGCCCACTCCAGCCCGTTATCCAGCGCTAATGCGACGCGTCGTGCGTTAACATCGCGTAAACGCTGGCGCCTCTGGGCGACGTGGTGAATGACATCTGCATACGACAAACTCTGCTCGCCATCGCTAAGTGCGGTACGCTGTGGGGTTTGCTGGGCATGGTGGGCAAGCCGCGCCATTAGCGCATTAGGCAAGGCGTGCATGCAGTACCTCTTCACTATCTGTTTCTGTGAAGGCTGACTGAGCCTGGAGCGTGTGCATGGCGCTGCGAAGATCACCGGCCATCACCCAGGGGCGATGCTGGTAATAGCGCCCCCAGAGATGCGACTCTTCGCCTAGTCGATTAGGGTCGGCAGGGGTAATCGGTTGTGGTTCAAGCCCTAGGCGGCGCAGGCCGTTGGCGACTTCAGGCGTGGCCGTAAATAGCAGCCAAGTGATGCCTTCCGCCGCCAGTTGATGAGCCAGGTAAATAAACAGCTGCCGCTGCAAGCCAGGGCGCAGGCTGGCCAGATTGCCAATTTCGGCAATATCCCGACGGGCAAGTGACTGCTGAAACCCATGGTTAATAACCTGTTCAGCCTTGCCATCCAGGTAGCGCTCCAGAAAGAGTGGCCCGCTGCTGGCAAGGCGCAGCCCCACCGCCGCTTGCGGTTGTCCCGCCTGCCACAGCCCAAACAGTCGGGGCAGAAAATGCTGGATATAAGCACTGTGTTGCTGGGCGAAGCGTTGCTGAATCAGTTGCTGAAGCATCGCTTTTTCCTGCCAATTGAGGGCTTCGTGCCAATCCAGTGTTGCCAGCGCAGTGGGGAGCGAACGTAGGCGAGCCATCGGGTGATCTCCATCATGTTTTCCGACACTCTGGGCGGGTTTACTTAACGAAAACTTAACCAGGGATAAATATTTATCTCTGGTTTGACCGAGCAATGGAGAGGTAACGCATTGATGACCTCCGCGCAGGTAACGCCCCTTGAGACCGTGCAGTGTCCTCCCTCGCTACGTCGCGAGGCGCTGCTGCAGTTGGCGGCCGCTCATGATCCTGAGCAGCAAACCGCCCTGAGCGAGGCGGTAAAGGCAATGTACGATCTGCCAGACGAACAGTGGGGCGGGTTATGGATAAGCCTGGACGCGGGACGACTAAAGGGCGCTATCTGGGTGCAACCCTTGCCGATGAACATGGCCCAGCTGTGGTTACCCAAGGCCGAAGGCGCACATGCCCACGCGCTACTACATGCAGCCTATAGGTGGGTAAACAATCAGCCTATTCGCCTCTGCCACCTGACGCTTTCACCCCAGGCCGCTGAAACAGAAGCGCTGCTGATGGAGCATGGCATGCAGCGCTTGGCCAACCTGGCGCATTTAACCGGTAGCAGTCACCGCCGTTTAGTAATGAAGGAAGCAAGGCCATTGTCACTGCAGCCATTTGGCGAGTTTTCGCAAACGCAACAGCTGGCCCTGTTGGCCGCCGTGGGGCACGATTCGCTAGATAGTCGCCCCTTGCGCGACGTACTCTCGGTGCAAGAGTTGTTGACCGGGTTCCATCAACAGGACCCCCAGGCGCCACAGCACTGGTACACCGTCAATTATCAAGATGCCGTGGCGGGTGTTTTGCTGCTGGCGCCACGCCCGTCACTAGGCCGTTGGGAGCTTATGTTGATGGGGCTAGCGCCTGAATGGCGTGGGATTGGCTTGGGCCGCGCGCTATTGAATAGCGCACTTGAGCTTGCCCAGCAGGCGGGTGTGCAAGAGGTCATGCTGGCGGTGGATAACGTCAACCTACCGGCCAAACGGCTCTATCAGGAGGCTGGTTTTGTGCATTATGCACAGCAGCGTTTATTAGCGTGGAAAGGGGGTGGCGGAAGGAGTGAAGCACCTCAATAAGGCCTAAATAGCAGTCGTTGGTGGCATAGGCGCGCTTAGTAGCATTTTCTTGCGCTTTGCGTTGCCGTTATACTAGTTCTATACGCGTGTCTTGGCGTCTCAGCGGTGCATTTAGGATATTGGCGCTGCCCCGCGCAGGGGTTAAGACAGAGGTTAAGAAAAAACGTTTGATGACAATACTCAAGAGGTGGTGAGAGTGAAAGCTAAGCTGATCATGAGCGGGCTGGTGGCCCTCGGCTTCATGGCGGGCACATCCAGTGTTTATGCCCAAGATGATGCCGCACGTGATGCGATTGCCGAGCGTTTAGCGCCGGTGGGTCAACTCTGTTTGCAAGGCCAAGACTGTGGAACGGCAGCCGCACCTGCAGGCGATAGCGCCAGCAGTGGCGGTGATATCGACGGTGAAGGTATTTACGGCAACGTGTGTAGCGCCTGCCACGAATCCGGCGCTGCGGGTGCACCTATCCGCGGTGATGAAGAGGCTTGGGCTGAACGTACCGAACAAGGTTTCGCCACGCTGTTAGATCACGCGATTAATGGTATTGGCGCCATGCCTCCGAAAGGCGGCAATGCCAGCCTTTCCGACGAAGAAGTCGAAGCAGCGGTTGCCTATATGGTTGAACCGGTGATGGAAGTGCCAGAATTAGGCGGTGGCGATGACGCTGCTTCTGAAGAGGCGGCAACAGACGAGGGAGCTGCAGAAGAAACCGCCGCTGCGGAAGGTGATGCTGCTGAAGAAGAGATGGCTGCTAACGACGACGCGGCGAGTGAAGAAGACGCCTCAGCAAACGAAGAAGAAGCGAGTGGCGGTAGCGACCTGGATGGCGCTGCGCTTTACGCAAGCGTTGGCTGTGCGGCGTGTCACGATAGCGGCGTTGCCGGTGCACCGACCAAAGGTGACTCAGAAGCCTGGGCAGCGCGTTTAGAAAAGGGTGCTGACGAGCTTTACGCCAGTGCAATCAACGGCATTGGCGCCATGCCTGCCAAAGGCGGTAACCCCAACCTGTCTGATGAAGAAGTCATGGCCGTCGTTGATTACTTAATGGCAGAAGCTCAGTAAGACGTCGCCAACCACTAGCGTTTAAGTAATTTATCCACAGGGCGTTTTAAACATTGCCCTGTGGATTATTTTTTGCCTGCCTAATAATCAATCATCCTAGCAGTGAACGCAGCCCAGCAATGGCGTCTTTACCCCGGGCCTGCTTTTTCTCAGGGTCTTCTTTATCTGCACGGCCTTCCCACTCCAGATCCTCGGCGGGCAGCTCTTCTAAAAAGCGGCTCGGCTGGCAGTCCATCAACTCACCGTAGGCTTTACGTTGCCGCGCCAGGGTAAGCGTTAATGTTCGCCGTGCCCGGGTAATCCCCACATAAGCCAAGCGACGCTCCTCCTCCACGGTGCCTACTTCAATGGCGTTGCGGTGGGGCAGCAGGTCTTCCTCTAGCCCCATCAAATAAACATGCGGAAACTCCAGCCCTTTGGAGGCGTGCATGGTGAGAAGCTGCACTCTATCCGAGTCATCCTCTTCTGCTTGCTGCTCTAGAATATCCCGCAGCACCAAGCGTGAAATAGCCGCTTGAACGCCGTCGGTTTCGGTATCGGTGGAGTCGGTATTCTCTTCCGGGTCGCGGTTAAGTGACTTCTCTAGCTGGTCGATCAAAATCCACACGTTGGCCATGCGGCGCTCGGCGACGGTGGGTGCGCTGGCGTTTTGGTACAGCCACGCCTCGTAATCCATATCCCGCAGCATGTCACGAATGGCGGCAATGGCATCGCCTTGATCCATGCGCTTACGCACACCGTCAATAAAGTGGGTAAAGCGGCTTAAACGCTCAGTAGCTCGGGTCGGCAGTACTTGTTCTAACCCAAGTTCGTGGCAAGCGGCAAATAGCGATATGGAACGCTCAGTGGCGTAGTTAGCGAGTTTCTCGACGGTGCCGGGGCCCACTTCACGGCGTGGCACGTTCACGATGCGCAAAAACGCGTTGTCGTCGGCGGGATTAATCAACAGGCGCAGGTAGGCCATGGCGTCTTTGATTTCGTTGCGGGAGAAAAACGACGTGCCGCCCGAGAGCTTGTAAGGGATCTGATAGTGCTGAAGCTTGAGCTCCAGTAATCGCGCCTGAAAATTGCCCCGATAAAGCACCGCAAAGTCGCGCCACTCGGCCTTCTCTTTGATCCTGCGCGTGAGCATTTCGCTGGCGACCCGCTCGGACTCCGCCTCTTCATGCCGATTCACGATGACCCGAATGGGCGCACCGTCGCCCATATCGGACCACAGCGTTTTCTCATAAACGTGGGGGTTATTGGCGATCAGCGTATTGGCGGCGCGCAGTATCGTGGCAGTAGAGCGGTAGTTCTGTTCCAGCTTGATGACTTTCAGGCGCGGGAAATCTTCCCCCAGAGTAATCAGGTTTTCAGGCCGTGCACCGCGCCAGGCGTAGATCGACTGGTCGTCATCGCCCACCACGGTAAAGGTGGAGCGCTCGGCCATGAGCAGTTTCACCAGCAGGTACTGGGAGACATTGGTGTCCTGATACTCATCCACCAGCATGTAGTGGATTTTGCGCCGCCAGCGCTCTAGTGCTTCCGGATCGTTCTTGAGCAGTACCACCGGCAGCAGAATCAGGTCGTCGAAATCCACCGCGTTGTAGGCTTTTAAATGACGGACGTAGGCTTCATACACCCGGGCGGCAAAGTGCTCATCGTCATCGGCGGCAAACGAGAGGGCATCGCTGGGCAGCACCAAGTCATTCTTCCAGGTGGAAATTTTGCTCTGCACGGCGTTGATCTGCTCGGCATCCACCTGGGCGTCTTTGTTCATTAAATCGCGCAGCAGTGCCTTGGCGTCTTCCGGGTCAAAGAGCGAAAAGCCCGGCTTGTAGCCCAGGGTTTTAAGCTCGCCGCGAATAATATTCAGCCCCAGGGTGTGAAAGGTGGAGACCGTTAGCCCGTGGCCCTCTTTGCCGTGCAGCATCTGGCCCACGCGCTCTTTCATCTCTCGGGCGGCTTTATTGGTAAAGGTCACTGCCGCGATTTTACGCGCGCTCATCCCGCACTCTTGCACCAAATAGGCAATTTTAGTGGTGATAACGCTGGTTTTACCTGACCCTGCGCCCGCCAACACCAAGCAAGGACCATCGATGTAGCGCACGGCTTCCTGCTGGCGCGGGTTTAGCCCTTTAATGCGGCTAAGAATGCTCTTGGGCGTGGCAGGCGTCATGGCGTCGGTCATCCTCTACGAGAGTTGCTAGTCGGCTTCAAGTACGGTTTCAAGTACAATCAGCCGCTTGGCGAAGGCATAATAAACAGGCAGGTGGAGATGTTTGAAGTAGCGCTTTTTGAACCGCGCATGGCGCCCAATACGGGCAATATTATGCGCTTAGTGGCCAACAATGGCTGCCGTTTACACCTGATTGAGCCGCTTGGCTTCGACCTGGAAGAGAAAAAGCTGCGCCGCGCTGGGTTGGATTACCGTGATATCGACAACGTGACCCGCCACGCGGATTTTAACGCTTTTCAGCAGGCCATGCAGGGGCGGCGCATCTGGGCGATCACCACTAAAGGCACGCGCACCTACAGCGATGCCGACTTTGCCCCGGGCGATGTACTGCTATTTGGTTCTGAAACCGCTGGGCTCTCGCCCCAGGTACACGAAGCGCTAACCGCTGAGCACAAACTGCGCCTGCCTATGCAGCCCAATAACCGTAGCCTGAACCTTTCCAACGCTGTGGCTATTGTGAGCTACGAAGCGTGGCGCCAGCAAGGTTTCACTGGCGCGCTGTCAGTCTAATCAGTTGGCAATACCGTAGCGGTCACGATAGGCCCTGATGGCTTCGGCGTAGGCGAGCATTTCGCCTCCAGCATGCTCTTCCAAGTAAGTGAGCACTTGCTCAAGAGTGACGATGCTGACCACCGGCATACCATACTGGGCCTGCACTTCCTGAATCGCACTCTGCTCGCCCTGGCCGCGCTCCTGCCGATCAAGGGCAATGATCACCCCGCCAGCGTGGGCACCGCTCTGCTCAATCAACGTCATCACTTCGCGAATCGCGGTGCCCGCGGTAATCACGTCATCAATAATTAAAATATCGCCGGAAAGCGGTGCGCCAACGATATTGCCACCTTCACCGTGGGTTTTAGCCTCTTTGCGGTTGAAGGCGTAGGGCATATCAATATCATGATGGTCGGCCAGGGCCGCCGCTGTGACCGCTGCCAGCGGAATGCCCTTATACGCCGGGCCAAACAGCACATCAGCGTTTAAACCGCTATCGGCAATTGCCTGGGCATAAAAGCGCCCCAGCTTGGCCAGTGCGCGCCCGGTTTGAAAAAGCCCGGCGTTAAAAAAGTAAGGACTGACACGGCCAGATTTAAGCGTAAACTCACCAAACTTAAGCACACCTTGCTCAATGGCAAAGGCAATGAAATCGCGCTGGTAGGGTTGTAGAGTGGTAGCCACGGCGTTCCTCACTAGGCGGTAGGTTTAAATCGGCACGAAAGCAACAATAAACGCGGGTAAATGGCAAGTTTTAGTCGCTGCCTTTACCCAAACGTCTAAACGTCGGGTATCATACAGCAGCGACGCAAAAGGGACGATTTATGAAAATTGCCAGCATCAATGTCAATGGTATTCGTGATGCCGTCGATCGTGGCTTCCTGGACTGGCTGGCTCAGCAGGATGTCGACGTGGTCTGCGTGCAGAACATCAAGGCAAAAAGTTTTGAACTGGGTGACCACATTCTGTATCCGGAAGGCTATGAAGGCTACTTCCTAGATGCCGAAGAGGATGGTTTCTCCGGTGTGGCACTCTATTGCCGCAAAATCCCCAAGGCGATTATGTATGGCCTAGGGTTTCCTCAGTGTGATCATGAAGGACGTTTTCTGCAGGCGGATTATGAACGCTTCAGTATTGTCTCTTTCCTGATGCCTGATGGAAGTGACCAAAAAGCCAAACAGGCGTTTATGGAGCAGTACCAGGAGTACCTGACGAAGATGTCGCGCAAACGCCGCGAATACATCCTCTGCGGCACTTGGCATGTTGCCCACAAAACCGTCGACTTGGCTAACTGGTCGGACAATCAACTGACCTCAGGCTTCCGCCCGGAAGAGCGCGCCTGGATGGATCAGGTGCTTGGCCCCACCGGGTTTATCGACACCTTCCGCGAAATTAACCGCGATGCAGGCGAGTACACCTGGTGGCCGAAGCTTGACCAAGACGTGCCCCGTGAACGCCAGGAAGGCTGGCGGATCGACTATCAATTAGTCGGCCCCAACTTCCGTCGCCACGTGGTCGACGCGTGGATTGATTACGATGCGACCTTCTCCGAGTTCGCACCGCTGATCATTGAGTACGACCTAGCGCTCTAAGCGCTAGGCAACGAACTTTTCCCGCGTCGCAGTCTGTCAGTAGTGGTAATAAGCAACAAGCCGACCCTTGGGTCGGCTTGTTGCGTTGTGGCGGGCGTTAATTTTTAGCCACGAATACCCAGCGCTTCGCGCTGATGGTCGCGAAGTGCATCACCTGCCTTCTCGGCCAAATCGAGCATGCCGTTTAGCTCGGCACGGTTGAAGGCGCTGGCTTCGGCGGTGCCCTGTACTTCGATTAACTCGCCGCTTTCGGTCATCACCACGTTCAGGTCGGTATCGGCTTTGCTGTCTTCCGGGTAGTCCAGATCCAGTACCGGAACGCCTTTATAAATGCCCACGGAAATAGCGCTTACCAACTGCTTGAAGGGGTCGGCTTTGATCTTCTTCTCGCGTTGCAGGTAACGGATCGCATCGATCAGCGCCACGCAGCCACCGGTAATCGCTGCGGTGCGGGTACCGCCATCTGCCTGGATCACATCGCAATCCACGGTAATGGTGAACTCACCCAGCTTCTTCAAATTGACCGCGGCACGCAGGCTGCGGCCAATCAAACGCTGAATTTCGAGCGTGCGGCCACCTTGCTTGCCGCGGGTCGCTTCACGGCCACTGCGGGTGTGAGTGGCGCGGGGCAGCATGCCGTACTCAGCGGTGACCCAGCCCTGATTCTTACCGCGCAGCCAGCGCGGCACACCGGCTTCTACGCTGGCATTACACAGTACTTTGGTATCGCCAAACTCCACCAGCACAGAGCCTTCCGCATGACGGGTGTAATCGCGGGTCAGGCGAATATCACGGAGCTGGTCGGCTTCGCGACCGCTGGGACGCACAACATCAGGACGCTTAGCGCTGCTCACAAATAGTACCTCTCAATAAACGCACAACTAGGAAAAGCCCTCCATTGTACACGTCTGGGAGTGCGCTGATGGGCCTATCGGGTAGACTGTTGGCAATGCTTTTATACACCGTTGTTCTCTATCAGGATGAAACATGGCCACTTCCAGCCGCGTACACAGCATGACCGCCTTCGCCCGCACCGAGCAGGGAGCTCCTTTCGGCACCCTGCAGGTGGAAATTCGCTCGGTGAATCAGCGCTACTTAGAGCCACATTTCCGCCTGCATGAAAGCCTGCGTGACTTAGAGCCGGTGCTGCGCGAAGCACTGCGCACCCGTTTAGCCCGTGGCAAAGTTGAATGCAGCGTAAGGTTTGAGAGCGCCGACACCGCACAAGCGCCTGCCATGAACGCCCAGCGCCTGAAAGAGATTGCCGATGCCCTGGCCGCCATACAGCAGCAAGTGCCCAGCGCCGTGCCGCCCACCACGCTCGCACTACTCAACCAGCCCGGCGTACTGGAAACCCAGCACCTCGACCAAGACGCCATTAAAGCCGCCGCCAAAGCGCTATTTAACCAAGCGTTGGATGAACTGATCGACGCCCGCGCCCGCGAAGGCGATAAGCTGGCCGAGATGATCACCACCCGCCTAGACGCGGTAAGCGAACAAGTGGCCACCGTACGCAACCTGCTCCCGCAAATTCTGGAGCGCCAACGCGCCCAGCTGCTGGAACGCCTGGAAGTCGCCAAGACCGAACTCGACCCCCAACGCCTGGAAGCCGAGCTGGTGCTGGTGGCGCAAAAAGCCGATGTGGATGAAGAGTTAGACCGTCTCACCGCGCATATCGAAGAAGTCAGCCACCAACTCGCTCAAAAAGGCCCCAAAGGCCGACGCTTGGACTTTCTGATGCAGGAACTCAACCGCGAAGCCAACACGCTCTCATCAAAATCCGTGGTGGCGGAGACGACCCGTTGTGCGGTGGAATTGAAGGTGTTAATTGAGCAGATGCGGGAGCAGATTCAGAATATTGAGTGATGTTTTCAACTACTAAAAATCGCTGTTAACCACCAGGCAGACGAAAATCAGTATGGAGACGCTGCCAATGTTCACGCAGTACCTGCTTATGGGGCTCATGCATTGGTAACTCCGTCAGTGCTTTAGGCCATAAGGTGCGGGCTTTATCAAGCGTGTCATCTAGGTGAGGCTTGATTAAGCGCCAAGGAATATCGGCTTTTTTAGCCCACTGCTGAAAGCTTTCCATGGAAGTTTGATACCACGCTTTTTGGCCCGCCAAATTGAGCGCAGTAGTACGCTCGTTTTCCAGATATACGCTGGTAGTCACAATATCGTAAGCGGGTGATAACCGTGGTGTGTAGCGGTCAGCGTACAAAAGGCTCCAGTTTTTTAAGTGCGCATCGCCATTGGCTAGCAAAATATTTACCAGCAGGCGTCGGGCAAATTGCTGGGCATCCGCAATAGCATCACCGGAAAACTGGTACAAAATACGGCCAATTTGTTCATAGTTAGCCGAGCCATACTTCTCATGAGGATATTTCGCCAAAACTTGAGCAAAGTCTTCCATGTGAACGCGCTCGGTACCTGTCACTCCGCTCTGACGATCGAAACGCTTGATAGCAAACGCCATAGGCTCTTCTGGTAAACGGATAGCAGGCAGATTGTCTAACGTATCAAGCGCAACCAAGCGAGTTTCGGGCATATCAATGCCTGCCAGGGCCGCCAGTTGCATTGCCGAAAATTCGTTTAAAGGAACGTAAGCATGTTGGGTGGAGGGCGTTTTGATAATCCACTCACCCAACGCCTCATGGTCATCATTTACGGCGCTATGGACTAAGTTATAACGGCCATCTTTCTCCTTCATGGAGAATTTCATCTGTACGCCAGCCAACGAGAATTTATTGCCAGGCGTTAGTATAGGTGGGTATTCAAGGGTTTCAGATCGTGCATGTGGTAACCGAGCCAGTACTTTCGCCGGGATGTTGTCTGTGGTGAGAGGGCGAGCGATAAGGGCGCCGGGGAGGTCAAGACCAAGCCATGCTAGAAGAGAGAAATCATGGTCAATATGGGTTTTCAAACTATGCGCTAGCAGTTCACGCAGCGCACCTTCAGGCAGCAGGTTAGACAATAAGGGATGCAGCCGTTGGTGCCTCGACCAGTCTCTCGCTAAAATCTCTTCAGATTTAGGGAAATTAGGGTGCGTAATCAGGCTAAGCGTTGGCCGTTCAGGGTTGTGGCGAAACGCATCATCGAACAGCAGGATATTCTTGCCATGGGAGTAACCCGCAAGATGGCCCACCACGCTCCCATGCAGAGAGAGCTGCAGAATGCTCAATCGATCCATTTAGCCCGCCTTTGCACGGTTAATCATCCCCTAATAAGCCTTTCCAAGGGTCATCAATGAGGCTATCGCTTTCATCCGCCATATCAGAGGCAGGTTTGCCAGCGGCATGACCCGCGAGCAGAGCCAAAACCGCGTCGCGCTTCTCTTGAGGGATCAACATAATCTCGCTGTTCAACCCCTTAGCTACCAGTTCTAATGTATTAAGGCGCGGGTTTCCGCTAGCTTCAAGCCGCTGATACTGCTGGCGCGACATTCCCACCCGCATCTGCATGTCACTCTGCTTGAAACCCAGCTCAACACGGCGCGTTTTGATCTGATCCAGTAGCGGCATAGTGATGTCGTCAAATAAGTTGCTTTTTAGTCTATGGCAACACATTAGTTGCTATCTTTTTAAAAAGCAATTTATAAGATGACAAAGATAGGCGAGCGCGTAGTGCTTGATTGGGGTTAAAGCTTCGGTACGTGCGCCGGGTCTTTTCGCTTTTTTAGCCCTTCAAAAAATTAATAAAGCCAATGGTTATGGGCCAATGGCATGCTATTAAGCAGGTTCCGGCGTTCACGCCAATCGGGCAGGTATTTGTCCATATAGGCCATAAAGCGCTCGTTGTGATGGCGTTCCAATAAGTGCACTAGCTCATGTACCAAAATGTACTCAAGGCATTCCGGTGGCTTTTTTGCTAGTTCGAGGTTCAGCCAGATGCGTTTCGCGTCGGTGTTACAGCTGCCCCATTTGGTTTTCATTTTTTTGACACCCCAGCCAGACGCTTCAACGCCGATTTTATCCTGCCAGTAGGTGAGCAACTCGGGGATGCGGGATTTGATTTCTGCCCGGTAAAACTCGATTAATACCCGATGTTTATTATCGAGCGATGTGCCTGGATTTACATGCAAATTGAGCTTGCGCCGACTGGCTTGGATGTCATGCTTGCCGCTTCGCTCAACAAGGTTAAGACGATGCGCTTTTCCCCATAGGTAATGGCACTCACCACTAACCATTTCGCGTTCGGACTGGCGTGGTTGTTTCGCAAAATCACGCTGCTGCTGTTTAATCCAGGGAATGCGGCTGATGACCGCCATGCGTATCGACGTGTCTGACATGGCGGTAGGCGCAGACACCCGCACACGACCATCCGGCGGCAATACGCTGATATGCAAATGCTTGATCGCTTTACGATTAAGTTGCATGGCTATCGTGCCAATCTCGATATTTGCCATCAGGTTGCGTCTCTACTCATAAGTAATCTTTTTGGGCTTTGGCGAGTTCCAGTACGCTTTGGATATCTACCTCGTAACCGGCGGTTTCTTGGCGTACGGCATTGGCAATTTCGCGTTCTTTAAAGCGATCTCCCACCCAATCCGCTTTTTTGGTATGGCGAATCGCTTCATCGATTTTCATGGCAAGCTGCTCATCTTTGCCAAAGTTATCGTAAAGCGCACGCTTAGTATTCGAATCAATGGTGGCTGGATAATCCTCCGTACTTTGTTCAGGGCGAATCACCCTTCTTGATAAATCACGAATGCGCTGCAGGTATTCCTTATAGGTTATGGCCTGTTGCCTGCGCTGTTTGATGAGCTCATCCAGCAATACCGACATCTGTTCGTAATACCTTGGGTTGACCGGGTTTTCATCAACAATCGTTTTACGTACGTTGTTTTCGATGGTTTCCGCCATGGCCTCGGTATTATTGCGAATATTTTCCGGCAGTGCCTTCACCGCATCCTCGCCTTTCTCGACGATCAGCTCAATCAGCCCCAGCTCTTCAAAATCCATCAGCACTTCGCTGTCGTCGGCACGAATATACATATCCAGCAGGTGGCGCATGGCCGGTTCAAAGCGCTTCATTTCGACAAGATCACCGCTCGCCAGCTTCACTTCATCGCGTACACCTTCAAAATGCGTGACTTCCCGGCGTACAGCGTCAATCTCAGCGCTGGAGTAGCCCGCGTCAGGCATCTCATTGGCGATATTGGCAAAGGCGCGCAGCAGCTTAGCGACGTACTGATAAAGGGTTAAACGCAGGGCCTCTTTTTCCGTTAACTCCTCTTTATTGCTACCCGACTCACCGCAGAAGTAGTGAATATAGTCTTGGGTATGTCGGGGGGCTTTTACCGGCTCGCATAGCGCGCGCACCATTTCCAGCGCGTTATCGAGATCCTCACGGGCCTGCTCTAAACGGTCTTTGAGCAAGCCTGCGACATCTTCCTTGTCATAGCCGTCAAACGCCTCCTGGGTGTAATCAGTAATCGCTTTATCTAGGGAGCGGAACAGATCTTTGTAGTCGATAACGTAGCCGTACTCTTTGTCATCCCCGTCCAGCCGGTTGACGCGGCAGATAGCCTGGAACAGGTTGTGATCGGCCATTTGCTTATCAATGTAGAGATAGGTAGCTGATGGGGCATCAAACCCTGTCAGCAGCTTATCGACCACAATCAGCAGGCGCATCTGCCCTGGTTCGCCGACAAAACGCTTCTTCACCTCTTTTTCAAACGCTTCTACTTGGCTGGCTGCTTTATCTTCGGGCTGCTCGAAGTAGTCCGCCAGCATCTTGCGGTAGGTGTCGTACTTGAAGAGCTTTTCGGTCAGGCCTTCACCCGTTGCCTCGCCTTTAATGCTGGCTGCCGTGGGCTGAAAGCTGGTGACGATGGCAACTTTACCCACCAAATCTGACTGATTGAACATCTCATAGGCTTTACAGGCTTGGTAGACGCTGGCGCACACCAGCATGGCGTTGCCGCGACCGTCCATCAGCCGGGGTTTGGTGTCCATATCCAGCAAAATATCGTTAACGATCTGCTGTAAGCGGGACTTGCTGGAGAGCACCTTCTGCAGGGTGCCCCACTTCTGTTTGAGCTGCGTTTTAGCAATATTGGATAAGCCGCGTGTTTTGGCGTCAAACCAGTCATCCACTTTCTTCTGCGAGGTAATGGTCTGGTCGATATCACGGGCTTCATAGCGTAGATCCAACACAACGCCATCGGCCACCGCCTCATCAAACTTGTAGGTGTGAATATAGGCACCAAAGACCTCAATGGACTTTTTCTTATCCTTTTTCATCAATGGCGTGCCGGTAAAACCGATAAACAGTGCATCCGGCAGGAGCACTTTCATTGCCTCGTGCAGCTTGCCGGTTTGGGTGCGGTGGCACTCATCCACAAACACGAACAGGTCTCCCTTGGCGCGGAAACCTTGCGGTAATGACTGCTTTAGCTCTTCGATAAACGCATCGGTGGCGGCGTCGCTTTGCGACTCTGAGTGATGTCCAAACTTGTGTACCAACGAACACACCAGCCAAGGGTGCGGCTGGTTGAGGGTGGCGATAAGATCGGAACCGCTTGTTGTGCGGTAAATATCCTCATCCACGCCGGTAAACACCTTCTCAATTTGCTCGTCCAGCTCCGTTCGGTCGGTCACGATCAACACGCGGCTATCTTTTATATGTTCGCGAATCCATTTGGCAAGCCATACCATGGTGAGGCTTTTTCCCGAGCCTTGGGTGTGCCAAATAATGCCGCCTTCACGCCGGGCAATATGCTGTTTCGACGCTTCAACGCCGAAGAACTGGTTATGACGGCAGGTCTTTTTAACCCCGGCATCAAAAACAATAAAGTCATGGATCACTTGCAGGAAGCGCGCTTTGTTACAAAGGCGGCTGAGGTGAAAGTCCAGGGTGTAATCAAACTGGTTGGCGGTGTCTTCTTTCCACTCCAGGTAATACTTTTCCGGGGTTTCGATGGTGGCGTAGCGCAGCCCTTGGGTGTCATTGCCCGCCATCACCAACTGAATAGTGCTGAAAAAATCACGGATAAAGGCTTTTTTCTGGTTATCCAGGTTCTGACGAATGCCTTCCGCAACCGACACCGACGAGCGCTTAAGCTCGATCACGCCCAACGCAATGCCATTCACGTACAGCACAATGTCCGGGCGCTTTTTGTTTTCACCCTTGATGGAGACTTCTTCCGCAATGGCAAAGTCGTTGGCTTCCGGGTATTCCCAGTCGATCAGCCAAACGGTCTGGTTCTGTTCGCCCGCGCCTTCCTTGCCCTTTACGCCATAGCGCAGTAGCCGGTAGACCTCTTTGTTGGCGTAGTAGAGCTTTTTGCCTTCGCCCAGCGCTGCGGCGATCTCCAACTGGCGTATTACCCGCGTAATCAGCATTTCACTGGTACCACGCTGCCTCAGCCAAGTGCTGAGCTGCGCCACATCAATATTCTTGTTGTCCTGATCATGCTTATCGCCCAAGTAGCGATAGCCCAGCTCGGACTGAAAAAAATCAACGATACGCTGTTGGGTGGCACGCTCACGCTGGCCGACGTTGCTCATAGCCCTGTTCCCTTTTTTATCTTTTACACAAGCCTGCTAAATCAGCCTGTGTATTGGCGACTTAAGCGGCTGGCGCCACCAAGCGCGTTTTGCCCGTTAGCAGCTCTTGCATCATACCTTGCTTAATTTGGCGGGTTTTGCCAAGGCGTTGTTCCAGGGTCTGAATTTCATCGTCCATTTCCGAGAGAATGGTGGCGATGGCGGTTTGTTCTACTATGGACGGTAGAGCTAGGCAAAACTTTTTCATATCACTTCCATAGAGGTGATAAACAGTTGAACCAGTTACTAATTGCATTACTTGATGATGCATTACATTTATTAAATATGAGAAGAATACTCCGTTAAGCGATTTTTTATCTCCCCTGATAATTAAAATATCACCACCTAGTATGACTTCTGATTCTGTAATGCTACTAGCAGTAGCTAATCCATTCGGAGTTACATCAGAAGTAGGCATTAAAATATCGTTAGCTTCTGATTTAACCCCACCAGGCGAATTGGTTTTCGAAAGAATATTTTCAATTTTAGGGCCATAAGTAGTAAAAAGTTGGCCATAGTGAATACATGGTGACAAACCATCTTCGACTAATTCACTTTTAGGAAGACCAGATCCTTTTAAAAAAGTCACAAGTTTCCCAAGAGTTATAAACTTCCAATCCTCTGGTATCTCCCCCAGCTCACTTTGCTTATAGCCCTTTGGCATACCATCTTCGCGCAAAGAAAACTGTGGCAGTCGAGTGCGGCCAGTGAGTAGCTGCTGCATGGTGGCGGTTTTGATGGCCTGCTTTTTTGCGGTCAGTTTTTCCAGCTCGCTTATGAGTGCATCGACATCAGAGAGGGCATTGGCGATGGCGGTTTGTTCTACTTTTGATGGAAGAGGAATAGTATAAGGATAAATATGCTTATTGTTGATCTGCGGAATAGATGTAGTATCTGCTACAGAATCGAGGCCTTTATAATTTAATTGATTATATAAATAGAATTCGTTAAGGCATTGAGAGCAAGTCAATGTCATCAGGTTTGTATCCATAAAAGAATCATTTTTTAAAATTCTGATCTTATTGGATAAAATTGAAGCGCCTCTCTTAGGAAAGATAATGCTACCAGCAGGAATAGCTTTAGAAGTTGCTATAAAATAAGAGGTTGCTTCTGCATATACAGAGTCGTTATTGAGTTGTTCAACTTTGAAATATGGAACACCTTCTGAAAGAAACTGGAACTTAGATGGACTCTCGCCACTAGATATATCAACTAAATTACCTAGCTTTTCTATTTCCCAGTCTGCTGGAATAATTCCAATCTCTGTTTGCTTATACCCCACCGGCACGGCATCCTGCGCCGCTTCAACCAAATATGTTGCACTCATTTCCGCTACTTGATCACTCATCCTCTGACTCCTTCTGCTGGAGTTGTTCCACTGCCTGCGCTCGCTCGCGTTCCAGCTCGCGTTTGAGTTCTTCTTCGCTCGGTAAATAGGGCAGATATTTTGCCGCAAACAGCTGCTTCTGCTCGGCCAGCACCGAGTACTTCACCACGGCTTCGCTTTTTTCACTGCATAGCACCAAGCCAATGGTGGGGTTATCGTCGCTGCCTTTGCGTTGCTCATCGTATAAGCGCACGTAGGTATCCATCTGGCCGATATCCTGGTGTTTGAGCTTGCCGAGCTTGAGATCCACCAGCAAAAAGCACTTCAGTTTGAAGTTGTAGAACACCAAGTCAATGTAGAAATCTTCGTCGTCAAAGAGGATGCGCTGCTGGCGCTCTACGAACGCAAAGCCTTTGCCCAGTTCCAACAGAAACTGCTGCAGGTTGCTGATAATGGCCTGTTCTAACTGGCTTTCCTGGTAGGTTTTATCCTGCAGATTAAGGAAATCCAGAATGTAAGGATCGCGCAGGTAGTCCTTGGCGGTTTCTGCTAAGGGCTGGGTGTTGTCTTTTGCTTCCTGTTCTACCAGGGCTTTGTTCTGGCTGGCCAGCAGGCGCTCATAATAGAGGGTGCTAATCTGGCGCTCCAAGGCCCTGGCGCTCCAGCTTTGGTTAATGGCCTCTTGCAAATACCAGTCCCGGGCTTGGGCATTGTCTATTCGCAGCAGGGTGCGATAGTGAGTCCAGCTCAATTCGGTACGCACTGCGTTCCGTTTTGGAAAACTTTGATAAAACTGGCGCATATTGCGTAGGTTGCGGACATCAAAGCCTTTACCCAGCCGTTCGGTGAGCTGATGCGAAAGCTGCTGGAGCTGCTGTTTACCGTATTCGGCACGGCTGCTGCCTTGCTGCTCATGCTCGATTATCAATCGGCCTATTACCCAGTAGCTTTGTACCATGGCCGTATTCACGGCTTGGCGCACCTGCCCGCGTGCTTGCTCTATCTGCTGGGCAATCGCGCTAACCAAGCTATGCAATGCTGTTGGGTTCTGCTCCTTCATAGGCTTAGCCCCATGGCGCGTAAATGCTGCGCTACTTTGTCACTTAACTGCTCAACCGACTGGGTGATGGTGGGGAGCGGCTCGGCATAGCGTTCTTCCAGCTGTTTCACGCGGTTGGCAAGCTGCTGGGTCACGCGCTCGATCTCTGCCTCGATCTGGCTTTGCAGGGTAGCGAGCCATTTATCTTCGACTATCAGCGTTTTGACCTCGGCTGCGCTAAGCGTTGGGTAGTGCTTGAACACCGCAATATCCAGCGCTTCTTGGGCATCTTTGAGTGCTTTTTTAGCATTGGCTTCGGCATCAAAGCACTTTTTAGCCTGGTTGAGCGCTGCCTTTTCATCGGGGTCGGTGGCAAGCTTTAGGCGCGCTGTAACCGTGGCCTTGGTGACCTTGTCTTTCTCGTTCAGCGCATCGTTCAGCAGGCCATCTTCCCCGCTATTTTCCTCAATATAGCTTTCCAGCGCTTGTGTGGCGGTGTCTACGGCGGTTTGCAGCGTATCAATGTGGGCCTGTTCGTCCGAGAAATAACGCGCAACGATCAGCACAGGTGGAATAAGCTCGGCCTTATATTTGGTTTTATTGATGATGAGGTCTGGCGTTTCTTTTAGCTTTTCGCCTTTTTTTACCACCAGTTTGCGCATGACGCTACCGGCTGACCAGCCATCTTGTATCAGCACATAGACATCGTCCTGCATCTCTTCTGCCCAGTAGTCCATCAGGATCTGGTAGATGTCGTATTTACTCAATAAAGGCTGGCCGGTGTAGCTTTCAAGCAGGTCTTCGCTAATGGTGTGAATCAGCTCTTTTGGTTTGTCGCCAATGCTTATTTGTTTCAGGGCCGCACGCTCACGCCAACGTGAAAACGGCTGCAGGCTTTGGCGGGCAAACGCGGTAAATTCCGGGTGGTTGAGTATGCTGCTTTTCACCTCAGTGGCGGCCACTAGCGAGCGGCAGTAGCCGGGGCGTTCATCGGCAAACAGCGTGGCGCGCATGGCGGGAAACACCTGCCAGTAGTCGTTTAACGCATCGACGTCGCGTGTCGGTATACCGCCCTGCAAATGGGCGCTGAGATCGTGAAGGTCTTCCGGCTCGCTTGAATCGATGTAGCGCGGAATGTTGAGGTTGTACTCATTAGCGGCGATTTCAGCTAGTGGCACCATGCGGCTGTAGCGTGGCAGAGCGAGCTGTTTGTTGAAAACATCTACCACTTTGTGAATGTCCTGGCTGCGCAGGCGGTTTTTGTTGCCTTCCTTCATAAAGCCTTTGCTGGCATCGACCATAAAGATACCGCTGCGCGCGTGGCTGTTCTCTTTATCAATCAAGATAATACAGGCCGGTATGCCGGTGCCGTAAAACAGGTTGGCGGGCAGGCCAATAATGCCTTTGATGTAACCCTGCTTGATGAGGTTTTCACGAATACGGGCTTCGGCATTGCCCCGAAACAGCACACCGTGGGGCAGAATGACCGCGCCTTTGCCGGTACTTTTCAGACTTTTCAGTATGTGCAGTAGAAAGGTGTAGTCGCCGTTTTTTTCCGGCGGTATGCCCCAGGTAAAACGGCCAAACTCGTCTTCGTTGGGATTGAGGCCGCTCGTCCAGTTTTTGTTGGAGAACGGTGGGTTGGCCACGGCAAAATCGAAGGTTTTCAGCTGACCATTGGCATCCTTCCACTGAGGGGCACTCAGCGTATTGTCTTGCCAGATTTTGGCCGTGGCAGTGTTATGCAGGATCATGTTCATGCGCGCGAGGGCGCTTGTCGCGTTGTCCATTTCCTGGCCGAAAATAGACAGCCCCCGCGGTGCCTCATCACTAACTTTAAGCAGTAGTGAGCCCGAGCCGCATGTTGGATCATATACAGTAGTGCTGGGCAGCATATCGGGTTTAATACCGATCACTTTCGCCAGAATGCGCGAGACTTCCGAAGGCGTATAGAACTGGCCCTTGGATTTACCTGATTCGGTGGCGAAGTGGCGCATCAGGTATTCGTAGGCATCACCCAGTAGATCATCGCCATCGGCGCGATTGGCGGACAGGTTCAGGCCTTCAAAAATGCCGATCAGCTTGGTTAGGCGATCCACCATCTCTTTGCCTTTACCCAGCCGGTCTTCATCATTGAAGTCGGCCACATCAATCACGCCTTTTAGTTCGTTCTGTTCGGCCAGTGCGCTGATGATTTTGTTGATACGGTCGCCAATTTCCTTATCGCCTTTCAGCGCGACCATATCGTCAAAGCTGGCTCCTTGTGGCACCACAATCATGCCGTAGGGGTCACCTTTGTATTTGTCTGAAACGTATTTCATAAACAGCAGGGTCAGCACATAGTCTTTGTACTGGCTGGCATCCATACCGCCGCGCAGTTCATCGCAGCTTGCCCAAAGGGATGAATAAAGCTCGTTCTTCTTAATAGCCATTTGGGATCCTTACATTACGGTCGTGTTGGCGCCAAGCGAGACGCCACACGCTTAAAATGTCGTGTACTTTGCAATCAAACAGCACATAAAGCTAATGGGTTGCTTCAGTATCAGCTTGTCGCTTTGAAAATTGGAGCTGATTATAACTTTTTGGGCGAGCGATAACGCTTGAGTGTGAGGCCGATTTTCCGTTAGTTCTTAATTTTATATGGCACAGCCAATGAGGTTTCCCCATGCCCACCCTACGCCACCTCACCTTAACGCTACTGCTCGGTGTACTGGGTGCGCTACCCATCAGCGCCCAGGCAAACGACGCCACTTGGGAAGCACTTCAAGAAGGCGGCTTAGTAATCCTCATGCGCCACTCCCTGGCGCCTGGCATTGGTGACCCGCCGGGTTTTGAGATTTCCCGATGCGATACCCAACGCAATCTCTCTGCCCAGGGTCGCGCCCATGCACAAGCTGCGGGTCGTGAATTTCGTGCGCGAGATATTCCCATTGAGGCGGTGTATTCATCGCGCTGGTGCCGGGCGCTGGATACTGCTGAGTTGATGGCGCTGGGGCCTGTAACGCCTACTCCCTGGCTGGATTCGTTTTTTCGTGGGCGCGGTGATCAGGCTTCCATCACCCAAACGGCTCAAGAGCAGATCGCTGCCTGGCAGGGGCAGGGCAATTTGTTGCTGGTCACCCATCAGGTGAACATCACGGCGTTGGTGGGCAGCGGTGTTGGCTCGGGTGAGATGATCGTGGTGCATCCAACGGATGATTCGTTTCAGGTAGTGGGGCGGTTGAGCGTTAGCGGTCAGTAATTTGCTTCCTGTCTGCGGGAGCCGTTATAAAGTAAAAAGATTCAGGTTAGGAATTCGTTATGAAAGCCGTTGTTTTTGAGCAATTTTCCGCCCCTCCCCGCATCCAGCAGTTACCTGACCCTACCCCTGAGCCGCATGGCGTGGTGGTGAACGTCAGGGCGACCGGCGTTTGCCGCAGTGACTGGCATGGCTGGGTAGGGCATGACACGGATATCCAGCTTCCCCATGTGCCGGGGCATGAGCTTGCTGGCGTTGTGGAAGCCGTGGGTAAAGACGTCAAAAAGTGGCGTATTGGTGACCGTGTGACGGTGCCCTTCGTTGGTGGGTGCGGCACTTGTCCTGAGTGCCACTCCGGCAATCATCAGGTGTGCGATAGCCAGTTTCAGCCCGGTTTTACGCACTGGGGCTCATTTGCCGAGTATGTGGGCATTCACTACGCTGATGTGAATTTAGTCGCGCTGCCGGAAACCCTCGATTTTGCCACGGCGGCGAGCTTGGGTTGCCGTTTCGTCACGTCGTTTCGGGCAGTGGTAGATCAGGGCAAAACAGCGGCAGGCCAGTGGGTGGCGGTTCACGGCTGTGGCGGTGTAGGGCTTTCTGCTGTGATGATTGCCAATGCGATTGGCGCCAACGTGGTCGCTATCGATATTTCAGAAGAGGCGCTTGATCTTGCCCGTCAGTTGGGCGCCACTGCCACCGTGAATGCCGCCAAGGTACCCAATGTGGTCGAAGCGGTGGCGGAGATAACCCGGGGAGGCGCTCACGTGTCGCTGGATGCGCTGGGCCACCCAACGACCTGCTTTAACTCCATCAGCAATCTGCGTAAACGTGGCAAGCATGTTCAGGTTGGGTTGATGTTAGCCGAGAACAGTACGCCCGCCATTCCCATGAGCAAGGTGATCGCCAACGAACTTGAGATACTGGGTAGCCATGGCATGCAGGCGCATCGCTATGACGCCATGCTGGCGATGATCGAGTCAGGAAAGCTGGCGCCGGAAAAGCTGATTGGCAAACGCATCAATCTTGAGCAGTCGATTGATGCGCTGATGAACATGGATAAATTTGAAGGGGCGGGCGTGACGGTGGTGACCGAGTTTTGAGGAAACCGCTGAGACTTGAGATAACAATTTCCTTCAATGAAACGAGGCAAATTATTCGCTCCTCATCTTTGGGTTGAGGTTTTACGCTGGGCAGTATTGATAAGGAGCAAAATATGCCATCAGACACTATTCAATCAGCACGCCGCGTGATCGCTCAGCATCCGGCCAAGCGCGATGATATCGGCGATTTAGTTACCCGGCGCCCGCTGCCGGGGCCGCAGTTAGAGCAACTCGATCCATTTCTGTTTTTGAATCATCACGGCCCGCAGACGTACCCGGCCAATAACCGTGGATTGCCGTTTGGCCCTCATCCACACCGTGGCTTTGAAACGGTCACCTTTATTTTGGAAGGTTCGCTGGCCCATGCGGACAGCGCCAGCCATCAAAGCGTGATCCACGCGGGCGGCGTGCAGTGGATGACCGCGGGCAGCGGTATTGTGCATGCGGAAATCTCGCCGCCGGAGTTTCTGCGCGAAGGTGGCCCGCTGGAAATTCTGCAGTTGTGGGTCAATCTGCCAGCGCATTTGAAAATGAGCGAGCCACGTTATGTGGGGCTGCAACAGGCGGACATACCTGCCATTGCGCTGCCCGGCGGCGGTGAGCTGAACCTGATGGCAGGTGAGTGGCAGGGCCAGGCTGGCCCTATCGAAACGTTAACCGGCGTGTTTATGTCGACGCTGAAGTTGCCTGCTGGCGCCCATGAACAGCTGCCCGTTGCCCCTGGGCGGCAGGTGTTTCTTTACGTTGTGAATGGTGATGTCGAAGTGGGCGGTGAGCCGGTGCAGCCTCACCATCTGATCGAAGTGGATCGCGACGGCAGTAGTCTAGATATCGAAGCCAGCAGCGATGCGCGTCTGCTGTTTGGCCATGGCGAAGTGATTGATGAGCCCGTCTACTCCCACGGCCCCTTCGTGATGAATACCCGCGAAGAGATTGTCCAGGCGGTCGAGGACTATCAGAACGGCAAATTTGGCGGCCTGGATGCTTAGGCTCTGTCTGAAAAGTCGGCGAGCGAAGGCCAGACAAGGCAAAAATCGGTGAAAAGACGGAGTTTACGTTGTGTAAATGAGTACTTTGAGACGATTTTTAACGCCGTATGGTCGAGCGCAGCCAGTTTTCAGGCTGAGCCTACTGTTTAAAGCGGCTCGCCGCGATAGTAGTGCCATAGAAACAGCGAACCCACGCTTCGCCAGGGCGCCCAGTGTTCGACTAGCTGGCGCGCCTGTTTGGGCGTGGGCTTGTCGTCCATGCCTTTTAGGCGGCCAAGCGCTACCCGCAGGGCAAGATCATCGGCGGGGAAGACATCCGGGCGTTTGAGCGAGAACATCAGGTAGATCTCGGCACTCCAGCAGCCAAACCGCGCAGCGCGGTAATCGCAGCAATCACTTCCTCATCACTCAGGTGCTCAAGCCCATCGGCGCTAAAAGTGCCTGCAAGTTCCGCTTCCGCCAGCCCCTTGGCATACTCGATCTTACGCCAGGAGAGACCCGCATCGCGCAGTGCTTGGCCCTCCACGTCCATCACTGCCTTGGCGTGCAGCTCAGGCAACAGTGTATTGACGCGGCCCATGATGGCGCGGGCTGCTTCGGTGGATAGCTGTTGGCTGACGATCGTACTGAAAAACGTTGCAAAGCCTTGGTCGCGCTGGCGTGGGCCAGGAGGCCCGACCAATGGGTAGGCGCGGGCAATATCTGGGTCGGCCTGAGCTAATGCTTGCATGGCTTGTTCAATGGTTTCGGGCGTCATCATTGCCTCACGCGTTTAGTAAAAGCCTCACACTAGCAAAGCGAGCGTAGAAGTGGGAAACCGCGGCGCTTATCTTCTTTGCCCGCTAACTTTTTGAGCGCCGTGTGTTTCTACTTTCGTCTAATCCTGCGATCATTTAACGCTAACCGAGATGCCACCAGTGCGATATCCCAAGGAGATAAGCATGCAGGATACGACAGCATCGTCGTCTCAAGGGCTGGCGCGTAACCCGCGCTTGGCTGAATTTGTGTTGGCGCTGGGTGGCTTTGGTATCGGCACCAGCGAGTTTGTCATCATGGGCTTGATGAACCGCGTGGCGGGCGATTTAGCCGTGACCGTGCCCCAGGTGGGCTATGCAATTAGTAGCTACGCCCTGGGTGTGGTGGTCGGCGCGCCGCTGATTTCGGCGCTGGCTGCACGGGCGCCCCGGCGGCTTCTGTTGATTGTACTGATGCTGGTATTTGCAGTAGGCAATATCGCCAGTGCCATGGCGCCAGGCTTTTGGTCATTTGTAGGCCTGCGTTTTCTGGCTGGCTTACCGCATGGGGCTTATTTTGGCATTGCAGCGCTGGTGGCGGCGGGGGCGGTGCCGGTCGACCAGCGGGCGCGGGCTATCTCGCGGGTGATGATGGGCTTAACGGTGGCGATTTTGATTGGAGCGCCGTTGGGCACCTGGACAGGAAATCTGTTTGGCTGGCAGATCGCGTTTGTAGGCGTTGGTGGCATTGCGCTGCTAACGGCGCTGTTGATCAGACTTTATGTGCCGATTCAGCCAGTTGATTCGTTTGCGAGCCCTCTGCGTGAACTCTCCGCATTATTAAAACAGCGTGTATTAGTCGCGTTAGCCCTCGCCTGCATTGGCTGCGGCGGTATGTTTGCCATCTTTAGTTATGTGATGCCGACGTTAACCCAGCAGGCGGGCATGAGCGAATCGCTGGGGCCGTTGGTGCTGGTCATTTTTGGCTTGGGTTCCATTGCCGGTAATTTAATCGGCGGGCGTATGGCAGATAAAAACCTGATGCGTGCGATCCCGATCATTCTGCTGTGGTGTGGGGTGGTTCAGGGGTTGTTTTACTTCGCGGCGAATAATGTTTGGACGGGACTACTGTTTGTTGGCCTGGTGGGTACCAGCATGGCGCTGGCACCTTCGTTGCAAACCCGCTTAATGGATGTGGCTGAAGATGCCCAAACCATGGCGGCCTCACTCAATCATGCGGCCTTTAATGGCGCTAATGCTTTAGGTGCGTGGCTGGCGGGGTTGGCGATCAGCGCTGGTTTTAGCTGGTCAAGCACCGGCTTAGTCGGTGCTGGATTAGCGTTCTGCGGGTTGGTCATTTTTGCGGGTGGGCGCTGGCTGGAACAACGCACCTATGGCGCCGTGGCCCAGCGTGTCTAGCGTTGGCTAATTATGCATAAACTTTGCATAGTTATCGAACAGTGATAATTAATATGGCAAAGACGGCGAATCCTCTCTAAGGTGTAAAAGCAGCAACCCATAAGGAGATGAGTATGCATACTCAGGTATTTAAAACGACACGCATAGTAACCCTAGGCGCAGTGGTAGCGTTGACTATCGGCTTGGCAGGCTGCGGTACCTCTACCGGCGAGCGGGCTGCTAGTGGTGCTGGCGTAGGCGCGGCCGTGGGGGCTGGTGCGGCGGCAGCAACAGGCGGTAGCATGACGCAAGGGGCTGTCATTGGCGGTGGTATTGGCGCCGCTACCGGTGCAGCCACGGATGAAGATGACATCAACCTCGAATAAGTAATGGTTGATCTCTTAGCGACACAGTCTAAATCCGCGCATGCCCATGTGAAAGTGATCGGCATGCGCGGCGTTGTAGTCAGGCCCTAATACGTTGCCGAAGGTTTCGCAGGCACCGTCTCGTGCGGCGCGTAAAAACTCCCCCGTTGCACCTTCATCATCCCAGTGGTTGATCAGCGAAATACGCTGACCATTCTCAAACTGAAACCCCACCACATCCAGCGCTTCGGCGGTGGCGTGTTCGCTGCGCCTGCCCGTTTCACGGCCATAAACATTACGGCAGGCAAAGCTACCCACATGGTTAACCTGACTCACCCGGCTGCCTATAATTTCCTCGGCGGCAGGCTGTAACGCGTGGCGTTCATACATCACCCATGCCAGCGCCATGGGGCAGGACGCCACGAAGCTCCGATTAAAAGCGACATCGCTTGACTGCATACGCACGATATTGGAAAGCGGGCAGCTTGCTGTGGGGGTGTAATCGGCCAGTGGTGTGTAGCGCAGCTCGCCTTCGGGCACCGTGTCTAATGCTGCTAAACACCCGGCGCGGTCATCCGCTAAGCGGTTAAGCTTCAGTTGAGTGACCGGTGTGAGGGGGTCGTCGATATGTAGCGGAGCCCAGGGCGCCCAGTGGCGGGGAATCTCAATAATGCCTTTTTGCAGGGCTACACCCAGTGCAATCAGGCCTAAAATAAATAGCGTACTGCGCATGCTTACCTCCCTGTATGTCGCTGCCAACGCTACAGTCGCAGCGATGGGTGTGCGATACTGCGCAGCCTTACTGCTCTGCTGCAGTCGCTTTACTGTTCTTTGCTACTTATTTTCGCTACTTATTTTGCCAACTGAGGGGAACGCGCTTCATGTCCCAAGGTACGCTTTTTATCGTTTCTGCTCCGTCGGGTGCTGGCAAGACTAGCTTGGTGCGCGAGCTAATTGAAAGTCTGGATGGGATTCAGGTGTCGGTCTCGCATACCACACGTGCCAAGCGCGAGGGTGAAGTGGATGGCGTGAATTATCATTTCACCGACGTGGCTGAGTTTGAAGCGATGATCGCGCACGGCGAGTTCTTTGAGTATGCCAACGTCTTTGATAATTACTACGGTACTTCGCGGAAGGCGGTCGAGGTATTACTGGCAGCTGGGCAGGACGTTATTCTGGAGATTGACTGGCAGGGCGCCCAGCAAGTGCGTGAGCAAATGCCTGATGCGGTGTCGATTTTTATACTTCCCCCTTCACGCGAAGAGTTAGAGCGGCGCCTTGCTAGCCGCGGCACCGATGAGCATGCGGTGATTGCCCGGCGTATGCGCGATGCAATAAGCGAAATGTCCCATTACCACGAATATGATTACTTGGTAGTGAATGATGACTTCACGACGGCGCTGCAAGAGTTACAATCATTAGTCATCAGCCGACGTTTAAGCCGCCCGGTAATGTGTGAGCGCCATGCGCCACTGTTAGCTGCACTCTTGTCACAGGCGCCTGCGGTCGAGTAATCTATCAGGTTCTACTACTTTCTATTGCGTTGCACTATTTTTGTCGCACCATTTTTTTCACTGGGTCGGCGCCGTTCTCTACGGTGTCGGCCCGGTTCCGTCATAACAGGAAGGCTCCCATGGCTCGCGTAACCGTTGAAGATTGTCTTGAAAATGTTGAAAACCGTTTCAAGCTGGTGATGATTTCCACCCAGCGCGCTCGTCAGCTGGCGCGTGGCTCCCGCGATGCGCTGCTGCCATGGGAAAATGACAAGCCCACGGTCATGGCGCTGCGTGAAATTGCCGCAGGCTTGGTGGATCACACGGTACTGGACGAGCCAGTTGAAGCCGCTGTGCGTCCGCGCCCAGCCATGGCGCCTACTCATATCGACGACTAACGTTGCAACGAACCGATAGAGGCGCGGTAGATGTTCACCATTGATGACCTGGCCGATCGACTCGGCGGCTATTTACCCCCGGATGAAATCCAGCAGGTCAAACGTGCCTTTTATTATGCTGAGCAGGCCCACGACGGCCAGCGGCGGCGTTCCGGCGAGCCTTACGTTACCCACCCGCTGGCGGTAGCGAATATTCTTGCCAATATGCACATGGACCATCAAAGCCTGATGGCCGCCATGCTGCATGACGTTATCGAAGATACCGGCGTTTCCAAAAAGGCCCTGGAGGCTCAGTTTGGCAAACCGGTAGCAGAACTGGTCGATGGGGTATCCAAACTTACCCAGATCACCTTTGAAGACAAAGCCGTCGCCCAGGCGGAAAATTTCCAGAAGATGGTGCTGGCGATGTCGCGGGATATCCGCGTCATCATCGTTAAGCTGGCCGACCGGCTGCATAACATGCGCACCCTGGGCGCCTTGCGCCCTGATAAAAAGCGCCGCATTGCCCGTGAAACGCTGGAAATTTATGCCCGCATTGCCGGGCGTCTAGGTATCAATACCATCCGCGTTGAGCTTGAAGATCTCTCTTTTCAAGCCATCCATCCCATGCGTGCCGAGCGCATCAAGCGGGCGGTTGCCAAGGCGCGCGGTCATCGGCGCAGTGCCATGCGTGAAATCCAGTCATCGCTGCAAAAAAGCCTGGATGAAGATGGGCTCAATGGCACCGTGATTGGGCGCCAAAAGCATCTGCTGTCGATCTATAAGAAGATGCGCGACCAGCGTAAGCCCTTTGCCGAAATCATGGATGTGTTTGGTTTTCGCATCATTACCGAAGACGTGGCCAGCTGTTACCGCATTTTAGGCGTGGTGCATAACCTTTATAAGCCGGTGCCGGGGCGCTTCAAGGACTACATTGCGATTCCCAAGGCAAACGGTTACCAGAGCCTGCACACCACCTTGTTTGGCTCGCGCGGGATGCCTATCGAGGTGCAGATACGCACCCGTGAGATGGAAGCCATGGCCAATAACGGCATCGCCGCCCACTGGCTTTACAAAGCAGGGCAGACGTCTCACCCGATTGCCGAAGGCAGCCACGCCCGTGCTCGCGCCTGGGTGAAAGGCTTGCTGGAAATGCAGCGCCACGCTGGCGATTCGTTAGAATTCATCGAACATGTCAAAAACGATCTGTTTCCTGATGATATCTACGTGTTTACGCCCAAAGGCGACATTATGGAGCTGCCGCAGGGCGCTACCGTGATCGACTTCGCCTATACCGTGCACACGGATATCGGCAATAACTGCATTGCGTGTCGGATCGATCGCCACTTGGCACCGCTCTCGACCCGCTTAGAGAGCGGCCAGACGCTGGAAATCATCACCGCCCCCGGTGCGCGTCCCAACCTTGCCTGGCTTAATTTCGTGACCACCGCCAAGGCGCGTTCGGCGATCCGCCATGCACTGAAATACCAGCAGCAGACCGAAGCCGTCATGTTGGGTCGGCGGCTGCTCAATAAAGCCCTGGCGCCGTTTGATACCAGCCTCGAAGAGCTTGACGAAAGTACGTTAAAGCGCGCCTTCAAAGAGTTGGATGTATCGTCGGAAGAGTCACTGCTGGAGTCGCTGGGGCTGGGTAACCGCATGACCCACGTGGTGGCACGCCGTTTGGTGGATGCCGCGCATGGCGATGAAACCTATGAACATCCTGCCGGTATCGAAGGCAGTAAAGCGGTTGTGATCAGCGGTAGTGAAGGCATGGTGACCAACTTTGCGCGCTGCTGTCACCCGCTGCCGGGCGACCCGGTGGTCGGCCATCTTTCGACGGGCAAAGGGCTGGTCGTTCACCGCGCCGAGTGTAAAAACTTTGCCGATAAAAACGACCCCGATAAGCTCTTTGCGTTGGAGTGGTCGGACACGATCGATGAGGACTTCCCGGTGGCGCTGCGGATCGAAATTGAGAGCCGCCGAGGGCTGGTCGCCGAGCTTGCCGGCCTGGTCACCGACGCCGATGCCAATATCGAGCGTATTGGCATCGAGGAGCGCGATGCCCGCCTCTCCACGGTCAATTTAACGCTGTCGGTAAAAGGGCGCGTCCACTTGGCACGCATTATCAAACGTATCCGCAATCTTCCCAACGTGGGAAAAATCACCCGACTCGCCAACTAACAACCAATATAACGTCATGCTGATAAAGCGTCGGCAGTGAACACTATTTTTTAGTATTCAATCATTAGGTAGGAATCATTACAGGAGCGAGACATCGCATGAGCAATAAGGCTGTTATCAACACCAGCAAAGCCCCCGCAGCTATTGGCCCTTACTCCCAGGCTATTAAAGCGGGTAACACGGTGTATCTTTCTGGCCAGATTCCGCTGGACCCTGCGACCATGACGATTGTGTCTGACGACTTTGAAGCGCAGGCACGCCAAGTCTTCACCAACCTGCAGGCGGTGTGTGAAGAAGCGGCGGGCTCGCTCAGTGATATCGTCAAACTGAATCTCTACCTGGTCGACTTGGATAACTTTGCGATCGTTAACCAGGTCATGGAAGAGTTCTTCACCGCTCCTTTCCCCGCTCGCGCCGCCGTTGGCGTGAAAGCGCTGCCCAAAGGCAGCCAGGTGGAAGCAGAAGCGGTGATGGTGATTGGCGATTAATCAAGAGGTTAGACGTTATTGACCTCTAGAAAGCCGCCTTCTTTAAGCACCTGAGAATAGCCTTCGCGGTAGCTAGGGAAGCGGAACTGATAGCCGGTGCTCAAGATGCGCTGGTTATCGCAACGCTTGCTGGTTCGGCGGCGCAACGGGGACTGCATGGTCTCGGACGCCTCGACTTTCAACTGCTTGGCCAGCCACATCATCACGTTATGCATAGTGACCGGCTCGCAGTCACTGCCCAGGTAGATATCTTCCAGAGTTTCGCCGCTCTCCTGATAACGAATGAGATGGGCAATAATGCCAGCACAGTCGTCACGGTGAATGCGGTTGGAGTAAACCACGGGGGTGATTGCCGCCACACGGCCCTCAGCCACCTGATGAATCAAGCGGTCACGCCCTGGGCCGTAAATGCCAGAAAAGCGCACGACCGTGCCGGGCAGTGAATGGTTGATGAGCGCCTGTTCTGCTTCGCACATCAGCGTGCCCGAGAAGCTGGTCGAGTCGGCGGGGCTCTCTTCGTTAACGACTTCGCCTTCCTGCTGGCCATGTACGCTGGTCGAAGAGACGAAAAATACCCGACGCGGCGGCGTTTTGTGCTGTTCCATCACGCTCAACACGCGCTTTAACCCTTCAGGGTAGGCGGTTTGATAGGCGCTCTCTTCAAAACGGTCAGCGCTGACGGTATAGACGACGTAGTCGGCGTGGGGAAGGCGGTCGGCAGCGGCATCTTCGAGGTCGTTTAAATCCAGCTTCAACGGTTTGATGCCGGTGCCTTTTAATGCCTCGACGTTGCGGCGCATGCCAATCACGTCATGCCCTTCGGCTAGCAACTCGCGCCCAAGGTTGATCCCTATATCGCCACAGCCGATAATCAGTACGGTTAGTTTCACCGTGCTCACTCCTCTTGATTAATATTCCCTATTAGATGCAAAGTCTCTACCAACGATGACATTGAAATGTGACCTTGTCGGATAAGAGGACGGTTGGCAGAGCTTGCGTGTCCTTTTCCATCCCGCGACAAACCCTAGTCACGAGCTGCTACGAGAGGATGCCACTGGCACCGCTATGACTTTAACAGAACTTCGCTACATCGTAACCCTCGCCCAGGAGCGTCACTTTGGCCGCGCGGCAGAACGTTGCCACGTTTCACAGCCTACGCTCTCGGTGGCAGTGAAAAAACTCGAGGAAGAACTCGAAACGCCGCTATTCGAGCGCTCAAAATCTACCGTGCAAGTCACCCCACTGGGCGAAAAGATCATCGCCCAGGCGCAGCGTGTGCTAGAGCAGAGCACTCTGATTTTCGAGCTGGCGAGTAGCGGTAAAGACCAGTTGGCCAACCCCCTGCGCATTGGCGCGATTTATACCATTGGCCCTTATCTGTTTCCCCATTTGGTGCCTGCACTGGCAAGCGCGGCACCGCAGATGCCGCTCTACATTGAAGAGGGCATGACCGGCACCCTGCGCGCCAAGTTAAGAAGCGGTGAGCTGGATGTGATTATCGTGGCGCTGCCATTTACCGAAACCGATGTGGTCACTAAACCGATCTACGACGAAGCCTTTGAAGTCCTGATGCCCGCCAATCACCCTTGGGTTTCACGCGAAGCGATCAATAAAGAGGATTTACTCGAAGAGCGCCTGCTGCTGCTCGGTGAAGGCCACTGCTTCCGGGATCAGATTCTGGAAGCCTGCCCGGCGATTACCCAAAAGCTCAACAGCCCCAACAATACCTTGATTGCTGAAGGTGGCTCGCTGGAAACCATTCGCCATATGGTCGCTTCCCGGTTGGGCATTACCGTTCTGCCGCAATCGGCGCTGGGCACCAATCAGTATGAAAACGCCATGCTGGTCAGCCGCCCCTTTGTGGCACCAGCGCCCTCACGCACCGTGGCCATTGCCTGGCGGGCGAGCTTTCCACGTCCTAAAGCCATCGAGGCGTTGATTCAGGCGATCAGCCACTGCCAGCAGCCTGCTCAGGCCGTGAACAGCGCCCCATGAGCGACCTCGCCGCCCCCATCACGGCGCTGAAAGGCGTGGGCGAAGCGCTGTCGCTGAAACTTGGCCGGTTGGGGATTGAGCGCGTTAGCGACCTGCTGTTTCATCTGCCGCTGCGCTATCAGGACCGTACGCGGCTGACGCCGATTGGCCTGCTGCGGGCAGGGCAGGAGGCGGTGATCGAAGGCGAAGTAACCGCCTGCGACGTAGTAAAGGGGCGCCGCCGTAGCCTGTTGGTGCGCCTGCGTGATGCCAGCGGCATTCTGAGCCTGCGCTTTTTTCACTTTTCGCCCGCCCAGCAGCAACAGCTGCGCCCTGGTGCACTGGTACGCGCCTTTGGTGAAGCGCGGGCCGGGGCCACTGGGTTAGAGATTTATCATCCCGAATACCGCCTCAGTGGTGGCAGTGAAACGCCGGTAGAAGAGTATTTCACGCCCATTTACCCCACCACCGAAGGCTTGAACCAACCGCGGCTGCGCGCCCTGGCGCAGCAGGCGCTCGGGCTGCTGGATAACTCCCCCGAGGCGCTGCCTGATGTGATTCCCGAGACGCTGCTTCAACGCTTTCAATTACCTGGCCTGCACGCCAGCCTTCACCTGCTGCACCAGCCCCCGCCGGATGTGAATATCGAACAACTGGCCAGCGGCCAGCACCCGGCCACACGGCGGCTGGCGCTGGAAGAATTGCTGGCCCATCAGCTTAGCCTGCGCAAGGTGCGCCTGCGCATTCAGGCCGATGGCGCGCCAACGCTACCCTCTGGGCGCAGCTTGCAGGCGCGCTTTTTGGCCCAGTTACCGTTTGCGCTGACCGGCGCCCAGCGCCGTGTGCTGGAAGAGATCAGCCACGACTTGGGCCGCCCCGCGCCGATGCTGCGCTTGATTCAGGGCGATGTCGGCTCGGGTAAAACCGTGGTGGCCGCCATGGCCGCGCTCTCGGCGCTAGCGGGCAACTGCCAGGCGGCCATCATGGCACCGACAGAGATCCTCGCCGAGCAGCACTACCGCTCGTTCAAAGCCTGGTTTGAGCCGCTGGGGATTGAAGTCGCGTGGCTGGCGGGCAAGCTCAAAGGCAAAGCGCGACTGGATGCCAAAGCGGCGATTGCCGATGGGCGGGCGCGGATGGTGGTGGGCACGCATGCGCTGTTTCAGGACGACGTGCACTTTGAGTGCTTAGGGCTGGCGATTATTGACGAGCAGCACCGCTTTGGGGTGCACCAGCGCTTGGCGCTGCGTGAGAAAGGTGAAGCGGGCGGCCTAACGCCCCACCAACTGATCATGACCGCCACACCGATTCCGCGCACCCTGGCCATGAGCGCCTATGCGGATCTGGATGTGTCGGTGATCGACGAGCTTCCCCCCGGCCGTACGCCGGTGAAAACCGTGGTAGTGCCCGACGAGCGTCGCCCCGAAGTGGTTGAGCGAATTCGGTTAGCCTGCAGCGAAGGCCGTCAGGCGTATTGGGTGTGCACGCTGATTGATGAATCCGAGGTATTGCAGTGTCAGGCCGCCGAAGTCACCCGGGATGAGCTGACCTTAGCGCTGCCCGAATTGGCGGTGGGGTTAGTGCACGGGCGCATGAAGTCGAGCGAGAAAGCCGAAGTGATGACCGCCTTCAAGGCTGGCGAGCTGGATCTGCTGGTGGCCACCACGGTGATCGAGGTGGGCGTTGATGTCCCCAATGCCAGCCTGATGATTATTGAAAACCCCGAGCGCCTGGGGCTTTCACAGCTTCACCAGCTGCGCGGCCGGGTGGGGCGGGGCAGCACCGAAAGCTTCTGTGTGCTGCTCTACCATCCGCCGCTATCGAAAAGCTCGCGCCAGCGTTTGGCCGTCATGCGCGAAACCACCGACGGCTTCCGCATCGCCGAGAAAGACCTGGAAATCCGCGGCCCGGGCGAAGTGCTCGGCACCCGCCAAACCGGCCTGGCGCAGATGAAAATCGCCGACCTGGAACGCGATGCCGACCTTCTGGAACGCGTCAGCGCCATGGCCCAAACGCTGCAGGGCAATCCTGAGATTACCGCCGTGCTGGTACGCCGTTGGTTAGGCGAAGCCGCAGGGCGCTATGGGCAGGTTTAATTTTTATGGAAGAGTTTTGTTTGTAATCAACAGTCACAAAGGTGAAAAATGCATTAGCCTGGAATAGACTTATTTATTAATTAGTAATGATGGTTGCTTTAATAACTAGCTATAGGCTTTTAAAATTCATATAAAAAGGTAGCTATATCTAAGTTAACGAATTCAAAAGATTAAGTAATTCACCATGCCTATCTGGGTGTGCTGCTAGCAGGCTTTCCCATGAGGTAGGATTAGAATCACCACTAAGGTCGGTTACTATACAGCCTGCTTCGCGAGCGATAATTATCCCCGCAGCAATGTCCCAGAAATCCAGTCGAGCCCCCTGAGACCAAAAAGCATCAAAGCGTTCGATACTGGTATAAGCGATTTCAAGTGCTGCCGATCCTGGGCTGCGAATTCCAGCGACCATTGGCATTAATGTCGTGAGCTGATTTAGGGCAGTAGAGCAGTCACCTTTAGCATGATATGGAAGACAGGTGCTTACTATCATCTCTGAAAGAGGGCGGGCGCTATGTATTCTTATTGGTCTTTCATTCATATAAGCCCCATCGCCTCGGATTGCCCAAAGCATTTCGTCAAGCAAAGGCTGATATACTAGACCCAGTAAAAGATTACTGTGCTTAGTCACAGCAATTGATACAGAAAAGTGTGGCACGCCATGAAGAAAGTTGTTAGTGCCATCTAGAGGGTCAATAATGACTGTGTAATCGCTCATATTTCCAGGAGTATTACCACTCTCTTCTCCTATAAATGCAATTTCTGGAAATGAGCTGCTGATGCGATTAATTATACATTTTTCCGCAGCTCTATCGTAAGCAGTAACAAAGTCTGATGCTCCCTTGCGCTCAAAGTTAATTCTTTCTTCAGAATAATACCCTTCTTTTAGAATAGCTCCTGCCTCTTTCGCAGCAAGCTTGGTTATTTCTAAAAGCTTATAATCAGTTGCTGTAATTAAGTATTCCATTGTCTAGGCCTGTTGAATTAAACTTGTTAGCTCTATGTGATTCAAGGAACGTTTTAAATAAATCGTTTTCTAACCCATTGAGAAACCATGTCCAACAGCGTTACTGAGAATATTATTACTAGCATGATGGTAGCGGTCTCTGTGTATTGGAAGCCACGCATAGTTTCCCATAGAGCCACACCAATACCACCACTGAACCGCCCCGTCTTTACCGGAGACTCCATATCTTGAGAGGATGGAGTTATGAACTCACCAAAACGATATTCCCCAGAAGTCCGGGAGCGAGCTGTTCGATTAGTCCTTGAACAGCAAGGCGAATACCCGTCCAAGTGGGCGGCGATCTGCTCCATTGCCAGCAAGTTCGGCTGTACACCAGAGACTTTGAGAGCCTGGTGCAAACGCACAGAACTCACGCAGGAAAACAGCTCGGTTAACCTGTCTGAACATGAACGGCTCAAGCAGCTAGAGCGTGAAAACACCGAATTGAAGCGTGCCAATGAAATTCTCCGTAAGGCGGCTGCTTTTTTCGCCCAGGCGGAGCTCGACCGCAAACCCAATTGATGGTGTCATTTATCGACGAGCATCGTGCTCAGTTCGGGGTCGAGTCGATTTGTAGTCAACTGCCAATCGCCCCATCGACGTATTACCACCACAAGGCACTTGAAGCTGATCCTGAACGGCGGGCAGACCGGTATCGGCAGGATGCGTTTCTTACCGCTGAGATTCAGCGCGTGTGGGAAGAAAACTTCTGCGTCTACGGTGCCCGTAAGGTCTGGCGGCAACTCCGCCGTGAAGGCGTTAATGTTGCTCGTTGCACTGTAGAACGGCTCATGCGCCGCCTAGGAATTCGCGGCGTGGTGCGAGGCCAACGCCCCTTCACGACCATCAGTGATCCCGGCCAGAAACGGGCACCTGATTTAGTGAAACGTGACTTTACGGCCATGCGTCCTAATCAGCTTTGGGTGGCCGATTTTACCTATGTCGCTACCTGGTCTGGCTTCGTTTACGTTGCGTTCGTTATCGATGTTTATGCACGCTGTATCGTGGGTTGGCGTGTAGCGACGTCGATGAGAACGGCGCTGGTGCTGGACGCTCTGGAGCAAGCTCTGTGGGCACGAAAACACAGACAAGGGTTGATCCATCATAGTGATAGGGGAAGCCAATATCTCTCGATCCGCTACACCGAGCGTATGGCTGACGAGGGTATCAATGCCTCAGTCGGCACCACCGGCGACTCCTACGACAATGCGCTGGCTGAAACCATCATCGGCTTGTTCAAAACGGAGGTGATCCATCATCGTGGCCCATGGAGGGGACTGGATGCCGTTGAGTATGCCACGCTGGAGTGGGTTGACTGGTTCAACAACCGCCGACTGCTGGAACCCATCGGAAACGTTCCACCAGCAGAACGAGAAAGGACGTATTATCGTCAATTGGAGGAGTCGGGTGAAGCTGCCTGACTCAAACAAACCGGTCTCCGGAATAACCGGGGCGGTTCACCACCACCTACCATTCCAAGCACTGTTGCGGAGCGTATATTGGATTCGAATCGGTAAAGGCTGACAGAGATCCACAACGGCAGAACCTGAGGAATCAAGCCAAATATGATCTCCTCAATGCGTCCAGCACCAGTAACGCGTACTCCTTCCATGGGTCCTGCGTCAGCAGCTTCGACCGCTTCCGAAAAAAGTTTAGCTAACACCCCAGCCCCCTCTGTCAGCCTAGTTGTCCAGTTGGCAATATCGCCTAAATCACATCCAGAGGGAGCGGCATGGAGCACGTGTGCCACGTTATTCTAAAGAGCGTAAAGCGGCTGTCTTGAAAAAGTTACTGCCGCCCCACAATCGTAGTGTGGTGTCAGTTGCCACTGAAGAAGGCATCTCTGACGCGACGCTGTATAGTTGGTTAAAACAGTGTCGAGAAAAAGGAGTACCTGTGCCGGGTTACACCCAAAGCGACAGCGAATGGTCGCCAGACGCCAAGCTCGCGGTGGTCATCGAAACTGCCACCCTGTCAGAAACAGAGCTTGGGGCTTACTGCCGCGAAAAAGGTCTTTATCCCGAGCAGATCCAGCAGTGGAAAGCCGCTTGTCTCCAGGGCGCTGGTCAACAAGACGATCAGCAAAAAACGGCACAAAAGCAGCGTAAAGAAGACCGTAAGACGATCAAACAGCTCAAAGCGGAAGTGCGCCGCAAAGATAGAGCCTTAGCGGAAACCACCTCGTTACTGGTGCTCTCAAAAAAGCTCGACGCCTTGTACGGCGAAGACCCGAACAGCGGCGGGGACGACTGACACCGCTTGAGGAACGTGCAAGGCTCATTGCGTTGTTTGATGAAGCGGTCACCGGGGGCGCTTCCCGTTATCAAGCAGCGGCGATTATCGACGTGAGTGAGCGCACGCTGAAACGCTGGCGTTCTGGGGAGGGCGCTGTGGCTGAGGATCAGCGTCTACACGCGGTACAAGGCAGTCAGCCGCATCAGCTGACTCATGAGGAGGAACAGGCCATTTTAAACGCCTGCAATCGCCCCGAGTATCGAAGCCTACCGCCGTCTCAGATCGTGCCGTCACTGGCTGATCAAGGGGTCTACTTGGCCTCCGAGTCGTCGTTCTATCGGGTACTGAAAAAGCACCAACAGCAGCACCACCGCGGGCGCATGAAGCCACGTCGCCCAGTGCCTGAGCCGACGAGCTTTACGGCCACTGGGCCTAACCAAGTCTGGTGCTGGGACATCAGCTACTGCTCTTCCGTTGTGCGTGGCCAGCACTGGTATCTTTACCTGATCATGGATATCTACAGTCGCAAAATCATCGCCTGGGAAGTCCACGATGCGGAATCAGGCGAGTTAGCGAAACACCTGCTGGAACGCGCCTTATTGCGCGAAGGTTGCTGGCACCAGCCTCCAGTGCTGCACTCGGATAACGGTGCGCCGATGACGTCTTATACGCTGAAAGCGAGGTTAACAGAGCTTGGGATGTTGATGTCTTACAGCCGACCGAGAGTGAGCAATGACAACCCTTACTCAGAAGCGTTGTTCCGCACCGTCAAATATTGCCCCGCATGGCCTACAAAGGGCTTTGCATCGCTAAACGCGGTACGTGACTGGATGCTGACGTTCGAACGTGCTTACAACGAAAAGCACCTGCACAGTGGCCTTCGCTACGTGACGCCCGCTGATCGGCATCGAGGTGTCGACCGAGAACGCCTTGAACATCGCAAAGCGGTGTATGAAAGCGCCAAGCGCCGACATCCACAGCGCTGGTCAGGCAACACCCGAAACTGGGAAGTACCTGGTTCGGTAGCGCTCAACCCTGGCAAGCTGCAGGAAGTTGAGCGTAATAAACGGGCTGCTTAGAGGCAGCCATTTGGACAACTGGGTTGAAAATTACCGAGCTTTAGGGCTAATCGTTGTTATTTTCTCTTTTGAAATTATAATGCGCTATTTTTTTGCTGCTCCTACGTCATGGGCAACAGATACGGTAACATTTCTATTTTGTGCATCATTAATGTTAGCTCTACCTGAAGTCACAAGAACGGATGGCAATATTGCTGTTTCTATTATTTTAGATTTTTCTGCACCAAGCATTGCCAACAAGATAAAATTAGTAATTTACGCGGTATCTTTCTTAATTGTTTCATACGTTACGTATATTACGTTTATTGAATTCTCACGTCTGTTTGAAACTGGCATTAATACATTAGGTTCATTCCGAATATCTAAATGGATAGTATTTAGTTTTATTCCTCTTGGGCTTGGATTATCTGTTTTACAATTAATAATATTGTTCAAAAGACAATTAATTGAAATTTATTTAGATAGAAAAGGAGCTTAAGATGGAATGGTATTGGATACTTACAGTTTCATTTCTATTCTTACTCGGCTTGATGGCAACAGGTCTCCCTGTCTTTGTTGCATTTTTAATTGCAAATGTCACAGGTGTGCTCGTAACTTTAGGAGAAAGAGGCTTTGGCATGTTTAGTAACAGCATGTACGAAACCTTAACCTCAGAAAGTTTTATTACTATACCTTTATTCGTTCTTATGGGTGAGATTTTATTCAGATCTGGTTCAGTCGACGTCTTGTCATCGGCACTTGATAAGTGGATTGGCCGTGTTAATGGACGTATGTACTATTTAGTTATCGCCTTATCGACTATTTTTGGAGCGCTTTCAGGTGCAGCTGCAGCAGTAGCTGCAATGTTAGGTCGCTCTATATTACCTCAAATGCAAAAACTTGGGTATGATACTAACTTAACAAATTTTACGATTCTTGGCGGTGCATCTCTTGCTCCAATTATTCCTCCAAGCCTTCTCGTAATCGTAATAGGCTCGTTAGTTCGTGACACGTCAATTGCAGGGTTACTTATCGCGGGAATCATCCCTGGCCTTCTAATTTCACTCATTCTCTATGTATATATTCGTGTTGCACGAAACCCAGAGCTTTCACCTGATAACAATGAGACTGTAAAAAACTACTCTATAAAAGAAAAGTTAATTGAAATAATTAAAGTATCACCTTTTTTTATTGTTATTTTTTCGGTTATGGGGCTTATTTTACTCGGAGTTGCGACTCCATCAGAAGCGGCAGCTACTGGCGTTATAGGAGCTATAATAACTGCCGCCATTTACAAATCATTCCACCTTAAAATGCTATGGGAAAGCTTACAATCATCTACAAAAATTAGCTTAATGATTGTTATAATTGTTGCAAGTTCTAAACTATTCGGCCAATTATTATCCTTCATGGGTGCTACTTCAGGTTTGATTGACTTCGTTAGCACATTAGAGCTTAGTGACTGGATGATGTTTTTTGTATTAATGTTAATACCTTTTATATTATGCATGTTTATTGATCAATTTGCTTTTATATTATTGGCAATACCTCTGTACGCGCCTGTTGTAAGTGCATATGATTTCGACCCTATATGGTTTTGGACTATCTTCTTGATCAACTTAACAGTAGGTAGTTTAACTCCACCTTTTGGATACACATTATTTGCCTTAAAAGGTTCTGCTGACAGTGTTTTAATATCAGATATTTACAAAAGTTCTTGGCCGGTTGTAATACTCTTTATGTCGTCAATCTTACTTTTCTATTTCTTCCCAGCAATTATAACTTTTTTACCTAGCATTCTTTAGGTATTAGCTATGATTTCACAGACTATTTAATTGGATTTCTTGCTATGAAAGAAAAAATTTATAGTTTAAGAATTGATGATGTACATAACTTATGCGTCAGAGAGTTTTATTGTGAAAAAGCTTTTGACCATCAAAAGCAACCTATATTATTAATCCATGGGGCAACGATTGCTTCTGAGCTTTGGGTGAATGACTATAAACAATATTCATGGTGCCACCGTTTGGCTAGCCTAGGTTATCATGTCTTCACTTGTGATTTACTAGGCTTTGGATCGTCAAAAGCTGATATTGATTTACTGAAAATATCAGATACACGCGCTAGTGAGATTTCTAAGCATTCTATAAAGCTGATAAATCATATTCTTCATACTACTTCTCATGACAAGATAAGCGTTGTTGCTTGCTCTTGGGGGACAGTTGTTCTGACTAAAGTTTTAACTGAAAATACTCACAATATTAGTAAAGCAGTATTTTATGCCCCTATTAGCTATGATTGTAAAGCAGCAAATTATTGGAAAACAAAATACGAATCTATACCTATAAATGATAATGGTGAAAAATTAGGGTATGTTTTTGTTGACACTAATAGCTTCATTTCGAGATGGGATGAAGAAATACCGGTTATCGATAAATCAGCTTGGCGAAACAATAAAGCTTTAATGTCAATTATTAATAACACAATGCGGAACTCTAAAACACTAAACTCGTCATTTCTTGTGCCTACAGGCCCACTAGCAGATTTGGCTGATATTTTTTCTAACACAAATATGCATTGCCCTAAAAAAATAAAAATTCCGTCACTAATTATTAGAGCTAGTCATGATTTAACATCAACCGAAAAATCGTCTAGAGAATTTTACGATTCAATTCAAAGCCCTGAAAAAACTTACGTTGGAATAAAAGATGGGACTCACTTTGCACTTTTAGAGAAAAGCATGGAAAAAATATTCGATAAAACTATTAAATTTTTAGAAAAAAATTAGCTTTAAGCGACTCACTTCACATTAGATTAGTTAGGTTAAAAAATGAATGATGAACTTCATATGAACACTATTCCTTATCAACTTCCTCAGCCTAGTTATATGAGCTCCGACCTCATGATTCCCCATGTACTCAGTGAGTGGGTTAATGATGACAATTTATGGGTGCCTACTACTAATTTTGTATCTTTTAAGCCTTTACTGCTCCATGCTAGTGGTGGGTACTATATTAATCTATTAAGAGTGAGAAAAAGTGGGGTTCTTTCACGTCATCGTCATTCTGGAGATGTGCAGGCTCTCATACTCAAAGGCAAATGGTATTACCTTGAACACGACTGGGTTGCAGAAGAAGGTTCTTTTGTTTTTGAGCCACCAGGAGAAACTCATACTCTTTTTGTACCTCAAGATGTTAATGAAATGATTACATGGTTTAGTGTAAAAGGTGGTTACACCTATGTAGATGAAATGGGGAGAGCAACAGGGTACGAAGATGTTTTTACTAAAATAGAAGCTGCACGTAGCTATTACGAAAAAATTGGTTTAGATAAAAGCTTATTAGAAAATGTCATTAGGTAGCTCAAAATTTTAAATTCTTCATTATTAAACATAAGAATTATGGTAGATATTTTAATTTTTTAATATTAAATTTAAAGCAGCTTGATACCCTCCAGTTCCAAGTCCCGCAATAACGCCATCAGCTCTCAATGATACATAGGAGTGGTGGCGGAAACTCTCGCGTTTATGAACATTGGAGAGATGCACTTCAATTACTTTGCCTTCAAATGCGTTGAGCGCATCTAATATAGCAACAGATGTATGCGTATACGCAGCTGGGTTGATTATGATGGCTAGCGTTCCATCTAGACGCGCAGCATGAATCGCATCAATTATTTCACCTTCATGATTACTCTGGAAACAAACTATATCCCAACCTGCTGCAAACGCAGTTTTACTCAAAGCTTTATTGACATCTTCTAGGGTTTCGTAGCCATAAATTTCTGGCTGTCTAGTGCCTAACAAGTTTAGGTTCGGACCGTGAAGCACTGTTACTTTTGGTTGACTCATTGAATGGTCTCCTTTGGTAATATTCCGACATGCCAATAAGTAAATATATTAATCATACCGCTTTATTAGCCGCTTGACCTGTATTGTTTAGGCCATGGAAGCGCATATTTGTTCGCCATTCGAACAAATATGCTATATTGGCCTTTTATAATGTTGCATACCTCTATGAGTGGACACAGATGGAAGAACAACTCCAAGATGAAATATTAACCCCTGATGACCGCGACTTCGTGACTGCGCTGGCGAGCGGCCTGGAGGTTATTTTAGCATTTGACGAAAACCATCCCCGTATGACGCTTAGCGAAGTAGCCGCGCGTACTGGTATGAACCGAGCGAAAGCACGACGTTTTTTGCTGACGCTGCACGCGCTCGGCTATGTCCGCAAACAGCAGCGCTACTTTGAGTTAGCGCCACGCGTGCTGCAATTGGGTTACTCGTTTTTGTCCGCCAATAATTACCGCAGCGCCATTCAACAGTACCTGGAAGAGATCACCAACGAATGCGGGGAGTCTTCTTCCCTGGGTGTGCTTGATGGCGATGACGTCATTTATGTCGCGCGTTCAGCGGCGCGTCACCGTTTAATGGCGATCACCTTGTCGATTGGCACTCGTCTACCGGCCGCCTATACCTCCATGGGACGCGTTCTGCTCGCCCAATTACCAGAAGCCGAATTGGACGCTTACCTAGCAGCCTGTCGGTCTTTCCGTTGCACCGTGAGATACTGACCACCGTCATCGCCGAGCTGAGAAGATCGCCATGAGCCGCTTCATCCCTGTGGATCGCCAGACCGATTACCTGCTGCCGCCTTCGGTAGACGAGTGGTTGCCCGATGGTCACCTGGCGCGGTTCGTTGTCGATGTTGTCGAACAACTGGACCTCTCGACGTTGACCCGGCGTTACATGGGGCGGGGTTCCAAGGCACATCACCCGGCGGTGCTACTGAGCCTGCTGATCTACGGCTACGCCACCGGGGTGGTCTCCAGCCGCAAGATCGAGCGCGCCACCTATGACTCGGTGGCGTTCCGTTACCTGGCCGCCAATACCCATCCCGACCATGACACGCTGGCCACCTTTCGCCGCCGCTTTCTGCCGGAACTGGAACAGTTGTTCGTGCAGGTGCTGTTGCTGGCCCGCGAGATGAAGCTGCTCAAGCTTGGCACCATCGCCCTGGACGGCACCAAGCTCAAGGCCAACGCCAGCAAGCACAAGGCGTTGTCGTATGGCCATGCCAAGAAGCTGGAGGCACAGTTCAGGGCAGAGGTGAAAGCGCTGACCGAGCGGGCCGAGTCGGCGGACAAGGAGGACGCGGCCGACGGCATGGATATCCCCGCCGAGATTGCCCGCCGTGAAGCCCGCCTGGCGGCCATCGCTGAGGCGAAGGCCAAGATCGAGGCGCGCGCCGAGGAGCGGGACGCCACCGAGCAAGCCGCCTATCAGGAAAAGGTGGCGCGGCGGGAGGCGCAGCGCAAGGCCGGCAAGAAGCCCCGTGGGCGTGACCCCGAACCGCCCACTGGTGGCCCGCGTGACAAGGATCAGATCAATTTCACCGACCCGCAGTCGCGCATCATGCCGGTCACCGGCAAGGGGTTTGATCAGTGCTACAACGCCCAAGCCGCGGTTGATACCGAGAGTCTGCTGGTGACCCATGTCCACGTCACGCAGGCGACCAATGACAAGCAGCAAGTCATGCCGCTACTGACGGCCTGGCAAGGTTACCCGGAAACGCTGGGAAAACCTGACCACCTGCTGGGTGATACCGGCTACTTCAGTGCCAGCAATATCCAGGCCTGCCATGACCATGGTATCGAACCGCTGTTGGCGATGAAGCGAGACGTCCATCACCTTCCGGTCTTTGAACGTTTCGCCGCGGATCCGCCTGCCCCGGAGAGCGAGGACCCCGTCGAACAGATGGCACACCGCTTGAAGACGCAGGCGGGCCGAGCGCTCTATGCGCTGCGCAAGCACACGGTGGAGCCGGTCTTCGGGATCATCAAACACGTGATGGGGTTCCGGCAGTTCTCGCTACGCGGACTGGATAAGGTCAGCGGCGAGTGGCGATTGGCCACCATGGCGTGGAATATCAAGCGGATGCACCGGTTGACGGCGGGCTGAGGGCTCGCCGCGCCCAACCGGCCAGCAGGCAAGGCGTCAGAACCGCCTTGCAGAAGCTGAGGGGCAGGTTAAGAGCCACACAACAGCACCAACACCAACACAGGGGGGGGTGAAGAACCCACGCCTCAGCTCATCCATTAACCTCAAGTCCGACAGACTGCTAGAGCGGCTAACGTTGCAGCGCTATACCGATAAAACCTTCACAACAAAAGGTGAGCTTAAAAAGTGTATCGATAAAGCGCGCCAGCAAGGCTACGCCGTTGCCGATCAGGAGCTCGACTCCGGCTTGCGCTCATTGGCAGTGCCAGCCTTTGATGCAAACGGCAAACTACTGGGCGCTATCAATATTAGTACCAACGCGGCACGTATCGACCTAGACACACTGCTCAAAGAATACCTGCCCCTGCTCCAGTCAAAAGCGCGCCTTATTCGCACCACTATCAGCTGCTAATTCGCCAATTGCGCCAGCGCCTGTTCAAGCGATGCTTGTTGGCGCTGAGTGTAAAGCTCAATCTCATCAATGACGGTAGCCCCTAAAGCCTGCTCGAATTGCTGTTGGCTGGCGCTACTGCCGTAGTTATCGCGACTGCTTTCGCCCAGATTAGACTGAAAAATGCCGGCCGCGCTGACAGGCAAGAAATCTTCATAAATCATCGGTGTGACTGAAAGGGCGCCCTGCTTAATCAGGCTATCCACCTGCTCTATCGAAACTGGCCCCTGCACCGGCACTCCCTGCACCGCGTGGTAATGGAAGAATGCTAACGCTTTACGACGCAACGTGGCGTAATCATCGGGGAACGCGGCAAACACTTCCGCTAAATGCGCCTGATGAGCATCATTATCCGCGGCCTTCGGAGCATTCTCCCGCGCAGCCGCGAGCAGGCGGTCATAAAGCTCGCGCCCCTTTTTGGTTAACGCAATCCCGCGCTGTTCAATTTCGCCAAAGCGAGCGGTGTGCTTGCCCTCGGCGGCATCCGCAAAAGCGATGGTCTCTTCTAATGCTTTGAAACTGGTCTGACGCAAGAGTATCGGGCAGTCGCGACGGGGTGGACCTTCAATGGTTGCTTTGGGGTCAATGCCCACGCTTGGCATACGCCGTTGTACTTCATCAATATCCAACGTTCTCGGCGTTAGGTGATTAATGTGTGGGCCGCGGAAACAGACCACGTCGGCGATCAAGCGATGCTCATTATGCAAACGGTCATAAGTCGCCAAATCGACCGTGGCGTTGTCATGCCAGCGGAACGTTTCCAGCGCTTCCTGAACGAACTGCTCGGCATCGGCGGCGCTAAGTCCGCCCTGCTGCTCAAAGCGTTCAATGAGGGTTTTCACGTTGGCGGTAAAAATTTCGCGCGAGCTTAGAATTGCGCTTGCCTGTTCTCGGAGCTCGGCTTTTTCGATCAGTTCAAGGCGCAGTAGAGAGGTAAAGACACGAAAGGGATTACGCTTGAGCGCACGATCGGCGACCGGACGAAATGCCGTGGAGTGCACCGGCACGCCCGCCGCCGCCAGGTCGTAATAGCCCACCGGCTCCATTCCCATTACCGCGAACATTCGCCGTAGCATGGCAAGCTCGTCAGCGCTGCCCACGCGAATCGCGCCGTGGCGTTCAACATTGATGCGGGCCAGCTCGTCGCCCTCCTGCAGCGCACCGTTAAGTTCTGGATTAGCAGCTAGCACCTCTCGATTAACAGCCTCGACCAGCGATAACAAGGCGCCGTATTGCGGCACTTCCTGCTGATACATCGCTGACATCGCGCTGGAAAAATGGTCGCGGATTTCATCACTGCTAACGTACGCTGAACTCATGGAATTGTCCTATTTATAAACGGCTACATCTGCCCATAAAAGGCTATACCTACATAGTAGCGCTATCGGTGCCTTAACAATTTCACTTTTTCCGCACCTTGCTACACCTAAAAGCCCCCTCACCTTAACGAGTAGGTATTTTAAACTGTTACATTAGTGCTTGATCTTATGAACCTAGGCACGCCATCAATGACGCTTCCGCTTTATTTAGGTTTGCCCATGTGGGCCAATCAAGACTGGCTCGGCAGTCTTTATCCGCGCCATGCCAAAACCGAGCTATTAAGCGATTATGCCGCGGTGTTTTCGAGCGTTGAAGGTAACACTACGTTTTATAGCGGCATTCCAAAACCGGAAACAGTCGCCGCTTGGGCACGCCAGGCGCCACCCCACTTTCGTTTTTGTTTTAAATTACCGGCAACCGTCACTCACGATCAACGGCTTACCCATTTAGAAGACGCATGGGCATTTTTAGCCGCCCTTGAACCGCTGCACGATCGCCTTGGGCCCACCATGGTTCAACTACCGCGCGATTTTGGCCCTCAAGAGCTCCCTCAACTGGAAGCGTTGCTCGCCGATTGGCCTGCTCATTTGCCTTGCGCGGTAGAAGTACGACACCCTGATTTTTTCCACAAAGGGGCCGCTGAAATTGCTCTTAACCGCCTGTTGATAACTTATTCGGCCAACCGCGTGATGCTTGATGTCCGTCCGCTCTTTTCAACCCCGTCAAATGACCATATGGGCCTGGCTCATGCCCAGCAAGAAAAGCCGAAACTCCCACTACACGTGCTTTCCACGGCAAATTATCCGGTGATTCGATTTATTGGCCATATTGACAAAACAATAAATAGTGACTACTTCACCGCTTGGAAGGCTCGTCTAAAGCTGTGGATAAATCAGGGGAAAACCCCTTTCTTATTTGTGCATACTGCAGATAACCGTGAGTCTCCTCACATGGCTCGGCTACTTTATAACGCCCTCGGAGAACAGACGCCCTTACCCCCGCTTGAGCCCTTTGCCGGTGAAAAGCAAAGCCAACTCTTTTAGACCACCTTTTTAGGTGAGCTAACTGGCATGCTTGCGGTTGATCAGATAAATTGCGCTTACTTTTGGAAAAGGACGTCAGCAATGACTCCATTTTCCGAAAACTAGCGTGCTCAACACGTAGTGACTTACACAACAATCGACTTAATGGGTGATGTATGGCGAAGCTTGCGCATGCGCAGTGGTCATCGCGAATGACCTTTGTGCTGGCCGCCGCTGGTTCAGCGGTGGGTCTAGGGAATATCTGGAAATTTCCGTATATGGTGGGTGAAAGCGGCGGCGCTGCTTTCGTATTTGTGTATTTACTTTGTATCGCGCTGATTGGCTTGCCTATTCTCGTCTCCGAGTGGCTACTGGGGCGGCGTGGCCAGAAGAACCCTGCCAGCACGATGTCAGAACTGGCCCGCACCGCAAACAAGCCAAAAGCATGGGCCATTGTCGGCATTAGCGGCATTGTTGGGGCCTTTTTGATTTTGTCGTTTTACAGCGTGATTGGTGGCTGGTCGCTCTACTACACCGTTAACTCAGTGAGCGGTGCCTTTAGCGGTCAAGACGCCGACGGGATTGGCGCCCTGTTTAATGGCATGCTGAGTAACCCAAGCTTACTGCTGTTGGGCCATTCGATCTTTATGCTGCTAGTGATTGGGATTGTCGCCCGAGGTGTTACTAAGGGCCTTGAAGGTGCTGTACGCATTTTGATGCCAGTACTCGCAATGCTCCTCGTCGTACTGATCGGTTACGGCATGTCGACCGGCCACTTTGGCGAAGCACTGACGTATATGTTCAACCCAGATTGGAGCAAGCTCACAGCAGAAACCGTGCTGGCCGCCCTGGGGCACGCCTTCTTTACCCTCTCACTGGGTATGGGCATCATGATGGCTTACGGCTCTTACTTGGGCAAAGAGATCAACCTGCTGCAAACCGCCCGCACGGTCATCATCATGGACACCGTCATTGCCCTAGGCGCCGGTTTAGCCATTTTCCCGATTGTGTTTGCCAACAACCTGGATCTTGCTTCTGGCCCTGGGCTGATTTTCGTCACTCTACCGCTAGCGTTTGGCAATATGGATGGCGGCTTGATCTTAGGCTTGATGTTCTTCTTGCTGCTCACGTTTGCAGCGCTAACCTCGGCGATTTCACTGCTCGAGCCGGTGGTTGAGTTCGTTGAAGAGCGCACCCCGCTCAGCCGTGTTATGGCAACGGTTGTAGCCGGCGTAGGGGCTTGGTTGCTAGGCATTGCGGCCCTGCTATCGTTCAACGTATGGAGCGAGCCGCTCATGTTTGGGCTAGGCGTGTTCGATCTGCTTGATACACTGACCAGCAAAATAATGCTGCCGCTAACCGGGCTAGGCGCGATTCTCTTCGCCGCTTGGTGCCTAGATCGCAAAAGTGTCGAAGCTGAGCTTGAACTTTCAGCGACCGGTAAAAGCGTATGGAACATCATCGCGCGCTATGTAGCACCCGCTGGCGTTATTGCAGTGTTCGTGACAGGGCTTATTTAAGGTAAGCCGCCACTATTCTACTGTTTGTCAACCTCAGTGCAATTCGCTCTCTTGCCGATCTTCATCGGGCAAGGGGGCGATGTCCCGCGATAGCTTCTGAAATTCTCGATGCAATTCAATCCCACGACGCGCTCTTAGGCTACGCTGGGCAGCGCTGCGCTGACGCTGGGCATGTTCATCTACTTGCATACTCATAAAGATGTCGAGCAGTTCGCTTTTAACCGAGGTGATGCGTTCGACGTTTCTCATAATCGACGTTCCTCCAGGTGAATATGCCTTCGTCCACCTGCATCCGTGACGACTGTTTGATGCAGTGCGGCACTTCACTTCTTACTATAACCTACTTGACAAAATGATGAACATTCTTAAAAAAAGTGCCTAACGGCATTTTAACGCTAACCTTAAACAACGCTTTTCATGCCCATTTGCGCTATCAGTCAGGCATACTGTGGCAAATGCTAGAAGTAAGCCAAGTGTGTGCTGAAGAGCCAAGGAGCTGAACGTGAGTCGCGCCCTGTTCGATGAAATGAGACGCCGCATGGAGCACTTTCGACGCTCCGAGCAAAAAGTGGCACGGTTTGTACTGCGCAACCCCGAAGAGGTTATCCACATGCGTATTGTGGATTTGGCCACTGAAGCCACCGTCAGCGAACCGACCGTGGTGCGCTTTTGCCGTGCGCTGGGGTGTAACGGCTTTCAGGACTTCAAGCTACAGCTAGCACAAATGCTGGCCAGCGGCAGTCAGTTTGCACAGTTTTCCATGAACGATAGCGACTCGGTCGCTGAGTTTTCCCATAGCATCTTTGACTCGACCGTGGGCACGCTGCTCTCTGTGCGTGACCGGCTAGATAACGACGCCCTGGGCCGAGCGGTTAATGCGCTAGCGATGGCTAATCGCGTGGAGTTCTATGGCTTTGGCGCCTCAGGCGCGGTCGCCTTTGACGCCCAGCACAAGTTTTTCCGGCTGCAAATTTCCACCTCAGCCTACGCCGACCCCCATATGCAGAATATGTCGGCAGTGACCTTGAACGATGGCGATGTGGTGGTGGCAATTTCACAAACCGGCCGTACCAAAGCGCTAGTCGCCAGCGTGCGCTTGGCCCGAGAGGCAGGCGCGACGGTGATTGGCCTCTGTCCCAGCGGCTCACCGCTCGCCGAAGAAGTCAGTCTGCCGCTGTATATTGATGTCCACGAAGACACCGAAATCTACACGCCGCTTAGCTCACGCATTGCCCATCTGGTGCTGATTGATGTGCTCGCCGTCGGGGTCGCTAAAACCCGCGGCCCAAAACTCGCCGAACAGCTCAAAGCGGTTAAAAAGAGCCTTAATACGCTGCGCTTTCCGGAAGATCCTTAATCGTTAACCTGTATACACAGCCAGTTTGCTGGCTGTGCTAGACTAGCCGCCTATTTTTTGATCCGGCAGCGGCTACTATGGACGACGTCACGGCGATTCTCGATCAGCTCAACTCCGCCCAGCGCGAAGCAGTGAGCGCCCCCCAAGGTAACCTGTTGGTGCTCGCGGGCGCAGGCTCCGGCAAAACCCGCGTGCTGGTGCATCGCATCGCCTGGCTGATGCAGGCCGAAGGGTTGTCTCCCTACGCGCTGCTGGCGGTCACCTTTACCAATAAAGCCGCCAAAGAGATGCGTACGCGGCTTGAGACGCTGCTGAGCCTCTCGCTGCGCCACGTCTGGGTGGGCACCTTTCACTCCATTGCCCACCGCCTGCTGCGCACCCACTGGCAGGACGCTCGGCTGCCGCAGCACTTCCAGATTATCGATTCCGACGATCAGCTACGCCTAGTCAAACGGCTGCTGAAAGATTACTCGATCGACGCCGAACGCTATCCGCCGCGCCAGGTGCAGGGGTTTATTTCCGGCTGCAAAGAAGAAGGGCTGCGCCCGCATCAGGTCAACGTCGATGGCGATGCCTACATGGGGCAAATGGTCGAGCTCTACGAGCGTTACCAGCTCACCTGCGAGCGCGGCGGCCTGGTCGATTTCGGTGAACTGCTGCTGCGAAGCCTGGAGTTACTGCGCGATAACCCAGTACTGTTAAAACACTACCAAGAGCGCTTTGGCCACGTACTGGTTGATGAGTTTCAAGATACCAATACCCTGCAATACGCCTGGCTAAAACTGCTCACCGGCATGAAGACACCGATGACCGCCGTCGGTGATGACGATCAGTCGATCTACGGCTGGCGCGGCGCCAAAGTGGAAAATATCAGCCGCTTTGAGCAGGAGTTTCCGCAAACCCATACCGTGCGCCTAGAGCAGAACTATCGTTCCACCAGCGCGATTCTGGAAGCCGCCAATACGCTGATCAGCCACAACAGCGAGCGGATGGGTAAAAACCTGTGGACTGATGGCATCGAAGGCGAGCCGATCTCGATCTACGCCGGGTTTAACGACCTGGAAGAAGCGCGTTATATCGTTGATACCATCAAAGAGAAGGTCGACGAAGGCTTTAACCGCCGGGATATCGCGATTCTCTACCGCTCCAATGCCCAGTCGCGGCTGCTGGAAGAGACCCTGATTCGCCAAGGCATGCCCTACCGTATTTACGGTGGCCACCGTTTTTATGAACGCTTAGAAATCAAAAATGCCTTGGCTTACCTTCGCCTGATGCTCAACCGCGATGACGATGCCTCCCTTGAGCGGGTCATTAACGTCCCCACTCGTGGCATCGGCACGCGCACGGTCGAGATTGTCCGCCTGCGTGCCCGTGAACAAGGTATTCAGCTGTGGCAGGCACTCCACGATGCGATTAACGACGGCACCTTGAAAGGCCGCGCTGCCAATGCCGTGCAAACCTTCGCCAACCTGATCGAGCAGCTCGATAACGACGCCTCCGGCATGGCACTGCACGAGATTATCGATCACGTTACCGTTCATACGGGGTTAATCGAGCATCACAAAAGTGAACGCGGCGAGAAAGGCCAGGCCCGCGTCGAAAATTTGGAAGAGCTGGTCACTGCTGCCCGCGCCTTTACCCAAGGCGATGTCTTTGAAGCCCCTGAAGCGGGCGAAGGCATGGCCGCACTGGAAGCATTTCTCTCTGAAGCCGCCCTTAACGCTGGCGACCATGAAGCTGAAGAGTTCGAAGACAGTGTGCAGTTAATGACGTTGCACTCCGCCAAAGGCCTGGAGTTTCCCGTGGTGTTCATTGCCGGGGTCGAGGAGGGACTTTTCCCGCACAAGATGTCCCTGGAAGAGCCGGGCAGGCTCGAAGAGGAGCGCCGGCTGTGTTACGTCGGCGTCACTCGCGCCATGCAGAAGCTCTACCTGACCCACGCAGAAACACGCCGTCTGCACGGCAAAGAAGTGTTTCCACGCCCCTCACGCTTCTTGCGCGAGCTACCGCCACACCTGCTGGAAGAAGTCCGCCTGCGCGGGCATATTTCACGCCCAGTGACCGCGTCGCGCACTTCCTTTGCTCAGCAAAGCGTTGAGAGCAGCGGCGATCTGCCCAGCCTGCACGTCGGCCAGGGGGTTGAGCATCCGGTATTCGGCGAAGGCATTATTCTCAACGCGGAAGGCGAAGGTGCCCGCGCCCGTGTACAGGTCAGCTTTGAAGGCGAAGGGGTAAAATGGCTGGTACTTGGCTTTGCTAAGCTGACGCCGCTATAGCGATCTGTTCACTTACGTCCCATTGAATGCGCCCAGGCGCCAAGTAGAGGTCATTATGAAACAGCGCTTAAAACGCCTATTTCCAGAAGTGAGTAACGGCTGGCAGGCACTCAGCGGCTACCAGCGTTTTGAACGCTTAGTATCGATGGTACTGACCCTCGCCATCGGCGGCGCTGTGCTGGTCGCCATGTATTATCTGGTCATTCATGTGGTACAGCTGCTGTTTATTCAAAGCCGCGACCCCTTTGACTACCGCGTGTTTCAAGCCTTGTTCGACATGATTCTTACCGTCTTGATTGCCATGGAGTTCAACAACTCCATTATCCGCACAATGACCAGCGGGAAAGGCTTCATTCACGTTGAAATCGTCGTGCTGATTGCCATTATGGCGCTGGTGCGCAAGTTTATGGTGCTGGATATGGAAGTCATCGACCCTTGGCAAATTGGTGCGCTATCGGTCGCGGTCTTGGCGTTAGGCGGTTGCTATTGGCTGGTGCGCCACGGCAACAGTATGAAAGACGCAGCGGATGATTAGTCAGAAGGCTTGCGAGCTAAATTCGCTATAAAGCATACTAACAAGCAGACACGGCGCACTTAGCGCCCTATAAAAACAGATAATGACTTTTGGAGTTTTGCTCACATGCAACGCCGTAACTTCCTCAAAACCGTTGGCCTAGGCGCTGCGGGTGTCGCTGCCGCCCCCTTCGTAACTACCTCTAGCGTACGCGCTCAAGAGACCTATACCTGGGACATGGTCACCTCGTGGCCGAAAAACTTTCCCGCCCTGGGTACCGGTGCGAATGATTTTGCCCGCCGGGTCGAGCAGCTTTCCAACGGCCGTATGCAGATTCGCGTCCATGGCGCGGGTGAGCTGGTTCCCGCGCTTGAAGTATTCGACGCCGTGGCGGCGGGAACCGCTGAGATGGGTCACTCTGCGTCCTACTACTGGCGCGGCAAAGTGGCTGCTTCACAATTTTTCACCGCTGTACCGTTCGGCATGACCACCACCGAAATGAATGCCTGGTTGTACCATGGTGACGGCCAAGAGCTGTGGGACGAAATCTACGCCAATCACAACCTGAAACCCTTTGCTGTCGGTAACACCGGCACGCAAATGGCGGGCTGGTTCAAGAAAGAGATCAACTCGCTAGACGATATGCAGGGGCTGAAATTACGCCTGCCAGGCCTCGCGGGTGAAGCCATGAACGGCATCGGTGTCAGCACCGTCAACATACCGGGATCCGAAATTTTTACCTCGCTGCAAACTGGCGCTCTGGATGCCGCTGACTGGGTGGGGCCGTATAACGATTTGGCGTTCGGTCTGCATCAGGTTGCTGATTACTACTACACGTCGGCTTGGAACGAGCCCTCAGCGGTACTGGAAGGCACGATCAACCTGGATGCCTGGAACGCGCTGCCGGAAGACCTGCAGGACGTCATTCGCGAAGCCGCACGTGCATCTAACCTAGCGATGATCAGCGAATTCGCCTTCCGCAACGCCCAGGCACTAGAAGCATTGGTCGATGAGCATGGCGTTCAGCTGCGCACCTTCCCTGAAGACGTGATGGCAGCGCTTTACACCTCCTCCCAGGATGCCATCCAGCGCCAAATCGAGGACGATGAAGAGTCCCGCCGCGTGTATGAATCTTACTCGGCGTTTCAGAAACTACTGCGTCCGTTTAGCGACGTGGGTGAATACGCCTATCTCAAGAACCGCGACAACGTAGGTGCCTGATTATCCAGTCAGGTAAGCAGCAAGTACGGCAAAGGGCGCACTGAGCGCCCTTTTGCTATTTAAGGGGGGAACATTGAAGGGGTTGATAAGAAGGGCTATTCGCTGTGTACCGCTCGGATCCGTCCGTTATCGTCTAATGCGACCATTACAAAACGCGCCTCTGTCACCTTTTGACGCTCTTCAATCCGTTGCCCATGGGGCGGGCGTACCCATACTTCCACATCAATTTTGATTGAGCTATGACCGATCTCTTGTACCTGGGTGTAGACACTGACCATTGAGCCGACGCGCACCGGGCTTAAAAAATCCATGGCTTCAATCGCCACGGTGGCCGTTCGCCCACCCGCTTCGCGGCAGGCTGCAAGCTCAGCTGCCTGGTCCATTTGATTGACTAGCCAACCACCGGGTATATCACCATAAAGATTGGTATCTTGGCGGGAAGCCAGTAATTTTAAAGTAAGCTGCCCTTGAGGGGCCGGTACGTCATCCAAATCGGTTTCCAGAAGAGTCATGGGTTCGTCGCTTAGTCAGTTTATTGTTGTAAACGTTGCAGTAAGGCACATTGCCAAGGGGCGTTGCTGCGTCGCAACACAAGTGAATGGATTCAGTTAACCATAAGAGGACGCTTGTTTGAATACTCCAGTGCATACTCTTTCATCTCATAGAAGCTACCTTTTATCGCTACGGCACACCTCAGGTTGCTGGGTGATGATGGCCCTGCTGCTGGTGACGCCACCTACTTGGGGGCAATCACTGCCGATAACCGGCACGTTAGGTGCCGTCGGTTCTGACACCATGGCTGGGCTCATGCTGCGCTGGGGCGAAACACTGACTTCCCGCTACCCAGAGGTAAAGCTGCAATTTCAAGCCAGCGGCTCGGCCAGCGCCCCAACCGCGCTAATGGCAGGTACCACCCGGCTGGGGCCGATGTCGCGGCCGATGAGCACTGAAGAGCGTAATAATTTCATTGACCGCTACGGCTACCCGCCGCTGGAGTTAAAGGTTGCCCGAGACGCGCTGATTGTGGTCGTCCATCGCCATAACCCGCTGCGCGCGCTCACCCGCCAGCAGGTCGATGCGATTTTCTCGACCTCGCGTGCCTGCGGTGCCGAGGCGCCGATACGGCGCTGGGAGCAACTTCCGGCAACCCGTGAGTGGTCATTTGGCAGTATTGCGTTACATGGGCGCAACCTTGCCTCCGGCACTCACGGGCTATTTCAAGAACGGGCGCTGTGCGGCGGCCTCTTTCGCAACGATATTAGCGAACACCCCGGCTCATCGGCCGTCGTCGCTGCAGTCGGCGAGTCTGCCAATGCAATGGGATACGCCGGGTTTAACCACCTAACGCCGGCCGTGCGCGCAGTAAGCCTTTATGACGATGACGGCATCGCCATACCGCCCGATGAAGCAGCGATACAGAGCGGTGATTATCCTCTGTCGCGCTACCTGTACCTCTACGTGAACCTGCCGCCCGGGGCAACCTTACCGCCGGCCGAGCAGGCTCTACTGACGTTGATAATGTCCGATGAAGGCCAGCAAATTGCACGCGCATCCGGTTTTGTCCCCTTAACCCCAAGCGTCCTTGACGCGCAGCAAAGGTGGTAAGCCGCTGTCATCTAATTGACACATAATCGTCTTAGAATAGGAAGTCATTCTATGCACCGTTTTCACTATAAGCTCTCTTCACGACTCACTCTTTCAATACATGCTGGTCAGTACTGTGATCACCCCGGTTTTGCCATGCCTAGTTTTGTCATGATAGCGACATGACCCCACCTCGGTTAACCTCTTCTCGGCAGCCATTGCGCTTGCTTCAGGATCGTGTGGCCACCGGGTTAATCACCGCTGGTGGTGTCGGGGTGCTGCTGGCGATTCTCGCTATCGGCGTTTTTCTGATATGGGAAACGCTGCCACTACTGGCGATTGGAGAGAGCTTGGCCCTGGCCAAGCTCTCTCCGCTGGCGTGGGGCACCCTTAAAGCCGCGCTGGCCGCGCTACTGTTTGCGATTCCCGTCGCCTTAGGGGCGGCAATCTACTCTGCGTTGTTTATGTCAGCGCGCTTGCGTGCGCGTATCAAGCCCGCGCTCGAAATGATGGAGGCTATTCCCGGCGTGGTGGTGGGCTTTATTGCCGGGCTCATTTTGGCACCGTGGGTAGAGCGACACCTAGCCAGCGCTTTGGTACTGATAATCTGGCTACCTCTCAGTGCCGGGCTAGCGGGCTTGCTCTGGCAACTGGTCAAAGCCCGCCTGCAGCGCCGTTTGCCGCTCTCCTGGGCAGGCCTCTGGCTAATACCGTGGCTTGCTCTGATGGTGGCGATAGCGCTATGGCTTGCGCCGTGGATGGAGCAGCTGTGGCTGGGCGGGGATCTGCGTCAGTTGCTCGACCAGCGCTTTGGGATGGATTACGCCACCCGCAATGCCCTGATTGTCGGTCTGGCGATGGGGTTTGCCGTTATCCCCAGCATCTACTCATTGGCAGAAGATGCCCTTGCCGATGTGCCTTCGACCCTGATAGAGGGCGCCCAGGCGCTTGGCGCCAGCCGTTGGCAGGCGCTGTGGAAGGTGGCACTGGCGGCGGCGGGACCAGGTATTTTCTCGGCGGTGATGATCGGCGCAGGCCGTGCAGTGGGCGAAACCATGATTGTACTGATGGCCAGTGGCAACACCGCGCTGTTTAGCACCAGCCCCTTTGAAGGTATGCGCTCCATGGCCGCGGCTATTGCCATCGAGCTACCTGAAGCGTCCCCCGGCGGCCAAACCTATCATCTGCTGATTTTTGCCGCGTTGGTGCTGTTTATCTTCACGTTCCTGGTTAACACCCTAGCCGAGGTTGTCCGCCAGCGCCTGCGCCGCCGTTATCGCCAGATGGGAGGCACTTCATGAAAGCTGGCACGGTCAACACCGCCTCTCGCCGCCCTCGTTTTAACTGGCTGAATGACTTATGGCCTTGGCTATGCGCGGCCAGCGTAGCGCTATCCTTGCTGATGCTGGGTGCTCTACTGGCGCTATTGTTAGTGCGCGGGCTTGGACATTTCTGGCCCGCGACGCTTGAAGAGGTCACTCTGCGTTCGGGTGACACCTTTGCTGGCCATGCCGTGCGCGAGGTCGAGCTCCCCCAGCAAGCGGGAGATGAACGGCTGTACTTTACCGGCAATCAGGACATTGAGGGCGCCCGCTGGCGCTGGGTGGCGATTGATGAGATTGCCGAACGCGCGCAGCCAGCTGACTTGATTCGCCTGGAGCGAAGCCCCTGGGGGGATTTTATTGGCCGCTTGGTGGCCATTGAGCAAGACGACCAGCGCTGGGAGGGCGATGCTGCCTGGCAACGGTTAACGACTTTATTAGCGCTTCCCGCTAGCCAACGTCAAGAGAGCCAGCTGCTGCTCACCACCGTGGATGGCCAAACCTTGCGCCAACCGATGGCCAGTGTCGTCAGCGCTCAAGCCCCAAATGCGATGAGCTGGTTGCAGAAAACCCATGTCTGGGGCGATGGGGTCTGGCGGTTTCTCAGCGAAGGACCCCGGGCAGCCAATACCGACGGTGGCGTGTGGCCGGCGATATTTGGCACCGTGCTAATGGTGATTTTAATGTCCGTCATGGTCACGCCTTTTGGCGTGCTGGCCGCTATTTATCTTAATGAAATTGCCCACCAGGGGCGGCTGACGCGACTGGTGCGTATTGGCGTGCGCAATCTAGCGGGGGTGCCGTCCATCGTGTATGGCGTCTTCGGCTTGGGAGTGTTCGTTTACGGCATTGGCGGCTCGCTGGATGAGTGGTTTTTCAGCGATACATTGCCTTCGCCCACGTTTGGCACCGGCGGCCTGCTGTGGGCCTCGTTAACCCTCGCCCTGCTTACCCTACCCGTCGTAATTGTGGCAACCGAAGAGGGGCTCGCGCGGATTCCTGAGGCCCAGCGCGAAGGCGCCGTGGCGCTCGGGGCTACTCGCCTTGAGATGCTTACCCGCATCGTACTGCCCATGGCGGCACCGGCCATGCTGACAGGCGTTATTTTAGCGGTCGCCCGCGCGGCAGGCGAAGTGGCGCCACTGATGCTTGTCGGCGTTGCCAAGCTAGCGCCACAAATGCCCATTGATGGCGAATTTCCTTACCTACATTTAGAGCGCAAGTTCATGCACCTTGGCTATCATTTATTTGATACCGCCTTTCACGGCGAAGATGTGCAGGCCGCGATCCCGCTGGTTTACGCCACGGCGCTACTTTTAGTGTTGATTGTGCTAGTGCTTAATCTAACTGCCATATTTCTGCGTCATTATCTTAGGCGTCAACGGGGAAACGAATGCTAGCGCCTTTACATTCAGCCAATACCGCTCAGGTACCAGTGGCGCACTTTTCGTCCGAGCACAGCTGCCTGAGCATTGATCACTTAAGCCTCGCCTATGCGGGGAAAGCGGCGTTGCGCGACTTAACCCTCACTGTTCCGCGACATCGTGTGACGGCCTTCATTGGCCCGTCGGGATGCGGTAAGTCAACGCTGTTACGGGCAATTAATCGGCTGCACGATCTCAATGAGACAGTGACCCATAGTGGCAAAATCACGTTGGAAGGGCAGGACATTCACGACCCGCAAACGAACGTGACCGAGCTGCGGCGGCGAGTAGGAATGGTGTTTCAAACCCCCAATCCCTTCCCTATGTCGATCTATGAAAACGTGGCCTTTGGCCTGCGGTTACAGCAGCGCCTTCCCAAGCGCAAAAGGGACGATATTATTGAGTGGGCATTAACCTCCGCCGCGCTATGGGATGAAGTGAAAGACCGCCTGCACCGCTCCGCCTGGCAGCTTTCCGGTGGACAGCAGCAGCGCCTAGTCATCGCCCGCACCTTAGCAGTACAGCCCGATGTGCTGCTGCTTGATGAACCCGCGTCAGCGCTAGACCCGATTTCAACGCTCAAGATTGAGGAGTTGATCCGTAATCTAAAGTCGGAGCTAACGCTGGTACTGGTCACCCACAATATGCAACAAGCGGCGCGCGTATCGGACTACACCGCCTTTTTGCATCAAGGTGAGCTGGTTGAGTACGGGCCTACCGATCAGGTCTTCACCAACCCCCGTTTGCAACACACCGAAAACTACATCACCGGCCGCATTACCTAGGCCTTAGCGACTGAAACGTCAGGAGTGCTCCATGGATATTACTAGCGACTCTCACAGCCAGCATATCTCTCGCCAGTTCAACCAGGAGCTGGAAGAGCTAAAAACCCATCTGATGGCCATGGGCGGTCTGGTAGAGAAGCAAGTGCAGGATGCCGTCTTTGCGCTTCTGGAAGGCGACACCCGCCTAGCCGAACAAGTGCGCGACAATGATCGTCAGGTCAACGATCTGCAGCTGCAAATCGACGACGAATGCACCCGGGTACTGGCGCGGCGACAGCCTGCAGCGTCCGACCTACGCCTGGTGCTCGCCGTTATCCGCGCCACCTCTGATCTTGAGCGAATCGGCGATGAGGCCAGCAAAATCGCCCGTAACGCCCTGCTGCTGAGTGAAAGTACCAGCACCATTCGTGGTTTGGTAGAAGTGCGCCACATCAGCGAGCATGTGCGCAAAATGCTGCGCGATGCGCTCACCGCCTTTGCCCGCTTTGACACCGACCTTGCGATGCAAGTAGTGCGTGAAGACGAGCTGGTTGACGATGAGTACAGCAGCGCAATGCGTTCACTAATGACGTTTATGATGGAAGACTCACGCTCGATTACCTCCGTACTCAGCATCATGTGGGTATTGCGCGCTCTAGAGCGCGTGGGCGACCACGCTGACAATCTTGCTGAGTACGTGGTTTATCTTGTTAAAGGGCTGGATATCCGCCACAGCGACCCCGACAACCTGGACCCGCAAGTGCTAAAAAAGTCTTGACCTGAAAGGGGTTTCCTCCTGCAATACGTCCAGGCCGCCTAGCTGCCTGGACGTTTGAATCACAAGGAGTTCCCCCAACATGCTGGATGCTGTCACTGCGCTTAGCCGAGGTACACGCTGCGTGTATCAGTCAGGTATGCGCCGCTATGTTTTTCTGCCTATTTTAGTCAACCTGATTGTTTACGTCAGCATGTTCAGCTTCGTGCTCAACCGCTTCGGTGGTTGGCTAGATCATTGGATGAACATGGTGCCAACCTGGCTTGATTGGCTCTCCTGGCTTATCTGGCCTCTTTTCGTGATTAGCCTGTTAGTAGTGGTGTTTTTTACCTTCACGCTGGTGACCAGCCTGATCGCCGCGCCTTTTTACGGTTTTTTGGCCGCTAAAGTCGAAACCCAAATGACTGGCCGTGAACCGATTGATGACCGCAACCTTACTAAAACAGCCATTGATGCCATTGTCCGCGAATTTGTTAAGCTCGCCTATATTTTGCCCCGTGCCGCCGGTCTGTTTGTGCTTAGCTGGATCCCAGGGCTGAACTTAGTATCCCCCCTGCTGTGGGCGCTATTCTCCGCCTGGATCATGGCCATTACTTATCTAGACTACCCAATGGATAACAATAAGGTGACGTTTGCCGATATGCGCCAACGGCTCTCGAAACGCTGGTGGCAAAGCTTAAGCTTTGGGGGATTAGTCACGCTCATCACCTGGATTCCGCTGGCCAATCTCTTTCTGATTCCCGGCGCCGTAGCGGGTGCCGTACTGCTCTGGGATGATCACTACAGAGATGTGCATGGAGATGCCCGTGGCATCGCGCCGCAGTAGCGCTTATTACTTATGCTCGGCTACTTTGCTACTTTTACGTTTTAAATCGCTCTCCTGCATTCAATCAACAATAAAGGAATAAACGTATGTTCAAACCCATCGCTTGGCTGGGTGTGTGTTTAGTCAGCACTCTCTCTATGGTGGCGTCAGTAGCGATAGCTCACGACGTACAAACAAACACAATGCGTATCGCACACCCCTTTGCCATACCGACCCCTCCGGGTGCGGCCAATGGGGCCGCCTATGTGGATATCACCGCCTTTTCAGACCCGGTTACCTTGATTGGCGCAAGCAGCCCTGCAAGCAAAAAAGTGGAGCTTCACGATATGCGAATGGACGGCGACATGATGCGGATGCGTCATGTGGGCGAGCTTCTTATTGAGGCTGGGGAAACATACACCATGCGTCCTGGCGGTGGCTTTCACTTAATGCTGATTGGGTTAAGCGAACCATTGACAGAAGGTGACCGATTTCCCATCACGCTAACCTTTGCTGAACAAGGTGATGTGGACATTGAGGTCTGGGTACAAAGCGCCCAGGAAGGTAGTGAAGCCGCGGATGGGTATCACCACCACTGAAAACTATTTTGTGATTGAGATAAACTACAAAGCCCCGCTTAAGCGGGGCTTTGTATGTTAGCCGCTACATTCGAATACTCATTACCAGTCAGTGCTATCACCCTCTTCCCGAGTCAAGTCTTCCGGGCTGATATTGGCCCCACGGGGGTTGCTCCCGTTGCTCTCAGGTGCATCCGATGCCCTGCTAGAGGGAGAAAAATCAAGGCTATCACCATCATCACGCGTTAAGTCACGGGTAGCAGGTTGCCGGGTATTGCCAGAAGACGTACGTGGTTTATCGATCACATCCTGCCCAGCTGAGCGATCTTTGTTCAGTTCAATGGATGAGTGCGCCATTGCCAATGGGCTAGCGATTAAGCCAAAGGAAATACCTGCAACTGCTGCTTTTTTACCCATTTCTTTCAACAACATGACGTTCTCCTGATTATCACCAAATACCACTCATGATTCATAAGAGCGGCTATTACTTCTTTACTGTTACAAGTGCTTGTTAGGCCTTGTATGAAAACTGCCCACGTTCGACGAACTATTCGTACAAGCCCTCTACTTGTTGCTACCAAAGCACGCATCGTACCAAAACAATAAATTAAAATATTAATTTATAAAAAACCAATAGCTTGAAAAAACACACAATTAAAACTCTCGCAATCTATTTTTGTCAAAAATACTTGTGCAATAATTGCGTATGTGACTCCTGTTACAGAAGCAACTGAAGCAACTGAAGCAACTGAAGCACACAGCACACAGCACACAGCACAACAAGTTACGAAAATTTGTTCACTGTAACGGCATTCATACTGCGTGAAGCAGCAGGGAGAGACAATATCTACCACAACAGCACGTAGTATCTTGAAGCGGATAACCGAAAACAAATTTCGATATACCAGAAAAGCTAGACCCCGCATAAGCGGGGTCTAAGGACACAATATCTGGACAATAACTAACGCTAGCTTCCTTTCCTTTTGCGGGACTCCAGCCTTGGAATTTAACCCTGACCAGCGTTTTGATTGTCGTTTGATTCATTCCTTGAATCGACCTATATCCCTATCGGTGTGACACGCTTCTGCGTGGTTAACTCACACCTCAATCGTAATACATTCCTGCTTAATTGCAAACTTTTGTTACCAAACGTTTCCATCGCCTACGTCATGCGTCAAATCTTTAGCGGTATATTCTGCTTGAACACTAGTACGATGGGATTCTGCCTTAATAACATTAGGACGATCACCTTCGTCGTACATTAAATCAGATGGGGTAAAATCTGCTTGATCATGTGTGCGCTGTGATTGAGCCTGAATTGGTTCATCATTAACAGACAGATCTTGATTAGCTTTGATGGAAAAATTTGCGAATGCAACTGGGCTCGCCAGCAAACCGAATGCAAGTCCTACAACAGCTGATTTTTTAACAAGAACGTTAAACATAGTTAATTACTCCAAATGACTGCTTAATACCGCTGAAGTGAAGAAAGAAGGGCCTGCTGGCTTGCTTCTCTCTGCGGTGACCTCACTGCCCTGATAAAGCACATACAGTGCCAACTTCTACTAAATTTAATAAAATTAAACAAAAACAATTACTTATTTATTATTGTTTGCGCACAATATTAAGCCACTAAAAACAAAATCGCGCAAAATACATGTGCACAAATGACACATGCGCAAAATTGTCTGTGCCTTTATGGCACACTTATCCTCAAACGCTAATGTTAGAAATTACTTTTAAAGCTAACCTCATCGCGCCGGTCTACGTTATCGAGTAATAGACTACTCATGGATGAAAGGGGCGAGAATAGCTCCCGATATGCACTCAAAAAGGTAGGTAGGTAGGTAGGTAGGTAGGTAGGTAGGTAGGTAGGTAGGTAGGTAGGTAGGTAGGTAAAAATAGCGAAATGCCCACAAAAAGCAGGCAGAAAAAAATTAGACCCCGACTGGCGGGGTCCGATATCAGAATAGACTATAGGTAATAACTAACGTTAGCTTCCACTCCTTGTGCGGGACTCCAACCTTGGAATTAACCCTGACTAACGTTTGATTTCCTAGTGATTCATCCTTGAACCTGAAAAGCATCCTTGCCTTTATAACATCCTGTCAATCACCCTTTCATCCGTTGAAAGGACATTCTTTGATATCTAAATGATAATTAACAATTAGCTACCGCTGTTTTCTTCTACAAGCTCATCGTCGTCATACTCAGCATCATCTGAGTGACCGCTTGACTGAGGATCCATGTCGCTGGCTTCATCACCTTCGTCATGGGTTAAATCATTAGTCATGTCTTTGGTATTATGACCGTCTGAACTATCAGTGCCTTGGGGATCCATTGGTTGCTCTTCAGCTGTAATTCCCTGATTTTCATCAATAGCTGAATTTTCATCTGTTTGAGCAAATGCTAACGGGCTTGCCATCAAACCAAAAGATACACCTAAAATGCCAGCTTTCTTGAGTAAATCCTTGGACATCATATTCCACCTCCGATCGCTGTTTATTACCGCTTGGTTAAGAAAGAAGGGCTTATTATAAAAGCCAGCATTTCCTGCGGTCGTCTTCCTTATCTTTAACAATGCAGCGGGCATGCCAAAAACCAAAAAAATATAATTAATAGCATATAAATCAATGATTTATTTAAATACAACCAAACTCTAGCACTTTGTTAAAATAGAAATATCAAGCTTAAAAGCTGTGTAAAAATGGCACATGAGTAAACTCTTACCAACCTTACATGCCAATATTGCACACCTTTACAGGTATGGTGCGAGAGGTCGCTTACGGAGCCCTATACAAGACGTGAAGCGGGAAATGAGCAGCGAAAAAGCGCCCCTTTACCAGGGTGGGATTCAATCTGTAATTGCGCATCGTGGCGTAATAGTACGTGCTTAACGATCGCCAAGCCTAAGCCAGTGCCGCCAGTTGCGGTGCTACGGCCTTTATCGACACGGTAAAAACGTTCGGTTAGTCGGGGAATATGGACGGGATCAATGCCTTCACCATTGTCTTCCACATCAATACAGCCGCCGCCAGTCGCGCTAGCTTTCCAGCGTAAGGTGATGTGGCTACCTGCTGGCGTATAGCGAACGGCATTGAAGGCGAGGTTAGAGATGGCGCTACGAATCTCCTGTTCACTACCCAGCAGGCGTGCATCGCTTTCAAGCGCGACAGTAATGGTATGACGCTGATTCGACAGCGCCAGCGCATCATCACAAATGCTTTGTAGCAAAGGCCCTAGCGACAGCGGATGGTGATCTTTCCCACCCTGGTCGATTTCCAACCGGGAGAGCAGCAATAGATCATTGACCAGATTTTGCATTCGCTGCGTCTGTTCCTGCATCTGGTTGATGCTTTTACCCAAACGCGGAGGCAACTGGTCAGCAATATCGCTGTAGGTTTCCAGATAGCCGGAAAGGACGGTTAGCGGCGTGCGCAGCTCGTGAGAGACGTTGGCAACAAAGTCGCGCCGCATCTGTTCCAGGCGGTGCAAGCGCGTGATATCCCGAGCCATTACCAGCCGTTCATCGTCGCCGTACAGGGTAATTTGATACTGCAGGATTCGACGCTCATCAATCGGCGACGTCAGCGTTAGCGGCTCGCCATACTCTCGCGCGTTAAAGTAGCGGATGAAGCTTGGCTCACGCAGTAGGTTGGTAATGTGCTGACCACGATCATGGGCAGTTTGTAGCCCCAGCATGTTCGTTGCAGCGCTGTTCCACCACTCCAGATCACCGTGGCGGTCGAGCATGACCACACTGTCGCGCATCGCTTCAGACGACTCTTGAATACGGGCCAAGGTAGCGCGCAGCCGACTTTGCGTTATACGCTGGCTTTTCTGATAGCGGTATAAACGATCAAACAATTCACCCCACATACCGTGAGCGGCAGGAGGCTCATCGTGAGGATGTAGGGTTAGCCATAAATAAAGTTTGCGTAGCTGCCGCAAGTGATAAAACAGACATACTGCAAGCCCTGCCGCAAGCCCTAGCCCTGCTGAGCCCAATAACCAGCCTAAGCAAGTACCCAGTGTGGCCAGCCACGCTAGACGCCACAGTTCACGGCTCCATAGGCGCACATTTACACCCGTGCAGAGAAACGGTATCCGGTACCCCGAACCGTTTGAATCAGGTTTTGATGCACATCGCCCAGCGCTTTTCGTAAGCGGCGAATATGCACATCGACCGTACGCTCTTCGACATACACATTGCCACCCCATACTTGGTCAAGCAATTGGCTACGTGTGTAAGCGCGCTCTTGATGGGTCATAAAAAACTGCAGAAGACGATACTCGGTCGGTCCCATTTCCAACGCTTTGCCGTGAGCGCTTACCCGGTGGCTTACCGGATCAAGCAGCAGGCCATTAATCTCAATCGGATCTTCAACGCCACGCGGCGTCGCGCGGCGCAGCACTGCTTTTAACCGTGCCACCAATTCGCGGGGCGAAAAGGGCTTGGTGATATAGTCATCGGCACCGGCTTCAAGCCCTTGGATTTTATTATCCTCTTCGCCTTTAGCGGTGAGCATAATAATGGGGATCTCGGCGGTGGCTTCTTCGCGCTTCAACCGCCTAGCCAGTTCAATACCGCTAGTGCCGGGCATCATCCAGTCAAGCAGCAATAAATCAGGTTGGTGGTCAACCACCATGGCATGAGCATCCTGGGCGTTATCTGCTTCGAGCACACGGTAGTCAGCCATTTCCAGCGCTACCGCGATCATCTCGCGAATCGACGATTCATCATCGACAATCAGAACGGTTTTGGCGGTCATACCAGAGCCTCACGGTGTGCAAAAAAGCCAGTTCAAAGAAAACAGTTCAATGACATGTCAGTGACGATAACACCATGACTTGATGACAGTTACATGACAATGGCAGTTACTGACCCACCGCAGGCCACCAACTTAGCGCAATACCAGCAAAAAGCAGCAGCCCCGACCAGTGATTATTCAGAAACGCCTGGAAACAGGGATCTCGCTCCTGATAACGAATTAAGCGCTGTTGATGCAGGAAAGTCGCCGCCATTGCAGCGAGCCCTAGCCAAAAGAACCCACCTAACCCGACCCGCCAGCCTACCCATGCCAGCAACCCCAGGGTGGCTACCTGAAGTAGGCCGATTATCAGGCGATCCGCGTCGCCAAACAGCACGGCTGTCGATTTAATGCCAATTTTTAAATCATCGTCGCGATCGACCATGGCATATTGCGTGTCGTACGCCACCGTCCATAGCACGTTTGCACAGAAAAGCAGCCACGCTTCCAACGGCACATGGCCCAGCACGGCGCCAAAGGCCATTGGAATTGCCCATGAGAATGCCGCCCCCAGCACCACCTGGGGAAAGTGGGTATAACGCTTCATGAACGGGTAAATAACCGCCAGAAATACCCCACCCAGCGAGAGCAGAACCGTAAACCAATTAGTCAGTAACACCAGAATAAACGCTGCGGCCACCAAACCAATAAACAGCAATTGAGCCTCGGTTTCGCTGATTCGACCTGTGGCGAGCGGGCGATGCTTAGTACGTTTCACATGGCCATCGAAATGGCGATCAGCATAATCGTTCACCACGCAGCCAGCCGCGCGCATGACGTAAACACCGGCCACAAAAATCAGCAGCACATCACGGCCGGGTACCCCTTCAGCGGCAATCCACAGCGCCCAAAGCGTCGGCCACATCAACAGCCAAGTGCCAATGGGTCGATCCAAACGCATCAGCTGTATAAAATCTGCCACGCGAGCCCATCCCTTCGGCCGCAACAGTGAACGATCCATGCTTACCTCACGAAAAATAAGATGCAGGCGCTAGCCTAGCGCGATGGCAGATCAAGGTCATCCGCCATCGCACGCAAAAAATACTCCTGCACCAATAACGACAGCCCGCCGTGATAAAACACCGAGCGTCGGCCCCAGGTACAGTCACTTTCGATACCGTTCATACAAGCAAATAAGGGGGGATGGGAGGTGGCCTCAAGCGGCCCGCGAATTAAACCTGGCTGACGAAATAACCAACTGCCTAGCGAGCGCTCACCTAACCCTTCCAAACGCTGGCCCTTTAACTGCGTGAGCGGGGCGACGGAGCGCGCCACCACCCACGGTGTATTATCTAAACATAGCGCTACTTCACGCAGCCATGCGTAGCGTTTGGGAGCAATGCCCAACGCCCGTGCCTCATCCTCTCGCGGCCAGCCTACGCCCTGGCGTAGCAGTCGAACGCGAAACTGCTTTTCACCTCCTGCGACTATTAAACGGGCGGTTAATGAGTCGGTTGAGGCAACCCACTGCCACCAGGAAGTACTCATGGCAGGTCGCGCCGCACTAACAGGTCGCCAGCGCGAAAAGTGAGGAGTTTGCCGAAAAGCTGCAGGCGTCATCAAGTTCTCCAGGGCAATAAACGGGTCGGCTAGTGTAACATGCAGCACTAACAGGCTTTTGTTTCAGCGACTTTTTTGGTGTCTGCATGCCCCCCTCACAACCAGAGCTCTCTTCATCCCACGCTGCGCTGGTCATTATTGGCACGGGAATGGCCGGGATTGGCTTAGCCCGCGCACTGCGCCGTCTCGGTGATCAGCGGTCAATCACGTTGATTAGTGCTGACAGCGGTGACGATTACAGCAAACCGTTACTCTCCACCGGCTTCGCTAAAGGCCTAGCGCCCGACAAACTGGCCCAGCGAAACGCTGCCGAGCTGGGCGATGAGTTAAACGCACGCATCATTACCCACACCCCCGTGGCGGCACTAGATGTGGATAACCGGACACTTCTTCTCGACGTTGGACAAGTGCCCAACTATAAAAAACTAAGCTCTGAAAAACTTAGCTCTGAAAAACTAAGCTACGACACACTGGTACTAGCCACCGGCGCTGCGCCCAAAGTGCCACTCAGCATCGATCCCAGCGTAGCCCCACGCTGCTTCACCATTAACGACCTAGACGACTACCGACGCTTTCATCAGGCGTTAGGCCAAGGCCCAGCAAGGGTGGCGATTGTTGGCGCCGGGCTGGTCGGCTGTGAATTTACAAATGATCTGCACGCCGGAGGTCATCACGTCAGCGTCATAGCGCCTGAAGCTACGCTACTGCCCCGCCTGCTGCCCGCGCCACTGGGTAACGCCCTGGGCGATGCCTTCAATGAGGCAGGCATCCGGCTCTGCTTAGGCTGCACGATAGATTCACTAGCACCCAGCAGCGGTGACGACATCGTATTACGGTTGGATAACGGCGAAGCTATCAGCGCCGATCTCGTACTAATGGCAACTGGCCTAACGCCGCGTACGGCGCTTGCCGAAGCCGCGGGTCTTAGCGTCTCGCCGAGCGGCATACAAGTTGACCGCCAACTGCGCACTTCACACCCCGATATTTACGCCCTGGGCGATGTCGCCTGCGTCGATGGCGTTAATGCAATGTACGTGCAGCCGTTGCAAGCGAGCGCCAAGGCATTGGCGGCAACGCTTGCGGGCACTCCCACGTCGGTCAGCTTTGGCGCTTGGCCAATAGTCGTTAAAACCCCTCTGCTGCCAGTGGTCGCCTACCCGCCAACCACCCCACCTGAACGCTGGCGAATTGAAGGCGAAGGTGGTGATATCAGTGCGCTAGCCGAAAATAAAGACGGACGTTTGATTGGTTTTGCGTTGACAGGGGGCTGCGTGAGAAGGAAAGTGGAGCTTTCCAGAGCAGCACCTACGCTGCTAGGCTGATTTTCGTTGCGTTCACGACTAGGCTAGAGAACAAACCTAGTGCTGTTGACGCGCCCAATAACCTGTATTTGCTTTACGCTCGATTCTTTAACAAAAGTTCGATTGTTTAATAAAGGGAGATTTCTTATGCGCAAACCAGAACTCGCTGCTGCCATCGCTGAAAGTGCCGACCTGTCAAAAGATAAAGCAGGCCAAGTACTGAACGTTATTTTGGATGAAATCACTAACAGCGTTGCTAAGGGCGAAGATGTCGCTCTGATCGGCTTCGGTACCTTTACGGTACGTGAGCGCGCAGCACGCACCGGTAAAAACCCACAAACCGGTGCCCCACTACAAATTCCGGCCAGCAAAAATGTTGCCTTTAAGCCAGGTAAAGGACTTAAGGACGCCGTTTCCTAATGAAGCTCAAGCTGACGCTGTGGCTGCTGGGCATATTGCTCAAACGTGCCCTGCGCCGCAAGCCGCGCTTTCGTGAACAGTTAGAACGCATGCGCGGCCTGGACTGGGGAATTGCCACGGAAGATCTAAGTATAGCCCGCCACTACCGTATGACGCCGAAAGGCATCAGCACCGGTAAAGGGCTGCCCGTCGACTTAGACCTTGAACTGCGTTTCCGAGACCAAGCCACCGCGTTAAAAGTGCTCAAAAAGCCAACTCAGCAGGCCTTTCTTGACGGCATGATGAGTGGCAACGTGCGTTTAGTGGGCGACTCCGCCGATATGAACAAGCTGCAGAAGCTGCTCAAGTATTTGTAGCGCGATGACCCCCGCAGCAAAGTGCTGCTGCTGGGGTCTTTGCTCGCCACCTACACGTTCACGGCTACCTCGGCCCTCCTGCCAGCGCTAAAAATGCCGCCTCACAGCCCAACCAACTCGCCGCCACACCCGCTAACACTAAGAGTCGCCGAACATAACAGCCAATAGCCGCTCTTGTGTGAGTTATTGCCTTAATGGAACAGCATCAGCCCTACGATCTCGACTGATAAAAATTTAATAGCGACTTTATATGCTCAAACGTTGAGAGCCGAGGTAGCGACATCTAGCCCTGACGCATTTATACTAAAGTCTAACATCCCTTATAAGAGCCTCTATGCCCATTTCTTTACCGCTACGGCGCCTTTGGACGCTGGATAAATTCGCCTACAGCCTGCGCGTGTTTATAGCCTTCAGCGGTGCGCTGCTGTTTAGCGGTTTAATGGGCGATGTAGCGCTAGTTATTCCATTGTTTCTGGGCATTATCGCCTGCGCGCTGTCGGAAACTGACGACAGCTGGCAAGGCCGTTTTCAAGCCCTGCTGGTCACGCTGGTGTGTTTTACGTCGGCGTCTTTTATTGTCCAGTGGCTGTTTCCCTGGCCGTGGCTGTTTGTGGTTGGCCTGGGCGTTTCAACCTTCACTCTGATTATGCTCGGCGCCATTGGGCAGCGTTACGCCACCATTGCCTCGGGCACGCTGATACTCTCGATCTACTCGATGATCAACATCGAGCAGCACGGCGGCGTGGATGAGGACGTGGCTGCACGCCAACTGCTGTTGTTGGCTGGGGCCGTCTGGTACGGATTAATCTCGGTGGTGTGGTGCGCGCTGTTTTCGCGCCAGCCGGTGAAGCAAAGCATGGCGCGGGTGTACAAAGCGCTGGGCGAGTTTTTGATTCTGAAATCGGCGCTGTTTGAGCCGGTGCGGGGTGTAGACGTGGAAGCCCGCCGGGTAGCGCTAGCGCGCCAAAATGGCAAAGTCGTCGATGCCCTTAATCAAGCCAAAGAGATGATTTTTAGGCGGCTTGAAGGCCAGCGCGGTGACCGCAAGCTCAACCGCTACCTGCGTATTTACTTTATTGCCCAGGATATTCACGAACGGGCTAGCTCCACCCACTACCCCTACAGCGCGCTCAGCAAAGCATTTTTCCACCACGATGTACTATTTCGCTGCCAGCGGCTGCTGGATCAGCAGGGGCGCTCCTGCCGCCAACTGGCGAAATCGCTGCTGCTCAACCGGCCGTTTGACCACCAGCAGAGCGAAGAGGCGCTGGCCGATTTACACGCTTCAATAGAGAACTTACGCGACCGAGGTAAGCCCGAGTGGCGCCCGCTGCTTTATCCATTAAGCGCGCTAGCAGAGAACCTGGCCACGTTGGAAACCCAGCTTGCCAGTGCCCATAACCCTGGTGTCAGCGATGATCGTCGCGATAGCTCACTGTATGACCGCTCGCCCTCCAGCGTGCTGGAAGCGTGGAAGCGGGTGCGCCTGAATTTTACCCTTGGCTCGCCCACCTTTCGCCATGCGGTGCGGCTCTCGATTGCGTTAATGACTGGCTACGGGGTCCTGCAATGGATCGATCCCGAACAGGGTTTCTGGATTCTGCTCACCACCCTATTTGTTTGCCGGCCCAACTTTGCCACCACACGGCGTTTTTTGTCCCAACGGATAATGGGCACGGTACTTGGCTTGGTAGTGGGCTGGGCGTCGATCAGCCTCTTTCCGCACCCGCTGGTACAGAGCATGATCGCCGTGGCCGCTGGGGTGGCGTTCTTCGCTAATCGCGAAAAACACTACGTGGTCGCCACCGCCTCGATCACCCTGCTGGTACTTTGCAGCTTTAACCAAGTGGGCGACGGCTATGACCTAATCTTACCCAGGTTATTCGATACCCTGATTGGTTCGCTGATCGCAGGCTTAGCGGTGTTTTTTATTTTGCCCGACTGGCATGGGCGCAGGCTTTACCGCGAGGCCGCCAACGCGCTGAATAACCACCGCCGCTACTTGGAAGAGATTATCCATCAGTACGAGGAAGGCAAGCAGGATGACTTGGCCTATCGCCTAGCCCGGCGCAATGCTCATAACGCTGACGCGGCACTCTCCACCCTGCTCACCAATATGCTCCACGAGCCGGGGCACTACCGGAAGCTGGATGCGGATAACGGGCTGCGTTTTCTAGTGCTCTCCAACACCCTGCTTAGCCACCTTTCAGCGCTAGGCGCCCACCGCCATCAGTTGGCAGACGATGAAGACGACGCCACGCTGGTGCCGGTAGCAAAACGCATTGGAGAGCTGTTGGGCCAGATCGCAGAACAGCTGAATAAACGCCAGCCGATAGAGGCGCTAGCGGATCAAGCCGCTGAACTGTTAGCCCAATTGGAAGGGCAGAACACCGCTATGGCGGATGAAAAAACCGTCACCCTTTATCGCCCTATTCAGAGCCAGCTCCGTCTTATTACAGAGCAGCTCGCCCCGCTAGGCGAGGCGGCAAATCGATTAGTGGGAAGCGAAGCGCCCACCGCCAGCAATACAGCGGCTTAAACCTGCCAATAGCGCTCACTGAAGCTTATAACCCACATTACTCTTTACTGCGCATCTCAACCCGCTCGTGCCCTCAATCTGCTTTTTGTAAGCTATATCTTAAAATTTCATAAGCTAAAGACTACACATGTAAGAAATTTCTTACCTGCTTGTTAGCCGACAACTTAAAAAAAGCATACAAAAAACCTTAATCTTCTGTTTTAAATTAAATTAATTGAAACGACACATAAAATAATTTTAGAAAAATTCTCAGCTAGTCATTTTTAGAAAATTTGATAGTCTTTTTATTGTAATTATTTTGAAAAATTTCACTATCATGCTAGCTATAAATAGACTTCATCAGATATAAGCTAGAGGTGAATATGAGTTTTAGTATATGGCTAACATTTTTAATGGCTTCAATTTTGATTAGCTTATCGCCAGGCGCGGGAGCTATTAAAACTATGAACAGCAGTATGAACTACGGCTTTAAATCCGCAATTCCTACTATTTTTGGTTTGCAGCTCGGGTATGGCATACAGATTTTTATTGTAGCTATTGGCCTTGGAGCTATCATTGCCTCATCCACAGTTTCATTCTTAATAATAAAATGGGGTGGCATTTTATACTTAATATGGCTAGGTATCCAAAAATGGAAATCAGCAGAAAATTCGGTAACAATTGAAAACAAGGTAGAAAACCAAAGAAAGAAATTTTGGCAATCTGCATTTGTTAACTTAACAAACCCCAAGGCCACAGTATTCCTAGTCGTTCTATTCCCTCAGTTTTTATCTAGTAATAATACATCACATGAGACTCAGCTTCTCTTAATGGCCGCAACCCTTCTTATAGTTGATCTAGCCGTTATGCTTTTTTACGCAGCGTTGGCAAGCCACTTAAAGAGCTTCATAAAGTCTGAGCCACGAATGAAGCTTATCAACAGAGTATTCGGTTCATGTTTTATATTCGCTGGAATTGCTTTAGCAGCTTATCAAAAAAAATTAAAAAATAAAACTTTGTTATTAAATAATAATCTACCTATATAGACCCGAATACTATACGAATTTTTCATTAGCCAACAAGACATACCGATATTAAACAATGAGATAAGCACATGACGATAACCATTAAGGTAGAAGGGATTAATAAAACTTATGGAACTCATGAGGCATTGAGTCAGATTCAATTCACCATTGATAAAGGAGAAATCGTAACACTCATTGGCCCATCTGGATCAGGCAAATCAACTTTGTTAAGGCATCTTATTGGCTTGACTAAAGCTGATCGGCAATCTCCAGGCCAAGTCGAAGTACTAGGGCACGTGCTACAGCGTCAAGGGCGCTTTGTGGACCAAGGTCGAGATTACCGACGACGCAGTGGTTATATCTTTCAACAGTTCAATCTTGTTGGTCGCTTGAGTGTGATGACTAATGTCTTGATAGGACATCTTGGTGCCATGCCAAGATGGCGCTCGTTAACTGGGCGCTTCACAAACAATGAACAAACCCTAGCCTGGATTTCTCACGGGGTATAAAAGAAAGCGGCTGAAAGTGTTAACGTTTCAGGGCCTTACACCAAAAACCAACACCAACCGCCGCTTCCAAAATGGTACCTGAAAAACTGACCTTCTCGCCACTCTCACGCCGGCAAATTGAAGCCGATTTCTCTGGGGGCCACATCACCTCCGATGCTGGATTGCTCTTGCTACGGGAAGTCGATAAACAACATCGTCTGACGCACCGCTTGGCCTCCGTGCTTCATGATCCCCGCGCACCGGAACAGGTTCGTCATAAGCTCGACATCATGGTTCGTCAACGCGTATTCGGTGTGGCGGCTGGTTACGAAGATTTCAATGACCATGAGACTCTACGCCCCCTCTGTCAGCCTAGTTGTCCAGTTGGCAATATCGCCTAAATCACATCCAGAGGGAGCGGCATGGAGCACGTGTGCCACGTTATTCTAAAGAGCGTAAAGCGGCTGTCTTGAAAAAGTTACTGCCGCCCCACAATCGTAGTGTGGTGTCAGTTGCCACTGAAGAAGGCATCTCTGACGCGACGCTGTATAGTTGGTTAAAACAGTGTCGAGAAAAAGGAGTACCTGTGCCGGGTTACACCCAAAGCGACAGCGAATGGTCGCCAGACGCCAAGCTCGCGGTGGTCATCGAAACTGCCACCCTGTCAGAAACAGAGCTTGGGGCTTACTGCCGCGAAAAAGGTCTTTATCCCGAGCAGATCCAGCAGTGGAAAGCCGCTTGTCTCCAGGGCGCTGGTCAACAAGACGATCAGCAAAAAACGGCACAAAAGCAGCGTAAAGAAGACCGTAAGACGATCAAACAGCTCAAAGCGGAAGTGCGCCGCAAAGATAGAGCCTTAGCGGAAACCACCTCGTTACTGGTGCTCTCAAAAAAGCTCGACGCCTTGTACGGCGAAGACCCGAACAGCGGCGGGGACGACTGACACCGCTTGAGGAACGTGCAAGGCTCATTGCGTTGTTTGATGAAGCGGTCACCGGGGGCGCTTCCCGTTATCAAGCAGCGGCGATTATCGACGTGAGTGAGCGCACGCTGAAACGCTGGCGTTCTGGGGAGGGCGCTGTGGCTGAGGATCAGCGTCTACACGCGGTACAAGGCAGTCAGCCGCATCAGCTGACTCATGAGGAGGAACAGGCCATTTTAAACGCCTGCAATCGCCCCGAGTATCGAAGCCTACCGCCGTCTCAGATCGTGCCGTCACTGGCTGATCAAGGGGTCTACTTGGCCTCCGAGTCGTCGTTCTATCGGGTACTGAAAAAGCACCAACAGCAGCACCACCGCGGGCGCATGAAGCCACGTCGCCCAGTGCCTGAGCCGACGAGCTTTACGGCCACTGGGCCTAACCAAGTCTGGTGCTGGGACATCAGCTACTGCTCTTCCGTTGTGCGTGGCCAGCACTGGTATCTTTACCTGATCATGGATATCTACAGTCGCAAAATCATCGCCTGGGAAGTCCACGATGCGGAATCAGGCGAGTTAGCGAAACACCTGCTGGAACGCGCCTTATTGCGCGAAGGTTGCTGGCACCAGCCTCCAGTGCTGCACTCGGATAACGGTGCGCCGATGACGTCTTATACGCTGAAAGCGAGGTTAACAGAGCTTGGGATGTTGATGTCTTACAGCCGACCGAGAGTGAGCAATGACAACCCTTACTCAGAAGCGTTGTTCCGCACCGTCAAATATTGCCCCGCATGGCCTACAAAGGGCTTTGCATCGCTAAACGCGGTACGTGACTGGATGCTGACGTTCGAACGTGCTTACAACGAAAAGCACCTGCACAGTGGCCTTCGCTACGTGACGCCCGCTGATCGGCATCGAGGTGTCGACCGAGAACGCCTTGAACATCGCAAAGCGGTGTATGAAAGCGCCAAGCGCCGACATCCACAGCGCTGGTCAGGCAACACCCGAAACTGGGAAGTACCTGGTTCGGTAGCGCTCAACCCTGGCAAGCTGCAGGAAGTTGAGCGTAATAAACGGGCTGCTTAGAGGCAGCCATTTGGACAACTGGGTTGAAAATTACCGTACGTTACGACCAAGCGCTTCAGACGGCGGTCGGTGAAAAAGAGGCGCTGGCGGGCAAGTCTACGCTGTGCCGGAGTGAGCAGAACGCCGATCGACAAGCGATGGTGAAGGCCCATGAGTTGCTGTGGCATCACTTCATTGAACAGTATAACGAACCACCCAAGGAGATCGTACTGGACTTTGATGGCACCGATATTCCCGTGCACGGCGAGCAACCCGGCAAGTTCTTTAACCGCTATTACGATCACCATTGTTACTTCCCGCTGTACGTCTTCTGTGGCCGCCATCTGCTGGTGAGCTATCTGCGCACCAGTGACCACAGCGACAGCCACCACAGCTGGGCCATCCTGGCGTTACTGGTGCGGTTTATTCGCCAGTACTGGCCCGATACGCGCATTGTGTTACGAGGTGATAGTCACTTTTGTCGTCCCCGGATGCTCAACTGGTGCGATCGACATCACGTCGACTACATCGTGGGTATCGGCAAGAACAGTCGGCTGCTCAAGGAAGTGGACGTGCCCATGATGCTGGTGCGCAAGACCCAATGGCAGGTGGGAGGGAAAGTAGCAGAGACGTTCCGCTTCCAATATCAAGCCCACTCCTGGAAATACCCACGCTGGGTGGTGGCCCGTCTGGAAGAAGGCGAACTGGGCTCTAATCCCCGGTTTATCATTAGTTCCCGTTATGACGACGGCTTCAAGCTCTACTACGAGCAGTACTGCGCTCGGGGCGACATGGAAAACCGAATCAAGGATCAACAACTGAGCCTGTTTGCTGACCGGACCTCCAGTACGCACTGGTGGGCCAATCAGTGGCGGCTGATCTTATCGGGCTTCGCCTATACGCTGTTCGAGCGCTTACGCACTTACCTGAAGAAGACGCCTTTCGCGCGCATGAGCCCAAGCAACCTGAGGCTCAAACTCATCAAAGTGGGCGCAGTCATCATCCGCAATACGCGCCGAATCCGGGTGTTGATGAGTGACAGCTACCCCTATAAAGCGCAACTATCCGATCTCGTCAGGCGGTTGGTGCCGAACTGAATGCTCGGGCTCCCCCGGCCCGACGCAATGGGGGAAAGGGGGAAGTGTGTCTTAACGACGGAAAGTGGTTAAAAAGTAGGCAATTTAAGATGTACCAATAGGTTTTTAATAGCATGGCGGCCTGGGTGCGGTACTTGCTGAGGTGCTATGAGAAATCCGGGCTAGCACTCAGAGCGATGGAGAGAGTTGGTATTAAAAGCCTAGCAGATCAGCGCGCCAACACTCTTTCAGGTGGGCAGATGCAAAGGGTAGCCATCGCCCGAGCTCTCGTTCAGGATGCCGAAGTTATCTTTGCCGACGAGCCCATCGCTTCTCTAGATCCCCGCAGTGCTCGCGAGGTAATGGAGATTCTCCAGCGTATTAATCATGAGGATGGAAGGACTGTTGTCATCACCTTACATCAAGTTGATGTTGCACGCCGCTATTGTCGTAGAGCAATCGCTCTCAAGGAAGGAAGGCTCTATTACGACGGCCCGATAGAAGGGTTAACGGATGGTCTTCTACAAGGGCTTTATGAAAACAATGGACTAGACGAAATAAACCCAAGCAACGTTTCATCTGCGCTTTCTACACCACTACACACTGTGAGCTAAATCTATTGACCACTAAGGAGAATCAAATGTTTGTATCACAATTTCGTCGCACTACTTTACTACTGACTGCCAGCATAGGCTTATTAAGTAGCGGTCTCGCATATTCAGAAGTAGAGACAATCAGGTTTGGTATCACTTCCACTGAGTCGAGCCAAAATCAAGCCGATCAGTGGCAACCCTTTTTAGATGATATGTCCAATGCATTGGGGGTTGATGTCGAGCCTTTCTTTGCCACAGATTATGCAGCTGTAATTCAGGCAATGCGCTTCGACAAAATTGATCTTGCTTGGTACGGAAATAAATCAGCCATGGAAGCAGTTGACCGTGCTAACGGAGAAATTTTTGCTCAAACAGTATCCTCTGATGGTGACCAAGGATATTGGGGACTTATGATTGTCAACCAAGATAGCCCCTACAGCTCCATCGATGAAATTCTTGAAAATGCTAATGAGTTAACCTTCGGTAACGGAGATCCTAATTCAACATCAGGATTTTTGGTGCCTGGGTATTATGTCTTTGCTGAAAACAATGTTGACCCTAGAACAGCCTTCAGACGTACGCTCAACTCAAATCATGAGACAAATGCCCTTACTGTCGCCAACGGCCAAGTTGATGTCGCCACCTTCAGTACAGACAGTATGAAACGCTTAGAAATTAACCATCCCGACAAAGCAGCTCAATTAAAAATTATTTGGGAATCACCTCTCATACCATCCGATCCACTTGTCTGGCGCAGCGACTTAGAACAAGAAATTAAAGATAGTTTAAGACAATTTATCTTGAGCTATGGAGATACAGCCGCACAGCGAGAAGTTCTGGAACCAATGAATTGGTCTGGCTTTGCAGCATCTGACAACGACCAATTGTTGCCGATACGTCAACTAGAGCTTTTTAGGGAACGCTCACAAATATCGTCTGATAATTCGCTAGATGACGAAGCCAAAAAAGCAAGACTTTCAGAGATCGATGCTCAGCTCGAAACTTTGAACAACCGTATAGAATTGCTAGAAGAAGACTCGCTAAACAACTCTACTGCCATGATAACTCATTGATATCATAAGGAATTAGGGGCGGGACTACCGCCTCATTAACGGAGCTATCAAATGAATTCTACACTAACGCCCGATGCTGAAGTCTTCGGCAAGAAATTTAGTTGGTGGCAACTACTGGGCTGGATCATAATTTTCTTCTTACTTGCCTGGGCCTGGGAGGGTGCTGAAATAGCGCCTGGGCAGTTAGTAGCTAATGCTGGGAATATGGCAACTCTGTCTGGCGACTTTTTTCCACCAAGTTTAAGGCACCTTGGATACTATATCGATCAGATGCTGGTAACAATTCAAATTGCTATATGGGGTACCTTTCTAGCAGTTCTATTTGCAATACCATTCGGCTTGCTTTCATCAGAGAACCTCGCTCCATGGTGGATTAATCAACCAGTAAGACGGCTAATGGATGCGTGTCGAGCAATAAACGAACTTGTTTTCGCTATGCTCTTCGTAGTAGCTGTAGGTTTGGGACCGTTTGCAGGCACAATGGCTTTGTTCGTACATACGACTGGCGGTAATTTTCAACCCAGTTGTCCAAATGGCTGCCTCTAAGCAGCCCGTTTATTACGCTCAACTTCCTGCAGCTTGCCAGGGTTGAGCGCTACCGAACCAGGTACTTCCCAGTTTCGGGTGTTGCCTGACCAGCGCTGTGGATGTCGGCGCTTGGCGCTTTCATACACCGCTTTGCGATGTTCAAGGCGTTCTCGGTCGACACCTCGATGCCGATCAGCGGGCGTCACGTAGCGAAGGCCACTGTGCAGGTGCTTTTCGTTGTAAGCACGTTCGAACGTCAGCATCCAGTCACGTACCGCGTTTAGCGATGCAAAGCCCTTTGTAGGCCATGCGGGGCAATATTTGACGGTGCGGAACAACGCTTCTGAGTAAGGGTTGTCATTGCTCACTCTCGGTCGGCTGTAAGACATCAACATCCCAAGCTCTGTTAACCTCGCTTTCAGCGTATAAGACGTCATCGGCGCACCGTTATCCGAGTGCAGCACTGGAGGCTGGTGCCAGCAACCTTCGCGCAATAAGGCGCGTTCCAGCAGGTGTTTCGCTAACTCGCCTGATTCCGCATCGTGGACTTCCCAGGCGATGATTTTGCGACTGTAGATATCCATGATCAGGTAAAGATACCAGTGCTGGCCACGCACAACGGAAGAGCAGTAGCTGATGTCCCAGCACCAGACTTGGTTAGGCCCAGTGGCCGTAAAGCTCGTCGGCTCAGGCACTGGGCGACGTGGCTTCATGCGCCCGCGGTGGTGCTGCTGTTGGTGCTTTTTCAGTACCCGATAGAACGACGACTCGGAGGCCAAGTAGACCCCTTGATCAGCCAGTGACGGCACGATCTGAGACGGCGGTAGGCTTCGATACTCGGGGCGATTGCAGGCGTTTAAAATGGCCTGTTCCTCCTCATGAGTCAGCTGATGCGGCTGACTGCCTTGTACCGCGTGTAGACGCTGATCCTCAGCCACAGCGCCCTCCCCAGAACGCCAGCGTTTCAGCGTGCGCTCACTCACGTCGATAATCGCCGCTGCTTGATAACGGGAAGCGCCCCCGGTGACCGCTTCATCAAACAACGCAATGAGCCTTGCACGTTCCTCAAGCGGTGTCAGTCGTCCCCGCCGCTGTTCGGGTCTTCGCCGTACAAGGCGTCGAGCTTTTTTGAGAGCACCAGTAACGAGGTGGTTTCCGCTAAGGCTCTATCTTTGCGGCGCACTTCCGCTTTGAGCTGTTTGATCGTCTTACGGTCTTCTTTACGCTGCTTTTGTGCCGTTTTTTGCTGATCGTCTTGTTGACCAGCGCCCTGGAGACAAGCGGCTTTCCACTGCTGGATCTGCTCGGGATAAAGACCTTTTTCGCGGCAGTAAGCCCCAAGCTCTGTTTCTGACAGGGTGGCAGTTTCGATGACCACCGCGAGCTTGGCGTCTGGCGACCATTCGCTGTCGCTTTGGGTGTAACCCGGCACAGGTACTCCTTTTTCTCGACACTGTTTTAACCAACTATACAGCGTCGCGTCAGAGATGCCTTCTTCAGTGGCAACTGACACCACACTACGATTGTGGGGCGGCAGTAACTTTTTCAAGACAGCCGCTTTACGCTCTTTAGAATAACGTGGCACACGTGCTCCATGCCGCTCCCTCTGGATGTGATTTAGGCGATATTGCCAACTGGACAACTAGGCTGACAGAGGGGGAGCTAATGAAGCCAAGAAAAAAAAGGCTTTAGTAATAGCGTCAATAATCTTTGTAAACATAGTTATAAACCTTTGAGTGGCTGGGGCATATACCCCAGCCAAATGACGGCAGCTATTAGTAGGTCATGTCAGCTGATTTTGCCATTTCTCGTAACTGTCGAGCATCATCGCCACTTTGCTCTTCAGCTACTTTCCATACACCCTCTGCCCATAAGCGTTCATGAGCTTCTGATTCAGACTCACTAAAAGAAGTGATTTGCATACCATTATCAATCAGAAAATCAGCTTCTTCCTTCTGTACAGCATCGAAGTGAGCTACAGAATCAATTTCAATCTGCTTGCCAGCTTCAATCAGCGCATTCTGTGCATCACTATCTAAAGCATTCCAGCGATCAAGGTTCATATAAATCATCACACCAACTTGACCGAACTCAGGATCTGTCATGTAGTCTATGATCTCATGCCATTGGAGATCACTAGCGCCAGTTAAGCCCCATGCAGCTCCGTCAATAACGCCTCTTTGTAATGCCGTGTAGATATCAGTAACAGGCATATTCACTACGGCTCCGCCAAGCTCTTCAATCATAGATTGATATGAAACTGTTCCACGAATACGTCGTCCTTCTAACCCTGGCTCACCAGTAATAGGCTCACGTAAATAGAAACGAAAACCTTTAGTTCCTGTGGAAGGAGCTGAAATTAGCTTTAAACCGAGTTCTTGATAATGTTCATCAATATAATCGATTAACCCCTCTTCGCGGCGCTTAATTGGATCAACATCTATCGCGTCAAGAGAGAGCCCAATGGCCGTTGTACCTGAGTGATAAGCCGCATGAGTAAACAATAGATCAAAAGCCCCAGCTTGTACTGGTTGAAGTTGCTCAAATGCAGGAACGACGTCTGGCCCTTGCACATTGATTTGAACGCTGCCGTCAGAATACTCTTCTACCATTTCGATAAATTTAGGCCCAATCTCCCTATACCAGGCAAAATTAGAAGGGTAGCCAGCTAGCATATTAAGCTGTTGAGCTTCCACTTCTGAAGAAAAACCAGTACCTGCTGTACCTGCCACAGCTAAGGCTATCGCGCAATGTTTAATACTTTTCTTGAGTAGCTTCATTATAATGCTCCTTGTTTTTATGTTAGTGCTGCTTTTCAAGTAAACTGGCAACAAAGACAGTATTAAAATTCCCGGATTTAAATTGGTCGCTGTTAATTAGTTTACTATGGAACTTCGCTGTTGTTTTAACACCTTCAACTTTCATTTCAGATAAAGCACGTGTCATTCTAATGATGGCTTCATTACGGTCTGCTCCCCAACAAATTAGCTTACCGATCATCGAGTCGTAATATGGTGGAATTGTATAGCCACTTTCTAAATGGCTATCCATACGAATACCAAAACCACCTGGTGGACGATAATAGCTTATTGTGCCTGGGCATGGGGAAAATCCATTTTCTGGATCTTCTGCATTGAGACGGCACTCTATAGCATGACCAGAGAGCACTATGTCTTCCTGCTTGATATTTAACGCTTGGTTATCTGCTATCTTGATTTGTTCTTTTATTATATCAATGCCAGTAATCATTTCAGATACAGGGTGTTCAACCTGAACACGAGTGTTCATTTCGATAAAATAAAATTGTTTATCGATATTGTCATAAACATACTCAACCGTTCCGGCACTTTTATACTTAACTTTTTTAGCTAGGCGAACAGCAGATTGACACAAGTCATTTCGTTGGGAGGTACTTAATGCAGGAGAAGGGGCCTCTTCAACTAACTTCTGATTACGTCGTTGAGCAGTGCAATCGCGCTCACCAAGATGAATACAACTGTCGCCGTCAGCAAGAAGTTGAACTTCTATGTGGCGAATGTCTGTAAGATATTTCTCAATATAGACAGATGAATCGCCAAAAGCCACTTCAGCCTCAGACATGATCTCATTCAGATCCTGCTCTAAGGTATCTCTAGACTCTACAACCCTCATACCTCTGCCGCCACCACCCGCGGATGCTTTGATCAAAAGAGGGAAACCAATGCTTTCTGCTATTTCTAGAGCTTTTTTGAATTCAGTAACAACGCCATCTGAGCCAGGAATTGTAGGTACTGAAGCTGAGTCGGCTATTTTCCTAGCTTCAATTTTATCTCCCATCTTGCTGATTATGTCAGCAGAAGGGCCGATAAAAATTATGCCATTATCTTCACACTTCTTTGCAAAGTCTGCTTTTTCTGAAAGAAACCCATAACCTGGATGAATCGCATCTACACCAAACGCCAAAGCTGCGCTAATGATGGCTTCTTGATTTTGGTAGCTCGCCTGAGCAGGAGCAGGTCCAATACAAACAGCTGAATCAGCCAACTTAACTGGTAATGTATCTTTGTCAGCTTCAGAGTAGATAGCTACGCTTTTTACCCCCAGCTCTTGACAAGCTCGAATAATCCGAAGCGATATTTCGCCTCGGTTAGCAATCATTACGCTTTTAATTTTATTTAACATGAAAACTCCCGTTTGATCGAGAAGAACCTCATTCTTTCTCAATAAGCATAATGGGTTGCCCATACTCTACGGGCTGTTGGTCTTCCACATAGATTTCTTTTACACGACCATTAACTTTAGCTTCGAGATTATTCATCAACTTCATAACTTCGATGATACACACAACAGATTTTGGTTCTACTTGCTGACCAATTTCAACAAATGCAGGCGCACCGGGCTTTGGCGACATGTAAAAAGTACCAACCATCGGAGCAGTAATTAAATGTTCATTTTCAGCCACAGATACGTCAGCTGTCGGTGATGATTTACTTACAGTTGGGGCAGTAGTAGGTTTGTTTAATTCGGGTTGTTCTTGTTTACTGGGAGCAGGTGCAGTAGTTACAGATGTTCCCGCAGCATCAGAAGATACAGAACGTTGCGTATTTTCATTACGACTAATAAAAAGCTCAAGTCCGTTATAAGATAAAGATAACTCACGTATATCGCTACTTTCCTTTACCCATTTAGTGAGTTGTTTTAAGTCATTTAAGCTAATATCAAAATCTTTCATTTTTAATTCTCCTGTGTTTATTAAAACTATCTTGAAATCGAGATATTTAGGTTTTCAGTTGATAGCTTAACTTGCTTTTCATCGCCACTAGCAAGCTCTTTAATAAAAGAGACTAGCCCCCCGCTGAAGTCATCACCAGATTCACCATTGGCAATAGCCTCTTTCATCCCATCAACTTGATTGCCTGCAAACATGGCACGTAACAAAAGCTCGTCTTTTGTAGCATTTGGGTGCTGTTGAGCTAGGTCTTTCATCATAGGTTTTGGGGCTGTAGGTTTCTCATTAATTTCTGAGGAACCATTTTCAAGTATTTTTTTATAGACTTCTGAATCAACAGGACCTAATAGGCGGCCATAATAGCCCAGAACATACTTTTTAATTTCATTCGGTACTGTTCCGTAGCGTTCACCAGAACCTGAATCCGTGAGACCGGATCCCTGAAACGCTTCTAACCTACTGGTCCGCATGGCAATATAGCGGATATCGCCATTCACCCAGACAGTGCCATGCCCAACGTCAAGTTCCGCGCCAGTCGCCGCACCCTCACCAGCCACGCCGGGCTGTCCATCATCGGGCAATGCTTCGAGATCGCTGGCGTCGACAGCATCGACAGCCGCTTCCCCACCACGCTGGGCATGCGCACCAGTGACGTGATCAAGAGCTACCTGGGCCTGCTGTGTCTGGGCATGAGCGACTATGACGCTGTCGAGAACTTCCGCCGCGACAAGCCCTTCCAACAACTGCTGACCCTGCAGAAGGTGCCGAGCGCGGCGACGCTGCGACAGCGGCTGGAGAAACTTGCCGCCAACGACCTGCAGGCGCGCACCGCCACCTGGTCCACGACCCTGCTGTCACTGATCGAGGCACCGATCACCGCCGAGACGACGCACGTCTGCCTGGACATCGACACCTTCGTCATGGACAACAGCAACTCGAAGAAGGAAGGCGTCTCGCGGACCTACCAGAAGGTCGATGGCTACACCCCGATCGCCGCCTACCTGGGCAACGAAGGGTGGTGCCTGGGTCTGGAACTGCGGCCTGGCAAGCAGCACACCATGAAGGAGAGCAACGCCTTCCTGGAGCGGGTACTGCCTCGCGCCCAATGCCTGACCAAGCAACCGATCCTGTTACGCGAGGACAGCGGCTTCGACAGCCAGGCGCACCTGGCGCTTCTCGAACAGCAACGCCAGGTCTTTGCCGACGAGGGGCGCCGGCTCGACTATGTCGTCAAATGGAACCCGCGCGGCTCGGCCACGGCTGATCGAGATACCTGGCTGGCGGTGGCGGCGGACTACTGGGAAGAGCTGCGTCCTGGCAAGCGCCAGGCGCTGTGGACGCAGGCCGTCTCGATCCACGACGACAACAAGACCGAATACGTCGTCCAACGCGTGATGCGCCTGGTAGAGCGCACCGCCGATCGCGATGGCCAGTTGCTGCTCGAACCGGACTATGAGTTGGAAGGCTGGTGGACCAGCCTGGACGAGGCGCCGGAGGCGGTGATCAAGCGCTACCAGGCGCATGCCACCCATGAGCAGTTTCACAGCGAGATCAAGACCGATCTCGACCTGGAGCGCTTGCCGTCCGGCAAGTTCGCCACCAACGATCTGATCCTGCATCTCGCCCAGTTGGCCTACAACATCCTGCGCCTGATGGGACAGCTGGGCATGACCGGCGAGCTGAGCCCGGTTCGCCACCCGGCCAAGCGGCGCCGGCTGCGCACCGTGCTACAAGAGCTGGTGCACCGTGCGGCTCTCGTGATTCACAAGGCACGGCAGATCATCCTCGACTTCGGGCAGGATATCGGGCGCATGACGGTGCTCAAGACGCTGCGGAGCCGACTGCGTTATCCACGAGGAACGCCATGCTGACCGTCAATCGGCGACACTCTATCCACAAGCAGTTCCAAGCGACACGCGATCGCCAGATATGTCGTGCCTGGCGGGTGGAAAGGCATGACAAAACGGGCCGTCAGCACCGATCAGCACGGTGGGTTTTGGCAATAACGGGCTTGCGAAAGCCAACTTGCACGGGGCGAATGATCAAAAAGTGCTCGCTGGCGGTGATAGGGAAAGTGTCGGCGCCGGCTTCACGGATTCAGGCAGAAATAACGTTCATTACCGCTTGAGTTCCAACAAACTGAGCAAAAGGAGTAATCATAATAGGCCATGCCAGCTCTTTTCTAACTAGGGCAATTTCCTCTAGGAGCTCTTCATACCGATTACCCAGCCCAGCCGTCTCTAGTTGAGCATGAAAATTGGATAACATTCCTCCTGGCAACTGGTGCTTATAATGTAATGGGTTATATTCAGCAGGCTTACCTTCTGGTTTTCCTTCTACTTCACAAATGTTTTTAAAATAGCTGCTAACTTCTTCAATTTTTTCATCATTAACATTTACTACGTACCCTAGTTCTCGTAATGACTTTACGATGGTTTGGGTTGCTGGCTGTCCAGCACCATTGGCTAAAGGCGCAATAGAAGTATGTAAAAGATCGCAGCCTAACTCGACAGCTTCTAAATATACTAATGGGCATAATGCAGTCAAGCAATGGCTATGAAGTTCAAGAGGACGATCGCCAATTACTTTTTTTATAGCAGGAACTAAAGTGCGAATACGTTCTGGGGTAAGCAAGCCTCCAGCATCTTTAAGCATAATTGCATCTACATCAGCTTGCTCAATCAGTTCAACTGCAGTTTTTACGAAAAGCTCATCTGTATGTACAGGACTTTCACAGAAAGAAAGAGCGCCAAAAGTATAGGCACCTAACCCGGATTTCTCACTGCACCTCAATGAGCTGCATAAATAGGTCGTAATACCGCCAACGGCCTATGACGACTGCTCAGATTGTCTACTATTTAACCAATTTCCACCGTCCAGACACACTTCCCCCTTCCCCCCATTGAGTCGGGCCGGGGGAGCCCGAGCAGTCAGCCCGGAGCCAACCGCCTGACGAGATCGGATAGTTCCGCCTTGTAAGGGTAGCTGTCACTCATCAGCACCCGGATTCGCCGGGTGTTGCGGATAATGACGGCCCCCACCTTGATCAGCTTGAGCCGCAGATTGCTCGGGCTCATACGCGCGAAGGGCGTCTTTTTCAGGTGTGTTCGTAATCGCTCGAACAGCGTATAGGCAAAGCCCGATAAGATCAGACGCCACTGATTGGCCCACCAGTGCGTGCTGGAGGTACGATCAGCAAACAGGCTCAGCTGTTGATCTTTAATCCGGTTCTCCATGTCGCCCCGAGCGCAGTACTGCTCGTAGTAGAGCTTGAAGCCGTCGTCATAACGGGAACTAATGATAAACCGGGGATTAGAGCCCAGTTCGCCTTCTTCCAGACGGGCCACCACCCAGCGTGGATACTTCCAGGCGTGTGCTTGATATTGGAAGCGGAACGTCTCTGCCACTTTCCCTCCCACCTGCCATTGGGTCTTGCGCACCAGCATCATGGGCACATCCACTTCCTTGAGCAGCCGACTGTTCTTGCCGATACCCACGATATAGTCAACGTGATGCCGATCGCACCAGTTGAGCATCCGGGAGCGACAAAAGTGACTATCACCTCGTAACACAAGGCGCGTATCGGGCCAGTATTGACGGATAAAGCGCACCAGTAACGCCAGGATGGCCCAGCTGTGATGGCTGTCGCTGTGGTCACTGGTACGCAGATAGCTCACTAGCAGATGGCGGCCACAGAAGACATACAGCGGGAAGTAGCAATGGTGGTCGTAGTAGCCGTTGAAGAACTTGCCCGGCTGCTCGCCGTGAACCGGGATATCGGTACCGTCAAAGTCCAACACAATTTCCGCCGGTGGCTCCTCGTGCTGCTCGATGAAGTGGTGCCAAAGTAGTTGATGGGCCTTCACTATCGCCTGCCGATCCGCCTGCTGCTCCATCCGGCACAGCGTGGACTTGCCTGCCAAGGAGTCGTCCTGGCCAACCGCCGTTTGCAGCGCTTGATCAAAGCGAAGGGCTTCATGATCGTTCAGGTCTTCGTATCCAGCGGCCACGCCAAATACCCGTTGACGAACCATGGTGTCTAGCCGGTGGCGAATCTGTTCTGGATCCCGGGGATCGTGAAGTACCGAGGCTAGTCGGCGAGTCAGGCGATGTTGTTTATCGACCTCGCGCAGCAAAAACAGTCCGGCATCGGAGGTGATGTGACCGCCGGAAAAATCGGCTTCAATTTGACGGCGAGAGAGTGGCGAGAAGGTCAGTTTTTCAGGTACCATTTTGGATAGCGGCTGTTGGTGTTTTTTCTGGTGTAACGTCCTGAAATAATAACACTTTCAGCCGCTTTCTATTATCCCCTGTGAGAAATTCGGGCTAATGCTTTGGCGCGCTTTAAGCAACCAACTATATTGGAAACATCATTTAATCCATCAAATGCGCCAATAACTCGGAAGCCATTGTTATATAGTTGATCGACCCACCCATCAATTACATCATCAGGGAGAAAGTCGAATGAAGCGATATTTTTTGAACGAATTAATGCACGAAACTTAGTTTCGGGGGCTGCTTTATGTAATTCTCTTACACGTTCCCATGGATCTTCCTTGAGATAACGCACAGATACATCAAACTGGATAGGTGCCATCATATCAATGTGATGGAAACCAGCACTGTTCATTGTATCTGCAATGTAAGCGTCCATTCCGCGACGTTCTGCCACCCCGCTAAAATTCGCCCTAAAGTAACCTCACAGTTTCCAACACGAGGTTATCGCCATGAGAAAGCACCGCACACCCGACCAGTGGCAGGCTTTGGTCAATCAGCAGCGTGACAGTGGTCTGTCAGCTCGGCAGTTCTGCGAACAAGAGAACATTGGTTACGCGAGTTTCTGCAACTGGCGCAAGCGCCTGTCTGATCCGTCGGCCGATGATTCGGCTGGATCCGGTGAAGCCAGCTTTCTGGATTTGTCGTCACTGATGGACACATCGCAATCCTCCGGCCCAGGCTGGAACATTGTGCTCAGCCTGGGCAATGGCGTTGAACTGCGGCTGAGCCAGAACGGGTGATCGGGCTCGATAGTCAGGCCCGGATCTGGCTGTGCACCGAGCCCACCGATATGCGCAAATCGTTCCGGGGCCTGAGTGCCCTGGTCCGGAATCAGTTGAAGCACGACCCTCTCAGCGGCCAGTATTTCGTCTTCGTCAATCGCCGCAAGACTCAGATGAAGATGCTGTATTTTACGACCACCGGTTACTGCCTGTGGGCCAAGCGCCTGGAGCAGGGGCAGTTCCGGGTGCCATTATCTGCCTCGGGGCAGCGAGCCCTGACCCTGACGGATCTGCAACTGCTGATCGATGGCATTGAGGTGCAGAAATACCGCCAGTTCAAGCGTTTTCGAGGGGTATAGAAGACGGACTTCCGGTATAATATCGGTCATGAATTCAACGGCTTCTGATCCTTGTCCCAATGCATCGTCCTCCTCGGCTCTGGCCGATGAGAATGCACTGCTGCGTGAGCAGGTCCAGATCCTGCAGCGCCAGCTGGACTGGTTCAAGAAGCAGCTGTTCGGCCCCAAGTCCGAGAAGCAGGTGTTTGATCTGCCGGGCCAGAACAGCCTGTTCCAGCCCGATGAAGCACCGCTGCCGGAGCAGCCTGCTGGCGAAGAAAAACGCACCATCAAGGCCTATCAGCGCGGCACCGGCAAAAAGCAGCGGGACGACGACTGCTTGAATGACTCCGGTCTGCGCTTTACCGCCGATGTGCCGATGGAGGTCATTGAGCACCTGCCACCGGAACTGACCGGGCCGGAGGCTGACCAGTACGAAGTGATCGGTAGCAAGACCACCTACCGGCTGGCCCAGCGTGCCTCCAGTTATGTGGTGCTTAAGTGCGAACGCCCGGTGTTCCGGCGAAAGGGGGCCGAGAAGCCGGTGACGACTCTGGCTCCGTTCAACGTGCTGGACAACAGCCTGGCCGACGTCAGCCTGCTGGCCGGGCTGCTGGTGGACAAGTTCCAGTTCCACCTGCCGCTGTATCGTCAACACCAGCGCATCCAGCAGGCCGGTATCACCGTCAGTCGCAGCACCCTGACGAACCTGGTCAAGCGTGCCATCGACCTGTTGCGACCCATCGTGGATGCCCAGACCGACAATGTGCTGCGCAGTCGGGTGCTGGCCATGGATGAAACGCCCATCAAAGCCGGTCATCAGGGCCGGGCCGGCCCGCAAAAGGGCAAGATGAAAACCGGCTGGTTCTGGCCGTTATACGGCGATGCCGACGAGGTGGTGTTCACCTACTCGAACAGCCGTGGGCGTGCCCATATCGAAGAAGTACTCAGCGAATCGTTCAGCGGCACCCTGATCAGTGACGGCTACGCGGCCTATGCCCGCTACGCTGCCGCTCAGGAGAGCGTCACCCATGCCCAATGTTGGGTGCATGGTCGCCGTTATTTTATCGAGGCACAGAAAGATCACCCGGAGACAGTCACCAACGCGCTGCAACAGATCGCCAAGGTGTACCGGAATGAAGAGGCCATCAAAACCCAGGGGCTGACTGGCGAGAAGAAACGCCAGTACCGGTTGGATCACTCGAAACCGGTGGTCAGCGACTTCTTCCAGTGGTGCCGGGATCAGTTGGCACAAGGCGGCCTCGTGCCCAGCGACCCGCTGACCAAGGCCCTGAACTACGTGCTCGGTCGCGAAGCGAGCCTGACCGTGTTCCTGGAAAACCCGGACGTGCAGCCAGACACCAACCACCTGGAACGGGCGCTACGCCCCATTCCAATGGGCAAGAAAAACTGGATGTTCTGCTGGACCGAACTGGGCGCGGAACACCTGGGCATCATCCAGAGCCTGATCAGCACCTGCAAGCTGCACGATATTAACCCCTACACTTACCTGGTGGACGTGCTGCAACGCGTCAGTCAGCATCCCGCCAGTGAAGTGGCGAACCTGACTCCACGGCGCTGGAAAATCCGGTTCGCCGAGAATCCGCTACGGGCTCTGATCGATCCCCGTCATCCGGACCGACAAGCCACGCAACTCACACCGGTGGAGGTCGTCCATGCGCATTGAGGACATGAGCATCGACGAGTTGCTGGAACTGAACCAGTACATCTGCCAGCGCATTGATGAACTGCAAGAACAGGAAACCCTGCAAGCCTTGAGTCGGTTGCGGGTTGGTCTGAAAGTGACCTTCGAAGGCCGAGAAGGACCGGTGTTGGGGATCGTCACCAAGATCAACCGCAAGAGTGTGATCGTGCTGGGCGAGGAAGGCAGGAAACAGTACAAGGTCTCGCCGGAGTTACTTAGGCCTCTGCGTGACGTGAAGTAGGTCAACTACGTCGTAGGATGAACGCTTACTCTGCAATGCCCATCATATGTTCAGTACGCATTCGCGTCGCCCATAGGCTCTGGTGTGCATCACGAAAAGTGGTATCGATAATTTTAATTTCGCGTTGACTATTCTTTGGTCGCCCCCCTTCGCCAAAAATTGAAGCAATGCTCTTATTTTCTTTATTAGACATTAGTGTAACTCCTTACAGTATATAAAAGCTTTTGTAGGCCCTAACAAAGCCCTTTAGTGCCTACGAGAACCCCCTCTGTCAGCCTAGTTGTCCAGTTGGCAATATCGCCTAAATCACATCCAGAGGGAGCGGCATGGAGCACGTGTGCCACGTTATTCTAAAGAGCGTAAAGCGGCTGTCTTGAAAAAGTTACTGCCGCCCCACAATCGTAGTGTGGTGTCAGTTGCCACTGAAGAAGGCATCTCTGACGCGACGCTGTATAGTTGGTTAAAACAGTGTCGAGAAAAAGGAGTACCTGTGCCGGGTTACACCCAAAGCGACAGCGAATGGTCGCCAGACGCCAAGCTCGCGGTGGTCATCGAAACTGCCACCCTGTCAGAAACAGAGCTTGGGGCTTACTGCCGCGAAAAAGGTCTTTATCCCGAGCAGATCCAGCAGTGGAAAGCCGCTTGTCTCCAGGGCGCTGGTCAACAAGACGATCAGCAAAAAACGGCACAAAAGCAGCGTAAAGAAGACCGTAAGACGATCAAACAGCTCAAAGCGGAAGTGCGCCGCAAAGATAGAGCCTTAGCGGAAACCACCTCGTTACTGGTGCTCTCAAAAAAGCTCGACGCCTTGTACGGCGAAGACCCGAACAGCGGCGGGGACGACTGACACCGCTTGAGGAACGTGCAAGGCTCATTGCGTTGTTTGATGAAGCGGTCACCGGGGGCGCTTCCCGTTATCAAGCAGCGGCGATTATCGACGTGAGTGAGCGCACGCTGAAACGCTGGCGTTCTGGGGAGGGCGCTGTGGCTGAGGATCAGCGTCTACACGCGGTACAAGGCAGTCAGCCGCATCAGCTGACTCATGAGGAGGAACAGGCCATTTTAAACGCCTGCAATCGCCCCGAGTATCGAAGCCTACCGCCGTCTCAGATCGTGCCGTCACTGGCTGATCAAGGGGTCTACTTGGCCTCCGAGTCGTCGTTCTATCGGGTACTGAAAAAGCACCAACAGCAGCACCACCGCGGGCGCATGAAGCCACGTCGCCCAGTGCCTGAGCCGACGAGCTTTACGGCCACTGGGCCTAACCAAGTCTGGTGCTGGGACATCAGCTACTGCTCTTCCGTTGTGCGTGGCCAGCACTGGTATCTTTACCTGATCATGGATATCTACAGTCGCAAAATCATCGCCTGGGAAGTCCACGATGCGGAATCAGGCGAGTTAGCGAAACACCTGCTGGAACGCGCCTTATTGCGCGAAGGTTGCTGGCACCAGCCTCCAGTGCTGCACTCGGATAACGGTGCGCCGATGACGTCTTATACGCTGAAAGCGAGGTTAACAGAGCTTGGGATGTTGATGTCTTACAGCCGACCGAGAGTGAGCAATGACAACCCTTACTCAGAAGCGTTGTTCCGCACCGTCAAATATTGCCCCGCATGGCCTACAAAGGGCTTTGCATCGCTAAACGCGGTACGTGACTGGATGCTGACGTTCGAACGTGCTTACAACGAAAAGCACCTGCACAGTGGCCTTCGCTACGTGACGCCCGCTGATCGGCATCGAGGTGTCGACCGAGAACGCCTTGAACATCGCAAAGCGGTGTATGAAAGCGCCAAGCGCCGACATCCACAGCGCTGGTCAGGCAACACCCGAAACTGGGAAGTACCTGGTTCGGTAGCGCTCAACCCTGGCAAGCTGCAGGAAGTTGAGCGTAATAAACGGGCTGCTTAGAGGCAGCCATTTGGACAACTGGGTTGAAAATTACCGAGAATGTGTTTAGAGGCGTAGTTCGTCAAGAGAATTACAGTTCGTATTGCGAACTATTTTTTAAAGTATTGTTTTAAAAGAATTTTTATCAACAAACTTGATACCAAAGTATAATAAAAAACATCGGTATTGGTTCTTTAAGAACATTGATTAGATTACTAAGCCTCAATTTACCGCAGTTATGGATTGACGGGTGCGCATTCTTTCCATACTTTATTGTTCGTATATTGAATCAATATTCGCATTGCGAACAGTACTATAAATTTTGTTGAGGCACCCATCATGTCCGAGTTTCTCAGCTTGCATGACGCGGTAGCGCGCTACGTCCAAGACGGCGCCACCGTGACCATGGAAGGCTTTACCCACCTGATTCCGTTTGCCGCCGGTCACGAAGTGATCCGCCAGAAAAAGCGTGACCTGACGCTGATCCGCATGACCCCCGATATCATCTACGATCAGATGATTGGCGCGGGCTGCGCTAAAAAGGTGATCTTCTCCTGGGGCGGTAACCCCGGCGTGGGATCGCTTCACCGCCTGCGCGATGCGGTTGAGAAAGGCTGGCCGCGCAAGATCGAGATTCTTGAGCACAGCCACGCGGCCATGGCCTGCGCCTTTGAAGCCGGTGCAGCGGGTTTGCCGCTGGCCGTTTTCCGCGGCTATATCGGCAGTGAACTGCCCAGCGTCAACGATCAAATCAAATTCATAGAGTGCCCGTTTACCGGTGAGCGCCTGGCGGCCGTGCCGTCAGTGCGCCCGGACGTCTCGATCATTCACGCCCAGCGCGCGGATCGCCAAGGCAATGTACTGGTAGAAGGCATTGTCGGCGTACAAAAAGAAGCCGTACTAGCCGCCAAGCACAGTATTGTCACGGTGGAAGAGATTGTTGATGACCTGAGGGCTACCCCCAACGCCTGTGTGATTCCCAGCTGGGCTATCAGCGCCATTGCGGTAGCCGAGAAAGGTGCGCTGCCCTCGTACACCCACGGCTATTACGGTCGCAGCAACCGCTTCTATAAAGAGTGGGATGCCATCGCTCGCGATCGCGACACCTTCACCCAGTGGCTCGACAACAACGTTTTTAATGCCGCCGATAACGTGGGAGGCCAAGCCTGATGAGTCTGGAATACACCTCTTCTGAAATGATGTCGGTGACCGCCGCGCGGGCGCTGGAAAATGGCATGACCTGCTTTGTGGGTATCGGGCTGCCCTCGGAAGCCGCCAACCTGGCACGGCTGACGCACGCCCCCGATGTAGTGCTGATTTACGAGTCCGGCACGCTGCAGACCAAGCCCGATATTCTGCCGTTATCTATTGGGGATGGTGAGCTGTGCGAATCGGCGCTCACCACCGTGGCGGTGCCGGAGATGTTCCGCTACTGGCTCCAGGGCGGCAAAGTCGACGTGGGCTTTTTAGGTACCGCGCAAATCGACCGCTTTGCTAACCTTAACACCACGCTTATCGGCGATTACAAAGCGCCCAAGGTTCGCCTGCCGGGTGGCGGCGGTGCGCCGGAAATCGCCACCAACGCCGGTGAAGTGTTTATCACTTTGAAGCACTCCAAGCGTGCCTTTGTGAAAGATGTCGACTTCGTCACCACCCTTGGCTTTGGCCGCGACGGGAAAGGGCGCGACAACGTGCCCAATATCGGCAAGGGCCCCACCCGCGTGATTACCGACCTGTGCGTGATGAAGCCCGACCCGGGCAGCAAAGAGCTGGTCGTGGTGTCACTGCACCCCGGTGTGAGTCGCGAGGAAGTGATTGAGGCTACCGGCTGGGAAGTGCGCTTTGCCGAGCAGCTTGAAAGCACACCTGAACCCAGTGCGAATGAGCTTGAAATTCTTCGTGAGCTCAAAGCGCGCACCGAGCGGGCCCACGCGGACGCATAAAGGATCTATTTATGAGCGATGTTGTTATGCAAGACGTCTTTCTATGTCATCCCCGTCGCACCGCCGTGGGACGTTTTGGTGGCACTCTGGCCAGCGTACGCCCGGATGATTTCGCCGCGACGATTTTTAAAGCCGTACTGGCGGAAGCGCCGGATCTCGACCCTGCTGCCATTGAAGAAGTCTTTATGGGCTGCGCCAACCAGGCCGGTGAAGATAACCGCAATGTGGCGCGTATGTCGTCGCTGCTGGCGGGCATTCCTACCTCAGTGCCCGGCACGACCATGAACCGCCTTTGCGGCTCGGGTATGGACGCGGTGGGTACCGCGTTTCGCGCCATTAAAGCCGGTGAAATGGAGCTGGCGCTGGCAGGCGGTGTGGAGTCCATGTCCCGCGCGCCTTACGTCATGGGCAAGGCCGATAGCGCCTTCGCGCGCAATCAAAAGCTCGAAGACACCACCATCGGCTGGCGCTTTATCAACCCGCTGATGAAGAAAGCCTACGGTGTCGAGTCTATGCCGGAGACCGCAGAGAACGTCGCCGAGCAGTTCAATATCTCTCGCGAAGATCAGGACGCTCTTGCCCTGCGCTCCCAGCAGAAAGCCTCTGCCGCTCAAAAAGCGGGGCGCTTTGCCCAGGAGATCACGGCAATCGAGATCCCGCGCCGCAAGCAGGAGCCGCTGATCTTTGACCAGGATGAGCATTTACGGGAAACCACGCTCGAAAAACTGGCAGGTTTGCCTACGCCCTTCCGTGAAGGCGGCAGCGTTACCGCAGGCAATGCTTCTGGCGTCAACGACGGCGCGGCGGCGATGCTGGTTGCCAGCGAAGCAGCGGTCAAACAGCATGGTCTTAAGCCGATGGCGAAAATTATCGGCATGGCCACGGCGGGCGTTGAGCCGCGCATCATGGGCTACGGGCCAGTACCGGCAGTGCAGAAACTGCTCAAGCGCACCGGTATCGCCATGGACGATATTGATATATTCGAGTTCAACGAAGCGTTCGCCGCCCAGGCGTTAGCCTGTATGCGCGACCTGGGGCTGACCGATGACGACCCTCGCGTCAATCCCAACGGCGGCGCGATTGCCCTAGGGCATCCGCTGGGCATGTCCGGCGCACGCCTGCTGCTCACCGCTGCTCATGAACTACAAAACAGCGGCAAGCGCTACGCACTGTGTACCATGTGTGTTGGCGTAGGGCAGGGTATCGCTACGCTGATCGAACGGGTTTAACGGAGGCAGATATGGCTTTTCATACCATCAATGGCCGCAGCGTGGCTTATCGACTGCTTGACAGTGATCCGAAACGGAAGTGGGCTGGTGCGCACCTAGTTGGGCCGTGGCAACGATAAGCTCTACGACCAGCTTTGTGAAATCCATGGCTGCCATACCTTTCAGGTAATTTAGTGTCAAAATAAGTTAATACTCAGCTTTCTGGCGGTAAGGAAGTTTTGGCCATTATTGGCATCGGAACTTGATGTCGTGCCGCTAGAAATTTTGATGGCTTGGGTCACTTGCCTTTGATAGTAGCCCTGGTGCTATGTTGAGTAGCCCTAGCATGGTTTAAGCTCCAGACAAGCTTAAAATAGCGACTTGTAGCTACTAACATTATATTTTTTAAGTGCCTATATTAAAGCTGCGCTATTCTTTATTACCAGTACAGACATGGTTATAAGGAAAGCTCAATGACAAAATTTTTCCAGGAATTTCGAGAATTTGCGGTAAAAGGCAATGTGGTCGATATGGCGGTGGGCATCATCATCGGCGGGGCGTTTACGCTGATTGTGCAGAGCCTGGTGGCTGATGTGATGAACCCGCTGATTGGGTTGCTGGTAGGCGGTGTCGATTTTTCAAATCTGTTTGTGGTGTTACGCCAAGGGGCGGTGGGTGGCCCTTATGCGACGCTGGCGGATGCGCAAGCCGCTGGGGCGGTGACATTGAACGTGGGGCTGTTTATTAATGCGGTCGTCAGCTTTACGATTGTCGCTTTCGTGGTGTTCCTGTTGGTACGCACCATCAACCGGTTAAAGCGCGAAGAGGCAGTGGCGCCTGCGAGTCCTACGGAGCAGCCTTGCCCGTATTGTTTAATGGTGGTGCCTATCAAAGCCACACGGTGTGGACACTGCACGGCGGCCTTGCCGTCCCCAGAGGCATCGGCTGAACCTTTGTCTCCTCAGCCCACTGAAACGCCGGTTGCCAAGTAATCGTCCAAAGCAAAAAGGTGCCTATTCAGGCACCTTTTTGCGTGTTCTAAAGCCGCTTTTTCAATGATAGAAATGCTAGGTTAAGCGCGTTTTTTGGCCGCTTTCGTATCCGGCTTTTGACTATCGTTCGCATCGCTTGGTTGGGGCAGCGAAGGTAGCGACTTGGCCAGCATTTCAACGCTGTGGCGGTAGTAAAGCTGACTTTTGTTATGCTCACCAAGGCTTGCATAAAGGCGGGCAAGTTCAGCACATACCACGCCATTGGGGCGTTGACGCTGGCTGGCTTCGAAGTACTCCTGCGCTTTTTCCCACTGGCCAACACGCAGAGAGAGACGACCACAGGCGAGCAGCAGTTCAGGATCATTGGGGCGTTCCTGCAGCCACTTCTCAGCTTTCGCCAGTTGGCGTCCTGCGTCCACATTCAGCAGGCCATAGCGTTTCACCAAGCGCGCGTCCCAGTGATGATCCAGCGAGTGGTTGAGCAAACGCTCGGCAATCGGCTCCTCGTTAGCCTGAATCAGCGCTTCGGTGTAGAGCACGATTAGCTCGGTGTTGCCGCGCAGGTAGTCGGGCATGTCGGCCCACAGCCCCCGCACTCGTTCAATATTGGTGGGGTTTTGCGCTTCAAACACGATCAGTTCGCGGTAGGCTTTAAATTCCAGCTGCTCACGCTCTTGCTGGGTAATCAGCTTTTGCGCAGCTAGCCTTGGAATCAAGCGCCGTAAGCCTTCCCAGTCGTTGACGCTCAAATGCACCTGTTTGAGTAGCTTGAGTACCTGCGGGTGGTTCGAGAGCTTTTTATCCAACCGGTTCAGGATCGCCAGCGCCTCTTCCGGCTGCTGACGCTCAATCATCATTTGCGCCTGCATCAAGCCCACCGCGGTATCGGCGCCGTCGGTGGTTAGCTGCGCTTGGTTGAGATGCTCTTGGGATTTTGCGTGATGCCCTTGGTAATGCGCGGCCAGGGCCGCCGAGAGGTAGTTGACCAGTGGTGTGCTAGAGTCGTCAGCGGCATTCACCAAGGTCTTTTCGGCTTTTTTCCAGCGGCCTTCGGTGAGCGCTACCAAGCCACGCTGAGTGCGCTGCATGGCGCGGCGGTTGCGGGCACGGCTGTTCCAGGTGCGAAAGCGTCCCATGGGGCGAATAATGCCGCTGAGTAAGCGCAGTACAAAGTGCAGCACGACAAACGCCGCAAACAGCAGCACTAGGCCAAACCAGAAAGAGGTTTGAATAGATGAGTCGCCCACGCGGATCAGCCAGTAACCGGGTACCGACATCATCAGGTGCCCAAACAGGGCCCCGACGGCAAGCCCGGCGACAATGAGGAGAACGAGCTTTCTCATGCATCACCTCCGCTTTGGCCACGCGTCTCATAGCGATTCTCAATAAAGCGTGCCAGTTCCTGCTGAGAGGCGCTGATATCCGGCAGCTCCGGTTTAACCTCGGCTTGCTGTAGCTCCTCTAGACGAGTAATAACGCTTTGCGTCTCTTCGCGAGTGGTGTCGTAGTAGTCGTTTAGCAGCTGTAGCGCTTTATCGATACTCGCATCATAAAGCTCTTTTTCTTCATTGAGCAGGGCTAGCTGAGTCTGCTCCAGTACTAAGCGCAGGCTTTGGCGCAGGTAAGACTCTTGCTCCGGGGTAATCAGTGCTTCCAGGGCTTCGTCGTGATGGCGAACCACCACCAAGTCTTTGAGCTCTTCACCGAAACGCGCTAGCTGGCGCTGGAACGTGCCGGTAGGCGGCTGCTCGATACTCGACGTTACCGCCTGCTCTTCAATTTCTTGCGAGAGACGCAGTTCAGAAATGCGCTCCTGCTGCGCATTCAGTGCTAGGTAGAGCCCTGTACGGTCAACCTGGGGCACGGCGTCAAGCGCGGCTAGCTCATTGGCAATCGCTTCGCGAACGGGGGTCAGCGCGGGGTTATCCGCATCGACCAAGCGTGCATCGGCAGTGCGCAGTAGCGCGGCGGCGCCATCAACGTCGCCTTCTAGCTGCAGGCGTTGGTTGGCTAGGCGTAGTAGATAAGCGGCTTCGGCATGCAGCCATTCGCGCTCGTCGGTGTCCTGCTCTTGTGAGAGCTGGTCAAGCACTTGGCCCAGCGTCTCGTCGACATCACTACGGTAGCTGTCAAACTCACTACGCAGCTCTTCCATGGTGCTTTGAGTTGCTTCATTGCGCTCCGCTTCACCGCTGTCTAAACGCGACTCAAGGTCGCTGACTGCCTGTTGCGAAGCGCTACCTTCAGCCTGTTGCGCCAGTTCGTCGAGGCGTTGTTGCTGGCTTTCCAGACGCTGCCAGCCTTGCCAAGCAACGAGCGCTAAGGCAATGGCTAAGATAAGTACCAGGGCGATGGCGAGACCGCTGCCCTTTTTACCGCTATTCCCGCCGCTATTGTTTCCACCGCTACTATTTCCACGACCACTGTTTCCACCACTAACATTTCCACTACCATGGCCCGCGCTGCCAGCCTTCTCAGTAGCGGGTTTTGAAGCTGTGGAATCTGAAGAAGCGTTAGACGAGGTGTTTGAAGGGCTTGGTGCAGCCGCGCTCGGCGAAGCTGTGCTGCTGCCTTTAGCCGTGCTGGAAGTCGTCGTCGGCGTTACATCCGCCGGTTTTGCACTCGCCTGTGAAGTGCTGGCCGCGGCAGGGTTCTTTTCTGAGGCACTGTCTGAGGTGCTATCTGAAGAGCTAGCAGCAGTTGAGCCCGTATTCTGGGATCCTTTTCCACGCCGCCGCGAACGACTGTTTTTAGCCCCACTGTGAGACGGTGTTGCTGAGCTAGTCGGGGGTGACTGCGTGCTAGGCTCAGTGGCGTCGGTAGTGGAAGCTGCTTTGTCAGTCGTCGTGGGGACGCCTTGGGAGGCATCGGCGGACGTAGGTTGTACATCGTCCTGATCGTTTACTTGTTTGCTCATCTGTCGCTAGCCCTTAGTAAGTTCCTTGATCGACATCGGCACCCTGTGGGTCGCAGGTCTCCAACGCCGCTATCAACGCAGCTGGCGTTGCTCCAGACGCCACCTTGAGGTTACAAAACCCCAGTATGCCAGCCAGTGTAGCCAAACGGCGACTGGAAACGATTAGCGGTTGGTTCAAGGCCGCCTGATTACACCATTTTGCCAGATGTTCCAGCAGTTCGCTGCTGGTGACGATCAACGCCCGATAATTACCTGAAAAAAGGCGCGCCTGCTGAGCAGGTGCAAGCGCATGAAAGGTGCGCCGATACACGGCAATGCGCGTCACCTTTGCACCCCGCTCGGCAAGCGTTTCAGCGAGCAGGGGCCGGCCGCCTTCACCTGCCACCAGTAGAACACGCTGATGCGCTAATTGCTGCAGCGATGCAAGCGCCAGCAGCGCTTCGCTAGTATCTTCGCCCGCGGTGGGCGAAGGCACATGGACGCGGATTCCCAATTGATTGTAAAGCGTACTCGCGGTGGCGCTGCCAACACTATAGTAGTCAATTCCCACCGGTAGCTGGGGCCAGAAGCGATCCAGCGCCTCACTTAAGCAGGTGGCAGCAAAAGGGCTGATGACAATTATCTTACGGTACTGATCAATATCCAGCCAAATTTGCCGCATGGCGGGGTCTTCTGGCAGTGCTTCAAGCTGCATCACATTGAGTGATTCAACGCTTTCGCCCTGGTTGCGCAACGCCGCCGCTAACGCTTCGCCGCGTTCCCCTGGGCGGCAGATCAGTACCGGTTGGCTCATATTTCGCGGCCGTAAACCTCTGCCAAAATATCGCCAGCGCCTTGGTCGAGCAACTCTTCGGCAATGCGAATACCCAGCGCTTCAGGTTCATACATCGAGCCTCGCCCTTCGGCGCGTAGCACTTCTGTGCCCTCAGGGTTACCGACCAGGCCGCGCAGCCACAAGGTTTCATTATCCAGGTCCAGCACCGCATGGCCCGCAATAGGCACTTGGCAACCGCCTTCTAAACGCGTATTCATGGCCCGCTCTGCACGCACGCGCGTGGCAGTATCGGCATCATCCAGCGGCGCCAGCAACGCGACGAGTTCGGGGTCATGCAGGCGGCATTCTATACCTAACGCGCCTTGGCCGCAGGCGGGCAAGCACACTTCCGGTGGCAGCGCCTGAGCAATGCGCTCATCCAAACCCAAGCGTTTAAGGCCCGAGGTAGCCAAAATGATGGCGTCGAATTCGCCCGCATCTAGCTTGGCCAACCGCGTTTGCACATTGCCGCGTAGATTAAGAATTTGCAGGTCAGGGCGGGCTTCACGCATTTGCAACCCGCGGCGCAGGCTGGCGGTGCCAATACGCGCCCCTTCTGGAAGCTCATCAATGCTAGAGTAGTGGTTGGATACAAATGCATCGGTTGGGTCGGCGCCCTCCAGAATGACCGATAAACCCAGTCCTTCAGGGAAGTGCATCGGCACATCCTTCATGGAGTGAACGGCAATGTCGGCGCGGCCATCCAGCATGGCGTCTTCCAGCTCTTTGACGAACAGTGCCTTACCGCCAATTTTTGAAAGCGGCGTATCGAGAATTTTATCGCCCTTGGTGGATAAAGGCACAAGCTCCACTTCAAGACCACTGTGCTCCGCCATTAAACGGTCGCGAACGTACTCAGCCTGCCACATAGCCAGTTGGCTTTTACGCGTGGCAATGCGCAATTTGGTGATAGATAGCACGTTATTCTCCCTAATACCGCAGACACGGCGAGTCAAACTATGTTAAACCTCATCATAAAGCACCGAGCGTCACAGTAAAAATAACGGAGCTAATTATGCTCTCGCAACGTGTCTTTTCATTGCCTAGGAAATCGTATGTCCTCAGTGCTTACTAAAGGTCAGTTGGATCAGTTCTTTCTGCTCTCGCAGGATCTGTTCTGCTGTATCGACTTTCAGGGCACGTTGCTTGAGGTTAATCCTGCCTTTGAGTCGCTGTTAGGATATTCAGCCGGTGCGTTAGTCGGGCGTCGCTGCGGAGTGGTGGTAGATCCGCAGGATTATCCGGTGATTGAAGCGGCGCTGGTGCGTATGCAGCGCAGGGAAATTGTTGTTCCCTTTGAAGTCCGCGCCATCTCGGTGTCTGGGGAGGTCCATTGGATTGAAATTACCCCGACTGCCGGTGGTGATGTTATTTATATTATTGCCCGGGTCATCACGCAGCGTAAGTTGGCAGAAGCACAGTTACTGAGCAACCAGCGACTATTTAAAATAGCCGGTGAAACGGCGCTGATAGGCGGCTGGTACGTGGACATGGTCATAGGGAGGCCTAACTGGTCGGATGAAATTTGCCGCCTCCATGGTGTGGCTCCCGGCTTCCAGCCGACCGTTGAACAAGCGATTGGGTTTTACGCGCCCTCCTCCCAGCCACGTATCTTGGAAGTCTTTAACGCCTGCTGCCAACAGGGAATGAGTTTTGACGAAGAGCTAGAGGTGATCACTTACCAAGGTAAGCATATCTGGGTGCGTGTTATTGGTAAGGCCGTGCGCGATGAGCGTGGGGAAATCAGTCAGGTGGAGGGCTCGACGCAAGATATTACCGAGCAAAAACAGCTGCGTGAAAATCTAACCCAGCTTGCGCAACGACTCACCATTACGCTTGATAGTATTACCGATGGTTTCTTCACCTTAAATACGGATTGGCGTTTTACCTACGTTAATAGTGAGGCGGAACGCATTTTGAAGCGTCGCAAAGGCGAGCTGCTGGGCCAGCATATTTGGCAGAGCTTTCCTGATGCAAAAGGCAGCTACTTTGACGACGAATATCAACGTGCGGCTAGCCAACAAACGGCGGTACATTTTGAAGCTTTCAATCCGCGGTTAGAGTTATGGCTGGAAGTGCATGTTTATCCTTCAGCTGAAGGGCTTACCGTCTATTTTCGCGACATTAGCGAGCGCAAAGCGAGTGAGCATCAGCTGAAGCTGCTAGAGCGTAGTGTGGAATCAAGCACCAACGGGGTGATTATTGTCGCTGCCCAAAGCAGCGATCTCCCCATGGTCTACGTCAATGCCGCCTTTGAGCGCATAACCGGCTATTCGCGCAGTGAAGCGCTGGGGCGTAATTGCCGGTTCTTGCAGGGCGAAGATACCGACCCCGCTACCGTCAAACTGCTGCAGGAAGGTATTGCTCAGCAGCACGAAGTGCACGTAGTGATCCGTAACTATCGGCGTGATGGTTCGATTTTTTGGAACGACTTGTATATTTCGCCAGTGCGCGACGAAACAGGTGACGTGACTCACTATCTGGGTGTTCAAAACGATGTATCTGAACAGCGCGAATATCAGGCCCAGCTTACCTATAACGCCAATCACGATGCGCTTACCGGGCTGCCTAATCGAGTAATGCTTGGTCAGCGCTTGGAAGAGGGGTGCGTGTTAGCACGTCGCTATCAGCGCTTTATTGCCGTTCTGTTTATCGATCTAGATGATTTTAAACCCATTAACGATACGCTCGGCCATGAGGTGGGCGACTTTATCTTAGTCGAGGTTGCCAAGCGTCTTGAAGATGAACTACGCCCTTGGGACACCGTGGCGCGCTTTGGCAGCGACGAGTTTGTTGTTTTACTGCCCGACTTAGCCCATGAAAAAGACGTGATACAGGTGGTTGAACGCGTGCTGCAGAGGCTTTCGCCGCCTTATTGGTACCGCGGCAGCGAACTGCGTATTACCGCCAGCATCGGCATTGCTATCAACGACGGCAATATGAAAAACCCTCGCCAACTTATCCAACAAGCAGATTTGGCCATGTACAAGGCCAAGCGACGTGGACGCAACACCTACCACTGGTATACCGAAGACTTAAATCGCAAGGTGAGTGAGCGGGTTAGTTTACGCAGCGCGCTTCAGCAAGCCATTGAGCAACAACAGTTTACGCTTTATTACCAGCCACAAGTCCATGCCCCGAGTGGCCGTGTGGTAGGCGTAGAAGCATTAATCCGCTGGCAACATCCAGAGCGCGGTAATGTTCCGCCGTCTGATTTCATCAGCTTGGCAGAAGATACCGGGCAGATCATACCTATCAGCGATTGGGTGCTAGCGACCGCTTGCCGGGATGCCCAGCAGCTTAATGCCATGGGTGTTGGCCCGATCACCATGGCGGTCAATATCTCCCCGATGCAGTTTCAACGCCCCGGTTTTCTGGCCTCTATTGAACAGGTGTTGGCACAGAGTAGCTTAGCGCCAGTTCTGCTAGAGCTTGAAATTACCGAGGGGGTTTTAATGGACAGCGCCGAACAAGCAATCCAGGTATTAGCGGATTTGTCTGCGTTGGGCGTTCATATTGCCTTAGACGATTTTGGCACCGGCTTCTCTAGCTTGAGCTACCTTAAGCGCCTGCCGATTAATAAAATTAAAATTGACCGTTCGTTTGTGCGCGATGTGATTACCGATCGCAACGATGCGGCCATTATCGATGGTATTGTCGCCATGGCGGGAAAAATGGGGTTAGGAGTGCTAGTGGAAGGGATAGAGACGCTGGAGCAGTTTGCCTACCTTGAACAGCACCGCTGCCACTACTTTCAAGGCTACTACTTCGCTCGTCCTATGCCCTTAGACGCCCTCTGCGCATTTTTGGCATCACCCCCTGTGTTTGCTGCTCGCTGACCGGCGACTCTGGTACACTTTCCGCAATGACTCCCACTTTCCGTAACGACTTTTACGTTTTGTCAGCAGGATATACCTTCGATGAGCCAAGCAACGAATCAGTCTTGGGGCGGTCGCTTTAGCGAGCCCACCGATGCCTTTGTCGCACGTTTCACCGCGTCTGTGACTTTCGACCAGCGCCTGGCGCGCCAGGATATTCAGGGCTCTATCGCCCACGCCACCATGTTAGCCCGTGTAGGCGTACTCACCGATGATGAACGCGACGCTATCATTAACGGCCTTAACGAGATTCAGGGCGAAATTGAGCGCGGCGAGTTTAACTGGTCGGTGCCGTTAGAAGATGTGCACATGAATATCGAGGCGCGACTGACCGAAAAGATCGGTATTACCGGCAAAAAACTCCACACCGGGCGTTCGCGTAACGACCAAGTCGCCACCGATATTCGCCTGTTTATGCGCGATGAGATCGATGTTATCGAAGTGGAATTGAAGCGCCTGCGTGAAGGCATGATCGAATTGGCTGATCGTGAAGCCGAGACGATCATGCCCGGCTTTACCCACTTGCAAACCGCCCAGCCGGTTACCTTCGGGCACCATATTTTAGCCTGGCAAGAGATGCTGGCACGTGACCATGAGCGCCTGCTGGACTGCCGCAAACGCGTTAATGTGATGCCGCTGGGCGCGGCCGCATTGGCTGGCACCACCTATCCGATTGATCGCCACGTGACCGCAGAGCTACTAGGCTTTGACCGACCCTCAGAAAACTCTCTGGATGCCGTTTCAGACCGCGACTTTGCGATTGAATTTACCAGCTTTGCCAGCATTCTACTGATGCACCTGTCGCGCATGAGTGAAGAGCTGGTGCTGTGGACCAGCGCCCAGTTCAACTTTATCGATCTACCTGACCGTTTCTGCACCGGCTCTTCGATCATGCCGCAGAAGAAGAACCCTGACGTGCCCGAGCTGGTGCGGGGTAAGACGGGCCGGGTATATGGTCACCTGATGTCGCTACTAACGCTGATGAAATCGCAGCCGTTGGCTTACAACAAAGACAACCAGGAAGATAAAGAACCGCTGTTCGATGCGGTGGATACCGTGCGCGACTGCTTAAAAGCCTTCGCCGACATGGTGCCCGCGATTGAGCCCAAAAAAGCCAGCATGTATGAAGCGGCACGGCGCGGATTCTCCACTGCGACGGATTTGGCTGACTATCTGGTGCGCAAAGGCGTGGCCTTCCGCGACGCTCATGAAATCGTTGGTCAGTCAGTCGCCTATGGCCTAAAAACCGAAAAAGATCTGTCTGAAATGAGCCTTGATGAGCTTAAGCAGTTCTCCGCTACCATCGAGCAGGATGTGTTCGAGGTACTTACCCTGGAAGGTTCGGTAGCTGCCCGCAACCACATTGGCGGCACCGCGCCAAACCAAGTGCGGGCTGCTGCCCAGCGAGCGCGTGAGGCACTCAGCGCACTCAAGGCGGGCGCATGAAAACGTTGGCAATCTTGACCCTTACCACACTGCTGTTAACCGGGCTGGCAGGCTGTGGGCAAAAAGGGCCGCTTTATTTGCCGGACGATGCACCTGCTGATGAGCAGTCTAGTCAGGCTGCTGAATAGAGCGTTGCAGGCCAGGAGAAGGGGAGAGCATTATGGATCATTTTAATTACCGCGATGGCGTGCTGTATGCCGAAGATGTGCCGCTATCACGGATTGCCGACGAGCACGGCACGCCCTGCTACGTCTACTCAAAAGCGACGTTTGAACGTCACTTTCGCGCTTACACTGAAGCGCTGGGCGGCCACCCGCACCTGATTTGTTATGCGGTGAAGGCGAATTCCAACTTGGCAGTACTGGGCCTTTTGGCCAAGCTCGGCGCGGGGTTTGATATTGTCTCTATCGGCGAACTTGAACGCGTGCTTAAAGCCGGTGGTGACCCGGCCAAGGTGGTATTTTCTGGCGTGGCCAAGCAAGCTCACGAAATGGCCCGAGCGCTGGAAGTGGGCATTAAGTGCTTTAACGTTGAATCGCGCCCGGAGCTTGAGCGCTTGAACCGCGTTGCCGGTGAGCTGGGAAAAATCGCGCCGGTCTCGCTACGAGTGAACCCGGATGTGGACGCGGGCACCCACCCGTATATCTCTACCGGTTTGAAAGACAACAAGTTCGGCATCCCGGTAGATGAAGCGCTGGATGTTTACGAACTAGCCGCGAGCCTGCCTAATTTGAAGGTGAAGGGGCTCGATTGTCACATTGGTTCTCAGCTTACTGAAACGGCACCCTTTCTGGATGCCCTTGATCGCTTGTTGATGCTCATGGAGCGCCTGCGTGAACGCGGCATCGAAATCGAACATCTCGATTTAGGCGGCGGTTTGGGTGTGCCTTACCGCGATGAAAAACCGCCCCAGCCGTTCGATTACGCCAGCCAGCTGTTGGCACGGTTATCGCGCTGGGAAGGTGGCGAAGCGCTGACACTGTTGTTTGAGCCCGGCCGTTCCATCGCCGCCAATGCCGGTGTCATGCTCACTCGGGTAGAGTTTCTCAAGCCCGGCGAAACCAAAAACTTCGCCATTGTCGATGCCGCCATGAACGACTTGATTCGCCCGGCGCTGTATCAGGCGTGGCAGGCGATTGTGCCCGTCGATACCCGCGAAGTACGCGAAAGCGCCCTTTACGATGTGGTTGGCCCGGTATGCGAAACGGGTGATTTTCTGGGCAAAGAGCGCGAGCTGGCAATTGCCGAAGGCGACCTGCTGGCGGTGCGTTCGGCGGGGGCTTACGGCTTTGTCATGGCGTCGAACTATAACAGCCGTCCTCGTGCTGCCGAGTTAATGGTCGATGGCGACAACTGCCACGTGGTACGTGCACGGGAGACTGTCGCTAGCCTGTGGGCGGGTGAGGCACTGCTGCCCGAAGGGGAGCACTGATGCTTTTACACTTCACCAAAATGCATGGTCTAGGCAATGACTTTGTCATGGTGGATCTAGTCACTCAGCGTGCCCGGCTGGATGAAGCGCAAATCCGCGCTCTGGCGGACCGGCGCTTTGGCATAGGCTTCGACCAGCTGTTGGTCGTGGAGCCGCCCCGTGATCCGGAAATGGATTTTCGCTACCGCATTTACAACGCCGATGGCAGTGAAGTGGAAAACTGTGGCAACGGGGCGCGCTGTTTTGCCCGTTTTGTGCGTGATCAGCGGCTGACTCATAAGCATGAAATCCATGTGGAAACTGCAGGCGGACCCTTGGTGCTGACCGTGCAGCACGACGGCATGGTGCGTGTGGATATGGGCCGCCCGCGGTTTAGTCCTTTGGCGCTGCCGTTCGATGCTCCAGGGGACCAACCACTGCACCGCTTAGAAGTGGGCGATGAAACACTACAGATCGGTGTGGTTTCCATGGGTAATCCTCATGCGGTGATTCAGGTCGACAATGTGGACACTGCGCCGGTCGAGCGCCTGGGGCCGTTGGTGGAAGCGCATCCTCGTTTTCCCAAGCGTGTTAACGTGGGCTTTATGCAGGTCGTCTCGCCCAGCGAAATCCGTCTGCGCGTGTATGAGCGCGGCAGTGGCGAAACGCTGGCTTGCGGTACCGGTGCTTGCGCCGCCGTGGCCAGCGGTATCCGTCAGGGGCTGCTGAAAAGTCCCGTGAAGGTTCATTTGCCCGGTGGAGAACTCAGCATTGAGTGGCCTGATCCTGAAGGGGCGCTAACAATGGTGGGACCAGCTACACGCGTCTTCGATGGCCGCGTAGCCATTAATTAATTCGAGGAGAACGGCGATGTCACAAGCCCCCGAACCCCGCAAAACGCTCGATCCTGATCAAGTGGCGTTCTGGCTGGCGCGTCATCCCGATTTTTTCGTCGGTCGCGAAGGGCTTCTGCAGCAATTGCAGGTGCCCCACCCGCATATCGACGGGGCGGTATCGCTGCTGGAACGCTTGGTCTTTGATCTACGCAAGCGCGCTGAAAACGCGGAAGGCCGCCTGGAGCACTTGTTGGAAACCGCTCGCCATAACGAGTCCCAATACCGTCGGTTGCGAGAAACGCTGATTGCGCTGGTGGAAGCGCAAGACCGCGATGCGCTGGCGCAAGCGTTGGCTACCCAACTCAGCGAGCGCTTTGAAACGCCTGCCATGGCGCTATGGTGCCCGGCCACATTAAGCGACAGTGAGCCAACGCCGCCCCAGCCACCGCGCCATGTGTTGGATCAACACGCCAGCGCACGGCTGACAGCGCTGCTGGATGGCCGCACCAGCCGCTGCGTTAAGCTTAGCGTTAGCGATTGGAAGTGCCTGCTGCCTCACGTTAAAGCGCCGCGTAAAGCGGGCTCCTGTGCCATTTCTCGCCTATCCGCAGGCGACCCGCTCGGGTATCTATTGCTGGCAAGCCCCAGCCCGGATGCCTATCGGGCCAGCATGGACACACTCTTCACCGAGTATTTGGGCGATATCGTCGCACGGCTACTGGTGCGCCTGGGTGATCATGGTTGAGGCTCCCTTGGGTGAAGTGTCGATAGCCAAGCACATTGACGGCTTTCTAGCCGCATTGTCATCCCATGCAAGTCCTGCAACGGTGGAAGCCTATCGGCATGATCTGGCCGCGCTGTGTGCCTTTACCGAGCGCCGGGAGGTGACGGACCCCGCGGCGTTAGATACCGCGCTGCTGCGGGCTTTTTTAGGGTCGGAGCGCAGCCGGGGTTTAGCGCCAAGAAGCCTTGCCCGGCGCCGGGCGGCGCTTTCCAAATTTGCTGATTATTTGGTTAAACAGGGCGTGCTGGCCGATAACCCGGTGGGGTTGTTGCGTACGCCCAAACAGCCGAGCCATTTGCCGCGTCCGGTGGATGTTGACGCCCTGGCGCGCTTTCTCGATACCCCTCACGACGGCTCGCCGCTGGGCGTGCGGGATCAGGCCATCCTTGAGCTGTTTTACTCCAGCGGGCTGCGTCTAGCAGAGCTTGCAGCCCTTGATTTGGGCGATTTGCAAAACAGCCGGGTAAGGGTGACCGGCAAAGGCGGCAAACCGCGCCAAGTGCCCGTCGGGCGGCGCGCCCAGCAGGCACTGGCGGAGTGGCTGGGCTGTCGCTCCGCGCTCGCACCGGTGGATGAATTGGCGCTGTTTGTGGGGCAGCGTGGCACGCGGCTAGGCCATCGGGCCATTCAGAAACGCTTAGCGCAGCTGTCGTTAGCCCGCGGCTTGCCCGAACATTTGCACCCTCACCGTTTGCGCCACTCCTTTGCTAGCCACCTGCTTGAGTCGAGCCAGGATCTGCGCGCGGTGCAGGAACTGTTGGGCCACGCTAACCTGTCGACCACGCAAATCTATACCCGGCTTGACTGGCAGCATCTTGCAACCAGCTACGATGCGGCGCATCCCCGGGCTAAAAGAAGCCCCAGTCCCAGAAACGGCGAAAACAGAAACAAATAGCCCAGGAGCAAACCATGACCAAGTTGAAGGCCATTACCTTCGATTTAGACGACACGCTGTGGGACAACCATGGCGTGATGGCGCGTACCGAAGAGGGACACTACCGCTGGCTGCTGGAGGCGCTTGAGGCTTGGCGAGCGGCAAGCCAGGAACCAGCCCTAACATTGACCCAAGAAGGCGGCCGGGAGGATTACCTTCAGCGTCGTCAACAGTTAGCCAAAGAGGTGCCCGAACGGCGCGGTGACTTTACTTGGCTGCGAATGCGCGCCCTGGAAGCGCAGTTAGAGGCGGAAGGCCTGACCCGCAGTGCCGCTTTGTTGTGGGCGGCAGCGGCGATGAATGAGTTCCATCGCCTGCGCGTGCAAGTCACACCACACCCAGAGGCGGCCGGTTTGCTGGCGGTGTTAACCGAGCGTTATCAGCTAGCAGCCATCACGAATGGCAATATTCATTTGGCGCGTCAGCCGCTGGCCGCCTATTTTCCGGTGGCCATCGCAGCAGGCGAGTTGTTAGCACCTAAACCTGATCCCACGCCGTTTCTGACGGCGCTTGCGCGCTTGAACGTGGCCCCCGAACACGCCATGCACGTAGGCGATTCATGGCAGGAAGATGTATTACCCGCCCAGCAGCTGGGTATGCATGCCGTGTGGATTTCCGCGCTGGAAGATCAACCACTTCCCCCGCGGGTACACCGTATTGCTCATATTAAAGAGCTGCCCCGCGTGCTTGAGATGTTAGAAAAGGCGGGCTTGGAAACGCATCATTCCGGCGGTGTGTACAGCCACTGATTGAGTTTCTGGGATAGTGTATCGACGCCGTCACGCTTGAGCGAAGAGAAGAGCTGTACAGAGACCAAGTCTTCCCACTCCTTCAAGCGCGAACGTACTTTCTGCAACGAAGCGCTGGCGGGCCCTTTTTTAAGCTTGTCCGCTTTCGTCAGCAGAATATGCACCGGCATTTCGCGCTGGTCGGCATAATTGAGCATCATCTGATCGAACTCAGTGAGCGGGTGGCGAACGTCCATTAGCAGTACTAAGCCGCGTAGACTAAAGCGATTGCGTAGGTATTCTGCTAAGTGCTTTTGCCACTCTAGCTTGACCGATTCCGGAACCTTGGCGTAGCCGTAGCCGGGTAGGTCGACCAAGCGCAGCGATTCATCGTTCATGACACTGAAGAAGTTAATCAACTGAGTGCGCCCCGGTGTACGCGACGTGCGCGCCAACGCATTTTGTTGTGTTAAGGCGTTGATAGCACTTGATTTGCCCGCGTTAGAGCGCCCGGCAAAAGCTACTTCAGCGCCGGTATCATCTGGGCACAAAGCCAAGGTGGGAGCGCTGATAATAAAACTTGCCGTCGGGTAGTTCAACCGAGGGACTGGGCTATCGTGAGGGGTAGTCATGGACTTAATCCTGAAAAACGAACATAAAAGCGGCCTACTCAACGCACTATCATCAATGTGCTCATCAATGCGCTATCATCAACGCACTATCAACCCATTATGGCTACTTCAGCGCGTAAAGTAGAACGCTTGGTAGTGACGCATAATAGAGAAATGAGAGCAGGACTGCGACGAATTACCCCTAAAGCAGACCAGGACTTGCATTCCCGCCGCTGGGGTGATTCGTTATAATGCAAGCGGTTTATATCTGCGACCTGGGGCGCTAGTGTACCATCGCCCTCTAGCCGGCAGCGACCAACGCGACACGTTGTTCGTTTTGGCGGAGCTAACCCTGGTAATTTGTGGAGCCTGGGAAGCGCCCAGGGTGCGTACCAGTCAAACATAAAACGGCATAGTGGAAGAGCAATGAGAAAGTTACTGGCAAGCCTGGCAATTACCATGGGCGCCGTTGGCGCTGCCCACGCTCAAACGGACTATCAAGCCGATGCGGACGCATCTGCTGGTCAAGAAATGTCCCAAGTCTGCGCCGCCTGTCATGGGCAGCAGGGTATTAGCCCTTCAGGCGCGTTTCCTAACCTGGCTGGGCAGCAAATGTCTTACCTGGCCAAGCAGATTATGGATATCCGCGACGGTGATCGTGTGGTGCCTCAAATGGCGGGCATCGTGGATGACTACTCTGACCAAGACGCCTGGGATGCTGCGGCCTACTTTGCGGAACAAGACGCTAACTTGGGCCAAACCAACGACGAAGACGCTGAATTATTGGCGCGCGGCGAAGAGATTTACCGTGCTGGCGATATGGCTAAGGGTATCCCCGCCTGTTCAGCCTGTCACACGCCGACCGGGGTAGGTATCGGTAGTGCCGTGTATCCTGGCCTTTCCGGTCAGCATGCTCAATATACGGTTTCTACGCTGCAGGCATTTGCGTCCGGCGATCGCACCAATGACCCCAATAATATTATGGGCGATATTGCTTCCAAAATGAGTGACAGGGATATGGAAGCAGTGGCGAATTACGTATTAGGACTGAATTAAGGCTGCAAAATTTTATACCTCCTTGTGCCGTTTGGTTCCCTCATTTGTCTATGTGCTTGAAATGAGGGAACCCGCTAATATAACCACGGTCTTAGTCCTCGCTTACCCATGGAGAGATTTATACGATGTTTAAAACGACAATGTTTAAAACGCTAATGGTTACGATGGCCGGTCTAGGTTTTTCTGCGCTAGTGAGTGCCCAGGATGTGGTTGAAGGCCAGCACTATGAAGTGCTTGAGTCACCGGTAGAAACCCACGCTGAAGATGGGCAAATTGCAGTTACTGAAGTGTTCTGGTTTGGGTGCCCGCACTGTTACCGGCTACAAACACCGGTTAATGAGTGGTACGAGACGCTGGAAGACGACGTTAGCGTAGAACATATGCCAGCTACCATGGGCGGCGACTGGAATACCCACGCTACCGCTTTCTACGCGGCTGAGTCGCTGGGTATTGAAGAGGAGCTACACGCCGATTTCTTTAATGCTATCCATCAGGAAAATCAGTCGCTCACTGAGTCCGATGAGATTGCCGCTTTTTTCGCTAACTATGGTGTCAGCGAAGAAGAGGCCAAAAAAGCGCTGACCGACTTTAGTGTTCGTAGCGATGTCAATGAAGCCAACAACCGTATGCGTGAGATGAAGTTGATGGGGGTGCCCGCGCTGGTGATTGACGGACGCTACGTTGTTTCGCCGAGTTCAGCCGGTAGCCTGGAAAATATGCCGAAAATTGCTGATGCGCTGGTCGAGCAGGTGCGTGCAGAGCGCGCAGAATAACCGTGTTGCGTGAAGCGAGAGAGCGTGATGAGGCAGTACCCAGTAGCCATCGTCCGGTGCTGTTGGAAGAGGGCCATCTGCGGCTGTTAACGTTTAACCTGCAGGTGGGTATTCAGACGTCAGCGTATCATCACTATCTCACGCGCAGCTGGCAGCACTTATTGCCGCATCCGCGTCGACAGCAGCGGCTGGATATGATGGGCGAAGTGCTGAGTAAGTTCGACATAGTTGGGCTACAAGAAGTTGATGGCGGCAGCTTTCGCTCCAGCCGCGTTAACCAAGTGGAGTATCTCGCTACCAAAGCGGGATTTCCGCACCATGTTCAGCAGTTAAACCGCAACCTGGGGCGTATTGCCCAGCACAGCAATGGGTTACTGTCGCGCTTGGTACCTAGTCAGGTCGTTGAGCACCGCTTACCGGGCGCAATGCCTGGCCGAGGCGCTATTCATGCCCGCTTTGGCGAAGGCCCGGATGCCCTGCATATTTTTGTTGCTCACTTGGCGCTTAGCCACCGCGGTCGTGTGCGCCAACTCAACTATCTAAGCGATATTATTCAGCCGCTGCGCCACGTCGTGGTGATGGGCGATCTCAACTGTACGCCTGACCAACTACACGCTCACGAGCGCTTTAGTTTGTCGCTGCCCCTGCACCCGGTTAAACCCCTTTTCAGCTATCCTTCCTGGCAACCGCGCCATGCGCTGGATCATATTCTGTTGTCGCAGTCGCTAGAGGCCGCGGAAGTACGTGTGCTGGATCATCTGTTCTCTGATCACCTACCGATAGCCGTCAATCTTCCGCTGCCAGAGGCTTGTTTAGCGGCTATTCGCTCAAGCGTTTAGGCTAAGTGTTTAGGCCAACAAGATAGCCTTTGTCGCCTGTGGGCGCTGCATTGTCCGCGTATATGCGCTATTGTCTGGGGCGCTGACTCCCCTTAGTCGTTTTACGCGAGACACTTCCATGTCGGACACAACACAACTACCTGCCTTTATTGGTGCGCTGGACCGCGCTTCAGAGTGGTTCGGCCGTACCCTTGCGTGGCTGATCATCATTATGATGTTGATTCAGTTCGCGATTGTACTGCTTCGTTATGCCTTCAGCGTGAACAGCATCTTTATGCAAGAGCTGGTGATGTATATGCACGCTAGCGTCTTTATGCTGGCTGCTGCTTACACCTTTCGTCACGACGGCCACGTGCGGGTGGATATCTTCTATCGAGGCATGACTCCGCGCCGCCAAGCGTTAATCAATGTCGTGGGTATTATTACGCTACTGATTCCCGTGATGATCTTTATCATCGCTTCCAGCCTGGGCTACGTTGCCAACTCCTGGCGTATTCTGGAAACCTCCTCCGACTATGGTGGCATTCCGGCTGTCTATGCACTGAAAACCTTAATTCCACTGTTTGCCGTGCTGATGATCGTGCAAGGCGTGGTTGAGATCGTGCGTAATAGCTATGTGATGGCCGGACGGATAGTGCCGGCTGCTGCTGGCGGCAACCATCTTGAGGAGCGTGTTTGATGCTGGAATTCATGCCGATTATTTTATTTGCCGTCATCTGCATTGTGTTGATGTTCGGCTTTCCCGTAGCGCTTTCGCTGGCGGGCACGGCGCTGCTGTTTGCCGGTATGGGGCTGGGCCTGGAAGCCATTGGTATCGATGCCAATTTTGATAGCGGCTATCTCGCCGCCTTGCCCAACCGGCTTTACGGCATTATGACCAACCAAACGCTGTTGGCGGTGCCGCTATTTGTGTTGATGGGCGTCTTGCTGGAAAAATCCAAAGTGGCGGAAACGCTGCTGGATGCCATGGCCCTGCTGTTTGGTTCCATGCGGGGCGGGTTGGGTATTTCGGTGACGCTGGTGGGCATGTTGATGGCTGCCTCTACCGGCATTGTGGGGGCCACAGTGGTCACCATGGGGCTGATGTCGCTACCCACCATGCTAAAGCGTGGCTACAGCACATCGCTTGCGACCGGCACTATCTGTGCCACCGGCACGTTGGGACAAATCATTCCGCCTTCCATCGCCCTGGTGCTGCTGGGTGATGTGTTGTCATCGGCGTACCAGCAAGCACAGCTGGATATGGGGATTTTCAGCCCTAAAACGGTCTCTGTGGGCGACCTGTTTATGGGCGCGTTGGTGCCTGGGTTGCTGCTAGTCGTGATGTATATGATTTATGTGGCGCTGGTGGCGTGGTTGCGACCGCACATGGCGCCCGCTGCCGACCGTGAAGAGTTAATGGCCGAGCTTGGCCATACCTCAGGTATAGGCATGCTGCTGCTCAAAGGCTTGGTGCCACCCGTCGTGCTGATTGTGGCGGTGCTGGGGTCGATCCTAAGCGGCTTTGCCACACCGACTGAAGCCTCCGCGGTGGGTGCTTTTGGCGCCCTGGTGTTGGCGTTGGCTTACCGTCAGCTCGACTGGGAGACCCTGAAAGACGTGCTGCGCTCGACCACTCACGTCACCACCATGGTGTTTCTGATCCTGATCGGTGCGGCGCTGTTTTCGCTGGTCTTCCGTGCCTACGGCGGCGAGCACATGGTGACCGAGCTGTTCGAGGCGATGCCCGGCGGCGTGGTGGGCGCCACGATTATCGTCATGCTGGTTATATTCCTGCTCGGCTTTATTCTCGACTTTATCGAAATCACCTTTGTGGTGGTGCCCATTGTCGGGCCGATCTTGCTTGCCATGGGCCTTGACCCGATTTGGCTGGGCATCATGATTGCCATCAATCTGCAGACATCGTTCTTAACGCCGCCGTTTGGTTTCGCGCTGTTTTACTTGCGCGGTGTCGCGCCGCCGTCTGTGTCGACGTCGGCTATTTACCGTGGCGTTATCCCGTTTATTCTGATGCAGTTGGGTATGCTGATCATGCTTAGCTTCTTCCCGCAGTTGGCAACTTGGCTTCCCTCGCAGTTCTAGTCAACAAGAGGTAAGTTGAAAAGTATCACTGTGGTCAACGCAGCTATCAACGAATATATGTGGCAACCTAACTATAAAGCAGCAACGAGCCATTAGTGTCCTATAGCAAGTAATGGTCTGTAGCAAACCGCCTAGCGTTCTACGCTAGGCGGGGTATTCCCTACTCATAATAGTAATAATAGAAAGTAAGAGGGTTATTGTATGAAAGCCAAAACACTCCCAGTCGCCATCGCGATGACGACCGCTCTCTCTGCCAGTTTGCTGGTGGTCTCTAGCTTCGATAACCACGCCCAGGCGCAAGAGGACGAGTTCCGTTGGAAAATGGTCACCTCCTGGCCGAAGAATTTCCCAGGTGTTGGCCAAGGCCCAGAGCGCCTATCTGAGCTGGTGGATGAAATGTCGGATGGCCGCCTGACCATCGAAGTCTTCGGCGCTGGCCAGCTGGTGCCGGGGTTTGAAGTGTTTGACGCCGTTTCCGACGGCACTGCTGAACTCGGCCACTCCGCTTCCTACTACTGGAAAGGAAAAGCCCCCGCCGCTCAGTTCTTTGCTGCCGTGCCGTTTGGCATGAACGCTCAGGAAATGAACGCCTGGTTAAGCTATGGCGGCGGTATGGAGTTATGGAACGAGCTTTATGACGGCTTTGGCGTTGACGTCATGGTCGCCGGTGCCTCAGGCGTGCAGATGGGCGGCTGGTACAACAAAGAGATCAACTCGGTTGATGACCTAGACGGTCTGAAAATGCGTATGCCTGGCCTGGGTGGCGAAGTAATGAGCCGTATGGGTGTAGCGATTGTGAACATGCCGGGCGGCGAGATCTTTACCTCGCTGCAGTCGGGCGCGATTGACGCTACCGAGTGGATTGGCCCCTATAACGACTTGGCGTTTGGCCTGCATCAGGCTGCTGACTATTACTACTACCCAGGTTGGCACGAGCCGACGGTCATGTTCGAGGCGATCGTTAACGAAGACGCTTTCGCTGAGCTGCCAGCGGATTTGCAGGCAATCCTGCGTACCGCTATTAGCGATATCAACCAAAGCGTACTGGATGAGTACACCGCACGTAACAACGATGCGTTGGAAACCCTGGTGAACGAGCACGAGGTTGAGCTGCGCCGTATTCCTGACGACGTGCTTGCTCAAGCCCGCGAGCATTCGGCTGATGTTGTCGCCGAACTGGCGGAGTCGAGCGAATTAGCCACGCGCATCTATGACTCTTATCAAGCGTTCCAGGAAAAGGTCGAGGATTACCACGCTATCTCCGAGCAGGCGTACTACAACGCCCGTAACCCGGAAGGCGACACCGCGCAATAGACTGCTGTGCTTAACGCACACGAACACAACAGCCGCCTTCGGGCGGCTGTTGTGTGTCTGGAGCGTAGGTTTTAAGCAGCACAAAATGCATAGCTTGGGTATCCTAGGCAGACAGTGACGATTTTGTCGTAAAGGAGCCTCATGTCTACCCATTCCCGTCTGCGCAATGTGCTCACCATCGCTGGCTCCGACCCGTCTGGCGGAGCTGGTTTACAGGGCGATTTGAAGACTTTTTCGGTCCTCGGCGTGTATGGCACTAACGTGATCACCGCGGTGATTGCCCAGAATACCTGTGGCGTCGCCTCGGTGTATCCAGTCTCTCCTCAGGCCATTCGCGAGCAGCTTGAGCACCTGCTAGATGATGTGGCGCTGGACGCGGTCAAAATTGGCATGGTGGCCAGCCGCGAGGTTGCTGAGGTAATCGCCGACGTGCTGCGCCAGCGCCGACCGCGCTGGATCGTGCTCGACCCTGTAATGGTCGCCAAGAGCGGTGACATACTGGTTGATGACGCCGGTATTCGTGCCGTGCGTGACATCTTGGTGCCGCTTGCCGATGTCATCACCCCCAACTTGCCGGAAGCCGCGGTTCTACTCGATTCGCCATCGCCTACCAGCTTGGATGACATGGAGGCAATGTTGCCGGGACTGACCCAGCTGGGGGCGCCTTATGTGGTATTAAAAGGCGGTCATTTGCGCGGAGCGACCTGCCCAGACCTGCTGGCAACCCCCAACGGCCATGAATGGTTGCCCGCCTCGCGAATCGACACCAACAATTTGCACGGCACCGGCTGCGCGCTCTCCTCGGCGATTGCCGCCTGTCTGGCGAAACTGCCAGAGCAGTCAGGTCCTGATGCCCCGGTGGCGGCGATCGGCGATGCCAAGCGTTGGCTACATGCAGCGCTGGAAGCGAGTGTGCGCTTAAATGTGGGTAAAGGGCGCGGTCCGGTGCACCATTTTCACGCTTGGTGGTGAGGCGCTGCCACCAGCGTAATAGGCAGCTTGCGTGAATGGGTATTGCACACCATGCTGAGGAGTGTCTGCTTAACGGCTTATAAGGCTGATTCAATCGGCTGAGGAGCGTTTCGCCATGCCTCGTACACTTCTGTTTGCCACTGATCTTTCTGCTGATAATCGCGCCGCCTGTGCCCGTGCGCTGCGTTTAGCCTACGCTTACGGGGTTCAGCTCGACGTGCTGCACGTGTTGGACCCTTACTTACCGCGGCGTGTCTTGCTTGATGTAGAGAGCGCGGTAGTAGAGGACATTACCACCACGTTGACCGATCTGCGTGAAGACTACGCTTTGGAGGCGCCGAAAACGCTAATCCAAACCGTGACAGGTTCGCCCCACGTTGAGATTGTACGTGAAGCCCATGAGCGCAACGCCGAGCTGATTGTGCTGGGCATGCATCGCAAGCGCGGGCAAAAAGACCTGTTGATGGGTACAACATTGATGCGTGTTCTGCGCAGCGCTCCTTGCCCGGTGGTGGTGGCCTCTTATCAACCCACCCAGCCCTGGCAGCATATTTTGGTGCCTATCGACTTTTCGCTCACCGCGCGGCATACCTTGAGAGAGGCGCTGATTCATTTCCCTGATGCCTCGCTGACGCTGCTGCACGCTTGGTCGCTTCCCGGCGAGCGTGAGTTGGGTTCGCAAGCGTACTATGCCCATTGGCGTGAGCATGAAGTGCAGCGCTTGCGCGAACAGCTGACCAATGAGGTCGATAGCCTAATGCGCGAGCTAGAGGGGGTACCAGACGTTGAGCTAGTGCTAGAGCAGGGCGCACCCTGTGATGTGCTTCAGGCCTATATGAAACGTCATTCACCCGATCTCGTCATGATCGGCAGCCGTGGGCAACCCCACCACACTAGCCAGCTCACCGAGATGCTGCTGTGTGAGCCGCACTGCGATTTGATGCTCTGCCGCGCTTGGTAGGCGACTCATCATTTATATTGCTTTTGGATAGGCTGGATATTGTGCAAAACCTTTATTGAGTGTATTGCTATGTATAGCAATGCGTCCATGAGGAGGTTTTATGTTCACGCCCATTCCCGCCCAAACTACGCTGATGTTAGTGGGGTTAATGCTGGCTCCTTGGGTGATGGCCAGTAACGTGTCAGAAAACGGCGAGTCGTTTGAGCGCAGTGTAGTAGAGGAAGGCCAACGCTATACGTTGATTGGCAGTGGCGTATTCCGTTACATGATCTGGACGGCCTACGCGGGGGCATATTATCAGCTTGAGGGTGAAACCCAGCCTCAGCCGTTAGGCAATATTCCGCGGCGCTTGGAGCTTGCCTACTTTCATGCCATTGAAGCCAGCGACTTTGCCGAAGCGACTGAAAAAACGCTGCAAGACACTCTTACGCTGTATGAATTCACTCAGATCGAAGAACCACTTGCGCGCCTAAATCAACGCTATCGCGATGTCGTCCCCGGTGATCGCTACCTGCTTAGCTGGAACGGCGAGCAGCTGCGCCTTGCGCTCAATGGTGAGGTGCTGTTTGAAGAGGAGAGTGCCGAGTTTGCCAGCGCGATGTTTAGTATTTGGCTAGGTGAACGCCCACTTGGCGACGACTTCCGCGATGCGCTACTAGGGCGAAACTGACTCGGTGAAGGAAAAGCGAATGAGCGGCGGTTACAATAGTCGTTTCTTTGCCGGGGAGAGGCGTTGTGAAGGCACTCATTCAGCGCGTAAAGCGCGCCAGTGTGGAAGTAGATGGGGAAATCATCGGCAGTATCGACCACGGGCTGCTCGCGCTAGTAGGGGTGGAGAAGCACGATGATGCGGCCAGTGTGGAAAAGATGCTGCATAAACTGCTCCACTACCGGGTATTCAGCGACGCCGACGGTAAAATGAACCAGAACTTGCAGCAGGTAAACGGCGGTTTGCTGCTCGTCTCCCAGTTCACCCTGGCGGCGGATACCCGAAAAGGACTACGACCCAGCTTCTCAAGCGCCGCTCCACCCGCCCAGGGTGAAGCGCTGTTTAACTTGCTGGTTGTCCAGGCGGGCACTGCCTGGCCACATGTCGCTACCGGTGAGTTTGGCGCTGATATGCAGGTGGCGCTAATAAACGATGGCCCGGTAACGTTTTTACTCGAAAGCTAGTTAGCCGTCTCTTCGCTAGCGAGCAGCTCGGCTTCCATTGCTTCCAGCGACTCTTCTGCGCTAAGCCATTGCTGTTCTGCTTCATTCAGTCGTGCTTTGATTTCAGCTTGTTGACTAAGCGTCTTGGTCAGCTCGGGTTTGCGGGCGCTGTCGGTGTAGAGCTCGGGGTCTGCCAGCACTTGTTCTACCTGATCAAGTTCCTGCTGGGTCTTTTCCATCGCTTTTTCCGCTTGATCGCGCTGTTTTTTCAGTGGGCGCAGTTTCTCGCGTAGCTCGGCGGCCGCTTTGCGTGACGCTTTGCGCGCTTCACGGCTGTCGCCGCTGGGCTGCTGGTTCTGGCGCTCGGCTTTTTCGCCGCGGGAATCCCGGCGGCTCTCTTCCAGGCGCGCTTTAAGCCAAACGCGGTAATCTTCTAAATCGCCATCGAAAGGTTCAACGCGGTGATCCGCTACCCGCCAAAACTCATCGACCGTGGCGCGCAGCAAGTGCCGGTCGTGAGACACCAGAATCACCGTGCCTTCAAAGCTTGCCAGCGCCTGAGTCAGCGCTTCGCGCATTTCTAGATCCAGGTGGTTGGTCGGCTCATCGAGCAGCAGCAGGTTGGGTTTTTGCCATGCGACTAGCGCCAGCGCCAAGCGGGCTTTCTCACCACCTGAGTAGTTGGCGACTTTGCCGAAGGCGTCGTCGCCCTTAAAACCAAAGCCGCCTAGGAAGTTGCGGATATCCTGATCGCTGGCGGTGGGCGAGAGGCGCTGCACATGCACAAAGGGCGTCGATGAAACATCCAGGCTCTCAAGCTGATGCTGAGCAAAATAGCCAATCGCCAAGTGCTCGCCAGGCACGCGCTTGCCATTAAGTAGCTCAAGTTCGCCGGTGAGGGATTTAATGAGTGTCGATTTACCCGCCCCGTTGGGGCCTAACAGGCCAATGCGGCTGCCGGGCAGCAGGGTAACGTTGACCTTGTCTAACTGGATGTTGTCGTCACTTCCATCGCCCGTTTTGCCGCGATAACCTAGCTGCGCCTGATCAAGCACCAGTAGCGGGCGCGATGTTTTATCGGCAGCAGGCAAGGTGAAGTGGAAGGGAGAATCCACATGGGCCACAGCGATATCTTCCATCCGCTCCAGCATCTTGACCCGGCTTTGCGCCTGCTTTGCCTTGGTCGCCTGGGCTTTAAAGCGGGCGATAAAGCGCTCGATCTCCTCACGGCGTGCCTGCTGCTTAGCGGCTTCGGCTTGCTGCAAGGCGAGCTTTTCGGCGCGGGTGCGCTCAAACTGGGAGTAATTGCCGCGGTAAAGCTCCAGCGTTTGGTGATGCATGTGCACGATGTGATCACATACGGCATCCAAAAAGTCGCGGTCGTGGGAAATCAGCAGCAGCGTGCCAGGGTAGCGAGTCAACCACTGCTCCAGCCACAGCAGGGCGTCCAGATCCAGGTGGTTGGTGGGCTCATCCAGCAGCAGAAGGTCAGAAGGCATAAACAGCGTACGGGCGAGGTTGACCCGCATCCGCCAGCCGCCGGAAAACGCCGAGAGTGGGCGGGTGAGATCGGTCTGAAGGAAGCCTAGCCCCACCAGTAGCTGTGCTGCGCGCGATTCCGCGCGGTAGCCATCCAGGGTTTCAATCAAGCCGTGCAGTTCGGCTTCACGATGGGCTTCTCCGGCCTCCCGAGCGGCCAGCAAGTCGGCTTCTGCCTGGCGTAGCGCTACATCGCCATCAAGTACATACTCAATAATGGGGCGATCAAGGGCGTCAACTTCCTGGGCCATATGCGCGATGCGCTGGCCGCCGCTCATCTCGACATCGCCCTGGTCAGGAGCAATCTCGCCCAGCAGCAGTTTGAACAGGCTCGATTTGCCGGCGCCGTTTGCCCCGATAATACCGGCCTTCACCCCGTTATTAAGGGTAACGTCTGCATTGTCGAGTAGCGTTTGCGTGCCGCGTTGCAGGGCGACTTGGCGCAGTGCGATCATGCTTTCTCCCGAAAAAAGTGGGTCATACGATGCAAAATTCTATTGCGCTTGATTCTACCCGATTGCAGCGCCTACAGCAGGCACCGTTATGGGAATTTGCGCTGGCGCTTTACGCCAAGCCGGGTGTTGAGGCTGCTTGCCTGACGCTGCAAGAGGAGGGTGAGCTGGATGTTTGTGAGCTACTATTTCATTGCTGGCTCTACTCGTGCGATTTAGAAGCGGTCCCCTGCGCGGTCGCTCGCCAGCGCGAGCAGCGTCGCCAATGGCAGAGCAGTGTCACGGCAGTTTTGCGTGGTTTACGTCGCGATTTAAAAGCCTCGGCAGCGTCTAGTGACTCTGTGGCAGCGCTGCGCGAAACCATTAAGCAGGCGGAACTAATGGCCGAGCGTGAGAACCTTCAACGTTGGCAAGAATGGGTTTTAGAAGCGCATGCTGATGAGCAGCGTGTAATGAATATCGTCGAAATGCCGCAAGATTCGGCTAAATGGCTGCGAAATCAGCTGCTTTTTAGTAAAGCTAACACCCACTCGGAGAGTAGCTTAAATACCACGTCGGCACTGTGTGAGGCGCTACAAATGCTTACTTGCCAGCTTGACCCTCATCAAGGAGCGCGCTAGCCTGAATTTAAGCTGATTTTGAAATACCTAGCGTTATTCGCTCGCTAGCACACCTTTAAGAACAGTACTTCAGTGTTTGTTAGTGAACACCAATTAGCGAATAACAGTGTCGTAAATGACAGTGTCGTGTTTAGAAATGCAAAACTGACCTAGGTTTTTGCGCACTTGAGTAGCGCGCTTATCACTGCAAGGGGAACACCGTATGAAGGCAAGCAAACCCGTATTTAATCGTTCTGTAACCACCAAATTAGTGACAACAGCAAGCGTGGGTGCACTGTTGATGGGCATGACAGCTGTCGCGCAAGCGGATAACTGGCGTTATGCTCATGAAGAGTACGAAGGCGACGTACAGGATGTCTTTGCCTATGCTTTTAAAGAGCATATCGAAGAGAACTCCGATCACACGGTTCAGGTTTACCGCTTTGGTGAGCTGGGTGAGTCTGACGATATTATGGAGCAGACTCAGAACGGTATTCTGCAGTTTGTGAACCAGTCGCCCGGCTTTACCGGTGCGCTGATTCCTGAAGCGCAAATTTTCTTCATTCCTTACCTGCTGCCGACCGACGAAGAGACCGTACTAACGTTCTTCGAAGAAAGCGAAGCAATCAACGAGATGTTTCCAGAGCTTTATGCCGAGCAAGGCCTTGAGCTACTGAAGATGTATCCAGAAGGTGAAATGGTCATAACGACCGACGAGCCGATCAGCTCGCCGGAAGATATGGATAATAAAAAAATCCGTACCATGACCAACCCGCTGCTATCGGAAACCTACGACGCCTTTGGTGCGACGCCTACGCCGCTACCGTGGGGTGAAGTCTATGGTGGCCTACAGACCGGCATCATCGATGGACAAGAGAACCCGATTTTCTGGATCGAGTCCGGTGGTTTGTATGAGGTGTCTCCGCACCTGACCTTCACTGGCCATGGCTGGTTCACCACCGCGATGATGGCTAACCAGGACTTCTATGAAGGCCTGTCTGAAGAAGACCAAACACTGGTTGATGAAGCTTCACAAGCAGCTTATGACCACACCATCGAGCATATCCAAGGCTTGGCTGAAGAGTCGTTAGCGAAGATTCAGGAAGCGTCTGATGAAGTGACTGTAACGCGTCTGGATGAAGAGCAGATTCAAGCCTTCCGTGACCGTGCTCCACAGGTTGAAGAAGCCTTCTTGGAAATGACCGGCGACAAAGGCGAAGAGTTGCTTGAGCAGTTCAAAGCCGATTTGGAAGCCGTAAGCAACGAGTAATCATCCTTAAGCCGCATTTGCATGTTGGATGATTTACCCGAGGGGCAGCAAAGGCTGCCCCTTTTTTATGCTGCCGCGGTAAGCTATGGGTTTTCGGTTTGGAATTTAGCATCATTACGCTGGGTTACGTATATCTAGCGTTGAATCACTAGCGGCGGCATACCGTTACGCTAGTAGTGATTCCTTGCTGAATAACGCGGGCAGGTTTGCAATAGGTAGGTCTGGAATAACGCTGTGTTAATTGTGCTAACGGCACTGAACTGATGCCGTTAAAGCCGTTAGAAAGGAGTCCGGCCATGACCGATGAAGAGATGGAAAAGAGTTATCGCTCCGGTTTGCCGGGGGTTTTAGGTGTGATCGACACTGCAATTAGCAAAATGGAAGCCGTAATCCTGGCGATGGGCGTTTTGCTAATGGCGCTGAATACGGTCACCAACGTGGTTGCCCGTTTCGTGTTTGGCAACAGCATTATGTTTTCCGGTGAATTAAACCGAATTTTGATCATCATGATCACCTTTGCCGGGATTGGTTATGCCGCCCGACATGGCCGCCATATTCGTATGTCGGCTATTTATGATGCATTGCCGGTGGGTGGCCGCAAAGTGCTGATGATTGGTATTGCACTATTCACATCGCTGGTAATGTTTTTCCTTCTTTATTATTCAATTATTTATATTGTTGACCTGTATAGCAAAGGGCGCGTGCTGCCCTCCCTGGGCTTACCGGTATGGATCATTTACCTATGGGTACCGCTGGGCTTTTTGGTCACTGGGATTCAATACTTATTGACCGCTGTTAAAAACTTTACTTCCCACGATGTGTATCTCTCGACGGGCGTGGTGGATGGTTACAAAGACACGGAAACTGAAGTCTAACGCGGGACACTGCACCCTAGGGGAACAGCTATGACGACAATAATGGTTACTACCATGATTGCCCTGCTGCTGCTGGGCTTTCCAATGATGATTCCGCTGATTACCGCTGCGATAATTGGCTTCTTCATGATGTTTAACGGCTTCGGCCAGATGGATACACTGATCCAGCAGATGATGGCGGGTATACGCCCAGCCTCACTCATTGCTGTGCCAATGTTTATTCTTGCTGCCGATATTATGACTCGCGGGCAGTCCGCTAATCGCTTAATTGATATGGTGATGTCGTTTATCGGCCATATTAAAGGTGGCTTAGCGGTGAGCACGGCGGCCTCTTGCACACTGTTTGGCGCCGTGTCCGGGTCAACGCAAGCGACCGTGGTGGCCGTTGGTTCACCATTGCGCCCGAAAATGCTTAAAGCGGGCTACTCAGACTCGTTTACGCTGGCGCTGATCATTAATGCCAGCGATATTGCTTTTCTGATTCCGCCTAGTATCGGCATGATTATCTACGGGGTTATTTCGGGTACTTCTATCGGTGAGCTATTTATCGCCGGGATTGGTCCAGGCTTGATGATCCTATGTATGTTCTCGGCTTACTGCATTATCTACGCCATTGTTAAAGATGTACCCACAGAACCAAAATCGAGCTGGAAAGAGCGCGCAAAAGCAGTACAACAAGCGTTATGGCCGCTCGGCTTTCCGGTGATTATTGTTGGTGGTATCTATGGCGGTATTTTTAGCCCGACCGAAGCCGCCGCCGCCTGTGTGCTGTATGCCATCTTGCTTGAGTTTGTGGTCTTCCGCTCGCTCAAAATGAACGACATTTACGCCATTGCCAAATCCACCGGTTTAATCACCGCTGTGGTGTTTATTTTGGTGGCAGTGGGTAATGGCTTCTCGTGGATTATCTCTTTTGCCCAGATCCCGCAAATGATTCTGGAGGCAGTGGGGATCAATGAAGCAGGCCCCACGGGCGTGTTGATTGCCATTTGTATCGCCTTTTTCGTCGCCTGTATGTTCGTTGACCCCATCGTCGTCATCCTGGTGCTAACGCCGATCTTTACACCGGCGATTGAAGCCACCGGACTCGACCCTGTGCTGGTGGGTATTTTGATTACGCTGCAGGTGGCGATAGGGTCGGCAACACCGCCCTTTGGGTGCGATATCTTTACTGCGATTGCGATTTTCAAACGCCCTTACTGGGATGTCATAAAAGGCACACCGCCGTTTATTTTCATGCTGATTTTAGCGGCCGCCTTATTGATCATGTTCCCGCAAATTGCGCTGTTCCTGCGCGATGTTGCCTTCCGCTAAACAGCCACAAGGAGTACGCGAATGTTTAATCGCATATTAGTCCCGGTGGATGGCTCAAAAGGCGCCTTAAGGGCGCTGGAGAAGGCGGTAGGCTTACAGATGCTAACGGGCGCCGAGCTTTATCTGCTGTGCGTGTTTAAACACCACAGCCTGCTGGAAGCCTCGCTTTCCATGGTGCGGCCCAATCAGTTGGATATTCCTGACGATGCGTTAAAAGAGTACGCCACCGAGATTGCCGTACATGCGAAGGCGCATGCTATTGAGCTGGGCGCTGATGACTCCCGCGTGCGTGCCTTTGTAAAAGGTGGGCGCCCCTCGCGTATTATCGTGCGTTTCGCCCGTAAGCGAGAGTGCGATCTGATCGTGATTGGCGCCCAGGGCACCAACGGCGAAAAGAATCCGCTGCTGGGCAGTGTGTCTCAGCGGGTTGCTGGCGCCGCTCACTGTCCTACGTTGGTCGTCTAAATTCGTTAAACCTCTTGCTTGCTTTATGGTCTTATTAACACCCACCGCCCCAAAGATGCAGCTTGGGGCGGTGGGTGTTAATCTTTAAGTGACACAGATAGGCGTTCGGCGCCGCTATATAAAAGATAAAAGGATCTTTCATGAAACTACTGCTCTCTACAACGGCTCTGACAGGTTTGCTTTTGGTCGCCCCTTTTGCAGCGGCAGCGCCCGAAACCGATGAACAGCGTTTGGCTTACAGCCTGGGTGTCACCTTGGGCGAAAGCATGCAGGCCGATATCGAAGACCTCGACTTAGATGCGTTTCATGACGGCATGAGTGACGTGTTTGAAGGTAATGACTTAGCGCTTAGTGAAGAAGAGATGACCGAAGCATTGATGGCCTTCCAAGAGCAATCAATGCAAGCACGTGAAGCCGAAGCTGAAGAGATAGCGCAAACGAATCTCGAAGAAGGCGAAGCTTTCCTGGCCGAAAACGCTGAACGTGAAGAAGTGACCGTGACGGATTCTGGCCTTCAGTATGAAGTGCTTGAGTCGGGCGATGGCGCAACACCTGGCCCTGAAGACACTGTTGAAGTGAACTACGAAGGCATGCTGTTAGACGGCACTGTATTCGATAGCTCCTTTGAGCGCGGTGAATCAGTCAGTTTCCAAACCAACCAAGTGATCGAAGGTTGGCAGGAAGCGCTGCAGATGATGAGCGTTGGCGATAGCTGGATGCTATATATTCCCGCTGATATTGCTTACGGCGAAAATGGTCAAGGGCCGATTGGACCCAATGAAGTGCTGACCTTCCGCGTTGAATTGTTAGGCGTCGAATAAGCAATGACTTCAGCCGCCCCTTCCATGCTTCGCCCACTTGCATACGCTCTGGTCTGCCTGAGCCTTGGTATCCCGTTGTTGGCACAGGCCGAGCCGGAGGTTGAGCCCGAGGCATTACCCGCCCTGGGTGCCGTTAGCGAGCAGGCAAGCGTGGTGGGGGTTTCGTCAGGCGGCTATATGGCAACCCAGCTAGCGGTCGCTTGGCCAGAACGGTTTAGTGGCCTGGGCGTACTGGCGGCGGGGCCTTGGAGTTGTGCACAAGGCTCGCTGAGTTTGGCGCTTAACCAGTGCATGATGACGCGCCGCGGCGCGCCATCATTAGACGAGCTGGCGAGCCGCTATGATCGCTATATAGCGCTTGAACAGGTCGGAAGCACAGAGCGCCTTAGCCAGCTGCGGGCCTACTTTTGGCACGGCGAAGAAGATGACGTCGTTGAACCGCTGCTGGGCGATCTCCTTGCCGAGCAGTGGACGCAATGGCTTGCCTCGCCAAGTCAACTGCGCGTTGCGCGTAGCGAAAATGCCGGGCATGGCTGGCCGGTACGCTTACCTGATGATGTATCGCCCGGCCCCCAAGAGTGGGGCGATTGTCGCCAAGGGGGCGGTAGTTATGTATTAGCCTGCGATGAAGATATCGCTGGTGATATGTTGAACTGGCTTTATCCCGAACGTGAAGCCTCTGAGGCGAACGGCAAACTGGGTGGCGAGTTAGCCGCGTTTGATCAGTCGGAATTTGCGGTAAAAGGACTAGCCGACACAGGCTATGTGTTTATACCGGAAGGCTGTGAAGCGGGTAACTGCCCGGTAACGTTGGCGCTGCACGGCTGCCAAATGAACGCAGAGGCGATTGGTGAAACGTTTGTGCGTTACACTGGGTTAAACGCCTGGGCGTCAGCGCATCAGCAAATTGTGCTTTATCCTCAGGCGGAAAGCAGTATGGCGAACCCGCAAGGCTGCTGGGACTGGTGGGGATTTGCCGAAAGCACTTGGCAGTTAAGCCCTCAGCACGATACCCGTAGCGGCACCCAGATTGGTGCGCTGATGGCGATGTTGGATCGCTTGCAAACTGCTCCCGAAAACGCCTCGCCAGAGTAAAGTCGACTAACTGCCCAGTTCGCTCTCTAATGCCGAGACTAACCCATGGGGAGTTGGCGAATAGAGCACTCGCTGCAATATCTCGCCTTCGCGATTGACTAAAAAAAGCGAGGCGCTGTGATCAATGGTATACGCCATTGCGGAATCCGGCGCTTCGACTTTTCGCCATATCACGCCATAGCGCGACGCAACATCTTCAAGCTGCTCCTGACTACCTACCGCACCAATGAACTCCTCGCCGAAAAAGCTCATGTACTCCTGCATGCGCTCTATGGTGTCGCGTTCGGGGTCAACGGTAATCATCACCGGCACCACCCGCTCGCGCTGCTCCTCAGAGAGTTGAGCCAAGGCTTGGCGTTTGACCGACTGGGTCATCGGGCATATGTCGGGGCAGAACGTGTAACCAAACGACAAAATGGCTAGCTGGTCGTCATCCAGCTGGGTCAGCGAAAAATCACCCTGGGTCGAAGGCATTTCCACAGGGCCACCTACAGGTTCGCCATCTTTGGGGGCGAAAGCGTAGTGATAGAGACCGATGCCACTAACCACAATTAATACAGCGGCGACACCAGCGCCCAGCCATAACGGTTTACGTGCCATGTGCGTTAACTCCGAATAACGTCAAAATCGAACCAGCTACCCACTTTACCTTCTGCAGTGTCCAGTATGACACGCGCTCGCCAGGGCATAACGGTTTGGGTACAAACCCCCACTTGGCCTTGTCCTTGAAAATGGCCGGGTGCACCTGCACTGAGGGCAAAACGGTGCAGTCCTAAGTCCATATCACGGCCAACAAAATCAACGTCAACCTGAGTGGCCGTAACGCCGTCAACCTCAACTTCCAGTGGTAATACCTCTAATGCATCAATCCGCCCGCTCGCTTGAACATGGAGGGTGATGCGGCCTTTATCGCCTAACGTGGCGGAACAAGGCGCTGTATGCAAGTCGCAGCTTGCAGCGGGGGGGAACCAGGTCACATCGCTATCGCGGTGCAACCAATGGGCAAAGGCATACCAGGCACAGGCAGCCAGCGCTATACCAGTGACCAGTATCAGTACCCTTAAAGCAGGAAAGCCTGCCGGGTGTGCAGGTTTTGATATCATCTTCATGGCAGAATAATCGCTACGCAAGCCGTGAGGCGGGTGTTTCGCCATGGTAACAGTAATCGAGCCGATATCGCTGTGCTGGGATGTCGCAGGCAAAAGGGACGCAAATGGAGAGTATCACTGGCGCTTTAGGCCCCCTGTTTTTATTGATTTTACTGGGCGCCATGCTCGGCTATTGGCGTTGGCCTAGCGATACTTTCTGGCCGCAGATGGAGCGGCTGATCTATTTTGTACTGTTCCCCGCCATGCTGGTGGGAACGTTGGCAACGGCCGATGTGAGCCAAGTGCCGGTAGGCCGCCTAGCACTGGTATTGCTGGGCGCAATGGCGTTGTTTGGCATACTGCTTTGGCGTTTACGAGGCTGGTTACGGCTTACACCCGCTGCGTTTACCTCGGTGTTTCAAGGAGCGGTACGCTTTAATACTTATGTGGGCGTTGCTGGTGCCGCTGCGCTACACGGCAGCTTAGGAGCGACCACTGCAGCCGTCGCGGTGGCACTAATGGTACCGGTGGTGAACGTGATGTGCGTGGCTAGCTTTGTGGCTGCTGGCACGTTAGGCGGCGCTAGCGTGGGTAAAAGCGCAATGGCGCTGATTAAAAATCCGCTAATCCTTGCTTGCCTTATTGGTATTGGCCTGAACCTTTCCGGTGTCGGTTTACCTGGTTGGAGCCAAGACACGGTCGAGCTATTGGGGCGTGCGGCGTTGCCGCTGGGGCTGGTAGCGGTGGGGGTAGCGCTGCGCCCAGCGGCGTTGCTGCGTATTGACCGCGGCGTGCTGGCTACCAATAGCGTTAAGCTGTTGCTGATGCCCGCGTTTGTCTTGGTATTAACCTGGGTGCTGCAACTGGACCCGGTCAGTCGTGATGTGGCGCTCCTGTTTGCAGCGCTGCCCACCGCTACATCTGCCTATATTTTAGCCCGCCAACTGGGCGGCGATGCTGAACTGATGGCGGCCATTATCACCGGACAAACCCTACTGGCCATGGCGACGCTACCGTTTTGGCTGCGATTGGTAAGCTGATGGATAGGCAGACTCAAAGCTGCAAATAAAAAATATTCGTATTTGTATTGACGAGGTAAATGAGAATGATTATAGTGTGATTGTCAGCGTTTGATGAGACGCTTGGCAGCCAAGGCAGCTACTCGGTACAAATTATCGCCAGTTTACTGTCATGGTTTCTCCCTCTCATTGCTAGTCACGGTCTTTTTTGCCGCTCCAATGGAGCGGCTTTCTTTTTTCTACACCCTGCTAATATCCTCATTACTGATGTTGTCTTTTCGGCGACCTCCAAAGGGCATTGCTGAGGTGCGTTTTGGCGTCTACGTTTTATACGTAATGCTTAAAAGCGCTTGTTAAACGCATGCTAATGGAGGAGTTGACCATGAACGATACCCAAGATCTTTTCCCTACTCGCTTGGAGCGAAAATTGGGAATGTTTGAACGCATCGATCCCGTGGTATATGGCGATGAATCCCAGCTTGCTGATGGGCCGCTGAATAGGTCGCAAATTGAGGAGTATGAGAAAAAGGGATTTCTCTCCTTTGAAGGTTTTTTTGACGCCGATGATATGCAGGTGTTTCTTAAAGAGCTGCGTGAGTACGAAGATGATGCCGATCTTAAGCTTTCAGAAGGCACGATTCTTGAACCAGGGCGTGAAGAGATACGCACCGTGTTCGGTATTCATGAAGTGTCCAAGCGTTTCCAACGTCTGACCCAGGACCCCAAGCTGTTGGCGATCGTCAAGCAATTGCTGGGCAGCGATGTCTATATCCATCAGTCACGAATCAACTATAAGCCCGGGTTCAAAGGCAAAGGGTTTGATTGGCACTCAGACTTTGAGACGTGGCATAGCGAAGATGGCATGCCGCGCATGCGCGCGCTTAGCTGTTCCATCGTGCTCACCGATAACGGTGAGTTTAATGGGCCACTGATGTTGATTCCTGGTTCGCACCGCTACTTTGTTCCCTGTGTAGGGCGAACGCCGGAGAATAACTACAAAGAGTCACTCAAAAGCCAAGAGGTGGGAGTGCCGCCAGCCAGCAGCCTGCGTGAATTAATGTTGGAGAACGATATTGAAGCACCCAAGGGGCCCGCCGGATCCCTGGTGATTTTCGAAAGCAATACCATGCACGGCTCCAACACGAATATGTCCTGCTGGCCGAGAAGTAATCTGTTCTTTGTTTACAACAGCGTTGAAAACACACTTCATGACCCTTACTGCGGTAATCGGCCCAGGCCTGAGTTTCTGGCCAATCGTTCAGATTGGGAGCCGATTGAACCGCTTAAAGAGTAAGGCGTTACCCCTCTCGCCGATAAATCAAATCCCACACGCCGTGGCCGAGTTTTTCGCCGCGGGCTTCAAATTTGGTGAGTGGGCGGAAGGCCGGGCGGGGCACGTAAGGGGCGGTCTCTGCGCTTGCGGTGTTGGCATAACCGGGGGCCGCCTCCATCACTTCCGCCATCCACTCCGCGTAGGCTTCCCAGTCCGTAGCTAGATGGAAGGTGCCGCCGGGCATCAGACGAGTGCGAATCAGCTCAACAAAGGCTGGCTGCACGATACGCCGCTTGTGATGCTTTTTCTTCGGCCAGGGGTCAGGGAAGAACAGCTGCAGCGTGGTTAGCGAGCCTTCCGGCAGGCACTGCTCTAGCACGGCCAGGGCATCTTCGCGGTAAACTCGCAGGTTAGTCAGGCCGCGTTTATCCACTTCATCTAATAGTTTGCCAACGCCAGGGGCGTGCACTTCGATACCGATAAAGTCGGTATCCGGATGGGTTTCGGCCTGCTCGATCAATGAGTTGCCCATGCCAAAACCAATTTCGACCACGCGTGGAGCCTGGCGACCAAACAGTGCATCCAGGTCTTGGCGGCCGTCAGCGATGGTCAGGCCAAAGCGCGGCCAGACATCTTCCAGGCCCCGGTTTTGTGCCTGGGTCATGCGACCCGCGCGGATGACATAGCTTTTAATGCCGCGGCGGTGCAGCGGTGCGTCCTGGCTTTCAGAGGCGGTGGTGGCACTGCTGTCGACGTCGGCGCTGCTTTGGTGCGCTGGGGGATTAGGTTCAGTCATGGGGTCTCGAATCAATTAACCGTTAATACGGCCAGCAAAAGGTGAAGATGGATCGGCGGATTGACGACGCGCCATGCGGCCGGCTAAAAACGCGTCGCGCCCGGCTTCCACGGCTAGTTTCATGGCGTTGGCCATGCGTAGCGGGTCGCGAGCATGGGCAATGGCACTGTTCAACAGTACGCCGTCACAGCCGAGCTCCATCGCCATGGCGGCATCCGACGCCGTGCCAATTCCCGCATCGACCAGCACCGGGACGTTGCTCTGCTCAACAATCAAGCGCACGTTGTGCGGGTTTTGAATGCCGTGGCCAGAGCCAATCAGTGAGCCCAGTGGCATGATGGCGCAACAGCCCATGGCTTCTAGTTCACGTGCCACAATAGGGTCGTCGCTGGTGTAAACCATGACGTCAAAACCGTCAGCGAGCAGCGTTTCAGCGGCTTTTAACGTCTCGACCACATTGGGGTAAAGCGTGTGATCGTCGCCGAGCACTTCCAGCTTGACCAAGTTGTGGCCGTCGAGCAGTTCGCGGGCCAACCGGCAGGTGCGCACGGCATCTTTCGCGTTGTAGCAACCAGCGGTATTGGGCAGCAGGGTGTAGCGCTCGGGCGAGATAACGTCCAGCAGATTGGGCGCCTCGGCGTCCTGGCCCAAGTTGGTGCGGCGTACGGCAAACGTCACGATCTCGGCACCGCTCTGGGCAATGGCAGCGCCGGTTTCGGTAAAGTCTTTGTATTTGCCAGTGCCCACCAGCAGGCGCGAACGAAAATCGTGTCCGGCAATGGTTAGCGGCGTATCAGTGAGCGGTTCATGCGTTAATTGCGTCATAGTATTTCCTTTAGCCACCGCCAATCGCGTGAACCACTTCCACGTGGTCGCCATCGGCCAAGTGGGTGTCGGCGTGTTGGCTGCGGGGGACAATCTCTTCGTTAATTTCCACGGCTATACGACGGCCACTAAGACCCAGCTGTTCCACTAGGTCGGCGGCGGTTAGGCCGGTGGCCAGTGTATGCGGTTCACCGTTTAGACGTATCTGTATAGACATAATAGGGCGCGTCTCATTCGTCATGGCAGTTCGTTCTCTATTGTAGCGGTTTAGCGGCGCGCAAGGTAAGCCGTGGGTATAATCAGCGCGGTGGGCGAAGCGAAGTTGGGAGCATGAAAGTGAGACAGGAGAGCAGTGTGCAACAAACAGATAAATTGTGGTGGTGTATAGCGGCGATTTCAGGCGCCATGATGGTCATGCTAGGCGCCTATGCGGCACACGGCTTGGCGGCACGCACAACCGAGGTCATGGTGAGTGCCGTCGAAACCGGCGTGCGTTACCAGGCGTGGCACACGCTTGCCATGATGATCGTATTGGTGTTGCGCCGGGTACAACCATTGGCGGGCCAGCGCTGGGTGCTGGCGCTGTGGGCACTGGGGGTTGTGTGTTTTTCAGGCTCGCTCTACTTAATGGCCTTGGCTGGGCTAAGCCTCGGCATTGTGACGCCTATTGGCGGCGTTTTATTAATGGCCGGGTGGCTGGCGCTTGCGGTCGTCGCACTGATGGCCAAGCAGTAAACACCTTTGTAGGCCAAATATTCGCGTGGCTATGCGCCGCGCTTCTTCCTTTTCATGAGCATCTCTATGTTTCATTTTGTCGTCGCCATACCCTGCCTGATTGTTATTCTTCGCTATTTAGTGCCACTCAAATGGCCGCTCTGGTTTAAAGGTCTGCTCAGCGTTGCGCTGTTACTGGTAGCTCAGCATCATTGGCTTACCTTGATGGCGTTTGGCTCCATGTTTTCTCCCGAGGTGCCAAGAGCCATCGTACTGATCGTCAATTGGGTTTTCGGCACGATGCTGTTTCTAGCAGTGTTTCAGCTAGTGGTTGATGCGATAGCGCTGATGCTGATGGCGGTAAAAAGAAGGCGTGTCGCCATTCCTTCTTCATTGCGTTACAGCATGGGCGCGTTGGCGTTAGGCGTGGCTGCTTTCGCCGTCAGCCAAGCAGCGCGGGTGCCGCTGGTGAAGGATATCGAGGTTACCATTCAAGGGTTGCCCTCTCAGTTTGAAGGCTACGAAATTGTGCAGTTAACCGATCTGCATATTAGCCGACTGTTTGAAGCCCCGTGGGTTGAAGCGGTGGTGTCGCAGGCCAATGCGCTGGAGCCAAATTTAATCGTCATCACCGGCGACCTGATCGATGGCGACCTGGATTTGCGTCGCGCAGATGTGGCGCCTTTACAAGCGCTTTCAGCGCCCGACGGTGTCTATACCATTCCGGGTAATCATGAGTACTATTTTGGTTACCCGCAGTGGATGGAGTATTACCAGTCGCTCGGCATGCAGGTATTGGCAAATCAACATGTTGTGATCGACAACGAGGGGGCGAACTTGGTCCTTGCGGGAGTGACGGATTTTACGGCCGCCAGGCATGCTTTTGCTGCGCCGAATGTCGAGGAGGCGATAGCAGAGGCACCGAGCGACTCGCCGATTATTATGCTGGATCATCAGCCCCGCAATGCGGTGGCTGCGGCCACGGCTGGTGTAGATCTGCAGCTCTCCGGACATACTCATGGTGGGATGATACTAGGCTTCGATCGACTGGTTGCCAGCGCGAACAATGGTTTCGTTTCAGGCGTTTATAATATTCAAGACATGACGCTTTACGTCAATAACGGTACAGGCTTATGGCCAGGGTTTGCTTTACGCCTCGGCAAGCCCTCAGAGCTAACCCGCATTACGCTCCGTCAGGGGTAGTGTGTTTTGATGACGCTAAGTGAGCGGGCACGTCGATATCCATCATCGTGCCCGCATCCTGCACGTGATACTCACGGTAGTATGCGGCGTTGTTGCGAATAATCTCTTTGGCCCCCGTATGGCCGTTTAGCGTTGTAAACGCGGGCCAAAGCGTACGCCCAAATATAACTGGATGCCCCGGCTTGCCTTCATGGCAGGGCCGCACGATAGTGTCGCGAGTGGCTAGCCGCTGTAACGACAGCAGCGTCTCCTGCTGAATCCAGGGCATATCGCCCAATAAAATCGCGACTGCCTCGACGCTATTCAGGCGAGCGTCACGGCTAAGCGCGGCCACCGCCTCGGCGAGGCTTGCCCCCAACCCAAGGTGCGCCTGATGGAGTCGAATCAACGACGTGCTTTCTGTAAGGCCGAGCGAGGCCGCATCATCCTCTTCGCGGATTGCCACGCGCAGTATAGGAAAGGCTTGCTCGGCATTCGCGACAGAGGCTGCCAACAGCGAGCGTCCGTCGGTTAAGGTCGCGCAGCGCTTGTCATCCTCACCAAATCGGCGCGAGTAGCCAGCCGCCATCACCAGGGCGACGACATTGCTAGAGCTCATTGGTAGCTTTTCCGTATTGGACCCGGACGATATCCGCCATGATAGCGAGGGCAATTTCCGCCGGGGTCATGCTGCCTAGCGCTAGACCAATCGGCATATGCAATCGCTCGACTTGCTCTTCGGTCAGCCCTCCTGAGCGAATCAGCCGCTCAGCGCGCGCAGTAGAGGTGCGCTTTGAGCCCATCACGCCGATATAAAACGCAGGTGTGCGCACCGCTTCCATCATCGCCAGGTCATCTATACGTGGATCATGGGTGAGCGCCACAATGGCCGTGGCGCCGTGGCAGCCGTTGGCGGCAATGTACTGGGAAGGCAGTTGCGCTATGACTGTTACCCCTGGAACATCAAACGCCTGACAGGCGGCTTCGTCGGGGTCGCAGACAATGACCTCAAACCCTAACGTGGCGGCAAATGAGGCACAGGCGCTGGAAACGGGCGAAATGCCAGCAATGATCAGCCGCCGTGCGGGCGCGAGCCGCATTGTTACCCGGTTCGGCGCACCCTCTTCACTGGGCCAGACCACCCGCGGCCCCAGTGTGGTGTCGTCGGTAAAGTGTCGGGTGCCAGCGTGAATATCGACATGGCGCATCAACTGGCGGTGGCCTTCAAGCGTCGCTTTCAGCGTGCCAAGGTGCTCCCGTATATCCGGTGTGGCCGGCAGGCGCTCAACCAGTACCTCTAGAATGCCGCCGCAGGGCAGCGCGATATGTCCGCCCTGAGCGTCCTCTGCATCGCCGTAGCGTATAATGGTCGCCGGTGTTTCAAACTGCCCTTCGGCCAGGCGCTTGATGAAATCATCCTCCACACAGCCGCCGGAGAGCGACCCCAGGTGCCTGCCATCCCTGGTCACCGCCATCCAGGCGCCGGGCGCGCGGGGCGATGAGCCAAACGTGGCGAGCACGGTGCACAGCCAGACCGTTTCACCCTCCTGGGACCAGGTCAGCGCTTGATCTATTACCTGTAAGTCCAAATGCTGCATTTCAAACGTTTCCAATAGTGAGCAAGCGGCATCCATTGCCTGCCTTGCGTGGATAGACGTGTCATAGCGTAGCGCACCTGACGCAGATAGAGGTTTTGTTTTACAAGGTTTGGACACAGAGTTGGGCTGCCTGAATGAATAGTGTCTATGCTAAAGGCCTTATGGCACTAAATAAGCGAAAGCAACGCGCAAGGAAGGCATATAGCAATGAACTCCTCTAATAACGTCGAAAGACACCCCAAGACCGTGAACCCCGATAGCAGCACCTTTTCACTAACCGTCAATGGCGAACGGCATACGTTAACCCTGGATAACCGCACAACGCTGTTGGATGCCCTGCGAGAGCATCTTAAGCTTACGGGTACCAAGAAAGGCTGTGACCACGGCCAGTGTGGCGCCTGCACGGTGTCGGTGAACGGCGAGCGTATCAACGCCTGCTTGTCCCTTGCGGTCATGCATGAAGGCGATGATATTTCGACCATCGAAGGGGTAGCTGAGGTCGATCATCTTGATCCCATGCAGCAAGCCTTTGTCGAACATGATGCTTTTCAGTGCGGCTACTGCACGCCGGGGCAGATCTGCTCGGCCAAGGCGGTGCTTGAAGAGATTCAAGCGGGCCTGCCAAGCCATGTTACCAAAGATCTGAATGCGCCGATTGAGATCAGCGATGCGGAAATTCGCGAGCGGATGTCGGGCAACCTTTGCCGATGCGGCGCCTACGCCAACATTCTCAAGGCCATCAACCAGGTGGCGGAGGCGCGCTCATGAAAGCCTTTTCCTATGAACGCGTAAGCGACCCGGCCCAGGCGGCAGCCCGTGCGGCGGAAGTGCCGGGCGCCAAGTTTATTGCGGGCGGCACTAACCTGCTGGACCTGATGAAGCATGAGATCGAAATTCCCAAGCACCTGATCGATGTAGGGGGCACGGGTCTCGACGATATTACCCCGACGGAGGAGGGCGGCCTGCGGATTGGCGCACTGGTCAGTAACGCTGCACTTTCGGCGGATACCCGAGTCCGTAAGGACTACGCAGTATTGAGCCGGGCGCTGGTGTCGGGCGCCTCCGGCCAGTTGCGTAACAAGGCGACCACCGGCGGCAACCTGCTCCAGCGCACGCGCTGTGGCTACTTTTATGACACTGGCATGCCCTGCAACAAACGCACGCCCGGGGCGGGCTGCGCGGCGTTGAGCGAAGGCGCCACCACGCGTCAACTGGGCATTATCGGCACGTCCGATGCGTGTATTGCCACGCACCCTTCTGATATGGCCGTTGCCCTTCGCGTGTTGGATGCCGAAGTAGAAACCGTGACGTCAACCGGTGAAACGCGCCGCCTGACGCTGGATGAGTTCTATCAACTGCCCGGCGATACGCCGGAGGTGGAGAACGCTCTGCAAGCAGGCGAAATGATCACCGCCGTGCTGCTGCCGCCCCCTGTTGAGGGCCGCCACGCTTATTACAAAGTGCGCGACCGGGCCTCCTACGCCTTTGCGCTGGTGTCCGTTGCGCTGATTCAAGCCCCCGATGGAACCGGGCGCGTTGCCCTGGGCGGTGTGGCTCCCAAGCCCTGGCGCCGTGATGACGCCGATGCGTTATTGCCCCAGGGAGCCTCTGCCGTTATGGGCCGCTTACTGGACGGTGCCCGCCCAACGCAAGAGAACGCCTACAAGCTTACCCTGGCAGAGCGAACGCTCGCCGCGCTGCTGGCTCAGGAGTGACCCATGGATTTTAATCAATCAACGGAAGATAACCTGTTCGATCAGGCCCGCATTATCGGCAAGCCCCACGCGCGGATCGATGGTCAGCTCAAGGTAACCGGTCGCGCGCCCTACGCTTACGAGCGCCATGACGTGGCAGCCAACCAACTGGTGGGTTACCCCGTGGGCGCCACGATTGCGCGGGGGAAAATTACCCATATGGACGCTTCGGCGGCCCGTGCTGCACCCGGTGTGGCGGCGGTGATCACAACTCTGGAGCTTGAGCCGCTGGCGCGCGCCGACAGTAATGTGGCCCACCTGTTCGGCGGCGCCACCGTTGAGCACTACCACCAGGCCATCGCCGTGGTCGTCGCTGATACGCTGGAGCAGGCGCGTGGTGCGGCGTCATTGATCGAGGTTCGCTACGAAGAGACGCCGGGCGTGTTCGATCTTGAAGATGCTTGGAGCCGACTGCAGAACACCGGTGAGCCGATCGCCAACGTCGGCGATGTGGATGCAGCATTTGATGCCGCGTCGATTACCCTGGATGAAACCTACCGCACCGCCTCGCAAAGCCACGCCATGATGGAGCCTCACGCCTCGATTGTTGACTGGTCCGATGGTGAGCAGATGACGGTATGGACCTCGAACCAGATGATCGAGTGGACGCGTCAGGCGCTCGCTACCACCTTCGATATCGACGCCGAGAGGATCCGCCTGGAAAGCCCTTACGTGGGCGGCGGCTTTGGCGGCAAGCTGTGGCTACGCGCCGATGCGGTGCTGGCGGCGCTTGGCTCGCGCGAGACCGGGCGGCCAGTCAAAGTCGCCTTGCCGCGCCCGATGATCTTCAATAACGCCACGCACCGGTCCGGCACCATTCAGCGTCTGCGCATCGCGGCCGGGTCAGATGGCAAGATTACCGCTTTTGACCATGCTGCCGTTTCCCATACGCTGCCCGGCGGCAGCGGTGAAGACGCGGTCAACCAGACCCGCTGCTTCTACGCGGGCGAAAATCGTCGCGTGGCGCACCATCCGATCGATATGGGCCTGCCCGAATCGGCGGATATGCGTGCGCCCGGCGAAGCCTCGGGGCTGGCGGTGCTGGAGATCGCCATGGACGAGATGGCGGAGAAGCTCGGCATGGACCCCGTGGCGTTCAGGATTCTCAACGACACCCAGGTCAATCCCGAGGAGCCATCGAAACCCTTCAGCGATCGCCACTTTGTGGAGTGCCTGCGTAAGGGCGCCGATACCTTCGGCTGGGCTGAGCGTAACCTTCAACCGGGCGGTCGGCGCGAAGGCCAGTGGCTGATTGGCCACGGCATGGCTGGTGCCTATCGCGGCGCGCCCACCATGACTTCGGGCGCACGGGTACGCTTGCAGAACGGTCGCTTGATCGTGGAAACCGATATGACCGATATCGGTACCGGCTCCTACACCATCCTGACCCAAACGGCGGCAGAAACCATGGGCATGGAAATGCAGGACGTAGAAGTGCGCCTTGGCAATAGCGCCTACCCAACCTCCTCCGGCTCAGGTGGGCAGTTTGGTGCGACAAGCGCCACCGCTGGCGTATATGCTGCCTGTGTGGCGCTTCAAGAGCAGATCGCCAAGCGCCTGAACGTTGACGAGGCGCGCTTTGAAAAGGGCCGTGTGGTCGCCGGACAGACAGATCTGGCGCTGGCCGACATAGCCGATGGCGAAGAGATAGTGGCTGAGGATTCGATCAACTTTGGCGACTTCAAGGACGAGCTGGAGATCGGTACTTTCGGTGCGCACTTTGTCGAGGTGGCCGTGAATGCCTACACCGGGGAAACCCGCGTGCGGCGCATGCTGGCCGTGTGCGATGCAGGTCGCATCCTCAACCCCATCACGGCGCGCAGCCAGGTAATTGGCGGCATGACCATGGGCGTAGGCGCTGCCTTGACCGAGGGCATGAGCGTGGATACCGGGCGCGGCTTCTTCGTCAACCACGACCTGGCAGGCTACGAAGTGGCGGTACATGCGGATATTCCCGAGCAGGAGGTCATCTTTTTAGATACCACCGATGCTGCTTCATCGCCTCTAAAAGCAAAAGGAGTGGGTGAGCTGGGTATCTGCGGCGTAGCCGCCGCGATTGGCAACGCGATCTACAATGCCACCGGTGTCCGGATCCGTGAGTACCCGATGACGCTGGATCGCATGATCGATCAACTCCCTAGCACTGAGCGTTGAGCTAGCTTGACCTTGGGGTGACACACAGGTTGTAAACTTTCAATTGGATGTTGCGTCGCTTACCAACGTTTCTTTATTCGCTCTTAATCAGGAGGGTATTTATGAGCCGCTTAACCACCTCACTATTCCTATCTAGCGCTCTAGTTCTCGGGGCGACCTCGGCGCATGCGGCACTGCCTGCCGAGGCGACCTTGTACAAAAACCCTCAGTGCGGTTGCTGCGATGCTTATGCACGCCATCTTGAGGAGCTGGGTATTGATGTCACTATCGTGGATGACGCTGAACTGAGTGATATCAAGCAACAGGCGGGTGTCCCCTATGGTTTAGGGTCGTGCCATACCATCGAGATAGGTGAGTACTGGATTGAGGGCCATGTGCCGATGGACGCGGTTACAAAGCTGTTTGAAGAGCAGCCTGACGTCGATGGTATTGGTTTGGCCGGTATGCCCATTGGTACGCCGGGTATGCTTGGTCCTCAGGACGAGCCCTATAACGTCTACGCGTTTAGCGACCAGCAGGATGAGCCGTTCATGACACTGGCGCCTTGAAGAACGGCCGCTTAAGACTTTTCAGGTAGCGCATAGCTGGCGGTGACATGCACTACGGGGCGTGTGTCATCGCTGGCTGAAAAAATCTGTACTTCGCCCACCGCTAGGCGGCGGCCGAGTTTGATCAGCTTGGCGTGGGCGATAATGTCGTGATCACCGGAAGCCGCGCGCAGAAAGTGGCAGTTAAGATCGCTGGTGACTGCCATCGATTCAGGGCCAATCTGGGCCAAAATAGCGACATACATGGCCACATCCGCAAACCCCATCATCGTAGGTCCGGAAACGCGCGGCCCAGGGCGAAGATGTTCATTATCAATCGCTAAGCGCATTGTGGCGCTCATCTCGCCCACGCTCTCTATCTTGCCCATTCGCTGGGGAAAGACTTCATCCAGAAAGTGCTCAATCTGCTCAGCAGTCATCACGGTCATTGTTATTATTCCTCACGTTTTCTTTAACGTTAACGTCAATCAGCCTAAATAAAAAGCCCCAAGGCGCAAGCCTTGGGGCTATGTAAGTAAGCGTGTGGGCTTACTTAACCTTATGCACGTTTTGCTTTGTGCACCTGGCGCCACTCGTGGAGTAGCGGCTCGGTGTAGCCAGAAGGCTGTACACGACCTTTGAAGATCAGGTCGGAGGCAGCTTTGAACGCGGTAGAGGCTTCAAAGTCCGCACTCATAGCGGTGTAGGTCGGGTCGCCTGCGTTCTGCTCGTCGACTACCTTGGCCATACGCTTAAGGGTTTCTTCGACCCGCGGCGCATCGACAATGCCATGGTGCAGCCAGTTGGCAATGTGCTGGCTGGAGATACGCAGCGTCGCACGGTCTTCCATCAGGCCGACGTTATGAATGTCCGGTACTTTCGAACAGCCCACGCCGTGCTCTACCCAGCGTACTACGTAGCCGAGAATACCCTGGCAGTTGTTATCCAGCTCCTGCTGCTTCTCTTCATCCGACCAGTTGGCGTTTTCTGCTACCGGCACGGTGAGTAGGTCATCAAGGTAATCGGGCTCGCCCAACGCTTCCAGCTCGCGCTGAACGTCGGTGACGTTGACCTGATGGTAGTGCAGCGCGTGCAGTGCAGCAGCCGTCGGTGAAGGCACCCAAGCGGTGTTGGCACCGGCTTTCGGGTGGCCGATTTTCTGCTCCAGCATATTGTGCATCAGGTCAGGCATGGCCCACATGCCTTTACCGATTTGCGCACGACCACGCAGACCGCAGGCAAGACCCACTTGTACGTTGCTCTTCTCATAGGCCTGAATCCACGCGGCGCCTTTCATATCACCCTTGCGTAACATGGGACCCGCTTCCATGGCGGTATGCATTTCGTCGCCGGTACGGTCAAGGAAGCCAGTATTGATAAATGCCACCCGTGAAGCGGCCTCAGCGATACACGCCTTGAGATTGACGGTAGTACGGCGCTCTTCGTCCATGATGCCCATTTTCAGGGTATCGCGGCTCATGCCCAGAATGTCTTCAACGCGGCTGAACAGCTCGTTGGCAAACGCCACTTCTTTGGGGCCGTGCATTTTCGGCTTGACGATGTAAACGGAGCCAGTGCGCGAGTTGCGTGGCTGGTCGGCGTCTTTCTTCAGGTCGTGCAGCGCCAGCAGCGAAGTAACCACTGCATCAAGAATACCTTCCGGTAGCTCGTTGCCTTTCTCATCCAAAATCGCCGGTGTGGTCATTAAGTGACCCACATTACGCACGAACATCAGCGAACGGCCGGGTAGCGTGACGCTGCTGCCATCGGTGGTTTGCCAGGTGCGGTCAGCGTTCAGCTTGCGGGTAAAGGTTTTGCCACCTTTTTCGATCTTCTCTTCCAGATCGCCCTTCATCAGGCCGAGCCAGTTCCTGTAAACGCCTACCTTGTCTTCTGAATCCACCGCGGCAACGGAGTCTTCGCAATCCATGATGGCGGTCAATGCAGCTTCCACCACTACATCTTTAACGCCTGCCGGGTCGGTTTTGCCGATAGAGTCACTGGGGTCGATCTGGATTTCCAGGTGCAGGCCGTTGTTGCCCAGCAGAATCGACTCAGGTTTGCCTGCTTCGCCAGTAAAACCAATCAGCTTGCCAGCATCTTTCAAACCGGTTTCACGGCCACCTTCCAGCGTCACCACCAAGTGCTCATCACGAATGGCGTAGTTCACCGCATCACGGTGCGAACCAGTCGCCAGTGGCGCCGCACGGTCGAGTACACCGCGTGCGTAGGCGATGACTTTGGCACCACGTTTCGGGTTGAAGCTGGTGCCTTTCTCCGCGCCGTCATCTTCAGAAATGGCATCAGTGCCGTACAGGGCATCGTAAAGGCTGCCCCAGCGCGCGTTAGCTGCATTCAGCGCATAGCGTGCGTTACTGACCGGCACCACCAGCTGTGGGCCTGCTTGAACGGCTACTTCACGGTCAACATTGGCGGTGGTCGCTTTGACGTTAGCCGGTGCTTCAGCCAGGTAGCCAACTTCTTTTAAGAAGCGGCGGTAGCCCGGCATATCAGTGACAGGGCCGGGGTTTTCCCGGTGCCATGCGTCTAGCTTCTCTTGTAGCGTGTCGCGCTCTTCGAGTAATTGACGGTTTTTAGGGGTCAAATCGTGAAACAGGGCATCAACACCGGCCCAAAAGGCTTGTTCATCAATGCCTGTGCCCGGTAGCGCCTGTTCATTTATGAAACGGTCTAAATCGCCTGCCACCTGTAAACGGTGGCGCGTGATACGCTGGCTCATGGGGTTTCTCCTGTGAGGATGCCCGTGGGGAATATGTTTTTTAGAACATGTTTTTTTATAACATGGGTTCTTAAAACATGGTTTGCCGTGGGCAGAGTAAAATGTATTTATGGAAAATAATTCCACATTTGCTCGGGCATGTAAACAGCGTAGACCCTAAAGCGGTAAAATGCGCGACCAAATGACTAGCAATTAAAAGTTGATAGCGCGACTCGCCTGCCGCGTCTAGGCCAACGTAAAATGGCGATATGGAGAAACAACGATGCGTGATTTCCAACATCTGGAAGGCTTGTTTCGCCATGCCTCGGGCGAGACCGCCCTTAGCCGTCTGCTGCCAGGGGAAATATTGACCGACGCCATGCAGGACTACTTTCAGCACTATGGTCTGGAAGTCCTGCTATTGGATACCAGTGAAGTACACGCTGGCTTTATTGATACTGGACGCTTTGCGCTGTGGTGCCAAGTGTGGAGCCCGCCGCAGCCGGTGGGCACCGCTTTCGTGGTGCACGGTTATTTTGACCATATGGGCCTGTATCGCCATCTGCTCAAGCGTTTGCTGGCCAAGGGCTGGCGGGTGGTGCTGTGGGACCTTCCGGGCCATGGCCTTTCCAGTGGTGCGCGCGCGGAAATAGAGGATTTCGATGACTACCAGCACTGCCTGACCCACCTGCAGACCATCCTCAAGAGCCAGGGAATGGCGCCTGCCCCGTGGCTGGGGGTGGGGCAGAGCACCGGCGGGGCTATTCTAGCTACCGATGCGCTCACCCGCCGAGAGGATTCGGGTTGGTCAGGCTTGGTGCTGCTGGCGCCGCTGGTGCGGCCTTGGGGATGGAGCCAAACAAGCTGGCTGCACTTGATTGCCAGCCCCTTTGTAAAAGAGCTGCCGCGTAAATATCGGCCCAACTCTACCGACGAACAGTTCACCGAATTTCTACGCGAGGGAGACCCGCTGCAGCCCGAGCGCTTGAGCGTTGCCTGGGTGAGCGCTATGCGCCGCTGGATGCCCCGGCTACTGGCGCAGGAGCCAAGCCAGTTACCGACGTTGATTTTGCAGGGCGAGCAGGATTTGACCGTTGATTGGGAATGGAATTTAGCGATTCTGGCGAAGAAGTTTCCCAATGCCGAGATTCATCGTCACCCGGAAGCGCGCCATCATCTGGTAAATGAAGCTGATCCCATCCGGGAGGTGCTGTTTGAAGCGCTGGATGGGTTTGTGGATGGCTTTTTTAAGCAGTGTTTGTAAAGGGTTTTTGCCCAAAGGTGGTTATAAAACACATTGGTGAGATGACTTCCTATACGTCACGGGCACTGAATAAACCCCACTACGGGTTTATTCAGTGCTTTTACATTTCTATGTTCATACCTACTTTCATTACTGGGCGTTCAGGAATTCCTCTACATCAAGCAGTATCAGTTCATTATCATCGGCGCGATCCTGCTGGCGGCCAATCGAGAACGGGTAGTTATTGTCGTTGGCAACCACGATGGTGCTCTCATCGACACGATCCACGTTCTCAATGGTCACAAAGGGAAAGTTAAAGGTGCCGTTGATCGTGCCCCGTGGTGCAAGGCCCTTTGGATCCTGGATGTCCATCAAGTCGATATGGGCGATTTTCTCAAGCACACCCTGCTCGTCCGTACGTTCGAGGTCGATGAGATAGATGCGTTTGAACTCGGCGGGATTCTCTGCCCACTCTTCTCGCGGGTCGCCCTGGCGGCTATCACGCTCAATGATTAAGCCGCGAGTTCCGCCAATGAGATTGAAATCGCCAATCGCATGATCCGCTGACTCCAAGGGGTAGTAGCGGGTTGTGTCGCCCCATTCGCCGGTTTCAGTATCGAGCTCGAACATTCTTAATACGGGGGTGCCATCAATGGTTTCCGGGGCGTTGGCGTTGCTGTCCCAGACTGGCTTTTCCAACAAGGGGTAAAGGGTTGTTTGGTCTTCGGAGAGCGCCATGCCCTCGTAGCCACCGGAGCGAAACACCCTCACATCATCAGCGAGAGGCGCGCCAGGGTTCGGGGTGAGGGCAAAGGCATTGTCGGGGGAGCGCATCAGCGTCCCACCAGGATTGGTGGCCAGTACTTGCAGCACTTCGCCCTGATTATCGACCTGGATAATCCACGGGCCAAATTCATCGCCAATCCAGTAGCTATCGCCCACCGGCTGTATCGATTCAATATCGAAATCAGCCCCGGTTAAAAAACGACCAGGAGTGGCTTCATTCATAATCGGGAAGGGCACCATGCGGTTGGGATCCGATAGTTGAATGGTCTCCTCAATGATGACACGCCCAGTGTCCCAGTCAGTCTTTTTGATGTTAAACATCAGAATGACGTCGGAGGAGTTCGCTTTGGAGCCAAAGCCGTTATCGGTCAACACCAGGAAACGGTCTTCGCCAAGCGAGCGAATACCAGAAAAACCCTGCAGAGGCTGGCTGGGGAAGGGTAGTGCTAAGCCGGTGGCTTGCATATTCGTATATAACTGCTCAACGCGGCCCTCTTGGCCAGTAAAACGGCCGGAGACGTTGTAGTTCTCAGCGGCGCCGGAAGGGGCCGCCACAAAGGTGCTGCCGGGTAGCTGGGCATGGCCGGACAGTGTGGCGGGAAAGCTCTGCTGGGCGTGTGCCGTACTGGTAAACGCAAAGGCGAGTAGAGCAGTCGCTAGTAACGGTTTTGTCATCATTATTTCACCATTTATGAAGAGAAATTAGAGCAGCTTTTGCTAATTTTCACCGGTAATAGTGATAGTTGAATGACAAGGAGCAGACGTTTTCATGGCTGTAGGGTTTCATATCGAGTCTGGCTCTGAGCCGTAAAATCCCCCTTGCCCAAAAGGCGTAAATATTAATAAATAGTGTGGCTTTCAAATACGTTATTTAAAGAGGTAATGACAATGGGATCATCAGTCAAAAAGGTACTGGTCTTTGCGGGCAGTGCCCGAGAAGCGTCACTGAACAAGCAGCTAGCCAAGTTGGCTGCCAAGCGTATAGAGGCGCTTGGTGGCGAAGCAACCTTTATCGATTTGAAGGATTATCCCTGCCCACTGTTTGATGAGGATACCGAAGCCCAGGGCGTGCCGGAGAATGTGCTGAAGCTGCGTGAGATCCTGGCGGATCATCAAGCGGTGATGATCGCCTCCCCAGAGTACAACGGCTTTATCACGCCGCTGCTGAAAAACACGCTAGACTGGCTATCACGCCCCTATCAGGATACGCCGGGGCTTAAGTTATTTGCCGGTAAGTGGGCAGCGCTGGTGTCGGCTTCCCCTGGTGGGCTAGGTGGCATCCGTGCGCTGCCCCTTGGTCAGCAACTGTTAGCCAATCTGGGGCTGGTCGTGCTGCCACAGCCATTGTCGCTGGCGAAAGCGGGTAGCGCTTTCAACGATAGTGGCGCGTTAAACGATGAAACCACGGGGCAGAAGCTGGATGCGCTGTGTCAACGCCTAGTGGATTCACTGGCCTCCGGGCACTAACCATTCCAGTGGTTTCAGTGACTTATGCCCCCTTCAGCATCCGATCCAACTGCCGGTAGTCAATCGCTTCAATAAGATGCGGCAGGGTGAGCTTGGGGCGCCCTGCAGGTCGGCTAGTGTCAGAGCTGCGGTAGGCACGGGCGGAGAGCTTGAGCTTTTCGAGCACGCCCGCGAGCCCTAGAACGCCGTGGCAGGCCAGCCAAGAGCATCATGTATCTCAGCTTCGGGGCGTTCGGCATCGGTTGCTGCCAGCAGGGCATTAAGGGTTCTACCACCCTCATCCCCCATGGGACAAGTCCGGCATTGGGCAAGCCGCTCCAATGAGTGAGCTTTTCGTATATCAGTCGGCAGGCAAAAAAGGTGACGGTGGTTTGATATGGAGTAGAAGTTTCTAGGTGGCGTGGCCCATCCCGCTAATCTATCCACAGTTACAAATGTCTCAGTTTATCGCCGCCCATTTTAAGCGCGTCGAATACGACCTTGATCATCCATCAGTCCAACGAGATATTGAGCGGCTTGCTCAATATCGGCCACGATTGCCCTCCTGGCGTTGTCCGCATCAGCGTTACGTATTGCGTCTAAGATTTCAAAATGATAGTTGGTGCGTTTAAGAAGGCGCACATAATCAGGAGTGACTAACGATAGTAACGGTCCGCACCGCAGCCATAAATTCTCAATCATATCAGCCAGTAGAGGGATTTCGGCAGTATCGTAGATACCAAAATGAAATTCCCGGTGAGAATCAAGATAGGTTTGATAATCACGCAAAGTAGCCGACTGTTCCATCCGCTGTAATGCATTTTCAAGGCGCTGGATAGATTTGGTTGTTGCTTTACTCGCAGCCTCAAATGCTGCGCGGCCCTCCAGCTCACAGCGAATAATGGTGAGGTGATTAAGCTCTTCTGCACCTACTTCGGGCACGATCGCGGAATTTCTTGATCCTTGCCGGAGCACCCCTTGAGCAACCAAGCGAGTCACTGCATCACGAACGGGGGTAACTGACGTACCGAATGTTTCAGCAAGAAAGCGTAGCGTCAGTCCACTCCCAGGCTCGAATTTACCGGACAGCAGCGCATTGCGAAGCTGGGAGTGTGCACGATCCCATAACGGCTCACGTTCTATTTTACTTAGCGGCATTTCATTCGACTGTTTGCTCATCATGCTCCCTGCATCTTACAGAACCGTTTTAGGCTAGTTCAGAATACCTTGTGCCACTAGATTATTCGACAAAGGTCTAGGCAGGTTAGGTTTGACAAAAATCCTTAATCTGAACTACGTTGTTTGTTATAACAAATAACAAGCCACAAGGAAAGCTACTACGATGAAAACAATCAAAAGTGTCGTGTTCGCAAGCTTCATTGCCACAACATTCCTGTCAGCAGCAGGGGCTCAAGCCGAAAGTCAAGCATCTTACCCAGAGCGTGAAGTGCGCTGGGTCATACCATGGAATGCAGGCGGGTCGAATGACATTATGGCCCGCAAATTACAGCCTATTCTGGAAGAGGAGGGGATCAATACTGTTATTGAGAATATTCCAGGTGGTACCGGTGCAGTAGGTATGGGTGAGGTTGCCACCGCCCGGCCAGATGGTTACACAATTGGCAATGGTACCAGCTCTACCCTGTCAATCATCGCGCAGGACAAGGCACCCCTGAAGAATGAGCAGTTCACTCACATTATCCGGCTGTCGGTTGATCCGTTAATTCTTGTTGTACCTGGTGAGAGCGAGCACGACACTCTCGAGAAGTTTGTCCAGCATATGAAAGACAATCCCGGCTCGGTCACTATCGGCACCCCGGGTACAAGCAACCTCAATCATATTTTCGCTGCCATGACTGCACGCGCAGCTGATACGGAATACCGACATGTGCCGCAATCCGGTGGATCACGAGTAATTCGTGATTTGCTGGGAGAGCACGTTGAGGCGGGGGTGCTCAAACCTAGCGAGACGATGGCTCAGATAGAGTCAGGAAGTTTGATCCCCATTGGTGTTTTTGCAAACGAACGCATTGATTCATTGCCTGACGTGCCCACTTTTGAAGAGATGGGTTTCGATGTGTTTCCTTATGGGCCAGTGGTGCAAATGGCGTACATAGAGGGGCCCGCTAATCTTGATCCAGCAGTTCGAGACAAATTGACAGCGGCGTTTGAGAGCGCGCTCAGTAGTGATGAGTTCACACAGTTTGCTGCAGATAATGGATTCGAAATCAGCCCAATATCTGGTGAGGAGCTTGAGCAGGAAATAGCCGAAGTATCAGCTGCTATCCAGCAGGTGGCTGGACAAATCTTCGTTGATTGATTTCTTACTTAATCACATCCGGCGGTTTATCCGCCGGGATATTGAGATCCATTGATATGTCTGCATTACGTTTAACAGCGAGCGGCTTGGTCACTCTTGTATTGCTTACTGTGTGTGCATTGATCGCATCTTCAACCTTCAGCCTGCCTGGTATGGACGCGCGTGGCAGCATAGGTGCTGGAGCTATCCCGCAATTCGTGGTTGTGGCCACCGTTCTTCTATCGCTACTTGTGTTTATAGGTGATGTGTTCACATGGTTAAGAGCAAATATTACTGAAGACGAGAGCGAAATAGCAACGCCAAAGGAAGTGATGTTAGTCGGCATTCCGGTTTTCCTGATTCTGGCTGGCTACGTAGTGGCTTGGCGCTATGTAAACTTTCTTGTCACTTCCATTCTCTTTTTTGCTCTCTTGAGTGTCATGTTGGGCTGGCGAGGCATAACGCGTCGTGGCCTCGTCGTGCTTTTTGCTACTTCCATTCTGTTCAGTACCGGTATCTGGGCGCTTTTTGTCTTCGTTCTAAAAGTGCCGCTTCGGTAACTACAGGAGATATTTTCCATGGACACTCTCTATAGCCTTGGTGGCGCGTTTTTATTCATGCTAACGCAGCCCCAGGCACTGCTACTTATTTTCATCGGCGTTATCGTGGGTTTTATCTTCGGGGCCACACCCGGTCTTACCGCGACTATGGGAGTGGCTTTATTCATTCCTTTGACGTTTGCACTACCAGGCGATGTCGCCATTAGTATGATGATTGGGCTGTATGTCGGCTCCATGTCGGGAGGGTCGATTCCTGCCATCCTGCTTAATATTCCCGGCACGCCCTCTGCCATCATTACATCGATTGACGGCTACCCAATGGCGCGTAAGGGACAAGCAGTGCGTGCCTATGGGTGGGCGCTAGTTGCCTCTGTAACTGGTGGGTTAATTGCTTGGCTGTCTCTTGTCACCATTGCTCCTCCGCTGGCAACGCTAGCGCTTAAGCTGGGAGCCGCAGAATATGCAGCAGTTGCACTTCTGGGAATGATCATTATCGCTTCAGTTATACCAGGGGCCGTGTTGAAAGGGATTCTGAGTGTAGTAATAGGCGTTGGCCTCTCCGTCGTGGGACTTGATCCTATTACCGGACAGGCACGCTGGACATTTGACACGATGGAGTTGATGCGAGGCATTAATATTATGCCTGCACTCATCGGCCTGCTGGTAATCCCTGAATTAATGAGCTCTATGTTTCAAAAGGATATGCATGCCCAAACGCCTAAGAGCCTAAAGGGTATGCTGCCTTCCTTTAGCGAGTGGAGTAAACAAGCTGTTAATAGTATTCGCTCCGGATTTATTGGTGTTGCACTAGGAATCATGCCAGCGCTGGGGGGTAGTGTCGGTTCACTCATCGCTTATGACCAAGCAAAGCGATTCGATTCAGACAGCGCGAATTATGGTAAGGGTGCGCCTGGAGGTGTCGTTGCATCGGAAGCCGCTAATAATGGAGTGACGGGGGGCGCCCTGATACCACTGCTCACACTGGGCATACCTGGCGATACGGTTACGGCGATGCTGCTTGGGGGGCTACTGATTCATGGTGTGCAACCAGGCCCACAACTGTTCGAGACAAGCGGTGATCTGGTTTGGAACATCCTCGCTTCAATGCTGATTGCAACCATTGCCATCATCGTCGTTGGTTTAATAGGTTTTCGATTTTTCGTGCGGGTACTTGATGTACCACGTCACTTGCTAACGCCTGCACTCTTTGTTCTCGCTGTAGTTGGTACCTATTCTCTGGGCAATCAGTGGTTCGATGTTGTTGTCATGCTAGGGCTAGGTATCTTCGGCTTTCTGGCAACGCTTGCACGTCTATCAGTTTACCCCATCGTCATTGGCGTCATTCTCGGCCCACTACTGGAGTCGGAAATGCGGCGAGCTTTGGTCATTAGTGGGGGCGATTGGACAACCTTTATCACCAGGCCAGTATCAGCCTTAATTCTCTTACTCGCCCTGGCCGCGCTGATACTCCCCACCTTAATAGCGAAGTTTAAAAAACGTAAAGCGTGTATCGACACGCCCTTATAAAGCCACATGGAGTCGTACAAATGCAGATTAAGAAAGTAACCTGTCATGTCATCAGTTCCGCGGTAGATAAACCTTTCACTTCCTCGCGTGGCTGGCTTTATAAACGTAGAGGAACCTGTTTGGTCGAGGTGGAAACCAATGATGGGATTGTTGGCTGGGGTGAGTGCTACGGTCCACCTGCGGTTGCTAAAGCGTTTATTGACACTCAGCTCAGTGCGCATGTTATAGGTCGTGATCCGTTCGATGTCGAGGTGATCTGGGAGTTTCTCTACAACCGCATCAAAGATTATGGTCAAACAGGAATGGCCATTGCCGCCATCAGCGGTATCGACATAGCGCTTTGGGATATTGTTGGTAAAGCCTGCGGGAAGCCCATACATAAGTTGCTCGGTGGCGCCTTCCGTACCGAGGTCGATGCCTATGCGACTGGTCTCTATTTTACAGATACCGGGAGGCTTGTTGACGAAGCTGTTGAAGAGGCGCAGGGCTACGTTAAGGATGGTTTTAAAGCCATTAAGATGAAGATTGGTCTGGGATCGATTGAGCGAGATTATGAGCGCGTTGCCGCTGTACGTGAGGCCGTTGGCGCGAACATTCGCCTCATGGTTGATGCTAACCACTGCTTTTCAGTGCCGATAGCCATACGACTCGGCCGAAAACTGGAAGAATTAAATATTGAATGGTTTGAAGAGCCAATCTCGCCAGAAGATACAGATGGTTACGTAGAAGTTACACGGGCGTTGGATATGGCAGTTGCTGGCGGTGAAAACGGATTCACTCGCTGGGGATTTCGGGACATCATCACCCGCAAAGCCATGGACATTGTACAACCTGATGTTTGTGCCGCAGGAGGGCTTACCGAATCCAAGAAGATTGCCACTTTAGCGTCGGCGCATGGCGTCGAATGTGTACCTCATGCGTGGGGGTCAGCAGTGGGTCTTTCAGCGACACTGCATTTCTTGGCGGCACTACCGGACCAGCCACCCAGCCTCTTTCCCTTTGAGCCTATGCTTGAGTTCGAACAGTGTGAGAATCCTTTCCGTGATCACCTTGCTTTTGAGCCTATCACTCAAGTGAACGGTAGAGTGAAAATACCTACCGGTGCGGGGCTCGGCATTGAGATTAATCGCTCTATCATTGAAAAATATCGTGATGCCTAAGCCTGGAGATACAGATGCGTTTTATCACGTTTCGACATGGCGGCACTAGCCGAGCCGGTATTGCAGAGGGAGATGCTCATCATCAATACGTCATTGATCTTGGCCATGCTTCACTTCGCGAACGACTACAAGGGGTTGAGCCACACGTTGCTGCCTTTATTGATTACGGGCTGGAGAACGTTATGGAGCAGTTCGCCCGAAGCCCGTTGCCTGAAGAAGCGCGTATAGAGCTCAGTAAGGTGGAGCTATGTGCTCCGTTACCAAGCCCGCCACGCATAATTGGTGTTGCACACAACTATCATGATGCTTTGGCAGAAAGAGGGATGACGCCGCCTGCACACCCTGTATTGTTCGAAAAAGATCCTAAAACAGTCGTGGGGCCAGGGCAGGCTATTGTGTTGCCTCCGGATATAGGAGGCGTCACTTATGAAGCTGAATTAGCAGCGGTCATAGGACGCTCAGCCAGTAATGTGAGCATCATCGATGCGCTTCATTATGTTGCTGGTTACACCGTTTTCAATGATATCAGCGCAAGTGAGATGATCCGCAAAGATGGCTATTTGGAGCGTGGTAAGAATCACCCAACATTTGGGCCATTGGGTCCCTATCTCGTTAGTGCCGATGAAATAGAGAATCCTCAAGCATTAAAAATTCAGATGATGATTGAAGGTGAGTATCTTCAGGACTCCTCGACTTCGCAGATGCTGTTTAGTGTCGCTGAGCTAATTTCCACTCTCTCCCAGGGATCTACGCTTGAGCCAGGTACCGTAATTGCCACTGGCACCCCGGCGGGGGTGGCACCTGTGCGTTCACCGCCTACCTGGCTGCAACCAAACACCATGATAAGCGCCCAGGTTGAAAGGCTTGGCACTCTGACGAACCCTGTTAAAGAGGGAAAAAAAGCCCATGTCTAACCAGCCAAATATCCTGCTGACGAATCCGATACATGAGGATGCAGAAGCACTTCTTGCGCCGCACGCATCCCTCATAGTCGCCCCTGACACTCAGCCGGATACATTACGCGCGCTTGTCGAAAAGGTTGACGGAATCGTAGTAAGAGCCCAGCTACCAACGGATATCTTAGAGTATGCACTGCACCTTAAAGGCATCGTCAGGCATGGTGTAGGCCTAGATTTTATACCTGTGGAAGCAGCAACGGCACGAGGAATTCCAGTTGCGAATCTTCCGGGTATAAATGCTCAAGCAGTGACAGAGTATTGTTTCTCCGCGTTGTTACACTTACGTCGGCCCATTGCAACGATGGGTAATATGCTTGAGCACCAAAGCTGGGAGGCTGCTCGGGCAATGGCTCCTTCAACGACTGAAATAGGCGGATCGACGATTGGTATTGTTGGGGTTGGAACTATTGGGCGACGGATAGCGGAGAGTGCCCGGCTAGGCTTTGGTATGAACGTCCTTGGTGCATCGAGGAGGCAAGGACATATGCCTGATGGCATAGAGGAGGTCAGTATTGACGAGTTGTTCGCACGCAGCGATGCGATTGTACTTACCTGTGCGCTCACGGATGAAACACGTGGAATGGTCAATGCGCGTCGATTGGCGCTAATGAAGCCCGATGCTGTGCTGATAAATGTTTCTCGAGGACCTGTGATCGACACTGAGGCTTTGGTTTCGGTACTGCAAAAAAAGGCAATTGGTGGTGCAGCGATCGATGTCTTCGATACTCAGCCGTTACCTCGTGAGAGTGTTCTGCTGGGCTGCCCGCGGGTTCTGCTTACCTCTCATATTGCAGGTATCACTTCCACCTCTCTGCGTAACATGAGTATCGGAGCAGCTGAAGAAATGCTTCGCATCCTGCGTGGTGAAAGCCCTGTGAATCACGTCAATCCAAGTTGCTGGACTAAATAACGCTAAATACTAAATAAGCGAGGTTTACTATGCGTATCACTCGTATCCAAGCTGTACCTGTCTCTTATCGAGTGCCGGAGGGCCAGAACGTGACTCTCGGTATCGGCCGTGCCGTAAAACGCGATGCTGTTTTAGTCAAAATAGAGACCGATGAGGGTATCGTTGGTTGGGGAGAGGCACATCATGGTCGATGCCCAGGCGCGATAGCGAAACTCATAGATACCACAATAAGTGAACTTGTAACTGGAATGGATGCGTTAGATGCTGTAGCCGTATGGCAGCGCATTTATCGCATGCAACTGGCTAGTCACGGCATGGGGGTTGCTGCGGTGCTCGCCCTGAGTGGTATCGATATTGCGTTATGGGATATCCGCGGGAAGGTAAGCGGGCTGCCCATTTATCAACTCTTAGGTGGAGGACGAAAAGCTATGCCCGCCTATGCAGGGGGGATCTCACTCGGTTGGCAGGATACTGCTTCACTGGTTGAGGAGGCTCAGTCCTATGTTGCACAGGGCTATCAAGCGCTGAAGCTACGCGTTGGTGATACGCCGAAGCGGGATATTGTTAGAGCGCGAGCGGTACGAGACGCTGTTGGCAATGATATTAACATCTTGGTCGATGCTAATACGGGCTATACACTCGATGATGTGCGACGGGTTATGCCTGCTTATGAGGAGCTTGCGATCGGCTGGTTGGAAGAACCTTTTCCACCACACGATTATCGTTCATACATTAACGCCGCGACACTGGGAACCGTGCCTCTCGCTGCGGGTGAAAATCATCACACTCGGTTCGAATTTACTCGTCTAGTTGAAGACAACGCAATTCGTTTCGCACAGCCTGATCTATCGAAGGCAGGAGGCATAACGGAAACCCAGCGGATCGCAGCGCTAACGTCTGCTTGGAAAATCCCTTTTCACCCACACACTTCGGCAACGGGTATCAATATGGTGGCGACCCTACATCTACTCGCTGCAGTAGATAATCCAGGCTACTTCGAGGCGGATGTTGCACGGCATAACCCATTTCGAGATGAGGTTAGCGGCACACCATATGAAATTGACGTTAATGGCTGCGTAGAACCGCCCTCTGGACCGGGGCTTGGTATCGACGTTGATGAAGAATTTATTAAGGCACACCCACTTATCGAAGGCCCTTGCTACGTGTAGCTTCTTCTCAGCGAAACCCCTCCGGATGCCGAGACGGTGCTTTTCTACCTCAAAATCCGCCCTGACGTGTGCTGGGCGTGAAGATTTGAGTATAGCCATTTATATTAAATATAGTGTTAAAGGCATTATGGGAGGGTGGTTAAATCAGTGAACAGAAAAACCGAACCTAGTGCGTAAAAAATTATGCTAAGAACCTGATTTCGGTCTGCGCTAGATTTACTCCTTTCAATTCGAATTAAGCACCTTTCAGCATCCGATCCAATTGCCGGTAACCAATTGCTTCAATAAGGTGCGGCTGGGTGGGCTTGGTCGCACCCTGTAAATCGGCCAGCGTAAGCGCTACGCGCAATACGCGATGGTAGGCGCGGGCAGAGAGCTTGAGCTTTTCGAGCACACCCGCGAGCCAGGCACGTTCCTCATCGTTGAGGGCGCAGGCGGCTTCCAGTGCTTTTCCGCTTAACTGGCTGTTCAGCGCGCCGCGGGCCATTTGGCGTTCTCGGGCGGCCATTACCCGCTCACGCACAGCTGCTGAGGATTCGCCTTGGGTTTGCGCGGTGAGCTGCTCTGGCGGCAGGGCGGGCACTTCCACTTGAAGGTCAATGCGATCCAGCAGTGGCCCTGAAAGCCTAGCCTGATAACGCTGGATTTGGCTGGCGGTACACTGGCAGCGTTGGCGTGGATCACCCAGGTGGCCGCAGGGGCAGGGGTTCATGGCAGCCACCAACTGAAACCGAGCCGGATAACGGCGTTCATGGCTGGCGCGGGCTAAATGGATCTCTCCAGTTTCTAGTGGTTGCCGAAGTACCTCTAGCACATGGCGGGAAAACTCCGGTAACTCGTCTAAAAACAGCACGCCGTGATGGGCGAGTGAAATTTCGCCAGGTTTGGGTTTCGAGCCGCCGCCGACCAGGGCGGCGGCGCTAGCACTGTGATGGGGTTGGCGGAATGGCCGTTTGCCCCAGTCGGCTTCCAGCGCTAGCCCGCAAACCGAACGTACGGCAGCGACTTCCAGGGCATCTTCTTCGGAAAGCGGTGGCAGAATACCTGGCAAACGGCTGGCCAGCATGGTTTTGCCGGTGCCAGGTGGGCCTGCGAAAAGCAGATTGTGGCCACCGGCCGCAGCGACTTCCAGCGCACGGCGTGCCTGCTGCTGGCCGCGCACATCGGCAAGATCATCTATCGGGGCAGTGGTTTTCACCGAGGCGCTAAGCTTATGCGGGGGAATCTTCTCTTGACCGAGCAAGTGCGCCACGACTTGCCAAAGCGTGTCGGCAGGCAGCACCGGCAGATCACCTGCCAGGGCAGCTTCATCGGCACATTCCCGGGGAATAATCAGCGCTTTTTTCGCTCGCCGCGTGGCCAACGCAAAAGGCAGTATGCCGGACACCGCGCGCAGCTTGCCATCCAGCGCCAGCTCGCCTGCGCACTCCATGCCTTCCAATGCTTCTACGGGAATTTGTCCAGAGGCGGCAAGAATGCCTAACGCAATAGGTAGATCAAACCGGCCACCCTCTTTGGGCAGATCAGCAGGAGCGAGGTTTAAGGTAATACGGCGCGTATTGGGGAAATCAAAGCCCGCGTTCACTAAGGCGCTGCGAACGCGCTCGCGGCTCTCTTTAACGGCGGTTTCGGGTAAGCCTACGAGAGTCAGACCGGGTAAGCCATTCGCCAGATGCACTTCAACATGCACCGCGGGTGCGTCCAAACCTACGCCTGCGCGCGTGGCGACAATGGCTAATGTCATTGCATTTCCTCGCTGATGTTTGCTAAGAGCCCTAACCTCAATGTAAGCGAACTCTACTTTATCTTAATTACTTTAACCTATCGTAATTAAGAACGCTTTGGTAGTGCTCAAGTGAACGATCTAAAAAAAGCTGGGCAGCTTGACGAGGTAATGCATTTGCATTAAATTTTATGCATTACCTTTGCATTGCTATCAAGCGGGGAGCGACAGTGAGTACGCTTATCGAAGACGATTCAACTCTGACGGATCGCTATCAAACGACTGTTCCGGCATCGATTCGCCGGGCGCTAAAGCTGAAACGCCGAGACCGCATCCATTATACCGTGCGTCCAGATGGTGAAGTGGTGCTTTCCCGTGCAAGTGACGAGGCCAAGCACGACCCAGTGATGGTCAACTTTCTTAATTTTCTGGAGCGCGATCTTCTGGCTCACCCAGAAAATATCCATCCGATGACTGCCAGTAGTTTTGCCGAGGCTGAAAGCCTTACCGCAGGTATGGAGATAGACCTCGAAGAGGCGCTGGAAGAGGATGATGACTACGAATGAAATCCTTGGAGGTTAACGGATGGACAATCTATGCCCACCCGTTGTTCTTGGAACAAGTTGAAGCGCTCACCGTTAAGGTGAAGCGTCTTCAATCGAAAGATCCTGATGGTTATCGCAATAAAGCGGCCACCAAGCGCTTGGCAGCGATCATAAAGCTGGCGTTAAATGATATCCCGCAGGATCCATCAGGTACTCAATACCGCCAAGGGAACACGCTGGGCACAGAGCATACACACTGGCAAAGAGCAAAGTTCTACCAGCAGTACAGACTGTTCTTTCGTTACGATGCTGCGAGCAAAATTATTATTTACGCATGGGTCAATGATGACGCTACAAAGCGCGCTTACGACAGTAAGCATGATGCGTACACTGTGTTTCAGAAAATGCTCAGCAATGGTAATCCGCCGCACAGCTGGAAAGCCTTACAGAAAGCCTCAATGAGTGAAGTTAATCGCGTCAAGACGCTCTTCACGGTTGATGGTGGCGAAACCTAATGGCGGCATGATTTGAGCGCTACTGTTTAGTAGGCTCCCCACCCCACTCCCCTATTGGCTAACCACTGGCACGTCTTCCAACACCGCGGTCAGTTCCAGGGCAAAGCGTTGGGCGGAGGGGAGCGCGCCGAAGCTCCATACCGGTGGTAGGCGCAGCAATCGATTGTTTTTAACACTGGGAAGGTGCTGCCACAGGCCACTTTCGGCCAGCTTCTCTTCGACACTAGCGGGCAGCGGGTCGATAATCACGATCATCGCCTCTGGGTAGCGTGCTAGCGCTTCAACCCCTACCAGCGCAAACCCCCAGGCGTTGGTGGTCTGATCCCAGGCATTAGGGATGTCGAGCTGCTCAAGAACCGCGTTGTAAAGGCTGTCATCACCAAAGACACGCACATGGCGGGCATCCATAAACTGCACCATCAGCAGCGGCGCGGTGTCAGGCTGGGAGCGGCGCAAGCGGCTCATCAGGGCAGTGGTTTCTTCAATCAGCGCTTCTGCCTGCGTTTGGCGCTCGGTTAACTCGCCCAATTGGCGGGTTAGGGTTTGCATCTCTTCCCAAGTGTCGGTGCCGGGTGAGTAGAGCGCGAACGAGGTGACTGGCGCGATTTGCTCAAGACGCGGCGTTAAGCCTGCAAACATGGGTGAAATCAGCGTTTGCGTTGGCGGTATTTGCGCCAGCAGCTCTAAATTGGGCTGGGTGCGCAGCCCCATATCGCTGACACTCTCGGGGATGCGGGGTTCGCCCACCCAGTCGTGGTAAGCGTCCTGTTGGGCAACGCTGCTAATAGGGGCGTCAATGGCCAGCAGGGTTTCGGCGATAGTCCAGTCGACCGTTGCCCACTGCGCCTTTGCCGTTGAAAAAGTCATTAGGCAAACGGCGAACAGCCCACAGCGTACAAATAAAGAGAGCAGGGTGGTTTGGCGCATGATGAAGAGAGGCCATCCAGAAAAATAAGAGCTGTATTTAAACGATAATATTTATTGTTTGCAAACATGAGTGCAGGTAAAAAAGCCCAGGCGCGGCGGCCTGGGCAAATATGTTCATGATTACTTCTCGATACTTAGGCAAGAGCTTAGTACGAAAGCTTAGAAACGGTAGTGGACGCTGGCGGTGATGCCCCGCTCGGCGCCAAAGTAGCAGTACTCCAGAGAGTTGCAGGAAGCCACGTACTCTTTATCCAGCAGGTTGCTCACATTCAGACGTGTCTCGACCCCTTCAACACCGAGTTGGCTAAGGTCATAGCCAACGGTGGCATCGACCAGGGTGTAGTCGGGCACGGTTTCGGTATTGGCGCGGTCGGCAGCAATATCCGCGTAGTGACGTACGCCAACGCCCATATCCACGCCGTTCAACCAACCATCATTGGCCTCAAAGTGACTCCACAGTTGAACCTGATGTCGAGGTGAGTAAATCGCGTTATTGCCCTGGTTGCCGTCATCGCTTTTGGCGTAGGTGATATCGGTGAAGCTGTAGCCCGCCTGAAGCGAGAGGGTGTCGGTCAGCTTGGTTTGCGCTTCCAGTTCCAGCCCCTGGGATTCGATTTCACCTACGGCGCGGTAAGGGTCGGTGGGCTGCTCTTTGGTGGCCACGTTCTCCTGGCGGATGTGGAACAACGCGGCGCTATATTGGCTGGCGCTGCCATTTGGTTGGAATTTGACGCCGGTTTCCCACTGTTCGCCTTCCATGGGCTGAAGCAGGTCGCCGTTCTCATCCACGAAACTGGTGGGGGTGAACGCGGTGGAGTAACTCAGGTAGGGAGCGATACCGTTATCGAACAGGTAGACCACCCCGGCGCGGCCACTGAACTGGGTGTCGCTGAGGGAACTGGTATCACCGCTATCGCGATTGGCATTATCGATACTGACCCAGTCGTAGCGGCCGCCGAGGGTGAAGCGCCAATCGTCAATGGCAATCTGGTCTTGCAGATAAACCCCGGTCTGGTCGATCTCATGGCGTTCGCGCACCGGGGCGTAAAACTCGATGGGATCGCTGCCATACACAGGGTCAAACGCATTAATCGGCGGAAAATACCCGGATGGCCAAGAAACGTCGTTTTCCCGCTGCTGGTAATCCACCCCGAACAGCAGCGTGTGATCCATAAAGCCGCTACTGATGTTGGCTTCTAACTGATTATCGAGCGTCCACGCTTCTAGCGATTCATCGCTGCCGGAGTAATAGCGGATGAGCTCATCAGACGTCGGTGACGTCCAGCCAAAGCTGTAGACCTGATTGAGCACTACGTCGGAATTGAGGTAGCGCATCAATTGACGGCCGGTCACCTGGTCGTTGAAGCGGTGCTCCAGGGCGTAGCCAACCATGCGTTGGGTGCGCTCGTAGGCGTCGTAACCCTCTTCACCATCAAAGAAGTTGTTGCTGATCTGGCGGCCATTATGGGCGATTACAGCCCCTTCATAGGGTACGCCGGAGTGGTAGCCGCCTTCCGGCTCATCCTGCAGATACGCCTCTACGGTGAGGCTAGTGTCGTCGGTGATATCCCAGGTGAGCCGCGGCGCAATGGCGTAGCGTTCTTCCTCTACTGGGCCAAACTGGGTGTCGGCGGTGCTGGCTATGCCGGTCAGGCGAAAGGCCACCCGCTGCTCTTCGCCAATAGGCCCGGTGAGATCAAAAGCGGCGCTGCGCTGGTTGTTGTTACCCACCCGGAAACGCAACTCACCGCCCTGTTCAAATTCTGGTCGCTTGCTGTTCAGGGCCACCACGCCACCTGGGGAGGCGCGGCCATAGAGCACCGAGGCAGGCCCGCGCACCACTTCAATGCTTTCTAGAAACCATGGGTCAATGCGCATACTGCTATGGGAGTTGGCATCGCCCATTACTTTCAGGCCATCCAGGAAGGTATTGCTCAAGCTGCCGTCAGAAAACCCGCGCAGTACCAGGTAATCGAAACGGTTGGAGGCTCCCACCTGATTGCTGTAGACACCGGGCGTGTAGTCGGTGGCCCGCTGAACGGTAGCCACACCGCGGTTATCCATCTGCTCGCGGGTAATCGTGGAAACGCTTTGGGGTGTTTCAATAAACGGCGTTTCCACTTTGGTCGCCGCCTGTTGAGCGGTGACCGTGACAGTTTTCAGCTCGGTGCTCTCCTGTGCGTATAGCGGTGATATCGACAGTGCTGCAATAACAGCGGCGCTAAGCGGAGAGCGTAGAAAACGATGATGGGAAGTAAGCATGGGTGGCACCTGCAAGATGAAGCAATTAATCAAATCGTTAATGAGAATTATTACTCTTTATTGCAGTGGAAAGGTATGCGCAATGACAAAGGTGCTATGCCTGATGCCAAAAAATACCTGGGAGAGGAGCTTACTGTTAAAAACAGGGCAGTCTTAATGGCGATTAAGCACTTTATGAGGAGTGATGCCAAACGCGCGCTTAAAGGCGGTGGCAAAATTAGTGGCGTGGCGATAACCGCTCGCATGGGCGGCCTGCTGCACGCTATAGCCGCGCTGTAAATCGCGATACGCCTGGGTTAATCGGCATTGGCGCAGGTGTTCAAACAGTGAGTAACCGTAATAGAAACGAAACTTCTGTCGCAGACTGCTGGGGCTCATGGCAGCATCACTGGCCAAGCCATTTAAGCAGTAATCGTTCATGGGGTAATCGGCAATCTGCTGGTGAAGCTTCGCTAGGCAGCCGCGGTCTCGCGGAGTTAAGCGTGTTTCATGGCAGCGAGTGGCAGGGTGTGCTGCTAGCGGCGTTAAATGATCAGCGGGCAAGCCATGGCCGAGTAGCTGTAGTGCTAGCCCTTGCCATACAAGTGGCTCTCGGCAGGCGCTGGAAGGTTGATCGATGTTGGCGCGCAGGGCCGTTAGCAGCGATTCAGATAGCCGCCAGCGATGTAATAAGGGTGCCGTGGGTGATAGAGGAAGCCCATGGGGTTTTGTTGCGAGTACCGCGAGATTCACCGTGCGCAGACGTGGTTGGGCGGGCTGATATACCGCAAGCGAGTACTGAGGATTGAAATGCGCGCACAGCCCATCGCCCGCTATTAGTGCAAAGCACTGAGCCCCCACCGTGGCGGTAATATGTCCCTCCAGCACTACGCTAATGAACCAGGGTACTGACTGGCGGGAAGTCGACCAGTAGGTACGCTCAACCTGTAGATCCGAGAGCGTTAGATGGAGCGACGGGGAAAGGCTGACATCATGCACTTGGCCTTGGGCGACCGGCGCTACTTTTGCACAACTCCCCTCAATTCGATAATCGATGCCGAAGCGCAATCCCAATTGTTCCAGCGACTGCGACGTCAGGGTCTGCTGTGTTTGGTTTATAGGCGGGTGAGTCGCGAGTGATTTCATAGGTCATGCGCTATTGTTTTCAATGATATGCATCAAATTGGCGCATCAGTACGCAAGACGACTCGTCAAAATGAAAAAATCTGCGCTGGCAGAGGCCATCCCGCAGCGGCGTCGGCACCGGTTTGATCTATCTTGGTGCTTGCACGCGACTTATTTTTACCAGGTCGCCTTTCTCAACGGCTCCACTAGCGAAGAACGAATGGCGCTTGAAGATAACGGCTACACCAGGAAGGTATCATTGACAGCTAAAATGTAAATGATATTGATTCGTATTTATGAGGATAGGGAGGGCTGAGAGGGCATGATAGAGCAAGGCGACCATCATGACGGCAGACGTCGGCAATAGGTGATGTCACGCTATTGCCGATAACCGCTAACTAAGTGACTAGGCAGTAAATGGGTTTACCGTTTGGTCGGTTTTTCGTCTTCATTGCTGTCACTGTCTGGCTCTGGCGTCGGCACCGGCGGTACTTCTGCTTCTACTGGCGTGGCGGTTGACGCTGTGGAGGCTTCAACGGCTGCTTCAAGGTTAGCCACTTGGCGCTCTAACGCCTCTACCCGCGAACGCGTACGCTGCAGTACGTCCATCAAAATATCGAAATCTTCTCTGGAAACAAGCTCAAGGCGGTCGAAGGCGCCACGCACGACTTGCTGTACGCCTTTTTGGATATCTTCCGGTGCCTGAGAGGCGTTTTGTAAACGGTCGCCAATCTGCTGGGCCAGTCGGCTGATGCGGTCTTGAGGCGCCATAGCTGCTCTCTCCTTAATAACTCACTAAATGAACATATATAAAAACGGCTTACCGTAAGGATACGCAACAGTTGGCGAATTCGCATGCGTCGAATGGATTAACTGCTCAGCGGGTGGTTTGCATCGAAATGGAGCAGGCAACATTTGCTTACGCCTTTTTTTGGTGCAATAGCCGTGGTGTGACTATGGATTTGACGAGATTAAGCGCTTTGAAAGACTTTCCTTGTTGTCTAATTAGCTGACTTATAAGAAAAAAAAGTCAGCTGGCACGGTATGCGCATTAACGGTTCAGGTGCTTATTCTGGCGGCTGTGCCGCTACCAATCTAGCAGGACTTATCCAGCAGGGGAGATCCGGGATGAAACTCATCACCGCTATCATCAAGCCATTCAAGCTCGACGATGTTCGTGAGGCACTCGCCGACAATGGGGTTCAGGGCATCACCGTTACTGAAGTGAAAGGGTTTGGCCGTCAGAAAGGGCATACCGAGCTGTACCGTGGCGCCGAATACGTCGTCGACTTTCTGCCCAAGGTAAAAGTGGAAGTGGCCGTCGACGATGCACGATTAGAAAGCGTGCTGGACGCCATCTGTAGCGCAGCCAACAGCGGAAAAATCGGTGACGGCAAGGTGTTTGTTACGCCACTGGAAGACGTGATTCGTATCCGCACCGGTGAGCGCGGCGCTGACGCCGTATAACGGACGCCACGCGAACAGGGCTGCAGAGCCGTCTTTTGCGTATAACTTCTCATAGAATAACGGGGAACACCTTATGAATGAGTTAGCTGATTTGAGCTACGCGCTCGATACGTTCTACTTTCTAATTTGCGGCGTGCTGGTGATGTGGATGGCCGCAGGCTTCTCCATGTTGGAAGCGGGCTTGGTACGCTCCAAAAATACCGCTGAAATTCTGACCAAAAATATCGCGCTGTTTGCGATTGCCTGCACCATGTACCTGCTGGTGGGCTACTACATCATGTACTCCAGCAGCGCTGGCGGCTTCCTACCTAACCTGGGTTTCCTGATTGGCGCTGAAAACAGCGTTGATGCGGTGACCGCAGGCGGCGATGACGCCCCCTACTACTCCATGCGTTCTGACTTCTTCTTCCAGGTAGTCTTTGTCGCCACCGCCATGTCGATTGTGTCGGGTGCCGTGGCCGAGCGTATGAAACTATGGGCATTCCTGGCCTTTGCAGTGGTAATGACCGCGTTTATCTATCCGGTGTCTGGCTACTGGACGTGGGGTGGCGGCTGGTTGTCTGAAGTTGGCTACTCTGACTATGCAGGCTCAGGCATTGTGCACCTTGCCGGTGCAGCTGCAGCACTCGCTGGTGTCATCGTGCTCGGGCCGCGTAAAGGCAAATATGGCAAAGATGGTTCTATCCACGCGATTCCCGGTGCCAACATGCCGCTGGCAACGCTGGGTACCTTCATTCTTTGGATGGGCTGGTTCGGCTTTAACGGTGGTTCCGAGCTCAAGCTGGCGGCCGTCGATTCTGCGAATAACGTGGCGCAAGTGTTTGTAAATACCAACGCTGCAGCAGCAGGTGGTGTGATTGCGGCACTGATTCTGGCCAAACTGTGGTTCCGTAAAGCGGACCTGACCATGGCACTGAACGGTGCGCTGGCGGGTCTGGTGGCAATCACCGCTGATCCGCTCTCTCCGACCGCACTAGGCGCCACGATTATTGGTGCAGTGGGCGGCATCATCGTTGTCGCTGCCATCGTCACCCTCGATAAAGTGAAACTGGATGATCCGGTCGGCGCGATCTCAGTGCACGGTGTTGTCGGGATCTGGGGCGTGCTGGCGGTGCCATTGAACAACGACGGCGCGTCATTTGGTGCTCAAATCATCGGTATTGCCGGTATCTTCGGTTGGGTCTTCCTGGCAAGCCTGGTGGTATGGCTAATCCTGAAAGCCATCATGGGTATCCGGGTCAGCGAAGAAGAAGAGTATGAAGGCGTTGATATCGCTGAATGTGGTCTCGAAGCCTACCCCGAATTTGGTATTAAGAAATAATTTAATGCCAACTCTTTGAGCTGGTGTGCTCCTTATAGCCTCCCCTAAAGTGGGAGGCTTTTTTATTCTCTGCCGATAGCGGTGTATGCTGGTGGTTAGTGGTTATTGGTTGCCTTATCAGCAGCCTTGCAACCCAACCCCATCACGGCCACCCAGTTAGAGGATATGGTAATGAAATTGATCACAGCTATTATCAAGCCGTTCAAGCTTGACGATGTGCGCGAGTCGCTCTCCGACATCGGTGTACAGGGTATTACGGTGACGGAAGTGAAAGGTTTTGGGCGCCAGAAAGGGCATACCGAGCTGTATCGTGGCGCTGAGTATGTGGTGGACTTTCTACCCAAGGTGAAGCTGGAAGTCGCCGTGGACGACGACATGGCCGAACAGGTGATTGATGCGATCACCCAGGTCGCGAATACAGGGAAAATCGGCGACGGCAAAATCTTTGTGATGCCGCTAGAGCAGGTGATCCGAATCCGTACCGGCGAAACCGGTAAAGACGCCGTTTAAAGGCGCCAGCATACAAAACCCCCGCTAGCCGGTTTATATCCTCAAACCGAGTAGCGGGGGTTTTTAGTAGCTAGTGGTTAGCTTATTTTTCAACGAAAGCGCGTTCAATCACGTAGTCGCCCGGCTCGCCCATGCGCGGCGAGATATTGAGCCCCAGCTCATCAAGCAGTGCGCTGGTATCGTCCAGCATGGCGGGGCTACCGCAGATCATGGCACGATCCTGACGCGGATCGATGGGCGGCAATCCGGTATCTTCGAACAGCTTACCGGTACGGATATGATCGGTCAGGCGGCCCATGGTGTGGAACTCTTCACGGGTAACGGTCGGGTAGTAGACCAGCTTTTCAGTGATATCTTCACCCAGATACTCATGCGCAGGCAGCTCTTTGGTGATGAAGTCGGCGTAAGCCAGTTCAGAGACTTCACGAACACCATGTACTAGCACGATTTTTTCGTAGCGCTCGTAAACGTCGGGGTCTTGGATCAAGCTCATAAAGGGCGCCAGACCAGTACCAGTCGAAAGCATGTAAAGGTTACGACCAGGCAGTAGATCATCGGTCACCAGCGTGCCGGTTGGCTTGCGGCTGACCATGATCTGATCGCCCACTTTCAAGTGCTGTAGGCGTGAGGTTAGCGGGCCATCGGGCACTTTGATGCTGAAGAACTCAAGGTGGTCTTCATAGTTGGGGCTGGCAATTGAATAAGCGCGCATTAGCGGCTTGCCATTCACTTCCAGACCAATCATTACAAACTGACCGGTTTTGAAACGCAGGCTGCGCTCGCGTGTGGTGCGAAAGCTGAACAGGGTATCGTTCCAGTGATGAACACTAAGCACTTCTTCCAAAGCAAACTTACTCATGCCGCTTCTCCCTTAGCCGATGCGGACGCGCTACTGCATCGGGCATATTCTTAAAAAGAATAAAAATGATTAAATAAGTTGCCAGCAAGTCTAAGCAAAGGGTGGTATATCTGTTAAGCGAATTATATTGATATCGGTTATCTGAAAAATAGATATAGATCAAATAAAGGTCAGGCTCTATGCACTACACCTTGCGGCAGTTGGAAGTCTTTGTAGCGGTCGCTCAGCATGAGAGCGTCTCCCATGCGGCGCGGGCGCTCTCCATGTCTCAGTCAGCGACCAGTACCGCGCTTGCCGAGCTGGAGCGGCAGTTCGATTGCCAGCTGCTCGATCGCATCGGCAAGCGCTTAAAGCTCAACGCACTGGGCTTTCAACTGTTGCCCAAAGCGGTGGCGCTGCTCGATCGGGGGGAAGAGATAGAAGAACTCCTGCGCGGCCAGCAGGGGGTTGGGTCGCTGGAGGTAGGCGCCACGCTAACCATTGGCAACTATCTAGCCACGCTGCTTATCAGCGATTTTATGCAGCGCCACCCTGGCAGCCGTGTACGCTTAGCGGTGCGCAATACCCGCCATATTATCGAAGGAGTGCGTCAACATTCGCTGGATTTAGGGCTGATCGAGGGGCAGTGCGACGATGAGATGATTATCAGCCAGCCGTGGGTAGAAGACGAGCTATGCGTGTTCTGCTCGCCGCGCCACCCACTGGCAGGCCGCGCGCATCTTGAGCTTGAGCAGCTACTGCGTGAGGACTGGATCATGCGTGAAGAGGGCTCGGGCACACGGATGACGCTGGAGCACGCTGCACGCCACCGGCGCAGCCGGTTTAATACCCTGCTGGAGCTTGAACACACCGAAGGTATTAAACGGGCGGTAGAGTCGGGGCTAGGGATTGGCTGTGTTTCACGCCTCGCTCTACGCGATGCCTTCCGGCGCGGCAGCTTGGTACCGCTGCCCACGCCGGAGTTGGATTTGAAGCGTCAATTCACCTTTATCTGGCACCGCCACAAGTACCTCACCACCGGTGTGCGTGAGTTCTTGCGGCTATGCCGTGAAATGACCGCTGGGGCTAAACGCAGTGACGATATTGCGCTGCCGCCGATTCCTTAACATCTCCACTGGCTTTGCTCTTGAGATTAGGTGGTATAGGCTCTGGCGTTGCTTAATGCTAACGGAGCAGACGCTGATTCTGAAAGTTTGAAGCCGCCCACTGCATCTGCCAAGCGTAGTGACTGATCTTTTAGCTGCTCAGCTGCAGTGGTGGATTCTTCCACCATGGCGGCATTCTGTTGCGTCATGCGGTCGAGTTCGGACACGGCAATATTGACCTGACTGATACCATCACTTTGCTCACGCGTAGCGGCGGTAATTTCGTTCAATACATCGGTTACACGAGTGATGCTAACGACAATCTCTTGCATGGTAGAGCCCGCGCTCTTAACCAACTGAGTACCGTTGGTAACAGTTTGGTGAGAAGTATCTATGAGCGTTTTGATCTCACTGGAGGCATCGCTGCTGCGCTGAGCCAATTTACGTACTTCATCGGCTACCACGGCAAACCCACGGCCATGCTCACCAGCGCGTGCAGCCTCTACAGAGGCATTCAATGCCAGCAGGTTGGTCTGGAAGGCGATGCCATCCATCAGCGTAACAATCTCGCTGATTCGCGTCGATGAAGCCGAAATATCGTCCATGGTGGCAACAACCTGGCCCACTACGTCACCACCGCGGTTCGCTACTTCAGATGCGTCTAACGACAGTTGATTAGCATGTTGTGCCGAGGAAGCGGTATGTTCGATAGTGCTGGTGATTTCTTCAATGGAAGCAGAGCTCTGCTGAAGGCTTGAGGCCGCATTGTCGGTGCGCCGCGATAAATCCTGGCCACCAAGGGCAATTTCACTGGCCGCGGTTTGAACCGATTGGCTGCTGTCACGAATGGTGAGCATGACACCATCCATTTTCGCGACAAACTGGTTAAAAGCGCTGGCAATTTGTGCCACCTCGTCGCGACCATCTTCTGATAAGCGCTGAGTTAAATCGCCGCTGCCGCTGGCTATGCTCATCAATGCATTGCGCACGCTAAGCAAACGACGCAGTAGGAAAGTTAACAGCAGGCCAAATGTAATTATCGTGATGCCAGCAACAATGATTAGCGTCACAATGGATGTTGTCGCGATTGCCCGAAGGCCCGTTGTGGCTTCGGCTTCATCTAACGCCACCACTAATTGCCAACCGCTACTGCCACCTACCGGACTGCCTAAAAGTAATTTGTCGCTATCTTGTAGTGTGAGGGCAATGGGTGTGGAGGCACGGGACAGTTGGTCGAGCATCGCAGGGGTAAGCTGTGCGCTAATTGCTGATACAGGCTCTAGTGTTAAGTTAGCATCAGGGTGAGCGACGAGCGTGCCGTCATTCGTAGTAAGAAAACCAAAGCTAGCGTCTGTCGGTGCAATGCCGCTAACAATCTCTATGACATCAGTGATGGCAATATCGGCCCCAACCACAGCTGCTAGCTCTTCGTTTTGATAATAAGGGCGCGCAAACGTAACGATAAGGCCACCGCTTTGGGCATCTACATAGGGGGTAGTAATAATGGTTTCTCCTGCACTTACCGCGTCTTGGTACCAGGGACGCTGGCGAGGATCGTAATCACTAGGGGGCTCCCAGCCATCGGAAAAAATAGCGGCTGACGTAGAGGGGTGGGCAATGTAGGTACTCATGAAATTGCCTGAGGACTCTAATTGGCGCAGCGCGGCAAGCGGGTCATCGCTATTAACCGCATCTTCCATACTGGACAGCATCGTATAGCGTGCGCTAAACCACTCGTTGATAGCTTGCGTATTACCTTTAACCACGGCACTTAGATTACGGGTTATTTGTTGATTATTATGGTGTTTTACTGTGGTATAGCTGGCAATGCCGTTAATCATCAGGGCAAGAGTAATCACTACTAGCGCAGCTAGTAGAATGCGTGCTCGGAGGGTGGAAAACATGATCGCTCTCGACGTCGAAGTGCATGTCAGTACCCAGGGAGGCACTGTTGATAGAACTTCTTAGTATCGGCGAGAGCGACCACTACTTTAGGCTAGTGAGGAGATAGTAAAGTTAATACATCTAACGTAAGTCGCTCACGGCGGTTTGAATTTCTGCTAGCGAGGCTTTGCTTAGGTCTTTCGAAAGGGAGTGAATGACCAGTTTCTGGGTCGGGCCATCAAGCTTGTCACGCAACAGGCCTAAAAATTTAGGTGGGGCGACCATGATTAGCTTTTCCAGGCTGTTCTTAACCCGCGCACTGTAGAGGTGTTGAGCGACCTCTTTAGCAAACAGTTCATTCTCGTGCTGTGAAGCAACGTTTTCTTCTCCAGAAGAGCGTGACGTGGAGGATGTCGACTCATGCACATCGGCGCCGCGGCGATCAGTGATTAAATCGCCTTCATGAAGTCTTCCTGCTGCATGTACCAGGCTTTCCCTTTCGGCAAGATTAAGCGAATCACGGGTAAAAATACGCGCGCGAGCGGCGTCGGCTACCACGATATAAGTTGTCATCGCTGTGCATACTCCTTGTCGTTGATGATCCTTTAAACATGGCAAGCGTTTGGCGCTAGGTCAAACGCTTAGGCCACCTACAGGACTTTGCCGCGCAGCAAACTGGTGATGGCTTCGCCAATCAGCACCAGCACAATAATGGCAATCAAAATGGTCGCCACGGTTGGCCAGGCAAAGGTGTCAATCGCACCTTGCAGGATCACCCCAATACCGCCCGCACCCACTAAGCCAAGCACTGTCGATTCGCGGATATTGATATCCCAGCGCAGGATCACAATGGCAAAAAAGGCTGGCATGACCTGAGGCACAATCGCATAGGCGACCACTTTGGCTTTGGAAGCCCCGGTGGCCTCCATGGCTTCTACCGGACGCCGATCAATCTCTTCGATGGCCTCGCCCATCAATTTGCCGATAAAGCCAATGGAGCGAAACACGATGGCGAGGATCCCGGCTAGCACACCAGGGCCAAAAATGGCCACGAACAGCAGCGCCCAGATAATGGTGTTTACCGAACGGCTGGAGACGAGAATAAAACGCCCCAGCCACAGGCAGGTACGGTTTGGCGTAGTGTTTTGGGCCGCAATATAGGCCACCGGTAAGGCCAAGAAAATGGTTAAGAAGGTCGCCAGGGTGGCGATATGCACGGTCTCAATGAGCGCTGCGATAATGCCATTAAATCCCGCTGCACTGGGCGGCCACATGCGCCCCCCAAGCGCAGAGATTTGGTTAGGCGCATCCCATACCCAGGGCCAAAAAATATCAATGTCGCGCACCGTCCAGACCACTACTATCAAGGTGGCTAGGAGCACGGCGTAGCGAATAAGGCGTTGCTTGCGGTCGTAACGTTGCCAAACACGGTCGGCAAGCTGCTGTGCGTGATCTACCATATTTTTTTCCTTACCCAGCCGCTGACACCTTCGCTGAGCAAAATGACCGCGATAATAACGAGCAGAATCGCAAAGGCGAAATCGTAATCGTAGCGCCCAAAGGCGTTCATGAGCGTGCCGCCAATGCCGCCTGCCCCCACGATTCCAACCACTGCTGAGGCGCGAAGGTTGCTGTCCAATTGGTACATGGAAAGGCCGACCTGGCGGGGCAGGATCTGTGGGAAAACTGCATAAAACAGAATCGCCAAATAGCCCGCTCCCGCGGCTTTCATCGCTTCAACCTGCCCCCAGTTAATTTCCTCGATCTCTTCGGCGAGCAGCTTGCCGACAAAACCAATCGAATAGAGCGTGAGGGTAAGGATGCCCGCCAGCGGACCAAAGCCGACAGCAGCGACGAACAGAATCGCCACGATCACCGGGTGGAAGCTGCGTGAGACAATAATCACTGCCCGGCCAATGATGTAAATCGGCATTGGAGCGATATTGCGCGCCGCCATCACGGCAAAAGGAATAGAGAGCAAAACCCCCATCAATGTGGCCAAAATGGCGATTTGAAAGCTCTCTTTAAAACCTGTCAGCAGTAGCTCGTAGCGCTCTAAATTGGGCGGGAAGCCGCCACTAAAAATACGCGCGGCGCGAGGCAACCCTTCAGAGATGCGCGCCCAGTTAAACGGTAGCGAGCCGAACGCCCACACCAAATAGACTATGGCGACGATGATCAAACCGTAGCGCAGCAGCGGATTGGCGATAAACGGTGGCTTTTTCCAAGTACGTGGTGAGGCAGTGGTAGCGTCAGGCGGAGTCATGGGCGCGCTCCTCCGCTGGATTCTCGGTGATCGCATCGTCCGGTGCTTCAATACCGCCGTAAATGGCGTCTAGCGCGTCTTTGTTGAAGTCGGCAGGCAACCCATCAAAGATCATCTTGCCGTGACGTAGACCCACAATGCGCTCGGTATAGGTTTTGGCCTGTGCCACGTTGTGGATATTAATGAGCACCGGCAGCGACAGCTCGCTGGCCAGGCTCTGCAGCAGTATCATGATCTGCTCGGAGGTGCGTGGGTCGAGAGAGGCCGTTGGTTCGTCTGCCAGCAGGACTTCAGGTTCCTGCATTAGCGCACGAACCACGCCTACCCGCTGGCGCTCACCGCCGGATAGCTCATCAGCGCGCTTGTTGGCGTAGTGAGCGATTCCCACCCGCTCCATCAGCACAAACGCACGTTCAATATCTGCCTGGGGATAGCGGCGCGATATCGCTTGATAGAGATTGACGTAACCCAACCGCCCGGCCAGCACGTTCTCCATCACGGTCAAACGATCCAGCAGATTAAAGCCCTGGAACACCATGCCGATTTTGCGGCGAGCACGGCGCAGCTCGGCGCCTTTCAGGTTCACCAGCTCATTGCCGTTGAGTTTGATTGAGCCCGAGGTCGGTTCGACCAAGCGATTAATACATCGCAGCATGGTGCTTTTACCCGCACCCGAGGCGCCTACGATAGAAACAACACTGTTTCCCTCTACCTTGAGGTCAAGCCCTTTCAGCACGGCTTCATCGTGACCATAACGTTTGACCAGATTGGTAATTTCCAGCATGTGTCCGCTTCCATCGTCGAGACAATAACCGCACCGCCGGTGGCGGTGCGTTACGTTTACTCTTCCAGATTTTCTGGCGTATAGCTCACATCATTAGCCGCCTGAATGGTGCGGATTACCTTCCAATTATCCTGGTAGTTGATGGGAATAAATTTCTCGACGCCTTCAAACTCCTCGCCTAGCTCGGTGCCGACAAAATCAAAGCTGAAAAAGGCTTCTTCGATTTTTTTGACCAGATCTGGGTGCAGGTTATGGGCGTAGTTGTAAGACGTGGTGGGGAAGCGGTCGGACTCAAAAATCAGCCGCACGTCCTCTTCATCGTAAAGGCCGCGGGCGGCCATCCGCTCGACGACTTCAGAGGCCACAGGAGCGGCGTCATAGTCTTGGGCCACAACACCTAGCATGGATTGATCGTGGCTACCCGAGTAGACCACCTCGTAATCTTCATCAGGCGTAATGCCGAGTTCAGGCAGCAGGGCGCGAGGGGCCAAGTTCCCCGAGTTGGAGGTGGGCGAGGTGTGGGCGACACGCTTACCTTTGAGGTCTTCTACCTCATGAATGTCGGAATCAACGTGGGTAAATAGCTGCAGGGTATAACCAAATTGGCCGCTATCAGAGCCCATCAATGCAAATGGCACAGCACCGGCCAAATTCACCGCAAACGGTGTGGGGCCGGTAGAGAACCCAGCAATATGCAGCCGCCCGCTGCGCATGGCTTCTACCTGCGCCGCGTTGGACTGCACCGCGAAGAAGCGCACATCGCGCTCGGTGACTTCCGCCAAGTGATCGATAAAGGGCTGCCAGATATCTGAATAAATGGCCGGATCTTCTACCGGGGTATAGGCAAAGATCAGCGTATCGGGATTAACCCACTCAGACTCGTCAGACGGACGATCAGCGACCATATCGCCATCTTCGTCGCAATAAATGGCAGCCAAATCACCCCGCTCACACTCAGCGAAAGCAGGTGTTGTTAACAGGGCGAGCGGAAGGAGTGATGCGGCGGTAAGCATTGCAAGCGGGCGCTTGCGGAAGAGCGAAGTTGCCATGGTATGCCTCGTTTGTACGGTTATTGTTGTGTGCTTGCTATGGTTAATGCTGTGTTCTCTTCACTGCGATTTGCCACTTATGAAAACGAAAAATGGTTCGTAAGTGGACATTCCGCGCGAAGGATGGTTATTTTCGAAAGCAGACACCTTCAATCTAGGGTTTGTGACAAACTTATGTCAAATACTTTACAACCTCCCTCCGACCATTGGCGCAATCGCTATTTATTAATGCGCCACGGCCACAGCCAAGCAAACCAACAGGGGCTAATTATCAGCAGCCCTGAGCGCGGTATTAACGAGTTTGGTCTCTCGGCGATCGGCGAGCGCCAGCTTGCCCAGGCGGTGGCTGAGTGGGGGTGGCCTGTGCCCACCAAAGTGGTGCATTCAGATTTTTTAAGGACGACACAAACGGCTGCCCAGGTGGCGAGTGCTTTTAAGCTTGAGATGGCAGTAGATAAGCGCCTGCGGGAGCGTTATTTTGGCGAATTCGATGGGCAGACTGATGCGCATTATCCTGACGTATGGGCACTGGACAGCCTTAATGCCGATCACGCTCATCATCAGGTGGAAGCCGTTAGCTCAGTAGCGGCGCGCATGAGCGCCGTGATGGAAGGGCTAGAACAGCAATACGCAGGTGAAATCATCCTGTTGGTAAGCCACGGCGACCCGCTGCAAATCCTGCTCACGGCACTAGCTAATAAATCCCTTACCCAGCATCGTGAACAAGTTGCGTTACTGCCCGCGAGCATTACCCAAATAGGACATTAGGCACTCTCGGCAGTAGGCGGAATCCAGGCGATCATATCGACTTCCACATCGGCGCCGCCCGCTAAGCCGGTTACGCCAATGCAGGTGCGGGTAGGCAGCGGTTGCGGGAAATAGCTGGCGTAGACCTTATTGACCTCATCAAAGTGGCCCATATTGGTAATAAATACCCGGGACTGCACCACATATTCAAAAGCGCTGCCGACTTCTTCCAGCACAATCGCCAGGTTCTGCATCACCCGGTGGGTCTGCTCAGTGAAGGTGCCCAGCAGCATCTCGTTAGTCTCTGGCACCGTCGGCATTTGCCCAGTGATAAACACCAAGTCGCCTACGCGGCAAGCGTGGGAAAAGGGCGCGATAGGCTGTGGAGCCCGATCAATAAACATCTTTTCAATCATACGATTGCCTCTTTTTTTATCATGTCATTGAGAGGAGCGGAGCGACGTAGCAATCTTGTTTGTAGTGGCAGGATAACCCCGAGATCGCCGCGCTACGCTCAATGAAAGGGACTCCTCCCCTCTCGAAGCTTCAAAGAGCTACATTGATAGTTGAACCACTTCAATGCGGAGGGGAAGAGTCATGAACAAGCATAAGACAATAGGTATTGATCTGGCAAAGCGTGTTTTCCAAGTGTGTGTTGTCGACACCCGCCGCCCGCGTGCTCAGGTCAACAAAGAGTTTAAACGGCATCAGGTCTTGGATTTTATGCGCCGCCAACCGGCCTGTCGGGTGTTCATGGAAGCGTGCGGTGGATCGCATTATTGGGCCCGACAGCTGCAGGCCCTCGGCCATAGCGTTGCGCTCATTTCACCCCAGTTTGTGACGCCCTTTCGCAAGGGGCACAAGACCGATGCCAATGACGCGCTCGCGATCGTTGAGGCCGGGTTGCGCCCTGATATGCGCTTCGTGCCGCTCAAAAGCGTCGAGCAACAGGATATTCAGAGCCTGCACCGCATTCGGGAAAGGTATATTCATCAACGCACCCAGTTGATCAATCAGGTTCATGGGTTATTGCAGGAATATGGAGTGATCAGCGGTCGGGGACAGAAAGCGTTAAAGCAACGTGTCTGGCTCGCCCTGGAAGATGCCGATAACGAGCTTTCGATGCTGATGCGTGACTTGATTGCCGAGCAAATGGCGGAGCTGGATCGACTCAACGAGCGTATTCAGTCACTGGATAAGCGCGTGGAGCAGATGAGCCGTGCGGTGATGCCTTGTCGCCAACTGTTGGCGATTGAGGGAGTGGGACCGGTGGTCGCCACCCAGCTCTATAGCGCCCTCGGTAACGGCGACGCCTTCAAGAAAGGTCGCCAAGCATCAGCCTATCTGGGGTTAACGCCGACACAACACAGCAGTGGTGGCATCGCGAAGATCAAGGGCATTGGCCGAACGGGGCAAATCTCGCTGAAAGCCGCCCTGATACGCGGCGCACACTCGGCCATCAACACCGTGGGTGACAAGCAGGATGCCAAAAGCCGTTGGCTACGCGCGCTGGTCGCACGCGTTGGCAAGAACAAAGCGGCTGTCGCGTTAGCGAACAAGACAGTGCGAACCGCCTGGGCGGTTCTGCACAGCGGACAGTCCTATTGTAGAGAGTTTAACGACGGTTCAGCGCTGATGGCGAGCTAAGCGGTAGCACCACCAGCGCCTAAGCGCCGAGAGGCGACTACCTTGTTGCCGGGCAACGATTGATGAAAAACAGGTCAGACCGACCTTCTCAAAACCTGATCATCGCGATGGCTGAAGAAGCCTCCCGCTCGTTGAGGAGAGAAGGTGCGCGACGTTCATCAGGGTCAGGGGATAGCGTCCCCATCAAGAGACCGACTATACGCACGCATCGGCTTATGTTTTTCCATCATCGTCGCTTGCAACCGGGGAGGAGTCCCTATACGCGATGACATGCTGCTTTTTTAAAGTCTGTTAACCATCATGGGCCTCAAATGAGGCCCATGATGACGTACTTATCAACAGCTGCCTTGTCGATTGGGCTGTGGATTAATGCCCCAGAATCTGGCTTAGGAACAGCTGGGTGCGCTCTGACTGCGGGTTATTGAAGAACGGCTCAGGCGCGTTTTCTTCAATGATTTGGCCCTGATCCATAAAGATCACCCGGTCAGCGACCTTTTTGGCGAAGCCCATTTCGTGGGTGACACAGATCATGGTCATGCCCTCTTCAGCAAGCTCCACCATAACGTCGAGCACCTCTTTGATCATCTCGGGGTCTAGGGCGGAGGTGGGCTCATCGAACAGCATGACGTCAGGGTGCATGCACAGTGAGCGGGCGATGGCCACGCGTTGCTGCTGGCCGCCCGAAAGCTGCCCAGGGTACTTAGTTGCCTGCTCGGCAATGCGCACCCGTTCCAGATACTCCATGGCCAGCGCTTCGGCTTCTTTACGGGGCTTCTTCTGAACCCACATCGGCGCGATACAGCAGTTTTCCAGCACCGTTAAGTGAGGAAACAGATTGAAGTGCTGAAAAACCATGCCGACGCTGCGGCGAATCTGCTCGATACGCTTAACGTCTTGGGTCAGCGGTATACCGCCCACCACAATTTCACCTTTTTGGTGCTCTTCTAGGTGGTTAATGCAGCGGATTAGCGTTGATTTGCCCGACCCCGAAGGGCCGCATACCACGATCCGTTCGCCGCGTTTTACTTCAAGGTAGATATCGCGCAGTACGTGAAAATCGCCGTACCATTTGTTGACGTTGCGCATCTCGACCATCAGGTCAGAAGTACTGGCGTCAGTGGTGTTGGTGGCTGCTTGTGTCATGTTGAAATCCTACTTAAATCGTAAAGAGATGCGGCATCAATGCTTATGGCCGGTATTAAGCTTGCGTTCCAGGTACTGGCTGTAGCGCGACATGCTGAAACAGAAAATCCAGAACACGAACGCCGCAAATACATACCCCTCGATTGAGAAGCCCAGCCAGCGCGAGTCGGAAAGCGCCGCTTGCACAATGCCCAACAGGTCAAACAGCCCGATGATCATCACCAGGGTGGTGTCTTTAAACAGGGAGATAAACGTATTAACGATACCGGGAATCATCATCTTAAGTGCCTGCGGCATGACGATGAGCCCCATACGCTTCCAGTACGTCATTCCCAGCGCCGCGGCGGCTTCGTCCTGGCCTTTGGGGATCGCCTGCAAACCACCGCGAATCACCTCTGCCATGTAGGCGCTTTGGAACAGCGTGAGGCCGATCAGGGCGCGCACAAGGCGATCCACGCTGATTTCTGAAGGCAAGAACAGCGGCAACATTACCGAGGCCATAAACAGAATGGTAATCAGTGGTACACCGCGCCAGAACTCAATGAAAATCACGCAGAAGGTTTTGACGATGGGCATGTTCGAGCGTCGCCCAAGGGCGAGCACGATACCAATCGGTAGCGCGCCAATCATGCCTACGCTGGCCAAGAGCAGGGTCAGCATCAAGCCGCCCCAGCGGTGGGTCGAGACACGCGGTAGGTCAAAGTAGCCGCCGTGGAGTAACACGTAGGCGATGACCGGGAAGATTAGCAGCGCAAACAGGGCCATCCAGCGCTTAAAGGGCAGGCGAGGAATGACCATCCAAGCAATAATGGCCGCAAACATGGCAAACACGATGTTGGCACGCCAATACTCTTCGCTTGGGTAGAGGCCATACATGAACTGGGAGAAACGCGCGTTGACGAAGACCCAGCAGGCGCCCGCCCGTGTGCAGTCTTCGCGGCTGTCGCCCACCCAGTTGGCATCGATAAACGCCCACTGAACGGTTGGCACCACCAGCAGATACAGTACGTACAGGCCCAACAGCGTGAAAACACTATTGATAGGACCGTTGAACAGGTTGCCACGTAGCCAGGCAACCGGGCCGATCGTGCCTTTAGGTGCCGGACGCTGAGGTATGGTTTCTTTGTTGTGAATCATGGGGTCGCCTCCGGCCTAGCGTTCGACCAGCGCAACGCGAGCGTTGAACCAGTTCATGAACATGGACACCAGCAAGCTGATGATGAGATAGACCGCCATGGTCATGGCAATGACTTCAATTGCTTGACCGGTCTGGTTGAGAGTGGTGCCAGCAAAAACCGACACCAGGTCGGGGTAGCCAATGGCGGTGGCCAGAGAGGAGTTTTTAATCAGGTTGAGATATTGGCTGGTCAGCGGCGGAATGATGACGCGCAATGCTTGAGGAATCACCACCAGGCGCAGAACGAGTTTTCGCGGCAAGCTAAGTGCTTGGGCCGCTTCGGTTTGGCCATGGGGAATCGCTTGAATGCCCGAGCGCACAATCTCAGCAATAAACGATGCGGTATAAATGGAAAGCGCCAGCCACAGGGCCAAAAATTCGGGAATGATAGTAATACCACCACCGAAGTTAAAACCACGCAGTACCGGCATTTCCCAAGTGACCGGAACGCCGGTCGCCACCAGTACCAGCAGTGGTAGGCCAAAAATAATCACCAGCGAGATCCAGAAAACCGGTATGCGTTTGCCGGTCGCTTCGTGGCGGCGCTTATTCCAGATAACCAGCGCAATGCTGGCAATGATCGCTACAACAAAAGTAGCAGGGATCAATCCAAAGCCTGATTCAAACAGCGGTTGGGGCAAGTACAACCCGCGCACGTTCAGGAAAATGGCTTCGCCAAACGCCATGCTCTCTCTAGCGCTGGGTAAGGTACGTAGTACCGCGAAGTACCAGAAGAAAATTTGCAGCAGCAGCGGGATATTACGAAAGGTTTCGATATAGGCGTTGGCTAACTTGGCGATCAACCAATTGGGCGATAGCCGCGCAATACCGACGATAAACCCGATAATCGAGGCGGCAATGACCCCCAGCCCCCCGACCAGCAGCGTGTTGAGCAAGCCAATCACGAAGGTGCGGCCGTAGGTACTCTGGGAAGAGTACTCGATTAAGGTTTGACCAATACCAAAGCCGGCTGTGTTGCCCAAAAAGCTAAAGCCTGTGGTGATGCCGCGGGCATTCAGGTTGGCTTGGGTATTGCCGATAATATAGATCAGGAAAGCCGCCACAACGGCGACCAAAATGATTTGAAAAATAAGTGCGCGCTTAGCGCGGTCTCGCCAAAACGGCGGCTTGTGGCCGGCGGGGCGAATGTTGGGTCTTACAGACATGGATGGCGTCTCCGCTATACGGAAGGTCAATCAGATGGCCCGCCAGGCCCTTGAAACAGATACCTGTAAAGAGGGTGGCGGGCCGGGGTCAAGCGAGACGCTTAGCGAATCGGGGGAGCGTACTGGAAGCCACCGTCGTTCCACAGGGCGTTAACACCGCGCTCGATTTCAAGCGGAGAGTCCATACCCACGTTACGTTCAAAGCTTTCAGCGTAGTTGCCGACTTGGCTAATGATGTTGTAAGCCCAGTCTGCTTCCAACTGCATGCCTTCCCCGTAGTTGCCGTCTTGGCCCAGCAGGCGAGCAACATCAGGATTTTCTGAGTTCAGCATCTCTTCAGCGTTTTCGCTGGTAACGCCGTACTCTTCAGCGTTAAGCATAGCGAACAGCGACCACTTAACGATGTTGAACCAAAGATCGTCGCCCTGACGAACAACAGGACCCAGCGGCTCTTTGGAGATAACATCAGACAGGATCATTGAGGCTTCAGGGTCATCTAGCTGAATACGAAGCGCAGCTAGCTGAGAGGTATCAGAGGTCAGAACATCACAGCGGCCAGCTTGATAACCACCCACGGTTTGCTCAGAGGTATCAAATACGATGGGGTTGAATTCCATGTTGTTAGCACGGAAGTAGTCAGCCAAGTTCAGCTCAGTCGTGGTGCCCGACTGAATACAGATAGAAGCACCGTCGAGCTCGTCGGCACCGGTAATGCCCAGGTCGCGGGAAACCATGAAGCCTTGGCCGTCGTAGAAGTTAACGCCGGTGAAGTTAAGGCCCAGCGTGGTGTCACGGGTAGTGGTCCAGGTGGTGTTACGTGAAAGTAAGTCAACCTCACCAGACTGCAGGGCGGTGAAGCGCTCAACGGCGTTTAGAGAAATATAGTTAACCGCATCCGCATCGCCGAGTACTGCTGCCGCTACTGCACGGCAAACATCAACGTCCAGACCCTGCCAATTACCGTCGTCATCCGGTGCTGAGAAGCCCGGCAAACCATCGCTCACACCACACTGAACGGCACCACGCTCAATAGTATCTTCTAAGGTGTCGGCTTGAGCAGTCGCCATTCCCGCTAGGCTCAGTGAACCAGCGGACGCCAGAAGCGCTAGATGTTTTTTATTGAACATTTAGTTTCCCTCGAAGTGATTAAAAACCGTCATTAAAATAGTTATGCATGCCGTAGCATGTCACTAAACCTAGCAAGGAAGATGCCAGCAAGGGTACAGGCGTGAATTCAGCGCTTTTCAACGCTACTCAATGGATTCGAGACGAACGTCTAGGTGCAAAAAATGTTACCACCCACCTCGCTTTGCACCTTTATAGGGCAAGCTGAGGTGGGCGGTGACAGAAAGTATGCGATGAACGGGGGGTTATTCGGCCGCGAATGCTTTGCGCATAAACGGAGGAAGGGCGAGCGCGCCGCGATGGGCATCAACGCTGTAGTACTCAAGCGGCAGCTCGTGGCTGGCGGCTGCCTGCTCGCGGAACGCATTCACATCAATGGCTTTACCCGCCAGTGTTACGCTCCACCAGCCTGATGGGTACACCGGCTGCGGGAAGGGCAGCGTGGCGACGCTGTCAAAACCCGCTTCAAGCATATCGTGGCGTAGCTCACGAATGATTGAACCCGTGTGGTAAAGCGGTGACTCGCTCTGCTGTACCATCACGCCGCCGCTTTTCAAAATACGGTGGCAGCGCTTGAGAAAGTCGGTTTTAAACAGCCCTTCCGCAGGGCCGACCGGGTCGGTTGAATCGATAATCAATACATCAATGCTCTCATCAGGTGCATCGTCTACCCACTTCACGCCATCAGCGAACAACAGCTCAGCGCGCGGATCATTATTCGATTCTACCAATGAGGGGAAGAAGCGCTCAGAAGCTTTCGTCACTTCTTCATCGATATCAATCTGGGTGACTTTCTCAACGCCTGGATGACGAAGTACCTCTTTTAAGGTGCCACAGTCGCCACCGCCGATAATCACCACCCGTTTAGGGTCTTGATGGGTAAACAGGGCCGGATGCGCAATCATCTCGTGATAGAGGAAGTTATCGCGATCAGTCAGCATCACACAGCCGTCCAGCACCATGAGGTTGCCGTAAGTCTCTGTAGCGTAGACCTCCAGGTGCTGGTATTGGCTCTGCACATCCAGCAGCTTTTCAGAGATTTTCAGCGAGAAGGCGCTGCCGTGGCTATCAAAGACTTCGGTAAACCACTGGTCGTCGCGTAATTCGCTCATCAATTGGCTCCTGAATGCGGGGTGTGTGATTGGGTGGGGATATCCCGATGGTATTGGGGGCTGAGCTCGTGCAGCGCCTCCATGAAGGCGGTGACGTTATCCGGGTTGGTAAACTGGCTGATACCGTGGCCCAGGTTAAACACATGGCCAGGGCCGTGGCCGTAGCTTTCCAGCACACGGGCCACTTCAGCGCGGATAGCCGAGGGGCGCGCAAACAGTACGTTGGGATCCAGGTTGCCCTGCAGTGCGACCTTATTGCCAACGCGGGCGCGGGCATCGGAAAGCTCGGTAGACCAATCGATACCCAGGGCATCGGCACCGGCGCAAGCGATATGCTCAAGCCACTGGCCGCCATTTTTGGTGAACAGAATCACCGGCACGCGACGGCCATCGTGCTCGCGGATCAGTCCGGAAACGATCTGCTCCATATAGCGCAGCGAAAATTCCAGGTACGCAGGCGTGGATAGCGCGCCGCCCCAGGTATCAAAAATCTGTACCGCCTGGGCACCCGCGCGAATTTGCGCATTCAGGTAATCGGTGACCGCATGGGCCAGTGTATCCAGCAACTGGTGCATGGTATCCGGTGTGTCGTAAAGCATGGTTTTCAGGTGGCGGAAATCCTTGCTTGAGCCGCCCTCCACCATGTAAGTCGCCAGGGTCCAGGGGCTGCCGGAGAAGCCAATCAGCGGCATGCGGCCGTTCAACTCGCGGCGAATGGTCGACACCGCACGCATTACGTAATCCAAGTCACGCTCGGCATCGGGCACGCTCAGTGCAGCGACTTCTTCCTGCGTGCGCACGGTTTTGCGAAATTTGGGGCCTTCGCCGGTTTCAAAGTAGAGCCCCAGGCCCATGGCATCTGGAATGGTTAAAATGTCCGAAAACAGGATCGCGGCGTCCAGCGGATAGCGCTCTAAAGGCTGCATGGTGACTTCACAGGCCAGGTCATGATTACGGCACAGGTCCATAAAACTGCCCGCGTCGGCACGGCTGGCGCGGTATTCCGGCAGGTAGCGGCCCGCTTGGCGCATCATCCATACGGGTGTGCGGTCAACGGGCTGGCGCGCTAATGCGCGAAGGAAACGGTCATTTTGTAACGGTGTGGTGGTCATAAATGCTTGCTCTTAAGAAATTTGCCCGCATGGTACTTGTAACAGTGCTTGGCATCGTACTTGAAACAGTACTTGAAACAGTACTTGAAACAGTACTTGGGGTCGTATTGGAAACCATATGCGAGCAATTGTACTTGAAGATAGGCGCTAGGGCGGCGTAACCGGTGGCAAAAATCGTCGCACCCGATCAATTTTTCTCCTCTAATTAGCCAACTTTAGCTGCGTTGCCATCGTGAGGCGGGCGCCGCTTCCTGTTAGAATACTTGCCCATTTTGCCAACACTGGTGTGGTTAACTGGTTTGGTCAATCAGCGAGGTAACCTGTGACCATTCGCTTTATTGCCGCTTCCCAACTGCCCACCCCCTGGGCAACCTTTACGATGCATGGCTTCGAAGATGAGGCCACTGGCAAGGATCATATCGCCTTAACGCTAGGGGATGTGACCGGCGACGCACCGGTACTGGGGCGGGTACATTCTGAATGTTTGACCGGCGATGCGCTCTTTTCCATGCGCTGCGACTGCGGCTACCAACTGCAGGAAGCGCTCAAGCGTATCGCGGAAGAGGGACGTGGCGTGCTGTTTTATCTGCGCCAAGAGGGCCGTGGCATAGGCCTGTTAAACAAAATTCGCGCTTATCATCTGCAGGATCAAGGGGCCGACACGGTCGAAGCTAACGAGCAGCTTGGCTTTGGTGCTGATATGCGCCGTTATGATCTGTGCGTGCCTATGCTCAACCATCTCGGCATTACCTCACTACGGTTGATGACTAATAACCCACGCAAAGTGGATGCTTTGACCCGCGATGGGGTGAACGTGGTGGAGCGCTTACCGATCACCACCGGTCTGAACCCGCATAACGAGCAGTACCTTGCCACTAAAGCGGGCAAGCTCGGCCATATGATGGCCCTGGATGACTTTACCCAAGCCAGCGATGTGGATATTGAACGTAAGGGGTGATGATTAGCGAATAAGGCGATAACCGATCCGGAAACTTGCTTTTTTTTAACCTTTTTTGCCCGGCAACTGAGCTATGTTGATACATAGCAGGATGCTAACCCAGGGGTAAAAGTTAAGGAGAAGCAACCATGAAAGCACTTTGCTGGCACGGTAAGAATGACGTTCGTTACGACACGGTACCGGATCCACAAATCGAGCACCCCCGCGACGCCATCGTTAATGTAAGTAGCTGCGCTATTTGTGGCTCTGACCTCCATCTTTATGATCACTTCATACCGGCAATGGAGTCAGGCGATGTGCTTGGCCATGAGTTTATGGGCGAAGTGATGGAGGTGGGCAGCGAAGTAAAGAATTTAAAGGTAGGCGATCGTGTCGTGGTTCCCTTCACTATCTTTTGTGGTGAATGTGAGCAGTGCCAGCGTGGCAATTATTCAGTCTGTGAGCGCTCTAATCGCAATAAGGCATTGGCCGATAAGGCGTTTGGTCATGGTGGCGCGGGTTTATTTGGCTATTCCCATCTCACTGGCGGGTATGCAGGCGGCCAAGCTGAATTTGTCCGGGTGCCATTTGCCGATACCACCCATATTAAAGTGCCCAGTACGCTCACTGACGAACAAGTACTCTTCCTAGGTGATATTTTCCCTACCGGTTGGCAGGCGGCGGTACAGTGTGACATTCAGCCTACCGATACAGTGGTTATTTGGGGCGCTGGGCCAGTAGGCCAGTTTTGTGTTCGCAGCGCTGTGCTGCTGGGCGCAAAGCAAGTCGTCGTAATCGATAATGTCCCCGAGCGGCTCGCTATGGCAGAAGCGAGCGGCGCTATCACCATTAATTTTGATAAAGAGAGCGTGCTGAGCCGTCTGCAAGACCTGACCAACGGGAAGGGGCCAGAGAAGTGTATTGATGCGGTGGGCCTGGAGGCACACGCCACCCGTTCACTGGACTCCATGTACGATCGCGTTAAACAAGCCATGTTGTTGGAATCCGACCGAGCCCACGTATTACGTGAAATGATCTATGTTTGTCGCCCTGCGGGAGTACTCTCCATTCCCGGCGTCTATGGGGGCTTGGTGGATAAACTCCCCATTGGTGCGTTAATGAATAAAGGGCTGACGGTGCGTACCGGCCAGACACATGTGAATCGCTGGACCGATGATCTGCTGCGGCGTATTGAAGAGGGCCAGATTGATCCCTCATTTGTTATTACTCACTCCGTTGGCCTAGAGCAAGGGCCCGAAATGTATAAGACCTTCCGCGATAAACAGGATGGTTGCGTCAAGGTAATTCTCCAGCCTTGAAGACACCGACATGGAGGTAGGTATGCATAAGCACACAGACATGACCCAGTCGCAAAGCTCAGCGGATAAACTGGCGCGGGGGCTCGGCTGGCTAAGCCTGGGTGTCGGGCTTTATCAACTGCTAGCGCCAGAAAGGATTACCCGTGAGCTCGGTATGCAAGGCAGCGAAAACAGCCTGCGTGCCTGCGGGGCGAGAGGTGTAATAAGTGGTATCGGCGCGCTTTCAGATAACCCTACACCTGCAATATGGAGCCGCGTTGGCGGCGATGTGTTAGATCTTGCGGCCCTCTCCTTTGCACTAAAGGATAAGCATAATCCCAAGAAGCAGAACGTTTACCTGGCGTTAACCGCGGTGGGTATTCTCACTGCCATTGATTATGCCTGTGCCAAGGCGTTGAGCCAGCGCCATGCCTATCAAGGGGGCGCTACTCCTGATTACCGCTATCGAAGTGGCTTTCCCCAAGGGTTAGCAAGTGCGCGCGGTGCTGCGCTAGGTTTTCAAGTGCCTGCCGATATGAAGGATGCTTTACCCTCTCCAATGCTTTAAAAAGATTCCCATTGCGTGCATTGGCAGGATTCCTTCTCCAATCAATACCGAGCCTGGCTTTATTTTTCGGGCTCGGCTTTAGTTGCTTTGTTTCTATTTGCTTAAACTAAGGAACAAACTGCCGCTAGCACTCTCTTTAATAGTCAGCTACTCGCTATTTTTTACATGACTGATATAAGTTAATAAGGGCGTTTAGAGGTGTCACGTTTGAAAAATACCGATATCGACGACTCGCTGGGCGAATTCAGCGTTATTGAAGAGTGGCTGCACAGCATTATCCACGGGATTGGTGCCGCGCTTAGTTTGGTAGGCATGGTGGTCTTGCTCGCAGTGGCGAGCCTAGCGGCACACGTCGACCCATGGAAGGTGGTTAGCCTTAGCCTGTACGGCACTACGCTGGTACTGCTGTATACCGCTTCGACCCTTTATCACGGCATTCCGCATCGGCGTTGGAAGCTGCGTTTTCAACTACTTGACCACTGCGCGATTTATCTCCTCATCGCGGGTACTTACACGCCTTTTTTATTGGTGAACATGCGCGGCCCCACCGGGTGGATACTATTTACTGCTGTATGGTCGCTCGCGTTGGCGGGCATTGTCTGCAAACTATGTTGGCCGCATCGCTTTGCGGTATTGCGCGTCACGATTTATTTGCTGATGGGTTGGATGATATTACTCGCCGCAGAAGAAATGGCGGCCAATTTGTCATCAACCGGCATCACCCTACTGGCCGCGGGCGGCATCACCTACACGCTCGGGGTTATCTTCTACGCCGTGCGTGCCATCCCCTATAACCACGCTATTTGGCATCTATTTGTAATAGGTGGAAGCGTCTGCCACTACTTTGCTATTTATAGCGCGGTTCTCCCCGTTACGTCTGCTTAACCCTCAGCGGCGGCTTTCTCACGCGCGACGGCTTTAGCCATGGCGGGACGCTTGATATGCCGCTCGCGGTAAGCTAGTAGCGGCTCGGGCAGGCGATGCTTCATGCTGGCCGCCCAGGAAAGGGTATGAGTCAGAAACAGATCCGCCAGAGTAAAGGTGTTACCTACCAGATATTCCTGACCGTTATAACGGCGCGCCAGGGCACTTATTGCACGCTGAAATTCCCAGGCACAAACTGGCAAAATAGCAGGAACGCGCTTATCAGCGGGCAAGGCAAACTTATGCTTGGCCTGATTCCACAGCGGCTGCTCAATTTCCGTCACGATAAAGCTGAGCCATTGATCAACTTGGGCACGGGCCGCGGGGTCGCTGGGCAGCAGTGTGCCATCGCCATAGGTCTCGGCCAGATAGCGACAAATAGTCGCCGACTCAAATAGATGCACATCGCCATCTTCAATGACCGGTACCTTGCCGTCCGGGTGGCGCGCCAAATGCTCGACCGTTTGGCCCTCGCCTTTATCCAGCGCCACGTGCTGGCACTGGTACTCAAGGCCAAGCTCTTCAAGTACCCACGCCACTCTTAACGAGCGCGACTGGGGGAAACTATACAGCGTGATCATGGCGTGCTCCTGACGAAAACAGTCGATGCTTCAATCTAGCGGGCGTTAGCGAACCTGTCGATTATCTTGTTGTTAAGGCTGCCTTTAGGCGCTGCCCCTCGCCGTACGTATACGCTCGTAGGCGTTGCCGATTTCGCTGGTACGCGCTTGGGCAATGTCGCGCATGCTGTCGGGCAGGCCTTTACCCGCCAATTTGTCGGGGTGGTTTTGGCTCATTAGACGACGGTAAGCCTTCTTGATCTCAGCATCGCTTGCATCGTCCGAAACCCCCAGTACGCGATAAGCATCTTTTAGCGCTTCTTCGCTGGCGCCTTGGGAGTTAGCAGCAGCGCCATGTAGCATCGCTTCGATCTGCTGTAGTTCGGTATCGCTGCAACCCACGCCACGGGCAACGCGCAGGATCATCTCTTGTTCAGCCGGATGGAGCACGCCGTCAGCGGCGATAGCGGAGAGCTGAACCTGGATAAATACTTGGCGCAGCACCGGTTGACGCTGGGTGAGGCGGTTAACATTGGCCAATTCGGCGTCTAAGTTGAAGTCATCGGCGCGGCCACGCTCAAAGGCGGCGCGGGCCTTGGCGCGTTGTTCACCCTGCAGATGCATCTGATCAAACAGTTTCTCGGCTACATCCAGCTCGCCATCGGTTACTTTACCGTCGGCTTGGCACAGGCAGCCCATGACCGAGAAGATCGATTCAAGAAAACCTTCCTGAATACGCATTCGGGCGATATTCAAGCGACGACTGATGCGTCGCCCCAACCACCAGCCCAAGCCGCCGCCAATCAGAAGCCCCACCGGGCCACCAAACGCAAGACCGATCAGGCCGAAAATAACAATAAGCAGTAGCATATAAATCTCAAAAGTAGTTTAAAGGTAATGCCTGATGGCAACCGAATAGCAATAAGTTTTAGGGCAGCCGGACACGAATAGCGCGCTCGATGCCTTCAATATCCAACTGGCAGTCGGCAAGTAGCTGCGCTGGCGTGCCGTGCTCGACAAAGGCGTCAGGCAAGCCGAGATTAAGCACTTCCACCTGAACGCCTTCGGCGTGGAGCAACTCATTGACAGCGCTGCCTGCGCCACCCGCAATCACGTTCTCTTCCAGTGTTACCAGCAGTTCATGTTCGTCGGCGGCGTGTAGCACCGCATCCCGATCGAGTGGCTTGATGCTGCGCATATTGATATGGGTGGCATTGAGCCGTTCGGCGACGTCGGCGGCAGCGCTATTCATGCTGCCAAACGCCAACAGCGCAATGCGAACGCCGTCGCTTGAGGTGTTTCGGCGTACCTCGGCTTTGCCAATCGTTAGCGGCTCAAGGTGGGCGGGAATCTCCACGCCGGGGCCGGTGCCGCGTGGGTAGCGCACCGCCGCGGGGCCAGGATGATGGTAGGCAGCACTGAGCATGGCGCGGCATTCAGCTTCATCCGCTGGGGCCATAATCACCATGCCGGGCACGCAGCGCAGGAATGAGAGATCCATGCTGCCGTGGTGCGTGGGCCCGTCTTCGCCCACTAAGCCTGCACGGTCAATGGCAAAGGTGACATCCAGATTCTGCACCGCCACATCATGAATCAACTGATCATAGCCGCGCTGTAGAAAGGTAGAGTAAATTGCCACCACTGGTTTCATGCCTTCGCAGGCCATACCTGCCGCGAGCGTGACGGCGTGCTGCTCGGCAATCGCGACATCGAAATAGCGTTGCGGGTACTCTTTAGAGAAGCGAATCAGGTCGGAGCCCTCGCGCATCGCGGGGGTAATGCCCATCAAGCGCGAATCGGCCGCAGCCATATCGCAGAGCCAATCACCGAACACATTGCAGTATTTTTTCTTGGCTGCGGCTTGTTTAATAATGGGTTTTTTGGCGGCGCCGTTACTGGCAGCAGCGCTGGGCTTTTCCAGCTTGGTAATGGCGTGATAGCCAATCTGGTCGGCCTCGGCAGGCAAGAAACCTTTACCTTTTACCGTTTTGATATGCAGGAACTGCGGGCCGTCGAGGTCGCGCAGGTTTTCAAGCGTATCGGTTAGCGCGTTGAGGTCGTGACCATCAATGGGGCCAACATAGTTAAACCCCATCTCCTCAAACAGCGTGGCGGGGCTGACCATGCCTTTCATGTGCTCTTCGGTGCGCCGGGCAAGCTCAAGCGCGCCGGGCAGGTGAGAAAGCACTTTTTTGCCCTCTTCGCGTATTTTGAGATAGGGCTTGCTGGAGAGCACGCGGGCAAGATAGGTAGCCATGCCGCCGACGTTTTCGGAAATCGACATTTCGTTGTCGTTAAGCACCACCAGCAGGTTGGCGTCTACGTGGCCTGCGTGGGCCAGGGCTTCAAAGGCCATGCCGGCGGTTAGCGCGCCGTCGCCAATGATTGCACACACGCGCCGCTTATTTCCCTGTGCCTTGGCCGCCAGCGCCATACCCAACGCCGCCGAAATCGACGTGCTGGAGTGGCCGACACCAAAGGTGTCGTACTCGGACTCGGCGCGGCGCGGAAACGCTGCTAAACCGCCGTGCTGACGAATACTCAACATCGTCTCACGACGGCCGGTCAGGATCTTATGCGGATAAGCCTGGTGGCCAACGTCCCAAACTAAACGATCATGGGGGGTATGGAAGGCGTGGTGTAAGGCAACGCTTAACTCGACCACGCCGAGCCCGGCGCCAAAGTGACCACCCGACACGCCCACGCTATATAACAGGTAAGCACGCAGCTCATCAGCCAGTTGGGCGAGCTGTTGGTCATTCATGGCCCGCAGGGCAGCGGGGTGATCAAAGGAGTCGAGCAGCGGCGTCGCGGGGCGCTCACGGGGAATCTCGTCGAACAGCTTCATGGGCATGTTTTCATAGGCATGTTTTCATGGGTATTGTATTCAAGAGCATCGTATTCAAAGACATCGTATTCAAGGACATCGTTTAGTAGTCACGCTCAATCATATAGTGGGCTAAGTCGGCCAGCGGTGCAGCACGTTCGCCCAGAGGGGCGAGTGCGGCAATAGCCTCGTCAATCAGGCTGTGCGCTTTACGTTGAGCGCCCTCTAATCCCAGCAGACTTGGGTAGGTGGGCTTGGCTCGGGCGGCATCGGCGCCTGACGTTTTGCCTAAGGTCAAGGTGTCGCCGGTTACATCCAGAATGTCATCGTGAATCTGAAAGGCTAGACCAATGGCGCGCGCGTAGCGAATAAGCGCGGTTAAACGGGGGTCATCGTCGGCAACGGCTACTAAGCCGCCGAGGCGCACAGCGGCAACAATCAGCGCACCGGTTTTATGGGCGTGCATGTGGGCAAGAGCATCGACATCCGGGTGACCACCAACGGCGTCTAAATCCAGTGCCTGCCCTGCCACCATGCCGTCGCGGCCAGCGGCTGAGGCAAGCGTATGGACTAAACTGCACAGCCGAGGATGAGCGGTACCGGCCAGCACTTCAAAGGCTAGCGCCTGCAAAGCATCGCCAGCCAGAATCGCGCTCGCTTCATCAAAGGCTTTATGCACGGTGGGCTGGCCGCGGCGCAGGTCGTCGTCATCCATCGCGGGTAAATCATCATGGATCAGCGAGTAGGCATGGATTAACTCAATTGCCGCGGCGGGAGCATCCAGCGCTTCGTCGTCTGCCCCAAGTGCATAACCGGCCATGTACACCAGCAGTGGGCGCAGGCGCTTGCCTCCGGCTAGCAAGCCGTGGCGCATGGCCGCCTCAAGCCGTGGCGCTACCGCCGGGCGGCTATCGAATAGGGCCGCCAGGGTGGCGTCTACGCGGCTATTGCTGCGGTGGCGCAGGGTGGCAAGCTGGCTCGGCTGGGTGGCTACCATGGGGGCGTCTCCTTGCTCTCTTCGTCGGCCGCATCCTTGGGGTCGTCGGGGCCAGCAAAAGGCGCCACATTCAAGCGGCCTTCGCTGTCTTCACTCAGTGCACGCACCTTAAGTTCGGCGCTATCCAGCCGCTGCTGGGCATCGCGGGTTAGCCGCACGCCCTGTTCAAACGCGGTCAGCGCATCCTCCAATGAGAGCTCGCCTGACTCAAGACGTTCAACGATGGTTTCGAGTTGCTCAACCGTCGCGGCAAAATCCTGCGGAGGTGATGTCGTGTCGCTCATTGGGGTGTGCCTGCAAACCGGTATGTTTTTTAAAATAAGCTGAAATAGGCCCACAGTATACACCGACGCCTGGGGGTGGCGTCTGCCTTTCAGCCTACGCTTGTGGTAACGACTTGCGGTTCATTCATTGTCAGTACGCACACTTTTCATCATCTTGACCCGGCGTGACCGGGGCTGCCTGTGCTACGATATGCGCCTCCCGTGAACCGATACACGGCGCATGCCGCCGACCATAGAGGTTGATTCAGCCATGGCCAAAACGTCCCTGGACAAGAGCAAGATCAAGATCCTGCTACTCGAGGGCGTCCACCAAAGTGCGGTGGACAATTTTCACAACGCCGGTTATGAAAATATCGAGCATCTGCCCACATCGCTTGATGAAGAAGCGCTGATCGAAAAGATTCGCGACGTTCACTTCATCGGCATCCGTTCCCGCACACAGCTGACTGAGCGTGTGTTCGAGGCAGCAGAGAAGCTGGTCGGCGTTGGCTGTTTCTGTATCGGCACCAATCAGGTCGATTTAACCGCCGCGCTTACGCGTGGTATCGCGGTGTTCAACGCGCCGTACTCCAATACCCGCTCGGTGGCCGAGCTGGTGCTGGCAGAAGCAATCATGCTGCTGCGCGGTATTCCTGAGAAAAACGCCCGTGCCCACCAGGGCGGTTGGTTGAAATCAGCCAAGAACTCACATGAAGCGCGCGGTAAAACGTTAGGCATCGTGGGCTACGGCAGCATCGGTGCGCAGCTTTCCGTGCTGGCGGAGTCATTGGGTTTCAACGTAATTTACTACGATGTGATCACCAAGTTGGGAATGGGTAACGCCAGCCAGGTCGCAAGCCTAGAAGAGCTGCTGGGTCGCTCCGATGTCATCAGCCTGCACGTGCCTGATCTTGCCTCTACCCGCTGGATGATCGGCGCCAAAGAGATTGCCGCCATGAAGCCCGGCGCGATCTTTATTAATGCCTCCCGCGGTAGCGTTGTTGAAATCGAACCGCTTGCCGAAGCGCTTAAAGCGGGCCATCTCAACGGTGCGGCGATTGACGTCTTCCCGGTAGAGCCGAAAGGCAACGAAGAAGAGTTCGAAAGCCCGCTACGTGGCCTGGAAAACGTGATCCTGACCCCGCATATCGGTGGTTCTACCCTGGAGGCCCAGGAGAACATCGGTATCGAAGTGTCAGAAAAACTGATCACGTATTCGGACAACGGCACCACGGTGACCTCGGTCAACTTCCCCGAAGTGGCGCTGCCTGCGCACCCCGACAAGCACCGTTTACTGCACATCCACGACAACGTGCCGGGAGTGCTGTCGCAAATTAACCGCGTGCTGTCTGAAAATGGCATCAACATCTCGGGTCAGTACCTACAGACCAACGAGAAAGTTGGCTATGTGGTTATCGATGTCGATAAAGCTTATGGCCCACAGGCGCTGGAAGCGTTGCGTGAAGTCGATCACACGCTGAAAATTCGTGCGCTCTACTCGTCACAAAACAGCTAAAGCCTTTATTAAATAAGTTGGCTGTAAAAACGGCGCCTCGCAAGAGGCGCCGTTTTGGTTGGTGCGGTTTAGTCAACGCGGTGATCAAGCCAAATCAAACAGCAGCACTTCGCCTGCTTCTTTGCCGGTGAGGCTAATCGACTCATCTGGCGTAAACGCCGCAGCATCGCCTGCGCCTAGCGTCTCGCCATTCACTTCCATTTCACCGTTCACTACATGCAGCCAAGCGTGGCGCGAAGGCGGCGCGGTTGGCTGTTCGCCAGCGTTAAACAGGCCCGAGTACAGGTTCACGTCCTGATTAATGCTCACGGAGCCTTCGCGGCCCTCTTCAGAAACCACTAAACGCCACTGGCCTTGACGCTCGGCGGTAGGAAACGCTTTCTGCTCGTAGCTGGGTTTAATGCCGAGCTGCTTGGGTTCAATCCAAATCTGCAGGAAGTGCAGCTCGTTTGTCTTGGAGTGATTGAACTCGCTGTGCAGCACGCCGGTACCCGCTGACATGCGCTGCACGTCGCCCGGTCGCATTACCTCGCCATTGCCCATGTTGTCTTTATGCTCCATCTCACCTTCCAGCACGTAGGAGATAATCTCCATATCCCGGTGAGGATGGGCACCAAAGCCATGGCCGCCCGCGACGCGGTCTTCATTGATCACGCGCAGGGCGCGAAAGCCCATATGGTTGCGGTCAACGTAGTTGGCAAATGAAAAGGTATGGAATGAGCGTAGCCAGCCGTGGTCGGCGTAGCCGCGCTCGTTTGAACGACGAATAATCATGCTGTACTCCGAGATTATGTGATGTGGAATAGTGACAATATACGCCTCGTTGACGCCGCGTGGGGTGAAGGTTTCAGTACGTTTCTGTCGAATAAATCGACGTTTTCAGCGCCAGGTTGCGCTAGAATATGCGCGTCTTAATAACCCGGTCCGTCCTTTACGAGGATGACTACCTGGAGCTTTACATGTCAGTACCCATCCAAATGCCGCCCATTGTGGTCGCGGCGCTGTACAAATTTGTCACCCTGAACGACTTCGAAGCGCTGCGCGAACCGCTTCACCAAACCATGCTCGATAACGGTGTTAAAGGCACTCTGCTGCTCGCTAAAGAGGGCATCAACGGCACGGTGGCGGGCAGTCGCGAAGGCATTGACGGCCTGCTTACCTGGCTGACAGCCGACCCGCGTCTGGCCGATATTGATCATAAAGAGTCCTATTGCGACGAAACGCCGTTCTACCGCACCAAGGTCAAACTCAAAAAAGAGATTGTTACCCTCGGCGTACCGGATATCGACCCCAACGACACCGTGGGCACCTACGTCGAGCCGGAAAACTGGAATGACATCATCGCCGACCCGGAAGTGCTGGTGATCGATACCCGCAACGATTACGAAGTGGCGATAGGTAGCTTTGAGCGGGCGATAGACCCTAAGACCACCACTTTCCGCGAATTTCCCGAGTACGTGCGCGAGCACTACGACCCGGAAAAGCACAAAAAAGTAGCGATGTTCTGCACCGGCGGCATCCGTTGCGAAAAAGCCTCCAGCTTTATGCTCAAAGAGGGCTTTGAAGAGGTTTATCACCTGAAAGGTGGTGTGCTGAACTACCTGGAAAAAGTCCCGGAAGAGCAGTCGCTTTGGCGCGGTGAGTGCTTCGTGTTCGATAACCGTGTGACGGTTCGCCACGACTTGAGCAAAGGCGAGTTTGAGCAGTGCCACGCCTGCCGTATGCCAATCTCCGCCGAGGATATGCAGTCATCTGCGTATGAGCCGGGCATTAGCTGCCCCCACTGCATCGATTCGCTGCCGGAGAAGACCCGCAACGCTGCGCGTGAGCGCCAGCGCCAGATTGACCTCGCCAAAGCGCGCGGCGAACCGCACCCCTTGGGTCGCGATACCCGTTTGATGAAAAAATCCTGATAAAAATGGTGTAGCGCACAAGCATTGCACGCAAAGCTTGTGCGCTAGACTGATGGGCACTGTGTTACTCACATTCAGGAGTTCACCATGCCCACCACCTCTGACGGATCCTTTTCTGAAGAGCTATCTTCACCTGCCACCATCCTGCAACGCCTTGACCAGCAGGGCGTCACAACGCTGACAATGAGCGCGCCAGAGCGCTTTAATGCGCTTTCGGAAGCCATGCTGCAAGCCCTCCACGATGCCTTAGCTGATATTGCCGACGATAGCAGCGTGCGCTGTGTGGTACTTGCCGCCGAAGGCAAAGCCTTCTGTGCTGGCCATGATCTTAAGCAGATGCGCGCTAACCCCGATAAAGCCTATTACCAAACGCTCTTTGCCCGCTGTGGCGAAGTGATGCAGGCCATTGTGAATCTTCCTGTGCCGGTGATTGCTAAAGTTCAGGGCATCGCCACTGCCGCGGGTTGCCAACTGGTCGCGAGCTGTGATCTGGCGGTGGCGGCGCGCAGCGCCCGCTTTGCGGTTTCCGGTATCAACGTTGGGCTGTTTTGCTCCACCCCAGCGGTGGCGCTGTCGCGTAACGTTTCACGTAAGCGCGCCATGGAAATGCTGCTGACAGGCGAGTTTATTAGCGCCGAGCAGGCGGCGGAATGGGGGCTGATTAATCGTGTGGCCGAAGATGATGCGCTGGATGAGGCAACGAAAGAACTGACCGCTAGTATCTGCGCGAAAAGCGCCGTGGCGGTGCGAACGGGAAAAGCCATGTTTGCCCGTCAGCTTGCTATGCCGCTTGATGAAGCCTACGCCTTCGCCGGAGAAACCATGGCCTGCAACATGTTAGCCGAGGATGTGGGCGAAGGGATTGATGCGTTTATGGCTAAGCGGCCACCGCAATGGCGACATCGCTAAGATAACGCCAATGAATGAATGGAATTCGTTTCCGTAAACGCGACAACGGCCGTGTTGGCACGTTATCCTGACGCCCTTTATGTTTTCAGGGAAGGCGCCGTCAGCAAAGGCGTTTTCAGGTAGGAGCGCCTTTTAGGAGATCGCCAGGTGAGTGAAGCCAAGCGCAGGACGGTCGGTCGTCCGGCGAATACCGCCAAAGCCAGCGGCGGGCACAGCCAGTCGCTGGTACGCGGCTTAACGCTGTTGGAGTATCTTGCGGCGAGCCCCCTTGGGCTCGCCCTTTCGGAAGTGGCGGAAATGGCCGAATTAGCGCCATCGACCACCCATCGCCTGTTACAAGCACTGCAAAGCCAGGGGTTTGTCACCCAGGAGAACGAGCAGGGCCTGTGGCGAATCGATGTCAAAACCTTCCGCATCGGCAATAGCTTCCTTGAAGCGCGCGATGTCGTGGCCACCAGCCGGCCATTTTTGCGCCGCCTAACGGCCGAAACCGGCGAAACTGCCAACTTGGGTATCCGCGATGGGGAGACGGCGGTGTTTCTCGCCCAGCATGAGTCGCCCCAGATGATGCGCATGATCACCCGTCTTGGCTCCCGCGCGCCGTTACACGCCTCCGGTGTCGGTAAAGCGTTGCTGGCGTGGATGCCTGATGATGAGCGCGCTCAATTGCTGGATGGCCGCGAGCTTGCCAGAGTGACCGCTAATACGCTTTATCAGCCCGAGACCCTGCAAGAGGAAACCCAGCAAATTCGCGCTCAGGGGTTTGCCTGTGACCGTGAGGAGCATGCGATCGGCCTGCACTGCGTGGCCGCCTGCGTCTTTGACGAACACAGTACCCCGCTGGCGGCAATTTCCGTTTCAGGCCCCATGGCGCGTATCCCTGAAGCGCGTCTGTTAACGCTGGGCGCACTGGTTCGCCAAACGGCCGATGAAATCACCCAACAGCTGGGTGGGCAGGTGCCACGCTAACGCGGGCCGCTGAGTTATGTTAAGCCTTTTTTTTGTCGCCTTCGTCAGCGCGACGCTGCTACCCGGCGGGTCGGAAGTGTGGCTGGCGCGGCTGTGGTGTATGGGCGAACCACCGCTGGCGCTGTGGCTAGTCGCCACTACCGGCAATACCCTGGGCAGCATGATCAACGTTGCATTAGGCCGCTATGCCCGCCGGTTTCAAGACCGTCGCTGGTTTCCTGCCTCGCCACGTAGCCTAGCCCGTGCAGAGGGTTGGTATCACCGCTTTGGTGAGCTAAGCCTACTGATTTCATGGGCGCCGATTATTGGCGACCCCCTTACCGTGTTGGCCGGCGTGTTCCGGCTGCCCTGGTGGCGGTCGCTGGCGTGGATTGTGATCGCTAAGGGCGCCCGCTACGCTGTGGTATTACTGCTCGCGCACTACTGGCTAGCGCCACTGTGCCAATAAAACGTCTTATTAATTAAGGCATGTTACCCTGTACAACTTTTTAACAAGCTGCACAGGCAGTGTAGAGTGTAGGCAGCCGTTAGATTGAAAAGAACACTCACCCAAAAGGAGGTTAAGGTGTGAAGCCACTTCGTTTACTACCCTGGCTAGGTGTCTGGCTGTTGGCAATGATTGCCCTATTGGCCACGCCAGCCATGGCACAGAGCACGCCGAGTGAATCGGCCAGCGCCGAAGGCACGGCATCATCAGAAGCCTCGGCCCCGACATCTTACGAGGCGCTGGCCAATTTATTGGAAGATGAGCAGTCGCGCCAAGAGTTGATTGAGATGTTGCGCAGTCAAGCCTCAGCGCTGCCCGAGGGAATTGCCAATGAGCTTTCGCCAGAAGCTGCCGCTCAAGGCAGTGAGATAGCGCCGGAGGATGTCTCGTTGCCGCGCCAGCTAGCCGAACTCACTAGTCGTGTGGTTAGCGACGTGGGCGGGCAGTTTGAGCAAGTGGTTGGCATTGTAGGCGGGCTGTTCGCCGGTCAAGAAGCCGATAGTGTCTTTGACATGGCCGCGTTCACCAGTGCGGCGATTAATCTGGGCCTGGTGATTGTCGCGACCTTTGCGATGTTTATGATTTTCAGGCGCTTGGCGAAGCCGCTGTTTACGAAAATCAGTGGCTGGTCGCTGAACGGTAGTAACTTAACACCCGTGTTGCGCTTGATTACCTGTGTGGCCATTGCGGCGGTGATAGATGTACTGCTGGTAAGCGTTTCCTACGTAGGTGGCAATCTATTAGCTACCTTTGCGATTGGTGAAGCGGGTGAGCTGTCTACCCGCGCCTCCCTATTCTTAAATGCCTTCCTGGTGATCGAGTTGCTCAAAGCCGGGGTGCGGATGCTGTTCTCTTCACACTATGAAGGGCTGCGCCTACTGCCTATTTCGACCCAGGAAGCGTCCTATTGGAACCGCTGGTTGGCGCGCTTGATTGGCATGGTAGGTTACGGCCTGATGGTCGTGGTGCCGTTGATTAATTTCTATGTGGCGGCGTCGTTAGGCCAGGCAGTCGGCACGCTGATCATGCTGTTGGCGTTTATTTATGCCGTGGCTGTGGTGCTTAAGAACCGCCTCCGCCTACGCAATAACCTGAATGATATGGCGGCAAAATCAACCTTAACCGCCAGCCGTGTTTCCCTGCAGCTATTTGCCCGCACTTGGCACCTGTTCGCGCTGCTGTATTTCTTAATCGTGTTTGTGCTGACGTTAACGCGGCCCGGCGATGCGCTACCCTTTGTGATGTTTGCCACCCTGAAGTCCCTGGCCGCCATCGTGGTCGGACTGCTGGTGTCGTCCTTCCTTACCCAGACCATTGGCCGCCGTATCACGCTGTCAGACGACCTGCGGCGCAAACTGCCGCTGCTTGAAAAGCGTCTGAATAGTTACGTTCCCAATGCACTGCGTGTGCTGCGTACCGTCATTCTGATCGTGGTCATCATGATGGTGTTGAACGCCTGGGGCGCGTTTGATCTAGCCGCTTGGTATGCCTCTGAACGTGGTGCCAATTTGGTCGGCAATTTGATCAGTGTCGCGGTAATTTTGATTGTCGCGCTAGCAGTGTGGCTGGGGCTGGCGAGCCTGATCGAGCATAAACTCAACCCGGAAACCGGCTATGGCGAACCTTCCGCGCGGGCGAAAACGCTGCTTAGTCTGTTCCGTAATGCGCTGGCCATCGCCATGGTGACCATTACCGGCATGATTGTGCTGTCGGAAATCGGCATCAATATTGGCCCGCTGATCGCCGGTGCTGGTGTACTCGGTCTGGCGATTGGTTTTGGCGCGCAGAAGCTGGTGCAAGATGTTATTACCGGGGTGTTTATTCAGGTAGAAAATGCCATGAACACCGGTGACGTGGTCACGGTGGGTGGCGTGACAGGTACCGCCGAACGGCTCAGCATTCGCTCGGTCGGCATCCGCGACTTGTCTGGCACCTATCACATCGTGCCGTTCTCGAGTGTGGACACCGTTTCCAACTACATGCGTGAGTACGGCAACCATGTGGGCGAATACGGTATTGGCTATAACGAGAGCATCGACGAAGCTATTGAGCAGCTCCAATTGGCCTTTGAAGATCTCAAAGCCAGCGAAGAGTACGGGAATAAGCTGCTCGCTGACCTAACCGTGGCTGGTGTGGTGGCCCTGGCAGATAGCTCCGTGAACATTCGTGTGGTGATCAAAACCACGCCGGGCGACCAGTGGGGTGTTGGCCGCGCTTATAATCGCTTGGTGAAGTTGCGCTTTGATGCGGCGGGTATTGAAATTCCCTTCCCACACACCACGCTCTACTTTGGTGAGACCAAAAATGGGAAGACACCACCTGCCAATGTGCGTGTCTTGGAGTCAACCGCTAAAGAGAAGGATGTGGAAGAGAAGCCCATTGTTCAGAGTGATAGCCAGGCGAGTGTTCAGCAAACCCGTGAACCTGATCATCTTAAGCCTGACCACGATGACGTCGATGAAAGGTAGTGTGTGATTGACGACACCGTAAGCATAAGCGAGGCCGCCTTAGGGCGGCCTCGTTGCGTTTTAACGACGCTCATTGTTAGGGGCTGCCGCTTCTTAAAGAAGCATCGGCTTATAACGCATGCTTATAATGTATAGTTTTCCGAGTGACGCCCCTCAATATTGATTGATTCCCCGCCATCGACAAACAGAATTTGCCCAGCTACAAAAGTATTGTCCAACAAGTAATACAGTGCTTGTACAAGATGGGCGGGTTCTCCCTGCTGTTTCAGCGGAATGCCTTCAATACGCCACTGCACATAGTCACTGGTGCGCTGGGAGGCAGGCAGCACCACGCCAGGGGCAAGACCATTAATGCGAATACGCGGGGCGAACTCAAGCGCCGCCATGCGGGTCATCTCCGCTAAACTCTTTTTCGACAATAAATACGCTGCGTACGGGTATTGATGATAGGCCACTTTGTTATCAATGATATTGATCACCTGGCCCTCTTGAACCACCTCGGCAAAGTGGCGCGTCAGCAGTAGCGGGGTAAACATATTGACTCGGAACTGAGCTTCCAGCATCGCCAGATCCGTCCCGGCAATCGGTGCAGGCTCATAGGCGGAGGCGCTATTCAGCAGCAAATTAAGCCCTGGGAAACGCTGCTTTGCCGACTGTATTAAGACGTTTAGGTCGTCGTTTAAAAAATCGCAGTGAAATATTTCACACTCTCGTCCTTTGGCGCGAATACCGCTGGCGACCTCTTCAGCCTCTTCGCGGGAGCGATTAACGTGCAGTGCAATGTCATACCCCGCGTCGGCCAATGCTTCAGAAAAGTATCGGCCCAAGCGAGTGGCACCGCCGGTGACCAAAGCAGCTTGTTGATGCATAAAGCGTTCCCTATCGTTTTATGGATATGCAAAACTCTCTGCGTGAGTGCAGCGTTTGTCAATAACTTATACAGAGCTTGAACATGGCAGGGGCCTGGAGGTATTTATAACGCTGGCTCACAATAGGGTAGTTCCATGTTTCCTAGAAAACGCCACTAACATAGGATGTCGCCATGCCCCCCACGACATTGCCTAGCGAACAGGCTGTCTCCCTTCATGAATGTTTGATCTCCCTGGGGTCCAATATCGACCCTGAGCACTATTTTGATCAGGCGCTAACGATTCTTAGCCAGGAGTGCAAGCTCTTGGCGCGCTCAAAAGCGATACGCACAACACCGGTAGGTTATCAGCAGCAGCCTGATTTCTTAAATGCTGCACTATTAGTCAGCACTTCACTTGAGCAAGCAGCGTTTCGTGCCTATCTCAAGGAAGTGGAAGACCGGTTGGGTCGAGTACGCGGCGCGATTAAGTCGGGGCCACGCACGATGGATCTCGATATGGTGGCGTGGGATGGGGAAGTTGTGGATGAGGGTTACTACCAGCATGACTATGTCAAAGTACCGGTCGACGAAGTTCTCGCTAGCAGCGGCCGCACCCTTGAGCCAGTAAAACGCTTATGATTTTTATGGCTAGGCCGATAGTAACGTTATAGCCGCCAGCGTCTGGGTCGGTTAACTTCCTCCGGAGGCGTGCGTTGCTCAGCCTTAATACCAACCTGATGTCGCTTACCGTGCAAAATAACCTGCGCGGCAGTCAGCAAGCCATGCAGACCGCTATGCAGCGCCTCTCATCCGGGCTGCATATCAATAGTGCTAAAGATGACCCGGCGGGACAGGCGATTGCCAACCGCATGACGGCGCAAATCAACGGTATGACTCAGGCAATTCGCAATACCAATGACGGCATCTCCATGGTGCAAACGGCGGAAGGCACGCTCAATCAGATTAACGATAACCTGCAGCGCATTCGCGAACTAAGCGTACAAGCGGCCAACGGCACCAACTCGTCTGATGATCTTGTCTCGATTCAGGACGAGATTGACCAGCGCTTGGAAGAGATTGACCGCATCGCCGAGCAGAGTAACTTCAATGGCATTGGACTGGTTAATGAGACTAAATCATTAAACATTCAGGTTGGCGCGAACGCTGGCGATAGCATCGCGGTGCGTTTTGAAGGTATGGACTTGCAGGGGTTGGCGCTGGAAGGCTTAAGCGTACTGGATGATGGCAATGGGACGGAAAAACCTATTGATAGGGTGGATGAGGCGATTAAGCGGCTAGATCGTCAACGCAGCTATATGGGCGCCGTGCAGAGCCGTTTTGAGAGCGTTATCGATGGCCTCAATAGCAATATTATCAATACCTCCGCCGCCCGCTCGCGTATTCAGGATGCCGATTACGCCCAGGAAGTCTCAAACCTGATTCGCGCACAGATCCTTCAGCAAGCAGGTATCGCTATGTTGGCCCAGGCCAACCAGCAGCCGCAGATGATTTTGCGCCTACTGGAAGGATTATAAATTAGCCAGGGCCAGAGCGGCTTACCTATTCAATAATGCCCTGTTCGCGGGCCATGGCGTAGGCCGCTTGAGGGCCATTCCAGAGCGATGGCAGCAGTATCAACGACACCGGAATGGCGGTGATGACGATAAACTGCTGCAACGCGCCAATCTGACCGGCACCCATATAGAGCAGTACCGCCGCCATGAGCGCCATAGCGATGCCCCAGAAGGCTCGCATTACCGGGCTGGGGTTGTCATGACCCGCACCGACCACAGCAATGGCATAGCTCATTGAGTCGCCGGTGGTGGCTACGAAAATCGTCGTCAGCATTAAAATTGCCAGTGCCATCCAGGTGCCGCCGGGCAGCGCCTGGGCGACGGTCAGCGTCGCGACATCAAACTGAAAGTTATTAAGTGCTTCGGTTAAATCAATCACGCCAGTGAGCTGGTAATAGATACCCGAGCCACCGAGCAGGGTAAACCAAACGGTAGTGGCGATAGGGGCGAGAATCGCCACCGCCACAATCATTTCGCGAATGCTGCGACCGCGGGAAATTCGCGCCACAAAAATGGCCATCACCGGTGCGTAGCCGATAAACCAGGCAAAGAAAAACACCGTCCACCACTGCATCCACCACGCTGGTGCCGTCTCAGCGGTCATGGTCGCCATGGTAAAGAATTCGCTGACATAAGCGCCCATACCGGAAACGTAGCTATTGACCAGGAACAGCGTTGGGCCAAAGACAATAATCACTGCCCCAATACCTAACGCCAGCAGCACGTTAAACCGGCTGAGTATTTGAATGCCTTTGTGTACGCCGCTCATGGAGGAGAGCACGTAGATGCTGGCAAGTATGCCCAGAATAATCAGTTGGCCGGTATAGCCTTCCGGCAGGCCAAACAGCTCATGAAGACCAAAACTAACCTGAGTGGCCAGAAAGCCAATGGGCCCCACCGTGCCCGCCACCAACGCAATCACACAGCAGGCGTCGACTAAACCGCCCAGTGGGCCACGCATTAAGCGCTCACCGAGTATCGGGTAGAGCAGCGTGCGTGGTTGCAGCGGCTGGCCTTTTACGTAGTGCGCATGCGCGAGAACCACTGCGGTTAATGACCCCAGTACCGCCCAGGCCATAAAACCCCAGTGCATAAAGGATTGGCCTAGCGCACCAGAAACAGCTTCGGCAGTGCCCGCTTCGCTATCAAAGGCGGGCGGCGTTACTACAAAGTGATAAATCGGCTCACCTGCGGCAAAAAATACGCCACCACCCGCCAACAGAGTGCACAAAATGATCGAGAGCCATTTAAACGTGCTCATTTCTGGTGCATCTAAATTGCCGATTTTCGCTTTTGCAGCTGGCGTCATGGCTAAACCGATGGCAATAAAGAACGTCATCAAAAGTAGTAGCTGAAAGTAGCTACCTAAAACTAACGCCGTCCACGCGAAGCCTGCGCTGATGCTATCCGCCACCAGCGCTACGTCGTAAAACGACAGCGCCAGAAAAGCGACAATAAAGCCGATACTCAAGATCAGCACAATAGGATCGCCAAGCGAAAACCGTTGAGAGCCCTCAGCGTTGGGGCTTGGTTGGGTCATATCAAATTACCTTATGGGGAGCAGGAAGGAGCGGAAATCTAGCCTATCAAAGTGCGTCGTTAAGCATGTCATGCACGAACACAGAGAAATTACGGATAAAAAAAAGCGCCATTCAATGAATGGCGCGAGGACAGGAAACTAAGCACAGTATAACGCCAATATAGACCAACGTCTAATAAAGTTACTAGTTTGGTGCGCAATGCTATTTAAGTGCACCCTAATAAAGCATGTGGGACATTGGGAGCAAGTACTGGGGCATGAAAAATCTTCTAAATACTCAATTAGTTAATATGACTGGCTGTTAACTATTTGAATTTAATTGTTTTATTAAAAATTGGCAGTGTCCATGCTAAGTATACAGCACGTTTTTTGTATACAAGGTGAGCTCGCTATGAACGCTTCATTGTCAGTTATTCGAGGGTTGAAACGCACTGCACTAGCAGGCGCTAGTGCTTTTTTGTGGCTGCCTACTCTGGGGCAGGCCGAAGAGACAACGATTCGCTTCCAACTAGATTGGCGCTTTGAAGGGCCAGCGGCGCCCTTTCTAATGGCTGAAGCCCGCGGCTACTTTGCAGATGAAGGTCTTGATGTACAAATTGATTCCGGTAGCGGCTCCGCGGGGGCGATTAACCGCGTTGCCTCTGGTGCTTACGAAATGGGATTTGGTGATCTTAATGCGCTGGTGGAGTTTTTAGCCGAAAACCCTGATGGCCCCGGCATCAGCGGTGTTTATATTGTATACGACGGCACGCCTGCGGCTGTCTTTGCCCGTAAAGATAGCGGTATTGAAAGCCCGGCGGATTTAGCCGGTAAAACCATTGCCGCGCCCGCTTTTGATACCGGCTACCGTGCCTGGGGGATTTTTGCCGAGGCCAATGATCTCGAAGCCGACGCCGTTGAGTGGCAGAACGTCGACCCCTCTCTACGCGAAACGCTGCTGAGCCGTGGTGATGTGGATGCCATTACCGGTTTCTACTTCACCAGTCTGCTCAACCTTGAAGAGCGTGGCATGAGTGAAGATGAGCTCACCATCATGCCATTCTCCGATTATGGGGTGCCGCTTTACGGAAATGCCATTATCGCCAGCGATGAGTTTGCTGAGGAGCATCCTGACGCCGTGCAGGGCTTTTTGCGTGCCTTCAATCGCGCCCTGGGGGAAACACTTGAAGACCCAGAAGCGGCAATTGAGTATGTGCGAGAGCGCGATAGTTTAATCGATGTGGACATGGAAACCCGGCGCTTGAAACTGGCCCTGGATAGCGTGGTAGACACCCCGGATGCACGCGAGTATGGCGTTGGCGGTGTTGATGAAGAGCGCTTGCGTGAAGCTATTCAGCTGGTTGCCGATGCCTACGACCTGCCGACGCTGCCATCGCCTGATCAAGTGTTCGATTCACACTACCTCCCGCCGAGCGATGAACGCCAACTATTCGATCAAGAAGGCAAATAAGAATGGCGGCTGGTTTTGTTACTTTTGACAACGTGAGTCACGCCTACGATGGCAGCGGCAATGCTATTGAAGCGATCGATTTGAGCATCCACGAGGGTGAATTTGTGGCCTTCGTGGGCCCATCCGGGTGTGGAAAGTCGACCTTCATGAAGCTGTGTACGGGTCTTCAGTCGCCCACTGGCGGCGCCATTAATGTGGATGGTGAGCCAGTGACCGGGCCGCTTAAAATATCGGGCATGGCGTTTCAGAACGCTAACCTACTGCCCTGGCGCACTACCCTTGAAAATATCTTGCTGCCGCTGGAAATCGTTAAACCCTACCGCTATCAGTTTCGCAAACGCCGGGAAGAGTTTGTCGGTTGGGCACGCAAGCTGCTCAAAACGGTCGGGCTTGAAGGCTACGAAGACCAGTACCCCTGGCAGCTTTCCGGTGGCATGCAGCAACGTGCGTCGATTTGCCGAGCGCTGATTCACCAGCCGCGCTTATTAATGCTCGATGAGCCGTTTGGTGCGCTGGATGCGTTTACCCGTGAAGAGCTGTGGTGCGTGCTGCGCGACCTGTGGGAAGCGCAGCGTTTCACCGTGGTGTTGGTAACCCATGACCTGCGCGAAGCAGCCTTTCTCGCCGATACCGTCTACATCATGAGCTGTCGCCCAGGGCGAGTGATCGAGCGTCGCCAAATCGAGCTTCCTCGCCCCAGGGCGTTGGAAACCACTTACCAAAAACCCTTTATTGATCTGGTGCAGGAACTGCGCGCCCAGATTGGCGAAGTGCGCAGTACTTAATGGCAGTAGTTAATAACCGTACTTAATAAACGTACGTAGCACTTAATGAAAGGCGCACTTATGACGAAAAATAATCAGTTAATTGAAAGGCTGGCGCCCTGGATTGCAGTGGTCGCACTGGTCGTCATCTGGGAAGTCACGGTGCGGGTGTTTGATGTGCCTAGCTTTATCCTCCCCAGCGCCCTGGAAACCGCCCAAGCGCTGGTGACCTACGCCGGGCCTATCGCTATGCATTCCTGGCAGACCTTCTGGACCACGCTGATCGGCTTTGGTCTGGGCGTCGCGGTGGGATTGGTGTTGGGCTTTATTATCGGCTCGTCACGCTTTCTATATAACGCCTGTTACCCGCTGCTAGTGGGCTTTAATGCCATTCCCAAAGTGGCGTTCGTGCCTATCTTAGTGGTCTGGTTTGGCATCGGTTCGGTACCGGCGATTCTTACCGCCTTTTTAATCTGCTTCTTTCCCATTGTGGTCAACGTCGCGACTGGCCTGGCAACGCTGGAACCTGAGATGGAAGACGTGCTGCGCGTACTGGGTGCGCGGCGTATGGATGTGCTTTTGAAGGTCGGTTTACCGCGTTCGCTGCCGTACTTTTTTGCCTCGCTAAAAGTGGCGATTACCTTGGCCTTTGTAGGCACGGTAGTGTCGGAAACCGTCGCCTCCAATCAAGGTATCGGCTACTTGATGATGAGCGCAGGTTCGCAAATGCGCATGGGGCTGGTATTTGCCGGGCTGCTGGTGATTAGCGCCATGGCGATGGTGATGTACGAACTGTTTGCCCAATTAGAAAAACGCATGACCGCCTGGGCCCATCGTGGTCAGGGGCGTTAACTGCCGCAGCGGCAACGTATCGTTGTGGTATTGACTCGCTGGCATTGTCAGCTTTTATGAACGAGGGGAACGCATGAATTATTTATCCACAGCCGGTTTAGTCGCTGCCATGTTGATATCACCGTTTGCATCGGCTGAGAAGTTATTTTCAGACTCGAGTATCTCACTGCTGTATAGCGATCAGTATCAAGCATTTGGCAGAGAGGAACGCACCGATACTTACGTGACGTTTGAGAACGTCACCGCGCACGACTGGGGTGGCACCTTTCTGTTTGTAGATCGCAATCAGGGGAGGGGCAGGGCCGATGGCGACGACGACCTGTACGGCGAATTCTCCCCGGCGTTAAGCCTTGGCTGGCTGAGCGGCGTTGATTTGCAGCGGGGTTTGCTTAAAGACGTATCGCTGGCGGGCACTTACGAATTTGGCGGCGGCACCGATGCCACCAATATCCTGACGGGCGTTAGCTTTGCCTGGGACGTGCCAGGAACCCAGTATTTCAATAGCACGTTCTATTACGTGAACAACAGTGAAATCGCCGATGACCTGCAGCTGACGCTAACCTGGGGAGCGCCTTTCGAGGTAGGGGCGTCGCGCTTCTTGTTTGATGGCTACATCGATTACTCGTCGGCGGCGTCGGATCATGCCGCAGAGTTTCATTTCAATCCGCAGTTGAAACTTGATTTGGGCCACTATCGCGGCCACCCAGGCGTACTTTACGCCGGGATCGAGTACTCGTACTGGCACCATAAATATGGCCTTGCCGACGATGTCATGGACACCGAAAGCGCCGTCAGCGCGCTGGTTAAATTCCACTTCTGATCGTCAAGGGGAAGCGCCGCCCAGGCGCTACCAACGATAAAGCAGTGAAGCGCTGGTGGTACTGTCGGTTCGCTCACTGGTCTCGTCAGGCGGCTGGGAGTTGTGTTTAATCTCATGGGATAAGCGCAGCGACAGCTTCGAGTTGAGCCTGGCGGTAAGTGCTGTTAACGAGCGAGAGGTGGTGTTTTGGTCGGTATACTCCACCGACATTTCCTGCTCAATATCAGCGTAGTCAGAAAATCCCCAACGATAATCCAACGCCGTGTAGGTCACCATTAAGCGTTCATCTTCGTACTCGCGCAGCCGGTCGTGACGATAGCCAGGGCCTGCTTCTAACGACAGCGTATGGGTGCCATTCTCCAGAATCTGGCGCCCGTAACCCCCAATCGCAGACAACTGCTGGTCATAACCGGCAAAGCGGTCTTTCTCCCAGCGGGCAAAGCCAAAAAGATAGTGCGGGCCGTCTAGCTCATAGCGCTCACGCCCGGCAACCAGGTACTGCTCGGCACTGGTTTCGTTATCTTTACTGACTGTGCGGACTTCACCGCGTAGCGAGTAGGTAAACTTACCGGTTAACCAAGTCAGCAGGGTTTTGCCGATCAACGTTTGGCTATTGGTATTGCCTGAAAGGTGGGTAAACCCTAGCTCGGCATCGCCGCTGAATACGGGCGCATCTTCCTGGGGCGGCGGTGGGGCGTAAAACGGGCTGGCATAAGCCGCGGTTAACCACAGTGGCCAACAGGCCAACACAAAAATCCATCGAACGATTGCCACTACATCCCTCCTTGGTTTTGGCAGCGCAGTATTATATCAGCGAACGATGACACGAGTGATGGCAATTAACGCCGTTTGCTGGCGCGTGCCATAATGGTGCGGTCACGCATTTCGAGTCTCCTTATGAGCGTTCCTCGCCCCCGAACATTAGCCGAACTGCAGCGCTGGCGGCGAACCCGTGCGAGGCGCAGTTGGTATAAACGCAGTTTTCGCCTGCAGGTGATGCTGTTGGTCGGGCTGCTCTTGGCGGGCATGCTACTGGCCCAGGGAACGTATCTCAATCTCCGCAAAGCGGAAATTATTAGCCAGCAGATGGGCGAACGCGCGCTGGCGGTGACCAAAACAGTGGCGTCAATGCCGCAAATTATCAACGCGTTCGAGATCCCTGACCCCGCCTATATTATTCAGCCGCTGGCAGAACGGGTTCGCCATGAAACCGGGGCGCGCTATGTCGTGGTTGGCAATGCTCAAGGCATCCGCTACTCCCACCCGTTGCCCGAGCGGATTGGGAAACCGATGGTGGGCGGCGATAACGATCAAGCGCTGATCCATGGTCAGTTCTATGTCTCTGAGGCGACCGGTTCACTAGGCACCGCCATGCGCGGCAAAGCGCCCATTTGGGATGAAGAGGGCAATATTATTGGCCTGGTGTCCGTCGGCTTTATGATGGATCGCGTCGAGATGGACGTGGCGCGCTACAACAGCGTTGGCTGGGTACTGGTAGCGCTGATGATCTGCCTGGGGTTTGCCGGAGCCTATTGGCTGTCGCAGCACCTTAAAAAGGTCATTCTCGGCCTGGAGCCTTACGAGATTGCCCGACTAGCGATGGAGAAAGAAGCCATTTTGCAGTCGATCCACGAAGGCATCCTGGCGGTTAACCGGGAAGGACATATCACCCTGGTCAACCAGCAGGCGCGGCGCTTTCTCAACTTGGATGACGAACATGTGCTGCTGGGGCAACCCATTCGTGAGGTGGTGCCTAATTCCAGGCTGCTAGAGGTACTCCGGCGCGGTGAACAGGAATTCGATCAGGAGATGTGGCTGGGTGATCATCCTGTTGTCGTCAACCGGGTGCCGATTCTGTACGAGGGAGAGATTGAAGGAGCGGTGGCCACCTTCCGTAGCCGCCGCGAGATAGTCGACCTCTCCCAAGCGCTAACCCAGGCCAGCCGAGATGTAGATATGCTGCGCGCCCAGGCCCACGAGTTTTCCAACAAGCTCTACACCATCTCTGGGTTACTGCAGTTACAGCGCATTGATGAAGCCTTGGCGCTGATCCACCAGGAGACCGAACGCGCCCAGGCACAAATGAGCTTTTTAATGCGCAACGTGGCTGATGCCGTGCTTAGCGGCACGCTGCTGGGTAAACTAACCCGCGCGCGGGAGCTCGGCGTGACGCTGGAAATTGACGAGCAAAGCTCGCTCTCTTGCCCGCTAACGCCCACCGGGCAAGAGGTAATGATGAGCGTGGTGGGTAACTTACTGGACAACGCCTTCTATGCCGCGCTGAATGGGCCAAGCGAAGAGCCCAACGTGCGGCTGTTTTTCACTGATTTGGGCGAGCAGCTGCTAATCGAAGTGGAAGATAACGGGCCGGGGGTGCCCGCTCAATTTGCCGAGTCGATTTTCCAGGAGGGTTTCTCGACCAAAACTGGCAAGCACCAGGGCATTGGCCTAGCGCTGGTAGCGAGGCTCTGTCGCCAGCACGGCGGCGCAGTGACGCTTGAAGAGAGCGAACTGGGTGGCGCCTGCTTTACCGCAGTACTCGACCGCTCGTTGTGCGCGCAGCAATATTGACTACCGTCTCAACAACAATTTCAAAAACAGTGACCACAACGGCTAGGGGGAAGTAATGTCTGATGGGCAGTACGGCATTTTGGTCGTTGAAGACGATTTTCGCATTGCCGATATTCACAGAGCTTTTATTGAGCAGAGTGACGGCTTTTATGTGGCTGGCATGGCGCGCAACGGTAGTGAAGCTAAAGCGCTAATGGCGGAGCGCGCTTCCAGCATCCAATTGATTTTATTAGACGCCTATCTTCCTGATGTGGAGGGTTTAGAGCTGCTGTGGGCGATTCGCCGTGACCATGTACATGTGGATATCGTCATGGTCACCGCCGCCCGGGAAGTGGAAACCATCAGCGAAGCGCTGCGCGGCGGGGTTTTCGACTATCTGATCAAGCCCATCGAAGCCTCGCGGATGACCCAGATGCTGACTCGCTTTCGTCGCGAGAGAGAGGCGTTGGCCAACCGTGCCGAGATGAATCAGGACGAGCTGGATCATGTACTGGCGCGCTTGAAGCCCGGCGAAACGCCGCGTGCTAAAACTCAATCATTGCCCAAAGGGATTGATCGGCTGACGCTGCGCCGGGTGATCGACTCACTGGCTGCCGCCCCCGACTCGCTTACCGCCATGCAGATGGCGCGCACCATGGGCGCTAGCCGCTCAACCGCGCGGCGGTATTTAGAGTTCCTGGTCGCCGAGCAGGCAGTGAGTGCCGAGCTGGGCTATGGTGATGTAGGGCGGCCCGAGCGACGCTACCGATTGTTAGCAACGGCACACAAGTGGCTAGATGCTCTATAAGTGCTGACTGCAAGCAAACAGGCGTGAACAAAATGAACAAAATGCCCGTAAAGAACTTTTTGTCTTTTATGCGCACAAGCTTGTCGGTCAGGGTAGTGGTCTTCTAACGTTCGCGACGTGCAGTCTCACAATAAGACGCCTCACACAACAACATCAATACAACCGTACCCACACAACAACACTGATACGTGGAGAACGCCATGACTCATTTTAAACTCCTAACTCTGCTGGCCCTGCCGCTAGCGGCTGTTACCACCTTTTCCAGTACCGCTTCAGCCTTCGAGCCTGAAGGTAAAGTAGAGTGTATTGCGCCCTCTGACCCGGGCGGCGGCTGGGACTTTACCTGTCGCAGTGTGGGTAATGTCATGCAAGAACTTGATCTAGTGCCAGCGAATGTACAAACCATCAACATGGCTGGCGCTGGTGGCGGTGTGGCGTTTGCTCATACCGTCAGCAAGCGCGCTGGCGACGACCATCTGCTGGTGGCTGCATCTACCGCCACGACCACTCGTCTGGCTCAAGGGCAATTCCCCGGGTTGACTGCCGATCAGGTCAATTGGATCGGTGCCCTAGGGGCGGATTACGGGATTATCGCCGTGGCCGCTGATTCCGAGATTGATGACCTCAATGAACTGATGGAATCGCTCAAAGAAGACCCGCGCAGTGTTAAGTTCGCTGGCGGTAGCGCTAAGGGTGGCTGGGATCATCTTAAAGTTCTGATTGCCGCTCAAGCAGCCGATGTCGAAAACCTTCCCCGCATTGCCTACCTTTCTTACAACAATGGTGGCGAAGCGTTAACCCAGGTGATCGGTGGGCACGTGGATGCCTTTACCGGTGATATCACTGAAGCCCAAGGGTTTATGGAGTCCGGCGATTTGCGCGTGCTGGCTGTGCTTTCCGAAGAGCGTTTGCCCGGCGACCTAGCCGACATCCCCACTGCCCGTGAGCAAGGCATCGACGCCCTTGGCCCCAACTGGCGCGGCTTTTATATGCCTGCGGATGTCTCCGAAGAAGCTGAAACGTATTGGACCGATGCCATGGACACTATTTACCAGAGTGAAGAGTGGCAGAACGTCATGGCTCAAAACGGTTTGATGCCTTTCCACATGACTGCTGGTGAGTTTGAAGAGTTTGTACTCAACCAGATCAGTGACATTGAACAGCTTTCTAAAGATATCGGGTTGATTCAGTAATGACCTTTAACGACCGCATCTTTGGGGTCTTGATGATCGTCCTGGCCGTCGCGTACGGCTGGGCCGCCACTCAGTTCCCGGAGCCGTTTGGTGGGGCCGAGGCTGTCGGTCCTGACACTTTTCCGAAGCTGCTGGCCGTGGTGCTGGCCATTTCCAGCCTTTATCTGATTGTACGCCCTGACCCTGACAATGCCTGGCCATGGAGCCGTACCGGTATTGAGCTGATTATCGCCGTAGTGGTGCTGATCTTTTACGCCATGCTGCTTCAGCCACTGGGCTTTATTATTAGCACCACGTTGGCGGTGGGGACGCTTTGCTGGCGCATGGGGGCTCGGCCGCTCAATGCTTACATGACCGGGGCAGTCTCGGCAGTGGTGGTGTACTTTCTGTTTAGTTTTGCACTTGATCTCGCCTTACCGCTGGGTCTGTTGTCATTCCTGGAGGTGAACTGATGGAAACTCTAGGTTACCTAATGGATGGTTTTGGCGTTGCTCTGCAGCCCCATAACCTGATGTTCGCCTTGCTAGGTGCTTTTCTGGGCACCTTGATTGGCGCCTTGCCGGGGTTAGGCCCCGCCAATGGCGTGGCCATTCTGATACCGCTGGCATTTAGCTTGGGGCTCGCCCCAGAAACGGCTCTGATTATGCTGACGTCAGTGTATGCGGGTGCCATGTACGGTGGGCGTATATCATCGATTCTGTTGAATATTCCCGGCGATGAACCGGCCATGATGACCTGTCTTGACGGGTATCCTATGGCCCAGAAGGGCAAGGCTTCCGAGGCACTGGCAATCTCTGCCGTGGCCTCCTTTATCGGTAGTCTGATCGCCACGATTGGTTTGATTCTGCTGGCGCCACTGCTGGCTAATTTTGCCCTGACGTTCGGTCCGGCAGAATATTTCGCACTCTTCCTGCTGGCGTTCGCTACCTTAGGCGGCATCACCGGCAAAAACCCTATCAAAACGGTAGTCGCCGCCAGTATTGGCTTAATGATCGCCACGGTGGGTATCGACAATACCGGCGTGCAGCGCTACACCTTCGGGGTACTCGAACTTTTTGAAGGCGTAGACTTCATCATTGCTATCGTCGGCCTGTTTGCCATTTCCGAACTGCTGTTCTTCATTGAGGAGCGTGCAGGCGGTGGTAAGGAAAAGATGAAGGTCAATAAACTTTCGCTTTCCTGGAAGGATATCCGCGACATTCTACCCACCAGCTTCCGTGGAGGGGTGTTGGGGTTTGTTGCCGGCGTGCTACCGGGTGCCGGTGCTTCGTTGGGTAGCTTCATCAGCTATACCCTTGAAAAACGTGTGTTGGGTAAAAAGGGTAATTTTGGAGAAGGCGACCCGCGCGGTGTGGCGGCGCCTGAAGCTGGCAACAACGCCGCTTCGAGCGGTGCTCTGGTTCCCATGCTAACGCTGGGTGTGCCGGGTAGTGGTACTACCGCAGTACTCTTAGCGTTATTGATTTCGCTCAACATCACCCCTGGGCCGCTGATGTTCACCCAGAATGCCGACATCGTCTGGGGCGTGATCGCAGCGCTATTGATCGGTAACTTTTTGCTGCTGATCCTTAATATTCCGTTGGTGGGCATCTTCGTCAAGCTGCTGTCCGTGCCGCCGATGTACTTGTTGCCGATCGTCACGATGATTGCCTTCGTGGGTATCTACTCGATCAGTAACACCATCTTTGACCTCTACTTCATGGTGGCCTTTGGGGTGGGTGGTTATGTCCTGCGTAAGCTTGAGATTCCGCTGGTGCCAGTGATTCTTGGCTTGTTGTTGGGGCCCGAAATGGAGAAGAACCTACGCCATGCCATGGATATCTCCGATGGCGACTGGATGATTCTTTGGGATAGCGGCCTAGCTATCGGCCTTTGGGTGTTTGCTGGATTGGGCTTGATCTTGCCTTATATCGTGGGCCCCCTCCTGCGTCGTGGGATGAAGGGAGCAAAGCCTACGTCAGGCTCGCCTGAAAGCGATTAATACGTAAAGCAGTAATGTTGAGCAACGGGGCGCCGACGAAAGTCGGCGCCCCTTTTTTCTTCTTGTATTTCTTATAACTGCAGAGTAATTGGAAAGTTTCTAAATTGTATATGGCTAATCTAAGTGCCGAGTTGGTGCGTTGAATCTTATTGGTGCATTGATAAAGTGCTTCAGCAACAAGCTTATGCTTTATTTTGGTGCGCTTGGCGACAATTAGGAATATTAAATTTTAACTAAGTCACTGATTGGGTAAGTATAAATGATCTTTGTGCCAATCTGGCGCACCCCTTGCAAGTGTTAAAGGCTAGTGGACGTATTGGGGGGAGCTAACACAACAACCCCAAGTGCGAAGCCAATCATCAAGCCCCGGTCATAACAAACCCCAGCCATAAGGGGTGCAAGGAGATTAACAATGAACACTCTCAATCGCTCGACACACCCGCGCTCATTGCTGTCAGGTGGCCGATTCGCGACCGCTCTGCTGACTGCCGCTGTTATGGGTGCCAGCACCCAAGCCGTCGCCCAAGATGATGACCCAATCAAAGTCGGTATCCTGCACTCCCTCTCTGGCACCATGGCGATCAGTGAAACGGTTCTTAAAGACACCGTTGAAATGCTGATTGAACAGCAGAACGAAGCCGGTGGTTTGCTGGGCCGTCAGTTGGAAGCCGTGGTGGTGGATCCTGCCTCTAACTGGCCGCTGTTTGCCGAACGTGCTCGTGAGCTATTGGCACAAGAAGAAGTCGACGTCATCTTCGGTAACTGGACCTCGGTATCGCGTAAATCGGTACTGCCCGTCGTTGAGGAACTCAACGGCCTGCTGTTCTACCCGGTGCAGTATGAAGGCGAAGAGTCCTCTGAAAACGTCTTCTACACCGGCGCAGCGCCTAACCAGCAGGCGATTCCTGCGGTTGAATACCTTATCAACGAAGTGGGTATCGAGCGCTTTGCGCTAGTGGGTACTGACTATGTCTATCCGCGTACCACCAACCGTATCCTTGAAGCCTTCCTCAAGGACGAACACGGCATCGCGGATGAGGACATCATGGTCAACTACACGCCGTTCGGTCACTCCGATTGGCAGAACATCGTGGCCGAAATTCGCCGTTTCGGCGAAGAGGGTAAACCCACTGCGGTGATCTCGACCGTGAACGGCGACGCCAACGTGCCGTTCTATACCGAGCTTTCCAACCAGGGCATCGACGCGGCCGATATTCCGGTCATCGCCTTCTCGGTGGGTGAGCAGGAGCTGACCGGTATCGATACCGCGCCGCTAGTGGGCCACTTGGCTGCCTGGAACTACTTTATGAGCGTCGATAACGACGACAACTACGACTTTATCGATGCCTGGATTGAGTACACCGGCGACGATATGGCCGTCACCAACGACCCAATGGAAGCGCACTACATCGGCTTCAACATGTGGGCCGAAGCGGTTCGCAAAGCGGGCACGACAGACGTCGACACGGTTAAAGACGCCATTATTGGTGTCACCGTGCCTAACCTCTCCGGCGGCTATGCGGCGATGATGCCCAACCACCACATCACCAAACCGGTGTTGATCGGTGAGATTCAGGACAACGGCCAGTTCGACATCGTGTGGCAGACGCCTTCTACCGTGGCGGGCGATGCTTGGTCTGACTACCTGCCTGGCTCGCGTGACCTGATTGCCGATTGGCGCAAGCCGATGGAGTGCGGCAACTTTAACGTCGTGAACGGCTCGTGCGGTGGCAGCACCGCAGCAGAAGAAGCCGAAGCGGCACTCGCTGAGTAAGGCATAACACCTCCCTTGCCGCGCCGTGGTTCGATGGTTGGCGCGGCAAGGAGCACGCTATCTTTCCCTCTTAGATAACCGTTTTTAAATAACCAAAGGAAGAACCCCATGAGGCGTTTCCTTTCCTTGGCGCTGCTCTGCTTCCTGCTGTTGGGGATTACCCTCCACGCACAAGCACAATCAACAGACGCCAGCAGCAGCTCCACTAATGATGCGGCCGCGCTCGAACTGCTAGAGGCGCTAGACGTTGAGTCCTACACCGCCAAAGGCGAAGCTATTACCGCTATTTTACAAAGCGATGATGAGCGCGCACGAGACTGGCTGCAGGCCTTGCTGGATGGCCGCTTACAGCGCACCGAAGACGGCCGCTTTGTACTGGTACTCGAGAACCGCGGCCGCGACTGGTCGGTGGCCGATGTCTTGACCGGCGAAGCGCTGGGCGAGATGTCCCGCCGTGACCTGGAGCGTATCGGTATCAACAACAACCTGCGCAATCAACTGCGCAGTGCCATCGCGGTCGTTGACCTCTACTCGCCTAACGTGGAGCGCCGCCGTACCTCGGCCGAGCGTCTGCTAGGTGAAGTAGACGGTGAACTGGTGCCCACGCTTGATGACTTGATCGAGCAGGAAGAGGACGAGCAGGTGCGCTATCGCCTGACTCAAGCCGTGGCGATCTACCGCGCTGAAGCCGGTGAAATGGCCGGGGTCGAAGCGCTGGACGGCAGCCTGCACCCGCGCTCGCGTGTGGCGTTGAGTCGGGCAGCCAATGGCGATGATCCCGTCGTCGCCAATGCCGCTGCCGCTTCACTGACGGGCATCGAGCAGCAGCTCAAGATCAACCGCGGCCTGGAAACCCTCTATTTCGGCTTGAGCCTTGGTTCGGTGCTGGTGCTGGCCGCCATTGGCTTGGCGATCACCTTTGGCGTCATGGGCGTGATCAACATGGCCCACGGCGAGCTAATGATGCTGGGCGCCTACACCACCTGGGCGATGCAGCAACTATTGCCTGGCCAGCCGGGCTTGGCGTTGATTCTATCGATTCCCGCAGGCTTTATGGTTGCCGCCTTAGCGGGCGTGGCGATCGAACGCGGCGTGATTCAATTCCTCAAAGGCCGCCCGCTGGAAACCCTGCTGGCAACCTTCGGTATCAGCCTGATTCTGCAGCAGCTGGTACGCACGGTGATTTCTCCGCTCAACCGCACCGTCATCACCCCTGAGTGGATGAGCGGCTCCCTAGTGGTCAACGATGCGTTGTCATTAACGCTCAACCGCATGTACGTGCTCGGCTTTGCGCTGGTGGTGTTTGCGGGCCTGATGCTGATCATGCGCCGTACACGGCTGGGGCTAGAGGTACGTGCTGTCACCCAGAACCGCGCCATGGCCCGCTCCATGGGCATTCGTGCCACTCGCGTGGATATCATGACTTTTGCATTAGGTTCGGGTGTGGCAGGGCTTGCCGGTGTCGCGCTCTCCCAGCTTACCAACGTCGGCCCCAACCTGGGGCAGAACTACATCATCGACTCCTTCATGGTGGTGGTGTTCGGCGGCGTGGGTAACCTGTGGGGCACGCTGGTGGCCGGGCTATCGCTGGGTGTCATCAACCAAGTGCTGGAACCTTGGGCAGGCGCGGTACTGGCCAAGATCATCGTGCTGGTCTTCATCATCCTATTCATTCAGAAACGCCCGCGTGGACTCTTCCCGCAGAAGGGCCGGGCTGCGGAGGGCTAAACGATGTCACTAACGACCGAATCTTCGACGAACTTTTGGCTAACACGCCCGTTCAGTGAACGCTCCACCCAGATTTTTCTCGGCGTGCTACTGGCCGCGCTGGCGCTGGTCACCCTGCTACACGTGGCAGTGCCGCCGGATAACCCGCTGCATGTGGGCGCCTATACGGTCAATCTGTTTGGCAAGTACCTAAGCTACGCGCTGCTGGCCGTCGCGGTGGACCTGGTGTGGGGCTATCTAGGCATTTTAAGCCTCGGCCACGGCGCCTTCTTCGCCATCGGTGGTTACGCCATGGGCATGTATTTAATGCGCCAGATTGGCGATCGCGGCACCTACGGCCACCCTGTACTGCCCGACTTTATGGTGTTCCTGAACTGGGACAGCCTGCCGTGGTTCTGGCACGGCTTCGATATGGCCTGGTTCGCTTTTGCCATGGTACTGCTGGCGCCTGGGTTGCTGGCGCTGGTGTTTGGCTTCTTGGCGTTCCGCTCTCGGGTCACCGGGGTGTATCTATCGATCATCACCCAGGCGCTGACCTTTGCCCTGATGCTGGCTTTCTTTCGTAACGAGATGGGCTTTGGCGGTAATAACGGCCTGACTGACTTCCGCGAAATTATTGGTTTTGACCTGCGCAGCGACGCCACCCGCCTAGGGCTGTTCCTAGCCACCGGCGTTGCGCTGGCGCTGGGCTTTATTCTCTGCCGTGCGATTGTCACCAGCAAGCTGGGTCGGGTGAGCGTGGCCACCCGCGACGCTGAAGCGCGCACGCGTTTTCTTGGTTATCGGGTCGAGCGCTTTCAACTGTTTGTGTTTGTGGTATCGGCCATGCTGGCGGGCCTAGCCGGGGCGCTCTACGTGCCGCAAGTGGGGATCATCAACCCCAGCGAATTCTCGCCGATTTTCTCCATCGAGATTGTGCTGTGGGTCGCACTGGGCGGTCGCGCCACGCTGTATGGCGCGGTGATTGGCGCCATTCTGGTCAACTACGCCAAAACCATCTTTACCGGCGTTATGCCCGATGCCTGGCTGTTTGCCCTGGGCGCGATGTTCGTACTGGTCACGGTGTTTCTGCCCAAGGGGGTGGCGGGGCTGTTTGGCTATCTCAAGCGTCGTAAGCGCGACGATTCGGCTAACCCTGACCAATCACAGACATCCAAGGAGGCCTCCGCATGAGTTTGCTGCAATCGCTGACCCAGCGTGACCGGGTGTTCGATTTTATGGCGCCTCAAGCCTCACCGGTGGACGTTCGCCATGGGCCGATTCTGTATATGGAAGATGTCACCGTCAGCTTCGATGGTTTTAAAGCCATCAATAACCTTAACCTGACCATCAACGACGGTGAGCTGCGCTGCATTATCGGCCCCAACGGGGCGGGCAAAACCACCATGATGGATATCATCACCGGCAAAACCCGGCCCAATAGCGGCAGCGTATGGTTCGGCAGCCGCCACAACCTGCTGCATATGAACGAGCCCGATATCGCCAGCCTGGGCATTGGCCGCAAGTTCCAAAAGCCGACGGTCTTCGAAGCGCTCTCGGTATTTGAAAACCTGGAGCTGGCAATGGCCGCCGACAAGCGGATCTTTCCCACCCTGACCGCCCGCATGACCGGCGAGATCAAAGACCGCATCGATGAAGTGTTGGAAACCATCGGCCTGACGGCACTGCGCCATCAGCCCGCAGGCATTCTTTCCCACGGCCAGAAACAGTGGCTGGAGATCGGCATGCTGCTGATGCAGCGCCCGCGTCTATTACTGGTGGATGAGCCTGTCGCGGGCATGACCGAACAGGAGATGGAACGCACCGCCGAGCTGCTCACCGGGCTTGCAGGCAAGCAGTCGGTGGTGGTGGTCGAGCACGATATGGGGTTTGTGCGCTCCATTGCTCGCCAAGTGACTGTGCTGCACCAAGGCAGCGTGCTGGCGGAAGGCACCATGGATCAAGTCTCCAACGACCCCAAAGTAATCGAGGTCTACCTGGGTGCCGATGACGAGGAGGCTGCCTAATGCTAGCGATTGAAAAGCTCAATCAGTTCTACGGCGAAAGCCACACCCTGTGGGATTTGGACCTTGATGTGCCCAGAGGTCAGTGCACTTGCGTAATGGGGCGCAACGGCGTGGGTAAAACCACGCTGCTGAAAGCTGTCATGGGCGAAGTGGCCGTCAAAAGTGGCGAGCTGCGCTACACCGCCGAGGCAGGCGAGATCGAGCTGACTAAAAAAGCCGTTGAGGCGCGCTCGCGGTTGGGAATTGGCTACGTGCCCCAAGGGCGGCAGATATTTCCGCTGCTGACCGTAGAGGAGAGCCTGCGCACCGGCCTTGCCGCCCGCAGCGACGGGCTGAAAAAGATTCCCGAGCGCGTCTATGAGCTGTTCCCCGTGCTCAAGGAGATGAAAAACCGCCGTGGCGGTGATTTATCCGGCGGGCAACAGCAGCAACTGGCGATTGGCCGCGCGCTGGTCATCGAACCCAAGCTGTTGATTTTGGACGAACCAGGGGAGGGCATTCAGCCCAATATCGTCGCCCAGATCGGTCAAGTGATTCGTCAGTTGATCAACGAGGATGGTTTAACCGTACTGCTGGTGGAGCAGAAGCTACCCTTCGCCCGTAAGTACGCCGACCGTTTTGTGATCATGGATCGCGGCCGACCGGTGGCCAAAGGCGAGATCAGCGAGCTCTCCAATGAGCTGATCAAGCAGCATTTGACGGTTTAAGTTATCCACAGCTGGTCATCAAGCCCGCCACTTAAATCTTCGGCGGGCTTATTCGTTAAAACCCTGTTCTGTGTTCGGTTGACAGCACTGCTTGGCGTGTAATATCGGCTGTTGATCAATAAAAAGCAGGTGGGGTATGCGCTATAAAGATAAACAACAGCTCGCCGCCGAGTGGCAAGCGCTTATGGAGCGCACGCCCAAGCCGTTGCGGCAAGCAGTCGAGACCTTGGTCGAGCACCACTGCCAAAAATTTGCTGACCACTTTTATCGGGTGATGCTGGAAGATCCGCATGCCTCGCTGTTTCTCTCCAACGATCAAGTGGCACTGCGCTTAAACCCCTCAATGCGGCGCTGGCTGAAGGCCATGTTTGCCGTTGAGCACGCCGATTTTGAATCCCTGGTTGAGCAGCAGGAAAAAGTGGGGCAGGTGCATGCTCGCATCGATATTCCGGTCAACCTGGTGCTAAACGGGGCACGGCAGCTGAAGCAGGCGTTTTATCAGCAGCTCAACGCCACGTTCAAAAGTCCGCTATCGCCGGGGGATGCCGCGGTGTATGTCTCTGATCATATCGATATGGCCATGGAAATCATGAGCCACGCCTACTCGGTGGCCAGTGACCGTAATGCGCGCACCGAAGAGTCGTACAAACTATTTTCCCTTACGCAAAGCATCGGCGACGAGCGTGAACGCCAGCGTTCGGCGCTGTTGAATTGGGAGAATGCGCTGATGTTTGCCATAGCCGCCCAGCAGAATATCGCCACGCTGCCGCGGTTGTCGAATTCCGATTTTGGTCTGTGGTACTTCCATAAAGCGTGCCATGCGTTCGAGGGCGTGCCAGAGATTGCCACTATTTCACGCCATATTCAGCAAGTGGATAGTGAGTGGCTGGCAGTGCTGCATCATGAAGATGCTAGCCAGCGACTTAAGGCGCTGAGCGAGATTCGTGATGCCGCCCGCACGGTGTTGATGCTGCTCGACAATGTGATAGAGCGTGCCTCCGGTTTGGACGCAGGGCGCGACAGCTTAACCCGGTTGCTCAACCGCAAGTTTTTGTCAGTGGTGCTTAACCGCGAAATAGACATTGCTCGCCATTCGGAGCACTGCTTTGCGCTGTTAATGGTAGATATCGATCACTTCAAATCGATCAACGATACTCATGGGCACGACGCTGGCGACAACGTGCTGCAGCAGGTGGCGAGCATCCTTGATCGCTCCACCCGTGGGGGTGATTACGTGTTTCGCATGGGCGGCGAGGAGTTTTTGATTGTGCTGGTCAATACTGACCATGACGGCAGCCGGTTATTTGCTGAGCGTTTACGCCAATCGGTGGCTAAAGAGCCGATGCTCGCTGGCGCCGATACGCTGCTTAACGTGACGATTAGCGTGGGTGTAACGCTTCACGATGGCCACCCGGACTATCACCACTCCTTGCAGCGGGCTGATCAAGCTCTTTATGAAGCGAAGCGCGGCGGGCGTAACCGGGTCTTTATGCAGTAATGGTGTGAAAAGTGAGTGCAAGCTGAGCGCTAAATAAGTAGTGAGTGCATTTATTTGGTGCATATGAGGCCTAGTGTCGTGCTTTATTGGTGCGTCTAGATGCGTAGCACTGCAAGTCACCGCCGTTCATCCCTGCCATTGACCGCACAACAAGGCTTTTCACCATTTTGGCGCATTAATTGCTTACCTATGTCAAAGGCTTAGTGAAAAAGGAAGCGATAGCAACCCATGATCCTGTGCGAACTTGCCAAACCACACATTGCCTCTGGCCACCGCTTCGATCAAGGCCGCCACTGGGCGGCCTCGTTGGCCTTGACGTTTGCCCAACGTGACGGCGTTACTCGCATGGTACAGGCTCGCCACCAGGGGCCGCTGCGGGTGCAGCGGCCATTCTACCCAGAGGGCCGCGATGAGGCGTGCCATGTGTACGTGCTGCACCCGCCGGGCGGACTGGTGAGCGGCGATGCGCTCACCATTAGCGCTCATGTCGCGGGCGGTGCCCATGCGCTAATCACAACGCCTGCTGCCAATAAACTCTACAAAGCTGATAGCCAGGGCGTGGCTTGGACTCAGCACACCCGGCTAAGCGTTGAAGATGGCGCCACTCTGGAGTGGCTGCCCCAGGAGACCATCGCCTTCGATGGCTCGAAAGGCGAGCAGCGCACCCATATCGAGCTGCATGGCAGCGCCCGCTGCCTGGGCTGGGAAGTGATGGCGCTAGGCCGCCCCGCCAGCGACTTACCCTATGTTTCCGGGCGTATTGAGCAGCACTTCCGCTTAACCCTGGACGGCAAACCGCTGTGGCTAGAACGCCAGCCCCTCGATCCTTTGCACCCCCGCTTTAAGGGGCGTTGGGGCCAGGGTGGCGCCACCGTACAAGCCACGCTTTGGGCGGTGGGGATTACCGACGCCCCTGTAGCCATTGAAGCCTTACGTGAAGCGCTGCCGGATAACCCGCGCTGGGCGGTTACCGTCCGCCATGGCGTGCTGCTATTACGCTACTTGGGTAACGCGCGTAATGAAGCCTGGGCATTATGCGAACAGGCTTGGCAACTTTTGCGCCCCCTATGGATCGAGCGAGACGCCCACACACCGCGTATTTGGTTAACCTAATCGAATAGATTGCTGGAGAAACGCCCCATGGAATTAACCCCAAGAGACAAAGACAAGCTGCTTCTTTTTTCCGCTGCTCAACTGGCCGAGCGACGTAAGGCACGCGGGTTGAAGCTGAATTACCCCGAAGCGGTGGCGCTGATTAGCTTCGAGATTATGGAAGGCGCCCGGGATGGCCGCAGTGTGGCTGATTTGATGAGCTACGGCCGCGAGATTCTTAGCCGTGACGATGTGATGGAGGGCGTGGCTGACATGGTTGACGAAGTGCAGGTCGAAGCCACTTTCCCCGACGGCACCAAGCTGGTCACTGTCCACACACCTATCAACTAGTTGTCAGCAACCAGGAGAGCATCATGATTCCCGGCCCAATGGTTCCAGGACAGTACCAATTAAAAGAGGGTGATATCGAGCTGTGTGTGGGGCGTGAGCGAATTAGTGTCGAAGTGGCCAATACCGGCGACCGCCCGATTCAGATCGGCTCCCACTACCACTTCGCCGAAGCCAACCCAGCGCTGGTTTTCGATCGCGACAAATCCCGAGGCTTTCGCCTGGATGTGGCCGCCGGCACAGCGATTCGCTTTGAGCCCGGCCAAACCCGGGAAGTCACGCTGATTCCCTTTGTGGGTAAGCGCGAAATTTACGGCTTCCGGGGTGATGTGATGGGCGCGCTAGAGGGGGATAAACAATGAAGCCGACCAACAAGATCAGCCGACAAGCCTACGCCGATATGTATGGCCCCACGGTGGGCGATCGCGTTCGCCTGGGCGATACCGAGCTGTGGATCGAAGTCGAGAAAGACGCCACCCACTACGGTGATGAGGTGAAGTTCGGCGGCGGCAAAGTCATCCGCGACGGCATGGGCCAAAGCCAGCGTGCCGACGACACGGTCATGGATACCGTCATCACCAACGCGCTGATTCTGGATTGGTGGGGCATCGTCAAAGCCGACGTGGGTATTCAGAAAGGTCGCATCGCCGCGATTGGCAAGGCGGGTAACCCCGACGTACAGCCCGATGTGGAGATCGTGATTGGCCCCGGCACCGAGATCATCTCCGGGGAAGGCAAGATTCTGACCGCGGGCGGCATCGACTCCCACATCCACTTCATCTGCCCTCAGCAGGTCGAAGAAGCGCTGATGAGCGGTGTAACCACCATGCTCGGCGGCGGCACCGGCCCGGCGACAGGTTCCAACGCCACCACCTGCACGCCAGGCGCTTGGCACATTGGCAAAATGCTCCAGGCGGTGGACGACCTGCCGATGAATATTGGCCTGCTAGGCAAAGGTAATGCCAGCCTGCCGGAAGCACTGGAAGCGCAGCTAGAAGCGGGCGCCATGGGCCTCAAGTTGCACGAAGATTGGGGCACCACGCCTGCCTCGATCAATAACTGCCTCAACGTGGCCGATGCCTACGATGTACAGGTAGCGATCCACACCGACACACTGAACGAATCAGGCTTTGTGGAAGACACCCTGGCCGCGTTCAAAGAGCGCTGCATTCACACCTACCACACCGAAGGTGCAGGCGGCGGCCACGCGCCGGACATTCTCACGGCCTGCTCGAAGGCCTACGTGCTGCCGTCTTCTACCAACCCAACACGGCCCTACACGGTCAACACCATCGACGAACACCTCGACATGCTGATGGTGTGCCACCACCTTGACCCCAATATCCCCGAAGACGTGGCCTTCGCCGACTCACGCATTCGCCGCGAAACCATCGCCGCCGAGGATATCCTCCACGACCTGGGCGTGATTTCGATGATCGCCTCGGATTCCCAGGCCATGGGGCGGGTCGGTGAAGTGGTCTGCCGTACCTGGCAAACAGCGCATAAAATGAAGGTGCAGCGCGGCCTGCTGCCGGAAGACGAAGCTATGGGCGCTGACAATCTGCGCGCCAAGCGCTATATCGCCAAGTACACCATTAACCCGGCGATCACCCACGGCATCGCCCATGAAGTGGGCTCCATCGAAGTCGGTAAACTGGCGGATCTGGTGCTGTGGAAACCGGCCTTCTTTGGCGTGAAACCGGCGATGATGATCAAGGGCGGCATGATTGCAGCGGCGCCCATGGGCGACCCCAATGCTTCGATTCCCACCCCGCAGCCGGTTCACTACCGCTATATGTTTGGTGCCTTTGGCCGCGCAGCGAGCCAAACCCGGCTCAGCTTTGTCAGCCAGGCCGCGCTGGATGCAGGCATTAAAGAGACCCTGGGACTTAATAGCGAGCTAGCAGCGTGTAAAAACGTGCGCCAAGTGCGCAAAAAGGATATGAAGCTCAATGATGCTTGCCCCGATTTGACCGTCGACCCGCAAACCTACGAAGTGCGCTGCGACGGTGAAATTTTAACCTGCGAGCCCGCCACCGAACTGCCGCTGGCTCAGCGTTATCATTTGTTTTAATTGAGGCTATTTCATTAGTTAGAGGTGACGGGGGTAGGCCGTAGAGAGGGTCTTTTGCCAAGGATGGCAAAAGTAGCGTACAGGGAGGTATTCACAGCGCCCTCTCGTAGGCCTACCCGCGGCACAGCCGCAGAGATAGCGAAGGGACGAGAGCAATGCTGAAATTAATAGAACGTTTAGGGCCAGTGGAGGAGAGCGCAGCCAGCGACACGCTGACGCTGCCCTTCGAGCTGCGCATTCGTGGCCGCTTAAAAGCGCAAAGCGATAGCGGCCGCGAGCTGGGCCTGTTTCTCGATCGCGGCCCGGTGCTGCGCAGCGGCGAAGGCCTGAAAGCCGAAAGCGGCGAAGTGGTGCGTGTCTGTGCCGCCATAGAACCGGTGGTTACCGCGCGAGTGAGTACTGGCTTACCCCTGGCGCGGCTCGCTTACCACCTAGGCAATCGCCACGTACAGCTGGCACTTGGTGAAGACGAAAAGGGAGGCTGGGTGCGCTTCCCGCCGGATCACGTGCTGGAAGAACTCGCCGAGCTGCTAGGTGCCGAACTAGAGCATCACAACGCCACCTTCGACCCAGAGCCAGGCGCTTATAACCAAGTGGGCGGCGGGCATTCGCATTCCCACGGTCATGACCATTCACACGATCACGATCACGATCATGACCACCCGCATGAGCACCACCATGCACACTGAGCTTACCGCATTAGAAGGCCAAAGCGACGAGCTGGCGCTGCTGGGGTTGATGCAACTGGTGAGCCCCGCGCTGCCGATTGGTGCCTTTGCCTTTTCACAAGGCCTGGAAAGCGCCTTCGAGCTGGACTGGGTCCGCGATGAAGCGAGCCTTGCCGAGTGGTTAAGCGGCGTACTGGAAGATGGCCTGACCCGCTGCGAGCTGCCCGTGCTGGCGCGGCTGCATGAAGCGTTCGACCAAGCGGATAGCCCATCGATTGCCGCATGGGATGAGTGGCTGGCGGCCACCCGGGAAACCGCCGAGCTGGCCGCTGAAGACAGCCGCCTAGGCGCCTCGCTTAAGCGCCTACTGGGCAGTTTGGATTTATTGCCAAGAAACCAACAGCTGCCAAGTGAGGACTTACTAACGCCTTTGCTCCCACATCAGGCAGGCTATGTGACGCTGTTTGCCTACACGGCTCACTTGCGTGGCGTGTCCGTGCGCCAAACCCTGCTGGGATTTGCCTGGGCGTGGCTAGAGAACCAGTTGGCGGTGGCCTGTAAAGCGCTTCCGCTGGGCCATACAGCTGCTCAGCGCGTGATTGAGCAGCTGCGCCCAGCGCTAGTGGATGCCGTTAACCAAGCGCTAACGCTGGAAGATGACGAGCTAGGCCCGGTGCTGCCCGGCCTAGCACTGGCCAGCGCCTTGCATGAAACGCAATATTCGCGCCTGTTTAGAAGTTAAAAAGCTCATAAATTGAAAAGCTTAGAAGTTAACGAGGAGAGAACGATGACTCACTGTTTACGCGTTGGTGTGGGTGGCCCGGTAGGCTCCGGCAAAACCGCGCTGCTCAAGCAACTCTGTTTAGCGCTGCGGGATTACTACGACATTGCCGTGGTCACCAACGATATCTATACCCGAGAAGACGCCGACTTCCTGCTCAAGCACGACGCCCTCCCAGCGGATCGTATTCTGGGCGTGGAAACCGGCGGCTGTCCGCATACGGCCATTCGCGAAGACGCCTCGATGAACCTTGCAGCCATCGACGAGTTGCAGGCGCGGCACCCGAAGCTGGAGCTGGTGATGGTCGAGTCGGGCGGTGACAACCTCTCGGCCACCTTCAGCCCCGAGCTTTCCGATCTGACGCTTTACGTCATCGATGTTTCCGCAGGCGATAAAATCCCCCGTAAAGGCGGGCCGGGTATCACCAAGTCTGACCTGCTGATCATTAATAAAATCGATATCGCCGAGTATGTTCACGCTTCGCTAGAAGTGATGGAACGCGACTCGAAGAAAATGCGCGGCGAACGCCCCTTCGTGTTTACCAATCTTTATGACGGGGTAGGGCTTGAGGAGATCATCCGCTTTATTCTCGACAAAGGGATGCTGGATGAGCGGCGCCCGCAGGCTGATAAAGCGGCTGCCGTGAGTACAGGGGCAATTTAGTAAGTCCGCGATGCACAAAGGCCGCCAAATGTTTGGCGGCCTTTGTTGTTTAGCGGCTTATTATTCCAACAGGTTCCACAGGCCAATGGTGAGTGCGGGGAACATGCACAGTAGCAGGACGATCACCATGGTCGCAGCGATGAAAGGTACCGCCGCACGAAACACGGCGGAAGGCGATACCTTGGCGATCTGCGATGTGATAAATACCAACAACCCCACGGGTGGGGATATCCCCCCTAGCTGTAAGGTAATAATCATCACGATCCCCAATTGCACCGGGTCGACGCCAGCATTGGTCATCATCGGTAAAAACAGGGGAGCGATGATCAGCATCGCTGGTGTCAGGTCGAGAAACATGCCGGCCACGGCAAGTACCACTAAAAGGATGATGAACAACCCGAACTGACTGTCAGCCGCCGTGCCTGCCCAGCCGACTATTTCCTGGGGTACCTGCTCAGCAATCAATATCCATGCGAACGGTACCGAGGCTGCGATCAAAAAACCGACCAGCGCGGCGTCCGTCCCGCACTCAACGAAGGAGCGGTAAAACTGCTTCCAGTCGTACGCTTTGAATACCAGTTTGCCAAGCACGAACGTCCAGAGCAACGCCACAACACCCGCCTCGGTGGCGGTAATAACCCCAAAGCGGATCCCGCCAAGTACACCGACGGTGATCACCAACACCGGTAGCGCCCGCACGAAGGTGTGCCAGATTGTAGCCATTGGCGCACGCGCGGTAGCTGTCTGGTACTGACGTCGCACGGAGATCCAATAAGCGACCAGCATCAACGCACCGGCAGCCATCAGTGCAGGCACGATACCGGCCATGAACATGCGGGCGATAGAAACGTTGGCGACCGAGGCATAGACCAACATGGCGATGGCTGGAGGTACCACGTTGGGCAGAATAGCCGATGAAGCGGTGACCGCGCAGGAGAACGCTGGCGAGTAACCGCGTTTGACCATCTCAGGCACCAGGATTTTGGTGCTGCTGGCCGCATCGGCACTCGAAGAGCCTGAGATACCACCAACCATCAGGCTGTTGAGGATGTTGACGTGGGCCAAGCCACCGCGCAGGTGGCCGACCAGGCTTGTGGCGAAATCAATTAAGCGAGTCGAAAGCCCACCAAGGTTAAGTAGGTAACCGGTAGATAGAAAGAAGGGAATCGCTAGCAGGATGAACTTAGTCGAGCCGGTGACCATGTTCTGAACCACCGCTGGCGCTGGCAGAATAAACGAGGCCGAACTGGCCAGAAACACCCCGAACATCAACGAAAACGATACTGGCACACCAACGCCAAGTGCCAGAAAGAAAACCACCAGCATGATCATGCTCGGTGAGACGCCTTGTAAGGGCCCCAACAGGCCTTGGTCCAGCCCCGCATAGATCAAGCCAGCGATGACTATCGCCGCCAAGTTGCGGAGTAGAATACCTGTATGGTCAGCGTTGCGAGCGAGCAAGAAGACCAGTGCGATGACACCGGAAATGGGAATGACAGCGTACTTGATAGCCGTAGGCCACTGTAAGCTGGCGCTGGTGCCTCCTACCATGTCGGCTAGTTGGTAGCCACCGAACAGCATCATGATCAGCGTCAGCGAAAGGATAAGATTCTGGGTGAAGCCCAGTACACCGGCGAGCCAGGCGGGCAGATCTTTAGGTAGAAAGTCACCCGCAACATGGCGCTGTTGGCGTACCCCTAACGCCGCGCCGAGAAAGATTAACCAAGTAAAACACCATATCGCGAACTCTTCGGTCCACGAAAAGGAGTCGTTAAAAACATAGCGAGAAACGACACCAGCGAGCACCGCCAGGGTCATGGCCAGCAAAATGCCAAAGACGAGGAAACGCACCAGGCTTTCCAGCCCGGTGGCGGCGCGGCCGATGCCCAATGATGAGGTTGCAAGGGAAAAACGGTAGGCAGACATCCGATACGCTCCAGAAGGGCGGCGCCAGTGAAGACGCAACAAACACTCGGCCCCACCGTAGCGGTGGGGCCGACAGGGTTGTTATTCCGCGTTTTCGATCAGCGAAACAAGTGCTTCGCCATTCGGGATTTTTTCAACATATTCGTCGCGGATTGGCTTCATAGCTTCTTGCCATGGCCCTTTGTCTTCGATTTCGATGATCGTCGCACCATCGGCCACGGTTTCATCCAGTGCCGCCTGGTCGTCACTCTTACGCATTGCGGGTAGCTCTGCCTGAACCTCCAGTGCCGCCTCAGTGATCACCTCCTGGTAGTCGTCAGGCAGACGCTCCCACCAGTTCTGTGACACTACCCAGGTACCCATGGCGAAGATGTGATCGGTTTTCACGTAGTACGGAGCCACCTCATAGAAGCGGTTGGTCAGATAGTTAGTCGCAGTGTTATCAAAGAAGTCGATAACCCCTGTCTGCATGGAGTTATAGATTTCAGGTGCGGGAACTGGCGTTGGGTTGGCGCCAGCTGCTTTCCAGGCGTCGACGTGCAACGGGCTCTGGATGACGCGCATCTTCTTGCCCTGGATGTCGTCAATCGAATCAATCGGGAAACTGCTCATCAACTGACGGATACCATTGACGGAGAAGCCAAGCAGGTGGAACCCCTGCTCTTCAAAGTTGGCCGAGAGTTCTTCGGTCAATGGCTCGCTGAGCGCAGTTGCCTGTTCTTCGCCATCGATCAAATAAGGCAGATCGAGCACTTGAACCTCGGGAATCCAAGAGGTCAGTACAGAGCTGGTGATGATGCCCATCTGTACCGAGCCCAGCCGGATGCCTTCGGCAGATTCGCTTTCTCCGCCCAGCACGCTGTTAGCGAACAGCTGGATATCAACATTATTATCTGTGCGTTCACGCACTAGGTCGGCAAACTGCTGCGCCGCTACATATTTAGTATTGCCTTCCGGCACATCGAGCGAGAGCTTGGCATTGTAATCTGCTGCTAGAACGGACGTGCTGCTGATGGCGAGCGCCAATGCCGTCAGCACAGCGGGTGTTGTGGTTAAAGCGTGTTTAATTTGCATGAGCCTAATCCTTGTATGTTGTTATATAGGTCGTTCATCCGGTCATACCGGTGTGGTTGTCTTTCTCGGGTTTTAAATTGCCGTTAAAGAACGGCCAGCATGCCGCCGTCGACGTAAATGATCTGGCCATTTACGTAGCTCGACGCCGGGGATGCCAGATAGACCACCGTGCCGACGAGATCCTCGGGAACACCCCAGCGCTTGGAAGGGGTGCGGCCAACGATCCAGTCATTGAATTTCGGATCATCGACCAGTGGCTGGGTCATCTCCGTGATCATGTAGCCTGGGCCGATGGCATTGGTCTGAATGTTATGTTCAGCCCACTCCGCAGCCATGGATTGGGTCAACAAACGCACGCCGCCCTTGGACGCCGTATAAGCGCCCACGGTTGGGCGTGCGACTGAGCTCATCAGTGAGCCGATATTGATGATTTTGCCGCCCTTTCCGCGCGCAATCATTTGACGGGCAACGTTGCGACCCAGCAGGAAGGTGCTGCTCAGGTTCGTGTTGATCACGGTGTCCCACTGGTCGCGTTCGAGCTCGACCAACGGGCGGCGAAGCTGCATGCCAGCGTTATTGACCAGGATGTCGATAGTCACGCCATCGGCATCAAGCGCTGCCAGCGCCTGCTCAATGGCAGCTTCGTCGGTAATATCGAACGATGTGGTCAATACGCTATGCCCTTCCTCGGAAAGGGCATCACGCGCTGCTTCGAGTTTGTCGCGATTACGACCATGAATAATGATTTGAGCGCCCGACTGAGCCAATCCGCGGGCCATTGCGAGCCCCAGCCCACCCGATGAACCGGTAATAAGTGCCGTGCGGCCCGTTAGATCGAACAAGGTCATCTTTCTCACCTCTTGTATCATTGTTGTGTGAAAAGAATTTTAGGGTTTAGCTACTTTCTAGCCCGAATTTCTCACAGGGGATAATAGAAAGCGGCTGAAAGTGTTATTATTTCAGGACGTTACACCAGAAAAAACACCAACAGCCGCTATCCAAAATGGTACCTGAAAAACTGACCTTCTCGCCACTCTCTCGCCGTCAAATTGAAGCCGATTTTTCCGGCGGTCACATCACCTCCGATGCCGGACTGTTTTTGCTGCGCGAGGTCGATAAACAACATCGCCTGACTCGCCGACTAGCCTCGGTACTTCACGATCCCCGGGATCCAGAACAGATTCGCCACCGGCTAGACACCATGGTTCGTCAACGGGTATTTGGCGTGGCCGCTGGATACGAAGACCTGAACGATCATGAAGCCCTTCGCTTTGATCAAGCGCTGCAAACGGCGGTTGGCCAGGACGACTCCTTGGCAGGCAAGTCCACGCTGTGCCGGATGGAGCAGCAGGCGGATCGGCAGGCGATAGTGAAGGCCCATCAACTACTTTGGCACCACTTCATCGAGCAGCACGAGGAGCCACCGGCGGAAATTGTGTTGGACTTTGACGGTACCGATATCCCGGTTCACGGCGAGCAGCCGGGCAAGTTCTTCAACGGCTACTACGACCACCATTGCTACTTCCCGCTGTATGTCTTCTGTGGCCGCCATCTGCTAGTGAGCTATCTGCGTACCAGTGACCACAGCGACAGCCATCACAGCTGGGCCATCCTGGCGTTACTGGTGCGCTTTATCCGTCAATACTGGCCCGATACGCGCCTTGTGTTACGAGGTGATAGTCACTTTTGTCGCTCCCGGATGCTCAACTGGTGCGATCGGCATCACGTTGACTATATCGTGGGTATCGGCAAGAACAGTCGGCTGCTCAAGGAAGTGGATGTGCCCATGATGCTGGTGCGCAAGACCCAATGGCAGGTGGGAGGGAAAGTGGCAGAGACGTTCCGCTTCCAATATCAAGCACACGCCTGGAAGTATCCACGCTGGGTGGTGGCCCGTCTGGAAGAAGGCGAACTGGGCTCTAATCCCCGGTTTATCATTAGTTCCCGTTATGACGACGGCTTCAAGCTCTACTACGAGCAGTACTGCGCTCGGGGCGACATGGAGAACCGGATTAAAGATCAACAGCTGAGCCTGTTTGCTGATCGTACCTCCAGCACGCACTGGTGGGCCAATCAGTGGCGTCTGATCTTATCGGGCTTTGCCTATACGCTGTTCGAGCGATTACGAACACACCTGAAAAAGACGCCCTTCGCGCGTATGAGCCCGAGCAATCTGCGGCTCAAGCTGATCAAGGTGGGGGCCGTCATTATCCGCAACACCCGGCGAATCCGGGTGCTGATGAGTGACAGCTACCCTTACAAGGCGGAACTATCCGATCTCGTCAGGCGGTTGGCTCCGGGCTGACTGCTCGGGCTCCCCCGGCCCGACTCAATGGGGGGAAGGGGGAAGTGTGTCTGGACGGTGGAAATTGGTTAAATAGTAGACAATCTGAGCAGTCGTCATAGGCCGTTGGCGGTATTACGACCTATTTATGCAGCTCATTGAGGTGCAGTGAGAAATCCGGGCTAGAGTGAATTAAGCGTTTTTTTGAAGGCTATTAACGTTGCGGCGAAAGCTACAAGTAAGCAGCGTTAAAGATGTGTTAGTCACAAGACTCTGCTTCCACCTTTATTGAAAACTTATTTTTTAAGGAAACATTAAATAAACAATCAAGTGATGCGCTACTTAAGCGTTATTGACGTATCCATCACATGTGTTCTGATTAGAAATATATTGGTATATACCTTGATATACCATGATACTTATGTCTAATAAGGCACTAATTTATCGGGATTAAAAAATAATGGTCAATAAAACATCGTCTTACGGGATGTCCCAAGGAGAACAGGCTTACGAGAGAATTGAGTCATTAATCGCTCACATGGAACTCAAGCCCGGTGAGACCATGACAATGGCCGACTTGCAGGAGCGGGTATCGCTGGGCCGCACTCCCGTGCTTGAAGCGATTCGCAAGCTTTCGGACGACACCCTTTTGGAAGTACGCGCTGGGCGCGGGGTAAAGATTACGCCCATTGACTTGCATCGCGAACGCCGGTTGTTAAGAATTCGGCGCGACATTGAGAGTTTTGTCGTTGAGCTGGCCATTGATAACGCCAGTGGTCTGGTAAGAAGTCAGCTGAACCAACTAGCCCGCATGCTTCGAGAATTAAAGTCAGGCAGTGATATTCGCCCCTTCAATGAGCTCGATAAGCGGATGGATCAATTACTGTTGGAGGCTGCCGACGAACCGTTTGTGGAACGGACATTGCGGCCACTTCACACGACGTTTCGGCGGTTGGGGTATCTTTATCAGAGCCACCTGGGGAGCGAGCGCACCGTGCAGGAAAATATCCAGATGCACATCGATATGCTCGATGCGATCATTGAGCGTGACACTCCTAATGCATTAAAAGCGACGCATTTGCTGATGGATTTTATGGAAGAGATGTTCGTGCCGCTTGAGCGGGACCTTGCCCCTTCTTATCTTGATATTAATATTAAGCCCTTTTGATTTGAGGGCTTTTTGCCACGTCGTTTGGCTGTCTTTTTACCATCACGCCAAGCACGCGCAGGGAGCGTCAGCCGCCCCAGGTTGCTCATTTAACCCGTGTAATAGGCTGGCGGCTAGGGTCGAGATGCCAGGGTAGGCCGAGGCGCGAGTTGCGTTCCAGTTCGGCAATCACCTGGGCGCCCAGCAGTAAAATAATGGCCCCTACTTCCAAACTAATCAGCACGATCACCAGTGTTGCCAGCGAGCCGTAAACGGCGTTTACGAACGATAGATTGGCAAAGTAGTAGACCAGTAACAGCCGTACGCCTTCCCAGAGTAGCGCTGCCACAAAACCACCCACTACCGCACGGCGTAAGGCGATACGCACCACCGGCAGCACTTTATAAATAGCGCTAAAGAGCAGGAAAACCCCAATGAAACTGGCTAGGTTCAGCACGGGTTCTGAAAAGCTCGCCAACGGCAGCTCGCGCTCGAATAATAAAAAGACCAACGTATTGAGTGAACTGGCCAGGGTGACCACGAGCGTCAGTGCCATCAAGCCTGCCCCCAGTACCACCATAAAGGCATAAGGCAGCATCACTGACACCCAGACACGGCGCTTGATGTGCGGGCTCTCCGGTGCATGAAAAATGATCGCCAGGGCGTCTTCCAGCATGCGAAAGGCAAAGGAGCTGAACAGTAATAGAACGGGAAAGCTCAGAATGCCGATGACATCGCGCGAATCAAGCAGGCTACGCACGGCCTCAAGCAATACCTCGGCGTGGGCGGGTGCCATATGCCGGGCCTGGATAGCGAGCACATTGAGAAGATGCTGCTGATCCACGACTTGAGTTAACAGCACCACCAGTACAGCAAATAACGGCACGATGGAGAGCAAAATATTGTAGCCCACCCCGCCCGCCAGCAGGACGCCGTGGTTTTTCAGAAAATTACGAAGTACGCGCCAGGAAAAATGAACCAACTGAGGAAGCAGGAGCAAGGCCGCGTTAAACAGAGAAGAATTACGAATCATGGCTTGCCATACTCCTTGTGTACTAGCGCCATGATACGCTGCTGGCGATAGCAAGTAACAAGCGCAATATAACAAGGACGACAGGAAATGTTAGATCGAGAGTAGATAACGAGGTTATTAAGAGAAGGGAAGAAAGACATTAGCAATAAAAAGGTCGCCCTGATCAGGCGGTAGAAAAGATCAAGGCAACCGAAGAACATGTGTTAGCGTCTTGCTAAAACGGGCCATCCCTGGCCACCACTTCCCCACCATGAATGGATTAGTGTGTTTTTACCTTAACCTAGGTTATGGATCGTTAGCTTTTTAGCTAAATAGCTGCCTATAAAGCAAAAAAGCTAAAAAAGTGGTTAAAGTTGACACACTTTTAGTCGATATATACTTAGTCTATACGCTAAAACCCTTCTCAAGATCGAACCTGGAAGACACACAATGCCCACTCTGCCTATCCATTCTAATACGTCTCCCCCTAAGTCAGGCCTTGGCTTGCAAACCAAGGTGTTGATACTGGTTTTGTTTCCGCTTTTGTTGGTCACGGTCGCCTTGGTCGGGTTTGACGCCTTTAGCAGTACCCAAGATACCCGTGAGGCGCTGGTGGAACAGCGCGAACAATTGATTGAAGAGCGACGAGCCTCGGTGCGCGACATTGTGCAGATGGCGACTACCGCTATCGCGCCCATCTACAACGACGCCGATGCCAACGACCGCGAAGCCAAGGAACGCGCTGCTGACATGCTGCGTTCGATGCGCTTCGAGGGTGAAAACTACATTTTTGTTTACGACTACGATGGCACCAACGTGGTACTCCCGCACTCCCAGGAGCGTGAAGGCCAGGACTTAAGCGGACTTCAAGCGCCTGATGGGTCTTACATCGTGCGTGATTTTATCCAGGTAGGCCAAGATGGCGGTGGCTTTTATGAATACCCCTGGGAATATCCCGGCAGCGGAGAGCCGGAACAGAAACACTCCTATATTGATCGCCTGGAAAAATGGGGCTGGATTGTAGGCGCAGGCGTTTATGTTACCGACGTTGACCAATCCATGGCCGAGCTGGAAGCCGATGCGGCTGCCGATTTGCGCCAGTCGATTATGATTTCATCCTTGTTGGCGCTGGTATTGTTCGGCGTGATTGCCTTGGTGGCGTATGGTTTTGTGCGCCGTACACTGGGGCCGATCAAGCGTACCGCCTCGGCGATGCACGATATCGCCCAGGGGCGCGGTGATTTAACCCGTCGCTTGGCAGTAGAAAGCGGCGATGAAATCGGCGACCTTGGCGTTCAGTTCAACGCCTTTGTAGCGCGTATGCAGGATACGCTACGTGACGTACGCAGCAGCACGGTAAGCGTGCATCAAGCGGCGGGCGAAATCTCGCAGAGCTCTGAAGAACTCGCCACCCGCACCGAGCAGGCGGCGGCCAACCTGCAGCAAACGTCTGCTTCGATGGAAGAGATTACCTCCACCGTCAATCACAGTGCCGACAACGCCCAGCAGGCCAACAAGCTGGTGCAATCCACCGCAGAAGTGGCCCGCGAGGGTGAAACCGCGATGGGGCAGGTGGAAAGCACCATGCGCGATATCAATGACTCCGCTTCGCGCATCAGCGACATCATCAGCATGATTGATGCCATCGCCTTCCAGACCAATATCCTGGCGCTTAACGCCTCGGTGGAAGCCGCGCGTGCTGGTGAGCATGGCCGTGGCTTTGCGGTCGTGGCCCAGGAAGTACGAATTCTGGCCAGCCGCTCCAGCGATGCCTCTAAAGAGATCCGCACGTTGATCGATGCCTCTGTGAAGCACACCCACTCCGGGGCGGAGTTGGTGCGCAACGCGGGCAACACCATGCGCGAAATTGTCTCCAGCGTGGCGAAAGTCACCGATGTGATCGGCGAGATCAGCGCCGGTGCCAAGGAGCAGAGCAGCGGTATTGGCCAGATCAACACCGCCGTGGCTGAAATGGATACCATGACCCAGCAGAACGCCGCCATGGTGCAGGAGTCCACTACCGCTGCCACCAACATGCGCCGCCATGCGGAGCACCTGAACCAGCTGATCAACTCCTTTGTGTTAGGTGAAGATGAGCCCACACAGCGGCATCAGGCGCTGGCCTCGCCATCTGCCTCCCCGCGCGGCAATGCCAACGGGCTGAAACGCCCAGCGCTTGCTGCAAAACCTTCGTCACAGCCGTCATCTAGCCATCAGGCAGAGGATGAGTGGGAAGCGTTCTAACGGTTGCTTAGCCATCAGTAAAAAAACGGGGCTTGCCAAGTGGCAAGCCCCGTTGCGTTTACCGCCCTCAGAAAGCGCGTGGCTAACCACCTGACCAGCCTAATAAAATCGGCACGTAGACGACCAGCAGCAACACCCCGATCAACCCCAGCAGGTAAGGAATGATGGCGCGGGTAATGCGCTCCAGCGGCAGCTGAGTAATCGAAGAGGCCACATAGAGATTGATCGCCACCGGCGGGGTAATCATGCCGATCGAAAGCCCCACCACGATAATCAAACCAAAGTGGATCGGATCAATGCCCAGCTGCAGCACCAGCGGTAACAGTACCGGCGTGAGGATAATCAGTGCACTGGCGGTTTCGATAAACACCCCGGTGAGCAGAATAATCCCCACGATCAGCAGCATGATTACGTAAGGGTTAGGCGAGAGCGACAGCACCGCCTGAGCAATCGCCCCCGGCACCTGCCAGCTGGAGAGCGTCCAGCTCAGCACCGCCGACATGGCAATCACCAGCATGATTACCGCGGTGGTCATCGCCGAACGGATCAGCAGCTTGTAAATCTGCGGCAGGTTCAGGTCACGATAGACAAACAGCGACACCAACATGGCGTAATTCACTGCCACGACCGCCGCCTCTGATGGCGTGAAGATCCCGGAGAAGATACCACCGAGAATGATCACCGGCGTCATCAACCCCCAACTGGCGTCTTTAAAGGTATGCCAGATGGTGGTCAGCGAGAGCGGTGTGCCCTTGGGATATTGGCGCTTGTAGGCCTGGGCAATCGCAATGGCCATCAACCCCAGTCCCATCGCCAGCCCCGGCAAAAAGCCGTTTAAAAACAGCTTGGAGACCGACTGCTGGGCGATAACGGCGTAGATGATCATTGGCACCGAGGGCGGGATCACCACTCCAATGGTGCCGCTGGCGGCGATCAAACTGGCCGCTGAGGCCGGGTCATAGCCTTTGCGCTTGAGCTCCGGCACCAGGCTGGACCCCACCGCCGCAGTGGTCGCTGCGCCAGAGCCGGAGATCGCCGCAAAGAACATGCCTGCCATCACCGAGACCACCGACAGCCCGCCGCGCATAAAGCCGACCAGCGAGTCGGCAAAGCTGACCAGCTTTTCGCTTACCTTGCCCTGGGCCATTAAATCCCCGGCGAGGATAAACATCGGGATCGCGACCAGTGCGAAGGAGTTGATGCCCTGGAACATCTGCTGGGTGACCACCATTAGCGGCACGCCGGATTGGTGCAGGGCATACAGCGTGCTGGCGCCAATCGCAAAGGCAATCGGCACGCCCAGCAGCATAAACAGGAAGAACAGCCCGAAGAGCAGCAGCGTCATAGCGGCTCCTCCTGAGCGTGATCCGTCTCGTCGCCCAGCAGCAGTTCAATGATATCGACCAGTGCGTACCACGCCATGATCGCCGCGCAGATCGGCATCACTGCGTAGACGTAGGTCATAGAAAGCCGCAGCGAGGCGGATTTCTGGAAGCTCTGCACCTGCATGTAGCGATAACCGATCACGATCAGGGTGATCATAAATGCCAACACGATCAGCAGGCCCGCGATGCGCGCGATTTGGCGCAGGCGGCCGGGCAGGGCATCCACCACAAAGGTCACGGCAATGTGCCGCCCGCGCTGAAACGCCAGGGTACCGGCCAGGAAGGTGATCCACACCAATAGAAAGCGGGCGACCTCTTCCGTCCAGCCGACGGCGGTGAACAGCACCCGGGAGACGATCTGCAGGGTAATCACCCCAATCAGGGCCGCCATGCCCGCAAAGACCACGGGCTGGATGATGGCATCCAGCCCGCGCTCGATTCGACGCAGCAGCTTTAACAGCGGTTGAGTCGTGGTGGTCACTTACTTGAGCGCCTCCTGAATGCGCGGCAGGTAATCACCGAACTGTTCGCCGTACTTCTCATACACCGGCGCCACGGCGGATTGGAAGGCTTCCATATCCGGATTATCGTTGATCTCCATGCCTGCATCGCGCAGCGCTTGCAGCTGTTCGCTCTCCATCTCAGCATTCACCTGACGCTCATGCTCTGCGGCTTCCTGGGCGGCCGTTAGCAGTACCTCTTGGGCCTGTTCTGGCAGCTGATTCCAGACAGGCATGCCCATCACAAAAATCGCCGGGGCGTAGGTGTGGCGCGAAAGGGTCACGTAGTTCTGGGTTTCATACAGGTTGAACGAGTGGATCACGTTCACCGGGTTTTCCTGGCCGTCGATGGTGCCTTGCTGCATGGCGGTAAGCGCTTCAGTCCATGCCATGGGAATGGCGTTAGCACCCAGCTCGCGGAAGGTATCGGTGTAAACCGGGTTTTCCATCACGCGAATGCGCAGGCCATCCAGGTCTTCCGGCGTATTAATCGCCCGCTCGCTGTTGGTCAGGTTACGGAAACCGCGCTCGGCGTACGCCATGCCTTTCAGGTTCACCTCAGAAAGCTTATCGAGCAGCTCCTGGCCAATCGGGCCATCGAGCACTTCGTAAGCGGCTTCCGGGGAGGGGAACAGGAACGGCAGTTCAAACACCGCCATTTCTTCCACAAAGTTGGCTACCGGCCCGTTGGTGATCACACCCATATCCACGGTGCCGATCTGCATGCCTTCCAGCAGCGTGCGCTCGTCACCCAGGGTGGCGTTGGGGAAAATCTCGATATCGACCTTGCCGTCGGTGCGTTCTTCCACCAGCTCTTCAAACTTGGTGGCGGCGATATGGAAGCCATCCTGCTCATTAACCACGTGGGCCAAGCGCAGGGTAACGGGGTCCATATCCGCAAAATCAGCGGCGTTCGCGGCGCTCACCAGCGCCAGAGAGATACCCAGTGCCAGCGTGCTACGTGCAAAAGTTTTCATATTATTGTGTTCCCGATTTTTCTAAGGTGCAGAAGTGCTTCCAAAGCATGCACTAGAGAAGGGAAAAGGGTCAATTGAACAAGCCCGCAAAACCGCTTCGCGGCTGGACACAGCCGCCCTGCACGGTTACGATACGCACCCACAAGCGCCCGTAGCTCAGTTGGATAGAGTATCGGCCTCCGAAGCCGAGGGTCGCAGGTTCAAATCCTGCCGGGCGCGCCATATATATCAAGGGCTTACGTTAACGCGTAGGCCCTTATTTTTTGTGGCACTGGTTGTCGTAACCACACTAGTAACCACAAAAGGCAATCCCAAAATCGTTACGTATCGGTGTTATTCGGTACCAGTACTAGCCACAAAAGTTTGGCAATGGACAGTCCGTTGCGCATCGTCACAGCTTTTGCATTTTGTATTTCCTGCCCTTTCCAGTTTTTATCCACAAAAGCCTTCGTAATACAGCTTGAGCTGGCCATAGATTAAACGGGTAGAGTTTGAACACTTCATTTGCGCCTTAGCTTGCGAAAGAGTTATAAGATGATCTTAATTTAAGCTTATGTTGCTGGAGCGTGCTCGGTGCATGATTCGTCGTTGTGTGATTTTATCGAGGCAAGATGGGGTAAAGAAGACGTTACCAAGATTGATCACGTGAGGATGGGGGGAGACAACAATGACAAAGGGAGCCGATATGAGGCTCTTTTCGCTGCCTTCTTGATCGCGAAGCATGAGACGGGAGGGTATGGGCACGAAGTAAGTGTCAGTGCTCAGGAAGAAGCTTGGGTAGACGATATATGTGTGCGTATTAGCGATCAGCGCAAAATTAATTACCAAGCGAAAAACTCAGCAGGGAATGCCGCCAGCTGGACCCCAGAGCTATCGGAGCGCTTCTCTAAGCAGCAAGTCATAGATACGGAATATCATGATTTTAATGAGGCTGAGCAAGTTTTGCTTGTCAGTTGTAAAAGTAAGTTTCAGAAAAATATGGAAAAAATACCTAATGACATGACTGTGTTCGCATCTTGTGAATTTTTTCCTTTTGTCGACCCAGCTACACATATTCTCTTTGAACACAGTCCGACCATAGAGGCTATATCCGACCTTTGTGCGGAGCCGAACCTTGATGAAATGCAGACTGCTTTGTTGGCGATAATGGCCCAGTGGGCGAATCAGCCGGCTGCTACACCTATAGGGGTCAGTGAATTGTTGGCAGAAGCCAAACGGCACGCAAGGCCTAATGTTTTTAAAGAGGTAGGCGGAAAAGAACCTCCCCAGTGGCTATTGGATATCACTGATCGGTTTCCTTCTGCTAGTATAAAGATGCAGTCTGGTGATTTTATGGTGAGTCTCAAAGGGCTAACAGTGAGGTTGCCAGGCTCACTGGCTCTGGAAAAGGTTCCTGATGAGATCAGGGACGTTTGTGACGAGCAGGAGCTAGTAGAGCTGCTATTTTGGTTATCCAGTAAGGCAAACCTGTAGAGGAGTTTTATATGCAAAACTCAAAGCGTGAAGGACGGAGCTACAGCGATACCGCTACTCTTGCTGCGCGCGAGGCTCTGCAGGATTTGCTTAACACCAGTAACAGCCGCGATATTCAAGGCTATCAGACCGCTATGTACAATCTTGGTAATTTACTAGGAGAGGATCTTGCCAAAAGCCCAGGTTTGGCTTCTGCCAAGACAGTGCTTGTCGTATCCACAGCAGAAGATGCTGACTTCTTAGCCAGCGGTGTCATCAAAGCTCTGAGTCATTCGCATGATATTCGGTACGCTGTTTTCTGGAATAATCACTCCTCCTTACCAAACAATAAAAGCATAGCGCCAGTGGTTAATAGTTATTATCAAGATGGATATGAAAATGCCGATTCTTTGGTGATCGTTAAGTCTATTATTTCAGGCAGTTGCGTCGTAAAAACAAATCTGATGAGATTGATGTCTCATAATAAGAATTTGTTGAAAAATGTGCATGTCGCTTCACCGGTAATGCATGTCGATGCAAAAAATAAGCTTAAATCTGAATTTCCGGCTTCGATCTCTGAGAAGTTTCATTTTTCTTACTTTGCCTTGGATTCCCATCAGTTAGATGGAACTGTCCTGCCGGGCATTGGTGGGCAAGTTTATCAGCTCCTTGGTCTTGATGATCAGCCAGCTAAAACTGGGTACGTACCTAACTTAGTCAAAAGACAGTTTGCTTCTAGTACGTTGTTAAACGCCTAATTTATTGACGCTTTTAAATTAGGCGTTTCTTCGCAGAAGCTTTTAATGTGTTTTTTGACTCATCATACAGCGCACGGTCGCAGCTACTAGCCTCTTAAGGCGTCTGTAATTTGCCATAAACTCATTTAGAAATGTTTTATTTATCATTTTCTATCCCTGATGGAAAATTTAGCTGTGAGTCACGCTCAAAAATTCGCGTCTCAATCCATTCAGCAACCTCGTTTTCAATCCAAGCTACTGCGCGCTCTGAGGTTTTAACTGCTTGTGGAAATTTTCCCGATTTTATTAGGCGGTATAGAGTTGATGTGCTGATACCGCACATTTGAAGTACTTGATTCTTTTTAATTAGTTTTTTCATTACTATACCTCCTTATAGTTGTGGTCCATTGAGTTTGTTTTTTCTTATATTTTCTTTTTTCAGGGTCTGGCTTTTCGTATTTTCATGTTTCTGAGCGAGTTCTCTTTTGCCAATCGAAGATAATTCGCCGCTGGGCTCAAAAAGACCACTATCCATCCATTTGTCTAATGTGAAAGCGAGATCGTTCCGCTTTATAGCAAATCTCCAGATGGACTTGCGTACATCTTTCTCCAGTAATGCAAGTTGTTTGGCTGATATCATTCTAATTTCGAAGGCCTTTCTTTCATTTTTGAATTCAATGTAGCTTTCTTGTTCTTTCCTTTTTATTTTTTCGTGTTGTTCTTTTTCTTTTTTTAAAAACTCTTTTGTTTTTCTAATGTTATCTGCAATTTTTTGTATTTTGTTAAATTCATCAGTTGAAAGCCCGGCAGTTAAGTTGTTAAGAACTAACTTGGTTTTTGAATGCTGTTTTCGCTCATTTTCGAGTGCTGACTCGGCGCGGCGAGCGGTTTCAGCCATCTCGGTCGCACGTTGCTTTTCGATGTCATGAAGAGAGGACTTAGCAATAGCAGGCTTATAGTGCTCATGAATCAGGTTGGTAATACGCTCAACGTATTCATCATCCGATTCTTTATTAATTAAAAATCCCTTTTTGTTTAGTTCTTTTGGGGATATCTCGATGTTTTTTGAAAGCCCCTTTATCAGTGCCTGATGAAAGTTTTTAGTCGTAACATGAGTTGCTGCTGAGTGTCTAAGGCCGCGTTTTAAATTGTGCTTTATGCCAACTTTTTCAGAAAATTCTGTTTGCAGATTTCTTAACTTTTCACGACTGCCGATGAAGTGGTAAGCACTTAATGATGTTTTTTCAGGGATGTTGTAAGTTTTGTTTTCACGAACTATCTTGCCGCCCTCTTTTTTGATAATAACGTTTCTTTGACGTTGTGAAGAAGGCCTTTCAATTAACGGTACAGCATAGATAACAAGGTGGGGTGTGTGCTCGTCTAACTGTACGTTTACGGCAATGATGTTTTCTTTTTTGTGCATTTTTTCGAAAAAATTAAGCGAAGATTTAAAATATTCTTTCCACTCAATAGTGCCTCCATTTTCAATAAATGCATCGTGATTTGCTGAAACAATATATTCAATTAAAAGAACTGAGTTTTTTCTTACCTGATCAGCAAGAGCAATACGATTTTCTGTAGCTACTCGCAATTCCTCTGGCGATGAAACTAGTCGCCAGTCTTCATTAAGATGAGTGCGTGCTACATTGGCGTGGGGCACTGGCGTAGTTCGCCACGTGTGGCCCGCACTCGCTCCAACTTTGCTCCACGTGTTGTGTTTGATCGCTCGTAAAATAATGCTGTGTGCTGCTGTAGTGCTCATTTTGTGATCCTCTTTGCACAATCACTATCCGAATTGGATAGTTATTTTTTTAAAGAGGGGTAGCAGCTTTAGGTTTTGTGAACCTGGATTCATAGAATAACCGCAGCACTTTGGACACCACGGTGGAGGCAGGAGGGTCAGCGCCGGTACCCTTCTCGGCTCACCGACCAAAGTGAAGCAGAGCATGGGATACCGACAGCTGACCCAGACCCAACGATACCAGATCCACGCCCGCTATGACTTGGGCGTGAGCCAGCGTCAAATCGGCAGAGAGCTAGGAATCCACAGCAGCACGGTCAGCCGTGAGCTGCGTCGTAACGCCACTTCTGGTGGCTACGACCCCGAGCAGGCCCAGTCCCTCAGTGATCACCGCCGCCGCACCGCCTGGAAGTGGACGAAGCGCTTGCCCAGCCTGATCACCGCCGTTGCCGACCGGCTGCGAGAGGAGTGGAGTCCGGAGCAGATCAGCGGCTTCATGGCACCGTTGGCCGGCATAGGCGTCAGTCACCAGTGGATCTACTCCTTGATCTGGGATGACAGAGCGCAAGGTGGCGATCTATGGCGGCACCTCCGCCAACCGAAGCGTCGCAGCAAGCATCGGGCTCAGGCCAAGAGCGCTGGGCTTGGCAAGATCCCCAGCCGCGTGGGCATTGAGCATCGCCCGGCAGAGGTCGATGCCAGGCTCGTCATCGGGCACTGGGAAGGCGACACCGTCATTCAGGGGCATAAGCAATCGGGGCTGGTGACGCTGGTAGAGCGCCGTAGCGGCTATCTGCTGGCGGCGAGGTTGCCCAGGGTCTCAGCGGAGCTGACGCAAGCGGCCATGATCCGGCTGTTGAAGCCTCGCCGGGGTGCTGTGAAGACCATCACCCTAGACAACGGCTCGGAGTTCGCCGGCCACATAGCCGTAGGCAAGGCGGTGACCGCAAAGACCTACTTTTGCGATCCCTACTGCTCTGGCCAGCGTGGGAGCAACGAGAATACCAATGGCTTGATACGGCAGTACTTCCCCAAGGGAACAGACTTCCGCCAGGTCACCGATGCCGAGCTGCGCAAGGTGGTCGAGAAACTAAACGACCGCCCTCGAAAGCGACTCGGTTACCGGACACCGGCACAGGTGTTTCTGGGGGAGTACTCAGGAGCCCTGGACACAGCAGGTGCTGCACTTATTGCTTGAATTCAGGAAAAAAAATAAAATAATTTATTTTATTTAAATATTTCAATTGCTTATGATTTTTTTAGATGCTGGTGTTCGCTTTAGGTGCAAATGGTCTAACGGCAAGAGGCTAGAGAGTACAAACTTCCTGAGTAGTCCATCCATGATAAAATCTATATGGGAGAGTACGAGCAACCGCTGCCTAAAGATAACCAAAATAATGGATAGTAAACTGTTGAAAAATATGGGATTTATGGCCAGAGAGGGCGGTGTGCACATTTCGCGCACGATGATGCTGTCCGAACTGACTACGCTGTTGAATTCAGTGGAAATAGACGCATCCCCAGATCAGTATAAGTCGGCGATTTGTGAGCAAAACTGCCTCGCAAAGCCTTCTGGGCGCTCGCGGCAGCTAACCGCTAGACACCTTACTGAGCTATATGGTCTCGACCCTGCAAATCCCATTTTTGCTGGGCTTCGGTATTTTTGGTGTCGGGATGTCGAGGCCCGTCCGCAGCTGGCTTTATTATCCGCAACCGCGCGAGATAGCCTGTTGCGCGGAGCAATCGTAGAGATACTCCAGCAGCCCCCTGGCACGGTGATCACGCGAGACTGGACCGAAAAGCTTATCGAAACTTGTTGGCCCGAACGTTTTAGCCCTGCTACGCGAAGATCTACAGCTCAAAATATTAATGGCACTCTCACTAAATCAGGTCATCTACGTGGTCATGTAAAGAAAGTACGCACACTCCTTGAACCTACGGCAGGCGCTGTGGCGTTTGCGATGTATCTTGCTTGGCTTCAAGGTGGGAGAGGCGAGCTATTGCTACAAAGCCCATATTGCAAGCTGCTGGACTGTGACACTGACCGCTTTTTAGCATTAGCTGCCAGCGCATCATCGCGCGGTTGGATGTTGATGCGGCGAGTGGATAACGTGATTGATGTCGACTTTCCCGCGCTTGCCCGCGTTGTTCAAAACGCGATGCAGACGTTTGAGGGAGAGGGCTAATGTACAAGGAGGGGCATGATGAGTAAGGTTAAGCGCTTAGTTGGATCTTACGGACGCTTTATCGCACTGCCATGGCGTGAAGACGCGGCAGCAGGACAGCGTGTGGTGTTTTGTGTCTACCCAGAAGCGGAAGAGCTGCGACTACGTGCCAATCGGGATGAGTTCGAACTGGTCACGCGGCAGCATGGGCACGAATGGTTGACGTTTGACCTGACCGATACTTTCGCGCAATGGATGGCTGAGCAAGAATATGCCGATGCGTTTTTCGAAATGCCAGATCAGCTTAAGCTGATAGACCATCACTACCTGGAATGGCTGGAAGAGCGCTTTGCTACCACGTTAACGACTAATGATGTAACACCTAACCATGTCGTCGCGCTTTACGGTGTAGGCAGTCTGTTTGGTTTTCTGAGAGTCAAAACAGTCGTGGATAAATTTGCCCCCTACGTTTCTGGCAGGCTCGTTGTGCTGTTTCCCGGCAGCTTTGAAAATGATAACTACCGGCTGTTAGACGGCTACGATGGCTGGAATTACCTGGCCACGCCGATCACTATCGACAGTGCTCATTAATACCTCGGTACCTCTTCAACCACACGATTCACCGCATAGGAAGGACGCATGCTCAATCGCGATATCTACGCTAAGGACCCATCCCAACAGCAGTTGGAGAATGAGGGCGTCGCTTATGTCAATGATGACACCAGTGAACGCGCGCAAAAGGTACTGCGTTACGAGCTGGAGACCTTCGTTTGTGACGGGCAGTACGCCAAGGGAATGCGGGATATTCTTGATACCTATTTGCGTAACCTAAGCAATGGTGCATCACAGCAGCCAGGCGTGTGGATCAGTGGCTTTTTCGGCTCTGGTAAATCGCACCTAGCGAAAATGCTGCGCAATCTCTGGGAAGACACCATCTTTGCCGATGGCGCCACGGCAAGAGGCATTGCCCACCTTCCGCAGGATATTCAGGATCTATTCAAGGAACTATCGACACAAGGGAAGCGCCATGGTGGTATATTTTCAGCCTCTGGCACGTTAGGCACCAGTTCTCGGGATACCAGCGCCAGGATGGCATTGCTATCCGTTATCTTCCGCTCTGCAGGCTTGCCCTCTAAATATCCCGCTGCTCGCTTTGTCATGTGGCTGAGGGATGAGGGCATTCTGGAAGATGTTAAGGTGGCGATCGAAGCAGCAGGTAAACGGTGGCATAAAGAAATTGAAATGTTCACCGTATCGACGTTGGTTCACCGAGCGTTAGTAGAAGCCAAGCCAGAACTTTTCAGTAGTACGCAGGCATGTGCCATGACGCTGATGAATCTCTACCCCAATGTGGATGATGTCAGCAGCGACGATATGATCAGCTCAATACGTCAGGCAGTAGGACATGACGGTAAAATGCCGTTGACGCTAGTCGTTCTGGATGAGGTTCAGCAGTATATCGGCACCGACGGTCAGCGTTCTATAGAAGTGCAAGAAGCCATAGAAGCGTGCTGTAAAAAGATTGGTAGCAGCATGATAGTGATTGGCACCGGCCAGACCGCCATCACGGGTACCAGCAATCTCGCGCGATTGCAGGGTCGTTTTACGACGCGTATCGAGCTGTCGGACGCCGATGTTGATGCCGTTATTCGGCAAGTGCTGCTCGCTAAGAAGCCAGAAGCAAAAACATCCGTGCAGCAGGTAATGGACAACAATGTTGGCGAGATTTCGCGCCATCTCTCTGAATCTTCCATTGCTCATCGGCAGGATGATACCCAGCATTTCGCCCAGGATTATCCCATCCTGCCGGTACGTCGGCGCTTCTGGGATGCAGCGCTACGTGTACTAGACCAAACTGGTACCGACAGCCAGCTTCGCGGCCAGCTAAGCCTTATCCACGCAGCGATAAAAACTAACTTAGACGAACCGCTTGGCAACATCATTGCGGCCGATTATCTCTACTTTAATCTCTCAGATAAGCTACTGCAGTTTCGTATGCTGCCTCGCCGTTTGCACGATGCAACGCAGCGCTGGAGAAGCGGCAATGAAGCAGAGCAGCTGATGGCACGCGCTTGTGCGATTGTGTTCTTGATCAATAAAGTAGCCAGTACGAATACCGAGCTGGGCCTGCACCCAACGCTCAACAATATTGCTGACTTGTTAGTGGATGATCTAAAAGCAGGCAGCAGCACACTGCGTAGCCAATTGCCAGGGTTACTGGATGATTGTGAGTTCATCATCAAGGTAGGGGATGAATATCGTATTCAAACCGAGGAGAGTGCTGCTTGGAATGACGCTTTTCTTAGCCATAAGAGCACGCTGGGTAATGCCACGCATCAAATTGAAACTGAGCGCGATGATCTCATTCGTCGGCACTTTGGTCAGCAGGTAGGTAACCTTACGCTGCCTCACGGCGATGCCAAAGTGCCTCGGCCGCTGTCGCCAATTTTTGATATTGCGTTGCCTAACGATGCGAACGAAAAGCTCTATGTGTGGGTACGAAATGGTTGGTCGGATGATGTTAGCCAATTGCGTGCCGATGCTCGCCAGGCAGGGTCAGACTCTCCCACGTTGTTTGTCTTTATCCCTAAGCGCTCTGCTGATGAGCTACGCAATCAGTTGATTGAATTTAGAGCGGCTACGGCAACACTAGAAACCCGCGGCACACCAGGGACTCCCGAAGGGCAAGAAGCGCGCGGGGCGATGCAAACCACGCAAAATAGTTCGCAGCGCCGCATTAAAGAGCTATTGGACGATGCATTTAGCGGTGCCCAGGTGTTTCAGGGGGGTGGCAATGAAATTATGGGTGCCACGCTACGAGACGCCATCTTAGAAGGTGCTGAGAACGCGTTAACTCGTCTGCACCCCAAGTTTCATCTAGCAGATCATGCAAGTTGGGACAAAGTGTATGCCAAAGCGAAGCAGGGCGCCCCCGATGCGCTGAGTGCTATTGGCTACGATGGTGAACCGCCGTCTCATCCTGTGTGTAAAGCGATTCTCAGTTACTTAGCTAACGGGAAAAAGGGCGGCGAGATACGCGAACATTTTGAGTATGGCGATTTTGGCTGGCCCCAAGATGCAATTGATGGTGCGCTACAAGTTTTGTTGGTCGCAGGCCAAATTCGAGCGGCAGATAATACCGCCCCACAAGAGCTTGATAGGCGGGCAATCGGTAAAACGGACTTCCGTATTGAAGCCACCACCCTTTCCGCCGGTGAGCGCATCAAAATTCGTAAAGTGATGCAGAAGCTCAGCGTGAACCCTAAGTCTGGGGAGGAGTCTTCCAAAGCTCCTGAGTTTGTTGCACAGCTACAAGCACTAGCAGAGAAAGCGGGGGGCGAAGCTCCACTGCCAGAAAAACCCAATGTGGATGCGCTCGATGCCGTTCGCTTAAGTAGTGGTAACGACCAGCTGAAGGCGATCGTCACCAACCAGGATGAGCTGCTCAATGCCATTGAAACCTGGCAGGCCACGGCTGAGAAGATTACGCAACGCCGACCAGCATGGGGAACGCTTAAACAGCTTGCTGATTACGCGAAAGGGCTCCAAGGAGCTGAACCCTTACTCGTTCAGGTGGAGCAAATTCGAGCACACCGCTCCTTGCTAGATGACCCTGACCCCGTGCAGCCGTTGTTAGCGAGCCTGGCCCAACAATTCCGAGAGGTGTTTAACGACCTCCAGCAGCGCTATGAGAGTGAGCACGCCACTGGTATGCAACGTTTAGAAGCAGACGATAACTGGCAACAGCTGAGCGACACGACTTGCTTGCTACTAAACGCCTGACAGCAGCTGATGCCCCTGCCATTAGCCTAGGCTCAACAGCGGAGGTGCTGGACACCTTAAGCCATGTACGCCCTGATGCCTTAGCGGATCGCATTGCTGCACTTTCCAGCCGGTTTGACGACGTGCTAGTGAAAGCGGCCGAAGCGATGGAGCCAGAAATTCAGTTTGTTCAATTACCCCGCCGCACGCTGAAAAGTGAAGATGATATCGAGGCTTGGCTTGAGGATGCCCGTCGAGACTTACGCGATGCCCTCCAGAATGGACCGGTCATCACCCAGTAGGAGCGCAAGGGCATGAGAACACAACGCGACGTCGAAGCGCTGCTAGACGAAATAGAGCACTGTATTGCTGACGACCTAGAAGACCAGGATCTGGATTTTAAACAGTGGGATACCAGCAGTCGTGATAAGGCGGTACAGAAGGTTGTGCAGATGGCGGTTTGTATGACCAATGGCGGTGGCGGTACCGTCGTATATGGCGTGGCAGACAAAGTAAAAGGACGTGAAAGCGCCGTACTGGGTGTGCCACTGGAAATCGACGTAAATATGTTAAAGCGAGCCGTTTACGACCAAACGGATCCGCATATCATGCCCGTTTTTGAAGAGCTACATGTACCAGAAGGCACTGGCCGAGTGCTGATTATGCAGGTGCATCCTGGCATGCCGCCCCATACAGATACCAAAGGCGGTGGCACCGTGAGGGTCGGCAAAGACTGCCAGCCACTTACCGGCACAATGCGCCGCAAAATTGGCGTCGAGACCGGTGAAACCGACTACACCGCCGAGGCCATTGGTCGCGTTGATGAAAGTCTGCTTTCTCCGGTGGCGATGGAGGCACTGCGCACCCTAGCGCAACGTGAACGAGCGCCCGAAGAGTTGCTGCGTCGACCAGATATAGAACTGCTAGATACGCTGGGATTAATACGCAAGGGACAGCTGACCAGAGCCGCCATTCTATTGGCGGGTACTGAGGCGGCATTGCGCGAGCATGTACCGGGGTATCTGTGGACGTTTCTGCAGATGCAGTCCGATACCGTCTATGGAGTGCGTGAAGACCGAGTGAGCGCTATTCCTATCTCTGTTCAGCGTATTGAAGATCTGTTGGTACCCTTTAATCCTATTACCACCGTGGAACAGGGCATGTTCCACTTCGAATACCGCACTTGGCCAGAAATAGCCGTACGCGAGGCATTAATGAATGCCTTCTGTCACGTAGATCTACGCATTGCTGGCCCTGTGATGGTCAAGCTTTACCCGCAGCGTCTGGAAATTAGCAACAACGGTGGGTTTATTGCGGGTATCAGAGAGAACAATATCCTTCACCACCAGCCAGCGGCACGTAACCCCTTGCTAGTGGATGCCTTGGTTAAACTGCGCTTGGTAAACCGGACAAACCTCGGCGTAAGCCGTATGTATTCAGCCATGCTGATGGAAGGTAAAGAACCGCCGGTGATTCGTGAAATCGGGGAGTCCGTTGCGGTAATTTTCCACCAACGCGAGATTAATGCCGTATTCCGGCAGTTTGTGGCTGAAGAAAGCCAAAGTGGCCGATCTTTAGGGGTCGATCAGTTACTGCTACTGCAATACCTCCTTCAGCACGCTGAAATGGACACTGCCACGGCCGCAGGTCTTTGCCAACGCAGCGAAGCCGAGACACGTGAATTGCTTGCGCGCATGGAACAACAGAGCTACGTAGAGCACGGCGGCAGTGGCCGTGGTGCCTACTGGAGTCTCTACCCAGCACTGTACACGCGGTTGGTGGCCGACGGTAATACAGATAAACGCCGCCGTATCGATTGGGAAGCCGCCAAAACACGGGTGCTAAGTGTTCTCAAAGACCGTGCCCAGCGTGGTGAAGAGGGCCTGCAAAACGCCGAAATCCGCCACATGACACGTTATACCCGCAACCAGGTAGGGCAGCTGATGCAAGAGCTGACAAGCGAGACTGGGCAGGTGGAGCAAAAAGGACGTGGCGCCGGCTCTCGCTACTATTGGATACCACCCGCATCTTAATGCACGGGTAATTGCCCTTCGGGCATTTCCCGTGCATTTAATCCAAGAATTGCACGTGAATTGCACGCTAGTGCAATTCCAAGCAACGCAACATTTTTCGGCACACGCCTGCCGACAGTGACAGGGAAGAAGCATCATTATGCAGCCACTCGATAAAACACTCCGTAATCAGCTCGATCGCACCGTTCGTAAAGCACGCCCAGTGGCCGAGCAGGCCGCTGGGGCCGCACTAGAGCAGCTGGGTGTAGGCGAGGAAAGTGCCCCTAGCTATTTAAATGACAACCAGCGTGCCCTGCGCCGCCGATTGCGTGCCCACGCCCGCAGCCTCGGCGACCCGCTACAGGAAGGTGCCCAGTCCATTACCCGGTTAATTAGTGAAATTGCCTACGAGCACTGGCACCGTATGTTGTTCGCCCGCTTCCTGGCCGAAAATGAGCTGCTGATGTACGACGGAGTGGCGGTCACTTTGGAAGAGTGCGAGGAGTTGGCGGAAGAGGAAGGCCATCCGAGTGGTTGGGCCTTAGCCGCCAAACTGGCCAGTACCATGCTGCCCCAGGTGTTTCGCGTTGATAGCCCGGTGTTTGAAGTCACTTTGGCCGCCGAGTATCAGCGCGAGCTGGAAGACTTGTTGGCCGAGCTGGCTGTGGAAGTCTTCCACGCCAGCGACAGCCTGGGCTGGGTCTACCAGTTCTGGCAGACCGACAACAAGGAGCGCATCAACCGCTCCGAGGTAAAGATCGGTGCCGACGAGCTGCCCGCCGTCACCCAGCTCTTCACCGAGCCCTATATGGTCAGCTTCCTACTGGATAACAGCCTGGGCGCTTGGTGGGCCGCCCGCCGCCTGTCGGAAACCGACTTGGCCAATGCCGAGAGCGAGCAGGAGCTACGCGACAAGGCCAGCCTGCCCGGCGTGCCGCTGGAGTACCTGCGCTTTGTCAGAGACGAAGAGGCCGGCCACTGGACACCCGCCGCCGGCACCTTCGACGCTTGGCCAGAAAGCCTCGCCGAGCTAAAAACGCTGGACCCCTGCTGCGGCAGCGGACACTTCCTGGTCGCCGCCCTGCTGATGCTGGTACCCATGCGCATGGAGCTGGAAAGTTTAAGCGCTTGCGATGCCGTGGATGCCGTGCTGCGCGACAACCTGCACGGCCTGGAAATCGACCAGCGCTGCGTAGAACTCGCTGCCTTTGCTTTGGCCCTTACCGCCTGGCGCTACCCCGGCACTGGCGGTTATCGCAAGCTGCCCGAGCTGCACCTGGCTTGCTCCGGCCTATCCATCAGCGTGGCCAAGGAGGAGTGGAAGGCATTAGGGCTGGGTAAGAAAAACCTCACCATCGCCCTGGACTGGCTCTACGACAGCTTCAAGGATGCCCCCATCCTTGGCAGCCTGCTCGACCCCACCCGCACCAGCGCCGCCAAGGTTGCCCAGTGGAGCGAGCTTTCCGAGGCGCTCAATCAGGCACTCGCACAGGAGGGGAGTGAGGAACAGCATGAAACTGCGGTGACTGCTCAGGGACTGGCTAAAGCGGCTACCCTTTTGGGAGATCGCTACCACTGGGTAATTACTAATGTACCTTTTAAAGAGACAAAGCAACTTGGCAATACGGCACAGTCATTTATTGCTGAGCATTTTTCCTTAGGACAAGCAAACTTAGCTACAGCTTTTCTATTAAGAATTTATGGCTTTCTAACCTGGATTTCTCATAGTACCTCAGCCAGTACCGCACTCAGGCTGTAACACCGCTAAACACCTACTGGCTCGACTTACATCGGCTACTTTTTAACCACTTTCCGGCGTTCAGACACACTTCCCCCTTTCCCCCATTGCTTCGGGCCGGGGGCGCCCGAGCAGTCAGTTAGGAACCAACCGCCTGACGAGATCGGATAGCGCCGTTTTATAGGGGTAGCTGTCACTCATGAGTACTCGGATTCGACGCGTATTGCGGATGATGACCGCGCCTACTTTGATGAGCTTGAGCCTCAGGTTGCTCGGACTCATGCGCGCGAAGGGCGTGTGCTTCAGATAAGTCCGTAACCGCTCGAACAGCGTATAAGCGAAGCCCGACAAGATCAGCCGCCACTGATTGGCCCACCAGTGCGTGCTGGAGGTCCGGTCAGCAAACAGGCTCAGTTGTTGATCCTTGATCCGGTTCTCCATGTCACCCCGGGCACAGTACTGCTCGTAGTAAAGCTTGAAGCCATCATCGTAACGGGAACTGATGATAAACCGGGGATTAGAGCCTAACTCGCCTTCTTCTAGGCGGGCCACCACCCAGCGTGAGTATTTCCAGGAGTGGGCTTGATACTGGAAGCGGAACGTCCCCGCTACTTTCCCTCCCACCTGCCATTGGGTCTTGCGCACCAGCATCATGGGGACGTCCACTTCCTTGAGCAGCCGGCTGTTCTTGGCGATTCCCACGATGTAGTCGACGTGATGCCGATCACACCAGTTCAGCATCCGGGGACGACAAAAGTGGCTATCACCTCGTAACACGATGCGCGTATCGGGCCAGTATTGACGGATAAAGCGTACCAGTAAGGCGAGGATCGCCCAGCTATGGCGGCTGTCGCTGCGGTCACTGGTGCGCAGATAGCTCACCAGTAAGTGGCGCCCACAGAAGACATACAGTGGGAAGTAGCAGTGGTGATCGTAATAACGGTTAAAGAACTTGCCGGGTTGCTCGCCATGCACGGGGATGTCGGTGCCATCAAAGTCCAGCACGATCTCCTTTGGTGGTTCGTCATGCTGTTCAATGAAGTGATGCCACAGCAACTCATGGGCCTTCACTATTGCTTGCCGATCGGCGTTCTGCTCCACCCGGCACAGCGTCGACTTGCCTGCCAGCGTATCCTCTTCACCGAGCGCTGTCTGAAGGGCCTGATCATAGCGCAGGGCCTCATGGTCGTTGAAATCTTCATAGCCAGCGGCGACACCGAACACCCGCTGACGAACCAAAGTGTCGAGCTTATGACGAACCTGTTCCGGTGCGCGGGGATCATGAAGCACGGCGGCCAAGCGGCGTGTCAGGCGATGCTGTTTATCGACTTCACGAAGCAGGAGTAATCCGGCGTCCGACGTAATGTGGCCCCCGGAGAAGTCGGCTTCAATTTGGCGGCGTGAGAGTGGCGAGAAGGTCAGCTTTTCAGGTACCATTTTGGAAGCGGCTGTTGGTGCTTGATGGATTGGTTAGGTTCTTGAAATCATAGCACTTTCAGCCGCTTTCTTTTATACCCTGTGAGAAATCCGGGCTAGGCATTCATTAAACCGAGTGTTGCACTTGAAGTTGGAGACCGCCCTGTATGAGTGATCCTCGGATCGTATATGGACTCCCCGTTTGCCAGCATGAGGCACGATAGGCGGTAGGTACGACTGCACACGTATATCCGGTCTTATGAAAGATGCCAACGGCATCGGATCCTAATGGGCTATTCGCACGTCAGCTCCCATTCGCTTACACGAGCTCTATGGCTCAGCGATCCACAGGGGTTTTCTGACGTCGGTTCGACCTGTTCGCCATCTAGCAGCATGCTCAGCAATCGTTGATGGTGGGGTGCCTCAGGTTTCCGGTGCTACGCCGCCTGCGATGCCAGGTCGGGGTCATAGGCCTTGTCGTGGCGTGTGATCGCCCAGGCGAGGCGAGCCGTCTTGTTGGCCAGCGTGATGACCACGACATTGGCGTGCTTGCGTTGGGCCAGTGCCTGACCCAGTGGCTGAGGTTGTCCTCCCGGCCTTCGCTCCATCGCAGTGCCGTGCGAGCCCCATGAACCAGCAAGGTGCGCAGATAACAGTCGCCGCGCTTGCTGATGCCCAGCTGGCGGTCGCGCCCGCCGGTACTGTGTTGTCGCGGTGTCAGCCCCAGCGAGGCGGCAAAATCGCGGCCGCGTTTGAAGGCTTGAGCATCGCCCAGGGCGCCGGTCAATGCACTGGCGGTCAATATGCCGACGCCGCGTAGGGTCATCAGGCGCCTGGCGACGGGGTCAGTCTGGGCGTGGCGCTCAATGCGTTCTGTCACCGTGACGATGCGGTCATCAAGGTGGCGAAGATCCTCGGCGAGACTCGGCAACAAGACACGAAAGTCGTCGGTCAAGCCGTTCTCGGCATCCTCCAGCCAGCGTGGCAAGGCCGCGCGCAGCTGGCCAATGCCGGTGGGCGCCACCAGCCCGTACTCGCCGATCAGGCCACGAATCTGGTTGGCCTTGGCGGTACGCTGCTGAACCAGTTCACTGCGTGCCGCCTGAACATCCTGCTGGGCGACCGTCTTGACGGCGACGAAGCGCATGTGAGGCCGGTTCATGGCCTCGCAGATCGCTTCGGCATCCACGCGATCGTTCTTGTTACTCTTGACGTAGGGCTTCACGAACTGGGCGGCGATCAGCTTGACGTGGTAACCGCGCGCCTGCAGCACGCGTGCCCAATGATGGGCGGAGGCACACGCTTCCATGCCGATCTCGGCGCCCGCGGGGACGCGCTTGACGATGGCATCCAGCCACTTGTCACGCTGGTACTTGCCGCGCCATTGAACCTGATCATGGCGATCGACGCCGTGGACATGAAAGACGGACTTGGCAATATCGACACCAACGCGTGAAATGCTCATGGGATGCGCTCCTCAGCCGGTGACCTCACCCTCTCAGTATGGCGCACCGGCGCCGGTAGAGGGTGGGGAGGAATCCATCCCATTGTTTACGGATGAACTCCTGGCGCTTGTCATCGCACATCTGCCCGGTGCGGGTCAGGAACTCGATGGCAACCTCCCACTCCGCCTGGGTGAGCTCGACCTCCCTGATGAAACCGTGCAGGTGCTTGACCAGTGAGGCCATCACCTCACGCAGGCGGGGAGTCACCTCATCGCCCATGCGGGCGTTGACCGCCTCGACGGAGCGCTCTTCGGTGAAGTAATCAATCTGTGACATTTGGCGTTCCTCTCCTTGGGCCCGCCTTGGCAGGCTCCTATACTTTATTCAGGGTTGGCACCGCTCCAGGCTCGCTGCAGCAGTTCACGAACGGCGTCACGCTCAACAGGCTGGGGGTTCCAGTAGGGGGTCTTCACGGCTAGGTCGGCGGCACGATCCAGGTCGGATTCGGCCAACCCCAGCTCCTTGAGCGCCAGAGGCGCCCCGAGTGACCTGGCGAAGTCATGCAGGCCAGTGCCCAGCTCACCGCCGAACAGCTCGGGGGCCGGTGCCAGCACATCCGCCGCGGCGCGGGCGTTGTAGGCGACGGTATGCGGCAGCATGATGGCGTGGGTCTCGGCATGGGGCAGGTCGAAGCTGCCGCCGAGGGTGTGACACAGCTTGTGGTGCAGTGCCATGCCTACCGTGCCCAGCACGGTGCCACACAGCCATGAGCCGTAGAGAGCGTTGCTGCGGGCCTCTACATCACCGGGGCGTTCGACGATGACCGGGAGGGCCTCCTTAAGGCCGCGGATCCCCTCCAGCGCAATCAGTGCCGTGATGGGATTGCGGTCCTTGGCATAGAGGCCTTCGACGGCATGGGCCATGGCATTTAGCCCGCTAGTCACGCTCATACCCACCGGCAACCCCAGGGTCAGGTTAGCGTCATAGATCACCACCTCGGGCAGGATCGAGGCGTCCTTGACGGTAGTCTTCACGCCCTCCTCGGTCTGGCCCAGGATCGGCGTAGCCTCGGAGCCGGCATAGGTGGTGGCCACCACCACCTGAGGAGCGCCATTGCGGTAGGCAATCGCCTTGCCCAGGCCGATGGTCGAGCCGCCACCCAGGGCGACCACGCAGTCGGCCCCCACCTCGGCGTAGGCCGCCACGGCCTGCACGGTGACCGCCACCGGCGTGTGCATGGCGGCTTCACTGAAGACGCCAGCGCCCAGCTCACCCAGTTCATGGTTGAGCCGCTCGGCATCCTCGCGCTGGAAAGGGGTAGAGAGCACCAAGGCTCGGGAGCCACCAAGCTGGCGAATCTCGTCAGTTACCTTGGCCAAGCTGCCAGGGCCGAACACGATGCGAGCCGGGTTGGCGGTATAGATGAAGTCGTGTGACATCATAATCTCCAGGGGAAAATTATTATCGATCGTGGCTCAGGCGCAGCGACTGGTCTGATGGTTCGGTGCCTGCATGTGTAGCTGCAGCATGACTTCATCGCACTGCCGGCGCAGCGCTTCTGGTGAACTAGAGGCGGCTAAGTAGTAGTCGGGGCGAACCATCACGTAGGTGACATCGATCTCGTTGAACCAGCGCGCATAGGTGCCATCCGAGTCCTCGGCGTCACATGGAGTGCTAGGAGCTCCCAGGGTCACGGCGCGCCCTCTCAGCAGGCTTAGCTGTTCAAGCCGAGCCGCATTTAGCGCCGCTTCCGGCGATGCCCCGAGGCCGATCACCATCCACCACCCCACAGCCTCATCGAAATTGATCGTTCCCTGAAGCGCACGATGGGCTTACTTACGCCAAAGCGAGCACTCCTGAAATATTACTTGTAAAAGTTAGTAAAGACCGAAGCAGTAATGACTCCGGCCTTCACTGGACAGGTGCATTGATTCCAATGCCAGGACGCGTCTTCTACGAGTGGACTGGGGGGAATACGCCATTGAGGAAAGACGCCAGTTCCTCCGTGCTATCCAGCGGAAAAATGCCGGCCACGTACTGATCCGGGCGTACGACCACTACTGCGCCACCCCGAGAGATAGCACGTTCTTCGAATATATCGTGGTCCTCGAGTGTACCGAACACATGCTCCATATCGGTCAGCTCGAAACACCCCGCTTTAGGCTTAAAAACCTGGGCAACATCTGACATATCGAAGTCAGTGTAGGCCTGTTGGTGGATCAATTTGATGTCGAACAGCAGGGGAGGCAAAGCCTCTTCCGCCCAGTAGGTCCAGGATCCCAGCACCTCAGACTCGTTGGGGGCTGGTGCGTCTGCAAATACATACACGCGCCAGCGACCATCAGCAGTGTGCTGGTGGCCAATGTGCAGAGGCACCAGATCACATACCCGACCCACCTGTGCGGATTTGAAACGTCGGCCTATTGGGTAGCCGGCCGCGAGTTGCTGATGACGTACGGATGTGGTGATTATGGATGGCTCGTACTCGGTGAGGTAACCGGCATTGAACTCCGCTGTCTGGGTATAGAACGTTTCCAGTTCCTGTGGATCCTTTAGTCGGTCGTTCGACTCAGCCATGAGAGAAGACCACTGTTTGTCGAACTCGATAAGCCGGTGAGCAATGTCTCTGCGTTCGTCGGCATAGGTACATAGAAGTTGCTTGGGGCTGTTACCGGTGAGCACATGGCCCAATTTCCAAGCAAGGTTGAAGCCATCCTGCATGGAAACGTTCATTCCTTGGCCTGCTTGCGCTGAGTGTGTATGGCAGGCGTCGCCAGTGATAAAAACGCGCGGGTACTCACTGTTTGTTTTTTCGGAGCTCCTGTCATCGAAATCGTCAGTGATACGGTGGCTTACCTCATAGACTGAGTGCCACACCACATTTCTCACATCAAGCTTATATGGATTCATGATTGCCTGAGCTTGAGCGACTATCTTCTCGAGAGGGGTTTCCCGGACACTACGTTCGTTGCCTTCCGGAACTTCTCCAAGGTTTACATAAAGGCGGAACAGGAACCCACCCTCGCGCGGGATGAGTAGGATGGAACGACCATTGTTGGCTTTAATGGTGCACTTCTTTCGAACATCCGGAAAGTCAGTATCTGCAAGAACATCCATGACACCCCAAGCCTGGTTCGCTTGGTTACCGCTAAGCCGGTACCCCAGCGACTTTCGAACATTACTCCGTGCGCCGTCTGCTCCAATTAGATACTTTGTCCGGATCTGAAACTCTTCACCTTGATCGTCACCAGCGGAGCGGCGTAATGTGACTTTGATCGGATAGTCGCTGTCTTCCAATACATCAAAATCAACGAATTCATAACCGTAGTCCGGCTCCATGCGAGTGGGCGCGTTTTTCATGTAACGGTTAAAATGATCAATGATTCGCGTTTGAGTAATGAGCATCATGGGCCATTCACTGAACTTTGTGGGGAGCTCCCGGACACTGCTTTCCCGCGCGACATGCTCTGGTTCGTTCGGATCCGGCTTCCAGAACGTCATGTCTGTAATAGTGTGGGCCTCCGCATAGATCTCGTGCGCGAATCCAAATGCCTGAAATGTCTCCATGGTTCGCGAATGAACACCATCTGCATTGGCCAGTTCCAGACGGTGGCCACGCTTTTCAATCATGCGTGTATTTATGTTCGGAAATTGTGAGAGCTGCGCAGCTGCGATTGATCCGGCCGGCCCACAGCCGACGATGAGAACATCCATAGTCTCTGGCAGATCTTTGGGTCGATCGACTCCAACCCCTTGAGCCGGCAAGGTCATAGGGTCACCGGTTTGATAGCCTGATACGTGAAACTGCATATCAATACTCCAACTTATTATATATTGAAAATATGTGTTGATGGTTTTCTGCATTTAAGAGCCCTAACAAGGCTCTCCGAACGCCAGCTGGTCTTTCAGTTTCGATCGTCAGACCTTAGCGCTGGCGGCCAGCTGGCTGGCCTGGTTCTGCTCGTCTTCCTTGGCCTTGGCGCGCGGACGCGCGTGGCGGTGCTGCAGCTCGGGCTGCTCGGTCTTGGCCAGCTCGATGTCGAACACCACCTCGGAGAAGGAACCGTCCAGCTCGCGCTTGGCGATCTCGTCCTTGTCCTCGATGCGCTTGGCCGTCACCACCAGCTCCTCGCGGGTCGCGAAGGCGAAGTCGTCGAAGGTGTAGGGGTCGCCCGCCAGGTTGATCTGGGTGGTCAGGTGCTGGTGACCCGGCGCGGAGATGAAGTAGTGGATATGCGCCGGGCGCTCGCCGTGACGGCCCAGGGACTTGAGCACCACGTCGGTGGGGGCGCCTTCCGGCACGCCGTAACCGGAGGGGATGATGCTGCGCGCGGTATAACGCCCTTCGCTGTCGGCGTAGATGGTGCGGCGCATGTTGTACTCGTCCTGGGTCGGATCGAAGAACGAGTAGCAGCCCTTGGAGTTGCAGTGCCAGATCTCGACCTTGGCGCCGGGGATCGGGGTGCCGTCCACGTCACGCACCTGGCCGGTCAGCCACATCACCTCGGCATCCGGGTCGCTGCCGTCGTCCATGCGCGCGAAGCCCTCGGCTTCCGGGGCGCCGGCCACGTAGAGCGGGCCCTCGATGGTGCGCGGGGTGCCGCCGGTGCGCTTGGCCTCGGCGTCGGTCGCGTCCTGGCGCATGTCCAGGAAGTGATCGAAGCCCAGGCCCGGGGAGAGCAGGCCGAACTGGGTATCATGGCCCAGGGCATTGAGCAGGCTGACGGCGAACCAGTACTCCTCCTCGCTGACGTCGAAGTCGTCGATCAGCTTGTAGAGGTCGGAGATCAGGCGGTGCATGATCTGCTTGGCGCGCTCGTTGCCGCCCTCCTGGTCGAAGCCGGCGACGGTCTTCAGGAAATCCTGCACTTCGGGGGTGCCGAATATCTTCACGGTCATGGTGTTGTTCCTATTGTGTTATTCCGTGCGGGTCGGCGCCGATCGACGACCCGCTGTCGGTCAGATGCGCTTGAAGAGGGCCGAGCGTTGGGTCGTCTCGGCACCATCGGCGGCGGTGAGGAAGCGCTCCATATCAATGTCGCGCTCGAACAGCCGGCCCTTCATCAGGCCCCGAGGTGGTATCGATCATCGGCGACGGCCGCACAGGTAGGCCTTGTGCTCGCTGAAGCGGCCATTTAAGTAGGTATTGGCCGTATCCTGAACGAAGCCCACGAAACCATCCCAGGCGTCATCATCTAGGGGTGAATTAAGGGCCGGCACGTAGGTGAAACTCTCGTGCTCGGCGGCAAGCTGTTCGAAACGTTCGCTTCTCTCCTTTACGCGCACAAAGCGCTTGAGGTTCCTGGGAATGGATGACTGGGACATCTAGCACCTCCGAGTGAGTCGTCACCCAGGTGTTACAAGAGCCGTGCCAAGTTCCGAAAAAAAGGCATAGATCATTGCGAAACAATGACCTGCGTCATGGGAAGTGAGAGCTCACAGGAGAGCTGGCATGAGAGAGATCAAGGAAATGGTGAAATGCTGCGGCGCAGCTTCACAAAAACATGAAATCCTGGAAAAGCCGGGGCTGGGCCAGGCGGATGTTGGTGGAAAACGCATTGGGGACTTATGCTGTGGCCTTCGCCGGCGACAAGACCGGCCGGCCGGCTGAGTTAGACTAAAGAACAACCCAGCCAATAATAGAACAACACGCGACCGCCTGACGCCACGAGGAACCCCATGCCCGCACTCCTGACGACCCCGCACTACCCCGACAGCCAGGACATTCTCGACAAGTTGCGTTTCCTGCCTGACGAGGGCCAGATCTGGCTCGGCGAGCAGCGAATGCTGCTGCTGCAAGTACAAACCATGGCCACCTTCCGCAAGGAGATCGTCAATACCATGGGCCTGCAGCGCGCGCGCAGCTTCTTCATGCGACTGGGTTACCATGCCGGCATCCAGGATGCCGAGCTGGCCCGGGCAGTACGCGGCCAGGACATGTCGGTGGAGGATGGCTTTTTGACCGGCCCTCAGCTCCACGCCCTGCGCGGGCTGGTGAAGGTGGCGCCCATCGCCCTGGAGATCGACACCCAGAGCGGGCACTTTTATAGCGAGTTCGAGTGGCAGGACTCCTACGAGGTGGCCATCAGCCACAGCGCTTTCGGCCTGCTCAAGGAGCCGGTGTGCTGGCTGCAGCTGGGCTATGCCTGCGCCTACTCCAGCCAGTTCCTGGGCCACGAGATCCAGTATCGCGAGGTGGAGTGCCGGGGCCGTGGCGACGAGCGCTGTCACATCGTCGGCAAGCCGGCCCATGAATGGGAAGATCACGAGGCCTTCGCCGAACTCTTCCGCGAGGATCCACTGATCGACGAGCTCTATGAGTTGCAGTCACGCATCGCCTATCTCGAAGACGACATCGTCCGACACCAGGGCGAGGAGCGTCATCGCCCCATTGGCCAGGCCCCGGCCTTCCTGGGTGCGCTCGACCTGATCGACCGCGCCGCGCGCTCCGAGGTATCGATCCTGCTGCTCGGCGAGACCGGTACCGGCAAGGAGATCTTCGCCCACCGCGCCCACCAGCAGAGTGAGCGCTCTACCGGTCCCTTCGTGGCGGTCAATTGCGCCGCCATCCCGCCCGAGCTGATCGAGTCGGAGCTGTTCGGCGTCGAGAAGGGGGCCTATACCGGCGCGGTGCAGTCCCGCGCCGGGCGCTTCGAGCGTGCCCACGGCGGCACCCTGTTCCTCGATGAACTCGCCGAGCTCTCGCCGCGCGCCCAGGCGGCGCTGCTGCGGGTACTGCAGGAGAAGCAGATCGAGCGCGTCGGCGGCCAGGCCAGCTACCACGTCGACGTCCGCATCATCGCCGCCACCCATGGCGACCTGACGGAGCGCGTCCAGGACGGTCGCTTCCGCGCCGATCTCTTCTACCGGCTCAATGCCTATCCGGTGATGATCCCGCCGCTGCGTGAGCGTCGCGACGACATCCCCCCGCTCGCCGAGCACTTTCTTGCCCGCTTCGAGCAGCACTATCGCATCAAGACCCTGGGCTTCACCGACCAGGCCCTGGCGGCCATGCACCGTCATGCCTGGCCGGGCAATATCCGCGAGATGCAGAACACCATCGAGCGTGGTGTGATCCTCACCGGCGACCGTCAGTCTATTAGTGAGCAGGCGCTGTTCGGCCAACGGCCTGATCCTGTTGGTCAGGTACTTGGCGACAGCGGGCACCTCACCTCAGACACCTCAGCAACGAGCGATACCGGCGATGCTCTGGAAACGCTGTGTACCAGCATTCTGGAAGGCGGCATCGCGCTCGAGACGTTGGAGGAAGCACTACTGGAGCAAGCCTATCGCGAGGCCAAGGGCAATATCTCAGCCGCCGCCCGGCGCCTGGGGCTAAGCCGGGCGGCCCTGGACTATCGGCTGAAGAAGCCGGGAAAGGTGTAGCGAATGAATCGACGGCCTACATGGCGGGCAACGACAGTAGAGCCGTGGGGGCAGGACAGACCGCACATCACCCAGTGAGCCGCTGCACGGTCACCGTGCGATGTGCGAGATCAAGACAGAGCAGGCCGCCTTGCCGATGCGCTTGTGCAGGGGGAGGCACGGATTTATCCTTGCTCAGTTCAATGAGAATAGCTTCAGTCTGGATAATTGCACATGTCCGCTCGTAAGGTAGCGTCACTATACTTCTTTCCTTGTTCTAGCAGCCCTTGGTTTGAGTATATATCTCCATACCCCCTGATCTGAGTACGGCTCCAAAGGTGGTCAAATGATACGCGATAATCGCCGTTTTTTTTACGGCGTGATTCCTTGGAGACATGGAGAATATTATTCGTGCGGGCACACAATAGTTAGAGTCGATGCTTTTTAAGACGGTAGGCATAGGCTGCACGTGTCATTCCTAGACGCTGCGCTGCTGCAGATATATTTCCGCCACTATCACTATTGGCAGCTTGAATTAGTGCTCTTTCTACCTCTTCTAATGTCATGCCAGCGTCTAGGAGTGGTTGAACACGCTGTCTAGGAGATACGTTGCTGGAGTTGTCGTCGAGTGTTGGCATGAGCATGCCCGAATCATCAAGGCCTTGAGCTTTCTCGCGCTCCAGTGTCGGGACGCGGTAATCACCAAACAATGCTTTTTCAGAAATGTGTTTATTGTCAGCAGTGAGAATCACACCTCGTTCGACGCAGTTCTTGAGTTCGCGAACGTTTCCTGGCCAGCGGTACTGGTGCATGGCTGAGCGAGCCTGGTCGGAAAAGCCAAGTGTGCGGCGCTGGTAGTGATGCTCGAAGTGGGTGAGAAAGTGCTCCGCCAATGGCACGATGTCGTCAAGGCGCTGGTATAACGGTGGTACGCTCAACGTAAAAGCGTTAAGGCGGTAAAATAGATCCTGGCGAAAATTGCCCTGTTCAACACGTGCTAGTAGGTCAGTATGGGTAGCGGCAACGATACGCACGTTGACCTCTGTGACGCTCTCGCCGCCGACACGTTCGATCTGACCTTCCTGAAGCGCGCGCAAAAGCGCTGCCTGTGCACGCGGTGAAAGTTCAGCAAGCTCATCCAGAAATAGGGTGCCTCCATCGGCGCGTTCAAAACGGCCCATACGTGACTGCACCGCACCCGTGTAGGCGCCCTTTTCGACGCCAAAGAGCTCTGACTCAATGAGTTCAGGCGGTATAGCAGCGCAGTTTACTGCAATAAATGGCCCGCTGGCACGGAGGCTATGATCATGCAGACGTCTCGCAAGAATCTCTTTTCCCGTACCGGTTTCGCCCAATAGCAACACGGGAACCTCCGAGGGAGCAGCACTGTCGAGCATGGTGAGCATCTCTCGAAAGGCTGGTGTTGAGCCAATTGGCCCCCAGGTCTCCTGGTTTCGTGTGCGAGCCAGATCGCTTTCCAGTGTGGCAATACGCGCCTGAAGTTCGTAAAGCTCGTCAATCAGAGGAGCTTCACGCAGTAATTCAGCAAAGGCGACATGATCGGGCCACTCTTCGGCCAGCTTACCAATGATACGGCAATTGTCGTCGCCACAGGCTCGGCAACTCACTTCTCTGTACTGTACTTCGCGGCCCAATAGTTGAGTGGCGTAGCCTGACGCGTAACCCAGCAATGTCCAACATGCAGGCTCACGCTGTCGTCCGCGTGCACGCCACACGTCCACTTCAAACGAACCTTTCCATATGAATTCGCTATAAAAAAGATCCTGCTCGAGATTCATCTCCAGGCTGATCGGCACAGCCTGCACATGCCCCTGCAACGCATGTAGCTGTGGCCCAGCGAGAAAGCTCTCCTCCAACCCTAAACGCTCTCCCCTCAACGACTCGCCAAGCTCGGCATCCATCAGTCCTGAGTAGTAGCCGAGGCGCATAAAGATCCCCCGGGCGCGCTCCATGCCCAACGTCGTAATTAACTCGTTGCGAAAGAATGTCGACGCGGCAAGTGGCATCAGCAGCATGCGCTGCTCGCCTAGCCAAATTTGACCCTCTTCAGGCAGAAAGCGTAGCGCGTCCATTAAGTCGCGAGCATTCGGGTAGTCAGAAGATGAAATAAACATGCCGACTCACGTTGAGGTTGGTAGCGAAGGGGGAAGAAGCAAAAGAGTATCACTTGGTTTGCTGCCTTGGAAAAGCACAACAACTACAAAGAAGTGAAAGTCGGTTGATGATTTGATGAAGGGTTAATCAAATGATTAAACGCTATTTGCGAACGGATGTTCGCCAGGCGGATTAAAAAGTCATGTAGATCAGTTAATTCCTTGATAGCTGTCCTATTTCTTAAATCGGCACGCTTTTTGAAAGGTAGTTGCTAAAGGACCAGCGATAAGTCATTGATTTATACTAAAGTATTAGATTTTCAATGGTCGTGCTGGGTACCTTGGTTATGACATGCCCCTGTCGAAATAACGGAAGATGCTGATATGTACAACATAACAACCGATAGGAACACCGTGGATAGCAACGGCCCAACCCGCCTGCCGTTTAGGCCCCTTTCATGTCCTGCTATTAAGCGCCTAGCACTTGTAAGTGGCCTGCTGTTGTCACTAACAACCGCTAGCTTGGCAACAGCTGCCGAGGAGCGAGAACCTGCCGAGGTGTATCAACAGGTTTGCTCTCATTGTCACAACTTAGATAAAGCAGTTGGGCCCATGATTACCATGCCTTTTCCTGAAGGGGCCTGGGAGGCGAGGGGTAATCATATTCGTAACACGGTTAGGCAAGGCCGTGCTGCGATGCCTTCATTCCGTGAAGCCAAAATCAGTGATGCCGAGCTTGAGGGACTGATTGACGCTTTATTACGCGGTGAACTGGCAAATGCTGCCACAGGTGAGGAGTAATGCCATGAAGCTAACACGCCGTGCGTTACTTAAAAATAGCTTATTACTGGGCGCCACCGCACCGTTATCGATAGGTAGTGCCTTCGCCGCGAACCAGGCAAATGTGTCGCAGCAAGGCCAGATCAATCTTTACGGTAGTAATAAGTCGACCACCGAGCTAGGGCTTGGGCTCCGTCAGCTAGGTTTGAAACCACGCTATGAAGGACGCCTTAACCCGCTAGCGCTGAGTGCCTTACCCAGCGGAACGCTGGCAGCCGGCTTTACCGATGAGTCGGGGATCGTACTACTTACGAGCCTGCTTGCCGGACGTGGTCGGATTCTTGCACTGGGGCGCCATGAGTCAAACCAGCATCATTTGTTAAGTCACCGCGGGCCTATTGTCGAGCCAACGACTATTGAAACGGGAAGTTGGCAAGCTTCTTTAGGACGTGAATATGCCCGCTTAGCGTTGGCCTCAGCTCGCGATCGTCATGCGCGACATTTTTTGGGCACGCCAACTACGACGAATGTCAGCGAGCTGAGCTTCCTGGTCCAACTCTGAATCTTTATCACAATAATCGAGAGACACGTTTATGAGCACGACAAAGCGTATTCTGCCTAAAGGCATTGCAGAGGCCGATTTCGATGCCGCGTTAAATCAATTTCGCGAAACGATTGGAAGCGAGAGCGTTCTGACCGAGAGCGAACAGCTAGCACCCTATACCAAAATAATGATGGCTGGAGATGCTTCCGACTATATTCCCTCGGCTGCGTTGCTGCCCAATGACGCTGAGCAGGTGCAGGAACTTGTACGTATTTGCAACGAGTATAAAGTACCGATCTGGACCATTTCTACGGGTAAAAACCTTGGATACGGGTCAGCTGCACCCGGCGAAACCGGCCAAGTCATTCTCGATCTTCATCGCATGAATCGTATTCTCAGTGTGGATCCTGAGGTCTGTACAGCGCTGATCGAACCCGGCGTCACGTACCAGCAGCTCTACGACTATATCCAAGAGAAAGGCTACAAGCTTTGGTTAGATCCGCCCGCACCGTCGGCGATTGCTGGGCCAGTTGGCAATACCCTTGATCGTGGTGTGGGCTACACCCCTTACGGCGAGCACTTCATGTTTCAGTGCGGCATGGAAGTGGTGCTGGCCAATGGTGAGATGATTCGCACCGGCATGGGCGGAATTGAGAATTCCAGTTCATGGCAGGTATTCAAGTGGGGCTATGGTCCCTATATCGATGGTCTCTTCACCCAATCCAACTATGGTGTCGTGACTAAGATGGGATTGTGGCTGATGCCCGAACCACCGGCTTATCGACCTTTCTTGATCCAGTATCAGGATCCCGAAGATATCGCTGAGATCGTTGATGTGCTGCGACCACTGCGTATCTCTCAAATCATTCCTAACGCAGTAGTGATTGTGCATACCCTGTGGGACGCAGGTACCCATGTGGTACGCAAGCACTATTACGATGGTAAAGAATCCATACCAAGGGAAGCCATAGAGCGGATCAAGCAAGATGAAGGCATTGGCGAGTGGAACGTCTACGCGGCGCTCTACGGCACACCCGAGCAGATCGAGGTCAACTGGAATATCGTCGAGCAAGCATTTGGGGCCAGCGGCAAAGCTAAAATCATGTATGGCGATGAAGCCGAACAGCGTGGTGGCGGCTTCGAGTATCGCTCGGCGTTGATGAAGGGCGACATGAATCTGCAGGAGTTTGGGCTGTACAACTGGCGCGGTGGCGGCGGTTCTATGTGGTTTGCCCCGGTGTCACAGGCCAAGGGTAGTGAGACTAAGGATCAGACTGAGTTAGCTCAAAAAATTCTCGGCAAGTATGGCTTTGACTACGTAGCCGAGTACATTGTCGGCTGGCGCGATATGCACCATGTCATCGATTTGCTCTACAACCGTGAAGATCCAGAAGAGACTCAACGCGCTCATGACTGTTTTGCAGAGTTGATTGATGAGTTCGCCAAGCGGGGCTATGGCCTCTACCGCACTAACACTGAGTTCATGGAGCAAGTAGCCGGAACGTTCGGCGAGCCGCTGCGCAATGTGCATACCGCTCTGAAGAATGCACTGGATCCCAATGGCATCTTATCGCCAGGTAAATCGGGTATCCGTCAGTAGACTTGAGTTCGCGGAAGCCAGTTATGTTCCAAGTTCCATCAACTTCCGCCGCTTGAATTGAGTCTTTCTCAATTTTAGGTACGGGCCATAGAAAATAACGATACAAGAAGGTGGGAACAGATGAAGCCCAATTTCAAGTTTAAGCCAATGATGACCATAACCTTGACAGGCTTACTGGTTATCCAAGCACTGAGTGGCGCGCTAGCCAATAATGGGGATGAAAGTCACCTAAACGCAAATGCCCCTGGTGATAAAAGCAATACGACAGTGGTGATGCTCGGTACAGGAACTCCGGTTTTGAAACATGAGCGGGCAGGCCAATCGATACTCATTGTGGTGGATAAGGAGATGTATCTGTTTGATGCCGGTCCAGGCTTCGTGAGGAACTTCGATGCCCTTTCCGGTGAGGACTTCATGCCTGAGGATATCTACTTCGACAACAATTCGGTTTACGGAGCGATGAACAAGGTGTTTCTCACCCACCTCGACTCTGACCATGTGATGGGTATGCCCGAGCTGATGCTTCGTCCATGGATTATGGGCCGTAGCGAACCGCTGAAGGTAGTTGGTCCCCAGGGTACGAAGGCGATGACCACAAATATTCTTGAAGCGTATTTGGACGATATCGAACATCGGCTGCACGGTACCCAACCTGCTAGCGAAGATGGTTTCACAGTTGAAGTGAGTGAGATCAGCGACACTCAGGTCGTGCACCAAGATGACAAGGTGACCATTACCGCCTTTAACGTTCATCACGGAAGTTGGGCAGATGGCATGGCCTTTGGCTATCGCGTGGAAACACCCGAAAAAACGGTGGTGATCAGTGGAGATACTCGGCATGAAGAGGAGCTTTACCAGTACTTCGATGGTGCCGATATTTTGATTCATGAAGTGATGAGTGAGCAAGGCGTAAGTCAGCTCCCGCAAGATTGGCAAAACTATCTGTACCACGCTCATACCAGTACGCAACAGCTAGCCGAGATAGGTCGCCATATAGCCCCCGAGTTACTAGTAATGAATCACCCATTATTTTTTGGCCAGAGCGACGAACAGCTGACCAATGAAATGGCCAATTATTACGATGGGGAATTCGTGCTTTCCGAAGATCTCGATATCTATAAATGAGGTTGGTTGCGACCAGTAGTAACGACTCTGAGCATTCAAAGGAGCAACAAAATGAGCGGCACTTATAGCGATTTTTATCTTCAGCTAATCGGTGGTAAATGGCGCGAGGGCAGTAGCGAGCGTACCACCGAAGTTCTCAACCCTTACGATAACCGCGTACTGCTGACGACGCGCTTAGCCAATCGCGATGATTTGGATGCCGCATTCACGACGGCAGAACAAGCCCAAACCGAGTGGGCGGCGACGCCACCTGCTGAGCGAGCTGAGTTATTGCAGCGTGTGGTAGCGATCTTCGATGCGCGTAAAGAAGAAATTATTGACTGGTTGATTCGTGAATCAGGCAGCACACGTCTAAAAGCAAACATTGAGTGGGGGGCGGCTCGCGGTATCTCCCGAGAAGCTGCCAGTATGCCGGGGCGTGTCCACGGTATGACGATGTCCTCCAACGTGCCAGGTAAGGAAAACCGTATCTACCGCAAGCCTCTTGGCGTGGTGGGGGTTATCAGCCCATGGAATTTTCCGTTACATCTTTCTCAGCGTTCCATCGCCCCCGCGCTGGCGCTGGGCAATGCGGTAGTGGTTAAGCCAGCTAGCGATACGCCGGTTACTGGCGGACTACTGCTAGCGAAGATCTTCGAGGAGGCTGGTCTGCCCGCCGGCCTACTCAGTGTGGTGGTCGGTGCTGGCAGCGAAATCGGGGATGCTTTCGTCGAACACCGCGTACCCCGTATGATCTCTTTCACGGGCTCGACCCAGGTAGGCCGCGGTATCGGGCGAATCGCCAGCGGCGGTGAACATATTAAGAAGGTGGCGCTGGAGCTTGGTGGCAATAGCCCCTTCGTAGTGTTGGATGACGCAGACCTTGATCAGGCAGTTAACGCCGCGGCGATGGGTAAATTTCTCCACCAAGGACAAATCTGCATGGCGGTCAACCGCATCATCGTTGATGAAAGCGTCTATGACGACTTTGTCGAGCGCTTTGTCACCAAGGTGAAAGGACTGCAAGTGGGTGATCCCAACGATATGGCTACGGTCGTTGGGCCTGTTATCAACGTCAAGCAGCGTGAAGGGCTGGAAGAGAAGATTGCTACTGCCAAGCGTGAAGGCGCTACCGTTTTGGTAGAGGGCGAGATTAATGGCCAGTTGATCCCACCGCATGTATTCAGTGATGTCACCTCGGATATGGAAATCAGCCGTGAGGAGATCTTTGGTCCGTTGGTCGGTATTCAGAAAGCCCGCAACGAGGCTCACGCACTAGAACTGGCTAATGGCACTGAGTACGGCCTCTCCAGCAGCGTTTTCAGTGGCGATATCGAGCGCGGAATGCGCTTTGCCCAGGGCATCAAGGCAGGCATGACTCATATCAACGATATGCCAGTTAACGATGAGGCTCATGTACCCTTCGGTGGTGAGAAGAACTCGGGCCTTGGTCGTTTCAATGGTGATTGGGCAATCGAGGAGTTTACTACCGACCACTGGATCAGCGTGCAGCAAACGCCGCGTCGTTATCCTTTTTAACTCCCCAGAAGATCCCCCTTTTACCCGTATAACAACGCTTGTCACCCGACTCGGGAGGGTGACTCGTTGGCTGATAAAAGAGACAACAAGCCATGAAAAAAACGTCCTCCATCTTCCTGGCGGCACTCAGTGCTAGTGCCGCAGCGCCTTCGGCACTAGCCGTTAACGGCCACTACTCACTCGGCATCGAGGGCTTGGGCGCAGCGGCGGCACCGCCCCAAGGACTCTATTATCGAGGCTACCTGGTTCATTATGAGGTCGACAGCTTCAATGACGGTTCCGACTCATCCGTGCCGGGGAACAATAGCGGCACGGTCAGTGCACTAGCCCACCGGTTTATATGGATGACAGATAAGACGGTTCTAGGTGCCGATTACGGCATGGAGACGATTATTCCCATGCTGGATATCGAGTTTGATCTGGATGTTGCCGGGGGGAGCCGCTTCGACGATGACGGCATCGGTGATCTATTTGTTGGCCCAATAATTCTCGGTTGGCACGGTTCCCAATGGGATATTACCTTCGCTGGCGGCCACTGGTTCGACACTGCTGACTTTGATGTCGATAACCCAGCTTCGGTGGGCAAAGGATACGGCACTACCATGCTTACCTTGGGCGGCATGTGGCACTTTGACGAGGAGAAGCGTTGGAACATCTCGGCCCTGTCGCGATATGAGATCAAGACCAAACAAGACGATACCGGCGTCACTCCCGGAGACAGTTGGCTGGTGGAGTGGGGGCTCGGCCATCGCTTGAACAACGGTCTTGAGCTGGGGTTGGTCGGCTATAACGCTTGGCAACTAGAAGCCGATGAGGGGGCGCCAACCACAGACAAGGCGGAGCGCCATGCAATTGGGGCTGAAGCAGGCTACCTGTGGGCCACCGCCGGTGTGATGCTCAAAGGGGCCTATTATCATGAGTACGACACGCAGGCCGGTGGTCTAAAAGGTTTGGAGAGCGATGGAAATACTCTTCGCCTGCAGTTGACTAAGTTTTTTTGATTTGAGCTGCCCCCGTTTGTTTCGGGCGGGAGCACGAAGGGAGAAGAGTCATGCAAATTAATGCAGCGGTTACGGTTAAGCAGGGTGACGATTTTAAGTGGCAAAACGTGGACTTGACTGACCCGGCTAGCGGCGAGATACGCGTACGTATTGTTGCGACTGGCGTGTGTCACACTGATGCGGTGGCCCGTGACTTGGGGATTGCGCCGTTTCCTATTGTGTTGGGGCACGAAGGAGCTGGCGTCGTCGAGGCGCTCGGTGCAGGTGTGACGGGTCTGGAAATTGGCGACCATGTGGTGCTGTCGTTTGCACACTGTGGAGAGTGTGATCACTGTTTGACCGGGCATCCAACCGTCTGCGGTACATTCAACGAACTCAATTTCGGGGGTGCCATGGAGGATGGCAGCCATCGGCTGCAGCGGGATAACGAGGCACTGGCCACTTTCTTCGGCCAATCTTCATTCGCTACCCACGCCGTGGTAAGCGCGCGTAACGCAGTGAAGGTCGATCGCGAGGTCGAACTAGCGATGCTCGGCCCATTGGGTTGCGGTATTCAGACGGGGGCGGGGACAGTGCTTAACCGTCTGAAACCTGAATTTGGTAGCTCGATTGTGGTGTATGGCTGTGGCGCGGTGGGCCTTTCCGCGGTCATGGCAGCTAAGATCATTGGCTGTCAGCGCATCATTGCGGTGGACGTAAACGAAAGTCGCTTGGCGCTCGCTCGCGAACTGGGCGCAACTCACACCGTTAATGGCAAGCAGGAACAAACTATTGAGCGCGTGCGAGAGATTACCGGTAATGGCAGTGAGTACGCTGTGGAAACAACCGGTGTGCCACTCGTGGTACGTCAGTCACTACAGGCTCTGCGTCCTTTAGGTGTCTCGGCAATTGTCGGTGTCACCCCAGAGGTTACGTTAGATGTTCACCACGACTTGATGGCGGAAGGAAAGTCCCTGATTGGTGTGATTGAGGGCGATTCGGTACCACGGGTGTTCATCCCTCAGTTGGTTGCCTATTACAAAGAAGGTCGCTTTCCTTTCGATAAGCTGGTCACGCTCTACCCAGCGGATCAGATTAACCAAGCCTTCGAAGACTCCAAAAATGGCACTACCGTCAAGCCGGTACTAAAGATCGGCTAAATATGTAGAGACTAATGGGTGAATTCGGCACCGATAATTATATAAATCTTTGAAAGAGAAGAGTAACGCTAGCAGCTACAGTCGGAGGCCATGTATTCGAGGTCAAGGGCTTGGCTCTGCTATACGGGTGACGATGAGGGCGTTGCATTATTGCATCAGGATATATGGTTTTTGATCAATATGCGGATTAGTCGCTGGCGACTAATCTGCTCAGACTCTATGTATTGAATTGGGTTAGAAGCCCCCCTATAGCACGACATCTGTGCTGTCGTGCTATATGCATCCACCTTCTGCTCGGAAAACTGTAGTCAGATCACAACTCTTCAAATTCATCCATTTCTGAGTATAGCATTAGAATTAAATACGTATTTCCATAGCTTTTACTTTTGCTAATATTTAAAAGCGTGAGGTGGCTTTGGTGGTAGTCCCAGTTAAGCATGATTTTAATTATTTTTTTAACATTTGTTTATCTGAGGTATTTGGAGTATTTAGTGATGAAGAGGGAGGAAGTCTACTTAGTAATAGAGAGCATTAAATTTACGCTGTATAAAATTAAATATGATCAGAGTGAAGTAATTACTGCTATTAAGGCCTGAGTTCAAGCATTGGTTGAATTCAGGAGCACAGTGTCTTTGGTTTTCAGTACGCCTGACTAATATCATAGGAACTCGTCGATTGGGGTTTTATAGCCTCAACCTTTTCTGAGTAGCGGTTTAGCTTGCCAACGACTTTATGTTGGCTAAGTTCGTGACCTATCTGAGATCTTTTCCCTTGGTAAATATTGGCAGTGTCAGATCTATGGTTTTCCTCTTAAATAATACGTAAGAGTTTGAATTAAGACAGCATTTTATCCGCTAATAGTCGCATTTACACTAGTTATTGGTACTAGGTGTTGATGCTGGTCATATTCATTCCTACTAGCAGAAAAGAGCGCGTTTTAATGAACCTGATAAAAAAGGCGCTGTGGCACGGATAATTCAGATACCGTCCAAGCTGGTAAAGCGATTCCAATGAATTAAGAGTGGAGATAACAATATGCAACTGCCGTCACTAATCGAAATCCCCAATGGTGAAAAGGTGATACCGACCTTCTCGGATAGCGAAATGAAGGATCGGTTGGCGCGTCTGCGCGACTACATGGCGAAGGAAAATATCGAAGCGGTGGTATTGACGTCATACCATAACATTAACTACTTCAGCGACTTTGTTTACTGTAAGTTTGGTCGTGACTATGGCCTGGTCGTCACTCAAGATCGCTTTACTACCGTGACCGCCAATATTGACGGCGGCCAGCCCTTCCGCCGCAATCACTTGGGCGGCAATATCGTCTATACGGACTGGCAGAAAGATAACTTCTTTAAGGCCGTAAAGCAGCTCTGCGCAGGCAACCGTCGCGTTGGTGTTGAGTTCGACCATATGACGCTGCAGAACCAGCAGAAGCTGTTGGCCGTTCTAGGTGACGTGAAGTTAGTCGATATCGGCGTCCCCACCATGAAAATGCGCATGATCAAGTCCGCTGAAGAGATCGCGCTGATTCGTCAGGGTGCCCGCATCGCCGACGTGGGCGGTGTGGCCGTTCGTGATGCCATTTCGGCCGGGGTTCCGGAGTATGAGGTTGCGCTGGCGGGACAGGCTGCCATGGTACGCGAAATCGCCAAGACCTACCCGCATAGTGAGCTGATGGATACCTGGGTTTGGTTCCAATCGGGTATCAACACTGACGGTGCACATAACCCCGTGACCAGCCGCCGCGTACAACCGGGTGATATCCTTAGCCTGAACACCTTCCCAATGATATCAGGCTATTATACCGCACTAGAGCGAACACTGTTCTCCGAGTATGCCTCCGATGAGCATCTGCGTCTCTGGCAAGCTAACTGCGAAGTTCACCGCCGTGGTCAAGAGCTGATCAAACCCGGTGTACGTTGCTGTGATATTGCTCATGAGCTCAATGAAATCTTCGCCAAGCACGATCTACTTCAATACCGTACTTTCGGCTACGGCCACTCCTTCGGCACCCTCAGCCACTACTATGGCCGAGAAGCAGGCCTCGAACTACGAGAAGATATCGAGACGGTGCTCGAACCCAACATGGTGGTTTCCATGGAGCCGATGATCACGGTACCAGAAGGGCGTCCGGGAGCTGGCGGATACCGTGAACACGATATCTTGGTGGTCAACGAGCATGGGGCCGAGAACATTACCGGCTTCCCTTATGGCCCGGAGCACAACATCGTCAAGTAAACAGTCAAACAAAAGGGGGGATTGTCCCCCTTTTTCTGTCAGGTAGGTGGTGGTAACGCACAGAGTATTTGAGATTTTAGAAACCGTTCTGTACTTGGAGAGGCAAAATGAAAGACGTAAAAATAGAGAACATGGACTGGGTTTCCTACCATGAACTCACCAAAAAGGGGGCGTGTAAGATTATCCTTCCGATTGGTGCAATAGAGCAGCACGGCCCTCACATGTCACTCAATCCGGACGTCCTGATCCCCAGCTATATTGCCGAAAAAGTGGCCGAAAAAGCTGGCAATATGCTAGTGGCACCTGCGATCAGCTATGGTTATAAATCACAAGTAAAGTCAGGTGGAGGTAACTTCTTTCCGGGAACAACCTGCGTTACCGGTAGCGCACTAGAAAATTATGTCTTTGATGTGCTTCAGGCCTATGTCGGTCACGGTAACCATGAATTTATCCTGATCAATGGCCACTTCGAAAACTCCATGCACCTTTGTGAAGCTGCTGACAAGCTGGTCAAAAAATGCGCGGTGGAAGGTATAACCATAAAGATTTATCTGCTGTCATATTGGGATTTCATTAGTGAAGATACCATTGCACAAGTCTTTCCCGATGGCTTTTCTGGTTGGGCCGTTGAGCATGGAGGGGTTCTGGAAACCTCAATTATGTTAAGGATTCATCCAGAGCTGGTTGATATGTCCAAGGCAGTCGACGTTGAGCCAGCAAAATTCCCGCCTTACGACGTTTTTCCGTCCGACCCGACTTGGGTTGCACCTTCTGGCACATTGTCATCCCCTCTAAAAGCAACTGAGGAGAAGGGAAAGCTGATTCTTGAGGAATGTGTCTCAGGAATAGTAAAGCATATGAGCTAAAGGTTTATTTGTGCATGTCTCGGCAGTCGGTTCGGTATTTTACTGAGCCAGATAATAGATCAGTACAATAACAATGAGGTAGATTTAAATGCCAAATAGAGATAGCCCAGAAGGGCGCAATGAACACGTTGTTATTCCCAGGTTCACGGGGCGTGATCTCCCGCCTATCGGCAGGCTTGTCATTCAGTTTGCTCCCCCAATAACTATCATCGCCCTCATTGTGATGGTGTTGAGAACGCCTGATGGCGTAGCAGCCGTCATTTTTGACATGAGAACTTATGTCACGGGTGGTTTTACTTGGCTTTTTATATTGTATTCGCTTTTCGCAGTGGCCGTATGCGCTTGGCTTGCTTTCAGTAAAGTGGGTAGTAGAGTTCGGTTGGGTGGCCCCAATGCGAAACCTGAATACAGTAACTTTGCCTGGTATTCGATGCTTTTTGCCTGCGGGCAGGGTATTGGTCTGATCTTCTGGTCAGTTGCCGAACCGATTATGCTCCGTGACGAAAGCCCAGTGATTCCGGCATTGGAGGGTAATGGCGCAGAGAGTGGGCTTGTTTGGGCCTATTTCCACTGGGGATTCACCGCCTGGGCTATGTATTGTGTCGTGGCAGTATGTCTGGCGTATTCACATCACAATCTGGGCAAAACCCTAACTTTTCGTGAGGCTACAGTGGATATGCTGCCGCAATGGGCCCAAGGCAGTGCCGGTGTAGTTGTCGAGCTGCTCGCGATCATGGCTACAATACTGGGCTTAGCAACATCTTTTGCCTTTGCCGCGATGCAATTCTCTTCGGGACTTTCCTCTTTCACCGGTCTGGCTGCCAGCCCTACTGTCTGGTTGTGCGTTATTGTCGGCCTAGGTACAGCCGCGGCAATCTCGGCTTTCTTCGGTATCAGCAAGGGCATGCGCCTGATTAGCGAAACAAACTCAATTCTGAGTGTGGTTCTCGTGGTGGCTGTCTTTATATTTGGCCCTACACTCTTCATCGTTTCAAACATTACCCAAACCTTTGGCTCCTACTTTACGAATTTTATTCCCATGAGTTTCTGGACGGACGCCTCCAGTACCGCTACTCCATTGACATCTTGGCAGCAGAGCTGGAATGGCTGGTGGACTGTGTTTATCTGGTGCTGGGTGATAGCTTTCTCACCCTTTGTCGCTGGGTTTATCGCTCGTATCTCGCGTGGTCGAACACTGCGTGAGTTTGTGATAGGTGTCACCATTATTCCTTCCCTGATCGTTATGCTATGGATTGGCGTACTTGGGTCTGCCGCAATCTACTACGACGATCAGAGTGGGCGTGGGATTTCGGATGCAGTGAACGAAAACGTCTCCAGTGGGCTGTTTGCGATGCTGGAGTCGATACCAATCGTCGGTAGTCTACTTTTGGTGGTGGCGACGGTGTTGGTGGCTACCTATTATGTGACATCGTTGGATGCAGGTACCTACGCGCTTGCGGATTTCGTGTCTGCACCGAAAAAGGCGGGAGCCTGGTTCCGGGTAGTGCTAGTCATGAGTATTGGTACGGTTGCAACGGTGCTACTGACACTGGGTGGAAGCGGCGTGGTAGATACAGTGCAGACCGGCACTATCATCGGCGCTTTTCCTTTCTCCATTGTGATCTTGCTGATGATCATCAATACGATTAGGCGTCTCTTGAATCGAGATAGATCCGTTCAGGAGCTGGAAAAAGCCGTAAATGACCCCGATCCGAACCTGAAAATTGATGATAGGGGGGAAGTTCAGACAATGAGCAATGATTCGCGTGCGACACAATAGCGTATTCAGATAGTGCTGCATTAATCTCTTCGTGCTCGATAGTATAGCGACATAAATGTTTGGCTTGGCAGCTGTGTTATCCAGCTGCTAAGCCATATCCGTACAACATATAATATTCCTATCTTCTACGGCGATTGGCTTTTTTTGATTTCTATAAGTTGGCAATTCCCGAGCGCAGAAAATCAAGTACATGCCTAGACGCCACATTTAGCTCACGATCCTTGTAGTATAAACCAATGCACACCTCCTCAAGGCTCGGCAGGATGCTGTTGCTACCTGCATGCTTCAGGTGGGGTGGAATCACTGAGCTGGCCATAGCTGTAATTCCTAGCTCTTCCTCTATGGCAGAGAAGATGCCCAGTAGGCTAGTGCTTGTGTACATGAAGCGGAAAGGGCGTTGCTGTTGCTGTAAGCCTTCTTCCATAATAGAGCGATAGACACACCCCTGTGGGTAGGCGATTAGCGGTATCGGTTCGTCATAGTCTTCAATGACTCGACTATCCTTGAAAACCCATTCCAGACTTTCCAGCCGGTAATCACGCATATCTCTGTCTTCGTTCTGCTTGGCGCGCTCCATGACCAGTGCAATGTCATAGTACCCTTTCTGATATCGCTGGAGTATGACCTTGCTGATCTCGCAGTCGACTTCCACGATGATGTTGGGATAGACACGAGAAAGTTTTCTCAGTGCCTTGGGAAGAAAAGCCAGCTCAAAATCGTTGGGTATTCCTAGTCGAACTTTCCCAGATACATTATCCCCCTTAACTTTAGCGATAATCTGGTCGTTTATTTCCAGCATATTTCTTGCGGATTCATAGAGATATTCCCCATCTTCGGTTAATTCAAGACTAGAGCCTCTCAAGAATATCTTGGTATTCAATATTTCCTCAAGTTTTTTTACTTGTAGGCTGATCGCTGGTTGCGATCGACCAAGTAGTTCCCCAGCACTGGTAAAGCCTCCTAAATCCTTGATCGTAACAAATGTCCTTAATAGGTCAGTGGGTATATTAGTCATCATCCTGCCATTTAAATGTCTGAGGTGGTCATTGAGTAAACAAATTGGCAGGTATATTGACCGAAAATACCTTTTTGATGCCGAACGCAGCCACTTGTAATGTCAACCCAATAACAAAAGGGTAGAAGGTTATAAATCCTGAGTGTTTACCAATTTTGTGATACTCACCTGCTAAATTCAGGCACCACCTACCTTCCGAAGGGAGCAGAAAAAATGACTCCCTCTCTCCAAAATACCTGAACAAGATCGATATGGGTGGCTTTTTATTGTCAGGGTGCTCACTGACAGGAATGAAAGGGCTGGGCCAGTGGGCGTCATTCCTACCACTTCGTTGCTTACGCCATTAGACCCTTAATATGATATTTGCGCCCATCTACCAATAGCATCAGCGACGCGGATGGCAAAAAGAGTATCTATCTGCCGGTTCAGCACCTCATCCTTGGATTAGGCGCTTGAGTGGAGGCGCGCCTGGCTTATTACGTAAGGGCCTGGATTCATAGAATAAGCGCAGCACTTTGGACCACAAGGTAGAGGCAGGAGGGCCAGCGCCGGTACCCTCTCTGCCTTACCTACCAAAGTGAAGCAGAGCATGGGATACCGACAACTGACCCAGATCCAACGATACCAAATTTTTGCCTATCTTGAGACCGGCATTAGCCAGCGAAAGATAGCTAAGGCCATTGGTGTCCATAGCAGCACCATTAGTCGCGAGATAAAGCGCAACGGTCTGACCAGTGGTTATGCGCCTGAACAGGCTCAATCGGCAAGTGATCAGCGCCGACGCACTGCCTGGAAAGTGACGAAGCGGCTGCCCAGCCTGATTCGCTGGGTCACTGACCAATTGATGGACGAATGGAGCCCTCAGCAAATCAGTGGCTTCATGGCCAATGCCAACGGGGTCTGCGTAAGCCATCAATGGATCTATGCGTTAATCTGGGACGACAAGAAGCACGGTGGAACATTATGGAAACGGCTCCGACTGCCACGCCAGCGGCGCTACCAGCGCCAATTGGCTAAGCGGGCGGGGTTAGGCAAAATCCCGCACCGAGTAGGCATTGAGCAGCGCCCTGCCAAGGTGGAAGAACGGCGCCATATCGGACATTGGGAAGGCGACACGGTGCTTAAGGGCCACAAAGAATCTGGACTGGTGACCCTGGTCGAAAGACGCAGTGGCTACCTCTTGGCAGCGCGGCTGCCAACAATCACCGCCACTAGAACGGCTCAGGCAATGACGCGGTTATTGGCACCACGCCGAGGGGCAGTGCACACCATCACTTTGGATAATGGGTCGGAATTCGCTGAGCACCGGAAAGTTGCCAAGGCCGTCTCGGCTAAGACCTATTTTTGCGACCCGTACCGCTCATGCCAGCGTGGTACTAATGAAAACACCAATGGTCTGATTAGGCAGTATTTTCCTAAAGGTACTGACTTCCGCAAAGTGACCAATGCCGAGCTACGAAGTGTCGTCAATAAGCTAAACGATAGACCAAGAAAGCGGCTGGGATACCGAACCCCAGCCCAGGTGTTCTTAGGTGAATACTCAGGAGCACTAGAAACCGCAGGTGCTGCACTTATTAGTTGAATCCAGGGGCCATGCTATCGATTATGCGCCATTCATCGCCGGAAAATGAAATAGGTTAAGCCTAGACGGCGTACTGACTCTCATTGCTGAGATCCGCGTAGATGTTGCGGCACCACTTGTAGCTTGAACTGATCGTCGTACTTATTCCACATAGAAACTCCCCTTAGATTGGATTAGAAAACCAGCTTTAAAGGAGGAAATTCATTTACCAAGTAGTGTGATCTTTTCGTAGTTAGAAAGTCGTTTGGCTACAACGCTACGTCGTTTAGTCACTACTTATCGCGTCATTTGTCTTTTTAATTGGTTCTTGGGCGCTATCGAAAATAGATTGCGGGTATGGGCATTTGTCAGGATCCAACAATAAAGGAGTTTCCCATGAACCATTCTTCCCTTTCAGCCTTTGATTCCCAAATCGCCGCGGCCATCGCTGATGAGGTTGCTCGTCAGGAGGCACATATTGAACTGATAGCCTCAGAAAATTATGCCAGTAGTGCTGTTATTGAAGCCCAAGGGACGGTGCTTACGAATAAATACGCAGAGGGCTATCCCGGTAAGCGCTACTACGGTGGCTGTGAGCATGTTGATGTGGTCGAACAGTTAGCGATAAGTCGTGCTTGCGATTTGTTTGGTGCTGAGTATGCCAATGTACAGCCCCATTCGGGTGCGCAGGCTAACGCAGCGGTTTTCATGGCTCTCATAAATCCTGGCGATACTGTCTTAGGAATGAGCCTGGCACATGGGGGGCATTTGACCCACGGCGCCGCGCCTAATTTTTCAGGTAAACACTACCATGCCGTGCAGTACGGGCTGAACCTGGAAACTGGCGAAATCGACTACGAAGAGGTCGAACGGTTAGCGCGTAGCCACAAACCGAAGATGATCATTGCCGGTTTCTCTGCCTACGCTCGAGTGGTCGATTGGCGCCGCTTCCGCTACATCGCTGACGAAGTCGGCGCATGGTTGATGGTTGATATGGCCCACGTTGCTGGGTTAGTTGCTGCTGGCCATTACCCGAGCCCTATCCCCCATGCTCACGTGGTGACCACCACTACCCATAAGACCTTGCGCGGCCCGCGGGGTGGGCTGATCTTATCTGACCATGGGGATGCCGCTCTCTATAAAAAGCTAAATGGCGCGGTTTTTCCTGGTCAGCAAGGTGGCCCGTTAATGCATGTTATTGCCGCTAAAGCAGTCGCGTTTAAAGAGGCTATGAGTCAGGATTTTGTGCAATATCAGCGGCGTGTGATCGACAACGCTCGGGCTATGGCCAAGGTATTCATGGATCGCGGCTATGACGTTGTCTCCAAAGGCACCGATGATCATCTCTTCCTAGTGTCTCTGATCAAACAGGGCATCACTGGCAAGGATGCTGATTTGGCACTCGGGCGGGCTCATATTACGGTCAATAAAAATGCTGTGCCCAACGACCCTGAGAGCCCCTTTATCACTTCTGGCCTGCGTATCGGCACACCTGCAGCTACGACACGTGGGTTTGATGAAAGCGAATGCGCCGAATTGGCCAGTTGGATCTGCGACATCCTGGATATCCTTGCGGAGCGTGGCAGCACTGAGGCAATTGAAAGCGAGGTCCGTGAGAAGGTTGCTGAAATTTGCGAGCGCCATCCGGTTTATACCGCACATGCAGCCGATGAGCTCGAGGCCAAGGAGATGGCCTCTCCCGAGCTGTAATCGCCTTCACGCATCAGGAGAGTTACATGCAACGATATTCAGGCTTCGGACTGGCCAAGCACGCGCTCAGTCATCATGAAAATTGGGAACGCCAATGGCGTAACCCCATCCCCAAGAAACAGTACGACGTGATCATCGTTGGCGGCGGCGGCCATGGCCTAGCCACCGCCTACTACTTGGCCAAAGAGCACGGCATCACCAACGTGGCCGTGGTCGAAAAGGGCTGGCTCGGCGGGGGTAATACCGCGCGGAACACCACTATCGTGCGCTCCAACTATCTGTGGGATGAATCCGCGGCGCTCTATGAACATGCGATGAAACTGTGGGAAGGGCTTTCCCAAGACCTCAACTACAACGTCATGTTCTCCCAGCGGGGCGTGCTCAACCTGGGCCACACCCTACAGGACATGCGCGATATTCAGCGCCGGGTCAACGCCAACCGCCTGAATGGCATCGACGGCGAAGTGCTGGACGCCAAAGGCGTGCAAGATCTGGTGCCGATCATGGATTGCTCGAAGAACGCCCGCTATCCGGTGCTGGGTGCCTCCTGGCAGCCGCGGGCCGGGGTGGCGCGCCACGATGCCGTGGCCTGGGGCTTCGCCCGGGCCGCCGATGCGCTGGGTGTCGACCTGCTGCAGAACACCGAGGTCACCGGTTTCAAGATCCGTGACGGCCGCGTCTACGGGGTGCATACCAACCGCGGCGACATTGAGGCGAAGACCGTTGGCTGCGTGGCCGCGGGCAACTCCGGCGTGCTGGCCGGGATGGCCGGTTTCCGGCTGCCTTTAGAGTCTCACCCTCTGCAGGCCTTAGTCTCCGAACCGCTCAAGCCGATTCTCGATACTGTCGTGATGTCCAATCATGTCCACGGCTACATCAGCCAGACCGACAAGGGCGACCTGGTGATCGGAGCCGGTATCGACAGCTATAACGGCTATGGCCAGCGTGGCAGCTATCCCACCGTTGAGCATACACTGCAGGCTATTGTGGAAATGTTCCCAATATTTTCCCGTGTGCGCATGAACCGCCAGTGGGGCGGCATCGTCGACACCTGCCCGGACGCCTGTCCTATCCTCTCCGCAACTCCCGTGAAAGGGCTATTTTTCAACTGCGGTTGGGGCACTGGCGGCTTCAAGGCCACCCCAGGCTCGGGTCACGTCTTTGCCTGGACCCTGGCCAAGAACCAAACCCATCCCCTCGCGGCCCCGTTCTCCATCGACCGTTTCCACACCGGTGCTCTCGTCGACGAGCACGGTGCGGCCGGCGTTGCTCACTAAGGAGGCATACCCATGTTTCTCATCTACTGCCCCTACTGCGAGGAGCACCGCGAGGAAGAGGAGTTTCATCCCAAGGGCCAGGCGCATATTGCCCGCCCGGCGGACCCTGAGGCCTGCTCTGACGAGCAGTGGGGCGATTACCTCTTCTTCCGTGACAACCCCCGAGGGATCCACCACGAGCTGTGGGTGCATGCCGTCGGCTGTCGCAAGTTCTTCAACATCACGCGCAACACCGTAACCTACGAGATTCTCGAGACCTACCGGATCGGTGAGCAGCCCCGCTTCACCGCCGAGCATCCCGAGGGCAAGCCTGCCGATAAAGTTGCTGCCGAGAAAGTGGCCGCCGAATCGGAAGCGGTCTCGCGTCAGGAAGGAGTCAAGGCATGAACCAGTCGTTGCAACAGCCGAATCGTCTTCGTGAGGGCGGGCGCATTGATCGTGCTCGTACCCTGAGCTTCACCTTCAACGGCAAGCGCTACCAGGGTCATGCTGGCGACACCCTTGCCTCGGCGCTGATGGCCAACGGGGTGGACATCGTCAACCGCAGCTTTAAGTACTCCCGCCCCCGCGGCATCGTTGCCGCTGGCGCCGAGGAGCCCAATGCGCTGATCCAGCTTGGCAGCACCGAGGCGGCCCAGGTGCCCAACGTGCGCGCCACCCAGCAGGCCCTGTTCGACGGCCTGGTTGCACGCAGCACTAACGGCTGGCCCAACGTCCAGCGCGATGCAATGGGCTTGGTTGGCAAGCTGGGCGGACGCTTCATGCCGCCGGGGTTCTACTACAAGACCTTCATGGCCCCGGCCTCTATGTGGATGACCTACGAGAAGTTCATCCGCAAGGGTGCCGGCCTGGGCCGCAGCCCCATGGAGCGTGATCCGGACAGTTATGACCACTTCAACCAGCACTGCGACCTGCTGGTGATTGGTGCTGGCCCCGCCGGCCTGGCCGCGGCGCTGGTCGCGGCACGCGGGGGCGTCCGGGTGATCCTCTGCGACGAGCAGGAGGAGTTGGGCGGCTCGCTACTCGACAGCCGTGAGCTGTTAGATCACCAGCCGGCCACCCAGTGGGTTGCACAGGTGCTGGAAGAACTCGCCAGTCTCGACAATGTCATCCTGTTGCCGCGAACCACCGCCCACGGCTACCACGACCACCACTTCGTGACCCTGCACGAGCGGCGCACCGAGCATCTCGGCGAGACCGCGCCGGTGGTCGACGGAGTCTGCTCTTCCCGATCGCGGCTGCATCGGTTGCGCGCTGGCCAGGTGCTGCTGGCCACTGGTGCCCACGAGCGCCCGCTGGTCTACGCCGGCAACGACGTGCCAGGCAACCTGGTTGCCGGGGCCGTCTCCACCTATATCCGCCGCTACGGCGTGGCGCCGGGCAACAAGCTGGTGCTCTCCACCAGCAATGACCACGCCTATCGCGCCGCCCTGGACTGGGATGAGGCCGGCCGCGAGGTGGTGGCCATTGTCGACGCCCGCCAGGCGCCGGACGGCGAACTGGTGGAGCAGGCCCGCGCCCGCGGCATCCGCATCATTGAAGGTTCGGCCGTGCTCGAAGCCAAGGGAAGTGCGCGCGTGAACGGTGCCCGGGTGGCCACCATCGATGCCGCTGCCTTCAAAGTCACTGGCAAGGCCGAGACGCTGGCCTGCGACACCATCGCCACCTCCGGCGGCTACAGCCCGGTGATCCACTTGGCCTCCCATACCGGTGCCCGGCCGACCTGGAACGACGAGCTCCTCGGCTTCGTTCCCAGCTTGGTGAAGGGCGTGCATGCCGCCGGCAGTGCCCGTGGCGTCCACGACCTGGCCGAGGGGTTGGCCGATGGCGTTTCTGCGGCGACGAAGGCGCTGGACGCGCTTGGCCAGTCGGCCGGCAGCGTCGAGCTGCCCCAGGTCGACGCCCGCCGCGAAGGCAAGGCCTGTGCGCTCTACCAGGTGCCCCACGAGAAGCCGACCCTGCGAGCGCCTAAGCAGTTCGTCGACCTGCAGAACGACGTCACTGCGGCAGCCATCGAACTGGCCACCCGCGAGGGCTTCGAGTCCATCGAGCACGTCAAGCGCTATACCGCCATGGGCTTCGGCACCGACCAAGGAAAGCTGGGCAACATCAACGGCATGGCCATCGCCGCGCGCTGCCTGGCCAAGTCGATCCCCGAGGTCGGCACCACAGTATTCCGGCCCAACTACACGCCGGTGACCTTCGGTGCCATTGCTGGCCGCCACTGCCGCGAGCTCTTCGACCCCGAACGCTATACCGCCCTGCATCAGTGGCATGTGGAGCATGGCGCCGAGTTCGAGGACGTGGGCCAGTGGAAGCGCCCCTGGTACTTCCCGAAGAGCGCCAATGATAAGCAGGAGAGCATGGACGAGGCCGTGGCCCGCGAGTGCCTGGCGGTACGCGAGAAGGTCGGCATCCTCGACGCCTCCACGCTCGGCAAAATCGACATTCAGGGGCCGGGCGCCCGGGAGTTCCTGAACCGTATCTACACCAACAAGTGGGCCAAGCTCGAGGTCGGCCGCGCCCGCTACGGACTGATGTGCAGGGACGATGGCATGCTGATGGACGATGGCACCACCAGCTGCCTGGGCGAGAACCACTTCCTGATGACCACCACTACCGGCGGTGCCGCCGGGGTTATGGAGTGGCTAGAACTCTGGCACCAGACGGAGTGGCCCGAGCTCGACGTCACCTTCACCTCGGTGACCGACCACTGGGCGACCATGACGGTGACCGGGCCCGAGGCACGACATCTGCTCGCCGAGATCACCGATATCGATCTTGATCGTGACACCTTCAAGTTCATGGACTGGCGCGAGGGCAAGGTGGCCGAGGTGCCGGCGAGGGTCTTCCGTATCTCCTTCACCGGCGAGCTCGCCTACGAGATCAACGTCCAGGCCAACTACGCGATGCACGTCTGGAAGACCCTGTTCGAGCACGGCGAGAAGTACGGCCTCACACCCTATGGCACCGAGACTATGCACGTGCTACGGGCCGAAAAGGGCTTCATCATCTCCGGCCAGGAGACCGACGGTTCGGTGACCCCGGAGGACCTGGGGATGCAGTGGGCCATCGGCTACGACAAGCCCTATTCCTGGGTGGGTAAGCGGGCCCTGTCGCGCTCCGATACGCGGCGCACAAACCGCAAGCAGTTGGTGGGCCTCAAACCGAGGGACCCGTCGGTTGTGCTGGAGGAGGGCGCCCAGATCGTCTTTGATCCCGACCACGCTATCCCCATGCCCATGGTGGGCCACGTGACCTCGAGCTACTACAGCCCAACGCTCAAGAGCGGCTTCGCCCTCGCCGTGGTCAAGGGTGGCCAGTCGCGCATGGGCGAGACCGTCTACCTGCCCATGGCCGACGGCAAGACCCACGCCGCTGAAATAGTCGGCCCGATCTTCTACGACCCCAAGGGAGCGCGCCAGCATGTCTGAGCAAACTACGACCTGGTTCAACCTCTATGAGACGTGCCCCGAGGCCGAGGTACCGGCCGAGTCGCCGCTGGCCTGGGCCTACCACAAGACCTGCCGGCCGAGCGTCAACCAGAAGAGCCGGGTGGTGCTGCGAGAGCGCGCTATGCTCGGCCATTTGATCCTGCGCGGCGGCGCCATTGTCCTCGACGAGGCGGTGCACTGGGTGCTCGGCTTCGGCCTGCCGGGCCGTCCCAACTGCCTGACCCGGGATGAGAGTGGTGAGCGCTCGATCCAGTGGCTGTCGCCTGACGAGTGGCTGCTGGTCGTCCCCGGCGGCGAGGAGTTCGCCCTGGAGGCCAAACTGCGCGAGGCCCTGGGTAACGCCCACTACGCCATCGTCAACGTCAGCGGCGGCCAGACCCTGATCGAGCTCGAGGGTGAGATGGCCTGGGAGCTCCTGATGAAGTCAACGCCCTATGACGTCCACCCGGAAGCTTTCCCGGTAGGCAAGGGGGTTACTACGGTGTTTGCCAAGGCGAACCTGATCCTGCGCCGCCCCACTGAAGAATGCTGGGAACTGGTGCTGCGGCGCAGCTTCGCCGACTACTGCTACCGCTGGATCCTGGACGCCGGCAGTGAATACGGCATCGGTGTAGAGCGCTGATCAAGGCCGCTCTTCTGCTCGTTACTTGCTACACAAGTAGGAGAGCGGCAACGCCGTCGTGTTGGGAATATTCGAGCCGATAAACAAGACTTTTCAAGGGAAGCATGATGACTGACAAGATTAAGTTACTGCGTAACGCACAGCCGGAAGTGCTGCTGGATGCCAGCTCCTGGGAAAAGATTTCTGGTGACCCCCATACCGTCAATCTCAATGCTTACGCATCAGCAGATGGGATCAAGACGATGGGCACTTGGATCTGCACGCCAGGCAAGTGGGCGGTAGATTACAAGAAATGGGAATACTGCGATTTTCGTGAAGGGTACTGCGTTTTGACACCGGAAGATGGCGAGCCTATCCACCTGAAAGCCGGTGATATTTTCATCGTTGAGCCTGGTTTTAGAGGCACTTGGGAGGTCGTGGAAACCGTTCGCAAGTATTTTGTTTTTGCCTGACCGTGTGGCGATGCTTTTTTAATAAATAATAGAGCCGATACCTAGATTCTGATTGTCTGATGAAAAATCCACGTGGAATTTTAGGCTAACTATAACAAAGGAGATAGCGTGATGGGCCCCAAAAAAAGTAGTTGGATCCTCGCGGCCCAATGCCCGAGCCGGCTCGGTACCGTGGACGTGGTAACGCGTTTCCTTAAAGAGAGCCGCTGCTACATCACTGAGCAGCACTCCTTCGATGACCGGCAGAGCGGCGGCTTCTTTATCCGCACCGAGTTTCGGCCCATGGAGGAGGACTTCGACGCTGGGGCCTTCGAGGCCGGCTTCGCCGAGCGTGCCGCCGAGTTCGAGATGACCTTCGAACTGACAGCCCCGGGCACTCGGATGCCGGTGGTGATCCTGGTCTCCAAGGCTGATCACTGCCTCAACGATCTGCTCTATCGCTACCGCATCGGCCAGCTGCCCATCGAGATCCGTGCCATCGTCTCCAACCACCCGGACCTGGCGAACCTGGCGGAGTGGCACGACATCCCCTATCACCACTTCCCGATCACGGCTCAGACCAAGGCCAAGCAGGAGGCCCAGATATGGGAGGTGGTCGAGGCGACCGGCGCCGAGCTGGTGATCCTTGCCCGCTACATGCAGGTGCTCTCGAGCGAGATGTGCGAGCGGCTCAGCGGCCGCGCCATCAATATCCATCATTCTCTGCTGCCAGGCTTTAAAGGCGCACGGCCTTACCATCAGGCCTATGAGAAGGGCGTCAAGCTAGTTGGCGCAACGGCCCACTACATAAACGACGACCTGGACGAAGGGCCGATCATCACCCAAGGGGTGGAGTCGGTAACTCACGCCGATTATGCGGAAGACCTTGTCGCGAAGGGGCGCGACGTCGAATGCTTGACCCTGGCCCGGGCGGTGGCTCTGCATGTGGAGCGGCGCGTCTTTCTGCACGCCAGTCGCACCGTGGTCTTCAATCAATAACAACAAGGTGACATAACATGCCAATCAGTGTCTTCGATCTATTCAAGATCGGCATCGGGCCATCGAGTTCGCATACCGTGGGTCCCATGCGGGCCGCCTTCGACTTCGTCGGCGAACTTAATGACCGGTCATTGCTAGAGCGCGTGACGCGCCTCGAGATCCAGCTATTCGGTTCGCTTTCTGCCACTGGCATCGGCCATGGCACCGACCGTGCGGTGATCATGGGGTTGATGGGTGAGCGGCCGGACCGCATCGATCCAGCCTTGATCGACTCCTACATCGAGGAGGTGCAGGCGTCCGAGACGTTGCGCCTGGATAGCCGCCACAGTGTGCCTTTTCTGTGGCGGCGCGACATGCAGTTTCACACCGACAGCCTGCCCTACCATCCCAATGCCATGCGTTTGATTGCCCACGACCACGGCAACGAGCTCTACTGCAATACCTACTACTCGGTGGGCGGCGGCTTTGTCATCGACGAGGCCCAAGTGGCCGAGGGTGTCTTTGATGCTGATGCGGCCCAATTGCCCTACAACTTCCAGACCGGCGACGACTTGATGCGCATGTGCCGGGAGAGCGGCCTGCGCATCAGCGAGCTAATGCTAGAGAATGAGAAGGTGTGGCGCAGCGAGGCGGAAGTACGAGCCGAACTCTGCAGGATCTGGCGGGCCATGCAGGAGTGCGTCAAGAAGGGCATGGAAGCCGAGGGCGTACTGCCCGGCGGGCTCAACGTTCGCCGTCGCGCTAAGACCCTGTACCACCACATGCTGGCCAGTGAGGACGACCACTCGCTGATCGCCTCAACCATGTCGGCCATGGACTGGGTCAACCTGTATGCCCTGGCGGTCAACGAGGAAAACGCCGCCGGTGGGCGCATGGTCACCGCCCCCACCAACGGTGCGGCAGGCATCATTCCCGCGGTGCTGCACTACTACATGCAGTTCCGCCAGGGGGCCAGCGAGCGCGACGTGGTGGACTACCTGCTCACCGCCGGGGCGGTAGGGATTTTGTGCAAGAAGAACGCCTCCATCTCCGGCGCCGAGGTAGGCTGCCAGGGCGAGGTGGGGTCTGCCTGCGCCATGGCAGCCGCCGGCCTCGCCGAATTGATGGGAGGTAGCGTAGCTCAGGTGGAAAACGCCGCTGAGATTGGGCTGGAGCACAACTTGGGGCTGACCTGCGACCCCGTGGGTGGATTAGTGCAGGTACCCTGCATCGAGCGAAATGCCATCGCCTCGGTAAAAGCGATTAATGCTGCACAGATGGCATTAAGGGGTGATGGGGAGCACTTTATTTCTCTGGATAAAGTCATTCGCACCATGCGTGATACAGGCGCAGATATGCAGGAAAAATATAAAGAAACTTCGATGGGAGGGCTGGCCGTGAATGCGATTGAATGTTGAAAACATAAGAGGAAGGTAGAAGGTTTTTAAATGTGGTATAGCGGTAAAGTAATAGCGTTCAATAACATTATAGTTTATTTGCAAAACTAAAGGCTGTTGACGTTTCACATCGGCAACCAGAGGAAGCCACAGGCTAAAGCGACCATTCTTTCGTAATTTCGTTTGAGTTTTTCGTAGCGTGTCGCGCTTGCTCGGTAATGTTTTACTCGTGCATACGCATTCTCGATCAGGTGCCGATGGCCTCAACATCGTTACTGGCAACACCTGAGCTGTGCTGGTATGCCGTGCCATCGATGAAGAGTCATTCAATCGGGATCTTCCACTAACGCTTTGAAGGTGATCGTCAACTTGCCGGCGGCCGACCAGGCATTGAAGCGTTTATAGACCGCGTTCTAACGGCCAAAAAAATCGGGTAAATCACACCATGGATAGCCGGAGCGCATTCGATAAAGAATGCCTTCCACCGTCACTGGTAGATCGGGCTTGTGATAAATGCCATGTTGAAGCCGAGTAGTTTTCAGCTTCGGCCAATGTTCATAATTGAGCATCAGTCTGGACATTGCAGACTCGCAGGGTGATGGCTTCGGAACTTCTACTCTGCGAGTTGGCTTTTATCCTGCCAATATCCCTGCCATGAAATGCCATCAGCCCCTAAATTTTAGCTAGGACTGTAGATACTTATAGGTGAGTACGACACCGAAATTTTATAAATCTAGGCCGCAGAAATATAACATTACTAAAATTCTCAGGGCTGTGGTCACTTGCTGCGGCCAAAGCGTTAAACAAAAAATTAGTCTACACACTAATCATTTGATGAATTAACTGAGCTTTTTCTAACAATAGGGGGTGGTACGTTTTTAGTAGTGTTTGCATATCCACACGAGCGGCGTTGGTGCTGATATTGATAGCTCCCAGCAATTTATTGTTAGCGTCAAAAACAGGCACGGCAATTGAGCGCAATCCAGAATCAAGCTCTTGATCGGCAATGGCGTAGCCTTGCTTGCGCGCCTTGTGAATACACTTTTTAAGCTCATTTTTGGTCGTAAATGTTTTTTCTGTATAGCGCTGCAACGTTAACCGCTCTAAGTAAGCATCCAATTCAGCTTCTGGCAATTGTGCGAGAAGAACGCGCCCCATGGAGGTATACGCTGCTGGTAAGCGGGTACCTACGGACAGTGTAATGGCCATTAGCCGATGACGTGCCGCTGAGCGCGCGACATAAATGACGTCATCGCCATCGAGCACGCCTAAAGAGGAAGACTCGCCGCATTCATTGGTGATTTCCTCCAAATACTGCTGAATAGCGCTGCGGTAGTTATTGGCGGATAAAAATGAATATCCCAATTGAAGCACGCGTGGCGCTAACTCAAAGTAGCGTTGCTGTTTGCGAACATAGCCAAGTGCGTGCAGCGTGAGCAAAAAGCGCCGTGCCTTGGCTCGGTTCATGCCTGTACGCGTGGCTACTTCGCTGAGTGTCATACGTGGGTGGTGCTCATCAAACGCTAAAATAACTTCTAGGCCGCTCGCTAAAGCAGTAACGAAGTCGCGATCATCGGGGGTTAGCATGTCGTCCTGTAGTTGTTCTTCCATCGGTGTCCACTCATCGAAATATGCATAAAATTAGAGAGCCAATATAGCATGTTGTTCGAATAGCGAACATATATGCGCTCCTGCGCGAACCAGTAAATGATCCTCGTCGAGCCATGAAAAAGTTCATGGCAGGTTAAGTACTTGAGCCAATTCGCTTAGATATTAAAGGTTACGACATTGTCGGGGAAAAGGTGATTGAGGAGCTTTACAGTAACATCTATGAAATGTGTTCCGTTGTAGTGAGCGGTGCGATAATTGTTATAGGAATCGCTAATCATGACGGTGTTCTTGGGGGCGTGTTAATGCCGAGCCGGTAAATTGCGTAACCCAGTGGCCTTATCTGGTGGGCGCCTATCCTGCGTTAACATAGGGCGTCAGCTGCCAATTGAGCCACAGTGCCCATTATCTGTTACCGTTGTGGATAAACCTGCTGAGCCTTAGCCCAACACTACTAAATACACGTTGATAGACCGATGTAACATTATCTTCTCCTGGCGGAACTGGAAAAACAGACGGGCTCCAAAATTTAGAACTTGGTTCCATGTAATGTAGAGGAGAGCGCGTTTTTGCATACTCACTAATGTTCATTTTAGAAAGTTAGGAACCCGGCAATCGTCATTAGCCAAATAGTCAGGCTAAGCGTGAAGAAAGAAGCAACGGTTGCTACCAGCATCGCCGCAGCACTAATGCCCCCTAATCCATACCGTTGGCCGAACAGTGGGTAAATACTGATCATTGGTGACGCAGCGAATAGCACTGCGCCCACCATGTAGAGCGGATCAATGCCTGGCATAAGATAAAAGGTGATAAAAACAATCAAAGGATGAATAAGGAGTTTGCCGACAACAATCTGGCCAACATCCCTCGCCATGCCTTTCACCTGTAAACCAAATAGTGCGCCGCCAATCACAAATAGCGCCGCTGGGCCAGCTGCTTCGGCTAGCATATCGATAGCTTTAAATAGCGGCGTGGGAATCTGAATTCCGGTAACGGCCAAGCAAATGCCGACTAATAAGCCGACTAGCACCGGATTTTTGATCAGGCTAAGGGCTGTCTGCTTAACTGTTTTCCATACGCTGGAACCTTGATGGCTGCCCATTTCAGCTAGAATCAGCGCCATAGGAATTATAATCAGCGTCTCAATGATCATATTGAGCGCCAACAGCACTGCCGCATGCGAGCCGATCACCATAACGGCAACAGGATAGCCAACAAAGCCACTGTTAGCCGCCGCCATGCCTAATGCTTGCATGGCGCTGGTATGAAGCGGTTGGTGCTGGCGCTTTAAGCAAAGCAGTAGCCCGGCACTGAAAATAAAGATAGAACCCAGGCCGTAAGCGATTAAATAGTTGAGCTTAAAAATCTCTTCCAGGGGCTGCTGGGTTAATGCGCGAATCACCAGGGCAGGTAGCGCGCAATACATCACAAAAACGCCCACACCCTGCATCTGTTCGCGTTGGATAATGCCGCTCCACCTCACTGCGTACCCTAAACCGATCAGCACGAAGATAGGGGTGGTGATACTAAGAATAGCGAGCATCGCAGCCTCATTAGCGCATGGCGACAAAGGGTTTGTTCGTTGAGCGAATAAGTGTACGCTATTTTTAAGGCATCAGGACATGTTATGAGTCGAGAGCGAAACAAGCTGCTGGATAAAGTGTGTGCGCAGCGGTATCACGTGGGCGTCTATTTGCTCGGTGCCAATATGGTCGGCGGTAAAGAAACGAAACGTACCCACTCCCTGAAATACAAATAGGTCTACTCTTGACAGCGTTTTAGCGCCCGCCTGGTGGGCGGCGTTTAACAGCTCGGTATAAGCAGGAATATATACAGCATCAAACACCCAGTGTTGGGCTCCCAGCCCGGCGGTCGAGATGAGGCACCCAGGGTGGTTGCTGTGGCCAATCGGCGACACACCCTGCCAATGAGTCCGTTCTCGCTGTGTCCCTGTTCCGGAGTGATGCACGCCGCGCTACATGCTCTTGCATCCACTGTTGGGTTTGTGTCGATAGGTCAAAGCGCGCGACAAGGTCGCGGTAGTAATTGCCGAGAATCGGCAGTACCGGAGTACAAGCTTGCTGCAGCGCTGTGCTTGTCGCGCGCATGGAGTTTGTACGACAGGGCGACATGGTGTCCCCGAACCGCCGTGTTGGTGCAGTCAGAGTGGATTCAATCACTCAATACCGGGGTAGTTGATGTGCTCACCAATAACTATATCCGTAGTGTAGAGGTTGGTTGTTTTCGTGAAGGCGGAACCTCGGGAACTGCACTGGCTGATTAGGGCGTTGTCGTTTTCAATGTCTCAAACCAGCACACCTTTTCGCGGATTTCTGATGGGCATCAAACCGCGCCTGAGAATCAGCGCAAATTAGAGTCTCACGTTGACGAGATGTTAATGCGTTCCGTGGATACCGACGCAACGCGGTCGAAATCGTGAATATAGTGACTGCACATAGGCGTTAACTAGCTAGTTTTCGTTGGCAAGCAGGAGGGCGTTTGTAAATTAGCCCTCCATCTATTTAGTGTATAGTTCGAATAGCGAACATATGTACAATTTTGTCCTGAGCCATACATCTGAGCTATTTTTGGTCGCCGGACAGCGTTAATGGGAAGCATATCGCCATGCCCTCTGCATTTTTAAAGCACCCCTTTATGAGCCAGCGCGCCGTCGGTGAATGTGACGATGATGCCATGGTTCGAGCCATGTTGGCCTTTGAGTTGGCTCTGGCCGAGGTTCAAGAAGCCAGCGGAGCCTTGCCTGCCGGGGTTAGCCAACAAATGTTACAGCAACTTGAGCGCGCCAAGCTTAATGTCGCTGAGATCGCCGAGGGAATCGCCAGCGGTGGCAATGTGGCGATTCCCTTCGTTAAACAGAGCCGTGCGCTGCTCGCCGATGAGAACAAGCGCTACTGGCACCAAGGCGCGACCAGCCAGGACGTGGTCGACTCCGCGCTAATGCTGCTGCTCAAGCCACGCTTAGCAGCACTAGATGATCTGCTATTGCGCTGCCGCTCGGCTGCGGTAGCAATTATGGATACTCATATTGATACGCCCATGGTGGGGCGCACCTTAATGCAGCAGGCCCTGCCGATCACCTTCGGGGTGAAGGTGGCTCACTGGGCAATTGGCCTGGAGCAAGCGCGCCGCCGTTTAAGCGCTGTTGAGCTACCTGTTCAGTTTGGTGGTGCGGTGGGCGTGCACTCAGGTTGGGATAAACTCGGGCTTGAGTGGATGGACGCTTTGGCTGAGCGGTTAGGCTTGGCAGTGCCGGTGCTGCCCTGGCATACCGACCGCTACCCCATTCATGCCCTCGGCACGGCGTTTGATGCTGTCGCGGGGGCTGCTGAAAAAATCGCCCTGGATGTGTCGCTGCTTACCCAAACCGAAGTCGGCGAAGTCGCGGAGCCCTCCGCGCCGGGGATGGGGGAGTCGTCATCCATGCCCCATAAGCGTAATCCGGTACGCAGCGCACTGATTCGCGGTGCAGCGCGGCAAGTGCATGGCCATACCAATGTTTTGATCAATGCTGCCGCCCAGCCGCTAGAGCGCGGCTTGGGCGAGTGGCATGCGGAGTGGTCGCCACTTATAGAGAGCGCTCTGCTGGTGGAGGGCGCATTAGAACAATTGGCGGTGCTGCTTGAAGGGCTAGAAGTGAACCCAGTCAACATGCAGCGCAACCTAGTGGCCACGGGCGGCGGCATTATGGCTGAGCCGATGGCGCGTTTGCTCACCCCAATTTTGGGTGCTGATAAAGCTAAAGCCGTCAGTGCCGCTGCTGCGGAAACCTCACGCCTCGAATCCCGGCCCTATTCGGATGTGCTTGCTGATCATCCTGACGTAAAAGGGTTCGTGGGCGCCGAAGATCTACGCAACGCTTGCAATCCGGCTTTATACCTTGGTAGCAGTGCGGCCCAAGTATTACGCGCCAAAGAGTGGCTGAAAAATTCATAAGTAACTGAAAAATTTTGTCTTTAACCCCGTGGGTGAAAGTGGGTTAAGTCAATCTTGGTAGTTAGTCAGCAACGCAGAATTTGACCCTCATAGCGTTCGGCAGTAACTTGTTCGTATAGAGAATCAATGTTCGTTTTACGAACAAGTTACCCATAAGTAGTCAACGACACGCTAAGAGGCACCCATCATGGCCGAGTTTCTCAGCTTGCATGACGCGGTAGCGCGCTACGTCCAAGACGGCGCCACCGTGGCCATGGAAGGCTTTACCCACCTGATACCGTTTGCCGCCGGTCACGAAGTGATCCGGCAAAAAAAGCGTGATCTGACGCTGATCCGTATGACCCCCGATATCATCTACGATCAAATGATCGGCGCAGGCTGCGCTAAAAAGGTGATCTTCTCCTGGGGCGGTAACCCCGGTGTAGGATCGCTGCACCGCCTGCGTGATGCGGTTGAGAAAGGCTGGCCGCATAAAGTCGAGATTCTTGAGCATAGTCACGCCGCGATGGCCTGCGCTTTTGAAGCGGGTGCCGCCGGTCTGCCGCTGGCGGTCTTTCGCGGCTACATCGGCAGCGAACTGCCCAGCGTCAACGACCAAATCAAGTTCATTGAGTGCCCGTTTACCGGGGAGCGCCTAGCGGCAGTGCCGTCGGTGCGCCCGGATGTTTCGATCATCCACGCCCAACGGGCGGATCGTCAGGGGAACGTGCTGGTGGAAGGTATCGTTGGCGTACAGAAAGAGGCGGTGCTGGCGGCCAAGCGCAGTATCGTCACGGTGGAGGAGATCGTCGATGACCTCAACGCCCACCCCAATGCCTGTGTGATTCCCAGCTGGGCGATCAGCGCCATTGCGGTAGCCGAGAAAGGCGCACTGCCCTCGTACACCCACGGCTATTATGGCCGCAGTAACCGCTTCTATAAAGAATGGGATGCCATCGCTCGCGATCGCGACATCTTTACCCAGTGGCTCGACGACAACGTTTTTAATGCCGCCGATAACGTGGGAGGCCAAGCCTAATGAGTCTGGAATACACCTCTTCTGAAATGATGTCGGTGACCGCCGCGCGGGCGCTGGAAAATGGCATGACCTGCTTTGTGGGTATCGGGCTGCCCTCGGAAGCCGCCAACCTGGCACGGCTGACGCACGCACCCGATGTAGTGCTGATTTACGAGTCCGGCACGCTGCAGACCAAGCCCGATATTCTGCCGTTATCTATTGGGGATGGTGAGCTGTGCGAATCGGCGCTCACCACCGTGGCGGTGCCGGAGATGTTCCGCTACTGGCTCCAGGGCGGCAAAGTCGACGTGGGCTTTTTAGGTACCGCGCAAATCGACCGCTTTGCTAATCTTAACACCACGCTTATCGGCGATTACAAAGCGCCCAAGGTTCGCCTGCCGGGTGGCGGCGGTGCGCCGGAAATCGCCACCAACGCCGGTGAAGTGTTTATCACTTTGAAGCACTCCAAGCGTGCCTTTGTGAAAGATGTCGACTTCGTCACCACCCTTGGCTTTGGCCGCGACGGGAAAGGGCGCGACAACGTGCCCAATATCGGCAAGGGCCCCACCCGCGTGATTACCGACCTGTGCGTGATGAAACCCGACCCGGACAGCAAAGAGTTGGTAGTGGTGTCACTGCATCCGGGCGTTAGTCGCGAAGACGTGACTGAGGCGACCGGCTGGGAGATTCGCTTTGCCGAACAGCTTGAGAGCACTCCTGAACCCAGCGAAAACGAGCTGACGATTTTGCGTGAGCTCAAAGCGCGCACCGAGCGGGCCCACGCGGACGCATAAAGGAGCTATTTATGAGCGATGTTGTTATGCAAGACGTCTTTCTATGTCATCCCCGCCGCACAGCCGTGGGACGCTTTGGTGGCACCCTGGCCAGCGTGCGCCCGGATGATTTTGCCGCGACGATTTTTAAAGCTGTACTGGCAGAAGCGCCGGATCTCGACCCTGCTGCCATTGAAGAAGTCTTTATGGGCTGCGCCAACCAGGCCGGTGAAGATAACCGCAACGTGGCGCGGATGTCGTCGCTGCTGGCGGGCATTCCTACCTCTGTGCCCGGCACGACAATGAACCGCCTGTGTGGCTCGGGTATGGACGCAGTCGGTACCGCGTTTCGCGCCATTAAAGCCGGTGAAATGGAGCTGGCGCTGGCCGGCGGCGTGGAGACCATGTCTCGCGCGCCCTACGTGATGGGCAAGGCCGACAGTGCCTTCTCCCGCAATCAAAAACTCGAAGATACTACCATTGGCTGGCGCTTGATCAATCCGCTGATGAAGAAAGCCTACGGCGTCGATTCGATGCCGGAGACCGCAGAGAACGTCGCCGAGCAGTTCCATATCTCTCGCGAAGATCAGGACGCTTTTGCGCTGCGCTCGCAGCAGAAAGCCGCGGCCGCCCAAAAGGCGGGGCGCTTTGCTCAAGAGATCACGGCCATCGAGATCCCGCGCCGCAAGCAGGAACCGCTGATCTTTGACCAGGATGAGCATTTACGGGAAACCACGCTCGAAAAACTGGCAGGTTTGCCTACGCCCTTCCGTGAAGGCGGCAGCGTTACCGCAGGCAATGCTTCTGGCGTCAACGACGGCGCGGCGGCGATGCTGGTGGCCAGCGAAGCAGCGGTCAAACAGCATGGTCTTAAGCCGATGGCGAAAATTATCGGCATGGCCACGGCGGGCGTTGAGCCGCGCATCATGGGCTACGGGCCAGTACCGGCAGTGCAGAAACTGCTCAAGCGCACCGGTATCGCCATGGACGATATTGATATTTTCGAGTTCAACGAAGCGTTCGCCGCCCAGGCGTTAGCCTGTATGCGCGACCTGGGGCTGGCCGATGACGACCCTCGCGTGAACCCGAACGGCGGCGCGATTGCCCTAGGGCACCCGTTGGGCATGTCCGGCGCACGGCTACTGCTGACCGCCGCTCATGAGCTACAAAACAGCGGCAAGCGCTATGCACTGTGCACCATGTGCGTAGGCGTGGGTCAGGGTATCGCTACGTTGATTGAACGCGTTTAACGGAGACCGTCATGGCATTTCATACCATCAATGGCCGCAGCGTGGCCTATCGGCTGCTCGGCTCGGAAGTGAATCCACTTATCGTACTGGCGCATCCGCTGGGCATGAGCCAAGCGGTCTGGGACGACGTGATTCCCGCGCTGCTGCCTCGCTACCGGGTGCTGACCTGGGATCTGCCTGGCCACGGTGCCAGCCAGGCGGTCAGCGGTTCGCAGATCACGCCCGCTGATTTAGCCGCTGAGGCTCTGGCATTGGCAGAACTGGCGGGCGCTGAGCGCTTTCACTTTGCCGGTACGTCCATTGGCGGTGTCGTCGGCCAGCAGTTGATTGCTGCGCATAGCGACCGCCTGCTCTCCGCTACGCTGACCAACACCGGCGCTGTGATCGGCAACCCGGATCTATGGAACACCCGCGCAGGCCGTGTGCGCCAGGAAGGCCTGGCGGCGATGTCTGAAGAGATAGTGCCGCGCTGGTTTGCGCCAGCGGCGTTTGAGGCAAGCCCCGCGCTGAAAGCGGGATGGTGCGTACAAATGGGCCGTGGCGATGACGAGTCCTACGCTCAGCTGTGTGAAATGCTGGGCCGCGACACCTTTACCGGCAAGCTTTCCGGTAAGCGCACTAAAGTGCAGCTATTTGGCGGCAGCGAAGATATGGCCACGCCGGCCGCGACTCTGGAAGCCTTGGCGACAGAGCTTGATGGCGCACCGCTGGAGGTTTTTGACGGCGTGGGTCACGTGCCTGCGGTAGAAGCCCCGGTGCTGTTTGCACAAAAGCTCCTCGCGGTGCTGGCAACTGATCTGGGCGACGTGGCGAACTACGGTGTGGCGTACGCTACCGGCCTGGAGACCCGCAAGCAGGTATTGGGTGGCGAGCACGTTGAGCGCTCCACCGCCAATGCCAACAGTCTTGATGCTTCCTTCCAGCAGATGATTACCCGCCTGGCCTGGGGCGAACTGTGGAGTAATGACGACTTAACTCGCCGCGAACGCAGCATGATCACCACCGGGATTCTTGCTGCGCTCGGCCGTGAAGAGCTAACGCTGCACCTAAAAACCGCTAAACGGATTGGCCTAACGGAAGCCGAGCTGCGTCAAGTATTGATGCACGTGGCAATTTACGGTGGCGTTCCGGCGGCCAACCACGCTTTTGCCCTTGCTAAAGAGCTGGGCTGGGGCGAGTAGGTTAGTGACGATGATAAACATCGATTCAAATAAGAGGTAAGGGCGATGACCCATGACAATAAACGCTTTGTGGCCCGCGACCGCAACTGGCATCCACCCGCCTACGCGCCGGGTTATAAAACCTCGGTAGCACGTTCGCCCCAGCAGGCGCTGGTGAGCATGCAGCAACCGACCGTTTCTGAACTGACCGGTCCCGATTTCAGCCACCTACGCATGGGCCCCCACGATAACGATCTGCTGCTGAACTTCCGCCAAGATTCGAGCCAAGGCCAAGGGCTGCCCCAGGGCGAGCGGATTATGATGTTTGGCCGCGTGGTAGATCAGTTTGGCAAACCGATACCGCATACCTTGGTGGAAATGTGGCAGGCCAACGCGGGTGGTCGCTATCGGCATAAAAACGATAAGTATCTGGCACCGCTGGATCCTAATTTCGGCGGTGTAGGTCGCTGCCTGACCGATGAGCAGGGTATGTATCGTTTCCGCACCATCAAGCCTGGCCCCTACCCGTGGCCCAACGATATGAACAGCTGGCGCCCAGCGCATATTCATGTATCGGTAACCGGCCCTTCGATCTCTACCCGGCTGATTACCCAGATGTATTTTGAGGGCGACCCGCTTATTCCCCTGTGCCCCATCGTGCATACGCTGAAAGACCCACTTGCGGTGGAGACGATGATTGGGCGGCTCGATATGGCCCACAGTAAACCGATGGATTGCCTTGCCTACCGCTTTGATGTGGTGGTACGCGGCGAACTGCAGACCTTCTTCGAAAATCAATAGCCGAAAACTAATAAGGGCAGAGGGATACATCATGAATCAGCCTAACAGCCAGCCGACCAGCGAGCTGATGCTGCGGGAAACCGCCTCGCAAACCGCTGGCCCCTACGTGCATATTGGCTTGGCCCTTGCGGCGGCGGGCAATCCTGTACGGGACGAAGAGATCTGGAACGAGATGGCTAAGCCCGACGCCGAGGGTGAGCATATCGAAGTCGTAGGTACCGTCATCGACGGCAACGGTGATCTGGTGCGCGATGCTTTTGTAGAAGCGTGGCAAGCGGATGCCAACGGTCACTATCAAGCCGATTACGACCTCAGCAAACCGTTCAATAGCTTCGGACGTACCGCGACGACGTTTGACCACGGCAGCGAGTGGTCGTTAACCACCATCAAACCCGGCGCGGTGAAGCACCCGAGTGGTCAGTTAATGGCACCGCACATTAACCTAACGCTGTTTGCCCGCGGGGTGAATATTCACCTGCAGACGCGGCTCTACTTCGATGACGAAGCTGAAGCGAACGCCCACTGCCCGGTGCTCACGCGCATCGAATCTCCGGCGCGCCGCCAAACCCTGATCGCCAAGCGCGAAGAGGTTGATGGTAAGGTACGTTACCGGCTAGATATCCGTCTGCAGGGCGAGGGTGAGACGTTGTTTTTTGATTTTTAGCCTTGTCACGGGCAAGCGTTTTCTCCTCAAACAAAAGCGTTGTTCATTTATGGGCAACGCTTTTTTTATTGGGTACGACTATGGTCGTGGCGTGATATTGGAAAAGTCCAAGTTTTGTTTGCCATTGTGCCTTTTAAGGTAGGTATATGGCCCGCAACGCTGAAAGCGGTCAGCAGAAGTGGCACAAAGGCGTATTGCGTCACTTGAACATAGACGAATGTCGATTAGCCCTATGCATGCTAGTGGACTAATGTGGTTGCTTAGAGCGAACTAGCATTCGCTGTGCGAACTTATAGTAATCCAAAAAAAGTCCTGGAGGCTCCAATGAAAATGTCCCTATCCCGGTGTGTCTTGGCAGCGGCGATTGCTGGCTTAGCCGTTAGTTCGGCACAGGCAGAAACCACCCTGCGTATGGCCCACTTTTGGCCTGGACCTTCAGGCGTTAATGAAGATGTTTTGCAGGCATGGGCCGATACCATTGCCGAAGAGTCGAATGGCGATTTGACTATTCAAATGTTCCCAGCAGGCACGTTAGCCAAGCCGGATTCCATCTACGAAGCCGCCGCCAACGGTATTGCTGATATCGGCGCCACCGCTCAGGGCTACACCGCTGGCCGTTTTCCGCTGTCGCAAATTGTTGAGCTGCCAAGTGTAGCTTCTACGGCAACGCAAGGGGCGTGCGTGCTACAGACGCTCTACGACGATGGCCATTTGGATAGCGAATACGAAGATACCCGCCCGCTGTTTATGTTTACCACTGGGCCTGGCGGGATCCACACCATCGACACCGATGTGCAAACCCCTGCCGACCTGGAAGGGCTGCGCATTCGCCGCCCCACCGCTGTGGCGGGTGAAATGCTGGAAAATATGGGCGCAAGCCCGGTTGGCATGCCAGCCCCCGATATTTACACCTCCATGCAGCGCGGTGTTATCGATGGCCTAAGTTTTCCTTGGGAAGGTTTGAAAGGCTTCCGTATTAATGAGCTGGTGAGTTACCACACCGAAGTGCCGTTTTACACATTAATCTTTGTCGCCACCATGAATCAGCGCGCGTACGATAATTTGACGCCTGAACAGCAGGCGGTAATCGATAATAACTCAGGCATGAAGTGGGCTGAAAACGCCGGTAAAGTGTTTGACCGCCTAGACGTAGAGGGCAAACAAGAAGCTGCTGATGCTGGCCATACCATTCGCGAAATCGAAAATCCGCTAGCGCATCCTGATTGGCAAGAACCGCTCGAAACTGGTATTGAAAATTACCTAACCCAGTTGGAAGAGCGCGGTTTGGATCAGGCTCGGGATGTATATCAAGCTGCATTGGCAGCCAGTGAGTCTTGTGGTACCCAATAGGGGTAAGGTTTTATGAAGTCTGCTCTCTATAGGGCCAGCCACTGGCTGGCCCTCATTTGTCGCTTAGTGGCTGGCATCGCGCTGGTTGGGCTGCTGGCAGTGACCATTGCCGATGTCAGTACGCGCTATCTATCGCGTGTAACAGAAGGCGCTATTGCGTTGCGCGTTTCCGGCAGTGTAGAGCTGGTCAGCTATTTGATGCTGTTTTCGCTATTAGCCGCCATGGCCGCTAATGTGGAGAAAAGCCAAGTGGTGGTAGAGGCGTTCTCTCACGGCTTGCCGCAAGCGATAAAAAATCGCCTGCAAGGGCTCTTTTTCCTCGGTTTCATGGCGCTTGGGCTGATTCTATTTGTGGGCTTGCTTGATTCGGCTGCGGCCGCCAGTCGGCATGGCGAGATAACCCAAGACCTAAGGCTACCCATGGGCCCGATTTACCAGCTGGCAGCGGTGCTCAGTTTACTACTGGGATTACGTAGCTTTATTCACGCCGTGCTAGGCGTTGTTTATGCTGCGGGCGAGGAGGCGACTCATGGGGAGTGAGGCAATTGGCGCCCTTGGGTTAGGGCTGTTATTAGTACTGATGGTTCTGCGCGTACCGGTCGCCTTAACCATGCTCATTGTAGGGGTGGTGGGCTTTGCTCAGATCATTAGCTGGGATGCGGCTGTCGCTCAGTTAAAAACCGTTCCGGTAGAAGTACTTTCCAATTACAGCTTCAGCGCCGTGCCCATGTTTATCTTAATGGGCGTGCTGGCTGCCCATTCGGGAATGGCCGGTAAACTGTTTGATTCAACCCGTATTATTTGCGGTGGCTGGAAGGGCGGCCTAGCGATTGCGGCCGTGGGCTCTTGCGGGATCTTCTCCGCTATCTCTGGTTCTTCGTTAGCCACGGCGAGCACCATGACCCGGGTGGCGCTGCCGGAGATGGAGCGTTATGGCTATAACCGTGGCTTAGCATCCGGCGCGCTGGCCGCAGGCGGCACGCTGGGGATTATGATTCCGCCCAGTATCGCACTGCTTATCTACGCCATTCTTACCGAACAGTCCGTTGGCGATATGTTCATGGCGGGTTTAATTCCCGGTCTGCTGGGTCTAGTAATGTACTCACTGACCATCACGGTCGTCATGTATCTGCGCCCCTCCCTGGCGGTAGCAGGAGAGCCGACAAGCTGGAAAGAGAAACTGCTTTCGCTGACCGGCTTAGTGCCCTTCTTTGGCGTTTTCCTGGTGATGATTTTAGGTATCTATTTTGGTGCCTTTACGCCGACGGAAGGGGCCAGTGTTGGCGCGTTTGCCACGCTGCTTTACGCCTTAGTAAAAGGCATGCGCGGTGCGCAGCTATGGCGCAGCGTACAAGAGACGTTGGCGCTTTCAGCCGTGGTGTTTTTTATGCTGGTGGGGGCTGAAACGCTCGGCTACTTCATCTCGGTGTCGCGCATTTCGTTTTCCATTACTGACCTGCTCTACGGTATGGATCTCACGCCTATCGTCGTGGTGCTGTGCATTCTGGCGCTCTACTTTGTGCTGGGCATGTTTATGGACTCTATCGCAATGTTGGTGATCACCGTACCGGTGGTGTATCCGATTATTCAGGCCATGGGCATCGACCCCATTTGGTTCGGTATTTTGACCGTACTGACCGTTGAGTTGGGGCTCATGACCCCGCCGGTGGGCATGAACGTGTTTGTAATAAAAGCGATGGCACCGCACGTTGGGCTGGGTGAGATTTTTAAAGGGGTCGCGCCTTTTGTGGTCTCGGATTTAATACGCTTGGCGCTATTAATCCTTTTCCCGGTGCTTTCTACCTTTTTCTTGCTTTAAGCAACGCGCTTGTTTAAGCAAAGAGGTTGTTTAGCTAAAGGGCTAACCGGTATTAACGCGCTTGCGACTGACGAATGCGGAAGTCGCGAGGTGAAAGCGCGGTATTGCGCTTAAAAAAGCGTGTGAAGTAGGCAGGTTCAGAGAAGCCCAAGCTGTCAGAGACTTGGCCGATAGTCATATTGGTATAAGTTAGCTGGCGCTTGGCTTCTAGCAGTAAGCGTTCATGCAGCAATTGCAGAGCGCTGCGTCCAGCGAGTTGGCGGCACAGCATGTTTAAGTGCGCGCTACTTACCCCCAATTGCTCGGCTAACGCTTCAATGCTGGGCTGCTCACGGTAGTGCGCTTGAATCAGCGTTTGATAGCGCTCTAAATGCTGCCGGCCTTTATCGCTTTGGCGAGAGCCATAGCGTTTTGTAGGGTTCCCTGTGCAAGTGTCAAGACGCGAAAGCTCCACCACCAAGGCTTGAATAAGTGCTTCGAGTAGGCTGTTCCGTCCTGGGGCAGGTTGGCGATACTCCTGGTCGATCTGAGACACCAGCGTGGCGATTCGCCCAGCCCGATTTGCCTGGAGAAAAGGGTAGAAATCTGCTTTTTTTAGCGTGCTGCTCTCACCCATTAATGCATGTAAATGGTCTGCCAGCGGTTTTGCCAGGGTAATAATGTGCCCCTGCACATCGGGCGAGAAGTGAAAGCCATGAATGGACATCGCGGGCACAACGATAGCGCTGACGCTTTGAAGTTGATGGCTGGTTCCCTCCAGCTCTAACTCAACGCTACCGTGAGAAATAAATAAAACATGCACTAGATCGGCGTGCCGATGCGGGCGAATACGCCAATCGTGTAGCTGGCTACGTTCTTGGATCGATTCGCAGTGGAGCAAGTCTGGCGTGGGCCAGTGCTGCGTCTCGCCATAGAGTTTAAATACCGGAACGGCTGTTGCCGATGAGTCTGTCATCTCTACTTCTCAACTATTAATTTAATCTAAGACTAAGGTGGGGTGATAAAGCGCTAAATGTCCAATAATTGATCTAGATCATGCCTTACTATGTGGCGTGTTTCATTGAAAAATACAAGTTATAAGTTTTAGGTAATGACAATGATGAGGCATCCCTTATGAAGACACAGGTCGCGATTATTGGCGCAGGGCCTTCCGGCCTCCTGCTAGGACAGCTATTGCACCGCCAAGGCATTGATAACGTGATTGTTGAGCGGCGTAGCGGTGAGTATGTATTGAGCCGTATCCGTGCTGGTGTGCTTGAGCAGGGTATGGTGGATTTACTGCGCGAAGCGGGTGTCGACCAGCGTATGGATGAAGAGGGCATACCCCATGACGGTTTCGAGCTTGTTTTCGACAACCGTCGCGTGCGGGTCGCGCTAGATGAGCTGACCGGCGGCAGTAAAGTCATGGTTTACGGCCAAACCGAGGTGACGCGGGATCTGATGGAGGCCCGCGCCGCCGCTGGCGCGACAACGCTCTATGAGGCGGAAAACGTCCAGCCCCACAACCTAGATAGTGACAACCCCTATCTAACCTTTGAACACGACGGTAAAACGGTCAGGCTAGAGTGCGACTACATCGCCGGGTGCGATGGCTACCATGGCGTCTCCCGCCAGGCGATCCCTCAAGAGCGCATCAAAGAGTTTGAAAAAGTTTACCCGTTTGGCTGGTTGGGTATGCTCTCGGATACGCCCCCAGTCTCCGATGAGTTAATTTACGCACGTCATGAGCGTGGCTTCAGTCTTTGTAGCATGCGCTCTGCCACCCGCAGTCGTTACTACCTTCAAGTACCGTTAGATGAAAAGGTAGAAGATTGGTCTGATGAGCGCTTTTGGGAAGAGCTTAAGCGCCGCTTGCCTGACGAGGTGGCCGCAAAGCTTGTCACTGGGCCTTCCATCGAGAAAAGCATCGCACCGCTGCGTAGCTATGTGGTCGAACCGATGCAGTACGGGCGGCTTTTTCTGGTCGGCGATGCGGCGCATATTGTACCGCCGACTGGTGCCAAAGGGCTTAACCTGGCTGCCAGCGACGTAAATACGCTCTATCGGCTAATGGTGAAGGTCTACCAAGAAGGCCGCACGGATCTGATTGAGCGCTACTCGCAAACGTGCTTGAAGCGTATCTGGAAGGCGGAGCGCTTCTCCTGGTGGATGACCTCCATGCTGCACAACTTCTCTGACCAAGAGGATTTCAACAGCCGTATGCAGCTGGCCGAGTTGGACTACGTGACCAGCTCTAAAGCAGGGATGACCACCATCGCGGAAAACTATGTGGGGCTGCCCTACGAACCGCTGGAATAGCCCCTAACCTTTGTCAATTCATCCTCCTTGCCCAGGCTAACGCTTGGGCTTTTTTGTGCTTAAAAGCCAAGAAATGTAGTGAAGTTTTTGGCACTTTCGCGCTCGGTAATAAAAGTATTCTCGGGTGCCTGAGTGTCTTCGTAGCCTAGCGCTATGCCGCAGAGCAGTAGCGAGTTTTCATCCAACTTAAGCTCGTCGCGAATAAGTGTGTGATACCAAGCAAAGGCAGCCTGCGGGCAGGTATGCAGCCCTTGGCCACGGGCGGTCAGCATTATGCTTTGGATAAACATGCCGCAATCCATAAAACTACCGGTTTCCAAGCGGCGATCCATCGTGATGAAAAGCCCCATGGGCGCATCGAAAAAGTGAAAATTCCGCCGCGCCTGGGCTTCGCGCTTGGCTTTATCGTCGCGTCCGATACCTAGCGTTGCATAAAGCCCAAAGCCACAGCGTCGGCGGCGTTCCAGGTAGGGTTCAAACCAGTTCTGCGGATAGTAGTGATACTCGGGTGGATCGCTTTTGCCGTGATCAACCGCGTCTAATAACCGCTGACAAAGCTGGTCTTTAGCGGCACCCGCCACCACATGCACTTTCCAAGGCTGGATATTGCTACCGCTGGGCGCGCGGCTCGCAACCTGCAAAATGTGCATAATCGTTGCGCGCTCGACGGGGGTGTCGAGAAAACGACGCACCGATTTGCGGCTGGTGATGGCGGTATCTACATGCATGTGGGTACTCCCTAAAATTCGTGCGGTGCTTTACTTTGCAACTACTCGCAAGTGGCTTACACCGGCGAAAGAGTTAGTTCATCTATTAGTCGTAAGCGATACGTCTCAATTTAAGTGAATATACCCTATCTCGTGCAAAATTTAAGGATGGGTCAACTTCCGAAATAGTCACTTATAAACCATTAACAAGTTGATTTTTAAGACTATAAAGAGGTCCACTTTTTTAAATAAATGGCTCGATTAGGTATGCATATCAACCTGAGAGGTATTGGCGACTCGGCTCGTCAGTCGTAACACTTACCCGCACTGTTATTACTATGCAGGTAACAATCATGTCGCAAACCACTGGGGTAGCCGAACAGGCGCCCTACGCGGAAGCCTCTGCTTTCAAGCCGATTTCTCTTGTGCTGGGTATCCTTATTGGCCTGGGTGTTTTCTTTTTGTTGCCCGAAACGCTGGCTTTCAATGCTCGTCTTGTAGCGGGCATTGCCATGCTGATGGCCACGTGGTGGATGACAGAAGCGATCCCTATCCCTGCTACGTCACTGTTGCCGCTGGTCCTGTTCCCTTTTTTCGATATTGCCTCGGTCGGCGAGACCGCCTCACCCTATGCCCATAGCATTGTTTTTCTTGTGTTGGGGGGCGTCCTGCTAGGTTTGGCAACGCAACGCTGGAATTTACATCGCCGCTTCGCACTACTGACGGTGCTCACTGTGGGCACCAAACCGGCTCAAATCGTCTTCGGTCTGATGTTCGCTAGCTGGTTTATCACCATGTGGGTCAGCAATACCGCCACCGCTGTCATCATGGTGCCGATCGGAGGTTCGATCATCGCGCTAGTGAAGTCGCTGGGTAACGGTGATGACACGCCCAAGTTTTCTGCTGCTGTGCTATTGGGCATTGCCTATGCCATCACCATCGGCTCCATGGCCACATTGATCGGGCAGCCACCGATGGCGCTAATGCGCGCCTATATGGAAGACACCCACGGGCTTAGTATCGGATTTGGCCATTGGATGCTGGTGGGTGTGCCGTTCTCATTCACCATGCTGATATTGGCTTGGCTGGTTCTCAACAAGTTGGTGTTCCGCTCCGAAGTTGCGAACATCCAGGGTGGCCGGGCGATGATCGAGACAGAGCTCAGCGCGATGGGCCGACTGTCGCCTGAAGAGTCGCGTGTACTAATGGTCTTTGCAGGGGCAGTGTTCTGCTGGGTCTTCGTGCCGTTAATTGCGAGAATTCCTGTTGTGCAGAGTGCACTGCCTTGGTTGACTAACATTAACGACACCAGTGTGGCGATCCTCGCGGCGATTCTGATGTTTGTGGTTCCTGCCTCTAAAGGAAAAGGGGCGTTGCTGGCGTGGTCGGCCACCCGCGACGTGCCTTGGGGGGTACTGATTCTATTTGGCGGTGGCTTAACACTTTCAGCTCAGTTTACCGCCACTGGTTTGAGTGCCTGGGTTGGCGAGAGCGTCTCGGGACTGTCAGGCCTACCGCCAATTTTGATCCTAGCCATCACTGCTATCGTCATTATCCTATTGACCGAGCTCACCAGTAACACGGCGACCGCGGCTGCCTTCTTCCCCATTATGGGTTCTATAGCAGTGGGGCTGGGTATTGAACCTTTCTTGATGACCATCGTGGTTACTTTTGCCGTGAGCTGCGCCTTTATGTTGCCGGTGGCAACACCTTCCAATGCGGTGGCTTTTGCAACGGGAGATCTTCCGATTAAGAGCATGATCCGTGCAGGTATCTGGCTCAATGTTATCGGCTTACTGGTGATCATGGTCGCGCTCTATACCATTGTTCCTCTGGTATTCGACGTCTCTTTCTAAAACGAGGCTGTCAACGTCATTGGCAGCGATTCGGATTTGACGCTAGTAAAGATCCGTCCTATTTTGTTCGTAATACAAATTAATGTTCGCAATAAGAACAAAGGGGTTTTCCATGTCTCAGCCTTGCATAATTTGCGTCGCCATTACCGGCAGCCTGCCACGCAAAGAGAACAACCCAGCCGTGCCCATTACGGTTGAAGAGCAGATTGTAAGCACCCAAGCGGCATTCGAGGCGGGGGCTACTATCGCTCACTGTCACGTGCGCAACGATGACCAAACAACTTCATCTGACCCAGAGAAGTTTGGCCGCCTGATGGACGGGCTTAAGAAACACTGCCCCGGCATGATTATTCAGCTTTCTACCGGCGGGCGATCTGGCGCTGGTGAAGCACGCGGTAGGATGCTTTCGCTGAAGCCCGATATGGCCAGTCTCTCGGTAGGCTCCAATAACTTCCCCAATCGTGTTTACGAGAATCCGCCGCAGCTGGTGGAGTGGCTTGCCGATGAGATGCTCAAGTACGGCGTAAAGCCTGAAATCGAAGCGTTTGATTTGTCCCATATCCACCAAGCGGTGAACCTTTCAAAGCAGGGCAAGCTAAAGACGCCGCTCTACGTGCAGTTTGTCATGGGGGTTAAAAACTCCATGCCCGCAGACAAGCCCACCTTTGATTTCTATATCGAGACGCTCAGGCGGCTGGCGCCGGATGCCCAGTGGTGCGGCGCGGGTATTGGCGCTAACCAATACCTGCTTAATGAGTGGTCTATCGCCGCTGGTGGTCACACCCGTACCGGGCTAGAAGATAACGTGCGACTGGATAGCAAAACGCTGGCGCCTTCTAATGCGGCGTTGGTCGAGCGCACCGTCGCTCTATGCGAAAAGTACCAGCGGCCGGTGGCTACCTGGCAACAGGCGCGTGAAATGCTTGGGCTATAAATAATATAAAACCGACAATTAAACCGCAGGAGTTAAGTTATGACCGATGTCACTGTCGTGGGTGATGCACCTGAGATCGACGAGATTAAGCGTGTTGTGCAACTATATGTTGATGGCTTTCAAGGCAGTAGAGAAAAGCTGGAAGAAGCGTTCCATAAGGATGCGTGGATTTTTGCTTTGGACGCTGATGGTGCGTTAGCGACTGATCTGATCAGCGATCGTTTCGAGCGTTGGTCTGATAGTCACCGTGCAGTGAAGAGTCGCTTTATTGCGGTGACCCAGGCCGGGGAAGTCGCCAGCGTGTTGCTAGGCTTTGACAATAGCGAAAACCTTGCGGATTCCTGGGTCGATGTTATTGCCCTGGTGAAGGTCGATGACGCTTGGAAAATTACCAATAAAACGGCCGCTCATAGCACGCGTGCGGCGTGGGCAAAGCCAAAATATTAACGGCCTTGCTGGTATGCCGCGGCCGTTAAGGTTGCAGTGACGCTAGGCTAAATAGGCCAACGCGCCGGTTGTCATCGCCTCAATGCCGGTTCGCAAGGTCACGTCGTTGCCTGGGAAGTAGTAGGGCGAATGAGGCATTTCAAGATGGCGCATTTTCTGCGAGACGCTTTCCCCTGGCGTCTTCGCCCATCGCTCGGCGGCCGTCGCCCCGATAAACCAGTACGCGTAGGGAATATCTTCGCCACCAAAACCGCCTGCTTCAGCATTGCCGAAAAACGGGAAATCCTCGCTACCATTGAGGCGTGGCATGGCATAGAGGTTGGCATCGCCAAAGTGCTTCGCGTGGGCGCTGCGAACATGCTCTACCGCCATTGTGTCGTTATGCAGGGCGATAGTCTCATTTAGCACTCGGAATTCCGGCAGTTTGGGCGAGCGGCCCGCTTCGCATTCTGCGCGTATGATTCGCTCAATAGACGTCACTACTTGGCTATGCAGTGCATCATCAAAGCTACGGATATTAATCTCAAGCTCGGCGGAGTGGGGAATGATATTTGCCTGGGTACCCGAGTGAAGCTTTCCTACGGTGACCACCACTGTTTCTTCCGGTGGCACTTCCCGGGAAACGATACTCTGAAGGCGGGTGACCACATGCGCAGCAATCACTATTGGATCTACCGTTTGTGCGGGCATGGAACCGTGGCCTCCAGCACCATGAATAGTCACCTCCAAATTAGTACATGCGGCCATGGCGCTGCCAGTGATATGCCCAACGCTGCCTGCTAATGCTGGCATATTATGTTGCCCTAAAATGATGTCTGGGCGTGGGAAGCGCTCATAGAGGCCATCATTTAACATCGCTTTGGCGCCGCCAAAAATCTCTTCAGCAGGCTGGCAGATCAGCATCAACGTGCCGGACCAGTGTTCCTTTAGCGCTGCCATCACAGCTGCTGTCCCCACTATACAGCTGCTGTGTAGGTCATGCCCGCAGGCGTGCATCAGTGGTACTTCATTGCCATCTGCCGCAATAGTGGTTTCTTTACTGGCAAAATCGAGTCCAGTCTCTTCCTTGATGGGGAGGGCATCCATATCGCCACGCAGCATGACGGTAGGGCCAGTTCCGTTATTCATTAGAGCGACGACACCTGTGCCGCCTACGTCGCGTGTCACTTCATAGCCGAGACTTTCCAAAGCATCGGCGAGTCGCGCACTAGTTTTATACTCCTTGAAGGGAAGCTCGGGCGTTCGATGCAACTCGCGGTATAGATTTTGGATATCTACGAACGTTGCCTCGGCCTGTTTGCTAATAGCATCTTTTAAATTGAAACATTCTGTTTGGGTAACCATGTTCTTCTCCAGGCGTTCAATGGGAGTGTGTTGAGGTAGGGGCAGCAAGGGCGGGCTTAACGAGCCACTGCCAGGCTGACACAACGCCAACGTTGAGCAGCATCGCCCAGACACCAGCGTGCCAGCCAAGTGGAGAGCTCCAGGCGAACTCCATCATCAAGTAGGCCAGGCTGCCGAATACGGCGCCCGCCATGACGCTAGCGCGGCGTAGATGTGGCATAAACAGCGCGCCAATTACCATCGGGAACAGTTGGACAATTAAGCCATAGGCGCCGAGTAGGAGTAGGACCAGCGACGAGGGGTTGGCCAGCGCGAACAGGTAGGCAATCAACGACAAGCCGAGCACGCTCCAGCGTGTTGCGCTGATAACCGCTTTCTCGCTTGCCCCTTTCATCATGGTGGGGCCAACTACATCACGCACCAGCACTACTGCAGCGGTATGGGCTAGGTTAGCACCGGTAGACATGGCGGCGGCCAGTGCGCCGGAGAGCATCAAACCGATCACCCAGGGCGAGAAGTTGGCCACGTCCATTACCATGCGTAGGAGCACCGTATCAGAGCGCTCTAAAGGAGAGTCGGAGAAGGTCAAGATGCCAGCAAAACCGATAAACAGCAGCGGCACCAGCAGGTAGGCGTAGAGTGGGTAAAAGACACTGACTTTGCGCAGCGTTTTGCCGCTATCAGCGGAGTAGAACTTCATAAACAGATGCGGCCACATGGCACCACCGAATGCGCTGACCAGTACCGCTGTGCTGAAGTAGCCCCAGTTCATGTCGGTGGCCCCAGGCATGGTCAGGTATTCCGGCATGGTTAACTGGATCTGGCTGAACATCTCGCCCACGCCGCCGTAGAGGCGCTCGGAGATCGACAGGCCCAGGAACCACGCGATGACTATCATCATGATCCCTTGGAGTAGGTTGGTCCAGCCGATGCCGTTCAGACCACTACAGAAGACGTAGGCGGCGACCACCAAGAAGGCGAGCAATGCTCCCAGCCAGAAGGGAATCAGGCCATCAGTTGCCGCCTGAAAGAGCAGACCGGCACCGGCAATCTGAATCGTGAGGTAAGGCACCAGCGCTAGCACGCCGATTACTCCGGCCAGTATACCCAGCGTTTTGCTTTGGTAGTGATCGGCAATCATGTCGCCTTGGGTGAGATAGCCCCGCTCTCGACCTAGCTTGGCCACTCGCGGCCCCATGGCCCAAATAGTGATGGGTATCAGCGATAGGTAAGCGAGAATATAGAAGGCTGGTGCACCGTGCTGATAGCTCCAGCCTGGCGCACCCAGGAAGGCAAAGGCAGAGAATATTTCGGCGCCGAGGATGAAGAACAAAATCACCACGCCAACGTGGCGCCCACCTGCTACATAGCCCTCCAGGCTTGAATTTTTCTGGCCGCGAGCGCGGAGTCCCACCCACAGCACCAGAGCGAGATAGGTCAAGGTGATGCCGACGACAATGATCGAATCATTCATGGCGACCGCCCCCGTGGCGAACCACATAGGCTATCCACATACCGACAAATAGAATCAGCATCCAGAGGATGTACCAGAAAAATAGAAAAGGCAGTCCGAGGACGGTGGGTTCGATACGATTGGCAATCAGGGCGCCGGGCCAGATCATTGCTAGGGTACACACGGCAAAGTGCAGCCCCGTTAGAAGGTGATAGTTCTTGTTCATAATGTTTCCTGCTCGCCTTGGCAAGTCTTGTTATGGAGGGTGAATTCACTATGAAACAAGGAGAGAGATACCAAAAATATAGATTTTAGATGCTAGCCATATCCTATAGGCATGGCTAGCCAGTATGGTGGTAATGTTGTTCTGCCCCTAAATGTGAGTTCACGAGCGAATGTGAGGTGATATCACGCCAATGGAATTTCGCCAGCTGGAATATTTTATAGCGGTGGTGGAGACAGGCTCTATTTCTGCTGCCAGCCGAAAAGTGCATGTTGCTCAACCGGCGTTAACACGACAGATGCGGCTGCTAGAAGAAGATGTGGGTACACAGCTTCTGGATCGTCACGCTCGCGGTATTCGGTTGACCTTGGCAGGGCGAACGCTTTTTAGCGAAGCCACCCGGCTGATTGATGATCGTGCAGATATCAAGGCGCGCCTGCTGGCGATGGGCCGTGGCCAAACTGGAAAGCTCAGCCTAGGTGTCACTGTGACGCATTTGTGGGTGCCGGAAGTGGCCAAGCTCATGGGTGGCTATCGTGGTCGTTATCCACATGTGGCATTGGATGTCTTTACATTACTTTCCGGCCCGCAGTTGGAGAAGCTGAACCAGGGGGGGCTTGATGCAGGTATTATCTATCATGATGACCATACGCCTTCAGGCATTGAAGCCCACCTTTTGCAGCGTGACCATCTGATACTCGCCGTGCCCGCTAACTCATATTGGGCACAATCGACACCGACACGACTGGATGAGCTTGCTGAGACAGAGTTTGTATGGGGGTATCGTGGGATTTCGCCGGTCTATTATGATCGAATGGTCGCGCATTTTTCTCGGCTAAACTTTGAGCCCCGCGTTGTGCAGTATGGCGCTGATAACATCACCATTCTTAGTATGGTGGCAGCAGGGCTAGGTGTATCCATTGTACCGGCTGCCAGCCGTAGCCATCCCATGCCCGGTATCTGTTTTATTGAACTGGAGGAGTTAACCACCTGTGATATGCCGCTATGGCTAGCGTGGCGAGCAGGCAATGTATCTCCTGTGCTCAATAATTTTATTCAAATGGCAGTAGAGATATTTGAATAAAATTAGCTGCTTTGGCTTCAATAGAAGTAAGCCGCTGCGATTTTTATCGCAACGGCTTAAGTTAATGCTGCCAATGATCCGAGTTGCGCTAACCTAGGGGAACGGACAGTACTAGCTCGATTTTTTGAGCGTTTCAGAAAAAATCTCACCTGAAATTGCCCAGTTGTCCATGGACACGTCATTGAAAATGACATAGACGTATTGTGGGTCGATGTTGCCATGCTGAGTGATCGCATCGGTGACAGCTTTAGCAATAGCAGGTTTGGCTTCGTCACGGCCATCAAACATCTGAATATTTACGACTGGCATGGTGAATCCTCTTGGGGTTGTGAACGGTGTGCTTCATCGAGCTTGCTGCTCAAGAATGCAGTTTAGTCCTGCCCCTGCGGTTGATAAACACGCTACAAACTGCTTCTGAGTAGCGCTTAATTCTACAATCAGCCAAAAGCATTCTGACCTGCCAGGGAGACCAATTCGTCGATAATAAAGCGAACGCTCGGTAGCCGTTGATAAGAGCGCGGCCAAATAATATTAAGTTCTGTAGGGGAGGGGCGAACTCGGGGAGGATCGTCACCAACTTTCCCTGCACGATAAAAGGCCGCAGTAATGCCTCTGGAAACTGTAGAATCCCCGCGCCTGCTATGCAGGCATCGATCATCGCGTCGCCATCGCTTATTTGATGAAAAGGTAGGGGATTAAACCTCACTTCCTGCCCATTATCGTCTTTGACTCGCCAGCTCAACGGTGACCCTCCGCGCCACGCCATCAGGCAACGATTTTGACTGAGCGCCGGTAAACTCTGTGGGGTTCCATAGCGTTCAAGGTAGTTAGGCGATGCGCAGAGCACGAGATGCTGGTCATTGAGCTTCTTGGCGACCAGGTCGGCACTGTCCTTCAATGCGCCATAGCGGATGGCGAGATCAAACCCGGCATCCAGCGGGTCAATGATGCGATCATTGAAGGTGAGGGTAAGCTTCAGGTGCGGATAACGCTCGGTCATGCCTAACAAAATAGGCATCATCACCGACCGACCAAAGGCGGCGGGCATATCAATCCGAACTGTGCCGGATGGTTCACTCAGCTTTGAGCGTAGCGAGGTTTCTGCCGCCTGCAGTGTGTCGAGAGCGCTTTGACAGCTGGCAAAATAAGCTTCCCCTTCCGTGGTAAGGCTTAGCTTACGCGTGGTTCGATAAAGTAATTTGGTAGCTAAGTGCTGTTCCAGCTTAGCGATGCTTTTACCCAGCGCCGATTTAGAAACACCCAGTTCATTGGCCGCAGCGGTAAAGCTGCCCGCTTTGGCAACGGCAACAAAATAGACAATGGCACGTGGATTGTCAGAAAAAACCGGACTGCTCATGATAAGTGATCCTGTTTTGCTAAGCGGAAGGCAATACACATTACGAACAAGCGGTAATGGAAAAAAAAAGATTTATTCGCCAGTTTCAAAGTCATCCCAGTACGGCGGGTCACCGAAATATCCGTCTAAAAAGTCGATAAAACACCTCACCTTACTCGCCAATAATTTGCGGTGTGCATAAACAGCATAAAGACCTAAAGGCGCTGGTTCGCACTCAGGAAGAATCACTTTTAGGCTGCCCTTGGCAATCGCTGCGCCAGAGATAAAGGTCGGCTGAATGGCAATACCTGCCCCCTGAATAGCGGCTTTGGTCAACACATCGCCATTGTTACTGATCAAGTCCCCCTCTTGGTGCCGTCCAGCGATTGGGAGCCACTCTGTGGCGGGCAGTCCCATATCATGCTCCATATAGCTGTAACGCAGATATCGATGTTGCTTAAGTTCACTGGGGCTTGTAGGGGTGCCATAGCGGGCTAAATAGTCAGGCGAGGCGCATATTACCAGTCGCACGGGGGCGATAAATTTCGCGATCAAGGAAGAGCTCTTCAAATGACCAATGCGTAAGGCAATATCAAACCCTTCCTCTACGATATCCACCTTTCTATCGTTCAATTGTAAGTCAATGCTGACGGCCGGATGTGCCTGCTGGAAGTCAGCCAGTAGTGGCGCTAAGTGCAGTGTCGCGAAGGAAACAGGCGCGCTGATCCGCAAACGACCTCGTGCGCCTTCTTGTAAGTCATTGAGCTGACTGTCCATATCGTCGATGTCGTCAAGCACCTGCTGGGCATGCTCAACGTAACGAATACCCGCTTCTGTGAGATGCACTTTGCGAGTGGTGCGGTTCAACAAGCGCACTCCGAGGCGGTCTTCCAACTGAGACACATATTTACTGACGAGCTGAGGCGACATTTCAAGTCGCTCGGCGGCCTGGGTGAAGGTGCCTTCGCTAACCACGTTGACGAAGGCTCTCATGGCATCAAGACGATCCATTCGTTTCCCTATCCCTGATGGAAATAAAAATTATCAACGCTTTGTTGTTAATCATGCAACATATCCGGCCTTATTGTTCCTTCATGGCGAGAGTAAAGTGCGTTCATCAGTAACGCAAAGCTTGTTGAATAAACCATTCGCTATTCGAGGAACCACTCATGAAAAACCAATTCGCACACACTTTATTTAACTCCACTGGCGGCTATGCGGCCCTGGCTTTAAGACTGCCGGTCGGTCTGATATTAGCGGCACACGGTGCACAAAAATTATTTGGCTGGTTCGGAGGCTACGGCTTGGAAGGCACCGGACAATGGATGACCAGTATCGGGCTTGAGCCCGGCTATGCCATGGCATTACTGGCAGGCAGCGCCGAGTTTTTGGGTGGGATCGCTTTATTCCTCGGGCTTCTAACGCGTCCCGCGGCGATTGCCTCAGCCATCACGATGCTAGTCGCTATTTTCAGCGTCCATGTGAGTAACGGCCTCTTCCTGACGAACAACGGCTATGAATACGCACTTGCTCTTTTCGCGATGACCACCGCGTTAGCGATTCAAGGCGCAGGGCGCTTGTCAATCGATAGCCTGCTGCAGACACAGTTCTTTCCGGAGCGAAAATAACCCTCAGCATACCGGTCGCCCCGCCACTATTGACGGGGCTTATTTTGACGGAAGGAGATGACGATGTTGGTTAACGGAACATGGCAGGAGAACTGGCATCCTGTACAGGCCAAAGACGAGGAGGGGCGGTTTATTCGCCAATTATCGTCGTTTCGCCACTGGATCACGCCCGATGGCTCGCCGGGCATTACCGGCAAGGGTGGCTTTAAGGCAGAAAAAGGCCGCTATCATCTTTACGTTGCTTATATCTGCCCCTGGGCTTCCCGTACGCTCATGGTGCGCCAGTTGAAAGGGCTAACGAATCTGATCAGCGTGACGGTCGTTAACCCCCGGCTATCCGATAACGGCTGGCAGTTTGGTGGCTATCCCGGTACCGGTGAAGATAGCCTTAACGGTGCTCGTTATCTGCATGAGCTGTATTCTCAAGCCGACCCGACCTACACCGGTCGAGCAACCGTGCCCGTTTTGTGGGACAAGAAAACACGCACCATTGTCAGCAATGAGTCAGCCGATATTCTTCGCATGCTCAACACTGCGTTCGAAGCGTTTGGCCAGCAAGGGCCGAATCTGTACCCGGCAGAGTTAGCCGACGACATCGATGCGTTGAACGAGGTTATCTATCAAAACCTCAATAACGGTGTCTACCAAGCAGGGTTTGCATCGTCTCAGCAGGCGTACGAAGAGGCGTATGACAAGGTGTTTCTCACCTTGGATGAACTTGAAACGCGCTTATCTGATGGACGTTCTTATCTGTTCGGCGAACGGCTAACGGAAACCGATGTGCGGCTGTTCGTGACCTTGATAAGGTTTGATGCTGCCTATCACGGGCTATTCAAATGCAATCGAAATACACTTCAAACCATGCCTTACTTGCACGCTTACATGCAACGCATCTACGCGATTAATGGCATCGCCGACACGGTCAATAGTGAACACATCAAAGCCGGGTATTACTCCATCAAAGCGCTGAACCCCAGCGGCATTGTGCCGGTAGGCCCTGCCATCATTTGATTTTAAAAAATTAATGAATAGGACTATGGCCGCGTTTTGTTACCCATAAGTCTTCAGTAACCACGAGGAAACGATGATGAACACCTCGCCAGATATTTTATTTCTCTCCCACGGCGGCGGGCCTCTGCCGCTATTGGGCGACCCAGCTCACCAAGAAATGGTCGAGTTGCTGAAAGGGATCGCCAACGTCATCAGCAAGCCATCGGCTATTTTGGTCATTAGCGCCCACTGGGAAGCGTCTGTCCCCACGATCACGTCCGGGGCCGCTCCGGAACTGATCTACGACTATGCGGGCTTCCCACCTGAAGCTTATCGAATTCAGTACCCCTGTCAGGGGGAGCCTGAGTTGGCACAACAGGTGAGTCGGGCGCTTGAAAACGCTGGCATTCCAGCCCAGCAAGATTCCAAACGAGGATTTGACCATGGCGTGTTTGTCCCGCTCAAAATCATGTACCCAGAAGCCGATATTCCCTGTGTACAGCTCTCGTTGGTTCACAACCTCAGTGCTGATACGCACCTTGCCATCGGCCAAGCGCTCAACTCTCTGGAGCGCGAGAACCTGCTGGTGATTGGTTCGGGTTTTTCATTCCACAACATGCGGGAATTCTTTAGCCCTATTACGCAAGAGAGCCAAGCAAAAAATAAGGCGTTTGAAGACTGGCTAGTGACGACGTGCTCCAGCAAGGACATCGATGAAGCAGAGCGTACACGTCGCTTGGCTAACTGGGATAAGGCCCCCCATGCACGCTTCTGTCATCCAAGGGAAGAGCACCTCCTGCCACTGCATGTCTGTTATGGCCTTGCGGGCAGGCCGAGTGATAAACAGTTATCAGCCACGATATTGAACAAGGCCGCCGGCATGTTCTATTGGTCACGAGATAGTACCAAGTAAAACGCGCTGATGGGGGACGGTAAATGAGTGATTTACTACTCTGAAAACATCTCAAACATCAGCCCCCGCAACCAGCGATTCCCAGGATCTTGGTGAAAGCGTCGGTGCCAGAATAGATTAATCGGAATCTCGGGGAATGCCAGAGGGTGCTCACGAACGACTAGACCAAAACGCATTCGTGTCGCCTCGGCCAGCTTGCTGGTTACCGTTACCACTAAGTCGCTACTACTGACGATATAAGGAACGGCCGCGAAATGCGGCAGTGTTAACCGAACTGGGCGCACAACCCCAGCGTGCGCAAGCTGCTCTTCGATAATGCCGTGCCCGGTGCCCCGGGCAACCACCACGGCGTGATGCGCTGCGCGAAAATCCTCAAGGTTAAAATTCCCCGCAGCGAGCGGGTGATCCTGGCGCATCAGGCACACGTAGCGTTGTACAAACAGTCGTTGCTGGTAAAAACCTGCCCCAAGTTGTGGGATCAGGCCAACCGCCAGGTCAATCTCTCCCTCCTCCATCTCGTGTTTTAGGTCGTTATGGTGGCTGCGCACGGTATTAATTGACACGCCCGGTGCTTGGTGCGAGAGGTGCTGCAGCAAGCGTGGAAGAAACACGATTTCACCAATGTCAGTCATGTTGATATGAAAGGTGCGATCACTCATAGCGGGGTTGAAATCGTCGCATAGATTCAGCGTGTCGTTCATTCGCGCCAACGCATCCGCAATGCCGGGGTGAAGTCGGCTGGCACGGGGCGTAGGTTGCAGCCCTTGTGACGTGCGCTCGAAAAGTTCGTCCTCCAGCAAGTGTCGTAACCGTTTCAGTGCATGGCTCACCGCCGGTTGGGTGATACCCAAGCGCAGCGCAACCCGTTGTGTATTTTGCTCTTGGTACAACAAGTCAAAAACGACCAGCAGATTAAGGTCAATATTGGCAAGTTTCTCCATCACCTAGCGCCTCGCCACGTATCCGACAATAGTTGAATGCGGCAGCCGAAGAGGTTTTTAACTAATTGATTCATATTGTTATTAGCGCCGTTTATAGTCCGAATGAAGGAAGCTGTGTGGTTACTGTTGACGCTCGCGAATAGCGTTAGGGGGAGAGCATGACGCTCAACATACAACGACAAGCCCCAGAGCAGAGTGAAATCATGGTAGCTAACAATACAGTAGCAAATACACAGCAAAAACGTCTTTCGATTGGCATCGTCGGTGGCGGTATCGGTGGTGTGGCTTTCGCCGTCGCGCTATCTCGCGATAGCCACCTTGATGTAAAGCTTTTCGAAGCTGCTCCTCAGTTCTCTGAAATTGGTGCTGGGGTCTCCTTTGGCCCTAACGCTGTGAAGGCGATTCAACGGCTGGGCTTGGAAGCCTCCTATCAACGTATTGCCGATTCTTCACCCGCTCCCTTTGAGGATGTTTGGTTTGAATGGCGGCGTGGCAGTGATGATGCTTACTTGACCGCCAGCTTAGCGCCAGGTGTTGGTCAATCCTCAGTACACCGTGCCGATTTTCTGGACGCCATTGTTGCCAATCTACCGGAGGGCATCGCTCACTTTGGCAAGCGCTGTGTCGAGGTTAAGCAAGATGCCGATAGCGCCACAGCCTACTTTGATGATGGCACACATTTTACCGGCGATGTGATCATCGGCTTTGATGGAATTAAGTCCGCGGTGCGCCGTCATGTCTTACCTCCAGAGCAGTACGGCGAGATTACCCCGTTTTGGAGTGGCACTTACGCCTACCGCGGCATGATCCCGACCGATGAGCTAGAGGCCGCTTTAGAGGCTAAAGGTGGCGAGAAACGCCTAGCACTAGTGCCCCAAATGTATCTTGGCAAAGACCGACACATCCTGACGTTTCCGGTTAAGCAGTCGCAACTGATCAATGTTGTCGCTTTTATTACTGACCGCTCTACACCGAACCCTAATCTTGCCGAAGGTGAAGAGTGGGTACAAGCCACCAGCCAGAAGGAAATGCTGGAGGTTTTTGAGGGGTGGAGCCCAGCCTGCCAAGCAATCCTTGAATGCATTCCTGAGCCAACGCGTTGGGCGCTGCATGAGTTACCCGAACTCGCCCACTACCATCGTGACCGTGTGCTGATCGTTGGCGACGCCGCCCATGCATTGGTGCCGCACCAGGGGGCGGGAGCGGGGCAGGCGCTTGAAGATGCCTACGTGCTGGCAAGCCTCCTCACGGATGAACATTGTGATCGCCACACAGTGAGCGATTTCTTAGCCGCTTTTGAGCAAGTACGTCACGCCCGCACCTGCAGGGTTCAACAAACGTCCCATGAGGCTGGGGATGTCTATGAATATGCCGGTGAGAATATCGGCGACGATGAGGCCAAGCTGATTGAAAACCTGGAAAACCGCTTCGATTGGCTTTGGAACCACGATCCGCACGACGATGTGATTGCCGCTCGGAAGCTGCGAGTTACATTGAATTAATACCGATTATACAGTTGATAATAACCACAAGTTACGATAACAAAATAATGGAGTATTTCATGAGCGTAAAAATCTTTAATACCCCCGAAGTCCAAGAGTTTGTCAAAACCGTTGCTGGCTTTGACCAGTCAGGCGGTAATGACCGCGCCAAGCAGATCGTTCATCGCCTGGTCGGCGACCTGTTCAAGCTGATCGACGACTTCGAGGTCACCGAGGAAGAGTACTGGGCGGGCGTTAACCTGCTCAATGCCCTGGGTAGCCAGACCCAGTTCGGGTTGCTCTCGCCCGGTCTCGGCTTTGACCACTTCCTCGATATGCGCCAAGACGCCATTGACGCGGAAGCCAAGCGCACCGACAGTACTCCGCGCACCATCGAAGGCCCGCTCTACGTGGCCGGTGCCCCGGAAGCCGAAGGCTTCGCCCGCATGGATGACGGCAGTGATCCCGATGCTGAGGTGATGTGGTTAACGGGCCAAGTGCGCGATGTCGACGGCACCCCGATTGCTGGCGCCAAGGTCGAGATCTGGCACTGTAACTCCAAGGGCAACTACTCGTTCTTTGATCCCTCCCAGGACGAGTACAACATGCGCCGCACGATCTATGCCGATAGCGACGGCCGTTACACCGCGCGCAGCATTATCCCTTCCGGCTACGGCGTGCCCGAAGGCGCCCCCACTGATGTGGTACTCAAGTCGCTGGGCCGTCACGGCGAGCGCCCGGCGCATATCCACTACTTCGTCTCCGCCCCGGGCCACCAGCACCTGACCACCCAGATCAACCTGGCAGGCGATCCCTACACCTTTGATGACTTCGCCTTTGCTACCCGCGAAGAGCTCGTCGTCCCTGCCGAGCGGATTGAAGACCCGGCCGAGATCGCCAAGCGCGACCTAGAGGGCCCGTTCTCCCACGTGGTGTTCGATGTGGCACTGGCCCCCGCCGAGGCGCCCGAGCTGCAGGCACGTCCCGCCCGCCCACGGGCCAAGGAAGACGAGCAGGACCTGGCCAGCCAGCTCGCCGGTACCGCCAAGGTTTGATTAGAGGAAGTAAGTAACGGAATTTAAACATTCTTTAAAGGAGAGATTTAATGACAATAACAAACATCAAGGCCGCTGTAGCGCGCACTACCGGTGCTGCACTTACGGTGGAAACGCTTGAACTGGATGAGCTTAAAGATAATGAAGTAAAAGTGGAAATGGTCGCTACAGGTATCTGCCATACCGACGCAATTGTCAGAGATGGTGTTTACCCCACTCCATTGCCTGCTGTGTTAGGCCATGAAGGCGCAGGGGTGGTCATTTCGGTAGGCAAGACCGTCAGGAATGTCCACGTTGGTGACCACGTTGTGCTCTCAGCCGCTTATTGTGGTGCTTGCAAACAGTGTCGCGCCGGACGAATGGCTTATTGTGAAAATCTCTTCGCTGAAGACTTTGGTGGTCGACGCAGAGATGGTTCTACGTCTCTATCATGTTGTGGCGAGCCTATTTCCTCACATTTCTTCGGCCAGTCCTCTTTTGCGACGCACGCCAATGTCGTGGAAGAGAGCGTGGTGGTTATTGATAAAGATGTGCCGTTAGAGCTGATGGGGCCACTAGGTTGTGGCCTGCAAACGGGGGCAGGCGCTGTACTCAATGAGATCAAACCAGAAGCAGGATCATCGTTAGTTGTCTTTGGTGTTGGGGCAGTCGGTTCAGCTGCCATTATGGCGGCAAAAGTGGCGGGATGTACCACGGTGATTGCCGTTGATATTCATGACGCACGGCTAGAATTGGCGCTTGAGATCGGCGCAACGCATGCCATCAATTCCAGCAGTAGTGATGTCGCCGAAGAAATTAAAACGATTACGGATGGAGAGGGGATTCAATACGCAATTGATACAACGGCGATTCCTGCGGTAACGAAGACAGCTGCCGAAACGTTGGGGATTCGAGGTGTGCTTGTCTTGGTGGGTGCGGCAGCGCCTGGCACAGAAGTCCCCTTTGAAGTAGGTGCCTCTCTTGTTAAGGGGTGGACATTTAAGACAGTTGTGCAAGGGAGTTCCATACCACAGGAATTTATTCCTCGATTAGTCAAACTATGGAAGCAAGGCCGATTTCCATTTGAAAAGCTAATTAAATTCTATTCTCTCGACGATATTAATCAAGGGTTTGAAGACTCTAAGAAGGGTGCTGTTATTAAACCTGTTGTAAGACTCAGGTAACCCTTTTGATAAAGCTAAGTTACCCCTGATTGTTATTAAATAAAAAAGGAAGCTGACATGACGCCTACCAACGAAGATATTATCAAAATAGGCCATTTAATTAATGGTGAAATAAAAGACGCCAGCGAGTATCGCAGCCATATTGATCCGGGCAAGCTCTCAGAAGTGGTGGCGAGTGTAGCGGTAGGTACGGCCGATGATGCCGAGCAAGCCATACAGGCCGCGCATAAGGCGTATCTTTCGTGGAGAAAAACGGAGCCAAAAGCACGTGTTGAAATGATGCTGAAGGCTGGCGAGATACTGGGTGAATGTGCCGAGGACCTGGCACCATTGCTCGTACGTGAGCATGGTGGCGTGCTCTGGGAAGCTCAGACTGATTTTGCGCTGGGTAAGGGCGTGCTTCAGCATACGGCGAGCCTTGCAGAAGCCTTCCTTGAGCCGGTTAATATTGATGACGACCAATGTACGATCCGTATTGAAAAGCAGCCAAGAGGCGTCGTAGCCGCTATTGTTCCCTGGAACATGCCAGTAGTATTAACGATGATGAAGCTGGCACCAGCCCTGGCAACCGGTAACACTCTAGTGCTAAAGCCTTCTCCCTTTGCCTCTGCGGCGTTAACCATTGCACTCCAACGTATGGCAGCGGTCTTTCCACCGGGTGTAATCAATGTGGTGCATGGCGACATTGAGGTGGGTGAGACGCTGACCACCCATCCTCTAGTGCGTAAAGTTGGGTTTACGGGTGGTACCGCGACTGCTCGTGCGGTTATGAAAAGCGCTGCTGAATCCATCAAAAATCTCACCCTGGAACTGGGCGGTAACGATCCGGCAATTGTGCTGGATGATGCTGATATCGAGAAGACATTGGATCGTATGTTATCCGGTATCTTTACACGCTCTGGGCAGATTTGTTTTGCCGTTAAGCGAATCTATGTGCCGCGCGCTATGCATGATCAGTTTGTCGATGCTTTATGCAACCGGGTTAGCGAGTTTGTAGTGGGTCACGGTTTGAGCGAGGGAGTCAATTTTGGCCCGTTGGCAACAGAGGCGCAATATCAGAATGTGCGCAAGCTCATTGATATCGCAAAGGCGTCTGATGCCCAGGTCGTTGAGTTGGGCCGCATGGCCGACGGGGTCGATAAAAATGATGGCTATTATATGTTGCCGCACGTTGTTATTGGTGCTTCCCACACCGACCAAGTGAGCTGTTGCGAGCAGTTCGGACCGGTAATTCCTGTGATTGCCTATGACGACGAGGAGCAAGTGATCGAATGGGCGAATGATAGCGAGTACGGTCTCGGTTCTTCTGTTTGGACCTCGGATAGTGAGCGTGGCTTCCAAATTGCTTCTCGAATTGAAGCAGGCAGCACCTTCATCAACAGTCACTCCTTCGACTCGCTGGATCTACGCATGCCGTTTGGTGGTATTAAGCTCAGCGGTATTGGTCGTGAGTTTGGTGAAGCGGGTATGGCTGAATATGTAGAAGAGCATGCTATCCGCCTACTGAAGTAAAAGACTTAAGCTGTGGTTGATAACAACAAAAGGTAAAAAAATGAAAACCAAAAATAAGATGCTGGCACCAGTATGTGGGTTTGGCCTGTTGATGGCAGGCCAGCTTGCTGTGGCAGAAGGTAATGAGCCCGTAAAGCTAGGTTTAATGTTGCCCTATACGGGGACCTACACAGCGTTGGGCGAGGCCATTACTAATGGTTTGAAACTCGCCATTGAGCAGAATAGTGGACAGCTTGGAGGGCGTGAAGTCGAGTATGTCCAGCTTGATTCCGAGGCCAATCCCTCAAAGGCGCCCCAGAATATGAGCCGTTTAGTAAACAGTGACGAGGTCGACTTTGTGATTGGCCCTGTCCACTCTGGTGTAGCCATGGGGATGCTTCGGGTGGCCAAGCAAACCGGTGCTATTACCATTATTCCCAATGCCGGATTGGGAGCGGCAACTAACGAACTTTGCATGCCCAACGTCTTTCGTACTTCTCATAACATGTGGCAGGACAGCTACCCTATGGGAAAAGTTGCCTACGATCGCGGTCACCGCGAGATGGTAACGATTACTTGGGATTATGCTGGTGGCAAAGAGGATCTCGCGGCTTTTGAGGAGGCGTTTACTGAAGCCGGTGGTGAGATCATTGAACAAATTTTGGTTCCTTTTCCCAGCACCGAGTTTCAGAGTTACATGACGCAAATTGCCAGCCTCAACCCTGATGCTGTTTATACCTTCTTCGCGGGTGGAGGAGGCGTCAGCTTTGTGCGTGACTACGCGGCTGCTGGGCTCAAAGAAAATATTCCCTTACTGGGCTCTGGCTTTATGACCGAAGGAAATTTGGCAGCTATAGGAGATGCAGGTGAGGGCGTATTGACGACTCTACATTATGCAGAAACACTGGAGAGTGAAGAAAATCAGATTTTCGTAGCCGCGTATCAAGAGGCTTACGGTGAGATGCCCGATGCTTATGCGGTACATGGATATGACACCGGTGCCATGCTCATACAAGCACTTGATGTGGTAGAAGGTGATACCAGTGACCGGGATGTATTGATTGCAGCACTGGCTGCCGTAGAGTTGCAGAGTCCACGGGGGCCATTGCGCTTTTCTGAATCACACCACCCCATCCAGAATATCTACCTGCGTGAGATTCGTGATGGTCGCCATGAAGTATTGTCGGTCGCGCATGAACAGCTCGAGTCTCCCGATGCTGCTTGCCAGATGTAAGTGAACCCTAAGTTAGAAAGCGATCCTTATGTGAGCGTGGCTAAATCCCTATGGTTTTAGTCATGCTGCTTTTTTTGTCCCTACAGCCCACCGCTCAGCCTTATTCTTTTGTCGCAAACGTGGTTTAACTAACTGTCGTAGGAATGAGAGTGCGGCTTTATGGGTGTGGTGTTGCGTAATCTAATGATTTAAAAGATATATTAATAGGTTTTAAGTGCGCCAAGTGCATTTTTATATGTCTCAGCAGTAAAGGTACGTTAGCAATAGGCAATGAGTGCAGTAGCACACAGGGTTCACTACGTGCTGGTAATACCTCCTCGGTATGGCCAAGCACCTAAACAATATTGGTTCCGTCTTACTAGCGCAATCAAACTGACTTCAAGTCAACGATTGCCAGACGCCGGAGCTGCCATGTCAACCGTCATTCAACATATTGATACACTACTGGTCGATTTGCCGACCATCCGCCCTCACAAACTTTCCATGACCACTATGGCCTGCCAAACCATGGTCATTGTGCGCATGCGCCACTCTGACGGTATAGAAGGGCTCGGCGAAGGCACCACCATTGGTGGCCTAGCTTATGGCCCGGAAAGTCCGGAGAGTATTAAGCGCAATATAGATACCTATCTTGCACCACTGCTGATTGGTCAGCCCTCTCACAATGTTCATCAGCTACGCGCCCGGCTTAACCGCCACGCTCGCGGCAATATGATCGCCAAGTCAGCGCTAGAAACCGCGTTATTAGATGCCCAGGGCAAGCGCTTGGGCTTGAGTATCGCTGACCTTCTCGGTGGCGCACAGCAAGAGCACTTGCCCGTGCTATGGACGCTGGCCAGCGGTGACACCGCCAAGGATATTGATGAGGCGTTGCTGCGTTTAGAACAGCGTCGCCATTGCGACTTCAAACTTAAAATTGGCGCCAATCCGCTTGATCAGGACGTACGTCATGTGGCGGCAATTAAAGAAGCACTGGGTGACCGTGCCAGTGTGCGTGTAGATGTTAATCAAGCTTGGGATGAATCCACGGCGGTGCGGGGTATTCAGGCACTGCAAGATGCCGGTATTGAGTTAATCGAGCAGCCCATTCCTGCCCGCGAACATGCTGGTTTAGTTCGCTTGGCTAACCGTTTCAACGTCCCAATGCTGGCTGACGAGGCCGTACAGGATGCCCGCGATGGACTAGATCTTGTCTGTAGCGGATTTAGTGGTGCTTTTGCGCTGAAGATTGCCAAATCCGGCGGTATCTACGGCGTGCTGGAACTGGCGCATGTCGCGCAAGCGGCGGGGGTTGGCCTATATGGCGGCACACTGCTAGAGGGCACCATTGGCACCGCTGCCTCTTTACACGCCTGGGCGACGTTGCCGGAAATGGCCTGGGGCACGGAAATGTTTGGCCCGCTGCTGCTGAAAGACGACATCGTCGTTGAGCCCCTCAACTACACTGAGTTTGGGGTGGAGTTACCGCAAGGGGCAGGGCTGGGCATCACTTTAGATGAAGATAAGTTGGCGCATTACTCGCGTAAATAAAGCCATCGTTTGCGTTCGCCCGCGATCCAAGAGGAGAGACGTATGCTGTTTCAAGTAGAGATGACCGTTAAGTTGCCAACCGATATGCCCGCAGAGCAAGCGGCGAAGATTAAGGCGACTGAAAAGGCGTATTCCCAAGACCTGCAGCGCCAGGGCAAATGGCGCCACTTGTGGCGGGTAGCGGGCAGCTACTCGAACGTCAGTATTTTTGATGTGGAAGACAATGCCGAGCTGCAGGAACTCGTTAGTAACCTGCCACTCTTCCCTTATATGGACATTAGCGTCAAGCCACTCTGTCGCCACCCTTCTTCGGTTCGTGACGACGACAGCTAATTGCTAACAGAACACGCCAGTTCTTTTTATAAAAAAATAGCCTATAAAAATAGAGGTTTACACCATGACCGTGAAGATATTCGACACCCCCGAAGTGCAAGACTTTGTCAAAACCGTTGCCGGCTTTGACCAGTCAGGCGGCAATGACCGCGCCAAGCAAATTGTCCATCGCCTGGTCGGCGACCTGTTCAAGCTGATCGACGACTTCGATGTCACCGAGGAAGAGTACTGGGCGGGCGTCAACCTGCTCAATGCCCTGGGTAGCCAGACCCAGTTCGGGTTGCTCTCACCCGGTCTCGGCTTCGACCACTTCCTCGATATGCGCCAGGACGCTATCGATGCCGAAGCCAAGCGCACCGGCGGCACCCCACGCACCATCGAAGGCCCGCTCTACGTGGCCGGTGCCCCGGAAGCCGAAGGCTTCGCCCGCATGGATGACGGCAGTGATCCCGATGCCGAGGTGATGTGGCTGACCGGTCAGGTGCGCGATGTCGACGGCACGCCGATTGCCGGTGCCAAGGTCGAGATCTGGCACTGCAACTCCAAGGGTGGCTACTCGTTCTTTGATCCCTCCCAGGACGAGTACAACATGCGCCGCACGATCTATGCGGACAGCGACGGTCGTTACACCGCGCGCAGCATCATTCCCTCCGGCTACGGGGTGCCTGAAGGCGCACCGACCGATGTGGTGCTCAAATCCCTGGGTCGACACGGCGAACGCCCGGCGCATATTCACTACTTTGTCTCTGCCCCCGGCCATCAACACCTGACCACCCAGATCAACTTGGCGGGCGACCCCTATACCTTTGATGACTTTGCCTTTGCCACCCGCGAAGAGCTGGTCGTCCCCGCCGAGCGGATCGAAGACCCGGCCGAGATCGCCAAGCGTGATCTGGACGGCCCGTTCTCCCACGTGGTGTTCGATGTGGCACTGGCCCCCGCCGAGGCGCCGGAGCTGCAGGTGCGTCACGCCCGCCCACGGGCCAAAGAAGACGAACAGGACCTAGCCAGCCAGCTCGCTGGAACCGCCAAGGTTTAAAGCCCCATAACCTCGCGCTAACGACTGGCTGACGTCCACCGTCCGATGCGTTAGCGCCTAACACCCCAGGTTATGCCTAAGTATTTGAGGAGAGAGATCATGACCACACAGCTTGATCAGCTCGAAGCCCGCGTGCGCGGCGCCGTCCAGGACGACCCTGACAAGGGCATCTTCCGCTGCCACCGCAGCATGTTCACCGACCCCGCCTTCTTCGAACTGGAGATGAAGCACATCTTCGAAGGCAACTGGCTGTTCCTGGCCCACGAGAGCCAGATCAGTGAGCCGGGTGACTACATGACCGTCACCATGGGCCGCCAGCCGGTGATCATTACCCGCGATAAGCAGGGCGAACTGCACGGCCTGATTAACGCCTGCGCCCACCGTGGCGCCACGTTATGCCGCCGTAAGCGCGGCAATAAGGGCACCTTCACCTGCCCGTTCCACGGCTGGACGTTCAAAAACGACGGCCAATTGCTCAAGGCCAAAAATGAGAAGAACGGCGCCTACCCTGACCAGTTCAAGCAGGATGGCTCCCACAACCTCAAACGCCTGCCGCGTTTCGAGAACTACAAAGGCTTCCTGTTCGGCAGCCTGAGCGATGATGTACAACCGCTTGAGCAGCACCTGGGCGAAACCACCAAGGTCATCGACAACATCGTCGACCAAGCCCCCGAAGGCTTGGAAATCCTGCGCGGCACCTCGTCCTACACCTACACCGGCAACTGGAAGCTCCAGGCCGAAAATGGCGCCGACGGCTACCACGTCAGCTCCGTACACTGGAACTACGCCTCCACCATGGAGCGTCGCAACTACGATGCGGGCGGTACCAAAGCGGTGGACGCCGACGGCTGGTCCAAAAGCAAAGGCGGCTTCTACTCCTACGAAAACGGCCACATGATGCTGTGGACCCGGCTGCTCAACCCAGAAGTGCGCCCGGTCTACCAACATAAGGACTGGATCCAGGAGCAGCTAGGCGACGCCCGTGCCGACTCCATCGTCAACCAGACGCGCAACCTCTGCCTCTACCCCAACGTCTACCTGATGGACCAGTTCTCCACGCAAATCCGCGTGATCCGTCCGGTCGCCGTGGACAAAACCGAAGTCACGATTTACTGCTTCGCCCCCAAAGGCGAAGCCGCCGAAGACCGGCGTGTGCGCATCCGCCAGTACGAAGACTTCTTCAACGTCTCCGGCATGGGCACGCCCGACGATCTTGAAGAGTTCCGCGCCTGCCAAGAAGGCTATAACGGTGCATTGGCCGAATGGAACGACCTCTCCCGCGGGGCCCAACAGTGGATCGAAGGCGCCGATGAAACAGCCCAGGCGATCGACATGAAGCCCCTGCTCAGCGGAGCCTCACCGGAAGACGAAGGGCTCTACGTGCTGCACCACAAGCACTGGGTCGACGAAATGCTGCGCGCTATCGACAAAGAGCGCAGCCAGTTTATCGCCACCGCGTCCGCCTAAGCGCCTGAAAAGAGGAGAGAAGTGACATGAGCATTAGCTATCACGACATCCAAGCCTTTTTATACCGCGAAGGCCGCCTGCTGGACGACCGAGAGTGGGACGAGTGGCTCACGCTTTACCGCAAGGACGCCGAGTTCTGGATGCCCGCCTGGGACGACGACGACCAGCTCACCCGCGACCCGCACAGTGAGATCTCGTTGATCTACTACCCCAACCGCGAAGGGCTGGAAGACCGGGTCTACCGGATCAAGACCGAGCGCAGTGGGGCGAGTACGCCGGAACCGCGCACCACGCATCAGGTGACCAATCTGGAAATCCTGTCGCACGAGGGCGACACGGTCACCCTGCGGTTCAACTGGCACACGCTCAACCACCGCTACAAGAAAACCGACAGCTTTTTCGGCACGTGCTTCTACACCCTGGACGTGTCGGGGGAGAGCCCACTGATCACAAGAAAAGTCGTGCAGTTGAATAACGACTATATCCATCAGGTTATTGACGTGTATCACGTGTGACCTGAGGAGAGAGGAGAGCTAACCATGAGTTATACCATTGCCCTCAACTTTGAGGACGGCGTGACCCGGTTCATCGGCTGTAAAGAGGGGGAAACCGTTCTCGACGCCGCTTACCGACAAAAAGTTAACCTGCCGATGGACTGCTCTGACGGCGTATGTGGTACCTGCAAAGGCCACTGCGAACAAGGCGAATTCGACATGGGGGACGAGTATCTGGAAGATGCGCTTTCCGATGAGGAAGCCGCTGAAGGCCAGGTACTCACGTGCCAAATGGTGCCTTCTTCGGACTGCGTTATTCAAGTGCCAGTGGCATCCACGCTGTGTAAAACACAGGTGGGCAAGGTTGAGGGCATGGTAGCAGCGGTTGAGCAACTTTCCGAAGATAGTATTGAACTAGCCGTTGATTTGGATGATGCCGAGGGGCTCGCCTTTTTGCCGGGGCAGTATATTCATATTGATGTGCCCGGTACTGAGGTGCACCGCTCCTACTCTTTCAGCTCCTTGCCGGGGGACAAGCGTGCCACCTTCTTAATTCGCAACATCCCCAATGGGGTAATGAGCGGCTATTTAACCGAGCGCGCGACAGTGGGCGAAAAGCTTACGCTGACCGGCCCGCTGGGCAGCTTCTACCTGCGAGAAGTGAAGCGTCCGGTGCTCATGCTTGCTGGCGGCACGGGTCTGGCTCCGTTCCTTTCCATGTTAGCGCAATTGGTCGAAAAGGGCTGTGATACACCGATTCATATGATTTACGGCGTCAATAAAGATGACCATCTGGTCAAAACGGATGCGCTAGATGCCTTCGTAGAAAAAATTCCTAGCTTTACCTACGCCACCGTGGTGGTCGACGAGGCTAGCGAGCATGCGCGTAAAGGTTACGTGACGCACCACATGGACGCCGAGGTAATGCATGACGGCGATGTGGACGTTTACCTGTGTGGCCCGCCCCCGATGGTAGATGCTGTGCTGAAGTACTTCGACGCTGAAGGAATCGAGCCTCAGAGCTTCCACTATGAGAAGTTCACACCTAATCAAGTGGGAGAGAGCGCATGAGCAATCATCGTTTTGACGGCCCACGTTTTCAAGATCGAGTAATGGTGGTCACGGGTGCTGCTCAAGGAATTGGGCAGCGGGTTGCTGAGCGCGCCGCCGCTGAAGGCGCGCGCTTGGTATTGGTAGATCGCGCTGATGATATCCACGAGAGCGTTGCTGGGCTAAGCAAGCAGGGCTGCGAAGTGATTGCGGTACAAGCTGACCTAGAAACATGGGAAGGCGCCGAGCAAGTCATGCAGGCGACGCTCAAACAATTTGGCCGTATCGATATCTTGGTTAACAACGTAGGCGGCGCGATTAACTTCAAGCCGTTTACAGAGTTTACTGAAGCGCAAATTGCGGCAGAGATCAATCGTTCTCTAATGCCTACGCTTTGGTGCTGCCGTGCGGCGCTCCCAACAATGGTCGAGCAGGGTAACGGCGTCATCGTCAATGTATCTTCAGCGGCAACGCGGGGTATTCACCGGATCCCCTACTCGGCAGCGAAGGGCGGTATTAATGCGCTAACCGCGTCACTGGCGTTTGAATATGCCGAGCATGGTATCCGTGTCGTTGCAACGGCACCCGGTGGCACCGAAGCACCGCCCAGGCGAATTTCACGTGGAACGCCGACGCCTAGTAACGAGACGGAGAAAGCGTGGTTTCAAGCGCATATCGATCAGACCAAGCAGAGCTGCTTGATGAGCCGCTACGGCACGCTAGATGAAATGGTCGCGCCTATCTTATTCCTTGCTTCTGATGAGGCCAGTTATATCACCGGTAGTGTACTGCCCGTAGCGGGCGGCGACCTCGGCTAACAGTCATAAAAACAAATAATTCTAAATAAGCTTTAATTATAACTCTAAGCACAATAATCCCCTGGAGCAAACCGTGAAACATATTGAGAAAGGCGTCAGCCTAAGGTATGCGCCTCGCGATTTCCTGCGTGACCTCAATGCCGACAACGCCAGTACCGGGCTAGTGGCGGGAATCTTAGGGCTCAGCGTAGGGGTCGTGCACATCAGTGCGGGCACGTCTGCGGGCCTCGACTCCTCCTTCATCATGATTTGGGTAATAAGCTATTTGATGATCAATGGCTTGTTTGGTCTATTCATGCCGGCGTATTACCGATTACCACTGCCTATGGCCAACTCCATCCCAGGTGCACTGATGTTTGCGGCCGTCATTCCGGTGGTGGGGCTGGAAGCTGCATTAGGCGCTAGCCTGATTGCGGGAGCAATCACATTGGTTGCTGGTTTAACCGGCGTAATGGGTATTGTTATGCGGTTGATACCGATGCCGATAGTGATGGGCATGGTGGGCGGTATGCTGCTGAGTTTCGGCCTCAACATGGTAAAGCCACTGGAGAGTGCTGTTGTGCCAGCCTCTATCATGATCCTGGCTTTCTTTATTTCTGCACGCCTCTTTCGCAAGATTCCGCCCTTGATTGTGGCCATGCTGGCAGGAATTCTGTACCTGATAGCGACTGGCGTGGATCTGTCCGGTATAGAAGCAACCATTCGTTTCCCTGAGTTCATCATGCCTGAGTTTACTCTTGGAGCTTTTCTGACTTACGGTCTGCCACTCGCTATTATTCTGGTCGGCATGGAAACACCAGCAGGTGTTGGTTTGGTGAAAGGGATGGGCTACAAGGATGCGCCGGCTAACGCGATTACCGCAGTGGGTGGCTTAGGCACCATGGTGTCGTCATTCTTCAATTTGCACAGTACTTGCATCGCGGCACCGATGACCGGCGTGTGTGCTTCGCCAGAGGCGGGGACTCATGACAAGCGTTGGGTAGCAGCGGTGATTGCGGGGGCTATCTTTGTGGTTGCCGCGCCTTTCTACGGCTATGTGGTCAGCCTACTGGAGGCTACGCCGCGCTACTTTATTGTCATTATCGCTGGGCTGGCACTGATGCGGGTCATCACCTCCTCGATGGCTATCGCCTTTTCAGGCAAGAAGCATGAAATAGGTGCACTGTTTGCCTTTCTAATTGCCGCGTCGGGAATTCAGATTCTCGGCATCGGCGCCACGTTTTGGGCGTTGGTATTGGGCGTGGTCGTTTCAGCAATCTTCGAAACCAAGGACTTCGAGTTTATTTTCACCCGTGAGGTGGTCACCAAAAGCGGTTGACCTTTTGTTACCTCTGTCACTCGATAACCGCATCCTCCTTTGCCCGTGTCTGCTATCGCTGCTCGGGCATTTTTTATCAACAGCATTGGATAAAAATGCCGATGGAGAACTTCCACCGGCAAAAGCTTGTTTTCAATGCACTTAAGGCGGTGCGCTGATGCCGCGTCCACTATAAGCTAGCCAGCATTAATGGACGCTATACGCTCAGCCATTCATCCGGATAATAGGCTTAAGCGTCACTCCTTCAGCACTATCGGCGGCTGCTTGGTTGATGTCCTCAAAGGAGTAGTACTTCACCAGCTTATCGAAGGGGAAGCGACCCTGTTGGTAAAGTTCTACCAACTGAGGAATAAACTGTCTTGCCACGCTGTCTCCTTCGACGATACCGCGAATACTTTTTCCTCCTATAAGGAGATCGTTCACATCAAAAGCGGCCTCGGTGCCCAAAGCAGGAGCCCCCACCACCCCTAGCATGCCTAGACCGCCAAGGGCATCTACCCCTTGACGAAGCACCTCGGGACGGCCTGTCGACTCCAACGCGAAATCAACACCGCCTCCGCTTATTTGCTGAATACGTTCTACTACTGACTCCTCTTTGGAGTTGATGGTATGTGTCGCCCCCAGCTCTTTGGCTAGCTCCAGGCGTGAAGGGATGATGTCAATGGCAATAATGGTAGTGGCACCTGCAATTTTTGCTGCCATGATGGACGCAAGCCCCACGGCCCCTGCACCAAAGGCGGCAAAACGGCTTCCAGGCGTGACTTTGAGAGCATTGATAACGGCACCGGCGCCTGTCTGTATGCCGCAACCTAGGGGGCCAAGTAATTCAAGAGGCGCGTCTTTTGGCACTTTGACTGCATTGTTTTCCCGGCTCAGGGAGTAGGTAGCGAAGGAGGACTGGCCAAAAAAATGATCGTGCAGAGGCTGGTTGTTACCATCACGAATGGCTTGGAAGCCGTCGGGGTCACCACCGCTGAAATTGCGTCCAAAAAAGTCTTTACAGTACGATGCATGTCCGGCATCACAAGGGTTGCAAGCACCGCAGTATGCATAACTCAGGACGACGTGGTCGCCAATTTCAAGTGAGGTAACTCCAGGGCCTACGGCTTCCACAACACCTGCGCCCTCATGCCCCAATACGGCAGGTAATGGCACCGGATAATACTGATCACGTACGATCAGGTCTGTATGGCACATACCGGTCGCCACCACCCTGACCAGCACTTCGTCTCCCTGGGGTGGGCGAATGCTTGCTTTTTCTATTGTAAAGTCAGCTCCTTTCTCTCGGGTGACTGCAACTGTGATGTCTGTGTGTGTATTGTTTGTCATGGTTCACCTCGGTATTGCGTTGTAATAAGAAATTTCTGGCTAAAGGCAGCATTTAAAGAGGGTAGGCGGGCGCCTCCCCCTTGAGCGTTAGCCACTGCCACTGCGTGAATTCATCTATATTGCTGCTCCCCCCCACGCTGGTTCCATTGCCTGAGGCGCCAACCCCGCCGAAGGGGTTGATGACTTCGTCATTCACTGTTTGATCATTAATGTGCAACAACCCTGTTCTTAGCTGCTCGCCTAAGCGTAAAGCACGGCCCACATCGCGCGAAATCACCCCGGCCGATAGCCCATACTCTGTATTATTGGCAAGTGCTACTGCCTCTGCGTCTGTGTCGAAAGGGATAACCACGGCAATAGGGGCAAACGCCTCCTCGTGAAAAATAGGGTTATCGGTGGTGACATCGCTGACGACCGCCGGCTTAAAGAAAAGCCCGTCGGTTTCACCACCCACGAGTACGTTGCCCCCGGACGCTTTTGCGCGAGACAGCAGGTCACATGCGTGATCCAGTTGGCCCTTGTCAATCAATGGGCCGAGAGCGAATTCTCCACTTCGCGGGTCACCAACGCTTAAGCTGCGTGCTTTCTCTGTCAGGCGTTCGAGGAAACGATCATAGATGTCCCGCTGAACCAGAATGCGGCCGCTCGACATGCAGATTTGACCCTGATGCAGATAGGCCCCCCAAGTGGCATTACTAATGGCCAAATCTAGGTCGGCATCATCAAGTATGATCAGCGAGTTTTTGCCGCCTAGCTCCAGCGATACTTTCTTAAGCAAACGGCCCGCGGTTTCGCCAATTTTTCGCCCTGCGGCTGTTGAGCCCGTAAACTGAATCATGGCAACGTTACTGTTCTCGACAAGCGCCGCACCTGTTGCCCCGCCACCTGGAAGCATCGCAAGCACACCTTCAGGTAAGCCTGCCAGTTCAAATAGGCGCGCCATACTGACACCGCCACATACACTGGTGCGTGGGTCGGGTTTGAGTATGACGGCATTACCCAATGCCAGCGCAGGGGCGACCGCGCGTATAGCTAGGTACAGGGGAAAGTTGAAAGGTGATATGACGCCGACAACACCCAAAGGACGACGGCGTGCGATATTGAGACGGCCAGGCGTTGAGGGCATCAGCTCTCCCGCCGCACGTGAAGGTAACGAGGCGGCTTCGTGTAGTACTTTTATTGATATCGCCACTTCAAACGCGGCCTTGGCAGGCGTTGAACCGCTCTCGTCTACAAGCCAATGGATCAATTCATCTTGGTGCTCCTCGGCGGTACGGGCGGCTTGGCGCATGATTGCCGCACGCTCATCGTACGGGGTGTTGCCCCAAGCTATGGCGGCTTCGTAGCTTTTTTCGGCGACGGCATCTACCTGCTCGCTAGCAGCGCTGCCGATATGGCCAAGTGTTGCGTCACTGGCAGGTGCTTTGACCTTCAATATGTCGCCGGAACCTGCTACCCACTGGCCTGTAAATACTTGCTTGTGCCATATGGAAGGTGTCAGTAATCGTGCATCGGACATGATGTTTCTCCTTTTCAATTGACTCACGCGTGCTTCAATATCGGTACTACGCCATTCCCTTAATTTCCCGGTGTTTAGAAAAGCTTGTGGCAACAAGGCCCAGGGCATATGCCATTGTATTGGCGTTGCTAGAAATTAATTCAGAATACTTTGGCTGCTCGAAGGTTAATGCGGTGCTCTTCCTTGAAGCCATTTTCAACATCAATGTCCTGGCCGTACTGCATCTGGAGTTGAAGAGTGGGTTGAACAAAGGTCGCGAACGTTGCCTGCCAACGACTGTTATCAAGTGCGTCGTCTTGCCGAACACCACCAACGGTCGTTTCGCCGCCGAAGGAGTGATAGTAGGAGAGGGCAAGGTGGCTTTGAGGGCTGAGTAAGTACTTGAAATGTGTCTGTAGGCTTTGGCTATCATTTTGCTCACGACGCGTACCTATAAAGTCATCGTTATCGCCGTAAGTCGCGTATTCGGCGATGATATCCAGCATAAAATCGTCACCAAGACCGGTGACGTAACCTGCTTGGAAAATGCCTTTCCAGCGATTTTCACCGACATTAATGGGGCCATTAGAGGCGTCGTACTTTCCCGCAGGCATTGAGGCAAAGGCGGAGAGACCAAACCACTTTTGTTGATCCGGGTTGTTCACTAACCACGTAGTGGCGCCGATCATGGGATCGCCCATGCCACTAGAGGAGGTCGGCTCCAGAGGGCCGAAAGGTGCTTTCAATTCAACCCTACCGAAAGGCAGTATTATCTGGGGATTGACGGTATACCCACCGATATTCAGATAGTGAATAAATCGGGCTAAACCGATACGGGTATCGAGCCCCGTATCATCGCGAAGCAAATCACCGTTCGCGTAAACTGAATCCCGGCTAGCATGCTGTAAATAAAGCAGCCCTAGCGTACTGCCTTCTGGTAGTGGTACGTAGTCACCCGGGTCTGTGGCAATTTCGGCGGCATTGGCGGTTAAAGTGGCGGTGGTGCTAAGCGTTAATGCTCCAGCCATCGCGAGAACATGTCGAATCTTTTTGCTCAGTGGGCTGCAGTGCATGGGCAGGCTATACGTCCGCATGTTATGTATCTCCATCATGCTTATTGATCTTGTAAGGTGCCTGCAATCTGTAGCGAGAAGCATGCCAACTGAGACGGTCGTGAATATTTATTTTAAGTTGTTGATTTTTATGATCCCCAAGCGTTCCTTCAGGGCCTTGATATAGTGCGTAGGCGTCTCAAAGTGAGAGCAATGTCTTAACATTCTCATTTTGATACAGCTTTAGCTTAGGGTGTATGCGTCGCTCTTCTGTTGCTCTTATGCCATGAGGCCCAGCTTGGACGGCTATTTTATGCTCTGGATTTCCTTGATTTTGCGATAAAGCGTGGCGCGGCCTATCCCTAGATGTTTGGCAGCTTTGCTGACATTGCCATCGGTCTTTTCTAACGCTGCCTCAATCATATGTTGCTCTTGGGCCTTTAGTGTTGATGAGTAGCGCTTCCTTGAATGTTGAGGTGGGCTGTCAACGATCTCTGTGGGTAGGTGGCAAAGATCGATCAGGTGATCGCTATCATCAGCCATTACATCAGCGTGTTTTAGGGCATGGCGCAGTTCGCGTACATTTCCTGGCCAGGGGTAGTTCTCCAGTCGTTTGAGGGCATCAAATGATAGCTGACGCGTACCCTGGGTGACTTGTGAACACTGCTCTACTAAAAATGCCTGTAACCGCGAGCGCTCTCTTAAAGGTGGGATTCTTAGCGGCATCCCTTGTATGCGGTAAAGCAGATCATCACGGAAAGCACCTTGAGCTACGGCTGATGCCAGATCATGGTGAGTTGCACAGATTAACCGGAAGTTTACGCTTTTCGTCTTACCCGCCCCCAGGCGGCTCACTTCGTTTGTTTCCAGCACTCTCAGCAGCCTGGATTGAAGAGTAAGGGGCATATCCCCAATTTCATCGAGAAATAAGGTGCCGCCGTTGGCCTGCTCGATCTTACCCGGCGCGCCGCCACGGCGAGCGCCTGTGTAGGCCCCCTCGGTATATCCAAAAAGCTCGCTTTCAATCAATGTCTCAGGAATAGCGGCGCAGTTAATAGCGATGAACTCTCCTGTTTTGTTGTCACTCTGTTCGTGAAGAGTCTTGGCCATGACTTCCTTGCCTACACCGGTTTCTCCCAGAATCAATACGGGAAGACGCTTGTTAACAGCTCTCAGGGCAAGTGGAATCTGTTTGTTAAGAGTCGCGTCGCCAAAGTCGGGTACCGATTCAACCGCTGACAAATGACGCTTGTTATCTTTGCAGGTAGCCGTTCCCTCAATCAGGCTTGTCTGATGCTGCACCGTTGGATTTAGTACGAAGGAAAGTCCGGAAGATGTCCGGCCTACCAATGGGGGGCGCTGACCCCTGGCGGCATCGACCAGTTCGCCAAAGCGAAGATCAAATAGTTCCTGGAAGTTTTTCGGGCCATGGCTAGCGGTGAGGCCGATCACTTCGCGCACCTTCGGCGTCATACCCAGGATTTCGCCCTCGGGGCCGAGGGCGATCAACATATCATTAGTTGTGGGTACTTGCTGCCAGCTTAGTTGCAGGATCAAGTAGGGCCCTAGCTGCATGATCAAGCGATGTTCGATCGCCCGCGCGCACTGGGTGACGAGTGAAAGTGCACTGCCTGGGGCCAAGCTGTGCTCCCGAGTGATATCAATCGAACCAATCACTTGACCGTAGGGGGCGATGATGGGAGCGGCTGCACAATTCAGCGATTGATTAGTGGTGTAGTAGTGCTCCGGTCCTGAAACAGCAACAGGTCGGCCAGCCGTAAGCGCGCAGCTCATCGCCGATGTCCCAATGTATTGCTCCGAGAGATTGACCCCAGGACGGAAGGCCTGCTTGAGAACCCTGCCGGAGTGAGCGTTAGATTGATAGGTGCATAGAGCATGGCCTTGGTGGTCAGTGAGTAGCAGTGCGTAGCCCGCACCACTAATGGTGCGATGAAGCTGTTCAATGGGGATAGTAGCTGCATTAGTAAGGTTTTGATTTTTTTGTTTAATTTCGTTAAATCTACTGCACGGTACCGTTTCGTATATGACCCGCTCAGTCACACTCTTGTGCTCGGCGATACAGCGTTTCCATGAGTTCAGGATAGCTTCGTCTATTATTCCATTAGGAATATTCCCATCTTGGAAGAAAGCCTTTCTAGCCTCACTCAGCCTTTGTAAGGGCGTCAGTTGTGTATTCATTTCTTATCCCTCTTCACTGCAATATTGTTCTATGTAGGCTTCAAATTCGGATGCGTTGCCAAGGATCTATTACATAAGAAAATATTAAACTGGTCATTGGGGCTTGCCTTGCATTGGCTTGTTATTCTTTTGTCGTAATTCAAAAATCTGTTGGATGCCCTCTTAGGTGTGAAATGCCCTGTACAGGGTTAACTAAACCCTACATAACCAAAAAAGTAAATAAGCCGAGTATCCCTTTCGCAGAGCAGTAAGAATACTTCCATGTTTTTATTTATTTTTTACATATAAAACAATTGGTTATTTTTTAACAAAGCATTAGAAAGCATTGATGCTTGTAGGTGAGGGTGCCGCATCGAGATACCTATGAAGTATGGAATGGAACTCAAACGATATTGGTCGGGTAGCCATGAACTAGCCGATATTAAGGCCGAGCACAACAATAACCGTCGTCTTTAGGCCCTAGATAGACTCATTCCAATATCACCTTGAACATACTGACGCTATCGCCGGGCACCAAGACAACGATAATAAACCAACGATAGGGTTTCACCATGACCGTGAAGATATTCGATACCCCCGAAGTCCAAGACTTCATCAAAACTGTTGCTGGCTTTGACCAAGCCGGTGGCAATGACCGCGCCAAGCAAATTGTTCATCGCCTGGTCGGTGATCTGTTCAACCTGATCGACGACTTCGACGTCACTGAAGAAGAGTACTGGGCCGGTGTCAACCTGCTCAACGCCTTGGGCAGCCAGACCCAGTTCGGGCTGCTGTCGCCTGGTCTCGGCTTTGACCACTTTCTCGATATGCGCCAGGACGCTATCGACGCCGAAGCCAAGCGCACCGGCGGCACGCCGCGCACCATTGAAGGCCCACTCTATGTGGCCGGCGCCCCCGAGGCGGAAGGCTTTGCTCGCCTGGACGACGAAGCGACCGACGGCGAGACCATGTGGCTGACCGGCCAGGTGCGCGACGTGAACGGCACCCCGATCCCCGGCGCCAAGGTCGAGATCTGGCACGCTAACTCCAAAGGGGGCTACTCCTTCTTTGACCCCTCGCAATCCGAATACAACCTGCGCCGCACGATTTATACCGACAGCGACGGCCGCTACACCGCGCGCAGCATTATCCCCTCCGGCTACGGCGTGCCCGAAGGCGCCCCCACCGATGTGGTGCTCAAATCCCTGGGCCGTCACGGCGAGCGTCCGGCGCATATTCACTACTTCGTCTCCGCCCCGGGCCACCAGCACCTGACCACCCAGATCAACTTGGCAGGCGACCCCTACACCTATGACGACTTCGCCTTTGCCACCCGCGAAGAACTGGTCGTGCCCGCCGAGCGGATTGAAGACCCCGCCGAAATCGCCAAGCGCGACCTGGACGGCCCGTTCTCCCACGTGGTGTTCGACGTGGAACTGGCACACACCGACGCCGCCGAGCTGCAAGTCCGTCACGCCCGCCCGCGGGCCAAAGAAGACGAACAGGACCTAGCCAGCCAGCTCGCTGGAACCGCCAAGGTTTAAAGCCCCATAACCTCGCGCTAACGACTGGCTGACGTCCACCGTCCGATGCGTTAGCGCCTAACACCCCAGGTTATGCCTAAGTATTTGAGGAGAGAGATCATGACCACACAGCTTGATCAGCTCGAAGCCCGCGTGCGCGGCGCCGTTCAAGACGACCCCGCCCAGGGCATCTTCCGCTGCCACCGCAGCATGTTCACCGACCCCGCCTTCTTTGAGCTTGAGCTCAAGCACATCTTCGAAGGCAACTGGCTGTTCCTGGCCCACGAGAGCCAGATCAGTGAGCCGGGTGACTACATGACCGTTACCATGGGTCGCCAGCCGGTGATTATCACCCGCGACAAGCAGGGCGAACTGCATGGCCTGATTAACGCCTGCGCCCACCGTGGCGCCACGTTATGCCGCCGTAAGCGCGGCAACAAGGGCACCTTCACCTGCCCGTTCCACGGCTGGACGTTCAAAAACGACGGCCAATTGCTCAAAGCCAAAAATGAGAAGAACGGCGCCTACCCTGACCAATTCAAACAGGATGGCTCCCACAACCTCAAGCGCCTGCCGCGTTTTGAAAACTACAAAGGCTTCCTGTTCGGCAGCCTAAGCGATGATGTTCAACCGCTCGAACAGCACCTGGGCGAAACCACCAAGGTTATCGACAACATCGTCGACCAAGCCCCCGAAGGCCTGGAAATCCTGCGCGGTACCTCGTCCTACACCTACACCGGCAACTGGAAGCTGCAGGCCGAAAACGGCGCTGATGGCTATCACGTTAGCTCCGTGCACTGGAACTACGCCTCCACCATGGAACGCCGTAATTACGATTCCGGCGGCACCAAGGCCGTCGACGCCGACGGTTGGTCGAAAAGCAAAGGCGGCTTCTACTCCTATGAAAACGGCCACATGATGCTGTGGACCCGGCTGCTTAACCCGGAAGTGCGTCCGGTCTATCAGCATAAGGACTGGATCCAAGAACAGCTGGGTGACGCCCGCGCTGACTCCATCGTCAACCAGACGCGCAACCTCTGTCTTTATCCCAACGTCTACTTGATGGATCAGTTCTCCACCCAAATCCGCGTGATTCGTCCGATCGCCGTGGACAAAACCGAAGTCACGATTTACTGCTTCGCCCCCAAAGGCGAAGCCGCCGAAGACCGGCGTGTGCGCATCCGCCAGTACGAAGACTTCTTCAACGTCTCCGGCATGGGCACGCCCGACGATCTTGAAGAGTTCCGCGCCTGCCAAGAAGGCTATAACGGTGCATTGGCCGAATGGAACGACCTCTCCCGCGGGGCCCAACAGTGGATCGAAGGCGCCGATGAAACAGCCCAGGCGATCGACATGAAGCCCCTGCTCAGCGGAGCCTCACCGGAAGACGAAGGACTCTACGTGCTGCACCACAAGCACTGGGTCGACGAAATGCTGCGCGCTATCGACAAAGAGCGCAGCCAGTTTATCGCCACCGCGTCCGCCTAAGCGCCTGAAAAGAGGAGAGAAGTGACATGAGCATTAGCTATCACGACATCCAAGCCTTTTTATACCGCGAAGGCCGCCTGCTGGACGACCGAGAGTGGGACGAGTGGCTCACGCTTTACCGCAAGGACGCCGAGTTCTGGATGCCCGCCTGGGACGACGACGACCAGCTCACCCGCGACCCGCACAGTGAGATCTCGTTGATCTACTACCCCAACCGCGAAGGGCTGGAAGACCGGGTCTACCGGATCAAGACCGAGCGCAGTGGGGCGAGTACGCCGGAACCGCGCACCACGCATCAGGTGACCAATCTGGAAATCCTGTCGCACGAGGGCGACACGGTCACCCTGCGGTTCAACTGGCACACGCTCAACCACCGCTACAAGAAAACCGACAGCTTTTTCGGCACGTGCTTCTACACCCTGGACGTGTCGGGGGAGAGCCCACTGATCACAAGAAAAGTCGTGCAGTTGAATAACGACTATATCCATCAGGTCATTGATGTTTACCACGTGTAATCGGTGCTGATGAAGACAGGGATGTCGCTTGTCTTGCTATCGCGTGAAGCGATAGCAAGTTGAAAATGAAAATTTAAAAACAACTTAACCCTGGTGAAAATATAATGAAAACATTTAAAAAGACCTCCCTCGCCACTCTGCTAAGCGCTACCGCGATGTTCTCAGCTATGAACGTCGCTGCTAACGAAGACCCGGTGAAGCTCGGCTTAATGCTTCCTTATTCAGGTACTTATACAGCCCTTGGGGAAGCCATTACGAACGGATTAAAGCTGGCCATTGAACAAGAGGGCGGTCAGTTGGGTGGCCGTGATGTGGAGTATGTCGAGCTTGATTCAGAAGCTGACCCTTCCAAAGCGCCTCAGAACATGAGCCGCCTCGTCAATGGGAACGACGTTGACTTTGTGATCGGCCCGGTACACTCCGGCGTAGCTATGGGGATGCTGCGGGTCGCCAAGCAGACCGGTGCCATCACCATCATTCCGAACGCAGGGTTGGGGGCCGCCACTAATGAACTTTGCATGCCAAACGTCTTCCGTACTTCGTTTAGCATGTGGCAAGACAGCTACCCGATGGGCAAAGTGGCCTACGATCAAGGGCATCGTAAAGTTGTCACCATTACCTGGGATTATGCAGGTGGCAAAGAGGACCTTACTGGTTTTGAAGAGGCTTTTACTGCTGAAGGTGGTGAAATCATCGAGCAAATTTTAGTGCCGTTCCCTAGTACTGAATTTCAGAGCTATCTGACACAAATTGCCAGCCTTGAGCCTGACGCTGTCTATACCTTCTTCGCGGGCGGTGGCGGTGTCAGCTTTGTTCGGGATTATGCGGCAGCAGGCCTGAAAGAGAGCATACCGCTGCTAGGTTCAGGTTTCCTAACTGAGGGTAATTTAACGGCTCTAGGTGATGCAGGCGAAGGTGTAATGACCACGCTTCATTACGCGGAAACCCTCGAAAATGATGCTAACCAATCCTTCGTTTCAGCTTATGAAAATGCCTACGGTGAAATACCTGATACCTACGCGGTACAGGGCTACGACACGGGCATGATGCTAGTACAGGCACTCAATGTGCTCGGTGGTGATACATCAGATCAAGAGCGTTTGATTGATGTCCTGGCCAACGTCCAGTTGGCGAGTCCACGCGGGCCTTTGAGCTTCTCTGACTCCCACCACCCCATCCAAAATGTGTATCTGCGCGAGATTCGAGACGGCAAGCACGAAGTCGTTAGTATCGCTTCCGAGAATTTTGAAGTTCCCGATGAAGCTTGCCAGATGTAACGGCATCTTTAATCACCCTGGGGCGAGTGATACTCGCCCCTCACATTGATTCTCGGAGGGATCTTATGGATCTCGCATTCTTTAGCGTACAGCTCCTTAATGGACTGCAGTACGGATTGCTGCTTTTTTTGATCGCCAGCGGCTTGACGTTAATTTTCGGTATTATGGGGATCATCAATCTGGCCCACGGCGCCATGTATATGATTGGTGCCTATCTGATTTACGACCTTACCCTGCGGCTGGGCAATTTCTGGCTGGCCATGCTGGCGGCTATCCCCATTGCTATTGTCCTGGGCCTCATCATTGAGCGCTTATTTCTCGATACGCTTTATAAGCGTGATCACCTCTACCAAGTGTTGCTGACCTTTGGCCTAATTTTAGTGCTCAACGAAGCGCAGCGGATTATTTGGGGCGGTGATGTGCACCGTGTTGCGATACCCGCGCCCTTTGATGCCAGTATTCAACTGACTGACAACCTGCAGTACTCGGTGTACCGCCTCTTTGTGATGGGGGTCTGCTTAGCATTGGCGGGTGTGATTTATTGGGTGATTCGTCATACGCGGCTAGGCATCATCATTCGTGCTGGTGCGGTTAATCGCGACATGGTGGAAGGCTTGGGGATCAATGTGCGTACTCTGTTTACGCTTATCTTCAGCGTTGGCGTTGCGCTAACCGCTTTTGCTGGCATGATCGCTGCGCCACTCACCTCCATCGCGCCCGGTATGGGCGATAGCATTCTTATTACGTGTTTCGTAGTCGTTGTCATCGGCGGTATTGGTTCGATTAAAGGCGCATTTTGGGGGGCCATTATTATCGGCATGGCCACCACCTTTGGTGCGGTGCTCATACCCAGTCTCGCCAGTATGGTGATCTACATGATTATGGCGGCGGTATTGCTAGTAAAACCGCGCGGCCTGTTCGCGTGAGGAGAATAAGAAATGTTGCATAGATACCCCAAGCGCGTTGCGTTCATCATGCTGGTATTAACGGCGTTGGTGGCAGCTTTTCCTTTATGGGGAGAAGCCGTATTCGGTAGCCAGGCCAACTTTATGTTAGAGAAACTGACATTAATGTTGATCCTAGCGTTGTTTGCCATGAGTTTGGATCTGCTGGTCGGCGTCGTAGGTTTAGTCAGCCTGGGGCACGCCCTGTTCTTCGGCCTGGGGGCTTACACGCTTGCATTAGCCAGTCCTGACTTTAGTCCCGCATCAATGTGGTGGATGCTGCCGCTGGTCATGGGCGTCTCTGCCTGTATCGGGTTAGTAATAGGTATATTAGTAATTCGGACGAAAGGCATTTTCTTTATTATGACGACCTTGGCATTCGGTCAGATGCTTTATTACTTCATTAGCACATCCCAATTCGCCGGAGGAACAGACGGCGTTTTTATTATGTTCCGGCCCAGCTTGGCGATAGGCGATACCACACTGGTGGATCTTGATAACCCTTATAGCTTCTTTTACTTCTGCTTGGGAATGCTGCTGGTCGGGTATTTCTTTTTACGCTGGCTGACCCGCTCTTATTTCGGACAAGTGCTCGACGGTATTCATGACAACGAGCACCGCATGCAGGCGTTAGGCTATGCCACCAGTGGCTACAAACTGGTTGCCTTTGTTATTGCAGGGGTAATGGCGGCGATTGCTGGCATGTTGGCGGCGATGCAGTACGGCTTCGCTAATCCGGCTCAGCTTGGCTGGCACACCTCTGGCGAAGTGCTAATGATGCTGATTTTAGGCGGCATGGGTACCATTTTTGGACCCATTTTAGGCGCCTTCGCCTACGAGATTCTGCTCTACCTCTATGAGCACGCCACTACTCACTGGCCAATCCTGATGGGGCTGACCATTATCGCCGCCGTACTCGTGCTGCCACGAGGCATTGCCGGCTTGATTATCGCGCCGCCCTGGCGCCGCAAGCGTCAAACAGACTCGGAAGCCGTGTCCGAGAAAGAGAATGCACCGGTAACTGCCTCCACTCCACCTGCTACACAGCGTAAGGAGAACTAAGCCATGCGCGACGAGATTATCTTAGCTACACATGGTTTGACCCGGCGCTTTGGTGGTTTAGTAGCGGTTAACGATGTTGATTTTGACGTTAAGGCCAATGAGATACACGCTATCTTGGGCCCTAATGGAGCGGGTAAAAGCACGTTGATTAATTTGCTTTCTGGCGAGATCCCGCCATCTGAAGGGCAAGTGCTTTACCGCCAACAACCGATTCAGGGTAAAAGCGCGCGCCAGATCGCACGTATGGGGATTGGCCGCAGCCACCAGAAGACCAATATCTTCCCACGCCTTAGTTGCCTACAGAACTGCGAGCTGGCGGCGCGTATTCATATGGGCGGTGTGTTTGGTAGCTGGCGTTCGCGTCAAACAGCACAAAAGGTGAGCGAGCGTGCTCAAGAGGTGCTAGATACCTGCCAATTGAATCATCGCGCTCATACGACAGCATCCGATATGAGCTATGGCGAACAGCGTCAGTTGCAGATCGCGATGGTGCTAGCGACAGCGCCGTCGCTGATGCTGCTGGATGAGCCAATGGCGGGGATGGGGCGTGAAGAGACCGCTCAGGTCACGGAGCTGCTCGCCAGTTTAACGGATCGTTATACCTTGGTGCTGATTGAACACGATATGGATTCGGTCTTCCGCTTGGCCGATCGCATTACCGTCATGGTCGATGGTTGTGTGTTGGAGAGTGGTCCGACAGAACAGATACGCACTAGCGAAAAGGTACGCGATGTCTATCTGGGGCGTCATGATGAGGGGGCAACCGCATGAGCGCAGAGCAAACAAGTACACCATTGATTGATGCCCGGGGGCTGCATACTTACTACGGTGAGAGCCATATTTTGCACGGGGTGGATTTGACCCTGATGCCCGGCGAGACACTGAGTCTTCTGGGCCGGAACGGGATGGGCAAGACTACTACGTTGAAGTCGATACTGGGCTTTGTCCCACCGCGGCGTGGCGAGGTGTTTATTAAGGGCGTCTCGGCTACCAAGCGACGTCCTTGGCAACTCATTCGCCAAGGGATCGGCTACGTGCCAGAGGGGCGCGGCATTTTTCCAGGCATCAGTGTGCGTGAGCATTTAATTATGGCCGCACGCCCTAATGAGCGCGGAGAGTCCCCTTGGACGCTGGAGCGAGTCCTGGATACGTTTCCACGCTTGGGTCAACGTATTAACCACGATGGCTCTTTTCTTTCGGGCGGCGAGCAGCAGATGCTCTCTATTGGTCGCGCGCTGACAACAAATCCTGACCTGATGATCCTTGATGAGGCGACCGAAGGACTCGCGCCGCTGATCCGAGATGAAATCTGGAAGATCATACGAGAGATCAAGGCGACCGGCATTTCGACCATTATCGTCGATAAAAATATCGATAACCTTCTTAAAATAGCAGAAAAACATCTGCTGCTGGTCAAGGGGGAAGTGGTCTATAGCGGTGATTCTCAGGGGCTAAAAGACAATCCTTCAATCCTTGAAACCCATCTCGGGGTCGCCTGACATGGCTCCGGCAAGCGGATGCTTGCCGGAATTGATGTTGGCATCGCGTTAAATTCATTGATACAGGGAAATGTGTTGCATGCAATTTCACAAGCAATTGCTAAAAGACCTGTCGATTCCTGCAATCGCTGCTGGCTTTGTGGCAGTGCTGGTCTCTTACTCTGGCCCCTTGGCGATCTTTTTTCAGGCAGCCCAGAGCGCCGAAATATCCAGCGCCATGATGACGTCTTGGGTCTGGGCAATCTCTATCGGCGCAGCAGTCTCGGGTACCTTTTTAAGCCTGTGGTTAAAAGTCCCGGTGGTGACCGCTTGGTCGGCGCCTGGGACTGCGTTATTAGTGACTCTTTTCCCAGGGTTGTCACTTAATGAAGCGATAGGTGCTTACTTGACGGCAGCAATGATCATTTTCGTGATCGGTGTTACTGGCTCTTTTGACCGAATTATTCGGATGATCCCCCCTGGTATCGCCAGCGCGATGATGGCAGGCATCCTGTTCCAATTTGGTGTAGGCGTTTTCGTCTCATTGGAAAGCGTACCGGCGTTGGCGATTGGTATGATTATCGCTTATTTACTATTTAAGCGACTTACGCCGCGCTACAGCTTAGTGCTGCTTTTAATTGCCGGGGTTACTTTGGCAGTTTTGTTAGAAGGCGCAAGCCTGGAAGGTGTTTCCGTTCAGTTTGCGGATCCACAGTTTATCCGCCCCGAGTGGACGTGGAATGCTACCTTGAGCCTGGCTATTCCGCTGGTTTTGGTCAGTCTGACGGGGCAATTCTTGCCCGGTATGGCCATTTTGCGTACCTCAGGTTACTCCACCCCGGCCAAACCAATCGTAATTGTGGCCAGTTTAACGTCATTCTTTACCGCTTTTTTCGGCGGTATTACGACGGTTATCGCTGCGATTACGGCAGCCATCTGCACCAGCAAGGAAGCGCACGAAGACCCTGATAAGCGCTATGTTGCAGGGGTGGCAAACGGCGTTTTCTATCTAATTGGTGGCATCTTTGCTGGCACTATTGTGGCGCTATTTACCTCATTGCCGGGAGAGTTTGTGGCCGTACTGGCGGGCCTTGCGCTGATTGGCGCCATCAGTAGTAATATCAGCGCGTTTGCTGCCGAAAAGAGTCACTTGGAAGCCTCTGTCATTACCTTCATTGCCACGGCATCTGGCATTAGCTTTTTAGGGCTAGGCTCTGCCTTTTGGGGAGTCGTTGTTGGGGCGCTTGCCTACAACCTGCTGCATCGACGTTTTAACTCGCTTAACCATAAAACCCAATAACAGTAGACACTACTTAAGCGGTAGTTGGAGTGTAACCATGGAAAAGATCGTTGTGGCAATTGATGACAGTGAAGGCTCTTTGCCAGCACTGGAATTTGGCCAAAAGTTTGCAAACCAACTAGGCATGGATGTAAGCGCTATCTCAGTGGTGCCTGCGCAGGATGAGATAGCCTCCAGGCGGGTTAAACTGCAGGAGCGCCTATCGACGCATCATTTCGAAACAGTACACATTGATGTCGTTTCCCATGATAGCGCTAAGGAGTACCTCGGTGAGCTTGCCAGCCGTGAAGATACCGGGCTATGCATGATGGCGCATGGGCGCCGCCCGGTGCCCGAAATGCTAATAGGCAGTGTAACCGCCGGTGTTGTACGTCGAGCCCATCGCCCGGTTTACCTGTGTGGCCCACGCTATGACAGCCGTGCTCACCACCGCGTTGAAGTATTAGCCGTTTGTGTTGATGGCTCAAAGTTATCCGAGCAAATTTTGCCCTATGCTTCTGCCTTAGTGAAGCGGTTGGGGGCTCGGTTACAGCTGCTGCAAGTAGTTGATGCTGCCGCTAGAAAACCAACAACGTTAGGTCATACCGATGTCATGGAGTCAGCTTATTTGACCGCTTTGGCACGCCGTGTCGAGAGCGAGCAAGCGTTAGAGGTTGATTGGGAGGTACTGCATGGCGACCCCGCGGATTCTATCGTCAGCTACTTAGCAGGTAGCCATAATACGATGCTTGCCATGACAACCCATGGGCGTAGTGGCCTTTCGCAAGTAGTGGCCGGCAGCGTTAGCCATGAAGTGCTGCACGAAACATCCTGTCCGGTGGCCGTACTGCGTCCATAAAGGAGGGGGTTATGGGTAACGACCGGAGCGGCGGTTTTCCACGAGTACATTTAAAATAGTATTGGCTTCCTGCATAAGGGGAGAGGGCTTTTCGCCGCGCCGACGGCTGCAAATGACGGGTGAGGTAATGGTTTTGTCTGCCAGTGCTACGTAAGTGATGCCGTCTCGCTGGACACGTTTTACCTGTTCTGGAACCAGTGTAATGCCAATGCCTGAGGCGACGAGGCTAAGCGCCGTCTGAACCTCGTTGGCCTCCTGTACCACCTCAACCTTTAAACCTTGGCGGCGGAAAATGCCTAGTACCATGTCTGCCAGGCTAGGGCGTGGTTTTGCGGGAAAGAGGATTAGTGGATAGCGAGCCAGTTCTTCGCAGGTAGGGGTTGTGCCTTCTAATGGATGACCGCTTGATAGGGCGGCAATCAATGGCTCATCGAAGAGAATTTCCTGCTCGACATCCGGGTCGTCAATGCGAAGACGTCCAAATCCCATATCAATGCGACCAGCTTTGAGCGCCTGTATTTGTTGTACCGTCGTAAGCTCTGCCAAGGAGAGTTCAACATTATCTATGCGGCGTAAATCACGCACGAGCATAGGGAGCTGCCCATAAAATACGGAGGGTACAAAACCAATTCCGAATAGCGCACGTTTGCTACGTGCCATATGTCGTGTAGCGTCAATGGTGACTTCTACTTTCTCTAAAATTTGTAAGGCGTGTTGCTGAAAGAAAACCCCCGGCGGGGTCAGGCGTAAGCCTCTTGAACTGCGTTCAAACAATTCGGCGCCTACTTCTTGTTCTAACTGCTTAATTTGTCGTGAAAGAGGCGGCTGTGACATATGCAAGCGTTCAGCAGCACAAGTGAAATTAAGCTCTTCGGCTACAACACAAAAGTACCTCAGGTGGCGTAGTTCCATGATACCTCCAAGGTATGAGCGGCTACTTTAATAATATTGGTTTTGACATTCGATTGCTTTCAGGCTGGCTAGATTCTCAAATGACAAGACAGACTATTTAAGCCAGTTCACTTAGCCGATGTAACGCTACCAGTATTTAAGTGATGGAAGCGAAATATTGTCTAAGACTTTAGTTGTGTGATGAAGATAAAAGAGGAGCGAACAAACCATGTATAAGCGTATTTTAGTTCCCATCGACGGCTCTGAAAACGCCAAGCAAGCGTTGTCAGTGGCTTGCAAGCTGTTGAATAAAGAAGCCTCAACGCTCTATCTTTTACATGTTCCAGAAACGCTTGCCTATACGACCACGCTGGTATGGGGCATTGGTGCTATTGATGCCAGCGCTAACCTCGCTGAGCGAGAGAAATCGGGCGAGCAATTGCTGGTACAGGCGGTTAGTTCAGCGCAAGAAGAAGGCGTTCAGCATACTGAAGAGCTGCTTACTCAAGGTGATCCGGTTCGAGTCATTTTAGACACCGCTAATGCCTATAACGTTGATACTATTGTGATGGGAAGTCGAGGTTTAAGCGACTTGGCTGGTGTAGTGATTGGTAGCGTCTCGCACAAGGTGAGCCATTCAGCGAAGTGCCGCGTCATTACGGTGAGTTAGTAACTCAAGCAGTATTTGCTGTTCATCATGAGCTAGCGGAGCCAGCTCTCTCTACCGCAACCTATCGGTGAAACTGCTTTTCGCGTTCGGGTTGCCAATAAATAGCATCGATACGCAGCCGTGTTTCGGTGTTGTTGGGTAATGGCCACTCGATGATGTCGCCCACTTTAAGGCCGATCAGTGCCGCGCCAATGGGCGCCATCACTGAAATGCCGTCCGCTACGCTTTCCAGGGAGTGCGGATAGACCAAGGTTCGAATCATCTTAAGTCCGCGGGTGAGATCGGTGAAGCGAACCTGGCTATTCATACTGACCACGTCATCCGGGATATCCTCGGGGTCGCAGACTTCACCTCGCGATAACTCTTCCTCAAGTAGCTGAGCCACGGCCATGTCTTTATCGGAGGCATTGTCGATCAAGCGCTGGAGGCGTTCGGCATCAAGACGATTAATAATAATAGTAGGACGTTGTCCCATGGTTACTCTCCTTAGAAAGCAATAAATTCAAACCAATAAAAAACAGCCCTTCCCCAATTAAGGAAGGACTGCGTACTTGTTACAGTATAAGCGGTTTACAAGACAAAGACGATCAGGTGACGCCTTGTTCAATCATGGCATCAGCTACTTTTCTGAAGCCTGCAATATTGGCGCCTAGTACCAAGTTGGTTTTATCACCAAATTCGTCGGCTGTGTCAGCGCACTGACGGTGGATATTGGTCATAATCTGTTTTAATTTCTGGTCAACTTTCTCCAGGGACCACTGCTCCATGCTGCTGTTTTGCGCCATCTCTAACTGGCTGGTAGCGACGCCGCCTGCATTGGCGGCTTTGCCAGGCCCATAGGCGATTTTAGCGTTTAGAAACAGGTCGACGGCCTCTTTGGTAGAGGGCATGTTGGCCCCTTCACTAATACACGTGATGCCATTAGCGAGCAGGGTTTCCGCATCACTTGCGGTCAGCTCATTTTGTGTCGCACAAGGGAAGGCTGCATCGGCTTGAATATGCCATACGGAATGCCCATCTAGGGGATAGTCACGTACAGAAATGTAGTGCGCGTCAGGGTACTCATGCAGGTAGTCTTCTAAAGAGGTGCGCTGCACTTCTTTGAGCCGTTTGAGTAAGCCTAAATCAATGCCGTTTTTATCGTGGATAGTGCCACGTGAATCGCTGCAGGTGATCGGTTTAGCGCCCAGCTCGTACAGTTTCTCAATGGTATAAATCGCTACATTGCCCGCGCCGGAAACGAGGCATGCTTTGCCACGAAGCTCATCTCCACGGGCAGCCAGCATGTTTTGCGCAAAGTACACCGCCCCGTAGCCAGTGGCCTCTTTACGGCCCAGCGAGCCTCCCCAGTTAAGCCCTTTTCCTGTTAGCACGCCTTCATAGTGGCCGGTGAGCCGCTTGTACTGACCAAAGAGGTAGCCAATTTCACGGGTACCGACGCCGATATCGCCTGCAGGTACATCGCAGTGAGGGCCAATATGACGGTAGAGCTCGCTCATAAATGCCTGACAAAAGCGCATAATCTCGTTATCTGATTTTCCTTTTGGGTCAAAATCGGAGCCGCCTTTCCCACCGCCGATTGGCAAACCGGTTAACGCATTTTTGAAGATTTGCTCAAAGCCGAGAAATTTTATGGTGCCTGAGGTAACACTGGGGTGGTAGCGTAAGCCACCCTTGTAAGGGCCAAGGGCAGAGTTGAACTGTACGCGATAGCCTTTGTTGACCCGTACGCTGCCGGCATCATCTACCCAGCTTATGCGGAACATAATTTGCCGTTCGGGCTCGACTATCCGCTCAATAATGCTGTGTTGGTGGTAATAATCACTCTGCTCGATTAGCGGGCGTAGGCATTCGAGCACTTCTTCGGTGGCTTGATAAAATTCTGACTGTGCAGGGCTGCTTTTATTAAGTCGTGTCAACGTATCGTGAACGTAGGGCATAGGGGCATATCATCATCGTTTTTCAAAAGAGTATTGGCTGGCCAGAGCGTTGGAATATTTAACTGGCAGCACTCTTCTGTGCATAGCCTATGCGTGTTCTGTATATGAGAAAATTATATAAAAATAAGACTAAAGTTTAGTAATGGCCGGTTTTAAGCGCTAATTTTTCAATAGCCTTTAAACGGTTATTAAACGATTTATGGTGCTTTTTAATCAAATTACTATGTAGAAAGCTAGGAGTGTTGAATTTAATAAAATAATATTTGAGTTTTAAAAATGTAAAAACTTATAAGTGGCCGTAATGTATTAAGCGAAGCATTAAAACTAATGAGTGTTGTTTTATGAATATAAGTTAATGTTGTCAATATTGCTTTCTTGGAAAATGGCGGTCTCAATAATCAAGTGAGGACTTCAGTTTGATAAATGTCCAATGGCACTTCCTGGGTGATTTTGAACAGATCCATAAATACTTTGAAAGGTGCCGTGGAGCCTAGCTGACACAAAGGTTTTCTCAAGAACCTAAAGCCAAAAGCCTAGGCAATCGCCAACGATCGAGCGGGTTTGGCCACGCCGCCCTTGGATGCAGAGTCGGCCGATTCGACCATCTGCTCTATAGTCGTGTCTCGTTGGAGCAGCACCGGCGGTTTTTGAATGACGGCAATCGTGGTGAGCATGGCGGTGTTCCTCAGAGCGGGTCGTTAGATCCCGCTCAGGGCCTTGTTCGGGAAGCAGCGCTCAGGCGGGACTGATGTTCTGGTTGATACGGAAGAGGTTTTCCGGGTCGTACTGCTTCTTAATTGCCACCAGTCGCTCATAGCTTGCGCCATAGGCGAAGGCAATGCGATCGGTCTCGTCCCCAGTCAGGAAGTTGACGTAGGCGCCGCTACTGGCAAAGGGCTGTGAGCGAGCAAAGAAGTCCCGCGCCCAGGTAATGCAACGAGCATCATCCTCCGCTGTTTCCCAGCGCGTATGCACGTTCAATACATAATTGGCATCACGGCTCGAATAGGCCATTGCTTGCGGGTCTACGCGGCTCGCCTGCCCACCTAGCGTGGCGATGAATATCTCGCACTGCGAAGAGGGTAGTGCGCTGGCATAGTCGATGATGGTATCGATCACCCCTTCATCAAGCGTCAAGAAGTTATGGGATTTCCAATAGTTCCGGGCGCCTGGCGTCAACAGCGGGTCGAAGGCCTGCTGCCAGTCTGTGTAAGGTTGCACACCGATATGCTCGCCGTAGGCGGTGCCGAATCCTCTCAGCGGCTCGATAAGTTTCTCGCCTTCAGCGGGGTCGCCTGCGTAGCACAGGGCGAATGCCACGATCTCTTTGCCATGCACTTCCTCGGGCAGGAAGGGCAAGGGAGGTGCCTTGCGAGTGACCATCCACACGTTGAGTTCGTCGGGCATGGTTTCGGTAAAGCGGGCGAACTGGGTGATGACCGATTTTGCCTGTTCGAAGGGAAAAACGATAAGACCGCACAGCACGTTCGGGCCTACGGGATGTAGCTGAAACGTGAAGCGGGTCACGATACCAAAGTTCCCGCCTCCGCCACGCAGCCCCCAGAAAAGGTCGGCATTTTCCGATTCGCTGGCGTGCAGCTGTTGGCCATCTGCCGTGATGACGTCCACACCGAGTAGGTTGTCGACGGTCAGGCCGTATTTTCGGCTGAGCCAACCGAAGCCGCCCCCCAGGGTCAGGCCGGCAACCCCGGTGGTGGAGTTGATGCCCAGCGGTGTGGCGAGCCCGTATGCTTGGGCAGCAGTGTCGAATTCAGCGAGGGTACACCCAGGCTCAACATGGCCTTGATGATGTTGTTGATCAATGTCTACTTTCTTCATCGGTGAGAGGTCGATCATTACGCCCTCATCGCAGACCGCATTGCCAGCAATGTTGTGCCCACCACCACGAAGGGAGAAAGGCACGTTGTGCTGGCGTACGAAGTTCAGGGCGTGAACGACATCGGCAGGTGACGTGCAGCGAGCTACCATGGAAGGCCTGCGATCAATCATGGCGTTCCATATCTGGCGCACTTCGTCGTATTGAGGGTTGTCAGGAAGAAGAACACTTCCTGCGAAACCGGTCTTGAACTCCTTGATTGCGGTTGACGTAAGCTGGCTCATGACGACCACCGTTAAGTGGGCTCGGCGGTGCGCAGAAGGCACCGCCGAACGGGATAGTGAGGAAGACAATGTGGCTGGGGATTAGCCGCATGCCTCACAGTGGCCGCATTAGGACATTTCTCCAGTCTCAAATCACAGTATAGTCACGCCTGTCAATAAAACCGTTTATTTATTTTGACACGTTCATCCGAATCTGTATATCCGAGCAAAGCGACTTAACCTTCATTGTCGTCAAGAATTAAAAGAATTCTCGAGAGCAGTTTGATGGGTGCGCCTAACCGTTGCTCCGGCCCATGCGGTACGGCAGCATCGAATGCTAGGCTCACAGCCCCTATTTTAATCGACTAATCTTCTGGCTTTAATTCCTCCTGCTTGGGCGGGGTGCCTACCTTAATTTCGCTCAGATCCTCATGGGAAAGGCCGCGGTACAGGGCGAACATCATGATAAACACCAGAATAAACATCGGCAGGCCGACAACGGTGATCACCTCCTGCAGTGCGGTCAGCCCGGCATCGCCTGCCAGCACGATGAGCATGGCGGCCAGCATGCCTTCGGAGACACCCCAGAAAACCCGCTGATGCCAGGGTCCTGGGTCTGCGCTGCCGGTACACAGCATATCGACGACCAGGGAGGCGGAGTCTGATGAGGTGGCGAAGAAGATGGCGACGATCACCACCGCCAAGCCCTGAATCAAGGTTGCGGCGGGGAAGTTATCGAAAAACGCGAACATGGCGAGCGGGATGCTTTCGGCCACGGCGGCGGATAAAGTACCGGCTTGATCACCCAGGGCTGCCCGGGCCTCGGGGCCAATTCCGTCTATCTCCATTGCCGACCAGCCGAAGATCGCAAACCAGATCAGCGTAAAGATGGAAGGGGCGAACAGCACGCCGAGCACGAACTCGCGGATAGTCCGACCGCGAGAGATCCGCGCTACGAATATGCCGATGAACGGTGACCAGGTGACGGTCCAGGCCCAGTAGAACACCGTCCAACTGCCTTGCCATCCCCAGGCGCCGCCTTCGCTGGAGTAGCGTGCCAGCGTGTCATTCCAAAACGCCATGGGCAGTAGATTCGTTATATAGAGGCCAAAGGTTTCGACAACGGCACGTAACAGGAAAACGGTTGAGCCGGTAAACAGCACAAACAGCAACAGGCCAACGGCCATCCCGATATTGATATTAGAGAGCCGCTTCACCCCTGAATCCAGACCCGCGATGATCGACCCTACGGCGACAGTGGTCAGGACGGCGATGATCACTACCTTTGGCAGCACCGCGTCTGGAACACCAAACAGTTCCGTTAGCCCCGCATTGATCTGCTGGGTGCCCAGGCCGACAGACACCGCCACGCCAAACAACGTGCCGAGGACGGCAAAGATATCCAGGGTTTTGCCGATGGGGCCGTGAATGCGCTCGCCCAACAGCGGAAAGAACACCGAGCTAAAACGCATGGGTAGGTTGTAACGATAGATAAAGTACGCGAACGCCAGCCCCGGCATGGCGAAAATGGCCCAGGTATGCAGGCCCAAGTGGTAGATCGAAAAGCTCATGGCATCGTCGGCGGCGGCCACAGAGAAGGGCTCGACACCCGGCCGTGGCGGCGTTGCGAAGTGGGATATCGGCTCGGCCACGCCCCAGAACATCAGCACCGTGCCGATACCGCCAGCGAACAGCATGGCGAACCAGGAGGCGTTGGTATAGGCCGGTTTCGCATCATTGCCACCTAAGCGTATTGCCCCGAAACGGCTTATTGCCACCCACAGTAGAAACGCCACCCAGCTTGTGACCCCAAAAATAAAAAACCAGCCAAGGTTAGTAACGATCCATTGCCGCCCCGCGCCGAAGGCTTCCCCTATAGGGCCTGGCGCAATCAACAGCGCCACAAGGAAAAGAATCATGATCCCAGCCGATGTGAAAAAAATAGTGGGATCCGTCTTGAGGCCCAGCTTTCGCGCAAGTGCATCCATCGTTACGTCTCCCTGAGTCTTTACAGCCAGTTTTTATAACCGGTTTTACAACCGTCCTTAAAACAACGTAGGAGTTGTCGGTCGATTACGCCAAGCTGGGCGAAGTAGAGTACCTCTTCTCCATAGGCTGCTGTTCGGTATAAAAGGTGTTTGGCAGCATGCTTCATCCGCGCTGATCAAAGCACTCAAGGGAAGTGATATCGTCCGGCTTCAAAAAGTCACTAGCGTGTGCCCAACTGGTGCTGAGCGGGCCATCTCAGTTACTCTACACTTGGTGTTTGCGTTTCATGAATGAAGGATAGCCGTATCAATGTTGGGATTCCTGCAGGGATTTTCCTATGGCCTGTTTATGACCTGCCTGCCCTGGCTATTGGTCGGCCTTTTCAACCCTGGTCTGGCGCTTCCGGTGCTGGCTCCCAGCCGTCTGCAGGTCATCTTCCGCTATTGTTTGCTGGTTCCTTTTATCAGCATGCTGATGTGGCTGACCTCTCTATGGGGCGGTTTCAGCCCCAGCCTTTTTGGCTGGCTGGCGGGTATTGTCGCTATTCCTGTGGTGCTGCCAGTCGAGCGAACACTGCGCGGCTGGCTGGCCCGACGCCGCGAGCGCCGCCAGGAAGCTCAACGAGTGGCCGCGGTACGTAAGCGCCGTGCCCAAGAGGAGCGCAAGGCCTATGAGGCCGGCGTGTCGGTACTCGACCCTGGTCGGCCGCCAGAGGGGGCCGATGATCTTGTACTCGCCATGTGCCGGGCCAAGCAGAGCCTGCTCGACGTGCATCGCCCCGATCTCGCCATTCAGGCGGATCGCCTCTATAGCCGTTATCGGCATGTGATGGACGTGCTGAGCGGCCGATTCCACACAGGCGAGTTGGCTTTCGAGCGCTCGCGTGGCCTGGTCACGCAGGTTTGTCTCGGCGCGGTGGATACGCTGACATCTATGGCGTCCCAGGCGCGAGGGGTGGTTAGCGTAGACGGTAATTACGTGCGTAGTCGCCTGACCCAAGAGGGCAAACAGTTGGGCGAGGAGGAGCGCGCTGCCCTGGTGCGGCGCCTGGATCTGCTGGTGGAAACCGAGCACCGGTTGAATAAGCTCTCCGCCCGTATCGAATCGGCCCTGACCGTGCTCGACGACACCGCTGTTTCCATGGCGCGCATCGAAACAGCGCGTCCACAGGCGTCGGTTACCACCGAGAAGGCACTGGAGGATTTACGCCGCTTCGTCGAAGGCGCGGATCGTTATACGCGCAAGGATTAATCCAGCGGACGATGCTGCTGTGCCGAAAGTTCTAGGTTAATGGTTCTGGGTTAATGGTTCAGTGCCAATGGTGTCATGCGGTTTTCACAACGGCTTCTTTCAATAGCTCAGGAGATGTTTATGGCTCAGCAACCCGATGACAAACGTCGTCTCTCCCTGCCGCCGGTGGACGAGATTGCCAGTCAGCTGGGGGCTAACCAGGAAGAATCGGTCGACCCCAATGAGCGTGCCATCGACCCTGAGCTTGAGGCGATGGCCGGCCGCTTTGTCGAAGATATCCTCGCCGAGAATGACGAGGAATCCATCGCTCGCCAGCGCCGGGCCGTAGACGAGATGGGGCTTGAGTTGCAGCAGCAGGCCGCGCATCGTAGTGCCATGTTGCAAACACCGCTTCGTCAGTTAGCCCATCAGGGCGATGAAGGAGGGCCGGTAGCCAAGGCGCTGGTTGATCTGCGCGGGCGCATGGAGGGCCTTGATCCCGCTCGCCATCGCCTAGCGCCGAGCGCGCTGGATCGTGTTATGGCGCTCATTCCCGGCGTCGACAGCCGCCTGCAGCGCTACTTTCAGAAGTTCGAAAATGCTCAGCAGGCGCTAGACGCGATTATTGATGAGTTGAAAGGCGGTCGCGATATGCTACATCGTGACAACGTTACCCTGAGCGATGACCAGCAGGCTTTAAATAAAATCCTTGTTGAGCTGAACCGGCAAATTGCGCTGGGCCGTTTGATTGATAGCCGCCTGCAGGACGAGATTGCCGCTCGCGATGCCGATGATCCGCGGCGTCACTTCCTTGAGGAAGAGCTGCTCTTTCCCCTGCGCCAGCGTATTGTCGACCTCCAACAGCAACTGGCAGTGAGTCAGCAGGGCGTGCTGGCGCTAGAGGTCATCATCCGCAATAACCGGGAATTGATGCGTGGCGTAGACAGAGCCATTAACGTCACTGTTTCAGCCCTTACCGTGGCGGTGACCGTCGCCATGGCGATGGCCAATCAGCGCCTGGTGCTGGACCGCATCGAAGCCCTTAACACTACCACGTCGCAGATGATTGGCGGGACCGCCAAGGCACTGCGTCAGCAAGGGGTAGATATCCAAAAGCGCGCCTCCTCCGCGATGCTTGATATGCAAGTGCTTGAGGAAGCTTTCAGCGAGGTAATGGGCGCGATCGATGATCTCTCAAGCTATCGGCAGGAGGCCTTACCGCGGCTGGATGAGCAAATCGACCGCCTGGCGACCTTGGCGAAGCAGGGAAACGCCTCCATCGAGCGCCTCCGCGAGGGTAGCCAATCGCAGCCACAGGACGACGGTCAAGCCCCCAGCTAATGCGTCATTAAGGAGCCTCTTGTGTCGCGTTATCTCATAGTGCTGCTGTAGGGATCAATCACAGTAGGTTGACAGCGATAAGCGTGAACGTGGCGCCGAAGATAACAAACGCCAATAGGGCGAGTAACCCGTCGTGGGCCACCAGTGAAAGCCCTAGCGCCAGCAAAGCCAGCCCGGCAGCCGAGGAAGAAAAGGGCACCAGTTCCATGATCGGCATACACAGACCGACGATGACACACAGCACGGCAATGCCATAGCTGCCCCCTCTATGTACTAGGAACGTTAATCGTGGTTTAAGAACGCGGTCTATGCCCCGCGCTGGCTTGTTGAGCCAGTCGAGCGCTTTCTGCAGTTTGTTATGCTCAACTGAGCGGTCGAGAATGAAATGGGGCAACCAAAATTTTTTCCGACCGATCAGCATCTGTACGGCTACCAGCAACACGAACAACGCCATAAAGAACGACATGCCAGGTACGCCACTGAGCGGCGAGAATAACGTGATGCCAATCAGCATCAACAGCGGCCCAAAAGAACGGCTGCCAATCGATTCGACAACCATCTCGATTGAGACGCGATCGTTGTGGCGTGTCAACTCGCCCACTCGGTCAAGGAGTTGTTCGAGGTTTTGCAACGGCTGGTTCATCAATGGCTACCATAAGAGATCAATTGTGGGCGGACTAGGCATGGGCTTGAATATGCCGCTCATGAGAGAGTTCACTGACAAAGAGTAGGCAGGGCGAATACAAATTACCAAGAGAGTGACGTGGGGTTATTATTGACCACAAGCGGTTCTGCGTAGAGCAGCTAGTAATCCTTACTCACATCGCAGACATCACCTATTTGCCTGATAATTACCTACCCAGAACAATCAGCCGGGGCGACCGTGCGATAGCTTGCCACGGCTTCTTCCATTGCTTGTTGTAATGCCGTAATGCGCGACTCATGGGCGGGATGCGTAGAGAGAAATTCAGGAGGCTGACCGCCACCAGCCGCCGCCATGTTGCGCCACAGTGCCACGCTTTCTTGTGGGTTGAACCCTGCTTGCGCCATGATCGCCAGCCCCATCAGGTCGGCTTCTTCCTCGTGGGCGCGGCTGAACGGCAGGGTGATGCCGAGCTGGGCGCCGAGGCCCAATGCCTGCATTAACTGCTGCTGTCCCATGTCTCCCTCGCCTAACAATCCTACTACTAGCATCCCGGCCTTAATGCCAAGCTGCTGAGTAAGGCGTTCATTGCCATGGTCAGCCAGCACATGACCAACTTCATGGCCGATCACCGCCGCCAGTTGGTCAGGCGTCTCGGCGACTTGGAGTAGGCCGGTATGCACGCCGATGCGTCCGCCTGGTAGGGCGAAAGCGTTGGGAGAATCATCTTCAAAAACGACAACTTCCCAGGACTCCGGTAACTCGTCAGCCGGATAGATGGCCTCGGTGGCGGCTATTATTTCCTGAGCTACGCACTCTACCTGGCGGTTAGCGGCTGCGTCACGTGACACTGGCTGGTCACGGCGTAGTTGGTCGAAGGTATCCTCGCCCATCTGTGTCATTAAATTTTCTGGTACCAATGTCAGTTGGGAGCGCCCGGTAGGCGTTTCATCGCAGCCGGACAGCAGTACCAGGGGGAGCAGGAATAATAGGCACAACAGGAGTCGTGGGCGCATCGCATCTCTCATCAATAAATCAAGCGAGTATACCGGCCTTAGCCAAGGGGAGAACCAAACCTCAATGCTGAAAGAGCTAGCGTGGGTAAAAAAAGGGCGCCCTATCAGCAACAATTGCAGATAGGGCGCCCATAATGAAACCTGTTGTTTTGAAGCTTTTTAGACGTAGAAATCCAGATCTTCCTGCGCTTTCAATAGATCGCGCATTTTGATGGGGTCGTCTCCAAAGAAGAAGAGTAGGCCCCAGTGTGTCCCGAAGGCTGAGCGGTCAGGAACGGTTTCTTCTGCGGGCGCGACCAGTTCGTGGGACTCGAAATAGGGATGCTCAATCGTTTCTTTGGGCATTTCCAGCTTGCTGACCACCCGGCGGCGTGGGTACACACCGAAGCAGCCGGCGTAGCCTTTCGCATCGACCACTTCACGGGGGAAGAACGCTGCCACTTCCTCTTTTGTGCTTTTCGGATCAAACACGAGCATCGATGCTTGATAGGCGTTGAACCCGTAAGCTTTTTCGATCAGCTCGAAAGCTTTGAAGCCGGGTGGGCGGTAGGCAACCTCGCCAAAGTACATCTCACCATCAGCTGTGACGAAGTACTCGGGGTGAATCAAGCCAAACTGAATATCGAACGTTTTGATCAGCAGTTCGATCTGTTTAGTGATCGCAGTGCGCCAGCTCTCAAGTTCCGCCGTCGCGGGTACGAATACCGAATAGCCAAGCGTCACGTATTCTGAAATATTCAGGAACTGGATTTTGCCATCGTGAATCCAGGCCTCAACCGCGAACTCCCAGCCATCCAGATGGCTTTCCATTAGGAGGGGATATTCTTCGTCCGGAATGTTGTCGATCTCTTCGATCTTGCGAATCATTCGGTGACCGAGGCAACCGGCTTTGTCGAATGCTTTAACGTGAATCGGGTCATCCGGGTCGCCATCAAGTTTAAGCAGCGTTTGGTTGACGCGCTTCATGAAGCGAACGATGTCTTCTTTCTCATGCGCCTCTTCGAAAATACCGACGCGAATACCGCCAAGCTGGGCACGACGCTTCATTAACGCCTTGTCACGGAACAGAATGGACTGCCCGAACATACGAGGACTGTCGAGAAGAACCGAGTTGATCGCACCGGACCATTCAACGGTTTCTTCAAACAGTGGGATGGCGATATCGACGCCTTCCTCTTTTAGCTTTTCGGCGATTTCCATGGACCGGTCGTTTAGCCGGATAAAGTCCCACGGAAGAAAAGGAATGTTGTTCGCGGTACAGAAATCCGCGGCCCATTCAGGAGCAACAACGATATATCGACGGTCAAATTTCTGCGCAGCCTTGATCGCGTTGACACTCCAGCCAAGCAAGGCGATATAGCCTTTGTTGGGGTCTTTGGGAGTTTCGGTACCTTTGACCGAGTCCATTTCCGGATCACGCCAAGACGCTACTGCTTCGGGTAATTGCTTTTCTGATGTAATCGACATTCGATGTTCTCCTTGCTGGTTGACCCAAATTGACTGTGCTGAGGTTGGAGCGCACCAAGTGAGCTGAGTCACAGTCAGAAGTGTTCAGGAACGATTGAGTCAGCCAGTATTAGAAAAGTTATTAGCGCACCCGTTGTAACTAACCTAGTCGATATGGTTACAAATGGCAATTAAACTGTAGAGTTACTGTTAAATAGCTGTAGAGCTTTTTTTCTGCTTGGGAGTTGATTATTTTTTCAAACGCACATAAGTAAGATCAGCGAATGCTCATACAACAACAGCATGAAAGAGCGGTAGCTAGGTCATTATTGAATAGGTTGTTAGGTATTAATATGTAGCTAATTTAGCAAAAGCGACTTATCTATTGCGATAAACTCATTGGCTTCATTAATTAAAGATGCTGCGGTGAGCTGAGGAACACCATACACTTCAACTTTTTTACCGTACTTAACGCGTATTTTATTGACTAAAAGATCAAAGTCTCCATCGCCGGACACGAGCACAATAACGTCCGCCTGCTCAGCGTATTCCATGGCATCTAACGCAATACCTACATCCCAATCACCCTTCGCAGAACCATCTGAGCGTTGGATAAAGGGTTTCAACTTTACGTTAAAACCAATAGCTCTGAGTATAGTTTGGAATTCCCTTTGCTTTTGGTCTCCTCTGTCGATGGCGTAGCAAAAAGCTTGCACCACTTCTCTATCGGCGGTTGCTTGTGCCCAGAATTTATTATAATCAAAGTTCCTGCCGTAGGCTTGGCGTGAGGTGTAGTAGACATTTTGAATATCAACAAATATCGCCACTTTTTTTATAGACATTAAGCTTTTCTCATTAGTTGCCGGTTGTCGCGTAATTAATTACCTAGTGAGTAAATAACACGAACGTTTAGCCTGCTTCTTTCATCGCTGTCATCGGCAATCGTTGGCGCAGCGCCTTCTGCGGAATATAGTGATTGTACCGTCAGTGGGCACACTATGCTGGAGGGTATGCACAACCTAGGCGGCCTCAGGGACTGGGCGGCAGTATTCTAGGATGGTTGGACCGTAGCTTTGCTGATATGCCCTTGATCCTTACTCCAAGTCAGCGCAACGATAACGACGCTTCCTTCTTGAAACAGATTGTCACTGATCATTGGTTTTGGGAACGACCTCTAGCGTTTCATTTGCGACAAAAACTTAGATCTACGCGATAGTTTTGTCGCTATCCGCCCTGTTCGTGCCAATATACGACCAAAGAGCAATGCCGTCCCTGCACGTGTGAAAGTTTAACGCAGTAAAGGGCAACTAAAAGACGCCAGCGACACCTACGCTAACAAGAAAAAATATAATGCTCTAAAGGTGACGGAGGGTAAAACGATGACTTCAAATCAAGCAACAAACCCGGCAGTAAACCCCAAACGTGTCGGCGAACCGCAGACCCTTGGCTTTCTACTGTTAGATAACTTCACACTGATTTCCCTGGCGTCGGCAATAGAGCCTTTGCGAATGGCCAACCAACTGGCCGGCAGTGAACTGTATCGCTGGTACACCCTGACACAAGATGGTTTGCCGGTGCGTGCCAGCGATGGGGTGCAGGTGACGCCTGATGCCTCCATGCACGCGCCGCTGTCATTGGAGTGGGTGGTCGTTTGCGGCGGAGTAGGCCCGCAGCACAGCGTTACCCGTGAGCATGTGCGCTGGCTTCAGTCGCAATCGCGTAAGCTAAGGCGGTTAGGCTCGGTCTGTACGGGCAGTTGGGCATTGGGCCAGGCGGGGTTGCTTGATCACTATGAAGCCAGCATCCATTGGGAGTGTTTGGCTTCCATGCAGGAGGCGTTCCCGAACGTCATACTGACGACCTATCTCTTCTCTATCGACCGGGATCGATTCACCGCTTCGGGCGGCACCGCGCCGCTCGATATGATGCTCAACTTGATTACGCATGACCATGGCCGTGAGCTTTCGGCAGGCATTTCTGAAATGTTTATCTATGAGCGCGTGCGTAACGAACATGATCAGCAACGTGTTCCTCTTAAACACGTGCTGGGCACTACTCAGCCCAAACTGTTGGAAATCGTTGCCTTGATGGAATCCAACCTGGAAGAGCCCATCGAGCTCGATGAACTGGCAAGCTATGTGAATGTGTCGCGCCGTCAGTTAGAGCGATTATTCCAACGCTACCTGCTTTGCTCACCGTCTCGCTACTATCTCAAGCTGCGGCTGGTGCGTGCGCGGCAATTGCTCAAGCAAACGCCGCTGTCGATCATCGAGATTGCGTCTGTTTGCGGTTTCGTTTCCACGCCCCATTTTTCCAAGTGCTACCGCGAATACTTTGGTGTACCGCCGAGGAATGAGCGCCTGGGTAGCCACGACAGGCAGGGAAATAGCAGCAAAACGCCGACTCTTATAAAGCGCTGGGGAGAAGAGCCCACTGCCAACGAGCCGTCCTCGTGCGCTCGTCAGGCTCTGGCAAACGCCCAAGGCGAGCCCACCTTTGCCAGCGTGCGGCTATTAAGCTGATACCCACGGCGTCATCACTAATTTGAAACGTGCTTGAAACGTGCTGCTCGGTGACGGGCAGCACGTTTTTTTATGGCGCGGGTAGCTGTCGTGTTTACGACACAATGACGCTTTTGGAATTTCCGCCGTCGTTTCCAAGCGCCGTCTAAGCCAACGTCAGCGCTATGCTCGCTGCATTAACCAATGTTGGAGCTTAGCCATGACCCCCTCTGAACTGCACGACGATGCTATCGTTATCGATGGTCTGATCATCGCCAAATGGAACCGTGAGCTGCTTGAAGATATGCGGCGCGGCGGCCTTACTGCCGCCAACTGCACCGTTTCGGTGTGGGAAGGGTTTCAGGCCACGGTCGATAACATTGTCGCCTCCAATCAATTGATGGCGGAGTGTAGCGATCTGGTGCGCCCTGTACGCACCACCGCTGACATCACTCGCGCGAAAGAAGAAGGCAAGACCGGCATCATCTTCGGCTTCCAGAATGCCCACGCCTTTGAAGACCAGATCGGCTATGTCGAGATATTCAAGCAGCTGGGCGTGGGCATCGTGCAGATGTGCTACAACACCCAGAACCTGGTGGGTACCGGCTGCTACGAGCGCGACGGCGGCCTCTCCGGTTTTGGCCGCGAAATCGTCGCCGAGATGAACCGTGTTGGCATGATGTGCGATCTCTCTCATGTCGGCGCCAAAACCTCTGAGGAAGTCATCCTCGAATCCAAAAAGCCGGTCTGCTACTCCCACTGTCTGCCCTCCGGCCTCAAAGAGCATCCGCGCAATAAGTCCGATCAAGAGCTCAAGTTCATTGCCGACCACGGCGGCTTTGTTGGCGTCACTATGTTTGCCCCGTTCCTCAAAAAGGGCATTGACTCAACCATCGAAGACTACTGCGAGGCGATCGAGTACGTCATGAATATCGTCGGTGAGGACACTATCGGCATCGGTACCGATTTCACCCAAGGGCATGGCCAAGAGTTTTTCGAGTGGTTGACCCATGACAAGGGCTACGCTCGCCGCCTGACGGACTTCGGCAAGATCATCAACCCCAAAGGCATTCGTACCATTGGTGAGTTTCCCAATCTCACCGAGGCACTCCTCAAGCGCGGCTTAAGCGAGACCCAGGTGCGCAAGATCATGGGCGAGAACTGGGTGCGTGTGCTTAAGGATGTCTGGGGCGCCTGACTAAGCGCAGGCGGCTGTCTCCGAAGTGAGGGGCGCCGGGAGCCCCGTCGATAACCTGACATAACAACGATCCGAGGAATACAACCGTGACCAAACTGGCCCCCGCACTGCCCATCGAAGTGGATAGCGAAACCGGTGTCTGGACGAGCGACGCCCTACCCATGCTGTATGTGCCACGACACTTCTTTATCAACAATCACGTGGCCGTCGAAGAGGCGCTGGGTGCCGAGAAGTACGCTGAGATCCTCTATCACGCAGGCTACAAAAGCGCCTGGCACTGGTGCGAAAAAGAGGCCGAACTACACGGCATTAGCGGGGAGGCCGTCTTTGAGCACTATATGCTGCGCCTCTCTCAGCGCGGTTGGGGGCTTTTCATTACTGAACAGATTGATCTTGAGTCAGGTACCGCTCAGGTGCGCCTCGAACACAGCGCCTTCGTTTATCAGATAGGCAAGGTGGGACGTAAGGTGGAGTACATGTTCACCGGCTGGTTCGCAGGCGCCATGGACCAGATCCTCGCCGCGCGCGGCAGCGACCTGCGTACCGTCGCCGAGCAGACCCAAAGCGCGGCCGAGCCTGGCTGCGACGTTGGCATCTTCGTCGTTAAGCCGCTGACTGATGCCGCCCGCTAACCCGGCTACGAGGAGAGAACATCATGGCATTTGACGCAATCTTCGAGCCGATCGAGATCGGCAAGCTGACTATCCGCAACCGCGTAGTGAGTACCGCGCACGCCGAGGTGCATGCCACCGACGGCGGCATGACGACGGAACGCTACGTCAGGTACTACGAAGAGAAGGCCAAGGGCGGCTGCGGTCTTTGTATCTGCGGTGGCTCATCGGTGGTATCCATCGATAGCCCCCAGGGCTGGTGGAGTTCGGTGAATCTTTCCACTGACCGCATCATTCCTCACTTTCAGAACCTAGCCGATGCCGTGCACAAGCATGGCGGCAAGATCATGATCCAGATCACCCACATGGGGCGTCGTTCCCGTTGGGACGGTTTTGACTGGTCGACGCTGCTATCGCCCTCCGGTATCCGCGAGCCGGTGCACCGGTCTACCTGCAAGACTATCGAAGAAGAGGATATCTGGCGGATCGTCGGCGACTTTGCGCAGGCAGCGCGCCGGGCAAAGGAAGGCGGGCTCGACGGCGTTGAGCTTTCCGCGGTACACCAGCATCTGATCGATCAGTTCTGGAGCCCGCGGGTTAATAAACGCGAGGACGAGTGGGGCGGCAGCTTCGAGAACCGTATGCGCTTCGGCATGGAAGTGCTCAAGGCGGTGCGTGCCGAAGTGGGGGATGACTTCTGCGTCGGCATGCGTATCTGCGGCGACGAGTTCCATCCGGACGGTCTCTCCCACGACGACATGAAACAGATCGCCGCCTACTACGATGCAACAGGCATGGTGGATTTCTTCGGCGTCATCGGCTCTGGCTGCGACACTCACAACACCCTCGCCAACGTTATCCCCAATATGTCCTACCCGCCGGAGCCTTTCCTACACCTGGCGGCGGGGATCAAGGAAGTGGTGAACGTCCCGGTGATCCACGCCCAGAACATTAAAGACCCCAATCAGGCCCAGCGTATCCTCAAAGGCGGCTACGTAGACCTGGTGGGCATGACCCGGGCACATATTGCCGACCCTCACCTGATCGCCAAGATCAAGATGGGCCAGATCGATCAGATCAAGCAGTGCGTGGGCGCTAACTACTGCATCGACCGCCAGTACCAGGGCCTTGATGTGCTGTGTATCCAAAACGCCGCCACGTCCCGGGAGTACATGGGTCTGCCCCACATCATTGAGAAAACCGAGGGCGCCAAGCGCAAAATCGTCGTGGTGGGCGGTGGCCCCGGCGGCATGGAGGCGGCGCGCGTCGCCGCTGAACGCGGTCACGATGTCACTCTGTTTGAGGCCTCTGACGCCTTGGGCGGGCAGATCACGATTGCCGCCCAGGCACCTCAGCGTGACCAGATCGCCGGTATCACTCGCTGGTTCCAGCTGGAGCTGGCGCGTCTTAAAGTCGACCTGCGACTGGGCACCCGCGCCGATGAGGCGACGCTGCTCGACCTGCGTCCGGATATCGTCGTGCTAGCCACCGGCGGCCAGCCCTTCCTTAGCCAGCACCCAGAGTGGGGCTATTCGGAGAATGCCGAAGAGAGCTTGGTAGTCAGCACTTGGGATATTCTCTCAGGCAAAGTGGCGCCAGGTAAAAACGTGCTGATTTATGACGCCATCTGTGAGTTCTCCGGCGTCTCTGCAGCAGATTTTCTCGCCGACAAAGGCGCCAAGGTGGAAATCGTCACCGACGATATCAAACCCGGTGCGGCGGTGGGTGGCACCACCTTCCCCACCTATTACCGCAGCCTCTACGAGAAAGAGGTGATCATGACCTCCGATCTGATGCTGCATAAGGTTTACCGCGAGGGCGACGGCTTGGTGGCGGTGCTTGAAAATGAGTACACCGGTGCCCTGGAAGAGCGTGTGGTCGATCAGGTGGTCGTTGAGAACGGCGTGCGCCCCGATGAGGCGCTCTACTACGCCCTCAAAGAGCAGTCCCGCAACAAAGGGCAGGTGGATCTGGAAGCGCTTTACGCTATTCAGCCGCAACCCTGCCTGGTTGATGAGAGCGGCGAAGAGGGGGAGGGCTTCCTGCTGTTCCGCCTGGGCGACTGCACGGCACCGCGTAACACCCATGCGGCCATCTACGACGCCCTGCGAATCTGCAAAGACTTTTGACGGCTAAGGAGGGAGGCACCATGCTCGAAACGCTCTTGCCGATATTAATCTTCACCGCCCTGGCCCTGGCGGCGATCGGCGCCGTGCGCCGTATCCGCCTGTGGCGTCAGGGTCGCCCCTCGCCGGTCAATCTTTTCAAGGGGCTGGCGGCTCTGCCGCGCCGTTACCTGGTGGATCTTCACCATGTGGTAGGGCGCGACAAAATGATCTCCAACACCCACGTGGCTACCGCCGGTGGCTTCGTAGCTGCCGCCGTGCTGATGATTCTGGTACATGGCCTGGGTATCGCCAATCCATTGCTAGGCGGATTGCTGCTACTGGCCAGCGCTTCCATGTTCGTCGGTAGCTTGTTTGTTGCTCGCCGACGCATTAACCCACCAAAGCGGCTCTCCAAGGGCCCCTGGATGCGCCTGCCCAAGAGCCTGATGACGTTTTCGATAGGCGTCTTCCTGATCACGCTGCCCACAGTAGGTCTGCTGCCCGAAGGTTTACTTGAAGGTGGCGGTAGTTGGTTGCTGGCGCTGGTATTAGCGGGCGTCGTGGCCTGGGGGCTGGGTGAAATGTTTTTCGGCATGACTTGGGGCGGCCCCATGAAGCATGCCTTCGCCGGTGCCCTGCATCTGGCCTTCCACCGACGCGCCGAGCGCTTCTCCACGAAAAAAGGGGGCGTCGGCCGCTCAACAGGTCTCAAGGCGTTGAACCTGGAGGATGAAGCGGCGCCTCTGGGCGTGGAAAAGCCCGCCGACTTTACCTGGAACCAACTGCTGGGCTTCGATGCCTGCGTACAGTGCGGCCGCTGCGAGGCAGTGTGCCCGGCATTTGCCGCCGGTCAGCCGCTCAACCCCAAGAAGCTGATTCAGGACATGGTGGTAGGCATGGCGGGGGGCAGCGATGCCGCCTATGCTGGCTCCCCCTACCCTGGTCAGCCAGTAGGAGAACACCAAGGCGCTCCCCAGGCGCCGATTGTGGCGCCTGTTGTGATGAAAGAGGGGAAGGCCCTGGTCGACGCCGATACCCTATGGTCGTGTACGACCTGCCGCGCCTGTGTCGAAGAGTGCCCGATGATGATTGAGCACGTGGATGCGATTGTCGATATGCGCCGCCACCTGACGCTTGAGCGCGGTAAAACGCCCAATAAAGGCGCCGAGGTGCTCGATAACCTGATCGCCACTGACAATCCCGGCGGTTTCGATCCTGGATCGCGGCTCAACTGGGCGGCGGATCTTAACCTGCCGCTCATGGCCGATCTCAAACAGGTCGACGTGCTGCTATGGCTGGGTGATGGCGCCTTTGATATGCGCAACCAGCGAACCCTGCGCGCCCTGGTCAAAGTGTTGCGCGCCGCCGAGGTAGATTTCGCGGTGTTGGGTACTGAGGAACGCGATAGCGGCGACGTGGCCCGGCGACTGGGCGATGAGGCGACGTTTCAATCCCTGGCGAAACGCAATATTGCCACTCTGGCCAAGTATCGCTTCTTGCAGATTGTTACCTGCGACCCCCACAGCTTTCATGTGCTGGGCAATGAGTATGGCGAACTGGGTGGTGTTTATGATGTACGCCACCACAGCACCTTTATCGCCGAGCTGTTTGATGCCGGTCGGTTGACCTTTACCCCTTGGAAAGGCGGTCGTGTTACCTATCACGACCCGTGTTACCTGGGGCGCTATAACGGTGAATACGAAGCACCACGCAACGTGCTTAAGGCGCTGGGCATCGAGGTCAAGGAGATGGAACGCTCCAGTTACCGCTCGCGCTGCTGCGGCGGCGGCGGCGGGGCACCGATTACCGATATTCCCGGCAAGCAGCGGATTCCCGACATGCGCATGAATGACGTCAAAGAGAGCGGCGCCGAACTGGTCGCAGTGGGCTGCCCTCAATGTACCGCCATGCTGGAAGGCGTGGTGGATGCCAGCGCCGAAGTGCGCGATATCGCCGAACTGGTGGCCGATGCGCTGGTTGAGCGTTCCGCTGACGATGTGACCGGCGCATCCCGCCGAACCACTGCATCGACGACTGCTGAAGAGGTGATCGTATGAGTGAGATTATTCGCCGCGACCCACGTCGTGAGTGGATCGCCCGAAATCGTCTGCACCCCGACAACGCCGCGGTGCTGGCCGCCCTGGGTGTAAACAGGGGCGGCGGAGCGGTCAGCGAATGGATGGGCCCCAACGGCGTGGTGCGCAAGGATCCTCGTGCCATCGGCTTTATCGGTCCCAATGGCGTCAAACGGATTGATCGTAGTGGCCTCCAACAAGGGGGGCAGGCCACCGCGACCACCACGGCGGCCCGCGATAGCCGCCGCACGGTGACCATTGATCAGCCCGCCTTCCTGGTGGCCGTGGTGCCCGACCTGACCGGCGGGCGTCTCTCCGGACATGACAAGGATCTGCTGGGCCTGGCCCGGCGTGTGGCGGATGCCGACGCCGAACAGCCCGGCGCTGTGGTGGCGATCCTATTTGGTGAGTATAAGGGCGAGGGTGGCGGCGAGCTTAAGGAGCAGACGCTGGGCGAAGCCGGGATCGATCGCGTCGTGCATCTTGATGATGAGTTTTACGCGGGGTTTGCGCCTGAAGCGCGTCTGGCGGCTTTAAGCGCCGTTGAGCGGGAGATGACGCCGCGCTTCTGGCTGTTTCCGGACTCACCCCTGGGCGGAGCCGATCTGGGGCGGCGGCTTGCCTTACGCCTGGGTGAACGCGCTGCCACGGGGGTGTGGCAGGTGGAAACTGATAATGAGGCCTCTTTGGGTTGGCGCTGTACGGCTCGTGGCGGCGCCGGGAGCCTGGATATCCAGCGCCCGCTGCCGCGGGTTGCCCTGGCACTGGCCGAGTGCGCCGAGCCGGTGGACGAGACGCGCCACGCGGCGGAGCATCTGAGCCTGGCGGCGTCGATACCTTCCACGCTATCGCGGATCGACGATTTGGGCCAAGTGGCCGTGGATCCCGCCGGTGTGGCGCTGGCTGAGGCCGAGTTCATCCTCTCCGGCGGCAACGGTGTTAAAGAGTGGGATGCCTTCCACCATGCCGCGAAAGTCCTCGGCGCTACCGAAGGGGCGTCCCGTGTCGCGGTGGACGACGGCTTTATGGCCCGCGATCGTCAGGTGGGTGCGACCGGCACCTGGGTAACCGCCCGAGTTTATATGGCGGTGGGTATTTCAGGCGCTATCCAGCACCTGCAGGGCATTCAGCGCTGCGACAAGGTGGTGGCGATCAATCTCGATCCGGGGTGCGACATCATCAAGCGCGCCGACCTGGCGGTGATTGGCGACAGCACGCAAATTTTGGCCGCGTTAGTGGCCATGGTGGAACAGCAGCGGGGAGGTCAGCGCGATGCAGCCTGATCGACAGCAACAACAGCAGGGAATCGACGTGGCAGTGCTGGTCTCCATAGGCCGTCACCCGACAACCGGACGCGCGCGGCGCGCCGAACAGGATGCCCGGGGCCTGGAGCTAGCGCTGGCCATGGAGGCCGAACTGCCGGGCACTCGGATTAGCGTACTGCATGCGGGGCCCCAGGCGGATGACAGCGAATTGGCGCTACGCAGCTACCTAGGCATGGGGCTTGAATCCATGACCTTGCTCGAACAGCCCGCGGGCAGCGATGCCATTCTGTCCCTGGTGGAACATTTAGCCGCTACCTCGCCTCAGCTAGTGATCACCGGTGCCCGGGCAGAGCGCGGTGAAGGCTCTGGGCTTTTGCCCTATGCATTGGCAGAACATCTCGGCTGGCCATTGGTGAATAGCTTGGCATCGATAGAAAAGGTGGAAAATGGCGTGGTAACGCTGCTAAAGGCGCTGCCGCGGGGGCAGCGTCGTCGGCTCAAGGTACGCCTGCCCGCCATCATTAGCGTGGATGAAGCGGCGCCGACGGCGCGTCAAAGTGCCTTCGGCCCGGCTCGTCGAGCCACCTTCTCGGTAGCACCCACTACCCCTGAAGCCGACAGCGAGCTGGCTCAGTGGCACTTGGCCCCCGCGCGTAAACGGCCTAAGCGTCTGAAGATCGTCAAAGCCGCGTCGGCAAGAGACCGCTTCAAGGCGGCAGCCGCCAAGGCTGAGGGCAAGGGCGGGCAAGTGCTCACCGGTGTGAGCCCCGAGCAGGGCGCCGAGGCGATTTACAAGCTACTCAAGGAAGAGGATGTACTGCGTTAAAGCTTTTTGCTCTTCAGGCTTTTAACCACCGTTTAAGCCCGCCTTTTGTGGCGGGCTTGAACGGTGGTCCACATCTTTTTTATTGTCGATTGGCCAGCAAGGCCTGAATAAAAATGAAGACAACCGCTCGCCGTGTAGACGGGCGGTTGAAAGGGTATTAACTAGCGGTTTTTGGTACCGCGTTGATCTGCTGCCACTCCTTATAGAGCCCTTTATAGAGGCTGAAACACATCACCAGAAGCACCACGGTAAAGGGGAGCCCTGTGGCCACAGCGCCCGCCTGTAACGCGCTAAGGGCGGTGCTTCCCCCGCCGTAGAGCAACACACCGGCAATCACGCCTTCCAGTGTGGCCCAGAAAACCCGCTGACTCTTGGGGGCATCGGTTTTGCCGCCGGCGGTGATACTGTCGATGACCAGCGAGCCGGAGTCCGAGGAGGTAATGAAGAACACCAGCACCAGAATAATAGCCAGCGTCGAGGTGATGCTGGTCAGGGGGAGCTGTTCCAGCATGTGGAACATAGCAAGTGAAACATCGCCAATGCCGTTGGCCAGTTCGCCCACACCGTTAGCAGCCTGGTAAAGCGCCGTACCACCAAAGGCACTCATCCATACCAGCGTGACCAGAGTGGGCACCAACAGCACCGCGATCAGAAACTCACGCACTGTACGGCCCCGGGATACGCGGGCGATGAACATGCCGACAAACGGGGACCAGGAGATCCACCACGCCCAGTAGAAGATGGTCCAGCCGTGATACCAGGTGTCGTCATCGCGACCAACCCAGTTTGACAGCGGCAGAAGGTGGCCCACGTAGTCCAACGCCGTGGTGCCAATGCCGGTCAGGATCATTAGGGTAGGCCCTGCTACAACCACAAATACGAGCAGCACCGCCGCGATAATCATGTTGATGTTAGAGAACAGCTTGACGCCGCCGTCGATCCCCCGCCATACCGAGATCAGCGCGATCACCGTGACCACCACGATAATCGCCAACTGCGTGCCGATGGTATTAGGAATGTCGAACAAATAGGCGAGGCCGCTAGCTGCTTGGGTAGCGCCAAAACCAAGCGAGGTAGCCAAGCCAAAGATAGTGGCCAGCACGGCAAGGATATCGATGATATGGCCTGCCCAGCCACGGGTTCGTTCGCCCAGAATTGGGTAGAAGGCGGAGCGAAGTGTCAGCGGCAAACCCTTGTTATAGGAGAAGAAGGCCAGTGAGAGTGCTACTACCCCATAAATGGCCCAGGGGTGGAGGCCCCAATGGAACATGGTGGCACCCATGGCGGCGCTGGCGCCTTCCGGCGTGCCCGCTGGAACATTCAAAGGCGTTCCGTACCAATCGGTGTAGTAGGCCACCGGCTCGGCCACGCTCCAGAACATCAGACCGATTCCCATGCCTGCCGCAAACAGCATGGCGAACCAGGAGGTGCGCGTGTATTCCGGCTTTGCATCCTTACCACCCAGACGAATCCGCCCTAGCGGCAAGCAGATCAGTAAAAGGCAGAACACCACAAACACATTGCCTGCAATCATGAACAACCAGTCGAAGTGTTCAATCGACCAGTTTTTGGCAAGCCCTAGGTGCGTATTAGCCGCATCCGGGTAGACCAATGCGTAAAGAATGAACAGCAAAATAGCGAGAGCGGAGAGTGGAAAGACGGGGTTATGAAAATCCAACCCCATTATCTGGGTATTGTCCTGTCCAGGCGACAGAACCGGGTCGTCATTGTTCTTCATTGGGGTTCCTTGGTTGGCTCTTGTTAGGCGTCGGCGTTGCGTTATATCGCCGACGCTTGGAATTGTTGAGCCGGTTTCAAAGCAGCAGTGTCGTGAAAGCGACCTCCGGCTATTCATCTTGACTAGGATGTCTCGAATAGATATGTGAGTGCCTTTTTGGGGTAAGTCCTAAGACGCGGAGGGGCTAGGGTGGAAAAGCGCCATCAACCATGACAAACACAACAATAATCACAGGAGCCAGCCATGAATGCAGCCAACCGCGGAGTGATCTATAAGGGGCCGGGTGAAGTCGCCGTTGAGTCCATCGCTTATCCTGAGCTCGCCCTCGGCAATCGCAAATGCGAGCACGGCGTGATTCTCAAGGTCGTGACCACCAACATTTGTGGCAGCGACCAGCACATGGTGCGTGGCCGCACCACTGCGCCGTCGGGCTTGGTTCTCGGCCACGAGATCACCGGCATGGTTGTCGAGTGCGGCCGCGATGTTGAGTACATTCGTCCGGGCGATCTAGTCTCGGTGCCGTTCAATATTGCCTGTGGCCGTTGCCGCAACTGCAAGGAAGGCCGCACCGGTATCTGCCTCAACGTGAATCCAGCCCGTCCTGGCGCCGCCTACGGCTATGTGGATATGGGCGGCTGGGTCGGCGGCCAGACCGAATACGTGATGGTTCCTTACGCCGACTTTAACCTGCTGAAATTCCCGGATGCCGATCAGGCCATGGAGAAGATCAAGGATCTGACGTTGCTCTCTGACATTTTCCCCACTGGCTTCCACGGCTGCGTGACTGCCGGTGTGGGGCCCGGTAGCACCGTCTATATCGCTGGTGCTGGGCCCGTCGGGCTGGCGGCGGCGGTCTCTGCTCAGCTGCTGGGTGCGGCCTGCGTGATCGTCGGCGATATGATCGAAGAGCGACTGGCTCAGGCTCGCAGCTTTGGTTGCGAGACTATCGACTTGACCCAGGACGGTGACATGGCGGATAAGATCGAGTTGATTCTCGGCGAACGTGAGGTTGATGCCTTTGTCGACTGCGTGGGCTTCGAGGCCCACGCCTGTGGCTGCAACCACGGTAAAGAAGCACCCGCCACCGTGCTCAACTCTGCGATGACGCTGACCCGTGCGGGTGGCCAGATCGGCATCCCGGGCCTCTATGTGACCGAAGATCCTGGCGCAGCTGACGACGCCGCCAAACAGGGCGCCCTGAGCATGCGCTTTGGTCTTGGCTGGGCTAAATCCCATAGCTTCCACACCGGCCAGTGCCCGGTGATGAAGTACCATCGGCCGCTGATGCAGGCGATCCTGTTCGGTAAGGTTAATATTGCCGATGCGGTGAATGTTCAGATGATCACCCTGGACCAAGCGCCCCAAGGCTATGCTGACTTCGATGGCGGTGCTGCCAAGAAATTTGTCATTGACCCCCATGGCAGTGTGGCTTAATAACTTATTTAATGAGTACTGGGTAATAAGTACTGAGCAACAAGTCCTGGCCCCCTGCCTGAGGGTAGGATAGTGCGACCCTAGACGGCGCCCCGCGGGGTGCCGTCTTCGTTCATTCGGCATAAAGCCGACCAAGATAATAATGGGTATTCAATGACCGTCCAGACCGTGACCCCCAAGCGCCGCTTCCGCGGTAAGCCCCGTGGCCGTGAACTTGATCCCCGTCTACTTGAGGGGTTACGTGAGCTGCTGGGCGACGAACGCCAGGACGCCACGCTGCGCCGCCGCGACCTACTGATTGAACACCTGCATGTCATTCAGGACACCCGGGGCCATCTGCTGCTGGCGGAACTGCGTGCCTTGGCGGCCTACATGAACCTGCCCATGGCAGCGGTCTATGAGACCGCCACTTTCTATGCGCACTTCGACGTCATCCACGACGACCAGCTGCCGCCGCCCGCGGTGACCATCCGCATTTGTGATTCCCTCACCTGCCAGCTAGCCGGTGCCGAGGCGCTTAAAGCACAGCTGGACGCGAACGTGGATATCGAACAAGTGCGGGTGCTGCGGGCGCCCTGCATGGGACGCTGCGACACGGCGCCGGTAGTCGAAGTAGGGCACCGCCATGTGCCGTTCGCCACCCAGACGCAGATCGCGTCGGTGATCGAAAAGAGTCACTTTCACCCGGATCCCGTCGACTGGCAGCGATTGAACGACTATCGCCGCGAGGGCGGTTTTGCGCTACTGCAAGCCTGCCGCGAGGGAGAGGTCACGGTGGAAGCGCTGATGGAGGCGATGCAGCAGGCCAATCTGCGCGGCCTGGGCGGTGCGGGTTTTCCGACCTTTAAAAAGTGGTCTTTCGTGCGCCAGGAGGCCGGGCCCCGCTACTGCGCCATCAACGCCGATGAGGGGGAGCCCGGCACCTTCAAGGACCGCTATTACCTGGAGCGCTCGCCGCACCAGTTTCTTGAAGGCGCCTTGGTTAGTGCCTGGGCGGTAGAGGCCGAGGCGCTGTATATCTATCTGCGCGATGAGTACCCGGCCTTGCATGGCGTGGTGCGCGAGGCGATTGGTGAGCTTGAGGCTGCGGGCCTGGTGGCGCCGGGTTACATCGTGCTGCGCCGTGGCGCGGGTGCTTACATCTGCGGCGAAGAGTCGGCGATGATCGAGTCTCTGGAAGGCAAACCGGGCAAGCCCCGTCACCGCCCGCCATTTGTGGCTCAGAAGGGGCTGTTTGACCGCCCAACGCTGGTCAATAATGTCGAGACCGTCTACTGGATCCCGATGATCTGGCAGCGCGGTGCGGAGGCTTTTTCTAGCCAGGGACGTAACGGTCGTGTGGGGCTGCGTAGCTTCTCGGTGTCGGGCCGGGTCAAACAGGCCGGTGTTTATTTGACGCCTGCGGGCATCACCCTCAACGAGCTGATTGACGAATATTGTGGCGGTATGGCTGACGGCCACCGCCTAGCTGCCTACCTGCCCGGCGGCGCCTCAGGCGGTATTTTGCCCGCAGCCAAGGCCGATATCCCCCTTGACTTCGATACGCTTCAGGCACATGGCTGTTTTATCGGTTCGGCCGCGGTGATCGTGCTTTCTGATCAGGACAATTTGCGCGGGGTCGCGACCAATCTGCTGGCGTTCTTTGCCGATGAATCCTGTGGCCAGTGCACCCCGTGCCGGGTGGGCACGGAAAAAATGCTCACGCTGCTCGAGCGCAATGAATGGGATGCTGGGCTGATGACGCAGCTCTCCCAGGTGATGATCGATGCCTCCATCTGTGGGCTGGGCCAGGCGGCGCCTAACCCGGTGCTGGGGCTGCTCAAGGATTTTCGCGGCGAACTTGCCGCCCAGAACGTCATCGTCAAGGGGTAGGGGAGATGAACATGAGTATGAGCGAACAGACCCTAGGCACCAGCTTCACGCTGACGCTGGACGGCGTTGAGGTCAGCGCCCACCCCGGTGAAAGTCTCTGGCAGGTGGCCAAGCGCGCCGGCGAGACCATTCCTCACCTGTGTTTCAAGGACACCAACGGCTACCGCGCCGACGGCAACTGCCGCGCCTGCATGGTGGAAATCGAGGGCGAGCGCACCCTGGCCGCCAGCTGTTTGCGCGAAGCAGCCCCCGGCATGGTGGTTAATAGTGCAAGCTCAGAACGCGCGCACACGGCCCGCAAGATGGTCATGGAGATGCTGCTGGTCGACCAACCGGAGCGAGAGGATAGCCCCGACCGTGCGAGCCATTTCTGGGCCATGGCCGACCAACTGGCTATTGATGCCACGGCGGTGCGCCGCAAGCTACCCCGGCGCGACGAGCGTGAAACACCCACCGTGCATCATGTGGCTTCCCAGGCGGATAGCCAGGCGCAAGACAGCAGCCACTCCGCCATGCGCGTCAATCTTGACGCCTGCATCGAGTGCAACCTGTGCGTGCGCGCCTGTCGCGAGGTGCAGGTCAACGATGTTATCGGCTTGGCACATCGCGGGGCGGCGTCCAAGATCGTGTTTGATTTCGACGACCCCATGGGGGATAGCACCTGCGTGGCTTGTGGTGAGTGCGTTCAGGCTTGCCCCACCGGTGCTCTAATGCCCGCTACCCTGGTGGATGAGGCCGGGCGCGGCGATTCTGCCGTGGCCGACCGCCAGGTCGACTCGGTATGCCCCTACTGCGGGGTGGGTTGCCAGCTCACCTACCATATCAAGGACGATGAGATCCTTTATGTGGAAGGCCGCGACGGCCCCTCCAACCAGAACCGGCTGTGTGTCAAAGGTCGCTTTGGCTACGACTATCCGCGCCATCCCTCCCGGCTGACCACCCCGCTGATTCGTCGTGAGGGCGTTGCCAAGGGGATCGACCCGGACTTCGACCCCGCCAAGCCGCTTACGCATTTTCGCGAGGCCAGTTGGGATGAGGCGCTGGGCTTCGCCGCTAAGGGACTTGTTGATCTCAAGGCGGTTCATGGTTCTGACGCTCTGGCGGGGTTCGGGAGCGCCAAGTGCTCCAACGAAGAAGCATGGCTGTTCCAGAAGCTGGTGCGCACCGGTTTTGGCTCCAACCATGTGGATCACTGCACGCGTTTGTGCCACGCCAGTTCAGTAGCGGCACTCATGGAGTGCATTGGCTCAGGCTCGGTGACCGCTTCCTTTATGCAAGCCAGCCAAGCCGATGTAGTGATTCTTACCGGGTGCAACCCGGCAGTGAACCATCCGGTGGCGGCCACCTTCTTCAAGCAGGCCGCCAAACGCGGTACCAAGATCGTGATTATCGACCCCCGTGGACAAGCGCTGGATGCCTATGCCCACCTGAGCGTGCGCTTTTCACCGGGCGCTGATGTGGCACTGTTTAACGCCATTCTCAATGTGATCATCACTGAAGAGCTTTATGACACGGCCTATATCGCCGAGCATACCGAGGGCTTCGAGGCCCTGAAAACGCACACGGTGGACATGACTCCCGAAGCGATGAGCGGCCTGTGCGGCGTCGAGCCCGAGACCATCCGCGAGGTGGCAAGGCTCTATGCAACCGCCGAGCGGGCGATGATTTTCTGGGGCATGGGGATTTCCCAGCACACCCACGGAACAGATAATGCCCGCTGCCTGATTTCGCTGGCATTGGCCTGCGGTCAGACTGGACGACCTGGCACCGGCCTGCACCCTTTGCGGGGGCAGAACAACGTTCAAGGGGCGTCTGATGCCGGGCTGATTCCCATGGTGATGCCGGACTACCAGCCGGTCAGCGACGCCCAGGTGCGCGCGGCGTTTGAAGAGCTGTGGAATACCAAGCTGGACCCCACGCCTGGCCTCACTGTGGTGGAGATCATGGATGCCATCACCGCAGGCACCATTCGTGGCATGTACATCCAAGGCGAAAATCCGGCGATGTCCGACCCGGATCTCGCCCATGCACGGGCCGCCCTGGCCAAGCTGGAACATCTGGTGGTGCAGGATCTGTTTGTCACTGAGACCGCCCAGTTCGCCGATGTCATCCTGCCTGCCTCCGCCTGGCCGGAGAAGGATGGGTCGGTCACCAATACGAATCGTCAGGTACAGCTGGGGCGTGCGGCGGTGCCGCTCCCCGGCCAGGCCAAGCCGGACTGGTGGATCATTCAGGAAATCGCCAAACGCTTCGGCCTGGGTTGGCACTACCAGCACCCGCGGGACGTCTTTGCTGAGATGAAGCAAGGGATGGCCTCCCTTGATCATATTTCCTGGGAGCGTCTGGAGCGCGAGCAGTCAGTGACCTACCCCTGCCCAGCGGAAGACGCACCGGGGCACGACGTGGTCTTCAGCGACGCCTTCCCCACCGCCAGCGGCCGGGCGAAATTCGCGCCCACGCGCCCGCTGCCCCCGGATGAGCCGGTCGACAACGACTACCCAACGGTACTGACCACTGGGCGCCAGCTGGAGCACTGGCATACCGGCTCCATGACCCGGCGTGCCAAAGTGCTCGACGACCTGGAGCCGGAAGCCGTGGCGAGCTTAGCACCTGCTGAGTTTATCCGGCTGGGGATGGCGCCGGGCGATGAGCTAACGATCACCACCCGCCGAGGCTCCATTACCCTCAAGGCGAGAACGGATTCTGGGATGCCCGAAGGTATGGTCTTCGTGCCTTTCTGCTACGGAGAAGCGGCGGCGAATCTCTTGACTAATCCAGCGCTGGACCCGTTCGGCAAGATACCGGAGTTCAAGTATGCCGCTTGCCGGTTGAGCCGCAGCTCTACCCATCTAGAGGCGTCGTTAACTGTCTAAAGCACTTGACCACTACAGCCTGGCCCGCATTAGCGGGCCAGGTTTTTTGATAATTCTGAAAACCTCAGCCCTGAGCTAGATGCAGCGTCGGCGCATCGTGTTCTAAATTCTCAAGCATACGAGCAGCGTACCAGTCGATAAAGTCGATAACACCGAACTCGTAGGTCTCGGAATATGGGCCGGGTTGGTAAGCCTTGGAGTTGATTCCGCGCTGGTTCTCCTCGGCGAGTTGGCGGTCCTGATCGTTGGTAGCATCCCACACGCGGCGCAACTTCTCGGGGTCGTAGTCAACGCCTTCCACGGCGTCCTTGTGAACCAGCCACTTGGTGGTCACCACGGTTTGCTGCGGGCCAAGCGGTAGCACGCGAAAGACCACTGCGTGATCGCCCATGAAATGGTTCCATGAGTTGGGCAGGTGCAGAATGCGCAGAGAGCCCATGTCAGGGTTTGATAAGCGGCCCATCAGCTTCTGACAGCCCGGTTTGCCGTCCATCGTCATCGAGACAATGCCATCCAGCAGCGGCGTTCGGGTCAAACGGTTGCGCCTGCCAAGCCGCGTCAACTGATGAGGAACCTGCTCCCGATCCCAATCCGCCTGTTTGCGGGCCACCAACGCTTTGTAGGCGGGCGTTGCGCGCGGGTCGTCGGTGTCATCAAACTCCTGCAGCGAGTTCAGCAACTCGGGGTGAGCGCCGTTGCAGTGATAACACTCGCGGTTGTTTTCAATCACCAGCTTCCAGTTGGCTTGCTCAACGATACTGGACTCGGTGGCGACCTTGACGTTGTCCATCTGGTACGGCTCAAGATAGTGCTCAAGCGTTGTTAGAAAGTCATCAATTGCGGGCGGCTCATCGCTCAGGTTGATAAAGACGAAACCGCCGGCAGTGCGCACATTGACCGGTTTGAGGCCAAATTGATCGAGCTTGAAGTCAGTGCCCATATCGCTACCGGCAAACAGCAAGCGGCCATCAAGTTCATAGGTCCACTGGTGATAGGGGCAGACAAGCTTGGCCACCTTGCCCTTATCTTTTACGCAAAGACGCGAGCCGCGGTGGCGGCAGACATTGTGAAACGCATGAATAATGCCGTCACTGCCTCGCACGATGACAATGGGGTTATCACCAATATCCAGTGTCATGAAGTTACCCTTGGCCGGGATCTCGCACGTCATGCCAGCAAACAGCCATTCCTTCTCGAAGACCTCCTGCATATCAAGCGCGAACAGGCGGGCATCGTTATAAAACGGCTGCGGAAGCGAAAAGGTACGCCCTCTTTCCTGCAGCATCTGGACCGTTGCCGCACGCGCCGCGGCGAGTGGGTCATCCATCCGGTTAGAAACACTTTTTTCCATTACCAGTATCCTCGTAAACCTCCGCTCCCCCCTCAAAGGGCTGCGAATCGGCCGATAGTCAAGATTGCGTCTCTTGTTGTTCTGTTGCGTAACCTGGCGTTTGATTTAAATGTGGCCTGACGTCAGGCACCGATTGTGCTGCAGGCGCTGCACTGTCAATTATCTGCCCGCGACATTAGATGGCGTAGCGGCGACTAAAAAAGAGGTTTCTAAACGATAGAGAGTGGCACGAGGTAAGTGTGAGTCGCTGTCAGGTAAGTCGGTTAGCGAGTGCATACCCAAAATGCAGCTCAAAGGTGCTGGCTGTATCGCAAATACGGTTCGGCGATGCATAGTGATGAAGGCTGTTCAGGCAGAGGCGATAATGACAACTAATTTCTTCAATCCGGTCACGACCCAAACCTGGACCAATGGCCGCCACCAGGTGCGTTGCGTCAAGGTGATCCAGGAAACCCAGGATGTGCGCACGTTCTGTTTCATGGCTGAGCAGCCTGTGCTGTTCTTCTTCAAGCCCGGTCAGTTCGTCACGCTGGAGCTTGAGATTGACCATCAGCCGATCATGCGCTCCTATACGATTTCCAGCTCTCCCTCTATTCCTTACAGCTTTTCAATCACCGTTAAACAGGTGCCGGGGGGCAAGGTATCCAATTGGCTACACGCAAATCTAAAGGTGGGCGATGAGCTGGCCGTGCACGGGCCGGTCGGTAATTTTAATTCGATTGATTACCCCGCCGAGAAAGTGCTGTTTCTCTCTGGCGGTGTGGGCATTACGCCCTTGATGTCCATGACGCGCTGGCTTTTCGATACCAATGCCGCTGTCGATGTTGAGTTCATACACAGTGCCCGCGCCCCGCGTGATGTGATTTATCACCGTGAGCTGGTGCATATGTTTTCGCGTATCCCTGAATTCAAGCTGCATATCATTTGCGAGAGCAAGGAAGATATTGGTGAGGCTTGGGCTGGCTACCGTGGCTATCTCACTCAGCCGCTGTTCGAACTCATGGTGCCGGACTTTATGGAGCGGGAGATCTTTTGTTGCGGCCCGACCCCCTACATGAACGCCATCAAAAATATTCTGCGTAGCAACAATTTCAACATGGATCATTACCATGAAGAGTCGTTTGGTGCTACACCGGTTGAAGTGCGTGAGGATGTCCGTGAGCTGGCCGAACAGGCAGAGGTCGACGCCGAAAATGTCGACACCAGCGATCTGCACAGCATCGAATTCGCCTCATCAGGGAAAAGTGTCCGTATCCAGCCGGGTGAGACGGTTCATGCGGCAGCAGCGAAGCTGGGTCTGCATATTCCCAAGGCTTGCGGTATGGGGATTTGCGGTACTTGCCGAGTAGAGCTCAAATCAGGTGAGGTGGAAATGGAACATAACGGCGGTATTACGGAAGAGGATGTTGAAGAGGGCTACATTCTGTCTTGCTGTAGTCGGCCTAAAGGGGATCTGGTGGTGGATTTTTAGCCCCCGGCAAGCACCTTACTACCCAGGTTTAAGCGCCCTAAACGGCTACTGCCCGTCTAGGGCGCTTTGCTTTTATGGGTAATAAGTCATCGTCCCTCTCTAAGAAGCATCCTGAATGGAGTCAATGTCGCAAATGCATCGCGTGGTGACGTCGGCAAGCATCTTGGGGCCGGACACCAACGATAGTATCGCGGTAACAACGCGTTGATAGGGACTTTGGTTGAAAGCGACCTGGGTTTATCAGCATTAAAGAGTATGTCCAGCACTTAATAAAAAAGTGACTCATCAGGAGGCGGTAATGCTTCAAAATAATTTTTCGCCCAACGCCCGCTTGGCCAATTACGACTCGTTGCTTGCTGAGGCAATTGCTGAAGAAACGGTTCGCCAAGAAGCGCATATTGAATTGATCGCCTCCGAAAATTACACCAGCAAACTTGTGATGGAAGCGCAAGGCACACAGTTGACCAACAAGTATGCTGAAGGTTATCCAGGTCGCCGTTACTACGGCGGGTGTGAGTTCGTTGACAAGGTGGAAGCTCTCGCCATTGAGCGAGCTTGTAATTTATTTAGCGCCAACTATGCCAATGTGCAGCCACATTCCGGGGCTCAGGCTAATGCCGCCGTCTTCATGGCGCTGGTCTCTCCGGGGGATACCGTGTTGGGGATGAGCTTGGCCCACGGCGGCCACTTAACCCATGGCGCGGCCCCTAACTTCTCGGGTAAGCACTACAACGCCGTACAGTATGGCCTCAAGCCGGAAACCGGCGAGATCGACTATGAAGAAGTTGAGCGCCTGGCGCGTGAACATCAGCCGAAGATGATCATTGCGGGATTCTCTGCTTACTCACGCGTAGTGGACTGGCGGCGTTTTCGCACTATCGCCGATGAAGTGGGCGCTTGGTTGATGGTCGATATGGCGCATGTTGCTGGCTTGGTTGCCGCTGGCCTCTACCCAAGCCCGCTCCCATTTGCGCATGTGGTGACCACGACGACCCACAAAACGCTGCGTGGCCCCCGGGGTGGTTTGATTCTCTCTGCCCATGGCGACGAAGCGCTCTACAAAAAGCTTAATGGGGCCGTGTTCCCAGGCCAGCAGGGCGGCCCGTTGATGCATGTGATCGCCGCCAAGGCGGTAGCTTTTAAGGAGGCCATGAACCAGGCGTTTGTGCGCTACCAACAGCAGGTGATTGATAACGCGCGGGCGATGGCCCATGTGTTCGTTGAGCGCGGCTATGACGTTGTGTCTGGTGGTACCGATGACCACCTCTTTCTTGTCTCCCTTATCCGCCAGGGCATTACCGGTAAGGATGCGGATGCAGCACTAGGCCGTGCGCATATCACAGTCAATAAGAACACGGTGCCCAACGACCCTCAGAGCCCCTTCGTAACGTCCGGCCTGCGTATTGGTACCCCGGCGGTCACCACGCGTGGTTTCGATGCCCAAGAGTGTAGTGAGTTGGCGGGATGGATTTGCGACATTTTGGATGAGCTGGCCGCAGGCAAAGACACCGCTTCCATTGAAGCTAAAGTGCAAGCCAAGGTGGCTGACGTGTGTGTCCGGCATCCTGTTTACGCTGAATCTGCTGCTGAAGCCGTCGAATCCATTGCTTGAGAGGAGACCACTATGCAACGTTATTCCGGCTTCGGCCTGGTCAAGCACGCGCTGAGCCACCATGAGAACTGGGAGCGCCAGTGGCGTAATCCCACGCCCAAGAAACAGTACGATGTAATCATCGTCGGCGGTGGCGGCCACGGCTTGGCCACGGCCTACTACCTGGCGAAAGAGTTCGGCGTCAAAAACGTGGCGGTGATTGAGAAAGGTTGGCTGGGCGGCGGCAACACCGCCCGTAATACCACTATCGTGCGTTCCAACTATTTATGGGACGAATCGGCCGTCCTTTACGAACATGCCATGAAATTGTGGGAAGGGCTCTCGCAGGATCTGAACTATAACGTGATGTTCTCGCAGCGAGGGGTGCTCAATCTCGGGCATACCCTGCAGGACATGCGCGATATCCAACGCCGGGTTAACGCCAACCGCCTGAACGGTATCGATGGCGAGGTGCTGGATGCTAAGGGCGTACAGGCGTTGGTGCCGATCATGGACTGCTCCAAGAATGCTCGCTACCCGGTGATGGGCGCTTCATGGCAACCGCGCGCCGGGGTGGCGCGCCACGACGCCGTGGCCTGGGGCTATGCCCGCGGCGCCGATGCCCATGGCGTGGATATCCTTCAGCAGACCGAAGTCACCGGTTTCAAGATTCGTGACGGTCAGATCTACGGCGTACACACCAACCGTGGCGACATCGAGGCCAAGACCGTGGGCTGCGTGGCCGCCGGTAATTCCAGCGTGCTGGCTAAGATGGGAGGTTTTAACTTACCGCTGGAATCCCATCCATTGCAGGCGCTGGTGTCCGAACCGATCAAACCTATTCTCGATACGGTGGTGATGTCCAACCAGGTGCATGGCTACATCAGCCAGTCCGACAAGGGTGACCTAGTCATCGGTGCGGGCATCGACGGCTATAACGGCTATGGGCAACGTGGCAGTTATCCCACCGTGGAACATACCCTTCAGGCGATCGTCGAGATGTTCCCGATCTTCTCTCGGGTGCGCATGAACCGCCAGTGGGGCGGCATCGTCGATACCTGCCCCGACGCTTGCCCGATCATCTCCAAAACACCGGTGAAAGGGCTGTACTTCAACTGCGGTTGGGGCACCGGCGGCTTCAAGGCGACGCCAGGGTCGGGGCATGTGTTCGCCGCCAGCCTGGCCAAGGGGGAAATGCATCCCATCGCCGAGCCGTTCTCCATGTTCCGCTTCCACAGCGGTGCGCTGATCGACGAGCACGGCGCTGCTGGCGTGGCCCACTAGGGTTCATACGAGAGGAGTATTCGCATGTTCTATATCTACTGCCCCTACTGCGGCGAACACCGTGAGGAAGAGGAGTTTCACCCCAAGGGCCAGGCGCATATCGAGCGCCCCAAGGAACCCGAGGCGTGTAGTGACGAAGAGTGGGGTAACTACCTGTTTTTCCGCGACAACCCCCGTGGCGTACACCATGAAATGTGGGTGCACGCGGTGGGCTGTCGGAAGTTCTTCAACATGACGCGTCACACTGTGAGCTACGAGATTCTCGAGACTTACAAAATGGGCGAGCAGCCGTCGGTTACTGCCGACAGCCAGGCTAAGCCTCGCGAGGCCGCCGCGGTAAGCCAACAAGAAGGAGTGCGGGCATGAGCCAGTCCAAGCAACAAATGTTCCGCCTTAACACGGGCGGGCGCATCGACCGCTCCCGCACGTTGAGCTTTACCTTTAACGGTCAGCGTTACCAAGGACACCCAGGGGATACCCTGGCCTCGGCGCTGCTGGCTAACGGCGTGGATATCGTCAACCGCAGCTTTAAATACTCGCGGCCTCGCGGCATCGTTGCCGCCGGTGCTGAAGAGCCGAATGCCATCGTGCAGTTGGGTAGCAGCGAAGCGGCCCAAGTGCCCAACGTACGCGCCACCCAGCAGGCGTTATTTGACGGCTTGACCGCCTGTAGCACCAATGGCTGGCCGAACGTGCAGCGCGACCTAATGGGCTTGGTTGGCAAGCTGGGCGGGCAATTTATGCCACCAGGTTTTTATTACAAGACCTTTATGGCCCCAGCGTCGATGTGGCTGACCTACGAGAAGTACATCCGCAAGGCTGCTGGCTTGGGGCGCAGCCCCATGGAAGCCGATCCGGATAGCTATGATCACTTCAATCAGCACTGCGATGTACTGGTCGTCGGCGCAGGCGCCGCGGGTCTGGCGGCAGCGCTGGCCTCCGCGCGCAGCGGCGCTCGGGTGATCGTTGCCGATGAGCAGGAAGAGATGGGCGGATCGCTGTTGGACAGCCGCGAAACCCTGGATGGCAAGCTGGCGGATCAGTGGGTTGCTCGGGTGCTTGAAGAATTGTCCGGATGTGCGAACGTCACGCTGCTGCCGCGCACAACGGTCAACGGTTATCACGATCACAATTTTGTGACTCTGCATGAGCGGCGTACCGAGCACCTTGGCGAAACGGCCCCTGTAATCAATGGTTACCGTCAAGTGCGTGCCCGCCTACACCGGGTGCGCGCTGGTCAGGTGATTTTAGCTACGGGCGCTCATGAACGGCCGCTGGTTTATGCGGGTAACGACGTGCCGGGCAACCTGTTGGCTGGCGCTGTGTCGACCTATATACGCCGCTACGGCGTGGCGCCGGGCCGCAAGCTAGTACTTTCTACTAGCAACGACTACGGCTATCGCGTTGCTTTGGACTGGAAAGAAGCTGGCTGCGAGGTCGCCGCTATCGTAGACGCCCGCGAGGCGCCGGCGGGTGACTGGGTCGATGCCGCCCGCGCCCAGGGCATCAAAATCATTACTGGCAGTGCCGTGATTGAGGCGAAGGGCAGCAATCGGGTCACCGCTGCACGAGTTGCCAAGATCGATATTGACGCGTTCAAAGTGAGCGGCCCGGTACAGGAACTGGCCTGCGACACCATTGCTAGTTCCGGCGGCTACAGCCCGGTGATTCACTTGGCTTCTCATACCGGCGCGCGGCCTACCTGGCGCGACGATATTCTCGGCTTCGTGCCGGGGCTCGTGAAGGGCGTGCAGGCGTGCGGCGGGGCGAAGGGGACCTATACATTGGGCGATGTACTCGCCGAGGGTGTCGAAGCGGGTATCCGGGCGGCAGCCACCACGGGATACACCGCCCAGACGGTCAGCCTGCCTAGTGCTGAACGCCTCCAGCAAGGGCCTGCGGTGCCACTCTTCCAGGTGCCTCATGAAAAGCCCACGCTGCGCGGTCCCAAGCAGTTCGTCGATCTACAAAACGACGTCACGGCGGCGGGCATTGAGCTGGCGACCCGGGAGGGTTTTGAGTCCATTGAACACATTAAGCGCTATACCGCGATGGGCTTCGGTACGGATCAGGGCAAGTTGGGCAATATTAACGGTATGGCGATTGCCGCCCGTTGCTTGAATCGCTCGATTCCTGAGGTGGGCACCACGGTGTTCCGTCCCAACTATACCCCGGTGACTTTCGGTGCCATCGTCGGTCGCCACTGCCGTGATTTGTTCGATCCCGAACGTTACACCGCGCTTCACCAGTGGCACGTGGAGCGTGGCGCCGAGTTCGAGGATGTCGGTCAGTGGAAGCGCCCCTGGTACTATCCACAAAAGGTGAATGGCAAGGCCGAGACGATACAGGAGGCGGTTGCTCGCGAGTGCCTGGCGGTTCGCGAGAAGGTCGGTATCCTCGATGCCTCGACGCTTGGCAAAATCGATATTCAAGGGCCGGATGCGCGTGAGTTTCTGGCGCGGATTTACACCAACAAGTGGGAGAAGCTGGCAGTTGGTAAATGCCGTTACGGCTTGATGTGTAAAGACGATGGCATGGTCACCGACGACGGTGTGACGAGCTGTCTTGCTGAAAATCACTTTTTAATGACCACCACCACCGGTGGCGCTGCCGCGATTCTGGAATGGTTGGAGTTATGGCATCAGACCGAGTGGCCGGAACTGGATGTCTACTTCTCTTCAGTGACCGACCACTGGGCCACCATGACGATCACCGGCCCGGAAGCGCGCAAGCTGCTCGCTGAGATCAGTGATATCGATCTTGATCGCGATAGCTTTAAGTTTATGGATTGGCGCTCCGGGAAAGTGGCGGGGGTACCTGCACGGGTCTTCCGCATCTCCTTTACTGGTGAGCTGACCTTCGAGATCAACGTGCAAGCCAACTACGCCATGTATGTCTGGCAGACCCTGTTCAAGCATGGCGAGAAGTATGGCTTGACGCCCTATGGCACCGAAACCATGCACGTCCTGCGGGCGGAAAAGGGTTTCATTATCGTGGGTCAGGAAACCGACGGCTCGGTTACGCCGGAAGACCTGGGTATGCAGTGGGCGATCGGCTATGACAAGCCCTACTCATGGATTGGCAAGCGCGCCCTAACCCGCTCCGACACTAAGCGCGAGAACCGCAAGCAGCTGGTGGGGCTCAGGCCGAAAGACCCGAAGGTGGTACTCGAAGAGGGTGCCCAGATCGTGCTTGATCCCAAGCATGCGATCCCTATGCCAATGGTGGGGCACGTGACCTCCAGCTATTACAGCCCGATCCTGGATTCAGGCTTTGCGCTAGCGGTAGTCAAGGGTGGCCACCAGAGGTTGGGTGAGACTGTCTATCTGCCCATGGCGGACGGCCAAACCTTTGAGGCCGAAATCGTCAGCACCATTTTCTACGACCCCAAGGGAGAGCGCCAGAATGTCTAACGCGGCCACCTTCGACACCCGTACTAATACTGCTATTCCGGTAGAGTCCCCGTTAGCCTATAGCTATCGCCGCAGCGGCGCTCCTCGGGGCGACCACTCAGGTCGGCTTCAGCTACGCGAGCGAGCAATGCTTGGGCATCTAATACTTCGGGGTGGCGCCATCGTTCTCGATGAGGCGGTGCGCGACGTGCTGGGGCTCAACCTGCCCGGCCAGGCCCAGACGCTGGTGCAGGACGCCAGTGGCGAGCGCTCCATTCAGTGGCTTTCCCCGGACGAGTGGCTGGTGATCGTACCCGGCGGCGAGGAATTTCCGCTGGAGACCAAGCTGCGCGAGCATCTGGGCAGCGCCCACTTTGCGATCAGCGATGTTAGCGGTGGGCAGACGTTGCTAGAGATTACAGGCGAGGCCGCCCGAGAGTTGCTGATGAAAACGGTGATCTACGATGTTCATCCCAGCAACTTCCCGGTGGGCAAGGGCGTCACGACCGTCTTCGCCAAGGCGACCACCATTATTCGCCGCCCCAGTGAGGATCGTTGGGAGCTAGTGGTGCGGCGCAGCTTTGCCGACTACTGCTACCGCTGGTTACTGGATGCCGGGGCAGAATTCGGCGTTAACGTACAACAATAAGCGGGCAGGCCGGAACGCTGTTCCGGCCGCTATGATCTTCCGCAACGGTCTGCCGCTAACTGAGAAGCATGCACTATGAGCCGAATGAGTGATACCTGGATACTTGCCGCCCAATGCCCAAGCCGTTTAGGGACGGTGGACGTCGTCACGCGCTTTCTAAAAGAGCAGCAGTGTTATATCACTGAACTCAACTCTTTCGATGATCGGCTCGGTGGGCGTTTTTTCATTCGCGCGGAGTTTCGCCCAGAGCGAGACGCGTTCCATGAAGAGCGCTTCCATACCGATTTTGCAGCGCGGGCGAACGAATTCGACATGCAGTTTGAACTGACTGCGCCAGGAAAACGCACGGGAACCGTGATCCTCGTTTCGAAAGCGGATCACTGCTTAAATGATCTTCTCTATCGCTATCGTACCGGGCAACTGCCACTGGATATTAAAGCGGTGATTTCCAATCATCCGGATCTGGAGCCGTTGGCAAAGTGGCACGGCCTGCCGTATCACTATCTGCCGATCAGCCCCGAGACGAAATTGCAGCAGGAATCGCGAGTACGCGACATCATTGCGGAAACTGACGCGGAACTGGTAGTGCTGGCAAGATACATGCAGGTGCTTTCGCCCTCCATGTGTGAACTGTTAGCAGGGCGGGCGATTAATATTCATCACTCTTTGCTACCTGGTTTTAAAGGCGCTAAGCCTTATCACCAAGCGTATGAGAAAGGGGTTAAGCTGGTCGGCGCAACGGCACACTATATTAATAATGACCTTGATGAAGGGCCGATTATTGCCCAAGGGGTCGAGCCCGTCGACCATACTCATTATCCCGAAGACCTGGTTGCCAAGGGGCGTGATATCGAATGCTTAACGTTGGCCAGGGCGATTAGCTATCACTTAGAACGCCGTGTGTTTTTCTATTCAGGGCGCACGGTGGTTTTTGGTAATTAATGCTTTTCATAATACGGTTTTAATTAACGCTGATGTTTAAAGTGCGTTTTTATAATGGGGTTGCTATCGCTAGGAATAGGCTTATTTTAGCGTGCTAAGCAACCCTTTATTTGGCGTGATTAATAGTGCCGTTTGTTTTAATAGTGCTGTTTGATAAGTATAAAAACCATCAAGAAAGATAACGAAAAGTATTTATCGCCACACCAATGATTTTGTAAACATCAGGCGTCGCCTGATTTCTCCTATTTAAATCTCAAAAGGTGAGCCAATGCCTATCAGTGTCTTCGACCTTTTTAAGATTGGAGTGGGCCCCTCCAGTTCCCATACCGTTGGGCCTATGCAGGCGGCTTTTAAGTATGTAAACGCGCTGCGCGAAAACAACCTGCTTAATGATGTGGAGCATCTTGAGGTTCATCTTTATGGTTCGCTATCAGCGACAGGGGTTGGGCATGCCACCGATCATGCGATCATTATGGGGCTGATGGGAGAACGTCCTGACACGATTAATCCCACGCTGATTGAGCCATCCATAAAATCGCTAAAAGAGAGCAGGAGGTTAAATCTGGGGCGACAAAAAGAAGTAACCTTTACGTGGGATAGCGATATTTATTTTCATGAAGAGTGTTTGCCTCATCACCCCAATGCCATGAGGCTGGCTGCGTTTACGCCTCAGCGCCAGTTATTGTATGAGAACACCTATTATTCGGTGGGTGGTGGTTTTGTAGTAGAGCAAGCCCAAGTGGATATGCCGCTAGACGATTTGGATGGGGCTATTATTCCGTACAACTTTGACACCGCCGATGAGCTCTTAGCACTATGTAAAAAGGAGCAGCTAAGCGTCAGCCGACTGATGCTGGAAAATGAGAAGGTTTGGCGGACAGAGGAAGAGGTTAGAAACGAGCTGTGGCGTATATGGCAAGTCATGTGTGAATGCATTGACAATGGATTGGCCCATGAAGGGGTATTGCCGGGTGGCTTGAACGTCAAACGACGGGCCAAATTGCTTCACCAACGCCTTCAAGCGGCGGAGCAGAATGAATGCCTGATCGCCTCGACGTTTTCTGCGATGGAATGGGTGAATATCTTTGCCCTCGCCGTCAACGAAGAAAACGCCGCGGGCGGGCGCATGGTCACGGCGCCCACCAACGGCGCCGCGGGCATTATTCCCGCCGTCTTACACTACTATATGAAGTTTCAGCCCAACGCCTGCGAGAAAAACGTGGTGGACTTTCTGTTGGCGGCTGGCGCCATTGGCATTCTCTGTAAGAAAAATGCTTCTATTTCTGGCGCCGAAGTGGGCTGCCAAGGGGAGGTCGGGTCGGCATGTGCCATGGCGGCAGCCGGTTTGGCTGATGTGATGGGAGGAACACCCGAGCAAGTAGAGCATGCCGCGGAAATCGGCCTGGAACACAATCTAGGGTTAACCTGCGACCCTGTGGGTGGGTTAGTTCAGATTCCTTGTATCGAGCGCAACGCCATCGCAACGGTAAAGGCGATCAATGCCGCTCAGATGGCCTTACGCGGCGATGGCACCCACTTTATATCGTTGGATAAAGTGATTCGTACCATGCGTGATACAGGCAGAGACATGTTGGATAAATACAAAGAAACGTCCAAAGGTGGGTTAGCCGTTAATGCCATTGAGTGTTAAGTAGCTCTAATGTGAACTCTTGGCAATTTAGCCCCTTCTTAAGCAGAGTGTGACCTATATAGTTTGCTCATTCAGGGGCTTATCAAACCAACCATACGTTTTCGGCAATCAACCCCGTTTAGACGCCGCCAACGTATATAAAAACTCAAGCCCTAACGTCGCAGCAGCGAGCGAGGTGATATCACCGTGATCATAGGCGGGATTAACTTCCACCACGTCCATGCCAACTAACTCCATACCCACCATGCCGCGAATGACTTTCAGCATCAGGTCGGTAGACATGCCTCCGCAGACCGGGGTGCCGGTGCCGGGGGCGTAGGCGGGGTCCAGCCCATCAATGTCCAGGCTGACGTAAGCAGGATGATGACCCACTTTGGCGCGAATACGCTCCAGTACAGCGGCGGCACCGTGGTCGTTGACCCAGTCCGCATCCAGCACTTCATAAGGGTGATTGTGGCGGTCATAGCTGGTGCGAATGCCAATTTGCAGCGAGTGCTCGGGCACGACCAATCCCTCTTTGAGGGCGTGATGGAAAATAGTGCCGTGGTCGAAGCGCGTGCCTTGCTCGTAGGTGTCGGTGTGGGCGTCAAAGTGAATCAGTGCCAGCGGCCCGTGCACACGTGCGTGAGCGCGCAGTAGCGGCAGGCTAATGTAATGGTCGCCGCCCAGGGTGAGCATTTTTTTGCCCGCACTTAGCCAGTGCTGGGCGTGATTTTCCAGATTATCGACCAAACTTTCGGGCTCGCCGTAGGCGTAATCCACGTTGCCTGAATCACATACCTTGAGGCGCTCTTCCAAGGCAAAATCCCAAGGCCAGCGTTTGCCTTCCCAGATCAAGTTAGCGGTACTTTGACGAATAGCATTCGGCCCCATGCGAGTACCTGCACGGCCGGAACACGCCAGATCAAAGGGCACGCCGCTCACCACGACCTCAGCGTCCGTCGCGTGCGGGTCAGTGGCTTTGGGCACGCCCATGAACGTGGAGATAACATCACCAAACAGGCTGGGCATGATCTGCGATTGGTTCACCTAGAGTGTTCTCCTATCGGCGTGCAGTAAAAGTGCGGCTGGCGCAGGGGTGTTGGCTACAAAGAAGCGCGACGATAAGGAATTTTTAGCGATGAATAAAATGAATGTTTAGAATGAAATCATTCGTCCTATCAATAGTGAGTCGTTATGCGTTCGCTCCGCCAATTTGATTTAAACCTGTTGTTAGTATTCGAGGCGCTCATGCGTGAACGCCACGTGACGCGCGCGGCTGAACGACTTTATTTGAGCCAGCCAGCCTTGAGCCATTCGCTAAAACGCCTGCGTGAGTCACTGGATGACCCGCTGTTTATTCGTACCGAAAAGGGCATGCAACCAACCCCACGGGCACAGGCGCTGCAGCCAGTCGTACAGCAGGCGCTGGCGCTGTTGAGGGAAGGCTTGGCGCCGCCTGCGCTGTTTTCACCCGCCAATAGCACCCGTCGTTTTACGCTGGCGACGACGGACTATTTTGAAGAAGTGATGTACCCAACGTTTCTTAGTCAACTGCTGGCCTATGCGCCGGGTATCAGTTTTTCCATTGAGCTCATTACCCAGGAAGTGTTGAGCGAGGGGTTAGAGCAGCGCCAAGCGGATATGGTTGTCGGGCTGGATAGTCAAAGCGTGCTACCCAGCGGCGTGATTCAGACTCCGTGGATGGACGAGGAACTGGTCTGCCTAGCCGCTAGCCATAACGAGCGCGTAGGAGAGTCGCTGGATATTGCGCAGTTTGCCCGAGAGACCCATGTGGAACTAGCTGATATCAGCGGCCTGCTGCCCAGCAACATTGATAGCTGTTTGGCGCAGCACGGCTTAACCCGGCGGGTGATCTCTAAAAACCTTAACTACATTGCGGCGGCCCGCGTAGTGGCGCTGACGGAAGCGATCATGACGCTGCCGCGGCAAATGGCGGAGCGCTTTGTGACCATGCTGCCGGTGCGCTTGGTGGAGCCACCCAAGGAGCTACCATCGTTGAAAATGACCCTGATTCAGCATGGGCTGTATGCCAACGATCCTGCTAACGTGTGGCTCTATCAAGTGCTTACTGAGTTTGCTAACGAGTTTAGACGTTAGGTTAGCCATCATGCACACTACCTATGTTGTAATTAAACAACGCTGTTGTATCAAAGGTTGAATAGTATCTGGCAGTCACCCCGTTAGATCCTAGGCTGCTAAAAGGCGTTATGAATGACGTCGTTATAGTGTCGCGCCCAGCTAGGTAGTGGCGGGGCAGAACTATCAATAATGGGAGAACGCGAGTGAAAATAGGTGCACCGAAGGAGAGTGCCCGGGGGGAAGCGCGTGTCGCGCTGACCCCTGAGAGCGCCAAACAGATTCAGAAGCTAGGCCACGAGTGCTTAGTGGAAACCGGCGCTGGCTTGGCCGCGGGCTTTAATGACGACACTTATCGCGATGCTGGCGTTACCGTGGTGGACGGGGCTGACGCGCTCTGGCGCGACGCTGAGGTGGTCATTAAAGTCCGCGAGCCCTCTGATGAAGAGGCCGAGCGGCTGCGTAAAGGTCAAACGCTGATTTCCTTCTTCTGGCCAGCGCAAAACGAAGCGCTGCTAGAGAAATGCAAGGCCCAGGGCGCTACTGTCATCGCCATGGATATGGTGCCGCGGATTTCACGGGCGCAGAAGATGGACGCGCTCTCCTCCATGGCCAATATTGCCGGCTACCGTGCGGTGATTGAGGCGGGTAATAACTTTGGTCGCTTCTTCACCGGCCAGGTAACCGCGGCGGGTAAAGTGCCGCCGGCCAAAGTGCTGGTGATTGGTGCCGGTGTGGCCGGTTTGGCGGCGATCGGCACGGCCACCAGCCTGGGTGCCGTCGTACGCGCCTTTGACGTGCGCCCCGAGGTTTCTGAGCAGATTGAATCCATGGGCGCCGAATTCCTGTTCCTCGATTTCGAGGATAGCCTGGACGGTTCTGAAAGCGGTGGCTACGCCTCGCCCTCAAGCCCGGAGTTTCGCGAAAAGCAGCTTGCGTGCTTCCGCGAGCAGGCGCCGGACGTGGATATCGTGATTACCACCGCGCTGATTCCCGGCAAACCTGCGCCCAAGCTGTGGCTGGAAGATATGGTCGCGGCGATGAAGCCGGGCTCGGTGATTATTGATCTGGCCGCTGAGAAGGGCGGTAACTGCGACCTGACCAAGCCTGATGAGCGCGTAGTATCGGATAACGGCGTCGTAGTCATCGGCTACACCGATTTTCCTTCCCGCATGGCAACGCAATCATCGCTGCTCTACGCCACCAATATCCGCCATATGTTGACCGATCTGACGCCCGAGAAAGACGGCGTAATCAACCATAATATGGAAGATGACGTGATTCGTGGCGCTACGGTGACGCATCAGGGCGAAATCACCTTCCCGCCGCCGCCGCCCAAAGTGAAAGCGATTGGCGCCTCAAAACCCAAGAAGAAAGAGAAAGAGCCCACGCCGGAAGAGAAAAAGGCCGCTGAGCTAGCCGCCTTCAAAGCGCAAACCAAGCGTCAAGTGAGCCTATTGGCTGTTGGCGGCGTACTGATGCTGTTGCTGGGTCAAGTAGCGCCAGCCTCGTTTATGCAGCACTTCATTGTCTTTGTACTAGCCTGCTTTATCGGCTTCCAGGTGATTTGGAAAGTGAGCCACTCGCTGCATACCCCGCTAATGGCGGTGACCAATGCGATCTCGGGCATCATTATTTTGGGGGCGATTCTACAGATTGGCTCCGGCAGCGCAGTGGTGAGCGTGCTGGCGGCGATTTCAGTACTGATCGCATCAATCAATATCGTGGGTGGCTTCCTGGTGACACGCCGGATGCTGGCCATGTTCCAAAAATCCTAAGCGGCGGAGAGACGATATGTTAGAGCAAGGATTCGTATCTGCCGCGGCAATTGCGGCAAGTGTGTTGTTTATTCTGTCGCTGGGCGGCTTGAGTAACCAGGAGAAAGCCAAGCGGGCCGTATGGTATGGCATCGTGGGCATGGCGGTGGCGGTGTTCTTCACTGCTCTCGGCCCAGGCATTGGCGGTTACTGGTGGCTGATCCCGATGATGCTGATTGGCGCTGGTATTGGCGCCTACGTGGCGGGCAAGGTCGAGATGACCGAAATGCCTCAGCTGGTGGCCGCACTCCACAGCTTTGTGGGCTTGGCGGCGGTATTGGTGGCCTGGAGCGCGGATTTAGAGCGCCGCCGGGTGATGGCCGCGCGTGCCGCCGAGGCATCGTTGGATCAGTTCTCCGCCTTCGCCGCGCTGGTCGCCACCAAAGCCCCCGACGAACTGATGTTCCTGCAAGTCGAGGTGGTGTTAGGCATCTTTATTGGCGCGGTGACGTTTACCGGCTCGGTGATTGCCTTTGGTAAGCTGGCTGGCAAGGTCGACGGTAAACCCCGCCAGTTGCCCGGTGGGCATATGCTGAATGCCGGGGCGGCGGTACTGTCGCTGCTGCTGGCAATTCTCTACCTGAACGGTGCGGGCTTCTGGACGCTGATTGTGCTGGCTGCGCTGGCCTTCTTTATCGGCTACCACCTGATCATGGGCATTGGCGGCGCCGATATGCCGGTGGTCGTTTCAATGCTCAACAGCTACTCCGGCTGGGCGGCGGCCGCTATCGGTTTCACGCTCTCCAACGACCTGCTGATTGTGACTGGCGCGCTGGTGGGCTCCTCCGGTGCGATTCTCTCTTACATTATGTGTAAGGCGATGAACCGCAACTTTATCAACGTCATTTTGGGCGGCTTTGGTGGCAGCCAAGGGCCTGCGGCGGAGATCGAAGGCGAGCAGGTGGCGATTGACGCCGGTGGCGTAGCAAGCGCCCTGAACGATGCCGACAGCGTGATCATCGTACCGGGCTACGGTATGGCCGTGGCCCAGGCGCAAACGGCGGTGAGCGATTTGGTGCGTAAACTGCGTGCAGCGGGCAAGACCGTGCGCTTCGGTATCCACCCGGTCGCAGGCCGCTTGCCAGGGCACATGAACGTACTGCTGGCGGAAGCCAAGGTACCTTACGACATCGTGCTGGAGATGGATGAAATCAATGACGATTTCGCTACCACCGACGTGGTGATCGTGATTGGCTCCAACGACATCGTGAACCCTGCGGCCGAAGAAGATCCCAATAGCCCCATCGCCGGTATGCCGGTATTGAAGGTGTGGGAGGCCAAGCAGGTGTTTGTCAGCAAACGCGGCCAGGGCACCGGCTACTCGGGTATCGAGAACCCGCTGTTCTTCAAAGAGAACACGCGCATGTTCTACGGCGATGCCCGGGATAGCTTGAATACGCTGCTGCCGCTGATTGATTAGGTCTAGGCCTAACCATTCGGTACTGAGCCCGCGAGAGATCGCGGGCTTTTTTGATTCTGTGCATGGCAATGGCACTCCTGCTATGGTCGAGTACTGCCTCTCTTTGTTGAGCATTTATTTCCATGAATCAACGCCCTAACCCCCGCGTGCTGTTGCGCTTGCTGGGGCTGCTACGTCCTTATCGGCTACGTTTGGCCCTGGCGGGTCTGGCGCTGTTATTGGCCTCAGGCAGCGTACTGCTGCTAGGCAACGGGCTGCGGTTAGTCATTGATCGCGGCTTTTTAGATGCCGATGCACAGGCGCTAGGCCAAGCGCTGGTGTTGATGCTGGTGGTAGTAACGGTGTTAGCGTTTGCTTCCGCGCTGCGTTACTACCAAGTGACCTGGATTGGCGAGCGTTTGGCTGCCGACCTACGCCAGCGGGTGTTCGATCATTTACTCACCCTGGAGCCCAGCTTTTTTGAGAGCGCAAGCGACGGCCGTGCCGCGGGGGAAATAGCCTCACGATTAACCGCCGATACCAGCGTACTGCAGAGCCTGTTTGGCTCTTCGGTCTCGCTGGCGCTGCGTAATCTGGTCATGCTGGTAGGCGCCGTGGTGCTAATGCTGATCACCCAACCGTGGCTCTCGGCGATGGTGCTGATCGGGATTCCGGCGACGCTCTTGCCCATAGTATGGTACGGCCGGCGGGTGCGGCGACTTTCGCGCACCAGCCAGGATCGCGTGGCCGAACTGGGCCGCTATGCCGAGGAGGCGCTGAGTGGTATTCGAACCCTCCAAGCGTTTACCCATGAAGCGGCGGATAAAACCCGCTACGGTCAGCGCGTGGAGCAGGCATTCGGCAGCGCCGTCGAGCGCACCCAGCAACGCGCCTGGTTGACCGGTATTGCCATGTTGGTGGTGTTTGCCGCGGTGGGGTTGATGCTCTGGCAAGGCGGTCAGGCGGTGCTTGATGGCACCATGAGTGCCGGTGAACTATCGGCGTTTATTTTCTATGCCGTGCTGGCGGCGGGGGCCATCGCCACCTTGGCAGAAGTCGCAGGTGATGTGCAGCGGGCGGCAGGGGCGGCGGAACGCTTATTGGAACTGCTCGATACTCAGCCCGCTATCCAGTCACCGGCGCATCCCCATCTCCTTCCAGTGCCATCACAAGGTGAGATTGTGCTGGAGAGCGTCAGCTTCACCTACCCCGGCCGGGAAACGCCAGCGCTCGACGGCTTTGATCTGCATATTCAGCCGGGAGAACGGGTAGCGGTGGTGGGCCCATCAGGCGCGGGAAAAAGCACGCTCTTAGCGCTGCTGCTGCGCTTTTATGACCCCAGCCAAGGGCGTATAACGCTGGATGGGATCGATGTCCGTGACTTAGACCTTGCTGCATTACGGCGCGCCATGGGGTTGGTAGCCCAGGAGCCGGTGCTGTTTAGTGGCTCGGTGGCCGATAATCTTCGCTATGGCGATCCTGAAGCGAATAGTGAAAGGCTGCGCATCGCCGCTCAGGATGCCAGCGCCCTCGACTTTATTGAAGCGCTGCCCCAGGGCTTTGATACGCCTCTTGGCCCTGGCGGAGTACAGCTTTCCGGTGGCCAGCGTCAGCGGCTCGCTATCGCCCGAGCGCTGCTCAAAAATCCGGCGGTGCTGCTGCTGGATGAAGCCACCAGCGCCTTGGATGCGGAAAGCGAGCGTCTGGTACAGCAGGCGCTGGATCGGCTGATGGTGGGGCGCACCAGTATTGTGATCGCCCATCGGCTCGCTACCGTTATTGCTGCCGACCGCTTGCTAGTGCTTGATGGTGGAAAGCTAATCGCGGCGGGCACCCACGACGAATTGATCACCACCAGCCCACTCTATCGCCACCTAGCTGCGCTGCAGTTTGGCGGTGAAAGATGATGAAACTATTTTGTTAACGCCAGGAGTTGCTATGACGAGTTTTTTCCAACGCCTTAATGCTGTTAATGCCCCGTCTATTGGCCTGGGCTGTATGAACCTCTCCCACGGTTATGGCAGCATCGTGCCTGAAAACGCGGCCATACGAGCGTTGGATGAGGCGTTTGAGATGGGCTATCGCCACTTTGACACTGCCACCCTGTACGGCGCCACAGCCAATGAGAAAGTGGTCGGGCGCGCTTTGGAGGGTAAGCGGCATCAGCTCTTTCTGGCCAGTAAATGCGGCATGGCGATGGACCCTGAGTCAGGCAAACGCGTTATTGACGGCCGCCCGGCAACACTGCGCAAACAGTGCGAAGCAAGCCTTGCGCGCCTGCGTACCGATCATTTGGATCTCTACTACCTGCACCGCTTGGATCGCCAGGTCCCCATTGAAGAGAGCGTCGGCGCGCTAGGGCGCTTGATGGAAGAGGGCAAAATTGGAGGCGTGGGGTTGTCGGAAATCTCTGCACTAACGTTGCGCCGTGCGGCAGCTGAATATCCTATCGCCGCCGTGCAGTCTGAATACTCGCTGTGGACGCGCAACCCTGAAATCGCCCTGATCGATGCGTGCCGAGAGGTGGGCGCGGCCATGGTCGCATTTAGTCCTCTGGGGCGAGGCTTCTTGACTGGCGCCATTCAGGATCCAGCGCGCCTTGAAGAGGGCGATATGCGCCGTAACATGCCGCGCTTCAGCACCGACAACTACCCGCATAATATCAAATTATTTGAACGCCTTGCGGCGCTGGCGCAGGCCTTCAGCTTGACGCCGGGGCAACTGGCGCTGGCATGGCTGAAGGCCAAAGGCGACGATATTATTCCCATTCCGGGAACTCGCTCACCTGACCACATGCGCGAAAATTTAGCCGCGGAAACACTGCGCCTTGATGTCACCACAATGCAGCAGTTGGATGCCATGATGATGCCAGACCAGGTCGCAGGGGCTCGCTACAGCGAGGCGCAGCAGGCGGATATCGATACCGAGGAGTTCGCCCGCTAAAGATGTTAATTAAGCTGTGATGGGTAAAAACTATTAGAGCGGTCACAAAAAGCAAATTGTGCCTATCACATATCTGCTTTAAAACAGTATCAGGTAAGTGAAGCGTCCTTTTATGGCAAGACACTGGTTGACCATTAGATGAGTGCAAGGACGCTCACTGTCAGTTGACTTGGAAGCTATTATTTCAAACGTAACCAAGACAAAAGCAACTAAGACAAAATGAAGTGAGAGGGAGAGAGCTATGAGTGGTAAATGTCCTGTAATGCATGGTGGTAATACCTCCACGGGCACGTCTAATAAAGACTGGTGGCCGGAAGGGATGAACCTGGATATCTTGCACCAGCAAGACCGCAAATCAAACCCGATGGATGCCGATTTTGACTATCGGGAAGAGGTCAGAAAACTCGATTTTGATGCGCTCAAGCAAGACGTCCACGCGCTGATGACTGACAGCCAGTCGTGGTGGCCAGCTGATTGGGGTCACTACGGCGGTCTTATGATCCGCATGGCATGGCATTCTGCTGGTACCTACCGTCTTGCCGACGGTCGTGGCGGCGGCGGTACCGGTAGCCAGCGTTTTGCACCCCTCAACTCCTGGCCGGATAACGTCAGCCTTGATAAGGCGCGTCGTCTATTGTGGCCAATCAAGAAGAAGTACGGCAACAAAATCAGCTGGGCCGACCTGATGATTCTGGCCGGTACCGTTGCCTACGAATCCATGGGCTTGCCTGCTTACGGCTTCTCGTTTGGCCGTGAGGATATCTGGGAACCCGAAAAAGATATCTACTGGGGCGACGAGAAAGAGTGGCTGGCGCCTTCTGACGAGCGCTATGGCGATGTTGAAAAGCCAGAAACCATGGAAAACCCGCTTGCTGCGGTTCAGATGGGGCTTATCTACGTCAACCCGGAAGGCGTTAACGGTGTGCCCGACCCGCTGAAAACCGGTCAGCAGATTCGCGAAACCTTTGCCCGCATGGCAATGAATGACGAAGAGACGGCTGCCCTTACTGCCGGTGGCCACACCGTGGGTAAGTGCCACGGTAACGGCGACGCGGCAGCGCTGGCGGCTGAGCCAGAAGCCTCTGATGTTGAGAACCAGGGCTTTGGCTGGGGCAACCCGACCATGGGTGGCAAGGCGAGCAATGCCGTTACATCGGGCATTGAAGGCGCCTGGACCACTCACCCCACCAAGTTCGACATGGGCTATTTCGACCTGTTGTTTGGCCATGAGTGGGAGCTGCGCAAAAGCCCAGCTGGCGCTCACCAGTGGGAACCCATCAACATTAAGGAAGAGGATAAGCCGGTTGACGCCAGCGACCCCTCCATTCGCCACAATCCGATCATGACCGATGCGGATATGGCCATGAAGGTGGATCCGACCTACCGCGCCATTTGTGAAAAATTCATGGCGGATCCGGAGTACTTCAAGAAGACCTTCGCCAAGGCGTGGTTCAAGCTGACTCACCGTGACCTAGGCCCGAAAGCACGCTACATTGGCCCGGAAGTGCCTGCTGAAGACTTGATCTGGCAGGATCCGATTCCTGCTGGCAGCACCGACTACAGCGAAGAAGTGGTTAAGCAGAAAATCGCCGATGCCGGCCTGAGTATCAGCGATATGGTTAGCACCGCGTGGGACAGCGCGCGCACTTACCGTGGTTCTGATATGCGCGGCGGTGCCAACGGTGCGCGCATTCGCTTGGCGCCCCAGAAGGATTGGGAAGGCAACGAGCCTGCGCGTCTTGCCAGCGTATTAGCCGTGTACGAGCAGATTTCTGCTGATACCGGCGCTAGCCTTGCCGATGTCATCGTTCTGGCCGGTAGTGTCGCGATCGAGAAAGCCGCTAAAGCCGCAGGCTATGACGTTCGCGTACCTTTCTTGAAAGGCCGTGGCGATGCTTCTGCCGAGATGACTGACGGCGAATCCTTCGAGCCGCTAGAGCCGCTGGCCGACGGTTTCCGCAACTGGCAGAAGAAAGACTACGTCGTGAAGCCGGAAGAGCTGCTGCTGGATCGCGCTCAACTGATGGGGCTAACAGGGCCTGAAATGGTGGTATTACTCGGCGGCATGCGTGTGCTGGGCACCAACTATGGTGGCACCAAGCATGGCGTATTCACCGACCGCGAAGGCCAGTTGACCAACGACTTCTTCGTTAACCTGACCGATATGGGCAACACCTGGAAGCCGGTGAGTAAAAACACTTACGAGATCCGTGATCGTCAAACGGATGCCGTTAAGTGGACTGCTTCTCGCGTTGATCTAGTGTTCGGTTCTAACTCGCTGCTGCGCTCCTACGCGGAAGTCTACGCCCAGGACGATAACGACGAGAAATTCGTCAAAGACTTCGTCGCCGCCTGGACGAAAGTGATGAACGCGGACCGCTTTGATGTCGCGTAACCAACACTAAGCGTTACGTCTCTACCCAAGCCCGCATCGAAAGATGCGGGTTTTTTATTACTTGCTGATAGGGTGACTATCGATTGCTTAACAGCATGGCGTTTTTTGAGGCGGGAGTTTTCTCGCCCTGACGCTGTCAGTAGAAGTGACCTTTCCAAGGAGTATAACGATGCAGAAAGCCAGAATCTTGCAGCAGGGCAGTATTCACTGCTTCCCCGTTGGCCTGCGCGATGAGCAGGGCAAACTCGCCAACGCAGAAGTCTCGGCAGTTATGTATGACGGTGAGCGGTTACTGCTGGCCAGCGATAAGCCGATTCCAGGAGAGCATCGTTCCGCGGTCTTTGCCTTACCCATGACGGATGACGGGCCGGATGATTCGCAGCTTGAGTATTTTACAACGCCGCTGATTAAGCGCGCGGTGAAGTATGAAGACTTTGCACTGACCGCCGATGGTAAGCATGTATTGGCCACGACGGGTTTTGATCGCATCGATGACGTGACCCATGACCTGAATGCTTATAACCATCTATTGATCTGGCCGCTGGGCGAGCCTGAAAAAGCCCAGGCGGTGGACCCTGACCCCCGTGATGGGGTGGAAGGGTCGTTGGAGTTACGCAATAAGCTGAATCACGCCATCGGCTTTCCATACTACAAGATTGAAGGTCTGGCGGCAGTGCCCGGCGAGCAAGGCGATGGGCTGCTGCTTTTCGGCGTACGCGAGCAGGGGCAGCGTCATGATGACTTCTCCTATGTGAGCCGTGTAGTGGGTGCCCACTATGTGGTAAATGCGTCTGGCAATCTCGAGTTTATCGATGAGTTGCGCGAACTTTACGCTTTTGAACCGACTGATCATGAAGGGGTAGCGATCGAGTGCGGATTATCGAGTCTTGAATATGACCCTTACCACCACCGGCTTTATCTGATGACCAGCTTTGAGGCGGAGGTCGATAACGTCGCCCGCATTGGTGGCTACCTATGGCTGATGGAGCTGGATAACCTCACCACTGGCGAGCCACCTGCCTTGATCCGTGGGATGGACGGCTCCCCGTTTGAATTCGAGCACAAGGCTGAAGGGTTGGCCGTGCTGGATCATGAGCGTGTCTTTGTGGTGTACGACAATGACTGTGAAATGGGCGTGGGCAGCATCGACGAGCGCGATGAGCGTCACGCCAGCGAAGCGCTTTATACGCTTTTGCATATGGAATAAGACTCGCGAGATTTCAGGCGTCGCTCGGCGACGCGCTGTTGTTACAACTCAACGTTTACAATTCATGTCGCGTTTTGCCACGGTAGAGGCGCACAATATCGGCCATGACTGCTAATGCAATCTCGGACGGTGTTTTGCTGCCTAAATTGAGACCAATAGGCATGGTAATCCTTTCCAGCTGAGTGTCTTTCAGGCCACCGGAGCGCAATAGCCGTGTTGCTCGCTGTTGCGACGTTTGCTGAGACCCCGTCACGCCAATGTAAAACGCCTCCGTGCGGACGGCTTCGATCATCGCCAGGTCATCAATACGCGGATCATGAGTCAACGCGACCACTGCTGTATTGACATGGCAGCCGCCCGAGGCGATAAAAACGGAAGGCAGTACCGCTTGCACTTCCACGCCAGGCACGTCGAAATTCTTGCGAGCATCATCGTTGGGGTCGCAGACAATGACTTCAAAACCGAGCGATTGGGCAAACAGGGCGAAGTGACCGAAGAGATGCCGGCAATGATCAGCCGTAGCGCTGGGCCAATGCGGACATTGACGCTGGTGGCATCAAAAGTAACGGCAGGTTCTGACAATGTGGATGGGTTGAAGCGCTTGCGCCCATCGGACAACGAGATACAGCGAGTGAGCGGCTGTCGGCCCAGCAAGGTGGCATGCATCACTTCTAGGTGGATGAGGTTTTCGGCCGTCGGTGTCAATTGTTCCACCAGCACCTCCAGGCTGCCGCCGCAGGGCAAGCGAACCGAAGCAGCGCTATCGCCGTCGCCATAACGTATTTGTTGAACAGGCTTGTCGAAATCGCCGCTCTGCAGGCGGTCGATGAAGTCCTCTTCCACGCAGCCGCCCGATAATGAGCCGATATACGCTCCCGTAGAAGACGCGACCAGCATCGCCCCTGGCTCGCGGGGTGAGGAGCCAAAGGTTTTCAACACCGTGCAGAGCCATACAGTCAGCCCTTCATTAGCCCATTTCAATGCGCGTTCAATAACCTGCAGATCAAGATGATGCATTAACTAACGGCCTCCAAGGGATGGTTGTGGGAGGCTTTTAGAATCTCGCGAACGCTGTCAGGGGTAAAGGGCGGATGGGTAAAACTTATGCTTTTTACGTTTATAAGTGAGTTAGCCGCCATCACAGCAGTCGGCCTTCATTTTAATAGGCTGTTGCCCGCTGGTGGGGGCGGGGTGAGCAAGCAATATCGTTAGGCAGTATGATGGTGAAGCCTGTCCCAGGCATGGGTAGCCAGCCGGCTTTGCTACCCCAACATGCACATTATCCTGATGATACAAAAAGAGGATGGCTATGGAACGCCGTAAACGGATATGGCTAGTATGGGCGGTGGTCTTACTTTGCTATTTAGTGCCTTATACGCTGTTAAATGGTATCTCGCGATGGTACGGCAGCTTTTTGTTTTGGGCGTTGGCTGGGTTAGTCATCATTGCTCTGAACGTATATATCACTCAAGACTTTAAGGAACATGGCGATGACTGAGTCGCTGATTTGGTGGTCTATCGCTATCTACTTACTGATCGCGACCGGCATTGCGCTGATGTCTCGCCAACGCCCGGCAGAAGGGGCCTCGGAGAGCATGTCGGGCTACTTTTTGGGCAACCGGCAAATGAATGGCTTTGTCTCGGCGCTGAGCTACAGTGCCACGACATATAGCGCTTTTATGATGGTGGGCTTGGCAGGTCTTACCTATGCGGGCGGCGTTGGGGCGCTGGGTTTTGAAATCATCTATTTCGCCGGTGTGTCTCTGGTGGCCGTTTTCGGCCCCAAATTCTGGGCCGTCGGCAAGAAGTTCGGCTACGTGACGCCCAGCGAGATGCTGGGACACCGCTACCATAGCAAGCAGGTGGCGATGGCCGTCTCAATCGCCAGCTGTATCTTCTTGATTCCTTATTCGGCCGTTCAGCTCGCTGGTGTTGGTTACCTGCTGCAAGGGATCACAGATGGCGCCATTACCTTTACCACCGGGGTGGTGTTAGCCACGGTGATCGCTATCTTCTTCTCCTACATCGCGGGGATTCGTTCGGTCATGTGGACCGATTCGCTCCAGGCCATCATGATGATCGTGGCTTCCACACTCGTGGCCTTTCTGGTGATTCAAGGCCTGGGCGGCTTTGGCGCGCTGTTCGATACGCTGGCAACGGAGCACCCGCAGTCACTGACGGTACCTGGGCCTGGTTTGTTTAGCTTTGTCACTTTCTTGGGGCTTACTATTCCGTGGTTCTTCTTTAGCCTTTCTAACCCTCAAGTCAGCCAGCGCCTGTTTATGCCCTCGTCGCTGCGTTCCATGCGTCAAATGCTGCTTGGTTTCCTAGTGTTTGGCTTTATCTACACCATCGTTTCCGTGCTGTGGGGGTTCTCTGCCTTAGCGGCTTTCCCTAGCCTTGCAAGTGCAGATTTAGCCACGCCCACGCTGCTGGCATCTGAGTTTGTTCCACCAGTGTTAGGCGTGATTGTAATGATCGGCATCATGGCGGCCGCCGTTTCTACTATCGATTCGATCATGCTGACGCTGGCGTCCATGGTTTCCCGTGATGTCTATTCCAACGTCAAACCGAATGTCAGTGAAAAGCGCCAACTGTTAGTAGGCAAGTTTGTGGTGCCGGTGATCGCACTGATGGCGCTGGCCTTCGCCGAGCTACAGCTTGATCTTATTGCTGTGCTGTCGGTGGCTGCATCGTCGGGGCTCGTGGCCATGGTACCCGCTATTATTGGCGCCTTTTATTGGAAGCGTGGCACCGCTGCCGGAGCACTGGCCAGTGTAGTGGGCACCAGCGCCTTTGTACTGCTGATGTATGCCACCGGTAACTCGTTGCTGGGGCTGCCTGCCGGTGTATGGGGCATTGTAGTCGCTAGTGTGCTGTTTGTTGGCGTTAGCCTTGTAACCAAACCTCATCAAGCCACCACGGATGCTTTCTTTAGCGCCATCGCTGAAGAGCTGGGAAAAAAGCGTCGGCATAAGGCTTTTAACTGAGGTTTTTCAGGTTTAGCGCCAAACCGTTAGCTGTTGTCGATAATCATCTTGCGCTTGGCTGGCGCTGACCGGCGTCAGCCACACCTGGGTACCGGGCAAACACTGGGCCAGCGTAGCGCAGGCGGTGGGGGTGAGAGCGCCTAGGCGCGGGTAGCCGCCAATGGTTTGGCGGTCGTTCATCAGCACGATAGGCTGGCCGTCCGGCGGTACTTGAACTGCTCCTAGGGGAATGCCTTCTGAAATAATCCCCGTGAGTGAGCCGTGAAGGGTAGGGCCGGTGAGGCGGACGCCCATGCGGTCGGCGCGGTTATCCACTGTCCAGGGCTGGTTGAACGCCTGGAAAAGTGTGCGTCCGCTAAACGAGGCGATCTGCGAACCCAGAACGATGGGCAAACGGCAGCCTGACGTGGGCATTTGCGGCCCTTGTCCTTCAGCAATACGGCGAACCGCCGGAGCGGCGCCTTTCCATGTTAAGCGGTCGCCCACTTTTAGCGGTTTACCATCTTCGTGCAGGCCACCCAATTGCTCGCGGGCAGTGCAGGCGCGGCTGCCCAGCACTTCTGGCGCATTTAGTCCGCCGGGAAAGGCGAGATAAGCGCGCAAACCCTGGCGCGGTTGGCGAAATACCAGACGCTGGCCCGGCAGTAGCTTGAAACTGGTATTGGGTGCAAGCGGTTTGCCATCCAACTGGGCGTCTAGATCGGCACCGGTCAACGCCAGACGCACTTCGCGTTCGGTTTCAAAGTTCAAGCCGCCGCCCATGACGACTTCCAGCGCGGCGCTGTTGGGTGCGTTACCCAAGAGCCAGTTGGCCCAGCGAAATGAAATCCAGTCGGCAGCGCCGCCCTGGGTAACCCCTAAATGACCAACGCCAAACCGCCCGGCATCTTGAATCAGCGCCAGCGGACCTGCCTGCTTAACCACCAGCCCTTTTGATGCATCATTGTTAACCGCGTGACTCATGGCCGCTCCTCCATGGGCGTCGTATCGCCACCGTCCGCTTCGAACTCTTCGCGGGAGATCGCTCTAAAGCGCACCTTATCGCCGGGGCGAAACAGTGGTTCACCGCGCTTGGCGTATTCGAATAACGGCACATTGGTGCGGCCCAGAATGTTCCAGCCACCCGGCGAAAGCAGCGGATAGATCGCCGTTTGCCGGTCGGCAATACCGACGCTGCCAGCGGCTACCTTACGACGCGGCGTTTTCAGGCGTGGCGTTGCCAACGCTTCGTCTACCAGACCCATAAAGCCATAGCCGGGGGCAAAGCCCAGCGCGAACACGCAGTAGTCGTGATTACAATGCTGCTGGATCAGCTCGTCGACACTCAAGCCCGCACGTTTAGCGACCAGGGGCAGCTCGGGTCCGACGCTTTCGTCATACCACACGGGAATATCGTGCAGCTCCCCCGCCTGGGTGTCGGCAGGTTCGAGGCCCGAAAGCGTCTTATTGATCAGACCGAGCGCCTCGGCGTGATTCATTTGCTGGCAGTCGTAATGGACTAGCAGTGTGGTGTAGGAAGGCACCAGATCAATCAGGGCAGCCCCAAAAGCGCTGCGCAGCGCTTGGTCGGCGGCGATCACCCAGGCCATGTTGGCCTCGTCGATGGTGTCGAACAGTCGCACCATCAAGGCATCCATGGCGGTGGTCTCAATGCGCATTTTAACGCGGGTCGCTTCAATTTGTGTTGTTTCAATGCCTAGTTTCACGCTTTCTCCAGCGCCTGAAAGGCCTCGCGAATGGCGCGCACGGCCGCCACGGACTCCGGGTTGTCGCCGTGAACGCAGAGCGTGTCGCAGGCTAACTGTAGCGGTGTGCCGTCGAGTGCGGTGAGCGGCTCGCCTTTGGCCAGCATTACCGCTTGGTTAACGATGGTGTTCTGGTCGTGGTGCACGGCGTTGGGTAACCGGCGCGAAGCCAGGTGGCCGTTGGCGTCGTAAGCGCGATCGGCAAAGGTTTCAAAGCACAGGGTAATACCCAATTTAGCGGCTAGCTCGCGGTGCGGCTCGGGATTGGCGGTCGACATGATCATTAGCGGCAGGCTGGCGTCATATGCACGCACGGCGCGCATGACGCCTTCAAGCAGCGCCGGGTTGGCAGCCATGTCGTTATACAGCGCCCCGTGGGGTTTGATGTAGCTGAGCCGTGCGCCTTCGGCTTGGCAAATGCCTGCCAGGGCGCCGACCTGATAGAGCACCATGTCTTCCGCTTCTTCGGCCGAGCAGGCCATGGAACGGCGCCCAAACCCCATTAAATCCGGGTAACCAGGATGCGCGCCAATGCGTACGTTATTTTGTACCGCCAGCTTGACGGTGCGTCGCATTACATGGGGGTCAGACGCGTGGAAGCCGCAGGCGATGTTGGCGCAATCGACATAAGGCATCGCCTCAGCATCTAAACCAATAGTCCAGTTGCCGAAACTTTCGCCCATATCGCAATTAAGCAGGGGGATGGCCATAGCGACTCCTGTCGTTGATGCAGTGGGTGCTTTCATGTGGCTGATGGGGAAATTAAATCCACCACCAATATATGAACACGGCAAGCTCAGTGCCAATCGTTTTTGACGATACTAACTATCGGGTGCTTCTATCATATTGTTATTTGGTGGAAAAATGGTTGACGCTTGGGCACGATACGCTTATCACAGTAAGGGCGGGGCGTGATAATAACGTTGGTGAAACAGCACTGCCGAAGATGGTCTCGAAGTTGCATAGTGATCTTGTGTTCACGAGCATCAGCACAAAGCAATCAGCGCTGCGTGCCAGCAAGACGGCGCTTAGTCACTCTCAAAAGTCATTCGTAGGCGTGTCACTATGCTCGATTTTAAGGAACTTGAGGCGTTTGTATGGGCGGTGAGGCTGGGCTCCTTCCGTAAGGCGGCGACCCGTTTGCACCTTACTCAGCCCTCTGTTTCCGAGCGTATTTCGCGTCTTGAAACCACGGTGGGTGAGCTACTGTTGGAGCGTGCCGCCCGGCCCATTCAGCCCACCATGCGTGGCCGCGAATTTTTTGTGCATGCCGAGCGGATGCTGCACCAGCGTGACGAGGCGATGAAGCTTTTCGATGACGAAGAGGCGTTTTCTGCGCCATTGCGGCTCGGCACGATTGAAACTATCGCCCATAGCTGGTTTCCCGAGTTTATGCGCAGGCTTACCGAGCGCTATCCACGGCTGACTATCGAACTGACTGTGGATTACTCGCCAGTGCTCAACGAACGGCTACTGGGCAACGAACTGGATATTGTACTGGCGATGAATGGTTATTCGCCGCAGAAGCAGATCGATTATGAGTCGTTGAGTCCGTATGAAATGGGCATGTTTGTCTCACCCCGGCACGCCCATTTGCTCAGCGAAAGTGCCAATATCTGGGGCAGGCAATTACCGTTCATTTCATTTGGCAAGCTGGCGCGCCCCTATACGGAACTGGTGAATTATCTGGCCGAGCAGGGCGTAGCCAGCCCACGTATTCATAGCGTCAGTACGCTGATGACGATTGTACGCATGACCACGGAGGGGTTAGGGATCGGCGCGCTGCCGGTGGCCACCGTGCTGGAAGAGTGGCAGCGAGGAGAGCTCCACCGCTTGTCACTGCCGGTGCCGTTACCCGCCATGCACTATGATGTGATATGGCGCAACGCTAACCACCCACGCTTTTGCCGGGGCGTTGCTCGGCTGGCACAGGAGTGCGCCTGCCGCTATGCCCAGGCGCGCCGTGCCGATATGACAACAACACTTTTCTCTGGGCGCTGGGTACCCAGCAGCGCCTCCTCTGGTACTACCAATGCAACACACCATTAGCTCCATACTATTAATAGAAACAAGAGGGTTCTCACCATGCGCAAGACATTAACTTCTACCCTGCTACTGGCAACAGCCTGCGGTCTGACGGTGACGGCTCACGCGGCTGAGTGGACCATGGCCACTCCGTACGGTGATGCCAGCTTCCACACCCAAAACACCAAGCAGTTTGCTGAAGATGTCGCCGAGGCGACGGACGGCGAATTAACCATTACCGTGCATAGCGGTGGCTCTCTTGTGGCACACGGAGAGATCAAACCGTCTGTGCGTCGCGGCACTATCGATGCGGGCGAAGTCTTCCTGTCTGTACTTTCCAATGATGATCCCATTTTCGAAGTGGACACACTGCCGGGGGTTGCAGGCAGCTACGATGATGCTTATGCGTTGTGGGAAGCCACCAAGCCCATGATCACCGAACTCTTCGCCTATGAAGGGTTGATTCCGCTCTACGCGGTCGCCTGGCCTGCACAAGGGATCTACACATCAGAGCCGCTTACCGATCCTGCACAGTTTGAAGGTCTGCGCGTGCGCGCACCCAACATCAATACCCAGCGCTTCGTCGACAACCTGGGCGGTAGCCCCACTGAAACCGAAGAGTCTGATATCCCGACCGCCTTCAGCACTGGCCGTGTGGACGCCATGATTACCTCGAGCTCCACTGGGAACTCTATGGCGGCTTGGGACTATGTCACCGACTACACCGACGCTAACCTGTGGTTGCCCAAGAACATTGTCTTCATCAGCCAGCGCAGTTTCGATGGCCTGGATGAAGCGACCCAGGAAGCCCTGATGGAAGCCGCCGCTGAGGCTGAAAAACGTGGTTGGGAGATGAGCCGCGAAGATAACCAGGCAAGCCTGGATGCCTTAGAAGAGAACGGTATTTCGGTTTCTGAGCCGAACGATGCTATTTCCGAGGCGCTGCAAGCCGCTGGTGATGAGCTGTTTGAAGATTGGCAGTCACGTGCCGACGATGAAGCCAAACAGGCGCTGGAAAACTACCGCGAGCAACGCGACAGTTAATCACCGGCTTCAATGTTTCTTGCAGGGGCGGGATAACGTCTCCGTCCCTGCCTTTCCCGCGCGCTTCACGAGGCTGCGAACATGACGTTTAAATTCGACAAACTCTATCGCCTCGGTGCTTGGGGTGCGGCGGCGTGCATGGTGGCTATCTGTGCGCTGATCGCGCTCCAGGTAACCTTCCGCTTGGTAGATGCCCTGCTGGTGCTGGTAGGTTTGAGCCGGCTAGGCCTGAGTATTACCGGCGTTTCAGAAATTGCGTCTTACTTATTAGTCGGCGCGACCTTTTTGGGCTTGGCCTACACCTTTGTGCATCACGCCCATATTCGCGTGACGCTGTTGATTACCCGTTTGCCCCCGGCCATTCGTGTGTGGTTTGAAGTGTTTGGTCTCATCATCGCCTTGGCGATCAGCCTGATGCTCAGTTATGGCCTGGTGGGGCTGGCGCAGGAGAGCATCCAGTACAACGATGTCTCCTCGGGATTTGTGTCGATCCCACTGTGGATTCCCCAGCTGGTACTCGCGACCAGTGTAGGGCTGCTGTGCTTGGCGCTGGCTGAAGCCCTGTTCATGGCGGTGCGTATTGCCATTCGCGACCCTTCGAGTTTTCGTGAAGCGACGGCCCCCGATGATAGCGAGGGTTACTAAATGAAGACCTTACTATTGTTTCTAAGATGCCCGCGTTTAGCTAACTCTCTTATAACGACGCTGTTACTCCAGGCGCTTCTGTCCCTTAAATCGGAGAGATCCTCGTGCTGCTACTAAGTCTCGCCACCATTTTTACGCTTGTACTGTTACTGGGGAGCGGGGTGTGGATCGCCTTTGCGTTGATCGGTACTGCCTGGATAGCGCTCGAGTTCTTTAGCTCCTTTTCACCGGCTTCTATTCTGGCCTCCGATTTCTGGGGAGCGAGTTACGGCTGGGACCTCACGGCGCTGCCCATGTTTATCTGGATGGGTGAAATCCTCTTTCGGTCGGGGCTCGCCGATAATATGTTCCGCGGCCTGTCGCCCTGGTTAAACCGCCTGCCGGGACGTTTGCTGCATACCAATATCATCGGCAGTGGTATGTTTGCCGCAGTGTGCGGTTCTTCGGCTGCCACCTGTGCCACAGTAGGCAAGATGACCCTGCCGGAGCTTGAGCGGCGGGGCTACGATAGCAACATGGCGATTGGTACGCTGGCCAGTGCCTCGACCTTGGGGCTGTTGATTCCGCCTTCCATCGTGCTGATCGTCTACGGCGTGGTCACCGAGCAGTCGATCTCCAGGCTGTTTATGGCGGGTATTGGCCCAGGCTTGATGATCCTGGCGATGTTCATGAGCTATCTCATTTTGTGGGCGCTATTGAAAGGTAACCGCGAAGGCCTGACCGGTGAAGATGAGTCAGGCATGAGTTTTGGGGAAAAACTGCGCAACACCTGGTCACTGGTGCCCATTCTGCTGCTGATCGGCGGCATCATCTTCTCGATCTATGGTGGCTTGGCCTCACCCACGGAGGCAGCAGCGGTCGGTGTGGTGCTGTCGATCGTGATTGCCCGCTTCAATGGTCACTTTGACCGCGAGATATTCAAGAGCTCGCTGTTTGCCGCTGTGCGTACCGCCTGCATGATTGCCTTCATTATTGCGGGGGCGTCTTTCCTGACTTCGGCCATGGGCTTCACCCAGGTGCCGATGAAGCTCGCTCAGGCGATTGGTGAAATGGGGCTTTCACCCACCATGCTGTTGATCGCACTCACCTTGCTGCTGCTTATCATGGGCTGCTTTCTTGATGGTATTTCGCTGATTCTGCTGGTTACCGCGATTATTATGCCGCTGGTGAGCGCCGCCGGGTTTGACCTGATCTGGTTTGGCATCTATCTGGTGATCGTCGTCGAAATGTCGCAGATTACGCCGCCGGTTGGCTTCAATCTGTTCGTGATTCAGGGGCTGACGGGTAAGGATATTCTGACCATTACCAAGGCCACGCTGCCGTTCTTCCTGCTGATGCTGTTGGCGATTGCCTTAATGCATCTCTTTCCCGGTATCGCGCTCTACCTGCCCGAGGCCATGACCCGTTAACGCTCACTATCGTCCACGGTCAATCATCCAGGCGGCTGTCATGCAGGCCTGGATGTTGATTGGGTGCTTCTTTGTCGCTTCGCTTCGCGCTAAGCTACAGAAAAAGCGGGAATAGGTGGCTCCACCCATGCGCACGAGGAATGACGCTACAGAGATATTTCGACAGTTGGCCGAAGGCATGGGTCACAGTGGGAGCTCTCACTTTTACGCCACGCTGGTAGAGCGCTTGGCAGCCTTACTGGGCGTTGATCATGTATTGATGGCCGATGTAACCCAGTTGCATCAGGCTAAGACGTTAGCGGTCTGGTCCAATGGCGGTCTGCTTGGCAATATCACCTACTCGCTGTCCGGCACCCCTTGCGAAACTGCGCTAGGGCGCGGTTCCTGCCTGTATGCGTGTGATGTTCAATTGCTCTTTCCAGACGATAAGCTGCTCTGCAAGCTCGGCGCCGAGAGTTATATGGGGCGCCCCCTCTACGCTGCCGATGGCGCGCTGATTGGCCTGCTGGCGGTGCTTAAGAACTCCCCTATGCAGTTGGATGAGCTAGCCAATGAAATTTTGCAAATTGCCGCCGCTCAGGCCGGCGCGGAGCTAGGTCGCCAAAAGGCAGAGCAGGCATTAAGAGCAAGCGAAGAAGTCGCACGGGAGAGTGAGCGACGCCTGGATACGCTGCTGAATCACCTGCCTGGCATGGCCTACCGTTGCTTCAATGACCGTGACTGGACCATGCAGGTGGTAAGCCAAGGGGCCGAGGCACTGACCGGGTACCGTCCGGATGAGTTGCAAGGTAACCGGGTGACCAGCTTCGCCGCGTTGATTCATCCCGATGATCAGGAAAAACTCTTCGAAGAGGTGCAGTTGGCCGTTGCCAACAAGCGGCCTTACCGGGTGGTGTATCGGTTGAAGCATCGCGACGGGGAGAGTCGCTGGATGTGGGAGCAGGGCCAGGCGGTCATGGGTCCTGACGGTGAGATCGTTTGCCTGGAAGGCTTTATCTCGGATGTGACCGATCAGCAAGAGTCGCAACGGGTACAAAACGCCGTGCTTCAGGTTGCTTCGACGGTCACTACGCGGGTGGGTGACGGTTATTTTCAGCAGCTGATTGCCACGCTGGTCGAGGTGCTGGAAGCCGACGCAGGCTTCATTGCATTACTGCATACCTCCCCTCAGGGCGAGGAAGAAGTCTATGGCCAGGCAACCACGGTCAGTATGGTGGTCAGTGGCGAACAGCGTGAGCAGCACGCTTTCGCACTGCGCGGGTCGCCTAGCGAGCAGGTGGTGCTGGAGCGTGAAGCGGTGATGCATGACGGCCCGCCGCTGCTATTAGCGGGCACGCAGCTACCGGTCAGGGCGTGGATTGGTCGCCGCTTAGATAACGCCAACGGCGAAGCCATTGGCGTGATGATGGTGTTTTACCGCCAACCGCTGACGACTAATGCGTTCGCCACCTCGGTGTTGCAAATCCTTTCTACTGGCGCCGCGGCAGAGCTTGAACGCCGCCGGGACCACCGCCATATGCACCAGTTGGCCTACACGGACAGCACTACCGGGTTACCTAACCGTACCCGCTTCATGGAGCTGTTAGCGCAGATGTGGCAAGAGGCCCATCATACTGGGCAGGGGCTTTCGCTGCTGCTACTGGATATTCGTCGCTTTAAGGAGGTGAATGACCTGCACGGCCACCAAGTAGGTGATCAACTACTGGTGTCAGTCGCGGACCGCTTGCAGAAGATCAGCCACGCCTATGGCCCATTGGCGCGTTTATCTGGCGATGAGTTTGCCATGCTGGTGGCCGACGCTGATATCAGAAACATAAATGATCTCGTCGAGCAGTTGCGCTCAGCTGTGACTCAGCCGCTGCAGCTGGAGCGCCGTGTGTTTAACCTTGATGTCAGCATCGGTTATGCCCGTTATCCCCACGATGTGAAGCAAGCGAGTGAGCTGTTCAATGCCACCAGTATTGCGCTTCACCACGCCAAACGCCGCGACAACAGTACCTGCCCCTATACCCAAGCAATGCATCACGCGCTACAGCGCCGCCAGCGGATGACCGAGCGGCTCAGCGTGGCTATCAGCGAAAACAAACTGGAACTCTATTTTCAGCCCCAGGTGGACCTTGCCAGCGGGCAGCTGACAGGCGCTGAGGCTCTCTGCCGCTGGCATGACGCGGAGTGGGGGTGGGTGAGTCCCGGTGAGTTTATTCCGCTGGCCGAAGAGCGCGGATTGATACGCCTCTTGGGAGACTGGGTGTTGGAGGAGTCGGCTAGGCAACTAATGGCATGGGGTACGCAAAACAAGCAGGCACTGCCGGGTAGGCTGTCGATCAATATTTCTGCCCAGCAGTTTGCTGACCCCGAGTTAACTCAGCATATTGCGCAGCTAATGGCTGGCGTACCACCGAATGCCATTTCTCTGGAGCTTACCGAAAGCGACTTTATGCGCGATCCTGATCAAGCGGTAGAAATTACTCACACCATGCGTAAGGCGGGTTACGCACTCTCTATTGACGACTTTGGCACAGGCTACTCCTCACTCTCATACCTGAGGCGTTTCGCCGCCGACGCACTGAAGATCGATATCTCTTTTGTGCGCGAGATGCTCGATAACCATCACGACCGCACCATTGTGCAGACCATCATTGCCATGGCGAAAGCGCTAGAGATGAAAACGGTGGCAGAAGGCGTAGAGACCCGAGCGCAGGCCCGCCTGCTGGCCGACATGGGCTGTAATGAAGCCCAGGGCTACTGGTTCGGTCGACCGTTGCCAGCCAATGAGTTTGCTGCAGCGTGGTTGAACAAGTAACCACGCAATATCACCGCCAGCGTCATCGTCCTGTCATCACCTTTGGCATACCCTACGCGCCGCCAACCTGCGATGAAAGGAGTGCTCCCATGCGCCTGGCCCTGTTTGATCTTGATGACACCCTCCTAGATGGAGACTGCAGCGACCGCTGGAATTTATGGATGATAGACCAAGGGTGGGTCAGCGATGCCGAGACCTTCATGGCGCGTGCCGAGCAGATGCAGCGGGCTTATCATGCGGGCAAGCTAAAGCTCGAAGAGTATCTAGCCATGACCCTGGCGCCACTGCGCGGGCGCCGGGTAACGGATGTGCAAAAAGAGGTCGAGCGGTTTGTCGCCACACACCTTCAGCCGCGTATCTTCACTCAGGCCTGGGCCTGCCTGGAAGCGCATCGCCAGGCGGGCGATACCCTGTTGCTGATTTCTGCATCTGCGCGGCATCTGGTTCAGCCCATTGCGGCTACTTTGGGGATCGAGCACGTGCTGGCGGTAGAGCTGAGCATCGAACATGGCATCAATGAAGACGCGCGATATACCGGTGGTAGTGAAGGTATTTTTTCCTATCGCGGCGGCAAAGTGCTGCGCCTGAAGCAGTGGCTGGTCGAGCAGCAGATCACCCCCAGCCACACCACGTTTTACTCCGATTCCCGCAACGACCTGCCGTTACTGCAATATGTGGATTACCCGGTGGCGGTCAACCCGGATCCGGTGCTGGCAGAGGTGGCTAGCGTTGAAGGGTGGCGGCGCTTAGACTGGCGGGCGAAAAACCAGCAACTAAGCCGTCTTTCCCGCGCATCCGCTAAATAGCCTGATAAATCAAATTAAAACCAACTAAAAACATCGCTAAAATCACTAGTCGATAAAACAGCTTTTCATTGACGCGGCTCTGCAGCCAAAGGCCATTGCGCACACCGATCCAGGCGACGGGCACTAACAGTAGCGATGCCCAGGCGCTAGTCATATTGACTTCGCCTAACCACACATAAGGCCCCAGTTTGATGGAGTTCACGACTGCGTAGGTCACTGTGCAGGTGGCGATAAAGGTCTCTTTGGTGAGCTTGCGTGGCATTAGGTACATGTTCATTGGCGGTGCACCCGCATGGGCAATAAAACTGGTAAACCCGCAAACGCTTGCCGCAGGCAGTGCCCAACGGCTGGAAATCGGCTTTTTAGCGACAGGTTTTAGCAGCATATAAGCGGCAAACACGACGGATAAAATCCCTAATGCCAGGCGCACGCCTTGTTCACTCAAACTGCCAAACAGCACTGTTCCCACCGTGACGCCAATGAATAACCCTGGCACAAAGCGCCACACTTCCGCGCTATCGTGTTTACCCCACCACGCTTTTACGGCAAACACATCCATCACCAGCAATAGCGGCAACAGTAATCCGGCTGCTTGGGTCGGGCTAATCGCCAGCGCCATCAACGGCACCGAGAGCGTGCCGAAACCACCCGCAAAACCGCCTTTTGATACGCCGGTTAGGTAAACGGAAAATACGATTAACAGCCAAGCAATCACGGTATAGTCGGGGAGCATGAACGCCTCTGGATATTCAAAAAAGTGAACCACAAAAAAAGCCCCGCATTAGCGGGGTTCATCAGCATAGTATTAGATAAATGTTAGCGTGCGAAGTGAGTGGCGACGCCGCTTGCACCATTAAATGGCTTTGATCACAAAATAATCAGCGTCGCGAGCCCCAAGAACGATAGAAAGCCCACCACATCCGTGACGGTGGTGAGAATTACCGCGCCGGAGAGGGCAGGGTCAATCTGTAGCCGTTTCAACACCAGGGGAATGAGGACGCCGGATAGGTTGGCAAGGCTCATATTGATAAAAATCGCTAGCGTGATGACGAGCGTAATCAGCGGGTCGCTAAACCACAGGTAGGAAATGCCGCCGACCACCAGGGCCCATACCAGGCCATTACTCATCCCCACCCATAGTTCTTTATTATACAGCCAGCGTTTATTGTTACCGGCAAGCTGCCCGAGCGCCAAGCCGCGTATGACCACCGTTAAGGTTTGGCTACCTGCAATCCCGCCCATGCTGGCGACCACGGGCATGAGAATGGCGAGCGCGACGATTTGATCCAGTACGGCTTCAAACTGCCCAATCACAAAGGCCGCCAAAAAGGCGGTCAGCAGATTAATACCCAGCCAAATACCGCGACTTTTCGCGCTGCGCGCAATGGGGGTAAACACTTCTTCTTCATCGCTAACGCCTGACATGTGTTTCAACGTCATGTCAGCATCGTCTTGGGTGATTTCTAATACGTCGGCAGCGTTTAGCTGGCCGACCAATAACCCATCGCTATCGCACACTGGCACAAAGTGGAGTTCTTTAGAGCGCAATAATGCAGCGGCGTCACTCACTTTCATTTGATCATTTAGGGTGAAAAGATCGTCCATAAAATCATCAACCACGGCTTCTTGTGGCTGTTTGATTAAATCAATCAGGCTCAGGGTGCCGAGTAGGCGTTTATCCTTGTCTGTAATCATGATTTGCTGTGATTCATCATCGAGCAGGTGATGAATCCGGATATAGCGCTGTACGGCCTCTAATGACACGCCTTGTTTTACATTGACCGTCTCGGGGTCCATGTATCGACCCACCACATCATCTTCATAGGCATGAAGATTCTCAACCTGGGCGCGTATCTCCTGGTCCAAGCTGGCATAGACGGTGGTTTTGATCTCTTCGTCGGCGACATCGAGAACCTCGGCGACTTCCTGGGCATCCAGGCCTCTGACGATCTGTTCAACATCGCTGGCAGAAAGATCCTCAATATAGTCAGCGCGAATACCCTCATCGACTTCTGCTAGGACTTCACCCAGCACATCATCTGGGATGTAATCCCAAAGTAAATCACGGGTTTTAGCGGGGAACGACTCAAGCGTGCGCGCAATCGCTAATATATCGAGCTCTTTAAATAGCTCGTTGAGGGCAGCGGTATCTTCTTCGTCTAACAACTTTTGCAGATACAGCAGTTGCTCCTCGGTATTGGTATATTTTTCCTCATCGCGCATAGAGTCCATCCTTATAAACACTCATTTTTAACACAACCACTTGAAAGCTCGTGATGGCTCACCATGGATCTTATCGGCAGGCTTGGTTGAAAGCCATCCCGGCTTTTTTGCACGGCATTTTCTGCGTCGGGAGGCGTTGAGTTCTGATATGCGACAAGGGCGAGGAAGGTAGGGACGAGGATGGCAGTGACAAAGATAGCAGAGAGTAGTGACAGGCTTCAGAAGCTGGAATACCGCCTGGTCGAGACTTCAGGTCTCGCGCCAGGCGGGCAGTGAAGGGGGGATAGAACTGGTCAGATCCTATCCATTCCTAAACAGGAAACTGTAAGCATTAAGCGCAGGCACACCGCCCAAGTGGGCATAAAGGACTTTGGAGCCTGCTGAGAATTCACCGTTACGCACCATGTCGATCATGCCGTGCATCGATTTGCCTTCGTAAACGGGGTCGGTGAGTACGCCTTCCAGACGGGCGCACAGGCGAATGGCTTCCAGCGTGCCTTCGTTGGGCAGGCCGTATTCGGGGCCGCCGTAGCGGGTATCCAGAATCACGTCGTCATCGGCGATGCCGCCTTCCAGCTCTACCAGCTCAGCCGTATGGCGGGCGATACGCAGGATTTGTTCGCGGGTTTGTTCGGGTTTGGCAGAGGCGTCAATGCCAATCACTCGCTGGGCGCGGCCATCGGCGGCGAAGCCGACCACCATCCCTGCCTGGGTACTGCCGGTCACTGAGCACACGACGATATAGTCGAACTTGAAGCCCAGCTCTTTCTCCTGTTGACGCACCTCTTCGGCAAAGCCCACAAAACCTAAGCCGCCGTAAGGATGCTCGGAGCAGCCTGCGGGAATCGGGAAGGGCTTACCACCCCGCTTGCGCACATCCTCCATCGCCTGCTCCCAGCTGGGGCGGATCCCGATATCGAAGCCAGCATCATCCAATCGAACATCGGCGCCCATGATGCGCGACATCTCGATATTGCCCACGCGGTCATACACCGCATCGGAGTAGTTGACCCAGTTCTCCTGCACCAGCACGCATTGCATGCCCAGGTGAGCGGCGACGGCAGCGACCTGGCGGGTCTGGTTCGACTGGATTCCGCCAATGGAAACCAGTGTGTCGCAACCCTGTTCCAGTGCCTCAGGAATCAAGTATTCCAACTTGCGCGTTTTGTTGCCGCCAAAGGCTAAGCCGCTGTTGCAGTCTTCGCGCTTAGCGTATAGCTCTACTTCACCGCCTAAATGTTCGCTTTGTAGTGGCATAGTGAATTTGGCCACCTAATTAGAGGTGCTAATATGCACCAAGACATCACTAGGTGGCAGCATGGCAACAAGACCAAAACGTAACTTTAGCCCTGAATTCCGGCTCGAAGCAGCACAGCTAGTCGCTGATCAAAACTACACGGTTCGTGAAGCGGCAGAAGCAATGAATGTGGGGTATTCGAGCATGGATAAATGGGTTCGTCAGTTACGCCAAGAGCGTGATGGCCAAAGCCCTAAAGCAACGCCCATGACACCCGATCAGCTCAGGATTCGCGAGCTTGAAAAGCGCATCCGTGACATTGAGATGGAAAAAGACATCCTAAAAAAGGCTACCGCTCTCTTGATGTCGGACTCCCTGAACACTTCTCGCTAATCGAGAAACTCAAGACGAGCTACCCGGTAAAAAAACTGTGTGACGTGTTTGGCGTGCATCGCAGCAGCTTTAAATACTGGAGACAACGTTCAAAAAGACCTGTGTGTGCCACGAAGACTAAGGAAATAGCCAAGGTCAGAGAGCTATTTCGCGAGAGCGAAGGCTCTGCAGGGGCGCGCAGCATCGCAGAGATGGCGACAAGGGAGGATGTGCCGTTAAGTCGCTATCGCGCTGGCCGCCTGATGGAAAAGCTTGGCCTAATTAGCTGCCAAGTGCCTGGGCACACCTATAAGAAAACAGGTGATGAACACGTTGAGGTACCGAACCACTTAGCGCGTCAGTTTAACGTTGTGGCGCCCAACCGCGTTTGGTGTGGCGACGTCACATATATCTGGACTGGCAAACGCTGGGCTTATCTAGCCGTTGTCATGGACTTATTTGCTAGGAAAACGATTGGCTGGTCGATGTCGTTGTCGCCCGATAGCGAACTCACCAGCAGCGCATTGAAAATGGCTTATGAGAGCCGTGGGCGGCCAAAAGGGGTTATGTTCCACAGCGACCAGGGCAGTCATTATACGAGCCGTAAGTTCCGTCAGACACTCTGGAAATGCCAAGTAAAACAAAGCCTAAGCCGACGTGGTAATTGCTGGGATAATGCGCCAATGGAGCGTTTCTTCAGGAGCTTAAAGGTTGAATGGGTGCCAACGTATGGCTATCGCTCATTCTGGCAGGGGCAGCATCATATCGTGAACTATTTAATCGGGTATTACAGCCAGCTTAGGCCTCACCAGCATAACGGTGGTATGAGTCCGAACCAGGCAGAGGAAAAGTACTGGGTTAACTATAAAGCGGTGGCCAGTTTTACTTGACCACTACACTTAGCCGCTTGAGGGGGGTAATGGGAGAAGGCCCAAAGGTAAGCGGATAACGTGGGAAACGATCAAGATTCATATAAAATCTCCTACTTCTAAGCGAGAAAGAGCGGCATAAAAACTGCCTAGCGAGGGTAGATGTGAAACCTTGGCGTGCTCGCAAATTTTTATATTTAGCACCGTTTTATAGTAAGCGGTGACGTTATTATTTGTGTTGCAAATTATCTGTTTTATAGGCAATAAAAAGTGATATAAATAAATATAATCAGTTTTAAATTTTGCTAAACAGACAATAAGGACACTGTTAGTGTGTGCAAAGCGATCACTTTCGCGCTCAGATGCCGACCAGCCAGCGGGTGACCTGGATCGTATCGATAAGCGTATCCTCAAGCTGCTTCAGAACGACGCCACGCTTTCCAATGTGGCCTTGGCCGAGCGCGTTAACCTAAGCCCTGCGGCCTGCCTGCGCCGAGTGGAAAGGCTTAAGCGGGATGGGGTGATCAGTCGGATCGTGGCGCATCTGGACCCGGAACAGCTCCAAGCAGGCATGGTGGTATTGATTGGCGTGGTGTTGGATCGCTCGACGCCGGAATCCTTCGCCGCCTTTGAGGAGGCGGCCCAGAAGGTGTCAGGCTGTATGGAGTGCCACGTGGTCACCGGGGAGTTTGACTATTTCATGTTGGTACGCACGCGGGACAGCCAAAGCTTCAACAGGCTGCATGCTGAACAGTTGCTCTATCTGCCTGGAGTGCGCCAGATCCGCTCATTTATGGGGCTGCGGGAGGTAGTCTCGACCCATCAGGTGCCGATTTAGTGATGTGTTAAGGCGAAGAAGAGGGCTCAGGACGGGTAGCTAACCACAGAGCGATCATTATAAGGAAAGCGACCACACCCCAGCGCAGCCAGCCCTGGTCGAGTGACCAGACCACGATCAATGCACTCAACGCGATCATGCTGACGGCTGCGAGCTTGGCACGCCGGGGAATGGCGCGCTCTTGCTCCCAGGTGATCAGCAATGGCCCGACATAGTGGCGGGAGCGGATCCAGACTTCAAAGCGCGGTGAGCCTTTGGAGGCACAGTAAACTGCGATCAGCATAAAAATAGTGGTGGGCATTAGCGGTAAAAAAATACCCACCAGCCCCAGGCTGAAACTAATAGCCGCCAACGCCACCCATATGATGCTGATCAGTCTCATCCTTGCTCCCGATTGGCTCGCTGTTACTCAATGCATTGCATTATGTGTTAATAAGTATGGTCTTATATCACGGCTTCGCCATGCAGGTGGTTAGTCTTCATATAAATGCAGACACTCCGTCATCGTCCTGTCATTTAGCTTGTTTAGTGTCTCCTAACGTTCAATCGTTGGCATACAAACGATCAGGGGGAGACCACCATGAGTAAAGAGATCGAAGATCATCGCCTGTTTAACCGCAGTAGCAATCAGCCTTTTGCTGAGGTATTAGCGCGGCACGTATCCCGACGTGATGTGATGCGCGGCGGCTTGGGAGTCGCTGCTGCCTTGATGCTCAGTTTTGGTGGCGCTGCACAGGCGTTGGCTTCCAGTGGTGCGCAGAAAACACCCCTGACGCTCGCCTTTGAAGCGGTACGCGGATCCCTTACCGACGCGATTGTGGTGCCGGAAGGCTATGTGGCCCAGGTGTTGGTGCCTTGGGGCACGCCATTGAGCACAGGCGATGCGTGGCAGGCCGACCAAACCATGACACCTGAGCGGCAGGCGGAAAGTGTCGGCATGCACCATGATGGCATGGCCGGTTTTGCCTTGGACGCCGACAACGCCTCGCGTCGTTTCGTGCTGGCGCTCAATAACGAATATATCGACCAAGCCGCACTATGGGCACCTCAGGGCGGCCCCACCAATGCCGAAGAGGGCCAGCGGCCAGCAGATGAGTCGCGCACCGAGATCAACGCTCACGGTGTCACGCTTGTCGAAGTCGAAAAAGACGCCAATGGCCAATGGTCGCATGTGCCGGGGTCGCGCTATAACCGCCGCTTCACCAGCGCAACGGTGATGGAGCTTTCCGGGCCCGTGGCTGGCAGTGACTACGTCAAGACACAGTTCTCTCCGACAGGCATGCAAACCCGCGGCACGAACAATAATTGCGGTAATGGGTTAACCCCCTGGGGAACCTATATTGCCTGTGAAGAGAACTGGCCCGATATCTTCGTCAATCGTGGCGAACGCTTTCAGGACGACGCCCGCATCGGCATCCCAACGGACAAAAGCCGCTATGGTTGGGACACATCCGCAGGCGATGCCTCCGAGGAGAATGGTGAGTTCGCCCGCTTTGATATCACCCCGCGTGGCGAACGGGCGGAGGATGATTATCGCAACGAGGCACGCACCTTCGGCTATCAGGTGGAGATTGACCCCTATAGCGGAGTGCGGGCCGTCAAGCGGACAGCGCTTGGGCGTTTCCGCCATGAAGGATGCTGGTTAGGCAAGCTGGAAGCCGGTCAGCCGGTGGTGTACTACTCGGGGCACGATGCCCGCAACGAGTATGTGTATAAATACGTCTCCGACGCTGCCTGGGATCCCGCCGATGCCAATCGCCCCGGTGAAGCGTATGACCGTCTTGTCATCGGCAGCAAATACCTGGACAACGGCACGCTGTTCGTGGCCCGTTTTCATGCTGATGGCAGCGGTGAATGGCTGCCGCTAACACCCAGTGCTCAAACGCGTGATGGCCGCACATTGGCAGCGGCGCTGGGGCTTGCCAGCGATGATCAAGCAGGCATTATCATCAATACCTGTGACGCGGCGGATTTGCTGGGCGCCACGCCGATGGATCGTCCTGAGTGGGCATCTGTCGATCCTGCCTCAGGCGATGTCTATCTCACGCTAACCAATAATAGCCAGCGCACCGCTGAGGACTCCTCGCCGACGTACACCAACGACGGCGAGCGGCTTGAGCAGAATGGCGTCGGTTACGATCTGGCACCGACCAACGCCGCCAATCCACGTGCCAATAATGAGGCGGGACACATCATCCGTTGGCGTGAAAGTCGTCTGCCGAACGCCTTTGCCTGGGAAGTGTTTGTGTTTGGTGCGGCGACCGATGATGCGGATAACCACTCGGGCCTGACGGAAATGAACCAGTTTGCCAGTCCCGACGGGCTATGGTTCGACGAGCGCGGCGATGGGCAGGGTATTCTCTGGATCCAGACGGATAACGGCTATGAAGGTATCACCGAGTACACCAACGACCAGTTGCTTGCGGTCGTGCCTAACGGTCTCGATGATATTCAAGGCACCGGACCCGTCATTAACAGTAGCAACCAGCAGCAGCTCAAACGTTTTGCGGTGGGGCCGAACGGCTGCGAAGTGACCGGCATCTTTGCCACACCTGATAAAACCGCGCTGTTTATCAACATTCAGCATCCGGGCAATTGGCCAGCCGATGCTAGCGCGCTGGTGCAAGACGCTACGGTTGCCGCCAGTGGTCAAGTGCGCCCCCGCGCAGCGACCGTGGTGATACAGAAGCGTGACGGCGGCCCGGTGGGAGTGTAAAAGCTATTAAGTTGCTAATGCATAACGTAGTGATAGCACTAGCGCTTATCCAATAGTGCCAATTGCTAAAACGAGCGGGAAAGGGTGGGCTTGATTAATTAAGCCCACCCTATAAAAACACTTTATAAAAGCATTTTATAAAAAGTTAACCAGCTTTCTTGTTAACGTTCTCTTTCGCTAACATATTCAACTTATCATCCGCGGATTTTTCTTCCTTCAGCGTTTCGGCCAGGATGTTTTTAGCTTCGGTATAACCTAACTGTTCTGCAAGAGAACACAGCGTGCCATAGGTGGCGATTTCATAGTGTTCTACTTTTTGTGCAGCACCAATCAGGCCAGCATCACGTACAGCGCCTTTTTCGGTCGCTTCAATCAGTTCCTGCGCTTCCTCTATCAAGCTCTCCATGGCGTAACACTTCAGCCGTTTGATACGGATATCAGGCACGCTATCAGCGACTTGCTCTAGTCTTTCTACCTGTCCTTGGGTTTCATCAAGGTGATGTTTAAAAGCATCGACCAGCTTGGGGTCATCCGCGGCACGCGCCATTTTGGGCAGCACGCGAGTCATTTGCTTTTCTGCGCTATTTGTTTCAGAAAGTAGCCGAACGAAAAGCTCATTAGCGTTTTTAATAATCATGATTTGCTCCATGCTGATAAAAAGATAAACCGTCGCAAATCCATGCGACGGTTTAAAGCTAGCAAGGAATGTAGGGGCGATAAATATATATAAGTTAAGTTTTAATGCCAATGTTGGCTTTTTCCTCTAACGCTTGCACAGCATCGACGCTCAGGGGCAACTGATTGGCCCAGTGAATATTTTCACGGCAATGACCAATATCCTGTAGTACGTGGTCATCGTAGGCCAATAGAGGCACTACATGGCGGCGAAAAAGCTGCCGACGCCTGTAGCGCCACCAACGCATTTCAAGCCTGTGAATCAAGGTCAGCGACGGCATCGCTGGCATATAAAACTCCAGCCGGGGCGGTTTAGGTGGCGGAGTTAGTTGGCTGGCTTGCTGCCAAGCATACTGAGCATGTCGGGTAGGGTTGTCGTGATTCATTACACACCTCCATCGTACACCTGCTCCTAAGCCACAGCGCCTGCACGCCTGCTGAAGTGGGTGTCATTTATCGTTAATAAGAAGGAGGGTCGCGACCTCTGATAATTAGCTTGGTGCACAGCCTTGGATCAATCAAACGAAAAGAACTACACTGTGCCTTAAGTTTTTCTGAAAGGTGGCGTGATGAATCAGCTAACGAATGTGGTGAGCAGCCGGACTGCCTTGCCGCTACTGGATAGTGAAGTGCTGCGCAGCTTTGTAACGATTGCGGAAAGTGGCAGCTTCACTCGCGCTGCCCAGCAGCTGTTTCGGACCCCTTCCGCACTGAGCATGCAGATCAAACGCCTGGAAGAGATACTGGGACAGACGCTATTTGTACGCGAAGCGCGCCACGTGCGCTTGACGGCAGAGGGGGAAGTGCTGCTTGGCTATGGTCGACGGCTGCTGAAACTCAATGCAGAGGCGGTGACACAATTCCTGGCGCCGACACTGGAAGGACGTGTAGGGCTTGGCATTACCGACGACGTTGTTGGGCGTGTACTGCCCTCCGTACTGGCCCAGTTTGCGCGCTCACATCCGGCCGTGCAGGTCGATGTCGTTGTTGGCCGCAGCATAGAGCTGCTTGCTAGATTGGATGAGGCGGAACTTGACCTGGCCCTGGTGATGGCGGGGGAACCAGGGCAGGCGACGCGTGGCGAGATCGTGCATAGCGAGCCGCTGGTATGGGCGGGCCGTGAAGATGGTGTTGCCGTACAGCGCACGCCGCTACCGGTGACACTGGCTCAACAGGGGTGTGCATGGCGTAGAATTGCACTCCATGCGCTGGATAGCGCCGGGGTGAATTACCGCATTGCCTACTCCTGCGACCACTGTGCCGGGCAGGAAGCCGCTATGTTGGCAGACTTGGCCATTTCACCGTTTCCGAAAAGCTTGATTCGCCCCCCGCTCAAACGTCTCACTAACGAATCGCTACCCCCATTGGGTGATTATCAGGTAGCGCTGGTTAAACGGCCTGGCAGTGGCGATGCCAGCGAAGTGTTGGCCGAGCGGGTGGTGGAGGCTTTTCGGGAGGGGTGAGTCCATATTTTAATTACATCGATATATGAACATCTGTCTGGCTCCAGCGCTGTCTATCGTGCTTGCGCCTAAGTACTGCCGCCGATTTGAAGCGTAAAGCCCACATCGTGCTGGCGGCGGTAGACGTTTTTGCCGCCTAGTCGCCGGATAAGCTCCTTGGCGGCGAGGCGGCCCATCTCTTCTCTAGGTGAGAGAATTGTCGTGAGCTGAGGCGTCACGTGCTGTCCAAGCGGCAGGCCGTTAAACCCGGCAATGGCGATATCCACTGGCACGTTTAGACCCTGACGTTGAGCAGCCAGCAGGGCGCCTGCCGCTAGGTCGTCGTTGGCAAAGTGAATGGCCTGGGTATGAGGGTATTGCGCGAGCACTTGGGCCAGCCCTTCCGCGCCCGCTTGCAGGCTGCCCAGAGTGTCTAGTTCCAGTAGTGGGGCGTCTATCCCTTTCTCCATTAGCACCGCTTTATGTCCATCAAAACGCATGCTGGCGCGGTAGTCCTGAGCCAAGCGTGCGCCCACATAAACTATATGGCGGTAGCCTTTGTCGATAAGATGGGTAGCCATACAGCGGCCGGCGGCCACGTGATCCAGCCCGACGTTAAGATCCATGCCCTGCCCCAGTTCCATGACTTCCATGATGGGGTGATCCCAGTTCGCCAGCAACGTATGGCACGCCGAGTTATGGCGCAGCCCTGCCGTGACCAGCGCCGAACATGACCAGCCTAAAAACGTGCGCACCAACTGATACTCACGGTCTAGATCGTAGTCGGTGTTACCCAGCAGTATCTGATAGCCCTCGGCTTCCAGTGTCTCCTGCAGCCCCTTGATGACTTCCACAAACACGCTATTGATCAGTGATGGCACGATCACGGCAATCAGCCGTGATCGGGATGAGGCCAGACTACCGGCAACCAAGTTGGGTACGTACCCCAAGTTCTCCACGGCCTGAAGAACGCTTCGCCTTGCGCTATCGCTAACTTTATCGGGATAGTTCAGTGCCCGCGATGCTGTGATCGGCGATACCCCAGCCGCTTGTGCCACTTGGCTGAGCGTGACTTGGTCTGAGCTTCGTCGCTGCCTAGCGTTGTTAGGCAGGGCAGGCGTTGTCACATTTTTGGCGCGCGAGTCAGCGTTAGGTGAGTCTTTAGACATTGGTCGCAGGGCCCTAATGTTCAGCTTGTCGTTACGCAGAGAATAATCTAAAACAAATGGTAGCGCTATCATGACAGCGCTACCATGACGCTTTTAATAACACCGCGACGATAGCAACAAAAACAACAACACTTTCAACAAAGCGAGGTGTCGGCAGGTGAGTCAACACAATCAACAATCACTTCAAGTAGGCGTTATTGGCCTGGGTGCCATGGGCATGGGCACTGCTACCGTATTGCTCCAACACGGGTTTAACGTCACGGGCTGCGATATTTCTGTAGACGCTCGCGATGCCTTCGTGGCGGCAGGGGGCAAAAGTGTTGCAACACCTGCCGAGCTTGCTCACTGCCATATTGTGTTGGTGGTTGTCGTTAACGGCCTTCAGGTTGAGCAGGTGTTGTTCGGAGAGCAGGGCGTGGCCAGCCAATTGGCACCGGGCAGTCTGATTATGCAGTGTGCCACGGTGGCCCCCAGTCAAGCCAAGCAACTGGGTGAGCGCTTGTCGGCACAGGGCTTAATGATGCTGGATGCGCCGATTAGCGGCGGCGCGGCGAAAGCCAAAAGCGGTGAGCTATCGGTCATGGCCTCCGGCGCACCAGAAGCCTTCACGTATTCGCAGGGAGTGCTTGATGCCATGGCCGCCAAGGTCTATCGCCTTGGCGATGCCCCCGGGGTGGGCTCCAGTATGAAGCTGGTCAACCAGTTGCTGGCTGGCGTACATATTGCCACCGCCGCCGAAGCTATGGCGCTGGGGATTCGTATGGGGCTCGACCCAGAGGTGATTTATGACGTCATCACCCACTCAGCGGGCAATTCTTGGATGTTCGAGAACCGCGTGCCGCACATTCTGAGTGGTGACTACACGCCGCTTTCCGCTGTGGATATCTTCGTTAAAGATCTCAATATCGTGCATCAAACCGGCCGCGAGCTGGCTTTGGCAACGCCGGTGGCGTCCAGTGCACTGCAGCAGTTTACCGCTGCCAGCGGTGCAGGCTTTGGCCGTGAAGATGATTCAGCGGTGATCAAGGTTTATCAGCGGCTCTCCGGCATCGCCTTGCCGGAAGCCGCCAACGATGCCCAGGGAGCCTGATAAAAATGGGTATGGGATCGAACATCGTATTAGGCGCTATTGCCGACGACTTCACCGGGGCCACCGACCTTGCTAATAACCTGGTGCGCGGCGGCATGCGCTGCCTGCAGGTGATTGGCGTGCCGCAAGAAGAGATCGACCTCGCTGATATCGATGCGGTAGTCGTGGCGCTTAAATCCCGCTCCAGCCCGGTGGATGAGGCGGTGAATGATTCGCTCGCTGCGTTAGATTGGCTGCAAAAGCAGGGTGCCCGCCAGCTGTTTTTTAAGTACTGCTCCACCTTTGACTCCACCGACCAGGGCAATATCGGCCCGGTGGCGGATGCGCTATTGGAAGCTCTGGGCGGGCACCAAACGGTGATGGTGCCCGCCTTTCCAATCAATGGGCGTACGGTTTACCAAGGCCATCTGTTTGTGGGTGATCGCTTGCTCAACGACAGCGGCATGCAGCACCACCCATTGAACCCTATGCAGGATGCGGACTTAGTGCGCGTGCTTGCCCGCCAAACGCCGCACCCGGTGGGGTTGGCCAACCGCGCAGTGCTTGCCCAAGGATCAACGTCAACCCGTGCCCATTTATCTGCGCTGGAAGCACAAGGCGTTCGCCATGTGATCTGTGATTCCCTGGATGAGCAGGATCTGGACGTACTGGCCGAAGCGACAGTGTTAATGCCCTTGGTCACCGGCGGTTCTGGCCTGGGGCAGGCATTGCCTGCCCAGTACCGTGCCCAGGGCTGGTTAGCCACCATCACTGAACCGGGGCGTTTATCGCCTGCCTCGGGCGGGGCGTTGGTGCTCTCCGGCAGCTGTTCCCGCGCCACGCTGGCCCAGGTTGCGGATTTTCTGGTCAAGCATCCTAATGGCGGTTTTGCCCTGGATCCCTTGGCGCTGGCGAAAGACGAACAACAGCAAACGCATGCGTTGGCGTTTGCGCGACAGCGCTTATCTGAACAGGCGCCGGTACTGCTTTACGCCTCGGCTGATCCTGACAAGGTGAATGATGCCCAGCAAGCCCTAGGGGTAGAACGTGCGGGCGCGCTGGTGGAAGAGGCGCTGAGCCAACTGGCAGTCACGCTGGTGAACGAAGGCGTAGGCCGGTTACTAGTCGCCGGGGGCGAAACCTCCGGTGCGGTAGTCTCGGCGCTGGGCATTACCACTCTGCGCATCGGCGAGCAGATCGACCCCGGCGTGCCCTGGACCCAAGCCCCGCTAGCCGGTCGCGATGCGCCGCTGTCGTTGGCGCTGAAGTCCGGTAACTTCGGCGGCGTCGATTTCTTTACCCGGGCGTTTGAGGTGCTGGCATGAGCATCCACTTGCATCGCCATCCCCAGAACAGCTTGCGGGAGCAGATCAGTACCCTGGGCAAATCGTTGTTTGACCGCGGCCTGACCATGGGCTCCAGCGGCAATATCAGCGTACGGCTGGACGATGGCGGCTGGCTGATGACACCGACCAACGCCTGTTTGGGAAGGTTAGACCCGGCGCGCATTTCCCATTTGGATAACAACGGCCAACTGTTGAGTGGCGATAAGCCCACCAAAGAGCAGTTTCTACATATGGCGATGTACGAAGAGCGCCCGCAGTCCGGCGCTATCGTACATCTGCACTCTACCCATTCGGTGGCGGTCTCCTGCTTGCCGGAAGTCGATCCCTGCGACTGCATTCCGCCGCTGACCGCCTATTACGTGATGCGGGTGGGCAAGCTACCGCTGGTGCCTTACCACATGCCCGGCGACCCAAAACTGGGCGATGCAGTGCGGGGCTTAGCGGGCAAGCATAGCGCGGTACTGTTGGCCAACCACGGCCCGGTGGTAGCGGGGAAAAATCTTGAGGCGGCGGTGTACGCCACCGAAGAGCTGGAAGAGACCGCCAAGCTCTATCTACTGTTGCGAGGCGAGAACCCTCGGGGGTTAACGCCCGAGCAGGTAGCCGAGTTAGAAGCGCGCTTTCCACGGGATTAACTACAAATTTAATAGCGTACTTAACAACAAGAGCACCACGATGATTCGATTAGCCGCCAACCTCAGCATGCTGTTTAACGAGCACGCCTTTATCGATCGCTTTGGGGCCGCTGCGGACGCGGGCTTTAAAGGTGTCGAATATCTATTTCCTTATGCGTTTTCCCCGGAAGAGTTGCGCCATGCGCTGCAGGAAACGCAGCTGGAACAGGTGCTGTTCAACTTGCCGCCGGGAGATTGGGATGGCGGGGAACGGGGGCTGGCGAGCCTGCCTGGCCGAGAAGGGGAATTTCGTGACTCGGTGGTAGAGGCACTGCGTTATGCCGAGGCGCTCAACTGCCCCCGAGTGCATGCCATGGCTGGCCTGTTACCTGAAGGTGCCGATGCTGCGACGAAAGCTGAGCATCAGGCGACCTATGTTCGCAATTTGCGTTTTGCGGCGGGTGAGGCGGCAAAAGTCGGTCGAGAGGTACTCATCGAACCCATCAATACCCGCGATATGCCGGGATTTTTCCTGTCTCGCCAAGCGCAAGCCATGGCAGTGCTGGAAGAAGTGGGGGCGGAAAATCTCAAGTTACAGTTTGATCTCTACCACTGCCAGATCATGGATGGCGATTTGATTCGCCACCTTGAACGCCAGTTCAGCGCCATCGGCCATATCCAAGTGGCAGGTGTGCCCGAGCGCCACGAGCCGAATGTTGGAGAAGTGCACTACCCCGCCATTTTTGAGCGATTGAGTGCGCTGGGCTACTCCGGCTGGATCGGCTGTGAGTATCGCCCCAAGGCAGAAACCCGTGCGGGGCTAGGGTGGGGCAAAGCTTGGGGGTTAACCACTCACTGATATCCGCCAGGCCAAATAACAAACGAGAAAAACACAAACAATAACAACAGTGCATAGGAGCAAAACGATGCATATCGCCATTACCGGTGCGGCAGGCTTTCTAGGCCAGCGGTTAGTGCAACAGCTGCTGGCTAGAGGTGAGCTTCGCCAGCAGCCGATTACCCGGCTAACACTGATTGATCAGATAGAAGCACCGTTGCCTGATGCGGGAAGCGTCGCCGTGGCATCAAGGGCGCTGGATATTACCGAGTCCGGCGCACTGGATAGTGTACTGGAGCAACGCCCTGATGTTATTTATCACTTGGCGGCGGTAGTGAGCTCTGCCGCAGAAGCCGATTTGGAACTCGGTATGCGGGTTAATTTCGATGCCACGCGGGCGCTGTTGGAAGGCTGCCGGGAGCAGTCACTGACCGATGCTCGCTTGATTATGGCCAGCTCCGTGGCGGCCTACGGTGGTGAGCTGCCGGAAGTGTTGGATGATATGACGGCCCTCCATCCGCAAAACTCCTACGGCGCCCAAAAAGCCATGTGTGAGCTGCTCATCAACGATTACAGCCGCCGTGGGCTTATCGACGGCCTAGTGCTGCGCCTGCCGACCATTGTGATTCGTCCTGGCCGACCGAACGCCGCGGCCTCTAGCTTTGCTTCCAGCATTCTGCGTGAGCCGCTCAAGGGCGAAGAGGCGGTTTGCCCGGTGCCCGTTGAACTGCCGATGTTTGTGATGTCGCCAGGCAAGGTGGTGGATGCGCTGATTCATGGTGCTGAGGTGCCAAGTGAGGCGCTGGCGCCTTTTAGAGCCTTTATGCTGCCGGGCATCACCGTCACGGTTGCCCAAATGCTGAAAGCGTTGGGTGACGTCGCGGGAGAAAAAGCGCTTTCACTGGTACGCCATGAACCCGACCCACGCATTGAAGCCATTGTGGCGAGCTGGCCCGCCCGGTTTGAAACCACGAAAGCCAAGCAGCTTGGCTTTGTCGGCGATGACAACTTCAAGCAGATCATCGATGCGTTCATAACTGAATCGAAGTGAGTTTCTGCCCTGCCGTCAGCGGTAGGAAACTGCCTGGGCGACACCCGTAGGCGGGTAAGTTGCCCCAACGACCACCCTCACAACAATATAAAGAGGGCACGACAATGACGAAGCAACACATGACACCAACGCTCAAGCGCCATGTTCTGGTGGCCGCGATTAGCGGTATCGCCACAGCAGGTATGGCACTTCAGGCCCACGCCGCAACGGAAGTGAACCTGGGCCATACACTCTCCTCGACCTCGCACTACTCGGTAGGTGCCGATGCGTTTAAAGAGACGCTGGAGCGATTATCCGATGGCGAGTTCACGGTCACCGAGCATACCTCTGGGTCGCTGGGCGGCGAGCGGGAGATGATCGAAGGTCTGCAGATTGGCACGGTCGATGTGGTGATTACTTCCACTGGCCCATTGGGTAACTTCGTACCGGAAAGCTATGTGCTCGATCTGCCGTTCCTATTTGAAAACTACGACCAGGCTCGCTGCGTATTGGATAGTGAACTGGGCGATGAGCTGTTGGAAAAAATGGGCGAGCACGACTTGGTGGGTTTGGCGTGGTCTGAAAATGGTTTTCGCCACCTAACCAATAGCCAGCGCGAGATCGCCACGCCCGCGGATGCCGAAGGGCTGCGCGTACGCACCATGGAAAATGCTGTACACCAGGAAGCGTTCCGTCAGATGGGCGCCCGCCCAACACCGATGGCGTTCCCTGAGCTCTTCACCGCGCTACAGCAAGGCACTGTCGATGGTCAGGAAAACCCGATTACCGTCATTGTCGCCACCAACTTCTGGGAAGTGCAGGACTACCTCTCGCTCACCGGGCACGTCTACTCACCGGCCATCGTGCTGGGATCGCCCATTCTGCTGGACGGTTTGAGTGATGAGGAGCGCGGTTGGTTTATGGAGGCAGCTGCAGCCTCTGCTCAGGCAACCCGGGAAGAAGTTTCGCGCTTAGAGCGTGAAGGGGTAGCACTACTGGAAGAGAATGGCATGACGGTAAAAACCGATATCGACATCGCCCCCTTCCAGGAAGCAGTACAGCCCGCCTACGAGATTTTCACCTCGGAATACGGCACTGAAATGCTTGAGCGCGTTCAGGAAGCAGCCAGCGGTTGTTAAGTAACCCTGGCTTCCCCACCTCGGCCTCCGGTACCCCGGAGGCCGCTTTAGCATGGTGAACTCTTATGCTAGCGGTCTTTCTTCGTTTTGAGCACCAGTTAACCCGGCTCGCTATGCTGCTTGCCGTGGCGATGCTGGCGATCTCGGTGACACTCAGTTTTTATCAGGTGCTCACCCGGTTTGTCTTCAATGCGCCCTCGACCTGGACGGAAGTGGCCTCCCGTGCGGCGATGATCTGGTGTGTCTTCCTGGCGGCGGCTGCCACGTTTCGGGGTGGCTATATGATGGCGGTGGAGGTGGTTTATAAGGTAGTGCCCGCGCGCTTTTTGACACTACTGGAAGTCGCCATTGTGGTGTGCTGCTTACTGGTGCTTGGTGTGTTGATCCATTACGGCATCCAAATGACCATGCGGGTGAGCAATCAAACCATGTCGGGAATGAATATTTCGATGGCGTGGGCGTATGCGGCGATTCCGACGGGCTCCTGCTTTGCCATTGTCGCCGTGGTGGCGAGACTGCTCGCACAGCTTGCTGGTCGGGAAAAGGTAGGCCCTGAAAATAGCGAGATCGTGCCGGAGGCTGAAACATCCCAGGGTGCGCCGCGGCCTGAGCGGGAGGTGCAGCCATGAATATGGTTATTGGCCTGTCGCTGATCATTCTATTTACCTTCGGGGTGCCGATTGCCGTTTCTATTATTCTGGCATCCATTATTGGCATTGAGTTTTTTACCCGCTTGCCGCTGCTATTAGTACCGCAGCAGATGTTTATCGGCATCGATAAATTCCCGCTTATGGCGATCCCGTTTTTTATTCTTGCCGGTAACTTGATGGCGGCGGGGGGGATATCTCAACGGTTAGTCGACTTGGCCAAATCCATCGTTGGGCGCGTGCAGGGCGGGCTAGCGATGTCCTGCGTGTTGACCTGCATGATGTTTGCAGCGGTGTCCGGTTCCAGCGTGGCAACTACCTTTGCGATTGGCGCCATCTTGATTCCGGCGATGGTAAAACATGGCTACCCTAAGCCCTTGGCTGCCTCCATTCAGGCGTCATCCGCTGAGCTGGGCGTGCTTATACCCCCGTCGATTCCGCTAATTCTGTATGGCGTGAGTACCGATACGTCCATTGGCCAGCTGTTCCTCGCCGGTATTGGCCCCGGCATATTGATCGGCAGCGCGCTGATTATCTTCCTGTATCTATTCTGCAAGATACGGGGCTACGGCAAAGACGACTATAAAGACAGCACCGGTTTTATAGTCTCGGTGAAGCGTGCCTGGGTGGCCATGCTGATGCCAGTGGTCGTTATCGGCGGTATCTACGGTGGGGTATTTACCCCTACTGAAGCTTCCGCTGTGGCGGTATTTTTTGCCCTGATCGTCGGCGGTTTTTACTACCGTGAGCTGAAGCTTGATGACATGTGGCCGATTATGCGCCAGAGCGTTATTTCTACAGCCGCCGTTATGTTAATTATTGCTGCGGCCTCGCTCTTCAGCTTTCTCCTAAGCCGAACGGGGCTGCCTGCGCAAATTGCCACCCTAGTCACCAACACCATCAACGACCCGCTGCTGTTTCTGCTGGTGGTCAATGCGCTGCTGTTAGTCGTCGGTATGTTTATCGAAACCTCTGCCGCTATTTTGGTACTGGCGCCGATCTTGACGCCGATCGCTATTCAGTTTGGCATTCATCCGGTTCATTTTGGCCTGGTCATGGTGGTTAATCTGGCTCTGGGCATGATCACCCCGCCGTTGGGCGTGAACCTGTTTGCTGCCTGTGCAGTCGCCAAAATATCGATCGATCAGATGCTGCCCTGGCTGGTGCGCTTTGTGCTGGTGGTGCTGGCCTGCCTCATGGCAATTACTTATATGCCGTGGATTTCCATGGGGTTGGTGAACATCTTCTATGGTTAGTCAGTCGTTATTTAAAGTGAGCGAAACAACGACAATAAAAGGAGTCTTTAATGTCACATTCAATGACCTTACCGCCACAGCAGGCGCTGATTGGTGGAGAGTGGGTAACGACCGCCGCTACGCTTCAGGTAGAAGCCCCCGCCACGGGGGAGCCTTTAGCGCGTATTGCGCGTAGCCAAGCGGAAGAGGTCGATGCCGCCGTTCAGGCAGCGCGTCAGGCTTTTTCTGGCCAGTTAGGCGAGTGGGCTCGCTGGCCTGCCCGGCAGCGCAGTGAGTGGCTGCTGCGTTTTGCCGATGTGATCGAGGCGCATCATGAACAGCTAGCACAGCTCGAGTGTGCCGATACCGGTAAGCCGATGACGCAAGCCAAAGGGGATATATCCGCCTGTGCTCGCTACTTCCGCTTTTATGGCGGTGCGGCGGACAAGCTTCACGGTGAAACCATTCCCTTTGAGACCGACTTCGCGGTCATGACACTGCGCGAGCCTTACGGCGTATGTGCGCAAATTATTCCCTGGAATTATCCTTCTCAGATATTCGGACGCTGTGTGGCAGCCGCGCTGGCGGCAGGTAACTGCGTGGTGCTTAAGCCCGCCGAAGATGCCTGCTTGAGCGTGCTGCGCTTGGCAGAACTGGCGGTAAGTCATGGGCTTCCGGCGGGAGCACTCAATGTTGTGCCAGGTTTTGGCTATGAAGCAGGTGCAGCGCTTGCCTCCCATCCCCAAATTGATCATCTCTCTTTCACCGGATCACCGGAGACCGGTACCCATGTCGCCCAAGCGGCCGCCCAGCACCATGTGCCGGTCACGTTGGAGCTAGGGGGGAAATCGCCTCAGCTAGTGTTTGCCGATGCGGATTTAGAGGAAGCGCTGCCTGCCGTGGTGCGCGGGATTATCCAAAATGCTGGTCAGACCTGTTCAGCGGGTAGCCGCCTGCTGGTGCAGCGTGAAATCGCCGATAGCGTGGTTGCCAATCTGTGTGAGCGCTTTGCTGCTTTGCGCTGTGATGCGGGTGAAGCCGACGCCGACTGTGGGCCGCTGATCAATGCGCGCCAAAAAGCCAAACTGGAAGAACGGTTGGCGGCGGCCAAAGCCGATGGCATTCGCGTTGCGGCCATAGGCGAGCTAGCGCCGAGCGCACCGGGTGGTGGTCACTTTGTACTCCCTCAACTGCTGACCGATATTCCTGATGGGCATGAAGTACTGCGCGAAGAGCTGTTTGGCCCGGTACTGGTGGTGCAGGTGTTTGAGGACGAAGCCGAAGCGCTAGCACTCGCTAATGCCACCGATTTTGGCCTGTGTGCCGGTATCTGGACGCGTGACGGCGGACGTCAGCTACGCTTGGCGAAAGGTATTCGCAGTGGCCAAGTGTTCATCAATAACTACGGCGCCGCCGGTGGTGTTGAACTACCTTTTGGTGGCGTTGGGCGTTCAGGGCATGGTCGTGAAAAGGGCTTTGAAGGCTTGCGGAGCTATACCCGAATCAAAACCGTCGCTATCAAACACGGCTAGGACAGTAACCAAGTAAAAGGAGTCATCATAATGACAACAACTCGCCAGGTAGGCATCGTCGGCGTTGGCTTGATGGGCCATGGGATCGCCAGCAGTCTAATACGCGCAGGCCATCAGGTCAGTTTTCTTAATCATCCAGGCAACCAGCCTGTGGATGACTTATTGGCAGCCGGTGCCACCGCGCTGAATACAGGGCAGGAAGTGGCTCAGCAGTCTGATGTGGTGATTCTTTGCGTCACCGGCTCACCCCAAGTAGAAGCGGTGTTGTTTGAGCCCAACGGTGTTTTGGATGGATTAAAGCCCGGCTGTGTCGTGGTGGATTGCTCCACCGCCTTGCCCAGTTCAACCGAAAAAGTGGCTGCCAGAGTGACTGACGCGGGCGGCCGCTTTATGGATGCGGCCATGACGCGCACGCCGAAAGAAGCCGCAGAAGGGCGGCTCAACTTGATTGTCGGTGCGCCCAAGGCACTGTTCGATGAAACACTGCCTCTGCTGCAAGGGTTTGCCGAAAATATTGCCCACGCGGGGGATGTAGGCGCGGGGCATACCCTCAAGTTGCTGCACAATTTTGTTTCGCTTGGGTTTTCGGCGGTATTAGCAGAGGCCACGGCCGCTTCACGTAAAGCGGGCATCAGTGACACTGCTTTGCTTGAAGTACTTGGCGCAGGTGGTGGCGGGGGTGTTGTGCTGGAACGGTTGCGCCCCTACATCGCTGACAATGACCCCTCCGGCTTCAAATTTACGGTCGCCAACGCCAGCAAGGATCTCGGTTACTACCACACCATGACCAATGAACTGGGGGTAGAGCGCGGTGTTGCAGGTGCCGTTCATGCGCTTTATACATCAATCGACGATAGTTCGCTGGCGGTGCCTGAAGTGATCGGCGTATTGGAGCAGCGGCGCTAGGCTGGCGGTGAATGCCTGCTTCGACGCAGCCATTGCTGAAAAGCATGTTCTGAACAAAAGACCCTATCGGTATTTGTTTTTTGGAGAGACATAGCCTACGTTATGTTAATGAATTGTAATGAATAATATCATTAGAGTAACTTTGGTGTTAAATATGGCGTGAAATCTCGCGGTGGCAGAGGTGAGTACCCGCATAGATATGGCAATGGTGCTGATGCCTAACAATATGGCTGCTATGTTCAGCCATATGACCGCACGACTATTTCACAGGGATGAGTAAATAGAATGTATCAGCACTATTCGCATCCAGGATCGGATGCAGACGGCGAACGGGCTGGTCATGCGGTGGCGATCCTGAGCGTTCAGGAAGGCTCGCCAGGGGTTCGCATCGTCGATGTCAATACTGACTACCAGCGTTTATGGGGTGGCAGCCGCGAAGCGTGGTTGGGCGCTCCCCCCGTGGTTGTGCAGCAGGAAGCCGCTAACCGCCAGATTTTCGCACAGCTGCATGAAGCACTACACCCGCTAAAAGACAGTGCCCACGGTGTTTTTGAAGGCATCAGTGGTCGCGAAGTATCCCGCCATCATGATGGCAAACGCCGTCATGTTGAGTGGCGCATTACGGCGATGGGGACATGCCATAATGGGCAGTTTACGCTGGTATTAACGCAGCGCGATGTTACTGAGCAGATGGAAAAAGAGGCTCAGCTTGAGCGGTTAGCAACGACCGATATGCTGACTGGATTGGTTAATCGATCGCAGTTCGATATGGTGCTTAAAAATGAGTTCAACCGACAGCACCGCTACTCACGCCCTCTCTCCTTAATCATGCTTGATCTTGATTACTTTAAAGATATCAACGATAGCTATGGGCACGATGTCGGTGACCAAGTGCTAATGGAGCTTGCCGATCTGCTGAAGCGTAATTTGCGTAAAGCAGACTGCTGCGCGCGCTGGGGCGGTGAGGAGTTTATGCTTTTAGCCCCTGAAACCTCGCTTGAACAGGCTGTACGGCTTGCCGACAAAATCCGAGGCGCGATCAAACATACCGCTTTTCCGCTTCAAAGCAGCGTCACGGCAAGCTTTGGGGTGGTAGAGGTTCATTCGCAAGAGTCGGTTAAAAGCGTCATGAAGCGAGTCGATAACGCCCTTTATCTCGCTAAAAATAAAGGGCGTGATCGGGTATCAACAGGCGGCTTGTTGTCTTCAGCGAAGCAGGCTTAAGCCGGGTCACGGTCAATGGCAAATGCTGACCACGCTTGCCGCACCGGCATGATTTCCAACCGATTAATATTGATATGGGCGGGCAGTGTCGCTAGATAGAAAAGCTGCTCGGCAATATCTTCCGCTTGAAGAGGCGTTGTTCCTTTATAAAGCGCGTCTGACGCGGCCTGATTGCCCTTGGTTCTTACCAGCGTAAACTCGGTTTCTGCCATGCCGGGGGCAAGATCGGTCACGCGGACACCTGTTCCTAGCAGGTCGCAGCGCAGGTTATAACTAAACTGCTGAACAAACGCTTTTGACGCCCCATACACATGCCCGCCCGGATACGGCCACTGGCCTGCAACTGAGCCTAAATTAAGAATGCTCGCACCTTCGCTGTTTTTGAGCAGTAGCGGCAATGCCGCGTGGGTGACGTTGACCAACCCGGTGATGTTGGTATCGATCATGGTGTGCCAATCCTGCAGCGCGACTTTTTGCGCTGGCTCCGGCGCTAACGCTAACCCTGCATTGTTAATTAGGCACGTCAGCGGCAGAAAGCTTTCCGGCAGGTTGCTAATAGTGTCAGTCACAGCGTCGCTGTCGCGGACATCCAGTGCCAGTGTAAGTACTGGAACCTGCTGGCTTAGCTCTTTTTCCAGTGCATCTAAGCGTTCCTGGCGGCGACCGGTGAGGATCAACGACCAGCCTGCTTTGGCGAAGCGCTGTGCTGCCGCTTTACCAAACCCTGAAGTAGCTCCTGTGATAAGTACGCTAGGCATTATAATATCTCCATGTTTATAAACACATTTAAAACAACAGTGTTCACTGTAAGCAACACTGGCTCAAGCCTCTAGAGCCAGTTGGCAATAGCCGGTGTGACATCGCATCTGTCCCCTGGGTACGTGATGATTGGCCCTACAGCTTAATGGGTCGAACTCACTAGGCTGGCAAGCACGCTATTTCCTTATGGATTAAACAGGGTGCTTGTTATGAATGCCAATCTTGCCGCTTCTTACCCAACCCAACAGGATGCGGATAACCGCTATGTACACAGCCTGGACCGTCAGTATGTGTTCCACTCCTGGGCACAGCAAGGCAGTTTAGACCCAATGGTTATCGCGGGCGCTCAAGGTTGCCGGGTATGGGATTATGCAGGACAGTCGTATTTGGATTTTAGTAGTCAATTAGTGAATACCAATATCGGTCACCAACACACAAAAGTGGTGAGCGCGATTCAAGCCCAGGCTGCCAGCCTGTGTACCATTGCCCCCGCCCATGCCAACCTTGCCCGCGGTGAGGCAGCCAAGCGCATTATTGCCAAAGTACCCGCCGTTTAATTAAAAAGGAGGGAATGCCCCTCCTGATTTATGCCAGCACGTCACACTGAGTGTGATGCTCTCGCTGGTGCCGATGCTTCTTCCGCCGCTTGCACCGCATCCGCCAGCATATCGGCGGTAATCGCAGAGAGCGTCCAGCCCAGGTGGCCGTGGCCGGTGTTGTAGAACACGGTGGGTAATTTGCCGGGGCCGACCTTAGGCAGCATGTTGGGAAGCATCGGGCGTAGGCCTGCCCAGGGCACTACGCGGCGGGTGCTGACGCCGGGGAAGCACTCTTCCACCCAGCGGATCAATGGGCGGATACGGTTGTCGCGGATATCGCGATTGAAACCGTTGAATTCGGCGGTACCGGCAATACGAAAGCGGTCATCGCCAAGGCGGCTGGTCACCAGCTTGGTTTCATCATCGAGTAGGCTCACGGTGGGCGCGGCCTGCTGAGAGGCGGCGTCATCGAGCTGCACGGTGATCGAGTAGCCTTTAACCGGGTAGATATTGACCCGGTCTCCCAGCTTGGCGGCCAGGGCGCGGCTGCCCACTCCTGCACATACCACCACGCTATCGAACGTTTCACGCACCGGTTCACCGTCAGCCTCGCCTTCAATGGCGGCAGTGACCCAGGCGTGCTGTTCGTCCGCGCCGAGATCCTGCACGCTGTGGCCGTATTTAAGCGTTACGCCGCGGCGCTCGGCGGCTTGCGCCAGGCCGTGGGTAAACTTATGGATATCCCCGGTGGCGTCGCTTTCAGTAAAGAAACCACCGTGGTAGTTGCCCGCCAGGGTGGGCTCGATGGTGCGCATCTCATCAGGGCTTACCGCGCGACGTTCCAGGCCGCCTTTGCTGAGCAGTTGTGAGACTTTGGCGGCGTGGTCGTAGCCCGCTTTATCGCGGTAAATATGCAGAATACCTTTCTGCTTTAAATCAAAATCGATTTGCTCTTCCTGCGCCCACTGAAACAGATGCTCGCGTGCCGCAATCGCCAGTCGCGCGGTCTCGGTAGTGTTCTCAGAGTAGCGGGGAATCGAGGCGATAAATTCGCCAAACCAGCTGAGCTTGTGCCAGCTCGGGCGAGGGTTGACCAGCAGCGGGGCATCGTTTTTGAGCATCCAGCGCATGCCCTTGATCACAGTGGGCCAGTGGTTCCACACTTCGGCATTCGAAGCCGAGAGCTGACCGCCGTTGGCGAACGAGGTCTCCATGGCGGCGTAACGATGCTTTTCAAAGACGGTGACATGATAGCCACGTTTGGCCAGGGCGTAGGCGCTGGTAATGCCGGTGATACCGCCACCGATAACGGCAATGCGTTGCATGAGTCTCTCCAGATTGTATGAGCGTCGGGAATACCACCTAACGGCGTAGCTGTTGGCGTACCCCTTCCGTCATGGAACCTGAGAGATTCACGTGCCCGTTGGGCGCGCTTGCTCCTTCGGTGGGCTGAGTGACGCAGTCATCAGCCGCTCTTCGGAAAGTGATGGTGATAGCGGTCCGGTTGCCTGAGAGTTTCCGGGGCTGTTGCTCCTTCGGCGCTGGCGTCATCATAGTTTGATGTACCAAGCTCTCCCGCTATCACGTTGCTGCTTATTGTTTTACAGCATAAGTTCTAACGCGATCAGTTTTAGCATGGAAGTCGACCATGGTCGTGAACGCTTATTCCACGGGGCTCATTCCAAGGGTTTTATTCCACGGGCCGGGCACGCTCGATGATTGCCGCGCAATCCAGCCCGGTGGGCAACGTGCCTGAATTGAGGCCACTGCGGTCGGTAAGCCGACCAGCGCAGAACGCATCGGCCACATAAGCGGGGGCGTGTTGGACCAGCAGGGCACCCTGTAACGCCAGGGCCATGCCGTCCGCCAACTGGCGGGCGCGGTACTGGAGCGCTTGGGTATCCTGCATCTGCCGCTGTAATTGGTGGATAAAGCGGTCAAGATGCCCATTGGCACCTTGCGCTTTGGCAAGCTCGGCGAAGTAGGCGTCGAGCACTTCGGGCTGCTTTTCAATTGCGCGCAGGATATCCAAACACTGCACATTCCCGCTGCCTTCCCAGATGGCGTTGATGGGCGACTCGCGAAACAGGCGCGCCATTATGTGAGTTTCCATAACGCCGCTACCGCCAATCACCTCCATTGCCTCATAAGCGTGGTGGGGTGTGCGCTTGCAGATCCAGTACTTGCCCACAGGGGTAGCGATTCGCGAAAGCAGCCGCTCATGCTCATCGTCTTGATGATCCATGGCCCGGGCCATGCGTAGCATTAAGGTGGTGGCGGCTTCACTCTCAATGGCCAAGTCAGCGAGTACGTTCTGCATCAGCGGCTGTTCGCTTAGGCGCGCCCCAAAGGCATACCGATGAGAGGCGTGGTGAATCGCCTGGGCGGTGGCTTGACGCATTCCGGCAGCTGAGCCAATCATACAGTCGTAGCGGGTCATGGCGACCATCTCAATGATCGTACGCACGCCACGGCCTTCATCGCCCACCATCCAGGCAAAGGCACCGCGCAGTTCCGTCTCGCTGGAGGCGTTCGCCACGTTGCCCATTTTGCGCTTCAACTGCTGAATATGCAGCGGATTCTTGCTGCCATCAGGCCGCCAGCGTGGCAGTAGAAAACAGCTCAAACCACCGGGCGCCTGAGCGAGTACCAGGAAAGCATCGCACATCGGCGCCGAGACAAACCACTTATGCCCCACCAGCTCGTAAGCCTCACCCGGCCCGCCTTGGCCAATCGGGTAGGCGCGAGTGGTGTTCTGTCGTACATCGGACCCGCCCTGCTTTTCGGTCATCGCCATGCCGATGGTGACGCCCCGTTTCTCAAAATAAGGCACGTTGCGCGGGTCGTAATGGGGCGCGGTGATTTTGTCTCCCCAGCTCTCAAGCAAGCTGGGCTGGTGGCGCAAAGCTGGCAGGGCAGCAAACGTCATGGTGATGGGGCAGCCATGGCCTGCCTCTACCTGAGCCTGTAAAAAGTAGTTGGCAGCTCGATTGACATGCGCACCGGGCTGAGGGTTTCGCCAGGGGCTAGCATGCAAGCCGTGCTCTACCGCTGTTTGCATCAGCTGATGGTAGGCAGGGTGAAACTCAATCAGATCAACTCGATGCCCTTGCCGGTCATGGGTGACCAACTGAGGTGCGTAACGATTGGCGTCAAAGCCCAGGGCAATGGCCTCGGTGGAGCCCGCCCACTGCCCAAACGTCTTGAGAGCGCTATTGTTAGTACCACCTTCGCGTTTAACGCCCTCTTGAAGTGCGCGGTCAGCGGTGTAGCTGTTGTAGTTTTCAAGCGTTGGTGGCTGGTTTTCCACCTGATGGGTATTGGCTTGGAGTTTGTCGGCAAGTGGATAGTGGTGCGTCATGGTGAGAACCTAGTGTCAGATAATTATATTTATTTAAACGATCGTTTTATGTCTTTTATAGTAGTTGCTTGGTGAGGAAGGCGCTAAAAATTTAGCGTAAAAAGAAGCGGGATTTGTTCTGCTTTGCTCAGTCAGCGTATTTAACCGACAATGCGGCTTATCCTTCTCAGCTTTGGGTACTATCGATGCAGCCAAATGCAATGCAGGCAAACGGTTTTTTTGACGGAATAGGCGAAACTATCGGTGAAGCCATCCGCGTGGTGGTGGAGTTTCTGTTGGGTATCTTTACCAACTTTTTTGGCGCTTTCGGCGATTTTATTGATGGCCTGACCCGCTCGCTGGGGATCAACGATTCGTTTTTTAGCATTGCCGTGCTCGTAGTGGGGTTGCTGATCCTGTGGGGCGGCTTGCGAGCATTCCTGCGTGGTTCGCTGATTGGGGGGGTATTTCGTACCTTATTAGGACTGTTCATTCTTTCGTGGTTAATGATGTAGAGAAGCCGTTTCCGCCTAATCTGTCTTCTTGAGTCAGCTTCATCCAAGGCATGATGGATTGTCATTTGCTTATTTGGTGCATTTTGCCATCATCTGCACTCATTTTGTGCAAAGCGAGTGCAATGAAAACTTATCTAGGCAAGATGCGAGGGCAGCCCATTAAGCGCACCCGAGTGGGTTGGCAGGATGCGGTGTGGTCATGGGTTGGCGCCTTTAGCGGTATGGCGGTTATCTGCTGGTTAAGCTCGGCTTGGCTCTCGCAACAGCTGCTGATCGTAGGCTCCTTCGGGGCGACATCCGTTCTTATCTATGCGGCACCGGAAAGCCCCTTTGCTCAGCCAAGCCATGTGCTGTTTGGTAGCGTGCTATCAGCGGGTATCGGCGTCGCTTGCTACCAACTGCTGGGGGCGACACCGCTCTCGATGTCTCTGGCTGTATCGCTGTCGATACTTGTTATGCAAATAACCCACACGGTTCACCCACCGGGAGCCGCGGCTGCACTGATTGCAGTAGGCGGCGGGGCTAGCGTTCATCAGTTGGGTTGGTGGTACCCGCTGTTACCGATTGGCGCAGGGAGTGTAGTGATGCTGATCATTGCTATCTTGGTCAATAACCTTGCCCGGCATCGTCGCTATCCACGCTACTGGTAATGTTAAAAGCGGCTCAACTGCTGTTCCAGGGCAAAGATATGAGCGTCTTTGGCGCCTAGCTCCCGTAGCGCCTTGGCGAGGTTGACTAAGTAGTCGCGGTTGGGGCCGCTGGGCCCATGGGCGTTGGCAATTTGCTGGGCGATTTCATCAAGCGGCGCGTCGCCCAAAAAGGCCGGGTTATCTTCGCTGGCGAGATAAATAAGCCCTTCGCTCTGTTCAGGTGTGTCGCTGCTGACATCGGTAAACGTCAGCGGCACTTTCTCTCGTAGGTAGCCGTTTTTCTCTCGAATATCCAGCGGTGCCAGCACCTCCGGGGTAATCCGGTAGGCCATGCCATGGCACACCGCTCCCTCAGCGGGAATCAAGGTGGCAACCCGTCCCGGTGATTCAAGCGTACCGCGATGGTCATGGGAGCCTTGCCAAAATCGCCGTTCCCAGCCGGTGATAAACGCCGGGCGGCGCTCTAAATAGGCAAAGTCCGCCTTCCAGATCAGTGAACCATAGCCAAATAGCCAAATCTCGGCATGGCCATCGAAGAAATTTCTTTGCTGGTTAAGCGTAGTGGTATCAAGCATCGGTATCAGGCAACGTTTTTAAGTCACATTTTTCAAGTAACATGGTGGGCAACGACGGTGTAAAACCACCATCTTAACATGTCATGGTTGATCACCTACTTGATCGCCAAGGCCACAATAGGAGGCTGCCATGCGCGCGATTTTTTTGGTCGATAACGGCTCGCTACGAGCGCAGGCAATGCTTAATTTACGTCGCGTGGCGGCGTCGCTTAGTGAGCTTATGGGTGAAACCGTACAGGCGGCCTCACTACTGCACTCCAACAAGATTCCCGTGGAAGAGGTTGATGGCGTTCCCGCCACCACGCTTGGCCCCGCCGCTGAACGCAGTGCCGAACAAGGGGCGACAGAGATATTGATCCTGCCGTTCTTTTTTGGTCCCAGCAAAGCACTGACCGGCTACCTGCCCGAGCGCATGGCCACGCTGCAAGAGCGCTTTCCCCACGTGAAGGTGCGTGTGGCCCAGCCCTTGGTGGATGAATTGGGGGATAACGACCTGCGCCTAGCCCATTTACTGGCAGATAACGTGCGCGAGAAGCTTCGGCTAGGTACTAAGCCCCATGTGGCACTGGTCGATCACGGCAGCCCGATTCCTGACGTCACCGCCGTGCGTAACCGCTTAGCGGGGCAGCTTAGTGTGCTGTTAGCCGATGACGTAGCGTGTGTTGCTGCTGCTTCTATGGAACGCCGCGAGGGTGATGAGTACCGCTTTAACGAGCCGCTGCTGGAAAACTTGCTGTTGTCACCCGAGTTCAATGCAGGCCCGGTCATCCTGGCGATGCTGTTTCTTTCGCCGGGTCGCCATGCGGGAGAGGGAGGCGATATCGCTGAAATATGCGCGGCGGCTGAACAGCAGCATCCAGAGCTTTCCGTTACTACGACCAAGCTGGTGGGCGAACATCCAGATATTGTCGATATTCTTGCTACTCGATTGCGCCAAGCGCTTGATGGTGAACGCTTTCTGCTCGATATCCCGGCAATCAATTGAATGCCCTAGTGGATGATGGATGAATGCCTGCCCAATAGCGCGTAGAATCGCGAGCCTTTCGTATTGTAAATAACACGCTAACCGGGCTCCTTTTGTGATCGCAACCGCCAATATCACCATGCAGTTTGGGGCCAAGCCCCTGTTTGAAAATGTCTCCGTTAAATTCAATAACGGCAATCGCTACGGCCTGATTGGCGCGAACGGCTGCGGCAAATCCACCTTTATGAAAATTCTCGGTGGCGATTTGGAGCCCACTTCTGGCCAGGTGATGCTGGATAGCAGTACACGGCTGGGTAAGTTGCGTCAGGATCAATTTGCGTTTGAAAACGAGCGCGTCATCGATACCGTGATCATGGGCAATGTCGAACTCTGGTCGGTGGCTGCCGAGCGCGAGCGTATTTACTCGCTGGCAGAGATGAGCGAAGAGGACGGCATGGCCGTCGCTGATCTAGAAGTGCGCTTCGCCGAGCTGGATGGCTACACCGCCGAGCCCCGCGCCGGCGAATTGCTACTGGGCTTGGGCATCCCCATTGAGCAACACACGGGCCCGATGAGCGAAGTCTCTCCCGGCTGGAAGCTGCGTGTGCTGCTCGCCCAGGCGCTATTCGCTGACCCGGATGTACTGTTGCTGGATGAGCCGACCAACCACCTGGATATCAACACCATCCGCTGGCTGGAAGATATTCTTAAAGCGCGCAGCAGCACCATGATCATCATCTCTCACGACCGCCATTTCCTGAATAGCGTCTGCACCCACATGGCGGATCTGGATTACGGCGAAATTACCCTGTTCCCGGGTAACTATGATGACTACATGACCGCCGCTACCGCGGTTCGCGAGCGTCAGCACTCGGATAACGCCAAGAAAAAGGCCCAGATTGCCGAGCTGCAGCAGTTCGTTAGCCGCTTCTCTGCCAACGCCTCGAAGGCCAAACAGGCTACCTCGCGAGCGCGTCAGATCGACAAAATCAAGCTGGAAGATATCAAACCTTCCAGTCGTGTTAGTCCGTTTATTCGTTTTGACCAGGCTAAGAAAATTCACCGTAACGCTGTCAATGTGGATGGCATTACTAAAAGCTATAACGGCGAGAAGCCGCTGTTTGAGCGCCTCTCCATGACCGTGGAAGCCGGCGAGCGTATTGCTATCATCGGCCCCAATGGCATTGGTAAAACCACGCTGCTCAAAACGCTGGCAGGCGAGCTGCACCCGGATGCGGGTGAAGTGAAGTGGACAGAAGCCGCTGATGTCGGGGTTTTTGCCCAAGATCATAGCGACGATTTTGCCGTCGATGCCACGCTGTTTGAGTGGATGTCGAGCTGGACCACTGGCGGCGAGCAGGTTGTACGGGGCGCGTTAGGGCGGATGCTGTTTTCCAGCGATGATATCGGCAAGTCGGTGAAGGTGATTTCGGGCGGCGAGCAGGGGCGCATGCTGTTCGGTAAGTTAATCCTTACTCAGCCTAACGTGATGCTGATGGATGAGCCGACCAACCACCTGGATATGGAGTCTATCGAGGCGCTGAACCTGGCATTAGAAAACTACCCGGGCACGCTGCTGTTTGTCAGCCACGATCGTGAGTTTGTCTCTTCACTGGCGACGCGCATTATTGATATGCAGCCGGAAGGTATTGTCGACTTTAGCGGTAACTACGACGATTACCTGCGCAGCCAGGGAGTAGTGTGACGCTGTTTTTGTCAGCATAGCGCTGTAAGTCTATTCGCCGATAATTTGCTCAAAGGTGCTGTCAGTGGCGAGTTCGCGCTCGTCATTGAGCATTTTGCTGCTAAACACCGTCTGCATCTCTTTGGCGAGTTCTACGTAGACATGCATTTGTTGATTACGTCGCTTACGTAACGGTGGTTTCACTAATAAGCTAATACCCCTGATGGGCTCATGGGTTTCCCCACGCAGCAGGTCAGGCATTTCCCCCGGTGGAAATGCGTTGGCGATAGTGACTGGGTTAGACGGCTGTTGGCCGTCGATTAGAAATATTTTCTTGAGCGCGTCGTAGTGGGCATTTTTCTCCCTTAGCCACTGGATAAGGCGCTCGTCTGAATCTGCACTAGGCTGATCAAAGATTATAAAAAGCGAATGCTGCTTAACTTTTTTAGTTTGCTTTGAAGGTGCATATGCGTCAGGTTCTTGAACTTCGTCAGAGCTGTCTACTTGTACCGGACGAGGGGCAGCGGCTTTCGCTTTCGCTGCGCGCCGTCGGCGGCGCCAGGGTACAACGACATATATAAATATCGCTGTTGCCATTGCGCCTAATACCAGCGATGCGAAGGCGAGTACTATTATAGTAGTGGTGCGATCCATACTCTCAGAACCCTTTGTTTTTTTAATCCACGCTCAGGCTTTATTTAGCCGAAAAATAGTGGCATTGAGGGTTAGCGCCAACGCTACCCATAACCCACCATTAACCACGCGGCTAGCGTGCTTACTTGGGAAAACAACGCAATGGCGATAATAATTAACCCTAGTAATACCACAATATCGATCAGTGCGATGGCAATCTGTTTGCGTCCGAAGAACAGCCAGGACCACGCCGCATTGGTGAAAAGTTGTAGCACGTAAACCGCTAAGCTGGCGGTGCGCCACGCCGAATGATCGGCCATGTAGAGTCGCCACGCAGCGATAGCCATCAATAAATACAGTATGCCCCACGCAATAGGAAAGGCGATATCCGGTGGTGTCCAGGTCGGCTTGCGTAACTCTCGGTACCAGCTATCTGGGCGAAAACGCGCACCGGTACTGGCGGTTAGGCCAACCAGCAAGAGCGACACCAGTAGAGAAAACAAGGAACCAACCATGTATCACCTTTTCGTTAAAACGAAAGAATCAATAGCCTAGCAGCGTTTGATAATAATCAGACATAAAAAAGCATCACCTAAGTGATGCTTTTCTGAGGAAAGGGTTCAGCCATGGGCTAAAGTTAGATTAGCTTACCCTTTGCGGTCGTAGCCATTATCCATAAACGGATAATCGGTGTAGCCCTTCTCATCGCCACCGTAGAACGTTTCGTGGTTCGGCTCGGTGAGCGGCGCATTAACACGGAAGCGCTCCGGTAGATCCGGGTTAGCGATGTAAGGGCGGCCAAAGGCGACGGCATCAGTGGAGTTTTCGCTGATGCGTGTCTCGGCGCTTTCGGCATCGTAGTTGCCGCAGTAGATCAGGCTGCCGCTAAAGCGTTCGCGCATCTGCTCACGGAAACCGTTAGGGAAGGTAATATCGCCGCCCGCCCAGTTAGGCTCGTTCAGGTGCAGATAGGCGAGGCCACGCTTGGAAAGCTGCTCGGCCATGTAAAATGCCATTGCTTCCGGCTCATCGTCGGTCAACCCAAAGAGCTCGATAAACGGCGTCATGCGGATGCCGACCCGGTCTGCACCATAAACCTCAATCACCGCATCAATCACTTCCAGCGGGAAGCGGGCGCGATTTTCCAACGAACCGCCGTACTGATCGGTACGCTTGTTGGTGCCAGTCGCCAGAAACTGGTTGAGCAGGTAGGCGTTTGCCGCGTGCACTTCGACCATATCGAAACCAGCGCGTTTAGCGCGCTCGGCCGCTTGGCGGTAGTCATCGACAATGCCGGGTATTTCATCGGTTTCCAGCGCACGCGGTGTACTGGTGGGGTGCTGACCCGCAGTGCCGTCTTCAAACTCGACAAAACACTGGGCGCCTTCGCCTTTCAGCGCGCTTGGCGCTACCGGCTGCTGGCCATCGGGTTGAACCATTTCGTGTGAAACGCGCCCAACGTGCCACAGCTGCAGCGCCATACGACCGCCTTTGGCATGTACAGCATCCACAACGTCTTTCCAGCCGGCTTCCTGTTCATCGGTCCAGATGCCTGGCGTATACACATAACCGCGGGCGGTCGCGGAGATATTGGTGGCTTCGCTAATAATCAACCCAGATCCAGCACGTTGCCCATAGTAGGCTTCCTGCATCTTGCCCGGCACGCTATCAGGCGTACGCGCACGAGTCAGCGGCGCCATGATGACGCGGTTAGGAATCGTCAGGCTACCAAGCGATGTAGGGGTAAATAGTGTTTCGAAAGCCATCAAGTAAGCTCCTTTTGAATGCTTCGATAAATAGTACGCTCCAGAATAGACCAGTTTACTAGTTAACGCCAACGACTATGTCATTCCCTTATTGATGGGGCCGTTACGCTCAAAACAAAACCCCGACAGGAAAATCAGGCGGGATGGGTATGAAAAAGAAATGAGCCGCTAGCGCTTTAGCCACAGCCTGCTTTCCGAGAATTGCATTTGCAGGCATCGTTCTACATTATTAGGTTAACTTAAACGTTATAAGGCCTGACTAGTGCGATATGACGTCAACCAAACGGCTGAAAAAACGGCATGACACCTAAACTCCCCATCAACATCGATGACTTGCTTCATCACCGCACGGTGGAAAGTGAACGCATTGAATATAAAGAAGGCTGGAACCCTGAATCCATCCTGCATACTTTGTGTGCGTTCGCTAATGACTTCCACAATTTGGGTGGCGGGTATGTCCTGGTTGGTATTGCTGAAGAGAATGGTCAACCGCAATTGCCGCCTGCCGGTTTATTGCCGGAGCAAATCGATGCCGTTCAAAAAGAGTTATTAAATCTAGGGCACTCAGCGCTTGCGCCGCACTATCACCCGTTAACCGCTACCTATGAGATTCAGGGCAAAACCATTCTGGTGCTATGGGCGCCGGGCGGTGAAACACGGCCCTATAAAGCTAAAACCAGCTTGAGCAAGAAGAGTGATTGGGCCTATTACCTGCGTAAACATACCAGCACGGTGAAAGCATCGGGGCGGGATGAGCGTGAGCTGTTAAGTTTGGCGGCTACTGTACCGTTTGATGATCGCTATCGACAAACCGCGACATTAAATGACCTTTCCTCCTATTTGATGCGCGACTTTCTCCACGATATTAATAGCGAATTGGCACCTGAAGCCCGCGAGCTGGATATTGACACCCTTGGCCGCCGAATGAATGTGGTTGGTGGGCCAAGCGAGATGGCCTTTCCCAAAAATGTGGGGCTGTTGTTCTTTAACGAGCAACCCGAGCAGTTTTTCCCGGCGACTCAGATAGATGTGGTGTATTTTCCAGACGGTGCGGGTGGCGACCATTTTGAAGAGAAAATATTCAAGGGCCCGCTGGGGCGCATAACCCGCACGGCGTTGGACTACATTAATCGCAACTATTTAAAGGAGGGCGTAACAAAACACGCTGATCGCCCAGAAGCTGAGCGTTTCTGGAATTTTCCGCTGGTCGCCATTGAAGAAGCGGTGGTGAATGCGGTGTATCACCGCTCTTATGAAATTCGTGAGCCCATTGAAATCCGTATTGATGGCCGGGAGCTTGTGGTGCTCAGCTTTCCAGGACCCGACCACTCTATTCGTTTGCAAGACCTGCAGGCAGGTAAAGCAGTTAGCCGCCGCTACCGCAACCGGCGTATTGGCGAGTTTTTAAAAGAATTGGATTTAACCGAAGGCCGTTCAACGGGCGTGCCGAAAATTCTTCGGGTGATGAAGACGAACGGTTCGCCAGAACCGGTGTTCGAAACCGACGATGAACGCAGTTACTTTTTAATTCGCTTACCCGTTCACGCGGGATTTTCGGTCGCTGAGGACACAGCACCTGCATTACCCAAACAAGTAACCGAACAAGTAACCGAACAAGTAACCGAACAAGTAATGCGTTTGTTGCAAGCTTTGCTTGAAGAGCCATTAAGCACTAAAGCGCTTCTCCAGGCATTATCACTCACGCATCGTCCCACGCTGTTACAAAATTATTTGCAACCGGCATTGGCTCTGACATTGATTGAAATGACGCAACCTGATTCGCCGCGTAGTCCCACTCAAAAATATCGAATAACCGATCTAGGTAAGCGTGTACTAGCCACTAAAAATACGCATCAATAAACATAGACACTAGCATTTCCAAGTCTGGTGTTTCTGCTTTGGCAGTTACAGTGTTGGCAATCGTCATGAGCGCACGCCCCAATTGGAGCAAAGAAGCGTCTGAAGAACGGTCAATGCCACTTCATCCAAGGCCAGCGGCGCTTAGCAGGCGTATCGATTTGGCCGATGGCGCTTGAAAGCGGCAACATAATGGCACCTAGCTGGCGATAGCAAACGGCGCTGTTCAGCACGCCGGGGCATTGCTTTAGCAGCAGGTCGCACTGTTGCGAGGCGATAAAGAGCTGCTCAACCACGGCAGGCGCGAACAGCGGCTTGGCTTGCTGGCAGCAGCGGGTCAGCTCGCGTGAAAGCATCGAGAGCATGCTGGTATCCAGCCAGCAGGGCAGCGGGTCGTCAAAGCGGCCAGCAATGGAGTGCTGAACCGCTTCAAACGAGGTGCGTAAAAACATGACTGTTTGGCGAAGTTGCCGCTGCTCGCTAGTCATCCCACTGATCCCTCACGACGGATGGTATACTTGATGGATAAAAAAGAGAGTGTTTCTCATTTTCATCTGTGCTGACGATAGCGTTACTTTATGAACGTGTCAATGCAGAGGCTATGGGAGTGTCTATGTGAGAGGTTATGAGTGTGCCTCAAATAGCTGCCAGTCGTTATTAGTCAGTGGTTTGGCTCCCTGCTCGGTCACCACCACGGTATCGCTGATGCCAACGCCCCATTGGCCGGGCACGCGTAGGCAGAGCGGCAGGTGAAAGACCATATTGGTTTCAAAGGTGCGATGCTGACCTTTGGCGATAAAGCCCGTGCCCTCTACCCAGCTAGGCGGAAACTGCGCGCCCACAGCGTAGCCAAACACGCCGGAGAAAAAATACTGGTCGCGGTGCGGGGCGAGTAAAGCATCAGCCGCTTGGGCGGCGGCGTCGAAACTATTGCCGGGCCGCATGGCGTCGCACAGCGCCTCGAATATAGAACGGCAAAGGTCGCGAGTGGCGGAGAGGGCCGCGTTGGGAGTGCCGGTCACCGCGGTGCGCATCATGGGGGCCGTGTAGCGCTGATACGCGGCGCCAAACTCCAGAAACACTGGTTCGTTAGGCTGAATCACGCGCCGCTTATGATTGACGTGTATGACACCAATACGGTGCCCGCTGGTCACGATGGGCTGCAGGCTCATAAACTCGCTGCCGTTTTCCAACAGCGCTTTGGCACCCACCGCGGCAATATCGTTATCGGTCATGCCCGGGCGAATGCTCTGAATCGCAGTCTCAAGGCCTAGAGCGGTTATCCGCGCGCTCTCTTGCAGCATCTCCAGTTCAGCAGGGCTTTTAACAATTCTAATCGCATCGACTAACGCGCCTGCTTCGCTGAATCGTTCGCGGCCAATGGTCTGCATCAATGCATCAATCACCCCAAAACGCAGCCCGCTGCTCCAGCCATCAATACCGATGTGCTGGCAGGGGGTAAGCAGATCCGCCAGCGGGGTGATGATTTCATCCAGGCTTTCCCAGCGGTAGCCGATAATCTCATTGACCCGAGCAGTGACCACCGCCGCACCGGTTTCAATCGAGGCAACTTGCAGCACTAGTTTCTCTTGCGTGCAGACCAAACAGGCATGAACCGAGACTTCAAAGGTGTGGTAGCCCGTGAGGTAGTTAATATCCGCGGGGTCGGTGAGCAGTAGCGCATCTAACCCTTGCTCGGTCATCGCCTGACGCACCTTGTCCAGGCGAGCTTGGTATTCGGCAGCGGGAAAGGGCACTTCACTCTGGGCAAGTGTTTCAGTCAGGGCTTTGCGGTAGTGATGATAATCCATAGCGACCTCCGTTGATGGCTATGGTCAGTATAGGCATCAACGGCAAGCTCGCTTTTATCACCCTCAACGCTAGCGGCTGAGCAGGAATATCCCCTGCGCAAAGTAGAAAACCCCAATGCCAGTCACGATCCAACGGGTCCAGGTGCGGAAGTTGGCATCGGTGAGGCGGTGTAAAATACGGTTCCCCGCTTGCGTACCGAGCATGGCAAACGGTGCGGCTAGCAATACGATGCCCCATTCGCCCGCGCTAAGCGCCATGGCGGCGCCTAGGTAGAAGATGATTTTAATGCTGTGGGCCACTACTTGAATCATCGCCTTGGTGGCCACCACTTGGCGGCGGTCCATGCGTGAGCGCACAAAGAAAATATCGATCAGTGGCCCGGAAACCCCGGCGGCAATGGTTAATCCGCCTGAGGCAATGCCGCAGCAAAACGCATGGCTGGCGCGGTTGGCATCCAGATGAAACCAGCGCTTAGGCGTCCACACCAATATGGGCATCAAACCAATCAAAATCGAGACGCTGGCGGCATTAGGACTGTAGTTGAATAGCAGCAGTAGGCCAGCGGCGCTCAATACGCCCAGCGCCATGAACGCGACGATGCGCCAGACGATATAGTGCCGCGAGAGCCAAGCGCGCGACCCATTCGCCGTGAGCTGTATCACGCCATGCACGGCCATTGCCGTACCGGCGGGGAATACCAACAGCAGAAACCACAGCAGCACCAAGCCGCCCGCCATCCCAAATACGCCGGAAAGCATCGAGGTGAAAAACACCACGCTGACCAGCGCCACACCAATCCATAGTGACATCGTTTATTCCTTAACTACGGCAAAATGGCCAGACTTGGTAAAACTTCCGACACTGAAACTCCGCTTCACAGCTGTTGAGTTGGGCCTGGTAACGATTAGCGCGCGCCGCCACCTCACGACCTGCCCTCAAGACCTGCGGTTTGCCCCGATACGTGCCACGCTGGTAGCCGCCAGCGCCTTCGTGGTAGGCGTAATAAAGGTGCTCAGGATTACTCAGCGATATTCCCGCCTGCTGTTGGGAACGGCGGTTGTACCAGCCGATAAAGTCGGTGGCGTGCTTCATATGCGTTCGGCGCGCAAATAGGCTGCCCGCTTGGTCTTCGTATTCGCCCCATACCGGGTCCTGTGCCTGGGCATAACCTTTGGCTGATGAGGGGCGTGGGCCGGGGATAAAGCCCAGGTAATATTTGCGATCCGGGCGGACATGGCTGCGAAACGAGGATTCTTGCTGAATAAACGACATCTGAGTCGCAATCGGCGTGCCCCATTTCTCCTCGGACTCCTGGGCGTAGTCGTACCAAGTGGGCTGCTCGCGGAATATCTCGCAGAGATTGGTTTGATCTTGGGGTGGGTTGGGGGCAAAGGTGGCGCAGCCAGAGAGGAGCAGCACAAAAGCCAGTGATGCCCAAAGGCGTAGGCGAGCGAACGCATTTGAAGAGGCAACGGTAAAACGATCAACAGGGCAGCGCATAAATGTCCTTGTGAATAAGCTCTTGTGAGTAAATCCTTGTGGATAAGTCGTTGAAAGCTTGTGGCTAAGATATTGAGAAGTGCTTCCTTCCTCACCCATGCGTTATCAGTAACGCCTAACGCAGCAGCGCTTCCAGACTGCGACGTAGCCGCTGTGCTTCACGCACCAGCGTTTCCCCAGACAGCATGCCGACGCCCATCACCAAGCCAACCCTTGGGTCGGTGGGCGCACACACCGGGCTTAAAGGCCGCACGATTAAGTGCTCTTTCAGCAGTGATTGGGCGATGCCCACATCGTTGATGCCGGGCGAAAACTCAACGCAAAGGCTGATCGCGCTGCTCGGCGGTGAAACGCTGCGCACCTGCGGTAGCGAGCGCAATTGGTCGTGCAGCACCTGCTGACGCCCTAAGTAGTCGCGCTGGATGCGCCGGCACCAGGCGTCCAGGTCGCCATCAAAAATGAACTGGGCCAGCACGGCTTGATCCAGCATGCGACCTTCTCGGAAAAGCTCGCTGCGCAGACGGTTCATCGGCGCCGCCAATTGGCGTGGAACCACTAAATAACCCAGCCGCAGCCCCGGAAACATCATCTTGGAAAACGATCCTACCAGCAAGTGGCGCTCTGATTGGGGCGAAAAGAGCAGGTTAGGGTGGTCGTCGCGATTGAACTCGTAATCATCCTCGACAATGTAAGCGGGCGATAAGGCATCGCATAAGCGTTGCTTGTCGGTGGCGCTGGTGGGCACGCTGAGTGGGTAGTGATGCGAGCCGGTCAGGTAGGCCAGCTTCACCGGGGCAGCAACAGGCGGGAGTATGTGCCCCTGCTCTGGCAGCCACGGCACCGCTTCAATGTTCAAACCAGCGGCGGTAAATACGTTGCGCGCTCCCCAGTAGCAGGGCGACTCCATGGCAACGGTGTCACCCACATCCGCCAGCGCCATGGCACACAGCTCAATGCCGTTATGGGTGCCGTCAGTAATGATGATCTGCTCAATATCGCAATCAAGGTTGCGCCAGCGCGCTAGAAAATCGCGAATGGCGCGCTTTAGCGGGCCGTAGCCGCCAGTGGAGTAAGAGAGCAGCAGGGCGTTTTGCGGCACCGTTACGCTCGAGTAGAGCTGGCGCCACTTACGCATCGGGAACTGAGCAATATCGGGAATGCCGGGCACGAACGCGCCGCTTTGAACCGTACTCGCACCCGGCCAACGCAACACTCGTTGTGCACGTTTTGATAGCTGCACACTTGTGGATTTTGAGACAGCAGGGGGCGACACTTTGCAGCTCCAAGTGCCACTGCCATGAGAAGTCGTAAGCAGACCCTCTTTAATCAGCGTCGCAACGGCTAGTGACAATGTATACCGAGCAACGCCTAACGCTGCTGCTAGCTGCCGGTGAGAAGGTAGGCGAGTCTGGTTAGGCCACTCCTGGGTAACCGCTTGTCTCAGCGCTTGCTCAATTCGCACTTGTTTACTTAAGCGTTCAGGTTGCTGCGCATAGTGTTTTACAAGTTGTTGTAAAGCTGACTGGCCATCCATCCTTATCCTCAACATCACAGTGCCCACCAATGTATCAGTAAAACAGAAAAGTGGTCTGGTTGAACGCAAAAGTGGTGCATTCGCCTGCAACCACATTACTGCTAGCGTGCACGCAATGTTATTAATCAGGAGAAGACCATGAGCTTTATCGAACAGTGGTTACATGATGCAGTACCTGCCCTGGTGGGCAGCGAGTGGCGCACCGGAAAAGGAACCTTTGCCGTGGACAACCCCGCCACCGGTGAGACCATTGCCCGGGTGGCCGACTTAGGGGCCGATGACACCCGCGACGCCGTCGCCGCCGCTTACGAAGCAGGCCCTACTTGGCGCACCACGCCGGTCAAACAGCGCTCAGCATTGCTGCGCCGTTGGTTTGAGCTGATCAATGAGCACGCCGACGACAAGCGCCTGCTGGTACTGCGCGAGCCGGTCGGCGTGGTGGCGGCGATTACGCCCTGGAATTTCCCGCTGGCGATGATCACCCGCAAGTGCGCCCCGGCGCTGGCCGCTGGCTGCACCGTAGTCATTAAACCTGCTGAAGCCACGCCGCTCACCGCTCTGGCCGTGGCTTATTTAGCGCTGGAAGCTGGCCTGCCCGCGGGCACCATTAACGTGGTCACCGCTTCCAAACCCGCGGCCGTGGGTGAAGTGCTCACCACCGATCCACGAGTGCGCAAGGTGTCGTTTACCGGCTCTACTCCGGTCGGCAAACACCTGCTGGCCCAGTGCGCCAGCACAGTGAAGAAAACCGCCATGGAGCTGGGCGGCAACGCGCCGTTTATCGTCTTTGACGACGCCGATGTGGATGCCGCTGTTGATGGCGCCATCGCCTCTAAATTCCGTAACGCCGGACAAACCTGTGTCTGCACCAACCGCTTTCTGGTGCAGGACGGCATTTACGATGCGTTCATCAGTAAGCTCACCGAGCGTGTGAATGCATTAAAAGTCGGCGATGGCCTAGCAGATGGCAGCATTATCGGCCCGCTCATCAACCAAGCGGCGATAGACAAGGTTCAGCGACACGTGGACGACGCCCAAGGCAAAGGCGCACGTCTTATGTGTGGCGGCAAACTCCACGCTGCCGGTGAGCGCTTCTATACGCCCACGGTGCTGGCCGACGTCACCATCAAGATGGCCGTGGCTGATGAAGAGACCTTCGGCCCCGTAGCGCCGGTGTTCCGCTTCAAGAAAGACGAAGAAGCCATCCAGATGGCCAACGACACACCGTTCGGCCTGGCAGCTTACTTTTACGCCACGGATTACCGCCGCATCTGGCGTACCATGGAGCAGTTGGAGTACGGCATGGTCGGCGTCAATGAGGGGCTGATCTCCACCGAACTGGCACCGTTTGGCGGTGTGAAAGAGTCCGGGCTGGGCCGCGAAGGTTCCCACCATGGCCTTGATGAGTTTACTGAACTGAAATACGTCTGCGTAGGCGGTTTATAAAGAGAACGATGATGACTAACCAAGAACTGAACGACCTGAAAATCCGCTTTGTGGCTAACGGTGCCGCCACGCCGACGGCTCAGTTTGCCGAACGCGCTGAAAACGCTGAGCTATGGGACGCCGACGGCAACCGCTGGATCGATTTCGCCGGCGGCATTGGCGTGCTGAACCTGGGCCACCGCCACCCGAAAATCGTCGCGGCGGTCGAAGCACAGCTCAAGAAAGTGATGCACACCAGCGCTGCGGTGATCTCCTACGCGCCCTACGTGCAGCTGTGCCAAAAGCTCTGCGAACTCACCCCCGTGCGTGGCCCCGAGCGCAAGGCCATGCTGGTGAACACCGGTGCCGAAGCGCTGGAAAACGCCGTCAAGATTGCCCGCGCCGCCACCGGCCGCACCGGAATCATCACCTTCGATGGTGCCTTCCACGGCCGCACCATGATGACCCTGGCGATGACCGGCAAGGTGCTGCCCTACAAGAACGACTTCGGCCCGATGCCGGGCGACGTCTTTCGCGCACCGTTCCCCAACCCGCTGCACGGCATCAGCGAAGAAGCGTCGCTCGATGCTATTCGCACGCTGTTCAAAACCGATATCGCCCCGCACCGCACGGCGGCCATCGTGATCGAGCCGGTACAGGGCGAAGGCGGCTTCTACATCGCCTCACCGGATTACCTCAAAGCGCTGCGCGCCCTGTGCGACGAGCACGGTATTCTGCTGGTCGCCGACGAAGTGCAGTCCGGCTTTGCCCGCACCGGCAAACTGTTTGCCCTGGAACACAGCGGCATCGAGGCAGACATTCTCACCACCGCCAAGAGCCTAGCCAACGGCATGCCACTCTCGGCTGTGGTGGGTAGCGCCAAGGTGATGGATGCCTCCGGCCCCAACTCCCTGGGCGGCACCTACAGCGGCAATCCGCTCTCCTGTGCCGCGGCGTTGGCGGTCATCGAGGTGATCGAGGAAGAGAATATTCTTGAGCGCAGCGAGCAGATGGGCAAAATGCTGGCCGAGCGTTTCACGGTTTGGGAAGAGCGTTTCCCCGCCGTGGCCCACGGCCGCCAGCTCGGCGCCATGGCCGCGTTTGAACTGCTCGATAGCGACGGCAAGCCCGATGCGCAAATGACCGGAGCGCTATGCGCCAAGGCCCGCGAGAAAGGCCTAATCCTTCTCTCCTGTGGCTTCTACGGCAACAGCATCCGAATTCTGGTACCGCTGACGGTGTCGTCTGCGGTGTTGGAAGAGGGGCTCAGCATTATCGAGCAGTCTTTGGAAGCGCTTAGCTAGTAGCATTTAGGCAGTACTAAGCCCGCCCTCGTCAAACAGCGAAAGCTGCTGATGAGGGCGGGCTTTTTTATGGGCGTTGATTCTTGTCCTGGTAAAGGGAGCCTTATTCAGGCATCGCCGATCAGACGATGGTATCAGTGTTCAGAACAGTCCAATATGAAATCTAAGGGTTAATTAGACAAGGTCCGTAAAATCTGCAAGAGTGCCTAGCCAAAAGTGGGATGAGTTAAGTTGGCCTTCGTGCCTATCTGTTTCTTAACGGTTATGTATGCTCGGTATCTTATGATAAAAAACATCATCTCATTAACACGCAAGCTTGCCACCCGCCTCAATAGCATGATGTTTTGGCTAGAAAACAAATACGGCTCAGATGAAGAGCAATCTAAGTTCGTGGACCTAGCCTGGATTTCTCACGGGGTATAAAAGAAAGCGGCTGAAAGTGCTATGATTTCAAGAACCTAACCAATCCATCAAGCACCAACAGCCGCTTCCAAAATGGTACCTGAAAAACTGACCTTCTCGCCACTCTCACGCCGGCAAATTGAAGCCGATTTCTCTGGGGGCCACATCACCTCCGATGCTGGATTGCTCTTGCTACGGGAAGTCGATAAACAACATCGTCTGACGCACCGCTTGGCCTCCGTGCTTCATGATCCCCGCGCACCGGAACAGGTTCGTCACAAGCTCGACACTCTGGTGCGTCAGCGGGTGTTCGGTGTCGCCGCGGGCTACGAAGATTTTAACGACCATGAGGCCCTACGTTACGACCAAGCGCTTCAGACCGCGCTAGGTGAAGATGAAGTCTTGGCGGGTAAGTCTACACTGTGTCGGAGCGAGCAGAAGGTAGACCGGCAAGCGATGGTGAAGGCCCATGCGTTACTGTGGCATCACTTCATTGAGCAGCATGACCAACCCCCCAAGGAAATCGTGCTGGACTTTGATGGCACCGATATTCCCGTGCACGGCGAGCAACCCGGGAAGTTCTTTAACCGCTATTATGATCACCACTGCTACTTCCCGCTGTATGTCTTCTGTGGCCGCCATCTGCTAGTGAGCTATCTGCGTACCAGTGACCACAGCGACAGCCATCACAGCTGGGCCATCCTGGCGTTACTGGTGCGCTTTATCCGCCAGTACTGGCCCGATACGCGCATTGTGTTACGAGGTGATAGTCACTTTTGTCGCCCCCGGATGCTGAACTGGTGCGATCGGCATCACGTTGACTATATCGTGGGTATCGGTAAGAACAGTCGGCTGCTCAAGGAAGTGGACGTGCCCATGATGCTGGTGCGCAAGACCCAATGGCAGGTGGGAGGCAAAGTGGCAGAGACGTTCCGCTTCCCGTATCAAGCACACTCTTGGAAATACCCACGCTGGGTGGTCGCTCGTCTAGAAGAAAGCGAGCTGGGCTCCAATCCCCGATTTATCATCAGCTCCCGTTACGACGACGGCTTCAAGCTTTACTACGAGCAGTATTGTGCTCGGGGCGACATGGAAAACCGAATCAAGGATCAACAACTGAGCCTGTTTGCTGACCGGACCTCCAGTACGCACTGGTGGGCCAATCAGTGGCGGCTGATCTTATCGGGCTTCGCCTATACGCTGTTCGAGCGCTTACGTACTTACCTGAAGAAGACCCCTTTTGAGCGCATGAGCCCAAGCAACCTGAGGCTCAAACTCATCAAAGTGGGCGCGGTCATCATCCGCAATACGCGCCGAATCCGGGTGTTGATGAGTGACAGCTACCCCTATAAAGCGCAACTATCCGATCTCGTCAGGCGGTTGGTGCCGAACTGAATGCGCGGGCGCCCCCGGCCCGACGCAATGGGGGAAAGGGGGAAGTGTATCTGAACGACGGAAAGTGGTTAAAAAGTAGGCAATTTAAGATGTACCAATAGGTTTTTAATAGCATGGCGGCCTGGGTGCGGTACTTGCTGAGGTGCTATGAGAAATCCGGGCTAGAGGTGCTCATGGATCTTCCAGAGCGTGCAGCACTTATTGGTCCAATTGTTAACAGTGCGGACGCAAACATATCCAAAATGAATGGAATTGGTGTTCGACCACTGATAACGAACTCTAGGCCCATAGCGACTCAAATTTCGCTCTTTAACAAATATCATTCTCTTATGGCTGTAGAAGAAGTACGTCAAGTCTTGGCTAATCTACCGCCTCCGTTTTCTGATATAAAAACCGGGTACTTTTCACCGAGACTAAAGAATACTCCTGAGAATCAGGATTTGGTTAGATGGCTTGAATTAAGAAAGATTATTTCATCATCGAGTGAGGGAGCTTACTTCACGAACGATATAAAAGTGAATCTTTATAGGAAGTGAAAAGCGCTTACAAAATCTTGCGCTGTCTTGGCTTCAGCTACAATCTGTCTTGAGTGCTACACACTTTGGTAGCTGCGGGCCAACTAATCCAACCCGCTCTCATCAAACAACGAAAGCTGCTGACGATTGTCCGGTTTTGCTTTTTTAGCGCGCCGAGTGGGAAGCCACCTCTGGCTGGCGAGCTTATCCACAATCGCTTGGCTGGCATCTCTGACTTCTGGTGTGCGGCGAAGCTCATAGAGCATTTTCTTCCAGTGCCGCGCCTCATTTTCAAAGTCGTTGGGCAGCGGGTAGTGGAGTTAAGCTCAAGTCTGGTGTATGGGAGGAGGTAGGAAGGGTGGCGTATCCTGTTGATTGATCACGACCAAGATCTCAACCAACACGAGTGGATACGCCATGACCGATTCTACCCTCCGGGCTCTTTCACAACCAGAACCCCAGGTCACTGACCCGCTGCACGAGCTGCTGCGACGAGGTGCCCGTGACCTGATCGCCAAGGCCGTCGAGGCCGAGCTGGCCACCTTCCTGGCGCAGTATGCCGATCAGCGGCTCGACGATGGACGTCAGGCCGTGGTCCGCAACGGCTACCTGCCCGAGCGCACGGTCCAGACCGGGATTGGGGATGTCAGCGTGCAGGTGCCCAAGGTGCGTGACCGCAGCGGCGGTGGTGCTCGCTTCAACAGCAGCCTGCTGCCGCCCTACCTGAAGCGGGCCCGCAGCATCGAGGAACTGATCCCCTGGCTCTACCTGAAGGGGATTTCCACTGGCGACTACCAGGAGGCGCTGGCGGCGCTGCTGGGCGACCAGGCCAAGGGGCTCTCGGCCAACACGGTGTCTCGGCTCAAGAAACAATGGGAAGACGAGCATACCGAGTGGCGGCAGCGTGACCTGTCAGACCGTCGCTACGTCTACTGGTGGGCCGACGGCGTGTACAGCAACGTGCGCATGGATGACCGCCTGTGTCTGCTGGTGATCATCGGCGTCACGGAGCAGGGCCGCAAGGAGCTGGTGGCCGTCGAGGACGGCTTCCGTGAGTCGGCAGACAGCTGGGAAACGCTGCTGACGGGGCTACGAGAGCGCGGTCTGACTCAAGCCCCCAAGCTGGCGGTGGGCGACGGTGCCATGGGGTTCTGGTTGGCGCTGAGCAAGATCTACCCGGAAACCGACCATCAGCGCTGCTGGGTCCACAAGACCGCTAACGTGCTGAACAAACTGCCGAAATCAGTGCAGCCCAAGGTCAAGGCCGACCTCCATGACATCTGGATGGCCGAGACCCGCGACGAGGCGCACAAGGCCTTCGATCGCACGTTGAAACGCTTCGAGGCCAAGTACCCCAAGGCGATGGCGTGCCTGGCCAAGGATCGGGACGAGCTGCTGGCGTTCTACGACTATCCAGCAGAGCACTGGGTGCATATCCGCACCACCAACCCGATCGAGTCGACCTTCGCCACGGTCCGTCTACGGAGCAAGCGCAGCCGGAACTGCGGATCCCGGGCGACGACCCTGGCGATGGTCTTCAAGCTGCTCCAGAGCGCCGAGAAACGCTGGAAGCGCATCAAGGGGTTCAGCAAGCTGGAGCTGGTCGTGAACAACGTCCGGTTTCAGGATGGGGAGCAGGTAACCGATCAATCAGACAGGACTGCCGCCTGACTGCCATCCACCAGATTTGACTATAACTCCGGGTAGTGTTCGCCGGGCTGAAAGTCGAACCGCTTTTGCAGGCTTTCCGGCAATGCCTAGGGCTTGGCGCGCCACTCTAACGGCAGTGGCGTTAATTCCGGCACCCAGCGAGCCACGAACTCACCGCTGGGGTCGTTATCCTCCGCCTGTTTGATGGGGTTATATACCCGCAGCGCATTGGTGCCGGTGGCGCCTGCCTGCATCTGCACCTGGGGGTAGTGAATGCCCGGCTCAAAATCGGTAAATAGCCGCGCCAGATGCAGAGCAGGCTCAACCCAGTGCAGCCTAAGGCCAAAGGTGGAGTGGGAGATCAGCATGGCGCGCATGCGAAAATTGATCCAACCAGTGGCAATCAGGCTGCGCATGTAGGCATCCACCAACGACACCCCGGTTTGGCCGCATTTTCAGGCTCTGCTGCGTTAGCCGGCGGTGCGTGATCGTGAATGCGTAAGTCGCGTTTGAACCAAACGACCTGAATGGGTGCCTGAGCCATTAGCCGTAACGCCTATTCGTTATGAACCGATGGCGTTACCATCAAGCCAGTATTTGCGTAATCCATTCAGCAGAACCCTTCCAACAGGAGCGTCATAATGTATATCGCCATGAACCGTTTTCGGATTGCCCCAGGCCGTGAAGAGGACTTTCTAGAAGTGTGGCGCAACCGCGACTCTCACCTGGATGAAGTGCCGGGCTTCAAGCAGTTCAAGATGCTGCAGGGTGAAAGCCAGGAAGAACACACCGTGTTTATCTCCCACAGCGTGTGGGAATCCGAAGAGGCCTTCCGCGACTGGACCAAGTCAGACGCGTTCCGCAAAGCGCATGCCAATGCCAAAGCGCCGGAAGGCATCTACCTTGGCCCGCCCAAGTTTGAAGGTTATGAGGTGGTGCTGTAAGGCTCGTGTTGCTCAATTGAGTCAGTTGTCAGCGGGGTGGTTGCCCCGCTGTTAGCGTTAACTAAAATAATGCCAAACCAATAGAGAGCAGCACGCTGTAAAGCAGCGTTGAAATGGCCGTTTTCTTCAGCATGCCGGTGAGAATTTCGCCATCACGGCTATGTTTTAATGTTCTGGCGGCATCCATCAGCGGCTTGACCACCAGCAGGCAACTCCATCCCGCCAACGGCACCGGCAGCGCAACCAAGTAGATTAACGTCAGTAACAGCGCCAATCCTAGCAGTGACCAGTGGTAGTGAATCGCGTTAGCGCGGCCCAGCCGCACCGCCAGGGTAATTTTGCCGTTACGCGCATCGCTTTCGATATCGCGCACGTTATTCACATTGAGCACGGCGGTTGCCAGCAGCCCACACGCCGCAGCGGGCAGAAAGGGCAGCCCACTTAGTTGCTGGGTATAAAGGAAGTAAGTACCCATAACACCGAGCAGTCCGAAAAACACAAAGACTGAAATATCGCCCAATCCACGATACCCATAGGGCGTGCCGCCCAGCCCAACGGTATAGGTCACCGCGGCTAATAAAGCGGCGGCGCCTAGCAGCACGAAGGTGACAATATATCCCCACTGGTTTCCGAAGGCGGTAACCAACAATGAAAGCCCTAAGAGCGCTGCCACAGTGGCCGTTATTATCATTCCTCTGCGCATGGCCTGTGGGCTTAGCAAGCCTGAAGAGACCGCCCGTACCGGCCCAATGCGCGCCTGGTCGTCGGCGCCGGACACTGCATCGCCATAGTCATTGGCTAGGTTGGAGAGTACCTGCAGTGAAATCGCTGTCAGCAGAGCAAGCAAGAGCACACCAGCATCAAAAGCATCCGCACTCGCCGCTAGCCCGCTACCCAGCAGAATAGAAGCGCACGCCAGAGGGAGGGTGCGGGGGCGAGCAGCTAGCAACCAGGCTTGATAATGGTGGCGCTTAGCGTGTGGTTCCATTAGGTCGATATTCCTTGATTCAGGTTTAAATAACAGCTTCAGGGGGTAATAGTAAACATTCATTAATGTATAGTTAACTGCTAAAAAGCAGACCTAAGTCAAAATAAGCAGTGATGCTTTGCGCCACACTCAGCCACCCCGACTCAGGAGTTTACGTGATGATTGGCAGCTTATTTAGACATAACAAATATATGGCGGTAGTTTGGCTACTGCTACGGCTCTATTTAGGCATCACTTGGCTAACACTGGGCATCGGTAAGATGACAGGAGGCTTTAATGCCGAGGGCTTCTTGAACAATGCTGTTGCCAACCCTGTGATGCGCGAGGGAAGCGCGGTTTACCCTAATTACGTCGCTTTTCTCGAAAATGTTGCGTTGCCCAATGCGGATGCCATTAATTTCATTATACCGTTGGGAGAAATATTAGTTGGCCTGGGTTTGATTGTTGGTGTGCTGACCTCGTTTGCTGCGTTTTTCGCCATCGTGATGAACATGTCTTTCTTGATGGCGGGCACGGTGTCCACCAATCCTTGGATGATTGCGCTAACCTTCTTCTTGCTGGTGGCGGGCGCGAATGCTGGCCGCTTGGGCGGAGATCGTTGGCTGCTGCCCTATATAAAGCACAAGCTAGGTTGGGCGTATAGGTAGCAGATAGCAGGTAATCATAAATGCTTGCTCATAGGCGAATTATGCATTCTTTACACCCTGTTGAAGCACTTAAGCACCAGCTTGATTCGCTTTGTCATACTGCTAAAAAAGGGTTTATCCGCCTAAGTACGCCCTGTCAGGTCGGTAACCTAATGGGGTGGCTAAGCGTGCAGAGTGTTTACCCCCGCCTCTATTGGAGGGCGCGTGATGTGGGCGCTGTTGAGTATGCGGCGCTAGGGGTTGTTAAGGCGTTTGATTCGCTAGCGGCGCTGCAGGCTGACCTAGCCACGCTGGCCGATAATGGTGGCGAGCAGCCGGACTACTTCGGTGGTATGGCCTTCGACCCTGAGGCACCTGGGTGGCAGCACTTCCCCGGCTGTTACTTTTTGCTGCCACGTATAGTACTTAGGCGCCATCAAGGTGGGGCGACGCTATCACTCAACCTGCGTTTTGATGACCGTTGCCCAGAGGCTGAGATAGCCCAGGCTCGTGCCTGTTTGGCTGCGCTGAAACAGGAGCAACCGCTGCCTTGCCTATTGCCGCATGTCTATCAGCGTGAAGACTGCCCCACCCTGAAAGAGTGGATGGCGTCGGTGGCGCAGGTCACTCATCCTGATCAGTTGGGCCACACACCCAAAGTAGTGCTTTCCCGGGAGACCTGCCTCACGACACCTGAAACGCCTAGCCCTTGGTCGCTGCTAGCACGCTGGCAGGCCGGTACCGTCGACTGCTTTCACTTTGGCGTTCAATTGACACCGCATGAAGCGTTTATCGGCTGCCCGCCGGAACGGCTTTATAAGCGTGAAGACAGACATTTGGTTAGTGAGGCGCTGGCAGGCACCACCCGCCGTGGGCAGGAGGCCCAACAAGATCAAGCGCTTGCCGATACACTGCTTGCTGATAAGAAAAACAATCTGGAAAACCAGTGCGTCTATCAGCAACTTTTGACCCAGCTTGAACCGCTTTCTTCGCAAGTCCAGATGGGCGAGGCGCATATTGTTAAGCTGCGCTCGGTGCAGCATATCCGACGCCTGATTCACGCCGAGCTTCACAGTGACATCACCGACCAGCAACTGCTTGCAGTACTGCCGCCTACCCCGGCAGTAGGCGGTGTTCCCCGCGACTCGTCACTGGCTTTTATTCGCCAGCATGAGCGCCATCAACGTGGCTGGTATGCGGGCGTTTTCGGTCGAATTAATCACGCCAGTAGCGACTTGGCGGTCGCTATCCGTTGCGCCCATATCAGCCCAAAAACGATTCGGCTGTATGCCGGGGCAGGCATTGTGGCAGGCTCACAGCCTGAAGAGGAGTGGCGCGAACTGGATACCAAAATCGCTGATATCATGTCACTACTCGGAATGGGATAACGTAGATGACAGCACCGACATCGAGCGGCTTTATGAAAAAGCACGCCACCTTTAATCATGTGTGGGCGGCGCTAATGCTGGAGGAGCTCTACCGCTTGGGTGTCCGCGACGTAGTGCTGGCGCCAGGCTCCCGTTCCTCGCCTTTGACCATGGCCGCCAGCGAACATGCCGGGTTGCACAGCCACTGCCATTTTGACGAGCGTGGGCTGGGGTTTACGGCGCTGGGTATTGCCCGAGGCAGTCAGCGTCCGGTGGTCATTATCACTACTTCAGGCACTGCCGTGGCGAACCTTTACCCGGCGGTGGTAGAGGCCAAGCTGCTCGGCGTGCCGCTCATTGTGCTCTCTGCCGACCGCCCCATTGAGCTACTGGATAACGGCAGCAACCAGGCGATTGATCAGCGCGATATTTTCTCGCGCCACACCATTGCCTATCATGACCTGCCGCCGCCAGAGATTGAGATAAAAGCCGCATTTCTCCTCAGCACGCTTGATCAAGCCATTGATCAACAGCGCCGCTCCCCTGGGCCTATCCACATTAACTGCCGCTACCGCGAACCGCTTTACCCCGGCCGTTGCCTGGTGGATGCCAGCGACTATCTCGCCCTGCTGGGGAACTGGCTGACCGCCTCCACACCTTGGAGTGAATGGCAGGCCAGTACTGCGGTTCCAGCGCTCAACAGCGAGTGGGAAGCGCTTGCCCAGCAGCGCGGCCTGATTGTTGTTGGCAGGATTGAAGACAGGGTTAAAAAGAGAGTTGAAGACAGTGTTGATAGCTCCCAACAGGCGCAGCAAATTGTTGAGCTATCCAAGCAGTTGGGTTGGCCGCTGTTAGCGGATGTGCAGAGCCAGATCCATTTTGATCCTCAAAATCTAATTCATTTTGACCTGGCGCTGCATGACGAAGATTTCAGTGCTGAACTTGCTAAAGCCGAGGTGCTGCTTCAGTTTGGCGGCCGGCTGATTTCCAAGCGATTAAGCCAGTTTATTGCCCAGCAGTCGTGGCAGGATGTCTGGTTGGTTGATCCGCTGCCCCAGCGGTTGGACCCTGATTACTGTGTTAAGCGCCGTTTGACATGCTCGCCTGCCGACTTTATCGCTGATTTACCGGCTCTTCCCGAGCAACCTCCTTGGCATCAATTGGCTAACCTCCAGCGCCGCACCAGTCAGCTTATTGAGAAGTTCTGTATAGCATTCTCAGAGTTGGGTGTCTGCCACCAGCTAGCGCAGCTAGCTAGAGGGCAACTGTTTATAGGCAACAGCCTGCCTGCACGGCTTATGAATATGCTGGGTACGCATCGCCAAACACCGCTGCGGGTATTTGCCAATCGCGGTGCGTCCGGTATCGATGGATTGATTGCCACTGGCTATGGCATTAGCTGCTCTCGCCAAGAGCCCATCACTATTTTGCTGGGAGATACCAGTGCGTTACATGACCTCAATAGCCTGGCGTTGCTGAAACAAGCCACCCAGCCACTGGTGGTGGTTATCCTCAATAACGATGGCGGCAGTATTTTCCATATGCTGCCCGTGCCTAAAGAGGGTGATCTGCTGGAGCGCTATTATCGACAGCCTCACGGCTTAAGCTTCGAGCATGCGGCGCAGATGTTTGGGCTTGGCTACGTTGCGCCAGCGTCACTGGACGCCTTTGCGACAGCCTATAGCCAAGCTCTAACGGTGGGGGTTACGTTGATCGAGGTTAACGTGCCCCATCAGCAGGTAGCTGATGATCTGACAGCGCTAGGAGCCGTAATTCGGGAGGAAGAGGGTGAGCGACGAATTTAAGCAAAAGGCATCCAAGCCAACCCTGGTCATGCTGCACGGCCTGCTGGGCGACCGCCACGACTGGGCGGCGGTGAGTGATGGCTTGGAAGGCGTCGATTGCTTAGCGTTGGACTTACCTGGCCATGGCAAAAATCACCGCGTCCAGACAGCCTCTTTTGAGGCGTTTCACTACTGGCTTACTGATACATTGGTGGCTCACGGTATTCGCCGCTACTGCCTGCTGGGCTACTCCCTGGGCGGGCGCTTGGCGCTTTACCACGCTAGCCGTCAGCCATTAGGTCTTGCCGCCCTCTGGTTGGAAAGCGCCCATCCAGGGCTGGCTGCCAGCGAGCGACCCGCCCGCATTGCCCATGATGAACGCTGGGCAACACGTTTCGAGCAGGAACCAATGGAGGGGGTACTGACTGACTGGTACCAACAACCGGTGTTTTCCGACCTAACCGAGGCCCAGCGTTGTCGGCAGATTCAACGCCGTCTTGCTAATCATGGGCCATCTGTCGCGAATATGCTGCGTGCAACGTCACTCGGCAAGCAACCATCGCAATGGGCGTGGCTGGCAAATACGTCGCTACCGGTCAGCTATTTTTCGGGTCTGCAGGATGCCAAGTTCCACACGCTGGCTACTCGTCTAAAAACGATGGCCCCCCGCCTGCGCCAGATCACGCTGGAAGGGGGCCACAATCTTCATGCTGAACAGCCTGGTGAAATCTCACAACAGCTCAACGCTTGGTATCAAACGTTTGGCTAAACCACGGGTCAGCTGATCACCATTAACCAGGGTAGGCCGATCACCAGCCAAGCCACTAGAAATAGCAACCCAAAGATTGCCCCCAGCCGCCAGAAGAGTGCGCTGGGCAGATAGCCACTGCCGTAGTAGACGGGGCTTGGGCCCGTGCCGTAGGGAGTGAGAATGCCCATAAAGCCCAGCGTGGGAAGTAGCAGCAGAACAAACATCTGCATATCCAACCCGGCAATCCCCGACGCTGCTGCAAGAATCACCGGCAGCAGGGCGGTAACGTGCGCTGTCACGCTGGCGAAGAAATAGTGCAGTAGATAGAAGATGGCTACCAGTGCCACCATGGCCATCAGCGGGTCGAAGTGACTGATCTGCCCGCCGACCACATTGCCAAACCAATTAACGAAACCCACTAGGCTCAGCCCACCTGCTAGTGCTACCAAGGTTGCAAACCATACAAAGGTATTCCAGGCGGCATGGTTATCGAGAATATCTTTCCAACTCACGATGCCCACTAACAGCATCCCGCAGATGACCAATAAACCCACCAGTGACCCAGAGATAACACTGCCCGCAAAAATCCATAGCAATAGGGCAGTGACCACCATCATGACCAGTATTATTTCATTACGGGTCAGTGCTCCCAGCTTGGTTAACTCCTTTCCAGCCCAATCGGAAATTTCATTACCCGCTTTCACCTCGGGGGCGCATAGCCAATAACTCAGTAGCGGCACCAGTAAAAGCAGCAGAATGCCCACCGGCACGACGGCCATGAACCACTGCCCCCAGTTGATACGGATACCGGTGGTGCTTTCAGTTAGTGCGATAGCCAATAGGTTGGGCGCCAACGCGGTCAAAAATAGTGAGCTTGTCACACAGGTAGACGCGAGCGCCGTCCACATAAGAAAACTGCCCATGCGCTTCATGCTGGGATCATTAGGGTGGGAGTCGTAAAGCGGTGGCAGGTTACGAATTACCGGGTAGATGGTACCCGCACTACGCGCCGTATTAGAGGGCGTAAAGGGCGCCAGAATGCCATCGGCAATCATTACCGCGTAGCCCAGGGTTAAGGTGCGTTTACCCATTGCCTTGACCAGCCAGAGTGATATCCGCCTGCCCAAGCCGGTTTTTTCATAGCCCAGGGCAAACATAAAGGCGCCAAAAATTAGCCAGACGGTGGAGTTGGTAAAGCCCGACACGGCCCATGAGAATGCTTGGTTGGCGGCATTAAAGCCGCCAGTTGCCAGTTGCTCCGGAGAGAACAGCACCCACCGCGAAAGCAGTGCCACCAGCGTAACGCCGACCAGCCCCACCACCGCACCGGGCAAGGGTTCGAGAATCAAGCCAACGACACAGCCGAGAAAAATGGCGAAGAAGTACCACGCATGGGGCGCAAGCCCCGGTGGAGTGGGGATCAGCGCGACAATAATAGCGACTGCTAACGGCGCTAGCAGTTTCCATCGCGGTGAGGGTTGGGCATTGGTTGTCATGCGGCACCTCTCTTCAGTGTTTAGCGTATTTACTTTTGTCGCTTGGTGGGCAGCTATCTGCCTGACAGTAATTGCCCTGAAGAGTAAGCGGTGTGGGATTAAGGTAAAAGCAACGATAACTTAATTTTCACCTTCCTTGACGTACGTCAATACTCCTTTCGAGTAATAATCGCGGCCTGCCAGGGGTATGGTAATTTGAAAATAAGAAGGCGCCGCAGAGTATCGCCATTACGACCTGACTAACGGAAGGAAGCGTCATGCAACAGCGAGATTTCGATATCGTTATTGTGGGTGGAGGAGGGGCAGGCCTACGCGCTGCCATTGGCGCGGCCGAGCAGGCCAAGGAGCAGGGTACTCCCCAGCGTATTGCACTGCTCTCCAAGGTATACCCCATGCGCTCTCATACCGTGGCCGCCGAAGGTGGCGCCGCCGCCGTCACCAGTGCCGAGGATTCCCATCAGGCCCACTTTGACGACACAGTGTCAGGCGGGGATTGGCTGGTTGAACAAGGCGTCGTTGATTACTTTGTCCACCACGCTTATCAAGAATTGGTACAGATGGAGCGCTGGGGTTGCCCCTGGAGCCGGAAAGACGATGGTCAAGTGCAGGTGCGCCGCTTTGGCGGCATGAAAACCGCCCGGACTTGGTTTGCGGCCGACAAAACCGGCTTCCATATGCTGCATACGCTGTTTCAAACTTCGCTGAAGTACCCAGAGATCGAGCGCTTTGATGAGTTCTTTGTGCTCGATCTGGCGGTACACGAAGGTGCCGTGATTGGCGTGATTGCCTTGCAGATAGCCACTGGTGAACTGACCCTGCTGCGCGCTAAAGCGGTGATTCTCGCTACCGGTGGCGCTGGGCGCCTTTTCCGCTTCAATACCAACGCGGGCATTGTCACCGGCGACGGTATGGCGATGGCCTACCGTCACGGCGTGGCACTGCGGGATATGGAATTTGTGCAATACCACCCCACAGGCCTGCCCGGTTCTGGCATTTTAATTACCGAAGCGTGCCGGGGCGAAGGGGGTATTTTGCTCAATAAAGATGGCTATCGCTATCTGCAGGATTACGGCCTAGGCCCGGAAACACCGTTGGGTAAGCCGGAAAACAAGTACATGGAGCTGGGGCCTCGGGACAAACTTTCCCAGGCCTTTTGGCAGGAACAGCAGGCGGGCCGCACCGGCAAGTTTGGCGACAGCGATGTGGTCTATCTCGATCTGCGTCACCTGGGTGAGAAATATATCTTAGAGCGTTTGCCGTTTATCTGCGAGCTGGCCAAAGCCTATATCAACGTTGATCCGGTGAAAGAGCCGATTCCCATTCGCCCAGCGGTTCACTACACCATGGGCGGGATCGAAACCGACCCTCAGTGCGAAACCTCGATTGCCGGGCTATACGCCGCCGGGGAGTGTGCTTCCGTCGGTTTACATGGGGCCAACCGGCTGGGTTCCAACTCGCTTACCGAGCTACTGGTGTTTGGCCGCTTGGCCGGTGAGCAAGCAAGTCAACGTGCAGCGCAAACCGAGTGGGCCGATATGCGCTTGCTGGAAGCTCAGGGTGACCGTCAGCAAGCCAAGCTACTGCGCCTCTGTGACGGAACCGGCAGTGGGGAGAACTGGGTAGAACTCAAGCACGCCATGGTGCAGGCTATGGAGAGCGGCTGCGGTATTTATCGCACTGAAAAGGGCATGCAGGAATCGCTTGATACCATGCGTCAACTGCGTGCGCGCTTTAACAAGGTTCGCGTAAACGATACCAGCAAGATCTTCAACACCGAGCTACTGGAGTGCCTGGAGTTTGAGTGTGGCCTGGATATTGCCGAAGCTTCTTGCTTAAGTGCACTGGAGCGGCGTGAATCCCGCGGTGCTCATCAGCGCCTGGATGAAGGCATGCAGAAACGCGACGATGTTAATTACCTCAAGCACAGCCAGGTGTTCTATCAAGGCGATGCCCATGCCGAGTTGCACTGGCAGGAGGTCGATGTGCGGTTTTCCGCACCGGCTGAGCGGGCCTATGGCGATGCGGGCAAGGGGGGCAAGATATGAACACCCAGCAGATCAGCACCAAACAAGTCAGCGTCAAACGCTATCTGCCAGACAGCTCGGCTGAACCCTATTGGCAGCAGTACGAGTTACCGGTGGACGACAGTACCTCGCTACTGGATGCCCTCAACCATATCAAAGAGCAGCTCGATAGCACGCTGAGCTACCGCTGGTCGTGCCGTATGGCGATTTGCGGCTCCTGCGGGGTCATGGTTAACGGCATTCCCAAGCTCGGCTGCAAAACTTTTTTGCGTGATTATGACGGTGATATCCGCATCGAGCCGCTATCCCACTTCCCCGTACAGCGGGATCTGGTGGTGGATATGGAAATATTCCTTGAGCACTTGGCCGCGGTTAAGCCCTATTTGATCGATGACAATCCGGTGAAATCTTACGACCCCCAGGCGCCGGAAACCTATCAGCAGTCGCCCGAACAGCTCGCCCGCTACAAGCAGTTCGCTAACTGCATTAATTGTGGCCTTTGCTACTCGGCTTGCCCGCAGTTTGGACTTAATCCTGAGTTCCTTGGCCCGGCGGCACTAACGCTGGCCCACCGTTACAACCTGGATAGCCGCGACCACGGCAAGAAACAGCGCATGGCGGAGCTCAATCGCCACGAAGGGGTGTGGAGCTGCACCTTTGTGGGCTTTTGCTCCAAGGTGTGCCCCAAGCACGTCGATCCGGCCGCTGCGGTGAATCAGGGGAAGGTCGAGGCTGCCAAACACACGCTTATTGCGCTGTTTAAAGGTTAGGGGAGGAGAAGTCGTGGATAAATTATCGTCGCAACGCCTGCCGCCACTGAAACGCAACTGGTGGCTCAAGCACCGCTTTTTTAAACTCTACATGCTGCGCGAAGCCACAGTATTGCCGCTGGTTTTCTTCACGCTCTGTTTACTCGCCGGTATGGTGGCACTTCTTCAAGGGGCAGAGAGCTGGCAAGGGTGGATCGCCTTTATGCGTTCCCCCATTGTATTCGTGCTGAATCTTCTTGCGTTGGCCGCCAGCCTGTTTCACGCCGCAACCTTCTTTGTGCTGTTCCCGCGGGTAATGCCGCTGCGCATCGCCGGGCACAGCCTGCCTGATCAGGCCATTGTGGCTGGGCAATGGGCAGGTGTCGTGGCAGTTGCACTGCTGTTTTTCTGGCTATTGGGGAGGGCATAAACATGGAAAAAATAGCTATGAACAAACACCGCAGTCAGCACAAACAGGCCTTTGATGAGCCGCTTTGGTGGGGGCTGTTTAGCGCGGGCGGCGTCTGTTTTGCCGTCTTGCTGCCCGCCGTGATTCTCTTTATAGCGATTTTATTGCCCCTTGGCCTACTGCCCGCCGATGCGCTGAGCTATGAGCGAGCATCAGCGCTGCTGTTTAGCGTACCGGGCTTTCTGTTTGTTGGCGCGGTGGTTTGCCTACCGCTATTTCATGCCGCCCACCGCTTGCGCCATGGGCTGTTTGATATCAGCGTGGGCAATGACGCACTTAACAAAAAACTGATGTACGGTGGGGCTGCGCTGCTAAGCATTGTAGCCTTGGGCATAGTCGTGGCGGGCTTTTTTAGCTAAACGACGTACTGTCCTCACCTTATCCCTGACAGATAAAAAAGAGACAGGCATGATCAACGGACTCACTGAAACGGAACTCTATGCCCCAATCGAGTGGCAGGATCGCTCCGATGGCTATCAGGATATTTTGTACCACACCAGTGCCGAGGGCATTGCACGCATCACCATCAATCGCCCCGAGGTACGCAACGCCTTTCGCCCGCTGACGGTCAGCGAGATGGCCCAAGCGCTGAATCGCGCCCGTCACGACAGCGCGATTGGCACCATACTGCTCACCGGCGCAGGTGACAAAGCGTTTTGTTCCGGCGGTGATCAGCGCATTCGCGGTGACTATGGCGGTTACCAGGATGAAGAGGGCACCCACCATCTCAACGTGCTGGATTTCCAGCGCGATATTCGCACCTGCCCCAAGCCGGTGGTTGCCATGGTGGCGGGCTACGCTATCGGCGGCGGCCACGTTTTGCATCTAATGTGTGACCTGACCATTGCGGCCGATAACGCGGTTTTCGGCCAAACAGGCCCCAAAGTTGGCTCTTTTGATGGTGGCTACGGTGCCTCCTATATGGCGCGCATTGTGGGCCAGAAAAAGGCACGGGAGATCTGGTTTCTGTGCCGTCAATATAGCGCCGCCCAAGCGCTGGAAATGGGGCTGGTCAACCATGTTGTGCCGCTGGAAGCGCTGGAGAAAGAGAGCGTGCGCTGGTGTCGCGAGATGCTACAGCACAGCCCCATGGCGTTGCGCTGCCTAAAAGCCGCCCTCAATGCCGACTGCGATGGCCAGGCCGGTCTACAGGAACTGGCGGGCAATGCCACCATGCTCTACTACATGACCGAAGAGGGGCAGGAGGGACGTAACGCCTTTAACGAAAAGCGTCGCCCGGATTTTTCCCGCTACCCGCGTAACCCTTAATGCAGCTGGCGCTTTACCGCTACTCCCTACCGTTTCGTCAGCCGTTGATGTTTAAAGGCCAGCGGCTGGCGCACAGAGAAGGGATGTTAGTTTCCATCAACGGGCAATGGGGCGAGATTGCTCCGCTGCCCGGCTTCTCGGCTGAAACGCTGGCGGAAGCAGAAGTGGAAAGTCTCGCCTGCCTGGCTGCGTTAAGGCGTGGTGAGATAGCCTCTCCAGCACTGCCTTCGGTGCAATTTGGGTTTGACTGCGCCCAGCGCTCTTGGCCAAACAATCTCCCTGCGCCTTTGCCGCCCTACCCGCTGCTCCAGGGAGCACCTGCAGTGCTGATCGAGTCTCTTTCAGCAGGCCGTTGGCAAACATTGCCGCCGACCCGGCTCAAGCTAAAGGTGGCACGCTACGCCATGGAAGAAGAGCTGGCACTGATCGAGCAGCTTGCCAAATGGCTCCCAGCTACCAAGCTGATTCTGGATGCCAACGGTGGCTGGACGCATAAAGAAGCCCTGCGCTTCTGCGGGCGCCTACCCCTTGAACATATCGACTACCTGGAAGAGCCCTGCGCTACCTTTGCCGATACCATCGCAGTAGCCGAGGCAACGGGAGTAACCATCGCGCTGGATGAAACGCTATCGCGTCGGGAAGAGTGGCATTGCCACCCTCAGCTTAAAACCCTGGTAATCAAACCCACACTGATCGGCTCGTTAAGCGACTGCGAGGCACTCGTCCAGCGAGCGCGGGCGGGTAACCTCCGCGTGGTGATCTCCTCCAGCTTTGAATCTGATTTAGGTCTTGGTCTGCTTGCTCGGTTGGCCAGTGAGTGGGCGCCCAATGAGCCGCCGGGGTTAGATACGGGACATTGGCTTACCGGGCGCATTATCACTGCCACGGGCGAAGTGATGACAGAAAGCTTGAACTGCCTCTCTAAAATGGAAAATTCAGCGTGAAAGATACTTGCCCTATTCACTACTGGGCCAAAGAGACCCCGGAACGTATTGCGATAGAGGCTGGCTCGGTAATGCTAAGTTATCGGACGCTCAATCGTCGCGTGGCGTCTTTAGCACAGCAACTGGCCCGGAAAGGTTTTGTACCGGGTGATCGGCTAGTGGTTCCCGCCAAAGGCTCGCTTGAATCCTTGCTGCTGGCGTGGTCCTGCCTGCGGGCCGGGGTTATTTTCTGCCCGCATAATCCAGCGTTCCCTGTAGCCCAGCAGCTCAATTTAGCCAAGCGTTTGCAGGCTGACTGGGTTTGCCAAACGGAAAGCGACAATGATTACTCTTCACAGCTAACGCCAATTACCCTGAGTTTCCTGGCGGAAGCTAACGCAGATGAGCCACCATCGATCGATGGTAGCCAGCTCTGCAACACCATTTTTACCTCCGGCTCTAGCGGCACGCCCAAGGCGGTGTTACATAGTGTGGCGAATCACTTGGCTTCCGCGCGTGGTTCAGCGTCGTTTATTCCCGTTGATCAAAACAGTGGCTGGCTGTTGTCGCTGCCGCTGTTTCATATCGGTGGCTACGCTATCCCGTTTCGTGTTTTTCTCGCCGGTGGGCGGGTGATTCTCGATGATGCTCCGCAAACGCTTCCCGCGCGCCTTGAGCAGCAGTCAATCACCCACCTTTCACTGGTGCCGACCCAGCTGTGGCGGCTGTTGCAGGCAGGTTTTACACCTCAGCGTACTCAATTGCGGGAACTGCTGCTGGGCGGCGCGGCGATACCCGCGCCGCTGGTGGCGAAGATGACATCACTGGGGCTAACACCGAAAGTTAGCTATGGGCTGTCCGAGATGGCCAGCCAAGTCTGCACTGGTATCCCCACCGCGCCGGGCGTCGTCGGCAGGCCTCTGCCGGGCCGTGAAGTGAGGATTGTCGAGGGTGAGATACAGGTGCGCGGTGAGACCCTATTCTGCGGCTATTTGAATAATGGCGAGGTTGATCCAGGCCTAAACGACGAGGGCTGGTTTGCTACCCGCGACAAGGGGCACTTCACTTCGGAAGGCGCGCTGGTAGTGGAAGGGCGGCTAGATAACGGCTTTATCTCCGGCGGCGAGAATATTCAGCCGGAAGCTATCGAACAGCGTTTGGTCGACAACCCCAGCGTCGCCCAGGCGCTGGTCGTACCGGTGCCCCACCCCGAATGGGGAGAGCGCCCGGTGGCGTTTATCGATTGGCATGCAGAAGCCGTGACAGAGCAGGCGCTAAGCGCCTGGGTACGCGAGACGCTACCCGGCTTTATGGTGCCCGACGCCTGGCTAGCCTGGCCGCCAGGAGTGGGTTTTAAGCCTTCTCGAAAGCAGTTCTCTGAGCTGGCGCGGGCACGCGTAGATTTTGCTGTGTAGCGACAAGACCTTTTAGGCTTTGCCTCGTTATTTGGCTTATTCAGCTTATTCAGCTTATTCAGTTAGGTCAGCGCCTGTGCCAGCAGCGTCCAGCATGGCATGGAGTAGAACGTTACAGCCTGCGTCGACATGCTCCGGTGTGGCGCTTTCGATCTCGTTGTGACTAATGCCATCCTTGCAAGGAATAAAGATCATCGCGGCGGGGGCCACACGACCCACAAACATCGCATCGTGGCCGGCACCGCTGATGATATCCATATGCGACAGCTGGAGCTTCTCTGCTCCTTGGCGCACCGCATCTACGCATGCTTTATTGAAGTATTCAGGCGCGAAATTAGCGGTGGGCTCCAGGTGGTATTCAAGCCCGTGGCGCTGACAAATCTCTTCAACAGCGGCGGTGACTGCTTGGCCCATTGACTCAAGCGCTTCAGGCTCCCAATGGCGCATATCCAGGGTCATTTTGACTTGGCCGGGAATCACGTTACGCGAACCGGGGTGCAGCGTCATACAGCCGACCGTGCCGCGCCCGTGGGGCTGATGCTCATGGGCAATACGGTTGAGCGCCTGGGTAACTTCCGCAGCCCCCATCATGGCGTCGCGGCGTAGGTTCATCGGCGTAGGGCCCGCGTGGGCCTCCAGCCCGGTCAGGGTTAAATCGAACCACTTCTGGCCAAGCCCGCCGATCACCACGCCAATCGTGGTGTCGGTATCTTCCAGAATCGGGCCCTGCTCAATGTGCGGTTCAAAATAAGCTTTTATCTCATCTGGTGAGACGCTATCGCTACCGCGGTAGTGAATGGCATCCAGAGCATCGCTTACCGTCACGCCATCGGCGTCGGTGCGTGCCATCATGGCGTCAAATTCCAGCTCGCCGCTGAATACGCCGGAGCCCATCATGCAGGGCGGAAAACGGCAGCCTTCTTCGTTAGTCCAGGCGACGACTTCGATAGGGGACTGCGTGGTGATGTTGTGCTGGTTAAGGGTGCGAATCACTTCCAGGCCTGAGAGTACGCCGAAGCAGCCGTCATATTTGCCGCCGGTAGGCTGACTATCAAGATGGCTGCCCGCCATCACGCTTTTTGCGTCGGGATCGCTGCCTTCACGGCGGGCAAAGATATTGCCGATAGTATCGATCCGAATCGTGCAGCCCTCGGCCCGGCACCACTGGATAAATAGGTCACGCCCCTGGCGTTCTAGATCGGTCAGCGCCTGCCGATTGACGCCGCCTTTAGCGGTGGCGCCTAGTTTGGCCATCTCCATCAGTGAATCCCAGAGTCGGTCGCTATCGGTACGTAGGTCGGCTAGGGCGATTTTCGGTTCAGTAAGCGAGTTCATATGACTTCCTTTTATTGAGCACGGACGAAGCTGGCGACTCCCCGATTTATTATTTGGCTCATTGCTAGAGTAGAGATAAAAAAGCCAGTGATACGTATGGATTCTCTAACGTGAACAAAAGAAAAGCGTAATTTTATAAACGTGTTCGGTGACGCATGCTGAGGTAATGCCTCATACGATGGAGCCGGATACCATGTTTGGAATAAAAAGCAAAACGAAGCCTGAAGCTTCGACCTCTTCAATACAGAATGAATCTTCTAAAACGGCACTTAATCAGCACTACTGGATGCCGTTTAGCGCCAACCGTGATTTCCACGCCAACCCGCGTGTTATCGCCGGGGCGGAAGGGCGTTACTACATTGATGATCAGGGACGTAAGCTTTTCGATTCGCTTTCTGGGCTATGGACCTGCGGCGCGGGGCATAACCGTGAAGAGATCCAAAAAGCCGTGGCGGCGCAGCTAGGCAGCCTCGACTTTGCGCCAGGTTTTCAGCTTGCCCATCCGCTGGCGTTCAAGCTAGCGGAAAAAGTTGCAAGCCTGACGCCTGCCGGGCTTGACCATGTGTTTTTCACCAACTCGGGTTCAGAAGCGGCTGATACTTCGGTCAAGATGGCCAAGGCTTATTGGCGGTTAAAAGGAAAACCTGAGAAAACCCGCATGATTGGCCGCGCTAAGGGCTACCACGGGGTGAATATCGGTGGTACCAGCCTGGGCGGGATTGGCGGCAATCGTAAGCACTACGGCCAGTTGATGGATGTAACGCACCTACCGCACACCCTCCAGGCGGGCCAAGCCTTCACCCGTGGCCAAGCGGAAACCGGTGCCGAGCTTGCCGATGCGCTGCTCGATCAAATTGCGCTGCACGATGCCTCCACTATTGCAGCGGTGATTGTTGAGCCGATGTCAGGCTCGGCCGGGGTGATCGTACCGCCTAAAGGCTATTTGGATCGGCTGCGTGAGATCTGTACCGCCCACGATATTCTGCTGATTTTCGATGAAGTGATTACCGCCTTTGGGCGCAGCGGCGCGACCACAGGCGCCGAAGCCTTTGGCGTGACACCGGACATTATGAACGTGGCCAAGCAGATCACTAACGGCGCAGTACCGATGGGCGCAGTGATCGCTTCCAGCGAAATATTCGACACCTTTATGCACGCTGGCGGCCCTCAGCACGCCGTGGAATTCACCCATGGCTACACCTACAGCGCTCACCCGGTGGCCTGCGCTGCGGGGTTAGCGGCACTGGAAATGATGGAGCGTGAAAACTTCCCCGCTCAGGTGAGCGCCATCGCGCCTACCTTTGAGCAGAAGCTACACGCCTTGAAAGGGCGCAATCACGTTGTCGATATTCGTAATTACGGCTTAGCGGGTGCCATTCAGCTAACGCCTCGGGACGGTGATCCCATTATCCGCCCACGGGATGCGCATATGGCGCTTTGGGAGGCAGGGTTCTATGTGCGCTACGGCGGCGACACGCTGCAATTTGGCCCTCCGTTTGGCACTACCGAAGCCGAGCTGGAGCGCCTGTTTGATGCGGTGGCGACCACCCTGGATTCGTTAGCCTAAGACTCGTTGGCATAACCGACTGACCTAAATTTCAGAGAGTTTAAATATGAGTGTTGTTTCCCATCTGATTAACGGCGAGTTAGTTGAAAGTAAGCGCACGCTGGATGTCACCAACCCCTCCACAGGCAAAGTGATTCGCCAAGTGGCGGATGCCAATGCCGCCGACGTAGAGCGTGCCATTGCCGCCGCCCAAGCGGCGTTTCCCGCCTGGCGCGATACGCCACCCGCCAAGCGTGCCCAGGTGATGTACCGCTTCAAGCAGCTGCTCGAAGATAACGCCGACCGCCTCGTGCAACTGGTCAGCGAAGAGCATGGCAAAACCCCAGAAGATGCCATGGGCGAACTCAAGCGTGGCATCGAGAACGTCGAGTACGCCTGCGGTGTACCGGAACTGCTCAAAGGCGAGTACTCCCACAACGTTGGGCCGGGCATCGATGCATGGTCTAACTTCCAGCCCTTAGGCGTGGTGGCGGGTATTACGCCGTTTAACTTCCCCGCCATGGTGCCGCTGTGGATGTACCCCATGGCCATTGCCTGCGGGAACACCTTTATCCTCAAGCCATCTGAGAAAGACCCGTCCGCCTCGATGGCCGTGGCCGAGCTGCTTCAAGAAGCGGGGCTACCTAAAGGCGTGATGAACGTCATTCACGGCGGTCGCGAAGCAGTGGAAACACTCTTGGATGCCAAAGCCGTTAAAGCCATTTCGTTTGTCGGCTCAACGCCCGTGGCGGAAGCGATCTACTCTCGCGGGGCCTCCGCCGGTAAGCGCGTTCAAGCGTTAGGCGGGGCGAAGAACCACGCCGTGGTGCTGCCGGATGCTGATTTGGAAAACGCCGCCAACACGCTAATGGGTGCGGCTTACGGTAGCTGTGGCGAGCGCTGCATGGCGATTTCAGTGGCGGTGTGCGTCGGTGATGAAACGGCCAATCGCTTGGTCGAAACCATGCTGCCTAAAATCGCTCAGTTGAAAGTGGGCCCTGGCACTGACAAAGGCCTGGATATGGGCCCGCTGGTAACGGCTGAGCACCGCGATAAGGTGCTCGGCTTCATCGAAGATGGCGTTAACGCCGGGGCAACGCTGGTTGCTGATGGCCGCAGCCTGAAAGTGGCTGGCCATGAAGAGGGCTATTTTGTTGGTGGCTGCTTGTTCGACAACGTTACCGCTGAGATGCGTATTTACCAGGAAGAGATCTTCGGGCCAGTGCTGTGCATCGTACGGGTCGGCAGTTTGGACGACGCCATGCAGCTAATTAACGATCATGAATATGGTAATGGCACCTGCCTATTCACCCGTGATGGCGAAGCCGCCCGTCGCTTTACCGACGGTATTGAGGTCGGCATGGTAGGGGTGAACGTACCGCTACCCGTGCCGGTGGCCTACCACAGCTTTGGCGGCTGGAAGCGTTCGCTGTTTGGTGACCTTCACGCCTACGGGCCGGACTCGGTGCGTTTCTATACCCGCCGCAAGGCGGTTTCCCAGCGCTGGCCGTCGGTGAGTGAGGCCACTCGGGCCGAGTTCTCGTTCCCCAACAATCAAAGTTGACGTCTTAGGGTAACTAGGACATCTTCTCAGCACCGTCGCCCTGCGATGGTGCTTTTTTTGGTACGTACTTCAGACGTATAGGGACGAGGACAGCGTGGCGAGAACCCAGGACGAAATTCGGCAAACTAACGTAAAAAAGATTCTCCAAGCGGCAGAGCAGCTGTTTGCCGAAAAAGGCTATGCAGGTGCCTCAATGGGTGAAATCGCACAACTGGCAGAGATCCCCAAGTCCAATGTGCACTACTACTTCTCGACCAAAAAAGCGTTGTATCAAGATGTCCTTTTAGAGCTTCTCGAAGTATGGAAACAGGATGCGCTGTGCTTTGAGCTTTACGATGATCCTCGCGTCGTGCTTTCCACCTATATTCGCGCCAAGATGACCCACTCCCGCAACCGCGCCCACGGCTCAAAAGTATGGGCCGCCGAAGTGATGCAGGGCGCCCCGATCCTTAAGGAGCGCCTGCGCGATAACCTTTATGAATGGGCCAAGCTCAAAGAATCGAAAATTCGCGAGTGGGTCGAAACAGGCCAGATCAACCCCGTCGAACCCTCCTACCTTCTATATATGATCTGGGCCTCCACCCAGCACTACGCCGATTTCGACTACCAAATCTACCTGCTCAACGACGACCAGCCGCTGGACGACTTACAGTTCGAAAAGGCTGTGCAGTCGGTGACCTCGGTGATTTTGCGGGGCATTGGGCTGACTTCGTAATGGCCGGTGAAAAAGCGAGAAAAATTGCTATTGAACCCCTTGAAAGCCTTTGAACTGCTCCTATTTTGCAGTTGATAGAGGCGCTGCTCTGTGACGTGGCGGCCTCTTTCGATCATCTGCTTAACGTAGGAGGTGTTCGCTATGTTCGACGATATTAAGCGTTTCGAAATCGGCTCGTCCCAGCAGTTGGATTGGTTTCGCCAACTGTTGGACGGCTTCTTGCCTGATGGCAGTGCGATGGATATTCGCGCAGTGCCACGGGGCAGTTTTCCGATGATCAATCTCGCTCGCAGCGATGATGCCGTGCGTGTCTATGTGTTTGCTGCGGGGCTGGCGCCCTCGGACTTGACCATTGATATCCAGGATAACGTGCTTACCCTGCGTGGCAAGCGTGAGCCCGCCATCGGTAGTAATGAGGATGGCAGCTCGCGCCCAGTGTTTCGACGTGAGCGCCCCAGCGGTGAGTTCGTGCGGGCCATTGCACTACCTGATGGCTTAGATGCTGAGCGTGCCGAAGCGCATCATGCCCATGGTGTGTTTGAGATCGTGCTGCCTAAGCGGGAAGAACTCAAGCCGCGGCGTATTGATGTTCAGGCGGCTTAAGTCATGTTTATTAACCTTGGTACAGGAGGGTAAACCATGAATAACGTTGTTCGTACAGCCACCCAGTCCCCGTTGCAGGAGCGCGGCGACATAAAACGTACTCAAGAAACGTTGCTACCGGCAGTGGATATCATTGAGGAAGCCAGCGCCCTCAAACTAATTGCCGATATGCCTGGCGTGACCCGCGAATCGCTCAAGGTAGAGCTCGATAATAACGTGCTGAGCTTGGAGGGTGAGATAGCCCTGAATATGCCTGAAGGGCTGAGCGCGCTGCATGCTGAGGTGCGTGGCCAGCGGTTTGCGCGCCGCTTCAATCTTAGTCATGAAGTGGACAGTGATGCCATTACGGCCAGTATCACCAATGGTGTCGTGACCATTACGCTGCCGAAAAAGGATAGCCATCGCTCACGGCGTATCGATGTTCAGGCAGCATAAGACAGGGCTGCTACCTACCGCCCTCGGTATTTTCGCTGTAAGACGGGGGCGGTACTTTCCATCTGCGCTATTTAAGCTCTATGCTCTAGTGAGGAAGTTTTTGTTTTACACTTTCTTACAAATTAAGTAGAGAGGAGCCCATCATGACCGATATAGCCGCTTTGCTTGGCAGCGATGCCGATAGCTTGCTTAACCACACTTGCCAGGGGGTGCGTCGTGAGGACTTACATCTCCCTGGCCCCGATTTCATCGATCGTGTGATGGCCGATAGTGACCGCAGCCCAGCGGTGCTGCGTAACATGCAGGCATTCTTTAATCATGGGCGCTTGGCGGGTACCGGCTATCTTAGCCTGCTGCCGGTAGACCAGGGCATTGAACACTCGGCAGGTGCCTCGTTTGCACCTAACCCGCGCTATTTCGACCCGGCCAACATTGTCGAGTTGGCTATAGAAGGTGGCTGCAACGGCGTGGCTTCCACGCTTGGCGTGCTTTCGTCGGTGGCGCGGCGCTATGCTCACAAGATCCCGATGATGCTAAAACTCAACCATAACGAGACGCTGAGTTACCCGGCTATCTATGACCAGACATTATTTGCTGATGTAGAGCAGGCGCACGACATGGGCTGCGTGGCGGTTGGGGCGACCATTTACTTTGGCTCCCACGAGAGTCGCCGGCAAATCATGGAAATCAGCGAAGCCTTTGAGCGCGCTCACCAGTTGGGCATGGTCACCGTGTTGTGGGCGTATCTACGCAACCCGGATTTCAAGCAGGAAGGCACCGATTACCACGTCGCAGCCGACCTCACCAGCCAGGCCAACCATATGGCAGCCACTCTCAAGGCGGATATCGTCAAGCAGAAACTGCCTGAAAATAACGGCGGCTACAAAGCAGTCGGATTCGGCCACACCCACGATGATGTTTACAGCAAGCTGACGTCGGATCACCCGATCGATCTGGCTCGTTATCAGGTAGCCAACTGCTTTATGGGACGCGCTGGGTTGATCAACTCCGGCGGGGGCTCTAAAGGGCATTCTGACCTGGGTGAGGCCGTTCGCACGGCGGTGATCAACAAGCGTGCCGGGGGCATGGGCCTGATTTCCGGGCGCAAGGCGTTCCAGAAGCCGATGCAGGAAGGTGTTGACCTGCTGCATGCCATTCAGGATGTCTATCTCTCCAAAGACGTTTCCATCGCCTAATGCTAGCGATCGCAGGCATCGCTACATAGATTACTAGCATAAAAGGTTATTTGTTCTCGAAAAGGGGCGTTGAACATTATTAATGTTCAACGCCCCTGCCACTTAGCGCTCTTCATTTGTCCCCTTCTGAAAGGTTGAATGTTTCCAAAAGGCTTTATGGCCCTCTTTTAACGCCTGTGTACGGTTAATGCCTATATCGTCAAGCAGCCGGTCATCAAGCGCCAGTAACTGGCGGCGGCTGCGGCGATACTGGCGGTAGCTTTGTAACTGAATGCGAAGCTGGGTGAGGCTAAAGCGTGGCATGGCGAATCCTCCGTGTTAAGTGCCCCACCAGATTACTCAGTGCTATTCCCTCGATACAGATATAGATATTATTATTTTAAGGATACAGATTGCTGTGTTATATCTCTGTATGGTCGCTTAAGAGTTCATCTGTATTGCTTTCAGGCCGGGGGGGGGGAGGGTGTCATGACGCGCTACGAAGAGGTTGCTACCATTTTGCGGGAGCGTATAGAGCACGGTATTTACCGTGTGGGTGATCGCCTGCCCTCTATTCGTGCGGTTTGTCAGGAACTAGACGTCAGCATTTCGACGGCTCAGGAGGCCTATCGGCAACTGATGGACGTTGCATTGATCGAGTCTCGACCAAAATCCGGCTACTTCGTACTGCCAAGCCGGGCGCCAGCGGTGCTGCCCTCCGTCTCTCGGCCAGCGCAGCGCCCATTGGATGTTTCCCAATGGGATCAGGTGCTTGAACTCGTCGCCACCCAGCGAGATGACGAGCGGCTGCTGCTTGGGCGTGGTGTACCGAATTTTGAGTACGAAACGCTGCGGCCGTTGTCGAAAATCCTCGCTGGCCTGCATCGCAGTAATGACCTGCACGGGTTCAACTACGACAAGCTGAGCGGTAGCCCTGAGCTGCGACAGCAGGTGGCGCGATTGGCCATTGCCTCGGGCTGCCTGCTGCACCCGGATGACATTGTGATTACCACCGGTTGCCAGGAGGCGCTGGCCATTTCCCTGCGCACCCTTACTCAGCCCGGCGATGTGGTGGCCGTCGACTCGCCCAGCTTTTACGGCACCATGCAGATCCTTAAAGCCAACGGCTTGAAAGCGCTGGAAATTCCCACCGACCCACAAACCGGTATCAGCCTGGAAGCCCTGGAGTTGGCGCTTGAGCAGTGGCCGGTCCGCGCGATACAAGTCACGCCGACCTACAACAACCCACTGGGCTACACCATGAGTGAGGCACGTAAACGGGCGCTGTTTCAGCTCGCTCAGCGCTTTGATGTGGCGATTATTGAAGATGATATCTACGGCGATTTGTCATTCTCGCTGCCCAGACCGCGCACCGTTAAATCCTTTGATGACGATGGGCGCGTGATGCTGTGCAGCGGCTTTTCCAAAACGGTGGGGCCTGGTTTGCGGGTGGGCTGGCTGGCGCCGGGGCGCTATCGCGATCAAGCGCTGCACATGAAGTACGTTTCTACCGGCGCCTCGGCCACGCTGCCGCAGCTGGCCGTGGCGGAGTTCGTCGCTAAAGGGCACTACGAGCGCCATGTCCGTTACGCCACCCGTCAGTATCAGCGCCAGCGCGATATTATGATCAGTTGGGTGCAGCGCTACTTCCCCCAGGGGGCAGGCATCAGCTACCCGCAAGGCAGCTTTTTGCTGTGGGTAGAGTTACCCGCTGCGGTGGATTGTGTACGACTCAACCAGCGCCTGGCGCAGCGTGCGATCCATGTAGCACCGGGGTCGCTGTTTTCAGCCTCGGGCAAGTTTCGCCAGTGCCTGCGTCTTAATTATGCGTTTACTCTAACCCCTGAGATCGAAGCGGCCGTGCGCACGGTGGGCGAGTTTGCCACTGAGATGGTGGAAGAAGCGCAGGCGCATGCAGCCGTGCTGGGATGAGGATCGGTCATAAGCCTTACAAGGTGAGGTTGTCTTGACGCACATCTAATTGTTCTAAGCGCTGCTTTAAGAGACCCGGAAAGCGGGCATACCAGGTCTGATTGAGCGGAGAGGGGTGAGGCAGCGGATAGAGTTGAAAGTTTTGTGCTTCGCCCCGGTCATCCTCTAGCGTTACTTCGATACTACTTTCAAACCGATCCTCGCGCTTCCAGAACGCCTCCAGGCGTGCACGCTCCTCCTTTGAGCGGCCGATGCCGAACCACAGGAAAGCTTCGCGACCCAAGGTGATTAGGGTTCGCCCTTTCCAGCGGGAGATCAGTACTTCGTTCATCAGGTCATGAAAGTGGCGCTTAACCTTCATGGACCACGCTTTATTGCCGACGGGCTTGTAAGGCACGGTGGTGATCCAGAAAAAGTGCTCTCCCACGTCGCGCGAGGCCTCGAAGTCAGGCATTTTTTCATCATAAAGGTGCTCATACAGCGCCTTTCTGACCAACTGCCCGCCAGTGCCGATAAAGGGCTCCCCATGGCGAACCTCGTCGCGCCCAGGGTCGCGTCCAAAAAAGCCAATGCGCTGGTTAGGCTTGCCAAGGCCGATGATGGGCTCCAGTGGGTCGCGCTCGAAGCGCTGGTAAACCTCGACATCGATTCCTTCGATTTCTGCCGCTAGCGCCCTGAATTGTTCCTGTTGCTGCGGGGTCAGTGACATCGTCCATGCTCCTTGCTGATGTCGTTTGGCTAGTTCAATCAAACCACTCTTGCGCCGTACGCCATAAGCACATACCACCGAAGTACACAGAGGCCACGCCCCACCCCCATACGGCCCAGGCGGTGTGTGCAGGGCTGGAAAGTATCAGTGACGTTGCACACACGCACCATAGCAGTGTGACGGCGATATTGAGTGGCATGAACAAACGCACGCGAAAGGGGTGCAGAAACTTCATTTTAGTCACGGTGAGAATGGCGAGAACAACGATAGTGGCAAAGGTAATAAAAGGAGGTAAATCAATAATGTAAAAATAGGCGGCGGTGATGTTCCAGGCGGCTGGAAAGCCAACGAAGTAGTTGTCCTGGCTTTTCATATCGACATTGCAAAAACAGAACATCGACGACAGCAGAATAATGAACACTGAGAGCAGTGCAAAATAGGGCGGCAGTTCAATAAAGTAGTAGATAAAGAGGGCAGGAATAAAGGCCCAGGTCAGGTAATCAATGACCATATCGAGCGTTGAGCCATCGAAGTTGGGCAGTATCGTCTTCACTTCATACTTACGCGCCAGAGTGCCATCGATACCATCAATCATCATCGCAGCACCCAGCCAGAGGAGGCAGGCGACGGGATTATTATCGACCAGTGCAAGCAGTGCCATGGTGCCGAGTAGTACACCGCTGGCGGTGAATATATGCACACTCCAAGCTTTATATCGTGAGGTGCGGGATTCTGTATGCGAAGAGAATGATTGAACCACGTTGACCCCATTGGGAACGTGTTGTCCCCTTGCTGTTCGGTTTATTGATAAGCGTGTCAAAAACCATACCCTATCACTGTTTTTTTATATCGGTCGCTTAAATTGCTGCCGCGCCTGTGCAACCTGCACGCGGGTGATGCAGTTTAGCGAGTGGTCATTGATCAGCCCCATCGCCTGCATAAAGGCAAAAGCGGTCGTCGGGCCAACGAATTTCCAACCGCGTTTTTTTAACGCTTTGGATAGAGCGATGGATTCAGGCGAGATGGTCTGGGTTTGCGGCGGGGGGAGTGAGTTGGTATCGGGCTCAAAACCCCAAAAGAAGGCGGCTAACGAACCTTCCTGTTCGACCATTTCTTGCGCCCTTACAGCATTGTTAATGACCGCTTCGATTTTTCCGCGATGGCGGATAATGCCCGCGTTCTGCAGCAGTTGCTGCACATCGTCTTCGCCAAACCGGGCAACCTGATGAAAATCGAAATGGTGAAAAGCGGTGCGGAAGTTCTCGCGTTTATTGAGAATGGTGCGCCAACTCAACCCCGACTGAAAACTCTCCAGGCACAGCTTCTCGAACAGCCGCTGGTCGTTAGTTACTGGAAAGCCCCACTCGTTGTCATGGTAAGGCAAAAACTCCGCCGCGCCCCCACACCATAGGCAGCGGGGATGACCATCAGGGGCGATAAAGTCGGACATAGAGCATTTCCTTAGCAGGTGATAAAAGCTGTTTTCAGTTAGCAATTAGGTGTTAACTCACTATAACGTTATTGGCGTGATAGCAAACGAGCCTGGAGATGAGTATGACATTTGTTCGCCCTGCCACGATTAATGATCTTGATACGCTAACGGAGCTGCTAGATGGTTATCGGCAGTTCTACGCTCAGCCTAGTAATGTGGAGGCCGCTCGTGCCTTTTTGCGCCAACGATTTGGGCAGGCGGATTCACGCATCCTCGTGAGTGAGGGTGGGGATGGGCAACTGACTGGCTTTGTGCAGCTTTATCCGGGCGTTTCCACAGTGGGCTTAAATGCACGTTGGACGCTAAATGATCTGTTTGTGTTGCCAGAGTGTCGTGATAAAGGCACCGGTAGGGCGCTAATGGAGGCTGCCGCACAACTTGCCCACGAGCATGGCGTAGCACGCTTGATATTAATGACGCAGGTAGAGAACGAGCGTGCCCAGCACCTTTATGAGTCATTGGGCTGGCAGCGTAATACGGCGTTTTATGGTTACTTGCTTGATGTGAAGTGAGTTAAGCAGTTCAGGCTCGGCACCTAGCCGAGCCTGAATCGCAGTGCATCAAGCCTCGCTTAGCTTGCGCGCTCTGTGCAGGTTTTCCATCGTGTTCAGACACGCCTGGGCGGCTTCTTTCCCTTTGGTAACAAAGTGTTGGGTGTAGAAGTCGTGATGCGTGGCGTGCTCATGGAAGTGGTGCGGTGTTAATACTGCAGAGATCACCGGCACTTGCGTGTCTAGCTGCACCCGCATCAAGCCATCAATCACCGCATGGGCGACAAAGTCGTGGCGATAAATACCGCCATCGACCACAAAGCCAGCCCCTACAATGGCACCATAGCGGCCACTTTGAGCGAGGATCTTGGCTTGCAAGGGAATTTCGTAAGCACCTGAAACGGTGAAGGTGTCTACTTGTTCGGCGTTAAGCCCACAGCGTTCTACTTCAGCAATAAAGGCTTCATAGGCCTTCTCGACGATATCCTGATGCCAGTGGCCTTGAATAAACGCGATGCGTTGAGACGTGGTGTGGGTAGAAAGTGTCAGCGGAAATGTCTGATTCATGGTCATTCTCTTGGCTAAGTTGTACCAGAATCAGGGCACGCGGAACCGGTCGTCAGGCAGCCGTAACAGTTGGCATCAGCCACTGTTAACGTTGCGTGTCTAAGGTGCCGTTCTCTTTCATCCGGACTATCACCGTCGGCTTCGGTTTCTCACCGAATCTGCTGACCTCAAGCAATTGCTTGCTTGAGCGCTCGCGGGCTTAGCGGCCTGGTTTAAAGGCCGTATCACCGCCGGTGGGGACTTTCACCCCGCCCTGAGAACTTTGCTGAATATCAGCCCAGCCATTTTACGCTTATTCTAAAAGCCGAGCCAAGGCGGTGTGGTTATTTTGGCGGGGTCGCGCTGCATGATGATCTCGCCGTGGCGCACCGAAAGCAGCACCTCGCCTTGATTGCGCAGCACGCTGTAGTCGTCCTCGCCCTCCAGCAGGTTGAAGCTGGCCGGTTTGCCCACCTCAATGCCGTAGCGTTCTTCGATGTTAAGCGTGCGAGCGCTATTGTCAGTAATCAGCGAAAGCGCCTGACTGAAATCCTGATAACCCATCATTTGGCAGATATGCAGGCCGAAATCCAACGTGCGTAAGAGCTTGCCATTTCCCAACGAATACCAGGGATCAAAAATGGAGTCTTCAGCAAAGCAGACGTTGATACCCGCTTCGTTGAGTTCCTTTACCCGTGTGACGCCGCGCCGTTTGGGGTAGGTGTCGAAACGCCCTTGCAAATGAATACTTTCGGTGGGGCAAGAGACGAAATTAATGCCCGAGCGCTTGAGCAGCAGAAACAGCTTGGAGCAGTAGGCGTTATCGTAAGAGTGCATCGCCGTGGTGTGGCTTGCGGTCACGCGGCTGCCCAAATCATTAAATAGCGCTTCACAGGCCAGTACTTCAAGAAAGCGCGAATTGGGGTCGTCGATCTCGTCGCAGTGCACATCCACCAAGCGGTCGTACTTGATCGCGAGTTCGATCACTCGCTTCATGGACGCCACGCCCAGTTCACGGGTGTATTCGAAATGGGGGATGCCGCCCACGACGTCGGCACCGAATTCCAGTGCCTCCTCCATTAGCTTTTCTCCGCCGGGGTAGGAGAGCAGGCCATCTTGCGGAAAGGCGACTACTTGAATATCGATTTTATCCTTCAGTTCATCCCGCAAGGTACACAGTGTTTTAAGGCCAATCAGGCTTGGGTCGCTGGTGTCAGCGTGGGTGCGCACGAACTGAACGCCGTTGCCGATTAATAAATTAAGCGTTTTCAGAGCGCGCTCGCGAATATCGGCTTCGGTGAGCATAGGCTTACGCTCGCTCCAGCGCTCAATGCCTTCAAACAGCGTGCCGCTTTGGTTCCAGCTTGGCTCACCCGCGGTGAGGGCGGCATCCAGGTGAATATGAGGCTCGATAAAGGGCGCGCAAACGAGCTTGGCGCCTGCATCAATCTGCCCCGCGCTCGCTGTTTGTGGTGCATCTTGTGCGGTGATGGCGGTGAACGTGCCGTTCTCAATTTCCAGCCGATAAAGCTCAGGGCGCTGGCGTAGGCGGGCATTAATGATCTGCATGGGCATATGAAAAAGGGCTCACTTATTGTTTAGCGGGTGAAGGAAGCGTATCGCTCAGCGTAGCGTGGTTTAAACGCAGCAGCACGGCGTAGCTGCCCGCTGCCACCGCGACCCCTACCAATGGCGGCAGTAACGGGGAAAAGTAGGCAGCCCCGGCACCCAGCGCATAGGCAGCCAGCCCTCTACGGTTGAAATCAGGCAGTTGAGCGGTATCCAGAGCGGGGTAACGGCCTTTATGCTTGAGCCAGAAGTCCGCCATGATCACCCCGCCCATGGGCGGAATAAACGTGCCAAGCAGTACCAGAAAGGGGATAAGCAGATTGTACATACCGCCGACCGCTAGCACCGTCCCAATGGCCGCACCTGCTACGGTGACCAAGCGGCGCTTTTCAGTACGCAGCAAATTGCAGCCCGCCACCGCGAAGTTGTAAATAGTGTTGTCCTGTGTCGTCCAGATATTGAGAAACAGCATCAGCACGGCGATGGTGACAAAGCCCTGGGCAATCAGCACATCGACAATATCCGCCTGCTGGTAAATCATGGTGCCAAGTGCACCAGTGAGCACCATTAAACCGTTCCCCACAAAAAACGCTGCCAGGGTCGCAATGACGGCAATTTTCGGCGTTTTGGCGAAGCGGCTCCAGTTAGTGGCTTGGGTGCCGCCGCTGATAAACGTGCCGATGATGACAGTGACCGCTGCCGCCATGCCCATACTTTCCGTAGGCGTTTGCTGGCTTAGTCCTGTAAAGCCGCGCACATCCACCAACCCAGTGAACAGGCTAATCAAAATAAACAGCATCATGGCGGGGACGGCAAAGCGCGAAAGCCAGTCCATGCCCTTATAACCAATCATTGCGGTGATACAAAAGCCAAAACCAAAAAGCACCATTAAAGGGATTTCCAGCCATTCAGGCATCCCTGTGGTGCGTACTAGTACCAGCGCGATGGTCGCTGTGCCCCAGGCGTACCAGCCAATCTGTGTAAAACCGAGGATAAAATCAGAAAGTTTGCTGCCCTTCTCGCCAAAACAGAAGCGCCCCATCAGCACCGAATTAAGCCCGCTTTTGCAGGCGATATAAGCAAGGGCTGCCGCATACGTTCCCAGCAACAGGTTACCAATCAGTATGATCCAGAGCAGTTGGCCAATCGGAAACGCTTGGCCTAACGTGCCACCGGCCCACATGGTCGCGGTGAAAAAGGTAAAGCCGAGCAGTACGGCTGACGTGGAGAGTAACCCTTTGCGGGCACGGGTAGGGACTTCGCTGAGCGGGTAATCAGATTGGTTCATGGCAGGCTCCGGTTGAAAACGGTTCTCTTGAAAATATAAGCAACCGGCATGCCAAGTTTGCTTTATTTATTAGGACTGTTTTCCACTAACAACCCGCGCATTAACGTTTCGACGATAGCGTCGCACTCCTCTGCTAGTGAGTACTGCTGTGGGTCTTGCAGCCAATCAAAGCAGACGCCAATCAAAAAGCCATGAAACTGGCGGCGCGCGCTGGTGGGGGAGAGGCCCGCACGCAATTGGCCTGCCAGTTGTGTTTGTTCAAACAGACGTTCTACCTGTACTTCAGCGTGCTCTGAAAGGCGGGTGATCATGCTGATGCGCGGGTGATCATCTTCCAGTTTCTCGCAGCGGTGCAGCACGATGGTGGCTGCCCGCTGCAGTGGTAGGTCATGGCAGATGCCTGCCAGCGAGCGTTGGGCAATCTCGCGTAAGCAGGCCACTGGCGTTGCACCAAGATGGTGGGTTGTATCATCGACGATTTCATCTAAAGGGATGCGTACCCGCTCCAAGAGCGCATTGAATACCGCTGCTTTATCTTCAAAGTGCCAATAAATGGCGCCCCTCGTCACGCCCGCCGCCTCGGCAATATGGGCCAGGGTCGTGCGCGATACACCCTGGGCTAAGAAGGTGGTCTCAGCCGCATCCAGGATCGTTTCTCGAGTGCGTTCAGCGTCGGCCTTACGACGGGACATAGCGCCTCCTCTTAATAGATTGGCCGTATTTTGGCACTGATCGATAGCAAAGTCGCCGGATGGTGATTAGTATACATTTCACTGACATTCATGAATGTCAGTGAAATGTATACTACGCCCCTTATTGCTTGAATTCAGGTTTGCAACGCTGCATTGATCGTCCTCAAGGAGCCTGCCGTGCCCGTTACTCTTCTTCGTTTCCTGCCCGCCGCACTGGTGCTGCTTATGCTGATGGGCTGCGATCAACCCCAGGCGCAGTCCACCGACACGGCCAGGCCGGTGAAATTGATGACCTTGCAGTCGGCCAATGCTACTGCCCTGCGGCAATTCCCGGCGCGGGTAGAAGCCACCACCCGCAGCAATTTGTCATTTCGTATGGCAGGCGAGTTGCTGGAGCTCAATGTCAGCCCCGGACAGCGGGTGAGCGAGGGTGAGGTACTCGCTCGAATTGACAACCGTAACGCGCAAAGCGAACTCGATAGCGCCCGCTCGCGCCTGGAGCTCGCCAAGGCCAACCTGGAGCGCATGCGCTATACCCTCGAGCGCGGGGCGGTCAGCCAATCCCGGTTTGATGAAGCGGAAAGCGAGTGGCGAGCAGCCCGCGCAACGTTTGAGCAGGCCGAAGAGCAGGTAACGCATACGCAACTGCGCGCGCCCTACGATGGCGTGATTGCCCAGGTGCCGGTAGATAACCGCCAGATTGTTCAAGTGCAGGAAACCGTCGCGGTCATTCAACAGCCAGGGCAGTTAGATGTGGTGTTTCATCTGCCCGAGCAAATTGTTCAGCGCATGCCGCGCAGCAACGGCACCCCCTTCGGTGATGAGCTGGTGTATGAAGTACGATTTGGCAACAGCGATAAGCCCTATCTCGCCCAGTTAGCGTCCTATACCACGCAAGCCAGCGCGCAGAGCTTGGCTTATGAAGTCACGCTGACACTCCCTCAGCCCGACGATATCACCCTACTGGATGGTATGAGTGCCAACGTGCGACTGGATTTAAGTGCGCTACAATCCGACCACGCTACGCCGGTTTGGCACCTGCCGCCTGAAGCCGTGAGCTATGCGGGTGAAGACGCTAATCAAGCGCTGGTATGGCGTTATACCGGTTCAGAACATGTAGAGGCAGTGCCGGTGAGTGTCGGGGCATTAACGTCGAATGGGTTGGAAGTTAGCGGCGATTTGACGGCGGGCGATCGTGTCGTGGCGGCCGGTGCTCACCGTATAACGGCGGATACCAACGTCACACCGTGGGAAAAAGAGCAGGGGCTATAAGCATGGTCGACTACTTTTTACGCCACCGGGCGGCCAGTTATTTAATGACCGTAGTGCTGCTGGCCGGTGGTGCGCTGTCATTTCTAGGCATGGGCCAGCTGGAGTTCCCCGAATTCACTATTCGTAATGCCCTCATCACCACGCAGTACCCCGGCGCGACACCTGAAGAGGTTGAGCAGGAAGTCACCTCGACGCTGGAAGAGTCGATTCAAGAGATGTCGTCGATTAAGCGAGTGAGCTCGGTGAGTTCCGACGGCCTTTCGCAAATTACCGTTGAGCTGGAGAGTACGGTTCAGAACGAAGAGCTTGAGCAGCTATGGGATTCACTGCGTCGCAAGGTGCAGGATGCCCAGGCTGCATTGCCGCCGGGGGCCAGCCGATCCCGCGTCAATGACGACTTTGGCGATGTCTTTGGCTTTATGGTCAACCTGACTGGCGAAGGCTACAGCATGCCTGATCTGGCCGACCATGCCGATTTTCTCAAGCGCGAGCTGACCCTGGTAGAGGGCGTCAAGAAAGTCTCGCTGGGCGGTGAGCATGAAGAGCGCATCTACATCGAAGTCGACCGTGAGCGCCTGCGAGCGTTGAATATTCCGCTCAGCCGGCTGCAGCAATTGCTGGATACCCAGAATGCCGTGGCCGATGCAGGGCATCTCAAGCAGGATGGTCGCCGTTTTCGTATTACCCCGACCGGCAGCGCGGCGAATATTGATGACCTGCGCGCGCTAATCGTCAGTGAAGGTGACGGCGAACTGGTGCGGCTGAGTGATATTGCTGATGTAAGCCGAGAACTGACAGAGCAGCCCCAGCAGCTCTATCGTGATATGGGCAGGCCAGCCATCTCGATGGGCGTCTCGTTTGAAAGCGGTGTGAATGTTGTGGCGGTCGGTGAACAACTGCAGCAGCGACTGGATCAACTTCAAGCCCGCACGCCGCTGGGCATGGAGCTGAATATCGTCTACAACCAGCCCCAGGTTGTGGATGAGGCGGTCTCCGGCTTTCTGGTGAGCCTGATCCAGGCGGTCGCCATCGTGATCGTGGTGTTGATGCTGTTTATGGGCTGGCGCAGTGGTCTGTTGATGGGATTCATCCTGCTGATCACCATTATCGGCACCTTTATGCTGATGCGCTTTCATGGTCTGCAGCTGGAAAAGATCTCCCTTGGGGCGCTGATTATCGCCCTCGGTATGTTGGTGGATAATGCCATCGTGGTGACTGAAGGGATGCTGGTGGGCCTAAAACGTGGCAGCTCGATTCGTGATTCGGCCCATCAGGTAGTGCGGCAAAACGCCTGGCCGTTGCTGGCCGCCACGCTGATCGCGATTGCTGCCTTTGCACCTATCGGTCTGTCGCCAGACACCACCGGTGAATTTATCGGTTCACTGTTTTTTGTCCTGCTCTATTCGCTGCTGCTGAGCTGGATTACCGCGCTAACGTTAACGCCTTTCTACTTTAAGCTGTTTTTCCGCAATATCGCACCTGGCGATGGTCAAGAGGACCCTTACAAAGGCGTTGTTTATCGCTTGGTCGGCCGCGTCATCGTTGCCGGCATACGCTGGCGCTGGGTGACGTTGGTGCTGGTGGTCGCAATATTGGCGGGCGCGTTGTTCGGTTTTGGTTCAGTCAAAAATGCCTTCTTTCCGGCCTCGAATACGCCCATCTTTTTTGTCGATTACCGCACGCCGGAAGGCACCGATATCCTTGAGACTCAGCGCCGTGTCAGCGAGCTGGAAGAGAGCGTGATGGAGATGCCGGGCATTCACCATCTCACCACCACCGTGGGCGGTGGATCACAGCGTTTTACCCTCACTTACTCGCCGGAAGACCGCTACGCCAGCTATGCGCAGCTCATTATCGAAACCGACGATAAAGCCACTCAGCGCGAGCGCATGGCCGACGTTGAAAGGGTGCTCGTACGTGACCATAGCGATATCGATTACAAAATTGCCCCATTGGAAGTCGGCCCCGCGCCGAAAGCCAAGCTAGAGGCGCGCTTCTACGGCAGTGACCCGGAAGTGCTGCGCCAACTGGGCGACGAGGTGGAGGCCATGTTCCGTGAGACGGCCAACATGACCAGCGTGCGCACCAGCTGGCGTAACCGGGTGCAAGCAATCGAGCCCGTCTTTCTTGAGGATACCGCGAGGAGGTTAGGTGTCACCCGTGAGGATTTGGCTAGCACCCTTGCGCTGAGTACCAGTGGTAGCCAGGTCGGCGTTTATCGCGATGGCAGCGACCTGATTCCCATGGTGGCGCGAGCGATTCGCGAGCAGCGCCACGACGTGGACAACCTGGGTTCCCTCAATGTCTGGAGCGAAGAGCAGGGCCGCTATATCACCGCCGACCAAGTGATCAGCGATATCACCACCCGGGTCGCGGACCCGCTAATTATGCGCCGTAATCGTGAGCGTATGTTGGCAGTGTACGGTGAGCCAGACCCGTTAAGTGGGGTGACCGCCGCCAGCGTATTGGCGGAGATCCGACCTCAGGTAGAAGCGCTGGAGCTGCCAGCAGGCTATCGGCTGGAGTGGGGCGGCGAGTTCGAGACCGCTGGCGAAGCGCAAAGAGGGCTGTTTTCCTCGCTGCCGCTGGGCATCGTGATGATGTTCATCCTTACCGTGGTGCTGTTCAATAACTTCCGCCAACCGTTGGCGATTTGGTCGCTGGTACCGTTGACGATTATCGGTGTTGTCGGCGCGTTGCTGCTCACCGGCTTGCCGTTCTCGTTCATGGCCTTGCTGGGCACGCTGAGCTTGATCGGCATGGTGATCAAAAACGCCATCGTTCTGGTGGAGGAGATCAACGTGCAATTGCCGCTGCATCAGGATCGCTATCATGCGGTAGTGCGCGCAGCGGTGAGCCGCGTGCGTCCGGTATCGATGGCGGCGCTGACCACCATGCTGGGTATGATTCCGCTGATCAGCGATGCGTTCTTTGCCAGCATGGCGGTTGCGCTGATTGGTGGTCTGGGCGTTGCCACGCTGTTAACTCTGGTGGTACTGCCGGTGGTCTACTGCGTGCTCTACCGGATCAAGATTCATGCGGATTAACCAGGATTAATTCAGCGCCGCTGCGACCTCTTCAATCTGTAGGCGCAGGCTCTGTAGACCGCCGCCGGAGAGGTACCACAGCGCGGGTGTCAGCATGACGAGCTGCGCGTCTTCTGCACCGGCGTCTAAAAGCGTTTGGGTTAACGCTTCCGCGTTGGCGGGTTCATCGCCAATAGCCGCGCTGCGGTCAACCACCAACACGAACTCTGGATCAATTTCGGCAATGGCATCAGGCGAAAGTGGCGTAAAGGTACGGGTGCCGCGGGTTTCCGAGTTCACACTGTCGGGCATTTCAAGTGCGTCTACGCCCAGCACCTCGTGCACGACCGGGTGCTGATTGAGCATCAGGTTACCGCCGTTATGGGTCACGACTAGCGTGCGAGGCGCATCGCTTAGCGCTTCGCGCTGGGACTCAATCTCGGCATGCAGGATTTCAAGCGCCTCTTCCGCTTGGCTATCCGCGTCTAATCGACCAGCCAGCTCGCGCACATTGGCCTCAAAAGCGGCCAAGTAGTCGTCACCTTGCAGGCTGGTGTTAAGCAGTGGGGCGATGTCGCCAAGCTCGGCTTCCCAGTCGCCCTGGCGGCCGGTGTAGAGAATCAGGCTAGGTTCGCTTGCGCTTATGGCGTCCATATCCGGCGAGCGCAGGCCGCCAATATCGGTGTATGGTTCTGCTGCGTACTGTTCCAGGTAGTTCGGCAAGCTGGCTTTCGGCACGCCCACCACCTGCTCGCTAAGGCCAAGCGCATCCAGGGTGTCCAGGCTGCCTAGATCGAAGGTGGCTATACGCTGGTCGGTAGCGGCGCTGACAGCTGAAAAAAGCAGCGTAGCGGTAGCAGTAGCGACGAGTGTTGTGGAGAGTGCTGTGGAGAGAAGCTTAGACGTCATAGCAATTCCTTTTATGAGAAAATATTCTATATGCAATAATTTCTCATCATCGCAGCAAGCCGTAGCGTTGTCTCGTTTAGCATAAGGAACGATGTGTTGCGGTAAACGCGACCGCCTCCTTCAAGGGAGGCGGCCGTTACAGTGATAACCGTGGGTGGTTAAGAGGCGACCCGGAAAGGGTTACGTGGGTCGTTATCCCAGGCCAGAAAGGGTTGACCTGTTTCTTGAGGCACCATGGTGATGCAGTTCTCCACTGGGCAAGTGATCTGGCACAGGTTACAGCCTACACACTCCTCTTCAATTACCTCATAGCGGCGCGCGCCGTTCTGCTCGGTGAGCTTGGCAATCGACTGGTGGGACGTGTCCTCGCAGGCGATATAGCAGCGGCCGCACTCGATACACAAATCCTGATCAATCTTGGCGATCGTTTTGAAGTTGATATCCAGGTGTTTCCAGTCGGTGGTTTGCGGGATCGCCTTGCGGGAAAATGCCTCTATTGAGTCGTAACCTTTTTCCGCCATCCAGCGGGAGAGGCCATCCTTCATCTCCTCCACAATGCGAAAGCCGTTAAGCATCGCGGCTGTGCACACCTGTACGATGCCTGAACCGAGGGCAATAAATTCTGCTGCATCCCGCCAGGTGGAAATACCGCCAATGCCCGAAATGGGCAGCGTTGGCGTGGCCGGGTCGCGGGCGATTTCCGCCACCATATTCATCGCAATAGGCTTCACGGCGCTGCCGCAGTAGCCGCCGTGGGTGCTTTGGTGGCCTACCGTGGGCTTGGCGACCATGTTGTCCAGGTCAATGCTGGTGATCGAGTTGATGGTGTTGATCAGCGACACCGCATCGGCGCCACCTCGCAAGGCTGCCTGGGCGCCTACGCGAATATCGGTGATATTCGGCGTGAGTTTTACAATCACTGGCTTCGAGTAGTGCTTTTTACACCAGTAGGTGACTTTCTCGATCAGGTCCGGGTTTTGGCCCACCGCCGCGCCCATGCCGCGCTCCGGCATGCCGTGGGGGCAACCTAAGTTGAGCTCGATGCCATCGGCACCGGTAGCTTCCACTAGCGGCAGAATGTAGGCCCAGGCTTCTTCATTACAGGGCACCATGATGGAGACGATCAGCGCACGGTCGGGCCAGTCCTTTTTGACCTGGGTGATCTCTTTAAGGTTGATTTCCAGCGAGCGGTCGGTAATCAGCTCGATGTTATTAAAGCCAATAACTTCGCGGTTTTTGCCGTAGTGAGCCGAATAGCGGGAAGAGACGTTCACCGCGGGAGGCTCTTCACCAAGGGTTTTCCATACCACGCCGCCCCAGCCCGCTTCATAGGCACGCACCACGTTGTAGGCTTTATCGGTGGGCGGTGCAGAGGCCAGCCAGAATGGGTTAGGCGCTTTAATACCGGCAAAGTTAATCGATAGATCAACACCGTTGACCACGCTGTCGCCGCGGTTTTTCTTACCCGGTGGTGTAAAATTGAGTGTGTTCATGCGGCCTCCTGCTTGGCGACAAGTGCCTGATGAATGGCGTGAGCCGCCAGTTTGCCGTGCTGAACGGCTTGTACGGTGAGATCCTGGCCAGGTTTTACGCAGTCACCCCCTGCGTAAACGTTGGGCAGTGAGGTTTGGAACATTTCATCGACATGAATGCGCTCGCCGTCTCGGGCTAACTCGGCGGCGGTGGCATCAGCGAGGCTGGTGTTATCAAAGCTTTGCCCTATGGCTTTGAAGATGGCGTCGGCGGCAATCTCAATCGTTTCGCCCGTCGGCGTTAATAGGCCCGCTTGCTCAACGGTCTTGGCAAAGCGCATACCCGCTACTCGGCCTTGTTCATCCAGCAAGATTTCATCGGGCTGCGCCCAGGTCACCATGCGCACACCGTTGGCTTTGGCGATCTCCTGCTCGTGGTCAGTGGCGGACATCGCCTCAATGCCACGCCGGTAGACCAGCGTGACCTCGGTAGCGCCCAGGCGAGCCATTTGCGTTGCCATATCAATCGCGGTGTTGCCTGCGCCAATCACAATGCAGCGTTTGGCCACGGTGAGACTGCCTAGGTCGTCGGTTTGGCGCAGCGTTTTGATGTAGTCCACGGCGGGCATCAGACCCGGCGCCTCTTCGCCGGTTAGGCCCAGGGCGCGGCTGGCACCCAGGCCTAAACCGAGAAACACGCTGTCATACTGCTGATGCAGCGTGGAAAGCTCGAGGTTATACCCGAGCCGCTGGCCATACTGGAGGTCAATGCCGCCGACCTCCAGTAAAAACTCAACTTCCTTGCGGGCAAAGTCATCGGTCATTTTGTAGCGGGCGATGCCGTACTCGTTTAGCCCGCCGGGCTTTTGCTCCGCTTCAAAAACCGTCACTTGGTGGCCGAGCATCGCCAGTCGATGGGCGCAGGAGAGCCCCGCAGGCCCGGCACCCACCACAGCGATGTGGCGGCCAGTGCTGGCGGCGCGCTTAAAGGGGTGGCTCTCAAACTGCATATGGTCGGTGGCGTAGCGCTGTAGCAAGCCGATCAGCACAGGCTGACACTCGGCGTCGTGGTTGCGCACGCAGCTGCGCTCGCAGAGGATTTCGGTGGGGCATACGCGGGCGCAGCTGCCGCCTAGGATATTGGCTTCCAGAATGGTTTCCGCCGCGCCATTGATATTGTTTTCGCTGATTTGGCGAATAAAGCTAGGGATATCAATGTCCGACGGGCAGGCCTCGACGCAGGGCGCGTCATAGCAGTAGAGACAGCGCTGGCTTTCGATAATGGCCTGGCGCGGCGTCAGCGGTGGGTGAAGGTCGCTGAAATTATGCGCCAACGTCGCTGGGTCGTAGGTGCCGACCTCTTTTGCGCTGGGCAGGTGATCAAGTGAATGGGTCACGGTCGTTTCTCCATTGCTCTGTTCTTGATGAGGGCCGGGGTTAGCGCTTAACGGCCATTGGCGCATTCAGCTCGGCGCGCTTGGCGAGCAGCTCGAACACGCCGGGGTAGGCGGGGCGTTCCAAGTAGCGCCCTGCGCCGCGTTCGGCATGGAGTTCGCCGTCCCGCCATGTCCACTTGCCCTGGCTGATGGTGTGGCGAGCAATGCCGCGCACCGTTTTGCCCTCGAAAATGTTGAAATCGACATTTTGGTGGTGGGTTTTAGCGGAGATCGTGCGGGTGCCGTTAGGATCCCACACCACAATGTCGGCATCGGAACCCACCTGAATCGCCCCTTTACGTGGGTAGAGATTGAAGATCTTGGCGGTGTTGGTGGAGGTGACGGCGACGAACTCCTGGGGCGAGAGCTTGCCGGTATTCACACCTTCGTCCCACAGCACGGCGAGGCGGTCTTCCACGCCTGCGGTGCCGTTGGGGATCTTGGTGAAGTCATCTTTCCCAGCGGCCTTTTGCTCTTCGCAGAAGCAGCAGTGGTCGGTGGCGGTGGTTTGCAGGTTGCCGGATTGCAGGCCGTGCCAAAGCGCTTCCTGATGGCCTTTGGGGCGGAAGGGCGGGCTCATGACGTGGGCGGCTGCGGTTGCCCAGTCGGGATTCTGATAAACGCTGTCATCAATGACCAAGTGACCCGCTAGGCACTCGCCAAACACCGGGTGACCTTGCTGGCGGGCGTAGGCGATTTCGTCTACTGCGTCCTTAGTGGAAACGTGTACCAAGTAAACGGGAGCACCTAGGGTGCTGGCAATACGGATCGCCCGGCTGGCGGCTTCGCCTTCGACCTGGGGCGGGCGAGACAGCGGGTGGGCTTCTGGCCCGGTCATGCCCTGTGCAAGCAGTTTCTGCTGCATGTGATACACCAGCTCGCCGTTTTCTGCGTGTACGGTGGGAATCGCGCCCAGCTCCAGGCAGCGGGAAAAACTCTCCACCAGGATATCGTCGGTGGCCATGATCGCGCCCTTGTAGGCCATAAAGTGCTTGAAGCTGTTAACGCCGTGCTCCCGCACCAGCGTGCCCATCTCTTCTTTGACGCTCTCGTCCCACCAGGTGATTGCCACGTGGAAGGCGAAATCGGTGGCGGCTTTTTCGGCCCAGCCTTGCCAGGTGTTGAAAGCTTCCAGCAGCGACTGGCCGGGGCTGGGAATCACAAAGTCGATAATAGTGGTGGTGCCGCCCGCCATGGCCGCGGCGGTACCGGTATAGAAATCTTCGCTGGCCACCGCACCCATAAACGGCATCTGCATATGGGTGTGGGGGTCGATACCGCCGGGCATCACCAATTGGTGGCTGGCATCGACAATCTCGCAGCCTTCCGGCACATCTAAATCGGTGCCGATGGCTTGGATTTTTCCATCGACGCATAGCACGTCAGCGCGGTAGGTGTCGGCGTGGGTGACGACGGTGCCGCCCTTGATCAATAAACTCATGGTTCGCTCCTGGGGTAATTGACTGAGGGGCTTATTCGCCGTCGGTTAAGCGGGTGTAGGTTTCCGGGCGGCGGTCACGGAAGAACTGCCAGTTGTTGCGCACCTCGCGCACCATGTCTAAATCGATCTCGTGTACCAGCAGCTCGTCTTCGGTTTCGCTGGCCTGGGCTTCGATCTTGCCGCGTGGGTTAACGATGTAGCTGGAGCCGTAAAAGTCGCCGATATTCCAAGGCGCTTCGCTGCCTACGCGGTTGATGGCGGCAATAAAGCAGCCGTTGGCAGCCGCTGAGGCGGGCTGTTCAAGCTCCCATAAATATTGAGAGAGCCCAGCCACGGTGGCGGAAGGGTTGAAGATCACTTCAGCACCGTTGAGCGCCAGTGCCCGCCAGCCTTCAGGGAAGTGCCGGTCGTAGCAGATGTACACGCCGATCTTGCCGTAGGCGGTATCGAACACCGGCCAGTTGGATTGGCCCGGCTTGAAGAAGAATTTTTCCCAAAAACCGGCCACTTGGGGAATATGGGTTTTGTGATATTTGCCTAGATAGCTACCGTCGGCGTCGAATACCGCTGCCGTGTTGTAGTAAACGCCGGTCTCGGCCTCTTCATAGATAGGGACGATGATCACCATACGATGTTCGGCTGCGAGCTTCTGCATCATTTGGCAGGTGGGGCCTTCCGGCACACGCTCGGCGGCGGCGTACCATTTGCCATCCTGGCTGGGGCAAAAATAGGGTTGGTTGAACACTTCCTGGAAACAAAGCACTTGGACGCCCTGGTCAGCCGCTTGCTGAATCATGGGTAGGTGCGCTTCGTTCATGGCATCGCGAATCGCGGCCGGTTCCAGATCGGTACTGGTTTTTAGGCCCATTTGAATCAGGCCGATTTTCATTTTCTGCATACAAAAGCCCTCTCGTATCCTACGCGCCAACCGCTGGCTCGTTTTTAGTGGTGAGTAACGGTCCGCAGTAATCAGGTATTGCTAATGTTTGTGAGCCGCTATGGATGAGCCATTAGCGTGGGTTGCTTGGCGTGTAGTGATATCGACTAAATGCCGACGGATTATTGTTATGAGTAAAGTTGTCATATTTGACAGCTTTTTGAACATAGTCCCTTATACAGTCGCTTTTCAAGGTTTTTTTACTGTGGGTATTCGTTTTTATTAACTAATTGATTTTATATGGGATTATTGCTTTTTATCATTGCTTTTACTCATTTGGTGAATGCGTGCACATGAATGGTGATTTATTTATTATTTTATAAATCAATCGCTTAGTATATTTATTCATGGTTTGTCTGAAATTTAACGTTTCTTTTTGGTGCGCTATTTTTTTAACCAGCTATGTTTTTTAGGGGAGTTAGTGTGTGTTGATTAAAACAATAACAATTCAATGGGGAGTGATTGTCTGTCTGCCATTTAACCTGAATCCGTGAGACCGGCCCCCAGGAATGCTTCTAACCTACTGAACTGCATGGCAATATAGCGAATATCGCCATTCACCCAGACAGTGCCATGCCCAACGTCAAGTTCCGCGCCAGTCGCCGCACCCTCACCAGCCACGCCGGGCTGTCCATCATCGGGCAATGCTTCGAGATCGCTGGCGTCGACAGCATCGACAGCCGCTTCCCCACCACGCTGGGCATGCGCACCAGTGACGTGATCAAGAGCTACCTGGGCCTGCTGTGTCTGGGCATGAGCGACTATGACGCTGTCGAGAACTTCCGCCGCGACAAGCCCTTCCAACAACTGCTGACCCTGCAGAAGGTGCCGAGCGCGGCGACGCTGCGACAGCGGCTGGAGAAACTTGCCGCCAACGACCTGCAGGCGCGCACCGCCACCTGGTCCACGACCCTGCTGTCACTGATCGAAGCACCGATCACCGCCGAGACGACGCACGTCTGCCTGGACATCGACACCTTCGTCATGGACAACAGCAACTCGAAGAAGGAAGGCGTCTCGCGGACCTACCAGAAGGTCGATGGCTACACACCGATCGCCGCCTATCTGGGCAACGAAGGGTGGTGCCTGGGTCTGGAACTGCGGCCTGGCAAGCAGCACACCATGAAGGAGAGCAACGCCTTCCTGGAGCGGGTGCTGCCTCGCACCCAAGGCCTGACCAAGCAACCGATCCTGTTACGCGAGGACAGCGGCTTCGACAGCCAGGCGCACCTGGCGCTTCTCGAACAGCAGCGCCAGGTCTTTGCCGACGAGGGGCGCCGGCTCGACTATGTCGTCAAATGGAACCCGCGCGGCTCGGCCACGGCTGATCGAGATACCTGGCTGGCGGTGGCGGCGGACTACTGGGAAGAGCTGCGTCCTGGCAAGCGCCAGGCGCTGTGGCTGCAGACCGTCTCGATCCACGACGACAACAAGACCGAATACGTCGTCCAACGCGTGATGCGCCTGGTAGAGCGCACCGCCGATCGCGATGGCCAGTTGCTGCTCGAACCGGACTATGAGTTGGAAGGCTGGTGGACCAGCCTGGACGAGGCGCCGGAGGCGGTGATCAAGCGCTACCAGGCGCATGCCACCCATGAGCAGTTTCACAGCGAGATCAAGACCGATCTCGACCTGGAGCGCTTGCCGTCCGGCAAGTTCGCCACCAACGATCTGATCCTGCATCTCGCCCAGTTGGCCTACAACATCCTGCGCCTGATGGGACAGCTGGGCATGACCGGCGAGCTGAGCCCGGTTCGCCACCCGGCCAAGCGGCGCCGGCTGCGCACCGTGCTACAAGAGCTGGTGCACCGTGCGGCTCTCGTGATTCACAAGGCACGGCAGATCATCCTCGACTTCGGGCAGGATATCGGGCGCATGACGGTGCTCAAGACGCTGCGGAGCCGACTGCGTTATCCACGAGGAACGCCATGCTGACCGTCAATCGGCGACACTCTATCCACAAGCAGTTCCAAGCGACACGCGATCGCCAGATATGTCGTGCCTGGCGGGTGGAAAGGCATGACAAAACGGGCCGTCAGCACCGATCAGCACGGTGGGTTTTGGCAATAACGGGCTTGCGAAAGCCAACTTGCACGGGGCGAATGATCAAAAAGTGCTCGCTGGCGGTGATAGGGAAAGTGTCGGCGCCGGCTTCACGGATTCAGGATTTAAGTCAGCTTTTGGTTCAATAAGTTAACGGCCATGCTTTTTTTTTAGGCATGTTTATTGCTGTAACAAGAGCTGAACCCGTGAATGCGATCGGCAATATCGCTGCTGAGGAGAATAAAATGACTGGCTCAAGAACCCAGATGATCGACAGAGAGGGGTTGATTGAACTGCAAGTCGGTGAGGATGTGCGCAATAGTCCTCGCTTCAACGAGGATATTGCGCCTACCCAGGCCAGCGAGCGCACCTGGAGCAAGTGGAACATTGCGGCGCTGTGGGTCGGGATGTCGATTTGTGTTCCCACCTATACGCTGGGCGGCGTATTGACCGCCTACTTTGGCTTGAGCGTTGGCGAGGCACTGTTTGCCATTCTATTAGCGAATATCATCGTGTTGATTCCGCTTACCTTAAACGCTTTTCCTGGCACTAAATTTGGCATTCCCTTTCCCGTCGTTTTACGTTCCTCCTTCGGTATCTTAGGGTCCAATGTGCCTTGCCTGGTGCGGGCATTAGTCGGCTGTGGCTGGTTTGGTATTCAGACCATGTTCGGTGGGCTGGCGATTCACTTGCTGTTGTCTGAGTTGATTCCCGCTTGGGCGGCGCTTGGCGGTGTGGGGGAGGTGATTGGCTTTTTCGTGTTCGGTGCCATGAACCTGTATGTGGTGATTCGCGGTGCGGAGTCAATCAAGTGGCTGGAAACCTTGGCTGCACCGCTGCTGTTGGCAGTGGGCGTTGGGCTGATGATATGGGCTTGGCCGAATATGTCGATGACCGAGCTGCTGGCGCAGCCGCCATCGCGCCCTGAGGGAGCTTCCGTTTATGGTTATTTCTTTGCAGGCTTGACCGCCATGGTGGGGTTTTGGGCCACCTTGTCACTGAATATCCCTGACTTTAGCCGCTTTGCCAAAAGCCAAAAAGACCAGATTGCTGGCCAGATAATCGGTTTACCGCTGACGATGTTCTTCTTTGCCGCCCTCGGTGTCGTGTTAACAGCGGCGTCCGAGACGCTGGTGGGCCAGACCGTTGCCGATCCGGTGCGTCTGATTGGCTATATCGATAGCCCCTTTTGGGTCGTCATGGCGATGCTGCTGATCATCATTGCCACGATTTCCACCAACACAGCGTCGAATATTGTTTCGCCAACCAATGATTTCCAGAATATTGCGCCCAAACTGATTAACCAGACCCGCGGTGTGCTGATGACCGGGGCGGTGGGTGTTTTGCTGATGGGTTACGATCTGTTGCAAAAGGCAGGTGTGATTCCTCCAGGCGTGTCACTTGAGCAGATGTACTCCAACTGGCTGCTCGGTTACTCCAGCCTGCTCGGCCCGATAGCGGGTATTATGGCGGTGGATTACTTCCTGATTAAAAAGCAGCGCTTGGATGTGCCTAGCCTCTATATGGATAACCACGCCTATCCTGCGGTGAACATGGCTGGGTTTATCGCCTTTGGTGTACCGGTGCTACTCACCTTGATCTCTCTGGTGACAGGCACGATGAACTGGTTCTACGATTATGGGTGGTTTACTGGGTCGGCGCTGGGGGCGATTGTTTACTATGCTGCCAGCCAAGTCGTGGCGTCGTCTCCGCAGGCAGGGCCTGCGCCGTTAATGGCCAGTGAGGTCACTGAGCAGCGTTAATCAGTAGTGGTAATCAATAGCTATGTTTAAAGCCTGGCACGGAAGCCTGCCTTTTAGATTAGCTACTTTTGATTAAACCTAAAAAAGCATCGACTACACGGTTAGGGCGGCGGTCATGACGGGTGACCAGCACAAACGGAATGCGGTAGTGCTGGGTGGGTGTGAGAAGGGCGCGCATTTTGCCTGCCGCGACCCACTGCTCGGCCACGTGTTCAGGAAGAAAGCCGATAAACCGCCCGGTAAGAATCAAAAAGGCCGCACCTTCGCGGTCGGATGCCGAAGCGCGGAGCGTGAGCGCATCATGGGCTTGGCGTGCCTCAACCGGAAGCGGATAACGAGGTGAAATAGCAGCGTGTTGGGCGATATCTGCAGCGCTGAGTGCATCATCGTGTTCCGCAAACAGCGGATGCCCTGCGGCGCAGTAAAGGTAGGAAGGCTCATCATAAAGGTGTCGGGTTTCTAAGCTGGTGGGTAGGTTTACCGCGGGCACTACGCCGACGTGCAAATGGCCATCCATCACGCCTCGAATAACGGCGTCGGAAGGCTCCATATGAATATGCAGCGTTACCTCATGTTCCGTCGCGCTAAGTTCAGCCAGCGCGTTGGTCACGTGCATAGCAGGAAGCGTCACTAGATTGTCGGTAATGCCAATATTCAGCTCGCCTTTAATCGTTTGGTGTAAGGCGTTTACGTCGCTTTTGAAGGTTTCCAGGGCCGTTAGTAGCGTGAGTCCCGCCTGATAAATCTCTTTACCTTCCTCTGTTAAGCTAAACCCGCTGCGCCCCCGCTGGCAGAGTGAAAACCCCAGCCTTCCCTCTAAATCATTCATGTGCTGGCTAATCGCCGAGCGGCTAATACCGAGTGTCGTTTCCGCCGCCGTAAAGCCGCCGCACTCGACGACCGTCTTAAAAATGCGGATCAGGCGTATTTCGTAGTCGCTCATTTGGCCTAGTGATGCCATAGCTGCCTCTTGATCAGGAAAAGGGGGCTTTTTTGCTGCATTGGGTTAGACAAAAAATTGATATACATCAAAAAAGCGAAGCGCCACTATCTAGCATTGCGACCATGAAGTCGCTGTGGTGTATCTTTCACTGTTATTTTTTACACTGTATCAGGTGCGCCTGCGCGACACTTGAATAAGGCCAATATTTGATGCGCTCCTCTCGCAGTGATGAGTTAACCCGCAGTACTCAAGCAATTCCGATGTATCGCCAACAGCAGCGGCAAGCCATCGTCATATTTGCGTTGGCTCTATGCATTATGTTGCTGCTATTCGGTTGGTTATTGGAAGGGCAGTACCAGCAAGAGATCCGCTCGGCTGAGTCTCGAGCTATTTCGCGTTCGAATGTAGTGGCCGAGTGGGCAAAGGGTATGCTGGGGCAGAGTGGGCAGGCACTTTTTACCTTGGCGGAGCGAGTGGAGAGTGTCGGAGGGGCGGGCCTCAATAATACGGCGAGCATACAGTATGCTTTAGAAAGTTTGGCTGGCTATATGCCACTAATTGATGAGCTTGGCGTTCTCAATGCCCAAGGGCGTGTCTGGGTAAGTAGTAGCAATAACCGGCATGCGGGTCTTGATATTAGTGAGACTGATTTTTTTCGCTCTTTCCAGCAAGGCAAGCAGCAAGAGCTGGTTACGCCGCTTTACTGGTCATCACAGAACCAGCAGTTCTACCTCTATCACGCTCGGCGGGTAAATGATGCAAACGGTAATTTTAACGGCTTGGTGGTTGCTCGGCTGGTGCCGCAGACCCTGATCGAAGCGCTGCAGCAAATGCGCGTCTATGACGGCGAAAGCATGACCTTGGTGGACTCTAATCTCAAATTAATTGCCCGACATCCCATGCCCACAAACGGCGCTACCGTGGGCAGGCAAATTGAAGATTCTGCTACGCAACAGTGGCTCAAGACGCAAGAAGCGTCACAAACATTTACCGCGCTTTCACCCATTGATGGGCGGGAGCATCTGATCCATTTGCAACGAGTCAGTCACTATCCGGTACTGGTGGCGGTGGGCGTGGATGTGCAGCAGTTATTAGCAGGTTGGCGACAGCGAACACTGGTGTTAACGGGCGTTATGGCGATTATTGTGCTATTGGGGGCGTGGGGAGTGCGCCACTATTTGAACCGCCTCGCGCTCTCTTATCAGTTGCAGACCCGTGAGATGCGGATGGATGCGCTGATTAACTCCCTACAAGACCTGATTTTTGTATTTGATGGTGAGGGACGATTTCGCTTTATCCATGCCATCGAAAAGGACAAGCTACTCTTGGGTAGCCAGCAAGCTCTAGGATTGCACTATCAGCAGGTGTTGCCCCCCGCGTTGGCAAACACCTTTGACGCCATCTTTCATCAAGTTCAGCAAACCCGTCAGGTGGCGACGTTTGAATACCCGCTGATGCTAGGCCAACAGCAACGTTACTTTCATGCCACTGTTAGCCCCTTGGCAAGCAAAACAAAATACTTTGAAGGAGTGCTTTCTGTGACCCGCGATATTACCGACGCGAAGCAAGCCGAGGTTGAACTGCAAATCGCCGCTGCTGCATTCCAGGCGCATTTAGGCATTATGGTGACCGATGCGCGGGGCAATATCCTGAAGGTTAATGACACCTTTAAGCGTATTACCGGTTACAGCGACGAGGAGGTGATTGGCAAAAACCCGCGTATGTTTAGTTCCGGCCACCATAACGCTGCGTTTTATCGTCGGCTTTGGCGTAGCGTTATGGCAACGGGTAACTGGGAAGGGGAGATATGGAATCAGCGCAAAAACGGCGAGCTGTTTCCTGAATGGCTGACCATTAGCGCCGTGTATGGCCACGGCGGTGAATTGACTCACTACGTGGCGACCATGAGCGATATTAGTGAGCGTAAAGCGGCCGAGCAGGAGATCCACCAGCTTGCCTTTTATGACCCGTTAACCGGCTTTGCTAACCGCCGACTGTTTATTGACCGTATTGGTACAGCGTTAAAAGAGCTTAACCGCCATCAGCGCTGTGGCGCGTTAATCCTGATCGATATTGATAACTTTAATCATGTTAACGATACCCTAGGCCACCATGCGGGCGACCAGCTGTTGCAAAGTGTTGCCCGGCGCTTTGGGCAAATGTTGCGAGATACCGACACCTTGGCAAGGTTGGGAAGCGACGAGTTTGCGGTGCTGATTGAAGGGATTGATGGTAGCCCCCGGCAAACTCAGCAACTGGCTGAACATATCGCGTATAAGCTGCTGGCTGCGCTGGATGAGCCGATCAGCGTGGGGGAAGAGAGTGCGTTAGTCACCGCTAGCGTAGGTATTACGATCATCGCAGATAGCCAGCGCAGTGCAGACGACTATCTTCAACAGGGAGATATGGCACTTTCCCAGGCGAAATCCAGCGGCCGACGAGCAGTGCGCTTTTTTAACCCTTCCATGCAGGCAAAACTGCTAGCTAAGGTAAAACTAGAGTCGGATCTTCGCCAAGCGCTTGAGCATCAGCAATGGCAGCTGCATTACCAACCTCAGGTTGATCGTCTGGGTAGATTAATAGGCGTTGAAGCCCTACTGCGCTGGCAGCACCCTGAGCGTGGGTTAGTCTCGCCGGGCGAGTTTATACCGCTGCTAGAGAGCACAGGGCTGATTAATGATGTCGGGGAGTGGGTGCTGGAAGAGGCTTGCCAGCAGTTAGCCCAGTGGGCAGGTTCGCCGCTGCTGGATAGGCTCACGATTTCGGTGAACATCAGCCCATTACAATTCCGCGAGAACAACTTTCTGCAGCGGGTCGAGCAGGTATTTCAGCGCACTCAAGCGCCGCTAGAGCAGCTGAAATTAGAAGTCACTGAAACGCTGTTTGTAGAGGCGCGTGACGATGCACGCGATAAAATGCTCAGTCTAAAAGCCTTGGGCGTTCGTTTTTCGCTGGACGACTTCGGCACCGGCTACTCGTCGCTGGCTTACTTGGCCCAACTGCCGTTGGACCAGCTGAAAATTGACCAATCCTTTGTGCAGCAAGTGCTAGAGAGCAAAGCAAACGCGGCGATTGTGGAAAGTACCATTGCCCTGGCGAAGAGCTTAAACCTGGATGTGATTGCCGAGGGGGTGGAAGTGGAAGCACAGCAGGCGTGGCTGATGGCCCATGGCTGTCACGCCTTTCAGGGCTATCTGTTCGGACGGCCGGTGTCCGTTAATGACATTGAAGCAGCCGTGCTAGCTCAGTCCTACGCTTGAGGCATGCAGCTTGATGAGTAACGCCGCGATCAGCGCGGCGTGCTCAAAGCTCTCGGGGGTAATCACCTCAAGCCGCGAGTCTTGCCGCCAAGCGCTGCTGGCAACGCTTAGGGCACCATCCGCGCGGTTGAACCGTTTCCAGCCGTCAGCGGTGTGGAATACTCCCTTTACCCGCGCCGTAGTGGGCAGCTCGCTAAAACAATAGGCGAGATGATCAAGGTCGAATCGCTCGGTAGGGTGCCAGCGCAGGCCCGTACTGGTGTAACCCAGGGCAGTGGCGGTTTGCTGTTGGGGCTGGCCAGGAGGGGGCGGAAAATCGAAAAAAGCGCCCTCTAGGCTAGGGCTGGCTGCCAGAGCCTGATGCTCGGCAGGCATCGCAGGCTGATCTTGTTGGCGCGCCTGGCCGCTGTCCAAGATGAGCGACACCGGCAGTACCCCTTCCTCAACGGTGTACACCCATTTACGGGCCGGCCATAGCGTGCTGATAAACTGCTGCGCTTGTTGGTGCTGGGCGTTGCTTGCCTGCTCGCCCATGGTGATAGCGATGGCGTCGGCCATATTTAGCTGATCCTGAAACGTGTCGTGCTCGCGCACGCGGGCTTCATCCAATCGGCGTGGGTCAAGCGTGGCGATGATATCCTGCACCGCCACCACGTCTTGAAACGCCTCGCCGCGCAGCAGGTCCAGCAACCCTGCCGGGTGGCCAAGGCCAGAGGGCTCAATAATCACTCGGTCGGGCTTGCTGCGCGCCAATAAATTGACCAGCGCCGCCTGAAGCACGAACGCTAGCTGGCAGCATAGGCAGCCGCCGGGCAAGCCTTTCACCACCACATCATCGCGGGCATCAAACATCGCCTGATCAATGCCGATCTGGCCAAATTCGTTGACCAGAATGGCCCATTTCTCACCCACAGGCTTTTGTTCAATCAGGCTGTGGATAAGCGTGGTTTTGCCGCTACCTAAAAAGCCGGTAATGATATGCACCGGTATTTTTGTGTTGGCTGTTTTTGCCACCCCCACCAATGCCTAGCCCCCTGTCATGTTCATAAAGCGTACTACCTGAACATCACCATCGGTGGTGAAGTGGTGGCGCTCAGGCTTTAGCGGCAGGGCGTTGATAATCGCCTCTTTCAGTGCCTGCATATTGCCGGGATGACGGCGCAGCACGGCACGCAGATCCACCGAGTGTTCATTGCCTAAACAAAGCAGCAGGCGGCCTTCCACGGTCACCCGCACCCGGTTGCAGGTATCGCAAAAGTTGTGACTATGCGGTGAGATAAAACCAACCCGGCTGTCGCTATCCGCCATCCGGAAGTAGCGCGAGGGCCCTGGGGTGGTTTCGGTCGTGGGGATCAGCGGGTAGCGTGATTCAATCAGCGTCTGAACGTCATCGCTGGAGTAGAAGGTTTCCGCCCGAGAGTGATCGGAAACATCGCCCAGCGGCATCTCTTCGATAAAGCTAATATCGAGGCCTTCCCGGCGGGCAAAAGTGACCAAGTCGATGACTTCGTCGTCATTACGCCCTTTCAAGATCACCGCGTTAAGCTTGATACGCTTAAAGCCTGCTTCCTGAGCGGCATGAATACCGTCGATGACTTTGGCTAAATCACCGGTGCGGGTGAGTTGCTTGAAGCGTTCGGCATCCAGCGAATCCAGGCTGATATTCAGCCGACGTAAACCGCCGGCGTACAGCTGCTTGGCGTGTTTGCGCAGGCTGGCGCCGTTGGTGGTCATGGTGAAGTCGTTAAGACCTGGCATCGAGCCGATTTCATCGACCAACTGGGTGATATCACGGCGCACCAGAGGCTCACCACCGGTCAGGCGAATTTTTTCCACGCCGAGTTCGGTAAAGGCGCGGGCCACCATGGCGATCTCTTCCAGCGTGAGTACCTGGGCGCGGGGCAGAAATGTCATCTCCTCGCTCATGCAGTATACGCAGCGGAAGTCACAGCGATCGGTGACCGAGATACGCACATAGCTAATGCGCCGGCCAAAGTCGTCGATTAGTTGCTGGGTCATAGCCATCCCGTTAGTGGTTGTATGCTGACTACCTCACCTAATTGTGCGCCGTCTTGGTCATCGGCAAGCTCAATCAAACAGTTAGCAGCCACCATCGAGGTTAAAATACCCGAACCCTGAGCGCCGGTACTGCGCACGTGTAGCTGTCCATTCTCATCAGTATGGTAAACGCCACGCATAAAGTCAGTACGCTTTAAGCGACTTTTTAACAGGTTATCGGCGATTGCATGCAGGCGATGGGGTGGCGCCATGGGCTGCCCATGAAGGCGGTCCAGCAGCGGTGTCACAAACTGTCCAAAGGTTACCATGACAGCGACCGGGTTGCCGGGCAAACCGACAAATGGCGTGCGCGATTCGCCCAGCCAGCCGCAGGCCATGGGGCGCCCTGGGCGCAGTGCCACGCGCCAAAAAGCCAGGCGGCCCAGTTGTTCCAGTGCAGCGCGAGTAAAGTCGGCCTGACCCACTGACACGCCGCCGCTGGTGATCACTAGATCGCTCTGTTCGGCGGCTTGCTTAAGCGCCGTTTGGGTCGCGTTTAAGTCATCCGGCAGAATGCCCAGATCGATCACCTCGGCCCCCTGCTCGGTGAGTAAGCCGATCAGCGTGAAGCGGTTAGCATCGTAAATGCCGGCCTTGGGTAGTGGTTCGCCGGGGGGCGTGACTTCATTGCCGGTGGAAAAAATCGCCACTCTGGGGCGCTGGCACACGCTAACCTCTGCATAACCCAATGACGCTAACAGTCCCATCGAGGCGGCATCGAGCCTTGCTCCCGCAGGTAGCGCCGTATCGCCAGTGGCAATATCTTCACCGGCCTGGCGAACATGTTGGCCGTGCTTGAGAAGCTCGGGCGACTCAATGATCACATGCGCAGGCTTATCATCTAACGGTTCGCGCAGCTGTTCACTCATCACCACGGTATCGGTGCCCGGCGGCAGCGGGGCGCCGGTAGTGATGCGCACACAGTGACCGGCAGGTACTAATTCGCTGCGATACTGCCCGGCCAACACCTCACCGGCCAGCGGCCAATGGGCTTGCTTGGCCCCAACACCTTCTTTAGCCAAGGCGAGCGCTACGCCATCCATGGCCGCATTGGTATTTTGCGGCACATTAATGGGGGCCTGAATGGCTGTGGCCAGCCGGCGGCCGTGAGCCTGCGCCAGCGGAATCTGTTCGCTGCCCAGCGGGCGTTCAATCAAAGTGGCGAGTGCTTGGCGCGCTTCATCCACGCTAAGCATCTGCTCACCAAGGTCAAAGCAGGAAAGCGTCATGTCGACACCTTCCCTGAGGCGGCTGCCAGCAGACTTTCCAAACGCAGCTTCTCTTCTTCGGTATTAAGATTGGCAAACGCATCGGGACAGTCCGACATATCGACCTTGCACCACGCATGGCGGGCGTACCAACGGTCAATCTTGCGTTCGCCTTCGGAAAGTGTAGCGGCCAAATCATCTGCCAGCGAAGTGCGTAGCAGGGCAACCACTGGATGCAGCCGTTCGCCGTCAAAGGCCACGGCGATATCATGATCGCCAATCCCTGCCACCATGCGCGCGACTAGATCGTCAGGCAGGGCGGGGGAGTCGCAGGGGGCGACTAGTAACCAAGGCGTTTTTGCCGCACGTAGGCCGCTGTAAATACCCATCAGTGGGCCTTTAAAGCCGCCTTCTTTATCGGCAATCACGCGATCGGCGAAGAAGCGGTAGGCGTCAGCATTGCGGTTGGCGTTAATCAGCAGCTCGGCTACTTGGCCTTCAAGGCGTTTTACGACATGGCCGACTAATGGCAGGCCCGCGAATGGCTCAAGCCCTTTATCCCGGCCACCCATTCTGCGCCCTTCACCGCCTGCGAGAATCATGCCGGTGAGTTTGTGAGTGGGAATCATGAGCTTGCCTCTTTAGATGAACGGGCATGAGATGGTCGATTAGGTATCGCATCCAGCGCCAAGCGATTCTGAGTATTAATCGCCTGAAAGTGGCGGCCTTTGGCGCGGGCAATCAGCATCACGCCGAAGCGTTCAGCCAGCTCGACGCCTTTTTGGGTAACACCGGAGCGCGAAACCAGCACGCTAATGCCCATTTGCGCCACTTTGAGTACCATCTCAGATGTCAGTCGCCCAGTGGTATAGAAAATATCGGCATCGGCGCTGTCGGCTTGTTGCAACCATTGGCGCCCGGCCAGGGTATCCACCGCATTGTGCCGCCCCACGTCTTCAACAAAGTCGAGCACCTCGGTTTGGCGGCAAAGCGCGCAGCCGTGAACGGCGCCCGCGCTACGGTAGGTCTCATTATAGGCGTTGAGGTTTTGCAGCAGTTGATAGAGCGTGGATTGTGCTAACTGCGTATCAGGAAGCGCCGTCAGAGCGGTTTGGTCGAGCAGTTTACCAAAGACCGTGCCCTGGCCGCAGCCGGTCGTCACCGTACGGGTGCTTAACCGCGTCTCTAAATCCTCGGGCAAGTGGCGTGTAATGACGACCGCGGCCTCTACTTCCCAATCCACCTGCACGGCGGCTAAATCAGCTGCGGCACGCAGTAACCCCTGGTTGCGTAGATAGCCCACGACCAGCGCTTCAGGGTCATCGCCCAGCGTCATCAGCGTGACGATTTCACGTTTGTTGAGATACACGGTGAGTGCCCGTTCAGCGGCGATGGCCTGCTGACGCGCATCGCCATATTCATCAACGATGCTGATTTCGGTGGTGGCCGGTAAGCGGGCTCGGCTTATCTGAAAGGCAGGCTGAAGGGCGGGCATGGTAATCCTCGCGAAATAGTTCTCGCAAAACGACAGGGTTGACGATGATGGCGCTGGGGATGCTTACTTGTCTACCCATTCAAGCGCTATCCTTATAAGTGCGATTTTTCTAAGTACTATTTTCTAAGTGCTATTTTTCCACATGTCATCCATGCAAGGTGCAGGGTTTTTAAAATATGAGCGATAACCTACGCCCCATCAGTATTACCTTGGTGGCTGAGCCCAAGCAGGTGAAGCGATTTACACTGACACAGTGGCGCATTGCTGAGCTAACGCTGGGCGATCAGGGGGATAATGTCCTTAACCTGCAGCTGTCGATGACCGAGCGTGCTGCTTACCGCTTCAATCTAACGTCGACTACTCCGCGACTGTTTGTGCGAGCAGGCTTTACCGGACAAACACCCAAGCCGGATGTGATTACCGCTAGTCAGGACGTTGCGGCTGGTTGGATGGATGGCGAGCAACAGGTGCTCGAAGCACCGATGCCAATGGCCATTCAGGTCTGGCTTGAGAGTTATCTGGCACGCCATGGGGAAGCGCCACTGGAAATGCGCAAGAAAAAACACAAAGGGGCTGGGCGCGCCAAAGACACGCCCTCCAAGGAGCAGCCGTAATGAGTCGCCTGGAACGCTGGTCGCGACTAAAGCGCCATGTGCAAAAAGAAGAGGACGCATCGGCGTCCGCTTCACCAGATACTACGCCCGTTGATGAGGCACCTGCTGACCAGGAGGCAGCGCTTCATAACGAGGCCGAGCAACCTAACGCTGAGAACGACCAGCCCCTGGCAACGTCAGCCGAGGAGCCAGAACCCGGCAGTCTCGACCACACCTTGCCAGATCCTGACACGCTGGAAGCAGGCAGCGATTTCAGTGCGTATATGGCGCCGGGCGTTAGCGGCCCTTTACGCCGACAAGCATTGAAACGCCTATGGGCCACCGGTAACTACAACGTGCGCGATGGCTTGGATGACTACGACGCCGACTACAATAAGCTGTTGAAACCGATGGCGGCAGATCTCGCCGGTAAACTGCGCCGCTGGACGCATAAAGTGGAAGAGGCGCTTGATAAGCCAGTAGACGAGGGCCACACCGAGTCCCCGGCTGAAGTGGCAGCCAGTGAGCCGTCGACAGCTGCCGACGAAGAGCACTCCGCACCTTGCACGGCCAGTAACAACGTTGTAAAAGAGCCTTCACTAGACGACCAGTCTGATTATTTATCTGACACTCATACCAAACTATGACATTATTCCTTAGTATATAAAAATCAATAAGTTGAGCATTGATTTAGTTGCTAGCGTTGGCAGCGTTGACGGTAATTAAGTTGGCAAATATCAGCATTGCACATAGGCTGAACTTAGCTTCAACGTATTGTTATGCCACAATAGTTAAATATATAACTCAAAAATATAATAAGAATGATTCCCAGACCGTGAGAGCGCATGAACCAACGAATCCAACTGGCGTCGATAGACGACCAGCGCAATGCCGAGGCTCGGGAAACGGTACGCCGACGTATCTCGTGGCCAGCTAACCTAACGCCTGCCAATGTGACCTATCACAGCCGTGGTCATGCGCTGTTAATAGGTACCGAAGCCGACGTTTACCCTGCCGCTCGCGCTCTACAGGGGCGCGGCTTGGCATCGCTGACGCTACTTGTCACTGAGTCTGACGCGAACAGCCCGGGAAACGATGCTGTCGATCCTCTCGGGGCTAGCGAACCGCTGGTCGCCCAGACGCTGACCCAGGGACAACTCAGCCAACTGCGTATCAATGGCTATCTAGGTGCCTTTAGCGTTCAACTTGACGATGAAGATGCGCCGCTGGATATTGCTCGCGCACTGATTGAGCGCGACGGTTTTGACTTAATCCTCGATCTTGCTCCAACTTCGCATACCCAGCGCTGGGAGCTGCCGCCTCCTGGCTATGTAGTGATGCAGTGGCAGGACGTTGAGCAGCGCAGCGATATTCTTGACGATTTTGTGGGGCTAGTGGGCGAATTCGATAAGCCGCGCTATTTCCAAGTCAACAGTGATTTATGTGCCCACTCCACCAGCGGCAACATTGGTTGCACCCGCTGTTTGGATGTTTGCCCGGCGGATGCCATCTCCAGCATTCAGGGGCGGATTGAGTCTCGTATTGAGATTGATCCCTTCCTCTGCCAAGGCGTAGGCAGTTGCACCAGTGCTTGCCCTACGGGTGCTATCGAATTTCGTCTACCAGAAACGCGCCGTCAGCAAGACACCCTATCCGCTTGGCTGGCAGCCTATCGCGAAGCCGGTGGTCAGGTGCCGGTGCTGCGTTTTATTACCCATGACTCCCAAGATGCCGAGCGCGCTGCGGGTGTAGTGCCCGCAGGCCATATCATCGACGCACCGTTAGAAGAGCTTGGAGCCGCAGGTCACGACCAGTGGCTAACCGCCCTGGCTGCCGGTGCCGCTGAAGTGCGTATCCAGCTGCACCCTGACATGCCTGCCCGCTTGAGTAACTTTTTGACTGATCAAGTCGCTCAAGCACATGCCTTGTTGGACGCGCTGGGCCATGATCGCGCCCGTGTGACGCTGATTGAGGTAGCTGACCACGCTGCTCGCGATGCGCTACCGGCGCTTACTCCACTGACCGAGGCGCCGCTTAGTCTACCTGAGCCTGAAAAGCGGGCACGCTTGAACCGCGTGCTGGCGCGGTTAGCCGAGTTGGGTAACCCCAGCGACGAGCGGGTTGCTATGCCGGTGGGCGCTGCCTACGGCGCCATTCAGGTGGATCGCGATGCCTGCACGCTGTGCCATGCCTGCGTCAGCAATTGCCCAACCCCCGCGCTCAAGTCAGGTGGTAAAACCCCCGCGCTGAGTTTCCTTGAGGCGGATTGTGTGCAGTGTGGCCTGTGTGAACAAGCCTGCCCGGAAGATGCGATTACCTTGATGCCCGGCTTCCTGGCCTCGGAGGCTCGCGAAACGCGCCATATCTGCCACGAAGAAGCGGCCTTTGAATGCATCAACTGCGGCAAGCCGTTTGCTACTGTCAGCACGGTAGCTACTATTAAAGAAAAGCTGGCCAACCACCCCTACTTTGCTGGCGAAGCGATGATTCGTCTGGAAATGTGTGAAGACTGCCGCGTTAAGGATGTTTGGAAAACCATGATTCGCGATCCCGACGCGCAACTGAAGGTATAAGCCGATGACGGATGCACTGCCCACGCTGAAAGAAGCGGATGCGCTACGCGCCGATATTTACCGGCTATTAGCCACCTTATTGCGCCAGGCGCCGGATGCCGAGTTGCTAAATTGGTTGGCTGAACTGGACATCGAACAAGACGGCAGCCGCTTGGCTGAGTGTTGGCATGCGCTGGCAGCCGCCGCCAAAAACACCGACGTCGAAGGGCTGCAGCGTGCTCACTTCCGCCTCCTGGTCGGCGTCATTCAGGGTGAGGTGGTGCCGTATGCTTCTTGGTACCGCAATGGCGAATTGATGGAAGCGGCGCTGGTAGCGCTGCGTCAGGATTTGAAGGTGCTCGGTTTTGTGCGCAGTGAACATACCCGTGACCCAGAAGATCACTTGGCGGCACTGTGCGAAGTGATGGCAATGCTGATTGACTCAGCGAGTCACGAGCAGGCCTATTTTTTTAGCCAACATTTAGCCCCTTGGGCGGCCAGCTGTTTTGCCGACCTGGGACAGGTAGACACCGCTTTCTATGCAGCGCTGGGGCAGTTGGGTGGCGCTTTTATGGAGAGTGAGGAGGCTCGCTTGAGTGTTGATGCGGGCCATACGCCGGTGCGTATTGTTGAGCCTTAACGCAGGCTCCATAAAAAAATCAGTAAAAATCAAAAACAGCATAAAAAGACCCGCTATAAAGGCATGCAAGAGGAGAAACCCATGCACCCGTCACACAATCCTGAGCGCCGCCGTTTTATGAAAACCGTTGGGTTGGGAACCGCCGCTGCTGGCGCTGCAGCGGCCGTCGGTCATGTCACCCTGGCACAGGCTGACACTGCCCCAGTGAAAAACGAAAAACAAACGGTTAACTACCGTGAGACCGACCACGTCCGCGCTTACTACGCCTCGCTGCGTGACTGACGGCGGAATGCCAGGAGATTTGCCATGCGTTTAACTCGCAAAACAGACACCCCCAAGGCCTCTGGACTGGGAATTTCCCGCCGTCAATTCCTCAAGCGCACCGGTGCAGCCACAGGCGGCGTGGCCGCTGTCGGCTTCATGGGCGCGCCGATGATGCAGCGCTCGGAAGCCGCGGATAAAACACCGGTACTGGACTCTCCGGTAGAGACCAAACGTACCATCTGCTCCCACTGTTCAGTGGGTTGTGGCGTTTATGCGGAAGTTCAAGAGGGTATTTGGACTAAGCAAGAACCCGCTTTTGATCACCCCATCAACCGCGGCGCACACTGCGCAAAAGGCGCTTCACTGCGCCAGCACGGTCACTCCACGCGGCGCCTCAAGTATCCGATGAAGCTGGTGGCTGGTGAGTGGGAGCGCATGAGCTGGGAAGACGCCGTTAACGAAATTGGCGACAAGCTGCTTGAACTACGCGAAGAGCACGGCCCGGACAGCGTTTACTGGCTGGGGTCAGCGAAGTTCAGCAACGAGCAGGCGTATCTGATGCGCAAGCTTGCCTCGCTGTGGGGCACCAACAATACTGACCACCAGGCGCGTATCTGTCACTCCACCACCGTGGCGGGCGTAGCGAATACCTGGGGTTATGGAGCGATGACCAACTCGCTCAATGACATGCATAACAGCAAGGCGATTCTGTTCATTGGCTCTAACCCCAGTGAAGCGCACCCGGTCGCGATGCAGCATATCCTGATCGCTAAAGAGCGTAATAACTGCGACATCATCGTCGCCGACCCGCGCTTTACCCGCACTGCCGCCAAAGCCAATAAATACGTGCGTCTGCGTCCTGGCTCTGATGTGGCGTATATCTGGGGCCTGCTGTGGCACATTTTCGAGAATGGCTGGGAAGATAACGAGTACATCAACCAGCGCGTTTACGGGATGGATGAAGTGCGCGCCGAAGTCGCCAACTTCCCGCCCAGCGTCGTCGAGGAAGTCACCGGCGTGCCCGAAGCCGAGATGTACGATGTCGCCAAACGCCTCTCCGACAACCGCCCAGGCTGCGTGGTCTGGTGTATGGGCGGCACCCAACATACCACCGGCAACAACAACACCCGCGCTTACTGCATTCTGGAGCTGGCGTTGGGCAATATTGGTGTCGCTGGCGGCGGCGCCAACATCCTGCGTGGGCACGATAACGTGCAGGGCGCGACTGACCTTGGCCTTGGCTGTGACTCGCTGCCGGGCTACTACGGCTTGGCGGAAGGCGCATGGCAACACTGGGCACAGGTATGGGATGTCGACTACGAGTGGATTAAAGGCCGCTATGACGATACCGAATACGCCGATGGTCAGCCCATGTACAGCCCCGGCATTACCGTGTCGCGTTGGGTCGATGGCGTGCTCGAAGACGACGAAAACATCTCCCAGCGCACCGCGCTGAAAGCGATGTTCTACTGGGGCCACGCGGTTAACTCCCAAACCCGCGGTGTAGAAATGCAAAAGGCGATGCAGAAGCTGGAGATGATGGTCATCGTTGACCCTTATCCCACCGTCGCTTCCGTTATGCATGACCGCACCGATGGTGTTTATTTGCTGCCAGCGGCCACCCAGTTTGAGACGACCGGCAGTGTTACCGCCACCAATCGTTCGATTCAGTGGCGCGACCGCGTGATTGAGCCACTGTTTGAGTCCAAGCCCGACCACGAAATCATGTACCTGTTTGCCCGCAAGCTGGGCATTGGTAATGAGCTGGTGAAAAACTACCAGATGAACGGCGACGAGCCGTTGATCGACGATATTCTGCGTGAAATCAACCGCGGCATGTGGACGGTAGGCTATACCGGGCAAAGCCCTGAACGCCTCAAAGAGCACCAGAAAAACTGGCACACCTTCAGCTTCGAGAACTTGCGCGCAGAGGGTGGCCCGGCGGATGGTGACTACTACGGCTTGCCGTGGCCTTGCTGGGGTACACCTGAGTTTAAACACCCGGGCTCGCCCAATCTTTATGACACCAGTGTTCCTGTGATGGAAGGCGGCATGGGCTTCCGCGCCCGGTTCGGTATCGAGCGTGATGGGATCAACCTGTTGGCGGAAGGTTCAGCGCCTGTCGGCGGCGATATTGACGACGGCTATCCGGAGTTCAACGACCAACTGCTCAAGGATCTGGGCTGGTGGGACGACCTGACCGCCGAAGAGAAGCAGGCGGCGGAAGGCAAAAACTGGAAAACCGACCTCTCCGGCGGTATCCAGCGTGTCACGATTGAGCATGGCTGTGCGCCCTACGGCAACGCCAAAGCCCGCGCTGTGGTCTGGACCTTCCCCGACCAAGTGCCGAAGCACCGTGAGCCGCTTTACACCACGCGCCGCGATCTGGTTGAACGCTTCCCTACCTGGGATGACTTCGACTCGATTATGCGCCTGCCGACCATGTACAAAACCATTCAGGATCGCGACAACACCGGCGAATATCCGATGATTCTCACCTCCGGGCGTTTGGTTGAGTACGAAGGGGGCGGTGAAGAGACGCGCTCCATGTCGTGGCTTGCCGAGCTGCAGCAAGAGATGTTTGTCGAGATCAATCCGGCCGATGCCAACGACCTCAGTATCAAAGATGGTGATGATGTCTGGGTTGAAGGGGCTGAAGGGGGCCGTGTGAAAGTTAAAGCACTGGTCACGCCTCGCGTTGATCGTAACGTCGCATTCATGCCGTTCCACTTTGGCGGCATGTTCCAGGGCGAAAGCCTGCGCGACCGTTACCCGGATGGGTCTGACCCGTACATCATCGGTGAAGCGGCTAACACCGCCACCACCTACGGCTACGATCCGGTGACACTGATGCAAGAGACCAAGTGCACCATTTGCCGCATTGAGCGCGCCTGAGTCTAGAAAACTTGAGTCTAGAAAACTGAGTTTAGAACAAAAGACGCGACCGACCTGACAGTACGGCGGTGCGGGAGCCATCCCGCACCGGCATGAGGAGAACACCATGGCTCAAATGAAATTTATGTGTGACGCAGAACGCTGCATTGAATGCAACGGCTGTGTCACCGCCTGTAAAAATGCCAACGATGTCGAGTGGGGTATCCAGCGCCGCCGCGTGGTGACACTGAATGATGGCGAAGCGGATGAAATGTCCATTTCCGTCGCTTGTATGCACTGTGACGACGCCCCCTGCATGGCCGTCTGCCCGACCGACTGCTTCTACAAGACCGATGACGGCATCGTTCTGCACGATAAAGACCTCTGCATCGGTTGTGGCTACTGCCTCTACGCCTGCCCGTTTGGCGCCCCGCAGTTTCCCCAGCAGGATGCGTTCGGCGAGCGCGGCAAGATGGACAAATGTACCTTCTGCGCGGGCGGCCCGGCCGAAAGCAAAGAAGAAGAGTACGAGAAGTACGGTTCTAACCGTATTGCCGAAGGCAAACTGCCGCTATGTGCAGAAATGTGCTCTACCAAAGCGCTGCTTGCCGGTGATGCCCAAGACGTTGCCGATATCTTCCGCCAGCGCGTTGTACACCGTGGCCATAAAGATGGCGGTTGGTCCAATAATCCCCAGGCCAGCGCCGACAACCTAGCCTATGATGCTGCCCATAAAGGGTAAGGAGGCGTGTCATGAACCTGTTGACTGCACAGGCACCCGGTGGGGTGCCACGCTCAGGTAAAGGGCTCGCCCTGGGCATTTGGCGTTTTATGTTGGTGGCGCTTGCTTTGGTGCTAAGCCTCGGCTTTACGCAAGTGGCGGTGGCTCAAGCGGATCCTGACCGTGAAATGACCACCGCTGCTCCTGGTATTACCGCCGAGCAGTGGCGCCAGGTGCGCAGTGGAGAAACCGGGCCTAACTACCGTGATTCACGTGCTGACAGTAACTACAACCTGATCAACTCAAGCGGTGAAACCTGGCGGGAGATTCGTAACCGCTGGGTATCGCCGTTTGGGTTGATCGCGGTATTTGGCATGGCGGCGCTGATCGCCCTGTTCTACTTCATTGTGGGACGTAAGGAGCTTGAAGCACCGCGGACAGGTCGTCTGCTATTGCGCTGGACGCTAATGAAACGCGCACTGCACTGGACGGTCGCGACGCTGTTTATCATTCTGGCGCTGACCGGGATGACGCTGCTGTTCGGCAAGTTCGTGTTCCGCCCCCTGTTTGGCGATGGGATTTGGGCGTGGATGATTGCGGCCACGAAAGTATTGCACAACTACCTGGGGCCGATCTTTGGCATTCTGCTCGTCATACTGCTGGTCAGTTTGATCAAAGAGAACATTCCCAAAAAGCACGACTGGGTGTGGTTTAAGAAAGGCGGCGGCATGATTGGCAAAAAGCATGTGGATGCGGGTTTTGCCAACGGTGGGGAGAAGGCTTGGTACTGGATATTGGCGACGGTCGGTATTCTCGTCATCGCCAGTGGCTTTGTGCTCGACTTCCCCAACTTCAATCAGGGGCGCGACACCATGCAGTGGGCTAACATTATCCACGCAGTCGGTGCGCTAGGACTCACCGCCATCTCCTTAGGTCATATCTATATCGGCACGCTGGGTACCGAAGGCGCGCTAGAGGGTATGACCACTGGCTATGTAGATGAAACCTGGGCTAAAGAGCACCACAACCTGTGGTACGACGAGGTCAAAGACCAAACGCTATCGGAAGAAGAGGTGGCTGCGCGTAAGTCATCTGGCGGTAGCAGTGAACCGTCGGCAACGCGAACCAGTTGATACGTGCTTGATGGTAGCGAAGACACCGCCTTTTGGCGGTGTCTTTTGTTATGCTTCACCTTAAGTTCTTAAATAGCCAAACGTCATTTTAGGAGAGCAACGGTTATGTCAGCATTTGATGAGTTAGACCCAGCGACCCGCACTGAGCTGGAAGCCGCCGCATTTCGTCGATTGCTTCAACACCTGGACGATAACAAAGATGTCCAGAATATCGACCTGATGATCTTGGCGGACTTTTGCCGTAACTGCTTATCTAAGTGGCTGGTGAGTGCCGCTGAAGCGCGGGATGAAAGCCTCAACTACGATGAGGCCCGTGAGTACGTTTATGGTATGCCCTATAGCGAGTGGAAAGAGCTTTATCAACCGGAAGCCACGCCAGAGCAAATGGCGGCTTGGGAAGCACACCACGCCAAGAAGAAAGCAGCCAAACAAGGGTGACGTCAATGAGTGAGCCAATGGTGCCCCTCAACATAGCCGTATTGACGGTCTCTGACACGCGTAATGAAGAGACCGATCGCAGTGGCCAAGCCCTTGTGGAGCGCTTAACCAAGGCGGGCCACACGCTGGCTGAAAAAAGCATTGTGCCTGATGACGTTTACCGTATTCGTGCGGTAGTGGCGAACTGGATAGCCGACTCAACCGTGCAGGTGGTGATCACCACCGGCGGCACCGGCTTTACCGGCCGCGACTCTACGCCTGAAGCTATCTCTGTGCTGCTGGATAAGCATATCGAAGGCTTTGGTGAGCGCTTTCGCCAACTAAGCGGTGATGAGATCGGCAGCTCCACTATTCAAAGCCGTTGCCTCGGCGGCCTATCCAACGCCACGGTGGTGTTCTGCCTGCCGGGCTCAACGGGCGCTTGCCGCACCGGCTGGGACGGCATTTTGGCTGAGCAGTTGGATAGCCGTCACAAACCTTGCAACTTCGCCAACCTGGTCATCCCAGGCCGGGGGCAACATGGCTGATTTGCAGCCGATTTCAGCCGCGCTTGAAGCGCTATTGGCAGATGTGAGCGCACTAAAAGCAGAGAGCGTTCCACTGGAAGCCGCCGCCGGGCGTGTGCTGGCCGAAGCAGTGACAGCACAGCTGGATGTGCCGCCGTTTGATAACAGCGCGATGGATGGCTACGCCTTGCGCACCGCCGATGCGGGGCAGTGGCTGCCGGTCAGCCAACGTATTGCTGCAGGTACGCAGGCTCAAGCGCTTGCGCCCGGCAGCTGTGCACGGATTTTTACTGGCGGCGAGATCCCTTCGGGGGCTGACTGCGTAGTGATGCAAGAGCGTGTGGAGGTTGATGGTGAGCGTGCGCTGATTCCTGCCGATATTCCAGCGGGTGATAATGTTCGGAGCCAGGGCCGCGATGTGCGCCAAGGCAGTGTGTTGCTAAATGCCGGTGAGCGACTCGAAGCGGCGGCACTTGGTCACTTGGCGGGCCAGGGGATTACCCAAGTCAGTGTGCGTCGACGGCCCCGTGTGGCGCTGCTTTCGACTGGTGACGAGATCATCGATCCGGGCACGCCGCTCAAGCCGGGTCAGCTCTACAACTCCAACCGACCAATGCTTAAACGTCTGTTGGAGAACTTTGGCGCCGAGGTAGTAAGTACCGTTAGCGTGCCGGATGACTATGCCCGCACCGTGACACTGTTAAGGGCTGCCGCTGCTGAGACAGATTTAGTGGTTACCACCGGCGGTGTGAGCGTAGGCGAAGAGGATCACGTCAAAGCTGCGCTGGAAGCGATTGGCCAACTGGATATGTGGAAACTGGCAATTCGTCCCGGTAAGCCGCTAGCACTCGGTCGTTTGCCTCGCGACGATGGCAGCCAGGCGCGGTTTGTTGGTTTGCCAGGGAATCCGGTATCAGGGTTTGTCGGTGCTTGGCTATTTTTGCGCCCATTGCTGGGGGCAATGCTTAGCTGTCCTGCGCTGAGAACACTACCGACGATTACCGCCAGCGCTGGGTTCGCCACCTCCACTGGCCCACGCGAGCACTATATGCGCGTGACGCTGAAATTTACGCCCCGTGGCGTGACGGCGATGGCCTTTGAGGATCAGAACTCTGGCGTGCTTTCGTCGTGTATCAACGCTGATGCCTTTGCGGTGATTCCCCCTAATAGCGACATAGCAGAAGGCGATTTGATTAGCTGCTTATGGCTGGCGAGCTAAGACTTATGAAGACTAAGCTTGTTTGCATCCAGCAGTAGCACAAGTTTTTCCCGCTCAAAGGTGAAACCACATAGCGCTGGCGAGAAGTGGCGGGATTGGAGCAGCTTAGGCAGTGGATAGAGCGTGCTGGCGGGCAGTTGCTGAAGCGTGATGTCGCCGTCCACGCCCAATTGCCAAGTGCTGGCGGTTTGGCCCTTGGCTGTTTGAGTATCGCGCAAGGTTAACCAGCGGCTAGGTGGGGGCTGATGGTCGCCGCCTTCATAGAGTAGCGAGTGGGCATTCGTAGTGCGTAATTCGGTAGGGCGTTCGGTCATGGCGAGCACATGACGCGCTTCCAGAGCAGCACGATAAGGCCCTACCCAAAATAGCACCAAGGTGACTTGGGCTTGCTCATGATGCTCGCGTTCCAGGGGCACCTTAACCCAACCCTTGCTGGTAGGCACTAAACAACGCCTCCGGGTCAAGCAGGGCCAGCGCTTGGCGTTCATCAATCTGCCATAACGCGCTGACGTAAGGAAGCAATGTACTGGAAAGCGTTTCGGGGGGTGGCTGTAGCAGGCTCTGGGCGACTTCACACACATCATCAAGCTGCTCTATCCGCACGCCGCTGCGAATACCCGATGCACTGACCAACAAAATCATGCCACTAGGCGTGCCTTCCAGTGTGGGTAAACCGAGCAGCGGCTGCAGATTTATTACCGACTCAATTTTGCCACGCAGGTGCAGCACACCCTCGGTAGATGCGGGTAGCCCTGGCACATAATAGACAGGCTGGTCGCTGGGTAAAATCTCACTCACCGCGCTACCGGGCAGCGCAAAACGCTGGCCGTTAATACGAAATAACACTAGCTGCTGCGTGGGCTCATCAACATCCACAACGCTTTCGTCATCATGGTGGGCAGCTAACGCTTCTTCCAATGTTTGGGAGATCTGCTGCTGATCATTAGCGTGGCTGTCGCGGGAGGTTTCAGAATTCATCAGCTAACTCCGTACTCACCTGATTACGACCCAGCTCTTTAGCGCGGTAAAGCGCCTGGTCGGAGCTTAGGCGCAGCGACTCGGTCGACGGCTGCTCGGGAAAACTGCTAACACCTGCGCTGAACGTACAGCGAAAGCGAACATCACCGGCGTGAAAATCAACCAGTGCAAAGTCTTCACGTAAGCTTTCGATGAGCCTAGCAGCCTGCTCCCCACTAACGCCTTTCAGCAATACGACGAACTCTTCACCGCCGTAGCGGCCGATAATATCCGAGAGCCGCAAGCGACTTTTAAGCAGCCTTGCCAGGGTGATAATCACTTGATCACCCGCTAGGTGGCCATGGGTATCATTCACTTGCTTGAAATGGTCGATATCAATCATCGCCATGGCGTGCTGGCTATCTTCACGGTGCGCCTGAGCGAGGGTCTTATTAATCAGTTCGGTCGTCGTGCTGTGGTTATACAGCCCGGTCATACTATCGCGGGTCATTAATGAGCGCAGCAAGCGCAGGCGTTCGACGCGCAGTCGCACGGCTGAAACAAGCTCTTCGGGCTGCACGGGTTTAGTCAGAAATGCTTCAACGCCAGCGGCCATGGCGGAAATCTGCTTTTGGCTATCCGTTTCACTTGAGAGATAAATGATCGGCAGGCCCAAGTGTTCCGGCTGCTGACGAATAATGGTTGCCAGTTCTTCACCCGAACAGACAGGCATATACACATCGACCAATAGTAAATCAGGACTAAAGTGGTCCAATGCATGAAGCACATCAGCGGGGTGGTGTACCTGCTGGGCAATCATACCGGCTTCTTCAAGCAATAAGGCGTGGTACGCAGCTGCTTCGGGCTCATCATCCACAATCAGCACCTTCAAAGGCTCTTCTGCCGTTGGGGCGGTGATTTCATCTACGGCCAGCATTAGGTCTAGCGGTTTCACCGGCTTGGTGAAGTACCCGTCGCAGCCTGCTCGAACGGCACTGAGGCGCGAGTGAAAATCGCCATAGGCAGACAACACAATGGTAGGGAGTGGCTCGCCAGTGAGTTTATTCAAGCTGGTGATGGTTTCAGTGCCGGCAGTTTGTCCTAAGGGGAAGTGGACATCCATAATCACCGCGTCTGGGCGACAGGTTAACACGGCGTTAAAAAATGCTTCCGTGTCGATAAAATGCACGACTTCATGGCCAAAGCAGCGCAGATGATGAATCAGTTGATCGACCTGGTCTGGCTCATCGTCACACAGGTAAATTAACCGCTGGCGCTTATTACGCAAAGGCTGGGCTTGGCTAGAAAACTCAAAGCTATTCACTGCCGCCAGCGCTTTCTGTTGACCATGGTGAGAACGCAGGTGCTGTTGTTCAGCCTCAAGTTTTAGTAACAGTTGGCTGATGTAAGCATCAATATCGTCGCGTGGAGACGCGGTGGTGAGCGCCTCTTCTGCCTGTTCTGCAAGCATCGCAAGGCGCTCAAAACCCAGTGAGCGACCGGTGCCTTTTAGGCTGTGGAAGAAACGATGCAGCTCTGGTGCTAGTCGCGTCTGTTCTTCCGCCGACAGGCGGCTCTGCTGCCACTGCTCAGTGGTTGTCGCCAAGCGTTGGGGCAATTGCTCAATAAATCGCTCACGCAGCTGGTTTAGCTTATCGTGCAGCGAGGGGGCGGGCTTAGACATCAAACTACCTGCGTGAGTGATCGAAAGCGGCGATCCATTCCATCCATTATTTCTTCCATCTTGCGTTACTTACTTGTTAAGCGCCTGTTTTATGGCGGTTTCCAGATTACTAGCCAGCTCTGCATCTTTGCTCAGACAGGCGTGGAGGCCTGGCGTCTGGCGCAGCTCAGCATCTGGAGTATCTCCGGTGAGTAAGATAAACGGCAGGTCATTATCTTGTTCACGGAGCATTGCCAGCAGCGCTAACCCGCTAATCAAAGGCATATGCATGTCGCTGACAATCAGTGCGATATCGCTGTGTGTGTCCAGTTGCTCGACGGCACCCATCGCATCAAAGGCCATTAAGGTGTCATAACCTTGTGATCCAATCAGTGCGGCCGTCATTTCCCCTGCAAGCGGATCGTCGTCTACGACCAGAATGTGCATCCCATAACCTCGTAATGATTATTCTGTAAGTGATATTCGCGGTTAGCCCAGTAAGGCCTGAAGTGTCTCTACCAAGTTGTTTTGATCAAAGCTGCCCTTGACGATATAAGCGTCAGCGCCGACTTCAATGCCACGTCGGCGATCGGCCTCTTTTTCCCGCGAGGTGATGATAATAATGGGCCGATGACGGTAATCCTCATTTTCGCGTAGTCGGGCAGTCAGCGCAAAACCATCCATCACCGGCATTTCCACATCGGTCAGTACCGCATCAAACGGCTCAGCCAGTGCTTTGGCTAAGCCATCACGTCCGTTTTCGGCAAGGGTCACATGATAGCCCCATGCTTCGAGGACATCTTTTTCTATTTCACGGGTGTTCAGCGAGTCGTCGACCACCAAAATTCGCTGCGCGCTGGTTGATGATGGGCGCTCAACGCTTGGGTGCAGCACACTACGCCGGGTTGCCTCCAATAAGGCGGGTACGTGCAGCAGGCTTACCAGTGCATTGCGTCCCATGGACACCATCCCCGATACCAGCGGTAAATGGCGTAGATGCACAGGCAGTGGCTTGATGACCATATCGCGTTCATCAATCAATGAATCAATGATTAGGGCAAGTTTTTGATGACGTTGGTGAACGACCAGTAACAGGGAAGATTCATTGCTTGATGTGGTGCTAGGCAGTTTGAGTAGCTGAGCCAGGGACACGACGGGGACAAATTCATTGCGTAAAATTAGCGTGCGCTGCCCAGCGGTATCAATAAAGGTGTCTGTTGAACACTCGACGAGTTCCGATACGTAAGGCGCCGTTACACCCAAAGTGACGCCACCGACATTGACCAGCAATACCCGCATCATCGCCAGCGATAGTGGCAAGCGCAAGGTGAAGCGTGTGCCACGGCCACTGACGCTTGCAAGCTGTAAATCGCCGTTAAGCTCATCCATCACGGTGCGTTTCACCACATCCATACCTACGCCGCGGCCAGAAAAGTCGGTAATCATACTTTTGGTAGAGAAGCCGGGCAGGAAAATAAGTTCTAGCGTTTCCTGTTCGCTGAGGGCATTCAACTGTTCTTCGCTGACCAGCTGCTTAGCGAGCGCTTTTTGGCGCACCGCGTCCAGCGCAATACCGGCGCCGTCATCATGCATCTCAATCACCACCCAGCCAGCGTCTTGTCTCGCTTCGATGACTAGCTGACCCCGAGGCGGCTTACCTGCCGCCTGGCGCTCGGCGGGGGGCTCCAAACCGTGGTCTAACGCATTACGCAGCAGGTGAATGAGCGGGTCAGACAGACGGTCAATCATTTGGCGATCAAGTTCAATCTCGCTGCCGCGTACACGGCAGTCGACCTGTTTGCCAAGGGACTGGGCTAATTCACGCGACATCTGCGCGAAAGGATCCAATACCACGCTGAGCGGCAGCATCCGCATTTGCAGGGCGCGATCATGCAGGTCGCTCATCAACGAATCATGCGTCAAAACGCTATCTTTCAGCTCCCGGTGAAAGGCTTGAAACGGCGACTGTTGGTCGGCAGGGAGTGTAGCGCTCAGCTCGCGCGCCTGATCTACGAGTGAGTGCAGGTGATGGTGACCAGAAAGGACTTCGCCCATCAAACGAATCACGTCGTCCAGTCGGTTCAGGCGCACGCGTACCGTATCGCTAAGGCGTAATTCACTCTCCGACACTGGCGTTGAGGGAGGGAGTGGCGCGGTGGCCGGTGCAACGGGAACGGGTGAACTAGGCTGAGTGGGCAGTTGGCCATGCGCTGCGTTTTCCAGCGCGCTGCATAGCGCCGCATCCGCCGCGGGTAGCTCTTCTCCCGTTGCCCCTTCGGCCAGTCGACCAACAAAGCCTGTCAGCTCATCAACCGCTTGGTTGAGCAAGTTTGTCATCTCAGGCGTTATGGTGAGCGTGCCTTCGCGTAGGGCGCTGAGCAGTTCTTCGGTGCTATGCGCTAGTGCCGTGATGGGCACCAGCTTCAGCATCCGCGATGAGCCTTTCAGTGTATGTGCAGCGCGAAACAGCTCGTTGATCTGCTCGCGGTCAGCGTTACCCTGCTCCAAGGCATTAATCCCTTCGCGCAGGCGGGGCAAATGATCGGCAGCCTCCTCCACAAAGCGCTGTATAAAGCGGCGAATATCCAGCGCCATATTATCCCACTCCCTGTGTGTGACTGGTCGTTGCCAGTGTGGTATTAACCGCTTTTAGATGACGTTCGGCTAGAAAGCTTGCATCGCCTGGAGGTAGCGGCGGGGCAATGGTGGCTAGCCCACCGTTTGAGGTAGGCGCGGCTTTGAGCAAACGAACCACGGCGGCATAGCCTCGTTGACGCTGTAACGGCTCGTCGGTTAGCTCGCCCTGGCGATAAAGCTCGGCTAAATAGAAGTGCGCTGGCCAACACTCCGGTGCCACATAAATGGCTCGCTTAAAGTGGTCGTAGGCCAGATGGGGCTGTTGTTGCCAGCGTGCGACTAACCCGGCCAGTACCAGCGCATCGATTGACCACGGCTGTTGCTTAAGCAGCGCCTCTAGCAGTGTAGCGGCTTCGTCGAAGGCGTTTTGATTGAGCAGCCTATGCGCGGTGTAAAGTTGTTGGGTGATGCTGTCTGTTTTTTTGCTTTCCGCTGTTGGCTCATGTGGAGTTGTGGGGATTAAGTCATCACTGCTCGTTATGTCATCCCCAATAGCGAAACCATCACTGCTTTCAATTCGCTCATCGGCCTTGTTATCGATGGCGACCCAGGGAGACTGAAGAGGAGCCGTGACCAAGGCCGGAGGTTGCTCTGCGCGGCGAAAATAAAACACTCCCTGAGCTTCGGTCAGTTCAAGAACGCCCAGATCATTACCTAAGGTTTCCGTGACCCCACAGAGTAAAATACCGTTCGGTGCCAGTAACTGGCTGAGCTGCTGATGAATATGGCGCCGTGTCTGCTCGTCAAAGTAAATCGATACATTGCGAAACAAGATGACATCGAAAGGGCCGCCTGGGCTGCTCTCGTTGGCGTTTAGTAAATTGAAGGAGTGAAAGGTAACCCATTGGCGCAGTGATTCATAAAGCTTAAAGCGCCCCTGATAAGGGCTAAAATAACGTTCTTTGAAGGCGGGCGTAAGGGCGCGAAACGCCATGCCGCCGTAAACGGCTTGGCGTGCCTTGGCGAGAACTTGATGATCGAGGTCGCCACCTGAGATGTTAAACAGCTTTTTGGCGCGTTCACCAAAACGTTCATACAACATCATCGCGACGCTATAGGGTTCTTCGCCGGAAGAGCAGCCCGCGCTGAAGATAGATAACGGTGCCTTCCCCGCTGCTAAATGCTTGGGTAAATAGGTGTTAACCAGCCAATTCAGCGCGTCCGGCTCACGAAAAAAATAGGTTTCGTTAACCGTCAACTGACTGACAAAGTGTTCGAACAGCGCTGGATCGATGGTTAAACGCTTGATTAATTGCGTGGTGTCGGTGAGCCCTGTAGAGGCTTGTAAACTGGCGACTGCCCGGTAGAGTCTGGCTTCCGCTAACTCTTCCAGATGTAAACCGCAGCGTTCATGAACCAGGTGTTTAAAAGCGGCCAATGCACTCATGCCGAGGGCTCCGGGCGGCGATGGGAGGTAGCGCTTACATCGCGAAATAGCCGGTCCGGAAGACTGTCGAGCGGTAATTCATGCTGAATAACACCCGCTTTGACCGCTTCTTGATTCATGCCGTAAATAACCGAGCTAGCTTCATCCTGGGCGAAGGTGGTCCCGCCTGCCTGGTAAATAGCTCGCATGCCATTAACGCCATCGCGTCCCATACCCGTCAAAATAATGCCAATAGCATCGCTACCGTAGACCTCAGCGACACTTACCAGCAACACATCGCAGCTAGGGTGGTATAGCGATCTTTCGTGGCTGGGTTGAAGACGAAAACGGTGCCGTGAGGTCACGCATAAATCACACTCGGAAGGTGACAGGTAAATATGCCCAGGGCGCAATTGTTCGCCCTCTTGGCCAACACTGACCGGCATGGCACACAGCGACGCCAGCCACTGGGCCATGCCATTGATAAACCCATGGCTAATGTGCTGGGCGATCACAATGGGCGCTGGAAATCCGGCGGGGAGTGTTCGCAGTAAGCGTACTAATGCTTGTGGGCCGCCAGTGGAGCAAGCAATGGCGATGATGTGTTGAAAGTCCCGTGGTATGCCACGTGCTTTGGTAGGCGTTGCTGACATGGTGTTAAGCGGAGCAGGCGCAATACTGCGCCGCCGCAGGCGGGTAAACACTGACACCCCAGCGAGCAAGCGCACACGCGCTAACAGTCGCTCACCATCAGCTTCGTCCAGTGAGGGTTTCGGCATCACTTCCAGTGCGCCCACATCCATGGCTTGATAGGCAGTCTGTGCATCGGAGCGATCGCTAATCACCAAAATAGGGATACCTTTGGTGTGCATAATCTCTTCTATGGCACTTAAACCATCCATCACCGGCATATTGAGGTCCATGGTGATCAGTTGCGGCACTAAACGTTTAGCAAGCTCCACCGCTTCTCGGCCGTTGGTGGCTTCCCCAACGATATCAATATCACCATCGCGGCTAAGGATATCGCGTAGCACGTCGCGGGCTACTTGGCTGTCGTCAGCAATGACTACCCGAATTACAGTCATCCGGTATCCTTATCAGCGGTTCTTTAACTATTGTTAAGAACTGTTTCTGTTTGAGCCAAGTTGAACTCCTTCACCAATTCTTTAAGTTCTGCCGACATATGTATCATTTCTTGGCTGATGTCGGTAATGCTACGCACCGAGTGCGCATTGCGTGAACTGGCGGTATCAATATCGCGTAGTGCAATCACTACTTGGCTGCTGGCTGTTTTTTGCTGTTGGGTGGATAGCGAAATCTGTTGTGCCGCGCTACTCGTTTGACTAGCCGCTTTAAGCAGTGCATCTAAATCTTGAGCGGTGCTCATACTTGCCTCAACGCCTTGCTCAATGGAAGCAGCGCCTTTTTCAGACGCTATCACTAAGCGATTAATCGCTGTCTGGATATCATCGGTATGGCTTTCAATCTCTTGGGTCGAGTCCGTCACGCTATCCGCTAGGCGACGTATTTCATTGGCCACCACCGAAAAGCGACGTCCTGACTCGCCCGCACTTGAGGCTTCCAACGCGGCATTGAAGGCAATCAGCTTGGTCTGGGCTGCCAGGGTGTTGATCAGCTCCATGACCTTACTGATCTGTTTGGACTTGGTTCCCAACACCATAATTTCGGCCAGGCTCTGCTCGCTATCGCTTCGGATGCCCTGCATTTTGGACTGTAGCAGTTGCATGGCGGTGCTGCCTTTACGGCTACGCTCTAGCGTTTGGTTGGCCACATCGACCACCGACTGGGAGTGATCGGCTATTTGGGTCGAAGAGGTGGAAAGCTCTTCCATGGTGGAGGTGATTTCGGCTACCGATGAGGCCATCTCTTCGACTGCCGCCGCCATGGTCTGGCTAGCTTCATGATGAATATCACTGCCGTGCACACCGGAAAGGCCGGCGGTGCTGGCAAGTCGTTCTGCTATCTGTGTCAGTGCCTGTGAATTCTTAGCTACCGCCACAATAGCGCGGGAGAGGCGTTCAAGGAGTTCGTTGGTTTGATCCGCTAAATCGCCTAGCTCTGCTCGGTCATCGGTGCTGACACGGCGTGTTAGGTCTAAACTGTGCGTGATCTCTTTCAACTGGCGCTGAAATTGAACCACTGGTCGTACCAGCGTGCCGGTCAGTGGATAGAGCACTAGTAAACCCACCAGCAAAATGAGCAGGCCGATACCACTGGATTCCAGAAAGCGCTCACGGGTAGACGTCAGGTAGGTCTCTTTGTCGACTTCGACCATTAAATAGCGCTGCAGCTCGGGTAACCAAAGCGTGTTGACCAATAGGGTTTGGCCGTCACGCTCAATGTCGTGTATCTGTAGCTGGTCGTCATTTAGCACGCGCTGCGATGCTTGTGTAGGCAGGGTATCCATGGTGGCTGCATCACTGCGAATAAGCAGCTCGCCTTCGGCGCTAAGCAACGAGGCTCGGCCATATTCGCCTAGCTGAAAGTCTTCAATGAGCGTGGCCATTTCAGAAAGATCAAGCGCGGCACCGGCTACCACTGAAGGCCGCCCGTTAGCGGCGTCTACTGCACTGCGGTAGTTAATGTATACAAAAGCATCATCGGGCGAGAAGGTATCGCTATCTAAATTCAACTCATAAGAAGCATTGCTATCAGTAAAATCGTAGTACCAGTCGTCTTCATTACCCGGCGGTTGAATAATGCGCTGCAGAAATTCGCCGTCGCGCAGTTGGAAATAGTAGCCTCGGCCCTGGTACTGCGCGGCGATAAACAGTAGCTCAGTATCTAGCTGTGCCATTAAACGCGTGAGGTAAGCGGTAATCTCATCTTGGCGTTCTTGAGGTAGCCCATCCTGTACCCACTGCTCAATAAAGTAGCTGTTAGCAAGACTCTCAGAAACGGCCAAGTCCTTGCTGAGACTAAGATTGATATGGGCGGCAAGCCCTTCGACCTGAGCCGGTAGCTCATTGTTTAGCAAGTTATCCAGCCGCGCCTGACTCTGTGTGCGAGCCTGGAGGTAGAGTGCCAGGAGCATCGCGAGCGCTAAGACCGTTCCAAAAGAGAGAAATAGCCGAAGCCGTAGAGGTAGGGATTTCCAGCGCGCCATCATGTTTGCCGTTGCTCCAAAATAAACGGTGTCCCTAACGACGCTGCTTAATAGCGCTCAGGGTAAAAAGTAGAGTGATACTTACCACTCTACTTAGGGTGCTAGCAACGATTTCAGCTTTTTTTATGAGAACTGTCTAGCCTGTATTGACTAGTTTTGGTGCTTGCGTTTACACGATGGCGTGGGGCACAAAGCAGGAGGAGTCTTTGGTGATGCGGCCAACATCTTCGCGAATGCCCATGCCACAAGCGCGGTCACCCACGACCCAACTGCCAATTAACGCGTGGTTGTTACCAAAGCGGGGCATGGGGTGATAGGCCTGGCGAATCCAGGGGCTGTCGGTGTAGGGGCCGTCTACTGCCTCGCGATGGCCGGTTGGTGTGATCAACTCAACGTTGCTGCCTTCTCGAGAGAAGAATGGCTTACGCACCCAGCCTGCTGGCAGCGGCGGGCTATTGGCATCCTCGAAAAACGCCGGTAGCAGGTTGGGGTGGCCCTCAAAGTGCTCCCATAGCAGGGGCAGAATACCCTTGTTGGAGAGAATGGCTTTCCAGGGCGGCTCAAACCAGTGCGTGTTTAGCTGTGGGATGTACTCGCCAAACGCGTCGTCGGCCATCTCCTCCCACGGGTAGAGTTTGAACAGTGCGTGAATAGGTTGATTATCCAGATCAACGAAATGCTCGGCACCGGGCCGCAAACCAATATCTTCGGTATAGATAAACGGCGCCTTGAGTCCCGCCTGCACCGCCACATCCTGCAGGTAGTGCACGGTGGCACGCTCTTCGGCGTTATCTTTGATGCAGGAGAAGTAGAGCGTGCGCGCTTCAATGCGATCACCAAGGTGTGCCATGGCATTGATCAGCCGCTCTTGGATCGAGTTGTACTGATCCGCGTGGCGCGGCAGGATACCTTGCGCGATGGCCTGCTCAAGCCACACCCACTGAAAAAAGCCCGCTTCGTAAAGCGAGGTCGGTGTATCGTAGTTAAGTTCTAGTAACTTCGCCGGACCATCGCCCGAGTAGGCAAAATCCATCCGCCCGTAGAGGTGCGGTTGGCCCGATTTCCACGAGTTATGGATGCTGTCCCACATATGTTCTGGCAGTGCTAAGCGCTGCATTAATGCATTGGAGTGGCAGACCTTATCAACCAGCTCCATACACATCTCATGCACCGCTTCGGTAGGCGCTTCAATGTCCTGCTCTACTTGCTCCATGGTGAACTGGTAGTAGGCGTCCTCTTTCCAGTAGGGCTCACCGTCGATGGTGTGAAAATGAAAGCCCAGCTCGTGGGCCAGGGCTTTCCACTCTTTCCGTTCAGGGATATCAATTCGCAGCATGTTGGTATCCGGTGATAGCTAGGAGCCCCAGCCGCCCCGGGCCGAAGAGCGCGAGCCAAAGCCCCGACGCTGAGAGGTCGCTACCGAATTACGCATGGCATCGTTACGCTGGCTTACCCGCTGGGTCGCTTGATTGGTCGCCGTATTCCAGTTGCCCTGGTTTTGACGGTTGCGGTACACCGGCTCCTGGTAAACCCGCTCGAAGGAGCGTCCACGGTTGGTGTTGGACATCATGCTGCCAACCATATAACCCATCATGGCGGGCATAAACCAACTACCACCGGTGCTCCCCGTCGCGGCTTGAGACTGCTCTTCGGTTGGCGCGGTGCAAGCGCCTTCACCATTCTCAGCTTCGCACTCTTCCAGGGTGCTATAACGCGGCACCGCTTCTAAAGAGGCTTCGTAGGCGTCTTCGCAGGCGCTACGGGTATAGACATTTTCAGCGACGCAGGCTTCAACACTTTCAAAGCTGCGCGGCTCGTCAAATTCGATCTCGGTGATTTGCTCTTCCTGGGGCGGTTGGCCACAGGCGGTGAGTCCAAAGGCGCTGGCGCCCATCATCGCCAATGACAGACGCGCACTACGTTTACGGCGGGGCAGATGGGGTGTGTGATCGTGTTTAGACATGCAGGCTCTCCTTTACCACGTCGTCGTTACCAAGTCATCGAAGCGGCGTTGAGCAAGCCGACTGCCACGGCCACACTGGCCATTAAAATGCCGTAGGCCTGATGGCCTTCGGTGATGTGCTGGGAAAGGCTTTCGCCCTGTTTGCGCAGAAACAGCTTAACGCCAAAGAAGGTGGCTAACTGAACGATAAAAGCGACGATGCCCCAAAGCACAAAATCGATAAAGTTGATCGAGTGCGCCATTGCGCTATACAGCGGAATGGTAAAGCCCAGAATGGAGCCGCCGTAGGCGGAGGCCGCCGCCGCATTTCCTTCGCGAATCAGTGTCCACTCGTGGTGCGGGGTAATGCGGCTGTAGCAGTACATAAAAGCGGCAAGCAGTACAATTGCGGTCACTAGATAGGCGATAAATGACGGCAAGCCGTAGAGATAATTCACCATGGTGGTCGTTTCCTTTTAAATTACATAGCGTCGATATCGATGGAGGCCACGTCAACCCCCACGTTTTGAACCAACATAAAGCTGCCTTCACCGTCGTTTTCAGCGCTCAGCAGCAGGTATTCCATGCGTTCAGTATCTAGAATAGTGCGCTCATAGAGCATCGCATGATGGGTCACATGGCGTGCAGACACGCTCTCGGTGGTCATTACTTGTTCTTCAAAAACCACCGGTGGCGACCAAAGGCTGTCGCTATCCCCCCACACTCGCTGATACGTACAGGTGCGTGGCTCCTCAGTGGTCGAGGTAAGCGAGACAGTTTGAGCGCCAAGGCTGTCGGGCTGCTTATCTTCCCCGTTGATCAAATTATCAAACTCGGCATCCGAGAGATGGGCAACACGGTAAAAGTCGAACAGCTTATATTCAAGCACCTGACCGTTCTCAATATTGGCCTGCAGCCACGTATCGTTATCCAGATAGAAACGCACGAGGTGCGCCCCCTGGCCTAAATCGACATGCCCGACGGCGGCAATGTGGTGATAGGCATCGTCGTCCCAGTGAAACAGCGCATCGGCATGGGCGCGCAGGCCAATCAGCTTAATATTGACGCGACCATCCAGCCGCAAGCCTTCAAGATCTTCCTGGCTGACACCCATCGGCAGGCCTGCGGCTACCGGGCGGCCCGTTGCCTGCTCAGGCTGCTTCTGCGTAGTCGCGCGAAAAAGTGCTTTCAAGTTGTTAAGCATGGCCTGCCTCGCTAATGTGCTGGTTTTAGAGAGAACTTACTCTTGTGGAGCGTTTTTCTTGGCTTTCAGGCGCGCTAACACATCATCCGCTTTACGCTCTTGACCGCCAATCCCGGCAGCCTTGAGGCGGGCTTCCAGCGAGCTACCGCTCTCTTCCGCGGCCATGTCGTCAGCGGCCTGCATTTGCGCCGAATTAAGCTGCTGACGCTCTTTGATGCGATCGAGTGATTCCATAGCGCTGCTCATCGCGCTGTTCTGGCCTGAATGGCGAGACGCGACGGCAGATTGGGCTTTTTGCGCTGACTCGGTGGCTTTAACGACGCTGACCTGCTGCTTGAGCTGGCGAAGCTGGTTGTCGGTACCACGAATCGCGCCACGCAGTTTTTCGATACTGGCGTCGTACTCGCTAACAATCGCGCGCTCTGCTTCCAGGTCATCCTGCAGGGCGACCATGCGTTCAGCCACCTCTACTGCAAGCGCTTCCTCGCCTTTATCCAGCGCGGCTTCGGCACTTTTTTCCAGCTCGGCAATCTTGGCTTCCAGCGTATCGGCTTTGTTGCTGTTCAACTGGCGCTGGCCCATCAAGCGGGTGAGCTCGGTTTTAGACTGACTCAGGTGATTTTCCGAGTCGCGGATCTCCTGGTCTAAAATGCGCAGTGCCTGGGAATCTACCACTGTTTGACCGGTTTCAGTCGCTTTGCCACGTAGGGCGGTCATGATTTTGCTTAACATAAATAATCTCGCTTATACGTCACCTGGGTGGTGACACTAATTGATAACGGTGATTTGGATAATAGACGAACAATGGGTAAACGTTAGGCGAAGTGCGTTTGTATCAGTTCGGCGACGTCCATGGCTGCGCTGGCCGTGGCGTGCAGCTCAGCGCAAATTGACTCAAGCTTGGAATCGCCAAATAGCTGTCCGTAGGCCACATAAAAGTCGTGCCCGTCGATCTCGACAATACCCACAGAGGCCAGCGGTAACGAGATGCCCTGGCGCAGCAGCACTTCGTTAAGTTCGGCGCTTTTTTTGACGCTGTCGACGGCCACAATGGGCGCCATGGCGACCCACTCATTTTCGCTGCGCGAGAGGGTAATCGGCAAGTTGCCGTAGTCGTTGAGCTCCCAGATCAGCGTCTGGTTCGTCTCATCCAGGCTAATGGTCGCTTCGGGCCACTCAAAGGTCGCGTTTTCGCTGCTGACGGATGCTGGCTGGCTGACTAACTTATATAGTTCGCTGGCAGTGATGCCGCTCGTGACGGTAGGCGTAGTCAAGGTGATTTGCTCCATCGTTCGTTAAGTCGTTTCACCTTAACACTTAGTAGAGCAAATGGTTCCTTTTCCCAGCAAAGCCGTACCAAAAGCCCCGCGCGCGGCGGGGCAAAAGGCTGGGAGGAGTATCCTGTAAGGACGGGCGACTAAGGAGTGCGATAGGTATCGCTAAACTGCTTGCGCAGCTCATTTTTCTGCACTTTGCCCATGGTATTGCGGGGTAGTTCATCGACAAAGAAGACCCGTTTGGGCTGCTTATACTTGGCTAGCCGACCGTCTAAGTGGCTGATCACCTTATTTTCATTAAGCTGATCTTCAAGAGCTCCTTGCTGGCGCACGACCACAGCGGTCACGCCCTCGCCAAAGTCAGGATGGGGTAGGCCGATGACCGCGGATTCAGCCACTTGATCGAGCTCGTCGATCACCTGCTCGACCTCTTTGGGGTAGACGTTGTAGCCGCCGGAAATCACCAGGTCTTTGTCGCGGCCCACAATATGCACATAGCCCTGCTCGTCGACCATGGCGAGATCGCCGGTAATAAAAAAACCGTCGTCTAACAGCTCCTCGCGGGTCTTTTCGGGCATCCGCCAGTAGCCGATAAACACATTCGGACCGCGAATCTGCAGCATGCCGATCTCACCTAAAGGCACTTCATCGCCAGTTTCGCGATTGGTAATACGCATCTCCACACCGGGTAGCGGCATGCCCACGGTGCCTGCTCGCCGCGCGCCTTCATAGGGGTTGGAGAGGTTCATATTGGTTTCGGTCATACCGTAGCGCTCAAGAATTGCATGGCCCGTTTTGGCTTCAAACGCCTCGTGGGTCTCGGCGGTGAGCGGGGCAGAGCCGGAGACGAACAGCCGCATATTGGCGGTAACGTCAGGCGTCAGGCGCTCATCCTGAACCAAGCGCGTATAGAAGGTAGGAACGCCCATCATCACAGTGCCACGGGGCAACTCTTCAAAAATGACATCGGCATCAAACTTCGGCAGGAAGAGCATGCTGGCACCCGCCATCAGAGTGACGTTGCAGGCAACGAACAAACCGTGAGTATGGAAGATCGGCAGCGCGTGGATTAGCCGGTCATCGGCGCTGAAGTGCCAAGCTGTTACCAAGGTTTCAGCATTGGAGGCGAGGTTCTTGTGCGTCAGCATGGCGCCTTTGGAGCGCCCGGTGGTGCCGGATGTGTAAAGAATGGCGGCCAGATCGCGTTCGCCCAGTGCCACGATATCCTCCCGTGGCGTTGCTGCGCTGGTAGCTTCCATCAGGCTGCCATCGGCGGCGCTGCCTAGAGTGGCCACGGCCGGGCAGCCGGTTTCAGCGGCAAGCGCTCGCGCTTCCTCTTCTATCTTGGGTCGGCAGACAAACAACGCAGGCTCGGCATCATTCAAAAAGTAGCGGATTTCATCGCCGGTATAGCCGGTGTTAAGGGGCAAGTAGACCCCGCCAATGCGCAGGCAGGCCAAATAAAGCAGTATCGCTTCAGGGCTTTTATCCACCTGCACAGCGACACGATCGCCTTGCTTAACGCTCAGCTCAGTCAACGCACCGGCAAGTTTCGCGCTTATGCTCAGCGCATCGGTGTAACTGTAGCGGCGGCCATCGCGGGTAGTAATAAAATCGGCCTCTGCGCGCTCACGCATTTTGGCAGCAAAGGTTTCAAATAGATTGTGGCTCATTTGGTGGTCTCTCCCTTGGCCAGCTTGCGGGCGCGTCGAGCGAGGTCGCGCACCTCATTGGAGCAGGCAACGGTGCCCTTGGCGGTATAGTTTTCGTGGTTGCGTTCGATATCGTCCAGCACGTACAGGTAGTTGACCATCAAGCCTGCGGCCTGGTTAAAGCCCTTCTCGGAGATATCGCCCAGCCAATTGATACGGTGGAGTTCGGCCCCATTGCCAAGGTGGAAACGGGCCACAGGGTTCAGCGGCAGGCCGTGGCGGTTCTTCTCCTCAGCTAAGTAGCGCGCCGCCAACGGGCGGATCGCGGCTTTCAATGGCTCCTCACGGGTTTTATCTTGATGCCAGCCAGGCGTTTCAAGCCCTTTTAGCGACTGACGCAGTGACTCGGGCAACTGCTCATCATCGCGCTGTTCTTGTAACCACTGGGCGAAGCCGGGCACCGGCGAAAGAGTGACGAAGTATTTCAACTGCGGCAGCTCTTGAGACAACTCCTGCACCACTTGCTTGATCAAAAAGTTACCAAAGGAGATGCCGCGCAGACCGGTCTGGCAATTGCTAATACCAAAGAACGCCGCGGTATCAGCGTCTTCAGGTTCTTCGATTGCTTTTTTAGCGCTACTTTCGCCCGCCCTTTCTCCCGATAAAATAGGCTGAATACGGCTGGGCAGTCCCTTGTGCAGGGCGACTTCCACGAAGATCAACGGCTCGTCGCCAATCGCTGGGTGGAAAAAGGCGAAACAGCGGCGATCACGTGCATCCAGCCGCCGACGTAGATCGTCCCAGTCCTGGATTTCGTGTACCGCCTCGTAGCGGATGATCTTCTCAAGAATCGAAGCGGGGGTATTCCAATCAATGCGCTTGAGCATCAAAAAGCCGCGATTGAACCAGGAGCCGAACAGGTGAGCAAAATCGTCGTCAATGGCCTTCAGCTCAGGCTGCTCACGCAGCAACGACAGAAGATCTTCACGCATTTTAACCAACTCATAGGTACCATCGCTGGCCAGATTTAAACGCCGGAAAAGTTCCTGGCGCCTAGGTTCGCTGGCTTCAAATAGCCGCTGTAAAGTGGGGTTGTCGCGGGCTTCCCGATACGCCGTATAGGCCGCATCAATAGGGCCTGGGTCGGCGGCAAAGTCTGTTATTAAACGGTCAAAGAAACTATTTTTTTCAGTTGCCGGGAGCCGCTGGTAAATCGCCAAAGCACGGCTTGCTAGCGCAATGCTGGAGGCTTCGCCATCGCTTTCCAGCAACTTGTGGCACGCTTTGACCAACTGCTGATGGTCGGGCGTCACTGTCTCAGGCTGACGTCGCCGTAACAAGGCATCACGCTGGGTGATGTTGTTAAACAGCTCCTGCAAAAACATCATGTTCATGGTCGAACTCCTTACCCCATGATCAAGTTAGGTAGCCAAAGCGCGATGCCTGGGAAAAGGCATAACAACAAAATTCCCAGCACCATGCATAGCGCGTAGGGCAAGCTCCCCATCAGAATGTCGCGCAGTGAGATATCCGGCGCGATGCCTTTAATAATGAACAGGTTGAGACCTACCGGCGGTGTGATCAGGCCGATCTCCAGGTTGATGGTCAAAATTACCGCAAACCAATAGGGATCAAAATTAGCCGCCAGGATGATGGGCAACAAAATCGGCGCCGTCATTACGATCACGGCCACGGGCGGCAGGAAGAAGCCAGCTACTAGCAAAAAGAGGTTAATCACCCCCATCAGTGCCCAGCGGTTAATCTCCAGACCAGCAATCGCGGCTGCCACCGTCTGGGTGATGAACATGGAGGAGAGGGCGTAGGCGAATACCTCGGCGGTGGCGATCACCAACATGATCATCACGCTTTCACGCAGCGAGTCGCGCATGATCAGCTTGATGGGGCCCAGCTGCCACATGCGGTAAATCAGGATGGCCAACGCCAAACAGAGAAATGCCCCAACGCCAGCGGCTTCAGAAGGCGTTGCCACCCCGCCGTAGAGGGCAAACAGGATGCCCGCGACCACGCCAAGGAAGGGCAGCACGCGCACTAAGGCCTTTAGGTTGGTATCGACATTCTGTTTAACATTGTTTTTGAGCCGTTCGACGGACTCTGCCATTGGGTTGTTATAACCACCGGCCATCTTGCAGGCGATCATGGTCCAGATCATGAACAGGCCAGCGAGCATGAAGCCCGGCACCACTCCGGCAATAAACAGCCGACCAATCGAGGTTTCGGTGGAAATGCCGTAGATGATCATGGTGACCGACGGCGGAATCAAAATGCCCAGGGTACCGCCCGCTGCAATACAGCCTGCTGCCACGCCATCGGGATAGCCGCGCTTGCGCATTTCAGGAATGCCCATTTTACCAATTGCCGCACAGGTGGCGGGGGATGATCCCGACAGAGCCGCAAAAATGGAGCAGGCGCCAATATTGGAAACCGCCAGACCGCCGGGCAGTTTGCCCATCCACAGATCCAGCGAGCGATACAGGTCACGCCCGGTGGGGGAGGAGGCCACTGCGGCGCCCATCAAAATAAACATCGGAATGGCGACAAAACCAAACTCTGCGATGCGGTCAAAAAAGGTTTCCCCGAAGTAGGTGAGCTCAGCAAGGCCACGGTCGTAGATCAGTGCCAGCAGCGATACACCGCCCAGGGCGAAAGCGATAGGGGTGCCAATGGCCATCAGAGCAATCAGCGCGATGGCAACGATAATGCCTAACGTGATGGGATCCATACTCAGTTCTCCCCACGCAAAATTTCAGCTATATACTGCAGCGAAAGTAGGGTGGCGCCGACCGCCATAGGCAGTAAGGCGGGCCACAGTGGCGGATTCCATACCGAGCCGGTGGTCCACTCGCCGTGGAGCGCCTCAAAAACATAGACCCAACTGGCATACGCCAATGCAGCGCAAAAACCTAACCCAAACAGCGACGCGATCAAGCGCATGATAGTGCGGGTAATACCGCCTAGCGCATCGGGAACAATCGTGATGGCGACATGGCCGCCAGTCATCAATACATAGGGGCTGCCCATCAACATCGCTGCCGTTACTGAGAAGATGGTGAATTCAGTCTGCCAACTGGTGCTCATTCCCAGTAAGTAGCGAATAAATACCATCTGACAAATCACGAGTACGCCAGCGATAAACAGGGCGCAGGCCAAGTAGGCAGAAAGCCGCGAGAGCTTGTCCATGACGCGAATGTAGCCGCCAATGATGCCCCGCCGCGCAAGGGCAGTGTGTGTCGTTGCAGGTGCCATAGTTCCCTCGTCAAGCTGGTTATCTCACCAAGCCAAGCAATCATCAGTAGAACGCGGCCATTCCTGTCGGAATGGCCGTGCCGTAAGGCGATTGGCTATTGCTTACTCGACGGCCAGCGCCGCATCGATAATGGCTTGGCCGTTGGGAACGTTCTCGGCGAAGTTTTTGTAGGAGGTTTCCTTAGCGATATCGAGCCAGGCGTTGTAGTCGTCCTCGCTCATGCTGACCACCTCCACGCCATTCTCTTCGTAGAGGTCGACCATCTCCTGGTCAATGGCGGCGGCCTCTTCCGCAAAGAACGCCTCGGCGGCTTCACCTGCTTCCATCAGGGCTGTTTGCTGCTCTTCGTTGAGCCCTTGCCATACCTGCTCGGAAATAAGAATGGGTTCGTACATGTACCACAGCGCGAAGTCGCCGGGCTCGGTCAAGCACTCAACCTGTTCGTAAAGCCGGAAGGAGATAAACGACATTGATGAGGTATTGGCGGCATCCAGCACGCCGGTTTGCATGGCGGTATAAACCTCGGAAGAGGGCATCGAGGCGATGGAGGCACCGGCGGCTTCCAGCATTTGTTCAAACGCAGGCCCGGCGGCGCGGAAGTTCTGGCCCTCGACGGTATCGGGGGACGTAACGCACTGCTCGCTAGAGGCAAAACCGCCCGATAGCCAAGCATCTGCAAGTACCCGAGCGCCGCCTTCGCGAATGACCTCTTTAATCATCTCCATATACTCAGAGTCATTCAGGCGTTGGGCATGTTCCTGATTACGCACCAACCCCGGCATCAGCGTAGCCGAGAATTCAGGATGGCGGCCGCTAGCGTAATCCAGCGGTAGAGAAGTGATGTCCAGGCGACCACGGGCGATGGCGCCCCACTGTTCACGCGCTTTAAACAGCGATTGGCCGGGATAGACTTCAATGGTCAGCCCGACATCTGCATCGGCTACTTCGCGGGCCATCATTTGCACCATTTCATCACGCACGTCCCCTTGGCCACCGGGGAATTGATGCGAAGCACGCAGTACGGTATCGGCAGAGGCGTGTGACGCCGCAATGGCGAGGCCTAGGGCGGCGGCAGTTGAGATTAAATAGCGTTGCATGTGGCGTCTCCAACAATTGTTGTTGTGTGTTTGGATGAGCTTTATATGTTTATCAGAAGATCTGATATATATTTCAATAGCGCTTAAATATGCTAATGTCAACTTTATGACAATTTTAATGGCCTGAAATAAGTCGCGATCCATGGAGGTAAACATGACGGGCACCAAGCGCTCCAACGCTCAGCGATTAAGGGATTCTCTTGAGGATGACATCATCAATGGCCGCCGTTTGCCGGGAGAGCGCCTGGACCCGGAAGCCTTGGGGCGTGAGTTTCAGGTCTCGCGAACACCCGTGCGTGAAGCTTTTCAGCAGTTGGTAGCGAGTGGCCTAGTGACGGTTTCGCCCAAAAAAGGCACCTTTGTGGCGAAGGTAGGAATTGATCAATTGATCGAGATGTTCGAGGTCATGGCGGAACTTGAAGGCATGTGCGGGCGCCTAGCGGCCCGCCGGATCACCGAGCCCGAGCTGGTCGCGCTTCGCGAAGCACACCAACGCTGCGAAGCGGCGGCGCTGGCCGGTGATAGCGATGAGTATTACTACGAAAACGAAGGTTTTCACGACTGTATCTACACCGCTAGCCACAACGCCTTTTTGGCCAGCGAAGCGCGCCAACTAAAGCAGCGCTTAAAGCCTTACCGGCGCCTGCAGCTGCAGGTGCGCCAACGGGTAAATAATTCCCTCAGCGAGCACCAAGCCATCGTGGAAGCGATTGAAAAAGGTGATCCCTTGGCTGCACAGCAAGCGCTTAGTGACCATGTACTGATTCAGGGCGAGCGCTTTAGTGACTTCGTTTCCAGCGTCCGCCGTATGGAGGCACCGTTAGAAAGAACGGGCTAATTTTGGCCCGCTGAGGGTTGACCCAGCCCCATGTCCGAATCGGTGGGGTAATGGTCCTTGCCGACATCGAGCGCAGCGCTGACACTCTCTCTAATGCTTCGATACCCGCTAGCGGAGAGAGACAGTGACTCGCCATATTGCCCTATTTGCTTACCCCGACTGCCAACTGCTGGATGTCAGCGGCCCCTGGCAGGTGTTTGCCAGCGCCAATGCGTTAAGCCCCCAGCCGCTCTATCAGTTGACTCTGATTGCCGATGCCGTCGGCCCGGTTGTCACCAACGGCGGCCTGGCCGTGCATGCTACCCACACCTACCAGCAACTTACTCGTTTACTGCCACTGGATACGCTATTGGTGGCGGGCGGTAGTGGCGTAATACAGCAGCGTGAGATAGCTACCGTGAAGCAGGTGCTTGTTGAGGTCGCCCCAGAAGTAAGACGTCTTGGCTCTATCTGTTCTGGCGCGTTTTTACTGGCAGCGGCAGGGTTGCTGGATGGTTGCCGCGTCACTACCCACTGGCGCCATGCACAACAACTGGCTGAGGAGTACCCCGCGCTAAGCGTCGAGCCCGATGCGCTGTATATCGAAAGCAACGGTCGCTATACCAGCGCAGGCGTCACGGCGGGTATTGATCTGGCGCTTTCGCTGGTAGAGGCGGATCACGGTGCTGATCTAGCCGGGCGAGTGGCCCGTGAGTTAGTGGTATTTCTACAGCGCCCAGGTGGGCAGTCGCAGTTCAGCGAGATACTGCGACACCAGCAGGCGGCGGGACCTCTACGTCGCTTACTGGATCAACTTCATGCCGACCCGAGTGTGGATCATGGGCTTGATAGCATGGCCGACCTGATGGCGGTTTCTCCACGCCATTTAACCCGGCTGTTTAGACGCCACCTAAATACGACCCCTGGTGCTTACCTGACCCAGCTACGCCTTGAACAAGCGCGCCTGGCACTGCTCAGTAAACGCGAGCCGGTCTCCCTTGAGCGGCTCGCACAACGCTGGCGACTGGGCGGTGCAGAGCAGTTGCGCCGTCAGTTTCAGCGCTACTACGGTGTGTCACCTTCGGTCTATCGCCAACGTTTTGCGTCTTCCCATACCGATCCACTTCAGGAGAGCGCCTCATGCCTTTAACCGTCACACTGTTATCGCTTTGCCAAGCGCTGCTGGTCACCGGCAATGTCCTGCTGATTGCCGTCTCGCCACTGATTGGCGCATCGTTAGCCCCAAACGCGTCTTGGTCGACCGCTCCGGTTGCCACCCAGTGGCTTGGACTGATGTGCGCGACCATTCCTGTTTCGTTGATCATGGCAAGGTTGGGCCGTAAGCGCGGTTTCATGCTGGGCAACCTCGTTGGTCTAATCGGCGCGCTGGTTGCTGTGCAGGCGCTGATCGGCGAGCGCTTTGGGCTGTTTTTACTGGCAACTTGGTTAATTGGTATCGGCATTGGCTTTGGCCAGCTCTATCGCTTTGCCGCGGTAGAAGCTGCGCCTACGCCGATGCGTGATCGCGCGATTGGCTTGGTAATGGGGGGCGGTGTGCTGGCCGCGTTTGCCGGGCCATGGCTGGCAAGAGTAAGCCGTGAGCTGGGCGAAGTGCCGTTTCTGGGCAGCTTTGTGGGTTTAGCCGCGCTCTACGCGTTGGCCTTGGTGGTGTTGATGCGGACACAACTACCACCCGCATCTCGCACCCATGGCGAAGGCATCGCACTGCCGCTGGGTAAGATAATGCGCCAGCCTGGGTTTATTGTGGCAGTAAGCGCGGCGATGGTTGGGTACGGCGTGATGAACCTGACCATGACCGCCACACCACTCGCTATGGCGGGAGCCGGACACCACTTTAACCACGTTTCAATGACCATTCAGTGGCACGTAGTGGCGATGTTTCTGCCCTCGTTCTTTACCGGGCATTTGGCTACCCGTTTCGGCGCCAAACAAGTCATTGTGGCAGGTTGCTTGCTACTGGTGGCGAGTGCTTTAGTCGCACAATTAGGTATCAGTTTAGCCGGTTTCAATGTGGCGCTGATGTTGCTGGGGCTTGGCTGGAACTTTACTTTTCTGCCCGCCACCGGGCTGCTCACCGAAAGCTACCGTCCGGTGGATAAAGCGCGAACACAAGCAGCCAACGAGTTTCTGGTGTTTGGCACCGCGGCTATCACTGCGCTGCTCGCTGGGCCCTTGGTCAGCGGCTTAGGCTGGGCGACACTTAACTTGCTGTTGATTCCCGTTGCGTTGGTACCGTTGATGGTGCTGCTGTGGCAGCGAAAAAGCAGCATGGCATCATCGAAGATTTGAACGTGTGCTTACACACTCTGCAGATGCTCATTTATTAGACTTAAGGAAGGTCTGAATAAATGCCGATATTCATTAACGCTCACTTGAGCTGACAAAAATCGAAAATTCAGACACTCTTCTCCCTTTCTTTGTGTATTTTTGCCCGTTTCCCGCTCATTGAACGGAAAACGGGCGCAATCTCTTCACCGTGAAGCAGCTGATCGGCAGACACAATGTCAAGGACATTGGCAGCTGTGGTCTCGATACTGTGAATCAACCCAAGTTTATCGTCGACACCTATGTGCATTTTCATGCCAAAGTGCCAAGAGCCCCTTTTTAGTCTGGTGCATTTCGGGGGCGCGCTCGCCTTTTTTTTGGTGGAACTAGGCGCAGAGATGATAGTGGTATCGACAATGCTCCCTTCGTGCAGCATCAGGCCATTTTCCTCCAGGTGCTTGTTCACTTCCTGAAACAACACCTTGCTAAGGCCGTGGCGTTCCAGAAAATGGCGACACTTGAGAATCGTGGTTTCGTCCGGCAATCGATCCAGCTTCAAACCGGCGAATTGGCGCATGGACTCGATCTCGTAGAGGGCGTCTTCCATGGTCGCATCGACAGGCTATCGCGAATATAAGCGCAACGATCATTACCACAACGATGTTATCGCCATTGCCTGTCTTCCCATCGTCTGACTACTTATTTATAGCTCCTCAGGAAGAGGTTTATGAAGATGGGTTAGTGCTCTATATGCGAGTATAGGGCAACGAAAAGAGCTAAAAGAGGGCAGGTCATGATGCTAGAAAACCTCGGCGACACTGCCCTGGCTGGTCAGGTGTGTGGATTAGTCGCGCTGGTTATTTGTGTCATCGCCTTTGCCAGTAAGAGCGATGACAGGTTGTTGATGTTACTGATTTCCGCCAATGTGGCGTTTGTCTTGCAATTCGTATTTTTTGAAAGCTGGACAGCTGCCGTACTGACCTTGTTAGTGATTGTGCGGATTGTGTTGGCCCGTCGTTATATGGGGAGTAAAACGGTGATGGTCGGCGTGCTGCTGGCCAGCGGCGTCGCTGCTACTTTCACTTGGCAAAGCTGGGTGGACTTTCTACCCATCGCTGCCATGGTGCTCGGTACCTTTGGTATGTTCCTGCTGCGCGGGATATCAATGCGAGTGTTTTTAGGTTTGGCGGCCACGCTATGGATGTTGAACAATTTATTAATTGGCTCCATCGGCGGCACCCTTGCAGAAGGGCTAATCGTAGTGACCAATATCATCACTATCATTCGTTTAGCGCGGGCAAAACGTAAATATCCCGACGTGTTCGAAGATCCGGAAGTGCTTGAGGTGATTACTCATAATAACCGTTCAAGTTAGCCTGTGGGTGGGTGCCTGTTCAGTTTTAACCGCCAGCCACTGTCAATGAGCCCCTTGAGCTTGCAATGTTAATATCGGGCGTTACTGCTATGCTGATAGATTCCTAGTGCCGAAGCGAGGAACGCGACAATGGCAGGTGGATGGGCGAAAGATGGCGCCGAACAAGAGCAGATGGAGAGCACGCTGGAAGATGCGGTGCAGCGTGCGCGTAGCCAATTGCCTCGCGGCGAAAGTCTTGAGACTTGTGAGGAGTGTGGCGAACCCATTCCCGAAGCGCGCCGCAAGGCAATTCCAGGCGTTCGGCTCTGCGTGGAATGCCAGAGTGAACTAGATAAAAAGCAGTCGAGCTTTAGTGGCTATAATCGCCGCGGCAGCAAAGATAGCCAGCTACGTTAAAGTGGTGAGCCTGAGTAACTAACTTGGCTGGCTTGCCAGTCGACGATGACGCTGCTGGTGACTTAGATAGATTAAGCCGATAGCACCTATGAGCAGCGCCATCGCAATGTAGCGTGACGCATCTAACGGTCGCACGGCATTGCTTAACCAGCCGAAATGATCAATCAGCAGGCTCATCAACAGTTGGCCAGAAATGACCGCTACCGTGGCCGCTGCGGTGCCTACTCGGGGTACGGCAAACACAATTGCCAACATATAGACCACGCCAAACAGCGCGCCGGTTAGCTGCCATTTGGGTACGCTGAAGAGCGTCGCTTGCTGTGCTGGCTCAAAAAAGAACATGTCTAGTCCTAAAATAGATTGACACTTATTTCATCTCAAACGCCCAGTGCACTGCATTGGGCGTTTTGTATTTCAGCGCTAGGTGCGGCCGCTGACTGTTATATATCTCGACGGACTCATTCACCATCGTACGCGCCTGACAAACATCTCCTGGCTGAACCAAGAGAAATTCAGTCTTCAATATTCCGTTTACACGTTCTGCGAGAGCGTTTTGATAACAGTCATAACCGTCTGTCATTGAGCACTGGATACCGTACTGGCGATGTATCTTCTGATAGCTGTCACAGCAGTATTGGATGCCTCGATCCGAGTGGTGGATTAACGGCTCGCTTCCTAACCGTTGGCGTAGAGCGTTGCGTAACGCTTGCTCTACGTCCTGGCTACGTAAGCTCTCATGGACGTGATGACCGACGATTTTGCGGGAGTAAGCATCGGTGACCAGACTTAAATAGCTCATCCCGTGACGCGTCGGTAGATAGGTAATGTCAGCGACCCAGACCTGATTAGGGCGGCAGGCAACCACCTGCTCGGGGCCTGGCTTGAGCAGGTTCGGATGTCGCCGGAAGCGATGATGGCTGTGCGTCGTCTTATGATAAGCTCGGCGTATGGGCACCAGCAGACGCCGCGTACGAAGGACCTGAAAGAGCTGATCTCGTCCCACGTGCAACTCTTGATCTGCTTGGCGGTGCAGCAAGTGATGCAGCTTGCGGGTGCCTAGTCGAGGCTGGGTAAGTCGTATGTCTCGAACAAAATCGACGATCCGCTGCTCCCGGGCCTCTCGCGACTGCTGCGCTTTTTTGGCCTGATACCAAGCCTGGCGGCTGATGCCGAGAAGGTGGCATACCCTGCTGATGGTTAATCCGGCAACACGTTCTTGCGTGAGGACTTGTCTGGCTGCTTTTTTACGGACACCCCGTAATCCTTCTCCATCACCTCCACAACAGCTTCGAAGAACTGAGCCTTTTGCTCAGCAAGCCGCAACTTCTCTTCAAGCTCTTTGATCCGTTGTTCAGGGGTAAGTGGCCGGGGCATGTCGGGACTCCTTCTAGAGCGCTGTGTGGCACCGGGACTCCAGTCCTGATGACCATATCGACGTAACCACTTTAATACCGTCGTGCGACCTTGAATACCGTAACGACTCTGCGCCTGTTTATAGGTCATCTCGCCACGTTCCACTTGCTCTACCACGGCCTGTTTAAAGGCCAGTGTGTAGTCTTTCTGTGTGCGCTTAACTCGTTGACTCATCACGCTCTCCCAAAATAAGGACGGGAACGTGTCAACTCTATTCAGGACGGGTCAACATCAATAAAAAGGTCAGGACGGCGCCGATCACAAAGGTCAGCCAAGAACTCTCGATGACGCCTGCTTTTGCACCCAAACGGCCATTGATGGAGGACTGGGCTGCCAGCACCGCACCACCGACGAGCAGTAAGATAAAGATAAGAGGGAGTAGCATGGTTTAGCTCCTGAATACGTTAGCCGTTACATTAACCACAGGGCGGCAAGAATCATCGCCAAGGCGCCAATACGGTAGCCGTCGACTTTACGCTGTTCGCTTCCCAGCCAGCCAAAGTGGTCGATAGCGACGCTGGCTGCTACCTGACCGCACAAAATCCCCACCATCGTCATTCCAACACCTACCAGCGGCGTCGCAAGCGTTAACACAATGACGTAGACCGGGCCTAAGATGCCGCCCGTCAGTAGCCAGCGCGGCTGCTTAAAAAGGGCTCCCAGCTGTCGTTTAGGCGCAAACACCAGTGCTAGTGAGAGCAGTAGCGCGCCCACCATAAAAATCGACAAGGTGGCCGATAAGTGTCCAACCTGCTCGCCAAGCGGGCCTAGCAAGCCGGCTTCGACCGATAGCCCCATCCCGGCAATTAGCACGCCGAGCAGAATAAGTGCGTGACGCATAGGTGGCTCCGCTAAGTAAAAGAAGCGCGTACTGTAGAGAGTTAGTGTTATTGCTACAATGCGTCAAAACAGCAAAGGACTATTGCATTTTGGACAACTCGCTTCGCCTGTTAGCGTTACGCCTTTTTGTGCGAGTGGCCTCAAGCGGCAGCTTTGCTGAAGCCGCGCGCTACTTTGATTTGCCGGCCTCTTCGGTCTCGCGGCACATTGCAGGGTTAGAGCGTTCGCTAGGCCAGCGGTTGCTCTACCGTCATACGCGAGCGGTAAGGCTCACCGATGCCGGAGAGCGCTACTATCGGGAGGTAAGAAGCATATTAGAAAGCTTGGATGCCGCTACCGAGCAGGTGATTAGCGGCGCTAAGCAACCGCAGGGATTGTTGCGTCTTAATGCACCTGTGGCGTTTGGGCGTCGGCATATCGCGCCTTTATTGGCTAGTTTTCAGCAGGCAAACCCGGCTGTGGAGGTAGAGCTAACCTTAAGCGATGCCTTTATCGACCCGGTACAAGAGGGCGCCGATGTCGTAATACGGGTGGGATCGCTGGGGGATTCAAGCCTGGTGGCCCGGCAACTCGCGACCCAGCGCTTTGTCGCCTGCGCTTCCCCCGCGTATTTAACGCGGTGCGGCGAGCCCCACCAGCCTGCACAATTGAGTGACCATAACTGCTTAGTCTATAAAGGAACACGCGGTATTCAGCCTTGGTATTTCCAAGGGGCTGGCAATCCTCAAGCGCAGCGTTATTCGGTAAAAGGCAATTTGCATAGCAACAATGCCGAGAGTCTTGTGGAAGCCGCTCTGCAAGGTCAAGGTATTGTGCTATTCCCCACATGGTTGCTATTCGATGCGCTGCGCGATGGCGGCCTAACGCCCATTTTGGAAACCTATGAAGCCCTAGGCGAAGCGACGCGAGAAGGAATCCATGCTATCTACCCCGAAAACCGCTTGCGCTCGCAGAAAGTGGCCGCCTTTTTAGAGTATTTGTTCGCGGAGATTGGCGAACGGCCCTATTGGGATCACCATTAATAACGATGACGATAGTCCCCTTATTAACTTTTAAACGTTACTCTCTGATAATAAACGTCTTAAAGCCCCCTTTGGGCCTGAATATATGCAACGTTTTGGTGAGGATTGGCCTGTGGAGATTGATCAACATTATCGCGCGCTCGGCGTCGACACGCTATCCCAACGCTTGGGAGGGGTTGAAGCGGTGGCGAGTCGAGTGGGCGGAGAACCCACTAGCTGGGACATTCGCGAGGTGGGTGACGGCAACCTCAACCTAGTGTTTATCGTCTCCGGTGACGTAGGCAGTGTCGTGGTTAAGCAGGCGCTTCCCTATGTACGCATGGTGGGCGAAAGCTGGCCGCTACCGATTTATCGCGCCCACTTTGAATATTATGCGCTGGTTCGCCAAGCCAAGCGTGCGCCCGGCATTGCCCCCGAGGTGTACTACTTCGACAAACCCCAGGCGCTGTTTGTGATGGAGTACCTTCACCCGCACACGATTTTGCGCCGCAAGTTAATCAACGGTGAGCGAGTTGCCCAGCTTGGCGAAACCATCGGCCAATTCTGCGCACGCACGGCATTTCGTGGCTCGGAGCTTTCGCTGAGCAGCCCGGAGAAAAAAGCGGACGTAGGATTGTTCTCAGGCAATGTGGCGATTCCCGCCATCACCGAGTCGCTGGTGTTTACCGACCCCTATTACGGCGCCGAAATGAACCACCACACCCCGGAACTTTCACCGGTGGTGGACGAGCTGCGCCGCAATGCGCGTCTGAAAGCCAAGGTGCAGCGGTTGTTGATGAAGTTCACCTCGAACACCGAAACCATGCTGCACGGTGATCTGCACTCTGGCTCGATTATGGCCACGGATACTGACGTGCGGGTCATTGACCCTGAGTTCTCCCAATACGGTCCGATGGCCTTTGACTTGGGCATGGCGGTGGCCAACTTCCTAATGGCTTATTTCAGCCAGCCCGCTCATCGCCTAGAAGATGAGCTTGAGGCTTATCAGGCGTGGATATTGGAGGCGATCGAAGCCTGCTTTACCCGTTTTGATGCCGAATTCCGCCACCTGTGGCAAACCGAGCGCACCGGTATTCTGTTTCCTAAGTCTCTATTTGAAGAGCAGGGCAATAGCGCTGATGACGCCTGCGATGCGTTGCTTGAAGAGATACGCCTGGATGCGCTGGCCTACTGCGGCATCGAAATGCACCGCCGTGTTTTATCACTGGCCCACAACGCCGACTTTGAAGAGATTAAAGACACCGCGCTACGCGCCAAGCTTGAAGCGCGCAATGTGCTGATGGGACAAACGCTGATCATGGAGCCGGAAGCCTACTGTGACCTGAATGCGCTGGCGGATTTAGCCAGGGCTTATAACCAGCAAGAAGTGCTGTAAGCGGTTTACAGGAGAGTTAGAACGAGCAGGCAGGGCCGGAACAAGCCGTAGCGGGGGTCTTTCGCCATGGATGGCGAAAGTAGCGCCCAGGGATGGGTTTACAGCGCCCCCGCGTAGGTTTGTTCCGGCCCTGCCTAGGCTTACAGCAGAACTATTTAAAGCTGATCCAAACGATCGAACTTCCCGGCGATATCGCTTTCAGTCCAGTGGGGTACCCAGCCTTCCACGTTGTCGAAGAAACGTAACGCGGTGAATTCCGGTGCCGGGCCCATATCGAACCAGTGGGGCGTATTGGCAGGCACGCTGATTAGGTCATTGCGAGAACACAGGACCTGATACACCTTGTCATCGATGTGCAGGCAGAACAGCCCCTGGCCTTTAACGAAGAAACGCACTTCATCTTCGTGGTGGCGATGCTCGTTTAAGAACTTCTGCCGCATGGCGTCCTTCTCAGGGTGCGTGGGCACCATATGCAGCACATCCACGGTTTGATAGCCGCCCTTAGCTTTGACCCGGTCAATATCTTCCTGGTAAAGCGCCAAGATATCTTCCTGGGTGGCATCGTCAGCAATCTCGCCCGGCGCTGCCCAGCGCTCAAACAGCACGCCCACCTTGTTGAGCTCAGTGGTCATCTGTTCGCCGTCAGTGGTGTCGATCAGGGCATCGTTCGGGTTTTGATCAGCAAATACTTTTAGTTGCGACATCAACAACTCTCCTTAAAAGTGACAGGCGATGAACGTTACAGAACGATCTCATCGAAGCGGGTGACGCATGCATGATGGGTACCAGCCTGAGTACCTTCACGTACCAGTTGCAGCGTTTGCATGCCCGCCTGCTTGGCGGCGTCCAGCTCTTCGACCACATCCGATAAGAACAGCACCGCATCCGCAGGCAGGTCAAGCTCGGCAACAATACGCTGATAAGCAGTCGCCTCGCGCTTATGACCAATATGGGTATCGAAGTATCCGCTAAACAGCGGGGTTAAATCGCCCTCATCGCTGTAGCCGAATAGCAGTTTTTGGGCCTGTACGGAGCCTGACGAATAAACGTAAAGGGCTTTGCCTGCCTCTTTCCACTGGTGCAATGCAGGTGCTACATCGCTATATAGGTGACCTTTAAAATCGCCACGCTGGTAGCCGTCGGCCCATACCATGCCCTGAAGTGCTTTCAGCGGGGTGACTTTTTGGTCGGTTTCGATCCAGTGCAGCAACTCAGCAATGACAGCTTCCAGCGTGGCATCAGGGTCACCCATTTCGCTGCGCACGGCGTCGATCTGCTCGGCGACGGCTGGGATTTCTGCGTTAGCGCGTAGAAACTCAGGTAACTTATTGTGGGCGTAGGGAAACAGCACCTTATGGACGAAGTTAATATCCGAGGTGGTGCCTTCAATATCGGTCACAATGGCGCGAACAGTTGGATTACTCATTTAAGGCTACTCATTAAAGACTGCTCATTTAAGACCAGCGACTCTCTTCAAGAACACAGGCTAGTAAAAACTCAATCGCTTCCAAGTGGCGTCGGCAGCTGGCAATGCTATCACCCACGGCATAAATGCCGTGCCCTGCGACCAAAAAGCCCCAAGGCATTGGCCAGCCGAGGCGCACATGCTCGGCTAGCTCTTCCATATCCTGGGAGTTGGGCACGACGGGCAAATGGATGGAGGCATCGTGAGTAACGTTACCCTGTAGCGCTTTTTGCATCTCGAAACCGCTTAGCTCGACACCCTCTGGAAAGCGCCGCGACAGCACCGTGCTGGCCACGGTGTGAGTGTGGAGTACGCAGTTAATCGAAGCGTCTAAGCGATAGAGCGCGGCATGCAGATCGCTCTCCGCGCTCGGCTTACCATCACCTGATAGCACCTTGCCATCCAGGTCACACAGCAATAGGTCATCAGCCTGAATATGGGTTTTATCCCGGCCAGAGGCGGTCACAAGATAGCCCGCCTCGGTGCGGGCGGAAAAGTTGCCGCCGGTAGCAGGCGTCCAGCCTTGCTGCGCCGCCCATGAAATGGCGGCCAGCAGTTCAGTTTGTAGTGTCATCATAAGGTCTGCGTCGCCTCTTCTATTGGCAGCCATTCTATATGATAAGCTTCGCGGCTGATAAGCCGTGTAGCTGTTCCGATCAAGTGCTCAAGGAGTCCATCGATGCCTCAACTTCAGTCACGCAGTTTGCGGATCTATGCCGACCACCTTGAGTATTTGGATCAAACCCAACTGCCCCAGGCGGAGCAGTGGGTGCGCTGTGACTCGCCAGAAGAGTGGCAGGTAGCGGTAAAAAGCTTAGCGATTCGCGGTGCGCCGCTGATTGGTTTGAGCGCCGCCTTTGTGCTGGCCCAATACGCCGCTCGCCATCCACAAAGTGATTGGCAGTTGGTAAGTGATCGCTTACGCGCCACACGCCCCACCGCAGTTAACTTAATGTACTGCCTGGATGCCATGGAAGCCTGCTTTGAGCAAGGCGCAAGCGCCTTGGCCGAGCGCGCTGCTGCGCTGTTTTCAGAAGACCGTGCGCTGTGCCAACAAATGGCCGAACGGGGCGCTGACTTGCTGGAAATGGGTGATCGTGTGCTCACCCACTGCAACACCGGGGCGCTGGCCACCGCAGGAGTGGGCACCGCGATTGGCGCGCTGGCAGTGGCCAAACAGCGCGGCGTAGAACTTCATGTGTATGTGGATGAAACCCGCCCGCTGCTGCAAGGTGGCCGCTTAACCGCCTGGGAAATGGCTGATCTAGGCATTCCCTACCAGTTAATTACCGACAGTATGGCCGCGAGCCTGATGGCGTTAGGCAAGGTGGATAAAGTAATGGTGGGCGCTGACCGTATCTGCGCCAACGGCGATTTCGCCAATAAAGTGGGTACTTATATGCTGGCGGTGATAGCTCACTACCATCAGGTGCCGTTCTATGTGGTGGCCCCTTACACCACAGTAGATCCTGCCTGCGCCACCGGCGCGGACATTCCTATTGAACAGCGTGATCCCGCTGAGGTGCGCGGCGCCGCAGGCGCGTTTGGTGAGGTCGTGTGGGCGCCCAACGATGCCCCGGTATGGAACCCGGCGTTTGATGTCACCCCCGCCAAGCTCGTCACTGCCTGGGTGTTGGATACCGGCGTATTTGATGCCGCTGCGATCGCACGCGGTGAGCACTGTCAGAGACGGAGCGAAAAATAGGGGCGAAAGTTAATTGTTAGCCCAATAGCGTGAGCTCGTAGACATGGCGGATACGCTGACCATCCCAGTCATACCCGAGATGACGCCCTTGCCTTGTCGCAGAGAGCACGGGAGGTCGTAGCACAGCAGCACACTCTCCCTCCGGGTCCCTAACGCTTGGGTAAACGATGCCAGTCGTTTGCTCCTCCCAGGCTTGTCTACCTAAGGTTTGCCCGGCTGCCCAGCTATCCGTCGTGAGAAGCGTTTGGGCAGCATCCTGCCCACGTAAATCAAGTAGTTGGCCTGTTAAATCCGACAGATAAACACGTTGCTGAAGCATCATGGGCGGTTCGTTTGATTCCCCCATAAAGCGTTCTGCGTGGTAAACGGTTTCGGCAATGGCGGTGGCTTCGGTGAGTGCGCAGTAGTAGGCACCAAAAGTGCCATCGCTAAAACGCGAACCGGTAGCGGGGAAGTGGCAGAAGGCAGCCATGATTGGCGTCCAGCCGGGGCCGTAGCGGCGGTCGTCATCGCGGACTAGATGGATGGCTCCCGCTTCCTCACGAAGCCTTGCGGAGGTTTCACCCTCCAACTCATTAAGTAAGCCCCAGTCATCAGCGTTGCTATTGACGCCTTCGAATAAATCAATCGGTGGGAAACGCGAGGGGATAACGCGGTAACTGGGCCGCCACGTGACATTGCTCAGCGGGAATGTCATGCATGGCCTCCACCACGCGCTGCATCTAAATGCTGGCGAACAACGTAGAGGTCTGAGACTTGCCCATTTAACAGACGCTCCATTGGCGAGTGACCGGCGAAAAGAGGGTTGCTGTTGGATCTCTGCAACCAACTGTTGGCCGCTTCTTTGTTGGGCAACAGTATATGCAGTGCTTTGTAGATGCCGAGAATCAACGACATCCGTTCTAGATGATTAGCATCCAGGCGGGCATTCTCTGGTGCCTGCTTCCAACGCCGATAGGTGGAATCAGGTACTCCCAATAGAAGAGCGGCTTCACTCTCTTTTAACCCCCAGCTGTGTGAAATGCTGGGGTAGGTGCGCATCGCTGCGGCCCCCATTTCGCGCCGCTTGTCGGCTGTTTTGTGCTGAATAGCCATCTATTTCCCTCCTCACTTATGGTTATATTACGCCAAGTGAGCGATTTTTGAAAATAGCGACCATTTGAGCTTTTTGAGGGCGCGCCGGTTCAGCTGTTTTGCTCGGTTTCCTGATGCGCCAGAATAACGTCCAGAAAGCCCACGCCGTAATCTGCCAACTTGCGCGCGCCGATGCCTGAAATCGCGCCCAGGGCTTCCATGCTCTGGGGTTTCTGTTCGACCAGTTCGGCCAGGGTGGCGTCGTGGAAGATCACGTAGGCAGGCACGCCCTGCGCCTCGGCAAGTTCCTTGCGGTGCTGGCGAAGGGCTTCCCATAGCGCGCCATGGCCCAGAGTGGCTGAGGCGCCTTTGCTTCCCCGTCGGGCAGGGTTTGCTTTGCTTGGCTTGCGCAGGGTGAGGTTCTGCTCGCCTCGCAGCACCGGCTTGGCATTGGCGGTGAGCTTGATGGCGCCGTGACCTTCCATATCCACGCTTAAAAAGCCGCTGGCAATCAACTGACGAAAGAGCGCTTTCCATTCGCTGCCCGTAAGGTCTTGACCAATACCGAAGGTACTTAGCTGGTCATGTCCAAAGCGGGTGATACGTTCGTTGCGCTTGCCCAGCAGGACATCCACGAGATAGGTCACCCCGAAACGCTGCTCGGTGCGGTAGACGCACGACAGCGCTTTTTGTGCGGCTACGGTGGCCTCCCAGGTCTCGGGTGGGGTGAGGCAGTTGTCGCAATTGCCGCAAGGGTCGTCCAGGTGATCGCCAAAGTAGTGCAAAAGCGCCTGGCGTCGGCAGCTGATGATTTCACACAGCCCCAGCATGGCATCTAGCTTTTGCTGCTCGATACGCTTTTGCTGGTCGGCGGCGCTGGAGCCCTGCTGCATCTGGCGCAGCGTGATCACGTCCTGGAGTCCGTAGGCCATCCAGGCATCGGCGGGCAAGCCGTCACGCCCGGCGCGACCGGTCTCTTGGTAATAGGCTTCGATGCTTTTGGGCAGATTAAGGTGAGCGACAAAGCGCACGTCCGGCTTGTCGATGCCCATGCCAAAGGCGATGGTGGCCACGACGACCACGCCATCTTCACGCAGAAAACGGGTCTGGTGGTGCTGGCGCTGCTCGGGGGGAAGCCCTGCGTGGTAGGGCAGGGCGGTCAGCCCCTGACGCTCCAGCCAGGCGGCGGTTTCCTCCACCTTGCGCCGGGAAAGGCAGTAGACGATACCCGCCTCGCCGTCGTGGTGCTCACGGATAAAACGCAGCAGCTGCTCCTTGGCGTTACCCTGGTTTTCAGCGATATGGTAGCGAATGTTGGGCCGGTCAAAGCCGCTGTTGTAAAGCGCCGCCTCCTGGAGCTGCAGATGCTCCATGATGTCGTGCCGGGTGGGCACATCGGCAGTGGCAGTGAGGGCGATGCGCGGCACCTGGGGGAAACGCTGATGCAGATGGGAAAGCTGGCGATACTCCGGACGAAAATCGTGACCCCACTGGGAGACGCAGTGGGCCTCATCAATAGCGAACAGCGCAATCTGATTCTGCTCCAAAAGCATCTGCATACGCGGCGTGGCCAGCCGCTCGGGGGCGATATATAAAAGGTCCAGATCGCCCGCCCGCAGGCGATTCTCTACCTCGACCACCTCGTGATAGTCGAGGCTGGAATTGAGGTAAGCCGCCCTGACCCCGTTCTGTTCAAGGGCCGCTACCTGATCCTGCATCAGCGCAATCAGCGGCGAGACCACAATCGCGGTGCCTTCGCGCAGCAGCGCAGGGATCTGATAGCACAGCGATTTGCCTCCACCGGTAGGCATCAGCACCAGCGCATCGCCTCCGGCGATCACATGCTCAATGATAGCCTGCTGCGCGCCGCGAAAGCTGTCGTAGCCAAATACTTCCTGCAGTACCTTGAGGGCTGCCGGGTGAGGGTCGCCATGCATCAATGCTCTCCTTCTCGCGTGCTTGAGGGAGAATTGTCGCACGAAAACTCACGGGGTTTTGCTTAGCGAATCCCGGCGCGCAGGAAAGACTGCACAAACTGGCGTTGGAAGAGTAAGAAAGCCACCAGCAAAGGGGCGATGCTCAGCAGCGTTGCGGCACTCACCGTTGCCCAGTTGACGCCGGTTTCCGGAGCGGAGAAAACGCCTAGCCCGACCGTTAGCGGTCGGCTCTCTACCGAGTTAGTGACTACCAGCGGCCACAGGAAGTTATTCCAGTGGTGGCTGATTGAAACCAGCCCATAAGCGAGATAAGTCGGCTTGGCCAGCGGTACGTAGACCTTCCATAAGATCTCCAGCCAGTTGCAGCCTTCAATCCGGGCGGCGTCTTCCAGCTCCCGGGGAATGGTTTTAAACGTCTGGCGCAGCAGAAAAATACCAAAAGCGCTGGCGACGTAGGGCAGGCCTATGCCGGTAATGGTGTTGATCAGCCCCAGCTCACTGGCAATACGATAATTCTCGACGATCAGCACTTCGGGAAATACGAATAGCTGAATCAGCACCAGCATAAACAGCACATTTTTGCCGGGAATTGGAAAGCGCGCAAAGGCAAACGCCGCCAGAGTACAAACCACAAACTGGGCAAATACAACGCCAGTGACGAGGGCAAAGGTATTCAGGTAGTAGCGCCCGAAAGGTGCCTGAGCCCAGGCATTGGTGAAGTTCTCCAGCGTGAGCGGGGCGAAAATCTCGAAGTTCACCATAAATTCGCTGGGGTGAAAGGCGGCCCAAAAGGCATAGAGCAACGGAAAAATCCAAATAACCGCCAGCAGCCACGCGGCCACCGTTTCCAGCGCTGGAATTGAGAAAAAACGGGAGCGGGGCGCATAGGATGTGGTCGTGTTCATTGGTAGTGCGTCCTGCGATCTAAAATCGTGAACTTAAGCGTGGCGACGACCGCGAGGACCAGCAGAATAACCACCGTGATGGTGGCGGCGGTGGTGCGGTCAAAAAACGAAAACGCGTTCTCATAGACGTAATAGAGCAGCAGGTTCGTTGCGTTGTTGGGCCCGCCCTTGGTCAAAATAAACAGGTGATCGACGACTCTTACCGCATTGATCAAGGCATTAATCAGCACAAACAGCGTGGTGGGCATCAGCAGTGGGAAGGTCACCCGCCAGAAGAAGCTCCAGCGGCTGGTGCCCTCAAGGTCAGACGCCTCTTTGAGTTCAGGCGCAATACCCTGCAGCGCGGCGAGGTAGAAAATCATAAAGAAGCCGGCCTCTTTCCACACCGACATCACGATCACTGATCCCAACGCCACACTTGGGTCGCCGAGCCAATTCACGCCCGAAAAACCTAACGCGCCGAGCAGCTTATTGAATAGGCCAATCTGCGGCGCGTAGAAAAACATCCAAATATTGGCAGCAGCGATCATGGGCAGGATGGTCGGGGTAAAGTAGGCCATGCGAACAACGCCGCGTCCGCGCAGTTTTCCGTTAACAAATAGCGCCATGCACAATGCCAGCGCGATAGAAGTCGGAATCGTACCGACGGCGTAGATTAAGTTGTTGCGAGCTACTTTCCAAAACGTCGGGTCATCGAAAAGCACCTGATAATTTTCAAGCCCCACGAACTCGGTGGGTGCACCGCGAAAGCCAGGTAAAAACAGACTGTTGATCACCGTCGCGATGGTGGGCAGGTAAGCGAAGGTGGCCAGCAGTATGGCGGCGGGCAGCAGCAGAAGCGCACCGTAGAGCTGCATTTTGCGGTGGTTGGTGAAGGACATGGTTAAGTACCGCAAGTGGGAAAAGCCGGGGCATGCCCCGGCAAATAGAGATAAATATGACGATTAGCGAGCGTAGCGGCGCAGCACGCCATCGGCTTCTTGCTGCGCTTGACTAAGCGCTTCTTCCGGTGACATCTGGCCAGTTAACGCGGCTTGTACGGCGTTATCCAAAGCACGACGCACGCGGCCACCCTGATACGTGGAAAGCTCAGCTGTGCCATGTTCAAGCTGGTCGCGGGCTACGGCTGCGGGAGCGAACTCTTCCACATAGCTTTTCAGTGCATCGGTTTCATAAGCGGCGGGGCTAACGCCCATATAGCCGGTTTCAATTGACCAGGCCGCGGCGCGCTCGGGATCGGTCATCCAGCGGATAAAGGTCATCGCTGCGCGTTGCTCTTCTTCGCTGGCATCTTCAAAAATGTAGAAGTTGCCGCCGCCGGTGGGGCTGCCGCGCTGGGTTTTCATTGGCAGCATAGCAACGCCAAAGTCAAAATCAGCTTCGCTACGTACGGCCGTTAGGTTGCCTGTGGTGTGCCACATCATCGCCGTAGATTGCTCGATAAAGTTTTGGCGCAGCGTGCCCCATTCGATGGTGCCATCGGGCATGGCATCGTGCTCGGTGGCTAGCGACACCCAGTATTCCAGCGCTTCAACGGCGGCGGGGTCGTCAAAGTAGACCTCAGTACCATCTTCGCTCATCAAACGATGGCCATTCTGAAACGCGAAGGCCTGGAACATCCAGTAGGGGTAGCCCGTGGAAGGCACCATCACGCCCCACTGCTCGCCATTGGAGGCTTCCCGAACGGTGGCGGCCATTTCGGCCATCTCTTCCCAGTTCTCAGGGGGCGTTTCGGGGTCTAGGCCTGCCGCTTCAAAGGCGTCTTTGTTCCAGAACAGCACGATGGTGGAGCGCTGGAAGGGAATGCCGTAGGTTTTGCCATCCAGCTGGCCGTTTTCCATCAAGCCAGGGTAAAAGCTATCCAGCCAGTCACGCTCTTCATCGGTTTCGACCAGATCATCGAAGGCCACAATGGCGTTCTGCTCAATCAGCTCATAAAGGTCGATTGAAAAAAGAACTGACAGTTGCGGCGTATCGCCAGCCTCGATGGCGGACATAGCCCGTACGCGAGTGTCGTCGTAGTTGCCGGCGTAAATCGCTTCCAGGTTGATATCCGGGTGTTCGCTTTCGAACTCCTCTACCAGATTATCCACCACGTTGGTGAGCGCACCGCCCACCGACACTGGGTAGTACATGGTGAGATCGACGCTATCAGCGTTGACCTGGGCGGCATTCAACAAGCCCGCTGCCAGGGCCGTCATCGCAAAAGGGATCCGCGAACGCATAAGAGACTCCACAAGTGTCAGGACTGAATCAAGGTTGAAAAGCGATCAGTGTTGGAAAGAGCCCACCGCCGGTGGACGAGGAATGCTGCGGATTGGCGGAGCGAAATCGCTTGGTGGCATATCATCGCGCCGTAGGCCGTTAGCATCGAAAAGGTGTATGTTCTTGGACGCCCAATAGAGGCTGCATGGCTGGCCGCTCAATAGCGGTTTGCCGCTTAATCGAACGCGCAGGGTATGCGAGCCCACCTCAACATAGGCGATGGTATCTGCCCCCAAGTACTCTTCACTGACTACCTTGGCGGGTACGCCTGGCGACGCCGCTGGCCGTAGCTCAATATCTTCTGGGCGCACGCCCAAGTGTCCACCGGCGGCCTCCATTGGCGCCACCGGCGTGCTTGGCTCACCTTCAATGACGGCGCCAGTCTCACCAGCCACCAACGGCAGCAGATTCATCGCTGGACTACCAATAAAGCTGGCGGCAAAGGCGCTGGCGGGGCGGTTATAAAGTTCGTCGGGCGTACCGTCCTGCACGATTTTGCCGTGCTGCATCAGAATGACGCGATCACCCATACTCATGGCCTCAACTTGATCGTGGGTGACGTAAATCACCGTCATATTTAGGCGACTTTGCAACGCTTTGATTTCTCTGCGCATATCGCTTCGCAGCCGCGCATCCAGATTGGAGAGCGGCTCATCCATTAAGCAAATGGGGTGTTCGGAGATAATTGAGCGTGCCAGCGCCACTCGTTGTCGCTGGCCACCAGAGAGCTGGGCAGGTTTGCGGGCCAGGTAATCGGTGAGATCGACCAGCTCGGCAACCTTGGCGAGCCGTTCGCGCTGTTCGGCTTTGGGTACTTTACGACTGCGCAGGCCAAACACGATGTTGTCGGCAACACTTAAATGCGGGAACAGTGCATAGGACTGAAACACCATGCTCAGCCCACGGTCACCGGGTGGCAGGCGTGTCACATCACGCTCTCCAATATAGATATGCCCGCCGCTGGCCTCTTCCAAGCCTGCGATCATACGCAGCGTGGTAGATTTGCCGCAGCCCGAAGGGCCTAGCAGAATGACAAATTGCCCAGGCGTGACGTCGAAGGAGATATCATCGACGGCAGCAGTCGCGTCCCAACGTTTGGTGACGCGTTCCAGGCGGATACGCGATTGGTTTGACATAGCACACACATCACCGGCTGTTGGTTGTTATTGGTTCAGCTTGTGTTGAAGGTGTTGCCGTTGTATGACACTTACATGGATCGTTTATGACAGCCGCTGTGTCAAGCAGAAAATCATTTGGCAACTTTAATGCCATAGCGCTGAAGCCTACGCACCACGCTGGACTGACTGATGCCCAGCCGCTCGGCGATGGCATAGGTACTGAGGTGAGTGGTGCACAGCGCCTCAAGCGTTTCCCGCTCTAAACGGGCCATATACTGCTTAAGTGTTTCATGAGGTTCCAGCGCAGGTATCGACGTTGCTGGTGACGAGCTCGGCAGGCTTGCATGGTGTTGTTCGGTATATGGTTGAGCGGCAGGCACCTCAATCTGATCCGTGGGGCTGGAAAGCCACGCCCGTTCCAGCCAGTTCTCCAGCTCACGCACGTTGCCCAGCCATTCGCTGCCCATCAGGGTCGACCAAACGCGGGTGTCGAGAATTTTCTGCCGCCCATAGCGCTGGTTGAGCCGGTTTAAACACGCTTCGACAAGGTCTGGGATATCTTCCCGGCGGTCGCGAAGGGGCGGCAGGGTGACCGGGATCACATTGAGACGGTAGTAAAGGTCTAACCGAAACTGCCCAGCCTCAACCTGTTTAGCCAAGTCTTGGTTAGTGGCCACGACCAAACGAAAATTGACTTTGCGAGAGCGGGTGTCACCCAGCCGAGTCAGGCTGCCATCCTGAATGACCTTTAACAGTTTGGTTTGCATTAGCAGCGGCAGTTCGCCTATTTCATCCAAAAACAGCGTTCCGCCCTCGGCCTGCTCCAGTAGTCCCGCCTTACCTTGCCGCGCCGCGCCGCTAAAAGCGCCGGGCTGATAGCCAAACATCTCGGACTCAAACAAATTCTCAGGAATGGCCGCGCAGTTAACGTCAATAAACGGCCCGTCACAGCGCTGGCTCCAGCGATGCAGCTGTTTGGCAAAGGCGGTTTTACCCACACCCGATTCACCCAACATCAAAACATTGGCATCTGAAGGGGCGACCCGCTTGAGCAGTAGCGCAATTTCACGCATGACGCTGCTGCGCACCTGCAGGTTATCCAGGGCGTCATCCAGCGCCTGCTCCTCCGCATCCGGGGCGGCTTGGCTGCGCTTTAAGTGTTCGCTAAAGCGTTTTTGTAGCAGCGCGTATTCGTCCTGCAATAGCTGCAAGTCGGTTAAATCCCGCGAGCGGCTGATAATACGCTCTAGCTTGCCATTGACGAATACAGGGTAGGCTTCGGCGATAACCCGGCGGCCTGTTCCGGTGACCTGCATTAACTGAGCCGGCCTTCGGGTACGCATTACTTCCATGGTGATCGACGGCTTCAGTACACCGGCAGCCTGCAACTGCTGAACACTACTGGAAAGTAGTTCTTCTCGTGATACCCCGTAAACCGCTTCGGCTCCAGGACTAATATCCAACACTTGCCCCTCGCCACTGACGATAAAGAAGTGATCGTTAGCGGTCTCCACTATGGTTTGCAGGACGCGTTGGTCTATTTCACTCACTGCCATCGACTCCCTTCAAACAATTCATTATTGAATCTTTGATTCAATAATGAATTGATTAAGCGTCAAATTGATTCATTTTTGCATCATTTGGCTGGTAATCCCACCGCTTTATAGGGATCTACGACTTGGCATGATCTGTGCAACGCCTATAGGAGATAGCTAATGCTGAAAGTCAGGAAAGTTGCATAGGCTAAATCGTCACAACAAATCCAAGGAGATGTGTATGTCGGAGTTCAACCAGCCGCTGGGCGGCAACACCATGCCGCGCTTTGCAGGCCCCGCCACCATGATGCGCCTGCCTACCCAAGACACCGCTGAAGGTTTAGATGCGGCGTTTATCGGCATTCCCATGGATATCGGTACCTCGAACCGCCCCGGTACGCGCCTCGGGCCGCGCCAGATCCGCGATGAGTCGCGCATGCTGCGCCCCTACAATATGGCAACCCGCGCCGCGCCGTTTGAAAGCCTCCAGGTAGCCGATATCGGCGACGTACCGATTAATACGTTCCACCTGCCGAAAAGCGTCGACATCATCACGGCCTTTTACGACGACGTGTTAAAGCATGACTGCATTCCGCTGACCCTGGGCGGCGAGCACACGTTGACGCTGCCAATTCTACGCGCCATGGCCAAAAAGCATGGCCCGGTGGGATTGATTCATATCGATGCCCATGCCGATGTAAACGAGCATATGTTCGGCGAGCCAATTGCCCACGGCACGCCATTTCGTCGTGCTCAGGAAGAGGGCTTGTTGGCCCACGGTAAGGTCGTGCAAATCGGCCTGCGTGGTACGGGTTACGCCGCTGAGGATTTCGACTGGTGCCGCGATCAAGGTTTCCGCGTTGTTCCCGCCGAGGAGTGTTGGTACCGCTCGCTAGCGCCGTTGATGCAGGAAGTGCGCGAACAGATGGGCGATATCCCTGTATACATCAGTTTCGATATTGATGGTTTGGATCCCTCCGTTGCTCCCGGCACCGGCACGGTCGAGATGGGGGGCCTAACGTCTGCTCAGGGGTTGGAAATTGTCCGTGGCGCCTTGGGCCTGAACATTGTCGGCTGTGATCTGGTGGAGGTATCCCCGCCTTATGACCCCAGCGGCAACACCGCACTGATGGGCGCCACGCTGCTGTATGAAATGCTCTGCGTCCTGCCGGGCGTGAAGCGCGGCGATTAAGCCACTGTTAAGACAGTTTTGATTTAAAAAGCGCCGATCTAACAAGGCGCTAATAAAAGACATATGGCAGGAAGGTCTGCTTCCTGCCACGACGCCGCTAGCCCACCTCTAATAATCACTTCCAATAGGTGAACCCTATGTCGAATAGTAACGTTAAGACCGCAACGCCGACCTCGTCGGGGCCGATCCCCCAGGCGCATTTACTGAAGTTTATAGTGCCTTCTTTAATTGGGGTTTTGCTGTTCCTCGTCCCTTTTCAATTTGGCGATACCATCAATATTGGTATGGGCCTTATGGCGGAGGGGTTGCAAACGCTATTAGGCTCAGCGCTGCCAGCTATCGCGGTAGTCGTGCTTTGTCTGTCAGTGGTAGTCACTGTTTATGCCAAGCTAGCTAACCCTGGCTGGGCCAAAAAAGGCATGTTGCACGAGATGTTCCATGTTGGGCCGCTGTGGTTGGCAATGCGTGCTTTAGGCGCTCTGTTTGCGGTGATGACCTATTTCCAGTTTGGGCCTGAATTCGTTACTGCCTCCTTTACCGGTGGCGTCATGCTCAATGATCTTGCGCCGGTGCTCTTAACCTTCTTCTTCTTTGCCGCGCTGTTGCTACCGTTTCTGGTCGAGTTTGGCTTTATGGAGTTTATCGGCAGCATGGTACGCAAGCCGTTCCGGATAATTTTTAACTTGCCGGGACGCAGCGCCATTGATGCCACTGCCTCATGGATGGGGTCGGGTACCGTGGGTGTGCTCATTACCACGCAGCAGTATGAGCAGGGCTATTACAATGGCCGCGAAGCCTCCGTCATTGCTACCAACTTCTCTGTGGTATCTATTGCCTTTGCGCTGTTAGTGACGAGCTTCGTCGATATTAACCATCTGTTTGTGCAGTTTTACACGACGGTCGTAGTGGCAGGGTTAATCGCTGCGGTCATTGTGCCGCGCATCCCACCGCTATCGCGCAAGTCCAATGATTACTATGAGCCGGTCGGCTGTCAGTTAAACGAAGAACGTACCGAAAAGGTCGGCCTGTTCCGCTATAGCTTGATTCAAGCCACCAATCGCGCCGCTGGCGCTCCCGGCCCTCGCGAGCTAGCACGTTTGGCGCTGCTCAACGTGATGGATATTTTCCTAGGTTTACTACCATTGGTGTTTGCCATTGGCACGGTGGCGCTCATTCTGGCGGAGTTTACCCCGCTGTTTACGTGGCTCTCTTACCCGATGGTACCGGTGCTGGAACTGCTGCGTATTCCAGAGGCAGAAGCGGCAGCGCCCGCAACGCTGGTTGGCTTTGCCGATATGTTCCTACCAGCGGTATTAGCGACCAATATTGAAAGCGAGCTCACTCGCTTTGTGATCGCCTGTCTCTCCCTGACCCAGCTGATTTACATGTCTGAAATAGGCGCGCTGCTGCTCAAGTCGAAAATCCCCATCAAACTCTGGGAGCTGGTGGCCATCTTTCTACTGCGTACCGCGATTACGCTGCCGATCATCGCCTTTATGGCCCACACGTTTTTCTTCTAAGGGGACTGTAATGAGCGTTGAAGAAGCACGTAAACAACCCGCCATGACCTGTGCAGAGCTACTCATTCGGCTGCTGCGGGAGACTTACGGGGTGAGCGCCCTGTTCGGCATCCCCGGCGTGCATACGATAGAGCTTTATCGTGGTCTGGAAGGCAGCGATGTGCAGCATATAACCCCGCGCCATGAGCAGGGCGCCGGGTTTATGGCCGACGGCTATGCCCGCGCAAGCGGGAAGCCTGGCGTGTGCCTGATTATCACCGGCCCAGGCATGACCAACATTGCCACCGCCATGGGCCAAGCCCTGGCGGACTCCATTCCCATGCTGGTGATCTCCAGCGTGAATCGCCGCGATACTTTGGGCTTAGGCCAAGGGCGGCTGCACGAACTGCCCAGTCAACAGCAGATGATCAGCGGCGTGGCGCGGTTTAGCCACACGCTGCTGGATGCCAATACACTGCCTGAAGTACTGGCCCGCGCCTTTGCCGTTTTCAACGGCGCGCGCCCAGGCCCGGTGCATATTGAAATCCCTATCGATCTGTTCAATGCACCGGTACACATACCGGCTAGCTGGCAAGCGCCAACGCTATACCGCGCGGCACCTGACCCAGAAGGCTTGGCCGAGGCTGCACGCTTACTAAAAGCAGCGAAGCAGCCCCTGGTGCTATTGGGCGGCGGCTGCGTTTCAGCGCCGGAAGCAGCGCGAGCATTGGTAGAAAAACTCGATGCCCCGACGGTAACGACGATTAATGCCAAAGGGCTGCTAGGCCGCGACCACCCGCTGGATTTGGGCGCCAATGCCGCACTGCCCGCGGTTCGTGAACTAGCCGCCAACGCCGATGTGATTCTGGCGATAGGTACCGAGTTGGGTGAGACCGATTATGACGTCGTTTTTGATGACGGCTTTCACCTCAACGGGACGCTGATTCGTATCGATCTTGATCCTGAGCAGTTGGTGCGTAACCAGCGTACTACGCTGGGTTTGGTGGGTGATGCCGGGCGTAGCTTGGAGCTTCTGCTAACGCATTTCTCGGCGCCGCTGAAGCGCCAGGGTGGTGAACGAACCGCCGCTGCGCTGAACGCGCTGGGTTTGGCAGACGATCCCGCGTTTAGCGATTTTATCCCGCTCTATGCCACGCTTGCCGAGCATCTGCCTGAGGCTATTCTGGTAGGCGATTCCACCGCGCCGGTGTACGCCGGAAACCACCTTGTTAGCCAGCCTGCACCACGTCGCTACTTCAATGCCTCGACCGGTTACGGCACCTTGGGTTACGGGTTACCCGCGGCATTGGGAGCACAGCTGGCCCAGCCTGATTTGCCAGTGGTGGCGCTGGTGGGAGACGGTGGGGTGATGTTCACGCTGTCGGAAATCGCCACTGCCGTCGAAGCCCGCCTGCCAGTCGTCATCGTTTTGTGGCACAACGCCGGTTACGAAGAGATCCGGCGCTATATGGATGCCAACGGCGTCGCGCGCTTAGGGGTGGATATTCAGGCGCCTAACTTTCTCACCTTGGCCGAAGGCTTTGGTTGCCCCGGCATGCTGGTAGAGAGCCCTGCCGAACTTGCCAACGCGCTCGATAACCGCGAGCCCAACGGGCCGCTGCTGATCGAAATTGACGCCGCTGCCTGGCAGCGTGCGTGCGCATTTTCTGAATAGGATTCCATCATGCAGTTACTCAACCAGCAGTTCATCAACAACCAGTGGGTGCCCTCAAACGGCACGCGCCTGCTCGATGTAATGAACCCTTACCGTGAAGAGCGTATTGCCCAAGTAACTGCCGGGGATGCTGCCGATGTCGATGCGGCGGTACAAGCCGCCCAGCAGGCGCAGCCTGAGTGGCAGGCATTGGGTGGCGCCGCACGTGCAAAGTATTTGGAAGGCTTCGCCGATGCACTGGAAGCCCGCCGTGATTCGATTACCACCCTGTCGGCGACCAACAATGGCAAGCCGTTAGCGGAGGCGGAGATCGATCTAGAGGATGCCATTGCCTGCTACCGCTACTACGCCAAGCAGGCTAAAGCGTTGGATGCCCGTCAGGGTGAGTTAGTGAGTGTTGAAATGGAGGGTGTTGAAGCGCGCACCTATCACGACCCCGTGGGCGTGGTGGGGCTGATTGCGCCGTGGAATTTCCCCCTCGTCACCAGTGCCTGGAAGCTGGCACCCGCTTTGGCCGCTGGCTGTACCGCTGTGCTCAAACCCTCCGAAGTGACACCGCTCCCTGAGTTAGTGCTGGCAGAAATCGCTCTAGAGATTGGCCTGCCCGGGGGTGTGCTCAACTTGCTCAATGGTGACGGCGAGGGCATCGGTGCACCGCTCACCCACCATTCTGGTGTGGATAAAATCTCCTTTACCGGCAGTAATCGCGTGGGCGAAGCGGTCATGCAGGCAGCCAGCGCCCGCACCGCAAGCGTATCGCTGGAGCTAGGCGGCAAATCCCCCATTGTGGTGATGGAAGACGCCGACCCAGCCCAAGCCGCTGACTGGGTGATGGCGGGCATTTACTTCAATGCCGGACAAATCTGCTCAGCAACTTCGCGGCTATTAGTACACGAAGACGTCGCGGAAGCTCTCTATACCGCGCTTGGAGAGCGAATGGATGCGCTAACGCTAGGCGATCCGCTTGCCGAAGGCACCGACTTAGGCCCGCTGAGCAGTGCCAAACAGCGCGACGCCGTGCAACGCTATTTGGATCTGGCCGAACAGGAAAAACTGACAGTCGTGCGCGATGCGACGCACCGCACGCTGCCGACCCAGGGCTACTTCCTGGCGCCCACGCTTTACCGGGACGTGCCGCTCGAGAGCCGCCTGTGGAAAGAGGAGATTTTCGGCCCGGTGCTCTGCGCCCGCAGCGTGACAAGCGAAGCCGAGGCCATTCAGCTCGCCAACGACAGCAGCTTTGGCCTGGCAGCGACGGTCATCAGCGGCGACCCTGAGCGGGCAAAACGCATCGGCCGCCAGCTCAAGGCTGGCAGCATCTGGTACAACAGCGAGCAGTTGGTGCTACCCGAAACCGCCTGGGGCGGCTTCAAGCGCAGCGGCATTGGCCGTGAATTGGGCCCTTGGGGGTTAAGCGCCTATCTAGAAGTAAAGCATGTGATAGGCCCGAAATAGCGCCCGCTTAAGACTAGCGCTCAGGCATCGCATAACGCCGGGTCGATTTCCCGGCTTTGACCACCTGCCCCGGCACATCGTGGCCGATAAGGTCGGGGAGGGTGACGGCGATTTCCAACAGTGCATCCAGATCGACGCCGGTATCGACGCCCATGGATTCGAACATATGCACCAGATCCTCGGTGCATACGTTGCCCGTCGCACCTGGAGCAAAGGGGCAGCCGCCCAGCCCGCCTAATGAGGCATCGAAGCGGCTGATGCCCGCCTGCCAAGCCGCCAATGCATTGGCTAAGCCCATTCCGCGGGTGTTGTGGAAGTGCAGCGTGAACGGCGTTTGAGCCCAGCGATCAAGCACGGCTTTGCATAGCCGTTTGACTTGGGCAGGGTTGGCCATGCCGGTGGTGTCGCAGAGCGTGACGCCCTGAATGCCAAGGCCAATCAGCTTTTCAACCAGTTCCAGCACCCGCGCTTCAGGGACGTCGCCCTCAAAAGGGCAGCCAAAGGTCGTGGAAAGCGAGGCGTTGATAAACACACCGCTGCCTTCAGTGACGTCCAGAATGGCCGCAAACTGTTCAAGGGATTGTTCCGGCGTCATGCGCAGGTTGGCCAGCCCGTGGCTATTGCTGGCGGACATCACCAGATTGATCTCATCCACCTGGCAGGCGAGCGCCCGCTCGGTGCCTTTTACGTTGGGCACTAGCACGGTGATATCGACGCCTTTCCGGCGCTGAATGCCGGTCACCACTTCAGCGGCATCGCGCAGGTTGGGGATCGCTTTAGGCGATGTGAACGACGTTGCTTCAATACGCCGTAGGCCAGTGGTAGAGAGCGCATCGATCCAGCGGATCTTCTCTTCGGTGGGTACAAAGCGTGCTTCAATCTGCAGGCCGTCCCGGGGAGCGACTTCGTTGATCTCGATTTTGGTGGGGCAAGGTGTTACCAACTTCATAAAAACACTCCCTAAATAATGCCCGCTTGGCGCAGCTTGGCGCGGGTTTCGTGATCGATGCCCAGCTCATCCAATACGTCATCGGTATGCTGGCCAAGCTTGGGGCCGCCTTCGCCTATTCGCCCGGGGGTAGCGCTAAGCTTGGGCAGTACGCCGGGCACTTTTAGCGGTTTGCCGTTGGGGCGAGTGAAGGTTTGAATCATCTCCCGCGCCAAATAATGGGGGTCAAAGGCGATATCTTCGGCCGTGTAGGGGTAGCCTGCGGGCACGCGGGCGTCATCCAGAGCTTGTAGAATGGCATCGCGCGGGCGCTCTTCCGTCCACGTTTGAATCGCGGCATCAATCATTTCGGCTTGCTGGCTTCGCCCATCATTATGGGCCAGGGCCGGGTCGTTGGCGAGATCGTCACGGCCAATTACGCCCATCAAGCGCTTGAAGATACTGTCGCCATTACCGGCAATCAGTACGTAATCACCGTCTTGGCAGCGGTAGGCGTTGGATGGGGTAATACCGGGCAGGGCGCTGCCGCTGGGTTGGCGAATCTGACCGCTGGCATCGAACTCCGGCAGCAGGCTCTCCATCATCGCAAACACCGATTCATACAGCGCGACGTCGATCTCTTGACCCAGGCCACTGCGGTTGCGCTCCTGAAGTGCCAGTAGGGTACCAATCACGGCGTAGAGCGCGGAAAGCGAATCACCAATACTCACGCCAACGCGCACCGAAGGTTCGCCCGGCTGGCCTGTGAGGTAACGCAGCCCACCCATGGCTTCGCCAATCACGCCAAAGCCGGGCTTATCGCGGTAAGGTCCGGTTTGCCCATAGCCGGAAATATGCACCATGATCAGCCGTGGATTAAGTTTGGAGAGTGCTTCCCAGCCCAGCCCCCAGTTGTCTAATGTACCGGGGCGGAAGTTTTCCACCACCACATCAGCTTCGGCGGCGAGCTGGCGCACCAGCTTTTGGCCCTCTTCACTGCGCAAGTCCAGCGCCACCGAGCGCTTGTTGCGGGTCTGGACGTGCCACCAGAGCGAGGTGCCATCCTCTATCATTCGCCATTTGCGAAGTGGGTCGCCGGTGCCTGGCGGTTCGATTTTGATCACATCGGCACCGAATTCCCCCAGCAGTTTGGTGGCGAAAGGCCCTGCAATCAGTTGGCCAAGCTCAAGCACTTTTAAGCCCTTTAGCGGAAGCTGGCGGGCTTCGGTAGCGTTCATCTAGGCTTTCCTCTATTTGTCGTTATCGTCATTGATGTTCAGCATGCGTGAGCCACTACAGGCCGACAATTAGGCAATCGGTAACAAAGGGTTCGTGGTTAGCGAAGGGGTGCGTTAGCATAATGCGCTTGTCTTACGGGAGTCATGTGTCATGCGCCGCTTCGATTTCGTCACTCTTAAGCTGTTTATCTCCGTGGCAGATGAGGGGCGCCTGACCGCCGCCGCTGAGCGTGAGCATTTAGCGCTCGCCGCGGTGAGCAAGCGGATCAGTGATCTGGAGGCGCTGGTAGGTACCACGCTGCTGTATCGTCGCCCGCGCGGTGTTGAGCTGACGCCCGCCGGGCAGGCATTTTTGCACCATGCTAGACGTATTCTGGATAACATCGAGCGCCTGCATGCGGAACTCAGCGAGTACGGCGAAGGCGTGCGCGGCCATGTGCGTATCCACTCCAATACCTCGGCGATCATTGCTTTTCTTCCCCAAGATCTCAGCGCTTTCTCCCGGCTTTATCCCGAAATTAAGATCGATCTTCAGGAGCGAGTCAGTAGCGAAATCATTGCCGCCGTTCGCGACGGGCTGACCGATATCGGTATTTTCGCTGGGCATGTGGCGGCGCCTGATCTCCAGCAGCTCTCCTATCGGCATGACCGACTCGTGTTAATGACGCCCATTGATCACCCCTTGGCTGAGCGTGAAAGCATCGCTTTTAATGAAGCGCTGGCTTTCGATTTTATTGGCTTACAGCAGGACGCCTCGCTGCAATCGCTGTTGAATGAACAAGCTAACCTGGCAGGCAAAGCGCTGCGTATGCGCATTCAGGTACGTAGCTTTGACGCTATTTGCCGGATGATTCACCACGGCATGGGCGTTGGCGTACTCCCTGAGCAGACCATCTATCGTGATCTGGGGGATTTGCAGCTCAAAAGCATCCCGCTTAGCGACCCTTGGGCCCAGCGTGAGCTGGTGATTGGCATGCGCCGCTACGCCTCTTTGCATGTCACTGCGCGACACTTGGTAGACCACCTTACCCAGAAGGCGGGCGAGGACTAATTGCAAAAGTCTGCAAATGGCTTCGTGCTTCGTGAAAGCTGGCAAATATCTTGTGGTGGCAAAATGCCTTGAGCAGCGGCGCTGAAGTATGCCTTCACAGCCTATTGAGAGGGCTTTTGAAAGAGCAGCGAAGGCGGTCAGGTATTCATCTTTGGTCGTATGGCTGCAAGCACCTCGGTCAAAAAGCGCGTCATACCGACGTTTCTAGCCATCGTATTTAACGAAGTCATCCTTCTTGAACGTCGATTTGAGCCCGTCGGCTGCTTGTTTCAAGATCAGGCAAGCGACATAAAGCTCTTGCCTACAGGAGCTATAAAGAACCACACCCAATAACGACAACCGTAGAGAGTCATCCCATGCGGAAACAACTGTTTGCCACGCTGGCTACCCTAGGCATGCTAACGACGGCCCCGTTCGTTTTAGCTAACCCAATCGAAATTCAAGTTAACAACACCATGAGTGAAGGCGGCTCGGAAAGCGCCGCGGTGGAACGCTTTGCGGAATATTTAGAGGAACAGGCCCCCGGGCGCTTTGAAGTTCGCCCCTTTTTAGCGGGTTCTCTGGGCGGTGAGAATGCCGTGTTGGAACTCCTTAATCTGGGCCAAACCCAGCTCTCCTTGACCGGTGGTAACTGGCGTCAACAGTATGCGCCTGAATACGACGCCATTACGGTTCCCTTCGTTTTCACTACCTGGGATGAAGTCGACGCCTATATGGAGAGTCCTTCCGGCCAAGCGCTGGTCGAGAAAGCAGAAAGCCAGGGCGGGTTGAAATATTTTGGCCTGCAGCACCGCGGTCCACGGCATATGACCGCCAATAAAGAGATTCATACCCCGGCGGATCTGGATGGCTTCCGCCTGCGCCTGCCCTCACTGCCGGTATGGTTGGAAGTGTGGGAAGAGATCGGTGCTCAGGTAGTCAACGTGCCGGCACCCGAGATTTATCTCGCCATGCAGACCGGCCAGGTCGATGGCCACGAGAACTCGCTCTCCTCGCCTTATACCCGTCGTCTATGGGAAGTGCAGGACTACCTGATCATGACCAGCCATGTGCAGTTTCCGTGGAGCTGGGTAGCTAGTTCTCGCTGGTGGGATGGCCTAGAAGAGGAAGATCAAGCGCTGATCGAAGAAGCCATTGAGGTGGCACGCCAGTATGGTTCAGAGCAAGAACGCGAACTCGACGAGTTCTATCTGGAAGCCCTGCAGGATGAAGGCATGACCGTCATTGAGCCGGATGTTGCGCCTTTCCGCGAGGCAGCGTTACCGGCTATCGATCGTGTCATGGCTGACATGGCCGAGGGCGTTCGTGAAGATGCGCTGGGTAACGACAGCGAGTAAAACGCGCTGGACAGAAATTGCGGCGGCCCATCGGGCCGTCGCTTTTCTTCATTACAAATAAGTTTTCATGTAAGACTAAAAAGCAGTCAGGGTAAGGAGTTCTCCTGTGGAAGACGCGGTAGCGCCCAATAAGGGGCCGGATCGAATTGCTTTCTATACGCTGCGCGGTGTTACACGCCTGTGCGATGGGGTGGGCGTGGCGCTGATGGCCGCCATTCTGCTGCTGATCGTGGCGGCCGTAATTGCCCGTGACCTGCTGGGGCTAGGCATGCCCTGGACCGAAGAAGTGGCGTCTATGCTGGCGATTTACGCGATTGGCTTCGGGTCGCTATCCGCCTGGGTACGCAGCGAGCATCTGGTGGTCGATTTGTTCAGCCATAAGCTTTCCGGGTTGGGAAAGAATATCCAGTACCGGCTCACCGCGCTGATCTCCTGCGGCTTTTTTGCACTGGCCGCCTGGGGGGCTTGGATCATGTCCGATATGAGCGCCAACAATAAAACCGTTTCGCTAAGTATCAGTTTCAGCTACCTCTATTACGGCATCTTTTTCAGCTTTGTGGGCATGGCGCTGATTGCCCTCTGGCAAATGCTGCGCGGCCCGGTGGCGTGGTTGGAAACGTCCCATGAAGAGGAGGCCTCTCAGCCATGACCGAACTACTGATTTTCGTCGGTGGCCTGTTAGTTCTGATGGCCATTGGCTTGCCCGTGGTGGTCGCCATTGGCGTGACCTCCTTTATCGCCTTGGTAGCGACCGGCACCGGTGGGCTACCCGTCGAGCTGCTGCCGCTGCGCATGGTGCAAACCCTCAATAACTTTACCCTGCTGGCGATTCCACTGTTTATTCTGGCCGCTAACATCATGAATATTGGCTCCACGACGACGCGGATTTTTGATTTTGCTACCGCGCTGGTGGGTTTCACCAAAGGTGGCCTTGGCCACGCTAACGTTGTGGCCAGCTCCATTTTCGCCACCATGTCGGGCACCGCGGTCGCCGACGCTGCCGGGCTGGGCAGTATCGAAATCAAGGCGATGAAAGAGCGTGGCTACGAGTTGGGTTACTCAACCGGTATCACTGCCGCCTCCAGCGTGATCGGGCCAATTCTGCCGCCCAGTATCGCGCTCGTGGTTTATGGCTGGCTGGCCAATGTGAGTATTGGCGGGCTGTTCATGGCGGGGCTGCTGCCGGGTATCTTGATGGCGCTGCTGCTAATGGGCATGACCGTATTGCTCTCTGCCAGCGGCCGGGTGGTAATGCCCAAACCCACGCCCTTTGACGCCTGCGAAGTCGTCCGTACCGGTAAGCGCGCTATTCTGCCTTTGATGATGCCAGCGATTATCGTTGGCGGTATCTGGGGTGGTTTTTTCACCCCGACGGAAGCTGGCGCCATTGCATCGCTTTACGCGGTGATTCTGGGCGGCCTGGTGTATCGTGACTTGAATTGGCGGGACCTTTTCAGCGCCTTTCGCCGCACCCTGATGTTCAGTGCGGTCATTCTGCTGATTATCGCGGTCTCCAGCTTCTACGGCTGGATACTGGTACGCATGGGGATTCCTCAGGCGTTAGCGGGCCAGGTCGCCAGCATCGATATGCCGATGTTTGCGTTGCTACTCTGTTTTGCGCTGTTCTTTTTGCTGATCGGCTGCTTTATGTCAGTGATCGAAAGCATCCTGATTTTTACCCCCATTGTGGTGCCCGCAGCGCTAAGCGCCGGATTAGACCCTGTTCACTTCGGTATCGTGATGGTGATCACGCTGTCGGTGGGGGTCATTACGCCGCCATTTGGCACGGTGCTGTTTTTAATGGTGGGCATTACACGGCTGCGTTATGGCCAAGTGGTGACCGCGATACTGCCGTTCCTGCTGCCGATCATAGCAACTATTTTGCTGTTGATTGCCGTGCCAGGGTTGGCCACTTGGCTGCCAGATATCATGGGGTACTAATTCAGAAGGAGCCCGTATGAAAATGCCGCACAACGCGTTTAAGCAACAGCTACTGGCGGGCCAACCCCAAACAGGAATTTGGCTCGGCTTGACCAGTGCTTACACCGCTGAGATTGCCGCCACGGCGGGCTTCGACTGGCTACTGATCGATGCGGAACATTCCCCTAATGATCTAGCCAGCCTACTTGCTCAGCTGCAGGCGCTGGCCCCCTATCAAAGCCACCCGGTGGTACGTCCACCCACTGGCGATGCGGTGCTGATCAAGCGTTATCTGGATATTGGCGTGCAGAACCTGCTCATCCCCATGGTCGAGACTGCCGAACAAGCGGCTGAACTGGTGGCGGCTACGCGCTACCCACCCTACGGGATTCGCGGCGTTGGTCATGTGCTGGCACGTGCCTCGCGCTGGGGGCAGGCAGAAGATTATCTCTCCTGCGCCGATGACGAGATTTGCCTGATGCTGCAAGTGGAGAGCCCCCAGGCGCTGGCTAACCTGGAGGCCATCGCCGCAGTAGAAGGTGTCGATGGGGTGTTTATTGGCCCGGCGGATTTGTCGGCGTCAATGGGGCATCTCGGCAATGCCAACCACCCTGAAGTGACAGACGCGATTAGTGACGCCATTAACAAGATACGCGCTGCGGGCAAGGCAGCGGGTATCGTCACGGTGGACGAGCAGGCCGCCCGCGGCTATCTCGCCGCGGGCTGTACCTTCGTGGGTGTCGGCATCGATACGCTGCTTTACGCCAATGCATTGCGCGGTCTAGCGGAGCGTTTCAGGCAGGAATGAACCAAATAGTGTGAACTACGCTGGGGCTTACTCCCCAGCAGGCAAAATTCTGCCTGGGTTCATCAGCCCCTTGGGGTCGAACAGCGCTTTAACGCCGCTGACCATCTCACGCTCAATCGGCGATAGCCGCGCCAGATAAGGCGCTTGCTTGGTGCGGCCAATGCCATGCTCAGCGCTGATGCTGCCGTGGAAGTCATCCAGCACCTCAAAAAGACGCTCTTCAAGCTCGTGCAGATGGGCTTTCTTATCGCTATCCGCCATTGCCGTGGGCGGTAGGATATTGAAGTGCAGATTGCCGTCGCCTACATGGCCGTAGGCAATAATGTCGCACTCGGGTGACGCCGCCATCACCACCTCGCTGGCCCGGCTAACGAAGTCGGGAATCGATGAGATGGGTACCGAAATATCGGTGCGCAGATGCTCGCCGCGCCGCCTCTGGCCTTCCAGCATGCTTTCGCGGAACTGCCACAGCTGGGCGGACTGGGTGTCACTGCCAGCCAGCGCGCCGTCCAGCACCAGCTCGCGTTCCATGCCGGTTTCCAGCAGCGCTTCCAGTAAGGCGGTCAGGTCCACGGGGCCCGTGGCGGCGACTTCCATCAGCACGTACCAGGGGTAGGCGCTATCCAGCGGGTCGCGCAGTTCCGGGGTCGCTTCGATCGCCAGCTCAATACAGCGGCGGGGAATCAGCTCGAAAGCCGTTAGCAGATCGCAGCACTCTCGGCGTGCCAAACCATAAAGGTCAATCACCGCCTGAACGGAGGGCAGTCCCAGCAGCGCCGTCCGGTTTTGGGTGGGGCGCGGTGATAGTTTTAACACCGCCCCGGTGACGATGCCCAAGGTGCCTTCGCTGCCGAGGAACAGCTGCTGAAGGTCGTAACCGCGATTGTCTTTGTGCAACGCATTCAGGCTTTCCCAAACGCGTCCATCAGGCAGCACTACTTCAAGGCCCAGCACCAGCTCGCGCATCATGCCGTAGCGCAACACGTTAAGTCCGCCTGCGTTCGTCGCGATATTGCCGCCAATCTGACAACTGCCTTGAGCCCCTAGCGAGAGGGGAAAGTCGCAATCATGATCAAAGGCGGCCAGCTTAACGTTCTCAAGGATGCAGCCCGCGTCTACTGTGATGGTGAAGTTGACGGGATCAATGGCGCGCACATTGTTTAGGCGTTCCAAGCTGATCACCAGCTCCTGGCCATTGGCGGCGGGCAAGGCGCCTGCCACCAGGCCGCTATGGCCGCCCTGGGGTGTCATCGCGACACCTTGTGCATAGCAGCGCTTTACTACCTCGGCGACTTCAGCGGTATTGGCCGGGCGAGCCACGGCCAGCGGCATGCCCAGCGTATCGCCTGCCCAGTCGCTCACGTAGCGCGCCATGGTGTCCGGTTCGCGCAGTAACCCCCGCTCGCCGAGCAGGCTGGTTAACTCATTTAGAAAGGTGGTGGTGTCGGTCATTAACGTTCTTCCTGCCAGGCTGCACCCTCAGGGAAGCGGTGCTGTGCTTGGGATTCTACGTGCATGGCAATGCTGTACCCCGGCGCTTCGGGCACCTGGTAGCGGCCACGGTTGATGACTACCGGGTCGATAAAGTGCTCGTGAAGGTGGTCTACGTACTCCAGTACGCGGCCTTCAAGGCTGCCGGATACCGCAATGTAGTCGAATAGTGAGATATGTTGGGTGTATTCGCATAACCCAACGCCGCCGCCATGGGGGCAAATCGGCACGCCGAATTTAGCGGCCATCAGTACCACCAGAATGACTTCGTTTAGTCCGCCCAAGCGTGCTGCATCAAGCTGGCAGTAGTCGATGGCATCCGCCTGGAAGAACTGCTTGAACATCACCTTGTTGTGGCAGTGCTCGCCAGTGGCGACGCCGATAGGCGCAACCCGGTGGCGGATTTCGGCGTGGCCGAGAATATCGTCAGGGCTAGTGGGCTCTTCGATCCACAGCGGATCAAACTCGGCCAGTCGGCGCATCTTGATGATCGTCTCGTCGACTTCCCACACCTGATTGGCGTCCATCATCAGCACGTTGTCCCAGCCGATCTCTTCGCGCAGTAGCGCCGCACGGCGGGCATCCTCTTCGATGTCGCCGCCAATTTTCTGTTTGAAGTGAGTCCAGCCTTCGGCCAGCGCTTCACGCGCCAGGCTGCGCACTTTTTCATCGCTGTAACCCAGCCAGCCTGCTGAGGTGGTGTAGCCGGGGTAGCCTTCACTGCGCATTTCAGCTTCCCGTGCTGCTTTTCCAGGAGCTTGGCGGCGTAGCAGGCAGATCGCTTCTTCTGGGGTTAGTGCATCCGTCACAAAGCGGAAATCAAGGCAGCGCACCAGCTGTTCCGGCGTCATATCCACCAGCAGTTTCCACACCGGCTTGCCTTCTTTTTTCGCCCACATATCCCACACGGCGTTGACGATGGCCGCTGTGGCTAAGTGAATCGCGCCTTTATCGGGGCCGATCCAGCGTAGTTGGCTGTCGCCGGTGATTTCCCGCCAGAAAGTGCCCATGTTGTCGGTAATTGAGGAAAGCGTTTTCCCTTCAATGAGCGGCGCCAGCGATTGCAGTGCTGTAACGACAATTTCGTTACCGCGACCAATCGTGAAGGTCAGGCCATGGCCTTCGGGGCTGCCGTCATCGGTGTGCAGGATGACGTAGGCGGCGGAGTAGTCTGGCGCGGCATTCATGGCATCCGAGCCATCCAGCGAGCGCGAGGTGGGGAAGCGAATGTCTTGAATCTCGACGCGAGTAATCGTTGTCATTGTGCTCTCCTTGGCGGTGTCATGAGTGGTGTGTTGAGTGTCAGTATCAGCGGCGCGCTAAGTGGCGCATCAGTTCGCGAATGCCGTAGGTCCAGGGCGGTAGCTGATCGCTTCTGCCTACCCGGTTGACCAGTGCGCCCAGGGCTGGGGTGGCGATGGTGACGCGATCACCCAGGTGATGGGTAAAGCCCTGGCCCTGGCCGTCGCGGTCCTGAATCGGCGAGAACATGGTGCCCAGGAACAGCATAAAACCATCCGGGTATTGGTGGTGGGCGCCGATGGTTTGGCTAACCAGATCCAACGGGTCGCGGCTGATCTCACGCATATCGCTTTCGCCCTGGAGCAGGAAGTCGTCGTCTTCGCCCTCGATACGTAGCGACACCTGGCAGTTGCGCACGCTGTCGATATCGAAGTGGTCGTCAAACAGCCGAATGAACGGGCCGAGTGAGCAGGAGGCGTTATTGTCTTTCGCCTTGCCGAGTAGCAGGGCGCTGCGCCCCTCGACGTCACGCAGGTTGACGTCGTTGCCCAGCGTGGCGCCGCGCACCTGACCGTGGCTATCGACGGCCAGCACGATTTCGGGTTCAGGATTGTTCCATTGAGAGGAGGGGTGCAAGCCCACTGGGGTGCCAAAACCCACCGATGAGAGCGGCTGGGATTTGGTGAGCACTTCGGCGTCAGGGCCGATGCCGACTTCCATGTATTGTGACCACCCACCGCGCGCCTGAAGCGCCTTTTTCAGCGACATCGCCTCTTCAGAGCCCGGGGCGATCTTGGAAAGGTCGGTGCCGATCAACGACTGTAGATCGTTACGCAGATCAACAGCGCGCGCCGGATCACCGCCTGCTTGCTCTTCGATCACACGCTCCAAAAGGCTGACGGCAAAGGTGACGCCGCACGCTTTAACGGCCTGTACATCACAAGGCGCAAGCAGGTAGGGCGCCTGGGGTTGGGATAACTGAGAGTTTTCCAGCAGTGCTTCGACACTGCACAGATGGGGCCCTTCCGCCCGTTGCACGACTTCCTGTAGATCGTCGCGTTCCAGCAGGTCAGCCATGGTGGGGCCAAAGGCGGTAATGTCGATGACCTGGCCGTTGTTAACAGTTACCAGCGCGGGGCCGGGGTGGCTGCCCTCGAGCCAAACGCGGCCAACCAGCAGCGCGTTACCCAGGTCGGCGGGAAGTGTGTCCATCGATGAAAGTGGCTTCATGTGCGTCTCCATTCGTTCTTAAAATTAGCTTTTTATAAGTCGTTATTAAACGTTAGCAGTGGTGTCGGCTGGCGGTTAGTACGCCATGGCCTATCATGTTATAGATGTCGTGTTGTATGACAGGTATGCCAGTTAATGGCTTACTTTAGCGCACCGCTCCATTTCGGGTCGATAGTTAAATCTTTCGCGATGACTCCGGTGCGCTAAGTACAACGCTCACCATAAAACAAAAAGTGGTCAGGAGAATGGCATGTTAGACGAGTGGAAAGGTAAGCGAGTATTGATCACCGGTGCCAGCCGTGGCATTGGCGCGGCGGTTGCGAAACAGCTGGGGGCGTTGGGAGCGCACGTCGCGGTGCACTATCACAGCAGTGAAGCGCCCGCGGAGGCAGTAGCCAAGGCGATTCGCGATGCGGGTGGCGACGCTTTTACCCTGAAAGCAGACGTCAGCCACACTAGCGAGACCCAACAACTGGTCGATGAGGCCGCCGAGCGTCTGGGCGGTTTAGACCTGTTGATCAATAACGCTGGCGACATGCTGGGCCGTGTTGGTTTAGAGGAAATGGACGATGATCAATATGACCGGGTCATGGACCTCAATGTTCGCTCGGTTGTCATGGCCAGCCGCGCAGCGCTGCCGCATTTTCGCCGCGCAGGCGGCGGAAATATTATTCACACCACCTCGATTGCCGCGCGTAATGGCGGCGGAGGTGGCGCTGGGTTATACGCCTCTGCCAAAGGCTTTGTGAGTACCATCACCCGCAATATGGCCAAGGAGCTGGCGGGAGATAATATCCGCGTTAACGCCGTTGCCCCTGGCACCATTGCCACCGATTTTCATGATCGTCACTCAAGCGAGGCGCACCTCAACGCAGCGCGGGCATCGATCCCGATGGGCCGCTTGGGCACGTCGGAAGAGTGTGTCGGGGCTTATGTTTTCCTCGGAACAGAGACGCTAAGTGGCTATGTCACCGGGCAGATCATCGAGGTCAACGGCGGGCAGCTAATGCCATGAATAGCTCGCCACCTGTTGAACGTCAAAACGGTTACGACATTGCGATCACCATGGGCGATCCTGCCGGTATCGGCCCGGAGATCATTTGCCGCGCCTTGAGTGCCATGTCCGCTGCTGAGCGCGCCACGGCGATGGTCATCGGTGACCCGGCGATTTATCGCCGGGCAGCGGCGAGTATTGGCGCCGCGCTTGAATTCGTGCCACTGGAGCAGGCAGAAAGCGGTAAGGATCATGTGGCGGTCGGTATTGTCGAGCTGCCGAAAGGCGTTGAGATTCCCGATGGTCAAATCAGCGCCGGGGCGGGTGATATGGCGTTTCGCTGCGTTCACAAAGCCGTGGAATTGGTGCAGGCGGGGCGAGCGAAGGTGATTGTGACCGCGCCGCTGAACAAGGCCGCACTGCATGAAGCCGGGCACCATTACGATGGCCATACCGGGATGCTGGCATCGCTGACTGGAGCGCCCTCGTCGTTCATGCTGCTGGCATCTGAGACGCTCTCGACGCTGCATGTTTCCACCCACGTGTCACTACGCGATGCGATCGACCGGGTTACCCCCGAACGCATCATTGCCACCGTTGAGGCGGGGCATGCGCATCTGCTCGCGTTGGGCATGAAGGATCCGCGCATTGCCGTGGCAGGCCTCAACCCCCACTGTGGCGAAGGGGGTATTTTTGGCGACGAAGATAGCCGCTGTATCGCTCCGGCAGTGGAGCGCTTGCGCGAGCGCGGTTTCGATGTGAGCGGGCCTATCTCGGCGGATACGGTGTTTTACCGCGCCTCAAAAGGCGAATTCGATTTGGTCATCGCCCAGTATCACGACCAGGGGCATATCCCCGTCAAACTGATTGCTTTTGATACTACGGTGAATGTCAGCCTCGGCTTGCCGCTTCAGCGCACCTCGGTAGATCACGGCACCGCTTTTGATATTGCCTGGCAGGGCAAAGCCGATGCTACCAATATGGGGTCAGCGATTGCCTACGCCCGTCGATTAGCCAGTGGCGCCAAGGCATGAGTAGCTGCCGGTTGGCGATTATTGCCGACGACCTCTCAGGCGCGCTGGACACGGCCGCCCCATTCGCCGCGCGGGGCGCAGATGCCCGCGTGGTGATCAGCCTGGAGGCCTTAGCTACAACGCTGGAGACCTGGCAAGGCCAGTGGCCAGCGGTTATCGCGGTGAATACTGAGTCGCGCCATCTTCCATCCGAGGCGGCGGCGCTTAGGGTGAGCGAAGCAGTGCGTTTGCTCACCCGAGTAGCGCCGCAGCAGTGGTTCAAGAAAGTCGATTCCACCCTGCGTGGTCAGGTAATTGCAGAGTGCATGGCACTGCGAGAAGCGCTTGGTTTTCCCCTGTTGCTGGCACCCGCCGTACCGGCCCAGGGGCGAACAGTGCGTCATGCCGAAGTGTGGGTGGATGGCACTCCACTGGCTGATACCACCTATCAAAAGGATGCCCGATCTACGCCCCTGGTCGGCCCGATTGATCTGGCATTTGCCGCCAGCGGTTTGCCGCTACAGCGCTATCAATCTGGACGTGAGGTTCCGCTCCCTAGCGGAGACTGCATCGCCGATGCCGAAAGCGATGAGGCGCTTTCAGCGCTCTATCAGTGCGTGCTGAGTGCTGGCAATCACTGGGCCATGGCGGGTGCAGCGGGGCTGGCAACGGCACTGGCCAAGAACCTTTGCGGATCAACCGATGCTCCTTTTCGCTCGCTAAATAACGTCGAAAATGTGCTTTATGCCGTAGGATCTAGAAGCCCGCGCGCTGCCGAACAGCTCCAGCAACTGCGCCTGCGCTTACCCGCTTTGGCTGTTATTGAGGCCAGTGGTGACACGTATCTCCACTCTGCAATGGGTGTCTGTGCCGTGGTGCCTGGAGAAGATGGAAAAGATGAAGAGCGAACGGCAAGCCAAGTAGCCGAGGCGATGGCTGCCCACGTGGCTGAGATGACGTCTGCTTGGCGAGGCGAGGAATCGAGTTTGCTGTTTTTAACCGGAGGCGATATTGCCATGGCCGTGCTCTCGCAGCAGGGTGTGAGCTACATCAACGTAAAGGCTGAGTGGTCGCCAGGGGTCGCGCTGGGATGTATGGATGGCGACTCGCGGCGGCGGGTGATGACGAAAGCGGGCGGCTTTGGCGATCCACAGCTGCTAGTGCGTTTACATGAACAGCTCACTCCGCCGTCTTAGTAGTCATCAACATGATGAAAACCCTTATCGGGAGGGTTGCGCAATGGTGGGCGACCAACTAGGTTTGAAATAGGGTGGTATGACACGTATATAGCACTATGATCGGTTACGTTGCTACTGCCACTCGCACTATAACCAACAACAAATCCAATGGTTGTGAGGAGTACACGATGAGCCACAAAAGCCAACGCCATATCAAAATGGCCCGCTTGCTGACCGCCACTCTAATCGCTGCAGGCATCGGTTTTACCGCTGCGGCTCAGGCCGCCGAAAATCTGCGCTTCGCCCACGTTTATGAAACCTCTGAGCCCTTCCACAAATGGGCGCTATGGGCCGCTGATGAGATCGAGGAACGAACCGATGGCCGCTACACCATGCAGGTGCATCCTGCCTCATCGTTAGGTAAAGAAGAGGATATTAACGAAGGGCTTGAACTGGGCACTGTGGACGTTATTTATACCGGCACACAGTTTGCTGGACGCGCTTACGGCCCTATCGGCATTGCCGGTGCTGCTTATATGTTCCGCGACTTTGATCACTGGCAGGCCTTTGCCGACAGTGACCTATTCAAGGAGATTTCCCAGGGCTATCAGGATCAAACAGGCAACGTTCCCCTGGCGCTCAACTACTATGGCGAGCGTCATGTCACTTCCAATGAGGCAATCAACGAGCCGGCGGACATGGAAGGCCTGAAGATCCGCGTTCCCAACGCGCCGATGTATATGATGATGCCCGAAGCCGTTGGCGCAAACCCCACCCCCATCGCCTTTGACGAGGTCTATCTAGCACTGCAACAAGGCGTGGTAGACGCACAGGAAAACCCGCTACCTACCATTCGTGCCAAGGCTTTCCACGAAGTGCAGGATTACATCAATCTGACCGGCCATATCACCGACTCGTTAATCACTATTGTCGGCGGCCCACGTTGGAACCAGCTCTCCGAAGAGGATCGTGAAATATTCCGCGAGGTTTTCCAGGAAGCCGCCGAGAACAACACTAAGGATATCCTCAAATCCGAGGAAGAGTTGGTGGCGTGGTTCGAGGAGCAGGGCAACACGGTTAACGAAGTGGATCGCGACATCTTTCGTGAAGCCGTAGTGCCTGCCCACAATGGCGACGCTGCCACGTGGGATGAGGAAACCTACGAGCGTCTTCAGGCTATCGGCCAGTAATCCAACCCTTGGTTAGCAGCACTCCGCTCTTGATCGGGCGGAGTGCCTGGAGCTTGGTGCCATGAATGATACGCGAGAAGACGCCGCGCCAATCGGCGATCCCATGATCGATTTTGAATCCGCCTTTGATGATGCTCCGTTTAGGCTAAGTGATTACCGGATTGAAGATTTGGTGACCCTTATCCTCTTTTGGGCGCTGATTTTAGTGGTGTTTGCCCAATTTTTTAGCCGCTACGTAATGGGTGACTCTATTGGATGGACTGAGGAGATAGCCCGCTATTTGCTGATCGGAGTGGGCTTTATGGGTAGCGTGATGGCTGCCCGCAATGGCAGCCATATCATGGTGGAGTTTTTCTACCATTATATGCCTGCGTGGCAAGCCCTTTTGCTGGAGCGGCTCGTTAACCTCGTAAGTCTTAGTTTCTATATAGCGATGGCATGGGTGACTTACCAACTGGCATCCCGCACCAGTAGTTTGATGGTCTCCATCGACCTACCCAAGAGCATTATCTATTTCACCGTGTGCGGGGCGTTTGTACTGATGGCGTTTCGCACCGTGCAGCGGCTTTATTTGAAGTATCGGGATCGTACCAATGATGCGTGAAGGGTGGTTTCCGGTCGTGCCATTTTCATTGAGAGGTTTCCCATGTCCCGAATTTCCTTGATGCGCTGGCAGACGCCATTGGTGTCCCCGCTGCTGGCGGCGTTGGCAGTGTTGGGCTGCGTGATCTTACCGCTGATGGGCTACCATCTTGCTTTTTTGTTTTTCGCGCTATTCACCATGCTGGTGCTGGGCGTGCCGATTGCCATCAGCCTAGCGGGCGCCTGCTTGATGTTTGTGCTGATTACCGGACAAGTCCCCAATATCGTGGTGGCCCACCGCATGATTAACGGCATCGACAGCTTCCCGCTGTTGGCGATTCCGTTCTTTATCTTTGCCGGTAGTTTGATGAACAACGGCGGCATTACCGAGCGGATCTTCAATTTCGCCAAGGCTCTAATGGGCTGGATGCGCGGTGGCCTGGGTCACGTCAACGTTGGTGCCAGCATTGTGTTTTCCGGAATGTCGGGGGCTGCTGTGGCGGATGCCGGCGGCCTAGGCATGATTGAAGTCAAGGCGATGAAAGACGCTGGCTACGATGAGGAGTTCGCGGTAGGTATTACCGCTGCTTCCTCTACCATCGGCCCGATTATTCCACCTAGCCTACCCATGGTGATTTACGGCGTGATGGCCTCGGCCTCGGTGGGCCAGCTGTTCGCAGCGGGGCTGATTCCAGGACTGCTGATGGGCGCCATGCTGATGCTGATGATCTTCATTATCTCGCGTCGGCGTGGCTATCAACGCGACGCGGTGTTCTCGATGCGCGTGCTTGGCCATACCTTTAAACGGGCTTTCTTATCGCTGATGACGCCGATCATTATTGTTGGCGGGATCATCACCGGGGCTTTTACACCCACTGAGGCCGCGGTAGCGGCGGTGTTCTATGCGCTGCTTCTGGGCGTGGTTGTTTACCGCACGTTGACTTGGCGCAAGCTGCTGAAAGTCAGTATGGAAACCATCGAGACCACGGCGGTCATCCTGTTTATTGTCTCCTCGGCATCGATTTTTGCCTGGATCCTCACCAGCAATCAGGTCACCCAGAACGTGATTGCTCTAATGGGCCCCTTTGCTGACAGCAAGTTCGCCGTGCTGATGATGGCCAATATCGTGTTGATTATCGTTGGCTGTTTTATGGAAACCATCGCCGCAATCACTATTCTGGTGCCGGTGCTGCTGCCCATGGCCGTTGCCGTGGGCGTCGACCCGGTTCACTTTGGGGTGATCATGGTGCTCAATTTAATGATAGGGCTGCTAACCCCGCCGGTCGGCATGGTGCTTTATGTGCTTTCCAGGGTCTCTAACGTCAGCTTCGAGCGCTGCATGCGCGGCACCATGCCGTTCCTGATTCCCTTGGTCATCTGCCTGCTATTGGTGACCTTTATTCCGGCGATCTCCATGTGGCTACCCACACTTATTTATCGCTAGGTTGTGCCGGTAACGGATTAATATTAAGACCAGGAGTATCTAACCCATGAGTGATACGTTGCCAGGTACGTTGCAAGAGTTTCGCGTGAACCGTGAAGACCTTAGCCGTTTTATGCAAGCCGCGTTGGCGGCTACGGGAGCTGATCAGGCATCAGCGGATGCAGTAACCCGAGCCCTTGTCACTGCTTCGCGGATGGGGACCGATAGCCACGGTTTACGGCTGTTGCCCCACTATTTGCAGGCCCTCAAAGGGGGGCGTATTAACGGCGCCCCCAACATGGTGTTTAACCAGCGCCTAGCAGCCACGGGCTTTTTAGATGGGGATGACGGGTTGGGCCACTTGGCGGGATACACCGCTATGGAGCACGCCACTGCCATGGCCGAAGTGACAGGCATCGGCGCTGTGGCGGTGGGTAACTCATCGCATTTTGGAGCAGCCGGGTGCTACGCGCTGGCGGCGGCGGAGTGTGGCTATGTGGGGATGGCGTTCTGCAATTCGGACCCTTTTGTGCTGCTGCATGAGGGCGCCAAGCCCTTTCACGGCACCAACCCCATCGCCTTTGCGGCGCCGGTAGCGGGCGAGTCGCCTTACCTGCTGGATATGGCGACCAGCTCGGTGCCCTGGAATCGTGTGCAGCAGTTCGGTGCGATTGGCCGCGAGCTGCCGGATCAGGTGGCGGCGGATGCTGATGGAAAGGTGAGCCGCAACCCCAGTGAAATCGCTGCACTATTGCCGTTAGGTGGCAATGGCTTTGGCTTTAAGGGCGCAGGACTGGGGGGCATGGTGGAGGTTCTGAGTTCGATGCTGTCGGGCATGCAGCATGGCTTCAAGCTGCTGCCCATGGGCGGGCCAGACATGTCGACGCCACGCGGGGTAGGGCATTTCTTCCTGGTCATGAAGCCAGATGCGTTTGTGGAGGCGGGCACCTTTGCGCACGGAATGGCCGAGTACCTAGCCGACCTGCGTGCCCAGCCTGCTGCACCCAATGCCCAGGTAATGGCGCCTGGGGATCGTGAATGGCGCTGCCAAGCCCAGCGCGACGCCGAAGGTATTCCGCTCGATTCTGCCAATCAAATAGCCTATGCCGAGATCGCCGAGCAGTACCAAATAACGCCGCTCTCTCAGCTGGTTTGAAGGATAATGACGAGAAATGCAGTAAAATGGCGGCGAATTCCAGGTTAACCAGGGGTGACTGCCTATGAGCAGATACCGGATCGAGCGTAAAACGCTGTCCGAACAGGTCGCTGAACAGCTCGAGGCGGAGATTCTCGAAGGGCGGCTAAGTGAAAATGATCAATTGCCGTCAGAACGGGAATTGATGGAGCAGTTTGGCGTTGGCAGGCCCGCCGTGCGCGAGGCGCTTTTCCACCTGCAGCAGCTTGGGCTTATCGCTATTAATAGTGGCACACGCGCCAGGGTGATTCGTCCCACCGCCGATGCAGTGATGGCCAGGCTTTCTGGCGTCACCCGACAGCTGCTTTCCAAGCCCGATGGTCAGCAGTATTTTCAGGAAGCGCGGGCCATGTTCGAGATATCCCTGGCACGCTACGCGGCTCGCCACGCCAGCGAGGAGGACCTTGCTAGGCTACATGCTGCATTAGCGGATAACCGCGATGCCATTGGTGACGAAGCGCGCTTCAAGCGCTCTGATAACGACTTCCACGGCGTGTTGGCCAGCATTGGCCGTAACCCCATCTTCGATGCCATTCACGTGGCGCTTTCCGAATGGCTTGATGATCGCCGTGCGCTGGTGTTGCAGCAAAAAGATGAAGATAAAGCCGCGACCGCTGCCCACACCGAAATCATTGCTGCCATTGAGTCCCGCGACCCGGATGCGGCCGAGGCGGCCATGCGGCGCCACCTCGATCGTCATTACGGCACTTATATGCAACTAAAAAAGCGCCTCTCGGACGCTTCTTAATGCTTTATAGGCCATATAAATAGTCCTGCCGCCTTTTTTATTCGGCGGCAGGGATGGCATCACTCGGTCATTGTCGATTCAGCAATCTCTTGGAATTCAGCCACGAGATCTTCGCCAATGCGCGGTGCCCACTCTTCGTAAACAGGCTGCACAGCTTCCTGGAAAGCGGCAATCTGCTCGTCATTAAGACGGGTGATTTGCATGCCACGTTCTTCAAGCTGCTCGCGCGCCCAGTCGTCGTACTCGCTGGAAAGTTGGATTTCGTAATCGGCAGCCTGCAGCGCGGCTTCCTGAACAAGTTCCTGATATTCAGGGTCGAGTTCGTCCCAAGTACGCTGAGAAATCATTTTAATAAAGGGCGTATAGACGTGGCGGGTTTCGGAGCCATAATCCTGCACTTCATGGAAATTGGACGTCAGAATGGTGCTCCAGGGGTTTTCCTGACCATCCACTACGCCCTGCTCCATGGCAGAGAACAGTTCACCAAATGCCATGGGGGTGGGGTTGGCGCCCAGCGCTTCCCAAATAGCTAAGTGCACCGGGTTTTCCATGGTGCGAATCGACAAGCCGCGAACATCTAGACCCGCCACATCTTCTGGGGAAGTGACTTCCCGGGCGCTATTGGAGAGCTGGCGGAAGCCATTTTCAGAGAACGCTAGTGCTTTCAAGCCGGTGCCATCGAACGCGTCAAGCATCTCCTGGGCAGCATCGCTGCGCATGGCCTTAACGGCCGCTTCACGGGTGGGCAGCAAGAACGGTAAGTCGAAAACCGCCAGTTCTTCAACATAGCCCGTGGCGGGAGAAGAGGAAGGATAGGTCATATCCAGCGTGCCGGTCTGCAGCATTTCCATCATCTGCACGTCATCGCCAAGCTGGCTATTAGGGAAAATATTAACGGTAATGCGCCCTTCACTGCGCTCGTCAAGAATATCCGCAAAATATTGGCTAGAGAGGTATTGTGGCGAGCTTTCGGCCAACCCAAGCCCCATGCGTAACGTGACGCTACCGTGGTCACCTACGGTGTCGCCCTCAATCTCCGGCGGGTCGGATAGATCGGGTGTTTGCGCGTAAACCATGCCTGAGCTGAGCAGCGTAGCGCCGGTCACTAACAGAGTGCGCTTCCAAAGATAATGCATAATCGTCATTCTCCTGGCGTGCTGTAGGCCGCTTTACTAAGGGAGTCTTCTAAGCGAGCTACAGCGTGGTGGCTGTTGTTGTTGTCTGGCAACGGCGCTGGCTTTAACGCGTCAGCACCACAACCCTTAGGTGAATGTGTAACGTTTTTCGTATATGTTCAACATATACTTTTGTATGTATCGACGCCGCATTAAAGAAAGCGTACCTTCGTGGCAATCTTTCTTTGTTTATAAGAACGGTTTGTAAAAACCGTTCCTACAATAGTTCTTACGACCGTTCTTACAACCTTTACTTTAGGCGTGGAGTGTCCCCATGGCCAATTTTCAACGCATAACGCCTGAGCAGCTGCGTTCACGCTACTGGTTTGATAACCCTGATCACCCCGGTACCACGGCGCTGTGCATTGAGCGCTATCTCAATTACGGCATCACGCTGGATGAGTTGACCAGCGGTAAGCCGATTATTGGTATTTGTCAGTCGGGTTCGGATTTAACCCCGTGTAACCGCCACCATATTGATTTGGTGAAGCGGGTTAAAGACGGTATCCGCGCCGCAGGCGGCGTGCCGTTTGAATTTCCCATGCACCCGATTCATGAGAACGTGCGCCGCCCCACCGCGGCGTTAGATCGAAATCTTGCCTATTTGGGCATCGTGGAAGTGCTGCACGGCTACCCGTTAGATGGTGTGGTGTTAACGACTGGCTGCGATAAAACCACGCCGGCTGCGCTGATGGCGGCGGCAACGGTGAATATCCCCGCTATCGTGCTCTCCGGTGGGCCGATGCTAAACGGCTGGCGCGGCGCCGAGCGAGTGGGTTCCGGCACGATTATCTGGGAGCTACGTAAGCGCCTGGCAGCGGGCGATATCGACTACGCGGAGTTCCTTTCCCGCGCCAGCGATTCAGCCCCCTCGATAGGCCACTGCAACACCATGGGCACCGCCTCTACCATGAACTCCATGGCGGAAGTGTTGGGCATGAGCCTGCCTGGTTCTGCAGTGATTCCCGCGCCTTATAAAGAGCGTGCGATGGTCGCCTATGACACCGGCACGCGGATTGTCGATATGGTCTGGGAAGATCTGCGCCCGCTGGATATTCTGACCCGCGAAGCGTTTGAGAACGCGATTGTGGCGTGTTCCGCGCTGGGCGGTTCCTCTAACGCGCCGGTGCACATTAATGCGATTGCCCGCCATGCGGGGATCGAGATTAACAATGATGACTGGCAGCGTTTAGGCCATGAAATCCCGTTGCTGGCCAACGTGATGCCTGCTGGCGCTTTCCTGTGTGAAGAGTTTCACCGCGCTGGCGGTGTGCCGGCAATTCTCCATGAACTGCAAACGGCCGGTAAGCTGCACGGCGATGCCCTGACGGTCAACGGCCGCTCGATAGGCGATAATCTACAGGGTCGTGAAACCCAGGACCCCGATGTGATTTGTCGCTACGGCGATCCGCTGGTCGAGCACGCAGGCTTCCTCAATCTCAAGGGCAACCTGTTCGACTCAGCGCTGATGAAAACCAGCGTGATTTCCCGGGATTTCCGCGAGCGCTTCCTCAATGATCCCAACGATCCGGAAGCCTTTGAAGGCAAGGTCGTGGTGTTTGACGGCTCGGAGGATTACCACGCCCGTATCGATGACCCGGCGCTCAACATCGACGCCCGCACCATTCTGGTCATGCGCGGCGCAGGCCCGGTTGGCCACCCCGGCGGTGCCGAGGTCGTCAACATGCAGCCGCCAGAAGCGCTGATCAAACAGGGCATTGAATCGCTACCGTGCCTGGGCGATGGCCGCCAGTCAGGCACCTCTGGCTCGCCGTCGATCCTTAATGCCTCTCCAGAAGCCGCTACTGGCGGCGGCCTGGCGCTGCTGGAAAGCGGCGATTGGCTGCGGGTCGATCTTAAGCGTGGCGAGGTACAGCTTTTGATTGAAGCGAGTGAACTGGAAGCCCGCCGGACGCGTTTGGCCGAGCAGGGTGGCTACCGCTACCCTGGTCATCAGACCCCTTGGCAGGAAATTCAGCGCACGATGGTCGAGCCGCTGGATCGCGGGATGACCCTGGAACCCGCTACCAAATATCGCGATGTCGCTCGCCAGCATCCGCCTAGAGACAATCACTAAAGGATTTGTTACCACACATGAGTCGTTGGAGTACCTTTTCGCATCGTCAGCAGGGGCTGCTGTTGACCGGCGGCGGCGCGATAATCATGGCGCCGGATGCCTTGCTGATCAAGGTAGCTGACCTGCCCGACGCGGAAATACTGATGTGGCGCGGTTTTCTCTCCGGGCTGGGTTTTCTGCTGATTGCCTTGGCTCGCTATGGCCGAGGCACGCTGGCAGCCTACCGTCGCTGTGGCTGGACCGGCATCGCCGTGGCGCTGCTATTCAGCCTGACCACCTGTGGCTTCGTGCTGGGCAACCAGTACACCAAGGCAGGCAACGTGCTGATGATACTGGCTAGTTCGCCGATTATCGCCGCTGTTCTCTCCTGGATTATCCTCAAAGAGCGGTTGCCCAGGCGTACTTGGCTGGCAATTTGTCTCTGCATGGTGGGTATAGCGATGATCGCGCTGGATGATGCGGGTGCCGGCTCGTGGGTGGGGAACGCTTTCGCCTTGATGGCAGCAACCACCCTGGCCATTAACTTCACTCTCTGCCGCACGCGGCCGGGGGTGGACATGAGCCCGATGCTAGTATTTAACGGACTTGTCGTCGGTAGCGTTGCGGGAATCTTTTGGCTGGCGGGCAGTGAACCGAGCCTGCCAGCCACCAACCAACTCGCCGTGGTTATCCTGCTGTGTCTGATTATCGTGCCCTGCGGGGTGACGCTACTACAGCGCGGGCCGCTCTATCTACCGTCTGCGGAAGTGGGCCTACTGCTATTGCTTGAAGTGGTGGTGGGGACGCTATTAGCTTGGTGGATTTTAGGCGAGCAGCCCGCGCCGATCGCCATGGTCGGCGGCCTTCTGGTACTGGGCACACTGAGTGCGAAGGGCCTCTATGAAAGGCGCCTTGAGCTACGCATGCGCGCCGGATTTGAACCTGCCTCACCGATAACAGTAGACCGGTCAAGTACGTTATGATGGGCAGGAATCGAAATAGGGTCTTAACGTAGTGACGTCATCTCTCAGCAAGCCAGCCGCTCGCCCCAGTATCGCCGAATACCTCGCCGAGGAGATCTTTGGCGGGCGCTATCATCCCGGCGATCTTGTGCCGCGTGAAATGGATCTATGTGAACGCTTTGCGATCAATCGCTCGGCGGTGCGCAGCGACCTGCGCCAACTGGTGGAGGCGGGCATTATCGAGCGTATCTCTGGGCATGGTTCCAAAGTACGCGAGTATTCAGAGTGGCATATTCTCGACGCTCAGGTGACCGACTGGCTGACCCGCTACGCCGCCCCCAATCCGGAAATACAGCGCGAAATCCTCGCCTTTCGTTTGGATGTAGAACCCTATGTGGCGATGACCGCCGCCAAGCGCGCCAAGGCGCGGGATCTGGTGGCCATCGAAGAAGCCTTTGAAGGGCTGGGGCAGAACCTGCGCAATGCCACCTGCGAAGAGGAGCGGCGGCTGCATAGCGAGTGTGATGTTGCCTTCCATGAGGCGATCTTCAAAGCGACCCACAATATTGTCTGGGCGCAGCTATCGCATATCCTGCGGCCCTCTATCTTTATGCTGGTATCCATGTCCAACGAGAATGCCGTTGACCCCGATGAAAGCCTGGAGCGTCATCGTCAGCTGATGGAGAGCATTCGCCTGCGCCGCCCCCGCGAAGCATTTTTAGCGGCTCAGGCTGTATTGGCAGGCACCGCCGCTGCGTTGGGCTTAGAGCACAGCGCCAGCTCACTGGGCCGCAGTGTCGAGTTGCCCCATAACACCCATTGACCTGACCCCTCTTAGCCACTTTCAGTTAAGCGATTCTGGGTTCGTTGCTTTCGTTAAAACGATTCTTCCCTTACAACGATTTTCTCTTAAAACGATTATTCTCTTAAAACAGAGGCAAGCGTATGTCTGACTTCAGCTCTGGCTTTAAGCTCGGCCTGGTGGGCGTGGGCAAAATTGTTCGCGACCAACACCTACCGGCAATCGCCGCCACTCCAAACTGCCACCTTGTGGCCACAGCAGACCCCCACGCCTCACTGCCGGATTCACCTGCTTATCAAGGCCTGGAGGCGATGCTTGACGCACATCCTGACATCACCGCCGTCGCCATTTGTACGCCAACGCATTTGCGCTATTCACAGGCGCGAGCAGCGTTGATGCGCGGTAAACACGTACTGCTGGAAAAACCGCCAGGGGCGACGTTAAGCGAAGTAGAGGACTTGATTGCCTGCGCTAAGCTACAAGGCGTCAGCCTGTTCGCGGCTTGGCACTCGCGCTTTGCGCCCGGCGTCGTGCACGCACAGCAGTGGTTAGCCGACCGTCAGGTGCAGCGGGTTGAGATCGAGTGGAAGGAGGATGTGCGGGTGTGGCATCCGGGGCAGGCGTGGATCTGGCAGCCTGGTGGCATGGGCGTGTTTGATCCCGGTATTAACGCGCTATCGATTGCGACTGAAATCCTACCTCAACCGTTTTTTCTGCAACAGGCGCGGCTGCTAGTGCCGAGCAATGCGCAAACGCCGATTGCGGCGGAGCTCTTCTTTACAGATCCTGAAGGCGCAGCCATTGCGGCAGCCTTTGACTTTCGTCAGAGCGGTCCGCCCACCTGGGATATGCATGTCGAGAGTAGTGATGGCAGTCGCTTGAGTCTTACCCAAGGCGGCTGCTGCTTGATGATTGACGGCGAGCTCGTGGTGGAAGCCGAAGAGCGCGAGTACCAAGGCCTCTACGCACGTTTTGCTGAGCTAATCGCAAACAGGCGCAGCGAGGTAGATGTTGCCCCGCTACGCCAAGTCGCCGATGCGTTTCTATACGGTCATCGAGAAACCACCGACGCCTTCATTGAGTAACGTCTTGAGTGACGCTGGTTTATTCCCGCTTACCATCGACCAAGCGTGATACGCCAGCCGGGTTACCATCACGAATCGCTTCCGGCAGCAGGCCTTCCGGCAGCGCCTGGTAGCACACCGGGCGCAGGAAGCGGAAGATCGCTGCGCTACCTACCGAGGTGGTGCGTGAATCCGACGTCGCCGGATAAGGGCCGCCATGTACCATGGCGTGGCATACTTCTACGCCCGTCGGCCAGCCGTTGGCCAGAATGCGTCCCGCCTTGCGTTCTAGCGTCGGCAGCAGCTGCTTGGCAGTCGCCAAGTCACCGTCATCCATCTGCAGCGTAATCGTGAGCTGACCTTCCAACTGAGCCGCCACACGGGCCACTTCCTGAGCATCGGCACAGGCGATGACCAGTGACGTGGAACCGAACACCTCTTCTTGCAACGCAGGGTCACTCAGGAACGCCTCAGCCTGGGTGACAAACAGCCCCGCTTGGCAGGGGTGTGCTGTCTCACCGGCCTGACCGCGCGCCACCTCGGTGACCTTGTCATGGCTTGCGAGCCGACTAACGCCCTGCTGATAGGCGTCATGAATGCCCGGCGTCAGCATGGTTTGGCCTGCGCTACCCTTAACGCCTTCACCGGCTGCCGCAACAAAGGCATCCAGCTCAGGGCCTTCCACCGCAATGACCAGCCCAGGGTTGGTGCAGAACTGGCCAGCGCCCATGTTGAGCGAGCCGACAAACCCTTCGGCAATCGCTTTACCGCGCGCCTTGAGCGCTTCGGGCAGCAGAAACACCGGGTTGATCGAGCTCATTTCAGCATACACCGGGATCGGCTGGGGCCGTGCCTGGGCCGTGGCCATCAATGCCGTGCCACCGCTGCGTGAACCGGTAAAGCCAACGGCTTGAATGCGCGGATCAGCAACCAGTGCCTGACCGATCTCTTTGCCAGAACCAAACAGCAGTGAGAAGACGCCCTCAGGCAGTTTGCACGCGGCCACGGCGCGCTGAATGGCGCGGCCTACCAGCTCGGAAGTGCCGGGGTGGGCAGAGTGACCTTTAACCACGACCGGGCAGCCAGCCGCCAGCGCAGAGGCGGTATCGCCACCGGCCACACTGAAGGCGAGCGGGAAGTTGCTGGCGCCAAACACCGCCACCGGGCCTAGCCCAATATGGCGCTGACGCAGGTCGGCGCGCGGTAGCGGCTCACGATCGGGCATGGCCGGATCGATACGCACATCCAACCACTCCCCGGCGCGTACTACCGAGGCGAACAGACGAAGCTGGCCGCAGGTGCGACCCCGTTCGCCTTCTATGCGCGGGCGGGGCAGGCCGGTTTCGGCCATGGCGCGCTCAACCAACTCATCACCGATCCCTTCGATTTCAGCGGCAATCGTCTCAAGAAACGTTGCCCGCGCCTCTAGGCCGGTTTCGCGATAGCTATCAAATGCTGCTTCGGCTAACGCACAGGCCTGTTCGACTTCGGCTTTGCTGCCGCCAGGGTAGGCGGGGCTTAGCTTTTCACCGGTGGCGGGATTAACGGCTTGAATGTCAGCCTGTTGGCCGCTAATGGCCTGCTGACCAATTAGTAGTTTGCCTTCCAAATTCATATAACCTCCTGCTGGTGCTAAAAAATGGTGTTAAAGCGATTGAACGGTAACCGCCGGTGCGTCTGCCTCCACCTGAAGCGGATTGCGCAGAGCCCGGCCAAATTCGTTGATACGGATCTCAAAGCGGTCGCCTTCGCGCACTTTGATGTTGTCAGCAAAGCTTAGCGTAGCAGTGCCGAAAAAATGTACGTGGATATCGCCAGGGCGCCGGAAACCTGGGTACTTAAAGTGATGGTATTCAAGGTTGGCCAGACTGTGGGCCATATTGGCTTCGCCGGTCAAAAAAGGCTTTTCCCATACGGTCTCGCCGTTACGTTGAATCGAGCTGGAGCCTTCTAAATGGGCTGGCAGCTCGCCAATCAATAGCTCGGGCCCAAAGCTGCAGGCGCGTAGCTTGGAGTGAGCCAGCCATAAATAATTAAAGCGCTCGGTGACATGGTCAGAAAACTCGTTGCCCAGCGCGTACCCGACTCTCCAGGGTAGACCGTCCTTGCCAATAACGTAAAGGCCTGCCAGTTCGGGTTCCTCGCCTGCATCCTGAGCGAACGCTGGCGACGGGATCGCTGCTTCCGGCGCTACCACACACTGGCCATCACCCTTGTAGAACCACTCAGGTTGCGCGCCGATCTCGCCCGCGTTGGGTTTGCCGCCTTCCACCCCCAGCTTAAACATGCGCATGGAGTCGGTTAGATCTTCTTCCGCAGCTTGGGCTTTAGCATGCATCGCCGAGCGGGTGTCGGCACTGCCCAGGTGGGTGAGGCCGGTGCCGGTCACCAGGCAGTGGGCCGGATCGGAATGGGTCAATGGTGGCAGCAGGTGCTTATCGTCGACTAACGCTTGGTAATCCAAACGCGTGTCGGTCAGCGCGGCGGTCACAGAGTCACTAAGTGACTGACCAGCGTTAATGGCGCGGTTGGCGAGCGTATAGGTGTCGCAGTCGAGCAGCCTAACTTGCTGTTCACTCTCTACCAGCGCGGCGCGAACTTGGCCTTGGTAGTCACACTGAATCAGTCGCATAGTGATCTCCTTATGAAACCTATTGTAGTCGTTATCAAAGCGGCCAGATGGCGAGTTGCGGCCACATCAATAGCGCCGCGAGTACACACAGCTGAATAGCCATAAAGGGCAGTACGGATAGGTAAATATCCTTCAGGCTGATATCCGGGGGTGCCACGCTTTTAAGGTAGAAAGCGGCGGGCCCGAAGGGCGGTGACAAGAACGACACCTGCATATTGACGGCGAACAGAATGCCGAACCAGATCGGGTCGAAACCGAGCTGAATAACAATGGGCAGAAAGATTGGCAGTGCCAGCATGGCAATCCCGATCCAATCGAGGAATAGCCCCAACACCAGCATAATCGCCATCATTACCAGGATAATCACAATCGGCGCTACATCAAGCCCCAGAATCAAGCTTGAGACAAAGCGGTTGCCCCCCATCAGGTTATAGACGCCCACCAGAGCGGCGGCGCCGATGCCGATCCAGATGATCATGCCGCAGGTATTCATGGTTTGGCCCAAGCTGTGGTGCAGCATGCCTGGGGTGAATTCGCCGCGAATGATGGTGGCAAGCAGTACGCCAAAGACGCCCATGGCCGCTGCTTCGGTGACCGAGGCGACCCCGCCGTAGATAGTGCCTAGCACCAAAAAGGCAATCAGCCCAGGCAGCAAAATGGCTTTCGCCGCGTCCAGCTTGGTGGCGAAGGGGTTATCTTGAGCATTTTTATCTAACGGCGGCCCTAGGGCTGGATTTTTTAAGCAGCGCACCAGTACATAGGCAATATAAGACCCCATCAGAATCACTGCTGGCGTCACGGCCGCGGCGAACAGGTCGGCAATCGATACGCTGGCGATCAGACCGTAGATAATCAGTACGATTGAGGGCGGCATCATGGTGCCCAGGGCGCCACCGGCACACACTACCCCGATGGAGAGATGCTTGTCATAGCCGAGACGCAGCATTTGCGGCAACGCCAAAATACCTAGCAGTACGATTTCACCGCCGATAATGCCCGAGAGGGCAGCCAGGAAAAACGCCACGACGATGGTTTGCACAGCAACGCCGCCCGGCAAGCGGCCAGCGAAAACGCGCATGGCGTTGAACAGATCTTTAGCGATGCCGGATCGATCCAGCAGCGATGCCATCAACACGAACATGGGCACCGCTACCAGCGAATACTCGGTGATAAAACCATAGACGCGGCTGGTGACCAGCGGCAGCGCCGCTTCGCCAAACCAGCCGAATGTGAACGCCATCGCCACCAAACCGGTGATAAACGCCAGCGGCAGGCCAGTGACCAGCAGCGCGAAAATGGCTCCGACCATGAGGATCGTTGCAGTTGAAATATCCATTAGCGAGGCTCCTCACTTGCAGCGCTAGGCTTAGCTCGGATCGATTGCCACAAATGCAGTGAGGCTTGAAGGGTCATCAATGCCAGGGCAAATAGAATCATGCCCTTCACCATGGCGGGAAAGGGTGGGTTCCAGGAGGTGCCAGAGCGCTCCAGCGACCATTCGCCAAGCGGGTTATGTGACGCTCCCCAGAACATATGAAAAGCGGCGTAGCTCATAGACAGGCAGAAAACCAGGGTGAGTAGGTCGTTGAAGCGGTCCATCCAGCATTTTAAGCGTGGCCCGGCGCTGTCGTAGAGCACTTTGACGCGAATATGGCTATTGCGCGCCATGGCCGCTGGGCCGCCCAGCACAAAGATGACGGCGATTAGAAACACCACGGTTTCGTGCACCCACGAGGTCGGGTTGTTAAAGCCGTAACGCATAAAGACTTCGACGACGCTGATACCCATTGCCACCAGCACCAACCAGGAAACAGCTTGGCCACCACGGGCGATCAATCGGTCAAGCGCATTACGCTCGGGAGAGATCTCCTCTACCGTTTCGAGAATCTCGGGAAGATCATGTGTGGGAGGAGAGCGATATTGATTGTCAGGCGTTTTTTGAGACATGGCGCGACTCTACGCGCATCGCTCGGGATGTTTCCCGAGCGATGCGTTGGTTAGGTTAGTGAGGCAGAAAATTGAGAACAGGGCGTTAGAGCAGATTGCGCGAGCGCAAAAAGGCGGTCGCCGAGTCATAGACTTTCTGGGTCATCTCATTTTCACCCGCCCACTCTTTCCACTCCTGCTCAGCCGCGGTGCGGAATTTCTTACGCTCTTCTTCGGGCAAGTTGAAGGGGTGAACGTCTGGGTCATCCTGAAGCCGCTGCAAGGTCTCAATATCCTGCTCTTTGAGGCGCGCAATCAGGTCATACGCCATGCCATCAAAGGCGGTATTTAACGTCGTTTGTAGCTCCTCGGGCAGGCCATCCCAGATATCCTTGTTGATCGAGACAGCGATCATTGGCATTGAGTGAAAGCCAGGGTAAAGCGGGTAAGGGGCGAAGGCGTGCAGGCCCATGGCGTCGTTGTTGGAGAGCACCGTGGAGTCAGCAGCGTCGATCACACCTTTTTCCAGACCGGTATATACCTCAGAGCCCGGCAGATTGACGGGCGTGGCGCCAATGCGCTCGAAGATGTTGTACACCATGCCTTGGGGGGCGCGGATCTTAAGCCCTTCAAAATCGGCGATGGATTCGATAGGTACCGTGGAGGGTACTGACTCCAGCGGAAAGGTCGCTGCGCTGATCAAATGCGCGCCATAAGGTTCGACTAGTTCGTTGTACAGATCTTCGCCGCCGCCGTACTTCATGTACTCCAAGAAGTCGTAGGGATTCTGCCAGGCGCCAACAAGGTTGCCGAGCATGCCGAACGCGGGATCCTGGCCAGAAAAGTAGCTGGGGTCGGTCATATGACCCTGCAGAATACCGGCACTGACCGCCGAGAGCGTTTCGGTGGGGCCAACCACGGCGTTAATCGGCATTACCTCAATCTCAACACGGCCATCGGTCATTGCTGTGATCTTATTAGCCCATTCCTGTTTGATCTTAAAGCTGGGCTCGCCCGAGGTTTCTGACGCCTGAAACTTCCACTCGTATTCGGCCGCCTGAGCCGTTGAAAGGCCTAGCAGCAGCGCTGAGCCAGTGAGTAGCAAACTGTATTTCGATGTGAGCATGGCACTATTCCTCAAGATTCTTGTTGTGGAGAAAGTGGTGGTGAACGGGGTCAGCGACCCATATGGAGAGGGTAATGTTGAACATTAAGAGCAATTGTTCAACATATACTTTTGTATGGTCGACTATCTCTTGAAGGTGGTTTAGTGTCGTGCAAATTCAAAACAGCCATCGACATATACCACTAGGCCGTCAGCTGTCACCGAACTAAAACAAGGAGTTAACTTCATGGGCCAACGTCAACGTCCACTACGCAGCGCTGAATGGTTTGGTACGGCTGATAAAAACGGCTTTATGTACCGCAGTTGGATGAAAAACCAAGGTATTCCTGATCATGAGTTTCAGGGCAAGCCGATTATCGGCATTTGCAACACCTGGTCGGAACTAACGCCGTGCAACGCCCACTTCCGCAAGCTCGCGGAGCACGTAAAGAAAGGCATCCTGGAGGCGGGCGGCTATCCGGTGGAGTTTCCGGTCTTTTCCAACGGCGAATCCAATCTGCGCCCCACGGCGATGTTTACCCGCAACCTGGCCAGCATGGACGTCGAAGAAGCCATTCGCGGCAACCCCATCGATGCGGTGGTGCTGCTGGTGGGCTGCGACAAAACTACCCCGGCGCTGCTGATGGGCGCGGCGAGCTGCGATATCCCCACCATCGTGGTCACCGGCGGGCCGATGCTTAACGGCAAGCACAAGGGCAAGGACATTGGCTCCGGCACCGTGGTCTGGAAGCTCTCCGAACAGGTCAAGGCAGGCGAAATATCGCTGCACGACTTTATGGCCGCGGAAGCCGGCATGTCCCGTTCGGCGGGCACCTGTAACACCATGGGCACTGCCTCCACCATGGCCTGCATGGCCGAATCCTTGGGTACGTCGCTGCCCCACAACGCCGCGATTCCGGCCGTCGATTCTCGCCGCTACGTGCTGGCGCACCTCTCCGGTAATCGGATTGTCGAGATGGTCAACGAAGACCTGCGGCTCTCCAAAATCCTCACCAAGGAAGCCTTCGACAACGCCATCCGTACCAACGCCGCGATCGGCGGTTCCACCAACGCGGTGATACATCTCAAAGCAATTGCCGGGCGGATCGGTGTCGATCTCAAATTGGACGACTGGAGCCGGGTAGGGCGCGGTACCCCCACGGTGGTGGATTTGCAACCCTCGGGGCGCTTCCTAATGGAGGAGTTCTACTACGCCGGTGGGTTACCCGCCGTGCTTAGACGCCTAGGCGAAGCCGACCGGCTGCCCTTCAAGGACGCGCTCACCGTTAACGGAAAAACGATCTGGGAGAACGTTCAGGACGCACCGCTCTACAACGACGAAGTGATTCGCCCGCTGGATAACCCACTTACCGCGGATGGCGGTATCTGTGTGTTGCGCGGTAACTTGGCGCCCAACGGCGCGGTGCTCAAACCCTCGGCGGCGACGGCGGAACTGATGCAGCATCGCGGTCGCGCGGTAGTATTCGAAGACTTCGACGACTACAAGGCGCGCATCAACGACCCGGATCTCGACGTGGAAGCCAACGACATCTTGGTCATGAAGCACTGCGGCCCGCGGGGTTATCACGGCATGGCTGAAGTGGGCAACATGGGCCTGCCGCCCAAGATCCTCGCCCAGGGCATTACCGATATGGTGCGTATTTCGGATGCCCGCATGAGCGGCACCGCCTACGGCACCGTGGTGCTGCACGTCGCGCCCGAAGCCGCCGCCGGTGGCCCGCTAGCCGCGGTACGCAACGGCGACTGGATCGAGCTCGACTGCGAAAGCGGCCGACTGCATCTGGAAGTCAGCGATGAAGAGTTGGCCTCACGCCTAGCCGAAAGCGACCCCACCGCCGCCTCGACGCTGATCGCCAGCCAGGGCGGCTACCGCCAGCTTTACATTGAGCGGGTGCTCCAGGCAGACGAGGGCTGTGATTTTGACTTCCTGGTGGGCTGCCGCGGGTCTGATGTACCGCGTCATTCGCATTGATGTTTGACTGGCTAACGGAACGCAAGCAAGAGGAAACGCCATGACCGCCAGGCTGGCAGCCAAGCACATTCTAGTCACCGGGGCGGCTACGGGCATCGGACGCGCCATTGCTGAGGCCTGCGTCCGCGAGGGCGCCACGGTCGCCTTGCTGGATCAGGACGGCGATAGCGTCGAGAGGCTGGCGGCGGAGCTGCGTAGTGAAGGGCACAACGTCCAGGCGTTGATGGCGGATATCGCTGACCGCGCAACGGTCGATGCCGCTGTAGTAAAAGCGCGGGAGAAGAACGGCCCATTGACCACCTTGATCAATAACGCCGGGATGAACGTTTTCTATGAGCCGCTCGCCATGCCGGACGAGGCTTGGCAGCGCTGCCTAGCAGTGGATTTGGAGGGCGCTTGGTATTGTAGCCGGGCAGTGCTGCCGGATCTCATTGAGCAGGGCGGCGGTGCCATTATCAATATTGCCTCCACCCACAGCTTCTCAATTATTCCCGGTTGCTTTCCCTACCCGGTAGCCAAGCACGGCTTGATTGGCTTAACCCGATCGCTCGGCATTGAGTACGCCCCACGCGGCGTGCGGGTCAATGCCATTGCGCCAGGCTATATCAACACCCCGGCGGTAGAGGCGCATTGGCACACCTTCGATGACCCCGCAGCGGCGAAGGCCCGCATCGAAGCACTGCTGCCTCCAGGGCGGTTAGGGAAACCCGAGGAAGTGGCGATGACGGTCGTCTTTCTGGCCTCAGATGAGGCGCCCTTTATCAACGCAAGCTGCTTAACGATTGATGGCGGACGCAGCGTGGTCTACCACGACTGACGGTTTTAATGCCTGTGGAGTGTTTGCAAGAAAGGTTTGGATATAGTGAGAAGAGAGTTTAGAGGGTATTCACAATCTTTAAAGGTTAGTACTCGGTTTTTCTTCAGAGAGCTCAACCTCTTGGGTAGATTTTCTTGGCAAAAAAATACCCTTTATACAATCTGGATTAATGATGGCAAGTTGAATATGATTTTCAGAGAAAAATCTTGCGCCATCGTAAAGTGGATCGCCTTCGATAAAAGCAGCCCTAACAGAATCAAAGGGTTCGCCCTGCTCCTTGGCCAACGCACATGCATAACGGATGACAGCACAATCAAGCTCACGGGCTTTAAAATCAAAATCTGTTTTTCCAAACGACCTATTCTCTGGCAGTGGTGTACCTTCTGCCTCTAAATCACTTTTTAGCTGCTGATAAACGATGCTAAGAAAATCATTATATTTTTGATCCAGCAGATCCAAGCAGTTACCAAGCTCAATTACCGCACCCAGTACAAAGGGAATTTTGACATTAGAAGAAGTTCGCTGGCTATCTTGAACGGCATACTGATGCGCTCTTTCAAGATTGTTTTCCCAAAAGTAAACGCCGTTGCCCAGCCAATCATATTTATTATTACTGTGTTTGAACTCAGATTTTTGAGTCAAAATGCTGATGGCAGTATCTTTATCTAACCCATGGAAACCATAGACAATTGTCGGTTTTGATGAATACATTAGGTCTTGATGTGTGCCGTATGATTGTCTTTAGACTTTGAAGAACTGAAAAACCGCTTATCAAGATATCCTTGTGAATCAAGGATGCGCGCATCTTTAAGCAATTTCATTCTTTGCTCATGAGTGCGGTTCTGCCCAGCGGCCTTAACTTTTTGTGTCAATTCATGAAGAGACATGAAAATACTCCTTTACATACTTTCATGCTAATCGACCTTTTGGCTACAGGCAAGTAGCCGATCCGGACTTAGCCTGGCTCTCCGACAGCGTTTCGCCATCGGTAGCGTGTAGCGCCATGGCGATGCCGCCCATGCAGGTCATGTCGCGATCCCAGGCGCAACTTTCGATGCGGGTGGTGCCTCTCAGCTCGGCCACTAGGGCTTCATCAATGGCGGTGTGCATGGTGGCCTGCATGGCGTCAAAACCGCGCACACCGGAACCGGTAATCAGTACTATGTCAGGGTTAAATAGCGCCAAGATATTGGCGATGCCATAACCCAACGCACGCCCCGCCTCAGCATAGATGCGTTGCGCCGACGGGTCGCCGTTCAACGCCATCTGGGTTAGCGCCTGCATCTGTTGCTCTGAAGGGTGAGCGCTATCGTCAGCGGGGAGGTTTAAATGGTCGGCGGCGGCGCGGTAGAGCGCGTAGTCGCTGGCATAAGCTTCAATACAGCCTCGTCGGCCGCAGGCGCATAGGGCGCCATCGGGTTGGTATTTACTGTGCCCAAACTCGGCCGCTGAGCCATTGGCGCCCAGATAAGGCACGCCGTTAATCAGTACCGACATACCGATGCCGTAGCCCAGCATAATGACCACCAGGTTGGGGCAGTCTGCATAGTCAGGTTTTGCCGCGAGTACACCGGCAATGCAGTTGGCATCGTTTTCCAGCAGCACGCTGCAGTGAAAACGATCGGCTAATTGTGCCGATATCGGTGCGTTGCGAAAGCTTAAAGCGGGGGACCAGATAATCGACCCGCTTTGCGACGAGACTACCCCCTGCACGGCCAAGCAGATCCCAGCCAAACGTTGAAACCCGTTTAGCTGTTGCGCGCAAACAGCGCTGATCTTCTCTTTCAGCAGCGTTTCCAGGTCGTCGGCGCTCAGTGTCAGGGTGGGCACCGCGTAGTGCTCGCTATGGCGTACCTGGCCTGAGAAATCGCCCACCACCAACTGAATCTCATTGATCGATAGCTTGATACAAACCACGCAGGCCGCTTGCGGGTTGAGCTCAACCAGCGTCTTGGGCCGCCCACGCCCGGAGGGGCGGGGTGTTTCTGGCGGCCGTTCCTTGATCAGGCCCTGCTGAAGAAGCTCGGCGCTGATGGAAGTCACCGTGGCTGAGCTGATGCCATTCAGCGCACCCAGGTCAACACGTGCAACCGGTCCTTGGTCTCGCAGGGTACGGATAACCGCCAGCGTGTTGTCATAGCGGCTGGTATCAGTTGACGTAAGCGCCATAAAAATGCCGTTATTGTTTGAGGTGAAAAATCGCAAAATGCGACCTAAGTTGCATATGCGTTTATTTATTTTAGCACCTAAAGTAAATAAAGCATCGCACGGCATATAAATAATATTGGTAAGCCTTAAACGCATAATAACAACAGTAACGACAGGTGGCTCCATGCTCTTATCAGCGCGCAAACTCTGCCGCTCGTTTGGCGAAAACCAGGTCTTATTCGACGTTGATCTCGACCTTCAGGCAGGTGAAGTGCATGCCCTGTTGGGTGAGAACGGCGCGGGAAAATCGACGTTGGTCAAAATTCTGGCCGGCTACCTTAGCGCGACATCTGGCGACGTGTTGGTGGACGGCCGCCAACGGCATTACCGCTCCAGCGGTGAGGCGGAAGCCGACGGTGTGGTGATGATTCACCAGGAACTGGCACTGGCGGAACAGCTCAGCGTGGAGGAGAACATCTTCCTGGGCCGCGAACTGCGTCGGGGGCTGTTTCTAGACCGACGCGCCATGCGCGAACGTAGCCGGGCGGCGCTGGCGGAGCTTGAAACGCATGTCGATCCACGCGCCCGCGTGAAAGACCTCAGCACCTCAGACCAGCAGATGGTGGAAATCGCCAAGGCGGTCACCCGTGATGTGCGCGTGCTGATCATGGACGAACCTACCGCCACCCTGACGGAAAACGAAGTAAAGGTGCTGTTTGCACTGATCGACCGCCTGCGCCAGCGGGGCGTGGCCATTTTGTATATCTCCCACAAGTTGCGTGAAATCGAGCAGATCGCCGACCGCGTGACGGTATTGCGCGACGGACATTTGGTGGATAGCGGCCCCATGGCCGGGCGCAGCAAAGAGGAGTTGGCGCGGTTGATGGTGGGGCGTGAGATCACTGAAATGTATCCGCCGCGTACCCACCTTCCTGACGATGCGCCGGTGGTATTGGAAGTACGCGATATGGTAGTGCCCGGTGCCGTTAAGCACGCCAGCTTTACCCTGCGCCGGGGTGAGGTGTTGGGGTTCGGCGGTATTGTAGGGGCGGGGCGCACCGCGTTGATTGAAGCGGTGCTGGGTTTGCGCCGCAAAAGCGCTGGGCAGGTGTTGCGCAACGGCCAGCCGGTGGTCATGCGCCACCTGCGCGATGCGGTGCACCAGAGCATCGCCTATCTCACCGAGGATCGCAAGGGCAAAGGCTTAGTGCTCAATATGGATCTGCGCTCCAACGTTACCTTGCTCAACCTGCGCGCTCATTGCCAGCCGCTGATCGATCGCCGCCGTGAAGAACAAGCCTTTCAACAGGCGGTTGAGCGCTTCGATATCCGGCTGCGCACGGCTGCACGCACCGCCGCTGAACTCTCTGGTGGCAACCAGCAGAAGCTGCTGCTCGCCAAGGTGATGTCCATCGATCCTGAAATCGTGATTATCAATGAACCGACCCGGGGCATTGATGTGGGCACCAAGCACCAGATTTATCACTTTATCCGCGAGCTAACGGATTCAGGCTGCTCGGTGATTCTGATCTCGTCGGAGATGGGCGAGCTGATTGGGCTATCCCACCGAGTGTCTGTTATGTGTGCCGGCGTGCTCACTGGCGTACTTGAAGGCGAACAAATTAATGAAGAAGAAATTATGCAGTACGCATCCGGTATTAAAGGAGTAGGGGTCGATGAGCAGCGTCATGGCTAATAACAAAACGACTAACAAAGCAGCTGATAAAATGATTACTCAAAAAGGCTTCGCGATTGACCTAAAAACCTGGGGGCCGTTTGTGGCGCTGGTGGCTTTAGGGCTACTGGGCGTGCTGATTAACCCGGCTTTTCTGGGGTTGGATAATCTTTCGAACATGCTCACCCGCAGTGCCTTTATCGGCATCATCGCCATCGGCGCTACGTTTGTAATTACCGCCGGTGGGTTGGATCTTTCGGTGGGGGCCATGGCGGCTTTTATTGCCGGGGTGATGATTATTCTAATGAATAGCCTCGTCGAGCAGTTCGGTGCGGGGTGGACCACCATACTGCTGGGTATTGGCGCCTCGTTGCTGCTGGGGGTTTGCGCAGGCTTTATCAACGGCATCGTGACAACCAAGGGCAAAATTGAGGCGTTTATCGTCACCCTTGGCACCATGGGTATTTATCGTTCGCTGGTGACCTACCTTTCTGATGGCGGAACGCTGACGCTGGATTGGGCCGTGCGCGATATCTACCGCCCGGTGTACTACGGCAGTTTTTTGGGCATCACCATACCTGTGTGGGTGTTTTTGGCAGTGGCCGTCATCGGCTACATCTTGCTCAACTATACGCGCTTTGGTCGCTACTGCTTTGCCATCGGCTCTAATGAAAAGGTCGCCGAATACAGTGCCATTCATGTGGATCGCGTGAAAACCCTAACCTACATGCTGCAAGGCGTGTGTGTGGCACTAGCAACGATTATTTATGTGCCGCGTTTGGGTTCTGCCTCGGGGGCTACCGGTGTGCTCTGGGAGCTTGAAGCGATTGCCGCGGTGATTATTGGCGGGACCATGCTGAAGGGTGGGCATGGGCGCATCTGGGGCACGGTGGTGGGCGCCATCATGCTCACCATGATTGGCAATATTCTCAATTTGACCGATGCCATTTCCAACTATCTCAACGGTACGGTGCAAGGGATCATCATCATTGTGGCGGTCTATCTGCAGCGGGCATCGTGGAGGAAAACAGAACCATAAACTCACTCGCTAACAGCGCAACATCAACGACAAGCAGCGAAACATAACAAGTACAAACACGAAAGGAGCATCACCATGCGAATCATCAAAACAACAGTGAAGGCCTGCGTCACTACCGCTGCACTTGCGTCAGCGATAGGACTCTCCGGCACCGCGGTTGCCCAGGAGTACACTATCGGTGTCTCCATTCCCGCTGCCACCCATGGTTGGACAGGCGGCGTTAACTACCATGCCGAAGAGGCTAAAAAACGCCTTGAGGAGCTCTATCCCGGCATTGAGATCACTATTTCCACGGCGGGCACCGCTGGCGAGCAAGCCAATGACCTAGAGGATTTAGTGTCGCTGCGAAATATTGATGCGCTGGTGGTGCTGCCGTTCGAGTCTGGCCCGCTGACCGATCCGGTGCGCCGGGTTAAAGAGTCCGGCGTGTTCGTGACCGTGGTAGATCGTGGTCTGACGGAAGAGGGGATCCAGGATCTCTATGTGGCGGGCAACAATCATGAGTTAGGCCGCGTTTCCGGCGAGTACATTCGTGAACAGCTGGACGATGAAGGCGATATTGTCGTGTTGCGCGGTATTCCCACGGTGATTGACGACGAACGTGTGCAAGGTTTCCAAGAGGCGATTGAAGGCTCTGAAATCAATATTCTCGATATGCAGCACGCCAACTGGAATCGCGATGATGGCTTCGAGGTCATGCAAGACTACCTAGCACGCTTCGAGAACATCGATGCCGTTTGGGCCCAGGATGACGACATTGCGCTGGGTGTCATTGAGGCGGTACGCCAAGCGGATCGCGAAGAAGAGCTGTTTATCGTCGGCGGGGCGGGCATGAAGGACATCATCAAGCGGGTCATGGACGGCGATGAGCTGGTGCCGGTGGACGTGCTCTATCCGCCTGCCATGATCGCCACCGCCATGGATCTGACCGTGCAGCACTTTGTCTCCAATGGCCCGGTACTGGGTGAGTACATTCTAGGCTCGCCGCTGATTACCCAGGAGAACGCCGAGCAGTACTACTTCCCTGACTCGCCGTTCTGATCACGGTATGACCAAAAGGCGCGGGTGAAAAGCACCAATCCCACCCGCGCCTATCTGCTCACTTAATCCAAACGATATTGAGAGAGTCCTATGAAAACAATCAAAGGGCCTGCGCTCTTTCTCGCCCAATTCGCCGGTGATGAAGCTCCTTTTAATAGCCTCGATAGCATTGCTGGCTGGGCGGCGGGGCTGGGTTATCAGGGCGTACAGATTCCCAGTTGGGATGCCCGCCTGTTCGATTTAAAGCGCGCCGCCGAGAGCCGCACTTATTGTGATGAGGTGATAGGCACTCTGGCCCAGCACGGCTTAGCACTCACCGAACTCTCCACCCACCTTCAGGGCCAGTTGGTGGCGGTGCATCCCGCTTATGATGAGATGTTCGATGGCTTTGCGGTGCCCGAAGTGCGTGGTAACCCCAAAGCGCGTCAGGCGTGGGCCGTCGAACAGCTAAAGCTGGCCGCCAAGGCATCGCAAAACCTCGGCCTCACCGATCACGGCACCTTTTCCGGGTCGCTGGCGTGGCCGTTCATCTACCCCTGGCCCCAGCGTCCGGCAGGATTGATCGAAACAGCGTTCGATGAGCTGGCGAAACGCTGGCGGCCGATTCTGGACGCCTTTGACGAGGCGGGTGTGAATCTCTGCTACGAGATTCATCCCGGCGAGGACCTGCATGATGGCATCACCTTTGAGATGTTCCTCGAGCGGGTCGGCAATCACCCGCGTTGCCACATTCTTTACGACCCCAGCCATCTGATTTTGCAGCAGCTCGACTATCGCGGCTTTCTGAATGTGTACCGCGACCACATTCAAATGTTTCACGTTAAAGATGCCGAGTTTAACCCCAGCCCCAAGCAGGGCGTTTACTCAGGCTACCAGTCGTGGACGGAGCGCGCGGGACGTTTCCGCTCCCTGGGCGATGGCCAAATCGACTTCAAGTCGATCTTCTCCTGGATGGCGGCCAACGACTACCACGGCTGGGCGGTGCTTGAGTGGGAGTGCTGCTTGAAACATCCAGAAGTCGGCGCCCGCGAAGGCGCGACCTTTATTCGTGACCACATTATCGAAGTCACCGAGCGGGCGTTTGACGACTTTGCCAGCGGCGGGTCTGACGACGCTGCCAATCGGCGCATCCTCGGTCTTTAATAACGTGCATCAATTAATTCAACGACAGCGGAGGGCAATACGATATGAGCACTCAACACGACACGCCGCGTCGGCTGCGCCTGGGCATGGTCGGTGGTGGCCAGGGAGCGTTTATCGGCGGTGTGCACCGTATCGCCGCCCGATTGGACGACCACTACGAGCTGGTGGCCGGGGCCTTTGCCTCTGACCCTGAGCGCAGTCGGGCCGCCGCCGCGGAGCTCCACGTTGACGCCGAACGCGCTTACCCTGACTACCAAACCATGGCAGAAGCGGAGCGCCAGCGGTCGGATGGTATCGATGTGGTCGCCATAGTGACCCCCAACCATGTGCATTTTGACGTGGCACGCACCTTTCTCGAAGCGGGCTTTCACGTGATCTGCGATAAGCCAATGACGATCACCCTGGAAGAGGCACAAACCCTCGCCGAGCTGGTGGAGCGGACGGGACTTTTCTTCGGCTTGACCCATAACTACTCCGGCTACTCGTTGGTTCGCCAAGCGCGCGAGATGATCGCCAACGGTGAGTTGGGCGAGCTACGCGTGGTGCAGGTGGAGTACCCACAAGATTGGCTTTCCACCCGCCTGGAAGAGAGCGGCATCAAGCAGGCCGAGTGGCGTACCGACCCCAAACGCAGCGGCCCGGCAGGCTGCTTGGGTGATATCGGCACCCATGCCTACCATCTGGCGCGTTATGTGACCGGTTTGGAGCTCGAATCCCTTGCCGCCGATATGCACACCTTTGTCGAAGGGCGAGCGTTGGATGACAACGTCCATATGCTGCTGCGCTTCAAGGGCGGTGCCCGGGGAATGCTGTGGTCGAGCCAGGTCGCACCGGGCAACGAAAACGGCCTGCAGCTGCGCGTTTATGGCAGCAAAGGTGGCCTTGCCTGGCGCCAGGAAAATCCTAATCAGCTGGAGCATTCGCCGCTGGGTGAGCCCACGCGGCTATTGACTCGCAACGGCCCCGGGCTGGGGGATGCCGCCTTGGCAGCCGCGCGTATTCCTCCAGGGCATCCGGAAGGTTATCTCGAAGCCTTTGCCCAGCTCTACCGTGATTTCGCCGTGCAGATTCATGCCCATCAAAGCGGGGAAAGTGCCCACGCATTGGCAATGCCAACGCCCGGCGTCACCGATGGTGTCGATGGTTTGACGTTCATTACCCGTGCACTGGCCTCGTCCGCCGCCGGTGGGCAGTGGGTGGATATGTAGAAACGGTCTTCGGCAATAACAATAAATGGAAGAGAGACACCTATGAACCAACCTTCAGCGCGCTATGCGAGCCTTGAGCAGCGGGTGGTTTTTATTACTGGAGGAGGCAGTGGCATCGGGGCTTCGCTTACTCGCGCCTTTCATCATCAGGGCGCCCGGGTGGTGTTTGTCGATATCGACGATGAAGCCAGTGAGGCGCTGGTCGAAGAGCTCCGCGTCGAGACCGGCGCCGCGCCGCGCTTTCATCACTGTGATATTCGCGATGTGGCAAGCCTACAGCAGGTTATCGCTGAGACCGGCCAAAACGTCGGGCCAATCCATACCCTAGTCAACAATGCTGCCAGCGATGATCGCCACGCTTGGCAGGATGTCGATGTTGCTTACTGGGATGAGCGCATGTCGCTCAATCTGCGGCCGATGTTCTTTGCCGCTCAGGCGGCGGCTGAACAGATGATGAAAGCCGGCGGTGGTTCGATCATCAACTTTGGCTCGGTTAGCGTGCAAATGGCGCTGGGTGGTTTGCCCGCTTATGTAACGGCCAAAGCGGCGGTACACGGTTTGTCCCGCAGCCTGGCCCGCGATCTGGGCGAGCACAATATCCGCGTTAATACCCTGGTGCCTGGCGCGGTAATGACCCAACGACAGCTCGAAAAATGGATTAGCCCCGACGATGAAGTGACCATTCAAGAGCGCCAGTGTCTAAAAATGCGCCTTGAGTCCCACCATATTGCCCCCGCGGTGCTGTTTTTAGCCAGCGACGAAAGCCAGGCCATTACCGGCCAAGAGCTGGCGGTGGACGCTGGCTGGGCTTAGAGGAGGTCTGTTGGCTATGGTGTAACGCCTCGTTTTGCGTAATGATTTGATCCTTGCCCCTACAAGGACGTTTCGATGCCGCTGAATTGGATGCCCGTAAAATGGACAGATAAGCCCCAACTACCCAAAGCGGAAGGCCGTATAGAAGCGATTGATTTGGCACGTGGCTTAGCCATTGGCTTGATGATCATAAGCCATGCTGTCAGTGGTCTCGTCGGTATTCGTAATGTGCCTGATTGGGGAATGGTGCCGATTCATTTTCTGACCAAGTTCTCCTCTTCGCTGTTCATTATAGTGTTTGGCATTGCGCTGGCAGTGGCATTTCTTGCTCACACTCAGAGCGAAGACTGGCCTAAACGACGGCTCAAACTCTGGCTCCGCGCCGTAGAAGTATGGTTCTGGTACAAAGCGCTGACTGTTTTTGAAATGCTTCCCTACTACCCACCTAACGAGATCGTCGATGCCTTGCTCTATGGGCGCTTTGCGATTTGGGTCGAAATCTTAGGTTTCTATGCCATTGCGCTGCTTTGGGTGCCGCTGATGTTACCGCTATGGGCGCGGGCGCCGCTGTGGAGCCGACTCGCTACGATTGGTGCGTTAATCGCCCTTACCACTTGGCTGCAGAGCCTAACGTTTGGCGGCAACGATATTCTGAAAGCGCTGCTGGTGGATCATGAAGACCACTATGCCTGGGGGCAGATCAGCCGCGCACCGATGATTCTAGTCGGGCTGCTTATCGGTGAAGCACTACTTCGCTGCTATTTTGAACCGACTACTCGCCAGCGCTTAGTGCTCACACTGCTGGGGGTAGGCGCGCTAATGGTGGCAGGATTTTATGCGCTGGCCTTTGCCAATGGCGATGTGCACGCGGCGATGCTCGCCGTGGCCAACAATGTCGGTAAGCATCCGCCAGGACTTGAGTTTATGCTGTTTAGCTTAGGCGGCGCCTTGGTGCTGTTAGCCCTGGCGTTAGCCGGAGGCGCCAAAGTAGCCAAGGTATTAATGCCGTTGACGATTGTCGGTTCCGATGCCCTGAAAGCATTTATTTTCCATATTGTGATGATCTTCTTAGTGCTGCGCTTTTTGTGGGAAGGCGAGGGAATGTACACCTATCCACAGGCGCTTGGCGTAGGCGGGCTGTTGGTATTGGGCGCCGCGGCATGGATTTGGGTGACCCGATGGATGGCGAATCACCGTTAAACGCGATAAATACTTTTGGAGCTTACGATTTGCGACACTGGATTCAATACGGGCTTATAGCTTTCGTGCTGCTGATGGCACTGCCCGTGCAGGCCGATGGGTACGAAACAAATTGGTACTATGAGGTCGATAAAAAGAGCGCCTGGCAGGGCGATTTAGCCTCTCGTTTGAAGGCTATCGAAGGGGTATTTGAGGGCCAACTGGGCGTTTATGTGCAAAACCTTGCCAGTGGCGAAGCTTACTCCTGGCGTGCCGATGCTCCTTGGTATTTAGCCTCGCTGATTAAAATACCGGTGGCGGCGCAAGTGCTGGCCGAACGTCAGGCAGGCACCCTGACGCTGGATGAGCGGCTAACGCTTGCCCAAAGTGACTTTGTCGATGGCGCGGGACCTACCAACTGGCACGACCCCGGTACGCCCATCTCCATCCGCTACTTGATGGAGCAGATGATTACCGTCAGCGATAACACCGCTACCGATATGTTGATTGATCGAGTGGGGCTGGATGCCGTCAACGAGCGCGCTCGTACCATGATCGCGGCAAGCGGCGGCAACCCTGACGAGATCGGCCCCATCTCTAAACTGGTCGGCGTGCGCCAGGGCGTTTATGGCGAGCTTCACCCTGATGCGCGCGCGCTTGGTGGAATGGATTTTATCGCTCTGCGCCAGCATGCGGTAAGCCAGCGTGCCCAGGCGTTGGCCCGCGCGTTAGGCGTTCGCACAGAATCCTTTACCCAGCCCGATTACGACCAGGCGTTTGATGCCTACGAAGCCACCGGCGAAAACGTGGGCACCTTACGCGCCTTTGGCGACTTACTAGCTAGCCTGCACGGCGGCATAGATGACTTAAGCGCCGAGCAGCGACAAACCCTATTAGCGGTGATGCAGCGAACCAGTTCCGGCAAACGGCGTCTTAAAGCGGGCCTGGGGGAAGGCATAAACTTTGCCCATAAAACCGGCACTCAGCAGCGGCGCAGTTGCGATGCCGGTATTGCCGAGCGTGCCAACGTTGAGACCACCACCGAAGGGCCGTGGGTGATCGTTAGCTGTACTCGCGGGCCAGCGGCGGTAAGCGCTCACGAGCGCGCCTTGGCCAGTGTCGGTGAAGCGTTGCGTTATAGCGGAGCCCTGGGTAAGCCGTGGTAAACTACTGCCCCGAATGATTCTCAGAACCTACTTAGTCAGGAGCAACTTATGACACAAGCCAGCGCCCGCCACATTCTAGTCAGCAGCGAAGAGCAGTGCCTAGCACTCAAGAAAGAAATCGAAAACGGCCGTGATTTTGCTGAAGTCGCCAAAGAGCACTCCAGCTGTCCCTCCAGCCGCCAAGGCGGCGACCTCGGCAGTTTTGGCCCCGGCCAAATGGTGCCTGAGTTCGATAAGGTCGTCTTCAATGACGAGGTCGGCCAAGTGCACGGCCCGGTGAAAACCCAGTTTGGTTATCACCTGCTAGAAATCACCAGCCGCACTTAACTTTTCCTAACCAAACGCTCTTAATTTCGCCTAAAAGGCCGTCAAGCACCGCGGTTGTTAAACCGCGGTGTGAGGAGTACGCCTTGAACGACCCAATTATTACTATTAGCGGCCTGAATAAAACCTATGAAAGTGGCTTTCAGGCGTTAACCCATATTGATTTAACCATTCACCGTGGCGAAATATTTGCGCTGCTTGGCCCCAATGGAGCAGGGAAAACAACGCTGATTAGCGTGGTGTGTGGCTTGGTCAATCCCACCGCTGGCCATGTCATGGTCGATGGGTTCGATAATATTACCCACTACCGCCAGGCCCGTGAACGCATTGGATTGGTGCCCCAAGAGCTGACCAACGAAGCGTTTGAAACCGTCTGGAACACCGTCAGTTTCAGCCGTGGTCTGTTTGGCAAAGCGCCTAATCCGGCCCATATCGAGAAAGTGCTCAAGTCGCTGGCGCTCTGGGATAAGCGCAACAACCGGCTCATGACGCTCTCGGGCGGCATGAAACGCCGTGTGTTGATCGCCAAAGCGCTCTCCCATGAGCCGCGTATTCTATTTCTGGATGAGCCCACCGCCGGGGTCGACGTTGAGCTGCGCCGTGAGATGTGGGATGTCGTGCGCCAACTGCGCGATAACGGTGTGACGATCATATTGACCACCCACTACATCGAAGAAGCCGAAGAGATGGCCGACCGCATCGGCGTCATTAATCGCGGTGAACTAGTGCTGGTGGAAGAGAAAGCTGCGTTAATGAGCAAGTTGGGCAGCAAGCAGCTAACACTGAACTTACACAGCCCGCTGACAGAGATACCTGCGAACCTACAACGCTTTGAACTGAGCTTAGCCGCTGAAGGGTTTGAATTGATCTATACCTACGATGGCAGCCAGGAAGAGGACGGTCACGCGATTTCAGAGTTTTTAACTGCGCTGGAGCGGGAAGGGGTTACCTTTAAAGATCTCAATACTCGGCAAAGCTCGCTTGAAGATATTTTTGTCGATTTGGTTAAGGAGCGCGCATGAATCTTCACCCCGTTCGCGCCATCTATATGGCCGAAATGGCCCGTACGCGCCGCACGTTACTGCAGAGCATTGTCTCGCCTGTCATCTCCACATCGCTCTATTTTGTGGTGTTCGGTGCCGCGATCGGCTCGCGGATCAGTGAGGTCAATGGGGTTAGCTACGGCGCCTTTATCGTGCCGGGTCTGATTATGCTAATGCTGCTGACGCAAAGCGTTTCCAACGCCTCCTTCGGTATCTTTTTCCCGAAGTTTTCCGGCAGTATTTATGAGCTGCTTTCAGCGCCTATTTCACATTTAGAGATAGTGATTGGCTACGTGGGCGCGGCAGCTTCAAAATCGATCTTGCTGGGGCTGATTATCCTGGCGACCTCAAACTTCTTTGTGCCGCTGGAGATTGCTCATCCCTTTTGGATGCTCTTCTTCCTCGTGCTAACGGCGGTCACCTTTAGCCTGCTCGGCTTTATCATTGGTATATGGGCGGATGGCTTTGACCGGCTACAGCTGGTGCCGCTGCTGGTGATCACGCCGCTGACCTTTTTGGGCGGCAGCTTCTACTCTATTGATATGCTGCCGCCGTTTTGGCAAACCATCACCTTGGCCAATCCTGTGGTGTACCTAGTGAGCGGCTTTCGCTGGAGCTTTTACGGTATTAGCGATGTTAGCCTAGCGGCGAGTGTAGGCATGATTACCCTGTTTCTGGTCGCTTGCCTCGTCACGATTGGCTGGATTTTTCGCACCGGTTACCGCCTTAAACCCTAATTCACGTTTAACTTCTGGATGCTAGCAGACCCTTATGCCGCTACTGCAAAGTATTGTGCACCGCCTCGACCCGACGCTAGACGGTGAGCGCCTAACCCTAACCGCTGCGCCCCAAGAACAGACGGCCCCCAGCGATGACCCAGTGATGACGAGCCTTGTGGGTGCGCTCAACGACACCTACAACACCAAGCCCAAAGGCTGGGGGCGCTTTGCCGAAGAGGGGGAGCAGGCCGGGCCGCTTGCGGTGTGGCTGCGCGCTTACCTTGCCGGTGAACAGAGTTTTGCCGAGCTCTCTTTGGCACTGGCCGAACGGCTGGCCAAGCAGCTTCAAGAGCAGCTGTCAGTCAGTGGTTACTTAGTGATCAGCCACCAGCGCCAGGGCGATACGGAAACCCTGCTGATCGCACTGGTTCACCAGCGTGAAGGGATTGGCATTAATTCGGAGCACCACGCCGTGCCCGCCGCACAGCTCAATACCAGCCAGCTTACGCTGGCGGCGCGCATCAATCTTACCCAGTGGCAGAGCGATGCCCCGAGTGCGCAGTATGTTTCGTTCCTAAAAGATCGCGGCGGCAAAAAACTCGCCGAGGGCTTGGTTGCCTTACTGGGCATGGAAGAGGGCGTCGACGCACCAGCGGAAACCCGCACGCTACTAAAAGCGTTTAGCGATTACGTCGAGAAAGAGGATTACGACGACGAAGTGAGTCGTGAAAAAACCGACACGCTGGTCGATTACGCCAATGAGCAATTGCGCCGTGGCGAGCCGATGACCCTAGAAGAACTTTCCGGCTTGGTCAACGAGCAGCAGCCCAAAGCGTTTTACGAGCATATCCGCAACGCCGATTACGGGCTCTCGCCAGAAATCCCCCCAGATAAGCGCACCTTGAGCCAATTTCGCCGCTTCACCGGGCGCGCGGGCGGCGTCTCGATTAGTTTTGACTCCCACTTGCTCGGTTCGAGCATTGAGTACGATGCTGCCCAGGATCGCTTAATCATTAAGCAAGTGCCCAAGCAATTAAGAGAGCAGCTCACCAAGCAGGATTGAGGTAAGGATATCTAGCCAGAAGAGCTCTATGCTAGATTCGAGAAGTTGAAATAGGAGCTTGCATGAGCGAAGCGGATACCTCCCGACCCGCCGACCACGACAGCCCTTGGAAGATGGCGCTGGAAGGGTACTTCCAAGAGTTTTTGGCGCTATTGTTCCCAGCCATTCATGAACAAGTGGATTGGTCGAAAGGCTTTAGCTTTCTCGATAAGGAGCTACAGCAGATCACGGCGGATGCCAACAGTGGTAGGCGTTACGCTGATAAGTTGATCAAGGTCTATGCACAAGATGGCAGCGAGACTTGGGTGCTGATCCACGTTGAAGTTCAGGGGGAGCCGGAGGAAGCTTTTGCTGAGCGAATGTACACCTATCAGTACCGGCTCCGTGACCGCTACGGGGTGGATGTGGTGAGCTTGGCGGTGTTGGCTGATACCCGCGATAGTTTCCGGCCCACCACTTTCCACTATCAGCGTTGGGGGTGCGAGCTGACCTTTACCTTCCCCACGGCTAAACTGATTGATTGGGAAGCTCGCTGGACGGAGCTGGAAACCAGCGACAATGTCTTTGCGCTGGTGGTGATGGCCCAGGTCTACGCTAAGCGATTGAAGGACGGCGCTACGCGCAAAGATGTCAAGATTGCTCTCATTCGGCTGCTGTATGAACGGGGCTACAGCCGTGAACAGATTGTACGGTTGTTCAATATTATCGACTGGATGCTTCAGCTACCGAGAGCACTGGAGTCCGAGTTTGTCCAGGCGGTCTACGCCATACAGGAGGAAAAACACATGCCTTATGTCAACACTGTTGAGCGCTTTGAGCGAGAGAAAGAGCGTCAAGAAGGGCGTCATGAAGGAGTGGAAGGTACGTTGCGTAAGCAAATCGCCTTAAAGTTTGGCGAGATGCCCGATTGGGCAGATCAGCGCCTAACATTGGCTTCAGACGCACAGCTAGATGAATGGGTAGTGCAGATTCTGACGGCAGATAGCTTGGAAGTTCTGCTTGATCAGCACTAACCATGCTAAATGGATACCCCAATGCTGAATGCCATTAGTGATTTTTTCCAGCGCACGCTGGCGCAACCTGAACAGCGTGAAAACCAAACGCTGACGCTGGAGCTTGCCACCGCCGCGCTGCTGTGTGAAATCGTCCGCGCTGATTACGACACCACCGACGAAGAGCTGGCCACACTGCGCAGCATGCTAATTGAGCGCTACCGACTAAGCGAAAGCGATGTAGAAGAGCTAATGTCGCTTGCTCAGGCGGAAGTAGATGAGGCCGTTGATCACTACCAGTTCGTTAGCCTGATTAAAGAGCACTATAACTACGGCCAGCGCTGTGAGCTGGTGGCACAAATGTGGCAACTGGCTTGGGCCGACGGCAATGTTGACCCGCTAGAAGAGCACCGCATTCGCCGCCTCGCGGATTTGCTACATGTCAGCCACAGTGATTTTATCCGCACCAAACTGCACGTAGAGGAGCGCAATAACCACGATGCATAACCGCAATGAAGACTCGAATTTAATGGACCTAATTGACTCAATAGAGAACATGGAGCAGGACGCTCCTCGAATCAGCGTTGATGATGTGGTTTATGCCGTAGGTCGGCGCTCGTTTGGGCCGCTCCTGCTGGTGGCTGGCTTAATTACCCTGACGCCGATTATTGGCGATATACCCGGTATGCCCACGCTGATGGCCGCGCTGGTGTTGCTGGTGTCAGTACAATTATTAGCGGGTAGTGAAACGTTTTGGCTGCCTAAATGGCTATTAAAGCGCTCAATTTCGCGCCAAAAGTTTGATAAAGGCATTCATTACATGAAAAAGCCCGCCCGCTGGGTGGACGGGCTGCTGAAGGTTCGTCTGCCGTGGCTGACCGGGTATATCGGTATCCGCGTAACGGCGGTGGTATGCCTGCTTATCGCACTCGCCATGCCGCCCATGGAGTTTATTCCCTTTTCAGCTAATGGTGCGGGGCTGGCGCTGTTGCTGCTGGGCTTGGGCTTGGTTGCCCGCGATGGCGTGGCGCTGCTGCTGGGGTTTGCGCTGTTTGGCGCTACCTGCGCCTTTATCGCGATGAACCTGCTTTAACAAGGAACGGTGTAATGTCAGACGCTTCACCACCCACGCCACCTAAACCGCCGGAAGAACAGGGGCACTGGGAGCGGCGCATAGAAACGGCGCTATGGAATTCGCGCTTTTTGGTCATGCTGGCGGTGATACCCAGCCTGTTGGGTTCGTTAATGTTGTTTATCGTCGGCACCATGGATATCTTAAAAGTGGTGGGCGACGTTATCATCTACTACCTGCTGGGCAGTTCGCAGAACATTCACGATAGTTTGGTGCCCGATATCATTATCGCGGTCGATATTTATCTAATTGCCATCGTGCTGCTGATATTTGGTTTAGGTGTTTACCGGCTGTTTGTCTCCCGTATTGATCAAGCGGAAGTGCGTTACCCCCGGCACCCTTTTAACGTCGCATCGCTTGACCAACTGAAAGACAAAATTGCCCGCGTGGTGATTCTGGCAGTGATTATTGAGTTCTTCCGCGCCGTGGTGGATATCCGCTTCGCAACGCCCCTGGACGCTATCTACCTAGCGCTTTCAGTGCTGGCACTGGCAGCAGCGCTCTATTTGATGAGCCTAGGCCATAAAGGCGAGTAAATAAGGCTGCATTGGCTGGCTAAGCGACTACTCATTGGAGGATAACAGCCCCTCCACGAGCCCATTCAATTGCTGCTGAAACTGCCCGCCCGGCGAGGGTGGGTTGGGGTCTGAGGTGATCACGACCGTCATTTCCCGCTCGGGAATAACAAACAGCGCTTGGCCACCATAGCCGCGCCCGTAGTAAACATTTTCCCCCGCTAACTGAGTAATAAACCAACCGAAGCCGTATCCGTCGCCTGTCCAGCGAGAGGTGCCGCGCGGCTGCCAAGAAGTTTCTACCCAGCCTTCCGGCAGAACCCGCTTTTCATTTCCAGACTCATCAATGACTAACCCATTGTTGCGATATAGCTCACCCACCTCAATCAATGCGCGTGGCGAAAGCTGCATATCATTGCCACCAAAATAGATGCCTTGTGGGTCGCGCAGCCAAGGGCGGATAGTGATATTGAGCGGATCGCCTAGCAGGCGTTGTGCAAGTGCATGGGTCGTCTCACCGCTGGCATGGGTGAGTGCGGCGGAAAGCAGATGGCTGGTGCCGGTTGAGTAGAGCATTTCCCCGCCGGGTTCATCCACAAAAGGGCGAGTAATGGCATCGTTAACCCAGTTGTCACTGGCTACCCAAGCGCCATAGTGACTGCCGGAGGTACGCTCAAGCCCCGCCTGCAGTGCGAGTAGATGGGCCACCGTGATCTCGCTGACTTTTGGATCAACACCGCTAGGAAGATGCTCGCCAAACAAATCCACCATGGGCTGCTCGACGGAGTCGATAATATCCGCCTCAATCGCCGCACCAGTGACCGCTGCCAGCACGGTTTTGGAGAGCGATTTAATATTGGCAGGCGATGCCACACCCGGCCCACCTTGATGATGCTCATGGATAATCTCGCCATCGTAGGCCACTACCATGCTGTGAATGCGTTCAAGCTGGCGGGTTTGCTGGTCTAGTGCCTGGAGTGCTGTTGCAGAGGGTTTATTTGCTGCCGCGGCAGAAGTAGTAAAAAACGACATAACAGCAAACGAAACAAGTAAAGCAGTAACGCGCATCGCAATACCTTCAGTATAAGTGGCAAAGGTTCGAGGCTAAGAAGCCGAAGAGGTTCCGCAACAGATAGCCGCGAGCATTAAGGTTAGGTGGTACTTTCTGCGCCTGTGACTGGAAATGAATATTTATATTAATGGCTCATTTTTGAGCTTTTATAGCCAATTTTAGTATATAGTAGATCATAAATGACCCTTTATTGAGAGAGCTATTATGGCCCTGATTCACTCTCTGCTTGCGCCTGGCGAACTGGCCCAGCAGGTCGGTGCCAACGCACGGGCAGCCCGATTGGCGCAGAACCTTTCCCGAAGAACCTTGGCGCAGATGGCGGGTGTTTCCGAGTCCACTATTAAACGATTCGAGTCTCATGGGCAAATAACCCTAGAAGGACTTGTGCTCATTGCCACGGCACTGGGCGCGACAGGTCAAATTGCCGAACTATTCAAGCATGAACACCCAGTATCCCTTGAAGAAATCAAACGGACAGGTCGCACCCGGGGGCGAAAATGAAGCGGATCAACACCATAGAGGTGCTGCTAGCAGGTAACCCAGTAGGGGAACTGGTCGCTAGTCGACAGGGGATCTACTTTGCCTATCACCCCCAGTGGGTGGCGGAAGGCTTCAATTTGTCGCCCTTGAATATGGCTTTTACTACTCAACCACAAAAGGCGGCCGATCCACTTCTTTTTGCTGGTTTGCCGGGGGCATTTGCTGACTCGCTGCCAGATGGTTGGGGAATGCTGCTCATGGATCGTTATTTTCTTGCCGAATATGAAAAAGACCGGAGAGACATTTCTCCTCTTGACCGGTTGGCTTACATGGCCGACAGGGGGATGGGAGCGCTAGAGTATCGCCCCGTTCTCGAGCGCACCGTCGATGAAGACAATGTCGACTTGGAGCAACTTTATCAGGCCTCTCATGCTGTCTATGAAGGTGAGACTTCATCCACTCTGGATGTCCTAAGGTTGGCTGGTGGTTCTCCGGCCGGTGCCCGGCCCAAGGTTGTCGTCGCTTTGTCTCCTAATGGACGTCATTGCAGTACCTCTTTCAAAGACCTTTCGGCTGGCTACCAGCACTGGCTAGTGAAATTCCGCGCACCCACCGAGCATCGGGACACTGGTGCCATTGAGTACGCCTATTCATTGCTGGCAGAGCTTGCTGGGGTGAAAATGGCTGCGAGTAGGCTGATTGAGATCAACTCTGCAACGGGCATCGAACGTTTCTTTTCCGCTCAGCGTTTTGATCGCAATGGTAATAGCAAAATTCACATGATGACGGCTAGCGGTATTCTCTATGCTGATTACAGCGCCCCATCGCTGGACTATTCAGACCTGTTGAAGGCAACTAACGCGTTCACCCGCCATTCAGAAGACGTTGAGCGAATGGCGAGGCTGATGGTGTTCAATGCCCTGACCCACAACCATGATGACCACGCAAAGAACTTCGCTTTTTTGCATGATCAGGGGCGGTGGACGTTGGCGCCAGCTTATGACCTTACTTATGCCCCTGTTAGGGGTTATGCAGATGAGCACACCACCTCTATCAGCGGCGCAGGCGTGGCTACCCGGAAGAAGCTAAAACAGGTGTGCGCACCCTTTCGGTACTTAGATCCGGATCTCTACATTGAGCAAACCCTTGATGCCCTTGCTGGGTGGCCGACCCTTTGTCATGAATTAGAGATCGATAACCAGCAGCAGAAGCTTATTCAGCGCGCCTTTGACGAAAAATACCAACACCTTGGATAGCACTGGAGTAGTCACTTTCGGCTAGAGGGAGGCAGCGGAATTACGCAAAACAAGAAAAAGCCTGCTAGGATGGGGGTGTTGGCTCATGGGTAAGCAACCCGTTGATTTTACCTAAAACGCAATAAGCAAGGAGCGCCCTATGCGTAACATTATCTACATTATTGGCCTGATCGTCGTTGTGCTGTTCATTCTGTCGATGCTTGGCCTACGCTAAGCCTCAAACAATAAGCCAAGCAAAAAACCGCCCACACGTGAAAGCTGTGGGCGGTTTTTTTATGCGCAACGTTTATTAACGATGAGTGGCAAAAACAGGGAAGCGAGGGTTAGTCACAAAAGTTAAGCGCAATCAGCAGCACCCTGACCAAACATATCAAACATCAGCTCGCGGCCAAGGCTGGTCAATACAAAGCGGCCATACTCATTAAAAGTGGCGGCTTCACTAGTTTCCATCACTTGCTGGCAGGTCGCCCAGGTGGGCGCAGCTGCGCTAAGCGCGACAAGCTCGCGTTGGGCTAAGCCGCGCTGGGGCAGGGTGATGGTTTCTAGCACATGACCGTGGTCGTAAAGCAGTTCAGCGGCAATCGACAAACATTGGCGAAGGCTGCGTTGAACGTTCGCAGCGGTTGGCAGCCCACGAGACGCTTGGAGAGGGCGTTCTGTTGCCAGCTCGGGAGGACTAAGCTCTAAAGACATTAGTTCTGGAGGCATCGAATGATCTCCTGCGGTCAGCCCAATAGGGGCTTGTTGCAGCGCATTATAGACTAAGGGCGATGTTAGACCAAGGTCTATCATCTGCACCCGCGTTCAAGCGCTAGCGCTCATCAACCTCAAGCCAATGTGCTACCCTCGCTGCAACGTATCTTAGCGAGTCAATGTGTCATGCATATCAGTGTATTCGGAACCGGTTATGTCGGCCTTGTCGCGGGCGCTTGTTTAGCCGATGTGGGCCATCAAGTCACCTGCATGGATGTTAACGCCGAGCGGATTGCGCAGCTTAATGCGGGCGACGTACCGATTTTTGAGCCAGGGCTTAGCACTATCGTTACCCACAACGTAGCCGCAGGGCGCTTACGCTTTACGACCGATGCGGCACAAGCCGTAGCAGATGGCGAGTTGCTATTTATCGCCGTGGGAACACCGCCCGATGAAGACGGGAGTGCCGACCTACGTTATGTGCTGGAAGTGGCGCGCACCATTGGCCAGCATATGGATAGCTACAAGCTGGTGATCGATAAATCGACCGTACCGGTGGGAACCGCCGAAAAAGTCCAGGCCGCTATTAGCGAGGTGCTTGAACAGCGCGGCGTATCTCACGCCTTTGACGTTTGCTCCAACCCGGAGTTTATGAAAGAAGGAGCGGCGATTGAAGATTTTACCCGTGGCGCACGCATTATTGTCGGCACGGAAAGCGAGCGGGTGAAAGCGCGGATGCAAGAGTGCTATGCCCCCTACAATCGCAACCACGAAAAACTGATGTTTATGAGCGTGCGGGCCGCCGAGCTGACCAAATACGCGGCCAACGCCATGCTCGCCACCAAAATTAGCTTTATGAACGAGATCGCCAACCTTGCTGAACGGCTGGAAGTCGATGTCGAAGACGTGCGCCGTGGCATTGGCAGCGACCCACGCATTGGCTACCACTTTATATACCCAGGCTGTGGCTACGGCGGCTCCTGCTTCCCCAAAGATGTTCAGGCGTTAGAGCGCGCCGCGCGCCAGTTAGGCTATACGCCGGAACTGCTCAGCGCCGTCGAAGCGGTTAATTTGCGCCAGAAACAGACCCTGTTCACAAAACTGCAAGATAACTTAGGCAATCTAAGTGGCAAAACCATAGCGGTGTGGGGCTTGGCGTTTAAACCCAACACCGATGATATGCGCGAAGCCCCAAGCCGCACGTTGATGGAAGCGCTATGGCAAGCGGGGGCGAAGGTGCAAGCGTTTGACCCTGAAGCGATGGCGGAATGCCGCCGCCTTTATGGGGAGCGGGATGACCTGATGCTAGCGGGCGACCGGATTCAAGCCGTGAAAGGCGCCGATGCCCTGGTGATTTGCACCGAGTGGAAAGAGTTTCGCAGTGTCGATTTCACCTGGCTAGCTGAGCAGCTAACCAACAACGTCGTTATCGATGGGCGTAATTTGTACACGCCCGACGCCGTTGAAGAGGCAGGGCTGCGTTACATTGGGGTGGGGAGAAAGAGTAATTAGGACGTGGCGTTACTAGCGGACCTTCCTTAATACTTCGAGCGTGCATTACGGACTGTTACTTGGCATTACGTCTTAATACGAAAAAAACAGCCAAATATTCAAGTTATAGTTCACTTAGCCGTTATATTAAGGTAATTGTATTAAAAAATAGTGTTACGCATAGCTTTAAGAACAAGCGGTAATGAGGAGTACCAAGCGTAGCAAAACGTATTCAAAAAAGGCATTGGTTTTATGGCTTCTATTACATCGCTTGGCGTTGGTTCTGGTTTAGATCTCACAAGCTTATTAGATCAACTGCGTGAAGCAGAACAGCAAAAGCTGGTGCCCATTCAACAACAGGTTGAATCTGAAGAAGCAAAAATATCCGCGTATGGACAGCTAAAAGGTGGCTTGTCGCAACTACAGACTGCGGCATCTGCACTTAATAACCCTGAGCTTTATGGAGGCTTAACCACTTCTGTAGAGGGAGATGGGGTTCGTGCAACTAGCAGTGATGAAGCACAGCCGGGTCAGTATGCTGTTGAAGTAGAGCAGTTGGCTACTGCTGGCAGTCTTGCAACTGAGCGCGTTACAGCACCAGATGAAACGATTATTGATGGTGATACCGAACTGACATTTACGCTTGCAGACGGCGAGTTGGATCCCATCGCTATTGCAAGTGGAAGCTCTCTCGAAGGTATTCGTGATGCTATTAATACAGAAAGTGATGGTCGCCTGAACGCGTCTATTATCAATGATGGCGAAGGATATCGGTTGTCTGTTAACGCAACAGAAACAGGTGCTGATGCTAGCATCCAAAGCACGAATTTCAGTGACATCTTAGCCACCGACGTTACCACCAGTGATGCGCAGGTAGTGCAAGAAGGTCAAAACGCCCGTATTAACGTAAATGGTATCGGTATTGTCAGCTCTTCCAATCAGATTGAAGGTGCTATTCAGGGGGTGACATTAGATCTAAACGAAGCGAATACGTCTAACACCATCACCATTGCACAGGACAATCAAGCCATCAAGGAGGGAGTACAAGCCTTTGTGGAAGCGTTTAATACGCTTAAAAGTTCCATTGGCGATTTAACAGCGTTTGATGCTGCCAGCGGCCAGGCGGGCCAACTGAATGGTGATAGTGCGACTCGCGTTGTTGAGTCAACGCTACGTGGGGTGCTCAGCGGGATGATGGAAGGGGAAGGCTTACAAACCCTTTCCGACGTTGGTATTTCTCTGCAGGTGGATGGCACCTTAGAGCTAGACGAGAACAAGCTAGATAATGTTATTGGTAACGAGCCTGATGCGCTGGCGAATTTCTTTACAGGAGCCGATAGCAAAAGTGGTATGGCGGGTCAGGTCAATGAGGCTATTGGACAAATGCTGAATGATTCTGGAACTTTGCAAAGCGCCATCAGTGGGTCTGAGCGGCGAGTAGAGTCTTTTGGTGAGCGTTTTTCCCGCACAGAAGGTCGTATCGAGGAGACGGTAGAGCGTTACCGAACACAATTTGCGCAACTGGATACGCTGATGTCTCAAATGAACTCTACCAGTAGCTACTTGACCCAACAGCTTTCAGGGTTGAATCAGCAGCCATCACAAAATTAGCCAAAACAGTAAGTTATCATAAAAATAAATAAGTACGAAGCCAGGTTAGCCAAGCCTAGCTTTTCTCGTTTGATACTAAGAAAAAAGGCTAAAGTTATCGCCTTTTCTGCCGATATACTTTATATGGACAATTTTAGTTAATTATATGGAGAACTGGGCCAATGGCTACGATCACCTCTCTTGGCGTTGGATCAGGGCTAGATCTCACTGGTCTATTGGAACAGCTACGCGGTGCAGAGCGCCAAAAGCTAGCGCCTATCACGCAGCAGAAAGAGCAGCAGACTGCCAAGATTTCTGGCTACGGGCAGTTACAAAACGCTTTGTCTCAGTTTCAGACATCAGTGAATAAACTTAACGATCCTGAGCTTTATCAAAGCTTATCTACCGAAATACGCGGCGGCACTGCTATTAAAGCGACAGCCAGCAGTGAAGCGACTGCAGGACGTTATGATGTGGAAGTTACTCAGCTTGCGCGTGCTGGCAGCTTAGCAACGAATAGCATTCAAGGAGATGATGCGCTTACTAGAGAGCTCACGGGAGCCGGAGCAAGCCTCACGCTGGACTTCGGTAACGATGCTGCTGGCAAACCTACTACCTCTCGTACGATCATCCTGACGAAAGGAGGCTCTCTCGAAGCTATTCGCGACCAGATCAATGATTTCGACTTTGGTGATGGGCCTAAAGTGAACGCTTCTATTGTTAACGATGGCAGCGGTTATCGATTAGCGCTTAGCTCTGCTACTACAGGCAAAGAAGCCTCAATTGATGGTATGACCTTTTCGGAACTTGCGGTTGATGAAGTGCTTGCTGCTGAGACCGCTTATGAAGGTCGCAGCGCCGAATTGAAAGTCAATGGGATTGCGATCACCAGTGAAACCAACACCGTTCAAGGTGCTATCGCTGGCGTCACGCTTAATTTAGAAAAAGTGACCGAACCAGATAGCCCTAATACCGTCGTCGTCGCGCGTAATACTCTGGCCGTGCGTGAAGCGGTTGAAGGCTTCGTAAAAGGCTACAACGATCTTAAAACCAAAATCGGTGAGCTAACCGCCTTCAACGGCGGCGGTGATGCGGCAGGTGATTTGATCGGCGACCGCGCCGTTCGTGCTATTGAGTCTCAGCTGCGCTCAGCACTGGTAGGTAATGTGCCTGGCGGTGATATTACTCGCCTAACAGATATCGGCATTGAGCTGAAAACAGATGGCACGCTTGAGCTTGATTCAACCAAGATGAGCGATGCCGTAGCCAATAATCAAGATGCCGTGGCTGCGTTTTTTGCAGGCGAAAGTGATGATACCGGCATGGGCGGGCAGGTAAGCGAAGTATTAGAGAGAGTGTTAAGCGAAAACGGCGCCTTAGGTAGTGCCCAACGTAGTGCCGAAGGGCGTATCGAGTCACTGAACAGCCGCTTTGAGCGGACTGAAACGTCTATCGAGCGCACCGTTGAGCGCTACCGCCAGCAGTTCACGCAGCTCGATATGATGATGGCGCAAATGAACGCAACAGGCGACTATTTGGCCCAGCAATTGGACATGATGAATTCGCAAATGAAAAATAATTAGTAGTTTGTGAAGAGTTAGCCTTCTTTCTATTAGCCCCTGTCTTCATTGCAGGGGCTTTTTATTGGCGTTTTTGTAGCTAGCTTCCAGCTAGTCGATGTAGGCCTGCTGCTAATGAATAAAGAGATAGCAAGCACTACTGCTTGATACATTTCATTACACAAAAAGTGCATAAAAAATTTAAGTAATTCCTCTGCCTGCCGTTAATTAATATAACGGCAGCAAGCCGTCAGGCAGGCCGATCAGGCCAGTAACTATACGTAGGAGATTCACAATGTCCGTTATCAATACAAACATCACAGCGTTGATTGGCCAAAACAACCTGAAAGGCGCACAAAGCTCGCTGCAGCAAGCGCAAGAGCGTCTGTCTTCTGGCCTGCGTATCAACAGCGCAAAAGATGACGCCGCTGGCCAAGCCATCGCCAACCGTATGAGCAGCACCGTAACTGGCCTGAACCAGGCGGCGCGTAACGCTAACGACGGTATTTCTCTGGCGCAAACCGCTGAAGGTGCGCTGGATCAGGTTAACGACAACTTGCAGCGTATTCGTGAGCTGACCGTTCAAGCACAAAACGACACTAATACTGCACAAGACATTGATTCCATCCAGGAAGAAGTTAACGAGCGCTTGAAAGAAATTGATCGTGTAACGACACAAACACAGTTTAACGGTCGTGACCTGTTCTCTGCCGATGCAACTGCTTCATTCTCTATCCAGGTTGGCGCTAAAGATGGCCAAATCATCAAAATCGATGTTGGCTCTGCATCTAGCTGGAATAAGTTAGATGATACAGCTAGTACTGCTGTACAAGGTGGTTTCAGTGCGTTCGGTACAGGTGATGGCCGTACTGTGGCAGCTTTAGGTTTTGATGTATTAGAAGGACGTGCAACTGGTGCAGGTACTAGTACTGCAATGGCTACCGTAGACACAATGATTGCGTCTATTGACCAAGAGCGCAGTAACTTAGGTGCGATGCAGAACCGTTTCGAAACAGCACTGGACAACATTCAAACTACGTCTACCAACCTGCAGGGTGCTCGTTCGCGTATCGAAGATGCCGACTACGCTGTAGAAGTATCGAACATGACGCGTGCCAACATTCTTCAGCAGGCAGGCACTTCCATGCTGGCCCAGGCGAACCAAACCCCGCAGAGCGTTCTTTCTCTGCTCCAGTAAGACCGTTTTAAACCTAAAGAACCCGGGCCAATGCCCGGGTTTTTTGCCGTTTGTAAGAAGCATTTAATCAGTATAGTGGTACATATCCCCTTTATAGATCGACGTAAAGTAGAGACCCATGGCTAAGAAAAAAGTACGCAAGCAGAAATCAACGGTTGCCCAAAATTACACACGCCATGGAGCTGATTTGGGGTTACCTCAAGCAATGGTCGATGCATTTATGGCGCTCTACAACGCCAGGAAGTTGCCACAAGCGCAACAGGCAGCGCAGCATTTGGTAGAACGCTATCCCCAAAGTGCTTTTTCTTGGAAAGCATTAGGTACAAGCTACCTGGAAGCTGAAAATCCTAGTGAGGCATTAAACCCCCTGTTAAAGTCTGTAGAAATCGATAGTAATGATTTTCTAGCGCTAACAAGTTTGGCGGCAGCATTTTATCAAACAGGAAATAGTGAGCAGGCAATAAAGTATCAAAAACATGCTGTCAATTTACAGGAGAAATATGCTCCAGCCAGATATCGCTTGGCTGAAATGCTAAAAGAGTCAGGGTTGCATAAAGAAGCATTAATGCATGCAGAAGAAGCAAAAGTCCTGGGGATTGATAGTTTACGTGTTGAAGTACTAATAGGTACAATTAAATATCAGCTTCGTGAGTTTAGTGAGTCGTTACTTATTTTTGAAAGGTTAGAAAAAGAATATCCAGAAAATTTTGTCATATATAATAACTTGGGAAATATCAACAAAGACTTAGGGCGTCATAAGAAAGCTGAGGCTTATTATGAAAAGTCTTTAGCAGTACAGCCCGATAATTGGATGGCTTACTCCAATCTGTTCTTCGCTAAGCATTATAATGTTAACTCAACTACATCAGAGATTTTGGAGCTTGGCCGTAGCTGGGAGCAGAAGTTTTCTTTACCTAGACTTGGTTTACATAAAAATTCTAAAGAACCTTTAAAAAAGCTTTCCATTGGTTTGGTTTCCTCTGGATTCCGCTTACATCCTGTAGGTCAAATGATTGCCAGTGCTTTAGAAAATAGCCGCTCTGATATTGATTTTTACGCGTACACAACAAATGATAATAATGATTTTGTAACCGAACAGATTAAAAAATCCTGTAAACAGTGGAGTGCAATCCGCTCTCTTACTCAAAAACAGATAGCTCAAAAAATTTATGACGACAATATAGATATTCTAATAGATCTTTCTGGCCATGGTGATGGCAGCTGCTTGCAGGCAATTTCGATGCGCCCTGCACCACTGTGTGTTAAGTGGGTTGGAGGGCTTGTCAATACGATGGGTCTTGAGTCGATTGACTATTTGTTATCCGATCATATCGAGACGCCTCAAGGCGTGGATAGCCAATATACTGAAAAGCTAATTCGTCTACCGGATGACTACATCTGTTATATGCCTTGCGCTTATGCTCCTCCTACATCTTCACTGCCAGCAGTTAAAAATAATTTTATTACATTAGGTTGTTTAAATAACCCTGCAAAAATCAGTGGTCAATTGCTCAATGAATGGGCGCGTTTAATGCACCAGATACCTGATAGCCGACTTCTTTTAAGAGGCGGGCAGTATGAAAGCGAGGATTTCTGTTGCTGGTTATGGGATGAAATGGCTTCACATGATATTGAGCGTAACCGAGTAATTTTAGAAGGGCCGACAGATCATAAAAATTTTATAGGTACCTATCAGCGTATCGATATTGCCTTAGATACTTGGCCTTACTCAGGTGGTTTGACTACTTGTGAAGCCTTATTAATGGGCGTGCCAGTAGTCACCTTGCCTGGTCCCACCTTCGCGGGTCGACATAGTGCTACCCACCTGATTAATGCAGGGTTGCCAGAACTAGTCACTAATAGCTGGGATGAGTATCGTCAACGAGTAGTTGAGCTTGCCAATGACTTGCCTAATTTGGCGGTTATACGTGCGGGACTACGTACTATTTTGCACTATTCGCCCGTATGCGATGCGCCACGCTTTGCTAACCACTTTAATAATGCCCTACGTGCTATTTGGGTACGCTATTGTGATGGTAAAGCCCCCGAAGCTCTCACCTTCAACAAAGAGGGTGAAATGTGGTTTGCTGATGAAGACAAGCTGGTTGAAATACCCGAGGTTTTGAGCGAAGAATTAGCTGAGGATAAGCCATTTGAATGGAAGTTCGATGAGCCAATAATCATTGTAGATAATGCCGCCGTAATGCCGCGTCATCCTGACTACCCTAAATGGATGGCAAGTGGGCATCTGGCCGTAATCAGCTTTGATCCATCTAGCTTGCTCAACAAAAAAATAGATGAGTTAAAAGAGTATGGTGAACTGCATCACTATCCGCATGCGCTTTTAGGCGATGGTCAGCCTGCTACATTATATGCAACGCTAGATGCCGAAAAAGGCAGTACTCTAAAACCACTGCCGGAAGATCAGCAACCAGAATGCCAGCGTGAAAAGCTTAAGGTGCTTGCTGAGTTACCTATAAGCACTGTGGCTTTGGATAGCATTGAAGCATTGCCAAACGTCGATATGCTTGTGCTGGACGATCTGCATGATGCTATGACGGTGCTAAGAAATGGGGAGCAAACTCTAAAAGGTGTATTGTTGATTCAGGTGAAAGTTGCTTTTCAGCCAACACATGAGAGCCAGCCGAATTTAGCGATGTTACAACATTGGGCTAGCCGAAATAGATTTAATTTTTTTCGCTTAGAAAATATGGAGTATAAAGGCTTAGAACTACATTCAGCAGATGCTATCTTCGTTGCAAACGAAATTAATACTCGAAAAAATAAGTTTAACTGGGTTCTTGCAAATCTATATAGGAAGTTTGATAAAAAAAATATAGCAGATCTAGATGTATTAGCAGGTAATGGTGTTCAATCTAAAATGTACCATTATAAGGATGGCGATGAGCATTTTTTTATTAATCATCAAAAAGGAGAAATGAAGAAGTTGTTGATTGTATGCTCGCGCGGCGAAACATTCATCAAACCTATTGCTGAAATATTTAACAAAAAGCTTGATGTGGAGTATTGGCATCTTGATTACAAGTTGCCGGATATGAAAAGGCTTCAAACACTTATGGACTGGTCGGATGTGACTTGGTTCGAATGGTGCGATGAAGTTGTGGTAAAGGCGAGTAATGAAATACAAAAAAACTGCAAGGTGGTGTGTCGACTACATGGATTCGAAGCCTTTTCTCAATGGCCAAATAAGATTAAAAGTGAGTTTTTGGATCAATTGATATTTGTTTCTGAGCATACACTGGAGTATGTGAAAAGTCGCGGGGTGAATATACCTTCTACTGTTATTCATAATGGTGTGGATATAGAGAGATTCAAATATGAGGAGCGAGCCCCAGGTTTTTCCTTAGCATTTGTTGCGTCATTAAAAACTGTTAAAAATCCTCAGCTTCTTGTTCAAGTGGTGGACAAGTTAGTAAAGATAGACAAAAGGTATACGGTGCATGTTGCAGGGGAGATTAGTGACCCAATTCTTTATCGTTACATAAAACACATGCTAGAGTCTCTGCACATAAAAGAAAATGTGGTTTTTTATGGTCATGTCGAAAATATTGATGCATGGCTTGAAGATAAGAACTACTTAATTTCCACAAGCATTTCTGAATCTTTTGGCTTTAATATCGCTGAAGCTATGGTAAAAGGAATTAAACCACTGATACATAATTGGCCAGGTGCACAAAAACTTTATCCTCAATCATTGGTTTTTAATACGGTTGAAGATGCTGTTGATATGATTTTATCTGGTGACTATAGGTCCAATGAATATAAAGATTATATTAAGAGAAAGTATGCCTTGTCAAAACAGATTTCGGAAATAGAAAAATGTCTTGTTGAGGGAAAAGGCTTAGAAGTTAAAAGCTCTAGTGAAGATATTTGTCATTTTGTATATAATGGAGAAGATGTTAATTTTTATTTGCCTAATAAAAATGATCATATACAAAAAATGATTATTAGAACAGGGACGTTTTATGAAGTATCCATGTTAGAAGACATGCTCGACAGATTTAAAAAGGGTTCTGTTATAATAGATATTGGGGCAAATATAGGAAATCATACTGTATTTTTTTCGAAATTTTTAAATGCTTGCCATGTAATCGCTTTTGAGCCAAATATTGATACTTTTAACATTCTAGCGGAAAACATTAAAATTAATGGAGTTGATGAAAAAGTAGATGCATTTAATTTAGGTGTTGCAGATTCTGATGGAAAAGCAAGTGTAATATTTTACGATCCTAATAATATTGGTATGACGAAGATAGGGATGAGCGAAGAGGGAGAGATTAATGTTGTTAAGCTAGATAATTTCTTAAAAAAGAACGAGAGGAAGAGCGTTGGTATGATTAAATTAGATGTTGAAGGTATGGAGTTAGATGTTTTAAAAGGCTGTAAAAAATTGTTAAATGATAGTGCTCCTTTGCTATATGTTGAAGCCGGAAGTGAAAGTGATTTTAATGCTGTGAGTGAATATCTAGAAGGCTTTGGTTATAAGGCAGTAAAGCGGTTCAATGCAACTCCTACTTATTTATTTGAAGTGTTGTGATATGTTTGTATTGATTGAGTAATAGTAATGCTTTGAGTCTTGCTTTAAGGGCAGGAGGGATAAATAAAAGTCCCTCCTGCATTGTTTTTAGTGAAAGGGGGTTAGAACGTATTGTTATAATTAGTGTAGTCTTTTGGTGAAATTATTATATTAGAAAGTTGCTTTTTTAAAAGAGTTTATCAAGCTTTCTTAAATATTGCGATGGGTTGAATTCTTTTAATGCGTTTTCTTCTGTAATAATGTTGTGTATAGAGTCAAGAGCGTTTAGATCTTTTGAAAGTTCGATGCTGTTTCCTATATCATGATCTATGTTATGGAAGATATGTTGTAATTCTTTATGCATTCCTTGGTGATTGTTCATGGTTGTGAAAGGGATGCAACCGCTAGCAGCAGCCGTCAGTTGTCGCTCACTTAGTGCAGAGCCAAAGTTGTTGATAACCATCCACATATTGCTACTGTGGTGCATTAACTTCACGGTCTGGGCATAATTCTTGGGTTTTAGTACTGTTGTATCGTTATGGAATTTGATACCTTCGGGGAATTGCCCATTCCACACGAGTGTTAATGGTATTTTAGAGGAAATTTTACGTAAAAACTCCTCGCGACGGATTGATCTTGCCACTTGGTTGATAAGAAAGCATAAGTCGACCATCTCGCTTTCTTTTTCAAAATTTATATTTCTGTTAAAGGCTTCTGATAGGGCTATGTGTGCAGGTGTTACTTTAGTTTCTAGAACAATCTCTAGTGCTTTGAGAAGCGCTTTGTGTTTTTTGATTTTTTGGTAATATTGATCGTTGTTTTGGTAGCTTCCTACATATAAGTTTTTGATTGGCCGTTGAGATGGTTTTATTAATCTTTCTTTAGTTAGAAGAGATGAGGTGTATAGACTCGGATGATATTCACCATTGTGCCGGTCGTTGATTTTTTTTGCAATCTCGACCGCAGTAGGTTCAACATAGAAAAACTTGGAATTTTCGTCTGTTTCAATAATATTTTCTTTTATCCATGGGTAAAATGGCATATCTCTTACTAATGAGTAAAAGGGGGGTGTCCTACTGTTTTCTTGGCGTGCCTTTTTTATTAGTTCAGCACCGTGGCTTTGCTCTAAGTGAACTGCGTCAAAATGTCCAGAGGTTAGCGCTTCATAAGCTTTTTCTTTATAGCGGCTAATATCAATAATAAGAGGACTATGTTCGCACTCAGCTGCTGCTTCTGCAATGCTATTGGAAAATGCTAGATGTGTCCCAAATGGGTCGATCTTTGAGTTGTATAAAATAAGTAATTTCACGTTGTAGCCTTTTTTCTTTGAGATGGATATTTGCAGAATATATGTTTGATTAGCTTAGTGATGTAGTTGATGCTAGTGAGGTAACAACTTGCATTTGATTGTTAATGCTAATGTAGGCGTGCATCGGTAAACTTATTACTTGAGTAGCTGCATTATCCCCTACTGGTAAGTTTGATGTTTTATCCGCGACCGCAGGTTGCTGGTTTAAGGTGGATGGGTAATGTACCGCCGTTGGTATTCCTAGCTCTTTGAGCTTGGCCTGAACTTCTGCGCGATTTTTTAAGCGAATGGTGTACTGCGCCCAGGCACTTGTGTTGTAGGGGGGCACGTAAGGTGTGGTGGTAATCCCTGAATCATTGAGTAGTTGATTATAGCGCTCGGCGACTTGCTGGCGTAGTAATAACTCCTCATTAAAGATCTCTAGTTTGGGCAGCAGAATAGCGGCCTGTAGGGTATCCAGTCGGCTGTTCACACCTACACGAACATGATGATAACGGCGATCCTGACCATGGCGAGCAATTTGGCGCAACACGACAGCTAGCTTATCATCGTTGGTAAAAATCGCACCACCATCGCCATAACAACCCAGCGGTTTGCTAGGAAAGAAACTAGTGGTGGCGATGGTGCTCAGGTTGCAGGACTTGCGGCCTTTGTAGGTAGCGCCAAAGCTCTGGGCAGCGTCTTCAATTACCGGTATACCGTATTTTTCCGCAATAGCATTAATGGTGTCAAAGTCGGCGCACTGACCGTAGAGCGAAACGGGTATGATCGCTTTGGTTCGCGGTGTAATGGCTGCTTCCAGCTTCGAGGGATCCAGGTTGTAGGTGCGTGGGTCAATATCCACATAAATCGGTTTGGCACCCAGCAGTGCTACCGTCTCGGCGGTGGCGATATAAGTGAAACCGGGAGTGATGACCTCATCTCCTTGGCCGATTCCAAGCGCCATCTGGGCGATCTGCAAGGCGTCTGTGCCGTTAGCGCAGGTAATGCAGTGCTTGGTACCCGCATAGGCGGCGAGTTTTTCTTCCAGCTCGGCCACTTCGGGGCCAAGGATGTACTGGCCGTGGGCTAACACCCGCTGGATACCAGCGTCGATTTTGTCTTTTATTCGGGCTTGTTGCGCTGCGAGGTCAATAAAGTGAATCATGCACTCATCCTCTTCAGCTGGTTGCCATTTAGCACATAGCGGTCACCGGTATGCTGACATACTGCTTCGCTTTGCCCTTGCAATGGCAGTGCTAGTTGTTCGCCGTATTGGCTCATCCAGCCGATTTGCCGGGCTGGGACGCCTACCATAAGGGCGTAAGCTAAAACGTCTTTATTGACGACTGCACCGGCGCCGATAAAGGCGTACTCGCCGATGGTTACACCACAGATGATAGTGCTGTTGGCTCCCAAGGTAGCGCTCTTCTTCACTAGCGTGTCGCGGTATTCGCTTTTTCGCTCAATGAGCGAGCGTGGGTTGTAGACGTTGGTAAATACCATGCTGGGGCCGCAGAATACGCCTTCTTCTAATGTGACATTGTCGTAAACGGAAACATTGTTCTGCACTTTACAATTATCGCCGATCACGACTTTGTTGCCGACGAATACATTCTGCCCTAGTGAGACGCCCTTACCGATTCGAGCCCCGCTGCACACGTGTACGAAGTGCCATACGCGGGAACCATCGCCGATCTGGGCGCCCTCATCAACGATGGCGGAGTCATGGATCATCAAGTTTGTGTCACTCATCTCACACTAGTCTGCTTAGAAGGGGGTGGGCTTCACTAGCCCTCGGGGCTTGTGGCTGCGCGGAACTGATGGTGTTTACGGTCTCAATGCAGTGGCGTGTATTTTCAATGCCGAAGCCGCAACCGCTGAGTATCCCCAGGTAGCTAACCGTGTGTAGGTCGGTAAAACCTCCAGAGAACTCGATCTCTTGGCCATCCACAGTAATAGAGCGATAGGTGGCCTGCTTGTTGCCCTTAACGTTTTCAGGTAGGTCGTTAGCGTCGATGGAGAGGAACCAGGGCACCCGCGCTTTCTCGTACTCCAAGTAGCCAGTGGCTTTGTCGTTGCTGGCGAAGTGCAGCATGTTCTTCTGTAGCTTGCCGAAGATGAAGTGCAGCATGTCGAAGAAGTGGACGCCGATGTTGGCGGCCACGCCGAAGGACTTGCGCGGATCGCCCTTCCAGCTCTCCATGTACCACTTGCCGCGAGAAGTGATATAGGTTAGCTCCACCTCGTACTTGTCGGAACGTGACTCCTCCTCCACCTTCTGCTTCAGGTCGAGGATTGCTGGATGGTGACGCAACTGCAGGATGTTGTAGACGCGCTTACCGGTCTCCTGCTCAATCAGCGCCAGCTCATCTAGGAGTTCAAGAGTCGGCACTAGAGGCTTCTCGCAGATCACGTCGCAGCCAAGCCGCAGCCCAGCGGCGATATGGGCATGGTGCAGGTAGTTCGGCGAGCACACCGTTACGTAGTCCAGTGCAGTCTCGGGGTTACGCTTGAGCTGCCAAGCATGCTCTTGGAAGCGCTCAAACTCGGTAAAAAACTCACTTTGGGGAGATATGGAGTCTATAATGCCTACCGAATCGTTGATGTCGTAGGCAACTGCCAGATGGTTGCCAGTTTCTTTAATCGCTTTCATGTGACGAGGAGCGATGTAACCAGCAGCACCGATAAGGGCAAAGTTCTTCATTCTTTTCCTCAAGCCTTGATGATATGGACGTAGGTCTCGCGGAAAGTACCACGGCTGTCAATTATCAGCCGAGCATGCTGCTTGATCAGTCCAAAGTCGAAACAGTCATGATCAGTGGCTAGTACTACAGCATCGAAGCTTGCCAAACTCTCGACGGTCAGTTCCACGCTTACCAAATCAAAATGGTGCTCGCGCATTTTTGGGAAAACTGGCACATGGGGATCGCTGTATGCCACCTCTGCGCCCTTTGCCTCGATTAATTCCATGATTCTCACCGAGGGAGATTCACGCATATCGTCGACGTTCTTCTTGTAGGCGATACCTAAAATCAGTACGTGGCTGTGCTTGAGGGCCTTGCCATTTTCGTTTAGGCCATCTATCAGTTTGCTCACCACGTATTCAGGCATGGCTCGGTTCACCTCGCCGGAAAGCTCGATAAAGCGGGTATTCAGACCGTATTCGCGAGCCTTCCAAGTAAGGTAGAAGGGATCGATAGGAATACAGTGGCCACCCAGACCCGGGCCTGGATAATAGGGCGTGAAACCGAAGGGTTTAGTCGCTGCGGCATCTACCACCTCGAATATATCAATGCCCATACGGTCTGCGACCATTTTCATTTCGTTGACTAAACCGATATTGACAGCTCGGTGGATGTTCTCTAGCAGTTTGGTCATTTCGGCTGTTTTAGTAGAGCTAACTGGTACGACCTGATCAATAGCGGATGAATAGAGAGCAATACCGACTTCAAGACAAGCCGGGGTATGTCCTCCAATCACTTTAGGAATCGTGCGAGTCTCAAAGTCTGGGTTGCCAGGATCTTCCCGCTCAGGTGAATAGACTAAGAAAATGCTTTCGCCCACGATTAGGCCACTTTCCTGCACGCGTGGCAGTAGCTCCTCTTCGGTCGTACCTGGATAGGTGGTGCTCTCCAACGACACAATCTGCCCTTCTCGTAGATAGGGCTTGATGGCGTTAACTGTGTCAATTACGAAGCTTATGTCCGGTTCGCGATATTTGTTTAGCGGTGTCGGCACGCAAAGGATAATCGCATCGGCTTCTACGACTCGGCTGAAGTCGGCAGTGGCTTCAAACCCACACTGAGCAGCATCGTCAATTTTCTTTGACGGTATATGCTCAATGTAGCTCTTTCTGGCATTCAGCTGGTCGACTTTTGACCGATCAATATCAATACCCAGCACACGAAAACCAGCATCAATATAGCGTAGTGCAAGCGGTAAGCCGACGTAACCGAGGCCGACTATGCAAATTGTGGCATTTGTTGTGCTGAATTTTCTCAGCAGCATGAGTTGGGGGTTAATCATGTAATATCTCTAAGCTGATCAGTTGCACTACATGGTTTCATTGCCATGGTCTATATGTGTTATCGGCAAGTCTACCGACTTACTTAGGGATATGCTGATCAATTTATCGCTAAGCTGCTGTGGTATTCAGCACAATACATTTTACAGCTCAATGTTTGGTTCTGATCATCTTAAGTAGTTGGTTTTAACTGATGACCGAGTTTTCTGGTTGTCAAGCTGAATTTAAGATGAATGGATACCGTCAGTAGAGCTCCAAGCTATAGATCAAAAAGAAATAATAAACCTATTTATTATTTCTTTTTTGCTGCTATATTGACAGCATTGAGCTGGTAATAAGTGACAAATATCTTTATCAGCGTCTCCATCTTCACGCTGGATATATTGGTGCCTAAGAGGAAACGGCTATGGCGAACCTGAGTCCCTTAAAAAAAACCGTGATTGCCCTTTCATTGGGTGTTGCAGGGTTGTTTGCCACGACTGCCCAAGCCGACACCCTCCGTGTGGGCATGTCCGGTGGTTATTTCCCCTTTACGTTTGTGGAGCAGGACGAGCTGAAAGGCTTTGAAGTTGATGTGATGAATGCCGTGGGTGAGATCACCGGTGATGAGATCGAATTCGTGACCGCTAGTTTCTCTGGCCTGGCGGGCATGCTGGAGTCTGGGCGTATTGATACCATTGCCAACCAGATTACGATCACCCCTGAGCGCGAAGCCAAGTACGCCTTCACGGAGCCCTATGTGTATGACGGCGCGCAGGTGGTGGTGCGGGCGGGTAATGATTCCATTCAAGGCGTTGAGGATCTGTCCGGCAAAAGCGTGGCGGTGAATTTGGGTTCCAACTACGAACAGTTGCTGCGTGAGCAACCGAATGCCGACGAAATCGATATTCGTACCTATGAATCCAACATCGAGCAGGATGTGGCCTTGGGCCGGGTTGAAGCGTTTGTGATGGATCGCGTGAGTGCGACGCAAGTCATTAAAGAGAAAGGCTTACCTTTAGAGCTGGCGGGTCAGCCGTTCTCGACCATTGAGAACGCGCTACCGTTTCGTGATGATGAAGCGGGCCGTGAGCAGCGCGACCGGGTTGGTGCAGCGCTTGCCGAGCTGCGTGAAAATGGCGAGCTACGTGAGATATCGGAAAAGTGGTTTAATACCGACATCACCCAGCCGTAACGTTTAGGCTACCCTGGTTTAACGCGGCCGTGGCATTGCCACGGCCGTTTGCTTATAAGCGGTCTAATCTATGTTTAATTATTATGTTTAATTATTATGCTTAATCTCGAATATATGTGGGGGCTATTGCCGGTTCTGCTGCGCTATCTGCCGCTCACGCTTCAAATGGCGACGATCGCCATGTTCTTTGCGCTGATACTGGCGTGCCTGCTGGCGGTGGTTCGCGTATCAAAAGTGCCGGTGTTAAACGGGTTGTCGCTGCTGTTTATCTCGTTTTTCCGCGGTACGCCGCTGCTGGTTCAGCTGTTTCTTTTCTATTACGGCCTGCCGCAGCTGATTAGTTCGTTGATCGCGATTACCGGTGTCACTGCTGCGGTGCTGGGGCTAACGCTGCACTTCTCTGCCTATATGGCCGAGTCCATCCGTGCGGCGATTGTGGGGATTGACCGCAGCCAGACCGAAGCGGCACTCTCCATCGGCATGACCCAGTCGCAGTTAATGCGCCGTATCATTCTGCCCCAGGCAACCCGCGTGGCAACCCCAACGTTGATGAACTATTTCATCGATATGATCAAAGCGACCTCGCTGGCCTTTACGTTAGGTGTCACCGAATTGATGGGCGCGACGCAAAAAGAGGCAGCGGGCAGCTTTCTCTATTTGGAAGCTTTCTTGCTGGTGGCGCTGATTTATTGGGCAGTCGTGGAAGTGCTCTCCTGGGGGCAGCGTCGGTTAGAAATTTACCTGAATAAGGCCTACCAACGATGATTTCGCTGCAAGGCATTACCAAGCGCTTCGGCGGCCACACGGTGTTTAAAGATATTGACTTGAGCCTTGCCCAGGGCGAGATCATCGTCATCATTGGCCCCTCCGGTACGGGGAAATCGACGCTGCTGCGCTGTATTAACTTCCTTGAAAAGCCCGATGCCGGACGCTTGCAGGTAGGCGACCTGAGTGTGGACACCCAGCGCGCTAGCCGGGCAGATATTCTGGCACTGCGCCGTCGCACGGCGTTTGTGTTTCAGAACTACGGCCTATTCGCTAACAAAACCGCGCTGGAGAATATCAGCGAGGGGATGATTGTGGTGGACAAGCTGCCCAAGGCCAAAGCACACGCGCGGGCGAGGGAGATTCTGGAACGCATCGGCCTGGCGGATAAAGCCGATGCTTACCCGGCGTCACTTTCCGGTGGCCAGCAGCAACGGGTAGGCATCGGCCGTGCCATGGCAGCGAATGCCGATGTGATTTTGTTTGATGAGCCCACCTCTTCACTAGACCCGCAGTGGGTGGAAGAAGTGTTGGGCTTAATGAAGCAGTTAGCGGTAGAACGCCAAACGATGATCGTGGTCACCCACGAGATGCAGTTCGCCCGGGAAGTGGCAGACAGAGTGGTATTTATGGACGAAGGTGGCATCGTCGAGCAAGCCCCGCCTGAAGAGTTGTTCACTGCACCCAAAGATGAGCGAACGCGCCATTTTTTGCGCAAGATTTTGGCGCCTACTGGGCAGGCAGTGCCGTGAGGGCCGTGCTGGTTTTTTAGGTGGCACCAGCTAAGTTAATGCCAAGCGTGGCTATGGATGGAAGCAATGCCGTGCATGTTATGCTGACTTTCAGTTCACCTGTTTTTTGAGGTTGCTATGCCAACTGAAAACCGGCGCAAATTACCTATTGGCGTTCAGACCTTCTCAGATATCCGTGAAGGTGACTACTACTACGTTGATAAAACACCCGATATTCACCGTCTAACGGAAGAGGGGAAATACTTTTTCCTCTCCCGCCCGCGTCGCTTCGGTAAAAGCCTGCTGCTTGATACCCTGCGCTGCCTGTTTGAAGGCCGCAAAGCGCTGTTTGAAGGGCTGTATATTCACGATAAATGGGATTGGCAAACTGGGCATCCGGTGATTCGTATTAGCTTTGCCGATGGGCATTTGGCTAGTCGTGAGGATTTGGATACCCATATCCGCTATCAGCTGGCTCAGCATCGCGAGCGCCTGGGCATTGTCAGCGAGCGCCCCAAACTAATTGCCAATGATTTTTCGGACCTGATTCGCCGCACTCACCAGAAGTTTGGTCAACGTACGGTAGTGCTGATTGATGAATACGATAAACCGATTCTCGATAATATCTTAGCCCCAGAGCGAGCCCGCGAACTGCGCGAAGGGCTGAAAAACCTTTACAGCGTGCTCAAAGACGCCGACCCGTATTTACGCTTTGTACTGTTAACGGGTGTTTCTAAGTTCAGCAAAGTGAGCCTGTTCTCGGGGCTGAATAACCTGAACGACATTACGCTGGATGCGCCTTACGCTTCCATTTGTGGGTACACCGATGAAGATGTTGACAGCGTCTTCGCTCCTGAATTACCGGGGTTAGACCGTGCTCAAATCAAGTATTGGTATAACGGCTACCGTTGGGGTGGGCAGGAGGTGACCGCTGTATACAACCCCTTTGATGTTCTACTACTGTTTCAAAAGCGCCAGTTTGGCCCCTATTGGTTTGAGAGCGCTACCCCCACATTTTTGGTAGAAATTCTAAAACAACGCGGGGTGTTTACGCCGTCACTAGATCAGCTGGAAACCGAGGCTGAGCTGCTGGGTCGTTTTGATGTTGACCATATCGGGACTGAGGCGCTGTTATTTCAAACGGGATATCTAACCGTTAAGCAGGTGGAAGAACCCATGGTGGGGTATCGGTTATATACCCTAGGCTTTCCTAATCAAGAAGTAGAAACCAGCTTAAACCAAGCGTTACTGCCGGTATTAGGTGTTGAAAACTCAGCGCGTGAGCGCAAAACGCTGTTTACACATTTACGCGGCCATGATTTAGCCGGACTTGAAACTCATCTTAAAGCCCTTTACGCCGGACTACCCCACGATTGGTATCGCAACAATCCCATTGCTCAATACGAAGGTCATTATGCCAGTGTCTTCTTTAGTCACTTTGCCGCTCTTGGGTTAAGCGTTACGGTGGAAGACGCCAGCCATTTCGGTAAGGTGGATATGACAGTGGATTTCAGTGGTCACCTTTACCTGTTCGAATTTAAAGTGGTGGAGCAGTTGCCAGAAGGCAGCGCACTAGAGCAGATAAAAACCAAAGGCTACGCCGATAAATACCGCGCCCAAGGTAAACCTATCCACTTAATTGGCGTGGAATTTTCCCGCCAGCAGCGCCAAATTGTGGCATTTGATATGGAGACGCTCTCTTAATGCCCACTATCACCCAGTCATTACTAAAAAGCATTGAGCAGTTAGCCTGTGAGGCAGGCGAGGCGATTATGCAGGTCTATCGTCGGGAGTTCAGCGTAGAAATAAAAGCCGATAACAGCCCGCTGACTGAGGCGGATAAAGCGGCCCATGAGATTATTGCCCGTGGCTTGCAGGCGCTTACCCCTGAGGTGCCGGTACTCTCTGAAGAAGATACCCACGGCTTTAACGGCGCTAACGCTGAGGGCTTTTATTGGTTGGTCGACCCGTTGGATGGCACCAAAGAGTTTATCAAGCGTAATGATGAGTTCACCGTCAATATTGCTTTGATTGCGCAAGGAAAACCGGTGTTGGGCGTGGTGGTTGCCCCTGCCTTACAGCTTACTTATCTAGCCGCTGAAGGGTTGGGGGCCTTTAAGGTTGGCGCTGATGGGCAGTGGCAGGCCATTCAGGCGTCATTACCGCCGCAAGCGGGGCGGCCTTGGCGTGTGCTGGGCAGCCGTTCGCACCCCGACCCGCGTATGGCAGCATGGTTAGAAGCGCTGGGGGAGTATAAAACTCAACCCATGGGGAGTTCGCTGAAGTCGTGCTTTATCGCGGAAGGTAAAGCGGATGTCTACCCGCGTTTTGGCCCCACCAGTTTGTGGGATACCGGCGCTGCTCAAGCGATTGTCGAACAGGCCGGTGGGCGAGTGGTCACGCTGGAAGATCAGCCTTTAAGCTATGCCAATCCCCAGCAAGTGCTTAACCCCGATTTTGTGGTGTGGGGCAAGCGCTAGACTGTGTGCAAGCGCTATTCCATGTGAATGATGATCTGATTACGGCCGTTTTCTTTCGCTTCATAGAGCCCTATATCCGCTCTTTTAAGCGCCGGCTTTAACGATTTTTCTTGGTCGCGAACAGAGGTTACTCCCAGTGATGCGGTGATTTTTAGCGCTTGTTGCGTACCTTCATATTCAACTAAGGTAGTCGCCTCTTCAATAGAGGCACGAATTCGCTCTGCCACCTGTTGAGCCTGTTCTATAGCGGTGTTGGGGAGTAACACCGCAAACTCTTCACCCCCAACCCGGCACAGTAAGTCTTCTTGACGAAGCAGATCGCTGACTATTTGCGTAAAGTTTTTCAGTATTTCATCACCAATATCGTGGCCATACTCATCGTTGATGTGTTTAAAGTGGTCAATATCTATGGTGATAAGCGCTATGGGATGATTTTGGCGCCGTGCCCGTGACATCTCAATTTTTGCTTGGGCTTGCAAGTAACGCCGGTTAAACACGCCCGTTAGGGGGTCGGTCATGGCTTGCGCACGTAGTTTTTCTTCAAGCTGTTTACGCTCGGTAAGATCAAACACCGTTGCCCTGGAATGCACAAAACGGCCGTTGCGCGTGTAGGCAGAGCCTTGAATCATCACGTGACGATGCTCGCCGTTACGCGTGAGTAAGGTGCATTCTGCGCTGCCAGATTGATTGTCTTTCACGTTTTGGAAGGCTTTTTCAAACTGATCACGTGTTTCTGGTGTAATGAGCTCTCGATAATCGATATGACCTATCACTTCCTTGGCAGAGTAGCCCAGCCAGGCAAGTTCGGTGCGGTTCATTTTGACCACGAGACCGGACTTATCAATCGAGTGATAGCCGCAGGGGGCATTTTCATATAAATCACTGACTTCATAGGCGTGGCGCTGAGCGGCTTGGCGTAATTCCCGTTGGCGTTGGCTGCTGAAGGTCCAAAATATGCCAAATGCTACGGCAACGCCGTAAGTCAGCAACAGAAACCAGAGGACAGTGGTCTCTTCTTTAAACAGTGAGAGCCAGGTAGGGCGGGGGAGCGTGACACCCAGTTTCCACGGGTGGTCGGCGTTGTCGCTAAAAATAGTACCTGCCAGGCTGCGGTAGCGCTGGGTGCGTATATCTTCGGTTTGAAAGCGCAGCAGGTGATTGTCTACGGTGGCGTTGCCTTCATTGCGCTGCTGCATGGCTTGCCAGTAGAGGGGAGAAAGCGCAGCAAAGTTGCCACCAAAACTCGCTGTATCTATTGATCCGATACCTTCATCCAGCAGCCACCTGCCTTGGGCATCGACCAAAATCATATTGGCGTTCTGGTCAAGTAGCATGGCTTGTCGCAGGGCATCTGTCAGGTAATCCCAATTAAGGCTCAAAAGTACTACGCCACGGCGCTCGCCGGTGGCATCAAACACAGGGGTGGAAACGTTGACCACTGGAATCACATCGCGGCCAAATAACTCGAACTGCAGGTTACGGCCAGGCGGTGAGATATACAGGTCGCGTGGTAACAGCTTGGATGCTTCTATGAAGTAGTCAGTATTAACATGTAGATTGCCCGATATCCGTGGTCCAGTTTCACGGCTTCTGGGGGCACGCAGCACTTCGCGCCCCTGGTTATCAATCAGGACTAGCTTGGTGTAACGAGCGTTGTGGCTAATTAAGGTCGTTAAAAAATTAGAAAGCTGGGATAAATCACTAAGTGAATATTGCTGGTCAGTGAGTGTGGTTAAACTTTGCGCTGCGAGGTAGCGCCTTAGTCCAGGCATTTCAGCAATGGCAAGCGCGTAGTTAAGGCTTTCATTGATATCGCGGGTTAACGCTTCTTGCCCCACTTTTAAGAGGGCATCGGCTTCGGCGCTCAGGCTATTGAGCCGTGTTTCCATATGCACATGGAGAACAGGCAGCAGCGTCGTTGAAACGAGGATCAACGGTATGCTCACGGCTAGCAGTAGGCGAGTGTGTAGGCGGCGCAGTGGCACGGCAGCATTTCCTGTCTAAAATTGGCGGCCTGGGTAGGGCAGCCTGTTTTTCTGTCTTAGATGTAAGGGATGGCGTTTATGGCGGAATTTTTATCAGCCACTTTCTAGGGTGGCGTAAGCGTTTGTGGCAAGCGTTTTAACATCCCAAACGGCATGGGTTTGGAGAAATAGAACCCTTGCAGCAAATCGCATTGGCGTTGCTGCAGATCCCTTTGCTCTTCACGTGTTTCAATGCCTTCGGCGACTACCGCTAAGTTTAAGTGATGGGCCATGGTGATAACGCCTTGAACAATGGCGGCATTTTTCGCGTTTTTTGAAATGCCTCGAATAAATAGAATGTCGAGTTTTACCTTGCTGATAGGGAGGTCGCGTAAATAGCTGAGACTCGAAAAACCAGTGCCGAAGTCATCCAGCGCAACGCTAATGCCCAGGTCTCGTACTTCAGTGAGTAGTGCAACGGCTTGTTCGGTATTCGTCATTAGCGTGCCTTCCGTTACCTCTAGTTCCAGTAAGGCAGGGGGTAGGCCGCTAGCGTCAAGCGCTGCTTTAACTTCGTTCATAAAACCTGTGCGCCGGAACTGCATTGGCGAAATATTCACCGCCACCGCAAGGGGGCGCTCACGGCCAGCATTAAGGGTCGCAATATCATGACAGGCGCGATCCAATACCCAGCGACCAATGGCAATAATTTGCCCCGTTTGCTCGGCAATCGGCATAAACACACCCGGTGAAACAAGGCCTTTGGTGGGATGGTGCCAGCGTATCAGCGTTTCCACACTTTTAATGTCGCCGCTAGCGGCATCCACAATGGGTTGATAATACGCTTCAAATTGCTCAGCTTGTATGGCTTCTTGTAACTCTCGTCTGATAACAACATGTTCGGCGACATTGTCGATGGCGTCACCGCAGTACCATTGCCATGTGTTACGCCCTTGGCGCTTGGCGTCTTCCATCGCGAGGCTAGCATGGTGAAGTAGGTCATGCGTCTGGGTGGCACTGCCTTTATTTGAGGCGATACCAATGCTGGCGCTGATATGCAGGCTATATTGATAGAGTGTAAACGGCTGAGCAAGAACCACTAATAAACGGTTCGTGAGAGCAATCACTTCTTGTTCGCTTTGGGAAGGGGCTAGCAGTACCACAAACTCATCGCTAGAGAGGCGGGCCACACTAACGCCCGCTGTCACGGTATCTAGTAAGCGTTGCGCTACGGTTTTAAGTAACTGGTCTCCTACTCCATGGCCAAACGCATCATTAATCGGCTTAAAGTCGTCTAAATCGATATGAAGCAGCGCCAGTTCCTGCCTCCGCGATTTACAGCTTTGTAGCGCATGCTCCAGGCGTGTTTGTAGCGCCCCAAGGTTAGGGAGCCCGGTGAGTGGGTCGTGCGCTGCTTGATAAGCAATCCGCGCTTCCTGCTCTCGCTGACGTGTAATGTCTTGTTGTATGCCGATAAAATGCGTGCATACGCCCGTTTCGCTAAACACGGGGCTAATCGATAACTGGTTCCAAAACAGAGTGCCGTCGCGGCGGTAGTTACGTAGCAGTACTTGCACGTCTTGATGTTGAGTGATGCCGCGGCGAATCTCTTCAATAGCTTCTGGGTTGGAATCTTCGCCTTGTAAAAAACGACAGTTGCGGCCAAGTGCTGCTTCAGCGCTGTAACCGGTGAGGTCGGAAAACGCACTGTTTACATACACTAGAGGCAAGTGGGGCTGGGAGGCATCTGCCATCACCACACCATTGGGGCTGGCTTCAATTCCCCGTTTTAACAGCCGTAGCTCGCTTTCATCCTGTTTTCGCTGAGTAATATCACGGCAAATCGCATAGACGCCTATCATTCGTTCATCGGCGATAATCGGCACGTGGGTGACTTCAAGCTGAATGGCATGCTGATGACTGTTGATGCTAAGCGCTTGATAGCTTTGATGTTGCCCTTTTAAGGTGGCGTTAAAGGCAGCTTTTGCCTCTTCGAGAGCGTCGATATGGAGAAGCTTAAAAAAAGCGTTACCGGTTAAGCGCTCATTGGTGATGCCGGTAATATGAGCTGCGGCTGAATTACAGTGCTTGATAATGCCATCAAGGCTCAGCTCAAATATGGCATCGGGATGATGGGTAAACAGGGCGTGGTGACGCGCCTGCAAAGCGTGAGGTACATCCTGTACGTTATAATTGTTTGCAATACTCTCCTTAATGTTTGCCATGAAGACTCTTTTCACAAGTTAATCCGTGTCACAAGTTTGTCATAAAATATGAGTTGGCTTTGGCATCGTTGGCTAACCATTGCCCAAATGAGTAGGCTCGAAAGCTTCGGTAGCGGCGGCCACATAATGGCCGCCGCGCTATTTTAACTATTCCATGCGGTTAGCCGTGTTGACTTGGTCCGCGCTGAGCTCGGTAAGCTATGTTGAACGCGTATGTTTTTCATTTTCCCCACTTTAAAAAGTAATAAGATGCGACTGCTTTTTAAGGCGTGCCATGCAGTAGCTTTAGAATTAATTGTATTAGCTTGTTTTTATGGAGCTGGTTGAACGTTGCAAATCGATCAACGTGGTGCTCAAGGAGGCAGCTAGGCAAGTTTGGAAAGCGCTTAATACTAGATTTTCTAGTTTTAATTGACTAGCACGATGGTGCTCTTCAGAGTGTAACGCTAAGGTTGTTTTGTGTCTTCCTTTAATCTTTTTTAATGATGCTTTTTGTACGGAACATGTCTCTTTAAATATATAAAAAAACAGAAAAATTTAATTGGCGTGCAAAAATAAGCCGTGCTTGAATCCATAAATCACCCCATCGACCTTGGGATTCTCGATCAACGACCATTGACAACGGCTAGCAAGCGCGCATGGTGCGTGATAGACTATGCCATCCTCTCAGACAGACCCGTGAATGGGCAGCTCGATTTAACTGCCTGTTATACGTTTTGGTAGGGTGAAAAGCCTGCCAAATCAACTGGTTGTTATAGACCTGATCAGCTAGTTGTTAGAGAAGTGTCATGTTGCGGAACGTCGTGCTGTCATAGCGCAGCCGACAAACACATATTTAATTTCGTTGCCGTTTTTTCGGCAACCTTTATTCTCCAAGGAGATACCCTGTGGCGAACAGCAAGCAAGCTCGCAAGCGCGCCCGCCAGGCCGAGAACCGTCGCGTCCTGAAATCCAGCCAGCGCAGCATGGTCCGCACCTACATCAAGCGTGTAGTGAAAGCGATCAGCACCGGCGACCACGCTAAGGCAATGGAAGAGTTCAAGGCCATGCAGCCGGTTGTTGACCGTATTGCAGACAAAGACGTGCTGTCTAAGAAGAAAGCAGCTCGCCTGAAGAGCCGTTTGAACAAGCGTATTAAGGCACTGGCGGCGTAAGCCGGCAGGCGCCATAAAAAACCGGCTGCGGCCGGTTTTTTTGTGTCTGAATGATTTTTCTAGATGGTTTTTCTGGATGGTTTTTGTGGATAGCTTATGACAGCGAAGAAAGCTCCCAGCACTTCCTCAAACACCGCAATAGTCCGCCGCGGGCTAATGCGCTCGGGTCTTGTCGTCAGTGCGATGACGATGCTGTCGAGGGTGATGGGGCTGGCGCGCGACGTGGTTATCGCTACCTTATTAGGGGCAGGGGATGGCGCCGATGCGTTTTTCGTGGCGTTTAAGATCCCTAATTTTTTGCGGCGTCTATTTGCTGAAGGGGCGTTCAATCAAGCCTTTGTGCCGGTGCTTTCGGAGTACTCTACCCAGCGTAATCGGGAGGAAATACGTGCGCTACTGAATGCGACCGCGGGTAGCTTAACGGCAGTGCTGGCGCTGATTACTGCCGTGGCAATGCTCTGCGCGCCGTGGTTGATTTGGGTGTTTGCCCCCGGGTTTGGCAGTGAGCCGGAAAAGCTGGCGCTGACCGCGGATATGCTGCGCTTAACGTTTCCCTATTTATTGCTGATTTCGCTTACCGCGTTTGCCGGTAGCGTGCTGAATACCTGGAACCGCTTTGCAGTGCCCGCGTTTACGCCGGTATTGCTTAATCTTTCGCTGATAGGTGCGGCGCTATTTTTAATGCCGCTAATGGAAGAGCCCGCCATGGCGCTGGCCTGGGGCGTGCTGATCGCCGGGGCTGCGCAGCTGGTTTTTCAAGTGCCGTTTTTATTGCGCTTGGGGCTGATGCCCACACCCTGGCCAAACTTTGCCCACGAGGGCGTACGGCGCATACTGAAATTGATGGGGCCTGCGCTTTTTGGGGTGTCGGTATCGCAAATTAATCTGCTGTTGGATACGGTCTTGGCTTCGTTGCTGGCGGCGGGTAGCGTGTCGTGGCTCTATTACTCTGACCGGTTGGTAGAACTGCCGCTAGGCGTGTTTGGGGTGGCGATTGGTACGGTGATTTTGCCAGCGCTTTCCAAGCGCCATGCTGACCAGTCCAAAGAGCACTTTGCGGCGATGCTTGATTGGGCTATTCGCATTGTGTTGCTGTTAGGCTTGCCCGCGGCGCTAGCGCTGGCGGTGCTGGCCGAGCCGCTGTTGATCACGCTATTCCATTACGGCGCGATGACTGACAACGACATCCAAATGGCGGCGATGAGCCTACGTGCTTACGCCTTCGGTTTGGTAGCCTTTATGCTGATCAAAGTATTGGCGCCGGGCTTTTTTGCCCGTCAAGACACCAAAACCCCGGTAAAGGTAGGCATTATCGCCATGGTCGCTAATATGGTGCTTAACCTGCTGCTAATTTGGCCGCTGGCGCATGCCGGGTTGGCGTTAGCCACCGCGCTGTCGGCCTTCTTGAACGTTGGCCTGCTGGGTTACCTGCTGCATAAGCAGGGTGTGCTAGTGTTTCAGCCGGGCTGGAAGCGTTATTCGGTACAGCTAATTGGTGGCAGTGGGTTAATGTGTGCGGCACTCTATTTGGTGGCGCCAGATTGGCAAGCGTGGCTCTCCTTTGGCCTGTGGCAGCGGATAAGCTGGGTGACTGGGCTGGTGGTCATGGGCGGCTCACTCTACTTTGCGTGGCTGGCAGCATTAGGTTTACGCATCCGTCATCTTAAAATGCACTCATAACGCTGCACCCTGGCGTGCGGGTTCGTTATAATTGAGGCTTTGTCCTCCCAACGGCTGAGGTGCCATGCGCGTCATTCGAGGTCTGCACAACTTGAAAGCGGCTCATCGTGGCTGCGTTGCGACGATCGGTAACTTCGATGGTGTGCATCGCGGCCATCAGGCCATTCTTCAGCAGTGCCGTGAACATGCCGCACGCTGGAGTGTGCCGCTGACAGTGGTGGTGTTCGAGCCCCAGCCGCGCGAATTTTTTGCCGGTGACCAAGCACCGCCGCGGTTAACCCGCCTGCGAGAAAAAGTGCGTTTACTGCGTGATTTTGGCGCGGAACAAGTGCTGGTGCTGCCGTTTAACGATACGCTGCGCAGCCTGACGGGGCGCGAGTTTATCGATCAGGTATTGATTGATGGGCTCGGCGTTAAGCATTTGGTGGTGGGTGATGACTTCCGCTTTGGCTGTGATCGTCGCGGTGACTTTGCGCTGCTGGCGGAAGTAGGGCGCGAGCAGGGGTTTGGCGTCGAGCACACGCGCACGTTTACCGTGGATGACGAGCGGGTGTCCAGCACGCGGGTGCGTACCTTGCTGGCCAGCGGCAATTTTTCCGCCGCGGCGCGTTTGCTGGGCCGCCCCTATTCATTGCATGGCCGTGTGGTGCGTGACCAGCAGTTGGGGCGCACGCTTGGCGTACCCACCGCCAACTTGCCGCTGCTGCCCCAGCCGTTAACGCTGCGGGGCGTGTTTGCGGTAGTCGCTGAGCTTGAAGATGGTAAACGCCACCAGGGCGTTGCCAATGTTGGCTTTCGTCCGACGGTGGGTTCAGAGCGGCCGACCCTTGAGGTGCACCTGTTCGATTTCTCCGGTGATCTTTACGGCCAACGTATGACGGTATACCCCTGTACGCGACTGCGGGGCGAGGTCAAGTTTGACGGCCTTGACGCGCTGAAAGCGCAAATTGAACGTGACCAAGCCCGTGCTCGCCACTATTTTTCGACGGCAGTGGCCAATCACGACTATTCTCTTCCGCTGGCCTCGGCCCCGCTTGGGCGTGAGACCGCTTCTTCTGATTCATCTTCGGCGGGAAATTCCGCTGATGCTAACGACGGCTGACCGGACTATGGATTACAAGCACACGCTGAATTTGCCTGAAACTGACTTCCCCATGCGCGGCATGCTGCCAAAGCAGGAGCCAGGGCGGGTTTCCCAGTGGCAAGATATGAACATTTACCAGCGCCTGCGTGAAGCGCGCGCAGGTGCGCCGCTGTTTGTACTGCACGATGGCCCTCCTTACGCCAACGGTAGTATTCATATCGGTCACGCCGTTAATAAAATTCTTAAAGATATCATCGTTAAGTCTAAGAATTTAGCCGGTTTTGATGCTCCTTATGTGCCGGGTTGGGACTGCCACGGTTTGCCCATTGAGCACAAGGTAGAAACTACCCATGGCAAGCACTTGGCGCCGGAACACGCCCGCGAGCTTTGCCGTGAATACGCCGGTGCGCAAATCGAAACGCAGTTGGCCGACTTTGTGCGTTTGGGCATCATTGGCGATTGGGATCACCCTTACCGCACCATGGATTTCGCCAACGAAGCGGGCGAGATTCGTGCCTTGGCCGAGATGGTCGACGCGGGCTACGTGTTTAAAGGCTTGAAGCCGGTGAACTGGTGCTTTGACTGTGGCTCGGCGCTGGCGGAAGCCGAGGTCGAGTATGCGGATAAAAAGTCTGACGCCATCGACGTTGCTTTCCCGGTGGAAGACGCCGACAAGCTGGCGGCCGCGTTCGGTTTAAGCGAACTGGCTAAACCAGCGGCGGTAGTGATCTGGACCACCACGCCTTGGACCATTCCGGCCAACCAAGCGTTGAACGTTCACCCCGAGTTCACCTACGCGCTGGTCGATACTGGTGAGCGGCTATTGCTGCTGGCGGAAGAGTTGGTGGAGAGCTGCCTAGAGCGCTTTGGCCTGCAAGGCGAAGTGATTGCCACGACGCAAGGCAAACAGCTTGATCTGATCAATTTCCGTCACCCGTTTTATGATCGTCTCTCGCCGGTCTATCTGGCGGAGTACGTTGAGTCAGAAGTGGGCAGTACCGGTATCGTTCACTCCGCTCCTTCTTACGGCATGGATGACTTTTTAACCTGCCGCGAGCATGGCATGGAGTTCGATGACATGCTTAACCCGGTGCAGGGCAACGGCGTTTACGCTGACGACCTGCCGTTCTTCAGCGGCCAGATGATTTGGAAAGCTAACCCCCAGATCGTCGAAAAACTGCGCGAAGTCGGTGCGCTGATGGCGCATATTCCGATTAAACACAGCTATATGCACTGCTGGCGCCACAAAACGCCGGTGATCTACCGTGCCACGGCGCAGTGGTTTGTGGGCATGGATATTAAAGGCAAAGGCGGCAAAACTCTGCGTGAAAGTGCCCTCGAAGGCATTGAAGCCACGGCGTTTACGCCTGCTTGGGGTCAGGCGCGCTTGCATAGCATGATCGCCAATCGCCCAGACTGGTGTATCTCCCGCCAGCGCAATTGGGGCGTGCCGATTCCGTTCTTCTTACACAAGCAAACCGGTGAGCTGCACCCGCGTACCGTTGGCTTGATGGAAGAGGCGGCCAAGCGCGTTGAGCTAGAAGGTATTGATGCTTGGTTCAAGCTCGACCCCGCTGAGCTATTGGGTGCGGAAGCAGCGGATTACGACAAAGTCACCGATACGCTTGATGTGTGGTTTGACTCTGGCACCACGCACCGCCACGTACTGCGCGGCTCTCATCCGCACGGCCATGAAAGCGGCCCGCGGGCGGATCTGTACCTGGAAGGCTCTGACCAGCACCGTGGTTGGTTCCACTCTTCACTGCTGACAGGCTCGGCCATTGACGGTCATCCACCGTATCGTCAGCTGCTGACCCATGGCTTTACCGTTGATTCTCAGGGTCGTAAGCAGTCCAAGTCGCTGGGTAACGTGGTCGCGCCCCAGGAAGTGATGGATAAGCTGGGCGGTGATATTCTGCGCCTATGGGTCGCCTCCACCGATTACTCCGGCGAAATGGCCGTTTCCGATGAGATTTTGAAGCGCACGTCAGACGTATATCGGCGGATTCGGAACACTGCGCGCTTCCTGCTTTCGAACCTTAACGGGTTTGATCCAGAGAAAAACCAAGTCGCGTTTGGCGATATGCTGGCACTGGATCAGTGGGTGGTGGATCGCGCTTACCAGCTGCAAGCGCGGATCGAAAAAGCCTATGAAGAGTACCGCTTCCTGGATGTGTATCAGCAGGTGCACGGTTTCTGCGCGCGGGAATTAGGTGGCTTCTATTTAGATGTTATCAAAGACCGCCAATACACCACGCAAACCGATTCGCTGGCACGCCGCAGTGCGCAAACCGCGCTCTATCACGTGGTGGAAGCACTGAGCCGCTGGATCGCGCCGATTTTGTCATTCACTGCTGAAGAGATTCACGAGAACATTCCCGGTAAGCGCGGCGACAGCGTGCTGCTCGAGACCTACTACACGGATCTGGGCAGCCTGGACGATAACGCTGATTTGGGTCGCGCGTTCTGGGAGCAGGTACTAGAGGTTAAGCACTCGGTTAACAAGTGCCTGGAAGACGCCCGTAATGCCAAAGTGATCAAGGGCAGCCTGGCGGCAGAGGTCACGCTATACGTGAGCGATGAACTGCAGGCGACACTGACTAAACTGGGCGATGAACTGCGCTTTGTCATGCTCACCAGCGAAGTCACGCTTAAGCCCCTGGCTGATGCAGGCGATGCAGAAGCAACGGATCTAGAGAGTCTGAAAGTGGCTGTCAAAGCCAGCGACAACGACAAGTGCGAGCGTTGCTGGCACCACCGCCCTGATGTAGGCACGCATGCCGAACACCCTGATCTATGTGGCCGCTGTATCAGCAACCTCCCTGAAGGCAGCGGTGAGACTCGTTACTATGCTTAAAGAAGGAAATACGCCTGATACGAATACGTCTAGCGATGCCAGCGCGCGGCCGACGATGCAGCGGCCGTTGCGTTGGCTGTGGCTAGCGGTGGTAGTGATTGTGTTGGACTTGGCCACGAAATACGTGGCCAGCAGCCAGCTCGGCTATGCTCAGCCGGTGGAAGTGTTGCCGTTCTTTAATCTGACACTGCTACACAACACCGGCGCGGCATTCAGCTTTTTAGCCACTCACCCCGGCTGGCAGCGCTGGTTCTTCGCCCTGATTGCGATTGGCGCGACGGTAGGCTTAACCATTTGGCTCACACGCATCAAGCACGATGAAAAACTGTTGGCGATCGCGCTGCCGTTGATTATCGGGGGTGCGCTGGGGAATCTTTATGACCGCTTGGTACATGGCTATGTAGTCGATTTTCTCTCCTTCCACGCCGCCGGATGGTACTACCCGGCGTTTAATGTGGCGGATATTGCGATTACCCTGGGGGCGGTCGCTTTAATCTGGGAATCGATCATGGGTGAGCGGCGGCGTAAAAAAGCGCACGGGAACGTTTCATAACGGTCTGACCATGAAGGTCTGTTAATAGCGGTCTGTCCTAACGAGAAGACATTCACTTAAAGTCATTTATAGACAGGTAAGGATGGTAATGAGCGACTACCGTATTGATGATGGCATGGAAGTGACGCTGCACTTCACCTTAAAGCTGGAAGACGGCACTTTGGTAGACTCCACCAAAGATAAAGCACCGGCTACCTTCGCAGTGGGCGATGGGAATCTGCCGCCCGGTTTTGAGCATCCGATTAAAGGCATGGCCGCGGGTCAAGAGGGGACGTTTCAGATCTCCCCAGAGCATGCTTTCGGTCAGCATAACCCGCAAAATATTCAGACCCTGAAGCGGGAAGATTTTGGTGACGAGCCCCCGGAAATTGGCATGGTGATGTCGTTTGCCGATAAAGCGGGAACGGAATTGCCAGGTGTGGTCAAAACCATTGACGGTGATCGTATTGAGGTGGATTTCAATCACCCGTTAGCAGGCCGCACGCTTACGTTTGAAGTAGAAGTACTGGACGTTAAGCCGGTGAACACTCATTAAGCAGATGCTACGTCGCATCAAGGCGCTCTTATGACAAGCACGCAGCAAACACAGCCTATCGAAATTAAATTGGCCAACCCGCGCGGCTTTTGTGCCGGTGTGGATCGTGCGATTGATATCGTCAATCGCGCGCTGGATGTCTTTGGCCCGCCCATTTATGTGCGCCACGAGGTGGTCCATAACCGCTTTGTGGTCGAAACACTGCGGGATCGTGGTGCTGTGTTCGTTGAAGAGCTGGATGAAGTGCCGGATGACGTCATTGTCATTTTCTCAGCCCACGGTGTTTCCCGAGCGGTGCAAGCCGATGCCGAGCGGCGGGGGTTGAAGGTATTTGACGCCACCTGCCCGCTAGTGACCAAGGTGCACCTGGAAGTGCTGCGCTACGCCAAACGTGGGCAGGAGTGCATTTTGATCGGCCATGAAGGGCACCCGGAAGTCGAAGGCACCATGGGGCGCTACGATACCTCCCACGGCGGGCGTATCTACTTGGTCGAGGACGAAAAAGACGTTGCTAACCTGGAAGTACGTGATCCCTCCAAGCTTGCCTTCGTAACGCAAACCACGCTCTCAATGGATGACACCGCCAAAGTGATTGATGCGCTGCGTGACAAGTTTTCCGAGATCCAAGGCCCACGTAATGATGATATCTGTTACGCCACGCAAAATCGCCAGGATGCCGTGCGTGAGCTAGCCGCCCAGAGTGATTTGTTATTAGTGGTTGGTAGCCCCAATAGCTCAAACTCGAACCGCTTGCGGGAGCTTTCGGAGCGTATGGGTACACCTGCCTATTTGATCGACAACGCCGATCAGATCGACCCGCAATGGCTTGAGAATGTAGCGCGTATCGGCGTCACCGCTGGCGCCAGTGCCCCTGAAGTGCTGGTCAAAGGGGTGATTGCCAAGCTTCAAACCATGGGCGCTGCTATGCCCGAAGAGTTACAAGGCCGCGAAGAAACCATTACTTTTTCCATGCCAAAAGAGTTACGTGAAAAGGTGATTGCCAGCAGCTGATCTTAGGTTTCGTGATGCAAAGCGTATTAGTTTGCGACATACTGAAACAGTATGAGCCAACTAATACAGGAGCAAAGCCGCGTGCCTTATGTTACTCATCCTTCCACTGGCCGTTTTTCCCATAACGGCCAGCGCGGCTTTACCCTCATTGAGTTAATGATTGTGCTGGTGATCATCGGCATCGTCGCCTCCATTGCCTACCCCAGCTATACCCGCTATGTGGAGCGCAGCCAGCGCGCTGCAGCCAAAACCGTACTGATGGAGGCGGCGAGTATCTTAGAGCGCTGTTATACCAGCAGTTACAGCTATGAAAACTGTAGTAACGCAGAGTCAAATATCAGCAATGTGTCAAATGATTTATACGCGACGTTTGAACTTGAGGATGAAGCAAGTAGCTATACCGTGCGTGCAAAAGCCGCAGCGGCTCGTGTGAAAGCGGGGTGCGCGACGTTGGAGCTACATAGTAATGGTGAACGTACTCCTAGCGACTGCTGGTAATTTATGACTCAACGCGGCTTCACTCTAATTGAACTGCTGATTACCTTGGCCATTGCCGCGATTCTAGCCACGGTGGCGGTGCCTGCGTTCTCAGGCTTTCTTGCGCGCCAGCAGCTAGCAAGTGATGTTAATGAAATGATCTCGGTGCTCAGTTTGGCGCGCAGCGAGGCAATAAAACAGCGCAGTGATATGACGGTCATCTTTTCACCCCCTAATACTGCCACTTCAAACCGCCGTCCTGAATCCTGTAGAAATAATGAAATCGTTGAAAATACAGATGAAAGCAGTGAAGAGAGCATCCGTTACCGTTACTCGGCATGGTGCTACTGGGTAGAGCACGACGAAGAAGATGAGATCTTGCGGGTAGGGCCGTCGGCCAATATAACCACGCCAGCGCAAGAGTTCTCGCTCACCTTCCAAAATTTGGGGGACGCCGACATTTCCAACTGCCCTGACTCACCCTGCGAAATGACGCTAAATACTACCGGGAAAAATGCTTCAACTGCTCCTGTTACTCTGGTAATCCGCACCACTGGCAGCATTCGCAGAAAGGAGAGTGAGTTATGAACTCTCAGCGCGGCTTTAGCTTAATAGAAGCGCTGATAGCGCTAGTGGTTCTCTCGATTGGCCTGATCGGTGTAGCGGCCATGCAGCTGAAAGCATTACAGAGTGCGACTGCTGGCTATCAGCGTTCGGTGGTAACACTTGCAGCGGTGGATGCCCAAGAGCGGCTGTGGGCGGAGTTGGCTCAGTTAGCCGATGGAGATGATTGCTCAGTGATAACTCCTCAGCAAGCACGTTCGCCTAGTAATGATAGTGTCGAAGAACAGTGGAAAGAGTGGTGGAATGATGATGATCCTTCTAATCCGTTGCGTAGTGTGAATTGGGAAAATAGCAGTATAGAGCTCTCTTCAGCTATTGATTGCCAATTTACGATCACAATTGAACAAGGCGAGGGGCCCGGTAGTATTGATGCCGAAACCTTTGCCTATGTCTTCCGCTTGCCCAAGCTGTGAGGCTTACAATGTCAAAACACTGGCAAACAGGCTTTACGCTCGTTGAATTGATGGTCGCAATGGCGGTTGGTTCTATTGTTATATTAGGAGCTGGCCAACTATTCCTGACCACTTTTCAAACATTCAGAGCAGTGGATGAGCTAAGCCGTAAGCAGGAAACGGTCATATTTGCGGCCAATAACTTGGTTAACGCCTATCGGCGGGGTGGCGCAGAATATACCTTAAAACCAACAACCGACACCCCTGATGAATGTTCAATTCAGGCAAATGACGAACCAATTGTAGGTGGGTTAGCACAGTTTGATGGTGAGTGTAGCGCTGAGAGGTTTATTAGCGCTGGAGAATTGGCACCTGGACAGACGCTAGACGGTTATCATCGCTTTACATTTGATTTTGGACGTGATGATGAACAATTAGAAACACTTTCGTTTCATGTGATGAAGCGCCCACCTCAAGAAGAGGTATGCCCAATGCCAGGTACCAGCGAGGGTGACGCTTTTATTTCAGGTTCTAGAGTTCCTTCTCCTGCTAGTTATATACAGGAACTAAGAAATGCGGAAGTAGTGGTTAATACTTGTAGTGTAAGTGAAATTAGCTCTTCAAGTGAAAAGTTTTTCTATTGTAATGATAATTTAAATGACCTCGATATAGGAGGTATGGATAGTAAAGTAATAATGGCCGAGCAAAATATTACATTTCAAATGAATGACAATAAATCAGTCTCGAATGTGGCTTTAGTGGCGATGAATGCTATTAATATGAGTGGAAATAATAACGTAAATGCTACGCTGAGCGGTGTTTTTTGGAGTGCTCAGAATATTGGTTTAGGTGCAAGTGGCGTACATTTTTCTGGCAGTGTTCTTTCTACTAACAATTACACAATGAATAATTTCACGTCTCAAGAAGAAAGTAGGGAACCTTGGTGTCTTTTAGAGCCTTACTATTCACTTTTTGAAAATATTGGGGAGTAAGGAGCATGAAAAATCAACAAGGTGCAGCGTTAGTTATTGTTATGGCGTTGCTTTCTGGCGCGCTAATGGTCGGCATTTCAGGCATGAACTCAGCGCTGATTGATGAGCGGCTGGCGGGGAATTATCGTGCCGCTGCAATTGCTCAGATGAATGCAGAAAGAGCAGCATCGGATAGTGTGACGAATGATATTTTTATAGGTAGTAGTAATGGCCAAGGTCAAGAGTTCTGGAATGATGAGCCTGCTAAAAACCTATTAAAAAATAATTTAAAAGAGATAATAGAAAGTGACAATAACATTCATGATTGGAAGGATGTTGTTAGAGGCTTTAGATATGAAGATATAAAAGAAAATTTTGATGTTGTAAGTCAGTATAATGAAAATGTTTGTAGTGACGGCGATTATAATCGCTGTCTATATTTTCCTGTTTATATAGATGTAGAGTCCGGAGCGCCTGAATGGTATGTAATTGCTTTTGGTGCCATTGAGAGCGAGCAAGGTAATGTGATTGCTCAAAGTTCTCCTATTTTTATCAAATTTTCTTCCACTAGTAGTGGGGGAGTAGGTCTTCCGTTTGATTCAGATGTGCTTGAAGAGGCTATTGGTGTATTTGATAAGATTGGTATGTTTGCAGGCGAAGATATTGATATAGATAATCAAGGGAAATACGATTTTATAGGACTGTTGCAAGCTGATGATGAATTTGACGTTGGTAATGAGAATAATTTCATTTTTGATGGAGATGGCTCAGGTGAAGTTAGTCAGAACGATAAAGAAAGTTTTCCGGTTGTTAATTTTGATTCGATCATTGAAGAGGTTAAACAGACAGCCAATCCTGTTGGTGGCTATGATGAAGACTGCGTTATAGCGCCTTTTGGTGATCAAGAAGGGGAGGTTATTTTTTGTGATGGTGATGTAGAGTTAAGTGGTAACTTTTCTAACGTTTTTATAGTAGCTGATGGTGATGTGAACATAATAGGTGATACTGCGTTAGAAAACGTTTTTATAGTTTCAAATGAAGACATTGAGAATGAAAACGAAAAAAATGACTTCGCTTCTAAAAATTCATTTTTTTTCTCTAAAGACGGGGTTGACCTTGATCTGAAGGGTAAAAATACAATAGATGGACTTTGGATTTACTCGGGTGATGATATTGATATTGATGTTAAAGGTGGAGGAAATGAAGAATGGATTGGGGGGTTAATGGCGAAAAGCGATATCGATTTTGATACTAATGGGCGTTACAACTTTCGTCATGCTTCCGCAAGCACAACATTTTCGCAATCAGATGCTGGAGCAGGTAGTAGCAGTAATCCAGGGTTGACGGTAGTTTCTTGGGAAAGCTAATTAATGCGTAGTAAGATGAGAAATTATTTAATTATTTTCTCCAAGCAGCATGGTTGAGTCCATTAGTATGAATAAACTCTGTAAAACCCGCGTTCTCACTGGTATTACCACCACCGGTACACCCCATTTGGGCAACTATGTAGGGGCAATCAAGCCCGCCATTGAGGCGAGCCAGGATCCTAACGTTCAGTCGTTTTATTTTTTGGCTGACTATCATGCCTTGATCAAATGCCCTGATCCGAAACGTGTGCAAGAGTCGCGGCTGGAAATTGCCGCTACGTGGCTAGCTCTTGGGCTAGATACCGACAATGCCATTTTTTATCGCCAGTCGGATATTTTGGAAATTCCTGAGCTTACCTGGATGCTCTCTTGCGTGTGCGCCAAAGGCCTGATGAATCGCGCCCATGCATATAAGGCGGCGGTGGCTGAGAATGAAGAGGCGGAAAACCAAGACCCGGATAAAGGCATCACCATGGGGCTGTTTGGCTACCCTGTGCTAATGGCGGCGGATATTTTAATGTTTAACGCCAACAAGGTGCCGGTAGGGCGTGATCAGATTCAGCATATCGAGATGGCCCGTGATATCGCCGGGCGCTTTAATCATCTCTACAAGGGTCAGCATTTTGTCCTCCCAGAAGCCGTCGTTGACGAGAAAACGCAGCTTCTGAATGGTTTGGATGGGCGCAAGATGTCCAAAAGCTACGATAATACGATCCCGCTCTTTTCGGCCGAGAAAAAGCTGCAAAAGCTGGTACGCAAGATCAAGACCAACTCACTGGAGCCCGGTGAGCCGAAAGATCCGGACACCTGCACGCTGTTTCAGATTTACTCCGCTTTTGCGACGGCGCAAGAGACCGCCAGCTTCCGCGAGCAGTACGCCGCAGGCATTGGCTGGGGTGATGCGAAGAACCAAGTGTTTGAGTACTTGAACGCTCACTTAAGCGCCCCTCGTGAACGCTATAACGCGCTCATGGAAGATCCTGCTCATATTGAAGCGATACTTCAAAAAGGCGCCGAGCGGGCGCGCGAAGAAGCGGCAGTCACGATGGACCGCTTACGCGCTGCTGTTGGCCTAGGGCGGTTTGTTTAACATCTGAATACTGCCATTCACAGTAGTGACCTGTTAGTCATCTAGCAGTAACGACGAAGCCCCTTCCGCTTGGAAAGGGCTTCGTTTGTTTCGGGCCTCGCGCTTTGCTGCTAACTAGGCTGTTAGTGATAGCTCAGCCTTCAATCGGGGGCGTCAGTCATTAACTGAATGAGCATGTTTGTGCATGAGCATGGTTGTGCTGATGTCCTATAGTGCTTATCACGTAGGCTATGTATTTCTCAGATACGTACTTAGCTTCGCAAAAGCAACGCATCCACAAAGGGAATATTGTATGCGGTCAAGGTATCGACATCAGTCGTTTACGGAATGTGCATTGATAGCCTTAACGCTGGCGGTCGTCGCGTTAATGCTTTGGAAGCTTGTTGGACTACTGATCCTGATTTTTGGCGCAGTGGTGGGCGCCTGTATATTGCAAACGGGTATGACGCCACTTTTGAGGCTAGGCGTCCCCCGTTGGCTGGCACTGTTAACGGTAATAGTAACGCTAACCCTGGGGCTGGGCTTAATTAGCTGGGCATTTGGCGCGCAGGTGTCTTCTGAGCTGGAATCATTGTCTGCTCTGCTACCTGACGCTTGGGAACAGCTTCAGGATCGGCTTGAAGGAACGCAGTTAGCGCCATTGGTTAATGATGCCGCTGAGCGAGCAGGTAGCGTATTAGAAAACGGTATTTCTCAGGTTGGGATGGTGGTGGTCTCAATGGGCGGCAGTGTCGTCAGCTTCTTCGCGCTTGTTGTCGGCATGATTTATTTTGCTGCCCAGCCAGGTGTTTATCGCCGTGGTTTATTGTTACTTGCGCCCATTAAAAGCCGTCCACGTTTGGGTGAAGCGCTGGATGAGAGTGGTAAGGCGCTCCGCTATTGGCTTGGCGGGCAGTTAGTGGCTATGGTGGCCACTGGGCTTTTAGTGGGTGTCAGCATGTGGCTGTTAGGTGTGCCAGCGCCGCTTGGCTTGGGGTTAGTGGCTGGGCTATTGGATTTTGTGCCTCTGGTGGGGCCTCTGATTGCCGCTATTCCTGCGTTGTTGCTTGCCTTCACTGTGAGCCCTCAAACCACGCTGTTTGTGCTGATTGTGTATACGATTATTCAGCAGATAGAGGGCAATATTTTACAGCCGCTGGTACAGCAGCGCGCTGTTCACTTGCCCCCCGCCATGCTGCTTTTTTCGCTGTTTGCAGCCAGTACTCTGTTTGGTTTAGCCGGCCTGATTTTGGCCGCACCGCTGACGGTGGTGGCGTTTGTGTTGGTGAACAGGCTATACGTCACTCGAGAGGAAGAAAGCCAGTAAATAGTGTTAATCGTCATAAATACATCTGCACAAATAATTGTACGCCGATTATTAGCAGCGTTAAGCTTATCATCATTATCCGTATTAACTGGATCCATTCTGTCTGGAAGCGCCTGTTCGTGAACAGGCGCTTTTGGCATTGATAAAGGTGAATGTATGTCTACAACGACGGCTGCTGCGCCGCAGAGTTATCGCGTGCCGCTCATTGCCTCAGCGGCGATTGTGCTTGGCGCGTTGCTTATAGGAGTAGTGTTTGAGGCCAATACGGGCCTGTTGATGATTGTCGGTGGGCTGTTTGGCATGGTGCTTTATCATGCTGCCTTTGGTTTTACCTCGGCGTGGCGAGTATTTATTACCGAACGGCGAGGGCGTGGCTTGCGTGCCCAGATGGTGATGCTGGCGATTGCGGTGGTGCTGTTTTTCCCTGCTTTGGGAGCGGGCACGCTATTTGGTAATGAGGTGTCGGGCTTTGTCGCGCCTATCGGTATCTCCGTACTGGTGGGGGCCTTCTTATTCGGTTTAGGCATGCAGTTAGGCGGTGGGTGTGCTTCTGGTACGCTTTTTACCGCGGGTGGTGGTAACGCACGTATGTTGATCACCTTGGTGTTCTTTATTGTCGGCTCGGTGATTGGTTCGGCGCATTTTGCCTGGTGGCAGAGTTTGCCGGCCTTTCAGCCGGTATCACTGGTCAACGTGGCTGGGGTCAGTGGCGGGGTGGCGATAAGCCTGGTGCTGTTTGCTGCGATTGCTGCTTTCACCTGGGTGATGGAGAAGCGCCGCCATGGTCAGTTAGAGCAGGCGCCTGCTGTTAATAAACAAAGTGCTGAGCGTTGGCTGACAGGGCCTTGGCCATTGTTGGCGGGTGCCGTGGCGTTGGCGTTGCTGAATTTCGTCACCTTGGCACTGGCTGGCCGCCCATGGGGAATTACCTCTGCGTTCGCACTGTGGGGTGCAAAGAGCTATGCGCTCGTTGGTGGCGATGTAAGCCAATGGGGCTATTGGCAAGCGCCGGGTAATGCAGCAGCGCTTGAAGCCAGCGTATGGAGTGATATCACTACGGTAATGAACGTTGGCATTATGCTGGGGGCACTTGCCGCCGCCAGCTTGGCCGGTCGCTTTGCGCCTAACTTTAAGATTCCATTGAAATCTCTTCTGGCGGCAATCGTTGGTGGCCTCCTGTTGGGGTATGGCGCCCGCTTGGCGTATGGCTGCAATATCGGCGCCTACTTCAGCGGCATTGCATCTGGCAGCCTGCATGGCTGGGTATGGTTGGTTGCTGCGTTCGCCGGCAATATGCTGGGTGTTAAGTTAAGACCTTTCTTTTTCGGCGGCGTAGAAGGCCGAAAACCCACCGCTAAAACCAGCTAAAGCTAGTTTAAAAGCGCTAAAATAGTTAGATGACGCCTCGGTTTGAAACACATTAAACCGGGGCGTTTTTATGTTAACAACGTCGCTCTCTTCTACCTTTGTAGCAGGAGCATGTTACATTAAGCCCAAACGCCGCAAACGCCCGATGTTGCTGCATTGCAGCAGTGATTGACATAAAAAGAGAATGCTTATGACTACCCAGAGTAAACGCCCCTTATACCTTCCTTACGCCGGTCCTTCTCTGCTCGAAATGCCGCTATTGAACAAAGGCAGCGCGTTTACTCAACAGGAGCGCCTGGCGTTTAACCTGATTGGCTTGCTGCCGCAAAAAGTGGAAACCATTGAGGATCAGCTGGAGCGGGTCTATCGCCAGTACCAGCAGTGCCATAGTGACCTTGAGAAACACATCCATCTGCGCGCTATTCAAGATGACAACGAAACGCTCTATTTCCGTTTGGTGTCTCAGCACCTTGAAGAGATGCTGCCGATTATCTATACCCCCACGGTCGGTCAGGCATGTCAGGAATTCTCCAATATTTATCGCAACCACCGTGGTCTGTTTATTAGCTACCCTGACCGCGAGCATATGGATGACATCCTGCGCAGCGCCACGAAAGATAACGTCAAGGTCATCGTGGTGACGGATGGTGAGCGGATTTTGGGGCTGGGTGACCAGGGAATCGGGGGCATGGGAATTCCGATTGGTAAACTGGCACTGTATACCGCCTGTGGTGGCATTAGTCCCGCTTACACGCTGCCGATCATGATTGATGTAGGCACCAACAACAAAGCGCTGCTGGATGACCCCATGTACATGGGTTGGCGCCACGAGCGGGTAGGGCAGGAAGAGTACGATGCTTTCATGGCGGAGTTTATTGCCGCCGTGAAGCGCCGTTGGCCTAACGTGCTGCTGCAATTTGAAGACTTTGCCCAGGCCAATGCGGTGCCGCTGCTTGAGCGTTATCGTAATGAACTGTGCTGCTTCAACGATGACGTACAGGGCACTGCTTCGGTGGTGGTCGGTACCTTGATGGCGGCTTGCCAAGCGCGCGAAGAAACCATCGCCCAGCAGCGCGTGGTGTTTGTCGGCGGCGGTTCTGCAGGCTGTGGGATTGCCGAGCAGGTGGTGGTGGCCATGGAAGCCGAAGGCTTGACCGAAAGCGAAGCCCGGGCACGTATTTTTATTGTTGATCGGGACGGTTTAATGACCAGCGATCAAGCGTGGCAGCGCGACTTCCAGCGCCGCCTGGCCCACGACCCCTCCTTGGTGGTTGGCTGGAATGGTCAAGCCCTGGAGGAAACGATCGCGCAGATCAAGCCAACGGTGTTGATCGGTGTCTGTGGGCAACGCGGTATTTTCACCGAGCAAGTTGTTCGCACCATGCACGCGGGCTGTGAGCACCCAGTGATCATGCCGCTCTCCAACCCGACCTCGCAAGCAGAGGCGGTGCCGGAAGATGTTATCCGCTGGACCGATGGTCAAGCGCTGGTAGCCACCGGTAGCCCCTTCGCGCCGGTGGTTTACAACGGCCGCACTTACCCGATCGCCCAGTGCAACAACGCCTATATCTTCCCAGGTATCGGTTTAGGGGTTATTGCCGCCAGTGCCAACCGAGTCACCGATGAGATGCTGATGAGCGCCTCTCGGGCGCTGGCCCGTGAAGCACCGCTGGTGAAAGAGGGCAAAGGCGCGCTGCTGCCACCTCTATCGCGTATTCGCGATATCAGTAAGTCGATTGCCTTTGAAGTCGCTGCACAGGCGCAGCAGAACGGCGTGGCACTGAAAACCAGCGGCACGACGCTGCGTGAGTTGATTGAAAAGGCGTCCTGGTCGCCGGATTACCGCACCTATCGCCGCCGCGCATTCTAAGCAAAAAAAAGCCCCCACCGAGGTGGGGGCTGCAAGCATTGGTAGGTTTTACCCTTAGGCTGCGCCGATCATCTTGCGCAGCACGTAGTGAAGGATACCACCGTGGCGGTAGTAAGCCAGCTCGTTTACCGTGTCAATTCGGCACTTGGCATCAACGCTACGTTCCCCGTCGGCATTTTTGATCACGACTTTGACGGTGCCACCCGGTGTTAGGTCGCTCAAACCGGCAATCGAAATCTCTTCATCCCCGGTTAATCCCAACGTTTGACGGCTTTCGCCTTCGGCAAACTGCAGCGGTACAACGCCCATACCGATCAGGTTAGAGCGGTGGATGCGCTCAAAGGATTCCGCGATCACGGCGCGAACGCCCAGCAAGCGTGTGCCTTTGGCTGCCCAATCCCGTGAAGAGCCGGTGCCGTACTCTTTCCCGGCAATCACGACCAGTGGTTTGCCTTCCTCTTTGTACTTCATGGCCGCGTCATAAATAGCCATCTGTTCGCCACTGGGCACATGGCGTGTTTCACCACCGACAACGCCATCGAGCATCTCGTTTTTGATCCGCACGTTGGCAAAGGTGCCGCGCATCATGACTTCATGGTTACCCCGGCGTGAACCGTAGGAGTTGAAGTCGACCGGCTTAACGCCGTGCTCTTGCAGGTAGCGGCCAGCCGGGCTGTCGGGCTTGATGGCACCGGCAGGGGAGATATGGTCGGTGGTGACCGAATCGCCTAGCATCGCCAACACTCGGGCACTGTGCACATCTTCAATGGCATCCGGCTCACGGCCCATACCTTCAAAGAAGGGGGGGTGCTGAATGTAGGTAGATTCAGGCCACTGATAGACCTTGCTCTCTGAAACGTCGATTGCTTTCCAGACGTCGTCACCCTCAAACACCGCGCCATACTCTTTGCGGAACATCGCGGTATTGACTTGCTCAACGGCGCCGGCGATCTCTGCCTGGGTGGGCCAGATGTCTTTGAGATAGACAGGCTCGCCGCTGCTGTCTTTGCCAACAGGTTCCTTGGTGAGGTCACGCTGAACATTGCCGGCCAGGGCGTAGGCGACCACCAGGGGCGGCGAGGCCAGCCAGTTGGTTTTAACCAACGGGTGAACCCGGCCTTCGAAGTTCCGGTTACCAGACAGCACCGAGGCAACGGCAAGATCGCCATCGTTAATGGCTTGCTCAATCTCGTCAGGTAGGGGGCCGGAATTACCGATACAGGTAGTGCAACCGTAGCCGACCAGGTTGAAACCCAGTGCATCCAGGTCATCGTTTAACCCAGCGGCTTCCAAATAATCGGTGACGACTTTGGAGCCAGGGGCCAATGATGTCTTCACCCAAGGCTGAGTGGTTAGGCCTTTTTCGCGTGCTTTACGGGCCAGCAAGCCCGCTGCCATCATCACGCTGGGGTTGGAGGTGTTAGTACACGACGTAATGGCCGCAATCACCACCGCGCCGGGGTCGAGGCTAAAGTCCTGATCATTCAGTTTAACGGCTTGGCTGGTGTCATGTTCAAAGCTGCGTTCCACTCCGACCGCGGTTTGGCCGCCTTCAGAGGAGAGTTTCCCTTTAGCGGTTGAATCTGCTTTGACGTCTTGCTGCATGAACTTGTCGAAGGCTGCCGCCATATCCTGTAGAGCGACACGGTCTTGCGGGCGTTTGGGGCCAGCCAGACTGGCTTCCACCTCGGTCATGTCCAGTTCCAGCGCATCGGTGAAGATCGGCTCATCGCTGGGTTCGCGCCACAGCCCTTGGGCTTTGCTATAGGCTTCAACCAGCGCAATTTGCTCATCTTCACGCCCGGTTAGGCGCATATAGTTTAGCGTTTCATCGTCTACCGGGAAGAAACCGCAGGTAGCACCATATTCAGGCGCCATATTGGCAATCGTCGCGCGATCCGCCAGGGGCAGGTCTTTCAAGCCGTCGCCGTAGAACTCAACAAATTTACCTACCACGCCTTTTTTACGCAGCATTTCGGTAACGGTTAGTACTAAGTCAGTGGCGGTAATGCCTTCGCGTAGCTTGCCCGTCAACTTAAACCCGATGACTTCGGGAATCAGCATCGACACCGGCTGTCCGAGCATGGCTGCTTCGGCTTCAATACCGCCTACACCCCAGCCGAGTACGCCCAGGCCGTTGATCATCGTGGTGTGAGAGTCGGTGCCCACGAGCGTGTCGGGGTAGGCGAAGGTTTTGCCGTCTTCGTCTTTGGTCCATACCGCTCTGCCTAGATACTCCAGGTTGACCTGGTGGCAAATGCCGGTGCCAGGCGGTACTACGCTAAAGTTGTCAAATGCCTGCTGACCCCAACGCAGAAACTCATAGCGCTCGCGGTTGCGCTGCATTTCGATATCAACGTTCTCTTGGAACGCGGCGGGGTTACCAAATTTGTCGACCATTACCGAGTGGTCAATGACCAGGTCGACCGGTGATAGCGGGTTGATCTTGGCTGGGTCTTCGCCAAGGCTTTCGACAGCAGCGCGCATAGAGGCTAAATCCACCACGCCAGGGACGCCGGTGAAATCTTGCATTAAGACACGTGCCGGCCGGTAGCCTATTTCACGGCTGGAATAACCTTCTTCCTGCCAGTCGACCAGGGCCTGCATGTCTTCTGCAGCCACACTTTCGTCATCGCCGAAGCGCAGCTGATTTTCGAGTAGGATTTTGAGCGTCTTGGGAAGCCGGTCAATGCTGCCCAGTGCCTCTGCCGCTTTGGGTAGGCTGTAATAGTGGTACGTTTTACTGCCCACCTCTAAGGTGCTTAGCGTATCGGGTGTCTTGCTCATGGGTCTCTCCTCTGATTGCTGAGTGTTGCCCTCAGCGTGACGGTCACGATCTTCCTGTCGTATTGATTACCCTAGTATGGCTTACCCCAGTATGGCGTGATTTAGTAATAACACATGGGTGTTTGCATCGTCTCTTTCAAGGTTTCTTCGCCTAATAGCGTAGATGAAACCTTGCAATAGCTTGTACTTGGCACCATTTCAGGCAGACTCTGTGCCTAATTTTTTATAAAGCTTTTACCCAGCTATCAATAAAGCTATCAGTCAGATCTTTACAAGGTGGTGTCATGGAAACTCGTCATGAGCGTTTGATTATTCTTGGATCCGGCCCGGCAGGCTATACGGCCGCTGTGTATGCCGCACGGGCAAACTTGAAGCCATTGCTGATCACCGGTATCCAGGCGGGTGGACAATTGACCACCACAACGGATGTCGATAACTGGCCGGGCGATGCGCAAGGTGTCCAAGGCCCCGAGTTGATGGAGCGCATGAAACAGCACGCTGAACGCTTTAATACCGAAGTGCTGTTTGACCATATCAATGAGGTTAGCTTAGGCGAAAAACCCTTTACGTTGAAAGGCGACAGCGGCATTTATACCTGCGATGCGCTCATTGTCGCTACCGGCGCCAGTGCCCGTTATCTGGGTTTGCCCACCGAGCAGCAGTTTATGGGCCAAGGGGTTTCTGCCTGTGCTACCTGCGATGGCTTTTTCTATCGCAACCAGGAAGTCATTGTCGTCGGTGGTGGTAACACCGCCGTGGAAGAGGCGCTCTATCTCTCTAACATCGCCTCCAAGGTGACCCTGGTACACCGCCGGGACACGCTACGGGCAGAAAAAATTCTCCAAGATAAGCTTTTGGAGAAAGCCGAGGCAGGCAAAATCGCCCTTGAATGGTTCCAGGAAGTCGAGGAAGTGCTCGGCGATAACTCCGGGGTTACAGGAGTGCGAGTTAAATCCACTAAAGATGGTTCCAGCAAAGAGATCCATGCGCCTGGGCTTTTCATCGCCATTGGTCATAGCCCCAACACCGGCATTTTTGAAGGTCAGCTAGCCATGAACGGTGGTTATATTAAAGTGAACGCTGGTCTTGAAGGTAATGCCACCGCCACCAGCGTGCCCGGCGTGTTTGCCTGCGGCGATGTAATGGATCACATTTACCGCCAAGCGATCACCTCTGCCGGTAGCGGCTGTATGGCGGCGCTGGATGCCGAGCGTTATTTAGACGGCATTGCCGGGTAACGTTGCACTCTGCTCTGAAGCGCCTAGCAATCGATAGGCGCTTCATCGATTCTCAGGCGCCCTAACTGGCTCAGCACTAGCTTTTTCCCCTGCGATTCTTCGGCACCGTTACCTGAACAAATGGCAAAACTGCCGTTATAACCGCTGGTATAGCCCAATGAGCTGTAGCGAATGCGCGACCAGCCCCGGCTGTAAGTTACTTGGGTGCCTCGCTCGGCAGGCATGACGCGCAAAATATCGTCGGCTTGAACGTTATCTGTTTGATCCCCCTTTACGATCATAAGCTCACCGCCCCATTCGCTACTGCATGCCGTGCGGTCCTCAGCCGCCGGGCAAAGCGTGATCTGGCGACGCTGGCTGATGGCCGTATTGCGCGCTAATGAAAACGCGCTTTGTAATCGATTGATTTCGCTGGTCTGTGCGGTTCGCTCACCCAATGCTTGAAAATTAGGCAGCCCCCAGGCGGTCATAATGCCAACTATTAGCAGCGTGATCAGTAGCTCGAGCAACGTAAACCCGCTTTCAGGTAGCGTGCGTGTGCCGTTATGGCCATCGTTCATCGCTTCTCCTTACTTGACCTTGTTATGGCCCGCGCTATGCTCAGTGCCCGGTGTCAACGGCCATGATCAGTTGGTGGGTTAATCAGCCTAGGCGATAGCCACTCTTTTTTATGTAAGCCAAAACGGACAATGTTGTGAGCGATTTCTTAATTATTGGTGGCGGCGTGATCGGCATGATGACGGCGCTGCAGCTAGCCGATGCGGGTCAGCAGGTCACGCTGGTGGATCGTGGCGAGTGCGGTAAAGAGGCCTCGTGGGCCGGTGGCGGTATCGTCTCACCGCTCTATCCGTGGCGATACGACGCTGCGATATCGCAATTATCACGCTGGTCAGAAGGTGTTTACCCCTCGTTGGCTTTACGCTTGCTGGAAGAGACAGGCATTGATCCTGAGTATCGCCAAAAAGGGCTGCTCTACCTGAACGTAGATGACGCCGATAGTGCTCTGTGCTGGGCTAGACAGCTGGGTAAACCGCTAGAGCGGGTGGGGGCAGATTTCGTCCACGATAAAGAACCTGGCGTGGCAATGGCGGGCGATAGTGCGCTATGGATGCCGACCCTGGGCAGTGTGCGTAACCCGCGTTTAGCCAAAGCGTTGAAGGCGCGGCTAACGACGATGCCTCAGGTAACGCTGAGAGAGCAGTGCGAGGTCAGTGGCTTTATCCAAAAGGATGGCCAAGTGAAGGGCGTGGTTAGCTCACAAGGGCCGTTAATTGCTGGGCGCATTGTGGTGTGTGGCGGTGCCTGGACTGCTCAACTATTGGCGCAGCTGAATGTGCAGCTGCCGGTAAGGCCGGTAAAAGGGCAGATGATCGCTTACCAGGCACCCAAGGGGTTAGTGCAGCGTGTGGTGTTAAAAGATGGGCGTTATATTATTCCGCGTGCAGACGGGTTGCTGTTGGTCGGCTCTACGTTAGAGGAAGCTGGGTTTGATAAGACCACCGACGCGGCAGCCCTGGCATCGCTAAAACACAGCGCCGAAGCCATTCTGCCTGCCTTGGAAACCTGCCCGATAGCGCATCAATGGGCCGGGCTTCGCCCTGGTTCGCCGGCGGGTATTCCTTTCATCGGTGCCCTTCAAGAATGGCCTAACGTATACATTAATGCGGGGCACTATCGTAATGGCTTAGTGCTGGCGCCTGCATCGACCCATTTATTGGCGGATCAACTGCTGGGGCGCGAGCCATTAATCGACCCCGCGCCATACCAGCCCACGCCCGAACGGCTTATTCAGGCTTAAGGCGCGCCGTCTTTATCCTGCTGCTCTTGTAAAAAACGGTCGCGGTGCGCGCTGGAGCAGAACCACTGCTCGTGGTCGCGCAGCGCTTCATCTTCAGGTATGTGCACCTCGCACCAGCGGCAGCGCACCATTTTACCGCCTTCATGGCGATTGACTTGTTTGTGCTGCGCTTCATGCTCAAACTTACGTTGTCGGTAGATGCCGTAGAGCTTTAAACCGGCATAAAATACAACGGCGAAGATAATCAGCCGAATGATCAAGAGGTTCATCCTTATTTTGTCTCCCGAATGAGGGAACGAGGCTTGGGATTGACGCATGGCCTTTGCCAGTTGGCGGCCCTTGCGGGACAATACGACTATGACGGTGTAACCCTATTTCAAAGATTCTCAAGAGATTTTGACGCCCATGCAAGACTTAACGCTGGTAATGGCCCAACTCGATCCTCTGGTCGGGGATATTCCCGGCAACGCCGCACGCGCGATTGAAGCAGTGCGTGAAGCACGGATTGAGCATGGGGCAGATATTGTTGTCTTTCCTGAGCTTTTTTTGTCGGGCTACCCGCCGGAAGATTTGCTGCTACGCCCCTCAATGGAAACCCGCCTACGTGAAGCACGCGCGCTAATGGCATCAAAAGTTGCCCGCGATGTGCTGGTGATTATTGGCTATCCTGGCGTCCGCGAAGGTCGCTGTTACAACTTGGCTGGGGTGCTCTACAACGGCCAGTGGGAAGCCGAGTACGCCAAGCAGGCGCTGCCTAACTACCAAGTGTTCGATGAGCAGCGCTATTTCACGCCCGGCACTGAAACGCTGGTGTATGAGCATAAAGGCGCCAAACTGGGCATCGTGATCTGCGAAGACCTATGGGATGGCGCGCCGGTTAAGGCCGCCGCGCAAGCGGGCGCTGAGGTGCTGGTCTCCTTGCACGCCTCGCCCTATCACCAGGACAAGCCCGCGGAACGGCTGCGCTTGTTGGAGAAACACGCCCAGGATACGCAGCTTCCAATTGTGTATGTGAACACCATCGGTGGCCAAGATGAACTGGTCTTTGATGGAGGCTCTTGCTGCGTTAACGCCAGCGGTGAGTTACAGGTGCTGGCACCGTATTGGCAGGCAGGCCTGATGCCGGTTCAGTTTTTGCAAACCAGCGCGACGGTGTGGGAACCCCAAGCCGGAGAGATTGACCCGGAGGTAGAGCCGGAAGAGAGCCTTTACTGTGCGCTCGTGACCGGGCTGCGCGATTACGTCAACAAGAGCGGTTTTGATGGTGTGGTGCTGGGGCTTTCCGGCGGCATTGATTCCGCGCTTTCGCTGGCGATTGCGGTTGACGCACTGGGCCCTCAACGAGTGCAGGCGGTGATGATGCCCTATCATTACACGGCGGATATTTCCAAGCAGGACGCTGCAGAGCAGGCCAATATGCTCGGAGTGCACTACGAGATCATGCCGATTGAGCCCATGGTCGAAGCCTTTATGGGGACGCTTGCTGAAAGTTTTGCCGGTACGGAACGCGATACCACCGAGGAAAACCTGCAGTCGCGCTGCCGCGGTGTGCTGCTAATGGCGATTTCCAATAAGAAAGGCTTGATGGTGCTGACCACCGGCAACAAGAGCGAAATGGCGGTGGGCTATGCCACGCTGTATGGCGATATGGTGGGCGGCTATAACGCTATTAAGGATGTGTATAAAACCTGGGTTTATCGTCTTGCCCGCTGGCGCAACACGCAATCACCTGCCATTCCTGAGCGGGTGATCGAGCGGCCACCCAGTGCCGAGCTGGCGCCTGATCAACAAGATAGCGATTCCTTGCCCGATTACGATGTGCTCGACGCGATCTTAGTCAGCTACATTGAAGGCGATATGAGCGCTGAGGCAATTATTGCCGCTGGTTTTGACGAGGAAGACGTTTATAAAGTGGTTAAGCTCGTCGACCGCTGCGAGTATAAGCGCCGCCAAGCCCCGATTGGCGTGCGGGTGACGCCACGCGGTTTTGGCCGGGACCGCCGCTACCCGATTGTTAATGGCTGGCAGCCCGGCGCGTGATCAAACTTAGCGATTCATAAAGACGCTGTTGAGGTATCTTAAAAACTTTCCCACTCAGGTTCGGCCTGCTGAGCTTTTGCAGCAGGCAGTGTACCCATCGTATTAGACGAATGAGCACGCACAGGTGCCAATGCGGTACGCGGCGCCTGTACGTTTTGGGGGGATTCGGGCAGCTTGAAGACTTCCATGGCATGCAGCAGAGAGTGAGCGTTTTGACGCAGGTTGTTGGCGGCGGTGGCGCTCTCTTGTACCAGAGCCGCGTTCTGTTGGGTCACGTGATCCATCTCGGTCACTGCTCTACCTACCTCTTGCACGCCAGTACTCTGCTCGGCACTGGCATTACTAATTTCTTTCATAATGCTATTGACGCGCTCAATAGCCGCCACGATTTCAACGGTTGATTTGCTGGCCTCTTCGGCGCGTTCATTGCCGTGGTTAACCCGTTCCAGATTTTTTGAGATCATATTGTTTATTTCCCGCGCAGCGTCAGCGCTGCGTTGGGCAAGCCTGCGAACTTCTTCAGCCACGACCGCGAAGCCACGGCCATGTTCGCCAGCGCGGGCCGCTTCGACCGAAGCGTTAAGGGCCAGAATATTGGTTTGGAAGGCGATGGCATCAATCGTCGAAATGATGCCCGAGATTTCCTGTGAGCTTTTATTCAACTCGTTCATGGTGTCGACCACTTGATGCACCGCGTCGCCGCCGCGGGTGGCGGTGCGAGAAGCGCTCGTGGCCTCTTGACTGGCTTGCGCTGCGTTCTCGGCATTAAGGGTAACGGTACTATTGAGCTGCTCCATGGCGGAAGCTGTCTCGGCCAGCGCACTCGCTTGCTGCTCAGTGCGTGAAGAGAGGTCGTTATTGCCTTCCGCAATTTGCTCGCTGTTGCTGGCCACCGCCTCCGCCGAGGCACGTACCTGAGTCACAATGGTTTGTAACTGCTGCGCCATGGCAACCTGTGACGCCATAATGCTGCGGGTATCTCCCTTCTTGAGCTTACCCTGGCTGGTTAACTCGCCGCGACCAATTGCTTCTGCGAATGCTTTGACTTCGTGGGGTTCGGCACCCAATTCACGTAGCAGCTGGCGGGATAAAAACACCGCGATCAGACCGCCAACCAGTAAAGCGAACAGTGTTAGCCCCAGCATCTGCATCTGAAAGCCGGAGGCGGTGTCGCGTGCGGTCGCTGTGGTGGCGTCATTCAACTGTTGTTGAAGGTTGATGAACTGGTTAATGCGATTAAGCCATTCGGCGTAAGCAGGGCCCGCTTCTTCAAGTAGGAGTGTCTCTGCATCAGCAAATTGATCAGCTTGACGCAACTTTATAACTTGCTGCGTTAGCGCCAGTGTGGTGGCGGCTTGGGAGTCGATACTAGCAAGAATGTTTTGCTCTTCCTGACCACTAGGATACTCGTTAGTCACTTGGTGCTCGCCTTCCGACGCTGTGACGTAATCGCTGCTAAGGCTTTCCATTTCGCTGAGTAACGCATCTACTCTGCTATCGTCTTGGGTAAGCACTATATCGCGCAGGGCAATCGCGCGATCATGCACGCTTCCACGCATATCCACAGCAAACCCCAGCTTGGTGCCGTTAACATCGTTGATGGTGGTTAAGTCGCGATCAATCTGATTGACTTGGTAGATGCCTACGGCTGTTAGCAAAACCAGCAGCCCGAGTAGGGCAGAAAAACCGAATGTTAAACGCGTGCTTATTTTGGTGTTGCTGGAATCGGCGTTAAGAAGTGACATTGAGTGCTCCCTCAGGCGCCGTTAAGACGCTTTATTATTAAAGACGGACTAACTATATAGTGTTGTACAATTTTTGTATAGAAAATAAATATTGTTTGTACAATGTGTATAGCTAGATTGCATTTTTTTCTTTGAAATCAAAAGAGAGGGCAAATTACTAATAAAAAACCACGCCGAGGCGTGGTTTGATAGCTAACTGCTGTAGTGTTTTTTATCGATACTAGCTGGGCAAAGGCTTAATCATTTTGACCTAAGTGTTTCGGAACAAAGCGGCTGCCTTCTAACTGCTCATGATCAGGCGCGTTTTCTCGCAGTACCGCTAACACCTCATTGGCGCGATCATCCATGTCCAAGCCTTGATAGCCTTCTACCATGGTGGCTAGGGCATCCCGGGTGGCGCTTGATTCAGGATAGTTTTCGACGACCCAGCGGCCACGCTCAACCGCTGCCAAATAGGCCCCGCGGCGTAGGTAGTAATCGGCGACATGCAGTTCATGGCGGGCCATTAGCTCACGTAGGTAGACGATGCGCTGCTGGGCATCCGGCGCATATTCACTCTGCGGGTAACGTTGGATCAGCTCGCGGAAATCATTGTAGGCATCCCGCGAGGCGCCCAGATCGCGCTTGGAGATGTCGATCAAGCGCAGGCGCTCTAAGCTGAAGCGGCCTGCTTGCCACGCCGAAAGGCCGCGAAGATAGTAGGCGTAGTCTACCTGGGGGTGGTCGGGGTGAAGGCGAATAAAGCGGCTGGCCGCTGCCCGGGCTTCTTCCCAATTGCTATTTTCATAGTAGGCATAGATCAGCTCAAGCTGTGCCTGCTCAGCATGGGCGCCAAAAGGGTAGCGTGTATCGAGCGCTTCTAAACGCTCAATCGCGATCGGGTAGCGGTTGCTGTCTAAGGCCGTGCGGGCCAATTCATAGAGCTCGCGCTCCTGCACCCCAGCAAATTCATCTTCCTCTTCTTCACTGGTGTCGTTACTCGCACAGCCCGCTAAAAGGGCAAGGCTTAGGGCTAGAGCACCAAAGCGGTTGGCAGCTGAAAAAACGCGCATCTTCATCCTCGTTGCAAACAAGCCTCAATCACCAAAAAGCGGCGATGGCCATAAGTAGAAATGGTAGAATAGGTCGCAGTCCGCCCACTATAAAACACCTCGACCTAAAACGCAGGCTTAGCGACGTTTCGTCAGGTGCCGTCAATATTGATTTTTCCATGCTGAGGCTGATTTTTCGCTTTGCTGGGGTTTTTTTCGCGCTTTAAAGAGGTTTTTCATGTCTCGAATAGTTGAAGACACGCAACGTGTGCCCGCCACACTGGCCGGTGCGCGGTTAGACCAAGCGGCGGCGGAGTTGTTCAGCGATTACTCACGTGAACGCTTAAAAGCGTGGATTAATGCCGGTGAATTAACCGTGGATGGCGTGCAAGCCAAGCCGAAAGCCAAGCTGCACGGTGATGAAGTGTTGGCACTGCAGGCCACCATCGAAGACGATACACGCTTTGAAGCGCAGGATATTGCGCTGGATATCGTGTATGAAGATGACGCGGTAATCGTCATTAATAAAGCGGCGGGTATGGTCGTTCATCCCGCTGCAGGCAACCCGGATGGCACGCTGCTCAATGCCTTGCTTTACCATCACCCGGCGCTTGCTGAAGTGCCACGCGCGGGTATCGTTCACCGCCTGGATAAAGATACCACCGGCTTGATGATGGTGGCGAAAACGCTACCCGCTCAAACCGTTCTGGTGGATCAGTTGCAGGCACGCAGCGTGTCGCGCCAGTACGACGCGGTGGTGATTGGTAAGCCGGTCTCTGGCAGTACCATTGATGCGCCTATTGGCCGTCATCCGAAAGATCGTAAGCGCCAAGCGGTGACCACAGCAGGTAAGCCAGCCATTACCCATTTCCGTGTGGTCGAGCGGTTTCGTGCGCATACTCATGTGCGGTGCAAATTAGAAACCGGGCGTACCCACCAAATTCGGGTACATATGGCCCATGCTCGCTATCCGTTGATTGGTGATCCCATGTATGGCGGCCGTGCCAAGTTGCCGCCAGGCGCTGCGGAGCCATTGAAGGAGATATTGCGCGAGTTTCCGCGTCAGGCGCTACATGCGCGGAAGTTGATTTTCAAACATCCGGTCAGTGGCGAAACTGTTACTTTTCAGGTCGATCTCCCCGATGATTTGCTAATGTTGTTGGATTACCTGCGCGAAGATAACGAGACGATGAGATGAGCGATGCCATTAATTTAAGGCCGACGCTTTTAATGCCTGACTGGCCAGCGCCGGCCAATGTAAGAGCCTTTGTGACCACCCGTGAATCGGGGCCTAGCCAGGGGGATTTCGCCGCCTTCAACACAGCTGCTCATGTCGGTGATAACCCCGACCATGTCGCACTGTGTCGCCGCCTGTTGCAAAAAGAGATCGGGGATGAGCGCCCGCTACTGTGGCTTAATCAGACCCACGGTGCCCGCGTTCAGCAGGTTTTTGAACCTAACGTCGCCGATGCGGATGCTGCCATTGCTACTTCTAATGAGTACGCCTGTGTGGTGCTGACAGCAGATTGCCTGCCGGTCATGCTGTGCAATCGCGCTGGAACCCAGGTCGCCGTTGCCCATGCGGGGTGGCGTGGTTTGGCAGGTGGCGTGCTGGAGGCGACGATTGCTGCAATGAATACCGATCCCGAGGACATCCTTGTGTGGTTGGGCCCCGCGATTTCCAACGCTCAGTTTGAGGTTGGCCCGGAGGTCTATGGTGCCTTTGTGGCAGTGCATCCTGACATCGCCGACGCTTTTGATCATAGTCCCTACCGGCTGGGTCATTACATGGCCGACTTGTACCGGTTGGCGCGGTTTCGTTTGGAAGCACTAGGCGTAAACAATATAAGTGGCGGCCACTTCTGTACTGCCTGCGAGTCGCGATTCTACTCCTACCGTCGCGATGGCGGTAAAACCGGCCGCATGGCCAGTGTGATCTGGATCAATTAAACCAGTGGTTTGTTCACACACCTCTTGAAAAGCATGGAACTGACGCCATTTAACTTGTCAAGCTAATCGTGGTTTAGCACGTTCAACGACAGGTTGCCGGGTTACGCGGTGCGTCCAAACGCACGGCACCCCCAGGAGGAATTTCATGCGTTTTGATAAATTTACCGCCAAGCTCCAAAGCGCGATTGCCGAGGCGCAGTCACTGGCCGTTGGTCGCGGCCATAATCAGCTAGATCCCGCTCATTTGCTGCTGGCTCTGCTCGATACCAAAGACACCGGTATTAAAGCCCTGATTGAAAAAGCCGAGGGGAGTCCCTCGCGTCTGCGCGATGGGTTGATGCAGCAACTGGATAATTTACCCAAGGTAGGCCAGTTCGATGGTGAAGTGCAGCCATCGCGGGACTTTATCAAGCTGTTCAACTTAACTGACCGTGAAGCGCAAAAGCGCGGCGATCAGTTTATTGCCAGTGAGCTAGTGCTGCTGGCAGCGCTTGAGATGAACTCGGCCCTCACCAAGCTGCTGAAAGACGCAGGTATTAATCGAAAATCCCTCGAAGCGGCTATCAATAGCCTGCGCGGCGGCGCCACAGTGGACGATGCTAACGCCGAAGATCAGCGTGAAGCGTTGAACAAATACACCATGGATCTTACCCAGCGTGCGCTGGACGGCAAACTGGATCCGGTGATTGGTCGCGACGATGAAATTCGCCGTACGATTCAAGTACTGCAGCGGCGTACTAAAAACAACCCCGTATTAATCGGCGAGCCGGGCGTGGGTAAAACCGCCATTGTCGAAGGATTGGCCCAGCGTATCGTTAACGGTGAAGTGCCTGAAGGCTTAAAAGATAAGCGCGTGCTCTCGCTGGATATGGGCTCGCTGCTGGCGGGCGCCAAGTTCCGCGGTGAGTTTGAAGAACGCCTGAAAGCGGTGCTTAAAGAGCTCTCTCAGGAAGAGGGGCGTGTGATTCTGTTTATCGATGAACTTCACACCATGGTTGGAGCGGGCAAAGCCGAAGGCGCCATGGATGCAGGCAATATGCTCAAGCCTGCCCTGGCTCGCGGTGAGCTGCACTGCGTAGGCGCGACCACACTTGATGAGTATCGCAAGTACATTGAGAAAGATGCTGCGCTAGAGCGCCGCTTTCAAAAAGTGCTGGTGGATGAGCCTTCCGAAGAGGACACCGTGGCGATTCTGCGCGGCCTGAAAGAGCGCTATGAAGTACACCATGGTGTGGATATCACCGACTCGGCGATTATTGCGGCGGCCAAGCTCTCAACGCGCTATATCTCAGACCGGCAGTTGCCAGACAAAGCCATAGACTTGATTGATGAAGCCGCCTCGCGGATTCGTATGGAACTGGACTCCAAGCCCGAAGAGATGGATCGCCTTGATCGGCGTCTGATACAGCTCAAGATGGAGCGAGAAGCGCTCAAGAAGGAGACCGATGAGGCGAGCAAAAAACGCTTGGAAGCACTGAGTACCCAAATTCACGAGCTAGAACGCGAATACGCTGATCTTGATGAAATTTGGAAAGCGGAAAAAGCCAGTATTCAAGGGGCGGCCCAGTTTAAAGCCGACCTTGAGCAGGCTCGGCTAGATCTAGAACAGGCGCGTCGTCAGGGTGACCTGGGGCGGATGTCGGAAATTCAGTACGGCAAGATTCCAGCACTCGAAAAGAAAATTGCCGAAAGTGGCGAAGGCGAAGCAGATACCTCAAGCCACCAATTGCTGCGCTCCAACGTGACCGAAGAGGAGATCGCTGAAGTGGTTTCCCGCTGGACGGGCATCCCGGTTTCCAAAATGCTTGAAGGCGAGCGCGATAAACTATTGCGCATGGAAGAGGCGCTGCACGAGCGGGTCATCGGGCAGGATGAAGCCGTTGAGGCGGTGGCGAACGCAGTGCGCCGCTCTCGGGCAGGGCTTTCAGATCCCAATCGCCCCAATGGGTCATTCCTATTCCTCGGCCCTACCGGCGTAGGTAAAACCGAGCTATGTAAGTCGCTGGCCAACTTCCTGTTCGATACCGAAGAGGCGATGGTGCGTATCGATATGTCGGAGTTTATGGAGAAGCACTCCGTGGCTCGTTTGATCGGTGCGCCCCCCGGCTATGTGGGGTACGAAGAGGGTGGCTACTTAACCGAAGCTGTTCGGCGCAAGCCATACTCGGTGTTGCTGCTGGATGAGGTGGAGAAAGCCCACCCGGATGTCTTCAACATCCTGCTGCAGGTATTGGAAGACGGCCGCTTGACCGACGGTCAGGGACGCACGGTGGATTTCCGTAACACCGTGATCGTGATGACCTCCAATATGGGCTCGGACATTATCCAGCGCATGGGGGGAGATGATAGCGACTATGAAGTAATGAAAAACATGGTCATGGAGGTGGTGGGTAACCACTTCCGGCCTGAGCTGATTAACCGTATTGATGAAGTGGTGGTTTTCCATGCGCTGGGACAAGAACAGATCCAGGCGATTGCTGGTATGCAGTTGGAGCGTTTGAAGTTACGCCTTGCTGAGCACGACCTGAAGCTGGAGGTCAGCCCTGAAGCCATGGCGCAATTGGCGGTAGTCGGTTTTGACCCTGTCTATGGGGCGCGGCCACTCAAACGGGCGATTCAGAGCCGTATTGAAAACCCGCTGGCGCAAGACCTGCTGGGGGGTAAATTTACCCCCGGTGATACCATTCATATCACGGCAGAAGAAGGCAAGTTGGTGTTTAGCTAATCATTGGCAACGCCTTTTTGCGCAATTGAATAGGGAAAAAGCCCTGCTAGCGTTGCTGGCGGGGCTTTTTTAATGGCTTCTTGCGACCTTTGTTGCGTTTGGCCCGATCGGAGGTTGACAGGCTGAGGGCGCTAATGGAATCTTGTCGGTTCCTGATTTGCGGGCGCGGACTCAACGGGCAACCCCTAATCCCCGCGCGAAGGGTAGGCGAAGGCCTCTACCCGCCGAAGGACTTCCGGGCTTGGGCTAACCGTCCAACCTGGCCAACGCCCCGACACGGCGAACTGCCGTGATAAGAGTGCAGGCCCTAACCGGGCCATCTGCCAGGGTTTGGCATCAGGTGCCGGCAAGGGCCGGCAGCGGCATACCGCCGCACTCGACACCGTGCCCGTGTGGGTACGGATCGCACTCGAGACCTCCAGGGGAGAAATACAGTGGAACTGCTTTCCGGCGCAGATATGATCGCCCGCTTCTTGCAAGATGAGGGCATCGAATACATTTATGGTTACCCCGGCGGTGCAGCGCTGCATATTTACGATGCACTCTTCCGCCAGGACAAGGTGAAGCACATTTTGGTGCGTCACGAACAAGCGGCTACTCACGCGGCCGATGGCTATGCTCGCGCCTCGGGCAAAGCGGGCTGCGTGCTCGTCACTTCAGGCCCCGGTGCCACGAATGCCGTGACCGGTATTGCCACCGCCTACATGGATTCCATTCCCATGGTAGTGCTGTGTGGCCAGGTGGCCAGCCACCTGATTGGTGAAGACGCCTTCCAGGAAACCGATATCGTCGGTGTGACACGCCCGATCGTGAAGCATAGCTTCTCAATCCGTCACCCGTCTGAAATTCCGGAAGTGTTGAAAAAGGCGTTCTACCTGGCGTCGACCGGTCGCCCCGGCCCGGTGGTGGTCGATATCCCAAAAGACATGACTGCTCCCACGGAGCGCTACGAATACGTTTACCCGAAAAAGGTCAAACTGCGTTCGTACAATCCGGTAACCCGCGGCCATACCGGTCAGATCAAGAAAGCCGTCGAAATGATGCTTAAAGCCAAGCGTCCGGTGTTTTATACCGGCGGGGGCGTGGTGACGGGCAAAGCCAGCGAAGGCTTGACTGACTTGGTTAAACAGTTGGGATATCCGATTACCACTACGTTGATGGGCATTGGCGCGTATCCGCAAAGTGATCGACAGTGCTTGGGCTGGCTAGGTATGCACGGCTCTTATGAGTCGAATATGGCCATGCATCACGCCGACCTGATTATTGCCATTGGGGCGCGCTTTGACGACCGGGTCACCAATAACACGTCGAAGTTCTGCCCGACAGCTAAAATCATTCACGTTGATGTCGATCCAAGCTCGATCTCTAAAACGGTACGTGCCGATGTGCCCATCGTTGGCCCGGCTTCCAGCGTTATCAATGAGATGATCAGCTTGGTGCAGGGGCATAAAATTGCGCATCCTGAAGCACTAACGGAGTGGTGGGAGAAGATTGACGGCTGGCGCGCCGACCGTGAAGGCAAGCTTTATGAGCGATCCAAGCCCGGCGAAGCGCTGAAGCCACAGGAAGTCATCGAAGCACTCTGCCGTGTTACGCGGGGTGAAGCTTATGTGACGACTGATGTTGGTCAGCACCAGATGTTCGCTGCTCAGTACTACAAGTTCGACAAACCCAACCGGCTGATTACCTCCGGTGGTTTGGGCACCATGGGCTTTGGCTTCCCTGCTGCGATGGGTATTAAACAGAACTACCCGGATGATGATGTGGTGTGCGTCACCGGTGAAGGCAGCTTCCAGATGATGATGCAAGAGCTCTCTACCTGTAAGCAGTACGGGGTGGGCGTTAAGATCGTTAATCTTAACAATGCATCACTGGGCATGGTGCGTCAGTGGCAGGATTTGAACTATAAGTCACGTCATGCACATTCTTATATGGAGTCGCTGCCCGACTTTCATATGTTGATTGAGGCATATGGGTTCACCGCGATTACCGTCAATACGCTTGACGAGCTTGAGCCAGCGCTAGAGCGTGCGTTTGCTGATAAGCATGAGCTGGTGTTTCTTGACGTGAAGGTCGACCCCTTTGAGCACGTCTATCCGATGCAGGTACCGCTAGGTGCCATGCGCGACATGCTGCTGTCTAAAACGGAGCGTACCTGATGCGTCATATCATCTCGATTCTGTTAGAAAACGAACCGGGTGCGCTGTCACGTGTAGTCGGGTTGTTCTCCCAGCGTAATTTCAACATCGAAACGCTTAACGTTGCCCCCACGGAAGACCCTTCGCTGTCGCGCTTAACGGTGACTACCGTGGGCGATGACCGGGTGATAGAGCAGATCACCAAGCATCTTAATAAGCTGATCGATGTGGTGAAACTGGTGGATCTCACCGAAGGTAACCATATCGAACGCGAATTGATGTTGGTGAAGGTGAAGGCGCTTGGTGCGGCGCGTGATGAAGTGAAACGTACGGTGGATATCTTCCGTGCGCAGATCGTCGACGTGACGCCAAGCCTGTACACGGTGCAGATCACCGGCGATGCGGGCAAGCTCGATGCTTTCCTTCAGGCCATGGCGCCGGTGGGTATTCTTGAAGTCGCCCGTACAGGGGTTTCGGGGATTGCCCGGGGTGATAAGGTTTTGTCGCTCTAAGCCCGAAAGTACGCAGCCTTTGTAGCTAGCCCTTAAAAGCAAGCACCTAAACGTAAGCATAAGCGTCGCTCCTTTCCCAGAGCGGCGCTTTTTAGTTATTAGCCTGTTAATGCTTGTTGACGCCAGCCCCCACAATGCAGCAATTGGCTGGCTGAGTGGCACTCACCGTGTAGAATGAAAGCGACTACGGTTCCCGTGACTTCACTTTTAATGGATGAAACCTATGACACAGGACGCTCGCGATCAAGAGCACTCAAACTCTGATCAGTCAAATCCAGGCCAGCCTGATACGGCTGAGCAGCCAGATAGTACTGACCAATCAGAAGTAGTTGGTAATGAGGATTTGGCGACTGCCTTCTTGCGTGAAACCGAAGTGGTTGAGGAAACTGTTGAAGACGGCAAGAAGATTCGTCGCCGTGGTATCTATTTACTCCCTAATTTATTTACCACATCGGCGCTGTTTGCCGGTTTCTTTGCGGTTGTCGCTGGCATTAATGGTGAGTTTACTTCAGCTGCCGTCGCGATCTTTATTGCGATGGTGCTGGATGGCTTGGATGGGCGTGTTGCGCGAATGACCAATACGCAAAGTGAGTTTGGGGCCGAATACGACAGCTTGGCGGATATGATCTCGTTTGGGATGGCGCCTGCATTAGTCGCTTTTACCTGGATTCTGCAGGACATCGGTAAAACCGGCTGGGTAGTCGCCTTTCTTTATGTTGCCTGTGCCGCGCTTCGCCTAGCGCGCTTCAATGTGCAGATTGGCAGCGTGGATAAAAAATGGTTTATCGGCTTGCCGAGCCCCTCTGCCGCAGCGCTGGTAGCCGCGAGTGTATGGACCTTCCATAGCTTTGACGCTGATGCCTTTGGTTTCAAACTGTTGATGTTGGTAGTGGTGGCAGCAGCAGGCGTATTGATGGTGAGTAACATCCGTTACTACAGCTTTAAGGACCTCGATTTTAAAAAGCCGGTGCCTTTTGTTGTGCTGTTAGCCATTGTGTTGGCGTTTGTGATGATCTCGGTTGAACCTTCAGTAATGCTGCTATTACTGTTTGGTACTTATGTAGCTTCCGGGCCTGTGTTAGCCGTAATGCGCAAAGCAAAACCGAAGAACTGAAACTTTTCCCTACTCATTTTAATAAACCTCTTGCCAACCCGGCAGCAAAACCGTAAAGTACGCATCCGCTGCCGGGGACGCCAAGCGTTACCAGCGGTGAATAAGGTGTAAAAGCCTTGGTTGGTCAAGCAGTTAACGCTTTTGCGATAACTAGGAGTTTTGGATGTGTTCAGTATCACATCGAAAACAACGCCCTTGACAACCACCAGGAAATGCGTAGAATACGCCTTCCTCGCTGAGGCAAGCCAGTCAACGGCAGCCAGGTTGCTTTCACAGTAACCACGACAGCGAAACAGCTCTTTAACAATTTGATCAGGTAATTCATGTGGGCGCTTGCTGACGTTAGTGACAAATCACTAAATATCAAGGCAAGCGGTCATGACAATGTAAATTGAAATGAATTCGTTTGAACCTTGAGCCAAGTTTGATCCGCTTTTGTCACTTTCGAGTGACGAGTAAGGATCACAATGATTGTAAACTGAAGAGTTTGATCATGGCTCAGATTGAACGCTGGCGGCAGGCCTAACACATGCAAGTCGAGCGGTAACAGATCTAGCTTGCTAGATGCTGACGAGCGGCGGACGGGTGAGTAATGCATAGGAATCTGCCCGGTAGTGGGGGATAACCTGGGGAAACCCAGGCTAATACCGCATACGTCCTACGGGAGAAAGGGGGCTTCGGCTCCCGCTATTGGATGAGCCTATGTCGGATTAGCTAGTTGGTAAGGTAATGGCTTACCAAGGCGACGATCCGTAGCTGGTCTGAGAGGATGATCAGCCACATCGGGACTGAGACACGGCCCGAACTCCTACGGGAGGCAGCAGTGGGGAATATTGGACAATGGGGGCAACCCTGATCCAGCCATGCCGCGTGTGTGAAGAAGGCCCTCGGGTTGTAAAGCACTTTCAGCGAGGAAGAACGCCTATCGGTTAATACCCGGCAGGAGAGACATCACTCGCAGAAGAAGCACCGGCTAACTCCGTGCCAGCAGCCGCGGTAATACGGAGGGTGCAAGCGTTAATCGGAATTACTGGGCGTAAAGCGCGCGTAGGTGGCTTGATAAGCCGGTTGTGAAAGCCCCGGGCTCAACCTGGGAACGGCATCCGGAACTGTCAGGCTAGAGTGCAGGAGAGGAAGGTAGAATTCCCGGTGTAGCGGTGAAATGCGTAGAGATCGGGAGGAATACCAGTGGCGAAGGCGGCCTTCTGGACTGACACTGACACTGAGGTGCGAAAGCGTGGGTAGCAAACAGGATTAGATACCCTGGTAGTCCACGCCGTAAACGATGTCGACCAGCCGTTGGGTGCCTAGCGCACTTTGTGGCGAAGTTAACGCGATAAGTCGACCGCCTGGGGAGTACGGCCGCAAGGTTAAAACTCAAATGAATTGACGGGGGCCCGCACAAGCGGTGGAGCATGTGGTTTAATTCGATGCAACGCGAAGAACCTTACCTACCCTTGACATCTACAGAAGCCGGAAGAGATTCTGGTGTGCCTTCGGGAACTGTAAGACAGGTGCTGCATGGCTGTCGTCAGCTCGTGTTGTGAAATGTTGGGTTAAGTCCCGTAACGAGCGCAACCCTTGTCCTTATTTGCCAGCACGTAATGGTGGGAACTCTAAGGAGACTGCCGGTGACAAACCGGAGGAAGGTGGGGACGACGTCAAGTCATCATGGCCCTTACGGGTAGGGCTACACACGTGCTACAATGGCCGGTACAAAGGGCGGCGAGCTCGCGAGAGTCAGCGAATCCCTTAAAGCCGGTCTCAGTCCGGATCGGAGTCTGCAACTCGACTCCGTGAAGTCGGAATCGCTAGTAATCGTGAATCAGAATGTCACGGTGAATACGTTCCCGGGCCTTGTACACACCGCCCGTCACACCATGGGAGTGGACTGCACCAGAAGTGGTTAGCCTAACGCAAGAGGGCGATCACCACGGTGTGGTTCATGACTGGGGTGAAGTCGTAACAAGGTAGCCGTAGGGGAACCTGCGGCTGGATCACCTCCTTAAACGATGCGTCACAGTGAGTAAGCGTCCACAATGAATTACCTGATCAGAATGCTGTTACTACGCAGTGATAAGTGTTTTTGTTTTTTCACGTTAAAAAGAAAAAATAGCTTTTAAGGTTTTTTAAATCTTTAAAGGTCTTTTTCTTCTTTTTAAGTCGAAAGAACGCTTATCACTGCTTATAGCAGTCGCTCTTTAACAATGTATATCATGCTGACAAGAACACTTCGTAAGAAGTGCTTCTTAAATTGTGATACGCGTCAGCGTATCCGGCAAAATGAAACGTGATCATTGCGAGTCCAGACTCCTTCGGGTTATAGGGTCAAGCAATGAAGCGCACACGGTGGATGCCTAGGCAGCCAGAGGCGATGAAAGACGTGGTAGCCTGCGATAAGGTTCGGTGAGGTGGCAACAACCTGTGACCCGGACATCTCTGAATGGGGAAACCCACTCATCATAAGATGAGTATCGTGCATTGAATACATAGATGTACGAGGCGAACCAGGGGAACTGAAACATCTAAGTACCCTGAGGAAAAGAAATCAACCGAGATTCCCCTAGTAGCGGCGAGCGAACGGGGACCAGCCCTTAAGCATGTGACTGATTAGGCGAACAGATTGGGAAGTCTGGCCGTAGCGGGTGATAGCCCCGTAGTCGAAAATCTGATCATGTGAAATCGAGTAGGTCGGGGCACGAGAAACCTTGACTGAAGACGGGGGGACCATCCTCCAAGGCTAAATACTCCTGGCTGACCGATAGTGAACCAGTACCGTGAGGGAAAGGCGAAAAGAACCCCGGAGAGGGGAGTGAAATAGATCCTGAAACCGTGTGCGTACAAGCAGTAGGAGCAGACTTGTTCTGTGACTGCGTACCTTTTGTATAATGGGTCAGCGACTTATATTCAGTGGCGAGGTTAACCGTATAGGGGAGCCGTAGGGAAACCGAGTCTTAACTGGGCGACACAGTCGCTGGATATAGACCCGAAACCGAGCGATCTATCCATGAGCAGGGTGAAGGTTGAGTAACATCAACTGGAGGCCCGAACCAGGATCTGTTGAAAAAGATTTGGATGACTTGTGGATCGGAGTGAAAGGCTAATCAAGCTCGGAGATAGCTGGTTCTCCTCGAAAGCTATTTAGGTAGCGCCTCATGTAGTACCGCCGGGGGTAGAGCACTGTTTCGGCTAGGGGGTCATCCCGACTTACCAACCCGAGGCAAACTCCGAATACCGGTGAGTAACGCGTGGGAGACACACGGCGGGTGCTAACGTCCGTCGTGAAAAGGGAAACAACCCAGACCGTCAGCTAAGGTCCCGAAATCCTGGTTAAGTGGGAAACGATGTGGGAAGGCTCAGACAGCTAGGAGGTTGGCTTAGAAGCAGCCATCCTTTAAAGAAAGCGTAATAGCTCACTAGTCGAGTCGGCCTGCGCGGAAGATGTAACGGGGCTAAACCAGGTACCGAAGCTACGGGTTCACACTTAGGTGTGAGCGGTAGAGGAGCGTCGTGTAAGCCAATGAAGGTGAATTGAGAAGTTCGCTGGAGGTATCACGAGTGCGAATGCTGACATGAGTAACGATAAAGGGAGTGAAAAACTCCCTCGCCGGAAGACCAAGGGTTTCTGTTCGACGCTAATCGGAGCAGAGTGAGTCGGCCCCTAAGGCGAGGCCGAAAGGCGTAGTCGATGGGAAACGGGTCAATATTCCCGTACCGGACATGGTTGCGATGGGGGGACGAAGAAGGCTAGGTGAGCCAGGCGTTGGTTGTCCTGGTGAAAGTGAGTAGGCAAGCGGTTTAGGTAAATCCGGACCGCTCTTTCAAAGAGAATGCCGAGACACGAAACGAACTGACCACGGTCAGGAAGTCACTGATGCCACGCTTCCAGGAAAAGCCTCTAAGCTTCAGATCATGTGCGACCGTACCCCAAACCGACACAGGTGGTCAGGGTGAGAATCCCAAGGCGCTTGAGAGAACTCGGGTGAAGGAACTAGGCAAAATGGTGCCGTAACTTCGGGAGAAGGCACGCCGGCGTAGGGTGATGAGACTTGCTCTCTAAGCCCGAACCGGTCGAAGATACCAGGTGGCTGCAACTGTTTATTAAAAACACAGCACTCTGCTAACGCGCAAGCGGACGTATAGGGTGTGACGCCTGCCCGGTGCCGGAAGGTTAAATGATGGTGTTAGCCGCAAGGCGAAGCTCTTGATTGAAGCCCCGGTAAACGGCGGCCGTAACTATAACGGTCCTAAGGTAGCGAAATTCCTTGTCGGGTAAGTTCCGACCTGCACGAATGGCGTAATGATGGCCACGCTGTCTCCACCCGAGACTCAGTGAAATTGAAATCGCCGTGAAGATGCGGTGTACCCGCGGCTAGACGGAAAGACCCCGTGAACCTTTACTATAGCTTCACACTGGACGCTGATGTTGCCTGTGTAGGATAGCTGGGAGGCTTTGAACTCTGGACGCCAGTCCGGAGGGAGCCAACCTTGAAATACCAGCCTGGCATCATTGGCGTTCTCACTCAGGTCCGTTATCCGGATCGAGGACAGTGTGTGGTGGGTAGTTTGACTGGGGCGGTCTCCTCCTAAAGAGTAACGGAGGAGCACGAAGGTACCCTCAGCACGGTCGGACATCGTGCATTGAGTGCAAGAGCATAAGGGTGCTTGACTGCGAGACAGACACGTCGAGCAGGTGCGAAAGCAGGTTCTAGTGATCCGGTGGTTCTGTATGGAAGGGCCATCGCTCAACGGATAAAAGGTACTCCGGGGATAACAGGCTGATACCGCCCAAGAGTTCACATCGACGGCGGTGTTTGGCACCTCGATGTCGGCTCATCACATCCTGGGGCTGAAGTCGGTCCCAAGGGTATGGCTGTTCGCCATTTAAAGTGGTACGCGAGCTGGGTTTAGAACGTCGTGAGACAGTTCGGTCCCTATCTGCCGTGGGCGTTGGATGTTTGAGAAGAGCTGCTCCTAGTACGAGAGGACCGGAGTGGACGACCCTCTGGTGTTCCGGTTGTCACGCCAGTGGCATTGCCGGGTAGCTATGGTCGGACGGGATAACCGCTGAAAGCATCTAAGCGGGAAGCCCCCTTCAAGATGAGACATCCCTGAGACCTAGAGTCTCCTAAAGGGCCCAGCGAGACCAGCTGGTGGATAGGCACGGTGTGGAAGCGCTGCAAGGCGTTGAGCTAACGTGTACTAATGGCCCGTGAGGCTTGACCCTATAACACCCAAGGGGTCTGGTCGCGATGATGACGTCAATGAAAACCGGATACGCATGCTAAGCCACGTGGTTAAGACACAGGGCTTGGCAATGAGACGATCGCAATTTAGTTAAAAAAAGTCAGCATGATATACCACCCGTTACGCCTGACGACCATAGCACGCGTGAACCACCTGATCCCTTGCCGAACTCAGCAGTGAAACCGCTTAGCGCCGATGGTAGTGTGGGGTCTCCCCATGCGAGAGTAGGTCATCGTCAGGCACCTATACCGCAGAAAACCCAGCCAACCGGCTGGGTTTTTTGTGTGCGTGGAAGAAAGGCAGCCGATAAAAAAGGCGGCTTGCGCCGCCCAGGTAAAGGCTTATAAATGAAAAGGTTAAGCGCAGATCGTCTCTAACGCTTCAATCAGACTATCCATCTCATCATCGGTACCGATGGTGATACGGAGGAAGTTATTGAGGTCTGAGGTATTAAAATGGCGCACCAGAATGCCCCGCTCACGTAGGCCAGCAAATAGCTGCGCGCCTTCGTAGTCAGGGTGTTGGGCAAGCACGAAGTTAGCTTTAGAGGGCAGCACCTCAAACCCTAACGCTTCTAGACGTTGGCGAGTACGCTCACGGGTGGTAATAACATGCTCGCGGCAGGCTTCGAAATGCTCGACATCTTTCAGAGCGGCGATGCCTACTAAGCTTGCTAGGCTATCCACTGGATAAGAGTTGAAAGAGTCTTTTACCCGCAGTAAGCCATCAATCAATTCCTCAGAGCCCACCGCATAACCCAACCTCAATCCCGCCAAACTGCGCGACTTAGAAAACGTACCGGTGACAAGCAGGTTGGGGTAGCGATCAATCAGCGTTACAGCACTCTCTGCGCCGAAATCGACATACGCCTCATCCACCAGCACTACTCGATCTGTGACACGCTTAAGCAGCGCCTCTATTGCTGCGAGTGAGTGGGCATGGCCGGTAGGGGCATTAGGGTTAGCGAAAATAACACCGCTGCGGTTGGTATCCGCCGCCAGCGCATCAATATCGACTTCCCACTGCTTATTGAGCGGATGCTTACGCAGCTCAACGCCATAAAGATTGGCGTAAACAGGGTAAAAGCTATAGGTGATGGCAGGCACATCAAGCGGCGCTTGATGGCAAAAGAAGGCCTGAAATGCGAACGCCAACACTTCATCGGAACCGTTTCCGACAAACACTTGGCTGCTGGCTACCTTAAATGTCTCCGCCAGCGCTTCACGCAGTGCTGTAGAGGTAGGGTCAGGGTAGAGGCGCAGATGGTCTGTTGCATAATCGCGCAGCGCCTTACCGACGCCTGGAGCAGGTGGGTAAGGGTTTTCATTGGTATTGAGTTTAACAAGCTTCTCGCGTGGCTGCTCACCGGGCACGTAAGGCGTAAGTTCGCGAACGGCCGGACTCCAGTATTGGCTCATGAGGGTAACCTGATTATCCTAGCAAGGTATGCCATGGTCGCTTGAAGGCCAACTCAGCGCAAGCATTCGCGTCGCTAGGGGTGTGCGTCGCACCTTGTAGCGGTTATGCTGTCACAAGTGCGCGTAAATAAATGTGATGCCCAACACGAGATGAAGGAGACACTCTATGCAACTTAAGAGTTTGCTAGCCGGTTCGGCTATGTTGGCACTATTAGCTGGCTGTGCAAGCGGTCCGATGGAACAGCAGCAAGAGGAAGCAGCGACCGCACAGGCTAATTACCAAGGCTCGCTACCTTGCCGCAACTGCGATGGTATCGATCTGGATGTCACGATGATGGGTGAAGAGATGAGCGCGGCGGAAGAGCGCACTTTCACACTGAACGCTACCTACCGGAACCATCCCCAAACCCCTCCCGATGAAAATTATGCGGGTAACTGGGAAGTGCTGACCGGTACGCCGTCTGACCCAGACGCCACCGTTTACGAGCTGACGCCAGATGGCGATGGCCAAATCTATTACTTCATGCGTATTGATGAGAGCACGCTGGAATTGATTGACCCAGAACGTCGTCGTTTTGAAAATGGTGAAATGCTGCAGCTAAAGCGCCAATAACGCGCTATTCAGCAGTATCAAAGGCGGCCACTGGCCGCCTTTTGTGTTTGTCGAGGCAAGGCCTGACGCGAGTGGCAATGGCCAGTGGCTGTTAATGCAGGTGGCAACGTAGTGAATGTTGTCAAATAGCGATAGCAACAGTAGGAGTGTAATGGCAGTGGCCAAAGCTAAAAGCGCCTTTGTATGCACTGAGTGCGGTGCTGAATATCGCAAATGGCAAGGGCAGTGCAGTAGTTGCCAAGAGTGGAACACCCTAAGCGAGGTGCGTTTAGAGAGTGCACGCCCTGGTGGCGGAGCAGCCTCTGGGCGCTCAGGCTACACAGGTGATCTCTCGCGAGAAGTGATCGATCTTGGCAATGTTGATCTCAGCGAGGTTCCTCGCATGAGCTCCACGTTCGCTGAGTTTGACCGCGTGTTAGGCGGCGGGCTGGTACCCGGTTCGGCGGTTCTGTTGGGCGGGAATCCAGGCGCAGGTAAATCGACGCTACTGCTACAAACGGCCTGTAAGCTAGCCCAGCAGCGACGCATACTCTATGTGACGGGGGAGGAGTCGCTCTCTCAAGTAGCCATGCGTGCCCACCGCCTGCAACTGCCCACCAACGGTTTGAAAATGCTGGCCGAGACCAGTGTGGAAACCATTCTGGCGGTATCTGAGCGTGAAAAGCCGGAAATCCTGGTAATCGACTCGATCCAAACTATGCATCTGGAAGACATTAGCTCAGCGCCTGGTGGCGTTGCTCAGGTGCGCGAGTCAGCCGCCGCGTTAACGCGCTTTGCCAAGAAGACCAATACCGTTCTGTTATTAGTGGGACACGTGACCAAAGACGGTTCGCTGGCGGGGCCTAAAGTCCTTGAGCATATGATTGATGCGTCGCTGTTATTAGAAGGCGGCGCAGACTCACGCTTTCGCACCCTACGTGGTCAGAAAAACCGCTTTGGTGCCGTTAACGAGCTGGGTGTTTTCGCGATGCTTGAGCAGGGCCTTAAAGAAGTCAAAAACCCCAGCGCGATCTTTCTCTCCCGCCAAGAAGTGCAAGCGCCCGGCAGCTTGGTGATGGTGGTTTGGGAGGGCACGCGGCCAATACTGGTCGAGGTGCAGGCACTGGTAGATGAGTCTGCGCTTGGCAATCCCCGCCGGGTAGCTGTCGGCGTTGATCAAAATCGCCTGGCCATGCTGTTGGCAGTGCTCAACCGCCACGGTGGTCTGTTTACCGGTGACCAAGACGTATTCCTGAACGTTGTCGGTGGTGTCAAAGTGCTTGAAACCAGCGCCGATTTGGCAGTACTGCTGGCAGTAGTATCTAGCCTGCAAAACCGTGCACTGCCCAAAGAGTTAGTGGTGTTCGGTGAGGTTGGGCTTTCCGGCGAAATACGCCCAGTGCCTAGTGGGCAGGAGCGCATTAGTGAGGCTGCCAAGCACGGTTTTCTGCGTGCCATCGTGCCGCGGGCCAATGCACCCAAGCAGGCGCCAAAAGGCATGGAAGTGATCGCCGTGGATAAGCTCAGCGATGCGCTGGAAGCACTGTAGCATGTGCCATACTGCGTTAAACTGAAGATATCCCCTAAGTGCCAAGGAGAGACACGATGAGTTCGATTCGCTTGACCCAGTATAGCCACGGCGCCGGCTGCGGCTGCAAAATTGCCCCGGACGTGCTGGATGGGATTCTAGCCAAAGCGGGGCCAGCTGCGGGCCATAAACGGCTTATTGTCGGCAATCAAGGACGCGAAGATGCTGCCGTGTATGATCTAGGCGATGGCCGCGGCATGATTGCCACCACGGATTTCTTCATGCCGATTGTTGATGATCCCTTTGATTTTGGGCGTATCGCGGCGACCAATGCGATCAGCGATGTTTACGCTATGGGCGGTACGCCGGTAATGGCGTTAGGTATTCTAGGCTGGCCGTTGGATAAGCTTAGCGCTGAAGTGGCTGGTGATGTCATGGCCGGAGCCCAGGCAGTATGCCGTGAATTAGGTGTTGCCCTAGCAGGCGGTCACTCCATTGATGCGCCCGAGCCGATTTTTGGGCTCGCTGTGAACGGCTTGGTGGATCTAGACAAGCTCAAGCTTAATAGCACCGCCAAACCCGGTGATCTGCTGTTCTTAACCAAGCCGCTGGGTATCGGTATGTTAACCACCGCCGAAAAGCGTGGCTTGCTGGAAATGGGCCACCATGGCCTTGCCCGCGAAACCATGCTCAAGCCTAATAGCATTGGCGTGAAACTTGCCGATGTGAAAGGGGTGAACGCCATGACGGATGTGACCGGTTTTGGCTTGGCCGGCCATCTTGCGGAAATGTGCCAGGCCAGTAACGTAATGGCCCAGATTGATTTTCGTAAACTGCCGCGCTTAGCCGAGGCAGAGTCTTACCGCCGCCAAGGCGCAGTACCTGGCGGTACGCTACGCAACCGTGATGCGCTGGGGGATAGCCTGCCTGCCATGGATGAAGCCCACTGGCAGTGGCTATGCGATCCACAAACTTCTGGCGGACTGCTCATTAGTGTCGATCCTGCCTGGGAAGATGACGTTGAGCGCATTGGCCGCGAATTCGGCCTGTCGTTACAGTCATTCGGTGTAATGAAAGCGCGCCAAGGTAACGCCTCTATTGAGGTGGTCGGGTGACGCTAGCCACCCGACCAGCGGTATTAAGCCTAATCAAAGAAGAGCAGCCGCTAATAGATGTGCGCGCCCCGGTCGAGTTTGCTCAGGGCGCACTCCCTGGCGCCGTCAATCTGCCGTTAATGATTGATGATGAGCGTCATCAGGTAGGTATCGCCTATAAACGGCAGGGCCAAGCCGCGGCGATTGCGTTAGGCGAACGCTTGGTCAGCGGTGAGGTCAAGCAAGCTCGAATTGCAGCGTGGCAGGCGTATTTAGCCGAGCATCCAGGTACATTGATTTACTGCTTTCGCGGTGGGCTGCGCTCACAAATTGCTCAGCAGTGGTTAGAAGATGCCGGTATCTCAAGACCACGCTTGGAGGGTGGTTGGAAAGCCATGCGCCAAGCGCTATGTGAGCGTATTGAGACGGCTGCACTGCAGCCGATGCTGGTGGTCGCAGGGCTGACTGGGTGTGCAAAAACGACGTTGATCAATCAGCTCAATAATGGCGTCGACCTGGAAGCCTTCGCGCACCATAAAGGCTCCGCCTTCGGGCGTAGGCCCGAAGAGCCTGCCACACAAATCAATTTTGAGCATGCGCTGGCCAAACGATTAATCAGCTTAACCGAAGGGCTGGTTATTGAAGACGAGTCCCGCCAGATTGGCAGTGCCAATATTCCCTTGAACTTCTGGCGAGCATTGCAGCAAGCGCCCCGTGTACGTATCGAAATGCCGCTGGATTGGCGCCTTGCTCAAATTCAACAGGACTACATTATCGATTTAGAACAGGCCTATGCTGCTCGCTATGGTGCCTATCAGGGCTGGCAACTGATGCAGGCGCAGTTGAGTAATGCGCTTATCCGTCTGGGCAAGCGTTTGGGTAATGCACGGCTGCAACGTTTGCAGCGGCTTCAGGCACTGGCGTTTAACGAACATGTCCACGGAAACCCTCAGGCCCATGAAGCTTGGCTCGCGCCTCTGCTTACCGAGTATTACGACCCGCTCTACCGCTATCACTTAGACAAGCAGCGCGAGACTGCCCCGCCAGTAATTCATGTCGGCGATTGGGAGAGCTGCCTGGCGGTTGCCAAGCAGTGGAACCGATAATCGCTGCATGCGCTGCTGTTAGTCCGTTCTTAACCACTGGGTCATCACGCGGTCAAGCAGCGGTGCTAGATGAATAAAGCGATTGGCATCCTCAAGAATTTCCGCATCGTCCTGAACATAGCGGGCGGCGGCAGGGGAGGCGCTGGGCCGCTCGGTCTTGCTCAGCAGGTGGTTAACGCTGGCAGGCGTGGCTTCCAAATGGCATAGCAGGCTGACGACGCGGCCTCTATCCCAGGTAAACCCCTGTAGCGGTGCTGCTTCACTGCCCCCCCAGGGAAAAGGCATCATCGGGCAAGCTGAAGACATAACGATGCCACATAAAGGCGCTGAACGACTCGGGCAAATCCAGTGAGCTTTCCGGTGCCAGGGTGACCGTATGCCAGCCTGTTTCAGCGTAAGTGCCGGGGGCTACCACTGCGCCGAGTGCTTGCGCTATCCAGTGAGCGCCAATGCCAATCCCCAATAACGGTTTTTGTCCATCCAGGTAGCGGTTAATCAGCTTATCTTCAGCTTTAAACCACGATGGCGGTTGGCTGAGTTGCGTTTCAGGCCCATCAAGCACAATCAATGCATCAGATTCGTTTGGGCGGGGCGTTAACTCGCCAGCATAGAGATGAAAAACGGTGTAACTATGACCCATACTGGTAAGCCAGTCGGTTAAACGGGCGGGGCCATGGTCAGGGCCGTGCTGTAGCAGATGAATATGCATGGTAATCTCCTCGCCGGCCGTACAATCATCAAAGCGCTGGGGGATCGCCCCAAGCGCAGAGAGACGATAACGTACCCGCTACATTTAACCAATATCCCACGTAAAGCGATCCAGGAAATCAGTATGGTGCCGAAACCTCAGGGCTTTTATTTACGGCTGCAAGAACTCCCACTACCGGCCCAGCAAGCCTTTATGGCGGCGCTGTGTGAGCGTTTGCTGCCTAACTATGTGTTATATGAGCAAACCACAGGACAAGGCGATAGCCATACGCTGCGTACCGTGCTGAGTTTGGTGTGGGAACGGCTTAATGTGCCCAATGCCAGTATCGACTTTGCTCGTCAAGCGGAGAAGCTCGCCGAGTGTGAGCCTTCTGAAGCGGATGATAGCTTTGGTGCCCGGCGTGCCCTGGATGCAGTGGTATCGGTCTCGGCGCTGCTGGACACACTGCAAGGCGATTCCCCAGAGGCCGTGTTGGATGTTAGCCGCACATCCCGAGCGGGCGTGCGCGCTTTTATAGAGCTCACTGAAGGCGAAGTTGACGCACAGAAACTGGCGCTAATTATTCGCGACCACCCGTTGATGGCCGACGAGAACGACTTTCAGGATGCGGTATTGGAAATGGTCAGCGAACCGTTGGATAAAGCGGCACTAAAAGAGGTGCGTGAATTAGGGCGCAACGGTGGGATCAGTAATCTTGGCTTATCGCTTGAAGATACCGGGGCTTAAAGCCCCGGCAGGCTTACGTATTAGAAATTTATAAGCGCATTTCGATACCGCGTTCGGCCATGTAGCGCTTTGCTTCAGGAATGGTGTACTCGCCAAAGTGGAAAATGCTGGCGGCCAGCACCGCGTCGGCACCGCCTTTCAGTACGCCATCCACCAAGTGATCCAGGTTGCCTACACCGCCAGAGGCAATCACCGGCACGCTCACCGCTTCAGAAATCGCGTGGGTCACGCCCAGGTCAAAGCCGATCTTGGTCCCGTCGCGATCCATGCTGGTGAGCAGTAGTTCGCCCGCTCCGAACTCCACCATCTTCTTCGCCCACTCAACGGCGTCGAGGCCCGTTGGGCGGCGGCCACCGTGGGTGAAAATTTCCCAGCGGGGTGTTTCGCCCTCTTTCGAGACGCGCTTGGCATCGATCGCCACCACAATGCACTGGCTACCGAAACGCTCAGCAGCTTCGCGCACAAACTCAGGGTTAGTGACCGCGGCGGTGTTGATGGAGACTTTATCCGCACCGGCGTTCAACATGGTGCGAATATCGTCACAGCTGCGAATGCCGCCGCCGACGGTCAGCGGAATAAACACTTCGCCCGCGATGCGCTCGACCATCTCTACCGTCGTATCACGGTCTTCGTGGCTAGCGGTAATATCAAGAAAGGTAATCTCGTCGGCGCCCTGCTGGTTATAGCGCTGGGCAATCTCTACCGGGTCACCGGCATCGCGAATGCCGACGAAATTAACGCCTTTGACCACGCGCCCGGCGTCTACGTCCAGGCAAGGGATAATGCGTTTGGTGAGACTCATGAACCACCTCCCGTCAGTTGGTCGCTTAATCGCTGTGCTTCGGCGACATCCAGGCTGCCTTCGTAAATTGCCCGGCCGGTAATCGCGCCCAAAATACCGCTATCGGCAACTGCGCAGAGTGCTTTGATGTCATCCAGATTGGTCACACCACCGGAAGCAATCACCGGCAAGCCGCCTTCGCGGGCAAGTGCGGCGGTGGCCTCTACGTTGACGCCTTGCATCATGCCGTCGCGAGCAATGTCGGTGTAGACGATGCTAGAGACACCATCGTTGGCAAAACGCTTGGCTAGTTCGGTGGCTTTGATCGTGGAGACCTCTGCCCAGCCGTCGGTGGCGACATAGCCATCTTTGGCATCAAGCCCAACGATCACATGGCCTGGAAAGGCGCGACACATTTCGCCAACGAAGTCGGGCTCTTTTACTGCCTTGGTACCGATGATCACGTAGGAGACACCGGCACTTAAATAGTGCTCGATGGTTTCCGCACTGCGAATGCCGCCACCAATTTGAATCGGCAGATTCGGGTAGGCACGGGCAATAGCGGTCACGGCGTCACCGTTCATCGGCTTGCCTTCAAAGGCACCGTTCAAATCGACTAAGTGAAGCCGGCGGGCGCCAGCTTCCACCCAGCGTGCGGCCATCGCCACTGGATCATCGCCGTAGGAGGTCGCATCTTCCATGCGACCCTGCTTCAACCGGACACACTGGCCGTCTTTGAGATCAATAGCGGGAATTACCAACATACAAAATCCTCTCAGGGCGTCCAGGTGACAAAGTTTTCAAGCAGGCGAAGGCCCGCGCGAGAGCTTTTTTCCGGGTGAAACTGCACCGCGAAGGTCGAATCTCGACCAATCGCGACATGGGCGTTTACCTTGCCGTATTGGGTCGTACCAAACACCTGGGCGTCGTCATCCGCATTTACGTAATAGCTGTGCACGAAGTAGAAGTGTTCACGATTATCAATACCTGCCCACAGTGGGTGGTCGTGATGCTGCTCGACCACATTCCAGCCCATGTGCGGTACTTTCAAACGCTGCTCGTGGGCGTCGCGCATATCACCAGGGAAACGGTCTACGTTGCCTTTAAAAAAGCCCAGGCACTCAACGCCACCATTCTCTTCGCTGCGCTCCAGTAACATTTGCTGACCCACGCAGATACCCAGCAGCGGTTTGGCTTGACGGGTGAGAATATCCTCCACTAGCCCGCGTAACTCGGTGCGCTCAAGCTCGCCAACGCAGTCACGAATAGCTCCTTGGCCAGGTAGCACCAGGCGCGTCGCGCCAAGAATACGCCGCGGGTCACGGGTGATGACTACATTCTCATGCGTCACATGCTCCAGCGCCTTGGCCACGGAATGCAGGTTGCCCATTCCATAGTCGATCACAGCAATGGTCATGAAGCGCTCCTTGTGGAGATAGAGGGAAAGTAGCTAGAGGCATCGCTCGTCACATAGCTCATCACATAGCGCAGCATTACAAGCTCCCTTTGGTGGAGGGCATTTGGCCTGCCATGCGGGGGTCTTCCGCCACGGCCATACGTAGCGCTCGGCCGAAGGCTTTAAAAATCGTTTCCGCTTGATGGTGAGCATTAAAGCCTTTGAGGTTGTCGATATGCAGCGACACGCGAGCGTGATTGACGAAGCCTTGGAAAAACTCCCAGAACAGCTGGGTGTCCAAGCTACCGATGGTATCTCGGGTGAACTCAACATTTATGTAAAGCCCCGGCCGGCCGGAAAAGTCGATCACCACCCGAGAGAGTGCTTCATCAAGGGGTACATAGGCGTGACCATAGCGGTAAATGCCGCGCTTATCGCCAATGGCTTCAAAAAAAGCCTGGCCTAGCGTAATACCCAGGTCTTCTACGGTATGGTGGTCGTCAATATGCAGGTCGCCAGTGGCATTGATGTCGAGATCGATCATCCCATGGCGGGCAACTTGATCAAGCATATGATCCAAAAACGGAACGCCGGTTTGGCAGCTAAGACGGCCTTCACCGTCGAGATTGACGCTGACCTTGATCTGGGTTTCGTTGGTGTCACGGCTAACCGTGGCAATACGCGCTGACATGTTGCATCTCCTGCGCTAAGGCGCACTCTGGGGGATTACCCTGAGGAACGATCCTGTGAAATGGCCGGTGGCTTTGTATCAACTTACCACTGTGGATCAGGGCATAACCTGTGGCGAAGCGACCATTATAGTGAATTGGCGCCCTCATCCGCTACAATGCGCGAAATGTAGCTGCAATCAATTGTGGCAGAAATAGCAGCCAGGCTGCTTTGGCGAAGAGGATTTCACCATGCCGGTGACACTGCACCACGTCGACCAGGCCCGTTGGGAAGCCGATGAGCAAGTCCGCCTTGACCTAATGCGCATTTATGAGGATGCGCCCCAAGAGCGCATGCCCACCCCAACGGTTGAGCCATTTATTGAACAACATTTTAAAGGTCAGCATTTTTTTGCCTGCGCCCATTTCAATGATCGGCTGCTGGGGGCTGTCGCCGTGCAAGAAGGCGAAGACCGGGCGTGGTGGCTATCTGAGCTCTGCGTGCGCAAAACCACGCGCCGCCGTGGCGTCGGTTCGCGCTTAATGGCGCTGCTTGGCGAGCAAGCCAAACAGGAAGGCCGTGTGTTGCGGATAGAAACTTCCACCTTGCCATTGGCTGACCGCGTGCTGCTTTCCAAATTAGGCTACCGGCCTATGACCAATCCAGAAACGCCAGTGCCGGGAATGCCCGCCACCAGCGATTTTGTTGAGTTAGACCCACAAGGGAAAGGGTAAATGAAACAGCTATTACGTATTTTGCTGGCAGCGGTCGGTATTCTTGCCATCGTCGCCGTCGCCGCCGTGGTGTATGTCACCACTTTCCTGGATCCAGAAGATTTCAAACCGCGTTTAACGGCCGTTGTAGAAGAGCAGACCGGGCTTAACCTTGCCCTGGAAGGCCCGATCACCTGGTCATTCTACCCCCGTATTGGCGTGAGCGTGGAGCAGGCCCGCGCCTGGCTGCCCGAACAAGCGGAAGAGAGTGCCGCCTTCGCCGCCATTGATCGTGCCGAAGTCAGCGTTGCATTCGGCCCGCTACTGCGGGGCGAAATTGCCGTCGATGGCCTAACGCTTGACGGTATGCGCCTTAACCTGGAGCGCGATGCCCAAGGCGAGGGTAATTGGGAACCCTTGCTAGAGCGGCTTTCCGAGCAAAATGAAAGCACCGCAGAAACGGTGCTGGCGCCTGCCAGTGCGGGACCCAACGCCGATGCCGGTAGCTTGGCGGTGGTGCTAAGCATTGCTAGCGTCGAAGTGAAGAACGCTGACATTCGCTTCCGGGACGCACAAACCGAAGCCTTATGGCGCATGCAGCAACTCAATATCTCCGGCAGTAACGTCAACCCGGTGCGCCCCTTCCCGCTTAAGGCCATGTTTACGCTGACCAAGCATAACCGGCTGGATGCCGAAGTGCTGGAGCGCACCCCTGACCTGAGCAGCGAGATCAATCTCGAAACCCGCGTGCGGCTTGGTTTGGCCGATGAGCTTTTCGTGCTGGAAAATATGGCGCTCACCACGCGAACGACGCAAGGCGCAGAGAGCGAACCACAACAGCTCAGCTTAAAAGCGGCTGAACTGGTCGCCCGCATGGGGGAGCAACAGCTTTCGATCACAGAAGGGGTGCTTGAAGCAGGCCTGCGCAACGCGGATAACTGGCAAGGTAGCCTGGCGCTGGCACTTGCCTTTGGCCTGGAGAGTGATTGGCAAGCACAAACGGCGCAGTTAAAAGACCTGCAGCTCACCGGGCCGGATGGCCTAAAAGTTAGTGGTCACCTCAATGTTGAGCAACTGCGTGATGCCCCACGCTATCGCGGCCAGTTAACCGCGGCCCCGTTTACGCTGCGCCCCTGGCTGGCTCGCGCTGGCGTTACGCTCACCACAGCGGGCGAGGCCGCACTTAGCGATGTGGCCATGACCAGCCCTATTGAAGGCGATGTTGAGCAACTCTCTTTGCCGAGCCTCTCGTTGGTGGTCGATGACAGCACCTTTACTGGCGAGCTGACCGCCGCTTTGGATGGCTCGCGGCTGGCGTTCGATTTAGCCGGTGATCAATTGGATCTGGATCGCTATCTACCCGGTGCCGCTACCGCCGAGCAGGCTAGCCGTAGCTTGCTGCGTAAAGCCTTTGCCCAGGATTCCAGCACATTAGTGCCGCAATCGCTTCTTACTCGGTTGTCACTTGAGGGTGATTTAAGCGTCGATAACCTCGTCTTGGCAGGATTAACGTTCAATAATCCTAGCTTACAACTGCGTGGTGACGACGGCATTCACCGGCTAACGGCATTTGAGTCGGGCTTCTACGAAGGTGAACTCAGCGCTACCGGTCAAGTCGATGCCACGGGCTCTATTCTGGAATGGGCGCTTTCGCCAACCATTAACAGCGTTCAGGTGGCACCGTTGATAGAAGCCATCAGCGAAGGAGAGGAGCCGTCACCACTGCGCGGTCGCTTTAATTTATCTGGCGGCCTTACGAGTCAAGGCAATAGCCGCGAAGCGCTCATCAGCAACCTTAATGGGGAACTGACGGCCCGCCTGAACGATGGGGCTATTTTAAATACCAACATTTCCCAGCAAATGTGCGAGCTGGTAGCCCAGTTAGAAGGCGAGGGCACGCTGCGCGAATGGCACACTGATACCCGCTTTGAGCGTTTCGATGCCACCTTCCAGATCAGCAATGGTTTAGTCGAGAGCGACGATCTACTGATCACTCTGCCCGGTATTGATGTTCAGGGAGAAGGCGAACTCAATCTTACCAGTATGAATTTCAACACCCAGGCGAATGCCCGCTTAGTAGACACCGCCGACGCGGCTTGTGAGGTGAATCCCCGCTTGGAACAACTGCCGTTGCCCGTTCGCTGTGAGGGGCATTTAGGCGGTGAGCGCACTGAGTGGTGCCGTTTTGATCGTGAAACATTCCAGGCGGCGGTAGTCGACCTGCTGCGCAACGAAGCTGGCGAGCGCGTCAATGAAGAGCTGGAGGAGCGTTTAGGCGATACATTGGACCAGTTGGATGAGCGGTTAGGTGAAGGCGCTGGGAAGGAGCTGCGTGACGGGCTGCGCGGCCTGTTTAACTGAGCATTCTCACCGGAACCGATAAGTGCTGCGCCGGCCTAACCGCCGGCGCTTTTTTATTAGCCCCTTTGATACCCTTTCTGTTTAAGGAGCGTGCATGGCAGATATGCCCAAACCGCGGCTGGCGGCAGACGAATTTCAACAACGCCTACTGGCTTGGTTCGACCGTTATGGCCGTCACGACCTGCCGTGGCAGTCGCCGCGCAGCGCCTATCGCGTCTGGGTGTCGGAAATCATGCTGCAGCAGACCCAAGTCACCACCGTCATTCCTTACTTCGAGCGTTTTATGGTGCGCTTTCCCACCCTGGAGGCACTCGCTATGGCGCCGCAGGATGAAGTGCTGCACCTCTGGACAGGGCTTGGCTACTACGCCCGTGCACGTAATTTGCATAAAGCCGCTCAAGTGGCGTTGGCGGAGCATGATGGCGAACTGCCAACAGATAGTATTGATGCGTTAGTGGCACTGCCCGGCATTGGCCGTTCCACCGCAGGCGCGATCATTGCGCAAAGTACAGGAGAGCGGGCCGCGATCCTGGATGGCAACGTAAAGCGCTCGCTCACCCGGCTGCATGCGCTGCCCGGCTGGCCGGGTAAGCCAGCAGTTGAACGGCAGCTATGGTCGCTGGCCGAGTACTACACGCCAGCAGCGCGGCTGGCGGATTACACCCAAGCGATCATGGATTTTGGCGCCACGCTATGCAAACGCAGCAAGCCGGATTGCCTAAGTTGCCCGTTTAACGATGTCTGTTTGGCCTATGCGCGCGGTGAGCCCCTGCGCTATCCGGAATCCAAGCCGAAAAAGGCGCTGCCCACCCGGCAGACCATCATGCTGATGCTGCGCGACCCGGAAGGCCGGGTGTGGCTGGAAAAGCGCCCTCCTAGCGGTTTATGGGGTGGGTTATGGGGCCTGCCGCAGTTTGACAAGCACAGCGAGCTCAACGACTGGTTGGAAGCTCATGTCGTTAACCCCGCGCGCGGACGTGCGGCGCCCAGTTTTCACCATACGTTCAGCCATTTTCGCCTGGAAATTACCCCGCAGCCCGTGACCTGCGATAGGCTGGGTGGTGTACGCGAAAGTGGCGTATGGTACGACATCAACCATCCGCCCGCGCTAGGCTTGGCAGCCCCGGTTAAAGCGCTGCTCAGCCAGCTAACGCCATTTACCCTCAATCCCACCCCAGGCCACGCCTAAGCGTTATCTGGGGCTATAAGTAGCCAGTCACTGCAAGAGGAGTACGTTATGAGTAACACGGTTTTTTGCCGCAAGTACCAGAAAGAGCTTGAAGCGCTGCCATTCCCGCCCTTGCCGGGCAAGCAGGGCCAGGAGATTCAGGCGACTGTTTCCAAGCCCGCCTGGGAAGCCTGGCAGTCGCTGCAAACTCGTTTGATCAATGAAAAACACCTCAACATGCTCGACCCTGAATCACGTGCATACCTTATGGAGCAGATGCAGCGCTTCCTGGACAATCAGGAAACCGACCAGGCCGAAGGGTATGTACCGCCCACGCAGGCATGACTTTGAAGGTTGGCTGTCGCTTTTCTGTCTTGCGAAAAGCAGGACAACTGATTTGTAATGAGTAGGGCCAGGCCTAGGTGGGAAAAGCCCGTAGCGTATGCTTCTCACTGCGCCGGGTGTAGAACAGAACACCCCTAAGCATCCGTATCGCAAGAAAGTTTCACAAAGGTGTTGACGAAAAGCGGCGTTTTTAGTTTAATACGCACCGTTGGCAGCGGCCAGATAGCTCAGTTGGTAGAGCAGGGGATTGAAAATCCCCGTGTCGGCGGTTCGATTCCGTCTCTGGCCACCACACTGCTGGGGTATCGCCAAGTGGTAAGGCACCGCTTTTTGGTAGCGGCATTCCCAGGTTCGAATCCTGGTACCCCAGCCATTGCCAACAAGATTTCTTGTTGATTGCAAAGCCTAACAGCAAAGCAATCATGTTCTCAAGAAAACGTGAAGCGCCGACATAGCTCAGTTGGTAGAGCAACTGACTTGTAATCAGTAGGTCCCGGGTTCGACTCCTGGTGTCGGCACCACTAAAAAAGTGGTTAAAAGCAACATGTTAGAGACTTAAAAAGGCTACCCTCAACGGTGGCCTTTTTTGTTTCATTCCCCAAATTCTGCATCTGCGTACCGTAGTGCGTACCGTTTCTCTCAAGACCCATTCTGCCTGCTTTTTTCGTTGCTGCAAACCGTTTCTGAGCGGGCTGATAAGACCGCCTCGCAGTGCGTGCCTGCTGTTCAAGTATACCGACCTCGTAGCCCAAAAAGGGACAGTCCCTCTTCCTTGTCCATAAGAGAGCTCGGCGGGATGACACACAAAAAAAGGGCTGCCAGCGCAGCCCTTATCAGCAGATATTTGTCGGTCGCCGTTATGCCTAGCCGAGCGCCGCGTCGGCGATTAATCCTTTTTCGTAAGTCTGGATATCTTCTTCGCGCCACCGCGTACAGCGAGCCCCCAGATAGATTGGTGAGGGGATCTGACCTTCACGTTTCCAGCGCCAAATGGTCGCCTTTGAAACACCAAACCGAGAGGCCAGGTCCGCAGCTGACAGGTATTTTGCAAGCATGTGTATCTCCACGTCACAGTAAGCTTACCTATGACTTTAGGAAATTCGGGTGCGCAGCAGTTGCGTCTAATTCCTTGAATACGGGAGTTAGGCCTTTTTTGCGTCATAATTCTTGGTAGCCGCATTTGGTATCCCGGTCCGGACCCAACGCTAAAGGATGTGTAGATTTTAGTGTCCTGTTGGTTTCTCAAAAAAACAAAATTTAGTGGCCTGGAGGGGCCTTGCTGGTTCCGGTTTCTTTGATAGTTTGGATTTGCCCAAGTGGGTATTTCAAACAGGATGAAAACTATGAAAGTTCGTGATCTTTTTTCTGCTTTGCAGCGCGGTGACCTTTCGGTCGTTTCAGAGGTGACTGACGTTATGAGTGAACTGGCAGATGCTATCGATATGTTGCATATTGCTAACCCTTACGAGCAAATTGAAGTCGTTGAGCATCTTAAAGGGTTAGACGATGAGGAGCCCAATAACCTATTGGAAATGATCGGTCTGTTAAAGAAAAATGACTGGTTCTAAGATGTGAACATGGCGCATTATCAGCCTCATGGAGGCTGATAATGCGCTTGTTTCAAAAGCGTTTTTTTACATTTTACTACTAGCCCTCGGTCTTCCTTCTGCTACTTTAGGCTTCAAGCCTATTGGGCCCAGGCAATGTTCACTTCTTCCAAGCACTTCAAAAGCAATTTCAAAGAGCTAATGTAATTAGCGCGTGTTGTTGGGCTATACACTTACGCTTCAAGCCAGTGTAGTGAATTCCCTCATTGATTCCAGCGGCCCCTTCGACTGCACGTAAAAGTAGAGTTACTGGAATGCTGTTAGGGGAGCCCGCCCAACGATTCGTGCGTCGCGGACGTAATGTCAGGTATGAACCGCCCCGGTTATTCCGGAGACCGGTTTGTTTGAGTCAAGCAGCTTCACCCGACTCTTCCAGTTGACGATAATACGTCCTTTCTCGTTCTGCTGGTGGAACGTTTCCGATGGGTTCCAGCAGTCGGCGGTTGTTGAACCAGTCAACCCACTCCAGCGTGGCATACTCAACGGCATCCAGTCCCCTCCATGGACCACGATGATGGATCACCTCCGTTTTGAACAAGCCGATGATGGTTTCAGCCAGCGCATTGTCGTAGGAGTCGCCGGTGGTGCCGACTGAGGCATTGATACCCTCGTCAGCCATACGCTCGGTGTAGCGGATCGAGAGATATTGGCTTCCCCTATCACTATGATGGATCAACCCTTGTCTGTGTTTTCGTGCCCACAGAGCTTGCTCCAGAGCGTCCAGCACCAGTGCCGTTCTCATCGACGTCGCTACACGCCAACCCACGATACAGCGTGCATAAACATCGATAACGAACGCAACGTAAACGAAGCCAGACCAGGTAGCGACATAGGTAAAATCGGCTACCCAAAGCTGATTAGGACGCATAGCCGTAAAGTCACGTTTCACTAAATCAGGTGCCCGTTTCTGGCCGGGATCACTGAGGGTCGTGAAGGGGCGTTGGCCTCGCACCACGCCGCGAATTCCTAGGCGGCGCATGAGCCGTTCTACAGTGCAACGAGCAACATTAACGCCTTCACGGCGGAGTTGCCGCCAGACCTTACGGGCACCGTAGACGCAGAAGTTTTCTTCCCACACGCGCTGAATCTCAGCGGTAAGAAACGCATCCTGTCGATACCGGTCTGCCCGCCGTTCAGGATCAGCTTCAAGTGCCTTGTGGTGGTAATACGTCGATGGGGCGATTGGCAGTTGACTACAAATCGACTCGACCCCGAACTGAGCACGATGCTCGTCGATAAATGACACCATCAATTGGGTTTGCGGTCGAGCTCCGCCTGGGCGAAAAAAGCAGCCGCCTTACGGAGAATTTCATTAGCGCGCTTCAATTCGACGTTTTCACGCTCTAGCTGCTTGAGTCGTTCATTTTCAGGCAGGTTAACCGAGCTGTTTTCCTGCGTGAGTTCTGTGCGTTTGCACCAGGCTCTCAAAGTCTCTGGTGTACAGCCGAACTTGCTGGCAATGGAGCAGATCGCCGCCCACTTGGACGGGTATTCGCCTTGCTGTTCAAGGACTAATCGAACAGCTCGCTCCCGGACTTCTGGGGAATATCGTTTTGGTGAGTTCATAACTCCATCCTCTCAAGATATGGAGTCTCCGGTAAAGCCGGGGCGGTTCAGGTACTTACTCTCTGATGTGTTAGCTTGGCTTTCTGGACTAGATCCGCAGCGCTCAACAGCAGAAGCTTTCTCAGCGAAACAAAGCCTGAAAACTTCGCTCATCTCCATTGGTAAATAAGGGGAGTCATCAATCTCTGGTGATTTCGCAAGATTAACTATATTTCATGTCGAAAATTAAGGTAAATATCGACATGACGGGATCGCATAAAAGCAACCTTACGCCTTTCAAGATTAACGTTGGTGGCAAGAGCAGATGGGGGGATAGCTCTAAGCTAGTTACCTTAACTACAAGGTGCGTTAGCATTGGTGGATCAGGAGCTACTTATTCATGAAAGTATGGCCAAACCTTTGTTACCTTCTAAGGCTCACCTCCCTATCTTCTAGGTATGCTTTTTTATAATGTTTTTACAGTGGATTGCCTGTAAGAATGTATTGGACGGTCGGTTGAAACTGCTTTAGATCGCATCTCGCCAATAATTCAGCGATTTCTCTGACACAACGCCATGCTGAGTGCCAATATCGATAACTGACTGCTGAAAAGCCTGAGCAAGTTCTGGCTGATGGCACAAAAATAGCGAGCGGATCATCCGCGTAATGCGCAGATGATTATGACCGCCTGCTTTCAGCCAAATATGCGTTTGGATCGAGAGGTTGGGCTGTGCTGTGATGACGTGGTTTTCGCGTTCCAGTCCAAAAAAGTCCAGCATGACATCAAGGGAATGTTGCTGGCGCTGGCGTAAGGACGCTTCTTTCTCAAAAGCCGCTTGCACTTCGGACGTCAGTAAAGGCGCAAAGGCGTTAAAGCGGCCCATTTCCGGGATAGGAAACAGCCACTGAATATAGTCGTGGGTGTGTTCCAGCCATAAAGAGGAGAGTCCCCAGATGTCTTCGAGTCGACGACCTTTATGATCGTGGCCTTCCCTGCGGTAAAATGCGATTAAACGCTCATCATTGCCCATTATGCTCCCCGCACTAACGGTTCATCGTGTCCATATAACACCATTTCGTGTGCGTGGCGTTCAGTGTCTGGGTCAAGTCGGGTTTCAATTCGTTCTAGTGCGCGGATATAGGCTGCGGGTAATCCGTGTTCTCGTGCACCTGCTAACACATGGTGCTTGTACCATGTATAGGGACGCATACCGATGGAAGTAATCTTGCCAACATACGCCTGTACTTCAAACTGCCCGTCACCCGCCAGGTCAGTTACCGTCAGCCAGGTCTCGTCGTAGGCAGCGTTGAGCCCTTCATAACGATCCAGCGTCATCTTATGGTGCGAAGCGACTTCCCAGATAACGCCGTAGACCGCTGACTGATCGGATGCCGGTACAATATCGCACTTGCCGGAGCCGTCGCCGCCTTGCTGATGAAAGGCTAGGCGATACGCGGGCAAAAGGGCGGTGGAGACAAAGCGCGCTGGAATTCGCGCGGCTAAGCGCTGGGTAGACATATTAGAGCCATAAGCAAAACAGAGCACCGTTATCTCCTTTTCAGTAACTTGGCTGTCATTGGCATATCGTTAATAGGTCTCGTGCGCGACCGGTGTGCTTTGGTAATGTTCCAGTACCTGCTCTGCATTCGCCTTGAGCGTTTCCCGCCATGCCGCAGGAGCCAGTACGTTGACATTGGCGCCCATGGCCATCAGCCACCACAGCGTTTGTTGATCATCGGGCACCTCGGCTTCTAGCTGTTGCCAGCTGCTGTCGGGCAGTGGTGTCAGCCACTGAGTTTCAGACAGTGGCGTCTCACTGAGCAGCCACGCGACTTGTGGCGCTACTTGGGCGACGAGTGTGACGGGGGCTTTGCCTTGCAGATAGCCAAACGCCCCGCCAGCTATGTAATTATCTAAGTCAAAGCCGTGCAAAGGTCGCCAGGTTGATTCACTTAGATGAGCTGTTTCGATGCGGTGCATGGCGAACTGACGAATATCCTCATAGTCGTCTACTGTCGCCAGCAAATACGTCACGCTGTGTCGGCTGACCAGCCCTTGAGGATGAAGGGTGAAATGCTTTTCTGTCTTGGAAGTGCGTGATAAGTACACGACATCCACCGGTTTCTGCTCCAGAAGGGCTTGAGAGATGATCTGCCACGTCATCTCATTAAGCGCCGCAGGAATAAGCGCTTTGCCATTGGGGATCGCGCGAACTTTCCGAGCCCATTGACTCAAGCCGTTGGTACTCATCTCATCAAGCAGCCGCCTCGCATCTGTAAAGTGCGGCGATAATTGCCCCACGACCACAGGGGGGAGTAATCCTTTTAGGTACTCTTCGGCCAGTACCAGCGTTAACGCGCTCGGCACATCCAGCGCGGGCAACTGACACTGAAAGTCACGATCGAAATACCACCGGTAGGGCTTCTGGCTATCGTCGCAGCCTATCGGAAACTGCGTAGAGAGTTTCTGGCTTAGATCGCGTTGTAACGACCGAGTATCAATGTGAAATCCTCGCTCAGCGAGTTTTTCTTTCAACACGGGGGTCGACATTCGCCCGGGATAACGGGGAATGAGTTGCAGAAGCGTCAAGTAGCGAAAAAGCGTATCGCGCGTATCGGACATAGTGACGCTAACCCTGGCTATAGGAATGAAAGCATTAAGTTTAACGTGCCTCACAAAACTTAGCGACTCTCTCGGGCAGCGCATCTGGCTCCCGAGCAATCAAATGAGCCCTGTGTCGCCAAAGCCCAGTCATGTGGTGGCTTGGAGTGGCTTTGGGGAGGTGCCACCACAGCGCGGCGGGGTGGATGTCGAGGGACGCCTCAATTGAAGTGTCAGGGTGACCTTCAAGCCAGCGATATACGTCTATAGCGCTGCGGCCCACGCAGACGGGGAATAGCAGCGCATTCAATGGCAACGATACGCCAAGGGCTAACAGCAGCGAATTGACTTCATGGTCACACGCTAAGTGCCAACGATGCCGATTAGCCACTAGTGGGGCGGTTAAGTGGCCGGCCACGCAATGCCAGATTAGGTGGGCATGTAAAAAACGGCGTGACTCATCGGAAAGTGTGGCGCTATAGAGTGGGCAGAAGTAAAGATGCTGACCATCGGTGCTCACCGTCGCTATTTGCTGATGCAGCACAGGGGTCAAGGTTAAAAACTCGCTGAGCATCTCCATGACGGGAAGTGTTGTAGCCCAATAAGTGCGATCTGACTGCCATTTCGCCAACTCGCGTTGGGCGTCTGCTGTTGCTGAAGATGAACGTACCAACATATCCATAGCATGCCTTCCCTAAAAGGTGAGGTGTCCTAAGCTACGGTAGGGGTGCGACAACGTAAGCCGCATAAAAGTGAGGTATACCTATGACTGCTTTATTAACCACACGTGCATGAAATGCTCTGCTTCCTTAATGAGTGAGGCGTTTCGTACGCCGCTTGCCTGTCTTATAACCCATCGCCGCCTCTGGGGCGTGATCGCAACCGTCACGGGCTCAGGTTGCTGTAGGTGATAGATAGCAATTTGTACGTTGGTGACGGCGCAGCTGTAACTGTACACGCAGTCCCGTATGTGATCTCCCTCCCAGAGTAAATCCTGCAAAGAGGCGTTGGCGGTGATCAATGCCTTGTTCGACAAAGGGGCCAGTGTAGGAAGTGTGGTGCTACCTATCTCATCGGCGGTGTTCTGAGCACTACTTTTGGTTAGGGTAGGATTGGTGTCATAATAAAGTATTAATTTTGCTCTCTATTCCTAAGTTCAGCATAGTGCTAATCTCATTATTATTAATAAATGCTTTGATGGTGAATGTAGTGCGACGTAAATTGTCGTAGCTTTCGATCCCTCTCCACACCGTATTTTTGCCGAAACTGGCTAGAACAAGGTTTTGATACCTCGGTGAGAAATTGGAGTTAAGGATAATTTTGTTATAAATGCTTATAGCTTTTTGGAGTCTCTGAAAAGATATGTACGGATCACTGTTATCAAGTGTTGGGCTGCTCTCACAAAACACATGGAATATAAACGCGATATGATAACTGAACTAAGAAGCCCGAGTGATATATATCAACAGATCGACGATCAATTATCGAAAATTGTAAAGTCGCTTACTAGCCCATCCGCCGATCCAGATCTTGAAAAAGCACAAGATCAGACACGTGAACAATTAGAAAACCTTCAAAGTGATTTACAAAAGCAGCTTTCTGATCTGAAAAAAAATGCTGAATGGGACACTTTTACTATTGCTTTTTATGGTGAAACAGGCGCCGGTAAGTCAACGTTAATTGAGACACTACGAATTATCTTACAGGAACCGACCAAAAGAGCTAACCAAGAAAAATTTCGTCAGCTAAAAAATGAATATGAAATTAATGAAGAGTCACTAGAAAAATTGCAAGGTGAAATTAAATCTGCAAACGAAAATATTGATGAATTTGAAAATAAGCTCAAAGTTATTACACAACATTACGGTGAGCTGCGCCATGCTATTTTAGAAAATATTGATAAGGCTGATACGAAATTTGCAATTGATAAACATAATATCAGTGTAGCGCTTAAAGAAAAAGAGAAGGCTGCTGTCGACCTTCAGGAAAAGATAAACCTACTTAAAGCTAATGTTACTGAATATAAAAGCACAGCAAATCTATGGCAAAAATTAATTAACCTATTTACAACCACGCCCGATGAGAAGTGTCTTGAAGAAGAGCAGGAGAAACTACCTCAACTAACTATTGAGCTTTACAGTTCTAGGAATTCTTTAGATAACTTGCAGTTGCAGGAAAAAGAAGCTAAGCATTCGCTTAATGAGCAGTTATCCGAAGTCGAAGCAGAAGATAAAGATGCTAAAGACGTTTTGTTTAACCAGCAGCAGCATATAGAAAAAGATATGCAAGCGCTTCAGCAAAAGGAAAAAAAGTTAAAAGAACAACTGAATGAACAAATTAGGAATATGAGCCAGTACGCGGATGGAAAAATTATTGGTGATGGCCGTGCCGATTATACCCGTCAGACTCAGCGTTACGATTTTACATTTGGCGGTAATAAATTTTCTTTACTCGATGTCCCAGGTATTGAAGGTAAAGAAGGCTTAGTATTGAGTGAAATCGAAAAAGCTGTGCAAACTGCACATGCTGTTTTCTACGTCACTAATAAAGCAGCTCCTCCCCAAACAGGAGAAGATGAAAGAAAAGGAACACTGGAGAAAATAAAACAACATCTAGGTTCGCAAACAGAAGTTTGGTCAGTCTTTAATAAAAAGATCACTAATCCTAAGCACACCCTGAAAAACCGTCCTCTGATTTCAGTAGATGAAAATGAAAGTCTTGCTGCACTTGAAGAAAAAATGCTTGAGCAACTGGGGGATCACTATCAGAAAGTTATTTCGCTGACAGCGTTGCCAGCTTTTCTAGCTTCAACAGATCACTTAGAACCTGACTCTCAAAATGCTAAGCGTCGTCGTAAGTTTTTACAAGACTTCACAGAAAAAGAGCTTTTAGAGCAATCTCGCATGCAAGCTTTTTTGGATATGCTAGGTGGTCAGCTTTTGCCTGATAGTAAAAATAAAATTAATCGGGCAAATTTCAATAAGGCAAAGGAGGTGCTTGATGGAACAACAGGTTCACTTGATATGATGGAAAAAACATTCAGTGTATTTGCTGAGAGCATTTCCGAGAATCGTAACAACTTTCAGAGCCAGTTAGAAAGTAGCTTCAAAGCTCTACAGAAACGCTTAGATTCACGGGGCGAGCGTCTTATCCAACAATTTTCCCGCGATGTTCGTGAAAATATGTATGAATTTATTGAAGATGACATAAAGAATGATAGTTTCAAAAGGTTGCTGGAAAAAACAATCGAAAAAGAATTAATTAAAATTAATAAAAAGCTTCCAGAAGCAATTGAATTAGAAGTTGAAAAATTTGAGCTAGAGGCTGCCGATATCCTTGAGCGTTTTGAAGAGCAAACTCGGGATCTTACCGATGTTTGCGAAAAACTTGCCGAGAAAAAAATTGATCAATCCTTCCAGTTGAATATTAATATTGATAATGGTGTGAATAAAGTAGCGTTGGTCAGTGCGCTTATTGGAGCAGCTTTGGCGCCTTTTACTGGTGGTGCCAGTCTTTGGTTTGCGGGGGCGGCTGCACTTACTGCGATTGTGTCTGTGGGTAAAGCGGTTGCGAGCTTTTTCAGCGTTAGTTATAAGATGTCTCAGCAACGTAAAGCAACTGATGAAAACTTACGTAATCTTGCAGGGAAACTGCGTGAGAATTTGAATGACAGTTTGAAAGAGGCGCTCCCTGATATGAAGAAAACGATCAAACAACTTGAAAAAGCTATCGACGCTCCCGTGAATCAAGCAGAAGAAAGGGTTAAACTTCTGTACAACTCAAATAAAAAATTAAAGACTCTCTCAAATCAGATCAAAGTATTAGGAAATCTATAATGGAAAATACATTAAATAGCTTCAAACACCAGCAATCAAAGACATTGGACTTGTTGCATAAACTAGCCGAGTTTTTGTCGCTTGGTAAAGAATCAGGTGTTTCGATTGATCCAACTTTGACCGATAAGTTGCAAAATGCTATCGATAATATTACCAGCGATAAGCTCAAAGTAGCCTTAATTGGTGGTTTCTCCGAGGGTAAAACTTCGATTGCTGCTGCTTGGATGGAGAAGCTGGATAAGTCGAGTATGAATATCAGTCACCAAGAGTCCTCTAACGAAGTTAAAGTCTATGAAGTGGGAGATGATTTTGTACTAATCGACACCCCGGGGCTGTTCGGCTTTAAGGAGCAAGAGAATTTAGAAACTCACGCTATTGAAAAATATAAAGACATCACTAAAAGGCATGTCAGTGATGCCCATTTGGTGCTGTACGTTATGAACCCCACGAATCCGATCAAGGAAAGTCACAAGGATGATTTGATATGGCTATTTCGCAAACTAAACCTCTTGTCGCGCACTGTCTTTGTTCTTAGCCGATTTGATGAGGTCGCTGATGTTGAAGATGAAGAGGACTATGAGGAAAATCTTCAGATTAAGAGAGAGAATATTACCGGCCGTTTAAGTGAGTTAATCGGACTGAGTGATAACGAAGCTGCCGAGTTAACTGTTGTTGCTGTTGCCGCTAATCCTTTTGATATGGGTGTATCCCACTGGCTTGAAAATACTGACCAATTTAAAGAGTTGTCTCACATCTCAACTTTGCAAGCTGCTACGACTCAAAAAATTCAGAAAAGCGGTGGTAATGATTCGCTTATCATCGAGATGCGCACTAGTGTCATTCGAGATGTGCTGCATAAGCAGCTACCAGTGGCCATTGAAACCGACGAAATTATTTCGCAGGAAGTGACTAAACTCGAAAAGCTACATAATCGCCTAGCAGACCAGTTAGCTCATACTAACCAACAGATTGAGGAAACGCGAATTAGTTTGCGTGATTTTGTTACGGAATATTTCTCAGATCTTATATTACAGGCTAAGGGTTGCGGCCTAGATACCTTTACAGAGTTCTTCGAGAGAGAGATTGGATCCGAAGGGATCATACTTAATAAAAACTTACAGAATGAATTCAGCCGTCAGATGGGCTCTATAAGTCTAGAAGTGCAAAAAATGCAGATTGGTTTCGATAATGAAGTTAGCCATTTTAATACTACTGTTAAAGCTCTAGGGAAAAATGGAATTAATCATGCTGTAAGTTCTAATATGATTAATAATAAATCTATATTGATTGCCCGAGATGGGGTTTCTACTGTTGCCAAAACGTTTGGTGTTGATTTAGCCAAGTATTTGAAGTTTAAACCTTGGGGAGCCGTAAAGATGGCTAAAGGTGTCAATGGTGCACTTGCATTTGTGGGCGTTGCAATTGAGGCCTGGGACTCTTATGAGCAGCATAAACGTGAAAAAGCGTTCCAAGAAGCGATTAAAAAAATGGTAGAAAATTTTGAAATTCAACGTAGAGAACTACTTGTTTTGATCAATTCTGAAGAGTTCAAGTCTAAGTTTTTTGAAGATTATATTGTTATGAAAGAACGTTTGGTCGAGCTAAAGGCCAACCTAGATCAAAATAGAGAGCGTCAAATGCGTTTTGTAGCATGGCGAAAAGAGGCGGAGGCTATTAACGAGGAGTTATGTCAACTGCACTGAAAAGGGATACAAGGGCGCTTTTATGGGCTTTTGTATGCTTGCGTAGGGCTAATTGTTAGGCTTGCTAATTTATACTGCTCACGGATGCTATGTACAACCTGTCCTCTTACACCATCAATGCAACACGGGGTGAAAGCGTTGCTATCACTGATGGCGGTAACTCTGAAATTACGCAGGTGCTGGTTAAAGATGTCCCCAGCCATTTGCTTGATCAAATGGAATATCTCGGCCAGTTCTAAGCCATTTACATCACCGCCTCCGGGCGGTGTTGGTACTGTGATTTCAGGAATCAGGCATCATGATACAACGCACATTTGCTCTTTCTGCCGTTGGTCTTACCGCAGCCTTTTTAACCGGTGTGGTTGAGTTGGCGTACAGTCTATCTCAATGGGGGTAGCCAAACCGGCTAGTTGCCAATTGGACCAGTTCGTCAGTGAACGTGATCTCGAACGGCCCTACGAAATTGCCTGCATGATTACGTCTGAAACTGGCACTACGCTTGGGCATGATAAAACAGCCTCTGCCGCCATCAACAATGCACGAGCAGATGCCTTGCGCCTGTGGCGCTGATGCCATTGTTTTCGAATCCTCCGAAGAAGAAGGTATGACGCAGTTCACTTGGGGGCAAGGTAAAGCACAACTCAAAGCCGTGCGTTACCAAGATTAAAATAAACTCCGCCTAGTGATATGGTGGGGGTTGAGAGAAATATACAAGGCTTAAAAATATGACAATGAAAAAATGGCAGCCAGCAATCGCGTTGGCAGCTTTTTTAGCACTGCCTATTGCAGCAACAGCACAAAGCAGCACTGAGGATGAATATACCGGCCGCTTTGGTAAATGTATGGATGCCTCTGGTGGAGTGACTGTTGAAATACTGAACTGCATTGCTGATGAGTTTGCTACTCAAGATGCGCGTTTGAATGGCGCCTATAGCGATGCCCGACGCGATCTTTCCGAAGAACGCCAACAAGTGCTGTTAAATGCCCAACGTCACTGGATCACCTATCGTGATGCTAATTGCGACTTCTACGCCACTATCGGTGGCACGCTCGCACAAATTGCCAGCAACGATTGTTTGTTAAGAGAAACCGCCATGCGCGCTGCCGAGTTGGAAAATATGGTGGGGTGGTAAAGCTAAGGTCTTGAGTAGGCACTAGGTCGTAGGCGGTTGCAAATTGGTTTACAGTAATGCTCTGCACGTAAATATGGTAAATCTCTTGTGACGCTTTCATTTAGTTACAACTCAGACCTCATTGGTGGTGGATTGATGGTGCGTGAAAGCCGTGCAGTTGCAACGCTATTGCTGGACGAGGTAGACGATGCGCACTGGCGTCAAGCCATCATCGTTGAAAACCGCCTGCAGAAGAATCGCCCAGCGACAGCCAAGCGTGCAGCGCAGGCCATCCGTAAACGCTTAGAGAAACTGGAACCCTCTTTTTGGATAGCCCTGCACGATGGAGATGATCAGCTAGCGTCACAGGTATCGTTTTGTGCTGCCATGGCACGCAACCTGCTGCTGGTCGAGTTTCTCGAAAGCGTGGTAGCTGATGCGTTTTTAACGCGGTCTGAAAAGCTGCTGGCTTACCAATGGGATGAGTTTCTTGTCGAGCGTGCTAACCGCGATGCAGCGATTGCTACCTGGGCAGAAAGCTCAAGGCGCAAAATGGGTCAGGTAGTGTTTCGGATGCTGTCAGAGGTCGGCATCATGGATTCCAGCCGATCACGTCGGCTTCAGTCATTCTTGCCCCGCCCCGAGCTGAAAATTCTGCTTGAAACCCACCGCCATACCCGTTTGCAAAATTGTCTTCAAAAATTGCGCTAAGCATTTATCTGTTGGGCAAAACTCATTCTTGAACTAATGAAAACTAAGTAGACCTTGCGGCTATGGCTGTAAGCAACGTAATCTTGCCCAAAACAAGCCCGACATAGAGACGCTCCGCATGTCACATAATGAGCAGCACCTATCACCTACCAGCGTTATGTTCCATGAGGATGACCAGCTTCGGGCACGATTAAACCAAGTCGCCGAGAAAATCGCTCGACCGGATTTTTTAGCAGGCCAAGGGTTAGGTAACGAAATTGGCTTCTGGATTTTTGATTACGCTCCTGAGCACGAGCTTCAGGTACGTGCCTATCTGAACTTCCTTCCTTCGTTAATGGCGCGCCAGTACGCTCATGTCAAGATGGCGCAGGTTAACTTGCTTCACGTGCTCAAAGACTATCTGACTGAGCGTGGCTTTCTTGATAAAGCTATTGCCATGCAGAAAAACAAAGGCGATGCAGCGCTGCTTAAGGCGCTGCGTGGGCCACTGCACATGGATAAGTTCGCCCCTTATCTGATCCGACACTCTTTGTCGCATGACCCTGATATCGTGCTATTAACCGGTGTTGGTAGCCTATGGCCAATGGTACGAGCTCATAGCTTGCTGAACGCGCTGCATGGCCCGTTAGGGCATAAGCCTTTGGTACTGTTTTACCCAGGCCGCTTCGATGGGCAAACGCTTCAGCTGTTTAAGCAGATCAAGAGCAATAACTACTATCGAGCGTTTGCGCTCGTGCCCTAACGCAGCGTTTTAGGCCGTTCACTGTGCTACGTTCGCTCGTTTATTGTTGTTATCAATAATGTCGTTATCAACAGTGCCATTACCCGTTTTGGCATCATGCCGGTCGATGTAATGGACTGCTTTCAAAAAGTTTATAGGACTGATATGCGCATTCAAGAGCTTTTCCTCAAGCCGCTCAGCCGGTCAATCAATGGTGTTGTAAAGGCTGATCAGCGTGACCAGGAAACCATCTATCAAGAGCTAGATGAGTACGTGGTCACCAATGAGCTAGAAAAGCACTTCCGCGCCTTTTTTGAATCCTATACAACCCCGTTAGATGACCCCTCTATCGCCAACCGCGTGGGCGTCTGGGTCAGCGGTTTCTTTGGGTCGGGTAAATCACACTTTTTGAAAACGCTTTCTTACCTACTCGCCAACACGGAAGCGTTTGATGCCAACGGACAAGCCAAGCGAGCCGCTGATTTTTTTGATGAGCAAAAGCTGGTAGACAGCTCTATCCGGGCAGACATTAACAAGGCCGTCCGTGAACCGGCCCACGTGGTGCTGTTCAACATCGACAGCAAGGCCAGCTCCAATGACGATGGCAACCCCATCCTGAACGTCTTCCTGCGCGTGTTTAACGAGTACCAAGGCTTTAGCTCTGATTACCCGCACATTGCTCATATGGAGCGCCACCTAGAAAAACGCGGTGTGTATGAGCGCTTTAAGCAGGCCTTTAACGAGGCCAGTGGCGTGGTGTGGGAAGATGAGCGAGACGGCTATCAGTTCTACCAGGACGATATCGAGCAAGCGATTGGGGCGGCGCTCGATCTCTCTCCTGAAGCGGCGCATAAATGGTTTGAGGAATCTGAAACCAACTTCAGCGTTTCGGTAGAGAACTTCTGTCACTGGGTGAAAGAGTTTTTGGAGTCGCAGTCAGCGACCCAGCGCATGGTGTTCATGGTGGATGAAGTTGGCCAGTTCATTGGCAGCGACACACGCTTAATGTTGACTCTGCAAACGCTCACCGAAAACCTGGGCACGATTTGCGGTGGGCGTGCCTGGATCGTGGTCACCTCCCAGGCGGATATGGATGCTGTGCTAGGCGAAATGACCGCCTCAAAAGCCAACGATTTTTCCAAAATCGCCGGACGCTTCAAAACCCGCTTATCGCTCTCAAGCTCCAACTCCGACGAAGTGATCCGAAAGCGCCTGCTGGTGAAAACCGACCCGGCACGCGCGGAGCTGGAAGGCGTGTTTGAGGCCAAAGGCTCCATTCTGCGTAACCAGCTGACCTTTGACCGCTCTGGCCCCACGCTAAAAAACATCGAAGGCGTGGAAAGCTTTATCGCCAATTACCCCTTTGTGCCGTACCACTTCCAGTTGGTGCAAAAAGTCTTTGAAGAGATCCGCAAGGTAGGGGCGACGGGCGCTCACTTAGCCTATGGCGAGCGCTCCATGCTCGATGCGTTCCACATGGCCGCCAAAGCAGTGCAAGAAAAATCGATTGGCGCGCTGGTGCCGATGCACTGCTTTTATACGGCGATAGAAGGCTTCCTCGATACGGCTGTAAAACGCACCATCGACCAGGCCAGTGAAAACCCCGTGTTAGAGTCGTTTGATGTCGAAACGTTGCGCACGCTGTTTATGATCCGCTATGTGGATCTTGTCAAAGGCACGGTCGACAACCTCGTTACGCTCTCGCTGACCCAGATTGACGACGACCGAATTGCTATTCGTGAGCAATTAGACGCGACCTTAGCGCGACTAGAAAAAGAGAGTCTGATTACGCGCAATGGAGATGAATACCAGTTCCTCACCAATGAAGAGCGCGACATTACCCGCAAGATCAAAGCCACCGAAGTCACCAGCAGCGACGAGAACAAAGAGCTATCCAGCCTAATCTTTAAAGACCAGCTGCGTGACCGCAGCAAATACCGTTACCCGTTGAACAAAACCGACTACAGCATTGGCCGCTACCTGGATGGCCACACCCTGGATGGCCGCTACCAAAGCCAGCTGAGGGTAGAAGTGGTGTCGCCCTTAGACGTGGAGTATGTGCAGCTAAGCGACGCGGGCTGTATTCATAAAAGCGGCGACAACGGCGGTCAAGTGCTGATTAAGCTACCCGACGATAAACGGTTTACCGACGAACTGCGTACGCTGTTAAAAACCGACAAGTTTATCCGCCTGAACCTATCGGCCAACGACCACAGCGTCGAGCGCATTCTGGCCGACCGTGGCCGGGAAAACCAAGAGCGTAAAAAACGCCTGCGCGTTCGTCTGGAAGAGATGCTATTAGATGCAGACGCCTATGCGCTTGGCCAAAAGCTGGAGCTGAACCGCAGCCAACTAAGCACCCGCCTGGATGAAGCCTGCCGCTACCTGCTGGAAAACACCTACAACAAGCTGGGCCAGCTGACGGTGCTTAACCCAGAGCCCATGCGTGAACTGCAAGCCGTGTTAACAGCAGATGATATTGGTACACAAAACCTTAATTTAGACGGAGAAGAGGGCAACGCCCAGGCAGTAAAAGAGGTGGAGCAGTATATCTCGCTGCACAGCGGCGAGCCCGTGCCGCTTAACCCGCTTATCGAACGTTTTAGCAACCGACCTTTCGGCTGGCCGGAAGGCGAAACGCTGCTGATTCTAGGCCGCCTGCACGCCGCTGGGCGCTTAACCGTACACACCGCTGGCCCTGCGCTCAACGGCAAAGAAGCCTTCGAGTTGCTTAATAACGCCCGCCGGCGCAGTGAAGTACGCATTCAGAAAAAGCGCCAAACCGAAGATGCGGTGCTCAACAAAGCCCGCAACCTCACCAAAGACCTGTTTGGCCAGCTAGGTCCCGCCAGTGAAAAAGAGCTATTCAGCTATTATGTGGATCGCTTATCCCGCTGGCGCCGCGAGCTAGAAGCGTACAAAAGCAAAACCGACGTGGGCAACTTCCCAGGGCGTAAAGCCATTGAAAGCTCATTGTTGGAAGTAGAGCGCTTATTGCGCCTAGACGACAGTTTCGACTTCTTTAAAGAAGTGGCCAGCCAGCAAGACACGCTGCTCGATTTAGAAGAAGACTACCGTGATCTAAGCGACTTCTTCACCAAGCAGCTCACCACCTGGCAGCAGCTGGAACAGGCGCGCGTAAGGTTTGGTGTTAACCGTCTGGAACTAGAAAAACACCCCGAGGCCCAGCAGGCACTGGCCGAGTGTGAGCGCATTTACAGCGCCGACGCCCCCTACGCCATGTTGAACAAAGTAGATGGCCTGGTGCGAACGTTGGATGACATTAATACCCGCTTGGTCACCGAAAAACGCGAACACGCCATTTCACGTATCGACACGCGCATAGCCAAAGTGAAAGCAGAGATCGAAAAGAGTGGCATTGCCACCGCCGAGCTAAGCAACCGTTTACTGCACCCACTGCAGCAGCTCAAGGTGTCGATCAATCAGTCGGTCAGCATCGCGCAGATCTACCAACTGCAAACAGAAACGGCCGTTGAGCAAGAAGAAGAGAGCCTGGATGCGCTGCATAAAGCCCATGCTGAGGCTGCCAAGCTCCAGCAGACTGAGCCCCCTGCTTCAGCAGCCGAGGGAACCACAGGTGGGGGTTCCGGAGTATCCACCAAGGCACCGAATAACAAACCTGCTGAGCATACCTCGCCCCGGGATAAGGCTTACGACCCCCATACGGTAACGGCGCCTGCGGCGGTGAATGCGCCCAAACCCGTGGCACGAGTGCGTGTAAGTGACGTACTCAGCCGCGTGCATAGCGGCGTCTACCTAGAAAGCCAAGCGGATGTTGATGCGTTTATGGAAGAGCTTAGAAAAGAGCTGGAAGGGGCGGTTTTAGCGGGCAAGCAAGTCCAAGTGAAGTAAAAAAATACTCTAGGGAAAGCAGCATTGCTTATGCTGCCAGGGACTTCTACATGAATTTTAAACGAAAAAAAATTGTGACGGTCGGCACCTCTTTAGCACTTGTAAGTGCACTCACATTGCCTCCTCTTTCGGCGAATACTGCACCAGTAGTTGAGCACACTGGCTTTGGCGACGTATACGCAACCTCATTTTTTGATAAGTCCTATTCAGTTCCCATTATGATGGCGGGCCTGGCGGTAGTAGCCAGTGGTGCTGCAGTTGTTACCACTATGACCGCAGGGACGGGGGCGCCTGCAGCACTTGCTGGCGTAGGTACCACAGCTGCATGGATAGGCGGTAATGTACCCGGTGCCTATATGGTTGGGTTATCGACCGTTGGCGGTTTTTTCGGGGGGAATGCCGTTCTAGGCGCTGCTATTCTAAATGGCGCGGCGGCGGCTATCATTGCCACCACGGGTGGTAGCATAGTGGGGGTTACAATTGCAGGCACTGCATACTTGGTAGATGGCTTCAATTATGTAAAAAAGCAAGAAACAGAAGAGCTTGTCTTTTTGACGACATTAAAATTAGCGCCCGAAACAGGCTCGGCAGCGACTCAGGACGCTGTCGAAAGAATTATATCGCTTGAAAGTGAGGTGATGGAGCTTGCCGAAGAGGTGGCGAATAAAGAGCTCGTCATGGCAACTGAGACTGCCAGTTTGAGTATGCTTCAACCAAAACTTGGCGAACTTGCATTAGGTATTCATCAGCTGGCCTACGAGAGTAAAGATTTGCGCCTTGAGCAAGAGATACGCGTATCTCAGCTGCAATCACTTAAGAGTAACCAAGTAGAGGCACTTGAGCGTATTTTGGCTGATGGCTCTCATCGGCAAGGCGATATTCTGGCCCTTTCTTTGATTGCTTGGAACGAGCACCGCTACGACCTTTTCCAGCGAGCGATAGCAGCGCTGACGCCAGCAGATGTGGACGACACTAGCTTCTATCATTATCTCAAGGCCTTGTCCGCAGTCTCAGCCGACGATTTACAAAGTGCTGAGCGTGAGTTATCGAATTCAATGTTAGCAGGGCCTTACGCCTTAGAGCCGGTGACTCTCAGAGCCATCCTGTTGGGTGAGGACTTCGAAAGAAATAAGTATCGACTAGATGAACTGGCTTTCTTCGCCCAAAACCATTTTGATGCCAATAACTATAAGACAGGCCTGAAGCTCCCTTCGCTATATTTTCGCCTTGGTTCAATCTACTTCCAGAACGAACGCTATGAAAAAGCCAAAGAATATTTTGTGCGAGCGCATGGTGAGTTAGGCATCATGCAACGTAGTAGTCTAATTGGGAGCGTTGGTTTGGGTGATCAAGAGCTTTCCCACTTGATTCAAGCCAATATCGCCAATGCGGATTATATGCTTGGCAACATTGAAGAAGCTGACGCCTTGATGGCGGAGATTACCGGAAGGCTGGATGAGCAAGAGGCTGCTGCTGTGATGGGGTTATATGAAGGTAGCTTCCATGACTAGCCGTAGCCTAGCGTTATGGGTGTCGGCGTTTAGCCTGTCATACGCCCTAAGTGCCTCTGCGTTTCCTAATCCACAGTCGGTACGCGAAGGATATCAAGGCCTTAAGGTCATGATTACGGGTACACGGACTGTCAGCCAACATCCGCGGTCGATGGCGCGAGGCGTTTCTGTGGCGCATGTTGTGTACCGCTCTATGCAGTCAGGTGACACCAGCAATGACCTGCGGCAGTTACTTACCTTGGCTCAGGCCCGAGGGGATATATCGCTCACCCAAGTGACTCGCTTAGGCGCTGCTTATAGGGCTGTGGGAAATAATGCACCTAGTTTGCTTGCTCGTTGCCTTAACTCGCTTGGTTGTGATCACCAATCGTTTCTTATCACCCAGCAGCGCTCTTCGCTGCACCGGCTTATGAGTTGGCAACTGCCCCATCTCTCACCAACAGCCGTTAACCACAAAGTGGGTGAACTTAACGAACGCGTCATGAATGCGTACTACACCTCCTCCGGTTGGCGGCAGCTGCCGGGTGAGGTGGGGCGTAACGGTATTGATGGGTTGTTTGTGAAGTATCGCCGCGATGGCAGTATCCGAGACGTGCTGGTATCTGAAAGCAAATACAATTTCTCGCCATTGGGAAATACCCAGCATGGCCGACAAATGTCACAGCAGTGGACGTTAAGAAAAATTGATAACCTTTATCGTACGACGGGAGACGCTCGCTATCTGGAAGTAAGGCGTTTTGTTGAGCAAGGAACCCATCGTAATATTTTATGGCGTTTAATGCCCTCTGCAGATAGCAACAGCGCTTACATCATTCAGCGTCAGCGTATACGGGATGACTCAGGCATATTGGCCTTTGACAATATTCGTGGCGGTCATCGCATGCTAGTAGATCGCGCAGCCAATCAGACCATTGATACTGCCCAACCCGTTAATGCCTTCCATTCCACCATGGCACGTCATATCCAAGGTGCTTTTGACGACATTGTGGCTCAAGAGCAAGCACGTATTCGTCGCTAATTAGCAGCATTGCCTGACAAAGTGTATTACGACATCAATAAGGATGTGACATGACCGCCGCGACCATTGAACAGCGCCTAAGCGAGCCTGAAGGCAAGCAGCTTGAATTCAAGCGCGACCTGTCATCGCCCAAGCCGATATTGAAAACCTTGGTCGCTTTTGCCAACACGGCAGGTGGCCAACTGATCATTGGTGTTGACGACGACGGTACGGTGCTAGGCGTGGATGATCCGCTGGATATGGAAGAGCGTCTTACCAGCATGATCGCGGATGCCATTCACCCCCGGCTACTGCCTAATATTGAACTGGTGAGTGTGGGAGAACATACCTTGGTGTGCATTGAGGTGTTTTTGAGTAGCGCACGCCCACACTTTTTCAAAGCGCTTGGCGAAGAAAACGGTGTGCTGGTGCGGCTTGGTTCCAGCAATCGGCAGGCGGGGCTGGCCCTCATTCAAGAAATGCAGCGCCAAGCGAGCGGAACCACCTTTGATGTTCAGGCCATGCCCGAGCTGAGCCGTGACGACCTTGACCAAAACGCCATACAGCAAGCCTTTCGCAGCGAACAACTGCTTGATGACAATAAGCTTCGCACGTTACGGCTACTTGTCTCGTATCAAGGTCGCCTGGTACCCAGCGTGGGCGGAATTTTGCTGTTTGGCCGCGAGCGCCAATGGCACTTTGAAGATGCCTGGATTCAGTGTGGGCGTTTTCGCGGCACCGATAAGGTTGAGATTTTCGACCAGACAGATATTCACGCGCCGTTACCCCAAGCGGTTGATGACATCGAGCTGTTTCTCAAAAAACATGCTTTCAAGCAGGCAGAGTTTGGCGCCATGCGTCGCCGCGATGTGTGGAGTATCCCGCTGACCATCCTGCGTGAAGCGATTATTAACGCCTTGGTACACAGCGACTACTCCCAAAGGGGCAGCCCTATACGCATTGCGTTTTTTGATGACCGTATCGAGATTGAAAGCCCAGGACTACTGATGCCCGGCATGACCATTGAAGATATGAAACGCGGCGTCTCCATGATTCGCAACCCAGTGATTGCCCGCGTATTTCGTGAGCTTGGCCTGATTGAGCAGTGGGGCAGCGGCGTAAAGCGTATTTTTGCCGAGGCCGCCGCCCAGGGGCTGCCAGAGCCGCGCATTGAGGAGGTGGCCAACCGGCTTCGCTTTATTGTGCCGCTTGAACAACGGCATGCTGGCCAAGGAGTGACCCAGTCACGGCCCAAGTCACGGCCCAAGTCACGGCCCAAGTCACGGCCCAAGTCACGGCCCGAGTCACGGCCCGAGTCACGGCCCGAGTCAGCCCTGGCCGATAAGATACTTCAATGCCTGGCCGACCGGCCCCTGGGTAAAGCCGAGATTGCCAAGTCCTTTGGTCACAAGGGCGTTTCGGGGCAGCTGAAAAGGCAAATGACGTGGTTGCAGAATCAGCAGCTTATCGAAATGACGCTGCCCGAAAAGCCCAATAGCCGCCTTCAACAATACCGCTTAACGCCTAAAGGCCAGCGCTTTTTGCAAGACACTTTCAAGGATTCACAATGAACACCGCCAACATCAAAAAATACGCCCCCAAAGCCCGCGCCCGCTTTATCGACACCATGACGCGTCAGGCGGCTCGTGTGGGCATTAGCCCAGATGGCAAAGGCGGTGTGGTGATTGCCCCCCTAGAGCAAAAGGGCGATGTGTTGGTGATGTCCGCTCAGGATGGCCAAACCCACACCGTGCCCGCCCACCTAAAGCGCGCACGGGAAGCGCTGGCCGCGTGGGTGCAGCGCGATGGCTTTACCCAAGCGATAGAGCAGGCCGCCTATAGCTGGTTCAATCGCCTGTGCGCCATTCGCTATATGGAGATTCACGGCTACCTAGACCACGGTCGCCGCGTGCTGAGTGGGGCAGGGGGCGAAGCCGGGCAGTTCCAGATTCTGGAGGAATGCTTAGAGGTAGACCTGCCAGGGCTAGACACCGCCCGCGTGCGCGAACTTAAGCTCGACGGCACCCAGGATGAAACCCTCTACCGCGAGCTGCTGCTGGCCCAGTGCCACGCCCTGCATGAGGCCATGCCGTTCCTGTTCGAACCGCTGGACGACGCCAGCGAACTGCTGCTGCCCAACAACCTGACCAAAACCGATTCGCTGATCCGCGAGCTGGTGGAAGCGATTCCCGAAGACGACTGGCAGGACGTAGAAGTGATTGGCTGGCTCTATCAGTTCTACATCAGCGAGAAAAAAGACCAGGTGATCGGTAAGGTGGTGAAAAGCGAAGACATCCCCGCCGCCACCCAGCTGTTCACCCCTAACTGGATCGTTCAATACCTGGTGCAGAACTCGGTAGGCCGCCAGTGGCTGCAAACCTACCCAGGCTCGCCACTCAAAGGCGAGATGCCGTACTACATCGAGCCCGCCGAGCAGGAGCCCGAGGTGCAGGCTCAGTTGGATGCGATCACCCCGGCCAGCCTCGACCCCGAAACCATCAAGGTGCTCGATCCCGCCTGCGGCTCCGGCCATATTCTGGTGGAAGCCTACAACGTGCTGAAGGCGATCTACGAAGAGCGTGGCTACCGCACCCGCGACATTCCCAAGCTGATTCTGGAAAACAATCTGTTCGGCCTGGATATCGACGACCGCGCCGCCCAGCTGGCGGGCTTTGCGCTGTTGATGAAAGCCCGCGAAGACGACCGCCGCATTCTCACCCGCAACGTGCGCCTAAACGTGCTGGCGATGCAAAGCAGCCAGCACCTGGATGCCAATACCCTATGGCGCGATCTCAACCTGACCGGCGACTGGCACCAGGGCCAATCCCAAAACCTGTTTGATAGCGAACAGCAAGACCTTTCCAGCAACGATGCTACTTACAAACTGATGGCCGACTTGATTGAGCGCTTTCAAGATGCCAAAACCTTCGGTTCGCTGATTGAAGTGCCCAATGAATGGGAAGTGCCGCTGAAAGCACTGCTGGAGGAACTGAGCGAACTCACCAACAGCGGCGATATGATGCAAAAAGCAGCCGCCCAGCGGTTGGTGCCGATGGTGCAGCAGGCTTGGGTATTGGCCCAGCGGTATGAGGCGGTGGTGGCGAACCCGCCATATATGGGCAGCAAGTATCAAACGCCAGTGGTGAAGAAATACTTGAAAGATGCCTACAAAGGCTACGAAAAAGATCTATTTTCGGCCTATATCGTCCGCAATCTAGACTTTGCCAAGGAGCATGGCCAGCTTGGCTTTATGACGCCCTTCGTCTGGATGTTTATTTCCAGTTACGAGCAGCTCCGTAAGCGCCTAATTGAAGAAGATGTCATCACCAGCCTGATCCAACTGGAATACTCCGGTTTTGATGGAGCAACGGTGCCAATTTGTACCTTCACGCTGAACAAAGGCCATATCGCCAGTTACACCGGCAGCTATATTCGCTTGTCTGATTTTCGCGGTTCAGCCAATCAAGGTCCGAAGACGCTTGAAGCCATTCAGAACCGCGACTGTGGCTGGTTCTATGAGGCTAAGCCGGATGATTTTAAGAAGATTCCGGGGAGTCCCGTTAGCTATTGGGTTAGTGACAAAATCAGAGGCCTATTCGAAAATTTTCCTGCAATATCAGAGATTCTAGAAGTTACTGGAGGGATGACAACAGCCGATAATGATAGATTCATCCGGCTCTGGCATGAAGTATCAAAAGATAACAGTAACTTTTCAGCCAAATCTCGTGATGCGGCAAAGTTGTCAAACAAAAAATGGTTTCCTTACAATAAAGGTGGGGGCTACCGGAAATGGTTTGGAAATCGCGATTATGTAGTCAATTGGCAAAATGATGGGCAAGAAATAATAAAAACTGGGAGGGCTTATCCAAGAACCTGAATCCGTGAGACCGGCCCCCGGAAGCACTTCTAACCCACTGACCTGCATGGCAATATAGCCATTATCGCCATTCACCCAGACAGTGCCATGCCCAACATAAAGTTCCGCGCCAGTCGCCGCACTCTCACCAGCCACGCCGGGCTGTCCATCATCGGGCAATGCTTCGAGATCGCTGGCGTCGACAGCATCGACAGCCGCTTCCCCACCACGCTGGGCATGCGCACCAGTGACGTGATCAAGAGCTACCTGGGCCTGCTGTGTCTGGGCATGAGCGACTATGACGCTGTCGAGAACTTCCGCCGCGACAAGCCCTTCCAACAACTGCTGACCCTGCAGAAGGTGCCGAGCGCGGCGACGCTGCGACAGCGGCTGGAGAAACTTGCCGCCAACGACCTGCAGGCGCGCACCGCCACCTGGTCCACGACCCTGCTGTCACTGATCGAAGCACCGATCACCGCCGAGACGACGCACGTCTGCCTGGACATCGACACCTTCGTCATGGACAACAGCAACTCGAAGAAGGAAGGCGTCTCGCGGACCTACCAGAAGGTCGATGGCTACACCCCGATCGCCGCCTATCTGGGCAACGAAGGGTGGTGCCTGGGTCTGGAACTGCGGCCTGGCAAGCAGCACACCATGAAGGAGAGCAACGCCTTCCTGGAGCGGGTACTGCCTCGCGCCCAATGCCTGACCAAGCAACCGATCCTGTTACGCGAGGACAGCGGCTTCGACAGCCAGGCGCACCTGGCGCTTCTCGAACAGCAACGCCAGGTCTTTGCCGACGAGGGGCGCCGGCTCGACTATGTCGTCAAATGGAACCCGCGCGGCTCGGCCACGGCTGATCGAGATACCTGGCTGGCGGTGGCGGCGGACTACTGGGAAGAGCTGCGTCCTGGCAAGCGCCAGGCGCTGTGGCCGCAGACCGTCTCGATCCACGACGACAACAAGACCGAATACGTCGTCCAACGCGTGATGCGCCTGGTAGAGCGCACCGCCGATCGCGATGGCCAGTTGCTGCTCGAACCGGACTATGAGTTGGAAGGCTGGTGGACCAGCCTGGACGAGGCGCCGGAGGCGGTGATCAAGCGCTACCAGGCGCATGCCACCCATGAGCAGTTTCACAGCGAGATCAAGACCGATCTCGACCTGGAGCGCTTGCCGTCCGGCAAGTTCGCCACCAACGATCTGATCCTGCATCTCGCCCAGTTGGCCTACAACATCCTGCGCCTGATGGGACAGCTAGGCATGACCGGCGAGCTGAGCCCGGTTCGCCACCCGGCCAAGCGGCGCCGGCTGCGCACCGTGCTACAAGAGTTGGTGCACCGTGCGGCTCTCGTGATTCACAAGGCACGGCAGATCATCCTCGACTTCGGGCAGGATATCGGGCGCATGACGGTGCTCAAGACGCTGCGGAGCCGACTGCGTTATCCACGAGGAACGCCATGCTGACCGTCAATCGGCGACACTCTATCCACAAGCAGTTCCAAGCGACACGCGATCGCCAGATATGTCGTGCCTGGCGGGTGGAAAGGCATGACAAAACGGGCCGTCAGCACCGATCAGCACGGTGGGTTTTGGCAATAACGGGCTTGCGAAAGCCAACTTGCACGGGGCGAATGATCAAAAAGTGCTCGCTGGCGGTGATAGGGAAAGTGTCGGCGCCGGCTTCACGGATTCAGGATACTTTTAAAAGTCATGGGCAAGATATATGTAATGTCTACATGCCGGGCGATATTGTTGGCTTGCGAGAAAGTTTTTTCGATAATCATGATATTACGATACTGGGGTTACAGAACTGTCAGTTAGATAAGGTTTCTGTTAATGAAGTGCATGATTTGTTTAAAGAAAATGCAGATATAAGAAGGGCTGTCGTTTCTTATATCATGGTTAATGATAATATTACTATTGAAAGGCTTAGAAGTTGTACACATCATAAGGCAGAAGAGCGCGTTGCGCATTTTTTACTTGAAATATACGCAAGGTATAATTTTAAAAAGCTGATTGATTCGAATGTCTTCTCTTTTCCTATTACGCAAGAGGTGGTAGGTGAGCTGTTAGGTATTACCAGCGTTCATGTTAGTAGGTGCATGACTTCTTTAGAACAAAAAAAATTGATTAGAAAAAGTAGGAATACTATTAAGCTATTAGAGCCAGAGTTATTGGCAGAATATACCGGGTTCGATGAGAATATTATTTACGGGCATCTTCGCTTGTTTTGAGTTCGTTCGTTTTGAATAAGTAGAATCCTATGATTGAGAATTATTATGAATTGGTGATGGCGTTTGTGAAGTAGGCACTTTTTAAATCTGGGTGGTTTTTGCCCAGCTATTTTTTCTATCGTTTAAGCGCCAGCGGCGAGCTCGTTTTATTATTCATACGGAAGGCTACGACTGTAGCGGTATGAAGCTCGCTTTTACGAATATGGCGGCTGAACCTGTTTATGTAAGGAATGTGTTCTTTAGTATTGAGGGCGGTCAGGATAAACAAGTTTACAATCTTGACGATTTACATGGAGAAAGGCTTTTTAAAAAAGAAGTTGACGGTATCGATAAGTGGGAATATCAAGGCACTATTCTTCCTGGAAGCTGTGTCAAACTAGAGGTGGGCGGTATATTTTATCCTTGTCTTTCAAAGAAGGAAGAAGAAGCTAAGCAAGATGCCATTCATATTGAGCCGGGCGACAATATTAATATATTTGTTGTCTTTTTTCATGGATCAGATAAGAGGCTGTTAGGCGCTTCTCGGCATTTTAAATTTTTTAAATCGTCAATAGGCGATTTTTTTAAGCCGTTAAGTTGGAACACAACCTCTTGGTCTACTGTTCATGAGCGGAAAAAGCTGATGGGGGCCTTAAGGCAGGAAAGAAAAGATTACCCAGGGTTTAGCTAACGTATAAAATTTAACTAGCGCAAATAAACGCCGATAAAGGAAGCTTCAATTTTTTTCACGTAACACACGTTATGAAAAGCGTTATTAACCCTTGCAAGCTGATTTTGTTTGTCTACGCTATCCCCTGCAACATCATTCGATTTGAAACCTAATCATACAAGGAGTGGATTAGATGACAGTCAAAAGCACACCGCTAAATGCTGTAAACGCACATAAGCAATATAGCGAAATGGCAGATACACCTAATGTTCAGCGTGCACAGGTTCAAAGCAAACAGGTTCAAAGCGAACAGGTACAGGATGCCTACCCGTCGCGCTTAACCAATACACCTGAGAGAACCTGGCTGCCGCGACAAGATGCGGTCGTGAAAGGTCGCCAGCTTTCCGGCCCCTTAAGCCAAGCGCAGCTTGATGAGTTCGAGCGCAAAGGGTTTCTGTTTATTCCCAACCTCATTGAAGGCGCGGAGCTTGATGAGCTGCGTCAAGAAATGACGGCGCTGATGAGTAACGATGAGTACCGCAATAAAGATTTCAGCGTGACAGAGCCAGAAAGCCAGGAAATCCGCTCACTCTTTGCGGTGCATTTCCTCTCTGAACGCTTGGGTGAACTGGCCAGCGACGAGCGGGTAGCGGGCGCTGCGCGTCAAATTATTGGCGATGATCCCTACGTGCATCAGTCGCGGATCAATTATAAGCCGGGGTTTGCCGGTAAGGGGTTTAACTGGCACTCCGATTTTGAAACCTGGCATGCGGAAGATGGCATGCCGGCGATGCATGCAGTGAGTGCTTCGTTGATCTTGACCGATAACCACGAGTTCAATGGGCCGTTAATGTTGATTCCCGGTTCGCACAACAAGTTTGTGCCGTGCCTGGGTGAAACGCCAGAGGATAACCACAAAAGCTCGCTGAAAGCGCAGGAAGTGGGCGTACCAAGCCCGGAAGCGCTAACCGAGCTAGTGGCTGAACACGGTATTGAAGCGCCGAAGGGTAAAGCGGGTGGCTTGCTGCTGTTCGATTGCAATACGCTACATGCGTCGAATGCCAATCTTTCGCCTGACCCACGTAGTAACGTGTTCTTTGTTTTTAATCGTCGCGATAATCGTTGCGATGCGCCCTATGCGGCAGCTAAGCAGCGCCCTGATTTCTTGGCTCACAGCCTTGACCAGCAGGCGCAGCAGTATCGCTAATGAGTGGTGGGGGAACAAATTGATGGCTGAAGGTTGTGGAACCTTCGTCTAGGTGGGGTAAACTGTTGCGCCTGTCGTTGCGAATGCGGCACGCATAATGAGAAGGAGAATACCCGCCATGCGTTTTGTTCTACAGTTCACCGATGGCCAGGAGTTTCCCCACGCGTTGGGCAAAGTTGTCTGCATCGGCCGCAATTATGCCGACCATGCGAAAGAGTTGGACAATCCGGTTCCTACAGAGCCGTTGCTGTTTATTAAACCGGCTTCCAGCGTCGTGGATCTAAGTAAGCCCTTAGATCCGCCGTTTTCACGGGGCGATGTTCATTATGAAGCAGAGCTTGCTCTGTTAGTGGGCGAAACCTTAACCCATGCCACTATGGATGAAGCCGAGCGGGCGATTGTCGGTATCGGCTTGGCGATGGATTTAACCTTACGTGATGTGCAGACGACGCTTAAAGAGAAGGGCCATCCTTGGGAAATCGCCAAAGCCTTTGATGGCGCCTGCCCGCTTTCGTCGTTTTTGCCGTTAAGCCGGGTGCCCAATTGGAATGCGCTGGCTTTCACGCTTGAGATTGATGGTGAAGAGCGCCAGCACGGCGAGGGGGCTGATATGATTTTTGCTATCCCGTCCCTGGTGGCCGAAATGAGCCGCCACTTTACCCTCGAACCGGGTGATGTCATTTTGACCGGTACGCCCTCAGGCGTTGGCAAACTCGTTCGCGGCTCGTCACTGCGCTTAACCTTGACCGGTGGTTTGGAAATCGAAACCAGCGTAGTTGAGTAGTTAAGCGAGCTGCGAGACCATTGAGGTATATGTTGAGTACGCCATCACCAAGGTTATTGTAAATTGTGACGACCAAAAGAAACGCCACCCCGCAATCAGGGTGGCGTTTCTTGTTTTAGCCGACAAAAACGTTCGCTAGGGCCAAGTGGCTCAAGCCGCGTTACTCAAGATACGTGTAGCCTTCCAACCCTTCGCTCAAGCTTGCCGCAAAGCGGGCTTGTTCATCGGCCGTAAAGCCGCTGGCGGCTAACTGGTCGGTGAGCTTTTGCTTAAGCACGTTGGCATTGAAGTTGACGTAGGCGAGCACTTGGGCCACTGAATCTCCCGCCAGCGGGTTGGAAAGTGTCCACTCGCCGTCGGCATTAAGCGCGGCATCGACAGAGTCGGTATCGCCGAACAGATTGTGCAGATCGCCAAGAATCTCCTGATAGGCACCTACCAGGAAGAAGCCTAACCAGCGCTCATCATCAGATGCCCATTCGGGCAGTGGCAGGGTACTCTCTACGCCCTGGCCATCGACATAGCTGTCGATGCGGCCATCGGAATCGCAGGTAATATCCTGAATCACTGCTCGGCGGGTTGGGGCTTGATCCAGCCCGCTGAGGGGCAGCACCGGGAAAATCTGCTCAATGCCCCACACATCAGGCACCGATTGGAACAGCGAGAAGTTGACGAACAGCTTGTCGGCCAGCTTCTCCGCTAGCTCGTCCATGATTTCACGGTGGGCACGGTTGCGGGTGTCAAGCTGAGTGCGCAGCCGCGCGCAGGCAGCCATGTAGACGCGTTCGCCTTCCGCGCGGGCGGTAATATCACTCAGGCCCATCACAAAACGGTCCTGCAATTCGCTAACCGCCTGAAGCAGGTCGTGCCAGGCTTCCACTAGCATGCGTGGCTCTTGGTGCGTTGCCAACTGCTCAAACACCCGCCAGAGAAGCTCTACTTGGGCATCTTCCTGGCTCTCTTCTTGGCCCTCTCCTAGGGAATAGCGTTCAGGCGGCGTGTCATCAATACGCTCTTCGCCAATCACGTTGGTGATCAGCACCGCGTGGTGGGCGGTTAGCGCGCGGCCGGATTCGCTGATGAGATGCGGCTGGGGCAGGTCGGCCTCTTGGCATAGCTGTGCAAAGGCACTGACGACATTGCGCGCGTATTCGCGCATCGAATAGTTGGCCGAGCAGAAACTGCGCGAGCGGGTACCTTCGTAATCAATTCCTAAGCCGCCGCCTACATCCACGGTATCGATGGGCGCGCCCAGCTGCATCAGGTTTTGATAGAAACGGGCACACTCGCGCAGGCCACGCTGGATATCGCGGATGTTGGCGATCTGCGAGCCCAAGTGGAAGTGCACCAACTGCAAACTTTCCAGCGCGTCCTCGCGACGAAGGGTGTCTACCACCTCGAGAATCTGGCTGGCGGTCAGCCCGAACTTGGATTTTTCACCGCCGGTATTCTGCCATTTGCCTTTGCCCACCGAGGCAAGGCGGGCGCGCAGGCCAATACGAGGGGTAACGTCGAGTTCGCGGGCCTCTTCCAGGATCATCTGCAGCTCGGAGAGCTTCTCGACCACCAAATAAACCTTATGGCCGAGCTTCTCCCCCAGCAGCGCCAGGCGCACGTACTCGCGGTCTTTGTAGCCATTACAAACGATCAGCGAGGAGCCGCCATCGGAGAGCGCCAGCACCGCCAGCAACTCTGGCTTGCTGCCCGCTTCCAGCCCCACGCGGCCACTCCCGCGCTCAGCGGTAGCCAGAATCTCTTCCACTACGCGGCGCTGTTGATTCACTTTGATGGGGTAAACGGCGGTGTAACCACCTTGATAATCGCAATCGCTCATGGCGGCATCAAAGGCGCCACACAGCTGTTCGACCCTGTCATGGAGAATATCGCTAAAGCGCACCAGTACCGGCAGGCGTAGACCGGCGCTTTGTAGTTGACGCACCAGCCCACTCAGCGGCAGCGCCGGGCCTTCTGCATCGCTACCCAGCGGACGGACCAGGGCTTGGCCGTGGTCATCGACATCAAAGTAGCCGCTGCCCCATTGATCGATATTCCAGGTGCGCCGAGCGCGCAGCGCAGGGCTAGTAGTGGCCGTCACACTCATGCAGTTACCTCAGGCAGCGGCAGCGCACCGTGGGCGATGCGCGCCGTTAAAATAGTACGGAAACGCTCCGGGTCGTGGGGCGTTAAATCATGCGCTGGCGGGTCAACGTAAACCACCAGCAGGCGCGATAACCAATAACGCAGCGCCGTCATGCGCAGCATGGTGGGCCATAGCTCGCGCTCATCCGTCGTTAATGGTCGGCGTGCCAGATAGGCGCTCAATAGCGTATCGTAACGCTCTGCGTTAAGCGTACCGTCGTCGTTGGAAGCCCAGTCGTTGATCACAATCGCCAGGTCGAACAGCAGGTCGCCGGTGCAACCGTTATAAAAGTCGATAATACCGCCCAACTGATCACCCTCAAAGAGGGTATTATCGCGGAAAAGGTCACCGTGCAGAGCGCCTTGCGGCAGCTCATTGTGCTGAATAAAGGCGCCCTCAAAATCGTCGACTTGATCCTTCATCAAGGTTTGATCTGCCGGGCTTAGATAGCTCAGCACCTTGTGGTGCATCACATGCAGCCAGTTGAGATCCCGCGGGTTCGGGCGGTGGCCGGGAAAGCGTTTTGAGACCACATGCAGGCGGCCCAGGGTATCGCCCAGGGCGTGGCATTGCGCCAAGTTGGGCGCTTCTGGATGACGGCCGGGCAGGCGCGGAAACAGCAGCGCCGGTTTACCTTCCAGGCTGTGCAGCGCGATACCTTCGCGGTCATGTACCGTGCCGGGCACCGGCAGGCGGTGCTCGTCTAAATAGTCCAGCAGTTCCACAAAGAACGGCAGCTCTGCGTGCTCGCCCTGTTCGAACAGGGTCAAAACCAGCTCGCGACGGTCAGTGGTCACAAAAAATGTCGAATTTTCTGTGCCGCCCGCCACTCCCTGTAGGGAAACGAAGCTGCCAACATCAAATTTTTCTAAGAACGCGGCGACCTGTGCGTCGCTAAGCGGGGTGAATACAGCCATGAATGTCTCGCCCAGGTTGCTAAGCCCATTATTGTAGCGGCTTGGTAGCTCAGTTGGCAGCGTTGTTGTCACTGTAAATGTGGCAGCACCAGTTTGGCCCTGCAGGCAGCCCGCGCAACGCGTATTATGTGAGCAACTATTTTCGCCACTCTCTTCAGCACTTTTTCAACAATGGAACTTGGTTATGGCTCGCGCTCCGATCGTTCTCGTCGATGGCTCCTCTTACCTTTATCGTGCGTTTCACGCGCTGCCGCCGCTTACGACCTCTAATGGTCAGCCTACCGGCGCGGTGAAGGGCGTGTTGAACATGCTCAAACGGCTGATCAAGGATTATCCGCAAAGCCCGATGGCGGTGGTATTCGATGCCCCAGGCAAAACCTTCCGCGATGACATGTACAGCGACTACAAAGCGCATCGCCCGCCCATGCCGGATGACCTGCGCAGTCAGATCGCGCCGCTGCACGCCTGTGTAAAGGCGCTGGGCCTGCCGCTGCTATGCGTTGAAGGCGTCGAGGCCGACGATGTGATTGGCACCCTGGCGCACCACGCGACCCAGGCAGGGCGCGATGCGGTGATCTCTACCGGCGACAAGGACATGGCGCAACTGGTCAATGCCCACATCACGCTGGTCAACACCATGAAGGATGAAACCCTGGACGAAGCGGGCGTGGAGGAAAAGTTCGGCCTGCCACCTGCGCTGATCATCGATTTTCTCGCCCTGATGGGTGACAAGGTTGATAACATTCCCGGCGTACCCGGCGTGGGTGAAAAGACCGCCATTGGGCTGCTGCAAGGGATGGGCGGCGGGCTGGATACTATTTATAGCGATTTAGAGCGGGTAAAAACGCTCACCTTCCGCGGGGCGAAAACCCTGCCCAAGAAGCTTGAAGAGCATCGCGAACAGGCGTTTCTCTCCTATCAGCTGGCGACCATCAAGGTCGACTGCGATCTGCCGGTGGGCCTGGATGACCTGGATATCGCTCATCCCGACCGCGAAGCGCTAATGACGCTGTATAAAGAGATGGAGTTCCGTCAGTGGTTGGGTGAACTGCTGGAAGGCAAAGACGAAGGCGTCGATGACGTTAAAGGCGGCGAGCCTGCGCCCGCCAGCGCTGACGTGGCAGAGAGCGATGCCGAGGGTTCGGGCGCCGTTGCTAAAGGGGCTGCTCGTTTAGATCACGTCATTCTCGAACAAGCAGAATTTGAGCGCTGGCTAGAACGGCTACATGGTGCCGAGCGCTTCTGCTTCGACCTTGAAACCACCAGCCTCAACTACATGGATGCGGAAATTGTCGGCATCGGCGTGTCGCTGGAAGCGGGGGAGGCTGCTTATATTCCGGTTGCCCACGATTACCTGGATGCGCCCCAGCAGCTTGACCGTAAAGCGGTGCTAGCCGCGCTAAAACCATTGTTGGAAGACCCAACCAAAACCAAGATTGGTCAAAACCTCAAGTACGATATTTCGGTGCTGGCGAACTATGAGATCGCTGTCGTCGGTCCGTTTGCCGACACCATGCTGGCATCCTATGTGCTCAACTCCACCGCCACGCGCCATGATATGGATTCGCTGGCGTTGAAGTATCTGGGCGAAAAGACCATCTCCTTTGAAGACATCGCCGGCAAGGGCGCCAAGCAGCTGACGTTTAATCAGATTGCCCTGGAACAAGCCGTGCCTTACGCCTGCGAAGATGTCGATATCACCCTACGACTGCAACAAACGCTGCGCCCCCAGGTCGAAAACGAAGGGCGCTTGGCGGAAGTGCTGGATCATATCGAGCTGCCGTTGATCAAGGTGCTCTCGCGCATTGAGCGTAACGGTGTGGCCGTGGACGCTGAGCGACTTCACGAACAGAGCCAGCAGCTGGATCAGCGTATTCGCGAACTGGAGCGCGAGGCCTTTGAACTGGCCGGTCGGGAATTCAACCTGGGTTCGCCCAAGCAGTTGGGGCAGATTCTGTTTGAAGAGCAGAAAATCCCGGTGCTCAAGAAAACCCCGAAAGGTGCCCCCTCTACCGCTGAAGGGGTGCTGGAAGAGCTGGCGCTGGACTATCCGCTGCCCAAGGTCATCATGCAGCATCGTGGCCTTGCCAAGCTTAAATCCACCTACACCGATAAACTGCCGCGGCTGCTCAATAAAGCCACGGGCCGGGTGCACACCAGCTATCATCAGGCGGTTACCGCGACCGGGCGGCTGTCGTCATCAGACCCTAACCTGCAAAACATCCCTATTCGTACCGAAGAGGGGCGCAAAATTCGTCAGGCATTTATTGCCCGCCCTGGCTATCGGATTGTCGCCGCCGATTACTCGCAGATCGAGCTGCGCATCATGGCCCATCTTTCCGAAGATAAAGGCCTGCTGGAGGCGTTTGCCGAAGGACGCGATATCCATACCGCAACCGCGGCGGAAGTCTTCGGTACCTCCCTTGAAAAAGTCTCCGGCGACCAGCGACGCAGCGCCAAGGCGATCAACTTTGGCTTGATTTACGGCATGAGCGCCTGGGGGCTGGCGCGCCAACTGCGTATCGAACGTAATCAGGCCCAGACCTACATAGATCGCTACTTTGATCGCTACCCTGGTGTGGCCCGCTACATGGAGCGCATCCGCTCCCAGGCAGCTGAAGATGGCTTTGTTGAAACCGTATGGGGGCGGCGGCTTTACCTGCCGGAGATTCAGTCGCAGAACCGCAACCGTCGCCAAGGCGCCGAGCGTACCGCCATTAACGCGCCGATGCAGGGCACGGCTGCCGATATCATCAAGCAAGCGATGATCAACGTGGATGCGTGGCTGGAAGAGGGCGAGTTCGACGCACTGATGGTGATGCAGGTGCACGATGAACTGGTGTTTGAAGTGGCGGAGAAGCAGGTCGAGGCGTTTATCAAGCAGGTGCAAACACGCATGCAGGGCGCAGCTGCGCTAAAAGTGCCACTGATTGTCGAAGCGGAGAGCGGTGCCAACTGGGATGAAGCCCACTAACGCCCCAGTGTAACTATTGCCATAAACGAAAACCCCGCAGCCAGTGGCTACGGGGTTGGGCTAATCGGGCTGGTTAGGCTTAACGCCAGCCGACGCGATCAAAGATGCGGATAGCTTCAGGGTTATTGGTACCCAGTACGCTGATGTTAACGTCGTCCGTTTTGAAGTTGCCCCAGGATTCCAGCACCGGATCTTTCTTCACGCCTTCCACCACCGGGAACTCATTGTTGCCGGAAGCAAAGATCTCCTGAGCGGTGTCTGAGGCTAGGTACTCAAGGAAGCGGACCGCGTTTTCACGGTTAGGCGCGCCTTCCACAACCCCGGCGCCGCCTACGTTCACGTGGGTGCCGCGGTCATCCTGGTTGGGGAAGATGATCCCCACTTTGCGGGCGGCTTCGCGCTCGGCATCGTCGTCAGATTTCAGCAGGCGCACATAGTAATAGTGGTTCGCGACCGCGATATCGCACTCGCCGCTGGCCACACCCAGAATTTGGTCGGTATCACCACCTTCCGGGTCGCGCGCCATATTATTCACCACGCCCTGGGCCCACTCTTCAGCACCCTCTGCGCCGTGGTGCTCAATCATGGCCGCCAGCAGTGACTGGTTGTAAATGTTATTGGACGAGCGGATGCACACCTTGCCTTCAAACTGCGGGTCGGCAAGATCTTCGTAGCTGGTAATCTGGCTAGGGTCGAAGTTTTCGCGGTTGTAATAAATCGCCCGGGCGCGCTGGCTAAAGCCAAACCACAGGCCATCAGGGTGGCGCATGGCTTCGGGCAGGCGCTCATTAAGCACATCGGACTCGACGCTCTGGAAGATGCCTTCGTCTTCCGCGCGCCACAGGCGGCCTGCATCGACGGTAAGCATCACATCTGCGGGGCTTGCCACGCCTTCGCGCTGAATGCGCTCGATCAACTGGTCGGAGTCGCCTTCCAGGATGTTGACTTCGATGCCGGTCTCTTCGGTGAACGCATCGTAGAGGCGTTCGTCAGAGTCATAGTGGCGAGCAGAGTAGAGGTTGAGTTCATCTGCAGCGACCTGACCAGCAAACGTAGCGCCCACCATCATCGCTGCCATTGGAGCAACAAAGCGTACAGTTTTCATCAAGCACATCCTTATTTATTGAATGATAATAAGTTGCATTATTAACATCGTTATTGAAGCGTTTTGACTGCCTGACGTCAAGGCTTAGCATCTACGTAAAAGGTGTTACGTGCATAACCAGTGAATAAAAAATAGAATGCAAACAACTTTCAAACGTATTAAATCCGCGTTTAGGTTTTGACAAGCGCGGTTTGCGTACCTGAATCGTGTTAATTAACTGTGGTGATATATGACAGCAACCCTCAAGGTCGCCCCGATGGCGCCCAGTACAACGGCGTTGTCCCTTCACAATGTGTGCCATGCCTATGACGGCCATGCGGTTGTCAAAGGGGTGGATTTAAGCGTTGCACCGGGTGAAGTGGTTTGCCTGCTGGGCCCCTCCGGGTGCGGCAAGACCACGCTGCTGCGCATTGCAGCGGGGCTGGAAGTACTGCAAGAGGGCAGCGTAGCGCTGGAAGATATGACGATTGCTGCGCCGGGCCAGCGCCACATGCCGCCGGAAAAGCGCAATGTAGGGCTAGCGTTTCAAGACTCGGCGCTGTTCCCCCATCTCACCGTGCTGGAAAACGTTACCTTCGGACTGAAGCACTTGGCCTCCGGTCAGCGCCGTGAACGGGCCAAACAGCTGCTCGAACAGCTGGGCATGGCTGGTTATGTCGATGTCTACCCTCATATGCTCTCGGGCGGCCAACAGCAGCGGGTAGCCCTGGCGCGTGCGCTGGCGCCGTCACCGCGTCTGATGCTGTTGGATGAACCCTTCTCAAGCCTGGACGCGCGCCTGCGCGACCGTATCCGCGACGATACGCTGCACGTATTGAAAAAGGTCGGGGCGGCGACGCTGCTGGTGACCCATGACCCTGAAGAGGCCATGTTCATGGCAGACCGCATCGCGCTGATGCGCGATGGGCGAATCGTGCAGACAGGAACACCGCGAGAGCTTTACTGCGCGCCGCAAGACCCCTTTGTGGTGACCTTTTTCGGCGATGTGAATGAGCTGCAGGGCAAGGTACACAACGGCATGGTGAGCACACCGGTAGGGCGGGTGCCTGCGGTGGGGCTAGCTGAAGGCAGTGATGCTCAGGTAATGATTCGCCCCGAGGCACTGCGTATTGTAGAGCGCGACCTGCCGGCGGATGCTCATCGCCATAGCCATGTGGTCATGGCGAAGCTGCTGGGGCGCACTAGCCTATTGCACCTGTGTGCCCATGGCGAGAATGGCCTTGAAGCCCACCTGCACGCCCGTGTACCTGGGGTATTTCTACCCGCGGAGGGGCAGCCGGTGGATATTCACCTCGATCTTTCCCAGGTGTTTGTTTTTCCGCTCTCTACCTAGGGCTAACTAGGGTTTCGTCAGGAGTTAGCGCCGGGGCGCGAACGTCGCATGGCCATGCTAAGCAGAATCACCGGCAGGATGCCGACAACCACAATCGCCAGTGACGATGTCGATGCCTCGGCCAGCCGCTCGTCGGAGGCCAAATTGTGCGCCCGAACCGCCAGCGTGTCGAAGTTAAAGGGGCGCAGAATGATCGTGGCTGGCAGCTCCTTCATCACGTCGACAAAGACCAGAATTCCCGCCGCCAGCAGGCTGCTACGCATCATCGGCGTATGAATATGGCGCAGCGTGCCACCTGCCGTCTGGCCTAGGGTGCGTGAGGCGGCATCCATGCTCGGCGTTACCTTGCCCAAGCTGGCTTCAACCGCATTGAACGAGACAGCCAAAAAGCGCACCACATAGGCGTACAGCAGAATAAACGCCGAGCCACTGAACACCAGGCCGATAATGTAGCCGTAGTGATTATTCAGCCAGGTATTCAGTGCATTATCCAACCAGGTAAACGGAATCAGAATACCCACTGCAACGACCGAGCCGGGAATCGCGTAGCCCATGGAGGCGACCCTGGCAGCCACCCGAGCAAACGTCGTATCGTGCATGCGCACGCCATAGCTCAGTACGACTGCCAGGCCCACGGCGATTAGCGCAGCGACGGTTGCCAATCCCAGGCTGTTCCAGGCGTAGCCGATAAATCGCGAGCCCCACAGCGAATCGCCCCCCTGCAGCGCTAAATTAAGCAAAATACCGCTGGGCAGTAAAAAGCCCACCAGCACCGGTAGCAAGCACGCAAGCGTCGCCGCCGCGGCGCGCCAGCCATGCATCACGTATTCTGGCAGCTGCTGATAGCGGTTGGTGGTATGGAAATAGCGGCGCTTGCCCCGCGACCAGCGCTCCAGCAGCACTAAAACAATCACGAAAGTCAGTAGACACGCTGCCAGTTGCGCCGCCGCGACTTGTTCGCCCATGCCGAACCAGGTGCGGTAAATGCCGGTAGTAAAGGTATCGACGCCAAAGAACTGCACGGCGCCAAACTCGTTCAGTGTCTCCATCAATACCAGTGACACTCCGCCCACCAGCGCCGGACGAGCCAGCGGTACGGCGACGCTGGCAAACAGCCGCCAAGGGCCGCGGCCAAGCGTGCGGCCCACATCCAGTACACATACCGACTGCTCCAGGAATGAGGCGCGAGCCAGCAGGTAGACGTAGGGGTAAAGCACCAGGGTAATGACCGTTGCCGCGCCGCCCAGCGAGCGCACATCAGGAAAGTAATAGTCGCCATACTCCCAGCCAAACGTCTCGCGTAGCAGACTCTGGAGCGGGCCAGCGAATTGGAGGAAGTCGGTGTAGGCATAAGCGATGACATAGGTAGGCACCGCCAGGGGCAGCAGCAGCCCCCACTCGAACAACCGTTTGCCGGGAAAGCGACACATCACCACCAGCCAGGCGGTGCCGGTGCCGATAACCAACGTGCCGAGGCCCACGATCGCCACCAGCCAAAACGTATTGTTCAGGTAGCGACCCAGCACCGTGCTAGCCAGGTGCTGCCATACGCCATCGGTAGGCATCGCGATATGGGCAAACACCACCAGCACTGGCAAGGCAACCACGAACGCCACCGCGATCAAGGCTATCGACCAGGGGCTAGCACGACGGCGAAGCGAAGAGGTGGCGGCGGATAGCCCGCGATAGCTGGATCTGAACAAGCGAACACTCCTTGCATTGACGGAAAGCAGTAGTGGAAAGCCGGAAAGTAGCGCAGCAAACATCTAATGCGAATCACTGGCGGGCGTGAATAGTAGCATTGGCGCTGTTCTACTGCAGCTTTGCAGGTCAGTCGCCAATGCAAAAATAAGCCCGCCGAAGCGGGCTCATAATGGTTGAACGTTACACTTTAATGTAGGACGGCTTAGTAACCACCTAACATCATTCTAGGCAGCCCGGTAATTAACCAGGGGAAGAACGCCATCAACGTACACGCCAGTACAATCAACGCCACGAAGGGCACGACCGCTTTGTACAGATCGACGATTTCTACCCCCGGTGGCGCCACGCCTTTCAGGTAGAACAGTGCATAGCCAAAGGGCGGGGTGAGGAACGAGGTCTGTAATATTACTGCTACCATCACTACGAACCAGAGCATATCGACGCCCATGGTTTCGACGATGGGCAGCATGATCGGAAAGCTCAGCAGTACGATGCCGGTCCAGTCCAGGAACATACCCAGCACGAACACCAAGAACAGCATTAGGATCAGCGCGCCCACCGTGCCACCAGGCATCGCCAGCACCAGCTCGCTGATCACGGTCATGCCGCCGCCGCGGGAGAACACGCCGGTAAAGGCGGTGGCGCCGACTAATACCAGCATGACCATGGTGGTGGTTTTGCCGGCTTCTATCATCGTCCAGAAGCAGGTGCTTATTTTGCGATCACCAAAAATCAAAAACAGAATGAACGCGATAAACACGCCGATGGCCGAGGCCTCGGTCGCCGTGGCGATACCGGTAAACAGTGCACCCAGCACGCCCAGAATCAACGACATGGGGGGAACCACATACTTGGCCAGCATGATCAGCAGCTGTTTGGTACTGACTTCGGCGCGCTCTTCCGCTGGCACCTTGGGGCCGTAGTGGGGTTTGAGATAGCAGATGATCAATACGTAGAGCGCATACATGACACCGAGCAGCAGGCCGGGAATCAACGCACCTGCGAACAGCGCACCCACCGATACCGGCGAATAGCTAGCCATCAGGATCAGCATAATGCTGGGCGGAATCAGAATGCCCAGACAACCGCTGGCCATAATGACGCCTGCGCTCAGCTCCTTGTTGTAGCCATACTTGAGCATCGGCACCAGGGCGATCATGCCCATGACGGCAATCGAGGCACCGACAATGCCGGTGGTGGCGGCGAGCAGCACCGAAACGATAACCACGGTAAGTGCCAGGCCACCGCGCAAGTTAGCCAGCAACAGCCGCATGGCATCAAACATCTTCTCGGTGACGCCGGAGTCGTTCAGGAACCTTGCCATCAAAATGAACAGCGGTATCGCCACCAGGACATAGTTGTCCATGGCGTTACCGAAAATATTGTTAATCAGGGTGCCGAGGATACGCTCCCCAGGGCCTAGAAAGGCGCCAATAACCGCGACACCACCCAGCACAAATGCCAGCGGATGGCCCATAAACAGGCCCACCATCAGGCCGCCAAACATCACCAGCGTGAGCATTTCAGGACTTAGGTTCATGCTGATGTCTCCTCGCGAAGCTGCATGATGGCACGCAGTACAATGGCAATTGCCTGTAGCAGAATCAGGATAGCGGCGACCACAATCACGCCTTTAATCGGGTAGACCGGGATTGAGACCATGCCATAAGTGGTTTCACCGCGGCTCCACGCGCGTTCAAAAAAGCTCCAGCCCAGGGTGATCAGCATCCAGATAAACGGCACAAAGAAAATTAGATAACCGAGCACTTCAAGCACGGCTTGCTTTCTACGCGATAGCAGCCGTTTCAATACGTCGACTTCCACGTGGGCATGGTGGCGGAGTCCGTAAGCCGCCATCAGCATGAAATGGGCGCCAAACAGCATCTTGGTCACGTCAAAAGCCCAGTCGCTAGGGCGCCCAAACAGAAAGCGTGACGCAATATCGTAAAGAACAATCAGGGTAATGATGGCAATCAATGGCGCGATGACGCGCCCAAAAGCTTCATTGATAGCATCGATCGCCTTGGCAATCGCATTCATGGAAGATCTCCGCGGTCAGCACAAAAAAACCGCCCCGGTAAAAACCGAGGCGGCACAGAAGCGCCTTACAGGCAGGCTTCGATCTCTTCCAGTGAGGGCAGATTGTCCATCACGCGGCTCATATTGTAAGGCGCGGAAACATCGCGCCACGTCGCGTAGTGCTCAAGGTAGGCAATCATGGATTGGTAAACCTTGGCGTGGTCAGGGTCTTCGCAAGCACCGCGCAGAATGACGTCATTGGTGACTTCCTGAATGCGCGCCAAGTCCTCTTCAGAGAACTGATTGATCGTGACACCGGCGTCAATAAACTTCTGCGTGGCTTCGGTGGACTGGCGTTCAGACCAGGCTAGCGACCATGCCATGGTGGCGTCCGCCGCAATACGCAGGGTTTCTTGGGTCTCTTCTGAGAGCGCGTCCCACGCATCTTTATTGATCATTACGCCAAATACGCTGGCCGACTGGTGCCAGCCCGGGGTTGCCCAGTAGTCAGCCACTTCGGAAAAACCGGCGTTAAAATCAACACCAGGGGTCGAAAACTCACCCGCATCGATAACGCCGCGTTCAATGGCTTGGTAGACTTCACCACCTGCCAGAGTGACCTGTGAGCCGCCTAGCTCTTCGAGTACGCGGCCCTGATCACGACCCGAAAGGCGCAGACGCTTGCCTTCTAAATCGGCAATGCTTTCAATCGGGGTGCGGCCCATAAAGCCGGACTCATTGTTGGTAATGCCGTAGGGGAGATACACCATGTTGAACTGGCCATAGATCTCTTCATACAGCTCACGGCCGCCCCACTGCTGAATCCAGTTAAGGTAGTCAACGCCATTAAACAGGCTGGTAGTGGTGGCCAGTGGTGAAAAGGCGGGATTCAAGCCGGCCCAGTAACCCGGCCAGTCGCCTGCGGCTTCGATGCTGCCCGTTTCTGTGGCGTCAAATACTTCGGTGCCAGGCATTAGTGTGCCGCCTGCGCGGAAATTGATCTGTAGCTCTTCGCCCGCCAGTTTATTGACCAGTTCCACCCAGTGCTGGTCAATCTTGATTAGATCAAGGTTTTCCGGCCAGGTAGTGGTCATTGTCCACTCTTCTTGTGCTTGTGCGGTGGTTGTTAACGTAGCGAAAGCAATACCGGCAGCCAGGCCGGTGAGGGCGAATTTGGTCATTTTTTTCATGATGTATTTCCTGGTTTGGCTTGTGGCGTTATTAGTGTTGGTTACCTGAAGTCAGGAAAGTGCAGTGCTACAGGGTTACGTTTACGTAAACAAGGGAATTTAAGCGCTACAGAGCTAAACTAGCACACCAACCCCGCTGCAGCGCAATATCAGTAATGTAAGAAAGCTCTTCCATAGTTTATTAAGTAAATTTTATATATGTAAATAAAACAGACAGTTATAGGGTTTTTGAATGTTGAGATGAGTCGTAAAGTAGTACAGAAACGTTGAAAGTAGTTAAATTGTTCAACCAAAGTTGTAAGCAGAAGGCTCACCATAAGAGGCTCAGCGGCACACTTTATAGGGTAACGTGATGGGAAACAGGCGCGCCGGAGTAGGCAATTATTTGCTGAATAATCAGCTGTCAAAAAGCCAACACCCACCGCGAAGGGTGGCAGCGTTAGTTCATCATGCACAGCGTCTCAACCGCCGCGGCTGGCGCCAGTTGGTGTGGTTAAGCGGTGAGGCAGCACTGTGTCGCTCAATCGCCCAGGACGTATGGCAGGCCTTCTCCTGGCAGGCGCCTCTGTGGGTGACCAATGAGAACACCGCATTGCAGTTTTCCGCGCCTATTCTCTCACCGCGCAAGGCACGGGCACGACTGGGGGCTGAGCATCAACTGGTCGTGATCGATACACACAGCGCAGGGTTTGACCCTGAAGCGTTGGGGGCGCTGGCGGGAACGATCACGGCGGGTGGTTTACTGATATTGCTCACACCCCAGCCGTGGGGTGAAGCACCTGACCCGGACTACGCGCGTTTTGCTGATCACCCCTGGCACTGGTCGCAACTGAGCTGCCATTACCTAACGCGCTTGGCGCGTCAACTGCAGGCCTCAACTCAGGTAGTGCGCTGGCGTGCTGGTCAGGCGTTGCAGCTGCCTCAATTGCCTCAATTAGCTTCGCGTGGAGCAGGTGATCCCCGCGCTGGTGATAGCGACTGCCTGACCTTAGATCAAGCAGTCGCCGTAAAGCAATTGGTGGGCCTAAAGCGGCGTCGCCCGCTGGTAATAACTGCCGACCGTGGGCGCGGCAAAAGCGCCGCCTTGGGTATCGCTTGCGCCCGGCTGCTAATGGACAAAGCCCAGCGCATCGTGCTGACCGCGCCGCACCTAAGTGCGGTGGAGAGCGTTTTTGAACGGCTGGCTGCGCTCTGCCCGGCAGGCCGTCGGGTCGCCCAAGGTCACTTTGTGCTGGCCGAGGGCCGCGAGCTGATTTTTTTATCCCCGGACGACTTGACCGAACAGGTCAATGCGCAGCTGCAGGGTGGCGATGGCAGTTATTTATTGGTGGATGAGGCGGCGGCAATTCCCGCTACGCTTCTGGGGCAGTGGCTGGTGGCTTTTCCGCGCATTGCCTTTGCCACGACGGTGCATGGCTATGAGGGCTCCGGTCGCGGATTCGCGCTGCGCTTTCGCGACACCCTTGACCGGCTGACGCCCCAGTGGAAAGCGCTGGCGCTTGAGTCGCCCATTCGCTGGCAAGGTGGCGACCCGCTGGAAGCGCTGGTCAATCAACTGCTGCTGTTAAAAGCAGCGCTGCCCATGGCTCAACCGAATGACAGCGACGTAGCTACAAAAGTGGTTGATCGTGCCTGGCTTGCCGAGCAAGACGCGGCATTGGAAAAGCTGTTTGGACTGCTGGTGCAGTCGCACTACCGTACTTCCCCCAACGACCTGCGCCAATTGCTGGACGGCCCCGGTACGGCATTGCGCGTGATCGAGCAGGTGAGCGAGCCTCAGGCGGTGCTGGTGACACGGGAGGAGGGCGGTTTTGAGGCCACCCTCGCCCATCAAGTCGCCCGCGGTGAACGTCGGCCTCAGGGGCATTTGTTGGCGCAGTCGCTGGCCACTCACGCCGGTAGCCGTGAGGCGTTGACCGCCCGCTGGCGGCGGGTGGTGAGGATCGCGACGCATCCTGAACGGCGCCGCGAAGGCTTGGGGAAAGCGCTGCTGCATGATGATATGGCCGCCGCCAAGCAGCAGGGTGTCGCGCTGTATGGCGCCACCTTTGGTGCGGAGGCGTCGCTGTTACGGTTTTGGTTGGCGCTGGGGTTTACGCCGGTGCGTTTAGGCATTACCCGTGAAGCCTCCACCGGTGAGTTTGCTGTGATGGTGGCGAAAGCGTTAAACACACAGGGTGAAGCGGTGCTTGCCGACCTGAATGAGCGCTTTCAGGCGGCATTAGCCAGCCTGTTGGCGTTTGAGTTGAAGGCGTTGCCTGCCTCGGTTGTCGTGCTGTTGCTCGGTCAGATGCCGAGCGTTTCACTTAGTGCGCGCGATTGGCAGGATATTGAAGATGTGGCGACCGCTCATCGCGATCCTGTTCTTGCTCGCCCGGCCTTGCAAGCCTTGGCCCGGCAAGCCAGCCACTGCCCCTTAACGGAAGCGCAACAGCAGTCACATAGACAAGTTGCGGCGTGGGCGTTTCAAAATATACCCCTGGCGACGGCCCACAATGATGCGTTGAAGGCCCTGCGCCTCGCCGTGAATAACCTCATTGAGGTAAAGTAGGCCGATTGCCGATAACGAAGAGTCTTTAATGAACGCACATCTTGAAGCGCTGGAGCCCTCCTTAGTTTGGCGCCACTTTCGAACCCTTTGTAATACGCCTCGCCCCTCTGGGCATGAAGCGGCGCTTGTCGCCATCCTCGAAGCGTGGGCCGATGCTCAAGGCTTGACGCACGACCGCGATGCTTTCGGCAATTTACGGCTACGTAAACCGGCCTCTCCCTGCTGTGAACAAGCTCCAGGTGTGGTGCTTCAGGGCCACCTGGATATGGTGGCCCAGGCTAATAGCGATCACGCGCACGACTTTACTCGCGACCCGATCAGCACCTATGTCGCCGACGGTTGGCTGCACGCCGAAGGCACCACCTTAGGGGCTGATAATGGATTAGGTGTGGCGGCGATTCTCGCCGTATTGGAAGATCCGGAGCTGCGCCATGGGCCGTTGGAAGCGCTGTTTACCCTGGAAGAAGAGACCTCCATGGGCGGCGCGCTGAACCTGGCTGAGAACTGGCTGGAAGGCTCGTTGCTGCTCAACCTGGACAGTGAAGACCGGGGACAGGTCTATATTGGCTGCGCGGGCGGGGCTGATGTAGAAGTCGATGCCCAGCTGCCGAGCGCCGCTGCTGGCGACCACGAACAGGTCATTGAGATTGCCTTGACAGGCCTGAAAGGCGGTCACTCGGGTATCGATATTCACAAGCCGCTGAGCAATGCCAACCGGCTACTGGTTAGAGTGTTAAGGACGTTAGAAGCCTTTGATGCGCGCTTGATCAGCTACCACGGCGGCACGTTGCGTAATGCAATCCCCCGTGAAGCCTTTGCTCAGGTGGCGCTGCCTGCCGATGAAGTAGACGCCGCGCTGGTGGCCATCGCCGGGCTGGAAACCATTCTTTTAAGAGAGCTGGGCAGTGGCGATAGCGGCCTTAAAATCAGCGCCCAACAACTGACTGAGGTGCCTGAAGCAGAACCGCTAACGCTGGATGCCAGTGTCATGCTGTTGGCCGCGCTTCACGCGGCCCCTTGTGGGGTCGAGCGGATGAGTGCCGATGTGCCGGGCGTGGTGGAAACGTCCAATAATCTAGGCGTATTAAGCCTGGAAAATGGGCGGCTGCACCTCTGCGCATTGGTTCGCTCGCTGCACGACAGTGCCGTGGTCGCTATGGCGGATCGCTTTCAAGCGCTGTTTGGCTTGATTGGCGCGCGGGTAAAAGTGGAAAACAGCTACCCAGGTTGGGCGCCCAATCCCAATGGCGAGTTATTGGCGACCTTTAAAGCGCGCCACGCGGCACTGTTGGGCCGTGAGCCAGAGGTGAAGGTGGTTCATGCCGGGCTGGAGTGCGGTATTCTGGGCAGCAAGTATCCGCATTTGGATATGATCTCGTTTGGCCCGCTAATTCGCGGTGCTCACTCGCCGGATGAGCGGGTGGAGCTTGAATCGGTTGAAGAGTTTTGGGCGATGCTGAGGGCATTGATCGAGGATCTTGCCGATCAGCGCTAGTCCTTGTCGCGTGAATGGCCGCGCATAAAAAACGGCACCCAACAAGTGGGTGCCGTTTTTACGCTAAGCGAACGCGCTAGTCTGCTTAACCCTTATTTGCTCAAGTAGGCGTTGAGCATCCAGATGGTTTTTTCCTGCTCGCGGATGTAGTCACCGGCTTGTGCCGCGGTGCCTTCATCATCAGCGTCAGAGGCGAGCGCCAGTAGTTCGCGCTGTAGCTCAATGATCGTTTGATAGCCTTTTAACACGCCTTTAACGCAGGTGGTGCCGTCATGAACGTCTTTATCTTCCTGGATGCGCGATAGCGTGACGTAATCGCTGTAAGCGTGTACCGGTTTGTGCCCCAGGGTTAGAATACGCTCGGCCACTTCGTCCACTTTGGTCAGCAGGTCGGTGTAGAACTCTTCAAACTTGGCGTGCAGCTCAAAAAAGTCGCTACCGCGAACGTTCCAGTGGTAGCCGCGCACGTTCATGTAGAAAATTTGGTAGTTGGCTAGCAGGTGGTTGAGCTTTTCGGCGAGTTGACTAGCGCTACCTTCGTGTAGGCCAATGCTATTAGTGTCAGTCATATCCTGCTCCCTCTTTATGCCGCAATGAGCGGCGGTTAAGGCGTTTTCCAGCACAAATCTTAATAACAGTGTTACAGAGTAGGGCGTCTTTGGTGCAATGCAAAACAAGTTTTTTGCATCGCCGCCATAGTGCTGAGACATTAAACAATGCTAAGCCATTAGATGCCTGCCGTTACCCTTTGACTACCATTTAAATGCTGGCGCTGAGAGCTCTTTTCAAGGCCTGCATGCTTTTCAACGCTTATATACCTCAACGTTTATGCGCCCACAGTCGCAGCAGATTTTCACAGCGCGCTTCGAGTAGCTCGGCGGTGCGCGGTAGTGCATCAGCTAGCGTCATGGGGCCGTCGGCTAACGCGAAGGCGGCCGTGACGCCTTCATCAAAACAGGCTTGCCAGCCATCGCCTAGGCTACCCGCCAGCACGATAACGGGTTTGTTAAGGCGCTTGGCGGCACGGGAAACGCCGATGGGCGTTTTACCCGCCAGGCTCTGGCCATCCAGGCGGCCTTCACCGGTAATCACTAGATCCGCGTTGGCCAAGAGCGTTGCCATGTCAGCCTGCTGCATAATCATTTCGATACCGGGTTTTAGCGTGGCGTTTAAAAAGGCCTTGGCCGCAAACCCCATGCCGCCTGCCGCTCCTGCGCCCGGTAGCGTTCGGTAATCCTCGCCGAGTACCTGAGCGCTAATATCAGCAAAGTGGCCCAGCGCGCGGTCTAGCTGTTCGACTTCCTCAGGTGAGGCGCCTTTCTGAGGACCAAATACTGCGGTAGCACCGCGCACGCCCAGCAACGGGTTATCAACATCCACGGCCGCCTCAAGGGCGAGCCCAGCCAACCGCGGGTCTAGCCCATCCAGTGTTAAACGGGCCAGTTGGCTAAGCGCCGCACCGCCAGGAGGTAACGGTTCGTCGTTTTGATCCAAAAAGCGAGCACCCAATACCTGCAACATACCGGCACCGCCGTCATTGGTAGCGCTACCGCCGAGCAGTAAAAGCGCTTTTTCAGCGCCTTGATCCAACGCTGCCAGCAGCAGTTCACCCACCCCAAAGGTGGAGGTGTGCAATGCATTGCGCTCATCGGCGGTAAGGTGCTGTAAACCGCTGGCTTCTGCCAGCTCAATAAACGCTGTACGCTGGTCGCTAAGCCAGCCCCAGGCGGCTTTTCTCGGGCGCCCCAGGGCGTCGTGAACATCCAACTGGCGGCGCTCGGCACCTGTCGCTGCGATCAGTGCATCTAGGCTTCCTTCGCCACCGTCAGCCAATGGGCAAGCCTGCACTTGGGCACTTGGTATGGCGCGCTTGACGCCCCGAGCCATGGCGGCGGCGGCGTCTTGGGCGCTCAGCGCATCTTTATAGCTGTCGGGGCAAAGCAAAACATTCATTAGCACGATCTCCGCAAAACGGTGTCTTCACTACAGTGTCAGTTAAGTATGCCCCCGTTGGCGAGATTAGCGCGCTAGCCTGCGCCAAACCAGCGGCCTCGTCCGTTAGAGGATCTAACATGAAGTCGATACCCATAAGCTTAACCTGCCTGCTAGCGCTTGCTGGCTGTCAAGTGACTCCAAGTAGCCTGCCTCAAGCCGAACCAGCGCCTGCTGCTGCGTGCTATTTCCCTGCAACGGATGCGCGGGCGCTTGAAACCAGCGTAGATATCCTGACCGAGTGGGGGTTTACTCTGACCTCTACCGATACCACATTGGGCTTAATTAGCGCCAGTCGTGAACGTGAACTGCACGGTTATTATGACCCTTACGATAATGCGTATGGCTATGGAAGTGGCATGCGTATGTTCGGTGGCTTGGGCATTGGTGGTGGTTCCAGCATCGGTTTTGGCGGTGGGATAGGCTTTGGTGGCGGAATAGGTCAGCAGCCTGTGGAGGTAGAGCGTGTCTCGATTTTTGTGAACGACGCGCATATACGTATCTCCCGTGATATTCGCCGCTTTGATCACATGGGCGATTTACGCGAATCCTATAGCGCCAGCAATGATGATTTCTGTCAGCGCTTTCAAACCGCTTTCGAGCAGAGCGTGCCTGCCGCTGGGAGCCCGTTATGAATCTTCGCCACTGGGTATTAATAGGGCTACTGGCGGGGTTGGCCGGCTGTGCCACCACAGCGCCTTTGGAACCTCGTGAGTTAGTTTACACAACGCCGACAGAGGAAACGTTTCGTAAAGCAATAGACTTGATGGTTGAGCAAGGCTATGTGGTGCGCCATGCGGATATTGCCTTGGGGCGTGCGGAAGCATCGCTTGCCCGCTGGCCGGGGTATCAGCTGCAGCTGCAGGTGAGTGAAGAGGGCAGCGGTAGTCGAGTGAGTGTATCAGCCTTAAGAGGTAGTCAACCGTTGCCACCCTATTTGCTCGACCCATGGCTTGTCGACTTGCAGCATAAGTTGGGAGTCGCGCCATGAGGGGGGCGGGTATCGCCGTGGCGTTTGTCTTGGCAGGAAGTAGTTTGCTGGTTAGCCCGGATGCACGTGCCCACCCTCATGGCTGGATCGACGTGAGTGTGCGGATCATCACCGATGATCAGGGCATGGTAAGTGGATTGCATCAAACGTGGCGGATGGACCCTTTTTACAGCCTGGTGGTTTTCGAAGAACTGCAGCAGGTAGAGAACGCCAGCCTTGAGCAGGGCCTTGATCAGCTTGGCAAAGAGATTCGCGATAATCTTTCCGGTCAACACTATTTAACCGAAGTACGCATCAACGACGAGCCGCAGGCGTTGGGCGAGGTGAGTGAATATACTGCCCTGGAGCGCGATGGTCGGCTGACCTTTATGTTTATTCTGCCGCTGGAAACGCCCCAGCCGTTGGCAGATTCTCTGCTTCGCTATCAAGTATTTGACCCCACTTACTACATCGAAGTTGTCCATGAAGAGGAGGGCGGTCAGCCACGGGATGATGCGCTGATACTTAACGGCGAGCTTGCCTGTGAACTCTCTATTCTGCCCGCAGATCCTGACCCAGAAGTGGTGATGGAAGCCGCGCTGCTTGATAAAGATGAAAGCGGTGAGCCAGGGTTGGGGCGCTACTTTGCCGAGACCGGCCAAGTAGATTGCCGCTAGGCGCTATTTGTTAACAATATTAATTGATAATTTTTACACGATGGAGCGACAGATGGCCTTAACGCGGCCTTTTACACGTCACTTAGGACTAATGCTGGGCCTTCTGTTAGCCGCGGTGGTGCTCGTCATTGTTTGGCAAGGTGGGTTTCAGGGTGTGAGTTACCAACTGCTCGGCTGGCAGCGTGATCTGCATCGCTCGCTGACGCTGGCGATTACCGAACTCTCCCGTACTCCTAGTATGGCCACGTGGGCGACCCTGCTGAGCGTTAGCTTTGCCTATGGCGTGTTTCATGCCGCTGGGCCGGGGCATGGTAAAGCCGTACTGGCGACCTATTTGGCGACGCATGGCGGAGCTGTTAAGCGCGCCTTAGGGCTCTCGTTTGCCGCCTCCTTGCTTCAGGGTATGACTGCCATAATATTGGTCGTGGTGCTGGTATACGGCCTAGGCTGGATAACCCGGCAAGCCATGGGCAGTGTTGTTTGGGTAGAGCAAGCTAGTTTTCTGTTGGTAGCGGCGTTAGGCGCGTGGCTATGCTGGCGAGCAATCAAGCAATTGCGCGCAGCCTATCAGGCCCATGAAAATGACCGTAGCCACAGTCACAGACATGATCATACCCATAGTCACTGTTGTGGCGGTGCTCATCATATTGAGCCGCAGCAGGCGTTAGATTGGCGCACGGCGATAATAACGGTCGGTGCTATTGGTATGCGGCCCTGTAGTGGGGCGGTATTGATGCTGGGGGCTGCTAGCCTGCTGGGCCAGTTCGAGGTGGGAGTGGCATCCGTGGTGGCGATGTCGCTGGGCACGGGCATTACCGTCTCGGCGCTCGCGCTGGCAAGTATCCTCGCCCGTGGTTGGGCGCAGCGGCGCTTGTCCAAGCAACAACATAGTCAGCGCAGTGTACAAAAAGCCACCGGCTGGCTGGCCTTGGCCGGTGGTGCGCTGATTGTCATGCTGGGTATTTCGCTTAGCGTCGCGGGCGTTGCGCAGCCCGCGAGTGGGCCGCTTTTGAATGAACCACCCACTCGGCAAAGTCATCCTCTGACGGGGTAACGCCCAGGCTATACATCAAGACCATCAATAAGCGCTAAAAGTTGGTGACGTAACTGCGCTTGGCCATCCAGGTCGTAGGGTTCGGGGGAGCCATTGCCCCATACCGGTGCAGGCCAGGTGGCATCCGAGTGGCGCCGTAAAATGACATGGACATGCAGTTGGTTGACGACATTACCTAGCGCGGCAATGTTGACTTTGTCACCTCCTAGTGATGTTTTCATGGCCTCGCCAAGCTGGGTGGCTTCCCGCCACAGCTGCTGCTGGTCATCAAGGGAAAGCTCAAACACTTCGCTGACAGAGCCGTGGCGGGGTACCAGAATAACCCACGGATAGCGCGCATCGTTCATAAGCAGTACGCGGCTGAGGGGAAGCTCTGCGATAGGAAGTGTATCAGCCGTTAGGCGTTCATCTAGCTCGAAATTGTTCAAGTCATGGGCTCCAGACAGCAGTTTAAATAATTGCTAGCATAGCAGTCGCAAAGTGAAGTAGGGAAAGCGAGCATGATCATGAAAACGCTGTTACCCTGAAAAAACTCCCAAGCGGCAATGAGAGTTGCCAGTGGAGTTTCCCGATGTTGAATGATTCGTTAAGGAGAACGGAAAATGAAAAAATTATTAGCCATGAGCTTTATGCTGTTGATGACCGCGGGTGTTCTTACCGGTTGTAACACCATCTCTGGTGCTGGCCAGGATGTGGAAGAGGGCGGCCAAGCTGTCCAGGATGCAGCCAGTTAAGCTGCACTAGTAAGCTGATGTTCTCCACCGGGCCGGGCAAACGCCCGGCCCGGTGGTGTTTAGCACTTATTTATTCATAATCTGCTATTTGGAGATTCAAGGATGAAGCCCCGTATGACTCTGGCTAAATTCGCCCTAGTTAGCGCTTCTACGATGTTGCTGACCGCTTGCGTCAGCTCACAGATGCCGATTTCCCCAGCCAGCGACGATGTCGACGCAGCACCACCGCCGCCCACGGTAGCGCCGAATGACTCCAGTGATGATCAGGCGACTGCCTGTGACCTGGAGGCTATTCAACACGCGATAGGCGAGCCATTCGATGAAGCGAAGGTATCGCAGTTGCAAAGTGATAGCCGCGCTCGCCAAGTGCGTGTGCTTCGACCTGGTGATGCAGCCACGATGGATCATCGTCCGGATCGTTTGAATATCCACCTTGATGATCAAGATGTTATTGAGGACTTGCGCTGCGGCTAACGCCTCTAGCGTAAAATCAGCACGACGCAGGCGGCGGTCAATATCCCCATTGTAATGTTGAACGCCCGCCATGCGCCGTCGCTTTTGATCCACTGCCCAATGGCCGTGCCAAAGGCCGCCCATAAAGCAATACACGGCAGTGCTACCACCTCAGCAAAGCCAGCAAGCACCAGCGCATTGAAGACCGGCTGACCACTTTCGGGTAGAAAGCCCGCCATTAGCGCAAGACCCATCACCCACGCTTTAGGGTTGGCAAACTGAAACGCTGCCGCCTGCCAAAACGTAAACGGTACGCTATGTTCGCGTGCCTTCAAATTCGGCGGTGGCGCGCTGGCAATTTTCCATGCCAGATAGAGCAAGTAGGCGCTGCCTATCCAGCGAAGCGCGGTTTGAACAGCGGGATAGCGCTCAAATAGCACGCCTAACCCCAGTGCGATGCCAGCAAACAGCAAAAAGCAGCCGCCTAAAATCCCCCACATATGCGGTAGCGTGCGCTTAAAGCCAAAGTTGGCGCCTGAGGCGGTGAGCATCACGTTGTTCGGCCCTGGCGTAAGCGTCATCGACATCATATAGAGCGCGGCAGGACCGAGGATTAACCATTCGCTGTTCATTTAAGTGTATCCATACCAGGCGGTTGTGCTGAGTGGTTGTGTAATGAACGCGCCATGACTAATCATAGCGGTCTTTCCAGCGTTGACGATTGACCTGCTCCTTAAGCATTTCGAGGATGTCATACAGCATCTGTTCGGTAACCCGGTTGCTGCCTTCGTCAACCGTTAGCCAGGTGTCAAAGCCGCTGTCGGCGGTGCGCTCAACTAACTCCTTAAACTCATCCGAATGGATGCCAAGCAGTAGCTCATCGACTAGTCGCTGGGCAACACCGCTTAGGGAGGCTTCCATTGCACTCGTGGCTTGCTGCCCCATGGGCAACCGGTTAAAGCGCTGAATCTCGGGGCTTTCTCTTAGCGTACGACTAACTAAGTCGCTGATCGCCGCCATGATAGATTGGCGGTTATGCTGGTAGGCTTTGCCAATTGTGCTCTCTAACCGCTGGGCGATCTCATGAATTAACTGCGCTTTGCGGGGCATGATCACTCGGTCGATGACACGTTCGGTGAGCGAGTCACTGGCGCGAATCTGCTGCTGAACATTACCCAAGAGTTTTAAGGCGATACGGTCGGAAAGCTCTTCGAGCAAAATGTCGTAATACTTGGCAAAAAATAGGTAAATATCCCAGCGGGTGACGTCAATTAAGCCCAGCCGGTGCAGACGATGGAGCAGCGATACGACACGCAGAATACGCAACAGGCGGAAGCCTGCCAGGGGAATACAGCCCAGCACGTCATACCAGTGCACGAAGGGGTAAAAGAACCAGCGGTGGTAGCGCCGTTCGGCAATCGCAATGGACCAGCCAAGCAGTACATCGGCAATAAAAAAGCTTACAAACACCAAGTCGATGGCGATAAAGCGGCTATGGATGGTGTCATCGTAGAACGCGTGAAAGTCAGGCGCGATGCCAGCGATACCTTGGTTGATAGGGCCAAGCAAAAACAGTGAATCAAACAGCAGTAGCGAGAGGTTAATCACCACAAGCGTTAAAATGAAAAAATCCCAACCGATATGGGCGTATTCGACAGCTTTAGGCAGGTGCGGGTAGCGTTCCCTGGCGGGCATGCGAACTCCTTATGGTGGGACGTTGCAACGGTTGTTACTGAACCTGTGACTGATGCTGCTGTTGGGTCAACAGCTCTTCTCGCTCCGCCTGTTTGCGTAATTTTTTGCGCAGCGCTGCTTTTTCAAAGCGTAGTTTCTGCAGCGGTGTTGCCAACGTGAGTGGCGGTACACTGGCGGGCTTGCCCTCAGCATCAATCGCGACCATGGTGAGGTAGCAGCTATTAGTATGGCGGATTAGCTTATTGCGAATATCTTCGGCTACGACCTTAATACCAATTTCCATTGATGAGCGGCCAACATGATTGACGCAGGCTAAGAAGGTAACCAGTTCCCCCACATGGATAGGCTGTTTAAACAGCACTTGGTCCACCGACAGTGTCACCACATAGTGACCTGAATAACGGCTGGCACAGGCAAACGCGACTTCATCGAGCTTTTTAAGAATAGCGCCACCATGCACTTTGCCGCTGAAATTCGCCATGTCAGGTGTCATTAATACCGTCATGGAGAGTTCGTGCTGCCCAGGCAGGGCAGTATTGATAGTGGTACTCGCGCTGGTTTCCGTCTCGGACATACGGTGTTCCTTCTGTTATCGCTTCCCGCCGCCCAGATGCTGGGCAAATTGGGCGGCGGGCAGTCATTGGCTGTTTTTTAAAACTAGGTCTTTTTTAAAACCACATTAGGCCGACTGAAATGATAATACCGGTAATAAACAGTTGAATCAGGCAGAAGCCCATAATGTCTTTTGCCTTCAGCCCGGCAATAGCGAGTACCGGTAGCGCCCAGAAGGGTTGCAGCAGGTTGGTCCAGGCATCACCCCAAGCGACTGCCATGGCCACCCGTGAAATGTCGGCACCTAACGCTTGAGCCGCAGGGATCATCACCGGTGCTTGTACGGCCCATTGGCCGCCGCCAGAAGGGACAAACAGGTTCACAATCCCGGCGCTGATAAATGACCAGAAGGGCAGTGAGCTGGCGGTGGCAAATGAGATCAGCCACTCAGACATGCTTTCAGCCAGCCCTGATTGAACCATGATGGCCATGATGCCAGCGTAGAAGGGGAACTGAATAACAATACCCGCGCCGCCTTTGATCGCTTCGTTCAAACTATTGAGAAGGTTGCGTGGCGTGCGATGTAGAACAATAGCCAGGAACAGAAACAGGAAGTTAACGACGTTAAGGTTCAAGCCACCGCCGCGCAGCAAAAAGTGATCAAGCAGAAACAGCACCCCAGGCACCCCTACGAGTAGGGAAAGGGTCAAACTGTTTTCAAGACGCTCTGCCGGACGAGTAATGCGTCCTACCGGCTCTGGCTCGTCGTTCAGTACACCGGGGTCGACGTAGACGCTATCCTTCTCATCCGGCAGCATCATACGGTTCACCAGTGGGATGGCGATAAACAGGCAGACCACAATGGCGAGGTTGAAGAAGGCGAAAATCGTTGAGCCGGTGCTAATGACGCCAATCTGGTCAGCGGTAAAATGGCCTTCGGTGGCGATGGTCAAGGGGATCGAACCTGCCAGGCCGCCGTGCCACACCACAAAACCCGAGTAGGCACTGGCAACGAGTAGCCGATAGTCAACGCGAATCAGCCGGGCCAGCTCTTTAGCAAACAGCGCGCCGACCACAAGACCAAACCCCCAGTTAATCCAGCTGGCCGCCAAGGAAACCAGCGTCACCAGAATGATGGCGCCACCGGGCGTTTTAGCCGTACCAGCGATTTTTTGCAGAATACGTTTTACCGGCGGGGAGCTAGCCAGCATAAAACCGGTAACCAACACCAGCAGCATCTGCATAGAGAACGTAAGTAAACCCCAGAAGCCATCGCCCCAGAAGCGCAGCACCGCCAGCGGCGTTTGGCGCTCTATAGCGATCGCGGCAACCGACGCGATTAACGTCAGCAGCAGAACGAAAATGTACGGGTCGGGTAGATAGCGCTCCACCAGCTTTACGGCCGGTTTTGAGATCATTTTAAGCATGGGATGCTCTCTTTATTCATTATTAGAAAGTGCCTAGTCAGTGTCTTGCTAGTCAGTGCCTAGGAAGTGCATGGCTAATATACGGGGGAGCGCGCTGTTTTTCACGTTGAAGCTGCCCGCTTCATTTCACATTAGCTCAGTTGCTGCTCAACGTGGTTGTTTTAGCGCCAGCGTCAGTGTCTTAACCGGTAGCGGCGGTGGTAGTAAAGACGATAGTAGTGAATGAGTACCGCCGAGCGAACCAGCGTAAAGAGCATAAACGCAAGCCACAGGCCATGATTGCCCAGCCCCTGGGTTAACCACCAAGCGGGCAGGTAGACGGCGAGGCCGATAAAGATGCTGTTACGCATTTCACGCACGGCGGTGGTGCCAATAAATACCCCATCAAGCAGGTAGCTCCATACCGCAATCAGCGGCATCGCAACCATCCACGGCAGGTAGTGCGCTGCGGTCTCGCGCACCTCTTCAAGACCGGTGAGCAGGGCAATAAGGCCGTTGCCGCCTAGCGCAAACAGAAGAGCCGCTGCGCCCGCGGTCCAGAAGGAAAAAACGGCAGCGGCGCGAACGGTGGCTGCAAACTCACGCCAATCCTTGCGCCCATAAGCACGTCCGACCAATGATTCCGCGGCATGGGCAAACCCATCCAGCGCATAGCTGGTGAGCATAATGAACTGCAGCAGTACAGCGTTGGCGGCAAGCACCGTATCGCCCTGGCGGGCGCCCTGGGCGGTAAAGAACGCCATGGCAAACAGCAGGCCGAGAGTGCGCACAAAGAGGTTGGCGTTGACGTTAAACAGCGCGGTGTAGGCCGCCAGAGCCAGCAGGCGCTCGCGCAAAAAGTGGCCGTTCAGGTTGGCTAATTGGCGCAGCACCAGGTAGCTGCCGAAGGCTAAAGCACTGTAGTCGGCGATGACGCTGGCCCAGGCCACGCCATTACTGGTCATCCCCAGCCCCACTACAAACCATAAATCCAGCACGATATTAACGCTGTTGGTCAGCAGTAAAATCATTAGCGTGACGCGGGAATTTTGCTGGCCTAAAAACCAGCCCAAAATGGCGTAGTTGGCAAGTACCGCGGGCGCAGACCAGAGACGGATATGGGCGTACTCACGCGCTAAATCGGTGGCTACTTCACTACCATCCAATAGCCACAAGCCTAACGTAATCAGCGGCGAGGCAAATACAATCAGCAGGCAGCCAATCACCAGCGCCATGATCAGCGACTGCCCCAGCAGGTTGCGCACATCCGTGTCGCTCTCGCGGCCCATGGCTTGTGCGACTAATCCCGTGGTGCCCATGCGCAAGAAACCAAAGCCCCAATAGAGAAAGCTGAACAGAGTCGCACCCAGGGTGACGCCCGCCAAATAGCGAGAGTCGGGCAGATGCCCGACCACGGCGGTATCGACCAACCCAAGTAGCGGAACGGTGATATTAGAAAGAATGATTGGCCAAGCGAGGGCCCAGATACGCATTAGGCTTAAGCGGCCGTGATGATGCGGTACTTCTTCATCAACTGCTCTTGGCTTTCGTGGCGCTCTGGGTCAAGCGGGATACAATCCACCGGACAAACCTGCTGACACTGAGGCTCGTCATAGTGACCTACGCATTCGGTGCATAGGTTGGGGTCGATGACATAGATCTCCTCGCCTGGGGAGATAGCATCATTAGGGCATTCGGGCTCGCAGACGTCGCAGTTAATGCACTCGTCGGTAATCATCAGGGCCATGGGCATACCTCGCGTATACGTTCACACTCGGGCTGTCTAATACCCGAGTGTTTTACTCAACAATGGCGTTGGCTAGCTAGTGTAGTGCTTACGTAGCGCTTCGGCGACCTGTGGATGCACCAAGCGAGAAACATCGCCGCCCAACTTGGCAATTTCGCGCACAATGGTCGAAGAAATATATGAGTTTTCGACCGCTGGGGTTAAAAACACGCTTTCCAGCTCTGGGTTTTGCGCCCGGTTCATGTTGGCAAGCTGCAGCTCATACTCAAAATCGGAGACCGCGCGCAGGCCACGCAGAATAATCGTCGCTCCCTGCTCATGCATCATCGTAGTCAGCAAGGTGGAAAAGCCGATAACTTCTACGTTGGGTAACGACACACAGACCTTTTTGACCAGCTCCATGCGCGTTTCCAGGTCGAGATTGGGGCTTTTGCCAGGGCTCGCCGCCACTGCGATAACGATTTTGTCGAACATGCGCGCGCCGCGCTCAATGAGGTCGAAGTGGCCATTGGTGATCGGGTCGAAAGTGCCTGGATAGACGGCGATATTGATTTTGCCGCTGCTCATCACGATGTCTCCTCGTCCAAACGGCCAAACGGATTGTCACTGGTGAGCGAAACCGCGTGGTCGTAACCGGGAATATGAACCCGGTCGGCATAAATATCCAACTCTGGGCCTTCCAGCACTGCTTCACCGAACTGATAGCGTGGCGCGTAGTGGCCATGGTCAGCTTGAGCGAGGTAGCTTGCCGCTGCTTCGCGGGTTGCCTCACGACGTGCTTTCCAGGCACGGATCGCCGCTGCGCCATGGCGCTGGGCAAGTAAGCGTTCGGTCACCGCAGGCGAAAGTACAACACCGGTGGCATTATTGCCGCCGAACCCTTTGGCATTGATAAAAGAGGCATCAGCACGGAAGGCCTGGGTGGTTTGCGAAAACCGTAACCGCTCGGCATAGACATCGTCGGCTACAGCATCAAGCGTAGGAATGCCAGGCAATAGGTCGTGGGCAAAGCTGCCCAGGGCACTAGCCAACTGATCACCCGCCGCTGAACCTTGCGAATGGCCGATAAACGCTTTAATCGCCACGACTGGCCAATCGCTGATACCGTTGGCGCGGGCAATCTCATCGAACACATGGGACTCGGTAATGCGGTTTTTCGGAGTACTGGTGCCGTGGGCGTGCAAAAAGCTGCGCTCTTTGAGGGCTTTTTCACCGAGCATATCGCGCACCAGTGCAGCCGCTTTACCGAGGGTAATGTAGTTGCCGATACCCGGCGCCGAAATCGAACGTTTATAACCGTCGGCGTTGACGAATACCTCGGGTACCGCGCCCAAAATATCTGCACCGACCTCCAGCGCCAGGGAGTCGTCCATCAGCAGCACAAACTGGCTGGCTTCCGCCATGGTAAAGCCACAGTTGCGGGCAAACGGGCGGCAGGCGCGCTGGTAGTCGCTGTCGGTCAGCAACTCAAGCGCGTCCAGCGCTTTTAACCCAGCATCGTCAGCCAGAGCGCCCATCGCCCGGAAGCCTTCGATGATTTCCGGCGTAATCGGCGCATCGGACGTGCCGACCATCACCACGCGGCGGCGCCCAGCACGAATGTCGTCAATACCCAGGCGCAGGTTGTAGAGAAAGCTGGCGCAGGCGCCTAGCGCCGCGCCGGTGCCGCCGACGCTGCCGAGTACATAGGCATTCAAAAAGTCGGCGGGCATCTGGCCATAGCCTAGCGGCATCTGCTTGGAGGTAGCGCGCTGGCCGGTCACCAGGCTTTTGAGCAAGCCGCCCCAGCCTTGGTCATCCAACTGGCCGATGGAGTTGCCCGCGTACACGGCAATATGGTCCGGGTTCAGCTGTTGGCGCAGTGTCTCCCAGGAGAAACCGCTGGCGCCCAGGCAATCACTGGCACCAAACACCGCTAGCGAGAGACCGCGCGGGTGATGCACGCTGCGATAGAGGCTGGCGGGGTCAAAACCGCTAGGCAACTGCGCCGCTGCGCGTACCTTGGGTACCTGCGCATCGGGCAGCAATACCTCTAGTATGCCTGCGGGCACGCTGACCTCTACCTCGCGGGCATCGATATCGCGCACCTGCCAGTCGGCCGGCAGATTGTCGGGCAGCTGACGACGGCGCAGGGTAAAGCGCATCGGCTCAGCAAACTGCATGCTGGCCTGGCGGTTAGACGGTAGGCCGGGGGCGAGAAAACGCGGGTCTTCGTTGCGACGGATCAGGGTATGGTTCAATACCTGATCACGCAGCGACTGAGCCGGGGCGTCTACGGGCTGGCCTTGACTGTCCTGCCACCCCTTTTCGGAGTGCTCTACTAGGCGCATAAGCGCCGCCAAGCCTTCCAGTGTCTGGCGTTGCTGGTCAGCAGGGAGGGCATCAAGCACAGTGCGGCGGAAGGCCTGATGGCCAGAGGTTCTGCCAGCAGGGTTGATGCCGCCCATGCCGACAATCACCGGTAAGTGTGACAAGCCGGGTTCCTCGTGATGCGGTGGTGGTAATAACAATTATTGACAACGCTCTAAGTCAATTATAGCTAATTAAATTATGACAAAGTCAATTATAACTAGCTCTATGATGACCAAAGCGATGCGCTTAATAAGTACCTAATGCGTGATCATAGCACCGGCCACGCAACGGCGTCATGCCGCAAGCGTTTGAGACTGATAGAATCACGCTTTTCAGCCGAGAGATGGCATGCAGCATAATTCTCGACCAGTGACGTCTAATCAGCCAGGCCCGCATCAGGATTTGGCGCGCAGGGTCAACCGAGCGCTCACGCACCCATTACGTAAACCGATCGCCGAACACACGCAGCGCAACTTTGCGCAGGCGGCTGAATGGTTGGCGAGCCGTCAGGCGCCGCTGATATTTGATTCCGGCTGTGGCGTCGGGGTATCGACACGCCAACTGGCGGCGCAGTTCCCCGGCCATGCCGTGATTGGCATTGATCGCAGCGAGGATCGTTTGGGGCGTGATCACGGCGAATTGCCACATAATGCACTGCTAGTGCGCGCGGATCTGGTCGATTTCTGGCGTTTGGCTTATCAGGCAGGCTGGGCGCCCGAATATCACTATTTGCTTTACCCCAATCCTTACCCCAAAGCAGGGCATCTTAAAATGCGCTGGCATGGCCATGCGGTTTTACCCACACTGTTGGCGCTTGGCGGGCACCTTGAGCTGCGCTCAAATTGGTCGCTTTACGTTGAAGAGTTTGCCTTGGCGGTGGCGCAGGTAACCGGCAAGCAGGCGATAGTGGCTGAATTTGCACCTGAAGGTGACTATTTAACTCCGTTTGAGGCGAAGTATGCTCAAAGTGGCCAAGCGCTGTGGCGGTTATGGGTTGATTTGGAGCGAAAATGACGTTTGTTTATTTAGTGTTGGCGATTGTGGCCGAAGTCATTGCTACGAGTGCATTAAAGGCTTCTATGGGCTTTACACGTCCATTGCCGAGCGTTGTGGTGGTGGTTGGCTACGGGCTCGCTTTTTATCTGCTCAGCCTGGTGCTGCGTACGCTGCCGGTGGGGGTCGCCTATGCGATTTGGGCGGGCCTGGGCATTGTGCTGGTCACCTTGGTCGGCATTGTGGTGTTTGGTGAAAAGCCCGATTTACCGGCGGTACTGGGGATTAGCCTGATTGTGGCGGGTGTGGTTCTGCTGCAAGTGTTTTCCAAAATGAACGTGCATTGAGGTAATTTAATGGGTTCTTTTTTTACTGTTAAGCGTCTGCGGCGCTGGTCGCTGGTGTCCGGGGTTGCCTCGCTGGCCCTGTGCGCCAGTGCCAGCCTGTTCGCTGATTTCAGCCGCCTGAGCCAACTGCAGAACAAAGGTTTCTCGATCAGTGCTGAAGCGCGCCTGCTTGACGCCGACACAGGCGCCAATGCGCTGCTGGGCAGCATTAATCCAGAGCGCCAGTTATCGCCCGCGTCTGTTACCAAGGCATACCTGGCGGCGGCGGCGCTGAACCGTTTTGGTCCTCAGCATCGCTTTACCAGCCAGCTAGTTAGCTCGGGCAGGGTTGAGGATAGAGCTGAAGGCGGTGTGCTGCGTGGCGATTTAGTGTTTGAGGGCGGTGGCGACCCCGGCCTGACCACGGAAAACCTATGGCGCTTGGTGCAGCGTTTGCACTTAGCCGGGGTGCGTGAAATTGATGGCGCTTTGGTGATCAGCCAGTGGCGGTTTGGGCCGGTTGACTGTATTACTACCGACCGCTGCGATGCCCTCACGCGGGTCGCCAACGCCTACAGCGCGCCGCTTTCGTCAGCAGGCGTTAATTTCGGCAGTTGGTGTGTCAATGTCGCCCCCGCTGCTAGCGCAGGTGAGCCAGCCCGGGTGGGGCTGTGCGATAGCCAGACCTCGCTGATCACCATTGATAATCAAGTCGTCACTCGCCCAGCCAATAGCGGCACAGAGATTAGCGCTGAACGTATCACCGATGAACGTGGTGATGTGATGCGCCTGACGGGACAGATTTCGACTAATGCCACTGCCCGGGATGTTTATCGTGGCGCGGGCGATGCGGCCGAGAAAACCGCACAAGTGCTGACGGGGATGCTAAATCAGGCGGGGATACAGGTGCGCGACTCATGGCGCGTCAGTTCGACCCAGCCGCCCAGCACGGCTCAGCGCTTGGCCGCCGTCGACAGTCAGCCCCTGCAAGAAATATTGCTGCGCATCATGAACTACTCCAATAACTACATGGCTGATGTACTGGCGCTTGATCTGGTCGAGACGCCCCAGGCGCAGTTACGCCAGGCAGGCCAAGCCATTGAGTCTTATGTGCAGCGTCTTCCCGGCCATGGGCCATTAACGTTGTATAGCGGCAGTGGGCTGACCACGGAAAACCGCACATCGGCTCAGGGAGTTAACGTGTTACTGGAAGACATGTTTCGGCAGAGCGCGCTGTTTCCAAGCTTCGTGGCCGCCTTTCAATCACCAGCCAACGGCGTTATGCGCTTTATTCGGCGTGGTTCAGCCACGTTTCAAAACAATGTCATGTTAAAAACCGGTACTCTTAATCAACCCTTTGCGGTGCGCGCCGCGGCGGGCTATTTTCGCACCGCGCAAGGACGCTGGGGAGTATTTAGTGTCATGGTCAATGGTAGCGGCAGTACGCCGTACTTAAGCTGGTCTGAGGTGCTGGATCCCTTATCACTGGATCTGGACGCCATGATTTTAGCGAACTGATTTCCCTTTACGCTCACAAGGTGAGGCGACCTGCATGAAACCAGGGCATACCGGTTTAACCCATTTGGTCCACTCCACGCGCTATTCGTGGAAGGGGCTTAAGGCAGCGTTTAGAAACGAGGCAGCCTTTCGCCAAGAAGTAGTGATTACTGCGTTGTTACTCCCCTTCGCCTGGTGGATAGGGGACAGCATCATCAGTTGGCTACTATTGGTAAGTAGCCTGTTTTTTGTGCTAATCGTAGAGTTACTTAATAGTGCCATTGAAAACGTGGTTGATCGCATTGGTACTGAGCACCACGAGCTTTCTGGCCGGGCCAAGGATATTGGCTCCGCCGCTGTTATGCTGTCACTGATGATGGCCGGCCTTACTTGGGGTCTATTAGGTTGGGAAAAGTTTTATAGCTAAGCTGGTTTAAGAGCTAAATATTTTTAACACGCTGGACAGCGAGGTAGTTATGCAAGTGAACGACGATTTTTTACCGTTGTCGACGCTGCCAGCGTCGTTACAAAAAACTACCCAGGCCGCTTGGCAGCGCTTAATTGAGGCGCTGACCCAAGCCGATAATATTGCTGAGATGACCCAGCAAGAACTGCCTTCAAGCAGTTGGCAGGGGCTTTCTGAGCAGCGCCGCGAGGCGCTTGCTAAAGTGTTAGCCATTTCAACCTTCGCGCTGGATACCCTGGCCCGCTACCCCCAGTGGTTGGCTGAGTTGGATATTGCCGGTGAATTGGACATAAACCCCGGGCGGGATGAACTGGCTAGCTGGCTGAATGAGTTGCTTGAGAGCGCCGACGACGAAGAGGCCATGCAGCGGGTTATTCGCCGTTTTCGCCGCAAGCGGATGGTCGGCATTATCTGGCGTGACCTTAATCGTGCGCCCGGCCACGTTATGTGGGATACCGCCAAGGCGGTGTCTGAGCTTGCCGAAATCTGCCTGGAAGCCGCGTTGAGCTGGCTTGAGCAATTTTACGCGCCGCGCTGGGGTGAGCCCGCGCCACGCAAAGACGGCTCGCCCCAGCGCTTGGTTGTGCTGGGTATGGGCAAACTGGGTGCGGGTGAGCTGAATCTCTCCTCCGATATTGATCTGATCTTTGCCTTTCCTGAAAAAGGCGAAACCCAGGGCGGGCGCAAGCCCTTAGAGCATCAAGAGTACTTTACCAAGCTTGGCCAAAAGCTCATCGGCGCCCTAGATGCTATCACGGCGGACGGTTTCGCCTTTCGCGTAGATATGCGCTTGCGGCCTTTAGGCGACGGCGGGCCGCTGGTGGGCAGTTTTTCCATGCTCTCCAGCTACTACCAGGATCAAGGCCGCGAGTGGGAGCGCTACGCAATGCTGAAAGCGCGTCCTGTGGCAGGTGATTTAGACGCAGGCGATGAATTGCTCGCTGGGCTACGCCCCTTTGTGTATCGCAAATATCTTGATTTCGGCGCGATTGAGTCGCTGCGTGAGTTGAAAGCGATGATTAATCGCGAAGTGAAGCGCAAGGGTATGCAGAGCAATATCAAGCTCGGCCCCGGCGGCATTCGAGAAGTTGAATTTGTGGTACAGGCGTTCCAGCTGATTCGCGGCGGCCGTGATACCGAGCTACAGGTGACATCGCTGAAAACCGCGCTCAATCGCTTGCCCGAGCTGGGCCTGTTGCCGCAAGAAGTGGTTGATGAGTTGTTGCCCGATTACGCTTTTCTGCGCGACGTTGAACACGCCCTTCAAGCGCTGGAAGACCGCCAGACGCAAACCCTACCCAGCGATGACAGCGACCGTGAGCGGGTAGCCTTCGCCATGGGCCATGAAGACTGGCCGGGGCTGATTGCCCAGCTTGATGAAGTGCGCGAGCGCGTGCGCCAGCACTTTGATGCAGTGATCGCGGACCCTGAAGAAGACGTGGATGAGGCCAACGACGACAGCCAGCTTGGCTTGGCCCAGTGGCGACTGATTTGGCGCGGCGAGCTAGAGGCGGAGGAAGCCACTGCGCACCTTGCCGAGGCGGGCTTTAATGCGCCGGAAAAAGCCTTAAAGCGACTGCAGAGTCTTTACCACTCCCGGCAAGTGCAAAGCATGCAGCGGATTGGCTTTGAACGGTTGGATGCGTTAATGCCGCTACTACTGGATGCCGTGGCCGACAACGAGGCTCCGGATACTGCGCTGGCGCGGGTGCAGCCGCTGATTGAGTCCGTCTTACGGCGTACCGCTTACCTTGCCCTGCTGCGCGAAAACCCTCAGGCGCTTGAACACCTGATGCGCTTGTGTGCTTCCAGCCCCTGGATCGCCGAACAGCTGGCACGTTACCCCATCCTACTCGACGAACTGCTGACCCCGGAAACGCTCTACACTCCAGCCGATAAAGCGCGCCTAGCCGATGAGCTACGTCAAACGCTGAACCGCTTGCCAGAGGATGACGAAGAGGCGCAACTGGAGGCGCTGCGTGTCTTTAAGCACGCGCAAACGCTTCATGTGGCGGCGTCAGATATCATGGGCACTCGGCACCTAATGAAAGTAAGTGATTACTTAACGTTTATCGCCGAAGTCATCCTTGATGCTGTGCTGGCCATGGCGTGGAAACATATTACCCGTAAGCATGGCGTGCCTGAGGGCCTGAACACCCGTGAGGCAGCCTTTCTGATTGTCGGCTACGGCAAGCTGGGCGGCATTGAGCTGGGCTACAGCTCCGATTTAGATCTTGTTTTCCTGCATGATAGCGATGGCCAAGGCGCGACGGATGGCCCACGGCCCATTGATACCCCCGTATTTTTCACCCGCTTGGGCCAGCGTATTATTCACCTGCTTACCGCGATAACCCCCACCGGCACGCTTTATGAAGTGGATATGCGTCTACGGCCTTCGGGGAATTCAGGGCTATTGGTAACATCGCTTAAAGCCTTTGCAGACTATCAGCGGCAGAACGCCTGGACGTGGGAACACCAAGCGTTAGTGCGCGCCCGTGTCGTGGCGGGTAGTGATGTGCTGGCCGAAAAATTCGCCCAGCTGCGCGGCGATATTTTAGGCAATGAGCGTGATAAAGCCGCGCTGCGCGAAGAAGTGGTCAAAATGCGCCAGAAAATGCGCGACCATCTGGGCAGTAAAGCGACCAGTGATACGTTTAACATTAAGCAAGATGCGGGCGGTATGGTGGATATTGAGTTTCTCTGCCAATACGCGGTGTTAGCGCTCGCTCACCAAACCCCAGCGCTACTGACGTATAGTGACAATATCCGTATTTTAGAGAGCCTGACGGAGAGTGGGCACTTACCTTATGAAGAAGCGGAGCGACTGAGAGAAGCTTACTTGGCCTATCGCAGCGCTACCCATCGAGCGGCGCTCACCGGTGAAAAAGCGCTTACCGATGGTGAAGAGTTTAGGGAACATCGCGATATCGTCACCGCGCTCTGGCAGCGCTTTCTTGAGCCACCCGCCACTGATAATAACTAGCCCGGCAAACGGGTCACTCTGACTAGGAAGGAACAATGAAGCCATGGAGTCAGGCGGGATGGCCCGCATGATTGGACATATCCTGGCCACGCTATTGCCCGTGTTTTTAATTACCGGTTGTGGCGCTGCCTATGGACGCTACCGGACACCAGACATTCGCAGCCTTAATACTCTCAATATGGAGCTGTTCGTTCCCCTACTGGTATTCGCCGTGCTGGCTGACCGCCAGGCGCCACTTGCTGAATACGCCTGGCTTGCTACGGCAGCTGTTGCGGTGGTGCTGGGGTCGGGGATTGTGCTGTTGCCGGTGGTTAAGTGGCTTAAGCTGGATATTAAAACCTTTCTTCCCCCTATGATGTTCAACAATTCAGGCAATATGGGGGTGCCGTTACTGGTACTCGCATTCGGCCCTGACGCGCTGCCTGCCGCCGTAGTGGTGTTTATTGTTGAGATGCTGCTGCACTTCTCGGTAGGCCTTTATATGCTAAATCCGCGTACTTCGCTATGGCGGATGCTGCGCATGCCTATCGTGTTGGCGAGCTTGGCGGGGCTTTCGGTGAATATCAGTGGATTGCCACTACCGGGCTGGCTGCTGGAGGCTATGCGTATGCTGGGCGAAGTATGTATCCCCTTAATGCTGTTTGCGCTAGGGGTGCGGCTGCTGGAAATCGACTTTAGCGATTGGCGCACGGGGATGCTGGGGGCGGTGCTCTGTCCGCTGTCGGGGTTAGTGATTGCGTTGCCATTAATGTGGCTACTGCCACTTAATGACATGCAGATGGCCGTGCTGCTGGTGTTTGCAGCGTTACCCCCCGCGGTATTGAATTATTTGGTGGCAGAGCAGTACCAGCTTGCGCCACAGAAAGTGGCGTCGCTGGTCCTGATTGGCAACCTGGGGAGCTTGGTAGTTATGCCGCTAACGCTAGCGGCAACATTTACGTGGATACATGCGCCGCTTTAACAGGCGGCGCAATCAGTGACTACCTACTTAACGACCATTTTTAACTTCACTGTCTTTAACTTTATAGTGACCTTCTAATGCATCCTGATGACCTGGGCGGCTGTTCGTAGAGGTATTTCCGTGAGAATAACCGCCGCCGATATCCTGCGCCTGCTGAGCACGCATTTGCTCCATACGCTTTTTCATTTTATGACGCATAAACGGCATCATTGCCCAGCCAATCAATAAGAAAAATAGGCCGAGTACCACACCTACTATCATCAACGCGCCAAAAGCCAACCACGTAAACAGCAGCTTTAAGCTACCTGCTAGGCCGGTGGGTTGGGTTTGCGCTGCACGGGCGCGCCATTGGTTTGCCGCTTGCCATGCTGCGTTGCGTTGGTCGCGATTCATCTGTGGCATGAGAGCCTCCATCGGTTATTCGCACCCATTGGAACACAGTTGGTCTAGCAAGTTCACTGCATGGCAATAGGACGCAATGCGTCGTCGGCGGCGCCGGGCCATGCACTACTGACAGTGCGATTAGGTTTTTCAACTGTTACCATTAAACTGTACAAAACAAGTTTAGTTGTACAAGCATGCGCTTAGTAGGCAGTGCTTATCTAAACAAGGCTCATCTAACAGGACGGTTATATGGCTAATCATGGAGGCAAGTCGGTTTTCATCGCATCGGTGGTGATTATCTTTGGCTTGGTAGTGGTCGGGGCGTCATTTCCTGAAGGATTTGCCAGCGCGGCAGAGGGGGCGCTGACCACTGTTACCGGGCTATTTGGGTGGTTTTATCTATTTTCGGTATTTGGTTTTGTGATTTTTCTGTTTGGTTTGGCACTGAGTAAATACGGCAAAGTGCGTTTAGGCCCTCAGGATAGCCGCCCCAACTATACGTTTTTCTCGTGGATCAGCATGCTGCTGGCCGCTGGTTTTGGTGTCGGGCTGGTGTTCTATGGCATGGCGGAACCCATGTTTCACTTCATCGAACCGCCCTATGGTGATAGAACCGCCGAAACCGAAGCGGCTGCTCGCTATGCAATTCAATACAGCTACTTTAACTGGGGCATTCATCAGTGGGCAGCGTTCTCGATTGTGGGGTTGATCATTGCCTATTTTCAGTTCCGCAAAGGGCAGGCCGGGCTAGTGTCTTCGGTGTTGTCGTCGATAACGGCTAAAAACCCTAAAATTCGCCCTTATGCTTCCTGGTTGGATGTCTTTGCAGTGGTCGCCACGGTCATGGGCGTCGCTACGTCGCTGGGGCTGGGGGTGCTGCAGATGAATGGCGGCTTAAACGCCGTGTTCGGCCTGCCGGAAAACGGCTTTTGGCAGTTTGTGATTCTGTTCGTCATGTTTTGCGCTTATATGGCATCGACTTGGTCGGGCTTGGATAAAGGCATTAAACGCCTGTCTAATCTCAATATGGTGTTGTGTATTGGGTTGATGCTCTATGTGCTGTTCACCGGCCCCACCGTGGCGATATTAGAGATCATCACGGTGGGTATTGGTGATTACCTGCAGAACTTTATCGGTATGAGCCTGCGTATTTCCCCCTATAGCGATAATGAATGGGCAAGCAGCTGGACGATTTTCTACTGGGCCTGGGTAATCGCCTGGTCGCCGTTTGTGGGTACCTTTATTGCCCGCGTATCCCGTGGTCGTACCATCCAAGAGTATGTGTTTGGGGTGCTTTTCGTACCGCCGCTGCTCGCCTGTTTGTGGATTGGTGTGTTCGGTGGCGCGGCGTTGCATATGGAGTTGAATGGTACGGATGTCGGCCTAGCTGCCGCGACCCAGGATAATATAACGGTCGCACTGTTTGAGATGTTTGAGCTGATGCCCTTTACGGGCGCGCTTTCAATCGTTGCGATGATGTTGATCTTTATTTTCTTGGTCACTTCCGCTGACTCGGCCTCGTATATCGTGGCGCAAATGACCGATAATGGTTCGATCAATCCGCCGCTGTATAAGCGCGTCATTTGGGGCGTGCTGATCGCCGCCATCTGCCTGACACTGATTGCATCTGGTGGTTTAACGGGGCTGCAGTCCGCATCGGTGCTGTCGGCACTACCGTTCACCTTTATTCTGTATATGATGGTGTTTGTTTTAGTGCAGGAACTGCGCGCAGACCGCAAGGCGATGCTGACGCAGCTTTATCGCCGCCATGGGGAAACGCCAGTGGGGGCTGACGCCTTTGAAGCCGAGCTATTAGGGGAAGAAGAGCGTCTTCGTCGTGCGCCCAATGTGGTCAACCGGCGCATTAATAGCTAGTAACGCTAGGGACAGGCAAGCTTTTTGTTGCGGGAGCTTGCTATTTCAGGAGCACGATAATGGAGCGAACAGGCTAATGGCTCGGCAAGGACGCCATGGCGCAACGCGAAGGCAGCCCAAAGGGGTTGCCTTTGATCGTTGGCTTGACCGGGTAGTGACCGTAGCCGTACTGACGGCCATGGTCATTGGCTTGGCCGCGGTGGCTGCCCACTGGTTGCTCTGACGCTGCTAGCTCTTTGCTAAGTTAGCTCTTTGCAAAGCCAGCTCTTCGCAAAGTTAGCTTTTCGCAATGGTCGTATCACAACGCCCGGCTTTTTTAAGCCGGGCGTTTGCGTGTCTCTACCCGGTTCCGGCCCAGCCGTTTGGCGCGGTAAAGGTGCTGGTCAGCGTGTTCAACCAATGCTTCAGCGCTAATCAAAACGCCCGCGGACATACTAGCAACACCCATGCTAACGGTGAGGTCTGAATGAGTGCTTGAAAAAGCGTGAGGAATGGCCAGCGACAGCACGGCTTCGCGCAAACAGTTGGCAACGTCTACCGCGTCATCATGGTCTTGGTCTGGCAGTACACAAACAAACTCCTCGCCGCCATAGCGGGCGAGTAAATCCCGTGCAGGGTCAATACACTGATTGAGTGCATTGGCGACCGCACGCAGCGTCTCGTCACCCATGGCATGGCCATAGTGGTCGTTAAACTCTTTAAAGTTATCGATATCGATAAAAATCACTGATAGCGGCTGCTGCGTTTGCTGCGCCAAGAGCCAGTGTTGTTTATAAAACTCATCGAAGTGGCGGCGGTTAGCTACCCCTGTTAGGCCATCCATATTGGATAAGTGATGTAACTGGTCGCGTTGTTCCAGGCCTTGCTGAAAGGCTTTCAACAAATGATCCAAACTATCTACCAGGTGTCCCAGTTCATCATGGCGGTGGCCGTGTAACGCTGGTTTGGGCCACTGACCAGGGCGATTGGGATCGGTTTGGGCAATCGCCGCATGTACTTTGAGCAGGGGGCGGGTAATAAACACGTGGAAAAATGCGATGACCAGAATGCTTAGAATAAACGCTTCCAGAATACTGAAGCCAACCACCGCATAAATCCGCGTCAGAAACTGCTGGGTTAAATAGCCTTCTGATAGCATCAGCTCAATTTCGCCGACAATGGCTTCCGGCATATCACTGCCCATGTAATATTGGAGGGCGGTTTGGTGATGCAGTATATCGCCAAACAGGTACTGGCTGAGCCAGGTCGAATCCGCCTGTTCGGGGGTGTTAAATTCAGCCAGCGCACGGCCAAAATCGTCGCGAATGGAGACCCACGCTACCTCATCATCACTAAACAGCCCGTAAGCGATTTGGTGGGCGAGGTCGGGGTTTAGTTGGAAGGCGGCTTCGGCGGCTGCCCCATTAACAATCGCCAGTTGCTGGGCAACACGCAGTTGCACTTCCTGGCGCATATTGGTGGCGTGGCTGAACAGTTCAATACTGCCCGCCACGCTACTAATCAGTAACGCAATCAGCAGGGTGAGCAGCGCTTGCTTAGTGGTTAAGCTGCCTTTTTTAGGCGCGATGCCAGGGGCAGAGAGAGGAAACCGCGGGCGAGGGCTTATCACTGGCTCTCCTCCTGCCTATCGCGATGCAGGGCATCCAACTGCGTTTGCAAACGTGCCAGAAGCGCTTCAGAAACGCTGGGATGGCAGGCGAGATAAAGCGGTGCACGGTGAAAGGTAAACAAATGTTCGAGCGCTATGTTCTGTTCTTGTGCCATAAATTCACCGGTTGCTTTGCCTGTCACAATGACATCAAGCAGGCCCGCCTTTAAGCGCGCGATATTTTCTCGCTCTGAGGGGGCAAGTAGAACATTACTGCCGCTAGAAGCAACGTAATCGCCTACAGCATCTTCCCGAAAGCTTCCTACACGCCAGTCGCGCAGCTCAGAAAGCGATGTAACATCTAGCTCGCGTTCGGCTAAACTGAACGCAGCCCACTCATTGACTACCAGCGGCCCAACCCATTGAAATAACGCTTCCCGCTCATGAGTACGAGTCGTGGAATAAACGCAGTGATTGTCGCTTAAGCGTGCTTCGGTGTAAGCGCGGGCCCAAGGCAGCAACCGAAAATAGGCCTCAATATCCGCTTGGCGTAGCGCGTTGCGAAGGAGCATCGTCGCGCTGCCGATGATTTGGCCTTGGTCGTCCGCATAGTTAAACGGCGGGTACTCTTCCGTGTTGATAGTGAGCGGCATCGCTTGAAGCGGCAGGCTGCAGCTACCCATAGCGCTGATAAGAGCAACGCCCATGCGGTATCGCCATTGGCAAATTACGTCATTAGCCACCATTATTTACCTCTGAGACCGCTCTGCCTGCACTCTGTCTAATGCTTGTTGCATCAGCGCTACCAAGCGCTGGTCTGTAGCTTGGTTTATGGCAAAGTATAGAGAGGATTCACTGAGCGTGTGAACCGGGATTAAATTATCTTTAGGGTAACCTCTGGATTTAGCTATCCAGGCAGCTACATCCTCACTATAAGCCCATAAATCAACCCGCCCACGGGTCAGCATATTGAGCGCGCTGCGGTTATCAATGGCGGGTACTAGCAGGCGATCAGGGTAACCTGCTTCCAACAGTGCCTGGGCACCAATATCTTCACGAATCACTGCCACGGTCAGTTCGCGATCAATGGCTTGAGCTAACGAATCAATCGTGATTGGTGCGTCACGATGGGCGAGCAGTACGACTCGATCCTGAGCAATCGGCCCCACCCAGTGAAAATTGGCCTCCCGTGCAGGCGTGCGAGTAGTTGAAAATAGCACCATGTTAGGCTGACTTAGCGCCATCTCATAGCCGCGAACCCATGGATAATAACGAATATCCTGAGGACTAAATGGTGTTTTAGTCGCGGCAAACATCTCTTCCAATAACTCAATTGATAGACCTGTTAACTGCTGATTGTCGACATTGCTATTATCAGCGATATAGTTGTAGGGAGGGTATTCTTCAGTGATAAAGGTTAATGACGCCAAGGTGAGGGGCGCTTCAGCATATGTGTTAGCAACCATGGCTAGGCAAAGACACAACACAGCCATCAACCTTTTTAAAAGGCATGGATATAATAACCGTGAAGGTGGTGGGACTAATCCCATTGCTGTCTACCCATTTGACCTATCAGTCAATCAAACTTAGAGCAACGCTGGTCATCTGTCACCTCTAATATGCCAACGCAAGCCGTGGCATATTGCTGGCTCCACCTGCTAGGCTTACGACTTCCTCTGTGAGAGTAAACTAATGCTGCCTGCTACTACTGCTAAGGCGATGAATGGCTACGCATCGCGTCGAGAGATTTTCGGTTGGGCGATGTTTGATTTTGCCAACCAGGCTTACACGCTTCTGATCATTACCGTGGTCTTTGGCGAGCTATTTACCACGGTCATCGTCGGGGATCGGGGTGATAACTTCCGACTTGCCAACTTCTTATGGAGCCTTGGTCTGGCTATCAGCTATCTGATGGTAGTGATCACGGCCCCATTGTGTGGCGCGGTGATGGACTACCGGGCTGAGAAAAAGCGTTTTCTGCTCATCAGCTATCTTGCCACCGTGGTCACGACGGCCATGCTGTACTTTGTTGAACCCGGCTACGTCATTATTGGCCTGCTATTAATTGTGCTGTCTAATTACGCTTATTCCATGGGGGAGTCGTTTATAGCCGCCTTTTTACCTGAACTGGGGCCGCCAGAGTCGCTGGGTAAAATTTCCGGCTTTGGCTGGGCGTTAGGCTACATTGGCGGACTATTTGCAGCAGGCTTTACTCTGGTGGTGCTAGGTGAGGCAAGCGCGGATAATTTTGAACGTATACGCTGGGTGGGTCCCTTTGCCGCTGGTTTTTTTCTGATTACGGCTATCCCTACTTTTTTATGGTTAAAAGAGCGTGGTGCGCCTCAGCCTCGTGGCGTCTCGTACCGTCATATTGCCTTGAAGCGGGTGACATCCACGCTGCATGAACTGCGTTATTTCAAAGACCTGGCCGTGTTTTTAATATCGCTGTTGTTCTCAATGGCCGGTGTTTACATCATTATCGCGTTTGCATTTATCTATGGTGCCCAAGTGATTGGCTGGGACGAGAATGTACGCAATATCATGTTTATTATTGTTCAAGTTACCGCGGCGGCGGGGGCGCTGGGGTTTGGTTGGTTACAGGATCGGCTAGGTGCCAAGCACACTTACCAAATGACGCTGGCGCTCTGGGTGCTGGCGATTATTGCCATCTGGGCAACCCCGGAGCTTACCCAGTGGATCAACGAACAGTTTGAGGTGCAGTGGCAGGCCCAGTACGTATTCTTGGTAGTGGGTTGCTTGGCGGGGCTGAGCCTTGGTTCTAGCCAATCTGCCAGCCGGGCACTGGTTGGTCTATTTTCACCGCTGGAAAAATCAGCTGAGTTTTTCGGTTTCTGGGGGTTGGCCAATAAGTTGGCGGGGGTGTTTGGTATCGTCATGCTGGGTGTGTTGCAAACGCTCATTGGCTTGCAAGCGTCTATTCTATTATGTGTGGCCTTGTTCGTTATCGCGATGCTTATTTGCGCTAAGGTCAACGAGCGCCGCGGCCGGGAGGCTGCGCTTGCCTGGGAAAACACACAATAGGGATAGCAGGGTGCCCCTACGCCCCTACCTCTGCGAGGTGAACGATGGTGACGCAGACAGCAACGCCAATAGCACAGCGTGGTGGCATCGTCATGATGCTGTTGTTTTGGGTGCTGTTAATGGCCGTTGGGACGTGGTGGATACACGGTGGCCTGGAGGAGATGATGCGCCCCAACGCCAACATCGTGCATACCTTGCCTGCGGGTGAGCCGATTACCTTAAAGCGTAATCGTGCTGGTCATTTTGAGGCGCCCGGCCGAATTAATGGTGAGCCCGTCACCTTTTTGCTCGACACGGGCGCCACTTATGTAGCGGTATCGGCCGCTTTGGCCGATGAGCTGGGCTTGGCGCCGGGGCGCAGTGCTTGGTTTAATACCGCCAATGGCCGAGTAGAAGGTACCTTAACCGAACTGGATGAGGTTTCCCTGGGCGGGTTAAAAGTGCAAAATGTACAGGGGTCTATTAGCCCTGGCATGGATCGCGACACCGTCCTGCTCGGCATGAGTTTTTTGAACCTCTTGTCGATTGAAATACAGGCAGGTGAGATGGTGTTAAGCCTTCCCGAGCAGTGAGTTCAGCTTGTGAAGGTGGAGTTGATAGCAAGAGTTAAACAGCTAGGTTTCAGAAACAGAGTGCCAACACGCTAAGGAGTTGCTATGGGCATTGAAGTAGGTGGATTATTAGGACTAATTTGGCTTATTATCGTTATTTGGGCCATCGTCAAAGTGGCCAAAAGCGATGCAGGTGGTTTTGCTAAACTGATCTGGATTCTAGTATTGCTGTTCTTCCCATTGATCGGTTTGATTGCGTGGTTCTTGTTTGGTCCGAAGGGATAGCGGCCTAGCTGAGTGCGATCAAATGAAAAAGGCAGGCCTGTGATGGCCTGCCTTTTTGTTAATTTGAGGCTTACTCACTGAATAAAGGACTACTCAATAGAGCATTACTCAATTGTGTCGTTTCCTTCACCGGGTGGTGCTTTATAATGCCCGGGTATTTTTAACTTTTCCCCGTTGGGCAGGTCGCGCACTTGGGTTGGAATGTAAACACGTTTAATAACACTTTTCGTTTTGCTACTTCCCATGGCAGGTTCCTCTGTCAAATTGTCGACAGTTAGCGTTTCTACATTAGCTTCCGTTGCTGTGAGAATCAAGTGTCAGGCCTTCCGGATCCATCAATAAGCGCAATGATAACGACAGAGGCAGGTGTTTTGATGGTTTTGAGTTATCCTGAGAGCCAACAATAGGACACCTGCGTTGTTACTGGGTGAGCGGGTGAAAAAATAAACAGCCTAAGCGGAGTGCAAAAAGAGGATGGTAGATCATTTGGAACAGCAGTTTCAGGCGCTTGAGTCGCAAGAACCTGTCATGCCTGACTATCCCGATCAAGATCATGTCCTGATCATTGAAGATGATCAGCGCTTGGCGGAACTTACCCGTGATTACTTGGAAGCGAATGGCTTTCAAGTAACGCTGGAAGCTGATGGGGCGAAAGGGGTTGACCGTATTTTAACTCTGCAGCCCGATTTAGTCATTTTAGATCTAATGCTGCCAGGTGAAGATGGTTTGGCTATTTGTCGTCGCGTTAGACCTAACTTTGCTGGCCCGATCATGATGCTGACCGCGCGCACCGACGACCTGGATCAAGTCTTGGGGCTTGAGATGGGCGCTGATGACTATGTGCCGAAACCTGTTCAACCGCGGGTACTGCTGGCGCGTATGCGAGCACTGCTACGTCGCGCTGATGGGCCTGCACCGGACGGTGAAATGCGGTTGCGCTTTGAAAACCTAGAGATCGATAACGCGACCCGCGAAGCCTGGCTCTCTGGGGAGCGTATCGACCTAACCAGCGCTGAGTTTGACCTGCTGTGGCTGTTGGGCCGAAATGCCGGTCGAGTGCTTACCCGTGAAGAGATATTCAGTGACTTACGGGGAATTAAGTATGACGGCCAGGACCGCTCTATTGATGTTCGTGTGTCGCGTATCCGGCCTAAAATTGGCGATGACCCTAATCAGCCTCACCGAATTAAAACCGTGCGCAGTAAAGGTTATCTCTTCGTTAAAGACAGTTGATCATGCAGAGGGAAGGCATCATGCGGCGGGTGCTCAGTAACGGCTCGTTTTTACGCTTCTATTTGTTGCTGGGCGTAGCGTTGTTGGTGGTGTTTGTGATTGCGTTAGCAGGGCGTTCGTTTATCGAGCAGGTGCGCCGCGAAGATTACCGCGAGCAGCTAGCTGCGTTACCTATGTCGCTGATGACGCAACAATTAGCCGACCTGCCTGCAGGCCAGCGAAACGCTTTGCTTGCGCGTTTTTCCGAGCAACTTGAGTTGCAGTTGACCCTGCAGCCTATCAACGAAGCTGATCTTGGCTATTTTGAGCGATCACGTCTAGAGCAGGGCAAGATACTGGTTGCCGAGAGGCCGTGGTTATTACAGCAACGCTTACCGGGCGATACATGGTTACTGCAAGCCAGGCTTGAAGAGTGGAGTGAGCATCAGTGGCACGGCAGCATTGCTCTGTTGGGGGACTGGCTCGCGGCTGCGCCCGAAAATGAGCGAGAAAACCGCATCGCCCAGTTGCGCCAAGGCAGCTGGCCGCTTCAGCTATTGTCTACTTTGCCAGCCGGGCTATCGCCCCAGCAGCAGGCCCAACTGGCGAGTGGCGGCGTCATCACTCAGTTAGTCTCTGATAAGCTCTCCATCACGCTGCTTTATCAACTGCCAGGCGAATCCCAGTGGCTGCAAGCTGGGCCTATCTCGCGCGGCGATACACTGCCACCTAATTTGCACCTGCCGCTTCTGGTGGGGCTGATGATCGTGCTCAGCCTGATCATCTATTTAATTATGCGCAGTATTGAGGCCCGTATGGCGCGGCTAGAGCTGGCCGCGACAAGGATCGCCAGTGGCCGTTTGGAAACGCGGGTAAAAGTTGAAAGCGGTGACTTTTTAGGGCGGTTAGGCATGGCGTTTAACGGCATGGCCAATCAAGTGCAGAGCCTGCTGCGTGGTCAGCAAGAGATGATTCGCGCGGTCTCCCACGAGCTGCGTACCCCGGTCGCCCGTATTCGCTTTGCCGTACAGATGGTCGAAGATATGACCGACCAGCCTGCTATTCGCCGTCAGTTGCAGGGCATTGATGCAGATATTGCCGAACTTGATGAATTAGTCGATGAAATACTCACCTATGCACGCTTAGGCGGTGAAACGGTCAATGGCGCTGAACTTGAAACGTCACTGGTGGAGTGCCGTGCCATGGCGGAACGCGTGATTGATACCCTTTCACCGCTGCATAAAGAGTTAACGTTAACGCTGGCGCCCGGTCCTGAAATTGAGCTGTTGGCGGAGCCACGCTATCTTCAGCGCGCCCTGCAGAATTTAGTCGGTAATGCCTGTCGGCATGCCAAGTCTCAGGTGGTGATTCAGCTGTGGGACGAGCCTAACTTGGTGCGTATCGATGTCGAAGATGACGGCCCGGGTATTCCGCCCGAAGCGCGGGCAGATATCTTTAAACCGTTCGCCCGGCTGGATGACAGCCGCGCCCGCAGTTCCGGCGGCTACGGGTTAGGGCTTTCGATTGTGCAGAAAATCATGGCCGGGCACGGCGGCAGCGTAACCATCGATACCAGCCCCACCCTGTGCGGTGCGCGCTTTACGCTGCTGGTTCCCCGTCGCGATCCGCTGGCTTAACCCCCGTCAGCACCGCAAAGGAGGTTTCCCGCGCGGTGCGCAAAAAATCCTGCATCCACGGCGCTTCCCTGGTCTCTTCACGAATCGCCGCATACAGCGTGCTCCATACCCCATGCTCGCCCAGCTTTACCGCGCTGACGTAATCGCGTTCTAAATACTCGGTGAGCGCCCAGTTGGGCAGCGCGCATACGCCGCGCCCACTGGCTACTAACTGCATCATCATAATCGTCAATTCGGCGGTGCGGATCTCCCGAGGGCGTACATTCGCCGGTTGCAAAAACTGAGTAAAAATATCCAACCGTGATTGCTCAACGGGATACGTGATCAAGGTTTCATCCGCCAGTGCCTGGGGCTCTATAAAGCCCTGGCCTGCAAAAGCGTGCTGGCGGGCGACGGCTAATAATCCTTCATAGCGAAACAGCGGGGCGTAGTGAATGCCATCAAGCGGTTGGGGGTCGGCGGTGATCACTAGATCCAACTGCTCGCGGGCAAGCGCTGGAAGCGGGTCGAAGTGGTGGCCACTGGGAATATCGATTTCCACCTCCGGCCAGTGATCGCGAAAGTAATCCACCGTCGGCATCAGCCACTGAAAGCAACTGTGGCACTCAATGGCCATATGCAAACGCCCCTGCTCGGTGCCTGCCAAGCGCGCCAAATCCCGCTCTGCTTTGCGTACCTCGGGCAATACTTGATCGGCTAAGGCGAGCAGCCGTAAGCCTGCGCGGGTAAATTCCACAGGGCGGGTTTTGCGCACGAATAGCGGGCTATCCACGCGGCTCTCCAAGTCTTTCAGCTGGTGAGAAAGCGCCGATTGGGTTAAATGCACGCGCTCGGCAGCATCGACCAAAGAGCCGGTTTCGCGCAGAGCCAGCAGGGTGCGTAGATGTCGCAGTTCAATCATTGTGAGTATTTTTCATTTTTACTATTAGAAACTTTAGTTTGATTCACTAAGGCGTGGTGCCCAGACTGTGTGAATTCATTCACGTTGGTAGGGTTCATCATGACAGTTTCTCATATTCTCGGCTATCCCCGTATCGGTGCTCAGCGCGAACTCAAAAAGGCCACTGAGGCATACTGGAAGGGCGAATGCACTCGTAGCGAACTTGAAAGCACTGGTCGCGAGCTTCGCTTGCGCCATTGGCAGGCGCAGCAGGATGCTGGGCTGGATTTTGTTAGTGTTGGTGATTTTGCTTTTTACGATCAAGTGCTTAATGTTTCAGTTGCGCTGGGTGCCGTACCTGCCCGTTTTAATGCCCAGCATGAAGTGGCTGGTGGCGATATCGACCTCGACACCACCTTTCGCATGGCCCGGGGCCGCGCCCCCAGCGGTGAACCCGCCGCCGCCTGTGAAATGACTAAATACTTCGATACCAATTACCACTACCTCGTCCCCGAACTACACGAAGGGCAAACCTTTAACCTGGCTTCGAACCGCCTGTTCGACGAGGTGGATGAAGCGTTACGCGCGGGTTTTACTCCGAAAGTAACGCTAACCGGGCCGCTAACGTGGCTATGGCTGGGAAAAACCAAGGGCGGTGATTTTGATCGCCTGACGCTACTAGACAGCGTACTCAACGTGTATGGCGAAATATTAGCGCGGCTCGCTACCCAAGGCATTGAGTGGGTGCAGCTGGACGAGCCCGCGCTGGTGCAGGATCTCCCGTTGGCGTGGCAGCAGGCCTATGAGCGTGCCTATCATCGTCTTCAGTCAGCACCGCTAAAGCTGCTGTTAGCTACTTACTTCGGTGGCCTGGGCGACAATCTTTCATTAGCTACCCGTTTACCCGTCGCTGGGTTGCACATCGACGCCGTGCGCGCGCCGCAACAAGTCGAGAGCGTGATTGACCGTCTTGGCCCGCATCAGGTGCTGTCAATAGGGTTTGTTGACGGACGCAATATTTGGCGAGCCGACTTAGCTGCATTGCGAGAACGCTTGCTGCCGTTAAAAGTGCGCCTTGGGCAGCGGCTTTGGTTGGCGCCGAGTTGCTCGTTGCTGCATGTGCCGGTAGATTTGGCGCAGGAAACAGAACTCGGTGAGGAGCTCGTGAGTTGGCTGGCTTTCGCGCAGCAAAAGCTGGCGGAAGTGGTCACCCTGGCGCGGTTGATTGATAACCGTACCATGCCTGAGGATGAGCAGCGTTTGGATGAAGCAACCCGAGCGTTGGATGCCCGGCGTGAATCAACGCGTATCCACCAGGCAGCGGTTAGTGAGCGGCTGGCCGCGATTAGCCCTGCCGATAGCCAACGACAGGCGCCCTACAGCGTGCGTGCTGACGCACAACGGCGAGCGCTTAAGCTACCGTTGTTCCCGACGACGACAATTGGCTCTTTTCCGCAAACCGATGAGATTCGTGCTGCACGGCGCGCGTTTAAAGTCGGCGAGTTGTCATCAGCTGACTACGAAGCCCGCATGCAGGATGAAATTGCTTACGCGGTTGAGCGTCAGGAAGCGCTGGATATCGATGTGCCAGTGCACGGCGAAGCCGAGCGTAACGACATGGTGGAGTATTTTGGCGAACAGCTTGAAGGGTTTGCCTTTACCCGCTTTGGCTGGGTGCAGAGCTACGGTTCACGCTGTGTTAAGCCGCCGGTTATTTTCGGCGACGTTTCACGCCCTGCGCCCATGACCGTTCGCTGGAGCCAGTATGCGCAAACCCTGACCAGCAAGCCCATGAAGGGGATGTTAACGGGGCCGGTGACGATTCTGCAGTGGTCGTTTGTCCGCGATGACCAACCGCGGGAAACCACCTGCCGCCAGATTGCCTTGGCGTTGCGCGATGAGGTATTGGATCTGGAAAAAGCTGGGATCAATGTGATTCAAATCGATGAGCCGGCGCTGCGCGAAGGGCTGCCGCTACGCCAGCATGAGTGGCAGGCATACCTGGATTGGGCAGTCGAGAGCTTTCAGCTAAGTGCCGCAGGCGTTGCTAACACCACGCAAATTCACACCCATATGTGTTACTCGGAGTTCAACGACATCATCGGTGCGATCGCCGCACTCGATGCCGATGTGATCACCATCGAAACATCGCGCTCGGATATGCACCTGCTGGACGCCTTCCAGGACTTTGCTTATCCCAACGAAATCGGCCCAGGGGTTTACGATATCCACACCCCGAATATTCCTGAGGTGAGCTGGATGGTCGATTTGATGGAAAAAGCCTTAGAGAAGATCCCGGCTGAGCGGCTATGGGTAAACCCGGACTGCGGCCTGAAAACGCGCGGCTGGGCGGAAGTAGAGCCAGCGCTGGCTAATATGGTCGAAGCTGCCAAAGTACTGCGCCAACGCTATGCGTAAACGGTTGTAAATACTTTGATTAAGCCTTTCTGGTGAGAATCAACCCCGCTAAAAAGCGGGGTTTTGGCTTAAAAACTAGCTTGTCGACACTTAGCTTTTCGATGCGTAGGCGTAGAGCAGGGTTTCCTGGGCGCTGATGGCATCGCTTTTACCTGGATCCTGAAGCTGGTAGCTGCCGTCGGTCTGTAGCAGCCAGCTCTGGCAGTTATCCACCATGTAGGTTTCGAGATCCTTGCGCACACGGGTGGCGAGCTTCTTATCCAGCAGCGGGAAGCACGTTTCAACACGGTGAAACATATTGCGCGACATAAAGTCGGCGCTTGAGCACCAAGTCTCCGATTTGCCATCATTGTGAAAGTGGAATACACGGGTGTGTTCAAGCAGACGGCCAATAATGGAGCGCACACGAATATTCTCGGAAACCCCCGGCACCCCAGGCTTCAAACAGCACATACCGCGAATAATCAAATCGCACTCAACCCCCGCCTGGGAGGCACGGTAGAGCGCTTTGATAAGTTTAGGCTCGGTTAACGAATTGCATTTAATGATGATATGGGCGCGTTTACCCTTGCGCGCTATTTGCGCTTCACGGTCAATCATTTCCACTAGCCGCTCGTGCAGCGTGAATGGCGCATGCAACAGCGTGTCAATTTTGCGTGCGCGGCCCATCCCCGACAGCTGCTGAAACACTTTATGCACATCGGCGCACAGCGCTTTATTGGCAGTCAGCAGGCTGTAATCGGTATACAGTTTGGCGGTTTTTGAGTGGTAATTACCGGTGCCGAGGTGCGCGTAGTAGCACAGCTCGCCTTTTTCGCGGCGTACTATATGCAGCATCTTGGCATGGGTTTTATACGCCATAATGCCGTAGACAACGATTGCCCCCGCTTCCTGCAAACGAGAAGCCAGCTGTAGATTATCGGCTTCATCAAAACGCGCACGTAGTTCAATGACCACGGTGACTTCTTTGCCCTGGCTAGCCGCTTCTACCAGCGCGCTAACGATAGGCGAGTCTGAGCCCGTACGGTATAGCGTCTGCTTTATAGCCAGTACATGCGGGTCGCGGGCGGCTTCGCGCAGCAGGTCTTCAATCGGAGTAAATGATTGAAAAGGGTGATGGAGCAGAATGTCACTCTTAGCAATAGCATCGAACAAGCTGCCCGCTTTGAGCGCTTTCGGAATGCTGGGAGTAAACGGGCGATAGAGCAGTTCTGGACGGTCCACATCACCCAGAACTGACATCATGCGGGTTAAATTCACCGGCCCTTTGACCCGATATAAATCGTCGCTCTCAAGCTCAAATTGACGCAGCAGAAAATTAGTTAAGTCATCGGGGCAGCTGTCCGCCACTTCCAGCCGCACACCGCTGCCATAACGGCGTGCCAGTAGTTCGCCACGCAGCGCGGAAGCAAGGTCTGAGACTTCCTCAGGGTCAACGCTCATATCCGCATTGCGGGTCAAACGGAACTGGTAACAGCCGCGCACGCGCATGCCGGGAAATAGCTCATCGGCATGGGCATGAATCATCGAGGACAGGAACACATACTCGGAGAAACCCTCTTCGCATAACTCCTTCGGTAGCGCCATTAAGCGAGGCAGCGAGCGTGGGGCTGGTAGAATAGCCATACCTCCGGCGCGGCCAAAGGCATCTTTGCCTTCCAGCTCAACAATAAAGTTAAGACTTTTATTGACCAGACGCGGGAAGGGATGCGAAGGGTCGAGACCGATGGGGCTAATAACCGGCATAATTTCGTTATCGAAAAACGCCCGCGTCCAGGCCTTTTGTTGATCAGTCCACTGATCGCGACGGCGAAAGCGCAACCCATGAGTCTCCAGGGCGGGCAACAAGGTATCGTTGAGTATTTGATACTGGCGATCAATTTGCGTATGTGCGATCTGAGAAATCTCGGCCAATACGGCTTTAGGCAGTCGGCCATCGGCCGCGGTGGTGTCGTCGCCAAGGGCGATCTGGTGCTTTAATCCCGCTACGCGAATTTCGAAAAACTCATCCATATTGGATGAGAAAATCAGCAAGAACATCAAGCGGTTGAGCAACGGGTGGGCATCGTCTAGCGCTTGTTCCAGCACGCGGATATTGAACTGTAGATGCGACAGCTCGCGATTGAAGTAAAGCTGAGTGTCGTCAAGGTCGGTTTCAGGCAACGTGTCACGCGCTTGAACCCCGGTGGGGGTGCGGTTAATTCGTAGCGGCATATCGCCGTCGCTGCTGGTTTGATCAGTAGACGATAATGGTAAAGAATCTGTCGCTTGCTCGTCCATGGTGGATCTCCCCGCGTTGATGGCTCGAAGGTATCATAGCCTGATACTTGTATAGGAAGGCAGTATGCGGGGAGAAGATGACAAACAAGTGTCACCTTGTTGTCATCTTTGTCGCAGTAGTTTAGTGGCGCTGTAATAAACGCGCTGCGTCGAGAGCGAAATAGGTCAAAATTCCATCGGCACCTGCTCGTTTGAAGCACATCAATGATTCCAAAATCACCGGTTCCGCTTCCAGCCAGCCATTGTCGAAGGCGGCGCGATGCATGGCGTACTCACCGCTGACTTGATAAGCGAAAGTCGGCACTTTTAGCTCAGCTTTTACACGGCGAACGACATCCAGGTAAGGCATACCCGGCTTGACCATCACCATGTCGGCGCCTTCGGCGATGTCCATGGCTACTTCATGCAATGCTTCATCGCTGTTGGCAGGGTCCATTTGATAGGTGCGTTTGTCGGCTTTGCCCAAGTTGGTGGCTGAGCCAACGGCATCGCGGAAGGGCCCATAGTAGTGGGAGGCATACTTGGCGCTATAAGCCATAATCCGCACGTTGTGGAGATGTTCCTGTTCCAACACTTGGCGGATCGCGCCGATACGCCCATCCATCATGTCGGAAGGCGCCACCACGTCAGCGCCCGCTTCGGCATGGGAGAGTGCCTGTTTAAGCAGCGTATCCACCGTGCGGTCATTCTGCACGTAGCCGTGTTCATCAAGAATGCCGTCCTGGCCGTGGCTGGTATACGGGTCGAGCGCCACGTCGGTGATAATGCCGAGTTCGGGCAGGGCTGCTTTAAGGGCGCGCACGCTACGCTGTACTAAGCCGCTGGCGCTATAGGCCTCTTCGGCTAACTCAGTTTTGTGCTCAGGGCCGACAACTGGAAAAAGCGCCAACGCAGGGATGCCCAGTTGATAAGCTTCGCGGGCTTGCTCAATCAGTAGGTCGATCGAGAGCCGCTCCACACCGGGCATTGAGGCCACCGCTTCACGCTGGTTGTCGCCTTCCAGTACAAACACCGGCAGGATCAAATCTGACGGGCTAAGGCTGTTCTCCTGCATCAAGCGGCGTGAAAAATCATCGCGGCGCATTCGACGCATGCGTGTGGCGGGGAAGTGACGGGGGGTAGGTATGCTCAAGGGGTGTCTCCATTAAAGAACGCAAATGAGGGTGCCCGAAGGCCTGAATGGAGTATATCAGCCATACCCTGCGGCGAAAGCCGTCTTGTGGCAACAAGGTAGACTGACTAAAGTGAGCAATTGCTTTGCTGTATTGCAATCGGCAGACCCTGGGATAAGGAGATAGGCATGACCAAACAGGTGGCGGTGATTTTAGCTGGCTGCGGCGTTTATGATGGTTCAGAGATATATGAGACGACGTTAACGCTGTTGCGCTTGGATCAGTTGGGTATTGGTTACCACTGTTTTGCCCCGGATATAGAACAGCATCACGTTATCAATCACCTCACGCAAGAGGTGGCGGAAGGTGAACAGCGTAATGTGCTGCAGGAGTCTGCCCGCTTGGCGCGTGGAAACATCCGCCCATTGAGTGAGCTAGACGCTGATAACTTCGATGCAGTGATTGTGCCCGGTGGTTTCGGTGTCGCCAAAAATCTGTCGGATTTCGCCAGTGCCAGCGACAATATGCAGGTGCTGGAAGCACTAAAAGAGTCGCTGTTTGGTTTTCGTCAAGAGGCCAAACCCATTGGCTTGATGTGTATTTCCCCCGTACTGGTGCCCCGTCTATTGGGTGACGGTATTGCAGTGACCGTGGGTAATGATCCGGCGGTTTCCGGGGCGATTAGTGCCATGGGCGGGTTGCATCGCAGCTGTGCAGTAGAAGATATTGTCGTCGACCTTGAGCACCGCGTGGTGACCACGCCTGCTTATATGCTGGCTACGCGCATTAGTGAAGCGGCCACTGGTATCTTTAAATTGGTAGATCGTATTGCTGAAATGATGGATTAAGTACGCCGTTGCATTTTAGAACATCGTATTGCAGATAAGAAAGCCGTCGCCATGGTTAATGGCGACGGCTTTTTCAGTATCTGCGTGCTGCGCTGATCCGCTTAGAGATCGGCTTCGTGCTCTTCAGCAGCCTCTTTCTCTTCTTTGCGTTTGCGCACCAAACGGCCAAACAGTAGCCCTACTTCGTAGAGCAGGTACATGGGGATCGCCAGGAGGCTTTGGGAAATCACATCCGGCGGGGTTAGCAGCATACCGATGACAAAGCAGCCTAAAAGAATATAGGGACGTTTTTTAGACAGACTTTCCACCGTCGTGGCGCCAGAGAGGATAAGCAAGAAGGTCGCAATAGGAATTTCAAACGCTACCCCGAAAGCAAAAAACAGTTTAAGAACAAAGTTCAAATACTGGTTAATGTCGGTCATGATCGCGATGTTGTCAGGCCCGGTTTGGGTGAAAAACTCAAACAGCAGCGGAAAAACCACGTAATAGGCAAACGCCGCACCGCCATAGAACAGCGCAATGCTTGAGACCAGAATCGGGATCGCCAGTGCTTTTTCATTGTCGTAAAGCCCCGGCGCGATAAACGCCCAGGCCTGATGCAGCACAAAGGGAATGGCGATAAACACCGCGACGACCAGGGTAAGCTTAAATGGCGCTAAGAATGGCGAGGCCACTTCTGTGGCGATCATTTGCGAGCCTTCGGGCAGCAGATCCATTAACGGCTCGGCGACGAAGGTATAAATATCATTGGCAAATGAATAAAGGCCCAAAAAGACTACCAGAATCACGATCACGGCGCGCATCAACCGTGAACGTAGTTCAATCAGGTGCTCAATAAGAGGGGCTTGGCTTTGGTCTTCACGCGGCTCCTTTGAATCGCCAGACATACTCATTGGTGGTTACGATCCTTATTTGATGCAGCCTTTTGTGATTCAGTCGGCTCAGGTTCTATCGATGAAGGAGGCGTTTCTTCACGTACCGTTTGCAGGGCATCATCCAATCGGGAGCTCGCCTTGGCGACGCGCTGCTCTGTCTCGCTCTGCGTCGCTTTGGTTGCTGGCGCTGACCGAGGAGTAGAAGGGGTATCGGCAATACTCTCTACATCCAGCTTGGCTTTTTTCAAGCTATCGTCGAGCTTCTTCTGCTGTTCGTTAAGCTTTTGGCGTAACTCTTCTGCTTCAAGCTGAGCGCTAATTTCACGCTGCATGCCGGATACCGTGCGCTTGATTTTGCCAATCCACATACCCGTCGTGCGAGCGGCCCTAGGCAGCCGCTCCGGGCCAAGCACCAACAGCCCGACGATGCCAATGAGCATTAGTTCAAGAAAGCCGATATCCAGCATGGTTTATTTGCGCTCTTCGTTACGTTCGTTGGCGGCCTGTTTCTCTTCGGCTTGAACGTCATAAGTGTTGCCAGGCTCTTCATGGCTCACTTTGGCATGCGGTTGGTCAGCGTCTTCTTTATCCGTCTCTTTATTTTTCTCTTCATCGTGCATGGCTTTCTTGAAGCCCTTGACCGCCCCGCCTAGGTCGGTGCCCACATTACGCAGTTTTTTGGTGCCGAAAACCAGGATGATGATGCCCAGGACAATCAGCAACTGCCAAATACTAATACCACCTAACATATGCGTTTCCTCATGGGAGCAGGTTGACTATCTTTTTTCCAGCTTGGTTTTCACTATACGACAGTTTCTGTGACCGCTATGGCTGACGAGACGCTTTTTCTTCGTGCCCGGAAATGCCAACGCGTCGCGCCAGTTCGTCTAAAACAGCCTGATGATCCATCCCCAGGTGCGACAGCATCACCATACTATGAAACCACAGGTCGGCCGTTTCAGAAATCAACGCTTGGCGCTCAGCCTCACCACCGTGCTCCGCATCTTTTGCCGCAAGCACTGTTTCAGTCGCTTCTTCGCCAATCTTTTCGAGTATCATGTTCAAACCCTTATGATGCAAGGAGGCAACATAAGAATCTTCTGCTGCTGCGTGTCGCCGCTGCTTTAGTACCTCATTGAGAGTATCCAGCACAGACGCACTGTTTGTCGAAAAAGTGTTGGTTGGTAAATTGTCAGGCGATAATGAGTTGCTGTCCATGGGAATCCTTATAAACGTTTAATGCACTGCGCTATTGCCATACCAGCAGTAAGAGGCCAATCGCAGCGGCAGCCAGTATTGGCCACTCCTGGAGCTCAATCCAACCGCTTAATGGCTGCCAAGCCAGTGCCAGTGCCAGCAGAATCAAACCCAGGCGCAGGCGGTAAAGCCGCTTGCCCTGCCGCACCATCTGTACGCGCATGGCGTTAATGGAGTCCACCTGCTGATGACGTTGACGATGCTCATGCTCCATGCGGCTAAGCGCTTGGTGCGCGAGTACAGGCAATTCAGGTAGCTGGTGTGAAAGCTCCGGTGCCTGCCGCTTGAGTGATTCCCATAAACCGCTGACACCCGCACGCTCTTTCATCCACTGCTCTAAATACGGCTTGGCGGTGCTCCAAAGGTCCAAGTCAGGATAGAGCTGACGCCCTAAGCCTTCAATATTGAGCAGCGTTTTCTGCAATAGAACCAATTGCGGCTGCACTTCCATATTAAAACGTCGCGCGGTTTGAAACAGACCCAGGAGCACTTGGCCAAAGGAGATGTCTTTCAGCGGCTTCTCTAAAATAGGCTCGCAGACGGTGCGGATGGCTGCCGCGAACTCATTGGCGCGAGTATTTTCACCCACCCAGCCGGACTCAATATGCAGTGCGGCGACTTCGTAATAGTCTTGGTGAAAAAATGCCAATAAGTTGCGCGCCAAATAGTCCTGATCCTCTCGGGTCAGGCTGCCCACGATGCCGCAGTCGATGGCGATGTACTGCGGGTCTTCGGGGTTGTCACAGTTAACAAAGATATTGCCGGGGTGCATATCCGCGTGGAAGAAGTTGTCACGAAATACCTGGGTAAAGAAAAGCTCAACGCCGCGCTCGGCGAGCTTTTTAAGGTTCGTGCCACGAGCAATTAGCGTGTCTAAATCGGCGACCGGTATGCCGCGAATGCGCTCTTGAACCATCACGTGGCGGCGGGTGAAGGGCCAATAGATGGTAGGTACAAATAGCAGCGGTGAGTCTTTAAAGTTACGTTTAAGCTGCGAGGTGTTGGCGGCTTCTTTATAGAGATCCAGCTCATCAAACAACGTGGCTTCGTAGTCGCGGATGACTTCCACCGGGCGCAAACGTCGCGCTTCGGGGATTTTGGAAAATAGCTTGGCGACTTGGTACATCAGCGCCATGTCCTGACGCATGACGCGATCAATGCCGGGACGAATGATTTTTACCACTACGTCTTCACCGCCGTGCAGACTTGCTGCGTGTACCTGGGCAATCGATGCAGAGGCGAGCGGTACGTGGTCAAATTCAGCAAAGGCATCCGCCAGCGACATTTCCAGCTCTTTCTCGACGCGGGCAGCGGCAAGATCACCGGGAAAAGGCGGCACCTGATCCTGAAGGCGCTTTAGCTCATCGGCGATATCTGCCGGTAGCAAGTCGCGGCGGGTCGAGAGCATCTGTCCGAATTTAATGAAAATTGGCCCTAGCGCTTCTAGCGCCAAGCGCAGGCGTTCACCCCGCGATCGCTTGCCGATCGGCACCAGGCGTAACGGTGAAAACCACAGTAGCGTCCGCAGCCACCAGGGCAAGCGTTCCAGCGGCAGTAATGTGTCTAGCCGGTGGCGCGTGATTACCCAGCTAATCCGTAGCAGGCGCAGGCTCATGGGCGTGGCTCCTGAGAGGCGCTCTGCGGCGGTTGCGTCAGCTTGCGCTGCAAGCGGTTAAAGCGCGCTTCCAGACGATCGGTGGCGATTTCCAGTTCGGTTAAGTGATCGCGTAGCACGTTGCGCTGTTGCTGTCCGGGTAGCAGGCGGGCTTCTTCAAAGACATATTCAGAAACATCCTGCATCAGCTCATCTTTGGCACGCAGCCCCCAACGAGCGGCGCGACGCAACCCTTCGGCCAGCGAGTGAGCGGGCATATCGCCAAGCCAGTGGGCCAGCTCGCTTTCCCAATCAATGTCTAAATCGAAAAGCAGCTCGCGGGTCGCTTCAAGCAGATGGATGCGCCCACGCACGGCCAGTTTGCCATCGAACATTAGCCGCTCAATCGAGGCGCCGCTGATCCACTCTGAAAATGTTTCCGGAGTCAGCTCGACGACTGCATCTACCTCGGTTTCATCAACACCTTCGCCACGCATCAGGTCTAAGCCTGCGTGGTGATAGTGGATCACAAGCTCAAGATGTGGCTGCTCCAGGCGTATAAGCAAACGGCTGCCCACCAGCGCTGCCAGCCGTGCGGGGGCTGCCGGGTCGCGGGCGAGTAGGGCATTGAGCGTGCGTTCACATCCGGCCAACAGCAGGGTCGGGGTTACCAGCATGCTGGCCTCTGGGTCTGTAGCGTCTGAAGTCTCATAGCTTAATGCCGCGGTGTAGTGCAACGATACCGCCCGTCAGATTGGTGTACTCGACCCGCTCTAGCCCGGCAGCTTCCATCATGGCTTTGAGCGTTTCCTGGTCGGGGTGCATCCGAATCGACTCCGCCAAATAGCGGTAACTTTCGCCGTCCCCCGCCACCAGTTCGCCCATTTTGGGCAGCAGGCGGAAGGAGTACTCGTCGTAAGCCTTAGACAGCAAAGGGTTGTTGGGTTTGGAGAACTCTAATACCAACAGGCGCCCACCAGGTTTAAGAACGCGCGCCATAGAGCGCAGCGCAGCGTCTTTGTCGGTGACATTGCGCAGCCCAAAAGCGATCGTAATGCAGTCGAAGCTATTATCGGGAAACGGCAGGTTTTCGGCATTGGCTTGAACGTACTCTACGTTGCCGCCGACGCCGTTATCCATCAGCTTGTCGCGGCCGACTTTGAGCATTGAGGCGTTGATATCCGCCAGCACTACCTTGCCACGCGGGCCAACCAGGCGGGAAAACTTGAGGGTTAAGTCGCCCGTACCGCCAGCGATATCAAGCACGTGGTGACCAGGGCGCACACCAGCGCGCTCAATAGTCATGCGTTTCCAAACCCGGTGGATACCCATCGACATCAAGTCGTTCATTACGTCGTAGCGGGCGGCTACCGAGTGGAATACGTCAGCTACTCGTGACGCTTTCTCATCAACCGGTACTTCCTGGTAACCAAAATGAGTCGTGCGTTTTTCTGTGGGGCTCATTGGGCGGTAGCTCCCGAATTTTAGGCGATGGCAGATCGACCTTTGGTCTTTTGACTGAGGGCCGACGCGATTAAAAAGTTAGCGTCATTGTAGCCTTGTCCGCCCTGGCTTGTCTGCCTAGCGTCCCTGCCTAGTTTGTTGCAGGGGTGTGAGTCATGCCATCACAGTTGCTTGAATTGAATGCTGGCCGGCTCGCGCGAGGCACCGGCGTCTTCTAAGCGCTGTAAGTAATTGTTCCAGTAAGCTTCCTGGTGAGTAGCCAGATCGTATAAGTAGTTCCAGCTAAACAGCCCACTGTCATGACCGTCGTCAAAGTGAAGCTTCAGCGCGTAGTTGCCTGCCTGGGTAATATTCTGCAGGCCGACATCTTTTTTACCTACCTGGAGAACGGCGGTGTCGCCACCGTGGCCGCGCACTTCGGCAGACGGCGAATAGACGCGTAAAAACTCAACCGGGAGGCGAAAGCTCTCACCAGTGGAGTAGCCAAGTTCCAGCTCACGGGACTGCTTATGGTAGTGAACACGAGTGGGGGTAGGGGCGTTCATGATGAGACCTCATGGCTAAGTGTCCATGGCTAAATGTCATAGCAGCAAGCCCGCGAAGAGCGGGCTTGCTGTTGCTGACGATACCAGCGCTGATAATAACCGCAGGCGCAGCTTACAAAATATACCGCGACAGGTCTTCGTCGACCGCCAGTTCGCCAAGCTGGGCATTGACGTAATCAGCGTCGATGACCAGCGGGCTCTCCATATCGCCGCCTTTGAAGGAGGCTTCTTCTAACAACCGCTCCATTACCGTGTGCAGGCGGCGGGCGCCGATGTTTTCAGTGCCTTCATTGACCTGCCAAGAGATCTGCGCGATGCGCTCGATACCGTCGGGAGTAAACTCCACATCAAGACCTTCTGTCGCCAGCAGCGCCTGATACTGCTTGGTCAGTGAGGCAGAGGGCTCGGTGAGGATGCGTTTGAAGTCGTTCGGCGTCAGTGCATCAAGCTCTACACGGATCGGCAGACGGCCCTGGAGCTCGGGAATCAGGTCCGACGGGCGCGATAGGTGGAAGGCGCCAGAAGCGATAAACAGAATGTGATCGGTTTTGACCATGCCGTACTTGGTGGACACGGTGGAGCCTTCAATCAGCGGCAGCAGGTCGCGCTGAACGCCTTCGCGAGAGACTTCGCCACCGCTGGACTGGCCGCTGCCCTTGGCCACTTTGTCGATCTCATCCAGGAAGACGATGCCATGCTGTTCTACCGAGTAGACCGCGCGCGCCTTGATCTCTTCCTCGTTGACCAGCTTGCCCGCTTCTTCATCACGCAGCAGAACCAGCGCTTCTTTGACCGTTACGCGGCGATTCTCACGCTTCTGCTGGCCCATGTTGGAGAACATGCTCTGTAGTTGGCTGGTCATCTCTTCCATGCCCGGCGGGGTCATAATATCGATGCCTTGGCCATGAGAGGATATTTCAATATCGATCTCTTTATCGTCCAGTTGGCCTTCACGCAATTTTTTACGGAAGGACTGGCGAGTGCTGCCTTCTTCACGTGGCTTATCTTCCTGGCCACGGGGAGGCGGAAGAAGGGCATCTAGAACCCGATCTTCGGCGGCATCCGCGGCACGGTTGCCAACTTCTTCTTTCGCCTGTTCGCGCACCATCTTAATCGCGGCTTCCATCAAGTCGCGAATAATCGACTCAACGTCACGGCCAACATAGCCGACTTCAGTGAACTTGGTCGCTTCAACTTTAATAAACGGTGCTTTGGCCAGCTTGGCCAAACGGCGGGCAATCTCGGTTTTACCCACACCGGTGGGGCCAATCATCAGAATGTTCTTAGGCGTGACTTCTGGGCGCAAGTCGTCATCGAGCTGCATGCGGCGCCAGCGGTTACGCAGGGCAATTGCAACGGCGCGTTTAGCATCTTGCTGACCAATAATGTACTGGTCTAGAGCGTGAACAATTTCGCGGGGTGTCATCTGAGTCATATAAGTAACCTTTGTGGGCAATGAGCGGCGTTTGCGAGTCGCGTAAAGTGATTAGCGATCGTCAATCGACAGCTCTTCGAGCGTCACGTGATGATTGGTAAACACACAGATATCACCAGCGATCGCCAGCGATTTCTCAGTAATTTCACGCGCCGAAAGCTCGGTATTTTCTAACAGCGCTCGGGCGCTGGCCTGGGCAAAATTGCCACCAGAGCCAATCGCAATAATGCCGCGCTCAGGCTCGACCACATCACCGTTACCGGTAATGATCAGCGAGGCGCTATGGTCAGCCACAGCCAGCAGTGCTTCTAAACGGCGCAGCGCCCGGTCGGTGCGCCAGTCTTTGGCGAGCTCGACAGCTGCTTTGGTGAGATGGCCTTGGTATTTTTCCAACTGCGCTTCAAAGCGCTCAAATAGCGTGAACGCATCTGCGGTGCCACCGGCAAACCCGGCCAGTACTTTGCCGCGGTAGAGGCGGCGTACTTTGCTGGCGTTACCCTTCATTACGGTATTGCCCAGCGAAACTTGACCGTCGCCGGCGAGGGCGACCTGGTTACCACGACGAACGGAGACAATAGTGGTCATGGAGATAACTCCTTGGTGGGAGGCGCGCTCCCGATGACTGGCAGGTCACTTGCTCCTTAACATACTGCTTCTGGAAGCGACCATTGTGTAAGCGTTCACAACAAAATGCGGGCGGCTGATAAAAAATCAACCGCCCGCAGGGTGTTCAAGATGAGATTATTAGTTCTGTAGCTGGATAAGTAGTGGTTCGATACCCTGGGTGTTCATTAAATCCTGAGCGCGGTTCAGCTCGCGGGTATCCTCGTAAGGCCCTACTTGAACACGGTGCCAGGTATTACCATCCGCCTGGACTTCGCTAACTTCCGCCAACAGGCTTAAGTTGCGCAGTCGGCCGCGCAGCTGTACGGCGTCACTTGCCTCACGAAATGAGGCGGCCTGAAGCATATAACGCCCGGGAGTGTTGGTAGCCGCTTCACTCTCCTTGGCTGCTGAAATCTGGTCTTCAGGCCGGGTATTAGCGGCAATGACCTGGGCGATGGGGTCGTCGCTGGCCGAGCCAGAGGCGGTATCGCTCTCGGCCTCTTGCTCGGGAGCTTCCGGGCGCACAACGCTTGACGGCAGCGTGACGCCAGGGGCAATGACCTCGGTTTCCGGCAGTAGTGTATAAAACTCAAAGGTCGGCATTGATGGCTCAGCGGCCTCTTCGGTTTCCCGAGCCGCAGCGCGCTCCTCACTACCCGCGGGCTTGGGCAGAACCGTGGCCTGAGGCGCTTCGCTCTGCTCTTGCCAAGGCGCGGTGCCGTGCTGGTGTTGAGCCAAGAAAAAACCTGCCGCCATGCCGACCAAGCCCCATAGCCAACCAGGAAGGCGAAAGCCGCCACCAGAGCTACGGGGGGATTTGCGCTGCGAAGTGGCTCCGCGGCGGGAGGCGGGCTTTTTACGCGGGCTAGCCATTGATTACATCTCCTCTGGGGCGCTAACCCCCATTAAATCAAGCCCATTGCGCAGCACTTGACGGGTAGCGAGGCCGAGTGCCAAGCGCGTGTTGCGTAGGGTGTCGTCCTCAACCATTACCTTGACGGCGTTATAGCAGGTGTGGAAATCGCCGGAAAGATCGAGCAAATACTGGGCAACCTGCTGTGGTTCGCGGTTTCTAGCAGCGGTCTCCACCACTTCAGGGAAGCGTGCCAAGCGGTTAAGAACGGCTTTTTCCTGATCGCTATCCAGCAGGGCTAGATTGGCTATGGCTAATGCATGATCAAACGGCTGGTCGGCATCCTGTGCTTTGCGCAGCATGCTGCATACCCGAGCGTGCGCGTATTGAATGTAATAAACCGGGTTGTCGTTCGACTGCGAGCGCGCCAGGTCGATATCAAAGGTGAGCTGGGAGTCAGCGCGGCGGGCGGCGAGGAAAAAACGCGTGGCATCGCGGCCGACTTCGTCGATCAAGTCGCGCACGGTGACATAGCTACCGGCGCGCTTGGAGAGTTTTACCTCGACGCCGGAGCGGGTGACCATCACCATCTGGTGGAGCACGTAGTCGGGCCAGCCTTTGGGAATGCCCACTTCCAGCGCCTGTAAACCAGCGCGCACACGGGTAACGGTGGAGTGGTGATCGGCACCCTGCTCGTTAATTACGGTTTTGAAGCCGCGCTGCCACTTGTCCAGGTGGTAGGCCACATCGGGTAGGAAGTAGGTGTAGCCACCGTCCTGTTTGCGCATCACGCGGTCTTTGTCATCACCGAAGTCGGTGGTGCGCAGCCACATGGCGCCATCTTCTTCATAGGTGTGTCCAGCGTTTACCAGCTTCTCAACGGTGGCATCCACCTTGCCATCTTCGTAGAGCGACGACTCTAAGAAATAGACATCGAACTCTACACCAAAGGCTTTTAAGTCGAGATCCTGCTCACGGCGCAGCCACGCGACGGCGAATTCTTGAATCGCGTCCAGGTCGTCAGGATCTTTTTTGGCGGTGACTTCGCGGTCATCGGCGCTGACCGTTTTACCCGCCAGGTAATCGTTGGCGACATCGACGATATACTCACCGCGATAGCCGTCTTCCGGCCAGCTGGCGTCGTCAGGGCCCAAGCCTTTTACACGCGCTTGTACCGAGCGGGCGAGGTTGGCGATCTGGGCACCTGCGTCGTTGTAGTAGAACTCGCGGGTCACGTCATAGCCGGTGGCTTCGAGCAGGCGGCATAAACAGTCACCAATCGCCGCGCCCCGGCCGTGGCCAACGTGCAGCGGGCCAGTGGGGTTGGCGGAAACGAACTCCACCTGCACTTTTTCACCCTTGCCGATCAGGCTGCGGCCAAAGGTATCGCCGCAGTCGAGTACTTGGGCAACGATTTGCGCCGCGGCATCGGCGGCAGCGAAAAAGTTGATAAAACCGGGGCCCGCGATCTCGGTATTCTGGATCGCGTCGCTTTCGGGGAGCGCGGCCACCAGCATAGTGGCTAATTCACGCGGATTTTTGCCTGCCGGTTTGGCCAGCATCAGCGCTAGATTAGTGGCGTAATCGCCGTGGGCTTTGTCTTTGGTGGGGTCGACTTTGATCGTGGGTTGAAGGTCGTTCGGCAGCACGCCTTGGTGCTTGAGCGCAGTGATCGCGCCTTCGAGCAGAGAAACTATGGTGTCTTTCATTTAGGTATCCGGGTGTCGTCGGTGGCGGCGTGTGCTAACGCGCAGCTGTAAAGGTGCGTCGATAAAGCGGCTATTATCAGCAATTGAGCCGCAGTTTCAAAGCCGCGTGATGGTGAGCCCCTATTTATAGGAGAGCGTTCAGGAGTTAGGAGAGCGTTTGTGGGTCGATATCTATCGACCAGCGCACCTTGCGGGCCTCGCGATTGGCTTCCAACCACTGCACGAGCCAGCTGACGGCGGGGTGAAGTTGGCTACGCTTATCTGCCGCCAGCATGACATGTAAATGGTAACGGTTTTGACGTCTTTCCATCGGAGCGGGCACCGGCCCCAGACAGCGGGTCGCCACGCGGGACTCTTTGAGCCACTGGCGCAAGGCCTGGGCGGCCTGCTGTGCCATGGCTAAGGCGGCCTCTTCCTTGGGGCTTTCAATTCGCAGTAGCGCCATAAAGCAGAACGGGGGCAGCTGGGCAATACGACGCTCTTCCAGCATGTTGCGTGCGAGCGCTCCATAACCATGTTCAGCCAACTGGCCCAGATGAGGATCGTCGGGGTGTAGCGTTTGCACCAGCACTCGACCTGGGTGAGCGGCCCGGCCCGCTCGGCCCGCCACCTGCTCAAGCAGCTGAGCGCTATGTTCCAGCGCACGAAAATCAGCAGCGTACAGTCCGCCGTCGGCATTAACGACGACGACCAAGGTAACGTGGGGCAGGTGGTGCCCTTTGGCGAGCATTTGAGTGCCGACCAACACGCACGGCTCACCGCGATGGATCTCTTTTAACACTTGCTCGAAGCTATCCTTGCGCCGTGTGCTATCGCGGTCAATGCGGTGGATGGTGGTCCTTGGAAACAGGGTCTGTAATGTCTCTTCCGTGCGTTCCGTGCCGCTACCCAATGCGCGCAGGTCGCCGCTGGCGCACTCGGGGCAGGCATCCGGCAGGGCGCGGCGGCTATCGCAGTGGTGACAGGCAAGCAGGGCGGGCTGACGGTGTAGCGTCATGCGTGCATCACACTGGCCGCACTCGGCCATCCAGCCGCAGGCGTGGCAGGCAAGCGTTGGGGCAAAACCGCGGCGGTTGATGAAGATTAGCACCTGTTTGCCCGCGCTTAAGGTGCTTTTGATCGCCTTAATGGCGCCGGGCAGCAAACCGCCCTGGCGGCGCTGGTGGCGCAAGTCGATCAGTTCCAGCTTAGCGGGCGGGTGGCGGCTGGGGCGCTGGGTCAGGCGTAGGTGTCGATAAGTACCGTTAAGCGCCTGATGCAGGCTCTCTAAGGACGGCGTGGCGCTGCCCATGAGCAGCGGGATTTTATGGTAATGCGCGCGCGCAACCGCAAGGTCGCGAGCGTGATAGCGCAAACCGTCGTGCTGCTTGTAGGAGCCATCATGCTCCTCATCGACAATGATCGCACCGGGGTTAGCCAATGGCGTGAAAATGGCCGAGCGGGTGCCGATAATAATCAGTGCCCGGCCGCTGGCAGCGGCTTCCCATACATCTAAGCGCTCAGGGTCGGTAAGGCCCGAATGCAGCGCCACCACGGGCACGCGAAAACGGCTTCTAAAGCGGGCCAGCGTTTGCGGCGTTAAGCCAATTTCCGGCACCAGCACCAGCGACTGCTTACTTTTGGCGGCCACTGCTTCAATCAGCTGCAGATAGACTTCCGTTTTCCCACTGCCAGTGACGCCTTCGAGCAAGCAGGGGTGATAACCCTCTAGCTTTTCATGCAGCGCGGCGAGAGCGGTCGCCTGTTCGCGGTTGAGCGGGAGCGCCGGGGCCGCGAGTAAGTTACCGCTTGGCGGTGATGGGGCGGTAAGAATATGTTCCTGGCTCGTGGCCAAGCCTTTCTTCTCCAACGCTAGTAGCTGGTCGCGGGCAAAGCCATGGGCGCTGACCGCACGACCGGGTAGGCCATGGGGGTGTTGGCGTAAAAGCGCATGCAGTTCTGCTTGCTTGGGTGCTCGGCTGAGGGTTTCCTGCGCGTCGTCACCTTGGGCCATCCAAAGTGTTTGCGTGCGACCGGCCATCGCGTGTCCCTGGCGTAGCCGCGCGGGCATGGCGTGGTGCAAGGTGTCGCCCAGGCTGTGCTGATAGTAGCGGGCGGCAAAGCGGCATAACCAGAGCCAGTCTGCTGGCAGCGGCGCGTCGTCCAGCGTCTCGCTGACCGCGCGCAATTGGCTGCGCGGCAGGTCGCTGTGGTCGGTAAGTTCCACGACCACACCGACGACTTCGCGGCGCCCAAAAGGTACCCGCACCCTCAACCCCGGCTGCCAACCGCAGGCTGGCGTCACGTTAGACGGCAAGTAGTCGAACAGGCGCCGCAGCGGTGAGGGCAGCGCTATTTTAAGTATTTGGTTAAGCACTTGAGGCGGTACCCGCGAAGAAACAGAATCAGGCAATTGGCCTCCGGCGTTAGTTTTGCTAGAATATGCGACCGCTCAATCTTAGCGATCTTATCGTAACGAAAGAGCGGCCAACCGGTTAGTAGTTTTTCCAAACCCGTATGCGGTGCCTGGCACGAGATCAGGTGGCGGCATATAGCTTCGTGAGGTTCGAGATGAGACAAGGTATCCACCCGAATTACAACACGGTCACCGCCAACTGTTCTTGCGGTGCTAATTTCCAGGTAGGTTCTACTTCAGGTCAGGACTTCTCTCTGGATGTGTGCTCCAACTGCCACCCGTTCTATACTGGTAAGCAGAAGCAAGCGACCACTGGTGGCCGCGTAGAGCGCTTCAACAAGCGTTTCGGCGCTGCTGTTAAGCGCGGCTAATCCAACTCGGATAGCCATATCGCAAGTACAGGTCGTACTTGCGCAAAACCCACGCCAAGGCGTGGGTTTTTTGTTGTCTCGCTAAAAACTGGCTATTTTTGTGGAAAAAATTTTCACAAATGCTGCGCTGATGTTGCGGTACAGCAATAAGCAAAGCGTTATGGCTAACGCCGTTTTACATAAGTTTCAGCAAATATCTGCGAAATGTGGCGAATATGAAGGTAAAATTCAGTTAAACGGGCGTTTTGATATGAGTTGACGGCACGCTTGAGGCGCATAGGTTTTTTCTATATTCTGAAACGACTTATCTACTTTATGTTAACTGGACTCTGACCATGACGGATGCAACTAAGCAGGCTGCTTTGGATTATCACGCAAAACCGATTCCCGGTAAGCTGTCGGTGGAGTTGACCAAACCCACCGCAACGGCACGGGATTTGGCGCTGGCGTATAGCCCAGGCGTGGCTGAGCCAGTGCTTGAAATCGCCAGGGATGCGGAAAATGCCTACCGCTATACCGGCAAGGGTAATCTGGTTGCCGTTATCACCGACGGCAGCGCTATTCTTGGCTTAGGTAATCTGGGCCCACTGGCGAGTAAGCCAGTCATGGAAGGCAAAGGCGTGCTGTTTAAGTGCTTTGCTGGCATTAACTCGGTGGATATCGAGGTGGATGCGGAAAGCCCACAGGCGTTTATCGATACCGTCGCGCGCATTGCCGATACCTGGGGTGGCATCAACCTTGAAGATATCAAGGCGCCGGAGTGCTTTGAAATTGAAAAAGCCCTGATTGAGCGCTGCAGTATTCCGGTCTTCCACGATGACCAGCACGGCACCGCGATTGTCACGGCGGCAGGCATGCTCAATGCGCTTGAGATCGCTGGTAAACGTATCCAAGACGTTAAGATTGTTTGCATGGGCGCAGGAGCGGCGGCGATTGCCTGCATGCGCCTGCTGGTCTCCTGTGGCGCAAGTAAAGACAATCTTGTGATGCTTGATCGCCGTGGTGTCATTCACACGGACCGCGAAGGCATCAACGAATACAAGGCTGAATTCGCCCGCGATACCGAGATGCGCACCTTGGATGATGCCATCGACAACGCTGACGTATTTATCGGCCTTTCCGGCCCGGGCCTGCTCTCCGCTGAACAGGTCAAGAAAATGGCGCCAGACCCAGTGATTTTTGCCTGCACTAATCCGGATCCGGAAATTCATCCTGACGTTGCCCGCGAAGCGCGCCCGGATGTGATCATGGCCACTGGCCGTTCGGATTTCCCGAACCAGGTCAACAACGTGCTGGGCTTCCCGTTTATCTTCCGTGGTGCGCTGGATGTTCGTGCTACACGCATTAACGAAGAGATGAAACTGGCCGCCGTGCATGCGCTGAAAGATCTGGCCCGAGAGCCGGTTCCTCAGGAAGTGCTGGATGCCTACGAGCGCACCGAGATGAGTTTTGGCCGCGAGTACATCATTCCCACGCCTGTCGATATTCGCCTGTTGGCGCGAGTCACCTCGGCGGTTGCCCAAGCCGCGGTTGACTCTGGCGTGGCGCGCAAACCGTTTCCTGCGCACTATCCGCTAACGTCTATCAACGACGTTTACGGTGGCTAATAAACCGCAGCATTCTGGTAACTATTTACGCCCGCTAATAAGCGGGCGTAAATGTTTGAGAGAGTATCTGTTTAGTTTTGTGAATAACGCGTTAGCCCTTCTTGAGCGGTAGAGGCCACTAATCGACCGTCGCGACTATAAATATGCCCCCGCGCCAGCCCGCGAGCGCCGCCTGCCCAGGGTGAATCGATAACATACAGCAGCCAATCGTCCAGGCGTGTGTCCTGGTGTAGCCATAAGGCGTGGTCTAGGCTGGCGATGCGCAGCTTGGGGTCGCGGTACTCGATGCCGTGGGGAATCAGGCTGGTGGTCAGCAGGTTGAAGTCAGAGGCGTACGAGAGCAGGTGGCGATGCAGGGCCGGGTCGTCTGGCAGTGTGCCTGAAAGGCGAAACCACAAACACTGGCCTGCAGGCGTGCCGTTGTCGGGGTTGCCCGTGAGATGCAAAAACTCAATGGGGTGGCCGGGAAAGCGGTCATGTTTGGCATCGCCGCTCTCTAGCAGCGCCTCGGGGGTGGCGACATTCGGCATGTCGCGCTGATGGCTAAAGCTTGCTTCCTCGCTCTGAAAAGAGGCGCTGCAGAAAAAGATCGGCCGACCTTTTTGAATGGCAGTAACGCGGCGGGTGGTAAAGCTGCCGCCGTCGCGAATGGTATCCACTTGATAGACAACGGGGCGATGGGGGTCGCCGGGGCGCAGAAAGTAGCCATGTTGAGAGTGCGGGCGACGCTCGTCTGGCACGGTGCGCGCGGCGGCCGCCAGCGCTTGGCCAAGAACCTGGCCACCGTAAAGCTGAGGAAAGCCTAGATCCTGGCTCTGACCACGAAATAGCGTCTCCTCCAGCGTTTCTAGCTCTAGTAACGCTACCAATTTGTTCAGCGCGTCTGTCATTCTCGGTATCCTTGCGGCTGTCTCTTTTGAATGCGGTCGGTGAAAGAATGCTATCGGTAAAAGTAATAGGCTGCCACGGCGCCGGGCACCCCTTTCATACGGTCGTTTAGCTACCTTAGCGGAGTTTACGTTTATGCGCAGCGATGAATTTTACATGCACCGGGCGCTTGACCAAGCGCACCTGGCCGCGGCGGCGGGCGAGGTGCCCGTAGGGGCAGTGGTTGTCGATGCGCAGGGAGAGATTATTGGTGTGGGGTGTAATGCGCCGGTGGCCAGCTGCGACCCTAGCGGCCATGCGGAAGTTCGTGCCCTACGCGAGGCGGGCAAGCACCAGGGCAACTATCGCCTTGAAGGCTGCACGCTGTTTGTCACCCTGGAGCCCTGCATGATGTGTGCGGGTACGATGATTCATGCTCGCCTGGCCCGCTTAGTCTACGGTGCCGCCGAGCCCCGTGCGGGCATGGTCGAATCAAAGGCTAACCTGTTGGCACAGCCGTGGTTTAATCATCAGATCGCGGTGACCGGTGGGGTATTGGCCGCAGCCTCGCAAAAGCTGCTGAAGCGATTTTTCGCCGCCCGGCGCGAGGAATTGAATCAGTAATACTGAATTGGAAATGCCACGGCGCTGTTAATCAAGCGGCGGGACAAGTTCAAACAATAACAGCGGGTCATCGTTGACAGATGTTTGTTCTAGTTGAAAAAATTGCTGACGACTACGTTCCACATATTGAATCATTTCGTAATAACGACGGATGTTGCGTACGTATATCACCGGCTCACCGCCACGGGCGTAGCCGTGACGCGTTTGGCTATGCCATTCACGCTGCTGTAATAGCGGTAGCGCCGCGCGCACATCTTGCCAGCTGTCGGGGTCGCCGCCACGCATTTCCGCAATCTTACGCGCGTCATAAAGATGGCCAAGACCCACGTTGTAGGCCGCCATGGCCATAAACAGGCGATCATCGCCAGTAATGCCTTCCGGTAAGCGGTCTTTAATACTGCGTAAATAGCGGGCACCGCCGTCAATGCTCTGGGCGGGGTCTGTGCGATCCGTCACGCCCATTTCACCCGCCGTGGGGTTGGTCAGCATCATCAAGCCACGCACGCCTGTTGGCGAGACGGCGTCTGGGTCCCAGTGGGATTCCTGATACCCCACTGCCGCCAATAACTTCCAGTCAAACTCTGTTTCGCGGGCAGCCTGCTGGAACAGTTCCGTGTAACGGGGCAGGCGTGCATCAAGGTGATCAAGAAAGGTGCGCGTGCCGACATACTCTAAATAGTCGTCATGGCCGAAGTAGCGGCTTACCAGCCGATCAAGCGTGCCGCTTTCCTGAAGGTCTTGTAGGAACCGATTGGCGGATTCAAGCAATCCTAAGCCACGACCGCTAGGCACCGCCCATGCCATGGAAAGTGGGTCCCCGAGTATGAAACCACGTTCTACGTTGGGGAAAAAAAGCCGATTTAAACGAAACTGATGCTCGAAAATGACCGCGGCGTCCAGGGTGCCGTCCTCAACGCGTGCCAGCAGTTCGGCGACTTCAAGCTCGTGAGACTCTTTCCAGCTCAAGGTAGGATGACGCCGCTGAAGGTCGCGCAGCGCTTCATCGGTACCGGCTTCGCTGAGCGTACCAAGTTCTAAGCCGACAAGGTCGCTCGGCTCTTTAATGCCATTCAGACCGCGGCGGTAAACCACCAGCGGCTGCATTTGAATGATTGGGCGTGTGTAGTGGATGCCAGGGCTGTCAGGCAGTAATGGCAGCGCTGCCGCGCCCAGGTCGCCTTTTTCACGCACCGCCGGCAAGACGCTTTCTGGGTGGTGGCTGGCGTCAAGGTTAAGGCTCACTCCCAAGTAATCGGCAAAACGGTGCATCAGCTCGTATTCAAAGCCGGTAGGACCTTGGCGGCCTTCGTAATAGGTCGTGGGGGTGTTGCGGGTGTGAACGGTAATAAAGTCTTTTGTACCGATATGCGTTAAATGCTCGCCTGGGGGAACAAGAGAGAGAGTGGGCACCATGGTCAAAAGCGTAACGGCAGTTAACGCATAATAAGCGCTGGCACGGGCTATAAAATGTCGGCAAATCAACGTCAGCATGGCGTCTTGTCGGCATGAAACAAGCTGCCACGATACCCAGCCCGGGTCACGCTGTCACCTTGTTGATTTCGTGTGGTGGCTGGTTTCCAGTATCATAGGCGTTTTTCGCTATCATAAAAGCACGGCCGCCTAGCGGCCCGGTGATTTCCCTGCTCGAATTTCCCTGCTCTAGAGGCTTCAGGATATGCTCGAACTGCGAGGCGCGCCCGCCCTTTCTGCCTTCCGTCATGCTCGGCTGTTAACGGTGCTGCGTGAACGTGTTCCCGAGGTGGAAGCGCTGTCTGCCCACTATGTTCATTTCATCGATCTTAACGCTCATAACCACAGCAAGACGCTGGACGATACCGCCCACGAGCGTTTGGTGCAGTTACTTGACTATGTGCCGGGCGATTGCACTCACGCAAGCGTAGAGGCTCCGAAAAGCGCCCAGCGTTTTTTAGTGGTGCCGCGTTTGGGGACCCAGTCGCCCTGGTCGTCTAAAGCGACCGATATCGCTCACAATTGCGGATTGCGCCAGATTAGCCGTATCGAGCGCGGCATCGATTATCGGGTCAGCTTTACCGACATGCCGGATGAAGAGGGCCTGAACGCGCTGGCGGCACTGCTGCATGACCGTATGACTGAAACCGTGCTATCCGATGCATCAGACGCCACTAAGCTGTTTGCCCAGCACGACCCGGCGCCGTTGGGTAGTGTGGATATTCTAGAAGGGGGCCGGGAAGCCTTAGCGACAGCCAACCAAGCGCTGGGGCTGGCGCTGGCAGAAGATGAAATTGATTACTTGGTAGATGCCTTCAACGAACTAGGGCGTAACCCCAGCGACGTTGAGCTGATGATGTTTGCCCAGGCTAACTCCGAGCACTGCCGTCACAAAATCTTCAACGCCGACTGGGTGATCGACGGCGAGCCGCAAAGCCATTCGCTGTTTAAGATGATCAAGAACACCTTTGCGTCGTCGCCGGACAACGTGCTTTCCGCTTACAGTGATAATGCCGCTGTCATCAAGGGCAGCCAGGGTGGGCGGTTCTTTGCAACGCCGCTGACAGGAGCAGAGGACGAGCGTGCTCTTTACGCCACGCATCAGGAGCCTATTCACATCCTGATGAAGGTCGAAACCCACAATCACCCCACCGCGATTGCCCCCTTCCCCGGCGCTGCAACCGGCTCGGGTGGGGAGATCCGCGATGAGGGCGCCACGGGTATCGGCGGTAAACCCAAAGCCGGTCTATCCGGTTTTACTGTCTCCAACCTGCGCATTCCTGAGTTCGTGCAGCCTTGGGAAGCGTTTGATTACGGCAAGCCGGGGCGCATGGAGTCGGCGCTTAACATTATGCTCGAAGGCCCGATTGGTGGGGCCGCGTTCAACAATGAGTTTGGTCGCCCCAATCTAACCGGCTATTTCCGCACTTACGAGCAGGAATCCCTGAACGAAGGCGGTATTGAGCGGCGCGGTTTCCACAAGCCGATCATGCTCGCCGGTGGTTACGGCAATATTCGTGCTCATCACGTCCAAAAGGGCGATATCCCGGTCGGCGGCAAGCTGATTGTAATGGGCGGCCCGGCGATGCTGATTGGTCTGGGCGGCGGTGCTGCCTCCAGCATGGCGTCCGGTACCTCCAGCGCCGATTTGGATTTCGCCTCGGTACAGCGTGAAAACCCGGAAATCGAGCGTCGCGCTCAAGAAGTCATAGACCGCTGCTGGGCGCTGGGCGATCACAACCCCATCCGCTTTATTCACGATGTGGGCGCAGGCGGGCTTTCCAACGCTTTGCCGGAGCTTGTCAAAGACGGCAACCGTGGCGGCCGCTTTGATTTGCGCGCGGTGCCAAATGCTGAGCCGGGCATGAGCCCGCTGGAAATCTGGTGCAATGAGGCGCAAGAGCGCTACGTGCTAGCCGTCGCGCCCGAAGACCTGGACACCTTTGACGCGCTGTGTAAGCGCGAACGTTGCCCTTATGCCGTGGTTGGTGAAGCGATGGAAGCGCACCATTTGGAAGTGCGCGATGGCCATTTCAGCAGCAAGCCGGTCGATTTGCCGATGAGCGTGCTGTTCGGCAAAGCACCCAAAATGCAGCGTGAGTTTGAACGCCACGATCCCGAACTCTCGGGCATGATGCTCGATAATCTTGACCTTCGCGAAGCGCTGGATCGGGTGCTGCGCCTGCCGACAGTCGCCTCCAAAAGCTTCCTGATCACCATTGGCGATCGCTCGATTACCGGCCAAGTGGCCCGTGATCAAATGGTCGGCCCCTGGCAGGTGCCGGTAGCCGATGTGGCGGTTACCACGGCAAGCTATGATACCCAGGCCGGTGAAGCCATGGCGTTGGGGGAGCGTCCGCCGGTGGCGTTGATCAACCCCGCGGCAAGCGCTCGCTTGGCCGTTGCCGAAGCAATTACCAATCTGGCGGCCGCGCCAATTGCCAAGCTTAGCGATATCAAGCTCTCCGCTAACTGGATGAGCGCTGCTGACCACCCCGGTGAAAATCAAGCGCTTTATGATGCTGTTTACGCCGTGGGCATGGAGATGTGCCCGGCATTGGGCATTGCGATTCCGGTGGGCAAGGATTCGATGTCCATGCGCACCGCCTGGACTGATGAGAACGACCAAGGTGAAAGCGAAGACAAGAGCGTAACGTCGCCGCTTTCGCTGGTCGTCACGGGCTTCGCGCCGGTCACCAATGCAATGGCAACGCTTACGCCGCAGATCAATCTGGATCAAGATGAGTCTGATCTGATTTTGATCGACCTGGGCAGCGGTCAGAACCGCTTGGGTGGTTCTGCCTTGGCGCAGGTATACGGCCAGGTGGGTAACGACTGCCCTGATGTAGACGACCCGGAGGATATTAAAGCCTTCTTCGAGGTCATTCAGGGCCTTAACCGCGACGGTAAGCTGTTGGCCTACCACGATCGCAGCGATGGCGGCCTGTTGGTCACCCTGCTGGAAATGGCCTTTGCGGCCCATGCGGGGCTTGAGATCAAGCTCGATTGGATGATCGATGAGCCGGTAGAGGCACTGAATGCGTTGTTCTCCGAAGAGCTGGGCGCGGTCATTCAGGTCAACCGTCAACACACTGAAGAAGTGCTGGCGCAGTTTGCCGTGGCCGGTATTGAAACCTGTGGCGTGATTGCTCGTCCCCGTTACGACGACCAAGTGCGCGTCACGCTATTTGAAGAGCCTTTGCTGGAAACCACGCGTCAGCTGACCCAGCGTACCTGGGCGGAAACCAGCTACCGTATGCAGGCGCTGCGCGATAATCCTGAATGCGCCAAGAACGAATTCGACAACTTGCTCGATAGCCGTGATCCAGGGCTTTCCGCGACGCCAACCTTTGATATCAACGACGATATCAGTGCGCCGTTTGTGAATACTGCCAAGCCCGCCATGGCGGTGCTGCGCGAGCAGGGCGTTAACGGTCAGGTCGAGATGGCCTGGGCCTTCGATAAGGCTGGCTTTGAGGCGGTGGATGTTCATATGAGCGACATCCTCGAAGGGCGTGTTTCGCTGGATGAGTTCAAGGGCCTTGTCGCCTGTGGCGGCTTCTCTTACGGTGATGTGCTTGGCGCCGGGGGCGGCTGGGCAAAATCAGTGCTGTTTAACGAGCGCGCCCAGGAGCAGTTTGCGGCATTCTTTGCCCGTGACGATAGCTTCTCGTTGGGCGTCTGCAATGGCTGTCAGATGCTCTCGCAGCTGAAGTCGCTGATTCCTGGCGCGGAAAATTGGCCGACGTTTGTGCGCAATGAGTCCGAGCAGTTTGAAGCGCGGGTCTCTATGGTGCGGGTCGAAAAGAGCCCTTCGATTCTGCTCGCTGGCATGGAAGGCTCTAAACTGCCCATTGCGGTTGCCCATGGCGAAGGGCAGGCGGCGTTCCGCGACAGCGCGCATCTGCGTAGCATGCAGTCGAGTAGCCAGATCGCGCTGCGCTACATCGACAACTACGGCCAAGCGACCACCCGTTACCCCGCGAACCCTAACGGCTCACCGTCGGGTATTACGGGGCTAACCACGCCTGATGGCCGTGTGACTATCATGATGCCGCACCCTGAGCGTGTCGCTCGGGCGGTCACCAACTCTTGGCGTCCGGCGGAGTGGACTGAAGACGGTGCTTGGCTGCGCTTATTCCGCAATGCTCGCGTTTGGTTGGGCTAGCGGATACACCCTCATAGGTGAATGATGACGCAACACCTCAAGGCGGCCTCAGGGCCGCCTTTCTCATCCATAGCCCAGACGCCCCAATTGCGCCCCTATCAACAGGAAGCGGTAAAACGGGTGGTCGTTCATTTTCGTGCTTCCAGTGAGCCGGCGTTGGTGGTGCTGCCTACCGGCAGCGGTAAATCCTTGGTCATTGCTGAGTTAGCGCGCCTGGCGCGGGGGCGAGTGTTAGTGCTGGCCCACGTACGCGAGCTGGTGGAGCAGAACCATGCCAAGTATCAGGCGTATGGGCTTGAGGCCGATATTTTTAGCGCGGGCTTAAAGCGTAAAGAGGCGAGTCGGCAAGTGGTCTTTGGCTCGGTGCAGTCGGTGGTGCGCAACTTAGATCGCTTTAATGACGCTAATTTTACCTTGCTGGTCATCGATGAGAGTCACCGCGTATCGCTTAACGAAGACGCCAGCTACCGCCAAGTGATTGAGCATCTGCGGGCCCAAAACCCACAGCTTAAAATTCTCGGGCTCACCGCGACGCCGTATCGGTTAGGGCAGGGTTTTATCTATTATCGCCATCACCACGGCATGGTGCGGGGCAGTGAAGAGAGTTTTTTTCGCGACTGTGTCTTTGAGCAGCCGCTGCGGCTGATGGTGAAACAGGGCTATCTGGCGGCTCCCAAGCGCCTGGATATGGCCATTGAGGGCTATGATTTCTCAGCCCTCAAGCCCTCTTCAAGCGGTTTTTTTCAGGAGGAGGAACTCAATCGCGTGGTGGCGGGTAGCCGGGCAACGCCGGGTATTATCGGACAAATCGTCGAACGCGCGGCTGATCGCCAGGGGATAATGATCTTTGCCGCCACGGTGGCCCATGCCGAAGAAATTATCGGCTATTTGCCGCGAGCCGAAGCGGCGCTTATCACCGGTGCGACCCCCTCCCAGGAGCGCACAGCGCTGATTGATGCCTTCAAAGCACGTGAGCTGAAATATCTGGTTAACGTCGCGGTGCTGACCACCGGTTTCGATGCTCCCCACGTGGATCTGATCGCTATTTTACGCCCCACTGAGTCGGTTAGCCTTTATCAACAAATGGTGGGTAGAGGACTGCGTTTATCGCCGGGTAAGAGTGACTGCCTGATTCTGGACTATGCCGGTAACCCCTGGGATATCTTCGCGCCGGAAGTGGGTGAGCCGAAGCCTAATAGCGACAGCGAGCCGGTGCAGGTCGAGTGTCCCGCCTGCGGCCATGCCAACCTATACTGGGGCAAGCGAGATGGTGACGTCGTCATCGAGCACTTTGGCCGCCGGTGCCAGGGGTTAGTCGATGACCCTGACCGGCCTTCTAAAGCAGCAAGCTATCATCGTGGCGCGGTTTCGGGCGCCTATAAAAAGCAATGTGACTTCCGTTTTCGCTTTAAAGGCTGCGATGAGTGCGGTGCCGAAAATGATATCGCTGCCCGGCGCTGCCATGGCTGCGACAGGCTGTTGGTGGACGCAGATGACAAGCTAAAAGATGCCCTAAAGCTGAAAGATGCCAAAGTATTGCGAGTAAGCGGTATGCAACTGGAAGCGACGACCAATGGTCGTGGCCTGCCGCGTTTGAAAGTGACTTACCACGATGAAGATGGCACCCAGCTCTCCGAGTGGTTCGCACTGGAAACGCCTGCTCAACGGCGTGCCTTCTATGCCGCATTTCTGCGCTATCACCTGCGCGCACCTGGAGGCAAATGGCAGCCGTTGAGCGCTGATGAGGTAGTCGCCGAGCAACGCCGCCTGCGTCATCCTGATTTTGTCGTAGGCCGTAAAGTGGGCCGCCATTTCCAAATCCGCGACAAGCTGTTTGACTACGAAGGACGCTATCGTAAAGCGGTGGAGGCAGGATGATGCGCTTTCATTACCCGCGACTTGGGCGTCGCCAAGGGTGTCGTCTTTGCTAAACTGTGCGATTGTGTTGATCCCCTTTTACCAGGAGAGCCGACCCGCGTGAGCGAGACGCCAAGCGATACGACTGAGCTAGAAAATCCTGACGCTGCGACCACTGACCCAGTGGCGGTTTCGTTTGGGCGCCTGTTCAATGAGCAGATAACGGAAATGCCGGAGGATTTGTATATTCCTCCCGAGGCACTACGCGTCTTTCTGGAGACCTTTGAAGGCCCGCTGGATTTACTGCTCTACCTGATTCGGCGTCAGAACCTGGATATCCTGACCATCAATGTGGCCACTATCACCCACCAGTACATCGAATACGTGGAACTGATGAAGGCCATGGAGATTGAGTTAGCGGGTGAATACCTGCTGATGGCCGCTATGCTCGCTGAGATCAAGTCGCGTACCTTGTTACCCCGCCCGCCGAAGGCCGAGGGCGACGATGAGGAGGATCCTCGTGCAGAGCTTATCCGGCGCCTCCAGGAGTACGAACGCCTCAAAGAGGCAGCCGAGACACTGGATACGCTACCGCGCATGGGGCGTGACTGGTTCAGCGTGCAGGCGGGCTTGCCTCCACTGGAATCTCGTGTGATTCACCCTGAGGTGGAGTTGGATGAATTACTCAGCGCGCTCTCCGATATACTCAAACGCGCCGAGCTGGTGCAGGCGCACCAGATCAGCCGCGAGGTGCTATCTACCCGTGAGCGCATGCTCAAGATTATGGAGTTACTCAGTCACGATGATGCGCATCATCGCTATACCCCCTTTGAAGCGTTGTTCACCTTAGAAGAAGGGCGGCCTGGCGTGGTGGTCACGTTTATGGCGATTTTAGAACTGGCCAAAGAAGCCATGATTGAAATTGTTCAGAATGCACCGCTTTCGCCAATCCACGTACGTGCTCGGCGTGCCGCCCTTGCCGACGACGAGGAGGGTGCTTTTGAGGAGAGCGAGATAGAAGACGATGCCTATGGTGAGTCCGCCTTTGAATCTGGAGAAGAGACGCCATGAGTAACGCCGCCAACGCGTTAGATGACATTATTGAAGCAGCGCTCCTGGCCGCTGGCGAACCGTTACCCCTTGAACGTCTAGAAACGCTTTTTCTTGAAGGCGAATGCCCGACTCGCAAGGAGTTTCGCGATGTCCTTGAGCGCTTACAGCTGCGCCATTCGGCTGGGGCACTAGAGTTATTGGAAACGGTCTCAGGCTATCAGCTACGCATTCGCCCGCGTCTGTCGCAATGGGTGTCGCGGTTATGGGACGAGCGCCCCCAGCGCTACTCACGGGCGCTGCTGGAAACGCTGGCGCTGATCGCCTACCGCCAGCCGGTTACTCGTGGCGATATCGAAGAGGTGCGTGGGGTCAGTGTAAGCAGTTCAATCATGCGCACCCTGGCGGAGCGCGGTTGGATTCGCGTAGTGGGCCACCGGGATGTGCCGGGGCGCCCGGCGGTATATGCCACCACGCGGAGCTTTTTAGATGACTTTGGATTAAAAACGCTCGATGCGCTGCCGCCGATGCACACCCTGGCGAACTGGGACGAGAGCGAAATACCTGAAGACACAGGGATGACCAATGATACTGTCATCCAGGAAGAACAAGACACCGGTTCAGACCACGAAGCACTAGACGAAACGATCAAAACGGTGCAGGATGCGCCACCCCAGAAAGAAGACATAACGTCGGCTGAAACAGCCGATACGCACGCCGAGACGGCGTTAACCCAGCCGCTAAGCTTTGCCGATTTACAGGCACGGTTGGCGGCACGTGCGCAGCGCGCGAACGAAGAAGAGCGCGAGCGCACGCAGACTACCGATGTGAGGTCAGACGACCATGAGTCAGAGTGATAGCACCACGCCCCCTACCAGCGAAAAGCTGCAAAAAGTCCTGGCCCGCGCAGGCCTTGGCTCACGGCGTGAGATGGAAACGGCAATTTCCGATGGCCGTGTAAAGGTGAATAGCCAGGTGGCCAAGCTGGGTGACCGTGTTGAAGCGCGGGATAAAGTCAGCTTTGATGACCGCCCGGTATCGCTGCGCCCTGAAGAGGAAGTGCCGCGTCGAGTGATTATGTACAACAAGCCGGAAGGCGAGTTGTGCACACGCAAAGACCCGGAAGGTCGGCGCACCGTATTTGAACGCTTGCCGCGCTTGAAAGGCGAGCGCTGGATTGCGATTGGTCGCCTGGATATTAACACCAGCGGTTTGCTGCTGTTTACCACGGATGGCGAGTTGGCCAACCGCTTGATGCATCCCTCTACCCAGGTGGAGCGTGAGTATGCCGTTCGCGTAATGGGTGAAGTTAAGCGTGAGCATATCCTGGCAATGGTTGATGGCGTGATGCTGGAAGATGGCCCGGCGCGCTTTACGGATGTACAGGAGTTCGGCGGTGAAGGCATCAATACCTGGTTCCACGTGGTAATTTTGGAAGGTCGTAACCGCGAAGTGCGGCGCCTTTGGGAGTCGCAAGCCCTAACGGTGAGTCGCCTGAAACGCGTGCGTTACGGCAATATCTTCCTCGATAAGCGCGCTAAAGCCGGTGAATGGGTTGAACTTAACCAGGATGAGGTGGATGACTTAGCGACATTGGCTAACTTAGAAACCCGTAAAGTGCCTGCGTTGACGCCCGATGAAAAGAACCGCTGGAACCGCGATAAGCACAAGCGTAAGCCGGTTCAAGCGATGCGTAAACCGAAAAGCAAAGCCCGTTAACAAAGCCCGTTAAGCAGGTAAGTGAACGTGCCTGAACCGGTTTGTATTGATCAGTCAGGCACGTTGTATGGTTCATTTCTGTTATCCGAGACTAAAAAACACTTGCTATCAAAAGGGTGTAAGCGTAGGATATGCATCCGTTCAGGCGGGTCGTTAGCTCAGTTGGTAGAGCAGTTGACTTTTAATCAATTGGTCGCAGGTTCGAATCCTGCACGACCCACCATCAAAGCCGTTGTTTTTACGATATGTTTGAACAACAAGGGGCGTCGGGTGGTTGTGAACGAAGACAGTATGATGATTTAGCAGCGCAAATTTGGGTCGTTAGCTCAGTTGGTAGAGCAGTTGACTTTTAATCAATTGGTCGCAGGTTCGAATCCTGCACGACCCACCAAATTCAACGCCCCTGGCAGCTATGCTGCCAGGGGCGTTTTGCTATGCGGGTGAAAAGCACTTTTGGGTAATGCCTCTACGTGACAATCTGTTTGCAGCGGGCAGCTATTTCCAATCAGAATGGGCTAGAATAGATATTCAGACGATAGGCCACCGCGAGAGACGTAGCGGCCGATCGCACGCGAGCGGTGCGGGAATAGAGCGAAACGCGCCTGTGCCGTGACCCAGTGTTTAGCAGGGGGATTCCCTGTTCGTCACAGTGGTAGACACGATGACTATGATGACTACGCAAGCCGAGCTAAGTGCTCCGCTGCCCACCGCCTACTGCCCCACCCGTATTCCAGCGGAAGATTGGGCAAGGGTAGAAGAAATTAAACAGCTACTGAAAGCGCATAATGCTGTTTTGGTGGCGCACTACTACACCGATGATGCCATCCAGCAGCTTGCCGAAGAGACCGGCGGCTGTGTCGCCGATTCGCTCGAGATGGCGCGTTTTGGTGCCCGTCACGATGCCACCACACTGGTGGTCGCGGGGGTCCGCTTCATGGGTGAAACCGCCAAGATACTATCGCCAGAAAAGCGTGTGCTGATGCCCACTTTGGAAGCGACCTGCTCGCTGGACATTGGCTGTCCTGCCGATGCGTTCAGCGCGTTCTGCGATGCGCACCCGGACCGCACCGTGGTGGTCTATGCCAACACCTCCGCCGCAGTGAAGGCGCGGGCGGATTGGGTGGTGACCTCGTCGATCGCTGTCGAGGTGATCGAGCATCTGCAAGCCAAAGGGGAAAAAATTCTCTGGGCACCCGATAAACACTTGGGGGGCTATATCCAGAAAAAAACCGGTGCGGATATGTTGATGTGGGACGGCGCCTGCATCGTCCATGAAGAGTTCAAGGCCAAAGGCGTTGAAGATCTCAAGCGTATCTATCCGGATGCTGCTGTTCTCGTTCACCCCGAATCGCCCGAGCCCGTGGTCAGGCTGGCCGATGTGGCTGGCTCCACGTCACAGCTAATTAAGGCAGCTAAAGAGTTACCTAACGATAAGTTGATTGTGGCGACCGACCGGGGCATCTTCTTCAAAATGCAGCAAGCGGTGCCCCATAAAACCCTGTTTGAAGCGCCCACCGCAGGTAACGGCGCTACCTGTCGCAGCTGCGCGCACTGCCCCTGGATGGCCATGAACGCGCTGGATAACCTGGCGGGTGCATTGCGCGAGGGAAGTGGTGAGATTCAGGTCGATGAGTCGATGCGTTTGAAGGCCCTGATGCCGCTGGAGCGGATGCTTAATTTCAACGCCTAGCACCGCTACTTGAGATAGCACCGCTGGTTGGTATAGCACGACAGATTAATATTGCGCCCGTATTGGTTAAATCATCTTGATTAAGCCACGGGCGCTTTTTAACGTTTTACACGATCAATTGAAATCTTCCAGCGCTTCGCGATATTCAATAAAGGCCTCGCGGCGCTGTTCAATCCTGGCTACTACCTGCTGATCATTTTCACGTTCCGCAGCATCGCGAGCGATGGTGAGCTGGCGAATGCCGCTGTCTACCCGGCCGGTTAGCTGCAGATGCTCTGCCCGAGCCAAATGGCCCCAGCCATCATGGCCACTGCGCCCAGCTGCTTCCGAAAGCAGGTTAAACCCTTGCGGATTTTCCGGATTTTGAGACGTTATGTCGCGCAGCAGGTTGTAAGCAGCTTCAGGGTCACGCTGTAGCTGTGCTTCGGCCAATATCAGTTGAGCCGGTAGGTAATTAGGCATAAAGCGCAGCAATCGCTGGCTGCGCTGGATGGCCTCATCGTACTGACCGGCCTCTAAAGCGACGCTCGCGGCAGAGGCGGGGAGCATGGCAAAGTCAGGCTGCTGATTGGCAAGTTGGTCAAGGCGTTGTAAAGCATTATCAGTCTGGCCGTTACGGGCAGCGATCAAGGCGTCCAGGTAGCTCTGGGCAGTCTCGTCAGCGCCTTCTTGGGCAAGGCGCGAAGCCGCTTGCTCAGGCGTGTTGGCATAAATGCTCAACAGGGCGCGGGCGCGCATCATGTCGTAAAGGGTGTCGCTGGTATAGGCATCGGCGACATTGAGCTGGGCAGCGCGATCCTGGGCAGCGGTTAAGCGGCTATCGGTGACCGGGTGGCTAAGCAGGAACTCCGGCGGTGTATCGCCCTGAAGGCGGGCCATGCGCTGCATGGCGGCGAACATACGCACCATGGCTTCTGGGTCGTAGCCCGCGTCGGCCATCGCCTGGAGGCCTAGGTTGTCGGCTTCCTGTTCAAATAAACGTGAATAGCTGAGCTGATCCTGTATGAGTGCTGCCTGGGAGCCCATGGCGGCCGCCATGCCCGCGTCACCGCCGCCACTCGCGGCAATTAGCATGCCGGCTAGCATGCCCGCCATGGCCGGCAGTTGGGTTTGTGCTGCCCGTGCGCTTCCCCTTGCGTAGTGGCGTTGAGAGAGATGGCCCAGCTCATGGGCTAGCACCGAAACGAAGGCGCCTTCATCTTCAGCAAATGCGAACAGTCCTGAGTTGATGCCTACCACCCCGCCAGGCACTGCAAAGGCGTTAAGCGATTCGTTATCCACCATCACGGTAATAGTGCGAAGACCGTTAATCTGGCTATGGGGGGCGAGCCGGGCGATCAGGCTTTCCAGGTAGTCGCTGGTAATAGGATCTTGCCACTGGGGGGCTTGGGCACGAAACTGTCGTAACCACGCGCGGCCCAGGCGGTACTCTTCATTGCTGACCGAGGTAGATGCCGCCCCCAGACTCGGCAGGCCGTAATCGTTGATGGCAACGCTTGGGGGGCTAAAAAGTAAACTGCCACAGGCGCAAGCGAACGCACATATCCAGCCTGGGTAAGCGGTACGAAAGGTCGGCATGGCATCCTCATGGGTGATGGTTAAACGCTACAGTCAGGGTATGACATCGATTAATACTATGACATTGATAAAGACGGGGAAGTGCCGTTAAATCGACGACCTAGTGAAATCAATCGCTAACAAGACAGTTTATGCGGCGGCGTCTATTACACAATGTATATGCAGCAACATTGACAAATCTATGCCGTGAATAGGCAGGTCATTTTGAGGGAGAGTGTATGTCTGAGCAAACCGGGGGCTTTCAACCCGATACGGTGCTTGACGCTTGTGGGCTGCATTGCCCATTGCCACTGCTGAAAGCTAAGCAAGCCTTAGCTACCTTGGCAGCAGGTCAGTTGCTGGAGGTGCGTTCAACGGACGCCGGTTCGTGGCGGGATATGGCGTCGTTTACCGATCAAAGCGCGCATACCCTGGAAGGCCGTGAACAGCGTGACGATGTCTATATCTATTGGATTCGTAAGGCAGGGGACGGGCACTCATGACCCTGCGCACGATATTAAAAAGCTGGGTTGAACGCTATTTTTCCGATGAAGAAGCGCTGATTCTGTTGGTGGTTCTGGTGGCGGGTTTTGCGGCGATTATCTTGTTTGGCCGTATGTTGGCGCCGTTTTTCACCGCGTTAGTGATCGCGTTTTTGCTGCAAGGCGTAGTGAGTGCGCTAACCCGGCGTGGTTTGCCACATTTGCTCGCGGTGATCATGGTGTTCCTGGCGTTTATTAGTGTCCTGCTCACCTTGGCATTTATTTTAATGCCGCTGATTTGGAATCAGCTCGTGGGGCTGGTGCAGGAAACACCCAGGATGTTTGCCAGTGGCCAGGGCTGGCTAGATGAGTTGCAGGCGCGCTACCCCAATATTATTACGCCAGACCAGATACAGAACTGGATAGGCGTGGCGAGCCGTGAAATTAGCCAGTTAGGGCAGCGTGCGTTAACCCTATCGCTGGCATCGCTAGGCAACATCATGGCGGTGATCATCTATCTGGTGTTGGTACCGATTTTGGTCTTCTTTATGCTCAAGGACCGTGACGTGTTGGTGGGCTTTATGCTTTCACTGTTGCCCCAAAAGCGCACGCTGTTATCCCGTATTTGGCGTGAGATGGATGATCAAATCGCCAACTACATTCGCGGCAAGTTTATTGAAATTATTATCGTGGGCACCGTGACCTTCTTTACCTTTGCGTTCTTTGGATTGCCCTATACGGCGCTGTTGGCGGTATTGGTGGGGTTCTCCGTGTTGGTGCCCTATATCGGCGCGGCGGTCGCCACGCTGCCGGTGGCCGCGGTCGCTGGCTTTCACTTCGGTATTAGTGAAGAGTTTGTGTATGTGCTGGTAGCGTATGGCGTCATTCAGGCGCTCGATGGCAACGTATTAGCCCCGGTTTTATTCTCTGAAACTAACAATATCCATCCGGTTTCTATCATTGTGGCGGTGTTGTTCTTCGGCGGGATTTGGGGGTTCTGGGGTATTTTCTTTGCTATTCCACTAGCGACGCTGCTGAAAGCGCTGATCTACGCTTGGCCGCGTAGTATGCAGGAGCGAGAGGAGCGTCGTAGCTTGCAAGCCCCAGCAAAAGAGTAAGCGTAGCGCTTAAACACGGCCCGCGCTGGGTATCCTCAGCGCGGGCATAGGGGTTAACTGGCAGCGTTAAGTTGTTCAGCCGCGGCGAGTACCTCATCAACATGACCAGGCACCTTAACACCACGCCATTCGTTGGCGAGCTTGCCCTCTTTATCAATCAAGAAGGTACTGCGCTCTATGCCGAGATGCTCCTTGCCGTACATTTTCTTGAGCTTGATAACGTCAAACAGCGTGCAGACGTTTTCGTCCTTGTCAGAGATAAGATCAAAATTAAAATCCTGTTTGGCTTTAAAGTTCTCCTGCGCACGTAGGCCGTCGCGAGAGACGCCGAGGATGACCGTATTGGCAGCATCGAAGGCGGTTTTACGGTCGCGAAAGTCACCCCCCTCGGTGGTGCAGCCTGGGGTGCTGGCTTTGGGGTAGAAATAAATAACCACTTGTTTGCCGCGCAGTTCCGATAGCGTCACGGTGGAATCACCAGTTGCAGTAGCGGAAAAGTCAGCAACGGGTTGACCAATTTCAACAGACATAAGGCGTCCTTTTGAGGGTGGGTGTTAAGATTAGTAGTCACGCGCGATTACACGTAAGCCAGGGGCAGTTGTCAAAGCTCAAATCAGGCCGGTGACAAACTTGCACCGCTTTACGCTGTACAGGCTCGAATCGCCTGAGTACCATTTGCTCTCTGTGGAACGCCAGCGCCTTATACAAAGTATCGCGATGGCGCCCAGTTTGCTAAAGACATAGCACGTAAAATACATAGCACTTAAAACACAGATAGTTGATATCACACTTTGGCTGGTGAGGAATAAACGGATGATCACAGGCAGCATTGTCGCCCTGGCGACGCCTATGAAGGTCAATGGCGACATCGACTGGGAGGCACTTCGTCGTCTGGTGAACTTCCATCTCGAAAATGGCACCGATGGCATTGTGGCTGCTGGCACGACGGGCGAACCCACTACCATGTCCTTCGCGGAGCACTTTGACGTGATTCGCAGCGTTGTCGAAGAGGTCAATGGTCGTATTCCGGTTATCGCAGGGACTGGGGCTAATGCCACTTCTGAGGCGGTTGAGCTGGCGCGTTACGCCGGGGAAGTCGGGGCCGATTACTGCTTATCAGTGTGCCCTTACTACAATAAGCCCACCCAGGAAGGCCTGTATCAGCACTTTAAAGCGGTCGCGGAAGGCAGCAAACTGCCGGTGATTCTGTATAACGTGCCGGGCCGTACCTGCTCTGATCTCTACAACGAGACCGTCTTACGCTTGGCCGATGTCGATAATATTATTGGTTTGAAAGACGCGACAGGGAACCTGGAGCGAGCAGAAGATCTAATCTCACGCCTAAAGGGCAGTGGCTTTATGCTCTACTCCGGCGACGATGCGACCGCCTGTGACTTTATGTTGATGGGTGGCCATGGCGATATCTCCGTGACGGCGAATGTTGCCCCACGGGCGATGCATGATCTGTGCGCCGCTGCCGTGGCCGGTGATGCTGATAAAGCCCACCAGATTAATACCCGTCTGATGCCGCTACACACCAATTTGGGCATAGAGTCGAATCCTATTCCCGTGAAGTGGGCGCTTAATCGCATGGGTTATGCGGACGCAGGCCTTCGTTTACCGCTAACCTGGCTGTCTGAAAAGTACCACGCCACGGTGAGCGAAGCGCTGCAGATGGCAGGCGTCGTAGAGGAGTAACCTGGCGCAATACCCTTTGCTACCCAGCTCAGCGATAAGTTGAGCTGGGTACCTGATTTGTTGACTTAAGGTGGCTTGATGAGCTCTGTGCTTGAAATACGTGCGCTTAAATGGGTTCCGCTGGCACTCGCAGCGGCTGTCGCGCTCTCTGGTTGCGCACGGGATGGTTTTTACCACGACCGTAACCTGGACTACACCGAGGCTGCTCCGGCGCCTCCGTTGGTGTTGCCAGAGACCCGTAATACCCAACGTTACCGCGATGCGCTGCCGGTTCCTCAAGCCGCCACCCAAGGGACACGGCTTGACGAAGCGGCAGAAATTCGTCCGCCCCAATCACTGGCGATTGGCAGTGGCTTAGAGCCTGAGTACGTTGAGCGCCGCGAAGTCGGTGATCAAACCTGGCTAGTGGTGGCCGCCGACACCGGTACGGTGTGGCCGCAGTTGGAAGAGTTTGTACGCAGCCGACAGCTGAATGTGCTGCAGAGCAGCGCGTCCCAGGGCGTTATCGTGACGTCCCAGGGGGAAATACGCCTGCAGAGTGCGCTACGTGCAGGCAGTAGCGAAGTTCGCTGTGAAAGCGGTGGGCAAACCATGACTAGCTGTCTGGACGCACTGGAAAGCCATCTAAGTGCACGCAGCGCTTCTGCCAGCGTGTCATCTTCCTGGACCGCTCAGCGCCTTACCGATGAGCAAACGTTACAAGTTCGCCAGCAGGGTGAAGAGTGGGAAGTAGTTATTCCGCAGCCGGTAGACCGCGTATGGGCTGAACTGAACCATTATCTTGAACTGGATTTTGCTCAGGAAGGACAGCGCGACTTGCTTGCCTCTGACCCCAGTAGCCACGAGTTCCTGGTTGAATATATGACCGAAACCGAGCGCAATCGTAACCCGCTGCAAATCGTGTTCAGCGCGGACGTACGCAAGATGTCCCAAGAGATCCGCCTTGCCCTACAGCCTGACGGCGACAAGACGATCCTGCGTGCCATCAACGCCAGCGAACGGGCATTCAGCGCCGATGATCAGCGCGAGCTGCTTGAGCGTGTCTCCGGTTATTTACGTTAATTTATTGACCCTTGATCCCTTACGGAGCCCCCATGGAAAAGCGCCAAGAACTCTACGCCGGTAAGGCGAAATCTGTGTATACCACCGACGATCCGGATTTGTTGGTGCTTAACTTTCGTGATGACACCAGCGCCTTCGATGGCAAAAAAGTGGAGTCGCTGGCCCGTAAGGGAATGGTCAATAACATCTTTAACGCCTTCATTATGGAGCGGCTGCAGGAAGCGGGCATTCCCACTCACTTTGAAAAACAGCTCTCCAATACGGAGAGCCTAGTCAAAAAAATGCAGATGATCCCGGTGGAGTGCGTAGTGCGCAATATCGCCGCCGGTGGTTTGGTGAAACGGTTAGGTGTGGAAGAGGGTATTGCACTAACACCGCCTACCTTCGAGCTGTTCTTGAAGAACGACGAGAAGGGCGACCCGATGATTAACGAGTCGTTGGCGGAGACCTTCGGTTGGGCAACGCCCGAGCAGCTCGCCAAAATGAAAGCATTGACCTTCAAGGTTAACCATATCCTCAAAGCGCTGTTTGCCGAGGGCGATATGCTGCTGGTGGATTACAAGCTTGAGTTTGGTGTCTTCAAGGGTGAGGTGGTATTAGGGGATGAGTTCTCGCCGGATGGTTGCCGCCTTTGGGACGCTAACACCCGTGAAAAGCTGGATAAGGATCGCTTCCGCCAGGGGTTGGGCGGCGTGATTGAGGCGTATGAAGAAGTGGGTCGCCGCCTGGGTATTACCTTTCCCGCTTAAAACGTCATCATTGTTCTAATGCTTTGTTCTACTGCTCGCCGTAAGGTTCGATAGCCATCACCTCTAAGGTGGTGGCTTCGCCTTGTTGACGCTGACGAAACTTAACGTCTACATCGCGCAGGCGTACCCCGTAAAGTCGATCAGACGCTAACTCTTTTTGCTTATAGGCGGGCCGTGGGTCCTGGCTTAGTACTTGCTCAATTAATGCATGCAGCGTGGCGCTGTCTGAGCGTTGGGTGAGGGTGTCCAGTGCCGCTGGGTGAAACGACACCGCCAACAGTGACGGCGTCTTCGGTGCAAAACCAGCCTGTGCATCAGGCTGAGATTCAGCCCAGGGCAAGTAGGGTTTGATATCAACCACCGGCGTGCCGCTCACTAAGTCGCAGCCCTGTAACGCCAAAACGACGCCTTGCTGAGTGTCGATACCGACTAGCCTTACCAGTGATAGCCCCAGACGATTAGGGCGATGGGTGCTACGGCTGGCAAAAACGCCTACTTTTTTATTACCGCCCAACCGTGGCGGCCTCACCAGCGGCGACCAGCGTTGCGGGCTTTGATGAAATATAAAGCTTAACCACAGGTGGCTGAAGTTTTCTAAACCACGCACGGCGAGAGGGTCATTGTAGGGGGCGGTGAGCACAAGCTTGGCGTTAGCCGCGGGTGCGAGCCCTGGTTGGCGCGGAATGCCGAATTTGTCAGGGTAGTCGCTGACCATGTGGCCAATGGGCGATAGCGTAAAGTGCTCGCTGTTAGGGGCATCGTCCATCACACTGCCTTTTGTTAGGATTCATTGGCGTAGTATAAAACAGTATAAAGCAGCCGATGGCTTCAGCGTGACCCAATAGGGTGTGATCTAAAGCGGCGTGATCGAAGAGGTCTTGCTTGAATAGGCATTGATCAAATGTTAGCTGAACAGTGCAGAGGTGACGCATGAGTAATAGCGATGAGCAGCAAGCGCCAACGAGTGCGCGGGTTATGTATCGCGCGGCACTGGCACGCGATGCCGCCGATCAGGCAGAAGTGTTTTACCACGCCGTCATGCAAGGGGCTGCTACCCACTATACGCTGGATGAGCGGCGGGCGTGGGCGCAAGCGTTACCCCGTGAAGGCAGCGCCTGGGCAGTGCGGCAAGCGTTATATACCACGTTAATTGCCACCTGTGATGGACGTTGCGTGGGGTTTCTTGAGGTAGATTTAGATGCCGGGCGGATTGAAACGCTCTATGTCTGGCCTTCTCTTGCTGGGCGCGGCATTGGCACCACGTTGCTGGTTCACGCTGAGCGTATGCTGCTCGAACAGGGCAAAGGCAAGGTGGAGATTGAGGCCAGTTCGATGCTTTACGAGCGTCTAATGCGCCGCGGCTGGGAAAACCACGGCGAGCAGTGGGTGGAGCGCAGTGGTGAGTCGCTCAAGCGGTATCGGCTTTCCAAGGCACTTAACGCCGTGGAAACGTAATTCTAGCTACACGCTATAGCTGCGGGTTATGCGCATCGATAAGTCGATTGAGGCGATATCCTTGGTTAGCGCACCGCTAGAGATACAGTCAACACCGGTATCGGCGATTGCCCGTAGCGTAGCGTCGTCCACATTGCCTGATGCTTCCAGGGTGGCTCTGCCGCCGTTAATTTCTACCGCAACGTGCAGGTCTTCAATGGCGAAGTTGTCGAGCATAATAATATCGGCACCCGCTGCCAACGCCTGATCCAGCTCTTCAAAGGTTTCTACTTCCACTTCCACTGGGAGGTCACTGGCCAGCTTGCGTGCTTGTGCAACGGCTGCTTGAATGCCCCCACAGGCAGCAATGTGGTTCTCTTTGATCAAAAACGCGTCCCATAGACCAATGCGGTGGTTATGGCCGCCACCGCAGGTGACCGCATATTTTTGCGCCAAGCGCATGCCGGGTAGCGTTTTGCGGGTATCGAGCAGGCGCACGCCAGTACCTTCAATCAGGTCGACATAAGCACGGGTGGCGGTCGCAGTGGCAGACAGCGTTTGCAGCACGTTAAGCGCCGCACGCTCGCCGGTGAGCAGGATGCGGGCGGGGCCTTCCAGGGTTAAAAAACACTGGCCAGCCTCAAGTCTATCGCCATCAGCGGCGTGCCAGTTCAGGCTTACTCGGTTATCCAGGCGGCGAAAAAGCTCATCCACCCAAGGTGCACCGCACAGCACCGCGGCTTCACGGGTAATCACATCGGCGCTGGCCCACTGGTGTTCAGGGATCAATTGCGCGGTAATATCACCTGGGCCCACGTCTTCGGCTAGCAGACGAGCAGCGCTGGCGCGGATTTCTTCTGCAAGAGCGGATTGATAATGCATGGCAGTGAGTTCTCAGAACGTCGTCAAGTGTGACCAGTATTATAGTGAAAATGAGCAGTGAAAGAGAGCGCTAATATAGAGGAGAGCGTGCGCGTGGAAGAGAAACAACCGTTAAGTGGCTGGTGGGAAGGCGCTCGGCACGTGGTCTCACCCAACTGCGACGCTCGCCCAAGCGACGAAGTCTCGCTGCTGCTACTGCATGCGATCAGTCTGCCCCCAGGCGTGTTTAGCGGTAATGCCATTGAGGCGCTGTTTACCAATCGGCTGGTGGCAGATGAACATCCCTTTTTCACTGAAATAGCTCATCTGAGAGTCTCTGCGCACCTGCTAATACGTCGCGATGGAGAGTGCGTTCAATTTGTTGATACGGATCAGCGCGCATGGCACGCCGGGCGCTCTTGCTGGTGGGATGCATATCAGCTAAAAAGGCGAACAGCGCTCAACGACTTCTCGGTAGGCATTGAGCTTGAAGGGGACGACATTACCCCCTACACCAAAGCCCAGTACAACGCCTTGGTAGAAGCAACGACTTGGCTAATCGCGCGCTATCCACAGCTTAATAGCCGCCGTATCACCAGCCATGCCCATGTCGCGCCGCTGCGCAAAACAGATCCAGGCCCAGCATTTGACTGGGTTTATTTCCAGCAGCGGTTAACGTCACAGGCTGAGAAGTAGGGGGGCGATTAGGTGTTTTAATAACTAAGTGCTTCAATAACAAAGCAATAAAACAGTAGTTTAATTACAATTGTTGGCTTATTTGATACTGAAGAATGAGGTCTTTAATTTGCTTATGTTGCAGTGCAATAGTTTGTTTTCGATAGGCTTTTCCGCCCCGACAGAATTGGCAGCGTGACGACTTTGCGGTATCTTCCCCTATACAAAAGGCTAACTTTTACGACATTTGTGTAGCTTTACTACATAAAACGGTACGTAGCTTGTTGAATGTAGAGCTAAAACCCCTATCCGGCGTTTATTCACCGGCTGAATGTTGGCGCGTGGTGGACTTCCACACCGCCGCCCCAGGCCCATTAGGGTAGCGGGGCTAATTGTCATTTATCGTCATTCGGAGAGACCTCTATGAGTCTGGAGACAAGAGAAGATCTCGATCCGATCGAAACCACGGAATGGATAGATTCCTTGGAATCGGTGTTGGATCGTGAGGGCGAAGATCGTGCCCGCTACCTGATGACCCGCCTGGCGGATCGCCTGCGCCGGGACGGCATGAAGGTGCCCTTCTCGGTGACAACCCCGCACCGTAATACGATCCCGGTTCACCGCGAAGCCCCGATGCCTGGCGACCTGTTCATGGAGCGTCGTATCCGCTCTTTGATCCGTTACAACGCCATTGCTCAGGTGATTCGTAATAACCGTGCCAAGCCGGGCCTGGGTGGTCATATTGCCAGCTTTATGTCCGCGGCAACCCTGTATGACGTAGGCTTTAACCACTTTTTCCGCGCCGCCAAAGACGATTTTGCTGGTGACTTAATTTACATTCAGGGGCATGTGGCGCCAGGCATTTATGCACGCTCCTACCTGGAAGGCCGCCTGAGCGAAGAGCAGATGGACAAGTTCCGCCAGGAAGTCGATGGCGATGGTCTGTCTTCCTACCCGCACCCGTGGCTGATGCCGGATTATTGGCAGTTCCCCACGGTTTCCATGGGGCTTGGGCCGATCCAGGCGATCTACCAAGCGCACGTGATGAAGTACCTGCATCATCGTGAGCTGAAGGATATGTATGACCGCAAGATCTGGTGCTTCATGGGTGACGGTGAGTGTGACGAGCCGGAATCCCTGGGCGCGATCTCACTGGCCGGCCGTGAGAATCTCGACAACCTGATCTTCGTGATCAACTGCAACCTGCAGCGCTTGGATGGCCCGGTACGTGGTAACTCGCGGGTGATGGACGAGCTCGAAGGTGTCTTCCGCGGTGCCGGTTGGAACGTGATTAAAGTCGTGTGGGGCCGCCATTGGGATCCGCTGTTCGAGAAGGACAATAAAGGCATCCTTCAGAAGCGGATGGATGAAGCAGTCGACGGTGAGTACCAGAATTACAAAGCCAACGGCGGTTCGTATACCCGCGAGCACTTCTTCGGTAAGTACCCCGAAACCGAAGCGATGGTCAAAGACCTCTCTGACGAAGATATCTGGAAGCTCAACCGCGGTGGCCACGACCCGTTTAAGGTCTACGCGGCCTACAATGAAGCGGTCAACACCTCTAATGGCAAACCCACGGTTATCCTGGCACATACCGTTAAAGGTTACGGTATGGGTAGCGGCGATGGCGAAGCGGCCAACGAAGCCCACCAGGTCAAGAGCATGGAGTACGAAGCGCTCAAGACATTCCGTGATCGCTTCGGCATTCCATTGACCGATGAGCAGCTCAAAGATGTGCCTTACTATAAGCCGGAAGATGATTCCCCCGAGCTTAAGTACATGCATCTTCAGCGTGAGCGCTTAAATGGCTACCTGCCAAGCCGTCGCAGTGACTTCGACGCGCTGGAAATTCCGGCCCTAGAAGATAAAACCTTTGCCTCACAAATGGGCGGCTCTAAAGGCCGTGAAGTCTCCACCACCATGGCGTTTGTGCGGGTTCTCAACGGCCTGGTAAAAGATAAAACGCTCGGCAAAAAAGTCGTGCCGATTATCCCTGATGAAGCACGTACGTTTGGCATGGAAGGTATGTTCCGTCAGTTAGGTATTTATACCGCTGAAGGCCAGAAATATGAGCCGGTCGATAAAGGCCAGATCATGTACTACCGCGAGGACCAGAAAGGCCAGGTTCTTGAAGAGGGTATTACGGAAGCGGGCGCGATGTCTGCCTGGATTGCGGCGGCAACCTCCTACAGCAACAACCATGTCACGCTATTGCCGTTCTACATCTACTACTCGATGTTCGGCTTCCAGCGTATTGGTGACTTGGCCTGGGCGGCGGGCGACCTACAGGCCCGCGGCTTTATGGTCGGCGGTACCGCGGGGCGCACCACACTTAATGGCGAAGGCTTGCAGCACCAGGATGGTCACAGCCTGATTCAGGCCTCCACCATTCCCAACTGCCGCAGCTACGACCCGACCTACGCCCATGAAGTCGCGGTCATTCTGCAGGATGGTCTGAAGCGCATGTTCACCGATAAGGAGAACTGCTTCTACTACCTGACGGTCATGAACGAGAACTACGAGCATCCGGCGCTAGACAACGTACCCGCTGACGATATCGTCAAAGGCATGTACCTGCTGCGCGAAACCAAGGGTGACAAAGGCCGCGTTCAACTGCTGGGCTCGGGCACTATTCTGCGCGAAGTGGAAGCCGCCGCTGAGTTGCTCGAGAACGATTGGGGCATTGGCGCCGACATCTGGAGCGTCACCAGCTTTAACGAGCTGCGTCGTGAAGCGCTGCTGCTTGATCGTGAAGCCTTTTTGAGCCCTGATGCCGAGGCCAATAAGCCCCACGTCACTAAGTGCTTGGAAGGGCGCGATGGGCCGGTTATCGCGTCTACCGACTACATGAAGCTGTATGCCGACCAAGTGCGCGCTTGGGTGCCGGGTGACTACACTGTATTGGGTACCGATGGCTTTGGCCGTTCAGACACCCGCGCGAAGCTGCGCTACTTCTTCGAAGTAGACCGCTACTTCGTAACGGTAGCAGCGCTGCGTGCGCTGGCTGACCGCGGCGAAATTGATCGCAAGCTTGTCGGCGAAGCGCTGAAGAAGTACGGCATTGACGCTAACAAGCCTAACCCGCTGACTAGCTAAACCGCTGACCGGTGGGCGCTTGCCCACCGGCTCGATCCGATTTGGAAGGAGCGCGACCTTGAGTAGCGAAATCATCAAAGTTCCCGATATCGGCGGCGATACCGATGTCGAAATCATCGAGATTGCGGTGTCAGTAGGCGACGTTATTGAAGCGGAAGACACCCTAATCACGCTGGAATCCGATAAGGCCAGTATGGATGTACCGGCCCCGAAAGGCGGCAAGGTATTCAAAGTGCTGGTTAAAGAAGGCGATAGCGTCTCCGAAGGTGACGATATCGTTGAGCTGGAAGTTGAAGGTGGCGGCGACGAGAACCAAGAGACCTCGTCTGATAGCCAGCCTGAAGAAGCCCCAGCGAAGCAGGAAAAACCTAAAGAGCCGTCTCAAGAGCAGCAGCCTGCGGCTAAAAAGCCAGCTGGTGGTAAGCAGACGGTTGATATTATAGTGCCGGATCTCGGCGGCTCGGACAGCGTCGAAATTATCGAAGTCGCGGTCAGCGAAGGCGATGACGTCGAGGCCGAAGACACGCTGATCACTCTAGAGTCTGATAAAGCCTCCATGGACGTGCCCAGCCCCTATAGCGGTAAGATCGTTAGCTTTACCGTGAAAGAGGGCGACACGGTCTCGGAAGGCGATGTGATTGGCCAGATGGAGATCGTTGGCGAAGGCGATGACAGCGAAGACGCTTCTGACGACCAGGCATCCAGCCAAACTAGCAGCGAGCCACAAGCGGCGGCTGAGCCGGATGACGAGCCAGAAGAAGCCGCCAGCGGCGAGCCAGAGCGCAAAGAGATTCGCGTCCCGGATATTTCCGGTGCATCTGACGTGCCGATTATCGAGATCGGCGTAGCGGCGGGTGACGAAGTCAACGAAGAAGACCCACTGATTACCCTGGAGTCCGACAAGGCCTCTATGGACGTGCCCAGCCCCTATAAAGGCAAGCTCCTTGAGCTAACCGTTAAAGAGGGCGACACCGTTTCCGAAGGCGATGTAATCGGCTATATCGAAGTCGCGGGTAGCAAAAAAGCGGCGCCGAAAAAAGCCGCCCCCGAAAAAGCTGAGCCTAAACAAAATAAGCCGGCCAAGGCCACTGAGTCTCCGGCGGGTACGCCCAGCCCGGAAGCCCAGATGGCGGCCCATAAGCCCCGCGATGGCAAGCTGGTTCACGCTGGTCCAGCGGTGCGTATGCTGGCCCGTGAACTGGGCGTTGATCTAGGCTTGGTGAAGCCTAGTGGGCCGAAAGACCGCGTGCTCAAAGAAGACGTGCAGGCTTACGTGAAGCAAGTGGTGGCCAATCAAGGCAAGGCTCAACCAAGTGCCGCAGCCGCTACCGGTGGCGCGGGGATCCCGCCAATTCCGGAAGTCGACTTCAGCCAGTTTGGTGAAGTGGAAGAGAAGCCGATGGGGCGCCTGCTCAAAATGGGCGCGACCAATCTGCATCGTAGCTGGCTCAATGTTCCCCACGTCACGCAATTCGACGAAGCGGACATTACCGAGCTGGAAGCGTTCCGTAAGGCGATGAAAGCCGAAGTGGAAGCCCAAGGCGCCAAGCTGACGCCGCTGCCGTTTATGGTCAAAGCCTGTGCGTTTGCGCTGCGTAAGTTCCCGCAGTTCAACGTCAGCCTGAAGGGCGATGGCGAAACGCTGGTATGGAAGAACTACGTCCATATCGGTATCGTGGTTGATACCCCCGATGGCCTGATGGTGCCGGTGGTGCGCGACGCCGATAAAAAGTCCTTGGTGGAGATTGCCAAGGAGATGGCGGATCTGGGTAAGAAAGCACAAACCAAAAAGCTCAAGCGTGACGAGATGACCGGTGGCTGCTTCACTATTTCGAGCCTCGGCTCGATCGGTGGCACGGCGTTTACGCCAATCGTTAACGCGCCGGAAGTGGCTATTTTGGGTGTGTCTAAAGCGCAAATGAAGCCGGTATGGGATGGCAGTGCCTTCCAGCCGCGCTTAATGATGCCGCTGTCGCTCTCCTATGATCACCGTGCCATCAATGGCGCTGACGCAGCTCGCTTCACCGCCTTCCTGGCAGATGTGTTGACCGATATCCGTCGTTTACTGCTGTAATTGGTAGCGATAGAGTCTTACAAGCGGCGCCCCTCGGGGCGCCGCTTGTGTTTGCTAAATGGCTAGCAGCGCGACCAAAGTGGTAGTTTTACGGCACTTGGCTGTTTTAATTTAAAAAAATTGAAATAAAAGCGGGTCTCTCAGGCTTTTGGGGAGTTGTGTCGCCTGAGAGGCGCGGTTATTGTCAGTTAACAGATTTTTCATACTCATTCTTCATACTAAGAATTTCAAGGAGCAGAGCCATGCGTTTAATCCTGTTGGGTGCCCCCGGCGCGGGCAAGGGGACTCAAGCTCAGTTTATTTGCGAGCAATTCAAGATTCCGCAGATTTCCACCGGGGATATGCTGCGCACGGCCATTAAAGATGGCACTGAGCTGGGCCTGAAAGTAAAAGAGATTATGAACAGCGGTGGTTTGGTGTCTGACGACATCATCATCGATCTGGTCAAAGAGCGTATCAGCCAGCCAGACTGTGAAAATGGCTTTTTATTCGATGGCTTCCCGCGCACGATTCCCCAGGCTGACGCCATGAAAGAGGGCGGCGTTAAGCTGGATCACGTGGTGGAAATTGCCGTGCCCGATGAAGAAATCGTTAGCCGCTTGGCGGGACGACGTGTTCACCAAGCCTCGGGCCGTGTCTATCACGTTGATCACAACCCGCCTAAAGAGCCGGGCAAGGATGATGTGACTGGCGAAACGCTGATTCAGCGTGAGGATGACCAGGAGTCTACGGTGCGCAATCGCCTCTCGGTTTATCACGACCAAACAGCCCCGCTGGTTGAATATTATCAGCAGTGGGCCGCGCAGGATCCGCAGAGCGCTCCCCAATATCATCGCATTGAAGGCGTAGGCAGCGTGACCGACATCACCCGTCAGGTGAAAGAAGCGCTAAGTTAATAAACGCTATTGTTTAATCGCATCGTTATTACCTGCCAACGATGGCCCGCTTCGGCGGGCCATCGTCGTGATGGCGTGACAAAGGTATAATGCTGCCATCTTTCTTTCGAGTGGCCACTTGTTATGCCGTTACATCTGCTTGCCCTGGACGCCTCCTCTAGCGCGTGTTCTGCAGCCCTATTGCGCCAAGACGAGACGGGGGCTACTTGCCTGGCGCGCTTTGAGATGACGCCCCGCGCCCATACTCGCCGGTTGCTGCCAATGGTGGATGAAGTGCTTGCCGAAGCGCAGGTGACGCCTTCCCAGCTTGATGCCGTCGCGTTTGGTCGTGGCCCGGGTTCGTTTACCGGGCTGCGTATCGCCGCAGGCGCTGCTCAAGGGTTGGCGTTTGGCCTCGATTGCCCGCTATTGGGTATCTCAACGTTGGAAGCACTGGCGCTTCAGGCTCACCGCCGCTATCACCTTCGCCACGTGGTGACGGCTTTAGATGCCCGCATGGGCGAGGTGTACGCCGCGACCTGGCACTGCCTGAAAGACACGATTACGCCGATGAGCGCCGAAGCCGTGCTGGCCCCAGAGGCACTGCGCTTGCCCGGCGACGAAACCGACTGGGTCGGCGTAGGCAGCGGCTTTACGTTGTGGAAGCGCTTCACTGTCGATTTACAGCTAAGCATGCCCCAGCATTTGGATGATTTAGAGCCCCGCGCTGAAGAGATGGCGTGGCTGGCAGCGCGTGATTTTGCCGCTGGGTTGGGGCAGACTGCACACTTGGTTCAGCCGGTTTATCTGCGTAATGACGTCGCCTGGAAAAAGCCCGCATGAGCTTTGTGAAGAGCCCAGTTGAGACCAATGTCGAGAGCGACGTTGAGTGCATTGCTCTGCCTGACGGGCTGCGTTTAGTACAAAGCGATGATGGATTGGCGCTGGTCGGTGATGAAAAACGCTATGGCAAGCCGCTTAGCGTCGATTTTGTGGCGGGCAAAGCGGCCCATCGGCGACGTTTTGGCGGTGGGCGGGGGCAGCTGGTTGCAAAGGCCTGTGGGCTAGCCAAGGGCGTGTCACCTAGCATTGTTGATGCAACGGCAGGGCTAGGCCGCGATGCGTTTGTGTTGGCCAGTCTCGGCGCCCAGGTGCTGTTGATTGAACGGGTCGCGGCGATTGCGGCGCTTTTGGACGATGGCCTGAAGCGTGCTCTAAGGCATAGCGACACGGTGGATATTGCCGCCCGAATGACACTGCGCCACGGCGATGCGGCGCAATCTCTGGCGGCGCTTGTTGCCAGTGCTCATTTTGCGCCGCAGGTGATACACCTGGATCCGATGTTTCCCCACCGCGAAAAATCAGCGCTGGTGAAAAAAGAGATGCGTCTGTTTCGTGAGTTGGCCGGGGATGATGACGATGCCCCGCGCCTGCTTGAAGCGGCGCTGGAGGTAGCCACCCACCGAGTGGTAGTCAAGCGGCCCCGCAAGGCACCCCCTATTGAGGGCCCGGCACCGCAGCACACGCTTGAAGGCAAAACCAGCCGCTATGATTTGTATGTCCATCGCTCATTAGTGCGCTAATCGGCTCGCTTATCGACAGTAACGCAAGGAGCACCCATGCAGAATGCGTGGCGAGAAGGTAATCGATTTACGCTGCTGCCAGAGGCATCGCGCTTTCTGCCAGCCATGTTTGAAGCAGTACATAGCGCTCGTCACTATGTGTTGGTCGAGCTCTATTTGATGGAGTCAGGAGAGCTTGCCGATCAAGTGAGCACTGCGCTGATTGACGCTGCCCAGCGTGGGGTTCGTGTCTGTTTACTACTGGATGGATATGGCTCGATGGGGTTGTCTAGCGAAGACCGCCAACGATTGAAGCAAGGCGGCGTAAAACTGCGTTTTTTTAATCCCATTGGCTTTCACTCCTTAGCGCTTAACTTAAGCCGCGATCACCGCAAAATAGTCGTTATTGACGGCGAACGGGCATTTACCGGTGGCTTTGGCGCGGTAGATGAGTTCCTGAATGCCTGGTATGAGATTGCGCTACGTATTGATGGACCGGTGGTGGCGGACTGGGAGCAGCTGTTTAGACGACTCTGGAGCTCGAGGCTAACTCGCGCTGAGAAGGGCGATAATAGTGCGGGTGCACTGCCTGAACGGCGTGAGCCACAAGCCCATGCCGATGGCCAGCCGGGGCGGGCGATGTCGGCGCGGGGCTATCGATACCAAGCAATACGCCATTCACTGCATGAGCGCGTCAACCAGGCAGAAACGCGGCTATGGCTATGTACACCCTATTTCGTGCCTACCTTCGCGTTGCGGCGTCGCTTGGTGCGGGCCGCACGGCGGGGGATCGATGTGCGCCTGCTGCTGCCTGGGGCAAAGCATGACCATCCTAGCGTGCGTTTTGCCGGTCAACGCTTTTACCATTCGCTAATGAAAGCGGGGGTGCGCATCTTTGAGTTCCAGCCGACCTTTATCCATGCCAAATTTGTGCTCGCCGATAAGTGGGTAAGCATTGGTTCGTGTAACTTTGACCACTGGAATCTGCACTGGAACCTGGAGGCCAATCAAGAGGCGCTAGACCCTCAATTGGCGGAGGATGTGCGTGAACTTTTTGTACGTAACTTTGCCGCAAGCCAGGAAGTAGACGCCGCTGCCTGGGCGGCGCGCCCCTGGGGGCAGCGCGCTCGTGAGTGGATCTACGGGGTGTTGGATGGGATCATCATGCGGCTTAAATAAGGGCCGCGGGTAGCGTTAGCGTTTCTTGCCCTTGGCAGGCGTTTTCTTGCGCGGCTTGGGTTTGGAAGTTTCCGGCGGGACGCGGTAGTGCAGGTAAAGGTCCAAGACGAGTTCCGGCAACTGCACCACCAGCGACTCCTGGCGCGCTTGATCCTTAGCGAGCTCGGCCATGTCGGGTTCATCATCGAACAAGCCGGAGAGCAGCATAAACGGCAGCAGCAGCGTGGCGGCGGCCTCTTCATCGTCTTGAAACCAAGCGCTTTCATCGCTGAAGACGCCTTCCATAAAGCCCGCGCACCAGTCGCCTATCGGTGTTTCTTCGGCAGGCTCGCCGCCAAGCGTTAGCTCAAAGGGGAGTTCGGGTAAGCCACCCTGTTCAAGTACTGCCACCGCATTGTCACGCAGCAGCGTGAGCAGGGTGATAATCTCATCGCGCTCGGCGTCGTCGGCATAGCGTGGCTCGCCCTGAAAAAGCTCTGCCAACCACTGGGCGGGCGGCACTTCGCTAGGGGCGACGGCAAGCGCCACTAAAAAGCCATGAGCGGAGATCAGATCGAGGGCGTCTTCATCCACTTGATCAGAGTCGAGGAAGTCATCCAGTCTGTCCAGTTGCTCATCCTCGAGCAGTGGCTGCGGGGGCGTGTTTGTGTCGGGCGTGTCGCTGCGCTCTGCCATGAGTAAAGCCTCATCAATGCGAATCGGTAATCATCGGTCACTAGGAAACCATAACGGCTAGTTTATCACTAATGAAGACGTCTCCACTGCCCCCTTGGCCAGCTGCTGAACTGGCCGACATGACGGAAACAGAGTTGCACCACGCCGCGCGGGTTCGCGTGGAGCAGGCGTGGCAACGCTGTTGTGAAGTATGCCCTACGCTGCCAGCGCCAAAGGTGTGGTTTAACCTGCGCGGTGCGTCGGCCGGGCAGGCGCATCTGGGGCACGGCGGCTTGCGTTTTAACCCGGTGTTGTTGAGTGAAAACCGCACGGCTTTTTTTGAGGATATTATTCCTCATGAAGTGGCCCACTGGTTGGTCTTTCATTTAGATAATGGTCCCCGCTTGAAACCCCATGGCCGTGAATGGAAGACGGTGATGCGCGATCTTTTCGGTTTAGTGCCCAATGTGACCCATCAGTTTGATATTCAGCAGGCGCAACCAGCCCCTTATCGCTACCAGTGCGATTGCCGGATTCATCAATTTACTCCCAGGCGTCATGCTTTAGTGGCAAACGGCCGTCGTTACCGTTGCCGTCACTGTGCTAAGACCTTGGTCTACAGGCCAGAAGATAAGCTTTGATTTAACTATAAATGTTTGTTTTTTAAATAAAAAATGATAATACCAATGTCTAAAGGGAAGCCAGGGCGAGGAGGTTTATGCTAGGGGGACACTCATGGCAGTCGATACCCCTGATAATGGCCAATAACACCCAGCAAAGTCTTCAAGTAGCGTCTTCGAGCAATGCCTTCAATTAGTGTATCGACTACAGTTTCTTTAGATGGCACTTTATAGAAAAGTGCATTTTCATGGACAGAGGCAATTTTATGAGCGATCAACACAACGTCTATCCGGTGCGCGACGATTTCGCCGCCAATGCCTGGGCCGATAAAGCTAAGTACGAGGCCATGTATCAGCAGTCGATGGACGATCCGGAAGGATTCTGGGCCGAGCAGGCCAAGCGTCTTGACTGGATTAAAGCGCCCACTAAAATCAAAAACACCTCTTTTGCGCGTGATAATGTCGATATTCGCTGGTTTGAGGATGGGCTGCTTAACGTCAGCGCCAACTGCCTGGATCGTCATCTAGAGAAACGCGGTGATCAAACGGCGATTATCTGGGAAGGCGATAATCCCGATGACTCCAAGCACATTACTTATCGTGAGCTCTACGCACGTACGAATCAGCTAGCCAACGCGCTGAAAGAGCTGGGCATTCGTAAAGGCGATACCGTTACGCTGTATATGCCGATGATTCCCGAAGCTGCCATGGCGATGCTTGCCTGTGCGCGCATTGGCGCCGTGCACTCGGTCGTTTTTGGTGGCTTCTCGCCAGATGCTGTTGCTCAGCGGGTGATTGGCGCCGACTCCAAGCTGGTGATTACCGCCGATGAATCGGTGCGTGGTGGCAAACACGTACCATTAAAAGAGAACGTGGACGCCGCGCTGACCCGTGACGGCACCGACGTGTGCAAAAACGTTCTGGTGGTGAAGCGTACCGGCGGTGAAATTGAGTGGAAAGATGGCCGTGATGTGTGGTTTGACGAGCTGGTAGATAAGCAGTCCAGCGAGTGTGAAGCCGAAGCTATGGGCGCCGAAGATCCGCTGTTTATTCTGTATACCTCCGGCTCTACCGGTGCTCCTAAGGGCCTGAAACACACCACCGGTGGTTACCTCACCTACGCTGCGATGACGCACCAGTACGTGTTCGACTATCAAGAGGGTGAGATTTACTGGTGTACCGCCGATGTGGGCTGGGTGACTGGTCATAGTTATATCGTTTACGGACCTTTGGCGAACGGTGCGACCACCGTCATGTTTGAAGGCGTTCCCAGCTATCCTACTCATGGCCGTTTGGGCGATATCGTTGATAAGCACAACGTCAATATTCTCTATACTGCACCTACCGCGGTGCGTGCCCTGATGGCCCATGGCGACAACGTCATGGACTCCAGCAAACGCGATAGCCTGCGTCTGTTGGGCTCTGTGGGTGAGCCGATCAATCCGGAAGCCTGGGAGTGGTTCTATCGTGTGATCGGCAACGAAAAGTGCCCGATTGTAGATACCTGGTGGCAGACCGAAACCGGCGGTATCATGATTGCCCCGCTTCCGGGCGCTACACCGCTCAAGCCCGGCTCTGCGACCGTGCCGTTCTTTGGCGTCAAGCCCGCGCTGGTGGATAACGAAGGTAACATTCTAGAAGGTGCCACCGAAGGTAATCTGGTGATTCTCGATTCCTGGCCGGGGCAGGCGCGCTCTATTTGGGGTGACCACGAGCGCTATATCCAGACCTACTTCTCAACCTATGACGGTATGTACTTTACCGGTGACGGCTGCCGCCGCGATGAGGATGGCTACTACTGGATCACTGGCCGTGTGGATGACGTGCTGAACGTTTCCGGTCACCGGATGGGGACCGCTGAAATTGAATCGTCCTTGGTAGCGCACAGCGCCGTTGCTGAAGCAGCCGTTGTTGGCTTCCCGCACGATATTAAGGGACAAGGCATCTATATTTATGTCACCCTGAATGACGGTATTGAGGAGTCTGACGAGCTCAAAAAAGAGCTGACCCAGTGGGTGCGCAAAGATATTGGCCCGATTGCCTCGCCGGATGTTATTCAATGGGCACCCGGCTTGCCGAAAACCCGCTCGGGTAAAATCATGCGCCGCATCCTGCGCAAGATTGCCGCTAACGAGTGCGACGGTTTAGGTGATACCAGCACGCTGGCGGATCCCTCGGTAGTCGATGAGCTGATTGAGCATCGCGCCAATCAATAATGGCGACACCGTAGTAGGCTGTTTAGCCTAATAAGGGCTGTTTACCTAGAAAACAGTGCCGACCCGTGTAGGTCGGCACTGTTGTTTTTGTTGGTATGATCTATCTATTACAAATTGTGCATGTGATGCTTGGGCATGATGAAGCCCATGGGGTACCATGCTTCACAACCGTAAGAGCCTAGCGTCGCGGCGGCAGACAACCCCGCTGCTCGAGGAACCGGAGGAATATCCATGGCAGTAGCTCATAAGTTTATCGTCGCTGACGATCACCCGCTGTTTCGTGCAGCGCTGACCCAAGCGTTACGCCAGTTGGCCCCCCAGGCGGAAATTGTCGAAGCGGATACCATGGAAGCCACCACTGACGTGGTTAACCGCCACCCAGACGCTGATTTGATTCTGCTGGATCTGCACATGCCGGGAGCCCACGGCTTTTCCGGCTTGATTCAATTGCGTGGCCAGATGCCCGATATCCCCGTGGCGGTGGTATCAGGTAGTGATGAGCCCTACGTGGTGCGTCGTGCTATTGACTACGGCGCGTCGGGTTTTATCCCTAAATCATCGTCTCTACAACTCATTGCTGAAGCCGTCGGTGAAATTCTGCAGGGCGAAGTGTGGTTGCCAGAGGCATTGGCCAACGTGCTGGAAGAGACCAGCGAAGAAGAATCGCGCTTTGCTGAGGCGATTGCGTCGCTGACGCCCCAGCAGTTTCGCGTGTTGAACATGTTGACCGAAGGCCTGCTGAATAAGCAGATCGCTTATGAACTGAGCGTTTCTGAAGCGACGATCAAAGCCCATGTGACCGCGATTCTACGTAAACTGGGCGTGCACTCACGTACCCAGGCCGTTATTGCGGCTCAGAAACTGGAAGTCGAACCGCCAAAAGTCGTTTCCTAACTACCTGTCTTCTTGATACTTAGCATCTAAGTAATTAGCACCTGAACCGCGGCGCTTAACGCGCCGCGCGATTGGCCTGCAATGTGCGCGTCAATAGCGCCCGCAGCGCCGCGGGTTTTACGGGCTTCAGCAGTAGTTGATAGCCCGCCCGCTTGATCTCTTCAGCCACCGCTTCGGTACGATCAGCGGTGATGACAATGCCCGGTACCGCCCCCTCAAAACGCTCGCTGAGCGCTTCTAGCGCCATTAGACCGGTGACTTCGTTATCCAGGTGATAGTCCGCCAAAATAGCGTCCGGGTCGCCATCCATATTGCGTAGAATCGATTTAGCCCCACCGATACTGGTAGCCGTAAAGACTTCGCAGCCCCAGCCGCTTAGCATGGCGGTCATGCCTTCCAAAATCAGCGTTTCATTATCGATACACACAATCCGTGTGCCGCTCAGCTTGTGGCTGCCGCGCCGTGCCTGAGGTTCAAGCTCGCTATTGCTTGGCTCGCGAGCGGTAACGATCGGCACGCTGACCGAGAAAACGGCGCCTTTGCCCACTGTCGAGCGTACTTTGATGGGGTGATCCAGCACACGGCTCATGCGGTCGGCAATCGACAGCCCCAGCCCCAGGCCTTTCTCGCTCTCTTTGTGGCGTGACACCTGATCCAGACGGCGAAACTCCTGAAAAATTTCGGTGAGCTTAGATTCGGGAATGCCGGGGCCGCTGTCCCACACTTCAATCGAGAGCCAGCCATTATGACGGCGGCAGCCCAGCAGTACGCGTCCCTCTTGGGTGTAGCGAATCGCATTGGATAAGAAGTTTTGTACGATTCGGCGCAGCATCTGCGGGTCTGAGTCGACCCACAGCTGGGTCGGAACCACTTCTAAGTCCAATCCGCGATCATCCGCCATCACCTCAAACTCGGCGCGTAACGGGCGAACGATATCCGCCAGGGCAAAGTGACTGCGACGCGGCGTCAGGGCGCCTGCGTCCAGCTTGGAGATATCTAGCAGGGTGCTGAGCAACTCCTCAGCGGCTTGCAGCGAGTTATCGATATGGCCGACGATGCGTTGAGTATCGGTGGTGGTAACGTTTTGCATCAGTGCAGAGGTAAACAGCCGTGCCGCGTTAAGCGGCTGCAGCAAGTCATGGCTGGCCGCGGCCAAAAAGCGTGTCTTGGAGGCGTTGGCGTCTTCCGCCAACTGCTTGGCTTGACGCAGCGCTAACTCGGCCTCGGCGCGGACCCGGTTCTCCTGGCGTAGTGCCGAGTTGGCTTCAGAAAGCGCCTGAGTACGTTCACGCACGCGCTCCTCAAGGGTTTCGTTGGTCTCTTTCAGGGCAATTTCAGCTTGGCGGCGCTCGGTAATATCCTGATAGAGCGCGAAAAAGCCCAGAATCGCCTGACTATCGCCAAAGTGCGGCGTATACGTGACCAGCATATAGCGCATGGCCTCATTCACCCGTAGCGAGACTTCAAAGCTGACCCGCTCGCCATTCAGCGCACGGGCGACCCATGGTGTGCGCTCTTCCGCTTGCTTGACCGGCAGCACGTCTTCAAAACGACGGCCGATGACGGCGTTGCGGTCAATGTTGAACGCTTGCTCATAGGCGCGGTTGGTAAATAAATAGCGGCACTCTTTGTCGAAGTAGGCAATCAGCGCTGGCACATTATCGGTATAGATACGGATATTGTTTTCCGAGCGGATCAGTGCCTCTTCGATCCGCTTTTGCTGGGTAATATCCTGATAAGTATAAACAAACCCGCCGCCGGGCATGGGATTGCCCTGGACTTCAAGCACGCTGCCATCCTGGCGATAGCGTACGTAGCGGTGGGGCTGGCCTTCGCGGATATTGTCGAGCAGCAGTTGCACATGCTCTTCCGGGTCACCTGGGCCGTATTCGCCGTTGTGGGCGTTATAGCGGAAAATGCGGTCTATGGGTGCACCGACACGAATTAAGTGGTCAGGGAAGCGGAATAGCTCTAAATAGCGCTGGTTCCACACCACTAGGCGCAGGTTCTGATCAACCACGCTGATACCCTGGTTAATATTTTCGATGGTGGCCTGAAGTAGCGCCCGGTTGAACTCGAGTACTTGAGAGGCTTCATCGACAATCGAGATCACATCGGAGATACCAATACCGCGGCCCTGGAGTGCCGAGTTAACCACAATCCGAGCCGAGGACGCGCCCAGCACCGAGGCCAGAAAGCGTTCAGTAAACTGAATAATATCAATTGAAGCACGGGTGCCGTCGTCGAGTGGTTTGCCGGCACGGCGAGCGTAGTCTTCAAAGGCACGATCCACTTGGCCCGCCCCTAAAAAGCGCTCACACAGCACTTTTAAGTCACCCACCGTGGTCGCCCCGGTCCAGGGGCGGTTAACCGAGGTCTGACGCGTTTCTACGCTGTCCACAAACAGAGAGGCTTGAATACGCTCGACCACTCGCTGGGAGGTGATTTGCGAAACAAAGATGTAGCAGAACAGGTTAACGCCCAGTGACAGCATAACGCCATGGGTAAAGCTATCACCCAGGTTGAGTCCAAACAGCGCCGTGGGAGAGAGCCAGTTAAGCCCCAGTGGGCCGCCATCAAGCCAGGCGCTTGGCAGCACACCGGCATTGATCATGGCAGGCATCAGCAGGCTATAGGCCCAAATGGCAAAACCGGCATTCATGCCCACCACCACGCCCAGCCGGTTACCGCGCTTCCAGTAGAGCCCGCCAATGACGGCGGGAGCAAACTGTGCCGCCGCGGCAAACGAGAGCATGCCGATAGACGCCAGCGAGGTAAACTCAGCGATAAGGTGGTAGAAGCCGTAAGCCATCGCCAGCACGGCGACAATCGTTAAACGCCGGGCGCGTAGCACCAGGCGGCCGTAATCCCGGGCTTTGGTGTCAAACCAGCGCAGTCTGAACAGCGCCGGGATAACAATTTCATTGGAGATCATGATTGACACGGCTACCGCGGCGACAATCACCATACCGGTGGCCGCAGAGAAACCGCCGATGAAGGTAAGCAGCGTCAGCCATTCGTGGCCTGAGGCCATTGAAAGGGCCAACACATAAGTGTCGGGCTCTACGCCGCTTTCGGAAAATAGCAGCAGGCCTGCTGCTGCCAGCGGCACTACAAAAAAGGCAATTGCTAACAGGTAGAGCGGGAATAGCCAGCGCGCTTTGGTGGCATCGTCGGGGTGAATGTTCTCAACAACCGCCACATGGAACTGACGAGGCAGACATAAAATCGCCAGCATCGCTAGCAGGGTTTGTGCCCAGAAGCTCTGACCAAAATCCTGATTGGCCAGCTGACGCTGAAGTTCAAGCTGGCTTTCAGCATGGCCCATCAACTCGCCTAAACCACCAAACATTCCCCAGGTGACAAAGGCCCCTAGCACCAAAAAAGCCAGTAATTTAACCAGCGATTCAAACGCTACCGCATGGATTAAGCCTTCATGGTGTTCGGTGGCATCGGTATGCCGGGTACCAAACAGAATCGCGAAGACCGCCATGACAATTGCCACATAGAAGGCCGTATCGCCAAACAGTGGCGTATGGGTCACATCGGTGGCGTCGGTGAGCACACTAAACGAGGTGGAAACCGCTTTTAGCTGAAGCGCGATATAGGGCAGAGTACCGACCAGCGCCACGAGACTGGCAAAGGCGGCCAGGGATTGGGTTTTACCATAGCGAGAGGCAATAAAGTCGGCAATGGAGGTGACGTTTTGATGTTTGGCGACTCGAATCATTTTGGCCAGTACTGGCCAGAAGAGCAAAAATGTCAAAATCGGGCCGACAAAGATGCTTGCAAACGACCAGCCTGCGGTCGCTGCTTGCCCCACCGCGCCATAAAATGTCCACGACGTGCAGTAAATCGCCAGCGCCAGGCTGTAGATAATTGGACGCCGTCGAGTAGCGCCATGGGTACGCGCGTGGCGGTCACCATACCAAGCAATGCCAAATAGAACGGCAATGTAAAGTAGCGATACCGCTACCAGTAATCCGCCGTGAAACATGCCTCTCTCCCCGCCAGAGTGTGCGACCTGCTTGTAAGGGGCTCTATTCTAGGCGAAATAGTGCAATGACTACATGGGCTAATTCGCTTTTGGGAGCATCACTTTATTAGCCGCATACGTTGCTTAGTAATGGCGAGGTTTCCCGTAGTGTACGAATCTCAGACAGAATAGGCTCTCGGGTCGCTTCCTCCAGGGGAACTAGTTCACGGCTCTCGCAGTTGAGCAGGAAGGGTTGGGTAATCAAAATATCGGTGTGATGGCGTTCAAATTGATACAGGATAAACTCCGCCAAACGAACGCCATCCTGTTCAAAGAGACGAATATTTTCGCTATCGACCACGCTGAACTTTGTCGTCATCGGGATAGCAAAGGTCCAAGGGCGCCATACCGCGGTACCCGTATCACTGGAAATCAAGGTGGCGGTCTCAGGCAGCTGTGCCTGCTTATGCTCAAACCAGCTGTACTCTACATGGATTTGATAGCCCAGCATGCCCAGCCCGCCAAACACCGGCACTATCCACTTAGGCAAACGCTTGCCGCTTAAGGTGCGCAGTATCAGGCCAATCCCCGCGGCCGCCAAACCTGCAAAAACAGCAGCGATTAAATGCCAAATCATAAAATTTCCTTTCTAAGGCCATCTCTAAAAAGCATCGGGCCTCCGTAAGGAAGCCCGATGGTGAGGTCGTTTCCTAAGCGTTAGCACCATGTTGCGCTAACGCGTTGGAAAGGAGTATGACTTAGTGATCTATCGCCATGCCAGCACCTTTCGGATAGCGAACGCTTTCCACCAGATCCTGAATTTCCTGTGGCGGCTCAGCAGTCACTCTGGAGACCGCGAAGGCAACGGCGAAGTTGATCATCGCGCCTACCGCACCGAAGGAGAGTGGCGAGATGCCCAGGATCCAGTTGTCCGGCGTATTGGCCAGCATATTGGTGCCCGGCACGAAGAACCAGCCCAGGAAGGTGAAGATGTAAAGCAGGGTGCAAATCAAGCCTGCCAACATACCGGCAATTGCGCCTGAGTTGTTCATCCGCTTGGAGAAGATGCCCATCATCAGTGCAGGGAAGAGCGATGCACCGGCAATACCAAAGGCCAGCGCCACCGTCTGTGCCGCAAACCCAGGCGGATTAAGCCCCAAGTACGTGGCCAACAGAATTGCACCGCCCATGGAGATTCGCGCTGCCAGCATCTCGCCTTTTTCGGAAATCTTCGGATTGATCATTGTTTTGATCAAGTCGTGACTGATTGCCGACGAGATCGCCAACAGCAGACCTGCTGCGGTGGAGAGTGCCGCCGCAATACCGCCTGCCGCGATCAAACCGATTACCCAGCCGGGTAGGTTGGCAATTTCCGGGTTAGCGAGTACCAGAATGTCGTTGTTAACCTCTAGCTCGTTGCCTTCCCAGCCACGCTCTGAAAAGTCGACAGCATCGTTATACATCTGGATACGGCCATCATTGTTCAGGTCGTTGAAGGTGATCAGGCCGGTGTCTTCCCAGGTGCGGAACCACTCAGGACGATCTTCGTAGAGGATCGGGTTTTGTGTCGCCTCTTCGTAGTTCTCTACCTGCCCCGCCATTTCCGGATACACGGTCGTTGCCAAGTTCAGGCGTGCCATGGAACCGACCGCAGGTGCGGTTAGATAAAGCAGCGCGATAAACACCAGTGCCCAACCAGCAGACCAGCGTGCATCAGCTACTTTCGGGACGGTGAAGAAGCGAATGATAACGTGGGGGAGACCGGCAGTACCGACCATCAGCGACAGGGTGAACAGCACCATGTTGAGTTTGTTATCTACATCCGCCGTGTAGTCTTGGAAGCCAAGCGCATTCACTACATCGTCCAGTTTCTCAAGCAGCGGCACCCCTGACTCAGTGTGGGTACTGAACATGCCGAACATGGGAATCGGGTTGCCCGTCAACTGGAAGGCAATAAACACGGCTGGAATGGTGTAAGCGATAATCAATACAATGTACTGCGCCACCTGGGTGTAGGTGATGCCCTTCATACCGCCAAATACGGCGTAGAGGAATACGATCAGCGCGGCTAACCAGATACCCCAGGTGTTGCTGACTTCCAAGAAGCGTGAGAACGCCACGCCCGCACCGGTCATTTGGCCGATAACGTAGGTAACCGAGGCTACAATCAAGCACACGATCGCAACGAAACGAGCGGTGTTACTGTAGAAACGGTCACCGATGAAGTCGGGCACGGTGAACTTACCAAACTTACGCAGGTAAGGGGCTAACAGCATCGCGAGGATAACGTAGCCACCGGTCCAGCCCATCAGGAAGGAGGAGTTAGCGTAGCCACCGGAGGCCAGCAGACCCGCCATGGAAATAAACGACGCCGCTGACATCCAGTCTGCCGCAGTGGCCATCCCGTTGGTGATGGGGTGAACCCCGCCGCCTGCGACATAGAAGTCTTTCGTTGAGCCGGCGCGCGCCCAAATCGCAATGCCTATATATAGGGCAAAGGAGGCGCCGACGAACAGTAAGTTGATTGCAAACTGGCTCATGCTGGCTTACTCCCCAAGGCCAAATTTTTCATCAAGCTTGTTCATCTTCCAGGCGTAGAAGAAGATCAAGACAATGAAAGTCAAAATAGAGCCCTGTTGTGCAAACCAGAAGCCGAGGTCAGTACCGCCAACCGGAATGCCGGCGAGCAGCGGGCGAAAGAGGATAGCGCATCCGTAAGAAACAAATGCCCAAACGGCTAGGCATCCGAAAATTAAGCGGACGTTTGCTTTCCAGTATTCAGCAGCATTGGTTTTGTCGTCTGCCATTGTGTTTCTCTCCACTTGTGATTTTTAAGGTTGGGAAAGTTCACGAGGAATAGCGTGTGATCCATTATGGGTAATCGCACGTCGGAAACCACTCGAACTGATAGGTGATGAATCAACTGTTTGTCAGAGCGCCACCTTTATTATCATTATCCGCGACGGAGTGTCGAGTTAGTTAGTGACGTGAGATTACCCCACATGACTCACTGCTAATAGTGGGCAATAAATACAAAAAAATAAATCCCATACTTTGGTATCAATAAACGTAAGAAGAGTGAATATTTTTCTCCATGTTGTTGAAAATAGGTGATTTTGATTGCCTGTTAAGCGATGTTGGTAGGCGTTTATAGCGTTATGGGACGATAGTCTAGTAAGTCAGTAAAGCGTATTATTTGCTACTTTAAATAGTGCTCTTGTCTATCTAGCTAAGCTCAGTTTGTGAAAACAGATACTTTGGTCGTGTATCAAAAGTCGCTTCGACGTTAGCGTTATAGCTAAAGGTATAACAAAGATCTACTTGCTACTTTTGAAGTGAATCCTTATACCCATACCACCTCCTTCATACAATAATTGATAATTGCTTTTTGATGCACTGGAGTGGGAGAGTCTATGTGAAGCGGCACTCAGTCACGATATTTATTTGTTTTATCTTATGTTCGCTCGCTTGCATTAAGGCAAAGGCTGATTAGTCCCGGCTCCGTTTAATGAGGTCATACACCATGGTCGATGTGGATTTGTCCCAACTGCCGTTTACGCTTTTAGATGAGGAAGGGCGTGACCACATTCGCCGTGGTATTGACCTTGCCTATTTTGACCGCGACGAAACCATTTTAGAGACCGGGCAGGCGGGTGAATTTGTTTATCTTATTCATAAAGGTGAGGTGGCGGAAATTGATCCAACGCTGCCCTCGTCAAGCTCTCGGATTGGACACTATACGGCGGGAGATATATTTGGCGCGATCAGTATCCTCAACGGCAAAAGCCGCTACCGTTTTAAGGCCGAGCAGGAGTGTTTGTGCTACCTAATGCCCAAGGCACTGTTTCAGCAGCTGTGTCGTCATTACCCGGACTTCAGTAATTTTTTCCGTCAATCCCTGACCCATAAAGCGCGCATGCTGACGGAAAAGCGTGCCGAAGGCGGTGTCACCATGGCGGGCTTTATGCTGGCCAAGGTGAGCGAGTGTATGCGCAAACCGCTGTTGATGGCGGCGACGACAGATATTGCCAGTGCGGTGAAGCAGCTCAATGATAGCCACGCCGACAGCCTGCTGGTCGAGACCCAGGGTAAGCTTGGCATGGTGACTAAAACCGATCTTTTAAATGGCTTGGTGTTAGGCACCAGTGCGGTGTCATCGCCGGTTGATGAGGTAGCCCATTTCAACTTAGTGACGGTCGAATCTGATCAATACTTGTTTGAAGCATTAGTGCTAATGACTCGCCATAAAGTAGCCCGGGTGGTGGTGCTGGAGCAAAACGAGCTCAAGGGGGTGGTGGAGCTTACTGATGTACTCAGCTACTTCTCCAGCCGCAGCTATGTAGTGAGTCTACAGGTCGAACAGGCGACCAGTTTAGAGGCGCTTTTGGCGGCTAGCCAACGTACACCAGAGCTGGTCAAGGCGCTAATGGCCCAGGGCGTTAAGCTGCGCTTTGCGATGGATCTGCTTGCCGCGCTCAACGGTCGCATAATGAGCAAGGCCTGGGAGTTCACCATTGATGAGCGTTACCACGCCCAGAGCTGCATGATGGTGATGGGCAGCGAAGGGCGCGGTGAGCAGATTTTAAAAACCGATCAGGATAACGGCTTGATTATTGCCGATGAAACCCAGTGGCCTGATCTTGCCAAGCAGATGCAGACGCTTACCGATACCCTGATTCAGCTCGGCTATCCGCCGTGCCCCGGCAACATTATGGTGTCTAACCCCGAGTGGGTAGGCACGGTGTCCCAGTGGAAAGCCAGCATTGCCAAGTGGGCCCATGAGCGTGATGGCGACAGCTTAATGAAGCTCGCCATTATGCTAGATGCCCACGCAGTGGCGGGCAATCCGCGCTTGCTTGAAAGCGTAAGGGACGAACTGTTTGAGCGCTGCTCGGGTGATGAACTGTTGCTCTCATACTTTGCCCGGACGGCGCTGCGATTCTCTACGCCGTTAACCCTTTTTGGGTCGCTAAAAAAGCCCCAGCACGGCATTGATATTAAAAAAGGCGGCATTTTTCCCATAGTTCACGGTGTGCGCACCATGGCGCTTGAACGGCGTATTAAAGCAACTTCGACCCTTGATCGACTCGACGCCCTGGCCGCCGATGGGCGTTTGGATCGCCGCTTTGCCGATGACCTCGGCGAGGCGTTGGCGCTATTTTCCGAACTACGTCTTAAACAGCAGCTAAGCGCATTGGATATGAGTGTCGACGCGCAACAGGCTGGCGCCGAAAAGAGCAGTCGCGCTAACCGTGTTGTGGTGCAAGACCTCTCTTCCCTTGAGCGCGACCTACTGCGCGAAGCTCTGCATATCGTCAAAGATTTTAAACAGCGGCTTTCTCATCGTTATCACCTGGAGTATTCGTGAGCGGAATGCGGCTGTTGGATCGACACGTGACGCTTTTTAGTGGTTCATTACGCACCTTGCTACGCCGCGAAAGCGACCGTCGACGCTGTGCTGACTCTCCCTATGCTTGGCTGTTTCAGCCCTATATGGGGGATGAGCTGGTGGCGCTCGCCTGCACGGTAACACCCGCGCCCTGCGTGCCGGTAATTAGCTTGGCAGCAGTGGTGCTGAGCCAACGGCAGGTACATACCAGTCGTGCCTTTGTGATCACCCTAGGCAGCGCGAAGCAGCCCGAAAGCGCAGCGCTGCGCCGCCATCACTTGCTGTGCGAAGCGGGGGCGGTGTTGCCACCAAACAGTGATAACTTGAGCGCATTAGTTGAATTTATCGGCAATCGCCCCATCGTTGGCTGGCAGTTAGAGCAGCGTATTGGGGCATTAAATGCGCTGCTCACTAAGCGATTGAATTTTGCCCTGCCCAACGCCCAGGTCGACGTGGCAAAGCTTCATCAACGCCAGCTACGGCGTTTGCACCCGGAGGTCGAGGCACCCAGCAACTTCGCTCAGGCGTTGGCGTGTTGGCAAGTGCCCGACATGGGCGTGCAGAGTGTGCTTGGAGAAGCCACCGCCAGCGCTCTGCTGTATATGCGCCTGCAGCGCGTTATGGCGGAGGTGGCATAGTAGTCTCCTTCATCGTGGCGAGGGCAGCTTTCCGCGAGGGCGCTGTGAACCCCTCCCAGGGCGCTACTTTTGTCATCTGACCGCCATGGATGGTGGAAATGCCGGAACTGTCGGGAATATTTTCCGGCCATGACAAAAGACCCTCGCTCCAAGCTACCCTCGCACCGAGATATGGTGCAGCGTTCAAAATAGTCATTTTCAATTGCGATATCTTGTGTGGCTACGTCTGATTAGTTGGGTCAGGCGGTGAGTGTTGTTAGAATAGTTATTACTTTTTTATCTCACGCCTTCTACCCTCGGCAGTGCTTATACCATGCAAACTCTTGATCACTTTGATCCTGCTCACCTTAATACGGTTGGAGCCACCCCAGCTGACGCCGAGCACGACCAGCCTGAGCTGGCTGATGCGAAGCAGAAGCGTGAATTTAACAAGCTGCAAAAGCGTCTGCGCCGAGAAGTGGGCCCCCGAACAGACTAACGTTTTTTGTGAGATTAACGTCGATTACGTTTCACTGTGGTTGCAGTGGCCAAATCGTTCTATCTTAAATGTTAGTTGACAACGAGGAAGCACACGCGTTTTACGTAAAAATATTGGACGATTGGGCAATGACACCCCCCATCTTTTAAAGGAGGTAGCGATGCTTATTTTCGAGTCTTTTTTTACAAGTGGCCTAGCACAGGTTTCCTATCTGGTTGGTGACAGCAAGGCGGCAGTGGCCGCGGTAATCGACCCTCGTCGAGATATTGATATCTACTTGCAGATGGCAAAAGAGCAAGGCCTGCGAATTGCCTATGTCATCGAAACGCACATTCATGCAGAGTTTGTATCCGGTGCTCAATCACTGGCGAACCGCACTGGTGCGCAGGTTATTGGTGGCCGCTCCGATGAATACCGGTTCGACCTTCGCCATGTCAGCGATGGTGAGGTATTGGAACTCGGCCAGGTAAGGCTGCAGATCATGCATTCGCCGGGCCATACGCCTGAACACATTTCTCTTCAGCTGTTCGATACGCAGCAAGGCAGTGACCCCATCGCATTATTCACTGGCGACACGTTGTTCAACCTGGATGTTGGGCGCCCTGATTTGCTTGGAGAGGGCAGTGAACGAAAGCTGGCCAGTGAGCTATTTCACACTCTCTTTGATCGTTATCTGCCGCTGGGCGATCGGATAGAAATATATTCCTTTCATGGGGCCGGTTCGGCGGGCGGTAAGTCGATAGGTGACAGGCATCAATCTACGCTTGGCAACGAACGGCTTTTTAATTCTGTACTGCAGGAAAAGAGTAGCGAAGAGGCGTTTATTGACACGCTGCTTGCCGATATGCCGGAACCGCCACGACACTATGCGCGCTTGAAGAAGCTGAACGTCGGTGCCATCGAACAGTGGGAAAGCCTATCGCTGGCCCCGCCGCTGTCGCCTGATGACTTTCAATCACTTGCTGGCAACGCCAACATGCAGGTCGTAGACATTCGCTCAATACTGGCATTTGGCGGTGGCCATGTGCCAGGGGCTATCAACATCGCGTTACGTAACGAGTTTGTCAGTTGGGCGGGATGGATGCTCTATGACTCCCGCCCAATTTTGCTGGTGGGCGAGTCGACAGAAGATGTCCATCAAGCCATTACCCAGCTCTACCGCATCGGCCTGGATGACATTCGTGGCTACCTGCACAATGGTATAACGGATTGGCAGAATGCGGCACTACCCCTGAGCAGGTTGCAGGAGTGGACCGTCCACGAGCTGAACGCTCGGCGTGAAGAGCCCGATGTTCAGGTGCTTGATGTGCGTAGTCCCAATGAGGTTGCCAATGGACGAGTACCGGGCGCAAAGCATATTTACGTCGTCCATCTTGCCGAGCAACTAGATAAATTAGATCCGAACAAGACCATCGCCACTTACTGCGGATCAGGCTATCGAGCCTCGATTGCCGCCAGCCTTCTGAAGCGAGCTGGCTTCTCCGACGTGGCGAACACGCCAGGGTCATGGGCGGCTTGGAACGCAGCAGGTCTGCCTATTGAAACGAGCTGAGCTGAACCGGTGTATCAGTACTCCCATGCCGCTCAAAATCGCAAAATACGAGTACGTAGGCATCATGCGATAATTTCATTATTATATTGATTTTAAAGGAAAAATCTATGAAAATGTCTTACTGGCGTTTCGTCGCAATGGTCGCTACATCGACAATCATTATGTATGGGTTGATGTATCTGAACACGTACGCTTTTGACCATGTTTTCTGGAGCGAAACTAGAGCATGGATGGCTCTTGTCATGGGGGCTGTGATGGCGGTAGTGATGTTGAGCTTTATGCTCAATATGTATCAGAAAAAAAAGATAAACATCGCCATCTATGCAGGCAGTGCTGTGCTTTTCATTGCTGCATTATGGATCGTCCGTAGCCAGGTTACCGTAGATGACACCGATTACATGAAAGCAATGATTCCCCATCATTCAATCGCGATCCTGACCAGTGAGCGAGCGAAAATTTCAGATCCGCGTGTCCGTGAGCTGGCAGATGAAATCATTGCTGCACAGCGTCGCGAAATTGAGGAAATGAAACAGCTCATAAACGACTTGGAAAAAGCGGACTGATGTTTATTTTTTCATAAAACCGTTCACGTCAGATTTTTATCTTTCCGATTATCACATTAGGCACTGTTTACCTCACCGGTTGTGGCTTTCCAACTTCGGGAGACCTAGGAACAGTTGTACAGCCCTTAAGTTTTTCGTGCGTCGATATATCAGAGACGATTTGGTGCGCCGCATAGTGTGTGCCATAGATTGACGCATCTAGACCCATTTCGGTGACCCAGGCTTTCACAATACGGGCATATTGGCGCGTGGATAGATGCTTTGCGCTATTGATTCGGCTGGAAAACAAGAAGTCTTCGCTCCGGAGCTGAGCAAGCTGTATCCAGTAGATAATAGCGATGTGAGTTTGCTCGGTAATTTCGAACTGGACAGGTCAATGTGACTTTTGCTGTATCATAATGGCTCGTGAAGTGAAATGCTGAGGATAACAGTAACCGAAATGAGCTTACGTGACGTACTAAAAGTCTTAATTTGATTGCCAAGGCCAGCTTCGTGCTGGCCTTTTTTGTGCGCCCGGCACGGGCGCACTCCTGGAGGTGCAAGTCCTCCCGTAAGCTGGCCACAGCGAACGAAGCGAAGCGCAACTGCGGAAGGGTGACCAACCGTGGGAAGGAAGCGTGGAGCGTAAACCGCGAGCCGATGAACAAGAACCGGATAGGAGGCGCTGCCAAGCAGGGCGAGCGGGCAAGAAGCCGCGAAGCTCTTGTGGCCAAGGCGACGTAGCGTATATCCGGCGGTTGTGCGGTGAAGGAGTGTGTTCTTACCCGGGGAGATCTCGCCTTATGCCTGAAAGGGCAACGTGACCCCACGGAGCGAGAAGTCAGCAGAGGCCGTAGTAGCTCCTCGTTTTTTTTTTGGAGCAAAGGGCCGAACGAGAAGGAGCGTCAAACGTCTTGTCGATGAGATCAGTAACGCATCAGATGCCCGCGACTGCGGGGCGGGAGAAGGCATGCCAAGGTGAAGCCTTGTCGTCCTGCTCCAGCGATGAAACTGGCCTCCCGCGACAAGTGCCGGAGGACGCAGGGCAAGGTCTGCTTGAGCGGGCCTTCGCAAGAGAGAACATGCTACGTGCATGGAAGCGCGTGCGTGCCAACAAGGGAGCAGCAGGCATCGATGGTCTGGATATTGCTCAGACCGCCGAGCACCTAAGGTGGGCCTGGCCCGATATTCGACAGCAGCTTCTTGCCAGTCGATATTATCCTCAGCCTGTCCGCCGAGTGGCTATTCCGAAGCCAGATGGAAGCGAACGAGAACTGGGGATACCCACCGTGACTGACCGTCTTATTCAACAGGCACTGCTGCAAGTTCTACAACCGCTGATCGATCCCACTTTTAGCGAGCACAGTTACGGTTTCCGTCCGGGCCGCCGGGCCCATGATGCCGTACTAGCTGCTCAGAGCTTCGCCCTGGTATTGCGTATCCTGGCGGCGGTCATGTTGATACTAATGGCACTGTATATCGCCAACTGGTGGAAGGGCTTGCTACGTATCGAGGCACTGGGGCGCGTCCTGTGGCGCCGCATCGAACCAATAGGCCGTCGCTTGATGCCTGTTGTAAAAGTACCCCAAGCATTCGCACTTGGCTCGCTATGGGGCTGGATGCCCTGTGGGCTAATCTATTCGATGCTGGCCTGGAGTCTTGCTGTAGCCGAGCCATTGCGTGCCGCCGCGATGATGGGGGCCTTTGGGCTCGGCACCTTGCCTGCCGTCCTAGCGACCGGAGTGGCAGCGCGCCGTGTCTCAATATGGATACGTAGCCCCGCGACTCGTACGCTAGCAGCGCTGCTGATTATTACGTTTGCCGTCTGGTAACTCTGGCATCTGCAATCCATGATAGGGATGGTGGATACGCACAGTGCCATGACTTCGCAGCATCACTAATGATTACTTCGCGAATCATTAGCCTCGAAAACTAATTTACCTGTCCCAAGCGATTCGATTAGTTCCTTCAGCCTGAAGCTTTCAGTCATCTTGTCTTGGTTCATGTTATCTAACCATCGCGCTATCACCTGAAGTTCTTGGGTCCGCAAGTGAAGACGTCGCCTTTGAGTGGCGAGTGGTACTGGTTCATTAAACTCTACGGTGCCTTGATCCGCCCAAGATAATATTTGTTTGATCTCTGGAAGACTAACGCCCAGCGAACGCAGGCAGTCGATAAAACGTAGGCGCCCCAAGGACTCTATATCGTAGAGTTGATAACCGTTGCGCGGGTCGCGGTGCGGTTGCAACAACCCTTCCCTTGTATAGTGACGTACCGTTTCTGCCGTTACCCCTCCCGTCTGAGCCAGCTCGGAGACTCGCATTGGCTTACCCTCATTTGTTTACTCGTAGCCAGCTTACAACCGCCAGGCTGCCCAAAGGTCAAGTCTTCAACGGGCGCTTATGGCAAACCTTTCGGTTGTACATCGAAATTTAAAATGAGGCCTTGACCTTGAAGTCTGCTTTAAGGATATCTTACAAAAGCTGCTCTGCCACAGGTTAAAAACCTTCATCACGTCCTACCCTCAGCTCGTTTGGCAGTATGAGAAGAAAAAATGACTCAAGTCATTTTTTTCAATTTGGATGTTAAGGGTGGTTGCAGGTAAGCGCTGTATTCTAAGCGTGTCATCAAACAGGAATGGAGAGTTAAAATGAAAATCAAAACGTCACTTGCCGCCGCAATCATTAGCGTAGTTGCCATACCAGCATTCGCAAGCTTTGGATACTCTGAATCTCAGGCCAAACAGCTGACGGAGGGAGTTACACCTAGTGGAATATTGACCAGCGGGTTTCCTCATGAGTATGTGCTCTCATTAAACGAAAGCTCCGAGGTCAAGATAGCTAGTGAGCACTTTCCTGGATCAAACTTTATGCTTCGCATGAAAGCAAAACTGATGGACGCATCCGGCAATATCGTTTCGGAAGCTAATTCTGTCAATGGAGACTTCAAAATTGATGAGAGACTCGATGAAGGCGAGTACCGCTTGATTGTTTCAGGAGATACGGGGGGGCGTGGGGAAAGTGATACACACCGGTACAGTCTGCATGTAGACATTCAGTGATAAATTAAAGTTGGCCGGCTAATGCTGGCCAACAATTACTTTAAATGTTTCGTTTAATGATTTTAAAGTAATTAGTAAACGTAGTTTTTAATGTTTGATTATTTATTTTATTAAATTTTCTGTATTTTTTTGAGCGTAATCCTTTTGTTTGGAGGTCCACTGTGATCAAGGCTGCATTGTTATTCAGCGGTGTCTTGGGTGTCGCCTGGATGCCAGCTATTGCTGTTGCCGGAAGTGAAACGGACAATTTGCAAAAAGCGATACAGATAGCCATTGATCAGGACCCCTGGTTAACCGGAAGTGCGTCCATTGAAACCGCCCTTGAGAACGAGGCCATTGCATCGGCCCAGCTCCCTGATCCCCAGATTTCATTGAAAGCGGGAAATCTGCCGGTTGATACCTTTGACTTGAATCAAGAAGGTATGACCCAGTTCAGCATCGGCATCAGCCAGCTGTTTCCCAGAGGGGATAGCCTGGTGCTTGCCAAGCAACAGAAGCAGCAGCTTGCCGCCCAGCAGCCGATGTTGCGCCAGAACAGAGAAGCGAGAGTCGAGGCTGTGGTCAGCCAGCTTTGGCTGGAAGCCACTCGGGCTCAGCTGAGCATCAGTCGGATAGAACGTGATCGTAGCTTGTTCGAGCAGCTAGCGGAGGTGGCCGAGGTGAGTTATGCGTCCGCCTTCGGAATGACCCGCCAAGACGATGTGATTCGTGCTCAGTTGGAGCTGACTCGCCTGGAGGATCGCTTGACCGATCTCAGACAGCAACAAGAGGCAGAAGAGCGGCAGTTAACTGAATGGTTGGGGAGTGAGGCGATGCTACCGATAGCGGAAGACTTCCCCGAGCTTGTTTTGGTAGAGCCAAGCCTCTTCACTGACGCTGAACGTCCCAGTCGTCAGCTGTGGTATGAGCGAGTGAGGCGTCACCCTGCAGTGCTGGCATTGGAGCAGAAGATAGATGCCATGGAGACTGGGGTCGATGTGGCGAGGCAGCAGTACAAACCAGAATGGGGTGTATCGGCACAGTACGGCTACCGCGAGGACGACCCTATGGGCGGACGCCGGTCCGACCTGTTCTCTGTGGGAGTGGCCTTCGATCTACCTGTGTTCACGGAAAATCGTCAGGACAAGAATGTCGCAGCAGCGGCATCACGTCATGAAGCGGTCCGGTACGAGAGAGAAACCTTGGTTCGTGAATTGATTGCCCAGCTGGAAACCAATTGGGTTAAGTTGGCGCGCCTCGATGAACGATTAACCCTGTATACGCAACGATTATTGCCCGAGCTGAGCGAGCAGGCCGAAGCTTCCCTGAATGCCTATAACAATGACGATGGTGATTTTGCAGAAGCCGTGCGGGCACGAATTGATGAAACCAATGCGAGTGTGGAGCTCATAGGCCTGAAAGCCCAACGACTCAAGGTGATTTCAGATATCAACTACCTGCTGTCCCAAGGCACGTCTTCACGCTAACTCACGACTTCTCAAGTCTGGAATGAGACATCACGATGAATCAAATGGGTAGGTACTTTTTCGTTATATCGTTAGGCGTCCTGTTGGGCGTGTCCGGCAGTATGGTTCTGGGAGGGAAGACATTCGTCCTGAACGCAGTAGAAACGGCTATTGGAAAAGATAGTAATAAGACTGGTGGGGAAGAGAGTGGAGAACGCACTCCCCTTTACTGGGTGGCGCCGATGGATCCCAACTACAAGCGAGACAAGCCTGGAAAATCCCCGATGGGGATGGATCTAGTGCCTGTTTATGATGATCAAGACGAAGGGGACACCCCAGGAACAGTCAAGATTTCTCCTGATGTCGTCAACAATTTTGGTGTTAAAACGGGCGTTGTCGAAAAGGATACATTTGACGCCACGGTAAGGACAGTTGGCTATGTCCAATACGATGAAGACAAGTTGGTGCATATCCACCCCCGCGTCGAGGGGTGGATAGAAAAGTTATTTGCCAAGTCCGAAGGCGATCGTGTTACCCAAGGTCAACCGCTCTACTCGATCTATTCGCCGACGCTCGTGAATGCACAGGAAGAATTGTTGCTTGCAATGAACCGCGGCAACCAACGTCTGATTTCTGCCGCCTTGGAAAGGCTGCGCGCGTTACAGGTGCCCAATGAGGCTATCCAGAAGCTAAGGGACAGTCGTCAAGTGAGTCAGGCGATCATCTTGCGTGCGCCCCAAAGTGGCGTCCTGGATAATTTGCAGGTGCGTGAAGGAATGTTCGTACAGCCAGGAATGAGCATGATGAGTATTGGCGTTCTTGATCATGTGTGGGCTGTCGGAGAGGTGTTTGAGCGCCAGGCAGCGTTGATCGCTGAGGGAGATGAGGTTCGCATGACTCTTGACTATCTACCCGAACGGGAGTGGACAGGGGTGGTGGACTATATATATCCAAGTATTGATAGTGAGACGCGTACGGCTCGTGTAAGGGTGCGTTTCGCTAACGATGACCTGGCGCTAAAACCTGGAATGTTTTCTCAGCTGACCATTATGTCAAACACGACGTTGGAGGCATTGCAAATACCCCGTGAGGCCTTGATTCGCACCGGAAGCCAGTCGCGTGTCGTTCTTGCATTGGGTGATGGGAAATTCAAATCGATCGAAGTCGACGTCGGGCGCGTGGGTTGGGAAACCGTCGAGATATTATCGGGCCTTGAGGAGGGCGATCGCATCGTTACGTCGGCTCAGTTCCTTCTGGATTCCGAGTCAAGTCGAACATCAGACTTTCGACGAATGGAGCATAGTGACAGTGCTGAAGAGGCCGATGAGAATTCCCTTGTTGAGACCGTATGGGTGCCGGCACGCGTCGAAGATGTCATGCCGGATCATGGCATGGTAACGCTTTCCCATGCCCCTATAGCGGTTTGGGAATGGCCGGCCATGAGCATGAATTTCCAGGCTGCTGATACGGTCAGTCTTGAGCAGCTTAAAGCAGGCATGGACGTCCATGTCGAGATTGAGCGGGTTGCAGAAGACGAATATCTCCTCCGAGACGTGCATGTAGACGATGTAGCTACCCAAGCATCCAACGATTCGGTTGTGGATCACGGCGTGGGGGGTGGCGCGAGTAGTGACCATCAAGACGGGATGAGCCATGAAGGTCATGGTGCGGGGGAGAGTAAGCAATGATTCCTGCTCTGATCCGCTGGTCCATCAGCAACCGTTTTCTCGTGCTTCTTGCTGCCGTGATTCTGGCGGGGGCGGGAATCTACTCAGTCAAGAATACTCCTATTGATGCTCTGCCGGACCTGTCCGATGTGCAGGTAATCATCAAGACCAACTACCCTGGACAGGCACCGCAGGTCGTTGAAGATCAGGTTACCTACCCGCTCACTACGGCTATGCTGTCGGTCCCCGGGGCGGCGACAGTCCGCGGATACTCCTTCTTCGGCGACTCCTACGTCTATGTGATTTTCGACGAAGACACCGATCCCTACTGGGCACGCTCTCGTGTGCTGGAGTACCTTTCCCAGGTAGCGCCCACGCTACCGGATAGTGCGCGCCCACAGCTTGGCCCAGATGCCACTGGCGTGGGGTGGGTCTATCTCTACGCCCTCATCGACAGGACCGGCCAACATGACCTCAGTGAGCTGCGCAGCCTGCAAGACTGGTTCCTGAAGTATGAGCTTCAGACCGTATCGGGCGTTTCTGAAGTCGCGGCGCTTGGCGGCATGGTCAAGCAATACCAAGTGGTGGTGGATCCGGAGAAACTGCGTGCCTTCGACATCCCGCTGGCCCACATCCAGACTGCCATACAGCGGGGCAACCAGGAAGTGGGCGCCTCGGTCGTTGAGATGGCCGAAGCCGAGTACATGGTGCGCGCCACTGGTTATATCCAGAGTCGTGAGGATCTTGCCAGTATTCCGCTGGGTGTGGATGACAACGGAACGCCTCTGCTGCTCAAGGATGTTGCCGACATTGGAGTGGGACCCCAGATGCGCCGTGGCATTGCCGAATTGAACGGGGAAGGTGAGACCGTCGGCGGCATCGTCGTCATGCGCACAGGAGAGAATGCCCAGAAAACGATCGATGGCGTCAAGGCCAAGCTTGAGCAGCTCCAGTCCAGCCTGCCGGAGGGGGTCGAGGTCGTGACGGTCTACGACCGTTCAGGCTTGATCGAGAAGGCGGTGGACAACCTGTTGCGTGGTCTGCTCGAGGAACTGGCCATCGTGGCGTTGGTGTGCGTACTCTTTCTGTTCCACCTGCGCTCTGCACTGGTGGCGATGATCAGCCTACCGATGGGCATTCTCACTGCCTTCATCGTCATGAACTGGCAAGGTATGAACGCCAACATCATGTCGCTTGCGGGTATCGCCATTGCGATCGGGGCCATGATCGATGGTGCCGTCGTGTTGATCGAGAACTTGCACAAGCACATGGAGCGTACACCGCTGACGTCCGAAAACCGGTGGAAGGTGGTGGCCGATTCGGCGGTGGAGGTGGGGCCGGCGCTTTTCTTCAGCTTGCTGATCATCACTGTCAGCTTTGTTCCTGTCTTTACCCTCGAGGCCCAAGAGGGGCGAATGTTTTCACCCTTGGCCTTCACCAAGACCTATGCCATGGCAGCCAGTGCCGGGCTGGCGGTCACCTTGGTTCCGGTGCTGATGGGCTATTTCATCCGCGGCCGCGTACTTCCTGAGCACAAGAATCCGGTCAATCGACTGCTGGTCGGGGTCTACATGCCGGTACTCAAGGCGGTATTGAGATTCCCAAAGACGACCATCGCCCTGGTGCTAGCGATAACCCTGGTAGGTTTCTGGCCGGTCAGCAAGATTGGCAGCGAGTTTATTCCACCCCTGGATGAAGGCGACTTGATGTACATGCCGACCACTTATCCAGGGCTGTCGATCGGCAAGGCGCGGGAGCTCCTTCAGCAGACCGATAAACTCATTGCCAGCGTGCCGGAGGTGGACACAGTGTTTGGCAAGATCGGACGGGCCGACACGGCTACCGACCCTGCGCCGCTGACCATGATCGAAACATTCATTCAGCTCAAACCGCGGGAAGAGTGGCGAGAGGGGATGACCACCGACAAGCTCAAGAAGGAACTCGACAGCCTGGTGCGGATACCGGGGGTATCCAATGCCTGGGTGATGCCGATTTCGACGCGCATCGATATGCTGGCGACCGGGATCAAGACGCCGGTGGGCATCAAGGTGGGCGGAGAAGATCTCAAGCAGATTCAGTCCATCGGACAGCAGCTGGAGACGATCCTTGCCGATGTTCCCGGTACTGCGTCGGTCTATTCCGAGCGGGTGGCCGGAGGTCGCTATATCAAAGTCGATATCAACCGCGCTCAGGCTGCGCGCTATGGCCTTAACATTGCAGACGTGCAACAAGTGGTGGCAACCGCTATCGGTGGTCAGAACATCACTCAGACCATCGAGGGCTTGGAGCGCTACCCGGTCAACCTGCGCTACCCACAGGATTACCGGGACTCCCCTGAGCGACTGGCCGAGCTGCCGATCGTGACCGCCAATGGGCAGCGCATCGCGCTAGCCGACGTGGCGGACATCTACGTGGAGGACGGACCACCGGCGATCAAGAGCGAGAACGCACGTCCCAACGGTTGGACCTTCGTGGATATCGAAGGCGTGGATGTCGGTACCTATGTGCAGCGCGCCATGGACGTCGTGGCGGACGAGCTCGATTTGCCCGCCGGTTATTCGGTGACGTGGTCCGGGCAGTATGAATACATGTTGCGTGCCAAAGAGAAGTTGAGCTATGTGGTGCCTCTCACATTGGCAATCATAGTGATCCTGCTCTACATGAGTTTCAAACGCTTCAGTGAGGTAGCCATCATCATGGGCACGCTGCCGCTGGCCATGGTAGGGGCTATCTGGTTGATATACCTGCTGGGCTATAACTTCTCCGTGGCCGTGGGAGTGGGATTTATCGCTCTAGCGGGGGTGGCTGTCGAGATCGGAGTGATCATGCTCGTATATCTCAACCAGGCCTATCAGCAGATGCTCGAGCGCTGCCAACACAAGGGAGTACAACCCCGTCGGGAGACTCTTCGCCACGCCGTGCTGCACGGTGCTGCTCTCAGGGTGAGACCGGTAATGATGACGTCAGTCTCGACGATCGCAGGCCTATTGCCACTGATGTATAGCTCGGGGACCGGCTCCGAGGTGATCAGTCGCATTGCGGCCCCGATGGTGGGCGGTATGTTGAGCGCGGTGATATTGACGCTTCTAGTATTGCCTTGTGTCTACTATCTGTGGAAATGCCGCCATGTGAATCATGCATAACGTCAGGATCGACAAGGCTGGGTGGCACATTCTAGATACGCGAATGCCGTATCTCGAGGGCTCCCAGCCTAACACGAATCGTCAGTGGTACTTGATGTGAGGTGCACTAGCGATGCCCCCTGGAATTAGGTTGAATTTGCACTTCGTGAGTCAAGATTCAGTTTGTATTCAGGCCATTAGGCTATGCTGGTAGATAAGAAAGCACGCTTGGCTATTTGCTAACCCGCTGGCGTAGCGTCGAGCGATTCATAGAAGCCTGAAGGGCGCGAGGAAATTGCCATGATTGCGTACCCACAGATCGATCCAGTGGCATTTTCCCTCGGACCGGTACAGCTACATTGGTATGGCCTAATGTACGTGGTGGGGCTGACGGCCGCATGGTGGCTGGGGCGGCGGCGAGCGCACCGCCTCGGCCTGACCCACGATGATATCGGTGACCTGATCTTCTATGGCGCTCTGGGCGTCATCATTGGAGGGCGCTTGGGCTATGTGCTGTTCTACGGGCTCGACCAGCTGATAGCCAACCCCCTATGGCTTTTCAAGATTTGGGAAGGGGGCATGAGTTTCCATGGAGGTCTTGCCGGCGTGCTGGTAGCCGCCTGGCTGTTCGCTCGCCGTCACCGCCTGGCCTACCTTCAGCTGACCGATTTCATCGCCCCGCTGGTGCCGATCGGTCTGGGGGCAGGGCGTCTGGGCAACTTCATCAATCACGAGTTGCCGGGGAGGGCCAGCGAAGTGCCCTGGGCGATGATCTTCCCTCCCATGCTGGGCTTGGGGCCTGAACCCCGACATCCATCAGCACTCTACGAGTTTGTCCTGGAGGGTGTGGTGCTGTTTGTCGTGTTGTGGTGGGTGTCACGGAAACCGCAAACTCAAGGGCTTATCTCGGGTCTATTCCTGCTTCTGTATGGCACCTTCCGTTTCATCGTGGAGTTTGTGCGCTTACCCGATCCTCAATTGGGCTTCATCGCCTTTGATTGGCTCACTATGGGACAGTTGTTGACGGTACCAATGTTGGCAGCAGGTGCGTTCCTGGTCACCACTGCATGTCGTAGTCAGCGAACCATGGTTGCTACATCGGACCGATAAGCAAGACAAGTGATATGAGGTATGTCGATAATATTGGAAGAACGTTAATGATCCTGCCCAGTAACGGTGGACACCTCAAGAACGTCATACGTTACGATGAGGTGAACCATGGCAAGATCGACAACATCAATGAAGAAAAAATCATATACCCGTTACTCAGATGCCTACCGGCAAGAAGCCTTAGCGCTTGCGGATCGCATTGGCGTTGCAGCAGCGGCGCGTGAGCTGGGAATACACGCGAGTCAGCTCTATCAGTGGCGATCTAAAGCACAGCTGCAGCAAGACACATCCGAGCGAGAGCGGTCGTTGGCAGAAGAAAACGCCCGCTTGAAGCGCCAACTAGCCGAGGCAAATGAAGAGCTGGCCATCACAAAAAAGGCCGCGGTGTACTTTGCGAAAAGCCTGAAGTGAAGTACGCCTTTATCCACCGTCATCGTCAGGCGTTCAGTATTCAGCGTATGTGCCATGTTGTCGGGGTCGCTCGGAGTGGCTACTACGCTTGGCGGCAACGCGGCGCATCGTCCCCAAAACGCAGCCAGCAAGCCATTATCGATCAGCATGTGGCCAAGGCTTATCACCAACGCAAGGGCCGCTCAGGCGCCCCGAGACTAACGCTAGACCTGCGAGATGATGGGATGCCGATCAACCGTAAGACGGTGGCTGCCAGCTTACAGCGTCAGGGCCTGCGCGCTAAAGCAGCTCGTAAGTTCAAGGCCACCACGAACTCACGGCATTCGCTGCCAGTCGCACCGAATCTACTAGAACAAAACTTCACGGCCTCAGCTCCTAATCAAAAGTGGGTGGGTGACATTACCTACTTGGCGACGGGCGAAGGCTGGCTTTACCTGGCAGTGCTCATTGATCTTTACTCTCGTAAAGTGGTCGGTTGGGCAATGAGTGAGCGTATGACGGCCGATCTTGTCTGTGACGCGCTACAGATGGCGCTATGGAGACGCAAAATGCCCAAAGGCGTGATAGTCCATTCGGATCGAGGTTGAACCGCCCCGTCTTTACCGGAGACTCCATATCTTGAGAGGATGGAGTTATGAACTCACCAAAACGATATTCCCCAGAAGTCCGGGAGCGAGCTGTTCGATTAGTCCTTGAACAGCAAGGCGAATACCCGTCCAAGTGGGCGGCGATCTGCTCCATTGCCAGCAAGTTCGGCTGTACACCAGAGACTTTGAGAGCCTGGTGCAAACGCACAGAACTCACGCAGGAAAACAGCTCGGTTAACCTGTCTGAACATGAACGGCTCAAGCAGCTAGAGCGTGAAAACACCGAATTGAAGCGTGCCAATGAAATTCTCCGTAAGGCGGCTGCTTTTTTCGCCCAGGCGGAGCTCGACCGCAAACCCAATTGATGGTGTCATTTATCGACGAGCATCGTGCTCAGTTCGGGGTCGAGTCGATTTGTAGTCAACTGCCAATCGCCCCATCGACGTATTACCACCACAAGGCACTTGAAGCTGATCCTGAACGGCGGGCAGACCGGTATCGGCAGGATGCGTTTCTTACCGCTGAGATTCAGCGCGTGTGGGAAGAAAACTTCTGCGTCTACGGTGCCCGTAAGGTCTGGCGGCAACTCCGCCGTGAAGGCGTTAATGTTGCTCGTTGCACTGTAGAACGGCTCATGCGCCGCCTAGGAATTCGCGGCGTGGTGCGAGGCCAACGCCCCTTCACGACCATCAGTGATCCCGGCCAGAAACGGGCACCTGATTTAGTGAAACGTGACTTTACGGCCATGCGTCCTAATCAGCTTTGGGTGGCCGATTTTACCTATGTCGCTACCTGGTCTGGCTTCGTTTACGTTGCGTTCGTTATCGATGTTTATGCACGCTGTATCGTGGGTTGGCGTGTAGCGACGTCGATGAGAACGGCGCTGGTGCTGGACGCTCTGGAGCAAGCTCTGTGGGCACGAAAACACAGACAAGGGTTGATCCATCATAGTGATAGGGGAAGCCAATATCTCTCGATCCGCTACACCGAGCGTATGGCTGACGAGGGTATCAATGCCTCAGTCGGCACCACCGGCGACTCCTACGACAATGCGCTGGCTGAAACCATCATCGGCTTGTTCAAAACGGAGGTGATCCATCATCGTGGCCCATGGAGGGGACTGGATGCCGTTGAGTATGCCACGCTGGAGTGGGTTGACTGGTTCAACAACCGCCGACTGCTGGAACCCATCGGAAACGTTCCACCAGCAGAACGAGAAAGGACGTATTATCGTCAATTGGAGGAGTCGGGTGAAGCTGCCTGACTCAAACAAACCGGTCTCCGGAATAACCGGGGCGGTTCAAGGTAGTCAGTACTGTTCCACGCGTTACCAATCGCTGCTTACCCGGCATGAGCTTACGTGCAGCATGAGCGCCAAAGGCAACTGCTATGATAATGCCTGTGCCGAAAGCTTCTTCCACAGCCTCAAGGTTGAAGCGATCCATGGGGAGCAATTTACAACGCGAAACGATATGAGGCGCCAGGTGTTTGAGTACGTCGAGCTGGACTACAACAAACAACGGCGGCACAGTGCTATTGGGATGATCAGCCCAGAGGCCTTTGAAGCCCGAATGATCGCTTAAACCAGTGTCCACTGTTGCTGGGTAAGATCAGCCGAAATCGAACTCGCCATGGAGGACAACAGATTTGTGCATTGTGTTTGGCAGAGGACTCAGCCCCCTACTTGCGCCGACACTGGCGATTCGCTTGGCACACTGGGTGCCGCTTTCATGGGGTGCAACTGATAGATGAGTGCCCGGTATGCAAGGCTCCTATAGAGCCTCATCGCCTGTCAGCGGAAGATCAACATTTAGCTCAATGCAGCCGGTGCCATGAGAATTTTAGAAAGGCAGTATGCACGTCACCTTTACCTGAAGCGTTCAGTTTCCAAGTGCTGGCTGATCGTGTTTTACAAGGGGATAGGGCGGCATTTGGGAACACCTCTATCACACTCGCGGATTGGTTTTCTATGGCGAGCTTCTTGGTTGGCGTTATGCGGCGCGCCAGTCGGCGGCCTACGTCACCCCTCGCGGGAGCGCTTCTGTCGTTAGGTATTCCCGTCGTGAATAACCGAATGCCTATATCTGGATTGGCGTTTGAGCTGTTGCCTATTAGCGAGCGGAGTGCTTTATTGACGGCGGTTGAGCGGTTAATGAGCATAGGTGTTGAGGAGGCGTTCAGGACGTTTGTCGCGTTCAATGTGAAAACGAGCGCGCTATTTGATCCTCGAAAGTCACCTCCCGTTGCACTGTTACCGATGCTATCACGATTATCTCATCATCCTCATGGGCCACATCGCCGCCGTGTTCAACCGGATCATCGCCCTGCATCGGAACGTGCTGTTAGAGCCTCTTGGGCGCGTTTAAAGCGCAGAATGAAAGCGGAGCCAACCTCTTGAAGCAACACAAAACGGTAGACTGCGATGAGTGTGGTCGAGAAGTCTCCAAATTGTGGCGACGCCATAAGGGGCATGGTTACTGCTCAACTTGCTATGCTCGTGAGTTTAAGCGGCGGATATGCCCACGATGTGGTGAGTTAGCTCGTTTGCCTAAGAATGACCCAGACGCCGTCTGTCGTCAGTGCGACGTCGACAAACCGTGTGCACGATGTGGAAAAGCCAGTTCAGACTACAACATCGGCAAGGTCACTCCCTACGGCCCTGTCTGTATCGCCTGCGCTCCCTATTTCAGAGAGCCAGAGTCCTGCGAGGAGTGTGGGGAATCCTCTCAACGTCTTACCCGAGTGACGCGTATGGGGCATGCTCATCGCTTGTGTCCACGCTGTGCGACGGCTGATCACGGTACCTGTTCTGCGTGTCGTCGACATCGCTTATTGGTGGTGGCACCCAACGGGGATGTGTTGTGCAAAGCCTGTAATGAGCGAGGGGAAATTGCCTGCCCATCGTGTGGTAATCCCATGCCAGCGGGTCGAGGCGATGCCTGTGAGCCCTGCTATTGGACGCGTACATGTCGTAAGCGGATCATCATTGGCCAAGCCGGTATCACCACCAAAGCGTTACGTGAGGCCTTTGGGGAATTTGGTGAATGGCTGATTCGTACCACAGGGCCGCATAAGGCTGCTCTCAAGATCAATCATTTCTTCTCGTTCTTCCTTGAGGTCGACCAGGCATGGTCACGGATACCGAGCTATTCGGAGCTGCTTCATCACTTCGGGGCGGAGGGGTTGCGGCGTGTAAGACTTCCTATGCGATGGCTGCATGAAGAGCAAGGGGTAGAGCCGGATCACCAAGCAAACAAGATCGACTCAGAGAAACGACGTATCAAAGCGTGTCTCAGGTCTATGCCGTCCGCTTCTTTATCAGAAAAAGCGCTGCATGCTTATTGGCAGCAATTAGAAACCCGTATAGAGGCGGGCAAAACGTCCCACACCTCCGCACGACTTGCACTAAGAGCGGCAGCCGCATTGCTACTCGCTACTGACCGGGAGGGGCAGCGACTTCCACAACAGGGCGATGTGGACAACTATTTGCAGGCGGTGCCTGGACAAGCAGCCTCGGTGACGGGGTTTACTAATTTCTTAAATCGCCAACATGCCACCACGTTGGCTCCTCGGGTGGATGTAAAACGGGCAAGAAAGCGGCGAAAAGAAACACTAGCCCGCACTCTGATGACGATGGCCCGGTGTGCTGATCAAGGAGAGGCCTGGAGAGAGGCATGGATCGTTGCTGCCATGGAGTATTTCCATGACACAAAAGTAACGCAGAAAATGCTTCGACAACAGACCGTAGAGCGGACGACAGACGGGATACAGGTGGTAGTGGGTGGCGTTACCTACTGGCTGCCTCTGGATATTGAGTGCTAAGACACTGATAGCGTGCAGTCACTTGGAGGGCCCCGCGACTCTGTAGGCGAATGTCGCCCCGCCGTTTGGACGGGGCTATGGCTCTCTACCTATATGCCAGGGCTCAAGGGGGTGCCAAAAGGCGTGTCATGACCGTTGAGATGACGTCAAAACCAGGTCTTCATAAATGCCCTTGATAGCCTTCTCTTCTGGGCTGTGGCGCTGTGGCTCCTGTTCCTGCTTTGGATGTAGTGGGGTTATAAGCCCGTTAGAGAGTGACAGGACATCGCTGAGCTGCTCGTAATCGAGGTTTACGTTATCGACATTGTATTGGTTAAGGCGTGTCATGGTCTCTGTGAGTGCGGTCATACTGTGCTCTTCTTCTCCAAGCGGCGGAAAGGCTTGAATCAGCGGCTGACCGCCTTCCCAACCTATCTTGATTTGCCAGGAGCATCGCTAGGTTCCTTTTTCATCTAATGCGTCGTTTTTTGATCGAGATAAGTTCAGTTTTAACCCGAGCAGCGTCAGTAAGGCAGCGAGTATCCAAGCGGGGCCACTACCGGTGCGTGTGAAAGGAGTTAGGCCCTGCATCGGGGTCACCTCGCCAGTTAAACTGGCCTGTTCAAACTGTGGGGCACGGGCTGTGACGTGACCTTGTGAATCGATGATGGCCGTCACGCCATTACTGGTAGCTCGAAGTAGGTGACGACCATTTTCAAGGGCACGTAGACGCGCCATTTGAAGATGTTGGTGTGGGCCAATGGAACGCCCAAACCACGTGTCGTTGGAAACCGTTAATAGCAGCTCGGCATTACGCGCCTGTTGGGCGACATGGTCGGCGAAAATGATCTCGTAACAGATAGCATTGCCAATGGTGGTTCCAGCCACGTGTAACGGAGCCTGTACGTCTGAACCAGGGGTCAGCCGGGGTGTTGGCAAGTCGAAAAAAGCAAGGGTGTCAGCGAGGAGGCTTTGGAATGGCAAATACTCGCCAAAGGGCACCAAGTGCGCCTTCTGGTATTCGCCTTGCACATCATTTAGCCCTATGACGCTGTTATAAGAGCGCCCTTCACTGTCGCGTTGCAAAATGCCGGTCAACAAGGCGGTGTCAGGCCCCAGGTCGGACGCTACTTGTTCCAGTATTTGCTGTGCTTCCTGCTCAAGCATGGGAAGGGCTGCCTCAGGCCAAACGATGAGGTCGATATCCCTTGCTTGCACCCGTGTCATCGTCGTGTAGATACTGATCGCTTCGCGCTGCCCTTGGGCAGTCCACTTAATGCGCTGATCAAGATTCCCTTGCAACAATGCCACCTGGATGGGCTTGCCAGCCGGGGTTGTCCATTGGGCGGGCAATAGGAATGGAACGATCCACAGGGCGGCCATTGGGACGAGGAAAATCCAGCGGCGACGCAGTACCTCTACCCCTAACGTACCTGTCAGCGCGGTCATGAGTGACAGCAAGTACACACCACCAACGGGCGCCCATGGGGCTAGTGGAGAATCTATCTGAGAGGTGCCCAGCAATAACCAGGGAAAGCCGGTGAGCAACCAGGTGCGTAGCCATTCGCTCACCACCCACATACCGGCAAAGCTAAGAAAGGCGAACCGTGGCCCCGTGATGCGTCGATAGAGCCCAAAGGGGACTGCAAAGAAGAGCGCCAGGACGCTAACAAATAGCGTGGTGAGGAACATCGCCATCAAGGCCCCGGTGCCACCGAAATCGTGAATAGCAACGAAGACCCACGACGTGCCTGAACCGAACAGGCCTACCCCATAACACCACCCTCGCAGGGTGGCCATGGCGGGCGTTAGCGACGCTATTCTCCAATAGACCAGTGCCACGCTCACTGGGCCAAGCCACCATAGGGAAAAAGGGGCGGCACTCAAGGTAGTCAGTACCCCAGCGGCGAGCGCTACAACGCAATCGACTATTGGTGAGCGTCGCCCAGCAAAAAACGTATATTCTTTATCTTTATCGACCACATCCATAGCGTTACTCAGTGCGCTTAAATGTAGGCCGCTCACGCCATAGCGCCACTGCGTATACCACGACACCTGCCAATAACGCGATATCAGCCAGGTTGAAGGCCGGCCAATGCCAGTCTCGCCAATAGAAATCAAAGGAATCCACAACATAGCCGCGAAAGACCCGGTCAATCAGGTTGCCCATGGCGCCACCGAGGATAAGACTGTAAGCGATGGCTTCTCCTTTATGACGATTTTCAAGGATCAGCTTGATCAGAAAAATCGAGACCACTACCGCGATTCCGATAAAAAAGTAGCGCTGCCAGCCTCCACCATTCGCAAAAAGACTGAATGCGGCACCGGTGTTCCATAGGTGCACCCAGTTAAAGAACGGGGTCACCGAAACATACTCGCCATAGGCCATTGATTGCTGCACCAGCCACTTTACAGCCTGATCAGACGCTGCCAGCAGGCCCGATATGGACAATAGGGCATACGGCGAGAGCTTTTTGCCAATAATGAGCATTATTTAACCCTTCAACGCCAAAATGCGTCTGGCACCGTTAAGTACAATGCCCCCCGCGATGGTGCCGATAATCAGATCCGGATAATTGGACCCGGTCCACGCGACCAGGGCGCCGGCGGTGATGACCCCCAGGTTGATCACCACGTCGTTGGCCGAAAATATCCAGCTAGCCTTCATATGAGCTCCGCCCCCTCGATGTTTGGATACCATCAGCAGACAGGCGGTATTGGCAATCAATGCGACGAATGCGATAGCCATCATCACCAGCGATTCAGGCTCACTACCGAATACAAAGCGTCTCACCACCTCTACGAGCACGCCCACAGCCAAGATCAGTTGCAGTACACCAGCAAGATGCGCGGCACGTACCTGCATTTTCACGCTATGTCCAACCGCATAAAGGGCAAGCCCGTACACCGCCGCATCGGCAAAATTGTCCAGGGATTCTCCAATCAGGCCGGTGGACTGGGCGATCAGACCGGCAGTCATTTCCACCACGAACAGAAGTGCATTGATGCCGAGCAACCAGCGCAGGGTTCCGGATTCTTGCTTAGCAGAAGCTGCCGAAAACTCGGCGGCCTTGATGGTCTCCGGATTTGCAGCGACGGTTTCCTGAAGCGAGGCGCCTAGCCCCAAGGTCTTCAGTTTCGAGGTGACGGGCTCAACCTCGCCGTCATGCACGACCTTCAGCCGGCGGTTCGACAAGTCGAAGGACAGCGCCCGAATCTCCTCAAAGCCGTTCAGGGCTAGGCGAATCATTCGTTCTTCTGATGGACAGTCCATCTTCGGCACGGCATAAACACTGACCCATCTCCCTGGCGCCTCGGAGGAGGCCTGTATATCGGTATCCGCTGCGGACGTTGCATCACCGCCACAGGCGCCACCACAGGATTTGCTCATGATACGACTCCACTTGAACAATGTTGTGGTACCATTTAAAACTATAAAGCTACTATAAGGTCAATAGAGTAAAGAATCCGTTGGGGAGGAGGCTGATGCGCATTGGTCAGTTGGCGCAGTTGGTAGGGGTCGAAACACAGACGATCCGCTTCTACGAACGGCAGGGCTTGTTGCCGCCGCCTGATCGGCAGGAGAACGGTTACCGTGTCTATACCGAGAAACACGTTGAGCGGCTGGCCTTTATTCGTCGCTGCCGCATCCTGGATCTGTCACTGGCAGAAATTCACGAACTACAGCGCTATCAGGACGACCCTCATCAGTCCTGTACCGCCGTCAATGCTTTGCTCGATGATCACATCTCTCATGTGCGCTCGCAGATAACCGCTCTGCAAGCGCTTGAGAAACAACTCGTTTCACTGAGAGCGAGTTGCAACGATGACCGGGAAGTTGAGGCGTGTGGGGTTCTTGCTGGAATTAGCGAAGGAAACATGCACCAGCAGTAGGTGAAGCATCAACCAGATAATCCGATGAGATGCCGGTCTGTCTCACTCTCATGCAAAGGTAAGATCAACCATTTAATCCGCTTACCCATTAATATCTGCCCAAAACCTGAGTATTTCATTAACTCTCAAGAACTATATCAAGCCGCAAACTCATTCAAGCGACCTCCATGCGGTCAAAATGCATATTGTAACCTCGCACGCACTTCATCTCCGCTAGCGCCATTGGCTTCTTCGCCATCCATGTAGCTCATTCCAAGTCGAACATTCTTGTTGGCGTAATAGTTAACGCCCAGTGTTGTTTGCTCACCGTCGGTCGTGGCCAGCCCCACATCACTGTATTTTCCGTCACCATCCTCAAAGCGGGCAACAACTTCCCAGGCCCCTTTGGGTGATGCCGGTTTTACCCGCTTGAATGCTCCGGCTTTGTAAGGACGGCTTTCGCCGGTGATGATCCAGCCAAGCTGTACGTAATAGCCATCAACATCCACCTGGCCTTCCTCGGAATCGAAATATTCGGCCTGGGCATGGAAGGGCCCGGAAGCGCCGGCCAATTCCAGATTAAACGTATCGACCTCATTGGCCTGAGTGTCGGCATCACGCGTGGTATAACCCGCACCAAGATGAACAACAGCATTATTCGTTTGAACGGGTGCAACCGTGCCCCGTGCGGTTACTGCCGTGTTATTGAAGTCGTCGCTGCCATCGCCGTCTGCCTCGAAATAGCCGATACCGTAGGTCCAGTTGCTGCCTTTGCCACTGAGCTGGATGCCGCCGCTGCGACCGGGGGTATAACGCTCGGTCATGGCGGATCGCTCAAGGGCCGAGATGTCTTTTGAACTCGTTAATTGTTCCAGGCCGAATGGCTCTTTCTGCTTACCAATAGTCACGGTTGCCGTCGAGCCAAATCCCAGGTAGCGAATGTACAGGTCCTCAGCGTTCCCGCCGTCGGCGCCATCACTCTCAGCCACGTTGAACTGGGCTTTGTACGCCCAGTCGCCAAAGTGGCCCTTGGCGTAGAGGCGTGCCCGGCGCACGTCGAAATCGGTAGTGTCAACACCGTTGGCGTCAGACTGCGTGGCGTCGTAATCCCATTGAAGGCGCCCGCCGAGCTGAAAAGACGCAGAATTGTCAGACGTTTTCACCTTGATACCGCTCTCGGTATCGATCACAAGGTCTTTGCCGCTGGTCGTAACAGTTCCGGCCTGTGCAGCAGAAGCGGCAGAAATCGCCAAAGCCAAGCCCAAATATTTCTTGCTCATGATCTGTCTCACCTTTTTGGTTTGCTTATGTGTGTTGAAGCGCTATTAAAGCCTACTTGGCAAAGATTACAGAATAGTTACAGAGAATGGCATCAAAACAGGGCGCCGGTCCGGGTCAGTGACAGGTTCTGGGGCGCTAGGTGTTGCGGTCGTTTTTCGGGGGCAAGCTCAGAATGCGCCGATTTGTCTCTATAATTATGATAAACAAGAATAAATAAGATGTGGCAGGAATTTTGCTAAATCATATTTGGAGCAATGAAACCCAACCGAAGGTATCCATTATGAAGAAGCAGTTTTTCACCAAATCAGGTTTTATCAGTATCACTTTGCTTGCAGCACTTCAGGCTGCGCCCGCCATTGTTAGCGCTGACGTCAGCTCAAATGTGAGCGCCAGCAGCAACTATCTGTTCCGGGGCGTCACCCAGACAGACGGGGCTGCGGCTGTCCAGGGAGGGTTGGATTATGAGCATGCGTCGGGCTTCTACGCCGGTGGTTGGGGTTCCAATGTCGATTTTGGTGACGGCACCAGCTATGAGCTTGATCTTTATGCCGGATTCTCCGGCTCTGTGGAAGAACTGGGTTATGACGTTGGGTACATTTATTATGCGTATCCTGACGCGCCGGGCTCCATCGACTTCGGCGAACTGTACGGCGAGATCAGTTATGGCATTGCGGCCATCGGCCTGGCCTACACGATCAACAGCGACACCAGTGGTGATGGGGTGTTCGTGCAGGGGGATGCCTATTACTACGCCTCTGTTGGGGTGCCTCTGGAGGACAGCTACAGTGCCGGTGTGACGCTTGGCTATTACGACTTCGCTGATGACGGCAAGGCTTCTGTCGGCGAGGCAAGTTATTCACACGTCGCCGCCAACGTTACAAAGGATGCGGGAAACTTCGGTTCTTTCAGTGTTAACGTGGAGTACGCGGACATTGAGTCAACCGACGCGCTTGGCTCTGTCAACTCGGATGATCCGAAGTTCTGGCTGGGTTGGAGCAGGAGTTTCTGATCGGCCAAGTGATCACAAGCAATTCAGATCCAGAATAAAAAGCCGGCCCAAATGACGGGCCGGTTTTTATTTATCATGCAAGAACCCACCATCGTGCGCCTGCCTTGACGCCCGGTGACTCGACATCCTCGCCCTTACCTCTGCCCCCCCCCTGCCGCCAAAGCTCATTTCTTATCCGGTGCCTGAATTTCAAACTGTATTAAAGGTTTGTCTGTAAGGTCGCTCCGGAATCCCACGCAAAAATGCTGACTCACTGACCTCAGTCAAACAGCCAGGATGATACTGAATGAACAAACGATTGTTGTTGTGCGCGATGATAGTTCCGGGAGCCTTGGCCGTCTCTCCCATGGTGTCGGCCCAGGCACAAGAGAGTGTGTCGCTGAAAGAATATCAGCAGGCCAAAGCCAGCCAGGCTGTTTCCCTGAACCAGGCCATGGTGATGGCTTTCGAGAACAGCCCGGTATTGGCTTTGAGGCGGGCCGCGGTCTCGATACAGCAGGGACAGTTATGTTTGATATTCGATTTCTACGGCCGACTCGTCTCCACAATGAATGAAGAGTTCCCCTTTCGCTGAATTTGAAGATGAAAACTGAAACCAACCACGGCCAGACTTTTCACGACCATCATCATTTCCAGACCAAGAAAACTCGACTCGCCCTCCATCATCTGGAATGCGGTAGTCGATTTGGCCCTCAACTGCTCCGAATACAAAAAAGCCGAGGCCATCTTCATCGAACTGGAAGTATCCGGGCTCGATAAGATCAACAAAGTCTTGATCCCACATTTCCATCCACTTAATTCGCCAGCGTCCAACGACTTTACTCAAACTACCTCCTTAAAACATAACAGTGATTATACGCCCTTCAACATAACACTATTGAGCGCGCCAGCATGATTATTGATGTTATATCGCCACTCAAACAGGCATAAACCACTGTTTCTAATACCTGAATCCGTGAAGCCGGCGCCGACACTTTCCCTATCACCGCCAGCGAGCACTTTTTGATCATTCGCCCCGTGCAAGTTGGCTTTCGCAAGCCCGTTATTGCCAAAACCCACCGTGCTGATCGGTGCTGACGGCCCGTTTTGTCATGCCTTTCCACCCGCCAGGCACGACATATCTGGCGATCGCGTGTCGCTTGGAACTGCTTGTGGATAGAGTGTCGCCGATTGACGGTCAGCATGGCGTTCCTCGTGGATAACGCAGTCGGCTCCGCAGCGTCTTGAGCACCGTCATGCGCCCGATATCCTGCCCGAAGTCGAGGATGATCTGCCGTGCCTTGTGAATCACGAGAGCCGCACGGTGCACCAGCTCTTGTAGCACGGTGCGCAGCCGGCGCCGCTTGGCCGGGTGGCGAACCGGGCTCAGCTCGCCGGTCATGCCCAGCTGTCCCATCAGGCGCAGGATGTTGTAGGCCAACTGGGCGAGATGCAGGATCAGATCGTTGGTGGCGAACTTGCCGGACGGCAAGCGCTCCAGGTCGAGATCGGTCTTGATCTCGCTGTGAAACTGCTCATGGGTGGCATGCGCCTGGTAGCGCTTGATCACCGCCTCCGGCGCCTCGTCCAGGCTGGTCCACCAGCCTTCCAACTCATAGTCCGGTTCGAGCAGCAACTGGCCATCGCGATCGGCGGTGCGCTCTACCAGGCGCATCACGCGTTGGACGACGTATTCGGTCTTGTTGTCGTCGTGGATCGAGACGGTCTGCAGCCACAGCGCCTGGCGCTTGCCAGGACGCAGCTCTTCCCAGTAGTCCGCCGCCACCGCCAGCCAGGTATCTCGATCAGCCGTGGCCGAGCCGCGCGGGTTCCATTTGACGACATAGTCGAGCCGGCGCCCCTCGTCGGCAAAGACCTGGCGCTGCTGTTCGAGAAGCGCCAGGTGCGCCTGGCTGTCGAAGCCGCTGTCCTCGCGTAACAGGATCGGTTGCTTGGTCAGGCCTTGGGTGCGAGGCAGCACCCGCTCCAGGAAGGCGTTGCTCTCCTTCATGGTGTGCTGCTTGCCAGGCCGCAGTTCCAGACCCAGGCACCACCCTTCGTTGCCCAGATAGGCGGCGATCGGTGTGTAGCCATCGACCTTCTGGTAGGTCCGCGAGACGCCTTCCTTCTTCGAGTTGCTGTTGTCCATGACGAAGGTGTCGATGTCCAGGCAGACGTGCGTCGTCTCGGCGGTGATCGGTGCTTCGATCAGTGACAGCAGGGTCGTGGACCAGGTGGCGGTGCGCGCCTGCAGGTCGTTGGCGGCAAGTTTCTCCAGCCGCTGTCGCAGCGTCGCCGCGCTCGGCACCTTCTGCAGGGTCAGCAGTTGTTGGAAGGGCTTGTCGCGGCGGAAGTTCTCGACAGCGTCATAGTCGCTCATGCCCAGACACAGCAGGCCCAGGTAGCTCTTGATCACGTCACTGGTGCGCATGCCCAGCGTGGTGGGGAAGCGGCTGTCGATGCTGTCGACGCCAGCGATCTCGAAGCATTGCCCGATGATGGACAGCCCGGCGTGGCTGGTGAGGGTGCGGCGACTGGCGCGGAACTTGACGTTGGGCATGGCACTGTCTGGGTGAATGGCGATATTCGCTATATTGCCATGCAGTTCAGTAGGTTAGAAGCATTCCTGGGGGCCGGTCTCACGGATTCAGGAGTATCACTTTGCTTGCAGCACTTCAGGCTGCGCCCGCCATTGTTAGCGCTGACGTCAGCTCAAATGTGAGCGCCAGCAGCAACTATCTGTTCCGGGGCGTCACCCAGACAGACGGGGCTGCGGCTGTCCAGGGAGGGTTGGATTATGTTATGAGCATGCGTCGGGCTTCTACGCCGGTGGCTGGGGTTCCAATGTCGATTTTGGTGACGGCACCAGCTATGAGCTTGATCTTTATGCCGGATTCTCCGGCTCTGTGGAAGAACTGGGTTATGACGTTGGGTACATTTATTGGGTATACGGATTTAATGGTTGATGGGGCACCTTCACCCCATCAATCTGATACCACCCTCAGATGGTTGATAGATCGACTCCGTAGTTGAGTTCCTCTGCGAAGTCCGGCAGTCCGTAACCGATGGTTTTCTTGTAGAAAGGAGAGACCTTCGCAGTCGGTGCCTTCTTCTTGTGCTTCGTGGTGTAGAGCATTCGTGCCCGCATCACCTCGAAGGAGTAACCGCGCCCTTCACGGTTCTTGTCCTTGGCCAGTCGGTTGATGGACTCCGTGTAAGCGTTGGTGACGGGCATGTCCGTCTCGAAGTAGGTCATGGTCTCTTCGCGCCAGTTTCCCACTGCCCTGACCAGATCGCTCCAGACTTCCTTTTGGCCCTTCGGGATGGTGGCTATCCACTCGTCCAGGGCGGCTTCTGCCTGGAGCCGTGTGATGGCGTCCCAGATGCCGTAGAAGCGTTCCTTGTGCTCGTAGGCGGCCAGCAGTTGCGGGAATGCGCCTGTCCAGGTCTCCATGATCAGCCGTTCCCGATCTGAAACTTCGTGAGCGCGTTTCAGCAGGATCTTCCGGTCGCCCTTGAGGGTTCGGCTCTGGGAGGGTTTCAGCTCCTTTCTGAGGCCCTTGCGCACCTTCTCCAGGGCATCGTTGGCCATGCGTACCACATGGAACTTATCGACCACGATGCGGGCCTGTGGCAGCACGGCCTTGACCGCTGCCCGGTAAGGGTTCCACATGTCCATGCTGACGATCTCGACCTTCTGCCGGTCTTTCAGCTTCATCAGGTAATTGGTCACCACGTCCTGGCGGCGGGTGGCCAGCAGGTCGAGCAGGGTTCGCTCCTCGATGTTGGTCAGGATGCAGCGGTAGCGCTTGTTCAGGTATAGCTCGTCAATGCCCAGGATGCGGGGCGTCTCGAAGCGGTGCCAGCGCCCCAGGAACTCGGCGCGGGCGTTGAAGATGTCGCGCACCGTCTTCTCGTCCAGGCCGGTCTCTGTGCCGCCACAAAGGTGTAGGGGTGGTTGAAGGATTCCTTCTCCACGTACTCATGCAGCCGCAGTGTCATACGGAATCCGTCCACCACCTCCGGTAGCTGGGGCCTGAATGTTGTCTTGCAGGCCCGGCAGGTGTATCGGCGGCGGACCACCCAGAGAGTGACCCGCTTGCCTTGGATGGGCAGATCACGATGGGGAACATCACGCTTGCCGAACCGCACGAACTCACCCTGCACGCCGCATTCCTCGCAGGCGATCGGATCGGGCACGTCCACCTGGAAGTGCATTTCGTCGTCGGTTGATTTGCAGCCCAGTACTTGGTATTGCGGCAGGTGAAGGATGTTGTCGGGAAGTTCGGTCATGGTGTTGTATAGGCGTAGGTGTCAGTCAGATCCATCCGGCTCGGCATTGGTGTTTGTTTTTTTACCCAAAAAGCTGCCGGAAACGAAAAGTAAGGCACCGAGGACAATTGCAATATCAGCCAGGTTGAAGGCCGGCCAATGCCAGTCTCGCCAATAGAAATCAAAGGAATCCACAACATAGCCGCGAAAGACCCGGTCAATCAGGTTGCCCATGGCGCCACCGAGGATAAGACTGTAAGCGATGGCTTCTCCTTTATGACGATTTTCAAGGATCAGCTTGATCAGAAAAATCGAGACCACTACCGCGATTCCGATAAAAAAGTAGCGCTGCCAGCCTCCACCATTCGCAAAAAGACTGAATGCGGCACCGGTGTTCCATAGGTGCACCCAGTTAAAGAACGGGGTCACCGAAACATACTCGCCATAGGCCATTGATTGCTGCACCAGCCACTTTACAGCCTGATCAGACGCTGCCAGCAGGCCCGATATGGACAATAGGGCATACGGCGAGAGCTTTTTGCCAATAATGAGCATTATTTAACCCTTCAACGCCAAAATGCGTCTGGCACCGTTAAGTACAATGCCCCCCGCGATGGTGCCGATAATCAGATCCGGATAATTGGAACCGGTCCACGCGACCAGGGCGCCGGCGGTGATGACCCCCAGGTTGATCACCACGTCGTTGGCCGAGAATATCCAGCTTGCCTTCATGTGCGCCCCGCCTTCCCGATGTTTGGATATGAGCAGCAGACAACTGGTATTGGCAATCAATGCGACGAATGCGATAGCCATCATCACCAGCGATTCAGGCTCACTACCGAATACAAAGCGTCTCACCACCTCTACGAGCACGCCCACAGCCAAGATCAGTTGCAGTACACCAGCAAGATGCGCGGCACGTACCTGCATTTTCACGCTATGTCCAACCGCATAAAGGGCAAGCCCGTACACCGCCGCATCGGCAAAATTGTCCAGGGATTCTCCAATCAGGCCGGTGGACTGGGCGATCAGGCCGGCAGTCATTTCCACCACGAACAGAAGTGCATTGATGCCGAGCAACCAGCGCAGGGTCCCGGATTCTTGCTTAGCAGAAGCTGCCGAAAACTCGGCGGCCTTGATGGTCTCCGGATTTGCAGCGACGGTTTCCTGAAGCGAGGCGCCTAGCCCCAAGGTCTTCAGTTTCGAGGTGACGGGCTCGACCTCGCCGTCATGCACGACCTTCAGCCGGCGGTTCGACAAGTCGAAGGACAGCGCCCGAATCTCCTCAAAGCCGTTCAGGGCTAGCCGAATCATTCGTTCTTCTGATGGACAGTCCATCTTCGGCACGGCATAAACACTGACCCATCTCCCTGGCGCCTCGGAGGAGGCCTGTATATCGGTATCCGCTGCGGACGTTGCATCACCGCCACAGGCGCCACCACAGGATTTGCTCATGATACGACTCCACTTGAACAATGTTGTGGTACCATTTTAAACTATAAAGCTACTATAAGGTCAATAGAGTAAAGAATCCGTTGGGGAGGAGGCTGATGCGCATTGGTCAGTTGGCGCAGTTGGTAGGGGTCGAAACACAGACGATCCGCTTCTATGAACAGCAGGGCTTGTTGCCGCCGCCTGATCGGCAGGACAACGGTTACCGTGTCTATACCGAGAAGCATGGTGAGGGGCTGGCCTTCATCCGTCGCTGCAGAATCCTGGGCCTGTCACTGGCTGAGATTCACGAACTACAGAGCTATCAGGACGACCCTCATCAGCCTTGTACCGCCGTCAACGCCTTGCTCGATGATCACATCTCTCATGTGCGGTCGCAGATAACCGCTCTGCAAGCGCTTGAGAAACAACTCGTTTCACTGAGAGCGAGTTGCAACGATGACCGGGAAGTTGAGGCGTGTGGGGTTCTTGCTGGAATTAGCGAAGGAAACATGCACCAGCAGTAGGTGAAGCATCAACCAGATAATCCGATGAGATGCCGGTCTGTCTCACTCTCATGCAAAGGTAAGATCAACCATTTAATCCGCTTACCCGTTGTTTATTAACACTATATTGCTTACCTAACATAATAATCTAACTCCCTTCCACAGCCTTCAGATCAAATATGTGGCGCGACGAAAACTTTATTGTGAAGTGAGCCAGTCGATCTTACTAAGCCTGAAGGCGCCTCAGTCGTTAGGTAATAAGTTTATTTTATATGAAATTTGTTAACTTCCATGTCTCAACATAAACATTTGAGATTCGCTAAAGTGTATATTTATTCGCTGACAATGCGAAGTTGGTTTTCTAAGTAAGGGCTAGCATTCGCCGGGAGCAGGTTTGTCGGAGTTAAAAGGACCAAGAGGTTGTTTTCTACTTAATAACACAAGTGGGCGGTTGAGACGGTAGCTAACAGTGTGGTGACCCATAAGGTGACTAAGAAAATTTGTTATAGGGCATAGACACTATTATTTACTCTGGGGGTATTCCAGTTTGTATTGGAAAGGGGTTCTCAATACTTTCGTCTGCTTGGTGACGCCTTTGCTCTTGTGTCCATAATGTCTTGAGATAATTCACCACATCTCGTATCTCGCTGGGAGCCAAAACTTCCTGATACGCTGGCATCGTTAGCCTATCGGTTTTATTCCAGGGGTCGCGCCAACCCTCGGCAATAATTCGGTAGAGCATGGCATCAGAGTGTTTCCAGGTATGGCCCTCTGGCCCATGTGGTGGAGCAGGTAACTCGCCTAGAGCATTTTGCTCTTCCCAGTTGGGCATGCCTTCGCCTTGTGTACCGTGGCAACTAGCACAGTATTGTCGGTAAACTCTTTTTCCGTCTTCCAGCTGAGGAGTATCGCTTGAAAAAGGACGGTCCTCAGCCATGGCGTGCCCCACAACCATTAGCGTCAGCCATGAGGCAGTGAAAAAACAGTGCTTACGCATCGGGATAAGTCCAGGATTGGCCTTCGTCTTCACTGTGTAGAAGTTCCCCTTTCTGGTTTAAACCATAGAGAGTGTCTTTGGCGGAGAGTGTGAGTGCAACGAGCTCTGTGCCGTCACCAGCTACTTGTTGCCACTCTTGACCACCCGTTTCACTACGCCATAGTCCTTGCTGTGTAACCACATAGACTCGCTTTGGGTTGCCAAGGCTATAAGCCACATCATAGACGCTGCCAGCATCAAGTGCTCCGGTCGGTCTCCAACCGCAAAAGCAGTCCATCGATAGACGCACCGCATCGTCCGATACCCCGTAGAGCCAGCCGGTCTGCATGCTGCCTTCCATGTCAGAGTGGACGAGTCGGTTAATCTTTTGTGAAGGACCACTGTCCATTTTTTTCCAGGTGGTGCCAGCATCCTCGCTTTGGTAGATGCCGTCTTCTTCAATTACCGCATAAAGTGTTTCGTTCTGACGGCGATGTACAGCTAGCGCAGTAACCTCTCGGCTAGGTAGGTTAGCGCTAAGCTCTTGCCAGGTTTCTCCATTGTCGGTGCTACGCTGCACCCCGATTGAGGGGCCTGCGATATAGAGCGCTTGCGGATCAGTGGAGGGGACCGATACCGCGCGCAACTGGCCTTCATTCACGTCTTCGGGCAAGGGAATCGCATTCCAGGTCATGCCTTCATCGGCACGCTGGAATAGTTGGTTAGCCTCAATTTTAAACAGTCGTTTGCCTGTTACGTCATATTGCAGTGCAAGCAACCCTTCTTCAGTTGCCAAGGCCGTAATGGCGCTGCCAAAGCTGACTGCGGCCAAGCCTGTCAGTAAGAAGACACGTAAAAAACGACTCACGATCATGTGCATTTCAATATTTCCTTAAATAACGATTAGCCGATAACACCTAGGGCAGGGAAAGTACGCAATAACCAATATGACAGCTCGGATAGTTTGCCTGTGATCATTAAGCTACCCATCAGAATCATGATCAACCCAGCCGCTATATGTATGAAATGCCCCCAGCGACGCAGGAATTTCTGGTGCTTTATGAAGCGATCAAGTGAAAGGGCACTCAGCATGAAGGGCACGCCCAGACCCAAAGAATAAACGCCGAGCAACGCCATCCCGCTCCAGGCGTTGGCCGTGGAGGCGCTGACGGTAAGAATGGCACCCAGAATTGGGCCAATGCAGGGGGTCCAGCCAAATGCAAACGCTAAACCAAGTAAGTAAGCTGCACTGCGGGTTCCACCGACGTCCTTCAGTCGACCCATAAACCGCCATTCTTGATGAAACCAGCGCCATGGCATGAGCCCGGTCATGAAGGCGCCAAACAGGATGACGATAAGGCCACCGACTAGGTTTGCTTCTTGGCGATACACCAGCAGCAGACGACCAATGGCAGTGGAGCTGGCTCCCAGCAACAAAAAAACGGTTGAAAAACCGAGCACGAACCATACCGACTGGGTTAACACCCTCAGACGTTCTCGTCTATCCGCTTCCTGTAATTGTCCGAGCGAGCGGCCGGTCATGAAAGAAAGATAGCCAGGCACAAGTGGCAAAACACAGGGCGAAATGAACGAGATCAGGCCTGCCAGAAAGGCAGTGACCAGTCCTATATTGGCTACTTCAAGCATTACCCTTTACCCATGGCTAGGCTTGGAATTTAGATGAGGACTGCTTGATTGACTCGCTTTGATCGACTAGTTGGCGAGTGGTAGGCGCTGTTCCGGCATTCACTTCTGAAGCGTCTTCTACCCGAGCCTGAACATTGGTAGCGTCGCTTTGCTCGGTCGCTTCACCTTTTTTGTCTTTGCACTTCATCATGCATAGGCCTAATCCGCACATAATGAGACATGGCAATAGGCTCAATAGAATAGGCGCAATGCCTAGCAAAACCAGATTATCCCAGCCAAAAGCAAGGCCGCCAGCCACTGCCACGCTACCCAGCAACATCAGGCCGCGTGACCCTGTCAAAAAGCCATTTAGCCCCGATTTTTGTTTGCCCTGTTGGGTTTTGTCGTCACAACAACTCATGGTGCTACCTCATTATCTGGTTGCAATCATTTCGGCAAGAAAGTCGATCATGTCTTGAGTATTCCACTCGGCTTCCCCCACGAGGCGCCCAATTTCTTTGCCTTGGCGGTCAAGTAGAAGCGTCGTGGGAATACCTACGGCCCCAAGATCTGCGCTAGCCATTCCGGTTTTATCTATATAGGGAGCCAGATGTTCAATGCCTATCTCTTGATAGAATTCATTAACAATCTCGACCCCCTTACGGTCGATCGATAAGGCGACCACCTCAAAATCATCGCTGCCAAGCTCATCTTGTAGGGCATCTAAAGTGGGCATTTCCTCTCGGCAAGGCCCGCACCATGTTGCCCAGATGTTGAGTAGAATCAGCTTTCCTTCAAAGTCAGCCAACGTGAAAGGGGTACCGTCGCTATCCTCGAAGCTGATTTGTGCCACATCGTTGGGGGTAGCCCAGAGAAGAAACCCCTGTGGCCCTGAACTTTCTGACGGGGCGGCCATGGCAAGGGATGTGGCAGTCATCAGAAATACAGCTACGAAATGTCCTGTCAGGATGGGGTGTTTCATCGCCGCACTATCCTTTAGTGAGTCGCGTAAATGTCGGGGCTCTCAGTCGATTGCGAGGCGATGGCATAGACTTCCAACGGGCCACGCTTTTCTCCCGACATGCCCGGTGAGCCAAGCGGCATTCCCGGCACACTCAGCCCTATGATAGAGGGCTTTTCATCAAGCACTTGGGTCACGCTCTCAACAGGCACATGCCCTTCGAAGAGATAGTCTCCTACGACCGTGGTATGGCAGCCATGCAGTTCTTCAGGGATGTTATACTCGGCTTTCATTTTAACGAGATCATGGGTGTCGATCGTCTCCACGTCGAAGCCGTTTTGTTCCAAATACTTGGCATATTCGGCACAACATCCGCAATTGGGATTTTTGTAGAGAGTCGCTGATATATCAGCCGCCAATCCCGATATGGGAAAAGCCAGCAAAGACGTAACGGCAAGCGCTTTCCAATGTTTCATATGTTGTGTGTCCGGTTAGATATCAGATAGGAAGGTCCAAGCGACGCTACCCGCATGATGAAAAGGTTGCTTGCGTACAAGCAACCTATCCGAGCCGCTTTAAGCGTCGTCGTTCTCATGCTGCATGTTTTCCATCATGGCGTTACATTTTTCCATCATGGACTTCATATCGCCCATCATGTCGTGCATACCCCCTGCTTGCATCATATTGCTATGCATGGCGTTGCCCTCCATCGGCTTCTGTTGATTCTCTTCTTGGGCAAAAAGCGAGCTAGCTCCGAAGCTGCTGGCAGCAACAATGGCAGTAAACAGGATCGCAGTATTACGTTTACGCATGACACTCTCCTCTGTATGTGAGTCACTCTGCCAAACGCGCTGGTAGGACTTGATTACGGTTTTTATCCTGTGGCAGGAGTGCTTTTTTAAGATATCCTTAAAGAAGACTTTAAGGTCAAGGCCTCATTTTAAATTTCGTTATACAACCTAAATGTTTGTCATGAGCGCTCAGCTGAAGACTTGACCTTTGGGCAGCCTGGCGGTTGTAAGCTGGCTACGAGTAAACAAATGAGGGTAAGCCAATGCGAGTCTCAGAGCTGGCTCAGACGGGAGGGGTAACGGCAGAAACGGTACGTCACTATACAAGGGAAGGGTTGTTGCAACCGCACCGCGACCCGCGCAACGGTTATCAACTCTACGATATAGAGTCCTTGGGGCGCCTACGTTTTATCGACTGCCTGCGTTCGCTGGGTGTTAGTCTTCCAGAGATCAAACAAATATTATCTTGGGCGGATCAAGGCACCGTAGAGTTTAATGAACCAGTACCACTCGCCACTCAAAGGCGACGTCTTCACTTGAGGACCCAAGAACTTCAGGTGATAGCGCGATGGTTAGATAACATGAACCAAGACAAGATGACTGAAAGCTTCAGGCTGAAGGAACTAATCGAATCGCTTGGGACAGGTAAATTAGTTTTCGAGGCTAATGATTCGCGAAGTAATCATTAGTGATGCGGCGAAGTCATGGCACTGTGCGTATCCACCATCCCTATCATGGATTGCAGATGCCAGAGTTACCAGACGGCAAACGTAATAATCAGCAGCGCTGCTAGCGTACGAGTCGCGGGGCTACGTATCCATATTGAGACACGGCGCGCTGCCACTCCGGTCGCTAGGATGGCAGGCAAGGTGCCGAGCCCAAAGGCCCCCATCATCGCGGCGGCACGCAATGGCTCGGCTACAGCAAGACTCCAGGCCAGCATCGAATAGATTAGCCCACAGGGCATCCAGCCCCATAGCGAGCCAAGTGCGAATGCTTGGGGTACTTTTACAACAGGCATCAAGCGACGGCCTATTGGTTCGATGCGGCGCCACAGGACGCGCCCCAGTGCCTCGATACGTAGCAAGCCCTTCCACCAGTTGGCGATATACAGTGCCATTAGTATCAACATGACCGCCGCCAGGATACGCAACACCAGGGCGAAGCTGTCCAGTGCATGGTTGAGCACGGAACCGAGCAGGGCCACCAAGGCACCAGCGATCATGTAGCTGCTGATACGACCTAAATTATAGCCGAGCAACAGACCTGCTAAACGCCTCGGCTGTCGCATGCTGGGGGGCACAGCAAAGGTCAGGGCACTCATGATGCCGCCACACATGCCGATACAGTGCGCGCCTCCCAGCAAGCCGAAGACGAAGGCCGCCGCCAGCGGCGGCAGGCTCATGTCGGCGGGATTCATTTACGGGGCACCTTTGGAGCTACCCGCCGTATCACGGGAGGGGCTGATGGTGAAGGCCGCCGGAGGCGAACCGTACGGTGATACGATTTCGACCTGTTCGGGTGGATAGCAGAGTCCTTGGTCGGAACAGCCCTGAAAGGTCACCATGATGGCCAGCGGCCCGGTAACGGTATCGCTCGCCTCGATGGGCGCACTCACCAACACCTGATCGTAGAAAACGTTAATGTTCCCTAAAGACGCGTGCGACATTGGCTCGCCAGGCGGCAAAGCCAACTCACCGAAATTGATATCTTGAGAGAGACTCTCAATCGCGAACTGATGCCGGTGAAGGTAGTAATTTTCGGCGGCGGTGAAGCCGATATAAACTCGATCATCGTCTCGCCAGGTGGTGGTTCGGAAGGCTTCTTTAGCCGGTAGAAAGTCACGTTGGGGCGAACGGTTAAAGGGGGAACTTTTGTCACCAACCTCAAACATCTCTTCACGTGCCGCTACCGGGGTGACTATAAAGAGTGCCACCGTTAGAAAAGCGAAGACTTGTTTCATGAGTTTAACGCCGCCTTTGGCTTATCCATTGGCTGACCTCTGGACCAAGCGACCAGAGCAAAGCCCGCGACGATCATTGGTAGTGTCAGTAGCTGCCCCATGGTTAACCAGCCAAAAGCGATGAATCCCAACTGAGGGTCGGGGAGGCGCACGAACTCTACGATGAAACGGAAGGCTCCATACAGAAGCAGGAACAGCCCAGAGATGAGGCCCCGCTGACGTGGTCGGCGCGATAGCCACCACAGCACGGCAAACAACACGACACCTTCAAGGGCAAACTCGTAGAGAGCCGAAGGATGCCGTGGCTCTGGGCCCAGCTCCATCATGGATGGAAACACCATTGCCCAAGGTACATCACTAACTCTCCCCGGTAACTCGTGATTGATGAAGTTCCCGAGGCGACCCGCTCCCAGGCCGATGGGGACTAGCGGAGCAATGAAGTCGGTCAGTTGAATAAAAGCCAGTTGATGTTTGCGAGCAAACAGCCAGGCAGCCACTAACACACCGGCAAGGCCGCCATGAAAGCTCATGCCTCCTTCCCAGATTTTTAGTAACCAAAGGGGGTTGGCTTGCAGTTGTTCGAGCCCGTAAAACAGTGCATAGCCAAGGCGGCCGCCAACGATGATGCCGATGGCGGCGTAGAAGATCAGGTCGCCTATATCATCGTGGCTTAGGCCGAGTCGGTGGGCGCGACGCCGACCCAACCACCAAGCGGCCACTAGCCCGATGACATACATTAAGCCATACCAGTGAATCTGAAGAGGGCCTATGGCGATGGCGATCGGGTCGATTTGAGGGTATTGCAGCATATATCTTCCTTAATCAATCGTTACTGTTGGAGTCATCAACAAAAATTATTGCGTCTTAAGAGCCGTTTTATCGTTTCCACTTCTCGACTTCCTGGATGACTCGCTCAACATCTTCAGAAGTTATGTAACCTGTATGTTTGTAACGAATAGTGCCCTCGGTATCGACCAGATAGCTTTCGGGTGCGCCATAAACACCTAGCTCAAAACCTAGGTTACCCTCTGGATCAAAAATATTGACTTCAAAAGGATTCCCAAACTCGTCAAGAAACTCGAGTCCCTTTGCCTGGGTATCCTTGTAGTTGATGCCAACCAAGCGGACGCCTCGCGCGGCTAAGTCCAATAACTGCGGCATTTCATGCTTGCAAGTGGGGCACCACTCTCCCCAAACATTGACCAATGTCACCTTATCTTTAAAAAGAGATTCATCAACGACCCTTGAGGGGTCTTCCAGCGTCGTCAGGTTGAAGGCCGGAAACGGCTGAGCTAACAAGGGGGAATCTCTGGCGCTAGGATCCATTGATAAGCCCTGATAAAAGAAAAAGCTCAAACCAAAAAAGCCCAATAGGGGTAAAAATAGCAATGTCCGAGATTTCACGTATACGTCTCACAGGTAGTAGCGGGTAAGTGCCTGCTGAGCATTGTTAGTGCTTACGGAAGTTGATTTGGAGCACTAGGTTGCATCGGTCATGGCTTCCGAGCCCATAGGCGTTTCGCCAGCAGCGGCAGCAATGTGATGCCACTGATGAGGACCAGCGCGATCGTGAGACCACGGGAGTCGGCGGTAATTAGCACTTCGCCGAACTTGACGATCAGATACGCCGTGGGGATTACGCCGGCCAATGTGGCGATCAAAAAGCGCCAGAAGGACAGGGGTGTAATACCTGCCGCGTAGCTGATGGCATCAAACGAAATGAAGGGCACCAATCGGGATGCAAAAACGATGAGCATCAAGCCGGTTTGAGAGCGTTCCTTCCCCAGCCAGTTAAGGATGGGACGCGTACGCGACCAGCGTTGCATTACCTCATAGCCGAACAAACGAGCAATGCAGAAAGCGAGCAGAGCGCCGGCTTCGGCACCGATAACGACATAGGCCGTTCCCCAAACTGGGCCGTAGATCGCACCGGCCACCATGGCAATCGGACCACTGGGGATCGGGCTCATGACAATGGCCGTAATCATCATAAAGATGATGGCCAATGGCCCCCAGACGCCCAACCCATCAACCCATTCACGCAAGGCCTGCTTATCGGTCAAGACCGACAAGGCGCCGGTCTCCATCAGGATCCAATAGAGGGACGCCAAGCCCATCAGTAGAGAGAGCCCCAAAAAGAGCTTTTGCTTTACACTAAGCTTGGTTGCCATGTCCATCTCAGTTGTGGGGAGCAGGGAGACATGTCATCTCAGCCCTGTACCGTGATGGAGTATCATTCAACACCCAATATTTCGCGAAGCTGGTCGGTCGACACTGCACCATTGATACGCTGTACTTTCCCGGCTTCATCACGGTAGTAGCTGGTCGGCGTCCCTGTAGCACCGGCCTCGCGCATGATCTGGGCATGCTTTCTGAGCAGCGCTTGACTCTCCTCCGACGGCTCCACCGGTTTTATGCCGCCATTGCGAAATTCCAATTCATGGGTTTCGAGAGCGCTAGCCGGATTGTCGGCTTCAAGGATTGCGGCAGCTTTGCGAAGACTGTCCTCTGATAGCACGCCGACCAGCACGTGACGAAGCTGTAGTACGCCTTGCTCGATTAGCGGGCGTGAATTCTTCCAGAGTGCGTTGCAGTAGGGGCAGTTGGGGTCTGTTAGTGTGTAAACAATATGCGATGCATCATCATTCCCCTCCGAGATAAAACGAGTGTTTTCAAACGCACTCCAGGCAGCTTCCAGCATGGGTTCCAGCACCAGAGCCTGAAGCTGGCTTTCCATGACGGCATTGCCCTGGGGGTCGATTAACGTACCAATGACGGCATAGTCGGAAGAGGAAGAAATATAAGCCGCCATAGGCTCATTATCATAAGACAAGGCATAGCCTTGGAGGTCGTCAGGCGCTTCGAAGATGCCATGGAATGTGAACCCTTGATCCACCAACACGGTAATCGTCTTGGGCAAGGGAGACTCAGTATTAGCGGCAATGCCGGCCTGATGACTCTCATTGGCATCGGTTCCTGCTTCCTGCGCCAACGCAGGCAACGTAATAAGACCTAACAGACCTGCAGCGGCTAGGTAATAAGTAGAATGTAGGATATGCCTCATGAATGCTCTCTTTATCAATTACTGTTTTTCCAAGGGATTAGGTCGATCACATTTACTGGCTGGTTTTAGTGCTTCTTATTAAAAAACAGGTACTTGATAAGCGCAGCAACACCAAGCCCCAGTGCAATAATCAACAAGATCGCTATTAGGCCCATCCCCGCCATACCCCACATGCAACTATCACTTCCCATCATTTTGAATTCCTCTTTAACACTACGGTGTTTGGTTTAGGCGCGATGAACAGCCTCGTTTGGACGTGGTGTGGCATTGCCGGGATCTGGCGTGAAACGGCGTAGCCGCAACGAGTTAGTCAGTACAAAGACACTGGAAACACTCATGGCAGCCGCCGCCAGCATGGGGCTGAGCAATACGCCGATGAACGGATAGAGCATGCCCGCCGCCACGGGGATTAGCGCTACGTTGTAGCCATAGGCCCAGACGAAATTGCTGATAATGGTCCGGTGGGTGCGCTTGGAGAGCGCCGTGGCATTGACGATGCCTCGCAAATCGCCACTCATCAGCACCACATCGCCGGACTCGATGGCGATATCGGTGCCAGTACCGATCGCAATGCCCACGTCGGCCTGGGCCAAAGCGGGTGCATCGTTGATCCCGTCCCCCACAAAAGCGACACGCTTGCCCTCCGCCTGGAGACGCCGGATCTCTGCCGCTTTCTGGTCGGGCAGCACCTCAGCGAGAACCTGCTGGATGCCAACCTGTCGGGCGATAGCATCGGCAGTGGCACGGTTATCGCCGGTGAGCATGGCCACTTCCAGCCCTTGCGCTTTGAGTGCTGCGATAGCGTCGGCAGAGCCCTCCTTGAGGGGATCCGCCACCGCGATGACTGCAGCAAGCTGACCGTCTACCGCGGCATAGAGCGGGCTCTTGGCGTTCTCGGCAAACACCTTGGCGCGTGTTTCTGCCTGGCCGAGCTCGATTTCCAGCCGATGCATGTAACGATCAGCTCCCACATGTACCAAGTGGCCGTCGACCTCGGCTTCAATGCCGTAGCCTGGCTCGGCACTAAAGCGACTGACCGAGGGTAATTCCAGCCCACGGGCCTTGGCGCCCTGTACAATAGCTTCGGCGATGGGGTGCTCGCTTTGAGCTTCCACTGCCGCGACCAGTCGCAGCACGTCGTTTTCATGACCGTTAATTGCTTCGAAGTCGGTCAGTTCGGGGCGCCCCTGGGTCAAAGTGCCGGTCTTGTCCAGCACCACCGTATTCATCTTGGCCAGCGTCTCAAGCGCCGCCCCTTTGCGAAATAGCACTCCCATCTCGGCCCCTTTCCCGGTACTGACCATGATGGCCGTTGGGGTAGCCAGGCCCATCGCACAGGGGCAGGCAATTAGCAGTACACTAACGGTAGTGACGAAGGCAAAGGACAAAGACGGCGACGGTCCGAAAGCGAACCAGAGTGCAAAGGTAATCGCGGCGATAGCGATGACCACGGGTACAAACACACCGGCAACCTTGTCGGCTAATTGCTGAATTGGGGGCTTCTCCGCCTGGGCCGTTTCCACCATCTTGACGATCTGCGACAGCACGGTGTCGGCACCGACTCGCGTGGCCCGAAAGGTAAGTGCACCGTTCTTGTTGATAGTGCCACCGACGACTTCGGAACCCTTCTGTTTGACGACCGGCACTGGCTCACCGCTGATCATCGACTCATCAATGTAGGAGTGACCCTCCTCAACGATGCCATCGACTGGAACACGCTCCCCTGGGCGAACCAAAATACGATCGCCCGTGACGACGGCGTCGATAGGCAGCTCGACGGTTTCATCCTCGCGGATGACACGGGCAGTTTTCGCCTGTAATTGCAGAAGCTTCTTGATCGCCTCGGAAGTGCGACCTTTGGCAATGTGTTCAAAATAGCGACCGAGCAGAATTAGCGTCACAATGACCGCTGCCGCTTCGAAATAGCTCACGGCTGTTCCGACGGGGAAGAGCGCGGGCGCCAGCAAGGCGGCGACTGAATAGAAGTAGGCAGCGCTCGAGCCGATCATGACGAGGCTGTTCATGCCCGGATTAAAATGCCGGAGTTCGGCGAAGCCGGCACGATAGAAGCGTGCACCTGCATAAAACTGCACCGGTGTCGCCAATAACCACTCGACGCCCATCCAGGCGCGATGCGGCATTAGACTTGTTAACAGCGTGTCAAAAGCGGGAATCATTTTCCCCATGGCGATGATGACTACCGGAATCGTAAATATTGCCGCGAGCACGACTCGACGGCGAAGCTCGGCTCTTTCCCGATCCTCGCTGTCCGTTGGTGGCGGCGTATCGGTATCCTGCGGTTCATAGCCTGCTTCGCGGATGGCATGCTGAATACGCGGTAACGAAACGGCTCCCGGCAGGAAACGAACGAAGGCTTTTTGGGTGGCGAGGTTAACACTTACTTCCACCATGCCGGGCAGCTTCGTTAGCGTTCGCTCTATCCGAGAGACACACGATCCGCAACTCATGCCGGTGATGGGAATGTCGAGACTTTCCACCACCGGCTGATAGCCCGCCGTTTCAATGGCGTTGAGTAGGCTAGTGGTCGCGGTACCTGCTTCGACCTGGATAGCCGCCTTCTGTGCGGCGAGGTTCACTTGAGCGTTGATCACGCCTGGCTGCTGGCTGAGTGCGCGCTCCACACGCCCAACACAGGAAGCACAGGACATACCACGAATCTCGATATCGACGTTTTGCGCCATAATGAAGATCTCCTGTTATTTATTGACGACCCGATATGCGAGCTTGATTCCCCATGTTCGCTGTCGAGAAAGTGCTGATCATTCAGTCTGCTCAGCGATAGCTTCAACAATCGGGCAGCCTTCCTGCATAGGCCCTTCGCCTGCACACTCGCTCAGTGTTTTCGATAATACGGCTTCAATCCGCGTGAGGTGTTTGATCTGCTCGCGCACCTTGTGCAGCTTCTCCCCGGCGATGCGTTTAGCTTGCGCCCGGTCGCCATTAGCATCCTGAAGCATTAGCAGCTCCCGAATCTCTTGCAGCGTGAAGCCCCACTGCTTGGCATGGACGATAAACTGCAACCGATCCACAGCTTCCAGTGGGTAACGCCGATAGTTGGCATCGGTCCTCCTCGGAGGAGGCATAAGTTTCTCTTTTTCGTAGAATCGAATCGCCTGGCTAGCGACCCCGCTTCGTTCGGCAAGCTCGCCGATACTTAGTGTTTGCATAGCGTTACCTCACGACATTATTAATCTAAGCTTCTGGCAGCCTGACTCAACGAATCTACCGGTCGGGGCTCCTATTGCTCCGGTTGGCGCACGACCCTAAGGTAGGGCGTCTTGGTGTTCCAGCCTTCGGGAAAGTGTTGCCTAGCGTCATCATTCGATAGCGATGGCGAGATGATGACATCGTCACCGTTTTGCCAGTCAACGGGGGTGGCCACTTTGTGCTTGTCAGTTAGCTGAAGCGAATCGAGAACCCGCAGTATCTCGTCGACATTACGTCCTGTGCTGGGTGGATACGTCAAAGTGAGACGAATTTTCTTGTCAGAATCGATGATGAAGACCGTACGCACCGTCAGTTTGGGGTCGGCTTTGGGATGGATCATTCCATAAAGCTTCGCTACCACCTGATCTTCGTCAGCCAGCAAGGGGTAGTTCAGGGCCGTGCCCTGAGTCTGTTCAATATCCCCCGCCCAGTCGTGGTGAGAGCTGAGGGGATCCACCGAAACCCCAACCAGTTTGGCACCCCGCTTGGTGAATTCGTTCTTTCGCTTGGCAAACGCGCCCAGTTCTGTGGTGCATACTGGCGTAAAATCAGCGGGGTGCGAGAACAGCACCGCCCAGCTGTCGTCAAGCCATTGGTGAAAGTTGACCGTGCCTTGTGTGGATTCGATCGTGAAGTTTGGTGCTGTCTCGCCCAGTTGTAGCGCCATGGAAATGTCCTCATGTCATTCATTGAGTAGCCACCATAACTTTGAAGTCAACTTTAAGGTCAAGCCTGATGTGTAATATTTGCAATTCGATAGGAGACAAATAATTTGTCAATAAAGGTTGACCTTAAAGCAGCTGTAAGCCTTAAAATTCTTACGGCGTTAAAATGGATATGATAGGAGGTAGCACCATGGGATTGGTATCAATACCCTTGTTGGCCGTCTCCATAACTTAAGTTGCGATAACACATTGGAATCTCTCTCTTCCATCGGCTTGGTCGGCGCCTTTATCGGCGGATTGGTCTCCTTCTTCTCGCCCTGCACGCTGCCCCTGTTACCGGCCTACCTGTCGGTGGTCACAGGCGGTAGTGCCGGTAAAGCCGACAGGCGGTTAGAGGCATTGACCCTCAGTGCCTTCTTCGTCTTCGGCTTCAGCATCGTGTTCATCCTACTCGGGCTCGGCGCCAGTAGTATCGGGCAACTGATGCGAGGGTATCGCCAAGAATTCAACTGGGTTGCCGGCTCGGCGGTGATCGTGCTGGGCCTCTTTATGACCGGCGTGTTCCGATTGCCGCTTTTCCAGCGTACCTTTCAGTTCACCCCCAATGTCCAGGGTGGCTCTCCGCTTTCGGCTACTGTGTTCGGGGTATCTTTTGCCATCGGCTGGACGCCCTGTATCGGCCCCATCCTGGGCGCCATCTTGATGGCCACGTCCAATGCTGCTAGTGCCCAGGCTGGAATGATATATCTCAGTGCCTACTCGGCTGGCCTAGCGCTACCTTTTCTTGCCAGCACTTTACTGATTAACCGATTCGCTCTGCATCGGCAAAGCCTAGGAAGGTGGAGCGCCTATGCTCGCCCCGTGGCGGGCACGGTTGTGATCCTGATGGGCATCGCCATCGTCTCGGGTACCATGACGCGGCTTTCCAGTATCATGGTCGACCTTTTTCCCTCCCTGGCGACCCTGGGGTAGCCAGGCCGTCAGAGAAGTAGAGATTAATTTTCATACTGACTCCTTAGGAAGCTTATTAGGCTGAGCTAGTCTCCTAAAAGGAGATTATTTTTATAAAGCTTAGAACTTGATTCCTCTCATTATTAATTTAGTTTTCTCACCTACTTACTTTAATTAGGGGCTTCGTGGCGAGCTAACTTCCAGGCGCAGCGAATGCTGCAGTATTTTTTGAAAAACATTTACTATAGTAGGCCTTCCCCCTCTGTCAGCCTAGTTGTCCAGTTGGCAATATCGCCTAAATCACATCCAGAGGGAGCGGCATGGAGCACGTGTGCCACGTTATTCTAAAGAGCGTAAAGCGGCTGTCTTGAAAAAGTTACTGCCGCCCCACAATCGTAGTGTGGTGTCAGTTGCCACTGAAGAAGGCATCTCTGACGCGACGCTGTATAGTTGGTTAAAACAGTGTCGAGAAAAAGGAGTACCTGTGCCGGGTTACACCCAAAGCGACAGCGAATGGTCGCCAGACGCCAAGCTCGCGGTGGTCATCGAAACTGCCACCCTGTCAGAAACAGAGCTTGGGGCTTACTGCCGCGAAAAAGGTCTTTATCCCGAGCAGATCCAGCAGTGGAAAGCCGCTTGTCTCCAGGGCGCTGGTCAACAAGACGATCAGCAAAAAACGGCACAAAAGCAGCGTAAAGAAGACCGTAAGACGATCAAACAGCTCAAAGCGGAAGTGCGCCGCAAAGATAGAGCCTTAGCGGAAACCACCTCGTTACTGGTGCTCTCAAAAAAGCTCGACGCCTTGTACGGCGAAGACCCGAACAGCGGCGGGGACGACTGACACCGCTTGAGGAACGTGCAAGGCTCATTGCGTTGTTTGATGAAGCGGTCACCGGGGGCGCTTCCCGTTATCAAGCAGCGGCGATTATCGACGTGAGTGAGCGCACGCTGAAACGCTGGCGTTCTGGGGAGGGCGCTGTGGCTGAGGATCAGCGTCTACACGCGGTACAAGGCAGTCAGCCGCATCAGCTGACTCATGAGGAGGAACAGGCCATTTTAAACGCCTGCAATCGCCCCGAGTATCGAAGCCTACCGCCGTCTCAGATCGTGCCGTCACTGGCTGATCAAGGGGTCTACTTGGCCTCCGAGTCGTCGTTCTATCGGGTACTGAAAAAGCACCAACAGCAGCACCACCGCGGGCGCATGAAGCCACGTCGCCCAGTGCCTGAGCCGACGAGCTTTACGGCCACTGGGCCTAACCAAGTCTGGTGCTGGGACATCAGCTACTGCTCTTCCGTTGTGCGTGGCCAGCACTGGTATCTTTACCTGATCATGGATATCTACAGTCGCAAAATCATCGCCTGGGAAGTCCACGATGCGGAATCAGGCGAGTTAGCGAAACACCTGCTGGAACGCGCCTTATTGCGCGAAGGTTGCTGGCACCAGCCTCCAGTGCTGCACTCGGATAACGGTGCGCCGATGACGTCTTATACGCTGAAAGCGAGGTTAACAGAGCTTGGGATGTTGATGTCTTACAGCCGACCGAGAGTGAGCAATGACAACCCTTACTCAGAAGCGTTGTTCCGCACCGTCAAATATTGCCCCGCATGGCCTACAAAGGGCTTTGCATCGCTAAACGCGGTACGTGACTGGATGCTGACGTTCGAACGTGCTTACAACGAAAAGCACCTGCACAGTGGCCTTCGCTACGTGACGCCCGCTGATCGGCATCGAGGTGTCGACCGAGAACGCCTTGAACATCGCAAAGCGGTGTATGAAAGCGCCAAGCGCCGACATCCACAGCGCTGGTCAGGCAACACCCGAAACTGGGAAGTACCTGGTTCGGTAGCGCTCAACCCTGGCAAGCTGCAGGAAGTTGAGCGTAATAAACGGGCTGCTTAGAGGCAGCCATTTGGACAACTGGGTTGAAAATTACCGCCTTCCTGAATCTTAACTGAATAATAAAAAATTATTGGCAAGTAGCGCACAGCTACCTTTTTAACTTTATATTTCGTGAGTAGTTACCTGATTACCTTTCCTTGATTTTTCTTTTAGGTTGTTCTAGCTTTATTATGCCAAGCAAGAGCTATGGTGAATAAAATCTGATTTAATAAATGGAGAATCGAGATGGATTTTGGAAAATATGAGAATTGCATTGAAGCTTGTCACGTATGTGCAGCGTATTGTGACAAGTGTGCAACTGAGTGCCTAAAAGAAGACGACGTAAAAATGATGGCGGAATGTATTCGCCTTAAAATGCAATGTGCTCAAATTTGCCGGTTAGCCGCTTCATTCATGGCACAAGAAAGCGAGTTTGCGCACGAGATCTGCCGTCTATGTGCCGACATTTGTAAAAAGTGTGGTGATGAGTGTGCAAAACATGATGCAACCCATTGTCAAGAGTGTGCTCAAGCTTGTCATCGCTGCGCTGAAGAATGTGCCGCAATGGCCAGCTAAGCTTCAAACCAGCCGGGGCAAGCGCTCCGGCTCGACGTGAACTTCTATGGAGAAATTCATTTGCTTTAACTCAGGCTTTCAAATTATTGAGGTAATTATTTTGAAATAAACTCTAGTAGAAGCAAGCCTACTGCGAGCCTCTTTTAAGGAAACACTGCATAAATACGACCGTTGCTGCCTAAGTGCCACCGGCAGGGCAAAATACAGTTTTCCACTACCCGCCAGAGTTCTCGATGAAACAGATCTCGTTTGCTCAGGCTGAGCACCAGAACAATAAGAAGGTCACCCGCCGGGAAGTGTTCCCGACGCGACTGATCTTTCTTATTCAGTTTAGTGACAGTGGTATTGTGGGTCGCCTGTTCGATCAGGCCCCACATGAAGTGACGAAGAACCATAAAAAAGCTTGGGCATACGCCCAAGCAATCGATCAAAACAGCTTCTCTGCTATGCTACTAACTCACCCTAGAAACTATACTGGGCAGCCACCATCACACGGCTCGCATCTTCTTCACGGCCATCGGCCAACTCCGTTTCGAAATAGCCGTACTCAATTCCGTACATCAAGCGTTCGTTGGGAGTCCACATCAGATTAAGAAATGTATTCTTGTTCTTTCTACCTGCATTCCCACCTACGGTAGGGTCGCCCAATTCGACATCGGTATAGCCATGGGACGCGTTCAGTGAATACTGTGGTGATATTTGATAAGAAAGACCAAGGGCTCCGCTATCGCCAGATAGCGTTTGCAGCTTACCGTTGGTATCGACGTAGGCATCGGCACCGTTGAAGTAATCGCCAGACAGATAGAGGTAACTGTTCGCCCCCTCGCTGGCGCTCACGATCGCTCTCAAGGTCACCGGTCCGGCATGGTAGGCACCTGCGGCGAAGGCCCCATAGCCCATTTCCGTATCCTTTTCGCTTCCGGTATCGTACTTCAGCTGCCGGGCGATGCCGGCGATTGAGTAGGAAAAGTCACCCATACTATCTTCATAGCGCAGGCTCAACGCGGGCATCGATGATACGGCATCGTCATTATCCGGTAGCAAACCATCTTCTGGCACTGAGCCATCTATATTCTCAGCCAATTGAGCTTGAGGGTCTTCCACGGCTATCGAGAACGCTCCCGTGGTGTAGCGCAACTGGGCAAGGCGCGACCCATAGCCACCATAGCTTCCCGCCGTGGCGTAGAAATCCAGTGTGGGCGTGGAAGCGACAAAGGTGTTGTAATTCGACCAGGTCTGCCCGGCAAGGATGCCATTCCAGGACCCATAGGCATGCCGTAGTCTGAAGCGCGTATTATCATCGTTGTAGGACCAGAAATCCCCTTCGATAACGGTGTCTAGCGTGCTCCCCTCGACAGGCGTACTGGTCCGAAAGCCGATACGGCTTTGTGTCGCGGTGACTTGAAACTGATCCCCGACATCCCTCTCATCTTCCGATCCTGCGACTTCAGCAAAGTAACCTTCGTTAGCTGATCCGGCATCCCGATCGAAGTTGTAAGCCATGTTCAGCCTGGCGTAACCATACAGCCCCACGGTGGTTTCTCCCACCTGGCTTTCCAGGGCCAGCGCAGAAGTCGTCCCCATTGCCAGGGCCATAGCCGTCAGTCCGCCTAGGGAAGCCTTTTTTTTGTTATTCCACATGATGACACCTTTTTATGAATTGGTTTGTTTTTACGCCGATTGCGGCACTATAAGGTTAGCGAAAATGATCTTACCCAGCAACAGTGGACACTGGTTTAAGCGATCATTCGGGCTTCAAAGGCCTCTGGGCTGATCATCCCAATAGCACTGTGCCGCCGTTGTTTGTTGTAGTCCAGTTCGACGTACTCAAACACCTGGCGCCTCATATCGTTTCGCGTTGTAAATTGCTCCCCATGGATCGCTTCAACCTTGAGGCTGTGGAAGAAGCTTTCGGCACAGGCATTATCATAGCAGTTGCCTTTGGCGCTCATGCTGCACGTAAGCTCATGCCGGGTAAGCAGCGATTGGTAACGCGTGGAACAGTACTGACTACCTCGATCCGAATGGACTATCACGCCTTTGGGCATTTTGCGTCTCCATAGCGCCATCTGTAGCGCGTCACAGACAAGATCGGCCGTCATACGCTCACTCATTGCCCAACCGACCACTTTACGAGAGTAAAGATCAATGAGCACTGCCAGGTAAAGCCAGCCTTCGCCCGTCGCCAAGTAGGTAATGTCACCCACCCACTTTTGATTAGGAGCTGAGGCCGTGAAGTTTTGTTCTAGTAGATTCGGTGCGACTGGCAGCGAATGCCGTGAGTTCGTGGTGGCCTTGAACTTACGAGCTGCTTTAGCGCGCAGGCCCTGACGCTGTAAGCTGGCAGCCACCGTCTTACGGTTGATCGGCATCCCATCATCTCGCAGGTCTAGCGTTAGTCTCGGGGCGCCTGAGCGGCCTTTGCGTTGGTGATAAGCCTTGGCCACATGCTGATCGATAATGGCTTGCTGGCTGCGTTTTGGGGACGATGCGCCTTCGCGTTGCCGCCAAGCGTAGTAGCCACTCCGAGCGACCCCGACAACATGGCACATACGCTGAATACTGAACGCCTGACGATGACGGTGGATAAAGGCGTACTTCACTTCAGGCTTTTCGCAAAGTACACCGCGGCCTTTTTTGTGATGGCCAGCTCTTCATTTGCCTCGGCTAGTTGGCGCTTCAAGCGGGCGTTTTCTTCTGCCAACGACCGCTCTCGCTCGGATGTGTCTTGCTGCAGCTGTGCTTTAGATCGCCACTGATAGAGCTGACTCGCGTGTATTCCCAGCTCACGCGCCGCTGCTGCAACGCCAATGCGATCCGCAAGCGCTAAGGCTTCTTGCCGGTAGGCATCTGAGTAACGGGTATATGATTTTTTCTTCATTGATGTTGTCGATCTTGCCATGGTTCACCTCATCGTAACGTATGACGTTCTTGAGGTGTCCACCGTTACTGGGCAGGATCAAAAACTCCTGAATTAAAGCTGAATTTGTTTGCCGAGATACTAGTTTTTCATAAAAAAGGTCAGCTCATGGCTGACCTTCTTAATTCATGTCAAGACTAAAGGATATCAATAGGCGACATGTAGTTCATAACGGTTACTGTCACTTTGGTTATTACCTCCCAATGAGCTACCACTCACCTCAAGCTGATAATTTCCAGGTTGCAGCTGACGAATAAGTTCGAAGTGCCCCCGTGGGCTGGAAGCTTCTGCTACCTGCTGTCCCGCCTCATTATAAAGAACAGCTGAAATGCGGTTGCCAGTGCTGGTAAATCCTGGAAAGTGCTCACTCACTACTTTCAGTGTAGTCGCTTGTTCAATGTTAATATTGAAACGCTTCGATTGCCCCTGAGCAAGCATCTGTGTAGAAGATACGCCTCTTTCTAGTAAGGGAAGATCCTGTGTTGTATTGCCTAAGCTCGCTAATACAGGTGTAGAGAGGATACTTGCTACTACTGCACTAAAAATAATTGCTTTAAATTTCATGGTGGTTTACTCCGTTGGTTATTTACAATTTAATAATAACCTTAGAGTATGAATTGAAGCTGAATTTAGTGGTTTTTTAGCAAAAAAAACGCCACCTTCCGGTGGCGCAAGTTATAGAGTGCTTAACGATTTAAAACATTAACCTGACACCTGCCACCACGCCGGTATCTTCGGTATTATTCCCACCAGCACGAGATAGGTCGGCGGTATCGCCATACTCTTTTACCCAGTAAGCACCCACGTAAGGCGCAAAGCGTCTGGTCACTTCGTAGCCCAGGCGCATGCCGACACGCACTGAGTTAAGGCCCTCACCCACACCAAACTCCTTAACTTCGCTGGCAGCTACGGCAATTTCGGTACGCGGCTGTAGGTAGAGCCGCTGAGTCAGGCGCAGATCGTACTCGCTTTCCAGGCTGGCGGAGATATCGCCTTCATCGCTTATCATCAAGTCGAGATCGGTCTCGAAGCGATAGGGGGCGAGCCCCAATAGGCTGATGACGCCGAAATAGCGTTCGGGATAGTCATTCGTAGCGATACCGCCCTGATAACCGATGCCGCCCTGAAGTTCCCAGAAGTCGGCAATCAAACGACTATAAAGCAGGTTGAGGGACTCGAATTCTGCATCTTCGCCATCGCCCTGGACGTTTTCGCCTTCGCCTTCCACGTATAGGCGATTGAAATCACCGCCATACCAGGCCTGGAAATCCCAGACCAAGACATCCCCCCCCTTGTCGGGCGAAGCATATTCCAAGCGATCGACCAGTACCGTGGTCATCGGGTGTTCCACGACCGGTGACGGCCAGCCGGCCGGGGCGTCATAGCCGTCTTCGGCTTGAGCAGTCGTGGCGGCGGCCATGCCGAGGGCGGCGCTGGCGAGGGTTACGTAGTACTTGGTTTTCATACTGCCTCCTTAAGAAACCTGAACAACGCGGAACATGCCGGCATCCATGTGATAGAGAAGGTGGCAGTGGAACGCCCAACTGCCCTCGGCGTCTGCAGTGATCAGCGCAGACACGCGCTCGCCGGGCTTCACGTTCAAGGTGTGTTTGCGCGGAATCAATTCACCCTGGCCGTTTTCCAGCTCCATCCACATGCCGTGGAGGTGGATAGGATGCTCCATCATGGTGTCGTTAATCAGAATTAGGCGCAGCCGCTCATCTTTCTCAAAATGAATAGGGCCGGTCACTTCGCTAAACTTCTTACCGTCGAACGACCACATATAACGCTCCATATTGCCGGTCAGGTGCAGCTCAAGCTCACGGCCTGGCTCACGGCGATCAGGCCATGGTGTGAACGCTTTGAGATCCCGGTAAACCAATACGCGTCGTTCGTCAGGATCAATGCCGATGCCCGCCTGGTCGTAGCGAGAGCCGGGCTGGGCTTCACCGGCAATGAGAATGCCGTTTTCGCCGACTTTCGCCTGCTCGCCCGACATGCCGCCCATATTAGAATGATCCATGCCCTCCATGTTGGAGTGATCCATCCCCTCCATATTAGAGTGATCCATGCCTTCCATACCAGCATCGTCACCGCTCATTCCCGGCATATTGGAGTGATCCATACCTTCCATATTCGACATGCCTGAATGATCCATGCCTTCCATGCCTTCCATGTCACCCATGCCATGAGCGCCCATGGCTTCCATGCCGCGGTCGGCAATTTGGCGGCGCTTGGGAATCTCCGCCTGCATGCCTTCACGCGGGGCTAGCGTGGCGCGAGCGTAGCCACTCCGATCCATGGCTTCGGCGAAGATGGTATAGGCTCGATCATCTTCTGGTGAAACAAGCACATCGTACGTTTCCGCCACGCCAATACGGAACTCATCAACAGGCACGGGTTGCACTGGCTGGCCATCGGCGGCCACCACGGTCATCTTCAGGCCAGGTATACGGACATCGAAGTATGACATGGCCGAACCGTTAATCACGCGTAGCCGTACCCGCTCACCGGCCTTGAACAGCGCGTTCCAGTTTTCCTGGGGGGAGTGGCCGTTGAGCAGGTAGGTATAAGTGCTGCCGGTGACATCGGCGATATCCCGCGAGCTCATACGCATTTGGGCCCACATACCGCGCATCTCGGCGGTTTGTGAGAAACCCTTTTCGCGTACATCGGCGAAAAAATCAGCAATCGTGCGCTCTTGGAAGTTGTAATAGCCTTCCATGGTTTTCAGATTACGGAACACCGACATCGGTTCTTCAAAGGTCCAGTCGGTGAGCAGTAACACATGCTCACGGTCGTAACGGATAGGCTCGCGCTCGGCGGCGTCGATAATCAGCGGCCCCGCATGGCCTAGCTGTTCCTGCAGACCTGAGTGGCTGTGGTACCAGTAGGTGCCGTTCTGCCTGACAGGGAAACGATAGGTAAAAGTTTCACCAGGGGCGATACCGGCAAAACTGACACCAGGCACACCATCCATTTCCGGCGGTAGAATAAGACCATGCCAGTGGATGGAGGTGGACTCGTCCAGCAGGTTGGTGACACGCAGTACGGCGTCTTGACCTTCTTTCAAACGAATCAGTGGGCCAGGGCTAGTACCGTTAATGCTAATAGGGTGGGCTTCTTGTCCGTCAATCGGAATGGATTCACGGCGGATAGCGAGTGATATCTCGGGCCCTTCTTCGACGCCCTGTGCATAGACATTCGTACGGCCCCAGGGGCTTGCCCAGGCGGGAGTTAGTCCCATTGCGGCAGCGGAACCTAACCCTAAGGCAGCACCGCCTTTTAGGACTTGCCGGCGAGAAAGCGGGTGAGAAATAATGCTTGAGCGTGCCATGTGTAACTCCCATCAATGATGAATGGCACCATCTTGATGGAAGAACCTGAAACAAAGCTGAATAATGATTAATTAGCTACTTCACCCGCTAGAGGCAGGGTAATCGTAACGCGCAAGCCCCCCAGTGGACTACGCTCAAAATGTGAGTGCCCCAAGTAACGTTCAACTAACTGCGCAAGAATCGACAGGCCTAAACCGTAGCCGGGACGGCGTTCATCCAGTCGTGCGCCACGCTCTCCCAAGCGCGAAAGATCCTCTTCTGCAACGCCGAGGCCGTCATCATCAATGGTGAGCGTGAGTGTGGTAGCGGAGACGGCAATAACACAATTAACGCACCTATTTGACCATTTGCCAGCGTTATCGAGCACGATGCCTAATATTTCAGAAAAGTCGTGAGCCTCAATAGGCACTTGGTCTTTCTCGTGTGCCGAGTGGGTAAGGTTGAAAATGCGCTCAGGGTAAAGACTACGGAACATCTCGATGAGCCGTGAACTATCACGCGTGACGTTGGCCATTCGCCCCGCGTTAGGGCCTGCAATACGTGAGCGACGCAGCTCCGCATCCAGCTGGGCGTTAATATCCTCAATACGGCTGAGCAGTTTATGGCGTCGGGTTTCATCAATGGGCCGATTGCCACGCAGTACTTGGGTAACGGCTGCCAGCGGGGTTTTTAATGCATGTGATAGGTTCGCGACCGACTCTCTGGAGCGCTTCAAGCGAAGGTCAATGTCATCCATAAACCAGTTCAACTGGTCGACTAATTCATCTAGCTCAGAAGGGGCTATTAATGACAAGCGATCACGTTTGCCCGCTCGCAATGCTTCAAGCTGTTGACGCAGTTGCCAGAGTGGCTTGAGTCCACGATTAACCGCTAACATGTTGAGTATGATGAGCATTCCTAACAGCGCGCTGGCAATCCCACCGACCCACCAGTGCAATGTTGCAAGCCCTGCTTCTACTTGAGAGAAGTCCTCACCCACCAGCAGCACACCCTGCGTGCCCTGCCATTCAAAATGGCGACGATAGACGAGCATGTGTTGCTCGCCGCGATTCACGTCTATTAGAGCATCACCGCTTTCATCTAGCAGCGAAGCCAGCTGTTGCTGCCATTGTGGGTCGGAAGCGCTGACCGAGCCGTTGAAGCGGAGTACGTAGAGATGATGAAAGACTTGATAGCCTTGGCTAACCGAGTCAAGCGCGGCAGGCACGGCGGCTTCACCTTGCTCAAGCTGCGTGACGGCATGGTCGGCTTCGCGCTGAAGACGCTCACCCAAAAAATCCCGAGCAAGATTCTGTAGCAGTATGCCATGCAGTAGCCAGGTCGTCACCACTACGAATAGTGCCACGCCTCCTAGCCCGGATTTCTCATAGGTCCCCAGCAAGTCTCGCAGACTGTGCGGGTTACCGCCATTACCGCTCATTGGCGGCCGTGACTGATCAATAATCGATCAATTCCTGTTGTCCGGACACACGGCCCCCTTTCCCCCATTGAGTCGGGCCGGGGGAGCCCAGGCTTCTATCCCGGAACCAGTTGACGCACCAGGTCAGAGAGTTCGTCTTTGTAAGGATAGGCATCGCTCATCAACACCCGTATGCGCCGAGTGTTGCGAATGATGACCGCGCCCACCTTGATCAGCTTCAGCCGCAGGTTACTGGCGCTCATTCTCTCGAAGGGCGTCTTCTTCAAGTGGGCCCGTAATCGCTCGAACAGCGTGTAGGCAAAGCCCGACAGGAGCAACCGCCACTGATTGGTCCACCACCGCGTGCTGGAGGTGCGATCTGCGAACAGACACAACTGCTGATCCTTGATCCGGTTTTCCATGTCACCCCGGGCACAGTATTGCTCGTAGTAGAGTTTAACGCCGTCGTCGTAACGGGAACTGATAATGAACCTGGGGTTGGCACCCAGTTCGCCTTCCTCCAGACGCGCGATCACCCAGCGGGGGTGTTTCCAGGTTCGGGCCTGGTACTGGAACCGGTAGGTGGCGGAGACTTTTTCACCCAGTTCGTTGTGAGCCTTGCGAACCAGCATCGAGGGTACGTCTACCTCCTTGAGCAGCCGGCTGTTCTTGCTGATGCCGACCAGATAGTCCACGTTGTTCCGGTCGCACCAGCTCAGCAATCGGGGACGGTAAAAGCCGCTGTCACCCCGGAACACGATGCGGGTATCCGGCCAGTACTGCCGGATGAACTTCACCAGCAGGGCCAGAATGGCCCAGCTGTGGCGGCTGTCGCTTCGATTGCTGGTGCGCAGGTAGCTCACCAACAGGTGACGGCCGCAGAACACGTACAGCGGGAAGTAACAATGGTGATCGTAGTAGGCGTTAAAGAACTTGCCGGGCTGGTCGCCATGCACCGGAACGTCGGTGCCATCGAAGTCCAGCACGATTTCCTTGGGTGGGGCGTCGTGCTGCTCAATGAAGTGATGCCACAGCAGTTCGTGGGCCTTGACCACGGCCTGCCGGTCCACGCGCTGCTCCATTCGGCACAGTGTTGATTTGCCCGCTAGAATGGCCGCTTCGCCAGTCGCGGTCTGAAGTGCCTGGTCAGCGCGTAACGTTTCGTGATCGTTCAGATCTTCGTATCCGGCGGCTACGCCAAAGACCCGTTGCCAGATCATGGTTTGAAGCTTGTGGCGAACCAGTACCGGATTACGGGCATCGTCCAGCACCGTAGCCAGGCGCTGAGTGAGCTGGTGTTGGTTGTCGACTTCGCGAAGCAAAAGCAGGCCGGCATCGGAGGTGATATGACCACCGGAGAAATCGGCTTCAATTTGACGGCGAGACAGTGGCGAGAAGGTCAGTTTTTCAGGTACCATTTTGGATAGCGGCTGTTGGTGCTTGGTGAACGGTGTAAGGTCCTGAAACTATAGCACTTTCAGCCGCTTTCTTTTATCCCCTCATGAGAAATCCGGGCTAATGTCCAACGGCCACTGGCAACGGTTGTGGTTGGCGGTCTGATCACTTCAACGCTGCTGACGCTGGTGGTGTTGCCCAGTGTGTACCAGTGGTTTGCATCTGAACGTCGTGACGTTTCAGTCTGATAGTCAGGAGACGGTTTATGTATGAAATAAAAGCGTATGTCAGAGAAGTGATGGCAGAGCATGTGGTTGATGCTCTGGCCAAAGTTAAGGGGGTGGCAAGTATTGCTGTCGTGTCTCTCGGCGAATTTGGTCATCTGGTCGGCGATGAGTCGCCTCTGGAGAAAGTGAAGATGGTCAAGCTGGAAATAGACGTAGCGACCGATGATGTCGCTGGTGAAGTTGTGGAACTCATTGTCAGAACGGGCAGAACCCAGGAAGGGCACCCGGGTGACGGCAAGGTGCTTGTATCCCGCCTGGTTCGGGCTGTTCGTATCGACGATGGTGCGACCGACGAGAGCGCACTTCAACCGGCATCAAACCAGCGCTTTTCCTAGATTGGATGGCGGCATCGTGGCCATGAGTCGCGTTGCCGCTTCTCCCCGCCCTTATTGAGGAGCACTTTCAAGTTCCCTGAGCTAATGCCTTCCAAATTCAAGTTCATTTCAACCTTTTCACTTACTATCTCCACCTCTACCTACTTTGTCATGGACGCCTCGCGCCCATGAATTGTGGCTATTTACCCCTTCGGGAGAAAGTCGATGAAGGCAAGCAAGCACTCGCCCAGGGCGTTGCTGTGTTCAGTACTATTGTCTATTCCTCTGTTCGGTCAAGCGGAGACTGTGAATTGGACAAATTGGCTCACTGGCCAGATAAGCAAGCATCCGGATGTCATGGCGGCGACAGAGCAGGCGGCAGCCCGGGATGCGGATGCTGAGGCAAGCGAACAACCGCTGTATAACCCGGAGCTGTCTGTTGGAGCAGACAGAACGGGCAGTGAAAACAACTTTGAGGCAGGGCTGTCACAAACGATCGATTGGTCTGATCAACAGGGTGCGCTAAAGGACAAGGCAAAGCTGATCAGGCTTTCCGCTGAAGCTGATTTGAACGAGGCGGTTTTGGCACAAACGTCCGAGTCGCTGTTTGCGCTTGTCGAGTGGCGCGCGGCGACGCGTGCCGAAGAAATTGCGGAATCCCAGCAACACCGTCTGGATGCCTTGCTGGAGCAGGTTGAGCAACGCCAGCAGGCAGGTGATCTGGGGCGTGCCGATGCAGAGCTTCTGTTTCTAAATCTATCCCGTCAGTTGAGCGAAGTCGCCCAGGCAAAGGCCGCAGTTGATCGGGCAGAAACTCAGGTTCAAGAACGTCTGCCGGACTGGAGGCCTCAGGATGGGGGGATCCCCGGGCACATTTGGCCGGCTCTTGCTTCCAGGGTCGATAACGACAATTTGCTGGCTCATCCGTCAATTGTTGCCGCCCGCGCGAGGTGGCAGGTGCTGCGGAGCGAAGCCGAGGTGGTCAGTCGCAGAGCGACGGCATCTCCCACGGTCGGGCTGAGCGGAGGGCGTGATGGCGGTGAGAACCTGGTTGGCCTGACGTTCTCGATCCCTCTGAATGTCCGTAATAACTACCGTGCCGAAATCCAGGCTGCCAACCGACGATCATTAGAGGCCGAGGCTCGGTTTCAGGCACTTTATCGGAAGCAGCAGTATGGTCTGGCGGGCGCCCGAGCTGCCTGGAAGCGATACGACACCCAACTCAGCCGATGGACAGAACTCTCCCAGGGGCGTGTACAGCGAAGTGCTGATTTGCTTGAGAGGCAGTGGCAGGTCGGCGACCTCTCCACCTCTGAGTATCTCCAGGCGCTGGGCCAGCGCGCGGAGAGTCTGAAAACCGGTATTGAACTGGAAAAGCAGGCGCAGCTGGGTCTGATTGAGCTATTGAGTCAGTCTGGCGAACTGATCACCCCCTTCCAACAATAGTCTGGAAACTGGATATTCATTATGAAAAAAGCTCTGATTTCAGTATTCGCATTGACGTTGCTTACAGCCCCACTTTCTTTTGTACAGGCAGAGGAAGATGCTCATCAGGAAGCCGGTCATGATCATGCTGCCAGTGGCGACGATCATCAGGAAGTCACCGGTGAGGAGGGCGAGCATAAGGAAGATCATGGTGAAGAAGGTGAGCATGAGGAGGAAGGTGATCATGAAGAGGAAGGGGGGCACGGCCACGAAGACGAGAACGGTGGCCATGAAGAAGCGGCCACCGCAAGCATCAATGCCAAACAGAAAGAGCTCGCCGGCATTGAAGTAGCAACCCTCGAAAGCAAGCGCGTTGACTATGAAATTTACGCGCCCGGTGAGCTGCTGACCAACGGCTATACCAGCTATCACGTGTCCCCCCGGGTTGCCTCAGTGGTGCTGCGGCGTCACGTGGAACTGGGTGAGCACGTAACCAAGGGCCAGCCGCTGGTAACCCTGTTCAGTGAGACGGTGGCACAGGCGCAGGCGGATTACAGGAAAGCTTTTCCTGAATGGAAGCGAATCAGCGGGCTGGGTCGTTCCGTGGTTGGCGATCAGCGGTTCAATACAGCGAAAGCCAACATTGAAGCGGCAAGCGCGACTCTGCTTGCTTACGGGCTGAACGATGATGACATTGGTGCGTTGAAGGCCAGCGGGGTGGATAGTCTCGGTGAATACATGCTCAGGGCTCGCGTGGATGGTGCAGTACTGACCGATGAGTTTGAGCAAGGACAAAGAGTTGAGGCTGGCCAGCCGCTGGTGACTCTTGCTGATGAGAGTGAGCTTTGGGTAGAAGCCCATCTGCCAGCAAGCTCCGACATTGTTCTAGAGAAGGGCGCGGAAGCCGAAGTCAGGGCAGCGGGTCGTGTGGCCGTGGCAACGGTGTCCCAGGAAGCCCACACCATTGATCCTGTGACCCGCACGCGGATTGTCAGGCTGGAGCTGGACAATCCTGAAGATCGTTTTCATCCAGGAATGTTCGCAGATGTGTATTTTCGTTTTAAGACCAGCGAGCCGGTGCTTGCCGTGCCGGAGACTGCATTGATGCGTGGCGCGGACGGCGACTGGACGGTCTATGTGGAAGAGGCCGAAGGCGAGTATGAACCCGTGGAAGTGGAACTGGGCCGCTCAATTGGCGGGCTCCGTGAGGTTTCCGGCCTGGCTGCGGGCCAACGAGTCGTTTTGCGGGGCGCATTTTTTGTGGCCTCTGAAATTGCCAAAGGCGGCTTTGATCCGCACAACCACTGATTCCGGGAGTCATTATGTTCAACCGAGTTGTCGACTGGGCGGTTCAGAACCGCCTGTTGGTTCTTATTGCGCTTGCAGTGCTTATCGCCACGGCCGCGTTTCAGATACCAAAACTGAATCTTGATGCTTTCCCCGACGTTACAAACGTCCAGGTCGCTGTTAATACAGAGGCGCCCGGACTTGCGGCTGAGGAAGTCGAGCAGCTGATCACCTATCCCATTGAAGCGGTGATGTATGCGTTGCCGGATGTTGAGGAGGTTCGGTCCATCTCCAAAACCGGGTTGTCTGGTGTCACCGTGGTCTTTAAAGAGGGCACGGATATCTATTTCGCGCGCCAACTGGTTTTCGAGCGGTTGCAGGCCGCGCGGGAGCTGATTCCGGACGGGGTCGGGGTGCCTGAAATGGGGCCGAATACGTCCGGTCTTGGCCAGGTCTACCAGTACTTGCTGATAGCGGACCCGGATTCGGGGTACGACGCAATGGAATTGCGCAGCTTGCACGACTGGCTGGTCAAACTGTTGCTGATACCGGCTGAAGGGGTTACGGAAATCCTGTCGTTTGGCGGAGAGGTCCGCCAGTACCAGGTTAACCTGAACCCGGCGCGAATGCTGTCCTATGACTTATCACAGAACGATGTCATGGAAGCCCTGGAGAACAACAACTCCAATGTTGGGGGCTGGTATATGGGCCGCGGGCAGGAGCAGTTGGTTATTCGCGGTATGGGCTGGCTGGGTAATGGCGAGCAGGGGCTCGAGCAGATCCGTCAGGTGCCCGTTAAAACCAGTGATGGCATTACAGTGACAGTGAACGATGTCGCCGAGGTAGCGCTGGGCACTGAAATTCGCCAGGGTGCGGTAACCATGACCCGGAAGGATGAAGCCGGTCAGGTTGAACAACTGGGTGAAGTGGTTTCTGGCATTGTACTCAAACGAATGGGGGCCAACACAAAAGCCACCATCGACGGCATCGAGGCCCGCATTGATCGCATAAATCAGGCGCTTCCGAGTGGGGTTCGTTTTGAGCCCTATTACAACCAGGCGGATCTGGTGACCAAGGCCGTAGAGACGGTGACCAATGCACTTCTGTTGGCTTTTGTGTTTATTGCGATCGTGCTTGCCCTGTTTCTGATGAATCTTCGGGCAGCAACGCTCGTGCTGCTTTCTATACCGATTTCTATCGGTATTGCGCTGATGATCATGGCCTGGTTCGGTCTCTCGGCCAACCTGATGTCTCTGGGCGGCATTGCTGTGGCAATTGGCATGCTGGTGGACGGCTCTGTTGTTATGGTCGAGAACATGTTCAAACATCTGACGCATCCGGATGCTGAGCATGACGCCCGTCGGGATGAATTGGTGAAAAACGACCCTGACCCATTGGACGCGTCACACGATGACCATGGCATTGCGCTTCGACTGCAGGAGGCAGGCCGGGAAGTGGCGCGACCAATTTTTTTCGCGACGGCGATTATCCTGGTCGTTTTCATGCCTTTATTCAGCTTTGAAGGTGTGGAAGCCAAGCTTTTCCAGCCAATGGCGATCAGCATCATGCTGGCCATTGTGTCCGCTGTGATCGTCGCTCTGGTGGTTGTACCCGCGCTGGCGTCATACATGTTCCGTAAGGGTATCCGGGAGCGGGAAAGCTTCATTCTAAAACCCCTGGAAAAGCTCTATCGCATGGGGCTTGCCTGGTCACTGAAGCATAGCCGCGTGGTTGTTGGCGCGGCGGCTGTTCTTGTTGTGCTGGCGGCGCTGGTTGTGCCACGACTCGGCACGGAGTTCGTGCCTGAACTGGAAGAGGGCACGATTAACCTCCGGGTGACCCTGGCCCCTTCATCAAGCCTTGATACGGCGCTTGAAGTGGCGCCAAAACTGGAAGCCATGCTGATGGAATTTCCAGAAGTGACCTACGCGCTGTCCCGGGCGGGGCGGGCGGAAATAGGCGGCGATCCGGAGCCCGTCAACAACATCGAAATCTACATTGGCCTCAAGCCAACAGCCGAGTGGACCAGCGCCAGTAATCGCTATGAATTGCAGGCCCTGTTTGAGGCGAAGCTCGAACAGCACCCGGGGCTACTGTTTAACTTTTCTCAGCCTATTGCAACTCGGGTTGACGAATTGTTGTCTGGTGTCCGCGCGCAGTTGGCCATCAAACTCTTTGGCCCGGATCTCAAGGTGCTGGCCGAGAAAGGCCAACAGATCGAAGCGGCGGTCCGAACTGTTCAGGGGACCCGGGACGTGGCCATGGAGCAGATTGCCGGTGAAGCGCAGTTGGTGGTTCAGCCAGACCGTCAGGCACTCTCCCGGTACGGACTCGCCGTGTCTGATGTGATGAGTGTCGTCCGGGACGGACTGGGTGGTGCCGCTGCGGGCCAGATCATCAACGGCAACGAGCGGTATGATATCTATGTGCGTCTGGCCAAACGTTTCCGGGAAGACCGGGATGCCATTGCCGATCTCAGGTTACAGGCGCCGTCCGGAGCCTGGGTGAGACTTGGTGATGTTGCCGATATCTCTATTCAGTCCGGTCCGCCTCAGGTGCGCCGCGATGACGTTCAGCGCCGTGTGGTCATTCAGTCTAATGTGCAGGGTCGTGACATGGGCAGTGTGGTTGCCGATATTCAGGATGTTATCGCGTCAGAAGTGAACCTTCCCCCCGGCTATTCGGTGGATATTGGTGGTCAGTTTGAAAACCAGCAGCGAGCTCAGAAACGATTGACCATTGTGGTCCCTGTATCTCTGGGCCTGATTGCGCTGTTGCTGTACTTTGCTTTCAGTTCGGTTGGTCAGGCACTGTTAATCCTTGTCAACGTGCCGCTTGCTGTCATTGGTGGCGTCTTTTCGCTCTGGATTTCCGGCCAGTACCTTTCAGTCCCCAGTTCCGTTGGATTTATCACACTGTTTGGTGTGGCGGTGCTTAACGGGGTCGTCATGGTCGAAAGCATCAATCAGCGAATACAGGATGGGTTGAGCATGGATGCCGCGGTGTTTGAAGGTGCCGTCTCCCGTTTACGTCCTGTCTTGATGACAGCAATAACCTCGGCACTCGGTTTGATACCGATGCTGTTGTCGACGGGCGTGGGTGCTGAAATCCAGAAGCCACTGGCCAGCGTGATTGTTGGTGGTCTCGTGACTGCAACTTTCCTGACACTCTTTGTTTTGCCGGTTCTGTTCGGTCGCTTTTCAAGAGCCAAGGTGAGTGATATCCAACGGTAAAAAATGGGAGAAGCCGCGCTGCGTCATCGACGGTTGCCTTTCTGGAGGTTTTCTAATCCGGAAGTGGCAGTAGAATGACAATGCTGGCTCCTCCGTTTTTTGAGGTACCCATGTTCATCTGTCCGAGGTTGTCTTCGACAATCTCGGACACGATGGACAATCCGAGCCCGAAACCGGCGACCGTTTCATCCAGCCTGGTACCCCTGTTCATGACAGTGGCTGCCGCCTCGGGAGAAATTCCGGGGCCATCGTCCGCTACTTCTATGGAGAGTCCTGATGACGTGCGGGCGATTGTAACGTCGACGGTTGTCTGGCACCACTTCCCGCCATTTTCGAGTAAATTGCCAAGTAGCTCTGAAAGATCCTGTCGCTCCATTGGCCAGCTGAAGTTTTCAGGTAAGTTGGTGTGGAGGCGAAAAACCGTGTCAGGGAAGATTTTTTCCATAACGGTGATGACACTTGCCGTGATTTCAACCGGCATGCACGTCCGTCCCATCTGTCTGCCTGATATGTCTGCTTTGCTCATCCGGTATTTCAGGGATTTGTCAAGCTCCCGCAAGTTAGAGGCCATAAACACAACATCCTCCCGGGACGGAGGCAAGGTATCGATATCCGACAAAATGGCAAGATTGGCAGAAATAGAGGTTTTGACCAGGTGAGAGAGATCGGAATTCAGGCGGCGGTGGCGGTCCAGCCGCCGGTTTGACAGCTCGAGCAAATCATTGAGCTGCCGGATCAGCGGACGAAACTCTTCCGGCACGTGAGGGTTCAGACGACTTTGTTTCCCGGATTGGAGCCGTCTCAGGTCCTCTTTTATCCTACTGATGGGCTTTAACGTCAGATGTGTGGTGGTTCCAATCAGTGCCAGCAGTATCGCCAGAAGAACGGCCGAGGCACCGAGCAATGTCAGGTGGGCCTTCAGCGGTCGTTCAGAGAGCGCCCCCTCGGTTTCAAGAACGGTGATTGAGGCCAGTTTTTCACTGGCGGAGAAAATGCGTTTGAGCCCGAAAAGCGTGTTCGCACCCTGCGCTATGTGGATGAAACCCTCGGGCTTCTCTGCAGCGCCCTGCAGTTGGCTCTGGTCAAAGTTCGGGCTCGCCAGGACGCTTCCGCTAGCCGTTTCGATGACGATGGCATGCCCCAGAAGCATTTCAAACTGATTGATCATGTTGCTGAGGTCGTCGGTTGTGGGGGATTCAGCCTCAATGATTGCCTGAAAGTTTCCCAGCTCTTTGTTCAGGTGTTGCTTCCTGGACTCGTCCGATAGTTGCTTTATCACGTAGGTGTGTGAAAAGAATATCAGAGTAAAATATACGAGGCTGAAAACAGCCCCATACTGAATGGCTGTTCTGCGGATACTTTTCGGAGCAGACATATTTTAACCTGGTTGGTTCACTCGGGCGTTCAGCGGTTAGGATCTTTTTCGAAGAAGTAGCCCTGGCCACGCAAAGTCTTGATTTTATTGCCCCCTATTATTTTTCTGAGCCTGGCTATATAGACCTGAACAACATTTCTGGTGGGGCATCTTTCTATGTTGTAGAGGGTTTCAACCAGGTCGTCCTGGGAAAACACCCGGTCCGGTGAACGGAGGAAACACTGCAAAAGGCGGAATTCCGTAGCTGTCAGTCTGAACTCTTTCTGGTCGGGCGTGGTAAGCGTTCGGTAGGTGGCGTTGAGATGAAATCCGTCGACGCTGATCTGGTCTGTCGTTCTGCCGTCCTTTCTGCGGATAATCGCACTGAGCCGGGCTTTCAGTTCATCAAACTCAAACGGTTTGGGAAGGTAATCGTCGGCACCCGCGTTCAACCCTTCTACTCTCTCAGTCCAGTTGGAGCGTGCGGTCAGAATAAGGATGGCCTCTTTTTTCCCGTTTTTTCTCCATCTTTGCATTAAAGACAGTCCATTTTCATCGGGCAGTCCGATATCGAGAATAACGGCCTGGTAGGAGCTTGTTTCAATCAACGAGTCCGCTTCTTTGCCGGTTTTGGCGATATCGACTGTGTAGTGCGCCTGCGCAAGCCAGTCCGATATTCTTTTGGCAAGTACCGCATTGTCCTCAACAATCAGAATTTTCATTTGTAAGCGCCGTTTTTCGAGGTGGGAAAGTTTCGCCAGTCTGCCATGGATTGTACCAGTAACGGCAACTCCCCAGAAAAACAGCAACCCGTTAAAAATGGGGGGTTACCGGTCGACTTTTCAGTTTGATTTCAGTTGCACCGGGTAGCGTCAACAATCGAGCCACGAACGCGAGAAGCTGTATATACATGGTTTTAGGAGCAACCTATGAGCGATAGACATTTCTATGCAGGTGTGTCCAGGCGCCGCCTTATACAAGGAGCTGCCACAATGGGACTTCTTGCCGGTTTCGACAGTTTGTTACCGGCCTATGCTAGGAGTCTGCGCGGCAGGAGCCACCTTCTGGCATAATACGTAAAAATTCTTCAGCACCGGAGAATCCGATGGGAACCACCTTCCGCCCCTATTCACCTGATCAGGAACTGCTTCTTCCCCCGAGCCTGAACGAGTGGCTGCCCGAAGGGCATCTGGCCTATTTCATCAGTGACGTGGTCGAGGAACTGGATCTGAGTGCCTTCTACGCCCGGTATGAAGGGAGCGGTCGGCGCAACTCGCCTTTCGATCCGCGGATGATGTTGAAGGTGTTGATCTATGCGTACGCGACCGGCGTGTTTTCATCACGAAAGATCGCCCGGAAGTTGGAAGAAGATGTCGCCCTTCGGGTCCTGGCGGCTGGCAATTTCCCCAGACACCGCACTATCTGCGATTTTCGCAAGCAACACCTGGCTGCGTTCAAGGCCGTATTTATTCAGGTGGTCCGGATCGCCCAGGAAGCGGAATTGGTTACTCTCGGTACGCTGGCGATTGATGGCACCAAGGTCCGGGCCAACGCCAGTAAGCACAAGGCCATGAGCTATGACCGCATGCGGGAGGAAGAAGCCCGTCTGTCAAAAGAGGTTGATGAGCTTTGTGGCCAGGCTCGCCGTGTGGATGAATCGGAAGACCAACAGTTTGGCCCGGATCAGCGGGGCGACGAGTTACCCGAAGAGCTTCAGCACCGTCAGGGGCGGCTGGACAAGATCCGGGCAGCGAAGGAGAAACTGGAAGCGGATCAAAAAACGCAAGATGAGGCCAAAGGCCGGCATCCAGACGATGATCGCCGCTCACCCAAGGGTGGCCGGAACTTCAAGAGAGATTATGGAGTTCCGGAGGACAAGGCTCAGAGTAACTTTACCGACCCCCAAAGCCGGATCATGAAAACGAATGATGGGTTCCAGCAATGCTATAACGGCCAACTGGCCGTGGATGGCGAGTTCCAGATCATCGTGGGCAACCGCCAGGGTAACAACCCCAGTGATAACGGCTGTCTGGTGCCGCTGCTGGGCGAGGTAAAAGAAACTCTGGGAAGTTACCCAGGCCAATGTCTGGCTGATGCGGGTTATCGCAAAGAGGAAGACTTGCAGGCATTGGAGACAAAAGGCATAGATGGCTACGTCTCGCTGCGCCGGGAAGGCAAAAAAACCGGAGATATAAACGCGAGCCGGTACCCGGCGACGGCCCGCATGGAGGAGAAGCTTACCACGGCGGAGGGGCGAGCAGTCTACGCTCAGCACAAGCACATGGTTGAGGCGGTGAATGGCTGGATCAAGAATGTCCTGGGCTTCCGGCAGTTCGGCTTGCGGGGCCTTCAGGCGGTGCAGGGTGAATGGGATCTTGTCTGTCTGTCGCTCAATCTCAGGCGCATGAGTTCACTGATGAGGTTGGCATAAGTCGCTGAGGCAGCCTTTGGCTCACGGTAGGTACAGCTGGGGCCCTGCGATGCCCCTTTTAACCGGTTAACTGGCTGGATCGAAAGCGATGATGGAGCCGATCCGATATCGCGAACACTCCTTCCGGCCAGACAATGATCCGGTCTGGCGGAAACGAGGGCTCAAAACGTTTCTGCCGCGCAGACTCCTAGCCCGGATTTCTCATAGGTCCCCGGCAAGTCTCGCAGACTGTGCAGGTTACCGCCACTACCGCTCATTTGCGGCCGCGATTGATTAATAACTGATCAATTTCTGTTGTCCGGACACACGGCCCCCTTTCCCCCATTGAGTCGGGCCGGGGGAGCCCAGGCTTCTATTCCGGAACCAGTTGACGCACCAGGTCAGAGAGTTCGTCTTTGTAAGGATAGGCATCGCTCATCAACACCCGTATGCGTCGAGTGTTGCGAATGATGACCGCGCCCACCTTGATCAGCTTCAGCCGCAGGTTACTGGCGCTCATTCTCTCGAAGGGGGTCTTCTTCAAGTGGGCCCGTAATCGCTCGAACAACGTGTAGGCAAAGCCCGATAAGAGCAACCGCCACTGATTGGTCCACCACCGCGTGCTGGAGGTGCGATCTGCGAACAGACACAACTGCTGATCCTTGATCCGGTTTTCCATGTCACCCCGGGCACAGTATTGCTCGTAGTAGAGTTTAACGCCGTCGTCGTAACGGGAGCTGAGAATGAACCTGGGGTTGGCACCCAGTTCGCCCTCCTCCAGACGCGCGATCACCCAGCGGGGGTGTTTCCAGGTGTGGGCCTGGTACTGGAATCGATAGGTGGCGCAGACTTTTTCACCCAGTTCGTTGTGAGCCTTGCGAACCAGCATCGAGGGTACGTCTACCTCCTTGAGCAGCCGGCTGTTCTTGCTGAGGCCCACCAGATAGTCCACGTTGTTCCGGTCGCACCAGCTCAGCAATCGGGGACGGTAAAAGCCGCTGTCACCCCGGAACACGATGCGGGTATTCGTCCAGTACTGCCGGATGAATTTCACCAGCAGGGCCAGAATGGCCCAGCTGTGGCGGCTGTCGCTTCGGTTGCTGGTGCGCAGGTAGTTCACCAGCAGATGGCGACCGCAGAACACGTACAGTGGGAAGTAACAATGGTGATTGTAGTAGGCGTTAAAGAACTTGCCGGGCTGGTCGCCATGCACCGGAACGTCGGTGCCATCAAAATCCAGCACAATTTCCTTGGGTGGAGTCTCGTGCTGTTCAATGAAGTGATGCCACAGCAGTTCGTGGGCCTTGACCACGGCCTGCCGGTCTACGCGCTGCTCCATTCGGCACAGTGTTGATTTGCCCGCCAGAATGGCCTCTTCGCCAGTCGCGGTCTGAAGTGCCTGGTCAGCGCGTAACGTTTCGTGATCGTTCAGATCTTCGTATCCGGCGGCTACGCCAAAGACCCGTTGCCGGATCATGGTTTGAAGCTTGTGGCGAACCAGTACCGGATTACGGGCATCGTCCAGCACCGTAGCCAGGCGCTGAGTGAGCTGGTGTTGGTTGTCGACTTCGCGAAGCAAAAGCAGGCCGGCATCGGAGGTGATATGACCACCGGAGAAATCGGCTTCAATTTGACGGCGAGACAGTGGCGAGAAGGTCAGTTTTTCAGGTACCATTTTGGATAGCGGCTGTTGGTGCTTGGTGAACGGTGTAAGGTCCTGAAACTATAGCACTTTCAGCCGCTTTCTTTTATCCCCTCATGAGAAATCCGGGCTAGCCAGGCGAGTAGTCGAATACGTAAACTGCGTCTATCAATGTGAAGCAAAGAAATACCCCTGACCACGTCGCGTTTGAATGACTGATTTACCGAGATAACGGCGCAGACGAGCGATGTAGACTTCCACCAAGTTAGGCGCGGCGGCATCCTGATCCAATGCATAGAGCTGCTCTAGTAGCTGCTCTTTCGAGTGAATGCGATCAGGATGCAGCATTAAGTAGCGCAGTAATCGAAACTCCGTTGCTGTTAGCGAACGCCACGTTTCTCCTTCTAAGCACACGCGTTGACCCGCCTCATCCAACGAGACACCGTTAAGCGTAATCACCGGAGATAACTGACCAGACTGCCTACGCAACAAGGCCTTCAGGCGAGCCATAAGTTCGGCTTCGTGGAAAGGCTTGGTGAGATAGTCATCGGCTCCGGTTTCAAGTCCGATAACTTTATCTTCCCAGGTATCGCGCGCCGTCAGGATCAAAATAGGCGTGTCGCGTTTTTGCCTGCGCCACTGGGCGAGCAGATCCAGCCCTGAGCCGTCGGGCAAACCGACATCTAAGATCGCCAGTTTATAATGCTCGGTTGCCATCAGCGACTTGGCCGCTTTCAATGAAGCGGCCAAGTCGACAAGGTAACCGTTGTCCTTGAGACTCTCTGCCAAGCTTTCTGCCAGCAAATCATCATCTTCGAGTAGCAACAGTTTCATGGGTCTGCGTCAGATTAGAGAGAAAAATTACCGTACATGCCGGATTCATAATGGCCGGGAATGTTACAGGCATACTCTAGCTCGTTAACATTATCAGGAACACGCCATAATAGAGACCCAGTCTCGCCAGGTGCAATGGTCACCCCTGCCATGCTCATATTGGCCATATCGTGACCATCGCCGTTTGACATATTGGACATATCGTGGCCTTCACCGTGTGCCATATTTGACATGTCATGGCCTCCGCCATTGGCCATGTTTAGCATCATCTGGCGATGTTCTTCTTGGGCTTCTTTGCTACCAATCACAAATTCATGCTCTAAATTGCCGGTGTTGGTGATTTCAAATTTAACCACCTCCCCAGCCGCCAGTTCTAGCTCTTCAGGGTCGAACCACATATCGCCAGCCTCAAGGCTGATCGTGCGGTCAACGTCAGCCTCGGTTAGGTTATTGCCACCACCGCCGTGGCCGGGTGCAGCCCATGCCGCGCTTGTTACTAGGCTTAGTGAAAGAGCAAGCAAAGGAGTTGTTAAAATGGTGTTGCGCATGGTCATTTACCTCAAAAGGGTTGTTGTCACTGCTTATTTATACGGTGTTAGCCTGAAACGAGTCTGAACCTAACGTAAAAATATGGCCTGCTACCCAAAAGCATTTCTAACATGATGATGGATCCTGCCCCCCTGATTAGAGTCAACGCTGCAGCAATGACTTTTCGTCTTGTTGGTGCAATTGCCTATGGCAGCCTCCGCCTAAACCTCAGCAAAAACCCGCGTGAACCCTCGCCCACTCGGGCGGGGAGGTAAGCGGGGGCCGCACAAGCGGCCCTATTCTGGTGTCTTCTGTCCCTGCACATAAGCCTTGAGCGTCTCGATAGTGGCTCCGCCTGCGCTACAAGCGAAATACGATCTCGACCACAGCACGGCGCTCTTGCTGAGGCGCGGAATATGGGCATTCAAGAACCGCACCCGTCGGGACGACGTGGATTTCAAATTGTTGACCAGCACACTGATCGACAGCTTCGGCGGATACTCCACGAGCAGGTGAACATGGTCTTCTTCACCATCGAACTCAAGGATGCGGCAGTCGAGTTTTTCGCAAGCTGATTCAAATGCCTCTCGGAGCTGCCCTATCATGTAGCCGTCGAACACTTTGCGCCGATACTTCGTCGTAAAAACAAGGTGGACGACTAGCCGAGTGACGCTATGCCGCCCTCGCCGATAACTTTCATACACACTCACTTTACATTCCTCGTTATAGTCCTTAATCTCTGGCTATTATAGCAGTGAGCACTGACATGCTGAAGGCCACCAAGGTACGCATCTATCCCACGACCGAGCAGGCGGAGTTCCTGAACCGCCAGTTCGGTGCGGTACGTTTCTGCTACAACACCGGCCTTCGCATCATGTCGCATCGCTACAAGCGTCACGGGCAGTCGCTGAGCGCCAAGCACGACATCAAGAAGCTGCTGCCGGTGGCCAAGAAATCGCGCAAGTACGGCTGGCTGAAAGAGGCGGATTCCATGGCGCTCCAGCAGTCTTGCATCAACCTTGATCATGCCTTCCAGCGCTTCTTCGACCCCAAGCAGAAGGCCGGCTATCCGCGCTTCAAGAGCAAGCGGGGCAAGCAGTCCAGCTATCACTGCGTCGGCGTCAAGGCCGGCGACAACTGGATCAAGGTGCCCAAACTGGGGCCGATCAAGGCCAAAGTTCACCGGCCTGTTGACGGCAAGCTCAAGAGCATCACGCTGTCGCGCACGGTCACCGGCAAGCACTACGCCTCGCTGCTCTTTGATACCGACCAGGCGACCCCCGTGCCGACCATGGACGTTGATACCTCTCGCGTCGTCGGACTGGACATGGGGCTATCCCATCTTGCTATCGACTCAAATGGCCGCAAGGTCGCCAATCCGCGCTTCCTCAAGCAGGCGCAGAAGAACCTCAAGCGCAAACAGCAGGCATTGTCACGCACGAAGAAGGGCAGCGCCCGCCGGGCCAAGGCACGGTTACTCGTCGCCAAGGCGTATGAGCGGGTCGCCAATGCCCGCAACGACTTCCAGCACAAGCTCTCTCGACAGATCGTTGACGATAATCAAGCGGTGATCGTCGAGACGCTGAAGGTCAGCAACATGATGAAAAACACCTGCATCGCCAAGCACATCGGCGATGCGTCCTGGCATGCCTTGATGACCAAGCTGGACTACAAGGTCAGGGAGCAGGGCAAGCATCTGGTCAAGATTGATCCGTGGTTTGCCAGTTCCAAGACCTGCCATGTCTGCCAGCACAAGATGGACGCCATACCGTTGAACGTCCGGTCGTGGGAGTGCCCCGCCTGCCACACACAGCACGACCGGGACATCAACGCGGCGCTGAACATCAAGCATCAAGGCATTATCGAGCTGAAGGCGGAAGGGCTGTCCGTCTCTGCCCATGGAGGCTTGCGTAAGTCCGGCACATCGTCGGCAGCTGCCTGAGAAGTGGGAAGCCTCGCCCGTGGCGCGTCAGCGCTTAGGGCGGGGAGCAGTCACCGTAAGGCCCATAAGAAGGAGACCGTTAATTTCGAGCTCTGGAACGGCTCAACAAGGTGGTTGACCTGTTAGTCACCCATTCGGTGATGTCACCCTTGTCAGCACCGCCGTGATCAGCAGGATAACCACGACCAGCACCACCTCCAGCGCAATACTGCGCTGCAAACGTCGTGGGGCTGTTGCATCGCCGCTCTCAAAGGCAGGTACAAGCCGCCACTTGTTCGCGGCAGCAAATAACAGCAGCACCGCGACAATCAATACTTTGCCGATCAAGAACTGTCCATATGCCGTGGTGAGCAGGGGTGTGAGACCGCCTGTTAGCAGCGTGGCCAAAGTGACGCCCGCCAGTACCAACACGCCAACTCCGCCCATGGCGATTTTCCCGAAACGGGTCAGAATGTGGGCGGTATTGTCCTGGTTGTGACCCCGTCCTACTAAATGGAACAGCGGCCAAAGCGAGGCCACCCAAAATGCTGCCGCCATCAGGTGAACGATCAGCAAGCCAGCCAGAACGAGGCGTGGGGTGTTTACTGTATGCCCCACCTGCACGAATGCCAGCATCACCAATAAAACGCCTACTAGGCTCACGCTGTTGGCTGTTTTCGAGAGCGCTAAGTTATTAAGCTGAATCGCCTGAACCAGCAGCAAGCCAGCTACCGCCAGCATTAGCCGGCCCCCGGACGCACCCTCAAACACGATTCCGAGCAGCATTGGGTTGGTTGCAGCAGCGATATTGCCGCCCCCAAGGTAACCAGCTTCTAAAGGCCACTGGAACAGAATCAGAATGACCCCCGCCCAGGCAGCAAAGACGCCCATGCGGGCGACGCGCCTCCGGTCGTGATCAGGGAGTCGGGGAAACGCTAGACGAAACAACACGGCCCCCGTCGCGACTAGGGCACTAAGGTAAACCCCAGCCGCCACGAGAATCATCGCGACGGTCCAGACGTCGAGGCTATTTACGGAGAACCACCAGGCCACGGGTCAGGGCTCGACCGAGAAGTTAAAACCGTCGGACATCATGTGCCCGTCATCCGATAGGCCACGCCAGCGCACCTGGTAATCCCCAGCCGAAAGAGTGTCACTGGGCTTTACGAAGTAGCGATCGACCTGTTCACTGCCTGGCTGACCATCAAGAGGAACGGGGCCGTTTGGGCCTGTCACTTCAAACTGGGTGATGCGCATCATGCCACCAAACTCGATGCCAATCTCTGCTGGGGAATCCTGAATGGTGACGCCATCCCTCGGTAAAGTGTTTGCGAGGCCTTCATGGGCCAGTGCCGGGATTGCTAGCGACAGCAACAGCGTTGCTAAGGAAGCGTGAATGATAGGGAGCGAACTCTTCTTCTTTTGCATACCGTATCCTTATGTTTTTCAGGGTTGAATGGATATTGTTACTTCATCGCGGAGGCGCTAAAACTGATTCGGTTGAGCCTTCTTACATCGTTCATTTTCCCTGTTTGGCGAACAAGGCGCATGGCGTCGTATGAATCTTCAAAGAAATGTGTAGGTGTTATAGCGTGCCAACCTGAAGCAGGGCTGAAAATGGCGGAAAAAATGATCTGTGACAACACTTAGGTATTGGGATCGGCTTCTCCTTTACCTTTGGGCCACCTATAGGTTGTAGGCTTATAACGAAAGCTAACTCCGCCTTCTTCCATTTTTAATGGATAAGGCGATGTCTCGACCAGCAACATGATGAGGGGAAATATCATGGTTAAGCACAGGATGAACTTTGCCATTGGTCGGGCTGCAATCCTCAGTATCTTAAGTAGCGCCATCTTCGCTCAAGGCATAAACCAGGAGTGATGTCATGATGAACGCGGAATGTTTTGCTTTTATGGGGTCAATGGGGTGGCTAGGCTGGTTGATGCCCCTGGCCATGCTGTTATTAATTGGCTTGGCGATCGCTTCGCTGGCCAAGTACCTCTTCAGTCGTTCACGCTAAGGAGTTGAAAATAATGCAACATATGAGCACCAAGCTTTTACTCTCTGGTTCCATGCTGCTTGGGGCGGTCTCCGCCCAGGCGGCGTTACCGCCAGAGGCAACATTGTATAAAAACCCCCAGTGCGGCTGCTGTGACGCTTATGCACGCCATCTTGAAGAGCTCGGCGTAGAAGTGACGATTATTGACGATGTAGAGCTGGGTGATATTAAGCAGCAGGCAGGCGTGCCCTATGGCCTGGGTTCATGCCATACCATTGAGATGGGCGAGTATTGGATCGAAGGCCACGTTCCAATGGAAGCCGTGCAGGCGCTGTTTGAGGAACAACCCGATATTGACGGTATCGGTTTGGCGGGTATGCCCATTGGCACACCGGGTATGCCGGGGCCACAAGAAAGCCCTTACAATGTGTACACGTTTACAGGCCAGGAAGATGAGCCATTTATGACCCTTTAGTAGGGTGATAAAAGCTCGCCTGCTGTCTGCACGCCGTTCTAACGGACTCTTGTAGTACAGCAGGCGCATTCAAGTCATACATTACCCTGAATCCGTGAGACCGGCCCCCGGAAGCACTTCTAACCCACTGACCTGCATGGCAATATAGCCATTATCGCCATTCACCCAGACAGTGCCATGCCCAACATAAAGTTCCGCGCCAGTCGCCGCACCCTCACCAGCCACGCCGGGCTGTCCATCATCGGGCAATGCTTCGAGATCGCTGGCGTCGACAGCATCGACAGCCGCTTCCCCACCACGCTGGGCATGCGCACCAGTGACGTGATCAAGAGCTACCTGGGCCTGCTGTGTCTGGGCATGAGCGACTATGACGCCATCGAGAACTTCCGCCGCGACAAGCCGTTCCAGCAGCTGCTGACCCTGCAGAAGGTGCCGAGCGCGGGTTAGTCACCCATTCGGTGATGACACTCTTGTCAGCACTGCCGTGATCAACAAGATAACCGCGACCAGCACCATCTCCAGTGCAATACTTCTCTGTAACCGTCCTGGGGCTGTTGCGTCGCCGCTCTCAAAGGCCGGCACAAGCCGCCACTTGTTCGCGGCAGCAAATAACAGTAGCGCCGCCACAATCAATACCTTGCCGATCAAGAGCTGTCCATATGCCGTGGTGAGCAGGGGTGTGAGACCGCCTGTTAGCAGCGTGGCCAAAGTGACGCCCGCGAGTACCAACAAGCCGACTCCGCCCATGGCGATTTTCCCGAAACGGGTCAGAATGTGGGCGGTATTGTCCTGGTTGTGACCCCGTCCTACTAAATGGAACAGCGGCCAAAGCGAGGCCACCCAAAATGCTGCCGCCATCAGGTGAACGATCAGCAAGCCAGCCAGAACGAGGCGTGGGGTGTTTACTGTATGCCCCACCTGCACGAATGCCAGCATCACCAATAAAACGCCTACTAGGCTCACGCTGTTGGCTGTTTTCGAGAGCGCTAAGTTATTAAGCTGAATCGCCTGAACCAGCAGCAAGCCAGCTACCGCCAGCATTAGCCGGCCCCCGGACGCACCCTCAAACACGATTCCGAGCAGCATTGGGTTGGTTGCAGCAGCGATATTGCCGCCCCCAAGGTAACCAGCTTCTAAAGGCCACTGGAACAGAATCAGAATGACCCCCGCCCAGGCAGCAAAGACGCCCATGCGGGCGACGCGCCTCCGGTCGTGATCAGGGAGTCGGGGAAACGCTAGACGAAACAACACGGCCCCCGTCGCGACTAGGGCACTAAGGTAAACCCCAGCCGCCACGAGAATCATCGCGACGGTCCAGACGTCGAGGCTATTTACGGAGAACCACCAGGCCACGGGTCAGGGCTCGACCGAGAAGTTAAAACCGTCGGACATCATGTGCCCGTCATCCGATAGGCCACGCCAGCGCACCTGGTAATCCCCAGCCGAAAGAGTGTCACTGGGCTTTACGAAGTAGCGATCGACCTGTTCACTGCCTGGCTGACCATCAAGAGGAACGGGGCCGTTTGGGCCTGTCACTTCAAACTGGGTGATGCGCATCATGCCACCAAACTCGATGCCAATCTCTGCTGGGGAATCCTGAATGGTGACGCCATCCCTCGGTAAAGTGTTTGCGAGGCCTTCATGGGCCAGTGCCGGGATTGCTAGCGACAGCAACAGCGTTGCTAAGGAAGCGTGAATGATAGGGAGCGAACTCTTCTTCTTTTGCATACCGTATCCTTATGTTTTTCAGGGTTGAATGGATATTGTTACTTCATCGCGGAGGCGCTAAAACTGATTCGGTTGAGCCTTGGTTAGGTTATTGTCACCACCGCCGTGGCCGGGCGCAGCCCATGCGGCGCTGGTTACCAGACTTACTGAAAGGGCAAACAAAGACGTTGTTAAAGTGGTTTTGCGCATGGTTATTTCCCTCAGGGGTGATTGTCACCCGTTTTTTATACGGTGTTAACCTGAAACGAGCCTGAACCCAGCGGGCAAAATATGATCTGTAGCAACCTTTCGTTGTCCGCAAGGTTGCAAGGCTTGACCTTAGGGTAACCCCAAGGTTGTATGCTTACAGCGTTATTACTTACTGACTTGTTAGGAGACTAACCATGATGAACGCAGATTGTTTTGCTTTTATGAGCTCCATGAGTTGGTTTGGTTGGTTAATGCCGCTCACTTTTTTACTGTTGATAGGGCTGGGTATCGCCTCGTTAGTCAAGTACTTGTTTAGCCACGCACCTCAAGGAGACCGCTCATGAAGCGATTTACCGCTACGGTTTTATCTAGTGTTTTGGCCCTAGGAGCCGCCTCGGCTCAGGCCGCATTGCCGGATGAAGCCACGCTTTACCAAAACCCCCAGTGCGGCTGCTGTGACGCTTATGCACGCCATCTTGAAGAGCTCGGCGTAGAAGTGACGATTATTGACGATGTAGAGCTGGGTGATATTAAGCAGCAGGCAGGCGTGCCCTATGGCCTGGGTTCATGCCATACCATTGAGATGGGCGAGTATTGGATCGAAGGCCACGTTCCAATGGAAGCCGTGCAGGCGCTGTTTGAGGAACAACCCGATATTGACGGTATCGGTTTGGCGGGTATGCCCATTGGCACACCGGGTATGCCGGGGCCACAAGAAAGCCCTTACAATGTGTACACGTTTACAGGCCAGGAAGATGAGCCATTTATGACCCTTTAGTAGGGTGATAAAAGCTCGCCTGCTGTCTGCACGCCGTTCTAACGGACTCTTGTAGTACAGCAGGCGCATTCAAGTCATACATTACTAAAACGAAAGCGCTGTATTAAACTTAGGATTTACTTTGCTAGTGCGTTACGGGTCGATTCGTTACGGTAAGCTAAAAATAAGATTGCGTCGTTTTCTTTACACCTACACATTGCCACACTAGCAAGCCTGTTAAAGCTTACTTTGCGCAAAAACCTCCTATTAATATTACGCCTTAATAAAAGGTGAGCATGTTGTATACCCGCGTTAGTAAGATTGGCAGTTCGCATCCCACGTTTATTTCCCAAGCCCGCGTCCTTACTCGTTTTACGATGGCCAATGGGAATGGTGGTCATCGATAACAAAGACGTGCCCATGTGAGCCTGGGGAATGATGGTGGGAATGGCGATGAGGTTCCGGCCCCTCCCATCCCTCATGTTCGTGCTGATGATGTTCATCGTGGTAGTGCAGGTGGGTGTGACTTTGGGCAGCGTGCTCGTGCTCAAGAGCCATCGGGTCATGTGCGTGCCAGATAAGGGCCGCGAGCCCCGTTGCCGCCAGGGCCACCGTTCCCAGCAAAGCGAACGTACCCGTCAGTCCCAGGTTCACTCCCAGCCAGCCTGCCAACGGATAGGTGACTAGCCAACAGCTGTGTGACAACGAGAACTGGGCAGCAAACAGCGCTGGACGCTCCTCCGGCTGGCATGAACGTTTGAGCAGGCGCCCGGTGGGGGTCATGACCAACGAGGCCCCAGCGCCCAGCAGTAACCATAGCCCGACAAGCCCCGCAAACGATGGGCCCAGCCAGCCCAGGTAGAGGCTGAGTGCCATCATAACGCCACCCAGCAGCATGACTGGCCGCTCGGACACCCGTTCCAGCACCTTGGGCAGCAGTAAGGCTATTAGCATGGAGCCCCCGCCTGCGGCGGCAAAGGCCAGTGCGACTTCTTTCTCGCCCAAATTCAACACCGAGCGTACGAGTACCACCGTGTTGACGATCTGCATGGCCCCGGCGGCTGATACCGCCAGGCTCAACGCCAGCAGCCCGCGCAGCCGGGGCGTCTTTAGGTAAATCCGCATACCATGAGTAACGCGACGCCAGACGCCGGGGGCTTCCTCTAGGGGGTGAGACGCAGGCAGGATCACCGATATAACCAGGGCGGCAGAGATAACGAAGGCCAGAGCATTGATTACAAACAGGACATCAAAACCCATCACCATCAGCAATGCCGCCGCCGCCATCGGGCTAAGAAGGTTCTCTAAATCATAGGCGAGACGCGACAGGGACAATGCTCGTGTGTACTGCTCTTCGTCTTCGAGAATGTCAGGGATCATCGCCTGGAAAACGGGCGTAAAGCCAGCTGAACAAGCATTGAGCAGAAAGATCAGCACATAGATCTGCCACACTTCGGTAACAAAAGGCAGTGCGCAAACCACGGCTGCACGCAGCAAGTCCAGGCTAACCAATAAGGTGCGCCGAGGCAGGCGTGATGCATAAGCGCCGACCAAAGGGGCAATGCCCACGTAAGCGACCATCTTGATCGCCAGCGCCGTGCCTAGCACGACGCCCGCCTGACCTTCAGCAAGATCGTGAGCCAGCAACGCCAGCGCAACCGTGGTCAGGCCAGTGCCGATCAGTGCAATGACCTGCGCTAGAAAGAGATGGCGGTAGACGCGGTGGGCGAGTACATCGAGCATAGAACTTCCTCAAATGAGGGGTGCCTAAAAGCGCTTACAGGTAGCGTGCAATCGTCTTGAACTCTTCAGCCCGTGCCCGTTGCGTTTGATTCTGAGTACCCAGGGCTTCGTCTAGGCAGTGGTCGATGTGATCCAGCACTAAGGTGCGTTTAGCTTGCTGAATGGCTTTTTCTACCGCATGGAGTTGTTGAGCGATGTCCAGACAGTGGCGTCCATCCTCTACCATCTGGGTCACACTCGAAAGGTGCCCCCGAGCGCGGTTCAGGCGCTTGACGATATCGGGATGTGACTGGTGAGTATGCATTGTCATTTTCTTTTCCCTTATTATATTCCTATCCCCCCGGAGGGGATGGTAATCTATCGCCGTTATTCTGCCAACGCTATGGTTCAAGGCAGACGGTTATCTATTTTTATGATTTTTACTTTTATCCTGGTTGCTCTACATGCTCAATCGGCTGCGCCACCGCCTTGGCTATCTGACCTTTCTGTTGCTGTTCCTGCCTAGCCTGGTAATCACCAGTGTGGGTGAGGCGCGTGCGCATGGGGCGGCGAGCGTGATGGGGGTTGAGCCATCTCAACACGAGAATGTACAGAAAGGCCATGGGCATACCCATGGTCACGAGCATGAGGACGGCCGCCATCTCCATAACGAGAGTGGCAGCCACTTTCACGAAAAAGCGGATAGGCTCGGATCGGGCATTGCCATTGAGCCGAGCTTCCGCAACACCCAGCGGCTAGGTGAACGAAGCGGTCTACCGTTGCGTCGCGTCTACCGCTTTGAGCGTCCTCCACGGCCTGTCATTGCTGGATGACTGAGGCCGTCTGCCTGACGGCCATTCCCAATGACAGACCCGTGGAGGTTTTATGTTTCCATCCCAAATAGGGGGTGCGTTCGGCTTGTCTGCTATGAACCGGCGCCACGCACTGACCCTTCTCACATTGCTGGTGTTGCTCCTGGGAGCCAGCGGTGAAGCCCTTGCCCACGCTGTTGCTGAAGGCGACAAAGGGTATATCCAGGAGATCTATGGCGTTCACCTGATGTCGTTCGTTTATCTCGGTGCCAAGCACATGGTGACGGGGTATGACCACATCCTGTTTTTGCTAGGGGTGATTTTTTTCCTCTATCGAATGCAGCATATCGCCATCTACGTCAGCCTCTTCGCCATCGGTCACTCTACGACCATGCTGCTAGGGGTGTACTTTAATATCGGCATCAATAGCTACCTTATCGATGCCATCATCGGTCTCTCCGTTGTCTACAAGGCACTCGATAACATCGGTGCTTATCAGCGCTGGTTCGGCTTTCAGCCCAATACCAAGGTGGCGACGCTGGTCTTCGGCCTGTTCCATGGCTTTGGACTGTCGAGCAAGATCATTGAGTACGATATCGCTTCTGATGGATTAGTCCCCAATCTCCTGGCGTTCAACGTTGGGGTAGAGATCGGCCAGCTACTGGCCCTGAGTGCCATCCTTATCGTGATGGGTTTCTGGCGACGCACCAATGGCTTCTTACGCCACGCCTACACCGCTAACGTCGCCATGATGTGCGCTGGCTTTATGCTGGTTGGTTATCAGCTCACCGGCTATTTCATCGCCTAATTCAGGAGAGACCCAAATGTACAATACCGACCTTCCCACCCGTGCCGAGTTACCGTCAACAGGTAAGTTACTTCGTTCTACGCTGATGGCAGCCGTCATTGCAGTCGCTTTGCTGATCACCGTCGTGCTGCCTGCTGAGTATGCCATTGACCCCACCGGCGCTGGCCGCTTGTTGGGGCTGACCGAGATGGGTGAAATCAAGACCCAACTAGCCGAGGAGGCCGAGCTTGACCAGGCTAATGACGAAGCCGCTGCCATGCAGGCATCACAAACCAGCACACCTCAAGAATCAGCAAGTGATAACCCGCCCACGGCTGCAAACACTGCTGCTCAACAGGCTTCAGACGTAGAGCCGGAGCAAGTAGCCTCCTTGGTACCTGACCAAGAGATGGTGCAGCCCGAGGCTAGCGTAGCGCTTGCTGACGCTTTGGCCGCTGAAGAGGCAGCCTCCCAGGCAACTGAAGAAGCTGCCACATGGGGCGATGAAGTGAGCTTCACCCTCACACCGGGCGAGGGCACCGAGTACAAGCTGACGATGGAAGAAGGCGCTGTCGCGACATTCGCTTGGACGTCCGATGGGGGACCACTTAATTTCGACACCCACGGTGACGGAAATGGCAACTCGATCAGCTATGAGAAAGGACGCGGCGTGCCCGAAGATGAGGGAGAACTGGAAGCCGCGTTCACCGGTAACCACGGTTGGTTCTTTCGCAATCGCAATGATAACGACGTGACCGTGGTGTTGCGTGTTGGAGGGGACTATGGGGAGCTGAACAAGGTTCTCTAAAGCAGTGGCCCCTAGCGCTCTCCTGAGCGTTAGGGGCTTTTGCCATCAGCGTCGCTACATTGATGGGAAACCGTCTACAGAATTAGATGAGATAGTGGTCGTTGGGTTATCTGATTTAATATAATATTTAGGCATATATGCGAAAGATCTGAAAGTCTTCTATTGGCCGGTTAGCGACGGTCTGATTCCTACCATCGCTATACAAACGGGACTATCCGGTATTACTCAGTGGTTACGCGTACTGAAAGCTACATAAAACGTAAAACAAGCGATAGGCCGGGTTAAGCATATCCGCCCTGGCGAATATGGGCTATGTACGCGATTACCTCGTAAGCTTTTCCTTGAGCGGCTAGTTGCTGGGCTGTCTGTCCACCGAGGGCCGAAATGGGATATGTTTGATACCATGCCCAGGCGGAGGATCGAGAGCCTGCCCAAGGTTCGATCTGGTCCAAAATAGTTTGAATTAACTTTTCTCGATCTTGCCTTTCGTTCTGGTAATCGCGGTAGCGGGCCCATACAAGGCCGGCTCCGAACATGAGTAGAGCGGAGAAAAGAATGCCGAGAGGGAGAAGTATAGCCAAAGCATCAGGCGATAAAGATGGCATGTCTAGACTCTCCTTCGGTGTTTAGGGTTCGCATTATGACTTGTTTCGTTAAGATAAAAATTTCCGAAACGAGGGTGATTATCTTTGAGACAGCCTCGTTTAAATAACGGCATCCAGGCCGACCGTAGTTGGATAATCTACGCTCGTCGCGGTTATCTATAAATTTATCATATTCAACCAGCCGTGTGGTTTTGGCCAGGTACTGCTCAAGCCACCTATTGCCCGTCTGGCGCTAGGTCGTGATTCTATCGGCTCCTTTTGGCCTTCAAGTACCACGTGCAACCTGTCGGCGATTAGCGTTAAAGTGAACCAAATCAATAAATTAAGAAAGATTAATATGCTTCAGGTGGCTGACTACGATGGCTATACGAAAAATAAGTGATCTTAAGCCGGTTTTTAGTGGTGAAAACGTTGTCGAATGGCAATCGCCAGCGGGTACAAGGTTTCGTTACGAGCGGGATCGCTGTGCAGTGGGTCAGGAAATGTTGCCAGGAAGCGAAGTGTACGATTGGTACGTGCTGGCTAAGAGTGATCTTAGCCATGCCAAGAGGATGGTGTTTCGATTAATTAATGAAGATGAATTCTGAACATTACAACAAAGAGTCATTTCGTAGAGGCCACTCGGGCCGGCGCTGAATTAGAGCAATCAATACACTAAATTGCGTTGCTCGGATGGAAGTAGATAGCTTTGTGCCTGCTTGGTATTGTTATGCACGTTGCAGACCTACCGCAAAAACGCCACCTCAAACAACTATCGAGTCACCTCTCTCATCGTAGAAACGGTTATCGTCCTTCATTAAATCCTCTCTTATTAGCCTTACGAGTGTTAGGTAAACGTATAGAAGACACCTTAGGGAGCAAGGTTATCGGCTCGCACTGTAATGTCGCTGCGATCCTATACAGCATCTCAATGGTGATGCTCACCTCTCCACGCTCTATCCTTCCCATATAGCTACGATCAACGCCTGCTACTATTGCAAAACGATCCTGAGAGAGGCCATTCGCTCGGCGCTTTTCCCTAATGTTTTTTCCGATAGCGACTGCCAGCTCTTCCATATCTGCCTCATTGGTCATGAGGCAGGACTATCGAGCGTTGCGGCCTATCAAGCCACGGCTTATAATCCGTATTTTCACTCCTTTGATGCCCATACCCATGTCCCGTAACCTCCCGAGCATAGATAGGCGAATCATTGAACTCTTACTGAAACCAGAAAATGTAACATTCTGCGTTCAAAGCCTTCGGGATCAGTACATTGAGCAATACGACGTAAATCCGATGCATAAAGCGCCACTGCGTCGCTTTATTTATGAGCGCGTCAGAAAGTTAATTAAGGCCCACTTTGTAGAGAAGGACAGTGAGATAAAGAGCCGCGGCCAGAAGTACCATGTAAGCTCTATGTTGATAGAAGCTGATCTTGGTATTGATGAAGATGACTTTGTCTCATGGCTACAACGTACTCACCCTCAAACACCGAATGAGCCAGTCACCAATGATGCGAGCCAGTCAAATATCGAAGAGAACAGGCAAGCAGTAAAGGCGCCTGCCGATAGCTACACGGTATTGGAAAAAAAGTTAAGTGAGGCGCAAAGCCGGTTTTTGGAAGCTTTAGGGGAAGTGGAGGCCTTCCAGCAGCTTATGAGGGACCATCCGGAGCTTAATAATAGCCTTTCAATTGACTACCGCAGTGCTCACGAGCGTAGCTCACGTCTTTTAGGCCATGTCAGTGCTTTAGAAAAGGCCATAAGCCGCCTCAGTGGCTCATGATTGTATTGCGGAAGTGGCAAGCGGACTGTTTAGACAAGGCCAAAGCACACTATCAGAGCCACCGTGATTATTTCGTTCAGGCAACCCCGGGTAGCGGAAAAACGCGTCTTGCTGCCGAATTGGCCAAGTGGTTGCTTGAAGAACAACTTATCGACTTCGTTATCTGCTTTGCCCCTACGCGGGAAGTGGTTGCAGGTATGCAGCGCACGTTTTCTGCTGTTTTAGATCAGCGTTTTGGAAACGTCATTGCATCCGCAGGAGCCGCTTATACTTACCAATCCATGGAATACCAACAGGAAGAATTTTGGGATATTTTTAAAAAATTCCGCGTATTAGCTATCTTCGACGAAATTCATCACTGCGCAGGTCATGATCCTCTCCTTAGTAACACATGGGGACAGCAGATTATTCGGAATATCCAGGATCAAGCTACTTATACCCTAGGCTTGTCTGGAACCCCTTGGCGTTCTGATGACCTTCCTATCGCGTTGGCACGGTACTCTGATCCAGAAGGGCAGCTGATCTGTGACTATCGTTATGACCTACAAAGTGCTGTGAACGAGGGCGTTTGCAGAGCCCCACGGATTACGCTGATCGATAACCCTTTAATCAGGCTCGTCGAGGAAAAAGAAAACACTGAGTCTGTTCGAGGGTTTTCATGCTTCTCTCAACTACTCAGTGAGTCACCCGTTAGCTACGAAGACCTGTTGCGCCATGATGACATCCTCAATGCTGTGCTGGATATAGGTATTCATCAGCTGAGTGAAACCCGACATAAGACCCCTCAAGCTGGGGGGCTAGTGGTGGCAACGGATATTGAGCATGCCCACCAAATTGCTGCAATACTGAATGCTAAGCATCAAAGCTATGTCGTGGTCACCAGTAAAACACCTCGGGCTCAGCAACTAATCGACCGGTTTCGGCATGACAACACCTGCTGGATTGTAGCGGTTAGCATGATTTCTGAAGGCACAGATATACAGCGTCTTTCAGTTTGCTGTTACCTCAGTCGCATTCGTACCGAGCTTCACTACAGGCAGGTTCTTGGTCGCATCTTAAGAAAGATGGGCACTGATGACAGAGAGGCGTGGCTTTACGTGATCGCTGAACCTACCCTACGTAAATACTCGCAAAGAATCGCCAATGACCTTCCCGAGGATCAATCCACGCTGCAGGCAAAAAAGCTTAATGATCGTCTAACTAAATCCCACGCTGAGCACGCCGATGGCAATACCGAGGGCGCAAAAGAAAGTGAAGATAATCCCCTTTCCGTAAAAGAGCAGAACGGTAAGCGCGAGCTGCAAGTTACTGAGGCTTCATTACTGACGCTGAGCTTTTCTCAATACTACCGGCAGTATCTATTATCGCTAATGTAGTTTTTTCTTTCCATGGCTACCCCCACCCATCTTCAAGGTTCATAAAGTGTACCTTTTGACACGCTTCTATTATCTTTAAAACTCAATGGGTAATAAGTGTCGTTTGGGGTTATAGCTAAGGTTCAAAAGAAAGCCCCATTTTATGATCCAAAATTGAGAATACAGCTCAATGGCGACGATCGGCTACCTCCGAGTCAGCTCTAGCGAACAAAGCACCCAATCTCAACTTAGCGAGATTGCGAATCGACAAAATGTCGAATGTTGGTCATATGCTCATGCATCTGAAGCTTCTGCTAGCTCAGGAATTTGAAACACTCTATCTCCCATCGAATATCTCAATTCATCTGTCGAAAATTTATGCCATCTGATTTAGAATATTGGTTATGAAGATTTTGATTTGTTATTTATTTATAACTTTTATTTTAATGGTGGTTTATGAAGCCTAAAGAAAAGATGGATTTGAACAAGCTTTATAAAAAAATAAGGGCTAACGCTGGGAGAGCTGTTTGTGATTATTCTATGATTGAAGATGGTGACAAAGTAATGGCTGCCATAAGTGGTGGCAAAGATTCATTTGTTATGCTTGATACTCTGTTGTATTTGAAGAGAGTAGCACCGATTAAGTTTGATGTGGTCGCTGTGAATCTCGACCAAAAACAACCCGGTTTTCCGGAGCATGTTCTTCCTGGCTTCTTCAAAAAGAATAATATTGATTATTATATTATAGATAAGGATACATATTCAATTGTTAAAGAGAAAACTCCTGAAGGGAAAACTACTTGTTCACTTTGTTCGAGACTTAGAAGGGGTTCTCTATATGGGTTTGCTGAGGAGATTGGGGCTACAAAAATAGCTCTTGGCCATCACATGGATGACATTGTAGAAACTCTTTTTTTGAATATGTTTTTTAACGGTAAGTTAAAGGCAATGCCTCCTAAGCTGCTAAGTGATGATCGCAGAAATATTGTAATAAGACCGCTTTCTTATTGTCGTGAGAAAGATATTGCTAAGCTGGCATCAATTGTAGAATTTCCAATTATTCCATGTAATCTTTGTGGTTCTCAGGAGAACTTACAAAGACAGAATATAAAAAACATGTTGGCAGGCTGGGAAAAACAAAAAGCGGGTTGTATTGAAAACATATTTAACGGTATCCAGAATGTAAGTCCAAGCCAACTAGCTGACTTAAATCTTTTCGATTTCCACAATCTCGATATCGACAGGTCTAGTAAAGTCATCTCGAACCATACTGGCAGTGTAGATGTTTCTTCGACCAATTTTATAGAAGCAATCAACCTATGATTTTGTAAAGAATACATTGGTGTATCTGGGCTGTCTTTGGTTATATTTTGATCAACTGCATTTGCTTAAAGCTTTTTTTTACAAAAAATGAATTTTTTGTATGGCTTGTGTTTGTTTTCTTTAGAAGAAAGAAAATTAAGTGACTGTATTGTAATGCTTTACTCACTCACTCACTCTTCCTCTTTTAAAAAAATTTGGCATATAAGGCAAGGACAGCTATACGATGCTGGAGATTTTGCGCAACTTGCAGCGCAACGCGCCGGTCAATTTCTCACTGGTAGCGGTCAATCTGGATCAAAAACAGCCCGGTTTTCCCGAGCATGTGCTGCCTGCGTATCTGGATAAGCAGGGCGTGGAATATCACATTGTCGAGCGTGATACTTATTCGGTGGTGAAAGAAAAAACGCCAGAAGGTAAAACGACTTGCGCGCTCTGTTCACGCCTGCGCCGCGGTTCGCTGTATGGCTTTGCCGAAGAGATTGGCGCCAATAAAATTGCCCTGGGCCACCACCGTGAAGACATCCTTGAAACCCTGTTTCTCAATATGTTCTTTGGCGGCAACTTAAAAGCGATGCCGCCTAAGCTACTTTCTGATGATGGTAAAAATATCGTCATTCGGCCGTTGGCTTACTGTAAAGAGGCGGATATTGCCGAGTTTTCACGGCTGATGGAATTCCCGATTATTCCCTGCAATCTATGCGGTTCGCAGCCCAATATGCAGCGTCAGGTCGTCAAAGAGATGCTCGCCGAGTGGGACAAAAAATTCCCCGGTCGCCTGGAAAGCATGTTTAAAGCCGTTACCAATATTGCGCCTTCCCAGCTAGCGGATCGCAATCTCTTTGATTTTGAAGGGCTAGAAGCCAAACAGGCAGAACTACTGGCCGGGCGTATCCAGGCATTTAACGTCAGCTAGCGTTTTGCTCCTCTTCGGCGAGGGTGATTAAGCGCTGCATATCAAGAATATTGACCTCTCGCCCGGATACCGCCACTACGCTCTGCTGCTGGAAGCGGCTTAAAATCCGGCTGACGGTTTCCACCGCTAAACCCAAATAGTTGCCGATATCGGCCCTGGGCATGGAAAGGCGGAAACTGTAGGGCGAGTAGCCACGGCGACGAAAACGATCTGAAAGCGTGATTAAAAAGCTCGCCAGCCGCTGGTCGGCGGTTTTACGTGACAGCAGGCGCATCATGCGCCGGTCGTCGCGCAACTCTTTGCTCATGCTGCGATACAGCTGGCCACGCAGTTCGGGCAACTCCTCAGAGAGTGAGTCCAAGCGATCAAAGGGAATCTCGCAAACGGTGGTCGTTTCCAGGGCAATTACACTCCCTGGGTAGTGCTCTTCATCGATCCCGTCCAACCCCACTAGTTCGCTGGGGAGGTAGAAATTGGTCAGTTGTTCGCTGCCGTTTCCCTCTGATGTGACTTGTTTCAAACTGCCCGAACGTACCGCATAAACGCTGGTAAAAGTATCGCCTTGGCGAAATAGTGGCTCGCCTTTTTTCAGCGGTGCGCGACGACGAATAATGGCATCGAACTGGCCCATATCGTCTATCTCAAGGGCAAGTGGCAAGCATAGTGAGCTCAAGCTGCAGGTTTGGCAGCGAGCTTCATGGAGTAGCGAGCGTCGGCGGCTCATGGGTTCCAACATGCATAACTCCTTGAGTAGCGTCGTGAGTGGCAGGTAATCATTACGCCGTGCTGAGGTAGGCTTCTCTTAGTATGGAAGCTTCATTTCGTTAGCGATAGCTTGTTTACACAATCTTTGAGTAGTGCTTGCCTGATTGCTGCGGCAGGTGAGCATCAAACGCCATGGCTAAGTGACGAATCAGCAGCCGTCCCATGGGCGTCGCGCTAAGCTGGTCGCCGCTGCGCGTCAGCAGGCCATCTCGCTCGGCGCCCTGTAAGTGCTCAAGCGCTTGCGCAAAGTAACGCGGGGCATCAATGTTCCAGCGTTGATCGATGGCGGCCAGATCAATGCGCATATCACACATTAGTCGCTCAATAACGTCCCGGCGGATCAGGTCATCGTCACTTAAGCGCAGCCCACGTACGGTTGCCAATTGGCCTTGATCCAGCGCTGCTTCATAGCGGGCCAGATCGCTAGGGTTCTGTGCATAGACGTCATCGACGCGAGAAATCGCCGACACGCCAAGCCCGATTAAGTCGCACTGGGCGTGACTGGAGTAGCCTTGAAAGTTGCGCTGGAGCGAGCCTTCGCGCTGGGCGATCGCCAAGCTGTCATCAGGACGAGCAAAGTGATCCATGCCGATGTGCACATAACCGGCCGCGGTGAGCATCTCAATCGTGGTGCGCAGAATCGCCAGCTTCTCTTCGCTGCCCGGCAGGTCATCGATGTTAATCCGCCGCTGGGGGGCAAAGCGCTCGGGCATGTGGGCGTAGTTAAACACAGAAAGCCGTGCGGGATTTAACTCGATCACTTGGCGCAAGGTGTCTGCAAAGCTTTTTTCAGTCTGAAAGGGCAAGCCGTATATTAAATCGAGATTGAGCGAACGAAAGCCCAGCCGGTGTGCTTCATCCATCAGCGTCTCGGTGAGTACCCGTGGCTGAATACGGTTAATGGCTTTCTGCACCAGCGGGCTTAAGTCCTGCACGCCTAAACTGATGCGATTGAAACCGAGCGACTGCAGGTGGCGCAGCGTAAATACGTCCGCTTCGCGTGGGTCGATTTCAATCGCGTAATCGCGATCAGACGCGGACGAGAGACCAAAGCGCGCGTCCAGGCGATCAATCAAGTCGCCCATCTGGTTCAAGTTAAGAAACGTCGGTGTTCCGCCACCCCAGTGCAACTGCTTCACCGGTCGTGTGGTATCCAGGTGGCGAGCGGTCAGCACCATTTCACGGTCAAGCCGGGATAGGTACGGCTCGGCCAGGGCGGTGTTCTTGGTGGCGATTTTATTACACGCGCAGTAAAAGCAAATTTTGCGGCAGAAGGGGATATGCACATACAGCGAAAGAGGACGTTGGCTGGCATTGCTGCGCTCTAACGCCTGAGTCAAATCGCTCGGGGTAAATTGGTCGTGAAACGACAACGCCGTGGGGTAGGACGTATAGCGCGGGCCGCTGGTGTCGTAACGGCGCAGCAAGGCTTCATCCCATTTTTTCTGCTCCGGTGCTGCCCCGGCCATGGTTGAAGTCATCGTAGAAGAAGCCGCGAGGGCATGAACGGGCATGAAGTGACGCTCCGGCGTTAAAAGTGGCGTTAAAGCTTTGATGCCAGCCTAACGCGCGGCGCCGATATAAATATTGAGCCATGTCATGTTAATGAAGGTTGTGTGCTGTGAGTGTCCACAGCTGCCACAGCGCAAAAGCAATGATCGTCAGCGCGGCCACGCTGCGCGTTGCCGGGTGACGAATCAGGTGGCTTAACTGGCGCGCGGCAAGCCCGGTGGCCAGCAGCGCAGGTAGCGTGCCCAGTCCAAAGGCGCCCATCAATAGTGCGCCCTGGAGCGGGTCGGCAATTGCTAAGCTCCAGGCCAGCATGGAGTAGACCAGCCCACAGGGCAGCCAACCCCATATCGCCCCCAGCGCAAAGGCTTGGGGTAAATGAACTACGGGCATTAAACGTCGCCCTACCGGCTCGATAAAGCGCCATAGGCGGCGGCCTATCGCTTCAACTTTAAGCAGCCCTTTCCACCAATTGGCGATATACAGCGCCATCAGGATCAGCATCAGCGCCGCAAACACTTGTAGCAGCATTCGCGCCGTGGCAGAGAGGGAAAATAGCGTGCCTAGTAGGGCTACCAGCGCGCCTGCGCTCATGTAGCTAGTGATGCGACCTGCGTTATAGCTGAGCAGCAAGCCACCCATACGCGCCGGATGACGCATGCTGGGGGGTACTGCAAAAGTGAGCGCGCTCATAATGCCACCACACATGCCAATGCAATGGGCGCCGCCCATCAAACCAAACACGAACGCCGCCAGCAGTGGCGGCAGGTCAAGGCCGGTTGGATTCATGGCCGGGGCTCTTGGTCGTCGGGTGAGTGTGTGTCGGAGGGGGCAGCAGGGCGGTGCTTGGTCTGCTGCCGCTGGCGTCGCTGTTCGGGGTTGAGGTCATTCTCATCTTCATCAAACAAAATGCGGTGCGCCGGGCCTTCCAAGTCGTCGAACTGATCATTTTTCACCGCCCAGAAAAATGCCCAGACGGCGAGGCCCAGCAGAATCAGTGAAAGCGGAATGAGTAGATACAGAATCGTCATGCGGTTACCGGTGTTGAAGCGCTTGGCGAAGAAGCGGGCGGCGTCGTACGCCAGCGTGACAGCCGCAGCGCGTTACCCACCACCACTAGCGAGCTGAGCGACATACCAATGGCCGCCAGCCAGGGCGGCACCAGCCCCATTGCCGCCAGCGGCAGCGCCGAAAAGTTGTAGCATACTGACCAGATCATGTTCTGGCGCATGATACGCCGGGTCGCGCGGGAAATCTCGATAGCCTCAAAAATCCGCATCAGGCGTGGGCTGAGCAGCACCGCGTCGGCTCGGGTACGGGCGAGATCCGTCGCGCCATTCATGGCAATTGCCACATCAGCACCGGCTAGCACCGGTACGTCGTTGATGCCGTCACCAATCATTACCACGGTTTCGCCAGCGGCTTGAAGCTCTTTCATCCTGGCCAGTTTGCCTTCGGGGCTGGTACCCGCATGCCAAGTAGTAATGTTGAGCTGGTTAGCCAGGCTCTCAACGGCATCGACGGTATCACCGGAGAGCAGCTCCACGGTTAGCCCCTGGCCCTGAAGGGCTTTGATCGTGGCAGCAGCGTCATCACGAATACCATCATGCAGACCAAACCAGGCACGGGGTTCGCCGTTTTCGCTCAGCAGCAGCCATTGGCCCTTGGCGGGTGCCGAAATGGCTTCTCCAGCGGCAAATTCTGGTTTGCCCAGCTTCCAGCGCGCGCCGTTTAGCGTGCCCTCTAGTCCTTGACCGGTATGGCTATGAATATCTTTTGCCTGAAGCGTTGCATCCCGAAACGGACGAAAGGCGCGGGCGATAGGATGTTCTGAGTGGGCTTCAAGCGCAGCGGCAATTGCCTGGGCGTGCTCGGCGGTCAATTCGCCAAACGGCTGGGTTTGGGTCAGGTGCATTTCGCCGCGGGTTAGCGTGCCGGTTTTGTCAAAGATTACTCGGGTTACGTTGGAGAGCGTCTCCATGGCATCGGCACGGGTGATCAACACGCCGCGCTTGCGCAGTTGACCATGGCCTGCGGTCAGGGCCGCGGGGGTGGCCAGCGCCAGCGCACAAGGGCAGGTCACGACCAGCACCGAAAGTAGTACCCAGAGCATCCGCGAGGGGTCGATAAACCACCAGGCGATGGTGACGCAGGCGGTTACCACTAACAGGCGGAGCACAAATAGGTGGGCCATGCGTGCTGCCATCTGGGCCAGCCGCGGGCGGCTGGCAAAGGCGCGGTCGGTGAGATCGACAATGCCCGCCACTCGGGCATCGCGCCCGGCGTGGGTAACACGGATCACCAGCGGATTTTCCATGTTCTGGCTACCGCCGGTAATGCTGTCGCCCACCCGGCGGGTGACCGGCAGGTATTCGCCGGTCAGCATGGATTCATCCAGGCTCGATTCTCCCTCCTCAATCACGCCATCGGCAGGCACGCCGTGGCCGGGCTTGATCAGGACTCGATCATCCGGGGCGAGTTCGCTCGCGGGTAGAATGCGTTCGCTGCCGTCGCTTTCCAGCCGCGTGGCCGAGATCGGCAGCACGCCACTCAGCACATTGCCGCTATGCCCACTACGGCGCCTGGCTCGGCCTTCCACGTAGCGCCCAAACAGCAAGAAAAAGGTGAACATGGCGACCGAGTCAAAATAGACCTCGCCGACGTTAAACAGCACCGCATAGCTGCTGGCAAGATAAGCCCCACCGATCGCCAGCGATACTGGCACATCCATACCCAATACACCGGTGCGCAGGTCTCGCAGGGCATTACGAAAGAACGGCTGGGCGGAAAAAAATACTACCGGCGTTGCTAAGGCAAACGAGAGCCAGTGGAACAGCGCGTAGAAATCGTCGCTGATTTCACCGGGACCGGAGACATAAATGGGGATCGAGAACATCATCACCTGCATCATGCCTACTGCAGCGATGATCAATCGACGCACGTTCATGCGCTCTTCATGCTGCATGCGTGCTTGGGCTTGATCCGGTTCGTAAGGCTGAGCGTCGTAGCCAATTGCAGCCAGTTCGGCTAGTAGTTGCGAGAGTTTAAGCTGCTGCGGGTCCCAGCTCACGCGCAGTCGGTGGTGGGTTAAATTCACCGCGCTGGTGGTAATTCCCTCCAACGCATTCAGGCGGTGTTCAATCAGCCACGCACAGGCGGCGCAGGTAATGCCTTCAATGGCGAGGGTGGCTTTGACATTGCCCTCATCACCATCAGGGTGAACAAACTGCGCTTGCAGGCCGGGATCATCAAATACCGACCACGTGTCCGCTTTGGCGGCTTGGCGTTCATCGGGGCGTTCGGGAAGTTCGGTTCGGTAGCGGTAGTAGCTCTCTAGCCCGCCATCGACAATGGCATGAGCCACCGCTTCGCAGCCGGGGCAGCAGAGCGGGTGGGTGTGGTCATCCAGGGTAATCGTCCAGGGTGCCGCAGCGGGCACCGGGTTACCGCAGTGGTAGCAGTCAGAGGCAGGCACGGCGTTGCTCATTCGCTTTCTGGACGCCCTCCTGGCAATAGCGCGACGCTATTTTCATTAGGGAACGTCGCTTCACCCGTCAGACGCCAGTCGGCATCTTCTAGTGCGGGCTGAATCTGTAGGTACCAGCGGTAGCGCAGGTTGTCAGGGCCCTGGGTGATATAGCGGCCGTCACGGACATGCTCCAGTATGAACGATTGATCACGGTCATCCTCGGTAGGGAAGATGAGGTCCAGATAGAGCTTGTCGGGACGCGCATCGCCGCTTAAATCAACCACGATGTCGCTGGTCATCGGATCAAGACGTAGCTCGGCGCTTAAGTTCAGAGTGCGCGCCTGCTCCTGCTTGGCAAGTACCATATTAATGGCTTTGCCATGCTCGTAGTAATCCTCTTGCACTACCATGCCATCAAAACTTTTAACTGACATAACGGCAAAGGTTATGCTGAACATAATGGATGAGAGCAGAATGCCGATTAGAAACCATGGCCAAAACTGCTTGTACCAGGGGATCACCTTCTCGCTAGAGGGTAGGGATGACATCGTCGTTTATCTCCTAATATCGCCCAGGAAGCGGGCATCCCGCTCAAGGCGAATACGTTCGTCTTGCTGAGCCTGCAGTGTGAATACAATGTCGTGACTGGGTTGCTGTAGTTCGTCAGGGCTAGCGGTCACTGTAACGACTTCTAAGCGCGACTCACCCGCAGGCACGTCAATCATATTGCTATCTAAGGCTAAACTGGGCAGCCCGGAAACGCTCAGCTGGTAAGTGTGATCCTGGTCATCAAGGTTACGAATGGTCAGGGTAAACACATTACTAATCAGGCCGTCGCGGGTCGTTTGGTAAAGTTGGGTGCGCTCGCGCTCAGCGTCAAAGTTAAGTGGCATGCGGTCATTAATCGCCCAGGCAAAAGTGCCTATCATTAGCACCAATGCGGCAAAGTAGCCTAGCAGGCGAGGGCGCATGATATGGCTCTTTTTGCCCTCAAGCGCGTTTTCGGTAGTGTAGCGTATCAGCCCCCGCGGGTAGCCCATTTTGTCCATTACGCTGTCGCAGGCGTCGATGCAGGCGGCGCAGGTGATGCACTCATACTGCAGTCCGTCACGGATATCGATACCGGTAGGGCATACCTGAACGCAAAGATCGCAATTGATACAGTCGCCGTATCCTGCTTCACGGGCCTCTAGATGGCTCAGGCTTTTAGGGCGATGGCCACGGGGTTCACCACGGGACTCATCGTAGGAGACAATCAGTGTGTCACGGTCAAACATCACCGATTGAAAACGGGCATAGGGGCACATATAAATGCACACCTGTTCACGCAGCCAACCCGCGTTCAGGTAAGTGAATACCAGGAAAAAGCCCACCCAGAAGTAGGACCAGCCATGGGCTTCAAGGGTGGGGAGCTCTGTCACTAAATCACGAATTGGCGTGAAGTAACCCACAAAGGTGATGCCGGTAGCGAGCGCTATCAATAGCCAAGCAGTGTGCTTAGCAGTTTTTCGCCAAGCCTTATCCGCCGTCATCGGTTGATTGTCGAGCTTGATACGCCGATTGCGCGAGCCTTCGATGCGGTGTTCAAGCCAGATAAACAGAAAGGTCCAAACGCTTTGCGGGCAGGTATAACCACACCACACCCGGCCCGCAAAAACGGTAATAAAAAACAGCCCAAAAGCACAAATGATCAACAGCCACGATAGCAGTATGAACTCCTGCGGATAGAACGTGGCGGTAAAGATATGGAATTCGCGATTAGGCAGATCGAACAGAATGAGGGGCCGGTTGCCAACATTGATCCAGGGCAATAGGAAAAACATCAGCATTAACGCCCAGTTAGTACTGCGGCGTAGTTTCTGGAAAATACCTTTAATTTCTCGCACATAAATGTGACGCCGTTTGGCGTACATTTCCTGAGTAACCGGTTGTTGTGGAGGCGTGTGATGCCCCACCGGATTCGGCGTGACGTCTTGGGTTGGTATCTTTTCCATGGCGGTATTCCCGGCTCAGAAGGCAGGAGAGGTAGCACCCCCAGTCTCATGAAGGCGAGTGCATGGTCAATATTGTATCGGGTTGTGCATAAAGAAAGGGTGCGGTTTGAGGCCGCACCCTTTCTTGGCGAGTATGGCTGAGCAGTTAATCAGTCCGCTAAGCGCAGGCTATACACGTAGGCGGCGACCAGGTGAACACGCTCTTCACCAATATAAGCCGCTTGCGCTGGCATATGACCGTTACGGCCATTGCGTAGCGTTTGACGGATGGAGTCACCTACTTCTTGGCCGGGCGCCAAGTAGAGCCAGGTATTGTCGGTCAAGTTAGGCGCGCCGAGGGCTGTATTACCCGTGCCGCTTGGGCCGTGGCAAGCCGCACAGACTGCTGTGAAAGTGCTTTCGCCCTGTTCAGCTTGTGCCTCGTCATGCGCTTCATCAGACAGTGAGAGCACGTATTGAGACAGGTTCTCAATATTGTTTTGCCCCAGCTGCTGCCAGGAAGGCATCAGACCGTTACGGCCATTCGTCAGCGTTTGAACGATATTGTCGGGCTCTCCGCCGTACAGCCAGTCGTCGTCGGTCAGGTTGGGGAAGCCGTAACCGCCCTGAGCGTTGGAACCGTGACACACCGCGCAGTTGTTTTGGTAGATACGTTCAGCAACCTGCATCGCCTCGGGATCTTCGGCAAGCTCAGGAATGGGCACTTCCTGATACTGGGCAAAAATCGGTGTGAAACGCTCTTCGGCCTGAGCGACTTCCTCTTCCCACTGGCCCTCTTGCGACCAGCCCAGTATCCCCGCGTAGTTGCCCAAGCCGGGATAAAACACCAGGTAGCCCAGTGCAAAGACCACCGTCAAGACGAATAGCTGAAACCACCACTTTGGCAGTGGGTTGTCATACTCTTCGATGCCATCGGCGGCATGGCCCGTGGTTTCAACGTTACCGTCCGCGTCAGGCGTTTTATCGGTGCGGCGGTTGGCCAGTAGTATCCATACGCTCAGCGCGATCGTGCCCAGCGTAATGATAATGATCCAGGCGCTCCAGAAGCCGGATAGGGAGTCACCCCATAGATTGTTCATAACTTCTTATCTCCCCTGTCGTCGCGGGAATGCGCTTCGCTGTCGCGTTCACGCGAAGCGTGCTTGTCACTGGTCGGTAGCTCATCGTCGTCGGCAAAGGGCAAATTAGCCGCTTCGTCGAAATCTGGCTTGCGTCGCTTGGAGTACGCCCAGAGGGCGATGCCAATAAACGCGAAAATCAAGATTAGCGTGATGAGACCGCGAAAAGTTCCCGTATCCATAACTTAGCGAGTGCCCTCGAGCACGGTTCCCAGCTGCTGTAGGTACGCGACCAGGGCAGTGATTTCCTGAGTACCGCGAACATCGTCAGTTGCGTTGGCAATATCTTCGTCGGTGTACGGCACGCCTAGCTGGCGCAGGGTGCGCATTTTAGCGGGAGTAGCGTCACCATCGAGGGTATTTTCAAACAGCCAGGGGTAAGCCGGCATAACCGATTCAGGGACTACATCTCGGGGATTGTAGAGGTGAGCACGGTGCCAGTCGTCGCTATAGCGGCCGCCAACACGCGCCAGATCTGGCCCGGTACGCTTGGAACCCCATAGGAAGTTGTGCTCGTAAACCTGCTCACCTGCCACATTGTAGTGGCCGTAGCGCTCGGTCTCCGCGCGGAACGGACGCACCATTTGCGAGTGACAGCCCACGCAGCCCTCGCGGCGGTAGATGTCACGGCCTTCCAGCTCCAGAGCAGACAGCGGCTCCAGGCCTTCAACCGGCTCGGTGGTCTGCTTCTGGAAAAACAGCGGCACCACCTCAGCCAAGCCGCCGAAACTGATCACGACAAGGATCAACACGGCAAGCAGGCCAACGTTTTTTTCGACAATCTCGTGTTTCATTGGTCTCAACTTCCCCGGTTTAGGCAGCTTGTGGCGCTGAATGGCTGATAGCCTCACGACGTTTAACGGTCATGTACACATTGAACGCCATGATCAGCATACCGGTGACCCAGAAGAGGCCGCCGATTAAGCGAACAAAGTAGCCCGGCCCGCTGGCTTCAACGGATTCAACGAAGGTGTACATCAAGGTGCCGTCAGGGTTGATCGCACGCCACATCAGGCCCTGCAGAATACCGTTTACCCACATGGAGGCGATATACAGCACGGTACCGATCGTGGCCAGCCAGAAGTGCACGGCGATCAGGTTGACCGAGTACATTTCAGTGCGACCGAATACGCGCGGGATCAGGTGGTACATTGAGCCGATAGTGATCATCGCTACCCAGCCGAGCGCACCGGAGTGAACGTGGCCAATGGTCCAGTCCGTGTAGTGCGACAGCGCGTTGACCGTTTTAATGGCCATCATCGGGCCTTCAAACGTCGACATGCCGTAGAACGATAGGGCCACTACCAAGAAGCGCAGTGTCGGATCCGTGCGCAGCTTATGCCAGGCGCCTGACAAGGTCATCATGCCGTTGATCATGCCGCCCCAAGAGGGCGCCAACAGGATGATCGACATGATCATGCCCAGCGACTGTGCCCAGTTCGGCAGCGCCGTGTAGTGCAGGTGGTGCGGACCTGCCCACATGTAAATCATGATCAGCGCCCAGAAGTGGACGATGGAAAGACGGTAAGAGTAGATCGGTCGCTCAGCCTGCTTCGGCACGAAATAGTACATCATGCCCAGGAAGCCAGCGGTCAGGAAAAAGCCTACCGCGTTATGGCCGTACCACCACTGCACCATGGCATCCACCGCACCAGCGTAGATCGAGGTGGAGTACATTGGGGTAACCGGGATCGCCGCGTTGTTGACGATATGCAGCACTGCAACGGTTAAAATAAACGCCGCAAAGAACCAGTTCGCCACATAAATATGCGACGTGGTGCGCTTTTTAATCGTCATCAGGAACACGATGGCATAGCTGATCCAAACGACTGCAATCAATATATTGATCGGCCACTCTAGCTCAGCGTACTCCTTGGTCGTGGTGTAGCCCATGGGGAGCGACACGATCGCTGAGATAATAACGGCTTGCCAGCCCCAGAACGTAAAGGCCGCCAGCCTGTCCGAGAATAGCCGTGTCTGGCACGTTCGTTGGACAACGTAATAGGACGTTGCAAAGAGCGCCGAGCCACCAAAAGCGAAAATAACGGCGTTAGTGTGTAACGGACGCAGTCGCCCGAAGCTGGTCCAAGGTATGCCGAGGTTCAGTTGCGGCCAAACCAGTTGCGAGGCGAGGATGACACCAACGGTCATTCCCACGATGCCCCACACAACGGTCATAATCGCGAACTGCCGAACTACCTTGTAGTTGTAGGTCGGGTGTTCAAGTGCTGTGCTCATTTCATGTTCCCATCGAACGCGGTTAGGGGGTAACCCGTGGCATTTTGCACGGATGCGGCCACCCGCTTGATGATGCAGGTCAAGATCCGACGAGGATTCTAGCGCAGCCGAGGCTTAAGCTGAACATGCCAATAGGTTAATCATTGAATTATTAGGAGCGGTGCATGTCACATTACGCTTTGTCTGACTATATTTCGCTAACGCCAGACGCATTAAACGAAGAGACTCATCTCGACTCAAACGGCTGTTATCTGGTGCAGGGCATGGGGCCGTTGGCGGTTCATGGTGAGGCCAAGATAGGACGCTTGCTGTTTGCCCATGGCGCTGGCGCCGGCCAGCAGTCCGCTTTCATGCGTCAATTTGTCACCTCTTTGGCTGGGCGGGGCATACAAGTTCTATGTATTGATTTCCCCTATATGCAGCAAATGCAGGAAACCGGCAAGCGACGCCCACCGCCTCCGATCGCGCAGACCTTGGCTCAGTTTGCCGAGTGGTATGCGCTACTTGATTCTCTTTTTGACGGGCCGCTTTGGGTTGGGGGGAAATCAATGGGCGGTCGCGTGGCGACGCTGTTAGCCAGTCAACAACCGTGCCCTGGTGTCGTGGTGGCTGGTTACCCGTTTCATCCCACCAAAGCGCCGGAAAAGCTTCGTTTGGAACACTGGTCGGCGATTACTTGCCCCATGCTAGTGATACAAGGCGAGCGAGATCCTTTCGGTACTCAGGAGGAGGTCGCAAGCTATACGCTGCCCGCTAATGCTCAGCTGGCTTGGCTGAAAGATGGCGATCACGATTTCAAGCCACGGCGCTCTTCTGGGCTAACGCAAACGTTTTTGATTGACGAAGCCACCCAGGTTGCGGCATCCTTCGTCCGCGTTCACAGCCAAGGCTTGAAAGAAGAGGGCAACGCGCTAGCTTAAAAGCAGTTTTTAAGCGCAGCATGTTGACATTGAAACAACCTTCTGTAAAATGCAGCGCCACGTGACCAGCGGGTGGTTAGCTCAGTTGGGAGAGCACCAGCCTTACAAGCTGGGGGTCACTGGTTCGAACCCAGTACCACCCACCATATTTAGTAATCGCTAAAATGGTTGGAAGCGTGAAGTAAAAAGTAAGATTAAGCTTTGATGTGCATAACGGACCGGTAGTTCAGTCGGTTAGAATGCCGGCCTGTCACGCCGGAGGTCGCGAGTTCGAGTCTCGTCCGGTCCGCCAACATCAAATCAGTATCTGCTTTATGAGTAAGTAGCATTAAAGTACGTTATCGCTATTCGGACCGGTAGTTCAGTCGGTTAGAATGCCGGCCTGTCACGCCGGAGGTCGCGAGTTCGAGTCTCGTCCGGTCCGCCACGATAACTGCTAAGCCAAGCTGGTGAGAACTAAGCTGGTAAGAAAAAGTTGGTAAGCACAGCAAATACTTACCAATAGATTGGGTGGTTAGCTCAGTTGGGAGAGCACCAGCCTTACAAGCTGGGGGTCACTGGTTCGAACCCAGTACCACCCACCATCGCTTAACCGTTTTAAGCGCCTCTGAACCGCTTATAAATGTTAGCCTGATGGTTGTTGTAGAAGTGCTTTTACGTGGACCGGTAGTTCAGTCGGTTAGAATGCCGGCCTGTCACGCCGGAGGTCGCGAGTTCGAGTCTCGTCCGGTCCGCCATAAGTACTTATGCTGTAAAGGTAATATCGGCATTAGCCGAACGAATTCTAAAAAGCCCGGATCAATGATCCGGGCTTTTTTATTGCGTGCAGCCCGTAGGCTGCACGCTAGCCTTAGCCGATAGCGCTGACACCCGCTTTGGCAACTTGTACGTCCTGGTCGGGTTTAACGCCGGAAATGCCCACGGCACCCACCACATGGCCATCCACTGTGATCGGCACACCACCTGAAAGTAGACCCTGCAGCGGCGCAGAAATAAACGCTGTACGGCCGCCGTTAATCATCTCTTCAAATACCTGGGTCTCTTTACGACCTAGCGCTGCGCTGCGCGCTTTTTGCGTGGCGACATCGGCACTGAAAGGGGCGGCGCCATCTAAGCGGCGCAGGCCCAATAAGTGGCCGCCGTCGTCGGTTACTGCGATAGTGACCGGCCAGTTATTGCTGTCGGCTTCTTTTTGCGCCGCGTCTAATACATTGATGACATCGGCTTGAGCGAGGATGGCTTTTGTTTGCATGGTGTAATCCTTTTTAAGGCAGGGAGTGAGTCGCCGCGCTATTAAGTAGCAGCGCGGCGGTAGGGGTTAAAGAGTAACCACTAGCGCTAGGGAAGTGCCGCATCGACGATTTCAACCCAGTGGCGCACCGGCGTACGGTTGGCACCAGCCAAGTGGGTTTGACAACCGATATTGGCAGTGACAATCATCTCTGGATTACCGGCCTCCAGGGCATTGAGCTTATTGTCGCGCAGTTGGGTGGCAATTTCCGGTTGAGTAATCGAGTAAGTGCCCGCCGAGCCGCAGCAGAGGTGCGCATCCTGCACCGGCGTTAACGAAAAGCCGAGCTTGGTGAGTACGCCTTCCACTGCACCGTTAAGCTTTTGCGCGTGTTGCAGCGTACAAGGGCAGTGAAATGCCAGCCGCTTGGATTCTTTAACGTTCAATGCTTCCAGGGGCTCATCGCGCAAGATTTCGACAATGTCTTTGGCCAAGGTACTGACCTTTTGCGCTTTAACGGCGTACTCAGGATCATCCTTGAGCATATAGCCATACTCTTTAACAAAGGCGCCGCAACCGCTGGCGGTTTGAACGATGGCTTCAGCGCCTTGTTCAATATATGGCCACCAAGCGTCGATATTGGCGCGCATACGAGCCCGCCCATCGTCCTGGGCGTTGAGGTGAAAATCAACCGCGCCACAGCAGCCTGCTTCAGCCACCGGCGTTACGCTAATGCCGAGCCGATCTAGGATCCGCGCGGTAGCCGCATTGGTATTGGGTGACAGCCCCGGCTGCACGCAGCCTTCCAGAATCAGCACTTGCCGGGTATGACGGTGCGCATCAGGGCGTACGCCTGCATCTATCGGTTCAGCGGGCATTTTATTGCGTAGCTTGCTAGGCACCAGCGGCTTAAAGGTTTGGCCCAGCTTTAGCAGCGCCTGAAAGCGTTTAGGTTCGACCATCATCTTACGCAGCGCATAGCGCTGAGCCCGCTCGCCAGCAGGGCGGGGCACCCGGCGCTCAATTTCGGCACGGCCAATGTTGAGCAGCTTATGGTACTCCACGCCTGAAGGGCAGGTGGTTTCACAGTTAAGGCAGGTCAGGCAGCGGTCAAGGTGCAGGCGAGTCTCTTCGGTGACTTGGTCATCATCGTCGCGGCTCTCAAGCAGCTCCTTCATTAGATAGATGCGTCCGCGGGGGCCGTCACGCTCATCGCCCAACAGCTGGTAGGTGGGGCAGGTGGCGTTACAGAAACCGCAGTGAACGCAGGTGCGCAAAATGCTATCTGCTTCCTGAATGTGCGGCTTCTGACGGTCGGCATCGGTAAATTGCGTCTGCATGTCAGCTCTCCTGATTAAAACGCCGCATAAAGACGACCGGGATTGAATATGCCATGGGCATCCAGCTCCGCCTTTAAGTTACGATGATATTTTTCCACCACCGCATTCAGCGGTGTGAAAGGCTCAACGGCGCCGCCCTGGGCATGGGGTGTGTAACAGGTGGCATGGCCGCCTACTGCTTTGCAGGCTGCGCGCAGCGTATCAGCGTCCAGCGCTGTTTTTACCCAGCGCTGACTGCCTGCCCACTCGTAAAAAATATCGGTTTCGGCAATATCCAGGTTCAGCGGCGCGGTATTGGGCGGCAGCGATAGCCGCCACAATGCTTGGCCGTCGTTGAGCTGGAAAAATGGATGGCTATGGTCGCGTAGGGATGTCCAGAAGCTTGGATCAAGCGATTCGCCGCCTAAGCGCTCCTGGGTTGCCTGTACTGAGCTTTTACCCCCCTCTAGGCGCAGAAAGAGCTCACCGTTATGCCAGGCAGCCGCCGTGATCGGTAGCGGCTGACGGCCCAGCTCGGCCAGCTTTTTCAGCGCATCGTTAAGGTTGAGTGATAAACGCAGGCTGTGCGTGGCGTTAGGGATCGGCAGCACCTTAAACGAAATATCGGTCAGTACGCCAAGCGTTCCCTGGGCGCCGGCCATCATGCGCGAAAGATCGTAACCGGCGACATTCTTCATCACTTCGCCACCAAAGCGCAGCAGCTTGCCCTCTTGAGTGATTATCCGTGTGCCGAGCACAAAATCCCGCGCCGCACCCGCCCAGGGGCGGCGTGGGCCGGAAAGGCCGGTCGCAACGGCACCACCAATGGTCGAGGCTTCGCCAAACATGGGCGGCTCAAACCCTAACATTTGGTGTTTCTCTGCCAGCGCTGCTTGAAGGGCGCTTAGCCGCGTGCCAGCGCGCACGGTGACGATCAATTCCACCGGGTCGTAGCTGACAATGCCACTATGTTCAGCCATCTGCAGCGCTTGGCCTTCCACCGGTCGGCCATAAAAAGCGCGGGTATCTCCGCCTACAATACGTAGCGGAGTGCGTGCGTCATACGCACTGCGCACCTGCTCACACAGCGTGTCAGCGATATCGCGGTCGGCGGCATGCATCGCTAGTTCGGTCATGGTCTATTCCAATATTTATTTTGCCTAGTGGTTATCTTAACTAGGTCACTATTAAAAACGGGGCAGATCCGGGTGCGGCAGTTCGTTATTGTGAACATGCATGGCGCCAAACTCTGCGCAGCGCGCCAGGGTTGGAATATTCTTGCCGGGGTTGAGCAGTCGCTTAGGGTCAAATGCCGCTTTCAGGGCATGAAAAACGCTAATCTCATCCGGCTGGAACTGGCTGCACATTTGGTTGATCTTTTCGCGCCCTACACCGTGCTCACCTGTGATCGAGCCGCCTGCCGCGACACAAAGCTCAAGAATCTTGCCGCCCACCTCTTCGGCAAGCGCCAACTGTCCCTCTTTATTGGCATCAAACAGGATCAGCGGGTGCATGTTGCCGTCGCCAGCGTGGAATACGTTGGCAACTGCCAGGCCGCTCTCCTCGGAAAGCGCGGCAATGCCTTTGAGTACGCGGGGGAGTTCACGGCGTGGGATAGTGCCGTCCATACAGTAATAGTCGGGTGACATACGACCCACCGCGGGGAAGGCGTTTTTACGTCCGGCCCAGAACTTGGCGCGCTCGGCTTCATCGCGGGCCTGCTGGATATTGGTAGCCCCGGCTTTTTCCAGCACGCGGCGTACGGTATCGCAATCGTCGTCCACGTCGGCTTCAACGCCATCCAGCTCGCAGAGCAGAATCGCTTCGGCGTCGAGGGGGTAGCCTGCTTTGACAAAATCCTCGGCGGCTTTGATGGCAAGTTTATCCATCATCTCCAGGCCGCCGGGGATAATGCCAGCGGCAATGATGTCGCCCACGGCGCGACCCGCTTTTTCGACATCGTCGAAGCTGGCCATGAGCACCTTGGCGGTTTCGGGCTTGGGCAGCAGCTTAACGGTAATTTCGGTGACCACACCAAGCATGCCTTCTGAGCCATTCATCAGTGCCAGCAGATCAAATCCGGGCGCATCGAACGACTCAGCACCCAGTGTCATGTGTTCACCCTCAATGGTGAGCACGTCGACGCGCATCACGTTATGCACTGTCAGGCCGTATTTGAGGCAGTGCACGCCACCAGCATTTTCGGCCACGTTACCGCCGATCGAACAGGCAATTTGCGAGGAGGGGTCCGGCGCGTAGTAAAGTCCGTAAGGCGCAGCAGCTTCAGAAATTGCTAGGTTACGCACGCCAGGCTGAACCCGCGCCATGCGGGCATCGGGGTCTACACTCAGTATTTTGCTAAAGCGCGACATGACCAGCAGCACGCCTTGCTCCAGCGGCAGTGCGCCGCCAGATAGGCCGGTGCCCGCGCCGCGGGTAACGACGGGCACGCCCAGCGCATAGCAGCGCTTCAGCAGCCCTTTTACCTGCTCCAGGGTTTCAGGCAGTGCCACCAGCATCGGTAGCACGCGATAGGCCGCTAGCCCATCGCACTCAAAGGGGCGGAGGTCTTCTTCACGGTGCAGCAGCGTCATATCCGGGACCGCTTGCTGCAGGTCGCTCAAGACCTCGCTTTTATCTCGCTGAACCAATTCGCCGTCCAGACGCTCATCAAAGAGGATATTCATCACGACATCCCATGCTTATTATCATTAAAGGCAAACGTTGAAAATTTAAGCGCATACCGCCAACTAGCATGGCCTCAATTTGAGCTTTTTTTATCCATCTGTCTAGGTGGTGGTGCATTGGTCTGACCAGTAATTGGTCGACAGTGATGCCTTCTTTGTTTAGTACTGGGTGAAGTGCTGGCAAGCTGGTCATATTGCCCATCAGGAGAGTCACCATGGCAGCAGAAAATCAAGCCTTGTCACCCGGGCAGCGAAGGCCGGAACAAGTGGCCACCCGGCTTGAGCGCCTTATTCTTGATGGCGTTTTTCGCCCCGGCCAGCTGCTTCCTTCGGAACGACGGCTGTGTGACCGGTTGGGCGTCTCCCGCGCATCGCTGCGCGAGGGATTAAGAATTCTGCGCAGCAAAGGAATTATCGATACCCGGCAGGGCCACGGCTCAACGGTAGCTACGCTACTGCCCGTCAGCAATCAAAGCCCTTTAATGCACTTGTTTAAAGATCATCCACGCACGCTGTTTGATCTGCTGGAAGTGCGTGCTCTACTGGAAGGAGAGTCAGCGTGGTTAGCGGCAAACAGAGGCACTTCCGCCGACCGAGTGTTGATCACCCGGCGTTATCGTGAAATGGCTGACTACGTGGAAACAGCCGAGACGATCGATGTCGAGCGTCTCGCCAGGCTCGATCACGCTTTTCATTTAGCGGTTTCCCAAGCCTCGCACAACCCAGTACTGGTACACACGCTGCAAAGCCTGACCGACTTACTGCTTAGCTCGGTTTTCGCTTCGGTCAAACACCTTTATCATTTGCCGGTACCGCGGGCGATGATCAATCAGCAGCATGCCCAATTGCATGATGCCGTTGTCAGCGGCGAGGCGGCGCAGGCAAAACAGGTAGCGCTGGAGCATCTCTCCAGCATTAGCCAACTGCTGCGTGATTTAGAGGTAGAGCATGATCGGCTGGAGCGCTCCTCCATGCGCCTTGAAGAGTGGCAGTAGAAAAGCCAAGCACCAAGAGCCAAGAGTCCAAAACATCAATAACAACCCAGGAGGTTAACGTGGCACTTTATCAATACGGCGAGCATCGCCCAGAGGTTCACGACGATGTTTACATTGCGGAAACGGCCGATGTAATCGGCCAGGTCACCTTAAAAGCGCGCTCAAGCGTTTGGTATCAAGCCGTGTTGCGCGGTGACACCGACCATCTTGAAGTAGGTGAAGAGAGCAATATTCAGGATGGCGCGGTGCTTCACGCAGACCCAGGCTTTCCGCTCAAGGTAGGTAAAGGCGTAACTGTTGGGCATCAGGCAATGCTGCATGGCTGCACCATCGGCGATGGGTGTTTAATCGGCATACAAGCCGTAGTGCTTAATGGGGCAGTGATTGGTGAGAACAGCCTGGTGGGTGCCGGTGCCTTTATTAAGGAGGGCGCAGTGTTTCCGCCCAACTCGCTAATCGTCGGCTCGCCGGCCAAGGTAGTGCGGGAGCTTTCCGAAGAAGTCGTGGCGGGACTGAAGAAGAACGCTCAAAGCTATGTTGAACGCGGCAAACTCCATAGCCAGCAGCTAAAGCGTATCGATTGACGCGTAAAACCCGCTGTACTAAATAGCAAACCCCCAGGCCTTGGCCTGGGGGTTTGCGTTTCTAGCGTCGTTATTTCAGCCAGAGCTACTTCACGGTCACATTAACGGATCCGTTACGCCAATCACGTAGAACGCAATAAGGGCGATGGTACCGGTAAAGATAAGGTAGTAGATCGTCGGCAGAATCGTCTTACGGATGGTGGCCCCTTCACGGCCGAGCAGGCCCACCGTCGCTGATGCCGCAACCACGTTGTGGATAGCGATCATATTACCCGCCGCCGCACCGACTGCTTGCAGTGCCACCATCATGGCGGTGGAAAGGCCCAGGGTTTCAGCAACACTGAACTGGAATTCCGCCAGCATCAGGTTCGAAACCGTGTTGGAGCCTGCAATGAAGGCCCCCATCGCCCCGACCGCGGGGGCAAAGAAGGGGTAGATGCCGCCAACACTGTCGGCCACCGCCTGTGCCATCATCACCGGCATCGAGACCAGGTCCGCACCGTTAACGCCGGAGTTGATAAGGATACGTACCATCGGCACGGTAAAGATCAGCACGAAGCCAGCACCAAAAATGGTTTTAGTGGATTCCGACACCGCTGCGCTCATTTTTTGCGGATTCATGCGATGCAGGAAGTAGGTCACGATAACCACGGCCAGGATGATACCGCCCGGCAGGTAGAGCGGCTGAACACCGCCGCTAACACCCGCTTCACCCAGAATATTGTTCCAGCTGAGATTGATCGAGGTCAGAGCGACGCGTAGCGGTTCGATGGTGCGCGAAGCGACCAGGAACAGCGCCAGCAATACGTAGGGTACCCAGCCTTTGAAGGTGGACATCGGGGCTCTGCCGACAACGTCATCCAGCTTGATCTGCAGGTTGCCGATCCACTCGTCTGGCCACGAAGTCGATTCAGGGAAGTCCCAGGTATCTTTAGGCATCAGGAAGCCGCGTTTGGCCGCCGGAACCACAATCGCCAAGCCTACCATCGCGCCGATCATCGACGGGAACTCAGGGCCAAGCAGCACGCCTACCAGCATGTAAGGCACCACGAAGCAGATACCGGTGAAGATGGCGAAGGGAGTAATCGACAGCCCCTCTTTCCAGGAACGGTTAGCGCCGAAGAAACGCACCATGACGGTGACCAGAATCAGCGGCATTAAAATACCCACGATGCCGTGAGTGATCGCCACTTCGCTGGTTACCAGTTGGAAGAAGACATCCCAGCTGGAGCCTACCGAGTCAAGTTCAGTGGTAATGCCCGCTCGATCCAAGCCGCTACCGACACCCACCACAATAGGTGTACCGACCGCGCCAAAGGAGACCGGTGTTGACTGGATCATCATGCCAACGACGACTGCCGCAAGAGCCGGGAAGCCGAGCGCGACCATCAGCGGTGCCGCCACGGCGGCTGGTGTACCGAAGCCAGACGCGCCTTCGATAAAGCAGCCGAACAGCCAAGCAACAATCAGCGCCTGTACGCGACGGTCAGGGCTAATACCGGAGAAGCCATTACGGATAGCCGTAATGCCGCCGGAGTGCTTAAGCGTGTTAAGCAGCAGGATGGCACCAAAGATAATCCATAGAAGGCCAGCGGTTTGGATCAAGCCTTGAATGGTGGAAGCCGCGACACGGCTAAACGACATATCCCAAACGGTTAAGCCAATGATGGCGGCTGTCAGGAAGACGAGAGGCATCGCTATCTTGGCAGGTATTTTAAACCCAACGAGTAAAATACCGGCCATCAACAGCGGCAAGAAGGCCAGAAGTGCAAGTATCGTTTCATTCATGGAAGGAACTGCCCCTTGTTATTAATTTGGTATGCTCCGCAATAATCGCCCAGCATTTGTATCGCTTGCCGGGTGTAGGGGAAAGATACGTTTAGGCTAACCAGATGACTACATTGGAAAATTGGTCTTACCAGTGTAACGCTTGTTTTGAATGTAAGATTACGCTACTGGTTTTTTCCTAATTTATTGTTTTTAAAATATTTTTAGATGTATTTTCAAGGCGGGTGCCCCGCTGGCCCATTAGACTAATAGACAGTGCTAAGTAGTCTCTCTTGCACGGTTAGATGGTTGGGCTCATTGTTAACTACGCTAAGTGTGTAAGAGAGCCTTCTAAGCCCTTTTACCCATTATTTTCACCAACGATCCTCTCAACAAAAAGGCGGTAGTGATGGCACTAAAGCTTTATGACCTGTGCGGCCGAGATGAACGGCTACGCTTCTCACCTTACTGCTGGCGCGTGCGCATGGCGCTCGCCCACAAAGGCCTGGAATTCACCACCGTGGCGTGGCGATTCCTCGACAAAAAAGCGTTGGAGTTTGCTGACTACGACAAAGTGCCGGTGCTCTGTGATGGCGATCAAGTGGTGACCGATAGCTTTGAAATCATGCGCTATCTGGATAAAGCCTATCCCGACGCCCCCATGCTGGGTGAAGGGGCCAGTTATCAGCGGGTTTTACTGTTCAAATACTTTGTTGAACGTAGCGTAACACCAGCACTGTTTCGCATTATTGCCATGGATCTGCTCGCGGCCATTCACCCAAACGATCGCGACTATTTCCGCAAAGCTCGTGAAGCGCGGTTTGGTTGCACATTAGAAGAGTTCCATCAGCCAGAGCAGGGCAAACAGCAGCTCAAGCAGGTATTAGCACCCGTGCGCGACCTGCTACGGGACAGCGCCTTTTTAGACGGCGATGCACCTGCCGGTTCCGATTATCTACTGTTCGGCAGCATGATGTGGGCGCACGTCGTATCGACACAGACGCTAGTAGAGGCTGGCGACCCGGTCGATGAATGGTTTAAGCGTATGCTAAGCGTACACGGTGGAGAAGCTAGCAAGGCCCTGACCGTGCGCGATCTATAACGCCAACTGCGCGATATAGCTGACAAGGGCGGTACGCTAACGTACCGCCTGATTAAGAGTGAAAGCTTGATAAACTCATGGCGAGTGAATCAACGTTTTCAACAAGGAGATGGCAATGATTGATCTGTACTACTGGACAACACCTAACGGCCACAAAATCTCCATCATGCTCGAAGAAGCCAAACTGGCGTATCGAGTGAAGCCAATCAATATTGGCCGCGGCGAGCAGTTTGACCCTGAATTTCTCACTATTGCCCCTAATAACCGCATTCCTGCGATCGTCGATCACGCGCCGAAAGATGGCGGCCAGCCGCTTTCGATGTTTGAGTCTGGCGCGATTCTGGAATACCTCGCCGATAAGAGCGGTCTTTTCCTGCCTGCTGCGGGCCGCGAACGCTACATCGTGCTGCAGTGGCTTCACTGGCAAATGGGCGGTTTAGGCCCGATGGCAGGCCAAAACCACCACTTTTGCCACTACGCCCCGCAGAAAATTGAGTATGCCATCGAGCGTTACGTGCGTGAAACCAATCGCCTTTACAGCGTGTTGGATCAGCGCCTGGCGAATCACACTTATGTGGGCGGCGATGACTACTCGATTGCCGACATGGCGATCTACCCCTGGATTGTTCCTTGGGAAAAACAGCGTCAAACCATTGAAGAGTTCCCCGACCTAGAACGCTGGTTTGAGATGGTCAAAGCACGCCCAGCCGTGCGCCGGGCGTACGCATTAGTGGAAGAAGTAAATCCCCAGGCAGGGGTGGAAATGGACGAGCAAGCGCGTAAGCATTTGTTCGGTAACCGCTAGTCGTCGGGGTGCCGACAGCGTTTTGCACTAACCAGAAGTGAGCAGGCGCAGCATGAGTAAAAACCATGTTGCGCTGCACAAAAAGCACTGCTAGCTTTAATAGCAGCAGAGGCAACAGCCTGGCTAACAACCGCCTAATGCAGGCGTGTTTATGTGCTAGCTCACATCTGGAGATATTAAGATGAATAAAGCGACTGATAAGACAACGCAACAGTTTGAATCCGCTTTTGTTTCACCCATGCGTTCTTATACGTTAACCGCCCTTGATTACTACGATCAGCTTTTCAGTGCGCAAATGGACGCTTTCCGTGCCTACTCTGATATGGCAATTTCACAAGCGCGCACTTGGCTTGATGTAAAAGACGCTGATAGTTTCAAGAAAGCGATGGAAAGTCAGCAGAAAACAGCCAGTGAATTCATGGAACGCGTAAAAGGCGATACTGAAAAAGTGACATCAATCGGTAAAAGTTTCGCTCAAGATAGCCAGCAACATGCGGAAGAATCCACGAAGAACGTGGTAGAAAAAGCGAAACAATAAGTTAGCTTTAGACTATCTAAAAGCGCTTTGCCCTATAGGGGCGCGGCGCTTTTTTGTATCTAGCTAATGGCAAAAGGTGTAATGACCGTTAACGCTTAGCTGTAGCTTCAGCTTCTGCAGCAGCTAACTTGGCCTGCCGGTCAGGCTTGCCCGGTAAGATGGCATCCAGCAATAAAGCGGCGAGGGCGGCAGGCACTAAGCCCGACTTAAGCAACAGCCCCAACTGCCCAGGCATGGTTTCAGAAATTGCCTCGACGGCAGGCAGGCCGATCCCCAGGCTTAGCGACACGGCGATGATCAGCATATTGCGCTGATCCAGCTCGCACTCTTTGATGATTTTAAGACCCGCCGACGCGATCATGCCGAACATCACTACGCCTGCTCCGCCAAGTACCGCAGGCGGCATGGCGGCCACCAGCCCACCCAGCTTGGGAAATAGCCCCATGGCGATTAATAGCAGCCCGCCAATAGTCACCACATGGCGGCTAACCACGCCAGTGAGGGTAATTAGGCCAACGTTCTGCGCATAAGCGGTGTTGGGCAGCGTGTTGAAAACGGCGGCAAATGAAGTTGCGACCCCATCGGCCATCACGCCGCCGGAAAGCTCGCGGTCTTTAGCGGGTCGGCCAGCGCCGGTGGTGGTAATGGCAGAAATATTGCCAATCGTTTCGAGCCCAACCACGAACATAATCAGCGTCATGCCGACGATCGCGGTGCCTGAAAACGTCATGCCGTATTCCAGTGGTTTGGGTAGCGCGAACCAAGCAGCGTTACTTAGCGAGGTAAAATCGACCTTGCCAAGAGCGATGGCAACCACGTAGCCAGCCATTAAGCCAAACAGAATGGAAGACGCTTTAATAAAGCCCCGCCCATACTGGTGAATGGCAATCGTCACGCTGAGCACAAAGAGTGCTAGAAGTAAGTTGCCGGGTGATGCAAAGTCATCCGCACCCGCACCGCCTGCGGCATAATTGAGGCCAACCGGCATCAGCGTAATACCGATCAGCAGTACCACGATGCCGGTCACCACCGGCGAGAACCAATGGCGAATCTTCTTCAAAAAAGCGCCGAGCACAATTTGTAGCAGTCCAGCCACAAAGGAAGCACCGAGCACGGCAGGCAGGCCAAATGCTTTAGCCAACGGTAGTGCCACCGGCAAAAAACCAAAGCTGGTGCCCTGCACAATCGGCAGGCGGGCGCCTATCGGACCAATACCGATGGTTTGTACCAGCGTGGATACCCCCGCCACAAACAGCGCCACTTGAATTAAAAAAATCTGCTCCGCCGGGTTAGCGCCGATCACGCCAGCAATAATGATCGGCGGTGTCACGTTGCCAGCGAACATGGCCATAATATGCTGCAGGCCTAGCGGAATCGCCTTGGAAAGCGGCGGCATCGCATCAGGATTTTGATTGATAGTACGCGAAGGCCGCGTTTGGGCATCGGGCGGAGAAGACATTAGGGAGCCTTTATTCGCAGTGGGTGGCATTGTTTATTTATTGCATCCAGTTACTAATAAAAGTGTATACAAGAAATAAATGCAATAGCCCCTTCGGCGAATAGGCGTCAACGCTTTGGTTTATTGTTCGGCCCGCGCCCTTAAACGAAACCCCGCAATGCGAATGATTTGCTCAATGGCCGTTTGTCTTTCGGTGGCTGCATCGTTGTCCAGGCGCTCTTCAAAGGCAGCAAGAATGTCATGCCGATCCAGCCCTTTAACGGCAATCACGAAAGGAAAACCAAACTTCTCCTTGTACGCCGTATTGAGATATTCAAAGCGCGCAAACTCTTCAGGGCTACACTGGTCGAGCCCGGCGCCTGCCTGTTCGCTGGTTGAGTCTTGAGTGAGCTCACCTGCCATGGCGGCTTTACCTGCCAAGTCTGGGTGCGCCTGAATCACTTTAATTTGCTGTTCGCTGCTTGCCTGCTGCAACATAAGCCCCATCAACTCGGCCAGTGCATCTGGGGTGTCGTGGGCTTCCGTCAGGCCGTGCTGCCAGGCCGCTTCGGCCACCCAGGGGGAGTGTTCATAAATATCCCCATAATGGTGGGTAAGCATTTCAAGGCTGCACTTGCTAGGCGCGGGTGAAAGCAGTAACGGGTGAGATGTTGGCATTGACACTCTCCAAAGCGGGTAATGTTAAAGCGACGGTGGTTCAAAAGGTGCGTGGATGGAATTACTGTATACAATAAATGGCAGTAACGGTACTCTTTGACCAATAGGTTAAGCAAAGCAAACAACGTTATAAATAAGGAGTGGCTATGGGCCGTTTAACCACCCACGTACTGGATACCGCCAAAGGACAGCCCGGTCAGGGGATTACTATTGAGGTGTTTCGCCTTACAGGCAGTGAGCGCCAACACCTGAGTACAGTGATTACTAACAGTGACGGGCGTTGTGATGCACCCATTTTAGAAGGTGATGCGCTCACATCAGGGGAGTACGAGCTGGTGTTCCATGCCGGTGATTACCTGCGTGCCCAAGGCGTTGAAGCTAATGAGCCGCGCTTTTTAGACGTAATCCCGCTGCGCTTTGGCGTTGCGGATGCCAGCCAGCACTATCATGTGCCGCTACTTCTCTCGCCCTATGGCTATTCAACTTATCGCGGTAGCTGATTTGTCTGAAACCTGGCTGCTCTCGCTGAGTTTTCAGGCAAACCTAACGAGATTTATTTTATGCAAGCGTACCTAATCGATTTTGTTAATTTGCTGCTTCGCTGGCTGCATGTAATTGCGGCTATCGCCTGGATCGGTGAATCGATCTATTTTGTCATGCTGGATAATAGCCTGCGCGCACCGAAAGCTGAGGAGGACCGCGAGAAGGGCGTCTTTGGTGAAATGTGGTCGGTGCATGGCGGTGGTTTTTATCACAACCAAAAGTACGCCACCGCGCCCGCCAAGCTACCCAACGATCTGCACTGGTCATTCTGGAAAGCCTATACCACCTGGCTTTCCGGTTTTGCGCTGTTTGTGATTCTCTACATGGTCAATCCAGGCTTCTATCTGGTAAACCCCAATAGCCCCTGGGAGTGGGCCGCCAACATGACCGGCTGGCAGGCCAACGTGCTGGCACTGGCATTTCTACTCGGTGGCTGGGTGGTTTATAACGAGCTGTGTAAGCGCATTAGCCCCAACATGGATCGCGACGGCCTGCTCAGCATTGCGGTTGCCGTGATGATGGTGATAGTTGCCTATCTAAGCACGCAAATGTTTACCGGCCGCGCCGCCTTCCTGCTCACGGGGGCGGTGATGGCGACGGCGATGTCGGCTAACGTTTTCTTCTGGATTATCCCCGGGCAGCGCCGCATGGTAAAAGCCATGAAGGCAGGTGATGCCCCCAATCCGCTGGATGGCAAACGCGGCAAGCAGCGCTCGGTGCATAACACCTACTTCACGCTGCCGGTCGTGTTGCTGATGGTGAGTAATCACTACTCCTTTATTTACTCCCACGAGCTTGCCTGGGTGGTGATGGTGCTGTTTATCTTTGCTGGTGCCTTGATCCGTCAGTTCTTTGTCTTGATGCATGCAGGCAAAACCCAAACCGCGTATCCGGCCTTTGGGGTCGCGCTTATTCTGTTAGCCTTTTGGGTAGCTGCACCGAGCGCTTCATCCACAAGCGGCGATGCCGGCGCGCAAGGGCCGGATCAGGCGCAAATCACTGGCTTGATCGAGCAGCACTGTGTTCAGTGCCACGCTCGCAACCCCGATCATGCTGGTTTTTCAGCGCCACCCGCCGGGTTTGCTTTCGATAGCTGGGATGAGATTCTGGGCCAAAAGGCGCAAATTCAGCAGGTTGTCGCCAGCCAATATATGCCGTTGGGCAATATGACCAACATGAGCGATGAAGAGCGCGATATCATCACCGCTTGGGAGGAATGATCAGAGAGGCTAGCTATGAGTGATGCGCAGGCGCCGGTAAAGCGGCGCGCTCCTGCTAAAGAAGTTAAAAATAGCAAAGAGGGCGATGAGCGCCACAATGCTATCTATCGCTCCGTCAGCGACGCGATTGTTGAGCAGCGCTTAAAGCCCGGCGCCCGGCTGCGCGAGGATGCCCTGGCGGACGTGTTCGGCATTAGCCGCACCGGTATTCGTAAAATCCTGCAACGTTTGGCATTGGAGCAGTTAGTCACGCTAACACCGCGTCGTGGCGCCAGCGTCACCCGACCCACCGCCGACGAAGCCAAAGACGTATTCGATGCCCGCCAGTTGATCGAGTGTGGATTAATGCCCGATGTAGCGCGACGCATGGGCGAAAAAGAAGCAGCGGAGCTGCGCGAAATGGCCCGCCAGGAGCGCCAAGCGCTGCGCAGTGGCCAGCAGAGCGTGGCCATCCGGCTATCGGCCGATTTTCACGTGCGCTTGGCACAATTATCAGGCAACGCCACCCTGGCAGAGTTTGTCGAACGCCTCTGCTCGCGCTCATCGCTGATACTCGCCGTCTACGGCCATCGCGGCCACTTAGGCTGTGAATCCCACGACCATGATGACCTGATCGGCTACCTGGAAACAGGCAACGGCGAGCGCGCCAGAGCCTTTATGAGCCGCCACCTAAAAGCTATCGAAGCCTCGCTATCGATGTTCGAAGAAGAAGAGAACGTGCCGGATTTGCAGCAGATATTTGGGGAGTGAGAGCAGCAACCTCAAGCTGAAGCTCTCAACCAAGACTATCTCACTCCGCTTGCCGGAAATCCTGCTTGCTAGGGTTAAAATCGAAGTAAACAAGCGACATAAGTCCTACCAGTTGCTGATACAGATTTGGCTTTCGGATGATGTGAAGGGCAGCCGTCGAAGCTGAAGTGCTGGCGACACGTAATGACGTTCGGCAGCATGATGTGTTTTGTTAACCCAAAGCCCTCAATACAGCCTGAGGCTCCTTTGAAACCACATGCAGTAAAGCCAGCGCTGGCCCGTGGGGCGTGCGGTCTCCACGCTCCCAGTGCCTCAACGTCGCCACACTAATACAAAACTTGGAAGCAAACTCCATTTGAGTCATACCTAAATTCTTGCGAATTCCAGCAACATCGACTGGTTCAGGACGATGAGTCCTAGCTGCAACTTTACGTCCTTGATTAAGCTCAATGGCTTCCTGTAAGCCTTGAGCAATACTTTCATATGCACTAGCCATGATTTTTCTCCAATGCTGTATGAATAAGAATGCTGACCAGCTTAGCAAGCGCATTTCTATCAGCTTTTATTAAGTTTGCCCGCTCACCTTTACCAAACATCGTTAGCAAATACATTGGGAGTCGTTGGTCATGGTAGTAGTAAATGATGCGCACACCACCACTCTTTCCTTTATTACCTCTGCTCCAACGAAGCTTACGAATCCCACCTGTACCCTCCATCACATCGCCAGCCAGCGGGTGCTCGGCAAGATAGTCGATGACAGACTTGCGCTCAAAATCAGTGAGTAGTGCATCTGCCCGCTTAATGTATTCTGGAAGCTCAGTGATTGTAGTCAGCATATTGAATAGAGTAATCCAATGGATGACTTAGGGCAAGCTATTAGACATGGATCAATGTTTGCTCATACGCATGCTGTATTACTAACAAGAAAAGCGCCATCGGTTGTGTGCCGATGGCGAAAGTTTTATTTTAAATCAGTCAGTTACATTTTTACCGACTTAGCTAACCTTCTGCTCAGCCAACGCAGGCGAAGCCTTAAACTGGCGCATCAAACCGTAGTAGAACAGCCCACCCAATCCTGCACCAATCAGCCAGCCGTAGCCGCCAAGTGCGGATAGCGCGGGTACTAACACGGTGGAAAGCGAGAACAGCGCCGCCACGCCAAAGGCAATAAGCGCGCGGGTGTTCCAGCCGTTGACGTAGTAGTAGGCGCTGCCCGGTGCTGATGAGAAGAGCTCCTGCATGTTTAAGTGCTGGCGCTTAATCAGGTAGTAGTCGACCACGATAATGCCGTAGAAGGGCGCGACGATGGCCCCTAGCGCATTTACAAAGCCGGGAACGCCAATCTGGCTGATGACCGAAAGCCATAGCGCGCCGACAAAGAACGCGATGACCGCGGTAATCAGGCCACCCATCTTAAAGCTGATTTTGCTGGGAAACAGGTTGGCCAGGTCGTAGGCGGGAGGAATGAAGTTGGCGACCAGGTTGATGCCCACCGTGGCAGCAAAGAAGGTGAGCGCGGCGATAATCGTCAGCGGCAGTGAATCCACACGCTCAACGATATCGGCGGGGTTGGTCAGTGCTTCGCCAAACAGCACCAGGGTGCCAGCGGTAATAATCAGCGCGATAAACGAGAAGAACGCCACGTTGAGCGGCAAACCCAGCAGGTTGCCTAGCTTCATCTGACGCTCGGTTTTTACAAAGCGGGTGAAGTCACCGAAGTTGATTACTACTGCTGCGAAGTACGCCACCATGGTGCCGACAATCGCCATAAAGGCCGCGATTGAGCTTCCGCTGGTTTCACTGCCACCGCTGAAAATGGTGCCAATGGCGGGGATCAGCTCGCTTCCCGCCTGGAACCAGACAATGATCATCAGCACCAACATCACCACGTAGACCAACGGGCCCGCCCAGTTGAGGAAGTGTTTAATGCGCTCTATGCCTTGCCAGAAGATCGCTATCTGAAACAGCCACACAATCACAAACGACACCCACGCCACGCCGGAAAGCCCCAGGAAGGTGCTGCCGCTGCCTGCACCCACAAAGGCGGTAATGAGTAGGGTGACAGCGGTGGAAGCGAAGTAGGTCTGCACGCCGTACCAAAAGATCCCCACGATGGCGCGCAGCATCGCGGGTAGGTTCGCGCCGCGTACGCCCATGCTGGCGCGAACCATGACGGGGAAAGGAATGCCGTATTTAACGCTGGGCTTACCGGTGAGGTTGACCAGAAACATCACGATTACGCCCGCCAGGATAATCGCTGCCATCACCGCCCAGCCATTCAGGCCGTAGGTTAAAAACAGCGAGGCGGCGAGGGTGTACCCAAACAGGCTCTGGATATCGTTAGACCAAACGTTAAATATCTCAAAGGCGCCCCAGTTACGATCCTGGGGTTTAAGCGGCGCGAGATCCTCGTTATAGAGCGTGGGATCAATGTGCTTAATATCCAGGTCACTAACGTCGTTACTCTCTTTCATCTTATTAGCTCTTCGGTTGGCAAATGGAGTTACTGACTAAAGCGCTGGCAGGGAGCCCAGTACTTCATCAACAGATAGTAGGTAACACCGGCGGGGATCAGGCTGGCGTACCACGAGATCGCCGAGAAAGAGAGCGCCGCCACAATACCCACCGCCGTGGCGATGAAAGCGGCCAGGTTAATACCCTGATAAGGCCCGTTAACGTCATACAGTTTGTCGATATCCAGCGTGCGACGACGAATCACATAATAATCGACCACCAGAATGGCGAAGATGGGGCCCAGGAAAGCAGAGTACGTTTGTACAAACAGCTGGAGGCCTGCCGCAGAACCCGGCTGAACCAGTTTCCAGGGGAAAGTGGCGAAGGCCAGCAAGCCAACGATCACCGTGGCGACCGAGAACTTGATCTTGAAGATGTCCATTAACACATAGGTCGGCGGTACCACGTTGTTAAGGACGTTGGTGGTGACCTGGGCAAAGGCGATGAACAGCAGGGTGGTCATTAACAGCGGGGTGTTGTCGACGGCATTGGCAAACACCTGAATAGGATCGGCGGTGCCAGTAGCCTGGGAGACCATATAGCCGATCAAGCCCATAAACAGCGTACAGGGCAGAATCGACATGGCGTAGATGGTGGTCAGCAGGCTCTGGGCCGTGCCCTTTTTATGCTCGCGGGAGTAGTCGCTGACGTTGAGCATCATGGTGCTGTAGATGCCCAGGAACAGCATGGTCGCGCCCCAGAACGGCATGCCCCAGGAGCCTTCCATGGTTAGCAGACTGGCGGAAAGCTCATCGCCATAGCGTTGCACCGTGGCGTAGAACATATACACCAGTGAGGCTAGGATAAAGGCACTGCCGATATTCTCTAACCACTTGATGCCCTGAAAGCCCATCACTGACAGGCCGATTTGCAGAAACTGGAAGGTAATGAAGTAGAAGATCAGATTGTCGAAACCGAACAGGGTGGCCGACACCATATTGAGCGCCCCGGCACCAATCCAGCTTTGAAAGCCGTACCACACTACCGCAGGTACCGCGCGCACCAGGCCCGGTAAACGCGTGCCGGTAAAACCAAACGCGCTACGCGCCTGCACCATAAACGGAATGCCGTACTTGTATCCCGCGGCCCCGTTAATGGCCAGGGCTATCCCGATCACAAAGCAGCCGATGGCAATGGCCAGGGTGGCTTGTAACAGGTTTAAGGTGCCGACCACGCTGGAGCCCATGGCGAAGGTGCCAATTGAAACGCAGCCGCCGAACCACGCCAGAAAGTAGGAGCCGCGCCCCATAATACGGGTGTGTTGAGGGGCTAGGCTTTCCGCCCCGAGTGCTTTTGATCCAGCATCGGATCGTTCTTCTGACGCAAGAGCCGAGGGTGAAGCGCTCATGATGTCGTCCTCGCAAGATTATCGGTTTTATTGGCAGCTTGAGTACGTTGAGTACCCAAGCAACGCTTGCGGCGTGGCGTGCTAATGGACGTACTGGTTTTTAAAATATAGTTTTCAAAATTCTGTTTAATTTATTGTTTTTAAATGTTTTTCAGCTGTTATGACTTATGCGGTAAATCCAGATTGGAAAGTTCAGAAAACTTACCGGTGAAGGTTTTTGGCCGTGGGTAGGCAAGGTCGCCGTGCTTACTGGTGTGAAGCCCTAAACTGACCAGCGATTCCGCCAGTTTCAGCGCGGCGGTAACTCCTTCTACTACCGGTAGGCCCACTTCTTGACTAATCTGTTGGGTCAAGTTGGCCATGCCGCCGCAGCCTAAAACGATGGCGCCAATGCCATCTTCATCCCTCGCGCGGCAGCACTCTTCAACAATGCGCGTAAACGCCGCGTCAGGGTGATGCTCAAGATCCAACACGGGGATTTCAGCGGCGCGTATACGACGGCAGTGGTGACTAAAGCCGTACTGTTGAAGTAGGTGCTCGGCGATAATGCCGGTGCGGCCCAAGGTCGTGACGATAGAAAAGCGCGTGCTGACCAGCGTAGCAAGATGAAAAGCCGCTTCAGCGATGCCAATGACCGGCGCGCGGGTCAGTTCTCGTGCGGCAAGCAAGCCAGGGTCGCCAAAACAGGCCACTATATAGGCATCGATGCCGCCTTCGCGCTCGCCCTTGAGGACTTCTTCGGCCACCCCTACCGCACTGATCACTTCGTCGAAATGGCTCTCGATAGAAACCGGGCCAGCATCCGGCTGTGAAGCGCTCACCGTGGTGCCAGCGCCTGCCTGTTGCTGTGCTGCCTGATGAATAGCAGCGGTCATCGAGGCCGTGGTGTTAGGGTTAATAATTCGTATATGCACGTTAAATAATCCGCATGTAAACAATATAGCTTTTCTTGTATACAAAAATAGGGCGGTTTCTAGCGAGACGCAAGGGTCTAGCCGCGAATACATGACGAAAGTGATAGGCTAAAAGTTTGACCAATTGTTCAAGATTCAATGGCTTAACGGTTTTGATAGCGAGAAAGGCTATTGGTGTCAGAGGATTAGCGTCCAGCTGCGTTGCGGTACGCTATTAATGTCGCTATTTTGTATACAAATAATTAGTTGCCGCACTGGCATTGCTCATCGAATAGAAGCTAACCAGTGCTGGTCAGAAATATGACTGAAGGAGCTAACCATGTCGTCCTCATCCAAGGTGCATTACCCACGCGATTTGATCGGTTACGGACGCAATCCGCCTCACGCCAACTGGCCCAATAAAGCTAAAATTGCCGTCCAGTTTGTGCTTAATTACGAAGAGGGCGGCGAAAATAGCGTGCTGCATGGCGATACCTGCTCGGAGCAGTTTCTGTCGGAAATTATCGGTGCCCCGGCCTATCCAGACCGCCATTTGAGCATGGAGTCGATCTACGAATATGGCTCCCGCGCCGGGGTGTGGCGCATTTTGCGCGAGTTTGAGAAACGCGATCTGCCGCTCACGGTGTTTGGTGTGGCCATGGCGCTGGAGCGCAATCCAGAGGTGGCCATGGCCTTTAAAGAGCTAGGCCATGAGATTGCCTGCCACGGCTATCGCTGGATTCATTATCAAGAAGTGCCCGAGCACGTTGAGCGGGAGCATCTACAGCAGGCCATGGAGATTTTTCAGCGCCTTTACGGTGAGAAGCCCCAAGGCTGGTACACCGGCCGCGATAGCCCCAATACCCGGCGGCTGGTGCTTGACGAAGGCGGTTTCCTTTACGATAGCGACTATTATGGCGACGACTTGCCTTTTTGGACGCAGGTGACCGATAGTCAGGGCAGTGACCACAACCACCTGATTGTGCCCTACACGCTGGACAGCAACGATATGCGCTTCGCCGCGCCGCAAGGTTTTAACACTGCGGATCACTTCTTTACCTACCTGCGCGATGCCTTTGATGTGCTTTACGCAGAAGGGGAAGAGGCGCCCAAAATGCTCTCGGTGGGCATGCACTGCCGATTGTTGGGCCGCCCGGGGCGTTTTCGCGCGCTGCAGCGCTTTTTGGATTATATCGAAACCCACGACCGCGTTTGGGTGGCCCGCCGGGTCGATATCGCCCGTCACTGGGCAGAGAACCACCCGGCGCCAATCCGTTGAAAGGCAAAATAATGAAACAATCTACTTACTACGCTCCCACTGGCGGGCACCCGCCGCAAACACAGATAACCGCTGATCGTGCCGTATTTACCGAAGCCTACGCGCTAATACCCAAAGGCGTGATGCGCGATATCGTCACCAGCAATCTGCCGTTTTGGGAAGGCACCCGGCTGTGGGTGCTGGCGCGGCCGCTGTCGGGGTTTGCCGAGACGTTCTCCCAGTACATTATGGAAGTCCAGCCCCAGGGCGGTAGTGATAAGCCCGAGCCAGACCCCCAGGCGGAAGGCGTGCTGTTTATTGTGGAAGGTGAGTTAACGCTTACTTTGTCAGGCGAGCGCCACGTTATGCAGCCCGGCGGCTATGCGTTTATTCCTCCTGGTAGTAACTGGCAGGTGCGCAACGAATCAAACGCGCCGGTGCGTTTCCACTGGGTACGCAAGGCGTATGAATTTGTGGAAGGGCTCGAGGTGCCACAAGCGTTTGTCACCAATGAGCAGGACATTGCTCCCATCGAAATGCCGGGCACAGAAGGGCGCTGGGCCACTACACGTTTTGTCGACCCTGCGGACGTTCGCCACGATATGCACGTCAATATCGTGACCTTCCAGCCCGGCGGCGTGATCCCCTTTGATGAAACCCATGTCATGGAGCACGGCCTTTACGTGCTGGAAGGCAAGGCCGTTTATCACTTGAATCAAAATTGGGTAGAGGTAGAAGCCGGGGACTTCATGTGGCTACGCGCCTTCTGCCCCCAGGCCTGCTACGCCGCTGGTCCAGGGCCGTTCCGTTATTTGTTGTATAAAGATGTTAACCGCCACGCTTCTCTCAAACTGTCGTCACGCTAAGGAGCTGTCATGTTGACATTAAAAGCCGAACCGCTAACGGCCGAGGCCTTCGCCCCTTTTGGCGATGTGATGGATGCACGTACGTCAGCGTCGTTTCCCATTAACGCCGGGCGCACTCAGCGCCACCATGATCTGGCGAAGGTCGAAACCCTGGGCGAAAACGCCCACACGCTGATCAACATCTTTGTTAGCCAGCCGGTCACACTGCCGCTCGAGCTCACGTTTCTAGAGCGCCATCCCCAGGGCAGCCAAGCGTTTATGCCGCTGCATCAGGAACGTTTTATCGTTGTAGTAGCGCCGCCCGGTGAACACATCAATCCTGACGAAGTGCGTGCTTTTGTGACCGATGGCCGCCAAGGCGTGAATTACCGCGCAGGCACTTGGCACGCCATTCAGTCAGTGCTAGAACGTGAGGGCGAGTTCTTGGTGGTGGATCGGGGCGGCGATGGCAATAACTGCGATGAGTTTCCCCTGGCAATTACCGTTATGTTGGAATAATACGTACATTTCGTGTTGCAGGGCTGTCATATAGAACGCGTTAAACTGATAAGCTAGTGTTATTAAACAAAGTCACTACACGCTCATTAGCATGGTTGGAATATTATGAACGCACTGCACTTCTCTACGATCCGTCGTACCAAAATTGTCGCCACCCTTGGACCTGCCAGCGACCGTGAAGGCGTATTGGAGGCCATGCTCAAGGCGGGTGTTGATGTGGTGCGTCTTAATTTCTCTCACGGTACCGCCGATGATCACCGCCGCCGGTTAACCGAGGTGCGTGAAATTGCCGCCAAACTGGGCCGCAGCGTAGCGGCTCTAGGCGACCTCCAAGGTCCCAAGATCCGCATTGCGCGGTTTAGAGATGGCTCCGTAGTGCTTAAAGAAGGCCAGCCGTTTATTCTCGATATGGAACTCGACGGCGATGCCGGTGATATCCACCAAGTGGGTTGTGACTACAAAACCTTGTCACAAGATGTGGCTGCTGGTGATCGTCTGCTGCTAGATGACGGACGTTTGGTGCTGGATGTGGCTCGCGTTGAAGGGCAACAGGTACATACCACCGTGGTTGTGGGTGGCAAGCTCTCCAACCATAAAGGCATCAACAAGCAGGGCGGCGGCCTCTCCGCCCCGGCGTTGACCGAGAAAGACAAAGAAGACCTCAAAACCGCTGTTGATATTGGCGTCGACTATCTAGCCATTTCCTTCCCTCGTCATGCCGAAGATATGCTGGAAGCACGCCGTTTACTGGGCGAAGCGGGTAAGGACATTGGCCTGGTCGCCAAGGTCGAGCGCGCTGAAGCGGTCGCTGATGACGCCACCCTGGACGGCATTATCGAAGCTTCCGAAGCGGTCATGGTGGCACGCGGTGATTTAGGCGTAGAAATTGGCGATGCCAAGTTGGTGGGCGTTCAGAAACGTATGATCAAGCGGGCGCGTTCTCTTAACCGTGCTGTGATTACCGCAACGCAGATGATGGAAAGCATGATTTCGGCGCCGCTACCTACGCGTGCTGAAGTCTTTGATGTGGCCAACGCGGTATTGGATGGCAGCGATGCGGTCATGCTCTCAGCGGAAACCGCCGCGGGTGACTATCCCTTGGAAACGGTAGAAGCAATGTCGCGTGTTTGCCTGGGCGCTGAGCGTGAAAAATCTGCCCAGGAGTCTGGTCACCGTATTCATGAAGGCTTTACCCGCCCAGACGAAACCATCGCACTTTCCGCTATGTACGCGGCCAACCATATGACCGGCGTCACTGCCATTGCCTGCATGACATCGTCGGGCTATACGCCATTGATCGCGTCGCGCATTCGTTCTGGCCTACCGATTGTTGGCTTGGCGCATAACCCCATCGCTCAGCGCCGCATGGCACTCTACCGTGGGGTCGTTTCGCTGCCGTTCGATACCTCTGATATGACACCCACCGAGCTAAACGACCGTGCGCTGGAACTGTTGGTGAAGACTGGTATCTCCAAAGCAGGGGATCACGTGATCCTTACCCGCGGCGACCATATGAACGCTCATGGCGGTACCAATACCATGAAGGTGATGGAGATTACCGATCAGCATGCTGAGCCTAGCAACAGCTAATGTAGCTCGCGGGCTGCTGCTGGTCTGCTTGCTATTAACAGGTTCCCCCGCAGCAGCGGGGGGACCTCCTATTGTGGCGGCGGCCTCTGATCTCCAGTTTGCGCTGACGGAGGCCGCGGAGCAGTTTCAACAAGAAACAGGCCACGCCCTGCGGCTAAACTTTGGTTCGTCGGGCAACTTCCGTCGCCAAATCGCCCAGGGCGCACCTTTCGAGCTGTACCTTTCTGCTGATGAGCGTTACGTTCAGGCGCTTTATAAAGAGGGTCACACCAAAGACGAGGGCGTTATTTACGCCATTGGTCGGTTAGTGTGGCTGCAGCGCGCAGGGCGCGGTGATTTGCCCAGTGCCGATGCGCCACTGGCTGGGGTAGAGGCCGCGCTTGAAGCGCAAGTGAGCGGCACTACTGAACGCATCGCCCTGGCGAATCCCGAACACGCGCCCTATGGCGTGGCGGCGCAGCAGGTTCTTGAGCACGCCGGGCTTTGGGAGCCAACTGAGCCGCTGCGAGTGCTGGGAGAAAATGTCTCACAAGCGGCGCAGTTTGCGCTTTCCGACGATGCGCGCGGTGGTCTGGTGGCTTATTCCTTGGCCTTAGCGCCTGCGCTTAGTGAGCGAAGTGAGTACGCACTCATCCCTGAGGGCTGGCATAGCTCGCTTCGACAACGCATGGTGTTGACTAATCAGGCGGGAGAAGTGGCCAGTAATTTTTATCACTGGTTACAGCAAGACGAAGGGCAATCCATCTTGCGCCGCTACGGTTTTAGCGTTGAATAATGGATGGCTCTTAATGGATTGGTCGGCACTCTCAGTCTCGCTACGCCTTGCAGGCTTTACCTGCTTACTACTTATCCCCATCGCTATTTGGCTAGGCCGCGCCCTGGCCTACGCGCGTTTCCGGGGCAAAGGTCTATGCGAAGCGCTGATTGCCCTCCCGCTGGTACTGCCGCCTACCGTACTGGGCTTTTATCTGCTGTTGAGCTTTGGCCGCGATGCGCCGGTGGGTTCGTTTTGGGCAGAAATGACCGGCAGCGGGCTGAATTTTACCTTCACAGGCATATTACTGGCCTCACTGATCGCCAATCTGCCGTTTGCCGTGCAGCCCATTCAGCGCGCCTTTGAACATGTGCCCCACAACCTACGAGAAGCGGCCTGGTGCAGCGGCTTGAGCCCCTGGCAAACGCTGCTGCGTATCGAACTGCCCTTGGTATGGCCAGGCATTATGTCCGCGGCAGCGCTAACGTTTGCCCATACGCTGGGCGAATTCGGCGTCATCTTGATGGTGGGGGGCGCTATTGATGGCGAAACCCGCACCCTTGCCATTGCCATCTATGATCGCGTTCAAGCCTTTGACGAACAGGGCGCGGCACAGATGTCGGCGCTGTTGCTGTTGGTGTCGTTTATTACCTTGGGGCTTGTCTATGGACTGGCCGGGCGCAGGCGGTGGGTACGTGGCTAATTCGCGCATCACCGGGCCGATCGAAGGACTAGGCGTGGCGGTCCACCAAACGGGGCCGATTCCGCTGGCCGCCGAGTTTATCTGCCAACCCGGCGAACTGCTGGCGCTGGTAGGGCCGTCGGGCAGCGGGAAAACCACTCTGCTGCGGACTATTGCCGGGCTTTATCGCCCTCAAAATGGGCGTGTGGAATGCGCTGGCGACGTTTGGTTTGATGCTGAACGTAAGCATTCACTTCCGCCCCAGCGTCGGCAAGTCGGCATGGTGTTTCAGGACTATGCGCTGTTTCCCCACTTAACCGCGTTAGAAAATATTCAACTGCCGCTGCGTCATCTGCCTCAACCTCAGCGCCGAGAACAAGCGGAACAGTGGCTGGCCAAGGTGCGTTTAGACGGGCTGGGCAAGCGCTACCCCAACGCGCTTTCCGGTGGGCAACGCCAGCGTGTCGCGCTAGCCCGCGCCTTGGCCCGCGATCCGAAAGTGCTGTTGCTCGATGAACCGTTTTCAGCGGTGGATCAAGTGACCCGTCGGCGTTTGCAGCGCGAACTGGCACTGCTCCGCCAGCAAATCGAGATTCCCATCGTGCTGGTAACGCATGACCTGGAAGAAGCCACGGCACTGGCGGATCAAATCTGCGTGTTGCATAACGGCGTAAGCCTTCAGCAGGGTTCGCCCGAGGTGCTGTTCAGTCGCCCAGCCACGCCGCTAGTAGCACGCTTGCTGGACCGCCATAATCTCTTTGAAGGCACCGTCGTAGAGTTAGAAGGCCAGCGTCGCCTGCAGTGGGGGAAAACTTACCTGGAAGTCGCTGAAGGACTTACCAACCTGCCACTGGGAGAGACCGTGGCCTGGTATTTGCCGCCTTCCGATATTGTGCTTCACCGTCGTGATCGGCCTTCGCAAGGCGAGCGGGAAAACCCGCTGGCTGCCACGGTCAGTGAGGTAGTGGTGTTGGGTGGCATTACGTCAGTTTCCTTAAGCGTTGACCACGGTGATATGTTACGTTTCGACATTGCCACCCATGCTGCACGTCGCAATCAGTTAACCCGCGGGGCAGTGGTGAATGTTTCACTGCTGGCGGCAGGAATACACCTGTTGCCAGGCCACCGAGTTCGCGCAGATGCGCATGACAAAAGGAAGTAAGCATGGATCACACGCGTCGCACGCTGCTTAAAGCATCGTTACTGTTACCGCTGGCGGCGCTGTTGCCGATGTCGTTACTCAGCTCGTTTGCCTGGGGGCAGGCAACGAAAGAGATGCAGACGCTGGCGCTGGCTATTCATAGCGAGGGCGGGCCGCACCGCTTAGACGTTGAGGTGGCAGAAACATCCTCTCAGCGACAGCGCGGATTGATGGGGCGTGAGAGCCTGCCGGAAGCGCAGGGCATGCTATTTCGTTTTGAGAATGAACAATCGGTCAATAACGCTTTTTGGATGTATAAGACATTGATTCCCCTTGATATTGCCTTTATCGATGCAAATGGCCGTATCGTGGCGATTAATACCATGCCGCCCTGTGAGTCCACTTCACCGAGCGACTGCCCCTCTTACCCTCCTGGTACGGCGTATCATTCAGCGCTAGAGGTTAATGGTGGGTACTTTGCCGAGCGCGGCATCAAAGTAGGCGACTGTGTGTCCATCCCTGAAGACACCGGCTTCTGCCAACCTGCGAATTAAGCGGGGTGAGGGTTGCGGCGGAACTTCAGCACAATCAGAGCGATACCCGCAACCACTAAGCCGCCGCCCACCAGTTTATGCACGCCTAGGCTGTCGCCCATCAACAGCACGCCTAGGCCGACCGCCAATACCGGTACGAGCAGCGTCATGGGTACCACGCGATTAACCGGATGGCGACGCAATAGGGCGTACCAAATGCCGTAAGCCACAATAGATGACATGACCGCGGTGTATACCATCGCCCCCCAGCCTACCCAGCTTGCCTGCCGCATCGCCTGCCACTGGCCACTCTCAAACAGCCACGAACCCAGCGCTACCTGGGGTACCGCAAACAGTGCTACCCAGCCAGCCAATGCGAGCGGAGCAATTGGCGGGCCGCGTTTAATCAATAGCTGCGATACCGCCCAACCGAGAGCGCTCATCAATAAAATACTGAGCGGCAGAGGCGAAGGCAGTGTGGGCCCTCCGGCGAGCACGATCACTCCGGCAAACGAGAGTAGCAGCCCCGCGATACGTTTGGGTCCCAGCTTCTCTTTAAGAAATACCACGGCTAGCAGCGTCGCAAAAGGCGTACCCATTTGTACCAACAGCGCCCCAGTGCCTGCTTCGGCCTGCCCCAAGCCAATAAATAGCAGGGCAAAGTGGAGACTGCCGAAGGTGATGGATAACAGCAGCAAAAACGGCAGCTGTGCCCGCGCTACCGGGTAGAAGGGCACCAGCAGCACCGCGACCAGCATAAAGCGCAGCGTGGTCATCAACAGCGGCGGCAACTCCACCACACCGACCTTGATCACAATGATATTCAGCGCCCAAATGACGATAACAAATAGGCCAAGCAGCAGGTCGCGTAGGGGCACATTGATGTCCGTTCATTGATGTTTTTTGCTAGATGAAAACGAGCGTCATTGCATACGCTGCGCGATCTCTCGCCACAGTGCAGCGTAGGCGCGACCGCCTGGACTGCTGCGGGCGAAATGCCCGACCGGCGCGCGTTCGACACCCATGCGCTCGACCGCACTAGCGTTTGGCACGGTCGTGGACAAGCGCCTCGGCCAGCGCTCGCTGAGACTCTCCATCACCTCGCGGTGGAGGGTTTTGCGGCGGTCGGCGAGGGTTACGAACGGCCAGATTGGGCAAGCCTGCTCGACCGCGTCAAGATGACCGTCCAGTTGCTCGAGGGTGCGCAAAGACAGGGTCGTCGGCACCACCGGCACCAGTAGGGCATCGACGCTGGAGAATATCTGGTCGGCGAGTGCCGACAAGCTCGGCGGGCAGTCGAGTATCACCAGGTCGTAACTGGTCATTACTGGTTTGAGGATCTTGCGCAGTCGACTAGGTTTGCGGGTTTCCATCGACGCTTCCAGGTCGCGGGAGCCCAGTGCCGCAGGCAGCAGGTCGAGCCCCTCAATGTCGGTCTCGCGGATCGCCCGATCAAGGTCGGCCTTGCCCTTGACCAGTTTGTCGACACCACCGCGCACTTTGGGTTTGCTGCGCAGGTAGAAGGTGGTGGCTGCCTGGGGGTCGATATCCCACAGCAACACTCGCTTGCCGTCGCGTGCCGCTTCAGCGGCGAGATTGACGGCGGAGGCGGTCTTACCCACGCCGCCCTTGATACTGTAAAGCGCCAGCATCTGCATGGGAAACTCCTTGATTGGTAACTGTTTTAGTCTAACCGATTGGCCCACACGGATACGTGACGTTTCTATGACGGCGGCGGTGGTAGTAGCGTCACACCGCTGTGATACACGCCGAAAGTCGGTCGTTAATAGCCGATAGAATGGCTTTCCTTCCCCTCAAGAATACCTACAATGGAGTGCTTATCGCCAACATGCACGCAATGCGCACCGTTATTTAGGCGATACAGTGATAGACCTCCTTATAAAGTCACCATAAAAATCGATAAAAAAGGATCTACTATGACGCTGAAACGCTCAATGGCTCGTTTCACTGCCGGCTTGGCAGGTGCGGCTCTGCTTTCCGCTTCCCTGTCTGCACAAGCTCGTGAACTCTCGGTGTCCACTGTTTTGTCCGACGCTTTCCCTTGGGGGCAGGCGGCGGAGAAGTGGGCCGAATTGGTGGAAGAACGCAGCGGTGGTGAACTCACGCTGCGCGTTTACCCCAACTCTCAGCTTGTTTCCGGCGACCAAACCCGCGAATTTTCCGCTATGCGTTCTGGGCTAATCGACGCTGCGGTGGGCTCGACGATCAACTGGTCGCCCCAGGTGCCGGAACTCAATCTATTCTCCTTACCGTTCTTCATTCCCGATGAAGCCGCCGTGGATGCGGTCACCGGTGGTGAAGCGGGAGAGCTAGTGTTTGAAGCAATCGAATCACGTGGGGTTATCCCGTTAGCCTGGGGTGAAAACGGTTTCCGTCAGGTTTCCAATTCGCGTGGGCCGATTAGTCAGCCGGATGACCTGGACGGTCTGAAAATTCGTGTGGTGGGTTCGCCGCTGTTCCAGGATACCTTCTCTGCACTGGGCGCCGACCCCACCCAAATGAGCTGGACCGATGCTCAGCCAGCGTTAACGACTGGCGCGGTGGACGGCCAGGAAAACCCGCTTTCTGTGTTTGACGTGGCGCGTATTGATCAAGTGGGCCAAGAGCATTTAACACTCTGGAACTACATGAATGATCCGCTGATTTTCGCCGTTAACCAGCAGGTTTGGCAGTCGCTGGATGAAGAGCAGCAAACCATGCTGCGTGAAACCGCCAAGGAAGCTGGTGAATGGGAAATCGCCATGACCCGTGAAGAGGAGAGTGAACGCTTAGCGGCGATTCAAGAGCGCGGTGTGACGGTGACCGAGCTTTCTGATGAGCAGTACCAAGCGTTTGTCGATGCGACACAGTCCGTTTATGAGAAATGGGCGCCGCGCATTGGTGAAGAGGTGGTCAACGCCGCACAAACGGCTATCGACGCACGTTAATTACCTATGATGTTCTAACTCCCGGCCCTCAAGGCTGGGAGTTTTTTGCTGTGAGGCTGCCATGAAAGGCTTTCCTGATGCACGCCCCGAGCGCTGGCTGGGCGCGCTGGCGTTAATCATTATCTCATTGATCAGCCTGGGTAATGTCATTACCCGCTATCTGACCGGTGGCTCTTTTTCATTTACGGAGGAGTTTTCGGTGTTTTTGTTGGTAGTGCTGACGTTTGCCGGGGCCTCGGTGGCGCTGCGGCGCAACCGCCATATCCGTATTGGCTTTCTGGAACGGGCACTGCCACCCAAATACCGTCGGGCTCTGATCCTTTTGCAAGCGCTGTGCGGTGCCATTGTGCTGGGTTTGATCACTTGGTATGGCGGCAAGTTGGCTTGGCAGGAGTACCAGTGGGAGTCGCTTTCGCCGGGGCTGGGGTTGCCTCAGTGGTGGTATTTAGTCTGGTTGCCAGTGCTTTCCGCGGCCATGTTATGGCGCTTGTTCCAGCAAACCGCTGACCGTTTGACGGGGAGGCTCACCGATGAGCCCTGATGTTTGGATGATTCTGGCCTTTGCAGGCTTGCTGATTGCGGGTGTGCCGGTGGCGTTTTCATTAGCGCTTTCCGGGGCTGTCGGTATCGTGCTTGGCTTGTCTCCGGATATGCTGGCGACCCTGGGCACTAATACCTATAACAGCATCGCCAAGTACCCCTTGATTGCGATTCCGTTATTCATTTTAACCGGGCTTATCTTTGAGCGTTCCGGTGTGGCGCTTCGCTTGGTGCGTTTTGCCCAGGCGCTGATTGGCCCTCGCCACGGCGGCTTGGCGCTGGTCGCGGTGTTGGTGTGTATGATTATGGGCGGCATGAGCGGCTCTGGCCCTGCCGATGCGGCGGCCGTGGCGATGGTGATGCTGCCCAGCATGACCAAAGCGGGCTACCCCAAGCCGTTTTCGGCCACGCTGATTGCGGCCTCAGCCTCGACGGCGATTCTTATACCTCCTTCAGTGGCACTGATTCTTTACTCGATTGTGGTGCCCGGTGTTGATTTGCGGGCGCTGTTTGCGGCGGGGCTGTTTCCTGGCATGTTGGCGGGGATAGCACTGCTGGTGCCTGCCATGATCGTTTCCAAACGCTATGGTTGGGAGGGCGGCACGCCGGTAGAGGGCGCTGAACAGCTCAGTGTGCGCACCACTTTTAAACAGGCGATACCGGCGCTGTTTGCTCCTGTGCTGATTTTAGGCGGCTTGCGTTCAGGCTTGTTTACACCCACTGAAGCCGCCGTGGTGGCGGTGGCCTATGGCGCGATTGTCGGGCTTTTTCTTACTCGTGAACTGTCGCTACGCGATTTGTGGGAGCTGTTAGGCGAGGCGGCGATTATCTCAGGGGTGGTGATGCTGATTATCGCGCTGGCCGGAATTTTTGCCTGGGCGGGCACCATGCTGGGCACCTTCCGCCACTTGGCGGAGTGGATCATTAGCCTGACCGATAACGGCGTGCTGTTGCTTATTCTGGTGATGTTGGCGGTGCTGGTCGCCGGGATGCTGCTGGATGCGATCTCGATTTATCTGATTATGATGCCGATCTTGATCCCCGTGATGCAGCACTTTGAATGGAACCCGGTGTGGTTCGGTATTCTATTGGCAATGAACATTGCTATTGGCCAGTTTACCCCGCCGGTGGCGGTGAATTTGATGGTGACGACCGAGGTGGCCAAAATTCGTTTGGAGCATACGCTCGGCTGGGCGCTGTTGTTTGTGGTGGCAATGGGGTGTGCGCTAGCGCTGGTGGCTATTTTCCCCGCTATCGCGCTATGGCTGCCTACCGTGTTGGGCTATAACGTTTGATGCGGGCTCAGAAATTAGTGATCATAAGGCATTGCTCATGTCTAACAAGCAGCGCATATCCTTATCCCCTATGCCAAAACGGTATAGGGATTAACGCTTACTAAACGTTACCAACCACTAAACTACTATCTACCAAGCTGAAATGCGTTTTAAATAGCGATAGGTACTGCGGCATGTCGTTAAGCACGCTTTTTTCGCTAAAGGCTTAGTTTTTCGCTAAAGTAGTATTAGCAGGCAGCCAACGGGTGCTTGTAACAGATTGTCTTAAAAACAGTTTGTCTTGAAAATAGAATGTCTTGAAAAACGTTTTGGAGCAAAATCACCTATGGGAACAATTCACTAGGTGAGCCCAAAGCGTGCAGTGCTCATAACATCAATATAAAGAGGTGTGTTCATGAAACGCCATACGTTTTCTACCGCTGCTTTCTCCGGTGCGCTACTGGCCGCCGCTGCCTTCGCCTCTCCGGCAATGGCACAGGATGACGAGCAATTCATCACCATCGGCACCGGTGGCCAAACCGGCGTTTACTACGTCGTAGGGCAGTCGATCTGTCGTTTGGTTAATCGTCTTGAAGACGCTGATATTAAGTGTAACGCACCTTCCACCGGTGGTTCTGTCGCCAATATCAATGGCATCAAGTCCGGCGAATTGGACATGGGTGTCGCTCAATCGGATGTCCAGTACCAAGCTTACAATGGTACCGGGAATTTCGAAGGTGAGGCCTATGAAGACCTGCGGGCTGTGTTCCGTGTCCACGGTGAGCCGTTGACCCTGCTTGCACGTGCTGACTCAGGCATCGAAACACTCGATGATTTGGAAGGCAAACGCGTCAATATCGGTAATCCAGGCTCAGGTCAGCGCAACACCATGGAAGTGGTGATGGAGGCCAAGGGCTGGACTGAAGATACGTTCTCTTTGGCATCTCAGCTTGATGCGGCCGAGCAAGCAGCGGCGCTCTCCGATAATAACGTCGATGCCATGGTGTATGTCGTTGGTCACCCCAATGGTTCCATCCAAGAAGCGACCACCACGGTTGATGCTCGTTTGATTCCGCTGAATGACGAAGACATTCAGGGCATTGTCGATGAATATCCTTACTACTCTTCATCAGTCATCCCGGGTGGTCTGTATCGCGGCAATGACGAAGATGTCGAAACTTTCGGTGTAGCAGCGACATTTGTTACCACCACTGAAGTTGACGAAGAAGTGATCTACCAGACCGTAAAAGCGGTTTTTGATAACTTTGATCGTTTCAAGCAGCTGCATCCGGCCTTCGAAAACCTCGATCCGGAAGAGATGGTAAGCGAAGGGCTTTCCGCACCGTTGCATGATGGGGCGGCGCGTTACTACCGTGAGCAAGGCTGGATTGAGTAATCCTTCAGCCTGAGGTGTTGCTACCTTAGTAAGAAATGCGCGGTTACCCCAGGGTGCCGCGCATTTTGGTTTAGGATATTGATAGGGCGTCTAAAAAATTGATAGGACGCCTAAAATGTTGATAGGACGCCTAAAATGTTGATAGGGCGTCTAGGATGTTAATAGGGCATTTCGATATGGCAATGATGCGTCAATCGACTCGGAGCAGGGCAGTCATATGACAGAAGATAAGAACAGGCCTTCGGGAGCCGGAGGGGACTTGGAGGATATGGTCGCCTCCAGCGACACGGGAGCCCGCAAACCGGCCGGTATGCCCGGCAAGCTCTTGGTAAGCATTGCGGCAGCGTGGTCACTTTTTCAATTGTGGATCGCATCCCCAGTGCCCTTCGTTCTGGGTTTTGGCGTGTTTAGTGCCACGGAAGCCCGCTCTATTCACTTAGCCTTTGCGCTGTTCCTGGCGTATATGGCCTATCCGGCACTCAAGCGCTCGCCGCGCGACCGTGTGCCGATCCAGGATTGGGTGCTGGCAGCGGCGGCGGCCTTTTGTGGCGCTTACATGTTTATGTTTTACGAGCAATTATCCCAGCGCCCCGGCGCACCGATACTGCAGGACGTGATTATTGGCATCGCCGGGATACTGCTACTGCTCGAAGCGACGCGTCGTGCGCTTGGCCCGCCGTTAATGATTGTGGCGTCAGTTTTTCTTCTCTACAGTCTGGCTGGCCCTTGGATGCCGGGGATTCTTTCCCATGGTGGGGTGAGCCTCTTTGGTTTGATTAATCATCAGTGGTTAACAACTCAAGGGGTCTTCGGTATTGCGCTGGGCGTCTCAACCAGCTTCGTATTCCTGTTTGTGTTGTTCGGTGCTCTGCTCGATAAGGCGGGCGCTGGCAATTACTTTATCAAGGTGGCGTTTTCGCTGCTTGGTCACTATCGCGGTGGGCCGGCTAAAGCCGCCGTGGTGGCCTCGGCAATGACTGGTCTGATTTCTGGCTCCTCAATTGCCAATGTGGTGACCACCGGTACCTTTACGGTGCCGATGATGAAGCGTGTTGGGTTTTCCGCTGAAAAGGCGGGGGCTGTCGAAGTGGCATCGTCGGTCAACGGACAGATTATGCCGCCGGTGATGGGGGCGGCCGCTTTTTTGATGGTCGAATATGTCGGTATTTCTTATGTAGAGGTGATTAAGCATGCTTTCCTGCCCGCGCTGATCTCCTATATCGCGCTGGTCTACATCGTTCACCTTGAGGCCCTAAAAGCCAATATGAAGGGGCTGCAAAGCAGCAACCCCCCTAAGCCGCTGGTCAATAAAGTGATCGGTTTCCTTGGTGGTCTGCTGCTGATGATGGTCACCGCGTTGGCAGTCTATTACGGTCTTGGCTGGCTCAAGCCGGTGTTGGGTGAGGCGACGCCCTGGGTGGTGGCTGTTGGGCTTACGGTTATTTATATCGCTCTTCTCAAGCTGGCGGCCGGTTACCCCGAGCTTGAGCTCGATGATCCTAACGAACCGATTTATTCGCTGCCGCAAACCAAGCCCACAGTGCTGGTTGGCTTGCAGTACATCCTGCCGGTGATTGTGCTGGTCTGGTGTCTGATGGTGGAGCGCTTATCGCCAGGGTTGTCGGCGTTCTGGGCCACTGTGTTCATGATTTTTATCATTCTTACTCAGCGCCCGATCACGTCGATTTTTCGCGGACGCAGCGATATGAGTGTGGATCTGCGTGAAGGTGCGATGGATCTGTGGAATGGCCTGGTCACCGGCGCCCGCAACATGATCGGCATCGGCATTGCGACGGCCACCGCTGGCATCATCGTCGGTGCCGTATCGCAGACCGGGGTGGGCCTGGTGCTAGCCGAGGTGGTGGAAACGCTGGCCATGGGCAACTTAATGCTCATCTTGCTGCTTACCGCAGTGCTTAGTTTGATTCTCGGCATGGGGCTACCCACGACAGCAAACTATATTGTCGTATCGGCACTGCTGGCACCGGTCATCGTCAACTTGGGCGCTGAAAATGGCTTGCTGGTACCGTTGATTGCGGTACACCTGTTCGTGTTCTACTTCGGCATTATGGCTGACGTTACCCCGCCGGTGGGGCTTGCGTCCTTTGCGGCGGCGGCTGTATCCGGTGGTGACCCTATTCGAACCGGCTTTCAGGCGTTCTATTACAGCCTTCGTACCGCAGCGCTGCCGTTCCTGTTCATCTTTAATACCGACCTGCTGCTCATCGATGTGACCTTCCTTCAGGGGGTGCTAATCTTTGTGGTGTCGACCATCGCGATGCTGATTTTCGCCGCGGCGACCCAGGGCTTCATGATTACGCGCAACCGTTGGTATGAGTCTATTGTGCTGCTGTTGATTGCGTTCACGCTGTTCCGGCCCGGCTTCTGGATGGACATGATTCATGATCCCTACGAATCCATCCCGCCCGCGCAGTTCGTCGAAGCATTGGGTGGTGTCGATGAAGACTCCACGCTGCGCTTGCAGATTGCCGGTCTCGATGATTATGGCGATCCCATGACCACTTACATGACCCTGCCGGTGCCTGAAGGTGAAACAGGCCAAGAGCGGCTTGATAACTTGGGTATGGAGCTCTTTATCGAGGATGGCACGGCGACCGTTGATATGGTGACCTACGGCAGCCAGGCGGCTGAACTCGGTTTCGACTTCGATCAAGAAATTATCGAGGTTCTGGCCCCCGTTGATCGCTGGACGAAAGAGCTAATGTGGATTCCTGCCTTCTTGCTCTTTGGGTTGATTGTATTAATGCAGCGTCGGCGTCGTGATAACACGCAAGCGACAGCCACCGCATGAAGGAGAGTGCCATGTACAGTAAGATCATGTTGCCGGTGGATTTGAACGAGGAGTCTTCCTGGTCGAAGGCGCTGCCCACGGCATTGACGCTATGTCGCACTTTCGGCGCCTCGCTTCATGTGGTGACGGTACTGCCGGACTATCGCATGCCCATGGTGGGTTCCTACTTCCCCAAGGACTTCGCTAAAAAAGCGCATGTCGCGATCACCGATGCGCTTCACGCGTTCATCAAGACGAATGTGCCCGATGACATTCAGGTGCAAAGTGTCATTGTGGATGGTTCGCCTTGGGAGGCCATTATCAAAGCCGGTAAGAAACTGGACGTGGATCTGATCGTCATGGCCTCTCACAATAAGCGTAAGTTTGTCGATTATGTGCTTGGTCCTAATGCAGAGCACGTTGTGCACCATGCCAAAATGTCGGTAATGATTGTGCGCTAGACATTCAAAGCGTCACGTAGCAACAACCAAAAACTCCGGGCAGCTAGCCCGGAGTTTTTTTATGGCTGGTACCTAAAGTTGGCTACATACGCTTTTGCTAACGCAGCAATTAAATTGGCGTTTTAAGGCCTTCTCATGGATTTTTTGTACGCATAGCCTTTCAGTCAACGCCTCGGGTCTTCAGGTCAGCTACATTAAGAGAGCATTAAGAAAGCACTGAGAAAAAGCACTGAAAGATAGTGTTATGCCATTAAGTTGGCATTAATGCCAGCAGCGCTAACAAGCGTTGATGCTTTGAGGTAAACCCTGAGTTCAGGACCTAGTATCAGGTACAACAGGAGTGATGCCATGAATGCGGCTACAACAAAAACAAACCACCATTCAGATCAGCCCAGCGTTAAAATTACTATTAATAAGGTCGGATTGGATCGGCCTAGAGCGTGGTTGGCTGCGGGGGTAGAAGATTTTCGCCGCGCAACGGTGGTCAGTCTTTCGTATGGCATGTTTTGGGTGGGCTTGAGTATCGCGATCACCCTTGGCGCATTTACGCTGGGATACTGGTATTGGTTGCTGCCCATGATTGCTGGCTTTATGTTTATTGGCCCCTTGGTCGCGGTTGGTTCCTATGGCATCAGCCGAGCCTTAGAACGGGGGCAAGTGCCTAACCTGGGAGATGCATTCGGAAGCTGGAGACCCCATGCCGGTCAATTGGCGATGATGGGGGTCATGATGATGATCTTCTTCCTGGCCTGGATTCGTTTAGCCACTCTGCTGTTTGCCCTGTTTTTTGGATTTGAAGTTCCTAGTCCCGCGACCCTCTATACATCGCTACTGACCACCTCAGAAGGCTTAGGCATGCTTGCCGTTGGCACAGTGGCAGGTGGCATTTTAGCATTCGGCGCGTTTGCTATTAGCGTCGTGGCGATACCCACACTGATGGATCAAGACTTAACCTTCATGGAAGGGATTGAAGCCAGCGTACGCTGTGTTGCCCGTAACTTTCGCGTGATGTTGTTGTGGGCGGTGATTTTAACGCTGTGTGTGTTGGTAGGTGTGATGACATTCTATATTGGCTTGGCGCTCATCTTGCCGGTATTAGGTCACGCCAGTTGGCATGCCTACGAAGAATTAGTGCGTTTTGAGCCGCTTGAGAAAATTAGCTCGTAACTCAGCTGTGAGCGAATAACGCTTCCATTACGATAAAAACATTACGAAAAAACAGTATTGAGCCTGACCTATTTAAGGAGATAGCGTAATCTTTATGCTGTCTCCTTTTATTTCTGGGCGTTTAAACCAACGGGTCTTTTGGCGTGAGGTGTTTACTGTGAAAGCGTTATTAATGGGGTGGGCTGTGCTGATATTCAGCATTCCCCTAGCGGGACTCGCTGAAACAGCCGATGGCTTAGAGGAACCCAGCGGGCCGGTTATTTTGACCGTTAGCGGTAATGTTGGCCTTACGAACGTGGGTGGTGAAGCGCAGTTTGACCGCGCCATGTTAGAGGCGTTACCACAGCACGAGTTCGATACTACCACACCCTGGACAGAAGCTAGTAACCACTATCGTGGGCCTTTAATGCGCGACTTGCTGGCGCGTTTAAACGCGGAAAGCGATACGGTACATGTCGCCGCCCTGAACGGCTACGAAGCGGAAATACCGGTGAGCGATTTTGAAGAGTATGACGTTATCTTAGCCCTTGAAAAGGATGAAAAAGCGATCCCCATTCGTGAGTACGGTCCGTTATGGGTGCTTTATCCCTTTGATGAGGATGAAGCGCTGTTAAGCGAAAAAATACGCTTCAGGGCGGTATGGCAGGTTATGCATATTGATGTTCGCTAGCGCTTCAACCGCACAGGCTTCCAGCCTGCTGCGTTATCCTCGCCGTTTTAAGCTCGTTGCCATCGTTGCGGTTTTGCTATTTGCCGCGGCGTTGGTCGTCGCTACCCTGGCTGCCTGGCGGCAGGAAAATCTCACTCAGAGTCTGCGTGAAGATACCGCCTGGGTGGTTTATAAGCTGGACCGCGATGCGGTACAGCTCTTGAACCATCTATTGGCTGTGACGCGTGAGTCGCTTACGTCCGAGACGCATGATGAGCTAAACCTACGCTTTGAACTGTTATATAGCCGCATTACGTTGCTCAATGAGGGTGAGGTCAGCACGTTATTGCAACAGATCGGTACGGCTCGGGAATTATTGGGCCAAATCCAGCAACAGCTGGATGTGCTGGATAGTATGTTTTATCCCTATGGTGGGCCTGAAGCCGAGGGGGGAATTGATCAATTACCGTTGACGGTGCTGGAAGAGGAATTGCAGGCGCTAACGCAGTTAACAGAGCGCCTGGTTATTGCGATTAATGGCTATTTGGCCGAGTCGGCGACCGAAGAGCGCGCCCAGCTCAGCCTGCTCTACAAGCTCCTCATGTCACTAATCGTCGGAATGAGCTTAGCGGCTTTTCTGGTGATTGCTTTCCTGGTGCGCGAAATGCGCGAAAGTGCGGCGGTCAGGCGCGAGCAGGAGCAATTAGGCCAGCAATTGGAGGTTACTGCCAAACAGGCGCAGGCGGCGAATCAAGCTAAGTCAGACTTCCTCGCCATGGTCAGTCACGAAATTCGTACCCCGCTGAACGGTGTGATTGGTATGAGTGAGTTATTACGGGAATCGGCGAGTCCCGCTCAGGTAGAGGATTACGCTCACACGATTTACGATAGTGCCAATCAACTGCTGGCAATGATTAATGAAATCCTCGATTTTTCTAAAATCGAAGCCGGTCACTTAACCCTGGAAATATCGCCTACTGCGCTAAAACCACTTATCGATAGTGTGGTGGTGCTGCTTGCACCCAGGGCAAAAGTTAAAGGATTGACGCTTACGGTTAACGTCGACCCCCTGGTGCCTGCGTGGGTGTTGGTCGATGCTGCCCGCCTGCGGCAGATACTGCTAAACCTGATCGCCAATGCGATCAAGTTCACTGACCATGGCGAGGTAAGCGTCAAGGTCTCCTCTACGGTAGAACAGCTATTATTTGAGGTGATCGACACCGGTTGTGGCTTAAGCGAGCAGCAGCAAGAGCGGCTTTTTCAGCCTTTTCAGCAGGCGGATGAGTCAGTGGCCCGCCGCTTTGGTGGAACGGGGTTGGGGCTTGCAATCTGCAAGCGGTTAAGCGAAGCCATGCAAGGGCGGTTAGGGGTCAAGAGCCAAGTAGGCCAGGGAAGTACCTTCTGGTGCCAGTTGCCCTTGGTTGAAGCTGACCCTGTTTCAGCGTCACTGCCCGTAATGCCTAAACGCGATTTTTCCGGCACAACGCTGCTGCTGGTGGAGGACAATGCGGTCAACCGCAAAGTCGCCATTGGCTTGTTATCGCGCCTAGGCTGCGATGTGGTCTGGGCCGAGAACGGTCATGACGCCTTGGCAATGGCCCAGTCACAGCAGGTACAACTCATCTTTATGGATATCCAGTTGCCCGATATGGATGGCTTGTTAGTCACTCAGCGCTTACGCGAACAGGGTGGCTGGCTGGCGAGTGTTCCTATCGTCGCCATGACGGCAGGCGGCGCTGAAGATGACCGACAACGCTGCCTGGCGGCGGGCATGAACGATTACATTACCAAGCCACTGTCACTTTCGGTGTTAAGTAACGTGCTGGCGTTACAGCTTTTTGCCACTCCCGACACGGCTCCTGTACAAGCATTAGCGGGAACACAAACGCCAACCGAGGGGCCGCCGTTACTGAATGACGACACTCTCACCATGCTGAAAGCGTCACTGGGAGAATCGAGCCTGATCCAACTGGCGATGCTTTACCATCAGCAAGTCAGCGATTACACCGAGCAACTGGCTGCCTGCCTGGCAGCAACCCCACTGACACCAGAACAGCATCATCAAGTCATGCGTTTGGCGCACCAGCTGCGCGGCGAGTCAGTGAGCATGGGCGCTGACCAGCTTGCCGAATTGGCGAAGCAGTTGGAGATATTGGCCAAGACAAAGCAAGCCACTGCCCGCCAACTCAATGATGTGTTCAGCACGTTAAGGCTTTCTGCGGCGCATACCCATGCCGCACTGGAGAGGTGGTGTCGTGACCACTTATCCCGTTGAAAAGGGCATTATTACGGCGGCTAGCCAGCATCCCGACGCTTCCTACGCTGCAGCCGAGCTAGCTTGCGCCCTATGTCACGAGCATTTGGGCTTCGTTCTGTTCTTCTGCAGCGCGGAGTATGATTTAGCGGGGCTGGCGGCCGCTTTAGAGCGAAGCTTTCCCTCCACGCCGCTTAGCGGCTGCACTACCGCTGGGGAAATAACGCCGCTTGGTTATGATCGCGGTTCGATCGTCGCGATGGGCTTTGATCGTCGTTGGTTTGCCATCGAAACAGCGCTGATCGATGACCTGGATCATTTTGAGTTGGCCAACGCTCAGCCGCTAGTCGATACCCTATTGGAGCGTTGCCGTCGACAAGCCGTCGCGCCCATTAATGAGCACAGCTTTGCGCTCACCTTATTGGATGGCTTATCGAGTCGCGAAGAGCAAGTGCTTGCCACCTTGGATGCCGCGCTGGGGCGTATACCCAGCTTTGGCGGCTCTGCGGGCGATGATAATCATCTCAGCCATACCCATGTGTACACCGCCGGGCGCTTTCATACCCGGGCTGCGGTGGTGGTGATGATTAATACCCAGCTGCCCTTTGACGTCTTTTCGACTCATCATTTGACCCCATTGGCCCACAAACTCGTGGTAACGGAGGCGAATCGTGAGCAGCGTCGGGTAATCGAGCTCAATGGTCTACCCGCCGCGCAGGTATATGCCGACTTAGTGGGCGTGGCACCTGCGCAGCTCAATGCGGCGATTTTTGCCCATCATCCATTGGCGGTACGTATCGGTGGGCAGCACTATGTGCGCTCCATTCAGCGCGTTAATAGCGATAGCAGCCTAAGTTTTTACTGTGCAGTAGAAAATGGCATCGTGCTGACGGCGATGCAACCAACGCCGCTACTCGATAACCTTGAAGAGATGCTTGCCGGGGTGAGCGCCAGGCTGGGTACGCCTAGTGTGATCATTGCCTGCGACTGCTTTTTACGCCGTATGGAGCTTGAAGCGCTAGCCCATCTAGATCAGGCGTCGCAGCTGCTGCGCCAGGCTGGGGTAGTGGGGTTCAATACCTACGGTGAGCAGCACCATGGCATGCATGTGAATCAAACGTTTACGGGGGTGGCGTTTGGATCTCTTCCAACTAACGACAACCACTGAAGCCACCAATAGCCAGGACGAGGCCGAGGTCGCTGCGCTGCGCGAAGAGAACCGTCGCCTGCGAAAAGTCTGCCAAGCGCTAATGGAGCGGGTGGAAGGTGATGGTAGTGCCGAGGGCGCCCCTTATGCCGCCTTTGAGCGTTCAGTGCTACTTGCCGAGCAGGTTCGGGAACGTACCGATACCTTGCACCGTACCTTGGATGAATTGGGTCAGGTCAATACGCGATTACTGGCGGCCAAAGCCGAGGCTGAAGCGGCCAACCTCTCTAAAACAAAATTCCTTGCGGCGGTCAGCCATGACCTGTTGCAACCGCTTAACGCGGCCCGCCTGTTTGCCAGCGCTTTAGAAACCCACTCACTGCCTGAAAACTCGCAAATACTAGTGGGTCATATCGGCCGCTCGCTGAAAGATGTGGAAGGCCTGATCGGCACGCTGGTGGATATCTCGCGCTTGGATGCGGGGGTACTGCGTGCCGATAAAGCACCGTTCGCGGTGAGTACACTGCTCGATACGCTGGCGGAAGAGTACCGCCAAGTGGCTGGCGTGCGGGGCTTGGCGTTGCACTACGTGCCCTCCAGTATGATGATTGAATCAGACTTGGCGCTGCTGGCACGGGTCATACGCAACTTCCTCAGTAACGCGGTGCGCTATACCGAACATGGCCGCGTGCTGCTGGGCTGCCGACGACGCCCTCATGGTTTGGAAATTATGGTGGGCGATACCGGCCCCGGTATTCCAGAGCAGCAGCGTGAAGCGATCTTTCTGGAGTTCCGGCGGGTTAACCAACCCCATAGTGCTAATAGCCGTGGCTTAGGGCTGGGGTTAGCCATCGTTGACCGGATCAGTAGCATGCTGGAGCAACCGGTATCCCTTGCTTCCCGCCCCGGTGTAGGAGCTCTTTTCTCGATCACCGTGCCTTACGCGGCGGTCCCATCATCGGCACTGCCCACGCGCTATACCTCGCCTTCATCTGAGATAGGTGATCCGCTGCAGGGCTGTATCGTCTGGGTGATCGATGATGATTTGGCCATTATTGAGGGCATGCAGGCACTGCTAAGCAGTTGGGGTTGCCGGGTACGTGCGGCCGCCACGGTGAGCGCCCTTGAGGCCGCCAGCGATGGTGAGCGCCCTGCGGTGCTGCTGGTCGATTACCACTTGGGTGAACATCGTGAAACCGGTATTGATCTGGCCGCGCGCTTACAGCGGCGCTATCCCGGGTTGGCCGCCGTGGTCATAACGGCGAATCATGAGGCAGAGATTAAGCGGGCCACCCGTGAGGCGGGCATGCACTGTTTGCTAAAACCGCTCAAACCGCTGCGGCTGCGCATGCTGCTTGGCTCGCTGTTGCATAAGCATTAGTGAGCCCGGTTGGCGCGATAAAAACTTAAATCCTCCTCTCCGGCAATGACGATCGCATGTACCCGACTGGTCGCATTTAATTTACGCAAAATCGCCGAGACATGGGTTTTAACGGTGGTTTCGGCAATCAACAATTCTCGCGCAATATGCTTATTGGACATGCCTTTGGCCATACAGCCCAAGACCATCAACTGCTTTTCGGTCAGGCGCGCCAGGCGCTCGCTGGGCGTTGTGGCGGTGACGGTCGTGGGGGGCAATGACGCGCGGGGCGCAGGCCGTCGCATGATGTCGGGCGGCAGGTAAAGCTGGCCTTCAAGAATCTGCGTTAAGGCTGCCAGCATTGCTTCCCGGGGCGTAGATTTGGGGATATAGCCCACCGCGCCCAGGGTAATGGCATCCAGCACCAGTTGGCGCTCTTGATGCGCAGAGACAATTGCTACCGGCAGCCATGGAAACACCTCGCGCAGGCGGGTCAGCCCTTCTAGTCCCTCGGCATCAGGCAGGCTTAAATCCAGTAGCAGCAAATCCAACTCCGCATGCTGTTCCACCAACGTCATCGCATCAGCGAGACTCTCCGCTTCCGCCAGTTGGCTGCCTGCCAAGCCCCCGCTAATCACGGTTTGCAGCGCATCACGGAACAGCGGGTGGTCATCGGCCACTAACAGGGAATACATGGCGTCTCCTACCAAGGGATGAGGGCTAATCCTGCCATCGGGCTATATCGCCATTTGCTTTAGTGAACAACACTGTTTAGGCATCTTAAAAAGGCACCTTTAATAATCATAATACTCAGGAGCATGACAATGATCTACGCCAACCCTGGTGACACCGGTTCACTGGTGTCATTTGAAAAGCGCTATGGCAACTATATCGGCGGCGAATTCGTTGCCCCGGTCAAAGGCCAGTACTTTGATAACATCAGCCCTGTTAATGGCCATGTTTTTTGCGAAATTCCCCGCTCGACGGCAGAAGATATCGATAAGGCCTTAGATGCTGCCCACAAAGCGGCGCCTGCCTGGGGTAAAACCTCGGTTCAAGAGCGCAGCAATATTCTGTTGAAAATCGCCGACCGCATTGAGCAAAATCTGGAAATGCTCGCCGTCGCCGAAACCTGGGATAACGGCAAAGCGGTACGCGAAACCATCAATGCCGATCTTCCATTGGCTGTCGATCACTTCCGCTATTTTGCAGGCTGCCTGCGCTCGCAGGAGGGCACCGCAGCGGATATCGATGCCAACACGGTTTCCTATCACTTCCACGAACCGCTAGGCGTGGTGGGCCAGATCATCCCCTGGAACTTCCCGATCCTGATGGCCGCCTGGAAACTGGCGCCTGCGCTGGCAGCGGGTAACTGTGTGGTCTTGAAGCCCGCAGAACAAACCCCCGCGTCGATTCTGAAAGTGATGGAAGTGATTGGCGATTTGCTGCCGCCTGGCGTTCTCAATATCGTCAATGGCTTTGGTGCCGAAGCGGGTCAGGCACTGGCTAGCAGCAAGCGTATCGCCAAGATCGCTTTTACCGGCTCCACGCCTGTCGGTTCGCATATTTTGAAATGCGCGGCAGAAAACATTATTCCCTCTACCGTGGAGCTAGGCGGCAAATCCCCCAACATCTACTTTGCCGACATTATGAACGCCGAGCCGACGTTTATTGATAAAGCGGTAGAAGGCCTGGTGCTGGCGTTCTTTAACCAGGGCGAAGTGTGTACCTGTCCTTCTCGCGCGCTCATTCAAGAGAGTATGTACGACGAGTTCATGGCCAAGGTTATTGAGCGCACCCAAACCATCAAGCGTGGCAACCCGCTGGATACCGATGTGCAGGTAGGTGCTCAGGCATCCCAAGAGCAGTTCGACAAGATCATGTCGTACATGGACATTGCCCGCGACGAAGGCGCCGAGTTCCTCACCGGTGGCAATAAAGAAACCCTGGACGACAGCCTTAACAGTGGCTATTACATCCAGCCAACGTTGCTCAAGGGCAACAACAAGATGCGTGTTTTCCAGGAAGAGATCTTTGGCCCAGTCGTGGCGGTGACCACCTTCAAGGATGAGGAAGAAGCGCTGGCGATTGCCAACGACACCGAGTTCGGTCTGGGCGCTGGCCTGTGGAGCCGCGATATCAACGTCGCTTTCCGTATGGGCCGGGGCATTCAAGCCGGGCGAGTGTGGACCAACTGCTACCATCAATATCCCGCCCACGCGGCATTCGGTGGCTACAAGAAATCCGGCGTCGGCCGCGAAACCCACAAGGTGGCGCTTGAGCACTACCAGCAAACCAAAAACCTGCTGGTCAGCTACGACATCAATCCGCTGGGCTTCTTCTAACCCGCCACGTTTTTCTATGTATAGCTAACCCACACCGTCCGGCATCAGCCGGGCGGTAATTGTCAGTCCCCTGACGCTGACTCTACTGATAAGAGCAGTGCTTAAACTGCCGTATCGAAAACTATTAGGAGTTGTATCATGGATAGCACAATGCGCGCGGCGGTCGTTCGTGAGTTTGGCCAGCCGTTGGTCATAGAAGAAGTTGATGTACCTCGCCCCAAGCAGGGCGAAGTGTTGATGAAAGTGGCGGCCTCTGGTGTCTGCCATACCGATTTACACGCTGCTCACGGCGATTGGCCGGTAAAACCCTCGCCACCGTTTATTCCAGGGCACGAAGGCGTTGGGCATATCGTGGCGGTGGGTGAAGGCGTTACCCATGTCAAAGAGGGTGATCGTATTGGTGTACCCTGGCTCTACTCGGCCTGTGGTTACTGCGAGCACTGTTTAGGCGGTTGGGAGACGCTGTGCGAGTCCCAGCAGAATACCGGCTACAGCGTTAACGGCGGGTTCGCGGACTACACCTTAGCGGATGCAGGCTATGTAGGGCGCTTGCCGGATGCCGTTGATTTTATCGAAATAGCCCCGGTGCTGTGTGCCGGTGTAACGGTTTATAAAGGCTTGAAAATGACCGATACCCACCCCGGTCAGTGGGTGGTGATTTCGGGTATTGGTGGCCTGGGCCATATGGCGGTGCAGTACGCTAAAGCGATGGGGCTGAACGTGGCGGCTGTCGATATCGATGACGGTAAGCTAGCCCTGGCTGAGCGTTTAGGCGCCACGGTAACTGTTAACGCCATGAAAACCGACCCAGCGGCCTACCTGAAGAAAACCATTGGTGGCGCTCACGGTGCCTTGGTGACAGCGGTGTCGCCGAAGGCGTTTGATCAAGCGCAGAATATGCTACGCCGCGGCGGCACACTGGTGCTCAATGGCCTACCACCCGGCGACTTCCCGCTGCCAATTTTTAGCACAGTGCTCAATGGCATTACCATACGTGGCTCTATCGTTGGCACGCGCAGCGACCTGCAGGAAGCGCTGGATTTCGCTGCCGAAGGCAAGGTTAAGGCCACGGTCGCAACCGATACGCTGGACAATATCAACGATGTCTTCCAGCGCATGATCGACGGCAAAATCGAGGGTCGTATCGTGTTGGATATGGCGAGCTGACATCGTTCTAGTGTCGTATCTCAGGGGGAGGCAACTCCCCTTTTTAATTTCGGCAGTGTCACTGCTCAGGCACGATTTAATCCCCGCCGTTCCCCTGTTGGCCCAACCAACGGCGCGCCATTCGCTCTGCGTGGGCAAGGTTACTGACAACCGCTAACTGACCTGCTTCGCGCTTAATGCCCGCGCGTTTGAGTTTCAGCGCCATGCGCGGTGACAACCCTACAAATATTACCCCCACCCCATGCTCGCCCAGCTCGCGTCGCAGCGTATCCAGCGCCACCATGGCGGTGGTATCCAGGCTGGGTACATCGCGCATATCCAGAACGACGATTTTTACGCTGTGGTCAATCACTCTGAGTGTGGCAATGGCCTTTTCTGCTGCGCCAAAAAACAGCGGTCCGCTTATCTTATAAAGGGCTACTTCCGGCGGGAAGTGTTCGCTGGTGTTGGGTGCCGCCAAGCGTTGGGTATGAGTCAGCTGTGCCATTCGGCGAATAAACAGCGCGGCGGCTAGGCCAATACCCACGGCCACGGCAACCACCATGTCGAAAATAACCGTCAGTGCGAAACAGATTACCAATACCCATACATCGCTGGCAGGTGCGCTTTTTAGCGTGTGCATAAAATGCCGCGCTTCACTCATGTTCCAGGCAATAATAAACAGAAGCGCGGCCAACGCAGCCATCGGTACATACCCCAACACGCCCGCCAGTGCGACGACGGCCAGCAGCACCACTAACGAGTGCACCAGCGCAGCGACAGGTGAAAACGCGCCACTTTTGATATTGGTCGCGGTGCGTGCCAGTGCGGCCGTGGCGGTAATACCGCCAAAGAAGGGTACCACCAGATTGCCGAGCCCTTGGCCAATCAGTTCTGCATTGGGGTCATGGCGGGTGCGGGTTAAGCCATCTGCGACAACGGCGCACAGCAACGATTCAATCGCAGCGAGTAAAGCGATCGCCAGTGCCGGGCCCAGCAGCGCTTGAATCAACGCAAAGTCGATTTCAAGCGGTGAGCCGTCGGCACCAGGGAAATGCCACGGTGCGATAAAGCCAGGCGCGAAGGGAGGAATGCCACTGCCGCTTTCGCCCTGATACTCCCAGCTAAAGCGCGAGGCGATAGTATCGACCTCGACACCACCCACCAGCAGCAGGGCGGCAACCAGGGTACCCACCGCCAAGCCAACCAGCGGGGCAGGAACTGGCGTATTCAGACGGGGCCAGATTAACAGCGTTGCCAAGGTCACAAGCCCGACGCTGATTTCAGCCAGTGACAGAGTGGGCAGTGCTCGACCAATCAGCATGAGGTTACGCAGAGTACTATCGCCGAGCTCGACCCCGGCCAAACCGAGAAAATCGGGCAGTTGCAGCAGCGCAATGACGACGCCAATGCCCGCTGTGAAGCCAAGAATGACCGGGTAGGGGACGTACTGAATCAGGCTTCCCAACCGCGACAGCCCCAGCGCGACCAAAATGGCGCCTGCCATAAAGGTAGCAATCAGCAGCCCGCCCAAACCATGATTGGCCACAATGGGGAATAGGATCACCACAAAGGCGGCGGTAGGGCCAGAGATATTAAACCGCGAACCGCCGGTCAAGGCGATCACCGCGCCTGCCACGATGGCAGTGTATAGCCCGTGCTGAGGTGGCACGCCAGTAGCGATGGCCAGCGCCATGGAGAGCGGTACCGCCACCACACCAATCGTCAGACCCGCCATTACATCCCGCTTGAATTTGGCCAGCGTATACCCTTCACGCCAGGCGTTTACTAACGCGCGGCCAGGCATCGGGAAAACGTATCCCGAAGATTGATGGACACGGGACATAGAGTCAGCCTCCTAAAAATAGGGAAAACAAGCCATTACGCTACGCCTGCGGTGAAATTTGCACAACAAGTCGTTAGTCGCGGAGTCGTTCGCGCACAAAAAATCCCAGCCGCTTGGCTGGGATTTTTTTAGGCTAAGCGCAGATGCTTACTTATATCTGCGAGTCTTCAGGCGGTTCGCCGATGGTGCCAGGCATTGCCTGAACATGACCCATCTGCTCACCGGCCAAGGTGAGGAAGTGTAAGTGGCGCTCATACTCAGCCACCAAATCACCAATCACCTGACCACGGGTATAACCGTTAAGGTCTTTATCTTGTCCACCTTCCGCCAGGTACACATCCAAGCGTACATAAAAGTCGTCATCGGCAGGGATGAAGCTGGGCGTGCGCATGCGGTGCGGGCAAACCTGATAGACAAAGCTGGTGGCTTCGCCGAAGTCGACCTGGAGGGTCAGGTTCGGCAGCGCCTCGCCCTCAACGCGCTCTTCCGTCACATTGGCGGTTTGGCCCCGGCTCTCAAGCTCTTGAGCGAACTGGGTCATCGCCGGGCGAATCGCATGCTCGATCGTAGCGGCCGCACCGGCGCGATTAGAAGTATCCAGAGCGCGGTCCAAACGCTCTTTCCAATCGCCACCGGGGGCACTACCGGCAATCATGCGGCGTGCATCGGCCTTGCTGCCTTCCAGTTTCAGGGCTTTATACATACCCACCATGACCGCGAAAATAACCAGCGAGAACGGCAGTGCGGTAATGACCACGGCGCTTTGCAATGCATTCAAGCCACCCGCCATCAGCAGGGCGATAGTGATCAAACCGATCGTCGCCGACCAGAAAATACGCAGTTTCACCGGCGCATCGTGGTTCACATCGCTCAAAATAGAAGTGAAGTTGGCCAGTACCAGCGCACCGGAATCGGCTGAAGTAATAAAGAACACGATACCCAGTACGGTCACGACCGCCGCGGTAAGGCCCACGTAGGGGTAGTATTCAAGCAGTGTGTAAAGCGTGGTTTGCGGCGTATTGAGCGCCTGCTCACCAAGCTCGGCAACGCCTTGGTTGGCCACCAGCTCGATGCCGCTGTTACCAAATACCGACATCCACACCATCATAAAGGCCAGCGGAATAAACAGTGCACCAGCGACGAATTCACGAATGGTACGGCCACGGGAGATACGTGCCAGGAATAGTCCCACGAAAGGCGTCCAGGCAATCCACCAGCCCCAGAAGAAGATCGTCCACCACATCTTCCACTCTTGTGCGCCCTCATCGGCAAAGGCATAAGTGTCGAAGCTAGCGCCTACAAAGCCCGATAGATAATCACCGGCGTTGTTGACCACTTTATCCAGTAACACCAGCGTGTCGCCGGAAAAGAGTACAAACAGCATCAGCGCCAACGCCAGTAGCATGTTGAACTCTGATAAGCGGCGAATGCCTTTCTCAACCCCGGTCACCACGGAAATCGTTGCTAACACGACCACCAGCACAATCAGAATCACCTGCACGGTGAGGGTTTCCGGCACACCGAACATATAGGTGAGGCCGTAGTTAAGCTGCATTACCCCGATGCCAAGGCTGGTAGCAATGCCGAATACGGTGGAGATCACTGCGGTTATGTCCACCGCGTTACCAATCGGGCCGTGGATACGTTTACCGAGGATCGGGTAAAGCGCGCTGCGAATCGCCAGTGGCAAACGGTGACGGTAGCTGAAGTAAGCCAGCGCCATACCCATCAACACGTACAGCCCCCAGCCGGAGAGCCCCCAGTGCAGATAGGTTTGAACGACGGCGTTACGCATCGCTTCCTGGCTTTCCGGGGTTAAATCCGGCGGCGCCAGATAGTGAGCCACCGGCTCGGCAACGCTGAAGAACAGCAGGTCGATGCCGATACCCGCGGCAAACAGCATGGCCGACCAGGAGAGTAGCGAGAACTCAGGCCGAGAGTGATCAGGCCCCAGACGAATACTGCCAAAGCGCGACATACCAATGGCGATGACGAAAACCAGGTAAGCCACAATGGCGAGCATGTAGTACCAGCCAAAGGTTTTGCTCACCCAGGCAAGCCCGGCATCGAAAAAGGCCCCAGCTTGCTCGGTAAACAGCATAGTGAGCACTAAAAAGATAAGTATGCCCGCCACACTGCCGTGGAAAACCACGGGGTTGAGGCGGTCGCGGGAGGGAAGGACGGGATTGTCTTTCGCCATCGAGGTGGACTCCTTTTCGTTGAAGGGTGGATGTAATATTTTATTTTGAATGAACGTTCAAATAAAATACGCGATTAAACCTTCCCCTTCAAGTTAACCTCCCTTTTGTGGGGTGAATAAGCGCGGAGTGAGCGGTGAGAAAAACGCAAAGGCAGACGCAAAAACGCCCGGCAAGCCGGGCGTTAACGCTAACGTTTAAAAAGCGATCAACGCTTATTCACTATCGGCGCTGTCGGCGCTGTCGGCGCTGTCGTCGTTATCGCCGTGGTGGCCGCGCTTGCCGTGCTTATCACGATACTCTTCATGAGCTTCGTGCATGGCACTGCGCAGTGCTTCCTGCTCTTCTTCGGAGAGAATTTCCGCAACGCGCTCTTTATGCTCGTCCCGCAGCGCGTGCATCGCTTCACGATGTTCAGCGTGAGCTTCGTTGAGCTCAGCTTGCTTCTCTTCAGAGATTTCAGCGCGCTGATATACCTCTTGGCGGCGCTCCTCCATGTGTTCTTCCATACGCTCCCGATCAGGGCCTTTACCTTCATGGTCACCGTGGCTATCCGCTTGAGCGGTAAGCGCTAGCGGGGCAATAGCAATAGCCAGCAGGGCCGGGGCAAACAGTTGGCGAATTGATAGTTTCTTAGCACTTGAAAGTTTCATAAGTTCTCTCCTGGTGAGTTGACGATGCCAGTATCGCTAGGAGACGTGCAAACCGTTTGCAGATAGTGTGCAACAATCATGATCTTATTAGCTCGTTGCAGGTCGTAGTCGGTAGGTGAGGGGTCACCTAGTTATCAAGGAGCAACTTAATGTCGCGAATCGAGTACTTTCGCGTGTTTCAGCAGCGTTATGCGTTTACCACCCTACGCCGTGTTACTGGCCTGGGGGCACTTGCCTTGCTATTGAATGGCTGTAGCGCTTCCCAACATATTAGCCAGGGCGAACCTGCTGTTGAGAGTAACCCGTTGCATGATCCCCAGCCTTTTGAGCGCTTAGCCCCAGTTACTTACACACCCGAGGCATGGCCACAGGCGTTAAAGGCGACTGTTTATCTGCCCAATGGATCAACGGATACGCGGCGACCCGCGGCATTAGTGGTACATGGCGGCGGCTGGCGCAATCGTACACCGCAAGATATGCAGGGCATTGCCGAACAGCTAGCCGGGCAAGGTTATGTGGCGGTGAATGTTGAGTACCGTTTTGCACCGGAATACCGCTTTCCCAACCAGCTACACGATTTGCAGCAGGCCATGAGCTGGATTCACGCTAACGCCGATGAGTGGCAGGTGGATACTGATCGCATTGTGGGCGTTGGCTTTTCATCAGGTGCCCATCTAGTGAGTTTGCTGGCACTGGCCGGCGAAGAAGGGCCGTTGGCTGAGCCTTACGGCGGTGAGCAGAGCCGTCTGGCCGCGGTGCTGGCGGGTGGTCTTCCCAGTGATTTGCTCAAGTTTGAGGATGGGCCGCTGGTGGTTGATTTTATTGGCGGCACCCGCGCAGAAGAGACCGAGACGTACCGGCTAGCGTCGCCTGCCTGGCAAATTACCTCACAGGCACCGCCGTTCTTTCTCTTCCACGGCAAATGGGACAAACTCGTGCCGGTGGATCACGCTACGGACTTCTATCAAGCTCTGCAGGACAACAACATCGAAAGCGAGCTGTACCTCCAGCGCTGGCGCGGCCACATCACCAGCTTCCTACTGCGTGGCGGCGCTATTGATGCAGGTATCGCGTTTCTTAATCGGCAGGTTAACCCCTAACCTTCCGGCTGATACTTATAGCCGACGCCATATACCGAGCGGATGATTTCCAGTTCGGGAAGCGCTTCGTGAATCTTCTTGCGCAGCTTTTTGATGTGGCTGTCCACGGTGCGCTCTGAGACGATGCGGTTATCGCGGTACATGTGATCCATTAACTGCTCGCGGCTGAAGATTCGCCCCGGCGCCTGCATCATGACGCGCAATAACTGAAACTCCACCGCGGTCAGGCCCAGGTCCTGCCCGTGGGCAAGGGCTTGCCAGCCGTCTTCGTTTAACACCACCGGGGCGTTTTGCACTTCACTCGGCGCCTCGGCTGCCGCTTGGCTGCGGCGCAGTACGGCTTTAACCCGAGCAACGACTTCACGAGGGCTAAAAGGCTTACAGATATAGTCATCAGCCCCTAGCTCCAGGCCCAGCAGGCGGTCGACCTCTTCTACCTTGGCAGTGACCATGATGATCGCTATGGAAGGCCACAGCTGGCGAATTTCCTTGCTCAGAGTAAGGCCATCTTTACCCGGTAGCATAATATCGAGCAGCACCAAGGCTGGGGAGTGCTGCTCAAGCCACGGCATCACTTCATCGCCGTGGCCCAGGGTGGTCACCTCAAAGCCATGAGTGGTTAAGTAGTCCGCCATCAGGCGGGCAATTTTCGGTTCATCCTCAACAACGAGCAAAGAGGCAGCATGAGACATAGCGGTAGACTCGCTTAGCAGTGAACGGGAAAGCATGGCTTAAAACAGTTTTTAAACACGAATTCTGAAAAACATTAATTAGCGGCCAACAAAGGAAAGCGCAGCGTCCAGCGCAGCCCACCTAGCGTGGAGGGAGAGGGCGTCAGCGTTGCACCATGGGCATTGACCAAGGCACTCGCAATAGAGAGCCCTAGACCGCTGCCGCCACTAGCGCGGCTGCGTGATCCTTCCACTCGGTAGAGGCGCTCGGTCAAACGGGCCAGCTCGCCTTCCGGTACCCCCGGCGTACTATCTTCCCAAGTGACTACTGCCTCCCCTTTCTGAGTCGTGAGCGTAACACGCAGCTCTCCCGGCGGCTGGGTGTAGGCGCAGCTGTTGTCCAGCAGGTTGTTCCAAAGTTGGCGCAGGCGCTGAGCATCGCCACGAATCATAATGCCAGGCTCGATCTTTTCCGTCAGCGTTAAACCGCTGTCCACTAACCAGCGATCAGCGTCAGCCAGTCGGCTAGCCAGGCAGTCGCTTAGATCCATCGGCGCCAGTTGTATATCCAGCGCGCCCGCGTCGCTTTGGGAAAGCAGACGTAAATCCGCCACTAAGCGCTCTAGCTGACCCACCTCCTGGGCGAGAGAGCTAAGATTTTCCTGGTTGAGTGGCCGGATGCCATCCTGCATGGCTTCGATCTCTCCGCGCAGTACCGCCAGCGGCGTGCGCAGCTCATGGGCCGTATCTGATACCCAGCGGGCGCGGGCATCACGGCTGGCTTCCAGCGTGGCGGCAAGCACATTGAAATCCCGCGCTAGGCGAGAGAGTTCGTCGCGGCCGCGTTCCGGTAGCCGGGTGTGGTAGTCGCCTTCGGTAAGGCGCAATGTGGCGCCGGCCAATGCCCGGGTACGACGCCCCAGCCACCAGGAAAGCCCGCCCGCCAGTAGCAATGAAGCAATGCAGAGTGAGATGACGATAAGCACCAGATTACGCTGCTGACGCTCCAGAAAGCGGCTCTCCATGCGCTCCATCATTTCCCTCGGCGGCCTGAATCCCAGCGATCCGATAGTGGTTTCACCGCTTTGTAGGGTTAGCCAATGCCAGTTGCCCGAATTTTCGCGCCCGCTGTGGGGCGGCACGACAAAGCGTCCATCCGCTGCGCGTAGGCTGAAATCCCGTGCTTCGCCAAGCGGTGAGGGGCGGTCGCGATGCTCCTGGCCAAGCTCAAAACGAACAATAAACGGCCAGCGTTCCGGTGACTGCTCCAGCCACTCCCAGCTCTGCTGGGTTTCCCAGCGTGTGACAAGACCGTCTGCCAGCAGCGTGGCGCGGCGCTCCTGGGCTTGGTTGAGATAGTCGAGAAAGCCACGATCAATACTATAGGAGACGGCCAGAAACATACTGGCTGAGATGGCCACATTGACGCTTAGGATAATCACAAACAGCTTCAGGCCCAACCGAGAGGGCCGCCAGTGGCGTATCGCGGTGAGCACTGCCATTAATGAGCTCCTTCTTCTTGGTTTGATTTGTTTTCGCCGGAGTTACTGCCTAGGGAGGGCTGGCGCGGTGCGCTAAGCCGTTCGCGAACATTCTCCATGCCCAGGTAGAGGCAGGGCACCAGAATTAACAGGATAGCCGTAGCGAACAGCATGCCAAAACCTAGCGAAATCGCCATCGGAATCATGAAGCGTGCCTGCCGCGAGGTTTCCAAGATCATGGGTGCCAAGCCCAAGAAGGTCGTCAACGTGGTCATCATAATCGGCCGTAAACGGCGGGTAGCCGCCGCCACGATGGCGCCCCGGGCATCCATGCCTTCGCGGCGTTTACGGTTGGCGTAGTCAATCAGCACCAGCGCATCGTTAATCACCACGCCTGAGAGCGCGAGCATGCCCAGCAAACTGATAATCGAAAGCCCGAAACCCATAATCATATGGCCGGCCACTGCACCGACAATGCCGAAGGGAATGGCGGCCAACACCAGCAGCGGCTGCAAATAGCTACGGAACGGAATGGCGAGCAGGGCGTAAAGAGCGGCAATCATTAACCACATGGAGGTCTTGAGCGTGGCCAAGTTGTCGGCGGTGTCCTGCTGACGACCGCCCATGCTGACCTCAAGCCCTGGCCAAGTTGCCTCAAGGTTGGGGAACACCTCTTCCTGCAACGTTGCCAGTACCTGGTTAATGGCCAGATCGCTTTCTGAGTCGGCGGTCACGGTAATAATCCGTCGCCCGTTAATGCGCTCAAGACTGCTAGAGGCCTGACTGATGGTGATGTCGGCTACCCGTGAAAGTGGCACGCTGAGGCCGTCAGGCGTACGCACCGGCATGCGGTAGAGCTCATTCAGACTGTCTCGATTGTCGTTGGGCAGACGAACCTCAACGCTGATTTCGCTGCGCCCGACGTACTGTTCAAGTGCCGTGGCACCCTGAAGAGGCCCGCGTAGCGCTTCGGCTAAATTGCTGCCTGTGAGCCCCAACGCGCGGCCTTCGGCAGAGAGGCGCATCTCTAGCTGCGGTTTACCGTCACCCAGGCCGCTGTCGATATCGGTGAGTCCATAGCCGCCCAATGTTTCCGCCAAGCGTTCGGCGGCGGCTTCCAATACCTGCGTATCCGGGTGGGAAAGGCGAAGGCTTAGCGCCGCGCCGCTGCCGGGGCCGCCGACATCTGCCTCAAAACGCACTGACTGGGCACCGAGTAAATCACCGGTTAGGTCGCGCCACTCCCGGGCGATGCGCGAAGGTGGCCAAGCCTCTAAACTCTCGCTGGCAATATCCAAACGTACTTCCAGGCTTTCGCCGTCCAGGCGACTGCGCGAGCTACTAAAGCTGAGTGTTTCTTCGCGCTCGCTGAGGACATCGGCGGCGTCGAGCAGCTGTTGGCTAAGCTCACGGCTAACGCTGATATTGCTGCCAATGGGCAGCGTTACCGTTGCCTGCACCTGATCCGATTCGACCCGTGGCATCAGGGAAAAGCCCAAACGCCCGCTCATTGCCCAGGAGAGGGCGATCAGCAGAATGGCGATGCCCAGCGAAATACTCAGCAGGCGTTGGTTCAGCGCGCGTTGTAGAAACGGCTCGAACTGACGATAGGTGAAGTGGTGCAAGCCGCCCTGCAGGCGCTGGCGAAGTGATTCAAGCGGACGCTGCCACGCCGGCGTTTGGCGCGGTTTGCGGCTATGCGCTAAGTGGGCGGGCAGTATGACGAGCGCTTCCAGCCAGGAGACCAGAAAGACGGTCACCACCACCACCGGCACCGTGGCAAAGATTAGCCCCAAAAAGCCGGGTAAAAACAGCAGCGGCAGGAAGGCGACGATATTGGACAGAATGGCAAACGTGAGCGGCGTGGCGATCTCGCTGGCGCCTTTCACCGCTGCATCGCGCAGCGAGTAACCCTCTTCCCGATAGCTGTAGATATTTTCGCCAACGATAATGGCATCATCCACCACGATCCCCAGGGCGATAATAAAGGCGAACATCGACATCATGTTGAGCGAGACGCCGATCCAGGGCAGAAACAGCATGGCGCCCAGAAACGCCGTCGGAATACCCAGGGTGACCCAGAAGGCTAGCCGTGCTTCCAGAAACAGCGCCATGAGTACCAACACCAGCGCTAAGCCCATCCAGGCATTTTTTAACAACAGGCTGAGACGGTCTTCGTAAATTTCCGAGCTGTCGCGGGAAATAGCCAGGCTGACGCCTTTCGGCATACCTTCCCGCAAGCGCTCAAGCTCTCCGTTGACCGCTTCAGAGATACTGGTCGGGGTCTGGTCGCCAATCTGGTAAACATCTACAGAGAGGCCGGGCTGACCGTTATAGAACTCCTCGCGATCGGTCTCGGCAAAACCGTCACTGACCCTGGCGATCTCACCGAGTACAATCGGAGCGCCCTGGGTGCTAGTGAGTATCGGCAGCTCTGCAAAGGCTTCGGCGCTATTGCGCCGCCCTTGATAGCGAATTAGCCACTCGCCTTCGGCTGTCGTTAGCTGACCACTGGCAAGGTCGAGCGCCTCTTCGGCGATGCGGCTAGCCAGTTCCTGATGGTCGAGACCGAAGCGCTCGATGGCCTCTTCGTCCAGGTGGACTTGAATCTCCCGCTCGCGGTTGCCGGAAAGCTCAGCGCGGGAAATGCCCGAGGTGGCTTGCAGCTCGCCGCGTACATCTTCAGCCGCGTCGTGGAGTGCCTCTAGGCCGACCTGGCCATAAACCTGCAGGCTGAGCACACTGCGAGAGCGTCCCGCCAGGGTGAAACGCGGTGGGTCAGCGGCGCTGGGCAGTGTGGTGATAGCGTTCACTGCCTGCTGAATATCCTGATAGGCGCGCATGACATCAATGCCGTCAATCAGCGTGGCGCTGACGTTGGCGCTGCCTTCGCTGGCCGTCGCGGTCAGCTCGTCGATGCCCTCTACATCGGCAATCGCGGCTTCCACCGGTAACAGCAGGCTCTGTTCCACATCCTCCGGCGTGGCGCCAGGGTAGCTGATAGTGACTTGCACGACTTCGATGTCGAATTCAGGGAATACTTCCTTTTTAATCGCTAGCGACGCCATTAGGCCGCCGATGATAAACAGCACCATCAATAAGTTGGGGGCTACCCCGTGATCCACCATCCATGCCAATGGGCCGCGTGGTACCTTCATGATTCGTCTCCCGATTCATCTCCCGCTTGGGCCGGGGTGTCGTTGGGCCGACGAATGCGCACTAGCTGGCCTTCTCGAGGTTGGGCCAAGCCCGCGGTGACGACTTGCTGGCCGGTTTCCAGACCGCTACGAATCAAGGCGTCATCTTCCCCGCGATAGGCTAGTGTGACCGGCGTGCGACGCAGGCGATTCTCCTCGTCGACCCGCCACGTAACATCCCCTGGGCGAAGCGCGGCAGAGGGTAGTGATATGAGCTGCTCTTGAATAGCGGGTTGAAAAGAGGCACGAAGCACATCGCCCAGACGCAGGGCCGGGCCGTCGCTCTCTAGCGCCAGAGGGTCGTTCACTGCGATGAGTAGCTGTGCCTGCAGGCCATTCTCTTCCAGACTGGGCAACATCGACACCAGCGTGCCTTCACGTGTGGCGCCTTCGGGCCAGCCGCGGCTGGTTAACGTCACGCTACTGCCCGCTTCCAGCCACTCCATCCACTCACCGGGTAGTGAGGCGCGCACCCAAAACTGCTCGACGCCCACCAGGTGCAATACCTCGGTTCCTTGACTGAGCAGACTGCCAGCGCCGACCAAGCGCTCCTGTACCATGGCCCGCCAGGGAGCGGTGAGGGTTGCGCGCTCAACATTCAGTGCTGCCTGGTCGCGGGCCACGCGTGCTTGGGTGAGTTCAGCTTGTGCTTGGCGCAGCTGTGGTTCACGCAAAACCAGGGCTTGGCGTTCGGCGGAGAGTTGGCGACCAAAGGATTCGTATTCACTACGGGCGCGCTGCTGCTCTGCTTGCTCTAAAGCAAGTAGCGCCTGGGCATTAGCCAGCTGCGCTTGAGAATCTTCAAGTGTAAGAGCCAGATCGGCTTGATCGATAAACGCGACAGCGGCGTCTTGCTCGACGACCTGTCCTGGCACCACGCCCTCTGCGAAGCGTTCAAGCTGCCCTGCTACGCGGCTAGCCAGCATCGCTTCCTGCTCTGCCTCAACGCGACCAAAGCCATAAAGATTAGGAGCCTGAGTGCTCGCGGACACGGTCATTACGTCTACCATTGTAGGTAGAGGTTCCGGCGGCGCTGTGCGCGCAATGCGGGGTGGCTGAGATATAATCCACCAAGCGAGCACAAGGGTGCCGACAAGAATCAACAGCGCAGCTACGGCACCTAACCGAACGCGGCCTCGTTGATAAGACGAGTGAGGAGAAGAGAGGGAGCGTTTTGGTGTCATTACCGCGCGTCATCCGTTGGCTAGGGCGAAAATTCCAGAAAAATAAGCGTATGATGCTAGCATCACGCATTGTTAAGCAGCGATTAGTCAAACAATGTGCAAATAACATGTAATTAACATTTACTTGGCACTCAATCCTTTGGCTTTTACTTACTTGGCTTTCACTCATTTGATAGTAATAGACTGACTGGTCTACTTTAAGTATATGAAAAACAATGTAACCCGCGACAAATTAATTGATAGTGGCGCCGAGCTGATTAGTCAGCAAGGCTACAACGCGACGGGTATTAATGCCGTTTTAAAGGCCTGCGGTGTACCCAAGGGCTCCTTCTATCACTACTTCTCCAGCAAAGAAGATTTCGGGCTGGCGGTGATTGAGCGCTTTGCGGCTACTTATGACGAAACGCTGGTGGCACTGCTGGAAGATAGTGAGACGCCACCACTTGAGCGCCTGAAGCGGTACTTCGCAGCAGGCCGTGACCATATGCACGAGTGCGATCATGCCACGGGCTGCTTGATTGGCAACCTTGGCCAAGAGCTTTCGGGCCAGAGCGACACCTTCCGCGATGCGCTAAATCTTGTGTTTCAGCGCTGGGAACAGCGCTTCGTGCGCTGCCTGCAGGATGCTCAGGCGCGGGGTGATATTGCCAGCCACACCGCACCCGAGGCGCTCGCCAGCTTTATTCTCACCGGTTGGGAAGGGGCCATTCTGCGTGCCAAAACGCTTAAATCCGTCGAGCCGATGGAGCAGTTTGAAACGATCCTGTTCCAGCAAGTACTGGTACGCCCATCACCATAGCCAGCGATGGGCGTGACGTTGAACGCGTATTAAAAGCCTTCCAAGACCAGCTTGCCAATCGTGCGGTTGCTCTCAATCAGGGCGTGAGCGTGCTTTAAGTTTTCGGCGTTAATCGGGCCCAACACCTCGCCTAGAGTCGTTTTTAGGCGACCGTCATCGACCATGGCCGCTACTTTGGTAAGCAGGTCATGCTGCTTGGCGAGATCGTCCGTCGCGAATAGTGGGCGGGTAAACATCAACTCCCAATGCAGTGACAGGCTTTTCATTTTTAGCTTACGCACATCGATCAGCTCCGGGTCATCAATCAGGGCAAGCTTACCCTGGGGTTTGAGGGCTTCAATAATGGCTTCAAAGTGGTGATCGGTCTGGTTAAGGCTAATCACCATATCCACGCCGTCAAAGCCCGCTGCTTTAAGCTCTTGATCAAGCGGCTGGTGATGATTAATCACGGCATCAGCGCCTAGCGACTTCACCCAGGCTTGGCTTTCGGGCCGAGACGCCGTACCAATCACGGTAATATCGGTGAGCTGCTTGGCAAGTTGCACCAGGATTGAGCCAACGCCTCCCGCGGCGCCAATCACCAATAGGCTTTTGCCTTGGGTATCACGCATGCCCAGCTCTAGCCGGTCAAACAGCAGTTCCCAGGCCGTGATGGCAGTTAGCGGCAGGGCAGCGGCTTCAGTATCAGATAGGCTTTTCGGCGCTAGGCTGGCGATGCGCTCATCGACCAGTTGAAACTCAGCGTTAGAGCCCTGGCGGGCGATATTGCCTGCGTACCAGACGCGATCGCCCGGCTGAAAGCGGGTGACCGCACTGCCGACGGCATCCACGATGCCTACCGCGTCATATCCCAGTACGCGCGGCTCACCGGTTTCCGGCAAGGCGCTGTTGCGCACTTTGGCATCAACAGGGTTTACGGAAATCGCGCTAACTGCAACGCGAATGTCGTGGGCGTCAGGCGTGGGTAAGGGGAGCTCAATGGCTTGCAGCGCATCAGGATGGTCGATGGGTAGGCTTTGAGTAAAGGCGAACGCTTTCATAGTAGTTCTCTCGTTAACGATAAGTGGCACCATCATGCCCGGATGTTGTTTTATTAAAAAGAACTCTGCTGCGTAATATCAGCGCAGGCTGAATTGATTCGTCATGACATAAGTCAGGAGCTCACCATGTTTGAAGGGTTTGAAAAACAGACACGTCACGTTAACGGTGTCGACATTACGTTTCGAATGGGCGGCACCGGCCCGGCACTTCTTCTGCTCCACGGCCACCCACAGACCCACGTAATTTGGCACAAAATGGCAGAAGAGCTTGCCCAGCATTTCACCGTTATCGCAGCCGACCTGCGCGGTTACGGCGACAGCAGTAAACCCGACGACGATCCTGAGCACCTAAATTACGCCAAGCGCGCCATGGCTGCCGATATGGCAGAGCTAATGAGCGCGCTGGGCTTTGAACGTTTTAAAGTGCTGGCCCATGATCGTGGGGCGCGAGTCGCCCATCGGTTAGGGGTTGACCACGCTGAGCGAGTTGAGCGTATGGTGCTTCTCGATATCGCGCCAACGCTTGCCATGTATCGCGGCACTAATGAGGCCTTTGCGCGCAGCTACTGGCATTGGTTCTTCCTGATTCGCCCCCAGCCGCTGCCGGAAATGCTGATTCAAGCCGACCCCGCTCAATATCTGAAAAGCGTGATGGGCGCACGCAGCGCGGGCATGACGCCTTTTGACCCGGAAGCGCTGGTGGAGTATGAGCGCTGCCTATCGCTCCCAGACACCGCCACCGGTATTTGTGGCGACTACCGCGCCAGTGCCACCATCGATTTGGAGCATGATCAGGCCGATATCGACGCGGGCATTAAGCTCACCTGTCCGATAAATGTGATGTGGGGCGCTGAAGGCGCCATTGAAGCTTGCTTCGATGCACTCAGTGAATGGCAAAAAGTCGCTACCGATGTAAAAGGCAAAGCGCTCCCTTGTGGTCACTATATTGCTGAAGAGATTCCCGAGACGCTGTTAGAAGAGGCGCTGCCGTTCTTGCTTGATAAGGAATAAGTGATTCAAGCGACTCACCAAGACGAAGCGGGTAAAAAACTGGATAATGGGCCGCAATTCGCCTGTTGGCTTGTTTTTGCAAAAGCCTAGGCACACTCATTGCTCCGGATGCCCGCTCATGGAAATCAAAGTTAACTATCTCGACAACCTCCGTCTGGAGGCCAAGTTCGACGATTTTACGGTTATCTCCGATCAGCCAATTCGCTATAAAGGCGACGGCTCGGCACCAGGACCGTTTGACTACTTCCTGGCGTCGTCTGCCATGTGCGCGGCCTACTTCGTAAAGGTTTACTGCAACGCTCGAGACATTCCCACTGAGAATATCCGTCTTTCCCAGAACAATATCGTCGACCCGGAAGACCGCTATAAGCAGATCTTCAAAATTCAGGTCGAGTTGCCGGAAGATATTTCTGAAAAAGATCGCCAGGGCATTCTGCGCTCCATTGACCGCTGCACGGTCAAGAAAGTGGTGCAAACTGGCCCCGACTTTCAGATCGAGACGGTAGAGAACATAGACGATGATGCCCAAGCGCTGCTTATGGGCGCACCGGAAGGCGGCAGTACCTATATTGAGGGTAAAGACCTGCCGCTGGAGCAGACCATCGCCAATATGAGTGCGATCCTGGCTGACCTGGGCATGAAGATCGAGATCGCCTCCTGGCGCAATATCGTGCCTCACGTTTGGTCGCTGCATATCCGCGATGCGGCCTCACCGATGTGCTTTACCAACGGCAAAGGCGCGACCAAAGAGAGTGCGCTTTGTTCGGCGCTGGGCGAGTTTATCGAACGCCTGAGCTGCAACTTCTTCTATAACGACCAATTTTTGGGTGAAGAGATTGCCAACAGTGAATTTGTTCACTACCCCAATGAGAAGTGGTTCAAGCCGGGCCCGAACGACGAGCTGCCCGCAGAAATTCTCGACGAGCACTGCCTGGCCATTTACAACCCGGAAGGCGAGCTGTGCGGCTCCAACCTGATTGATACCAACTCGGGGCGTGAAGACCGGGGTATTGTATCGCTGCCGTTTGTACGCCAATCCGACGGTGAAGCGGTCTATTTCCCCTCCAATCTGATCGAAAACCTGTTTCTTAGTAACGGTATGAGTGCAGGGAATACCCTGGTAGAAGCCCAGGTGCAGTGCCTGTCAGAAATTTTTGAGCGGGCGGTGAAGCGTGAAATCCTCGAGCAGGAGCTAACCCTGCCGAATGTACCGCAGGAAGTGTTAGCCAAGTACCCAAGTATCGTCGAAGGCATTAACGCCCTGGAAGCACAGGGCTTCCCGGTGCTGGTAAAAGATGCCTCCATGGGCGGGCAGTTCCCAGTGATGTGTGTCACCTTGATGAACCCGCGCACCGGCGGCGTGTTTGCCTCCTTTGGTGCCCACCCGAGCTTTGAAGTGGCACTGGAGCGCAGCTTGACCGAACTGCTGCAGGGCCGCAGCTTCGAAGGCCTGAACGACCTGCCGCTGCCCACCTTCAATTCGCAGACGGTCTCTGAGCCGAACAACTTCGTGGAGCACTTCATCGACTCGGTCGGCGTGGTCTCCTGGCGTTTCTTTAGTGCCAAGTCCGACTTCGAGTTCAGCGAGTGGGATTTCTCTGGCAGCAATGATGAAGAAGCCGAGACGCTGTTCGGCATTTTTGAAGAGTTGGGTGCGGAAGTGTATATGGCAGTACACGAGGACCTGGGCGCGCCGGTCTGCCGCATTCTGGTGCCGGGTTACTCCGAGGTATATCCCATCGAAGATCTGATCTGGGATAACACCAATAAGGCGTTGGATTACCGCGAAGATATTCTCAACCTGCACCGCCTCGACGACGATCAGCTCACTGATCTGGTCGAGCGGCTGGAAGAGAGCCAGATGGATGACCATGCCGATATTATTACCCTGATCGGCATTGAGTTTGACGAGAACACCGTCTGGGGTCAGCTGACGATTCTGGAACTGAAGCTGTTGGTCTATCTGGCGCTGCAGCGTCATGAAGAGGCGCTGGACTGTGTGCAGATGTTCCTCCAGTACAATGACAACACCGTCGAGCGCGGCCTGTTCTATCAAGCAGTGAACGCGGTGCTGGAAATTGTGCTGGATGACGAGCTGGAGCTAAACGATTATCTACACAGCTTCCAGCGCATGTTTGGCGAGGAAGCCATGGCGGCCGTCGTGGGCTCGGTAAGTGGCGAGGAACGCTTCCATGGCCTAACCCCGACTAACATGCAGTTAGAGGGCCTTGAGCGCCACCAGCGCCTGATCGACAGCTACAAGAAGCTCCACGCTGCTCGGGCGGCGAAAGCGGTTAATTAAGCGTTAACCAGAAGTGATGATAGCGAGCCACTTTGATGGCGTTACGGTGTCAGGCAGAAGGTTTAGGTTGTATTTTATAAAATTTAGTTATGCCACTGTTACTTGTTTGTATCAGTGGCGTGACAGTAACTGCTTCTCTACGATATCTACGAACGCACGCGTTCGTGACGAAATGCTTTTCCGATCTGGATAGATCGCGACGATTTCAAGCGGTGCCGGTTTAAGATCTAGCTCCAATTCGACCAGATCACCTGCCTCAATGCTTTCCTTGCAAAACTCATACGGAATGATCGCGAACCCGATCCCAGCGTGGGCACCGGCGAGGAGCATCAAACTACTGTCAACGCGATAGCGAGTCGGCACGTCCAGAGCGATGATTCGGCCTTCCTCATCGATGAAATGCCAGGGGTTCGCCTGTAGCGCCGTTAATGTCGAAATGCAGGGTAACTGTTTGAGTTCCTGCACCGAAGCGGGCCGGCCATGGTCGGCAATGAACGAAGGTGCGGCGACCACTGCGCTGCGCATGCTGACCAGTGGGCGAACCACCATGCCGCTATCGGACAGTTTGCCACGGTGGTAGCAGATTGAGACATCCACATCCCTTCTAACAGGGTCGAGGGGCGCCATGCTGGTGATACAGTCGATGGCGATGTCCGGGTGGGCGGCCACAAAATTAGCGATACTTTCATTAAGCCATTTGACACCGAACTCGGTAGGGATGGCGACAGTAATCCTACCGCTCAGGTTGCCATGTCGGCCCCTCATCTCATGCTCTACTTCCTCTAAGTCGCTAATGATGTCTCCTACCAGATGATACAGACGCTGGCCTTCAGCGGTAAGACGTAAGTGGCGCGTATTTCTCAGTACTAGCTGATGGGATAGCTGCCTTTCTAGTTGTTCAAGGTGGCGCGCCACAGTGGATTTGGGAATGTTTAACGCCTTGGAGGCTGCAAGGATAGAGCCTTGCTTAGCGATAACAATAAAGATTTTAAGGTAGTCAAGGTTCATAGGCTCAAATCCGGGAAAGTGTTTCCAAGCTTATTGCGTTGTCAGTATTTGGGCAAAACATTAGGCTCTTTAAGGGTTAGGCGGCAGGCCGCTTATACAGGTTGTTTTATTTTATTTTGAATAAAGGCGCGACTCTATGAGCGACGTTGTCAGCAACATTGTCGATGCGGATCCCATTGAAACAAATGAGTGGCTGGATGCCTTGTCATCGCTGACTCACTACGAGGGCCAGGATCGGGCGCGCTTCATGATTCACCAGTTACTAGAAGCGGCCGGTAAAAGCGGTGTGTCATTCGACGGAAGATTCGCGACTCACCACCGTAACACTATAGCCCACCAGGACGAGCCGGATTATCCAGGCGACCTGGCACTAGAACGCAAGATACGGTCGGCAGTCCGCTGGAACAGCGTCGCCATGGTGGTGCGCGCCAATGCCAAGGATAAGAGCCTCGGTGGTCATCTGGCTAGTTACATGTCGAGCAGCACGCTCTACGAAGTCGGCTTCAACCACTTCTTCCGTGCTGCGTCGACGGATTTCGCCGGCGATCTTATCTATTTTCAGGGCCACATTGCGCCGGGTATCTATGCACGCTCTTTCCTTGAGGGGCGCCTGACAGAGAGCCAACTGGATCGTTTCAGGCAAGAGGTTGGGGGCGAAGGGTTGTCATCTTACCCACACCCCTATCTGATGCCAGATTATTGGCAATTCTCGACGGTATCTATGGGCTTGGGGCCGATTCAGGCGATCTATCAGGCGCGTTTGATGAAATACATGGATAATCGCGGACTACAGCCTCTCCAGAATCGTAAAGTCTGGGCGTTTCTCGGCGATGGCGAATGCGACGAGCCGGAAGCGTTGGGCGCGCTCAACGTGGCGAGCCGAGAGCGCCTGGATAACCTAATCTTCGTGATCAATTGCAATTTGCAGCGTCTCGATGGGCCGGTGCGTGGCAACGGTAGCGTGATGAGTGAGCTGGAGCGGACCTTCCGGGGTGCCGGTTGGAATGTGTTCAAGGTGGTCTGGGGGAGTACCTGGGATCCCTTGCTGAATGAAGATCGCACCGGTCTTTTGCAGCAGCGAATGGACGAAGCGGTCGATGGCGAATACCAGAACTTCAAGGCACAAGGTGGGGCCTACACACGGGAGCATTTCTTCGGTAAGTACGATGAGCTGGGAGAGCAGGTCGCCTCTCTATCGGACGAGGAAATCCAAGGGCTCATCCGCGGCGGACACGACCCAGTGAAGGTTCATGCTGCCTATCGTGCCGCCATGGACGCTGACAATGGCCGTCCCACGGTGATTCTGGCGCATACCGTGAAGGGCTATGGCATGGGCAGCGAACATGGTGAGGCCGACATGGAAGCCCATAACATCAAGACTATGACGCCTGAAGGCCTGAAACAACTTCGCGACCGTTTTCAGGTACCGGTTACCGATGAACAGCTGCAGGGCGGTGGCATGCCGTACTATCGGCCGGCGTCGGATTCTCCCGAGATGCGTTATCTACAAGACTGTCGCGAGCGGCTACATGGCTTTCAGCCCGCGCGGCGAACTGATCACGAGACGCTGCCGATTCCCGAACTCGAAGACAAGCCATTCGCTGCTCAATTGAAGGGCACCGGGGAGCGCGAGGTCTCGACCACCATGGCCTTTGTACGTGTGCTGAGTGGCTTGACCAAGTACAAGCCACTACGCGAGAGAATCGTACCGATTGTTCCCGACGAGGCGCGGACATTCGGCATGGAGGGCATGTTTCGCCAGCTTGGCATCTATGCGCCGGAAGGCCAGAAATACGAGCCGGCCGATGCCGGGCAGATCATGTTTTATCGCGAGGACCAGGCGGGTCAAATTCTCGAGGAAGGCATCACGGAGTCCGGCGCCATGTCGTCGTGGATCGCGGCGGCGACGTCGCATGCGAACCACGGCACGATGTTGATTCCCTTCTACTTCTTTTATGCGATGTTCGGCTTCCAGCGCATCGGCGATCTCGCCTGGGCCGCTGGCGACATGATGTGTCGGGGTTTCATGGTGGGCGGCACGGCGGGGCGGACCACGATCAACGGTGAGGGGCTGCAGCATCAGGATGGTCATAGTCACTTGTTCGCTTCTGTCATTCCCAACTGCCGTACTTACGACCCGACCTATGCATATGAAGTTGCGGTCATCGTGCGCCATGGCCTGCAGGAGATGTACGAGCGAGGGAAGGACATCTTCTTCTACCTGACAGTGATGAACGAGAACTACCCGCACCCGGCCATGCCCGACGACTGTGAAGATGGCATCGTGCGCGGCATGTACCTGTTGCATCCGGGAGAGAGTGACGACGGCAAGCCCCGGGTTCAGCTACTGGGGAGCGGGACGATTCTCCGCGAGGTCGAGGCGGCGGCCGAGATACTGCGCGAAGCACATGGCGTGACCGCAGACGTCTGGAGTGTGACCAGCTTCAACGAGTTGCGTCGCGAGGCGCTCGACTATGATCGCCGGCGCTTCCTTGCTCCGGGTGAGCACCAGGAAGCCCCTTGGGTGAAGCGCCAGTTGGCCGATCGACAAGGCCCCGTGGTCGCGGCCACCGATTCCATTCGTCTGTATGCCGATCAGATTCGTGCCTGGGTACCGAGTGACTTTCATGTGCTGGGCACCGATGGTTTCGGACGTTCCGACACACGCGAGGCGCTACGCCGCTTCTTTGAAGTGGACCGCTATCACGTGGTGACAATGACGCTTTGGGCATTAGCCGAACGTGGCGAGATAGCGCCGCAAGCCGTTTCCGAAGCGATGACACATTACGGCATCGATCCTGCTGCGCCTAACCCGCTCGATCATTAAAGCGTACCTGAATATGAGCCCACGTTATGTGGAAGCGGATTAAAGGATGAGGAGCGCTACAGTGCTTAAGGAAATGATACGGGTACCGGACATCGGCGGCAGTGAGAACGTGCCGGTCATCGAATTGGCGATCAGCGAAGGCGACGAGATCGACGTGGAAGATACGCTGATTACGCTGGAGTCCGACAAGGCGTCCATGGACGTGCCCAGCCCCTATAAGGGCAAGGTGGTCGAGATATCAATCAAGGAAGGCGATAGCGTTACTGAAGGAGACCTGATTGCTATCCTGGAGATTGCGAGCAAAGGTGATGACGAAGGTAGAGATGCCAGTGAAATGTCAGCGAGTGATGTATCCAGCAGCGCCAAAATTAATGAAGATGTTCCGAAAACGACGAAACTGCCTGCTGATGAGAAAGCCGATGCCAGTCGGCAAAAGGCGAGCGAGTCCCAGTCTGCACCGACCAAGCCCGATGCCAAACGCGTGGTTCAGTCGACGCGCGAGCCGAGCCCCGAAGCGTGTCACAAGCAAGACAAGAAGAACTCCAGTGCTCACGTCCATGCCGGGCCGGCGGTACGCATGTTGGCGCGTGAACTGGGCGTCGATCTTGCCCAGATTACTCCCACCGGGCCCAAGAGTCGCGTGTTGAAGGAAGACGTACAAGGCTACGTCCAGAACGCCCTTCAGCAGCGTTCCAGCAATGCCGGAAGCATCGCCACGCCGTCTGGCGAGGAGGGCATCCCGACGGTGCCGGATATCGATTTCAGTCAGTTCGGCGAGGTCAAGGAAAAGCCTATGGGTCGCCTGATGAAAGCTGGTGCGGTCAACCTGCATCGCAGTTGGCTCAACGTGCCGCACGTGACCCAGTTCGACGAAGCGGACATCACCGAGCTCGAAGCCTTCCGTAAGTCGATGAAGGACGAGGCCACCCATCAGGACGCCAAGCTCACGCCGCTGCCGTTTCTGATCAAGGTCTGTGCCTACGCTCTGCAGAAATTCCCGCAGTTCAACGTCAGCCTGAAGAGCGACGGGGAGACCCTGGTGCAGAAGCGTTACGTGCACATCGGTATCGCCGTGGATACGCCTGACGGCCTGATGGTGCCGGTGATCCGCAACGCCGACCAGAAATCGCTGATCGAGCTGGCCAAGGAATCCGTCGAACTGGCCGGCAAGGCGCAGTCGAAAAAGCTCAAGCGCGAGGAGATGACAGGTGGTTGCTTTACCATCTCCAGTCTGGGCTCCATCGGCGGATCCGCCTTCACGCCCATCGTGAACGCCCCAGAAGTCGCCATCCTCGGCGTTTCCAAGGCGCAGACGAAACCGGTGTGGGACGGCGCAGAGTTCGCGCCGCGACTGATGATGCCGCTGTCGTTGTCTTACGACCACCGTACGGTCAACGGTGCGGATGCGGCCCGCTTCACGGACTTCCTGGCCCAGGCGCTGAGCGATATCAGAACGCTTTTGCTGTGATTTTGCCTAGCTTGCTTTAGGGTTAAATTCGCTAAATGTACTCCACCCCACCTATGAGAAGATCATGAAACTTTATTATGCCACTGGAACTTGCTCACTTGGGCCGCGTATTGTCGCACATGAACTGGGCATAGAGCTGGAATCTCAAAAGGTTGATATCAAAAAACACCATACCGATAACGGCAGCGACTACTGGCATATCAACCCCAAAGGCTATGTGCCTGCTCTTATGACTGATGATGGTTATCTGCTTACAGAAGGCGTGGCCATAATGCAATATTTAGCCGACCGGGGCTCTCCCGCTAACCTGAATGCCGAGCAAGGGTCTTCCTCGTTTTATCAGCTCCAAGAGTGGCTCACATTTATCAGCACGGAATTACATAAGATGTTTAGCCCTTGGCTGTTTCATCCGGAATACAGCTCTGAGGCGCAACAGATTGCGACGCAGAAAATTTATGAGCGCTTTGACATAATCGAAGCGCACCTAGAAGATAAGCAGTATCTTGTTGATAACAAATTTTCACTCGCTGATATCTATTTATTCACGATTGTGCGATGGGCAGGTTTGTTCAATATGGAATTGGTGTCATACCAAAACTTATCAAGTTTCCTGGAACGTATCTCTAATCGTTCGGCCGTTAAAAGTGCAATGCGAGCCGAAGGTATAAATGAATTTTAACAACATTGTAGGCTGTTGGTAAGGGTTGCTGAGGTGCCTGTGTCATGACAAACCTGGCAAACACGAGACCCAAGTGAGCTCTCAAATATAATAAAGGCAATGAAATATTATTGGAGATATTTGATATAAAATGGTGCCAATTATTGATGCTTCAGTTTTTCTAGGCATGCATCATGAAAGCCTAGAAGTCAGAGAAAAATGTGTAGAGATAATTGTACGTAATTTTTATGGTGGGCTAGAAATAAATCTTGAGCAAATAGGCTTGTGTGACAACGTTATTTGGCAGCGCTCTAGAGAGGAACAAGAGGCCTATTATCCATTTATGAGCTACCTTCATACGGTTATGGAATTTAAACGTATTCCCTATGCGGATGAAGCTTACCAGCTTGCAGCTATTGACTATAGGCTAAAATACCTTCCTATGAAAAAAGCAATTATTGCATGCCATGTCCTAGTAGGTGAAAGGGTATTATATACTCTTGATTATGATCTTAAAAATTTGGACGTATTGTCCGATTACATCATGCCGATAATTTCTTCCAATGCAAGAGAAAATGGTTTTAGTGGGCCTTTGAATCTCTTTTACAAAAAAAGCTTAATGTTGAAGTTAAAGTCTCAGGAGGTGATAAATGTCTAAAAATTATATATCGACGATCTCAAGTTCTACTGCCTCAAATTTCATACTCAACACCGTTAATGTGTTTAGTTGTCGCTCCAATTTGTAGTGTTGAAAAAATGCATATCAACACTTATCAATATGATTGTTAGTTCTGTTCTATGTCCCATTTCTGCAGAGTAATAGCATAATTGTATGTCGATCTAAACAAGAGCGAAGTGGGTTGGTCTTCTAATGACGGAATGCAGCCACTGATCGACAGCGCCGAGCTTATGCCCGGGCGTGGAACCACCTGATAGAAAAGGACTGTCAGGCCAACGATGCATTCGTAGTGCTGCCCAGCATCGACACCATGGCCTACACCGCAGCGCTGTCGTTTATGCTCGGAGCGTTAAGCAAGCCTGTGACTTCCATCGGCGCTCAAATTCCGCTGGGTGAGCCAAGAAGCGATGTACTGGATAATGTGGTCAGCGCGCTATAGCTTACCGCTCACCTGGCAACGCCTTGCGAAGTGAGTCTGTATTTTCATGATCAATTACTGCACGGCAACCGCGCTCACAAGATGAGTGTACTAAGCCTGGCTGCACAATTCACCCAGCTTCCCTGGGCTTGCCGAGCTCGGCACCGGTATGACTTCCTCCAACTATCGGCACTGCTGAGTGGGGTGCCTAACTTTACGCTCATCCATTTGCCCGAGGAGGCGGCAGCAGTGCTGCCGCTGTACCCTGGAATGCCGCTGCTGTGTGCCAAGGCGCTCAGTGCATTCATATGCGATGAGACAACGGCCCATTAGCGGGAAGTAATGCTAAGCGCGGTCACGGTGAGTAAGATGATCCCAATGCCGATTATCTGAATCATGCTCAGGCTTTCATTGAGAACAGCAACGCCAAATAGGGTGGCCGTGATAGGTTCGACCATGGCCACCATGGAGGCTAGCGCTGGCGTTGTTCGTTTTATCCCCACGATATACAGCACAAAAGACACGCCTGCGCCCAAAACGCCGAGTGTTAAAAATAGAGGCCAATCCGATGAGCCCAATACACTCACAATCTGCCCCGTATCGCTTGGCACCACGAGCATGATGGCCAGTACCGCGAAGGCGATCGTCAGTATCGCCTGGGGGCTGCCATGGGGTGCAGCGTACTTAAAGCCAAAAATGAAGGCCGCATAAGAGAGCCCGGCAAGCAGCCCGGTAGCTACGCCCATCAACGAGAGGCCGCTAGCACTAATGGCATACAGTTTGGTTAACAGCACCACACCCACCATTACTAGCACGATGGCTAGCCACTTGGCAGCGGTGGGGCGCTCAAGCTTAAGGGCAAAGGAGATCAGATAAACAAATACTGGGGCGCAGTACATCAAGGTAGCCGCGACCGCCACGCTGCCATGATCAATACTGATAAAATAGAACGTGAAGTTGCCCGCTACGCCAAGCCCCGCCACCACTGACCAAAACCAAAGCTGTCGCCTGGCTAAACCGCTATGGCTGCGTTGCAGTAGCAGCCAAGCTAGCGCGCAGAGGAGCCCTACAAAACCACGATAAAAAGAGACAACTCCGGCATCCCAGCCGGCATCTAATAAAATGCCTGCAATTCCCCCTGAAATTCCCCAGAAGAGGGCCGCGAGCGCGATCAACATACTGCTGGCACCTGCCATATTTCACCTTTCGTCCTTGAGCGGTAACACCTAAGAGTAATAGGTGTTTGCACATATTCCCTTCGCTTAATGTTGCTCTTGGTCTGCTACCTGCAAACCCTAATCTTGCCACCTAAAAGTAGACGCTGATCTCGATATTCGAAAGCGCTTCAGGTGGTCTATGGCGTTAACCAAAGAACCAGTAGCGAATAGAACGCTGAGAGCACTCTTACGATGAAGCGCTGGAATCTTTCATTCGTCTATAAAGATGCGAAAACGGCATGGCGGTCAGCCCGTGTACCAAGATGGACGCAACAACCAGCAAGCTCACCACGGGCCAGAGTTCAGCAACATCGGTTTTATGATGAGCCAATGCCGCATAGTAAAGCGCGGCGACCCCAATCGGCCCAAACCAGCCTGAGAAACTGCCATCTAACTTGCTGGGAAGATCCCTAATACGGCCGCCTACTAACAACAGAATGGGTAAGCGGCGCAGGAAAAGCACACCAATCACCAGCAGCAGCGCGGGCCACCCCAAGGAGAGCCACGCTTGCCAAGGGATCATCAAGCCGAGCAAGAGGAAAATGGGAGATGTAAAAAAGCGGTCCACGCCTTCTACCACTCTTTCTTCCTCCTGCTTTTCTGAGGCGTTAGCTTGTTGATCAAATGCTAACCCTGCTACGAACACAGCGAGTATTCCATTGCTGCCCATTAGCTTCACCGCGGCAAGGGTGGTGAGCGCAAGCGCTGTGGTTACCATTAGCATCGACGGTTGGTCGATAGTGTTTTTTTCTTCAGCCTTGCGCATTGCAAAGCCTACCGTGTAACCGATGATGGCCCCCAACATAAGGGCCGCTAAAATATCGCCTCCTATAATCCCTAGCATGTGTACGGTTGTTGATTGATTCGCCGGTAACGTCAGCAAAAACACAGCAAACATGACAAAGATGAACGTCAGCCCATCGTTGGCGCCCGATTCACTCGAAATGATATGGCGTAGATAAGCGGGGAGGTTCTCTTTAGCAACGGGGCCGGTCACCAGGGTAGAGGCAACCACCGGGTCTGTGGGGGTAATCACAGCACCGATGAGTAACGCCGCTCCTAATGGCAGACCAAGAGCCCAGCCGGTTATAACGCTGCTGCACAGCCACATGACCGGCATGCTCACCAGCAATAACACGCAGAGCGATCGCCAATGGTGAAAAATATAGGATTTGGGGAGCCGCAGCGCGATACCCATCAAACCAATGGCGAGGGCTAGACGGGCCACTTGCTCTAAAATGGCCATTTCATTCCCCCACTGCGCTGGGTCAAGAAGCCCAAATCCGGTAGGCCCCAACACCACCCCGACCAGCAGCAAGCTGACGGAGTCGGGCAAGCCGACGCGCTTCAGCGGTGTTGATAATAGCCCTAGCAATAAGGCGCTAGCTGCAACGACTAATAACCCAATATTAAATTCGTGCATATTCTTCCTCGCTACTAGGATTAGGTGGTGTTTTGGCTGAGTACCTCAGTCAGTGTTGGGCATGTCGGTCGGACGTAGCAGCAATACCGCGAGTGGCGGTAGCGTCAACTCCAGGCTGGCGATTTGCCCATGTAGGGGGGAGTCTTCAGCCGTTAGCCGACCCAGGTTGCCCATGTTGGAACCGCCATAGCACTCCGCGTCACTGTTAAGGCGTTCTTCCCAGCCACCGGCAAGCGGCACGCCCAGGCGATAACCCTGACGTGGCACCGGCGTCATATTGGCAACTACCAGCAGCGGCTCACCGGAAGCACTCCAGCGCAGCCAGGCAAAAACGCTATTGGTGTTGTCATTGCCCACGACCCAAGTAAACCCCTTTGGTTCGCTATCGCATTGGTGCAGGGCGGGTAGCTCGACGTAGCAACGGTTAAGGTCGCTAAGTAAACGGTGGACACCGGCATGCCGGCCTTCGGCGAGCAGCGACCAATCCAGCTCGCGGTCGTGGCTCCACTCACGCCACTGGCCGAACTCACAGCCCATAAACAGCAGCTTCTTACCGGGTTGTGACCACATGATGGCGAGATAGGCGCGGAGATTAGCGAACTTCTGCCACTCATCGCCAGGCATCTTACCGATCAGCGAACCTTTGCCGTGGACTACTTCGTCGTGAGAAATCGGCAACACGTAGTGCTCAGAGAAAGCGTAGACCATCGGAAAGGTCATATCGTGATGGGAGTAAGTGCGATACACCGGGTCCTTGGCGATGTATTCCAGCGTGTCGTGCATCCAGCCCATGTTCCATTTATAGGCGAAGCCCAGCCCGCCCTCCTTGGTCGGCTGGGTGACACCCGGCCAAGCGGTTGACTCCTCGGCAATAACGATGGTGCCGGGGACTTCCTCGCTGATAACGTCATTGAGGTGGCGCAGGAAGTCGATGGTTTCCAGGTTTTCGTGACCGCCAAAGCGGTTGGGAATCCATTCGCCTTCGTTACGGGAGTAGTTGCGATAGAGCATTGAGGCAACGGCATCGACACGCAGTGCATCGACATGGAAATGCCGCAGCCAGTGCAGTGCCGAGGCGAGCATAAAGCCATGTACTTCGCGCCTTCCCAGGTTATAGATATAGGTGTCCCAATCTTGATGGAACCCCTCAAAAGGATGCTCATATTCGTACAGAGCGGTGCCATCAAAGCGTGCCAAGCCGTGGGGGTCAGTGGGAAAGTGGGCCGGCACCCAGTCGAGAATGACGCCCAGCCCTGCGCGATGGCACTCATCAACGAAGTAGGCAAAGTCGGCAGGCTTGCCGAAGCGGGCGCTGGGCGCAAACTGACTCAGCGGCTGATAACCCCAGGAGCCGCCGAAGGGATGCTCCATGATGGGCAAGAGCTCAACGTGGGTGAACCCCATCTCCAACACATAGGGAATCAATTGCTCGGCCAGTTCACGCCAGCTATAGATTTCGCCGTTGTCGCCGCCATGCTTGCGCCAGGAGGCGGCGTGCACTTCATAAATGCTTATTGGGTGGGTCGGGTCATGGATTTTTTGCCGCTGGGCGATCCATGCGTCGTCATGCCAGGTAAAGGGCGTGGTGTCGGCTACCACCGAGGCGGTAGAGGGCGGTGCTTCGGTGGCTAAAGCGACCGGGTCGGCACGCAGGCCAATTGCACCGTGGGCTTCGACCACCTCATATTTGTACGCCTCCCCAGGACCAAGGCGCGGTACGAATAACTCCCACACCCCAGCAGCGATGCGCAGGCGCATTATGTGTCGTCTGCCGTCCCAGCTATTGAAATTACCGACCACGGAAACACGTTGGGCATTCGGCGCCCAGACCGCAAAGCGCACGCCGTTGACGCCATCTATTGTCATGGGCTGGGCACCCAGGCAGTGCCCCAGCTGTCGATGATTGCCTTCGCCCAGCAGGTAAAGATCCATTTCGCCCAGCAGCAGGCCGAAGCTATACGGGTCCTCGGTTAGCTGTTCGCCTTGGGGCCAGCGAATACGCAGCAGATAGGGAGCCGCATGCGGCAGCCGGGCGGCGAATAGACCAGGAATTTGCATGCTCGTGAGGCAGCAACGCACATTGCCGCCGTCGCGGTCGAGAACATCAACCCCTACCGCGCCGGGTAGGAATACGCGCAAAAACTGTCCTTTGCCATCACTGTGAATGCCAAGAATGGCGAAGGGATCGCGATGGGTTCCTTGCGCTAGTGCACTGGCGTCTTCCTCAGTCAACCACAAGCTGCGATCCAGAAGGGGTCGGGTGTGAACAACATTATTCATGTGGCTCTCCTGGGTTGAGTTGTTCGATGAGGGCAGCTAAGCCGTGCAGCGGCACACCCAACCATTCGGGGCGGTTGGCGGCTTCGTAGGCAATTTCGTAAGCTGTCTTTTCGAGCACGAACAGGTCCACCGCCGCGGCGGCTCCGCTGGCTTGCTTCCACTCGTGGGGTATTTCCATGGTGGCCAGCCAATAAGCGTTGAGAAAGGCTTGGCGGCCTTTAAGCAGATACTGCTCCACCACCGAATGGCTAGTATCGGTATGTGTATCGGCGCCTTCATTGTCGCCGGGCCGGGCTTCCTCCACCTTGGCATAGGCATAGTCGAAGGAGCGCAACATGCCAGCCACATCGCGCAGCGGGCTATCTTTTGCGCGACGCTCTTCCAGGGGTCTGGCTGGTTCGCCTTCAAAATCGATGATGTAGGCATCATCATGAGCCACTAGAACTTGGCCGAGATGTAAATCACCATGAATACGGGTGAGCAGGCTGCCTTGGGCAAGTTCCGCCATCTTTTTGATGGCATCTATCAACTTGGCGCGGCGAGCCAAAATGATGTCGGCAAGCCGCTGTTCGGCTTCGTTGGCAGTATTCTTGTGTTGCTCCAGCACGTTTAGCGCTTCCTCAACACGCTGCGTCACGCGTTGCGTCCAGTGCTGTACATGGGATGACCCGGCGACTTCGGGCGCGAATGCTGGGTCGTCGCTGGGCATCGCCAGCACCATATGCAGCTCACCCAGCCGGCGTCCTAAGGTGGTGGAAAATTCTTCCAACTCCTCGAAGGCGCCGTAGCGGGATTCGGCTTTTGGCTCGCTTGCGCGTTCGTCGTCCGCCACCGCTTCACGAATGGCACGTTCCAGCTTATTGCGCGTCCATGACCAGGCATCGCCCTGGTTGTCGATGAAGCCTTGCAGAATCATGAGCGTCTGCGTGGAGCCCTGTTCAAGCCGGGTTACCACGCCGTACAGGGGCACGGTATGCATAAAGCCCCGCTCAGTCAGGTAGCTGCCGATCTCTGCTTCGGGGTGAATGCCCGGCTCCAAGCGTCGGAACAGCTTGAGCACTAATTGATGATTGATGATCACCGAGCTATTGGACTGCTCGGCACTCTGTTGCACTACCTCGGGGTGCTCGGGAAGCGTCAGTTCGGCGAAGGCGGCGGTGAGCAAGAAATGGATTTCTCCTTTCTCATAAGGCAGCACAGTGCCTAGGCGCATGTTTTCTAGTACCGCCAGCGTAAAGGCATCCAGGGTGACTGCATCGGTGAGCAGCCCGACTTCGTGGAAACGACGCACCCGTGCCATGGCGAGCTGTTGGGGTAGCGGATTGCTTTGCTCGTCTTCGCCCAGGAAAGCCAGCGGCAGTTGGTAGCGCTCGCTACCTTGGCCATGTTTGACCTCCAGTTCGCTAAACAGCAGTGAGTGCCCGCTGTGCTCAAGACGGCCGGTGGGGTGTAGGTGGACGTGTTCGATACGGGACTGCTTGGCAGCAAACCAGCGTCGCTTGGGCAGGTAGCTGGGCAGCGTTTCACGTTCGAGTAGCCGTCTGGGCGTCTCCTCAAAAATCTCCTCAAGGCGTTTTTTGATAATCAGCGTGACGAAATCCGGCATGGGCTCTGGTACAGGAACATGCCACTCCGGCATGGCGGTAGCCGGGGCCAGCAAGAACCAGAAAAAACCGTAGGGAGGCAGCGTCAGCAGGTACGCCAGTTTACCCACCGGGGGAAAAGCGCTTCCGCCGACCATTTCTACCGGCACCTGACCGGCAAATGCGGAAAGGTCGAGCTCTACCGCCTGGGCAGTGCTGGCCACATTGGCCACGCATAGCAGTGTTTCTGTCTCACCATTGTCGAGCGTCATCTCACGCAGGTAGGCGAGAATATGCCGATTGGAGGGGTAGAGTGGGCGCATGGTGCCACGGCTGAAAGCACGGTGCTGACTGCGTACCGCCAGTAGCCGCCGCATATTGCTAAGCAGCGAGTGCGAGTCACGAATTTGTGCTTCCACATTCACCGTTTGATAGCCGTAGAGCGGATCCATAATGGGCGGCAGCACCAGCTTGGCCGGGTCGGCGCGAGAGAAGCCGCCGTTGCGATCCACCGACCACTGCATGGGTGTACGCACGCCGTCACGGTCGCCGAGATAGATATTGTCGCCCATACCAATTTCGTCGCCGTAATAGAGCACCGGCGTGCCCGGCATGGAGAGCAGCAGGCTGTTAAGTAGCTCGATACGTCGCCGGTCGCGCTCCAGCAGCGGCGCTAACCTGCGGCGGATGCCTAAGTTGATACGCGCCCGGCGGTCGGCGGCGTAGTGATTCCAGAGGTAGTCGCGCTCCTTATCGGTGACCATTTCAAGGGTCAGTTCGTCGTGGTTACGCAAAAAGATCGCCCACTGGCAAGTGGCCGGTATTTCAGGCGTCTGACGCAGAATGTCGGTAATCGGGAAGCGATCTTCCTGAGCCAGGGCCATGTACATGCGCGGCATCAAAGGAAAATGGAACGCCATGTGACACTCGTCGCCGTCGCCGAAGTAGGGCCGGGTGTCCTCGGGCCACTGGTTGGCTTCGGCGAGCAGCATGCGGTCGGGGTAGCGCTCGTCGAGCACCGCTCGGATCTTCTTGAGTACCACGTGGGTTTCGGGCAGGTTTTCGTTGTTGGTGCCTTCGCGCTCAACCAGATACGGTATGGCGTCCAGGCGCAGGCCATCCACCCCCATATCGAGCCAGTACTCCATGACCTTGAGAATCTCGTCGAGTACCACAGGATTGTCGAAGTTGAGATCCGGCTGGTGGGAGTAGAAACGATGCCAGTAGTAGGCGCCAGCCACCGGGTCCCAGGTCCAGTTGGAGGATTCGGTGTCGAGAAAGATGATCCGTGTGCCGGGGTATTTCTGGTCGGTGTCCGACCAGACATAGAAGTCGCGTTCTGGTGATCCTGCTGGCGCCTGTCTGGCGCGTTGAAACCACTCGTGTTGGTCAGACGTATGGTTGATGACCAGTTCGGTAATCACGCGCAGTCCGCGCTGGTGGGCCTCCTGGATGAAGCGCTTGGCGTCATCAAGCGTGCCGTAATCGGGGCTAACGCTGGTGTATTCAGCAATATCGTAACCATCGTCGCGACTCGGCGAGGGGTAGAACGGTAAAATCCAAATCGTGTTAACACCCAGGCTGACGATATAGTCGAGCTTCTGAATCAAACCTTCGAAATCGCCGATACCGTCGTCGTTGGCATCGAAGAAGGCCTTCACGTGTACCTGGTAAATCACTGCGTCTTTGTACCAGAGTGGGTCATCGAGGAAATCCATCGCCTCGACGGCGTGTGTTTCGCTGCTGGCATCCATCATTGGCTTACCCTCTCTGCTTTGATCATTAGGTCAAAATTGACATGAACTAGCGGCTTCCAAGCCAATACCGTTATTAATAAACCGGGAGTTAGTAAACCGGTAGCTAGTAAACCGGGCGAAGTCGCCAAATGGCGAACGGCATAACGCTGGGGTCTAAGCGCATCGATTGCCATTTGCCATGCCAAGTCCATTGACGGCCACTCATGAGATCCTCCACATGCAGTGCCGCCTCATCGGGAAGGTCGAATAGCGCCATGGGCAACTCAAAGGCGCCCTCCTGAGGCTCAAACGGGTCAAGGTTGACGGCGACCAAGATGGCCTCGTCGCTTAGTTCGGTGCGCTTGGCGAAGAGCAATAAACGGTCGTTGTGTACCGCATGGAAAGTCAGCCCAAGATGGCTATGCAGCGCCGGATTCTCGCGCCGGATTCGGTTGAGCTGGGCGATCTCATAGATGATGTTGCCGGGGGCGCTATAGTCGCGCAGACGAATCTGGTATTTCTCTGAATCGAGGTACTCCTCCTTGCCGGGTACCGGTGCGCCTTCGCAGAGTTCAAAGCCGGAGTACATGCCCCACAATCCTGAACCCATGGTGGCCAGCGCCGCGCGAATCAGGAAACCTGCCCGTCCGGACGATTGCAGAAAGTAGGGATTGATATCCGGTGTGTTGACAAAAAAGTTGGGCCGATAGCCGTCACGCAGAGGCGATTCATTGAGTTGCGTGAAGTATTCGGTTAACTCCGCCTTGGTATGGCGCCAAGTGAAATAGGTATAGCTCTGTGTGAAACCCAGCTTGCCCAGGCGCAGCATCATGGCCGGGCGGGTAAACGCTTCGGCCAGGAAAATCACATCAGGGTCACGTTGGCGAATATCGGCAATTAACCATTCCCAAAAGGGCAGCGGTTTGGTGTGTGGGTTATCTACACGAAATATCTTTACCCCTTCATCGACCCAGCCTTGAACCACATTACGCAGTTCAAGCCACAGCGAGGGAATCGCCTCTGCGGCGTAGAAATCGACGTTAACAATATCCTGATATTTCTTGGGCGGGTTCTCTGCATAGCGAATTGAGCCGTCGGGCCGCCAGGAGAACCAGCCGGGGTGCTCCTTTAGCCAGGGGTGATCCGGTGAACACTGAATGGCAAAATCGAGCGCTATCTCTAGGCCATGATCCGCCGCGACACACACCAGATCGCGGAAATCTTCGCGGGTGCCAAGTTCAGGATGGATGGCGTCATGTCCGCCTTCTTCGCTACCAATGGCGTAAGGGCTGCCTGGGTCGTTCGGCCCGGCTTCAAGGCTGTTGTTAGGCCCTTTGCGATACGCCCGACCGATGGGATGGATAGGCGGAAAATAGAGTACGTCAAAGCCCATGTCGCGGATTAACGGTAGCCGCCTGTGCACATCTTTGAACGTGCCGTGGCGATTGGGATCGTCGGTTTCCGAGCGGGGGAACAGTTCGTACCAGCTGGCAAAACGCGCTTTAAGCCGTTCGACTTCGAGCGGATAGAGGGCGTCGCTTCTGGTTAGGTGCGGACGAGTATCCGCTTCGTGCATCAATCTAGTGGTTTCATCATCTAATAGCAGCGCGACGCGGTCTGCATCATTCTGCGCTAGCTGAAATTGCTCAAGGAGATCAGACAGTGATTCATAAAGCGTTCCTTCGCTACGCTCGGCGGCTTGTTCCACCAGTTGTCTGCCTTCTTCCAGTTCGAGCCCGATGGGAACCCCCGCCTGGTGTTTCTTGGCAAGTTCGTAGTGATAAGTGGCATACACATCCCACCAGGCTTCAATAATAAAACCATGGCGGCCCACCCGGAGAGGCGTGAAACTCCCTTCCCATACATCCAGGCCAAGGGGCTCGACCTGGCTCATGGGCGCGCGCTGTTGCTGCCCCTCATCGTCATGCCAGCAGATAGCCGCTGCCAGCACATCGTGACCGTCCGCGAAGATGGTGGCTTTCACCACTACCGTTTCGTTAACGATGGCTTTGGTCGCAAAGCGCCCTTGATCCAGGGAAGGGGTGACGGCTTCAATGGCAATGCGCGGGGCATGGGTGGCCGCTAGGCCATGGTTCTGGTGTTGACTCTGTGCCGGGAGAGCCCCGGACGTGGGATAGACAGGTGAACTCATCGCATGCTTCTCCTTGCAGCGCGAAAACGACAGCGAAGGTATCCGCGCCGCCTTATATCTAGGTAACGGCGCCTTCGCTGTGCTGTACTAGCTCTAGCAGGGCCAGTGAACGACCTTCCATCCTATGTTCTTCACCAAAGGCGCGCTGGAACGGGGCTTCCTCGCAGGTTTGGCTGGTGTCGAGGCGGCATAACCATCCGCTACCGCTTGGGGCGGCCGGTAGTTGAAAAGCGACGGCCTCGTGGTGCGCATTGAAAATTAGCAGCAAGGTGACATCGGCCCCCGCACGGCGTATGCCGGAAGGCTGCGCGCGACCATCGAGTAAAAGACCGAGTGTGCGCGCCTCGGTATCTTCCCAGCGCTCAACATCCATTTCGGCGCCATCCGGGGCCAGCCATGTCACTTCCTTGAGCCCCATTTCTTCGTTGTATTCACCGGAAAGGAAGCGACCTCGCCGCAGGATGGGGTAACGCATCCGAAGTGCGATCACGCGCCGCAGGTACTCGATCATGGCGTGGGCGTCACCGTCGAGGTTCCAGTCCACCCAACTGATCTCGTTATCCTGGCAGTACGCGTTATTGTTGCCTTGCTGGGTGCGCAATAGTTCGTCGCCCGCCAGCAGCATCGGCGTGCCTTGGGAGAGCAGCGTGGTGGCGATAAAATTACGGATCTGACGCAGCCGTAATGCCTGGATATCCTCATCGTCAGTAGGGCCTTCGACGCCATGGTTCCACGATAAATTGTGGTCATGGCCATCCATATTGTCCTCGCCGTTCGCCTCGTTATGCTTATCGTTGTAGGCCACCAGATCAAAAAGGGTGTAGCCGTCGTGGGCAGTGATGAAGTTAACCGAGGCGAATGGCCGCCGTCCGCGACGCTTAAAGAAATCAGCCGATGCCATTAGCCGGGTCGCAAGCTCCGGTAACTGCCCTTCATCGCCGCGCCAGAAAGCGCGTACCGTGTCCCGGTAGCGGTCATTCCACTCTGCCCAGCCAGGAGGGAAGCCACCGACTTGATAACCGCCGGGGCCGCAGTCCCAGGGTTCGGCAATCAGTTTGACCTGGCTGAGAATAGGATCTTGGCGGCAGGAGTCGAGAAAACCGCCGCCCTCATCGAAGCCGTGGGGTTCGCGGCCAAGAATGGTGGCCAAGTCAAAGCGGAAACCATCAACGCGCATCTCGGTGGCCCAATAGCGCAGCGAGTCGGTGACCATTTGCAGCACACGCTGATGGCTAAGATTAAGAGTATTACCCGTGCCGGTATCGTCGATGTAGTAGCGCGGCTCTTCGGGCATCAGCCGGTAGTAAGAGGCGTTGTCGATGCCTTTAAGCGAAAGGGTGGGGCCTAGCTCGTTACCTTCGGCCGTGTGGTTGTAGACCACATCGAGAATGACCTCCAGGTCGGCGGCATGGTAACGCGCCACCAGCTCTTTAAATTCATTGATGCTTTCGCCAGAGAGATAGCGCGAATGGGGGGCGAAAAAACCGAGCGTGTTGTAGCCCCAGTAATTGCGCAGCCCTTGCTCTAACAGGCGCTGATCATCTACGAAGGCGTGGATCGGCAGTAACTCAACCGACGACACGCCAAGGGAGTGAATATAGTCAACCACATCGTTGACCATCAGCCCGGCAAAGGTGCCGCGTAGCGCTTCAGGTACCGATGGATGGCGCATGGTATACCCACGAACATGGGTCTCATAAACAATGGTGTGATCCCAAGGCAACTGCACATCCCGCGAGCGACCCCAGGTAAAGGCCGGGTCGATCACGCGGCAACGCGGCATAAACGGTGCACTGTCCCGCTCATCGAAACTTAGATCACCGTCGGGATGGCCGATGGTGTAACCAAACAGTGCTTCATCCCATTGCAGGTCACCCACAATCTGCTTGGCGTAAGGGTCGAGCAGCAGCTTGTTGGGGTTGAAGCGGTGGCCTTCCTCGGGGGCGTAAGGGCCGTGTACACGGTAACCATACAGTTGGCCGGGGCGGGCGTCGGGTAGGTAGCCATGCCAAACTTCATCGGTATATTCGGGCAGCTCTACACGTGCCAACTCCTGTTCGCCGTTTTCATCAAACAAGCATAGTTCAACCCTCGTGGCATTCGCCGAGAACAGCGCGAAATTAACGCCTAGCCCATCCCAGGTCGCCCCTAAAGGAAACGATGATCCTTCGTGAACACGTGTTTGCCGCATAACGCTTGGGGTTTCGTCGGCGGCAACGGACTTATCGCTGTCCCGCGAGGCGTGGCTTGTATTCATTGCATTCATCCTTGGGCCATTCGGGCACTTGGGTGTTAGCTAACGTTTTAACGTCTGTTTGTTAACAAGCGTTTTTTTACGACCGTTTTTAAAAACGGCTTTTAACTCTCGGGGTCGCTTGTCTTAGGCGTATTGGTTTTCTTCGCCTTTGGCGTCGCTTTTTTCGTTGTCTTGGCATCTGTCTTTTTAGCCGTTGCCGTCTTACCTGCTTTCTTGGATGTGTTAGCTGTCTTAGCTGTGCTCGTCTCTTTGCTAGCGGCCAGCGGGTCGCTGCTACGCCGCGGGCGGCGGGTACGCACCACCGTGGCGGAGTCCTCAGGCAGTGGCTCCATCGAACTCGCTGTAGCGTCGGGGTCGGTGGGCGCCTGGGGCGGATGGCCACGATCTTGTACCGGCACGTCTTGCCCCACTACGGTGTCGTCGCGAAAGGGAGCTTCATCGAAGTCGGGGTCGCCGTCCGGGTCTTCCAGCGGTAAACGGTTCTCCTGGATGCCTACCTCGTCATCCTCTAGCGGCAAGTCCTCCTCCAAGATAGGTGTTTCGTCCAGCGGCTCACCGACTTCTTCCAAATCGGCGTCGTTACCGGCTGCTTGCTCAGCGGCAACGATCTTTAATGCCCTATCCCAATGGCGTTGCTGTTGGCCTTCGGGGCGTCCTTCAGCTTCCCAGATGCTGTAGGCCAGTTGACGCACGCGTTCTTCGTCAGTCATGTCAGCTCATCCTATGTGCTATGTCACAATTCGTTTTCGACGCTCGTTTTCGATGTGACAGGGTGTGGAAGTCATCTAGAAGTAACCCAAGCGCCACTGCTCTCCGTGTCGTCGTCGCGCAGGTAGACACCGACGGGTAGTTCCGCCAGCAAGGAGGCAATAGGAAGTCCGTGGTCGCCTATCTCCAGCGAAGACGCGGTCAAAATCCCCTGCCAAACGCCAGCATCTGGCTGTAGCAAAGTATCTCCCCAGTGCGTCGGGGGAATATGCGGTAGCTCAGCGTTGCCTAGTAGCGCTGTCGTCAGCCGGGGTACTACCACCAACAATCGGTAGCCAGCGTAGCGCCGGGTAAATGCCACCACATGGTCAGCATGCTCACCGGTTGCCGAGATAGGATGATAATCACCGTGGGTAAATAGCCGTGGATGACGATGGCGCAACGCCAGTAACCGGGCGATGAGCGCTTGCTTTATTCGTCCATCCCGCCAGGTTAATAGTGCCTCTGTAGACGTTAGGGCCGCTTCAAGCGCTGCTTGACGCGCGGCATGGTCGACGGGGCGGCGGTTATCAGGATCGACCAAGCTGTAATCCCAGAATTCGCCACCTTGGTAGAGGTCAGGTACGCCGGGTACGGTCAGGCGAAGTACCGTTTGTACGAGGCCATTGAGGGCGCCCGGTAGATCGATAGTGCGTGCCGCCGCTGCAATGGAATCGCGCAGGGGCGGTGTGGTCAGTAAGTCCTCAAGGAACGCTTGAGAAGCGGACTCATAAGTATCATCTGGCCATAGCCAATGGCTGCGTAACTTGGCTTCGCGCAGGGCTTTTTGCTGCCACTGAGCGAGCCGCTGGGTAAACGTTTGCATTTCGTCGTTGTCCAGCGGGTCAAGCGTTGGCGCCCAAGCCCCTAAAAGAACTTGGTAGAGAATCAGTTCATCGCCCGGTGAGGGAGCAACCCCACCGGGCAACGATCGGCGCAGCGGGGCGGCTAACCGCCGCCAATGCTCAATGTTTGTCGCAAAGTGAGAGGCGTGCTCGCTGAGTGCTGCTAAACGCGCGCGAACATCTTCGCCACGCTTGTGGTCGTGGGTGGCGGTGGTCACCATGGTGCGGGGGAACTGGCGGGCACGCCGGGCATTCGCTTCGTGAAAATGCTTGGGAGAATGGCTGAAATGCTCGCCATCAAAGCCCACATCGTTTCGCGAGATCAACACGGCGCTGCGATACCCCGCGGTATCTTCCACTGCCTTGGCCGCCACCGGCGAGGTGAGCTGCTGGAAGCGCACTATGGCGCGCTGGCGCAATCGGCGCTCGTCATCCTTAGCGATGTCGCAAGGCGCTTCGCCGCCCAGCCAGCGCTCTAATGCTTCGAGCACTGCAATGTCTGGCGGATTTAGCGCCTGCCGAGCCCCTCGCATCGCCTGAGCGAAGAAGGGAGCATCGGCTTTGGGGCGCCCGGCCTCATCGGCATAGCTGCGGTAAATGGGGAAGTGAACGATTAATGCTTCCAGTGCCCGGCTGATGGCCGCCAGAGTAATATCACGGCTGGCAAGCTGGGCGCGGGCAACGGCATGCAGGGCGTTGGCACAGGCATTGAATTCGCTGGCCAGCAGTGAGGTCAGTATCTCGCGCCTGGCCAGACGTACCTCGGTTGAAAAATCAACGTCTCGGCCACTGATTTCCTGCCAAAGCTTGCGCAGTGGTGCGGCGCTGGCCGGGTCGTGCTGTATGCCTGAGACCTCGTTCATAAACTCATAACCGCTGGTGCCGTCCACGCCCCAGTCGTCATGTAGTGTTTCGCCATCACCCAAAATCTTTTCTACATAGAGAGCGACTTGGCGAGGCACTTCGGCCGGTCGCTTGGCTTGCAAGGCATCCAGGCGCTGGCGCAGCTTTAGGCAATAACCGCGTGGGTCGGCAAGTCCATCAACGTGGTCGACCCGTAAGCCGTCGACCCAGCCCGCTTCGACCAACCGTAACGGCAGGGCATGAACGGCCTCGAACACTTCCGGCACTTCAACGCGCACGCCGCCTAGTTCGGTGACATCGAAGAAACGCCGCCAGTTGATCTCATCAGAGGCGGTGCGCCACCACGCCAGGCGGTAATGCTGGCGTTCAAGTAAGTTATGCAGGCGAATGGCGCCGTTGGGGTTTGCACCGTCAAACAGGGGCAGAACATCGTCGAGCGACTGCCGGGCAGCGGGGGATTCCATCACCTTGCTTAGCTGGTAACGCGCCTCGTCAGCGGCGGTATAGGCGTCTTCGCGTTGCTGCAAGGCATCGAAAAAGGCCGCCTGTTCGTGCAGCACGTTGTGCTCAGCAAAGCGTAGTATGTCGCCGTAATGACGGGGGTCGATGGGAAAGCGGTGCTCGTGATAATCCACATGGAAGCCTGCCTTATCGGCGTCGTAGCTCAGTTCTAATTCACCCGAATGGAGTATCTCGGCATAAGGGTCACCCAAGAACGGCACTAGCAGCTTTCCGGCAAGCGAGGGGGCGGCGCTATTAATATCAGCAGCGTGCCAGTCAATATCGAAGAAGTCGGCATAGGGGCTATCTTTCCCCCAGGTCAGCACATCTTGCCACCAGCGGTTTTGGGAGCCCCCCACCGCTAGGTGGTTGGGGACAATATCCAGGATTAGCCCCATGCCACGCGAGCGAAGCCGCGATACTAGGCGCTCCAGCGCCGCCTCGCCGCCTAACTCAGGGTCGATGCGTGTTGGGTCGATGCCATCGTAACCATGGGGCGAACCGGCACGTGATGCCTGTAGAGGTGAGGCATAAATATGACTAATACCCAGGCTGGCGTAATAGTCTACCCAGTGTTCGGCATCCTCTAGGGTAAAGTCGCGGTGAAACTGCAACCGCACAGTCGCGAGGATTTCATTCATGAGTCGATTTCCCAAATAGGGCGGATCGTGATGGTTTGCTAGAGGAGGTGGCTTTGCGCGCACGTGTCAGCGCCACGAGCCGTTGACGAACCTCATCCGATGTCAGTAAATCGTTGGCATCGGATGCCCAGCGCCGACGCCAATTAGGGTGCTCATCCACCGTGTTTGGTAAGTTGGCTTGCTCCTCAAGCCCCAGGACGTCTTCAACTGGGAGCAGGAGTAACGGCGCGGGCGTGGCAGCTAAGTGGCGCGCACACGCATCGAGTACCTGCGAGGCGGGTATATCGGCCGCTTCTAGTGTCTCGGTCGTCGGCTTTACACCCAGTAAGCCCAGCGTAGCGGCGAGTTTGGCCCGTTCCTTGCGCCTGGCTAGCTGTTCACTTTCAGCACTTTGCGTTTCCTTGAGTAGCCCCAGCCGGCTGCGCCATTCAATATCTCGCCCCGCCCACCAGCCCGCCACGGTGGGCAGGTCATGGGTCGAGGAGGTTGCCATGGCATGTGGGTTCCAATCGCTGGCGGCAAGGAAGTTATGCGCCTCGTCCTGCTCGAACCACAGCACCTGCATGCCCAATATGCCGCGGGCGGTAAGGCGTTCGCGAAAGCCGGGGGCGACGGTGCCCAGGTCTTCACCAATCACGATGCCGCGGTGTCGCCAGGACTCCAGTGCCACCAGGCGCAGCATGTCGTCTAGCGGGTAGCGGAGATAACCGCCTTCAGTGGGCGATGCGCCACGGGGAATGAGCCATAGTCGCAACAAGCCAAGGATATGATCGATCCGCACCCCGCCGGCATGGACGAAGGCACTGCGCAGCATGTCGATAAAACTACGAAAGCCTGAACGCTTTAGGCCATCGGGAGAAAAAGCGGCAAGCCCCCAATCCTGGCCATGGGCATTAAACAGGTCGGGTGGGGCGCCGATTGAGACGCCTTCCAGCATATCCGTTGGGCGGCTCCAGGTTTGGCTGCCTCCAGCATCTGCCCCTACCGCCAGATCAGCGATCAATCCAATCGCCATGCCGCTTTCACGAGCTGTGCGCTGGGCACGGGACAGCCCATCGGCGGTTATCCACTGCAGGAAAGCATGAAAACCGATTTCATCGGCGCGGGTTTCGGCGAAGTGAGCAAGCTTAGGGCTGGCTGGGTCGCGTAGCTCTTCAGGCCACTCTCGCCAGTCGCCGGGGCCGAGCTCTCTTTGCAGAGCTTCGAAGCGGCAATGATCTTCCAGCAATGCGCCACCCGCACGGCGAAATGCCTGCATCTCCCGGTGGAGGGCTTGGGCCTCATCATCTTCACGCACCATGAAGTCATCGTAGAGATAACGCAGCCAGGAGAGCTTGACGCGTGCTGCCTCGGGCCAGTCGAGGTAGTCATCGGCTTCCAGGCGGCGCAGCTCAGCCTGCAGCCCGTTGCGGGCCTGGGCGTCATGAACGCTGGTCTCGCCCAGCAGAGTTTCCGCAGCACTGTAAAGCACGTTGTAGAGCAGTCGTGTAGAGGGGGAGTAGGGGCTGTAGCGCTCAGGATCGGCGCTAAACATGGCATGGGTAGGGCTAATCGCCAGGGCAGCCGCACCTTGTTGAGCGGCATGTGTAACGAACTGCTCCAATGCCAAGGTATCGCCAATACCGCCATCCCCGGGACGCCGCAAGGCGTAAAGCTGCGCTGCCAAGCCCCACATCCTGGGCGTAGACTCGCCGCTGGCGTCACTAAGCGAATAGCACTGGTGAGGTGCGACGGCCAGGGTCAATTCAGTATCGGCTATCTGCAACTGGTGATAGCCGATCTCGGTAACGCTGGGCACCGCACCGTCATCGTCGAGGTAACCTTGTTGAGAGCCGCCCTGCTCAAGCTGCAATGTAAACGCGGTGCCGGGAGGCAACGGCGAGGGCAGCGTGATCGGTGTGTCACAGTCGGCGGTAAGCAGCGGTGGCCATTCTGCCGGGCTTTGCGGTGCATGCAGGCGCTTCAGGCGTTGCAAGCCTTCCTTCATGGCGGCCTCACTCGCCGTTGAATAGCCCAGTACTTCCAGTAAGTGACGCTGAACCTGTTCAGAGAGCTGGCAGGGCTCGCCGTCGCTATCTTCCCACTCAAGCAGTAATCCGGCCGCGTCGGCGAGTTCCCTTAGTAACACTTTCATGCACTTACCTCCTCTTCACCGGGGTTATCGCGCAACCAGGCCGCCGCAGCGCGGGGAGGCATCCGGCCACTCTCGGCGGCCTTCGCGACCCCGTCGCTGGTTTCATAAAGTAGCTGACCTACTCCTAGTCCCGGTGTAGCTGCCGGCTGCTGCCCAAGATTGAGTGCTATCACCAGTTGAGTGCCGTCCTTCATTCGCCAGCGGGCCAGTACTGCTTTGTCGCCGAGCACGTTTGCCTCCAATGCTTCCGCGCCAGCCAGACGCGGCACAATATGCTGGTGGCGCAGCGCTAATAGCGTGCGATAGCGCGCTAAGCAGGCAGCAAACGGTGGCTTTTCTCGCGCGGCAAAGTCGGGAATAGAGGCTTCGAAGGTGGTGAGGGCATTAGGATCGGGTATGCGCTCGCGGCTCTTTTCGTCAATAAAAGCGCTAAAGTCGGCAAACTCTGCCCGCCGCCCTTCACGAACGGCTTGGGCGAGGTTTTCATTATGTTCGGTGAAAAATAGGAAGGGCTGCGTGGCTCCCCACTCTTCGCCCATAAATAACAGCGGGATCATGGGGGATAGCAGCAGTAAAACCTCAGCGGCTGCCAGTGAATCGGCATCAGTGAGTACATTTAACCGCTCGCCGAGGGCACGATTGCCGGTTTGGTCATGATTCTGAAGAAACGCGACGAAGGCCGTGGGTGGTAGGTGCGCGCTGGGCTCTCCGCGGGAATGGCCATGGCGCGAGGTATGGCCCTGAAATATGAAGCCCTCGCTGAGACAGCGGGCCAGCCGGGGGGTGGCGTCATCGACAAAATCGCTGTAATAGCCTTCCTGCTCGCCGGTCATCAGCACATGCAAAACGTTGTGCCAGTCGTCATTCCACTGAGCGGTAAACTGCTGTGGATTGAGTAGGCTGGCGGTATTGCCTTCGTTCTCCAGCACCAGATGGATATGCCGCTCGGGGGCAATTTGGGTGCGTATTGTTTCGGCTAGCTCAACCAGAAAGTCCTGCTCGCTAATGGCGTGGACAGCATCGAAGCGCAAGCCATCCAGGTGGTACTCCTCTAGCCACATCAAGGCGTTATCAATGAAGTAACGGCGTACCATCGGTTGGCGAAAGTCGATGGAGGGCCCCCACGGGGTGACCAAATCCTCACGGAAGAAGGCGCCAGCGTAGTTGGCCAAGTAGTTACCGTCGGGGCCGAAGTGGTTATAGACCACATCAAGAAACACCATTAGGCCGTAGGCGTGGGCCTCGTCGATCAGCGCTTTCATATCATCAGGGCTGCCGTAGGAGGCTTCCACCGCGTAGGGCAGCACGCCGTCGTAGCCCCAGTTACGCGCACCGGGGAATTCCGACACCGGCATCAACTCAATGGCGGTGATACCTAATTCCGCCAAGTAGGGCAGATGTTGGCGCACGCCTTGAAAGCCACCCAAGGTGCCGACATGCAATTCGTAGAACACGGTTTCATGCCACGGGCGCCCCTGCCAGTCGGTGTTTTTCCACCGGTAGTGATTGGGGTCGATCACCACACTGGGGCCGTCGATATCACCGGCCTGGGCGCGGGCGGCGGGGTCGGGCACTAGGCTGCCCTGCTCGGCGTTCTCGTCGTCTTTCTCATTAAATATACGATAGCGGTAGCGCGCACCGTGCCCACAGGCTACTTCGGCCGTTGCGCAGCCGTCATCGCTCTTATCCATGGTGACACTGGGCAACCCCTCAACCTCTACAGCAACCCGGCGAGCGCCCGGCGCCCAGAGCACGAACCGTGTTAAGTTTTCCCCGACGACCTGTGCGCCGAAGGTGGGTTGAAACGCTTGTAGTTGGAGCCGTGGCTTTTCAAGCATCGCTTATCCCCCTTCATCCCTGAGCCAGTGTCGCCTCGTTGCCTGCCTGTTCAAGCGCCTGTAGGTACAGCTTGCTATAGGGGACGATTGACTGTTTCCAGTGGTAACGTCCCGCCATCGCCGCGCCGCGCATGGCATTGAACAGGTCGGTTGAGCGGTATACGGCAAAGGCGCGCTGAATGGCATGCATGTAGCTGCCGAACTGCATGTCGTCGAACAAAAAGCCGGTAACGCCGTCCTCAATCGTATCGGCCAGGCCGCCGGTGCGGTGAGCAATCGGCAGTGAGCCGAACCGCTGGGCATACATCTGGCTTAGCCCGCATGGCTCGAAGCGTGACGGCATCAGCAGAAAGTCACTTCCCGCGAAGAGGCAGCGAGCCTGATACTCATCGAAACCGATGTAAGCAGTAATGGCGCCAGGAAAACGAATGGCCAGCTTACGTAGCGCTTCCTCGACATGGTGTTCGCCGCAACCCATAAAAACGATTTGGCCGCCCGCATGGACAATGGCTTTGGCTGCTTCAATGGTCAGATCCAGCCCTTTCTGATGCACCATGCGTGATATCACCGCAAACAAGGGACCTTGGCTGGGGGTTAGCCCAAAGTGACGGCGAACATAATCAGCATTGGCACGCTTACCGCGCCAATCGTTAGAAGAGAACGCTTGGATCAAGAGGCTATCGGTGCGCGGATCCCAGGAGTCGTCAATACCATTGGGAATGCCGCTCAAGCGTCCTTGGTCGGCTTTGCAACGAAGCAGCCCATCAAGCCCACAGCCGAATTTCGGCGTGGTGATCTCCTGGGCATAGGTGGCACTGACGGTGGTTACTTGCGAGGCATAAACGATGCCCGCTTTCATGAAGGAGATGTCGCCATAGTATTCGACGCCATCAATATGAAACGCCTCGTCAGGAATGCCGAGCACCCCAAGGCGCGAGGCATCAAACACGCCCTGGTAAGCCAGGTTGTGAATGGTGAAAACAGTCGGGATGGGTTGCCCTTGGCTTTGCCAGTGCAAATACGCCGGTGCCAAGCCACATGCCCAATCGTTGAGGTGCAATAACTGGGGCTGCCAATCGAGATTTGCCTTGCCCAAGGCGATATCGGCAGCTGCCCGTGACAGGCGAGCAAAGCGGATATCATTATCTTTCCAGCCTTCATCTTGACCATCGCCATAACCGCTAGAGCCGGTGCCATAGGGAGTGCCTTCACGCTCATAAAGCTCTGGGCAGAGCAGTACATAAACGATCAGCCCATCGCGGCAGGTTAGCTGGCCAATATCACACGCTGGCAATCCCGCAAAAGAAGGCAAATGGCCAACAGTTACAATGTCATAGTTGGACTGAACCATTTCCCGATAAGCGGGGATTAATACTCGTACATCGTGATGCGCTGCCAGTGCGCGGGGAAGTGCCGAGGAGACATCGCCCAGACCGCCGACCTTAACGAAATCGGTAATTTCAGTGGTAACAAATAGAATGCGCTGTGGAGAGTCGAGTTTATCGTTATGGCTTCGATCGATAATGTCATAACGGCGATCGGTAACAGTTTGATTTAAATGGTGCCGGGGGATTACTTGGTTATGGGTAAAAGGAACCTCTTTCAGTCTAGGCCCCTCTTGTTCGTCATTTTCTACCATGCTCTCGTCCGGCATGCTTTTAATGTTAGCAACCTCACTCAAAGCCACATCGCCCATGTTCTACCTCCCTGGATTACCATGGTCAACACTGTTTAACTGATAGCTTTTAACTAGATGGCCTTAAGTCAGGCCGTATTTAACTATCTAGTATTTAACTATCGAGTATTTAACTACCTAGCTCATTACTCTTTAATGACTTCCTTTCCTTACCCTCGGCTACCATGCCTCTAGGCGTTGCATCGGAAGTCGCTACTTAAGAGCAGGCGCTACTTAAAAACTATAGTTGAGGAATCATAGGTTAGCTAAATGGGGGGCAACCATAACCTACATCAATATGCGTGTTAAATAAGTATCGGAAGAGCTAAAGAGGCACAATGGAAGAGCGGTTAAGTCCGTTAAATGCTTTGGCTTTAAAGGGTTATGTTTAAAATTTAATAAAAGATAAGAGGGTTTTTTCTATTTTTGTTTGTTGAATTTTCCTGTATCTTTAGTGAGCTAGGCTGTTTTTTTAACAAAAGTAAATAGTAACTTTGGCTTGCTTATTAATCGCTTAGGGCAGGGGGCGAGGCCACTGCGAAAAAAAGCATGGCCTCGCCGCATTTAAGCCGATAGTGAAAGAAAAAACAGGATCAGCGGGGGGGATAGCAGCGAAAGAATAAACCCGCTGACCACGGCGATAGGGACGCAGGCCACGCCGCCATGTTGCTGAATGACGGGCAAGGTGAAATCCATAGAGGTCGCCCCGCCGTAGCCAATCGCCAGCGCGGTATGGCGATGGATCACCAACGGAATCAGGATAAACGCCAGCAGCTCGCGGGTGAGGTCGTTGAAGAATGCCACGCCACCCATTAGTGGGCCTAATTGATCGCCAATTAGAATCGCCGAAAGCGAATACCAGCCGAAGCCCGAGGCCATCGCCAACCCTTCGTTCCAGCTAAGTGAAAGCAGCGGGGCGGCAACTAGGCCCGCCAGTAATGAGCTGATTGCTAGGGTGACTGCAATCATCAGCCCCATACGGTTAAGCAGGATTTGTCTAAGAGGCATGCCTGAGTTGCGCAGCTGGCAACCAATCAGTGCTAATAGTAGGTAAAGCACCCATTCGGCGAGTAAATCGGCGGTGCTGAAAAGCCCTTCGCCCACAAGAGGCCCTGCCAGCAGGCCGACGATAACGCCGCCCGCCACCACAGCAACGAGCAACAGCGAGCCCTGCATGGCGGCCAATTTACTGGTGGGTGCATTCTTTACCACCGGCGAGTTGCCTGCCTTAAGGGGCAAACGGCATGATAACCACCAAAGCGCTGCTAGGTTAAAGGCGGTGGTAATGCTAAATAGCAGTAGGGCGTTGCCACCTAAGCGTGAAAATTGGCTAGCTAGGTTTTCTAGACCCGCCAAACTGATGCCCATGAACAGTAAAATCAAATAAACCGAGCCGCTAACGGCTCGGTTTATTAACTGCTGAATGCGGGTGGCATGCACCGGTACCAAGTAGCCAAGAACCAGCGGTAACAAAACAATCAATAAGCCTGAAAACATTTAGGGCGTCGTGCCCCCGTCTGGGTTGAAGTTGGTTAACGTCAGCTGCGTTTCGCGGCTGCCCTCTTTTTGGTACACCGCAGACAGAATCAAGCCGGGCCAGTCGGGGTGAAAGTGAAGTTGCAGCAGGCGGTCAGGTTTCTCTATATCAATCAAGGATACCTGCAGCGCTTCAAACTCACCGGCAGGGACGCTAATGGTGTCAGGGGCGTTGGTATTTTTTTCTGTAACATAATACTGAAAGTGCTCATCACGCCCCTTTTGATCAACAAACTCAATCTCGCAGGGGGCGCTCTCGATGCAGTTTTCATGCCCCGCCCGGCGCGATAAATCAAACAGCGCCGTTTGCCGATCTAAGCTGGGAATATCGTTTTCGTTTAATTCATAGCTATCACCGACGCCTAGCACTGAGTAGCTGCTATTAAAGAGCAGCGCCTGGGTCTCATCGCCGTTGACAGCAAAACGGCTGAATTCCTGGCCGCGTGCCACGGTAATGGAAAAACGCATGTCGCTTAACCAGTGGCTACCTTCGTTAGTGAGCCGGTGGGTGATGGTGGCCCCAGGCCAGCCGCGCACTTCAAGCCGGTATTGGGCCTCAAAGGGGCGTGGGTCTTTGAGTGTGTCTGCTGCTAACGCCATGCCGCTCAACCAGAAAGCGGCAAGACTCAACCCTATCCCCGCAAGCATGCGGCTAGGCTGTCGTGCGAAAACATTGACCAAGGCCGTCCCTCCAAAAATGGTGTCTTCCTAAGAGCCTTTAGCCAGCGCTTGGTTCCCAGCGCGCTAGTATAACCGCGGTGGAGGAGGGCTTCAGTAGCCCGCGTCCGGGTTGACGGTGGAGAGTTTTTCACCTGATTCAAAGGCATGTAAGTAGGAAATTACCTGGTCGATGGCATCATTCAGCGGCGTAGGCGCCGCCATATGCGGTGTAACGACCACATTGGGATGCTGCCATAGCGGACTGTTTGTCGGCAGCGGTTCCTCCTGAAAGACATCCAGTAGTGCCCCTCGCAAGTGGCCCGGCTGGTCAGCACTGCCCAACGCATCCAGCAATGCCTGTTCATCAATCAAGCTGCCCCGGCCTGGGTTGATCACGCTGGCGCCTTTGGGTAATTGGGCAAGACGCTCGGCGTTAAGAATGTGTTTGGTCGCTTCCGTGTCAGGCAAAATAGTGACTAAGCTTTGCACCTGTCCTAGCAGTTCGGTTAGCCCGTCATCGCCGTGAAAACAGTGTACGCCGCTAATTTGCTTGGGCGAGCGGCTCCAGCCCAGCACCGGAAAACCAGCTTGCTGCAAAGCGCTGGCCACAAAACCACCTATAGCCCCCAGACCTAGTACACCCACCGGCCACTGCGATTTCTCTACCACGGCCTGTGGTTGCCAGGTGGCGCTTTGCTGCTGTTCCCGGTAACGGTCCATGCTGCGGTAAAAATGCAGCACACCATACAGGGCGTAATCGGCCATTAACTCGCCCATGCCCGCATCGCGTAACTTCACAATCGGTACATCGCTAGGCAGCCCTGGCGTTTTCAGCAGGTAATCCACCCCGGCGCCTAAGTTGATAATCCCTTTTAGTTGAGTCTGTTCTTGCAGCAAATGCGCAGGCGCTTTCCAAATGGCGAGGTAGTCAGCCTGTTTGCGCTCCTCCGCGGGTGCTTCGCTAGTTAGCACTGTGGCTTGGGGCAGTGCCTGTGAAAGCGCCTCCTGCCACTGTGCAGCTTCGTCAATATGGACAATAATTTTCATCCCGCCTCCTCTCGATAAAAGTGTCTTCACTGCCGTTATCATGGTGAGCGATGGGGACTGTTGCAAGCTCGCTCAGCCTAAATAATGATGTTCTATGCACTTTTTGTCATAAAGCCTTTGACCGCTAACCAAGGGTCGGTGCTAGTATCGCCTTAAGACGACATTGGCGGGCCTGCTGCAACCGCAGCAGATGCAACCCCGACGCCTGATCGGTGGTGGCCAGGTCGATCCTGTGGCCCAGCGTTGTGTGCCTAACAGTAGGCAGCACGTTGGTTCTTGGTGATCCTTAATGGCGAGTTGCCCGATGACTCAGGTTTCCCTACCTTTCACACGCGAAGAGTATGCTACCCGCCTGTGGAAAGTGCGTGCTGAAATGGCCAGTCGTGGCATTGACGTATTAATCGTCAGTGACCCTTCCAATATGGCCTGGCTAACCGGTTACGACGGTTGGTCGTTTTATGTGCATCAGTGTGTCCTGGTGGGCCTCGAAGGCGAGCCGGTATGGTTTGGTCGGCGCATGGATGCCAACGGTGCCCTGCGCACCTGCTGGATTGATCCCGACAACATCACCTACTACCCGGATTACTATGTGCAAAATCCGGATATGCACCCAATGGAGTATCTGGCGCAGTCGATCATGCCTGATCGTGGCTGGCACTTGGGTGTGGTGGGTATGGAGATGGATAACTACTACTTCTCCGCCAAGGCCTATCTGAGCCTGTTGAAAGAGCTGCCCCATGCACGCTTTATGGATGCCAATGCGTTGGTCAATTGGTGTCGTGCGATCAAATCGCCCCAGGAAGTGGCCTATATGCGCATTGCCGCCAAAATCGTGGAAGGCATGCATACGCGTATTCTGGAAGTGATTGAACCCGGCCTGCCGAAGAGCAAGCTGGTGTCGGAAATTTACCGCGTAGGCATTGAAGGCTTTGTTGATGGGAATGGCAAGGTTTTTGGCGGTGACTATCCCGCCATTGTGCCCATGCTGCCTACCGGTAAAGACGCCGCTGCACCGCACCTGACCTGGGACGACACGCCTTTTCGCAAAGGCGAGGGGACCTTCTTTGAGATTGCCGGGGTGTTTAAGCGCTACCATGCGCCCATGTCGCGTACGGTTTTCCTGGGTACGCCGCCCACTGACTTTATCCGTGCCGAATCGGCGCTGCTGGAAGGCATTGAAAACGGCTTGGCAGTGGCCAAACCCGGTAACCGCACGGCGGATATTGCCATGGCGCTGGGTGCGGCGATGGATAAATACGGTTTTGACCGCGGCGGCGCCCGCTGTGGTTATCCCATCGGTATTTCATACCCCCCCGACTGGGGTGAGCGCACCATGAGTTTGCGCCCCTCCGATGACACTATTCTGGAGCCGGGCATGACGTTCCACTTTATGCCCGGGCTCTGGGAGGAAAACTGGGGCTTGGAAATTACCGAAAGCATCTTAATTACCGAAGACGGCTGCGAAACCCTGGCCAATTTTCCGCGCCAGCTGTTTGTTAAGTAGTGGTTTGTAAAAAAGGAATATCCAATGACTGATCAAGCGAACCAATTGCGGCCAAGCCCCATTTCCGCCACCGTTGATTTCGATGCCGATGGCGTGCAGCACGGCTTTTTAAAACTGCCCATCTCCACTGACGAATCTGCCTGGGGCGCGGTGATGATTCCGGTGACCGTGGTCAAGAACGGCGACGGCCCCACGGCACTGCTGACCGGCGGCAACCACGGTGATGAGTACGAAGGCATTACCTCGCTGCTGAAGCTCTCTTCAACGCTTAAAGCAGAAGACGTAACAGGGCGGGTGATTATCGTGCCATGCATGAACACCCCAGCCGTGATGGCGGGCAAGCGCACCTCGCCGATGGATAAAGGCAACCTCAACCGCAGTTTTCCCGGCGACCCCAATGGCAGCGTCACGCCGCAGATTGCCGACTACTTTACCCGCGTGCTGGTGCCGATGAGTGATGTGGTGCTTGATCTGCACTCTGGCGGCCGTACGCTGGATATTCTGCCGTTTGGTGCGTCTCACGTACTGGATGACAAAGCGCAGCAGCAGTCCGCTCTGGAAGGCGCCAAAGCGTTCGGCGCCCCCTACGCCATGGTGATGTTTGAGCTGGATGCGGAAAAGCTCTTCGATACCGCCTGCGAGCGCCAGGGCAAAGTGTTTGTGGCCACAGAGCTTGGCGGCGGCGGCACGTCGACGCCCTTAAGTATCGCCATTGCCGAACGCGGCGTGCGCAATTTCCTGATTCACTACGGGCTAGTCAAAGGCGAAGTCGAAATGCCTGCAGGCGGGCAGATGTATCTCGATATGCCCGATGCCAGCTGTTACGTGCAGAGCCAGCACTCCGGCGTGTTAGAGTTATTGGTGGCACTCGGTGATGAAGTGAAAAAAGGGCAAACCATCGCCTATGTGTATGACATGACTCGCAGCGGCACTGCACCAGTGGCCTACAAAGCCGAGCGTGATGGCATTTTGATGGCCCGCCGTGCGCCCTCGCTCATCAATATGGGGGACACCCTGGCGGTGATTGCCGATGTTGTTGACCGCCTGGAGGCGTAGCCCCCAGCATGATAAAACTTGACCGTTACGATCTGAAAATTCTCGACATCCTCTCTCGTGATGGGCGAATCACCAAGTCGAAACTGGCCGAGGCGATCAATCTCTCGGTCAGTCCCTGTTGGGAACGCGTGAAGCGCCTTGAAAAAGCCGGTGTGATCGAAGGGTATACGGCGCGCATCAACGCGAATGTGTTGGTGCCGCGCAATCCCGTGTGGGTGCAGATCGAGCTTAAGCAACACAACGCCGAAAGCTTTGCCCGTTTTGAAGCGCTGGTGATGCAAACCACCGAAGTCACTGAGTGTGTGGCGGTAGGGGGTGGAGTGGATTACCTAGTGAAGTTTGAAGCCCGCACCATTGATAGCTATCAACGCCTGATGGATAAGTGGCTGGTGTCCGAGGCCGGTATCGAGCGCTACTTCACCTATATCGTGACTAAAACCGTCAAACGTGTGCCTATCGGTATTGATACCGACGACATTCTTTAGGCCCCACCAAAAGCTATTACCCAGTACAACAAAAAAAAAGCACTGCCAAACGACCGCTGACAAAAAAAGTCGCGTGATAAGTCTCGGTTTTCAAAAACACTTCGTGGCCACTCTTCGTTAACCTGGGTGCATTCGACGGCAAGGCAATGAGCTTGCTGACAATGCCACACAGTTTCTGCAGCGTTCGGTTAGCCAGACTGCATTTGAGGGAGGTTTCCATGACCACACTATCGACCACGCTTGCCAAGCGCCTGGAAGATCCGCGTCTGTTCCGGCAGTACGCCTACGTGAACGGTAAATGGACCCACGGTGAAGGTGGTCGCGAAGAGGCGGTGTATGATCCTGCCACCAATGAAGCCATTGGCCATATCCCGCTGCTGGAAGCCGAACAGATTACCGCTGCGGTGGATGCCGCTGAGGCTGCGTTTGTTCACTGGCGGGCGCTACGCGCTGACGAGCGCTGCGAGCGCTTATTGGCCTGGTACGACCTGATTCAAGCCAACCGTGAAGACCTCGCTACCATCATGACCCTGGAGCAGGGCAAGCCGCTGCCGGATGCCCGTGGCGAGGTCGAGTACGGCGCCAGCTTCGTACGCTGGTTCGCGGAAGAGGGCAAGCGTACCTACGGCGAAACCATTCCCAGCCATATCCCTAATGCCTCACTTGGCACCATTAAAGAGCCGGTGGGTATTGCGGCCATGATTACGCCCTGGAACTTCCCGCTGGCGATGATAACCCGTAAGGCGGCCGCCGCGCTGGCCGCTGGCTGCCCAGTAATCGTTAAGCCTGCCAATGAAACGCCGTTCTCGGCGTTGGCGCTGGCGGAGCTTGCCGAGCGTGCCGGCATTCCCGCGGGTATTTTCAACGTGGTGTTAGGCGACCCGGCGGAAGTCTCTAAAATTCTGTGTGGTGAGTCGCGTATTCGGGCGCTCTCGTTCACTGGTTCCACACGGGTAGGTCGCCTACTGATCGAGCAAAGCGCTAACACGGTAAAACGGCTCTCCTTAGAGTTGGGCGGCAACGCGCCGTTTATCGTCGGGCCGGATATGGATCCTAAACAAGCGGCCTACGCCGCGGTGGACGCCAAGTTCCAAACCGCCGGACAGGACTGCTTAGCGGCTAACCGTATTCTGGTGCACGAATCGATCCACGATGAGTTCGTTGAGCAGTTTGCCGAGCGTATGTCTGCCCTCACGGTAGGTAATGGTTTGCAAAGTGAGATTGATCTTGGCCCACTGATTCACCGCCAAGCGGTGGAAAAAGCTGCCGCGATTGTTGATGATGCCATTTCCAAAGGCGCTACTATGATCGGTGGTGATCAGAACAAAGCACCGGGTGAAAACTTCTTTATGCCAGTCATGCTGACCGGCGTAACGCCCCAGATGAAAGTGTGGCGGGAAGAGAACTTTGCGCCGGTCGCCGGCATCACCGCTTACAGCACCGACGATGAAGTGATCGAGCTGGCTAACGATACCGAGTACGGCCTGGCTGCGTACATCTACACCCATGATATCCGCCGCATTTGGAAGCTGATGCGCGCGCTTGAGTACGGCATGGTCAGCGTCAACTCGGTGAAAATGACCGGCCCGCCAGTACCCTTCGGCGGCGTGAAGCAGTCCGGCCTTGGCCGTGAAGGTGGTGCTACCGGTATCGATGAGTATTTGGAAACGAAATATTACTGCCTTGGCGCGCTGGGTTCGGTGTCGGGGAGCTAGCGAGGATAGAGTCGCAGTCGAGGCTGGTTAGGCACTAAGCGAACCGTCTTTTTCAGGGCCGGAAAGAGCTCCATGCAATTCCGGCATTTCCGCCATCCTTGGCGGTCAGATGAAAAAGCCGAGCACCCAGGGATGGGTTTACAGCGTGTTCGCGTGTGCCTAATCAGCCGTGCAGCCCACAATATTTTTAATGCCGCCCCGCTGGTCGGGGAGGTTTATCGTACAGAGAGAACACTATGAGCTTGCATCAGGACCTGATCGAACGCGATCGTAAAGTCACTTTCCACGCCTCTACCCACCTGCGCGATTTCGCCCACGGCGATGCGCCAGGCCGCGTGATTACCGGCGGTAAAGGCATCAATATCGTGGATAAAGATGGCCGTGAGTTTATCGACGGCTTTGCCGGGCTTTACTGCGTCAACATAGGCTACGGTCGCACTGAAGTTGCCGAAGCGATCTACAAGCAAGCGCTAGAGCTCTCCTACTACCACACCTACGTGGGCCACTCTAACGAGCCACAAATCGAGCTTTCCGAGCGTATTCTGAAGATTGCGGGCATGAACATGTCCAAGGTCTACTACGGCATGTCCGGTTCAGACGCCAATGAAACCCAACTCAAGATCGTGCGTTACTACAACAACGTATTAGGCCGTCCGCAGAAGAAAAAAGTTATTTCACGCATGCGCGGCTACCACGGTTCTGGTATCGCTTCTGGCTCACTGACGGGTCTAAAAGCATTCCATGACCACTTCGACCTGCCAATTGACACCATTCGCCATACCGAAGCGCCGCACTACTACCTGCGTGCCGCCGAACAGCACGGTATGACGGAGCTTGAGTTCTCCTCCTACTGCGCCGACAAGCTGGAAGCAATGATTCTGGAAGAAGGCCCTGATACCGTGGCCGCCTTTATCGGCGAGCCGGTGTTGGGCACGGGTGGTATCGTGCCGCCACCGGAAGGCTACTGGGATGCGATCCAAGCCGTGCTGGCGAAGTACGATGTGCTACTGATCGCTGACGAAGTGGTATGCGGCTTTGGCCGTACCGGCTCTGACTTCGGCAGCCACCACTACAACATGAAGCCTGACCTGGTGACTATCGCCAAAGGCTTAACCAGTGCTTACCAGCCGCTTTCTGGTGTGATTGTCGGCGAGAAAGTGTGGCAAGTACTTGAGCAGGGCACTGGTGAATATGGCCCCATCGGCCACGGCTGGACCTACTCTGGACACGCGCTAGGCTGTGCGGCTGGCCTTGCTAACCTGGATATCATCGAGCGTGAAAACCTGGTGGGTAACGCGTCGGAAACCGGTGCTTACTTCCAGCAGCAGCTAAAAGCTAACTTCGAAGGCCATCCGCTGCTGGGTGACGTGCGTGGTGTTGGCTTGATGGCGGCGCTTGAGTTCTCGCCAGATGCCAAGCAGCGCCTGCACTTCGACCCCGCGCTTAAAGTTGGCCCGCGTGTGGCCGCGGCAGCCATGGAAGAAAACCTGATTGCCCGCGCCATGCCCCAGGGCGATATCCTAGGCTTTGCGCCACCGCTGACCATTAACCGGGGTGAAGTGGATGAGATGATTGGCCGCGCCAAACGTGCGATTGACCGTATCACTGATGAGCTTACCCGCTCCGGTGATCTGAAAACCGGCCAGCAAGAGGCTGCCTTTACGGTTTAATAACCTGTCTTAGCCTTTTGAGCGCCGCTGCCTGTGCAGCGGCGCTTTTGTTTTTGAAGGCGGCTGCTTCTGTTTTTGAAGACCACGACTATGCTGAATACAGATGTTAGCCAACTGATAGTAAAGGAGAGACCCACAATGCAGCCGGTATTAGCCTTCGATGTTTACGGCACGCTGATTGATACCCAAGGGGTAACGATTGAGCTGGAACGACGCTTGACTGATGCCTCCAAAGCAGGCGAGTTTGCCCGCCGCTGGCGGGAGAAACAGCTTGAATACAGCTTCCGCCACGGCCTTATGGGTGCCTATGTGCCGTTTTCTGAATGCACTCGCGAAGCGCTGGTCTTCATTGATCGGGCGTTACAAACTGGCCTTACCGATACCGACCATGATCACTTGATGTCGGTGTATGGTGAGCTGCCAGCGTTTCCTGATGTCGTGCCCGCTTTGGATCAACTGCGCGATGCGGGCATACGTTGCGTGGCGTTTTCAAATGGCACGGCAGACGCGGTAACTAAGCTACTGGCTCGAGCAGGCGTTGAGAGCCATATGGATGACGTGATAAGCGCCGATGAGGTAAAGCGTTTTAAGCCAGACCCCGCCGTCTATTCTCATCTGCGTAGCCGTTTAGAGGTGCGCCCAGAGCACTCCTGGCTAATTTCCAGCAACCCCTTTGATGTGATTGGTGCTACCCATGCCGGGTTACGTAGCGCCTGGGTACGGCGGAGTTCGGATGCTCCATTTGATCCCTGGGGAATTGAACCCGATATGACGGTCACCGATTTACAAGCATTAGCGGAGCGCATTATCCGTTAGATTGTTAACCTACGTAGACAGGCCGCATAATGACGCACGCTTAACGACTTAGGATATGAGCATGTCAGAAAAAATTTACTGTGTTGCTGGCTTTAAACCCAAGCCGGGCAAAGAAGAAGCGGTATTCAAAGCGTTGCAGGGTTTAGAGCCAAACACCCACCGTGAAGATGCGTGCATTCACTACACCGTAACGCGCCAAATCGACAACCCTTTCGCTCAAGGCACCGGTTACCCGATTGTTTTTCATGAGATTTGGGCTAGCCGTGAAGAGTTTGAAGCCCACTGCCAGCGCAAAGAGATTCAAGCGTTCTTTGCCAAGCACGTTGAATCGCCGGACGGCGATATTGAAGATGCCAACGTGTGCGTCTACACCGATGAGCCATGGAATTTCGACGCACCCAAGGTATAGCCCTAGCGTGTAGAATAGGCCACTAGCTAACCGGAAAGCGGCACGCAAAAAGGAGCCAACATGACCGATAAAAAGATGAACGTCGAAAGCTTTAACCTGGATCATACCAAGGTAAAAGCCCCGTACGTGCGTTTAGCCGACATCAAAGAAGGCCAGAACGGCGACAGGATTCACAAGTACGATCTGCGGATCTGCCAGCCCAATAAAGAGCACATGGAGATGCCTGCGCTGCACTCTCTTGAGCATTTGATGGCTGAGCTTTCTCGCAATCACACCGATAAAGTGGTCGATATCAGCCCCATGGGCTGCCAAACCGGTTTCTATATCGCGATGATTAATCACGATGACTATGACGGCGTGCTGAGCATCATTGAGCAAACGCTAAACGATGTGTTGGTCGCGACTGAAGTACCCGCCTGCAACGAAATGCAGTGCGGCTGGGCTGCCAGCCACAGCTTAGAAGGTGCCCAGGAACTAGCCCGTAATCTGCTAGCTAAGCGCAACGAGTGGACTGAAGTCTTCGCTTAAGCGTTAAGCAACATCATAAACGCAGTAGCAAAACGCCTTCCCAGCGCCACATATCGCCGGGGAGGCTTTTTTATTGTCTGTGCATTAACAATGGAAAACGCTAATTAATAGTGACATGCTGGCGACACACATATTTTCCCTGGGTGAGGCAGTAACATGCTGTTGGACACTTGGCTTTTATACCTTATCGCCTGCATAGGCCTGTCACTTTCGCCAGGGCCCAACGGCCTGTTAGCGCTAACCCATGGCGCGATGCATGGCAGCCGGAAAACGCTGTTTACCATTATTGGCGGTGCCACAGGCTTTTTCCTGATTATTGCCCTATGCATGTTTGGGATTGGTGCGCTGCTTAAATCATCGGTGATATGGCTAACGGTGCTGAAATGGGTAGGTGGAGCCTATCTTGTCTGGTTGGGTATTCAAGTATGGCGCTCGCCACCAATTACAGGCGAAATTGACGTGAACGCAAGCCAAGCGAGCGGATGGCATTTATATCGCCAGGGCGTACTGGCATCCATCACCAACCCTAAGGTGCTACTGTTTTTCAGCGCCTTCTTACCTCAATTTATCAATCCTCAAGGTAGCTTGATACTGCAGTTTTTCGTGCTGGCTGGCACCTTTGTGGCGATTGAATGTATCGTTGAAGGCTTACTCGCCAATATGGCCAACCGCGTCCGCCACTGGTTAAAACGCGTGGGCCGCGGATTCAACCGCACCTGCGGCGGTATCTTTGTTGCTATTGGTACTGCACTGCCGTTTCGGGCGTGAAACTATTGCCTCACATACGGCATTTCGCATTAAAACTAATTGGCGTCAAAAAGTTGGCCGTTTAAATATGAAATTAAAAGCCTGGTTTGGCCGCTTTGCAGCTAACTCTTTCGGCTTTATGCCGCAGGCTCTGCGACTGCCTTGAGAATGTTATATTGGCCGAGTTGCTCGGGAAGGACTCTTGCTGAAAAATCACTCTCTATTTCTTGGCAAATTTCTTTGTAAGCACGCAGCTTAGGGCCTTTTTGTACATTAGGGGCTTGGCTTATAAACACCATGTCCTCAGGCGCATTGTTTGAAAGCTTGAGCCGGCGTAAGTGCGATAACCATTTGTCACCTTTTTCAATAATGCGACTAGCGTCTTCTAAATCAAAGCTAATTGGCTTTATGGCTTGACGTATATTGGCACCTTCCTGCCAGACGAATGGTAATTTTACACGAACAATATCATTACCCAGCGTCTGTTCTGTGTATCTGCGATTCAGTGATCTGAGCCAATCGGTAACATTTTTAGTGAGCTGTTCTTCTGGTGTGGCTATGTGCTTGAAATCATGGTGAACATAGCGATTGAACAGTTCATCAAGGGCGGTCTTTGGATCTTTAGCAGCCAGAGTCCCCGGCTTGCTGAAGCGGAACATGGCTTCGCGTGGTTCTACCAAGTCATTGAATATGCGCAGCTGTACATCCAATTGACCTTTGTGGTGGTTGGCTAAATCAACCGTGCGCTTAAGCTCCGTCACGAAATGCTGGCGTGCTTGTGTAAACACTTTGACTGGCAATTTATCGAAGAAATGGGTAATACGCTTTCGTGAAATGGTTTCGACCCGCTGGAGAAAAGCGCCATTATTGCAGAGCATGATGATCCCCAGGTTCGCGAACTCACCTGTATCGAGATAGGGCTGAAAGCGCAGTACCGCGTAATTACAAATAATTGCGCTCATATCAAGCTCCAGAAGGACGGATCGCGTAAACGTACTAACAAATTAAAGCGCTCTGCTAACGTGGGCTGTATCTCAGAGGCCTCGTCGTCTATATCTCGGTAGAGCCACTCTAAAGGTATTAAGTCAGTGATCATATCCCAATCATTCAGTGTAGCGTCAAGCACCGCTTCGTGGCGTGCGCGTATTTCGAGGTCTGCAAAGCGTTCACGTTGGTGACTAAATACATGATTTTCAAAATTACCTGTGTGGTTTATGGGGTTAAAAGCTAAATTATGATCTATGACCACCAAACCACTTACAGCGCTCCATAGTAGGTTTACATTGCCTCCCTGGCTGCTTAAACATCGATCTTCATTGTTAATCCAAATATCAAACAGTAAGAGACGTTGCTGGGTACCTTCGTCGACCTCTCCTATTAACGAGAAGAGTAAGTCTTGGCTATGGGGAGCTACCTTAGACGCAAAGGCCATTCCTCCCTCTAGATCCCCAGCACGTGGTTCTGTCGAAAAGTCCAACATGCCCGTTGGAAAACGCATTAAGGCGTACTCAGCAACAGGCAATTCACAGCGTCGTGCTAATTCAGAACAAATGAGTTCAGATACCAGTGACTGTTGGCCAACGCCATTGACGCCTTTCACTACATATTGATCATTATTTGCATCACGTATGATAAATGGCTTTGTGCGTCCTTGGGTCGATTGGCGCAGAATTTCCTTAGCCTCTACTACGTAAGGTCTTTTCATATCACCTCACCAGCCGCCATTGCTCGCCTTCTTGCTGGGCTTGGCCCAAGGCGGCCAGCGCGGATAGGACTTCGTTGACGCCTTTTACCGGTTTGCGTTTGAACTGGGCGGCCAGGCTTTCGGCGCTGTTTGGGCTGGCGGCGAGCATATCGCGTAGCTGGGTGACTTGGCTGGCCAAGTCTTTGGGCCATGCAGCTTTGGTTTTTTCGGCGGCGGGTGTGTCGCTGGCCGTTGTAGCGCTTTGTAGCTCGGTTTGGGTGGGCGCGGCTTCTGCAGGCGCTTGGTACTCCGGGCGTAGCCAACGCACCTTACCTTGGGCTTCTTCGGCGGCGCGCTGCTTGTTAAGCGCTACCAAGCGCATCAGAAGCTCTTCTTCGGCTTCTGCCTGGGCGGTGGGTTTATCCGGCAGGGGCGTAGTGGCGCCGGGTAAGCCTACTAGTACTTTTGCCAAGTCATCCCAGCCGTAGGCGTTAAAAACTGCTTTGTCTAAAGCATCGTGGTCGGCCATCAGCGTGCTGACTAGCCCTTGCTGGTTGATGGTTTGCTCTTTGGCGTTGAGCGCCTCACCGGCGCGCAGTTTTTCCATCACGTTGTACATACCGGTTAGCGTGAGCGTGGGGTGCTCTGCCTGCTGGCGCTTGCGGTGAGCGTCGATCTGCTCGGCCAGTTGGCCGATATGCGACGCCTGCTCGCCGGTAATGTCAGGGAAGGGGAAGGTCTCGAAGCAGCGTGTTTTGTTATAGCGTGGATCATTGCCCATGCCTAAACGTCCACCTGCTGTCAGTGCCCAAGCTGCATGCACACGACTAGATAGAATGCCAAGCCAAGCTGCGTTATCTACCGCAATATTCACCAACATATTGTCGGGTAAAATATCGGCACCTAAGAATGTAAAAAGACGGTGCTTGGTAGTTTCTACCGTGGCGATATAACGAGGAAGGTGGCGCAACATGCTGCGCAAGTCACCGCGTGATCTTCTGTGTAACCACCAGTTTTCTCGCAAGCGAGGGTCACGGTTTTGTTCGCGCTCAGGTTTTACTCTTTCAAGAAGCCACTGATAGATAGCACCATAGTTCTGACGGACTGTATCTAAGTCGAGCCCGTGAAGATCTATGGCATTAACGTGTCGAGGTGTTTGCGTCAGATCTCGTCCATTACGATAAGGACGTATTACATTGCTTGAAAATAGCTCTACATCTTTGGGAATAAGCTCTTTTATTTCATTATTTTTGACAATAAAACCTGAGTTGCCTAGCTCAAAACCGCGCTGGCCGATGTTTTGATTAGATTTTAAAGAAGCAGTGCCAGCCACATCCGCACCAATGGTTAAGTCAGCAAATACCTTACCGTCGCGGCGGCTAAGGGTAACTGCTCGGGCTTCGCGAGCTTCATCGCTGCTTTCGTTTGTTACCTGCTGCAAAAGCCCCGGTGCTTCGCCAGCGCGGCCCACGGTCATAGCGATGCGTACTGCGGCACCGTCGTTGCCGTCTACCCAGGGGTGGTCGGGTATGGCAAAGGTGAGCGACAGCGGCTTTTTGGCATCGCTTAAGTGCGGTTCTAATACGCGGCGGTTAAAGGTTTGGCGCAGGCTGTTGGTGGTAATAAAACCAAATTGCTGAGCGTGGCCAGTGCGGACCGCTTCGGCGGCAATATGCCACCAGTACATCACGAAATCGGCGGATTCCGGCACGGTGCCTTTATACACTGAACGGACAGCATCCACATAGCCATCGCCCAGGGCGCGGCGCATGGTAGAGGCGCCAATAAACGGAGGGTTGCCGACAATATAATCCGCCTGCGGCCACTCGGCGCGCTTGGGGTTGTGGTAGCGGTAAACGTCAGTCCGGCCACTTTCATCGGGGATCAGCTCACCGGTGGCGGGGCTTTTCTTCATGCTGATGCCGTCCCAAACGGTGACTTTCTCTCCATGTTCGTCCAAGAGCAGCTCTTTGCTGTCGTATTCAATTAGCGCATCGCGCTCCTGGATGTTGTGGAAGTCTTTTAGAATCGGTTCAGGCAAATCGAGGCTGCCGTGAATACGGTAGTGCCATTGGAGGTAACCAATCCACAATACAATTTCGGCAATAGCGGCGGCGCGGGGGTTAATTTCCATGCCGAGGAACTGCTGGGGCGAGACGGTTAGCCCTTCGGCGTCCAGGCTGTCTTGCCCGCCGCTCAGGTCGGAAATAAGGTTTAAGACCTCGCCTTCAAGGCGTTTCATATGTTCCAGCGCGACATACAAGAAGTTGGCGCTGCCGCAGGCGGGGTCAAGCACGCGTATTTGGCACAGCTTGTGGTGAAAAGCGCGCAGGCTTTCCAGCGCTTTGTCGGTTTTGCCTTTCTGGTTGTGGGCTTCTGCGACTACCTGGGCGGTGGCCCATTCGCGGCGCAGCGGTTCAATCAGCGTGGGCATTACCAGCCGTTCGACATAGGCGCGGGGCGTGTAGTGGGCACCCAGCTTGTGGCGTTCGCGGGGGTCTAGGGCGCGCTCTAACAGCGTGCCGAAAATGGCCGGTTCGACAAAGCGCCAGTCGGCTTTGGCGGCATCAATCAATAACTGAATTTGCTCGGCGTTGAGCGGGATCGGGTCAATGCCTTTAAACAGGCCGCCGTTAAAGCGCATTACTTTAGCGGTGAGCACGCCGCTAAAGCCGCCGTTGTTCATGCTTTCCCACAGCGAGCCAATGGCGTCCGTAAAGTGCTCGGGGGTTGCTTTCATGCGCTCTAAAAATGCGGTGAAGCTGCCTTTGGGCAGTAGCTCCACATCTTCACTAAACATGGTGAACAGGCAGCGTTTAAGAAAATGCGCCACGCGATCGACTTCATAGCCATCGGCCTCAAGCGTTTTCGCTAGGGTCGCCAGCTTGCCGCTGACCTCGCGAGTGACGCGGGCAGCGTATTGGCTCGGGTCTAGCGTATCGGGTGCTTCCCATAGCGCTTTAAGGCGTTGCTGAATGTCTGGCTGGCGTAAGTCTTCCAGCTTAATGCGGTAATTACGCGGATCTGGAAAGGGGACATAGGTGCCGCCGGAGCGCGAAAACTCAGAGTAGAGTGCCAGCGTGCGGCCAACATCCGTGACTAAAATAAACGCTGGGCGGCCTTCTTTAGCGGGCAGGGCGCGTACATATTGGTCGGCTTGGTTATAAGCCGCCTGCATGGCTTTGTCCCAGCCTTTGGTTTCTAGCCCTTTGCCGGTTTGCTTGGCTTCCAGTACAAACGCGCCGCGCTTGTAGAGGTCGATAAAGCCACGATTTTCGCTGCCATCGGGGTTTTGAATATCCACCCGGCGCTCAAAGGTGTAGGCGTTTTCGCTGTTATCTTTGCTGGCAGGGTCGGGCGTGGGGAGTTCAAGCAGTGTGCACAGTTCTGAAAGGAAGAGCTGATAGTTGGCCTTTTCGGTGCCGGTGGTGCCTTTCCAGCGGTCGATAAAGCTATCAACAGCGGCAGGCGTGGCAACCGCAACGGGCGAATCGAACATCAGTCAATATCCTTTCAGGCATGTTTATCTAAACTAGTTAAGCTGGGTTAGATAGTAGCATGCTTAAAAGCGATAAAAGGAGGTTGATGTGTAAAGGGTGCACTTCCTTGTGCATGAAATCGGTTTGGCTAAATATGCGTATCGGCGGCGAGTTGTTCGATAGAGGTGGCGACATTGCGGGCGTCGTGAAGAATCTTATTCACAATGGTATCAATCTCACTAACGCTGGACTGGCTGGCTTTGCCCTGCTGAATCACTTGCTGCATGGATTGGGTCGTACGTTCTACCAAGCTGCTGTTGTCTTTAAGTACCTGGGTTATTTGCGCTACCGCCTCGGTGGCCCCTTTGGCGAGTTGACGTACCTCATTGGCTACAACGGCAAAGCCACGGCCTTGTTCGCCCGCACGGGCGGCTTCTACGGCAGCATTCAGCGAGAGGAGGTTGGTTTGGTTGGCAATTTTTGCGATGGATTCGGTGATTTTGTGAATACCTTGCGACTGCTTATGCAATTCATCAATTAGTGCTTGCGCTTGGGCTAGCGTTTGCGCGGCCTGTGCAGCGCCTTTCACCATCTCATCTAAGTGACCCAGGCTTTCTTTAGCGGTTTGCTCGATTTGCGACGTACTGCTTTGTGCTGAGCTTATCGTACCTGTTGTGGCGGTGGCTTTTTCTACCAGTGGCGTAATGTTGCTGGCAAATTTAACGACTTCTATAACATTACCGTCTTCATCCTCAACAGGGTTATACGTCGCTTCAAGCCATACGGTTTTGCCCTGTGCATCTACCCGTTCAAAGCGGCCATTTTTGAAGTCACCGTTGGCAAGATTCTGCCAAAAGTTGGGTTGCTGGCGATAAAAATCAGGTCGGCAAAACATAGAGTGATGTTTGCCGATCAATGCTTCCTTGCGATAACCCATTACTTTTTCAAAGTTTTGGTTTACATCCAGGATGTCGCCTTTTGGCGTAAATTTAATCACGGCCATAGAGCGGTGTAGGGCATGCAGCAGCGCATCTTGGTGGTTAGCTTCTTGGTGGCTTTTAGTAACTTCATTGGCTACTTTAAGAATTTGAGTTACTTTGCCCATGCGCGTGCATATTGGCAGGTAGGTTGCTTCAAGCCACACCTCTTCGCCATCTTCTCTAAAACGGCGAAAGCGCCCATGGTGGCTTTTGCCAGCGGCAAGCGACAGCCAAAACGTTTGATATTCAGGGCGTTGTGTTTCGGCGGCATCGCAGAAAATACGGTGATGTTGCCCTTTGATTTCCTGTAGCCGACACCCCATTACGTCTAAAAACGATTGGCTAGCGTGCTTGATAACCCATTGTGGCGTAAAGAAAATGCAGGCCGTATGATTGAGTAATGCTTTATAGAGAGATGCGTTAAAAAAGTTGTTATACATTTAGGCCTTCTCTGTATTTAGTCGAATAATACTGGGAACAGGCACAAGGGGAGGCACCTAAGTGAAAAGAGGCTTGATTATCAAGTGAGTTTAATTATTGTAACTTCTTCTTTATTGATGAATCTGAACTCATTTTTAATAATATAGTTCTCTTTGCACTAGATTTGTAACCCTTCAACTGTGAACAAAAGTAAACTTTGAAAGGCGCAAGCTAGGGGGGAGGCCAATGGATGGTTTCTGCTGCTTTGGTGATGGCTGTTATTGACATTCGTCTGCCTTACCCCTATAAACGCGAAATAATCCATCACCCTAGGCCCTCATGTTCCTCTTAATCACGATTGCTACCCTTTCAATCGCGTTCTCATTCTTATGTTCCATCCTTGAAGCGGCGCTTCTTTCGATTACCCCCAGCTATATAGCTAAACAGAAAGAAGACAATCCCAAGTTACATGCCTCGCTTACGCGCCTAAAAGCCAATATCGACCGGCCGCTCGCGGCTATTTTGACGCTTAATACGATCGCCCATACCGTTGGGGCAACGGCGGTGGGGGCTCAGGCGGCCGTGGTATTTGGTGAAGCCTCTATCGCTATCGTGTCGGCAGTGATGACGATGCTGATTTTGATCTTGTCGGAAATTATCCCAAAAACCATTGGCGCAACGTACTGGCGCGGTTTATCGCCGTTTCTGCCACGCCTGTTAAATCTTATGATTATGGGTTTGCTGCCTTTTATCTGGATGTCAGAACAGATTACGCGCCGCCTAGGCAAGTCAGAGCATGATGTCGACCTGCGCGATGAAATCAAAGTCCTCGCGCGCGTGGGCCTGGAAGAGAACGTGCTGGATGCGGATGAATCACGCACCATCATCAATATGCTCAACTTGCACGATATCCTGGTGAGCAAAGCGATGACGCCACGTACCGTGTGTGTAACGGTGCTGCCTGATATGACCGTCTCCGCGTTTGATAAGCAGTATGGCAAAGCGCCGTTCACGCGGTTCCCCGTGATGGATAACGGCGAGCAGGCGTTTGGCTATGTGCATAAAGCCGATATGTACCATGCAGACGATGCCAAAACGATGCGTGAACTGATGCACCCGATTGGTAGCGTGGATGTTTCAAATAATGTAGAGCAGGTGTTTACCTCTATGCTCAAAGATCACCTGCATATGCGGGTGGTTTATGATGAGCACGGCACTTTTGTCGGCCTGATTACGCTTGAAGACATTATCGAAACCATTCTGGGGCAGGATATTGTCGATGAGACCGACAATGTAGCCAATTTGCGCCACTACGCGAAACAGCAGTGGATCAAGCGTGTTAAGCGGGATGATAAAAACGCCAAAGCGGCTGAGTAAGTCTTTTACAGCTTATTGGTATAAAACGGCGCCTTAAGGCGCCGTTGTACATTTTATAGTTAGGCTTTTACGCCTTTATACTGGGCTTGGCTCTACAGAGTGAACGTTGCCTTGCCACTGGCTGTCTTAGCACTAAATGATCTATAGTGAAGGTGTTGAAAGACAAATAAGGTATTAGGGCGTTCAACATCCAATAAGGAGGAAAGCAATGTCATTACGTATCAATGCAGTCGTGCCTGATTTTAAAGCGGAGACTAGTCAGGGGCCGATTCAATTTCACGAATGGATTGGCGATAGCTGGGCTATCCTATTTTCACACCCTAAAGACTTTACCCCGGTCTGCACGACGGAATTTGGTGCTGTTGCCACTCTGAGCGAAGAGTGGAAAAAGCGCGGCACCAAGGTGATCGGTGTATCGGTTGATGGCGTGGAAGACCACAAACGCTGGGGCACTGATATTAAGAACGTATCCGGCAGCGATGTTGATTTTCCTATCATCGCTGACGATAGCCTGACTGTTTCCAAGCTGTTCGATATGCTGCCTGAAGATGCCTATTTACCTGATGGCCGCACGCCAGCAGACAGTGCCACGGTACGTTCGGTATTTATTATCGGACCGGATAAGCAGTTGAAGCTCTCGATGACATACCCCATGACCGTGGGGCGTAATTTTGCTGAAATTCTGCGTGCCCTGGATGCACTGCAAACCACCGCGAAGCACGGTGTTGCCACTCCGGCTGATTGGATGGTAGGGCAAGACGTTATTATTCCACCTAGCGTTTCTGATGAAGACGCCAAACAGAAATATGGCGAATACGAAACGATCCTGCCCTATTTGCGCAAAACACCGCTACGTTAACAGCGTGGTATAAGCTACAAAAGCCAGTACAACAGTGCTGGCTTTTTTATTGGGTTAGCGAGGAGATTCCAACGCTAGCTGCTCAATAGACGTTGACACACTGCGCGCACCAATCAGTATTTCATTCACAATGACCTCAATTTCGCCCACGCTGGCTTGGCTTGATTTGCCCTGTTCCACCACTTGCTGCATAGCATGCGTAGTGCGTTCCACCAATGCGCTGTTGTCTTTAAGCACTCGGGTAATTTCTTCAACTGCTTCGCTGGAGCCCTTGGCTAAACGGCGTACTTCGTTTGCAACCACCGCAAATCCGCGGCCTTGCTCGCCGGCTCGCGCTGCTTCAACTGCAGCATTAAGCGACAATAGGTTGGTTTGATTGGCAATTTGCGCGATTGAAGCGGTGATTTTATTAATTTGGTCAGCTTGTTGATTAAGGGCGGCTATTAAGCTCTGTGCTTCGTTGAGCGTGTGTGTGGCTTGTTCTGAATCCTTGAGTATTTGTTTGAGGTGAGTTAAACCGCTCTGGGCTATTTTTTCAGTCTGTGTTGACGATGTTTGCGCCGTATTAACCGTTATATACGCTGCTTCTGATTCTTGAATTGAGCGGGTAATATCCGTGGCAAATTTGACTACTTTGATGATTTTCCCTTGCTCATCGTGGATTGGGTTATAAGTGGCTTCCAACCAGATAGTGTTGCCACGAGCATCAATGCGCTCAAATTTACCCTGCATAAATTCGCCACGGCTTAACCGCTCCCAAAAATCAGGGTGCTGCTGGTAAAACGTATCAGGGCAAAATTGGCGGTGATGAACGCCTCTTATTTGTTCAGCTGCGTAGCCCATTGTTTGTTCAAAATTACTGTTTGTATCCAGTACATACCCATCTGGAGTGAATTCAATCACTGCCATAGAGTTATTCAACGCCTGAAGAATGGCGCGCTCCCGCGCCGCATTTTGATGTTTGTCTGTAACGTCGCTAGCGACTTTGAATATTTGTATAACTTTTCCACGCCGGTTTTTGATAGGTATATAGGTCGCTTCAAGCCAAATTTCCTTGCCTTTAGCGTTTAAGCGCCGAAAGCGCCCCTGCTGGCTGTAGCCTGCGGCGAGTGTTTCCCAAAAAGCGGCGTATTCGGGCTGGTTGGTTTCTTCAGGAAAGCAAAACATACGGTGATGTTGTCCCTTAACTTGCTCGAGCGTGTAGCCCACAGCGTTCAAAAATAGAGGGCTTGCCTCTTTAATCTCACCATCAGGGGTGAATGAAATACAGGCAGTATGTTGCAATAGGGCGCTATGTTGGGGTGAATGGCGGTGAAGGCTTAGCATTTATAAAATGTCTCGATCGTATAGGGCTTGTATAGTTATACAAATCATAATAGACATTCGGTGTAAAATCACTTTTTTGTAGCGATATAGCACATAATGTTATTAACACATTGTAATTAAAATTTTACATATAGCGGAAGAAGAAGGCGGCTTTGTTATTGAGACCGCCAGGCCTAGGTGTTAATTGACTCGTTGGCGATGCTCAATGCAGAGTGAGGAGGGCGAAGTGATGTTCGCCGGTTTTGGCCTCGCTTGGCCTTTCTCCAGCGACTTTTGGTACAAAACCTAGACAACAACGTGTCGTTCTGTTTTATGTCTTGCTAATTGCTAACCGGGTTTATGTTGTTCATGGAAAATACGTTGTTATTAGGGTTTTTAGGCAGCTTAACGGCCGGGCTGCTAACGGCTGTAGGCGCATTACCAGTGCTGCTAGGCAAAGCACCCAGCCGTGGCTTTCGCGATTTGGCGTTGGGTTTCGCCGCTGGGGTGATGCTGGCGGCGTCTTTCTTTTCGCTGATTATTCCTGCGCTGGATGCCGCTGAAATCTATTATTCTGGTGGCCCCGTGCCCGCCGCGATTGTGTGTACCGCTATTTTGTTGGGCATGGGCGCGATTGCGCTGCTTAACGAGCATCTTCCCCATGAGCATTTTGCCCAGGGGCGCGAAGGGCCAGCGGCTGCATCACTGCGCCGGGTATGGTTGTTTGTATTTGCCATTACCATCCACAACCTGCCAGAAGGCATGGCGGTGGGCGTCGGTTTTGGCGCCAATGGGCTAGAAGGCGGCATGCCGCTGGCGATCGGCATTGGCCTGCAGAACATGCCGGAAGGGCTAGCCGTCGCGGTTGCGTTGATGGGCGAGGGCTACTCGAGGTGGCGCTCCTGGTCGATTGCTGCGCTAACCGGCTTGATCGAACCCATCGGTGGGCTGTTTGGCGCCAGTATTATTAGCGTTTCGCAAATATTGCTGCCATGGGGCTTAGCCTTTGCCGCTGGCGCCATGCTGTATGTGATCAGCCATGAAATCATTCCTGAAACCCACCGATCCGGCCATCAGAAGAAAGCCACCTTTGGTTTGGCGATGGGGCTGGTGATTATGCTGTTTCTGGATGTGTGGCTGGGCTAACTTCACGTTAACCGATGACATCCGCGCCACCGTGGGGGCCAGAGTGCTCACACAGGCGATGGTCGCTCAGCACGTCAATAATATGGCACTGGCCAATATTGCCTCCCGCGCACTGATTGATCATGCGCTGCAGTTCATCGCGCACCGCGGTTAGCCGCGCAAGCCGTGCTTCTACTTCGGCTAGGTGATGTTTGGCCAAGGTGTCGACCTCTTCGCAGGGCATGGCGGGATAATCCGCCATTTGTAAAAGCTCCCGTACCGCCTCAACCGAAAAGCCAAAATCCCGTGCATGACGAATAAACGTTAATCGACGGATAGCCGACGCCGTATAGCGGCGCTGGTTGCCTTCGTTGCGCGGTGCTGAAGGCAGTAGACCAATGCGCTCGTAATAGCGCACCGTTTCCGGTTTGCAGCCGGACTCACGTGCCAATTCACCAATGCCAATATAGCGCTCAGCGGGGGAGAGCGCTGGGGAATGTTCTTTCATTGCTTGAACCTCTAGTCGCTACAGGTATTACGCTTCCCTTAAGATAGTCGAACTGGGAGCTCCATGCGATGAGTCACACGACCCCTGCTAAAACCACACAAGACAAATCCCCTCAAGCGACGAACACGCCCACCACCTTGCGAGTGCAGGGCATGGATTGTGGCGGCTGCGAGCGTAAGGTCGAAGCGGCGCTAACGCGCTTAAACCATGTCGAAGAAGTCTCTGCGAGTTCTGTCGCCGGCTCGGTACGATTGACCGCGCCGCCTGGGAAAACGCTGCCCCATGCCGAGATAGAGTCGACCATCACTGCGCTGGGGTACCAGGTAATTGATGAGTCGTCGGACACGGCTGAAGCGACCACTCATACCCCCTGGTGGAAAACGCCTAAAGGGCGTTTAGTGCTTGTCAGTGGGGTATTGCTGGCGCTTGCTTGGGCGCTTAAATTTGCCTGGCCTAGCCTGGGCACTTGGCCGTTTGTCGTCGCGACGGTGGTTGGCCTTGTGCCGATTGTTCAGCGTGCTGGGCAAGCGCTGAAGATGGGGAATCCGTTCACCATTGAAATGCTGATGAGCATCGCTGCCATTGGAGCGCTGGCGATAAACGCCGCCGCCGAAGCCGCGGTCGTGGTGTTTCTGTTTGCGGTGGGGGAAATGCTCGAAGGGGTCGCCGCCGCCCAGGCACGGCGCAGTATTTCGGCGCTTTCTAAGCTGACGCCCTCTACCGCACGATTAATGGAGCAAGGCAACATTCGTGAGGTCGCTGCCGCTTCGCTCCAGCCCGGCCAGCGGGTGCAGGTGCGCCCCGGCGACCGGCTACCCTGCGATGGGCTCATTATGGCGGGACGGTCCTCAATTGATGAATCGCCAGTCAATGGTGAGTCGGTGCCGAGTGAACGTGGCGAAGGCGAGGGGGTGTTTGCGGGCACCGTCAACCTGGACGGCGTGCTGGAGGTCGAGGTAACCAAAAGCGCTGAAAACAATACAATTGCCCGAGTGATCAAGCTGGTGGAGGAGGCCCAGGCGGCGAAAGCACCGGTGGCGCGTTTTATCGACCGCTTTGCTTTTTACTATATGCCTGCGGTGGTGGCAGTAGCGCTGCTGGTCGCTATTATACCGCCGCTGGTGTCGCCAATGCTGTGGTCGGAATCCATCTACCGCGCCCTGGCGCTGCTGTTGATCGCTTGTCCCTGTGCGCTAGTGATCTCGACCCCCGCGGCCATTGCAGCAGGCTTGTCGGTGGGCGCTCGTCACGGCCTGTTAATGAAAGGCGGCGCGGTATTGGAGCAGTTAGGCAAGCTTAAACGGGTCGCGCTGGATAAAACCGGGACGCTAACCGCAGGCACGCCCATCGTCACCGATGTGGAGAGCTTTGAAACTGACGGCAGTGTTGATAAAAACAGGCGGGATGAAATAGTGCGCCTCGCCGCTGCGCTGGAGCAGGGCTCGAGCCACCCCCTCGCCGTGGCGATTAGTGATTATTTTCACCGGCAGCAGGATGCTCCGCTGCCTACTGTGCAAGGTGCCCATGCGCTAGCAGGGCATGGCGTTGCTGGGCGGGTGGATGGGCGTGAGTTAATGCTGGTAAGTCCGCGCTACTTGCAACGTTTCAACTGGCCCACCAGTGACGGCGATAAGCGCATTGCCGCGCTGGAAGCGCAGGGCAAAAGCGTGGCCGTCTTGATAGAAATAGAGGTAGAAAATGAGCGCCCGTTAGGGCTGATTGCCTTGCGTGATGAGCCCCGTGAAGATGCTCGCGAAGGACTCCAAGCGCTTGAGCGCCTAGGCGTACAGGCCCTGATGCTTAGTGGAGATAACGCCCGCACCGTGGCCGCCATTGGTGAGCAGTTGGGCATTGAAGCCGAAGGCGAGCTGATGCCCGAAGACAAAGCCCAGCGTGTACGCCAGTGGCAGGCACAAGGTCTTGGGCCGATAGGTAAAGTGGGCGATGGTATTAACGATGCACCGGCGCTCGCGGCAGCGGAAGTAGGTATTGCGATGGGTAGCGGTACCGATGTGGCGCTAGAAACCGCCGACGCCGCTTTGCTTAAAAACCGCGTAGCGGGCATTGCCGAAATGATTGCGCTCTCCCGGGCGACCATGCGTAATGTTAAAACCAATGTGGCCTTGGCGCTTGGCTTTAAAGCGCTGTTTCTGGTCTCTACCGCGCTGGGAATTACGGGGATGTGGGTCGCGGTAATGGCGGACACCGGGGCGACCGTGCTGGTCACCCTCAATGCGTTGCATTTATTACGTTACCGCTTTAACGACGTTTAAGACAAACCACCTAGTTAGTTATGAACTAGCCCTGTACGTACTCGACCAACGCCTGGGCAAAGGAATCGGTGCTGCCGGTTCCGCCCATGTCGGGGGTCACCATATCGCGGCGGGTTTCCAGCACGGTACGAATACCCTGGCGGATAGCGTCGCCTTTCTCGTTCATGCCCAGGTGATCGAGCATTTGCGCGGCAGCCAGCAGTAGGGCACAGGGGTTAGCAATGTTTTTGCCTTCGATATCTGGCGCGGAGCCGTGCACGGCTTCAAAGATTGCCGCTTTTTCGCCGATATTCGCCCCAGGCGCCAGGCCCAGTCCACCCACTAGACCTGCACATAGGTCAGAGAGAATATCGCCAAACAGGTTGGTAGTGACCACCACATCAAACTGATGCGGGTTCATCACCAGTTGCATGCAGGCGTTATCGACGATCATCTCCTGAAATTCGATCTCGGGGTACTCTTTGGCGATCTCACGCGCCACGTCCAAGAACAGCCCAGAGCTGGTTTTGATGATGTTGGCTTTATGTACCGCGGTGACTTTTTTGCGGCCGTTGTTTTTGGCCAGCTCAAAAGCGTAGCGCACAATACGCTCTGAGCCTTTGCGGGTAACTTTGATTACCGAAATGCCGGTATTGCCGTCGTCGATCATTTCCTGACCGTCGGAAAGGTAGGCGCCTTCGGTGTTTTCGCGCACGGTGATCATGTCGATATCGTCGTAGCGCGAGCGGGTGCCGGGGAAGCTAATCGCCGGACGCACGTTGGCGTAAAGATCAAAGTGGCGGCGTAGCTGTACGTTGATTGAGGAGAAGCCCTTACCAATCGGCGTGGTCAGCGGGCCTTTTAGGGCAATGCCGTATTTTTCGATGGCATCCAGCGATTCCTGGGGAATCAGCGTGCCGTGCTTTTCAAGCGCGCCCAGGCCGGCGTCAATATGTTGGTAATTCAAGCCGCAATCTAACGCGTCGAGTACTCGTAGCGTGGCCTGCATAATTTCGGGGCCGATACCGTCGCCCTTGATGACTGCAATAGACTGGCTCATTGACTGCTCCTCTTTAATCGGAAGGTGGGCTGCACGTGCCGCTTCAACGAAAATTGTTGGGACTGGATAAGACGTCGTTTTCAAGCGTCATGGTACGCCAAATTGAACCTAGAGGGCACCCTGCTAAGGGCGTAGCACGGGTGCAGTGGGCGCTAATTGCTGATAGAATCCTCCCGCTTTAACCGACGCGATGTCGATTCGCGCTTTACTGACAGCAAGGCATAACAGTAATGATCTTTTCAAGATTATCGCAGGCACTGCCTGTTTCTGGGCTGATGACTCCGCCCTAGGTTGTTCCCCTCCTCAAGCGAAACGTCTCGACACGTTCATTGCGTTGTCACGGCGTCGCGGCACGCTATTGCCATTCTTCCGCCGATTGGCGGGCCGAACCTTCGATTGCTCAAGCACTGGCTTATCCTTCTGATACCGCGCGTCTTGCGTGCGCCACTGTGTCGCGTCGAGGGTTTGTACTATTTTAACCTCCAGCCATGGACTCCCTGAATGTCTCTCTATAGTAAGCAAGAGTGGTTTTCCAATATTAAAGGCGACACGCTCTCGGGAATCGTGGTCGCCCTTGCGCTGATTCCCGAGGCGATTGCCTTTTCAATCATCGCAGGCGTTGACCCCAAAGTTGGTCTTTATGCCTCCTTCTGTATCGCGGTGATTATTGCCTTCACCGGTGGTCGTCCCGGCATGATTTCAGCGGCAACCGGCGCTATGGCGTTACTGATGGTGACGCTGGTGCGCGAACATGGGCTTGAATATCTACTGGCGGCAACGCTGCTTACCGGTGTACTGCAGATTATAGCCGGTTACCTGAAACTCGCGGATTTGATGCGCTTCGTGTCGCGCTCAGTGGTTACTGGGTTTGTGAATGCGCTGGCGATTTTGATCTTCATGGCGCAACTGCCGGAATTGACCGACGTGACCTGGCATGTTTATGCCATGACGTTGGCGGGCTTGGGCATTATCTATCTGTTCCCCTATTTACCGGTCATCGGTAAATCGATTCCTTCACCGTTGGTCTGCATTGTGGTGCTAACCGCGGTCTATATGATTAGTGGGATGGATATCCGCAGTGTCGGTGATATGGGTGAACTGCCCGATACGCTGCCTGTTTTTCTGTGGCCCAGCGTGCCGCTGAATCTGGAAACACTATGGATTATTTTACCTTACGCGTTGATGCTGACTGTGGTGGGCCTGCTTGAGTCGATGATGACCGCCACCATTGTGGATGACCTGACCGATACACCGAGTAATAAAAATCGCGAGTGTAAAGGGCAGGGGATTGCCAATATAGGTGCCGGGCTGATGGGCGGCATGGCTGGCTGTGCCATGATCGGTCAATCAGTTATTAATATTAAGTCCGGTGGCCGGACGCGATTATCGACGCTGATTGCTGGCGTGGTGCTCTTAATGATGGTGGTCTTCCTGTCAGATTGGGTGTCGCAGATACCCATGGCGGCGCTGGTGGCGGTAATGATCATGGTATCAATCGGCACCTTTAGCTGGGAATCGATCCGAGACCTTAAAAAACACCCCCTAAGCACCAATATCGTCATGTTGGCTACCGTGGCGGTCACGGTCAGTACGCACAATCTGGCGATCGGAGTGTTTGTCGGTGTGCTGCTTGCCGCGCTGTTCTTCGCTAACAAAGTGGGCAACATTCTCTACATCGGGTCACGAGAGATCGAAGCTGGCAAAGAGCGTGAATATCAAGTAGTCGGCCAAGTGTTCTTCGCCTCTTCTGAGCGTTTCACGGCCGCTTTCGATCTCAAGGAAAGTATCGAGAAAGTGACGATTGATCTTTCCCGAGCACACTTCTGGGATGTGACTGCCGTACAAGCGCTGGACCGGATCGTGATTAAATTCCGCCGTGAGGGTACTGAAGTAGAGCTTGTTGGTTTGAGCGAAGCCAGCGCGACGGTAGTGGATCGCTATGCGGTTCATAACGACCCCGAAGCGGTTGAAAAGTTGATGGGCGGCCACTAACCAACGCAAGGAGCGCAACATGACAGATCAAGTATTAGCCGCTATTGACGGCTCCCAGTTTTCCGAAGGCGTCTGCGATTACGCTGCCTGGGCAAGCTCGGCCATGGATGCACCGCTAACCTTTGTGCATGTGGTCGACAACCACTCAGCAGTACCCGAAGAGCAGAACCTTTCCGGCAACCTGCGTTTCGGCGCCCGCGAACGGCTGATGAAAGAGCTTTCCGAACTTGATGAGCAGCGCGCTAAAGTGAATCGCGAGCAAGGCAAGTTGATGTTGGAAGCCGCCAAAGAGCGCGCAATAGAAGATGGGGTCAGCGACCCCGCCACACGCCAACGCAATGGCACCCTGGTGGAAAGCCTGTTAGAGCTTGAGAAAGACATACGTTTACTGGTGGTGGGCAAGCGCGGTGAAACCGCCCATCAGGCCAGTGGCCACCTTGGCTCTAACCTTGAGCGGGTGGTGCGTGAATTGCACCGCCCCATCCTGATGGTGCCAAAAACCTTCAATCGGCCTGAAAAGATATTGATGGCCTTTGACGGCAGCAAAACCGCCCGTAAAGGCGTCGAGATGCTGGCTCGTTCGCCGCTTTTTGCTGGCACTGAGTGCCATGTGCTGATCGTGGGTGCGGAAACGGCTGAACGCCGTTCTGAGCTTGAGTGGGCGTTAGGCACATTGCGTGAAGCGGGCCACCAAGCCGAAGGCGCTATTCGTGCAGGCGAGGTAGATGAAGCCCTACAAGCCTACGAAACAGAGAACAGCATTGACCTGCTGGTGATGGGCGCCTACGGCCATTCGCGTATTCGCCACCTGCTGGTTGGCAGCACCACAACGGCTATGCTACGTGGTAGCCGCATCCCGGTGCTGATTTTGCGCTAAAACTCAAAAAAAGCAGTAGCGCATAACCGTTTAGCTCGCTTTGCGTATTACCTTCGCAGCCGGCCCTCTTTCTTGAGTGAGCCGGCTTTTTAGTCTCTGCAGTGCATAAATGATCTCCATCAAATGATGCTAATGTTGCCATGCGCTTCTATGCTAGTAGTCAGGTTGTAACCTATTCACCCACTGGAATAGCGTAAGGAGCCTGCTGTGAACATGCCTATGTTGGAAAAAAAGCCTGTTGGCTTCGACGAAGCCTCTACTTCCCACCGTTTTGTTGCTGAGCTACTGGCCCAAGCCGATATTCATTTCGACGGGCACCGCCCCTGGGATATCCAATTGAATGCCCCCGGCGTTATTGATAGCGCTCTCGCGCGAGGCAATCTTGGGTTTGGCGAAAGCTACATGAAGGGGGACTGGAACGCCGATCGGCTTGATGAGCTGTTTTACCGCTTAATGCGTGCCCAGCTCGGGCAGCGTATCAAGCCCACTCAATTGATTTATCACTCTCTGCGTTCGCGCCTGCTGAATCGGCAAACGGTGAAGCGTGCCTGGGAAGTGGGCGAAAAGCATTACGATCTGGGTAATGACTTTTACGCCGCCATGCTCGATCAGCGCATGACCTATACCTGCGGCTATTGGAAAGATGCTCAAACGCTGGATGAGGCCCAGGAAGCAAAGCTTGATCTGATCTGCCGCAAGCTTGAGCTAAAGCCCGGTATGCGGGTGCTAGATATTGGCTGCGGTTGGGGAAGTTTTATGGCCTACGCCGCCGAGCATTACGGTGTTGAATGCGTAGGCCTTACGATCTCTAAAGAGCAAGCCGAGTTCGGGCAGCGGCTGATCAAAAAAGGCTTGCCGGTCGAGTTTCGCTTGCAGGATTACCGTAATGAGTACGAGCAGTTTGACCGTATTGTCAGCATCGGCATGTTTGAGCACGTGGGGCATAAAAACTACCGCGAGTTTATGAGTGTCGCACACCGTTGCTTAAAAGATGACGGGCTTTTTTTGCTACATACCATTGGTAAAAACTTAAGCAATACGGTCACCGACCCCTGGATTGATAAGTACATTTTTCCCAATGGGGAACTGCCCACCATGGGGCAGGTTACTGAGGCTTCTGAAGCGCTTTTCGTCGTGGAAGATGTACATAACTTTGGGGCTGATTACGACCGAACGCTGATGGCTTGGCATCAAAATTTTGAGGCTAACTGGCCGACGTTTAAAGCCCAATATGGCGAAGGGTTTTATCGTATGTGGCGCTACTACTTATTAAGCTGCGCCGGTGCTTTCCGCGCCCGGGAAATCCATCTTTGGCAATTTGTGATGAGCAAGCAGGGGGTATTGGGAGGCTATCACCGCATCAGTTAATTATTTTCTCTGGCAATAGCTTGCTAGGCACCCAGCGTAAGAACGCCACCATGCCAAAGAGCTCTACCAGTGATTGAAACACAATCACGACGACCGCTGCCTGCCAAGCGCTAGGTAGCGTTAGCGCAATAGGCAGCATTACAAAGGAGTTACGCGTGCCAAAGCTAAAGGCCAGGGTTCGGGCGCTAGCGGTGGGCAATGCAAACAGCTTGCCTAGCCCTTTGCCCAGCAGTGCCGCGAAGAGTAAAAAACCGATAAAGATAAAGACGACCTGAGCCAACACCTCGCTAAGCTCGATCACAGTGTGAACCTGCGAAGCGGCAATCATAAACACCACCAGCGCCAATAGCGGCACGGGCAGCAGCCCCAGGCAGGCAACGCTGCGTTTAATGCTGCGGCGGCCTTGGGCTAGGTATTCAGTCAGCCAAGCGAGCACTAACGGCGTAATAATAAGGCCGGTAAAGGCACTCAGTAGCTCTTTAGAAAGCGTTAACTGAAACCATTCACTGCCTAAAAACAGCCAAAGATAAATCGGTAGCGCAACCATCTGCACCAGCAGCAGTAGCGGGGTGGCAGCCATCGCCCGGGCGGCATCGCCTTTGCCTAAATGCGTAAAGGTGATAAACCAATCGGTGCAGGGTACTAGCAGTACCAGCAGAACGCCTGCCAGCACTGCGGAAGAAAGCGGTAGCCACAAAACGAAAAGCGCTAAAAAAGCGGGAATGGCGATAAAGTTGCCGGTTAGTAACGCCGCCATAAAGCGCTTGTCAGTGAAGCTGCGGGCAATGTTCAGTAAGGGGATTTGAGTAAAGGTGGCATACAGTAGTATGCCTAATAGAGGCCATACTAACGGCGCTAGGCGCTGAGCAAATCCCGGCGCCCCGATGCCTAGTGCTAAACCCAAGCCAATGAATACCAGATAGAGCCAAGACTGATACTGTTCCATCTGATCGCGCATACTGGATCGTCCTTTGGCTGACGGTTTTGCTAGGGTTTGTACGAAAAGTCGGCGAGCGATGGCTAGACAAGGCAAAAATCAACGAAAAAGCGGAGTTTACAGGGTGTAAATGAGCATTTTGATCGGACTCGCGCACGAGATGATTTTTAACGCCGTATAGACGAGCGCAGGCAGTTTTCGTACAAAGCCTAACGAGAAAGCGCCATGCGTTCACCCACAACGGCGGCACCCAGCCAAAGCGGCAGGCTGACCACTATATAAACCAGCGCCATAGCTGGTTTGCCCACCTGCACCAGATACAGCGTCTCTAAGCTAAACAGCGAAAAGGTGGTAAAGCCCCCGCAAAACCCGGCGACCAGTAACGGTTGCAAACGCGCGAGTGGGCTGTGGGGTGAGCGCGAGAAGGTGGCAGCCAACCAGCCGATTAAACAAGAACCCAGCACGTTGACGATAAGTGTTCCCCACGGGAAATAACCCCCTAATGCCGCCTGCGATAACAGCGAAACGCCGTAACGTAGCACGCTGCCGACGCCGCTGCCGATGCCCACCGCAAGGTACGCTCTCCAGGCACTCATAAGTTCGCTCCTGACAGAGAAGCGCCTGATAACAACCAGCCAAAGGTGACCATGGCTAAGCCAAACAGCAGCGTGGCCCCTACATTCACGCTGGCGCGCAGTTGCTGGCCGCCTTGCCATAGCTCGATGGTCTGCAGGCTAAAAGAAGAAACGGTGGTGTAGCCACCCAGTAAACCGGCGACAGTGAACAGCCATAAAGGTGAGGGGGCGTTGGCGATACCTAGGCTGCCGAGTAGCCAGCCCGCTAGAAACGCGCCGCTGGCATTAACCGCCAGGGTTCCCCAGGGAAAGGCCTTACCGAGATAGCGGGCCAGTAGATTGGAAACCGCAAACCGCCCCATGCCACCCAGCGCGCCGCCGAGTGCGACTAACAGTACGCTTGTTAAGCCATCACTCATGCTTCCCCCTTAGGCGCTCAATAAATAGGCCGCCCAGTTTAGCATGTGCGTTTTATAGCGTCCGAAGCACGCAAGAGCGTTTTAGGGTGTCGCACGTCAATCAGTTGGTGTAGAAAAGGTCGAGAATATAACAACAATGTTGATGCCCCCGCTCAAGGAGAAGTACTCCATGTCAGATCGCGTGTTGGCCGCTATCGATAGTTCTCAGTTTTCAGAAGGTGTGTGTGATTATGCGGCCTGGGCCGCTAAAGCGCTGAATGCGCCGCTTAGTTTTATCCACACCGTCGATAATCATCACGCCCAGGTAACCGAGCCGGATTTAACCGGTAACCTAGGATTAGGTACCCGAGAGCACCTGCTGGAAAAACTCTCGGGTATAGAAGAGCAGCATGCCAAAGTCTCCCGTGAACGCGGGCGACTACTGTTAGACGCCGCCAAAGAGCGTGCGATAAGCGCGGGCGTTGCCGAGCCGCAGTGCTTGCAGCGCAACGGTACGCTGGTGGAAACGTTAGTCGAGAACGAAAAAGAGGTGCGCTTGCTGGTAGTCGGCAAGCGGGGCGAAACGGCGCACCAAGCCAGCGGCCATTTAGGCTCCAACCTTGAGCGTGTGGTGCGGGAAATGCACCGGCCGATTCTTATGGTGCCGAAACAGTTTACCCAGCCGCATAACGTGATGATGGCATTCGATGGCAGTAACACCGCGCGTAAAGGCGTGGAAATGCTGGCTAAAAGCCCACTATTTGAGGGCGCCACCTGCCACGTGGTGATTGTGGGTGCGGAAACCGCAGAAAACCGCTCGCAGCTAGCCTGGGCATTAGAAACACTGCGCGAGGCCGGTCACACTGCCGAAGGGGCCATCCGCTCTGGCGAAGTAGAAAAAACGCTACGTGCTTACAAACAAGAGAACGGCATTGATATGTTGGTGATGGGGGCCTACGGCCACTCGCGAATTCGCCACCTATTGGTCGGCAGTACTACCACCGCGATGCTGCGTAAAGCGCAGCTGCCGGTGTTGATTTTGCGCTAATCCATGTGAGAAATACCGAAAGTAGAGCTGGGTGTGCAATATTTGTCTTCGATACGCTTGCTGGCGACGTAGATGAATCCCTGCTTGAGTCAGGCTACATCGCCAGTTGAGGTTTAGGTGGCAGCGGCGGTTACAGCGTCAGCTCTGCTTCCTTGGAAGATAATCCCTTTGCCACCGTTTGATCGGTGAAATTGATACCCGCGATGATCGCCTTGAGCGATGCACTTACCGTATCGCTGTCCTCGGCTACCGCGCAGAGCCGCTGACCATCGATATTAAGCTGCACAAAGGCAATGGCATTGGCCTCGCTGCTGGCACCGAGAGAGTGCTCGCTGTAATCGATAATGCCTACGCTGCTGCCGGAGTGACGTTGCCACGCATCGGTAAACGCGGACATCGCGCCGTTGCCCTTGCCTGAAAGGCGTAGCGTTTCGCTACCTTGTTGCAGCGTGACTTCAATGCCTTCCTGCTGACCCTTGGAAAGCCGGTAGTCGACTAGCGAGAGCGGTGCTTCCTGGGTGAAGTGATCAAACATCACCTGGCGAATCATTTCGCTGGAGAGTTCGCTGGCGCGTTTTTCGCTCTCTTGCTGCACGTAAGGCGCCAAGGCCAGCATCATCCAACGCGGCAGGTTAATGCCGTAATCGCGTTCCAGCAGGAAGGCCATGCCCCCCTTACCGGACTGGCTGTTGACGCGAATGACGGCCTGATAGTCGCGACCGATGTCATGGGGATCAATGGGCAAATAGGCCACTTGCCACGGCTCGTCGGGCTTCTGGTGCTTGAGTGATTTACGGATCGCATCTTGGTGACTGCCTGAGAAAGCGGTGTAGACCATCTCGCCCACCCAGGGGTGGCGTGGGTGAATCGCAATCCCGGTGCACTCGTTGACGACCTGAATGATTTCATCAGGATTGGAAAGATCCAGCTCAGGATCAATGCCTTGGCTATAAAGGTTCATCGCCAGGGTGACGATATCCATATTACCGGTACGCTCGCCATTGCCCAGCAGGGTGCCTTCTACCCGCTCGGCACCGGCCAGCAGGGCAAGCTCGGCGGAGGCGACAGCGCCACCGCGGTCGTTGTGGGTATGCACCGAGATGATCACACTGTCGCGGCGGCTGATGTGCTGGCAGAAGTACTCAATCTGGTCGGCGTGATGGTGCGGCCCAGCCACTTCCACCGTGGTCGGCAGGTTGAGAATGCATTTGTTGTCCGGCGTTGGCTGCCAAACATCCAAGACTGCTTCGCAGACCTCCAGGGAAAAATCGATTTCGGTGCTGGAAAAGCTTTCCGGTGAGTACTGAAAGCGCCAGTCAATGTCCGGGTAACGGTCGGCGTAGGTCTTAACCCAGGTGGCGCCCTGTACCGCGATATCCACAATACCGGCGCGATCCATCTCAAAGACACGTTCGCGCTGAACCGTTGAGGTGGAGTTGTAGAGGTGAACAATGGCGCGTTTGGCGCCTACCAGCGAGGCAAAGGTCTTTTCGATCAGGTGTTCGCGACACTGCACCAGCACCGCAATGGTGACGTCATCGGGAATTTGATCCTCTTCGATCAGCCAGCGCACGAAGTCGTAGTCCGGTTGGCTGGCCGAAGGAAAGCCCACCATGACTTCTTTGATACCTACTTTAACGATCTGATGCCAGAAGCGCTGTTTCTGCTCAACGGTCATCGGCTCAAGTAACGCCTGGTTACCGTCGCGTAGGTCTTCGCTCACCCAGATCGGGGCGTGATCAAGGTCACGATCCGGCCATTGGCGATTGAAGGCAGGCACACGGGGCGCAGGGCGATATTTGCGATGATCAAAAGCAGACATGGTGGTTTCCTAATCGTAGCTGGGTGATTGAGTCGGCTGCTTGTGGCGACCGTGCTAACGTGTTCACTGCTTTTGGCAGCTTCCTTAGTGTAAAAGGTTTGCCGCGCTAGGTTCTTGCGAAGATAGGGTTAACAAGAACATAATTGGCATAATATATCGTTTTGATTAACTATTTTGGTAGGAGCTGCCTGTTATGTCCGTGTCGCCATTGGTGTTGGATCGTTTCGATCGTCATATCTTGGATATAGTGCAGCAGGAGGGGCGTATCAGTAATCAGGAGTTGGCCGACCGCATTGGGCTTTCACCTTCGCCGTGTTTGCGCCGGGTGAGGGCACTGGAAGAGCATGGCTTAATCCTGCATTACCGTGCCGAGGTAGATTCCCGCCAGCTGGGTTATCAACTGATGGCGCTTTTGCATATTTCCATGGATCAGCACACGCCGGAGCGCTTCGATAATTTTGAGCGCCATATTCGCGAGATACCCAACGTCATTGAGTGTTTGATTATTACCGGTCAGGCGGCGGATTTTCAGCTCAAGATTCTGGTGCGCGATATGGATGACTATCAGCACCTGCTCCTGCACGTGATCAACCGGATTGAAGGCGTGACGGGGGCGCACACCAGCTTTGTCCTGCGGCGGGTCTTTGAACATCGCCCGGTGCCTACCGATCGGCTTTGATAGCCTTAATGCTTTTGGCATGGTCAAAGGTAAGCTAAGCGGTTTAGACTGCTTTTTTTCTACTTATTGGGAGTTTGCACTATGACGATTCAGCGCCACGATACGAAAGCCCGCATGAGCCGTGCGGTGATTCACCAAGGGGTTGCCTATTTGTGTGGTCAAGTGGCTGGCCCTGAGGCCCGTAATGGCGATATTACCGCGCAAACCGAAAGCATGCTGGCGCGGGTAGATGCGCTACTGAAAGAGATTGGTTCAAGCCGTGAACAGTTGCTTAGCGCGACGGTTTACCTAAAAGACGGCAGCGACGTTGCTGCCATGAACGAAGTATGGGACGCCTGGGTACCGGTAGGCTACGCCCCGGCGCGCACCTGCGTGTGCGCACCGCTGCCAGCTGATGAGCTGAAAGTGGAAATTACCGTGACCGCCGCCGTCAGTGAGTAAACACTCACCACTCACTTGCCGGGCTTTTCCACCGGAAAGCGGGTGTCGCGTAGGCTGTCTTTGATTTTCTTGAGGTGGGGTAAGAAGTCTTCGCCACGCCTCAGGGTCACCCCGGTGGCCAGCGCATCAATCAGCGTTAATTGGATTACCCGCGAGGTCATCGGCATGTAGTGGTCGGTGTCTTCGGGCGTGGCCACTTCAAGCGTGGCAGTACACTCATGCGCTAACGGTGAATTGGGCGCGGTGATGCCCAGAACCACGGCGCCGGCATCCCTCGCCAAGCGGGCAATATCCACTAGTTCCCGGGTGCGGCCGGTGTAGGAGATAATCACTACCACATCACCGGTATGGCAGGCGGCGGCGACCATGCGTTGCATCAGCACGTCTATGTAGGCCATCACCGGCAGGTTGAAGCGGAAGAACTTGTGTTGGGCATCCTGGGCCACTGCGCCAGAAGCGCCCAAACCAAAAATGTGGATCTGTTTTGCCTGGGTGAGATAGTCGACCATGCGCTCGATGGCGGCCATGTCGATTTCACGCTGTGCTTCGTCTAGTGCGGCTATGGTGGCGCCAAAAATTTTTTGAGTGTACTGGGTGGCGGTGTCGCCGGGCTCCACGGCCCGGGTGACATAAGGCGTGCCACCGGCCAAACTCTGAGCGAGTTTGATTTTGAAATCAGGGTAGCCTTTGGCGCCAAAGTTGCGGCAAAAACGGTTTACCGTGGGCTCACTAACGCTTGCCGCCTGCGCTAGGCTGGCAATGCTAAGGCTGGTAGCGACCGTCGGGTCCTCAAGAATTACATTGGCGACTTTACGCTCCGAGCGGTTGAGTTCTTCTAAACGTTCGCGTAAGCGGTCAAGTAAGTCATGAGCCATTAACGGCCTCCCTAGGAGAAGTAGAAAGAAGCGGCTGCCATTCGCTGCACCAGGTCACAAAGGCCTCGGCAGGCAGCGGGCGAGCGTAAAAGTAACCTTGTGCAGCCTCACAGCCAATCGAGCTTAAATACGCCGCTTGGGCGGAATTTTCGATGCCTTCTGCCACCACATCGCAACCTACACTATGTGCAAGCTGGGTAATCGTTTGCGCCAGTTGGCGATCAATGGCGCTGGTTTCCAGATCCATCACAAAGGCACGATCGATTTTGAGTGTCGAAAAGGGCAGCGTTTTAATATACGCCAGCGACGACTGGCCTGTACCAAAATCATCAATAGCGACAGCGATATTCATTTTGGCCAGCTGCGCGAGCTGTTGGCGAGCGTGATCCATATCGCTCATCAGCCCGGATTCTGTCACTTCCAGAGCAAAAAAGCGCTGGGGAATCTGCTGCTCTTCAAGCCGCGCCAGTAGCTGTTGGGCAAAGTCTTTACGCGTTAGCTGGCGTGCGGCCACGTTGACGGCAATATGGAAGTCATCATTGAGCAGCCCTTGCGCCCGCCAAAGGTTGATGTAGCGCATCGCCTCATTGAGCACCCAGTCACCGATGGCAAGAATATCACCGCTGGCTTCTGCCAGTGGAATAAACTCGCCTGGGGAGATAAGACCGAGCTCTGGATGGTGCCAGCGCAGGAGTGCTTCTGCGCCTATAATTTTGTGATCGGCCAGCGATAGTTTGGGCTGGAAAGCGAGCGACATTTCACCTCGTTCGGTGGCGCCGCGTATCGCCTGCTGAATATGTAGCTGATGGCGCTGCTTCTCCTCAATCGCTGGCGTATAGCATTGGATGCGTAGCGACCCTTGGGGCGGCAACGCTAAGGCGGCCATATGCACCAGGCGTTCAGTCTCAAAATGGCCCGTTTCACCGCTAATCCCGATACGTGCGCTAAGGGGAAGCAGCAGCTCATCCAACGCCTGATCCTGCTCAAAGCAGCTCAACAGCTGTTCAGCCAGTTGCGTCAGCTTGGCTGAATCTGCCGTTGGTGTGATAACCAGGAGTTCGCTGCCACCCCACAAGCCGAGCAGGCAATCAGCGCTAAGCTGTTGTCGCAGCTGCTGGCTAATGTGACGCAGCAATTGGTCGGCGACCTGGTAGCCGTGCAGGCGCACCACATCATCTAATTTATCAAGCGCAATAAACAATACCCCTGTGCCGGAGGCTTGAAGGGCTGCCGCTTGCAATGCCTGGTTTAATCCGCGGCGATTGGGTAATTGGGTAATTGAGTCAGTGCGCGACTGGCTATCAAGCTCTTGGGTGCGTTTAGCGACCGTCAGTTCTAACGTGTCGACCTGCTTATCGCGTATTTGATAGCGGTGCTCAATGTTCAACGTATTGCGTATACGCTGCAGGACTTCATCCTGCTTAAAGGGCTTGGTGATAAAATCACGAACGCCCAAAGCGAGAGCGCGTTGACGGGTGGCATCATCGATTTGCGCGGTGAGCACAATGATCGGAGGCATCTGCTCTTCAAAGTGGGCACTCAACTGCTCAATAACCGCGTAGCCGTCTAAGTAGGGCATACGGATATCCAGCAGTAGCAGGTCAGGCATCTGCAACTGACAGTGGCCAAGCACTTCCCGTGAATCATTAATACCGTGAACATTCTCGAAGCCATACTCGTCAAGTAGGTCGAGCAATAATTCGATATTAACCGTGTTGTCATCAATAACTAGCAGATGTTTTTCGGTAAGGCTCATGGCACCTCCCTTACCACAGGCGGTAAAAACTGGTGAAGCGTACGGCTTAGCTTCTCGATATCGATGGGTTTCGTCAGGTAATCAGCAAAACCGGCGGCTAAACCATAGCGAAGATCGCGATCCATCGCATTGGCCGACAGGGCAATCACATTAATATGCTGGAGTGCGGGGGTGTTCTGTATCTCCGCTAACGCTTGATAGCCATTCATACCGGGTAAATGAATATCCATTAACACTAAATCAGGCGGCGAGTGTCGCATGATTTCAAGCCCTAGTTCTGCACTGGACACCGTCTGAAGCTCAATATTGGGATAGTCTTCTATAATGTCATCCATCAACCGTTGGTTAGTTGGATTGTCCTCAATATAAAGCAGCTGGAAGATGTGCTCAGTCTCGTTGGCGGTCTCTGAGATTTCGCTAGGCAGCATGTTTTCTTGCGGTAGGCTCTGTTCGTTGATAGGTAACGTAAACCAGAAGCTGGATCCTTCTCCTGGTGCACTTTCCACACCGATTCGCCCTTGCATCCGCCCAATGAGTTCGCGGGTGATGGCTAAGCCGATACCCGTACCTTCCGTTGTGCTCTGCTCGGCATCAAGGCGATTAAACGGTTCAAATAGCTCATGTTGGCGCTCGGCAGCAATCCCTTTTCCCGAATCGGTAACGCTAATACATAGCTCATCGCTCTCTTGCGTTACTGCGATTTCGATAGTCCCGTAATGACTATTATATTTAATCGCATTGGAGAGCAGGTTAAGCAGCACTTGTTTGGTGCGGGTGTAGTCTGCGCTGACTTGCCAGTGGGGAGGGTGGGGTGTGCGAAGTAACGTAATACCCGCCGCTTCAATATTGGCCTCAAGCGTACTGCAAGCATCATCAATCACGTTGGTCACTACGATTGCCTCAATGGACAGCGTCAGATGACCTGCTTCTATTTTGGCGAGATCGAGTACCTCATTAATTAAACTCAGTAAATGAAGCCCGCTTTTCTCAATTTGTGTTACTTGGCGCTGCTGCTTTTCAGTCAGTGGGTCGCGCCGTCCTTTGGCTAGCAATTGAGAAAACCCAATGATGGCATTGAGCGGGGTGCGCAACTCATGGCTCATCGAGGAGAGAAATTCGCTTTTCGCCTGATTGGCTATTTCCGCTTGATCTCTGGCGTTAGCCAAATCTTTGGTGACCTCTTCGCGCTCTGCCATTTGGCTGTAAAGGTTGATCAGCAGAGCACAGGTATCGGTAAACGGCTGCAACCAATCCAGCAGTGCCTGATTGAGCGGCTGTTTACTATTGGCGATGGCAAACATGCCGATCAGCCGCTCGCCGCTGAATATGGGTACACCCAGGTAATTATGCAGCGGTGGGTGACCCGGGGGGAAACCGCCGCGTTTGACGTGACTATAAACGTCATCGGTCATAATCACTTCGCCAAACGCAAATACGCGGCCAAGCAGCGATTTGGGGTTGGTGAGGGTCATATCGCCGCTACGCAGTCGCTCCATCAGGAGGCGAGACTCTTCACTCCAGGACAGGTCGGTAATCGCATGGATTTTAAGCGCATTGGTGGTCGTGGTGGGCATTACTTCACCGATCAGCGCGTAGTCACTGTCGGTAAGGTCGCGAAGCGCCTCCATTAAGAAGGTCCATAGGCGTTTTCCCGACATTAATGCTTGATAGTCGGTAACGCCCTGGTGGAGCACTTTGAGCAAGTTCTGCTCTTTACGCATCCTGCGGTTGGCGTTGTAAACATCGGTTAAATCGGTGAGTACGCCTAAAAACTCGACCACTTTTCCGTGATCATCGTGGATGGCATTAATCGCGAGATGAACCGGTATGTAACGTCCCTCTTTATGTAATGCCTCGACTTCACGGCCACGCCCAATGACTTTGGGCTCGTGACCAGCAATATAGCGGGCGATAAACGAATCGTGCTGTGAGCTAATGTCTGGGGGAGTGAGCACAGCGACATTTTTTCCGAGTAGCTCGCTCTCTTCATAACCGAGGAGGTTCAGTGCGAAGGGGTTGATACCAATAATCAGGCCCGCGTGATCAATACGTATCTTGGCGGTGGCGCTTTTGTTGAATAGCGCCTCAAAACGGCGCGCGGTATGGGTAAGGTCCACCTGCAGCTTATGCTGGTGTAATAGCTCTTCTACTTGACCGGCCAAGCTACCGAGTAACATTAAGTCACGCTCGCTGAAGACGCGAGGCTGGCGATCAATGATACACAGTGTGCCTACCGGCATGCCATTTAATGGCCGTAGTGGGTAACCTGCGTAAAAGCGGATATGCGGCAGGTCGCCGACCAGTGGATTATCTCTAAAGCGCTCGTCGTGAAGCGTATCTTCGATCACCAGTGGCGCATCAAGTGCAATGGCATGGGCGCAGAAAGAGACTTCCCGGCTGGTTTCACAGGTATCAAGTCCCTGGTGCGATTTAAACCATTGGCGCTCTTGATCGACTAATGAAACCAGCGCAATAGGCACATCAAACAGGTCACGGGCCAATTGCGTCATACGCTCAAAAGCCGTATCGAGAGGGGTGTCGAGTACCTGTAAAGCATGCAAGGCCGCCAAACGCTGTGTTTCATTATCAGGTGTTTCTGTGGCTTGCATGACTATTCCAAAGCTGAGAATTAATAAAACATACCATAAGGGTTTTATGCCAATGTATAACTAAATATCGGACATTAACCCGTAAGCTTTAACCAAGCCCAATCAGTTTCATTAGCCAGCGCCGGTAAGGCGGATAAAGCATGTGGCTAGGTGTGCGTTTTGATTGATAAAAAATACTACGTAAATGACTAAATCGCTCAAAGCCGTGGCGGCCGTGATAGGCGCCCATGCCACTCTCTCCTACACCACCAAAAGGTAAAGATGGCACTGCGTGATGCAGCAGCGTCGTATTAAACACCAGTGCCCCAGAACGAGTGGTTTCCAGCAGCTGTTGCTGTAAACCTTTATCGTGAGTAAATGCGTAAAGGGCTAATGGGTGGGGGCGGGCATTCACAACGTTGATAGCTGCCGTTATATCACTGACACCAATCACCGATAGGCAGCGGTTAAACGTTTCTTCACGCATCACCTGAAGGCCTTGATGGGGATCGATAATCAGTGCAGGCGCATGCGGGCCGTAATCAATGATTCTACAGCCATGATCGTGGGCTTCTTGGAGCATGGCCTCTTGCCGCTGTTGATGAGCTGCATCAATGGGAGACGTGGCTGCGTGATCGTCGGGTCGCTGCTGCTGAATGGCGTGGCTTAACGCCTTAACCAAGCCGCTAATATGGCGGCTCTCTACCAGCACATAGTCAGGGGCAATACAGGTTTGTCCGCCGTTCATACCTTTGCCGAAAATAATCGCTGCGGCCGCTTGATCCAGGTCGGCATCGCCCGCCACGATAGCAGGCGATTTACCGCCCAGTTCTAGCGTGATTGGGGTTAAATTCGCCGCCGCCGCTTGGGCGACTTGCCGTCCCACCGCGGTAGAGCCAGTGAATATCAAGTGATCAAACGGTAAGCCGCTAAAACGACGCGCAACCTCCTCATCGCCCTCCACCACGTTGAACTCTTCAGGGGTAAAATATTGCGGTACTAATCGCTTCAGTAGGGCGCTGGTAGCGGGGGAGTGCTTGCTAGGTTTGAGTAACACCCTATTACCTGCTGCAAAGGCGTCAACCACCGGCATTAACGACAAACACCATGGGTAGTTCCAGGGTGATATCACGCCGACAACTCCTAGTGGCTGAGGCGCAATGCGAGCCCGTGCTGGCAGTAGCCGCCAGGGCATACTGACCGCCCAAGGGCGCATCCAGCGCCATAGATTGAGTCTTGCGTGACGAATGGCGTCTAGTACCGCGCTGATCTCGGCTATGCGTATTTCCACGTCGCTGCGCTGACCAAAATCGGTTTGAATCGCACGGATAATCTCTAGCTGGTGATGCTTGGTCATGCGCGCAAGGCGAGCCAGTCGTTCACGTCGCACCGTTAGCGTCGGGTAGGGCATTTGATCGGCAGCATGACGCTGCGTTTGGAAGTCACCCGTTAGGTCGCGCTTCATGGCCTCTCCTGTACGCCGCTATCGGCGTGAGTGATAAACGTGGGTATCAATGTCGGTATAGTTGGTCGGGTAGAGATGGTCGGTATAAACGGCTGACGACAATGATTAATGTAAACGGTTAATGCAGTCAGTTAGTGTAAAGTGGTGCTGGTAATTTATATTGCGTTAGCCCCACACTCCTTGGAAGGTGCTATGCCGTTAGATCCGCTGTCGCTCACTATTTTACCCACCATTGGGGCCGTCACGGCAAGCCAGTGGGATGCCCTCGTCGATAACGATCAGCCCTTTTTACGCCATGCTTTTTTACACGCACTTGAAGTCAGCGGCTCGGTCAGCGTGGCTACCGGCTGGGAGCCTTGTCATCTGAGTGTATGGCAAGGCGAGCAGCTAGTCGCGGCGATGCCCATGTACCGCAAGCATCACTCCTACGGTGAGTATGTGTTTGATTGGGGCTGGGCGGAAGCGTTAGAACACGCCGGTGGTCGTTATTATCCTAAAGCGCTTAGCGCGGTGCCGTTCACACCGGTACCCGGCGTGCGCACGCTGATTGCTGAACACGCCGATGCCACGGCAGTGCGAGCGTTTCTTGCCGAGGCATGGCGTGAACAGTGCACAAGCCAAGCCCTTTCAAGCTGGCATTTGCTGTTTGCCAATGAAGCGGATGTCACCGCTTGGCAGGCACAGTGCCCCGAGCTTATCACCCGTGAAGGCGTCCAGTTTCAGTGGCGTGATCGTGGTTTTGGCGACTTTGATGGCTTCTTGGCCAGCCTGACCTCAAAGCGACGCAAAATGATCAAGCGCGAGCGGCGCTTAGTCGCTGAGCAAGGCTTAACGGTATCGCGTTTGGAAGGCGAGGCGATTACCTCCGCCGATATGGCACATTTCTATCGCTGCTATGCGATTACCTACCATGAGCGTGGTCGTCCGCCTTATTTAAACCATGATTTTTTTGAACAACTACGCCAAACCATGCCGGACGCGCTAGTGCTGGTACAGGCCCATAGTGAAGGCCGCCCGGTAGCCGCAGCGCTCTATTTTCGTGGCAGTAGCACGTTATATGGCCGCTATTGGGGAAGCGAGGTCGTCGCTGATTGTCTCCACTTTGAGGCTTGCTACTACCAGGGGATTGAGTACTGTTTGCAGCATGGCTTAACGCTGTTTGATCCAGGCACCCAGGGTGAGCACAAGCTGGTGCGTGGCTTTGCCCCTCAACGAGTGCGCTCGCTGCACTATATTCGCCATCCGGGGCTTGCTGCCGGTGTCGCCCAGTTTTGCCAGGAAGAGGGCGAGCATGTCAGCGCCTATCGCGAAGCGGCCCATCAAGCGCTGCCATTTAAGCAGTGATTTTAACGATCATTTACGCCGTCATTTAAGTCGATATTAAAACTGCTATTAAAACCGCTATTAAAACCGACATTAAAGTAAGGCGCGGCTCGCTGGTGTTGCCCCTTAATGGCATAATGCGCGCCGATAAGCGCTCTTTAGCGGATCAGCGCAGAGGTTGATTCAGCCAGTGCTTTTAATAAACCCAGCCGATATACCAAGGGAGAGCAATGATGCGCAAATGGCTAGTGATAACATTGCTCGCGGTGGTGGCACTGCTTCAATACGAATTGTGGCTAGGTAACGGCGGCTGGAGCGATTTACAGCGTGTGGAGCAACGTGTGGCGGTGCAAGAAGCGGCCAATGTACCCATGCGCGAGCGCAATGCGCGGCTGGCGGCCGAAGTGACGGATTTAAAAAACGGTTTAGACGCCATAGAGGAACGGGCGCGTAGCGATATGGGCATGGTGCGTACCGATGAACAATTTTTCTGGGTGCCTGGTGTGGCAATTGAGAATGAGCTGATCGGTATTAATGCGGGTCTGGTCGCTCCCCAGGAGCCGGCACAGTGAGCCAAACCTGGCTAATCGTTCCTGCGGCGGGCCAAGGTCGCCGCATGGGGGCAGACAAGCCTAAACAGTATTTAACCTTGGCCGATGAACAGCCGGTGTTGGCGCATACCTTGGCTCGGCTGCATCACGCCTTTCCCCACGCCCGCTTGGTACTCTGTTTAGATGCTGATGACCGCTGGTTTTCACCGGGCTGGGTACCTTTTGCGGACTGGCAGCGAGTACCCGGTGGCAACGAGCGAATGGACAGCGTGTTAAATGCGCTGCACGCCATGACGGCCGAGGGTGACGATGTAGTGATGGTGCATGATGTGGCACGTCCCTGTATTACCGTGAACGACCTGCAGGCGCTCTATCAAGCCGCTTCGACACACCCCGCTGGCGCGCTCTTGGCGATGCCGGTAGCCGATACCATGAAGCGTGCCGATAACCAGAGCCTGAGCTCGCGAACAGAACCCCGGGATGGCTTATGGCATGCGCTAACGCCCCAAGGTTTTCGTTACGCGCTGCTGCGGCGTGCACTGGAAACCGCCCGCCAGCAGCAAACACTGGTAACTGATGAAGCCTCGGCAGTCGAAGCCCTGGGCGAACGGCCGCAATTAGTAAGCGGGCGGCGCGACAACCTGAAAATTACCCACCCAGACGACTTAGCGCTGGCAGCTGCGATTATGGCGGCCCAAGCCGCTAACCTGCCTGACAGGCTTTAATCATTAGGAGCTTAGTAATGCGTATTGGCCACGGATTCGATGTCCACCGTTTCGGCCCCGGCAATCACCTGATGATCGGTGGCGTTAAGCTGCCATTTGACCATGGCTTCGTGGCGCACTCCGATGGCGATGTGCTGCTGCACGCTGTGAGCGATGCGCTGTTAGGTGCCTGTGCGTTGGGCGATATTGGCCGTCATTTTCCCGATACCGACCCAACGTGGGCGGAGGCTGATAGCCGCGAACTGCTGCGCCATGTGGTCACTCTTATTCAGGGCCAGGGCTATGGCGTGGTCAATCTGGACGCCACGCTAATGGCGCAAGCGCCTAAAATGGCGCCTCATGTTGATGCAATGCGGGCCATCATTGCCGCTGACTTAGGCGTCGCGCTTAGCCAGGTTAACGTTAAAGCCACCACTACCGAGCGGCTGGGCTTTACCGGGCGCGGTGAGGGTATTGCTGCTGAGGCAGTGGTGCTACTAGACCGTGCAGAGGCGCTTAATGATTAATATGCCTGTCTGGCAGCGTTGCTTAGATCCTCTGTTCGGCCCGCCTAAAGCCGGTCAATACCGTGCTCAGGCGGAAGACTTCTGGGTTGACGAACAGTTGGATTTTACTCCCGAGGCGCACGGGGAACACCTGTGGTTGCGGGTTGAAAAACGTAACCAATCCACGTTAGAAGTGGCTAAGTTGTTAAGTCGGCTTTGTGACGTAACACCCCGTGATATTGGTTACTCCGGGATGAAGGATCGTATTGCCGTGACCCGCCAGTGGCTGAGCGTGCATCTGCCAGGGCGCGATGCGCCGCCTGACTTAGAGCAATCGCTTAATGCCCAGGGCATCACGGTGGTTGAGCAGGCGCGCCACCCGCGTAAGCTTAAGCGCGGGGTTCACCGCACTAATCGATTCGTCTTACGCCTAAGCGGTAAGGCCATAGCAAGCGACGACTTTATCAGCCGCTGGGAAGCGCTTTGTCAGTCTGGTGTGCCCAACTATTTCGGCCCCCAGCGCTTTGGTCATGAAGGGCATAATCTTCAGCGCGCAGAAGCACTACTTAACAGAGGTTGGCGTAAACGGGACGACCGTCAAGGTATGATGCTTTCTACCGCGCGCAGCTTTTTGTTTAACGAACTGCTCAGCACTCGCGTTGCGGATGGCACTTGGACGCAACCCCTGGCAGGCGACACCTTAATGTTGGACGGCACGCAAAGCGTGTTTGGTATTGAAGCCACCGATGCGACGCTTCAGGCCCGCGCCATGGCGCTGGATGTGCATCCAACGGGGGTGCTCTGGGGCGTTGGCGAAGCCGGTCAGGGTGACGCTGCTAGCTATGAAACGTATTTGCAGCAGCAGTATCCTGGCTTGTGTAGTGGTTTGGAGCGCTGCGGGGTTAAGCAGGCACGCCGTGCGCTGCGGATGCGGCTGCTGGAACCACAGCTTACTTGGGAAGCTGATGCCGTACGGCTTTCGTTTGCGTTGCCTCGCGGTAGCTTTGCTACCGCTGTGCTTGGTGAGCTGATAGAGATGAGTGGATAGCGGTGGGCGACGTCAGTCGTCAGAACGGTTATAAGTCGTCAGAATAGCTATAAGACGTTAAAAAGTTTACTAAAAGTGATGGATAGGAGTTGTCACCTTTCGCGTTTATGCTGTGTGCTTATGACGCTGGCGCTAATGACTCTTGTGCATATAACTTGTGCATATAAAAAAGGGAGAGCCACTATGCGGCGACTACTGCTTTCAAATGATGACGGTGTTTACGCGCCTGGGTTGCGTGCGCTACACGATGCGCTGCTGTCGCACGCCAATATGCGCGTGGTGGCGCCTGACCGAGACCGCAGCGGTGCCAGTAATTCGCTTACCTTGTCACGGCCGCTTTCATTGACGGCGCTTGATAACGGCTTTTATAGCGTTGATGGTACCCCTGCCGACTGCGTCTATTTAGGCGTTCACGGTGTATGGGATGAAAAACCTGATTTAGTGATCTCAGGGATTAATCACGGCAGTAACCTGGGCGACGATGTGCTCTATTCCGGCACCGTTGCGGCGGCGATGGAAGGGCGCAACCTAGGCATGACCGCGATTGCCATGTCGCTATGCGGCGAGCGCCACTTCGCTACCGCCGGAAGAGTGGCCGCCACCTTGATTGGCGCCGCGGATCAACTCTCGCTACCGCCGCGTACGCTGCTTAACGTCAATGTCCCCGATGTACCCTGGGAAGAGATCAAAGGCGTTAAAGTTACCCGCCTTGGGTACCGCGGACCAGCCGAAAAACCGTTGCCAGTACAAGACCCGCGGGGGCGTACCCGCTATTGGATTGCGCCGGTAGCAGCCAATGCCGATGATGGTGAAGATACCGATTTTGCCGCTGTTGAAGCGGGCTTTGTATCGATTACACCGTTACAAACAGACCTGACGCGCCACCCCGCGCTTAACGATGTGCAGGATTGGTTGGATGTTTTTGCCTGATATCTCCCCTGCTGAGCTGCGCGGTCGCGGTATGACCTCACAGCGTACCCGAGACCGAATGGTCGAGCGCCTCATGCAGCAAGGCATCAACGATGCCCGCGTGCTAGAGGTCATGGCCAGTGAACCGCGTCATCTGTTTGTGGATGAGGCGCTGGCGCACCGCGCCTATGAAGATACCGCCTTACCGATTGGCTTTGGCCAAACGCTATCGCAGCCGTTCATTGTGGCGCGGATGACCGAGCTCGTGTTGCGCGCCGGGCCCCGCCGGGTATTGGAACTGGGCACCGGGTCTGGCTATCAAACGTTAATATTGTCGCGCTTGGTAGAAGAGCTCTACTCCATTGAACGCATTGGTGCGTTGTACGAGCGTGCGGCTGAGCGGTTACGGCGGCTTACGGCCCCAGCCACACTAGCAGTGGCGGATGGAGGCTATGGTTGGCCTGAAGTGGCACCGTTTGATGTTATTTTGCTAACCGCCTGCGCTCATACATTGCCCACATCGCTACTAGAGCAATTGAGTTACGACGGGGTGTTGATCGCCCCCTTGGAAGATCCCGATGGCAGCCAGTGGCTTACTCAGGTAAAGCGCATCGGCAGTGCCTTTGAAAAACGGCGGCTTGAGCCCGTACGTTTTGTACCTTTACTACAAGGAGTAGTGGATTGAAGCGGCAACCCTTGGGAATATTTTTACGTGGCGCAGGGATGGGCGCCGCCGATGCGGTACCCGGTGTGTCGGGAGGTACGATTGCGTTTATTAGCGGTATCTATGAAGAGCTGATTAACACCATCAAGCAATTTGGCCCAAGTGCGATTGGTGTATGGCGTCAAGGTGGCTGGAAAGCCCTGAGTCTCCATTTGAACCTAGCCTTTCTGGTACCGCTATTGGCAGGTGTTGCGGTTAGTCTATTTAGCGTTGCGCATTTAGCACTATGGTTGATGGAAGCGCATCCACTACTGTTGGACGGGTTCTTTTTTGGCCTTGTAGCGGCCTCCGCACTGGTGGTCGGGCAGGCAAGTAGCGGCTGGAAACTATGGTATCTGCTGCCATTGTTGGTGGGGTTAGTGCTCGCCCAAGCGTTGCCAGGCATGATGCCGCTGGTGCTGCTGCTGGGCAACGAGGCGCTGGTAGTGATGGTGGCAGGCTGCATTGCCATCAGCGCCATGCTCCTGCCAGGGGTATCAGGCAGTTTTCTATTGCTGACAATGGGGCTCTACGGCACCATCATGGGAGCAATTCGCAGCTTTGATCTGGGCATTATTATTCTGTTTGGAATGGGCTGTGTGGTGGGTTTAGCGTTGTTTTCACGCTTGTTGTCCTGGTTGTTACGGCGCCACCATACCTCGACCATGCAACTGCTACTGGGGTTTATTGTCGGTTCGTTACCGGTTCTCTGGCCATGGCGTGAACTGTTACGCTATCAAATAGGGCCAGAAGGGCAAATGATCCCTTTGGAGCACCGTTATTTGTTGCCCGCTGACTATGCCGTATTGACCGGTGCCTCGGCACAAGTAGCTGGCGTTGTCGCGCTAATGGCCTTGGGGGCACTCATTGTTGTGTTACTCAACCGACACGCGGATCGTCGGCCCATCGATACCAAGCTTGGCGCTGAAAAGGAGTAAGGTTTATATGCGTAAAGGTTATAGTCTTAAAGTACTGATGATGTCGGCGCTGGCATTAACAATTGCGGGTTGTGCCAGCCAACAAGGCGGAAGCCCTCAAGTGCGTGATTTAAGCCAAGCACGCCAAGCGGTGGAAAACTCACCCCAGTACACCGTTAAAGCGGGCGACACGCTGTATGGCATCGCATGGCAGCACAATTTGGATTATCGCCAGTTGGCGGCAATGAACAATATTGATGCGCCGTACCAAATTCGGCCAGGGCAAACCATTGCCCTGCGCGAAGGCGCCTCAACGTCATCAGTCGCCAGTAGCCAGCCTGCCGCTAATAACAATGGTGGTGGCGCCGTGGCGACCGGACTGAATCCGCAAGCAGCCTCTGTTGCGAGTGATGACCAGGAACTCGACTGGCTGTTGCCCGACGAATCCGCGATTCAACGTAACCAGCGCCTAACCGCTGAACGCGATGCCGTAGAGGCTGCGGAACAAGTGGCTGATTCTTCGCCTAGCAGTGAAGAAAATACCTCTTCCTCCACGCCTGAGCCTGAAGTGGTCGCAGCTGCCGAACCTGAGCCTGCCGCTCAGCCGGAACCTGAGCCAGCGTCAGAACCTGAACCGCAGCCAGTATCAGAACCCGAGCCACAGCCTGAAGCTGCTCCAGCTACACAAAGTGCCAGCGTTGACCGCTCTTCGCGTACCTATACGCCTGCTGAAACGATCAATTGGCAATGGCCTGCCGATGGCAACGTCGTCGGGGCATTTGGACAAGGCGATAGCATCACTGCCGGGATTGATATCACCGGTGAAAAGGGGCAACCTGTTAAAGCAGCTGGGCCCGGTATTGTGGTTTATGCGGGCAGCGGCGTCAGGGGTTATGGCAACCTCATCCTTCTCAAGCACAACGACCAATTCCTGAGTGCGTATGCGCATAACGATAGCTTACGGGTCAGTGAAAATGACGTGGTAGAAGCGGGTGAAGTGATTGCGACGATGGGGGATAGTGACGCAGAAAATGTCCGATTGCACTTCGAGGTTCGCCGTGATGGCCAGCCTCAAGATCCCATGGACTTTCTGCCTTCCCGCTAATGCACTCACCGGTAGCGTGGAAGGCCAGCGTTTAACTTGGAAGTTGCCCGAATCGCTGTATTCGAGCGTCATATAACAATTGTCACATAACAATATGGTGTGCGCCTTAGAGCGCACCCCTTTGACTTTCTAAATGGCGGGTAGGCGAAACACGGGGGTAAGGCCATGAGTATGTTGGAGAAAGATCTACAGGAGGTTGACCTGGAGGCTGCTGAGGAGGCACTTGATAATACCGATGATGACATCGCGGTAGAAGAAGATGCTTTTGAAAAAGCGCTAGGGCGTGAGGATCGACAATCGACCCAAAGCTTGGATGCAACGCAAATCTACCTCAACGAAATCGGCTTTTCGCCATTATTAACGCCAGAAGAGGAAGTATATTACGGCCGATTAGCGCGTAAGGGCGACCCGCTGGGACGCTCACGGATGATTGAGTCCAATTTGCGGCTGGTGGTGAAGATTGCCCGCCGCTACCTTAACCGCGGCTTAACGCTGCTGGATTTGATCGAAGAGGGTAATTTGGGCTTGATCCGCGCCGTTGAAAAGTTTGACCCCGAACGGGGTTTTCGTTTTTCAACGTATGCCACTTGGTGGATTCGACAAACCATTGAGCGCGCGTTGATGAACCAAACGCGTACAATCCGTTTGCCGATTCATGTGGTCAAAGAGCTCAATATCTACCTGCGCGCGGCGCGCGAATTGACCCAGAAGTTTGACCATGAGGCCACTGCTGAAGAGATCGCCGAGCACCTGGACAAACCGGTCGAGGTGGTCAAAAAGATGCTCGGCCTCAATGAGCGCGTATCGTCCGTTGATTACCCGATGGGCGGTGAGAGCGATAAGCCGCTGATCGATACGTTGACCGACGATGAGGTGCAGGGGCCTGAAGCGCGTCTGGTGGATGGCGATGTCAAAGAGCACGTTGATCTTTGGCTTGATGAGCTGAGCGAAAAACAGCGTGAAGTTGTCGTGCGCCGCTTTGGCTTACGCGGCCACGAATCCGCCACCCTGGAAGAAGTGGGCGCCGAAATCGGTTTAACCCGCGAGCGAGTTCGCCAGATTCAAGTCGAAGCGCTGAAAAAGCTGCGTCGTTCGCTGGAAAAACAGGGTCTCTCGTTAGAAGCTTTGTTTGAAACTTAAGTGTTTGAAGCGCAACAAAGGTGATTATTAAACGCGCCTTCCCTCTAAGCCGAGCAAGTACCTATAGGTGCTTGCTCGGTTTTTTATCGCTGACATTTTTTGTTAATAAGCATTTATTGCTGAATCAGGTAAGTGAGAAAACCTATGCGCCCCCTTGTGGCCGATATTGATCTGGACGCGCTGCGTCACAACTATCAATTGGCGTGCCGCTGTGCGCCCCAAAGCCGCTCAGTGGCCGTTATCAAAGCTGATGCTTACGGGCATGGTGCGCTAGCGTGCGCTCAAGCGCTGGAGGCCCATGCTCCCGCGTTTGCCGTCGCCTGTATCGAAGAGGCTCTCGCGTTGCGTAAAGGTGGCATTACGAAGCCTATCGTTCTGCTTGAAGGCATCTTCAGTACTGATGAGTTGGCGCTGGTGGACACCCACGGTTTCTGGATCGCGGTGCATAGCCAGTGGCAGGTTGATGCACTGTTGGCGGCCACGCCACGCCAGCCCATCCCGGTATGGTTAAAAGTCGACTCCGGCATGCACCGCCTGGGCTTTGCCATTGAAGAGGCCGCTGCCATCTGGCGCCAGCTTCTTGCTGCGCCGAGTGTGGCTTCGCTGCACCTGATGAGCCATTTTGCCACTGCCGATGCTCAGGATAGCCGTTATTTCACTCAGCAAATGGCACGGCTCCAGGAGTTGACCAGTGAGCTAGAAGCGCCGCTATGCCTAGCCAACTCACCGGCGACCTTGGCGTGGCCGGTGGCACATGGTGACTGGAACCGGCCAGGCGTCATGCTCTACGGCAGCGACCCCTTAGAAGTCGCCAATGACATCACCCGGCAACTGAAGCCAGTGATGACTCTGCGCTCTGAAATTATCGCCCTGCGAGAGCTAGAAGAGGGCGAGCCCGTGGGCTACAGCGGGCGCTGGCGTGCGCCGCGGCGTTCACGCATTGCCGTGGTTGCCTGCGGCTACGGTGACGGCTATGACCGCCATGCCCGCGATGGTACGCCAGTGCTGGTAAACGGCCAACGCTGCGCGATTGCCGGTAAAGTCTCTATGGATATGCTCACGGTGGATGTAACAGACGTGCCCGATGCCGCCATTGGCAGCGAAGTCGTATTATGGGGTAGCGCTAGCAACGGCGAAGTACTGCCGGTGGATGAAGTGGCCCGTTACTGCGATACGATCAGCTATACCCTGCTGACGGGGGTACTGCCCCGGGCGCCTCGGCGTTATCATGGGCGTTCTGATTAAACGGTTGTTTTTATGTCAAAATCACGTTATCCACGTTCGTTTGCCCACCCGCGTTACTGGCCCACTTGGCTCGGGATTGGTGCCATGTATGTTGCCGCCTGGCTGCCCTGGCGGCTAAAAATGAGTATTGGCAAAGGGCTTGGGTTGCTCGCATGGCGCTTTGCCAAGCGGCGGCGGCGCATTACCGACACCAATATAGCGCTGTGCTTTCCCGAAAAGAGCGCCGAACAACAGCGGCAACTCGTCAAAGAGTCATTCATCGCTAATGGCATTGGTCTCGTCGAAACCGCGACGGGCTGGTGTCGAAATGGCGAAAGCTTACGCCACCGAGTTGCTTATATTGGCGAAGAGCACATGGCCCGTGCTCAGGCGCGAGGCAAAGGGGTGGTCATTATCGGTGTTCACTTCTCATCGCTCGATTTAGGCGGTGCCTTACACGCGCTATTTTTCTCTGCTGACGCTGTCTATCGCCCGCATAACAACCCGCTGTTTGAGCGCTTTATGACTCGCGCTCGTGGACGCAACTTTGGAGTCGCGATTGACCGTTACGATCTGCGTGGGGCTGTGCGGCAGCTTAAGGCAGGCCGGATGGTGTGGTACTCGCCGGATCAGGATTTTGGCCGCGATGTCAGTGTGTTTGCACCGTTGTTTGGTCAGCAGGCTGCGACGATTCGCTTAACGGCCAAGCTTGCGCGTATGACCGGCGCGTCGGTGGTGCCGATGATGTTTCACCGCAACCCTGATAATGCGACGTACACCATCGAGAGCCTGCCAGCGTTAGAAGGGTTTCCGAGCAATGACGAGGTAGCCGATGCGACCAAGGTCAATCAGTTTATTGAGCAGGCCATTCGCAAGCACCCGGAGCAATATCTGTGGCTGCATAGACGCTTTAAGACCCGCCCCGAAGGCGAGCCCAGCGTTTATTGATCCCATATAAGCGCCACAAAAAAAGCCAGCGTTAGCTGGCTTTTGGCATTCAGAGGCGTCGCTTAATCCAAGTTACGAGAGTAAAAAATCTCCAGCATCTCTTTACGCAAACGGCTCTCAATATCACGTGCTTCTTCAAAGGTAATATCGCGGCGAGACGTACCGAACAGGTAATTTTCCAGCTCGAAATCTTTGAGCAGCATCTTGGTATGGAACATGTTTTCCTGATACACGTTTACATCCATCATCTGATACGCATGCTTGGTATCGTCAGCAAGGTAGTCTTGGATGGAGGTAATGCCGTGATCAATAAACAGCTTCTTGCCGTCTACGTCACGGGTGAAGCCGCGTACCCGATAATCCATGGTGACAATGTCGGAGTCGAAGCTGTGGATCAGGTAGTTCAGCGCTTTAAGCGGGCTGATATGACCACAGGTCGAGACATCGATATCGAGACGGAAGGTGCTGATGCCGTTGTCAGGATGCGACTCAGGATAGCTGTGCACCGTAACGTGACTCTTATCTAAGTGCCCAACCACCGTTTCTGGCAGTGGACCGGGGCCCGGCTTAATCTGCTCAGGCGCGGCGTCATCCAGCTCATGCTCGGCAATCAGGATCGTCACGCTTGCGCCGTGGGGCTCATAGTCCTGGCGGGCGATATTCAGCACATGAGCGCCGATAATGTTGGTGACGTCTTTCAGGATCTGCGTCAAACGTTCGGCGTTGTAGAGCTCATCGATATAGTCGATATAAGCCGCACGCTGCTCTTCGGTTTTGGCGTAACAAATGTCGTAAATGTTGAAGCTCAAAGAGCTTGTCAGGTTGTTAAACCCGTGGAGTCGGAGATTATCTGTCATGTCCGAGCCTCCTTATGGCAGGTGAAGACACCCCGACGAGCCAGCGCCGGAACCGATAAGACGTTGCCACCATCGCTGCGGTGTAACCCCACCCGATAAAGCAGGGCGGTGACAGCACAGGTGAAGGTAAAACAAGCGGGCGTATTATGCCCGTCAAGGCGATTGCTTGCATCCGACTGAACTACTTTTTTTGCCGCCGCGGTTGGGCAAGCGGCGGCGCTAGCCGAGAGAGCCAAGCGCTGCCCGTGCAAACAGCCGCTCAAGCCTCGATAATCTCAAAAGAGTGAGTGATCTCTACGCCGCCATTAACCAGCATGATCGACGCGCTGCAGTACTTTTCAGCAGAGAGTTCAACGGCGCGCTGAACCTGCTTCTCTTTCAATGCATGCCCAGTCACTACGAAATGAACGTGGATCTTGGTAAAGACGGCGGGCACTTCATCAGCGCGTTCAGCGTCAAGTTCCGCGACACAGTCGGTGACATTGGCACGCGCTTTATCGAGAATGTTCAAGATGTCAAAAGCGGTGCAACTGCCCATGCCCATCAACAGCATTTCCATGGGGCGGGGCCCCGTATTGCGGCCACCGTGGTCGGGCGGACCGTCGATGACAACGCTGTGCCCGCTACCGGATTCCGCCACAAATTGACGGCCTTCTGTCCATTTTACCCGTGCTTTCACGCGGCTCTCCTCATCTAGGCGACGAAAGGTAAGTCGCGCAGCATAACATTTCTTGGCCTGCGCGCCTCTTCTCGGGGCTCTTCTCAATGTCCCTGTTTTTCATCACCGGCATTATTAATCATGGTCAGTGTAAGGCATCTCCCAACCGCCTTCGCAAATGGCTCGCTTATCCGCCACTTCCGGATTGTAAAGATAGACCCAGGCACGACCAAAGCGGGTGGCTATTTGCTGGCGGTCATACTCGCCCTGCGCGGGGGCATCGATACGGTAGTCCTCCAGCCGGTCTAGCTGGGCCAGCTGGCCAACGCTGACCTCATAAACCTCTATAGTGACGCCTTTGGATGGCTGCCATTTTGCGCCGGGGTAGGGGCCGATATCATAGAGCGTGAGGGCGCGGGTGGTGTCGCTCCCCAGTCGCCTGGCGCCGTTTAACCAGTGGGCGTTGTTGAAACCCTGCTTCAGCGTGCCATAGACCGCTACGCGGGGCGTATCAGCGATTGCCTCACGTAAATAGTCTGGATGCATCGGCTAGTCCTTCCCGCGCGGTCGTTGGAATTGGAGCTGGCTTTCCAATGCCGCCAGCCGTTCAGGCGTGCCCACATCGACCCATTGCCCCGTGTAATGTTCCCCACTCACCCGTTGGTCATCAATAGCGGTCCTGAGCAGTGGCGCTAATGTAAAGGCGCCCTGAGGCTGACCGGCTAACAATGCTGGGTGAATCACACTGATGCCCGCGAAGGTCAACCGCTCATTGCTGGTTTGATTAACGCGCCCTCCCGCTAGCCCAAAATCGCCGTCGGGGTGGTGGGAAGGATTATCTACCAGCACCAAATGCGCTAAATCATCGCCTTGCAGCGCTTGTACGTTGGGCAACGCTTCACACCAGACATCGCCGTTAATAAGTAGAAAAGGTGCTTCACCCAGCAGCGGTAGGGCTTGCTGAATACCGCCACCGGTTTCCAAAGGCTCTGTTTCACGGCTCCAATGAATACGCAGCCCAAAAGCATCGCCATTACCCAGGGCATCAATAATCTGCTCGGCACGGTAGCTGACATTAATGACGACTTCATGAATCCCCGCTTCGTGAAGACGCGCCAGATGATGCACGATGAGCGGCTTACCCGCGACGGGTAACAGGGGCTTGGGGCAGTGATCCGTGAGCGGTCGCATCCGCTTGCCGAGCCCTGCGGCTAAGATCATTGCTTTCATTACGTCATTTCCGCTAGTCGTTTCATGAGGGCGGGGCGAAAGGTGAGCGTGACCCACTCAGTGAAATCAGTCTGCTCGGTCAGGAACGAAAGACTATCCTCCAGATGATCCAAAAAGTGCGGCAAGCGCTCAAGATAGCCACTTTTTTGATCGCGTAGCGTTAAACGGCAAAATATGCCCAGCACTTTCAGCGAGCGCTGAGCGGCCATGGCATGGCACTGGATTAGGAAGGTGGCAAAATCGACCCGGCTGGGAAGACGACCATCACGGCGGGCCTGCTGATAAAATGCGCTGACGAAGTCGCTAAACTCCTCATCGCTAAAGCGGCAGTAGCGCCCCCGCAACAATGAGATAAGGTCGTAGCTTAGCGGGCCTGCCACCGCGTCCTGAAAGTCGATCATGAATAAACGCTGGTCGTGTACCATCAGGTTCATAGCATCGAAATCGCGGTGCACACTGACCACCGGCTGGGCCAGCGCTTGCTGAATAAGCTGCTCGCGCAGGGGGTGCCAGCTTTCGGGTGGCGGTAGCTTCAGCCAAGCACCCAAGCACCATTCGGGAAACAGATCGAGCTCCCGGCCAAGCAGCGCCCTATCATAAGCGGGCAGTGATTCGGGGCTGGCGCGGTTTTGCAGCTCGGCGATGAGCGTTAGGGCCTGCGCATGGTACGCCTGTGTGGTAGCGTCGTCGGTAAACAAGTTTTGTAGCGGTGTGTTGCCCAGGTCATCAAGCAGCAGGAAGCCGTCCGCCAAGTTGGCGGCATGCACCTTGGGTACCGCCAAGCCTGCGCTGTGCCAACGTTGGGCGATGGCGACAAAAGGGTGTGAGTCCTCCTGTTCAGGCGGGGCATCCATTACTACCTGGGTAGAGCCGTCGGGTAATGTGAGGCGAAAATAACGCCGGAAACTTGCATCGCCCACGGCGGATGAAAGCGTAATATCGGCCTTGGAAAGGCCGTTTTGTTGGGCAGCCCACGTGGTGAGGGCGTTAATCCGATAAGAGGACATGCAAGCTCCTTGCTGGTCGGGCATCATGCGGGCTGTATAATACCGATTCTGGATGCCAAGGATAACGAACATGGGCAAGCGATTTTCGCGCACGTTGCCAGTTGCGCATACGCTGATGGGCAGTTTGCTTGCTGGCGCCTCGTTTACAGCGGTGGCTCAAGGTCAAAACATGCCCGCAGAGGCGTTAGACTGGCAAGCCTGGGGGGAAGAAGAGGCGGCCAATCAATTGTGCCGGGGGCGCTACGTGATGCCCAGCTACCGCTTACCCGCGGAAGAGAACCCGGAAACCCTCTCACTTGAGGCCAGCGACGTCGATTACGCCGCCAATGGCGAGGCGTTGTTGCGCGGTGATGTGGTGCTTCGGCGCGGCAATGAGGAAGTAGAAGCGGAGCGTGTCTTTTTACCCGCCGACCGTGAGCAGGTCGATGCTGAAGGCAATATCGCCATACGTGACGGACGTGCATTGGTGCGCGGCGAGCAGGCGATGCTGAGGCTAAACGAAGACCGGGCGACGTTGGGGAATAGCCATTATGTGCTTTACGACCAGCACCTGCGCGGTCAGGCAAATCAGTTAGAGCAGACGGCAGAGGGCGAGTATCGTCTGCAGGACGCCAGCTTCACGACCTGTGACCCAGGCGCCAATAGCTGGGAATTGGTGAGCAGTGATATTCGATTATACCAAGCAGAAGGCTTTGGCACCGCGCGTCATGCCCGACTGCATGTTAAAGATGTCCCGGTGTTTTACTGGCCTTGGCTACGTTTTCCCATTGACGATCGTCGTCACACCGGGCTCCTGTCCCCGTCAATCGGCTTTTCAACAGACGGTTTTGATTATACTCAGCCATTTTATTGGAATATTGCTGCTAACCACGATGCAACCATCACGCCGCGCTGGATGAGCGACCACGGGTTGCTAATGAACGGTGAGTACCGCTACTTGTTTGAAGAGAGTGCGGGCATCGTCGAAGGCGGCTATTTAAATAGTGATAACGGCGGCTCCGGCGGTGGAGAAAATCGCTTTGAAGGTGAGGATCGTTGGTATGTGGATGCCCGCCATGCAGGGCGGGTAAACGAGCGTAGCATTTACCGGCTGCGCTATGGTGCGGCCAGCGACGGGCGCTATTTTGATGACTTTGGTGGCGAGTTCGGTGAAAGTGATCGCGCCAGCATGGAGCGCTTGGCCCAGGTCGATTACCGTGGCCAGCGCTGGCAGTTAGATGCCCGTGCCCAAGGCTTTCAGCGTCTGGAAGACCCGCTCAGCGATAGCGATAAGCCCTTTTATCAACTGCCGAGCCTGAGTGCCAACGCGAACTGGCAGTTCGACAACGGCCTCTACACCCAGTGGCGCTCTAATGCGACCTATTTTTGGCGCGATGTGGATGAGCGCCGTGTGCCGGAGCGTGAGGCGGCCACCGGTAGCCGATTGCACCTTACGCCTGTTGTTGGCTGGCGCTTTGAACGGCCTTGGGGCTATTTAGAGCCGCGTACTGAACTGTGGAACACCGCCTATGAGTTGGATTATGGCGAGCGAGAAACGGAGCGGGGTGACTCGCCCAGCCGCAGCATTGCGCTGACCTCAATCGATAGCGGGTTGGTCTTTGAGCGCGAGCTGGCCCTCGGCGGGCGCGACTATCGCCAAACCTTGGAACCGCGTCTGAACTACGCCTACGTGCCACGTACCGATCAAACTGAGCTGCCGGACTTTGACAGTCGAGAACGTGTGTTCTCCTGGGATCAGCTCTGGTCCGCCCAGCGCTTTTCCGGCACTGACCGCGTGGGTGATCTCAACCGGCTCTCTTATGGCGTGCAGTCGCGCCTACTTGAGGATGCGTCCGGTCGTGATCGACTTTCGTTTGGGGTCGGGCAGAGTGTTTACTTTGATGATCGCCGAATCGATAGCGAAGGCGATGCGGATACGCTGCCGGATCGGCCGGAAGAAAACCCCAACGTTAATCCTGAAAGCTACTATCAGGCCACCCGGGATCGTTCACCACTAGTGACCCGCCTTGATTGGCAAATTAATGATCGCTGGAGCAGTGGCTACGAATGGCTCTACGATGATCACCGTGATCGCACCGAACGCTCAAGCGTTGATGTACGTTATCGCCATCCCGAAGGGCACGTAGTGAACCTTGGCTACCGTTGGGAGATCGAAGGATTTGACCCGGGTGTGTTGCAGGGCGACGACGGCTTTCGCGACTATAACCGTGAAGAGTGGGATCTGTCGTTTGCCTGGAAAGCCAGCACTAGCATTGATTTGATCGGTCGCTACCTTCACGATCAAACCAATGACCGCTCGCTTGAGCAGCTGGCAGGCGTGCAGTGGAATAACTGCTGTTATGGCCTGCAGCTTGTTTGGCGTGAATGGGTCGATGACGATGATACTGCCCGCATTGATGATGATTTTAATGATCGCGGGCTTTTTTTGCGCTTCGTGTTCCGTGGCTTAGGTGGCGTTGGCCAGAATGCGGACAGCTATTTTGAACAGACCATTCCTGGCTATCGTCCGACCGCCCTGTAAATGACTTCCATAGAATGGCTAATGAAAGAGACGTTTGTAATGAAAATGAGAAAGCCCTTGCTAGGCCGAATGAAACAGCTCTCTGCGGGTAGCCTACTCGCCCTCTGCGTTGGCGCTGGCCTTGCGTTGGCGCCGCTGACACTCCAGGCGCAGAATTTCCAATCCACTCAGCGTCAGGCATTGGATAGTGTCGTGGCCGTGGTCAATAACGATGTGATCATGCGCAGCGAATTGGATGATCGTATGGCGCAAATTGAGCAGCAGGCCCAGACGCAGGGCGGTAATCTTCCTCCCCGCTCCCAGCTTGAGCGGCAAGTGCTTGAGCGTATGGTGATGGAAGAGATTCAGCTACAAATGGCGGAAGATGCCAGTCTGACGATTGATGATACTGAGCTAAACGGTCAGGTGCGCTCGATTGCCGAATCCAACGGTATGACGCTGGATGAGTTTGCTGATGCCGTGGAAGCTGACGGCATGACGCTGGCGAGCGTGCGCGAAGATATTCGCCGCGAAATGCTGATGCGTCAGGTGCAGCAGCGCCAAATCAGTAATCGTGTGACGGTTAGTGATCGTGACGTTGAGCGTTTTCTTGACCAGCAGCAGGGGCAGGCCGGCGAGCAGAACTTCATTGAAGAGACGCGGGCCCGCCACGTATTAATCGAGCTGACGCCTAATCGCGATGAAAACCAGGCGCGAGCGCGAGCCGAAGAAGTGCGCCAGCGCTTGTCTCAGGGAGATGATTTTGCCTCCGTGGCGCGCGAGTATAGCGATGACAGCGGCACTGCACTCAACGGGGGTGAGCTTGGCTGGGTGCGCCCAGGGCAAACTGTTCCTGCGTTTGAGGAAGCAATGCGTGACCTAGGCGTTAACCAGATATCCCAGCCGGTGCGCTCTCAGTTCGGCTACCACGTGATTGAGGTGGAAGAGCGTCGCCGCCAGAACGTTACTCAGGAGAGTCAGCGCGAGCAGGTTCGCCAAGCGATCTTCCAGCGTCGCGCGAACGAAGAGCTTGAAACCTGGCAGCAAGAGATTCGCTCACAGGCTTTTGTTGATGTTCGTCTCTAATGGTAGCTGGGACTTCAAGGGCTGATAGCGCGCTGCCGGTGGTCATCACCACCGGCGAACCAGCGGGCATCGGTCCTGAACTAACGCTAATGCTTGCAGCCGGGGGGGGGCTTCCTCCAAATACCGTGGCCATTGGCGATCCGGAAATGCTGCGCCAGCGCGCAATTGCGCTGGGGCTGGATGTTACGGTGGTAGAGTGTTCGGTGGGTGAGTGCCCAAGTGGCGACAATGCCTTACCTGTTTGGTCCGTCGCTCTTAATGCCCCTTCCTCGCCAGGTGTGCTTAATCCAGCTAACGCCGATTACGTACTTGCCACCCTGGCAATGGCGGTCGATGCTTGTCAACACGGCCTCGCCGCTGCCATGGTGACCGCACCGCTGCACAAAGGCGTAATTATTGACGGCGGTCACCCTGGCTTTACCGGCCATACCGAATGGCTGCGTGATGCCTGTGGCGTTGATGACGTCGTGATGATGCTGGCCACCGACGCGGCGCTACATGCGGCATCGCCAAGCTGGCAGGGTAGTGGCGATTTACGTGTTGCTCTGGTGACCACCCACTTGCCTCTGCGCAACGTCGCCGACGCTATCACCTTTGAGCGGGTCACTTGCATTAGTCGCTTACTGGCGATTGGTTTGCAGCACCAGTTCGGGATTGCTAAACCGCGCATTGCAGTGTGTGGCTTAAACCCGCATGCCGGTGAAAATGGCCACCTGGGCCACGAAGAGCTGGATATTATTATTCCCGCGCTTGATGCCCTTCGCGCTGAGGGAATGGATATCCTTGGCCCGTTGCCCGCCGACACACTATTTACCCCGCGGCACTTGGCAGGTGTCGATGCAGTGTTGGCGATGTACCATGACCAGGGCTTGGCAGTGTTAAAATATGCAGGCTTTGGTCAGGCTGCCAATATTACCCTGGGCTTGCCATTGGTACGCACTTCGGTCGACCATGGCACCGCGTTGGATCTGGCTGGCAAAGGCGTGGCAGACCCCGGCAGCCTGAAAGTCGCTATCGCCCTTGCACGCCGTCTATCTACCCAGCGGTTGTCTGCTACTGTCTAGCGTTTGCTGCGAAATACTCCCGATTGAATCCGCACTCCAAGGAACACCGTTTGATGTCTACTGTGCCCCAACACCGCGCTCGTAAACGCTTTGGTCAGAACTTTTTGCGCGACCTTGGCATTATTTCGCGGATCGTTCGTGCCGTTGGCCCGCGCTCGACGGATCGCCTTGTCGAAATTGGCCCAGGGCAGGGTGCACTGACCGAGCCGCTGCTGGAAGCGGCAGGGCATTTAGAAGTCATTGAGCTCGACCGCGATCTGATCCCTGGCCTGCGCGTGCAGTTTTTTAACTACCCCGACTTTGTGATACACGAAGGCGATGCGCTGAAGTTTGATTTTGCCGCGCTGAAAGGCGATGGGCCTGCGCTGCGCGTGGTGGGTAATCTGCCTTACAACATCTCCACGCCGTTGATAATTCACCTGCTTGCCGCAGGAAGTGCGATAGAAGATATGCACTTCATGCTGCAAAAAGAAGTCGTTGAGCGCTTGGCTGCTGAACCGGGCGGTGCTGATTGGGGGCGTCTTTCGGTCATGGCGCAGTACTACTGTAGTGTCGAGCAGCTATTTATTGTGCCGCCGGAAGCCTTTGTGCCGCAGCCCAAGGTTGAGTCGGCCATTGTGCGTTTAACGCCTCATGCGACCCTGCCTCATACAGCAGAAGACCCCACGCTGCTGTTTGAGTTGGTAAAGCTCGCGTTTGGACAGCGGCGCAAAACGCTGCGCAATAACTTTAAAGGGCGCGTGAGCCCTGAAATCCTTGAAGAATTAGGTATTGATCCTATCCGCCGTCCGCAAACACTGACGGTCGCCGAGTACGTGGCGATTGCCAATCGAGTCGCCGCCGATGAGCAGGCGAGCAGTGAGCGGGGCAGCCAAGCGTGAGTGGTCTAACTATCGAGGTAAACGTTGCGCCTAGCTACCGTGCCGATGAGTCCAATGATGCGGAGTCGCGCTACGTCTTCAGCTATACCATCACCGTCCATAATCAAAGCCCCCATAGCGTGCAGCTCATGGCGCGCTACTGGAAAATCACCCAGGGTAGCGGCGAGTGCCAGGAAGTGCGCGGCAAAGGCGTCGTCGGGCAGCAGCCGCTGATTGGCCCTGGCCAGAGCTTTCGCTATACCAGCCGTGCCATTCTTCAAACGCCGGTGGGAGTCATGGAAGGCGCCTATACGTTGCTAGACACATCTACGCAACGCGCGTTTGAAGTGGCTATCACACCGTTTAGGTTGGCGGTACCGCTCCAGCTTCACTAGATGTCTGCGTTAACCTGCTCTCCAGATGATCGCAAAGCCGCAGGGCCAGCTGCACTAGCGTTAATGTAGGGTTGGCGTGCCCCGCGCTGGCAAACACGCTGGAGCCCGCCACGTAGCAATTTTCCTGGGCAAATAGACGGCAGTCGGGGTTAACGATACCCGTCTCGGCAGCAAGGCTCATGCGCGTGCCGCCCATGTGGTGACGTCCAGCTAGTTCGCCTTCCGTGGGCAGTTGCACAGGCGTATCGGCAAGCCAATCAGCCATCTGTAGTCTGCCCACCTCATTGTCACGTAGGTATTCACCCAGCAGCAGCATGCTCTCGCGAATGGTGCGGCGATCCAGCTCAGACTGCTGCCATACCAAGCGGCTGCGGGGAACGCCCAGTTCATCCAGCTCATCGCTCAGTTCGATACGGTTCTCAAAGCGCGGCTCCTGTTCCCAGGCGGCTCTTAATACCACGCCATGGATTACCTGCCCTTGGGCTTGCCAGACACGTATCCGTCCCGCCAGCGTAGGGGCTTGATCAGCGAGCTCATCAATCAGCGCCTGAGTGGTTTCAGTGTTCATACGGTGCAAGCGCAGCCCACAGTTGAGTATTTGACGTGAATCGAGGGATGCAGCAGTGGGGGAGAGAAACACGTTGTATTCGTCGTCTAGCCCCAGCGCCGCTGGCTTGAACAACAGTGCCTTGCCCACCGTGGCGTGAGGGTGCTCCATCCAGTAGCGCCCCAGCGTGCCCGCCTGCGGTATTAGCTGTCCATTGGCTTGCTGGTTGCACCACAGCAACAAACGTGAGTTTTCGATACCGCCGCAGGCGAGCACAAAATAGCGCGCATGTACCAAGCGGTAGTCCCCTTGGTAATTCTTGAAAGTGGCACTGGTGACGTGGCCATCTTGGGTTTCCAGTGCCACTAGGTTGGCCGTTAAGCAGCACTCAAGCGTCATCGAATCGCGCAGCGTAGCGGCAAATTTATCTTTCAGCCGTGTCGGGTTGCCCAGAGAAAAATAGATGCGTTTAAACCCAGCCCCAGCGATGGATTGGTCTGCGGGCGTCGTCGCCAAGTCGAGTAACTTAGCGGCAGAGCGGTAGTAGGGTGAAAGCGCATCACGGCCAATGGGCCAAGCTGTCTCGCTGGCAGCTGATTTGGCGGTGAAGTCATAGCGATCCAACGGACGACAGACGCCTCCCCAGTGATTGGTCGAGCCACCTAAATGGCGTAGGCGAGCGCCATATAAAGGAATATAAGGGTCGCCGATGGTTTCACCCCGATAACAATCCTGGGAGCGTTCGCTGTAGTCCGCATCGCCACCTTCGCACAGCAGCACGCGATGCCCCCGCTCCGACAGGGTGACCGCCATGGAAATACCTGCTGCACCCGCGCCGATAATGCATACATCCACGGCGTCACGCTGTTCGCTAATAGCCTCAAAATTGATATACATCAGCGGTCACTAGCCTTAAGCAACCAACCGTTCACCACCACCGAAGCGATAGGTGGGGAAGTTTTAGCGGTAAAGGTCTGGGCGATCGGCAACAGTGTTGTACCGGGCAGCACTACAGCGCCGATGCCCGCCAGGGTAACCACCCGTAGTAGCCCACGCCGCGTATGATCCATAGCCATATGAGTATCGTTTTCCTTAACAGTAGTGACGAGGCAGCCATGCTTATGAAAGGCGATTTCGCTGCTGGACGTGTCTCTTGAGAGCGCCTGCGCGCATTTTTATAGTGATCCACGTTCGCTACTTTCACCAGTGTTAATCATCAAGATAAATAACCGACGGCAGGCAGAACAGGCAAGTGAGGTGGTAGTATTTAGCCCATTCATTTCATTAAAAAGGCCTCACGCATGAGCACCTATGCGATCGGCGATTTACATGGCTGCCATGCTGAATTCGTAGCGCTGCTGGAGAAACTCAGTTTTAACCCTGCGCGGGATACGCTTTGGCTAGTCGGCGATTTGATTAATCGCGGCCCCGGTTCTTTAGCGTGCTTGCGGGAGGTGCGCGCGCTCGGTAGCGCCGCAAAAAGCGTATTGGGCAATCATGACTTCCATTTGCTGGTCGTGGCCCGTGGTGGCGGTAAGCTTAAAAAAAATGACACCCTGAGCGATATTCTTGGTGCCCCTGACCGGGAGGAACTGCTGGATTGGCTTCAAAGCCAGCCCCTTAGCGTGTTTGAGCACCGGATACTAATGACCCATGCCGGGCTGCTGCCCCAGTGGAGCGTTCCTCAGGCCGAAGCGCTCGGGCGGGAAGTTCAGGCGGCGCTAGCGAGTGAAACATCAGGGCAGTTTTTAACCCAGCTATTCGGCAACCAGCCGGACATCTGGCGCGACGATCTAGAAGGCATGGACCGGCTACGTTTGATTGTGAATGTGTTCACTCGGATGCGCTTTATTGATGCCCAAGGGCGTTTAGAGTTTGCCGCGAAAGAGGGGCTTGATAGTGCCCCAGAAGGTTTTCTACCTTGGTTTCAATACCCGCGTGCCGATGATATTCAACTGCTGTTTGGCCACTGGGCTGCCCTTGAAGGGGAGACTCCTCAGGCGCAGGTGCCCGTCGAGGCGCTTGATACAGGCTGTGTTTGGGGCGGGCGATTAACCGCGCTAAACCTGACCAATGGCGAGCGCACTAGCGTGCCCAGTCAGCAGCGGGGGAGATAGGGAAAACAATGGAAAAAAGTGACACTAACAAACGGAGTGACCCCCGTTTAGCAGGCCTACAGGTTTATCGTGTAGGCGGCGCGGTGCGTGACGCTTTGCTGGGTTGGTCGGTTGTCGATAATGATTGGGTCGTGGTGGGGGCGACGCCAGAGGCCATGCGCAAGCGTGGTTTTAAGCCAGTGGGTCGCGACTTCCCGGTTTTTTTGCACCCAGAAACAGCTGAGGAGTATGCCCTTGCCCGCACCGAGCGAAAGTCTGGCCACGGCTACGCAGGGTTTGATGTTCACGCCAGCCCCGATGTCACGCTGGAAGAGGATTTGTTACGCCGTGACCTAACCATCAATGCAATTGCCCAGAGCATTGAGGGGGAGTTAACCGACCCGTTTAATGGGCAGGGCGATATTGAACAGCGTGTGCTGCGGCATATCTCAATGGCGTTTAGCGAAGACCCGCTGCGGGTACTGCGTACTGCGCGCTTTTTAGCCCGCTATGCATCGCGGGGATTCACCATAGCCGATGAAACCCTGGCATTGATGCGCCAAGTGAGCCACAGCGGTGAACTTGAGCATTTGGCCGCCGAGCGGGTGTGGGTGGAAACCGAAAAGGCGCTGGGCGAACCAAGCCCGGACGTTTATTTCACCACCCTAGAGCGCTGTGAGGCGCTGCCCATCTGGTTTCCCGAACTTATGGGGTCGGTGTTGCCGCAAGGTTTAGCTGCGCTGGGTCAAACGCCCCAAAGCAGCACGCTAGCAGTGGCCCACTGGCGCTACGCGCAGTTGGTGTCACCGCTCACCGCCGAACAGCGTGATGCCTTAGCAACGCGGTTAAAGTTGCCTAACGCCGTGGCCCAGCTTGCCCGTCATACCGCGCTCACTTATGCGCTGCTTACCGCGCCACTGGATGGCCCGAATGTGCTGCATTGGCTGGAGCGGTTGGATGGCTGGCGCAAGCCCGAGCAGGTCGAGGCGCAGTTGGCATTAGTGAGCGTGCTGGCGCCGGAGCAAGTGAAGCGGCTTGGCAGCGCTTGGCTAGCGGCTCGCGAGGTGGGGCCGCAGGCGTTAATGGCGGAAGGATATCAGGGGGCAGCGCTGGGTGAGGCAATACGCGTGCGGCGGGGGCAAGTCGTGGCGGTGGCACTTGAGTAGCTGGTTATCGACGGGCCGCTGCCAAGCGAGGAAGCTCGTCTGACTGAGAGATCCAGCGGCCACGCCAGCTAAAATCAACCGCCCAGAGGCGTTGGCTGCCTAGTTCGAAGGTTTTCCATAGCGAAGCGTAAGAGGTGTCACACAAGGGGTGGCGTTCAGTGGGTAGCAATTCAGCAAGCGGCTGCAGCACGAACGCATTATGAGTGATTTCGCTGCGTGGCAACGTGACATCATCGATGGTGCCGCAGAGGCTGCCCACGGTAAGCAAGTCGATATCCAACGCGCGGGGGCTGAATTTAGCAGTGTCGGGAAGGCGACCGTGTTCTATTTCCAGCTGCTTACTCCAAGCCTGAAGCTCCCCGGGTGACCAGTCACTGTGAAAGGCTACTACCAAATTATAGAAATTGCGGCTGTCGGTAAAACCCACTGGCTCGCTTTCAAAAACACGTGAGATTTGCAGCGAGCCAAAGGTCTCCGCGAGCGCATCAAGGCAGTAGCGGATATGCCGAGTGGGATAAATATTGCTGCCTAAGCTGACAGTAACCAGCTTCATGCGCTGGGCTCCTGCGTTGCCTCTGGTAAGGCGCCGCGGGTAATTTCCAAACCGACGCTGACAGCGTTGGGCACTGCGCCGGGTTTACGCACGGTGAGGCGCAACCAATTGATTGGAAATTCTGTGCGCAGGTACTCTGCGAGGCGTTCGGCGAAAGTTTCGACCAGGGCGAATTGATGAGCATCGGCAAATGTCTGGATGCGCTGACAAATGGCCGCGTAATCCAGCGTGAGGCGTAAATCATCGGTCGCTGCCGCTGAACGTATATCGGTTGCCAGCACCAAGTCCAAGCTCAGCGACTGCTGAATCGAACGCTCCCAATCATAGACACCGATAACTGTGTCGACGGTTAACGCTTCAATCAAAATGCGATCCATCTGCCTTCCCCCAGCTGCAACAAGCGGGCGATTGTACGTTAGGATGGGGCTAAACGACAGCGAGCCAGGCTATCGAGACGGTCTATAAAGCGAGCAGAGCGCCATGGAATGGATAGTAGTGGGTTATTTAAGCGGCAGTTGGTTGGCAGCGCTGAGCGTTTGCCGCCTAGCGGGTGTGGGTGACCCACGCCAACATGGCTCGTTTAACCCTGGGTTTTCTAACGTATTGCGCCTTTATGGCCCCCGTTTGGCGGCCGTTACTCTGCTGCTAGATGCCTTAAAAGCCATGCCCGCTGTTTTAGGGGCCAAGCTTATGAACTGCCCAGTATGGTTGCAAGGGCTGGTTGGGCTGGCCGTGCTGCTTGGACACAGTTTTCCCTTATGGCATCACTTTCGTGGCGGAAAGGCAGTTGCCAGCGCGTTTGGTGTACTGCTGATATTGGTGCCCAATGTGGCGCTATTAAGCGCCGTCATTTGGGCGCTACTGGCGTGGCGGCTAAAGACGGCGGCGATGGCATCACTAGCCAGTGCTTTGGTGGCGCCGCTTATATGCGCTTGGCTAGCGCCTGCGTATTTTATGGTGGTCGGCGGCTTCAGCCTGCTGGTGCTGGCCCGCCACGGGCTCAATATTCGTCGACTTCGACGCGGTGAAGAGCCGCCGTTTCGCGGCTCCTAGAGCGCAGCTAGCTATCAGCGGCAACCGGGGGTGTCAGTTGATCCAGCGGCCAACGGGGGGTTGCCTGCATTATGCCGTAGGTGTCGCACTCGCCTGCTGCCAAGCGTTGAGCGCCTACATAGGCAATCATGGCGCCATTGTCGGTGCAGAAGCGCCCGCGTGGGTAGTAGGCGCGGGCATGGCGTTTTTTACACTCAACGTGTAGTCGTTCGCGCAGGCGATGATTGGCACTAACCCCACCCGCCACCACTAAACGTTTCAAACCGGTTTGATCCAGTGCTCTACGGCACTTAATGACCAGCGTATCAACCACGGCTTCTTCAAAGGCGCGGGCTACGTCGGCACGTGCTTGGTCGTCGAGTTCACCAGCTGCCTCCAATTGGCGAATGGCGGTCATGGTGTGGGTTTTTAAGCCGGAAAAACTAAAATCGAGCCCTGGACGGTCGGTCATCGGGCGTGGGAAGCGAAAACGCTTGGGATCCCCTTGTTCCGCCAGTTTGGCGACTTGAGGCCCGCCTGGATAGGCCAAGCCCAGCATTTTGGCAGCTTTATCAAACGCTTCACCCGCGGCGTCATCCACCGATTCGCCGAGCAGCTGATAGCGACCTAGCCCTTGCACTTCGACCAACTGGGTATGGCCACCGGATACCAGCAGCGCCACGAAAGGGAACTCGGGGGGCTCGTCTTCCAGCATCGGTGCCAGTAAATGGCCTTCCATATGGTGTACACCGAGCACGGGGATGTTTAACGCTCGTGCCATGCCGTGGGCGGTGCTGGCGCCCACCATTAATGCACCGACTAAGCCCGGGCCAGCGGTATAAGTAATGCCGTCCAGGTCGTGACGCGTTAGCTTGGCATCGCTGAGCACCTGCTCAATCAGCGGTAGCAGTTTTCGGGTGTGATCGCGAGAAGCGAGTTCGGGTACCACACCACCAAATTCGGCGTGCATGGCGATTTGACTGTAAAGCGCGTCGGCAAGCAGCCCTTTGCCGCCGGTTAGCGAAGTGTCATAAAGCGCAACGCCCGTTTCGTCGCAGGATGTCTCAATGCCCAGAACACGCATAAATAAGGGACTCTCAAAGGATGTGCAAAAATATAAAGGTGAAAATCACAAGGTCAGTAGTCTAGCATTGTCGCTGCAAACGAGCGTAAGCATTTGCAAAGATGGCCAACGGCGACTAGACTACTGTGCGCTGTAAAACTGGGTCGTACACTGTATTCTGAACCGCAATATCGCAGTGTACGTACTATCCGAACTCAAGACTCCTTAAGGTAGGTGAGTGCTTAATGCCTTCTGTAAAAGTACGTGATAACGAGCCGTTTGACGTCGCCCTGCGTCGCTTCAAGCGTTCTTGCGAAAAAGCCGGTGTTCTTTCTGAAGTACGCCGCCGCGAGCACTATGAGAAGCCGACTGCTGAGCGTAAACGCAAAGCGGCAGCTGCCGTAAAACGCCACGCTAAGAAAGTCCAGCGTGAGCAAAAGCGTTTCGAACGGCTCTATTGATCCGTACCCGAGGGGGCCGGAGCAATTAGCTGGTCGTCTCAAGAGGGATGCCAAGCGGCCGCCACTAGGTGGCCGTTTGTTTTTGACTGTCGTTTTTAATGCTTTCGTTGGTTAAGACCGTCGCTGTTTATGATGATCTGATCTGGTAATGGGTCTGATGACCTTAGGCAGTGTTTTTAAAAACTGGTTTTGAAAACAGATTTTAAAAACAGGGCTTTTAAAAACAGTCTCGAAAGTTAGCGCTTTGCGCGAGGATGCCCGTAGTTCATGGCAGGCCAAATTCCACAGCGTTTCATTGATGACCTGTTAGGCCGCGTTGATGTGGTTGAGGTGGTCGGTGAGCGTGTGCAGCTTAAAAAAGCCGGCCGTAACTACTCCGGGCTATGTCCCTTTCATCAAGAAAAGACCCCGTCGTTTACCGTCAGCGCGGATAAGCAGTTTTATCACTGCTTTGGCTGTGGCGCTAATGGGAATGCACTACGCTTCTTGATGGAGTACGACAAGCTGCCATTTCCCGAAGCAGTAGAGCAGTTGGCCGGGCGCTTGGGTATTGAGGTGCCTCGCGAAGGCGCTGACGACCCACGTGCTCAGCAACGCGAAAAGAAGCGCAAAGAGGGCGTTAACCTGCTCGAACTCGCCGCCAGTTTTTATCGTGAGCGATTGAAGATGCAGGAAGGGCAGCCCGCCCAGCGTTATTTGGCGGGGCGTGGGCTCTCGGATGAGGTGATCAAGACCTACGGCATTGGCTATGCCCCAGCGGGTTGGGAGGCGCTGAAGCAGCATCTCAGCGAGCGTGGTATTGGTGAGCCGGTTCAGGTGGAGTATGGCCTGCTGATTCATCGTGAAGATACCGGGCGTACCTATGACCGCTTTCGGGATCGGGTCATGTTTCCGATTCGTGATTTACGTGGGCGTACGATTGCGTTCGGCGGGCGGGTAATGGGTGATGATCAGCCCAAATACCTCAACTCGCCGGAAACACCCGTGTTCCACAAAGGCCGTGAGCTTTACGGCCTGTATGAGGCGCGCCAAGCCTCTAGCAAGCTTGAGCAACTTGTTATGGTCGAAGGCTATATGGATGTGGTGGCGCTGGCGCAATTCGGTATTTATAACGCCGTGGCGACGCTGGGTACCGCCACTACGGAAGACCATTTGACCCGCCTGTTTCGACTGGTGAGTCGTGTGGTGTTCTGTTTTGACGGCGACCGTGCGGGAAGGCAGGCAGCTAGCCGGGCGTTGGAAACCGCGTTGCCGCAAATGATCGATGGCCGTGAAGCGCGCTTTCTGTTTCTGCCGGAAGGTGACGACCCGGATACTCTGGTGCGCCGTGAAGGCACCCAGGCGTTTCAGGATCGCGTCACCTGTGCCATGCCGCTGTCGGAGTTTCTGTTCGAGCAGGCGGCCCAAGGACGCGACTTAAATACGGTGGAAGGGCGCGAGCGATTTGCCAGCCAGGTGCTTGAAGCATTGAACAAAGTGCCTGATGGCATGCTCAAATCACTACTGCTTGAGTCCTTGGCGCAGCGTAGTGGGTTGGCGCAAGAGCAGTTGAAAGTATTGCTAGAAAAGCGTACCCAAGCGGCACAGCGCCATCTGGCGCAAGGGGAGCTGGAGCAGGGTGAGACTGACTCGACTTCAGGAAGTCCCAGCGCGGTCAAATTGGCGTCTACTCAGCCATCGCGTTCCCGCTCTCAGGTGCTTTCTCCTGTCGGGCGTATTGTTCAGCTTCTGCTGCATGAGCCTAATTTGGTTTCAGCGCTGCCTGATCATTTGGAGTGGTTGCCAGAGGATGACGATACGCCGCTATGCCGAGAGCTGGTTGAACTGCTCAAAGCAGGGCGTTACCGCAGTCCGCAGGTGGTGTTGGCGCATTTTCAGGGCAGTCAGCAGGGGCAAGCTTTGGCAGCCTTCGCTAAGCGCGAATTGTTGATTCCAAAGGCAGATAGGGAAGCAGAGCTGAATGGCTGGGTGGAACATCTGCAGCATGTTCAGCGTCAGCGTTCTCCGCAAGAGGAGTACGCAGCGTTGCTGGCGCAGGAGCGCGCCGGACAAAAGTTAGATAAGGAGCAGCGCCAGCGTTTGGCAAGCTTGGTAATGGAGCTTGCACAGCGCCAATAAGGCGGTGTTTTGAGCGATGGGGTTGAATTCCTGCCGTATCAACACCAAATATAAGGTCAGCCACCGAGCGTTGGCCTAACCGAACAACCTAACACACCTGAATGACCGCGCAAATACGTCGAGCTGGAAAATTTCCTGCTTTTTACGCTATACTGTACGGCTTGTTGAGTTTAATCGATTCAGCGCTCCAGGTGTTTCATTCTTCTTCGTCGAGATAGGGTTTCTATGGCTGGAAATGCGCAGCAGCAGTCGCGTCTGAAGGAGTTGATCGCACGCGGCAAGGAACAGGGCTACCTGACCTATGCCGAGGTCAACGACCATCTACCCGAGGATATCGCCGACCCGGATCAAGTGGAAGACATCATTGGCATGATCAACGACATGGGTATAAGTGTCGCTGAAGAAGCGCCAGATGAAGACACTTTGATGATGTCGGATCAATCCACGGACGAGTCCGCTGCGGAAGAGGCCGTAGCGGCCCTTGCCGCCGTGGAAAGCGATGTAGGCCGCACCACTGACCCCGTCCGCATGTACATGCGTGAAATGGGCACGGTTGAGCTTCTTACCCGTGAAGGCGAAATTGAAATCGCCAAGCGGATCGAAGAGGGCACCCGTGAAGTGATGTCGTCTCTGGCCTATTTGCCGGGTGCCGTCGCGTCTATTCTAGACGCCTACGACGCTACCCAGGATGAAGAAGCGCCGGGGCGTCTTTCGGATCTATTTTCTGGTTTCATCGACCCGGATGAAGGTATTCCTGGTGTAGCAGAGGCCGAAGTGCCTGAGCCGGAACCCGAGCCCGAGATTGACGACGACGTTGATAGTGATGATGAAGAAGACGAGGACTCCACCGCCAGCGAAGGCGGTCCGGATCCCGAAGAAGCGCGTGCGCGTTTTGAGCAGATTCGCGAGCAGAACGCTTTAGTCGAAGCGGCGTTTGCCAAGCATGGTCGCGGTAGTGCCGAGCTAAAGGCCGAGCAGACTCGTCTAGCCGTGCTTTTCTCGCCGATCAAGCTGGTCCCCAAGCACTTTGAGCGCCTGGTTGGCCAAGTGCGTATCAGTGTCGAGCAAGTGCGTGCCCAGGAAAAAGCGGTCATGCAGCTGTGCGTGAAAAAAGCCAAGGTGCCGCGCAAAACCTTTATCAAGTCGTTTCCGGGTAACGAGTCACGCAAAACGTGGCTGGATGATTTTCAGGCAGCGCAGAGCAAGTACGCTGACCGTCTTGAGCCGCTGCGCGCCGATATCGCTCGTGCCCAGCGCAAGATCGCCTTTGAAGAAGACATGGTGCAGCTCTCGGTTGCCGATCTCAAAGAGGTAAACCGCAAGCTCTCCATTGGCGAAGCGAAAGCGCGTCGCGCCAAGAAAGAGATGGTTGAAGCTAACTTGCGCTTGGTTATCTCGATTGCCAAGAAGTACACCAACCGTGGTTTGCAGTTCCTGGATCTCATTCAGGAAGGCAACATCGGTCTGATGAAAGCGGTCGACAAGTTCGAATACCGCCGTGGCTACAAGTTCTCGACCTATGCCACGTGGTGGATTCGTCAGGCAATCACCCGTTCGATTGCTGATCAGGCGCGCACCATTCGTATTCCGGTGCATATGATTGAGACCATCAACAAGCTCAATCGCGTTTCGCGTCAAATGCTGCAGGAAATGGGTCGTGAGCCGACGCCGGAAGAGCTCGGCGAACGCTTGGAAATGCCCGAAGACAAAGTACGCAAGGTGCTCAAAATCGCCAAAGAGCCGATCTCCATGGAGACGCCGATTGGTGACGATGATGATTCACACCTGGGCGACTTTATCGAAGATGGCACCATGCTGCTGCCGATCGATATGGCCACCGGTGAAGGCCTTATCGAAGCGACGCGTAACGTATTAGGTGGCTTGACTGCACGCGAAGCAAAAGTGCTGCGTATGCGTTTTGGTATCGATATGAATACCGACCATACGTTGGAAGAGGTAGGCAAGCAGTTTGACGTGACGCGTGAGCGAATCCGTCAGATTGAAGCCAAAGCGTTGCGTAAGCTGCGTCACCCCAGCCGCTCTGAGCCGCTGCGTTCATTCCTTGATGAGTGATCGATAGCTGCTAATACCTAAATAGTGGCTAAGACCTAAAAAGCCCGCCGTTCACTGAACGGCGGGCTTTTTTATGTTTGGTCTAGTGTAATGGGTCTGCCAATAGAAAGCGTTATGCAGGCGTTTGGCGTTGTGTCTTATAAATGCGCCGAGCCAACAGCAGCAGCTCCAGTGTGGCGATCAAAATCAAGCTGTAACCGAGAAGCTCCACGACTTCTTCAGCGACACTCTTAAAGGTGCCTGAATAGCTATCTTCGAGTATTAATTGCCAAAACTCTTGCCGGCCATACAGGCGCGAGAAGATATACGTGGTCAGTACGCCCGCTGTAAACAAGCCAAAGGCGAAAGTATTGCTGTAATGGGCAAACTCAACGAGGAAGCGATTACGTTGCTTAACCACCCAAAAGAGTGCTGGGAAAATGATCAGCGCTACTAGCACTTTCCAAGTGTTATCAGCGACATAGTTATCCAGGAAATGATCTTGCTCGCGCACCAGTGAGGCCGCTACAAACGCGAGTAGCAGCAGGCTGACGGTGGGCCATACCCTAAGCACCTGGCGAATATAAAGCAGCATGGCGCAGCAGGTGGCCAGCACGAGTGTTTGCGTAAACTCGGTAAAACCCAATTCAGAAAACCGCACTGAGGGAAGATAGAGCGCTTCAAGATAGGCGCCTTGGGCAATTGCCCCAATGAAAAATACGTATAACACTGCACGTATTAAAATAGTTTGAAACCCTATTGGCCAGGGAGGTGAAGAAGACATACCGACATCCATTGTGGGTAAGCAGCGTCGTAACGTGCATATGCAAACATGCAGGGGTGAATGTTCATTATATCGTCACACTTCTGTGTTCGCACGTCGATATTGTGGTTATTCGCTCGACGTTTGGTCATCGCCCCTGCAAAGTGTTAAATGGGCAGGCAATAACAACGTTGTGAGGGAGTATCGGCATGGCTATTAGTGTGTTTGATCTTTTTCGTATTGGTATTGGACCCTCCAGTTCCCATACGGTCGGGCCGATGCGCGCTGCGCGTGATTTTGCCATGGCGCTCGAAGACGCCTCCGTCACGCGAGTCGTGGTAAGACTTCATGGCTCACTGGCCGCCACCGGCGTGGGTCACGGTACTGATCAAGCGGTGATCATGGGACTGATGGGGGAGGCGCCCGAAAGCATCGACCCCGACACTATTGCATCGCGATTAAAACAACTTGATGAGAGCGAACCACTGTTGCTTGCCAATGGCCAGCAAATCGCCTTTGAGGTTGGCAGCGATGTGGAGTGGGATGAAACCTGCCTGCCGTTTCATCCTAATGCCATGGTGTTGAGCGCTTACTGCCATGGCACACTGATAGCGACGAACACATATTACTCACTAGGCGGCGGCTTCTATGTTGATCAGGCCAAGGCGGATCAAGGCGAGGTGGGTGAGGACAGTACGCCGCTGACATATCCCTTTAATACGGCGGAGGAGCTGCTCGCACTCTGCCGGCAGCATCAACTGCGCATTAGTCAGTTGATGCTTGAAAACGAGAAGGCTTGGCGTAGCGAATCGGCCATTCGTGAAGAGCTGCTGACTATTTGGCAAGCGATGAGTGACAGCATTGACAATGGCCTGCGTGCCACAGGGCATTTGCCTGGAGGGTTAAATGTGCGCCGCCGTGCGCAGTCTTTGCATCAGCAATTACTGAGTCCGCCAGAAAATCAGCGCCTGATTGTGTCGAGTTTTACTGTGATGGATTGGGTCAATGTATTTGCGCTGGCGGTGAACGAGGAGAACGCCGCTGGGCGGAGGATGGTCACCGCACCGACTAACGGGGCGGCGGGCATCGTGCCAGCCGTATTGGCGTACTATTTGAAATTTGAGCCCGACGCTAGCGAGGCGGATGTAGTGGATTTTCTGCTCACAGCCGGGGCAGTCGGCATTTTGTGTAAAAAGAATGCTTCCATCTCGGGCGCTGAAGTAGGCTGCCAAGGCGAGGTGGGCTCCGCCTGTGCAATGGCGGCCGCTGGGCTTGCCGAAGTGCTGGGCGGCACGCCGGGCCAAGTGGAAAACGCTGCTGAGATCGGCTTGGAGCATAATCTGGGGTTAACCTGCGACCCGGTGGGCGGCCTTGTCCAAGTGCCTTGTATAGAGCGCAATGCGATCGCCTCCGTCAAAGCCATTAATGCCGCGCGTATGGCGCTGCATGGCGATGGTGAGCACTTTATATCGCTGGATAAAGTGATTCGCACCATGCGCGATACCGGTCGCGATATGCAGGATAAGTACAAGGAGACCTCTAAAGGTGGGCTCGCCGTTAATGCTATTGAGTGCTAAGTAGCGATTTCTCAACTAAGCGAGTCCTTGGGTAAGACGCTGGCAATATTGGCAACCAGATAATCTACCAGCTGGCGTATTTTAGGCGATAGATGGCGGTGGCGGGGGTAGACCGCCCACACAGCGGTATCGTGATGCTGAAAAGGCTCCAGCACGGCGATCAGCTCGCCGCTGGCTAAGTAGGGGGCCACGTAGTAGTCCGGCAACTGCGCCAAGCCCAGCCCTTTGCGAGCAGCATCTAACAGCGCCGGACCGGAATTACCGCTCCAGCACCCCTCGACACGCACTTCCCGGCGTTGGCCGTTCACTTCAAATAGCCAGTTAGGTCGTGAGCCAATCAAGCAACGATGTTGGCTAAGTTCAGCCAGGGTATGTGGGCGCGGCGCTTGGCGAAAATAGCCCTGCGAGCCGACGATATATTCGCGCCGGTCGCATAGGCGCCTAGCGATCAGTGTGGAATCCTTTAACACTCCCATCCGAATGGCAATATCGTAGCCCTCTTCAATCAGTTCCACTGGTCGATTAGTGAAGTGCATATGTACATCCAGCTGCGGATGCAAACACTGAAAGTCATTAACTAGTGGGGCGATGAAGCGCTCGCCGAAGGTCGTGGCCGAGGTAAGTTTAAGTAGCCCATTAGGTTTGGCCTGGAGTTCGCTCAGTGCTTGCTCGGCATCGCGCAGCCCATCAAATAGGTGGCGGCAGTGCTCTACATAGGTAGCGCCCGCGTCGGTCAAGCGGATCTGGCGGGTGGTGCGATACAGCAACTGTACACCCAACTGGTTTTCAAGCTGGCTGACCAAGCGGCTGATATGTGAGGTAGAGACTTTCAAGTGGCGGGCTGCAGAAGAAAACGTGCCTAAACGCACTACTTCGACAAACGCTTCGATACGGCTCCAGTGCTGCATGTTGAAATTCCTTAGGTCGACGGCGATTGTTGCTGAGTGACAATAATCTTATGAGTGTATCCCGCTTTATCTACTGCGCCTAGCTGACCTATACTGCTCGCATCGTTAGCGTATCAATGGAGTGTATAGCTTATGTCTAAATTCCTATCTCAGTGGTCGCGCGGTGCGCTGGCCGTTGCAATTAGTGCTGGCTGTGCCGCTAGTGCTCAGGCAGAGCTACCTACGCAACAGCAAGAGCAGGCTCCCGGTTGGTTTCGTATGATGGTTGGGGAGCATGAAGTCACTGCTCTCTACGATGGTCATACAGCGATTGATACTTCTTTGCTAAAAGGCATGGAGCAAGAAGAGATTCTTCGCCATCTGGATGCGCTATTTATTGATGCGGAAAGCGGTATGCAAACCGCGGTTAATGCTTTTCTTATTCATACTGGCGAGAATCTGGTGCTGGTCGATGCCGGGTCTGCCGCCTGCTTTGGCCCCTCGCTTGGTCAGGTAGAGAGCAACCTCCGCGCATCAGGCTATTCGCCAGAAGATGTCGACACGGTGTTGATGACCCATTTACATCCGGATCATGTGTGCGGTTTAGCCAATGAGAGTGGTGAGGCGGTTTACCCAAACGCTGAGTTACGTGCCAGCCAAGCCGATGCTGATTTTTGGTTGGATGAGGAGCGTGCGGCAGCGGCGCCCGAAGGTAATCGAGCGTTCTTTGAAATGGCCCAAGACGCGGTAGCGCCTTATCAGGAAGCGGGTCGCTTCAACCCCTTTACAGCAGGTGATGAAGTGCTCATGGGCATTGTGGCCCAAGAGACTCATGGCCATACCGTTGGCCACTCAAGCTTTATGCTCAATAGCGATGATGACGCTATGCTGGTATGGGGTGACGTGGTACACAGCTACGGCGTGCAGTTTGCCGACCCTACGGTGGCTATTGAGTTTGATTCCAATCCAGAGCAGGCCGTGCGCACGCGGGAAAGTGTGCTCGAAAGCGCCGTTGAAGATAAGCACTGGATCGCCGGTGCCCATATGCCTTTCCCTGGTATTGGACATATCATAGAAGATGAACAAGGGTATCGCTGGCTGCCAATTGAGTTTGCCCCGGTAGCAGCTGACGAGTAACGCATTCGTAATAGTGGTTGAAGTAATGAACATTGAGGAGCCGAAATGAAGTCACGCGCAGCTGTTGCACTAGAAGCGGGTAAGCCGCTCGAATTAGTTGAGATTGATGTTGAAGGCCCAAAAGCGGGCGAAGTACTGGTTAAAATGGCAGCGACTAGCGTCTGTCATACCGATGCCTACACGCTTTCTGGAGCTGATCCGGAAGGTAACTTCCCCGCAGTATTGGGTCACGAAGGGGCCGGCGTCGTTCAAGAAGTAGGCGAGGGCGTTACCAGCCTTAAGCCGGGCGACCATGTGATCCCGCTCTACACCGCCGAGTGCGGTAAGTGTAAGTTCTGTTTGTCGGGTAAAACCAACCTGTGCGGCAGCGTGCGCGCTACCCAGGGTAAGGGGGTCATGCCTGACGGTACCTCGCGGTTCTCCCTAAACGGTAAGATGCTTCATCACTACATGGGCACCTCTACGTTCAGCGAGTACACGGTGTTGCCAGAAGTCTCCCTAGCGGTGGTGTCTAAAGAAGCCCCTATGGATAAAATCTGCCTGCTGGGCTGCGGTGTGACTACCGGCATCGGTGCAGTGCTGAATACCGCCAAAGTAGAGCCGGGCGCTACGGTGGCGGTGTTTGGCCTTGGTGCGATTGGTCTTGCTGTTATTCAAGGTGCGGTGATGGCCAAAGCAGGTCGGATTATCGCCATTGACGTTAACGCCGATAAGTCCGAGCTGGCCAAGCAGTTTGGCGCTACCGATTTCGTGAACCCGAAAGAGTACTCAGACCCCATCCAGCAAGTCATCGTCGATATGACCGATGGCGGTGTCGACTACTCCTTCGAGTGTATCGGCAACGTTAACGTGATGCGTTCGGCGCTGGAGTGCTGCCATAAAGGCTGGGGCGAATCGATCGTGATTGGTGTCGCCGGGGCCGGTGAAGAGATTTCGACACGGCCGTTTCAACTGGTCACCGGGCGCGTCTGGAAAGGATCCGCCTTTGGTGGCGTCAAAGGGCGCAGCGAGCTACCGGGTTACGTTGATCGTTATATGAACGGTGAGATCAATATCGACGACTTCATTACCCACGATATGCCGTTTGAGAAGATCAACGAAGCGTTTGATTTACTGCATGCGGGTAAGAGCATTCGTACCGTACTGCATTACTGAGTATCATTGCTGAAACTGATAGCTAGCACGTGTAAAACGCGGCGGGGAGACCTGCCGCGTTTGCTGCATTTAAAGGAACCTGCCCATGAGCATGAGTGAAACTTTAGAACTGGTGTCCGCTAACCGTAGTTTTGGTGGCTGGCATAAGCGCTACCGCCATTACTCCCGTGCGCTGGATTGCGACATGGTCTTTGCCGTTTACCTGCCTCCCCAGGCGGAAAACGAGCGCGTACCGCTGCTTTGGTGGCTCTCGGGGCTAACCTGCAATGACGAAAACTTTATGCAGAAAGCGGGCGCTCACCGTATTGCCGCCGAATTGGGTGTGGCGATTGTCTGCCCTGACACCAGCCCCAGAGGCACGGATTTGCCTGGCGAGCACGAAAGTTTTGATCTGGGATCCGGGGCTGGGTTCTATGTCAACGCGACTGAGGAGCCTTGGAAGTCTCACTATCGCATGTACGACTATGTGATTGAGGAGCTGCCTTCGGTAGTACGCCAGCACTTCCCGGTGAATGGTCGCGAATCCATTAGTGGCCATTCGATGGGTGGGCATGGCGCTTTGATTCTGGCACTACGTCATCCAGGTCGTTTCCGCTCAGTATCGGCTTTTTCACCGGTGGTGAATCCAATGAACTGCCCCTGGGGGCAGCAAGCCTTTACTGCCTATCTAGGTGAAGATCAGTCACGCTGGCGTCAGTACGACGCCTGTGAACTGGTGGCTAATGGTGCATCCCGTCAGCGACTGTTTATCGACCAGGGCGAAGCGGATCAGTTCTTAGAAGAGCAGCTTCAGCCTGAGCGTTTAGAAGCCGTTTGTGAAGAGCACGATCATCCGTTAACACTGCGCCGTCAGCCGGGCTACGATCACAGTTACTTCTTCATTGCCTCGTTCATTGAGGATCATCTGCGCTATCATGCAGACCACCTCATGAAGCGTTAAGGATTACTGGATGCTCAATCGTTCGCTGCGCCGTTTTATGCGTCTGCTATGGCGGATTGTATGGCGCAGCGTATTAGCGTTTGTGCTGCTATCAGTCGCGCTGGTAGTGCTGTTTCGCGTTGTTCCTCCACCGGGCTCGATGGTGATGGTTGAGCGCAAAATACAGAGTTGGATCCATAGTGAGCCGATTCGACTACAGCGCGAGTGGCGCGGTTGGGATTCTCTCTCTGACAACGCCAAACTGGCAGTGATTGCCGCAGAGGATCAGCGCTTTCCGCATCATAGTGGGTTTGATCTTGTCGAATTACGCCGCGCGCTGCAGGCCAGTCGGGACGGCGGAAGGCTACGCGGTGCCAGTACCCTGAGCCAGCAAACAGCGAAAAACGTGTTTCTATGGACCGGCCGAAGCTGGACGCGCAAGGGGTTAGAGGCGTGGTTTACGTTGCTGATTGAGATACTCTGGAGTAAGCAACGTATTCTTGAGGTTTATCTCAATGTCGCTGAGTGGGACCGCGGCGTGTTTGGGGTGGAGGCAGCGGCTAAACACTATTTTGGCGCCTCTTCCCATTCCCTTACCGAGCGCCAAGCCAGCTTGTTGGCCGCTATTTTACCCAGCCCGTTAACGCGTAGCGCCGCAATGCCCGATGCCCAGGTTGAGCGGCGCAGCCAATGGATACGCCAGCAGATGCGTAACTTAGGCGGAGCTGATTATCTGCAACAACTATAGTTTAGGATGCTGATATAAAAGCATCTATAACCGATTTGGTCATGGTCTTTATTCACATGACCTAATCGTATTTGGCGTGGTCAATTTCCGTCAATGCCTCTAAATTTGGGTAGGAAAAGTAGTAGCCTTGCTGCATCGGAATGCCCAGTTCAACTAGGCAGCGAGACTCTTCACGGGTTTCAACGCCCTCAGCAATTAGCGGTATTCCCAATGTGCTGGCTAGCGCCACTAGGCTACGGAGTATGGCTTGGCGACGCTTATCGTTATTGCATGTCATTACCAGGTCGCGGTCAAGTTTCAGTGAATCTGGCTGCAGGTCGGTCAATAGGTCAAGGTTGGCATAGCCATTACCAAAGTCATCTAACGAGGTGGTAACCCCCATTTCGCGGTAACTTTCGATAATTCTGCGCAAATGTCCACGATCGGTAACTCGCTCAGTTTCGGTTATTTCAAAATTGAGCCGCTCGATAGGCCAGCCAATACGGTGCGCTGTTTCAAGGGTGGCTTGCATGCACGCTCTTGGTTCGTAAACCGCATTGGGAAGAAAGTTGATAGAGAGCTTTTCCTGCATACCTAGTTCACTGGCTAGTTCTATAGCTTTAATACGGCACGCCTGGTCAAAACGGTACATCAAATCTTGAGTTACTTGCTCAAGTATTGAAAAGGCAGACTCACCATTGGGCCCGCGCACTAACGCTTCGTAGTAAATAATTTCTCGCTGACTAACATCGACGATTGGTTGAAATGCCATCGTAAATGCAAAAGGTACCGGTGAATCGCAACGGTTACAGTGTCCGTTCACCCTGGCACAGTGGTGTTGTGCTGACATGTTTATCCAAACCCTGGTCTACAAAACCTTGTTATCGTTTAGTCATCCCATGAGCGGGTTTTCGAATCACCATCACTACCCCAGTGATGGCAATCACCATTCCCGCAAGCCCCAGTAGGGGTAGACGTTCGTCAAACAGCCACCACGCCTGAAGCGCCGTGACAGGTGGCACAAGATAAAAAAGACTCGCTACCCGCGAGGCTTCCCCCTTTTTAATCAAGGCCATAAGTAACAGGATAGCGGCAATTGAGAGAATCAACACCAGCCAAGCAAGGGTTAGTATAAAAGTACTACTCCATTCCACCTGGCGTGTCTCAAATAGTAGTGCGCCACTCCCTAGTAGGACACCTGCCGCCAAGTATTGGATAACCGCCCCAGAAAGCAGCGGCATACTGGTGCAATATCTTTTCTGATAGAGCGTACCCAACGAAATGCCCATTAATGCGGCGGTGACGCACAGTAAAGCGCTAATACCGAAGCCATCAAAGAGGGATTCACCAATCTCTAGCTTACTGCCGAGGACTAAGCAGATTCCGATTAAACCCAGGCTCAACCCCACCCACTGAAGCCGTGTCAGCTTTTCCCCTAATAGTGGCCCGGCAAAGGCGGCGGTCAAAAGCGGCTGAAGACCGACAAGCAGCGCCGCTAGCCCGGCCGGCATACCTAAGTAAATGCCATAGAAGACGCCACCCAAGTAAGCGCCGTGAACTAGAAAGCCCGATATGGCGATGTGTGTCCATAACCTAGGTGATGTTGGCCAAGGAATTCGCATTAAGAGCGCCAACGGAATTAACAGCAGTAAGGTCAGCACGAAGCGTATGAACAGAAACGTGAAGGGTTCGGCATAAGGCAGGCCAAATTTGGCGCCAATAAAGCCTGTGCTCCAAAGAAGAACAAAAATAGCGGGCATAGCAGCCAAGCCCGCAGATGAGAGGTCGTTATATTTTAAGCTGTTGAATTTATTGGTCATTATTTTTCCGTAGTGGCGTGTTTAGATCATTTATTTGATACATATAGTTCTTTTTGTTACTAACTTTTACATAATAAATTGAACCTGCTTGAATCAGGCGCGTCACAGTGGGCACATACATAACGCAATATTGAGGTTTATTACTATGCAACGTATGACTGCTCTGTTCTCCGCTGCCCTGCTCGCTACTGGTTTAATGACGGCTACTGCTCATGCCCAGCAAGATCAGGATTCAGCACAAGATCCAATGGCAACCCAGCAAGCAGCACCTGCCCAGGATTTTTCTGACGATCAGCTCCAGCAGTTCGCCGATGCTTCTCAAGAAATTGCGGTTATTTCTCAAGAATATACCCAACGTCTGCAGGAAGCTGAAGATGAATCAGCGCAGCAGGAAGTGCGCACTGAAGCTAATGACCGCATGATCGAAGTGGTCGAAGACAGCGGTTTAGATGTTGATACCTTCAATGCAATTGGTCAATCTATTCAGCAAGACCCAGAAATGATGCAGCGCGTTCAGGAAATGGCTAGCCAATCCTAAGCTGAGCCATTGATATCAGCTGATAGCCTTCTAGTGTAGCTAGTTTACTAAATTAGTTAGCCACGTAACTATCAGTTCGGCTTCGGCCACCAAAGCCCGGTGCTTATTGCATCGGGCTTTTTCATGTTGGCTTCTTCAATGATTAATCTTTTCAACAAGGTCGCCTTATTGTGCATCGTGGGTTTACCTTACCTAGCCTACCCGCCACACTTTACGTTATATGTTGATTATTCAGTCAATTGACCGGCAAGCCTAAGGAGTCCGTATGGATGTCGAACTGCTAGAAATACGCCAGCATATGGGGCGGTTTCCCCCGTTTGATGGGCTGTCGGATGATCTTCTTGATGCCATCGCAGAACAGGTGGAAGTGAGCTATTTCAAAACCGGAAGTAGTATTTTAGAGCTCAATGAGACGTTAAGTGACCTTTGCTATATTCGCAGTGGCGCTGTAGAGGTCTATCGTAGCCAGGGAGAGCTATATAACCGCCTGGGTGAAGGCGATATTTTCGGTCACTTCAGCCTGCTGCGTAACCACAAAGTGCGTTTCCCAGCCCAAGCGATTGAAGATACTTTAATCTACTTTATCCCTAACGCAGTCTTCCAACGTCTGTGTGAAGAAGATGACCATTTTGCTGATTTTGTTGAGCTAGAACGGCCGCGGCTAGAAACCGCCGCCGAGCAGCAAAAGAAATCCAATGACATGATGGTCACGCGGATACGCAAACTGCTGACTCGATATCCGGTAATGGTTGAAGTTTCTACCAGCGTTCAGCAAGCCGCTCAGCAGATGAGCGAAGCCCAAGCCTCTGCGCTATTAGTATTGAAAGAGGGGAGTGACAACCCACGCTTCAGCTTCAAAGACAGCGAGGGCCAAACATGGCAGATGTGCGGAATTTTGACCGATAGTGATTTTCGCACTCGCATTGTGGCTGAGGGGCTATCGCCACAAACTAAGGTGGGCGAAGTGGTTTCCTCGCGCTTAATTACTATTCAATCAGATGCCTCGGTCTATGAAGCCATGCTGACGATGCTGCGCAGTAATGTGCATCACCTGCCTGTGCTCTATCGTCAGCGTCCGGTAGGCGTCGTGCATCTTTCCGATATCATTCGTTATGAAACCCATAGCGGTCTCTATCTGGTTAGTAATATTTTTAACCAATCCAGTACCCAAGGGTTAGCACGCTTAGCACCGGATGTACGCGCGGCGTTTGTACGAATGGTACAAGAAGGGGCCAATTCTCAGATGGTGGGTAGTGCACTTTCCACCATCGGGCGTAGCTTTACCCGCCGGCTGCTAGAAATGGCCGAAGCGGAACTAGGTCCGCCGCCAGTGCCTTACTGCTTTATGGTCAATGGGTCCATGGCGCGCAATGAGCAGAGCATTGTTACCGATCAAGACAATGCGCTGATACTCTCCGATGAATTTGTTCCCGAACAGCACGACGCTTACTTTCACGCCTTGGCGAAAATTGTTAGCGATGGTTTGGACGCCTGCGGCTATACCTATTGCAAAGGTGACGTGATGGCGACCAATACACAGTGGCGCCAGCCAGTAAGTGTTTGGAAGCGCTATTTTCAGGATTGGATGGCCAATCCGACGCCAGAAAGGCTGCTACACAGTTCGATATTCTTTGACCTGGATAGCTGTTATGGCGAAGACCACTATGTAGAAACGTTGCAAGACCTGATTGCTGAAACAGCACCCAAATCGCCGCTATTTTTAGCCGCCATGGCGCGAAATGCCTTAAACCGCACACCGCCGTTAGGATTTTTCCGTACCTTTGTGATGGAGCAGGACGGCAAGCATAACAACTCCATTAATCTAAAACGGCGGGGCACTGCACCGATGGTGGATTTGGTACGTATCCATGCCTTGGCTTGCGGCTCCAAAGCGCAGAACTCTTTCCAGCGTTTGAATGACATTGGAAACACCCAGTTATTAGCGACCGGGATGAGCGACAAATTGAGCTATGCGTTTGAGTTTCTGTGCATGTCACGATTGCGCCATCAAATGATCGACCTACAAGAAGATCGTCTACCGGATAACAATATTGAACCGGAGAATGTCGAGGATAGCGAGCGCCACACCCTGAAAGACGCTTTCCAGGTGCTTAGCAATGCGCAAAAATTTCTGAAGTTCCGCTACCCGATGCCCGCTCAGCGGCAGGGGCGCTGAGATGCTTGGAATACGACCACGTCAGAAAATCACTCAGGCTGATTGGGCGGGCTATATGGCCCAGCGGGCTCAGCAGGCAGACAGTTCGGCGATCCAGAAGTTTTTCAGTACCCCGCTACCTGATCCGGAAACCCCGATTGCCGAGGTGCCTATGGTGGCACTTGATATGGAAACCACCGGGCTGGATGAGCGGCGCCATGCCATTGTCAGTATTGGTCTTGTGCCGTTTACCCTTAATCGCATTAAGCTTGCCGAGCGGCGCTACTGGGTGGTGAATCCTTCGCGGCCGCTGGCGGAAGCCTCGATTGCCTACCACCACATTACCCACTCAGAGATTGCCCAGGCGCCAGATTTAGACGTGATATTGGATGAGGTGTTAGCGGCGTTAGCGGGTCGATTAGTCGTCGTTCACTTCCGCAATATCGAGCGGCCTTTTTTAGATGCCGCTGTCAAAGCTCGCCGTGGGGAAGGGGTGCTGTTTCCGATGATCGATACCATGTCGCTGGAGGCGCGGCTCCATCGTCAAACGCTTTGGGCACGTTTTCGTCGTTGGTTGGGCCGCCCACCGGTTTCGATACGTTTGCACGCTAGCCGCGAACGCTATGGTTTGCCTGCCTATCAAGGCCACCACGCCCTGGTGGATGCGCTGGCGACGGCAGAGTTACTACAGGCGCAAATTGCCACCCATTACCGGCCCGATACACCCTTAAAAGATATTTGGTGTTAAAGGCTATCAATAAAAAACGGGCAACCCACTGGGTTGCCCGTTTGCTTTACGGCGTAAGTAGACCGAAGGCTTAAACCGCTTTTGGCTCGCTCATCAACCCTTTGATAATGGCATAACACGCCACTAGCAATATGATGGTGAACGGGAAGCCGGTTGATACAGCCATGGTCTGGAGTGCCGTTAGGCCACCGCCGAGCAGTAGTGCAATGGCAATCGCGCCTTCAATGATCGCCCAGAACACGCGCTGTGGTTTCGGTGCATCGACCTTACCGCCCGCGGTAATCGAGTCGATAACCAACGAGCCGGAGTCAGAGGAGGTCACAAAGAAGATAATCACTAAAATGATCGCGATGAACGAGGTGATTTGTGACAGCGGCAGCTGCTCCAGCATGATGAAGAGCTGCAGATCGACGCCAGCGTCACGTACGGCTTCAATACCCTGGCTGACATATTGGTCAATGGCGGTGCCGCCGAAGGTGGTCATCCACAGTACAGATACCACAGAAGGCACGATCAAAACGGATATCAGGAACTCGCGAACAGTACGACCACGTGATACCCGGGCGATGAACATGCCGACGTACGGAGACCAGGAGATCCACCATGCCCAGTAGAAGGCCGTCCAGCCTTGACTAAAGTTGGCATCTTCACGGCCAAATGGGTTTGATAGCGCAGGCAGGTGAACTGCATAGTTCCACAGGTTCTCAAAGAAGCCGGTGGCAATCAGCAGGGTAGGGCCAACCGCGATCACAAAGAACAGCAGCATCGCCGCTATCACAATATTGATCTTGGAGAGCAGCTGCACGCCTTTATCGACACCCGCTAAGATGGAGCCAATCGCGATGATCGTAATACCAACGATCAGCAGGATCATGGTGATATCGCTTTCCGGCGCGCCGAACAAGTAGGTAAGGCCTGCAGCGGCCTGAGTGGCACCTAGGCCCAGTGATGTAGCTAGGCCAAATAGAGTGGCGAAGACGGCCAGAATATCAATGACATGGCCTGGCCAGCCCCAAACACGCTCACCCAAAATCGGGTAGAACACTGAACGCATGGAGAGCGGCAGGCCCTTATTGAACGAGAACAGTGCTAGCGAAAGCGCCACGACCGCGTAAATTGCCCAGGGGTGAAGGCCCCAGTGAAAGATCGTGGCCGCCATGCCTAGTGCAGCCGCTCCTGCGGCATCTCCCTCGGCGCCCGCCAGCGGAGCCCAGTCTCCACCGTCAAAGGATGTGCCAAAGTGAGTCAGCGGTTCATTGACGCCGAAGAACATCAGGCCAATGCCCATACCCGCGGCAAACAGCATTGAGAACCAGCCCATATAGGTAAAATCAGGCTTGGCATCGGCACCACCAATGCGGATTTTACCTAAGGGAGAGACAATTAGGCCTAAGCACAAAATGACAAATATATTAGCAGCTGAAATAAAGAACCAAGCTAGATTGCCGGTCAAGAAGCCGAAAATAGCGTCATAAATAGGCGCAATAGTGTCTTGCAGCGCGAGTGTTAGCACCACAAACAGCAATACAACGACTGCCGAAATGCTAAACACTTTGCCGTGCAGGTCAAGATTGAGACCCATGGTGTTCGTGGTGATGTTGTCTTGCCCGATGACATAATCGGTGTCAATCAGATTCGCCGCACCCTCTGGGGCAGGTATGCCTTCAGAGACCTGCTCTTCAGGGGGGCGTTTATCGTCGTGGTTATCCACTTGAGCCTCTCTATTTCGATCAAGGTATGTCGATCAAAAGATGTTGAACAAAAACCAAAATGTGGTCATCAACCAACATTGCATGGCGTACGTTAAGGCGCACAATAGCAAATCTGTTAAAACAGTGTTCAACGTATTGTGAACCATAGCGCTTAATACGGTGCTTAACACAGCACTTAAAACGGTACTTACAACGACAACAGAGGGCCGAAGCCCCCTGCTATAGCTTGCTCGTATAGTTTTAGCTATCGAGCCACTGTTCCACTACGTCTTGGTTGTCTTCAACCCACTGCTTTGCGTTCTCGTAGGGGTCGCTGCCATCTTCCTGATTCATCAGCATGACTTCCCCCATCTGCTCTGGCGTCCATTCGAAAGCATCGAGAATGGCATAGGCTTCTGGCATGTCTTCTTCCAGGCCTTCGCGAACCGCGGTATGGATCTGCTCTGCACCACCGTAGACATTTTCAGGATCTTCTAGGTATTTGAGGTCAAAGCGGGCGAACATCCAGTGAGGCGTCCAGCCGGTAACAACAACGTTTTCTTCGTTATTAATGGCACTCGAAAGCGCTGCCGTCATCGTGGCGCCACTACCGCTACGCAGTTCCAGGTCAAGGTCATAGGTATCCACAACCTCTTCGGACAGCGACATTAAGCCTGCGCCGGGGTCAATACCGATGATCTCGTTATTAAAGCTGTCAGCGTTATCGTTAAGGTCAGCAATGGAGTCGACGTCGGTGTACTCAGGTACAACGAGGCCTAGCTTGGTGCCGTCCAGGTTGGGACCCAGGTCTTCTATGCTATCACCCAAGCGTTCCATGTAATCGGCGTGAGTGGTTGGCAGCCAAGCGGCAACGATAGCATCCGCATCGCCAGAAGAGAGCGCTTGGAACATGGCAGCAGCAGAAAGCGAGGTGAGATCCACCTCATAGCCTGCTTGCTCAAGTACTGCGGCAACCACGTTGGTGGAAGCAACTTCAGATGACCACTCGACGTAGGCCAGGTTAACGGTGCCTTTCTCTTCCTCGGCTTGCGCTGTACTGCTGATAGCGATGCCTGTACCAGCTAACAGTGCCAGTGAAGCGATACGGATACGGAGGTTCAATGTGCGATGTTTCATTCACTTTCTCCCTTGGGTATACATTTATTAATGTGACGATTTGCTGCCAAACACAGCATGCTTAGCCAGAAGCGACTTAGCAAGCGGTTGGCTCAACGCAGTCGCTTCTGCCGTTTTGCTTAATTGATGCATTTTTCCGGTTATCGGGTCTTTCTCAGTGACTGCGTCAAGCGGTCAAGCAGCATGGCTAGAATAACCACCGCAATGCCCGCTTCAAAACCATCGCCAGGACGCAGACGTTGAATAGCGCGCCATACTTCGCTGCCCAAACCATCCGCACCGATCATGGCGGCAATCACTACCATGGAGAGCGCCAACATGATGGTCTGGTTGATACCCGCCATGACTGTGGGTAATGAAAGCGGCAGCTGTACTTTGAACAGTTTCTGACCCCGTGTAGCGCCATAAGCATCAGCGGCTTCGATGAGCTCTACAGGAACTTGACGAATACCCAGCGTGGTAAAGCGAATCGCTGGTGGCATCGAAAAGATGACCGTCGCAAAAATTGCTGAGACGGAGCCAATGCCGAAAAACGGAATCGCGGGAATCAAATAAACAAACGCTGGCATGGTTTGCATGAAGTCCAGAATCGGCATTATCACGCGGTAAAGCCGATTGGATAGCGCCGCAGCGATGCCCACAGGTAATGCAATGACCACTGCCACCATGGTGGCAAATACCACCAGCGTGAGCGTTTCGATCATTGGATTCCAGAGGTCTAGGTTCCAAATCAACGCTAAACCAGCGACAGCGCCTATTGCTAAGCGAACGCCCGCCAGTTTCCAGCAGAGCAGGGCTATCAAACCGAGCAGTGCCCACTCAGGCAGCCACATTAGGCTGTCGTTTAAAAAATCAATGCCGGTTTGAGTGAAGCGTGAGATGCCACGGGTAACCAGGGAGTATTCGCTGGTCAACCAGGTCAGGCCGCTTTCAATCCAATCACCTAGCGGGATGCGTGGGATTTCCATTATTGCTCTCCTGCTCGTGCCAGTTCATCAAGTACTGCGCCTTTTACCACCACGCCAAGCAGTTGCTCTTGCTGATCAATCACGGCAATAGGGAAGCTCTTTTCACTAAACATGGCAAACAGGTTATGCAGCGGCTCATCCATAGGGACTTTGCGGAAATCTTGGGTTAAATAGGGAATGATTGAGTCAGCCCCTTCTTCAATCGCACGGCTAGCGGCATCCACCTCCAGCAGGCCGAGCAGACGACGGTCGCGATCAACGACATAGATAGAGTCGATAGTGTGGTCGCGCATACGGTGCAGGGCGGTACGCGGGCCATCGCTTTCGCGGGCGGTGGTGCGTAGCGGACGCATGGCGCTTTCAGCGGTCAGAATACGTGACCGATCAACCCCTTCGATAAAGCGCCGCACGTAGTCATCCGCAGGTTTAGTCAGAATTTCTTCCGGCGTGCCGATCTGCACCACTTCACCATCTTTCAGCAGCACGATGCGATCACCAATATTGAGCGCCTCATCCAGGTCATGAGTGATGAAGACGGTGGTCTTTTGCATTTTGGATTGCAGTTGCAAAAGCTCTTGCTGCATGTCTTTACGAATCAGCGGGTCGAGTGCGGAGAAGGCTTCATCCATTAACAGCACGGTGGCATCGTTGGCCAACGCACGGGCTAGGCCAACGCGCTGCTGCATGCCGCCGGAGAGTTGATTGGGGTAGGCGTCTTCCCAACCCTCCAAGCCAACCTGTTTCAGCGAGTCATGAGCAATCTTGTGCCGTTCTGCTTTCTCTACGCCGCGAATTTCCAAACCGAACTCGGCATTCTGCTGCACAGTGCGGTGAGGAAATAGCGCGAAATTCTGAAACACCATAGAGAAGTGGCGGCGACGGCACTCCAGCAACGCTTTCTCTTTCAGCGTCGGGATATTTTTACCGTCGATGACGATCTCACCTTCGGTCGTTTCAATCAGGCGGTTAAGGCAGCGAATCAACGTCGATTTGCCTGACCCTGAAAGCCCCATGATAACCAAAAGTTCGCCTTCATAGACATCAAACGAAATATCCGATAGCCCCAGCGTCTGGCCTGTTTTCTCCAGAATTTCCGGGCGCTTCATTCCCTGGTTACGTAGCTCGATTGCTTTTTGAGGGTGCTTGCCAAAGACTTTGCTTAAGCCGCGCACTTTAATTTTGACGGGTCGTGTCTCGTCCATCGGCGGTGCCTTTTTGTTGAGCAGAATGAATGTGCATTGATGACAGCGTTAGCCGCGGCACAACGTCATTCATAAAAGAAAAGATAACTTGTGTTGGTTAATTTATTAATAATTATTATACATAGGTAGGGCCTGTGTGTCACAACGGCTCGCTCAACGGGGCAATTAACGCTACATGTGTCATTTTTTACCCACCTGATTTCGAGCAACTGCCGTCGATGCTGATATTTATTATTTCATAACGTTATGATTTTAAAGTTTTTGTTTTCTTTATGTGGAAGTTGGCACGTTAAATGAATGTGCTTAATAGCCGTGTCACTATTTGTATAAGACAAATTTTCATTTAACCAAGTAAACGTTTTATTAATTGCATGTTGCAGAGTAGAGATTAACGGTCTCATCAATGGAGGTGGGTATTATGGATAATCAACATGACCAAATTGAAAGTCAGCAAGCTACCAAGCGCCCACGTTGGTTAACGCTGTGCATGATGGCAACCGCAGCAAGTGTCATCGTATTGGCTGGTTGCGGCGATAGTGAAGAGCCGGCGACACCCACGGAAGAGCCGTCTCCGTTGGAACAAGATGCCACCACTGAGCCTGAGCAGAGCATGAGTGAAGAGCCTGCAATGGAACAGGATTCAGGTTCAGAAGGCTCTATGACGCAAAGTACAGGCGCTGAATCTGAAGCGCCTATGTCTGAAGAGAGCATGTCAGAAGAGAACATGCCTGAAGACACAATGGATGAACCCGCCACGGGGACAATGAACCCCGAAGAAGATGAAGCGGGTTTCGGTGAAGGCACTGACCCGATGCCGGGCGACAGTGAAGATACAGATGCCACCCCAGATGACGATGATGAGGAAACCAGTAATCAGTAATGGCTAGTCATTAGTAATTGTTAGTGTACCGCTCCCTACGATGGTAAATCGCATCAGCTGTCTGTTCCCTGCGGCTGCTCCACACGGTTTGCCATCCTTTCCGCCCCCGCGCCCGCGGGGGTTTTTTTTATCCTGTTTAATCAGCTAGCAGGGTCGCGTTAATTACTCTTCATTATCTTCAAGGCGGCGGTAGAGTGTTCTGCGTGCGATGCCCAGCACCTCTGCGGTGCGCCGTTTATTGCCCCCTGTGGCTTCCAAGACTTTGTTAATATAACGTTTTTCGACTTCTTCCAAGCTGGGCCAGCGGATCGGAGGCGGGACTGGCAGTTGGCCGCCCGCGAGTAGTTCGCCACTGACGGAAGGCACTATAGGCGTGCCGGTTTCCACCGTTGATTGCTCCCGCAGGCGCTCGGGTAAATCCTTGTGGCTTAGCGAGCCATCTTCGCTCAGCGTAACGCCGCGCATAATGGCGTTTTCCAATTCGCGCACGTTGCCGGGGTAGGCGTAATTGAGCAAATTACTGAGTGCTTCGGGTTCGATTTTCTCAATCTGCTTGCCCTGTGCCTCAGAGTGCTTATCGATAAGGGCAAAAACAAGATGCTCGATATCGGTGCCGCGCTCACGCAGAGGCGGGATACGCAGCGAAAAAGTTTCCAACCGGTAAAAAAGGTCGCTACGGAAGTTACCTTGCTCTATCTCTTTTTCTAGATTGCGATGGGTCGCAGCGATGATTCGCACATCCACCGGCTCTTCGCGCTCGCCACCCACTGGACGCACGGTTTTCTCCTGCAGGGCACGCAGCAATTTAGCCTGCAGATTAATCGGCATTTCACCAATTTCATCTAAGAACAGGCTGCCGCCCTGGGCGCTTTGAAATAGCCCTTTGCGCGCTTCGCTAGCGCCGGTAAAAGCGCCTTTTACATGGCCAAAGAACTCACTTTCCATCAAGTCGGCGGGAATGCTCGCGCAGTTAACTGGTACGAAGGGCTGGTCGTTACGCGGGCTTTCCTGATGAATGGCGCGAGCAAGTAGCTCTTTACCGGTGCCGCTTTCACCTAAAATGAGGATGGGGGCATCGCTTTTGGCTAACCGAGAGGCATCGTGAAACAGCGCCTGCATGATTTGGCTTTTACCCACGATGCCATGAAAGTGACTGATATCGGTATCGTGGAAGACTGCTAAACGCTGCCGTTCTAGCACACGAAAAACGGCTTCCCGGATTGCATCCAAATCGAGTGGCTTGGTTAAAAAGTCGTCAGCCCCGAGTTTTAATGCCTCGACCGCCTGATCAATGGTACCAAAGGCGGTAATCACGATAATGCCCAACTCACTGCCCGCTTGGCGGAGTTGCTGAAGTAACTGTATGCCAGTCATACCCGGCAAACGTACGTCGGTAATTACCAGCGAGACGGTGGTGTGGCTCAATAAGGCGATAGCTTCTTCAGCGCTAGGGACACCGAGCGTGGTATAGCCTGCATCCTGCAGTTCTTCCTCTAATAACTCACGTATAGCGGCGTCATCTTCCACCACCAATAAAGGTAAAAGGTGTTCCTGATGGGTCACAAACGTTGTCCTCACGCGGATGCGGTTTCACTAAGGGGTAGTGTAATTTCAAAACCAGCGCCACCAAGGACGCTGTCAAACACGCCGATCGTGCCGCCGTGGTCGTTAATAATGCGATGTACCATAGAGAGCCCCAAACCACTGCCTTGGCCGACGGGTTTGGTGGTAAAAAATGGATCGAACACTTTATGATGATGAGAGTCGGGTATACCCGGGCCATCATCTTCTACCCACAGTATTAATTCGTGTTCTTGCTGTTGGGCTCGAACCCTAATGCGGCTTACTTCGGGCGCTTGCGCCGCATTTCTGAGTAAATTGGTCAGCACCTGAATAAGCTGCTGACCATTGGCGATTAAGTTGGGGGTCGGTGACGGTAATTCAATGTCTAGACGAATGTTGCGCGGCTCAAGCTCCTCTTCAACCAAATCGCTGGCGCTCATAATAAGCTGATCAAGTGCTAACTCGCCTTTCTCTACGTTATGTTGACGGCCTAATTCCATTAATTGACGCACAATTTCAACGATGCGTTCCACTTCGCCGCGAATGCGGCCTAGCCTTGCGCGTTCGTCATCACCAATCACATCGCGGCGAGCCAGGCGTTGAGCTTGACCATTGATTACCGTTAGCGGTGCACCTATTTCGTGGGCAACCCCCGCTGCAAGAACACCTAGTTCGGCTAGTTTTTTCGATTTACGTAGACGCTTTTCAAGCTCTATTTCACGTCGCTGGCGGTCGTCGATTTCTTGGTCTTTCTCTGCCATCGCGTCCAGCATGCCATTTAAACCAGAGGCGAGGCGGCGATATTCGGTAGGGCCGTCTTCGGCGGCACGCTGGCTGCGGTCACCATCTTCCACCAGCAGCATTACGTGCAGCAGCCGATTAAGCGGGCGCTCGATATGGCGGCGAAACCCCCACCAAATACTAAATACAATCCCTGCAGCGCCGACCACAAATACCAACACGGCCACAATGCTAATAAAGCCAGTATAGCTCTCAATGCCGGTATTGAGTCGGTTGACCTGCAGCACGCCATACACAGTGCCATCTTGTGAGCGCAGGGGTGTCAACGCAGAGTAGTAATTCCACCCATCGTGCTGTCGATAGTTGCTATATAAATCATCGCGCTCAATGACTTGCTGAATTTCTTCCCGGCTGAAAATGTCTTTGCCAAGGCCTAGACCGTAAATGTCGCGCCCGTCGGTATCGAATACATAGGCGCCATAAATGCGGTGGAAGGAGAACGCCGATTGTAGCGCTTCTTCGAGCGGGGTGCTGCTGTCCGGCGTGACCGCGTAACTCAGCGAAGAGCTCAGCGTGCGGGTAATAATCTCTACTTCCGTTTGGAGCTTTGAGCGTACGTTATCCTCAAGCGATTTAATGGCGACTAAGCTAAACACCACTAGGACGACAAAAAGCGGCACAATTACCGTTAAAATTATTAAATTGCGTAGTCGCATGCGGCGCCCATAGTGGTGTTAATACATTTTAGTATCAGTAAATGCTTGAGGCGTTACTGTTTCGTTGGCGCCAAGCGATAAAGACCACCCTGTGGGGCATCGGTAAGCAGATAGATGGCATCGTCCGGGCCTTGGCGAACATCACGAATACGACCAATGTCACCATTAAGAATCAGTTCCTCTTCGGCTACGTTACCATTCTCTAAGCGCAAGCGAAGTAGCTTTTCACTGCCGAGACCGCCAGCCAATAAGTTACCTTTCCACTCGCCAAACGCGTCGCTAGTCACTTCTGCAAGTCCGGCGGGTGCAAAGCGGCCTTCAAACACATATACCGGGTTCACCATGCCGGGCAGTGAGTCTTCGCCAATCGGTTCATTGGTGGCGTAGTCATTGCCCTGACTGACGTCCGGCCAGCCATAGTTATTGCCTGCTTCGATATGGTTAAGCTCGTCGCCGGTTCGCGGGCCGTGCTCGGATACCCAAGCTTGGCCGTTACTCAACACGGTCATGCCCTGAATATTACGGTTACCCATGGTATAGATTTCGTCCAGTGTGGCGTCATCGTCTACAAAAGGGTTGTCATCAGGCACGCCGCCGGTGGCGGTAAGGCGCAATGTTGAGCCCGCGTGGTCATCGCTTGCTTGGGCGCGAGGCGGCTCACTACCGCGGTCGCCAATGCTCATTAGCAGCGTGCCATCAGGTAGCCAAGCGAGTCGCGAGCCATAATGGCGGCCAGGCCCAGAGGCGCGGTCCTGTTCAAATAAGTGTTCTACCTCACCCAGTTCGTCGCCCAGCCATTGTACGCGTGATAGCGCCGAACGCGTGTTATTGCCATCGGGCTTGCTCCAGGTGAAATAAATCCAGTCGTTGTCACCCGCGCCATTGCCATCTTTGAAATCAGGGTGCAAAACGATATCTAACAGGCCGCCTTGGCCTTGCGTGCTGACGTCTGGCATGCCTTCCAGGGAGCGTTTTTCGCCACTTTCGGGGTCAACAAGCGTCAGTTGCCCGCTGCGTTCACTGACCAGCGAGCGCCCATCAGGTAAAAACGCAACCGCCCAGGGGTGTTCGAAACCCTCGGCGATACGCTTCATAGAAAGGGTTAAATGCTCAGTTTCAAGCGACGCCTCAATCACTTCTGCGTTCGCGTTGTTCATCGTAGCCGCCAGTATCAACCCGCTAATCCCCGCTACTCGAATCCCCGGCGCGAGCCAGAGGCGGGTAGAGTGACTCTTATTGGCATAATGCATAGCGTGCCCTCTGTGATGTTAATGCCCGTTATCATTAGTACCCGTTATTAATAACAGTCTAGCAGTGACTCTTCACTCACGTCGGGGTTCCGCTAAGAGTGCTTAAACGGCGTTATTGAAAGAAGCGGGCTTACATGAGTATGGCGAGCAGTACCGGTATATAAACCAACGCTAGCAGCGTTGAGCAGAACACTAGGCTGGCAACATAGACAGGTTCACGCTGAGCGCGTTGCGCAAATAGATAGTTAAATACCGCCACGGGCATACACATCTGCACTACTAAAATGCTTTGTGCGAGGGGGGGAAGGCCCACCCAGCCAGCGATCAACCAAGCGGCTACCGCAGCAAGGGGGATGCGCACTAAGCTAAACCCTAGCCCCGAACGCAGGTTTTTGACCTTGATGCTGGCCAGCGAGACGCCCAGCGTAATCAGCATTAGCGGTACTGTGAAACCGGACATTAAATCTACTGTGTTCGCCAACCAGGGCGGCAGCGAGGTACCGGTCAGCAACAGCGCCATAGAAATAAGAATGGCGTAAACGGTTGGCGTTTTAACGAGGGTTTTGAGTGGATTACCTTGGCTATTAAGGACAGCGCCCAGGGTGAATTGAAATAACGAGACGGTAACCATCACCGTGATGCCATAGGCAAAGCCTGCGCTGCCAAAAGCGTAAAGCACCACCGGTAAGCCCATGTTGCCGGTATTGGGGTACATCATGGGAGCAATTAACACCCGCCAGCTGCGGCGCAACAGTTTCGCGACCAGAAAGGTCGCGGCCCCCATGGTGAGAATCACCAACGCGGCGGCCAGCATTGTCTGGCCAAAGGTGGTGGCATCAATGTCGGCGCCTGCCAGGGACGCTAATACCAGTGACGGTGTTCCGATGTTAAATACCAGACGGGTAATGAAGTCGACCGGGTAAGGATGGCCTAAGCGTACCCATAAATAGCCAAGCCCTGCACCGGCAAGTACGGGCGCCATGACGGCAAAAAGTTCGGCAAGCATTGACTGTCCTTGGCAATAATTAAGCGCCTATTGTCGTTAATAAGCGGGCTAACTGGCAAGGTAAACACTTAATGGGTCTATGCAGCGGCGGTGGACGTACGCCACTGGGCGGGCACTTGGCTGCGTAAAAACTCCAACAGGGCGTGAGTTCGGCGTGACTGGTGGCCATAAGCGTAAAGCAGCGTGATCGGTAAAGGGGCTGGCTCCCAGCCGTGCAGGCAGTTAATCAGCTCGCCCGGATGATGCTGTTCACGTTTGGCGGTTAACCAGTGAGCGAGTAGACCAATGCCCTGGCTACGCGCGATGGCATCAATATGGAGGGCGGTGAGATCCACCCTTAACCGTGAGCGGGGCGGGTTAAAGGTGTACTCGCCGTGTTCAGGATGTGAGAGCAGTAGCCCATTTGACGCTGAGTTCAAAAGGTCTATCCAAGCATGCTGATTAAGTTCTTCGGGGTGCTTAGGCATGCCAGCCCTTTCTAAATAGCGGGGGCTGGCATATAAACCACGGCTTAAATACCCCAAGCGTTCCTGATTAAGCCCGCACTCATGCGTTGGCCCCAACCAAACATGCACGCTATTACTGTGCATTTTAGTTGGCGGCGTTTCACGAGTGTGTAGCGTTAGTTCTACCTTGGGGTGCCGGTTCAAGAAGGCATCAATGGCGCTCGCTAACCAACTACGCGCTAAGGCACCGTGTACCTCAAGGGTTATTTCACCGCTGATCTCCTCACGCAGCTCCGCCAGCGCCTCCTGGCTATGGGCCGCCATCGCCAAAAGTTCAGTGCAGTAGTTGTGAAACAGCAGCCCAGCTTCCGTGGGGATTAAGCGGTTGGCTTGGCGTCTTAGCAGCGGCTGGTTAAGCCGAGCTTCCAGTTGACTGATGCGTCGACTTAGGGTCGATTTGGCTAAACCGAGCGTTTGCGCGCTGCGGGTCAAGCTGCCCGTGGTCATTACATCGGCAAAAGCGGTGAGTTCGTCAAAGTCATACATGGTCAGGCCCACGGGCAAAGGGTGAGGTTTAATTGTGCCACTGTTTGGTGCGAATGAAAATAATAGGCATTTGTGTTCCGTTTTGCTGAACGCACCGTCTCACCCCATTATGGAAAGAGTGTGCAAAAATACAAATGCTAATAATTCCCATTTATAGGGCAACTGCTCACTTACATGAAGGACTTTTTCTATGTCTCCCTGTTTGCGCCGAACGCTGCTGGCTAGTGCTATCTCTACTCTTTCCAGCGGCACCCTATGGGCACAAGAAGCACCACGGTTAGATGATATGGTGGTGACTGCCTCCGGCTTTGAACAGTCAGTTTCGGATGCGCCAGCGTCTATTAGTGTGATTTCACGCGAGGAATTGGAAAGGGGCCACTATCAAGATGTTACCGATGCGCTGCGCGATGTGCCCGGTGTGATCGTGACCGGTGGCGGCGCGGGGGATAACGGCCACGATATCTCTATCCGCGGCATGCCCTCCCAGTACACGCTGATACTGGTGGATGGGCGCCCACAAAACTCGCGTGAGTCTCGGCCCAATGGTAGTGCCGGTTTTGAGCAGGATTGGCTGCCGCCACTGCAGGCAATCGAGCGTATTGAAGTGGTGCGTGGGCCAATGTCGACGCTCTACGGCTCCGATGCCATTGGCGGTGTGATTAACGTGATTACCCGCAAAGTTGCCCAGGAGTGGCACGGTAATGTCCAGCTCGACACGGTACTGCAAGAGAGCAGTGATTCTGGCGACAGCCGCCAAGCCAATTTTTATCTAAGCGGCCCGCTGGTAGGGGATAGGTTGGGGCTGCAGCTTTATGGGCGTACTTCTCAGCGTGACGAAGATAATATTCTTAACGGCTACGAAGATAAAAGCCTGCAAAGCCTGACAGCACGGTTCAGTCTTGCCGCCTCGGATAACCACGACTTTACCGCTGAAGCCGGTATTACCGAGCAGGAGCGTCAATCGCTAATGGGTAACTCGGCGCCCTCAGAAGGCTGCCGAGGTGGCTGCACGGATAGCTTCAACGATTATACCAATCGGCATGTTGCTCTGACCCATAGCGGCCGCTTTGATATTGGCACCAGCGAAAGCTTTGTCCAGCGGGAAACCAGCGAAAACCCATCGCGGGAAATTGAGATCACCAACACCACCGCTAAAACCAGCCTGGTGATGCCGTTGGGTGCCCATATGCTCACCTTGGGCGCGAGCTACGAAGAGGAGTCGCTGGATGACAACACGACCAACCAGATTTCCGATCGTACTAACGTAGAGCAGCGGCAGTGGGCTCTGTTTGCAGAAGATGAGTGGCTGCTGACCGATACTTGGGCGTTGACTGGCGGTATACGGTTAGACGATGCTGAAAACTACGGTAGTCACATCAGCCCGCGGCTCTACAGTGTGTGGAACATGACCCCAGATTGGACGTTAAAAGGCGGAGTTTCCACCGGCTTCCGTTCGCCTAACCTGCGCGAAGCCACTGCTGACTGGGGGCAAATCAGCCGAGGCGGTGACGTTTACGGTAACCCGGATTTAGAACCAGAAACCTCGCTCAATAAGGAACTGGCGCTGCTGTATGCCAATGACGCCGGGCTAAGTGGCGGTATCACACTGTTCCATAATGACTTTGAAGATAAAATCACCCGCATTGCCTGCCCCGAAGGTGTGTGTGCCGATGAGCCTAACCAGTTCGGCAGCGATCCTACTTATCGCATCAACATTGATGAAGCGGTCACACAAGGGGTAGAGGCAAGCATAGCGGCGCCGCTAAGCGAGGCAGTTGAACTAACAGCCAGCTACACCTTTACCGACAGCGAGCAGAAGAGCGGTGAGTACGCAGGCGAACCGCTCACCCAGCTCCCGCGCCATCAGGTATCGGCCACGCTAGATTGGCAAGTCTCGCCCAAGCTGCGCCAGTGGACCAAAGCGACCTACCGCGGTGAAGAGAGCCAGCCCAATACCGGCCCCTCGCAAAGCGCCATTGTGGCACCTTCCTACACCTTTATAGATGCAGGCGTGGGCTATCAGCTTAATGAAACAACGCAGCTCAACGCCGGCATCTACAACCTGTTCGACGAAGCGATCGATTACGACGAGTACGGCTATGTAGAAGATGGCCGCCGGGTTTGGTTGGGTCTCAACGTTGCGTTCTAAACCAGTTTTCCAGTAATAGGTGCACTACTGCAGCGGCTATCCAGCGATAGCCGCCTTTTTTTGGCTAAGAAGAGCGCGTGCTAATTATCAAAAAAGCCCCGGCGCATAGCCGGGGCAGAAGACAGCATTGAAACAGTAGCGAGCTGAAACCGATTAAAACTCGTAGCGGGCGGAGAGCCACAGGCGGCGGCCTTCCTCACTATTGGCGTACACATTGCCAAAGCTAGTGCCATCGCCATAGGCGCGGTAGTCAACGAAGTCTTTATCAAACAGGTTGTAGATCGTGGCGCTTAGGTTAAGGCTGTCGGACACCGCGTAATTACCGCCCAGGTGAAACAGTGAGTAGGCTTTAAAATCACCTAAATCATCATAGGAAGGAGCGCCACGAACGCTTTCACGATTACGGTAGCGTTCGCTGCGGTACTCCGCGGAGAGCCACGTGTCCAGTTTCGCAGTGGTTTGCCAGCGCAGCGTGGCATTGACCGCGTGCTCTGGGGTATCGGTAAGCGGATCGCCTTCATTTTCGCCGCTTTGCTGTTCACTATCGGTATAGGTGTAATTGGCATTCAAACGCCAATCGGGATTGAACTGATAGCTGGCGGCTAGCTCGATGCCCTGGGTGATGGCTTCATCAATATTGATATCTTGGCCATAAAGACCGTCGGGAATCAGCGGATCGTTTTCGATCAAGATATCGTTGCCACTGGCGATCTTGTCGTCAAACTGGTTGTAGAACAGCGTCGCGCTGGCGGTGAAACCCTGTTGATTATCGTAGTGAGCGCCGATCTCGCTGCTGGTGCTGGTTTCCGGCTCCAAGTCAGGGTTACCGATGGTCAGCACGGTACCCTGTCCGGTGACACCATTAATGCCAGCGTGCAGCGCATTAAGCGTTGGGGTCTTATAGCCGCGGCTAACACCGCCTTTTAGCGTCCACTCCGGGGTAGTATTCCAAACCAAGTAGCCGCGTGGGCTGAACTGGCTGCCAAAAGCATCGTGGTGGTCATAGCGACCGCCTAGAGTCAGGGCTAAGTCCTCTTGCAACAGCCACTCATCTTCAGCAAATAGCGACCAAGTGGTTTGCTCGAAAGTCTCCCCTGCAAGGCCATCATCAAGTTCTGCATCCCACCACTGCATCCCTACCGTGGTCATATGATTGTCTAACGGCATGATGAACTTGCTATCGAGCACCGTATTAGTGGTCTCAAGCTCGCGCGGGTCCCCGCCGACAATGCCTGGAAAACCGTCGTAAGCCTCACCTATTGCGCCTGGAATGGTGCGCCCTTTGGTTTCGGTGGTATTGCGCATTAGGCTAGTTTCCAACGTGCCTGATGCAAACCGACCCGTGTGGCCAATCGCGACTTGTTCACGCTCAAAGCGCAGTTCGTCAGAGTAGCCAAATGCTTCGCCTGGTTCCGGGTCGCAGCTACGAGTGCGTCCGTCAAGCGTGCCTAACTGGCATTCATCGTTGTTATAGCGCTGTCGGTTTACTTCACCATCAACCCAGAGGTCATTGTTGTCATCCGGTGTCCAGGTCAGCTTGCCGCCCAGGTTGTAAATATCGCCCTCGACCGGGCTGGGGCCGCGCTGGCTTACTTCAATCGGGTCACCGTTCTCGTCGCTATAGACAAGCTCGGAGGCGTCGCGCTCATAGAAGCGTCCGCGCAGTTGAACGCCCAGTGTATCTGCCACTATTGGGCCACTGGTATAGAGGTTGATTTCCCGGCGGTCGCCAAAATCACGATCCTGGTTAAAGGTATTCTCAACGCCCACGGAACCTGTCCACTCACGGCCAACGCGGCGGGTAATAATGTTGATGACACCGCCCATGGCATCGGAGCCATAAAGCGTCGACATCGGCCCACGAATAACCTCAATGCGCTCGATGCTGGATACGGGGGGGAAGAAGCTGGTCGAGGTTTCGCCAAAGCCGTTAGGCGTAACGCTGCCCGCCGCATTCTGACGCCGTCCGTCGATCAGTATCAATGTGTAGTCGCTCGGCATACCGCGGATGCTGATATTACTGCCACCCGTTTTACCCACTTGGCCACCTACATCGACGCCTTCAATATCGCGCAGGGCATCGGCAATGCTAGTGACACGCGTGCGCTCAAGCTCCTCACGTGAGATCACCGAGATGCTGGCCGGTGCGTCTACCATGGCTTGCTCAAAGCCACTGGCAGATACCACCATATTGCCTAACTGAGCGGTTTCTTGCGCATAGGCGCCCGAAGAGACAGCGGCTAGTGCAATGGCACTGGTTAATGTGTGACGCGTAAAGTCTTGCATGAAAACCCCTTGGTAATACGATTCGATTGCTTATGATATTAATTATCAAATAGGGTTGAGAGTCTAAAAAGAAAAGTTCCTATTTGCGATGCAAAATTGAGGAACGATTTGTTGCATAAAGTGAAACGTATAAGCCGGCGATGGGTTGCAAGAAGTGGAACGTAGGATTCTACCGAATAGTAGTGCAGGTGCTTTTGAGAATCGTTACTATCTATCTCAACGTTTTGTCTTGAGAGAAAGCTATGTGGGTTAAAACGACATCAAAGACTGACCGCCACACGACTATTCACACTAGGAGCTGGCGTCTCAGCATGGCTATCGCGCTGTGTGCCTTGATCTTCACTGTTTTAGGGGCAACTACTGCGCAAGCTCGCACGCTAGAAACCGCTTTTGGAGAAGTAAGCGTTGAGGGAACCCCGGAGCGCGTTGTAACGCTGTACGAAGGGGCGCTGGATGCCGCCGTGGCGGCAGGCGTGAACCCGCTAGGTGCCGTTACCACCCGTGGTGGCGATAACGTGGCGGGCTACATTGAAGCTCATCTTGGCGATGACCGGCCGGCGATTATGGGCGTGGTGCGCGAGATCAACATCGAAGCCGTGTTGGCGCAGCAGCCGGACCTGATTCTGGCCCCTGCCCAGCTCTCTGGTGAGCAGTATCAGCTGCTATCCCGCATTGCGCCCACGGTGGTGCCACCCACTAAGCCACTTGCACCGGATAACTGGAAAGACGAAGCGCGCCTTTATGGCGAAGCGCTTAATCGACAAGAGGCGATTGCAGAGGCCATTGAGGCCGTGGAACAGCGCGCTTCTGAAGTGGCCGAGGCAGTGGAGGCCGCAGGTGTTGGTGGCAGTACGTTTTTGGTTCGCTGGATGCCCGGTGGCCCAATGGTCATGTCGCAAAACCTTTTCTCAGCAGGGCTTTTAGCCCAAGCCGGTTTGGATATTCAGGACGGTGGATTGGTGGGGGAGCGCGGCGTGCATAGCGATGTGCTTAGCTTGGAAAACCTCTCACAAGTGGACGGTGACTGGCTGTTCCTGGCAACGCTAAACGAAGACGGCCAAGCAGCGTTGAAGGCGGCCAAGCAAAGTAACGCCTTTACGCGGCTTAATGTCGTGCAGCAAGAGCGCGTAGTGCCGGTTGATGGCCAACTATGGACCAGCGCCAACGGCCCGCTGGCCGCGCAAGCGATCCTTGATGATATAGAGGCTGCGCTATTGCCGTGACATTTCCGTCTTCTGCAATGACTAACCTCCGTACTCATCCGCGTACGCTGATACTGCTACTCCTCACCGCCTTAATGGCGGTGAGCCTCGTTAGCCTACTGATTGGCGCGGGAAGCGTTGGCCCCGGTCGGGCGTTGGCGCTACTTAGTGGTACGCAGGACAGCGAAGCGCAGTTTATCGTGTGGGAGCTGCGCGCGCCGCGTACCTTAATCGGCATCGTGGTGGGGATGGCATTAGGGGTGGCGGGCGCGCTATTGCAAGCGGTGGCGCGCAATCCGCTGGCTGAACCGGGCCTTTTAGGCGTAAGTGCGGGTGCGGCATTTGCCGTGGCGCTTGCGCTAGTACTCGGCGCCAGTGCCGCTACCTTACGTATTTCAGTGGCGCAATTAGGTGCTTTGGTGGGCTGCGTGTGCGTATTGAGCGTGGCGCGCTTTCGCGGGGTGGGCAATGACCCTATTCGGTTAGTGCTCGCCGGGGCTGCGTTTTCTGGGCTGCTGGCGTCACTCACTTCGTTGATTCTGCTTTATGATCAGCGCGCCGCGGATGAAATACGCTTCTGGGTGATTGGCAGTTTGGCAGGCCGCCGCTTAGACGACTTGCTAGCGGTGCTGCCCAGTATGTTGGTCGCGACAGTGGTCGTCATATTGATCGCCCGGCCGTTAGCCGCGCTGGCCTTAGGCGAACGAGTTGCCTCCGGGTTGGGCCACCACCCAAACCTTATTCGCTGGTTGGTCGTGGCCTGCGTGGCGCTTTTAGTCGGCGCGGCCACTGCTATCGCAGGGCCAATTGCGTTTGTGGGGCTGGTGGTGCCGTTTGTTGCGCGCGCCTTTGCCGGGCCGGATATTCGCCGCACGCTTTGGTTTTGTCTGCCCATTGGGCCGCTGATCGTACTCGCTGCCGATATTATTTCACGAGTTGTAGTCGCCCCTTCAGAACTGCCGCTGGGAGTGCTCACTGCGTTGTGTGGCGCGCCTGTATTGATAGCCGTCGTGCGTGCGCGCCGCTTACCGATGTTATGAGTGGGATTATGAAAGCCACCTCTATCCGTTCCTCTGCTACTTTCTCATCTGGCGCTTATGACACTACAGCGCGTGAGGGCGAAAATAGCAGCGTACCGCCACCGCAAGGCTATTGGCGCTTAGCTTGGCGAAGCCGCTACGGCGCAAACAGTCTGCTGTTTGAACAGCGTGCGCTAGTGGTTAACCTTGGTTTGTTAACCACACTACTGCTCGCTTGTATGCTCTATTTAAGCCTAGGCAGCGTTCCGGTAGCGCCGGGAATGGTGCTGAAAGCACTGGTTGGCAACGCTGACATGATGGCCACCTTTGTGGTGCAAGAGCTACGTTTGCCACGGTTGGCTGCCGCCTGCTTTACCGGGGCCGCCTTCGCACTGGCAGGCATTTTGATGCAAACGTTAGCCCGCAATCGCCTAGCGACGCCGGGCATTATCGGCATTGATAATGGCGCGACGGCGTTTGCCGTGGCATCCATCGTAGGGATAGGTGTTTCAATTGCACCGCCCGCCATGGCATTGGCAGGGGCGACCACGGCGGCAGTGCTTACCTTTGGTTTAGCGGCAGGCAGTGGCACACAGGGCTACCGTTTTATCGTTGCGGGGATTGGCGTTGGTGCGGTATTTGGCGCGGTGACGCAACTGCTGCTTGCCCGGGTGGCGATTGATACCGCCAACGCCGCCTACCCCTGGACGGTCGGTTCGCTTAATGCCCGACCCAGCGGTGCGCTACAGCTACTCATGCTCGGGTTAGCGTTAGGGCTGACAACCGCCCTGGCGCTGGCACGTTCACTAACGCTGCTACGTTTTAAAGATGCCACCGCGAGCGGTTTAGGGGTTAACGTCAAACGCCGCCGCTTGGAAGTGCTGCTGCTGTCGGTTGCACTGACGGGGTTGGCGGTCGCTGTTGTCGGGCCAGTAGGTATGGTGGGGCTAATTGGCCCCGAGATCGCCCGGTCGCTGTCGAGTTCCCGCGGCGTGCCACTTTTGGCGGCAACGCTTGCCGGGGCGCTGGTAATGGTGCTCGCTGATCTGGCCGGGCGTACGCTGCTCACACCCATTGAGATTCCTGTGGGTATCGTGACCGCAGTGGTTGGCGGGCCGTGGCTACTTTGGATATTAATGCGCCCGCAAAGGAGCTACACATGAGCCATTCCCCGTCGACATCAATGCCCTTATCAATGCCTTCGCTGGCGACTCAATCACTCGGCATGAGTTATGGTGCCCGGCTGGTGATCGAAGGCTTGAATATCTCCCTACCCAGCGGCCAAGTCACCGCCATTGTGGGGCCCAACGGCTGTGGGAAATCAACGCTATTGGCCGGGCTTGCGCGCCTGCATAAGCCTGACAGCGGGGCGGTACTGCTGGATGGCGCCGATATTCAACTCCTGCCCACCCGCCAGTTGGCGACGCAGCTGGCGCTATTGCCTCAAGAGGCCGTCGCGCCGGAAGGCTTAACCGTCACCGAGCTGATTCGCTTTGGCCGCCAGCCCCATCAAGGGTGGCTCCGCCAGTGGTCAGCAGAAGACCAGCGGGTAGTTCAGCACGCGCTGGCCGCAGCAGGGCTTGAGCAACTCGCCGATCGGCCAATTGACGCGCTTTCCGGTGGGCAGCGGCAACGCGCCTGGATTGCCATGACCATCGCCCAACAAACGCCGTTACTGCTACTGGATGAACCTACCTCGGCACTGGATCTTGGCCATCAGATCGAAGTGTTCGAATTGGTTAAGCACCTTGCCCATCACGGTCGCACCGTGGTGATGGTACTTCACGACCTCGCTAGTGCCTGCCGCTACGCTGATCACTTAATCGCCATGCGGGAAGGGCAAATTGTGGCGGAAGGGCCGCCCGTTACCGTGGTCACTCAAGATTTAGTACGCACGCTTTATCAAGTAGAGTGCACACTATTAACTGATCCTGATACCGGTAGCCCGCTGCTTGCCAATGTGCGGCGCTCTCCGGCGGTTAGCTAGTTTAAGGCTATTGCTTAGCCAATAGATTAAGCCAACAACAATCTTAGAAAGGTAACCTTGTGTCCTCTCCTGCGCACAGTTTTCAAGCTTTGGTGCGGCTACTGCGCTACGCCAAAGGCTATCGGCGGCGCATTATTGCCGCCACCGTCTGTTCCGTTATCAACAAGCTGTTTGATATTGCCCCAGAGATATTGATTGGGGTCGCCATTGATGTGGTGGTCAATCAAGAGCAGAGCTTTGTGGCAAGTTTGGGATTTGAAACGCCCCAACAGCAGATCACGATGCTGGCGGTACTGACGTTCTTTATCTGGGCAGGGGAGTCGCTGTTTGAGTACTTGTTCCAGATTTTATGGCGCAACTTAGCCCAGCGGCTACAGGCGGATATGCGCCAGGATACTTATGAGCACGCCCAGCGGCTGGATATGGCGTTCTTTGAGTCGAAAAGCTCCGGCCAGCTTGTAGCGACCATGAACGATGATGTGAACCAGCTTGAGCGCTTTCTGGATGGCGGAGCCAACGCGCTGATTCAGGTGGTGGTCACCGTGGTAGCCGTGGGCGCGGTGTTCTTCGTGCTTTCGCCGCTGATAGCGCTGCTGGCGTTCACACCGATTCCGCTGATTATCTGGGGGGCGTTCTTCTTCCAGCGTAAAGCCGGGCCGCTGTACAGCGATGTGCGTGAAAAGGTCGGTGATTTGGCCAGCCGGTTAACCAATAACCTTAGCGGCATCGCCACGATTAAAAGCTTCACCAGCGAAGACCGTGAAGCCGAGCGCCTGCGCGATGCCAGCGAAGCCTACGTGGAAGCCAACCGCCGCGCGATTAAGGTTAGCTCCGCGTTTATTCCGGTCATCCGCATGGCGATTTTGGCGGGCTTTCTCGCCACCTTTACCGTCGGCGGCATGATGGCGCTTAACGGCTCGCTGAACGTGGGCGCTTACGGCGTGCTGGTATTCCTGACGCAGCGGCTGCTCTGGCCGCTCACCGGCCTGGCCCAAGTGATTGACCTGTTTGAGCGTGCCATGGCGAGCACGCGTCGCATTCTTGACCTGCTCGAAGTGCCGATTACGGTCAAAGATGACAGCACCACACCGCTTAACCAGCCAGTACGCGGCGAAGTAACGATTGATAATGTCAGCTTTCACTACGCGACCAGCCTTGTCGGGGTCGATGGCATTCACCTGCACGTGCCTGCGGGCAACACCTTAGCGCTGGTGGGGGCTACGGGGTCGGGAAAATCCACCTTGATCAAACTGCTGCTGCGTTTTTACGACCCGGAAAGCGGGCGCGTACTGATCGACGGGCAACCGATTACCGACGTCAGCATGAACTCGCTACGCCAGTCGATTGGCCTGGTTAGCCAGGACGTTTATCTATTTGAAGGCAGCATTCGCGACAATATCGCCTACGGCAAACCTGACTCGGACGACGCGGCGATTATCGATGCCGCCAAAACGGCGGAAGCGTGGAGCTTTATCGAGACGTTGCCCCAAGGGCTGGATACGCCAGTGGGGGAGCGGGGCGTGCGGCTTTCCGGCGGCCAGCGCCAACGGCTTTCTCTAGCCAGGGCGCTGCTGAAAGACCCGCCTATTTTGGTGCTGGATGAAGCCACTAGCGCAGTGGACAACGAAACCGAAGCGGCCATTCAGCGCTCGCTCAAGCGTATTGCCCATGGCCGCACGGTGATTATGATTGCTCACCGGCTTTCGACCATCGTGCATGCCGATGAGATCGTCGTAATCGAGAAAGGCCAAGTGGCCGAGCGGGGCAGCCACTCGAGCCTATTGGCAGCTAACGGCCACTATGCCGCCCAGTGGCGCGTACAAACCGGCGAAGCCCAGGCGGGGGATGTGGAAGCAATTAGCAACCTTTAACGGCTATCGATTATCTATTAACCAGGAGCGCATTGAGAGTGACGGGCACATGCTCGTCAATCTCTTGATAGCCCAGCATCGACAGCACGGTGCGCACCGTGCTGTTGGCCATCAGTGCTCGGCCATCCATCGCCATTGGTTCCGCGTGGGTCACGCGTATCTCGTTCAAGCCTTCGCGGGTAAACCGCAGCGGCACGGATTCCTGCTGGTTAATCATGTCGGACTGAACGCGAAACTCCAACGTCTCCACCAGTGATTCACCAATATCTAAGCTATCTAAACGCTCGGGTGGCATCTGTGCCACTAGCGTGACCAGGGTGGTATTTGCCAGCATGCCTATCCATGGCGGTAGCTCGCCAAACCGCTCAAGCACATCCGTTTGGCTAAGTTTTAACGGCAGGCGCAGCGTACCATCGCTGGAGATATCACCCTGCAGATCACGCACTTGATGGTGATGAGTTTGCGGTGCTTCGCCGTTCAACTGAGTAATCGACGCCTGCACCTGGGACTGGGCAGGGTCAAGCTGCCAGTCAGCGAAAGCCGGCACTGCTAACAATAGGGGAAATAGAGCAATCAATACTTTCACAACGCGTCTCCGCATAAAGAACTACTCACCAGACTGCCCAATCCACATAAAGTGCCGTAATGACATCAAGATAGCGCAAAGGGGGTAGCCTCACTCTGCCACATTCGCTATGATATGCACGCTTTTCGGGCCTATAGCTCAGTTGGTTAGAGCAGGGGACTCATAATCCCTTGGTCGTAGGTTCAAGTCCTACTGGGCCCACCACTTCTATATTTGCCTATTTTAAAAGCAGGGGATTATAAGTCCCTTGGTCTGCGGGTAACGTATTTCCCCCTCGTTTTATTCTCCTGTTTGTCATTTTACGAAAGTTTAAAGGCTGATCCCCATTGGCTAGCGTGTATGATATGTGTCTTTCATCAGCCGTTTACAATATGGGGAACAAGCCCTCTTGAGGCTACAGGTGCCATCGTTATCAACCCGTGGCTAGGCTAGGTGCAATGCAAACGTTAATCACTGCTTACCACGCCAAGTATTACGCCCACGAACTAACTCGACGTCACGGGGCGGATGGTGTCGATCGTCTATCTCAATCGCTATTTGATGCCAGCGTAGACCTGAACCCTCACCAGATCGAAGCGGCGCTATTTGCCATGCGCAACCCGCTACAGCAAGGCGTTCTGCTGGCTGATGAGGTGGGCCTTGGTAAAACGATTGAAGCGGCGCTGGTGGTATGCCAGTTGTGGGCTGAGCGCCGTCGAAAGCTACTGATCATTGCGCCTGCCAGCTTACGCAAGCAATGGGCACAGGAGCTCTTAGATAAATTTGCGATTCCTACTACCGTGCTGGATGCCATCGCGCTCCGTAAACAGTCAGCCGGTAGCGCCCTGCAAACCTTGCAACACCTAGCTGGTAAGACCGTCATCATCATGTCTTACCAGTTTGCTGCTCGACTAGAAGCTGAGCTGCGGGCTATTTCTTGGGATATTGTTGTAATCGATGAAGCGCACAAGCTGCGTAACGCCCATCGCCAAAGCAACCGGACTGGGCAAGCGCTGCGCCGTGCCCTGGAAGGCCGGAAGAAGCTACTGCTCACTGCGACGCCGCTTCAAAACTCTTTGATGGAAGTTTACGGGCTTTCCACGCTAATTGATGAGCATCTCTTTGGTGATGAAAAGGCCTTCCGCAAGCAATACGTGAATAATCCTGAGGGGCTGGAAGAGCTGCGCGGTCGCTTGGCTGATTTTACTCAACGTACCTTACGTAAAGACGTATTGGAGTACATTCAGTACACCGCACGGCGAGCAATAACGCAGCCTTTCAACCCCACTGACGCCGAGCAGGTTCTTTACGAGCGAGTTTCTGCCTTTTTGTTGCGCGAGGAATCTTTTGCCCTTCCCAAACGCCAGCGCCACCTAACAGGGCTGATATTACGCAAGCTGCTTGCTTCAAGTACCCCAGCTATTGTCGGTACTCTTGTCACTATCTGCGCACGCTTGGAACAGTTACTGGTTGATGAAGCCGCCGCCGATAAGATCAATCTACTGGAACAGTGGGTAGAAGAAGATGATCTTGAAACCGACTACCTGGAAGAACAAGAGCTGGAGCAAAGTGCAGGCGCTGAAATAGCCAATCAGGGCTATCTTCCCGCACTGCAGCAGGAACTGAAAACAACCGAGCAAAAGTCTCAGGCTATTCGCGAAGAAATAAATGAGCTAAACGGTATCATCACGCTGGCCCAGGGCCTACAAACTGACACCAAAGCCAAATCATTGCTCACAGCGCTGCAGTTGGGTTTTGCCAATATGACTGAGCTGGGGGCTCCCCGCAAAGCTATTATCTTTACTGAGTCGAAGCGTACCCAAGGCTATCTATACCAATTTTTAGCCGCCAATGGCTATGATGGCAAGCTGGCAATGTTCAGTGGGACTAATAACCATCCAGACACCACAGTCATTTATCAGGATTGGTTAAAAGAGCATCAAGGCACAGATAGGGTTACCGGATCTCCGCAGGTGGATCGACGCACCGCCCTGATTGATCATTTTCGTAAAGATGATGGCTCAGGTGCCGACATCATGATCGCCACTGAAGCCGCTGCAGAAGGGGTCAACCTACAATTTTGTGCGCTGCTGATCAATTATGATCTGCCCTGGAACCCGCAACGAATAGAACAGCGAATTGGTCGCTGCCACCGCTACGGGCAAAAATACGACGTGGTGGTCATCAACTTCCTGAATACACGAAATCAGGCTGATCAGCGGGTATTGGAGCTGCTATCTGAAAAGCTGCACCTGTTCTCAGGGGTGTTCGGGGCTTCGGATGAAGTGCTAGGACGCATAGAAAGCGGCATAGACTTTGAAAAACGTATTCTCTCTATCTACGAGACCTGCCGCCACCCAGATGACATTGAACTAGCCTTCAACGCCTTGCAGGAGGAGCTAGAAGAAGCGATCAATGACCGGATCAAGGACACTCAAAGCCAACTGTTAGAGAATTTTGACGCAGATGTCCACGACCGGCTCAAGCTCCGACTAGATGAAGCTGAAGCACGTCTTGATAAACTGGGCCGCTGGTTCTGGGGGGTGACTCGCTACGCGTTAGAAAAATATGTGCGCTTTGATCATGCTTCCTATGCATTTGCTTTACAGAAAACTCCGGCAGGCATGAGTTCTCACATTACACCAGGCCGATATCAGTTGATTCGAGGCGCAGCTCAGCCTGACATGCTCGCTCACGCTTATCGGCTTAGCCACCCATTGGGTGAGTGGGCACAGGAAAGTAGTTTGAGCGCAAAAACCCCTCAAGCCAAAATCACTTTTGATTACAGTGCTCACAACAGCAAAATAAGCCAGGTCGAAAAATTAGTGGGCAAGACCGGTTGGTTGCGTCTGGACAGATTACAGGTCACTGCATTTGAAACGACCGAAACCTTGCTGTTTTCTGGTCTCACTGACGATGGACAGTCACTCGACCAGGAAGTGTGCGAAAAGCTGATGGCAGTTGAAGCCCAGGGCAAGCCGCAAGTGCTGGATGATAAGCCTCCAGCTCAGCTTGTCGCTAACAGCGAACGCCATATTAATGCTGCTGTTGCCGATATTTTCGAAGCCAATCAGCGCTTGTTTAATGAAGAGCGCGACAAGCTGGAAAAGTGGGCCGAAGACAAACTATTGGCAGCAGAAGAAGCGCTGAAAAACACCAAGGCGCGTATCGCACAACTCAAGCGAGATGCCCGCAAGGCTTCAACACTGCAGGAGCAGTCGGATATTCAACAGGAAATCGCCTCATTAGAAAGACAGCAGCGCCGCCAGCGTCGGGATATCTTTGCTGTGGAAGATGAAATTATAGAGCAGCGCGATCAACTTATTGACTCCTTGCAGCAACGTCTGCAGGAAACAACCGAAACAGAGACGCTTTTCACCCTGCGCTGGCAAGTCGTATGACATTGCAGGGATATAACTTTTAAGGTTTGAGTACATGAATGAATCAAATAGTCCAAAATTTCAAGAGCTTGTCACTAAGCTGCGCGAAATTTTTCAGATTGATCAGCCAGAGTTAGATTTTGGTATTTACCGGATTCTCAATGCGCGCGCTGATGAGATCAATGAATACCTAGAAAAGCGTTTACCAAAAAAAGTGCAGTCAGCCCTGAGCAGTGGCAGCAATGTTCAGCGTGAGCAGATCACTCGTGAATTGAAAGAAAAAGAAGAGCAGTACACCGCCGACGGACTTGACCCTGACAATGTACCCAAAGTGCAGGAACTGCGTCAGAAGCTGGCTGAATACAGCGCTGGGGCTTCTGAGCACGAAAACGCTGTCTTTTCTCACTTATTGACCTTTTTTTCCCGCTACTACGACAATGGCGATTTTATCAGCCAGCGCCGTTACAAGGGTGATACCTACGCCATTCCTTATTCTGGCGAAGAGGTCATGCTGCACTGGGCAAATAAAGACCAGTACTACACGAAGAGCGGTGAAAACTTTGCCAACTACAGCTTTAAGCTGGACGATGGTCGTACCGTTCACTTTCGTCTAGTGTCTGCCGATACCGCCAAAGACAACCGTAAAGACAACGATAAAGAGCGTCGCTTCGCACTCATTCACCCAAAGACGGTCATTCGAACCGATGAGCAAGGTGAAGAGTACGAGGAAGCGCTAACCCCGGTTGAGGAAGTGGTTGGCGAAGAGGGCACAGAGCTGACTATCCGCTTTGAGTATGCACCTCAGCCTAAAGGTACAAAACAGGATGCGCTCATTAAACAAGCGGTCGACGGCGTGTTAAAGGACGAAGCGGTTAAGGCTCGCTGGCTAGACTTGGGCAATCGTGTGCCTACTGAGAAGAATCCCCAGCGTACCCAGTTGGAAAAGTACCTAAATGATTACACCACCAAAAATAACGCCGATTACTTTATTCATAAGAATCTAGGCGGTTTTCTGCGCCGCGAGCTGGACTTCTATATCAAAAACGAAGTGATGCATCTGGACGATGTGCAGGATGCAGGCGCCTTTGCCGATATTGAAAAAAATCTGCGCATGATTCAGTGTCTACGTGCTATCGCCCTGGAGCTGATAAGTTTCCTTGCCCAGTTAGAAGACTTTCAGAAGAAACTGTGGTTAAAAAAGAAGTTTGTGGTGTCTAGTCACTACTGCATCACACTGGATCGAGTATTTGCTATAGGCGAAGATATAGAAGATGAAGAAGAAAAGGCCAAGGTAATGGCCTCCAGAGATTGGTTACTATCGGAGATAGTTGCCAATGAAAAGCAGTGGGAGCAATGGCATAAGCTAGGTATATGGAACGGGGTGGTTCCTGGAACCCTTGAGGACTTAAAGTCTGGGTCGTATAGGCTGCTGGATACGAGTCTTTTCGATAGCATGTTCAGTCAAATGCTAATATCGAGTATTGATAGTCTCGATAACAAAACTGAAGGGCTGATTCTGAATTCAGATAATTTTCAAGCATTAAAGTTCTTAAGTGAGCGTTATCGAGAGCAAGCTGACTGTGTTTATATCGATCCGCCTTACAATACGGATGCTAGTGCTATTAGCTATAAAAATGGATATAAAGCTTCAAGCTGGGCATCTTTGATGCAATCTCGTCTTGAAATTACACCATGTCTGATGGCCTCAGAGGGAGTTCTTGTTGCAGCCATTGATGATGCTCAGCAAAGAGAGTTGAATTTTTTGTTAACGGGTGTGTTTAACGATAATTTGCTTGGTATTATTAATGTACGTTCTAACCCATCAGGGCGGCCTACGATGAGTGGCTATGCTGTTTCCCATGAATATCTAATGTTTGCAGGGAACACTAGAAACTCAAAAATTCAAAGGCTTCCTCCGACCCCCGCCCAGCTCGCGCGTTTTAAGGAATCTGATCAAGACGGGATTTTTGAATGGAGGAATTTACGCCGCGAGGGCTCCGACTCGAATAGAAATGATCGGCGCTCAATGTATTATCCTATCTATGTGACTGACGAAGCCCTTCGTGTCCCAAAAATAGAGTGGAATGAGGAGACTGAAGAATGGGTGCCACTTGAGCAGCCTTCAGACGAAGAAACAGCCGTTTTTCCGGATAATGATGATGGTATTCAAAAGCGCTGGCGGTGGGAGTGGCGTACTGTAGAAACAAGAAGATCCGAGCTTTCAGTAAGGAAGGATCGCTCAGGGAAAAATTATGTTTATTACAAGCGACGCCCAAATGAAAGTGGTGTGGTTTCAGTTTCAACATGGGCAGATGCTAAACATTCAGCCACGGAGCATGGGTCTGCATTGCTCAAGCAACTATTTGGCTCTAACCCCTTTTCTTATCCAAAATCCATTCATGCTGTAGTAGATGCTATTTATATTGCAGGTGCGGCAGATCGTAATTCTTTAACACTAGACTATTTTGCAGGGTCTGGGACAACTGCACATGCAGTAGTAAAACTAAACAGAAAGGATGATGGGAAACGTAGATATATACTCGCAGAACAAGGCGAGTATTTTGACACTGTCCTTAAACCAAGGCTGCAGAAGATCGTTTATTCTGATAACTGGCAAGACGGAAAACCAGCCTCAGCTGAAACCGGTATCTCCCACTGTTTCAAAGTTCTAAAGTTAGAAAGTTATGAAGATACCCTTAACAATCTACAACTACGCCGTGAGGTTAAACAGAACCAAACGCTAGACGCTCTCGACCAGGCTGCAAAAGATGACTATCTGCTTCACTACATGCTGGATGTAGAAAGCCGAGGTTCACTGCTATCGGTTGAGGACTTCAACAAGCCTTTCGACTATGCCATGAATATCGCCACTGACTCTGCTGGTGCTTATGAGCGTACTAAAGTCGACTTGGTGGAAACCTTCAACTACCTGATTGGTTTGCGGGTAGATCATATCGATGCCCAGCCGGAACGCGGCTTTGTGACGGTGACTGGTACCTTGCCAAGTGGAGAAAGCTGCTTGGTGCTCTGGCGTGACTGTGACGTGATGAATTACGAAGGCGTTAGCCGCTTGTGCGATAGGCTGGCTATTAACCCAGCTGATAACGAATTCGATGTAGTTTATATCAACGGCGACCACAACATCCCCACTGTACTAACGCAAACCGCCGAAGAGGGCGGTGCAACCCGAAAGCTTCTGCTGCGCCAAATTGAGTCAGAGTTTTTGGAGCGCATGTTCTCCATGGAGGATGTGTGATGACAGAGCATGAAGATGCACCGCATCCAGATCCAGATAAGGTAGGTGAAATGGTCATCTACCCCGGTAAGGATGGACGCCTACGTGTTGAAGCCCGGCTGCATGAGGAAAGCCTGTGGCTAACGCAGAAGCAAATGGCTGAGCTGTTTGATGTCGATATTCGTACCATCAGTGAACATCTAAGAAATATATTCCAAGACAACGAGTTACAGGAAAAATCAGTTATCCGGAAATTCCGGATAACTGCGAGCGACGGCAAACGGTACCTGACCGGTTTTTACCATCTGGATGCGATCATCTCGGTAGGCTATCGCGTGAGTTCAATACGGGCTACCCAGTTCCGACAGTGGGCTACCCAAGTGCTACGTGAATACATCGTCAAAGGTTTTGCCATGGACGATGAGCGACTGAAAAACCCACCGGTAGCGGGCTCAGCGGTGCCGGACTACTTCGATGAAATGATTGAACGTATCCGCGACATACGAGCCAGCGAACGGCGTATGTACCTGCGGGTGCGTGAGATTTTTTCTTTGGCTGCGGATTACCAGCCCTCGCTTAAGGAAACGACACGTTTTTTTCAGACCATGCAGAACAAGCTGCATTTTGCGATTACTGGCATGACTGCGCCGGAGATTATTGCCAACCGCATTAACTACCAGTTGCCCAATGCTGGATTAAGCAGTTGGGCAGGTGAAGAGGTACGCAAGCGAGATGTGACGGTAGCCAAGAACTACCTGAATGAAGATGAAATACGCGAGCTGAACCGTATCATCACCATGTGGCTGGATTTTGCCGAGGATCAGGCAGAACGACGAAAGCAGGTCTTCATGGCCGACTGGGAGCAGAAGCTGGATGACTTCTTGCGGTTTAACGACCGTCAGGTATTGTCTGACGCGGGAAAACGTACTCGAAAACAAGCTGATGCTATCGCTCATGCTGAGTTTGAGAAATTTACCGCCACCCGTCGAGAGGAGAAAGAAGCCCTTGGTGCTATTGAGCACATGCGAGAGCTTGAAGGTGCTGCTCAATTGTTGAAAAAAGAGTCTGGTAAGAACAAGCCGGAGACTTCTACAGCCAGTAAACAGGGCAATACCAAGGGGGAGGCGGAGTGAGCAAGAAAAATCAGAAACGCAGCTTCCACCAGGAGTTGGTTCTTAACCGCTGGATGCTGGCGTTTTTCAACATCGAAAAATTGGCAGATTTAAAGCAGCGCCTTGGTGAAGACCGGCATGAAGGCATCGATGAGGATGGTCAGAGTAAGTTCTTTCATGAGCTGATGCACGGCTTGTTCAACCCAAACCGGGTGGCTGAGACGGATCTACGCCGCTACGACCTGAATATTGTCCGCTATTGGCAAGAGATCACAGCCGAGCGTAACAAGTTGGAAGGTCATGAGCTGCAGATGAAGTACTTTCAGTACCTATCGCTGTTATTCACCGAAATCTACATGGACTGGTATTTCAATAAGCGGCAAATCTTACTCGATGGTTTAAATGAAGAGATGGCCTGCTATCGCGATGAAAAAGGCGTAGAACCTTTTCGCGATTTTGTCGCCGATGATCTGAATAAGGTGGCGTTCTGGAATGCCACAGGCAGCGGCAAGACCCTGCTGCTTCACGTCAACATTAAGCAGTACCTTCATTACTTTCAGATGGGGCACTCGGACAGCTACCCGGATAAAATCATTCTGTTGACCCCTAACGAGGGGCTATCACGACAGCATCTAGATGAACTGAAATTGTCAGGTTTCCCTGCTCAACTCTTCAACAAAAACCAAACGCTGATGTATCCCGGTATGGTTGAAGTTATCGATATCAATAAGCTGGGCGATGAGATGGGCGACAAAATGGTCGCCGTAGAAGCATTTGAGGGTAACAACCTGGTGTTGGTCGATGAAGGACATCGGGGAACTGGTAAAGATGCCACGGCATGGATGCGGCGTAGGAATGCTTTGATACAAGGCGGATTTGCCTTTGAGTATTCCGCCACTTTCGGTCAAGCGGTTGCGAAAGGCTATACCGTGGAAATGGCGGAGCTGGAAACGCAGAAAAAGCGTGCCAAGATGCTGTTCGGCACTAGCAGCCTGAAAAAGCTGGATGAAACTCAATTGGCAGAGCTGACGCTATCTCTAGAGGATAAGCGCCTTGCCCGAGTGACAGCCACTCGCGAAATCTACGCCAAGTGTATTCTGTTTGATTACTCCTATAAGTTTTTCTATGAAGACGGTTACGGTAAAGAGTCGCTGATTCTCAATATGAATGGCGATGCCTACGAGCAGGGAGATAATGCGGCTAAGTACTTCACTGCCTGTTTGCTGGCTTTTTATCAGCAGTTATGGCTGTGGAGCATTCATCGCGAAAAACTGAACGATTTCAACATTGAAAAACCACTCTGGGTGTTTGTAGGCAATACGGTATCCGGGGAAGATTCAGACATATTGGAGGTTGTTAGCTTCCTAGCAGATTTCTTGAACAATGATGCTCAAATCAAGACATGGTTGGCTGACCTGATCGCTGATAGGGCTCAGATATTGGATGCTAAAGGCAACAATATCTTCAAAGGCCGCTTTACACCTCTGATGGGCTTCACTGATAACGTAGACGGCCTTTATGCCGATATTTTACAGCGAGTGTTCAATGCCCCTTCCAAGCAGCGTCTTAAGCTGGTCAATATAAAAAGCAGTAAAGGCGAATTAGCACTGCGCGTGGGTAATGCTGAACCATTCGGCCTGATAAATATCGGAGATGAAGGCAAATTATTCGGTCAGGCAGAAGATAAGGACACGTTCGACAGCGAGCGCGATGATTTTGGCGGCGCGTTGTTCGGCACGCTAAACGATAAGAGTAGCCAGCTTAACGTGCTAATCGGCTCACGCAAATTTACCGAAGGCTGGAGCAGCTGGCGGGTCTCGACTATGGGGCTGCTAAATATGGGGCAGGGCGAAGGCTCACAGATTATTCAGCTGTTTGGTCGTGGTGTGCGCTTGAAAGGTAAGGGCTTTTCGTTGAAGCGAACCACGCCACAGGAGCGGCCCAAAGACGTGCATCTAGATAAGCTGGAAACGCTCAATATTTTTGGCGTGCGCGCCAGTTATATGGCGGCCTTTAAAGACTATCTGCGTGAAGAGGGCATCACGCCCAGTGATGAGATTTTAGAATTGGATTTTCCCACGCAGGCTAATTTACCTGCTGGGAAGCTGAAAACGCTGGCTCTAAAGGATGGTTACAAAGATAACCAGAAAAGAGGGTTCAAGCGTACTCACTTTCCCTGGCTATATGAGATTCCGGATGAATTTGAAGGCAAGATCAAAACGCCCCAAATCATCCTCGACTTGTATCCGCGTGTGGAAGCGCTCAGTACCCAGCGAAATGCATCGCAAAGTAAGGGCCTTCAGGCGGTCAAAGAAGATAGAAACAAGGAAAAACTTAATACCGACTTATTTTCAGTTTTCGACTGGGATCGGGTCTATTTAGCGCTGCAGGATTATAAAATCCAGCGTAGCTGGAGCAACCTACGCCTTGATCGCCAAAGACTGATCGATTTCTGCTCAGGCTCAAATGAGTGGTACACCCTGTACATTCCCGCAGCTGAACTAAAAGTGCGCAGTTTTAGTGATATTCGTAAGCAGGAAGACATCCTGATTCGGCTGCTAATCGATTATACCGAGCGCTTTTATAATGCATTAAAGAAAGGGTATGAAGGCCAATTCTACGACATTATCCATGTCGATGAAGACCACGGATCGATGCTGAAGCTTTATCAAGTTGAGCTAGAAAATAATGATAAAGGAGGAGAATACCTGAAAAAGCTTGAAGCGCTGAAGCAGCTTGTCGCTGAGGGTAAAATAGGTGAGGCAAGCCAATGGTCAGCCCCGAATATGGTAGCTATAAGCTTTGACCGACATTTGTATTATCCCTTACTAGCGCTTGAAGATAAGGATGCGGTGCCCCTTAAGCTACGGCCACTGGGCTTTGATGCGCCCAGTGAATGGGAGTTTGTGCGCGACCTGGAAGCCTTCTATAACTCAGCTGCAGGAAAAGAAGCTATCGGGCACCGAAGCCTGTATTTGTTGCGCAATGCCGATAGCGAGAAAAAAGGCCTTGGTTTTGCCTTGGCAGGGAATTTTTATCCAGATTTTCTGCTGTGGCTAGTGGACGATGCAACCAATCAGCAGTGGTTGACGTTTGTCGATCCGAAGGGCCTTCGTAACCTAGACCTGACGCATCCTAAGCTTGGGCTATACAAGGAAGTAAAAACCCTGGAGTCAACATTAGCTGCTCAGGCTAAACTTGGCGAACCACCATTGACATTGAATGCCTTCGTGCTGTCGCCAACGAAGTTTTCTGATTTGCTTAACGTGGGCGATCCAAAACATAAAACCGACCTAGAGGAGAGGCATGTATTGTTTATGGAAGAGGGTGGTAATAGTTACTTGAAGAAGATGTTTGACCGCATTAGCTAGATAATGCTGCAAGGGTGGTACGTTACACAAAGCTAGGTCGAGGGGGCTATCAACCCTGATAGCCCTTGCCTGATTGGAGTGCATATTCTTTCTTCCGTCGATAAAAGTAAATAGTCCGAGCGCAGCTGCTATTACCTTGTTGGTCCCACGCTATCGCCCATAAAAGCCGACGTGGTTTCTTAGCATTAACTTTGAAGGCACGAGGGTTGTATCGCCATTTTTCCAGATTATTGGGCAAGGGTCTCAGCACTTTGGTGCCGTCCGGGTATTGCAGAATCGAGAGAATTTTCAGCGGGATCGAAAGCGTGGAATGCCAATCGGCCGAATTATTTGCCAAGCGAGTGGTGACATACCGAGCTTGCTTTTGATCGGCTCACAAGCAAGAGGTATGCTGTAGAGAATATGCGGCGCTTTAATTTTTTATTTAACCTTTAAGTAATTGATTTTAATTTATTAAAATAATATTTTATAATTTATGATGTCGTGTTTTTGTATTTTTAGGTCTGAAGGTATAGAGTAAAATCCGTTATTATCCAGCTACTGGAGGCGTTACATGACCACTCAAACGCTCGAGTCACGCATTCGTGAAAAAATTCGCAAAAGTCGGCGAATGGTATTTCTACGTGATGATTTCGCTGCACTGGGTGGTTATGACCAAGTTGGCCGTGTGCTTCGACAATTGGAGGCGCAGGGACGATTAGTACGTATTGGTAAGGGGCTATACGCCAAAGCGCGCCCAAACCGTATTACGGGCAAACCAATGATTGCAGCGCCTGGTGGCTTTGACCAGGCTGCCAAAGAGGCATTGAACCGTCTATGGGTGCAGTGGAAGCCAGCCAGTGCCGAAAAGGCTTATCAGGCGGGCCGCACACAAATTCCGGCGCGGGTAGTGGTCAAAGTAAAAGGCCGATTTAATCGGCAGATTGCCTACGGCAAACACCACTTGAGTATCGAGCGATATTCTTCATAAATATTAACTAGATATTGACACTGCATTCATACTGCAAATAAAGCGTTAATGTGAAGCAAGTTCGTTGAAAAAAGCAGGGTTGTCCTGAATCGTTGCCAATACCTTTGCGGCTAGCCCTTAGGGTTACGGCGCTTGGACTTTCACCTTTTGATGGTGTCCACACTGGTTCCCATAGCCTCGGCAAACTCGGCTTGAGAGACGTGTAGTTTTGCTCGGATGGCTTCGACATCAGCCACTTCATGGCGTGTTATGCGGCTGGCTTGCGCTTTGCCTTGTTTTATCTCAACGGCTTCCTGCAGCGATGTTTGCAGTTCGTCAAAAATGCTCATTTGGAAACCTTTGTCTTCAATTGGTGGGCAGTATTTTCAGTGCAGCCTTCAGCGGGCGTTAAGCTGTCCTTCGTACTCTTGGGGTAGACCAGTATCAGGCACAGGAACGTGCTCTCCGTGTGGCGGTTGGGCTTGGAATAGCTGCGGCTTCATCGTGCCAGTACTGCCCCACCTGGCCCCCTGTCAGCGCCAATAGTCGAGGCGTTGAACCGGCATTCACCGCAAGGCTCAGTTTATCCCCTCTGCGCTAGATATTTGTCATACGCCGAGTATGAGTATCGTCAGCGTGCTGTTGTAGAAAAAAACCTATTGATACATTTTGTTTCAAAATCTAGGCTCAATGAACTTGGGGAAGACCGGTGCATGGGACTCGGTTGAACTTCGTTAGCTGGATCGCGGGTAGTCCTTCAACAGCGAGGAACGATGATGTCGAGAATAACAACGATGACACGGCGGCCTTTGAAGGCGCTGGCGATGGGCGTGGCAACGGGCGGCCTGGTGTTCTCGCTATTGGGTTGCGAGACCACCGGGGGCAGCTTTCAGCCCGACACGCTTGGCACCCTCATCGGTAGTGGAACGGGCGCCCTGATTGGTTCGCAGATCGGCGGGGGGCGGGGAAGAATTCTGGCCACGGGCGCCGGCGCAGTTGCCGGTGCACTGATCGGGCGGGAGATTGCACGACACCTGAGTCAGTCCGGCCAGGAGAAAATGGTACAGGCCAACCAGCGGGCCCTGGAGACTGGACAGCCGCAAGAGTGGCAGGACCCCGAAACCGGTGCCAGTGGCCGCACGGAGGTCACCGCACGCACTACACAGCGCAGTCAGGTTCCCGTCAGTGTCAAGCGTGACCGCATCGAGCAGTTGCCTCCCATCGACCTGATTGGCGAAACCTACGTTGCTGACAGCAGCAGCAATATCCGTGGGGGACCCAGCACCGAATATCGCAGTGTCGACTCGCTCGCAGCGGGCCAGCACGTTCAGGTTGTCGGCAAAGTGCAGGGGAGCAACTGGTACCTCATCTCGGAAGATGGCGCCGCCAGTGGTTTTGTGGCAACGCGGCTGCTGCGCCCGGCGCCAGCCGGACAGCGGGCACCCGCTCCCACTCAACCCGCTGCCGGTGCAGATACGATGCTGGTCGAGGCCAACCAGACCTGCAGTATCAACTCCACCACTGTGACACAGCCGGATGGTTCCACTGTCCAAGAACGCATACGTATGTGCCAAGGTCCCGATGGCTACATCATCGAAGAGGCGTAACTGCTGCGGTGCCATGCTCTTGCACCTGGGAGCATGATGGCGAAATCAAAAATCGTGTGGCACCGGCCGGAAACGCTCCGTTTGGGAAGCTTACCAATGGCCGGCGTCGAGCAGGGCCTGCGTGACAATGCGCCCAGCACACACCAGCTAGGGGGCACCACATGCATACTCTTGTCGCTATTGTCGCTACGCTTGCCCTTCTGCCATGGCTTGCCACCCCGTCTCAGGCATCGGAGCGCACCGTTGCCCGGATGGGCGGGCTGCAGGCCACCATCAGCCAAGCAAGCCAGTGGTGCGGCGAGACGGTCGAGGTTCGCGTTCACGCACCAGATGCCGCACAGCTGAGCGACGGCACTCGACAGCTGCAGCTTCTTGCCGGTGGCGTTCGCCAGATACTTGGGTTCGAGTGCCCCGCCATCCAGCAACTGCGGCTGATCGGCAGCGTTGCCGGTCAGACTATCGGGACCTGGACTCACACTGCTGATGGCCAGCTGATCGCGGCCCAAACGGCCGCTCCTCCCGTCTCCCTTGTCCAGAGTACCTCGATCGGCCGTGAGGAGATTGCCGAAGCCCAGCAAATACTCTCCGAGCTGGGGTATGAGCCCGGCCCGGTGGATGGCCTGATGGGGCCGAATGCGAAAAGAGCTATTCAGCAATTCCAACGTGATCAGAGACTTGCCGTCGATGGAGCGGCAAGCCCACAGCTCCTTGAGAAATTAAGGTCTGTGGTGACAGCTCGACAGTTTGGGCCGGTCGTGGCGGGCACGGATCAGTCCGTGTCCTTCGGTCTGCCGCAACAGCGGGACGCGCAAGCGCCAACTGCGGCCGCTGCCCCAGCGGCCCCCGTGCCCGCCGCGACCGACGGGAACGACGCCGTGCAGGCCGCACTGTTCGGGTGGGCGCTTGCCCAAAATCCCGAGTCAGCGACGGTTCCTCAGTATCAGCAATTTGTGCCGCGGATGGCCTTGCCACCTGATGCGCCGCTGCCGCCGCAGAGAGGGATCACCGGCCCCGAATTCGAGGCCTTTCTGCGATCTCTTGCCGCCTTTTACGCGACCAAACCCGTTCCCTCGCGGCTCCGGCTGGAATTTCCCGCAACCCTGCGCCAGCACGAGATGCGCGACGGCTTGCGCCTGTATTCATCGGGCCGGGATATCGAGGGGGTTCATACCCTGACCAACCTTTCGCTCAACTGGCGGCAGTTGAGCTCATCGCTTGCGCTGACAAGCCAGAAACCGTTCTATCTGCCGCTGCCCGACGGGATGGTGGCGCCGGAGTTGGAGAAGGGAGGTAACAGGGTCAAGGACAACCTGCTGTTGAGCGTTGTCTTGACCATTTCGACCCCCGCCATCGAGATACGCGGCGGATATTTTCGCAAGTTCACCGCCGAAGCGAAGATCGAACATGTGTCACTGATACGGCGGACCGAGCGGCGTGTGGATGGGAAATACGTGTCTGAACCAGACCGGGTGGTGCTGAACTGGACGCCCGAGTCCGGCGCGACCATGGCAACAGGCGCGCCGCGCCCGACGGATCCCGCCGGGATGGTCGCCGTGTTCGGCGGAGCGGTTAGTTCGGGCCGTTACGTGCCGGAATGGGACACCAACGCCTCCAAGGGGCGCGCTCTGGGGGTCGAGACCGGGATCATCAACAAGGGCCAGCAGACACATTCCATCGAAACGGCCCTGGCCTTTGGCACGCTTCTGGCGGCCGGGCCGGACCGTGCCATCGGTGCCGATGCCGCGCATGAGGCGATCCGCTACCTGTTGACAGAGCGCGAGGCCTACGATCTGTTTCCGGTTGCCTATGTGTCGAACCCCGAGGGCATGAACGAGATCGAGCGCCGCGCCGCGCTGGAGTCGGCGCAGCCGAGCTTACGGGCGATCTTGTCTGGCAGGATGCCGCAACTTCCCTTGCAGGTGCGCGACGTGATGTCGGTTGTCGTCAGTGACTATGATTTTACCTTGAAGGGCTTTCCGCTGCGCGCGCAGAACGGACGCTGGGCACCACGGGATCCGCTGACCGGTCAGGCGATCAAGGATCTGGTGCCGTCCTTCCTGCCGATGGAAGAGGCCGAGGCCTCGGCCCTGTTGTCGATGCTGGAGCAGAGCGGCGAGCGCACGCGGATGCTGCATGCCGCGGTGGATTACACACTGAGCGATGCGGTGGTGCGGGCAACGGCCAGCGGGCCGATCAGTGTTGCGGAACTGGGATTTGTCAGGCTGGGCACGAAAGTCGATGCGGTGACGATTTTTGCCGACCGGGCGCTGACGATACCCGTGGCCCAACCGGTCACCGCGGCGCCGCAGGACGATACGGGGCCGAAACCTTTGCCGAATGAGGTGTTCGCCACGACGGGCAAGTCGCTTCTTGGGGCTATGGGCCGTTTTCCGGGGGGGGAGGCGGCCATAGGCGCTGCGTTGAACGGTCTGCGCGATGTGGCCCGCGCCCCTGCGGATCAGCGTCCAAGGATGGTGGCCTCGATGACGGAGGACATCACCGCCGCCGCACATGATGAATACTGGATCGGTGCGCATTGGAACTTGCACGCATTTGATGCGGAGGCGGGCGGCTATCCGGTTAGGGCGGTCCGCTTCCGCGGGGTGCCGCATCGTGACGATGTGTCAGGCTTTGCCTCGCCACCGCTTCAGGGTGAGGCCTCGCATGCCTATGAGGTGTTGCGTATTGATCCGGAGCGGCGCGAGGCGTTCGAGGCCTATCTGGATCTTGACAGGGCGGGGCATCGCGACGGCATGCGGCTGACCAGTAATATCCGCGTGCGCCCGGTGGGGGTGAAGGACGACAGATCCGGTGCGATCCTCGTATTGTCCGCGCCATCGGAGATCATGCTGGGTCAGTCGCAGGGGAATGGCGATCTGCTGAGCGATGATGACAGGTTCCTGATCGCTGCGCCGCCCAAGCTGGGGCCAAGCACTGAGGACACGCCGCAGATCACCCCACCCGAGGTGCTGATGTTGGATCACGAGGGGATCGACCTGCTGGCCATCAGCGTCGCCCCCGAAGCCTATGACGATGCGTCCTACACGCGCATGCTGGTCGAGCGTCTGCTGAAGGAGCGCGCGCTGGCCGGAGCGGTGGAGAACGTGGTGGTGCCCAGCTCGGTCGACTGGGGGCGGTTCTTCGAGAACCCGACCCTGCACGTGACCCCGCCCGAGATCGAGCGGCTTGTCCCGATCTTTCGGGAATGGACACTGGCACGGGCGGCGCAGCTTCCGCCCCGCGTGGCCGTGCCGCTGAGTTTCGAGATGAAATGGCATCCAGACAGCGGGTGCATTGGTATGACAGAGGTCAGGGCTAACGCGGTCGGGCGTCGCAATACCTCGGCCTATGACGGTGTCGCCCAGCATATGCCCGAAGCCACCCTGCCGGATGAAGGGATGAATCTCGGCCGAAGCGGGCCGTCGCGCGCAGGTCCGGATCGTTTCTGGGTGTCCGAAGGGCGGGCCGTCATAGATAAGACTCGCGCCGATTGCGGCTATATTAGTCGCCAGATGGGGCACAACAGTGATGTGCCCGCGCTGGCCGACGCGCCCTATGCCGATGCGCTGGTTCAGATCAGGGCGCAGCCCACGCCGCAAGGCCCGGGAAGGGCCGCCAGCGCCACATATATCGCCGATATAGATGAGGTCCGCTTTGCGCGTGCTTCGCCCGCCCGGATGGATGGGCCGGATCTTGTCGGGGTCGTTACCCTGAGTGTCACGCCTGTTTTGCTGACGAAACATGTCCGCAACAACGTCGGCGAACTAGAGATTTCAGAGCCGATCGGGCCGGATGACTGGAAGGTGCCGGAGGCGGTTCCACCGCAGGCGCTGGACGTGGTGGGCCTGACCCTGGGGATGCCGCTGGCGGCCTTCGAAGCGGCCGTCAGCGAGAAAATCCCCGATCCAGTGGTGTTCGCGCCGTCCAGGCCAGTGGAGGGGTTGTTCGGGACCGCCAAGGGGTTCCTGAATCCTGAGACGCAAGAAGCCTTCATGGCGATCTATGCGCCTGCCCTGGAGGGCCAGCCCATTATCGGCATTATGCGTCGGCTTGAAGTGCCGATCGACAGCGCCACGCCCGCGGGGCTGCGACGGTCGCTCGAGGGGAAATACGGGCCTCCTTCGCTGACGGAGGGAGGGCGATATATGTTGTGGGGCACCCTGCCCGAAGGCGAGGATCAACTGGATTTCTGCGGTGGTATCCTTACGGTCAGCAGCGGCATGGGCAGCGACATACCCAATATGACGACGCGGCAGACCGACAGGTTCGAGAACGAATACAGCCTGCCGCGCCATGGGTTCTGGTTCGCGGCAGGCTGGCCGCAGGACAAAAGCGGGGGGCCGTCCTATGCGATGAAAGACCCAGCGCGCTGCGGTCCCGTCGTCGCCGCTACACTATCTGAGCGAGATGATGGCACCACGCTGGGCGTCTTGCTGTTCGACCGCAAGCTGGCAGAGACGCAGCGCGACGCGCCGCCGGTCGCGGCCGAGATCGAGGAGGTAGATATCGACCTGTGATCCCGCGCGTCCTGTTGGGCCAGCGGAAAGCCATTTTTTGTGCCACGGCGTTGTGATCCTGAATGCGGGTCACATGTTGATGAACATACAGTTGCCATAGCTGTGGCGAGGATTCATCACATGATTGTCGGTTTTCCAGACTTTCAGGTCCAGCACGTCAGGCTCCGGCAGGTTGTTGATGTCCTCCAGGCTGTCATCCTTCAGCCAGAAGATATCCAGGTTGAGCTTGTCGCGCTAGACCAGCTCGTCATGGTTAAAACAGCGGAAGCGCTCGGTCTCCTGGCGCTCGTGGTAGCAGCGAACGAAGTCATCGAGGTCGGCATGAGTCAGGCGCTTAGTCTTCAGGGTCTTGTGAATGTTAGTGCGGTAGTCGCAGACCCACAGCTCTCTGGTCTGGGCTTCCCGGAAGGCCGGGAGCTTGTCGAAGAACAGCACGTTGTCCGGCAGCACCACGTCGAAACGATTGCCGCCGTTGCCGCACAGGTAGAGGTTTATGGCACTCAGCCGCACGACCTCATCGACGATATCTAAGCCTTGTAGGGCGCTGCGCTTGAGCTGACGCAGCTTCTCGCGATCCTGGCTCTGGGTCTTGATGTGTTCGAAGGTGGAGAGCAGGAAGCCCCCCGGCGCCGGATCTTACTTCGGAGGCGTTGCGCTCCAGCAAGTCCTCGTAGATGGCTCCCTTAACCTCGATCTCCAAGCCAACCCAAGGGCCTTCCTTGTCGATCAGGCTGACCACCCTCTTGAGCTTGGCCGGATCGGAGAGCTTGTTCTAAGCCTTGCGCAAGAGGATGCCGATCAGCCCACTTTCGCGGGCCAGTGCTTCCAGGGTGTGACGATACTGAAGCTCCAGCTCGTCGCTTTCCTTCACCACCAACTTGGCCCAGCGCTACTGGCTATCAGGCTACCGTCACCTAGCCATTATTGTTGACTAGAAGACGTAATCGGTGGTTTCCTACTCATAATATAAAGTAAAATTAAATCTCAGGTGAGTAATTTGAGTCCTCGTTTGGTTTTACATTTTTGGCCAAGCTGGCAAAGAAAAATTTGAAAAAAGCGCAAACAGAGCCGAGAACGGATATCAACTAGTAAAAAAGGTTGTTGATAAATGCTTCCAGAGTGGCTGTGAATAAAGAGGAAAGGAAATGTTTGAAGGATTGGGGATAACTGGAGCTTTTTTACAGAGTTTATGGCCTTCTTTGTTAGGCTTAATCGCGATATTTGCATTAAAGGTAATGTTAAAAAATAAAACAGGTAAGAAAAGTAAGAAGGGTAGAGGTTTAAAAGATGATACAGAGTCTTTGTCTTCTGTATTGCTTGAAAAAGGTAAGGCCTATGTAGGAAATGAGTTTTTAATGACACCGACTGAAAGAGATTTCTACAGATTTCTTGAGAGTAAATATGGTGATAAATACTATATTTTTGCTCAAGTACGCGTTGCCGATGTTATTAAGCCGAATGTGAACCGATATTTTTCTAAAACTAGAGAATATCAAGCACTGTTTAGGCAAATATCGCAATGGCACTTTGATTACCTCCTATGTCAAAAAGAAGACTTTCGTATTCACTGTGCGATAGAACTCGACGATCCTAGTCATAAAAGGGCTGATAGACAGCGTAGGGATAGGATTTTGAATGCTGTTTGTAGGGATGGTGGCGTTGTTTTGAAGCGAATGCGTTTGAGCCATGAAAATAAGAAGGTTGAGGTTTTTAATGGAAAGTAAGGGATTCGTACTCGTTGGTTTTTTTGCGTTTTGGTTAGGGGCATGTCTTGCATTTATAGTTAACATTGATGCTGAGAATATTACGATTCTAACAGCAGCAACGGTTGCAGGGTTATTAAGTTATATGACAATAATAGTGTCAGAGGAAAATGAAAAAAATAAAAAAGAAAGAGATTCTTTAGATTATATTAGGATGGTTTGTCAGTCGTATCAAGAAGATTTAATAAAGCTTGTAATGGTAATGGCTTATAGAACAATAGATTTCAAGATGTTAAAGGAGGAAAGGAAAAAACTTTCAGAAGCAGTAAAGAAAAAGCATGAGGAGAATGACAGAAAAGGTATTGATGCTCTTGAGGATGAAGTGAACCAAGTAATGGAGAAAGTAAATAAGGGTGTTGAGGAAAGCAAAGAAATTATTGGGAAAATGCAGTCTTTGATTTCTAAGGGAGAAAAGCTAAATACTTACTTAACAATATGCGAAAAATCCTTTAAATAAAATAAGTTAAGGGAAATGGGTGGAATAAAAGAATTGGTTTTAGAGTTAAATAATTGTGTAGAAATATATGCTCGTTCAAACAATCCCTATGCTGATGAAAGTTTTCTTAGTATTGAGAAAGGGTTAGTGGAAAATATTCAGAATAGAAACGAAGACTTAAAGATTGCTTTGCAGCGCGTGATGATTCAAGAGTCAAGTAAAATACCTGAAAGAAAAAAAGAGGTTTTTATTTATATATGTATGGTGATTTTTGTTTGCCTAGCCTGGATTTCTCACGGGGTATAAAAGAAAGCGGCTGAAAGTGCTATGATTTCAAGAACCTAACCAATCCATCAAGCACCAACAGCCGCTTCCAAAATGGTACCTGAAAAACTGACCTTCTCGCCACTCTCACGCCGCCAAATTGAAGCCGATTTCTCTGGGGGCCACATCACCTCCGATGCTGGATTGCTCTTGCTACGGGAAGTTGATAAACAACATCGTCTGACGCACCGCTTGGCCTCCGTGCTTCATGATCCCCGCGCATCGGAACAGGTTCGTCATAAACTCGACATCATGGTTCGTCAACGCGTATTCGGTGTGGCGGCTGGTTACGAAGATTTCAATGACCATGAGACTCTACGTTACGACCAAGCGCTTCAGACGGCGGTCGGTGAAAAAGAGGCGCTGGCGGGCAAGTCTACGCTGTGCCGGAGTGAGCAGAACGCCGATCGACAAGCGATGGTGAAGGCCCATGAGTTGCTGTGGCATCACTTCATTGAACAGCATAACGAACCACCCAAGGAGATCGTACTGGACTTTGATGGCACCGATATTCCCGTGCACGGCGAGCAACCCGGCAAGTTTTTTAACCGCTATTACGATCACCATTGTTACTTCCCGCTGTACGTCTTCTGTGGCCGCCATCTGCTGGTGAGCTATCTGCGCACCAGTGACCACAGCGACAGCCACCACAGCTGGGCCATCCTGGCGTTACTGGTGCGGTTTATTCGCCAGTACTGGCCCGATACGCGCATTGTGTTACGAGGTGATAGTCACTTTTGTCGTCCCCGGATGCTCAACTGGTGCGATCGACATCACGTCGACTACATCGTGGGTATCGGCAAGAACAGTCGGCTGCTCAAGGAAGTGGACGTGCCCATGATGCTGGTGCGCAAGACCCAATGGCAGGTGGGAGGGAAAGTAGCAGAGACGTTCCGCTTCCAATATCAAGCCCACTCCTGGAAATACCCACGCTGGGTGGTGGCCCGTCTGGAAGAAGGCGAACTGGGCTCTAATCCCCGGTTTATCATTAGTTCCCGTTATGACGACGGCTTCAAGCTCTACTACGAGCAGTACTGCGCTCGGGGCGACATGGAAAACCGAATCAAGGATCAACAACTGAGCCTGTTTGCTGACCGGACCTCCAGTACGCACTGGTGGGCCAATCAGTGGCGGCTGATCTTATCGGGCTTCGCCTATACGCTGCTCGAGCGCTTACGCACTTACCTGAAGAAGACGCCTTTCGCGCGCATGAGCCCAAGCAACCTGCGGCTAAAGCTCATTAAGGTGGGCGCGGTCATCATCCGCAATACGCGCCGAATCCGGGTGTTGATGAGTGACAGCTACCCCTATAAAGCGCAACTATCCGATCTCGTCAGGCGGTTGGTGCCGAACTGAATGCTCGGGCTCCCCCGGCCCGACGCAATGGGGGAAAGGGGGAAGTGTGTCTGAACGACGGAAAGTGGTTAAAAAGTAGGCAATTTAAGATGTACCAATAGGTTTTTAATAGCATGGCGGCCTGGGTGCGGTACTTGCTGAGGTGCTATGAGAAATCCGGGCTAGGATATCTCGTCTCAGAGGGTTACAAAACAGCTTAAATATTCTAAGCTAATGACGAAGAAGGGGCCACAAAGTGTCAACGTTGATGAGCAAAATAGACGTGCTGAGGCAGGTACTGTTTAAGTAGATAATTGAAACAGCAACCAAAGGCAATTATTGGCATGCTATTCACACGGCTCATAGCCCCTTGGTCGTAAGTTCAAGTCCTGCCGCGCCCACCAATTTCATGACAAATCCGTCATGCCTCTCGTAGAAGCACACTTGGCGTTTTTTTATGCCTCTTGGCCGCAGAAACTGAGTGCAACACCTTAAAATTTTAGTAAGGTGTTGGATTTATGGCTTATACAGAACTCAGTATCGAAGAGCGTTCCACCATTCAGGTCAGTCTTTGGCAGGAGATGAGCCTCCGACAAATAGCCAATATGCTGCAACGATCTCCATCCACCATCAGCCGCGAAGTACGTCGCAATCAAACTCAGCGCGGTACTTACCATGCTCGTCATGCACACACCCATCGTTGTGCCAGGCGTGTTGCTTGCCGCCCTAAGCCCAAGCTGCTTCTGGGCAGTGGTCGCTTTGAGCTGGTCATGTATATGCTCCGCCACCGCTTGTCTCCAGAGCAAATCGCAGGCAAGCTCCGACGCATGATCATGCCCCGATTTGAAGATGCTTACGTTTGTCGCGAGACGATTTACAGCGCCATTTACGCGTTACCTGTGGGTGAGCTTAAGAAAGAGTTGATCCACTGCCTTCGCCAAGGTAAATCAACGCGTAAACCTCGTCGTGGCCAGGTTGATCGGCGTGGGCAAATACCCGATATGGTGAGCATCCACCTTCGACCACCAGAGATCGAAAGGCGTGCCATGCCAGGACACTGGGAAGGCGACTTAATCAAAGGTAAGAACAATGCCTCTGCGGTTGGCACGCTAGTCGAACTAAGCAGTGGATACGTCATTCTAGCCAAACTCAACGATGCAACGGCCACCTCGGCGGTGGAAGGGTTTAGCGCAGCGCTCAACCGGATGCCGCTAGCGGCGCGTAAAAGCATGACGTACGACCAGGGGCGGGAAATGGCCAAACATGCGGACATCACCCAGGCAACGGGCGTTGCTATCTACTTTTGTGATCCACATAGCCCATGGCAACGGGGTAGCAATGAAAATATCAACGGCCTGATACGACAGTATTTACCGAAAGGAACCGATCTCTCTCGGCACACTCAAGAAGAGCTAGATGCTATTGCGCTACAGCTGAATATGCGACCTCGGAAGCGATTTGACTTTAGGTGTCCGATTGAAGTGCTGGGTGAGCTGTTAGCGAAGCATCAAGACAATCCACCCGCTGTTCATTAACGAGTGTTGCACTCAGAGTCTGCATCCAACCCTGCGTTCCTTAGCCCACCTGTCGTGAAACATTCCGTTCCACAGCCCTGTCTTGCCTCATCGTGCTTATTGTGGATGTGAATAAAAATCCGTATCATTCGCTTTACTATAATAGAGATACGCTTTTTATCACCTTTGAGGCCCTCTTCATGCTCCGGAACACTAAGCCCTTCGCGCGTTTACCGCTCGCTGTCGCCGTGCGACGTTCACTTATCCTACCTCTAGGCGGCATGCTGAGCGTTGTTCCGCTCACTGTGCTTGCTCAAGATGAAGCCACTTCCAACGACACCGTGGTAGTGACGGCTACTGCACTTAAGGTCGACACACCGCTGGTAGAAACGCCGCGCCCGGTGTCGAGCGTTGACCGTGAAGAGTTGGAAACCCGCAACGTTCAGCAGTTAGATGAAACGTTCCGCTATCGTGCGGGCGTGCTTTCTGGCCACTATGGTAGTGATAACAATACCGATTGGCTCAAGGTGCGTGGTTTTGATCAGTCTACCTATCAAGATGGTCTGCGCATTTACCGTGAAGGGTTTTATCAGTGGCTACCCGAGCCTTATGGGTTGGAGCGTATTGAGGTCTTTAAAGGGCCGTCATCGATTCTCTACGGTGAGGCGCCTCCTGGTGGCTTGATCAATGCGGTAAGCAAGCGTCCTACCGAAACGCCCCAAGGGGAAGTCAATTTGCAGCTTGGCAACCGCAACCATCGCCAAGTTGGGATTGATACCAGCGGGCCGCTGGGTGAGTCAGACGATGTACGCTATCGCTTAGTGGGTATGTACAAAGAGCGCGATGGCGATTTAAACGCTACGGATAACGAGCGTTATTACTTTGCGCCGAGCCTAGCGGTGGATTTTAGCGAAGACACCACCGTCACCTTTTTAGCCAGTGTGCAAAAGGATGACGGCGTACCGGTCAACGGATTTAAGCTACCTTACGGCACCGTCCAAAACACACCTTTCGGGCGTATTGATCCGCAAACCAATTTGAGCGAGCCAGGGTACGATAAGGACACACGTACCCAATGGGGGCTGGGTTATGAGCTACAACATAACATTAATGACACCTGGGCGTTTGAACAAGATTTACGCTACAGCGAGTTAGATTTAGAGCTGCGCAGCAGCTATGCGCTGTCTATGGTCGATGATCGCCGCGCCTCACGCGGGTTGGTATATCGTGATGGCTCTATCGATAGCTGGACTGTCGATAACCGCATGGTGGGTACTTGGTACGGTGATCGTACCGAGAATACGCTGCTGCTAGGGGTTGATTACCAGAACCTAAGCCTGAGTGGTCAGGAAGGGGACGATTACGCATTCGGTGATCCGATCGATATTTTCGACCCAGTTTATGGTAACTACACACCAATTGCTCAAGATGATCTGTTGAGTCGGGAAATCGATAAAGAGCAAACTGGTTTATATGCCCAAAACCAACTGCGCATAGATGACCGTTGGGTGCTGCTGGGTGGTGTGCGTTACGACCAGGCCGAAACGGATAATAGCAACCTAACGGCGGGCACGACCCAGCGTTCAGACGATGACCAGGTATCTTGGTCAGGTGGCGCAATGTACCTGGGTGAAAACGGTGTTAACCCCTATATCAGCTATACCGAGTCGTTCGACCCAGTGGGTCGCGTTGACAGTGATGGCGAGCTTTACGACCCCCGTGAAGGGCGGCAGTGGGAAGCCGGTGTGAAGGTGGCTCCCTTTGGCTGGGATGGCTATGTAACGGCTGCCGTTTTTGATTTGCAAGAAAGCAACACGCTGGTGAACTCACCGGCAGGCTTCCAGGTACAAGAAGGGGAGCGCACCTCTCAAGGTTTCGAGCTGGAAGGTGTTGGCTATGTGACCGATAACCTTCGAGTGACAGCGGCATACACCTACAACGATTCGCGCTTGGAAGAAGATGAACGCGCGCCGTTGATTCCGCGTCACCAAGCTTCCACCTGGTTAGACTACGCCTTTACCGGCGGTGCGTTAAATGGCGTTACCCTGGGCGGTGGCGTGCGTTATGTGGGCAGTACTGTTGATACCAGTGTCGCAGATAACACAGAAGTGGATAGCTATACCCTGGTGGATGCCATGGTGGGTTACGAATTTGCCGATGGCTGGGAAGCTCAGGTTAACGTTAACAACCTCACCGATAAAGAATACGTCGCAAGCTGTGAGTACTGGTGCTATTACGGCGAGTCCCGCAGTGTGATCGGCAGCGTGAAATATAGCTGGTAAGAGGTAAGCCTTTCTTCTTCGCTAAGCCCGGCCACTCGCCGGGCTTTTTGTTGCCTGTGTTAAACGCACAGGCCTTATCAAATGTAAGCTATCACCTGCACTAGCCCAAAAACGGCTACCCCAGCTGCCACTGGCCAGCCCAGTGAGCGTAATTTCCACCATACCAATAGTGTCACAGAGAGTCCGACAGCCGTTGCGAACCAGGAGATCGCGCTTGGGTTGACCGGCATGATGGATACACCCAATACCGCCGCAATCATCAGCGGGCCGAGAATGCCAAGCCACTGGGGCATGTTATTAATCCCCGTGGCGCTGTTTAAACGGCGTTGCATCCAGAGGAAAGGCACTACGCGCATGAGTAGCGTCCCCAATGCCGAAACCACAACGGCTAGCCAAAGTGCACTGCTCATGGGTTACACCTCCTCGTTTGAAACTTCACCATATAGAAACAAATCGCGCCGCAGGCGGCTGCCAGCGGAATGGCCACGTTGCTCCAACCGTAAAAGGTAAACAGCAGCGCGGCGATAATGGTGCAGCTCAGCGCCAGCGCCCAGCGTTTGTCGGTAAAGCGCGGCGCGACCATGGTCAGAAACAGCGCGGGCAGGGCGAAGGGCATCACTTCACCGAGCAGTGGCCAGCGGGCGGTTAACGTTTCCCCTGCCGTCGCGCCGACCATTGTGCCGACAATCCACACCCCCCAAGCCAGCAGCGAGGCGCCGACAAACCAGCCAAAACGCTCAGGGGCAGGCAACTGAGGCAGCCGCGTAAGCGCCAGGGCAAACACCTGGTCTGTCAGGCCATGCATCAGCCAGGGCCAGTGGCGGCTGCGCGGTAATAAGGCTGCTAGGTTCGGCCCGTAAACCACATGGCGTACGTTTATGAGTAGTGTCATCGCTACCACCAGCCAAAGCGGAGAGCCCGCCGCCACCATGCCTACGAACAAAAACTGTGAGGCGCCGGCGTAAATCAGCGCTGAAATAGCGGCGGCTTCCCACATGCTAAACCCCGCCTGGGTGGCGACTACTCCAAACGAGAGTGAAACAGGAACATAGCCGCCCAGCAGAGGAATGGCTTCCCGCACGCCTTTGAAGGCGTTGCGGATTGGGGAGTGGTTGGCAAAGTGGTTCATGGCGTGTCGCCTTTTATGCCGTAGGTGATGGTCATCATCAAGGTGGCTTCTGCTTCTTGGGTACGATAAAGATGCGGCTGGTCAGCGGCGAAGGTGATCGTATCCCCTGGCCCAAGCTGGGTAGTGTCGCCTGCTGGGCCCGCTTCAAGCGAGCCGCTAATCAACGTCAGCGATTCGCGAGTGCCAGCGGTATGGGCCTCGGCATGGCGCAGGGTGTGGGGCGCGCAGCGCATCCAATAGGCGTCCACTTGGGGAGTATCTTTGCCCTGATCTATTAAACGCACCTGCACGCCATCTTCGCCTAGCGGTACGGTAATGGGCGCCACTAATGTACCGAAAGGGACGTTGAGCTGCACCGCCAACCGCCAAATAGTATCTAGCGTTGGATTACCGTTCCCTTGCTCCAGGCGGCACAAATTGGATTTGGCAATGCCCGCATCATTGGCTAACTGCGAAAGTGACCAACCCCGCGCTAATCGCAGTGATTGTAAATGTTGACCTAAGGTGCTTAGGGAGAGCTGATCCATAATGGGGTGTCCGGCTGTTCTTTATATAGAACGTTCTATATAAAGAACGTTAGCCTGTCAACGGTGGTAGCGAAAGCTTTCAGTGGCACTCTTTATGCATCTACTTTCTGCATGAACTTTTTTGATGGCCTTTTTTGATGACCTTTAAGTTGTCTGCTGCGAGGAAACGCAATGCGTTCATTGGCAATGCTCAAACCGGTTAAATCGATACTGCAGAGCGTGGCGTTGTTGCTGCTGGGCAACGGCTTATTGAATACGCTGCTAACGCTGCGGGGGACTGAGGAGGGCTTTTCCAGTGCGGTGCTCGGGATCATCATGTCCGGCTACTTTGTCGGCTTTATCTGCGGCACCTGGGTGAGCGGGCGCTTGATCCGCCGTATGGGTCACATCCGTACCTTTGGCTTCTGTGCCTCTATTTGTGCATCGGTGGCGCTTTTGCATCTTATCTTTGTTAACCCTTGGGTATGGTTGCCGTTGCGGGTGGTCTACGGGCTTTCGTTTATTACCTTAATCACCGTGATTGAGAGCTGGCTGAATAGCCAAGCCGCCAGCCATGAGCGGGGGCGTATTTTCGCGGTTTACATGGTGGTTAACTTGGGCGCTTTAGCCACTGCTCAGCAGTTACTGCGGCTCTCCTCACCGCAAGGCTTTTTGCTCTTCGTGATTATCGCTATTTTGATCAGTTGGGCGCTACTACCTATCACCCTCACTCGCCGCGTTCAGCCTACCATTCCCGAGCGACCCAAAAGCAGCCTGCGAGCATTGCTAGGCTTTGCGCCGCTAGCGGTGGCTTCAGCGGCATTATCGGGGCTCGCCATGGGGGCTTTTTGGTCGATGACCCCGGTCTATGCGACACAGCTGGGGTTTGATATTGGCGGCGTTGGGCTGGTGATGAGCGTGGCAATTATTGGCGGTGCGTTGCTGCAAATCCCGATTGGGCGTTTCTCTGATAAGCATGACCGCCCTCGGGTGATGACCTGGGTGGTGCTCTTGGCGGCGCTGATCGCAGCGGGTATGCCCTTTGCGCCCAGCCATGAAGTGCTGCTGGGGCTCTATTTTATCTGGGGTGGCCTGGCGTTTTCGCTCTATCCGCTGGCGGTGGCCCAGTTGATCGACCAACTGCACCCGGATGAAATTGTTTCCGGCTCGGCGGATATGCTGGTGATGCATGGCGCTGGCTGTGCAGTAGCGCCGATTGCGGCGGGCTCATTAATGACGGCGGTGGGGAGCCACGGTCTGCCGATCTATATCGCCTGTGTGTTTACCCTATTGGGGTTGTACGCCATTTATCGTCGTCGCCACGTTACGGCATTGATTACCCACACCGCACATTTTGAGCCGATGGTACAAAGCAGTGCAGGGGCATTAGAAATGATCTTCGATGACACTCAGCGTGATCTATTCGATGATCCGAGTTTTTATGAAGAGGATGAGCGTGAGCGTTTGGCTGGGCTTTTTAAGCCATCCAATAGTTAATGTGGGCAGCGACCGGGAGTGGTACTGACGACAAGCCACTCTCGAACGGAGCATTTACGAACGCTTCGCCTCTTGTGACTGGCAGGCGGCAGCGGTGAAGAGTACATCGGTAGAGGAGTTGAGTGCGGTTTCGGTTGAGTCCTGCACCACGCTAATCACAAAGCCAATCGCCACTGCCTGCATGGCCACTTCGGTGGGAATGCCAAACAGGTTGGCGGCCATGGGAATCAGCATCAGTGAGCCACCCGCTACGCCTGAAACGCCGCAGGCCGCCAGCGCTGAAACCACGCATAGCAGCAGCGCCGTGGCGAAATCAACATTAATGCCCAGCGTATGAGTCGTGGCCAGGGTGATCACCGTAATGGTAATGGCCGCACCGCACATATTGATCGTTGCGCCCAACGGAATCGAAATAGAGTAGGTGTCAGGATCAAGCTTCAGGCGACGGCAAAGTTCTAGGTTGACCGGAATATTTGCTGCTGAACTGCGGGTGAAAAAGGCGGTAATCGCGCTCCCCCGCAGGCACGTAAATACTAGTGGATAAGGGTTTTGTCGGGTAGCGACGTACACTAGTAGCGGATTGCTCACCAGCGCGACAAACAGCATGCAGCCCACGATTACACCTAACAGCTGTGCGTAGTTGAGCAGTGCTTCAACGCCAGACTCTGCCAGCGTGCCTGCCACCAAACCCAGGATGCCCAGCGGTGCTAAACGAATGACCAGGGTAACTATGCGGGTAATTGCTGCGGATAAATCGTTTAGTGCTTGGCGGGTGGTGTCGCTGGCTTGGCGCAGCGTTAAACCCAGGCCGATGGCCCAGGCCAAAATAGCGATAAAGTTAGCCTCCATCAATGCACTAACGGGGTTGGCTACGGCGTTCAACAGCAGATCGCGCAGGACGCTAAAAATATCCCCAGGTGGGGTGCCTTCCACTTCACCTGCATTCAATGAAAGCTCTGTAGGAAAAAGAAAACTGGCCGCCACCGCGATGAATGCGGCGATCAGCGTGCCAACCACATACAGCACCAGCACAGGGCGCATGTGGGTAGGTTGGCCTTTTTGATGAGCAGAGATGGCTGCCGCCACCAGTACAAACACCAAAATAGGTGCCACTGCCTGTAAAGCGGCAATAAATAGCTGGCCCAGTAAAGACACATCGCTGGCAACGCCCGGTGCAAACAGGGCGAGCAATACCCCGGTAACGATACCGATTAAAATCTGCGGGATAAGGCCCAGCCGTAAGAGCGGCTGGAAAACTGCGTGGGCGGTGGCGAACATTGCGCAACTCTCAGGTAGTGAAAAGGAGGGCATTACGGCGATGGGCCACTAACGCACCTGAAAGGGGCGTTATTCTATCAGTTGCTTGTATGCTGCGGGCATTCATCAAAAATGCCCCTGCCGAGAACGCGGCCAGGGGCATTGATAAAAGCTAAATTAGCGGGTCAAGCCGCAACAACGCGAACTTGTGCCGGTGCTGTTTTGGGTGCTTTGCGCATTGGTTCGTCATTCTCCGCGAGCAGTTCACTCCCGGTCATCTCTGACGTCATTTCAGCTTTCATTTCTTTATGGCCACGCTGTGTTAAAGCCAGAACTTCAGGGGAAGTGCCCCATTTAAGCAGCATCTCATCCAGCAGTTGCTCGGCTTTTTCAGCTTGCCCCCACTGGCTAAGCAGTTGGGCAATCGCGTAGTCGCACTCGGGAGTGTCGAACAGATCATCCTTGATGTCTTGAATGGCGATTTGAAGGCCTGCCTGGGAAAGGTCGTTTAACGTTTCGCTATGCATATCACGGCTCCGTGTGATTGCGACAGCGGTTAACCTGAGGTAACCGCCTGAATTTGAATGGTACGTGTGAGGTACGAAACTGAGCTTAATATAGCCGCCAATGAGAAGCAAATGCGTAAACAGCCCAGGGTGCGCTAAGGTTTTTCAGGCCTGCGCAGTGTCCAGTAACCTCCCCATAATCTTGTTGCCGTGGTGATGAGACAGGCAATTGAGAACAGTATAGCCAGTATTGAAAAGTGCTTCGGGAATAGGCAAAAAACCACCAGCGCCATCACCGTTTCGGTGCCTTCGGTCAAACCTTCTAAATAGTAGAACGCTTTATTGGGGAAGTGAGGGCGCTCTATTGCCTGCTGTTTGGCCGCAATCGCAAACGCCAAAAACGAGGTGCCGGTGCCGATAAAAGCAAATAGCAGCAAGGCAGCAGCGAGTGCGTTTTGGGCAGGTTTTGCCAGCGCGAACCCCAGCACCACGGCCGCGTAGAAAACAAAATCGAGTCCGATATCAAGAAAGCCGCCAGCGTCGCTCGTAAGACCACTGAGGCGTGCCAAGGCCCCGTCCACACCGTCACCGAGTCTGTTAAGCACAATCGCCAGGAGGGCCAACCCATACTGCTCGTATGCCAGCAGCGGCAACGCGGAAATGCCGATTAAAAAAGCAGTTAGCGTCACTTGGTCAGGCGTTATGCCTACTTGCTGCAAGGGGCGTGCGATGCATTTTAAGGGGCGATGGGTAAGCGGCATTGTCCAGCGGTCGAGCACTCGATTCTCCTTAACCTTAATGCGTCACTATTTATTTAATAGTAGCGCTAACTTACGTGGGCAATGTGCTCATGTCACTGTTAGTAAGCGCTAATAATAAAACTAAAGTCGTTAGACTTTAGTGGCAATTTTGGGCAAATGACTGGACTAATTGCCTATTGCAGTTAATAAAGGGCGCCAAAGGAGATCCAGTATGGCCCGTGGGGCGGTTCATTTATCGGAAAGCTGCCTCCGACCTTTTCTTTTCACTCTGACCGCAAGTGGCGCTTACGTTATGCATAAAACAGCCCTGATGACGGTATGGGATCAGCTATGGCACTCCCACTACCAAGCCAAAAAACTATTGATGTGCGCGTTGCCAACGGGCGGCGCCGCGAAGGCGGCGGCCTCCAGTGCCAAGCGCGAGCCATCTCATCAACCTAAGCCACCTGCCTATACCAACCCACAGAAAGTTGGATTGCTGCTTGGACCACTGCTGTTCGCTTTTGTGGTGATGTTTTTTCACCCTGAAGATTTAAGTTTTGAAGGGCGTATGGTGTTGGCCACTACGTTGTGGGTGGCGGTGTGGTGGATCACCGAAGCTATCCCCATTCCTGCTACCTCGCTACTGCCCATTGTACTATTACCCATTACCGGCGCACTGGATGGCAATACGGTAACGGCGGCGTACGGCAACCCGATTATTTTCCTGTTTCTGGGCGGTTTTATGATCGCCTTAGCGATGGAAAAGTGGGATTTGCACAAGCGTATCGCCCTGTCGATTATTGCCGTACTGGGCACCAGTATTAATAGCATTGTGTTCGGCTTTATGGCTGCGACCGGCTTTTTATCGATGTGGGTATCTAATACAGCGTCGGTGATGATGATGCTGCCTATCGGTACCGCGATTGTTTACCAGGTTAGCCAGGAACTTGAAAAAAGTGATGGGGACCACAGTGACGAAATCGAAAAATTCAGTAAGGCTTTGATTTTTGGTATTGGCTACGGCGGTACCATTGGTGGCCTCGGCACGCTGATTGGCACGCCTCCGAACATTATCCTGGCGGCGATTGTTAATGAGCTGCTTGGTATCGAAATCTCTTTTGCTGGCTGGTTAATGTTTGCTTTCCCTGTCGTGCTGGTGTTGCTGTTTAGCGCGTGGCTGCTACTGACACGGGTATTTTTCAGGATTGAATTTAGTCACTTGCCGGGTGGGCGGGAGCTAATTCACAAAGAGAAAGAGGCCCTGGGTAAAACCAGTTTTGAAGAGAAAGCGGTGCTGGTGGTCTTCCTGTTTGCGGCCTTTATGTGGATTACCCGCTCGTTTTTATGGCAAGGCCAGATCATTAATATCCCCGGCATCAATGACACCATGATCGCGGTGGTCGCGGCCCTGCTGCTGTTTTTGATCCCTTCCAAAAATAAAGGCGGTTGCCTGTTGGGTTGGGATATTGCCAAAGATGTGCCCTGGGGCATTTTACTCCTGTTCGGCGGTGGTTTAGCGATTGCCGCAGGGTTTGGCTCTTCGGGCCTGGCCGAGTGGATCGGTGGGCAAATGAGCGTGCTGGAAGGTGTTAACTTCTTGCTGGTTATTCTCATAGCGACCGGCATGGTGTTGTTCCTTACTGAAATCACCTCAAATACCGCCACGGCCACGATGATTCTGCCGGTGCTAGCGTCGTTGGCCCTTGCACTGGATATTCATCCCTTTGTACTGATGGTGCCCGCCGCCATGGCCGCCAATTGTGCCTTTATGCTCCCGGTGGGTACGCCGCCTAACGCGATTATCTTCGCCACTGGTAAACTCAAAATCATTGAGATGGTGCGCACAGGCTTTTGGATCAACATTATTGCCATGCTACTCATCGTCGCGGCGGTTTATTTCTTGTTGCCGGTGTTATGGAACGTGGATCTAACCAACTATCCCGATGCATTTCGGCGCTGATATAACCCATTAGCAAATCACAGCCTCGCCTTCGGGCGGGGCTTTTTTATAGCTGTTTTGACGTTAATTCACGCACATAAACAATGTTAATAATGGCGACAGGCTTTAGACAAATAACGGTGCTTAACTATAGTGCCTCAAAGGTGTGAATGGAGTCAGAGGTATGACGTTATAAGGAGATAAGCAATGGAACTGCTTGAAAAGATTAGTGAGTATCTAAAAAAGCACGAACTCAAAATGGCCACGGCTGAATCGTGCACGGCGGGGCTAATTGTTTCAGAGCTAGCGGGCATACCGGGTAGCGGGCAATCGATCGATTGTGGATTGGCTGTTTATTCACCCGAGGCCAAAAATCGCTATTTAGCTGTCAGTTTTGACACCATCGATACGTATGGCCTGACTAGCGAAGTCACCTCACGCGAAATGGCGTTAGGCGCTTTAAACAATAATGATGCCAATGTTGCCATAGCGAACACCGGTATTGCGGGCCCAGAGCCCCATGATGATATACCGGTGGGAACCGTTTGCTTTGCCTGGGCGTTTCGACATGCCCAAGAGGTATACATGATAGTGGAGACGAAACGCTTTTCAGGTGATCGTAATGAGGTACGTCTTGCCGCTGCGCACTATGCGCTAGAAATGTTGCCAAAGCATCATGGTGATGTATTGGCAGGCAAAGCGCCCCGCGTTGATGAATCTTAATGATGAAATCTCTATCCATAACCGTGAGGCAGGAAGCCCCATGACTAACCAAGTAACTCAGCAGCGTATCCAGGCAGATTTGCAGGTAAAAGCATCGATTGAGCCGCAGTATGAAATTGAGGCGCGCGTCGATTTTCTATGCAGCCAGATGATAGAGACAGGACAGCACGCGCTTGTGTTGGGGATTAGCGGCGGGGTGGACTCCACCGTTGCTGGTCGTTTAGCCCAACTGGCCGTCGAAAAGGCCCGCGAAAAGGGGGTTGAGGCACGCTTTTATGCCATTCGGCTGCCTTACGGCGAGCAGAAAGATGAGGATCACGCTCAACAGGCACTAACGTTTATTACCCCTGATGAAGTGCTTGATATCAATGTGAAGCCAGCCAGTGACGCCTTGCTAGCGTCCTTGGAGGAGGGTGGATTAACGTTTCAAGATGCCGCTCAACGCGACTTTGTATTAGGCAATATTAAGGCGCGTCAACGAATGGTGGCGCAGTACGCGGTTGCTGGCGCAAAGTCGGGTTTAGTGGTGGGGACCGACCAAGCAGCAGAAGCATTAATGGGCTTTTTCACCAAGTATGGTGATGGCGCATGCGATCTGGTGCCGCTGACAGGGCTTACCAAAGGGCAGGTGAGAGAGGTCGGTGCTGCGTTAGGCGCGCCCGTTATACTGGTAGAGAAACAGCCCACTGCTGATTTAGAGTCGCTTAAACCTCAATTGGCTGACGAAGAGGCATTAGGCGTCACTTACACCGAAATCGATGCCTTTCTTACCGGTCAGCAGGTTAGCGACCAGGCCTACACCACCATTACCAATACCTATCAACGCACCGATCATAAACGCCAGCTCCCCAGAACGCCGTAACGACATTTTCTATAAGCTCAACGCTAGCGCTAAACGCAGCGCCAATAGGTTGCTATGATGCCGCGACACTATTGGCTGTTGAGCTTGTTATGCGTTTACTCCACACCGCTGATTGGCACTTGGGTCGGCTATTTCACAACCTTTCGTTGCTGGAAGACCAGCGCCATGTGCTTAACCAGCTCATCGAAATAATTGACCGGGAAAACGTCGATGCGGTGCTGATTGCGGGCGATATCTACGACCGTTCGGTGCCGCCTTCGGCGGCGGTAACGCTGCTCGATGAGGTGCTGCATGCGCTATGCGAGGTGCGCAAGCTGCCGGTCATCATGATTTCAGGCAACCATGATGGCGCCGAGCGGTTGCGCTTTGGCGCGCGCCACCTGCGCCAAGCCGGGCTGCATATTCTCTCCGATTTAGCTGAGTTTGCCACGCCGGTTACGCTGACCATTGACGGCCTCGAAGTGGATATATTCGGCATTCCTTACGCCGACCCTGAGCATGTGCGCAGCCTGTTTAACGTGGAAGTGCGCGACTTTGACGGCGCCCATCGCTATTTGGTCGAGCAGATTAGCGAGCGCCGCCATGCAACACGCCCCTGCCTACTAATGAGCCACTGCTTTGTAGATGGCGGCAGCGCTTCTGATTCGGAGCGCCCGCTAACGTTAGGCGGTGCCGAAAGCGTGGCCTGGGAGCCTATGCGGCACTTTGATTACGTGGCGCTTGGCCACCTGCACGGCCCGCAGTATCGCGGCGGTGAGCATATTCGCTATAGCGGCTCCTTGCTTAAGTACAGCTTTTCCGAAGCCAGCCAGAGCAAAGGCGTCACACTGGTGGAAGTAGGCGCGAGCGGGATAAAGCACATCGAACAGATTCCGCTAATACCCAGCCGTGAAGTGCGCGTATTAGAGGGTGAGATTGATGCGCTAATCGCCCAGGGAAGAACGGATGCACAAGCAGACGATTACCTGTTGGTGCGGTTGACCGATCGCCACGCCATCCTCGACCCCATGGGCAAGCTGCGTGAGGTGTTTCCCAATGTGCTGCATCTGGAAAAGCCCGGCATGCTGGAAGCACGAGGCACTCAGCAACTTGACCGCGAGCGGTTACGCTTTGATGCCCTAGATATGTTTAGTGACTTCTTCACTCAGACCAGCGGTGATGCCATGAGCGATAAGCAAGCTAGCGCCATGGCCGAGTTGATTAACCAGCTGCAGCGCGATGAGGCCCAAGAATGACGCCGTTAACCCTTACCATGCAGGCGTTCGGCCCCTTTGCAGGTTCAGAAAACATCGATTTCACTGCGTTAGGAAGAAGCCCGCTATTTCTGATTAATGGCCCAACAGGCGCGGGCAAAAGTTCGATTCTGGATGCGTTATGTTTTGCGCTCTATGGCCAAACGACGGGTAACGAGCGTGAACCTTCTCAGATGCGCTGTGACCAAGCGAACGCCACGCTGCTAACGGAAGTTACGCTTGATTTTCGCTTGCGCGGGGCGGATTACCGGGTACGCCGCGTGCCGCAGCAAGAGCGCCCCAAGGCACGTGGCGAAGGCACCACCACCCATAACGCGGAAGCGCAGCTATGGCGCTTAAACGCGGATGGCGGGGTAGAGACCTGCTTGGTGGCGCGCAAAGTCAACGATGCCACCGCTGAGCTGCAAACCTTGATAGGCCTGGATGCCAACCAGTTTCGCCAAGTGATGGTGCTGCCCCAAGGCAAGTTTCGTGAACTATTGATCGCTGACTCCAAAAAGCGCGAGGAGATATTTTCCCAGCTGTTTCAAACGCAAATATTTCAGCGTATTGAAGAGCGTTTGCGCCTTCAGGCCAATCAAATTGAACGGGAAGTGAAAGAGCATCGCCAACATATCAGCGGCATTCTCGCCGGTGGTGAGCTGGAGAGTGAAGCGGCTTTAGAGCAAGAGCTTGCAGCGTTGACGCCCCGGGTCGAGCAAGCGCGAAAGGACTTCGAAACCGCCCAACTGCAGCGACGTAAAGCCGAAAAACAGCGCGATGATGCCCAGGCACTTCAGCGTCAGTTTGAAGCGCGGGATAGCTTGGCGGCTGAAAAAACGCGTCATCTTGAACAGCAGGGCCAGGTCGTCAGCATTCAAGACCATTTGACCCAAAGTGAACACGCACAGGCGTTGCGCCCCCAGCGTACGGCGTTAACCCAAGCGCAGCAGGCGCTAAGCACCGCGCACGCGGAACAGCAGCAGGCAGACGCCGCACTGAGCAGCCAGCGCACTAGCGCGGAGCAGGCACAGCGTGCATTTGAGGCGGCCCGCGAGCGTCAGACAGGGCTCCCTGAGCTGCGCGAGCGTCATCGCCAGTTGAGCGAGTTTATTCAAAAAGGCCAACAATTAAGCGAACTACAGGCGCGATTCCAAACGGCACAGGCCGCTTGGCAACAAGCTGACGGTGCCCTCAAGCGCGATGAGGAGCAACTGGACACCATTCGCCAACAGGGCGAGGCGGCAGGCGTTAATCTCGAACGGTTACAGGCGGAACGCCAGCAGCTGGCCAGCGCCCCTGTCGAGCTAAACCGCTATGAAACGCTGCTAACCCAACGTAAAGAGCTGGATGCGCTAATCGACCAGGGACGCGAGCTCACCACGCAACAACAGCAGGCAACGGCAGCACTAGACCAGCGGCGCAGCGAGTCAGAGCAGGCGGAACGCTTCGCTACCGAGCAGGAGATGCGGTGGCATCAAGGGCAGGCTGCGCTGTTAGCGCTCACTCTTGAGGACGATGCCCCTTGCCCTGTCTGCGGCAGCCTGGCGCATCCGACCCCGGCCGTTAATAACGCAGACATCGTCACCAAAGAGCAGGTGGAAAACGCGCGCTCAGCCCAGGCGCAGGCCCGTCAATCTTTCCAGGGCGCTGAACGCCATCACCAACAGCTAGCGCAGCAGATAAGCTACCACAGCGAGCAAGTACAGCGACTCAATCAGCAATTAGGCGAGTGGGCTAGCCAACCGCTGAATGAGCTACAAAAAACCTGCGATGAGTTGCATCGCCAGGTCTCTCGGCAGGCAAGCGTTGAGCGCGAGATTAGCCAACAAATCACCGCCCGTGATGCGTTAAGGCGTGAGTGGGGCGCACTGGATAAACAGCTTAAAGCCCAGCGGCCCGCGGTTGAAAAAGCCAAAGAGGACGCGTTAAGGCTAGAAAGCCAGCGCGATCAGTTGAGTCAGTCGCTGCCTGACGACGCTCGTGATCCTGCCGCAATGCAAAAAATGCTCACGGAACTCGAGCGCCAAGTTACCCAAATTGAACAAGCCTGGGATAGTGCTCAGCTGGCGCTGACGAACAGCCAAACCCAACTGGCACGAGCAGACGAGCAGCTAAGGGGAGCCAGCGAGCGAGTCGAGCAGGCTAAACAAACACTTGAACAGACCCAAGCAGAGTGGCAGGCAGCGCTTCTGGCCAGCCCCTTTGAGGATGAGGCTGCCTTTCAGGCAGCCCAACTGGATGACGCTCAGCGTCAGGAGCTCATTCATCAGGTAGACACGTACCAGCGCCGTTTGGCCGAATTAGAAGGGGCGCTGCAGAATTACCACGCTCAACTGGCTGAAAAAACGCCCCCCGATTTGGCTGCGCTTTCTAGTCAAACCGAGGCCGCCCAAGCGGAAGAAAACTCCCAGCTAGAGGCGTGGCGGACGCTGGATGGACGCTTAACCACACTGCATGGCATCCGCCAAAAACTGGCTAAGGCTCACACGGCTCAGGCTGAACTTGAAGCCCAGTATCAGGTGTGGGGCACGCTAAGCGAAGTCGCTAACGGTCGCACCGGGCATCGCATTAGCCTGCAACGCTTCGTGCTCGGCGTGCTGCTGGATGACGTACTGATTCAGGCTTCTGAACGGCTAGTACGCATGAGCCGCGGGCGTTATCAGTTGGTGCGCCGCGAGGACCCCACTAAGGGCAATAAAGCGTCAGGCCTTGAGCTAGATGTGGCTGACACTTACACCGGCAAGAACCGTTCGGTAGCAACGCTTTCCGGCGGGGAGTCTTTCATGGCAGCTCTGTCGTTAGCGCTGGGCCTTTCGGATGTAGTGCAGGCTTACGCTGGCGGTATTCAACTGGATACGCTATTTATCGATGAAGGGTTTGGTAGCCTCGATCAGGATGCTCTGGATCAAGCCATTAACATGCTGAGCGAACTGCAAATGGGCGGGCGTATGATTGGCGTAATCTCCCATGTCAGCGAACTCAAAGAGCAAATGCCAGTCCGTATAGACGTGCGTGCCAGCCGGCACGGGAGCTCGGTGGAAGTGAAGGGCGCACTTCTTTAATTTCTAAGGTATTTAAAGACTCAGGCATTTAAAGGCTATGACATTTAAAGCCCAAGCCAGCGTTAGTTCATGCTGCGTTCATATAGAATGATTTATAAAGTGTGTTAATCGACAAACGAGCTCTAAAGATAATATCAACTTAGGAGTGCAAGGATGAACGCAAGCAAGATTTTACAGCAGCTGATGCAGCAAGCCGGCGGCAGCCAGAAGGGCGGCAGTAGCAGCGGTGTCGATGTTAAAGGCATGCTGAGTGGGCTTTCTAAGCAATTAGGCGGCGGTAGCAGTGGCCAAGGAAGCGGCTCTTCTAGCGGCTTCGATGTTAAAAGCCTGCTCGGTGGCGGCGCCATGGGCATGTTAGTAGGCTCTAAGCGCGGCCGCAGCATGGGTGGCAAAGCGCTTAAATATGGCGCCATTGCCGGGGTAGGCATGCTGGCGTGGAAAGCTTGGCAAAGCTCTCAGGCGGCAAAAACTGACAGTGGCCAGCAGAATACTACCCAAAATGCGTCAGAGGGCGAACGGGTTGAAGTGCTCAGCGGTGAGATCCAAGAGCGCCGCAGCCTGGAGCTACTGCAGGCTATGATTATGGCGGCACGCGCCGACGGTCACATCGATGAGCAGGAACAGGCGTTGATCACCGAACAGATCGATGCCTTAGGTGCCGATCAAGAGATGCACAACTGGGTAGAGCGGCAGCTAAAAGCACCGCTGGATGCTCAGGCCCTGGCACGTGAAGCGGACTCTCCCCAGGCAGCACGCGAGATGTACCTGATCAGTGTGGCCGTGACCGATGACCAAAATCCTATGGAACGTGCCTGGCTGGATCAGTTGGCTAGCGCGCTTAATTTACCTAAAGAAATGACAACTGAACTTGAGCGCCAAGCCGAGCAGGCGGGTTAATGCTGGATACGTTTAATTTTTGGTTAGCGACGGGCTTTGGACTAGGGCTAGCGCCGATTGCACCCGGTACGTTTGGCTCTCTGTTGGGGATTCCCTTGGCGTGGTGGTTATTGAGCCGCCCATTGGGCCAGCAAGGGATCGTTATGGCGGTTCTGTTGGTGCTGGCAGTGCCGGTTTGCCACGTTGCCGCCTGGCATTATGATGGGTTGGATCATGGCAGTATTGTCGCCGACGAGTATGTAGCCTTTCCGCTTGCGGTTATTGGTTTAGCGGCAGCGCGCCATCCCTTGGTAATCGCGCTCGGGTTTGGTGTTTACCGCTTCTTTGATGCGTTAAAACCACCGCCGATTCATCTAACTGAGTTTGTGCATGGCGGTTTCGGTATTGTTTTAGACGATGTTGTCGCAGCGTTGATAACGTGGGTGATTATGGCGATAGGCATAAAGCTATGGCAGCGCCGAGCGTCTGAACAACATTTAAGCTCTTAATCTAAGCTCTTAATCATACGCACAACAAAAACGCCGCAGGCCTGATGAAGGCCTGCGGCGCTAGTTTTTTACAACTCACAACTCACAGCATGTTGTTGAGGTTGCTCACCGTATTACTCTTGCACGACGATGACTGATTTGGCATTAACGAACTCAAGCATGCCAAAGCCGCCGTGTTCACGCCCATAGCCGGAGTTTTTCACCCCGCCGAAGGGCATTTCCGGTGTGGCGACACCAAAGCCGTTGATAAACACCATGCCAGTATCGAAGTACTTGCTGGCAAGCTCTGTCGCGCGCTTAACGTCTTTAGAGATGATGCCGCCACCCAGGCCGTAACGGCTGTCGTTGGCGATACGCATCGCATCTTCATCATCTTTGGCGCGAATCAGCGCTGCAACCGGTCCAAACAGTTCGTCGTCGTATGCTGGCTGACCAGGGGTCACGTTATCCAGCACGGTGACCGGGTAAAACGCGCCTTTACCGGATGGCTTTTCACCACCGCAGAGAATCTTCGCGCCTTTGCGAACGCTCTCTTCCACTTGGTCGTGAAGACCATCGCGCAGGTCAACGCGGGCCATGGGGCCAAGGTCGCTACCTTCTTGGGTCGGGTCACCGGCCTTTAGCGACTGCATGCGAGCTACATAGCGCTCTTTAAACGCTTCATAGTTCTTTTCAGTCACTACAAAACGCTTGGCAGCTACACAGGTTTGGCCGCCGTTGTAGACACGCCCCTGAACGCAGGTGTCGATCGCTACATCCATGTCGGCATCATCAAGCACCAGATAAGCATCGTTAGATCCCAGCTCAAGCACGGTCTTTTTGAGGTGCTCAGCGGCTTTAACGGCCACTTTACGACCCGCGCCGTCGCTGCCTGTGAGCGTAACACCGCGCACTGCAGAGTGAGCGATGACTTCGTCAGAAGTGTCATGAGAGATCACGAGTGTGCGGAAAACGTTCTCGGGAAGTCCTGCTTCACGATAGATTTTTTCCAACAGCAGGCCGCTACCTGTCACGTTTTCTGCGTGCTTCAGCAGGACGCCGTTACCCGCCATGATATTGGCGATAGAGTAGCGAACGACTTGATAAGCGGGGAAGTTCCAGGGCTGGATGCCGTAAATGACGCCCATGGGTGAATAGGTCACAAAGCCACGCTCACCATTACCCGGCTGACGCTCTTCATCGGCTAGCTTCTTAGGGCCGTGTTCAGCGGTGTAGTCACAAATAGCGGTACACAAATCGACTTCCTGGCGCGCTTGAGAAGGCAGTTTGCCCATCTCTTTGACCATAAGGTCGGCAAGCTCTTCTTTGTGCGCTTGCATCGCTTGGCCAATCGCCTTCACCGTTTTGGCGCGGCTTTCGAGTGACTCCAGGCGCCAATCGAGAAAAGCATCGTAGCAGGCATCGACTACTTGCTTGGCTTCAACACTGCTCATGAGTGCGTAAGTATCGAGTGCTTCACCGTTAGTCGGGTTAATCGTCGTGATGCTGTTGCTCATAAGATCTCCTATCTATAGATCAATGTGTTGGTCATGACGTCCAGCTCCTGGACGCTTAATCGACCGGTCTATTTCTAATACAGGACCACTCTAGTACAAACTGAGCGCCTCTGCATAATAAAGGTACTTACTTACGGGCATTGATTTAATCAATCAGTTCCTTTGATTTCTCATTGAGTTTTTATAAGTTTATTTTGTTTCCCCGAGGTATAAGGTGATGCTAAAAATATTCGGCGTAATCAATAGTTTTAGCTACGCATGCGGGCCGCTTTGGTAATGGCGCGGGCACACTCCATTAACAAGGGCGCGAGCTGTTCCAGGGCGCGGTCGAGGGTCCACCGGCTGCTAGGGGTGGTGATGTGCACGGCAGCGACGGGAGTACCCGCAGCGTTGCGTATCGGCGCGGCAATATTGATATCGCCGAGAAAGTATTCGGCGTCGTTCCAGGCGACCCCGCGTGAGCGGCATTCACGGATCAGCTCGCTAAGGGTGTCGATATCGGTAATCGTATTGGGCGTATGGGCCTTTAGCTCACAGGCGGTTAAATAGTCGTGAACGCGGGTGTCGTCCATCGCCGATAAGTATGCTCTTCCGGAGGCGGAGCAGTACATTGGCACGCTGCTGCCCACCGGCATATGAATGGGAATGTAGTGGCGGCTGGTAAAACGGGCCATGTAGATCATATCGAGCCCGCAGGGTTCGGTGAGCGACACGGTTTCCAGGCAGCTGTTGCTCAGTTCCGAGAGGTAGGGGTTGGCGCAATCGACCAGTAAATCGGCTTCCAAATAGTTGGCGGAGAGGGTCATCAGGCGGATGCCGAGCCGGTATTTGCGGCTGGAGGGGGCTTTGACCAGGTAGCCGAGCTGTTCGAGCGTGTGGGTGATGCGCTGCACCGAGCCCATGCTCAACCCTGAAAACTTGGCGATTTCTGAGAGGCTGAGCTCGCTGTGCTGGGCGTCAAACAGCTCAAGCAGGTCAAACGCTTTCGCAAGGGATTGATTGAACTGCGGCGAGCGTGGTTCGTTGGCGTTGGCGTGCTTCATGCTTTTATAGGGTTCCTTACGTGTTCCCCTTGGGGGCGAGGCCGCAAGGGGAGCGTATCAACATCTTGTGTGTTGGTGTGGAAGCGTCTGGGCGGTTTAGCGCTCCAGCCAGTCTCTGGCCCGATAGTAATTGACCACCGTTTCAACATACAGCCTTTGTAGGCCGTGCAGGGGAATCGGCTTGATGGGAGTTAGAGGAAAAGGTAGGGCTTCCTCCAGGGAATGTTCACCTAGGTGCTCTCCCAATAATTTACCCAGATGGCTGCCCATGGCCACGCCACGGCCGTTATAGCCCAGCGCCACGGTGAGCCCTGGCTGGGGTTCGTGTAGGTGGGGAAGCGAGTCCTTAGTGATGGCGATGCGGCCTGCCCAGCGAAAGGCGATCTCTACGTCCTTTAGCTGGGGGTAGAGTTTGATGATGGCGTTTTCTAGGTGCCGAAAGTCGTTGGGCTTACGTGGGTCGTTGAAGGAGCCTCGACCGCCCATCAGCAGGCGGCCGTCCCGATCGCGGCGAAAATAGAGCAGCAGCTTGCGGGCATCTGACGCCACTTCGCCACCGGGCAGAATATGATTGCCTTCCTCTGCCGTAAGGGGGCGGGTGGCGATCTGATAGCTATTGGCGGCGATTAGGCTGCTGGCGAGTTTAGGTTGCAGATTGTCACTGTAGCCGTTGGTGCAGAGCAGAACCCGCTCTGCCTGAATTTCCGCACCGCCTTCCGACATGACGCGCCAACGACCTTCGGCACGGGTAAGAGAGCTTACGCGAGTGTGTTCATGCAGCGTTGCTCCACTATCGTGCGCTGCCTGTGCCAGCCCGCGGGCGTAGGCGAGCGGATTCAACCCGCCAGCCCTGGGGTCTACCCAGCCGCCAAGATACTCTGAAGTGCCGAGACGCTCGGCGCACTGCTGCTGATCTAGCCAGGCGATGTTTACGCCGCGCGTTTGCCATTGGCGAGCACGGTATTCAATCGCTTTCAGGCTGGCATGGGTAACCGCGGGTTGAATCCAGCCGCGCTGCTGGGCGTCGCAATCAATGTTGTGCTGCTTTATAAGGTCAAACACCACATCGGCATTGCGGGCAGAGAGCTCTATCATGCGTTGGCCGCGCTCTTCGCCATAGCGTGTGATGAGTTCATCTGGGTCGTATTTGAGGCCGGGAATGACTTGGCCGCCGTTACGGCCTGACGCGCCCCAGCCGATGCTCTCGGCTTCCAGTAAGGCGGTGCTTATGCCGCGTTTGGCGAGTGCCAGGGCGGCGGAAAGGCCGGTAAATCCGCCGCCGATAATCACCACATCGCTGCGCTGGGCGCCCTGCAGCGCTGGGTAGTCTCTGCCCGCGGGGGCTGTGTCAGCCCACAGGGAAGGGGGCATATGAGATGGGTTTGCCATCCTTGGTCTCCGCTAATGGTTTAGCACGCGGCGCAGAAAATCCTGGGTGCGCTCGTGGGAAGGCTGGGTAAGCAGCGTGTGGGCGTCGCCGGATTCGACAATCTGCCCGCCATACAAAAAGCAAACGCGGTCGGCGACTTCCTTGGCAAAGCCCATTTCATGGGTGACGACCACCATGGTCATGCCTTCGTTGGCCAGGTCACGCATGACGGTTAACACATCGCCCACCAGTTCGGGGTCGAGGGCGGAGGTGGGTTCATCGAACAGAATGGCTTCCGGTTGCATGGCCAGGGCGCGGGCAATGGCGACACGCTGCTGTTGGCCGCCGGATAGCTGCTGTGGATAGGCTTCGACTTTGTCGCCTAGCCCGACTTTCTCCAACAGCGCGATGGCGTTGGCGTGGGCGGTTTCACGGGGTTCGTTTTTGACGAAGATCGGCCCTTCCATCACGTTTTCGACCACCGTGCGGTGAGGGAATAGGTTGAAGCGCTGGAAGACCATGCCGACTTGAGTACGCAGGTCGTTAATATCTTTGCTGACCACATCGACCTGGCGGTCATTGATCGTAATGCTGCCCTGATCATAGGACTCCAGGCCGTTGATACAGCGAAGGACGGTCGACTTGCCAGAGCCTGAGGGGCCTATCAGACACACCACTTCACCCTTGGCGACCGTTAGGCTGACCCCTTTGAGCACTTCTACGTCGCCAAAGGATTTATGAATAGCGTTGATATTGATCATGATTTGCCTCCTTTCGCTGACTTGCCGAAATAGCGCTCTAGGCGGTTAACGCCAAAAATCAGCGGTAGACTAAGGCAGAGATAGAGCAGGGCAACGAGGGTATAGACTGTGGTGTTCTGAAAGGTGGAGGCGGCAATTAACTGCCCGGCCCGGGTCATTTCGGCGACAGTGATGGTGGAGGCTAGCGATGAGTCTTTCAGAATCATGACGGCCGTATTGCCATAGGGTGGCAGCGCAATGCGTATCGCCTGGGGCAGTACGACGCGGCGCATGATGAGCTTGCTTTTCATGCCGATGGATCTGGCGGCTTCAATTTGCCCTGCTTCAATCGCTTCGATACCGGCGCGGAAGTTTTCCGCCTGGTAGGCGCTATAGGCGACGCCAAGCCCGATAATACTTGCCTGGAAGGCGCTAAGTTGTATGCCGAGTTCGGGGAGTACGAAGTAGATATAAAACAGTTGAACGATAATCGGTAGGCCGCGCACCACATTGATGAAGGTGCCTGCAGTGAGCGACAGCGCCCGCACGGGCGAGAGCTTCATCAGGGCTAAGAGCAGGCCGAGCAGGGTGCTTAGCAGTAGGGCGCCAATGGTGATCTGCACCGTAATCAGAGCACCTTTTAATAGAATGGGTAGAAAGGCGGTGATGTCCGAAAACTCCATGGGAAGCCTTTATTTTGCATGCACTTCTTCAACTACCCCCGAAGAGGCAGTGAAGCAGTGCTGGGGTGATCATTAGCAGGCTGTTTCGTTAACGCTGCCGGTGGGTTACCTGGGTGTGGTTTACAAGCCCCACTCTTCGAAGATGGCATCGAGAGTGCCATTCTCTTTCAGGTGAGCAAGCGAGGTGTTCACTTGTTCCAGCAGTTCGGTGTTTTCCTGGTCAACCGCAAAGCCGATATGGCCAACCATTTCCTGCTCGTAGTTGTCTGCTAGCTGGAGTTCTGGAAAGCGGTCTTGGCTGAGGTGGTAGCTCATGATGGGGGCATCACCGACACCCGCCACGATGCGGCCTAACGAGATGTCACGCATCATGTCTGCCCAAGAGTCGTAATTGCGGATCTCTGGAAAAATGCCCATGTTGTTGAGCTGTTCGACGTAGGTGGTACCGACCTGGGCGCCAGTCACTTCGCCTGAGAGGTCTTCCAGTGTGTTGATCTCGCCATCGTAGTCCTGACGGGTAACGACCCCTTCGCCATAGGGGTAGACATCATCGCTGAACGCGACCTGTTTGGCGCGCTCTTCGGTCTTCAGCATTGCGGCGGAAATTATGTCGATATGCCCAGCGGTCAGCGAGGGTATCAAGGCGTTGAACTGAGACTCCTGAATAGTGACCTCATAGCCCATATCTTCGCCCAGTGCATTGACCAGATCGACCATCGCGCCGGTGATCTCATTGGTTTGCACGTCCAGGAACGTAAACGGAATCCCGCTTGGCGTTCCGCCTGCTTTTAGCACTTCCTGTGCGTTTGCCGTAGTAGCACCAAGCGATAAGGCTGCGCCCAGTACCGCCGGTAACAGCATCGCTTTTTTAAAGTGAAGAAGAGGTTGGCTGTTGGATGTGCGTTTCATTGGGTCACCATTGAGAGTGTTGGGGATTGTTATTTACGCCTTGTTAAAAGCTATTCGGTAACGTCATTTCAGAGCCTAGGTGAGTTTTATTTATCGGCAAGAGTTATTATTTATCGCATAGCGATAAAAATATCTGACATGTTTGTTTGAAGGGCGTAGTTACCTTGCTCGGGCCAATATGTGGTTACGTTGATGAATTAAGTCATCAAAATGTCGCTATTCGATGATTTTTTGCATCCCATATACCTGCATGATTTTATCTTTAATTTTTTTATCAATTAAATCAGTTGGTTGTTTGTTTTTTTTGGTTGGCATGGCGTTTGCTAAGTAAAAAATAGCCAGCGTTATTCTCGGTTTGATAATTGAGCTGGTAAAACCACCAATAAAAGCTAATAGGAAGCGCCATATGCAGTTAACTAGCTTTAATCAAGTGAGTAGCTTTAAAAGCGCCGGGAAGCTGATTACCGGCCATGGGGCCGCTCAGCAGTTGCAGCCTTATGTTCAATCGTTGGGTATGCAGCGCCCCTTAATCGTTACCGATAGTGGTGTGGTGGCTTCAGGCACGCTGGATATGATTACTGAGCAGCTCACGGCACTAAAGGTGACCTATGAGGTGTTTGATCAGGTAACGCCCGAGCCGGAAGTAGAAATAGTCGAAATGTGCACCCGTGCTTTCAATGCTGGCAAGCACGACAGCGTCATCGCTGTAGGCGGCGGGAGTGCCATGGACATCGCTAAGTGTGTAGCGGTATATGCGCACTACGAAGGTCCGCTGGAGGCGTTGTTTGGCGAGAACAAGGTTGACCAACGCACAATACCTTTGATCGCCATGCCCACCACGGCGGGCACCGGTTCTGAAGTGACCAATATCGCGATTCTGTCGGATAAAGCCCAACAGATGAAAAAGGGCATCGTCAGTGACTGCTTATTACCGGATGTCGCGATTGTCGCCCCTGAGCTTACGTTGAGTTGCCCACGTTCTGTGACAGCGGCCAGCGGGGTGGATGCGTTAGTCCATGCAGTGGAGGCGTATCTATCTAACTTTGCCACGCCGATTACCGATGCACTGGCGGTTAAGGCAATGAACCTCATTGTGCATTCGCTCCCCAAGGCGTTTGCCAATCCTAACCATCTGCAGGCCCGCGAGGATATGGCCACCGGCAGCCTGTTGGCGGGGCTGGCGTTTGGTAATGCGGGTGTAGGCGCGGTGCATGCTTTGGCGTATCCATTAGGTGGGCGTTACCACTTAGCCCATGGTGTCACCAATGCGCTCTTGCTTCCCTTCGTCATGGAGTGGAACAAGTTGGCTTGCGTTGAGCGCTTTCGGGGTATTGCGGTGGCGTTCGACGAGCCAGTAACGGGCCTTTCCGATGATGCGGTGGCGGATCTGGTTATCAAGCGCTTACACAAACTGTGCGCTGATGTGGAGATCCCTTCTGGTCTGCGTTCGTTTGATATTCCTGAATCCGCCATTCCTGAGTTGGCCGCCGAGGCCATTAAGGTGGAACGTTTGCTGCGTAATAACCCGCGGGTATTAACGCTTGCGGATGTTGAGGCGATTTACCACGCCGCTTATTAATTCGTCGCTAATTAAAACGCTATAACGACAAAACGTTTATTAAAAATACTAACAACTTTAAACAGGAGTCCATGCCATGAGCGCTTGGAAGCAACGCGTTGACGGTGAAGAAAGCCCGTACACACCATTAGGGCCGTTTAAGCTACGCCTGCCGTTTTACCATTATCGTTTTGAACTGCCCGATTACCTGCAAGGGCTTTTGATGTGCGCGGTGGATCTTGCCGCGATCCCATTGATGATGCAGCTACTGGGCATGCCGTTTGAAGCGGCGTTGGCCATCGTCATTTTAAATGGCTTGCTTTATTTGCTGCATCACCTGTTGGGTGACCCTGTCATTCCAGGGTGGATCACACCTGCTATTCCGCTGTTGATGGCTTATGTGTCGACCTTTCCCGAGGGGGTAGACAGGGTGCATGCGCTGATTGCCTTTCAGATGATGTTGGGGGTACTGGCACTGGGCCTGGGGGTAACGGGTATGGCCAGTAAAGTGGTGCGGCTCATTCCTTCCGCCATTAAAGCGGGGGTCATTATGGGCGCGGGCTTAGCCGCCATAGTGGTGGTGTTTGATGAAGGCGGTCGTTTTGAGCAGTACCCCTTTACCATTGCGATTGCCGTAGGTGTCGCGTTTTATCTGATTTTCTCTCGCCATTTCAACAAGCTGAAAGCGCAGGGCGGCCTGTGGGGTGCCGTGGGTAAACTGGGTATTTTCCCGATTATCGTGCTGGCGATTGTGGTGGCTCCACTGTTTGGTGAAGCGCCCTGGCCAGACGTTGAGTGGGGCTTTAGTCAGCCTGATTTCGCGCTGATGTTCAGTGAATACACGGTATTTGGCGTTGGTTTACCTCCGTTGATGATGTTTTTAACGGCCATTCCGACCGTTATTGCGGCCTACATTGTGCTATTTGGCGATGTGCTTCAAAGCAAGGCACTTTTGGAAGAAGCTGATGAGAAGCGCCAGGATGAAAAAATCGACTATAACCCTAACCGCGCTCATATGATTTTTGGTGGGCGTAACTTTGGGATGAGTATTTTTGGCCCTGATGTGGTGATGTGTGGTCCGCTCTGGGCAGCGATGCATGTGGTAACGGTTGAGCGTTACAAGCAGGGCAAAGCGGCGATGAACTCTATCTTCGGTGGTTCTGGTTCATTTCGCTGGGGGACGAATACGGGGCTGTTGTTGCTGCCGATCGTGAGCCTGGTGGAGCCTATTCTAGGAATTGCGCTGGCGCTGACGCTGTTGATTCAAGGCTATGTCAGTGTGCGCATCGGCATTATGGAAGCGCGCAGCCAACGGGACTTGGGTATCGCGGGCATTATCGCGGCCATGCTGGTGATAAAGGGCGCTACCTGGGCCTTTGGGGTGGGCATTTTGCTTTGCGCGTTAATTTACGGTAAGCGCTTCTTCTCCGGTGAGGTGGATAAAACTTTCGTTAAGGATTGGGATGAGGCATCCCAGCCCGTTGAGGATCCTGAGCCGGAAGTGCCATTGCGCAAATAACAGTCTCTGCCTTTATAGTGGTTTAATCGCCAAAAGGTTGGAAAACCAGTGTTCACCGCTTAGGCGGTGGACCTGGCCTGTGAGAGGAACTGTTATGCAACGGATCGAAGAGGGGCTTTCACTGGAAACCGCACTGCCGTTATTTGATTTACACGGCACTGATGCGGTGGAAGTCTTTGATACCCAAGGTCAGGTCATTGGGGTGTTGACCCGTACCGATATCGAAAAGGCGCAGTGTGATGCGACGTTGGGCCAGTTGGTGGGCGAGTGTATTCGCTACCGTGTCACCGGTATTAAACCGCCGGTGGAAGCTGAAAGCGTAGATGCGTTTGGTTTTGACCAAGAGCCGATGCGTTCACTGTTGGATGCTTTGCATGACGGGGTTTATATCACCGATGCCAACGGTATTACGGTAACGATCAATAAAGCCTATGAACGTATCACCGGCATTTCGCGCGCTGAGGTAGTGGGCTTTCATATGGCGGATTTGGTGAAGGCAGGGTTTATTTCCAAATCCGCGTCGTTGGAAGTCATCCGTGAACGCCGCCCGATTACGCTGGCGCAGACTATCCATAACAGCCGCAAGATCGTAGTCACTGGAACGCCTATGTTCAGTGCCGATGGCTCGATTGCTTATGTGGTTACCAGTGTTCGGGATATCACTGAGTTGCTACTGGCGAAACATGCCCAAGAGCAGCTAGAGCAAATTCAGCGCATCCGCGAGGCATATAAAGTGCCCGAGGTTATGGCGCTAAGCGCGCCGGGGGTGATCACCAGCCAACAAACGGAGCCCTGCTTTGCGCTTGCCAGTCGAGTCGCGAAAACAACGGCGAAGATTCTGATTCAAGGTGAAACAGGCACCGGTAAAACGCTATTGGCCCGCTATATACATCAGCAAAGCGACCGTGCGGATGGACCTTTTATGGAGCTTAACTGTACGGCATTTCCTGAAGGGTTGCTGGAAGCGGAGCTGTTTGGTTACACCGCAGGCGCATTTACCGGGGCGTCCCCTAGAGGCAAACAGGGGCTATTGGATGTGGCTCATGGCGGTACGCTTTTTCTGGATGAAATTGGCGATTTACCTCTCGCACTGCAGGTAAAACTACTCAAAGTGGTGGAAGAGAATCGCTACTTGCCGGTAGGTGGGACAGCTTTTCGTCATGCCAACGTACGTCTGATTACCGCTACTCACCAGGATTTGAATGAACGAGTCAAGCAAGGGCTTTTTCGCGAGGATCTGTTTTATCGCATTAGCGTGGTGCCGCTATGGCTGCCCCCTTTGCGGCAACGGCGCGATGAGGTGATTCCATTGCTGAACTATTACCTAGACCATTTTAATCAGTTGCATGGGGTAGAAAGGGGTTGGAACCCCGAGGCGTTGGAGTTGCTTTCTAGCTATTCGTGGCCTGGCAATATTCGTGAGCTGATCAACTTAACCGAACGTTTATCCGTCACGGTTTTAGACGATGAGATAACCGCAACGGCACTGCCGAACGAGATATTCCCAAGCACTCTGTTTAGCCAACCGCCCGTGAGTGGTGATCTTCGCCAGCAGGTAATGCAGTTTGAACAGCAAGTCATTCAACAGGCGCTTACTCGCCATGGCACGACCCGAGCGGCAGCCGCTGCATTGGGCATCGATCAATCTACGCTGGTCAAAAAACAGCGACGTTGGCGTCAAGAACTTATCTAACCTTCACTTTGAAAGGAAAAATAATGTCTATCTCCAAGCAAACGTTTTTTAAACAAAACGCGTACATCAACGGCCAGTGGGTGGCCGCAACGGATGGCAGTAGTGTCGCGGTCACCGACCCTGCTAGCGGTGAGACGCTTGGCCATGTCCCTAGCTTGAGTGCGGAGCAAGTCAGTCAGGCTATTGAAGCTGCTAACGCCGCATTGCCTGCTTGGCGTGCTAAAACCGCAGCGGAACGTTCGCAGCTTTTAAAACGCTGGCATGCACTGATTATGGAAAATGAGGCGGCGCTAGGCGAGCTGATGACCTTGGAGCAAGGAAAGCCGTTAAAAGAGGCACGCGGTGAAATCGGCTATGCGGCCAGCTTTATCGAGTGGTTCGCTGAGGAGGCGAAGCGCTTATACGGCGATACTATTCCCGGTCATGCGACTGATAAACGCATCATTGTTACCCGCGAGCCGGTGGGCGTTTGTGCGGCGATTACGCCGTGGAACTTCCCTGCGGCCATGATTACCCGCAAGGTGGCGCCTGCCTTGGCGGCGGGTTGTACGATTATCGTTAAGCCCGCTATGGAAACCCCGTTGACGGCGCTTGCGCTAGCGGCGTTAGCCGAGCAAGCGGGCATTCCTGCCGGGGTGATTAATATTGTTACCGGTGATGCCAAAACGATTGGCCCCGTGCTGACAGATAGCCCGATTGTGCGCAAACTGAGCTTTACCGGTTCTACCCCAGTGGGCGCGCATTTAATGGCTGCCTGTGCTCCAACGGTCAAAAAGGTGTCTCTTGAGCTTGGCGGTAATGCGCCCTTTATTGTGTTTGACGATGCCGATATTGAAGATGCTGTCACCGGGGCGCTGGACAGTAAGTTCCGTAATGCCGGGCAAACCTGTGTCTGCGCTAATCGTATTTATGTGCAAAGCGGTGTTTACGATGCATTTGTTGAACGTTTGGCCCAGCGCACCAGTGAACTGAGTGTCGGTAAAGGTAGCGATGAAGGCGTAGAGGTGGGGCCACTCATCTCTGAAAAGGCGGTAGAGAAAGTTGAATCCCATTTGCAGGATGCACTCGATAAAGGTGGTCGCTTAATCACCGGTGGTAAGCGACACGCCTTAGGCGGTACCTGGTTTGAGCCAACGGTCGTGGCTGACGTAACCGCTGACATGGCATGTGCTCGCGAGGAAACCTTTGGGCCACTGGCGCCGGTGTTCAGGTTTGAGACGGAAGCGGAGGTTATTCGTCAGGCCAATGATACGGAGTATGGGTTGGCGGCGTATTTCTATGCTGAAAGCGTGTCACGGATCTGGCGCGTATCGGAAGCGTTGGAGTATGGCATGGTGGGCATTAATACGGGGCTCATCTCGACCGCTTCGGCGCCTTTTGGGGGTGTCAAATCGTCGGGTATCGGTCGTGAGGGGTCACGCTATGGCATCGATGAATACACCGAGCTGAAGTATCTGTGCTTGGGTATTAAGCAAATGGCTGAGTAGCAAAATTTAGTCTGATTAGGTTAGCTTTGCGTGATTTCCACGAAAACGTAGTAGCGTTTAATGAAGCCCACAGACTTTTGATCTGTGGGCTTCATATTATGATGCTTACTACTAATAAGCTGCTGCGGCTATCAAAGTAGAAAGTTGCAAAATGCTAAAGAAGTTGTTTATTCAAACATAGGCCCACCAGCTTCTTCGCCCCACACCTCTTCCAGGCGTCCATCGCGCCCACAGCTGAAGCGATAGAATTTATAGCGAACGGGGTTCTTTTGATAATAATCCTGGTGGTACTCCTCGGCCGCCCAGAAGGTGGTGGCCGGTACTATTTGGGTGGCGATTTCCCGGTCGAAGCGTTCTTCCATTTCCGCTTTGGAGGCTTCGGCGAGTTCACGCTGGCTTTCGTCGTGATAGAAAATTGCCGAGCGGTATTGATCGCCCACATCGCAAAACTGACGATCTACCGCGAAGGGGTCGATGTTGCGCCAGAAAATATCCAACAATTGCTCGTAGCTGATCTGCTCTGAGTCATATTCGATTTGCACAACCTCCGCATGCCCCGTACCACCCCTGGAGATATCCTCGTAAGTGGGGTTCTCGAGTTCGCCGCCGATATAGCCGGAGATGGTGGCGTTAACACCGGGTTGGTTGTCGTAAGGGGGTTCCATACACCAGAAGCAGCCGCCTGCAAACGTGGCCTCCGCTTGAGTGGCCTGAGCTTGAAGCGAAGTGCTGGCGAGACCAGCGGCAGCCAACACGCTAAGCGTGAATGGACGAAGAAGGGACAATCGGGTCATTGCAAGCACTCCAGTGGCGGTGGCGAGTCATCGTTTATGTTGAGTCGATTAGTGGCTTGGCGTTCCCTTTCCTTACAACCCTTTTCTGACAACCTAGCTCAAGCGATGTGGCCATACTTCGTCCAGCGTGTTGAGTGCAGCGTTCACGGTCGATTCGGCAGTGCTGTCGTGTCGCCATACAAAGCTTAATGCGCAGGGCAGGCGGATGTTGTCTGCAACTGCCAGGCCACTCTCTTGGCGCTCAGTCATTGCCAGGGCGTCGCGGGCCAAGCTTAAGCCAACGCCTGCGCGGACCAAATCCAACATACAGGCTTCTTGGTCAACCTGGGCTACCCGGTTAGGCACTGCGCCGCTCTTGGCGAGTGCTTGCTTCAGCAGCCGATGGTGGGCGGAATCCTGTGGCGTCACAATCCAGGGCAGCGTGGCTAAGTGCTCCCAACGGGTATCAATAAGTCGGTTCTCCCAGCCTGCAGGGGCAATCACATGATAATCAAAGTGCGTCAGCTCGCGCCAAGCCAGTGCCTCATATCCCTGGTTCAATCCAGGGCCTTCACCAGGTGGTGCCAGATAAAAGCCGACATCCAGGTCACCCTGTGCGATGCGATTTAGCACGCTGCCGCTCATTCCATGCTGCAGTTCGGTTTCTAATTGAGGTGCCCGTGCCATCAGGCGGCTTAAAAAGGCGCCTAAGCGAAGAAATTCTGGGTCAACGATGGTGCCGATGGAGAGCTTGCCGCGTAGCGTACTGTGCAGCGTTCCAGCGGTTTGCTCAAACGCCTGGGCGCTGGCCAGAGCTTTTTCAGCGGCGGGGAGCAGGGCATGACCATCGGATGTCAGCGCTAGCCCCTGGGGGCGACGGCTAAACAGCGTGAGACCTAAATTGGCCTGTAACTGCTTCAACTTGAGGCTGATGGCCGGTTGCGTCAAATGTAACTGTTCAGCGGCGCGCGATACGCTGCCCGTTCTTGCAACGGCCACGAAGGCGCGGAGTGTCGCGTAGTCTTGCATGATGAGCCTCAACGCATGCCGATGATATTAGCAAAGCTTATAACTGGCTTTTAAATAACTCAATTGATCTGTTCCCAGCGCCCAGTAGGCTAGGCTAAACGCAGGCTCTTTTTCGTAAGCATTTAACCTACGCTCTTAAAACCACGCTCTTAAAATAGGCACTCCCATGACAACAACAGCGATTCAGCACTTTATTAATGGCCAGGTCACCGCTGGCGAGTCTTCAAACGCTCAGGACGTTTTTAACCCCGCCACCGGCCGCGTTACTGGCCGTGTATCGCTCGCTTCATCACAAGATGTGAACACCGCTGTCGAAGCGGCTCAAGCCGCCTTTCCGGCCTGGGCCGATACACCGCCCATTCGCCGTGCCCGAGTAATGTTCAAGTTTCTAGAGCTGTTAAATGTCCACAAAGACGAGCTAGCCGAAGCGATTACCAAGGAGCACGGTAAAGTATTTACCGATGCCCAGGGGGAAGTCGCACGTGGTATTGATATTGTTGAATTCGCGTGCGGAATCCCCCAGTTGCTCAAGGGTGACTATACCGAGCAGGTAAGTACCGGCATCGATAACTGGACGATGCGTCAGCCACTAGGGGTGGTCGCGGGTATAACGCCATTTAATTTCCCGGCCATGGTGCCGATGTGGATGTTTCCGCTCGCCATTGCGGCGGGTAATACGTTTATCTTGAAACCAAGTCCGCTTGATCCAAGCGCCTCACTGTTGATGGCTGATCTGCTAAAACAGGCGGGTCTACCCGACGGCGTTTTCAACGTCGTACAGGGTGACAAGGTTTCGGTGGAAGCGCTGCTCGATCATCCGCACGTTAAGGCGCTGTCGTTTGTGGGCTCTACGCCGATTGCCAATTTGATTTACGAGCGCGGCGCGCGGAATGGCAAGCGTATTCAAGCACTCGGTGGGGCTAAAAATCACATGGTGGTGATGCCGGATGCCCACCTTGATAAAGCGGTCGATGCGCTGATCGGCGCCGCCTACGGCTCTGCCGGTGAGCGTTGCATGGCGATTAGCGTGGCGGTGTTGGTCGGCGACGTGGCGGATAAAGTCGTGCCGGCACTGGCTGAGCGGGCTAAAGCGCTAAAAGTAAAAGACGGTATGCAGCTTGATGCGGAAATGGGCCCCATTGTGACCCGCCAAGCCCACCAGCGGATTACCGGCTATATCGAAAAAGGCGTGGCGGAAGGCGCTGAACTGGTCGTCGATGGCCGTACCTTTGAGGCCTCAGCGGCGGGTGAGAGCTGCGCCGAAGGCTTCTGGATGGGCGGCACGCTGTTCGACAACGTCACCCCCGAGATGACGATCTATAAAGAGGAAATTTTTGGCCCGGTGCTGGTCTGTGTGCGGGTGCCGGATGTTGCCACCGCGATCCAGTTGATTAACGATCATGAGTTTGGCAACGGCGTCAGTTGCTTCACTGAAAGCGGTACAGTGGCACGGGAGTTTGGCCGCCGTATTCAGGTCGGCATGGTGGGGATCAATGTGCCTATCCCGGTGCCGATGGCGTGGCATGGCTTTGGCGGCTGGAAGCGCTCCTTATTTGGCGATACCCATGCCTACGGTGAAGAGGGCGTACGTTTTTACACCAAGCAGAAATCAATTATGCAGCGCTGGTCGGACTCCATCGATGCGGGTGCTGAGTTCGTCATGCCGACCGCGAAGTAAGCCCAGCGGAGATAACAATAATGGCTCAACAACAATCACAAGCGGCGCCAAATGCGGGCTTAGAGTTTGACTATATCGTGGTGGGAGCAGGCACCGCCGGGTGCCTGCTAGCGAATCGGCTGAGTGCCAACCCCAACCACCGTGTACTGCTGATAGAGGCGGGCGGGCGCGATAATTACCACTGGATACATATTCCGGTGGGGTATCTTTACTGCATTAATAACCCACGTACCGACTGGCTGTTTCGCACCGAGCCGGATAAGGGGCTTAATGGCCGCTCGTTGATCTATCCGCGCGGTAAGACGCTGGGCGGCTGCTCCAGCATCAACGGCATGATTTACATGCGTGGGCAGGCCCGGGACTACGATCACTGGGCCGATGTGGCGGGCGACGATGCCTGGAGGTGGGAGAACTGCTTGCCCGATTTCATCAAGCACGAAGACCACTATCGCCTTGACGATGGCGGTGATGCTGATGCGAAGCATCGAGATTTCCACGGTCACGGCGGCGAATGGCGGATCGAAAAGCAGCGCCTTAAATGGCAGGTGCTGGATGATTTTGCCGAGGCTGCCGTCCAGGCAGGTATTCCACGTACCGAGGACTTTAACCGCGGCTCTAACGAAGGCGTGGCCTACTTTGAGGTTAATCAGCGCTCGGGCTGGCGCTGGAATACTGCTAAAGCGTTTTTGCGACCCGCGTTGAAGCGCGACAACTTAACGCTTTGGCACTCCACTCAGGTCAATCGACTGCTGTTTGACAAGCATGGGGAGGCGCTGCGCTGCACAGGTGTGGAAGTGGAACGGGGTGGTCAGGTGCAGCGCGCCATAGTGAGCGGCGAGGTGGTGCTTTGCGCGGGGGCTATCGGTACGCCACATCTACTCCAGCTTTCCGGCGTAGGGCCGGGCGAACTGCTACGCGAGCATGGCATCGAAGTAGTGCATGAATTGCCCGGGGTGGGCGAGAACCTGCAGGATCATCTGCAGATTCGCTCGATATATAAAATCACCAATGGCAAAACCCTGAATGCCGTGGCCAGTACCCTGTTAGGTAAAGCGGGGATTGGCTTGGAGTACCTGCTTAAACGCTCTGGGCCTATGAGTATGGCGCCTTCACAGTTAGGGGCGTTTACCCGCAGCTCTAAGGAACAAACGTACCCCAATATTCAATACCATGTGCAACCGCTGAGCCTGGAGGCTTTTGGCCAACCACTGCACCCGTACCCGGCGATTACCGCTAGCGTGTGTAACTTGAATCCGACCAGTCGTGGCACGATGCGGCTAAAAAGCAACGACCCCCGACAGGCACCGGCTATTTCGCCCAATTACCTGAGCACACCCGAGGATCGAAAGGTGGCCGCGGATTCTCTGCGTGTCACCCGGCGGATCGCCGAGCAGACCGCGTTTGCCAAGTACGCTCCAGAAGAAGTGAAGCCCGGCGTTGAGTACCAAACCGATGACGAGCTAACCCGGTTAGCGGGTGATATAGGCACGACGATTTTTCACCCCGTTGGCACTGCCAAAATGGGCCGTGAAGATGACGCCATGGCGGTAGTCGATAGTCGGCTGCGAGTACATGGCATTAGCGGGCTACGCGTGGCTGATGCGAGTATTATGCCGACGATTACCAGTGGCAATACCAACTCACCCACGCTGATGATTGCGGAGAAAGCAGCCGGTTGGCTCCTTGGTGAGCGCGGTCAATGATTAGTCTCCACCCCGTCAGACGAGCCAGCATAGCCGTGATTATAAGTGTGTTGACGCGCACACAGGTTAGGCGCAAAATAAACACAGTTGGTTAGCAAGTCGAACGTTGTCAGCAGCATAGAAGCGCCTCAAGCGTTAAATCTGGTGAAGGTTTCTTGTTCTACCCACTGCACTTCGGGTATTTCCCGGATTTAATTAGCTACATCGAGGATTTCGATCATGGCAACTGGCACAGTTAAGTGGTTTAACGACACTAAAGGCTTCGGCTTCATTTCTCCTGACGACAATGGCGACGACCTGTTCGCGCACTTCTCTGAAATTCAGTCTGAAGGTTTCAAATCTCTGCAAGACGGCCAGAAGGTTTCCTTCGACGTCACCCAGGGTAAAAAAGGCCTTCAGGCTTCTAACATCAAAGTTGTTTAAGTTAATTCTTAAATATTGAGATGTTAGCAATCACCGCCTAGCGTTGATTGACCAAAGAACCTCGCCAAGTGCGGGGTTCTTTGTATTTATACGATTGTTTGCAACGATACCTACCTCACACCTCACACCTCACACCTCACACCTCACACCTCACACCTCACACCTCACACCTCACACCTCACACCTCACACCTCACACCTCACACCTCACACCTCACACCTCACACCTCACACCTGTATATTCTATTTTGTTCTTTAAGTGTTTCTAAAAATAACTTTTTAGAATATAGAGCTGGCCTCACAATACACCCATGCTTATTTATTAAGGATGTTGTGGTGATGTCGGTTGATGCTTGGATTGCAGTCACGGTTGTACTGACCATTTTTCCGCTAATGGCGTTCTCCCGCCTAGGCCCGGATATTATTCTGCTGGGGGCGGTGATTGTGTTGATGACGCTGGGCGTGATTGACCCGCAGCAGGCGCTGGGGGGCTTTTCCAATAGCGGCTTATTCACCGTTGCCTTTATGTATGTACTGGTGGCAAGCATTCGTGAAACCGGCGGTATCGATCTGATCATTCGCTATGTGCTTGGCCGCCCCCATAAAGAAAGCGGCGCGCTGGTACGCCTCTTACTGCCTGTGGCAGCACTCAGCGCCTTCGTTAATAACACGCCTGTGGTCGCTACCTATATTCCGGCCGTCATGAGCTGGAGTCGCAGGCTGCGTTTATCCCCCCAGCGACTCCTGATGCCGCTTAGTTTCGCGTCCATTTTAGGAGGCACTATTACGTTGTTTGGCACCAGCACTAATTTAGTGGTGCATGGGCTACTGTTGGAACGCTACCCCGAGCTTGGCATGGGCCTACTGGATTTGGCTTGGGTCGGTATCCCTGTCGCGATAGCTGGCCTTGCTTACCTGATTTTGCTGGGACCACGCTTACTGCCTGCTCGGCAGGGGATGGCCAATGCGTTTGCCAACCCACGTGAGTTCACCATTGAAATGGAGGTCGACCCGGCGGGCGTGTTGGTTGATCGCAGCGTTGAGGAAGCCGGGCTGCGCCATTTGCAGGAGCTATTTCTGGTTGAAATAGAGCGCGCAGGCAACGTGGTTAGCGTGGTGGGTCCCGGCGAGCAGCTAAAAGGCGGCGACCGACTAGTGTTTGCGGGCACTTCCGATGCCGCGGTGGAATTGCAGCAGATTCGTGGCCTGATTCCTTCTCGAGATGGAACCTCCAGTCTGGAGAAAGAGTTTAAGGAGCGCCGCTTGGTCGAGGCGGTGGTTTCTAACCAGTGCCAGTTTATTGGCCAACGTATTCGCGACGGCCACTTTAGAACCTTGTATGGCGCGGCGGTGTTGGCGATCTGCCGCAGTGGTGAGCGCGTCAAAGGCAATCTAGGTCAGGTTAGGCTTCAGCCCGCTGATGTGCTCCTGCTGGAAGCACGACCACCGTTTATTGAGCGTCATCGTCAGTCACGCGACTTCTTATTGATTAGCGAGCTGAATGGCGCGGCCCGGCCGATACACGAAAAGGCGCCACTCGCCTGGGGGTTATTGTTAGGCGCTGTGCTGCTCGCCGCCCTGGGCGTGCTGAGTATGTTGAACGCCGCGATGTTGGGGGCGGCATTAGCGCTGTTGACGGGATGTTGCTCGGTGGGGGCGGCCAAACGTGGTCTTGATACCCAAGTGTTGTTAACCATTGCTGCTTCCTTTGGCGTGGGTGCCGCGCTGCAAAGCTCTGGCGCCGCTGAGGTCATTGCCGGTAGTTTGCTTACCTTAGTGGCGGGGAATCCTTTGTTACTCCTGATCGGCACTTACTGTGTGGTTGCGCTGCTCACTGAACTGGTGACCAATAACGCCGCCGCAGTGATTATTTTTCCGGTGGTGATGAGCGCGGCAGAAAGCCTGGGCGTTAGCCCAATGCCTTATGTGGTGGCTGTGATGTTTGCTGCCTCAGCCAGCTTTTTAACGCCCATTGGGTATCAAACCAACCTGATGGTATATGGCCCTGGGGGCTATCGGGTGAGCGATTTTCTGCGTTTGGGGAGTGGTTTGAATATACTGACTGGGGCGATAGCGCTACTCTTGATCCCTTTGGTGTGGCCCTTTTAAGCGAAGTACGCCCTTTTTAATCGACGATGGCCATTTAAAGCGCTGGCCTGCTCGCTGTTAACGCAGGTTTGCGCTAGGGTGACGCCTTTTGGATAAGGAATACGATGTTATGACTGCTCCTGGCGAACTGATTATTGAACCGAAAGATGGTCAACCCGCCGATGCGTGTGTGTTTATTATTCACGGCTTAGGTGCGGACGGGCACGATTTTGAGCCGCTGGTACCCGCATTAGCGCTGCCTAAAGATTCGCATGTGCGCTTTATTATGCCCCATGCGCCACGCCTGCCGGTGACCATCAATGGCGGCATGGTCATGCCCGCTTGGTACGATATTCTTGCCATGGATTTGGGGCGCCGGGTAGATGAGAGCCAGCTTAAGAAATCTGCTGAACGCATCCAGGCGCTGATCCAAGAGCAGATCGACCAGGGTATCGATAGCCAGCGCATTATTGTGGCGGGCTTTTCACAAGGGGGCGCCGTTGCCTATCACGCAGCGCTTACTTTCCCCGCACCGCTGGGCGGGCTGTTGGCTATGTCGACCTACTTTGCGACGGCCGACAATATTGAGTTAGCGGAAGCCAACCGCCAGATCCCGATCGAAGTTCAGCACGGTAATTTTGATCCGATTGTACCCGAGAGCCTAGGCCGCAGCGGCGCAGATCGCTTAAAAGCGCTGGGTTATGCAGTCAATTACCGTCAGTACCCAATGGCGCATGCACTCTGCCCTCAGCAGGTTAACGATATTGGAAAGTGGCTAAGTGCTCGCCTAAGCTGAGCGCCTATTCGTGACCGATGCAAGGACGTGACGTAAACGGATGTTAGCTTCCTTTGATGTAATAGAAGTGCTACTGGCGCTGTGCTTAACAGGGTTCGCTTTTGTGTGCCTGTTTGATCGCCACCTAGCCTGGATTTCTCACGGGGTATAAAAGAAAGCGGCTGAAAGTGTTAACGTTTCAGGGCCTTACACCAAAAACCAACACCAACCGCCGCTTCCAAAATGGTACCTGAAAAACTGACCTTCTCGCCACTCTCACGCCGGCAAATTGAAGCCGATTTCTCTGGGGGCCACATCACCTCCGATGCTGGATTGCTCTTGCTACGGGAAGTCGATAAACAACATCGTCTGACGCACCGCTTGGCCTCCGTGCTTCATGATCCCCGCGCACCGGAACAGGTTCGTCACAAGCTCGACACTCTGGTGCGTCAGCGGGTGTTCGGTGTCGCCGCGGGCTACGAAGATTTTAACGACCATGAGGCCCTACGTTACGACCAAGCGCTTCAGACCGCGCTAGGTGAAGATGAAGTCTTGGCGGGTAAGTCTACACTGTGTCGGAGCGAGCAGAAGGTAGACCGGCAAGCGATGGTGAAGGCCCATGCGTTACTGTGGCATCACTTCATTGAGCAGCATGACCAACCCCCCAAGGAAATCGTGCTGGACTTTGATGGCACCGATATTCCCGTGCACGGCGAGCAACCCGGGAAGTTCTTTAACCGCTATTATGATCACCACTGCTACTTCCCGCTGTATGTCTTCTGTGGCCGCCATCTGCTAGTGAGCTATCTGCGTACCAGTGACCACAGCGACAGCCATCACAGCTGGGCCATCCTGGCGTTACTGGTGCGCTTTATCCGCCAGTACTGGCCCGATACGCGCATTGTGTTACGAGGTGATAGTCACTTTTGTCGCCCCCGGATGCTGAACTGGTGCGATCGGCATCACGTTGACTATATCGTGGGTATCGGTAAGAACAGTCGGCTGCTCAAGGAAGTGGACGTGCCCATGATGCTGGTGCGCAAGACCCAATGGCAGGTGGGAGGCAAAGTGGCAGAGACGTTCCGCTTCCCGTATCAAGCACACTCTTGGAAATACCCACGCTGGGTGGTCGCTCGTCTAGAAGAAAGCGAGCTGGGCTCCAATCCCCGATTTATCATCAGCTCCCGTTACGACGACGGCTTCAAGCTTTACTACGAGCAGTATTGTGCTCGGGGCGACATGGAAAACCGAATCAAGGATCAACAACTGAGCCTGTTTGCTGACCGGACCTCCAGTACGCACTGGTGGGCCAATCAGTGGCGGCTGATCTTATCGGGCTTCGCCTATACGCTGTTCGAGCGCTTACGTACTTACCTGAAGAAGACCCCTTTTGAGCGCATGAGCCCAAGCAACCTGAGGCTCAAACTCATCAAAGTGGGCGCGGTCATCATCCGCAATACGCGCCGAATCCGGGTGTTGATGAGTGACAGCTACCCCTATAAAGCGCAACTATCCGATCTCGTCAGGCGGTTGGTGCCGAACTGAATGCGCGGGCGCCCCCGGCCCGACGCAATGGGGGAAAGGGGGAAGTGTATCTGAACGACGGAAAGTGGTTAAAAAGTAGGCAATTTAAGATGTACCAATAGGTTTTTAATAGCATGGCGGCCTGGGTGCGGTACTTGCTGAGGTGCTATGAGAAATCCGGGCTAGTGCGTGCCAGCTGTTTTTTTGTCGCCTTTGCTGCCGCAATGGTGCTGGCGTGGTTGAAGCTCGGCGCGCCATGGCTGGCGGCGTCCGAGCTAGTGTTGGGCGTTTTGCTGACAGGGCTGTGCTTCTTCTATGCCCTGGGCCTCCTATCTCCCGGCGCTTCTGCGCCTTTAAAGCACGATAAATTTAGCCATTCCTGGTCGCGGGTTGCGATGCGCGTGGTCTTGGCGCTGGCCTGGTTTGTCATGGTCGGCGCGGCAATTCGCTACGTGATTGGCGATATGGTGTATTCACCTGCCGAGCACCCACTATTGTTGGCCGGGGTGCTCATCGCCGCTCTTGCCCTGGCGGCGTTTGCCCTTCACCGACATCTCTTCAGGCGCTTGGTGGCCTTTAATCTGCTTGGCTCCGGCGTTTTTATACTGTTGGCTGGCGTGGCGGGAACCTCAGCGGCGGCGCAAATGCTCATCAGTGTAGGGCTGTTGGTGGCGTGTCTTGGGACGATGCTTGGCGCTTTACTCATTCGCCAGCTGTTACATTTGGAAGGGGTCGAGGCGCTAGGGCGTGACGGTAAACCCCAGAGGAGCAAGGCATGACATGGCGCTTTGGCCTTTTCGATAGCACCTTTGCGCCGCTTGTCTCTACTCACTGGGCGTTGCTGGTGGCACTGGTTTTTCCACTGTTGATGGGGGGATTGGCAGCGCTATTTCCTCCTAAGCGCGCCTGGCCTGTGGTGTTGGCCAGCGTGCCGCTATTAGCCTCGAGTGTCGTGCTGCTAATGGCCTTTCAGGAGGCGGGCCTACTCCGTTGGCAATGGGAAATAGCGGGGCTTATCTTATCGCTGCGCTTAAACGGGTTAAGCGTGCTGTTACTGCTAACGACTCAGTGTATCGTCGTTGCCGCCGCGCTCTACACGCCTGGGCATTTTCGCTTAACCGAGCCTGGCCCTTTAGCACGTTGGCTATGGCCATTAATGGGCGTTGCGCTGAGCGCGCTGTCACTCATTTGGTTGGCCACCGATTTACTCACTCTTTATATCGCGTTAGAGCTAATGGGCCTGGCCGCGGTAGGCATGTTAATGCTATCCGGAAAGGCGCCAGCGCTGCTGGCGGGAATGCGCTATTTGTTATTGGCGTTAGTTGGGTCGCTCACGTATCTATTAGGGGTGGCACTGATTCTGGGCCAATGGGGCCGTTTGGATTTGCAGGGCTTGGCCGAGGTGATAGAGCCAGGCCCGGTGGCTTGGTTCGCCGCGGCGCTAATAGGCGCTGGGCTCGCCTTGAAAGCCGCGCTGTTTCCGCTGCACGCTTGGCTTACCCCTGTGCACGAAAACGCCTGGACACCGGTGAGTGCGCTGCATGCCGGGTTGGTCATCAAGGCTTCTCTGTTCATGCTGCTACAGCTATGGAGCATTCTTCTTCCAGATACGTTCTATGCCCCGCGCATCATTGCCTGGTTAGGCTTGCTGGCGATTGTATGGGGTGGGCTCCTGGCGTGGCGTACCGACTCGCTTAAAACCTTGGTTGCTTCGTCTACGGTCGCGCAATTGGGCTATCTAATGGTGGCTTTTCCGCTGTTACTGGGGCCGGATATTGCTCCGTTACCGCGTGCCTTGGCTTGGGAAGGTTTTTGGCTGCAACTGGTGGGGCACGCCTTTGCCAAAGCGGCCATGTTTATGGCGGCTGGCAATCTGATATTGGCCACTGGGGAGCACACCCTTAAAGGATTGGCAGGCACCAGCCGCCGTTTGCCACTTTCGTTACTCGTGTTTGGCATTGCTTCGATTACCTTGATGGGCCTACCGCCCAGTTCTGGCTTCACCGCTAAATGGATGTTGCTTGAGGCGATGATTATCACCCAGCAGTGGTGGGCGGTGGCGGCACTATTAACCGGTACGCTGCTGACGGCGGCTTATGTATTTCGCATGTTTCGCTACTCTTTTGATGAGACGGCGCCGCGCCATCGTTATCAACCCCTCGCGCCAGGCATGGATTTAATTGCCATGTTGCTCGCCTTAACGGCTTTCGCACTTGGGCTATTGGCTCATTTCCCGCTGGAATTGATGCACGGAGGCAGCCCATGAACGCCGCATGGTTACCGTTAACCGCTTTGGCCACCTCCTTGCTGGTGGCCGTGACTATTTTCGCCCTGCCGGAAGAGGCCCGGCGGCTACGCACGACAATTAACATTGGCGCGGCGGTGGTGAAGATTATTCTGGTCACTCTGATGGTCAGGCGAGTGGCCGCCGGTCATGAAGACATTTTTAGTTTCCAGGTGATAGGCGGCCTTGATTTTGTGCTGCGCATTGATGCCTTGGGCGTGATGTTTGCAGGGTTATCATCACTACTGTGGCTATGCACCACGATTTACGCCATTGGCTACTTGGAAGGCTCTGCCAATCGAAAGCGCTTCTTTGGCTTTTTTAGTCTTTGCGTGGCGAGCACTATCGGCATTGCGCTGGCTGATAATCTATTTACCTTTTTGATTTTCTACGAAATGTTGACGCTATCCACTTATCCCCTGGTGGTTCACCGGGGGACGGAGCAAGCACTCAATGCGGGACGGGTCTATTTGCGCTACACGCTAAGCGCAGGTGTGGTATTGCTGCTGGGCGCGGTGCTGCTGAATAACTTAACGGGTGATCAATCGTTCTCTTCTGAAGAGGGCTTGGGCGACTACTTAAACGATCATCGTGGCCTGCTAACGTTAATATTTATCCTGCTAGTCAGTGGGCTGGCGGTCAAGGCTGCCATGGTGCCGCTGCATGGCTGGCTGCCTAGGGCGATGGTGGCACCCGCCCCGGTCAGTGCGCTGCTGCACGCGGTCGCGGTGGTGAAGGCTGGTGCCTTCGGGATTCTACGGGTCGTTTACGATCTGTATGGGATTGAGCTTAGCGTGGAGCTGGGCGTTATTACCGGGCTAGCGGTGGCGGCGTCTATTACGATTATTTATGGCTCGCTCAGGGCCATTGCCCAACAGGAGCTGAAGCCACTCCTGGCATTTTCTACGGTCAGCCAAGTCTCCTACGTCATTCTGGGAATAGGCATATTCGGCCCTTTTGGTACGGTCGGGGCGTTGGCACACTTGCTTCACCAAGGTTTAATGAAGGTTACGTTATTCTTCTGTGCGGGCAACTACGCCGAAGAGCTGGGCATTCATCGCATCGATGAAATGGACGGTGCCGGTAAACGCATGCCGTTGACCAGCATTGCGTTTACCATCGGCGCGTTAGGCATGATCGGACTTCCACCCGTCGCTGGATTTATTACCAAATGGTATCTCGGCGTTGGTGCGATACAGGCTGAAATGTATTGGGTGGTCGCTGTGTTGGTGGCTAGCAGCACACTCAATGCCATGTACTTTTTGCCGATTTTGCATCGTCTTTGGTTTCGCCCAGGGCCTTCCCACGGCAAAGGCAGTTGGCCTCATGAGCAGCGCTTAGGGCGTTTAGAAACCCATGGCTGGCTGCTGTGGCCCATGGTGTTCACTGCGCTGATAAGCCTTGGGGCCGGGCTGTTTGCAGGGCTCCCGTATAGCCCCCTGGATTGGGCAGCCCGGGTAGCAAACGGGGAGTACCTGCCATGATAACGCTACTGCTTACGCTGGCACTGCTGTGGCCTTTTGGCGTTATGGGTCATGCGGTGTGGCTTGCCTACCGCACGCCTGAGGCACAGCGTGACTACTTTTCAGTGCTGTGGCTAAGCGCCGCTTGGCCAGCGCTGTTATTAGCTTACGTTGGGGAAGCGCAGTGGACAATGGATGCCTGGATGCTAGGCGGGGAGTGGGAATTAAACTCGCTGAGCCGCCCATGGCTAGCATTCACCGCACTGCTCTGGAGTTTGGCAGCGGTACACGCGAGGGGATATTTTGCAGCGGAGCAGGCGCAAGCACAGCGAGGAGATCAAGATGCACAGCGACGCCTGCTGCGGCTGGCGCTGCTATGGCCGTTAACATCACTGGGTAATGTGCTGCTCATCATTGCCCAGGATATCGCCAGTTTCTATTTAGGCTTTGCAGTGATGACTTTTGCCGCCTACGCCCTGGTAGTGCACACCGGAACGCAAGAGGCACGCTTAGGCGCCAAGGCATACTTGATATTAGCGGTGCTGGGCGAAGGGCTAATTTTAGGCGGTTTCTTATGGTCGGCGGGAGCCGCCGACACGCTGATGCTGCAGGGGGTGCGCGAAAGCATTGTCAGCGCCGAGCACGGCGTGTGGATGGCTGCTTTGCTGTGCCTTGGCTTTGGTGTCAAAGCGGGTGTGATTGGCTTGCACGTATGGCTGCCATTGGCGCATCCGGCGGCGCCAGCACCTGCCAGCGCAGTACTGAGTGGAGTGATGATTAAGGCGGGCTTACTGGGGTGGATCAGTGTGCTGCCGCTAGGCCACGCTCAGGTTTCAGGCGCTTTAGCCCAGTTTGGTCATTGGATGTTAGTGGCAGGGCTTGCAGCCGCCTTTGCAGCTGCTGTGTATGGGGTTTTTCAGCGCCATCCAAAAGCCGTATTGGCCTACTCCAGTATCAGCCAGATGGGCATGATGACCGCATTGGTGGCCATGGGATTGGTAGCGCCAGATGTATGGCCGCTGCTTTGGCCAGGGTTAGTACTGTTTGCCGCTCATCATGCGCTTGCCAAAGGCTCGCTGTTTATGGGCACCAGCATCAGCGAACATCTCCCACGCTGGCCGCAGCCGCTGGTATGGGCCTTGCTGGCATTGCCGGGTATCTCGCTGGCGGGCGCTATCGGCGCGGGCATGGTCAGTAAATGGGGAGTGAAAGCCCCGCTCTATGAAATGCATCATGAATCGTTGATCAAGCTGCTCAGTTGGGCTGCTGTTGGTACGGCAGCACTGGTGAGCGCTGCGCTTTGGCGACAGTGGCAGCAGCGCCATCAAGGGGGCAGTAACCGAGAGCAGTGGGGCGCCTGGTTAGTGGCCGTCATCGCCGCGCTGTTGACGCCGCTTTGGCTTCCCCTGCCTGCTGGCAGCATCGAGATGCCGCCGCTGAAAGAGTGGCTGGGAATTATGTGGCCATTTCCGGTAGGGGTACTGTTCGCCGCGGTGGGGTGGTTACTAACGCGTCCGTTGACGGGTAAAACGCTTCCCGCGGGCGATCTATGGGGGTTCTATGCTTTTGTAGTTGGCGCGGTACTGGTGCCTATCCGAGCTTTCGGTCACTGCTGCGGCCGGCTGAAATCGGTAAGCGTGGTGACCGCTCAAAAAGCGGAAGAGACGTTGATGGGCCATCTAACTCGGCTATTGTCGGGGGAGTCCTGGTTGCGTCACCATACTAGCGGTTTAATGATGATGCTTGCCGTACTGCTTGCGGCGCTACTGATGTGGGAAGGCCAGCGATGATACGTCTGTTAGAAAAAAGGTTGCCTGGAACGTACTCAAACAGGCGCTTATTAGGAGCACTCTGTGGGTAAACTTGCGCGCGGCCGCCGCGCGCTTGTGCCTGGCGATATACCGCAGCGTGGCTGGCACGATATTGCTTGGCGTGTGGTGCGCGCCGCGCGCCGTAATCGTATTACCATGCTGGCCGCTGGGGTGGCTTTCTATGCCTTATTGGCGCTGTTTCCGACCATCGCGGCGGTGATCTCACTCTGGGGATTGCTATTTGACCCCTACGAGGCAGGCCAACAGCTCTATGAGATCAGCCGCTTTATGCCGCCGGATGCTGCCGAGCTCATTGATCAACAGGCGCAGCAGGTGGTGGAGAGCGCGGAGTCAGGTAACTTTCTGGGTGCCCTGGTGGGGCTGTTGATTGCGATGTTTATTGCCTCCAAGGGGGTCGGGGTATTGGTGATCGGGCTTAACGTGGTGTATGGCGAAACTGAAAAGCGCAGCCTTTTGCACCGTAGCACCGTACTGGTATCGCTGACCTTTGGCCTGATTATTATGACCCTGATTTCACTGGGTTTTATTGCGATTGTGCCCGCTGTGGTCAATAGTCTGGCGATCGACCCGCCGTTAAACAAAATTTTGCAGTGGCTGCGTTGGCCTGCGCTACTGGTGATTATGAGTTTTCTTATTGCGCTGCTGTACCGCTACGCGCCCTATCGACGGTCCGCGCAGTGGAGCTGGCTGAGTTATGGCACGCTGCTGGCGACGGTGATGTGGCTGTTAGGCTCCGGCGGTCTTTCGCTCTATGTGCGCTATTTCTCTACCTTTAGCGAGCTTTATGGGTCGTTAGGGGCGGTAGTGGCGCTAATGCTATGGTTTTGGCTTTCCGCCTTTGTGGTGCTGTTCGGTGCGGAAGTGAACTGCGAAATGGAGCGTCAAACTTACAACGACACCACGATTGGCGAGGCGCGCCCGCTAGGCGAGCGCGAGGCATTTGCCGCGGATACTATTGGTACTCCTCGGCCGTGGAAGGACGTAGATAGAGACGCCGATAGTGAGTAAGTCAACGTAATCATAAGGCTTTTTGATGGCACCTTGCCTCCCGCCCCATACCAGCGGCGGGAGGCAGTTGGGTTAAAGCAGCTCTTCTGCCGCCAGTGCCAAGCGTGAGCGCTCAACGCTTTTCAGTGTGATGTGCCCTGCGTGGGGCCAATCGCGGAAGCGTTCCACCACCGCCGCCATGCCGCAGGTGTTAGCCGTCAGATACGGCGTATCGATTTGCCCGACGTTGCCCAAGCAGACGATTTTAGTATTGCGCCCCGCCCGGGTAACTAGCGATTTGAGCTGTTTGGGGGTGAAGTTTTGTGCCTCGTCAATGATTAAGAAAGTGTCGTTTAAGGTGCGGCCGCGCATAAAGCTCGGTGAGCGTATTTGAACACGCGATCCAATTAACTGCCGTGTGGCGCCGTTGTCCCAGCTTGATTCTCCCTCCTCATTGCGTAACAGGTTGTCCATATTGTCGTGGAAGGCCCCCATCCACGGCGACATCTTCTCCTCCTCTGTACCGGGCAGAAAGCCAATATCTTCACCCATCGGGATCGGCGCGCGGGTAAACACAATACGCTCAAACAGCTTGGCATCCAGTGTCTGTTGAAAGGCGGCGGCCAGGGTCATGAAGGTTTTGCCGGTACCGGCATTACCTGCAATGGTCACCAGATCAATATCGGGGTCCATCAGGAGGTTTAAGGTGAAATTTTGCCGACTGTCGTGGGCATGCACACCCCAGACGCCCGCGTGATGGCGGTAATTAGTTAGCAGTTGCAGACGAGCCGAGGAAGGCCCCAGTTCACGAATGATCGCCTCAAATTCGGCGCCGTTTTCGCTATCCGAGACCAGCATGCCAACGTGCCACTGGCGGGGCATGTTGCCAGTGAGCTGATAGAACGTGTGATGGCCAACACGCTCAACGGTCACGTCAACATTCAGCGTTTCCCAGAGTGACGCGCCATCATGGCCCGCTGAAGCGTAGACCTGGGCACCCTCGATCATGGCGTCGCTGTCGGAGAAAGCACGGTCGTTAAGGTAATCCTCGACCGGCACCTTCAATGCGGCGGCTTTAACACGAAGATTAATGTCTTTGGTGATTAGGATGACGGAGGCGTCAGGGCGCTCTTCGCGTAGGCGGCAGGTCTCCGCCAGTATGCGGTTGTCAGGGCTATCATCGAGTGAGTCAAAGAGCTTTAAGTCGTTATAGCATAAGAAGTGCAGGCGTCCTGTTTCGCCGCTGATTCGAGGAATGGGAATGCCGCGTTGAATCTCGTCAAAAGTGACTTGGCTAGTAAGGTCAGAGAGCGTACGGCTGATTTGGCGAGCCGTGCGAGCGATTTCACGAACACCGTTTTTGTGCTTATCAAGTTCCTCCAGCACTGTCATGGGGATAACAACATCGTGCTCATCAAAGTGATAAAGCGCGGTGGGGTCATGAATGAGGACATTGGTGTCCAACACATATAGCCGAGTGGCTTTCTTATCGAGTCGTACCATCGTTGGAATCACTCCTTGGTTGACGGCAACTTCGACACTGGCAGGTGCGTATTACGCCTAGATGACACTTGCCTGTGTCTCCCTCACGTGGCGTGTCCTGGCGGCTCCTTATTTAGCTATTTTTAATAGCGTGGAAGGCTTTGGTGTTTTTCGCCACAAAAAAGATTTCAACGATATGTCAGCCGGTTCTGTGTACTAGTTCTGTTTATTAGTTCTGGGAGGCTAAGAAGTGTGCCACCTTCGTTAATAAGGCGGTGGCAACCACGCCGCGGTTGTCGCTCTCAACGTAGCGGTAGTAGTGACTATCTAACGCAAGGTCATGGTTAAGCGTGCACAGTGTGCCCGTCTCCAGGGCACCTTTAACCAGCGGGTAAGGCAGTAGCGCCCAACCAGTCGCGTTAATAACGGCATCGCGAATTACTTCAAACATGGTCAGCCCCAGGTAATTGCCTGAAAACAGCGCTTCGCTGATCAACTTGTCATCCTGCACGTGGGTCAAACAGACTTGGGTGTACTGGGCTAAGTCGTCGCGGTTTACGCTAGGCAAGCGACTGAGCGGGTGTTTAGGCGCGGCCACTAAACGCATACTGACGGGAGCAAGATTGGCTGCATTGGCGTCAATGCCTTCGGCGGTATACAGGCCGAAGGCAATATCCACCGTTTGGCGCTGCACAAACTGGGTATGCTCCTGGGGAGGCACCAAATACACCGAAATCGCGGTGAGCGGGAATTGCTGTTTTAAGTCATGCATCACCTGGCGCCAAAACACTTCAGGCAAAGCGTCATCGCGGGCAATGCAGAGTTGGCTTTCAACGCCCTGCAAATGTTGGTGGCAGTGCTTTTTGATCCGGCTGGCGCTGGTCAGTAACCGGTAGCAGTCGGGCAGCACACTATCGCCCACGGCGGTCAGCGTAAGGCTATTGCCAGAGCGCTCAAATAACGCCACGCCCAAACTGTCCTCCAACGCATTAACCGCAGCGCTAAGGGTGCTCCGCTTGAGGCCGGTATGCCGCGCCGCGGCGGCAAAAGAGCCGTGTTCGGTGACATCAATAAAGGCTTGAACCTGTTCCGCACGCATAATTGTTCCGCTGAATTCATTGAGCGCCATTTAACTTGGCGCTGAGCGACTCGTGATTGTCATCACTCCCTACTATTATGGCTCACAATTCGTCTAATGCTATGGAGTTATCCGCGTGACCCCCTTTGTTGCCGAGCGCCGTGCGCTAAAATTCTCAGCCATTTCAGCTAGCCTGTTTGCTTTTACCGGGTTAGCGCTAGGGCTTACCAGTGGTTCAATAACGATCTTATTTGATAGTGGCTATTCACTATTAAGCTTAGTGCTGGCATCGCTGTCGCTATATGCCCTCAAGCAGGCGCGCAAACCAGCGGATGATCACTACCCCTTTGGGCGGCTGACGGTGGAGCCGCTCGCGGTGCTGCTCAAAGGCGTAGTGATCGCGATGGTGTGTATCGTCTCGCTGGTGTCTGCGCTTTGGAGCCTGCTTGAGGGTGGCCGCTTGGTCACGCTGGATTTGGCGCTGATGTTTGGCGTGGTCAATGTAACGGGCTGCCTATTCACCTGGTGGTGGTTGGCGCGCTATGCCCGGGTGGCAAGCTCATCTTTATTGGCGGCTGAACTGCGTCAGTGGCAGATGGATACTTGGCTGAGTGCCGCCGTGATGCTCGGCTTCGCGCTCACCTGGCTGCTAACGAAGTCGCCCTGGGCCAGCTATGCGCGCTTTGCCGACCCGGTCATGGTGCTGATTATTGCAGGCTACTTCCTGCCCATGCCGATCCGCATGGTGCGTGGGGCGCTGCGTGAACTGATGTTCGGTGGCTCATGCAGCAGCGTGCGCCAGAACGTGGTGGAAGATGTCGCTGATTTTGATGTCACCGCCGACGATGTGAGGCTTGCCCAGGTAGGCAGTTTTCTCATGGTGGATATTCAACTCGATAAGCAGCAGTTCAACGACGCCCAAGAGATTGTCGACAGCGTTGAACAGCGTTGTAAGCGGTTAAATCTGCGCCCAGTCACCAGTCTGACGCTGGTCGCTGGTTAAGGTGTGCGAAAAAGATTGACGTTCTGTTTAAGGCACTGCCAAAAAACGCCAGCTTAACGATGCTGGCGTTTTTGTTGATTAGCAAGCTGTTGATTAATCGTCTTTCTTTTGCGGCTTATCTTTGCGCTTTGTGTTCGCGAAATCTTCTAGCTCCTCCTCGCTCATCGAGTCATACATCTCTTTAGACGAACCATAAAGTTCACTGGGCTTGGTTTCTCCGCGCTTTGCGGAAAGGGCCGCGCCCGCCGCTTTTTGCTGTGCTTTAGAGGTTGCTGGCATTGCTGAACTCCTTTCGGTTAGCTTCCTTTTACCTAGGGCACTGTTAAGCATTGCACTAGTGAGCATAGTCGCTGTAGCGCAGCTTTCCAGCAGCATCAATCAAACTTCCCACTGTGCCCATCAGTTGACTTTCTTTTACCTGTCGCGCTATTAACCTAAAGGGCGAAGTGCGCCTGACAGTAAAATCTGTACCATCCACGCCGTTAACCAAGAGAGCGACATGACACCGGCTATTAATAGCGCAAAACAAGCAGGCTTCGCCTTTCAGCTTCATGAGTATGAACACGATGCCACCGTGCACTCCTATGGGTTGGAAGCGGCGGAAAAGCTGGGCGTAGCGGTTGAGCAGGTATTTAAAACCTTAGTTGTGAAGCTGGATGGTAAGCAGTTGGCGGTGGGCATTGTGCCGGTGAATTGCCAATTGGGTTTGAAGCAGATCGCCAAGGCTGCCGGGGCGAAGAAAGCGGCAATGGCGCAACCCGACGAGGTAGAACGCACTACTGGCTATGTATTGGGAGGCGTGAGCCCGCTGGGACAAAAGAGGCGGCTGGCCATCTTTATCGATCACTCCGCAGAAAGCTTTGCCAATATTTATGTGAGCGCCGGGCGGCGTGGGCTTGAAATTGAGCTTTCGCCAAGGGACTTAGCCACGCTCAGCCAAGCCACTTTTGTTCCGCTGGCGACGTGATGGCGGCGCAGGCCGGGGCGCTTTCTGTTATGGTGCCTCACATTACAGCTTTACTAGGCCATATAGCCCTTTCAGGAATTTTTTGTGTCCGACACTTCTTTTGCTTCTTTGGCGCTTCCAGCAGCGCTGCTGACTAATCTAGACACCCTTGGTTACCACGAAATGTCGCCGGTGCAGGCGGAGAGCCTGCCGCCCATGCTGGCCGGGCGCGATGTGCTGGCCCAGGCGAAAACCGGCTCAGGCAAAACCGCAGCTTTTGGTTTAGCGCTGCTGGCGCAACTCAAGGTCGAAAGTTTCGCGGTACAAGGCCTGGTGCTGTGCCCCACCCGTGAACTCGCTGACCAGGTGGCGGAAGAACTGCGCCGTTTGGCCCGCGGCATGGCCAACGTGAAAATCCTTACCCTCTGTGGCGGCGCGCCGTTTGGCCCTCAGCTCGGCTCTTTAGAGCACGGAGCGCATATTGTGGTTGGCACGCCAGGGCGTATTGACGAGCATTTGCGCAAAGGCTCGCTGACCCTTGATTCGCTCTCGATTTTGGTGCTGGATGAAGCCGACCGCATGTTGGATATGGGGTTTCAGGCCACCATCGATGACATCATTGCCGACACTCCGACTAATCGCCAAACGCTACTGTTCAGCGCGACCTTTCCCGATGAGCAGTCATCTGGCGGGCTGACCGAGATGACGCGTGGCGTCATGCGTGAGCCGGTGACGGTTAAAATCGCTGAGGTTCACGACGCCCGCACGATTCAGCAGCACTTTTATAGCGTCGCCAATGAAGAAGCGCGTTTTGACGCTTTGCGCCAGCTACTGCTGGTCTATCGGCCCGCGACCAGCGTGGTGTTCTGTAATACCAAGCGTGAAACCCAGGCCGTGGCTGAGCAGCTAACGGATGTCGGGTTTAGCGCTGTGGCGCTGAATGGCGATTTAGAGCAGAAAGATCGCGACCGTATATTGATTCTGTTTGCTAACCAGAGTGCTTCTATTCTGGTGGCCACCGATGTGGCCGCCCGCGGCTTGGATATTGCCCAATTGGACGCCGTGTTCAATTACCAGATTGCCCGCGAGCTAGATGTTCACGTTCACCGGGTAGGGCGCACAGGGCGTGCCGGGGCTAGCGGTATTGCCTGTACGCTAGTGACCCCTAAAGAGAGTTACCGGCTGGAGAGGCTAGAAGGCTTGCTGGAGCAACCTATTGCCACCGAACCTTTGCCTAAACCCCAGCACTCAGTGCCGTTTGAGCCGCTAATGGCGACGTTACAATTAGCCGGTGGTAAGAAAGATAAACTGCGCCCCGGTGACATTCTTGGCGCGCTGACCAGCGAAGGCGGGTTGCGTGGTAACCAAGTGGGCAAGATTAAAGTGCTGGCGCGCAGTGCCTATGTGGCCGTTGAGCGCGATGTAGTTCAGCAGGCCCAGGCCAAACTCGAGCGTGATAAATTAAAAGGGCGGGCTTTCCGTGTTCGCCGTATCCGTTATTGAAAGCGTACCAAAGAGGAGCCGACGCAGCTAACCATGAAAATCCCTAAGCGATTACAGCCGCTGGTCGATGATGGCATGATCGACGAGGTGCTGGTGCAGTTAATGAGCGGTAAAGAGGCGCAGGTCTACGTGGTGCGCTGCGGTGAAGAAGTGCGCTGTGCCAAAGTATTTAAAGAGGCCAAACAGCGCAGCTTTAAACAGGCTGTTCAGTACCAAGAAGGGCGTAAAGAGCGCAACAGCCGCCGTTCACGGGCAATGGCCAAAAAAACCCGTTACGGCCAAAAAGAGCAGGAGCAGGCGTGGCTCAACGCCGAAGTCGATGCGCTTTATCGTCTTGCCTCTGCGGGTGTACGGGTGCCCGAACCTCACGGCTTTGTCGACGGTGTACTGCTGATGGAGATGATCAGCGATGCCGAGGGGAATGTGGCACCGCGCTTGGACGAAGTCACGCTAACGCCAGAACAGGCTGAGACCTACTACGCCAAAGTCATTCAAGACGTGGTTAGGATGCTGTGCGCAGGTTTGATTCACGGCGATCTGTCGGAATTTAATGTGCTGGTCGATGCCTCGGGCCCGGTGATTATTGATCTGCCTCAGGCCGTTGACGCCGCCGGTAATAACAGCGCGGCCGCCATGCTTTATCGCGATGTGGATAACATGCGAGATTATTTCGGTAAGTACGCGCCAGCGCTTCTGAATACCGAATATGGCAGAGAGATGTGGGCGCTGTATGAAACCGGCGAACTACATCCGGATAGCAAGCTCACCGGCCACTTCGATGCCGACACCCATATTGCTAACGTCGATGAGCTGATGGAAGTCATCGACGATGCCAAAGAGGAAGAGGCCGACCGCCAGGCGCGGATGCGTGACGATGATGACGATGAAGGTGAAATTCCGCAGCCTTATTAACGTTTCAGCTTATGTTGTAGCGCATTTTTTCCGCTTCCCTGTCAGGGTATCGGCGCTGTAGGCAATGTTACCCGCGTTCTTCACAAGGAAAATATATGCTGTCGCGTGTTTTACAGCCGCTATTTCGTTACTTCGAAACGCGGGTTGATCCCTATCCTGAAGGCAACGTTGAAACGCCGCCTAAAGGCTTGATGCCGTTTATTGTGCACTTTTCCCGTCCGATGTTGCCGCTGTTACTGCTAATGACGCTGTTCACGGCGCTGGTGTCGGCGGCTGAAGTGGTTTTCTTCAGCTACATGGGTCAACTGGTCGATTGGCTGGGCAATGTTGAACGTGCAGGCTTTTGGGCTGAAAACGGCCTGTGGCTTGCTGGCCTGGGGCTAGTGCTGCTGATCGGCTTGCCGCTGTTGGTGCTGATGCAGTCACTGGTCACCCATCAGAGTATTTTCGGCAACTACCCGATGATAGGCCGCTGGCTATCCCACCGCCATATGCTGAGCCAGAGCCTGGCATTTTATCAGGACGAATTTGCCGGGCGGGTGTCGCAAAAAGTGATGCAAACGGCGCTGGCGATCCGCGAGACCGTCACCAAGGTGATGGATTTATTGGTCTACGCCATCGTCTATTTCACTGGCGCGGCCTACCTGCTAGGCCGGGCGGATCTGTTGCTGCTGATCCCTCTGGGCTTATGGCTGGTGGGCTACCTGGCGATCATGCGCTACTTTGTGCCGCGCCTGCGAGATGTCTCCATGGCCCAGGCGGACGCCCGCGCCCAGATGACCGGCCGCGTGGTGGACAGCTACAGCAATATCCAAACCATCAAGCTGTTTGCCGACACCGAGCGCGAGCAGCGCTACGCCAAAGACGCTATGGAAGGCTTTATGGTCACCGTTCACCGCCAGATGCGCTTGGTGACGATCATGAGCATGGGTTTGACGCTGCTCAACACGGCGCTGTTGGTAGGTACTGCGGCCATGGCGATCAGCGCCTGGTACACAGAGGCGATTTCCCTGGGCGTTTTGGCGATTGCCATCGCGCTGGTCATGCGTATCCGCTTTATGTCCGACTGGATTTTGTGGGAAGTCGCCGGGCTGTTTGAAAATATTGGCACGGTTCAGGATGGCATGAACACCATCGCTCAGAAGCCTACGATCAACGATGCGCCCAATGCGAAAGCGCTTCAGGTGCCCCATGGCGAAATTGTGTTTGACGCGCTGCGCTTTCAATACGCCCAGGCGAAAGGGGAGAGTAAAAACGTCTTTGATGGATTGAGCCTGACCATCAAACCCGGCGAGAAAATCGGCCTGATTGGCCGTTCCGGGGCGGGTAAATCCACCCTGGCCAATTTGCTGCTGCGTTTTTATGACTTGCAAGGTGGGCAGATATTGATCGATGGTCAGAACATTGCCGACGTGACTCAAACCTCCTTGCGCCACCAGATTGGTATGGTGACCCAAGACACGTCGCTTCTGCACCGCTCGCTGCGCGATAACATTCGTTACGGCAGCCCTCACGCCAGCGATGAAGATGTCTGGAATGCCGTACGCCGGGCCCATGCGGATACCTTTATCGACGAACTGGTCGATCCGAAAGGGCGCCGCGGCTTAGATGCCCACGTGGGCGAGCGGGGCGTGAAGCTATCCGGCGGCCAGCGCCAGCGCATCGCGATTGCTCGGGTTCTGCTCAAAAATGCGCCGATCCTGGTGTTGGACGAGGCGACCTCAGCGCTGGATTCAGAAGTCGAAGCGGCGATCCAAGAGCAGCTGGATACGCTGATGGAAGGTAAAACGGTCATCGCCATTGCCCACCGCCTTTCTACCATCGCCATGCTTGACCGGCTGATTGTGGTGGACGAGGGCCGCATCGTCGAAACCGGCACGCATCAGGCGCTGCTGGCGAAAAACGGTATTTATGCCAGCTTGTGGCAGCGGCAGTCCGGTGGGTTTCTTGGGCTTGATGTTGAGGGCAGTAGCCCCAATTGATAATAGTTACATACACGCTTGTATAGTGAGGTAACGATGAAAGCGATCAACCTTAAGCAGCCCGGCGGTTTAGACAAACTAGACATCGTTGAGCTAGCGGCTCCAGGGGAGCCTGGCCCCGGTGAAATTAAAGTACGCCTGCACGCCAGCTCACTGAACTTCCATGACTACGCTGTGGTTGCCGGGATGATTCCGACAGAAGAGAATCGCATTCCTATGTCAGATGGCGCAGGCGTGGTCGAGGCTGTTGGCGAAGGTGTGAGCGAGTTTGCCGTCGGCGATCACGTGGTCTCTACCTTCTTTCCCCACTGGTTGGAAGGCCCGGCAAGAGTGGGCGATTTTCGCACCACGCCGGGCGACGGCGTAGAGGGCTATGCCCGTGAACAGGTAGTGCGCCCGTTCGAGTGGTTTACCCATCAGCCCAAAGGCTACAGCCACGCTGAGTCCGCTACCTTAACGACCGCGGGATTAACCGCTTGGCGTGCGCTGGTTGTCGATGGTGGTATTAAAGCAGGCGATAGCGTGCTGGTGCTGGGCACCGGCGGTGTATCGATTTTTGCCCTGCAGTTTGCCCGCCTAATGGGCGCGCGGGTCATTGCGACGTCATCTTCCAACGAAAAGCTGGCGCGGCTTCGTGAAATGGGCGCCGAGCACACCATCAACTATAAAGAGACGCCAGATTGGGGTAAGCGCGTAAAAGAGCTGACCAACGGCGAAGGTGTTGATCACGTTGTTGAGATAGGCGGTTCTGGCACGTTGCCGCAGTCCATTGACGCGGTGAAAATCGGTGGGCATATCGCCTTGATTGGTATTCTCACTGGCCGTGAAGGTGAAGTGCCAACGGCTAAGCTAATGGCCAAACAGGCGAGTTTAAAAGGTTTGATTGTGGGTAGTCGCCGCGATCAGATCGAGATGATTCGCGCGCTGGAAACGTTTGATATGCATCCAGTGATCGACCGCGAATTCCCGCTCGCTGAAATCGCTGACGCTTTTCGCCATCAGGAATCAGGCAAGCACTTCGGCAAGATCTGCCTGACTTTTTAAGCCAGTTGGCATAGCCATCCCTACTAGAGCTTAGTCTGAAAACTTGCACGCCTTGGTTAACTTACGGGCGTGCAAGGTTAGAATTAATCTGGCAATCGACTGTAAACAACGCCCTTAACCTCTAGCTCCAGTATATCGTCATAAGGAACGGTAATCCCTTCCACATCACCTGGCGTGCGGTGGCTATTTTTAATCTCGGTTTCTGGAATTACCTTCACGCCCAACAAGCCGACATGCTGAATTCTGGCACTGAATCGATTGCCTTCATGCTCGATCAATAGCCGCTCACCCGCGATACATTTTTCTAATTTGGCGTGTAGCTCTTCTTCGCTGACATGAACAACACTCATCGCTTTCTCCTTTAGCTGTTGCCTACGACATCCGTCCTGTAAGAGCGTTAAATACTACTGTTAACGACTTTATTTTAGACTATAAGTTCGGTGATGAGGTTAGCCTTTAGGAATGCCGTGCTAAAGTGCTGGTATTTCTAGCGACAGGAATAGGTACATGGGGGAGCACCCATCATCAGCCGACACGCCATTATGGGAAGTCGTTGAGCTTGATCAATTTCATACCCCCGAGCAGACCCAGGCCAGCCAGTGGCGACGTTCATTACGTTCGGTGTCAACATGGCTAGTGGGCAAGAACGCCGCCGAACAGCAAGTGAAAGAAGAGAGCGAGCTACACGCGCTACCTGGGGTTCGGCTGGCGCATTTAGTGCCGCCCATCGATTGGTCGTTTGCAGCTAAGGCGTTAGCGCAACAGCTTGAAAGCTGCGAAGCACCGGTCACCTTTTTTATTGCCCCACCTCATGGCGGCCATACAGCGGTGGTTAGGCAGTGGGCGGAAGAGCACCAAGTTGCCTGTTTACCGCCACCTACGCTTAACGAACTCGCCAAGGGGGGCACTGAGTGGGTAGAGCGCTGCGTCAATCAGCAAAAGTGGGCAGTACCGGCCTTAGAGCGTCACTTTTTACGCCACACCCAAGGAATTCAGGGTATTCGTGAGTTTCTTGAACGCGCTTTAAGCGGCCGCCTGGGGCAGGGCGTGATTGGCTGTGATAGCTGGGCCTATGCGTATCTTCAGCAGGTGGTCGGAATTGATGGCGCGCCGGTGTTTACCCTGCAATCGATGGAGGGCGAACAGCTGTCACGTTATTTTGCGGCGATGGCGACTCATGAAGGACAGCCTCCAGCGGTTTACAGTACGCGAACCGGCAAGCAGGTATTGTCTGATTCAGCATCTGAGCAAAACGGTAAAGCGCCTAATAAAGAGCTCCAGCGCTTAGCGGCTCACTGCCGTGGTCATGTAGGACTTGCATGGCACTACTGGCGTAAGCGGCTGCGTGAGCCAAACGCAGAAGATGAAGATGCCCTATGGCTGGTTGATGCCCTTGCCGAGGCGGAGCTTTCCGCCGACACCGGGGATATCGCCACACTGGTACTGCATGCGTTACTGGTTCATGGCGGCCTGGATGATCACGCTCTAGGCGAAGTGCTGCCGTTCTCACACCATGAGGCACTTAATGCCCGTTTAGCCCTACAGCGCAAAGGCATTGTTTCAAGTTGCGAAGGGCGCTGGCAGATCACACCGCTAAGCTACGCGAGCGTTCGTCAGTTATTGGCGTCGCGTAATTATCTGGTCGACCCTCTTTAAGCAGCCCTTCTCGATACGCCCACGGAGGGCTACCCATGGAAGAACAAAAGAAGTACGCGCGACTGTTTAACGATATCGATAGCCAAACGCTGATGACGTTAGGTGTTGTGCTGCTAGCAACCATTGTGCTGATTATTGTCAGCCAACGCGGGCTGAACTGGATCGGCAATCGAATGCACGGCCAAGTACGTTTTCGTATTTTTGCCTTGGTGCCGATGACACGCCTGCTGATATTGATTACTGCGCTCGCTATTATCGTACCGACTATTATTGAGCCGTCGCTACGCAACATGGTGACCGTGATGGGGGCGCTGGGCTTAGCCATTGGCTTTGCCATGAAAGATTATGTCAGCAGCCTGATAGCGGGCGTTGTCTCAGCGGTAGAACTGCCTTATCGGCCCGGTGACTGGGTGCAGATTGAAGATACCTACGGCGAGGTCAAGCACGTTGGCTTGCGCACCGTTGACATCCAAACCCCTGACGATGACTTGGTCTATGTGCCGCATTTAAAGCTGTGGGATCACGCCGTTTATAACGCCAACAACGGCGGTACCAGCCTGCAGTGCGTGGCGAGCTTTTATCTTCACCCGGAGCACGAAGCAGGCTGGGTGCGCAAAGCATTGCGCGATGTGGCGCTAACCAGTGCCTACCTGAAGTTCGATAAGCCAATTATTGTCGTAGCTGAAGAGAAACCCTGGGGTACCCACTATCGCATTCGCGCCTACCCGGTGGACCCTCGCCAGCAATTCTTGTTTATTACCGATCTCACCTTGCGTGGCAAAAAAGTGCTGAGTGCCGCGGGCGTACAGTCAGCGATGTTGCCACCGGATGCGGCCTTGGATACTCGCAACGCGGTGGGCTCGGCTTCCTCAAGAGGTAGTGATTAGCTCTCGCTTTCCTCGGGCAGCTCACCGCTGTGATAGACGTTTTGCACGTCGTCCAGCTCGTTGAGCATGCCCAGGAATTTTTCAAACATTGCCACGTCATCGCCTTCAACCGGCGTGGTGGTTTGCGGTAGAAACTGAATCTCGTCAACCTCAAAGTCAATTTCACCGAATGCATCCAGTAGCGCCTGTTTCGCTTTGGCGTAATCGGTATGCGGGGCGAAGACCGTAATGCGCTCGCCTTCCTGCTCGATGTCGGTGACATCGACATCGGCTTCCATCAATGCTTCCAGTACGGCGTCTTCATCGCTTCCGGCGAAGGAGAAGATAGCGCAGTGGTCGAACATATGGCTCACACTACCGGGCGTACCAATTTTGCTCTTGGTTTTGGTAAAGCAGCCGCGTACATCGCCAAAGGTGCGGTTGGGGTTGTCGGTTAGACAGTCGACAATCACCATCACATTGCCGGGGCCAAAGCCCTCGTAGCGCGCGGCAGAGAAATCTTCCCCACCGGCACCGCTGGCTTTGTCGAGCGCTTTATCAATGACGTGAGAGGGTACCTGATCTTTCTTGGCACGCTCCATTAAACCGCGCAGTGCTAAGTTACCGTTCGGGTCGGTACCACCAGCTTTAGCGCAAACGTAAATTTCGCGCCCGTATTTGCTGTAGACCTTGGTCTTTGCATCGGCCGTTTTGGCCATGGATTCCTTACGGTTCTGAAAAGCCCTACCCATGTTGCCGTCCTATGTATGTTTTCTAGACCTAATTTTTCTAGACTTAAGTTTTCTATATGCCCCGCGCACTGAGTAGCGGGGCGGGTGTCTTCAAAAGAGTGAAAAAGAGCGAAAAAGCAAATTTTACCCAACAGCGTACCATGCTAACAGCGTTATTTAAGAAGCTGGCCGAAGTGTTACTTGGCTTAGCGTATACTGGCGCTTACGCCTTATATCGTGATATCGACCTCTCAAGGAGACAACCACATGCCATTGACGCTGTGGCTATCACTTGCCGCGATCTGTGCCATGGGCGCTATGTCGCCGGGGCCAAGTTTGGCACTGGTACTACGCCACACACTAGGCGGCGGCCGCTTTGCTGGCGTGACCGCCGCAATATTTCATGCCCTGGGTGTGGGTTTTTACGCGCTATTGACCGTGTGGGGCTTGGGGGCATTAATTGCCGGCTTTCCGTTACTGTTTCAACTGATCACTTGGTGCGGAGCCGCCTACTTAGCATGGCTGGGAATTAAAGCACTGCGGGCCGGTCAAGCGGGCGCCTTACAGCCGACAGTGATGACTACTACCCGGGGCCAAGCAGCCAAAGAGGGCGTGCTCGTCGCGTTAGGTAACCCTAAGCTGATCCTATTTTTTGTCGCCCTGCTAAGTCAGTTTGTAACCCCGGACATGAGTGCGCTGGCTAAAGCGATTATAGTGCTAACAGCGATGATTATTGATGGTGGTTGGTACGTGTTGGTGGCTGTGCTGCTTTCCTACTCACGCATTTTGCCTTGGCTGCAACAGCGTGCCCACTGGATTAACCGCATTACCGGGGTACTGCTGATCGCGCTGGCGCTAAGAGTGGTCGCTGGGCCGCTGGTGTAAAAAGTAGAGTCGTGGCATGGTGATAGCTATGCCGTTTGAGGTTTTGTGGGGTCGAGTGATGCAAATTTACGACCAAGACTGCTATACCCACCAAGGGCTGCCGTTTAACCTACGCGCGCTGCGTGGCCAAGTACTGCTGGTGGTCAACGTTGCCAGCCAATGTGGCTTTACCCCTCAGTTAAGCGAGCTGGAAGCACTTTATCAGCGCTATCGGGACCGTGGCTTTACCGTGCTTGGTTTCCCCTGCAACCAATTTGGCCGCCAGTCACCCGAGAGCGCGCAAGCCTTTTGCCAGTTTGGGGAACAGAAATTTGGGGTGAGCTTTCCACTGATGGAAAAGGTTAGCGTCAATGGCAGCCAGGCCCATCCTCTGTTTTGCTGGCTTAAACGGGAAGCGCCCGGTGTGATGGGGACCCAATTGATTAAGTGGAATTTCACCAAATTCTTAATAGGCCGCGATGGCAAAGTGATAGCGCGCTTTGGGCCCCGCGACCATGGGAGCCCGCTGCGTCTGGCATTAGAGCAAGCGCTGGATCAAGCCTATCCATAACGCTAATCTGTAAAACAAGAGTGAGACTGCCTGAAAAAGTCAGCCTAAATCTGTTCTCCCCGCCCGACAGCGACGCGGTTCATTAGCGCATTCCAGCGGTGGCGAACCATCATCGTGGTCAATCCCGAAAACAGCGCCCAGCTTTTGCGTCGCCAGCCCTTCAAGCGCATGTTGTGATTAACCAACTGCTTCATCAGCTTATAATCATCAAATTGTCGCCACTCGCTAGCGATTGAAAGTTGGTGGCGAGACATCACCGGGGCCATTTCCAAGCGAAACATCCACTCAAGTTCACTCAGGGTCATATCGTAGCGCTGCACGACCTCTACCATATGGGCGTAATCGCGTTCGCTGGGTTCACGATCCAGCCACAGCGGGGCTAGCGCTAGCCAAAGGTCACCACGTTCATCTACTAGCTGCTGTGCATTCATGGTCGCCTCATTGGAGAAGTCGGTGCTTAGGCAACTATCGTGACGTGAAAGCGCCCCTAGCTCAAGGGCGGACAATAGCGCACGGCTACACAATAGCTCAAGAGCGGACACACGGCACGGAGACAGCTAGAATAGCCCCACTGAGTCAAAATGTTGCCTTGGCAAGGCGATGTTGGTAACCAAATCAATCCTATAACGAGGTTCACTGTGATTATTAAACCCAAAGTGCGCGGCTTTATTTGTACCACCACTCACCCCATTGGCTGTGAGCAGAATGTTCGCGAGCAGATTGAAGCAACCCGCACCCGCAGTTTGGATAAGCAGGCTGGCCCGAAAAAAGTGTTGGTGATAGGGGCTTCGAGTGGCTATGGCTTGGCCGCACGTATTACCGCGGCGTTTGGCTATGGGGCCGATACGCTAGGCGTCTTCTTTGAAAAGCCCGCCACCGATAAAAAGCCGGGTACTGCCGGTTGGTATAACAGTGCGGCTTTCGATAAGTTTGCCAAGCAGGAAGGGCTTTACAGCAAGTCGATCAACGGCGATGCGTTCTCCCATGAAGCGCGGGAAAAAGCCATTGAGCTGATCAAGCAGGACATGGGCGAGATCGATCTGGTGGTCTACTCGCTGGCATCGCCCGTGCGTAAGCTGCCGGACAGCGGCGAGCTGAAGCGTTCCAGCCTGAAGCCGATTGGCGAAACCTACCGTGCCACCGCAATCGACACTAATAAAGACGCCATCATTGAAGCGGAAGTAGAGCCTGCCACCCAGCAAGAGATCGACGACACCATCACCGTCATGGGTGGCGAAGATTGGGAACTGTGGATGGATGCCCTTGACCAAGCCGGTGTGTTGGCGAAAGGCGCACGCAGTGTGGCATTTAGCTATATCGGTACCGAAATCACCTGGCCGATCTACTGGCATGGCGCGTTAGGTAAAGCCAAGGAAGATCTGGACCGTGCTGCCACGGCAATCGACAGCAAATTAAAAGCGAGCGGCGGCGGCGCCAACGTTGCTGTACTAAAATCGGTCGTTACCCAGGCGAGTGCGGCGATTCCGGTGATGCCGCTGTATATCGCCATGGTCTATCGCATCATGAAAGAGCAGGGGCTGCACGAAGGCACTATTGATCAATTAAACCGCCTATTCGGCGAGCACCTCTACTCAGCCCAAGGACAGCGGGGCGAACTCGTGACAGATGAAGCTGGGCGTCTGCGTTTGGATGACTGGGAGCTACGTGACGACGTTCAACAAGCTTGTCAGGATCTATGGTCAGAGGTGACGACCGATAACTTGTTCGACATTACCGACTATGCTGGTTATAAGCACGAATTCTTGAAGCTGTTTGGTTTCGAGCGTGACGACGTAGATTACGATGCTGACGTCAACCCAGAGGTTACGTTCGATGTCGTCAATCTGTAAGTCATTCACCTAGGCGTTAGTGACGCCTATTCGACCGGAACGCGGGAGGTGTTTATGGATACTAAGGAAAGCAAAACCCCGGAAGAACAGAAAGAGCACATCATTGGTGAGCGGGTGCCTGAGGATTTTGAATCTTCCAAGCCACATCTTCAGCCTGAAGCCAAGAAGCGCCCCGGCGGGATGTATAAGTTACTCCCGCTGGTGATTATCATTCTTGGTGTGATCGTGGTGAGCATTATTGTGCTAGGCATCATTAATCGGGGTAACTAGCGAGTCACCATGCTGACGTATTGCCGGGCCGAGCGCCCGGCAATTTTGTTTTGGCAAGAGCGTTTAATATTTAGAAAGAGGCTTATTACTTTCAATAGTTGTTAAATTTCGTCTATAAATTCGTCAGAGGACGAAAGTTCTGCTAAGAAAGGAAGAGGTTATAAAAAGTTAATACCTTTCAAGCAGGAGGATATATGACACGAGTAGCACGCGTGGAGCCTATCAGTCAAAAGCGAGACAATAAGCTTATTATTTCGGGTTGGCGAGTGATAGATGTAACTGAGCCTAGTGAGCCTCAGGAAATCTCTCAACATGAAACTGAACCTCAAGCCATTGACGCTGCACGGCGTTTTGAAGCCAAAACAGCCGAGGAGTTTGGCTCCGACCCTGATGATACTCAGGATTATGATGCGTCGGATGAACAGGCGGGTAAGCGTTTTCCTGGGTAGTTGTATTATTAATCAGCTAGCCAGTCTCGGTGTAATATTCAGTATGTAAATAGCTGCACAGTGTTTTTTAGCGCTCTATTAGCTAAGGGCTAAATAGTAAAAGTGGTAGTGAATACTTTGTCTACATAAATAATAGATGTAGTTGGCAAGTGGTTAATGTTTATTAATCTTTTATAAGAAATTCGTTTTGGCTTTGATTTAGTACACTTCGGTGTACTAGCTTCTTAAGTGTAAACCAACACAAGGAGAGATTGTATGAAACGGACAGCATTAGCAATTGCCATCGGTGCGGTTTGCGCAGGCTTATCAGCTGGCGTTCTTGCTCAGGAAGAGAACGAGAATGACACTGATCGAAGCAATCAAACGATCCAGCAACAAGACACAAATGCACAAGGGCAGGGTAGCAACGACGAAACTAGGGACATCAACGTTAAACAAAAGCCTGCTGAAGTAGAAGTAGAGCAAGAGAAACCTGATATCACGGTGGAGCAGTCTCAACCTAAAGTCACTATTGAGCAACCTGAGCCCAATGTGACCGTGGAAGAAGCCGAACCTAATGTCACCGTTGAGCAAACTGGCGAGCCTGAGGTGACGATTGAGCAAGCGGAAGACGCCCAGGTTAATGTCAATGAAGACGAGCAAGAGCGCCAGCAGAATGATCAGCAGAGTGACCAAACTGATCAAAATGATCAAAATGATCAGGCCGATCAAAATGACCAGTCCAACTCACTGATGTCACGTCAGGTCAGCGACCTGGAAGGGATGACAGTGATGAATCAGGAAGATGAAGAGATCGGTGGAGTACAACATATTGCAAAGCACGATGAGTCTGGCGATTTGTTTGCTATTGTTTCGGTAGGTGGTATTTGGGGCTTTGGCGCAACGGACATTGCGCTGCCTATCAATGACATGCAGCTTGAAAATGATCAGCTCGTTGTCAACACAAACTATGGCGAAGATGAAATTGAAGCTTCATCGAATAATTACCAAGAAGATGAGTACAGCGAAGTGGATGGCAACATGACGCTATCTGAGGCGCAGCAACAGTAACGCAGCAACACTAACAGAGGTGCTGTTTGATACAGTCAATCGTTAGTGACTAATGAAGAGGGCAAGGCGGATACGCCTTGCCCTTTTTGGTAGCTGCGCTAACGCTATTAACGCGGCGACATCTTTTTTTATGTATGAGTAACAAGCGCTGCCTTCATTTGCGCAATTGGGTAAGATGGTTATTTATCCAAGTCGTTGGCGGTTCTCATGCAGTTTCTTCAATAATTATGCAGTCCAATCACTTAGCATCAAAAGCAGCGATAGCCCGTCGGCGGGTCGCGTTTATGCTACTGCCGGGATTCTCGCTGTTGACCCACGCCAGCGCGCTGGAGCCGCTGCAAATGGCGAACCAGTTGAGCGGGCAGATGCTTTATCACACCGTTACGTTAAGCCTTAGCGATGAACCGGTACGCAGCGGTGCGCAGCTTTCCCTGATTGCGCAGCATGAATTAAGTACAGCGCTGGGGCCGCTCGATCTATTACTAATATGCGCGCCTACGCCGCTTCCCTATACGTTGCCAGCAAAGCTTAACGAGTGGTTGCGCGGCCACCAGGGGCGCGGCGTGGCGCTGGGCGGTTTGGCCGGGGGGACGGAAGTGCTGGCGCGTTGTGGGTTGCTGGAAGGCTATCGTGCCACGCTGCCATGGCAGCGCTTTGAGGCGTTTGCGCAAGCCTACCCGCAAGTCACCCTTTCCCAGCAGCTGTTCGAAATTGACCGCGACCGACTGACCTGCGCCGGCGGCACGGCGGCGATGGATCTGATGCTGACGCTGATAGGTCAGCACCACGGCGCACGCTTGGCAGAGCAGGTCTCGGAACAGTTTGTGTGTGATCGCATTCGGCTGGCGGACGAGCGCCAGCATGTGCCACTACGCACCCGCCTGGGCCATGCGCCCAAAAGCCTGATAGATGCCGTCACGCTGATGGAAGCCAATATCGAGGAGCCGCTCTCGACCCTTGAGCTGGCCGAGCACCTGGGGATTTCCCGGCGCCAGCTGGAGCGACTGTTTAAGAAGTATCTGCAGGCGGTGCCAAGCCGGTACTATCTGGATTTACGCTTACAGGAAGCGCGCAAACAACTGCGTGAAAGTGACCGGCCGGTAGGCGATATCGCTTTCGCTACCGGTTTTTCCTCCGGTGCGCATTTTTCCACCGCCTACCGAAATCATTTTGGCATGACGCCCAGAGAAGAGCGCCTGGGTTAGAAAGATAAGGTTAGAGGGCTCAGGTTAACGTATCGACAATGCCGCCTTCCACGCGCAGTGCCGCTCCCGTGGTGGCGCTCGCTTGGGTCGATGCGGCATAGACGCTCATGCTAGCCACTTCTTCAGGTGTTGCTAAGCGTTGGATGATAGAAGTCGGGCGGTTCTCTTTAACAAAGCGTGCCTCCATTTCCTGCTGAGAAATGCCTTCTTTCTCTGCCATTTCACCAATCATCGTGAGCACGCCTTCAGAGCGCGTTGGCCCAGGCAAGATAGCGTTGACAGTTACCTGCGTGCCGCTGAGCACTTTGGCCAGCCCGCGCGAAACCGATAACAGCGCCGATTTGGTCATGCCGTAATGCACCATCTCGGTGGGGATGTTAATGCCCGATTCACTAGAGATAAACTGGATGCGGCCCCAGTCGCGGTCGCGCATGCCCTGGGCATAATGGCGAGAAAGGCGCACGGCACTCATGATATTGATGTCGAAAAATTGTTGCCAGGTCGCGTCATCAACCTCGAAGAAGTCCTGGGGGCCGAAAATTCCCACATTATTGATCAGGATATCCGTGCTGGGTTGCTGCTCGATCAGCATTTTGCAACCTTCAGCGGTGCCGAGATCGGCGGCCACGCCTTCTACCTGAGCATTTGGGGCATCCTGTTTAATGCTGGCTATTGCCTCATCCACACGTGCCTGCGAACGGCCTGTGACGACAACTTTGGCGCCAGCGTTGGCAAGCCCTTGGGCAATCGCAAAGCCGATACCCGCCGTCGAGCCGGTAATGATGGCGTGCTTACCGCTTAGATCAATCTGCATAGGGTGTACTCCTCTCTTCCTGAGTGTCAGTACGTCGCGATACCTCGCTATCCAAGCATGACTTTATCGCTTGCCAATAAGTATGGGGGTCTTATAGCGTTCTTCAAGGCGTTAACGCGACTCAATGGGCGTCGCTATTCATAATTTGCCGTCCCATTGCTGAAAGCGGTTAACCGCGTTGGCCCCTTATACTGTTTTCATTCCTTTCCTCCACCGGAGATAACGCGCCATGAGTCATACCCCAAGCCGTCAAGATTACGACCACTACATGACGCCCAACTACTCTCCGCAGCAGGTCATACCCGTGCGCGGTGAAGGTAGCCGCTTGTGGGATCAGCAGGGGCGGGAATATATCGATTTCGCTGGGGGCATCGCCGTCAACTCCCTGGGTCACTGTCACCCGGTGCTGGTCAATGCGCTGAAAGAGCAGGGCGAAAAGCTCTGGCACCTCTCTAACGTGTTTACCAACGAGCCCGCATTGAACCTGGCCAAAACGCTGGTCGAGCGTACATTCGCTGATAAAGTGTTTCTATGCTCTTCAGGCGGTGAAGCCAACGAGGCCGCGCTGAAGCTGGCACGTCGCTGGGCCGTCGATAACCATGGCGAACAGAAAGACAAGATCATCTCGTTTTATCAATCTTTTCACGGCCGCACCTTCTTCACCGTGAGCGTGGGCGGCCAGCCCAAGTATTCCCAGGGCTTTGGCCCGGTGCCGGGCGGCATTCATCACGCCAACTACAACGACCTGGAAAGCGTTCGTGCGCTGATGGGCGACGACACCTGCGCGATCATGGTCGAGCCCATGCAGGGCGAGGGCGGCATCGTGCCCGCAACACCAGCATTTCTCCAGGGCTTGCGCGATCTGTGTGACGAACATAACGCGCTGTTGATTTTTGACGAGGTGCAAACCGGCGTGGGTCGCAGCGGTGAGCTCTACGCTTACAAGAACTACGGCATCACCCCGGATATCCTGACCAGCGCCAAGTCGCTGGGCGGTGGTTTCCCCATTGGCGCCATGCTGGCCACCGATGACGTCGCCAAGTCGCTGGTCATTGGTACTCACGGCTCCACCTACGGCGGCAATGCGCTTGCCTCTGCCGTGGCGCTGGCAGCCGTCGAGTTTATCGATACCCCTGAAGTGCTGGAAGGCGTGAAAAAGCGTCACGATCTGTTCCGCGAACACCTGGAAACCATCAACCGCAAGCACGGGGTGTTCAAGGAGATCCGGGGTATGGGCCTGCTCATAGGTGCCCAGATGTCGGATGCCTATGAAGGCCGCGCCAAGGACATTCTGCCGCTGGCCATCGAAGAGGGCTTGATGGCCCTGATTGCAGGACCCAATGTACTGCGCATGGCACCTTCGCTGGTGATTCCCGAGGCGGATATCGCCGAAGGCATGGTTCGGCTAGAGCGTGCCATTGAGCGGCTAGTTGCCTCAGCATGAGTGAGCAGCCTACTGGGTTAACAGAGGGGGCGTCGAAGATGCTGGTAGTGCGACCCGTTAAAGCGTCGGATCTCCCGGCGCTCGAACAGTTGGCTGAGCATGCAGTGCCCAGGTTGACCAACTTGCCTGCCAATCGCGAGCGGCTTCAGGAGCGCATCGCGCGCTCCCAGGAGGCTTTCAATGGCGAGGTCGAGTTTCCAGAAAACGAGCACTATACCTTTGTGCTCGCTGACGATAGTCGTGAGGAAGTGTTGGGAACGGCCACTATCCGTGCCCAGGCAGGCGCCAATGAGGCTTACTACACCTATCGTCAGGAAACGCTGATTCACGCCTCGCAGCAGTTGAATGTGCGTCGTGAAGTTCAGACACTGGCGCTTTCCCACGAAGTCTCCGATGCTACCCTGCTGTGCGCTTTTTCGCTGAATCCCCGCTATAAGGGCACCAGTGCCGAGAATCTGCTGCGTCGGGCGCGGTTGATGTTTATTGCCCAATATCCAGAGCGCTTTTCGCGCATCCTGGCGGTCGCGTTCCCCGGCTACCTGGATACTCGCGGTGAATCGCCGTTTTGGGAAAGCGTCGGCAGGCACTTCTTTGCCCGCAGCTTCCAGGACATCAACCACGTTGCGGGGGTGCGCTCGAAAAGTTTCATCGCCGAAGTGATGCCCCAATTCCCGCTCTACCTGCCGCTGTTGACGCCCCAGGCGAGGGCCGCCATTGGTCGTGAACACCCCGCCCATGAAGAGGCGCTGGAAGAGATGCTGGCAGAGGGGTTTGTGCGTTCGCGCCATGTGGATATTTTCGACGCTGGGCCGATTGTCAAAGCCGAGCGTGAGCGGCTGGAAACCTTTCGTCGAGCCGCCTGGCACCCGGTGCGCATACGTCCCGAACACGCTTTGCCAGATGCCGAACCGGCGATGATTGCCAACCAGAAGCTGGGTGATTTCCGCTGTATCGTCGCGCGTTATGCGTTGTCGCCCACGGGCCAGTTGATGCTGTCGGCGGAGCACGCCGAGCGGCTGGGCGTTTCGGAAGGGCGAGCCGTGCTGGCCGCACCGCTTACCTTACCCGCCGCGGTGGACGCGCTCGATGAAGGAGAAATGTAATGCGCATTCGACCCATTGCCCGCAATGACCTGGATGGGCTGCAGGCGCTTGCGCAGCAGGCCGGGGTAGGGTTTACCTCGCTGCCGGATAACCGCGAGTTTCTGGCCGGCAAGATAGAAGCCGCCGCCAGTGCCTTTGAAGAGCGCACCCCGGTGGATGACCGGCTCTACTTTTTTGTTCTTGAAGATGAAGAGAGCGGCGAACTTGCTGGCTGTTGTGCCATTGAAGGCCAGGTAGGGCGCGAAGTGCCGTTTTACAACTATCGGCTGGGTACTTTGGCGCACTCATCCATTCAATTGGATCTTCACCGCACCATCGACACGCTGTTTTTAAGCTCCGACCACACCGGCGATGCTGAGGTGTGCTCGCTGTTCCTGCGTCCGGAGTATCGTGGTGAAGCCAATCGCCACTTACGCAACGGCGCGCTGCTTTCCAAAGCGCGCTGGTTGTTTATCGCCCAGTTTCGTGACCGATTCCCCAATAAAGTGTTGGCGGAAATGCGCGGTGTGTTCGATGAGAACAACACCAGCCCTTTCTGGGAGAGCCTGGGCAAACACTTCTTCCCCATGGATTTCAGCGAAGCGGACCGACTCACCGGCTTGGGGCAGAAGAGCTTTATCGGTGAGTTGATGCCCAAGTTCCCGATCTACACCACCTTTATGGCCGAAGAGGCGCGCGCTTGCATTGGCCAGGTACATCGCCACACCCGCCCAGCACTGGAAATGTTGAAGAAAGAGGGATTGCGCTGGGAAGGCTATATCGACATTTTCGACGGTGGCCCCACGGTGGAAGCTTACATCGATGATGTGCGCGCTATCCGTAATTCAAGGCTATGCCAGGTTGAGGTGTCTGCCGCTGCCCGTGAAGAGAGCGTCAGCCGCTGGCTGGCGGCTACCACCCATATGCTGAACTTTACTGCCAGCTGGATAGGTCGCGCGCCCGCCGACGACAACACTATCGTGCTTAACGAGCAGGAAGCGAGCCGCTTGGGTGTCGCTACCGGTGATTACCTTCGCCTGTTGGAAACCTGAGCCCGAAAGCCTGTACGTACATAAGCCCGCATTTACATGGCAAGGAGAGAACGATGCACGCCCAACAGCAGCAACTTATCAATGGCGCCTGGCTAGCAGGCGACGCCGCGTCGTTGAGCAAGCACGATCCCGTTTCCGGTCAGCTGCTCTGGCAGGCCACCACGGCCAGCGCGGATCAGGTCAAGATCGCCGTAAAGGCTGCCCGCAGCGCCTTTCCTGGCTGGGCGCGCACTCCCTTTGCCGAGCGCCAGGCCCTCGTCGAGCGTTTTGCCGAGGTGCTGAAATCCCGAGGGGAGGCGCTAGCCGTGGCGATTGCCTCTGAAACCGGCAAACCCCTCTGGGAAGCGCGCACTGAAGCGGGTGCGATGGTGGGCAAGGTCGCACTATCGGTCAAGGCTTATAACGAGCGTACCGGTGAGCGTGAAAAAGCCGTTGGCAATGCAAAAGCCGTATTGCGCCATCGCCCCCACGGCGTGATGGCGGTATTCGGCCCCTATAACTTCCCAGGCCACCTGCCTAACGGCCATATGGTTCCTGCGCTATTGGCGGGCAACACCGTCGTCTTCAAACCCAGCGACCAGACCCCGCTGACCGCCGATTTAACCCTTCAGTGCTGGCTGGAAGCCGGGCTGCCTGCTGGGGTGATCAATCTGGTGCAGGGAGGCGTCGCCGTTGGTCAAGCGCTGGCAGGCAACCCCGGTATTGATGGCCTGCTGTTTACCGGTAGCGCCAAAGTGGGCGGTATGCTGCATCAGCAGTTTGCCGGACAGCTGGATAAAATCCTGGCGCTCGAACTGGGTGGCAACAACCCGCTGGTAGTGAAGGACATTGATGACGAGCGTGCAGCGGTACTCACCATTCTGCAGTCGGCGTTTCTCTCCGGTGGCCAGCGCTGCACCTGCGCTCGCCGCTTGATGGTGCCGGAGGGCGCCGTGGGCGACCGGCTGATCGATGCGCTTTCCGAGGCGATCGCTAAGCTGCACGTGGCGGGCCAGTTCGAAGAGAACCCTGCGCCATTCTATAGCGGTTTGGTGAGCGTAGCGGCGGCAGATGGTCTGCTCAAGGCGCAAGAGGAACTGGAGTCCATGGGGGGCACGGTGATCAATCGCATGCGTCGCTTGGAAGAGAACACCAGTCTGTTAAGCCCTGCGCTGATTGATGTGACGGGCCTGGACGTTCCCGACGAGGAGCACTTCGGACCGCTGCTGAAAATCCATCGCTATCGCGATTGGGATGAAGCGCTCTCGCTTGCCAACAACACCCGCTACGGGCTCTCCGCCGGGTTGATTGGCGGCGATCAAGCCGATTGGGACGACTTCCTGCTGCGCATTCGCGCAGGCATCGTCAACTGGAACCGCCAGACCACCGGCGCTTCCGGTGATGCGCCCTTCGGCGGCGTAGGTGACAGCGGCAACCACCGCCCCAGCGCTTATTACGCGGCAGACTACTGCGCTTATCCGGTTGCTTCCATGGAAGCCGACACCCTGGAGATGCCTGAAACCTTGCCACCAGGAGTGAGTCTATGAACGGCAGTGCCTTCAGCCATATCAGGGAAGTCAATTTCGACGGCTTGGTCGGCCCTACCCATAATTACTCAGGGCTGGCAGTCGGTAACGTCGCTTCGATGAGCCACGGTGGCCTGCTCTCCAATCCCAAGGAGGGCGCGCTACAGGGTCTGGCCAAGATGAAGTCGCTGATGGACGCGGGCTACGCCCAGGGCGTGCTACCCCCACAGCAGCGGCCTGATGTTGGGGCACTGCGTGATCTAGGCTTCAGCGGCAGTAATAGCGATGTGCTGGCCCGCGCTGCTATCGAGGCACCGCAGCTACTGCGGGCAGTATGTTCGGCCTCCAGCATGTGGACCGCTAACGCAGGCACGATTACCCCCAGCGTCGACGCACCGGATGGCCGGGTGCACTTCACGCCGGCCAATCTGCAGTCGAGCTTTCATCGCTACCTGGAGCCGCAAACCACCGGAAGGGTACTGCAAGCTATTTTCCATGATGAGCAACATTTTGCTCATCATCCCGTGCTGCCTGCCACGCCGGCCTTTTCCGATGAAGGGGCGGCCAATCACACCCGCCTTTGCGGCGAATACGGTGAGCCAGGCGTTCACCTGTTTGTCTATGGCCGCCAAGCGTTTGGTGACGGGCGTAGCGGCGAGCGTGAACCCCAGCGCTACCCCGCCCGGCAGACCCTGGAAGCCAGTCAGGCGGTAGCCCGCCAGCACGGGCTTACGGAAGCGCAAACCGTCTTCGCCCAGCAGCACCCGGATGCCATCGATGCAGGCGTGTTCCATAACGATGTCATTGCGGTGGGCAACGGCCCCGTGCTGCTCTACCACGAAATGGCCTTCCTGGATGAAGAGGGCACGCTCGATGCGTTGCGTGCCAAAATGCACACGCCACTGATTCCCGTGCGCGTGCCGGTCGAGGCGGTGAGCATGGAAGACGCGGTCGCATCGTATCTCTTCAACTCCCAACTGCTCTCCAACCCGGACGGCACCATGACGCTTGTGGTCCCCGGCGAATGTCAGGAGCGGGAAGCGGTCTGGCGGACGATCCAGGATCTCATTCTGGCGGGCAATAACCCCATCGGCGAGGTGATCGTCAAAGACGTCAAGCAGAGCATGCGCAACGGTGGCGGCCCCGCCTGCCTGCGCTTGCGTGTGGTGCTAACAGAAGCCGAACGTGCCGCGCTCTCTGGCCGCGTGCTGCTCAACGATGCACTTTATGACGACCTTACTGCCTGGGTGAATCGCCACTATCGCGACCGCCTGGCTCCCGACGATCTCGCCGACCCGCAGCTGGCGGAGGAGTCGCTTGCGGCACTGGATGAACTCACCCAGTTGCTCAAGATCGGCCCTGTGTATCCTTTTCAGTTGGGGTAGGAATAGCGTAAGCGGATTCAATATTGATAGTGTCCATGCAACGCGAAGGAAGGGCCATCACATAGACCTGAAGCAAGCACCAGGAGTCGAGATATGACGCCTATCATTCGGCCGACTGACGACAAGGCGTTCGCGGAAAAACTAATTCGTCAAAATATGTCTAGCTACTATAAGCAGTTGGATATGCGATGGGATATCGATCTGTTTAATAGACAGTGGGGCGAGTTGGACAGCTACGCGTTAGTCATCAACGCGTCACGCGTGGGGCTGCTATGCATCAATCACGATCAAGACGCCTACTATATTCGGGAACTACAAATTGCCCCGCCGTGGCAGCGCCAAGGCTTGGGTGCAGAGGCGATCCGCTTCACGGGTGAAACTGCCCAGCACGCGGGCATTCACTTACTTCGGCTTCGCGTGTTTTGTATCAATCCAGCCATCGCTTTGTACGAGCGCATGGGGTTTAGGATAGTGAAAACCGCAGGAGGAATGCACTCCATGGAGCGTCTCATTCTGTAGCAGTAAGTAGGATGGTATAACGGCTCTTGTGACTCCCTCTCCACAGCGTCCTGCCATGATCATCACCCCATCGCTTAGGCCCACCGTTTAGGCTGATCTATTAGGCACCTGCTTCGCTTTACCAATATTAAGCAGGGCAATACCGGTACCAATCAGTAGGATGCCAGGCAGCAAACCCTCGGGGGTGATTTCTCCCTGTAACAAGATAGCGACCGGAACACCCACCACAGCACCGACAGAGCCCAGCAAGCTCAGAAATACCGGGCCGCCGCTTTTCTGTAGCAGAAAGAGCAGTAAAAACTGACCCGCGAAAACCACCGCCTGGACGGCAATTAGAACAATCGGCAGAGATCGATCCATGGGCACGTGAAGTGAGAAGCCTGGCAGTAGGCCCACCCCCAGCAGAAGAATAGAGGCAGCTATCAGCATCCCTGGCGCCAGCGCATCGCTGGATACCCCCACTGGCCAGCGCAGGGTTCGATAGAGGTTGCCGATGGCCAGCAGCACAGGGCCAATCAAGGCGAGAATAATCCAAAGGTAGTCAGCATCAGGGGCGGAAAGCTTATGGAAAGCCAGGGTGAAGGCTCCCGCAAGGGCTGACAGGACGCCAGCCGCACGCAAGAGCTGAAAGCGCTCCATTTTTAACGTTAAAGCACCAACGTAGGTGAGCAACGGTGGCAGCGTGATGATCAATGCCACAAATCCTGCTCCGACATGGGGGATAGCCGAAAAGAAGAGCAGGTTGGCGCCCGCCACGCCCAGCAGCGCAGAGATCAGGTAGTACTCGACGCTGCGAACAGTCAGCGGCGGCAGATTGCGGCGGTAGGCAGCGAGCGCGAGCAGAATAAGTGCCGCCCCCGAAATTGACCAATACAGAAAAGAGAGCGCCGACAGTTGCATCTCGTTGGCAAATTTAGCCAAATTAGTCGATAGGCCCAGCAAAGCACCCCCTGACAACAAGTACAGTAGCGGAGCAAGCCAGGCTCGTTTGGTTGAAGGCGTGCGGGTGGCGCTGGATGGTGGCATTGGTGAAGTTCTCGAGAGCGGCGTTTCAATTGATATCTTGATATCAAGTTATGTGTGATTAATCTTGACGTCAAGATAACTGGGTGCAAAATACACCGATGGATCATGTAGACCACATACTCAAACAGTGGCGGCAGGAACGGCCCGACCTCGACGTAGCCCCGATGGGTACCATCGGGCGGGTCAAACGGCTGAACCACACCTTGATGCGCGCGATGGAGAAGACCTGGGCAAAATATGGTCTGACGGATGCGGGCTTTGACGTATTGGCCACGCTGCGCCGAGAGGGGACGCCCTATGCGCTATCGCCGAGCGATTTGATGGCATCCACCATGGTGACCTCAGGCACCATGACTCACCGTATCCATCAATTGGAAAAGTCAGGACTGATCGAGCGGGTCAAGAACCCTGATGATGGTCGCGGTTTTCTGATCTCTCTTTCGCAGCGCGGATTTGATCTGATCGACGAAGCGGTGGCTGCCCATGTGGAGACACAGGCGCAGCTGGTGAGCGGGCTGACTGACGAACAACGTCAACAACTGGATGAGTTGCTGAAGCAGTTTCTGGCGGGGGTTGAGCAGGAGTGATCGCTCTTGCCACCGGTATGCACTGCCACTTGATCCATCGATCAGGCACCAGACCTTATGGTTACCCTCCGCGCAGCCTTTCAGTGATCGCCTCCATAAACGCGCGCACTCTGGCCACATGGCGCAAATCTGGATGGGTGAGTAGCCAGAGCTGAGTCGTCAACACGTCAATCGGTTCGCTGAGTCTGAGTAGCGCTTCATCGGCATCACCAAGGTAGCAAGGCAGTACCGCAATTCCCGCCCCGTGGCGTACCGCCAATTGCATCCCCAGCATGCTATCCAGCCGGTAGGCCGCGTTTTTACCCACCATCCACTGTTCAAGTGCTGTATCGCCTAGGTGTACATCCGGGCCTATCCAGTTCGCTGTTGCCAAGGATGCAGGATCCAATGGCAACGGCGTGTTTCGCCAATATGCCTTTTGACCATACATTGCCAGGATGATATCGCCTGCCTTGCGACCTACTAGGGTTTCGGGTGGTGTTCGAGTCGGACGGATCGCGATATCGGCCTCACGTCGCGTCAAACTGTGAAGCTGGTTGGAGATGACCACTTCCAGCGTGATAGCCGGATAGGTTTGTCGAAAGCTTGCCAGCAGCGGGGAGAGCAGGCCCGTGAAAAGTGTGTCGGTCGTGGTGATTCGCAGGCTACCGGTAAGCGTTAAATCCTGCCCGATGATTCGGCGCTCTGCGCCGTTGATCTCATGCTGCACGCGGCGGGCCGACGCTGTTAAATCGTCGCCTGCCATGGTCGGCGTATAGCCGTTACGGCTGCGCTCAAAAAGAGTAACGCCCAGACGTCTCTCCATCTCGCTCAGGCGCCTGAAAACAGTGGCGTGGCTGATCCGCAGCGTTCGGCTGGCGCCGGATAGCGAACCCGCCTCGGCAATCGCTAGCACAATTTCTAGGTCGTCCCATCTTATCCGTTGTTCATTCATGCAAGCCTGGTTCTCATTTTTAGCCAATTTTTGAGCATATATGAACAGGTTAGTGTGTCGTTGAACCAATCGATAGGGGAAGCGCAGTATGAATGTATTGATCGTCTTGGCTCATCCTGAATGCAAGTCGTTTAATGGCGGCCTAGTAGATGAAGCGGTAGCACAGCTGATAGGCGAGGGTCACACAGTGGAAGTGGATGATCTTTATGCTGAGCAGTTTGATCCAGTGGAGCGCGCTGGGCACTATCCGCATAGCGCTGTGGCATCGGACTACTTCTATCCCCTCAATGAGCAGCGGGCTCACCACGAAGAAAACACATTGCCGCAGGACGTCCAGCGGGAGTTGGCGCGGTTGGAGTGGGCTGACTTGGTGATCTTCCAGTTTCCCTTATGGTGGCACGCCCAGCCTGCCATTTTGAAAGGCTGGTTGGATCGGGTGTTAGTGTATGGAGGACGCTACACGAGTCGCATGCGTTACGATAAAGGCTACTATCGTGGTAAGAGGGCCATACTTTCAGTGACCACGGGCTCGCCTGAAAAGACATTTCAACCCTTGGGTCGTGCAGGCAACATGGTTCACTGGCTTTGGCCGATTCATTCATCCCTGTACTACGTTGGCTTTGACGTACTGGCGCCCCAGGTGAACTACGGCATTCAGGGCGGCGGTATTCGTTATCAAGCGGAAGCTGACCTCCCGGGTCACCTGGAGGCTTGTAAAGCGGCCTGGATATCTCGGCTGAAGAGTCTGGAGAATGAGCTGGCTATCCCCTTTGCTGGGTGGGATGACTGGGACGAGGACGGCGTATTACGCCAAACAACGCCACTGCGATGGAGGCTGGGCTGACCTCGTGTAGACTCTTCACTCGTCTATAAATCAGATCAGCAAAAGGTCCGACAAGCGCCATGACCACCTCGAATCACCGTTTTACCGATGCTGAGCGCCGTGGGCTTTACCGCGCCATACACGAACGGCGCGACGTGCGCTCGCAATTTCTGCCCGACCGGATTTCCCCTGATGTGCTGGCCCGTCTTTTAGAAGCTGCACACCATGCGCCGTCAGTAGGGTTTATGCAGCCCTGGGATTTCATCGTGATTGAAAGTCGCGACGTCAGGGAAACAGTGCTGGCGATGTTCGAGCAGGAGAACCGGAAGGCCGCCGAGCGCTTTGAGGGCGAGCGCAAAAATCATTACCGCAGCCTTAAACTGCAAGGCATTTTGGAAAGCCCGCTCAATCTCTGTATTACCTGTGATCGAAGCCGGGGCGGCCCGCATGTGCTGGGGCGCAACAGCATAGTTGATACCGACCTGTTTAGTACCTGCTTAGCAGTACAAAATCTTTGGCTGGCGGCGCGTGCTGAAGGTATTGGCGTTGGCTGGGTGAGTATTCTCGATCAAGAGCAGCTAAGCACTGCGCTGAACCTGCCTGGGCATGTTTATCCGCTGGCGTATCTCTGCCTTGGCTATGTGAGCGATTTCTTAGATCAGCCGGAGCTTGAAGCCAAAGGCTGGCGCTCACGGCTACCGTTGAGTGAGCTGGTGCATGGCGACCAGTGGGGGCAGCCGCTAGCCGCTTTCCAGCTAAACGCTTTATAGCTAAACGCTTTATAGCGCTATCACTGCTTTACCGCTAATGTCTGCGATTTTGCTAAATACGCTTGGAGTAAAACGTGCCGGACGATATTACCCTTCATCGGCTAACTGCCGATGATCCTCATGTTTCATTGGTGGCGATCTGGATATTTGAAGCTTGGGGGCATTTACACCCAGGCCTCACCCAAGAACAGGCTATTGAACGTGTGAGGGCCGAATGTGGCCAGGGAGGAGTGCCCTCCATCTTTGTGGCCATGCAAGGTGAAACCCCTGTGGGAACCGCCAGCCTTATTGCCGATGATATGAGCATTCGACCCGAACTTACCCCCTGGCTAGCCTCCGTCTTCGTCGTGCCCGAATGGCGGGGGCAGGGCATTGCATCTGGGTTGGTGAAAAGGGTAGAGGCGGAAGCAATAGAGAGTGGCATACGGCATTTCTACCTTTATACCCCCGACCAGCAAGCGCTCTATCGCCGCTTGGGCTGGCAATATATAGAAAACCTTGAGTACCGGGGCGAGACCGTCACAGTGATGTCGAGGCAGTTGGGGCTTTAAGGAGCGCTTGGCGTTGGCCTGCGCTGCCGTCGATAAAGTTGCGTTTAAATAAAGGAGAGTACTCGTGCGACGTTTGATCGTTCTACCCACTTCCCGTGCGGGGTGGGGGTTGTTGATAGCTTTCGTGGCACTGATGGCGGCGGGTACATGGCCAGTGATTGGCCTGGTAAACCGGGCAACACTGGTGATGGGACTTCCATTGATGGTGGTCTGGAGCTACCTGGTTATTTTTGCCTGCGTGGTGGTCATGCTGATTGGTAACCGCATTGTGGAGCGAGACGACTATGAGTAGCCCTTGGCCATTACTGATAACACTGACGTATGTGGCCATTGCGATGGTGATTGGCCTACGCGCCAAGGCAGGCCGCTCCATGAACAGCCTGGAGGAGTGGGGCGTAGCGGGGCGCAGCATGGGGCCGGTAACGCTCTACCTGCTGATCGCCGCCGGTAGTGTGAGTGCTTACACCTTTATGGGTGCGCCCGGCTGGGCCTATTCCAAAGGCGTCGCGGTATTTTATGTAGCGATTTACCTTGCCTATCTCGCGTTGGTCGCGTGGTACTTCGGCCCGAAGGTGTGGCAGTTCGGCGAGCAGTTTGGTCATGTCACCCAAGCAAGTGCTATATCTGACCGTTACCAGAGCCCTGCACTGGGGGCACTGGCCGCGCTCGTGATGGCGATCGGCTCTGTTGCCTACGCGGTGCTTCAAACTATCGGCTCTGCCTATATTTTGTTTGTGATGAGCGGCGGCTTGATACCGATTTGGCTGGGAGTCGTGCTGGTGTTGGCCTGTATTGCCGTGTATCTCTACGTCAGCGGGCAGCGGGCGATTGGCCGCACCAATGCCTTTCAAGGCGTGCTGATGCTAATCGTTGCCTGGGCGGTTGGCCTGTGGGCTGTGCATAGCGCCACCGGTGGGTTAAGTTTTGCGGGGGTGTTCGAACGCATCCAGGCCGATCATAGCGAGTTTCTCACCCTGCCAGGCGCCGGTGGTGATATGAGCTTTAGCTTTTGGACAACCTCGATCATCGTTTCGATGTTCTCGTTTATGCCGCCAGTATGGACGCAGTGGATGAGCGCTTCCTCCGCGCGCACCATTCGTCGCAGCGCAACGTGGCTGCCCACTTATTACGTAGTGATTTTGCCTATGGTGGTGGTGGGCTTCATCGGCATTTTTTCGCTGCCTGAACTCGCCCGCGCCGATACTGTGGTACTCGAATATGCCATGCAGCACTTGCCTGTCGTGCTGGTCGGGCTGCTGGGGGCGGGCACTCTGGCGGCCTCTATGTCTTCCAGCGAACCTTTTATTCACTCGGTGTCGTTGTCGCTCAGTAAGGATGTGATTCAGCCCGTGTTGAAGTTATCCGACGCTGTCACCGGCAAGTTGGCGCGACTATTGATCCTACCCATCATGTTCTTAGTGATAGCGCCACTGGCAATTGCCGAGCCCGGTAGCCTGGTGATGATTCTGCTGGTGGGGCTGGGCTTTGCCTCCCAAGTAATGCCTGCGTTCATCGGGATGTTCTTCTGGCCGCGAGCGTCTCGCCTGGGCGTGATGGCCGGTATCGTGGTGGGTTTTTTGATTACCACGGCATTTACTACCCTTTGGCCACACCCGATGGGTATTCACGCGGGCTTTTGGGGGCTAATGCTCAATCTGCCGGTATTTGTTGCGATCTCATTAATGACGCCATCTACCAACGCAGAAGTGGTTGAGCGCTTCTTTCGTATCGCGGCTCCACGCGGGTTAACACGCTTAGGGCGCAAGGGTGGATAGTAAACGCTGACTTAATCTATTCATGTTCATCGCTTACCCTTGCAGATAACCGCTTTTATGCTCCGAGCGCTTTTTACGCACCGGGCAAACACAGCGAATGAATGCACTAACAAAGGCAACGCAATGAGCCATGCACTGACTGGACATAACCGCCCTCAGCAGGTGATTGAGGCAACCCATCAGGCGAACAAAACATTGGCCACGGCAACCCGCCAGGCCAAGTACGCCAAAATGGCTGCGTCGCCTTACCGGTTTTATCGGGGGAGTAATCATCTTTTCTGGCAAGACGTTTGGCACGATTGGCGCTTTGCCCTGTTCGGCGGCTGGCCGGAAACTCAAACGTGGCTGCAAGGCGATGCTCACGTCTATAACTTTGGCGCTTACGGTCACCACGATGATCAGGTGCGTTATGGCATGGATGACTTCGACGACGCGTTGATTGGTGACTATCAGTACGACGTGTGGCGACTGGCTATCAGCGTGGTACTGGATGGTCGCGAGAACGCAGAGCTGGACACCAAAGCGATTGATAAAGCACTCAAAAAGTTAATAAAAGGCTATTACCAAACGCTGGCGGATCACGTCGATGGTAAACCCATTCACGCTGTCACTCTCGACACCGCCAAGGGCCCGCTGAAGCCGTTCATGAATAAGGTGGCGGATAAACAGAGCCGTGCGCGGATGCTCGAAAAATGGACGACGCTTGATGACCAGAAAGGCCGTCAATTCGCCGAGCGGCCCGGTAAGCTCGCCAATCTACCGGCGGATGTCGCCAGCCAGTTACGCCGTCTGATTGAGCAGGAGTACCAGCAAACGCTGCAACACGCCTTTAAAGAGAGTGATCCTCACCATTTTCGTGTGAAAGATACGGCTCGACGTCTGGATGCAGGTACTGGTTCGCTGGGCGTGGAGCGTTACTACGTATTGATTGAGGGAGGCGTTGAGCACGAGCATGACGATATCATTCTGGATATCAAAGAGCAGGTGCCGCCAGAAGCGTACCAACTGATGGATAAGACCCAGCAGCAGGCGTGGCGGAAGCTGTTTCCCAATGAAGGTATCCGTCATGCCGCGGCTTTCCACGCCATTGCCGAGCATCCGGATGCCTACCTTGGTTGGTTGACCATGAATGACAAGGTGTTTTCGGTGCGCGAACGTTCGCCTTTCAAGAAAGACATGCCGACCCATAAGCTCTCTGGTGGTAAGTCGTATAAAAAGCTGGCGCAGCAGTGGGGGGAAATTCTTGCCCGTGAACACCTGCGCGGTGCCCAGGCGCTTAATCGAGGTGACGCGACACGCTTTGCCAAGGCCGTTTGCCAACGCCTGAAAGGAAGAGAAACGCAGTTTGTCGAGGTCGTTTCAACACTGGCAGTCGCTTACGCGGACTGTACTGAGCAGGATTACGCAGTGTTTATTGATCACTTTCTGGCGACCGATTCACCCTAGTCGCCAGACAGATGGAAATACCTGCTGGGGCCAGCATGAACTGCTGAGCGTGATGCGATTCAGCCCATACGACACAGCGGTTACGGCCGCTGTGCTTGGCTTGGTAAAGCGCTTCGTCAGCGAGTCGCAGTAGTTTCTGCGGATCTTGTGTGAGCCCCGGGTAAGTGGCTATCCCGCAAGAGAGCGTGATACGCCCCAGCGGTTCCCCATGATAGATCAATGCCTGATGAGAAATCGTATTAAGCAGAGCAGTGGCGTGCTCCTCGGCTGCGCTTACTGATGTGGCCGGCAACAGCGCTACAAACTCTTCTCCCCCGAACCGGCAGACGACATCCATCCCCTGGAAGTGTTGCCGGAGTCGCGATGCGATCTCTACCAGTACGCTGTCACCAGCATCGTGGCCAAAATGGTCGTTAATCTTTTTAAAATGGTCTATATCCAACATTAGTAGCGATAGATGGCTGCTGTTTTGTTGTGCGCGACGACACTCATGATCGAACACAGTATTGAAGTGGCGACGATTATGAAGACCCGTAAGAGGATCCTCGAAAGAAAGGCCTTCCAGCTCATGCACCAGACGGTCCAGTTCTGCCGTACGTGCGGCCACTTTTAGCTCAAGCGTTTCGTTCGATAGCGCCAGTTCCTGCTGCGTACGGCGATAGTGCCATAGAAAAATGGCGGCATTAGCCAGTGAAAATACGAGGGTGCCATAGCTTAGGGGGATGGGGCGCCACGAGATAAAGCCGTGTGCCACTAGCATATCGGTCACTAGCAGCGGTGCGAAAACAGTGAAGCTTACTACCAGTAAGCGCTGCTCAAGGCTTAGCCTGGGGAAACGGAATAGGGCCAGTATCAACATGACCGGAAGCGTCACTGCCAGCAAAGCATCAAAAATCGGAAAGGTGATTGGCAGGCTGATGATGCCAACCTGAACCAAGCCAATGGCGACTATTAAATAAGCAAGATGCAGGCGCCAAAAATGGCTTAGCCAACGCTTGGCAGACCCTTCGAGCCAGTGGCTAAGGAGTAACCCCAGCGCAACAGGCAGCATATAGTAGCTGCCCGCCCGCAGGGTATCCCAGGCAAGGGCGTTGCTGGCGATCAGTTGTCGAGCTGGGGCTTCCGCAATCAGCATGAGCCCCGCTGCGTAGGCAAATAGGGCGATGGCGCCAAATCCTCTCCGTTCAGGGCCAATCAGCGCAAAAATAGTGGCTAGAATCGCCAGTACTAAAACCAGTGCGCTTACGCCAAGATCCTGAGCTGAATCATGAATAACGTGCTTGAGCACATCAAGGCGCTCCATCACCTGAACTTCGCCCCATAGGCCGATGTTGGTGTAATAAGAAAACACGCGCAGGTAGAGAGTCTTGCCCGCCGCATCTTCAGGCAGGTCGAGCATATGCCATGGCCAACCCGCAAACTCCCCCCATCCTTGGGAATCGAATTCGCCATGTTGATAAATCAGCCTATCATCCAGGTAGACTTGGGCGATTAGGTCGATGCTGGTGATGTAGAGCACTGGATCGTTCCAATCGCCCTCAGGCAGCACAGCACGATACCAGACATTTTGTTGGCCCTTCCGGCCGGGCGGGTCGGCAGGGAAATCAATGGCGTGCCAGTCTAGCGATTCATCCTGCAGCCACTGGGGCGCACCTTGGGCATTGAATGGTGAATCACCCCAGCGGTACTCCCAGCTATTGAGTGGCTTAGGCGAGGCATCTGCCTGAAGAGCAGTTGACGTTACCATTAACAAGGTAAAGGTTATCGTTAGCAGAATGCCATGGCATAAGGTGTACCCACGAAGTAGCATGGAGAGCGTTTTGAGTGCCAACAAGATTGTATTCCACTGCTGGATGCATCAACCGATGACAACACTGGTGGTTAACGCATAACGATGCCCGGCCCACTGAGCGATGGTTCCCAGTTTAGCTAAAAAATTGGCGCAGGCGATGAAGTTTTCTTCAACGTTTGATGACGGGTAACGGATAAGTCCAGAGTACAAAAAAGCCGGACCCCGCGGGGCCCGGCTTAACGTAATTCCTGCGGTTTCTTGATGGCGCTATTAGTGGCCGCTGACCGCGCCACCGACAATTCCACTACGAAAATCGCTGTCACTGCCGCTACGGTTTTTAAGGTGGTTAGCCACCGTGTCCTCAGGTGATCCCGCCATTTCACGGAACATGCCCATTGAGCCAAGCAATGCCGATGATTCATAAGGTACGAATACACGCTCGCCATTCTTCGCCATGTTGGGCAGTACCTTGATATAGCTTTGGCCGAGCAGGTAACCCACCACCGTGCGCTTGTTCTCTTCACTATCGCCGATGGCGCTCAGTACTAGTTTGATGGACTCCTGCTCACCCTGTGCGCGCAGAATAGCGGACTCTTTATCGCCTTGAGCGTTAAGAATCGAAGATTCACGCTGGCCCTGGGCCATGGCAATTGCCGCTGATTTTTCACCTTCGGCTTCGGTGACTGTCGCGCGCCGTTTACGCTCGGCGGCCATCTGCAGGCGCATGGCGGTTTCCACTTCTTCCGGCATGGCAATATCTTGTACTTCGACGCGGGAGATTTTAACCCCCCACTTAGACGCAGGCTCTTCCATCGCGGCCTGAATCTCATTATTAACTTCCGCGCGGGACTCAAACAGTTTATCCAGTTCCATTTTACCGACTACTGAGCGTAGCGTGGTTTTCGCCAGTACTTCGACGGCCTGGCTCATGTTCTCGACTTCATAGACCGCCCGCTTGGGGTCAATGATCTGATAGTAAAGGGCGCCGTTAATGCGCACGGTGACGTTATCGGTGGTAACGACCGGTTGGCCTGGGAAATCCATCACCGTTTCGCGGCGATCAATACGGGTTTCGTCTGTGGTGATGGCGGTGTAGTCCTCACCCATTTTGCGATAACGCAGCATGGTGATCGCACGAGGTTGTTCGATAAACGGAATGATGATGTTGATGCCGCTTTCTAAAACGCGATGGAATGAACCAAGGCGCTCCACCACCATGACTTCCGATTGGCGAATAATGATCAGACCTTTAGAAATGATCAGTACCGCGATCACTACAATAATAAGGCTTATTAATAAACCTGGGCTAATAGGTAAATCCATTGTTAAGGCTCCTTGCGTTGGGGATCGTCTTCGTGAGGGGCTATGTCGTCAGGCTGATGTAACGCGACCAGCGCAGTGGTGCCTTCAAATCGTATAAATATAACCAGCGTACCGCTGGGTAGCTCAGTTTCACCGCTTTCAACGACGCGCAGGCGGTAGAAATCGCCGTTAACTTTAATGCCTGTGGCATCATCAAAATCCCGGCGTAGGGTAGTGTAGCGATTGCCTTTCTCGACGCCCGTGCCGGTAGTGCCATAAGCCACGCCACGGGGAGAGAAGCGCGGGCGAATGACCATGATGCATAGCGGTAGCAGTACGCCGGTAAAAATAGCCATACTGAGCAGTTGCCAGGGGAGCGTTAAACCTAACGCCGTAACGGCCGCCGTTAGCGCCGCGGCAATACCCAGTGCAAGCAGCACCATTGCGCCAGAGGATAGCTCTGCCAGACTTAATAGTAGGGCGAGTACCAGCCAGCTGTAAGCCGGGTTCCAATCCATAAACGCTCCAACTCCACAGTTAACCTAATAGGTCAGCGTAACCTAATCACGAGTATTTATCCCAACTGAGTAATGAGCGCCGGAGCCAGTGTTTTGGGGAAGAGTGTTATTCTTGGCGCCTTTATCGATAGCGAACATTAAGGAGAAGAGCGTGTCAGGTGTGGTCTATTGGCTGGATATGGCGGGTGTCATTGTGTTCGCGCTGTCGGGTGTGATGTTGGCGTGCAGGTCGCGCATGGACCCAATTGGCATGCTGGTGCTGGCGGCGGTGACCAGCATCGGTGGGGGCACACTGCGGGATTTAGTGCTAGGCGTAAAGCCGGTGTTCTGGGTGACCGACCCAACCTATTTATGGGTGATTTTAGCCACCGTAGGCGTCTCGCTGATGGGGTTTCACTATATCCACCGTCTCTCAAGGGGCTTCTTGCCGATTGCCGATGCGTTCGGGCTGGCGCTGTTCACCGTTATTGGCGCCCATAAAGCACTGCTGCTGGGCACGTCTGGCATGGTGGCGGTGTTGATGGGCATGATGACCGGCGTGGCGGGCGGCATGATCCGTGATGTGCTGGCGCAACGAGTGCCCATGGTATTGCGCGAAGAGATCTACGCCACCGCTGCGATGGCGGGAGGTATCGTTTACGTCGCGCTGCATGCGCTGGAGGCACCGCTTACACTGGCGATTGCCGCCTCGCTAAGCGTCACTCTTGGGCTTCGTTTGGCGGCCATTCATTGGCACTTGGCATTGCCGGTGTTTGCCTGGGTCACGGTGCCCGCCAAAACCCACGATGAGGCGGCGGCACCGCTCTCCACGCCGCAAAAAGCCAAAGAGCGGGTGAGGATGATTCGCCGTGAGCGCAAAAAACATTAGGCAACGTTTATGTGTATTACCTGCCATTGGCTTTTCGCCAGCGGTTAAACCAGCGGCGCGGTTGAATAACGTGCAAGGTTGGTTCGCTATCTTCAAGCTCAACGCCTAGTCCAACCACTCCAAGGTGCGCATAGAGCGCGCCGTTGGCACTGCGGTCTGCCAGAGCGATGTCCGAAAGCAGCAGCAGCGGGCCACCGGTGAGTGTCAGGTCTTGTAGGCTAATAAGCTCGCCGTTGATCTCTAGTTGCGCAGTGCCCTCAATATCATGAACATTTAGCAGGCGCCCGAGCCAGTCGCTATCCCTGGCGCGGGCGAGAAATAACCGGGCGAGTAATCCCGTGTCGCGCATCTCCAAACGTAGTTGGCTGGCTAGGCGAACAGGGTCTTCCCACGCTAACTGCGCATCAAACATTGAAAGTTGCACCCACCAACCCGCATCCGATGAGCCGTTTTCATTCTGAAGGTTAACGTTTTCCAGGCGTAGGAAAGAGTCATTAGCAGTAAAGCGGCGTGTATTCAGATCGCCGTCGGTTAGGTGCAAATACAAGTGCACATCGCCCCGTAGGCGCTGATCCAGTAGCGCCAGCTCGGCACCAAAGGCGCGCAGCGTTATTTCTCCTTGGGCGTTCAATCCTTCCAGCAGCCATTCGCTGGTTAGGCTGGCTTGCCCATCAAGCAAGGTGATACCCGCCCCTTCTGGCAGGTAGCGGTTGTAACGGGTGAAGTCGGGCACCTCGGTAATCGGTAGCGCAATACGCGTGGTGAAGTGCTCGGGCTGGGGGGATTCAAGCACTTCGCTAAACTGCTTGGTTTGCGTGGTGAGGGCAAAGTGGCGCCCCTGCACATGTGGGCTGTCATCGTCTTGGCGCTTTAAGACAAAACGGGGAATGCCAAGCGAGAGCTGGGCCTGCTCGGTGCTATTCAACTGGGCGGTAAGTTCGCCGCGTCCGGTGGCGAGATAGTCTAAAAAAGTGACTTCTAACTGGTCGGCGTTGACCCGCAATCGAGTCGGTGCCAGCAGGCGGTTATCTCGAAAGGCGCCCTGAGCAAAGAGCTGGCCTTCGCCAGCAATGGCCAAGCCATGGGCGTCAGGCAAAAACGCGTTTAAAAAGCCTAGCCGTTGCACACTACCTTCAAGTGCAAACTGACCACTAGGCATGCTATTGCGGCGCTGAAAACACCCGTCGGTTAACACTAATACGCTCTCTAGGCGCTCGCTAGGTCGGTCGATATCGGCCACTTGCCAGCTCAGCCGGGTGCCGCTGATGTTCAACTCTGAACCATCCATCGCTACTTGCTGGAGTGGCAGGAATAGCTGCATATCACTGGTTAACGTGCCCGCCTGTTCGCCATGCTGCCAGCGAGTCGTTAGCCCGCTTCCAGCTAAATGCACCTCACCGCTGAGTTGCTCTGGCGTCATAGTAAGCTGGCCGTGACTCGTGGCTTGGCCGCTAAGCAACTGCAGAGGTGCAGGGGTGGGTAAAATGGCCGCTAAATAGCTCTGTAGTACGCGGATATCAGGGAGCCGCGCCGCTTGCCAGCTGAGCGTGGCAGAGACTTCATCAAGCGCTTTTTGCGGATTAATAGGGCTTGTGGCGATAAGGTTGATATCAGCGTCGTCAAGCAGCAGGCGCTCTTGGTGATGGAGCGTGGCATCGTTAAAGTTGAACGTGGCTTCCATTATCTCTTGCGGTGTTAACCGTGCATTGAGTGAGCCGCTGCCTTGGGCGATAAAGCCGAGCGTATTGGCGGCTAGTTCCGGTGCTTGAATGTTCAGCTGGGCTTCAAAAGGGCGCGATTCGCGAATGCTGGCTGAGGCATCCATTTGGCCATGGCCGGAAAGGCGGATGCCCTGTTCGTCAGCATACGCAGTAAGATAACGGTCAAGCATATCCAAACGAATGATATTGCCCTTTAATGCCAGGGTAGCCGCTGTGGGAAGGTCGAGCTGATCCAGGCGTTGATTGGGAATTTGGGTCGCAAGGCGAAGCTCAGCGTGCTCTGCATAGGGGCGCGGCTCGTCCTGTTCTATTTCAGCCAGTCCTACTTCAGCCAGTTCTATTTCAGCTAGCTCAACATCGGCAAGCTGGGTCGAAAAATGCAGTTGATCGTTCTCAATCGCCAAGCGAACCTGGCCTTTACCGGTGGCGGTGTGACGTGGTGGTGGGTTGTCAGCGATTAGCCAGCGGGGCGAGTCGCTTGAAGCTCGTAAACGCTGCTCATCTACCGCTAAGCGTAACACTGGTGCGTCCAGCATTAATTCGCTACCGGGCTGTAACTTACCAGCGGTTAGCTCAAGTGTGCCGGTGAGTGCCCCGCGCCCCTCCAGGGTTAGCCAGGGCAGGGCGTCTAAATAGGGCATGAAGACATCCCAGGCATCCGCTTGGGCATTCAACTGAAGCTGTGCCGAAAGCGCCGCCAGCAGGTTGGGGTTAAGTTGGCCACTGGTGGCGTCGACGGGGGTTATCGTGTCGAGTGTCGCATCAGCGGTAAGATCAATATCGTGCACTAGGGTTGCTTGATCACTCAGGCGAACTAAACGACCATTAGTAATGGCGAGCGAAACATTAGGGATAGCTAGGGTGTCGCGACTCAGTGTGGTCTCCGCTACGTGTAGTTGGCCTTCCGCTTCCAGCGCGATATCACCGACGATCAGGCGGCGAATGCCCTCAGCATCGAGGGCATTAATATGTAGCTCGCCGCGTAGCAGAGCCAGCAAAGAGAGCGAAAGGGTCGCGCGTTCGGCTTCAATGGAGATGGGTAAGGCTTCATCTTCACGTGCGAGATACAGCCCCTCGACTTCCCACCGGCCAGGGTGTCGGCTGGCGCCTTGCTCCCAGCGGATGTCGATGCCTTCAAATTGGGAAATGCGTTTGGGTAGCCACTGACTATTAAGCAGCCAATAGCTGCCCGCTACCCAGATCAGGATGATAAACAGTAAGCCAATCAACACCCTGAAAAGCAGGCGGGGTAGGCGATTTTTACGAGTGTTCGCGTCTGGCATAGTGGCTTCCCTGGCAGATTACTCCTGTTGGGGCGTGTTTTATGGCATTATGCGCGGCGTTGGGCAGTGACGGGTTTTCGATTTCAACGCTAGGCAGGCAACAAACGCCATGTTCAAGGATTTTTATACGCAGCGTGGAGAGTATGTGGTGATCTCCGCAGAGCAGGCCAGTCGCTTCGCCAAAGGCGTGGCGGGTGACTACAACCCTATTCATAATCCGGATGCACGCCGCTTTTGTGTGCCCGGTGATCTGCTGTTTGCATTGGTGCTCACAAAGTTTGGGTTGTCGCGGCAAATGGAATTTCGCTTTACCAACATGGTGGGCGCCGATACACCGCTAAAGTTCAGCGAAGAAGACGACGGTACACTGCATGTCTGTGATGAGAGCGGTAAAGGTTACTTGCAGGTGGTGCGCAGCGGTGACATTACCCATGATCCCGCTGTGGTGGAAGCCTTTGCACGCTGTTATGTGGCGTTTTCAGGCAAGAATTTCCCACACTATCTCAAACCACTCATGGAGCAGCATGGGGTTATGTTTAACCCTAAACGCCCGCTGGTGATCTACGATAGCATGGGATTTTCACTCAAGCGTTTAGATGGCTTTTCACCGGGCTTAACGCTGAATCACTCTTCGCTAGAAGTTAACGGCAAACGTGCCGATGCACGGCTGGAATTCTCGATAGAGTCCGCCGGTGAAGCGGTAGGGGTGGGCTCCAAAAAGCTCGTGGTGAGCGGCCTGTGCGATTATGACGCCGATGAAATGGCCGCTATTGTTGAAGAGTTTTATCGACTTAAAGCCGCTTACGAATCAGCCTGATGGCTATCAGGCATTAATAATTATTAATGTTTTAGCTCGCCAGCGGCATGACATCGACTTCAACTTCAAGACGATGCTCGCCGCCGCCGTTCATAACCCCTTTGAGCGGCGCGACATCTGCATAATCACGCCCCCAAGCCAGCACGGGGTGTTGTTCACCGGCCACTGAGCCATTGGTGGGGTCAAGCGCCAGCCAGCCCCATTCAGGGATCCAGGTCGCCAGCCACGCATGGGAAGCATCCGCGCCGATCAGGCGCGGCTGCCCGGGCGGTGGCTGGGTTTCCAGATAACCGCTGACGTAGCGTGCGGCGAGCCCTACCGAACGCAGTGCGCCAATCGCCAGGTGAGCAAAGTCCTGACAAACACCTCGCCGGTTGGCAAGTACCTCGCTTAACGGTGTCGCCAGCGTAGTAAAGCTGGGGTCGTATTCAAAGGTGCTATAAATCAACTCATTCAGCGCTAGCGCTGCTTCAATAAGTGGCCTGCCCGGGGTGAAGCAGCTGCGGGCAAAGGCCGCTAGCTCGTCGTTACGCCGGATAAACGGTGAGTCCAACCGGTAGAGTTGAACGTCAAAACTGTTGTCTTGGCTCAGCAGCTGGGCCACGTTTTCCCACGCTGGTGAAACAGTTGGCAGGGCGGTGAGCGGTTGAGTATTCAGTGGTGTTACCACGGTGACATCCAGCGTTTGATGGACCTCTTCCATGGCGAAATAGAGCACCCGGTTGCCGAATATATCGCAGCGCTCCTTTTGTACCTGCGGCGCAGGGCTAATATGTAATTCCGAAGCGCCACACTGCTGATGGGGCGTTTTGCGTGGAAGCACCCGCGCTTCACTATGGCACAACGTTACCGGAGCGCTGTAGTGGTAGCGGGTGGTATGCCGCAACGTATAGTTCATGCATCGGGCTCCATACTAACTAGCTGGCGAGGTCGTTCCACATGGCTGAAATGGCTCTGGCTAATGGCTTCAGAAAGCGCACTCAGGGGCTCAATCAGGGCGTCCAGCAGTTGTTCTAACGCCTCTTGCGCCTCGGGGGTATCCGCTAAATGGCTCAAACGATCAATATCCGCAAGATGGAGCGCTGCATTCGCCTGAATCAACAGCCTGCGTTCGGCGTTACGGTAGGGGGATGTAGTGCCTGGCAGTCGATCCATCTGACGCTCAATGCGCTTGAGCATATAGCCCACCGAGCGAGGATTGGTTTCATCGAACAGCAGTAGATCGAGAATCGCCGCAGGGTGAAGCTCACTGCGGTAGCGGCGGCGATAGGCGGTAAAGTTATCGGTGGTGGCGAGCACGACTTCCCACAACGCCAGCCCCGGCGAGTGCGGCGCATTGAGGGTGAGATTGAGCAGCGAGAGCAGTCCCAGTACGCGATCCAGGAAGCGACCAATATCCATAAACCGCCAGCCGTAGTGATGGGGCATGGTTTCGTTACACAGCCCGAAGAAGGCGGCTAGCTGAGCAGACAGCCCCTCGCAAGCGCGCCGTGCCGCGCTGGCCCCCAAGCTTGGGTTGAAGGTGGCCATGCGCTGACGCAGCTGGTGCACCACCCGCCAGGAGTCATCGCCTAAGTGGTCACGCACGCTGCGTGCGTTGCGCATTAGTTGGGCAAACAGTGGCTGTAAGGCCTGGGGATCCACGTCATCAAACTGCGCCAGTAACGCGGCGCGCTTTAGATCAAAACCAATCAAAGGTGCCTGTAGTCGCTGTTGGTCCTCTTCGTTTAGCGTGGTGATATCCAGTGCCAGCAGAAGTTCATCGAGCAGCTGATCGGCGATCTCATCCTGGTCGTACTCCATTAGCCTCATTAGCGCTTCACGCAGCAGTCGCGCGCGGGTGTCTAAGCGCTCGCCGTAGCGGCCTAACCAAAACAGGCTTTCGGCTACTCGGCTGGGTAGGTCGGTGCCGTCACGGGTGGCCACCACCGGGCCGCGGGCCTGGCGGAGCTGGCTGACATGGGGCTGAGGAGAGGCTGCCGTAACCCAGACATCTTTAACGATGGTGCTGCTTAGTGATGGCAAGCCAGGTTCGCCAACCCAAGCTAAACCACCGGGCATTACTTGGTACTCGCCAGCCGCACTATTTTTAGCAGCAGTGCTGCTTTTGGCAGTGGCATTGGGGGTGCGTGTTACAAAGCAGCGTAGGTTGAGCGTGGTGGGCTCCAGGCGCTGTAGGTGGCTATCAAAAACCGGCGCGGTGGCTGGCTGCGTCGTGGCATTGACGTTGGGCAGCAGCAGGGTCTCACCCAGAAGATGCTCGCACAGCATCGGTAAGTAGTCCGCTAACACCGGGGCTTCCAAAATGCCTACCCCCAAGGCGTTAGATAGCGCCACGCCGCCTGAGCGCATGGCCTGGAGTAGCCCGGGTACGCCCAGCTGCGAATCGCCGCGCAGTTCCAGCGGGTCGCAGTAAGCGTCGTCGCAGTGGCGCAGTATCACATCGACTGGCTGTAGACCGCCCAGGGTGCGCAGCCATACTTGGGTATCGCGTACGACTAAATCCTGGCCTTCTACCAGTGCAATATTGAGGTAATTGGCTAAATAGGCGTGCTCAAAATAGCGTGGGCTCCCCGGCCCCGGCGTTAATAAGATAAGCGTGGGGTTATCGCGATGCTGATAGGCCATGGCGATCAGCGTGCGGTGGTGTAGGTCAAGAAACCCCGCTAGCCGCTTTAAGGGCGCATTGCGATACATATCCGGCAGGGCGCGGGCCATCAGTATACGGTTTTCGAGCGCAAGCCCAGTACCGGATGGCGCCTGTAGGCGGTCTGCCAACACCCGCCACTGGCCCTGAGTATCCTGAATCACATCCACACCGTGGAAAATAATCGGCGCGCGGTCATTGGGCAGCGACTGGTGGCAGGGCAGTAATAAATGCGCTGAGGCAAGCAGCTCTTGGGTGGGGAGTAGTCCAGCCTCAAAGAGCGTTTTGGGCCCATAGATATCGTCGTAGAGGGCGCTCAGCAGACGACTGCGCTGGATTAGCCCCGCTTCTAATGCTTGCCACTGTGGTTCATCAATCACCCAGGGTAGCGGGTCGAGCCGCCACGAACGCCCCTGGGTTTCATCATGCATATTGAAAATTACGCCGTTTTCAGCCAGTAGGCGCTGAATCTCGTCATGCTGCTGGTGACGACCCGTCGGGCCCAGGCCCTCCAATGAGCCGAGTAAGCTCTGCCAGCCAGGGCGTAACTGCCCCTGGCCATCGAGCATGGCGTCGAACGTGCCGGGCTGTCCCTTGCCTAGCTGGTGTAAGTAATCCTCAACGAGCCCGTTAGCCACGGGCGCGAGAAGTGAGGGAGAGACAGGGGCCGTCATTATCCTTGTAATCCTAAGCAGTAGGAGGCGGATTATCCTGCACTAGTCGCTAAGAGAAAAGCATTAGCTAGGCGTCCAGCGCAGGTCGAGGGTCTGCGGCAGTTCCAGGCTGGGGGTTTCCAGCTTGGGAACCTGATGGCCATGACTATGGCCGCTGTCACTAAAACGCCCCAGTCTTCGCGCTTCGGCTTCAAACGCATTGACCGGGAAGGTATCGAAATTACGCCCTGTGGGGTGCACTACGTAGTAAGTACAGCCCGCGACTGAGCGCTGGTTCCAGGTGTCGATCACATCAAACACCAGCGGCGCGTGAATGGGGATCTGCGGATGAAGCGCCGAGGGCGGCTGCCAAGCGCGGTAACGCACCCCGGCCACCGCTTCGCCGTTTCTGCCGGTAGCTGAAAGGGGCACCCGGCGGCCGTTGCAGGTCACCACATAGCGGTCACCGCTCATGCCACTCACCTTGACTTCCAGGCGCTCCACTGAGGAATCCACGTAGCGGGCAGTGCCGCCAGCTGAGGCCTCTTCGCCCAATACATGCCAGGGTTCGATGGCTTGGCGCAGCTCAATATCCAGCATGGGGGTGTGCAAGCGTCCGTGCAGCGGGAAGCGAAACTCCAGGAAGGGGGCAAACCACTCAAGATCAAAATCGAAGCCGTGGTGGCGTAGATCACTAAGCACATCGTCAAGATCGTTCCATAGGTAGTGGGGCAGCATCCAACGATCCTGCAAGGCGCTGCCCCAGCGTACCGGTTTGGCTCGATAGGGTGCCTTCCAGCAGCGCGCGACAAGGGCGCGAATCAGCAGCATCTGCATCAGGCTCATGCGCGCATGGGGCGGCATCTCAAAGCCACGTAGCTCCAATAAACCGAGTCGGCCGCTGTCGCTATCCGGTGAGTAGAGTTTGTCGATACAGAACTCAGCGCGGTGGGTGTTGCCGGTTAGGTCAGTTAACAGGTGGCGCAGCAAGCGATCGACCAGCCAGGGTTGTACTACATCACCCTCAGGCATTTGCTGTAACGCAATTTCCAGCTCGTAAAGTGCTTCGTGACGCGCTTCATCCACCCGTGGGGCTTGGCTGGTCGGGCCAATAAACAGACCCGAAAACAGATAAGAGAGGCTAGGGTGGTGCTGCCAGTAAGTGACCAAGCTTGCCAGCAAATCGGGGCGGCGTAAAAACGGCGAGTCGTCAGGCGTAATGCCGCCCAGCGTGACATGGTTGCCGCCACCGGTACCGGTATGGCGCCCGTCCAACATGAATTTTTCAGTGCCCAGCCGGGTTTCGCGTGCCTCGGCATACAGCCGTTCAGTTTGCGCAACCAAGGTTTGCCAACTGGCGGCGGGCATAATATTCACTTCGATCACGCCTGGGTCGGGGGTGATCATAAAGTTTTCCAAGCGCGGATCTCGAGGCGGCGAGTAACCCTCTACCATGACCGGACAAGCGAGTTCCTTGGCGCACTCTTCAACGGTGCTGAGCAGGTCGAGGTAGTGCTCTAAGCTGGTCAATGGCGGCAGGAAAATATGCAAGCGCCCATCCCGTGGCTCCACACACAGGCTGGTGTGAATAATGCCACTCTCGCGGTCGCTTTCAGCCCGCGGCTGCTGCTGGACGTCTTCACCTTCAGGGTGCGATGGGCTGGGGTGGCTGGAACGCCCCAGGCGCTCGGCATCACTAATATGCAGCTGCTCGGCGTTACGCCGGGCGACCTCGCCGTGAATATCGCCCAGTTCAGGGCGCGGTGCGAACAGTGATTCGGGCTGGGGCTGCTCTTCTGGGTCAGCCCAAGGCAACGCGGAAAGCGGTAAGCGTAGCCCCATGGGGGAGTCGCCGGGTACCAGGAACAGGTGGTCGCGCTTGAGCGGCCAGCGGCCGCTTTCCCAGCGGTGTGCTTGGCTGATCGAGTGGCGCAGCGGCAGCGCATAGCCCACCACTTCATCTAAGCTTTGCTCTAACAAACGGGCCAAGCGGTGGCGCTCGGCATCGTCTTTGAGATTGGCTTCGCGTGGGTCAACGTTGACCGGCAGCGACTGCTCTTTCCAAAGATAGTAGTAGGCATCCTCAAACGCCGGAATCCAGTAACGTTCGGCCACACCCAGCCGCTCGCTGAGCGCCTTGGTAAAGCGTTGCGCCATGGTGTTATCCACCTGCACTTTCGGGGCGGTCTCCAGGCAGGCCAGCCACTGTGGGTCGCGCCATAGCGGCACGCCATCTTTACGCCAGTAGCAGGCCAGCGCCCAGCGCGGTAACGGTTCGCCAGGGTACCACTTGCCCTGCTGCTGCTGAATCGCGCTGCCCGGGGCGTAGGCGGCCTGAAGGCGCGTCAGTAGTGCTTCGGCCCGCTCGCGCTTGTGCTCACCGAGCGCTTCGGTATTCCACTGCGGGCTTTCCATGTCGTCGACCGATACAAAGGTAGGTTCGCCACCCATGGTCAGGCGCACATCTTGCTGAAGAAGCTCGGCATCCACCTCGTCGCCGAGGTTGCAGATACGCTGCCACTGCTCATCGCTATACGGCTTGGTGACCCGTGGGTCTTCGTGAATACGCTCCACTTCCATGGTCACATCGAACGTGACTTCGCACTTATCTGAAAAACCGGTAATGGCGGCTGCGCTACCCGTGGTGGGGGTTGCGGCCAACGGGATATGGCCTTCGCCTGCAAACAGGCCCGAGGTGGGGTCAAGGCCTACCCAGCCTGCACCAGGTAGAAACACTTCGGTCCAGGCGTGTAAATCGGTGAAATCTACTTCTGTACCGCTGGGGCCATCGAGTGCTTTGACATCGGATTTAAGCTGAATCAAATAGCCCGATACAAAGCGTGCCGCGAGGCCTAGATGGCGAAAAATCTGCACCAGCAACCAGGCGCTATCGCGGCACGAGCCACTGGCCAGGGACAGGGTCTCTTCACAGCTTTGTACACCGGGCTCCAAGCGCACCAGGTAACCGATATCGTCTTGTAGGCGCTGGTTAAGCGCGACCAGGAAATCGACGGTGGTGGTCGGTTCGCGGGGCACGCCCTTTAGCCACTCCATCAAGCGCGGCCCGGACTCGGTGATTTCAAGATAGGGGCCCAGCTCCTGGCGCAGCGCTTCCGGGTAATCGAAGGGAATCTGTTGCGCAATGTCGTCCAGGAAGAAATCGAACGGATTAATCACCGTCATCGGGGCGATCAGCTCGACGGCGATGGTTAGCTCTTTACGCGGTTCTGGGAACACCACGCGGGCGTTGAAGTTGCCAAACGGGTCCTGTTGCCAATTTAAAAAGTGGTCTTCGCCGGAGAGCTTGAGCGAGTACGACTCAATATGGGTGCGGCAGTGGGGCGCCGGACGTAGCCGAATAACATGGGGTGATAGACGCACCGGGCGGTCAAAGTGGTAAGTCGTACGATGGTACAAGGCAACGCGAATGGTCATGGGCCACCCTCAAGAGAACCGTTATCAACCGGATAGTCGGCTGGGTTAGGGAATAACCGAACGTTTCGCAAGTATCGTTCCACTTTTACTTTTTTGCAGCCGCTATCTTAAGTAAGGCGTTTAACTAAAGTGGAAAGGGCGTTATGCACCAACTTGAAGCTGACTGGCCGCACCAAAAGGAAGCACAAAAGGGGTTTGATGGGCGCTGATGCTCTGCCAAGGAATGTTTGAGTTGCGTTTAAGTAAGCGAACGTTGAAATATCGCAAAAGATGGTACGCATATTGCTCTCAATTGTTTGATTGTTTTGCACGCGGCAGGCCTACACTGAGCATTAAGGAAGTTGCCGCTTCCACCCCAGCGCCAGGAGAGCGCCCATGAGCCAAGTGAATTGGAATAACTATGCGTGTCGTGATTTTTACGATGAGCTGATGGCAGCGCCCGGTCAGCCACGCGAGTCAGCGGGTGAATTGTGCAACATGTTGGCAAGGTTTAGCGCAGAAGAGTTAGCAGAGCGGAAAACGGCGGCGGAGATCGCTATCCGTACCATGGGAATTACTTTCACCGTTTATTCAGAAGGGGCAATGATCGACCGTGCCTGGCCGTTTGATATTGTGCCGCGCATTATTCCCGCCAATGAGTGGCGTAAAACCGAGGCGGGGCTCAAGCAGCGCGTGCAGGCGCTAAACTTATTTATTGATGATCTCTACCACGACCAAAAGGTGATCAAGGACAAAGTGTTACCCGCTGAGGTATTGGCGCAGTCGGTTAATTTTCGCCCTCAGTGTGTAGGCATTAATCCCCCTCACGGCGTGTGGGCGCATGTTTGCGGGTCAGACCTAGTGCGCGATGGGGATGGCACGCTCTATGTGTTGGAAGATAACTTACGCATTCCTTCCGGCGTCTCTTACATGCTTGAAAATCGCAATGTCACTAAGCGAGTGCTGCCGGAGTTATTCGCCTCAGGCAAGATTTTGCCGGTTGATGATTACGTGGCTCAGCTTTACGACATGCTAGCGTCGATGTCGCCGCGCCCCGGCGATGACCCGCAAATTGTGGTGCTGACCCCAGGGATTTATAACTCTGCCTACTTCGAGCACGCCTATCTTGCCCAGCAAATGGGTGTAGAACTGGTGCAGGGAAGTGACCTGTTAGTGGATGACGATGATGTGGTGTATATGCGCACCGTCGAGGGCATGCGCCGCGTGGATGTTATTTACCGCCGTGTTGATGATGAGTTTCTAGACCCGGAAGCGTTTAATCCTGAGTCAATGCTGGGTGTTGCGGGCCTGATGCGCGCTTGGCGGGCGGGTAAAGTCGCGCTGGCCAACGCGCCGGGCGCTGGGGTGGCGGATGACAAGGTGGTTTACGCTTTCGTACCTGCGCTGATTCGTTATTACCTCGATCAAGAGCCGCTGTTGCCCAACGTGCCGAGCTACCTGTGCATGTTTGAAGATGACCGCCGCTATGTGCTCGACCACCTGGATGAATTGGTAGTCAAGCCCGCCAATGAGTCGGGCGGCTACGGCATGTTGATTGGCCCGCGCTCAACCAAAGAGACCCGCGATGAGTTTGCGCAGTTGATCAAGGCAAATCCACGCAATTATATGGCCCAGCCCACCCTGGCGCTTTCTACTACGCCTACGCTAGCGAATGGGTTGCCGCAGCCGCGCCATGTGGATTTACGCCCTTTCATACTCTCAGGGCCTGAAATTCATGTCACGACCGGTGGTTTGACGCGGGTGGCTTTGATAGAAGGATCGCTGGTGGTGAACTCTTCACAAGGCGGCGGCAGTAAAGATACCTGGATTGTAGAAACCGACGATAAGGCGGCAGCGGCCGCGGTGAAAGGAGCCTAACGCCATGCTGTCACGCGTTGCTGAAAATCTTTACTGGATGGCGCGTTATATTGAACGAGCGGAAGATACCGCGCGCCTATTGAGCGTTAACAGCCACCTTATGCTGGATTTGCCGGGACGCTTGCCGTTAGGTTGGGCCCCACTTATCGAAATGACCGGCAGCCTGGAAGCCTTCACCGCACGCCATACAGACTTCGATGAGCGCAATGTCGTACATTTTTTATGTGCCGATACCGAGAATGATATTTCGATTATCTCCGCCCTCGCCAGTGCTCGCGAGAACCTCAGAACCACCCGGGATGTGGTGCCTCGGGAGATTTGGGAGGAGGTTAATCAGCTCTATCTGAGCGTCGTCGACCATGCTGAACATGGCGTTAGCCCGCGCCGCCGCGATAGCTTTCTCAAAAGCGTGATTCGTGGTTGCCAAGCGTTAACGGGGCTCATTGAGGGCACCTTGAGTCATGGCCCGGCGCGTACGTTTATTGAATTAGGGCGCCAGTTGGAGCGGGCGGATATGACGACGCGCATCGTGGACGTGCGCTCTGCCAGCTTGCTGCCGCAAAACCCTGAGGAGCTGCTGCCATTTGAAAACCTGCAGTGGATGAGTGTGCTTAAATCACTCACCGCGTATCAAATGTACCGTCAGCAGGTGCGTTTACGCGTACGGGGGCCGGATGTGCTGCGCTTTTTGCTCCAAGACCCCAACCTGCCACGTTCGATTGCCTGCAGCCTAGAAACGCTAGGCCATGAGCTTAACTTGCTACCCCGCCAAGACCGCCCCGCGGCCACGGTTTCGCTGGTTCGCGCGGACGTAGTCGATGCCGATATCCAAGCGCTTGCCCATTCGCCGAGCAAGCTGCATGCCTTTATCGACGAGCTGCAAATTGGCTTTGCTGCCATTCACGATACGCTTAGTGCGACCTACTTTGTGAATGACGACACTGTTCCCCGAGTGGCACAAACGCAAAACCAGACACAAAGCCAAAGCCACGCAGGGGACAACGACAACGATTGACGGGCTAGCGCTCAACAGGGCTGGCGGCTTGGATCAGTTGATGCAGGTACGCCAGTTTATCGCGCACGGCGGGGGCGAGCACCGTCGGCGAAAGGTCGAGTAGCCCCATATCCCGGTTGAGTTCGTTCACCGCCAAGCCGACCTGATGAAAAGCCATCAACATGCTGTCCAGGCTACCGTCATATTCGACATGGGTAATGCCCATGTGCAGTGCGGTATCCAGCACGGCCACCATATCCAAGTAATAGGCGAAGGTTTCGGCGAAGTCTTCCCAGGGGTGCATGGTGGCGTAGGCAGAGATAAAACGCGCAGGCCAGTCGCTGGGGGCGCCCTGCTGATAGTAACGCTCTAGCGCCTCGGCGTAGCTTGGTCGATGGTGGTTGCCAAATACCGCGCGGCAAGCCTCTTCATCGCGATCCTTTACCAGTACATCCCAATAATAGTGGCCAATTTCATGACGGAAGTGACCGATGAGCGTGCGGTGTGATTCGTTCATATCGACGCGCAAGCGTTCACGCTCAACGTCATCGGCTTCTTTGACGTTAATGGTGATATGGCCCGAGGCATGGCCGGTATAAACCTTCTCTTGCTTCGCGGTAGAGCGCCATAACCCCTGGTCGGGGAGGGCGTCGGCCATAAATGAAAAGCTTAGCGGCACGTTAATAGCATCGTCTTTGGTGCCGTGTGGCAGCTTGAGTAGATCGAGGGTATGAAATAGCCGCCGCTTCGCTGCTTCAAGCGCCGCCCAGCGTTCACGATGACCTTCAATATTGAGGTCGGGAATTACCTCGTTATAACGACAGCAATCGCATAGGGCATCCGCTTGGCCGTGTTCCATCACCACCATGCGGTTACAGACGTTCTCAACGGCGTAGTTGTGGCACTTCATCAGCGCTGTATCGCAACCAGGGTGGGCGCAGCGATAGCCACCGTTGTCCAGCGGCTCAATCGCGACAATATTGCTACAGACGGGGCACCAGCCGACGTCTGACTGGCAGGTAAGGCAGTGGGTGTTTTCATAGAAAAGTGGATTGCCACAGCGGCAGCTGAAGGTCTGCATCGTTAATTCCCTGTGCTTAAACACGTTATGCGTAGTGTTTGCCGTGAACGGTTTGAAAAGCCACGGCGCCCCTGATTAGCCGAAGCATAGCCAGCACGGCATAACAATGGAAAGGCTAATTGACGCCATACGGCAGATTTTGTTTACTCGTAGGATACTTGATTGACGTTAACGTCAACTTGCTGCTATACCCTGTGTTCTTGCTTACCGCGATGCGCAGGCAATCACTGCTTTATGACAGCAATCGCAGCCATAACAATTACAGCCATAGCCACAACCATCACAGCCACCACAACCAAAACTATAAACAGGAGCAACGTTATGTCCGTTCGCGAAATACCCATGTATATCAATGGTCAGCCCGTACCGTCGCAAAGTCAGGAATGGCGCGATGTGGTTAACCCCGCTACACAAGAGGTCGTTGCGCGGGTGCCGTTTTGCACCGCTGACGAAGTTGAGCATGCCATCAGTAATGCCAAGGAGGCTTTCAAGGAGTGGCGAAAAGTGCCGCTTGGCAAGCGAATGCGCATCATGCTTAAGCTTCAGGCGTTGATTCGTGACAATACTGCAGAGCTGGCGGCACTGATTACCGAAGAGCACGGCAAAACCCTGCCGGATGCGGAAGGTGAAGTAGGCCGTGGCCTGGAAGTGGTGGAGCACGCTTGCTCGATTACCTCGCTGCAACTGGGAGAGCTGGCTGAAAACGCTGCCAACGAGGTGGATGTTTACACCATGCATCAGCCATTGGGTGTGGGCGCAGGGATTACCGCGTTCAACTTCCCCATTATGTTGCCGTGCTTTATGTTTCCGCTGGCGATTGCCACCGGCAATACCTTTGTTCTCAAACCCTCAGAGCAAGATCCTAGCTCCACTATGCGCTTAGTCGAGCTGGCCCACGAAGCCGGTATCCCGCCCGGCGTGCTCAATGTGGTACACGGTGGTCCGGATGTGGCTAATCAAATTGCTGATCATCAGGATATCAAAGCGCTCTCGTTCATTGGCTCTACCCACGTGGGTTCGCTGTTGTATAACCGCGCCGCCGCAGCGGGCAAGCGGATGCAGGCGATGATGGGGGCCAAGAACCACTGCGTGGTGATGCCGGATGCTAACCGCAGTCAGGCGATTAACAACCTGTTGGGCTCAGCCTTTGGTGCGGCTGGCCAGCGCTGCATGGCCAACTCGGTGGTGGTGCTAGTCGGTGAGGCACGCGAATGGCTAAGCGACATTGTTGAGGCGGCGCGGGCAATGAAAGTGGGGCCGGGCACCCAGTTGGATGCCGATTTAGGGCCACTGGTATCGCCGGCTGCTCGTGATCGTGTGCTGCGTTTAATCGATGCAGGCGAAAAAGAGGGCGCCAAACTGATGGTCGATGGTCGCAATGTTCAAGTGGACGGCTACCCCAACGGTAACTTCGTGGGTCCCACTCTGTTTGCGGATGTGACTGCGGATATGACCATTTACCGCGAAGAGATTTTTGGGCCTGTACTGTGCGTGGTCAGTGTTGAAACCCTCGATGAAGCGATCGAATTTATCAACGCCAACCCCAACGGCAATGGCACCTCTATCTTTACTAACTCTGGTTGGATTGCTCGCCGTTTTGAAACCGATATCGATGTGGGCCAGATTGGTATTAACGTGCCCATCCCCGTGCCTGTTGCCTACTTCAGCTTCACCGGTTCGAGGGCATCAAAGCTGGGAGATTTAGGGCCTAACGGCAAACAGGCGATTGCCTTCTGGACGCAAACCAAAACCGTCACAGCGCGTTGGTTTGAACCAGAGAATGTTTCTAGTGGCATTAATAGTACGATTTCGCTTGGCTAAATGAAGCGCTATTAAATGCCTGTTGCTGGCCCCGCATTAAGCGGGGTCAATTGATAGCAGGCGAGGCCAAAGCCAAGCCGATGAAACGACATATCGTGATTTAAAAGTTATCAAACAACGGCAAGCTTTCTTCCAACAGTTGTTCAATGGGGCCAAGTTGGCTTTCATGCAGCACCAGCAGGGAGTGTTCGTTCATGAAGTCCTGGGCAGGCGGCACCAGCAGCGCGAACTCACCTTCTTCGAGGTGAAACTCATGTATTTCGCGCAAACCAAGCGGCGTCATGCATTGCGAGCAGCGGTAGGTGTCATCTTCGCCATAAATCAGGCGGTGGTACATTTTAAACAGCGTATAGAGTGCCAAGCCGCCCTCAAACGCTGGCCAGCGCGCTGGGGTATGACGAATGCCGTTGGTGAGGTCTTGGCCCTCGGCTTTCGCCTCTGCAATCGCATCGGCTAGCGGGGCAGCAAGAATGGCGGTTTGGTCAGCAGGTAAAGGCGTGTTGTGCTTGGAGGCGTCTTCAAAATCCTGCACTGCTCGTTTGAAGTCTGAAACGTCACTGAGGGTGTAGTCGACATGCTGCAGGTCGTCGGGCTCAAACCCACCATTTTCCCAGCCATGAATGACTCTCAAGGTCATTTGGCCCCGCGTCATTGGGCGGGCAAGTAACATATGTAGCATGATCCGAATATGTAGCTGGCGTTCATCCGTATCATTTTCAAACGCTTGGTAGGGGTCAGCAAACAGTTCGTTTAGACGACCGGAGATGTGTTCTTTTGCTTCGTTATGGCTCATGTCAGTGTCCCTTTGAACGAACTGATTATTAAGCGTTAGGCGCGCGGTTCGTTTATGCCAGCTATTGCAGGTCGTTACGTCAGTATGGCGAGCAGGGCCGCTAATTAAAAGTCACTTAAGTTAGCGTTTTGTTACGTAAAGGCTAAGCCGTTTTTATGAGATGGTTAAACTTAACAATAAAGAGGTGATTATGTCTGCTTCATTAAGCCGTTTTAATGTACCAGAAACGTTAGATGATCTGCCCGACGATATTCGCCACGCTATTTTGGCCGTCCAGGAAAAGGCAGGGTTTGTGCCTAATGTATTTTTAATGTTGGCCCATCGTCCTGCTGAATTTCGTGCTTTCTTTGCCTACCACGATGCGCTCATGGAGCGTGAATCTGACTCGCTCACTAAAGCCGAGAAAGAGATGATTGTGGTCGCTACAAGTGCGCGGAATCGCTGCTTGTATTGCGTGGTGGCGCATGGGGCACTGGTGCGCATCTATAGCAAAGACCCGCTGCTTGCGGATCAGGTCGCCATCAACCATCGTGTGGCGCCGATTAGTGAGCGCCACCGCGCCATGCTCGACTTTGCCATGCACTGTGCCATTGATGTCGGTGAAATGACTGATGAGTGGTGCACACGCCTGCGGGAAGAAGGTTTTAGCCAAGAGGACTGCTGGGATATAGGCGCCATTGCGGCATTTTTTGGTTTGTCGAATCGACTGGTCACCCTGGCGGGTACGCCGCCCAATGAGGAGTTCTATCTGATGGGGCGAGTGCCCCGCGCTGAGGCTGTCAACACACCTTAAATCTTACCAAGACGCGAAACTTTACTAAGGCGCGTTTTTGGTTGACGATACCGTCTTCATTCACTGTCGCCAGGGGAGCCCTGCTTGCAAGGGCTGAGAATGCGCGCTGCGCAGACCCTGGAACCTGATCCGGTTCGTACCGGCGGAGGAAGTGCGACATGCTATATCTGACGTCAGCCGTGCTTGGCGCGGCGCTGTGCTGCTTTGCTTTTTTAGGCCTACGGGCTCGCTGGGCGGATGGTCCCGTTGATGACTATGTGACGGCCCGCAACTCACAAACGGCTTCAACCTTGGGCCTCTCCTTTCTTGCCTCCGGCATGGGGGCGTGGATACTCTTTGCCCCGCCTGAAATTGGCGCCTTTGTTGGCCCCCTCGCATTAGCAGGTTATGCGCTCGGGTCGGCACTGCCGTTTATTGTATTAGGACTCTACGGGCCAAAAATTCGCCGTGCGTTGCCGGAAGGGCGCAGTATCGCCGAGTTTGCAGAGGCGTGCTATGGCCCAGGCGTGCGGCGCTGGGTAACGTTGGTTTCGGTGGGCTATATGGCTTGCTTTCTAGCAGCGGAGCTCACCGCCATTGGGGCAATCACCGCGCTATTGTCAGATGTGCCGCCCGCGCTGGTGATTATTGGCGTTGCCCTCACCACCCTGGTGTATACCGCGGTTGGCGGGTTGCGTGCCAGCCTTGCCACAGACCGATGGCAGGCATGGCTGTTGCTAGCGCTTCTGTTGGCGGTGGGTAGCGTTACGTTATGGCGCCTACCCACAATGCCTAGCGAGGCAACGCTGCCTTCCATCCCCGTTACCAGCGCGCTAAGCGTTGCGTTAACGCTGGTCATCGCCGTCACCGCAGCGAACCTTTTCCATCAAGGGTATTGGCAGCGCGTTTGGGCGGCGAGGGATGATCAAAGCCTGGGCCGTGGCGCTTGGCTAGGCGGCGGTATGACCGTCGTCGTCGTGATGCTAATTGGTGGTTTGGGCATGCTGGCGACAATGAGTGGGGTTCCCCTTGGCGAGCCGCCGATGCCGTTTTTCGCCCTGCTAACGAAGGCCCCAGCTTGGCTGACGCTACCTGCCTTAGTGCTGGCAGTCACCTTGGTGGCCTCCAGTGTGGATACGTTACAAAATGGTATCGCTTCCCTGGTGGTGTCGCGCAGCGAACAGCGGGGTGTTTCCATCGCCGCTGCCCGCTGGGTCACGATTGCATTGATGATACCGGTGGTAGTGGTTGCTTTGCAGGGGCTGTCGGTACTGCGGCTATTCCTGATTGCTGACTTACTGTGTGCTGCCATTGTGGTGCCTGTGCTGCTAGGTCTGTGGCAGCGCATGACCCCTTTTTCGGCTGTTGCGGGAGGCGTTGCAGGATTGCTGGGTGCCATTATTCCAGGGTGGTTCGGTCAGGGCAGTCTCATCGCGGGAGTGGTAGCTGCCAGTTTTCCAGGCAGTATTCCTACGCTGGGGCCGTTTGTCGGCGCGATAGTCGCCTCTACGCTGGTTAGTGTGTTGCTCGCGAGTATGAGTAAAAATAATAAGCAGTAAGCAGAAAAGTGCTGGTCGCGATATGCTGGTAGACCTACACCTCCCTGAATGGGTGACATGACAATGAGCTACCCCATAGCATCTAATGAAGAGGCGCGGTTAGCCGCTCTTTATGAGCTTGAACTATTAGATACCCCGGATGAACCGGCGTTTGATCGCGTCACCAGGTTGGTTACCCAGTTACTAAATGTACCTATCTCAACGATCACGTTGATTGATGCTGAGCGTCAGTGGATTAAGTCGCGCGTGGGCGTGGAAACCCGCGAGACAGGGCGAGATGTGGCTTTTTGCGCTTATACAGTGACGGCCTCAGAGCCGTTAATTGTTGAAGATGCACGCAAGGATCCTAGATTTGCGCAAAACCCCCATGTGACCGCCCCGAATGGGATTCGCTTTTATGCGGGTATTCCGCTGTGCACCTCCAATGGACTTGCATTGGGATCCCTCTGCGCGATTGATATTAAACCTCGTACTCTTAGTGATCAGGAACTGGCGGCTTTGAAAGATTTAGCGGCGATTGTGACTGATGAAATTCGCCTGCGTGAGCGGCTGATCCGAGAGAGAAAAAAAGCACAGGAATCTCAGCGAGCGTTGAGCGAGCTTCATTACAGTATGGAGTGCCAAATTGAACGGCGCACCAACGAGCTCAACCTGGTCATTGAATCCGCCTATGACGCCTATATCAGCGTTGATTCACAGGGCGTTATTCTGGATTGGAATCGAGCGGCTGAGCTAATGTTTGGTTGGCCACGCAAGGCGGTGCTGGCAAGGCCAATCACACAACTACTCTTTCCGAATGGCTTGCCAACTGAGAGTGATCAAGCCCCTATCACCTTTACAGCGCGGTGCCATGATGGCAAGGAACTGCCCGTCGAGGTCCGCATCAAGACATTGACCATTGATGGCCGCGAACGACGCAGTCTTTTTATCCATGATATTACCGAACGGCAGCAGCTAGAGCGCTTGCGCGATCAACAGGCCCGTGAAGACGTATTAACCAAACTGCCGAATCGACGCGCCCTGGATGAACGCCTGCCTGATGCGATGGCCCGCGCTCGGCGTACTCAAAAGCCCTTAGCAGTTTTATTCATGGACCTGGATGGTTTTAAAGCGATTAACGACACTCATGGCCATGCCATGGGGGATGAGCTGCTGCGTGTGATGGCTAAACGATTGGCGGGGGCCGTCCGTGAAACCGACTATATAGCGCGGTGGGCCGGAGACGAGTTTGTCTTGCTATTAGAAGGCAGTGAGTCCATGGCGATTGAGCCGTTGGCTAAAAAATTAATACAGGTGATTGAAGAGCCGTTTGCTGCTGGCAATGCGGCGCTGAATATCAGTGCAAGCATAGGTGTTGTCATGTACATGCCGACTAGTGCTGAAACGGCCAACGAGCTATTAAAGCGAGCCGATGTTGCCATGTATGATGCCAAGCGCTTGGGAAAAGCCCAAGTTCGTATAGTGCAGCCTTTGGATAGTGCTTCTTAGGCTTGGTACGAAAACTGCTTGCGCTCGCCCATACGTTGTTAAAAATCGGCTCAAAATACTCATTTACACTCTGTAAACTCCGTTTTTTCGCCTATTTTTGCCTAGTCTGGTCTTCGCTCAGCGACTTTTCGTACAAACCCCGAGACCGGAAATATTCAAGGACGATCATGATTCGAACTATTCTGACCACGCCTGAAGGCGAGACCCAAGAGGGCGGTGAAAGCCTGATAGCTGTGTGGCGGGCTACGCCGGGAAGCCATATTTGGATTGACATGCAGGGGGAGACCCAGCAGAGCGAACGGTCGATTTTAGAGGCATTCGAATTTCACCCGATGGCGATTCAAGATGCCCATAAAGAGCGTCATCCGCCTAAAATAGAAGAGTTTGATAACCATACGCTGATTATTTATCGCGGCATTTCCTCCTTCGATGCCGAGCTGAACTATTTGCCTCAACAGGTCTGTTTTTTTGTGGGCGAACGGTTTTTGGTTACGCTCCATCCTGGTGAAGCGTTAAGCATTGAGCGGCTATTTAACGAGCACGGAAGAGCACTTTTGGCGCATTCGCCGGAGCAGGTCGCGCTGCGCGTTATGTATATCTCAGCCGGATTTTATATCGATAGCCTGCTTGAGTTTGAAACTGAATTAAGCGATCTAGAGGATGAACTGTTAGAAGACGGCAACGATGTCTTGATGCGCAAAATCATTACTTATCGCTCTCGATTGGTCAAAATGCGCCGCATTTTTAGTTACCACAAAGGCATTACTCAAGAACTGACGGCTTATGACTACGAGCATCTGCCCCGAGAAGAGAGCGAAACCCTGCACGCTATTAACGATGTGGCGGACCGCTTTGAACGCCTCTACACCTTGACCCAGATGTACTATGACATTTGTGGTGACTTAGTCGATGGCTATATCTCTATTTCTTCTCATCAGCTAAATATCACCATGCGTGTTCTCACCGTTATTACCGCAATTTTTGTACCCCTGACATTTATTGCTGGAATTTACGGCATGAACTTCGAAAATATGCCCGAGCTGCGCTATGAGTACGGCTACTTTTTTGTCTTGGGAGCAATGCTGGGCATCGGCGGCATATTGATTTGGTTATTTAAACGCAAACACTGGTTCTAAGCTCGTCAGTGAACGATTCGCCAGGAAACGAAAAGTTGACGCATGCATAGGTGGTTGAGGGGTGAGTGTGGCATTCTCTGCAGCGACCAAGACTATAAGGCATCAAGCCGTCGACTAGCGTTTTCACTGGGAGCATTTTTCATGACCATAATGATCATCGGGCTGCTGATTTTTTTAGGCAGCCACTCTGTACGTATCTTCGCTGAAAATTGGCGTCAGCAGCAAATTGCCAAATTCGGCGAAATCACGTGGAAAATAGCCTACTCGGCAGTGTCCGTGATCGGCTTGGCAATTGCCATTTACGGCTTTGGCCAGATGCGCCTTGACCCTATTTATGTGTGGCAACCACCCATGGGAATGCGCCATGCGGTCGCGCTGCTCATGCTGCCTGCCTTTATTATGCTAGTGGCGGCGTATGTTCCCCATAATGCTATTAAGGCCAAGCTTGGCCACCCGATGATGCTGTCAGTGAAAATATGGGCGTTTGCCCACCTGCTAGCCAATGGCCGCTTAGGCGATATTGTCTTTTTTGCAGCCTTTCTTATCTGGGCAATCCTAGCGTTTAAAGCTGCCAAAAAGCGTGGTCGTTTGACGCCAGCTGCGCCAGTTAAAACTACGAAAATGGCTACCATTGCTACCGTACTCATCGGGCTGGTGGCGTATGTTGTCTTTGCTTTTTACTTGCACACTGTGTTGATTGGTGTCCCTGTCTTTAGCTAATGCTTATGTTTAATTAAGATTTGAATTGGCTAATATTAATAGTAATGCTTTGTTCTTCTGGCGGCCTCGCAACCACGCGTTGCCGCCATTGCCGCTTATATGGCTTTTGAGACTCGGCAAGAGTTTGTTATTGTCGTTTGAGCGCCAATACACCCATATTAAGGAGTCAGCTCATGGCCGAAACTGAACACACGGTGCCGCCGACGATGGCTGCCATGCTATTGATTGGACATGGCGATATCGACAAATTGGAATACCATCAGGATGTCGCTACACCTCAGCCCAAGTCGGGGGAAGTGCTGGTACAGGTGACTGCTACGGCAAAGAACAATACTGACCGAAAAGCGCGTGAAGGCCTTTACCCCACCAAAGATAAAGGTGATGTAACTTCCTTTGCCATGGGCGGCACCCCGACGCTTACCTTCCCGCGTATTCAAGGGGCCGATGTGGCAGGCCGTATCGTGGCGGTCGGAGAGGGTGTCGACGCCGAGCGCATTGGTCAGCGAGGGCTGCTCGATTTTAATATCTACGCCGACGAGCGCCGTGATATTAACCTCACTCCTGACTACTACGGCCATGGCGCCGACGGCGGTTTTGCTGAGTATATCGCTGTCCCTGCTGACCAGTTCTATCACGTGCCCAACCCTGAGCTGCACGATGCAGAACTTGCCTCAATGGGCATGTGTTCGTATCAAACTGCTTACCACATGATGACCGCCGCCAAGGTAAGTGCTGGTGAGCGCGTGTTGGTCAGTGGTGCCAGCGGCGGCGTGGGGACCGCATTGATTCAGCTCTGCCGTGTTGTGGGCGCTATTCCCTATGCGGTAAGCCAGCTAGACAAGGCTGACGCACTCAAAGCACTAGGCGCAGAAGCGGTGATTGACCGTGGCGACTTGCCGACATTTGTGGATCGCGTGCTGGAAACGACCAGCGGTAAACCGATCGATGCGGTGATGGATCTGGTCGGCGGTGAAATGACCAATCTATTTATCGATACCATGATTGTCGATATGCAGGGGCGTAAGAGTTACCCGCGCCTTTCCATTGCGGGTGCCAGCGGTGGCAATCTGAGCGAAATGATGTGGACGCGCGTTTATCTGTATCAAGTGCAGATTTTTGGCGTTTCCCACGGCACCCGTGAAGAGGCCGAACAGCTTGTGGCATGGATACGCAGCGGTGAATTAAAGCCCGTGCTTCATGCGGCATTTAAGCTTTCCGACCTGCACGCGGCCGAGCGCTATTTTGTTAATCGAGACAGCAACTATCTGGGTAAAATTGTACTTGTTCCCGATGCCCAGTGGGCCTCTCATGGTGCTCCGTTCGCCCTCGAAAATTTTTCTTCTGACGCTCAGGAGCGCCACTAGTGCCTAATCTCCATACCATCCAGTTAATGGATACTCACGCCGGTGGCGATGTTAGCCGTATTGTCACCGGTGGCATCGATATTTTGCCAGGCGCCACTGTGCGCGAGCAGATGGAGTACCTGCGCGATGACGCCGACGGTTTACGTCGCTTGCTGCTTGAAGAGCCCTACGGCATTCCAGAAATGTCAGTCGATTTGTTAGTGCCTCCCAGCCACCCGGAAGCGGTCGCGGGCTATATCATTATGGAAGTAATGGGCTATCCCATTTACTCTGGCTCTAACACTTTGTGTACCGCGACAGCTGTGCTGGAGAGCGGTATTGTGCCCAAGCAGGAAGGGATACAGCGCTTTAAGCTGGAAGCGCCGGCAGGCTTGGTGCAGATAGAAGCCAAAGTGCATAACGGCGTGGTGGAGTCAGTTACCTGTGGCGGCTTGCCCAGCTATATCGACACCTATCGCGATACGATTGATGTGCCGGGTATTGGTGATGTCACATACTCCATCGCCTACAGCGGTGGCTTTTATGCGTTAGTGGATGCCACTGAATTGGGCTTTAAGCTGACGCGTGATGAAGAACGTGCGCTATCCGAGTGTGCCTATAAAATCGTCGAAGCGATTAAAGCGCAGCGAGGCTTTTCCCACTACACGCTGGGTGACGTAGGGCCACTGCCGTTTTTGCACTTTATGGGGCCTGAAGAGAAGGTAACGGAAGGTTATATACGTTCACGCTCAACCACCTATGTTCATCCTGGCGTTATTTGCCGTAGTACAACGGGTACTGGTACCTCGGCACGCCTAGCATTGATGAACTATGAAGGAAGATTGAGTATAGGCGATAAACTGGAGACGGTTTCACTGCGTGAAACGGGGTTTATCGGCACCTTCATTGGCACGCATCAGGAAGGCGCTTACCAAGTAGTGGAAAATACCATTACCGGCCGCAGTTACGTGTTGTCGCGCTCGGATATTGTGATCAACTGTGACGACCCGATGGTGGCGTGCGGTGAGTTGCACCATATCTTGAGTGACCGTCATCAGCCTGCGGCATTGTCTTTAGAGACTTAGTCTGTAAAAACTTAGTCTTTGAAAACGTGGTCTTTGGAAACATGGTTTTTGGAAACGTAGTCTTTGGAAACATGGCTATCAGAGACATAGCCTTCGCTTTCCAGGCGTTCCCATACCGGGGCTTTTTCGGCCTCGGTCATGGCGCCCCAGACAGCAATTTCATCTAGTGTACGGCCGCAGCCATTGCACAATGAAGTGGATGGCTCGATCTGGCAGATCTGCACGCACGGCGAGAGTGGGCGGACGGTAGAAGAGGTGCTCATTAAGATAGGCTCTGAAGAACTGACTGGCGCATTATGACGCCGACACTTTACCGCGCAATGACTTAATTTTTCCCTTTCGGGTTTTGTGATCAACACGACGGCGCTGCGAGCCTTTGGTGGGCTTGGTGGGGCGGCGTACTTTTTGCTGCTTGGTGGCACTCTGAATCAGCTCTTTTAAACGTGCCAGCGCATCTTCTTTATTGAGTTCAAGCTTTCGATGGCTCTGGGCTTTAATAATTACCACGCCCTCTTTGCTAATGCGCTGATCCGATAACGCCATTAAGCGCTCTTTATACAGAGGCGGCAGCGTAGAGCTCAGAATATCAAAGCGTAAATGTACTGCTGAAGCGACTTTATTGACGTTCTGGCCGCCAGCACCTTGGGCGCGAATTTGGCTGATATCAATCTCCCAATCAGCCAGGGTAACGTTATTAGAAATGGTGAGCATTAATGGCCCCTGTGTTACTTGTGAACCCATAAGGCTAGCACAATTGGCACAGAGACGGGGATGGCTAGCCTATTTAGCGCGCTCTATTAGCCCGCTAAATTGTTAATCGGGTGACCATCCATGTATGCCAGCAGGTTGCTGAAGGCATCGCCAAAATAGAGCTCATAGCTATCTTTTTCTACATAGCCAAGGTGAGGCGTGGCGACTAAATTAGGCAATGCCAGCAACGAGTTTTCAATGACCGGTTCCACATCGAAGACATCCACCGCTGCCTGACCAGGGCGCCCGGCTATAAGCGCCTGCTCAAGCGCACCGGGCACCACTAACTGTGAACGACTGGTATTTACCAGCAGAGATGTAGGTTTCATCTGGGCGAGTGATTCAGCAGTGACGATACCGCGGGTTTCGTCGTTCAAGCGAAGGTGCAGGCTCAGCACATCTGAGCGCTGAAACAACGCAGCTTGGCTTTCGGCTACTTCTAACCCGGCTTTAGCGGCGCGTTGGCGGGTGCCTTCCCGACCCCACACCAACACGTTCATTTCAAACGCCTGACCATAGCGTGCCACTAGGCTGCCGATTTTTCCGTAGCCAAAAATACCTAGTGTGCGTCCTTTAAGGCCGGTACCTAACGTGCACTGCCAGCGGCCCGCTTTCAGGTTCTCAACTTCTGCCGGTATATGACGCATTGCCGCCAGGACTAAACCCCAGGTTAATTCTGCCGCTGCATAAGGCGATCCAGTGCCCGCCATGACAGTGACGCCATGGCGGCGACAGGCCGCCATATCCACATGCGCTGCACCACCACCCGTTTGACTAATGACTTTCAGGTTGGGCAGGCGCGCCAGTAGGGCAGCCGTGATAGGCGTGCGTTCACGAATCAGCACTAACGCCTCGGCGTCCTGAAAACGCGCACTTAGCGCGTCCAGGTTGGTAAGGGTGTCGTGATAGATCGTTACATCGTGGCCTTCTAGCTGCTTGAAGGCATCTAAACGGCGCACGCAGTCCTGGTAGTCATCGGGGATAACAATCTTCATAGAGAGGATTCCTTAAACTGGTCGCATCGGTAATAGTAAAACAAGGCTTGGTGGGCCTTGTTGTTATAAAGTGATACTAACCTGAACACTAACCGTCAAGGAGCCCAAAATGAGTAACTATCTGTTAGATGATTCCCCCCTAAGCCCCGGTGTTATTTACCGCTTGTTATCTGGCGTTGTTTGCCCAAGGCCCATTGCCTGGGTGTCTACCCAGGATAAGCAGGGAAATACTAATTTAGCACCGTTCTCCTTCTTCAATGTCGCTAGCGTCAACCCGCCGGTGCTGGCGTTTTCACCACTGCTCAATGGCAGCGGTGAGCTTAAAGATACGGTGCGTAATTTAAATGACGTTGCAGAATGCGTTGTGCATGTGGGGAGTGAAGCGTTAATTGAAGCGCTCAATACCACTAGTGCCAGCCTGCCGCCAGGAGAGGATGAGTTTACCCTGGCCGGGCTTGAAAAGGCTGCTATGCCGGGCGTGAGCGTTCCGCGGATTGCTAATGCGCCTGTGGCGTTTGGCTGCAAACTGTTCGATATGATTCGGTTCGGTGACCAACCCTTGGCAGGTACGTTAGTACTGGCGCAAGTGGTTTCTATTCATATTGATGACGCGCTATGGGACGGCCGCCATGTGGATATGGATCTTCTCAAACCGGTAGGCCGCCTAGCGGGCAGCGATTACATCCGCATTAGCGATCGTTTTGCGATTGAACGACCTGATTAGCGATCGCTTAATTTCTATAAAGTAATGATTTTTAAGGTTATTTTTATATTTCTAACCATCATTTCACTGGGGTTACACAGTGGGTAATAATAATTACTTAGCGATTAATGATAACTAACCTTTAGTCGTATACTCTTCTGCCGATAGTAAGGGGTAACAGATCGGTAATGTAGGAGGCATGCGATGGTTCCCATTGTCTGTTTTCAACATGCCATTTATAGGGTGGAGAAGTGATCTAGCTAGCAAGGAGCAGATCAATGCGACGACTGGGAACGCTATTGTTAATAAAAAAATGTTTTAAAAAACAGCTGCCTAAAACGAGGCTGTTGAAGATAACGTTATTCGCTGGGCTGTTGGTTTCACCATTGACGCAGGCAGAGCTTACGTTTGGGATTGTCGCCCCTTCCAGCGGTGGCGCTGCGCCTTTAGGGCTGGGTATGCAAAAAGGTATCGAGACCTATTTTGCCGAGGTTAATGCAGCAGGCGGGGTGAATGGTGAAACACTTGCCTTGATCGCACGCGATGATCAATACCAACCACTTAAAGCCGCCAGCAATACCCGCCAACTGATTCAAGAAGATGACGTGTTGGCGGCGATAGGCAACGTCGGTACGCCGACGGCCACCGTTACCATTCCCATCTATAACGAGTATGAAACGCTGCTTTATGGCGCGTTCACAGGCGCTGGCGTATTGCGCAAAACACCGCCCGACCGCTATGTGATCAATTACCGGGCCAGCTATGTGCAGGAAACCGCCGCAATGGTGGATGGGCTGCTGGAAGCGGGTATTTTACCCGAGGAAATTGCCTTTTTTACCCAAAACGATAGCTTCGGCGACGCTGGCTACAATGGTGCGACACAGGCGTTAACCTCTCATGGCGTTGAAAATACCGCAGCGCTGGCACATGGACGTTTTACCCGTGGTACGCGCAATATTCACCAAGGGTTGGCAACCATTCTGCAAGCGCCAGTCACACCACGTGCCATCATTATTGTGGGCACCTACGGGCCCGCGGCAGACTTTATCCGTGAAGCCCACAACGATCTACCCGATGCAGTGTTTTTGAATGTCTCCTTTGTGGGCAGCCAAGCGCTGATGGTTGAGCTTGGCGAGTTATCAGAAGGCGTCATCATTACCCAAGTTGTGCCGCCCCTGGATGCCGAACTGCCTGCTGTTAAAGCTTATCGCCAGGCGCTTGAAACCCACGCCCGCGGTAGCGAGCCTGATTTTATCTCCCTCGAAGGTTATCTCGCCGCGAAGGTGTTTGTAGAAGGTGTTAAAGCGGCTGGCGCTGATCCGGATCGTGATGCCATTGTGGATGGCTTGCTGGGCTTAGGCGCCATCGATATTGGCCTGGAGGAGCCGCTCAGCCTTGGGCGCAATGATCATCAGGCTAGCGATGCGGTATGGCCAACCATTATCACAAACGGCCGTTTCGAGTCGGTGGAGTGGGCGAGCCTGTTACCGTAACGGTTACGTTATCAAGGCTTAAGTTACCTGTAAGACCCCTGACACAAGTGAAAACAGATAATGAAAAAAACGTTAAGTATTAGAGCCATGTTGATCAGCCTGTTCTTAGCAGCGGTGCTGGGCGCCGTGGTGTTGGCGGCAACAGGTTGGACGACCAACCAACGGCTCATCGACTCGCAGCGCTATATCACCGGTGAGGTATTACCGCTTCAGGATGCCAGCCGGGGCATGGTGCTCACCATGGGCGCGTTTGGTCAACGCCATGCGGATCTGCTTGCTGCTGAGAACGCAGCAGGCCTTGATGAGATCACCACACAAACCGCGTTGGATGAACGCTTTCATAACGCCCGCCAAGGGCTGAGTGGGGTGGAACACGGTGAAAGCCTGAATGAATTGGATAGTCATTATCAGGCGTTACTGGCAGGCGATACGGCGCTTGAGGCGATTCGCCGTGAAGAACTGAGCCTGCAAACACAAATGGCCGAGCGTATTAGTGCGATGCAAGCTCTTATTTCTCAAGTGATGCTTAGTGCCGAAGACATTGCCGGACGCACCGCGTTAGCCCAAGTACGCAGTGACCGTGACCAGCGTGAGTTGATGGAAGCCTGGCGCGAAGACGGCATGACGACACTGCCGACTACGCTTCTGGATAATATGTTTACCGCACAGGCGGACATTGGGCGTTTGAGCGGTAACGCGCGCATGGCACTCGCGCAATTATCTGACCTTGGACGTCAAATGATGCAAATGGACAGCACCGACGCCCTGGTCAATTTGCGCCATAATGAAATTGCCCAGCAGGTCGGGCTTGCCCGCCAGTCGCTGGCGGCCATCGCAAATGCACCCAGTACCGAAGTAGAACAGCGCGCATTGATTAATAATCTGGTCGAGGTCATCGGAGAGCTGGATGGTCTGATGGTATCCGATGACAACGCCGTTTATGAGCTTCGCTTACAGCAGCTTGCGCAACATGCCCAAGTGCAGGCGGCGCTCAGTAACGTTGCCCAAGCCATGGTGCAGATGCGCTCGGCGTTAAGTGACGTTGAAGCGTATACCGTGGCACAGGCTGACAGTGCCGCGACCCAGGCGGAAACGTTAGCCAATGCTGGCCGTTCGTTACTGATTATGGTCACACTGATTGTGATTGCGCTGCTTGCTATCTTTGGCTGGCGCACAATGGTGCGTGTACTGGGCCCGCTCGTGGCAATGCGCCGCCAGATGGAAAGCATCAGTGGCGCTGCTGGCGAGAACGCTGATCTTTCCAAGCGTCTCGATCTTAAACGCAACGATGAAGTAGGCCAGACGGCTCAAGCGTTTAATAGCATGATGGATACTTTTGAAGGCATGGTGGCGCAAATTCGTGAAAGCGCTGAAGCCATCGCGGCGAGCAGCCGACAGATTGCGGCAGGCAATGAAAACCTCTCACAACGAACCGACCAGCAGGCAGCATCGCTGGCTGAAACGGCCTCCAGTCTTGAGCAGATTACCGCGACGGTGAAGCAAACGGCTGAGTATGCTGACCAGGCGAAAGACGCCAGTGGCAACGTTGATCAACGTGCACGTGCCGCTGGGGATGTGTCAACTCGTACGACAGCAGCAATGGGTGATATTCGTGAGGCGAGCGAAAAAATCACCTCTATTATTAAAGCCATCGACGATATTGCTTTTCAAACCAACTTGTTGGCGTTAAATGCCTCCGTTGAAGCCGCCCGGGCTGGCGAGCAGGGGCGCGGGTTTGCTGTGGTGGCTCAGGAAGTGCGTAAGTTAGCGGGACGCAGCGCTGAAGAGGCGGCCCAAATTCGTCATTTAGTAGATGATAGTGTCGCTAAGGTTAGCGAGGGCGAGCAACTCGTCAACGCATCCAGTAAGCACCTTCAGGAGATCATTGATAGCCTGGGTGAGGTGACGCGCTATGTTACCGAGATCGCTGGGGCGACCCACGAACAGTCGGCAGGCATTGACCAGATCAACCAAGCGATTTCGCAATTGGATCAGGTGACGCACCAAAATGCCCGCTTGGTACAAGAAGCCACGACAGCCAGTCATACACTGGATGATCGTGCCGGTGATATGCATTCACTGGTAGGGCGCTTTCGGGTAAGCGATACGGCAGGACAGCGTCATCTGTCACTCCCACAGAAGGAAGAAATTACAACGTAGTAAGCAATTACTACCTGCTGGTGGAAAGCGCTTGCTAGTCTCATCTCACACGCCTCGCGTGTGCTCACACACTCGATCAATAACCATAAGATAAATAGGTAAAAGGAGTACTGAGATGAGCAGCAAGCGTATTTTAATGATCACCGGCGATTTCACTGAAGACTATGAAACCATGGTGCCGTTTCAAGCACTTATGGCCGTCGGCCACCAGGTAGATGCTGTCTGCCCTGGTAAAGCCTCGGGCGATACTGTGGCAACCGCGATTCATGACTTTGAAGGTGATCAAACCTATTCTGAAAAGCCTGGGCACCGCTTCGCACTGAATGCTGATTTCGCCAGCACTAACCCTGCCGATTACGATGCCCTGGTTGTACCGGGTGGCCGCGCACCGGAATATCTTCGTCTCAACAAGGAAGTCCTGACGATGGTTCAGCACTTTTTTGAGACCAACAAGCCCGTGGCGGCCATCTGCCATGGTGCGCAGCTATTGGCTGCTGCAAAAGTGCTTGAGGGCCGGCAGTGCTCCGCTTACCCGGCCTGCCAGCCGGAGGTAGAACTTGCTGGTGGTCACTTCGCCAATTTGGAAGTGACGGATGCGGTGACCGATGGCAACCTGGTCACCGCTCCCGCGTGGCCTGCCCACCCGGCATGGCTGGCGCAATTTATGGCACTGTTAAATAAGTAAAGCTAGCCGCACTATCATAATTACCTTTGCGCCCAGCCCCGGCTGGGCGCGCTATGTTTTTCCCCGCTATGCTTGTAGTTTGAACACACGTTTGAACAGATTACGCTGAGAGGCAACACCCATGTGTAAACTCTTTATTCAAGCTAACCCCGAGCTGTGGCGCAGTGCGACGCACTCGCTGCGTATCGATGGCATGGTCACCAGTGTGCGGATGGAAAACTATTTCTGGCACATTCTCGAAGAGATCGCCCAGCGAGATGGAATGAATACCGCCCAAATGATTACTCGGCTGTATCATGAATCGATCGATGCTGGGCACGATTTGGGTAACTTCACCTCGTTTTTACGCGTTTGCGCCCTGCGTTACCAAGCGCTTCAATTGAGCGGCGATATTCCAATCCAGCACCAGGTACCCATCGCCACCCTGGACGCGGAGCAAATTTTAGCGCGTGAAACTTGCAACAGGCAGGACTCCTTACATTAAAAACGGCGGCTGATAAGGGGGCTGGAAAAGAAGTAGAGCCGTTATTCGAGCCGTGCTTCCAGCGCACTTAAAAATTCTTCAATACGTGCTGCATTGGTGCCCACATCGCTTGCGCCCAGGCGTGATGCCGAGCGCATATCGACCTGCACACCATTGTCCAGCTCGGTTAAGCGAATAACCACGTCATCCTCAAAGCCAAACCAGCGCGTGGTTGCGGTGGCCTCTATGCGATTGTCGGTAATTCTGGCGATACGCCAGCCAGACTCTTCCGCTGCTGCTTGGGCAGCTGCCAGTACGGTTTGCGGAGAGTCATCTACGATTATCGGCTTGAGGTGAGGGTAGGCTGCTCGCTGTTGCTGGGCGGTTGCCTCACCAGGGTAATCGACCGCGTTAGGGGCAGCACGCCGTGCGTTGGCTAAGGCTTCAAAAGCAGGTGGATTCTGGGTGTCGGTGGTGATGTCGTGAATGGCCGGTACCTCTTGAGCACGTTGCCAGTGCTGCCAAGGCACAAAAAGCAGCGCCGCCGCAGCGATAATGACCAGCGAGGCCATCAAGGCTGATGTGAAGCGACGAGCCAGTATGCTCAGCAGCAGCGTAACGATGCTGACTGCCACCGCTCCACCCGCCGCATAGACGCCGTTACGTAGTAAGTTAAACGCCTCGCCCAGGCTGATAAGTTCGCCCCGATAAGCCGGGCCAGCGCCCGCCATCATCAGTACCGCCACTACAAGCAGCAGAATGGCTAAACCTGCCAGTATACCTGGCCAGCGGCCACCGCGTGGGTGTGACGCTTTCAGTTGCATTGCCATGTTCTCTCCTTGTCACATCGTATTCAGCGATTCTTTTGAGCTATCCTTTCCAGCTATTCTTAGCACAAATACAACGCCAATTGGCAATCTGAACGTTTAATACCTGACGATAGGATATACATGACCGATCACGTAACCGCTTTACGTCAGTTGCTTCTCAGCGCACCGCAAGAAGCCCTGCCAATGACCTACCAGCAGGTGGCCACCGAGCTGGGGCTGACGCCGCCGCGCACCATTGGGCAAGTTACCCAAGCGCTTGAGCAGTTAATGCGTGAAGACGCCGCGCAACAAACACCTTTTATCGCCGCCTTAGTCGTCAGCCGCCGGGGCGATGGGTTACCCGCTACGGGCTTCTTTGAGTTAGCTGTCGCTTTAGGCCGTTTTCCCAAAGACCCGACCCTCCACGAGTCGGCTTACCGGGCTGAGTTTCAGAGCGCCCTCAACGAGCGCGAAGATTGCCAACGTTAAGTTTCGCCGCGCTGGCTGGGCGTTTTACGCAGCGGGTCAAGCAACGGGCCAAGCCCGTTGTGATCGATTTCATGCATTAGATGAAGCAGCTGGCCAATCTCGCCAGAAGGAAATCCTTCCCGGGCAAACCAGTTTAAATAGGGGCCGGGGAGGTCGGCGATCAGGCGGCCCTCATACTTGCCAAAGGGCATGGTACGGGTGACTAGCTTTTCCAGATCCTCTGGTTTCATGCATTAACTCCTGTGGCTTTGATTGCGTGCTAAACACAATTATCAGGTTGTTCTGCCGTTTCGCCAATCAATTGGGCAAGCGCTCGGGCGGGTTCGCTCAAATGACCACTGGTAGGATGGATCAGCCCTATATCACGATGAAAGGTACGCTCGCCTAAATCAATCGCACGCACGCCGGTTGGCCAGCGTGAATGGGCGATGGCCTCGGGAACCAGCGCCACGCCTACCTCCTTGGCGACCAGCTTAATGATCGCTTCCAGTTCGTCGACTTCGCACACCTCACGCACATTGCAGTGGTTATCTCGTAGGAAGCGCTCCACCTGCCTGCCCCCAAAGGAGGCACGGTCGTAGCGGATAAACGGCTGGTTGGAGAGCAGTTCCCGCCACTGATCGCCGTTGATATGCGGTGGCACGATTAACCGAAAAGGCTCGTGAGCTAGGGGTGTCCAGCGCAAATCACTGTGTAGCGAAAAGGGCGGGCGAATTATCACTGCCATATCCAGTTCGCCAGCGTCGACCTGATTGACCAGTTCCATGGAAAGCCCCGGTACCACGTGGGTACAGCAATCGTGATAAGCGTGATGAAAGCGCGCGAGTGCATCAGGCAGTAGCGAGCGCTGGATGGAGGCGATGGCGCCGATATTGATCCGTTGTGTGGCTGGCTGGCCTGACATGGATACGCCCAGCGTGCTATAGAGCGTCAGCAGGGCGTGGGCTTGCTTCAACGTCTCTTGCCCTCGCTGGGTCAATATGGCGGCACGCCCTTTGCGTTCAAACAGGGCAAGGCCTAGTTCTCCCTCAAGGCGTTTCATCTGCGCACTGACCGCTGCTTGAGTCAGGCCAATTTTGTTACCCGCTGCGGCAAAGGTGCCTTCCTGGGCAACCGCGATCAGCGTCTTTAGCTCACGGATCATTGATAAATCCTTTTTGTGAATCAGCCAAATAGTTATTGATTTTATTTTCCCATGCGTCGCCCTAGGATGAATACAGCGTGGCAGCACAAAGTGTCACTCAATCCCCATAAACCGACTTAAGCTGGAGATGACGATGAGCCTTTCACCTTTCCATTTGGCGATTCCTGTTTACGATGTTGCGCTGGCACGGGCATTCTATAATGACGTTTTTGGCCTGGAAGAGGGGCGTTCCAGTGAGCAGTGGGTCGACTTTAATTTCTTCGGCCATCAGTTAGTCATTCACGAGCAACCCAAAACGCCGGGACAAGAGAGCGCTCATACCAATCCCGTGGACGGTCACAACGTTCCAGTACCGCATTTCGGCGTGATTTTGCAGTGGGATGAGTGGGAAGCCCTGGCCGAGCGACTGAAAGCGCGGGATACACAATTTGTGATTGAGCCTTACGTACGTTTCAAAGGCGAAGTGGGCGAACAGGCCACTATGTTCCTGCTCGACCCTTGCGGAAACGCCCTGGAGTTCAAGGCGTTCAAAGATATGAGCCAGATCTTTGCAAAATAGACTTTGCCAAGTAATCAGTAATGACTGTAAAACGCTATGGCGCCCCGATGTCCGGCCTGTAACGCCTGTTCCTGTCGACGGTGTTGAAGCGGAGGCTCGCCAAAATAGCGCTTATAGTCGCGGCTAAACTGAGGCACGCTGCGGTAGCCAACCGCCGCAGCGGCCTGATTGACGTTGTGGTTGTCCTGCAAAAGTAACTGCTGGGCTTTGATTAAGCGCAGCCGCTTTAAGTACTGAGCCGGTGACGCACGGGTAATTTGCTTAAAGTGCTGGTGAAATGTCGACGGACTCATATTGGCCTGGGCTGCCAGCTGTTCAATGCTAAAGTCTTCAGCAAAATTGGCATGAAGCCTCGAAAGCACCTGCACGATGCGCGAATAGTTGCCATGCCCCAATACCAACGCCCTTAGCGCTTGGCCTTGCTCCCCCTTTAATGCCTCGAATACCACGTCACGAATACGCGCCGTGCCCATCGTTTTGCATTCAACAGGCGCATGCAGTGTGCGCGCCAAACGCTGTACGGCGTCTTGCATACCATCGTTCATGGCGACTGATGCCATTGGCAGTGGCGTTTGGTTCTGTTGTACCGCCTCGCCCATGGCGGTCACCATCTCACTCAACAGTGCCGGATCCAGGCGTACCGATATACCCAGCAACGGGGCTTCCGGTGAACCGTAAGTTTCGCACTCAAACGGCATGGGCAGCGTTTGAACTAAATAGTGGCCGGGGTCGTAGTGGATTTCACGATCGCCCAGATACCCCATCTTTTGCCCCTGGGCAATAATGGTCAGGCTTGGTTCATAGAGAAGCGGCGTACGCACTTGGTGGCGGCTTAAACAGAGTAACGATACGCCGGGCAGAGTCGTTTGACTGATACCGTCGCTTTTAATGAGTGGTGCAATAACAGCAGCCAGCGCATTGCCAGCCTGAGCGGTGGAGGCCATGGGGTTCTCTCTGGTTTCTGGTGGCTTTTGCATAATCATAGCGATTTTAAGCTATTTTTTGTTATTTTATTACGTGCTATCGGAGTAATTGGCAAAAATGGCGTAGCTTCGTTCATCGCTATCCTTACGGATTAGGCCAATACTGTCGGCATACCTCGCACGCGAGGAAATGTCTGCTGATTTTGAAAGTTGGTTTTGAAAAAAACAGCTTTTAAGTCTAGTTGCGAAGTCAAGATGGAGCCCCACCGATGAGCCAAGCCAAATCCTATGCAGCATTTGCTGCGGACAAACCGTTAGCACCGTTCAGTTTTGACCGTCGCCAGCCGCGCCCGGACGACGTGGCGATTGAAATTCTCTACTGTGGCGTGTGCCACAGCGACCTTCACTTTGCCCGCAATGACTGGGGAATGAGCCAGTACCCTGTCGTCCCCGGCCATGAAATTGTCGGCCGCGTGACCTCGGTCGGCGATAAGGTTTCACGTTTTAAAGCCGGTGATTTAGTCGGTGTTGGCTGCATGGTGGATTCGTGCCGTACCTGTGCCGCCTGTAAAGATGGCGTAGAGCAGTACTGCCTGGAAGGCTTCACCATGACCTATGGTAGCGAAGACCGCCAAGACGGCACCATAACCCAGGGTGGCTACTCCGACGCCATCGTAGTGAGTGAGCACTTTGTACTGCAGATGCCTGATGGTATCGATCTAGCCTCAGCAGCGCCGATTCTTTGTGCCGGTGTGACGACCTATTCACCGCTCAAGCACCATGGCGTCGGTCAAGGCCATAAAGTTGGTGTGATTGGTATGGGTGGCTTAGGCCATATGGGCGTTAAACTGGCTAAGGCGTTGGGTGCGGAAGTCACCGTATTCACCCGCTCAGATGCCAAGGTTGAAGAAGCTAAGCGCAACGGTGCTGACCACGTGGTGGTTTCCAGCGACCAGGCGCAGATGGATGCCGTGGCTGATACCTTCGACTTTATGCTCGACACCGTACCCGTACAGCATGACCTTAACCCTTACCTGAAGTCGCTGAAGTACGACGGTACGCACATTATTGTCGGTTTGCTTGAACCTATTGAGCCAGCCATTGAAGCCTTTAACTTGGTCTTCAAACGCCGTGTGGTTGCCGGTTCGCTGATTGGCGGCATTGCCGAGACCGAAGAGCTGCTCAAGCTGTGTGCTGACCAAGGCATTACCTGTGATATCGAGATGTTGGATATCAACAACATCAACGAAGGCTTTGAGCGCATGGAAAAAGGCGATGTACGCTATCGCTTTGTGATTGATATGGCGACGTTGAAAAACAGCGCTGCCTAATCTTTTGGCATTCACTTGCCCATAGCGCTAGCTTGAAACAACGAAATGGCCCGCGTCCTACAAAGGACGCGGGCCATTTTGCTACGGGCGAGTACTATGTATCAGATTTTTTACGTATCAGCTTTTTACGTCACGTTTGCTGCGCGCGGCAACGACGCCGGGTAAAAGCAACAAGCCTGCTAGCAGCCAAGCGGGCCAACTGCCTGTGCGGGTAAACGGTGTCAAACCTTCCATGGCGTAGAACTCACCGGTTATCAGTGTGGTTTCGAACTGCGGGGCGCGCTCCACGATATGGCCTTCGGGGTCGATAATCGCCGTAATACCGTTGCTGGTAGCGCGGACCACATAGCGGCCATTCTCTAGCGCTCGCAGACGGGCCATCTGCAAATGCTGGTGGGGGCCGATTGAGGCACCAAACCAGGTGTCGTTGGAGACCGTCATGATGACACCGCTGTCTTGCGCGCGGCGGGCAACTAACTGCGGGTAGATAATTTCATAGCAGATCGCATTGCCGATATTTATCCCCGCGGCCTGCATGGGTGTTTGCTCGTGCTCGCCTTTGGTAAAGGTCGACATTGGTAGGTCAAAGAAATCGATCGCCCCGCGGAGTACGCTTTCCAGCGGCAAGTACTCACCAAAAGGCACTAAGTGCTCTTTCTGGTAGCTGCCCTCTACATTGCCTACGCCAATGACGCTATTGAAATAGCGCTCTTGGTCGTCGCGCTGAACGATGCCGGTGAGCAGGGCGACATCGGGCGGTAGGTTAGATTGTACTCGTTCCAGCACTGGGCGGGCCTGGGTTTCCATCATCGGCAGGGCGGTTTCAGGCCAGATAATCAGGTCAACATCGTCGGCAACTTCGCGAGTCAGTTCGCTGTAGGTGTTAGCGGCCTCCCGTTGCCCTTCAGGAGTCCACTTCAACAGCTGTGGCAGATTACCTTGTAACAGGGCGACACGGGTGGGCTCGTCTACTGGCGTGGTCCACTGCTGAGGCAATGCCAGCGGGACTAGCCAAATAGCTGCCAGTGGCGCGAGTGCCCACCACCGACGGCGCAGCAGTAGTTCAGCACCAATCGCACCGCTAAGTGCTACCAATAGAGAAAGCAGATAGACGCCACCAACGGGTGCCCAGGCGGCTAGTGGCGAATCGACATAGCCAGAGCCCAGCAGCAGCCAGGGAAAACCGGTAAACAGGTAGGTTCGTAGCACCTCGCCCAATACCCAGGCGCCCGCAAAGCTGATAAACGCGAGCCGAGCGGATGTGAAGCGGCGATAGAGCCAGAAGGTTCCGGCAAAAAACAGCGCCAAAATCGTCACGAACAGCACAGTTAGGAAAACGGCCAGTGGTACACCGGTATAGCCATAATCGTGAATAGAGACATATACCCACGAAGTGCCGCTGGCGAAGAGCGCCACGCCATATAGCCACCCCTTTAGAGCCGCCTGGGCGGGGGTTAACGTGTGCAGGCCCGTGTATAGTAAACCAATCGCCACCGGGCCAAGCCACCACAGTTCAAACGGTGAGGCCGTTAGGGTGGTGAATCCACCAGCAACCAGGGCGGCAAGCAGCTGTAACAAAAACGCGGGGGGTAAACCCATAGCGATAACCTATCGTCGGTAAAGTGCGAGAAAGCGGATAGAGAGCAGAGTGACGATCAGCGACTAGGCTGGCTTGTTCTCCTGGTCATCGTCTTCTTCGTCATCACGACGCGTGTCACGGTAGGCTTCGAGTAGACGAATGCGCCGGGTGTCAGCATTGAGGATCACAAATCGCCAGCCACCAAGAATGGTATGTTCTCCGCGCCGAGGCAGATGGCCGAACTGCTGCATTACCAGGCCGCCAACCGTATCGAACTCATCGTCGGAGAACTCAGTGTCAAAGCGTTCGTTGAAGTCTTCGATGGGGGTTAGCGCGCGAATGGCAAAACGGCCATTTTCGATCTCGCGGATATCATCCTCTTCGTCGGTATCGTGTTCATCTTCGATGTCGCCGACAATCTGCTCAAGGATATCCTCAATGGTGATAATGCCCGCAGTGCCGCCGTATTCGTCAACGACGATGGCCATGTGATTATGGGTATCACGAAACTCTTTGAGCAGGCTGTTAAGGCGTTTTGACTCAGGAATAAACATCGCCGGTCGCAAGATATCATCAAGCTTGAAAGCGTCACGCTGGGCCTGCGTTTGGGAGAGTAGCGGTAACAGATCCTTTACCAGCAGAATACCTTTCACATCATCCAGGTTTTCACCAATCACCGGGTAGCGGGAGTGGCCGGTTTCCTGAATGAGGGGTAGGTAGCCGTCGCTGGTTTGATCCAGCGCGATGGCGGACACCTGGGAACGCGGTATCAGCACTTCGCGTACTTGCTGGTCGCTGATTTCAAGCGCGCCTTCGATGATCATGATGGCGTCTTGGTCCAGCTTTAGTTTTCCTGCGGTATGGCGTAAAAACGTCATCAGCTCATCGCGTGAGCTGGGTTCGTCATTGTCTCCGGAAAGGGCGCCAAAGATTTTCTCGAGCCAGGATTTTTGATTGGGGTTGCTCGATCGGTCTTCGCTCATGCGTCAATTCTCTCGTTTGCGGGCAGACAGTTGCTATCTTATTTACGGCGTTGTCAGGTAGCTGTTTTATCACCGATGCGGGGGATAGTACCAGATTCGTTGTTACCTGAATTAACGCACCCACTATCAAATAATAAAAACCCAAAGCGTTTAGCCATTAATGCCATCGGAGGTAGTGTCAGCATAAGGGTCGGGAATGTGCAGCTCAGCCAATAGTTCGCGCTCGAATTGCTCCATTTCTTCTGCTTCCTGATCATCAATATGATCGTAGCCCATTAAATGCAAGATGCCATGCACGACCATATGAGCGTAGTGATGCTCAAGCGGTTTACGTTGCTCGCGAGCTTCCTGAGCCACCACGGCATGACAAATCACGAGATCACCCAGTAACGGTAATTCAACCCCGGGCGGGCTCTCAAAGGGAAACGACAGCACGTTAGTGGTTTTGTCTTTGCCCCGGTAGTCGCGGTTAAGCGTCTGACTTTCTCTCTCATCCACGAAGCGGATAGTCACTTCCCGGCGTTGGTCATCCGGGTGGTGCGCAAAAACACAGCCCACCCAGTGGGTGAGCTGTGTCAGAGAGGGTAGCAGGGGTTCGTTGATCGCTGCCTGACGATCAATTATTAGCTCATCAATCGTAGGCTCGTTCATCGCGAACTATCCCAGGAGCCTTCTCGCGATTGCATGCGGGCATCACGTTCTTGCTGGCGCACTTCACGGCGAGCACGCTCTTCCACTTCTTGCTGGGACTCGAACATGTCGTAGGCTTCGATAATGCGCTGAACCAACGGGTGGCGAACCACATCCTTGGCGGCAAAGTGAGTAACGCCAATGCCTGGGGTGTCTTTCAATACGTCGAGCACCTGAATCAGCCCTGAACGCTGCCCCTTGGGTAAATCGACCTGGGTCACATCGCCGGTAATGACGGCGGTAGAACCAAAACCAATCCGGGTCAGGAACATTTTCATCTGTTCTGGCGTAGTGTTCTGGCTCTCATCCAGAATGATATAGGAATTATTAAGCGTGCGGCCACGCATGTAGGCCAGCGGGGCAATCTCAATTACCTGTCGTTCAATTAGTTTCGCCACTTGCTCAAAACCGATCATCTCGTACAGAGCGTCATAAAGAGGGCGCAAGTAGGGGTCAATTTTTTGGGCCAGGTCGCCAGGTAGAAAGCCAAGTTTCTCACCCGCTTCGACGGCAGGCCGCACAAGCAGAATGCGGCGTACCTCCTGTTGATTGAGCGCTTCAACCGCCGCAGCGACTGCTAGATAGGTTTTGCCTGTGCCCGCCGGGCCAACACCAAAATTGATATCGTGTTCGCGGATGCTGGACACATAGCGCTGCTGATTAAGGCCACGCGGTTTGATCATGGTGCGCGGCGTGCGCATGATCACTTCGTCGCTGTTGCCGCTACCATCTTCTTCATCTTCTATCGCTTCTAGCCCTGATTCCTGTAGGAACAGGTGGACGGTATCGGCTTCAAGTTCGCTGGATGCCGTTTCGCGGTAGAGATGTTCCAGTACGTTTGCCGCTGCTTTAATGCGATTGGCGGGGCCCGCCAGTTGGAACACATTGCCTCGGTTGCGCAGCGTCACGTCCAGGCGGCTTTCAATCAGCTTCAAATGCTCGTCCTGCTGGCCGCAAAGGCTAGCAAGGCGCTGCGGATCATTGGGTTCAAGGCTTAAGGTGATGATGCGATTGGCCTGAGGTGTTGGCTGGCTCAAGAGTGGGGAACCCCTCGTTAGTGTGTGTATCGTTCAGCTTACTGCCCCGCCTGAAGCGGGGCAATGACCTGTGTTAATGGCGGTGCTAAGTGAACGTTTAATAGCGCTCGGGTGAGGCCAGTTCGCCGCGCAGCGAATTGGGGAAGGCCTCGGTGATCTCCACATCGACAAAGTAGCCGATTAGCTCGGTGGGGTTGGCGGCACGGAAGTTCACCACGCGGTTGTTCTCGGTACGCCCTGAGAGTTGGCCGGGGTCGCGGGGCGAAAAGCCGTTAACCAGTACACGCTGCGTGCTGCCCACCATACGGCGGCTAATTTGCGCGGTTTGCTGAATGATCCGCTCCTGCAGAATTGCCAAGCGCTGCTTTTTCACGCTTTCCGGTGTTTCATCTGGCAGGCCAGAAGCAGGTGTGCCGGGGCGTGCGGAGTAAACGAAGCTGAACGAGTGGTCGAAGCCAATCTGGTGAATCAGGTTCATCGTCGCTTCAAAATCTTCTTCCGTTTCGCCGGGGAAACCGATGATAAAGTCTGAAGAGAAGCTGATATCCGGGCGGTTGGCGCGGATACGCTCCATCTTTTCGATGTACTCCGCCGCCGTGTGGCCACGCTTCATGGCGTTAAGAATGCGGTCTGAACCCGACTGTACCGGCAGGTGTAGGTGGCTCACCAGCTCGGGGATATCCGCGAAGGCGTCCACAAGGCTGTCGGTAAACTCAACCGGGTGCGAGGTGGTAAAGCGCACGCGATCGATCCCGTCTACAGCCGCCACACAGGCAATCAGCTCGGCCAGGTCGATCTCGTCGCCAAGCTGATTCTCACCGCGATAGGCATTCACGTTTTGGCCCAGCAGATTGATCTCACGCACGCCCTGATCGGAAAGGTGGATGACTTCATCCATAACTGCTTCAAAGGGGCGTGAAACTTCTTCGCCACGGGTGTAAGGAACCACGCAGAAGGTGCAGTACTTGGAGCAGCCTTCCATGATCGATACGAATGCAGTGGCGCCATCGGAGGAGGGCTTGGGCAGATGGTCAAACTTTTCAATTTCAGGAAAAGTGACATCCACAGCGGCAATCTGATTATTGCTGCGGGCATCCAGCATCGAAGGAACGCGGTGGAGGGTTTGTGGCCCAAATACCATGTCCACATGCGGTGCGCGCTTGCGAATGGCTTCGCCTTCTTGGCTGGCCACGCAGCCACCTACGCCAATCACTAGATCGGGGTTGGCATCTTTAAGTTTTTTCCAGCGGCCCAGCTGATGAAAAACTTTCTCCTGCGCTTTCTCGCGAATCGAGCAGGTGTTTAACAGAATGACATCGGCTTCACGCTCATTATCAGTGAGTTCGAGCTGGTGAGATTCGCCGAGTAGATCCGCCATGCGGGAGGAGTCGTACTCGTTCATTTGGCAGCCGTGCGTTTTGATGAAGAGCTTCTTCGCCATCGGTACCTGTCATCTATGAGTCGTCAAGGGACGAGGATGAATTGAGTGTCGGATAGTGGGCCATGCCACTTTTAGATATCCCCATTATACGGGCACAAGAAACCTGGGGCTAGCATTCGGCCATAATCGATACTTGACCATCACATTTCAATGGGTATACTACGCACCGTGTTTGAGCAGTTCCTCGATAGCTCAGTTGGTAGAGCAAATGACTGTTAATCATTGGGTCGCAGGTTCGAGTCCTGCTCGAGGAGCCAATCTTCGCTACCGCTTTAAAGCGAAGGGCTTTGCTTAAAACACGACAACTTATGATGTTCCTCGATAGCTCAGTTGGTAGAGCAAATGACTGTTAATCATTGGGTCGCAGGTTCGAGTCCTGCTCGAGGAGCCAAGTTGTAATATAGTTAGTACCTCTTTAGCTGCCTTTTTACGGCGTATCGTTCTGGGTAGTGCATGATTCCTCGATAGCTCAGTTGGTAGAGCAAATGACTGTTAATCATTGGGTCGCAGGTTCGAGTCCTGCTCGAGGAGCCAATTAATTCCCCCTGCTTATTTGCTTTTCATTAGCGCCTAGTTTTCTCTGCGTTGACTGAAAGCGTTCATTTCTAGTGTTTCCTTTTCTCTTTTGCTATACCCACTGCCAGCTAATGTATAGGCGGTTTTGTTGTGTCTGGCGTGTGAGCTGGTTCGCCATTAGAACTATCGGTGCTTACCGTCAACCGATTTAGTGACGTAAACTACATTGATAATCCATTAGTTTAGGAAGTTTATGGTGGGCAACGTGACTGCGCCCCAGGCGCTGCAAGTATTTAAGTGTTTAAGCGATGAAACGCGTTTGATGCTGGTGCTGCTAATTGCTCAAGAGCAGGAGCTGTGCGTGTGTGAAATGACCCATGCGCTGCAGGAATCGCAGCCCAAAGTGTCACGGCACTTGGCTCAGTTACGTCAATGTGGGTTGCTTAGCGATCAGCGCGAGGGGCAGTGGGTCTATTACCGCCTTGCCTCTCAATTACCTGCCTGGGCCCACGATATTGTTCAGGCGGGCACCCAAGGCAGCGCTGTGCAATTAGCGGCACTCACGCAGCGCTTAACGCGAATGGGTGATCGGCCTGCCCGCCGAGCGGCGCTGTGTTAACGCGATGCTGAGGCAGGCTAAGTGATTAAAATAGCGTAATAAAAACGCCGACCCTTATAAAGGAGTCGGCGTTTTTTCTCAGTGTGCTTTAACCGTGCGTGTTAACGCTTAGCCGCTAACCGCTGAGAATCCTGCAAATGGACGTAATCGAGAAGTATCTCTGCTGATTCCAACACGTAGGCGCGATCGACGGCCAGTGCTTCATCCTCTTCGCTTTCGCTCTCTTGTGAGGCAGCAGCATCATCACTTTCTTCGCCGCCTATTCCTGCCGTGGCGTCTGTCCGAGCGTCCATCCACTCATCCAGCTCTTCCAGGCCCAGCGCACGGCGGCGTTGGTTTTCCAATGAGAGCTGTTCGGCTTCCTGGGCTTCCATTTCACGCTCGCGCTGTTCGCGGTTTAAGCTCACGCTGGTGTGCTGTTCGCGTAGCTGACGAGCAAGTGTGGACTGGCGTTCAAGATAGCGGAAATTGGCATTATCCTGCGCACGTGCATCATGTTGGGCAATGAGTTGCTCCAGCATGTTTTCAGGTTCGCCATAGCGGCGATACTGAACGTTCTGAACGGTATCCCACGCTAATGCGTTATCCAAGCTGCTTTCACCAATACGCTCGGGGTCAATCAGGCTGGGGAAGTCGATATCCGGCTCTACGCCGCGGTTCTGGGTGCTATCGCCAGAAATACGGTAGAACTTGGCGCGAGTTAGCTTGATCTGGCCATGGCTCAGATCATTAAGCGTTTGCACGGTGCCTTTGCCGAACGTAGGCGTACCGAGCACTAGGCCGCGACCGTAATCCTGAATAGCGCCAGCGAAAATTTCCGATGCAGAGGCAGAGAGGCGGTTCACTAATACGCCTAACGGGCCGTCATAGAGCGTGCCTGCTTCGCTGTCGCCGTAGAGCTGGATGCGGCCCTGGGCGTCGCGTACCTGTACGGTGGGGCCGCGATCGATAAACAAGCCGATCAATGAATTGGCTTCCTGCAGGGCACCACCGCCATTGTTGCGCAGATCAAGCACGATACCTTCTACGCCCTCTTCTTTAAGGCGTTCGACTTCTTTGGCAACATCGCGTGTGGTACTGCGGTACTCCTCTTCACCGGCTTGCCAAGCGTCGAAATCAACGTAGAACGTGGGCACGTTAATGACCCCAAGGCGGTGCGGCTCGCCGTTGCGCTCGACTTCAATGATTTCGCTACTGGCAGCTTGATCTTCAAGGCTGACAGTATCGCGGGTAATTTCAACGATCTGCGAGCGAGTCATATCGACTGCTTGGGCAGGTACCACATCTAAGCGAACGATGGAGCCTTTAGGACCACGAATTAAGTCCACGACGTTATCCAGACGCATACCGACGACATTAACCATCTCGCCTTCTTCCTGGCCAACAGCGATGATGCGGTCTGCTGGTTCCAAAACGCCTGCGCGCTCTGCTGGGCCACCGGGCACTAGGCTTGCAACCTTGACGTACTCGCCGTCCGATTGAAGCAGGGCGCCGATCCCTTCAAGCGAGAGGCTCATCTGAATATCAAACGACTCACCCTGGCGGGGGGAGAGGTAGCCGGTGTGCGGGTCGATGCTGCCAGTGACCGCTGCCATGAGTACGCCAAACACGTCTTCAGGCTCGGTTTGCTCCAGGCGGGTCAGTTGGCCTTCATAGCGCTGACGCAGATTGGTTTCAATCTGTTCGCTGTCCTGGTCGGTTAAGGCAAGGGTTAAAGCGTCATTTTTGAGCCGTTTGCGCCATAGCTCGTCGAGTTCGCTTTGCCGGGAGGCCCAGGGGGCATCTTCACGATCAATCTCTAAGCGTTCATTGCTTTCAAAGTTAAAATCAAGACCTTCGTCGAGCTGAGTAAGTAGCGACTCAACGCGAGTGCGTTGACGTTCACTAAACGCGTTATACAGATTAAAAGCGTCGTCTAGATCGCCACTAAAAATGGCGTCTGCCATGCTGGTTTCTAGATGGCGGTAGGCTTCAATATCACTGCGCAGTAGGTAAGCGCGCTGACCGTCAAGAATGTCCAAATAGCGTTGGAATGTGTCTTGCGACCATGCTTCGTCAAAATTTACGTCAGCATAGTGTCCGTAGCGGAGCGAGTCCGCAATTTCCACTGCCGCCTGGCGTTGTTCGTCGGTCGGCTCGAGTTGCGCCAAGGCGGCTGGGCTGGAAACAACCAGCATGACAGCCAGGGCGACCGAACGCGAAAGCGTTGCAAACAAGCTCATCAGTCAAGCTCTCCCGGATTTGTGTACACTCATTCTTCCCTAGACACGCAATGTGACCCATGAGTTGCGTAGGTCGAGGGAGTATTGTAGCAGGTCGCCTGCGCTATGAGACTCAATCATTACTGTTAAGAGGATTTCCATGTCCGAGACTTTCAACGCTGATCGTTTAACACGTCTCTGTGACTTTCTGCGTCAATCACCGACACCCTGGCATGCTGCAGGCAATATGGCCTTGCGATTGGAGCAAGCCGGTTTTCAGCGGCTGGAAGAAAAGGCGAATTGGCAGCTAACGCCGGGCAAGCGCTACTACGTTACCCGTAACGACTCAGCCATTATTGCGTTTCAATTACCTGAGTCTAGATTAACCGAATTGCGCATGATTGGTGCGCATACCGACAGCCCCGGCCTGCATTTAAAGCCCAATGCTACTCAGCGTTCTGCGGGTTGGCTACAGTTAGGCGTACAGGTATACGGCGGTGTGCTGATGGCGCCTTGGTTTGACCGTGATCTAGGGTTAGCAGGGCGCGTTCATGTGCGCCACGCTGATGGGCGCTTAGAAAGCGTGCTGCTCAATGTCGATCGTGCTATTGCCACCATCCCAAGTTTAGCGATCCACCTTGATCGAGATGTGAATAGCGGCCGTCCGATAAATCCGCAGACACAAATGGCGCCGGTGTTGATGCAAAGTGAGGCAGCCACGTTAGCCGAGTTGGTGGCGCAGTGGCTAGAGCAGCAGCACGGCCTGAGTGCCGTAGAAGTGGTTGATTTTGAGCTGGGTTTTTACGATGTGCAGCCACCATCACTCGTTGGCGTCAAGCAAGAGCTGGTGGCGAGCGCCCGACTGGATAACCTGCTTTCCTGCTTCATAGGGTTAGAAGCGCTGCTAGAGAGCGATGGTAGTCAAGGGGCTGTGCTGGTGGCCAATGACCATGAGGAAGTGGGTAGTGCCAGCGCCTGTGGAGCTCAAGGCCCTTTCCTGGCAGATGTGCTAAAGCGCATTAATGGTCAACTGGGAGGCAAGGGAAGTGAAAAGGGCAGTGATGAGTCACTGATTCAGCTGATTCAGTCGTCGCTGATGATCTCGTGCGATAACGCCCATGCGCTGCATCCCAATTTTCGCGACAAGCACGATGAGCGCCACGGCCCGGCGATTAACGGCGGCCCGGTGATCAAAGTGAATGCGAGCCAGCGCTACGCCACTAATAGCGTTACCGGCGCGCTGTTTCGTGATGTGTGTCGTGAAGCGGATGTCCCGGTGCAGTTGTTCGTGACCCGGGCAGATATGGGTTGCGGCAGCACGATTGGACCGATTACCGCGACCGAACTAGGCGTACCCACTATTGATGTTGGTATCCCGCAGTGGGCGATGCACTCCATTCGAGAAACTGCAGGTACTAAAGATGTGGAGTACCTTACTCGCGCGCTGACGCAATTTTTAAACCGCACCACGTTGAGTTGATCGTGTTGCGCCCACAGCCACAGCCGAGTTAAAGCAAAAAAGCCCGCTGACAGAATCAGCGGGCTTTTCAATAAGCTTTGGTGGCTACGCCCTGATTTGAACAGGGGACCCCATCATTATGAGTGATGTGCTCTAACCAGCTGAGCTACGTAGCCTTTCAACGGGGGCGAATGATACTGATAACACTGATTTTAGTCAATGTTTTATTGCTAAGAATGTTGGCGTGGCCGTTTATACGTTAAAGCGGAAGTGCACTACGTCACCATCTTTAACAATGTACTCTTTGCCTTCCAGACGCCACTTGCCGGCATCTTTAGCGCCTTGCTCGCCACCCAGTGAAACAAAATCGTCATAAGCGACGACTTCGGCACGAATAAAGCCTTTCTGGAAATCGGTGTGAATGACGCCTGCTGCTTCTGGGGCTGTTGCGCCTTCTTTCACTGTCCAGGCGCGAACTTCTTTAACACCCGCTGTGAAGTAGGTTTGCAGACCTAGCAGGGAGTAACCCGCACGAATCACGCGATCAAGGCCCGGCTCGTCCATGCCCATTTCGCTCAGGAACATGGAGCGCTCTTCATCGTCCAGCTCGGCGATTTCAGCTTCCAACTGATTGCACACGGGCACCACCAGCGCGCCTTCTTCGGCGGCAATCTCGTTAACGATATCCAGGTAAGGATTGTTCTCGAAGCCGTCTTCGTTGACATTGGCGATGTACATGGTCGGCTTCAGGGTTAAAAAGCCGAAGCTTTTCACCTGACGCTGCTCTTCTTCGCTCAAGCCAAAACTGCGCAGCGGCAAGCCTTCCGCAACGTGGGGCTGAATACGATCAAGAATCGCCTTGGTGGCAATAGCGTCTTTATCTCCCCCTTTCACCGAACGAACCAAGCGTTGGCTAGCTTTTTCGACAGTATCCAGGTCGGCCAGCGCCAATTCTAAATTGATCGTTTCGATATCGGCACGAGGATCGACTTGATTTGCCACGTGGATAACATTGTCGTTATCGAAGCAGCGCACCACATGGGCAATCGCCTGGGTTTCACGGATGTTGGCCAGGAATTTGTTGCCCAGCCCTTCGCCTTTGGAAGCCCCGGCGACTAGGCCAGCAATGTCGACGAACTCCATGGTGGTCGGCAGTACCTTTTGCGGCTTGACGATCTCGGCGAGCTTATCAAGACGCGGGTCCGGCATCGGAACGATACCGACGTTTGGCTCAATGGTGCAGAAAGGGAAGTTTTCTGCATCAATGCCTGACTTCGTCAGTGCATTAAATAGCGTGGACTTGCCGACGTTAGGCAGACCGACGATGCCGCAATTGAAACCCATATAATATTCCTGAAAATAAGGTGGTAGGGCGTAAATATAATCGCCATTCTACGAGATGCACTAGCCGTCAGCTACCGGCGTCACTAGCCAGTTTTCGACAGCGTTTATTCTGACTTAAGGCTGTGTAACTGGTTCATCGCTTTGGCCCAGTCTCCCGCTAGCACTAATGGCAGCGTGGTGATGCACTCATCAATGGCACGAGTGATCGCTTCTTGTTCGGCTTTGCCGGGCCGCCCTAGGACATAGTTAGTGACCTGGCGTGCCTCGCCTGGGTGGCCAATGCCGATACGTACCCGGTGAAACTGCTTTTGATCGCCTAGCGCGCTAATGATATCGCGTAGGCCATTATGGCCGCCGTGCCCACCGCCAGTTTTGTAGCGTGCCTGCCCTGGCGGAAGGTCAAGTTCGTCGTGGGCGACCAGTAAATTATCGGGGGTCAGTTTGAAAAATTGGCATAAGGCTGCCACAGCGGCGCCACTGCGATTCATAAAGGTAGCGGGGTTGAGTAGGTGCAGCTCATGGTCGCCTAGGCGGACTTTGGCATAGTGGCCAAAAAACTTCTTTTCTGGGCGCAACTCTGCATGGGCGCTGCGCGCAATTGCATCGACCAACCAGAAGCCAGCGTTATGGCGAGTGGCGTCATACTCTGCGCCGGGGTTACCTAATCCAATAATGGCCGTTACCTGGCTCATATTCCCACCTCATACCCATTTCTAGGAGAAATTTTTGACATCGCGCCAGCGCCAGCCCTAAAAAAAATCAAGCGCCGAGGCGCTTGATTCTAACATCATGTCAGCATCACGAGGGCCATGCAGGCATGGCCCTCATTGGATGCTTAACGAGTACTTACTCGGCGCTGGAATCTTCTTCGCCTTCGCTTTCACCGTCTTCGTCTTCTTCGCTACGAACTTTCACTTTGGTGATGCTCAGTACTGCATTGTCGTGCTCTTCACCGTGGGACAGGTCAACAGAAGTGACGCCGGCCGGCAGAGTAAGGTCAGACAGGTGCAGCGTAGTGCCAAGCTCAACAGCAGCGATATCGACTTCAATGAAGTCAGGCAGGTCTTTCGGCAAGCAGCTGACCGAAATTTCGTTGGCCAGTACGTGCAGTTCACCGCCTTGGTCTTTAATGCCTACACACACTTCTTCGCCTGTCACGTGCAGCGGCACGTTCATGGTGATTTCGTGAGTAGCATCAACGCGCAGGAAGTCGGCGTGAGTTAGCAACGGCTTGAACGGGTGACGCTGCAGGTCACGAACAACCACTTGCTCTTCTTTGCCTTCGATCATCAGTTTGATGACCGAGGAGAAGAAGGACTCGTCTTCAATCGCTTTGTAGAACGCGGTTTTTTCTACAGAGATAGACTGCGCGCCTTTTTCGCCACCGTATACAACGGCAGGTACTTGCTGGTTCGCACGACGCAGGCGGCGGCTCGCACCTTTCCCCAGGTCGTTACGAACGCTGGCTTTCAGGATAAAATCAGACATGGAATTGCCTCTTGGTTTAAGTAAGGAAGACGCCATCGACCGCGACCAGACGATGGCGTTTCCGTGGCCCCAAAAGGGGGCTATATCGTCAGGCGTTTAGTGGAACATCGCGCTGACAGATTCTTCGTTGCTGACCCGACGAATCGCTTCCGCGATAAGGCCGGCAACGCTCAACTGGCGAATTTTTCCGCTTCGACGAGCAACGTCAGAGAGCGGGATGGTGTCGGTCACCACCACTTCATCCAGTACGGAGTTGGTAATATTATCAACCGCTGGGCCGGATAAAATCGGGTGCGTTGCATAAGCCACGACGCGCTTGGCGCCGTGATCTTTGAGCGCTTCACCGGCTTTACATAGCGTGCCTGCGGTATCGATCATATCGTCGACCACGACACAGGTACGGCCTTCAATCTCACCGATAATGTGCATCACCTGGGCTTGATTAGCCTGGGGGCGACGCTTATCAATAATGGCGAGATCGGCGTTCAGCTGTTTGGCGATGGCGCGTGCACGAACCACACCACCCACATCGGGGGAGACTACAACGAGGTCGCTATAATTCTGACGCTCGATGTCATCCAGCAAAATGGGTGAGCCGTAGACGTTGTCGACCGGGACATCAAAGAAACCCTGGATCTGATCAGCATGTAGATCCATGGTCATCACACGGTCAACGCCTGCCTTGACCATCATGTCCGCCACTACCTTGGCGGAAATCGGCACCCGTGCGGAACGCACACGGCGATCCTGGCGTGCATAGCCAAAGTAGGGCAAAACAGCGGTGATACGAGTTGCCGAGGCGCGACGCAGTGCGTCGACCATCAGGATCAACTCCATCAGATTGTCGTTTGTCGGTGCACAGGTGGATTGCAGGATGAAGACATCCTTACCGCGCACGTTCTCATTGATCTCGACTGCAATTTCGCCGTCGCTGAATTGACCCACCGTAGCATTACCCATACGGCTGTCTAAGCTCTCGGCAATTTTTTGAGCGAGTGCGGGATTAGCATTCCCGGCGAAAACCATCAATTTTGACACGCGCAGCCACCTTTGCAGTGTTGGGAATCAGGGGTAAAAACGCAGGCCATTGTTGGGTTGGCTGGGGTACCAGGATTCGAACCTGGGAATGCCGCTACCAAAAAGCGGTGCCTTACCACTTGGCGATACCCCAGCAATAACCTAACGCGCTGACCGGGCGCTTTTAACTGCCCAGAGCGGGGCTGTAATAGCCCAGAGCGGGACTATAAACTGCCCAGAGCGGGACTATAAACTGCCCAGAGCGGGGTTATAAACTGCCCAGAGCGGGGTTATAAACAGCCCAGAGCATCATGTAGGGGAGAGGTGTTGAGCCCGCGTGCTACCCATGTCGGCCAACGTTGACCCGCTAATTGCGCGATTGCCTGTGCTGCTTGCTGCGTCTCAAAAGCAGCAAACAAACAAGCGCCCGTGCCGGTCAACCGACTAGGTGCGTGCTGTGCGAGCCAATCAAGGGCTTCCGCAACTGGCGGATAGCGTTCCTTTACGACGGCTTCACAGTCGTTGCGCCACTCCGGCGCTCCCCCCTGCAGTGCGCGCGCCATAGTAATGGGGCGGCTGTCACGTGTCAATTGCGGGTCTTGAAAGACGTCAAGTGTAGACACACTTATGCCGGGATGAATAATGGCGAACCAAGGGGTATCCAGCGTCACCGCGGTAAGCTGCTCGCCTACCCCTTCAGCCCAGGCACTATGGCCGTGCACAAAGACAGGCACGTCGGCCCCCAGCTGCAGGCCTAAGCGTGCCAATTCGTCTAACGATAGATGAAGCTGCCAGAGGTGATTGAGCCCCACTAGCGTGGTAGCCGCGTTGGAACTGCCGCCACCCAAGCCACCGCCCATAGGCAGCTGTTTTTCAATAGAAAGGGTCGCCCCTAGTCGAGTGCCGCTGTGACGCTGCAATAAGCGGGCGGCACGCACAATCAGATTGTCATCGTGGTTTACGCCGCTGAGCTCATGGGTTAGATGGATCTCTCCATCATCGCGGGCAGCCAGCGCAAGGTAATCATTAAGGTCAATAAATTGAAATAGCGTTTGCAGTGTGTGGTAGCCGTCTTCACGACGGCTCACTATATGCAGCATGCGGTTAAGCTTGGCCGGGGCGGGTAAAGTAAGTTGCGCATTCATTTAAACGGTTTACTCGTCGCTGGCTTGCCACTGATTAACGACCAGCGTGATGCGTACATCGTCGTAGTTCATGATTAACCGGCGCGGCAGCCACATGCCTTCAAACTGTTCCCAGTCGCGGTAGTCAATTTCCCAACCGTCTTGTGTCAAGTGGCTGGGAAAGCCGAGTTCATCGGTTTCCATCTGATAGTCGTCATTTTCGCCGGGTAGGCCGCGTACCCAGTCAGGCATGGCACTAACAGGCAGTGACCAGCCAAGCTGCTCATCCATTAAGGCTTCCGGCGTTTCTGCTTCAAAGCGTCCGTCACTATTGGAGAGTGAGAAGCGACCTTCACGACCCTCAAGCACATTGCGCCCGCCACCAAACGGCCCGCTGATCAGCATCCGGAAATAGTAAGGGGTCTGATTCCAGTCCAGGTTAGCGCTGACGTTCTCTTGCGAGGTACGCAGGCCCGCTTTGCCCACCAGCGTCCAGGTTTGGAATGCCTCTACCTCAGCCTGCTGCCGCTCCCACTGGCCTGCTTGTCGGCCACTTTCATCTACCGGGCCTTGCGAAGCGCACCCAGCAAGGAGCAAGAGAGTAAGACCCACAACCCATAGCCGCGGGAAAGGAAGTGCAATGGGTGAGCGTAAAGGAAAGGACGTCAGTGTCGGCATAAACAGGCTCCATGTTAGGTGATGATGGCGCAAGAGTAGCATGATCGGTGCGCTGAATCGGTGGTATAGCGTTAGGGTATCGCCTGCGGTGTTAGTTCAGGATAGCGCTTAAGCAAATCGTCAATCTGCGGATGCAGGTTGGTTCGCTGCATAATCTGCTCAATCAGGCGGCGCGCCTCTTCTTCACGACCTAGTGCCTGCAAGACCTCGGCTAAATGGGCGGCGACCTCTTGATCGGGTAGCTGTGTATAGGCGCTTTCAAGCCAGGGAAGCGCTTCATCTGGCTGCCCAAGGCGGAAATAGACCCAACCCATGCTGTCGAGTACGGCGGGGTTGTCCGGGTCGGCTTCGTAGGCGCGCTCAATCAGTTCAAACGCCTCTTGTAGGCGTCCAGGCAGATTGAGATCGGCCAGCGTGTAACCCAGCGCATTGAGCGCTTCGGCATTGTCAGGGTCGGTGCGCAGCACTTGACGTAAATCAGCCTCCATTCCCGCAATGTCGCCAGCTTCCCAGCGGCGCATAGCGCGCATATAAAGCAGTGAAGCATCATCCGGTGTGCGGGTGATTTCACGGTCTAATAGCCTATTGGCCTCTTCGGTCTGATTGGTTTCGTCCAATAACTGAACTTCGAGCATTACCAGCTCGGTAAAGTAGCTGTCAAAACGCATCCGTTCAATGCGCAGAAAGGCACGGGCATCAAGCAGACGGTCTTCTTCAATCAGCATTTGCGCCGCAGCCGCGCGAGCGGGCACAAATTCATCCCCCTCGCTGACTTGACGGTAATAAAGTAGGGCGTTGTCGGTATCGCCTTGGGCCTGGGTAATCGCCCCGAGCAGGTAATAGGCTAGATTCGGCACCTCTGGCTGGCCAATCAGCGGCTGTAGCAGGCGTTGGGCGGGTTCGGGGTGCCCCTCTTCCAGATACAGCTGTGCCAGCGATAAGCGCAGGTCCTGGTTGCCGCCATGCCTCTCCAGCAGGGCATTAGTTTGCGTCTCGGCCGCACTGATGTTGTTGAGGCGAATCTCGGCCTGGGCCAGTAGCAAAATAAATCGCACATCGTCAGGGGCGAGTTCCAAGCCCTGCTGTGCCGCCCGCTGAGCAGCAGAGTAGTCTTCCGTCTCTAGCGCAAGGCGTGCTCTTACCAACCATAACGCCGCTGATTCAGGATCCAGTAGCGCGACTTGATCAAGCCGCCGCTGGGCAACGGCGGTGTCGCCAAGGGCGGCTTCAATCAGTGCTGTGCCGAGCAGTACATCGCTGTGATGTTCTAATTGGTCAGCATTGGGCTGGGCTAGGTGCGCGCGCAACTGCTGAGCAATTAAGGTAAGTGGCGCTTCTTCCGCCACCGCAATTTCTGCAAAGGCAGTCAAATCGCCATGGCCGCCAGCTTCGACAATATCAATACGCTGCTCAAGGCTGTCGAGCCAATCACCGCGCTGTAATGAAAAAGCCGCCAATAAGCGATTAGGTGCTTCTGCCTGTGGGGCCAGCTCACGCCAACGTAGTGCAGAAGCCTCTATTAAAGAGGCCTCGTTGCCAAAGCGGGCGGCGAACGTCGCACGCTCGGCAAGTGCTGGCTCGCGATAGCGCTGCGCCGCTTCAAGATAACCCTTGCTTGCCGAGCGGTAATCGCCTCGCTGGCCAGCCAGTTCAGCCCCCAGCAGCGTGCTAAGCCCTGCGGCATCTAGCCCTCGCGTTATAGGCGGGGCCTCGCGCATTGGGTCATCGGCCCATGTGCCCAGCGGGCCATTCTGCTGGCTGGATGTCGATTGGCAGCCGCCCAGGAGTAACGCTGCGGCGGCCACTGGTAGCAGCGACGAACGCCGTACAGCAGCGCTTGGAAAAGCAAAGCGCAAAAATGAAAAGCTCAGAACAGTAGAGCCGAGAAGTGTAGAGCGAGGTCGCATGCGTCTCTCGATTAAGTGGCCGAATGCTCAGCATAGCGGCTTGCCTGCCTGCGGCAAAGTGGTGTGGGCCAGATGATAGCCTGCTGTGATAGAATGTTCCTCCTTGAAAAAGTGGTCAGCAATCTTTATGCCTATTTTATAGGCAGCGCTTGAACCACGCCAAAGACTTGTTTGAGCAAGCCCTAATTGACGGTGCGGCCGCTTTAAGACCGGCGGTCGGCGAAAGTCCGACACACTAGCGAAGACGCATAACGCATGACGCTTCTTGCCCTGGGAATAAATCATCGTACCGCCAGCGTGGCCGTGCGTGAGCAGGTGGCTTTTTCGCCCGCGCAGCTTGACATTGCGTTGGCTGAATTGCGCAATCTGCCACAAATTAGTGAAGCGGCGGTGCTATCGACCTGCAACCGCACGGAGCTTTACTGTGTCACGGATGCGGCTGGCGAGCAGGCGGTACTCAATTGGCTCGGACGCTTTCATAACTTACGCGTCGATGAGCTGACCCGCTGTGCCTACCACTATCTAGACAACGATGCGGCGCGCCATTTAATGCGCGTAGCGGTTGGTCTGGATTCTATGGTGCTGGGCGAACCGCAGATTCTTGGCCAGTTGAAAGATGCCTATCAACAGGCGCGTGAATCTAAAGGGTTGGGCGGTGAGCTTGAGCGCCTGTTCCAGCACACCTTTACGGTGGCCAAACAGGTACGTACCGAAACAGGTATTGGCAAAAACCCTGTCTCAGTGGCCTACGCGGCGGTCAGTATGGCCAGCCGCATTTTTGATGATTTTAGTCGTTCACGCGCGTTACTCATTGGCGCTGGTGAAACCATCGAACTGGTCGCTCGGCATTTACACGAAGCCGGTGTTCGCCAGCTTACTGTTGCCAACCGCACCCGCGAACGTGCGGAGCTCGTGGCAGGCCCCTTGGGGGGTACGGCGATTACCCTGCAAGAAATTCCTGAAGCCCTTGAACATGCCGATATCGTCATCTCTTCCACCGCGGCCCCGCTGCCTATCCTCGGTAAAGGGATGGTGGAGCGGGCGCTCAAGAAGCGTCGTCATCGGCCGGTATTTATGGTCGATATCGCCGTGCCGCGTGATATCGAACCCGAAGTGGGCGAGTTGGCCGATGTATTCCTCTATACCGTCGACGATCTGGAAGAGGTGATTCAAGAGAATCGCCGCCATCGCCAAGTCGCCGCCGATCAAGCCGAGTCGTTGATTGAACACGGGGTGGGCAGTTGGCAGCATGAGCGACGCATTCGCAACGGCGGAGAGTTGATTCGCGACTATCGTCAGCATGGCGAAGCGCTGCGCGATCTTTCACGCGATCAAGCGTTAGAGCGGCTGGCGCGCGGTGAAGACCCTGCTAAAGTCATTGAGCGCTTGGCGCATCAGTTGACTAACCGCCTGCTGCACCAGCCGACTCAAGCCATACGTGATGCCGCCTCAGAGGAGCATCATGACTTGCTGAATGCCGCGCCGCGCCTACTGTTACCTGCTAAACCAGCCTTTGAAACCACGCCTGCGCCCCCGGTTAAACGCCAGAAGGATGATACGCCCGCATGAAAGAGACTTTGCGCCAACGCTTAGACAGCTTTACAGAACGTTTTGAAGAGCTGGCGATGCTGCTGTCTGATCCGGAAGTGATCAATAACCAGCAGCGCTTTCGCGACTACTCACGAGAATACTCCGAGTTAGAGGAGCTTGTAGCCGCGTGGCAGCGCTATCGTGACATCGAAACCAATATGCATGAAGCCGAGCAGCTTAGCCGCGACAGCGACGCTGACATGCGCGAATTGGCTGAGATGGAACTGAGCGAAGGGCGCGAGCGGTTAGAAGAATTAGATATCGAGCTTAAGCGTCTGCTGGTGCCGAAAGACCCTGACGATGGGCGTGGGGTGTTTTTAGAAGTACGCGCAGGAACCGGCGGCGACGAGGCTGCCATCTTTGCCGGTGATCTTTTCCGCATGTATTCGCGTTATGCGGAAAAGCGCGGTTGGCGGGTCGAAATCGTCAGCGCCAGCCACGGCGAGCAGGGCGGTTACAAAGAGATCATCTCCCGGGTGAAGGGCGATGGTGTTTACGCCCAGCTAAAGTTTGAATCCGGCGCCCACCGGGTTCAGCGCGTACCGGCGACCGAATCTCAGGGCCGTATTCACACGTCTGCCTGCACCGTCGCGGTCATGCCTGAGGTCGACGATGTCGGTGATATCGATATCAACTCAGCCGATTTGCGTGTGGATACCTACCGTTCCAGCGGTGCTGGTGGTCAGCACGTTAACACTACCGATTCCGCCATCCGCATTACTCACCTACCAACCGGCGTGGTAGTGGAATGCCAGGAAGAGCGCAGTCAGCATAAAAACCGTGCCAAAGCGATGTCGCTGCTGGCAGCCAAGCTCAAACGCAATGCGGTAGATTCCCAGCGTCAGGAGCAGGCCGATGCCCGTCGCTCGCTGGTAGGCTCGGGGGATCGCAGCGAACGCATCCGCACCTACAACTTTCCGCAAGGTCGCATCACCGATCACCGCATTAACCTGACCCTGTATAAACTGAATGAAGTGGTCAGTGGCGAGCAGTTGGACGATGTGATTAATCCGCTGATTCACGAGTATCAAGCGGAACAGCTTTCAGCCCTTCAGGACGTCTAATGTCGCTTGATGCGCTGTTGAAACAGGCGGCACAACGGTTACAGGCGGCGGGGTCTACCTCGCCGCGTGTGGATGCTGAAGTGCTGATGTGCCATGTGCTTGAGCGGGATCGTACCTGGCTGTACACCTGGGGCGATAAAATGTGTTCCTCCCAGGAGCATTCGCGCTTCGATGCACTCATCGACGCACGTGCCCAGGGCACGCCAGTGGCCTACCTAACCGGCGAGCGTGAATTTTGGGGGCTGCGTTTAGCGACCTCTCCCAATACGTTAATTCCCCGTCCCGATACTGAAACGTTAGTCGAGCTTGCGCTTAACCGGGCGACGCTGCCCACTGGCCGACTGCTTGACCTTGGAACCGGCACGGGCGCCATTGCGTTAGCATTTGCTAGCGAGCAGCCAGGCTGGCAAGTGCTCGGTGTAGACGTGCGTAACGAGGCGGTCGAGCTGGCAGCAAGCAATGCGCAAGACTTGTGTATTACCAACGCCCATTTTCTGCAGAGTGATTGGTTTAGCGCGCTGGAAAGCGATGCTGAGGCCGGTACGCTTTTCGATATTATCGTTAGTAACCCGCCTTATATTGCTGCCGATGACCCTCACCTTGCCGAAGGCGATGTGCGTTTTGAGCCTCGCTCGGCGCTGGTTGCAAACGCTGATGGCATGGCGGATTTGTTGCACTTGGTGCAGTCCGCTCGGCACTATTTGACAGCGTCCGGCTGGCTGCTTCTTGAACACGGTTATACACAGGCGGAAAAAGTACGCATGGCACTAAGCAGTGCTGGCTATCAGAACGTTGAAAGTGTTCGAGACCTGGGAGGGCATGAACGGGTTACCCTAGGGCGCCTAATAACAGCCACTTAAACTCAGCGGGTTAAATCGACAGCGCTAATGTCAACAACCGCTGCAAATCCTCAAGCGCTGATGTTGAGAGGCTATTTTAATAACTAACTGGTTGATTAGAATTTGTATATAAATGGTCTGATCACTCAGCGCCATTTAGTACAACCCTTAGCAAGGGGCTCGCATGAAGGACACTGGCATGAAGGACTCTGGCATGAAACCTAAAAATAGAACGCTGGACCGTATCGATCTTAAAATCCTGCGCTGCTTGCAGGACAATGCGCGTATTTCGTATGTTGATTTGGCCTCGGAAGTAGGGTTATCCACAACCCCTTGTCTCGAGCGGGTTAAACGCTTGGAGAAAGCTGGCATTATCCGTGGCTATCAGGCAATCCTCGATCCGCGTGCCTTGAAGGCCAATTTATTAGTCTTTGTCGAAATCAGTTTAGAAACACAATCGCCCGCCGTATTTGATGAATTCCGCCGCGCGGTCGAGAAACTACCCCAGATTCAAGAGTGTCATCTTGTGTCAGGGCAGTTTGACTACATCTTAAAGTGCCGTATTCCCGAAATGTCGGCCTATCGCCAACTGTTGGGCGATGTGGTGTTAACGCTTCCTGGGGTGAAAGAATCAAAAAGCTATGTGGTAATGGAAGAAGTTAAAGAGAACTTCAATTTACACATTCCTGATTTTGAGGAATTTGAGGATAAATAAGCCGATGATGGACGATCAGGCACTGCTGCGCTATAGCCGTCAAATCATGCTGCCCGAAGTGGATATCGAGGGCCAAGAGCACCTGCTATCTGCTCACGCCGTGATTATTGGGGCAGGTGGCTTGGGCTCACCGGCGGCGCTTTATTTAGCGGCTGCTGGGGTAGGGCGGATCACCATCGCGGATGCCGATCACGTCGAACTTTCTAATCTTCAGCGCCAAATAGCGCATCAGCAGGCAAGTGTGGGATTAAATAAAGCCCACTCTGCCCAGGCCAGCATGCAAGCGCTTAATCCGCACTGCGATGTCGTGGCGTTAGACCAACATGTAGAAGGCGAAGCGCTTGAGCGCTTAGTGGCTTCAGCGGATGTGGTGCTGGATTGTACGGACCGCTTTTCAAGCCGTTATGCCGTCAATGCGGCGTCACAAAAGGCTGGGGTTCCGCTGATCTCCGGCGCGGCCATTCGTTTTTCAGGCCAGCTGGCCGTCTTTGATCCCCGTAATGCCGAGTGCCCTTGCTACGCTTGCCTATATCCCCCCGATGACAGTGGTGACGAAGCGCTGAGTTGCGCAGAGAGTGGGGTCATGGCACCACTGGTAGGCTTGATCGGCTGCTTTCAAGCGGTTGAAGCCTTCAAACTACTGAGCGGAGCAGGCACTACTCACCAGGGGTTATCCACGTTTGATGGTTTGAGCGGCCAATGGCGACATTTTCAAGTTCGCCGTGATCCCGCTTGTCGCGTGTGTGCACAGTACCGTTAAGTCTATTGTTTATTATACAAACGTCTAAAATTACCCCGGAACGTTTCAGTTGTCTTGAGCTTCGCCGATACCTAATTGAATGACTTATAAATGAAAAAGGGATCACCGGATGAAGCACCTCTCTATTAAATGGAGTCTGACTGCCGCGTTAGCCTTGCTGGTGCTGATGATTGGGTTGATCAGCGGGCTTGGGTTCTATGCGAATCACAACAGCTCTCAAGCACTTGAGGAACTGACAGCCACCAACGTAAGACTCACCAACTTAGCCAACCGCACACAAGTGCACTCATTAAGAGCGCAAACCTTCTTAGACCGCTCGGCGAGTTTTAGCACGCAAGGCAACCCCGAAAAAGGGCAGGAAAGCCTTGCCATGGCGGTAGAGGCAGTCGCTGAAGCAGAGGCACGTTTTAATGAGTTTCGTGCTGTGCCAATCAACCCTGAAGGCACTTTGGCACCACATCGTGATGCCATTATCAGCGCTTATGAAGCCTTTGTGACAGAGGGTATTTCCCCATTGCTTGAGGCCGCTCCTTTTCAAATTCAGCGCCGCCAAGAAGAGCTGGGAGCTTTAAGCGCTGAGCTTGATGCGGCTATGAGTGGATTTATTGCCTATACCGAAGGACGCGGCGCTAGTGTTCTTCAACAGGTGAACCACTTAGCCACTGTTATTGGTGTCATTGCCATTACCCTGCTAGTAATTTCACTCCTGGCGGCGGTGGTGATTAGGTGGGCAATGATGCGTAGCGTTGTAAGGCCACTACGCGACGCCAGTGCGCATTTTGCTCGGATTGCCGATGGCGATCTAACAGGGCACATAGAGGATCGTGGCCGTAATGAAATTGGCCAGTTGTTCAGTGGCCTGGCGGCTATGCAGGAGAAGTTAAAACAGCTGGTAATAGCATTACGAGGCAGCAGCGAGCGAGTCTTCAGTGGTGCGGGTGATATTTCAGCGGGAAGTCACGATCTCTCTTCGCGAACCGAACAGCAGGCTTCAGCATTACAACAAACCGCTTCCAGCATGGAGGAGATGTCGACGACGGTGAGTAAAAATGCTGAAACGGCCCAAGAGGCTGATCAGCTTTCAGTCGCAGCGTCGCAGTCTGCGGAGTCAGGTGGTGAAGAGGTAGAGCGTACGGTGCAACTAATGCGTGAGATTGCCGCTAGCGCGAGCCAAGTCAACGATATTATCGGTGTGATTGATTCTATCGCCTTCCAAACCAATATTTTGGCGCTTAATGCCTCGGTTGAAGCGGCGCGTGCCGGGGAGCAAGGTCGCGGCTTTGCTGTGGTGGCCAGCGAGGTGCGTTCATTGGCGACGCGCAGTGCCGACTCAGCCAAAGAGATTCGTAGTTTGATTGAGCAAACCACTACAAAAATTAACGGTGGTGCCGAACAAGCAGAGCGCAGTGGGCAGACCATTCATCAAACAGTGGACGCAATTCGCCAAGTCACCACATTGATGGGTGAAATTTCGACCGCGACGAGGGAGCAAAATAGTGGCATTGAACAGATCAACGCAGCGCTTACTGAGATGGACTCGGTAACCCAGCAAAATGCTGCTCTCGTTCAACAGACCAGCTCCGCCGCAAGCTCTTTAGAAGGTCAGGCCCGCGAACTAGCCGATTTAATGACTACTTTCCGCATTGATGAGAGTGCCAGTAGCAATGGTGCGCTAATTCATCCTCATGTTACGCAAGAGCAAGACACTAACCGGCACATTGAACCAGCGCCACGCCAGCAAACAACGCAAAGCAAAAAAGTCACCGCTGACGAATGGGATGAATTCTAGGTCTTGGTTTAAGTAAAAGCCGCCGATAGTGAACGTTCACTATCGGCGGCTTTTTTTAGATGCTTGTCAGGCTTTATGCGCGGGCTGAAACACGCAGACGTACATAATCGGCTGTCCAGTTTCCTTGCTCATCCCGTAGGCTGTGGCCTAAAAGCGTTAAGGTATTTTCCAGCACGGCCTCTCGCACATCTTCATCAAGCCCATGTAAAAACGGGCTGGCAAACGTCTCAAGCCATCCAATCATGCCCGTAGGCAAAGGAGTGGGGCGAGGAATCAGCTCAATGCTTTCTACTTTGAAGCCTACCGTTTCCAGTATATGGCCGTACTCATGTGTGGTAGGAAAATACCAGGGATGGCGTCCGCGCGCACTAATGCCGCGGAACTGCAGGGCGGCAATCAGGGCGGTGCAAATAGCGGCAACATTGCCATGGCCACCAAACTCAGCCACAAACCGGCCCCCTGGCTTCAACGCCCGCTTAACCCCTGCCAAAACAGCCTGGGGGTCAAGCATCCAGTGCAGTGCCGCGTTGCTAAACACGGCGTCAAACTCGTGATCAAAGGGCAACTGATGGCCATCGACCACGCGTGCGGTAATACCGCGCTTTCGTGCTGCCTCCACCATCTCTTCTGAAGCATCGATCCCTAGTACACTAGCCCCTAATTGCACTAAGCGCTCTGTCAGCGCGCCATCTCCACAGCCAAGATCCAAAATGCGTTCGCCGGGTTGAGGCGCTAATAGCTTGACGACTTCGCTGCCTAACTTAGGCACAAAATCAGCATTCTGGGCATAGCCATTGGCGTTCCACTCTTGCCCGGGTGCGTTTGGAGAAATATTGGTCATGTCGGCTTCCTGGCGTCGTTATTATTCCATCAAGGGGCAGTCATATAATGATAGCCAGCATAGTATAGCTTGCTGTTGCTTAACTTATTAGATAGATAACAAAAATCTAAAACAATTACATCACGACATTTCCGTTTATTTAAAAATATGATCTATTTGAGTAATGTTACGTAGCGTTCTATCAATAAAAGCGACGAAATTGTTACTACAACAAAGTTCAAAAAAGCGAGAAAACCGTATTAATGAACTCATCAATGCCGCGTTACAACATCACTTCTCCCGTCGGACTTATTGCCGATACTCATGGGTTATTGCGTGATGAAGCACTTGTCCTGTTGCAGGGGTGCGAGCTAATCCTGCACTTGGGCGACGTGGGCAACAAAGAAGGGGATAAAGCGATCTTGGAACACCTGGAAACACTGGCGCCGGTTCACTGCGTTCAAGGCAATATCGACACGGCAGCATGGGCGGGGAGCTTGCCAGTGCATCAGGATATTATGGTTAATGACCATCATCTGCACCTTGTTCATCGTTTAGCGGATTTTGACCCATCGTCTCCTTGCGATGCCGTTCTGCACGGTCATTCTCATAAACCTCGCAACGAAACCCAGGCAGGAAAGTTGCTCTTTAATCCAGGTGCGGCGGGAAAGCGTCGGTTTAAGCTTCCCATTACGTTAGGCAAATTATGGATTGATCAACGCGGTATACGCGGGGCGATTCTACATTTGTTGTAATGTGTATCGTCGCGTTGCGCTACAACGATTGCCATTAGCACCAAGAAGAGGCCGATAAAAAGCAAGACCAAGGCTCTCCTGCTACGCTTTTCCTTGATGGGGTTCCCTGTGGGCCATGTCATGGAGCAGAAAGGGAGAGTTCGGTGAGCGCCAAGGAACAGTCTGCAACGAAGGAGTCTGCAACAAAACAGTCACGCCTTATCACGCCTGTCGAGTCGTTACAGGTCATGACGCTCAATGTGCACAAGGGATTCAATGTATTTAATCGACGTCATATCCTGCCAGAGCTTCGAGAGGCGGTAACGACCCTATCCGCAGACTTGGTCTTTCTCCAGGAAGTGATAGGCGAGCACCGAAAACATGCGGTTCGCTTTCATGACTGGCCCAGCGTGCCTCAATACGAATACCTCGCTGACACGTTATGGCCAGATTTTGCCTATGGTCGTAACGCTGTTTACCCTAATGGCGATCATGGCAACGCGCTGTTATCCCACTACCCGATACTGCAGTACGACAATAAGGATGTCTCCATTCAGGACACCGAAAAACGTGGCCTGCTGCATTGCCAACTGGATGTGCCCGGCCACAGTGGGGTACATGCTGTTTGCGTTCATCTCGGGCTACGGCAGGGTCATCGCCTAGCGCAAATGAAGCTACTGTGTGAACTGCTCGACACCTTGCCGGATGACGAGCCGGTTATTGTCGCGGGAGACTTCAATGACTGGCGGCGTCAGGCAGACCATGTGCTGACGGAATGTGGGCTGTTTGAAGCATTCGTGCACCATTATGGTCACCCAGCGAAGTCGTTTCCGGCGCGCTGGCCGCTATTGTGCCTTGATCGCATCTATGTGCGTAACGTTTCAGTGCGTAATCCCCGCGCATTGTCTCGAAAACCCTGGACTCACCTGTCTGATCACGTACCACTCATTGCCGAGATATGCTTGTGAATTTCCAATGGACGGAAAGTAACGAAGCTGAATTGCTAATCAATGGAAGTCAGTATTTTAATAGCGTATTTGACTGCATTCGTTCGGCTCGCGAAGAAGTATTAATTGAAACCTTCATCATTTTCAATGATGAAGTAGGACAGGAGCTTAAGGAGGCTCTACTTGACGCTGCCGCTAGGCAGGTACGTATTGACGTCACCGTAGACGGCTATGGGACAGCGGATCTGGACAACGACTACATAACAGAGCTGATAGACGCTGGCATTCACCTGCATGTTTATGACCCCAAACCGCGCTTGTTCGGTATGCGTACTAACCTGTTTCGCCGTCTTCACCGAAAGATCGTCGTGGTGGATGGCGATGTGGCTTTTATCGGTGGTATCAACTTCGGCGCCGATCACCTGCCCGACAAATATGTCATGGGCAAGCAAGATTATGGCTTGCGAGTGCGGGGCCCGATTGTAATGGACATTCGTGATGCGGCTGGAGCGCTACTGGTAGAGCATCAAGCGGTACAGGGACTGCCGCAGATTCGGGCATTGCCTTCCCCCGCTGGCAGCGCCGCTATACGTCTGGCTATTCGTGATAACAGCCTTCACCGTAATGATATCGAAGAGCATTATCTCCAGGCTTTTCGTTCGGCAAAGTCACATCTAGTCATTGCTAATGCCTACTTCTTTCCCAGTTATCGTCTTTTTCATGAATTGCGAAACGCGGCGCGACGGGGCGTTAACGTTACGCTGATCTTGCAGGGTCGTCCCGATATGCCCTGGGCTAGAATGTTTTCCAGCTCGCTTTACAGCTATATGTTGCAGCAGGGCATTAGCATTTTCGAGTATACCGAGCACCCTTTACACGGAAAGATCGCGATTGTTGATCATGAATGGTCAACGGTGGGGTCAAGCAATCTCGATCCACTCAGCCTGTCACTGAACCTGGAAGCCAATTTGTTCGTTTGCGACGCTGGGCTCAACCAACAGATCCATAAACACCTATCTGAGCTTATCGAGAGCAGTTGTAAAAGGATAACAACCGAAGTCGCGGAAAAAGGCCGCTGGTGGCGGGCGCCGCTTATGTTCGTGAGTTTTCATTTCCTGCGTCATTTTCCCAGGCGAATGGGATGGTTACCCGCTCATGTGGCTCGGATGGAAACGTTGGCGCCCAGGTCTCGGAAGCACAAACACAAGCGTGCAGAGGAGTGAGCCGGATGCAGTCAAACAGCAAAAAAGCGAGCGCTAAACTGCGCAATGCCTGGGGGCGTTGGCTGAAGCATGGCATCACTTTGCTGCTCTTTATGGTGGTCGCGATCTTATTATTTTCACTGGTCCGGAACATGGACTGGCAGGCCGTCATCGAAACGCTGCGCGGCTATAGTCCCGCCCTGGTCATGATGGGGCTTGGTATTACTGCCACAAGCTTTGCCGTCTTCAGCAGTTATGATCTGCTCGGCAAGTTTTATACCGGCCATGAGCTGCCGATCAAGGAGGTGCTGCCGTTAGCCTTCGTATGCTACGCCTTTAACCTCAACCTGGGCGCCTGGGTTGGCGGCATTGCCTTGCGCTATCGGCTATACACAAAGTTTGGCCTGACAGTGGCGACCGTGACGCGTGTGCTGAGTGTGAGCTTAACCACCAATTGGCTGGGCTATATGCTGCTTGCCGGAACGCTATTTACGCTTAGGCTGATTGAGTTGCCTGCGCACTGGCAAGTTGGCACGCTAGGGTTGCAGTTTATTGGGGCGGGTTTATTGCTTGTTTGCCTTTTCTATCTGTCAGCGTGTCGTTATTCACGGCGACGCACCTGGCAATGGCGGGGTCATGAAATCGTTCTCCCTTCGCTACGACTAGCTCTACTTCAGATGTTGCTTGGCGCGGTTAATTGGTCCTTGATGGCGGCGCTTGTCTACCTACTGCTACCCCAGGGCGTTTTCTACCCTACTATCCTGGGTATTCTTCTTGTCAGCAGTATTGCGGGTGTGGTGACCCATATTCCCGCGGGCCTGGGTGTGCTTGAAGCGGTGTTCATCGCTTTGTTGCAACATCAAGTGGCTAAGAGCGACATTCTCGCTGCTTTGATCGGCTATCGCGCACTCTATTTTTTGCTCCCCCTGGGGCTGGCGTGCATGGTGTATCTACTGCTGGAGCGCTGGAGCAAAAAACAACAAAGAGAATCGGAGCCACGGTACTAAAAAAAGGACACTTAAAAGATAGCCATGGTGCAACCACCGGCAGAAGAGCGATTAGCATTCGATGCTGGCAGAAGCTGGTGAGGTTTCGGCATAGCCGATAGGATAAGGGAGTTATGCTAGGTGGTTCTAGCGCTTACTAGCGACAGCCAATATGCCAAGACGAGGTACCATGAACGACGTTATTGAGTTACTTAAATCCCACCGTTCGATCCGTAAATTCAGTGACCGCCAGATTCCACGGGAGTTGCTCATTGAGCTTATCCAGGCCGGGCAGGGTGCTGCTACGTCCAGCCATGTGCAGGCGTATACCGTTATCCATGTTAAAAATCAGGCTAATCGCGAGCAGATTGCGGAACTGGCGGGTGGGCAAGGATACATTGCGACCTGTGCCGACTTTTTAGTGTTTTGCGCCGATATGAAACGGCCTACCGAGGCATCTGAGCAGACGGGGGCGAACGTAGTGCGCGGCATGACTGAACAACTGTTAGTAGCGACGGTAGACACGGCGCTGATGGCACAAAACGTTGCAGTGGCGGCTGAATCTGAAGGGCTGGGAATCTGCTATATCGGCGGCATACGTAATAATCCCCAAGCAATTAGTGATCTATTACGCCTACCTGAGCATGTTTATCCCGTTTTTGGTATGTGTCTTGGCTACCCGGACCATGATCCTGAAGTAAAACCGCGCCTACCAGTGGAAGCGATTCTAAAAGAAGACTACTACACTGAAGACGGTGAGCAGGTGAAACGTTTTGATGCCACTATGCAGGCTTACTACCAAGCGCGTAGCAGTAGTAATAAAAATACCGATTGGTCGCATAATCTCAAGCCACTTTTCGATACCAAGCTGCGCCCGCATATGCGTGATTTCTTGATCAAGCGTGGCTTTGAAATGAAGTAGCCTTGAAATGAAATAGCTTGGAAAAGAAACGGCTTTGAAATGAACAATATTGCAACGAAGAAATAAGCGCATCACACTTTTTATTAGGATTTTGGAGAAGAGAAAGCTCAACAGTTTATTTGATGATCTCTTTTCCTCGTTTTCAGGAGCTCCACCGCATGCGCGTATTTGCTAACCCCGTCGGCTCCGGCACTCTTTGGTTCGACAATCTTACAACGGCTGACGGTGTCCCCGTCGCCTATGATCCCCAGGCTCGGGCTTTTGTGCCTATGCCGCCGTTCTGTATTAATCGAGACATCATCGGTTGTAATTGGATAGCCCCCGAACAAGGCGCTTTTTGCCGCTCTTGTGCGATGACTGCGCTGGCGCCCGACCCCAGCCTTCCTAAAGCAATTCCGAACTGGGCCCAAACCGAAGCGGCGAAGCGCTGGGTGCTGGATAACCTGGGCCGCTGGCACTGGTTCCGTCCCGAAGACCCAGGCGCGCCGCCGGTTTTTCATCTTCTAGCGGAAGGCAAAAAGCCCGTGCCCATGGGCCACATTGAAGGTGTCGTCACCATCAGCGTTGCCGAGGTCGATCCTGTACTGGTGACAACGCGGCGTGAGGCGTTAGAAGAGCCTTATCGAACCATGATTGGCCACATGCGCCATGAAATATCGCATATGCTTTGGTGGCGGCTTAGCCTGCGTGAAGATTTTCTTGACGCTTTCCGGGAAATGTTTGGTGACGAGCGTCAGGATTATGTCGCCGCGCTCCAGCGCCACTATCAAAACGGACCGCCCCCCGATTGGAAAGAGCGTTATTTAACCACTTATGCATCTGCCCATCCCCATGAGGATTGGGCCGAGACGGCCGCGCACTTGCTGCATTTAACCGATATCGCCGATAGCTTTGCAGCATCCGATCTCTCTTCACCAGAGTTGCCCAGTCATCAGTGGGAGCCTTATGCGGAGCCAGATGCTGATCGCTTGATTTACGTGGCAGCGGCGCTCACTGTGGGCGTTAATCATGTTAACCGCTCTATGGGCTTGCCGGACCTCTATCCTTTTGTGCTTTCTGAAAACGCTCGGCGCAAGCTGGCGTTTGTGCATGATTGGCTGCGTCGTGGCGCCCAGGGGCTTTAATGTAAATTTAAATTAATTCATTGACGCGGCGTGGCGTGTAGAACTCACAACATTGCCTATACTGCATAAAGTACGACGAGAACCATAGCCGATAAAAACAAAGGCTGGTACACCACTTATGACACCGGCCATTAAGCATGGAGATTGACTGATGAATCTAGACCGCGCTTACCGCCTATTAGCAGCTTTCTACACAGTGATACTTATCATCGGTGTCATCGCCTTATTAGCAGGTGGCGGTACACTGCTCTCTCCCGTGTATTTGCTGGTGGGCGCATTAGCAGTAATTGGGCTGTGGGGGTACACCCTGAAGCGGCGGTTTATGAACCCGCGTATGTGGAGGCCGTTGGCGGGAATACTAGCGGTGGGTATTGTGATTCAGTTAGTCGTAATGCTCACCACACCGTTATCGAGCGTTTTATTAACCTGGATGCTTACCAGCAGTATTTTTTCCGTCATGTTGGTAATTATGCTTTTCCACTACGGGGATCGCGATCAACCTCTATGGGCGACTGAAGAAGAACACACGGCTGCCCAGCAGCTTGATGCCTTACTAACGAGTAACTCTTCCCTAACCGCTGTTACCAGTGATGGTGCCCGAGAAAATAGCGTTAAAGTGACAAAATCTAACAGCGGCTATCAAGCGAGCGTGACGCGGCGTTCGCAAGAAGGTCAAGAGCGCTTTGTAGAGCGCTTTCGATATCCCGAAACGCTAGTATTTTTCTTGGAGAAATTTACCAGCGTTACAGTTAATGATTTTAAGCGTCCGAACGTTTTGGATGATCGTGGGAGCTCAACCGCCGAAGCCTAGACCCTACGCTGATAATAGGCATTTTTATTTACATGGTAAGAGCAATGCTGGCTTCTTGAGCCAGCATTTCTTCTAACTGAGGGGCGAGAGTTTGTTGTATGTGCAAATATAAGGGTAGCAACGTTTTCTTTAAACCACTTTCTGCTTTTTGCTTATCTATATAGTAGGCACTTCTTTTACCATGAAAGTTAATGGTTTCTCCTACCTTGGTGAAGTGAAACCCCGTTAGCCCGAATTTCTCACAGGGGATAATAGAAAGCGGCTGAAAGTGTTATTATTTCAGGACGTTACACCAGAAAAAACACCAACAGCCGCTATCCAAAATGGTACCTGAAAAACTGACCTTCTCGCCACTCTCTCGCCGTCAAATTGAAGCCGATTTTTCCGGCGGTCACATCACCTCCGATGCCGGACTGTTTTTGCTGCGCGAGGTCGATAAACAACATCGCCTGACTCGCCGACTAGCCTCGGTACTTCACGATCCCCGGGATCCAGAACAGATTCGCCACCGGCTAGACACCATGGTTCGTCAACGGGTATTTGGCGTGGCCGCTGGATACGAAGACCTGAACGATCATGAAGCCCTTCGCTTTGATCAAGCGCTGCAAACGGCGGTTGGCCAGGACGACTCCTTGGCAGGCAAGTCCACGCTGTGCCGGATGGAGCAGCAGGCGGATCGGCAGGCGATAGTGAAGGCCCATCAACTACTTTGGCACCACTTCATCGAGCAGCACGAGGAGCCACCGGCGGAAATTGTGTTGGACTTTGACGGTACCGATATCCCGGTTCACGGCGAGCAGCCGGGCAAGTTCTTCAACGGCTACTACGACCACCATTGCTACTTCCCGCTGTATGTCTTCTGTGGCCGCCATCTGCTAGTGAGCTATCTGCGTACCAGTGACCACAGCGACAGCCATCACAGCTGGGCCATCCTGGCGTTACTGGTGCGCTTTATCCGTCAATACTGGCCCGATACGCGCCTTGTGTTACGAGGTGATAGTCACTTTTGTCGCTCCCGGATGCTCAACTGGTGCGATCGGCATCACGTTGACTATATCGTGGGTATCGGCAAGAACAGTCGGCTGCTCAAGGAAGTGGATGTGCCCATGATGCTGGTGCGCAAGACCCAATGGCAGGTGGGAGGGAAAGTGGCAGAGACGTTCCGCTTCCAATATCAAGCACACGCCTGGAAGTATCCACGCTGGGTGGTGGCCCGTCTGGAAGAAGGCGAACTGGGCTCTAATCCCCGGTTTATCATTAGTTCCCGTTATGACGACGGCTTCAAGCTCTACTACGAGCAGTACTGCGCTCGGGGCGACATGGAGAACCGGATTAAAGATCAACAGCTGAGCCTGTTTGCTGATCGTACCTCCAGCACGCACTGGTGGGCCAATCAGTGGCGTCTGATCTTATCGGGCTTTGCCTATACGCTGTTCGAGCGATTACGAACACACCTGAAAAAGACGCCCTTCGCGCGTATGAGCCCGAGCAATCTGCGGCTCAAGCTGATCAAGGTGGGGGCCGTCATTATCCGCAACACCCGGCGAATCCGGGTGCTGATGAGTGACAGCTACCCTTACAAGGCGGAACTATCCGATCTCGTCAGGCGGTTGGCTCCGGGCTGACTGCTCGGGCTCCCCCGGCCCGACTCAATGGGGGGAAGGGGGAAGTGTGTCTGGACGGTGGAAATTGGTTAAATAGTAGACAATCTGAGCAGTCGTCATAGGCCGTTGGCGGTATTACGACCTATTTATGCAGCTCATTGAGGTGCAGTGAGAAATCCGGGTTAGCGCGAGCAGCCGAGGCAGGCTAGGTTCCATCATGGCAAATACCTGAATTTTACCTAGCTGCTTTCCTAACGAATAACCTGTGATGAATAGCCCGCTTGCCAGTAATGGGAATAGCTGTCTTTCTTCTACGGAAAAACAGGTAATAGCGCTTGTGTTTGCTAAAATGTCTTTTTCTTTTGCTTTTGCTCTGAATAGAGGGTTAACGGCAAGGCGAGAAATTTCATAGTAACTATTGATAGCCAGCTTTTCGGGATGGAATTCCGGATGAGTTAGGCTCTGGCTGCCATATGTCTGTAAAGGAAGCTGGTTTAGCGGCTGAGGGCTAGAAGGCTTTGGAATGACGACTCGCACACATCCGGCCACTAGGCCGGTTCTGCGATGTTCAATCAAGCAATGAATAGAGTTTTGATCATGGATATCATATTCGAGCTTGTTGTAAGGGTCAGTCGGTTCTTCATATTGCAGCTCTTCGCAGTAAACGTCATGCCTTAAACGATAAACTTTATGCTTTTCCTGCTCAGTGATACACAGTTTAAATTTAAATTCTTGAATAAACCTTTCCAGTAATGCTGAAGGTGCTTCCCTATTTGTTGCTATACGAGGTGAAGACATCACGCGCTATCCTTTTTAGTCCAAGAATGAAATTGAAACTGCTTCTATTATAAGTAACTGATTCCAAAAAATGCTTCGGTAAGCTTGGTAGGCTTGCCTAAATGGTACCCCTGCCCATACGTGATTCCATAGTCCTTTAATATGGGCAGCAATGCTTCTTGGTCAACGAACTCGGCAATGGTTTGCTTACCAAAGCCTTTGGCTATATCCGCAATAGCGCGAACGATAACGCGGCTGTCAGGGCTAATTAACAAACTGCGAATAAAAGAGCCGTCTATCTTAATGTAATCAACGGGTAACTGCCCAAGGTAGTGAAAACTACTAAAACCAACACCAAAGTCATCCAGAGCGGTGCGGCACCCTAGGCTGCGCACGGCTTGTAATACACCGCGTGCAGCAGAGAAATCGGTAACCGCTGCAGTCTCTGTCACTTCCAGTATCAAATGGTGAGGGTCAGCGCCGCTGGCGGTTATTTCCTCGGCTAAATATTGCTTTAGCCCCTCATCATGTAAGGACTGGCCGGAAAGGTTAACTGCAAACGTAATGCCTCGATCCTGCAGTTGGCTGAGTGCTTTTAAACTGTGCCGTACTACCCGGCGATCAATCAACACGATTTGGCCGCTCTGTTCGGCGATAGGAATAAAGTTTGCGGGAGAAACCAGGCTGCCATCTGCGTTGCGCATTCGCAGCAGTACTTCGTAATGTTTTATGTCTTGATCTTCTAGCCTAATGATAGGTTGAACCATTAGCTCAAAGCTGTCTTCTTCCAGCGCACTGCGTATCCGCTCAACCCAGTAAACGCGATCCTGCAGCTCATCTTTGGCATTTTCAGCTTTAGAAAGAAGGTGCCAGTGCTGAAGGCCACTCTCCTTCGCTTTGTACATAGCCACATCGGCGCTCGCCATTAGATCGGCAGGCGTATTGCCATGGGTGGGGAACAGCGCAATACCAATACTCGCCGTGACCCGATGCCGCCGCTCTCCGACTACAAAGCCGATACCGTCTAGCAGCTGAACGATATATTGCGCGACGGTTACTGCTTGGTCGGCATTGGTATCTTCGAGTAGCAGCGAAAATTCGTCCCCCCCTAAGCGGGCGATGACGCCACGGCGGCCTAGCTTATGGAACAGTGTATCGGCCACTTCACGCAACAGTTTGTCGCCCACGTGGTGGCCGCTCAGCTCGTTAACCTCCTTGAACTGATCCAAGTCCAGCAGCAGTACCGCCCCTTTTGCAGTGGCAGAGCGTTCAATGGCGATTTGCAGCGCATGTTGGAAGTAGCGCCGGTTGTACAGCTCGGTCAGCGGGTCTCGCTCGGCAAGCCAGGTTAGCCGAGCTTCGGGGGCCTTGCGTTCGGTGATATCAAGGCCAACGGAAATGTGCGATACCGGTTCCTCGTTACCTGTATGCAAAGGCGCATGATACCAAGCGATAGTGTGGAGATGATGATCGGGAGTTCGCAGCGTTTTCTCTTCTTGTTGAGGTAAGGCAATTGCATTCGCTGTGGTAAAGACGCCAGTCTCGAAGACATCTACAAAATTGCGCCCAAGCAGGGAAGCCTCCTTTATCCCCAACATCAATTGAGTGTACTCATTGACTAGACTGATGCGTCCTGTGCTGTCTTGGGCAACGATAAATACTTGGGCGGTATCCAGTAAGCTATTGACGAAATCACGCTCTTGGGCCAGTTCATCAATACGCTCAGCTAATTGGCTGCCGCGCTCTTGTACTTCGCTTTCCAATCTTTCGAGTTGATGAGAAAGCTCAAGCGTGGTGACTTCGAGTATATCTATCTCGTCTGCAATGCGATGGCGATGATTGGGAAGGGCGGAGCGTATATCGCTAAATTGCCCACTCGCCAGTATGGGTAGCAAGCCTGCGACTCTACGCAGCCGTGCCATGGGGCCAAGCAGTATGACGAGCAGTAGTAATTCAGCGGCAATCCAGCCAAGCACACCAACGAACAATAGGGTGCGTGTATCGTTATGGATGGCATTAATTTGGCTGGTAATATCCGATATCAGTAGGAAGTAACCATTATCGTTGCGCTCGCTGCTCTCTATCATGCGTGCAGCGCTAAGCTCCAAATGCCTGCCAGTATGCCCAAAGTGTAACGGTGCCTCTATCAAACGCTCCACTGGCGCGGTTTCTGCTGCCCGCTGCAACGGCGCTAGGCTTTGTTTTTCACTGGTCAGTGCGAGCAGATACCCATTCCATGCTTTCAATTGTCGTTGAGCCGTTACATTACGGCCTTCACTGTCTTCAGCAGCGCCTGTGACCAGTAACGCGATTTCGCTGCCAGAGACTTCTTTCGCCTGCCGAGTGACATCCGCTAATGAGCGGGACAGGACGACCATGCCGACACTTTCGCCATCTACCAGTACCGGCACTGCAGCAAATTGTTGGCAACTAGCGGCACAGCGAAGCGTGGTTAGTGGCCGTTCGGTATTCATGACTCGTTGCACCCAACTGAGTATGGGTAGCTGCGCTTCTGAATTACCGGAGCCCCATGTGCCCAAGACTTGGCCACGCGTATTAATGATTAGGATTTCATCGATTCCCGCCTCAAGCTGGAGTGCAGGCCACTGGGAATCCAGCGCTTGCTCCACATCAATAGTATTACCTGCTTGTAAAGGTGGGCCTAAGCTTGCTGAAGCAGCGGTCAATCCGGCTAATTGACGTAAATTCTCGGAGGAACGCGTTAACGCTAAATGAATTTCACGCTGTTGACGTTCATGGTGTTGGCTTCGGCTTTCCTGAAACTGGCGGGTGAGATTTTCGTGACCCAGCCAAGTAAATAGGCTAACTAATGCTAAAAGCAGTAAGCTACTCAACGCGATAACACGCCAAGTCAGGCTAAGGCGCTGAGGGGTTCGAAAAAGGGCGGGTGTTTTCATCGCGATAGCATCCTAGCCAGAATCGAGTAACCCATCAAAAACGCAGTGATAACTGGAACAACCACATGTTCCAGCGTCGGCTGGTGGCTGATGAATCCGGGTTATCCTGAAGGGGCAGCCAGCCAGTACCATCCACATGATGATATTCGCCTGCCAGCATTACCTGAGGGTGCGGCGTCCATTGCAAACCAAAGGTTAAATCATCTGCATACTGAGAGTGAGCAGGCCCCAGGCCATTAGCCTCAAAGGCTTTACCTGACGCATCATCACGGTTACTGACCAAACTGTCATAACGGATTAGCCACTGCCAATCGTCATAAAAGCGCCGCGTATACTGCACATACCAACTTTCACCGGTCGTATCAAAATTTAAAGCCGGTTGATTGAAGTTTTTTAACCCTGAGTGGCGCAGTGCATACTCAGCCGTTAGACTCCAGAGTTCTTGATTATACTGCAACGAAAATACCCAGGGCCTAAAGTAAAAGTCTCCATCACTCACGCTGGGGGAATGGGTATCTATTTGGGATCTGACATGGGCATGGCTTAGAGCCGCAACAATACGTCCTGCATCATGCTCATAGCGTACTTGTGCAATGCCAGATTGCTGTGGATCGAAAGAGCCCCGGATACGATGCAACTGAAGCGTCTGGTTTAAGCCACCGTCAGCCTGGGGTATCCCTAAACCAAGCTGACCTCTTATAACGCCGTTATCCAATCGCTCTTCCAGGTAGAACGTTAGTCCATCCCCTGTTAGAGCTAGTGAACGGGTGCGGTCAAAATAAAGTGATTGGGGTAACAGTATGCTAGGGCGTGTAAATGCTACATCGCGCGTTTGATTGTAGAACCCAAACGGATTTTTAATTCTGCCTAGCTGAATACCAAAGGTGCGCTGCTGGTCGGAAACTATTTGGTAATCAATAAGGCCATAGTCAAGCTCTGGATAAGCATCACTACTTTCGCCACCTGCACGGCGGCTTAGCATTTGTGCGGCAAGTAACACATCCTGATGAGGGCGTAATGAAACGTTGAGACCGATTTCGGTGAACTCGAAACTACCTTCATCTTGGCTGCTGGGGCCAAAAAAGTCGTTATCATCAGTAACGACTAACGCCTGACTAAGAAAGCCATGCATCTGCAGAGTATCCCTAACGTTTTCATCGCTACGGGCTTGGGTAGAAGCTCCTAATATAACAACGCCTAACAGAGCGGCAACAGCACGGTATTCACTCCATTGAGATAACTTGGATACTATCATCCAGATACTCCCTTTCTAGGTAGCCAATGGCGCCGGGTGTCGTGGCAACGTGCTCGCGCATCTCTGCCTGATCAGCGACGCGGTCAGGGGCTTGGCCGGTTCCCGAGAAGACCATGCGATCCCAGGCTAACTGAAGCTGGTGCGGATATACCGCTAATTGCTCTTTGGTGAAGCGAGCATGTACGGGATCACTGTTATTTAAAACGAAGACCCTGACAGCTTGGCCATCCGGCCATGTGCGTTGACGCATCGCAAAAATCGCGCGGGTAGTATCACGATTCAACCAGCGGGTGGAGACGTCAGGATGGGCGACTAAAAAAAGAGGGGTCTCCCGAGCGATGGCATTTGTGCAGGTGAAAGTGAACATCACCAGCAAAACGAGGGTGACCACTGCCAGTAACGGCAATCGCATTAGAGCACCGCTCAAAACAGGTGGAGGCATGGGCGGTATCTTACTGGTTGATTGATGAACGCCAGGTTCATGCACGATGCAGTTCTATATTGGACTTTATCTGTGTATGAGTTGATGACGCGTTCTCCCTCGCAGTCTATCGGCATTGCTTTTTATCTTCAGTGTCCTTTGATTAGCTAAGGGATAAGCACCAAAAAACTGTGCCGTAACGATACGGCATATACACAAACACTACATCAATTTAAAAAAAATAACAGGTAGTTATGTTGAAGAAGAGTGAGGGCTCTTGGTGGCAGTTGTTTTTTAATTTTTGTTCATTTAATTTTGTCAATTTAGATTGACTTATGCTTCGCGGCGCTCATGAGAGCTTGAGCTTAATGGTTAAGCGTCTGTGCGATACACATTTCATTAAGGCTATTTGAAAATTCTCCTCTGCCATCCTAAAAGGATCATCCGCCATGTTCACCGGCCTGAGTGCATTTCCGCTAACCCCCATGAACGAACAGGGCGTTCAAGAGTGTGAGTTTATTCGCTTAGTGAAGCACTTGGCCGCGGCAGGTGTGGACTCCATTGGTGTGCTGGGGTCGACCGGCAACTACGCCTATTTAAGCGTTGAAGAGCGCGCCCGCGTGGCTAACCTCAGTGTCGAAAACGCCGGGGGCGTGCCTGTTGTCGTAGGCATAGGCGCATTGCGTACTCGCGATGTGCTGGTTAATGCGGAACGTGCCCAGCAAGCCGGTGCCAGTGGGCTGTTATTGGCACCGGTGTCCTATCAAAAGCTGACCGACGATGAAGTGTACGACCTCTATGCTACCGTCAGCCGTTCATTGAGTGTTCCGCTATGCGTGTATGACAATCCTGGCACCACCCATTTTGATTTCAGCGATGAGCTGCACGGGCGTATTGCTCAATTGCCACAGGTGCGCTCTATCAAGATCCCGCCAGTAGTGAATGATATCGAGAAAGCGCGCGAGCGTGTGGCGCGGCTGCGCGCACTCATTCCTTCAGAGGTCACCATTGGTATCAGTGGGGATCCGGCCGCCGCTACAGGGCTAAGCGCTGGCTGTGATGCGTGGTACTCCGTTATTGGCGGGCTCTATCCCCACACAGCACTGGCGCTGACCCGGGCTGCTCAAGCGGGAGATACCCAGCAGGTTAATGCGCTTTCCAGTGCGCTTGAGCCGTTATGGGCGCTTTATCGTGAATATGGTGGCAGCTTGCGGGTAGCGGCCACCATTGCAGAAGTAACTGGCAAGGTCAGCCAACCCTGCTTGCCTCAACCGCTTAAAGCACTACAAGGAGATGGCCGTAAACGAGTGGAACAGGTAGTGGCACAGCTCGACCTGGCCACTGACTTCAGGGCGTAAAGCGATTCACCAAAAACGCCCAGCCAGGCTGGGCGTACGGAGTGCTTATAAGCGGCTTACTCTATGAGTTCGAGCAGACGATCAGGATAGTTGGTGAAAAGACCGTTGATGCCCATTTCCATCAAACGCTCCATTTCATCAGCTTCATTGATGGTGTAGACATGTACCGGCAGGCCGTTGTCGTTCGCCTGACGGATGAAGTCAGCGTCAATCACTTCCTCGCCTTCGTAAATGAAATTGGTGCCCAAACCGACCGCGTAATCCGCCACTGCCTGGAAGTCCTCATCGGTGATCTCTTCTGGCCCCGGCGTCACGTCCGTCCACTCCACCAATCGGCCATTTTTTTCTTCGCTGGGGTAATACCAGACGAGTTGAATAAGCGGGATGTTCTCGTTTAATTCGTGCACTTTCAGCAAACTATTTTGCTCAAACGATTGCACCAGAACGCGACCACTCTCGATCAAGTCGTGCTCTTCCAGTAACGCTACCAACGCTTCTTCCAGGCCTGGGTTCAACTGCGGCGACTTGGTTTCTATGTAGTAGCGTGCATCGTGCCCAAAGTGCTCCAATAACTCCTCAAGGGTAAGTATCTGAGCACCTTCAAAGGCCGTGTCGGCACTGTCAGGGTATTGCTCGTTGAACCACGTGCCGGTATCCAGAGCTTTGAGTTCTTTCAGCGTATAATTATTGATCTCGCCTTCGCCGTCACTGGTGCGACCAATGGTGTCATCATGAAACACCACCACCTCACCGTCCGAAGTGATTTGAGCGTCGAGTTCCAAGTAATCGACGCCCCACTCATGGGCCAGTTCATAGGCCGCCATCGTACTTTCCGGCGCATGGCCGCTGGCACCGCGGTGGGCAATGATCTGGAATGACTGCAGATCTTTTAGCTGCTGTTCCAGCGGTGTGGACTCCGCCAGCGCATTGGTGGCAGCACAACCGAAAAGGCCCAGGGTTATTGACGTAACCAGTAAACGGCGTTGCATGGGAATTCCTTAATTGAATGTTCGTTCAATAAGCGTACATCCCCTGAAGCGTTAACGCCAAAAGAGGGAAACTGTTCAGTGTTTACTCAAAAGTAACGGGATAGACCAATACTCGCTTCGTTAGCGGAATAGTCATGCTGAAATTCAAACCGCATGTCCCACTCAGTGGATAGGGCAAAACGATGCTGTAATTGCCACTCTGTTCGTTGGCGATCGCTGTAACCCATATTACTGCGATGTGATAACTGAATGTGGGTGCGTTGGCTTGGTGACCAACTACTCACTACGCCCGCCTTCACCATCGGTACCGCCATGCCATCATAATGCCGCTGTGTTCGCAATTGCGCACCTGCTAAAAAATAAGGTAAATGTGACCCCAATGACCATGATTTACCGGCTAGCACATTAGCAACACCATCAAAGCAGCGCCGACAACTTAGCCGGTTCCTCTCAATGCCCGCAGATATTTGCCATGCCGTTTGTGGCAGGGTAGGGAGCGCTATGGCATTAGTATGTAAATTGGTAACGTTAAAAAGATCCAAGCGGTTTAACGATACGCCTTGATCATCGGCATTAATTTCTACAGTAGTAATTTCAACAGCCGAATTGGGCATACGAGCTTGATTGGTATCGAGCAAATCGTACTGAAGAGGTCGAAACCTTAGACGAGTGCTATTAGTAGAGTGGCTGTTATGAACCCCACTGAAACCTATCAATGAGGGCGCTGCTACTTCATGTATTGCAGGCGATGTTTCATAGTTCACTTCGGCATGGCCGGTAGGAAGGCGTAACCGTGCTTGAAGCAGTTGACGCTCTATTTCCGGCAATTGCTCTGTGTCGCCTGTTTGGCGCAAAAAAGAGGCATGACTAAGCAGCGTATCCAAGACGTCACTACGCTGCACTGCTGATAACTCAGAAAACGACTGCGCCTCCATTCTTAAATCATTTTCGGAAGGCCATACGGCGTTTGCTGCACGTTGCTGATCACTATTTAGGGCATTGAAAGAGCGTTGGGTAATAAGCCTTCTTGAAGGTATTTGGCGCGTTTTGACTAATAAAGGGCTGTCATGGTGCGTGGTGTTGCTCAAAGCCCTTAATAGATCCTCAGGCGCTACCCATGGCGAAAAGCCAGGTGTAAGGTCATTCTCTACGACCAGCTCCAGTGTTCTAGCAATTCGGGAGGCACAGTTTTGCGATAAAAATAAGTACTCGTAGTCTTTGCCAATAATCTCAAATAAGTGGGCGGTTAATAGGGATACTTCTTCCTCTGTAAAGCCTAATTGGTAATGCCATAAGTCGCGCATCTCTCGTTCAGAATAAAGCGTGGTATTGCGATAGAACGAAGCATTTGAAAACTGCGCGTCGTAGCCGCCCAAAAGGCCCTTCGCCATGTAGGTAATCAACCCTTCGTCATTGGGTACATCAGCACCAAAATTTAAGCTGGTATCTAGCAGATACTGCGCATTAGATGATGAGCTTTGCGTTTCTGGCACGGAAGAGTGAAGCATTACATGGCCAAAAAATGAGGCTGGATTACCCAGATAGCCCGTTGCAAACATCAAGCCTATTTCAGAGCCCTGATGCTGTTCTTGCCATTCATTAAATTCGGAGCAATTAGTGTCGGGCCACTGCTCACCAGTTTTAGCTGACAACCACATTGCTCGTGCAGGGAAGCGGCAACTTGCGTGGCTGCCAGATGCCTCAGGTGGCTTGCGTAAGGCGGCAAGCGTCGCAACGAGTTCCGCCTGGGGGTCATAACGTCCATTTTCGGCAAGGAAAAAAGCGCTGTCGATAACGGCACTTCTAGGGGGAGAGAAGGGAGTTTTACGGTCAAAGTGCAGCAGTGATAGCCACTGTGAGTCTTGAGAAAGGGTCGCGACATTTGCGTGAACAAAGGTGGACGATAGTGAGCAAAATAAAAGAATCGTCAGCCAAAGCCGCCGCATGCGAAATATATCCTTTAGAAAGCGAAGTGGGCTGACTGGGCCAGCCTACGTATGGCATTAGCTAGCTGAACAGTTGGCAGCCGCTTGATTTAAGCTAGTGTAAAAGCTGTAGGCTTTGTCATTATGGCTCATAGAGGAGTAGCTAGAGTCGGCGCTTACAGCACTCAAGTCGCTACGTAGCTGAGAAATGCTAGTAGCATCGCCAGCGTCACAACCTACCAGTCCGAGTGCAGCGGCTAAGTGGTTACCTTCTCCCATGGCTGCTTCCATCGCGAGTTGGTCGTACGTCTCATCGATGAACTGAGCTACTTTGATCTCTTCGCCTTCACAAGAACCAGGTGAAATAGTTGCTGAAGTCACGGCAGTGGTGCCTGAGTCCCAAATAACGTTTGAGATCGCTGCAGCGGTAGTGTTGTCATCAAAAATAGCAGCGCCGATGCCGCAATGTTGCCACGGATTGATTTCGCCTTGATGATCATTAGCAAAAGTGGTCGCGCTTAATGTAAGTGCAGTTGTCGCACCTAACAGTGCAATAGAGGCGGTAATAGAACGTTTCAACATGAGATTCCCTAATGATTTTTTTGTCGGTTAGAATTTTTATCTAGAGGTACCGACAAGCCTCAAGATTTGTACATACGTTTGAGGCGAGCTGCTCACTAAATATTCTTAATTTTACCATTATTTCCATGCTTTTTTTGTAAGTTATAACTGACAGCTTTGTAAGCAATTACTTACGTTCTTGTAGGTTATTGCTTACAGGGTGGGCGTAATAACTAATAGATTTCTTGCTGCAAAGCGTAAATGCAAAAAATTGCTAGTCGGTCGTTTTCATAAAAGACCTGCTAGGCTCTGAAGGAGCCCAGTGTATTTAAAACCCAGTCCCGCGACTCAACAACGATGGAAATAAACCCATGATCCATACAGAGCATCATCGCTCTCACCGGTCTGGCTGGTTGCGCGCTGCAGTGCTAGGCGCCAATGACGGCATTGTGTCTACCAGTAGCCTCATCCTCGGTGTTGCAGCGGCCAGCACCGCGCAGAGTGAGATCATGCTGGCAGGCGTTGCTGGCTTGGTGGCTGGCGCCATGTCGATGGCGGCGGGGGAGTATGTATCGGTCAGCTCGCAAGCCGATACTGAGCACGCCGACCTGAATATTGAACGCAAAGCATTGGCAGAGCATTACGAACTAGAGCAGGAAGAGCTCGCTGCTATTTATGAATCCCGAGGCTTAACGCCTGAGCTGGCGCGGCAGGTTGCCGAACAATTAATGACCAACGACGCCCTTGGCGCACATGCGCGCGACGAGATTGGCATTACCGACACCAGCCAAGCGCGACCCTTGCAAGCTGCGCTTTCATCGGCGGCCACTTTCACCACGGGTGCGCTGTTGCCGCTTTTGGTCGCCTGGTGGGCGCCACCATCAATATTGATTCCATTGGTAGCGCTGTTTTCATTGCTTTTTTTGGCTATGTTGGGTGCCATCGCTGCTCGAGTAGGTGGCGCGCCGATGTTAAAAGCTGCCGCAAGAGTGATGTTTTGGGGCAGCCTCGCGATGGCGCTAACCTCCGCAATAGGGCGAGTGTTTGGGGTTGTAGCGTAAGGGGAATACCACCAAGTAGAGTTTGACCTATCGGGAGAGCGGCCTGCTCATTGCCTTGAAATCCTGCCTGGGTGCCTGCACCCAAAGTAAATAGGTAATTCATAAGGAGCTGTTATGACAACGTTAGTGATTGGCGCGAATGGACAGATTGGCAAACAGTTTTGCGAGCTGGCCCAGAAAGCAGGCACGCCTATCAAGGCGATGATCCGCAGTGACGAGCAGGCAGCCTGGTTCAAAGAGCACGGCATCGATACCGTGGTGGCTGATTTAGAAGGCGAATTTGAGCACGCTTTTGACGGCTGCGACCAAGTGGTCTTTACGGCGGGTTCAGGGCCTCACACCGGGCCAGATAAAACGCTAATGATTGATCTTTTTGGCGCCATTCGGACCGCCGATATCGCCAAGGAAAAAGGTCTCTCCCGCTACATCATGATTAGCGCCATGCGTGCAGAAAAACCACTAGAGGCGCCCGAGAAAATGCGCCCCTACATGGCCGCGAAGTTCGCTGCTGATGCCCACCTTCGTAATAGCGGTATGCCCTACGTCATTCTCAAGCCTGGGCGTTTGACCGACGAAACTGCCAGCCAGCAGTTTGCCAGCTCACTGGAGGAGGCAGGCGACAACCAAATCTCCCGCGCTAATGTGGCCCATGCGCTACTTCACACTGTGCAAAAGCCCGATTTAGTAAACCAAGAGTATCTGCTGCTGGATGGCAAACGTTCGATTGGCGAGATCATTCAGTAGCCAGGCCCAAGCCGCTCCTTACGCATTCACCCCCTTCATGCCTTCCGGTGTATAGCGCTCGCCGATGACCGGAAGGTGTGCAGTGGCCGCTTCGAGCTGTTGCTGCTCATCATCGGTTAGGGTGATGGACGCAGCTGCTGCATTCTCTTCAAGGTAGCGCAACCGTTTGGTGCCCGGGATCGGTACGATGTTGTCGCTTTTGGAAAGTAGCCAAGCCAGCGAGAGCTGCGCAGGGGTGCAGCCTTTGAGTGCTGCCATGTCACCAATCACCTCCGCGATTCGGCGGTTAGTGTCCATGGCCTGTTCAGAGAAGCGGGGCAGGTTAGAACGAAAATCACCTTCTCCGAAATCAGCGTTCTCTTGAAACCTGCCCGTTAAAAACCCTCGACCGAGAGGAGAGTAGGGCACAAAGCCGATACCGAGCTCCTTGCAGGTGGGCAGTACCGCTTGCTCTACGTCCCGCGTCCAGAGCGAGTATTCGGTTTGAACCGCCGTCACCGGGTGCACGGCGTGTGCGCGGCGCAGGGTCTCGTCGCTAACCTCGCAGAGGCCAATGTGGGCAATTTTTCCCTCTTTCACCAGTTGCGCCAAGCCCTCCATGGTCTCCTCAATAGGCGTTTCCGGATTAACGCGATGGACGTAGTAGAGATCGATTTGTTCGATGCCCAGCCGCTTCAGCGACGCCTCGCAAGCTTGGCGGGCATACTGGGCGCTGCTATCCAGGCGACGCTGATACTCACCAGGGTTGCGAACAATGCCAAATTTTGTGGCAATACGTACGTTTGGCTTATGGCTGGCAAGAAAACGGCCAATCAGCTCCTCGTTATGGTGTGGCCCGTACATATCCGCCGTGTCAAAAAAGTCGATTCCCAGCTCCACCGCCCGAGCCAACACCTGAAGCGACTCGCTATCGTCTCGGGGGCCGTAGAACTCGCTCATTCCCATGCAGCCTAAGCCAATGGCAGAGAGGGTCAGGTCGGTGCCGAGTGTACGTTTTTGCATGCGATGTCTCCTGTTATGACTCACGAAACCATGGCCCACCAAGAGAGCGTGAGCCGTTATCGAGCGCTTGTTGAAACGCGCAATAACAGCGTGGCACTATCCAATAATGAAAAAAATGAACGAGTTCGGTAAGCCGTTTTCCAATATTGAAAACCAGATGCCCCGCGGATGGGTCTGGGATGACACTCGCATTTTTCTGGCGGTGGCCCGCCACGGCACTTTGAGCGGCGCGGCAGCGGAACTCCATCTCGGTATCGCGACGCTCTCCCGGCGTATTGAGCGATTGGAAAAAGCCTTAAAGCTGCCGTTGTTTGTTCGTCAGCAGTCGGGATATCAGCTTACTGAAGAAGGGGCCGGGCTAATCGAAAAAGCCGAAGCGCTGGAAGCCGCCGCAGCGGCCTTTTCCAGCGGGGGCGCACTCGCTACGCAGCTGAGCGGCAGGGTGCGTTTGGCCACCGCTGAAAACCTGGCCACGTCGTTGATTCTGCCTGCATTGCCACAATTTTATGATCAGTACCCCGGTATCAGGCTTGAGCTGGTGACCGATATCACCACCGTCAATCTGCACCGTCGTGACGCTGACTTGGCGCTTAGAATGGTCAAGCCCGAGCGGGGCAATGTCACTCTTCGGCGCCTTGGCTCGCTAGGGTTTGGGCTTTATGCGAGCTCCGATTATGAGGCCCAGCGTGAGGCTCACCGCGATGCTGGCGATTACGACACCGATGCCTTTATTACCTGGGGAGACATGCAAGCGCACCTGCCTGCCGCCCAGTGGGTTGAGCGGGTTCTGCAAGGGCGGGAACCGGCGCTAACCACCACCTCGTTGGCGACCCAGCTAGCGGCGGCGAAAGCGGGGCTGGGGATAGCGGTATTGCCACATTTTCTGGCCAGGGAGGCCGGGCTTGTCTGTGTCGCTACGGATATTGGCGTAGATCAGCCCATCTATCTCGTTATCCAGACGGATCTTACCCAGTCAGGCCGCATTCGGGCCGTGGCAGACTTTCTGGCTGAAATGGTGGCCAATAACCGCGAACGCTTGAGTGGGTGATAGAGTCTCTAAGTCTCCACTTTTTTATCCTATAGGCCACCCATGACACCTACTGATATTGGCAGCGCCTACGATCAGATCGCTCACCTTTGGCAAAGCGAAAAATTCAATCTCGCTAACGGGATAGAGGCTCACAGAAGGGCGCTTTCGTTTGTGAAAAATCGGGGCAGGGCGCTGGATATCGGTTGCGGCTGTACCGGCCGCTTTATCGACTTCTTGCAACAAGAAGGTTTTACGCCTGAAGGCGTGGATATATCCGATGAAATGTTACGTTTGGCGAAGCAGAAGCACCCTGACGTGACCTTTCACCACCAGGATATTTGCCAGTGGCAGTCGCCGGAAAAATACGACTTTATCACCGCCTGGGACAGCATTTGGCATATTCCGCTAGCGCAGCAGGAAAGCGTGATGACCAAGCTTATCGGAAGCCTGAATAAGGGTGGGGTACTGATCTTCTCTTTCGGCGGTACCGACGAACCCGGTGAGCATACCGATAGTTTTATGGGGCCCGAGGTCTACTACTCTACGCTTGGTACCAGCGGCTTCTTGTCCCTGCTGATTACGCTAGGCGCGGTGTGCAGACATCTGGAGTACGACCAGTATCCGGAGTTGCATACTTATCTAATTGTACAGAAGCAACTATGAAAGGTTTCAGCAGTGTGCAGCCCCCAGCTCCCGCTTGAGCCACTCCGCCAGCGGCTCGCTGCGGCGGGGTTGAGTGAGAACGTTGGTTTGGCCGGGTAACCACAGGCACAGACGCGCAGGGGTTTGGATACTTCCCCAGGGGGCCACCAGCCTGCCACTCCTCAGGTCGTCTTCCACCAATAGCCGCGGCGCGATGGCGATACCCAAGCCCGCCACTGCCGCTTCCATCAAGTAATAAAGGTGATCGAACCCCTGGCCTTTGCTTAGCGCCGTTTCAAGCTGTGCCAGTTCTAGCCCTTTGGCAGTGGCCCACTGCGGCCACGCCTGGGGGCGGGAAGATGTATACAAGAGCTTATTGGCAAACAGCGATTCGGGCTTGGTCGCATCGCAATGGGCCGCCAGCTGTGGGCTTGCCACCGCACATATCTGCTCCGCCATCAGCTCGAATACTTCCACACCCGCAGGCCAGGGAGGCTCGGCAAACGCTAGGGTGGCGCTGGCATCCGTTTGCGTACCCGGCTGTTCGCTTTCGCTCACCACGACTTTTAGCTTGAGCTCAGGCAACTCGCGGTGCAAGCGATCCAGGCGGGGAATCAACCAGCGTGCTAGCAGGCTGCCAGGGCAGGCGAGAGTGAAGGGGGCTTCTTCCACATCACGTTTGAGCGCTGCGCAACTATCCTTGAGACGGTCGAACGCCTCTCCCACACCGGTTTGCAGCTTTTCACCATATGGCGTAAGCGCTATGCCTCGGCCCGCTTTGGCAAAAAGTGCGACACCAAAATGGTCATCCAGGCTCTTTAACTGGCGGCTGACCGCGCCGTGAGTCACGCTTAGCTCATCGGCAGCAGCGGTCACGCTACCCAAACGGGCGGTGGCTTCAAAGGCGCGCAAGGCGCTAAGCGGGGGCATGCTGTGTTGCATGGAGTATCCTGCTGACAGTTGACTTAATCTCACATGTTGCTGACATCTTATCGATTTTTATCACCGCCTGCCTGCGCTATCTTCATCACAATCTTAAATTGCTCCGCTCAATCGCATTCAGAGGTCGTGATGAATAAACCAATGGATTTATCTTCAAGCTTGCCGGATGCCAACGGCCTATTTGGCAGCTTCGGTGGCCGCTTTGTCGCCGAAACCCTAATGCCGCTAATTCTAGAGCTGCAAGACGAATACACCATTGCCAAGAGCGACCCTGAGTTTCAGCGCCAGCTTGCCTATTTCCAGGGCGACTATGTAGGTCGCCCCAGCCCGCTCTACTTTGCTGAGCGCCTCACCGAGCACTTTGGCGGTGCGAGTATTTACTTGAAGCGCGAAGAGCTGAATCACACCGGCGCGCACAAGATCAACAACTGCATCGGTCAGGTATTGTTGGCCAAGCAGATGGGCAAAAAACGCATCATCGCGGAAACCGGTGCAGGCATGCACGGCGTTGCCACCGCGACCGTTGCGGCGCGCTTTGGTTTGCCTTGTGTCATCTACATGGGCGCCACCGACATCGAGCGTCAGCAACCCAATGTATTCCGCATGAAGCTGCTGGGCGCGGAAGTGATTCCCGTTACCTCTGGCACCGGTACGCTAAAAGATGCCATGAACGAAGCGCTGCGTGACTGGGTAACGAATGTCGACGACACTTTTTACATCATTGGCACCGTGGCGGGACCACACCCGTACCCGGCCATGGTGCGCGATTTCCAGGCCGTGATCGGCCATGAAACCCGCGCCCAAATGCTGGAAAAGAAAGGTCGCCTGCCAGATTCGCTGGTGGCCTGCATTGGTGGCGGTTCAAACGCCTTGGGGCTGTTTCACCCCTTCCTTGATGACCTCGACGTGAAGATGATTGGCGTAGAAGCGGGTGGCAAGGGCGTGAAAAGCGGCCTGCATGCAGCCAGCCTGAACGGCGGCACCCCTGGCGTGCTGCACGGCAATCGCACCTACTTGCTGCAAAACGAAGATGGCCAGATTATCGACGCCCACTCGATTTCCGCCGGGTTGGACTACCCCGGCATCGGGCCAGAGCACGCCTGGTTGTACGAGCAAGGGCGGGTCGAGTACGTCTCTGCCACGGATGACGAAGCGCTGGAAGCGTTCCAGATTTGCTGTCAACAGGAGGGCATTATCCCCGCCCTAGAGACCGCCCATGCCCTGGCCGAAGTCGCCAAGCGCGCCCCCAACCTGCCACGCGAGCACTTAATGGTGGTCAACCTTAGCGGGCGTGGTGACAAAGACATGATGAGTGTAGCCCATCACCTGGGTGAAAAATTCGGGGTTAAACAGCTATGAGCGCGACACAGGAGAACGTCATGACCCATACCTCTCGTCTTGAAAACTGCTTTGCCGCCATTAAGCAGCAAAACCGCCCGGCGCTGGTGAGTTACCTTACCGCTGGCGATCCGGACGCCGACACCTCCCGTCGCCTGTTGCATGGGCTGCCAAAAGCGGGGGTGGATATCATCGAACTCGGCATGCCGTTCAGCGACCCCATGGCCGATGGCCCCGCCATTCAGAAAGCCGCGTTGCGTGCCTTGAATAACGGCCAGACCCAAGCCAAAACGCTGGAAATGGTGCGCCGCTTCCGCGAAGAAGACAGCACCACGCCCATTGTGCTGATGGGCTACTACAACCCCATTTTCTGCTACGGCGTCGAGCGCTTCTTGACCGATGCCGCTAAGGCCGGGGTAGATGGCCTGATTGTCGTGGACTTGCCTCCAGAACATGACGAAGAGCTCTGTACGCCAGCGGCCCAGCACGGCATTGATTTTATTCGCCTGGCCACGCCGACTACCGATGCCAAGCGCCTGCCCAAAGTGCTGGCCAACGCCTCGGGGTTTATCTACTACGTTTCCGTGGCGGGCGTCACCGGCGGCAGTGCGCCCACGCCAGAGCGGTTGGAAGGCGCAGTAAATCAACTGCGCGCACACACCGAACTACCCATTGCCGTGGGCTTTGGTATTCGTACCGCCGAGCAGGCCGCCGCCATCGGCCGTTATAGCGATGCCGTGGTGGTCGGTTCTGCGTTGGTCGACTGTATTGAACACGCCAATACGCCCGATGAAGCCGTAGAGCGTGTGCATGGCCTAGTCAGTGAACTGGCAGAAAGCGTCAGGGCGTGTCGGGAAGTGAGTGAACCGCAAGCCTGCTGATAAAAGGTAAGTAAAGAGCGAGTTGTTGTGAGACAGGTATAAAAGCAGGCCATCGCGCCTGCTTTTTATTATTCATCTCTTGCCACTTTTCAAATTGCTTATTTAAATTTTGGTTTATAACTATCATTTTTTAAGTTTATGGCTTCTTTCGGTACTCCGCTTGGTAATCACCGTTATTCCAACTAGGGTCAATAGGGTTTTACACGAGCTGACGCATTTCCCTATTGCATGCTCTATCAGGGATAGCACGCGCGTTTTAGGCCATGCGCCCAGAATGGATTCACGACGATTACTTATGGGGGATTACTATGAAGCCTGACAACACGTTTGACCCGACGCGCCGTCAAGTGGTGGGCGGCCTTGCTACTGGTATGGCGGCGGCTATGGCCGCTCCCGCATTCGCCCAGTCATCTTCGACATCGCCATCCGGTGGTGCAGGTAATACCTCAAACACCAATGACTCAGGAGGCACGTTAAACCAAATGCAGGATCCCAAAAGCAAGTACCCCAAACCGCCCTTTTAACGCCAGCCGCTAGAGTGGCCTGGGCTTGCCAGTGACATGACACCGCGCCCAGACCACGGCGAACAGAGTTATCGCGGCAGTGGTCGTTTAACCGGAAGAAGGGCACTGATTACCGGTGGAGATTCCGGCATTGGCCGTGCGGCCGCTATTGCCTATGCGCGTGAAGGCGCTGATGTGGCGATTAACTACCTGCCCGCGGAAGAGTCAGACGCGCGCGAAGTCATTGAGCTTATTGAAGCCGAAGGGCGTGCCGCGGCGGCTATTCCAGGTGATATCCGTGATGCATCGTTTTGTAGCGAGTTAGTGGAAAAGGCCGTTGAGCAATTAGGCGGGTTAGATATTTTGGTCAATAACGCTGGTCGCCAGCAGTGGCAGCCGTCGATTATGGATATTAGCCATGAAGCCTTCGACGACACCATGAAGACCAACCTCTACGCCATGTATTGGATCACCCAAGCAGCAATACCCCACATGGAGCCTGGGTCAGTGATCATTAATACCACCTCAGTGGTAGCCTACGATCCGCCTAAAATCCTACTCGATTACTCCATGACCAAAGCGGCCATCGTCGCGTTCACCAAAGCGCTGGCGAAGCAGCTGGCCGAGCAAGGCATTCGTGTCAACGGCGTCGCGCCCGGCCCGTTCTGGACCCCGCTTCAGCCCAGTGGTGGCCAGCCACAAGACGCCGTGGAAACGTTTGGCGAAAGCACGCCGCTTGGTCGCCCCGGCCAGCCGGTAGAGTTGGCCGGTACTTATGTACTGCTGGCCTCGCCAGAATCCAGCTACACCACCGGCAATATACACGGCGCGGGCGGTGGCGCTGGCGATCCCTAAGCTTTTCTAGCGGGTTTTTACTAATCTGTTTTTACTACCCTGCTTTTTTCGGGCCTGACCTTCAACGATTCAGGCCATTGCAGTGGTTGCTCGGTTCTTGGAAGAGAATCGAGCAACCAATTCTCTCCGTCTCAAGAATATTTGATAGCGTGGATTCCGTGCTATCGTGCTTTATGCTCGTAAACTTAAAAGACAAAGTGGAGCAGTTAGAACACGACGATATAGTCAGCATTCAAGCTGTGTCGCATGGGCAGGAAATAGCTTAAATATATTCGATATAAAACAGAACTTATCAATGGTGACGCCGCCTATTAATGGCAGGCAATAACCATTAAAGCGTTTACAAACTAGAGAGAAATAATGGGAAAGCTCCTTTCACTAATCGTAATAGTAGCGCTTGGCTACACTGGTATTTACTTCTATTACGGCGTGGTCGTTGAGCGGGAAATCCAAGAACAGCTGGATGACCGTGGCCTCTCCGCTGTTAGCATTGATAACGTTGAGTATGATGTGCTGGCGCCCGTTAGCACCTCAGCAGATATAGCTGTCACCGTCACTTATCGCGGCTCGCAAGCAACGCTGGATTTGACAGTACAGGGCCACCCCCTGTTTTCTGATGAAGTCACGGTCGAATTTGATGGTCTACAAGCACTACGGCTGGGCATCAGCTTCGGGCAGTAAAATGCAATAGCCTGCTAAACTGCCGAGTGGCGTGGGCAAACTTGATGAGTGTTTAAATCAGCGCTGGAACGGCCATTCTGTTAGCTCGTGTAAACATAAGGACGTGACATGCCGCATCACATCACTAACCGAAAACGCAGTTATAGAACATCGTTACCCAAAGATAGTTTTTTATGGGAAGGCCTGAATGCTTCAGCCTATATCGCGGGTGCCGCTGCCTTTGTGATAGGCAGTGTCTTCTTCCTGCCAGCCTTTGAAAAATACATGGCGGCAGGGGCCGGGCTGTTCATTTTGGGCTCGTTATTCTATCTAGCGGTGGCGGCAAACGATTGAATAGAAATCATCAGCTATTACCGCCGTCACCCCTCGCACGGCAAGAAGACCATGCTCGAGTTTATAATGTCGGCAGGCTATATCATCGGTAGTGTACTGTTCCTGATAGGCAGCGCCTTGTTTCTGCCCAGCGTGGGCTGGGAAAGAGGGGGCGCCTGGTGCTTTATCGTTGGCAGTGTTCTGTTTACGATTGGCGCGACGGTCAACGTGACGCAGATCACTCAGGCGGGAACCTTAGTGGTCTTGCAGCTACTCAATGCCGTTGCCATCTCGTTTGTCATCGGCTCCATCCTGTTTTTGGCCGCCTCGATTCCTTATCTCTGGCCGAGCTATCAGACACCGCTTGCCCATGCACTACACACCTACTTAGGTGCTCAGTTTATTTTCGCCAGCCTGCTGTTTCTCGCCGGAGGCGTCGTCAACTTCTACAGAGCCTATCGGGCTCACCAAGACCATCAAAAAAAACCAGACGTAAAGAACCAGTGCCTCACCGAATAAGGTTATTGAACACTGGTTTTAATGGCTAATCGTCAGTAGGGCAATGCAGCTTGCGAACAATTGCCAGCCGTCATCGCAGACCGGGAAGCCATTAAGGGGGCGGTATAAACCACCCTCAAATCGCCCTCAAACAACCGGCACGGTACCCCCATCGATTACATACTCCGTGCCCGTAATGGTGGCTGCCAGCGGTGATGCCAGAAACGCAATCAGGTTGGCCACTTCTGCAGGCTTCGAGGGGCTGCCAATCGGGATGCCGCCCAGCGAATTCATGATGATCTGCTTGCCGCCTGCGTAATCGGTGCCTGTGTCGTGGGCAATCCGCTCGGCCAGCGCAACGGCGGCTTCTGTCTCGATCCAGCCCGGCGACACCCGTAACACCCGCACCCCTTTGGGTGACACTTCCTTGGACAAGCTCTTGCTATAGGTGGAGAGCGCCGCTTTGGCAGCCGCATAGGCCGTGGTCGATTCGGGCAGGGGGAGCTCACGCTGAATGGAGGTCACGTGGATAATCACCCCATCGCCCTGGGCCAGCATGCCGGGCAGCAGGGCGCGATCCAGCCGCACAGCGGGAAACAGGTTGATGTCGAGCTCTCGCTGCCACTCCTCCTCCCCAAGGGCAGCGAACCCGCCGCCGGGGGCGGATGAACCACCCAGTACGTGAACGATAATATCGACTCCGCCCAAGCGATCGTTGACCGCATCGGCCACCGTGGCACAGCCTTCGGCCGTCGTCAGGTCAGCAGTTACAAACAGCTCATCGGGCAGGTCAGCGGGGCTAGTACGGGCGGTTGTTAGCACATGCGCGCCTTCCTCGCGAAAGAGTGCCACCGCAGCCGCGCCAACCCCTTTGCTGCCACCGGTGATCAATACGCGTCGCCCGTTCAAGTTCAGGTTCATTAGTGGATCTCCAATGACTGGATTTGCGACTCGGCAAGCTGGAAAGCATGGTCCAGTTGCACCGGGCTGCCGGGGAAGTTGCCGGTCACGGTGGCAGTTACCACCATTGTGTTGCCTTGTTGGGAAACACTGACCACCATTGTGTTGCCTTGTTGGGAAACACTGACTGGTTCGACGCTATACTCAACCTTCTCGCGGGTGGCGCGCATCCACGCTTGAATAGCGGTGTGCCCGCGGTGCGTCTCGCCTTCGTCGAACACACAGGCATCTTGGGTAAAGCATTCTGCAATATGGCTAACATCCGCCCCGTTGCTGATGTGGAAATAAGTGCTGATCGCGTCTGGCAGTGACAAACTCATGATGGTCATCTCTCGCAAGGGTTAATATGCGAGAATCTTCTGCCTAGACTGACGCGTTATCAAGAACGCACAAAAAGGTAAGTGGCTCCCCCATGAGAAAGATTTATACGCCCGCTACCGCCGCAAGCGATGTGGAAAATGTATTAAAAATGCTGGAAGGGCGCTGGAAGCTCATTATTCTCTTTCATCTCTTCGATGGAAAAGTGCAGCGCTACTCCGATTTCGAAAAACTCATCCCCGATATCTCCCAGAAAATGCTCGCCCAACAGCTGCGCCAACTGGAAGCGGATGGCATCGTGGCCCGAAAGGTCTACCCCCAGGTGCCGCCGAAAGTGGAGTACCGCCTCACCGAATGGGGGCAAACGCTCTGCCCGGCGTTAGATGCTTTGCTGAAATGGGCCGAGCAGAAGGACCACTTCCAACAGCCAGCCGAACAGAACGATCAAGACACCGCCGCCACCCAATGAGAGCCGCCTAATGCACTATCGCGCCATGACCATCAACGACTATGACGCCGCCATTGCCCTGTGGAGCGAAAGTGAAGGCGTGCGGCTGCGCGATGCCGATTAACGCTTCAGTGAAGCTTGCGGGGGTTGGTCTCAATGGCACCTATTCTTAGCCACCCACACGCCTTCCCTGGCTCTAAAGATGTCCCTCAATTTTCACTGACATATATGGCTGACGAAAGTGGAAACTGGCGGTTGCCGCGCAAGCGTCTCAGGGCAAATGACCATCAGTTTTTTTGCCAATGCGGCATCACTGACCGGGATGGCACATAAGGTGCCCGCTTGAATCTCCTCTTCGACGCAAGCTGCCAGCACCAGTGATACGCCCAGGCCAGCTTTGACAGCCTGTTTAACCGCTTCGGTACTGCCCAGTTGCATTGAAACCTTCGGGAACGGCCCTCTTTCGCCAAAGAAGTTCGCCAGCAACCGGCCCGTACCTGTTCCGGGTTCACCGCCCAGCAGGCTCATTCCTGCGAGGGTTTTCCGGTCTATTTCATGCCATTCCGCACAGGGGTGATCGGGTGAAGTAATTAACACCACGGGCTCCTGTCGCCAATCCATTGCCTGGAAGCCAGGTTTCGGGTTCCACCACTCCATCACCGCAATATCCAGCTCGCCGCTGGTCAATTGTCTGGCAATGTTTGGATTGTTATCAATCACTAGGTCCAGCTCAGGTACCGTCGGAATGTTCTTGAACGTGCTCACGTAGGGCTGGAGCATGTAAATACCGATGTTAGAACTTGCCCCTACGCGTAAACGCGTACCGCTAACGACTTCTCGGGCACGCTCGTCCAGTTGCAACATACTAAGCGCTAGAGGCATAAGCGCCAGGGCTGCTTTGGTGGGCTCGCATCCCGTTTTACTGCGGCGTATCAACAGGGCACCTAGCTGCTCTTCGAGCTTTTGAATGTGCTGTGAAAGCGTGGGTTGTGCGATACCGAGAGCTTGGGCGGCGGCCTGAAAACGTCGATGCTGAACCAGTGTGGTAAAACTTTTCAGCCAGACCAAGTTCAGCATGGAGTTGTCTCAGTGATAGTGGGCGAATTAGCCGCATCCTGAGGGCGTTCTCCTTGTAACGCTTGCAGAATGTTGTCGGCAGCACGCTGTTCAATCATCAGCCGCACATCCTGGACGGCAGAGCCAATGTGTGCCGTGAATAGCGTGTTGGGATGTGCTCGCAAAGTGGGGCAAATCTCTTGCGGACGATCCTCTCGAGCCCAATCTTCCATTTCAAAAACATCCGCTGCGTAGCCGCCCAACTGCCCAGACTCCAATGCTTCCAAAACGGCAGCTTCCTGCACTACAGAACCCCGGCATGGGTTGATCAAATAGGCGCCTGGTTTCATCAGGGCCAAGCGCGCAGCGTTCATGGTATGCAGGGTTTGTTTATTGAGCGGCAGGGCCAAAATGACAATGTCGGCTTGCCCGAGCAGCTCTTCAAGCGACTTGCGCGCCACGCCAAGCGTTTCCTCCTCAGCAGCGGGCAAGGCATCTGGCTGAGAATACAGTAAGGTGGCCCCCCAGCCTTTGAGCCGTGTTGCCACAGACTTGCCGATGGGCCCCATGCCGACGATACCCACAGTGGCGTCTGCAATCCCAAGCCCATAGAACGTTGGCTGCCACCCCCTGAACTGGCCAGAACGAACATACTCGTCGGCTGCCCGAACATGTCGGATTAGGCTAATGGTTAGCCCTATGGTGAGCTCAGCCGTTGGCACTGTCAGCAAATCCGGTACGAAGGTCAGCCAAACGCCATGACGCGTACAGGCCTCCACATCGAAATTATCGTATCCCTTCAAGGCGGCGCCAATGACTTTCAGCTTGGGGCAGCCAGCCAGAAATTCCTCGCTGACCCGATCCGGCATAAACACCATCATGCCATCTGCGGTTGCCGCGCGGGCCTTTACCTCGGCGGCGGGTAAGGTAGTGTCTGACTGGTTGGTGATTAATTCACAGCTCTGTTCCAGCCTTTCCAGCACACTGTTATGTACCCGGTGGGTAATGAAAACCCTTGGTTTCATTTGATTTCCTTACTTGAATTTCTTACGAAGATGGCCGCTAAGGCTATCCACCATCGTCACCATAACGAGTATGACAATCAGGATGGCGCTGACTTCCTGGTACTGCATGACACGTAAAGAGCCCATTAGCTCGAAGCCGATCCCGCCAGCCCCCACCATGCCCATCACCGTAGAGGCGCGAAAATTGTATTCCCAGCGATAGATGGAAACATCGGCAAACTGCGGAAGAACCTGCGGCAGCACAGCGTGCCAGTGAACCTGTAATCGAGTTGCGCCAGCGGCATTGGCGGCTTCCACTGGGTCTGGGTCGACATGCTCAATCGCTTCGGCAAAGAATTTACCCACCATCCCGATGGAATGAAGGCCGAGCGCTAGCACGCCCGGCAAGGCGCCAAAACCCACTGCAGCAACGAAGATAATGCCCATAATCAGCTCGGGCACCGAGCGCAGAGCATTTAGCAACGTGCGGGTTACGTGGAAGACCACGGGATGGGGCGAGGTATTGCGAGCAGCCAGGAACGCCAGGGGCACGGAAGCGATGACCGCTATTGCCGTGCCAGCAATGCTCATGGCGAGCGTATCGACCAACGGAGACATCCAATCCCTGGCATTGGTGAAATCGGGCGGTAGCGATTCACCCAGCAGGGTGGCGATGGCAGGAACCCCGTTGGCTAGGGTGCGAAAATCCAGCAAGTCCACGTACCAACTAGCCAGGAGAACCACTGCCAGTAACGAGCCCACTTGGAAGAGCTTACTCCGCCAGCCGCGCGCGTGTTCGGCCAGCACCGCGTCAGGAGAAAATGAAGAAAGGGCCGGCGGATCCGTTTTGGTCTGATTCATAATGCCCCCTTACATCTTGGCGAAGTCAAGGTTGAGCAGACTACCCATTTCCCGGATCACATCGTAATCGGAGTCAGTGATAACGGCGAAACCTTCGGCTTTCAGGTTGCTCAGGATTTCTTCATCATCAATGCTAATGAAAGCGTCTTGTATCTCCTGCTTGAGTTCCGGGCTCAAGTTGGAACGCATCGCCCAGGGGTACTGCGGATACTCCCCACTGTGACCCAACACCCTAACCTTGCTGCGACCTATCAGGCCGCGGTCCATCACATGTTCAAAGATCACTTCCGATAGTCCCCCTGCATCTGCATTACCATTGGCAACGTTCACCGCCACGGCATCATGGGAGCCAACAAAATGGGCTTCATAGTCCTCTCCTGCTTCCAAACCAGCCGATTCAAGCAACACGGTTTTGGGAATCAGGTGGCTTGAAGTGGAGGCTCGGTCGCCATAGGCCATCTTCATGCCCTCGATATCGGCATAAGACTCAACGCCGGAATCGACATTGGCAATAATGATGGAGCGGTAGGTGGGCTTGCCATCCACAATCATGGCCGCAAAGGGTTCGATCTCGCTTTTGCTTTTTGCCATCACATAGGAGAGGGGCCCGAAGTAGGCGAGGTCGATGCGACCAAAACGCATGGCTTCGATCATGGAGGAGTAATCTGTAGTGACAATTAGCTCAATTTCTTTGCCAAGCGTGCTTTCAAGATAGTCTTTCAATGGCTGGTTGCGTTTGATCAGTTCAGAAGCGTTTTCATCAGGGAGCAGTGCGACTTTTAACAGGTCTGGGTTTGGATCAGGATCCGCAGCTAAGGCCGACACGGTCATTCCAGCCATAAGACAGATAGCGAAGAAAAAGCTGAATAGCGGTTTCATTGTGCAATCTCCAGTTTTATCGAAGGGGTATTCGCGGATTGAGGGGTGGGGTTGGTGGTTTCATCGGCTTCGGGCAAAACCCCTGGCGCACCGTGGTAAATCTCATCTAGGTGGCATTGCTGTAACTGTGCCGGGGCTGCATCGAAAACGATTTGGGCATTCGCTAGACCAATAATGCGGTCAGCAAACCGCTGGGCATATTCCAGCTGGTGCAGTGAAATGATGGCGGTAATACCATCTTCACGGCATATGTCTCGCAGTAATGTAAGCACTCGCTCAGAGGTTGCCGGGTCAAGGCTGGCCACTGGCTCGTCCGCCAGGATCATGGCGGGCTGCTGCGCCAAGGCACGAGCAATGCCCACGCGCTGCTGCTGCCCTCCGGAAAGCTGATCGACCCTGGTAAGCGCCTTCTCAGCCAGGCCTACGCGATCCAGGCAGTGCAGGGCAAGCTCCTGTTCCTGCCTGGGTAGCGGAAACAAACTGCGCCAGGTGCTGTGGTAAGCAAGCCGACCCATCAGCACATTCTGGAGCGCAGTGTGGCGTTCAATGAGCTGATGGTGCTGGAAAACCATGGCGGTTTTGCACCGATGGCGGCGTACCGTAGTAATGGTTTCGAGTGCACCTAGTTCAGCCGATATCACTTTGCCGGTGCTGGGCCGCACCAAGTGGTTGAGGGAGCGCAGTAACGTAGATTTACCTGCACCGGAAAGACCGAGTAGAACCGTAAACTCCCCTTTGTGGAAATCAACGGTGGTGGGTCGGAGTGCGAGAACATTCCCAGGATATGTCACCCCCATTTTCTCGATGCGGAGCATTAAGTCAGAGGATTGAACAGGCTCCATTGGATCACCTTCTGTAATGTATGAGCTCACTTGATTGTGACTCACAATGCAACGTTAGCGCTCCTAGGTGACAAAGCTGTGTCATGCAGATGATAAGTTAATGACCATCAAAGGGGGCGGGTAGCATGTAATGACATAAGAAATTGGCGCTTTATAAGTTAAAAAAATTTAATGTTTCTGTGCGCGTGCCGATAATGCATTTTGCTTGGTATCAAGATGCGTTGGGTCTAAACGCTTGAAGTTACCGAGATGGCTTCCACCTGCCCAATGCAACGCGCTGCGGGCTTTCACGAGATCCCCCATGCTACTTCTGAATCGAAGCGTTAAACTGCGGCTTGCCGTGAGTTTAGGCGCGTGTATCTTGATGTTAATTGTTGTCGGTATTATCGGTCTCTACAGTCTCAGCAAAACCAACGATGCCCTCAACAGGACTTATGAGGGGAACTTACTCACCTTGGGTGATCTTATTAAGGTCAACCAAGCACTGCTCGGCAACCGGGTTAAGATAACGGCCGAGCAGCGCGATCGAACCCCGGCATCTGCTATAACAACGAAACAAGAGGTTGCGGAAAACGATGCCATTATCGACGCCGCCTGGAATGATTACTTCCCTGAGCGTGTTTCTGGTGATCAAGAGCGTGCGGTAGCCGAAAGCTTTATCGTGTCGCTAGCCAGTCTGCGTGCCGGTATTGACGATATTAACGCGGCAATGATTGGCAATGATTATGACGCCGCCAGAGAGATAGCCACCACCACGCTACGTGCTGAATACCCTAAAGTGCTCACGGCGATTCAGGGCCTTATCGACCTTAACAGCGCCCAAGCCGCCGCCAATAACCAGCAGTCAGCAAGCGACTATGCTTGGACGCGCAACTTCGTTATAGGCGTTATGGTGGCGGCAATCATCTTCGGCATCCTGCTCTCAATGTGGTTGATTCGCGGCATCATGACGCCGCTGGGCAAGGCGCAAGCACTCGCCAATGCCATGGCTGAAGGCAGGCTCGATAACAACGTCGACGCTTCAGCCAAGGACGAGTTTGGCGTGATGCTCAGGGCGTTAAAGAGCATGGAAACCAAGTTCTCGCAGGTGGTCATGTCCGTTCGTAATAACGCCGAGTCCGTGAATGTCGCCGCCGATGAAATCGTGCTAGGCACCGACGATCTCAGTCGCCGTACTCAGGAGCAGGCCTCAAATATCGAAGAGACCGCGGCCTCGATGGACGAAATCACCTCGACCGTGCGCCAGAACGCCGACAACGCTTCCGAAGCCGACAAACTCGTGCACGATGTCAGCCAGCAAGCCAACGCCGGGGGCGAGATCGCAGGTCAAGCCGTCAAAGCGATGGAAGGCATCAACGCCTCAAGCCGCAAGATTGCCGGTATCGTCGGCTTGATCGATGAAATCGCCTTCCAGACGAATCTGCTGGCGCTGAACGCTTCAGTGGAAGCCGCCCGCGCGGGCGAGCAAGGTCGTGGCTTTGCAGTGGTGGCCAACGAAGTACGCAACCTGGCAGGGCGCAGTGCTGATGCCGCGAAAGATATCAAAAAACTCGTCGAGGACAGTATCGGCCAAGTCGACACCGGCTCAAACCTGGTCAACCAAGCAGGCAAGTCGCTCGAAGGTATCGTCCATGGCGTTAAGCGCGTCTCGGTGTTGATGGGTGAGATTGCCACTGCCAGCCGCGAGCAGTCCCAAGGTATCGAGCAGGTAAACACCGCCGTCTCGCAAATGGACAGTGTCACCCAGCAGAATGCGAGTTTGGTGGAAGAGTCCAGTGCGGCAGGGCGTTCATTGCAAAGCCAAGCGGAAGCGTTGTTGAAGGAGGTATCGTTCTTTAGAGGAGCGACCACCGGCCAAAACCAACGCGCGCTACCCGCAGCGCCAAGAGCGCGTGACAGCCAGCCGCGGGCCAACAAAGGCTTGCCGACTCACGTGGTTGGTGGCAAGCAAGACACCGAGAAATGGACTTCTTTCTAATCGCTAGCCGTTATGAAAAGCGCCCTCAGGGCGCTTTTTTTCTGAGCAATCAGCTAACACCTAATTGCTCATCAACTGTGCAATGATGGCCTATCGATAGTGAACGCCACCAAGGGGCCGTCATGAAAAAGCTCTTTTCACTGATGATTGTGCTGGTGTTGGCTGGCTGCGCCGCCATGGAGCCTCATGCGGAGCGTGACGTCCAGCGCGACGCCGGTCTGGCCATCCAGGAGATCTACGAGCAGGCGCTGCCGACGCTGTCCGAGGACAAGCAGCGCCACTTTGCCCAGCGGCTCTACCGCCTGACTGGCGAGCAGCGCTGGTGCGCCCTCAATCACGCCTACGGCGAGCGACTACTGGCGCGACTCGAGGAGGACATCGTCGGCCTGGCCGAGCCCGGGTACGCGGCTGCCCGCAGCCGGGCGATCGTTGCCGACTATTCGCAGCGCACTGCCAAGCAGCGTGCCCGGCGCGCCATGCTGAGTGAGTGGGAGGAGATCGCCTTCGCCCGGGGGCTGTTGTTCAGGCTGGTCCAGGCCGAGTACCACGGCCTGCTGCCAGCCATTGAGGACCACGAGCGGGCGCTGGGCTACCAGGCAGAAGTTGACTGGGCGGCCTTCCTGACCGACCCCGCGGTGATCGGGATCTATGCCGCTCAGGTGGCCAACTATAAGTACTTCCTTCACCAGCTCGGCGTGATGGACCTGCGCCGGGAGGTGGAAGAAGCCTTCCGACGCCACTACCCGCCTGATCGAGTTGCCGGGCTCAACGACGCCGAGTACCGTAACTGGCTCTATGGCCTGACCCACTTCGTCATCGCTGACAGTCGCTACTACCAGCGGAAGGTGGACCCGGAGGTGCACGCCTGGGTGCTGGAAGCGCTGGAACGGGAGACGGCCGGCATCATGGCCCGCGCCACGGCCGACATCCAGGCCGAGGTGGCGTTGGCCTTCCTGCTGGCCGGCCGCGAGGACCACCCGCTAGTGGGACGGGTGCGCGAGGCACTAATGGCGGCGATCGACCCGGACAGCGGCATCATTCCCTCGCCCGAGGGGGAAAAGGAGCTGGCGGGTGGTGAACACCGCAACGTTCTGGCGATCATGGTGCTGCGCTGGCCGGGCCGCCTGCATACAGGCCCCGACCTCTCGGACGCGCTTGGCGGGCGCTCAGCCGAATGCGATATTCTGCTCTATTCATTTGTGAATGGAGATAACCAGAACGTTTAACCAAGCTGCGCCTCAATCGCGACTTTATCGATCACCGACCAGACTTCCTGAATCTTATTATCGTGGAAGCGGTAGAATGCGTTCTCGCAAAACGTTACTTTTTTGCCATCCACCGCAAGGCCGAGGAAGCTACTTTTGGGGGTGACATCGAATCGCAGCCTGCACGCAACATGCGGTGAATCAACGGCCAGCAGCTCAATGTTAAAGTGAAGATCCGGCATCTGCTCGTAATCGGCTTCCAGCATGGCGCGATAGCCATCAACGCCTAGGCGCTTGCCGTTGTGGTGGACATCGTCATGCACGAACTGGCCAAGGTTCATCCAGTCCTGATTATTGAGGCAGGTGATGTAATCACGATAGGTCGCTTCCAGGTCACGTTTGTTCATCCTGGTTCTCCTTTCTTGGGCGGGCGTGAAGGCATTCGCCACGGCGCCACTGGCTAAGTATCATCATCAGCCTAAACCAAACCACAGAAGTCATCACTCATGCCGTGCCCACCTTGCCCCCATTGCCAATCCGAATTCGTCTATCAGGATCAACGCCTGTTCATCTGCCCCGAATGTGCCCACGAATGGAACCCTGCTGAGGCTGCGGCGGAAGACACCGTGACGGTAAAAGATGCCCACGGCACGCTGCTAGCGGAAGGCGATAAGGTAACGATGATCAAAGACCTCAAGGTCAAAGGCAGCTCACTGGTACTCAAGGTGGGCACCAAAGCCGTGATCAAGCGATTAATGGATAGCAAGGATCACCAACTAGACTGTAAGGTCGACGGCGTCGGCGACATGATGGTGACCGCCCACTTTGTGAAAAAAGCCTAAACCAGCCCAGGATACTTCTAGCCACCTAACGACGCCGTCAGCAATAACCATCCATCAAGGAGACACTAATGAAAGCCATCGTGTTTGACGTATTTGGCACTATTGTTGATTGGCGATCCAGCTTGATACATCAGTTCAGGGGGCTTGAGCAAGAACTGGGGATTGATCTACCCAGTGAAGAACTGGCGGATCAATGGCGTCAGCTTTATGCGCCTTCCATGGACAGGGTGCGCAGAGGGGAAATCCCCTGGACAGTATTAGATGAGCTGCATCGAGAAAGCTTAGGCTTTGTACGAAAAGTCTTATCTGCTAACTTTTCCTATGCAATAGCAGCATAGGGGAAAACGATGGTCGGACGTTACGAGATATCTGATGACGGTTGGGCACAGATTGAAGATATCGTCTCGCCTCCTCAAACCATGGGCAGGCCCAGACGCGATGACCGGCAAGTGCTCAATGGTATTTTCTGGATATTATGCTCGGGTGCCAAGTGGCGCGATTTACCTGAACGATATGGCCCCTGGTCTACCGCCTATGAACGTTTTCGCCAGTGGCGCGATGATGGCACTTTCGAGGCCATCTTGGCCCGCCTGCAGCTTCGGTTGCGTGAAGATGGGCTTATGGACTTGGATACATGGATGATTGATGCCACCTCAGTTCGAGCGACACGTGCTGCCGCGGGTGGCGCTAAAAAGGGGGCTCGAAAGAACCGGTAGATCATGCGCTTGGCCGTAGCCGCGGCGGCTTTACCACCAAAATTCACTTGGTATGTGACCGGCACGGCTGGCCTTTGAGCTTCACTTTGTCACCCGGCCAACAAGCAGATTCTCGACACTTCATCTCTACCTTAGAAAGGATTCATCTGCCAGGTAGAACGGGGCGGCCCCGTAAGCGTAGTCGCTACATCGTGGCGGATAAAGGCTATGACAGCGATGAGCTACGCCACTATTGTGACAGGCACGGTATGAAGCCCGTGATAGCTCAACGTGATATGCATCGAAGAGCCCGTCCTGGATTACCAAGACGGTTTGATAAACATAAATATCGGCAACGCAATGCAGTAGAGCGCTGCTTTGGTTGGCTGAAAGAGTTACGCCGAATCGCCACACGATATGAAAAGTTAGCCAGTAGCTTTAGAGCGATGGTATGCGTCGCGTGCATCGACCGTTGCTTGCGAGCCAACTTTTCGTACAAAACCTAGTCAAGCTACTCGATCAACAGGGGATTGCGCTAGACGAAGCGACCATTGATCGCGTCAATCACTTTTGGCACCAATTAGAACCCTGGCCAGATGTACCACAGGGCCTACAGCGCCTGAAAGAGCACGCCATCATCGCAACGTTGACCAACGGTAATGTCTCATTAATGGTCGATGTTGCCCGTCACGCCAAGCTACCGTGGGATATGATTTTTTGCGCCGAGTTATTCGAGCACTACAAGCCTGACCCGGAGGTTTATTTAGGGGCTTGCCGCTTGCTACGCCTACCGCCGGAAGAGGTAATGCTGTGCGCGGCGCATAATGCTGACCTGCGTGCTGCCCGTGCATTGGGACTGAAAACGGCGTTTATCCCCCGTCGCACAGAGTATGGGCCCCACCAAAGCAAAGATTTAGACGCAGAAGAAGCGTGGGATTTTGTGGCTGAAGACCTTGTCGCGTTGAGCGAGCAACTAGGGAAATAACAATGGAACTCTACCTAAACGCCACCTCGCCCTATGCGCGCCTGGTGCGCATCGTATTACTGGAAAAAGGCTTGGCGGACGCCGTGACGCTGAAGTGGTGCGACCCCTGGGCAGACGATGCCGATCTGTTAAAGGCCAACCCCGCCGGGCGCATTCCGGCGCTGATAACGGAGGAGGGAACCACACTTAGCGAATCCATGCTGATTGCCGTTTACCTGGATAGCGTAAGCCCCAACCCGCCAATGCTGCCAGCCGCCAGCCTGGGGGATGTGCTGCACTTGGCGGGGCTGGGCCAAAACCTGATGGATGCCGCGTTCACGACCGTGATTGCCAGAAAGCATGTTGGCAACGAGATTGACGAGAGCGAGCTAGGCCAGCGTCGTTCGCGAGCTATTCAGCGGCTGTTGAGTCAGTTGAACAGTGAGCTTGGGGAAAAACAGCAAGGCTCATCCATCAATCTTGGTGAAATCGCCATTGCGGTGGCGCTGGATTATCTAGCTTTCAGGCTGCCAGATGTGAACTGGAAAGAAGAGCATTCGCAGCTTCAGGCATGGCATGCTGGCGTTACTGCGCGAGAGAGCTTTCAGCAGACGTCTTTCTGTTAGGATTTTCTATCAGGAGAAGTGGGGCCAAGCGTGTTTACCTAGCGAGCATGAACGGGCTTGCCGCGAAACATGAGTAATGTGCGATTAAAAGCTAATCCTACAGGGTGTTACAGGTTAATAAAAAATCATCTTCTAGTTGCTTACTGAATATTTTCTTGATGAAGTGAACAAAATATTCTGTTTCGAGGCACTTCAAGATGAAACTGATAGGCTATGCATACCTTCACGAGCATTTAGCCTTGGGAGTATGCCCGCCCAAACACCCCGCGCGGGTTCGTCCCGTGACGCGCATCATGACTATGGGGGACGAGATAGCGGTACCCGCAGGACGAGCCCCGGATGCCTCACTGCTCGCTCATCTGGTGTTTGCGCTGAAACACGAAGGGATAGACCTTGCCATACTGGCAGGTACTTTGCCCCATCTGCCCACAGAAGAGTTACAAGAGGCCTTACAAAACTCGCCAAACGGCATTTATTTGAGGAAGTTAGCGCATCTATATGAAGCGATGGTCAAACGCTTGCCGTTTGATATCGCTGTCAGCGGTCGGGCAGTGCCTCTCTTCGATCCTGAGCATTATATTGTCGGCCCCTCGGTACGGGATAGCCGTTGGCGAATCGATTTCAATGGTCTAGGCACGTTGGGCTACTGCGCCACTGTACGTCGAACCTCGGTTATTACGGCGCTTTTAGAAGAAGATATCCTGGGGCAAGCTTCCACTTTTATGGCTTCATTGCCCACGGGTATGCTTGATCGTGCAATTCAGTGGGCATATTTGAGTGAAACTCAGTCCTCGTTCGCGATCGAACAGGAGTCGCCATCGCCAGATAAGCAACAGCGCTTCATGCAACTGCTGCGCCAAGCCCATGAACGTAGACCGCTGACAGAAGCCTACCTCGTCGAACTTCAAAACAGCGCTATCAGTAATCCTTTCGACAAAGCCGTCACCTTTCGCCATGAGCAAAACTACTTGCACAATGGCTTACCCGGAGCGCTAGGCGTCAGCTATCTGCCACCCCCGCCAGCGCTTTGTGATGAGCTGATGAATTGGCTAATGACCTGGGCCAATCAAGATTCAGAAAAGGGGATAGCAGACGGCGTTTCGCCACTGGTGGTGGCAGCGGTGCTCTCCTTTGGATTTGTTTTTTTACACCCTTTCATGGACGGCAACGGACGCATCTCGCGGTTTCTGATACACCATACGTTATGCCGAAAGGGAGGGTTGGATCGCGACAGTCTTTTACCTATTTCGGTTGCCATGAAGCGTCATGAAACAGAGTACTTGGCTGCTCTCGAAGCGTTTTCAAAGCCCACCCGAGAGCATTGGAACGTCACCTGGATAGATGCTGATCAATATGACTTTCACTTTAAGGGGTTGGACGCCCTGTACCGTTTTTGGGATGCGACAGAGGCGGTGGCATTTTTACTAAAAATGGCAAAAGCAGCTTTGGAAGACGAGCTAAAAGCCGAGGCTCACTACTTGGCGTGTTTCGATCATGTGTATGCTGCAATAAACGAAGCTTACGATATTCGTGGTAGCGATTTGGCGCGCTTGGTCATGATGTGCCTGAGCAATGAGGGTCGTCTTTCAAACAACCGCCGTAAACAATTTCGCTATCAAGTGGCTGACGAGGTACTTGATGCTATCGAAGCCGAAGCGCTTACAGTGCTTGAGGCGCACCAAAATGAACAAGCGCCTCCTGATTAAACGACGCCTCGACCTGCAAGAGCGGCGCTGCGCTTATTTCATCAAGCAAACCAAGGAGCGGTATGCACTACGAAGAGCTAAACGGCCCTGCTGAGCAAAACGACCACGATGCGCCACGCTTTACGACCCCCGCCGGGGAGATTATCGGCTGGCGGGATAACGGCGTTATTCGCGCCACGGGCATTCGCTACGCCCGTGCTCAGCGTTTTTGCGCCCCAAAAGATGAGCCGCCATCGACCACGCCTATCCAGGCTACTCAGTGGTCACCGGCCTCGCCGCAAAACACCATCCCAGAGCTGAATGAAGCATTAGGCGTTACCGAACAGGAGTTCCACGCCGTTGAGGGCGAGCTGCATTTATCGGTCACCCAGCCGGATAACCCCGCTAAAGCGCCGCGCCCGGTAATGGTATGGATTCACGGTGGCTCTTACGTGTTTGGCGCCGGGGATCTTGCGGTGTTCGACGTGCGCCCGCTGGCACTCGAAGGCAATCTCATTGTGGTTTCGGTCACCTACCGGCTTGGCCTGTTGGGTTTTCTGGGCGGCTACGCCAACCGCCCCGCGAACCTGGGGCTGCTCGATATGATCTCGGCCCTGCGCTGGATCAACACCAACATTGCGGCCATGGGCGGCGACCCAACCAATGTCACGCTATTTGGCCAGTCCGCCGGGGGCGATGCAGCGGCGCATCTGATGATTTCCGAGGGCACCGAAGGACTTTTTCAGCGCGCCATTATTCAAAGCGCGCCGCTGGGCATTAGCCGTGGCCGAGCAAAAATGAATGCCAAGATGGGCCAAAAAGCCGCCACTTTAAAAGACAATGCGCCTATTAATGAGCTTTTGCGCGTACAGACCCAGGTGGCTGAATCCGCCCGCGGCTTTGGCCTAAAAGCGGCCATGCCGTTTGGCACCCAGTACGGCCACTACCCGCTGCCCAGTGAAGCCCAGACCGATGCGGCCTGGCGTCGCGCGGCCGCAAAAATCGACCTGTTTATGGGCTATACCGCGGAAGAGAACACGCTGTTTGTGGTGATATCGCCGAGCCTGACGCGGTTACGTAACACGCCCTTAGTGGGGGAGGCGCTCAATAAAGCGATGGTGGCCGTCACCACACGCTCAGTCTATATCCGCGATGCGCATAAGTTTGCCCGCCGCCACGCCCAGGCAGGTGGGCGCGCTTACCTGTATCGGCTGGACTGGTGCAAGGGCCGCTATCCGTTTGGCGCCACCCACACAATCGACCTGCCGCTGCTACTGGGCGAGCCATCCAGCTGGCAACATGCCGATTTGGTAAAAGGCGTGGACGAGACCACTTTGCTGGAACATGGCCAACGCATGCGTGCGCTATGGGCCGACTTCGCGCGCAACGGTCAGCTTCCGGCCACCGGCCATATCGAGCCCCAGGTGCTTGAGTGGTGGGAGGTAAGCTAGCGCTAGCTCATCTTGAAAATGGGGATGCCAGACTACTGCTGGGTAATAGCAGTTAAACTGCTAGCCCAGCGCGATAGCATCGTTCTTATACAGGCTAAAAAAAGGATTACCTACTCGATGAAAGCATTTCAAATTGGCGAACAACACAGCACCAACACCTTAAGTGAGAACCTATCGCAGGTCCTGGAGAAGCCATCATTGCGCCACGATTAGTCAGCCTAATCAGCCGAGACATACAAATACTCACCGGCACCTACGGCCCATTACAAGACCCTAAGCGCGTGCCTGGCACAGAAGGCGTGGGCGATGTGATTGCCGTTGGCGAAGGCGTAACAGAGGTCAGCGTTGGCGACCGCGTGGTGTGTGGTCACTTTGCTAACTGGCACGAAGGCCCTTTCAGTGCCAATATTTTCTCCCACGACATTGGCATCACCCACGACGGCTGGCTAGCTGAAAAAATCCTGCTGCCTGCAGCGTCACTCATTCGCTTACCTGACAACATCCCAGATCAAGACGCAGCGGTTCTCGCATCCGCAGGGCTAACCGCTTGGAACGCACTGGTAGAAACCTCCAACATAAGAGCGGGCGACCTCGTGCTGTGCCTTGGCACTGGGGGCGTGTCTTTAGCCGCGTTAAAAGTAGCGAAAATGCACGGTGCGCGAGTAGCGATCACCTCATCAAGCGACGAGAAACTCAGCGTTGCTCGTGAACTGGGTGCCGACATCACCATCAACTACAAACAATACCCAGATTGGTCTGTCGAGCTAATGAAGCAAACTAACGACCAAGGCGCCGACATCATCGTCGAAACCGGCGGGCAAGACACCCTAGGCCACTCCGTTGCCGCGGCGGCTGTTAATGGTCGAATCGTTATCATCGGCGTTACCCCAGGACAGAACTCACCGATCCCCAACTACATCAGCTTCATCACCAAAAACATCACCATCAAAGGCATCGCCAACGGCAGCCGCGCCATGTTCGTCAACTACATCAACGCACTGGCAGCAAACGACAGCACCGCCTTCATCAGCAAAACCTTTGACTTTGACGACGCCCCAGAAGCCTACCGCTTCCAAGCTGCCGCCAAACACATCGGCAAAGTACTGATCAAATTCTAATCACGACGCAGTCAACTGAGGCTCATCCACCAACACCGAGTCACGCAACGTTTCAGCGAAGCTTGCCAGTGCGGGTGTCCAGGTTTCTGGTTCGGGGGCGACAAAATAGGTATCGATATTGGCGATGGACGTGGGCAGTTCCAGCGTATGAATCCCGAACCGGTGCTGGTGGGCTTCAACCGTCCCACGGGGGAGTACCGTGTAACCCATTCCGGCAGCAACGCAGCCAAGCATCGCGTCCAGGGAGCCGAACTCGAAGATCCGCCCTGCATTGACGCCATGGGAGGCCAGCAACAGCTCGATACGCTGGCGGTAGCTGCACCCCTGGCGAAACGCCAAAAAGGCAGACGTCAGCAGCGCTTGTGAAGAGGGCATCTTCGTCATCGGCGTTGAGCCGACTAAGACAAGCTGCTCGCTAAACGCTTTGAGCGAATGGTAGCGGCCATGCTCGAGCCGACCGGCCACGAAAACACAGTCCACCTGCCCGTTAAGCAACAACTCGACCAGCTCAGCCGTGGGCCCGGTCTTGAGCTGGATATCAACGTCAGGCTGTGCTGCGTGGTACGCCGCCAGTATCGGCGGAAGGCGCAATGCCGTTGTGGTCTCCATGGCGCCTATGCGTAGCCGCCCACACGCCTTCTCCTGGCCTTTGAACAGCGACACCGCTTCATCGTGGGCCGACAGCATGCGCTCGGCGTACTCCACCAGCGCCAACCCGGCACTCGTAGGGCGAACCCGCCCCGCACGGTGAATCAGCTGTACGCCTAACTCCTCCTCGAGTTTCTTAATGTGGGTGGTCACATTGGATTGCACCGTGTGCAGCCGTTTGGCCGCCGCCCCAAAACTGCCGGTGTCGGCCACGGCTACGAGCAGTCGCAGCGATTTAAGTTGCACGCGCCGTCTCCCTGTCAGGTTATCTATAAACAAGATAGTAGCGATCAAAACTAATCGTTTCTAGAAATAATTCCTCACGCGTAGTCTGGTGGTGTACCCACGTGCTGCCGACCCCACCAAGGAGTAGCACAAAAAGGAATTGGCGTGATGAAGCGAACACTCACTACCCACGATCTGCCCGCCCTGATGACAGGCATAATGGCGACCCTGGCGGCGATAGGCATCGCACGCTTCGCCTATACGCCGCTACTACCCGCGATTATTCAAGAGGGTTGGTTCACCGCGAGCCAAGGCGCCTACCTGGGGGCCGCCAACCTGATGGGCTACTTTATCGGCGCACTCGCTGCCCACTGGCTGAGTGAGCGCTTTTCTCCTCGCATGGTGATGGCCGCAAGCTTCGCGGGTATCACGCTTAGCTTTGTGCTCTGCGCCGGGGCGGGCGGTTTTCTCTGGTTCTTCTTCTGGCGGTTGGTCTCGGGGATTGCCGGGGCCATCTTAATGGTCGTTGGCCCCTCGCTGGCGCTAGCGGCCACGCCACCTGAAAGGCGAGTACGTGTCGGGGCCATGGTGTTTACCGGTATTGGCTTTGGCGCACTGCTTTCGGCCTTCATCGTACCGCTACTCCTAGCGTTAAGCCTCTCCGTCACCTGGGGCACGCTTGGGCTGCTGTGTATTGCCGCTGGCCTTTTGTGCGACTGGGGAATAGCACACTTAACCTCACCAATCACGGCTAGCCCAAGGGTGAATAGCCCCACAGGGGGTGCGGGTGTAAAGATAATCGTGATGTTGGTGGTGGGCGCTTACGCCCTGGATGCGATTGGCTTTGTGCCCCATACCGTGTTCTGGGTGGACTATCTCGCCAGGGAAAACGCCCTGGGCAATCAAGCGGCTTCACTGCAGTGGGGAATCTTCGGGGTGGGTGCCTTGTGTGGGCCATTCATGGTTGGCGCAATGGCGCAGCGAGTGGGCTGGCAGGGTGGCTTAATGATCGCCTTTGCGGCGAAGGCCGCCGCTGTCTTACTGCCGGTGTTCTCGCTCGCATTCCTCAGCCAGTCGGTTTCCTCGTTCGTGGTGGGGGCAATGATCCCCGGCATTGTCGCACTCACCTCTGGCCGTCTTGCTGAGCTGGTAGGGCCAACCGCCCACAAGAAACTCTGGGGGCAAGCCACCGCCGCTTTTGCCGCCGCCCAGGCGGTGGCAGGCTATGCCATGTCGGCACTTTATGGCACCTGGGGCAGCTACGCGCCCCTGTTTGCCATCAGCGGCATCATCCTCGTCGCGGGCTTTTTACTGGTACTGCTTAGCCGCGGTGTACAACAGCGCCATGCGCAACTTTCTGCCCAACAACCTACAAAGCACGCTACACACCACGGGAGGCAATAATGGAACTCTACCTAAACGCAACCTCGCCCTATGCGCGCCTGGTGCGCATCGTATTACTGGAAAAAGGCCTAGCAGACGCTGTGACGCTGAAGTGGTGCGACCCCTGGGCAGACGATGTCGATCTATTAAAGGCCAACCCCGCCGGGCGCATTCCGGCGCTGGTAACGGAGGAGGGCACCCAGCTTTGCGAATCCATGCTGATTGCCGTTTACCTGGATAGCGTAAGCCCCAACCCGCCCATGCTGCCAGCAGCCAGCCTGGGGAATGTATTGCACCTGGCGGGGCTGGGCCAAAACCTGATGGATGCCGCGTTCACCACCGTGATTGCCAGAAAGCATTTCGGCAATGGGGTTGATGATAGCGAGCTGGGCCAGCGGCGTTCGCGGGCCATTCAGCGGCTGTTGAATCAGTTGAACAGTGAGCTTGGAGAAACACCGCAGCCCTCAACTATCAATTTGGGTGAAATTGCTATTGCGGTCGCGCTGGATTATCTCGCCTTCAGGCTGCCAGAGGTGAACTGGGAAGAAGAGTATCCGCAGCTTCAGGCTTGGCATGCTGGTGTGATTGCAAGAGAGAGCTTTCAGCAGACGGCATTTGTTTAGCAAAGCCTACGCTCATGCCCTGGCTGGCAGTATCGCATCGCTATTGCGGAGTGTTATCGTCTGGTCAAACATCTCTTAGCCGCTTTTGTTTTTGGACGAGAAGCGGTATTTACCTTGTATGGCAAAAAACCGATAAAGGCACGGTGGGAGGTGGCTTTAGCCCGCGATCCTTCCAGCACCCAGCCAGCGAAGCGATAAAAAATGACAACCACCGCACCAGCCCCCATCACCATTGCACTAGCCCAACTGCCTGTCAGCAAAGCAGCGGTAGACGAAAACCTACAAATGCACCTGGCTTACATAGAACGCGCCGCCGCGCTAGGGGCCAATGTAGTAGCCTTTCCCGAACTTTCGCTCACTGGCTACGAGCTGGCGCTACTCAGCCAGTTGGCTATGCCCCGCAACGATAAAACCTTTGCCACGCTCACTGCTGCCGCCGTAGCTACTAACACGGTGGTGATTGCAGGCTGCCCGCTGCACAACCCAAACGGCAAACCCTATATTGCAGCGGTGATCTGCTTCCCCAACGGTGAACACACCTTCTACCTAAAACAGCACCTTCACGAAGGGGAGGATGTTTATTGTGCCCAAGGCCATGAAAGCGGCCTTATCTATGTAAACGGCACCCGCATTGCCCTGGCCATTTGCGCCGACTTCACCCACCCCGGCCACTCTGCAACCGCCGCCGCCCAACAAGCGGACGTTTACCTAGCCAGTGCACTGATCTCCCCAGGCGGCTACGTAAAAGATGCCGAGCTACTTTCCACCATCGCAAAGCGCCACCAACTGCCGGTACTGCTCGCCAACCACGTTTCCACCACGGGCGGATGGGAAACCTGCGGCAATAGCGGCGGCTGGAACGCAGCAGGCGAGCTAACTATTACAGCCAAAGGCACACAGCCCAGCCTAGTGCTGTGCCGCGTTCAACACGGTGCATTAAGCGGTAGCGTGGAAGTAATGACTCACCTGTATCAAAAAGGATCAGTTACCGACTAAAAGCTAATCCGGCAAGGTAGGCTTAACCTAAGTTAACTGCTAGTCTCGAAGCATTAGAGCAAAAAATGCCGCAGGGACAACAAAATGCAGAATGCCCGCATAACGCTTCACCCCAGCAAGCAGCGCATGCAAGTGCAGGTTGATGGCATTCTGCTAGCCGACTCCACCAATACGCTTGAACTCCGCGAGCACGGCTACCCGCCACGCCACTACTTTCCACGTGAAGACGTGCAAATGGGCTTACTCACCGTTTCAGAAAACACCACTTATTGTCCCTTTAAAGGGCATACGGTGTATTTCTCGCTGGGTGAGAATCGGGATATCGCTTGGAGTTATGAGGAACCGATTGAGGGTATGGAAGCTATTGCGGGCAAGGTGGCATTTTCTGAGGGAGTAAGCGGATGACGCTGTTCGGCACAAAACGCTCATACCGGTAAATACTGCAGGCACGTTCATTCGTTTTATACAGAGAGCACAATGATTGTTGTTATATTGCTTATTTGTAATTAATGATTAGTGGTTTTAAAAGGTTAGGGTATGGGTAATGTGCTAGACAACGTTATTAAACGTGCCGTCACTTTCATTTTGTACCACAGCATTCAGCCTGATCACTGTTGGCATTTTTGAGTAATTTGCCTCGGAGTTTAAAAAAAGATTATGAAAAAAATTCAAATAAAGCTTTCGTATCAAGGCGGGGATGCTGATCTTCACCGGTTGGATATGTACGATGCGTCTGTATCATTACACGGTTTTGCTAGAGCAATAGCGATTACAACTCATGCTTTGCTAAATGATGGTGATGTTAAAAGGAAAGGGAACAGGGCTGCGGGAGCCAAGATATTTGTTAGCCCTCCCCAAAAAGGTAGCTATGAGCAAGTTTTAACTCTAATAATTGAAAATCCTATTGCTGGAAGCGTTGTTGCTGCTGCCTTTTGGGACATTTTGAAGTAGACGTGGTCAAAAACCCTCGATTTAGTTTACGAACCCGAAACTTCAACAGTTAAAAAACTTGGAGAGCGAGTTGAGCCTTTCATAAGTGATATAGAAGAGGTATTAGAGTCTGCGTTAGAAGAAGCTCATCGACCAATTAAAAATAACCCTGACATAACTATAACAGTTTCTAGGCCCAGGGTTGGCGATGTCATAAACATGAACGCAGAAACACTGAAGAGTGTTTCAATCCGCACAGAAAACCAGATTGTAACGGGCATAGAAGGCAACGTTACTAAGTACAACATACTTTCCGGTATCGGCAGGTTTTATGAAGATAAGAAAGGCCATACAGTATCGTTTAAAATCCCTGAAAAAGCCCCTGAGCAAATGAGGAAGCGAGTAACTTGGTCAATGCATCATGCTCAAAGTGGTGAAAGAGAAGGAAAAGTTGAATTTCACGCAAAAAGAGTAGTATCTGCTAAAGGAGTATTGAAGCGATACCTCGTAGAGAAGGTTTTAATTAAACAAAATGCTAACAAGCAAAATCAGGCGGATGCGTAAACGCACCGCTGTTTTGAGCCTCAGATGTCAAAAAGTAGGTGAAAATGCGATCAATAGGAATTCTAGGAGAGGATAGGCTAGAAATGCTGCCCCCAGACTACTGGCCGGCACATGAGTTCTGTTTCTTCTTACATGACAAGATACTCGAGTTACTGATTGAGTATGATTCTCACGGAGTTCAAGATATAGTTGTCGACACTTTTCATAAGGTAATAATCGAAACGGGCAGAGAAGCAGAGTTTCAGAATGTAGAGATATTGTCTTACATGAAAGATAATGGTCTTCTTGAGCCCTACAAGCACCATATCGTAAGTCATGTCGTTTTGGCATTAACTGCAGACATGCTTCATTTCTTGTATGAGTCATTGATGTGTTTCGAAAAGCGTAAGTTTTCGGTAGCGTTTTCACTACTGCGAAAGCCACTCAAGGAACACCTTTTTTTCCTTTCCTGGATTCTTGCAGATGAAGATGATTTTATTTCACGATTTGAATCGGATAACTATATTAGTTTTAGCGGAGTAACTAAGGAAAAACGACTGGAAATCATAAGGCAGGCGATTGCTAAGTTACATTTAAAGGATGCATTTGATGAAGAGAGTATATGGAATTACGTTTACTCAAAAAAACATGAAAATGGTTTTGAGGCAACATGGCAGCGGGCAACCCATCTAACTACGTCTCAAGGTGATTTGCTAAAAACAGAAAACTATTCTTTTAATTTTGTCTTCGAAGATGCTTTAGATGATTACTACTATATGTTTTTAAAGGAAGGTCTGCCCTATCTATTTTTATATCTCTCACAAATCACATTGGCATCATTTAATCGAATACACTCTGTTAACCAAAAAACAGTAAATCACCTCATTCTTATAACTATGGGATGTTACGAGGCATTATTTCTAGATGGGCGTAAAATGTCTATTAGCAGGGTGTTGCAAAAAACAATGAAGGATATGCTTTCATGTATACACTGTGAAGCGACTTTTAGAATTAAAAAGAAAAATGCTGCAATGTTCTATTTGCATGAACGTTTTCAATGTGAAAAATGTGGTTCGGTTTCAGAGTTTCCTCTCTATTGGGTTTTAGCTAAAGGTAACATGAAGTTTTTCGATGAAAAGTAAAACACCTAACAATGCCATGAACTCGGGCATCAAAAAGCTGCGCTCTGCTCCGCTTTTATGTGTCCGGTTGTGGTTGGCATTAGACATGATAATTGAGGATGGTCATAGAAGTTTTCCTAATACGGTTAAACTCAGATCCGTGAAGTAAGTAGCCAAACTCTGAATGTTCAAATGAAGCTAAATATAAAAAATATATGGAAGCTCCATGATGGATAGATTTCATGAAATAGTGAGATTTAAGCGAATCTTGGGCGGGGAGTTAAGGTGTTCCTATTTTTTTAGAAGGAGAAAATATGCACATAAGTAAAGTACGCATGCAGAATTTCAGATTACTTAAAGACACAACGCTGGATTTAGAAGTTGAGTCAAATAACGAGCTCTCTCTTTTGATTGGCAAAAATAACTCGGGGAAGACATCTTTCATTGTTCTGTTTGAGAATTTTTTGAAATTCAGACGTTTTTGCTACGATGATTTTCCTATGAGATTGCGTAAAGACATCCTTGAGATTTGTGACGAGACAGATGTCTATTCATTGGCGATAAGACTTTCCCTGAAGATAGAGTATGGCAAAGAAGACAACCTTCAGAATCTCTCTGATTTCATTGTGGATCTTGATCCAAAATGTAACTCAGTAAGAATTGCTTTTGAAGCAACGATCAATAAATCGAAATTATTAAAAGATCTTGAAGCTGTTACCAAAAGGAAAGATGAGTTCATCAGAAAAAATCTTTCTGATTATATCCAAGTTGGATACTATGTCTTTGATAGCTACAATGATTTTGAAGCTGAACATCGCTCAAATTTGATCAAGAAGGAAGCTTCAGATGTAAACAATCTTATTAACCTGAAGGTAATTGAAGCAAATAGAAGTGTTACAAGTTCAGACGCAAGCCCTCAAGACCGAAGAATTCTCTCACACTTAACAACGCGGTTCTATAACAGTAAAGTTAAGATGTCTCATGATGATCTTTACGACATTAATTCATCTATTATAGACGCTGATGTTCAACTAAGTGGCAACTATAAAACCTTCTTTGAACCATTTCTTGAAAATGCAAAGTCCTTTCTTGCTCTTACAGCCTTAAATGTTGTGTCTGATCTTCAGTCTAAGGAAGTCATGGCAAGCCATTCTAAAATTACCTATGGGATAGATGATACAGAACTTCCTGAACACCTAAACGGGTTGGGTTAAGTACCTGATCTAAAGTTTTCGTGTAATATCCATGCCAGGATTTCTGACACGGACAGAACCATGGAAAAACGCTTCGTTGCCCCTCTCACTGAACCTGAACAACAGACGCTGACCTCCGCCTATCACCATGGCGAGAAGCGCGCTCTCCGTCGTCGGGCGCATGCCATTCTACTGAGTGACCAAGGCCATACTATTACCCAAATCAGTGAGATACTTCAGGTTCGCCGCGATGCCGTATCACGATGGTTCAAGCAATGGGAAGTGTCCGGTTTTGATGGTCTCACCGACAAACCGCGTAGTGGACGAACACCCGCCCTCGATGAACACGATCACAAGCGACTGCAAGCGTTGGTAGCCGAGCATCCCCATCAGATTCGCGCCTTACAGGCTCGCTTTCAAGAAGAGACTGGCAAGTCTGTCGCCACGGTGACACTGCGCCGGGCGTTGAAAAAAAAATGGCCATAGCTTCAAGCGCATTCGGCATTCACTCAAGACCCAGCGTGACGAAACGGACTTTCGCAAAACGCAAGGCTTGATGAAAGCGCTTCACGAGCGAGAGGACCAAGGCGAGCACGAGCTCTATTACTTTGATGAATCAGGTTTTTCACAAGCGTCGTCGGTGCCGTATGCGTGGAGCCCTATCGGCAAGCCCTGGGAAGTCACTGCCTACTCCCGCAGCCGAAGGCTAAACGTGCTGGGCTTCCTAAGCCGAGCCGGAAAACTGGTCTATCACACGACAACCGAGACAGTGACCACGGAAACGGTCATAGAAGCGTTTGACCAGTTTGTGATCCAGAAGGATCCAGACACCTTCGCCGTTGTGGTGCTCGACAATGCCAGCATGCATCGCTCCAAGGCCTTTAGGCGCAAGAGGGTGGAGTGGATGTCGCAACGTGTGCATCTGATCTATCTGTCTGCCTACTCACCAGAGCTGAATCTGATAGAGATTCTGTGGCGGCAGATGAAGTACACCTGGCTGCCCTTGAGTGCCTATCTCTCGTTTGAACGTCTACATGAAGAGGTACACCGCTTACTCGGTGGTTACGGAACTGATCACGCGATTAATTTTGAATAGGCACTTACATGAACATACTCTACCTTCTTCTCAATATAGAGATTGAGAAGGCTGACTTTGAAGGTAAGGGGCGGGATATAAACCTTCTGTTTATTGAAGAACCTGAAGCTCACACCCATCCACAACTGCAGTATGTTTTCATTGAGCAAATTTCCAAGATTCTAAAAGGGTTGGATGCAGACTCTGAGTGCAACACTCGTTAATGAACAGCGGGTGGATTGTCTTGATGCTTCGCTAACAGCTCACCCAGCACTTCAATCGGACACCTAAAGTCAAATCGCTTCCGAGGTCGCATATTCAGCTGTAGCGCAATAGCATCTAGCTCTTCTTGAGTGTGCCGAGAGAGATCGGTTCCTTTCGGTAAATACTGTCGTATCAGGCCGTTGATATTTTCATTGCTACCCCGTTGCCATGGGCTATGTGGATCACAAAAGTAGATAGCAACGCCCGTTGCCTGGGTGATGTCCGCATGTTTGGCCATTTCCCGCCCCTGGTCGTACGTCATGCTTTTACGCGCCGCTAGCGGCATCCGGTTGAGCGCTGCGCTAAACCCTTCCACCGCCGAGGTGGCCGTTGCATCGTTGAGTTTGGCTAGAATGACGTATCCACTGCTTAGTTCGACTAGCGTGCCAACCGCAGAGGCATTGTTCTTACCTTTGATTAAGTCGCCTTCCCAGTGTCCTGGCATGGCACGCCTTTCGATCTCTGGTGGTCGAAGGTGGATGCTCACCATATCGGGTATTTGCCCACGCCGATCAACCTGGCCACGACGAGGTTTACGCGTTGATTTACCTTGGCGAAGGCAGTGGATCAACTCTTTCTTAAGCTCACCCACAGGTAACGCGTAAATGGCGCTGTAAATCGTCTCGCGACAAACGTAAGCATCTTCAAATCGGGGCATGATCATGCGTCGGAGCTTGCCTGCGATTTGCTCTGGAGACAAGCGGTGGCGGAGCATATACATGACCAGCTCAAAGCGACCACTGCCCAGAAGCAGCTTGGGCTTAGGGCGGCAAGCAACACGCCTAGCACAACGATGGGTGTGTGCATGACGAGCATGGTAAGTACCGCGCTGAGTTTGATTGCGACGTACTTCGCGGCTGATGGTGGATGGAGATCGTTGCAGCATATTGGCTATTTGTCGGAGGCTCATCTCCTGCCAAAGGCTGACCTGAATGGTGGAACGCTCTTCGATACTGAGTTCTGTATAAGCCATAAATCCAACACCTTACTAAAATTTTAAGGTGTTGCACTCAGTTTCTGCGGCCAAGAGGTATCAAGGGGCTTCAAACTTTTATATCAACGCATTCAGCTCATATCGTCAAGAAATGTAATTTCAAGAACATCCGTTATTTTCACATTCCAAAGGGCAAAGAAAATGTAGAGATACGAAATTTCTTCATAGAGTTACAAGCAAGGTATGCTGATGAAGAGGATGCTGAAATTGATAGGATGGAAAAGAAACATTTTAAATTTCTAAACCAATACTTATCCATCGAGTCCTCAGAGCTCTTCTTTGCAGAAAAGATAATCTTTATAGAAGGTACTTCTGAAAAGATGCTTCTTCCATACTTCATTAATCAGTTTGACGAAGATGATATAGGTGATAAGGGTGATACTGCACTCACGTCTCAAAATATATCAATTCTTGAAGTCGGAGCAAACGCCAAAGCATTTAAGCATTTCCTTGACTTCCTTGAGATAAAGACTCTTATCATTACAGATCTGGATACAACAAAGAAGCAGATCAAAATGGGAGAAAGGGGTAAGAAGGATAGAGTTAGCTATCCGGCATGTCCTGCGAAGAACGGCACACATACTAGCAATGCAACCCTACGGCATTTTTATAACTCACCGAAGTTTGAAGAGGAGAGCTTCTCTGCATGGATGGAAAAACTTAAAAACCATGATCATGATGACCCATCGCCATTAATCAAGATTGCCTATCAGAATGTTGAAGAAGATGGATACCAGGGTAGAAGCTTCGAGGAGGCGTTCGTGAGTGCGAACATGGTTAAAATAGGCTGTAATCTTGAGAATGTCGACGGTCTTAAAAACAAGGGCAATTTTGATGAGTGTAAGTTTGACCCTGATCAGTTTGTGGATGATATGCTTGATAGTAAGGGAAAGTCTAATTTTGCTTCATCATTACTCTACCTCGCTCTCTCAAATGAAAACCTGAAGTGGAATATCCCTTCGTATATTAAGGAGGGACTAAAGTGGATAGCCAAGTAACACCACTGCAAAGAATCCAAGAATGCACAGAAAACAAAAATAGTTTTGTTTTGCAAGGAGGGGCTGGATGTGGGAAGACAGAAACACTAAAGGAAACGCTACAATTCCTATCCAAAGATTATCCTAAGAAGAGAATTGCGTGCATTACCCATACCAACCTTGCGGTAAACGAAATCATAGACCGCGTAGGAGAAGGTTACAACATATCCACCATACATTCATTTCTTAGCTCACTAATCAAGAACTACACCAGTGAACCGCCCCGTCTTTACCGGAGACTCCATATCTTGAGAGGATGGAGTTATGAACTCACCAAAACGATATTCCCCAGAAGTCCGGGAGCGAGCTGTTCGATTAGTCCTTGAACAGCAAGGCGAATACCCGTCCAAGTGGGCGGCGATCTGCTCCATTGCCAGCAAGTTCGGCTGTACACCAGAGACTTTGAGAGCCTGGTGCAAACGCACAGAACTCACGCAGGAAAACAGCTCGGTTAACCTGTCTGAACATGAACGGCTCAAGCAGCTAGAGCGTGAAAACACCGAATTGAAGCGTGCCAATGAAATTCTCCGTAAGGCGGCTGCTTTTTTCGCCCAGGCGGAGCTCGACCGCAAACCCAATTGATGGTGTCATTTATCGACGAGCATCGTGCTCAGTTCGGGGTCGAGTCGATTTGTAGTCAACTGCCAATCGCCCCATCGACGTATTACCACCACAAGGCACTTGAAGCTGATCCTGAACGGCGGGCAGACCGGTATCGGCAGGATGCGTTTCTTACCGCTGAGATTCAGCGCGTGTGGGAAGAAAACTTCTGCGTCTACGGTGCCCGTAAGGTCTGGCGGCAACTCCGCCGTGAAGGCGTTAATGTTGCTCGTTGCACTGTAGAACGGCTCATGCGCCGCCTAGGAATTCGCGGCGTGGTGCGAGGCCAACGCCCCTTCACGACCATCAGTGATCCCGGCCAGAAACGGGCACCTGATTTAGTGAAACGTGACTTTACGGCCATGCGTCCTAATCAGCTTTGGGTGGCCGATTTTACCTATGTCGCTACCTGGTCTGGCTTCGTTTACGTTGCGTTCGTTATCGATGTTTATGCACGCTGTATCGTGGGTTGGCGTGTAGCGACGTCGATGAGAACGGCGCTGGTGCTGGACGCTCTGGAGCAAGCTCTGTGGGCACGAAAACACAGACAAGGGTTGATCCATCATAGTGATAGGGGAAGCCAATATCTCTCGATCCGCTACACCGAGCGTATGGCTGACGAGGGTATCAATGCCTCAGTCGGCACCACCGGCGACTCCTACGACAATGCGCTGGCTGAAACCATCATCGGCTTGTTCAAAACGGAGGTGATCCATCATCGTGGCCCATGGAGGGGACTGGATGCCGTTGAGTATGCCACGCTGGAGTGGGTTGACTGGTTCAACAACCGCCGACTGCTGGAACCCATCGGAAACGTTCCACCAGCAGAACGAGAAAGGACGTATTATCGTCAATTGGAGGAGTCGGGTGAAGCTGCCTGACTCAAACAAACCGGTCTCCGGAATAACCGGGGCGGTTCACCAGAGCCATCCATAAAGTTATACATGAAATATTCACAGTGGATGAGCTAGAAATTGAGACCGAGGAAAGTTCAGGGTTAATTGGTAATGACCTTAAGAAAGCTAATCATGACAACTACAAGAAGACCTATAAGAAGTATGCAAAGTTAAAATACATTGCCATAGGTGCAACCTCACCAAAAGAGCTTGGCAAAAGAGAGTATGGTAAAGCACCGGATGAGATCAATCAGACACTAAATGAAAATATCGCTGAATTGAATGCTGAAGTTCGACATAGCATTGAGGGTAAGTGTCATAGGCGTATAAGGTACAATGAATCACGTTTTGACAGGTTCAACGACCTTTCATTTGGACATGATAGCCTCCTCAAGATCACAAGTTTGCTCTTTCAACGTTATCCAAAGCTTGGAAAGATCTTATCTGATAAGTACGACTTCATCTTGGTTGATGAATACCAAGATACACACGAGGACGTTGTTGAAGTGTTCTTAAAGTATCTCCCTCAAGACAGGCAGACCACAATAGGATTATTTGGGGATGCAATGCAAAGCATATACTCAGATGGTATTGGGGATGTGCGTGCCTATATTGACTCAGGTGATCTTGTCGAGATACCAAAGGAAGATAACTTTCGATGTTCTGAACAGGTAATTAACTTTGTTAATGCTCTTAGAGGGGATGCTCTTAGGCAAGAACCTGCATTCAAGATTAGAAACGATGGCACCAAGGAAACCTTGGAAGATAGGCAAGGTCAGGTTAGGCTGCTTTATGCAATCTGGGGTGATAGTAAACCTCATACACATAGTAGTCCTGAAGACAAGCAAGCATACCTTGATTTCGTCGACAAGTTAATTGACTTGGTTGACGGTGAAGGGCTCTCTCATAAAAAATTGATGCTTACAAACAAGTCAATTGCAGGGAAGGTTGGATTTTTCGCACTCTATAAGATGTTTGCTGATAGGTATACGGAAGTTAAAGACGAGATCGAAAAGGTGTTTTCAAGCATTCAGGTACTTGACCTGGCAGAACTATGTGATGCCTATAATGGATCAAAAAAGAGATACAATTTCATACTAGCCGAACTGAAGAAGTCAGGGTTTGTGCTTAACAAGCTTGAAGATAAAGAGAAAATTGTTGCTGCATTTGAGAAGATCGCTTCAGGTGATTTAAGTGTTACTCAAACGCTTGAAATTGCTTTTGAGAAAAAGATAATCAGGAAGTCAGACAGTTACCTAGCTTATATTGAGCGTAAGGACTCATTTTTGGCTGATCTAGAAAAAGATAAGACATACCAGAAGTTCAAGGAGAGATTTGCTTCAGGAGTCAACACTATATCTAGAATGGAAAGAGAAGGCATTGAAATTACTGAAGAAGTATTTAATGAGTTAAATTCCAACCTTAAAAAAGAGAGGTTCTACGAGGAGCTGTTCTCTGAGTCGATATCCTTTAATGAGGTGATCAACTATTACAGGTATCTTAATGAAGGGTGTGAATATATCACAATGCACAAGACTAAGGGGTCCGGTATTGAAAACGTTTTAGTTGTTCTCGATGAGTATTTCTGGTCTCGCTACAAATTTAAATTTAGTCCTGACAGTACTGAAACTAGTAGCGTCTTCACGCCCCCTAACATGAAGCTATTTTATGTGGCATGTTCACGAACGATCAGGAATCTAACAGTTGTTAAAGTGGTAACCAGTGATGAGGAGAAATATCTGCTGGCAACATTCCCAGGCTTTGAAAAGGTAGTTGTGGATTAAGGAAATGGCCGTCCATTACAAGAAGTAATGAAAGAAGAGGTATACCTTAACTGTTAAAAAGATAGATAAATCGGCTAATAAATAGCGGCACCGGAAAAAATACTCGCTACGCTCCTATTTTCCGGTGAGCAAGCCGTTACATTAGAGCACATTCTAATTCTGCTCTAAACCGAAACCGACGCCACTAGCCTGGATTTCTCATAGTACCTCAGCCAGTACCGCACTCAGGCTGTAACACCGCTAAACACCTACTGGCTCGACTTACATCGGCTACTTTTTAACCACTTTCCGGCGTTCAGACACACTTCCCCCTTTCCCCCATTGCTTCGGGCCGGGGGCGCCCGAGCAGTCAGTTAGGAACCAACCGCCTGACGAGATCGGATAGCGCCGTTTTATAGGGGTAGCTGTCACTCATGAGTACTCGGATTCGACGCGTATTGCGGATGATGACCGCGCCTACTTTGATGAGCTTGAGCCTCAGGTTGCTCGGACTCATGCGCGCGAAGGGCGTGTGCTTCAGATAAGTCCGTAACCGCTCGAACAGCGTATAAGCGAAGCCCGACAAGATCAGCCGCCACTGATTGGCCCACCAGTGCGTGCTGGAGGTCCGGTCAGCAAACAGGCTCAGTTGTTGATCCTTGATCCGGTTCTCCATGTCACCCCGGGCACAGTACTGCTCGTAGTAAAGCTTGAAGCCATCATCGTAACGGGAACTGATGATAAACCGGGGATTAGAGCCTAACTCGCCTTCTTCTAGGCGGGCCACCACCCAGCGTGAGTATTTCCAGGAGTGGGCTTGATACTGGAAGCGGAACGTCCCCGCTACTTTCCCTCCCACCTGCCATTGGGTCTTGCGCACCAGCATCATGGGCACGTCCACTTCCTTGAGCAGCCGGCTGTTCTTGGCGATTCCCACGATGTAGTCGACGTGATGCCGATCACACCAGTTCAGCATCCGGGGACGACAAAAGTGGCTATCACCTCGTAACACGATGCGCGTATCGGGCCAGTATTGACGGATAAAGCGTACCAGTAAGGCGAGGATCGCCCAGCTATGGCGGCTGTCGCTGCGGTCACTGGTGCGCAGATAGCTCACCAGTAAGTGGCGCCCACAGAAGACATACAGTGGGAAGTAGCAGTGGTGATCGTAATAACGGTTAAAGAACTTGCCGGGTTGCTCGCCATGCACGGGGATGTCGGTGCCATCAAAGTCCAGCACGATCTCCTTTGGTGGTTCGTCATGCTGTTCAATGAAGTGATGCCACAGCAACTCATGGGCCTTCACTATTGCTTGCCGATCGGCGTTCTGCTCCACCCGGCACAGCGTCGACTTGCCTGCCAGCGTATCCTCTTCACCGAGCGCTGTCTGAAGGGCCTGATCATAGCGCAGGGCCTCATGGTCGTTGAAATCTTCATAGCCAGCGGCGACACCGAACACCCGCTGACGAACCAAAGTGTCGAGCTTATGACGAACCTGTTCCGGTGCGCGGGGATCATGAAGCACGGCGGCCAAGCGGCGTGTCAGGCGATGCTGTTTATCGACTTCACGAAGCAGGAGTAATCCGGCGTCCGACGTAATGTGGCCCCCGGAGAAGTCGGCTTCAATTTGGCGGCGTGAGAGTGGCGAGAAGGTCAGCTTTTCAGGTACCATTTTGGAAGCGGCTGTTGGTGCTTGATGGATTGGTTAGGTTCTTGAAATCATAGCACTTTCAGCCGCTTTCTTTTATACCCTGTGAGAAATCCGGGCTAGAACCGGTTGTGTCGGTTTTAATCCTCCAACCCACTAACCCTCATAACCGCCCGCGTCACCGCCTCATTCAATATCCCGCGCTTGGCTTCGATCAGCGTAAGCCAATCGCGTGCGCGGGTGATGCCGGTGTAGACCAGCTCGCGGGTGAGGATGGGGTTGGGCGTTTGCGGTAGCAGCAGGGCGGTGTGCTGAAACTCGGAGCCTTGGGATTTGTGTACCGTCATCGCGAAAACGGTTTCTACTGCGTGTAGGCGGGAAGGCAGCACCCAATGGATGGGGTTTTCTGGGTCGCTGGTCGGAAAGGCGACTCTTAATAATGACCTACCGGAAGAGCGGGGATCAGGCACCGCCATTGTGATGCCGATATCGCCGTTCATCAGTTTCAGGCCGTAGTCGTTTTGGGTGACCAGCACCGGGCGGCCTTCGAACCAGCCTTTCTCTAACGTGTGGTCGTTGCCGAACAGCAGCTTTTCGCGGCGCAATGTTTTGGCGATGCGCAGGTTTAGGCCTTCTACGCCCCACGGGCCTTTGCGTAGCGCGCACAGTAGCTGAAAGCGGCTGTAGGCGCTCAGCACTTGCTTCGCCCAGGCATCGTAAGCGTCGCCGTTCTCTTCAAACGGCAGTGTCGTATCAGGCCGTTCACTCGCTAGGGTATTCAGGTAGTGCTGGTAGCCGGTGGGCGGTGCAATCGGCTCGCCCTTGAAATTGGTGCGGCCTTCGCCTGCGTTGGGAAAACGTTCCGGGCTGCCGGTGATCACTAGGCGCTCCAAGGCGCTGTCTTTGTTTTGCGCGTCTGGCTTTAACACTAAGTGGTGTAGGTCGGCGTAGCCGTTATTGAGTACGCCATGCACGGCTTGGTGTTTATCCCGTTCCCGCAACGCCTCACTTAGCGGCTGGTTAATCGCCTGGGCGAGCTGGCCGATGCCGCTTGTTTCAGTAAAGCGGTGGCTTACCCGCAGCATGGTAATGGCTTGGTCCAGCGGCTGGCCGTCCGGGTCGATTAATGCCTCTGGCAGCGAGTGGTCGGTGAGTTCGGCCAGCCATTGCGCCGTGGTGGGAGTGTAGTGGGCGGCGTCGGCGCGGCGGCATAGGTCGCCCAGCACGGCGCCTGCTTCCACGGATGCCAGCTGGTCTTTATCCCCCAGCAGCACTAGCTTGGCGCTGGCGGGTAGGGCGCTTAGCAGCGCCGTCATCATTTCGATATCCACCATTGAGGCTTCATCCACCACAAGCACATCCAGCGCCAGCGGGTTGGCGGCGTTGTGGCGGAAGTGGCGGGTGTCGGCGCGGGCGCCAAGTAGCCTGTGAATCGTGGTCACTTCCGTCGGAATGTCGATTACGTTCGATGAGGCGGTGGCTGAGTGCTCATCTAATAGCGATTCCAACCCGCTAAGGGGTAGGTCTTTCACCTGCCCGGCGATGGATTCATTCAGCCGTGCGGCGGCTTTGCCGGTGGGGGCGGCCAGGCGAATGCGTAGCGGGTGGGCGTTGGGCTGGGCCAGTTGCAGTGTTTGCAGCAGGGCCAGCAGGCGCACCACGGTAGTGGTTTTGCCGGTGCCGGGGCCGCCGGTGATGATCGCGAAGGGGCTGCGGGCGGCTAGTGCACAGGCGTTCTTTTGCCAATCCAGGGTGTCGGTGGCGGGAAATAGCGTATTTAGTGCGCTTTTGAGTAGTGGGCTATCCGCTTCGTTACCGGCGCTAACTCGGATGGCGATTTCCTGGTGTAGGGTTTGCTCGAACTGCCAGTAGCGGCGCAGGTAGAGTTTACTGGTGTTGTCGCTGTGGCTCACCACCAGGGGCGTATTGCCGGGGCCGTCGCTGATCAGCGTGGGGTGGTTGAGCGGGGCCTGCCACTCGGGCAGCGTTAGCGTGGCCAGTACATGGCTGGGCAGCGGCGGCGGGTCGTTCAGGTCGTCGCCTTCCGGCGGCAGCGAAAGCGCAAAATCCGGCGCTTCCAGCGTAGCGGCTATATCCAGGCACACATGGCCACGGCCAAGCTGGTGGCTGGCTAGCGCAGCGCCCAGCAACAGCAGCGGCGGGGCGTTATGGGTTTCGCGGTCGAGAAAGCGCACCAGGGCCAGATCCAGATCCCGCAGCCAGCCACGGGAAACCCAGCGCTCACACAGCAGGAATAGCGCGTCGGTGTCGCTTAGCGCGGGGTGCGGCTGGGTAGCACTGGCGGCTGATTCTGTCGGTGGTGTTACCGATGCGGTTGAATCAGGTGCAGCGGGCGGCGCGTCATCGGCGAACAGGTCTAGATTCATGGACTCGTTCTTGGAAGCCGTGTCTCGCTTACTCATGCCAGTGCCTCCTGGTTGCTTGCTGCTGACGCTGTTGCTGAGCCTGTAAACAGTGCATCCATCGCTTCGATCAGCGCGACCGGCGCGGGCACGGCGTGTACGCCGCGGGCGGTGGTGCGGCTGCCGCGCAGAAACACCGTCATCGAGCCGCCCAGGTGTTGGTGCGGGTCGTAGTCGGGCAGGCGCGCTTTCAGCAGCCGGTGGAGGGCGAGCATATACAGCGCCGCTTGCAGGTCGTAGCGTTTTTCGAGCATGGCATCGCGCAGGGCGTCAGCGGTGTAGGCGCTGTCGTCGCTGCCCAGGTAGTTAGATTTCCAGTCGAGTACATAGAAGCGGCCTTCATGCTCAAAGGCGAGGTCGATAAAGCCCTTGAGCATGCCGTTGAGGGTGTCGGCATCCAGTACGGGGCGTGATACCCCTGGCAGTAAGTGGTCACTGACCAGCTCATCCAGCTTGCGCGTTTGTACCTGGTGTGCGGCAAACCAGAACTCCAGTTCTACCTGATAACTTTCGAGTTCACATAGCGCCACTTGGCTGCCTTCGCTGGGCTCTGTCAGGGACGGGGCCAGTGACAGAGAGTGAGGCAGGGGAAGCGGTGTGGCGAGCAGTTCTTCCAGCCAGCCCGCCAGGGTGTCGTGCCATGCCTGCCAGCCGCGCAGTTGCACGCGCCGCCGCAGCATATCTTCCCGGGCGGCGGGGTCTTCTAGCGCTTTGTTGAAGCCTAGCTGGCCCGCCCACTCCAGCAATCCATGCAGGAAGGTGCCGGGGCCTGGGCCTCGCGGAAACCGGTGCAGGTGAAACGCTTCGGTGTTGATGGCGTTGTCGTGGGGTTCATCTAGCACTTCCAGGGTGGTGGCTTCCTGGGGGGTGGTGGGTTCTGGCGTGGGCGTTGGCTGCGCCGCCCCTGGCAGCGTTTCAGAAATGGCCCCTGAGGTGCGCAGCGCCGAGTAGCTGGCGATCCACCACTGCTCACGGGCGGGGCGCAGCGGGGTGCGGGCGTGGCCCAGTGCCTGCTGTTCCGGCGCCGGGGTGAAGCGCAGCGTAGTGGGTTCCGGGGCGGTACTTAAATCGATATCGCTGCCTTTCACCAGTTCGCCTAGCGCGTGGGTAAACGCGCTGGGGGCGATGGCCTTGCCGCCGTTGATCAAGTGGCCGATGGCGCTGTTCTCGCTGCCTTTTAGCGGCGCCAGCCCGAGCCAAGTGGCGTGACGGGCACGGGTGAGCGCGACGTAAAGCTTACGCAGGTCTTCGCCGAGGCGTTCGCGGTCGGCGGTGGCCAGCGTGGCTTCATCAGCGCTTAGGCTGAGTTGCAGCGTGCCGTCGCTATCGTGCCAGCGCAGCGGCAGGTCGGTGTCGCTGACCGGGCGGTGGTTGGCGATAAACGGCAGGAACACCAGCGGGTACTCCAGCCCCTTGGATTTGTGAATGGTCACGACCTTGACCAGATCGGCGTCGCTCTCCAAGCGCAGCTTGTGGCTGTCGCCATGGCTATCCGGGTCGGCAATGGCTTCGGCCAGAAAACGAATCAGCGCGTGTTCGCCATCCAGTTCCTGGCTGGCGTGCTGCAGCATTTCACCCAGGTGGAGCAGGTCGGTTAGCAAACGCTCACCCTCGGCGAATTCGCCTAGTAGCCGTGCGGCGATATCAAAATCGACCATCATTCGGCGCACCAGCGGCAGCACGCCCTGCCGCTGCCACAGGCGGTGGTAGTCGCTGAACTGCTCGACCCGCGCTTCCCAGGCCAGTTCGCTCTGGTTCAGGTAATCGAGTGCTTCAAGGCTCAGCCCCAGCACTGGCGTTGCCAGGGCGGCGCGCAGCTTGGCTTCCGCCTGGCGCGAGTTGGCCTGGGGCTCGGCGCAGGCGCGCAGCCAAATGGCAAGCTGCGGGGCAATGGGGGAGCTGAACACCTTGTCGTGATCGGAAAGGTAGACGCTCTTGATGCCCCGGCTGGCCAGCGCCAGTCGAATCGCCCGCGCTTCCTGCAGGCCGTTGACCAGTACCGCCATGTCCGAGGGGGCCAGCGGAGTGAGTGATTGCTCTCCGTTATCGTTGCTGTCCTTGGCAAAGCCCGCCTGCTGGTGGCGGCCTGCTTCCAGTAGCGCGGCCATGTGCGAGGCGCAGCATTCGGCCATCTCCGTTTGGTAGGCGGTTTTGGAGAGCGGTTCTTCACACTCCAATGGCCATAAGGTCATCGCTGGTATTGGTTTGCCGTTGAGTACCAGCGTTTCCTTGGTGCCTTTGGCTTCCACCGGGTTAAACGGCAGCGGGTTGTCGCCGCCATCGGCACGGAACAAAAAGGCACCGGCATCGTGCTGGTCGGCGTAGTGAAAGCAGTGATTGACCGCGGCCACCATCGAACTGCTGGAACGGAAGTTGGTGCCCAGCGTGACGTGGCGGCCATCGGTGTCTTGGCGGGCCTGCAGGTAGGTGAAGATATCCGCGCCGCGAAAGGCGTAGATCGCCTGCTTGGGGTCGCCAATCAGCAGGATGGCGCTGTCGCGCCGGGGCGTTGCGACGTCATACACGGCGTTGAAGATGCGGTACTGGATCGGGTCGGTATCCTGGAACTCGTCGATCAGTGCCACGGGGAACTGGCGCTGAATCTGCGCGGCCAGGGCCTCTTTGTTGGGGCCTTTCAGGGCGCGATCCAGATGGGTGAGCAGGTCGTTGGGGCCCATCTCGGCGCGGCGTTCCTGTTCGCGCTCCAGGCGGGTGCGACACCACTGCACGGCGTGAATCAGCAGGTCGTTGCGTGGCTCGGGCAGGGCGTCCAGTGCTTTCGGTAGCTGTGCCAGCGCTTCCCAGGCTTGTGGGCAGGGCGGTGCGCCCTCTTTCCAGATATCGGCCATGCCGTCGGGCGTCATGCGTTTCCAGGCGGCGTCGGTGAGCGCCGGGCGGTCGGCCTCCGTGTCGCACCACTCGCGCAGTGCGCCTAGCCAGTTGGCGCGGCTTTTGGCGTTGAAGCTCTGGCCTTTGAAGGCTTTGCGTGTGGCGGCGTCTTCCAGGGCGGGCACCAGTTCGTCCAGCCAGGCGGCCCAGGGGGCTTTGAGTTCATTGAGTTGGGCGATGCGTTCGGCCTGGGTGGCGGCCAGGGTCTCGCTGGGTTCGGGCTTTTCGTCGCCCAGCGCTTCGCTTTCGGGCAGTAGCCGTTGTAGCGGGGCGTGCAGGTCGTCCGGTGATTTCCAGTAGCGGGTGACAATGCCGAGGGCGTCGCTGTCCAGCGGGTAGTAGAAGCTGCGCCAGTAGTCGCGCACCACTTCCTGTTCCAGTTCGCGCTGGTCGTTTTCCAGGTTGAGAGAGAACAGGCTGCCGCTGTCGAAGGCATGTTCGCGCAGCATCCGGTAGCACCAACTGTGGATGGTGGAAACCGCGGCTTCGTCCATCCATTCCGCGGCTAGCGCCAAGCGCCGCGAGCAGGCGGGCCAAGTCGCAGGGTCGTATTGGTCGCGGAGTTCTAGGAGCAACGGATCTAGTGCAACCGGGGCTTCCCCGGCGGCAAGCCTACGTGGAGGCGCTGTGAACCCATCCGTGGGCGCTACATTCAACATCCCTGTTGAATGACCTCCACTACGGCTTGCCCCCGGCGCCCCTCCTTCTTCGTCCTCTGCTCGGAATACGCCTGCTGCTTCTACCAGTCGGTTGCGGATTCGTTCGCGTAGCTCTTGGGTCGCGGCGTTGGTGAAGGTGACAACCAGAATTTCCGGCGGCGTGAGCGGGCGGATAAACGCGGTGTCGTCGTCAACGCTGTGGCCGCCGAGTACCAAGCGCACGTAAAGCAGGGCGATGGTGAAGGTTTTGCCGGTACCAGCGCTGGCCTCTATCAGTCGGCTGCCGTGGAGCGGGAGGCTCAGAGGATTGAGTGGTGCTGGCTGGCTCATAAGAAAAGGCTGTCAAACTCAGCTGAAAAGTCAGGGCTGGCGGGGTAGATACTGAGTTGCTCAGCGTTCCAGGCCACAAGACGTTGAGACGTCACTAAAAGTATGTCAGCGAGCTCGTTCAGCAGATTGAAGTGTTCGGCTATCTGTTCGTAGTCGGTCGAGTAGTCATGTGCCGCGATATTGCGGATGGCGCGGCAGCGTTGCCAATCACTTGTCGCGTTAATTACGCCTTGTTTTTCAAATAGAGCCAGTACCTTGAGAAAGCTGTCAGTGGATTCACCGGCAAGCAAAGCACTGTGCCGCATAGTAGATGCTATCGAGTCTTGCAGCTTGGCAAACCGCTCATTAATGGCGGCAAGGGTTTCGAAATAATCCACATCTTTTTTGTGTTCTGCCAACCACTCACCGTCAATCGGCCAGGTAATTTTGTTGCGTGACTGTTGTAGAAACCAAGCACAGCGTTGGATCGCTTCCAGCAGTTGCGCAAGATAGCGTTGCTGCTCGCTGAGAACATCATGACTCATGCTGCTTCCTCACTATCGATCGGGCGTGACTGTGCCAAGGCGATTGCTTGGAAGGGCGTGGGTTCAGCCGTCGAGGCATAGGCCACTATATCCACAGGCAGTTGGAGGCGCTCTTCAAGTGCCATTTTGAGTTCGGCACGGCTAAGTAGTGGTATTGCGGTCTGGGAGATCAGTAGCAGGTCAACATCGCCGCCCCGCTTGGTATCATCCAGCCGCGAACCAAACACCTGGACTTGCACAGAAGGCTTAATGAACTCGCGTACGCTCGAAAGAATCGTGTCACGCTGTGATTGAGTAAGACGCATCAAGACAGCTCCTAGACTGTATGAGAGCCCCGCCACCTGATAATCTTGTCGCCGAGCCACTCTTGGTGCAATGAGTTTACGCTACCGGCGGCTTCGGTTCACTCTAACGATGGGATCTCATGCTGACATCGCTGCTGGATAATGACTTTTACAAGATCACGATGCAGAACGCCGTGATCAAACGCTTTCCCTATGCCCAGGCGCGCTACGCCTTTATCAATCGTGGCGAGCACGAATTTCCTGATGGTTTCGGTGCTGCGCTGCGCCGCGAAGTGGATCAGATGGCGACGCTGCGCCTGAGTGATGAGGAAAAGCGCTATCTCGAAACGACGTGCCCCTATCTCGACCCTACCTACCTCGATTTCCTGGCCGGGTTTCATTACGACCCTGCCGAGGTGATTATCGAGCAGCAGGGCAGTGACCTTTCGGTGATTATCGAAGGGCCCTGGTACCGCACCATTCTGTGGGAAGTGCCGTTGATGGCGCTGATCAGCGAGCTTTGGTATCGGCTGCGTGGTGTGTCGGTCACCCATGAGGCCGATGCGATGATCGAACAGCGCGCCCAGGAGAAGATCGAACTCTACCGCCGTCTTGGGTTGAAGATTGCCGAGTTCGGCACCCGTCGGCGCTTCTCGTTCGATGTTCATGACCGAGTGGTGGGCGCACTTTGTCACAATGGTGGCGAGGCGTTCAGCGGCACCAGCAATGTGCTGCTGGCCATGCGCCATGGGGTTAAGCCGATCGGCACCCACGCCCATGAGTGGTTCATGTTCCACGGCGCCCGCTTTGGTTTCAAGATGGCCAACAGCCTTGCCCTCGAGCATTGGGTGGATGTGTATCGCGGTGATCTGGGCATTGCCCTGACCGATACGTTTACCTCGCGGGCTTTCTTCGACAGCTTCGATAAGAAGTTCGCCAAGCTGTTCGATGGCGTGCGCCATGACAGCGGCGACCCGATTGATTTTGCCTCCCAGACCATCGCCCACTACGAGCGACTGGGCATCAACCCCTTGAGCAAGACGATCATCTTTTCCGATGCGCTGACGCCGGAGAAGGTCGAGCATATTCATGCGTTTTGCAAAGACCGGATTGGTATGGCGTTCGGCATCGGCACCAACTTCACCAATGATGTGGGCGTCGAGCCGATGAACATGGTGATCAAGATGGTTGAGGCGCGTCCGGAAGGGCAGCAGTGGCTGCCGGTGATCAAGCTCTCCGATGTGCCGGACAAGCACACCGGCGATCCGGAGATGATCTCGCTGGCGAAGCGGGTGTTAACCCTGGGCTGGAAGAGCCATTAGGCTTGTCAGCCTTTAACAGCACGATGCAGCGGTGAATAGAGCGTTTCGGTTAGCGTGGCGAAGCCGTGACCAAGGGCTCGCTCTTTGAATAGCCTTTCAAAGCTCGGCCACTGGTGGGAAAGGTAGGCGCTTTGGGCGACTTCGCCGGTTTGGAAGCGGCCCCCTTCGTAGGCGGTTTCGGCGGCGGCGTAGGCATCGCTGTCCGGTTCGGATGCCGGTGTGCCTAGCTTCGCCAGCCAGGCGAAAGCGGACTGTGGCGCCAGCGGTAGCGGGGCCTGCATGCCATCGCACCAGGCGCTTAGCAGGTTTTGTAGCTGGTAGCGGGCGTTCTCGGCTTCTAGTGGTTCCAGCCGCACATGGCCCGCTTTGGAGAGTAGTTGGGTGGTCATCGGGCGCTCACTATTGCCCGCCAGATGCGCAACCCAGGGCCGCAGCAGGTGTTGCCAGCGGTATTGACCACGGCCGCGCCCCTGGCTGACCAGGCTGCTGCTAAGCAGTAACAGGCGGCAGCGGTTGCCCGCTTCATCCTGGCGCAGTTCCCCCAGCCAATCCTCCAGCGCTACCTTTTCTTCAGTTCTCTCAACGACATGCACTGCCTGGGGTGCTGTTACCACGTGTGGCCACTCTTGCAGCGCCTCTTCGTAGGCGCCAAACAGTGCCTCCATCGGTTCCGCCAGCGCTTCGCGCATCCGCTCGCCAAATGCTCCTACGGCCAGCACGCCCTGGCCCTTGAAGCGTTCCAGTGCTGCGTGCAGTGCTTCCATACGCGGTTGGCCGTTATCCACGGCGTGGCGCTGGGCGGCGATTAACTGATCCTGTAGTTGCCAGTTCTGTAGCCCATCCAGCGTGAAGGGCTCGACATCCAGTTGGGTAAGCGCTTCCTGCTCGAAATAGACCCCTAAGCGGGTGTTGAAAAAGGCCTTCGCGGGGTCGCGTAGAAAGCTGCCTAGTTGGGCCAGGGTTAACGTGCTCTGCTGTTCGCTGTCTGCCTTAAGCGCTGGTGGCTTTGAGCCTTGGGTGCTTTCGCCACTGGGGGTGTGCAGGGCGTGCCATTCGTGGGCATACGTAAACAGCCGTGCTTGGGCGGGGGAATCGCTGGCTTGGGAAGAGAAATAGCGGCGACTGAACGGCTGCAGCGGGTGCTCGGTGGTTATCGCTTCCAGCAGCGGCTCGCCGTTTTGCGTGTGCCAGCCCGCTTCCAGGTGATCGCGCAACTGGCCGACCAGCACCGAGGGCGGCATGGGGTTGTTATCGATCTGGCTGCGGCCGACCCAGCTGATATAGAGCTGTTGGCGGGCGGAGAGCAGCGCTTCCAGAAACAGGTAGCGGTCGTCTTCCCGCCGTGAGCGGTCGCCGGGGCGGTAGTCGCTGCCCATCAGGTCAAAATCCAGCGGCGGCTGTGAGCGCGGGTACTCGCCGTCGTTCATGCCCAGCAGGCACACGTGCTTGAAGGGAATGGCCCGCATGGGCATCAGCGTGGCGAAGTTGACCGCCCCCGCGAGAAAGCGCTGGGAAAGGCTGTGCTCGTCGATTTGCCCGAGCCAGTGCTCGCGCACCATGGAGAGCGGCAGGGGATCATAAAGCGCGGCCTCTTCGGTGCTGTCCAGCAACTGCTGTAGCGCGGTTTCCAGCTTGGTGAGCATCACGCTCTCTTGAGCGTCGTCGGTCAGGAAGTAGGTTTCCAGCAGCTCGCGCAGCCGGGCCACCCAGGTGGCGGTGTCGGTGGGCTGGCAGAAGGTTTCCCAGGTGGTTTCCAGCTTTTCCAGCAGGTTTGCCAGGGGGCCTGCTAGCGATGCTTCCAGCCCGCCAATATCGTCGAATGGCTCGATGCCTTGCCACGCCTCAGCACTGCCTACGGTGTAACCCAACAGCAAGCGACGCAGACCAAAGGCCCAGGTGTTCTGGGTCAGGCCTTCGGGAAGATCAAGCCGGGTACGCTGTTCGGCATTAAGCCCCCAGCGGATGCCCGCGCCCTCGATCCAGCGGCTCAGGGTGGGCAGGTCATATTCATCGATGCCAAAGCGTGCACGCAGCGCGGGCACTTCCAATAGATCCAGCAGGTCACTCACTGAAAGGCGCAGTTCCGGCAGGCGCAGCAGTTTTTCCAGCGCGATCATCATTGGCAGGCGGTGGCGGCTGGCCTGGTCCGAAAGGGTGTAGGGAATGTAACGCGGATCGTCGGGTTTAGCGTTCGCGTTATAGCCACCGAAAGCGGAGCGGTACTGGCCGAACACGGCTTCAATATGCGGCGCGTAGCGGTCGATATCCGGCACCATGACGATGATATCCCGCGGGCGAAGATCTGGGTCTGCGCTAAAGGCTGCCAGTAGCTGATCGTGAAGAATCTCCACTTCCCGCTGGGGGCCGTGGGCGATATGGAACACTATTGAGTCGTCACTGGCCGGGTCTAGCGCGGGCCAGTGAGTTTGGGTTTCTGCTACCGGCCGCAGCTCGCGGATATCGTCCTGCAGTTGGCTGAGCAGGCAGTGGCGCTCTTCGCCACTGAAGGGCTCAAACATGTCGATGCGCAGCGCCTGCTGCTCAAATAACGTTTGGTAGTTGCCTGAGTCGTCGTGTTCGTCGAGCAGGCGCAGGTAGTCGCGGCCCTGTTTGCCCCAGGCGGCCAGCAGCGGCTGGGCGTGGAGGTGCAGGGCGTCGTCGGCATCACCGGTGCCGAGCACATCCAGGGCGTCGGGCATGCCCGCCTTGCGCCGCTGGCGATAACGGCTGGCGCGGAGCAGGTCTTTGTGCTCAATGATATCCGCCCAGTAGTACTGGCAGGGGTTGTGCACGCAGAGCACGATCTGACAGCAGCGTGAAAGCGCGGCCAGGGCTTCGAGGGTTTGCTGGGGCAGTGACGAGATGCCGAAAATGATCAATCGCCGGGGCAATCCGTTCGGGCACGCTTGGCCTTCAAGCTGTTCGGCGGCTTCCAGAAAACGGCTGTGTACCTGGGCACGGCTGCTGTTAAGGCCTGCGTCGCCTTGCGTCATTGCTACATCGTCGCGCAGGGCACGCCAGAGCTCGGGCTGCCACAGCTGGTGCGCTTCCAACGGGCGGGCTTCGCCACGGGCGGTGATCAGCACGTCGTTACCCTTGGCCCAGGCGTCCAGCCAATCGGCGCGATACACCTGATACTGATCGAACAGATCCGCCAATCGCTCGGCCAGTTGGTAGTGTTTACGCTGGTCGCGATCAACCTCTAAAAAGCGCGCCAGCGGCGCAAAGGCTTCCTGCTCGGCAAGGCTGGGCAGCAGGCGCAATAAGCGCCATATCAACCGCGACTTATCGAAAGGCGACGTTTCTGGCACCGCGTGCTCGTCGTGGGTTAAGTGCGTCAACACCGTGCGGTAAGCCTGCCATAGAAAGCGCGCGGGCAGCGTGACGTTCAATGCCGCGGCTATGCCCGCACCGCCCTGGGCCGGGTCTTCCGCCAGCGCCAGCTTTAACCACTGCCCAATGCCGTTGCTCTGCACCAGAATAGTCTCATTCTCCAGCGGCGAGAGCGGGTGTAGGCGCATCCACTCCACCGCCAAACCGCGCAGGTCTTCCAGGCGATTGGCGTGCACGACCATAAAGCCCGGCGTTAACGGCGTTTGTGAGAGCAGCGAGTTTGCAGACATGCACGATGTTCCTTAATGGATGGTTCCTTCACGGCCGGGGCGGAGCGGCTAAGTGTATGGTGCCATAAGTTAAGAGCGCCCGTGTGCATCAAGGTTAGGAACTTTTATAGAGTTCAGGTTATCATGAGTGATAACTTTAGGGGCTGTGCAATGGAATGGCAGGTTGATTTTTACCCAGGCGTTGAGAAAGATATTCTCAGCATGCCACCCAAAATACAGGCCAGAATGCTTCGGTTGCTGGAAATGATTGAAGAACATGGCGCGAACTTAGGGCCACCGCATACAGAAGCGATGGGCGATGGTCTGTTTGAGATAAGAGCAAAAGCGAAAGAAGGTATTGGACGTTCTCTGTTTTGCTATGTGCATGGACAACACGTTGTGATTCTCCATGCATTTGTAAAAAAGAGCCAAAAAACGCCTCGACAGGCGTTAAAGTTAGCTCAATCAAGACAGCGCGAGGTGCAGTCGTGATTAACTTAAAAGCATTAAAAGAGCAGGCGCTGCAAAATCCTGAGGTGAAAGCAGAGTATGACCGTTTGGCACCTGAGTTTGAGTTGGCCAATACGCTGATTACTATGCGTCAGCAAGCAGGTTTAACCCAGGACGAATTGGCAAAGCGCCTACATACTCAAAAAAGTAACATCAGCAGGCTAGAGCGCGGGGACAGCAATCCCGGTTGGAAAACGCTTCAGCGCTATGCAAAAGCCTGCGGATTTGAGTTGTCAGTCCAGGCGCAGCCGCACAAAACGGCTGTTTAATACAAATATCAAACTATGAAGCCATAGGTCGGGTTTCCCATCTTCCCTTGCGCGAACGCCGTGGCATCGCCAAGCTATGCGGATACCGTGAACAACGCTAAGAGAGATTTCTAATGTCAGATTCATCGCAAAACTCCCGTCGTCACTCTGCGCCTGTGGTTGATGGCCCTGGTAAAGCCGCTAGCCGCGCCATGCTGCGCGCGGTGGGCTTTACGGATGCCGATTTCAAAAAGCCTCAGGTGGGCATTGCCTCTACCTGGAGCATGGTGACGCCCTGCAACAGCCACATTAATGAGCTGGCCGAGTTTGCCCGCGATGGTGCCGATGCTGGCGGTGGTAAAGGTGTGATTTTCAATACCATCACGATTTCCGATGGTATTGCTAACGGCACCGAGGGTATGAAGTACTCGCTGGTATCGCGGGAAGTGATTGCTGACTCCATCGAGACGGTGGCGGGCTGCGAAGGCTTTGATGGTTTGGTGGCCATTGGGGGCTGCGATAAGAATATGCCCGGTTGCCTGATGGGGCTGGCGCGTTTGAATCGTCCCAGCGTGTTCGTCTATGGCGGCACCATTATGCCCGGCAAAGGACATACCGATATCGTCTCGGTGTTCGAGGCGATGGGCGCACACTCCCGTGGTGATATCGACCTGATCGAGCTTAAAAACATCGAAGAAACGGCGATCCCTGGCCCCGGTTCCTGTGGCGGTATGTATACCGCTAACACCATGGCCTCTGCGATTGAGGCATTGGGCATGAGCTTGCCGGGCAGCTCCGCGCAAAATGCGATCTCTCAGGAGAAGCGCGATGACTGTAAAGCAGCGGGCGAGGCCGTGCTGGCGCTGTTAGCCAACGATATTAAGCCTTCCGATATCATGACTCGCGAGGCGTTCGAGAACGCCATTACGGTGACCATCGCACTAGGTGGCTCTACCAATGCGGTGCTGCACTTGATTGGTATGGCGCGCACCATTGGTGTGGAACTGACCCTGGCGGACTTTACCGAGATCGGTAAACGCGTGCCGGTACTCGCCGATTTGCGCCCTAGCGGCCACTACATGATGAGCGAGCTGGTGGCGATTGGCGGTATTCAGCCGCTGATGAAAATGCTGCTGGACGCAGGCCTGCTCAACGGCAACTGCTTGACCGTTACCGGCAAAACGTTGGAAGAGAACCTGGCCAATGTAGCTCCTTACCCTGCCGAGCCGCCGATCATCGCTTCCCTCGGTAACCCGATTAAAACGGAAAGCCATTTGCGCATGCTTTACGGCAACTTGGCACCGGAAGGCGCAGTCGCAAAAATTACCGGTAAAGAGGGCACGCGCTTCTCAGGCTCGGCACGGGTCTTTGGCTCGGAAGAAGAAGCCCAGGCGCGCATTAACGATGGCACTGTCGTCGCGGGTGATGTGGTGGTGATTCGCTATGAAGGACCTAAAGGCGGCCCCGGCATGCGCGAAATGCTCACGCCTACCTCGGCGATTATGGGCCGCGGCTTGGGCAATGACGTGGCGCTGATTACCGATGGCCGTTTCTCGGGTGGCAGCCATGGTTTTGTGGTCGGCCATGTGTCGCCGGAAGCGTTCGACGGTGGCCCGCTGGCGTTGGTAGAGAATGGCGATACCATCACCATTGATGCGGAGGCCGATACCATTGAGGTGGACCTGTCTGACGAAGAGTTGATGCGTCGTCGCGCAGCGTGGAAGCAGCCAGAACCCCGTTATACCCGCGGCGTGCTCGCCAAATATGCACGTCTCGTTAGCTCTGCCAGTACCGGTGCGGTAACAGACCAAGAGTAACGATTTATTGGTGGTTGTCATCAAGACGTCAAGCGCAAGGCTTAGCATATAAGCCTTGCGCTTTTTTATTGGGTAAACGGTGAGGATGGATGGTGGAGCAAACGCAGACAAGCAGGCGCATAGGCGAGGTGTTTTGGGCATTCTTAGCGCTGGGATTAACGTCTTTTGGCGGACCGGTGGCACATCTGGGGTATTTTCGTACTGCCTTTGTGGAGCGGCGTCAGTGGTTAAGCGAAAGTGCCTACGCTGATTTGGTGGCGCTGTGCCAGTTTCTGCCCGGCCCGGCGAGTAGCCAAGTGGGGTTTGCGCTCGGCTTACTGCGCGCTGGCCCTTGGGGCGCGGCCATGGCGTGGCTGGCCTTTACGCTGCCTTCGGCGATTATTCTGCTGCTGTTCGCATTGGGGGCTGCGGTGCTGGATGGTCCAATCGCCAGCGGTATCATCCACGGCTTAAAAGTGGTCGCGGTAGCGATCGTGGCCCATGCGGTGTGGGGGATGGCACGCAACCTCTGCCCGGATAAAACCCGTGTAGGAATCGCCTTGGCCGCTGTGTTCACGGTGGTGGTGGTAAGCGGCCCGCTGGGACAGGTCGCCGCGATTGTATTGGGTGGTTTAGTGGGGCTGACGCTGTGCCGGAATAGTGCCGCCATAGCAGAAAGCGCACCGCTGCATTTTCCGGTTTCCCGCCGAGCAGGCTTGGTCGCGTTGGGGCTATTCGGCGGGTTGCTGATTCTGCTGCCACTGATGGCGGGCGGTGCTGTTTGGCTTAACGTGATCGATGCTTTTTATCGTTCAGGTGCGCTGGTATTTGGTGGTGGGCATGTGGTGCTGCCGCTGTTAGAAGCCGAGGTAGTACAGTCGGGCTGGATAACACCGGATGAGTTCTTGGCAGGCTATGGCGCTGCCCAGGCGGTGCCAGGGCCGCTATTCACATTTGCGGCTTATCTGGGCGCGCTTCTGCCCGGCATGAACGCGGTAGTGGGCGCTTTGTTGGCACTGCTGGCAATTTTTATCCCAGGGTTCTTGCTGCTGGTCGGCGTGCTGCCGTTTTGGAACCAATTTCGTCGGTGGGGCAGTGCTCAGGCGCTAATGCGCGGTGCCAATGCGGCGGTCGTGGGCATTTTAGGCGCAGCACTTTATCAGCCGGTATGGACCAGCGCGATCATTGGGGCAGAAGAGTTTGTGCTGGCGCTCACCGGGTTCTTGCTGTTAACCGTATGGAAGCTGCCCGCTTGGGTGGTGGTCTTACTGGTAGCGCTCGGCGGGATATTTATCGCACCGTGAGCAATGCAATGTTTTCTGTCATCGCGAGCGAAGCGATCTCAGGGTTGGGGACGTGAAGAAAAAGCTTTTAGGCAGACCGCCGGGAGGCGGCCTGTCGGTTGGAGAAGCGGTGGGAAAAGCAGAAAAGTGTCTGCTATGGCGCCTCCAGCTCTAAGGTGCGACGCAGGGCGTGAAGTTCATCCACTCCCAGGTGCTCTAGCCTTCCGGCGAGCAGGTCGCTAATTTTCTGAACGGGAAGCCCTGCCCGACGGGCAATTTCTCTGCTTCCTAAGTCTGATACAGCGATCAGACGCGTGATAATACGCATTAATCGCGTACGTTTTTCTAGTTCCCTGACATCGAGGTCAGGGCTGCTTCGCGGAGGATCTAGCTGTTCCGCAGTGGCAGTTGCGCGTGCCGTGCTCATGTGGCTCCAACAGTCTGAAATGACAAGGACACAATGCCGCCAACTCGTGCGCATTTCAATGCCTATTTTGATGAAAATTTCACGATTTCTGCAAAGCCCGCAAACGCGCTAGCTCTGGTAAACTAGGCGCCTTCCTATTTTGCTGTGTACCTGGGCCGGTACACGCCGCTTTTTCAATTTAGTATCGCTTTTATAGGCCGTTGGGCCGAGGAGTTTTGCATGTCGTCGAACAGCACACCCAAGGTGGGCGTGATCATGGGTTCTAAGTCTGACTGGCCGGTCATGGAGCACGCTGTCTCCATGCTGGAGCGTTTGGGCGTGGCCTATGAAACCCGCGTGGTCTCGGCGCACCGTACGCCGGACCTGCTGTTCGATTATGCCAAGGGTGCGGCCGAGCGCGGCTTACAAGTGATTGTGGCGGGTGCTGGTGGTGCTGCTCACTTGCCCGGCATGGTGGCCTCGCAAACGCCGCTGCCCGTGCTCGGCGTGCCGGTGGAGTCTAAGGCGCTTAAAGGCTTGGATTCGCTGCTTTCGATTGCGCAGATGCCGGGCGGCATTGCGGTGGGGACGCTGGCGATTGGTAAGGCGGGCGCCACTAACGCAGGCTTGCTGGCGGCGCAGATTGTTGGCTTACAAGATGCCACTGTGCGCAGTGCGGTCGAGGCGTTTCGCGCTGAGCAGACCCAGAAAGTACTCGATAATCCGGATCCGCGTCCCGATCCAGAAGCAGAATAAGGAGGCTGTCTATGAATATCGGTGTACTAGGCGCAGGCCAGCTAGGCCGTATGCTGGCGCTAGCGGGTTATCCGCTGGGCAATCGCTTCACTTTTTTAGATACCACGGGTAACCCCAGTGCAGGCATTGGCGACGTCATTGTCGACCCTAATAACCAGCACCTGGCTGAGTTTTTAGCCAAGGTGGATGTGGTGACTTACGAGTTCGAGCACCTGCCGGTGCAACTGGTACGGGAAATTGAGCAGCACAAGCCGGTTTACCCGAGTAGCCGCGCCATTGAAGTGTGCCAAAACCGGGTCGAAGAGAAGACGCTATTTGACCGCTTGGGAATTCCGACGCCTGCTTATCGTGTGGTGGAAAGTGCCGAGCAGCTTGAAGCCGCCGCCCGCGAGCTGGGCTGCCCGGTAGTGGCTAAATCGGTCACGGAAGGCTACGACGGTAAAGGCCAGGCAGTATTGAAACAGCCTGAGCAGGCGGCAGATGCATGGGCCGCTATTGGCCATTCGCAGCTAGTCGTTGAAGCATTTGTCGATTTCGTGCGCGAAGTCTCGATGATTGCCGTGCGCGGTCGTGATGGCGAGGTGGTGTTCTACCCTATGGCGGAAAACCAGCATGTGGATGGCATTCTGCGCTATTCCGTTGCGCCGCTGCCGGATCTGGATGCTAGCGTTCAGCAAACCGCCGATAGCTATATCCGTGCGTTGTTGGATGAGTTGGATTACGTGGGGGTGCTGGCGTTAGAGCTGTTTCAAACCCGCGATGGCAGCCTGCTGGCCAATGAAATGGCCCCACGCGTACATAACTCCGGCCACTGGACGATGGACGGCGCGGTGACCAGCCAGTTTGAGAATCATCTGCGTGCTATTCAGGGCTTGCCGTTGGGCGATACCCAGGCGATAGCCCCCACGTGCATGATTAATGTAATTGGTCGTGAGGGGGATAATGCGGCGATCCTGGCGCTTACAAACACGCACCTGCATCGCTATGACAAAGCAGAACGTGCCGGGCGCAAACTCGCCCACGTCAATATCCTGGCACCCAACCATGCCGAACTGCTTGAGAAAGTTCGCGCCTGTAGCGCTTTGTTGCCCGATGCTCCCCCTCCAGATCTCAGTTTTTCAATCAAACAGTAGTGCTCCAAAGCCGCCTGCCCCGCAAGCGGCTTTTTTGCTTACTTAATGGGTCAGTAGTTGACCGAGTACGCAACTTATATCGCTAAAATTGCCTAAATGCGCTAAAAAGGAATCACAAAAAAATCAGCTTACTAGGCTGAAACCAATAGCACTTTTTCATTAGGCGGGTAGTCGGTATGTCTCAATCCTCAACTACGAGGACTGCGTCGGGGATGCGTAGTGGTTTCCAGCGCGATCATCATGTCACCGTAAAACGCTTACACAGCGAGAAAGTACGCCTTCTGTACGATAACTTATGGCAGCCCGTGCTTAGCAGTGTGTTGGCAGGCATGTTGTTAGTGGCTGCCATGTGGCCGGTAGTGGCGAGCTGGATACTGCTGACCTGGCTTGCCGTCTTGACCTTTGTGTCGTTGGCTCGCCTTGCCTTGGCTTACTATTTTAGCCGCTTACCCGCGCAGCAACAGCAGCGCCGCCGCTGGTTACATCGGTTCAGCATTGGTGCGATTGCGGCTGGCTGCGTGTGGGGTTCTGGTGGGGTATTTCTGTTTACCGGCGAAAACCATGGCCAGGTAGCCGCGCTTTCGATTGTCCTGGCCGGTATTGCCGCTGGCGGCATCACAACGCTTTCTGCCGTATGGTGGGTTTCGCTTGGCTTTGTGTTGCCGATTATACTGCCCTTGCTGGTGCAGTTTTTGTTGTTAGGGTCATCACTGGCAATTCTCATTGGCGCCATGCTAAGCCTATTTTTAGGCCTGATTATTACTACCAGCCGACGCCTAAGTCGCATTATTCACGACAATATTGCCCTGCGGGTGAGTATGTCTGCTCGCGAAGTGCAGTTGCAAGAAAGCGAAAACCGCTACCGCTCTATCTTTCAACGTTCGCCGCTGGGCGTGCTGCATTTTGATGAACATGGCCAAGTAACGGACTGTAATAGCAAACTGCTGGATATCCTGGGTGTTAACCGTGCGCAGTTGCTCGGCTATCGCATGTTATCCCATTCGGCGGATAGCAGAGTGGCAAAGGCTGTGCGCAACGCACTGGCCAAAGGCACTGGCTATTACGAAGGAACCTACTATCTGCCCAAGGCTAGCGCGGGAACGCCCCTGCGCGCCTTCTTCAATGGCGTACATAGCGCGGGTAACGAGATGGTTGGCGGTGTAGCGATTATCGAAGATTTTACCGAGCGTAAGCGCGCCGACGCGATTATTTACCGCCAAGCCTACTATGACTCACTCACTGATTTGCCCAATCGTCGCCTGTTTATTGAGCGATTAGCTGCCCTCTGCCATGAGAAGCAAACTGAACAGCAGGGCGGTTTGTTGATGTTTTTAGATTTAGATCGCTTCAAGCTGATTAACGATACCTGGGGGCACGCCACCGGGGATGATTTGCTGGTGCAAGTAGCCCGCCGACTAGAAGGCTGTCTGCGCGAAGGCGACATGGCCGCACGGCTTAGCGGCGACGAGTTTGTCCTGCTGGCGCTGCTTGAAGAAGAGGCCGAGGTAGATATGGAAGCCGCTGCTGAGGCTTATATGTGCGCTGTTCAGCAGGCACTCTCTGAACCTTATCGGCTTGAAAGCCGCTGGGTGGAGGTAACGCCCAGCATGGGATACACCTGCTTTATGGCCGCTGATTGTGACGATGAAGAATTGCTTAAGCAGGCCGATATTGCGATGTACCGCGCCAAAACGGAAGGGCGAGCACGCCTACGCCGCTTTAAGCCCTGGATGCGGGATGCCATGCATTAAAGCGGCGTTGAAAGAATCTTTTAGGCTATCTGTCCGCTCAGCAATAGCCATAGCGCGATTAATGCAAAGTGGCCGGGATACCACGCTAACCATAGACGCCGCGGCATCGCCAAGTTAATGGCAGGAATGCGTTGGGCGGCCCCTGCGGCAAGTATCAGCACCACCACACAAGTGCCTACGGTAAATGACTTGGCCATGTCAGACGCATTCATTTGACCGGCAATCCAAAGTGCCGGAAACGCTGCTAACCCGGCCCACAGGCGCGACTGAAAGTCACTGTCCGCTTGGCTCAAGGCATGCATGGCAAACATCAATAGCGGAATCAGCAACAGCCCATTATGGCCATACTCGACCCAGAACCCCAGCAGATACCACACCGTAACGCCTAGTGCGGCACCAGCTAACAGCCAGGGCATGGTGAGGGTTTGCTGCTGGTAGTGCTGCCAACCTTGGCGCACGAGCGCGCCCAGGGCCAAGCCGCTGGCGAGGGTAAAGCAGACATTTAGAATGAAGGCGTCTGACGTACGCGGCATCATCATATAGGGAAGCTGGGCGACCAAACCGATAATCAGAATTCGGCGCGAATAGCGCAGCGGATTACGGGTATTAAACAGCCCGTGCCACGCCACCATAGCGGCAAACAGCGGAAAGGCAATACGGCCTATGGAAGAACCCGCCCAATCCAAATCCCAAGCGCCGGGCAGAATGTAGCGGGTGAGGTGATCAATGGTCATGGTAACCAGTGCTAACCACTGCCCCCAGCCTGTCCAGTGGGAAGAGGGGCGCAAAGACGCAGCCGTCTCTGTTGCTGAGTGGGGCGCTGATTTTTCAACCATGTTACCTCCTTGTAGGTTCGCGTTGAGAAGTAAAGACCCGTATTACGCACACGAGTTCGCTGAATTGGCCGAACGGCTCTCAACGTCATTACAAACAGGCGATAAGTTTACCCGGTTTAAACCAACCATGGTGTGATTTAGGAATTTCAATGGCTAAGCGAAGGGAATTGGAAGTAGAAGGTGGGAGCAATGGGTTTAAAATGGCAGGGGGCAGCTAGGGGCTGGAGAGTGTCTATTGAATTCCTCCCCGACGTTTCAGCCGGGGAGGAAAGAGTAATTACTCGGCGTCTTCTTCGCCAAAGTAACGGGTATAGATTTCGTCGTAAGTGCCGTCTTCTTGCACTTCAGCGAGTGCTTCGTTGAATTTTTCAGCCAGTGCTTCGTCGCGCTGACGGAAGGCGATACCAAAGCCGTCACCGAAGTACTCTTTCGGCTCGCTAATGCGCTCACCTACGACGACGTATTCTGCTTCGTCGCTTTCCAGTAGGGTCGATTGGCCAATCGGGAAGTCAAGGAAAACGATATCCAGGCGCTCGGCGGCCATATCCAGCACCATGTCATCGGCGGTGGAGTAGCGGCTGATGTCAGCCACGTCACTGAAATTGTCGGTAACGTAGTTGTCCTGCAGGGTGCCGCGTTGAACGCCGATCGTCATGCCTTCCAGCGTTTCTGTGGTGGCTTCGCTAATACCCAGGTCGCTGGCGGCGAACCAGGCTGACGGCATGGTGATGTAGGGGTCTGAGAACAGTACTTGCGCACGACGCTCTTCATTGATCGTCATGGACGACATAATGGCGTCGTAGTTGCGAGACATTAACCCTGGAATGATGCCATCCCATGCTTGCTCGACCCATTCACAGGTAACGCCCATGCGGTCGCACAGCTCGTTGCCCAGGTCGATATCAAAGCCGGTGAGCTCGCCTTCAGCGGTGCGGAATTCCATCGGTTCGTATGGAACGTCAACGCCAATACGGACGTTGTCGTAGTCACGTGCTTGTGCTGAGGAGGCGGCCGCTACTGCTAAGCCGAGTAGTGAAAGAGTTAGTAATTTTTTCATATTATAGCTATCTCCATAGAAAAGCGGACTCACCAGAATGTGATCCCCGTTTTTAACTGACAAATAGTTGTTAGCCGACAATTAAACTAACCCAGGTTGGCGCTGACGAAAAGAGCTTACATGCCAGTGAACCAACGTTTGTTTGACGGTTTCATCATTTTTTCATGATTAACGGTCTTGGCGGCATACTTATGAATTTAGGTGCGCTAACAGTTTTTTCTCCAAATAACGGAAAAAGAACAGGATCGCGAACGTTAAGCATAAATAAATGGCAGCCACGAACAGAAAAGCTTCGAAAGGGGCGTAATAACGCGCATAGACAAAGCGCGCGGCGCCGGTTAAGTCCATCAAGGTGACCACGCTGGCAATTGCGCTGGCGTGTAGCATAAAGATTACTTCATTGCCGTAAGCGGGCAGGGCACGGCGAAATGCACTGGGTAAGATAATCCGTCGCATCATCAAGCTCTGCGACATGCCATAGGCGCGGGCAGCTTCGATCTCGCCTTGCGCGGTGGCTTTAATCGCGCCGCGGAAGATCTCGGTAGTGTAAGCGGCGGTATTGAGCGTAAAGGCGATTAAGGCCGGATAGAACGCTTCGCGCAGCACTGGCCATAAAAAGGTGTCTTGAATGCCGTCAATAAACACCACGCCGTAGTAGATGATATAGAGCTGAATCAACAGCGGCGTACCGCGAAATACGTAGGTATAAAAATAGATCGGTAGGCTAATCCATTTATGTTTGGAGCTGCGCATGATCGCTAGTGGCACGGCAAGTATTAGCCCGGCGATAAGTGATAAGAAGACTAATTGGGTGGTGGTGACTAAACCTTCCCAATAGTAGCCCAGCGTATCGGCGGTAAAAATGGTATTGCCAGCGAGTAGGTCATTGAACCAAGCGGAAATATCGAGCATATCACTGACCTCCAAAGCCGATGTCGTAGCGTTTTTGCAGCCGCGCAAAAATCCATTCGGAGACGCTGGCGATCAATAGGTAAGCCACGGCGACCGGGATCAGGAAGGTGAACGGCTCGTGGGTGGCGCGAGAGGCTTCAGCGGCCACGCGTACCATGTCGGTTAACCCAATCACGGATACCAGCGCAGTGGTTTTGAGCAGTACCATCCAGTTATTCGACAGCCCAGGCAGGGCATGCCGCATCATTTGCGGAAAGCGGATACGGCGAAAGACGAGACCGCTGCTCATGCCATAAGCCTTACCTGCTTCGATCTGCCCGTTATCCACGGCCATAAAGGCGCCGCGAAAGGTCTCGCCCATGTAGGCACCAAAGATAAAACCAATGGTAAGCACACCCGCGGCAAAGGCGTTGAAGTTAATATAAATATCGATGTCGTAGTTGTAATAGAGCATGTCGCTGATGGCGTTGACACCAATCTGGCCGCCAAAAAACAGCAACATCATTAACACCAAATCCGGTACGCCACGAATGAGCGTGGTGTACACCGTGGCGGTTCGCTTTAACAACCAACTGCGCGACATTTTTGCGCTGGCGGTCAGTAATCCTAAAATAATCGCTAAAATTAACGATAGCACCGCCAATTGAACAGTGACGCCAGCCCCTTCTAACAGCCGGGGCCCATAGCCTTGCAAATCAATCATGGTGAGCCTCGCGGATCAGTATTTAGGTGCCAGGAACTGCTGCAGGCGCGGTGATTGCGGGTTGCCTAGCACTTGATCCGGCGGTCCCGCTTCTTCCACTAGGCCTTGGTGAAGATAGATTACTTGGCTGGAAACATCTCGGGCGAAGCTCATTTCGTGGGTGACCACGACCATGGTGCGGCCCTCTTCGGCCAGCCCGTGCATGACCTTCAACACATCACCTACTAACTCTGGGTCGAGGGCGGAGGTGGGTTCGTCAAATAGCATGACTTCCGGGTCCATCGCCAGTGCGCGCGCGATGGCGCCACGCTGCTGCTGGCCGCCGGACATCTGTGCCGGGTAGGCGTTGGCACGGGCGCTTAATCCCACACGATCGAGCAGGGCGTGGGCGTGTTCCAGGGCTTCTTTTTTGGGTTTTTTCAGTACATGAATCGGCGCTTCAATGATGTTTTCCAGCAGCGTCATGTGGGCCCACAAGTTGAAGCTCTGGAAAACCATGGAAAGCTTGGCGCGCATTTGTACTACCTGCTTCCAATCTTCAGGTTCGCGGCCGTGCTTCGTGGTCTTAAAGCGAATCGGTTCGCCGTGGACAATGAGGTCGCCATCGTCGGGCTGTTCAAGCAAATTCATGCAGCGCAAAAAAGTACTTTTACCCGACCCAGAGGCACCAATCATGGTAATCACGTCGCCCTTTTGGGCTTGCAGTGAGAGACCTTTCAGAACTTCCGTATCGCCAAAGCGTTTTTTAATATTACGCACTTCAAGGGGAGTAGGCGTAGCGGCCATAACATTGGCTCCAGTACAGAGTTGCCGCAGCAACGGGTTATCAGCGGTAGTTTATCAATAACGGGCTGTGATGCGGCTGGCGCGAAAAAAGGGGCGATTCTATCAGGCTGGACGCATAATGCGCGCCCTACTTATCACATTAAACACTCGACGTTAGTTGTATCAACGCCGAGCAGCCTGTTATCGCCTCACCATTATTATTGTCAATCTCTCTAACGTTAGGAGGGTCTTGAGGAGCGCCTTAACGCTTAACCCTACGTAACCGGTGCCACCAACAGTGCCGCACGGGCACCCACTTCTACATTGGCGTTAGGGAAGACCACGTGAAGTGGCATATCACCCACTCGAAACTCTCCAGCTTCTCCATCTTGCGCCAGCAGCGTGCCAGGCTCAAAACGGTTGAAGTTGGCCGTGTCTTCGGCAAAACAGAGCTGAAAGTCATCTGAGTGGCGAATCAGCTCATGCTGTACCTTAAAAAACTGCATTTGCGAGGCTGGCTGGTGGGACGGAGAGTGCCCTTCACTTAACGCTGTGAGCAGGGCACCCATAGGTTTTAGAGACGCCATATCGTTTTGACCGAAGGGCGCCACGCGGCCCAATTCAAACGTAAAGGCCTGGGCGGCGTGATAGTGCTTGCTGTAGTGGGAGAATGTCCAGCTGTGCTGATGTTGGTGTAGCACCGCCTGCATATCCGCAGCGGCGAGCCACCCCCATTGCTCAGCGTCGGTAGAGGAGTCGGCAAATGGTTCGACAACGAAGCGGGGATAACGGCTATCCCGGATGGCGGTGTGTAGGTCGTAGTGCAGTTTGGGTAGCCCTGAATGGCGGGCGTAAAAGTCATCCACGGCGGCCATTAATATTCGGGCGCGTTCCGGTTCTTCGCCTTCATTGTGTAATTCACGCTTAAACAGCCGGTTCAGATTGGTGGTGATGAAACGCTGCTGTGCTTTAAGCGCGGGTAGGTTCCCAAGGATGACCAGCACGGGCGCGCCAAGTATGGCGCTACCGGCTTCCAGGCGGCTGAGCCATTCACCGATCAGTTCAACGGGCGCGGTTTCATTACCGTGGATAGCCGCTGAAAAAATGCACGCGTGAGCCGCGTGGCTTGCTGTATTTGGTGTGAGCTCCAAAACGCCCGGTGCATACAAGTGGTAGCGACCGCTTGGGAAAACGCCTTGCTTTTTGTCCGGGAGCTGCCCGTCAAGTGACCAGTCGAGCCATTGGCCTAGCATTGTCAGCTCCTTAGTCTCTGTTTTTAGTGTCGTTGTCGTTATAAAAAGTGAGCCTAGCATCACCACGCTAACTGTTTGTCACAAGACACTAGGTCGTTCGCATGTAAAAGCCCAGCGTATTCGTGAAAAGCATAAGGGAACTGGCATCAAAAAAAACGCCCATGCGATGCATGAGCGCTTTTTCAAGCTGCGTGTCGGGTTACGCTGAGCGCTGGCGCTCCATTTCCTGCTGATACTCACTGGCAAGGGAGGTTTTTTGGTTATCTGGTAGACCTCGGCCTGCCAACTGAAACACTTCCTGCTCTTCTTCATCAAGGTGGTGAGTCACTAAATGCTGTAGCTGTTTAGCATGGGTCAGCCAGTTAGTGGCGCTGTAGTCGGTTTCATCGAGAAGTTCTATAAGCTCATCAATTTCATGATGTTCGGCCACGCTGTGACGAGCTTTTTCCTGGGTCAAATCCATTTCCATCAGCGGAATGTAGAAAGCGCGCTCTTCGGCTGCGGCATGACCATGCAGCTCTTTTTTTACTTGTTTGTAGAGTGAGTCGCGCTCGTCGCTATCTCCATGAGTCTCAATCAAGCGGGCAAGCAGATCACGCTGAATATCATGATCCTTGCGCAGGGCTTCAAAAATCGTCATTCCAGACTCCTTGGATACGTTTAGGTAGGCAAGACCAAAGCTAGTGGGGGTTTGCGTAAAGTGCAAGCTGGCGTTCGTCGATGAAATCGATGCCCGCGGACGAAAACATTCGCTTTTATCTACGTTTGAGTGCGCTATGTTGTAGGTACAGTTTATTGAGAAAGCCCAACGCACTGCTAAGTTAGCTATAAGCCACACATCGCTAAGGAGATATCCATGACAAAGGTTCTGGTACTTTATTACTCCATGTACGGTCATATCGATACGATGGCGCACGCCGTTGCAGAGGGCGCAAAAAGCGTCAGCGGCGTTGAAGTCACCGTTAAGCGCGTGCCTGAAACCATGCCCGCGGAAGCCTTTAGAAACGCAGGCGGCAAGCAGGATTACGATACGCCGGAAGCTACGCCACAAGAACTCGCTGATTACGATGCGATTATCTTCGGTACGCCAACCCGCTTCGGTAATATGACGGGGCAAATGCGTACTTTCCTGGATCAAACTGGCGGACTATGGGCTAACGGCGCACTTCGTGGCAAAGTTGCCAGCGTGTTTACGTCTACCGGTACGGGCGGTGGTGATGAAATGACCATTACCTCTACGTGGACCACGTTGGCTCACCACGGCATGATCATTGTACCGATTGGTTATGGCCTTGAAGAACAGTTCGATATTTCCAAAGTGAGTGGCGGCACGCCTTACGGCGCTGCGACCCTTGCTGGCGGCGATGGCTCTCGCCAGCCCGATGAGCGCGAGCTCAAAATTGCTCGTTTCCAGGGTGAGCTAGTCGCCAAGACAGCGGCAAAACTAGCCAGCTGATGAAGTGGTAGTTCATAACGTAAAAGCCTCGCTGGCATTGTCCAGCGAGGCTTTTTTATGGGTGATATCGACACCGCTAGGCGCCGCGTGCCGCGGTGTAAATGGTGTAAACGGATTGGCTGGCGGTCATAAATAACCGGTTACGATTCGCACCAGCAAAACATACATTGGAACAGACTTCAGGCAGCAAAACCCGCCCCAGCAGCGTGCCTTCCGGCGAGAAAACCACGACGCCATCGATACCTTCGCCACCGTTGGCGCTCGACCAGATATTGCCATCCATGTCGCAGGTCATGCCGTCGAAAATGGTATCTTCGCTGGTAACGACCACTTGGCGATCACTGACACTGCGGCCATCTTCGCCAAGCGTCCAGCGAATGATTCGCGCAGGCTCTTCGAAGTGAGTGGGGGCACTGTCACTGGCGTAGAAACCCTTGCCATCCGGTGTTAGTACAATACCGTTGGGTTTAAAAATATCGTCGGTCAGCATGATAGGTTCATCAAGGCTGTCATCGACGTAATAGATGGCGGTTTCAAGTTCCAGATCACGCTTCTTGCCCTCATAGTCGAAGTGGGCGCCGTATCCGGGATCGGTAAAGATCACACCACCCGACGGGAGCGCCACCACGTCATTGGGAGCATTGAGTGGCTTGCCTTGATAGCGCTCGGCAAGCACCGTGGTGCTGCCATCCCACTCGTAGCGTAACACCCGAGAAGGGTAGTGTTCGCAAGCAATTAGCCGACCCTGGTGATCAAAGGTATTACCGTTAGAGTGGCCAACGTTGTCTCTTAAAACGCTGACCTGGCCAGTCGCTTCGTCCCAACGCATCTGCTTGGCTCGGGGGATATCGCTGAACACAACGTAACGGCCCACGGCATTCCAGGCCGGCCCCTCTGTCCATAGTCCGCCACTCCAGTGGCGCTCCAGCGGGCTATTAAAAATCATGTAGTCACTGAAGCGCTGATCCTCAACTTTCCAGGCATCAATGGGGTAGCGAGCGGGAGCGGGCCCTGGCGAGGCCTGCATGGCAAACAGCTGGGGGGTGGTGCCGACTGCGGCCAGAGCGGCCGTTGCCGAGAGAAACTGACGGCGTCCAAGTTTCATAGCATTGTCCTGAGTTTGTTTGTTGATGTTGTTATGAGCGAAGTGAAACTGACGTTTTCTTCACCTCAGGACAAATGTAGAACATAGACGTGTAAAAAACATACATTGTCTGCCCGGTTGGAGTCAGCCGGGCAGACAATCGCTATGGCATCTGAACGTCAGCGCGAAATAGCGTCAGCAATTGCCTTGCCTAAGCTTTGCGTTGTGCCTTGGCCACCCACGTCACGGGTGAGAACTTGACTGTCGCCTGCGCTCAACACTTCCTCAATGGCGCTTACCAGCGCATCACCGGCTTCCTTGTAGCCAAGGTGCTCAAGCATCATGGCGCCGGACCAGATCTGGCCGATAGGGTTGGCGATGCCTTTACCAGCGATATCCGGTGCGCTGCCGTGTACCGGCTCAAACAGGCTGGGGAAGTGGCCTTCCGGGTTGATGTTGGCTGATGGAGCAATGCCGATCGTGCCGGTACAGGCGGGGCCCAAGTCGGAAAGGATATCGCCGAATAGGTTGCTGCCCACGACCACATCGAACCAGTCCGGGTGCAGAACGAAGTTGGCGGTCAGAATATCGATATGGAATTTATCCACCGCGATTTCAGGGTAGCCCTTCGCCATTTCGACGACGCGCTCATCCCAGTACGGCATGGTGATGGAAATGCCGTTGGATTTGGTGGCAGAAGTAAGCTTTTTGCGCGGGCGGGTTTGGGCCAGTTCAAAGGCGTACTTCAATACACGGTCCACGCCGGTACGTGTCATGACCGTGTCTTGAATGACGACTTCACGGTCAGTGCCTTCAAACATTTTGCCGCCAACGCTTGAGTACTCGCCCTCGGTGTTCTCACGCACTACATAGAAATCGATATCGCCGGGTTCGCGGCCTGCCAACGGGCTTTTAATGCCGGGCATCAGCTTGCAGGGGCGCAGGTTGATGTACTGATCGAACTGGCGGCGGAACTGCAGCAGCGAGCCCCATAGGGAAATATGGTCAGGTACTTTATCGGGCCAGCCAACTGCGCCATAAAACAGTGCATCGAAGCCTTTTAACTGCTCAAACCAATCATCCGGCAGCATCTTGCCGTGTTCGAGGTAGTAGTCGCAGCTACCAAACTCAAAAGTAGTGAACTCAAGGTCGATATTAAAACGCTTGGCGGTTGCCTCTAGGGCACGAATGCCTTCGGGCATGACTTCGGTGCCGATGCCGTCGCCGGCGATAATGGCGATACGATGAGCCATGGTGCTTCCTTCTCTTGTTAGTGGCTGACAATTGCTGGCAAGTACTGGGTCTGGCAAGTACTAGGTCTGGTAAGTACTAGGTCTGGTAAGTACTGAATAGAGTGTAGCGGCTATTTTGATAGAGATAATCAGGCTACTATTCAAGCTATTGTTGCGTAAAAGTGAAGAGTGGCTAAGGGGTGTATGGCACAACTGGATGATTTGGCGTTTTTTCAACACCTGGCACGGGCAGGCAGCTTAACGGCAACCGCCCGTGAATTGGGGCTATCGCTCTCCGCCGTGAGTAAGCGGCTGAAACTTTTAGAAGCGCGTTTGGGGGTCGAATTGGCCGCCCGTACCACTCGGCGGTTGACGCTGACGGCGGAGGGCGAGCGCTACCTTGCCCGTGGCACGCTAATTTTGGATGAGCTTGCCGAGTTGGAGAGCTCCCTGGGTGAGCGTTCCAACCAAGCCCTTAGTGGTCGGTTGCGTGTTAATGCCACGTTTGGCTTTGGCCGCCGCCATATTGCGCCGTTACTATCGCGTTTTTGTGCTGAGCACCCTGAGGTGGAGGGCTGGCTAGAGCTCACCAACTTTCCGCTCAACCTAAGCGATCATGGCTTTGATATCGGCATTCGTGTGGGTGAACCCCCAGAGTCGCGTTTAGTCGCGCGACGCATTTTAGCGAATCGACGCATACTCTGCGCATCGCCTGGCTATATCGCTCACTCGTCGCCCCTTCAGACACCGGCTGATTTGCAGCAGCATGCTTGCCTAGTCATTCGTGAGAACGACAGTGATTTTCCGCTATGGCGCTTTGAACGCAGCGAGCCGTCCAAAAAGGAGCAAACGGTAAAAGTCAGTGGCCGGTTAGCCAGCAATGATGGTGAGGTGATTACCCGTTTGGCGTTGGACGGCCATGGCGTGATGCTGCGCTCTTGGTGGGATGTAAACGAGCACCTTGCCAGCGGCGCGTTAGTTGAGCTACTACCCGGCTGGCAGAGTGTACGAGCGGACTTCTATGCGGTCTATGAGCAGCGCAGGCATGTGCCCGCCCGGCTGCGTGCTTTTATTGAGTTTATTCAGCAGGAGATGGCGGGGCGGGTGTCGGCGCTGCCGAAGTCTTCCTGACTAGCGATTAGGGCAGGCTTCGCCCTGGGCGACATCGATCAGTTCATCGGTAGGAAAGTCCAGCTCCGCTGCACGCTGGCGCAGGCGGGACTCCGTCGCGCTATCCATTTCCGGTGTACGCGAGAGTATCCATAGGTAGTCACGGTTAGGACCCGCTACCAGCGCCCACTGGTAGTCATCGTCAAGTTCAAGAATGTTATAGCCGCCGTAAAAGGGCCCAAAAAAGCTCACTTTCAAACGGCCCATGTTTTTATCATCAATAAAGTAGGCGCGGCCTTCGGCTTCATCCCACGCTTGCTCTTCCAGGTTGTAGCCACGGTTGATCACGCGTACGCCGTCGTCATCGCGCAGGCTATAAGTGGCGGTGACGCAATCAAGGCCACGCTCAAATGAGTGGTCCAGGCGCGCTATCTCGTACCATTGGCCCAGGTAGCGATCTAATGCAAAGTCACTAACCGGCTCGGTTCCCTCGGGAATGCCGGTGCAGCCGGTAAGTAAAGCCATACTGATGACGCTGCTTCCTAGCAAATGTTTCATTTAAGCGCTCCTTGGCGATGAGTCTTTGGCGATCGGCTATGTTGTGTACTATCAGACGTTACATTCTGTCGTCATTTTGCCATATAAGAAGGACACGCTGATGACGTGTCGTTAATGAGATAGCAAACACAGGAGTGTTTATGTGGTGCCAACAAGAAATTCATTTACCCGAGATGACGCGCGGTTTCCATCTTATTACCGATGACGTGGCCAGGGCGCTGCCGTGTTTAAACGATGTTCATATTGGCACGCTGCACCTTCAGTTGATGCACACCTCCGCCTCGTTAACGCTTAACGAGAATACTGACCCCGATGTGCGCCACGACTTAGATGCCTTTCTGCGCCGCCTGGTGCCGGAAGACTTGCCCTATTTTCGCCATACGCTGGAAGGCCCTGATGATATGCCAGCCCACGTGGCCGCCAGCCTGCTGGGCACTCAGCTCACCTTGGCCGTGCGTGACGGTCGCCTAGCGCTGGGCACCTGGCAGGGCATATGGCTGGGGGAGCATCGTCATCAGGCCGGGCCGCGGCGTTTATTGGCCACCCTAAACGGGTGCGACGCTGGTTAACCTGGGGCATCACCTGAACGCGGGGTTGCTGTATAGTTAGGGCGTTTTAAGGCTTGAGCCGCTGCAGTAGCGGTTCATTCTGCATTTACCATGGAAAAAGCGCTTTTAAATGCCACGACGCTCCGTTTTTCATTTTTCCCGCCAGCGATGGTTGCGGCTGTTTTTCTTTCTCAATCTTACCTTGGTGGGTGTGCTCATTGCGCACCAAATTTGGTTATACGTGGCGGAGCCTGAGTTTGAGTCAGTCCATACGCTTCAGGTGGCGAATATTCGCGAGGTATTGACGGAGCGAACCGACTACCGCTTTGCGGTGGTCGGTAACATCAATAACTCGGTGAGCGTCTTTCAAGATGAAATTGTGCCGCTCATCAACCAGGGCGGCATCGATTTTCTGATCTCGGCGGGTAACGCCGTTAATGGCGGGCGACAAGAGAGCTATCAGGCGATCTATCACAGCATGGAACAGCTCAATGTGCCTTACTTGCTGACCTATGGTGATAACGAAGACAGTGACTTTGGTAGTTACCTGTTTTATGAATATTTTGGCCCGCATTTCTACTCCTTCGTCGCGGGCGATAGCCACTTTATCTTCCTGGACGGTACGGGCAAGTCGTCCACCTCTTGGCAACTTGATTGGCTTTCCAGGGAACTGGCTGCATCTGAAGCGCAGCATCGGTTTTTGTTTATTGGTTTGCCGCTGCACAACGTCGTGAGCGACGCGCCGCTGTTTGAAGCCGACAATTATCTCAATGACCCCCGGCTGGCCGAGGGTATTATGGCGCTGGCGGAGGAGTATGATGTTGATACGGTGTTCTCCGCTAACCTAACGCTCTTTTCAGAGCAGACGATTAATGGGGTGGATTACGTCACCACGGGCGGTGCGGGCGGTATTCTGATTGATGCCGACAGCAGCTTTCATCACTACGTTATCGTCGACGTAGAAGGTGAGAATGTCGCCATTGCACCGGTGCGTTTAAATGTGGATAGCCCCGGTTGGTGGCGGGTAGTGAGTAGCGTTGGATCAACGGTTTACGCCTTCTTTTACGTCAGCTATACCCGCTTTTTACTGATTGTTGGCTTGCTGACGCTGTTAGCGCTGCGTTTATATCGGCTGATTTTTGAAGACCGCCATTATTATCCCGATTTTGATATTGATCCGACGCCTTTCCTGGGTAAGTCACTTCGAGTGGCGATGGTATCCAATAACTACTTTCCGTTTGTGTCTGGCGTATCGGTGTCGGTGGACCGTTTGCGCAATGGTTTACGTGATTTAGGGCACTCGATTCAACTGCTAGTGCCCCGTTATCGTGACGCATGGAAGGACGATAAAGCGATCAAACGTATCCCGACTTTGATGGCGTTTGGTGAGAAGAGGGAGTTCCGTTTAACCAACCCGTTCAGTGTGCGCTTTCGCCGCTGCCTGCGTGCCTTTAAGCCAGATTTGATTCATGTTCACCATCCTTTCTGGCTTGGTTCCATGGGGCTGTTTATGGGGCGTCGGCTTAAGGTGCCGGTGGTCTACACCTATCACACCCGCCTGGAACACTATGCCCACTTTGTACCGTTACCCGGTGCGCTGTTTCGGAATTTGATCTCGCACTCTCTGATTAAGCACTTTTCTAACCGCTGCCAAGGGGTGATCGTGCCTACCTACTCCGCAGAGGAGTATCTACGCATGATCGGGGTTAAAACGCCCTCGCTAGTGCAACCCACGGGAATTGATGTGGAGCGTTTCGCGCATGTCGAGGCGGGAGAGTTAGAAGCACTGCGTGAGCGGCTAGCGATTGATCCCGCGCGAAAAATATTGATTAGCGTCTCGCGGATTAGCAAAGAGAAAAATATTGGCTTTATGTTGGAAGCACTTGCTGAGCTGCAGAACCAGGGACACGAGGATTTTCATCTGCTGCTCATCGGTGATGGGCCAGATCGTGAGGCCATTCAACATCAGATCGATACTTTAAAACTGGCTGCACGGGTAACGTTAGTGGGCGCGGTGCCGCCTGATCAAATGGCGCTTTATTATCACCTAGGCGATATATTTGTGTTCGCTTCTACATCGGAAACCCAGGGGATGGTCATTTTAGAGGCGATGTCGGCGGGCTTGCCCGTGGTGGCGGTGCGCTCAAGCGGTATTGATGATGTGGTACGCCAGGGGGTGAACGGCTTCAAGACGCCGCAAAATCGTCAGGCGTGGGGGCAAAAAGTCATCGAGCTAAAAGATAACGCAGAGCTTCGCCAGCAGTTGGGTAAACAGGCCAGCCACTTTGCTGAAGAGTTTGATATTGCCAACTTTGCCACCGCGGTAGCCACCTTTTACGCCGAAGTGCTCGCTAAGTATCACTCCCCTTCACGCTGAGGCCGTTTTTTGGCTGCTTGGCGGCGGTTGGCATCTTGACGCTGACTGGTATAGTACTTAAGCCCGACAAGCAGGCCAACGCCAGCGGCAAGCCCTGCGCCTGCCAACACGAGTTCTTTTGTGGAGGCCGCAGTGAACAGGGCGCCTAACTGGCTACCCAAAAGAATCACCGCTGCGAGCCCCGGCACAATACCGAGGGTGGAGCCGATCATATAATCGCGGAACTTAAGGTGAAAAGCGCCCGCCAGCATATTCGTCAGCGTGAACGGGGCGAGAGGCAACAGGTTAATGACCGTCATGGTGCGAATGCCACGTTTGGACAAATAGCCCGAAAGGCCACGTAAATGACGGCCGCCATAGTGCATCAGCGCCTCTCGACCTAGCCAGTGCCCCACCCAATAAGACACCACTGATGAGGTCAATGTACCGAGCGTGGCGTACGCCAGCCCCCACACCGGGCCAAACAGTAAGCCTGTCACTACCACCAGTAGGCTAAGCGGGAACATCACCAGCAGCGCGCCAGCGTAAACGGCCATCACCGCCGCAAACATCCAGGGCGCGTTACGCCACTGGCGGATGGTATCAATCAGCTCGCTCAGGCGCGCCTGGGTTAGTAGGTCATAGCGCTGTAGCAAATGCCACATAGCGCCTAACAGCACGACGGCTACCAGCAGGCCAACGCCCTTGCTCAATGTTCGCGACATGCCCACTCCCATCGACTAAAAAAGCGCTAGCATACGCTAGCCGTGCGATGGGATGAAGGCGCTTTTTAGGCGAACGATTAGTTGTTGAGTTCTGCTTCAATCACCGGCCAGGCGGGCTCACCGTCGGTGGTGGTCACGTCAGCCAGCATGGCTTCAATGCGCTCGGGGTGCTCATTGATCCATTGCTCGGCGACCTCAGTAAGATCGCGCTCTTCCTGACCAAATGCCTGAATCATCCAACTCTGCTCTTCGGCGGAGAAGGTGAATTGCTCAAAGAACGCCACGACGTTGGGATTAGCGTCAGCATAGTCACTGCGAAGAAGCGTCAATACCTCGCTTTCACCGTTGTTCTCGCCGAACAGATCTTCGGGATCTTCCAGGTAGCGCATCGGCAGTTCAAGGTTCATCCAGTGAGGCGTCCAGCCCACCCAGACAATCGGCTCTTCCCGGGAAATCGCATTGCGTGCGGCGGAAAGCATGGCGACTTCGCTGGTGTCGACCAATTGCCAGTCGCCGAGTCCCCAGGTGTCGTTATCAATAGCGTTGTTAAGAATCTCGCTGGCCGCTGAACCGGCACCAAAGCCATGAATCTCGCCATCCAACTGGTCGCGGTAGTCATCAAGGTCGGCAAAGCTTTGCAAGCCGTCATCAAAGAGGTATTCAGGAACCGCCAGAGTCATTTGTGCGCCATCGACATTGTTCGCCACATCAATGAGTACGCCCGATTCTTTGCGGGGATTGAACATCTCGCGTTGAGCAGGCAGCCAAGCACCCAGGAAGACGTCTATATCGCCGCTTTCAATGCCCTGATAAATCACCTGCAGGCCGATTTCCTGGACGCTGGTTTCGTAGCCGAGCGGGTTTAATAGCTGCTCAGCAATAGCGGTTTTAACCGTAATGCCGGGCCAGGCGGGTACGCCGAAGTCGATGGTTTGATCATCAGCTTGTACGGTCGTGGCCAATAGCGCAGTGGTGGCAAGGGCAATGCCCGAAGCGAGAGGTTTAAAATGTGTCATATGATCTCCTTGCTAGGTTTTTTGTCAGATAAACGCTGTTGTCAGATAAGTGCTTTAAACTTGAAAGCCGCTAAACGTTGCGGGCTAGCACACGAAGGCGGGAGGCCAGCATGTCGCGGTCTAGATAGGTGCCTTGTAAATGGCGAGCGCCACTATTGGGGTCGAATTCGCGCCGTCCGTGCAGTACGCGACGGTTATCAAATGCAATCATCTGCCCAGGGCGGAGGGTGAACTCCAGCTGGTGCGCTTCGCTGTGAAATAACTTCCACAATAGAGCATAGGCGCTATACCAAGCATCCATCTGCTCTACCGGTAAATGAAGCGCGTCGCGAATCCAGTTGTTCAAGCGCATCTCGACCAAGTTACCTGCGCTGTCCAGCGTGACCACCGGCGCTCGCATGGAAATATCGTGGGTCTCATCCTGAAAGCGAAAGTCGATGGGCGTTTCGCTGAGTATGGCGAGCGCTTTTGGATCTTGCTGGCGTAGCGCTTCTACCACGCGGGCACCATCAGCAAACAGCGATTCACCACCGCTGGCTTCGTTTTGCAGGCAGTAGAGCAACTGAATATCGGGCGGTTGTTGCCAGTTGGGCAAATCAACATGCAGCGGCAATCCTACCGCGGTATACGCCGCGTTATTGGGGTTGGGCTTAGAGCGCACATCAAAACGGGCACCAAAATTGGTGGCGCGCAGTGGGCCAATACGCTCAGCCAGCCGGCTTACTTCTTCTTCTACCAAAGGGCCGTCGGTGATCAGCGCCAAGCCATCGCGCAGCATAGCGGTTAACCAGGCTTTTTCGCCTTGGGGCGTGAGGAAGTCGCTATGGTTGATGCGCTCAGGCGCGAAGTTATTGACCCACGGTTTGGCGTTGGGGACGGCTGAGGCAAGGGTCGCTTCTGGACGACGCTGATAAAGCCAGCCGCTGTGAAACGTACTAACGTGGCCGTCCTGCCAGTTCAAATGCAAGTGACCATCCAGTAGCGCCACGGTTGGCGGCTCGGAAATCGCTTCAAGCGGCAGGTAAAGCCGTTCACGGGTCTGCGGATGACGGCATGCTTGGCAGGCACAGTGATCGCGTAGCCAGAGCAGGGGCAGGGTGGTGTGCTCGCCATCTTGCCACTCAAGTGCAACACCTTGTTGGGTGAGCATTGCCTGAGTGAGGGCGGGGCCGGTTTGGTAGGGGGTTAATTCGCCCATGTCTGGGGCTTGAGCGTTATTTGTCGTTGGTATCGTTGTCGTTTGTACCGCGCTATTCATGATGACTCCGAATCGCTCCCTTTGCGGCAGAGCCAGATGGCTGTGCGTTAGGGGTGTGCTTAAGTGTTAACCAGGATGAGGAGTAGCAGCGCCAGTGACAAACGATTAATCTGACCCCTAAGACATCATTTAATTTATAGGTCTCTTTTTCATGAGTCAGTTACCGCCATTGTTATGGCTGCAAGCCTTTGAATCCGCAGCGCGTACCTTGAGCTTCACTGCCGCAGGCAATGAGCTTGGAGTGACCCAGGCGGCGATCAGTCAGCGCGTTCGATTGCTGGAAGACCGTGTCGGGCAGAAGTTGTTTGTTCGCCATGCCCGCAGCTTAACGTTAACCCCAGCGGGGCAAGCGTGGCTGCCGAGTATTCATGATGCCTTTGTCCGAATCAGCGAAGGTACCCTGGAAGTCTTTGGCAGTACGGCCGAGCAACCGGTCACACTGCGTGCCACGCCTGTCATCCAGCAGTCGTGGTTGGCGCCGCGTCTGATTGCCTTCCACCGCGCCCACCCGCAGGTGGCGATACGTTTGGTGAGCGCTATCTGGCCTGATGACTTTGGCCCTGAAGGGGCAGATGTCGAGATTCGCTATGGCAAAGGGGAGTGGACCGGCGTTGAAATGCAGCCGCTAGGGGAAGAGCATCTGCTGCCGGTGTGCTCCCAGGCCTTGGCAGAGACGCTTTCTGCGCCGAGTGATCTGGCCGGGCACACGCTGCTGCACGCCGTGGGGTTTGGAGTGGGGTGGCCGGGCTGGTTGCAGGAAGCGGGTGCTGCCCATGTTGAGGCGCAGTGTTGGTCGCTCACCTGCGATAACCAGGTCATGACGTTGGCACTTGCCAGCCAAGGTGGCGGCATTGCGCTTACTCACCGGCGTTTAATGGAGCAACGTGGCGATTTAGTGGCGCCCTTTACTATTAGTGTGCCTAGCAGTCTGTCGGACTTGAGGTTAATGGATGAGCTGAGGCGTGGGTTCTTCACCCCCCCCTGTGTTGGTGTTGGTGCTGTTGTGTGGCTCTTAACCTGCCCCTCAGCTTCTGCAAGGCGGTTCTGACGCCTTGCCTGCTGGCCGGTTGGGCGCGGCGAGCCCTCAGCCCGCCGTCAACCGGTGCATCCGCTTGATATTCCACGCCATGGTGGCCAATCGCCACTCGCCGCTGACCTTATCCAGTCCGCGTAGCGAGAACTGCCGGAACCCCATCACGTGTTTGATGATCCCGAAGACCGGCTCCACCGTGTGCTTGCGCAGCGCATAGAGCGCTCGGCCCGCCTGCGTCTTCAAGCGGTGTGCCATCTGTTCGACGGGGTCCTCGCTCTCCGGGGCAGGCGGATCCGCGGCGAAACGTTCAAAGACCGGAAGGTGATGGACGTCTCGCTTCATCGCCAACAGCGGTTCGATACCATGGTCATGGCAGGCCTGGATATTGCTGGCACTGAAGTAGCCGGTATCACCCAGCAGGTGGTCAGGTTTTCCCAGCGTTTCCGGGTAACCTTGCCAGGCCGTCAGTAGCGGCATGACTTGCTGCTTGTCATTGGTCGCCTGCGTGACGTGGACATGGGTCACCAGCAGACTCTCGGTATCAACCGCGGCTTGGGCGTTGTAGCACTGATCAAACCCCTTGCCGGTGACCGGCATGATGCGCGACTGCGGGTCGGTGAAATTGATCTGATCCTTGTCACGCGGGCCACCAGTGGGCGGTTCGGGGTCACGCCCACGGGGCTTCTTGCCGGCCTTGCGCTGCGCCTCCCGCCGCGCCACCTTTTCCTGATAGGCGGCTTGCTCGGTGGCGTCCCGCTCCTCGGCGCGCGCCTCGATCTTGGCCTTCGCCTCAGCGATGGCCGCCAGGCGGGCTTCACGGCGGGCAATCTCGGCGGGGATATCCATGCCGTCGGCCGCGTCCTCCTTGTCCGCCGACTCGGCCCGCTCGGTCAGCGCTTTCACCTCTGCCCTGAACTGTGCCTCCAGCTTCTTGGCATGGCCATACGACAACGCCTTGTGCTTGCTGGCGTTGGCCTTGAGCTTGGTGCCGTCCAGGGCGATGGTGCCAAGCTTGAGCAGCTTCATCTCGCGGGCCAGCAACAGCACCTGCACGAACAACTGTTCCAGTTCCGGCAGAAAGCGGCGGCGAAAGGTGGCCAGCGTGTCATGGTCGGGATGGGTATTGGCGGCCAGGTAACGGAACGCCACCGAGTCATAGGTGGCGCGCTCGATCTTGCGGCTGGAGACCACCCCGGTGGCGTAGCCGTAGATCAGCAGGCTCAGTAGCACCGCCGGGTGATGTGCCTTGGAACCCCGCCCCATGTAACGCCGGGTCAACGTCGAGAGGTCCAGTTGTTCGACAACATCGACAACGAACCGCGCCAGGTGACCATCGGGCAACCACTCGTCTACCGAAGGCGGCAGCAGGTAATCGGTCTGGCGATCCACAGGGATGAAGCGGCTCATGGCGATCTTCTCAGCTCGGCGATGACGGTGGTCAGTATCTCACGGTGCAACGGAAAGACCGACAGGCTGCTAGCGACGAGCGCTTTTGGCTGGTACGGCCAAGCCGCCGCCACGTTAGCGATGAAGCAGGGTTGGTCTGGCAATGGCTGTGCAACTCGATGGGATGAAGAGCATGTCGGCTGCGACTGCCCGCTGGCTTAACCGGTGAATGTGTGAAATGTATGTAAATAAAACAGAGCACACTCGCATAATTCGATTTAATCGAATACAAGTCGGAAAACGTTGCGCTTTTGCTTATCGGAAAGCGTCGTAGAATAGCTTCCAACTCATTAACCTAATGATCTTTGGAGCTTACAATGACGACGCGTGCCCTGGTAATCACCTCTTCTATTCTGGCGGAAAACGGCCAATCCAATGCGCTGGCTAATCGCTTTATCGAGCAAGCTAACGCTCGCGATGGTATCGATGTCACCCAACGTGATGTGGTGAAAAATACACTGCCTCACCTGGATATCAGCGAGCTGGGCGCCTGGCAAGTGGCGGCTGCAGAGCGCAGCGCCGAGCAACACAAGTTGGCTGCTCATTCGGAAACGCTGCTGGCAGAGCTGCGTGCGAATGATGTGCTGGTGATTGCGGTGCCGATGTATAACCTGGGTATTCCTTCGCAGTTGAAAGCATGGTTTGACCGTGTGCTGCGGGCTGGAGAAACATTCCGTTATACCGAAAACGGGCCTCAAGGCTTGGTAGAAGGCAAGCGGGCGATCATCCTGGCTGCCCGTGGCGGCCAGTACGCTGGCACCGAAATGGATAGCCAAACGCCGCACCTCAAAGCCATGCTCGGCTTGATGGGGATTAAAGATACCCAGGTGGTCTATGCTGAAGGTTTGAACATGGGCGAGCAGCATCGCGACGCTGCGCTCAAGGAAGCTTTTCAAGCGATCGATCAATTGGTCGAGGCGCTGTAAGCAGGTGGTAAGATTTTTAAAGACGCGTAATAAATAAGAGGATATTTCACATGCCCCGGCCGGAATTGCTCGAGCAGATCTACACCATTGTCGATCAAATTCCGCCGGGCCGAGTGACCACCTATGGCCGCATTGCAGCCATGACCGAAGGCGCTACGCCGCGCATGGTGGGGTCGGCTATGCGCCACCTACCGGATGGCCATCAGTTGCCCTGGCATCGCGTGATTGCAGCATCCTTAAAGCTTGCCGACCATGGTGGCGCCGAGCGCCAGCACCGCAAGTTACGCGATGAGGGGGTGCTGTTCGATGCCAAAGGCCGCGTACCCGCGCATCTTGTTTGGCCTGATTGAGCTATATAACTCCTCTAGTACAACACACTTTTAGAAACAACAACGCCGCCCATTGGGCGGCGTTGTTGTTTTCATGATTCCCTTCACTCCTCCAGGTTAGCACCCGATTTCCACGACCAGTCGCGCCAGCGTAAATCAAACAGATCCTTGCGGCGGTCTTTCAAGTTGGTCACTGAGCCTTCGGCACGCACTACCGTCAAACGGGTCAAGTCCAAGTCCGAGAAAAAGATCATCTCGGTATTCGGCGTGGTTTCCGCCAGCACCGCATCGTGGGGGAAGGCGAAATCAGAAGGTGAGAACACCGCGGATTGCGCGTACTGGATATCCAGGTTTTCAATCGACGGCAAGTTGCCGACGCTGCCGCACAGCACCACGTAGCACTCGTTTTCAATTGCCCGCGCCTGGGCGCAGTGGCGCACGCGCAGGTAGCCGTTTTTGGTATCGGTCCAGAAGGGTACGAATAGGATGTCCATGTCTTGGTCGGCCAGTAGACGACCAAGCTCTGGGAATTCCACGTCGTAACAGATCAGGATGCCCACGCGCCCAGCGTCGGTATCGAACACCTGTAGCTCATCGCCACCCTCAATGACCCAGTCGCGCCGCTCTTGAGGCGTAATGTGCAACTTGGCCTGGCGCTCAACGCTGCCATCGCGGTGGAACAGGTACGCGATGTTGTAGAGGCGGTCATCCTCGCCGACCTCAATCATCGAACCACCGACAATGTTGATGTTATAGGAGACCGCCATGCGCGAGAGTTCCGACTTAAAGCGCTCGGTGAAACCTGCCAAAAAGCGAATGGCGCCCATTTGATCCTGCTGGGCGGCGCGATCCTGAAGGCCCATCAAGGGGGCATAAAACAGTTCTGGGAATACCGCAAAATCGCTCTGGTAGTCAGACAGCGCATCAACAAAGTACTCAATCTGCTGAAGCGCGGCTTCCACTGAGGAGAACTCACGCATTTGCCACTGCACAGCACCTACACGTACTTGGGTAGGCTTGTTGTCGAGCACGCTGGCAGCAGGCTCAAACAGAATGTTGTTCCACTCTAGCAGGGTAGCGTAACCGCGCGACTGCTCATCTTCCGGCAGGTACTTACGCAGCAGGCGCTTGACCTGGAAGTCATTGGCCTGCTGGAAAGAGAGAATCGGGTCGTAAATCTCTTTGCGCGAGACTTTATCAATGTATTGAGCTGGGGTGAGTTCATCAGCGTGCTGGTGATACTCGGGAATACGCCCACCGGCCAGTATTGCGCGCAGGTTCATTGAGCGGCACAGCTCTTTACGCGCTTCGTAAAGTCGGCGGCCCAAGCGATAGCCGCGGTAATCCGGGTGAATCAGCACGTCCAGACCGTACATGGCGTCGCCATCCTCATCATTGAGGATGATCTCGCGGTGACCAATCAGATCATCGTACTTGTGCGGATTAGAAAATTCGTCGTAATCCACCTGCACGGTGAGCGCCACGCCCACCAGCAGTCCATCGTCCTCAATGGCGATTTGGCCATCAGGGAATTCCTGAATTAATTTGTCGATCGTGCGCTTTGGCCAAGCTCCACCGATATCGTGATAGACAGCGTCCATCAATGCCTTGAGCTGATCGTAGTCATCGCTCATTAGGTTGCGCAGATTAAGATGCAGTTCTTCCAGGGACATATCAGGGCTTCCCAGCGTCAGAAGTAAACGCCCATTCTAGCATTATTGGGCGTTGCTCGGCTTATCTGGTGTTAACTCGCGGGTTAACGGCCGTGTCAGTGTTTGCGCCATGATCACCCCGGCAAGGATGAGTAGCCCGCCTGCAAAGTGGAAACCAGCCACTCGCTCACCTAAAAAGATCATGGCAATGACTGCGCTAAATAGCGGCATCAGGTTGATAAAAATACTCGATTGATTGGCACCGATTTGACGTACCGCCCGCATCCATAGAAACGTAGTGATGACTGAGGCGGGAATACCTGCATAGAGAATCAAGCCGATATTCTGCCCATCAATCGGCGTCATTGGCCCCATTAAATAGGGTGGCAACAAGAATAGGACGGCGAAACAGACTTGGGCGTAGAGCATCACCCAAGGCGGTAAGTTCATTGACCAGCGCTTGAGCATCACGCCATATAGCGCGTAGCAGGTTGCTGCGACCACCATCAGCGCATCGCCCAGGGCGACCTGGAGCTGCAGTAGCGAAAGCGGATTGCCACGCCCTAGCAATACGGTGACGCCCACAAACGCTAGCACCCCGCCCAAAACACCGCCTAAAGTCGGTGGTTCGCGGAGAATAAGCGCGCTCAGCAGCACCGTTAGCAACGGCACCATGGCGGCAAGAATGCCCATATTGGTGGCGGTGGTGGTTTCTGCCGCTACATAGGCAAGCCCCTGCCATAGGCCCATGCCGAGTAACCCGAGTAGCGCAAGCTTCGGCCATTGGCGACGAATCTCGTCACGGTGACGCAACACCGCAGGCAGCACAAAAGGCGTCATCACCGCGAGTGCTAATAACCAGCGTAAAAAGGCGATACTACTGGGCGCAATGGCGCCTACGCTAAGCTGATTAATGGTCATATTGCCCGACCATATCAATACAGTGGCGAGCGGCGGCAAAAAGTAAATCAAGGGCATAGCAACTGTTCCTTATCGTTAGCCGGGTAATGTGACGCGGATTCGCGCGCTGGGCAAGCGGTTGGCAAAAGATCGAGGGGCTAGATTGAAGGACTAGATCTAAGGGCTATACGTGATGCTCAGGATGTCATACGCTTGTTTGAATTTGCCTTGCAACGCTACTAATAAGATTCAGGAGACCCGTGATGACCCAGACGCCCGCCTATCCGCATCTTTTCCGACCGCTAACGATTGGTCATTTGACGCTGCCTAACCGCGTCTTAATGGGCTCGATGCACACCAATTTGGAAGAGGCGCCGAATGGCTTTGAACGGCTAGCCGCTTTCTATGCCGAGCGGGCGCGGGAGGGGGTTAGCCTGATTGTCACTGGCGGTATCGCCCCCAATGCAGAAGGCGCGGTTTTTCAGGGGGCCAATGCGCTTGTTGACGAAGCGCAACTGCCGGAGCACCGCCAAGTGGTTGATGCGGTGCACGCTGAAGGCGGCCACCTGTGTATGCAGATTCTGCACGCCGGACGCTACGCCTACTCACCGGATCTCGTAGCACCTTCGGCGATACAGGCCCCGATCAATCCGTTTATGCCACGGGCGCTAAGTAGCGACGAGGTGGAGCAGCAAATTGCCGACTACGTGCGCTGCGCGAGTCTGGCCCAGCAGGCAGGCTATGACGGCGTGGAGGTGATGGGGTCTGAAGGCTATCTGATTAATCAGTTTATTTGCCAACGCACCAATCAGCGCGAGGACGAGTGGGGTGGGGCGTTTGAAAACCGCATGCGCTTTGCCGTGGAGATTGTGCGTCGTGTACGCGAGGCGGTAGGTGAACGTTTCGTGATTATTTTCCGCCTCTCGATGATTGATCTGGTCGAAGAGGGCAGTACCTGGGAAGAGGTGGTTACCCTTGGGCAAGCGATTGAAGCTGCTGGTGCTAATGTCATTAATACCGGCATCGGTTGGCACGAAGCGCGGGTGCCCACGATTGTGACCAGCGTGCCACGAGCGGCCTTTACCGAGGTGACTAAGCGCATCAAGTCGGCGCTCTCGATTCCATTGATCACCACTAACCGCATCAACATGCCCGAGGTCGCCGAGCGGGTGCTGGCAGAGGGCCACGCCGACATGGTTTCCATGGCGCGGCCTTTTCTGGCTGATCCCGCCTGGGTGCGTAAAGCCCAGGAAGGTTTAGCAGACGAGATCAATACCTGCATCGCCTGTAACCAAGCCTGCCTGGATCACACCTTTGCCGGCAAGCTGACCTCCTGTTTGGTTAATCCTCGCGCCTGTCATGAAACCGAGCTGGTGATAGAGCCTGCGCAAACGAGTAAAAGAGTCGCGGTGGTTGGCGGCGGCCCGGCGGGGCTGGCAACGGCTGTGACAGCGGCCAGCCGCGGGCATAACGTGGTGCTGTTTGAACAGCGCAGTGAGCTCGGCGGGCAGTTTAACTACGCGCGGAGAATCCCCGGTAAGGAGGAGTTCAACGAAACCTTGCGCTACTACCGCGTAATGCTAGAGAAGTATTCGGTAGAGGTGCGCTTGAACACCACGGCAACCGCAGAAACGCTTGCCGATTTTGATGAAGTGGTGCTATCCACCGGCGTTCGACCCCGCGAACTAAGCCTGCCGGGCCACGACCATTCAAAGGTACTGAGCTACGCCGAGGCGATTGAGTCGCCCGAGCGGGTCGGGCGTAAAGTAGCCGTGATCGGCGCGGGGGGGATTGGGTTTGATGTCTCTGAACTGCTGGCACACCAAGGACACCCCGCGTTGGATATTGCTGACTGGTGCGACGAATGGGGCGTTGATTTAGCAGTGGGCGAACGCGGCGGTTTAAAAACACCGACACCGCCAGACGTTCCCCGCGAGATCGTGATGCTGCAGCGTAAAAGCTCCAAACCGGGTAAAAACCTGGGTAAAACCACTGGCTGGGTGCACCGCGCCTCGCTTAAAGCCCGTGGGGTCACCACGCTAACGGGCTGCGAGTATCACAAAATCGACGACCAAGGGCTGCATATTCGCCGCGAGGGCGTTGATCAAGTGTTGGCGGTAGACAGCGTGGTGGTGTGCGCCGGGCAAGAGTCGGTGCGGGAGTTACTGGCGCCGCTGGAGCAGGCAAAAGTGGCGGTGCATATTATTGGCGGTGCCGATGAAGCCAGCGAACTGGATGCCAAACGGGCGATTGAGCAGGGCACACGTCTGGCCGCTATCCTGTAATCGGGTCAAAACTTTCACTAGGTGTGAGGGCAGGTTGAAGAGAGGGTCTTTCGCCATGGCCGGAAAATGTTCCTGACAATGACGGCATTTCCGCCATCCATGGCGGTCAGATGGCGAAAGTAGCGCCCATGGATGGGTTTACAGCGCCCTCTCGGAAGCATGCTCTCGACACCGATGTATTTGATATAGTTCTAGACAAGCTAGTAGAGCGGGTGACGTTTACCCATTAATGGCGATAGACTGAATGTCCTGTTATTAAGGGATTTCTTGGCCTGGCTATTAAGCATAGCTAGGCATTAAAGGCACTGGTGGCACCCAGCCTGTGCCGTAAGATCGCCAGATATAAGGACAACTGTCATGACCTCGGAGTGTAGCCCGCGTTTTTTAGCCAGTGATAACACCTCCGGTATTTGCCCGGAGGCGATGGAATATCTATTAGAAGCCAACCGCAGCGATGATTTGGCTTACGGTAACGATACCTGGACGGCCCGTGCCGCAGATCGCTTCCGCGAAATGTTTGACTATGACTGTGACGTCTTCTTCGTTTTCAACGGCACCGCTGCTAACTCACTGGCCCTTTCAGCGATGGGACGTAGCTACCACAGCGTTATTTGTCATGAGCTGGCGCATATCGAAACCGACGAGTGTGGTGGCCCGGAGTTTTTCTCAAACGGCGCAAAACTGCTGACCTCACCCGGCGCCAATGGCAAGCTTACCCCGGAAGGTATCGAGGCGCTGGTCACCAAGCGCAGCGATATTCACTACCCCAAACCCAAAGTGGTCTCGCTGACCCAAGCGACCGAAGTGGGCACGCTTTATTCCCGCGAAGAGCTGATGGCGATTCGCGCCATTGCTGATAAACATGACCTGCGGTTGCATATGGACGGTGCCCGCTTTGCCAACGCCTGTGCAAGTCTAAATGCCACTCCCGCTGAACTGACCTGGCAGGTAGGCGTGGATGCGCTGTGTTTTTCAGGTACCAAGAACGGCTTGGCGTTTGGGGAAGCAATCCTGTTTTTTAACCGTGAGTTAGCCGAAGATTTCTCTTACCGCTGCAAGCAAGCAGGCCAGCTGGCATCTAAAATGCGCTTTATCTCAGCGCCATGGTTAGGGTTATTAGAGAGCGGCGCCTGGTTAACGAATGCCCAGCACGCCAACGCCATGGCTCGCTACCTGTCGGAAGGCCTACAGGCGTTGCCGGGTGTCTCACTGATGTTCCCTACTCAGGCCAACAGCGTTTTCGTTGAATTGCCACTCCCGGCAATTGAAGCGTTGAAAGCCAAAGGCTGGACCTTCTATACTTTTATTGGCGCTGGCGGTGCCCGATTTGTATGTGCCTGGAACACCACCGTTGAATTACTTGATGAGTTATTAGCCGATATTCGTGACGTGCTTGAGCGTTAAGCGCGAAAACAGCACCTCTTTTGCTGCTGTTTAGCACCTGCAATCTAGTTGCGCCGCTGCCCTGGCAGCGGCGCAACTGCTCTAGTGCGCTCCCTTTCGTAGCCAGTTGCTTTATTTAACGCAACTAATCCCCTGAATAATTCTCTTAACTGTATCGCCGCTGCGTTGAAGGTTTTAGTCATCACTTTTTGCTAATGCTGACTACGCTAAAAAAAGCGACACCTCGTTTGGCACACCGTTGCGAAACACTTGGTTTGGCGGTGGCAGCCTGGGGTTAGGCCACAGGAGAATTCCATGAGTATCTTTGATCGCGTTCAAGACCGATTTGCCCGCGTTCAGCAAGAAGACATGAGCCTTGAGGAGTACTTGGCGCTTTGTCGCCGTGACTCGAAGGTTTATGCCAGCGCCGCCGAGCGCATGCTGGAAGCCATAGGCGAGCCTGAAGTGATCGACACGGCGAAAGACCCGCGTCTGTCACGCATTTTTTCCAACAAAGTGATTCGCCGCTACCCTGCCTTTGCAGAGTTCCACGGTATGGAGGAGGCTATCGAGCAAATCGTTGCCTACTTCCGCCATGCTGCCCAAGGGCTTGAAGAGCGCAAGCAGATCCTCTACCTGCTGGGGCCAGTGGGTGGCGGTAAGTCATCACTGGCAGAGCGCTTGAAGTTACTGATGGAACGCATCCCGTTCTATGCCATTAAGGGCTCGCCAGTTTATGAGTCGCCACTTGGTTTATTCTCTCCCGAGGAGGATGGCGAGCTGTTAGAGAAAGAGTACGGTATTCCTCAGCGTTATCTGCGCAGCGTGATGTCGCCCTGGGCGGCGAAGCGGCTCAAAGAGTATGGCGGTGATATTTCCCAGTTTAGGGTGGTACGTTTGTACCCCTCACGGTTGAATCAAATTGCCATTTCGAAAACCGAGCCGGGAGATGAGAACAACCAGGATATCTCCTCGCTGGTGGGTAAGGTCGATATCCGCCAGTTGGAGCTTTACTCCCAGGACGACCCAGATGCCTACAGCTTCTCTGGTGGCTTATGCCGTGCCAACCAGGGGTTGATGGAGTTTGTGGAGATGTTCAAAGCGCCGATCAAGGTGCTGCATCCACTGCTCACCGCGACGCAGGAGGGCAACTATAATCCCACCGAAGGCATGGGAGCAATACCCTTTGATGGGGTGATCCTGGCGCACTCTAACGAGTCTGAATGGCAGGCATTCCGCAACAATCGTAACAACGAGGCATTTCTTGACCGGGTCTATATCGTCAAAGTGCCTTATTGCCTGCGAGTCACCGAAGAGATCAAAATCTATCAAAAACTACTAGAGGATTCTTCATTAAATGCCGCGCCCTGCGCGCCGGATACGCTGCGCATGCTGGCGCAGTTTTCGGTGTTGTCACGGCTTAAAGCGCCGGAAAACTCCAATATCTATTCCAAGATGCGCGTGTACGACGGTGAAAACCTGAAAGACACCGATCCGCGTGCCAAGTCGATTCAGGAGTATCGCGACGCGGCTGGCGTTGACGAAGGCATGCAAGGGCTCTCCACTCGTTTCGCCTTCAAGATTCTTTCTAAGGTATTCAACTTTGATAGCACCGAAGTGGCTGCCAACCCGGTGCATCTACTTTATGTGCTGGAGCAGGCATTGGAGCGTGAACAGCTGCCCTCAGAAGTGTTTGAACGCTACTTGGGCTTCATCAAAGAGTATATGGCGCCCCGCTACGTGGACTTTATTGGTAAGGAGATTCAAACCGCTTACCTCGAATCCTACAGCGAATATGGTCAAAATATTTTCGACCGCTACGTAACCTACGCTGATTTCTGGATACAGGATCAGGAATACCGTGATCATGAAACCGGCGAGCTGTTGAATCGCCAATCGCTGAACGAAGAGCTGGAGAAAATTGAGAAACCGGCGGGAATCTCCAACCCGAAAGACTTCCGCCATGAAGTGGTCAATTTTGTGCTGCGAGCACGCGCACAAAATAATGGTATGAACCCGAGCTGGCAGTCCTATGAAAAGCTAAAAGGTGTTATCGAACACAAAATGTTCGCCAACACCGAAGAGCTACTGCCGGTGATTTCGTTCAATGCCAAGGCCTCCCGGTCAGACCAGAAGAAGCATGAAGACTTTGTGGCGCGGATGGTTGAGCGCGGCTACACCGAAAAACAGGTTCGATTACTGTCCGAGTGGTACCTGCGCGTGCGTAAGTCCCAGTAAGGGACGGATAGTTAAGGGCTGTTGTTAAAACAGTGCTTAAGAAAAGCGTCTAAGGAGGTCGTATGACCTACTTTATTGATCGAAGGCCTAACGCTAAACATAAAAGCGCGGTGAACCGTCAGCGCTTTTTAGAGCGCTATCGCAAGCATATCAAGCGTTCGGTTGAAGAGGCCGTTAATCGCCGCTCCATTACTGATATGGAGCGCGGTGAAAAAATATCTATTCCGGCGAAGGATATCTCTGAGCCAGTGTTTCAGCATGGCCCGGGCGGGGCACGCAATATCGTCTCGCCAGGCAACAAGGAGTTTGTAGCGGGCGACAAAATACGACGGCCTAGCGGGCAGGGCGGTGGCAGTGGTGCGGGGGAAGGCGGCGCCTCTAATCAGGGGGAAGGGGTGGATGAGTTCGCCTTCACCCTCAGCCGCGAGGAGTTTCTGGAGTTTGTGTTTGACGGGCTTGAGTTACCCCACTTGCAGCGCAAACCGTTGAAGTCGCTGGAAGAGGTCAAAATGGTGCGGGCGGGATTGTCTAAAGATGGCGTGCCTTCCCGGATCAGCATTACCCGTTCGATGCGCGAAGCCTACGCTCGGCGCATTGCCATGCGCGCGCCGATTAAACGGGCGCTTAAGGAAGCTCATGAGGCCCTGGAAGCCGAAGAGCGTAAAGACCCGGTATTGCGTAATCCGGCCCGTATTGCCGAGCTGAAAACTGAAATCGAACGCCTGGAAAAACGTATTGCTGGCGTGCCGTTCATTGATACCTATGACCTGCGCTACCACCAGTTAAGCGCCCAGCCGCAGCCTTCTAATCAAGCGGTCATGTTTTGTGTCATGGACGTTTCGGGGTCGATGACCCAGAACCATAAAGATATCGCTAAGCGCTTTTTCTTACTGTTGTACCTGTTTTTGGAGAAACACTACGAAAAAGTCGAACTGGTGTTTGTGCGTCACCACACCGCTGCTCGGGAAGTTAGCGAGGAGGAGTTTTTTTACTCACGCGAAACCGGCGGTACGATTGTTTCTAGTGCGCTGAATCTGGTCAATAAGATCATTGAAAAGCGTTATCCAGTGGGGCAGTGGAATTTATATGTGGCCCAAGCCTCCGATGGCGATAATTGGGATGACGACTCGAATATTTGCCGCGACTTGCTGATCAAACAGCTAATGCCACAGTTGCAATACTACGCTTACGTTGAGATTACGCCTCACGACCATCAATCGCTGTGGCATGAGTATGCAAGTGTGGTCAAAGAATTTCCCGAACGCTTTGCCATGCGGCAAATTATAGAGGCGGGCGATATTTATCCGGTCTTTCGCGAACTGTTCAAGCGTCGCTTAAGTCAGTCTTAGTGACCGTGTATAGAGGCTAGTGACCGTATGACCGTGTAATAGAGGAGTGGGCTATGAGTGCGACCCGCAAGCGCAAGCCGATTGCCACCGGCTCCGATTGGAACTTCAACCTGCTGGAGCGCTTCGATGCGGAGCTGGCAAGGCTCGCTGATGAGTATCGTCTGGATACTTATCCCAATCAGATAGAAGTGATCACCACGGAGCAGATGATGGATGCCTACGCCAGCGTGGGCATGCCGGTGGGCTACCACCACTGGTCATTCGGAAAGCAGTTTCTAGCCGTTGAGGGGGCTTACAAGCGCGGCCAGATGGGCCTGGCTTATGAGCTGGTCATTAACTCTGACCCTTGTATAGCCTACTTGATGGAAGAGAACACGCTGATGATGCAGGTGTTGGTGATGGCCCACGCCTGCTACGGTCATAACTCCTTTTTTAAAGGTAACTACCTGTTCCGTACTTGGACGGATGCCTCTTCTATTGTCGATTACTTGGTGTTTGCACGTAAGTATATCGCCCAGTGCGAAGAGCGCCACGGCGTGCAGGCTGTCGAGCAGCTGCTGGATGCTTGCCATGCGCTGCAAAACTACGGTGTTGACCGCTACAAACGCCCCTCACCGATTTCTGCAGAAGAGGAAGCGAAGCGCCAGGATGAGCGGGAAGCCTATCTACAAACCCAGGTTAATATGCTCTGGCGAACCATTCCCGAACCACCCACTGGGGAGTCTTCGCTGCCGGGTAGTTTGCACAATGCCAATGGCGATGACCCGTTAGGCTTACATAGCGGCGGGCTTTACCCTTCAGAGCCGCAGGAAAATCTGCTCTACTTTATTGAGAAAAACGCCCCGTTGCTGGCGCCTTGGCAGCGTGAGATTGTGCGAATTGTGCGCAAGCTGGCGCAGTATTTTTATCCCCAGCGGCAAACGCAGGTGATGAATGAGGGCTGGGCGTGCTTCTGGCACTACACGTTAATGAATCGACTCTACGACGACGGCAATGTCGATGAAGGGCTGATGCTGGAGTTTTTGCAGTCTCACGCCGCTGTAATTAATCAGCCAGCCTTTGATAGCCCTCACTTTAGTGGGATTAACCCTTATGCGCTTGGTTTCGCGATTTTTATGGATATCAAGCGCATCTGCGAAAACCCTACCGACGAGGATCGTGAGTGGTTTCCAGATGTGGCGGGTACCCCGTGGCGGGAAACGGTGGAGTTTGCGATGCGCAACTTTAAGGACGAGTCGTTTATTCAGCAGTTTCTGTCGCCGAAGGTGATGCGCGACCATAAGCTGTTTTTAGTGGTGGATGATGATCAGTTAGAGGCCCTTGAAGTAGCGGCGATACATAACGAACAGGGCTATCGTCAGGTTCGTGAAGCGCTCGCGACGCAGTATGCGCTCTCTGTTCGCGAGCCCAATATTCAAGTGGTCGAGGCAGCGATTCGTGGGGACCGCTCTTTGACGCTTCATCACGTGCAGGATAATCGCCGCCCGCTGGGGCGCAGCGTTTATCCGGTCATTCGCCATTTACAGCAGCTATGGGGTTTCCCCGTACATCTGGTCTCAATGGAGGAGGGGCAAGTGACGCGACGTTTTCACTGGCCGGTTGAAGATGAGAGCCATGCTTCTTAAGCGCTCTTCGGTGAAAATCGGCTTTCTCAAAACAACCCTTTAAAAACAACTACCCCGCGCAAAGCGCGGGGTAGTTGTTAGTACAGCAGTATCCGCGTTAAACGGCAGCTGTTTAGGCTTGTGCAGTCCAAGACTGACACCAGCCCGCAGGCTCAACGCTGTTCTCAGGAAACAGCTGGCAACCTTGTGTCTCTGCATTGAAGAACATGCAGTTATCGCAGCGCTCGCCCTCTTCATAAGCAGGGTGGTCGCTTGCTTCACTGGCGTCTTCGACGTAGTTAAGCGCTTGGGCGTTGCTTGAGGAAGGATCAAGACGCGGCAGCTCTTGAGCGAAAGCAGTCTTGGAAAGAATGCCTGCACCCAGCGGAAGGGCAGCGAGCCCTAACATGCTGTTGCGCATGAAGTCACGACGGCTCTTATTAGCCATGATTTCTCCTTATCGTCACGGTATGACGTTGGTCACGGTTGTCGGGTGGTGATCCACCTCTATTAGTGCTCCGAATAAACTTATAAGTCGGAGTTCTCTCTTACATGCTAGCGGATGTGCAAAGCTTGTGCGAATGCCGTGAGATGTACAGCGACAATTGGTCACGCTATTGCTGGGTGCTGCGCTCGCTTCCTAGTCGCTGCTATACTCTGCGCAGCTTAAAGACGACTTTTTGTTGCCATTATTTTCTCTTGAGGGGCACGCCATGCAAAACGCAGTCATTTTAATCAATACCGATAAAGGCCAAGTGAAAGCCGTGGCCGAGCGCTTAGCTGATGTAGAAGGCATTAGTGAAGTTTATTCTACCTGTGGCCGCTACGACTTGGTGGCGATTGCCCGTACTCGCGATTTTGAAAGCTTGGCTGAGCTGGTAACGGAGCGCTTAAATGCCGTAGAAGGTATCAGCGATACAGAAACCCTGAATGCCATGCAGGTGCACTCCCGCCACGATCTTGAAACGATGTTTTCACTAGGCTGGTAATTGGGGCCGCGTTTATCGCCACGATGGTAGTAGCTTTAAGCGAGATAAAACGATAGGCGCTCGTCAGCGCTAACCAGGGAGTAAGAGTGTTGGGAACATCGCTTTCGAGCTGGCGTCGGCAGGGGCGACGCTTGGGTATTGCCGTGCTGTTTGTTGCTGTTGGTACGGGGCTGTGGGAATTTCAAGAGCGCCAGCATAAAGATGCTTATACGTGGATGGGAGTGCCTACCTGGGAGGAGTTTCGTCCTACTACGATTCACCGTGTATTGCGCAACGACGGCTATTTAGTTGGCTGGTCTGATGTGCGGGTTAATCCGCTCTGGGTAAGCTATCAGGTTGAGGCGGTAGACGATTCAAGCATTGGTTCCCGGCCAAATTTTCAAGCTGATTGGCGCACACTGTGGCCGGTAGGCACGGATAGCTACGCAGGCAGTGGTTACGACCGAGGCCATCTGGCGCCCAATTACGCGATTGCCGCGGTGCATGGACGTAGCGCTCAGGTCGATACCTTCTTGATGAGTAATATGACCCCGCAGCGGCCCCAACTCAATCGGCAGCTGTGGCAGCGTTTAGAAGAAGTCGTTATGGATCACTTTGCGCCGCGCTTTGATCGTTTGCAGGTGATTACTGGGCCGGTATTTCCCGAACGCTTTATGGATAACGTGTTTAATCGAGTAGGGCTGGTCGAAGTGCCCTCGGCGTTTTATAAAATTATTGTCGCGCCGCACAACGAAGCACCGTTAGCGCTTGCGTTTATCATGCCTCAGGATGTCCGCGGAAATGAGCCGCTGGATGATTACTTGGTAACGATTGATGATATAGAAACGCGCACGGGACTTAACTTCTTCCCAGAGTTAACGACGGAAGTAGAGTCTGTGCTGGAAGGGGAGTTGCGAGTACAGGGTTGGGCACTTGAAGAAGTGGCGCGACGCCCAGGGCGCTTTCAGTAAAGAGGAGGTGCTTTTAGAAAGGTACGGTACTTGAGAAAGGTGCGGTGCTTTAAGAAAAGCGAGTAAAACGGAGAGGATTAAAAGAGGAAAACAAATAATGATGCGGACTGGCCCATGTAACTCATGGTGCCCAGGAGAGGACTTGAACCTCCACGTCCATACGGACACTAGCACCTGAAGCTAGCGCGTCTACCAATTCCGCCACCTGGGCGCATCATCTAACGCTTAAATTATCTACTATCGTTTGTGCTCATATGGTGCCCAGGAGAGGACTTGAACCTCCACGTCCATACAGACACTAGCACCTGAAGCTAGCGCGTCTACCAATTCCGCCACCTGGGCGAACACAAACTTGTTGCTACTTACGTTGACTGGCTTATTGCCTTTACTTGCTTAGCACTGAACTGCGTATACAAAAAGATAGTATAAAAGCAGTTTGGTGCCCAGAAGAGGACTTGAACCTCCACGTCCATACGGACACTAGCACCTGAAGCTAGCGCGTCTACCAATTCCGCCATCTGGGCAAGTGGCGCGTATAATACCGGGGTGATGGTTAAATGCAAGACCCCTTATGCGCTTTTTATAAAGCTAATTGTATAAACAACGTCTAAGACGGTTGGGTGATTGAACGTGCAGCGCTATACTGCGCCTATGACTAAACAAAATCCTATTCATTTCAGCTTTTCAAACACTGAAATATCCCGCCCGCAACGCACTGCGTATGCGCTTTTTTTATGCCTCTCGCAAATGACGCCATCAAGGATGTTGCTCGTATGAAGTATTGGACGTTAAGTGATGATCCGCACGCCGAGCGCGAGGCGCATAAATATGGTAATCCAGCGCCGAGCCGGGAGTATTTGCTCGCTGCCTTAGAAACGTATGGCAAGCCGATTACCCATGAAAATATGAGCCGCCTGCTGGGTCTGGAAGACGAAGAGCTGATCGAAGCTGTCCGTCGCCGTTTGGCGGCGATGGAGCGCGATGGGCAAGTGCTGCGTGATCGTCGGGGCGCCTATGCGTTAATCGACAAGCTCGATCTGATCAAAGGCAAAGTGCTGGGGCACCGCGATGGATTTGGCTTCCTCTTGCGGGATGATGGCAAAAAGCCGGACTTGGTATTGCCGCCGCGCCAAATGCGACGTGTTTTTCACGGCGACCATGTGTTGGCACGCGTTAGCGGTCGTGATCGCCGTGGCCGTGATGAGGCGACGATTGCCGAAGTGATTGCACGTAACACCCAAACCATCGTTGGTGTTTACCGTAGCAATACCCCTGAGTTTGGCATTCTAATACCGGAAAATCCGCGCATTACTCAGGAAGTGATTATTCCGCATAGCGCCTGTGGTGGCGCTAAAGATGGCCAGGTGATCTCGGCCAAGATCGTTCAGCAGCCAGCCACCCGTGTACAGCCGGTAGGCGAGGTGATTGAAGTGTTGGGTGAGCGTATGGATCCCGGCATGGAAATTGATATTGCGATTCGCAGTTACGATATTCCTGCAGAGTTTCCGCCTGAAGTGCTCGACCAAATTTCTGGCATTTCAGCTGAAGTGCTGGAAGAAGACAAGCAGCACCGCGTTGACCTGCGTGATATACCGCTGGTTACCATCGACGATGAGTCTGCCAAAGACTTCGATGATGCGGTGTGCGCGTGGAAAACGAAATCCGGCAGTTGGAAACTGCTCGTCGCGATCGCGGACGTTTCCCACTATGTGCGTCCCGGCACGCCGTTGGATAATGAAGGCCGCACGCGGGGTAACTCGGTCTACTTCCCTGGTCAAGTGGTTCCCATGCTGCCGGAACTATTGTCCAACGGGCTCTGTTCGCTGAATCCCCACGTGGATCGTCTGGTGCTGGTGTGCGAGATGAATATTTCGCAAACCGGTGCGATTAGCCGCTACCGCTTCTACGAAGCCGTCATGAACTCTCACGCTCGCCTTACCTATAACAAGGTGGCGGCAATTCTTGATGAGAAGAGCGAAGAGGGCGAGGCGCTACGGACAGAGCACAGCGAGCTAGTAAAGCCGCTGAAGAATCTGGAAGAGCTTTACTACTTGTTGCGTGAAGCGCGCGCTGAACGTGGTGCGATCGATTTTGACACCACTGAAACGGCGATCATCTTTAATGATGAGCGTAAAATCGAGAAAATCGTTCCGCGTAGCCGAAACAACGCGCACAAATTAATTGAGGAGTGCATGTTGGCAGCCAACGTGGCGACTGCACGCTTCCTGGATAAGCATGACCTGCCGGCGCTTTACCGTATTCACGAACGGCCGACACCTGAGCGGCTTGATAAACTGCGCCTGTTCCTGAACGAGTTAGGTCTTGCAGTCGGCGGCGGCGACATGCCCACTCCGCAAGACTATCAGGCACTTCGTGAATCGATTGCCGACCGCCCTGACTTCGATATCATTCAGACGGTCATGCTGCGCTCAATGAATCAGGCGGTCTACTCTCCGCAAAACGAAGGTCACTTTGGGTTGGCCTACCAGGCCTACGCCCACTTTACCTCGCCGATCCGCCGCTATCCTGACCTGCTGGTGCATCGCGCTATTCGTTCGGTGATTCGCGGTCCGCGCCAGACCAATACGGTGCTGCGTGTGGAAGGTTCGCCGGTTGAGCCGCCGAGCAAGTGGTGCCCATATACCTTCGAGCAGATGCTCGAGCTGGGTGAACACTGCTCGATGACGGAGCGTCGCGCCGACGAAGCCACCCGTGATGTCGAGAGCTGGCTGAAGTGCGAGTTCATGTCCGACAAGCTGGGCGAAATGTTCGAAGGTACTATCGCTTCGGTCACTCAGTTCGGTCTCTTTGTTCGTCTGGATGAGTTCTTTGTGGAAGGCTTGGTGCATGTGACGTCGCTGCCTTCGGATTACTATCACTACGAAGCTGAGAAGCACCGCCTGAAAGGTGAGCGTACCGGCACCACTTACCGCTTGGGCGATGGCCTTACCGTTCAAGTGGCGCGGGTCGATATGGACGATCGTAAGATTGACTTTGGCTTGGGCGATGAGAAGCCGCGCCCCCGCCGTCAGCCCCGTAAGAGTCGCGGTGGGGAAGGCGGTTCTGGTGCCAAAACGGGTGGTGGCGCCAAGGCAGCGGGTAGTAAGGCAGCCGGTGGTGAGAAGCCCGCGGCTCGTCGCGGTCCCCGGCGCACCCGTAACGGCCCGCGCAAACCATCACCGAATAAGGGTTGAGCATGAAAACGGCACCACCTCGGCGAGGTTCGCGTAGCCATTCGGGTACGGGCCCCAAGACGCCAGATGGCCTGGATCAGGTATATGGCGTTCATGCCCTGCAAAGCCTATTAGACAGAGGCGAAGCGCCCCGGGAGCTGTGGGTGCAGCAGGGGGCAGGGAGTCGTTTGAAAGAGCTGGTTGCTCATGCCCAGGGCCAAGGTGCTCGCGTGAAAGAGCAGCCGCGTGACTTGTTGGATCAAATGACCCAGGGGGCTGCCCACCAGGGAGTAGTGGCGTTTTGTCCGCCACTGGTGCCAGAGGGTGAAGAGTCGCTGTGGTTGAAGCTACGCGCCTGGCAAGCACCGGTCTCTCCACTGTTTCTTATTCTGGACGGTGTGACCGACGTGCATAATTTTGGCGCTTGCCTGCGCAGTGCTGATGCGGCGGGCGCTCACGGGGTGATTGTAGCGAAAGATAAAGCCGCTCCGCTTAATGCCACGGTGCGCAAAGTCGCCTGTGGGGCAGCCGAAGTGGTACCGGTCTATCAAGTGACCAATTTGGCGCGCACCCTCGCTAAACTTAAAGACGCCGGCGTCTGGATCACCGGCACGGCAGGCGAAGCCGAGCAGAGTGTGTTTGAGATCGATATGACCGGCCCGACGGCGCTGGTGATGGGCGCCGAAGGTAAGGGGATGCGCCGTTTAACTCGGGAAGCGTGCGACAATCTTGCCAAACTGCCCATGGCAGGAGAAGTGTCGAGTCTTAATGTCTCGGTGGCCACCGGTATCTGCCTGTTTGAGGCTGTTCGTCAGCGTCAGCTTGCAAGTTAACCGCCGTACTACTAAGATACACGCGCCCGTTTGTCTGCAAGCGGGCGTTAGCTGTGAGAATTAGTAATTGAAACAGTCGTTGAAATAAAAGTTCTGTTTGATGCCCCGGTAGCCGTTTAATGCGGTGGCGGAGCACTTCAGTTAACTCCTTGCTTCCTTGTCGTCGTTTATTGCGTTTAGCGGTAGCACACAACGGAAGCTGTCAAACCGCAAGGAGATCCCATGCGTCATTACGAAATCGTGTTTATGGTCCACCCGGATCAAAGCGAGCAGGTGCCGGCTATGGTCGAGCGCTACACCAGCATCGTTACCGAAAACAGCGGCACTGTGCACCGTCTAGAAGATTGGGGCCGTCGTCACTTGGCTTACCCGATCAACAAGATCCACAAAGCCCACTACGTGCTGATGAACGTTGAATGTAGCGGCGAGACCCTCGACGAGATCGAGAACATCTTCCGTTACAACGACGCCATTATCCGCAGCCTGGTTGTTCGCTGCAAAGAAGCTGTTACTGAAGCTTCTCCGATGATGAAACCGGCAGAAGAAAAACGTCCGCGTCGCGAAGAAAAACCGCGCGCTGAAGAAGAAGAAACTGCCTGATTTTATTCACTGCACGTTTTAAGGAGCTAGTCCATGGCACGTTTTTTCCGTCGCCGTAAGTTTTGCCGCTTCACCGCTGAAGGCATCAAGCAGATCGATTACAAAGATCTGGACACGCTGAAGGCTTACATCACCGAAACCGGCAAGATCGTTCCAAGCCGTATTACCGGCACCAAAGCACGCTATCAGCGTCAGTTGGCGACTGCTATCAAGCGCTCGCGTTATCTGGCACTGCTGCCCTACTCCGATAGCCACCAGTAAGCGTTTAACGTGATGCTGGCACTAGCCCGATGGCTGATGCGGGGCACGCCTTACGCTGCAGGCGGGGCGGCCCTGGCAACGCTAGTGCCTTGGCTGTTCTGGTTAGGGGCAGCCATCGCAGCGTTGGTGACTCTACGCAAAGGTTTTGCACCTGCGCTGCCAGTCATTGTCGCTGCAGCACTGCCGGCTGGCTGGTGGTGGGCACAGGGAGACGTCATTCCGCTTGCTAGCATACTGCTGGTAACGCTGATGGCTGTTATCCTGCGCGAGAGGATGCGTTGGGGTGAAACGTTGATTGTGGGGACCTTGGTCGCCGCTGTCATGGTTCAACTTGGCATCTTCAGCCCACCAGGCGGCACAGAGTTAATGCTTGAGCAGTTGCGGGAAGGTTCAGAAGAAGTGGACCGCATGCTCACGGAATTCGCCAATCAGGGCTACGATACCCAAACCATCGCCGCGCTAGTGGTGGGTGGGGTTACCGGGCTCGTCGTACTGTTGGCAGCAATAGTGTGTTTAGCGCTTGCGCGTAGCTGGCAAGCTGGGTTGTATAACCCAGGTGGCTTTCGCGAAGAGTTTCATGCATTACGCTTAACACCCAAGGAGCTGGCCGTATTGGTCGTCATTGGAGTGATAGGTATGCTGCTGGGCGCACACGCGCTGGCGATGCTTGGTTGGATTCCGCTGTTGGTAGCTGGCGTTGCGTTAGTGCATGGGTTTATTGGAATAAAGGGGATGAACGGGCTGTGGCTGGTAGCATTTTATGTGCTGCTGATCACGACCTGGCCCACGATTCTCATTGTGCTGCTGTTGGGGCTGATTGATACATTCGCGAACGTTCGCGCACGCCTTGCCCGCAGCAACTGACAAGAGGTTTACGAGATGGAAGTCATTCTGCTCGACAACATTGGTAAGCTGGGCGGCCTGGGTGACAAAGTCACCGTTAAGCCTGGTTATGGTCGTAACTACTTGGTGCCTTACGGCTTAGCCGTACCGGCCACCAAAGACAACATCGAAGCGTTTGAAGCACAGCGTGCTGAGCTCGAAGCGCAAGCCGCTGAGCGCAAGGCAGAAGCCGAAGCGCGCGCTGAGCAGTTGAACGACATCGAACTGTCTTTGGTTTCCAAAGCAGGCGACGAAGGCAAGCTGTTTGGTTCTATTGGTCCGCGTGACCTGGCTGACGCCATTTCCTCTGCTGGCATAGATGTTGCCAAGAGCGAAGTGCGCATGCCGACGGGTCCGATTCGTCAAACTGGCGAATACGACATCGCTATTCACTTGCACGCTGAAGTGGATGCGGTTGTACGCGTAGTGGTAGTTGCAGAGTAACTAAGTAATTACTTAGACGCTCACTGTGCTAGCACGTACGCCTCAAAAGGCGCGGGTACCCCCGCGCCTTTTGTTATTTCTGGTGCCTGTGTTTTTCGGTGGTCGTACTGGATATTGTCATAAACCTGCCTGGGCTATGACGGTTAGGCGTTTTCAGACAATGTCTAGATGGGTGTGATGCCAGTGGTCGAACGCTTTCGCTCCGGCTAAGATACCCCTCTTCATCGGCTACGCTGTAGTGTTTAAAGGAGCTCGCTATGCAGGACCAGCCTTCTGCTGATAAAGAAACGGCAGCGCTAAAACTGCCGCCGCACTCTCTGGAGGCGGAGCAGTCGGTATTAGGCGGGCTAATGCTGGATAACCAAGCCTGGGATAACATCTCAGAGCGCTTGGTGGCTGATGATTTCTACCGCTATGAGCACCGTTTAGTGTTCAATGTGATGATTCATCTGGCTGAGTCAGGTCAGCCATTGGACGTGGTGACGCTATCCGAGGCGTTAGAAGCGCGTGATCATTTGGATACGGTCGGTGGTCTGGCCTTTTTGGCCGAGCTTGCACGTAACACGCCCTCTGCCAGTAATATTCGCGCCTACGCTGATATCGTGCGTGAGCGGGCAACGCTGCGTAAATTGATCCGTGCAGCTAACCAAATCGCTGATAGCGCTTTTTCCCCTCAAGGGCGCCCAGCGGATGAATTGCTCAATGAAGCTGAAAGGTTAGTGTTCCAGATTGCCGAGGAGCGTCCTAAGACTGGCGGTCCTATCGGCATGAGTGATCTATTGACCAAGGCCGTTGATCGCATTGATGAGCTGTTTAACCTGAAAGGTGAGATGACCGGGCTTTCCACCGGTTTCCGTGACCTGGACGAGATGACCACTGGTCTTCAGCCATCGGATATGGTGGTGATTGCAGGTCGACCCTCCATGGGTAAAACCACCTTCGCGATGAACCTAGTTGAGCATGCGGTTATTTCCAGCGACAAGCCGGTCATGGTGTTCTCTATGGAGATGCCCGCCGAGTCCCTGATGCTGAGGATGCTGTCATCGCTGGGTAGAATTGACCAAACCCGTGTACGTACCGGGCAGTTGGAAGATGAGGATTGGCCGCGCTTAACCTCCGCCGTCAACCTGCTCAAAGACAAACAGCTGTTTATTGATGATACCGCGGCCTTATCGCCTAATGAGATGCGCTCACGGTTGCGCCGGGTGGTGCGTGAGCATGGCAATATTGCACTGGTGATGATCGATTACCTTCAATTAATGCAGATCCCCGGCTTTAGCGAAAACCGCACCGGTGAAATTTCCGAGATTTCGCGCTCATTGAAGGGCTTGGCGAAAGAGTTTAATTGTCCAGTAGTGGCACTTTCCCAGTTGAACCGTTCGTTGGAGCAGCGTCCCAACAAGCGTCCTGTTATGTCGGATTTGCGTGAGTCGGGCGCCATTGAGCAGGACGCGGACGTGATTGCCTTCGTTTATCGCGATGAAGTCTATAATCCAGATAACCCTGATAACCAAGGTATCGCGGAGTTAATTATTGGTAAGCAGCGTAACGGCCCGATCGGCACCGTTCACATGGCGTTTATCGGTAAATATACTCGCTTTGAAGATTTGGCCCCGGATAGCTACGGTCAAGCATTCGGCGACTAGGTTTTTTTAAGCCTGGTTTTTAAGACTGGTTTGTGAAGACCGGCTAGTAAAGATAGCTTTGTGATGAGTCACTTGAGGATGGGGAGCGAGCTCGTATAATGCCCCACCCACGATATGCAAATAAACGGGAGTAGCAAATGGCAGGTGGATTTCGACGCGGTAATCGGCAGCGTCTTCCTAAGCTAGAAGGTCGCGGTGAGCTTGAAGCACTGGAGCGTGAAGGGCCTTTCAAAGAGTGGCTAGGTATGCCAGACCTTTATCGCTACCATTTGGTCGTGGAGGGAGAAAAGTATAGCTATCAAACCGAAGATGGAGAGCTGCCCGTTAAGGTGGGGGATAAGGTCGTGTTTCGCTACAAAGAGACCAAAGGCGGCAACTGGATTGACCGTAATTCACTTGGCAAAGCCATCGACCCTTCTGAATACCAGTAAAATAACGACTTCTTGACGCTTCGGTCAGGAACTCTCTTGCGCTATTGCCCTCGAATGCAGTTGAAAATTAGTGGTTAAGAAATCAGTTGTTGAATAACCCACTATTGTGAGTCTATCTTTTAATGGACGTCACAACACTGCAACAACAGGGCAACAGAAACGTCATAGGGTGCAGTCATGCTGTGCCCTGATGCCATATCTGATGGCATACTTGATGACATAGACAAATAACAGGAGGGAACCATGGAACTGAAGGATCTTAAGCAGTTTGTCGCCAGCCACGACAACTTTGAAATTCGCGTGATTACCCATTCGGGTAGCCGTTTTTATCAGGTTGAGCTGGAAGATGTTGAAGGCGAGCGCCATATGCTGATGCAGCGTTCTAAGCCAATGCTATTTCGCTCGCTGGATGATGCCTATATGGAACTCAAACGGGCTGGCATTCACCGCGCTTACTTAGTACAGCACGTGCCGCACGATGAAGTAATTGGTCGTGACGCTCATTACAGCGAGCCGCTTACATCGCGTATGCCGTTAGTATTTTAAGTTTACGCGCTAACCCAAACGCTTCACGTATAAATCGTTAACCCTTAGCTTTACGCTTTTCCCACCACCGCCCGATTCGTATTCGACGACGGGCAAAATAACGGTAACCGGCATTCATCACGCCGCGTACACCCGGTAAGCATGAAATCTTTACCAGCCGCCGGTAGCCCAACACTGCATAAAGGGCACGGCTGGCATCCATCCCGATATACCACTCTCCTTGGCTATCTTTTAGATGTAGTTGGCCCATCATCGCATTAAATTCCTGCCCGTACGCCTGAGCGTTAAAGTCACTGGCCTGGATATCTACCAGTGCGATGAGTTCCTGGTGACGATGCTTTTTAAGCCATGCGACTTCTTGCTGACAAAAAGGGCAGTGGCCGTCATGAAACAGTGTGACAGGGGGCGATGCCTTCAGTGGTGAGTAGCGGCTCATCGTTATTCCTTATTGGCGTTCGGTTGTGGATATTGCATAGCCAGCGGTGTGGCAGGTTTGCCCGTAGCCCGGCGATGTTTCCAGTTGTGCTAAAAGTGTTCGGCCTGCTGGCGAATAGCCTCACGCTTCTCATCGTTCATGCGCCCAAGGGAGCCGTAGATTAATTTCATGCGCGGATTTTTATTTAATCGCTCCGCATTAGTTTCAAGGAAATGCCAGTAAAGGCTGTTGAAAGGGCAGGCGTTAGGTCCGGTGACCTGCTTTGGCGAGTAGCGGCAGTGCTGGCAGTGATCCGACATTTTGTCGATATATTTACCCGAGGCGCAGTAAGGCTTGGAGCCCATTAAGCCACCATCGGCATGGAGTACCATGCCCAAGGTATTGGGTAGCTCTACCCACTCGCTGGCATCGGCATAAACCGCTAAGTACCAATCGCACAGAGCTTCCGGTTTGACGCCACAGAGGAGGGCAAAGTTGCCAGTGACCATGAGTCGTTGAATATGGTGAGCGTAGCTATTGTCGATGGTCATCTGAATAGCGCGCTGCAGGCAGCGCATATCGGTATTCGCGTCCCAATAAAAATTCGGCAGTTCGCGCGTAAAGCCGAGTTGGTTGGCGCTTTTATAACTGGGCATCTGTGTCCAGTAGAGCCCACGTACATACTCGCGCCAGCCAAGAATTTGACGGATAAATCCTTCAACCGCATTAATCGGGGCATCCCCTGCGTAATAACACTGCTCCGCGGCTTCGCAAACCTCATGGGGCGACAGCAGGCCGATGTTCATCGCGGCTGAAAGCCGTGAGTGATACAAATAGGGCGCGGAATCGCTAATCGCATCCTGATAGCGGCCAAACTGAGCCAATCCATGCTGCATAAAGTGCTTCAGATCCACTAATGCCTGCTTCCGGGTCACCGGAAGGTTAAAGTTCGTCAGTGTGCCCATATGATCACTAAAGTGGCGTTCGGCATCGGCCAGAGCGTCTTGGGTCAGCTTGTCCTGACGGTGTTGTGGCAGCTCAGGAAACTCAAGCGCTGACTTGATGGGCTGGCGATTGTCATGGTCAAAATTCCACTTGCCGCCAGCAGGCTCATCGCCCTCCATCAGAAATCCAGTACGCTTACGCTGTTCACGGTAAAAATACTCAAGTCTTAACTGCTTGCGACCACTTGCCCACTGGCTAAAATCGTTGGGCGTCGTGAAAAAGCGCTCATCTTCGAGAAGTCGCCAGGGAATTGTGGCGTCTTCACGCTGCTGCATCGTCTCCCACAGTCGCCACTCCCCAGGCCGTGCAACGCGTATCTCGTCGCAGCCATACTGAGTGGCTATACGTTCGGCTTCTTCAATAAGGGAGTGGCAGTTGTCCGCATCATCCAGGGCGCTGTAATGGACTTGGAAACCTTTATCACGTAGAGCCTGCGCAAAGTGACGCATGGCGGCCAAAAAGAGGCCGATTTTTTGAATATGATGAGGCACATAGCGTGCTTCTTCAGCGACTTCGCACAGAGCAACGACCGCATTGGTTGGCGCCTCTTGCAGCGTTGTCAGTGAAAAAGAGAGCTGGTCGCCGAGCACCAGAAGCAGAGGCTTAGACATGAGTTGGCCTGTAGTTATACAAATGATGTCAATAGTATAACTTTATGCCGCCACTTTGCCGAAAAGTGATAGGATTTGGCCCTCTGGTATTCATAAATTGTATTAGTGATCAGTGACACCGTTATTTTCCAGGAGCAAGTGTAATGACCGAGAATGTCGTCAAGGATCAACCGGGCGAGGGCCGGTTGGCCCATGCACCTAGTGATCACCCGCCGGTGCCGCGTGCCAAAGTCGGTGTTGTGCTCGCTAACTTGGGAACACCGGATGCCACCGACTACTGGTCAATGCGTCGCTACTTGAATGAGTTCCTGTCTGATAAGCGCGTGGTCGACTATGCCGGTTGGAAATGGCAACCACTGCTGCAGTTGATTATTTTGACGAAGCGTCCGTTTTCGTCAGGTAAGGCGTATCGTAGTATTTGGAATAACGAAAAAAACGAAAGCCCGCTGTTAACCACCACGCGTGCTCAAACCGAAAAAATGACGGCGCGGCTGAAAGCACTCTATGGTGACGATGTCGAAGTCGACTTCTGCATGCGCTACGGCAACCCTTCTACCAAAAGCGTGTTGACGCGATTGAAGGAGAAGGGCTGTGAAAAAATCGTTTTTTTTCCCCTCTACCCTCAGTACGGTTCTCCTACAACGGCAACGGCTAACGACGAAGCATTTCGTACGTTGATGAAAATGAAGTGGCAGCCATACATTCGCACAGTGCCCGCGTATTTCGACCATCCTGCCTATGTTCAGGCGTTGGCTAACTCGGTACAAGAAGCCTATGACGGTTTTGCGACCCGGCCCACCAAGCTTGTCGCGAGCTACCATGGGGTGCCCGAGCGTTACTTGATGGAGGGAGACCCTTACCACTGCCAGTGCCAGAAAACCACTCGTTTGCTGCGTGAGAAGCTTGGTTTCAGCAAAGAGGAGGTCGATACCGCCTTCCAGTCACAGTTTGGCCCTGAAAAGTGGGTTGGCCCGCAAACCGTCAAGCATGTAGCGGAGCTTGCCAAGCAGGGGCATAAACATATTGCGATTATGTCGCCGGCTTTCTCGTCAGATTGTGTCGAAACCCTGGAAGAGATTGAAGAGGAGATTCGCGATAGCTTTATGGAAGCGGGCGGAGAGACGTTTAGCTACATTCCTTGCCTGAATGATCGCGACGACCATATCGAAGCGCTACTAAGAGTTATCAATAATGAATTAGCGGGTTGGTTGTCTATTGCCTAACGTGTAACACCTTATTTGCTATAGTCATTTCTTGACAACAGCCGCAGACGAGTTTTTGTTCGCCAGCGGCTGTTTGCGTTTAAGCGTTTGACTGGTCAGTCAAAACCATCTGTTATAAGGTGTACAACTTTAGAATCACACTACTTCAACGCTGGCATGCCAGTGACAGGGCATGATGCCTGGGTATTCGCCTCAACCTCCAAGGTGAGCCTTTCATTTTTCAGGAGATTTCGCCAGATGCAACTTGCCGTTTTAATGGGGTTTTTGCTGGCCGCGTCGTCACCGCTACTGCATCGTTGGTTTGGGCATCGCACCAGTCTTGTACTGGCGCTTTTCCCAGCAGGGTTAGCGGCCTGGCTGTTACTACAAGCCCCTGAAATCTTTGAGAACGGAAGCCTGCTGTTGGATTGGCAGTGGGTGCCTTCCCTGGGTATCAGCCTTACTTTCCTGCTAGATGGTTTGTCACTTCTATTTGGGCTATTGATCACCGTCATGGGCGCCTGTGTGCTGGTGTATGCCGGTGGTTACTTAAAAGATCATCCCGATATCGCTCGCTTTCATATCGCACTCGTCGCCTTTATGGTCTCGATGCTGGGGCTGGTATTAGCGGACGGACTGTTTACGCTGTTTATTTTCTGGGAACTCACCAGCATCACCTCTTATTTGCTAATTGGCTTTAACCACGCTGATATTAACGCCCGTAAATCAGCACGGCAGGGCTTATTTGTCACCGTCGCTGGCGGCTTAGCATTGATGGCAGGTCTGATATTGTTGGGGATTGCGAGCGATAGCTGGTCGCTGGCGGAGATCCTTAGCCAGGAAGCCGACCTGCGTGAGCATGCACTCTACACACCCATGCTGATCTGTTTGCTGCTTGGGGCGTTTACCAAATCGGCTCAGTTTCCGTTCCACTTCTGGCTGCCCAACGCCATGGCCGCACCTACGCCGGTCTCTGCCTACCTTCACTCCGCCACGATGGTGAAAGCGGGCATTTATCTACTGGCTCGCTTACACCCAGAGCTTGGTGGAACGGCGATGTGGGTCGGTATTTTGTCCGTTGTTGGGGCGACGACAATGCTGACCGGCGCGTTCCTAGCGATTCACCATACGAATATCAAAAAGCTGCTCGCTTACTCGACCATCATGGCGTTGGGTACGCTGACAATGTTGTTGGGTATTGGCACTGAATATGCGATGACCGCTTTTGTCACTTTTCTGCTAGCGCACTCCCTGTACAAGGGCGCGCTGTTTATGGTCGCCGGTATTCTTGATCATGAAACCGGTACCAAAGACGTGACGCAGATGGGCGGGCTGCGCTCGTTAATGCCAGTAACGGCGATGATCGCATTGGTAGCGGCGCTTTCACTTGCAGGGGTTCCGCCGCTGTTTGGCTTTATCGGTAAGGAGCTAATGCTTGAGTCTGTATTAGGCGCCGGTAGCTTCCGTATGCTGTTGGTGTTATTCGCTTTTGTCGCTTCTATTTTGACGATTGCGGTGGCCTTTATCATTGCGTTACGGCCCTTTTATGGTAAGCGTCACCATACCCCCCTTGAGCCTCATGAAGCGCCGCTAAGCATGTTAGTGGGCCCTGCGTTACTGGCAGTAGGGTCGCTACTGTTGGGCTTAATGCCAGCCTTGCTAGGCGCTAATGCCTTATTAACGTCAGCTGCCACTTCTGTTTCTGGAGAAACGATGGAGGTGACACTGTCACTTTGGTACGGCATCAATGTGGCGTTGATAATGTCGATCATCAGCCTGGGCGTTGGCTTTTTGCTGTTTAAGCGTTGGGATAGTGTGCGAGCCAAGCTTTCATTACTGGCTCCGATCATGCGCCATGGTCCCGAAGCGGGCTATGAAAGCATGATGAACGGCATTGTGCAGTTCTCTGAGTGGCAAACACGGCTGCTGCAAAACGGCTATATGCGTAACTACATTCTGGTGATGTTGATCACGCTTATTGCGCTGATTGGGAATTCAATCTTGTTACGCCATTCGCCAATATTCGCTTTTGATCTTGATGTCCGTTTCCACGAGGTGGTGGTGGCGGGCACGATGGCAATGGGCGCTCTATTTGCCACAACGACTCGCTCGCGCCTTGGGGCCGTCGTGTCGGTTGGGGTAATGGGTTTCTCTATTGCGTTAATTTTTATTCTTTTCAGCGCGCCGGACTTAGCGATTACTCAGTTACTGGTGGAAACTTTAACGGTGATTTTATTGGTGCTGGTGCTGTTTCGGCTGCCGAGGTTTTCAAATCTTTCCACCAGTCTAGAGCGCATAAGAGATGGTGTGGTAGCCGCGATGATGGGCATTTTGATCTGCTTATTGATTATGACTGCGTGGAGTATTCAGCAGTTTGAACCGATTTCGACGTACATGATTGAGAACAGTGCTCCGCTGGCTTACGGCCGCAATATCGTCAACGTTATTTTGGTGGATTATCGCGCTCTGGACACCCTGGGTGAGATGTTCGTGCTGGCACTCGCAGCGATTGGTGTAATTGCCATGCTTAAGCTGCGTCATGGAGAGAACAGCAATGGCAAGAGCGGGGAGAGCAGTAAAGTGACCACCAAGGAGCCTTACGATGGTTAAGTCAGGCACGATTATTCTCAATACGGCGGCACGGCTGTTGATGCCGCTGCAATTGCTGTTTTCTGTTTTTCTGCTGCTCAGGGGGCACGATGAGCCGGGCGGTGGTTTTATTGCCGGTTTGGTAGCCGCTGGGGCCTTTACGCTTTACCTATTTGCCTTTGGGGTGAGCGCGACCAAAGAAGTGCTGCGGATGGTTGATCCCCGTGACCTGATAGGCATCGGCCTGCTGCTGGGGATGATCTCGGTGGTGCCCGCTTGGTTTATGGGTCAGCCTTTTTTGACTGCCCAGTGGTGGACTATTCCGGTGATTGATTTTAAAGCCTCCACGCCGCTGATTTTTGATATCGGCGTTTACTTTGCCGTGCTGGGCTCCGTGACGGGCATGGTCATGACGCTGATGGAGGTGGATAAGGATGAACCCTGAATTCACAGGAGGCACCGCATGGAACCATTGATGGCAGTGGCAATTGGTCTGCTGTATGCGACGGCCATTTTTATGATGCTGCGTCGCTCTATCGTCAAACTGGTGATTGGTTTGATGCTGCTTTCCAACGCTGCCAATTTGCTGATTTTCACCACGGCGGGCATGACCCGTGGTGCCCCGCCGCTGATTGCGGAAGGTATGATGCAGCCGCCTAGCGGCGTAGCTGACCCTTTGCCCCAAGCGGTTGTGCTAACAGCGATCGTGATTGCCTTCGGGGTGCTGGCGTTTGCAGTGGTATTGATTCGGCGTGCCTACGAAGTCGTTAAGGCCGATGATCTCGATAAGATGAAGGATACTGATACGTGAGGCCTGAAGTTGCTCTTCCCGTCCTCCTGCCCTTGTTGTCAGGGGCTATCTCGTTGCTGTTTTGGCGCTCGCGACCCATGCAGCGCTTTATGGCGGTGGCTGGCAATGTCGCGCTACTGATAGTCAGCCTGTGGCTGTTTGTATCGACGTTGTCGGATGGCTACGTAACGATGCAGATGGGCAGTTGGCCAGCCCCGTTTGGGATCACCTTAATTGCCGATTTGCTAAGTGCCGTCATGGTCTTGATGACCGCGATTATCGGCTTGGCAATGGGGATTTACTCATTGGCAACCACTGGCCGTGGCCATGAAAAATTTGGCTATTACCCCTTGATGCACCTGTTGCTTGCTGGGGTGACCGGCGCGTTTTTGACCGGCGATATCTTCAATCTTTATGTGTGGTTTGAAGTGATGCTGGTGGCCTCGTTTGCGCTGCTGATTCTGGGCGGCGAACGCGCACAGATGGAAGGGGCGATTAAGTATGTCACGCTGAACCTGTTAGCGTCGGTAATCTTCCTGACGGCGGTGGGGCTGCTTTACGGAATGGTGGGAACGCTCAACATGGCTGACATTGCGCTGCGCATGGATGAGGCAGAGCATACAGGCATGGTCGAAGTGTTAGCGGTCATGTTTATGGTGGCATTCGGCATCAAGGCGGCGGCCTTCCCGCTGTTCTTTTGGTTACCTGCGTCTTATCACACGCCACCAGTCGCTGTTTCAGCGCTATTTGCCGGGCTACTCACTAAGGTCGGCGTTTATGCGATGTTCCGTGTTTTCACGCTGATATTCGATCAAACCATGGGCTATCTTCAGGACATTATGCTCTGGGGCGCAGTATTTACCATGGTAACGGGCGTATTGGGCGCGGCAGCCCAGTATGAGTTCAGGCGCATTTTGTCGTTTCATATTGTCAGCCAAATTGGCTATATGATCTTAGGTTTGGCGCTTTATACACCGTTGGCGATTGCCGGGGGGGTGTTTGCCATCGTGCATAATATGGTGGTGAAGACCAATCTGTTCTTGATTAGCGGTATTACCCACCGTTTGCAGGGCACGTACCAGCTAAAAAAAATGGGGGGGCTTTATCGTGAGCGTCCTTGGTTAGCCATTGCTTTCTTTATCTCTGCCTTCTCGTTGGCCGGTGTGCCGCCGCTATCAGGTTTTTTTGCCAAGTTTGTGATTGTTCGCGCGGGTCTGGAAGTTGAGGCCTATGTGGCCACTGGTATTGCGCTGGCGGTGGGGCTAATGACGCTCTACTCCATGGTCAAAATTTGGAATGAAATATTCTGGAAATCGCTACCGGAAGATAATCTGGTACCCGAAACGGCCACGCCGACCGGTGACGATGGGCGGCTGTTAAAGCCAAGTCTGTGGATGATGTATTTGCCAGTAATGGTGCTGGCTCTGTCATCGTTACTGATTGGTGTGTTTGCCGAACCGATTATGTGGGTAATGACCGGCATTGGTGATCAGTTGCTTGAGCCTCGCGGGTATATTGAAGCAGTGCTGGGCGCTTCAGCCAGTGCCGAAGATGTGCTGCTGGATTCAGCTGCCGCCAACGATGAAGAACCTAAGGCTGACGCCGGGGAGGAGTTGCCATGACCGGTGCTATTTGGAACCTGCTGTTAGGATTAGCCTGGGTACTGTTGAGCGGTGATTTCAGTGGGCTGAATCTCCTTGTCGGCTTAATCTTCGGCTATATCACTCTGGTGCTAATTGAGCCTCAGCTGGATGCCCTGAAAGGTTATCCTGCTCGCGCGCCGCGCTTGATCGGTTTTATCGGCTTTTTTCTAAAAGAACTCATTCAGGCCAACTTACGTGTCGCTTTCGATATCGTGACGCCACCTTGGCATATGAAGCCGGGGGTTATCGCTATGCCGCTTTCCGCCCACACCGAAATGGAAATTACCATGGTGGCCAATCTGATTTCATTAACGCCGGGAACGCTTAGCCTGGATGTGTCTGATGACCGTAAGGTGTTGTATATCCATGCGATGTTTTTAGACAATGAAGAGGAGTTGCGGCGTAATTTAAAAGAGATGGAGCACCGGGCCCTGGAGCTGTTTCGCTAATGGATACGGTTATTCTGATCAGCCAAGTCATCATGAGCCTGGCGCTTATCCTGACCTTTGTTCGTGTCGTTCGTGGCCCGAGTCTGCCCGACCGCGTGGTCGCATTGGAGCTTTTTTCAACCACTGTTGTTGGGTTGGTTGGGGTGTATGCGATCAAGTCGGATGTTGCCAGCTTCCTGGATGCCGCCATTGTGATTGCCTTGATGGGGTTCTTGGCGGCGATAGCGTTTGCACGCTTTTTGGAAAGGGGAGGCCCTCGGGATGATTGATTTCATAAAAGGCACGCTCATCATCGCGGGCGCGCTATTTATACTGCTTGCCTCGGTAGGCCTGCTGCGGTTGCCTGATTTGCTAACACGGATGCACGCGACCACCAAAGCGGCGGCGTTAGGCGTGATTTTGGTTATGCTGGCTGCCGCTATGCACTTTGCAGAAGTAGGCATTGTGGCCCGTTCGTTTGCCATTATTGTGTTTATTTTGATGACCGCACCCGTAGCGGCCCATGTTATTGGGCGAGCTGGTTACTTTGTCGGTTCCAAGCTTTGGAGTGGAACGGTCAAGGATGAATTGCGCCCTAACTACGACCCATTGACCCACGAATTAAAAAGTGGCCTGGAAACGCAGGAAAATGCCAAGCGCCAGCCAAGGGAAACAGACCCCGACTAAATAACGCTGACGACATCAGTTGTTACACAAACCCTATCACCCGCCAGTGAATAACCGCCATTGAGCCACCTTCGCACAGGTGGCTTTTTCATATCCTCTGTTTAATAAATCCCGTTTTTTTATACACACTAGTGAAAACTCACCATGTACAATAATTATACTGTATAAGATAATGTGTCTATGTTTTGCGGCATGCTACATGCTGCGCGTGAGTAATGTTCAATGCACCGCAAACAACATTTGTCGCAAAAAACCTGCGTTCAATGCGAGCGTCCTTTCTTTTGGCGGAAAAAGTGGGCGCGCTGCTGGGACGAGGTGTGCTACTGCAGCGAACGCTGCCGTCGTAGTGCTAAGCAGGCAAACTGCTTGGCATCAAAGCACCCCAAGGAGGCATGAGCATGAATAGCACGACCGATATCGTCTGGCTGCAAGACGACCTGCGTATTGCGGATAACCCTCTTTTTCGCTTTACCGCTCGCCCTAGTTACCTGCTTTGTCTCTTTGTCGTGGATGAGCAGTGGTTGGCGCCTCTTATAGAGGGCGAATCGACGCCGCGGATCGGGCCAGCCCGATTACGCTTTTTATGGCAAAGTTTGATGGAATTGCGCGGTGAGCTTTTACAACGCGGCAGTGACTTGTTGGTACGCATTGGTAAGCCGAGTAACGTTGTCATCGAGTTGTCTGCCTCGCTTAATGCCCGACAAATACGCGTTGCCGAGCATCCTGGGGTTGAAGAAAATGCTCATATCCAAGCGGTTGTAGAAGCGCTGCCTAGTGAAACAACCGTTACGTGTATGGAAAGCGGGCGCCTCTTTGAACGCCATGCATTGCCTTTCGAGCAGGCGGCATTACCCAACAGCTTTTCTGCCTTCAGGCGTAGCGTAGAGCAAGAATGTACGGTGCCTGAGAATCGCTGCGCACCGGTAACGCTGCCCCCCTGGCCTGAAGCTCCCAGAGGGTTTCCACCCTTGAAAGCTGTCTGTGAGCAGAGCGCCACCTGGCAGCCCGATAGCCGCCAGGGCTATGTGTATCGGGGCGGTGAATCGGCGGCACATACGCGCCTTAACGATTACATTTGGCGTCAACAGGGCGCAGAGACGTATAAGAAAACCCGCAATGGTCTGCTGGGCGCGAATTTTTCAACCCGTGTTTCACCTTGGCTCGCCCGCGGCTGTCTGTCAGCCCGCCAAGTGTATGCGGCGGTGAAAGCGTGGGAAGCGGAGCACGGCAGCACCGAATCGAGTTATTGGATTACTTTTGAGCTACTGTGGCGGGAGTATTTTATCCGTGTCGCCGAGCTGGAAGGGGCGAAGATGTTTGGCTCTCGTCAACCAGCCACGCCCTGTGCCGCTTTTGATGCTTGGCGAAATGCTACCACCGGGCTGCCGTTTGTCGATGCCGCGATGTTAGAGCTGCGACACACTGGCTGGTTATCCAATCGCGCCCGGCAAAACGTGGCCAGCTTTTTGGTGAAAGACTTAAAAGTGGATTGGCGATTAGGCGCTTTATGGTTTGAGCACTGCTTGGTTGATTACGATGTTGCCAGTAACTGGGGTAATTGGCGTTATATTGCCGGGGTAGGGCGCGATCCACGACAGGACCGCTATTTTAACGTGCTTAAGCAGGCAGGCCATTACGACCCACAAGGGCTGTATGTTGCGCACTGGTTGAAACCGCTCGAAAATTTTCCCCCTGGTTTAGCACGCCATCAGCCATGGCGTGTCAATGCTCTCGCGTTTAAGGCGCCTTATGTTGAACCTGAACAGTGGGCGCAGTGGCTAATTCCTTACCAAGAAGCGGTTACAACAGCCAAGCCGCCTATATTGACTATCGTTACAAAGTAACCTTCACTGATGACCAGCCGTGAAGGCTGGCATCTACGACTTTTCTAGGCCATCATCCCAGGCATGCCAAGGACTGCCTAAGGATATAAATGATGTCTCGTAATTTTTCTGCTGGGCGACCATTCCGCCCTTTAGTATGTGCCTCGTTCATTGCCGCGTTAAGCACTCCTTTTGCAGGCAGTGTTGCGCTCGCCGACTCTCAATTGATGACAGAAGTAGATACTCAGGCCGCTACTGAGGTTAGTTATGCAAGCTTTCAGCAGTGGCTTCAGGAGTTTCGTCAGTATGCCGCCAATCAGGGAATCAGCGAAGCAACCCTGAGCAGTGCACTGGATGGCGTACGCTTTCGCGAGCGGGTGATTGAGCTCGACGGTTATCAGCCCGAATTTGTCCGCGCTATCTGGGAGTACCTTGATACTGCGGTGTCGTCTACGCGGATTAATACCGGGAGGGAGAAGCTGGCTGCCCACCGGGATACCGCGCTGCAGATGCAGCAACGCTTTGGCATCCCTGCCGAAATTATCGTCGCTATCTGGGGAATCGAGAGCAACTACGGCAGTAATTTCGGCGATTTCTCGACCTTGGAATCCCTTGCCACACTGGCTTATGACGGACGGCGTCGTGACTTTGCTCGCGGGGAACTACTCGCTGCCTTGCGTATTATCGACGAAGGAGATATCGCCGCCGAGCAGATGAAAGGCTCTTGGGCAGGGGCGATGGGTCATACCCAGTTTATCCCTAGCAGTTTTGAAGCCTATGCCGTGGACGGCGATGGTGATGGCCGTCGCGATATCTGGGGCAGTATCCCCGACGTTATGGCATCAACGGCTAACTATCTTGACCGGGCTGGCTGGCAGGCCGGTCAGCCGTGGGGAGTCGAGGTGCGTTTGCCAGAAGGCTTTGATTATGCTCAGACCGAGCGACGCAGCAGCGCCGAATGGCGTTCTCAAGGCGTAGAGGCGCGGCAGGGCGAGTTGCCAGACTTTGATAGTGCGGCCATGGTTATTCCTGCTGGCGCCGATGGTCCTGCCTTCCTGGCAGGCGCAAATTTTCGTGCCATTTTACGCTATAACAATGCGACCAGTTATGCGTTGGCTGTTGCAACTTTGGGTGATGCGATCGCCGGGCGTGATGGGATACAGCATGCCTGGCCGCGGGAGCAGCAGCCTCTTACCCGTGACGATGTTCAAGAGCTTCAGCGGGGCCTAAACCGCGTTGGTTACTCTGTGGGCGGCGCGGATGGCGTAATGGGGCCCAATACACGCCAGGGGTTGCGGAACTTCCAGCGAGATCAAGGGTTAATACCGGATGGCTTTGCGACGCAAGCACTGCTTGAGCAGTTACGCAGTCATTCAGAGTGATCAGGTTAAATCGAATTTACCAAGGATGATGTTATGCAATTAATGGGCAAAAAGTTACTAGAAAAGTTACTAGGCAGTGTGTTGATAGGAGGCTTGCTCTCTGCCTCCGTAGCAATGGCTGATGACGATCAAGTATTTGGCTGGGTTGAAAAAGCAACCCTGCAGCCCTGGGATATTGAGGTGAAGGCCAAGCTCGATAGCGGCGCCTTAACCTCCTCGCTGGATGCGCGGGATATTGAGCTGTTTGAGCAAGATGATGAAGAGTGGGTACGCTTTCGTTTAAAGCTTGAAGATCAGGCGAGTGGTGAGGTCTTCAGTGATCAAATTGAGCGTCCGCTCTATCGAGAATTAGCAGTGCGCGGAGCCGGCGGCCGCGACGAGCGCCCTGTGGTGCTGCTGGAAGTCTGCATGGGCGACACTATTTATGAAGAGCAATTCAGTCTGCGCGACCGCGAAGAGATGAACTACCCGTTACTACTGGGCCGCCGTACGATTAGCCACCTTGGCATGCTAGATGTGCGTGAAACCTTCTTGCAAGATCCTGACTGTGGGGAAAACGCAACCGTTGTGCCCCACGACCCGGAAGATGACCAATCTTAACCACTTACATTTACTTAGTTAAAACAGCCGTGACAGCAGGGCGGTCACGGCTGTTTCGACGCGTAGAATGCGCGGACCAAGGTGCATGCCCTCGCAACCCGCTGCCAGCAACTGCTCGACTTCCCACGCTATAAACCCTCCCTCTGGCCCTACCAGTAATAAAGTAGGTTCACTGATATTTCTTGGGCAGGGATCAGGCATACCGGGGTGGGCGACCAATCCGCGGCGGTTGCCCAGTAGGCCAGGTAGTTGCTGCACTAAAAAGGGACGAAAGCCTTTGCTCAGCGTGACAGTAGGTAGCTGTGTATCGCGCGCTTGTTCCAGGCCTAATAGTAGGTGTTGATGAATTTTCTCAGCGCGTAACTCCGGTGACTGCCAGTAACTTTTTTCTACCCGCTTGGTATGCAGTAATGTGATCTCTTTCACACCCAGCGCCGTTACATGTTCCAGCGTGCGCGCTAGCATCCGTGGGCGGGGGAGTGCTAGCACCAAGTGCACGGGAAGTGGTGGCGGCGGTGGTTCATCAAGGGCTTCCAGTTGGAAATAGGCGCGTTCCGGCGTCAGTTCCTTCAGCAGCGCTTTACCCATGTTGCCACCCTGTACTCCTACGGTTAACAGGTCGCCGGGGGTCGAGCGATGGACATCGCGCAAATGGGTCAGGCGACGTGGGTCGGTGATGCAGACGTGGCCGTCGGCGGTAAGATCGTTAGGATCAAGCAAAATCAAATTCATAATGAGGGTCTATTGGTCACAGAACAGGCGCAGTGCGTCTTGCTAAACTATTAAGGTGGCTTGCATGGACGCGTGGTGCAGGCACAATACCAGTAACGGGAACAAAAGCCCCTATCGCGTTTAAGGAGATGCGCCGTGCGCGTGATTCGCAAGTATGCTAACCGTAGGTTGTACGATACGCAGCAAAGTCGTTATGTAACGCTGGAAGACCTGCGCCGTTTAATTATCGAAGAAGAGCCATTTCGGGTAGAAGATGCCAAAAGCAGGGAAGATCTGACGCGTACTATTTTGCTCTCTATTATTATCGAGCAGGAGCAAGCGGACAGCGAAGCAGAAGTGTTTTCTAACGACTTGCTGGCGCAATTAATCCGCGTTTACGACATGACATCACCGTTGCCGCTGTCGCGCTACCTAGAACAAGGCACTCAACTGATGTTAGAGCAGCAAAAACGTTTGCAAAGTCAGTGGAAGCAGGCGATGCGTAACACGCCGTTGGAGTTTATGCGCGAGTTAGCTGAAGAGAATATGCGCTTTTGGCAAAACACGCTGAACCAGCCCGGTCAAGCCGATGACTCAGAAGATACAACGCAGACTGAGAGTGATAACCGCGACACCGACGATGATAACAAACCTACCTCCTGACCCCACTCGCCGCTGCGCTGTGGCATAATGCCGCCGATACGCTCTCCCGTTTGAGAAGGATGCACATGAAGGTTTTGATGATAGGCGGCGGTGGTCGTGAGCACGCCCTGGCTTGGAAATTAGCGCAATCTAAACAGGTTGTACAAGTATTTGTCGCGCCTGGAAACGCAGGCACCGCCACGGAGCCTAAGTTAACCAATGTGGCGATTGCGGCAACCGATTTAGAGGGGCTGATCGCCTTTGCCCGTGATGAGCAGATTGGCCTTACCGTGGTAGGCCCTGAGGCGCCTTTAGTTGACGGTGTGGTCGACCGTTTTCAAGCAGCAGGGTTAACAATTTTTGGCCCTACGCAGGCGGCTGCCCAGTTGGAAGGTTCCAAATCCTTTACCAAGGATTTCCTGGCTCGTCATGAAATCCCTTCGGCAGACTATCAAACCTTTACTGAGGTACGCCCCGCGCTAGCCTATCTGCAAAAAATGGGTGCGCCGATAGTGATCAAAGCGGATGGCTTGGCTGCGGGTAAGGGCGTCATCGTAGCCCTTAGCGAAGCCGAAGCAGAGGCCGCTATTCGTGACATGCTGGAAGCCAATGCGTTTGGCGATGCAGGCGCTCGGGTGGTGATTGAAGAGTTCCTAGAGGGTGAAGAGGCGAGCTTTATTGTCATGGTGGATGGTGAGAATGTCGTGCCCATGGCGACTAGCCAAGACCATAAGCGTGCCTACGATGGTGATACCGGCCCGAATACGGGTGGTATGGGGGCCTATTCGCCTGCACCGGTGGTTACCCCTGAAGTTGATGCGCGCATTATGGAGCAGGTGATTCTGCCTACTGTGCGTGGCATGGCTGCCGAGGGCAATGCCTATACGGGGTTCCTGTATGCAGGCTTAATGATTGATGCCGCCGGTAACCCTCGTGTTATTGAGTACAACTGCCGCTTCGGTGACCCTGAAACCCAGCCGATTATGCTGCGCTTGCTTTCTGACCTGGCGGAGCTTTGCTTGGCGGGTGCCGAAGGCCGATTGGCCGAGCAGCGTTGCGAATGGGATTCGCGTGCAGCGGTAGGCGTGGTATTGGCTGCTGGCGGCTACCCTGGCAGCTATCGTAAAGGCGATGTTATCCAAGGCTTAGCAGAAGCGGAACAGACGGGGTGCAAAGTGTTTCACGCGGGCACTGCGCAAAATGCCAAGGGTGAAATCACCACGGCAGGCGGTCGTGTACTGTGCGTAACAGCGTTAGGTGATAGCGTTTCAGCAGCGCAGCAGCAAGCGTACCAAGGCGTCAACGCGATTCACTGGGAAGGCGTTGAGTGTCGACGTGATATCGCTTTCAGAGCAATTGCTCGCGAGGGGTAAGTAAGCCTGATGCTGAGCTAGTACTGAACGCATACGCCGTTTAAACAGTTCACTGACGAGGAAAAGGCATGGAGCGTGTCAAGCTGGACTTTCCCGCTGAAGCGGTCATTCATCGTCACTCTTTGACAGTGCGGGTAACCGATATGAACTACGGCCGCCACTTGGGGCACGATGCGATGGTATCGCTGCTCCACGAGGCGCGTATTCAGGCCTTTGCGGCGCTGGATCTGCCTGAATGGGACATGCACGGGCATCCATCGGTCGTCGCCGACCTTGCGATAACGTATCAAAGTGAAGCACGCTGGCCTGACGCTTTGATCATTGCGACTGCTGTGCCTGAGCCTCAAGGTACAGCGTTGACAGTTTATCAGCGCATTTACCAGGCAGATTCCCTTCAGGTTGTCGCGACAGCACGGGTTAATCAACTGCTGATTGATCTTGCTACGGGTCGCCCTGTTGAGGTGCCTGAGCAGGTTAAACAAGCGCTTGCACATGCGAGGAGCGGCTAATGTCACGGGAGTATCCGATTATTGCGGTCACCGGCTCTTCCGGGGCGGGGACGACCACCGTTCGGCGCAGTTTTGAGCGGATGTTTCTGCGTGAAGATGTGCATGCAGCCGTGGTCGATGGCGATGCCTTTCACCGCTACACCCGCGATGATTTGCACCGTATCTTCCGGGAAGAGCCCGAGCGCAAAGATGAGCTTTCTCATTTTGCCGTAGAGGCTAACTTACTGGACCGCCTGGAAGGCTTGTTTAGCGAGTATGGCGAACACGGTTCAGGTACCTTTCGGCACTATATCCACGCCGAAGATAAGCAGAAAATTGAAGCGGGCTACCGCGTGGGGACGTTCACTGAGTGGCAATCGCTGCCCTGTGGAACTGATCTGCTGTTCTATGAGGGTTTGCACGGCGGGTTGGTGACCGAAGAGTATGATATTGCCCGCCATGTGGATCTGTTGGTAGGCGTGGCACCCACCATGAATCTGGAGTGGATTCAAAAAATTGACCGTGACACCAAACTGCGTGGTTATTCACAAGAAGCGGTTATTGACACCATCCTGGGCCGGATGGATGACTATGTCCGCTATATTCAACCGCAGTTCTCGCGCACCCACATTAATTTTCAGCGGGTGCCTACTGTTGATACCTCCAACCCCTTTGAGGTGCAGGATATCCCCACTGATGCTGAGTCGTTCGTGGTCATACGCTTTCGAGATCCCTCCACGGTTGATTTCCCTTGGCTGCTGGCAATGATCAAAGATTCGTTTATGACCCGCCCGCATACCTTGGTGGTACCCGGCGCGCGGATGTCGCTGGCCATGGAGCTCATACTTGCCCCTCTGGTCAGGCATCTACTGGCGCAGCGGCGCTTCCGTTAATCGTGACCGTCAGCATTGGCTGAAAGCCGTAAGGAGAGTTATATGGATTGTCTGTTTTGTAAAATCATCAAGCGCGAAATCCCTGCCGATATCGTTTATGAAGATGAGCATGTGTTGGCGTTTAACGATATTGGCCCTCAGGCGCCGACGCATCAGTTGATCATTCCCAAAAAGCATATCGCTACACTCAATGATATCGATGAAACCGATCTTGTGACGGTAGGGCGGCTACAGTTTACTGCCGCCAAGCTTGCTCGTGAGCAGGGCTTTGCTGAAGATGGCTATCGTGTGGTTATGAACTGCAACGAAATGGGCGGGCAAACGGTCTACCATATCCACATGCATTTAATGGGTGGACGCGCTTTCACGTGGCCTGCTGGTTAGTCTAAGTAGACCGCTATCGTCACCCGTCATCAAACAACGGAGTGTTGCCATGGATCGTCAACAGAGTCGTTCAGATCGCGTCATCCACCAGTTTGATACTGTTTTACGTACGCTAATGCCTCACGCGGCCGCATCGCAGCGCACCAGCCCTGCAGTGGGTGTTGTCGATGGCGTGCTCGATGATCAAGAGCGCCGCCACGCGGCGGGTTTGATGCGGATTAATCATACCGGTGAAGTGTGTGCCCAAGCGCTTTACCAGGGGCAGAGCGTGACCGCTAAACTTCCTCATGTGCGTCAACAGGTTGAGCAGTCTGCACTGGAAGAGATCGATCATCTGGCCTGGTGTGATGAGCGTTTAGTGCAGTTACAAAGCCGACCCAGCTATTTAAACCCGCTCTTTTATGTAGCCTCGTTTGGCATCGGTGCAGCGACTGGGGCAGTCAGTGATCGTATCAGTTTGGGGGTTGTTGCCGCGACGGAAGAACAGGCAAGCAAACATCTTGATGCTCACCAAAAATCGCTACCCCCCGGCGATTATCGCTCACGAGCTATCCTACGCCAAATGGCTGTTGATGAGGCGCATCACGCCCATCTTGCTTTAGAGGCAGGGGGCATTCGTTTTCCTGCCCCGGTGAAGTGGGGCATGCGACTGGCATCGAAAGTCATCTCTAAAAGTGCCTATCACCTTTAAATTCTAATAGACGCCGCATAATGGAGTGTGCAGCAAACCCCTAAGGGAAGCGATAACCAAGGAAAGGAGCAAAGGATGCTAGGCAATGCAGTGCTGTTTTTCATCATTGCGATTATCGCGGGAGTGGTTGGCTTTTCTGGCATTGCCGGGGCTGCTTCGACCATTGCGCAAATACTGTTCGTGCTATTTTTAATTCTGTGTATCGTTTCATTTCTTACTGATCGCAGACGTTAGGCGTTTACTGACATCAGCGCAATTAAAAAGGCCCCGCAGTGCGGGGCCTTGGCTATCAATATCACGCGTCAGTGTGAGGCAAGCTATCAAGCATCAATGCGTTTGTACTTCATACGCTTAGGCGTATCGTTGCCGACTCGCTTTTTATGATCTTCTTCGTACTCTGCGTAGTTGCCTTCAAACAAGACCACTTCAGAGTCACCTTCAAAGGCCATAATGTGCGTGGCGATACGGTCTAAGAACCAACGATCGTGCGAAATCACCATGGCACAGCCGGGGAAGGCGAGTAGTGCGTCTTCCAGTGCCCGCAGGGTTTCGATATCCAAATCGTTTGACGGCTCATCAAGCAACAGCACGTTAGCGCCTTGCTTGAGCGTTTGCGCAAGCTGTAAGCGACCACGTTCACCCCCGGAGAGCTCCGATAAACGCTTCTGCTGGTCGTTACCCTTAAAGTTGAATCGACCCACATAGGCGCGGGAAGAGACTTCGTAGCCGTTAATATTCAGGATGTCCTGACCATCCGATACGGCTTCCCAGACAGTTTGCTTGTTGTCCAGCGCATCGCGTAACTGCTCGACATAGGCGATGTCGACGGTTTCGCCAATCACAACCTCGCCTGCATCGGGCTGCTCTTTACCGGTAATCAGCTGGAATAGGGTCGACTTACCTGCGCCGTTACCGCCGACGATCCCCACAATCGCACCCGGGGGAATCGTGAAAGAGAGGTCTTGATAAAGCAGCTTGTCATCGAAGCGTTTGGTCACGTTATGAAACTCAATGACCTTGTCGCCTAGGCGTGGACCAGGCGGAATATAGATTTCATTGGTTTCATTGCGCTTCTGGAAGTCGCCTGACTGCATTTCTTCAAAGCGGTTAAGACGCGCTTTGCTTTTTGCCTGGCGGCCTTTGGCGTTGCTGCGCACCCACTCAAGCTCTTGCCTGATGGCTTTTTGGCGCGAGGCTTCCTGCTTGGCTTCTTGGTTTAAGCGCTGATCTTTCTGCTCAAGCCAATGAGAGTAGTTACCCTCAAACGGGATACCCTGACCACGGTCAAGCTCAAGAATCCAGCCCGCCACGTTATCCAGGAAGTAACGGTCGTGGGTAATCGCCACTACGGTACCGTTGTAGTCGTGCAAGAAGCGCTCAAGCCAAGCCACTGATTCTGCATCAAGGTGGTTGGTAGGCTCATCCAGCAGCAGCATGTCAGGACTTGAGAGCAACAGGCGACATAGTGCCACCCGGCGGCGTTCACCCCCTGATAGGTTGCCGACTTTGGCATCCCAGGGAGGAAGGCGCAACGCTTCAGCGGCAACGTCCAACTTGCGTTCTAAGTTATGCGCATCGGCCGCCTCGATAATATTTTCCAGCCGCCCCTGCTCGCTTGCCAGGGCATCAAAGTCGGCGTCTGGCTCGGCGTAAGCTGCGTACACCGCGTCTAACTTCTCTTGTGCTTCTTTAATTGCCCCTAGCGCTTCTTCGACGGTGTCGCGGACGTTTTTCTCGTCGTCTAGTTCCGGCTCCTGGGGAAGGTAGCCAATATTGATGCCGGGCATCGGACGAGCTTCACCTTCAAACTCTTTATCGACACCGGCCATGATGCGCAGCAGTGTGGATTTCCCCGAACCGTTAAGCCCCAATACGCCGATTTTGGCACCAGGGAAAAACGATAATGAGATATCCTTGAGAATTTGCTTTTTGGGCGGCACTACTTTGCCAACCCGATTCATGGTGAAAACGTATTGCGCCATGGAGATCCGTTAGGTTGTTGATAGAAAAAAGCGACAGCAGCAGGCTACTGGCTAAGGAGTGATGATAGTGGTCTGCGCCAGGAAAGGCTAGGCTGCTTAAGGTGCGCGGCTAGCCAGGCCCACTCATTGGCTGAGAAGGCCAAACTATTCAACGCTTACTCTTCTTCGTCCCAGTCGTCTTCTATGGCTCGCTGAAGTCGACGCTCTTCTAGCCATGCTTCTACTTGGCGTCGTGCGCGTAAGCTGTCTGCTTTGCTAGGCTTGCTTTTACCGTAATGGTCATCATTAACGGCGTCTAAACTTTCGAACTCGTCTGAGTCGATTGCTTCACTGGTAAACGTTTCACGATTTAGGGGATCACGGCTCATGTGATGTCCTCCAACCCAGCCGGCGTACCGGCGTAACAACGGCTCCACTTATTAGCACATACGGATCAAAAAGCATGTGTGGATTGCAAAGTGAAGCGCCTAGCGCAAATTAAGCGCCTTGCGGCTATATAACGCCAGTAGGGATGAAGTTCAAGCATTGATCGGTTTTTTTAGTGAGAAAGTTAATAATTAGCGGTTATCTCGCTGTTTTTGTAACTCCACAAGCGCAAGCTGGGCCTCTACACGTTCCGTTACGTCTTTTTGTACGCCAATGAAATACATCAGCTCGTCTGCTTCGTCGTAGACCGGTGTAATGGATAATTCATTCCAAAACATGGTGCCGTCTTTACGGTAATTACGCAGTACTTCGCGAGAAGGGCTGCCATCTTTAAGCGCGTCTCGGATAGAGACCAGAGCATCCTGGTCGCGGTCTTCGTTCTGTAAAAAACGACAGTCGCGATACAGAATTTCATCCGCGCTATAGCCCGTTAAGCGCTCAAAGCCTTTATTGACGTAGATGAGGATATTTTCATCGCCTTCCTGTTCAGCGACAACAATACCGTCTTCCGAGGCGTCAATTATGCGTTCGAGCAGCTCTGGACTGATCAATGGAGATCGTTTCATCAAGGGGTTCCTGTTGCAGCTCCAATCCTTCCCGCCGTTCAAAGTGACTTTTTTTGCCTGTGAACGGGCAGGATTTCAAATCATTTATTATCAGCAGCATAGCAAGGGCTCCAATCTACCGCTGCTATCTGGCTCTATCATGGCGAGCGTTGTCACGCATTGCAATCGTGTACACGCACCGTCTCATTCGACCTCGGGCAATTGGTGGGCGCTCAATACAGCCCCCACAGCGGTTGCAGCAAGTATTAGCAGTAGTATGGCGCTACCAAACCATTGTGCAAGAGCGCCAATAATGCCGCCTACCAAAAGCATTAATACGCCTGTTAACGTGTTAGAGAGCGCAACGTAAAGCGCCCGATTATCTTGACTCGCCATATCAATGAGGTAGGTTTTACGCCCCAAGCGCACGCCATGGTGAATAATCACTAATAGTGCGTAAACCACCGCATAGGGCCAAATACTTTGTGCCCACCCGCCTGGCAGCCAGGCCAAGCTGGCAGCTAATAAACAGCAAATAGCCGTACCTACCGCTGCATCGCGCATAACGTTGCGGCTCGATTGGTCGGCGCGCTTGCCCCAGACGGGGCTTGCCACCATCGCTGCAAGCCCCGATACTACAATCAAAATACCCAGGCCGCCGAGGTCGGTGCCACTTTGGTTTTGCCCCAACAGGGCGATGTAAGGCAAAGCAAGTGCACTTGATAGCAGTAATGCCCTGGCAAGGTTGAAGTGTAGAAAAGTGCGATCATTTTTTAGTAGCGACAGACCTAGCTTAATACTGTCCCAGCCGTTTTCTCCTCCTTCAACGGCGCCAGGCGCTTCTTCAATACGGGCCGCGGCTAAGGCATTCATTAGCCAGCCACTAGCGGCGACTACGAGTAAGAGCGCCACGATGACATTGCCGGGGCGACTATCAAGCAGCATGAGTACAGCGCCCGCCGCCAGCGTAGCGCCACCGGCAACGCTGCCGCTCCAGCCCATCAACGTGCCGCGGCGGCGTTTGGAAATAGTCTTACCCAGCACGTCTTTGGTCGCGATGGAGGATAAGCCCCGTGCCAGCGAAAGCAGCACGAGCGCGGCTAACACTAATGCGCCGCCCAAAGAGCCGGTGGCGAACAACGCAAGTAGGGCCAGCACTAATGCGGCTAGCGCCTGAATCAGCGCACCTGTTACCCATACCCATTTCCGTTTGGGTTTTAAGCGGATAAAACCCGCCACAAAAATTTGTGGCAGTAGCGCACCCGCCTCACGTATGGGCACTAGCAAGCCTACCATCCACACCGGTGCCCCAATAATGCCCATCAGCCACGGTAAAACTAAGCGCGCGCTAGATAACTCGTCAGCCAACTTATTTCCTAAAGAAGCCCATAGGTGTAGGAAAAAATTGCGCGGCTGTTCGTTGCAAGCACTGTCAGGTATGTCATCGCACATGCGGCTATCTTCATCGCCTGTTAGCCACTCATAAAGGCGAGACTGTGAAACATCCGGTTGAGCCATGACGGTTCCTTGGCGATTGCTAATTTAAGATGACAAAATGTTTTCTGAGAACGACATAGTATCCTGCAAAGGAATTTACCGATAAGGAACTCTCAATGTCACGCATTCAAATCCGCTACTGCACTCAATGTCAGTGGCTATTGCGTAGCGCTTGGTATGCCCAAGAACTGCTATCGACCTTTGGTGAGCAACTGACTGAGGTCGCGCTATCACCCTCTCATGGCGGCACTTTCGAGATATGGTGTGATGAACTACTGCTCTGGGAGCGTAAGCGTGATGGCGGCTTTCCCGATATAAAACTTCTCAAGCAACGCGTGCGAGATCAATTGGATCCAGAGCGAGATTTAGGGCATGTCGACCGATGAGTCAGGATAAGCAAGCCGTCCTCTATGGCCTGGGGGCGGTAGCGCTTTGGTCGACAGTGGCAACGGCTTTCAAAGTAGCACTCGCATGGATGAGCCCTTTGGAATTGATGTGGCTAGCGGTATTCGTTTCCTGGGCATTAATGGGAGCGCTAGTCATCAAGCAGGGAAATATGTCTAAGGCGCTACGCAGTGGTTGGAAAACAGCTGCATGGGCGGGATTGATGAATCCCGTGGCTTATTATTTAGTGCTGTTCGCCGCCTATGACCGACTCCCTGGACAAGAAGCCATGGCGCTGAATTATACCTGGGCGTTAGCGATGGCGTTTTTAGCGGTGCCTTTGCTTGGTCAACGCTTGACTCGAATAGATATCGTTGCTGGGTTCGTCGCTTACGCAGGCGTTTGGGTGATCGCAACACGTGGCTCGGTTTTCAATGTCTCTTTCGCCGATCCATTAGGGGTTGTACTGGCGCTCGCTTCGACGCTGCTGTGGGCACTTTATTGGCTGCTTAATGCACGCGATAAGCGACAGCCTCTGGTAGGCCAATGGCAAAACTTCAGTGTGGGTCTGCCTGTGCTGACGGTTTTGTTACTGCTTGGCCCAGGTGTGCAGTGGCATGGTTGGCCAGCGTTTGGGGCGGGCGTTTATGTAGGCCTGTTTGAAATGGGCGTGGCGTTTATTTTGTGGCAGCTGGCGGTACACCAAGTGTCGCGCACCGCCAAAGTCTCCAACCTGATTTTTCTTTCACCGCCTGTGTCGCTGTTTTTGCTTTATCTAGTGGTAGGAGAGCCTATTTTGCCTTCAACCCTGGTCGGGTTGGTGCTCATTTTGTTGGGATTAGGGCTTCAGCAAGCACAAAAGAGTAGCTAGCCAGTGATTACTCGGTAAGTGAAGACTCTCGCGATAAACCAGCAGTGCGCGACCGAAATAGCGCAACCGATAGTGATTTATTTATTGCCAACCGATTGGGTTGATGTGGTAAATGGTGAGCGCGCTGAATACCCGATTTCACGTGGAGTGGATGCAACTAGAGCTTATGTTAGTGGTGAAACGCTACCTAGCCCAGCACCTCAAAAACAAGACGACTATTTTTCAGCAACACTGCTGATGTTTGCCCATATGGCAGAAGCTATGCGCTAACGTTTATTTCAAAATGGCTGTTTATCCACCCGTCGATAAAGTAGATAAACAGTTTTTTGTTAACCCTAATTAACCGCTGCCTGATGCGTTGTCTCTAATAATGGCTCAATCAGCGGCTCAAGCTCGGGCCACACATTGTCGAGGATAATCGGCTGCGCATCGGCGGTAGGGTGAATGCCGTCACTTTGCATTAGCGCGTCGTTTAGGGCGATATCCTTCAGTAAGAAAGGCACTAGAGAAATGCCGTACTCTTCAGACAACGAGTGGAAAACCCCGGTAAAGGCGTCCCGGTACGCTTGGCCATAGTTGGGCGGTATATCGATCCCTAGTAGCAGTACTTGTGCACCTGCCTCTTGGCTCTGCTCAATCATGCTGGCTAAGTTCGCCTGCATTTGATTGGGTGCCAGACCGCGCAAACCGTCATTGCCGCCTAATTCCAGTAGAACAATATCCGGCTGCTGCTGTCCCAGAATGTCAGAGAATCGTTGTAGACCTCCGGATGTGGTTTCACCGCTAATGCTGGCGTTAATGACGTTCGCCTCGCCTTCTAAACGTTCTGCCAGCAGGCTCACCCAACCCTCTTCACGCTCAATACCGTAGGCGGCGCTTAAACTATCGCCCATCACTAATAGACTGGGTGACTGTTCGGTATTGGTAGGCGCTGCGTTGATAGACACCGAGGCAAAGGTGACTATCAGCAACACCAGCCATCCGGTTACCATGCGGTTCAGTCCATGCCATGCCACAGGGATGCCACGCTTCATGTCTTACTCCTTAAATCAAAGCTCTTCAAATCCAAGCTCCTCAGATAAAACTGCCAATACTGCTACGGATATATCAATGTCGAGCGAGTCACCCCACGGTGAGCGCCAGCCTAATACCGACAACCAAGCGTTAAGCGATGTTCCACAAGGCGCCGTTAGGCATCCCGTTCTGCATGCCGACAAGCTGTCTAAAAAAGTGACGAGCGGTGAACGCTCACTAACTATCTTACACGACCTATCGCTAAGCGTGGCGGCAGGTGAAAGTGTGGCGATTCTAGGCAAGAGCGGTGCGGGAAAATCAACCCTGCTAGGGCTACTGGCTGGCCTTGATACCCCAAGCGACGGTGAGCTAACACTCTTCGGCCATGCGCTGAGCCGCTTGGATGAAGATGGGCGAGCTGCGCTACGCGCTGGGCGAGTGGGCTTTGTGTTCCAGAACTTCCAACTACTGCCCACCTTGAGCGCGCTTGAGAACGTCATGTTACCCCTCGAACTCTCACCGCGTGCAGGGGAGACACAAACCGCCGCCCAGTGGTTGGAGCGTGTTGGGCTTGGCGAGCGAGTGAATCACTTACCCAAACAACTTTCCGGTGGTGAGCAGCAGCGCGTTGCCGTAGCCCGTGCTTTCGTTACCGACCCCGAGCTGGTGTTTGCCGATGAGCCCACCGGTAATTTGGATCCCGACACCGGCGCGCAAATCATTGATCTGCTCTTCACCCTAAACCGGGAAGCAGGCACCACGCTGATTTTAGTGACTCACGACCATGCTCTGGCGCGCCGCTGTGATCGCTGCCTGCGATTAGACCATGGAAAATTAGAAGCGTTTGTACCCACCGCGGCTCCGATCGACGAGGGCACGCAATGAGTGATGTGAATTGGCGCCTGGCCATGCGCAGCCTCAGGCGAGACCTGCGAGCTGCGGATGTACGTGCGCTGTTTATCGCCCTGGTATTGGCGGTCGCAGCTTCTACCATGATTGCGTTTTTCCTTGATCGCCTAGAGCGCGGCTTAGAGCGCCAGGCGGGCCAGATGCTGGGTGGCGATCTGGTGCTAGAGCAGCGTGATCCGTTTTCAGAGGAGCTGCGAGAACGCCTTGAAAATGCAGGTTTCGTACTGAGTGACCAAGTCGATCTGGTATCAATGATTAGCCGCGATGGACGTTTTCAACCGGCTAGCTTAAAAGCCGTGGATGAGGTCTACCCTCACTACGGCGCCTCTTCCGTCGACTTTGGCAATGGCACCGAACAAATAGCGTCTGGTCCAGCCCCTGGTGAAGCATGGGCTGACCCACGCTTGATAGAGCTGGTTGAGATAGAACTGGGTGACCGGGTCCAAGTGGGCCAGACTGAACTTGAGATAACAGGGATCATTGAGCGCGAAGCGGATCAGTCCGGCGGCTTCAGTAATTTTAATCCACGCTTGATGATCAATACCGCCGATGTCGAAGCCACCGGCCTTGTTCAAGAAGGCTCGCGGATTGAGTTTGAAATCTTGGCAGCAGGCCCGCCGGAAGCGCTTGATCAAGTGCAAGGCCTGCTTGCTGAGCTACGCCGCGATGGGGTGGAAGTGCGCGATGTCCGCGTTGATCGCCCCCAGCTTGGCAATGCCTTGCAGCGTGCAGAGAGTTATCTGGGGCTGGCCGGTTTAGCAGCGGTACTGCTGGCGGGCGTGGCAGTGGCAATGTCGACTCGCCGTTATGTGGAGCGCCACCTGGATACTGCCGCACTGTTGCGTTGCTTTGGCGCCAGCCAGCGGCAACTGGTGACGATTTTTTCGCTTCAACTAATGGGTTTGGCACTGGTAGCCGCAGTGATTGGGGCGCTGCTTGGACTGATTGGCCAAGCGGTTCTGATCTGGCTGTTGGTGAGTTTCTTACCCATGACGCTACCGCCACCTGGTCTTATGCCGTTGGGATTAGGCGTATTTACGGCTCTTGCCGTGCTGGTGGGGTTTGCTGGGCCAACCCTGCTGCGTATCAAACGAGTGAGCGCATTAAAAGTTCTGCGTCGCGAATTAGATCCGCTGCCGCCTTCGGCCTGGCTCGTGGTGGGCGTGGCCAGCCTAGTGTTTGGCGGGCTGCTGTGGCTCTACTCGGGTAGCCTGCCGCTGGCGATTGCGCTGTTGTTTGGTGGGGCGGCTCTGCTCGGTGTGCTGTGGATGATTAGTGCGCTGCTGCTTAGCGGTTTGTTGCGCGTTGTACAGCGATTTTCCGGGCGTAGTGAGTGGTCTCAGGCGCTCCGCTTAGGCGGCCGCCAGCTAGCACGGCGTCGCCAAGCGGGCCTAGGCCAGTTATTGGCCTTTTCTGTGACCTTCTTTGCCATGGCGATGATTGTTCTGGTAAGGGGCGATCTGCTTAGCACGTGGCAGGATCAATTGCCTGACAATACCCCTAACTACTTTGCCATCAATATCCAGCCTTCCGAACGCGATCCTTTCGAGGCGGCAGTCTCTCCAAGGGTGGAAACCCAAAGCTCCCTCTACCCAATGGTGCGTGGGCGAGTGATTGCGATTAATGGTCAGCCGCCTGGAGACGCCGTGCCGCCTGATGCCCGTGGTGATAACTCGCTGCGCCGGGAGCTCAATCTGACGTGGCAATCTGAAGTGCCCGAAGGCAATGCTGTGGTGGCCGGTGAGTGGTTCTCGCCAGCCCAGTTGGGAGGCGACGCTAACAGTGAGGAGGGTAATGAAGAGGGCAGTGAAGGCCAAGGCTGGATGAGCGCCGTTGAGGCAACGCAGCAAGCGGCGCCAGTGCCCATCTCCATGGAGGATGGGCTCGCTGAAAGGCTTGGCTTAAGCATCGGTGACGAGATGACCTTCTCGGTGGGTAGCGATGAAATCACCACCCAAATTACCAGCCTGCGCAGCCTGAATTGGGATAGTTTTCAGCCTAATTTCTTCGTCATTTTTCCGCCAGGCGTGCTGGAACAGTTTGGACATAGCTACATCACCGCCTTTCATCTGCCTGAAGCGGAGCAGGGGTTGATCCGGGAGCTTATTACCGAATTCCCCGGGGTTTCCTTGCTGAATGTTGATGCCATTTTGGGCCAGGTGCGGGATGTACTCGGCCAGGTTACACGGGCGGTGGAGTTAGTGCTTGCATTGGTCCTGTTGGCAGGGGTAAGCGTACTGTATGCCGCACTGACCGCAAGCTTGCCGGTGCGTGCCCATGAAAGCGGCCTATTACGCGTATTTGGCGCAGGCAGTAAAATGATTTCACGGGTGCAGGGCGCTGAATACGCGTTGCTGGGTTTTGCCAGTGGGTTGATGGGCGCGGTGCTGGCCGAACTGACTACGGCTGCGTTGTACATCTTTTTGTTGGATCTAACCCCGCGCCTTCATGTGGGACTATGGATTTTCCTCCCCATTGGCGGTGCTATGCTGATTGGCGTGATAGGCCATGCACTTTCGCGGGGATTACGTCGCCAAGCACCAGCGGCCAGCCTGGGGCTACTCGGTGAGGCTTGAACCTATTTTGCGAGCCAGAAACCGACCACCAGGGCGCTAATGACAGCAACAAAAAAGACCAGATTACGAGCGCGGGTATCGCGGTGTGGTTTCATAATGGCACCAAATGAGGGTGGAGGTAAAAGAGGCGGAAGCATTACGCCGGGCATGGTAACGTTTGTCGCTTACGTCGTCATCTTGCTTGCCTTATGACGTTGCCGTTTGTTCAGGATGGTTGATTATGCCCCACACCGAATCTACGGCTGCACGCAGCGTTGCGTCGCAGCCGCTTTCTTTTGCCCAGGGTCGCCTGGCCGCTCTTAGTTGGGGGCGCGCTGATGCCCCGGTTTGGCTGGCTCTGCACGGCTGGCTGGATAATGCGGCCAGCTTTTCACGCTTAGCTCCCCTGCTGGTGGAAAAGCTCGGTATTCGCATAGTAGCGCTGGATTTTCGTGGTCATGGCCAGTCGGCGCACTTACCACAAGGCAGTGACTATGCGCTATGGGGCTACTGCCACGATGTGTTGGATGTCATGGAAGATCTCGGCCTTAACCAAGTTAGCGTGTTGGCCCACTCCATGGGCGCCGCAGTGGCTTGCTTGCTTGCTGCTGCGCTGCCCGAACGGGTGGAGCGGCTAACGTTGATTGACGGGCTAGGGGCGCTGAATACGCCCGTTGAAGAAACCGCCAGCCAACTGCGCAAAGGACTGACAGCCCACCGTCGGCCACTTTCCCGCGCGCCGCGCTACCCGGATATCGAGAGTGCCATCGCTGCACGTGTTGCCGGAGGTGTCACGCCGGTGGATACCATTACGGCCACACCGCTAGTGGAGCGCAACACCCAGCCCACCGCCGATGGCCATATGCAAATGCGCACCGACAGTCGCTTGCTGAAGCCTTCATTGGTGCGCTTCACGCCCGAACAGGTGTTGTCATTGCTGGCGGAAATTAGCGCTCCAGTGCTATTGGTTGAAGGGGAGCAGGGGATTCTGTGTGAACGTGCCTGGGCGGTTCAGGCGCGGCATGCAGTCAAGGAATTGACCCGCCACGTGCTTAATGGTGGCCATCATTTGCATCTGGAGCCCCGCGCCGTAGCGCAAGTCTCTGCAGTAATCAGCGCTCATTGGGTTATGAGCGACAGGGTTATGAGCGACAGGGTTACGAGCGACAGGGTTACGAGCGACAGGGTTAAGAGCGATAAGGCCTAGCGATGGATGGCAGTATGAACGAATTGGTGCATGTCAGTAGTGGGAACAAGGTCGCTCTGGTGTTGGGCAGCGGCGGTGCGCGCGGCTATGCGCATATTGGGGTAATTGAAGCACTTGAGGCGCGGGGCTTTGACATCATCGCCGTATCAGGATGCTCGATGGGCGCGCTGATCGGTGGTATTTATGCGGCAGGCAAGCTGCCTGAATACCGCGATTGGGTGTGCAACCTTGACTACCTGGACGTACTTAAATTGGTCGACGTGACCTGGAGCCCGATGGGTGCGATGCGTGCCAGCAAGATCATGAGCAAGCTGGAAGCGCTGGTGGGCGATATATTAATTGAAAACCTCGCGATTCCAGTGACAACGGTGGCAACGGATCTGGTTCGCCAGCGGGAAGTGTGGTTTCAAAATGGCCCCTTATTACAGGCGATTCGCGCCTCAATTGCCGTGCCGGGAGTAATAACGCCAGTGCATTTGGGTGATCAGGTGTTGGTGGATGGCGGGTTGCTTAACCCGCTGCCGATCATGCCCGTGGTGGCGGCTCATCAAGCGGATTTTGTGGTGGCAGTCAACGTGACCGCGCATAGCCCGCTGCCAGTCACCATGGAGGAGTTGCTGCCTAAGGAAGAGGAGGCGACCGATAGCCGTAGCAAAAAAGAGATTGAGCGCGATCAAAACATGGGTAACTGGATGGGGGATGTGCGCGCCGCTACGCGAAAACTGTGGGCGGGGCTGGGCGCTAATGGGGAGGGGGCAGCCGGAGAGGGCGAAGAGCTGGAGGAGACCACTGAAGCCCGTGGCAAGCGGGAGTGGAGCAAGCTCGATATGATTCTGGAGTCGTTTGATATTACCCAGGCGGCGCTGGCCAAGTACAAGGTGGCGGGCTACCCGCCCGACGTGCTGATCGAAATACCCAAAACAGTCTGCAGTACCTATGAATTCCACCGCGGCAAGGATTTGATTCGCCTGGGCCGGCATCTGGCTGATGAAGCACTGGAGCGGCGCATGCCGAGCATCGCATCCGACGCGACCGAGTAACGGCTACTGACCCCGCTTCCGCAGCAAGATATATACCGCCCCGGTGCCACCATCGATATCGATAGCGGAGCAGAAAGCCAGTACGCCCGGCCACTCACGTAGCCAAGCATTAGTATGGCTTTTAAGTACAGGAAAGTCGGACGTGGTGCCCCACGCTTTGCCATGCACCACCAGTACGCAGCGCAAGCCTTGGCTGGCGGCGTCGCGCAAAAAACTCTCCAACTCCACACGCGCCTCTTCCAGCGTATAGCCGTGCATATCAAGTCCCGCTTGCCACGCCGTTTGCCCACGTTTTAGTTGGCTAAAAGTACGCCATGGTAAATCCGGCACACAAAACTCTAAATACTCAGAAGGGCGCACGGCCTCCACCCGGCCATCAGAGGTGCGCCCGCTGGACTGAGGCGTATTGCTTTCAACAGCCGCATGGCGTCTAGCTTCATGGGCCTTGCCGTCAATTTTAGGTTTGCCAGGGTCGGCCTGGTTAGTCGCGATACGGCGCACGCCTGCCGCCTTTAACGCATCGCGAAAGGCATTGATATCGTCATCGTCGGGCAGGTGGCGGCGTCGCGTCATGGTAGGCTCGGGTGGCAAAAAAGTGGCAAATAAAGGTGAAACAGATAAAGAGGCACAGTATAGCGGGCTGAGCGTTGCTGTGAACCGGGCGGCGTGAAAGGTACAATCTTTTTATTCGTTGCATGAATAAGGCTTTATCAGCTGTATTCATCATTATCGTCAATCAGGAGCCGCTGTGACCACGCATCTAAACGTTGAGCATTCTCACTCAACCCTTTCCCTGTCGGAGTCGTTGCTGGTGAGCCAGCTCTTTACCCTACGCGACTATCTGCGCTGGGTCTCCAGCGAGTTTTATCTGGCGGGCCTGCACTACGGCCATGGCACCGATTCTGCCTGGGATGAGGCGGTAGCGCTCTGCTTAGGCGCGCTGCACTTGCCGTGGAACATCGATCCCGGTGTGCTCGAGGCGCGGCTACTGCCCGTAGAACGGCAGCGGATTATTACTCTGGCGCGGGAACGTGTTACCACCCGCCGTCCGCTCCCCTATTTATTGGGCGAGAGCTTTTTTGCCGGCCATCCGTTCAGTGTCGATGAACGGGTACTGATACCGCGTTCGCCGATTGCCGAGCTGATTGAAGACGGCTTTGCCGCCTGGTTTCCTGAAGAGCCGCCTGCCAGTGTGCTGGATTTATGCACCGGTTCTGGCTGTATCGGCATTGCGACGGCACTTTATTTACCGACCTGCGAAGTGGCGCTTGCCGATATTAGTCAGGAGGCCTTGGCCGTCGCGCGTCAGAATATTACCCGCCATGATGTGGGCGACCGGGTACGGGCGGTAGAGTCGGATGTCTTCAGTGGCTTAGAAGGTCGACGCTTTGATTTGATTGTCTCTAATCCGCCTTATGTCGATGCCCGTGACCTTGCCACCATGCCCGCCGAGTTTCGCCACGAGCCTTCGCTCGCCCTGGGAGCCGGTAGCGATGGGCTGGATATTGTGCGGCGTATTTTGCGCGAGGCGCGGGAACACTTAACCGATGAGGGCTGGCTGATTGTAGAAGTCGGCAACTCTGACCGCCATGTGGAAGCGGCATTTCCGGATGTCGCTTTTCTATGGCTTGAATTCGAGCGTGGCGGCCAGGGTGTTTTTGCTCTGAGCGCCGCTGAACTCGACGCCCATGCGGCGTCTTTCGTGTGAGGAATTAACGGCCATGTCTGGCAATACGTTTGGCAAACTATTCAGTGTGACTACCTTTGGTGAGAGCCACGGACCAGCGCTCGGCGCTATTGTGGATGGTTGTCCGCCTGGGCTGCCGTTAAGCGAAGCCGATTTACAGCTCGACCTGGATCGCCGCAGGCCGGGCAGTTCGCGGCATACCACTCAGCGCAAAGAACCCGATCAGGTGCGCATCCTTTCCGGGGTGTTTGAAGGCAAAACCACCGGTACCTCGATCGGCCTGCTGATTGAGAACACCGATCAGCGCTCTAACGACTACTCGAAAATCAAAGAGCAGTTTCGGCCAGCCCACGCGGATTACACCTACCACCATAAATATGGCCACCGGGACTATCGTGGGGGCGGGCGCTCCAGTGCCCGTGAAACTGCTATGCGCGTGGCAGCGGGGGCGATTGCCAAGAAGTATCTAGCCGCCCAGGGCGTCCAGATTCGTGGCTATATGAGCCAGTTAGGCCCTATCAAGATTGAGTTCAAACAGTGGGAATCGGTGGGTCAAAATGCGTTTTTCTGCCCCGACCCGGAGCGCGTCACTGAACTGGAAGCCTTTATGGACCAACTGCGCCGCGACCAGGATTCGGTAGGTGCCGAAATTACCGTGATTGCCGGAGGCGTACCGGTAGGGCTTGGCGAACCGGTGTTTGACCGCCTGGATGCTGATCTGGCGCATGCTTTGATGAGTATCAATGCGGTAAAAGGGATTGAGATTGGCGCAGGGTTTGGCTGTATCGCCCAGCGCGGTAGCGAGCATCGTGATGAGATGACGCCAGAGGGCTTTCTTTCCAATCACGCTGGCGGCGTGCTCGGTGGTATCTCTAGCGGGCAGCCGATTGTAGCGCGCTTAGCGCTGAAGCCCACTTCCAGCATCACTACGCCGGGCCGTTCTATCGATATTCATGGTCAGGCAGTCGAGGTGGTGACTAAAGGGCGCCACGACCCCTGCGTAGGGATTCGCGCAACGCCCATTGCTGAGGCAATGATGGCGATTACGCTGTTGGATCACTGGCTACGTCAGCGTGGTCAGAATGGCGATGTTAACGTTGATACACCGCGTTTAACTCAGCGATAACGCATCACGGTGAGGTTTGCAGTTCGCTGCTACACTCAAACAAAACAATTGCATGAGTAGTCGTCATGAAAAACAGTGCAGGAGCCGCCTATGAAGATTAATGTTGAGTTTGATCTTACCCCCGATGAATTTCGCCAATCACTGGGGCTGCCTGATGTCGAAGCTTTCCAGAAAAATCTGCTAGAGAATATTCAACGGCAGATGGAGTCTGGGGTGGAAGGCTATGACCCTATGAGCCTAATGCGGCCTTTCCTGCAGCAACCGATGATGCAGCAAGGGCTTTCTCAAGGGCTAGCTAACTTCGGAACCTACCAGCAAATGATGCTCGATATGTTGCGGCAAGCGGGCAGCGCCAGCGCTTCTTCAGCCCACAGCAATGATGATGAGAAGAGGGGGGGGACTAACTCTAAAAGCAATGCGGAAAGCGCTACTTCCAGCAAAGCAAAGTCAACGGCATCGTCACGTTCCCGTTCTGAAACAAGAAGCAGCGGCACATAGATTGAAGCAAGCAGTTAACGCGCATTAACTTAACAGGTGGTTTTCCACCTGTTGAGGTAGGGCAGAGTAATATGGCAAAGCGGTTCAGGCTTGCACGGTGATACTGAAATCACACCACTGTTGCAATGCAGCATGCCAAAGATTACTCTTTTTGCAGTGCAGCAGAGCTACATTACGGTGAGTCACTCCAAGGCTCATGCCAAGGAACGATACAGGAGCAGACACTATGCAAGACAATATGATGGACGCCTTTAACGCCCAAACTAAGCAGATGTTTGAGCCCATGCGAAAAATTAATTCGCTGATGCTCAACAATATGGAAAAAATGACCCAGTATCAGCTGGAAGCCATGAAGCGCTACAGCCAGATGGGTACCGAGCGCATTCGTAGCGCCACTGAAATTCAAGACGCAGAAAGCCTGCGTGATTTCGGCACCAAGCAAGCCGAGATGATGAACGAACTTTCCCAGCAGATGCAGGAAGATGCGCGGGTGATGAGCGAAATGAGCCTGCAGTTTAAGTCTGAAATGGAAAAGATGTTCAGTGAAGCCGGGCAGCAAATGTCCGACCAAGCCAAGGCTACTGCGAAAGGGGAGCAGCCTGCGAAAGCCTCCAGTCACTCATCGCGCAAAAGCTGATTGACGACATCATCGCGGCGCCTTAGGGCGCCGCGATGCATTTAAAACGTTGCAACGATAAAACCTTGTCATATCGAAGTCTTATCGTATAAAAACTTTATCGTATTAAAAACTCAGCTATATAACAGCTTGGTCTTGGTCAAAGTGGTTGGTGCGCCTGGAGAGGGCGTAGGGAGAGTTAGTATGCAGTCAGCGTGGCACAATCCGTTCCAGGCATTATCATCAGGGCTTTCTCAAGGGCTAGCCGATGAAATAGCCAAGGGCTTACCTGAAGGGTTATCTCAGGCAGAGCTTGAAGAGTGGAATAATCAGCTCAAAGAGATCGGTGAGCAGTACCAAGGATTGATGCAGGATCTGCTTTCCCGTATCGCACCAAGTGAAGCCGCCGACTCCATTTATAGCGATATGCGCGAAAGCTTTGAAGCGGGTGCGCAGTCGCTGATGCAGAATCCTACCCTGCTGTGGGAAACCCAGGCGCGGTTGGTGCAGGATCAATGGTTGTTGTGGCAGCAAGCCATGCGCGGGATGGCTGGCGAGCAGGTCACTCCGTTGATCACGCCAGCCAAAAATGACCGCCGTTTTAAAGACGAGGCGTGGACACAAGACCCGCACTATATGGCTATCATGCAGCAGTACCTACTGTTTTCGCAGATGGTGGAAGAGCTGGTTGAAAGCCTAAGCGGTTTAGACGAAACCAAAAAGCGTAATCTGATGTTTTACGCGCGCCAGTTGGTCAACGCGATGGCGCCGACAAATTTTATGAGCACCAACCCTGAAGTCATGCGCCGCACGCTTGAAACCCGTGGCCAGAACTTGGTGGATGGATTAGCCCGCCTGCGCGAAGACTTGGGGAATTCTGCCGAGGGTATCAATGTCCGCATGACGGATCGTGGCGCTTTTGGCGTGGGTGAAAATATTGCCGTAACGCCCGGTGCTGTGATCTACGAAAACGAATTGATCCAGTTGATCCAGTACACCCCCACCACAGAAAAAACCTTTAAAACGCCGTTGCTAATGGTGCCGCCGTGGATCAATAAGTACTACATTCTTGACCTACGTGAAGATAACTCAATGGTTAAGTGGCTGGTGGATCAAGGCCATACAGTCTTTCTAATCTCCTGGCGTAACCCTGGCCCTGAACAGCGCGATATCACCTGGGCCGACTATATGCAGATGGGACCCATCAGCGCGATGGAAGCCATCGAACAGGCCTGTGGTGAGAAGTCGGTCAATCTACTCAGCTATTGCGTGGGAGGCACACTAGCCGCCTCTACAGTGGCCTACCTCACCAGCACGCGCCGTGGGCGCAAAGTAAAGTCGGTTACTTATATGGCGACGCTGCAGGATTTTCGTGATCCTGGCGATATCGGCGTATTTCTAAATGAGCGAGTGGTAGAAGGCATTGAGCAGACGCTGCAGTTGAAAGGCTATCTTGATGGTCGTTCAATGGCTTATACCTTCAACTTGCTGCGTGAAAATGATCTGTTTTGGTCGTTTTACATCAATAATTATTTAAAGGGCGAAACGCCTGCCGCCTTTGACCTGCTTTACTGGAACACGGATGGCACCAATCTTCCTGCCGGGACGCACGCTTGGTACCTGCGCTATATGTACCTGGAGAACCGCCTGGTTGAGCCTGGCGGTATTGAATTGGATGGTGTGAAAATAGACCTGCGTAAAGTCTCCACGCCCAGCTATTTCGTATCCACCAAAGAGGACCACATCGCCAAGTGGAACAGTACCTATTATGGGGCGTTGTTACCTAAAGGGCCGGTTACCTTCGTATTGGGCGGATCGGGCCATATCGCGGGTATTGTTAATCCGCCCCATAAAAACAAGTACGGCTACTGGACGAACGATGTGCTACCGGAAACGCATGAAGAGTGGCTAGCAAACGCAACGCCTCATGAAGGCTCCTGGTGGCCCCACTGGCAGTCTTGGATGACTGAGAATGGCTATGCCGATAGCGAAAAGATGGTGCCTGCGCGCCAACCTGGCGATGGTGAACTCAAAGTGATTGAGCCTGCGCCAGGGCGCTATGTGAAGATGACGATTCCAGAGGTGCTAGGGGAAATTCCAACTAAATCTTAATGGATACCTAAAAGATTGTACGTGGGTATCGTAACGGGTCGCGAGTTAAAGGTACTTCCCAACAGAAAAGCCCGCGGACATTTTGTCCGCGGGCTTTTCTTCGTCACGGTCAGTTACGAATCAAGTAGTCGAAAGCGCCGAGCGATGCTTTCGCACCTTCACCCATGGCGATAATGATCTGCTTGTAGGGGACGGTGGTCACATCGCCTGCGGCAAACACGCCGGGTACGGATGTCATGCCATGGGCATCGACAATGATTTCACCACGCGGCGTCATTTCGATCGGTGAGCCTTTTAACCACTCGGTGTTAGGTACCAAACCAATCTGAACAAAAATACCTTCTAACGCGATGGATTTGCTCTCATCAGTCGTACGGTCTTTATAGTTCAAGCCATTGACACGGCTGCCGTCACCGGTGACTTCGGTCGATTGTGCGTTGAGAATGATATCAACGTTAGGCAGGCTCTTGAGCTTCTTCTGCAGCACCGCATCAGCGCGCATCTCGCCCATAAACTCTACCAGTGTGACGTGGCCGACAATGCCTGCCAAGTCAATCGCCGCTTCAACACCTGAGTTACCGCCACCAATGACCGCTACCCGCTTGCCTTTGAACAACGGACCGTCACAGTGAGGACAGTAGGCAACCCCTTTGTTGCGATACTGCTGCTCGCCGGGCACGTTCATCTCACGCCAGCGGGCGCCTGTCGCCAGTACTAGCGTCTTGCTCTTCAGCTTAGCGCCGGACTCAAACGATACTTCATGTAGGCCGCCTTCTGTCTCGGCGGCTTTAAAGGAAGTAGCCAGCTGCAGGTTCATGACGTCAACTTCGTAATCTTTGACATGCTCTTCAAGCGCGCTGACCATTTTCGGGCCTTCGGTGTGTGACACCGAAATGAAGTTTTCAATGCCCATGGTGTCCGCCACCTGACCACCGAAGCGCTCAGCGGCAACACCGGTATTGATCCCTTTGCGCGCCGAGTAGATAGCCGCCGCAGCGCCTGCCGGGCCACCACCAATGACGAGCGTATCGAAAGCGGCTTTTTCGCTCAGCTTTTTGGCATCGCGTTCGGCGGCACCGGTATCAACCTTGGCCAGAATCTGTTCAAGCGTCATGCGGCCCTGGTCAAACGGCTTACCGTTCAAATAAACGCTCGGTACCGACATGATTTCGCGAGACTCGACTTCATCCTGAAACAGCGCGCCGTCAATAGCGACGTGGCGCACGTTCGGGTTGAAGATGGCCATCAAATTGAGCGCCTGAACCACGTCCGGACAGTTCTGGCACGACAGCGAGTAATAGGTCTCGAAAAGCATCTCGCCATCTAATGCTCGAACCTGATCAAGCAATTCGTCAGACGTCTTAGGCGGATGACCACCAATGTGCAGCAGGGCAAGCACTAACGAGGTGAACTCGTGGCCCATGGGAATGCCTGCAAACACCACGCCAGTCTCTTCACCGGGGCGGTTGATCGCAAACGATGGCGTACGTGCATCCTGACCATCGCTGTGCAGGGTAATCTTGTCGCTCAGGCTGCTGATATCTTCCAACAGACCGAGTAACTCTTGTGACTTGGCACCGTCATCGAGGGACGCAACGATCTCGAACGGCTGAGTCACTTTTTCCAGATACGCTTTTAACTGGGATTTTAAATTGGCGTCCAGCATGACAGTAGCTTCCTCGCAGGTAACAGACGTATTGAACACACGTGTGTGACGGTGCTAATCATTAACATTTTAAAAAACTGTTTTAAAAAACAGTTTTAACAACAGGTTTAATAACAGCTTTAAAACAGAACGCCCGGGCGAAACCCGGGCGTTGAACATGCACGCACTTGCGCAGCAAAAAAGAGCAAGGGCGTGAAAACCGCGAGCGGTTTAGATTTTGCCTACCAGATCCAGAGAAGGAGCGAGAGTCTCTTCGCCTTCTTTCCACTTGGCTGGGCACACTTCGTTCGGGTTGGCGCGAACGTATTGAGCGGCTTTCACTTTGCGCAGCAGTTCTTCGGCATTGCGACCGATGTTGCCGGCGTTAATTTCGACGATCTGGATTTTGCCGTCGGGGTCGACAACAAAGGTGCCGCGCTCGGCAAGACCGGCTTCTTCGATCAAGACTTCGAAGTTGCGTGAAATGCGCAGCGTCGGATCCGCAATCATCGGGTACTGAAGTTTGCCGATGGTGTCAGAGCTGTCGTGCCATGCCTTGTGAGTAAAGTGGGTATCGGTTGAAACGCTGTAGATTTCAACGCCCAGTTTTTTGAATTCAGCATAGTTGTCGGCTAAGTCACCAAGCTCAGTCGGGCAAACAAAGGTGAAGTCAGCGGGATAGAAGAAAAAGATGGACCACTGACCCTGCATGTCGGCTTCAGTAACATCAACAAATTCGCCATTCAAATAGGCAGTTGCTTTAAACGGCTTAACTTCAGTGTTGATCAATGACATTCAGATAATCTCCAGGATTGGTGAATGAATAATGTGAAATTTTTGATAATACTAATGGCTAACGACTAATGGCTAAAATTAAGAATAGCCATGCCATCAATAGTTTTTCTCTATTGACTAGGTCGTTGTCGTTGTACTAGCTGGTTAATGGGGTCGATGAAGCAAAATACAAGAATTTTTCACATTGGCTTGCGGTAGGCGTCACTGCACCGCAAAATTCGCACGGTCAGCGTTATGACCTACGCTATTGTTAGCCGTGGGCCAGCTGGCACAAACAGCCGTAGCCAAGCGTTATTAACAGCGAGAGCTAAAAACGAGTGGCTCAAAAACGTCGCTAATAGAGCTTAGACAAATAGAGCTTTGACATTAGGAGCAGTGATAATGGGGAACATCCACAAACTTTCCGCGGCCGTTGCGGCCATTTCGTTTGCCGCAGCGGCTAGCGCTGCCCACGCCGACGAGGTGCGGGTTTTTAACTGGTCAGATTATATTGCCCCGGAAACGCTGGAAAAATTCACCGAGCGTACCGGCATTGAAGTGACCTACGACGTTTATGACAGCAATGAAATTTTGGATGCCGCGCTGCTCGCTGGGCGCTCCGGCTACGATGTGGTGGTACCCTCTACCCACTATTTTACTCGTCAATTAAGCGCCGGTGTTTACCAGCCGCTTAACCATGAGCTACTGCCCAATTTAGACAATCTCAACTCCGACCTGATGGCCAACTTGGAAGCTATTGATGCGGGTAGCGAATACTCGGTTCCTTATATGTGGGGCACTAACGGTGTTGGCTATAACGTTGAGCGTGTAAAGGAAATCCTCGGTGACGACGCCCCCTTGGACAGTTGGGCGCTGCTGTTTGATCCTGAAATAACCGCTGCGTTGAGCGAGGCAGGTTGCGGCTTGTCGATGTTAGATTCAGGTGATGAAATGCTCTCGCCCGCCATGGCGTATTTGGGCTTGGACCCGCTTAGTGAAAGTATTGATGACCTGGAAGCTGGCGGCGAGCTGATTGCCGACGTTCGCGACGATATGACCTACTTCCACTCCTCGCGTTATGTCTCTGATCTGGCGAATGGCGATATTTGCGTCGCCGCAGGTTACTCCGGTGATATTTTCCAAGCTGCGGCGCGTGCTGAAGAAGCTGGTCGTGATTTCAGTATTGGTTACAGCATTCCCAAAGAAGGCGCTGCCCTTTGGTTCGATATGATGGCGGTACCCGCCGATGCGCCGAACACTGAAAACGCCCATGCGTTTATCAACTTTATTCTTGATCCGGAAATCGCCGCTGAAATTACCGAGTATGTGCGGTATGCCAACCCCAACGCGGCGGCCAATGAATATCTCTCTGATGAGATTATCAATGACCCGGCTATTTACCCGGAAACTGAGGTCATGCAAAACCTGTACGTAGCGATTGAAAAGCCTCAAGATGTGCAACGCGCACGTACACGGATCTGGAATCGTGTGAAGTCTGGTCGTTAAAACCGACATTTATCCGACGGCGAGCCAGAGGCATTTCCTCACCGGCTCGCTGTTCGTCTTTATTAATGCCCGGGTTACCGGGCCTTTTGATGGGAGTGGCGAATGGTCACTACGCCCCTGTCGAACGAGCCTTCATCTGCTGCGCCAAGCACTCCTTCCGCATCACGTCCTCTGGGTAAAACCCCGCGGTTTGCCGAGGATGTCGTGCTGGAAGTGAAACGCTTAAGCAAACGATTTGATGATGCGCTGGCGGTGGATGATGTCAATTTGCAGGTTAAGCGCGGCGAAATCTTCGCGTTATTAGGTGGTTCTGGATCGGGAAAATCAACCTTGCTGCGGATGCTGGCAGGGTTTGAGACACCAACAGAAGGGCGCATTTTGCTAGACGGTGTCAATATCACCGCAATGCCACCTCACAAGCGGCCCATCAATATGATGTTCCAGTCTTATGCCTTATTTCCGCATATGACGGTTGCCCAGAATATTGCCTTTGGTTTAAAGCAGGACAAACTGCCCAAAGCGGATATCGACGCCCGTGTTGCGCAAATGCTCAAGCTGGTGCACATGGAGCGCTTTGCCAAGCGCAAGCCGCATCAACTTTCCGGCGGGCAACGTCAGCGGGTGGCACTGGCGCGCTCGTTGGCCAAGCGGCCCAAACTGTTGCTGCTGGACGAGCCTATGGGAGCGCTGGACAAAAAACTACGCACTGAAATGCAGCTGGAAGTGGTCGAGATCATCGAACAGGTAGGTGTTACCTGCATCATGGTGACGCACGACCAGGAAGAAGCCATGACCATGGCTGACCGTGTGGCGATCATGGCCGATGGCTGGATCGAGCAGGTAGGTTCGCCGGTGGATATTTATGAAAGCCCGGTAAGCCGCATGGTGGCAGAGTTCGTCGGTACGGTGAATCTGTTTGAAGGGGAAATTATCGAGGATGCTGCCGACCACTGCCGCATCGTCGCCCCTGCTCTAGAGCGCCCCATCTATATTGATCATGGGATAACCACCCAAGCGATGGATCGCCGGGTGTGGGTCGCTCTACGCCCCGAGAAAATCTGGTTAACCCGTGAAAAGCCCACCACGGAATATAACTGGGCGGAAGGCAAGGTGGATGATATTGCCTACTTGGGGGGCTTCTCGCTCTACTACGTGCGCACGCCGTCGGGCCAGATGATCAAGGTCAGCATGGCCAATACGGAACGCCGTGGTGACCGGCCAACCTGGGAAGACAGCGTCTATGTCCACTGGGAAGATCACAGCACTATTGTTCTGAATCGTTAGGGTCTTGAACCGCTAGCGTGGTGCCTTTCCTACTGCGAGGAGCCTGCCTTCAATGAAGCCATCTCGTTCTTCAGCACTGCTCAAACGCTTGAAACTGGGGCGGCGGGCAGTAATTGCGTTTCCGCTCGTCTGGTTAACGCTGTTTTTCTTGCTGCCTTTTGCGCTGGTACTCAAAATCAGCCTGTCCGAGGCGGCGATTGCGATTCCGCCTTATGGGCCACTGCTTGAGTATGCCGACCAAACGCTGCATGTTTTTTTAAACCTGGGCAACTATCTCTTTCTCCTTTCGGATTCGCTCTATATCGCCGCCTATTGGGGCTCCGTCAAAACTGCGTTCATAGCGACGGTGGCTTGTCTGCTGATCGGCTACCCAATGGCGTATGCCATGGCGCGGGCACCGGCTCGCTGGCAGCTGCTTTTACTGCTGCTGGTCATGCTGCCTTCGTGGACGTCGTTTCTGATTCGTGTCTACGCCTGGATGGGTATTTTAAGCAATAGCGGGCTGATCAATAACCTACTGATAGGGATAGGGCTGATCGATTCTCCGCTACGCATGATGAATACCCAGTTTGCGGTCACGATTGGTATCGTTTACGCCTACTTGCCGTTTATGGTGTTGCCGCTGTATGCCCACCTAACCCGGATGGATAATTCTTTATTGGAAGCTGCTGCCGACCTGGGTTCGCGCAAGATCAATACCTTTATCAAAGTTACTTTGCCGCTCTCTATGGGGGGGATTGTCGCCGGTTCGATGCTAGTGTTTATCCCGGCGGTAGGCGAGTTCGTGATTCCCGAGTTACTTGGCGGCCCGGACACATTAATGATCGGTAAGGTGTTGTGGGAGGAGTTTTTCCTTAACCGCGACTGGCCCGTGGCGTCGGCGCTGGCCATGGTGATGCTGCTGCTGTTACTGGTGCCGATTGTCTGGTTCCATCGCTATCAGTCCAAGGAGCTAGCATCATGAGCAGCCTGCGACGGATCAACTTCTCAACGGTTATGCTGGTACTTGGCCTGCTGTTTCTTTACCTGCCGATGTTTGTACTGGTGGTGTATTCGTTTAACGCCTCGAAACTGGTCACCGTGTGGGCTGGCTTTTCTACCCAATGGTACGGTGAACTATTTCGTGACGAGCAGATTCTATCGGCGGTGTGGACGAGTCTGAGGATCGCATTTTTCGCTGCCAGCATGGCGGTTTGCTTAGGCACCGTGGCGGCCTTTGTGATGACGCGCTACGGCCATTTCCGGGGTAAAACGGCACTCTCCAGCATGGTGACGGCCCCATTGGTCATGCCCGAGGTGATTACCGGTCTGTCGCTGCTGCTGTTGTTTGTGCAAATGGCGCAGATTACCGGGTGGCCCGCTGACCGTGGCATGGCGACGATCTGGATTGCCCACACCACGTTTTGCAGTGCCTATGTCGCGGTCGTGGTGGCAGCGCGCCTGCGAGAAGTGGATCACTCCATTGAAGAGGCGGCCATGGACTTGGGCTCGCCGCCGGTGAAAACCTTCTTTTCCATCACGCTACCGATTATTACGCCCGCTTTAGCGGCAGGTTGGCTGCTGGCGTTTACGCTCTCACTTGATGACTTAGTGATTGCCAGCTTTGTCTCGGGCCCAGGAGCGAATACGCTGCCGATGGTGGTGTTTTCATCGGTGCGTATGGGCGTATCACCCAAGATTAATGCGCTTGCCACGCTGATTATACTGATCGTATCCCTGGCAACATTGTTGGCTTGGTTTTTTATGCGCCGCAACGAAACCAAGCGGAAGGCTGCCCTGCAAGACGTTTAATGCAAACTATAGAACGTCGTCGTCGCGACCGGCCACTACGCTATCGAGTTCGCCGGTCATCGGCGAAACGACAACTTGTAACTGGATAGGCGCGCAGCACTGGTGGCAATCTTCCCACGTGTCATGGCTGCCTTGTGACGTATCAATGAGAAAGGTCAGCGGTGAATCGCAGTAAGGGCAGTGGAAGTCATAATTGACCAGGGCGTCGTCATGCATCGTTGGCTTCCTTTTAGATGGAGTGCGCTTAATCAAGCGTTACTAAGGAAGTGAGTGTAGCAGTGTGGTCGTCAGGTAGGGCATCGTGGGATTGAATCAGGTAGGATATTCGCTGGTTCCTAAAGCAACGCAGTGAGAGTAGCGATGATGTTACGTAACATGGCAGTAGCGGCCCTAGTGGCCTTTCCGATGGTCGCGTTGGCTGAAACCCCCAATGTAACCGCTGGTGAGTGGGAGTTTGTCAGCAAAACCAGCGTCAGCGGCGAAATGGAAATTCCGGATCAAACGGAAACCGAGCGTCAGTGCATTACTCAGGAAGAACTTGAGGGCGCTGAATTCGGCTTCATCGAAGAAGAAGAGGGCTGTGAGCTGCTCGATCAGGATTTGAACGCAGACGGCCTTAGCTACAGCATGGTATGCCGTGCTGAAGGTGGCGAAGCGACCATCGATGGCGAAATGCGTTTTATGGGTGAGCGCATTGAAGGCAGTGTCGATATCCTGACCCAGTCGCCCATGGGCGAGCTGAGCATGAACACGGTCATTGAAGGCGAGTACCTCGGCGAGTGTGAGTAACCGCCAGCAGCAATGCTAGTTCAAAGCAAGGGCTTCCCGTTTAACCGGGAGGCCCTTTTCGTTGGTACTGACTGCATAGGTACTTACTAGAGAGGTACTTACTGCCTGCCTGAAGCGCCTTCATGGGAAGGGGCATTGGCGATTTCATCTTCGAGCTGTCGCTTCACTGCGCCTGGCGATCCCGTATGGCGTGCCAGCAGGTCGTAAGCCACGGGCACGACAAACAGTGTAAACAGCGTGGCTGAGCCGACCCCCGCCATAATCACGGTACCGATGACCAAACGCGACTCGGCCCCTGGCCCTGTCGAGATAATCAATGGAATGGCGCCGGCCATGGTGGTGACGGCGGTCATTAAGATAGGTCTCAAGCGTGTCACAGAGGCTTCAATCAATGCGGCTCGAAACGCTTTCCCCTCGTCACGCAATTGATTGGCAAACTCGACAATCAGAATGCCGTTTTTAGCGGCTAAGCCAATCAGTAACACTAAGCCTACTTGACTGTAGATGTTCAACGACTGTCCAGTGAGCAGTAGGGCAAGCAGGGCGCCGCTCATTGCCAGTGGCACCGTGAGCATGATGACAAAAGGATGGATTAGGCTCTCGAACTGGGCAGCGAGTACCAAAAACACCACCAGTGCGCCCATTATCAACAGGAAGGCGGTGGCGCCACTAGCCTGCTGGAAGTCGCGCGATGCGCCTGCCACATTGGTTTGTGCCTCTTCTGGCAGCAACTCAGCAGCGCTCTCCTCTAGGTACGCCAACGCTTCGCCGAGCGGGTAACCATCTGCCAGGTTGGCCTCAATGGTAATCGCGCGTATGCGGTCAAAGCGATTCAGGGTGCTGGCACCAGCAAAGTCGGAAAGCGTGACTAGGCTGGCCAGAGGAATCAGCTCACCGGAGCGCGCCGAGCGAACCTGAATGTTATCCAGCGCCCTGGGGCTGTTCTGGCTACCGCGGTCACCTTCCAGGATGACATCGTACTCCTCACCCTCATCCACATAGCGAGTGACATTGCGACCGCCTAACAACACTTCCAGCGTTCTGCCGATTTCCGAGACGGTAACGCCTAACGAGGCAGCACGCTCGTAGTCGATCTCCACCCGCAGTTGCGGTTGGGTCTCGTTGTAGTTGCTTTCCAGGGCTGTTAAGCGCGGATTGTTTTCACGCACATGGTCGATCAACATATCTCGCCAGCGGGCAAGTTCCTCATACGTGCCGCCACCCAGTACAAACTGGACCGGTTTTTCGGTGCGTTGCCCAAAGCCCTGGCGCATGACGGGGAACGCTTGTACGCCGGGTAGGGTACTCAGTGTCTGGCGTACGTCGGCCATGATTTCCCAAGCGCTACGGCGACTGCCCCAATCAGCCATATTGACGATAATAAAGCCGCTGTTGAAATTCTCGATATTGCCGTAGCCACGCGGCGCACGAACTACCACACGCTCCAGCTCGCCGCTCTCGATCAGCGGCGTCATACGCGCTTCGATTTCATCCATATAATCCATCATGTAATCGAAGGTAGCGCCTTCAGGGCCATTCACTAATACGATAAAGTTGCCGCGGTCCTCCTGCGGGGTGTATTCATTTGGCAGCGCTGTCGCCAGCCAGGCAGTAGCCGCAATCAACAGCACGAACATGGCGACGACCAGCCAGCGCATCTTGAGCATCCACTCCAATGTCGCCTGATAGCGGTGCTGGGTGCCATTAAGCAGCCACTGTACGGCTTTACCAATGCGGCTATCGTGCATGCCTGGCTTAAGAATTTTAGACGCCATCATGGGCGTAAGTGTCAACGCGAGTAGGGTAGAGATCACCACTGCGGCGGCCATGGTCAGCGCGAATTCGGAAAAGAGCCGGCCAATGTCCCCCTGCAGCATACTCAGGGGCACAAAAACCGCCACCAATACCAGCGTGGTGGCGATGACCGCAAAGGCGATCTGCCGGGTGCCGCGAAAGGCGGCGACCAGCGGTGTTTCACCGTAGTCGTGCATACGCCGATTGATGTTCTCAAGCACCACGATGGCGTCATCCACAATCAGGCCAATGGCCAGCACCAGCGCTAGCAGGGTTAACAGGTTGATCGAAAAATTCATCGCGGCTAGGGCGGTAAACGCGCCAATAACGGCAATGGGCACTGTTACCGCGGGTACCAGGGTAGTGCGCAAGTTTCCCAGGAACAGGAAAATCACCACCACTACCAAGCCCATGGCGATAAATAGGGTCATGACGACCTGATCAATCGCGCCGGAGACGAACAGTGAGGCATCGTAGTTCAAGCTAAGCGTCATTCCCTCCGGCAGCGTGCCCTGCAGCCGTTCAAGCTCTACCTGTACCGCCTCGGAAAGCTCGATGACATTGGCCGTGGACTGCATGATCATGCCAAGCCCGACCATGGGCACACCGTTGGAGCGGAAGACAGAGCGATCTTCTACCGCACCGACCTCCACTCGGGCTACGTCGGCAAGGCGCACCAGGTAGCCGTTTTCGCTCTGGTTTTGAGGAGAGTTGATCGCAAGGCGCTGAAAGTCGTCAGCGCTGGCAAAGCTGCGGGGAAGGCGAACGATAAACTGGCGATCGACAGATTCAATCGAGCCTGCCGGGAGCTCTACGTTTTCGGCCCGCAGGGCATCCTCGATATCGCCGACGGTAAGCCCTCGGGCAGCCAGTGCATTGCGATCCAGCCAAACCCGCATCGCGTAGTCGCTGCCGCCGCCAACGCGTACCCGTGCCACGCCTGGTTGCACGGAAAGGCTGTCGACCAGAAAGCGGTTAGCGTAATCGGTGAGTTCGGTAATGGAGTAGTCTTCACCGGAAAGGCTGAGCCACACCACTATCTCTTCACTGCTGTCAGCCTTGGTGACCTCGGGGTTGTCAGCATCGTCGGGCAGGTTGCGCAGGGCGCCGGAAATTCGGTCACGAATATCATTGGCGGCGGCATTGATATCCATATCGATACCGAATTCGATTTCAATCTGGGAGCGGCCATCCTCGCTTTGCGAAGTAATCAGCTCGATGCCTTCCACCCCGGCTATGCGATCCTCAAGTACCTGGGTGATGCGCGTTTCGACCACGCTGGCCGAGGCGCCTGGGTAGCGGGTGTCGATAGTGACCACCGGCGGGTCAATGGTGGGGTACTCCTGCAGCGGCAGGCGATTGAGCGCCAGGAGACCAAAGGCAATAATCAGCGCCGCGATCACCATCGCGAGCACAGGGCGCTGAACGGAAATATCCGAAAGGCGCATCAGCGGTCAGCCTCCAGCAACGCTCGAATCCCGGTCTCGTCATCGACAATCCCGATCAGCCTGGCTTCTTGTCCATCCCGGGCCAGTTGCAGGCCGTGAACGACAATTAACTCATCGGCAGACAACCCCTCAAGAATTTCTACCTCGCCATTGCGTCGTTCGCCAATCGCCACTTCGCGGCGTGCCAAGCGAGTCGTGCCGTCACTTTGTTCGATAAGCATCACAAAATGACGGTCTCCACTGGGTTCGATAGCGGCTTCAGGGATCACAATAGTGTCGCGCACGTGTTGCTGAACGATGACTTCCATCAGCATGCCAGGGCGCAACCGGCCGTCAGAGTTGTCGAGTTCGGCGCGGACATCAATGCTGCGCGTCACCGGGTCGACCCGAGTGCCGATGGTGGCAATTTCACCGCTGAAAATATCGTCTGGGAAGGCAGCGGTAGTGGCATTTAGTATTAATCCTGGTGCAAGGCGGCCTAGAAACACCTCGGGTACGCTGAAGTCCAGTTTCATAACATCTAGTTTATCCAACGTCACCAGATCCATTCCTGGGGTGACCAGCGCACCGACGCTGATATTACGAAACCCAACGCGGCCACTGAAGGGAGCTTCTATTTGGTAGTTGGCTAGTTGGGCCTCAATGGCTTGAATGTCGGCTTCTGCCTGACGCAGGCGGGACTGGCTATCTTCTACGTCGGCTCTGGCCGCCAGATTACGGTCTTGCAACTGCGTGGCACGGTTCGAGGCATTGCGTCGCTCTTCGCGTAGCGACTGCGAGGCCCTTAGTTGCGCCTGCTCTTCGGCATCTTCTAGTCGGATAAGCAGTTGCCCCTCATCAACCTGTTCACCGTCCTGGAAATTGATCTCGGAGACAATTTCCGTGACGGTGGTGGAAAGCGTGACGCTTTCATCGGCACTCAGCGTCCCCAGCGCTTCAAGGGGGTCAGACCAGGTAGTCATTTCTGCCCGTGTCCCGATGACAGATGGTGCCGATTGGGCAAACGCCACCTGCGCTAACAGCAGGGCAAAAGGAACAAGCGTGAGTCTTAGAAGCAGTCGTCGTCGAACCGGTAAAGACATAGTGATCTCAGTGTTGTAAATAGTTATACGTTTATTATGCAGGGTATTTTTTTAATATAAAAATTTATCAAGCATGCCCCTGGTAGAATGCCTGTTTTTTGCACTCGGAGCCGCCTTGAATGTCGTCCACTATGAACTGCTCATTATGATTTATGATGTCGTTATCATTGGCGCTGGCGCCGCAGGTTTGATGTGCGCAGCGCAAGCGGGCTATGCCGGTAAACGGGTCTTGGTGCTTGATCATGCTAACAAAGCGGGCAAAAAGATTCTGATGTCCGGCGGCGGCCGCTGCAACTTTACCAATCTAGGCACGACGCCACAGCATTTTTACTCTTCAAATCCTTACTTTTGTATATCGGCGCTCAAGCGCTACCGCCCAGAACACTTTGTCGAGCTCGTTGAGCGCCATGGCGTTGAGCATGTTGAGAAAACACCGGGGCAGCTGTTCTGCGCAACCTCCGCTAAGGAAATTGTTCGCACCCTACTCACCGAGTGCGAGTGGGCCGGGGCTGAAATAAAACTCAGTACTCAGATTACCCGTGTGGAACAGCAGGGCAATGCCATGCGGCTGACGACGTCGATCGGTAAAATTGATGCGGGTGTGGTGGTAGTGGCCAGCGGGGGGCTTTCTATTCCGAGTATGGGAGCAACGGGATTTGGCTACGACATAGCGCGTCAATTTGGCTTGGAAGTGTTAGACACCCGGCCGGGGTTGGTGCCGTTCACCCTTAGTGATACCTGGAAAGCGCGTGCAGCATCACTTTCTGGTGTCAGCGTACCAGTGGCCGCCAGTGCTGGCAGCCGTCGCTTTGTTGATCCTATGCTGTTTACCCACCGCGGCCTGTCTGGGCCAGCGATGCTGCAGGTATCCAGCGTTTGGCAGCCAGGGGTGAGTCTTACCGTTGATCTATTGCCTGGTGAAAATGTGGCGGAATCGCTGCGTGAGGCGCGTCAAGAAACTCCCAAGCGTCAACTTTCTACGTGGCTGACGGAACGTTTTCCGAAGCGCTTGGCCCAAGCGTTGCTTGAGTGGTATCCCGATCATGATCCTGCGCGGCCGCTCGCTCAATATGCCAATCAGGCCTTGGACGAATGGGCTGACAGGCTTAATGCTTGGCAACTTAAGCCGGCGGGTACTGAAGGGTGGCGTACTGCTGAAGTGACCATGGGGGGAGTCAATACCGACGCGCTATCATCCAAAACCTTTGAAGTGAAAGGATTTCCACAGCTGCGGTTTATCGGTGAAGTAGTGGATGTAACAGGCGAGCTTGGTGGGTATAACTTTCAGTGGGCGTGGGCGAGTGGCGTAGCCTGTGGTCAGTCTTGCTAGGCAACGCCACTCGCTCAGGGTATTAGCAACAGGCTTAAGTAGCCACTTTGGCTAATAACTTAAGCTTCTTGAGTAGCATATAGCCTGCAAGCACTTTTCTGCCTGCCGCCATTGCTCCACCTGGGTGGCGCATTAGTCTGAATGCGGCAAAACCGCCGACGGCGTAAAGCGGCAGCTTGAAACTTTGCCAGTTTTTATCCAGGGGCGAGGCGGCTTGCTGCAAATATTCGCTATCGACCAGAATATCCACGCGCTGCTGCTCCAATTCTGCCAGCAGCAGGGCTTTACGTTCGGCACGGCTTAGTGGCTTTGTTGGTGGGTTAGCGGTGTCTGCGGATGGTTTCATCACTTGGCTCCTCAAGCAGTGCTCGATCTGCAGCAAGCTGTTTGAGTGTTTCTTTTAAAAGAGAATGGCGCTTCGACTGGCGAACAGCGATCCACGCTAGTAACAAACTGGCACCTATCAACACCCCAGCGCTTATGGCGATGGCGGTTAAACGATAGCTATCCCAGAACAGAACCACAACCAGCGCTGTCAGTGTGGCAATACCCAGCAAGAGCAACAGTAAGCTCGCTCCTGCAAGAAGGAGTAAAACCAGTAGCCGCGCACGCTCTTCTTCCAACTCAAACACCGCCAAACGCAGGCGAGTTTCGCTATTAGCGATCAGCGATTTTAGTAAGCGTTTGGCAGCAGAGAAGACGCGTTGGGTTGGACCCAAAGCCATTAGCGACGACCGAGCAGCATACCCACAACCATACCTGCTGCGGCACCAATGCCAATGCTCGTCCAGGGGTTTTCATGAACATAGCGGTCACAGGCATCAGCTTGCTGTGTCAGTGAGTCGCGCGTGTCGTCATAGATGCGTTCGCCGCGAGCTTCAAGGCGCGCACGGGTATCTTTTAATCGGCGCTCGGCGCGAGTACGTAGATCGTTCATCTCTCCGCTGGCATCTTTAGCTGTCGCGTTGACGAGTTCTTCAACGGTTTCGCTCAAATGGCGTAGGTCATCTTTAAGTTGATCGGCTTGCGTAGAATAAGTTTGCTGACGTTTGGCCATGAAGTCTTCCTTTGACGAATGAAAATGAATGAGAGGGCTGCTACAAGCATAGCAGCCACCTGACAACAGACAAGCAGTTACACCTATCGGTTCAGCCCTGTGGCACTAAATAAGGGATTTAAACTGAACCCCAGGCTTAAGCGATGCACACGGTGATCGTAATCGATCATGCTTTCGCCGTAGCCATAGTAATACTGTACATGTGCTCGCAAGCTGTTGAAAGCAGGCCAGCTGTAATCTATCTGTGTGCCTATATTGCCAGCGCTTGGGTTGCCACGCAGCTGTCCACTCACTTCATGGTTGTTATTAAGGCGCTTGGCGAGGCGAATATCGCCGTACCCCATGTAACGTTCGATATCTGGGTTGTCGTCATCCTTTGTGGATTCCGGTATCCGCCAATGGGGTGCCAGGGTGAACGCCCAGTCACCGCGCTGGAAAGTACTTTCAAGATACACCCGGTTCCAACTACGGGAGAGAGGATCTGAGCGACCATTAGACTGGTGATTAAGGGCGATTCGGTTGCGGGTGTTCACCCATCCAAGCGCCTCCCAAGCATTGTCAAAATCGATGAATATTTCAGGTTCGTAGTTGGTTTCCCTGAAAGGCGATGAAGCGTCGGTATTGTAGGCCTGCCACCAGCTGCGCTGGGTGTAGCCAAAAAAGACGTCACCGTAGTTGCCAAACACCTGCTCAGCCAGATTTACCTTGGCGCTAAACTGGAACTTAAGCTCTACGCTATCTATTTCGCTGTCGTCTGAGATATTGCGAAAGCTTTCGCGGTTCTGGTTCGCATTATAGCTAACCGGAAACAGATAATTGGTGCGGTGCGTTGTGATTGAAAACGGGTTTCGGCTTGATTCCTGCTCAAGTTCACGGCGCTCGCTCAAGTCTTCTCTGGCAGCTTCTTCAGGCAACTGCTCAAATGGTAAGCCTTGGGCGGCGTCTTCGGGTTTTTCTACCTGCTGCAACTGTTGATGCAGATCATATAGCTCAGCGTTGAGGGCACGGATACGCGCCTCAATCTCTTGTTGGGACTCAGCGAAGGAGCTTGCACTAAACGTAGCAAGACCCAGCAGAACCAATAATTTCGTGATCGGTAGTTTTCGGATAACCATCTAAGGTGGCTCGCAAAATGAATGAATAGGCAAATGCCATGGTTGTTTCTATCACGCCGCCTGCGGAAGTCAACACCTCTGATTGCGCTGGCTATCAGAACGTCTGACAATACGCCTATTATCCGTGTCTGCGGAGCTTTCGATGTCAACGAGGCATAAGTAACGTGGTGAGATGCACCTGTAAGTGGATCGTAACGTGTTTATTCTTGCTGCTTATTGTGAGCAGTGCCGCGGCCCAGGCCACATTCCAGGCCAGCATGCTCGAACGCGTGCCTGAGCAGGCTGAGCTGGCATCAAGGCTTGCTCAGTTGGAAGCGCTTGAGGGCGCATTGACCGCCCAACAAACCAGCGATAAAGAGGCCTTGGAGGCCGCTCTTGATGCCTATGAACGGCTAGCCTCTGTCGATGAGCGCCTGGCCGCGTTAGATACGCGCGTAGAGCAAGCCCCAGAATTACTAACTCGTTTGCAGCGTGAGTTGAGCGAAGCCGAAGAAGCGTCACAGCAACTGTCCGTGGCTGGTTTGAGTGACCGGCCCCTTGACGAGCTGGAAACCCTGCAAACTGACGCGGTGGTCGAACTTCAGCAGCTGCAAAGCCAGCTAGCGGAAGTGAACTCCCAACTACTGGCTGCCCAAACACTCCCTGAGCGTGCCCAACAATCTATCGCTGAATCCCTTCAGCGCGCGGAGAGTTTACGCCGACAACACGCTGAGCGCGAGGCTTTGCTAGCAGATCGGCAACTTTCGGCATTGAATGATGCACGGCTTATACAGCTGAGCCTTGAGCGCGCACTTGCTGACCGCGAAGTGAGCTTTTACCAGCGTGAACTCAGCGCGAATAGCCGGTTGCGCGAATTGGCGCAGGAGCGCCGTGATGTTCTTATGTTGCAAATTGATTATCAAGAGCAGCAGCTCAGTATGCTGCAAGGGGTGATAGACCAACAGCGGCGTTTGGCCTCAGAGCAAGCGATTGCTGATGCCGCCCGGGATAACCCCTTAATTGCCGCTGGCCACCCAGTGGTGGTGCAAGCCCAACAAGCCAACCAAACATTAAGCCTTGAACTGCTACGGGCCACCGACCGCGCTAACAGTATCGTGCGTGAGAATATTGAAGCCCAGCGCCAGTTGGAGCATGTCCGCCAACTACAGCGCAGCCTGAATGAGCAAATTAATGCCATACGCGGAAGCCAACTGCTGTCGCGTATTTTGCGTGAGCAGCGCCAATCCCTCCCGCCATTAATCGCACGGCGCGATTTGCAGGATGAAATTGCCGATCTGCGTTTGAAGCAATTTGATTTAGTCCGTCAGCGTGACCAGTTACGCCAAAGCGAGCAGTTTGCGACTGAGCAGCTAGTCGAAGCGGGCATAGAAGCGACGCCAGAACTGGTGGATTCACTCTCACGGCTCTATCAGTCCCGGCGGGAGCTGGTCGAACAATTGGAGCAGTCCTATGGTAGCTTGTTGAGTGCAGCGATCGAGCTACAGCTGAACCAGCAGCAGGTATTAACGACCACCAGTGAGCTGCGTGAAACCATTGATGAACAGCTATTTTGGGTCGCCAACAGCCGCCCGCTGGACGTTAACTGGCTGCGCCAGTTGCCGAATAATTTACGCCTAGAGTGGCAAGAGGGAGAGTGGCGCGCCATTCTGCCCACCCGTTGGCAAGGACTCTCTTGGCAAGTGCTTAACGGGGCGCCGCTTGTGTTGGTGGGACTCGTGCTGATGGGGTTACGTCGCCAAATTAAGACGCGCTTGGCGAACCTGCATTCACAAATCGGACGCTTGAAAAGCGACACCCAGCTGCACACGCCGAAAGCAGTGCTGCTAAATGCACTGCTGGCGCTGCCTGGACCCTTAGCGTTAGCGGGTATTGGGGGCGGGTTATTAGGCGCGGCGGGGCCGTTGGCAACTAGCGTTGCTCCGGCACTGCTTCAGTTAGCCCTGAGTTGGGGCGTAGTGGCATGGGGGCGCCGACTATTGGTTGCTGATGGGGTGGCTGAGCGTCATTTTACCTGGTCACCTCAATACACTGCTCGGTTACGCCAACTGTTAGGCGGATTAGGGGTCGCTTTGGTGCCCGTCATTGCCATTGCCGCGATGTCGGGTGAGATGGAGACTCCGTTAGCACTGCGTCCCGTTGCGCTAGCATTACTGTCGCTTGGTTTGATAGCCATGAGCTGGTGGCTGGCGCAATTGATACTGGCGCATATCCCCATTTTTGGCGTGCGTCTGTTTCGTTTGCTGTTGGGGCTGGCGATGGCGTCGGTGCCGCTGATGCTGCTGGGATTAGTCGCCTGGGGCTATGAATATACTGCGTTGCGCCTAGTAGGCAGGTTCGCCATTACGCTTTACCTGCTGGGGCTGTGGGTGGTGGTGGAAGCCACGTTGGTGCGCAGCTTGGCAGTAGCTGCTCGTCGGCTCGCCTATCGCCGTGCGCTGGCGCGCCGTCGCGCTCAGGTGCAAGAAGGTGCAGAAGGTGGGTTAGAAGTTGTCGAAGAGCCACCGCTTGATATGGCGCAAATCAATAGCCAGTCGCTGCGGCTTTCCAAGCTGATTGTGTTGATTGGCTTTAGTGCGCTGCTTTATTTGGTCTGGGCGGACTTGCTTTCAGTGCTTGGCTATCTGGACAACGTATCACTGTGGGAGGCGCAAGAGGGAGATCTGGTTGATAACGCGTTATCGATATCGGACATCTTTGCTGCCCTACTGATTGTCGCCATTACATTTATCATGGCGGGCAACTTACCCGGCTTGTTAGAAGTGATGGTGTTATCTCGGATGTCCTTGAAACAGGGCAGCGCCTATGCCATTAGCTCGCTGCTCTCCTACACCATTGTGGGCACGGGGATTGTGATGGGGTTATCGACCCTTGGCGTCTCCTGGGACAAGCTGCAGTGGCTGGTGGCCGCCCTGAGTGTGGGGTTAGGGTTTGGTTTACAGGAAATTTTCGCCAACTTTATATCCGGTTTGATCATTCTGTTTGAGCGGCCAATTCGTATTGGCGACACGATCACGATTGGTAATTTGCACGGTACTGTCAGCCGTATCCGCATCCGGGCGACGACCGTCACTGATTTTGATCGTAAAGAAATTATTATCCCCAATAAAACCTTTGTAACCGACCAACTCATCAACTGGTCACTGTCGGATAATATCACCCGTGTCGTGCTGACTTACGGCGTGGCTCATGGGTCGGACATGCCGAAGGTGCATCAGCTGCTGCGCAAAGCTGCAGATGACAATCCTCGCGTGCTGGCGGACCCTGAGCCTCAGGTTTTCTGTTTGAGTTACGGACAGCACAGCCTCAATTTCGAGCTACGTATTTTCGTCAATGACCTGCTCGACAGGCTGTTTGCTGCCGATGAAATTAACTGTCGGGTTGATGCACTGTTTCGTGAGGCGGGTGTACGCGTGGCCTTTGAGCAGATGGACGTATGGCTACATCCTGATAAGGGCGAGGCGATAAAAGTGCAGTCTGCAAATCAGCTCACGCCTCCTTCGTCGACTTGAAGCTTTTTATTAAGCGCCTTTTACGGCATGCAGGAGAAACTCCCGATTGCCATCGCCGCCGGTAATCGGGCTCTCCTGCCAGTGGCGTATGGTAAATCCGCAGGCGTGACAGGTGCTGCGAATATTGGCTTCAACGTCGTTAAAACGGCTAGCGTCACGCACCACGCCGCGCTTATCGAGAGCTTCTGCGTTCAGCTCAAACTGAGGTTTAACCAGCGAAATCAATTGCCCCTCCAGCGGCAGCAGAGTAGCAATTTCAGGCAGAATCAGCGTTTGCGAGATAAATGACACATCCATAATGGCGCTATCGATGGGTTGGACGGCAAGCAAGTTTTTTAGTGCTTCATCGCTGCTCATGTAGCGCGCATTTAATCCTTCCAGGCACGTCACCCGTGGGTCGCCACGTAGCTCGGAGGCCAACTGCCCATGGCCAACTTCTATACCAATGACATGGCGGGCGCCAAAGCGCAGGGCGCAGTCGGTGAAGCCGCCAGTGGATTGACCAATATCAAGAATTACATGGTCGTCAAAGCGCAACTGTAACGTGGTAAGCACCGCTTCCAACTTTAAACCAGCGCGGGATACATAGCGCTCTTCGGGGTCATCTTCCACCTCAAAGCGTGTATTATCGGGCCACTTTTCAGACGCCTTGGTGAGCGGTTTGCCATCAGCAGCGAGGCGAACCCGGCCGTGGCGAATAAGCCGCTGGGCGCGGGTACGCGAATTGGCCAGCCCTTGGCTGACCAATAGTTGATCGAGTCGCATCATAATGATTAAGAGTGTCGTTAATAGGGCGGCTTATTCTGCATCCGGTGGGGCGTTAGGGCCTTGATCAGCCTGTAGTTCAACAGGCGGTAAACGCGATGCTCCCCAGCTACGGTGGAGGTAATATTTCACATTTTCCAGCTCTTCATCGGTGACAGAGACTACTTCACCGCGTTCGAGTGGGTCGTAATGATAAATATACAGCCGCGATGCAAAGCGCTCGAATGGTAGTGATGCTTCACCAAAGCGTTCACCGTTACCCGATGTGCTGACAATGACGCCGTCGCCCCAATCCTGACCGCTATCGTTGTTGGGGTTATAAAAATAAACCCGCATAACGTCAGACGGGTCGAGGGAGGCCCGCAAAATGGTGATCGCGTGCCAGCCAATAAAGCGTGCTGCGCTATCGGTGACCGCAATGCCCGCCGGCTGGGGGTGAATCAGCGGTTGGTTGCCATTGTAGTAGGGGTGATAGCTGGCGTAGAAGTGGCGTACAAAATCATCCACATCGCTTAGTTGCCCAGTGGCCACATCGACATTGATGCGGAAGCCGCGTCCTGACCACCAACCATGAAATTCAGGATTCACCCAGCGGTGAGGGTCACCCTCACGACCAATACAACGTCGGCCCATTTCGGCATAAATGCGATCAAGGTGTGGCACGACAATCAGCGACACGGGATCTAAATCCATCGGCAGTTCAGTCGCAACGCCAGAAAGGCTCTCCATCGATGAGATGGCCTGACCCTCGAAATGCATGATGAGTTCGTCATCACGCGCTGCCCACGCCACCATCTGCAGCAGGTAGTCCGGATCATTGTAGGCCCACATGGAAAGGGCGCGTGCCGATTGGCAGGTAGGGTTATTACCCTGTCCAACGCCCAATGGCAGACCCAACATGCATAGTACGCCTTCAATCAGCCGTGCACGGGGAGAGACAGTGTCGCCATAGGCGATAGTGAGTCGTGACTGCGCCCACTCTGAGAGCGGCAGATTAAGCTGACGCCACATGGCCGGTGCCACCGGCGGCTGATAAAGAATGCCGCGTTCGAGCATTAGCGCAAGGCCATAGACTGCCTGCGACGTAGCAGGATAAACCCCACCACGAATCAACGCTTGAACCAGCTCACGGTAGCAGAGTAAGCAATCACGCCCGGTAGACGACAAGCCCAACGCTTCAGAGAGTAAATGGTCACCCTCTTCAAGCAGGTGGCGTAGCAACACGGCGTGGTAGGGCGAAACTAGCCCGGTATCGTGCATCGCTCTGGCAAAACCCGTGGATTCAGCCTGCAGCGCCGCCTGATCCATATGCTCCAATCGATCACGATAGACATCGACACCAGGATCTTCTCGGCAGGCCTGAGTGGGCCCGTAAAGCGAGCTGACCAAACGGTCGGCGCCTTGGCCACTGGCGCCAAGATCAATCGCCGGGTTGGCTTGGCACAGCGCTATTTGAGTGATCATCTGTTTGATCGAGTCAACCTGGATGGGACGCTGCTTTAAAATGCGCCAAATCTCATCAATCAGTTGATCGACGATATGTTCGTAGCCGATTCGATCCGCTAAGTGCTGGAAAAGCTGGCGAGGAATGGTCGCCAGGCGCCCCTGGGTTTCCCGCTCCGCCTCACTGGGCGGTAAAAATAGCAGCCATAAATTAATGGCCATGACCTGAGTCAGGTAATGGTGCGCATGCTCTGCAGAAACCAGCGGGTGTACAAAATCGCCTTTAGCGACAGAGAGCAGTCGCAGCTCGCTTAATGACTCAATAACGACCACGTTGGCATCTGCGCTTTTCAGCGAGAAAGTCGTCAAAGTAGGTACCAAGTATTGGGGGGTTTCCCAATCGGAACCTAAAAATACACCGGCGTTCTCGAACGCTTGCGCGCGTGATTCCAGTGCTTCACAACCGCCATCCTGAAGTAATATTCGCCGCGCAGTATCCATTACTCGCGGCAGCTTGGCGGGCTTTGAGAAGGCGGGCGCCTGCGTAAGCAGGCGCACGGCGTCATCAAATTTGCTCAACAATCCATTGAGCTTGCTATCTTCTTGAGAAGACGTCACTTGATCTGTCTCCACGGTGACTCCTTATCCCAGCGTTAGCAGGGATTATACATAGAAGTCGAGGTCTTCTTGGCGTTTTAATAGGTCGCGTATGGTATGCGCATCCTCGCCTTTAAAGTAGACCAGACCCCAATGGGTACCAAACGCGGTGCGTTTAGTAACGGTTTCTTCTACTGGTGAGGTTAGCTCATGAGACTCAAAGTAGGGGTGATCTTCGGTCTCTTCGGGAATTTCCAAACGGCTGACCACACGACGGCGTGGGTAAACGCCAAAGCAACCGGCAAAGCCATCGGCATCGACCACTTCTTTGGGAAAAAACTTGGCCACTTCTTCTTTCGTGGTTTTCGGGTCGAACACTAGCATTGACGCTTGATAAGCATTAAAGCCGTAAACACGTTCTAACAGTTCAAAAACTTTAAAACCGGGCGGACGATACGCCACTTCGCCAAAGTACATCTCACCATCGCTGGTGACAAAGTATTCGGGGTGGATCAAACCAAACTCAATGTCGAATGCCTTGATCAACTTTTCAATTTGTTGAGTGATCTGTTCGCGGTATATCTCAAGCTCTGGAGACGCAGGCACAAATACAGAGTAACCCAGCGTTACATATTCTGAGATGTTCAAGAAGGCGATTTTGCCATCATGAACCCACGCTTCAACAGCAAACTCCCAGCCGTCCAGGTGTGATTCCATCAGTACCGGGAACTCTTCGTCCGGGATGGTATCCACTTCATCCGGTGTACGAATAACACGGTGGCCCAGGCAGCCCGCTTTATCGAAGGCTTTGAGGTGAATGGGGTCGTTGGGGTCACCATCCAGCTTAAGCAGCGTCTGGTTAACGCGTTTCAAAAAGCGCACCACGTCTTCTTTATCGTGGGCTTCTTCAAAGATACCGACGCGGATACCGCCTAACTGGGCCCGGCGCTTCATTAACGCCTTGTCGCGAAGCAGTAGCGATTGACCATAAATACGTGGATTATCAAGTAGTACGGAGTTGATGGCCCCAGCCCACTCTACGGTTTCTTCATAGAGAGGGATCGCGACATCAACACCCTTTTCTTTGAGTGTCTCGGCGATTTCCATTGAGCGGTCATTAAGACGCTCGAAATTCCAAGGCACATAGGGAATGTCGTGTTTTTGGCAATACTCTTCGGCCCAGTCAGGTGCAACGACAATGTAGCGACGGTCAAAATTCTCAGCCGCTTCAATCGCATTGAGGCTCCACCCGAGCAGAGCGATATAGCCCTTATTTGGATCCTTTTGCATGTTGATGACTCCTACTTGGTGAGTGAATAGAATTGCCAAACCACCCAGCACACCATACACGAGGGCGGCTGGTGCGGCTAATAAGCCCATTATCCGCAGCATTAACGCAGCGTTCGCTAAAGGCTTAGCGTAAAGTCGTAGCGGTAGGAATATGGTAAGCTAGTCGGTTCAACTTAATGTACAAATGGCAAGAGGAATAGGCCAAGATGGCGGCCAAGCCGATCTACCGTGTGGTGGTTCACCAGCAGGGTGAAATTTGGGATTTATACGTCCGAGAAATCTTTCAGAGCGAACTTTGGGGCTTTATTGAAGTCGAGGAGTTTGTCTTTGACGATGCTTCACGGGTAGTCGTCGACCCTGCGACTGAAAAATTGCAGCGAACCTTTGATGGTGTCAAACGTAGCTACCTACCGTTAAATGCTATTGTGCGCATTGATGAAGTAGAGCGTGAAGGCCCATTGAAGGCGGTTAAAACGGATGCCCGGGTAGCAGAGTTCCCCCGTCCCTTTTCGTTGCCACCGCGCGGAGAAGGGTAAGCGTATGAGACAAGCGCACCGCTAAGTTAGGCGATAAGCGCTGTTGGCTTCGTCCGCCTTGCAGCGTTTTAAATCAGGACATGATGTCATGCAGGTAAATAAAATTCGTTTTCGATATTACGCCGCTGCGGCCGGCGTTTTACTAAGTGTGGCGAGCATTAATGCTAACGCCCAATCCGATAATCAGGCATGGGTGACCGACGAGTTAAGTACCTACGTGCGCAGTGGTCCGACGGATGGTTATCGTATTATTGGTACGCTAAATGCTGGCGAACAGGTGGAAGTACTTGAAACCAGTGGCAATTATACCCGCGTTCGCAATAGCGATGGCAATGCGGTCTGGGTATTGAGTGATGAGCTGCAGGAAACACCCAGTGCCGTTGAGCAGTTACCCGCGTTAGAGGCGCAGGTCGAAGAGTTAACGGCTGAGCTTGAAGGCATCAATGAATCCTGGGAACAGCGTGTTTCTTCAATGACCGAAACTCTTGAGGTTCGTGAGCGGCGTATTGCCGAGCTTGAAGCGAGTAATCAAGAGCTGGACAGTCAGGCTGAGCAGTCACGCCAGCAGGTAAGAGGGCTTCAGGCGCGCTTAGAAACCCAGGAAGAAGATCTTTTGATGCGCTACTTTATGTACGGCGGTGGTGTGGCTGGCGCGGGCTTGTTGGTTGGTTTGATTGTGCCGCACCTACCACGTCGGCGTAAAAAGCGTGACCGTTGGTTTTAATAGCGCGATCAACGACAAGGTAGCAAAAAATGAGTGATCAATGGCGCAAGCGCTGGCAAGAAGGGCGCATTGGTTTTCACCTGCGGCAGGCGCACCCGGCACTACTGCGTCATTGGGGCTCTCTTGGTGTTGCCAAACGCACCAAGGTACTTGTACCGCTGTGTGGCAAGAGTCTGGATATGCGCTGGCTGGCTGATGAAGGATATCCGGTATTGGGTATTGAGTTTGCCCCAGAAGCCATTGAGCAGTTTTTGGCTCAGCGCAGTACCTCAGTATCACGATATCGCCAGGCAGGGTTCAATGTCTCCCGTCAAGGTAATGTCGAACTCTGGTGTGGGGACTTTTTTCATCTACATATTCAGCAGGCAGCAGAAATTGGGGCGTTTTATGATCGCGCTTCACTGATAGCGCTGCCGCCAGCAACCCGTCAGCGCTATGCTTTCCATCTTGCTCAACTGGTACCGCCCGGTGCCAAAGGTCTGCTGATTAGTTTGGCCCACAACGAGGGTGATGCTGGGCCTCCCTATAGTGTCCCCGCCAGCGAAATTGAAAGCCTGTTCGCCCCTAATTTCACGTTAACATTTCTAGAGCAGGGCAACCCCGATGAACGCGGCTACACGGAGAGCGTGTGGGCGCTGGAACGACGCGGGCCGCGCCTCTAAGTGTTTAGAGGGGCAGCCCGCATGTGTGCGGCTTGTGCGAAGGAGATAGCTTAGCGGGCGAGCAATTGGCCCAGTTCAGGGTCGCTAAAAGCACGGTTCATACCATCGCTAAGTAGATCGCTCAGCATGCGTGCATTACTGTCGGCGTCGGGTTTAAGCGCATAACCCTGTGTACGGCGCGATGTGTAAGTGCCGGTATAAGTAGTGCCCTTGTTTTGCGCGATAGCGCGGAAGACACCTTCAAGACGCGCTTCGTCTACCAACGGCTGGCCGCTCTCGCCACGCGCGTAATTCAGGCTGGCAAGTTCCAGCGTCAAACTCGGACGCCCCTCGGCTTGCTCAGTCGTGGGCGTAAAGCCCATATCGCTAACGGCGCGCTCTGCTTCTTGCTGTAAGCGCGGAATTAATTCGTGGCTGCTCACGGTGATATGCGCGGTGGACATTCCGCCGCCAGCACGATTGCCAATAATATCGCTTTCGCGCCCATCCTGAGCAATTACCGTGACTTGCTGGCCAGAGCCAACCTGAGGCACCTGGGCGCTGCGTTCAGGGCTGAGTTGCAGGTACTGCGGGCTAGTACAACCGGCTAGCCAGGCGCTGGCAAGCAGAACACCTGAAATCCGTAAAAAGTGACGCCGAAGCATAGTCTTCCTCCGCTATGGCTAAAAGGCCAGTATAACGCGGCTAGCGCGCTGACGGTATGTTCTGGCGTTGCGGCTTTGCCAACGATGGCAAAGGGTTGCTGGATCGCTTCGCTGCTGGCAGCTACTGGTCCTAATTTTTTACAGTCCTGAATGCAAAATAGGCACCGCTATGACGTATACAGATCTGTTTGAAAACGACGATATGAAGTTGATTAATCTGCTCCCATGGGATGGGGCGGCTTATTACCACGGCAAAATCCTGGATACAGTCACAGCGGCTATGTATTTAGATAAATGCATAAGCGAATTAAGCTGGGAGCATGATCGCACGTTTATTTACGGCAAAGAGATTGTTACAAAGAGGAAAATAGCCTGGTATGCAGACAAGCCGATTTCCTATACCTACTCCGGCTACACAAAAATGGCGTTAGTGTGGCCGGACTTTTTGCGTGATCTTAAACAGGTTGTGGAGAGCCACTGCAAAGAGGGCTTTAATTCGTGCCTGGGTAATTATTACAGCTCCGGTGAGGAAGGCATGAGCTGGCACAGTGATGCCGAAAAAGACCTTGTTGAAAATGGGGCAATCGGGGCGTTGACCCTAGGCGGCGAAAGGAAATTCTCGTTTAAACATAAACAAACAGGGGAGAGTGTGTCGCTTACTCTAGAGCACGGCAGTCTGTTGATTATGAAAGGTACTACACAGCAAAACTGGCTACATAGCCTGCCTAAAACCAAAAAAAGTATCGAGCCGCGGGTGAGCCTAACGTTTAGGCAAATGCGCTTTTGAGCTAATCCGAGTAGTTATTAACGCAAGCCACCCCTGGGCGGGGCGGCTATTGAAACGTCATGCGACGCGTGTCTGCTCCGTCGTTTTCTCAGTGACTTTGGGGAAGCGACGCCAGTGGCGCGGGTGAGCAAACAAGCGCTGCCCACGGCGTAGCGCCAAGTGTTCAAAGTCAGTGTGGCGCACGGTAGCCAGCCACGGCTGGGCCAGCCAGTCGGCTTCTAGCTCCACGCGTACTTCGGCACCTACCGGGGAGATCGCTGTGATGGTAACCGGCAAGTGGCTCTCTGAGGTGGGCTGCTCGGTTAAGCGTACTTCATGCGGGCGCAGCAACAGCTCTTCATGACCATCGGGCAGATCAACGTGCCAATAGGCATCGCCGCAGGTCAATACGCCGTTACTCACTTTGCCTTCCAGGTGGTTGACATCGCCTAAAAATTCAAACACAAAGCGATTTGCTGGCGTGCGGTAGAGCTCGTCGGGGGTGTCGATCTGCTCTATACGGCCATTGCTCATTACCACGACGCGGTCGGAAAGCTCCAGTGCCTCTTCCTGATCGTGAGTTACAAAGACGCTGGTGAAATTGAGCTCATCATGCAGATGACGCAGCCAGCGGCGAAGCTCCTGGCGTACTTTGGCATCAAGGGCACCAAACGGTTCGTCCAAGAGCAATACTTCAGGCTCCACCGCTAAGGCGCGGGCCAACGACACGCGCTGCTGCTGGCCGCCCGAAAGCTGGGCAGGGTAGCGGTTGGCAAGATGCTCCAGCTTGACCATTTCAAGCAGCCTGAACACCCGTGCACGAATCTCACCGCTGCTGGGGCGGCGTTTGCGCGAGAGCACGGTCAAGCCAAACGCCACGTTATCGTAAACGCTCATATGGCGGAACAGCGCATAGTGCTGGAAGACAAAGCCAATCCGCCGGTCGCGAACATGTACATTGGTCACGTCGCGGTCGCCAAACAGAATTTTACCCGGTTGGGTGGTACGGTCGGCATTTTCCAATCCGGCGATAATCCGCAGCAGGGTGGTTTTGCCTGAACCCGAAGGGCCGAGCAGGCCGACCAGCTCACCTTCATGAATATCCAGATTGATGGGCTCTAATGCCTGGGTATTGCCGAAGTGCTTAGCGATGTTGTGTAAGCGAATGCTCATGCAAATGCCTCCCGGCGCGCTGCGCGCCATTCCAGCCCGGCCTTCGCGGCGAGCGTCAATAGGGCAATGAATGCGAGTAAGGCCGCGCAGGCAAAAGCCCCTACGGCGTTGTAATCCTGATAAAGCTGCTCAAGGTGCAGTGGCAGTGTATTGGTCTGGCCGCGAATGGCACCTGAGACCACCGAAACGGCACCGAATTCGCCGACTGCACGAGCATTGGTGAGGATGACGCCATACAGTAGTGCCCAGCGAATGTTGGGTAGCGTGACGCGACGAAATGTCGTCCAACCGGAAGCGCCAAGCGTCACGGCCGCTTCTTCTTCACGCGAGCCTTGAGCCTGCATCAGCGGAATCAATTCCCGGGCCACGAAAGGGCAGGTCACAAAAATAGTCACCATCAGAATACCCGGCCAGGCAAACATCAACTGAATATCGTGGCCATCCAGCCACGTGCCGATCCAGCCGTTGCGCCCATACAGCAGCAAGTAAATCAGACCTGCCACCACAGGTGAGACCGCAAAGGGAATATCGATCAGGGTCTGTAAAATGCGTCGCCCGGGAAAGCTGAAGCGTGTTACCAGCCACGCCAGCGCTACACCAAACACCAAGCACACCGGGATAGTGAGTAGCGCTATCATCAGCGTTAAGCCAATCGCATGCAGCGTGAAGGTATTACTTACATTGGTCCAGAAGACCATGACGCCCTGAGAAAATGCCTGAGCAAAAATAGCGACCAATGGTAGCAACAAAAAAAGTGCTGACAGCACTAGGGCGGCACCTATCAGCAGACGCCGGATAACCGGTGCATCACCAATTCGACGCATTACCCCTTACCTCCATGCAGGCGGCGTACAAAACGTCCCTGCCAAATATTGATAGCCAGTAGCAGCGCCAGCGATACGAACAGCACGACCGAGGCAATCGCCGATGCGCCCGCATAGTCGTATTCTTGCAGTTTGACGAAGATCATCAGCGCGGTGATCTCGGTTTCATAAGGCATATTGCCAGCGATAAAAATGATCGCGCCGAACTCGCCTAGTGAGCGCACAAACGCAAGCCCGGTCCCGGTCACCAAGGCAGGCCAGATATGCGGCAAGATCACACGACGAAAGGCGACACCGTCAGTTGCCCCTAGTGACATGGCGGCTTCATCAACTTCGGCGGGCAAGTCTTCCAACACTGGTTGAACGGTGCGCACTACAAACGGAATACTGGTAAAGGCCATGGCTAGTGCAATGCCCACCCAGGTATAGGCGACCTGAAAACCAAGCGGTTCAAGCAGTTGGCCCATCCAGCCGCTGCTGGCGTAAAGCGTTGCCAAGGTAATGCCTGCCACCGCGGTGGGCAACGCAAAGGGCAGATCCATCAAGGCATCCAGTAAGCGCTTGCCAGGGAACTCGTAGCGCACCAGCACCCAGGCCAATAACAGGCCAAAGATGGCATTGATAATGGCCGCGACGGCTGCCGCGCCAATGGTCACCATATAGCTTGCGACCACACGACCTTCAGTGATAATCGCCCAGTATTCGGCGAAGCTAAGCCCCGCTAACTGGCCGAACAGGCCGGTAATCGGTAAGAGCAGCACCAGCGAAATAAACAGCACGCTGATACCCATAGAAAGGCCAAAACCCGGCAGCACGCGTGTGCTGCCGGTTCGCCAAGTGGCAAGTTGACTCATAGTTCAGGCTGGCTCATAGGTGAATATTAGCGGCGCTGTAACTGGTCGAGAAGGCCGCCGCTGCCGAAGTGAGTTTCCATTGCTTCATCCCAGCTACCAAACACGTCGTCTACCTCGAGTAATTCGGTCTCCGGGAACTCGTCGGCAAACTCTTCGACCACGGCTTCGTTATGCACCCGGTAGTTGAAGCCCGCGAGTAGGCGCTGAGTCTCTTCGGTGTAGAGGTACTCAAGATAGCTCTGGGCCAAGTCGCTGTTGCCGTTGCGCTCAGCGTTTTCGCCGACAACAGCAACGGGGAATTCGGCTAGGATACTGACAGGCGGCACGATCACTTCGTAATCGTCGCTGCCGTACTCGCTACGAATATTGTTAACTTCAGACTCGAAGCTAATCAGTACATCGCCAATTTCTCGCTCAATAAAGCTGGTCGTCGCGCCACGGCCGCCGGTATCAAATACCGCCACATTGGCTAAAAAGGTGCTCATGAACTCTTCGATTTGCTCTTCATCGCCATCAAATTCGTTCTCGGCAAAGCCCCAAGCGGCTAAATAGGTGTAGCGGCCATTACCCGAGGTTTTCGGGTTAGGGAAGACCACTTCTACGTCTTCTTGGACTAGATCGTCCCAGCTTTCGATGCCTTTGGGGTTGCCTTTACGCACCAGGAAAGCGGTAGTGGAGTAGTAGGGCGAAGCATTGTTCTCAAATGCGTCTTGCCAATCTTCTGCTACCAGCCCGGCATCCGCGAGTACTTGCACGTCGGTCACCTGGTTAAAGGTCACTACATCGGCACGTAGGCCCTGCAAGATGGCGCGTGCTTGTGCAGAAGAGCCGCCGTGAGACTGGCTAATGGCAATTTCTTCACCGTGCTCTTCCTGCCACCACGCTTGAAACTCAGGGTTGATCGCGGCAAACAGCTCGCGAGCGATATCGTAGGACGAATTGAGCAGCTCCCGCTCCTGGGCAACGGCGGAACCGCTGACCGTAACGCCCATGGCAATGGCTATCAGGCTGCGGCGGAAAATTGTCGGCAATGTCATCGTTAACTCCTTAAATTAGTAAGCGCATAGGATCGCCAAAAAGTAGTGTCGCAATAGCCGCAAGGTTAAAGCTATCAATGTGGAATTACAATCATGTTTTATATTCTATTTAAGAATATGCCTGTGATGACTATGCTCAGCCGCTCTTAGGCCGCAGATACGTGGTTCTAGTAAGCGGCTCTGATAAGATAGATGTTTGGCTTTGCTCTTTAGCCTGTGCTCGCAGGCATAGGGGTCGCTACTCTCGTCTACTGTTTACTCTTCAGGAATGGAATATGACCGCTGCGCATGATTTTCTCATTGCCCCCTCTATTTTATCAGCTGATTTTGCCCGGTTGGGTGAAGAGGTGGATAACGTGCTGGCTGCAGGCGCCGATGTGGTGCACTTCGATGTAATGGATAATCACTATGTGCCTAACCTCACGATTGGCCCCATGGTGTGCAAAGCGCTGCGTAAGCACGGCGTAACGGCGCCCATTGATGTGCATTTGATGGTCAAGCCGGTCGACCGCATGATCAGCGACTTTATCGAGGCAGGCGCCAGCTACATCACCTTTCACCCTGAAGCCTCTGAGCACGTTGACCGTTCGCTGCAGTTGATCCGCGATGGTGGCTGTAAGGCTGGTTTAGTGTTTAATCCCGCGACGCCGCTCTCTTATCTTGACTACGTGATGGATAAAGTCGATATGGTACTGCTGATGAGCGTTAACCCAGGCTTTGGTGGCCAGTCATTTATTCCTGGTACGCTAAACAAGTTGCGCGAGGCACGGGCGCGCATTGATGCATCACACTATGATATCCGCTTGGAAATCGACGGCGGAGTAAAAGTGGACAACATCGCCGAGATTGCCGCCGCTGGCGCCGATACCTTTGTAGCAGGCTCCGCTATTTTCAGTGCCCACCAAGCCAGCGACCCGCACGGTTACGACACAGTACTCAAACAACTGCGGGCGGCGCTAGCGACGGCTTAATACTGCGTTTCAAGCGAAAATTAACGGGGTGTTTGTTTAGTGTAATTTCATGCGCGGTTTTAAATACTTATTAAGTTTATCCACCAGCCATGACAGCCCCGTTTTTGTCGCCCCATGAATAGAGAGCTGATGCGTACGATATAACGAAGCGTACGCTTGGCGTGCCAGCCAGCCTTCCAAAAACAGACCTTTGGAGGCTCCGCTACGCATCAAATTACCTACTGCATCGTAGCGCGCCAGTGAGACCAGTGAGCCATGATCACGGTAGCGAAAATCCTGCAGTGGCTTATCGTCGAGTAGGTTAACCAGGTTTTTGGCTAATAACTTGGCTTGTTGATGCGCCGCTTGAGCGCGAGGCGGCACGGTACCCTCGTCTCCCATCGGGCAACTGGCGCAGTCGCCAAGTGCGAATATTTTTTCATCGTCGACACTTTGCAGGCTACGTTTCACTTCGATCTGATTTTTCTTGTTAGTCGTCAGGCCAAGTTCGGTTAGAAATGGCGGCGCTTTAATACCCGCTGCCCACACATTAATATCCGTCTGGATCTCCTCACCGTTGTCGGTAATCAGCCGATGCGCTTGTGCTTCCTTGATCGCCGTATCGGTATGAACAGTGACGCCCATTTTCTCAAGCTCTGTTTTAACGGTCTGGCTGACCCGTTCAGAAAGCCCAGGCAGCAAGCGCGGCGCAGCTTCTAGCAAGTGCACGCTAATGTGCTGATGATCTATCGCCGTTACGCCATAGGCATTGAGCATACGCGAGGCATCAAATAGCTCGGCGGCAAGCTCTACCCCTGTTGCGCCGCCGCCCACAATGCCAATAGTCAACTGAGTATGCTGGCGCAGGGTGGGGTCGGTATAGCGCAGGAAGGTATTGATCATATCGCGCTGAAACGCTTTGGCCTGCTGGGGCGAATCAATAAAGTGGCAGTGCTCGGCGACGCCGGGCGTGCCGAAGTCATTGGAGACACTACCCAACGCCATCACTAAGTAGTCATAGGTTAACTCGCGTGCAGGCAGTACCTCAGCGCCGTCTTCGTCTTTAACGGGGGCTAAACGTAGGACTTGCTGCTGGCGATCCACACCCGTCAGCGAACCACGTTGATAACGGTAGAAGTGAGCAGACGAATGTCCGCGATAATCCACCTCGTCCATACTGGAATTAAGCACACCGGTCGCCAGTTCATGGAGCAAAGGCTTCCAAACGTGGGTGGTGTTACGATCCAGCAACACAATCTCTGCGCGTTTACGCTTGCCTAATGTATGCCCTAGCCGCGTAGCGAGAGCTAGCCCACCCGCGCCACCGCCGACAATCACAATCCTGGGTATGGCCATCATTATCTCCTTGGCTAAGTTAGCTCCAGCATAGAAGCTTCTTACGCTTCTGACTAATGCGAAGGTTTACCTTGAACAGGTAAGATAGTTTTCTAAACACGATGAGGCAGAGGGCAGTGACGGTGCATTCCATACGATTTACAGAACGATATTCAGGACTACATTCGGCACTGCAGGGTAAACGGCTGATTGCGTTCGACTTGGATGGCACGTTGATTGATTCGGTACCAGATCTTGCCGCTGCGGTGGCGCATGCTCTAAAGGCGCTTGATCTACGCCAGCCAAGCGAAGCCGAGGTGCGTGATTGGGTCGGCAATGGGGCGCCGGTATTAGTCGAAAGAGCCCTAACCTGGGCGTTACAGACACCGCCCACGCCCGCACTCCAGCAGCGCGGCTATTATGCTTTTATGGACTACTATGGCGCCGCGCCCCATGCTCTCACAACACTCTACCCAGGCGTTCAGCAAGCGCTTCAGGGGCTGCACCAGCAAGGAATGACACTGGTACTGATCACCAATAAGCCTGAGCGTTTTATTGAGCCGCTTTTACAGCACTTTGAACTGTTGGACTATTTTACACTCTGGGTGGGCGGTGATTCACTGGCTGAAAAAAAGCCTCATCCATTGCCGCTACTGCATGCTGCCCGCACGTACCAAATTCCAGCCGCTGAGTGTGTGATGGTGGGTGATTCCCGGCATGATATTGCTGCTGGTAAAGCGGCAGGCTTTACTACCGTAGCGTTACCGTACGGCTACAACCACGGCGAGCCAATCGAAGAGAGTCACCCTGATCTAGTGCTCTCTTCGTTAACAGAATTGCTGACAACCACCTCCCAGACGACAAAAGCGATTGAGTAATGGCAAAGGGCTGATTACTCGGCCGTTGCACCACCTAAAGCGGTATGCAGTACCTCCGCGTTATGACGGAGCATGGTCGAATAGTTGGCAGCTGGGCCATCTGCGCGACTCAGTGAATCAACATACAGCGGCCCTGCGAGTGGAATTGAAGTCTCCCGAGCTAAAGCATCCATATGAATACTGGGTGTCGTGCTTTCAAAAAAGAGTGCCGAGGGACGTTTTGCAGCAAGTTGCTCGCTCATTTTGGCCATTGCCTGGGCACTGCCTTGGGTCTCATGATTAACGCCCCATATTCCCTGGGCTTGAAATGAGAAAGCACGTGCGAAATAACCAAAGCTTGCTTCACTAGTGATTAGTGTGCGGTTGGTTTGAGGGATACCATCGAGCCGCTCTTTCACCTCTGAGCTCAGAGTAGTCAGCGCTTTGCGAGCTTCTTCGGCGCGCGCATAAAACACATCTGCCTGCTTGGGCAGGTGCTCGGCCAGCGTGGCGGCAATCACATCAATGTAAGCGGCGGCGCCGGCGGGGTCCATCCACATGTGCGGATCTGGTTCGCCTTTATATTGCCCGGTCGAGATCATCAGCGGCGCGTAGTCGGCCTTTTTCGCCACTTCCACGAGGGTTAACTGATCGTCTGACATCGCTTCAATATGACGAATCCAAGGCTCTAAGCCCAACCCGTTATAAAAGACGATATGGGTCTCTTCTAACGCAAGCACATTGGGGGGTGTTAACTCCCAGCGGTGAACGTCTTCACCCACAGGAACAATTACATTGACGCTGACCGCGTCTCCTGCCACCCGTTTGACCAACTCCTCCATGACTGAAAACGAGGCAATAACGCGTAGCGTTGTGTTGGCATAGGCTGGCGCAGTGCTGATCAATGCGACAAATAAGAGCGTACACATCCAGGTAACCCGCTTTGTCATCTTACGCTCCTAACTTAATTGTAAACTAACGTAAATGTCGGTAGATAATAAAGACTGCGGTGGTTCGTTGCTAGTACCAATCTTCGGGCAGGTCGAGCGAGGTAAGGTATAAGGTTGGATTTCCTCTAAAGGAAAGTGCCACTATGCTTAATAGTCTTACACTCCTAAGCATAGCGTGCCTGATGACTGAACGAACGGTTTCTTCTGTGCGCCGCTGGTGAGTCCCATTTATGGGGCGGTTCGTAAGCTCGCTGGGGGAGCTTCTGATCATTACTGCCCGGCGCGGCACTTAACCCCTGCAACGCAGCGCCCGGTTGCGGTATCATCAAGTCATTAGTGGTTTCATCTGTGATCTGAATGACGCAACGGAGTAAGTGGGGCAATGGCGCAAGCTCAGTCGGGGCAGAAACTGTCAGCGCAGAATCAGCCAGCGCGTAAAGTGGTGATGATAGACAATTACGACAGTTTCACGTTTAACATCGTCCAGTACCTGGGCGAGCTGGGCGCGAAAGTAATCACTTACCTTAATGACGACATCACTATTGAGCAGATTGAAGCACTGGCGCCGACGCACTTGGTGGTATCGCCGGGGCCGTGCACGCCTAACGAGGCAGGTATCTCCATGGCCGCCATCGAACATTTTGCTGGCAAGCTACCTATTTTAGGTGTCTGCCTGGGCCATCAGGCGATTGGGCAGGTCTTTGGTGGCAAGGTCGTGCGCGCCCCACAGGTCATGCACGGCAAAACCTCTGCTGTACTACACGCGAACCAAGGTGTATTTGAAGGGTTGGATAACCCTGTTGAGGTTACCCGGTATCACTCTCTGGTCGTCGATAAAGCGAGCCTGCCTGACTGTTTGGAAGTCACTGCCTGGACAGGCGATGACGACGTTACTCCCGGCTTAGTCATGGGGTTTCGTCACTGCGAGCTGGATATTGAAGGGGTGCAGTTTCACCCCGAGTCGATTCTTACCCGCCAAGGCCATGAGCTATTGGCCAATTTTTTAAAACGCGGCTGATGGCCGGTTTCACACGCTTTTTTAGGGGCCCCTCTGCTCATGCAAATGCGAGACGCGATTAATGCGGTGATGCGCCGCGAAGACCTCTCTTTCGATGCCATGCACGCCTTGATGCGCCAAATCATGACCGGCGATGCTTCTGACGCGCAAATCGGTGGCCTGCTGGTGGGCCTTGCCATGAAGGGCGAAAGCGCCGTTGAAATCAGCGCTGCTGCCCAGGTCATGCGCGAGCTGATGAAGCGCGTTGAGCTGCATGCTGAAAACGTTGTCGATATTGTCGGCACCGGTGGCGATGGCGCGAACCTGTTCAATGTTTCCACCGCTGCCAGTTTTGTTGCCGCTGCCGCTGGCGCACACGTGGCCAAGCACGGTAACCGCAGCGTTTCGTCGTCATCCGGTAGTGCAGACTTATTTGATGTGGCGGGTATTTACCTGGATCTTAAGCCTGACCAGGTAGCGCGCTGCATCGAGCAGGTGGGCGTTGGCTTTATGTTTGCCCCTAATCATCACCCGGCCATGCGCTATGCGATTGGGCCCCGCCGTGAAATGGGCGTGCGCACGCTGTTTAATATTCTAGGGCCGTTAACTAATCCCGCTGGCGCCCCCAATCAGGTGCTGGGTGTTTACGCCGCAGAATTGGTGCCGCTCATGGCCGAAGTGCTTAAAACCTTGGGTAGCCGTCATGTGATGGTGGTCCATTCAGACGATGGTTTGGATGAAATCTCCCTGGCAGGCCCCACCTTAGTCGCCGAGCTAAAAGAGGGTGAGATTACCCAGTACACCATTACACCCGAAGAGCAGGGCATTGAGCGCCAGAGCTTGGCAACACTGAAAGCCAATAGCGCCGAAGATAGCCTGCGCTTGGTCAAGGCAGCGCTTTCCGGTGAAGGCGCCGCCGCCGATATGGTCGCGCTAAACGCCGGGGCCGCACTTTATTGTTCGGGCGTGGCGGATACCTTAAAAGAGGGGGTGATGGTGGCCCAGGACGCGCAAGCCTCCAAGCTGCCGCTCGAAAAATTGAAAGAGCTTTCGCACTTCACCAGCGTTTTTAAGCAGTAGGTTCTTAAACAAGATAAGTTTTAAAAAAAGAGATCAACATGACTCAACAGGCAACGCCAACTATTTTAACGCGCATTCTGGCTCGCAAAGATCAAGAAGTGGCTGAGCGTCGCCAAGCGGTCTCAGAATCAGACCTGCTCGCGCTAGGAGAGAAGCAGAGCGCCCCGCGTGGCTTTATTGAAGCGCTTAATACGCGCATCGCAACGGGTGATCCGGCGATTATCGCCGAGGTGAAAAAAGCCTCTCCCTCGAAAGGCGTTATTCGTGAAGAGTTTCACCCGTCCGATATCGCCAAAAGCTATACGCAAGGGGGCGCTGCCTGTCTATCGGTGCTCACCGATGCCGACTTCTTCCAGGGCCACGAAGACTACCTGATTGCCGCGCGGGATGTCTGCACGCTGCCGGTGATCCGCAAAGACTTTATCACCCATGGCTATCAGGTCTGTGAAGCCCGGGCGATTGGATCGGACTGTATTCTGCTGATCGTTGCCGCTCTGGATGATGCACAGCTGCGCGACCTGCATCAGCAGGCCAATCAGCTAGGAATGGATGTATTGGTCGAGGTACACGACGCCGAGGAGCTTGAGCGCGCCCTGGCGCTGGATCTAAAACTGGTCGGCATCAACAACCGCAACCTGCATACCTTTGAAACCAGCCTGAATACGACCCTGGATCTGCTGCCGCGCATTCCTGAGGGCGTCACGGTGATTACCGAATCGGGTATTCATACCCGCGATGACGTTGAGCTAATGCGTGACCACAACGTTAACGGTTTTCTGGTTGGCGAAGTCTTTATGCGCGAAAGCGATCCAGGGTTGGCACTTAAGCGGTTATTCTTTTAACTCCGCAACTTTTTAGCTCGCCGACCGTTTGGTTTTCCAACTGAGCACGGCAACGGTAAGCGCTGGCAAGAAGGTAACGGTGACAATCGCCGTGCCGAGCAGCCCAAATAGCACAATGGCACCGACGCCGCGGTAAAGCTCGGTGCCTTCCCCGGGTAGAAATACCAGCGGCGAAAGCCCGCACAGGGTGGTAAGAGTCGTCATGGCAATCGGCCGTAAGCGACTCTCTACCGCCTGTTGAATGGCTTCCCGCACCCCCATGCTCGCCGTGCGCAGATTCTCTCTCGCTTGATGAACCACCAGTATCGGGTTGTTGACCACCGTCCCCATCAGAATCAAGAATCCCAACATGGTGATCATATCAAACGGCTGACTGATGGCATTTAAGCCAATTTTCGGCAGCTGAGCGCCCACGGTATTCATCAGCCATAGCCCCACAATCCCCCCAGCGGCGCCTAACGGAATAGTGGCGAGGATAAGCAGCGGGTAACCCCAGTGGGCAAAAATCGCTACCAGCAGCAGATACACAATCGCCAACGCGATTAACGCATTGCCGGTAAGCGCTTGGCGGGTGGCGTCTAATTGATCACCCGCGCCGGTCACGCTGACATTAATGTTGGCGGGTATGACGCCCTCATCGCGCAGTGGGTCGATCACCTCGCGCTGCATCCGTTCGATACCGGCTTCCAGCGCCACGCTGCGGGGTGGAATAACGTCCAGCGTGACGCTGCGGCGTCCGTCTACCCGCCGCAGCGTAGCCGTACCCACCGTCTCGCGAATTTCGGCGAGGGTATTGAGAGGAACGCTTACCCCTGAGGGTGTATAGATGGGCAGGGTGGCAAGAGCATCCAGGTCGATATCGCCCGCCTCGGGGCCATAGCCGTAAAGGTCGATTTTCTCGTCGTCGAGATAGAAGTCATCCAGGTAGGCGCCGTTGGTCAGCACCGCGACGGTGGTGCCCAGGGCGCTGGTATCCAGGCCGACTTCTGCGGCGCGCTCCCAATTGGGGTACACCTCAATCAGCGGCTGGCCAAGATCCAGAGCGGAGGGGCGCGACTGAATGCGTGGGTTGTCGAAAACGTCTTGCGCGCGCTGATAAATCCCATTGGCGGTAGTGTAGAGTTCGTTGAGATCGTTGCCAGCAATATCCAAAGTGATACTGCGCGTTCCGCCGTCATTGCTGGAGATAATCGAGCCACGGGCGGCGAAGGCGCGCATGTCTGGGTATTTCTCAAAGCGCCGGGTGAGGGCGTCCATCAAGGCTTCAATATGGGTGGGGTCGATGGTTTCCGCAATGATCCGTAGGCTTTGGGCTTCGGCTTGAATGCCCATGGTACGAATCGGCGGGATGTCGGTATCGCCGCTCTCGAAGTCCTCTGGATCAGCGCCCACATGGGGCTCCAGTTTTTGCTGCAGCGTTTGCGCAATGGCATCCATGGTGGCCAGGTTGTAACTCGCCGGGGCGTTCATGCTGGCAAAGGTTTTGGCCTCTTCGCCTTCGGGCAGGTACTCGGCCGGGGGCGTCAGCCAGACAAAAATGCCGATACCCCCCACAATGCCCAGCACGATAGCGAGAAAGCGCCGGGAAGCCGTGCGAATCATGCCATCAACCACCCACAGGCAGCCGCGTACCCAGCGCGGCGATGACGTTGAAGCGCTCTCCTTACCACGAAAATCGATATGCGCGCCCAGGGTGGGAATAACGGTAATGGCGACTACCATGGAGACAATAATCGACGTAGAGATGGCCACCGCAATATCGGAGTAGAGCTGCCCGGCTTCCTGCTGAATAAAGAAGATGGGCACAAAGACTAAAATAGTGGTCAGCGTTGAGGCCAGCACCGCGGGCCATACTTGCTTGACGCCCTCGAGAGCCGCTTCAAAGCGCGCCAAACCACGGCGGCGCTGGGTCTCAATACTCTCCAGCACGACGATGGTGTTGTCTATCGTCATGCCAATGGCGAAAGCGACACCCGCCAGCGAAATAACGTTGAGCGTGCGCCCTGCCAGCAGCAGGCCTAAAAAGGCAGCGATGGTGCAGATAGGGATGCCGATGACCCCGGCCACGGTGGCGCGGGCAGAGCGCAGGAAGGCGTACATCACCAGGGTGGCAAACAGCGCACCCAGGCCCAGGTTAACCCAGACATTAGCAATCGACGACTCCACGTAGCGCACGTCGTCGCTGGAGAGCGTCATGCGCATACCCTGCTCGGCTAGCAGGCCATCATTAAGTGACGCGACTTCGTCGAGCATGGCGCGCTTGATATCGATCACATTGGCGCCCGGCTCCCGGCGCACCTGCACGCTCAATACCGGCTGTCCATCCGAGCTGTAAGCGCGAGAAGTGAGTTCGGCGTAGGATTGGCGTACTTCAGCCACATCGCTTAGCCGGGTGACCGCGTCGCCGTCGCGGATAAGGATCAGCGCTTCAAGGCTTTCAACATCCTCAAAACGGCCTACGGTACGCAGCAGGTAGCGGCGTTTGCCGCTCTCTAGGTTACCGCCAGAGACATCCTGATTGCGGGCCTGAAGGGCGGCCTGAATATCAGCGATACTCAGTTCGCGGGCGACTAGCGCTTCGGGGGCGATCAGCAGCTGCATTTGCCGCTCGGCACCACCGGAAACCGTGACTTCCGATACGCCAGCAACGCTCTCCAGGCGCGGGCGGACGTTATCTTCCAGGTAGTCGCGCATGGCGGGCATATCGAGCTGACGCGGGTTGCCTTCCCGTGGGCCAACGTTAAAGTACATAAAGGCGTTAGCGGAAAAAGAGTTAGCGACGATGCGCGGCTGGTCGACGTTGTTGGGGTAGGAGGGCACCTGGCTTAGCGCGTTATTAACCCGAATCAAGGTTTCGGTAAGATCGACGCCAAACGGGAACTCCAGCTCGATTTCGGCGCTGCCACTACTGGCGGTGGACTCCATGCGCTGCAGGTTGGGCACATTACGCAGGAACTCCTCTTGTTCGATCAGGATATCCTTTTCAATATCCTGCGGCGTGGCACCCGGCCACTGGGTCTCGATGCCCACAACGCGGGTTTCCAGGTCGGGGATCATCTGTACAGGGATGCGCCAGATGGCGGCGATCCCCAGAATCAACAGGATCAGCGTAATAACGCTAACCAAGATGCCGTGACGAATAATGGCGGCAAACATACGCGGGTATCGCTCCTTTAGTCGTCGCTCAGGGACACTGTTTGCCCCTCTTCAAGCCGCTCATTACCGACGACGATAACGCGGTCTCCCGCTGATAGGCCTTCATTAACGGCGACCTCTCCCTGGTAGCTGCTGCCGATCTCAACCCGCTGCTCGAACGCCTGCCAAATATCATCGCTCTGGCGGGCTAGCCAAACGCTGACGCTGCCATCCGGACGGCGAATGAGTGCATCCCGCGGCACGCTGGGCCCGCTTTCGCCGTTAAGCTGCAATCGGCCTTCCACGGCCATACCCGGGAGCATCTCCAGTGGTGTTTCCGGCGCCGCGCGAAGCAGAAACTGCCTTGAGCTGGCATCAAGAGGAATACGCGCGAGGGTGCGTGCCGGGTGCCATTGATCGCTGCCTTCTAAGCGCACCTCTAACTGGGAGCCCTCAAAGCGTTGATAGGCGGATAGCGGCACCGAGAAATCTAAACGAAGAGACGCTAGATCGACCAAGGTAAGCAGGGTATCGCCAGGGTTGACCCACTCACCGACATTGCTCTCCCGGTGGGTGACCATACCGTCGAAGGGCGCGCGTATTTGGTGACGCTCGAGCTGCAGCTGGGCCAAGCTGTAGTCGGCTCGGCGCGCTTCAAGGGTGGCCTGGGCCGCCGCCAAAGCGCTTTCACGCTGGCGGCGCTCGCTGGCGGCAAAGTTTTGCGCCGAGAGCTGGTTGGCTTCGCTCACTAGGCGCTGCGCTTCGTCACGTTCGGCTTCGGCCTGGGCTAGATCCGCGCGGGCGCGCTGGCTTTCCAAGCTAATATCGCGGGTATCCAGTGAGAGTAGCGGCTGGCCTTGAGTGACTGTGTCGCCCATTTCAACCGTTAGCTCGCTGACCTGCCCCGTTTCAGCGCTAGACAGCTGGGAAGTTTGTGGGGCGCTGACGCTGCCGGTAAGCGGCAGTACCTCAATCCGCGGAGAGTCAGCCACCAACTGCGTCTCAACACGGTTTTCCTGAGCGATAGCGAGGGATGCTAGGCTCAGGGTTAGAACAGCGCCTGCGCCTAGGCGAGCCAGGGAGGAAAGTAGAAACAACAAGGTAGCTCCTGATAAATAGGAAACCTCTGATTAACTATTGCGCTTGCCCATACGGCGTTAAAAACCACCTCAAAATGCTCATTTACAATTCGTAAACTCCGCTTTTTCGTTGATTTTTGCCTTGTCTGGCCTGCGCTCATTACGTTAATAAGAGGCTCCCTGCAGTCAATGAACAGCGTGACAGCTTTTTGCACTGCACGCCGTTAGCTCCCTCAACGTTATACAAGGTTTAGTGCTTGTACAAATTTTAGCTGCGCTTTAGGGCAATGAGTAACGCCTGCAAAGGGTGTTGCAGTACTTGATTCGAGTAGCGCTTCACCTGGCTGCGGCAGGAGTATCCAGTAGCCAGTAGCTTGCCTGCGTTCTCTTTGGTTTCCACCTGGGGTTGCCACGACTGGGCGTAGATGGTTTTGGACGTAGTGGCGTTGCGGGTCTCGTGGCCGTAGGTGCCTGACATACCGCAGCAGCCGGTGGCCATCAGCTCAAGCTGTAACCCAAACGCCGAGAACACTTGCTGCCATGCTTTAGGGCTGCCCGGCGCGTTGGTTTTCTCGGTGCAGTGGGAGAGCAGCTTAAAGCCGGGGTCGGTTAGCTTAAGCGGGGTGGGCGCTAGCGTATTGATGCGCATCGCCAGCCACTCCTGCAGCATCAGCACCTCCGGCACGGCTTCATGGCCTAATGCTTTGACGTACTCCTGGCGGTAGGTGAGGGTCATCGCCGGGTCGATACCGACCATGGGGATATCAAAGCGGGCCAAGGTGCGTAGCCGCTCGGCCTGCTTGGCGGCGGTGCGCTCGAAGGCGCCTAAAAAGCCCTGTACCTGGAGGGGTTTGCCGTTAGCCGAATAAGGCATCACAAACACGCGTAGATTGAGGCGCGAGAGTAGCTCCACCACGTCCATCACCAGCTTGGCTTCAAAGTGGGTGGTGAAGGCGTCCTGCACAAGTATCACGCTGTTGGCGCGCTGCTGTTCGGTTAACAGGGCCAGCGAGAGCGGCGTTGCCTCGGCGACGCCCCAGGCGTTCAGCTGCTTTTTAACACTGGCCCGTGACAGCGCTGGGGAGTCGCTCATGCCCAGCGTACGGCGCATTAGTTGCTCTACCCAGCGCTGGCCAATTACGGCGTTATACAGCGGCGCAGCCTTGGCCAGGGTAGGCAACATAAATTCGGTGCCGCCGATCACGTAGTCGCGCAGCGGGCGCAGGTAGCGGCCGTGGTAGACCTCTAAAAACTGTGAACGAAACTGGGGCACATTGACCTTAACCGGACACTGTCCCGCGCAGGACTTACATGCCAAACAGCCCGCCATGGCGTCATAAACTTCGTGGGAGTAGTCGTGGTGCTGCTTGCGGCTGAGAGTGTTCGCCACCCGCAGCGGAAAGCTTTTAATAAACCCCCAGCCGCCCTCGGCTTTTTTCTTACGCGACTCCTCGACAACGTCGATCCCCGCCTGGGTCTGCAGGCGCAGCCATTCGCGGATCAGGCTGGCGCGGCCTTTGGGAGAGTGACGGCGATCCCGCGTTGCCTTCCAGGAAGGGCACATGGGGTCATCAAGGTCGTAGTTGTAGCAGGCGCCGTTACCGTTGCAGTACACCGCGGCGTCGTAGGCCTGCCAGGCGCGCTCGTCGATGGTGCGGTCAAACTGGCCGCGCATGGGCACGCCATCGACCGTCAGCAGATCAGGGTCGCTATCCTTCGCGATTAGCTCGCCGCCTTCGGCGGGTGAGGCGATCTTGCCGGGGTTGAGCTGGTTATAGGGGTCAAAGGCCGCTTTTACCCGCTGAAGACTGGGATAGAGCTCGCCAAAGAACTTAGGCGCGTACTCAGAGCGCACGCCTTTACCGTGCTCGCCCCATAGCAGGCCACCATATTTCTTGGTAAGCGCCGCCACTTCATCGGACACCGCGCGAATCAGTTTTTCCTGTTCGGGATCCTTCATATCGATGGCGGGGCGCACGTGCAGTACGCCGGCGTCGACATGGCCAAACATCCCGTAGGAGAGCCCTCTGGCATCCAGCGCGGCACGAAATTCGGCAATAAAGTCCGCCAAGTGCTCCGGCGGTACGGCGGTATCTTCCACAAAAGGAATCGGCCGTTTCTCACCCTGCACGTTGCCGAGCAAACCCACCGAGCGTTTGCGCATACCGTAGACTTTCTGGATCTGCCCGCGCCCTTCGGCCAGGGTGTAACCCAGCCGCTCCACGGTGGTGTCTTGGCTTAAATGGTCGATGAAGGCGCGCACTCGTTCGGCGAGGGCGGCTTCATCGTCGTCATTGAATTCGATCAGGTTAATGCCACGAATCGCCGTGTTAGCGGTCGCCGGGAAAAACTCCGCTACGCTGTCCCAGACGAAGTCTTCCATGGCCAGTTGCAGCACGGTGTCGTCGATGGTCTCAATCGAGGTAGGCCGCGCGCTGGCAGTCATTAATGCTTTGGCATCCCGCAACGCATCCATAAAACTGGTGTAGCGCACATTGACCAGGGTGGAGTGCTTGGGAATTGGCAGTACGTTCAACACCGCTTCATTTAAAAAGCCCAGCGAGCCTTCCGAGCCGCACAGCAGGCTGTTGAGGTTGAGTAGTCCCTCGTCATCGCGCAGATGGGCCAAGTCGTAGCCGGTCAAGCAGCGGTTGAGCGGCGGGAACTTGGCTACAATCAATTCGCGCTGCTGGTCGATAATGGCGGCGGCGGTGGAGTGTACGCGGCCCAGGATGCCTTCCTGCTGGCATTCAGCTAGCTCTTCGTCCTGCGTTAACGCCCGGCTGTGCAGGTGCTTTCCACCGATCAGAATTGTATCGAGCTCTAAAACATGATCGCGGGTTTTACCGTATTCGCAGCTGCCCTGGCCGCTGGCATCAGTGGAGATCATGCCGCCGATGGTGGCGCGGTTGGAGGTCGAGAGCTCCGGGGCGAAAAACAGCCCGTGGGGTTTGAGCGCGGCGTTGAGCTGATCTTTCACTACCCCGGCCTGAACGCGCACTCGACGGTTTTTAGTGTCGATCTCGAGGATATTGTTCATGTGGCGTGATACGTCCACCACGATGCCGTCGGTGAGCGACTGGCCGTTGGTGCCGGTGCCGCCGCCACGTGGGGTCAATACAATGCCCCGGTGGGAGGTTTGCGCGGCTAGTCGGGACAGGCGTTCAAGGTCTTCGGCATGCTTGGGGTAGACCGCCGCCTGGGGCAGGCGCTGGTAAATCGAGTTATCCGTCGCCAGCACCGTGCGGTTGGCATAGTCGGGGGCAATTTCGCCTTCAAATCCGCGAGTTTTGAGGGCTTGAAGAAAACGTAAATACGAATTTCCCAAGCGTTCAAACGGGGCGGTACGGGTATCCAAGGATGCAATCATAGTTGAGCAAGCCGTCAGTGCCGGGGGCGCAAAAAAAGAAGACGGCTACTTTACCGCAGTGACTGCCCGGCTGCATCTCACGATAGCGCTTTACTCCATGGCTTACTCAACACCCAGGGCTTCTTTTACCAGCGCTGCTGAGGCGTCTGACATCGGCAGTGCTAGCGCCAGTTCGTGAGCGCGGGGCGACATTTTGCGCCAAGTCATCTGCACAATACGCACCATATGGTCGTGCTCTATCTTACGCGAGAAGTCAGCAAAGTAGTTCTCTAGAAACACCAAGCAGGCGCAATCTTCCAGCGCTTGTACATCGGGATCGCGGCCCAGGCCTTTCTTGCCAATAATCTTCGCGGCTCGGGCGGCATCTTCGTCTGCGTAGCCTGCGTCGCGCATCAGTTGGGCGGTAGTATCGCCTGCGCGAATGCCTTGGTCCCGCCGCCAGGTTAAATAACCCACACGCCCTTCGGGATACTCATTGCGCGCTACTAACCAGCGCTGCAAGTGCTGAGCGCGAACGGCCAGGCGCAGCACTTCATCTGGGGCATCGTGCACGCGGTCGAGCCAGTCGCTCATGCGCTGGGCGTAGGCCAGTTCCTGGGGCATGGATGTGCCATCGGCAAGCGTCGTGGAGCGCGGATCCTCGGCATGAAGAGCATCAATGGCGGCAAGCGTTTGATCAAAGGGAGTAGACATGGTTGCGTTGCTCGGCTTTGAGTGAATTAGGGCTAGGTTGCCGAGAAAACGCGCGAATCACAACTGCAGCGTGACACTGCCCATGGCTCCCTGCCATGCTTTTGCCTACAATAGGCGCCTTTATGCACGCGCATTAGCGCGTTGCTCTTATTGATTTCAGGCCAAGGGACAGGATTCATGCTCGATCCGAAACTGCTGCGCGGTGATCTTGACACGGTTGCTCAACAACTGGCCCGCCGGGGCTTTGTGCTTGATAAAGCGGGGCTGCAGGCGCTGGAGTCGCGTCGCCGCGAGCTGCAAACGCAAACCGAGCAGCTGCAAAACGAGCGCAATATGCGTTCCAAGGCGATTGGTAAAGCCAAAGCTAACGGTGAAGACATTCAGCCGCTGCTGGATGAAGTCAGCGATTTAGGCGATCGCTTGGATAAAGCCAAGCGCGAGCTTTCCGAGGTGCAGGAAGAGTGGGACGACGCCATCAGCGGTATTCCCAACCTGCCCCATGAAAGCGTGCCGGAAGGCAAAAGCGAGAACGATAATGTTGAGCTGCACCGCTGGGGCACGCCGCGGGCGTTTGATTTCACGGTACTCGATCACGTCGATCTGGGTAAAAAATCGGGTTATCTCGATTTTGAGTTGGCAGCTAAGATTACTGGCGCTCGCTTTGCGGTAATGCGCGGGCCGATTGCACGCCTGCACCGGGCGCTGGCGCAGTTTATGCTGGACACCCAAACCGAACAGCACGGCTACGAAGAGTGCTACGTGCCCTATATGGTGAATCGCGAATCGCTCATGGGGACTGGCCAGTTACCGAAGTTTGGCGAAGATCTGTTCAAGCTGGACGATGAGCGCGAGTACCACCTGATTCCCACCTCGGAAGTACCGCTGACTAACTTCGTGCGCGATGAAATTGTCGAGCAGGCGGCATTGCCGATGAAGCTTACCGCGCATACACCGTGTTTCCGCTCTGAAGCGGGCTCACACGGCCGTGATACCCGCGGCATGATCCGTCAGCATCAGTTCGATAAGGTCGAGATGGTGCAGATCGTCGAACCGGAGAAGAGCTACGAGGCGTTGGAAGAGATGCGTGGTCATGCGGAGGCAATCCTGCAGGCGCTGAATCTGCCGTATCGTGTGGTGACGCTGTGTACTGGGGATATGGGCTTTGGGGCGACTAAAACCTACGACTTAGAAGTGTGGTTGCCCAGTCAGGAAACGTACCGGGAGATTTCTTCGGTTTCCAACTGCGAGGATTTTCAGGCGCGGCGTATGCAGGCGCGTTATCGCCACCCGGATACCAAAAAGCCACAGTTGCTGCATACCTTGAATGGTTCTGGACTAGCGGTGGGGCGTTGCCTGCTGGCAGTGCTTGAAAACCACCAGCAGGCGGATGGGTCGGTGACTATTCCTGAGCCGCTACGTCGCTACCTGGGCGGCCTGGAGCATTTGGTCCTTTAAGCGCCCACACAACGTTAACGCCAGCATCAATACGAATGGTGCCAGGGCTGTAATCACTGGTGGCAGTGGATTGGCTGGCACCAGTGGCATCGCTCTCTGCCTGCATCGACATCATCTGCGGTTGGAAGATAGGTGATTGAGTTTCTTCAATGCGCTGCACATGGCCCAATTCGGCATCTAAGCTGTCGGCCATCAGGTTTGCCTTGTGCTGTGCTTTCTCGAGTGCTTTGACCAATGCTTCGTCAGTCGCGGCATTACGGTCCTGTAGGTCGAATTGCACGCCGTCAAGCGAGTTAACGCCCGCCGCAATCAGGGCATCTAATACTTCGCTTAATTGATCAAGGTCGGTAAGTTCGACGGTGATAGGGCGCTCCAGTCGCGTGCGCTGGAGTGTTTCATGCTCGCCGTCTTCGTTGCGTGGTCCTTGAATGTGCTCTGGGTAGACGTTAAGCGATCCAGCGTTGATGGCGTTGCGTTCAAGGCCGGTGGCTTCCATTTTTTCGATTAATTCGCTGGCGCGGCTTTCTAAACGCTCGCGTGCATCACTAAGTGCGCTACTATCGCTCTCTTCCAAGGTGGAAAGGGCTGGCGTGTTTTCCCATAGGCGCGCGTTGAGGGTGGCCTTGTTGGGTTCTACCTCAACCCAAGATTGCGCTTGAACGTGCAGGCTGGGGGGCGCTTGGTGTGCCGGTGCCGCGTGAGCAAAAGGCGCACTTAGGAGTGCTAATAAGGTACCACCTAGCAGGCCGTAACCTAGAAGTTGAGAGCGTAGCCCTGAAGAGCCTGATCTTTGAGAATTAAGTGGAATTGCTTTCATAAATGGTTTCCTTAGTAAGGGGGTCGCAGTGAGTGAACAGCCGCGCCGCCAAGTTAAATCATGGTTTTAAAAGCTGTTTCAATAAGCTAGGGCAGACACTACTTGGAAGAGTAGTAGAAAAGAAAGTTCAGCAAGGAAGAGTGGACGCACAACAGTTGCTTATTGTTTGCACGGTTTGTGCACTATGATCAAAGCAGCCATTATGTACCAATAACAGGCTAGGGAAAGATTATGTCGAACGTGTCTGATGAGGATTACCGAAGTATTCCGCTCAATGCCACCTTGGCGCTTGCCGCGTTGGTAGTGATTATTGCTGGAATGAAAGTTGGTGCTGATTTACTGGTGCCGTTGCTACTGGCGATATTTATCGCGGTGGTGTGTACCTCGCCGGTGCAGTGGCTGCACCGCTGTGGTCTGAGCATGCGAATGTCGGCCTTTCTGACCTTAATGGTGTTGCTGGCGTTTATTTCGCTCATTGGTCTGCTAGTGGTTAACAGCTTTAGCACTTTTTTGACGGCGCTGCCGGAAATTGAGTCTCGGCTGTATGAACAGTATTGGAACTTGCTTAATGCGCTCTCTTCACGCGGATTAGCAATCAACCCGGACCAGATCAACTCCCTCTTTGAAGGCGAGGATGAAGGCTCCTGGATGCCAGCGCTATTGAGCCAGCTTGGCAATCTCTTCATGCAGAGCATTATTGTTGGGTTGCTGGTTATCTTTATGCTGTTTGAGACGCTCAATGTGCGCGACAAAATATCTCGAGCACTGGAAAATCCCGCGCCCAGTTTGAAGCGTTTCAGTGAATTCAGCTTAACGCTAAAGCGCTACCTTGCGGTTAAGACGGTTATTAGCCTTGCCACGGGTGCGCTGGTTTGGCTCTCTTGCTTGATTGTTGGTGTTGAATTTCCACTGCTGTGGGGGGTGTTAGCCTTTGCGCTAAACTTCATTCCTAATATTGGTTCTGCTCTGGCTGCCATACCGCCGGTGTTGTTACTACTGGTTGCCCAAGATGGCGGCGCGTTTCAGGCGATGCTGTTGGCATCGGCATATCTGGTCATCAACTTTGTGCTTGGCAACCTAATTGAGCCACGGGTAATGGGGCAGGCGTTAGGGCTCTCCACCTTTGTGGCGTTTTTATCGTTGGTCGTGTGGGGCTGGATCTTTGGTGCGGCGGGGATGTTACTTTCGGTGGTGCTGACAATGACACTTAAAATCGCGCTTGATAGCCACCCACAAACACGCTGGATCGCTCGGCTGCTAGGGCCTGGGAGGCGGCGTATAAAGGATAGTAGGGCGAGTGACGCAAGCTTGCCGCCGTGGAAGCGCTGAAGTTGAGGTAAAGAGTAGTGATAACACTACCGCCGACAGCGTCGGCGGTAATTGCACGTACTAAATTGCACGTACTGGACGGCTGTCATCAGGCGTTCTGTTCGATGAACTGCGTCAGTTGTGATTTGGATTGCGCGCCAACCAGTGAGGCGACTTTGGTGCCTGCTTTAAACAGCATCACGGTAGGTACACCGCGTACGCCTTGCTCGGCAGCAATTTCAGGTGCATCGTCAACATTGACACTAACGACTTTCAGGCTGTCCTGACGCTCTGCAGCCACTTCATCAACGACCGGGGCCATGACTTTGCACGGGCCACACCAAGGCGCCCAGAACTTCATTAGCACAGGCTGTTCAGCGTTGAGGACTTCTTGCTCAAAATTGGCGTTGGTGACATCAACATTATTAGCCATTTGCTTCTCCCGTTTGCGTTGCTCTTACTGTTTCGTTGCCTCGAATGGAGCAACGGTCATTACGCGATCAATTGGCGCTCGTTCACCGCGCCTCATCTCTATCACGATAAGCGTGGGCAGATGTTAGCGGGCGCGGAGGTTGCTGGCAAATTTCCCGTGTGGTGATTTATCTGAATAGCAGAAATTAATGGATGCTGGTAGGAAGATTTTTTTATAATATAAAAGTATTATCCATTTGTTTTTTATTCTATCTGGTGCTGTAAAGTGCCGCACCAGCGCCGCTTCCCATCAACCGCATCGTAGTAGCTGCGCAAGGATGTGTTTCAAGGCGCGTCCTACATAGATCTGTTTAGAGAATAAATAAGGTGAGGATATGAAGCTACAACAGCTACGCTATATCTGGGAAGTCAATCGACATAACCTAAACGTCTCAGCCACAGCGCAAAGTCTATTTACCTCACAACCGGGGATCTCCAAACAAATTCGTTTATTGGAAGACGAGCTTGGCGTTGAGATTTTTGCCCGCAGCGGCAAGCACCTAACGCGAGTAACGCCTGCTGGCCAATCGATTATTGAACTGGCCGGGCAAGTGCTGCGCCTGACCGATAATATCAAGCAGGTTGCCCAGGAGCATAGCGACGAGCGTCGTGGCAGCCTGGCGATTGCAACCACACATACTCAAGCTCGTTACGCGCTACCACCGATCATTAGCGAATTCACGCTGAAATACCCTGATGTAGCCCTGCATATGCAGCAGGGGACGCCCAAACAGATTGCACAGATGGTTAGCGAAGGGCAGGCAGACTTTGCTATCGCCACCGAGTCACTGGAGCTGTTTACCGATTTGGTACTGCTGCCATGCTATCGCTGGAACCGCTGCGTACTGGTGCCTAAGGGGCACCCTTTAGCGACTCATGATGGCCCGTTGACCCTTGAGGCGCTTGGCGAGCATCCGTTGGTGACTTATGTGTTTGGGTTTACTGGTCGTTCTCAGTTAGATGATGCCTTTAAAGCGAAGGGGTTAACGCCTAACGTAGTGCTCACGGCAGCCGATGCCGATGTGATAAAAACCTACGTGCGCTTGGGAATGGGTGTGGGTATTGTGGCGCATATGGCTGTGGATGAGGCGCTTGACGATGACTTGGTAGCACTGGATGCAAGTCATCTGTTTGCCAGCTCTACGACCAAGATTGGTATTCGTCGTGGCACTTTTATGCGCGGCTATATGTATGACTTTTTAGAGCGCTTCGCGCCTCACTTAACCCGTGACCGTGTGGATGAAGCGCTAACAGCAGGCCCACGCCATGAACAGTCGCTGTTTGATGACTTAGACCTGCCCGAGTATTGATTTTTGGCGAGTATCAGTGCTGTAAATGCAGCCCGCATTCGCGCTTCTCTTCCACCTTTGTGGGGTCAAAGTAGTCAAAGTTGTTGGGTAGGTTATGCGCCTGTAGGTACTGATACATATCTTTAGCGCTCCACTGTAGCAGCGGGGCCACTTTTAACAGGCCGTCGCTGTTGCGGCTAACCGCCTGCATTTTGGCGCGTTCGGGGGTGTCTTCAGCGCGTAGCGCGGTAAACCATACGTCAGGCTGCATTTCACGCAACGCACGCTCGAATGGTTCGAGTTTCACTTCCTGAGTAAAGGCTGCATGGCGCGGGTCGTCAATGCCCGGCATGGGGCCGTCCAGCGCTTCGCGGTGGGCGCGGGTACGACGGGGCACAAAGCTGACGATATTGAGGTGGAGTTGTTTTATCACCTCGTCGGCGAATTGATAGGTCGCCTCGGTGTTGTAACCGCTGTCCATCCAAACAATCGGTATATCTGGGCGTACCTGGCTGACCATGTGCAGAATCACCGCCTCAAAAGGGCGAAAGTTAGTGGTGCAGATAGGCCGCGCGCCCTGGACTAAAGCCCACTCAACCAAACCCTGCGGGTTGTTAGCAAATTCGTTATTGATCGCTTCAAGCTCTGAGGACATGCTGCCTCCTGTTCGGGTGTAGAGTCATGGTGACTAGGCTATCAAACCCGACCCCTGACGCCCCAATACCGTTTAGTTAGGCTTTTATATTCCTTTTAGATATAGAAATTTAATTGCTTATTCCAGGGCGCCAATTAGGTGGCGAATCTTATCCAATGTTTCGGTGTACTCTTCGTCCGCTTGAGAGTCTGCCACTAAGCCGCCGCCGCCCCATACATGCAATCTTCCCGCCTCGGCAACCATCGTGCGAATGGCGATGGAGGTATCCATACTCCCGCGTACATCGACATAACCTAAGCTGCCGCAATAGACGCTGCGCTGGCAGGGCTCTAATTCATCAATGATCTGCATGGCGCGAATCTTGGGCGCGCCGGTAATCGAGCCGCCGGGAAAAGCGGCTTCAAGAAGTGACAGTGGGGTATAGCTATCGGCCAGCGTTCCCTGCACGACGCTAACCAGGTGGTGCACGTTGGGGTAGCTCTCCAGGCGGCACAGTTGCGGCACGCGAATGGAGCCAGGCTTACACACGCGGCCTAAGTCATTGCGCAACAGGTCAACGATCATCACATTTTCAGCGCGGTCTTTAGTGCTGCTCAATAGCTGTTCCGCTAACGCCTGATCTTCTTCTGGCGTTGCGCCCCGCGGACGGGTGCCTTTGATGGGCCGCGTTTCGACTTCTCTATTGCGGCATTGGATAAAACGCTCCGGCGAAAGTGAGAGAACGGCTTTATCTCCCCAGGCCATGAAGCCCGAAAAAGGCGTGGGCGTTGCCTGCCGCAATCGCAGGTACGCTTGCCACTCATCCCCCTCATAGTCGGCATAAAAACGCTGCGCTAAATTGATCTGATAGCAATCTCCCGCCCGTATATAGCGCTGCACGGCGTTAAAGCGCGAGACGTACTGTTCATGGCTAAGCTCGGCCTGAAAGGCATTATTAAGTGCAAATGTGCCTGGCTGGTCTGGTGACGTGGCAAGCCAGGTTTTTACCTGGTCACGACGTTCCGGCGTGGCAATTAACCATGCCTGCTGGGCCACGTGATCTAGCGTAATACACCAATCGTAAAGTCCTAGACGGGCTTGTGGTAGTGCGACCGGGCTCGCTTGACCGCTAGGTATGGATAAGGTTTTACGTCCTAAATCGTAGCCCCAATAGCCAATCAAACCGCCAAGAAAAGGGAGTTCGCTGGGCTCATTAGGGATATCTAACTGATCCAATAGCCACTGCTGCAGCGCAAACGCATCGTTGGCTAGGTGTGATGGAGGGCTGAACTGGTGAGATGAGAGGCTCGGGTTGCCGTCGCTCGTCACTTCCAGCGTAGCCAGGGGGTCGCTGCTGATAATATCAAAGCGGCCATTGGCAATCGGGCGACCACTATCGAGCAGCACCGCGCCGGGTCTGGCGCGCAGGCAGGCGAATACGCCCAAGGGGTCGGGTGAATAGGGCAGGGAAGTCATCGACAACGCCTTGATCATTAAACAAACGCCTCGCCAGTAAAGGGCGAGCCATTTTAGAGGGGCGTAGGCAATGACACCAGTGTTAGACGCCTGTCGCATTTAACGCTATGCAACCGCAACCCACCACTCGTTACCTAACAATAACTGCTTGATTGTTGACAGAGCTGATCTGATTGTCCCTATCAGTACAACGAAAGGCGTACAAAATCGGCTATCTAGGCTAGTTGACGGTTCAAATAACACACGCTAGAGTTTGTTTACTTTTCAATTGTCGACAATTAATCATGGCAACACTCGCTTCTAACTCGTCTACTGCCGCCAACGCTTCCTCTGCAACAGCAGGTTCTGAGGCAACCGCCTCGGAAATGGCTGTACCCGAAGTACGCACGCTCGCAGAGCGGGTATTTCATCAATTGCAGGATGCCATCGTGCGTGGCGAACTCGCCCCCGGAAGCAAGATCACTGAACCGGGGCTTTCCAAGACCTATGGTATTTCACGCGGGCCGCTGCGCGAAGCGATGCGTCGCCTGGAAGCACACCGCCTGATTGAGCGAGTTCCTCATGTAGGCGCGCGCGTGGTTCAACTCTCAATGAAAGAGCTTCTAGAGCTGTTTGACCTGCGTGAGGCTCTGGAAAGTATGGCGGCGCGTCTGGCGGCGGAGCATATGTCGCCGGAGGAGGTTCAGGGTTTGCGCGATGTACTAGCGCTACACGAAGGCCAGGCCGACCTGAAGCGCGGCGAAGCTTACTACCAGCGCGAAGGCGATCTCGATTTTCACTACTGCATTGTTCAGGGCAGCCATAACAAAATGCTAATGAATCTGCTCTGCGATGACCTCTACTATCTCGTGCGCCTTTATCGCACCCAATTCAGTGCCAGTGGCACGCGACCGCAGCGGGCTTTCGTGGAGCACCATCGCATTGTGGACGCCATTGAAGCCGGGGACGCCGAGTTGGCCGAGCTGTTGATGCGCCGTCATGTCAGCGCCTCCCGCGCCAATGTGGCGGATCGCTATGCAGCGACCCTCGAACAGTCAGCATCAGAATCTCATCGTTAAGTCGTCGTTAAACATAACTAAACATAAGTAGAAATGAGTAACAGGAGAAACGCCCATGTCCCAAATGACTCCCGGCGCCCGCTTTCGGGCCGCGCTAGAGGCTAACCGCCCGCTGCCAATCCTTGGCACCATCAATGCCTACACCGCGCTGATGGCCGAGAAAGTCGGTCACCAAGCGATTTACCTTTCTGGTGGCGGTGTTGCCAATGCGTCGTTTGGCTTGCCGGATCTGGGCATGACAACCATGAATGATGTGGTGGAAGATGCCCACCGTATCTGCGGCGCCACCGAGCTGCCGCTGCTGGTGGATATCGATACCGGCTGGGGCGGTGCTTTCAATATCGCCCGCACTGTGAAAGAGATGCAGCGTGCTGGTGTCGCCGCGGTACATATGGAAGACCAAGTCGCGCAAAAGCGCTGTGGGCACCGTCCGAATAAGGCAATTGTCACCCAGCAGGAGATGGTCGACCGTATCAAAGCCGCCGCTGATGCCAAGGTCGACCCCGACTTCTATTTGATTGCCCGCACCGATGCGTTTCAAAAAGAGGGCCTTGATGCGGCTATTGAGCGCGCTAACGCCTGCGTTGAAGCGGGGGCGGATGCTATTTTTGCCGAAGCCGTTCACACGCTGGATGATTACAAAGCTTTCTGTGAAAGGGTCAACGCGCCCATTTTGGCCAACATCACCGAATTCGGCGCTACTCCGCTGTTTACCCAATCCGAGTTGGGTGACGTTGGCTGCCGCATGGTGCTGTACCCGCTCTCCGCGTTCCGCGCTATGAACGCTGCTGCGCTCCAGGTCTATCAAAGCATTCTCGACAACGGCCACCAAAAAGACGTCGTGCCTATCATGCAGACCCGCGATGAGCTCTATGATTTTCTGAACTACCACGACTTTGAACAAAAGCTCGATGCATTATTTGCTGAAAAAGGCGAAGACCAGTAAGGCCAACTGGTGAGAGGGCAGGTTGAAGCGAGGGTCTTTCGACAGGGCCGGAAAATGTTCCTGACGATTCCGGCATTTCCGCCATCCATGGCGGTCAGATGTCGAAAGTAGCGCCCAGGGATGGGTTCACGGCGCCCTCGCGGAAACCTGCTCTCGTCACCGAGACTGCCTTGCCGAAAGTTAAATGAAACACACAATTTAAAATAAAAGCAGAGTTAGGAGACACACCATGGCTGATAAACCCGCAACAGGTGCAGGACTACGTGGTCAGAGCGCTGGCTCTACCGCGCTATGCACAGTAGGCAAAACCGGCTCAGGCCTGACCTACCGTGGATTTGATATCAAAGAGCTTGCCGAAAAAGCCAAGTTTGAAGAGGTTGCTTACCTGCTGCTAAAAGGCAAGCTGCCCAACCAGGGCGAATTAGATCACTACATCAGTAAGCTCAAAAACCTGCGCGGTTTGCCCGATGCGCTGAAAACGGTGCTTGAGCAGATTCCTAAAGATGCTCACCCGATGGATGTGATGCGCACCGGCACCTCAATGCTGGGCAATCTAGAAACCGAGGAGAACTTTGATCAGCAGCAGGACGTGGCCGACCGCCTGCTAGCGGTGCTGCCCTCGATTATTTGCTACTGGTATCGCTTCTCTCATGACGGTGTACGCATTGATACTGAAACGGATGATGACTCGGTAGGCGGTCACTTCCTCCATATGCTGCGCGGCGAACCTGCTTCTGAACTGCATGCCCGGGTCATGAACGTCTCGCTGATTCTTTACGCCGAGCACGAATTCAATGCCTCTACCTTCACAGCACGAGTTTGTGCCTCAACGCTTTCCGATATGCACTCCTGCGTGACTGGTGCGATTGGTTCGTTGCGCGGCCCGCTACATGGCGGCGCCAACGAAGCGGCCATGGCGATGATCGAGAATTGGCAGTCGCCGGAAGAGGCGGAAAGCAAGATCATGGGCATGTTGGAGCGCAAGGACAAGATCATGGGCTTTGGTCATGCGATCTACCGCGAGTCCGATCCGCGCAACGCGATTATCAAGCACTGGTCCAAGAAGCTCTCCGACGACGTAGGCGACAAAGTGCTTTACCCGGTTTCCGAGCGGGTCGAAGCGGTAATGTGGCGCGAGAAAAAGCTGTTCTGTAACGCGGACTTCTTCCACGCCAGCGCATACCACTTTATGGATATACCCACCAAACTGTTCACGCCGATTTTTGTCTGTTCGCGGCTGACTGGCTGGGCGGCACACGTATTTGAGCAGCGCGCCAATAATCGCATCATCCGCCCCAGTGCCGATTACACCGGCCCCGAGAAGAGCGAGTGGGTGCCGATAGAAGCGCGAGACTGACCTGCGTGATGCCCGGTGGCTTGGCTACCGGGCTTTTTTCAGCCCCTTCTTGTGAGTCTGCCTGTTATGAATACCCAATACCGTAAACCCCTGCCTGGCACAGCGCTTGAATTTTTTGATGCTCGCGAGGCGGTGGAAGATATCCAGCCCGGTGCCTATGCTCAGCTGCCCTATACCTCGCGTGTGCTGGCCGAGCAGTTGGTGCGCCGCTGTGATCCAGCACTGCTCACTGATGCGCTGAAACAGCTGATCGAGCGCAAGAGTGACCTGGATTTTCCTTGGTACCCGGCGCGTGTCGTCTGCCACGATATCCTCGGCCAAACCGCACTGGTCGATTTGGCCGGGCTGCGTGACGCCATCGCCGAAAAGGGCGGCGATCCCGCCAAGGTTAATCCGGTGGTGCCCACCCAACTGATTGTCGATCACTCATTGGCGGTGGAGCACGCAGGCTCAGAAGAGGGCGCCTTTGAGAAAAACCGTGCCATTGAAGATCGTCGCAACGATGACCGTTTCCATTTTATCAACTGGACCAAGACGGCATTCGAGAACGTCGATGTGATTCCCCCCGGCAACGGCATTATGCACCAGATCAATCTGGAGAAGATGTCACCGGTGGTGCAAAACCGCGACGGCATTGCCTATCCGGATACCTGTGTGGGTACCGACAGCCATACGCCCATGGTCGATGCCTTGGGCGTTATCTCGGTGGGCGTGGGTGGCCTGGAAGCCGAAAGCGTGATGTTAGGCCGCGCTTCCATGATGCGCTTACCGGATATCGTCGGCGTAGAACTGACCGGAAAGCTGCAGCCGGGGATTACCGGCACCGATATGGTGCTGGCGATTACCGAGTTCCTGCGTAAAGAGCGCGTCGTCGGGGCTTATCTGGAATTTTACGGCGAAGGTGCCGATGCGCTCACCGTGGGTGATCGCGCCACGATTTCGAATATGACCCCCGAATACGGCGCGACTGCGGCGATGTTCTACATCGATGGTCAAACCATCGATTACCTGAAAATTACCGGCCGTGAAGATGAGCAGGTGGCGCTGGTGGAAACCTATGCCAAACACACCGGCCTGTGGGCGGACAGTTTGACCGAGGTTGAGTACGAGCGGGTGCTGACTTTTGATCTTTCATCGGTACACCGCACTCTGGCAGGGCCGTCTAATCCTCATGCACACTTGCCCACTTCAGAACTGGCACAACGCGGTATTGCGGTAGGGCTTGAGGCAGCGCGGGAAGAGGAGAAGGCGGGCAGAATGCCTGATGGTGCCGTCATTATTGCCGCTATCACCAGCTGCACCAACACGTCCAACCCGCGCAACATGGTCGCCGCCGGGCTGATCGCCCGTAACGCCAACCGGCTAGGGTTGCTGCGTAAACCCTGGGTGAAGTCGTCGCTGGCGCCGGGCTCGAAAACCGTCAAGATGTACCTGGAAGAAGCCGGTTTGATGAGCGAGCTTGAAAATCTCGGCTTCGGTGTCGTCGCCTACGCCTGCACCACCTGTAACGGCATGTCTGGAGCGCTGGACCCAAAAATTCAGCAAGAGATTATTGAGCGCGACCTCTACGCAACCGCCGTGCTTTCAGGTAATCGTAACTTCGATGGCCGTATTCATCCCCACGCCCAGCAGGCGTTTTTGGCATCACCACCGTTGGTGGTCGCTTACGCCATTGCAGGCACGATTCGCTTTGATATCGAAAAAGACGCATTAGGTGTTGATCAGGCGGGGAACCCCGTCACTTTGAAGGATATCTGGCCAGCGGATGAAGAGATCGACGCGATCGTCAAATCATCGGTGAAGCCGGAGCAGTTCCGGCAGACCTATATTCCCATGTTCGACTTGGATAAGAGCGCCCGCGCCCAGGTCAGCCCACTGTATGACTGGCGGCCCCAGAGCACTTATATCCGCCGTCCGCCTTACTGGGAAGGTAATATGGCTAAAGAGCGCACCCTGAAAGGCATGCGCCCACTGGCAATCCTGCCGGACAATATCACGACCGACCATCTCTCTCCCTCCAACGCGATACAGCTCAACAGCGCGGCGGGTGAGTACCTGGCCAAGATGGGTGTGCCAGAAGAGGACTTCAACTCCTACGCTACCCATCGGGGCGATCACCTCACCGCCCAGCGCGCTACCTTCGCCAACCCGAAGTTGTTCAACGAAATGGTGCGCGATGCCGACGGCAAGGTAAAACAGGGTTCGTTGGCGCGGGTAGAGCCCGAAGGCGAAGTGACCCGAATGTGGGAAGCGATTGAAACCTATATGGCGCGTAAGCAGCCGCTGATTATCATTGCCGGGGCGGATTACGGCCAGGGCTCTTCACGGGACTGGGCGGCCAAAGGCGTGGCACTGGCAGGCGTAGAAGCGATTGCCGCCGAAGGCTTTGAGCGAATTCACCGCACCAATCTGATCGGTATGGGGGTGATGCCATTGGAGTTTGAACCGGGTACTACGCGCATGACACTCGCTCTGGATGGCACCGAAACCTTCGATGTCGAAGGCGCCGTTTCGCCAGGGGCAATGCTCACGCTGGTAATCCACCGCCAAAGCGGAGACAGCGAGAGCGTCGCGATGAAGTGCCGTTTGGATACCGCCGAGGAGGTGTCAATTTACACCGCTGGTGGCGTACTGCAGCGCTTCGCCCAGGATTTCCTCGAATCGACGGCAGCTTAAAACCGTATCTGGCCAAGAGAACCCGGTGTCTTTAGCTTTTCGAACCTAGCTTTTCGAATCAGTCTTAGAGCACCGGGTTATTTTTAGGAGTGGTAATAATGAGCGAGTCAGTTCAAAACAAACATGTGCCGCAGATAAAAATCCCGGCCACCTATATGCGCGGCGGCACCAGTAAGGGCGTATTTTTTAAGCTCAATGATCTACCCGAAGCAGCCCAGCAACCGGGCGTAGCGCGGGATCAGTTGCTACTGCGCGTCATCGGCAGCCCCGACCCTTACGAAAAACAGATCGATGGCATGGGCGGGGCGACCTCAAGTACCAGCAAGACCGTCATTCTGTCGAAAAGTGAGTCAGCCGAACACGATGTGGATTACCTGTTTGGCCAAGTCTCGATCGACAAGCCCTATGTGGATTGGAGCGGCAACTGCGGCAACCTATCGGCGGCGGTTGGCCCCTTTGCGATAGCCAATGGCCTAGTTGATGCATCACGTATTCCAGAAAATGGTGTCGTCGAGGTAAGAATCTGGCAGGTCAATATTCAGAAAACCATTGTCTCCCAGGTGCCTGTCGTGAATGGTCAGGTGCAGGAGACTGGCGGTTTTGAGCTGGATGGAGTGACATTTCCCGCGGCTGAGATTCCAGTAGCCTTTAAGGACCCGGCGGACGGCGAGGGAGCAATCTTCCCCACTGGCAACCTAATCGATGAACTGGATGTCCCAGGTGTGGGAGTGTTGAAAGCCACCCTGATCAATGCCGGGATACCCACGATCTTCATTAATGCCGATGATATTGGCTACGTGGGTACCGAGCTTCAGGATGTCATCAATGGCGACGGTAAAGCACTTGCGATGTTTGAAGCCATTCGTGCCCATGGCGCATTACGAATGGGGCTGATAAGCGACATCAGTGAGGCCGCTAACCGTCAGCACACACCCAAAGTGGCGTTTGTGGGCCCGCCAGTAGATTACCTCTCTTCGAGCGGTAAGAGTGTGAATGCTAGTGATATCGATCTGGTGGTGCGAGCGCTCTCGATGGGCAAGTTGCATCACGCCATGATGGGCACGGCCGCCGTCGCCATTGCCGCCGCAGCTGCCATTGAAGGCACGCTGGTGAATCTGGCAGCAGGAGGTGGCGGTCAACGTAACGCGGTCACTTTTGGACACCCTTCTGGCAGCCTGCGGGTTGGCGCTGAAGCAAGCTTGAACGAGGGGCGGTGGCATATCGAGCAGGCGGTGATGAGCCGTAGTGCCCGGGTATTGATGGAAGGAGTGGTGAGAATTCCTGGGGACAGCTTTTAGGGCGGGTTCCTTGAGCCATACTGAGGAGTAGGTGATTCAACAGTAGGAGAGAGCGCTATGTCTACCAGACCATCTGCCACATCCGAAGCCAATGAGCGGCCCGATTACGATCCCGAGCTGCAGGCCATTGCCGATTATGTCCTGAACTATCAGGTGGGTTCCCAAGAGGCGCTGGAGACTGCGCGTTACTGCCTGATGGATACGCTTGGCTGTGGGCTCTTGGCACTACGCTTTCCGGAGTGTACCAAGCACCTTGGGCCGATAGTTGAAGGCACGGTGGTGCCGTTTGGAGCGCGAGTCCCAGGCACAACGCTGCGTCTTGATCCAGTCAAAGCGGCATGGGATATCGGCTGTATCATCCGCTGGCTGGACTATAACGATACCTGGCTTGCCGCCGAGTGGGGCCACCCCTCCGATAATCTTGGGGCCATTCTGGCGGTAGCCGATCACCTCTCTCAGCGGCGAGTTGCTCAAGGTGAAGCACCGCTTGTGATGCGTGATGTGCTTGAAGCAATGGTTATGGCCCATGAAATACAGGGTGTACTGGCGCTGGAAAACAGCTTTAATCGGGTTGGACTTGATCACGTGGTATTAGTAAAGGTGGCGTCTACTGCGGTGGCCGCCAAGTTGCTGGGCGCCAATCGTGAGCAGGTGCTGTCGGCGCTTTCCCATGCATGGGTCGATGGTCAGAGCCTGCGAACTTATCGTCATGCGCCCAACGCAGGTTCGCGGAAAAGCTGGGCCGCGGGGGACGCCACTTCACGGGGTGTGCGCTTGGCGGATATCGCCCTGCGCGGTGAAATGGGTGTTCCCAGCGCGCTGTCGGCGCCCCAATGGGGCTTCTACGATGTACTATTTAGCCACGCCAATAAAGATTTGAGTCTGAAGCCAGCAGCGGAGCGTCGGCTGCGTTTCCAGCGCGAGTTTGGCAGCTATGTGATGGAAAATATCCTGTTCAAGATCGCTTTCCCTGCTGAGTTTCATGCTCAAACGGCTTGTGAAGCTGCGGTAGTCCTTCATCCGCAGGTGAAAGATCGCTTGGCTGATGTCGATAAGATCGTGTTGACCACTCATGATTCGGCTATCCGTATCATTTCTAAAACCGGGGCGCTCGCTAACCCAGCGGACCGCGACCACTGCTTGCAGTACATGACCGCGGTGCCGCTTATCTTTGGCGAGCTGACCGCTGATCATTATGAAGATAGCTTTCACGCGGCTCATCCGCTGATTGATGAGCTGCGGGGCAAGATGGTGGTAGAGGAAAACGCCGAGTATTCGGCGGATTACCACGACCCTGAGAAGCGCTCTATCGCTAACGCAGTGCAGGTTTTTTTTAAGGATGGTAGTGCGACAGATAAAGCCGTGGTGGAGTATCCCTTAGGCCACCGGCGCCGGCGTGAAGAGGGTATGCCACTGTTAGTTGATAAGTTTAAGCGACACTTGGCGATGCGATTTCCAGCAAGTCGTTGCCAAAAAATTGTTGATCTATGCAGCCATCAGCCAACGCTTGAAGCGTTACCTGTACACAAATTTATGGGTGAGTGGATCATTTAGCCCTTGGTGCTCAATACATCTCACTAAAAATACCCGGTGCGCTTAAGCGCTACCGGGTTATGGTCGTTTGCACCGTTAAATTACTCTTCAAACGTTACTTGATCGCGCATGCGATCGACGGTGGCAGGCCCAATGCCGCTGACACGTTCAAGGTCTTCAGCGCTTTCAAAGGCACCATTGGTTTCGCGCTCTTCAATAATGGCTTCTGCTCGGCTTGGGCCAATGCCCGGTAATTCGGCCAGCAGTTCAGCATCGGCGGAATTCACATTGATAGGCGCCACTTCTTGTGCCAGCACGCCACTGGAAAGTCCCAAGCTAATGCTAAGCAGAAGTGCGGCTAAGGTTCCTTTAATAGTCATGTTCATCCTCGATAATCCTTTTAATAACATTTGGTGTCATAGATGTGGTGCGCGAAGTTCAGAGGAGGTGATGTTATGCGCCTGAATTGTCGTTTAGCGTTATGAACGCTGCTGCACTATCAACTTAGCTTTTTTTAATGAGTGAATATGTCAGCGATGTACGACAGCGGTTGTAAGTTTTTAGCTATAGCTCTATGGCAAATAGCTTACATTGTGAGGAGGTGAGGAGGTGAGGAGGCGAGGAGGGGTGAGAGGCTGGTATAATGACAAAAACTACTTTCGGAGCAACTATATGGCCACTGAATCCCCGATCATTATTGCGCTTGACTACCCTTCGCTAGATGCGGCGCTGTGCATGGCTGATCAGTTAGACCCTGCCCGCTGCCGCGTTAAAGTAGGTAAAGAGTTGTTTACTCGCAGTGGCCCCGCCGTGCTTGAAGCGTTGCATGGACGTGGTTTTGAGGTGTTTTTGGACCTTAAATTTCACGATATACCCAACACGGTTGCCAGCGCCGTGCAGGCAGCGGCGGAGCAGGGTGTTTGGATGGTCAATGTTCATGCCAGTGGCGGTCAGCGGATGATGGAGGCGGCTATGCAGCGTCTGGAGCAACACGGTTTAAGCACCTACTTAATTGCGGTTACCGTATTGACCAGCATGCAGGCCGAGGACTTAGCAGATGTTGGTATTAATGCAGCGCTGGCTGAGCATGTAGAGCGCTTAGCGCTGCTGGCGAAGCAAAGCGGCTTACACGGTGTTGTCTGTTCGGCTCAAGAGTCCGCTCGAATTAAAACACTTTGTGGTGATTCGTTCTTAAAAGTAACCCCTGGAATTCGCCCTAGTTTTGCAGCGACTAATGATCAGCAACGGATTATGACGCCTAGCCAAGCTATACAGGCAGGAAGCACGCATTTAGTTATTGGCCGACCCGTTACTCAGGCCGCAGACCCTATGATAGCTCTTGAGGCGATTGAGGCCGAACTAGCGATTGCATAAACGGCGCTGTTTATTCTGTCGCTATTCACCTTCTACGCCGATAACTGGCTTGATAGTCCCCCAGTAGCGGCAACTGGGGCATTGCCACTGGAGCGCATCACTCGCAAATCCACAGTGTCGGCAGCGGTGGCGGGTGCGATTAAGCAAAAGCGCATCGGTGTGGTGTTTTAGCAGCAATAAACGCGTGTCAGGAGAGGATTTTCCGTTTAGCCGCTGGCTCTCAATATACAGGTCGATCAAATAATCCAGCCCGCCCAAGCTTGGCACTGCGCGCAACCGTTCGCCGATCAACTCAATGGCTTTGTCGACGCCGTCGCGCTGATGCACGAGCTGTCCTAGTGCAATAATAATGCTGGTGTAGGGCGCTTGCTCAAGCAGGCGGTAAAGGTGCGCCTCAAACCCCGCTACATCGTTACGACGCAAATAGGCATTTTTAAGAGCAGGCAGCATGGTAGGAATATGGGCTATTTCCTGGCGCGGGATATTATCTAATCGCTCAATAGCGCGCCCATAGTGGCCGTTATCCATCTCTAATTCAGCCAAAAGCAGGGTGGCGCGAACGCAACTTTCATCTAGCTGTAGGGCTTTTTTCAGGTGCTTTTTAGCAAGCGCTCGACTGGCTTCGCTGATCTCCTCAATGGCCAGTTCGCACAGCCAATGCGCGGCAGGGCGCCGCAGCTTTGGGTGCTGTTTAAACAGCGGTTGAATTACTTCTAATGCTTGGTGCCAAGCCTTTTCACGCTCTAATAAATCCACCAGTAGCTGTTTGGCAGCATAGCGGAGTTCATCGTCGCTGCTGTGTTCCAGTAGCGTGTTAAGAAGACGCTGCGAGCGATCGTGTACCCCCAGCGACATGAAATCTCGGGCAAGCTCCAGCTGGATTTGTTCATTGGTATACTGCGACAGCGCAGGACGCGCTAAGAGGTTTTGGTGAATACTGACCGCTTTATCCGCCTCGCCACGGGCGCGAAAAAGTTTGCCAAGAGCAATGTGAGTATCCACCGTATCGCTGTTAACGGCTAGCACGTTGATGAACGTGTTGATCGCTTCGTCGGGCTGCTCGTTAAGGAGATAGTTTAGCCCGACAAAGTAATCTCTCGACAGTGCCTGTGAGGGCGCTGAGGGCGATAGAGAGCGATGTCGACGGCGTCCAGCTTGGTGGTAGCCCAAGCCATAACCGATGGCGATAGCGACCAACAATACGCTTAGCAGCGCGACATCCAGCATTTATGCTAGTTCCTTGAACTCCTGGGTTCGCAAGCTATCAAGCTCTTTGCGTTGCTGCTTGTTATGGCGCTGGCTACGGGCCAATGTTGCTTTTAGACGGACATATACACCTAGCATGGCCAGCATGCCCAGTACGACGCCAAACACCAGTGTCGCCAATAACCAAACAGAGAGCGATACGGCTGGCAGTTCCAGCCAAATAAGGTTCAAAGCAATCGTTTGCTGATTGTTAACGGCAAACAAAATACCTACGAGCACTACTATCAGCAAAATAATGGCCAGAATAAGCCCTTTGATCCAACGCATGTGAGTTTCCTAGTCTGTGACGTTCACGGTAGCGCTATTGTGTACGACTCAAGCGACGGCGTCATCCCGAAGAAGGTCGGATAACGCAAAAGCCGCCTCTAATAGCCGAGTGCGCGACTAGCGTCTACCTGTTCACGTAGCTCTTTCCCAGGCTTGAAATGCGGTACATATTTGCCTTCAAGATCAACCGCATCGCCTGTTTTTGGGTTACGCCCTACGCGCGGTTCCCGGTAGTGCAAAGAAAAGCTGCCGAAGCCACGGATCTCAACGCGACCACCGCTGGCGAGAGAATCCGTCATGTCGTCCAGGATAATACGCACCGCTGTTTCAACATCTTTGGCGGACAATTCCGGCTGACGCATCGCAATTTGTTCGATTAATTCAGATTTAGTCATCGGTTAGCTCCCTGCGAACATTGAAGGCCGTGACGCGCTCTCGGCCTCACTCACATCAAATTCAGCATACTGCTCAATTCAGTATAAAACAATTCAGATAAAACAAGGTTCTAGACTGATTAATAGCATAGGCGAAGGAGGGCGCTGGCGCGACCCCACAGCTTAGGTATACTGGTGCTTCATTTATTTGATCGGAGCGGCTGACGTTGAACGACGACAATTCCCCTGCAGCCATTTTGCGCAAACGGCTTTATTGGCACTCGCGTCGCGGTATGTGGGAGCTAGACCTTCTGCTAATTCCGTTTCTTGAACAGCGTTTTGATCATATTAGCGAAGCGGATCAACTGGCCTATCAGCAGCTAATTGAAGGTGAAGACCAGGACTTGTTTGTCTGGCTAATGCACCGAGAGTGGCCTGAAGAACCTAGCCAGCGGCGTATCGTACAAATGATTGTTGAACATGCTGAAACCACCGATAATTCTGCCTATCGTACCCTCTAGGCAGTGGTGGTTAACGCAGTGCTGTCTGTTGATTGGAATAGCGGGGCTTAGCTACTGGGTTGGGGGCAAGCCAGCGGTAGTGACTGTAGCCGTGGTTGGGGGTGCTCTTGTATGGCGTGGTTATCAGCGTCAACCGACAGGAGTGCTCTCTTTGATATCAACAGGCTCGCTGTTTTATGGCCGCTGGTTGCCGTGCGAGCAGCGGCCTGCTGAGAACGACCAACCGCTGAACGAGCTTAACAATAAGGAGTATCAAGTGCGCTGCGATTATTTAGGGCCCTGGTTAATAGGGCTTTATGTTGGTAAGCAGCGGGTTTGGTTATGGCCTGATAGCGCTCCTTCTGAGCAATTGCGCGAAGTACGCAAGTTATTTCATCGCCCTGGCCAATAGTGCCGTGATCTAGCGCCTTTTTTCTAAATCTTGCAAAGTCAGTGTCGAAGCAGCGGCTATCGTCTGCTGCTGTGGCCAATCCGTGGTGTAGTGCAAGCCACGCGACTCATGCCGCTGTTGAGCCGCAAGTACCGTTAGGCGTGCTAACTGCAGGGCTTGATATAAGCGTTTACCTTCCGGGGCTGCTAATGCGCTTTCTACTTCTTCCAACGAATTTAACAGTACCTTCAGCTGCTTTTGAGCCGTATTTAGCCCTGTCGCGTTACGCACAATGGAGACATGCTGGCTCATGATGGCCCGCATGCGTTGGCGGATATCGCTAAGCATTACTGTGGGTAAAGTGGCTGTTGCCGGGAAGGTAGGGGGCTGAAATTTCTCTACGGGTGTGAGGTCATCTTGGGCCAGTAGAGCACGAGCACAACTGCGTGCAAACACTAGGCATTCTAGCAATGAATTGCTGGCCATCCGGTTGGCACCATGTAGGCCCGTGCAGGCCGTTTCGCCAATGGCATATAGGTTCATGACATGAGTGGCGCCTTGCAGGTTGGTTGCGACACCGCCGCAACTATAGTGTGCCGCAGGTACTACCGGAATAGCTTGCTGGGTAATATCAATGCCGCGCGAGGCGCAATGGGCCAGAATAGTGGGGAAATGGTGGTGAATTGCCTGCTTACCTAAATGGCGAATATCCAGCCATACATGGCCCCGCGTGCCACGCTGTATTTCGGCGTCAATAGCACGAGCCACTACATCGCGGGGGGCGAGCTCTGCGCGTTGATCCAGCGCCAGCATAAAGCGCTGCCCATTTTCATTGAGCAAATGGCCGCCTTCACCGCGAACCGCTTCGCTAATTAAGAACGCCGGGCCTTCCGGATCAAAGAGGCAGGTCGGGTGAAACTGCTGAAACTCAAGGTTCATCAAGCAAGCGCCTAGTTCGGCAGCCATCATCATGCCTTCGCCGCTGCTAGGAGCTGGCGTGGTGGTGTGACGGTAAAGACCACTGGCCCCGCCGGTCGCTAATACAGTATGACGCGCAATGAGCGAGTGCCACTGCAGGTTAGCATCGCTGCCATAGGCGCCGCGGCAGGTGCCCTGTTCATCCTGCAGTAATCCCACCATGGTGAGGTCGTTGCGCTGGGTAATGTTGGGGTGCTGCGCCACGTTGTTTAACAGTGTATCCACCACGGCGCGGCCGGTGGCATCATCCGCGTGGATAATACGCCGGGCATTGTGGCCGCCTTCGCGGGTTAGGTGATAGGGGTACCGGGCGGCGGGGTCGGTCTCCGGCGTAAAAGGAACGCCTTTATCAATCAGCCATTGAATAGCAGCAGGGCCGTGGGTGACGGTAAAGCGAACCGCCTCGACATCACATAATCCATCGCCTGCGATCAAGGTGTCGTTAATATGTGCATCGAGATCGTCATCGGGCGAGAGTACTGCAGCAATGCCGCCTTGTGCCCAGCGGCTGGCGCCTTGGTCGTCTTGAGCGGGGCGAACTAAGGTGACTGTTTGATGATCAGCCATTTCCAGAGCAAGGGTTAGCCCTGCGACGCCACCGCCAATGATAAGTACATCGGATATTGGCGTGCTCATAGTGCCCGCTCCTTTCATCATGCCGACCAAAAGCTTGTATATCTTAGATATGACTAGTCCGCTTAGCGCTAACCATTAAACGGCAGGCATCATAGCGTGACGATGAGCGTTTAGCGATGTTTGGACACAAAAAAGGCGGCAAACTACAGCGTAAAAAAGAGAACAGAAAAAGGGGGGGAGTTACAGTTTATAACTGTGGAAAGATAAAACAAGAAGTGGTGCCCGGAGCCGGACTTGAACCGGCACGGGGTTGCCCCCGAGAGATTTTAAGTCTCTTGCGTCTACCGATTTCGCCATCCGGGCTATACATCACAAAAATCACATCGCAATGCTGTTTCGTGCTACTTAAACATCACTGCTACACAAAGATGGAGGCTGGAGTCGGAATCGAACCGGCGTACACGGAGTTGCAGTCCGCTGCATAACCACTCTGCCATCCAGCCTCAAAAGTCGTTGAAGCGAGAAAGTAGATTCGACCGGGCTGGCGTTCCAGCTTACGACCTCGTCTTCAATTTCGCTTTGGAGCGGGAAAGGAGATTCGAACTCCCGACCCTCGCCTTGGCAAGGCGATGCTCTACCACTGAGCTATTCCCGCTCGACTCGAGGGCGAATTATACGGATCACCGCCAGCTTGTCAATCAATGAATTGGCGCGTGTTCATTATTTACTTATCAGCAGCTTACATTGAGCGGCTAAGATGTGGCCAGGCGGCTTTCAAGTACTGGATCATGGACCATAACGTGAGAATAGCAGCGGCATAGAGCACCATAATTCCTAACAGCGCAAATTCGTGCGCTGGTGGAAGCGCCAGCAAGATTAGCAGTGACACCATTTGTAGTGTTGTTTTCAATTTGCCCACCCAGGACACGGCCACCATGCCACGCTTGCCCATTTCGGCCATCCATTCACGCAGCGCCGAAATGACAATTTCACGACCAATAATCACCAGTGCTGGGAGCGTGAGTACCAGTGTGTCATAGCGCTCTATTAATAGCGCCAGGGCCACGACGACCATAAGTTTGTCGGCCACTGGATCTAGAAAAGCGCCAAATGGCGTTGACTGATTCCAGCGCCGCGCTAAATAGCCATCCAGCCAGTCGGTGACGGACGCTAACGCAAATAGGCCAGCCGCTATAGGCATGCTCCAACTGAAGGGCAGATAAAACAGCACCACTAGCAGCGGAATAAAGGCGATTCTCGCCAGTGTCAGTATGTTGGGTATATTCATCGCAGGGTGCGATCCTTGCCGGAAAATCAGAGGATTCGAAGTGTCTGGCGCTTATTCTATCCCCCTTGGCCGATAGCATCTATGCCAAGAGGCGGTTTATCCATTGAGCGCCCGGTAAATGCTCTCGGCTAGCGAGGCATTAATACCTGGAACGCGGGCGAGTTCATCGCGGCTAGCCTTTTGCACCCCCTGCAGGCCGCCAAAGAAGCGCAGCAGCTCACGCCTGCGCTTGGGGCCGATGCCCGGAATATCCTGAAGTGTCGAAGTACGTCTCGCTTTATCGCGCTGGGCGCGGTGGCCAGCAATGGCAAAACGGTGTGACTCATCGCGAATGTGTTGGATTAAATGCAGGGCCGGTGAGGCCGGATCCAAATCAAGCGGATTGTCCGCTGTTTCCAAAAATAGGCTTTCAAGCCCCGCTTTACGCGTGGTGCCTTTGGCGACGCCCAATAGAATGATATTGGTGATCTCAAGCGTTTTAAACACCTCGCGTGCCATGTTGAGCTGTCCTTTGCCACCGTCAACGATCAATATGTCGGGGGCTACCGCTTCCCCACTTTTCACCCGTTTAAGGCGCCGTGTGAGCGCTTGTTGCATGGCGGCGTAGTCATCACCTGCGGCCACCCCTTCAATGCGGAAATGGCGGTAGTCGCTTTTACGTGGGCCTTGATGATCAAACACCACGCAAGAAGCAACCGTCGCTTCGCCATGGCTGTGACTGATATCAAAGCACTCCAGGCGTTGAGGCGTTTCTTCCAAGCCGAGTGCTTTTTGTAGCGCGGTAAAGCGCTGAGTAAGTTGCGTTTGATTGGCAAGCTGCGATGCCAATTGCTGCTCCGCGTTAGTAATCGCAAGCTGTTGCCACTGGGCGCGGTGGCCGCGGACTTGGCTGGTGACGCGGATGCGTTTACCCGCCTGCTGCGTCAACGCTTCGGCAATCAGCTCACTATCGTCGAGTGGGTGGCTGGTAATGACTTCGCTAGGAACGTTATGCGGTTGGCCAAAATAATATTGGCTAACCACTTCAGTGAGCAGTGTCTCTAGCGGGAGATCGAGGTCGTTTTTTGGCGTGTGATGGCGTGCCCCCAGCAGGCGTCCGTCGCGAACACTGAGAACAGAAACGCCTAGCGCGCCGGGTCGCTGTGCCAAGGCAAAAATATCTGCATCACCACCGCCTGTATCGACAAACTGACGCTGCTGAAGCTGTCGCAGCTGCTGAACTTGATCGCGTAGGCGAGCGGCTTCCTCAAAGTTCAGCGCTTGGCTGGCCGCTTCCATTGCCTCCATCAATTCTTGGGTGACATTTTCGCTTTTGCCTTCCAAACACATCACCGCATGTTCAACATCGCGCTGGTAATCCTCGGCGGAGATATAGTCGACGCAAGGAGCGCTACAGCGCTGAATTTGATACTGCAAACAGGGGCGCGAACGGTGCGCAAACACGCTGTCTTCGCAGTTCCGAATATGAAATATTTTTTGCATCAGCGCTAGGCTTTCCCGTACCGCACCACTGCTGGGGTAAGGGCCTAAATAGCGACCATCGTCGCTACGTTGACGAGCGCGTTTATACTCAAGTGCCGGGTAAGGGTGACGGTCGGTGACAAAGACAAAGGGGTAGGACTTATCATCGCGCAACAAAATGTTGTAGGGCGGACGCAGTTGCTTAATCAGCGTCTGTTCGAGCAACAGGGCTTCAGTTTCAGTCCGCGTCACGGTGACCTGAACGTCGGCGATGCGTCCGACCATGGCCTGGGTTTTGGTATTCAGCTGGCCACGGAAATAGCTGGCAAGACGCGCTTTTAAGCGCTTTGCTTTGCCCACATAGAGCGTGTTGCTTTGTTCATCAAGCATACGATAAACACCAGGAGAGGTACTTACCGAGCTTAGAAACTGTTTTGCATCAAAGGTCATATCAGCGTGTCGGTACCCGATAACAGCAGGGAAAATTGAGTTATATCTGGGCGGCGTCAAACCCCTCGACTAACCCGTGGCGGAGCGCTAAATGAGTGAGCTCAACGTCAGTAGCAATCTGTAGTTTATCAAACAGTCGATAGCGATAGGTATTTACTGTTTTAGGGCTTAAGTGCAGGCGATCTGAGATGTCTTGTACGCGTTGGCAGTTAACAATCATCAGGGCAATCTGTAGCTCACGGTGGGAGAGGTGGCTAAACGGATTATCCTCATTGGTAAAGTGTGAAAGGGCTAAGCGTTGCGCAATTTCCTGACTGACATATCGCCGACCATGAAATACTTGGCGTATGGCGTCGGTCATCTCTATTGCGTCTGCGCCTTTGCTTAAAAATCCTGAGGCACCAGCTTCCAGCATGCGACGCAGTACGCTGTCTTCCATGTGCGCGGTCAAGATCAATACCTTGACGTCCTCCATTGTGCGGTGAATGCGGCGTGTCGCTTCCAGCCCGCCGATGCCCGGCATGCGTATATCCATTAGCACAATGTCGGGCTTCAAATGGCGACACTGTGTCACTGCATTTTCACCGTCGTCGACCTCGCCCACAATTTTAATGTCACACTCTTCGTTTAGCAGGTGCGCAATACTGGTTCTTACTAAATGATGATCATCGGCGATAAGTACACTGATCAATGGATAGGCTCCTGCATGGAAACATCGTGGGCTCAGGCGTTGGCCTTGTACGCTACTTTATATTGCTGACTACATATCTTGCTAACGACATATAGAGTGCCACAGCTGGCGGCAAAGGAGAATTAGTCAACGCTGGTGGTTCAAAAACTTGACCGAGGTAAATGTTCATCGTAGTATCCGCCTCGCTGTCGAAAAGAGCAGCATGTGGGGCCTTAGCTCAGCTGGGAGAGCGCAACACTGGCAGTGTTGAGGTCAGCGGTTCGATCCCGCTAGGCTCCACCAAAATTAAATATAATCCTGATAATATTTATCAAGATTATAGAAAAAAGCCTCGTTGATTAAACGAGGCTTTTTTTCGTCTCCAGTAAAGATTACTCAGCAACCCTGCCCAGCAGTAAGAACTCGATCAGCGCTTTTTGTGCATGTAGGCGGTTACCGGCTTCCTGCCAAACAACGGCGCGGGGGTCATCAAGCAGCGTCTGGCTGATCTCTTCTCCGCGGTGTGCTGGCAGGCAGTGCAGGAACAGCACCTCTTGATTCGCCTGATCAAGCATCGCTTCGGTTACCTGGAAGCCAGCGAAATCCGCCTCACGTTTGGCCTGTTCTTCTTCTTGGCCCATGGAGGCCCAGACATCGGTGGTGATCAGGTCGGCGTCTTTGACCGCTGCTTGCGGGTCATGCAGCAATGTTATCTGGTCACCAGCGGCCGCCATGATGTCGGCGCGTGGCTCGTAGCCTTTCGGGCAGCATATGCGCAAATGAAAACCGAACTGACGGGCCGCATTGATCCAGGAGTGGCACATGTTATTGCCATCACCAATCCATACTGCCGTGCGTCCCTTTACACTGCCGCGTAGCTCGGTCCAGGTCATTACGTCGGCTAGCAACTGGCAGGGGTGATAGTCATCACTCAGAGCGTTAATAACCGGCACGCTGCTGGCGCTGGCGTAGGCCTCCAGGCCTGCGTGGGAGAAGGTGCGGATCATTACCGCATCGACCATTTCCGACAGTACGCGAGCGGTATCTTCGATCGGCTCGCCGCGGCCTAGTTGGGTGTCGCGAGGGGAGAGAAATAGCGCGTGACCACCAAACTGTGCCATGCCCGTTTCGAATGAAACACGCGTACGTGTTGACGATTTTTCAAAGATCATCGCCAGGGTGCGGTTGGGTAAGGGTGTATAAACAGGGCCTTGGGCTTTAAGGTTGGTCTTGATGGTAATGGCGCGCTGGATCAAATAATCCAGCTCATCCGGGGTCAAATCCAACAGCGTTAGGAAATGGCGTGTCGCCATAAGAGCTTCTCTCCGCGCAAAAACACTATCCTAGCTATGCAGCAGGGGATGCGCAACGCGAACGGCATGCGTAGAATAGACCCACACGTTAAAGCCGAGCGCTCTACTCAGGTACTTTTTCTAGTGCTACGTCCAAATGCTAGATTTAAGTGCTACGTAGCTAAGCAACGGAGTAGTTAAGCATCGGTCATCAATAAGCGAGGAAATAGTATGAGCACTACCGCCGAAAACATTCAGCGTCAAATCAGCGAAAACCCGATCCTTATTTTCATGAAAGGGTCGCCACAGTTGCCTCAGTGCGGGTTTTCCGCCCAGACCGTGCAAGCCTTGATGAGCTGCGGTGAGCGCTTTGCATTCGTTAATGTTCTGGATAACCCGGACATCCGCGCGGAACTGCCTAAGATTGCTAACTGGCCGACATTTCCTCAGTTATGGGTAGAAGGCGAGCTAGTCGGTGGCTGTGACATCGTGGTGGAAATGCATCAAAACGGTGAGCTGGAAAAACTGGTGAAAGCAGCTGCCGAGCGCGCTGGTGCTGCAGAGGGTGGTGACAACGCTTAAGTGTTGTTGAGCACTCCGCCCTAAGCGGTTGGCGGGCTATGGTGCAACCGTTAGAATGACACATTGTTATGCACCGTGGCACTTACCTTGCGCTGTCTTCAGCGCGAGGTAAGTTAGCCCGCTGAAGGAAGTACAGCTTCATGAGCTATCAGGTTCTGGCCCGCAAGTGGCGACCCCGCACATTCCACGAACTCGTTGGTCAGGCCCATGTTCAACGCGCCTTGGTAAATGCCCTTGACCAGGGGCGTTTACATCATGCGTATCTTTTTACAGGTACCCGTGGGGTGGGTAAAACCACCTTGGCGCGCATACTCGCCAAATGTTTGAATTGCACGGCCAACGGGCGTGGTGATGAAGGCATTACCTCTACCCCCTGTGGGCAGTGCGATAGCTGCCAAGCTATTGATGAAGGACGCTTTGTTGATCTGATTGAGGTCGATGCAGCCTCTCGAACCAAGGTGGAAGATACCCGCGAGCTACTCGATAACGTTCAGTACGCGCCGACCCAAGGGCGCTACAAGGTGTACCTGATTGATGAGGTGCACATGCTCTCCACCAGCAGCTTTAATGCGCTGCTGAAAACGCTTGAAGAGCCGCCTCCTCACGTTAAATTCCTACTGGCGACCACCGATCCGCAAAAGTTGCCGCCGACGGTGCTCTCGCGCTGCCTGCAATTTACCCTCAAGCATATGCCACCTGAGCGCGTAGTGGAGCACCTCACTTACGTACTAGGGGAAGAGGGCGTTGCATTTGATGAGAGCGCGTTGTGGCTGCTGGGTAAAGCGGCCGAAGGTTCAATGCGCGATGCCATGAGCCTGACCGACCAAGCCATCGCGTTTGGCCAGGGGGCGGTTCGCCATGCGGATGTGGCTGCCATGCTGGGCACCTTGGATCATCGTCATATTCTTGGGCTAGCAGAAGCCCTGGCCGATGTGGATGTGCAGCGCTTACTGGCCGAAGTGGCTGAGTTGGCAGAACAAGGCCCTGATTTTGCCGCGGTGCTGGATGAGCTTTCCAGCATTCTGCACCGCTTGGCGGTGGCGCAAATGGTGCCGGATGCGGTTGATAATAGTCACGGCGACCGCGATGTTATCCTACATCTAGCGAGCCGCTTTACCGCCGAGGACATTCAGCTCTATTACCAAATCGGTATTCAGGGCCGCGGGGATATGGTGCACGCACCGGATCTGCGCAGCGCCCTGGAGATGACGCTGCTGCGCATGCTGGCGTTTCGTCCTCAAGGCGTACCGAAACCGCCGCGTACACCGCTGCCCCTGCGTCGCGAGCCTACAGGTGAGGCAGCGTCAGAAACGAATGCTCACGTTCCCGCGCCGGCCACGGTTTCATCAGCGCCCACGCCAGAAACGAAAACAACGCCTGACATTCAGACCATTCCAGAAGAACAGCCCACGCCAGAAGCGCAGCCAGAACCCCAAGCCGAGCCCCAAGCCCTACCTGTCGCTGAAGAGGAGGCGCCGTTACAAGAGCCACCCCCTTGGGTTGTCGAGAATGAAACATCATCGTCAGAGGTTGGCGCGCCTGATCAAGGCCCAGAGCCTGCGGCTATGGTTGATCCAGCGCCTGTCGCGGAATCAACAACAGCGCCGGAACCGGTTTCGCCGCCAGTGCCAGAGTTGACAGCAGACCCTGCTCCTGCGCAGGAGGAACCTGCTTCGGTGGCCCCGGCTGGTATGCTGGACAACGCAAAATGGTTGCAATGTTTTGAGGCACTCGGGCTGGGCGGTTTGACGCGCAACCTGGCCGGCAACTGTCTGGTCGAAAGTGATGATGGCACGCTGTTGACCCTTCGCCTGGACCCTAGCCAGGAGGCCATGCAGGCGGAGGTGCACCAAACACGTATTGAGCGGGCGCTGAAAGAGCAGGGCATGCCGCGGCGAATAGCGTTTTACGTGGCTGAGTTGTCTAATAGCCTGGAAACACCTAGGCAGCGCGAAGAGCGTCTTAATCAAGAGCGTCATGCCCAGGCGGTTGATCTACTCAATCACGACCCCCATGTACAGAAATTACAGCAGGCGTTTGGGGCAAAGCTGATAGAATCCAGCGTTAAGCCAGCCGATGAAATGCGCTAAGCTGTCTCACCTATCATCGCAATATTGACCTATCTTTTAACCACGTTGGAGACTAGACCATGCTTAAAGGTGGAATGGGCAACTTGATGAAACAAGCCCAAGAGATGCAGGAAAAAATGCAGCAAGCCCAGGAAGAAGTCGCCAAAGCCGAAGTGCAGGGCGAGGCGGGAGCCGGTATGGTCAAGGTCACTATGAATGGTCGGCACGACGTGTCAAACGTGACCATTGACCCCAGTGTTATGGAAGAAGACAAAGAGCTTTTGGAAGATTTGTTAGCCGCGGCAGTCAACGATGCGGTGCGCAAATTGGAAGTTAGCTCTAAACAAAAAATGGAAGCAGCGACCGCTGGCTTGAACCTTCCGCCCGGCTTTAAGATGCCGTTCTAAGCAATGCGTTTTTCTCCTCTCGTTGAGCAGTTGATGGATGCTTTTCGCGTACTGCCAGGCGTTGGGCCTAAAACGGCTCAACGTATGGCGATGCACCTGCTTGAGCGTGAACGCCCAGGGGGGCAGCGACTCGCTGCGGTTATTCAAAAAGCCATTGAAGAAGTGGGCTATTGCCAACGTTGCCGCACACTCACTGAAGCCGATATTTGCATGCTGTGCGAAAGCCCACGCCGCGATGATGCGTTGCTGTGTGTGGTGGAGTCACCTGCCGATCAACTAGCGATTGAAGAGGCCGGCGGCTTTAAAGGCCGCTACTTTGTGCTGCACGGCCACCTCTCACCGTTAGATGGCATTGGCCCAGAATCGATTGGTTTGGATTTGTTAGAAGCACGTGTCGCAGAAGGGCTCGTCGAAGAAGTGGTGTTGGCGACGAACCCTACTATCGAGGGGGAGGCGACAGCTCACTATATTGCCTCGCAGTTAGCAGAATATGGCGTCAAACTCTCGCGGCTTGCCTATGGCGTCCCGATGGGCGGTGAGCTGGAGTATGTTGATGGCGGCACCTTGAGTCGCGCGTTTAATGGTCGCCTGCCTTTTGCCAGCGAATAAGCCTATCTAAACGCAAGCGCTTTAGCGCTTGCGCCAACTTGGAAGAATGCTTTTGTCCTCTCTTACTCCCTCTTTTCAATGGCTTGATACTCCAGAGGCGCTTGATGCTGCGTGCGATCAAGTAGCCGATGCTTCTGTGATTGCTCTGGATACCGAGTTTTTCCGAGAGAATACGTTCTTTCCAGTGCCTGCGTTGATTCAGTTCACCGCGGGTGAAGAGGCTTATCTAATTGATCCTGTGGCTGTCCCGTGTACTGATAAATTCCGTGCTCTGCTGCAAAACAGTGCGATTAAGTTGCTCCACTCCTGTAGCGAGGACCTGGAAGTTTTTCAGCACTGGGCAGGGGTGTTACCCGTACCTTTAATTGATACCCAGGTAGTACAAGGCTTTTTGGGTGAAAATCCAGGAATGGGGTATCAAAAGCTGGTCGAATTTTGGGTCGGTGAAACGCTGCCTAAAGAGGAAACACGCTCAAACTGGCTAGTGCGTCCGCTGTCGCCTGCGCAGTGCCATTACGCCGCGCTGGACGTTATCTATTTATTAAAAGTCTGGGCGCTACAGGCTGAAAAGCTCACTGCGCTAGGCCGTCGCGAGTGGGTGGATGCTGAGTGCGCTAGCTTGATTGAGCAGGCCGGCCGTAGCGTTGATAACGATCAGCAGTGGTATACCCGTCAACGCCAATTATGGCGCTTACTGCCCCGTCAAATGGAAGCGTATCGGCTGATGACTACGTGGCGTGAAGGCGAAACTCGCCGTCGCGATTTGCCACGCAATTGGCTCATTAGCGATAAGTTACTGTTCGCCATCGCCGAAAAGATGCCCAGCAACCGCTTCGAGCTCGCTGAAGTGGAAGGCGTTAAGCCGGTGCTAATTAAAAAAGAGGGTGATGCTCTTTTGGCAATGGTGAAGCAGGCGCAACATTGCGGTGAAGCGTCACTGCCGACACGTTGGCCAGACCCGATGCATCCATCGTTCAAGTCACGCTTTAAGGCACTCAAAAAAGCGGTGACGGCGAAAGCCAATGACTTAGGTGTGGCACCGGAAATGCTGCTGCGCCGCCGTGATATTGAAACACTGGTGATGCAGGACTTGGCGGGCGAGCCTTGCACCTGGCCGAGCGGTTGGCGGGGAGAGTATTTGAATGCTGCGCTGGCCCAGGCCCTTGAGGAGCGACCATCATGAGCGACAAACTGATTTGCGAGGTGTTCAAAAGCTCGCGTAAAGATGAAATGTATTTGTACGTAGATAAACGTCAAGGATTGGCAGATATTCCAGCGCCACTGCTGGAAACGTTTGGTAAGCCGGTGTTGGTTTTTACCATGCTGCTAACGGCTGATAAAAAGTTGTCACGTGTTAATGCGGCTGATGTGGTCGAAGGTATTAACGATAAAGGCTTTTATTTACAGATGCCGCCGCCTAAAGAGGCCTACTTGCTCGACATGCATCGCGCCCATGTGGCCTCGCATTCTAATATGCGTTCTGACGATGAGTAGCGTTAGCTTTACATGAATTTTCTTGCCCATGCTTGGCTCGTCAGGGCGGGTAGCGATGATTTTCTCTACGGCAATTTAATTGCCGATGGGGTTAAAGGGCGTGACTTAAGTGATTGGCCCGCGGCCACGGCGCTAGGCATTCGCCATCATCGCCGGGTGGATGCCTGGGTGGATAGTCATCCGAGCGTTGTGAATGCGCGGCGACGCGCCCCGCCTGCTCAGCGCCGCTATGCGGGCATTGCGCTCGACATGGTGTGGGACCATTTTCTAGCCCGTGATACGGCGGGGCAGGCTGACCAGGAAGTGATTGTAAAACGCTGCTATCGACTGCTCTTAGCACGCTCTGCGCCGAACCGGCTGGCGGGCATGGTGCCATCACTTGTCGAGCACGATTGGTTAAGAGGCTACGCTGATTTTGCGTTTACCTGCCGCGCCGTGGCGGGAATCGGCCAGCGATTGTCTGGCCCGAATCAGCTTGCCGCTCTGGTACCCTGGCTGCACGACGATTACCAAGCGCTAGAGGACGATTTTCAGGCTTTATGGCCGGCGCTGTTGGCAGAATTAAGCCACACTGATACACCACCATAGGACGTGTTTCTGTGTGGTAGTGAAGGAGAAAACGATGGAAACCGCGATGCGCGAGCGTTTTTGGGAGCGCTATACCCTAGAAGAGTTGACGCCCCAGGAGTGGGAAGCGCTATGCGACGGCTGTGGGCAGTGCTGCCTGTTAAAGTTGCACGACGAAGATACCCAGGAACTGGCAGTGCTAAACGTGGCTTGCCGCCTGCTGGATATACATAGCTGCCAGTGCAGCGATTATGAGAACCGTTTTAAAACGGTGCCGGACTGCACCCAGCTTACCCCCGCCTTGGTAAAAGAGTTCACCTGGTTACCACAAAGCTGTGGCTACCGTCGGGTGGCAGAAGGGCGCAAGCTGGCAGGCTGGCATCCGCTGTTAAGCAATGACGCCGAACGGGTACATCGTAAAGGCGTCAGTGTGCGTGGTTTTGCTGTTTCTCAAGATGAGGTACCTGAGCAGCAGCTGGAGTCACACATCATTGCCGTGCTGCCGATGTAATCCCTTACATTTTAAGCGCTGGGCTGGCGCTTTGGGGTATCCCAAATAGATAAAAACGCTTCTTTAACCGGTAAAAGTGCTTTTTTAGCTGGCGCCTGGCTAGCGGGTTTGGCGCTAGTTTTACGAGGAGCGTCCCAAATTGTCGGGAAGTGATCTTGGTATTTCATGGTTTCTGCTGACTCCTAAAGATCTGTCATAAGCATTGGGCTTATAAATTGAGATTGGACGTTGGTGTATGCGACTAAGGTGTAGTATGACGCAGTAGTGTGAGCGAGTGAATATTTTCTGGAAAATATTTTCATAAATGGCTGGTGTGCAGACGATACGCTTGAGAACAACACAGAAAAGTGCTTTTTAGTTAATTTTAATTAGTCTGAAAGTGCTCTGCCAACCATACCTGCAAAGCCTCGATGGGCATCGGTGGAGCAAATAGGTAGCCTTGAAATACATCACAGTTAAACGCCGTTAGTTGCTCTTACTGCTTAACGACGTTTTCAAATGAGGAATGCGTCGACTTACCAACAGTATCGCGATACCTAACCAAAAGCAGAGCAAGTCGGTGATTAACTCAATTGCTCGCGGTAGCCATGCACGCACCGGCCAGCCAAAGTGAGCCGCTAAAGTAATGAAGCCAATAACCCCATAAAAACAACAGCCCGGCAAGCTGCAAAATGCGCCGCTGACAGTGCCTATGTGCACCGACCCACAGACAAAACGCAGCCATCATAAGTATCGGAACTGCTTGGTTTGGAAGGCACGTGTGTCCACTTAATAAAGAAATTGCGTAATTAGTGGCGTCGAGAGCGTTGTGGAATAGCGCATAAAAGGCGTTCGTGGCGAGTGCTAGCCCCGTCGCTTTACGCCATTTTAGTTTGCCATCACTAAATTTCTATATTTGAAGTTAAGTTTGGCTGATTAGCTGGGGTTGCCCAGGTGCACAGCGAATGTCTAAAGCTAAACTAAAAGCAGTAGCAAATACGAATGTAATCTGCATTAAAAAACAGGTGGTTATTGGGCTGGTTCGACTTCTGAAAATGTCGCTTTGCGCAGTAAGGTGTGTAAACTGAGTGGAGACTGTTACCCCTTGTAAGGATTCTCATGACCGCTGCCAGCTTTCCTCCCATCCCTCCACTCGTGGTGGGTATCGGCGCCTCTGCTGGCGGGTTAGAAGCCATTTCAAAGTTGATAAAGCCGCTTGATCCGGACATGCCACTGGCTTATGTCGTGTTACAGCATGTATCTCCGAAGCATAAAAGTATGCTGGTCGACATTTTAAGCCGAGAGACCCGTTTAAGAGTCCAGCTCTTTGAAGATAATCAAACCCCAGAAGCGGGCGTAATCTATGTGGTGCCTGCGAATACCAATGCTCTTATTAAAGAGGGGGTTTTTTATACCACCCCCATAAGACCTCACGTTGGGCCAAAACCGTCGGTTAACGAATTTTTTATCTCGCTAGCGGCGGACGCTCATGAGTCTGCGGTAGGGATTGTGCTGTCAGGCACCGGTTCTGATGGTACGGCTGGCTTACGCGCTATTATGGCGGCCGGTGGCATCACGATGGTGCAAACGCCAGCCAGCGCTAAATACAACGGCATGCCGCAATCGGCGCTGGATGCCGGCGTCATTGATTATGTATTGGATGTAGAGTTCATGGCGTCACGGTTGGCTGATCTATCTCGCCTTGAACGTTCAGGCATTGAGGATAATCAGGCCTACGTACCAGAACGCTTATTAGCATTGTTAAAAGAGCATCGAAAGCTAGATTTTTCCGGCTATAAAAAAGGCACGTTAAGTCGACGGATCAGGCGGCGCTTGATTGCTACAAATGTTGCCGATATGCATCAGTATTTAGCATTGGTGGAGTCTGATGCTGCAGAATTAGAGCAGCTAGGTCGCGATATTTTAATTTCGGTAACGGCATTTGTACGCGACAGGTCCGCATTTGATGCTTTGGATGGGGCTGTGAATAGCCTTATCCAAGAGGCAGGTCGTGAGCCAATTCGGATATGGGTGGCGGGCTGTGCAACGGGGGAAGAGGCTTACTCGATTGCGTTAATGATTGCCGAAGCCAAGCGGCGGCATGGCGAGTTCAGCCGTGTAGTGCAGATATTTGCTACCGATATCGACGAAGATGCTTTGGAGATCGCTCGACGCGGTCGCTATATAGCGGCTGCCCTTGAAGCGTTGCCGTCCGAGTGGGTGGAGCGTTACTTCACTGCTGACGAGCATACGTACGAGGTCAACAAAGAGCTGCGCGATATGGTCGTGTTTGCCAAACATAATTTGGTCAACGACCCCCCATTTTTGCGATTGAACCTGGTTTCTTGCCGTAACGTGTTGATCTATTTCAATAATGAGTTGCAGGCGCGGGTGCTGCAGCGCTTTCATTTTGGACTCAGAACCAAAGGAGTGCTTTTTCTAGGGCGCTCGGAAAGTATCGCCCAAACCGAAAGTTTATTTACGCCGCTGAATAGACGTGAACGTCTGTTCCGCAAACAGGGTGAAAGCCGCGAAGTAGCCGTGCGTTCATCGCAAGGGGGTGGGGAGAGTCAGCCTTTACGTCGGCGTGATCGCGATATGCAGCAATTGTTAGATGGGCTGGTTTCCCATATGGAAGCAACTGTTGCCTTGTGCGATACCCAAGGAAGCGTGCTGCATACAGCGGGTGACGTCGCTAAATTTTTACATTTTCCTGCTGGTCGCACGCAAGTAGGCATCAGCGATGTGATTAGTCCGGTGTTTCGCGGAGAGCTGATGACGATGTTGCATCAGTTCCAGAAACTGCGGGAGCCTCAGGTAGGCCGCCGTCGGCGTTTTGAAGACCGCTGGTGGCGGCTCAGTGTGCGGTCGCTGGAGAGCGATGACGACAGCCGTCTTCTGGTGATTCTAACGCCGAATCCCATTACTGAAGCTGTTCCAGCAACCGATGTGTCGTTAGAGCGGCTAATGGAGCCGCTGCCAACGGAAAAAGGAAATAGCTTAGAAGATGAGCTGGTGGCTACCCGTGAACATCTCCAGGCGCTAATTGAAGAGCTGGCCACGGCCAACGAAGAGATGCAGTCGCTTAATGAAGAGGCCCAGGCGTCCAATGAAGAGTTGCAGGCCACTAATGAAGAGATGGAGGCCGCCAACGAAGAGCTTCAAGCTACTAATGAAGAGCTGATAAGCCTTAATGAAGAACTCAATGTTAAAACCGGTGAGCTGACGAAGCTTAACGAAGAGTACACCTACCTCTATGATGCACTTGATTTTCCGCTGCTGGTATTTGATACCGACCACTGCTTGAAGCGCTATAACGCTCCAGCCGCACGCTATTTCAACTTTCGACCTACGGCCCTTCAGCGGCACGTGGGGGGGTTAAAACTTCCGTCTGCACTCAATAATTTGGAACAGCAGCTTGCCAGCGTTATGACCAGTGGGATGCCGGAAGAGGATGTGGTTGAAGTTGAAGGGCGGTTGTTACAGCGAGTATTGACGCCAGGCGTTAGTCGAGATGGCAAGGTAGAGCTATTGATCGTGACGTTGATGGACATCACCGACCTTAGCCATGTGCAGGCCAAATTACGCCAATCCCAGGCGCAGTTGAACGCACTGATGGAAAATAGCACGGTGATGATGGCGCTCAAGGATCTCAATGGTCACTACACGTTTGCTAATCCCCAGTTTTTAAACACGTTTGGCTTGTCCCAGAATGAACTTGTAGGCCATACACCCTTTGAATTATTTCCGGAACCCTATGCTAGTTCTCTGTGGACATGTGACCTTGAGGCACTGCGCTATCAGCGCATGGTAAAAGCGGAACACGTGTTGACCACGCCTGACGGCGGCGTGCGTATTTTCTCGTCGGTTCATCAAGTCTTACGCGATGAGCAAGGCCACCCACACCTGATCCTGACAGAAGCGGAAGATATTACGTCGCGCAAGCAGGCCGAGCGGGAAATGCAGGTGGCCGCCAAAGTCTACGAGCAGGCGGGTGAGGCCATTGTTGTCATTAATGCGTTAGGTAATGTCCAATCAGTTAATGCCGCCTTCTCACGGATTACCGGATTTTCCGCTCAACAGGTACTGGGCACCCCGGCGCTGCCGCTTATATACAGCGAACAAGAAAATGGGATGGATACTGAGCTTGCGTCCACCTGCCATATTTTATGGGAGCTAGTTCAGCATAATGGCTTTTGGCAAGGAGAGGTGTGGAACCGCCGACATGATGGCAAGCTGTTTTCACAATGGTTGACGCTGAACAGTATTGAGCCGGATAGCCATGAAGAAATGCTCTATGTGGCCGTATTCTCGGATATCACGCACATTAAAGAGTCTCAGCAGCACGCGGAGTACTTAGCCACTCACGATGCGTTGACAGGCCTCCCCAATCGGACGTTGTTTCAAGACCGCCTTCAGGTCGCCATTGCCCACGCTAAACGCAATAATCAAATCAGCGCGCTAATGTTTCTAGACCTGGATAACTTTAAAAGCATTAACGATACCTTGGGTCATGACGTTGGTGATGAGCTGCTGATTCAAGTGGCTGCTAGGTTGCGTGAGCTGGTGAGAGAGATGGACACCGTAGCCCGATTGGGGGGCGATGAATTTACCATTATCGTCACGGAAACCACGATTGAAGGTGCCGAACAGGTGGCCAAGCGGATAGTTGAATCGCTTTCCAAACCTTTTGAAGTTCGCCGTCATTCGCTATTCGTCACCTCAAGTGTTGGCCTAGCTTTTTGCCCCGATGACGGTGAAGATGTGGCAGGCCTCACCAAAGCTGCCGATACGGCCATGTACCGTGCTAAAGAGAACGGTCGTGACCGTTTTGAGCTATTCAAACCCGAGCTGCAAGAGCGCTTGATGCGAGACGTCGCCATAGAGCACGCCTTGCGAGAAGGCATGGAGCAAGGTCGTTTGCACTTGGTCTATCAGCCTAAATTTACCAGCGCTTCTCCCAATCAGATAGTGGGAGCCGAGGCGTTACTGCGTTGGAATGATCCGGTACTGGGCGCGGTAAGTCCTGCCGATTTTATCCCTGTCGCAGAAGCAACAGGCTTGATTTTAGAGCTGGATCGGCATGTTGCGCTGCTGTTGGTTAATCAGTTGGCGCAATGGCTTGCTGACGGTATCTGCCCGCCGCCAGTGGCCATGAATGTCTCTGCCCGCAGCTTTCAGGAAGAGCGTTTCATCTCCCATTTGTTTACCTGTTTAAAGCAGTACCGTGTCCCCCACGAGCTTATCCAGGTAGAGATTACCGAAAGTACGCTGGTGGACCGCTCGAGCGCGGCATTAGGCAATATTGAAAAACTGCGTGAAGCTGGCATCAAGCTGGCGGTCGATGATTTTGGCACTGGCTACTCCTCTCTGGCGTATCTAAAACGGTTACCGCTGGCTGAGCTGAAAATAGACAAAAGCTTTGTCGACGGCCTAGGTAATGCTGATGAGAGTGACCAAGCGATTGCGTTGGCGATTTTGGGCATGGCCAAAGCGCTCAATATCCGCACCGTGGGGGAGGGGGTGGAAACTCAGGCTCAACTGAGTTGGTTGACCGCTAATGGCTGTGATTACGTTCAAGGGTATTTATTATCAAGACCTCTACCGCTGGCTGAGTTTACCGTGTTAGTAGCGGCCTATGCTTTGCCTTCAAGCAACGATGACAAGGAAAGGAATTCCTAACGTGGCGATGCAAGACGGGTTTATCGAGCAGTGTGAGCAGGAGCAGTTGCATCTTTCCGGCGCCATTCAGGCTCACGGGGCGCTGGTGGTGAGTGATCTTCAAGGACGTGTCAGCCATGTATCGGCTAATTTGGCAAGCTTACTCGCTTTAGATATGCGTATTGAACAGCTACTAGACCAACCGCTGCCCGAATTTCTTGAGGAGGTTCACAATATCGCCCCACCCCTTAATCAGGGGGAGCGCTATATTGGCCAGGGGAATATTGGGCAGCAAGAGTTTGATGTGATCATCAGTCATAACGGCGAACAGCTGATCTATGAGCTTTACCCAGTGGATGCTCATGCTGACCTGATGCCTATGACAGGGGAGGCCTATCCTGTACCAGAAGATCGCCAAGCGCTGGAAATCCAGTGCCAGCAACTATTAGAGGCGCTGCTGGCCTTAAGCGGCTTCGATAGAGTGCACTATTACCGCTTTATGCCGGAAGGCGACGGTGAAGTAACGGCGGAAGCCCGTCAGCCGGAGGTGGATGGTAGCTACTTAGGGCTGCGTTTCCCCGCCAGCGATATTCCACAGGTGGCACGTCAGCTCTACTTACAAAATCCATGGCGCTCTATACCCCACGCCAGCGCTGAACCCTCGGCCATTGTTGGGCGTGCCGAGTCATCACATCCCAATCTTACCTGGACTGATCTGCGCAGCGTATCGCCTGTTCATCAAGAGTATATGGCCAATATGGGCGTTGGCTCGGCTATTTCTCTCCCCATCACCCAGTCAGGTGAACTTGATGCGCTGATCTCTTGCCACAGTGCGGTACCAAAACAGTTAACGGTTAGCCAGTTACAGGCCATGAGTGCGCTTTCAGAAGCCTTTAATTTACGTCTTCGCGACTATAAAGCACGTCGGCGGTTACAGATACTGGATGGATTGCAGCGCCAGTTTGACCAAGCCAAAGCGGTACTGATGCGCCATGGTGAGTTAGAGAGCGCTTGGCCCGAATTGAGTCGTTGGCTAATGGAAACGTTTAATGCTGATGGTGTTATTTTGCAGGTCGGACATGAGTACCATCAAAGAGGGGTCGTATTATCGGCGAGCGCTGTGGGTGTTGTAGCCGAGGCGGCCAGGTTTGAAACGTCGTCCGTATGGATAAGCGATAATCTACAGCGCGATTGTGCTGATATGCCATTGAGTGAGATTGCGGGCGTTGCAGTCGTTAGTGATTTACCTCTGGATCAGTATCACAGCGTTAATCTCTATCTTTGCCGACTGGAACACCTCTATGAAGTCACTTGGGGCGGCAATCCAGATAAACCTGTCGACTATCGCAATGGCAGCAGTGCGATTGCCCCGAGACGGTCATTTGAAGCCTGGGTGGAGCAGCGTGTGGGTCACAGCAGGCCCTGGTTTTCCAGTACTCGTATCTACCTGCTGAAACTTCGTGCCTTACTTCAACAGGCAAAGTCATTCAGCTGGACAACGGATGAGTAATCCAACGCTTAGCGAATGGTTGAAGCGTGAAACACGGGCAGACCATCGTCGAGTGGATCAGCACCCCGCGTTGAAGCCGCTGCTTAAGCAGGATTTAACCCTGCCAGAATATGCCACTGCGTTAAGCGCCCTTTATGTGCCGATAGCCAGCTTAGAAGAGGTGTTGAGCATTGGTTTAATCGCTCACGGTGCTCACTACCCCCTCACTCAACGAGCAGCGCTGCTGAGGGCGGATATTGATCAATTAGGCCATCAGGTGAGCGCACCCCACGGCGTTTCACTACCTGAGAGTATGGCGAGCATCGTAGGCATGCTCTATGTGTTGGAAGGGTCGCGTTTGGGGGGCGCCATGATTGCTCGACACGTTAAGCGCGTGATGGGAAATCAGGTACCGCTGCGTTTTTTGACTACTCACCCTTTAGAGGAGGCCCAGTGGGCCGACTTCTGGCGTTTCGCTGAGCATCACTGCCCGACCGCTACCTGGCCTGCTGTGTTGGCGGGGGCACAGCAGGCCTTCATGCTCTTTATGCAGGAGCTGGAGAGGGTTGAGTGTTAAGGCCCAGCGCCCAAAGAATAAACGCATCTTGCCGCGCCGTATCGCGCCAGGCTTTGAAACGCCCGGATGAGCCACCGTGTCCGCTGCTCATATCCGTACGCATTAGCACCGGCGCTGAACCCTGTTGCTGTAGTGAGACCTGGGCATAAAATTTGGCTGGCTCCCAGTAGCTGACTCGGGTATCAAACCAACTGCCTTCAATCCATAACGCTGGGTAAGCCTGCGCCTTGATATTGTCGATGGGGGAGTACGCGGCTATTCGTTCGGCCACTTCTGGGTCGTCGGGGTTCCCCCACTCGCTGTACTCTGCTGTCGTCAGTGGGAGTTCCGGATTCTGCATCGTACGCAGTACGTCCAAGAAGGGCACATCAAGCAAGGCAGCGCAGAAAGCCTCAGGCGCACGGTTTATACAGGTGCCAACCAGTAGCCCGCCGGCGCTAGCGCCATAGGCAACGACATGCCGCGGATCACTAACGCCTTGCTCAACCAGTGCCTCGCGCGCTGCCAGGAAATCATGGAAGCTGTTTTCCTTATGGGCCATCTTGCCGTTTAAATACCAGGGTTCACCGCGCTCACCGCCACCTCGAACGTGAGCAACAGCAAAAGCTGCGCCACGTTCGAGTAGCTCTAACCGGGCGATAGAGAACCAAGGATCTAGCGCCTCGCCATAAGCACCGTAGCCATACAGCAGCGTGGGTAAAGGCTGATCCGCTAGGTCGGCGCGCATGACCACCGATACCGGTACCTGCTCGCCGTCATGGCTGGTGGCCCATAGACGCTTACTGATTAATTGTTCAGGCTGAAGATTGCCGTAAACGGGCACACGTTTGAGCAGCGTGCGTTCGCCGCTGGTGAGATCAAGCGCGAACCAACTGGGTGGCTGGGTAAACGACTCTTCGCGCAAGCGCAGTATCTGGCTATCAAAGTGCGGTGCATCTTCCAACAGTTGTGAACATGGCTGTTCGGGTAGGGCAAGATACTCATCCAATGTGCAGGCATGCTGCGCGTCAAACACTAATCGCCTTAAACGCACCTGCGCTTGGTCATGGTCGCGCTCACCCAGCATCAGACCCCAGGAGAACGCATCAACGCCTTCAAGCGTGGCCTCTTCCCGGTGAGCGATTAAGGTTAGCCAGCTCAATTGACGCTGGCCAAGCTGGCTTTCCAGCAGAAAATCAAGCTGAAAATGAGCGCCTGCCTGATTATGCAGGCGATAAAAGCTGCCTGGGCGATGGTCGATGCTGTACTCGACGCCGGCCTGGCGGGGCTGGATACAGAGCGGCGTTGCTGTCGGCGTATGTGCTGGCAGCAAGTGAATCTCACTGGTGTCCTTTGAGCCGCTTTCGAGCAGCAGCCATGAACGTGAACGTGTTTTTCCAATGCCAATCCAAAACTCTGGATCCTCCTCGCGCAGCACCAGTTCAGGCGCTAGTGAGACGCTGGGGTTATCCAGGCGTAGCGGTATGCGCCATACGCTATCGGGGCGCTGAGTGTCATCAAAGCGGGTAAAGAGTAGGGTGGCTGTGGTGGCCGTTTGATCTTCTGCCCAGCATAGGCCAGCGCCAATATCGCTAAGCAGTTGAACGGGTGATCCGTTAGGCAAGGCTTTCAACCAGAGCGTGAACCGTTCATCGCCTTGGGTATCTTCTGTCCACGCTAGCCACTGCTCGTCGGGTGAAAGCGCCATGTCGCCCATGTCGTAAAAGTCATGCTCGGCGGCGCGGGCGCTAACATCGAAGAAGCATTCATATTGCTCAGGTTGGTTATTGGGGTGACGCCACCAGCTTGGGTAGTCGTCTTTGGCGCCGGTCTCGCTCCAGAACGTAAAGTGATCAAGTGGTGTCTTAAGACTGGTGATGGCTAATTCGCGCCGCGCTAGATGGCCCTGGTATAACGCTTCTTCTAGCGGGGCTAGCGGGGTAAACCAATCGGCTTGTTGCTGGTTGGCGGCTTCTAAAAAGTCGCTCACTTCAGTGTTTTCGCGCTCTTCTAACCAGTGCCATTGCGGGTCATTAGCGCGATAATATCGCGCAGCGGGTAAGCCTGATTGTATGCCTAGCTGTGCTTTCATAAATTGATAGGTACCATAACGGGAAATCAACGTCGGGTGAGTTCACCCACATGAGGGGTATTATGCTGTTTGCAAATTCAACGTCACTGTTGTGGTTGAGTTATTACGGTCTGTCGCTGTTAGTGATTGTCGCGGTCTACTTTGCGTTTACTTTCCTGCCTCGCTTGCCGCGCTTAGTGATGACCTGGGCTGTCGCTGGAGCGATATGGACACCCGCCAGTTTCCGGTTGCCGTTGATTGAAGAGGGTGAATTCTATACCGGTTGGGCACCTTCGGCGATGGTGGCAGCGGTTGGCTTTTTAGAAAATAACGGTTCAGCGCTGCGTGGCGGGCTGATGTGGCTGGTGTTGGGTATGGCGCTAGGCGCACTTATTGGTGTCGCTCTGTGGTGGTGGCGTCGTTCTAGCAATGCTGAGTACGTGACACAAGAAGAGAAACCTCATGATGACCAGCCGCCTTCTCGTCGTCGTGAACCGGTGATTGGTTAATGGGCCCCTTAACCAACTGTTCGGTGTTTAAGCATGTGTGAAGCGTATGTGTGAACTGCTTGGCATGAGCGCCAATGTGCCTACCGATATCTGTTTTAGCTTTTCGGGCTTTTTGCATCGTGGTGGGGGCTCCGGCCCCCATCGTGATGGATGGGGCATCGCCTTCTATGAAGAGGGCGGTTACCGCGATTTTCGTGACCCTCACCCCTCGGTCGATTCGCCCATTGCGCGGCTAATTTGCGACTATCCCATTAAGTCTAACGTGGTGATCAGTCACATTCGTCAAGCGAATGTGGGCGGCGTAAAGCTTGCCAATACCCATCCTTTCACCCGTGAAATGTGGGGGCGTCCCTGGTGCTATGCGCATAATGGCCAATTAAGTGGCTGGGAGAGTCTAGCGTTAGGGAACTACATCCCGGTTGGTAGCACTGACAGTGAACACGCCTACTGCTGGTTAATGGGAGAACTTCGCCGTGAGTTTCCTACCCAACCTGCGGAACCCGAAGAGCTTTGGGAGCGCTTGCACCAGTTATGTGAGCAGCTAAGGGCGTTGGGCGTATTCAATATGCTGCTCTCGGATGGCCGCTATTTATATACGTTTTGCGCCACCAAGCTGGCTCACATCACCCGCTGCGCGCCTTTTGGCGATGCGGAACTCTCCGATGCAGAAATGACGGTAAATTTTGCCGAACACACCACCCCAGACGATATCGTTTCGGTCATTGCCACTGAGCCGCTTACCCATAATGAAGCGTGGCAACGTATGGTGCCAGGAGAGCTATTGGTTTGGCGGGATGGAGAAATCCAGGCGCGATACTGTCCATAAAGGGTGTCCATAATAGACTTAGTGACTTACGTTAATGGTAGGAACCATGATTTTTACCTACCCAGTACTAGGGCTAAAGTTGAAACGTAAGTTTCAATCGATCGTTTTACAGCCTGTCGTGGGTCGTATATTGTTGGGCGTCTGTACTTTGTGACACCTGTACTTTGCGACATTAGCCTAGCGACAACAACAAGGTCGGTGAGCACGCCGACATTGATAGCGGAGATTGCCCATGAGCGAACACGCCAACGCCGCCGTTTTACGTGGCCCAGCGCTTGAAGGGTTGGATCAATATGATTCAGTCACGGATGTTTTTCATACCGCAGTAGAACGTTTTAAGGACAAACCTGCATTTTCCTGCATGGGGAAAACGCTAACCTTCGCCGACCTTGACCGCCTGTCAGCAGACTTCGCCGCATGGCTTCAACACGAAACCGACCTTGTCCCCGGAGATAGGATTGCGATCCAGCTACCTAACGTACTGCAGTTTCCGGTGGCGGTATTTGGCGCGCTTCGGGCGGGGTTGGTGGTGGTGAATACCAACCCGCTATATACCGAGCGGGAAATGGCCAACCAGTTCAAGGACTCCAACGCTAAAGCCATTTTGATTTTGGCCAATATGGCCGACAAGCTGGAGAAAGTGCTCGATAAAACAGATATCAAACACGTTTTAGTCACCCAGCTAGCCGACTTACACGATGTTCCCAAGCGCTGGTTAATCAATGCAGTGGTCAAGCACGTTAAGAAAATGGTGCCTGCTTATTCACTGCCCAGTGCGGTGGGTTTTCGCGATGCATTGAAAAAAGGTGCCTCGCTAAATCACACTGAGGTTAAGAGAAGTCCCGACGATTTAGCTGCGCTTCAATACACCGGCGGCACTACGGGAATGCCGAAAGGGGCGATGCTTACACATCGCAACTTGATCGCTAATATGCTGCAGGCACGCGAAGCCATTGGGCCTCATCTAAACGATGGTGAAGAGCTGATCATTGCACCGCTGCCGGTCTATCACATCTACACGTTTACCGTTAACTGCTTATTTTTGATGGAAACGGGCAACCACTCTTTGTTGATCACCAATCCTCGTGATTTGGATAGTTTTGTCAAAGAGCTCAAAGGGTTGCCATTCACCGCTTTCATCGGCCTCAATACCCTGTTTAATGCGCTATGTAATCGGGACGATTTCAAACAGCTCGATTTCTCTAAACTAAAGCTAACTATCTCAGGCGGTATGGCGCTCACCAAAGCAGCGGCGCAGCGCTGGGAACAAACCACCGGTTGCCCGATTGCCGAAGGTTACGGCCTAACGGAAACATCACCTATTGTAAGCTTCAATCCCACCGATGCGATTCAGTTGGGCACCATTGGTAAGCCGGTTGCGGGTACCGCAGTCAAAGTAGTCGACGCGGATGACAATAATGTGCCAATGGGCGAGCCTGGGGAGCTGTGCGTTCAAGGGCCACAGGTGATGAAGGGTTACTGGCAGCGTGAAGATGAAACGCGGGTTTCTATTGATGAAGATGGCTGGTTCCACACCGGTGATATCGCCGTGCTGCAGGATGATGGCTATATTCGCATCGTGGATCGTAAAAAAGACATGATCCTGGTCTCCGGCTTCAATGTTTATCCTAACGAAGTCGAGGATGTGGTAGCTGCCCACCCGGACGTTCTTGAATCGGCAGCGGTGGGTGTGCCGGACGAAAATGCTGGCGAAGCGATTAAGCTGTTTGTGGTGAGCAAAAATAGCCAGCTTGATGAGAAAACGCTGCGTGACTGGTGCAAAAAAGAGCTAACCGGCTATAAAGTGCCTAAAATCATCGAGTTTCGAGATGAGCTGCCCAAAACCAACGTGGGCAAAGTGCTCCGCCGCCAGCTGCGTGATGAGGAACCCTCAAAAACCTGACCGTTAAATGACGGCTCGGCGCTGTGGTTAGGCGTCGAGCTGCTGAAAGCGTTACACTATAGAACTGTACTAAGAAACTTTGTATAAGACCCGCTCAATTGAGCGGGTTGATTTTTTATAGCTCAAAATTAAATGTCTCTTGTTAAATGCCCAAGTGAATGGAAGCCGACTCAATCGTGACCACCGACACATCCCCAGCCCCCACCGATAGCCAACGTCTCGCGTCGCTGCAACAGGCGGCTGGGAGTGTGATGCTGCGCGATGCAGAGCGGCTGGAGCGTCGCTTGGCGGGTTTATACCGCCGTCAGCGCGACAACAAGCCCATCAGCCGTGGTTTGGATGAAGTGCAGCGTGAGCTCGATCGCTCTCAGCAACAGCTTAGCCTGCGTGAAGCCCAGCAAGTCGCGCTTAATTATCCGCCCGAACTACCGGTAGTTGAACGCAAAGAAGACATCGTTAACGCAATACGCGATCAACAAGTGGTGGTGGTGGCAGGGGAGACCGGTTCAGGCAAAACCACACAGCTACCTAAAATGTGTCTGGAGCTTGGACGTGGTCGCCGCGGTTTGATTGGTCACACCCAGCCGCGTCGTCTGGCTGCCCGCAGCGTTGCAGGGCGTTTGGCTGAAGAGCTGCAGGTCTCTATCGGCGACCAAGTAGGCTATCAGGTGCGCTTCACCGACCAGAGCAGCCCGAGTACGTTGGTTAAATTGATGACCGACGGAATCTTGTTGGCCGAGACCCAGCACGATCCGCTGCTACTGCGCTACGACACCATCATTATCGATGAAGCCCACGAACGTAGCCTCAATATCGATTTTCTGCTCGGCTATTTAAAGCGTTTGTTACCTAAGCGCCCCGACCTGAAGATCATCATTACCTCAGCAACAATCGACGTCGATCGCTTTGCTAAACACTTTGGCACTGCGACAACGCCCGCCCCGGTCGTGGAAGTCACCGGACGTACTTATCCTGTTGAAGTGCACTATCGTCCGCTAACACGTGACGACGAGGATGAGGAAGACCGCACGCTCCAAGAGGGAATCCTGCACGCAGTGGGTGAGATCGAAGCTATTGAGCGTGAGAAAGGCTGGCTGCATGGCCCCCGGGATGTGCTGGTATTCTTACCCGGCGAGCGTGAAATTCGTGAAACCGCCGATATTCTGCGCCGTGCCGATCTAAAGGGTACCGAGATTCTGCCGCTTTACGCTCGGCTCTCCAATGAAGAGCAGAATCGTGTGTTTGCGCCACACCGAGGGCGGCGTATCGTGCTGGCCACCAACGTCGCGGAAACTTCGCTAACGGTGCCGGGCATTCGCTACGTGATCGACCCAGGGCTGGTGCGTATCAGCCGCTATAGCTACCGCTCCAAAATACAGCGTCTACCGGTAGAAGCGGTCAGCCAAGCCAGCGCCAATCAGCGCAAGGGACGCTGTGGCCGGATCGCCGAGGGCGTGTGTATTCGCCTCTACAGTGAAGAAGATTTTCTATCTCGGCCTGGTTTTACCGATCCCGAGATTCAGCGCACCAACTTAGCGTCGGTGATTCTCTCGATGCTGGGGCTTAAACTGGGTGATATTGAGGCGTTTCCGTTTGTAGATCCCCCCGATAGCCGCTTTGTTAAAGATGGTTTTCGGCTGCTGTTCGAGCTGGGTGCTGTCGATGAGCGACAGCATCTCTCGCCACTTGGCCGCAAGCTGGCACGGCTGCCGATTGACCCACGCCTGGCGCGCATGGTGTTGGCGGGCGCCGAATTCGGCAGCCTGCGCGATGTACTGATCGTGGTCTCGGCGCTGGCCATTCAAGACCCGCGTGACCGGCCTGCGGACAAACGACAAGCCGCCGATCAAGCCCACCAACGCTGGCACGATCCGGATTCAGATTTTGTCGCCTTGCTGAACCTCTGGCACGGCATCGAGAACGCCCGGGAGGCGCTGTCGGGCAATCAACTGCGCCGCTGGTGCCGCGATCACTACATCAACTACCTGCGCATGCGCGAGTGGCACGATACCTTCCGCCAGCTGCGTCAACTGCTGCGAGATATGGATATCGACGTACCCGCGCCGCCTGTACGTGATGAAGAAGAGAGCGAAGAGCAGGCTAAGCAGGCACGACGTAAAACCTCCGGTAAAGTCCACCAGGCGCTGCTTTCAGGGCTACTCTCCAATTTGGGTACGCTGGTGGAGAACCGCGAGTACCTTGGTGCTCGCAACCGCAAGTTTATGATCCACCCCGGCTCTGGATTGGCCAAGAAGTCGCCCAAATGGATCATGGCGTTTGAGATGGTGGAGACCTCCAAGCTGTTTGCCCGCACCGTGGCCAAAATCGACCCCCAGTGGATCGAACCCCAGGCGCAGCATTTGGTTAAGCGCAGCTACAGCGAACCGCATTGGGAGATGAAACGCGCCCAGGTGGTGGCCTTTGAGCAGGTCACATTGTTTGGACTGCCGATCGTGGCGCAGCGCCGGGTGCACTACGGGTCAATCGCACCCCAAGAGTCCCGGGAGCTGTTTATACGCCGGGCGCTGGTGGAGGGGGAGTTTCACACCAAAGGGGTCTTTTTTGCCCATAACCGCGCGCTGATTGATGAAGTCGAAGCGCTGGAAGACCGTGCTCGGCGGCGGGATATTCTGGTCGATGAAGATACGCTTTTTGATTTTTACGACCAGCGGATCCCGGCGGAGATCGTTAACGGCAAGGGCTTTGAGCACTGGCGCAAACAGGTCGAACAGCAAGAGCCGCAATTACTGCATTTCGATATTGATTCGCTTAAGGCACGGGATGCTGATGACGTTACCCAGGCTCAGTATCCTGATCATTTAGTTCTGGCGGGCGTTGCGTACCCGGTAAGCTACCACTTTGACCCTGAAGCCGAGGATGACGGTATTACCCTGACCGTTCCCGCCGCTATGCTGCCGCAAGTGTCGGTGCATTCGCTGGAGTGGTTGGTGCCGGGGCTGTTACGCGAAAAGTGTATTGCGCTGCTGAAGTCGCTGCCAAAAAGCATTCGCCGCCAGGTGGTGCCGATCCCAGATTGGGTGGATGCCGCGCTGGAAACCTTGGTGCCTGATCAACGCCCGTTAACCGAGGCGTTAGGAGAATTTATTCGCCGCCGCACATCAACGCGGGTGCATCCGGACGACTGGCGCTTGGATTTGCTCGAACCGCATTTGATCATGAATATTCGCGTGGTGGATCATGCGGGCGAAACCTTAGGCCAGGGGCGTGATCTGCGCGCTTTAGAGCAGCGTTTTGAAGCAGCCGCCAGCGCTGGTGCCCAGGCGCTGGCCGAACAGGTGAGTTCTGAACCTGCTGTTGCTGGCTTGCCTAAAGCGCCATTGCCTGCCTCTCGCGTGACCACCCAAGCAGGCATTCGTGTTGAGGCGTATCCTGCGCTGGTCGCTGAAACCAGGGGGGGCGAAGCCAGCGAATTTAAGGTGGCGCTGTTTGATCACCCGGCGAAGGCGGATGCCGCCCACCAGGAAGGTATCGCCCGGCTGGGCATTGCCAAGCTACCCGAGCAAGTGAAAGCGATTAAGCAACTGCCCGGTGTTGAGAATTGCGCGCTGCTATTTGCCAAAGTAGGCAGCAAGCAAGCTCTGATTGACGATCTGCTGCTAGCGGTGTTTACCCAGGTCGTCGCTCAGCACCCGCTGCCGCGCTCAGAAGGCGAGTTCAGTGAGCGACTGACCGCTACTCAGAGTCAGCTCGTTGAAGAAGCCAAAGCATTGCTGGTTAAGGTGGAAGCCGCACTGCAAGGGCACTTGGCAGTCAGTAAGGTGCTAAAAGGTAAGCTCAATTTTGCCTTGGCGCTGGTGTACAGCGATGTTAGTGCGCAAATGCAGCGTTTGGTTTATCCAGGGTTTATACGCGATGCGGGCGAGTGGCTGGATGAATATCCACGCTACACCGAGGCGGCGCTGCTTCGGCTCGAAAAAGCCGCTCGTGAACGTGGTCGCGATCAAATGATGATGCAGGATGTTCAGGCATTAGAGGCCCGTTTTGACGCCCGTCGAAAAAGTGAGCGGCGAGGGAGTGTCGAAGACCCGACGTTAGTGAGCTTTGGCTGGTGGTTGCAAGAACTCAGGGTGTCGCTCTTTGCACAGCAGTTGGGTACCCGTATGCCCGTATCGGTGAAACGCCTAGAAAAGCGTTGGCAAGAGATTATCAGCGTTTAGCAAGTGGTTGAAAAAGGTGCTGGAAAAAGCGCTATTTTACGCACACAGTAACGTGATGGGTTCGCCGTAAGTCGCACGCTACATTGATGGCCGCTCACGTCGGCAAGCCGCTTAAAGGAGATTGGCATGACACATGTGGTGATTACCGGTACAGGACTCTATACACCGGAACACGCCATTGATAATGCGGCCCTGGTGGCGGCATTTAATGCTTGGGTAGATGGTGAGAATGAGCAGCACGCCGAGGCCATTGCGCGAGGAGAACGCGAGCCGCTGGCACACTCGAGTAGCGAGTTTATTGAAAAAGCGTCAGGGATTAAGAGCCGCTATGTGCTCGATGCGTCAGGTATCCTTGACCCACAGCGTATGCGGCCTAAACTGCCACAGCGGAGTAATGACGAACCCTCGCTTCAGTGCGAGATGGCGACCGAGGCTGCGCGTCAGGCACTGGCCGCCGCTCAAGTGGATGCCGCTGATATCGAGCTAGTGATTGTTGCCTGCTCAAATCTAGAGCGTGCCTATCCTGCCGTGGCCGTTGAAGTCCAGCAAGCACTGGGAACAAGTGGCTATGGGTTTGATATGAATGTGGCCTGCAGTTCAGCCACGTTTGCTTTGGAAACCGCGGCAAATGCGATAGCTTCCGGTAGCGTCAAGCGCGCACTGGTGGTTAATCCTGAGATTTGCTCAGCGCATCTTAATTTTCGAGACCGTGACAGCCACTTCATTTTCGGCGATGCTTGTACCGCTGTGGTACTAGAAAATAGCGCTGTTGCCGTTGCTGATGAGCAGTTTGAAATCCTCGGTACGCGTTTGATCACTCAGTTTTCCAATGCGATTCGTAATAATGCGGGTTTTTTAAATCGCGTGACGGACAGTGATCCGATGGCGTTGGATAAGCTGTTCGTGCAGGAGGGGCGGCGGGTATTTAAAGAAGTTTGCCCAATGGTGGCCAAGTTGATCACCGATCATCTGGCGTCCTTGGAGCTAAATGGAAGCGACCTTAAACGCATGTGGCTGCACCAAGCTAACCGGCATATGAACGATTTGATTGCCCGTAAAGTGTTGGGGTATGACCCAAGTGAAACCCAGGCACCGATCATTTTAGATCGCTATGCAAACACCAGCTCAGCTGGCTCCATTATTGCGTTTCACCTTCATCGCGAGCAGTTCAATCAGGGCGATATTGGTGTGATTTGTTCGTTTGGCGCTGGCTATAGTGCGGGCAGTGTCGTCATTCGGCGGGTGTAGGTTTCTGTCAACGTGCTGTGGAATTGGAAAAAGGAAAATGTCATGTGGCAGTGGTTAAGTAACGACAAGTCAACGCTTTCGTGGCGCTCAAAAGGGTTGCCGCTACTGCTGGTGGCGTTATTAGCAAGCGGCGGTTGTGCCAGTACACAAATGGCAGAAAACGCCAACCCAGACGACCCATGGGAAGGCTTTAACCGTAAAGTGTTTGCATTCAACGACGTATTGGATCGCTACGCGCTTAAGCCTGTGGCAAAAGGCTATCGCACTATTACCCCTGATCCAGTAGAGACGGGGGTAGGTAACTTTTTCTCCAATTTAGGCGAAGTACGTACTGCGCTTAATAGTGTGCTCCAAGGTAAGCCTGCTAATGCGGGCCTTGCTACCTCGCGCTTTTTGATTAACTCCACCGTTGGCATTGGCGGGTTGTTAGATTACGCAACGCTGATGGAAATTACCGCGGATAAAGAGGATTTTGGCCAAACGTTGGCGGTATGGGGCTGGGATGATTCACGCTACTTGGTGCTGCCTTTCTTAGGCCCCAGTACGCTACGTGATACTACGGGCTTGCCTGCTGACATAGCCGCGTATCCGGTTACCTACGTAGAAGACGACACTGTTCGCATAAGCCTGACAGCACTCAACCTGATTGACACCCGAGCGGGGTTGCTCGACCAGGAAGAGTTGATTCGCGGTGATCGCTACCGCTTTATTCGTGACGCTTACTTACAGAGCCGCCAGTTCGAGGTGAGCGATGGAGAATTGGGCGATGACCCCTTTGCCAGCGATACCTTCGACTTTGATGATAGCGACTTTGATGACAGTGACTTTGAAGATAGCGACGCTGGTGACGACGGCGTTGGTGGCGAAAATAGCGTCGATTGAGGCTTATGATGGAGCATTCTAAGCAGTTGATCGCGGTGATCGACGAGCCGGGTCGAGAGCGCGATGCGCTGGCCGAAGCGATTACCTGTGACGACATGTGGGTATTCGCCGCTGAAGACATCGACCATTTGCCTGCGGATACGGCGCTGATCGTGGCCCACGCCAGAGCAGTGCCACGCCAGCAGTGGTCGCAGCTAACGCGACGCTTACCAACGCTGGTCGTGAGTGACTCGCGTCAGGATGCTGATCTTATCAAAGCCATTGACGTTGGGCTGGTGGATTATATCGTCCACCCTCTACGCCATGCCGAGCTGCTGCGGCGCATGATCCGTAAAGCCATCGAGCTAAATGATTTGGCCCTAGAGCGTAAGCGTGATCATGAGCGTCTTGCCGAGTTAAATGAGAGTCTAGAGACGCATTTAGCGCTACTGCGTATGGATCAGCAGAGTGGTGGTCATATCCAGCGGCGTTTACTGCCGTTACGTCCTAAAGTCATCAATGGGGTGTATTACGACTATGTATTTGCACCTTCTCTCTATCTATCCGGTGATTTTCTAGACTATCAACGTTATAACGAGCGTTATAGCGCCTTCTATTTTGCCGATGTGTCGGGGCACGGTGCGTCGTCGGCCTTTGTCACGGTACTGCTCAAATATTTATGCAATCGTTGGTTGAGTGAGTGGGATGGCCAGCAGCCAGAAAACTTGCCGCCGGATTGGCTAAAGGCGATGAACCGGGAGTTGCAGGGTACTGATATAGGCAAACATGCCACCTTATTTGTCGGTGTTATTGACCATGAGGCGCATACTCTGCACTATTCGCTCGGCGCTCAGCTTCCCATGCCGCTTTTAGCAGCAGAAGGAGAGCTACGGCGTCTTGAAGGCGAAGGAATGCCAGTAGGCCTTTTCCCCGATGTGGAGTATCCTTCGCTTAGTTGTGCTTTGCCGAACAAATTTCGTTTATGGCTTTGCTCAGACGGTGTATTGGAATGCTTGCCGGGTAAAACGCTCGACACGCGGCTCAAGGAGCTTGAGCAATTAGTAAGCGAGAGTGTCACGCTTGAGCAGTTGCGCGACCGGCTGGCAGAGACGAATGCGCTCCTTGGAGAAGGGGACGCGGAGTTTGATGCTAACCAGGAACGCGATGCTTTACCCGATGATCTAACAATCATGATGGTGAGCGGATTTGGTCATGCTGAGTGAAGAAGGCCGCATTAAAGCGGCGTTCGATTCTGGTGTTTTTGTCTTAAAGCTGTGTGGCGATGTGCGTTTAACGCTCTGCGCTACGCTGGATACCCAAGCCCAACGTCTTGCTGAGACACCGGGGTTGCGTGCCGTACTGATTGACCTGCGTGAGGCCACCAATGTGGATTCGACCGCGTTGGGTTTCTTAGCTAAGGTCGCAATGGCAGTAAAAGGGCGCTTAGAGCAGTCCCCGACCATTATTGTCGATAATGATGACGTTCGAAAAATGTTGGACGTGATGGGGTTTGCGCGCTTTTTCACTTTGATGGAAGCGCCTCTGCAGCAGGCAACAACGCTTAACGATGCTCTCGAAGAGTTACCTGAAGAGCCTGCCGACGAAGAGGGGCTGCGTGAACGCATTCTCGAAGCCCACCGTATTTTGATGCACATGAACGAGCATAACCGCGAGCAGTTTCAGCCGCTGGTTGACATGCTTGAGTCCCAAGACGCAGCCACGCACCATTAAATACCCCTCTTTAATCTGATTTGGCTTTCTCAGGGCTATCGCAGCGGGTGATCCATCGTATTACCCAATGTGCTAGCTCTGTGTGTATAGCGCTTAGCCCCGACAAGTGTCTTAAAATCAGCTATGATTAGCGGCCTATCTATTCCCGTGCGTTCATTATCGCCGTAAGGAGACCCATGCATCTTAATCCCCGCCGTGTCGCGTTGTTAGTTGCTGCCAACACGGCGCTTGCACCCTTTGCGATCGACGCCTACTTACCTGCGATGGGAATCATCGCCGAGAGTATCGGCGCTAGTATTCACCGCACTGAACTTTCCATCAGCGTGTTCTTGTTCGGCTTTGCGCTGGGCCAGCTTTGTTTTGGGCCATTATCAGATCGTATGGGTAGAAAGCCTGTACTACTGGGCGGCTTGGTGGTGTTTATGCTGGCAAGCCTAGCGATCACCACGGTCGATAGTCTCTCCTCGCTGCTTGCCTGGCGCTTTGTGCAGGCGTTGGGCGGCGGTGCTTGTGTTGTCAACTCGGCAGCGATTGTGCGTGACTGCTTTAGCGGACGAGAGGCTGCCAAAGTGATGTCGACGATGGCGATGATTATGATGCTGGCGCCGCTAGTGGCGCCAGCCGTGGGGAGTCTGTTGCTGTATGTGGCCGGTTGGTGGTTGATTTTTGTTTTCTTGGCCGTTTATGCAGGCTTTTTACTCTGGCTGCTGGGAACGCGCCTGCCTGAGACTCGCGATATGTCGCTTCCAGCGGCGTCACCGCGCCAGGTCATTCGCAATTACGCCAGCGTGCTCAAGCATCGTGAAGGGATGGGGTATATCTGCGCGGTAGCCGCTTCCTTTGCGGGCCTGTTTGCATTTGTGACGGCTTCGCCGTTTCTTTATCTCGACTATTTTGGTCTATCGCCCGGCACCTATCCGCTCGTGTTTGGTGTCAACGTGCTGGTCATTGCGCTCTCCAATCGTGTCAATATCCACCTGCTGCGCAAACGCACGCCACAGCAAAATCTACGCTTGGGGCTGCTGATACAGTTAGTGGCGGCGCTAGGGTTGGTGTTGGTCACCGCGTTAAATATGGCGTCACTCATGTTAGTAGTGCCGCTTATTATGCTCTTCACCGGCATGATTGGGCTGATTACCCCGAACGCAATCTCGGCGCTTCTGGATCACTTTGGCCATATCAGTGCCACCGCGACGGCGCTTTTAGGCGGCATTCAGTTTACCTGTGGCGCTCTCGCTGGGGTGCTGGTCGGGTTGTTTGAAGTGGAACACCTTTGGCCAATGGTGCTAACTATGTTGGGCGCTGCCCTGTTGGGGAATATCGGCGTGCGGAAATTAACCAAGTCGCCCGCCATAAGCGAGTAGCAGGGATGAATCGCAGGAATGAGCAATAAGAATGAACAGCCGTGATGGATAGCATGCTGGCCTGGGTCAATATGCCGATGAGTACCTGGTTAGCCTGCGCAGCCGTGCTGCTGCTGGGTGCCTTTGTCCAGCGCGCGACCGGTTTCGGTTTGGCCGTTATCGGGGCGCCGTTGCTGCTGATGCTTGAGCCACGCTTGGTGCCGGTCATTTTAGTGCTGTTTGGCTTTACCGTCTCATTAATGATGGTGCGTCACTATTGGCACGAGGTGCGACTGGATTCCATTGGCATGGCGTTAGTAGGGCGCCTGCCTGGCAATGCGCTGGGTATTTGGCTTCTGCTCGCCGCGCCGATGTTTCTGTTAGAAAAGCTGATCGCAATCATCGTGCTGTTTGCTGTGTTGGTGACGCTGTGCCGTTTTAAACTACCGGTAAATCGAATATCCCTATTCGGCGCTGGTGTACTGTCAGGTATCTTTGGCACCGTTGCTGCCATCGGTGGCCCACCCATGGTGATATTGATGCATGGTTTACCCGCTGATCGGGTGCGGGGGAACTTAGCCGCCTTTTTCATTTTGACCTCAATGTTGACCATTATCACTCTCGCCTTCGCCAACCAGATTCAGCTATGGCATTTCCAGGTGGCTCTTACCTTTCTCCCCGCGGTACTGGTGGGTAACGCAGTGGCGGACGCGATTGCCCACCGCTTGGATAGACGTCTGTTGCAAGGCGCTTCGCTGGCGTTGTGTACCTTGGCTGCGCTTGGCTTGCTGCTGTAATCAAAGGGAATTTTCCCGGTATAGCAAAAATTCGTTCATGTGTTGCTTGCTGTCATGAAGTTGTCATGGAACCAGTGCAAGGTATGCCTTGCGAAGGTTAGATCCCTACACGAACAGGAGTATTTCGCATGAACCGTATTCTAAAAACCACCGTTATCGCGGCTGCTGTAATGAGCGTTGCCGGTGTTGCCCAGGCCCGTGATCAAATCCGTATCGTAGGTTCCAGTACTGTTTACCCGTTTGCCAGCTACGTGACTGAAGAGTTCGGTGCCACTACTGGTAACCCGACTCCTGTTATTGAATCAACCGGCTCGGGCGGTGGTTTGCGTCTGTTCTGTAATGGTATTGGTGAAGGCACGCCTGATATCACCAACGCTTCACGCCGCATGAAAGTTGCGGAGTTTGAGCGTTGTGAAGAGAACGGCGTCACTGATATCACCGAAGCTAAAATCGGTTCTGACGGTATCGTTTTAGGCCAATCCAACGAAAATGACGTTGTTGACCTGACGCTTGAACAGATTTTCATGGCAGTCGCTGCTCAGGTGCCGGTTGACGGCGAACTGGTCGACAACCCCTACACCAACTGGAGCGACATTGATTCTTCGCTGCCAGACCGCGAAATCTCTATCTATGGTCCGCCAACGACTTCTGGTACTCGTGACGCTTTTGAAGAGCTGGTTATGGAAGCTGCTTCCGAAGAGATGGACGAGTATGAAGAAGCCTATACTGAAATTCGCTCTGACGGTGTGTATATCGACGCTGGCGAGAACGACAACCTGATCGTTCAACGCTTGAGCGAAGATACCGGTGCAATGGGTATCTTTGGTTACTCGTTCCTTGAAGAGAACACCGATACGCTGAACGGTGCCAGCATCAACGGTGTTGAGCCAGAGCCAGAAGCAATCAGCTCGGGTGATTATCCTATTGCGCGTTCACTATGGTTCTACGTGAAGAACCAGCACGCTGAAGAAGTACCGCCGCTGTACGAATACACCGACATGTTTATGAGCGAAATGATGATTGGTGCAGATGGCTACTTGAAAGATATCGGCTTGATCGTTCTACCGGAAGACGAGCGTGAAGAGTGGCGTCAAGCGGTAGCAGATCGCACTACAATGTCAGCAGACGTTCTTAAGTAAGTCGTTAAGTTAGAAATGAAAGTGGTCGGCAGCGAAAGCTGCCGGCCTTTCGTTTTATGACGGCGATATATTGGCGTTTGTCACATTGCTGTAATGTTTGTGCCCCAAAGTAGTCGCCAATACGATTTCATTAAGTAATGCGAGAGAAATTCGATGCAGACTAACCAGCTTCTTCTGATTTTTTGCGGTGCGTTACTGCTGCTGGGGCTGCTGGCGTTTTTTGCTGGCCGTTCAAAAGCCACCCGTTTACGCAGTGCGGGCACGGCGATGTTTGCTCAGCCAGATCAATACGCCTGGTTTACCGTGCTCTCAACTGCCGGTCCAGCCGTGCTAGTGAGCACGCTGGGGGCTTTTGTGCTGCTTTTAATGGGCGCCGATATCCCCACGCTCTATTTGCTGTCCGCGAGTTTGGTGATTGCAGCCATAGGGCTGATGGTAAGTCTTAACCAAGTTAAACCCGATTTTCACGCCCGTCAGGCCATTGAGCGGGTCATCCGTATGGTCTTGGCCGGGGCAGCGTTAATCTCGATTTTCACTACGTTCGGCATTTTGTTCTCGATTATTTCCGAGGCGCTGCGCTTTTTCCAAATGCACAGCTTCTGGGAGTTCATTACCGGCACCACGTGGAATCCAGGCGCGAGTTTTTTAGCATCAGCGGGACGTGGCGATGGTGCTGGGGCTGAATTTGGTTCGGTACCGCTGTTTGCCGGCACCTTTATGATTACCGCTATCGCTATGCTGGTCGCTGTTCCTATCGGACTGCTCTCCGCGATTTACATGTCCGAGTATGCACCACGTAACGTGCGCACCATTGCCAAGCCCGTACTGGAGGTTCTGGCAGGTATTCCTACCGTGGTTTACGGCTTTTTTGCCGCGATTACAGTAGCGCCCATTATTGTCAATATCGCCGGATTTTTTGGGCTCGACGCTTCTTACAATAATGCCGTCGCCCCAGGGGTCGTGATGGGTATCATGATCATCCCGTTTATCTCCTCGTTGTCTGACGATGTAATCAACTCTGTGCCCGATAGTATGCGCCAAGGTTCACTGGCATTAGGCATGACCAAAGGTGAAACCATTCGAGATGTGGTTATTCCTGCTGCTCTGCCGGGGATTATTTCAGCGGCACTCCTAGGCATGTCGCGTGCTCTAGGTGAAACCATGATCGTGGTAATGGCGGCAGGTATGCGGCCCAATCTCACCGCTAATCCGCTGGAAGATATGACCACGGTGACCGTGCGTATTGTGGCGGCTTTAACAGGGGACCAGGAGTTTGAAAGCGCTGAAACCTTGTCAGCCTTTGCCCTTGGGCTTGTGCTGTTTGCGGTAACGCTTGCGCTGAACCTGGTGTCCGTACTGATGATCCGTCGTTTCCGCGAAAAATACCGCGTGAATAACCTGTAAAGCTGAGGAACTGTTTCGATGAGCCATACTTTTGACGAAATCAGCCAGCAGCTAAGTCGGCGTCACCGTAAGTCAGCCCGCCTTAAATGGATCTCGATGGGATCGTTGGGCTTGGCAGGCCTGTTTCTGGTGCTCTTCTTTGCTGACATGCTAAACAAGGGCTTACCAGCCTTCCAGCAGGCGTATATCCAGACCGAGATTAGTTACACTGAAGAAGCGGAAACCGATGGTCGGCAGGCGTTTGATCAAGAGCTGCTACCGTTAATCAGTCGCACGGTGGTGCGAGTGATTCCCATGGAGTTGCGCAACAATCCCGACATGATCGGTACCAGCGAAGCGCAGTGGGTGTTAGCAAATAGTGAGGTCGACCAGTATCTGAAGGGACACCGGCACCGCCTGAGTGAAGAGGAGCAAGCGGCGCTTGATGAGCGTGTCGAAGCGGGCCAGGTTGACCTTCGCTTCAATACCACCTTTTTTGGATCCGGGGATTCAAAAATCGCTGAGAACGCAGGTATCCTCTCGGCAGTGGTCGGCACCGTGATGACCATGATTGTAACGCTATTAATCTCGTTTCCTATCGGGGTAATGACCGCCGTTTATTTGGAAGAGTTTGCGCCGGATAACCGCTTCACCCAGGCGATTGAAATCAATATCAATAACCTGGCCGCGATTCCTTCAATCCTGTTTGGTTTGTTAGGTTTGGCGATCTTTATCAACTTCTTCGGGGTTCCGCGTTCGTCGCCGTTGGCCGGTGGTATGACGCTAGCGCTGATGACCTTGCCGGTGATTATTATCTCGACGCGAACTGCGCTGCGAAGCGTGCCGGACTCTATCCGCCATGCGGCCTTTGGGGTGGGCTGTTCGCGCTGGCAAGTCGTGCGCGATCACGTTCTGCCGTTGGCCATGCCGGGTATTATGACGGGCTCCATCATTGGGCTTGCTCAAGCGATGGGTGAAACAGCACCGCTGATTATTGTCGGGATGGTGGCATTTATTCCTGATGTCGGCGCGTCCTTTACTGAAGCGGCCACCGTTATGCCTGCGCAAATATTTACTTGGTCAGGCGAGCCTGAACAGGCGTTTGTAGAAAAAACCGCCGGCGGTATTTTGGTGCTACTCACCATACTCATCTCACTCAACGCCTTCGCCGTTGTGTTACGTAAGAAATTTGAGCGTCGCTGGTAGGCCAGCGCGATAGAGGACATGACTATGAACAGCCAAGCACCTGTAGTTAATGAGCAGTATGAACCAGCCGTTGGGCAGCCCTACACGCGTAATAATCAAGCCTGCCATGATTTGAGCATCCGGGTTCGCGATTTAAACCTGTGGTATGGCAAAAACCAAGCGTTGAATAACCTTAATATTGATCTGTTTCAGAAAAATGTAACGGCGCTGATTGGCCCTTCTGGGTGTGGTAAATCGACCTTCTTACGCTGCCTGAATCGCATGAACGATCTGATTCCTAGCGTGCGCACCGAAGGGTTGGTCGAAATGGATGGGCGGGACGTCAATGCCGCCAAAATGGATGAAGTCGCGCTACGCCGCCGGGTAGGAATGGTCTTCCAGAAGCCGAACCCATTTCCTAAATCGATTTATGAAAATGTCGCTTACGCCCCGCGCATGCACGATTTGGTTAGCCGCAAAGCCGAGCAAGATGAGCTGGTTGAAAAGGCATTGCGTAGTGCTGGTCTTTGGAACGAGGTGAAGGACAAGTTGCAAGAGCCCGGTACCTCGTTGTCGGGCGGTCAACAGCAGCGCTTATGTATCGCCCGCGCTATTGCCGTGCAGCCTGATGTAATCTTGATGGATGAACCAACGTCGGCGCTTGATCCAATCTCGACCGCGACCATCGAAGATTTGATGGATAAGCTAAAGGAAGAGTTCACCATCATCACCGTAACCCATAACATGCAGCAGGCCGCGCGGGTGGCCGACTACACGGCGTTTTTCCACCTGGGTGAAATTATTGAGTACAACGATACCAAAGTGATGTTCTCAACCCCCGCTAAGAAAAAAACCGAAGACTATATTTCCGGTCGTTATGGTTAATTAGCGCCTTTCAAGCAGGCCCATCGTCACCCGGTGGGCCTGTTTTTAATGTGTGTTTTTTTATATATTAATATATGTTTAAACGTATATGATCGATATCCTTCTTAGCAATAAACAGCTTTAAAAACAGCAAACCTGGAAATAGGCACCATAGAACAGAGAGTCTAGGAGGCACCATGGCACTTCGAATTGGTATCAATGGATTGGGCCGTATTGGCCGCTTAACACTGAGGATTTTGTGGCAAAAAGTGCCGACGGGTGACGTTGAACTTGTGCGCATTAATGACCCGGGTGGCGATGCGGCAACTTTTTCCCACTTATTGGAATTTGATTCGGTACACGGCCATTGGGCTCCAGGGCAGGGCATTACAGCCACTGATGACGCTATTATTTTCGATGGAAAGTCCGTTGCCTTTAGCGCTAATAAAGCAATTGCCGATAGCGACTGGTCCGACTGCGATGTAGTCATCGAATGCTCAGGTAAAATGAAAACCACTGAGAAGCTTCAAGCGTATCTCGACCAAGGTGTAGGGCGTGTAGTGGTAAGTGCGCCTATGAAAGAAGCGAGCGTGCTCAATGTAGTGATGGGGGTGAACGATCATCTCTTTGATCCTTCGCAGCATAAGATCGTTACCGCTGCCAGCTGTACCACTAACTGCTTGGCGCCGGTGGTCAAGGTCATTCAGGACAGCTTTGGTATTCGTCATGGCTCAATGACCACGGTGCATGACATCACCAATACTCAAACGATTCTGGATGCCCCGCATAAAGATCTGCGGCGCGCCCGTGCTTGTGGTATGAGTTTGATTCCCACCACAACGGGATCGGCGAAAGCTATCACCGCGATTTTTCCTGAGCTAGAAGGCAAGCTAAATGGCCACGCGATTCGTGTCCCGTTGGCTAACGCCTCGCTGACCGACATGGTGTTTGAGCTTGAGCGTGAAGTCACTGTCGACGAGGTCAACACTGCATTGAAAGCCGCAGCGGATGGCCCGTTGGCAGGTATTCTGGGCTATGAAGAGCGCCCGTTGGTGTCGATCGATTACCGTACTGATCCACGCAGTTCCATTATTGATGCGCTGTCTACTATGGTGGTCAACGGCACGCAGCTAAAGCTCTACGCTTGGTACGATAACGAATGGGGTTACGCGAATCGAACCGCAGAGCTATCCCTGATGGTAGGGCATGAGCAGGTGGGTCGTGGCTGATTCAATGCTTACACGGGTAAGGGCGCTACCTTTCGAGGTGCGCCAGTACATGCTGATTACCGGCAACTACTGGGCGTTTACGATCACCGATGGCGCGCTTCGCATGCTGGTGGTGATGCACTTCCACCAATTGGGCTATTCGCCGTTAGCCATCGCGATGCTGTTTTTGTTCTACGAAGCCTTTGGCGTTGTGACCAATTTGGTGGGTGGTTGGCTGGGCGCAAGGCTGGGGCTCAACCGCACCATGAACGTGGGCTTGGGTTTGCAGATTGTGGCCCTGGTCATGTTAATGGTGCCGGCAAGTCTGCTAACTGTTGTCTGGGTCATGGCCGCTCAGGCGCTATCGGGCATTGCTAAAGACCTTAATAAAATGAGCGCAAAAAGCGCCGTTAAGGTACTGGTTCCTAAAGAGAGTGCGAACGCTAACAGCTCGCTTTACCGTTGGGTAGCGATGCTGACTGGCTCTAAAAACGCGCTAAAAGGGTTGGGCTTTTTTGTCGGCGGGCTGCTGTTAACGCTGATTGGCTTTCAGGCTGCTGTGTTTGTGATGGCCGTGATGCTGGCTGGCGTGCTGCTGCTCTCACTGCTGCGCTTAAAGGCGGATCTTGGTCGGCAGAAAGTGAAGCCTAAGTTCTCCGAGATTTTCTCAAAATCACGCGCGATTAACGTGCTTTCCGCAGCACGTTTTTGTCTTTTTGCAGCGCGTGATGTGTGGTTTGTGGTGGCACTGCCGGTCTTCCTATACGACCAGCACGGCTGGACGCACTGGACCGTGGGGGGGCTGTTGGCGATATGGGTGATTGGTTATGGCGGGGTACAGACCCAGGCACCAAAATTAACCCGGCTAATTAAAGGTGATGTACGAGTGCTGACGGCCGGGTGGGCTGCAGCGCTGGCGGTGCTGGCAATTTTGTTGGCGATGCTGCCTTTGGCACAAGTAGGTTGGTTAGTCGTCGGGCTACTCGCGTTTGGGGTGCTGTTTGCGATTAATTCCAGCTGGCACAGCTATTTGATTGTTCACTTTGCCCGCGCCGATGGTGTGTCGATGGACGTCGGTTTTTACTATATGGCCAATGCCATGGGGCGGTTAGTCGGCACGCTATTGTCGGGTTGGCTGTATATGGCTTACGGACTGAGTGCCTGCCTGTGGGTATCGGCTGCCTTAGTGGCGGCAAGTTCAGCGATGGCGCTAGCGTTGCCTAGACAAACCGCATGATCCGTTCGCCTAGGCTAGGTTTAACGCTAACGTTAGGCAGCGCGCAAACGCTGGCCTGGGCATCTAGCTACTACTTGCCTGCTATCTTAGCGGTGCCTATGGCCCGCGATTTAGGCATGCCGACCAGTTGGGTGTTCGCGGCGTTCTCTGCAGCTTTGTTATTAACCGCTATGCTCGGCCCCAGCGTTGGCCGTTGGATTGATATGCGCGGTGGGCGAGGTGTGTTGATGGCCTCGAACGGTGTCATGGCCCTTGGCCTAATCATAATGGCGCTGTCTCAAGGTGTGTTCAGCCTAATGCTTGCTTGGCTAATCACTGGTATTGGCATGGCAATGGGGTTATATGACGCCGCCTTTGCCACCTTAGGGCGGCTATTAGGACGCAGCGCCCGGGCTTCGATTACCGGTGTTACGCTACTGGCGGGATTTGCCAGCACCATCGGCTGGCCGGTTACCGCTCTCTTGGAAAACGAGTTTGGGTGGCGTGCCGCCTGTATCGTTTGGGCCATGCTGCATATTGTGATAGGGCTGCCGCTTAATGCACTCTTGCCAAAAGCAGGGGCTAGCCAGGCAGAACATAAGGACGAAAAACCTGTTCCACCGCCTGATCGGCCCCGCTTAGCCATGGTGCTGTTAGCCTTTGTATTTGCAGCAGGCTGGTTTGTGTCGACGGCGATGGCGGCTCATCTACCTAGATTACTGCAGGAAACCGGTGTATCCCTCTCAGTTGCCGTGGCCGCTGCCGCGTTGGTAGGACCTGCGCAAGTGGCTGCGCGGCTGGGTGAGTTCGCTTTGTTACGCCATTTACACCCCCTGGTCGCGGCGCGAGTGGCGACAACGCTTCATCCACTAGGTGCCGCGTTATTGGCAACGGTAGGTATGCCCGCTGCGGGCTTTGCGCTGCTACACGGTGCTGGCAATGGCATGATGACTATTGCGTCTGGCACCTTGCCGTTGGCTCTGTTTGGTCCTGCGGGTTTTGGCCGTCGCCAGGGTTTAATCATTGCCCCGGCGCGGGCCATGCAAGCGTTTGCGCCGCTGCTGTTTGGCCTATTGATAGAACAATACGGCGCTGGAGCTCTGTGGTTGACCTCTGGCTTGATGGTGAGCGCTCTGTTGGCGTTACTAATGATTCACTGTCGCACCTGACGTGCTCGGGGCTCCTTTAAGTCACCAACACACTATCCTCGGCGGTTTTTGAGGCAGCCCCGGAGTTCCTTACCCTAGCTATAGCGTCGACGTTTGAAGGTTGCATCACGAAGGTAATCGGGGTTTGACCCTATCCGACGAAGATTCGCCCAGGTGCCTTTGTAATAGGGGATATGGTTTCTGTCTGTCCAATCGCTGATGACATCACCCTGTACCCCATTAGGGTAGCCAAACATCATAAAGACCTGCCCCCGTTCCAAGTCAGGCTCAAGATAGGCCATGGCGGTGGTTGCACCATAGTCGTTATAAACTTCGACTATATCGCCGTTGGCGATGCCTAAGTCCTGGGCATCCTGTGGGTGGATTTCTAATGGTGCCATCGGGTAGCGGCCTTTGCGGAAAGCCAGGTATTGGTCGTGGTAAGCCGTTTGCCAGATATGATTCGTTCTTCCGTTATTGATCCAGAAGTCATAAGACGCTTTCTGCTGCTGAACCACGTCGGGGAAACCGTTCCAGGGTGATGGTTGAAAATGGGCCTTGCCATCGTTGGTACTGAAATTATTATCGGTATAGAGCATCTCGGTGCCAATGAGCTTGCCATCCCGATACTCTTTGATGGGAAGTTGGACGCCATTATTGCCAGCCACACGCAATCTATCATAGGTGGCTAAGTGCCCTGTTGGCCCGCCTTGGCTATCAATTTCCTTTTCATGCGCCATGCGGAAACCGTCGTTGAAGGCATCCTCCTCGGTCGTCCAGTCAAATCCAGCGAAACGCTCGGCCAGCGTAGCGTTACCTGCGGATTCATAACGTTGCTTTAGGGCGTTAGCCATATCGGCGGCAATGAGACAATCAGGCTTAGCGATGCCGGGAGGATCCATAAAGCGTTCAGACAGCCGAAGCCGGCGCTCCCCGTTCATGGAGGTCAAGTTCATTTCGCCAGGATGAGTCGCTGGCAGCACCATATGTGAATATTCGGCAAACTTGGTGCGGTAAAGATCGATATCTACGATAAATAGACCGCCCCTATTTTTGACGGCATCATAGACAATATCGATCAACTCTTCTTGAGAAGTGACGCCTCGTGCTTCGGCCAGCGCTTGGTTAACAATGGCAGCACGACGCTTGATGACCTGCCGGTAAGTCTCGGCATTGATGGTGGTTTGAAACGCATTGCAGGCCCACACCGTCAACATCATGCCGTTACCTTTGATCAGCTCTTGATCAATATAAGGTGCTGGGCGTCCGCCTGGGTAGGGTGGGCGCACATAGCCCTCCTGGTGACCGCCCATACGAACCACGCCGGTACCGCGTTGACCTACATTGTGGGTAGCCACAGCCAGATTGACGATTGCGGACTGAATCCGATAATTGTCATTTCCCCAGATCACGCCTTTCTCATAGGCATGCATGGTACGTGGCGCATGGCCACTGGCCTTAGGTTTATAGGCCCACTCGGCGGCCTTAACGATATCGGCCCGACTCACGCCGGTGATGCGGCTACACTCGTCCAATCCCATGCGATTGGCAGCTAGCATTTTCTCGAAACCACTGGTGTGTCCGTCGATAAAGGCCTGATCTTGCCACCCTTGGTCTACCACATAGGTCAGCAACCCATTGAATAAAGCTGTATCTGTTCCCGGTTGAATCGCCAGATGTAGAACATTCTCTTTTCCAGCAATCGTTTCACAGATAGCAACGGTGGGAGTGCGTCGGGGGTCGACTAGAATAACTTTTCCTTTGCCGACTGTCTCGCCAGAAAACCATTCCCGCTTTTTAGCGATGTTAGATCCTCTTAGGTTCGGTTCCCAGTGGGCCAGGAACCAGTTCGACTGAGTCTCATAGGAGTTTCCGCCGATGGAAAAGATGACATCGGCCACCTCTGCATCCTCGTAACTATTATTGAGCTCGCCAATGCCCATATCACGGCTGGCGTGACATTCTGAGTTGTAGGCAGGACGGTTGTGAATGCGCACCATTTTTGACTGTATGCCGTCAAAAATTAGTTTGCCGGTAGCCCAGGTATTCTCGAAACCGCCGCCAGCGCCGCCATGATCGAAGAGATTGAAAAACAGTTGATCCGGCCCGTCATTATCGAGAATACGTTGGGTTAGGCCAGCATATAGAGCCATGGCATGTTCCCAATGGGTGTCTGACCAATCGTCCCCGGTGTACATCATGGGATACTTGAGGCGACGCTCGCTGATGGAGGTTCCTTCCGAGTACATCACACTGGCCATTTGGCCACCACGCGTTGAGGATAACCCTTTATTGACGCTGCACTCCTTATCAGGAACGATCATGATGCTGTATTCACGGCCATCGTGGTCGCGTATCTGATTAACCATGGCGGGGGTCATGGTTAATTGCATGGCCGGCAGCTGTTTAGTGAAATCGAGCCCTAGCGCATTCTGGTTAGCCGCTCTGCCGCCTTCTTGGTTGGCAGGCCATTTATAGACATGGTACCCGCAGCCGACGATGCAGAAGTGACAAGCCATATTAGTCTTTTGAGCATTTGCCGGAGGCAGGGGAATACGGTCTTTGAATTGTGACATTTTATACTCCCGAATCAGATGATATTGGCCTGACGGCCATAGATAAGACCATCGATCGACACCGCTCTTAGGGCATCTTCAGCCTCGTCATACTCCAGAATGATTCGCGGCAAATTCTCGGTAGCTTGGCCAATCACCATCTGACCGATGTTATCGGGATCGAATATGCTGAAATGGCAGGGGCATTTGAAAGTTTCAGCTTCCTGGTCATAGCTCACTGGACAGCCCATATGGGTACATTGCGTGCTGAAAGCCACTATGTCTTTGTCTGGCCCAACGCCTCCTTTAACTTTTCGGTCTCTGCGAATTACCACGCAGGGTGAGTGGATATCGGGGTAAGTAAAGTAAAATGGTTGATTGACCGTCAACTCGCTAAGCCGGGCGATCACCTCATGTGGGTAGGGCAGGTGTGTGGTACCCGCGGTAGAAGGGCTATTTTGCTGCGCCTGAGTGAGGGGGGCCAGCGAAAGAGTACCCAGAGCGGCACTGCTGCCGGTTAACTTTAGAAAGGTGCGGCGACTCAAGCGTGTCATCGTTTGACACTCCATTGTTATTGTCGAGAAGCCCTAGCTGGGGGGAGTTATATATGGTTATCCGAATTTGGTAAGCCGAAATTTAGCTTAGTTCTGTCCTGACAGACGCGCAAGACAGAAAAACTCATCACTGCAATATCAATTTCAGGCTTAGGTTTACCGGAACTCTGATGAGTTCTTTGTCTCTTTTACTTCTGCAAGTTGCGCTAACCACCCGGCGCATCGCTTTGTGCGTAAGCGAAGCGCGGCTTGAAAGGCGCTTCCAGCGATAACGTTCACGGATTAATAAACTCGGCCGATGCGATGTATGTAGTAGTGAGGAGAGTATGTGCATGCAGGCTTTGGCTAATCGCCCGCCGAGGCGGGCGGGTGTAGGCGGTGTGCTGTTTCAAGTTGAACCCAGAAACACTAAATAGGGTGCCACGGCCTTTATTTCCTATTTGATGTTTTCAGTGGGAAAGTAATGCCGGGTGTTATTGGCAATTTTCACCAGCGCGAGCATTAGCGGTACTTCGACCAATACACCGACGACCGTGGCCAGCGCGGCGCCTGACTGTAAGCCAAACAGTGCGATAGCCGCTGCGACCGCCAGTTCAAAGAAGTTACTCGCACCAACCATAGCGCCAGGGGCTGCCACGTTATGCGGCACCCGCCAAACCTTGGCCCAGCCATAGGCAATAAAGAAAATTAGAAACGTTTGAATAATCAGTGGAATAGCGATGAGTACAATATGCAGCGGGTTATTGAGAATAACCTCGCCCTGGAAGGCAAACAGCAGCACGAGGGTGATGATCAAGCCAATCGGGGTGATGGGTCCAACGCGCTTCATAAAGACGTTGTCATACCACTCTGCACCGTGTTTTTTGATCAAGGTTTGGCGCGTTATATAACCTGCCGTCAGGGGGATCACAATATAGAGCACCACCGACAGGGCAACCGTATCCCACGGTACCTGAATGTTGGAGATGCCTAGGAGGAAGACCACGATGGGAGCGAAAGCAAACAGCATGATCACATCGTTGAGAGCCACTTGCACCAGCGTATAAGCGGCGTCGCCGCGGGTTAAGTAACTCCACACGAATACCATTGCGGTACACGGTGCGGCACCGAGAAGAATGGCACCCGCTAGATATTGACTGGCTACTTCAGCGGGAATAAAAGGCCGAAAAATAACCATCAGGAAGAGCCAGGCAATAGCGAACATAGTGAAGGGTTTGATCAGCCAATTAACCGTGTTGGTAATAATCAAACCTTTCGGCTGGCGCCGCACGCCTAGCAGCGAGGTAAAATCAATCTGCGCCATCATCGGGAAAATCATCGCCCAGATAAGCACGGCCACAGGAATCGATACCTGGGCCACTTCAAAGCGCGAAAGCGTTTCCGGCACCGCGGGTATAAATTGTCCCAGTAAAATACCTGCCACAATGGCTAATGCCACCCATAGCGAGAGGTAGCGCTCGAAAATCCCCATTCCTTCTGCGGTGAAGGGTGAAGTGTTATCGCCCAGTGCTGACATGTGAAGCTCCTTGTTAAATGGCGCGTTGGTTAACCCGTTTGGAAACTTCTTCAGCGCTCTCTTTACGCTCTGAATAGCGGTCTGTGAGGAGATCACTACGTTCTCGCACTAATAGCGTAAATTTCACCAGCTCTTCCATCACATCGACGATACGGTCGTAGAAAGGGGAGGGTTTCATTCGGTCGTTTTCATCAAACTCCATGAAGGCTTTCGGCACTGACGATTGGTTGGGAATCGTCAGCATGCGCATCCAACGGCCTAAAATGCGCAGCTGGTTGACCGTGTTGAAGGACTGCGAGCCGCCACAAACCTGCATCACTGCCAATGTTTTGCCCTGGGTAGGACGTACGCCACCTAGCGAAAGCGGAATCCAGTCTATTTGCGCTTTCATAATGCCGGTCATTGCGCCATGGCGTTCAGGGGAGCACCACACCATGCCTTCGGACCACTGGGCTAACGTGCGTAGCTCGTCAACTTTTGGATGGCTGGCATCTTCAGCATCCGGTAGCGGCAATCCTTTAGGGTCAAAAATTCTCGTTTCTGCACCCATGGCGGTCAGCAAGCGTGCTGCTTCCTCAACGGCTAAACGACTAAACGAGCGCTCACGCAAAGAACCGTATAACAGTAATATTTTAGGTGCATGCTCGGCGTTTTGTGGAACGCCAAGGCGATCACTGCTAGGCCGCTCAAACAGTGCGGTATCGATGTTAGGTAAATCAGTCAGGTGGGGGAAATCTTTGAGTGACGACATTAGGGCTACCTGTTTAACGCTATTTTAGGCTAATCACTCCATGATATATGTTTTTTCGTATATTTCTAGCGTCGCCTGCAAGCTGCAATATTGCCGTCATGAATCCAGCGTAAAGTGACAGCTATTAATTACATTAGAGGCTATTTCCTTATGTCGAAGCGCCGCGTGTTGTTTCTTTGCAACGCTAACTCTGCACGGTCCTTAATGGGAGAGGCGTTGCTTCGCCATATGGCAGGTGATCGTTTTGAGTCGTTTAGCGCTGGTTCTGAACCTGATGAACCCCATGCCTTGACGCTTGAAGCGTTGCACAAACAGGGGCTACCCACCGAAGGTTTACACAGTAAGTCGCTGGATGAGTTTGAGAGCGAGACCTTCGATTTTGTCATTGTGCTGTGTGATAAGGCTCAGCAGGCCTGTCGGGATTGGCAAGGGCAGGCGGGTGAAGTGCTGTTCTGGGATATTCGCGACCCTCGTCTAATTGGTAAGCCTGACTCTTACGAGCAGGCGTTGTTAGAAATTCGCCGTCGCCTGCAGCTATGGCTGCCCTTGCATAAGTCTGCTTAATCTTACTCATAGGGGCAGGTCGAGATGAAATGGATCAATAACTTAAGCGTCAAGGCGAGTTGGACGCTGGTGCTTTTGGCGTTCAGTGGTTTGGTCGTCGTGATTGGCGCATTGGGGCTGTTCGCTAACCATTTTGGCCGCGATGCATTCACGTCGCTACATCAGCGGGACATGGCGCAGGTCAGTGAGCTTAATAGTGCTTACACGCAGTTATTACGTGCGCGTATCCAAATGAATCGTGCAGCAGAGTTAATTCGCACCCCGTCGTTTGATCGTCCCGCTCCGCTTATCGATGAATCACAGAGGTTGTTGGATACGGCGGCAGTCAACTTCGAACAGTTTTCATCGAGTGATTTTGAACCTGAGCAGCAAGCGTTAGTTGATCAACTGGCCGCTGATTTTCAATCGTTCGTTAACAATAACCTTAGCCTGCAGATGATGATGCTGGAAGAGCGTGATGTCTCTGGTTTTCTGTCAGGAGAGTCACGGGTAGATGACAGCAGCCAGCAATTTGTGCAGAGTGCCGAGGCATTTTTTAACGCCTTAAACCAGCGGGGTAACGGCCTTCTCGCACGTTATGAGCAAGTATCATCGCTACTGTTTTGGGGCGTCATTGCGGTGTTGGGTGCCGCGCTGTTAGTGGTGGCGGTGGTGGTATGGGGAGTGCGCAAGAATGTGCTTCGCCCTTTAAAAGTCATTACCGAGCATTTTCAACGCATTGCTAAAGGCGATCTATCCACGCCCGTTTTAGCCCACTCGACCAATGAAATTGGTCAGCTGTTTAGTGAGCTAGCCAGTATGCAGAGCGCTTTAACGACAACCGTGTATCGCCTTACTGCCAGCAGCCAGCAGGTCTATAGCAACAGCCAGGAAATGACTGAGCAGAACCAGCTTTTGGCCAGCCAAACCGATACTCAAGTGTCTGCCTTACAGCAAATGGCGGCGAGCCTGGAGCAGCTAACCGCGACCGTAAATCAAAATGCGGAAAGTGCGGCGCATGTGAGCCAATCGACTGCGGATGTTTCCCATAAGGCGCAGCAGGGTGACGAGGTCATTACCCAGTTTATTGCCACTATGGAGGCAATCAATGATCACTCTGAAGAGATCCAAAGCATCATCCGCATGATTGAGAGCATCGCCTTCCAAACCAATATATTGGCGCTGAACGCATCGGTTGAAGCGGCGCGTGCGGGTGAGCATGGGCGTGGCTTTGCAGTCGTGGCAAATGAAGTGCGGGCGCTGGCAACCCGCAGTGCCAATGCTGCCAGCGAGATTCGGTCACGCATTGAAGCGTCGAGTGCGAGTGTTCAACAGGGTAGTGTGTTGTCGCAGCAAGCGGGTGAGCATACTCGTGCGATAATGCAGGCGGCCAGTAACGTGAATACGCTAATGACGCAAATAGCCAATGCTTCTGAGGAGCAGCGACGCGGGATTGAAGAGGTTAATCAGGCGGTGGTGCAAATTGATACGACGACGCAAGGAACCATGCGCTTAGTCAACCAGGCAGCCCAGAGCGCAGAAGGATTATCCCAGGAGGCTTTGCAAATGCGCGAGTATGCTGGGCAGTTTAGTGTTGCCGAAGAAGCTGCCGAAATGGACTTGGCTGACATCAATGAACATAACGGCGAATACCCTGAATGGGAGCAGCTTAGTCATCAACAAACCCCTTTACCTAGCTCTGATGGGCAGCGCCATCGTCAAACCGATTTGATGACGTCTGCTTAAAATACTAAAAACAGTAATTTGCGTTTATTCAGAGGCAGTCAGCGCTATCATGCGGTTTTCTCTGAGCGACTAATGTTTTGCAATTGATCCAACGGCTCATCTCGCCCGTCGTCTTTATCTCCCAGCGTTTACTGAACGATCCTATGCTGCTCTTAATGAGCGGCCTATGGGTCGTTTTGTGGTGGCTGGGACCTCAGTCATTGTCGGAGATGGCTGAGCGGGTGCATTGGACCACGCTTGCTGTGTTAACCGGTCTTATGCTGCTCAGTCGATCGTTGGAGCTCAGTGGTTATTTAACGCTCTGGGGACGCCAGTTATTGGCCCGTCTGAAGGGTGAAAGGCGCCTAGCGGTGGGTTTGGTGCTGTTTTCAGGTCTGCTTTCTGCCTTTGTCACCAATGACGTGGCGCTGTTTATTGTCGTGCCACTGACCCTTAGTCTCGCCAGGATGGCAACGCTGCCTATTGCGCGTTTAATTGTGTTTGAAGCGCTAGCGGTGAATGCGGGGTCATCGCTGAGCCCGATTGGGAATCCACAAAACCTATATCTATGGCAGCTTTCAGGCCTACGTTTTGGCGAATTTCTATGGGTAATGCTACCGCTGGGTGTTGGTCTAATGCTGCTGCTCTTGCTCCTTATTCCCTTGGCGTTTCCAAAAGCGTCAATACATTTGGAGGCAACTTCTATTGGAGCAACGATGCGGCAACAAAAGCCGCTATGGGCTGCGCTAATCGGCTACCCGCTTTTTTTGATTGCGGTGGACATGGGCTGGGTGTTGCCAGCGACGGTAGGCGTAATGCTAGCGATGTTATTGGTGGCCCGGCGAGCGGTGTTCAGCATCGATTGGATGCTGCTGGTAGTGTTCGTATTAATGTTCATCAATTTAAGTGTCATCGGTGAACTAAATGTCGTTCAGCAGGCAATAAATACAATGCGTCAGTGGCCCGGTGGCGATATCAGCGTAGGGATACTGCTTTCACAAATTATTTCCAACGTGCCAGCAACGCTGCTACTCGCGGAGCAGAGTGAGTGGCAGCCGCTTGCCTGGGGCGTCAGTGTCGGTGGTTTTGGTTTGGCGGTAGGTTCAATGGCTAATTTAATTGCCCTGCGCTTGGCTCGTCAGCCTGGCATTTGGACAGAGTTTCACCGTTGGTCTCTGCCTATGTTAGGCCTTGCTTGGCTGTTTGCTGCGCTATGGAAAAACGCCCTGTCATTGTAATGACAGGGCGTTATCCTCTCGAGATTAGATCCTTACGAGGAGTGGTTAGTCGATTAGCTCGACGGCAACCGCCGTTGCTTCACCGCCGCCGATGCACAGGCTGGCAATGCCTCGTTTGCCGCCTTTAGTGCGCAGTGCATGAATCAACGTGGCAATAATGCGCGAGCCGGTTGAGCCAATCGGGTGGCCCTGAGCGCAGGCGCCACCGAAAACATTCACCTTGTCATGGGGCAGGCCTAGATCATCCATCGCCATCAGTGTCACCACGGCAAAGGCTTCGTTGATCTCAAATAGATCGACATCATTAACGCCCCAGCCTAGCTTTTTCATCAGCTTTTCTATCGCACCCACCGGCGCGATAGTGAACTCACTTGGGTGGCGTGAATGGGTAGTGTGGCCGAGCATGCGTGCTAAAGATTTAATACCGTGCTGATCCGCGGCTTCCTGACTGGCCAAAATCAGCGCCGAGGCACCATCGGAAATCGAGCTGGCGTTGGCAGCGGTAATGGTGCCATCTTTGGCGAAAGCAGGGCGCAACTGGCGGATTTTGTCGAGTTTAGCTTGGAAAGGCTGCTCGTCGTGCTCGACCAGGTGTTCACCCTGGCGCGTGGAAACCGTGACGGGGGCCATCTCAGCGTTTAAGTGGCCTGCGTTAGTGGCCGCCATGGCGCGCTCAAGCGAGGCAATGGCAAAATCGTCCAAGCGTTCGCGCGTATAGCCACGCTCTGTGGCGATATCTTGAGCAAACACGCCCATCAGCTTGCCCGTTTCGGCGTCTTCAAGCCCATCCAAAAACATATGGTCTTTAAGCTCGCCGTGTCCCAACCTGTAACCGCCGCGTGCTTTGGTCAGCACGTGCGGGGCGTTAGACATGGACTCCATCCCGCCCGCCAGCAAAATATCTCCGCTGCCTGCTTTGATTAAATCATGGGCAAGCATGGCGGCTTTCATACCAGAGCCACACAGCTTATTGATGGTGGTGGCTCCATTGGCATCGGGAATGCCCGCTTGGCGCATCGCCTGGCGCGCTGGGCCCTGCTTAACGCCTGCTGGTAGTACGCAGCCCATTATGCCTTCGCTTATCAGAGCGGGGTCAATGCGCGCCTCTTCAATGGCTGCTTTGATGGCGATTGCGCCAAGCTCTGGTGCCGACATGCTCGAAAGGCTGCCCATCATGCCGCCCATAGGGGTGCGCTTGGCGGCGAGAAATACAACGTCAGTGGGGCTGCTCATGGTCAATCTCCTTCAGATTTATTGTGATTATCAGGTTGCGTAGTGGGTGATACGTTGACCCGTAGGCGGTGCTGTGGTTTTCTCCAGAGTAACCAAGCAAGCGCTAGTGTAAATGACATGAATGTAATGAATGCATCACCTCGCCGCAAGGAATTGACGCGCCTTGCCGCCCAGCTGTTTGTACACGAGGGCTTTGATCGCACCACCGTGCGTATGCTGGCGCAGGAAATGGGAATTAAGTCCGGTAGCCTGTTCCATCACTTTAAAGATAAGCAGGAAATCCTCGCTGCTGTGATCGAAGAGGGCACTCAAAACGCCTTGTTAATTGCACGTAAAGCGCTGGATGAGTGTGCTTCTGACCCTGAAGTGCGCCTGCGCGTTATGGCGCGTGCCCATCTCGAAACGCTTTTTACTGACCGTAATGCCCATGTAGTGGCACTCTTTGAGTGGCGTCGACTCGATCCTGATGCGAGTGCTCATTTAAGTCATTTACGCGATGCCTACGAAGCGCTGTGGGTTACTGTCATTGATGATGCTTTAGAAGCAGGGCTGATTCATGGAGACCGCTTCCTGGTCTCGCGCTTCGTGCTCGGGGCACTGAATTGGACCGTACGCTGGTATGATCCTAATGGCCCCCGTTCCCCTGATGATCTCGCTGATGAGCTTGTCGCCATGATTATGCCCCCGCCTGCTTGAACTGCTTGCGCTATACAGCTTCCTACCAACGTCTAACGCTTTAATTCATCAGAGTGCTTGCTCTCTACGACGATTACTTTTAGCGTTGTTTTTAACTTAAAGCTTCCGTTAACGTCAACCGATAGTTTTGGCGATCTTGCTTGCGCCCTACCTGTATTACTTTGCGCTCATTACTAACAACAATGACCCACCACATTAGAGAGCCATCATGACAGCGACACCACAATCACTGCCCGACTATCAGCACTACCTTGAAAAATTTTCTATTGATAGCGTTATTGCTCGCCTGGATGACCATCAGGATGGAATGTTGAATGCTTTTGAAGCCTGCTGTGGTCGGCATGTGCGCCAAGGGCGCGGCGATGTGCTAGCGCTAGTTCAAGAGGATACCCAAGGGGCGGTTCACACCCTGACGTACGCTGAGTTAGATGAGCAAAGTGCTAAATTGGCGGGTTGGTTTCACGCTCAAGGGCTAGGTAAAGGTGATCGCATTGCTTGTATGTTGCCGCGGTCATCACAGCTTTTGATTGCGGTACTCGCTACATGGCGTATTGGCGCGGTTTATCAACCTCTATTTACTGCCTTTGGCCCTGATGCCGTGGACTATCGTTTAGGGCGTGCAGATACCAAGCTAGTGATTACCGATCACGCCAATCGCTATAAGTTTGATGGCTTGAACCAGTGTCCGCCCGTGCTGGCAGTCGGTGGTGCAACCAGTGAACATGCGGATGATCATGATTGGCAAGCTGCATTGACGCATACGTCAATGAGCGTTAAACCGCCAAGGCTATCGCCTGAACAACCTTTTCTACAAATGTTTACCTCTGGCACCGTGGGCAAGCCCAAAGGTGTTGCTGTTCCCTTGTCTGGAATGACTGCCTTCGCGATCTATATGGAGCTCGCCATTGACCTGCGTGATGATGACCGCTTTTGGAATATGGCTGATCCAGGCTGGGCGTATGGTCTGTACTATGCAATTACGGGGCCACTGCTGCTCGGTGTGACGACCCATTTTTGTGAAGCGGGCTTTAGTGCTGAGGGGGCGCTGGCGTTTATGAAGCGCCATCACATTACTAATTTTGCCGCTGCCCCTACCGCTTACCGGCTGATGAAGGCATCAGGCCTGTTTGATGACGCCCATCAAACCTTGGAGCTGCGTGCAGCGAGTTCAGCCGGCGAGCCTTTGAACACTGAAGTGGTCACTTGGGTTGAGAAGTCGCTTGGCTGTCCTGTTATGGACCATTATGGGCAAACTGAAACCGGCATGACGTGCAATAACCACCATGCTCTTGATCACCTTAAGCATGTGGGCGCGATGGGCGTCCCAATGCCTGGTTATCGTCTGGCGATTTTGGATGCCGAGTATCACGAGTTGCCTGCGGGCGAGCCGGGGGTGCTTGCCGTGGATATCAAGAATTCACCTGCGCACTTCTTTCAAGGTTACACCTGGCAGGAGAAAAATCCCTTTGTAGAAGGCTATTACCTTACTGGCGATGTTGTGATCCGTAATGAAGATGGCACCTTCCAATTTGCCGGGCGGGACGACGACATTATTACTACTGCAGGCTATCGGGTGGGGCCAACGGATGTTGAGAACAGTGTAATGACTCACCCGGCTGTTGCAGAGTCGGCGGCGGTGGGGCAGCCAGACGAGATCCGTGGCGAAGTGATCAAATCCTATGTCGTACTGCGAGAAGGCTATGAGGCAAGTGAAGCACTTGCCGATGAGATCAAGCAGCGAGTGCGTGAGCGGTTATCGACTCACGCTTTCCCACGCGTTATTGAGTTTGTCGATGAGTTACCCAAAACCCCCAGTGGCAAGATTCAGCGCTTTAAATTGCGTGCCCAAGCAGCAGAAGAAGCTAAGACAGCCAAATAAACATAACGCTTATAGGGAATATGGTTATGCAGGTTAAGGACAGTACTTTTTTAATTACTGGGGCCGCTTCTGGTCTTGGCGCGGCAACGGCAGAGCGTTTGGTGGCTGCGGGCGCTCGGGTCGTTTTATGCGATTTAAATGACAGTGTAAACGCACATGCTCAGCAGTTGGGGGAGCATGCTCAAGCGTGTTTGGCAGACATTACCTCTGCCGAGCAAATGCAGCAGGCGGTCGATACCGCGGTAGCGCTGGGTGGCAAGGGCGGTCTCTCAGGTGTGGTTCATTGTGCGGGCGTCGTTAGCGTAGCCAAGTTGGTTGATCGTGAGGGAAAGCCGGCTGATCTAGATAGCTACATTAAAACCATCAACATCAACTTGGTGGGTACCTTTAACGTAATGCGCCTCGCCGCGGCGGCGATGGCTAAAAATACGCCTAATGAAAGCGGGGAGCGCGGGGTGATTATTAACACTGCTTCTATTGCGGCTTTTGATGGTCAGGTAGGGCAGTGTGCTTATAGCGCCTCTAAAGCGGGCGTTGTGGGTATGAGCTTGCCAGCGGCGCGTGAGTTATCGCGTCATGCCATTCGAGTTATGGCAATTGCCCCAGGCGTTTTTGAAACACCAATGATGAGCGAGATACCCGATGAGGCTGCCCAGGCGCTAGCGGCAGCGGTGCCATTTCCCAAGCGGTTGGGTAAGCCGGATGAGTTTGCTCAATTAGCCGAGCAAATTATTACCAACCCAATGCTGAATGGCGAACTCATTCGCTTGGATGGCGGCATACGCATGCAGTAACGCTTCAGCTATATAGAATCACAATGAGACGGCTCGTCAGCTTTTGGCTGGCGAGTTTTTTATTGCTGGCATTAGAGGTTTGCAGCATTAGCTACCAAAGTTGTAGAGCGTTTTAGCGCTAAATTCAAACGCTCGCTTGACTCTGTTGAGCGCTCGCGCTAGTTTTCAAACATGTGTTTGAAAGCCGCTTTCTGTTTTGAAAATATAATTCGGCTTTTGATCCCCCGGTTGTAGGAGAGTGTTTTAGGAGAAGTGCGATGCCCACTTATCAGGCCCCTATTCGTGATATGCGTTTCGTTATGGACGAAATGCTTGATTATCCTGCTCACTACGCGCGCTTGCCGGGTGGTGACGAGGCATCGCCCGATGTCGTCAGCGCTATTTTAGAGGAAGGTGCGCGTTTTGCTCGCGAAGTACTGCTGCCGATTAATCAAAGCGGCGATGCAGAAGGGTGCTTGTTAGAAGGGGGCGAAGTAAAAGCGCCAAATGGTTTTAAAGAAGCCTATCAGCAATATGTAGAAGGCGGCTGGCCGAGCTTGGCCGCCGATCCTGAGCATGGCGGGCAGGGGCTGCCGCATTCGTTAGCCATGCTGCTTTCGGAGATGATTTGCGCAACCAACTTGGCATGGGGCATGTACCCAGGGCTTTCCCATGGCGCGGCGGATGCACTGCGCCATCACGGTACCGATGAGCAGAAGGCTACCTACCTCACCAAGTTGGTGGAAGGCGTTTGGACTGGCACGATGTGTTTAACCGAGTCCCATTGCGGTACCGATCTCGGCTTGATCAAAACGCGTGCAGTGCCCACTGAAGGCGATGCTTACGCGATTACCGGCACCAAAATCTTTATCTCGGCCGGTGAGCATAATCTGGCTGAGAACATCGTTCATTTAGTGTTAGCAAAACTGCCTGATGCGCCCGAAGGCTCAAAAGGTATCTCACTGTTTGTGGTGCCTAAGTTTATGCCTGATGCCGGAGGCAACCCTGGTGAGCGCAATGGCGTTAGCTGTGGCTCTTTAGAACATAAAATGGGCATTCACGGTAACGCTACCTGTGTGATGAACTTCGATGGCGCAACCGGCTATCTGGTGGGCGCCCCGAATAAAGGCTTGGCGTGCATGTTCACCATGATGAACGCTGCTCGTCTTGGGGTAGGTATTCAGGGGCTGGGGTTGATTGAAGCCAGCTTCCAGAATTCGTTGAGCTATGCCCGTGATCGCCTGCAGATGCGAAGTTTGTCGGGTAAGCAAGCGCCTGAAAAACCGGCTGATCCGATTATCGTCCACCCCGATGTTCGACGCATGCTGCTGACTCAGAAGGCCTTCGCCGAAGGCGGGCGTATGCTGGTGCTATACACCGCTCAAATGCTGGATGTTGTAGAGCATGGTCAGCCAGGTGAAGAGCGAGAGCGTGCCGACACGCTTTTGGGGTTGCTAACCCCGATTGTAAAAGCGTTCTTGACCGAAGTCGGTTTTGAAAGCACCAATGAAGGTGTTCAAATTTACGGCGGCCATGGCTTTATTAAAGAGTGGGGCATGGAGCAATTGGTACGCGATGCACGTATTACTCGCTTGTATGAAGGCACTACCGGTATTCAGGCGCTCGACCTACTGGGTCGTAAAGTCCTTATGAGTCAGGGTGAGTCGTTGAAAGTGTTCACCAAGGAGATTCACCAGTTCTGCAAGGCTGAATCAGAGAACCCGGCGCTTAAAGAGTTTATCGGGCCGCTGGCAAAGCTGAACACAGAGTGGGGTGAGCTAACCATGGGCATAGGTATGAAAGCGATGCAGGACCGCGAAGAGGTAGGCGCGGCAAGCGTCGATTACCTTATGTACTCCGGCTACGTCACTCTGGCGTACCTATTTGCCCGCGCAGCCAAACGGGCGTCTGTCTCTCTAGAAGGTGTCGATAAAGCTTTCTATGCCGCCAAGTTGAATACCGCGCGATTCTATTACCAGCGGCTATTGCCGCGCACAAAGGCTCATGCGCAAATGATTCAATCAGGCGCTTCCAGCTTAATGGCTATCTCTAGTGAAGACTTTGGCTTGGGCTTTGAAATTTGATTAACGGCTAAGATGTTAAAAAGAGCACTCTCTGGTCAGGCGTTCTGATCGGTGGTTTGCGGCAGAAGGAGAGCCTTCTGCCGCTTTTTTATACGCAATAACTTCTTTTCCTTGCTATCTTGATAGTGAGGCCTTAAAGTACGCATCCGCTGCCGGGGACGCCAAGCGTTACCAGCGGTGAATGAGGTGTAAAAGCCTTGGTTTGTCAGGAAGTTAGCGCAAGTTTCATCGCTCGCTTCAGCCGCTAAACACAGCGGTTGACAACCACCAGGAAATGCGTAGAATACGCCTTCCTCGCTGCGGCAAGCCAGTTCAACGGTTCGCCAGTTAAGCACAGCGAAACAGCTCTTTAACAATTTGATCAGGTAATTCATGTGGGCGCTTGCTGACGTTGGTGACAAATCACCAAATATCAAGGCAAGCGGTCATGACAATGTAAATTGAAATGAATTCGTTTGAACCTTGAGCCAAGTTTGATCCGCTTTTGTCACTTTCGAGTGGCGAGTAAGGATCACAATGATTGTAAACTGAAGAGTTTGATCATGGCTCAGATTGAACGCTGGCGGCAGGCCTAACACATGCAAGTCGAGCGGTAACAGGGGTAGCTTGCTACCCGCTGACGAGCGGCGGACGGGTGAGTAATGCATAGGAATCTGCCCGATAGTGGGGGATAACCTGGGGAAACCCAGGCTAATACCGCATACGTCCTACGGGAGAAAGGGGGCTCCGGCTCCCGCTATTGGATGAGCCTATGTCGGATTAGCTGGTTGGTGAGGTAATGGCTCACCAAGGCGACGATCCGTAGCTGGTCTGAGAGGATGATCAGCCACATCGGGACTGAGACACGGCCCGAACTCCTACGGGAGGCAGCAGTGGGGAATATTGGACAATGGGGGCAACCCTGATCCAGCCATGCCGCGTGTGTGAAGAAGGCCCTCGGGTTGTAAAGCACTTTCAGCGAGGAAGAACGCCTGTCGGTTAATACCCGGCAGGAAAGACATCACTCGCAGAAGAAGCACCGGCTAACTCCGTGCCAGCAGCCGCGGTAATACGGAGGGTGCAAGCGTTAATCGGAATTACTGGGCGTAAAGCGCGCGTAGGTGGCTTGATAAGCCGGTTGTGAAAGCCCCGGGCTCAACCTGGGAACGGCATCCGGAACTGTCAGGCTAGAGTGCAGGAGAGGAAGGTAGAATTCCCGGTGTAGCGGTGAAATGCGTAGAGATCGGGAGGAATACCAGTGGCGAAGGCGGCCTTCTGGACTGACACTGACACTGAGGTGCGAAAGCGTGGGTAGCAAACAGGATTAGATACCCTGGTAGTCCACGCCGTAAACGATGTCGACCAGCCGTTGGGTGCCTAGCGCACTTTGTGGCGAAGTTAACGCGATAAGTCGACCGCCTGGGGAGTACGGCCGCAAGGTTAAAACTCAAATGAATTGACGGGGGCCCGCACAAGCGGTGGAGCATGTGGTTTAATTCGATGCAACGCGAAGAACCTTACCTACCCTTGACATCTACAGAAGCCGGAAGAGATTCTGGTGTGCCTTCGGGAACTGTAAGACAGGTGCTGCATGGCTGTCGTCAGCTCGTGTTGTGAAATGTTGGGTTAAGTCCCGTAACGAGCGCAACCCTTGTCCTTATTTGCCAGCACGTAATGGTGGGAACTCTAAGGAGACTGCCGGTGACAAACCGGAGGAAGGTGGGGACGACGTCAAGTCATCATGGCCCTTACGGGTAGGGCTACACACGTGCTACAATGGCCGGTACAAAGGGCGGCGAGCTCGCGAGAGTCAGCGAATCCCTTAAAGCCGGTCTCAGTCCGGATCGGAGTCTGCAACTCGACTCCGTGAAGTCGGAATCGCTAGTAATCGTGAATCAGAATGTCACGGTGAATACGTTCCCGGGCCTTGTACACACCGCCCGTCACACCATGGGAGTGGACTGCACCAGAAGTGGTTAGCCTAACGCAAGAGGGCGATCACCACGGTGTGGTTCATGACTGGGGTGAAGTCGTAACAAGGTAGCCGTAGGGGAACCTGCGGCTGGATCACCTCCTTAAACGATGCGTCACGCGTCGGTAAGCGTCCACAATGAATTACCTGATCAGAATGCTGTTACTACGCAGTGATAAGTGTTTTTGTTTTTTCACGTTAAAAAGAAAAAATAGCTTTTAAGGTTTTAAAGGTCTTTTCTTCTTTTTAAGTCGAAAGAACGCTTATCACTGCTTCTAGCAGTCGCTCTTTAACAATGTATATCATGCTGACAAGAACACTTCTTACGAAGTGCTTCTTAAATTGTGATACGCGTCAGCGTATCCGGCAAAATGAAACGTGATCATTGCGAGTCCAGACTCCTTCGGGTTATAGGGTCAAGCAATGAAGCGCACACGGTGGATGCCTAGGCAGCCAGAGGCGATGAAAGACGTGGTAGCCTGCGATAAGGCTCGGTGAGGTGGCAACAACCTGTGACCCGGGCATTTCTGAATGGGGAAACCCACCGATCATAAGATCGGTATCGTGCATTGAATACATAGATGTACGAGGCGAACCAGGGGAACTGAAACATCTAAGTACCCTGAGGAAAAGAAATCAACCGAGATTCCCCTAGTAGCGGCGAGCGAACGGGGACCAGCCCTTAAGCATGTGACTGATTAGGCGAACAGATTGGGAAGTCTGGCCGTAGCGGGTGATAGCCCCGTAGTCGAAAGTCTGAACATGTGAAATCGAGTAGGTCGGGGCACGAGAAACCTTGACTGAAGACGGGGGGACCATCCTCCAAGGCTAAATACTCCTGGCTGACCGATAGTGAACCAGTACCGTGAGGGAAAGGCGAAAAGAACCCCGGAGAGGGGAGTGAAATAGATCCTGAAACCGTGTGCGTACAAGCAGTCGGAGCCCACTTGTTGGGTGACGGCGTACCTTTTGTATAATGGGTCAGCGACTTATATTCAGTGGCGAGGTTAACCGTATAGGGGAGCCGTAGGGAAACCGAGTCTTAACTGGGCGACACAGTCGCTGGATATAGACCCGAAACCGAGCGATCTATCCATGAGCAGGGTGAAGGTTGAGTAACATCAACTGGAGGCCCGAACCAGGATCTGTTGAAAAAGATTTGGATGACTTGTGGATCGGAGTGAAAGGCTAATCAAGCTCGGAGATAGCTGGTTCTCCTCGAAAGCTATTTAGGTAGCGCCTCACGTAGTACCGCCGGGGGTAGAGCACTGTTTCGGCTAGGGGGTCATCCCGACTTACCAACCCGAGGCAAACTCCGAATACCGGTGAGTAACGCGTGGGAGACACACGGCGGGTGCTAACGTCCGTCGTGAAAAGGGAAACAACCCAGACCGTCAGCTAAGGTCCCGAAATCCTGGTTAAGTGGGAAACGATGTGGGAAGGCTCAGACAGCTAGGAGGTTGGCTTAGAAGCAGCCATCCTTTAAAGAAAGCGTAATAGCTCACTAGTCGAGTCGGCCTGCGCGGAAGATGTAACGGGGCTAAACCAGGTACCGAAGCTACGGGTTCATTCTTCGGAATGAGCGGTAGAGGAGCGTCGTGTACGCCAATGAAGGTGAATTGAGAAGTTCGCTGGAGGTATCACGAGTGCGAATGCTGACATGAGTAACGATAAAGGGAGTGAAAAACTCCCTCGCCGGAAGACCAAGGGTTTCTGTTCGACGCTAATCGGAGCAGAGTGAGTCGGCCCCTAAGGCGAGGCCGAAAGGCGTAGTCGATGGGAAACGGGTCAATATTCCCGTACCGGACATGGTTGCGATGGGGGGACGAAGAAGGCTAGGTGAGTCAGGCGTTGGTTGTCCTGGTGAAAGTGAGTAGGCTTGGATCTTAGGTAAATCCGGGATCCTTTAAGGCCGAGACACGAGATGAACTGACCACGGTCAGGAAGTCACTGATGCCACGCTTCCAGGAAAAGCCTCTAAGCTTCAGATCATGTGCGACCGTACCCCAAACCGACACAGGTGGTCAGGGTGAGAATCCCAAGGCGCTTGAGAGAACTCGGGTGAAGGAACTAGGCAAAATGGTGCCGTAACTTCGGGAGAAGGCACGCCGGCGTAGGGTGATGAGACTTGCTCTCTAAGCCCGAACCGGTCGAAGATACCAGGTGGCTGCAACTGTTTATTAAAAACACAGCACTCTGCTAACGCGCAAGCGGACGTATAGGGTGTGACGCCTGCCCGGTGCCGGAAGGTTAAATGATGGTGTTAGCCGCAAGGCGAAGCTCTTGATTGAAGCCCCGGTAAACGGCGGCCGTAACTATAACGGTCCTAAGGTAGCGAAATTCCTTGTCGGGTAAGTTCCGACCTGCACGAATGGCGTAATGATGGCCACGCTGTCTCCACCCGAGACTCAGTGAAATTGAAATCGCCGTGAAGATGCGGTGTACCCGCGGCTAGACGGAAAGACCCCGTGAACCTTTACTATAGCTTCACACTGGACGCTGATGTTGCCTGTGTAGGATAGCTGGGAGGCTTTGAACTCTGGACGCCAGTTCGGAGGGAGCCAACCTTGAAATACCAGCCTGGCATCATTGGCGTTCTCACTCAGGTCCGTTATCCGGATCGAGGACAGTGTGTGGTGGGTAGTTTGACTGGGGCGGTCTCCTCCTAAAGAGTAACGGAGGAGCACGAAGGTACCCTCAGCACGGTCGGACATCGTGCATTGAGTGCAAGAGCATAAGGGTGCTTGACTGCGAGACAGACACGTCGAGCAGGTGCGAAAGCAGGTTCTAGTGATCCGGTGGTTCTGTATGGAAGGGCCATCGCTCAACGGATAAAAGGTACTCCGGGGATAACAGGCTGATACCGCCCAAGAGTTCACATCGACGGCGGTGTTTGGCACCTCGATGTCGGCTCATCACATCCTGGGGCTGAAGTCGGTCCCAAGGGTATGGCTGTTCGCCATTTAAAGTGGTACGCGAGCTGGGTTTAGAACGTCGTGAGACAGTTCGGTCCCTATCTGCCGTGGGCGTTGGATGTTTGAGAAGGGCTGCTCCTAGTACGAGAGGACCGGAGTGGACGACCCTCTGGTGTTCCGGTTGTCACGCCAGTGGCATTGCCGGGTAGCTATGGTCGGACGGGATAACCGCTGAAAGCATCTAAGCGGGAAGCCCCCTTCAAGATGAGACATCCCTGAGGCCTAGAGCCTCCTGAAGGGCCCAGCGAGACCAGCTGGTAGATAGGCACGGTGTGGAAGCGCTGCAAGGCGTTGAGCTAACGTGTACTAATGGCCCGTGAGGCTTGACCCTATAACACCCAAGGGGTCTTGGTCGCGATGATGACGTAAATGAACACCGGATACGCAGCGTGTGGCTAAGCTAGCTCACAGAACAAGGTGAGGCAGGCGAAGCGGCAGGCAATGAGACGATCATAATTTAGCAACCGCTAGTCAGCATGATGTACATTTAAAGTTACGCCTGACGACCATAGCACGCGTGAACCACCTGATCCCTTGCCGAACTCAGCAGTGAAACCGCTTAGCGCCGATGGTAGTGTGGGGTCTCCCCATGCGAGAGTAGGTCATCGTCAGGCACCTATACCACGAAGAACCCAGCCACCCGGCTGGGTTTTTTGTGTGCGTGAAAGAAAATAAATAGAGCTGGATAAATGCTATGATGCGCCCCCAATTAATTAGGCAGCCATCAGCGTTTGTGATGGGCGGAATCGAGGTGAAGTGGTGAGCGAAACGGTACCTACGTCATGGTTAGTTTATTGCCGTCCAGGGTTTGAAAATGATGCGTTAGCTGAAATGCAGCATCATGCAGCATTAAACGACGTAGCCTGTGAGGCATCTTACGGCGAGGGGTGGGTAAGCTTAACGCGTCTAGATGGCGAGCCGGTGAATGAGTTACATCGTCAAGCAGCCTTTAAAAAGCTAATTTTTGCACGCCAAAGCTTAGCGGCATTGCCCGCTCTCACTCTTTCACGAGATGATCGCCTTACCGCTATTTTGGAGCAGGTAAAGGCTAGTCGATGGAACTTTGAGGAAATTTGGCACGAAACGCCGGATACCAATGATGGCAAAGCACTGGCTGGGCTGATTAAGGCGCTTACCAAGCCGCTGGAAAGTATGTTGAAAAAGCGGGGTGCGTTAAGGCGCAGCGCGGGCGCACGACGTTTACATATTTTCTGGACTGACGGTGATCAAGTGCAGCTAGCGATGAGCTTTCCAGGCAATCGTAGCGATTTGATTAATGGTATTCGTCGGTTGCGTTTTCCCTCTCGTGCGCCTAGCCGCTCAACGCTAAAGCTGGAAGAGGCATGGCATGAGTTTATTCCTAGAGATGAGTGGGATGAACGGTTAGCACCGCATATGCAAGCAGCTGATTTAGGTGCCGCCCCAGGTGGCTGGACATGGCAACTGGTTCAGCGCGGCATGTACGTTTATGCCATTGATAATGGCCCCATGGAATCGCAGTTGATGAAGACCGGCCAGATTGATCATCTCAAAGAGGATGGTTTTACCTGGGAGCCACCACAGCGCTTAGACTGGCTGGTCTGCGATATTGTCGATAAACCAGTGCGAGTTCTAGCCATGGTGGAACGTTGGCTGATCCGTAAATGGTGCAAGGAGGCAATCTTCAACCTCAAGTTACCCATGAAAAAGCGCTGGGATGAGGTAACACGTTGTCTAACGGCGTTGGAAGAGTCGCTGGAAAAAGCGGGCGTGCATGCGAACGTATCATGCCGTCACCTCTATCATGATCGGGAAGAGGTAACGGTGCATGTAAGGCTTAGGGATTAACACGAGTGAAATCTCAGGCTTAATAGCCAGGCTCGTAAATCCGGATAGTTTCATCTTCGGTTAATAGCGGTAAAATACGCTGCATGGCCATTGCCCGCGCTTCGCTTGAGTGCCACTCCTTCCAAGCGCGGAGGTCACGCCATTTGGTAATCATCAGTCGACGATCGGTATGACCAAGTTCTACCAGTGTTTCACCACCGATGAAGCCCCTTACGCCTAGGGAAACGCGCATTGCCTCCCGCGCTGCTTGCTCAAATTCTTCTTCAAGACCGGGCATAATTCGCCGTTCGATGATAACTTTAATCATACTTTCTGTTTCCTACATCGAGGATATTAATGGCTGATAATACGGGTACGTTACCCAGCTTTGACGTGGTATTGGATACCTCAGGACTCTACTGCCCAGAGCCTATTATGCTAATGCATAACAAAGTGCGCGATATGACATCAGGCCAAGTGCTCAAAGTGATTGCCACCGATCCAGCCACCACACGAGATGTGCCCAAGTTTTGTCAGTTTTTAGGGCACGAACTGCTTGAGCAGGACACCGCGTCTGAGAATAACTACCTCTATTTTATTCGCTTAGCATAATCCTTAGAGATAGCACTAGAACCCAAGCGAGGCTCAAATCAACATCATTGATGTTGGCCTCGCTCACAAGGCAGCACTAAGGCACTCGGCTAATCGCTTGCCACGACCATCATGGCTAGCGCCTCAAGCGTTGCCGGATCTTCTTCCAATATACGATTGGCGATATGGCGCTGGAAAAAGTAAACGGTTTGATGGCGAGCGTGAGCGCTGTAAAGGCACTTATCCCCTAACAAAATCGGTGTCATCGCCGCTTTGCTCTCGTCGGCAAGGAGCGCGTCAAGGCTACCGTCGCTGTAGAGACGCCAGCCGTAAACAGGCTTCATATGCCAGGGAGTGTTGGGGTGATTCATGCACAGCGCGTGGGTGCCCAGAGTGTCGGGTATTTGCTGAATGAGAGTGACTTCTCCGGAAGCCTCATAATCAAAATATTCAGCTGCGGCGACTAACTCATGGTACTTATGGTCCGGTGGAGAATCGAAAATTTCTTCCGTTTCAGGGTCGCGGTAACCCACGAAGTAGCCATTCTCCTGGCTGTTCAGATCATGGCAGGCCGCCAACGTTTCCATCCACGGCACCATGCCAAAGACGCTACCATCTTCTCTTAGCCCCCAGGCTAAAATAGGCATGCCGTAGTAAGTGTCGGGACTCGCAGCGAGTTGGTACACCATCTCTAGCCCATCTAGCTCCGGAGCTAAACGAACTAGGCACTTTTGCGCCTGCTGACGCTGACGCACAGTTTCCAGGTCGATGACCTGGGCAGAGCGGGGTGACAGGGATGCGCCCATTATGTCCCTCCTTGTGCTGCGTGGTCATGACATTGGCGAAGCAAGTTTGGCTTGCTTCATTATTATCCTTGCTTATCCACCTTACCTATCAACCAATAGCACAAGTTGCTCATAAGGTTAAGGGTTCTACGCTTTTTAATTATCTGAGCAAGTTGGAAAGCGAGCTCGTAGCGCTTGATGCTCGGTGAACGCTTGCTGAAACTGGCCCCAGGGCGCTTGGGCGTTTTCCAGCGAAAGCCAGCGTGCCTGATAGCGTTGAATCGCTATTGGCTTGTCTACCGGCTGCGCGTCAATTAAGCGGTTGATCGCTGTTAGCCACTGTTGGGCAGTGTCTGCCAAGCGTTCAAGCGACTGTGGTTCCCAGCGCCTCAAGCAGTGTGTGACATCTTTCTGCTGAGCTAATAATGCATTCGCTTCGGTTAAGCGTTGAGTGGCGAGTAGCAGGGCTCGCAACACTTCGGCGGTCAATGGCTGCTCTTGTAGGGTTTTTAAATGATTTTCGAGGGCCGAGGAGTCTTGCTGCCAATTGAGGTCAAACTGATGATCCGTCATTTGCTGAAGATAATCAATGGCTTCAAGCTGGCTTGCAATAGTGTTTTCATCGACGTTAGCTAAAGGCTGGCTTGCGCGCGAAAAGCTTTTCACCCATTCGCTGGAATCAAAAATAGCGTTCCAACTGACGGCGGGTAACTGAGCTGTTTTAGTGGCCGTCAGCTGTTGCAGGCGCGTTCGGTCTTCATCGCTTAACTGTTCGGGAACATCGCTGTTCCAGCAGGTGCTTAGCCGTTGCCATAGTGTTCGCTCATATAACCACTGCTGGCTAGGAGGTGCTACTCGGCCGAGTTGATTGTTACGTGCTGCTATAAGAGAAGTAATTTGGCATTCGCGTAGTGCATAAATATTCAGCATGCTATCCCTTGTTTCGGGGATATCAATAAGCCGAGCAGAGCGCTCAGGGAAATCGCCAATATTAATGGGGTCAGCTCGCTCAATGCCTGTCTGGTCGAGATCATTCGCAAGCTGATGATGGTAGGACTGCCACTGCTGCTCAGCAGGGTGATCGCCACAGCCAGCCAGTAAGGTACTTAGGGTTAGTGTTATAAAAAGATTGCCCCACCAAGCCATGTTTACCCCTTAACGCTGATACGCCGCAAACGCCAGGCAAGTAGCAGGGCCGCAGTGCTCAAGCCCGCAATCAAACCCATCCAATAGCCATGAACCCCAAGTGGAGCAACCATGCTGCCCACGCCACGGGAACCCAGCCAGTGGCCGCCGCCCAAGCCTACAATCCAGTAGGAGAGTACCGTTATCACCATCACGATGCGGGTATCTTTATAGCCGCGTAAAGCGCCTGCCAGATTGACTTGTAGTGAGTCAGAGAGTTGGAAGATAACGGCCAAGGCAATGATGGAAAGTGCCAGCGACTGTATCTCACTGTTCGAGGTATAAAGCGCAATGACAGGAATTGCGCTAAACCACAGCAAGATGCTGTTGATAATTGCGACGATCACACTGATAACAATGCCGTTCCAGGCGACCTGCCGGGCTAAGGTTAAACGCTGCTGACCAAGCGTGTTACCCACCCGTACGGTTAGCGCCATACTCAGCGACATGGGCAGCATAAACAGAATGGAGGTGAAGCTGAGTGCTATTTGGTGAGCCCCCACCGTGACTTCACCAAAGCTGGCAATAAAGAGTGCAATGAGCGTGAACAGGGTCACTTCGACAAAAATAGCCACACCAATGGGAACGCCCACCACCACTAATTCACGTATGCCTAGCCATTGGGGCGGTGTCAGTTTTTGCCAAATCGCAACGCTTTTATAAGTGCTTCCCCTGCGCGTGTAGTAGGCCATCGCGAGTGCCATCGTCCACATGGAGAGCGCCGTCGCTATGCCGCAGCCAAAAGCGCCTAAGGCAGGCAGCTGTTGCAAACTAATGGGAGTCCAGGCACCAAATAAATCAACCAAACCATCGCCGCCGTAGATCAAGAGGTAGTTGGCAGGAATATTCACGCTTAAGCCGACCAAGCTTATCCATAGCGCCGGGCGGGTGTGATTCATGCCATCGGAAAACGCTCTAAGCGCCTGAAAAAGGGCGATCCCCGGCATACCAAAGGCGACAGCTGACAGATAGGCGGCAGACTGGCTGGCAACGGCAGGGGGCACATTCATTAATTCAAATATCGGCATGACGGCCGACCAGAGCAGTAAGGCCGCGACAACACCTAGCAGCAGGGCAACCCAGAGCGCCTGGTGCACTGCTGGGCTAATAGCGGTTTGGCGCTGTCCACCCAGCAAATGTGCCACAATTGGTGTGAGCCCCATCAGGGTGCCCGTCATAAACAGCATCAATGGCATCCAGAGACTGGAGCCTACCGAGACGGCAGCGAGTGACGTTGCATCATGTCGGCCTGTCATCATGACATCAACAACACTCATCCCTGCTTGAGCCAGCTGAGCTCCGCAAATGGGTAATGCCAAGTAGACCAGAGCGCGAGTTTCTGGCCAATACACCGATTTAACTTGTTGAGTGAAATCGCCCAATGAGAAGGCTCCTGATCGACGAATTAAGCTATAAAAAAGCGCTAGGTTAGCAGGGAAGCCTATGCCTTGCTGCCCTGTATTTAGTTTGCCTCTGTGAGGCAGTTATACTTTCTCAAACGGCAATGATAAACGAGGTCAATTTGAATCACGTGCAGGATCGATGGACGCTGGCTGATATTACCGCGCTCTTTGATGGCATTTTTGCAGAGCATTATCAAACACGCCTAATTCGGGGGGACGATGAACCCCTCTATCGGCCTGCTGATAGCGAAACACCGTACCATCAAGTTATTTTTGCGCGGGGCTATTATGCCAGTGCGTTACACGAAATTAGCCACTGGTGTATTGCGGGAGAAAAGCGTCGTCAATTAGAAGATTACGGCTATTGGTATTCGCCGGATGGGCGTAATGCTGAGCAACAAGCTGCTTTTGAGAGCGCAGAGGTTGCTCCCCAAGCGTTAGAGTACCTATTTGCCCAGGCGTGTGGCCGCCATTTCCATGTCAGCGTGGACAATTTGGGGGGCGATACGGACGTGGACCGGGACGCTTTCCAACAGCGCGTTATGGTTCGGGCAGCGCGCTACCAAGATGAAGGCTTACCCCTACGTGCCAAAGCCTTTTGCCATGCATTGAACGCTTACTATCAACAAGGGCTGACGCTCAAAACAGCCATTGCTCAAGGACTTGATAGGTTGCTATGCACACGACTATGTTGAAGCTGTCTACTATGTAGGCGTTACGAATCATAAGGAGGGAATCTCATGACTCAGCACAATCCAAACGGATCAGCCAAGGATGTGGTTGGTATCCTAACCACAGATCATCAGGAAATGATGGCGCTGGCAGGCCAAATTAAAGGCTCAAATGACCCACAGTGGCGTAGAGATATGGCGGATACCTTGATCGCTGAGGTAATGCGCCATGCCGTTGCCGAGGAAATGTACGTTTATCCGGCAATAGAAAAATACATACCGAATGGAACCGAAGAGGTTGAGCACGACAAACAAGAGCACGATGAAATTGTTCAAGTAATGAAACAGCTGGAAGATTGTAACGCCGTCGATCCGGTTTTCATGGCGCAGCTCGAAAAGTTAGAAGGATTGTTAAGTCACCATGCAGACGACGAGGAGTCACAGCAATTTCCTAAGATGCGCACCCATATGTCCAGTGACCAACTCATTGAACTAGGTGAAAAAGTAGAGCAGGCCAAAACACTGGCGCCGACTCGTCCGCACCCCAGCGCTCCTCATTCAGAACTCTTCCACAAAAGTGTGGGGGCAGGTGTAGGCATGGTTGACAGGCTTAGAGACAAGCTCACGGGGCGGAAAACGAAGTAAATAAGTAAAGGATTTATACAAGCTTAATTTAGGAGCTGGTGACCGCAAACAGTTTTTTAGACGGCTTTTGCTAGATATTTTCCTGAAAAGGGAAGGGGGAGCAATGCGCCACTTAGTGGCGCTTTAGTTTACCTGCTTCAACTCGTGGGTAATGTCAGTCATGCTGTGGTAGTGATGGTCGCTAAACTGCTTCAGCAGTTGTATTTCCTGCTTACTCGCATTTCGATAGGCATGATTGATTAGCTGCTCACGCGTGGCTGGAAAGCTTATTCCATCGAACAGGCTAGCAAAGCGAGCTGCGGATGGGGCTTGCATGGCACGCTGGCCGCCAGTCTTGCTTGGCTGGTTGTGGGGCACGTCATCATGAGTACGCAGTTCTCCGAAGGCACGCGCGACCTCGGCAGCATCGCGATACTCCTGGTCAGGTAATTGCCGCACGATGTCACACACCTCTTGGTCATCGTCACTCAGTGCATCGACGAGTTCGCTGCGTGTTTTCGGGAATTCAATCCCTTTCAACGCTTTTTCAATATCAGCCGCAGAGACCGCCTGTTTTGGATGAGAAGTGAGCATATGCCGCTCGTAAAGAGATTTTTGCTCGAATTCAGCCCCGCATATTTCACAAGTAAACTGTGCCATCAGCGTATCTCCCCCAGCGCTTTTTGATATCTGCCATCGTTGAGTACTTTCGGCTGGGAAATTCCTTTAATACGTCAATAACGTCATCTGTGGAATGGTTGGTTTTGGCCTGTTTAATCAGGTCAGCCTTGCTGCTCGGTAAATCGATGCCCTTAAGTGCCTTGGTAATGCCAGCCGCCGATGCCGAATCAGTGGCTGCCTTGCCACCGCGCTCACCGCCTTTGCTGCGATCGCCTTCGGGTTCCTTGGCTTCTGGCCGCATGTGCGGCTCGGTGAGCTCGCCATCTTCCAGCGCTTCATTGGGCCACTCGCGCTTTTTTAGCCCTAACGTCTTGAATAGGGATGCCTTTCCGGTGATGGAAATTTGCTCTTCGGCGAGGTTGTCATGCGCTCCGATGAGCAGAAGTTGAGCATCTTCGTAGTCGAGCAGCTTGCTATCGTCAATATCCAGCCAGCGTTTGTCGGCGAATTTCTCTATTAAGCGCTTGGGGTAGTTCGGTTTAGCGTCTGGAAAGCCGGGGACATCAAGAGATGGGTTGCGCACTGAGATGATATAACTTGCCTCGGCAAGAATCCCCAGTTCCGCCTGCGCTTTGCCGGGGTTAGTGGGGTTGGTGAGCCGATAAGCCAAACGCGAACTGTTGTGACGCTCAAAAATGGCGTAGCGCCCTTCTCCAACAGGAATGGCCTCGCCCTGTTCCTGCTCGCCACGGGTCTTGGTAGCGTAGTCGAGCGGCGCCAGCGCCTCGCCAATGTTTGTTGGCTTGCCTGTCATGTCGTTCATCATCCACTCGCGCGCGGTAGACGATGGCTTGCCATGGCTAATCTTAGGCATGCGCTTTTTGCCCACCAGGAATAATCGAGCGGTATCTTTATCGTCTGGCGCTAGCACTAAGTAAAGGCGCTGAACGTCTTCAATGTTTTCGACCCGCGGTGTATTGACCTTGGGCCGATAGAAAAAATAGATATCTCCCTTTTCAACATAATCCTTCATCTGTCACCTCCTGTGTAGAAATGGCTATGTCGTTAAGATGGAGTCCTCAAAAGCGTGTCCTACAGCTACCTTTCTAAACAAAGCCTCATTATGGGTTAGCAGAGGGTTTTCCTTCGTGCAAACGTATCCTAGGCTATTGGTAGCTAATGCCTAGTCCTCTTCGGTAAGGCGCTGGTGCATCGAAAGCATAACCTCAAGCTCATGTTCTGGACGCATCGGCTCTAAGCCCAGCTCGCTGAACGTTTCACGCCGCTGGCGATGCCATTCGCCAGGAGTGATTGAAGGGTAGAGCACCGATGCCGGGGCTAGCTCTACGAAAGGATCCAGCCCATAGGTATCAAACAGCCGTGCCAGTGCCGCTTCGTCGTCGCCGTTGTCGCTGGTATACAGCGTGGCGGAGAAGTGGTCGTTCTCAAGTTCGCGAATCACTTCCAGAGGACTAACCCCCAGGCTCTCCAGCTCTTCCATGCTGTAGGCGCCCAGGGCATTGGTGTCTTCCTTTATCCAGCTATCATCCGGCTGAATTAATGTTTGCTTCACTCGGCCATCGGGCAGCGACCAAGCAATGGCGAGCGGTAAGCCATCGTCTTCGCCCGTTTCAATGGCAATAAACCCAGGATAATCGGCCACGCTAGTACTCCTATTATGATTCTGCGGGAAGACGGAAAAAACGCTTGGCAGTTTGGGTGGTGGCGTTGCCTAGTTCAGTTTCGTTGATGCCGCGCCACTGAGCAATCTCGCGCACTATCCAAGGTAACAAAGCGGGTTCATGGCGGCGCCCTTTGAGTTTTGTAGGCAAGTTACGGGGTAGCAAATAAGGACAGTCGGTTTCAACCATTAAACGTTCAAGAGGAATATCACTCACCAATGATCGCAGGTGATGACCGCGCCGCTCATCGCAAATCCAGCCCGTTAACCCTATATGCAAGTCTAGGTCGAGATAACCAAATAGCGTATCGCGGTCAGCAGTGAAACAGTGAACCACCGCGTGGCTGATGTCGTCTCGCCATGCATGCAGAATTTCGCGCATCCGCTGGCCCGCATCGCGCTCGTGTAAAAACAGCGGCAACCCGCTTTCGACCGCGAGCGCCAGCTGCGCTTCAAACGCACGCTCCTGCTCCTGGGGCGTCGAGAAGTTGCGATTAAAATCCAGCCCACACTCGCCCACAGCCACTACTTCCGGTAAGGCATGCAGGGCCGCCATGGCGCGCTCAAGACCTGCATCCCACTGGCTGGCGTCATGAGGGTGTACACCCGCCGTGGCGTACAGGCCAGGATACTGTTTGGCCAACTCGACGGCTTGCTCAGCATGGGCAAGATCGGTACCGGTAACGATCATGGTCGTTACCTGCGCCGCTTGGGCACGTTGGATAACCGCCTCAAGATCGCGGCCAAAGCTTTCGTGGGTTAAGTTAGCGCCGATATCCACCAAAGGGGTACTAGGCCGAAACTGTAGTGCTTCGGGTAAAAAATCATCGGCATACGCGGTGGTCAAAGGTGTCTCCCATTCAATATGCAAAGGCACCATTGTAACGGTATGCGCGAGCATCGACTAATGCATCAACGTTCCCCCTACCAGCGCGCTCATGCGTTACACTGTGCGCCTCACGACTAAGGAGGACACCGCGTGACCCTGTTACGACTCGAACAGCTGCAACTCGCCTACGGCACCCATGTACTACTCAATCGCGCCGACCTGACGGTTGAAAAAGGCGAGCGGCTGGCGCTGGTCGGGCGCAATGGCACCGGCAAGTCCACTCTGCTGAAGCTGGTAGCGGGGGATATTCTGCCCGACGATGGCTCCATCTGGCGCGCACCCGGTCTCAAGATTGGCGTGTTGGCTCAGGAGTTACCCGAGTCATCTGGCTTGACCATTTTCGATATGGTCGCCCAAGGGCTTCCAGAAGCCGGAGAGCTGCTCTCCGAGTACGATCATCTTATCAATGATCCTGACCCCGATATGGATCGCATGGCGACCCTGCAAACGCGCCTGGAAGCCATTGATGGCTGGTCGTATCACCAGCGTATCGATACGGTGCTCACGCGCTTAGGCTTGCCCCCTGAGGCTGAAATGAGCTCGCTCTCCGGTGGCTGGCGCCGCCGAGTAGCGCTGGCGCGCGCTCTGGTTGCTGAGCCCGATCTGCTGCTGCTTGATGAGCCTACCAACCATTTGGACTTAGACACCATTGCCTGGTTGGAAGAGCAACTGCTGGCCTTTAATGGCGCAGTACTGCTGATTACGCACGATAGGGCGTTTCTTTCCAAGCTAGCGACCAATATTCTGGAGCTGGACCGTGGCCAGCTAGGGCGCTACCCCGGCAAGTACGAAGAGTATCAGGCCCGTAAGCAGCATGAGCTTGAAGTGGAAGCACGGGAGAACGCTGAATTCGATAAAAAACTCGCTCAAGAGGAAGCCTGGATTCGTCAGGGCGTTAAAGCACGGCGTACCCGCAACGAAGGCCGGGTTCGTGCGCTGGAAGCGATGCGTAACGAACGCAGCCAGCGCCGTGAACGCCAGGGTAATGCCAACTTAACGGTGGATCGCGGCGAGCGCACCGGTAAGCGCGTTGTGGAGCTGCAAGGCGTCACCCAGCGCTTTGGCGATGACGTAATACTGCGTGATATTAACCTTGAAGTACTGCGCGGCGACCGTATCGGTTTCCTGGGGCGCAACGGCGCGGGCAAGACAACCCTATTGAAAATCCTGCTGGGCGAGCTGGAACCCACTGAAGGCAAGGTGCAGATGGGCACCAATCTAAAAGTGGCCTATTTCGATCAGCTGCGTGCCGGGCTGGAGCTGGATAAAACCGTGTATGACAACGTTGCTCAGGGCAGTGATCGCGTCAGCGTGGGCGGTAAAGATCGCCATGTGATGAGTTACCTGCAGGACTTTCTGTTCACACCTGAGCGGGTACGCCAACCGGTGAAAGCGCTCTCTGGTGGTGAGTCCAACCGCCTGCTGCTTGCCAAGTTGTTTACTCAGCCAGCTAACGTGCTGGTACTCGATGAGCCGACCAACGACCTCGACATGGAAACTTTGGAGTTGCTTGAAGAGCTGCTTCTCGATTTCGATGGCACGCTACTGCTGGTTTCCCACGACCGTACCTTTATGGATAACGTGGTAACCAGCATGCTCGCCTTTGAAGGCGATGGCGTGGTGCGTGAATACGTGGGCGGCTATACCGATTGGATTCGCCAGGGCGGCAAGTTGCCTCCAGCGCCTTGGGAAGGGGCGGCGCGTCAGCGTACTGAACCCACCTCAGAAACGCCTAAAAAGGTGGCCGAAGCTCCTGCTGCCCCGGCTAAGAAAAGCGTTAAGCTCTCCTACATCTTGCAGCGTGAGTTAGACGCGCTGCCCGCTGAAATAGAACGCCTTGAGAGTGAAGTAGAAGCGCTAGAGAGCGAGATTGGTGACCCCGCGTTTTATCAGCAAGAAGCAGAAGCCGTTACGGCTAAACTTCAGTCCCTTGAGAAAGTGCAGAAAGCGCTAGAAGTTGCAATGGAGCGTTGGATGGAGCTGGAAGCGATGGCCGCTGGGGAATAGATGTAGCAACGATAAAAGGCGCCGAACAGGCGCCTTTTTCGTAGCGATATAAAGCAAGGGTTTACTCGTCGCTTTTCTCGCCTTTTTTGCCCACGCGTACCGCAAGAACATCGCACTGAGCACCGTGCAGCACGCCAGTAGAGGTTGAGCCTAGCAGTAACGCAAAACCATGACGACCGTGGGAGCCCACTACGATCAAGTCCACATCATGCTCTTCGGCAAACCGGTGGATTTCGGTATCGGGCATACCCACGACAACATGCTGGTCAGCCTCGGCAATATGCGGCGCGGCAATTTCGGCTAAGCGTTTTTTGGCATGTTCATCCAACTGGTCTTGGATGCTGGTCAAATCCATCGGTATATCACCACCATAGGCAAACCCAAGCGGTTCCAGGGTATGCATAATGGAGATTTTGGCTTGATCGTTTCGTGCTGCGATCGCAACGGCACGTTCCAGGATTTTGTGGGAATCTTTGGTTAAGTCAACGGCAACTAAAATGTGGTGATAGCTCATGGCATATCTCCTTAGCGTGGATAACACTAGTTCACAAAGAATAATGGAGGTTCTTTGTTCAATGACCGTTACTTTAGATGGCGTGCCTTATTTTAACAATGATCCGTGTTTTAACCATGACGTGTATCAAAACAACGACCTGAGTCATGATGGTTAGAATAGCTTATACAGTGTGGCTCACGTTAAAGGAAATGTAGAGATGGAATGGCTAATTATTATAGCAATTTCGATGTTTGTCATCGCACCGGTGATGTGGCTAAAGCCCAGTCCACGCCAAAGGCGCCAGCAGACGTTGCGCACGCAAATTGCCAAGCAAGGCGTAACTATCAAACTGGAAAAACCACCGCTTCACCACTTTAAAGGGACGATGCCTGCCTACCGGTGGCACTATCCTCAGTCAGCACCTGGGCCGGATTTCATTTTGGTCAGAGACAGCAATGCGAGTGAAGCTTTAGCACCGTATCATGCGGGCTGGCGGTGGCGCATAGCCCCGTTGCGACCGCTCCCAGAAGATGCCGAGATAGCATTAAAAGCGCTGCTTGAACGTTTGCCACAAGATGCGCTTGTGGTCCAATCAACAGCCTATTCGCTAACACTGTGGTGGTGGGAGTCGCAAACCGCTGAACGATTCACGACATATTTACCTGAGTTTAAGCAACTGATTGATACTCTTCAGGGCCATGTCGATCGGCCCAACGGTCAACCGCTCAAAGGGACAGAGCAGACTGCGCCAACCTCAAAGAATGATCATGAGGCTGGGCCGTCTTGATCCCGGGCCTGAATGGCTAACCCGTTGGCTTCAATCACCGCCAGCCATTCATTGAGCTGTTCAAGGTTCTCCTCGCTCAAGCCTGCAAACATCTCCTTACGCGCCTGCTGGGCAACACTGTCGATTTTTTCCAACAATGGCATAGCGGCTGGCGTCAGATAGATACGTTTGCTACGGCGGTCATTGTCACAGGCACGGCGTTCCACCAAACCTTGCTCTTCAAGCTGGCCGAGAGTGCGCACCAAGGACGGTGCCTCAACACCAATGGCGCGGGCAAGATCGCACTGTGGGTGCCCCTCGCCCATACGCCACAAGTGATAGAGCGTGACCCAACGCGTTTGCGTTAAGCCTAAGGGGGCAAGTCGTCGATCTAGAATTGAACGCCATAGATGCGGCAAGCGTGCGATACGAAAACCAATCGTTGAAGCCATAAGTAACTAGCTACCAATAAATGTGAGTAAGCGAATTGTCATAAGCTGCGCCACTGAATGCAAGGCGATTAACAATTCAGTCATCCGGTTGCGCCTCTGCATCATTAGTGCGGCCCGGTACAAAGCGCCGTAAGTTCAATCCGCTTAAGCCACTGGCATGTATTTCTCCATCGGCTAGTGAAGCCTGCTGGCTATCCTCTGCCACCTCAAAGCGTATTAATCCTAAGCGCTGCCCAGTGCTTGTCATAATGTCGATGCGCCACTGCCCGGTTGGATCTTCTGGAAAGTTTTGTTTGTGACTCCATGCGCGGTATCCCTGCTCGCGTCCGCCGTTGATGTTTAATTCCACTACGTCCATTGGCTCACCATTATGATGCCAAGCGTGGGTAATGGTTTCACTTAGTCCACGCGGTGCCCGTATAGCGGTATATACATAAAGGCCATTTTCGCTGATGGATTGAGGCGTTAGCGTCATTGAACCCTGAGGAAGGCGCCGCTCAACGTCAAACCCAGGCGAGAGAGCACTGCTGGTCATCCATAGGCTGGCAGGAGGTACCCAAATGCGCCCTAGCCAAGCGCCATACGCTAACACCAACGTTAAGCCAAAAAAGGCGCACCAGCGCTTGAAAGAACTTTGCTTTAGCAGATGCCAAAAGCTAGGGAGGGCGACCACGACCGTGATGCCGAGCGCTAAGAGTAAACTTTGCCCGGTAGTGAGGTGTACCATGATCGGTAACGTCACGAGTAACACGAGAAACACGCACATGGCGTGGAACAAGAAGTAAAGGCTGCGCCATCGTTCGGAAATTTTAAAATAAATGGGATCGATGATCGACAGTAGCGCCATCACGCCTACAAGCAGAGCAAACAGCGTTTGGCCGCTGTTCCAAACGGTGGTGACTAAAATAAACGGCAGCGTGAAAAAAAGCGTTTCCTGGTGAATCATCTGGGCAATAAACGTCGTTACGCCTCTTGGTGGCGTTGGGTGGCCACGACGTTTCAGCCAGCGGCTGATTAAACCTTCGGAAAGCAGTAGCGTCCAGGCGAACAAAAGCCCTAGCGCGAGGGCAGCTCCCAGCCACTGTTGACGATCGACCAGAAAGAAGCTGCCTAAACCGGCCGAAAATGCCATGGGGGGCCATAGCCAGCTCCATGGCTTTAGTCGCTCGACAATGCTTTCTATATGCCGCTGAACGGTGGCAATGCGGGATGGCGTGAGCAGTGCGCCCATAGACAGTTAACCTGCAAAATAATTGGAAGCGTGATCCTAGCAGCATGAACGCCCGCAGGGGAGTGCTGGTCTCAGTAGATGGATAAATTAGCCAAAAGTCAGGGCTTGACGAACACAGGCAACTCAACCAAGCTAAAGCAATCAAACGGCCGTATGAAATCGATTGGGTTGTGTTGACCGTATATTTCTATTGGTCGAATAAAAGTGTGGCGGGTTCCTTTTATGGAACCAACCCGAATTGTGGAGAGAGCGCGGATGATCTACCAAGGCAACGCCATCACGGTGACACGTCGTGACACCCCGAGTGGCAATGACATCGCTATGCTCACTTTTGATCTGAAAGGTGAGTCCGTCAACAAACTATCCAGCGCAGTGGTGGCAGAGCTGGGTGAAGCCGTCAAAGCAATCCAAGCTGAAAATAGTTTAAAAGGCTTATTGATTGCTAGTGGTAAAGAAGTGTTTATCGTCGGTGCAGATATTACTGAGTTTCACAACCTCTTTGATAAAGGTGAAGAGTACCTGGTTGAGATGAATCTCAAGGTACACGATATTTTCAACGCCATCGAAGACCTGCCTTTCCCCACCGTTACCGCGATTAATGGGTTGGCCCTAGGGGGCGGCTGTGAAGTATTGCTAACCACCGATTTTCGCGTGATGAGCGAGAAAGCCAAGATTGGCTTGCCAGAAACCAAGCTCGGCATTTTGCCCGGCTGGGGCGGCTGTGTGCGCCTGCCACGTATTATCGGCGCTGATAACGCTATCGAATGGATCGCTGGCGGTACTGAAAATCGTGCTGATGCCGCGTTGAAGATGGGCGCTGTGGATGCCGTGGTGAGTGCAGAGCAGTTGGAAGACGCCGCGCTGGATATCCTTGATCGCGCCAATGCCGGTGAGCTGGATTATCAGGCGCGTCGTGCTGAAAAGACCAGCCCGCTGAAGCTCAACCCGATTGAGCAGATGATGGCGTTTGAAACCGCCAAAGGGTATGTCGCTGGCAAGGCTGGGCCGCACTATCCCGCGCCGGTTGAAGCGATCAAAGTGATACAGAAAGGCGCTGGTGAAGAGCGCGGCCGTGCTCAGGCAATTGAAGCCAAGGCTTTCGCCAAACTGGCGCTAAGCAGCGTAGCGTTCAACCTGGTCGGCCTGTTTCTTAATGACCAAGTGGTTAAAAAGAAAGCCAGCAATTACGAAAAGCAGGCTCAGCCGGTAAAGCAAACGGCGGTGCTCGGTGCTGGCATTATGGGTGGTGGTATCGCGTATCAGAGTGCCTCCAAAGGCACGCCTATCCTGATGAAAGACATCAAGGATGACGCGATAGAGTTAGGTCTGAAAGAAGCCCGTAAACTGTTTGCCAAGCAGGTAGAGCGTAAGAAGCTGACTACCGAGCAAATGGCTGAAAAGCTCACCAACATCCGCCCGACTCTCTCTTACGGCGATTTTGATAACGTCGACCTCGTTGTCGAAGCTGTTGTTGAGAATCCCAAGGTCAAAGACGCGGTACTTACCGAAGTGGAAGGCGTGGTGGGCGAGAACACTATTCTCACCTCCAATACCTCAACCATCTCGATCAACCGCTTGGCGCAAAACCTAAAGCGGCCGGAAAACTTTTGCGGTATGCACTTCTTTAACCCTGTGCACCGCATGCCGCTGGTGGAAGTCATCCGTGGTGAGAAAACCTCGGACGCCGCCGTTGCTGCCACCGTGGCCTACGCTCGCGCCATGGGCAAAACGCCGATTGTAGTTAACGACTGCCCCGGCTTCTTGGTCAACCGTGTGCTGTTCCCCTACTTTGGTGGCTTTAGCTTCCTGGTGGAGCAGGGCGCTGACTTCCAGCGCGTTGATAAAGTGATGGAGAAGTTTGGCTGGCCCATGGGCCCGGCCTACTTGCTGGATGTGGTCGGTTTAGACACTGCCGTTCATGCCAATGACGTCATGGCCGAAGGCTTCCCTGATCGTATGGCCCGCGATGGCAAAACCGCCATTCAGGTCATGTACGAAAATGACCGTTTGGGTCAGAAGAACGACAAGGGTTTTTATGCCTACGAAGAGGACAAGAAGGGTAAGCCGAAGAAAGTGATCGACGAAGCGGCTTACGCATTGGTCAAAGAGGTGGTGAAGGAGCATAAAGAGTTTTCCGACGAAGACATCATCGCGCGCATGATGGTGCCGCTCTGCTTGGAAACCGTACGCTGTTTGGAAGATGGCATTGTCGCGACGCCGGCTGAAGCCGATATGGCGTTGATCTATGGCATCGGCTTCCCGCCATTCCGCGGTGGCGCTCTGCGCTACATCGATGCGATGGGCGTGGCTGAGTTTGTGAAACTAGCGGAAGGGCTAGCCGAAGAGCTGGGGCCGCTATACGCGCCCACCGATAAGCTGCGTCAGATGGCTCAAAATGGCGAGTTATTCTATTCCAGCGATAAGTCTGACAACCAAGCCTAACCACCACGCATAGGAGATAAGAGATGAGTTTGAGTCCGAGAGATATTGTGGTGGTTGACGGTGTCCGTACCGCCATGGCGAAAGCCAAGAATGGTGCTTTTCGTAACGTTCGCGCTGAGAACCTCTCCGCTGCGGCCATGCAGGCACTATTTACTCGTAACCCAAACCTAGACCCGTCGGAAGTTGATGACGTGATCTGGGGCTGTGTGAATCAGACGCTTGAGCAATCAATGAATATTGCTCGCAACGCGGCGATTATGACCGGTATTCCCCGTTCGGTACCTGCGCAAACGGTCAACCGTTTGTGCGGTTCTTCGATGACGGCGTTGCATATCGCGGCGGCCAATATCAAAGCGGGCATGGGTGATTTCTTTATCATCGGTGGTGTGGAGCATATGGAGCACGTACCCATGGCTCACGGCGTTGACGTCAACCCTGCAGCCAGCAAATACGCGGCCAAAGCGGCGATGATGATGGGCTTGACCGCTGAACTGTTGGGCAAAATGCACGGCGTTTCCCGAGAAGAGCAGGACAAGTTTGGCGTGCGTTCCCACCAGCGCGCTCAAGCGGCGATGGAGAAGGGCTACTTCGATAATGAAATTATCGGTGTTGAAGGCCACGATCAGCGCGGCTTCAGGGTGATGGTTCAGCGCGATGAGGTGATTCGCCCCGACTCTACCCTGGAGTCTATGGCGAGCCTCAAGCCGGTATTTGATCCGCGCAACGGTACCGTGACTGCGGGTACGTCCTCGGCGCTTTCTGTGGGCGCCTCGGCAATGGCAGTGATGAGCTACGAGCGCGCTCAAGCACTGGGCTTAGAGCCTATCGCGCGAGTGCTTTCGACCGGCGTGGCAGGTTGCGATGCCTCCATCATGGGCTATGGTCCAGTACCTGCGTCCAAGAAAGCGCTTAAAGCCGCTGGCCTGTCAGCCGCGGATATTCAAACCGTTGAGCTCAACGAAGCTTTCGCCGCTCAGGGTATCCCAGTGTTGAAAGATTTAGGCTTCCTGGATGCGCTGGACGATAAGGTTAACCTCAACGGTGGTGCCATTGCCCTTGGGCACCCGCTGGGTTGCTCGGGCTCGCGTATCTGCACCACGCTGTTGAACGTTATGCAGCAGCGCGATACCACCCTGGGCTTGGCGACCATGTGTATCGGCATGGGGCAGGGCGTAGCAACGGTGTTTGAACGACTAAAGTAACCATAGCGTTTAGGTAATCAAACGGCATCCTTCGAGGTGCCGTTTTTATTTGTCAGGTTTTTGTTCAGAAAAACACTATTCAGGTTCAGATTGAAAAGCCGTGCGGTGAAAATCCGCTGCGGCTTGTACTTCCGCAATACCGCAGGTATCGGGTACCGGTACTGTGTTGCCCGCCAGAACCGCGAGCACCGCCCTTGTACCGTTGGCCAGTGACTCAAGGTTGTAGCCGCCCTCTAATACGAATACCAATCGGCCCTCGCAGTGCTGTTCTGCCAACTGTTGCATAAAGCCGGTTAGCGCGCCAAATCCTTCGTAGGAGACGTTGAGCGCCAAGTCATGCCAGTGGGGGTCAAAGCCTGCTGATACTAAAATGATATCAGGTTTAAACCAGGCAGCTGCTGGCGCCAGGATGTCGCGAAAGGCTTTCAAATACGCTTCATCACCGGCGCCAGCAGGTAGCGGTACGTTGATGGTGGTGCCTTCCCCCAAACCGGCGCCTACTTCTTCCAGGTGGCCAGAGCCGGGGTAGAAGGGGGCGGCGCGGTGAATATCAAAAAACATCACGTCGGGCTCTGCCCAGAAAATATCCTGGGTACCGTTGCCGTGGTGGGCGTCCCAATCAACAATGAGCACTCTTTCGCAACCTAGCGCGCTGCGAGCATGGGCTGCCGCCACAGCTACATTGTTAAACAAGCAAAAGCCGCGGGCGCGAACGGGTTCTGCGTGGTGCCCTGGCGGGCGCACAAGAGCAAAGGCGCTTTTAGCGCGTTTTTCCATCACTGCTTCCACTGCGGCAATAGCCGTTCCAGCGGCGACTTCAGCGGCATCAACGCTACCCGGTGAAACCGCGGTGGTGTCCACATCCAGCCAGGCATTTTTGCCGCGCAGGCTGAAAATGTCGCTTAGATAGGAAGTGGTATGCACACGCGCTAACTGCTCATGGGTAGCCGCTTTACCCCCTTCAATTTTTAAACCTTCAATGGGGGCTCTCTCAAGCAGCTGTTGAATAGCGGTTAATCGCCCAGGGTGCTCAGGATATTTCCAAGGCACAGGTAAGCCAGCAAGCAGATGGCGAATACGCTTATCGATTCGCTGAGGTAAAAAATCGGCATCAATGTTGGGTTCGTGAGCGAGTACGCGATCATCATAAAAGGCAATGACGTTGTGCATAATGGCTACCTAAGAATCGTGCGTTGATTACTCTCAATCGCACTGAATGCACGAAGTGCTTACCTGCAGTAAGGCAGGCTGCGCGTTGTTATACAATGCCGCTTTCAACACTAAATGCTAAGGTCATGCTAATTTCTTCTACTTGATCTGCAAATGTTGGCTGCCATTCACCGCGTAAAATGAGGGGGGCCTGTACCCAGCGCCAGCGTAAGCCAGTCACGATGCTTTCTACTGCGCGCTGAGTGCCCGTGCCGTCATGGCCTGCACGGATATAGAGCGCACAGGGCAATCCTTGCTTTTTTTCTAGAACAGAATAGTAGGTGCGGTCAAAGAAATCTTTTAGCGCGCCACTCATATAGCCCAGATTCTCCGTGGTACCGAGCAAGATGGCATCGCAGGCTAGTACATCTTCTGGGCCTGCCTCTAAAGGCGCTTTCACTACACACTGCACCTGCTCAAGATCAGGATGACTAGCGCCCCGCGCGGCCGCTTCGCGCAGAAGGCGGGTGTTCGCCGACGGGGCATGAGCAATCACTAACAGTTGTTTACTAAATTCATTACTCAATTCAGCATTCATAGCAAAGACCTAATTGAAACGTGGGGCAGCAAGGGGTTGCGCCACATATTGAAAATGCCACACTGCTTAAGAGTCTTAAAGTTGAGAAGCAATATGTCCAGTAAGACATTGATCAATGTCTATTACGATGCCCAGTGCCCTCTTTGTCGACAAGAGCGTCGGCGCTATGAGCGCTGGTCGGGGCGCCATGCAAAAGATATTGGTTGGCTTGACGTAAGCGAAAATGAGCAAGCCCTACGTGCAAAGGGTGTTGACCCTGCAGTAGCGCTACGCTCTCTGCATGTCGAAACCGAGCAAGGTCAATTAATAGAAGGTATCGACGCCTACCGTTTGTTGATGAAGCGTGTTCCGTTACTGGTCCCGGTCGCTTGGCTGATTGGCTTGCCTGGGATTAAACCAGCACTGCGAACCCTTTATGATGTGTGGGTAAAGCGTCGCCTACAGAAACAGGGCCGGTGGCCTCTCTAATGTCTAGCAAAGGAAGCCTGACAATGCAGCGAAGTGCGCTATATCTAAGGGTGGTAGGGGTAGGTGTAAGCTTATTGCTCGCGGGCTGTGCCGGTGGACAGCATCCTTCGCCCACCCCTAGCCAGACAGCGGCTGATGCACCGTTAGCCAGCTCGCAACCCGCGCCTGCCGCCACGACAGCGCCGGAGGCCGTCACGGCGAGTGACTGGGTGCCGCCGCTATTTATCAGTCCCGAAGAGGAAGCGTCCTATTATGTTAGCCGTTTGGCCGATCGGCGTTTTGTGACCAGTTACGGTGATCGTGACAACCGTCGTCCCTGGTACATTGCCGCTGAGCAATTAGGCGAAATAGGGCTTCCTGCTGTTCCACTGCTGTTTGCTCGGTTGAACACCAGCGATGCGTATGAACAAATGCTGGTTCTCTACGCGCTTCAGCTAGCCACTCAAGATCCTCAGCTAATGGTTCGAACAGGTGGAGATTACGTTCAGTTAGGGGTAGTACTTGACCCCACACATAATGCTGAGAATGTGGCGTCTGCTCAGCAGTGGTGGCAACAACACGCTGAGCAGGTGACCCGCTGATTAATAGCCTTCACACTCAGCAGCGGCTCATCAGATAAATCAAGGCATCAGATAAACCAAGGCCCATCAGATAGACCGAGGAGAAAAGCATGGCATTTGCACTTTCATCAATGCAGGTTACCAGCCCAGCGTTTGCTGATCATCAAGCGATTCCTTCCAAGCACACTGGTGAGGGGGAAAATGTTTCGCCTGCCCTAGCTTGGAAAGATGCCCCTGAGGGAACCCAGGGTTTCGCTGTTATCTGTCACGATCCAGATGCTCCTTTGGTCAAGGATGGCAGCTACGGCTTTGTACATTGGGTGCTCTATAACTTGCCCGCTGATACCCATGAGTTAACTGAAAAGAGTGTTGTGGGCACTGCTGGCGCCAATGATAAAGGCGAAGTTGGTTACTTTGGTCCGATGCCCCCTGAAGGGCATGGTAAACATCTTTACTATTTCTGGGTGTTAGCACTGGACCATCAAACGTCGTTGCCTGAAGGGCTGACGCTTGCCGAGCTTCTCAAAGAAGTAGAGCCTAATCTGCTAGGCATGAATCGTTTGGTAGGCACGTATCAGCGTGATTGATCGCATCCGCAAAAGTAGACAAGCGGAATAATCCGTGTAGGCTCCATCGCTTTCTTAGACCTTGAACCAGACTTTTCTTTTAGCCAAGCGATGGAGCCTTCCTATGAGTGATCTGCCTAACTGTCCTGCCTGCGCTTCCGAATTTAGCTACGATGATGGGCTTCAATACGTTTGCCCAGAGTGTGGCCACGAGTGGTCAAAGGTAGCAGAGGAGAGCGCTGAAGAAGCTTCAGGCGTGCGCGATGCTAACGGCAACATGTTGGTCGACGGCGATAGTGTCACGGTGATCAAGGATTTGAAGGTTAAAGGTAGTTCACTGGTGGTTAAAGTAGGCACCAAAGTGAAGAGTATCCGGTTGGTGGGCGGCGATCACGATATCGACTGTAAAATAGACGGCATCGGCCCGATGAAGCTTAAATCTGAATTTGTTAAGAAAGCCTAGTGTTAAACCAGGCAGTCAAAAAAATAGCCCTCTGATGTCAGGGGGCTATTGATTTATCAGCCCTCGACTTTTACGCAGTAGTATTAATTTGCGTACCGACGCTTCCACTTGTGGCCAGCTGTGGCGCCTGGGCAACGCTGTCCATTAGCGCAGTAATATGCGCTGCTTGTCCGTCTAACGCCTCTTTAAAAACGTTAAACTGGGCCTGCTGGACTACTTGCACCTGCTGCATCGCCATTGAGGCGCTGACCATATTGTTGACTGCTGAATCCATCTTTTAATCCTCGAATAGCAAGCCGCCATCCAGAGCGATGGCACTCAATACTCAATCGAAATTACCAGACGCTGTTCATACATGCAAAGCGATAGCCAGCAGCAGTATAAAGCTAATAGCTTTTTTAAATGATAATGATTGTTGTTTTTGATGCGATTGGCGTCGATCGTGCTGTTATTTTGCTCAAATTGCTAACCATTTAGCTCAAGGGCTTCACATCAAATTTATACAGGACTAAAATGGTACTCAATTGATGCAGCCAACCAGTTGATTGACTGCGTACCAAGCACATAAAAGGGGAGTCGACATGCTCAAGCTTTCTCGGCTGACAGACTATGCCGCTGTAGTGATGGCACAAATTGCCCGTCACTCCCAAGCATCACATGCAGCGGCCGACTTGGCTGAGGCTGTGCAGCTGCCACACCCCACAGTAAGTAAAACACTTAAAATGTTGGCACGTGCGGGACTGTTGGTTTCCCAGCGTGGTGCGCAAGGCGGTTATCGCTTGGCGCGGCCAGCATCACAGATTACGGCAGCTGACATTATTGCGGCGATTGAAGGCCCTGTTGCCATGACCGAGTGTAGCCAAGCGGAAGGCGATTGCGAGCTTGTGGCTACCTGTGGTGTGGCTGACAACTGGCAGCGGGTTTCATTGGCGATGCGAACGCTGCTTGAAAGCGTGACCTTAGCGCATTTAGCCGATACAGCACCCATAAAATTGCCGGTGCAACTGCCTATTCAAACGATCAGCCTGTCGGCGGCGTCGGCCTAAGCGCGGCGCAAGCACAGCAGGCCTACTTTATTATTAAAGGCGATAATCTCGCCACCCAACTGCCCGGAGGGTATCACCATGGCAAGCGAAGAAATGGAACAGTTGGTTCGTCGCGAATACAAAGACGGCTTCGTAACCGATATTGAAAGCGACACCCTGCCACCTGGCCTGGATGAAAACACCATCGCCTTTATTTCCAAGAAAAAGGGCGAACCCGAGTGGATGCTGGAGTGGCGCTTGGATGCCTATCGTCAGTGGTTGAAGATGGAAGCGCCATCCTGGGCGCATCTCGATTACCCACCGATCGATTACCAGTCGATCTCCTATTTCAGTGCGCCCAAGCGCCCGGAAGACCGCCCCCAGAGCCTGGATGAAGTCGATCCCAAGCTGCTGGAGACCTACGAGAAGCTGGGTATTCCGCTGCATGAACGTGCCGCGCTGGCTGGCGTTGCCGTTGATGCAGTATTTGACTCCGTGTCGGTAGCCACCACTTTCAAAAAGCAGCTTGGTGAAGCAGGGGTTATCTTCTGCTCTATCTCCGAGGCTATCCGCGACTATCCGGAACTGATCAAGCAGTATTTGGGCACCGTGGTGCCGGTGGCGGATAACTACTTCGCGGCGCTCAACTCAGCGGTCTTCACCGACGGCTCTTTCGTATTCGTGCCGGAAGGCGTGACTTGCCCGATGGAGCTGTCTACCTACTTCCGCATTAACGCGGCCAATACCGGCCAGTTTGAGCGCACGTTGATTATTTGCGAAAGCCGCGCCCAGGTTTCCTACCTGGAAGGCTGTACCGCGCCGATGCGTGACGAAAACCAGCTGCACGCTGCAGTCGTTGAGCTGGTCGCTCTGGACGATGCCTACATCAAGTACTCCACCGTGCAGAACTGGTATCCCGGTGATGAGAATGGCAAGGGCGGTATCTACAACTTCGTTACTAAGCGTGGCGACTGCCGTGGCGACCGTTCACGGATTAGCTGGACTCAAGTTGAAACTGGCTCGGCGATTACCTGGAAATACCCTTCCTGCGTACTGCGCGGCAAGGACAGTATTGGTGAGTTCTACTCCGTTGCGGTCACGAACGGACGCCAGCAGGCCGACACCGGCACCAAAATGATTCACATTGGCGAAGGCACCCGTTCCTATATCGTGGCTAAAGGTATCTCTGCCGGTCGCAGTGATCAGTCCTATCGCGGCTTGGTGAAAATCGGCCCGCGTGCCAAAGGGGCGCGTAACTTTACCCAGTGCGATTCGCTTTTGATTGGCGATAAGTGCGGTGCGCATACCTTCCCTTATCAGGAAATTGGCAACAGCACGGCGACTATCGAACACGAAGCGACCACGTCCAAAATCGGTGAAGATCAGCTGTTTTACTGTCAGAGTCGCGGTATCTCGGAAGAAGACGCGGTCAGCATGATTGTGAATGGCTTCTGTAAAGACGTCTTCCAAGAGCTGCCGATGGAGTTTGCCGTAGAAGCCGAAGCGCTGCTCAATGTCACCCTGGAAGGCGCGGTAGGTTAATCCCTAGCCCTTCAGTCACTCATTTTATTAGTGTCGCCGTAGCGACTCGCCAGAATTAGAAGGTAATCAATATGTTGCAAGTAAATGATTTACACGTCACCGTCGAAGGCAATGAAATCCTGAAAGGCCTCACCCTGACTATCAACGCGGGTGAAGTGCACGCCATCATGGGGCCGAACGGCGCGGGTAAATCGACGTTATCGGCGGTTATCGCTGGTAAAGATGGCTACGAAGTCACCCAGGGCACCATTACCTTTGAAGGCAAAGACGTGCTCGAAATGGAAATTGAAGAACGCGCCCAGGCGGGCCTGCTGCTGGGTTTTCAGTATCCGGTCGAGATCCCGGGTGTTAAAAATATCTACCTGCTGAAATCGGCGCTGAATGCCCAGCGCGTCGCCCGCGGCGAAGGCGAAATGCCAGCGCCGGAGTTTATGAAGCTGGTGAAAGAGAAGCTTGGTTACATGAAAATGGACGCCAGCTTCCTGCAGCGCGCCGTTAATGAAGGCTTCTCTGGCGGTGAGAAAAAACGCAACGAGATCCTGCAAATGCTGGTGCTTCAGCCGAAGCTTGCGATGCTCGACGAAATCGACTCTGGACTGGATATCGACGCCATGAAAGTGGTCGCCGATGGTGTCAACAGCCTGCGCGCTGAAGACCGCGCCATTCTGCTAGTGACTCACTACCAGCGCCTGCTGGATTACATCGTGCCTGATCAGGTTCACGTCCTGGTCGATGGTCGTATCGTTAAGACCGGTGACGCTGAACTAGCTAAGCAGTTGGAAGCCAATGGGTACGAAGGTATCGAGGAGTCTGTGGCATGAGCGATACGCAAACCTTTTTAGATACACTCAAAGCGCGCAGCCCGCACTATCAGGCGGAGCCCACGTGGATTGCTGCACGTCGTCAGGCGGGTGCAGCCCGCTTTGAAGCGCTGGGTTTTCCGACTCGGCGTGATGAAGAGTGGAAATACACCGACGTGCGCTCAATTGCTCAAGGCAACTTTGCGCTCGCCGACAACGCCGAGTTCTCTCAGGTCAGTGCCGCGGCGCTGACGCTGCCCATTGATGCTTACCGCCTGACCTTCGTGGATGGTGTTTTCTCGTCGGCGCTCTCGGATGTGGACTCGTTGCCTTCAAGCGTCCAGGTGTTACCGCTTTCCAAGGCGCTGGCGGAGAACCACGAAGCAGTTGGTGGCCCGCTGGGTCGCTTAACCGGGGTGGATTTCTCACCGTTTGCGGCGCTGAATACGGCATTTATGGAAGAGGGCGCTGTGGTGCGCATTGCACCGGGAACGGTCGTTGAGAAACCTATCCTGCTGCAGTTTCTGTCCCGCGCTGGCCAGCCGGTGATGTGTCACCCGCGCGTACTGGTGGAAGCAGGTAGCCGCAGCGAAGCCACGTTAATTGAACACTTCACCGGCGAAAGCGAAGCGACCAACTTCACCAACGTCGTGGGTGAACTGATGCTTGATCGTGGGGCGATCCTTGCTCACTACAAGCTACAAGAAGCACCATTGGGTGATATGCATGTGGCGAGCATTCATGTCGAGCAGGGCCGCGATACACGCTATACCTCGTACAACCTGAGCCTGGGCGGCGCACTAGTGCGTAACGACTTGATCAGTGATTTGAACGGCCAGGGCGCGGAAACCAACTTCCTGGGCCTGTTCTTTGGTCAAGGTCGCCAGCACGTCGATAACCACACCAAGGTCAACCACAATGCGCCGCTGACGTTCTCTAATGAGAACTACAAAGGCATTCTGGATGACCGCGCTCACGGCGTGTTTAACGGCAAGGTCTACGTCAAGCGCGACAGCCAGAAAATTGAAGGGTTTCAGAGCAATCAAAACCTGCTGCTTTCGGATCGTGCTCACATCGATGCCAAGCCTGAGCTTGAAATCTACGCCGATGATGTTAAGTGTTCACACGGCACCACTACCGGCCAGCTGGACGAAGAGGCGGTCTATGCCCTGCGCACGCGCGGTATCGATGAAGCCACCGCACGAGGCCTGCTAACCCTCGCCTTTGCGGGAGAGGTGTTGGATAAAGTTAGCCTGGATGCGATTGCCGAGCGCGTTGAACTCGCGGTTGCGGGTAAGTTGCCGGAGCGCTTTAATCTTGCTGGGCTTGTTGAAGCGGCAGCCGCACTTAACGACTAGTTCTTTAAGACCCGCTTTTAAAGACTAGCCTCAAGGGCTCAACGAGGAGTGATTGATGCCAAATACCGTTATTGAGCAGGCGCCCGCGCAAGTGCAAGCACCCTTTGATGTCGCCCGTCTGCGTCAGGATTTTCCGGTGCTTGCCCGTGAAGTGCACGGCAAGCCGCTAATCTATTTAGACAACGCGGCGACTAGCCAGACGCCTCAACAGGTGATTGACGTCTTCAGCGATTATTACTCACGCTATAACGCCAATATTCACCGTGGGCTGCATACCCTTGCCGATGAGGCAACGGCGGCGTTTGAAGGCACGCGTCACAAGGTGCGGGCGTTTCTCAACGCGGAAGATGCGCGTCAGATCATCTTTACCCGCGGTACCACGGAAGCCATCAACTTGGTCGTTCAGAGCTGGGGGCGTAAAAACCTAGCACCTGGCGATGAAGTGCTGATCTCAATGTTGGAGCACCACTCCAATATTGTGCCCTGGCAACTGTTGGCCGCCGAGATCGGGTTTACCATTAAAGTGATTCCCGTTGAGGCTAATGGCGCATTGGATATGGCTGCTTATCGCGCACTGCTGAGTGAGAGTACAAAGCTGGTAGCGGTCAATCATGTCTCTAATGCGCTAGGGACCATTAACCCTGTGCAGGAAATGGCGGCACTTGCTCACCAGCACGGCGCCTTGATTCTGATTGATGGTGCCCAAGCTGCCCCTCATCAGGTAGTCGATGTGCAGGCGATTGATGCTGACTTTTACGCCTTCTCGGGCCACAAAGTGTATGGGCCAACCGGCGTAGGCGTGCTGTATGGCAAGCAGGCTTTGCTGGAGGCGATGCCGCCTTGGCAGGGCGGCGGTGAGATGATTAAAACCGTCTCTTTCGGTGCAGGCACCACCTTCGCCGATTTTCCGCACAAGTTTGAAGCCGGAACGCCCGCCATTGCGGAAGTCATTGCGCTGGGGCGTGCACTTGAGTGGGTAGAAAGCGTTGGTGTTGCTGCTATCGGCGAGTGGGAAGGGCAGTTGCTTGACCGCGCGACGCAAGCGGCTGGACGAATCGATGGGCTGCGTATCTTAGGCACCGCACCGCAAAAAGCAGGCGTGTTGTCGTTTGTGGTGGAAGGGGCGCATTCGCAAGACATCGGCTTATTGATAGATCAACTCGGCGTGGCTATTCGCACCGGCCACCACTGCGCGCAGCCCTTGCTGCATCATTTCGGAGTCGATGCGACGTGCCGTGCTTCATTTGCTGCGTATAATACGTTCGAAGAAGTGGATAGCTTTATTGAAGCACTCAATCGTGTCATTGGTATGGTGCGTTAAGGTCGGTTCTTTAAGGCCAGCTCTTTGAAGAACGTTTTTAAGGACAGATATGGATCTTGAGCAAGTAGCCAGTCTCGAACGGGGTCAACAGTTGCCGCTCCAGCGCGATGTGGAGGCTATTGCCATTCCGTTTGGTAGTACGGAAACGCTCGTCGAAGATAGCGTAGTCAGCGTCATGCAGGCTAAAGGTAGCTCGGTGAGCGTCGGTTTTGAGGGGCGCCTGTACTTGATTGAGGGGAGCAACCTTGATGCGCTGGGGCTTGAGTCGTTGCCCCGCCCCACACTACCTGAAACTGCCAGTGAAGAGGAAATCGAGCAGTTTGTGTGGGATCAGTTACGCACCTGCTTCGATCCAGAGATCCCCGTCAATATTGTTGATTTGGGCCTAGTTTACGGCTGCCGCATTGAGCGCCTGATCAGCGGCGAGCGCATTGCGACTATTCGTATGACGCTAACCGCCCCGGGATGCGGTATGGGCGATGTTATTGCAGCGGATGCGCGCAATAAGATTCTTGGTGCACCGCAGATCAGCAAAGTACACACCGAGATAGTCTTCAGTCCCCCCTGGAGCCGTGACATGATGAGTGACGAGGCCAAGCTTGAACTCGGCATGTTCTAACCCCAGCTGGGGAACTGGATGCATAACCTCTTGTTGAAATGGTTAAAGCGCTTACTAATGTCGCTAGGAGCACTGTCGCTGCTGGCGACATTGCTGTTTATAGGTGGCAATTTTTGGGTGCTCGCGACGACAGCTGCTTATATCGAACGTCAACCGCAGCAGTGCCGTCCCGCGAGTGTGGGAGTCGTCTTCGGTACTTCTCACTGGACGCGCAGCGGTGTTCGGAATCCGCACTTTCATGCGCGAATGCGTACTGCGGCCACCTTGATTGAACAGTCCCAGGTCGAGCATCTGTTGCTGTCTGGAGATAATCGTACCCAAGCGTATAACGAGCCACGAGCGATGTGGCGCGAGCTTTATCGGCGCGGCGTTGCATCAGAGCAATTGACCATGGATTTTGCGGGCTTTAGCACTTATGACACCCTTGCGCGGGCACGGGATGTGTTTCAGTTGGATAAAGCGCTACTGATTACCCAGAGCTGGCACCTTCCCCGCGCGGTGTACATTGGACGTGCGTTGGGGATGGATGTTACTGGCTGCGTGGCGGATGATGCCACGGTGGGAGTCGAGTGGCGGTTAAAACTGCGCGAGTGGGCAGCGCGTGTGGCTACCCTGGGCGATCTGTATCTATGGGGCAGGGAGCCCTATTTCCTCGGCACTCCAGAGCCCATAGAGTTTAAGAAGCGTGCGCCCATCGAGCTAATTCTGCCGTCACTAAACGAACGCTTTTCGGCACCCTAGCGATGCGTTTTGCGCTTTTGCAGCGCATAGAGCTCGCGAATCAGTTTACGGCACCCCCGCATGCATTCCTCTACCACCGGTTCGATGGGATCAGGTAGCGGATGGGTAAAGAGCGAAGAGAGCGCCTGCATCAATACACGCTCTTGCTCTAATAACTCATTGATCAATACTTGGCTATCGTTACCTACGAAGCTTTTTAGACGGCTCCAAAGCCATAAAAAGTCATCGCGTTCAACGTCTGCATCCCGAGGCAGCATTTTCAAATGCGCACGGGCAAGCTCCTGCAATTTACGCATCTGCTTAAGCCGCTCAGTATAATGCGGCTTTAAAGCGTCGCGCAGTGAGGGGCGCAGGCGTTCGATATTGTCTTGGAAATAATCAATGCTATCGGCCAGCGCTTCCAATACGCTGTCCATCGCCACTTGGCGATTATCGAGAAACATGAGCGTCTACCTCCTTCGGTGACGCAGATTGTGGGGGGGACAGCGTCGATTTGCCACCCCCGAATCGGATTATTTTAAGATTTTGCCTTAGCCTTTAGGCTTGGGCGGCGTTTTACGAGCTGGGGCGGCATTTCTTTCAATGTGCTCAATGATCATGCCCGCAATATCTTTGCCGGTGGCGTTCTCAATGCCCTGCAAACCAGGCGAAGAATTAACCTCCATAATCACCGGGCCGTGATTTGAGCGTAGCAAGTCGACACCGGCAACGCGCAGGCCCATGGCCTTGGCTGCACGAATCGCCGTTGAACGCTCTTCAGGAGTGATTCGAATCACGCTGGCGGAGCCCCCGCGGTGTAGGTTCGAGCGGAATTCACCATCCGCCGCCTGACGCTTCATCGAAGCCACGACTTTATCGCCGATCACTAAGCAGCGAATATCAGCACCGCGTGCTTCCTTAATGTACTCCTGAACCATGATATTGGCTTTCATACCCATGAAGGCCTGAATGACTGATTCCGCCGCCTGGTTCGTTTCCGCTAACACCACGCCAATTCCCTGGGTGCCTTCAAGCAGCTTAATCACCAGCGGGGCGCCTTTGACCATGGTTATCAAGTCAGGAATATCGTCCGGAGAGTGCGCAAAGCCGGTAATCGGTAGCCCCAGCCCTTTGCGTGACAATAGCTGAAGTGAGCGTAGTTTGTCCCGCGAGCGGGTAATTGAAACGTTATCGTTGATAACGTAGGTGCCCATCATCTCGAACTGGCGTAACAGCGCGCACCCATAAAAGGTCACCGACGCCCCAATGCGGGGGATGACCGCATCAAAGTGCTCAATTTCTTGACCTTTATAGTGAATCGAAGGGTGGTGGGAGGTAATGCTCATATAGCAGCGCAGCGTGTCCACCACACGAGCGGTATGCCCACGCTGCTCTGCAGCTTCAACCAGGCGGCGTGTAGAGTACAAATTACGGTTGCGCGATAGCAGAGCGATATGCATGTAGGGGACTCCGAGTCTAAATAAAGGCGGCTAATAAAAGGGGTTAAGGCTCACCGTGCAAAAATGCCGCACCGGGTGCAATTAGCAGGCGGCGCATAGCGCGGCGTCCTAATAACATTGGGTGGCGCATATTGCTGCGGTCAGTCAGGGTCAATTCAACCGGAAAATTCAAATCACCCATTTGCATTGGGGTACGTATTACATAGCGCCACTCGCTATGTCCGTTTGAACTGGTGACTCGGCGTCGATCATGTAAATGTAGACTGTAGCGATGGGCGGGTGTAGTTGGCCCAGCGCTGTGGGTAATAAAACTTACCCATAGTTGACCATGTTCATCTTCATGTGTCTCTATCTCTTCTGCATGCAGGGCAGAAGTACGCGCACCAGTGTCTGCTTTACAGCACAGGTGAAGCCCTAGCTCAGGTAACGTCACCATTTCACGGCGTCCAATGACCGCCTTGGCCTGATAGGGTAATTCCTTCACGGCTCACTCCTTGCAATTAAAAATGACAACATCAAATCAAGCCTTTCTCTGCGACATCATCATGCTCAAACGGTGTTGAATAGAAGAGCCTTCGGGCGCATCACGCATGGCCATCATGACCGGTAAACGTAGCCGTGGGATGAGAGCAAGATCACGCACTACCGCGGCAAAATCAGTACGCTCATCTTCCGCCAAACGCTGTAGAAAAAGAGGTAAGCGCTCAGCGTCTTCAAGATACACCCAGCCACGCCCGGCTATGGCAGCCAGCATATCCGGCCCACAAACTGTGGTGTCTTTAAGTAAGGCGGAGTACCAATTGCCCACCGCTATTGCATCCGTATTACCCACAGCGCGCAGGCAAGCACATAAGGTTTCAATGTCGCCCGCTTGTGCGGCGGCTTCGCCACGACGTTGCAGCGCGGCGACTAATGCCTGTGGTAGTGGCTGGTGCTCTAAACAGTAGCACACGGAGTTAATAACGGCGGTAGGTAGGTCAGGCAGTCTCAGCGCTAACGTGTCCGCGTCGGGCGACTCCATACGAACGACGTAATCGGCAATTCCCTGTAATCCCAATGCCTGCCAATCAATCGCCTGCTGGCCACTCAAGTAATCCTCAACCGGCTCAAAATGCTGGCTGGCAGGTAGCCCTGCGTCAGAAGTGGCACGGGCATTGAGCATCGCTTGAAAGGTAACGCTGGGCGTAAAGGCGAGGGGATTATCCTTCATTAAGTGGTCCACGTCCGCTGTTTCTTCACGTCCCACCTGAGAAACAGCTCGACCTAATGTTTCCAGCAGACGATTTAAAAACGCATCACGCTGAGCAGGGGCAAGCATCCCCTGTTCATCGAGTGGCAGAGCTAAAAACCAAATGGCAGGTTCGGGCATATCCCCCAAACGGAACAGAATGGCTAAACGTGCTTGGCCTTGCCAAGGTTCTGGCCACGCCAGTTCGCCACGCTCAAAGGCGGCGAGGGACTCCCGTGGGCAGGCGACCACATGGCGGCCCATATGGTAAAGGGAAACCTCTGCGCCGCTGCGGGTAAAAAACTCATCAAGGGTTTGAATCGGTTGCATGACATCCTTCCGCGTTGCAAGCCTGCACTCTACCTTGATGATGGGTCACTGTCAGCCGCCGAGACGGATAAATACCGGCCAATGAGGATGCCTTACATGACAGTGTGGTTAAAAAGTAAACAACTGTGCGAAAGCCCCATGAGAGCAAGCGCTGCGACACCTTTCCATAGTTTATCCACAGGCTCGTGCAGGTTTTCTGTGAGTCTATGGATAACTCTTCACAAGTGAGCGTGATTGGCAAGCAGCCAGCCGAATGGGGATAATGGTAATAAGATACGCTTTTTCATTTTACGAGGTAGTTACAAACGACGTTATGAGTACTTTTCAACCGCTACAGACAGCACTTCTAGAACTTGAAGCCGCGATGAAAGCCGCCGATCTATGGCGTATGCCGACACCTGACGCTGATGCATTCGCCAGCCAGCAGCCGTTTTGCATTGACACGATGTCGCTGCCTCAATGGGTGCGCTTTGTATTCATTGCTCGCTTAAACGCCTTAATTGAGGCCCGCGCCGCCATGCCTGCCAAGTGCGAAGTGGCTCCCGCTGTGGCCGCGTATTTGCAGCAGGAGAAAACACCTGCACATCATCAATTGCTTGTTGTACACGCGGTAGAGAAAGTTGACCAGTTAGTCACTGAAAGCTGAACGCTATTTAAAGATGGAAGCGATTTAACAGACAAAGCCTGCCGCAAAGCAGGCTTTGTAAATTGCATCCGTCATAACGCTTTTAAGGCAGCTTAGAAACGGTAGCTGAGGCCCGCCATTACCACTACTGGGTCGATCTCAACGGTGCCCGCCTCTGCGCCGCCCACCTTGGCATCGGAATCGATATCGATGTACCACGCCGCAGCATTTAACGCCCAATGTTCATCAATCAGCAGATCGATACCGACTTGACCCGCTGCGCCCCAGGAGTCGTCAAGCTCCAATGATGCGCCGATATCGGTTTTTTCGTCAGAGAAGCGAGTGTAGTTAATACCTGCGCCGACATAAGGCTGAACACGGGCCTCGGTACCCCCTAACGGGTAGTACTGTAGTGTGAGGGTAGGTGGCAAATGCTTGGTAGAGCCATCAGTCACGCCTTCCACTTGCAGGTCGTGTTTGAAGGGTAGCGCGGCCAGCAGCTCGACCCCCATCTTGTCGTGGAAGCGATAGCCTAGCGTGAAGGCAAAATTCGTCTCTGCATCGACATTAACATCGGCGCCTAATATCTCACCGTTATTGCTTGTCGGGTCCACTTTTGCAACACCCACGCGGGTAAAAAAGTCACCCGCGCCATAGGCGAATACCTGGCTGCTGGTCATCAAAGCCGCAGCGGCAATACTGGAAACGAGTAGGGTGGGAAGGGCGGCTTTACGCATGAGTTGACTCCTAGTGGCATGGCTAAGCGGCTATGGATAAGCCACTTCATGATGTTTAAGAGTCTAATAAAGAGGTGGTCACTGGTTATTGATCTAGGGCAAGGGGTGATTGTCTTAACGCCAGATTCGTTATTCACAACATGAACGGCAGGCATAAAAAGGCCACCCGAAGGTGGCCCGATCACATACAGCGCAGAAGGGCTGTAATGTAGAGACCTTCCTGTTGTCGATATATCTGACACGTAAAGGTCTCATGAACAACTTATTGGTTAGCGAGTGATGTGCTGATATTCACCCGCATCGGCTGTCATACTGCTCACTACCAGGATAGCAATAAAGGAAGCGATGAAGCCGGGAATGATCTCATACACACCGGGACCACCCATAAATTCACCGTTCCAGCCCAATGCAATCCAGATCATGACAGTGGCGGCACCCACTACCATGCCAGCGATAGCGCCAGCACCGTTCGTGCGCGACCACATCAGCGACAAGATAATCAGCGGGCCAAACGCGGCACCAAAGCCTGCCCAGGCATTACTAACTAGTCCAAGCACCTGTGAATCCGGGTCTGACGCGATAACGGCTGCCACCAAGCCAACCAGTACGACACTGATCCGGCCTACGCCCACACACTCTTTATCGGTCGCTTCTTTACGAAAGAACAGGCGATAGAAGTCCTCGGTCAGTGATGAAGACGCCACCAGCAGTTGGCTGGAAATGGTACTCATGACCGCCGCCAGCAGAGCAGCATAGAGGAAGCCAGTGATCAGCGGGTGGAACAACAGCTCGGCTAGGATAATAAAGATCGTTTCCGGATCTTCTACGTCCATGCCATTACGAACCGCGTAGGCACGGCCAAATATGCCCAGAGAGACTGCGCCAATCAGCGAGATGGCCATCCAGCTCATGCCGATATTGCGGGCAATAGGCACATCTTTCAGCGTTCGGATAGCCATGAAGCGAACGATGATATGTGGTTGGCCGAAATAACCCAGGCCCCAGGTAACGGCAGAGAGCCAGCCGATAAAGGTCAATCCTTCTGTCCACGACAGAAGCGTGGGATCGACTTCATTGAGCGTTTGTGATGCTTGGGTGAAACCACCACCACCTTCGCCAAACAGCACCACCGCAGGCATGATCACCAAGGCCAGCATCATGATGCAGCCTTGCACGAAGTCCGTCATGCTCACGGCCAGGAAGCCGCCGACCACGGTATAGAGCAGTACCACACCCAGCGTGATGATGATGCCCGTAGCGTAATCGCTCAAGCCACCAATGTTGATGACGCCAGCAAAGGCGCTTTCGAACAGCTTACCGCCTGCCACTAAGCCTGACGCCGTGTATACTGCGAAAAAGATAACGATGACGATGGCGGAGACCGTTCTCAGCGACATTGACCGAGTGGGGAACCGGTTGGCCAAGAAGGCTGGAATCGTAATCGCATTGCCATAGTGAACCGTCTGTTCACGCAAGCGCGGAGCCACCAGCACCCAGTTAAAGAATGCACCCACGAACAGGCCGATACCGATCCAGGCTGAGCCCAAGCCGGATACGTACATCGCCCCAGGTAACCCTAGCAGCAACCACCCGCTCATGTCTGAAGCGCCAGCCGACAGGGCCGCCACCTTTGGGCTAAGGGTTCGGCCACCTAGCATGTAATCTTCAGAGGTGGATGTGGATTTGCGCATAGCATAAAGGCCGATGCCAATCATGAGCGCAAAGTAAGCAAAAAGGCTGATCCAAACGCCAATAGCCATAAAAAAGTCTCCTGTTTCTTAGTTATTAAGTCGGACGTAGCGCCGACAGGTTAGTGCGCTTACCGAGAAGAGTGGGTTGTGGCGCAGTCTTGTTGTTGTTAATGGCTGTTATTCCCTTTTCCTATTCACTTGACGTACCCCAGCAAATGTCAGGCTGGGGTGAGGTCGGAGAAATTTTCGGGTGTGATGAGCGGCTCACTCATCACCCAGCGCCAGTAGCGACGCGTTCCCGCCTAAAGCGGCGGTGTTATTAGTAATCGTTTTTTCAGTTACAAAGCGCTGCAGGTAGTGAAGGCCGCCGGCTTTTGGGCCTGTACCAGAAAGCCCTTGACCCCCAAACGGTTGAACGCCCACCACAGCCCCAATGATATTACGATTGATGTACACATTGCCCACGCGCATTTTCTGCGCTATTTCAGCGGCGAATGATTCGTTACGGCTATGTACGCCAAATGTCAGGCCGTAATTGCGTCCGTTAATGTCATTGATAACTTTATCAAGCTCGCTGGCTTTGTAACGCACGATATGCAGTATGGGCCCGAATTGCTCGCGCGTGAGTGAATCGATGCTATCAATCGTGAAGGCGACAGGCGCTACGAAAGTGCCATCTTGAGTATGCTCAGCAGCCATCGGTGTTTCGGCGACCAGACGATTTTCGGCTTTGAGTTTTTCGATGTGCTCCATTAAGCCTTTGCGCGCCTCTTCATCGATTACCGGCCCCACATCGGTGCCTAAATCGCGAGGGTCGCCAATGCGCAGTTCATTCATCGCGCCTTTGAGGATTTCAATGACCCGGTCGGCAACATCGTCTTGTAGATACAATACCCGCAGCGCCGAGCAGCGCTGCCCAGCGCTCTGAAAGGCCGACTGAATAACATCTACCACCACCTGCTCAGGCAGGGCGGTAGAGTCGACAATCATGGCGTTCATGCCGCCGGTTTCCGCAATCAGGGTGGCCAGAGGGGCCTTTTCTCGTGCCGCCAAAGCGCGGTTGATAATTTGTGCGGTGTCGGTGCCACCGGTGAAGACTACCCCGGTGATCCGTGAGTCGGAGGTCAGCACACTACCGACTGTGGGGCCGTCACCGGGCAGTAGCTGGACGACATCACGGGGCATGCCCGCTTCGTGGAGCAGCTCAATAACACGATGCGCGACGATAGACGTCTGTTCCGCCGGTTTGGCCAGGACTGTGTTACCTGCTACCGCCGCCGCGACAATTTGGCCGCAGAAGATCGCGACAGGGAAGTTCCAGGGGCTGATGGCTGCGAATACGCCCTTGCCTCCCATAAATAAGCGGTTGGATTCGCCAGTGGGGCCAGGGAGCTCGATGACTTGGCCGAAATCCTCTTCAGCGCGCATGGCGTAGAAACGGCAGAAGTCGACGGCTTCTCTAATTTCATCGACGCCATCGGTAAGCAGTTTACCGCCTTCACGCGAGCACAATGCCATTAGCTCTGGCATATGCTCTTCCATCAAATCCCCCAAGCGACGCACAATAGCCGCCCGTTCGGCCACCGGGGTGGCGTCCCAGCGAGGGAAAGCGGCCCAGGCAGCATCCAGCGCCTGGGTGGCTTGCTCTTTGCTCGTCCACTGAACGCTACCGACGGTTTTTTGGCGGTCGTATGGGCTGGTAACGCTATGGGTATTGGCGGCGTCGTCAGCGACATCAAAAGCGAGCAGCGGCTTCGTCGGGTACTGCTGATCCATAAACGCGGCCATCTTCTCCATGAGCGGATAGTAGTGGCTGCGTATATTCAGATTTACCCCACGTGAATTGCGCCGCTTGGGCCCGTAAATGTCTTTGGGTAACGGGATGTTCATATTGGCCAGATGTTGCTGCTGGCGCAGGGTTTCAATCGGGTGCTGACACAGCCACTCGACCGGTACGTCAGGGTCAACCAACTGGTGAACAAACGAGGAGTTGGCACCATTTTCAAGCAGGCGCCGCACTAAGTAGGGCAGCAGGTCTTTATGCGCACCCACCGGGGCGTAAATTCGGCAGTAGGTACCTTTCGGAGCACGCTCAAGAGCAGCGTCATAAAGGGCTTCGCCCATGCCATGCAGGCGTTGAAACTCAAAAGGACGGCTATCGCGATTAGCAAATTCTAAAATAGTCGTCACAGTGTGGGCATTGTGGGTAGCAAACTGCGGAAAAATGCGCCCCTTGGTGTCGCTAGAGAGCAGGAACTGCGCGCAGGCAAGATAGGCTACATCGGTACCCGCTTTACGTGTAAATACCGGATAGCCGTCGACCCCAAGCTGCTGGGACTCTTTAATTTCAGTATCCCAGTAAGCGCCTTTGACCAAGCGCAAAGGAATCTCATCACCTTGCTGGTCGGCCAAACGGTTAATGTAGTGCAACACTGGCAGCGCGCGCTTGGAGTAGGCTTGAACCACTAAACCGAAGTGACCCCAGCCCTTGGCGGCTTCACTTTCGTAAACTGCACGGAAGACTTCCAGAGAAATCTCCAGGCGATCAATCTCTTCAGCGTCAATAGTGACCGCAACATCCAGTGCACGCGCTTTGCTGACCAGCTTTATGACCGTGTCGACCAGCTCGGCAAGCACTTGCTCGCGGCGGCCAAACTCATAGCGGGGGTGAAGCGCTGAAAGCTTAATGGAGACCGACGGCGCCGGGGTTTTATCGCTTAACGTTTTGCAGGTTTTGCCGACTTGCTCGATGGCCCGTGCGTAGTCATCAAAATAGCGCTGTGCATCGTTACGGGTACGGGCGGCTTCGCCCAGCATGTCGTAGGAGTAGGTATAGCCTTTATTGAACAGCGGCTTTGAGCGCTTCAGCGCTTCATTAATATCGCGCCCCAACACGAACTGCTTGCCCATGATCTTCATCGCTTCGTACATGGCGCGGCGGATCACCGGCTCACCCATACGATTAACCATGCGATTGATGAAGTTGGCGGGCTGCCCCTCTTTAGGGTGGTCTAGCTTGAGCACGCGCCCGGTCATTAACAGGCCCCAGGTAGAGGCGTTGACCATCCACGAGTCGCTCTTGCCCACGTGAGACTGCCAGTCGGCGGGGCCAAGTTTGTCTTCAATCAGGGCATCGGCGGTGGCTTTGTCGGGAATGCGCAGCATGGCTTCCGCTAGGCACATCAGCATCAGGCCTTCGTGAGTATCCAGGCTGTACTGCTGGAGTAGCTCATCAATAGTATCGACGGCCGTGTCCATTTTACGGACATCCTGAACCAAAGCGGCTGTATTAGCTTCAATGCGGGCAAAGTCGTCGCGGTCAGCATCCAACACCTTGATCAGTTCGCTGACATAGGCGCTTTCATCCACTAGGTAGTGGTCGCTAACGCGCGCCATGAGAGTGTCGAGATCAGTTTGCCAGATGGCAGGGTCACGCATTTTCTTGGCATTGAGCATTGAAGCCCCCGAAAGTCTGAACAGAACGAATGGGTAACAGGGCGTTACGCCCAAGCTAGTCAGCGAATGTAGAGTGCGGCTAACTCAGGTGTATGCTGATTTCACGGTAAAACATGTCAATTCCGCGGCAAGCACAGTAACTTTACGACTTTAGTATAGTTTTTGCTGGCCAGCTAGCGGCCCTAACGCAGCGGTTGAGGCACTGAGCGCAATGGGTGACGCATCTCCCTGGCGTAGTTTACGCGGCGACAAACCATAGCTACGCCGGAAAGCATGAGAAAGTGCGCTTTGGTTGGCAAAGCCGGTTTGAATGGCAATGTCGGTGAGCGGAAGTCGGCTTTGCAAAATCAGTTGGCGGGCCGCATTTAGCCGTTGCCGCTTGACGTATTGCCAGGGTGAAAGCCCGGTTTGGGCGCGGAAACAGTCGGAAAAATGTGCTTCGCTCAAACAAGCCAGCCGCGCTAGGTCGGCGACACGCAGCTCCTCAGCGAGGTGCTGGCGAATAAAATGATTAATTCGCGTCAAGTCCAGCCGACGTTGGTTTGAAGTGGTAGCAGAGCCCAATCTCGCTTTAAGGGAACCTAAAAGGGTGGCCGCTAAGCGGTCTTGCTGAAAGGAGTTGGTAGAGGTATCAAACCCTTGAGCAAGTTCGCTCTCCATAAAGGCTAAGTAGTGGCGCAGTGCGTTGTCTAAACCAAAAAAACGGGGGGCATCAAATAGCGCTACTAATTCGTGATTTTCACCTGTCAAAGCGGGGGCGTCCTCGGGCAGGTCGAGAATCAATTGTCGATTATGGCCATTGCCCGAATAGTAGTGCTCATGATTGGCGGGCACGATACAGCCTGAAAAGGCATTGACGCGCCCACCCAACCCTTCAATTTCAAACTCTGACGAGCCACACATGGTGATGACTATTTGATGAAAATCATGAGCATGATGTTGCGTGGCGCTGGCTAGAGGTATTTGTCGAATGGTGCTCGGCATAGCAGGTCTCCTGGACCGCACCAGCTACTGCTGGCGGAGGGCTGTATGGGCGGACAAATGATCGCGAAGGGCCTTAAGTTCAGCCTGGCCCTCTTGATTGAGCAATGGTTTACCTTGGGCTACCATCCAGCGTCGGCCATGCTGCTCCATTAAATGGGCGGCACGGCGACGAATGCCATCCAAATACTCATTATGCCGAATAGGGTAGCCGATGATAGCGTTCCACTCGGTTTCGCTTACCTGGCTGTTGAGCGCTTTATCAAACAGCGCCAGTAAATCCTTAGGTTCAGTGCGGTAGCGCGGCGTGCTTGAGGTCATCAACACCAGCATTACCGCGCCAATCACCAGCAAACACACCCCAAATACCAATAAATACAGCGCCATTCGCTGGGCTCCTAGGCGTCATCAGTTCACAAATTGTCATTTAATTATACGCGTGACGCCGCCAAGGTCGAAAATTTTACTATTTTGCGAACTTTTCCAGTGCGGCGTGTCTGAGTATGTACAGACAACAGCGCGATAGCAGTCGCTAAAGTTGTTGTTCTGGCTCTTTGTTTTGATCCCTTGCTTCCGCTACTCCTTGAGTAGCGGTTTTTTTTTGCCTGATGCTTGCCTGTTTTATCGCTGCTTAAAAAAAGCGTTGCCAGCATAACGGCTAATGGCGGCGAATCATTAGCAGTGCAATTAGGATATCACGTCGTGTCACGATGCCTATTAACCGTTGTTGTTCTACGACTGGGTACACCTTGGGTTTCGCTGAACGCATTTCCTGTGCCAAGTCGGTAATGCTCTTATTCGGTGATACGCTGAGTACTTCGTGGCGCATCAGCTCTTTAACGAGCGGCGCCTCATCATCGTGATAGATACTATCAAGCACACGGCCCAATACATCCTGCTCCGAAATAAAGCCGATTAAGCGGTCGGCGGCATCAACCACCGGTGCACCTGGCAAGCGGTGCAGTGCCAGGCCCTTGGCTAATGTGGTGATGGATGCGTCGGGTGAAACACGGTAGCAATCGCGGGACATGATGTCGCGAACGATGTTGGGTGCAGCTCTACTCATCATGGACACTCCTCGATCATCGTATTCAGCGCTGTGACAATAAAGCCTTCGCAGGCAGTGCGTTCTGATTGTTCGTTGTTGTAGGCGCTAAGGTAGAATCAACTCTTTCACTGTAGGTGATTTGTTCATGGCGTGCGTCCTGCAAGCTATCTTTATTCAACGCTATAAGTACTGAATTTTCTGTGTTGTTAATTTTCTAATGGCATAGCTGATCGTTAATTAAGGCATCAAGGAGCCTTCCATGGATGCACGTGAATATTTAAACCGCAAAGGGGTGGGGAGTGAGCGTGACCCGGATCGACCCAATACGTTAGAAGAGAAAGCCTGGGAGCGGGCGAGGGGCTCTGGTCATCAACGGCCTAAATCGGGCACCCCCCACGATTGGGAAGAATGGGAGCGCCATCACGATGACTTGGCTGAAGGGGCAGAAACCCTTGAGCAGAAAATCGATAAAGAAGCCCATCGGATTGCCCAGGAGCGGGCCGCTCAGGCCGCTAAGGAGCCAGCCCCTGACGCCGTAGAACACTTCACGCCACCACCCAAGGCGGCGCTAGATACGACCCCGGCTGCATCATCCAAAACGGCATCAGAAAACCAGGCAGAACCAGCGACACCTGAGCCCGCCGCGTTGAAGTTCGCCTATTATGCCCTGGCGATATGCCTGCCACCCCTCGCAGTCGGCTTAACACAGGGCGGCCAAAAGCGTGTGATTATTGCGTTGGTGTTGACACTGGCGGGTTGGTTGCCGGGTGTGGTGTATGCGGCTTGGTGGTTGCAGCGGCGTTAACCAACGATTGTTATTACGTTTACGACTTGGCAGCTTCATCCATGTGCGTATAATCCGCGTAAACTAATTTATAAGCCGGGGTTTACGATGGGTTATCTAATGGGCGTTACCGCCCTGTGGGCATTTTCCTTTTCGTTGATAGGGGTTTATCTGGCGGGGCAGGTCGACAGCTACTTTGCGGTGCTGCTACGAGTAACGCTTGCCATGCTGGTGTTCCTGCCGTTTTTACGCCCCGGCCTGTTGCGTGGTAAGCAGCGGCTCGCCCTCATGGGATTGGGTGCCATCCAATTGGGGGTGATGTACACCTTCTTCTACCAATCCTTTTTGCTGTTGTCGGTGCCTGAAGTACTGCTGTTCACGATCTTTACGCCTATCTATATCGCACTGCTGGATGACCTCCTGTTTGGCCGCTTTACCCCCATCTATCTCGTGACGGCACTGCTTGCAGTTCTCGGGGCAGGCGTCATCCGCTATGACGGTGTCGATAGCGGCTTCTGGATGGGCTTTTTAGTGGTGCAGGGGGCAAACCTTTGCTTTGCTATTGGTCAGGTAGGTTATCGTCGATTAGCGGCTGATTTACCTCCTACGCTGGCGTGGCACAATGTATTTGGCTGGTTCTTCATTGGCGCAATGGTAGTGGCACTACCCGCTTATTTACTCTTCGGCAACAGCGCTGCATTACCGACCACATCGCTGCAGTGGGGCGTACTGGCCTGGCTGGGGTTAGTGGCGTCTGGCGTTGGCTACTTTGCCTGGAATCAGGGCGCCACTAAAGTGAATGCTGGCACGTTAGCAATTATGAACAATGCACTGGTGCCAGCAGGTCTTATCGTTAACCTGGTAATTTGGAACCGCGATGCGGATATTCCGCGCTTGCTGCTAGGCGCGCTTATCATCGCGGCCTCGCTGTGGCTCAACCATTGGTGGTGCCAGCGTCGTCAAGTGGCCGTTAGCTAAGCCTATTTGCCCGATACCTCCGGTGTCTCCATAATGGCGGCTTCTGTTAGCGAGAGTCGGCCCATGAGCAACACCTTACCGCCAGATGCCAAATCTTCAGAGGCTAGCTCGCTCTCCAGCGATCAATCAGGCAGGCCCTTTAAAACCATCGGGCTGATTGGTCGGTTGGGTAGCGATAAAGTAATCGATTCTCTGCAGCGCCTGGTGACCTATCTCGTCGCCCATGAGTATTCGGTGCTGGTGGAAGACCGCACGGCTACTGCCTTGCCGCACCATGGTCAACCGGAAGCAAGCCGCCGCATGTTGGGGGAGCTGTGCGATCTGGTGATCGTGGTGGGAGGCGATGGCAGCTTGCTTGGTGCGGCGCGCACGCTCTGCCGAAGCGGAACGCTTATTTTAGGGGTCAATCGTGGCCGCTTAGGGTTTCTTACTGACATTTCGCCAGATGAGCTGGAAACCCGTGTTAGTGAAGTGCTCGCGGGCGAATTTGAGATTGAACAGCGTTTCCTGTTAGACGCCGTGCTCTACCGTAACGGTGTTGCGGTGGGCAACGGCGATGCCTTGAATGAGGTCGTTCTGCACCCCGGCAAAGCGGTGCGCATGATTGAGTTTGAATTGTTTATTGATGGTCAGTTTGTTTATAGCCAGCGCAGCGATGGCTTGATTGTCGCCACGCCTACCGGCTCTACGGCTTATGCACTCTCGGGTGGTGGGCCGATCATGCACCCCAAACTTGATGTAGTGACGCTGGTGCCGATGTTTCCCCATACGCTGTCGAGTCGGCCAATCGTGATTGATGCCGCCAGCGAAATCCGTATTCATATTGGCGAAACTAACCAAACCTATCCGCATATAAGCTGCGATGGGCAAACGCGGGCGGTAGCGAAGCCCAACGATGTGTTGGTGATTACCCGTAAGCCTGAACGCGTTCAACTGGTGCACCCCATCGGACATAATTTCTACGAAGTGCTGCGCAGCAAATTAGGCTGGAGCCACCGGTTGGGGGATTAAGCATGCAGCGTGAAACGCAAGGCAGGCCTCAGCTGGAAGGATATGACCTGATTGGTGATGTCCACGGCTGTGGCGCTACGTTAGCCGCATTACTCGAAAAGCTGGGTTATCATCAGCGCAGCGGTGTATACCGCCACCCACGTCGCAAGGTGATTTTTCTTGGTGACCTGATTGATCGCGGGCCGCGTATTCGCTTGGCTGTGACCATTGCCCGGCGAATGGTAGAGCAGGGCGAGGCCTACATTGTGATGGGGAACCATGAGTACAACGCCCTGGCGTATACTCATCCAGGGCCTGCAGGTAGCCACAAGCGCTGGCTGCGTGAGCATACTCCTCGGCATAATCGCATTATTCAAGACACCCTAGAGCAGTATCGCGACTACACCAACGAGTGGGAAGATACGTTGGCGTGGTTCAAAACTATCCCGCTCTGCCTTGAGATAGACGGAATTCGGGTGGTGCATGCCTGCTGGGATCAGAAGCTGATTGACGAGCTAAAGCAGCGACGTCCTGATCAATGTATGGACACCGATTTTTTGGTTGAATCCACCGACCCCACTACCCAAGCGTATCAAATACTCGATCGCCTCACCCGAGGCCCGCATGTCTCGCTGCCCGAAGGGATTGCGATACACTCTGGCGATGGCTTTACGCGGAAAAGTTTCCGCGCCCACTTTTGGGCTCAAGACCCGCAACAGTGGGGTGATGTAGTCTTTCAGCCAGATAACCTGCCCGGCGATCTTGAAACCCGCGAACTCACGACCGAAGAGCGGCAGAAATTGAGTTATTATGGGCCTGAACAGCCGCCGTTATTTATTGGTCACTACTGGTGCGAAGGAATACCGTCGCTTCCCGCTCGTAATATCGCCTGTTTAGATTACAGTGCGGTCAAATATGGCCGGTTAGTCGCTTACCGCTGGAGCGGAGAGACGGCGCTAAATGCCGATCACTTTGTATGGATTAAGGTGCCAAAAGAAGAGCGGGCATTGCCGAAACCCTGGGAAATTGATTTTGATTAAGTAATTATTTCTTTTGTTACTTTTTTTTACATAATTTTTGAAAAATGGCTGAACTAACCCTGCTGTCGGCTATCAGAGTAAGTGTTCCCTTGAATGATCCCTTGCTTTTATTCTCCGGCGGTCCCCACCGCCGGTTTTTTTTGCCTTTTTGTTGGCAACCGATTGTTGGCAGCCGTTAGCTCACCCAATACCTACTCGCTGCGGTCACCGTGCCCGTTAGCGCATTGATTAGAGGGATGTTATGCATCCAGTGATGCTTTTGCCCGATCACGCGGATACAAGCGAACTGCGCAAGGCACTTTGGCGCCACCGCATTGGTCACCGCATTACCGACGAGGCCGACGGCCAGCTGCTATGGATAGCTGACCCTCGTCAACACGATGAACTGAAATCATTGGTAGAGCGCTGGAGACAGGGTGAGCCCCTGGAACTACAGCACTCAGCCAAACGTTCACGCAACATGAATTCCTCCCTGACTTCTCTCAAACAAGTGCCGGTGACGGCCTTGATGATTGCAATAAGTTTGGTGGTGTTTGCCCTGATAGGGATATTCGGTGACCAGCTGATCGTAACGTTGACCATCGTGCCCATCGGTATTTCCGGTGGTGAGCTGGTGTTCGGTCAGCTGTCGCAAACGCTCTCGTCAGGGCAGGTGTGGCGTTTGCTATCGCCTGCGTTTCTACACTTTGGCTGGATGCATTTGATATTTAACCTGATGTGGGTGTGGTACTTCGGCCGTCAGATTGAAGCGCTGCAGGGCAGCCGCACTATGCTACTGCTGCTTATTGTGGCTGGCATTGGTGCCAACATCGCCCAGTACCTGACCGGTACCGTATTGTTTGGCGGTATGTCCGGTGTGGTTTATGCGCTGCTGGCCCACGTTTGGTTGATGTCCCGGCGGGTGCCCAGAAGTGGTTTCTTTGTGCCGCAAATGCTGGTGGTCTTCATGCTGGGGTGGATGGTGTTCACCATGACCGATATGGCGGGCAGCGTTGGTTTTGGCAATGTCGCTAATGAAGCGCATTTGGGTGGCCTACTCGTGGGGCTGGTCACAGGCTGGTATTATTCATCCCGCCGTTTGAAAAAACATTAAGAGGCCGCAATGAGCGAAATGACGTTCGAGAAAATGATTAACCAGATGACCCCAGCGATCTATGAGAGCCTGAAACAGGCGGTATCGCTGCGCAAATGGCCTGATGGTCGTCGCTTAACGCCCGAACAGACCGAGCTCTGTTTGGAAGCGGTGATGCGCTATGAAGCTGAGAACAATGTGCCGGAAGAGAGCCGCGTAGGCTATTTAGAGCAGCGTACCTGTGGGGCAGCTGCCAACGGCGCTGGTGTAACACCAGAAATGGCCGGCTTGGCACGGGATGCCACGCGTGATTGAAGCGGCAGTGCAAGGTTGTTTAAGCAAAATGGCGGCAGCGCTGCCTGATCGTCAGCATGAGCAGGTAACCTACCATTTGCGTGCAGGGGAGCATCGTGTCGCGCTTAATGAGCGTATCGGTGAGCCGCTTAGTTTGCGTTGGACAGGCGCGATTGCCTGTACCCACTGTGGGCGGGCGACCAAGAAGAGCTTTGCCCAAGGCCATTGTTACCCTTGCTTTAAGCGGTTAGCACAATGCGATACCTGCATTATGAAACCAGAAACCTGCCACTTTTTCCAAGGCACCTGCCGTGAGCCGGAGTGGGGAGAGAAGCACTGTTTTCAGCCTCACATCGTTTACCTGGCTAACTCTTCTGGATTAAAAGTGGGTATTACGCGCAAAACCCAAATGCCGACCCGTTGGTTGGATCAAGGTGCGATACAGGCGCTGCCGATTCTGGAAGTCGATACCCGGCAGCAATCGGGGTTTGTCGAAATGCTGTTCAAAGAGCAGGTGGCCGATCGCACCAACTGGCGGGCTATGCTTAAAGGTGATGTTACAGCAATGGATTTAGCCGCTGAGCGTGACCGGCTGCTGAGCCTGTTAGCTGGCGGGCTGAATCAACTCCGCGAGACTCATGGGGCAGATGCCATTCGCACCATGGAGCAGCCCGCACAAGAATTTCACTACCCGGTCAGCGTCTTCCCAAAAAAAGTGGTGTCGCATAATTTTGATAAGCAACCGGTGGTGGAAGGCGTGCTGCAAGGCGTCAAAGGCCAGTATTTGCTCCTTGATAGCGGCGTTATTAATCTCCGCAAATTCACAGGTTACGAGATCCAGATGAGTTAATCGGCTAGCCAGAGTGCGGTGAGTTGGCTAAGGTTAGGGGGTAGCATTATCTCGCCTTAAGCAATGCAAGGAAGCCCCGATGCCCTGGCTTAAACTGCTTCACATTGCCGCGCTAGTGATCTGGTGCGGCTCGCTGTTGTATTTGCCCGCTTTGCTCAGCCAAACGCTGCAGCTACGTAAAGACTCGGGCTTTGCACAGGGTACGCCGCCAATGCCGCGGTTTTTTTATATCTCTTTTGCTACCCCTGCCGCCTTAGTGGCGATTGCGTCGGGTACGCTGTTGTTTCTTATCCATGGCATATTGGGCGGCTGGTTAATCTTAAAGCTTGGCGCCGTGGTGGCGATGGTGGCCGCTCATGGCTGTTTTGGCTGGTTAATACTGCGCCTTGAGCAGGGCCACTACCGTTGGGTGAAGCCCGCCAACTGGACAGCGCTATGCGTTGCGTTAGTGGCCATTCTCAGTGTGCTAGGCTTTGTATTAGCAAAACCGCTGGATTGGAGCTAACACTGTGGCTCTAGTCCTCAACGTCGACACCGACCGCATGTTCATACACCAGTTGGCCGCCCAGCAGGCCCGCCACGGCGATCAAGCCAGCGGTGATCAGCGATACGGCCAATCCCCAGGGCAAAATCGCGCTGGCGTCGTTAAAGCGCAGCAGCCAGTTCAGCGACGCCAGCGAGAGCATTACGACCGCTACGATGGCATGACTCCAACCGGTAATCAGGCGGCGAATACGCGGCACGGTGACCAAGTCAATAATCCCCGCCGTACTGGCAATCCAGCCGCCAAACGCACCGACGCCAGCCAGCCACAAGCTGGCGCGCAGCCAGAATTCATCACCACTCAGCAAAAAGCCGATATCGCTGGCCACCAGCGCCAACAGTGCAGCGACCGGGAAATGAATCATCACTGGATGCAATGGGTGGCCGGCGATAGAGGCGCGGCTTACGATCGAGAGTTGGCGAGTTTTTGCCATGGTCACTTCCTGTGGGCAGAAAAAGGAATTCAGGGATGAGGCTTAGACTTCAATGTTTAACACGTATCCAGCGCTTAACAAGTATTCAACGCTTAACCCAGCAGAGGGTCAACCGGCTGGGCATTCTGCTCGCCCTGTTAGCTGGATTACTGCTAACCGGCTGCGCGGGCGATAAGTCTATTCTAGACCCGGCAGGCCAAGCTGCGCGAGATGTGGTGATGATTTGGTGGGTGATGCTAGGCTTTGGCACCGTCGTATTGGTCATGGTCACCGTTTTTTGGCTGTATACCTTTAAGCGTAAAGAGGTGGCACGCACGCCGGTAGAAGAGCGCCGGGTGGCACGGCGTTGGATTGTCGGCGGCGGGATAATACTGCCAGTCGCCAGTATTATCGCGCTGTTAACTTTTGGTGTGCCGACGGGGCAACGTATGTTAACGCTGCCTTTAAGTGATCCACCGGAAGTGATTGAAGTCATCGGCCATCAGTGGTGGTGGGAAGTGCGCTACCCAGGAGCGGAAGGCGGCGAAGTGGTGACTGCTAATCAACTCATCATGCCGGCGGGTGAGCCCATTGATTTTCATGTCACCGGTGCCGATGTGATCCATGCCTTTTGGGTGCCGCGGTTAGGTGGCAAGATTGATATGGTTCCAGGGCGCATCAATAAAATACGCTTGGAAGCGGATGAGCCAGCGGTATTTGGCGCTCAATGCGCCGAGTTCTGCGGCGCCCAGCATGCCCAGATGCAGCTCTATGTAGAAGCTGTCGAGCGCGACGAGTACGACGCTTGGTTGGCTGACCGTCAAACGGATGAATTGTCGTCGCTAGCGACAAACGACCAACAGCATGAACCTGCCAGGGAGGCATTTATGACCCATTGCGCGAGCTGCCACCGGGTAGCCGGGCTCTCAACGGCTGGAGAAGGGCCTGACCTTTCTGATTTAGGCAGCCGTACCAGCTTAGGAGCGGGCATTATGGCCATGGAAGAGGGCGCGGTGACCCACTGGCTGCAACACCATCAACGTTTAAAACCAGGCAATAAAATGCCGCCCCACGATGATATTGACACCGCTACCTTGGCGTCCCTGGGTGCTTGGCTGGAGAGCTTGACACCATGACGACCATTAATCGTGAAGTGACGCCACCGGGCGATTTACCCGAAAATCCTAAGCGGTTGCACAACGATCTGCATGAGATCTGGGGAAATCCGCGCGGCTTAAAAGCACTGACCATTGTAAACCACACCACCCTTGGCCTGAGATTCATGGTCACTGGGATGGTGTTTTTCTTGATTGGCGGCCTGTTGGCCATGCTGGTACGCACCCAGCTGGCGCTTTCTGATCAAGATTTCATGACACCGGATATCTATAACCAGGTCACCACCATGCATGGCACGGTGATGATGTTCCTGTTCGCTATTCCTATGCTCGAAGGGCTGGCGATTTACATGATTCCTAAGATGATCGGTGCCCGCGATCTGGTCTGCCCACGGCTGACATCGCTGGGCTACTGGTGCTATCTATTCGGCGGGATCATCTTAACGTTTAGTTTGGTGTTAGAGATGGCACCGGACAGCGGCTGGTTCATGTATACCCCGCTTAGTAGTAGCGAGTACTCACCGGGTTTAGGTTCGGATTTTTGGCTGCTGGGGATCACCTTTGTTGAAATCTCCGCGCTCTCTGCCGGTGTAGAACTGGTGGTTTCAATACTGCGTACGCGTACCCAAGGAATGGCGCTGCATAAAATGCCGCTGTTTGCCTGGTACATTCTCGCGATGGCTTTAATGATTGTGGTCGGTTTCCCGCCGCTGATTCTGGGCAGTATTTTACTTGAGCTCGAGCGTGCCGCGGGGATGCCTTTTTTTGACGTGGCCGGGGGCGGTGACCCCATTCTTTGGCAGCATCTCTTCTGGCTGTTCGGTCACCCTGAGGTTTACATCATCTTTTTACCGGCGGCGGGGATAGTGTCTACACTGATACCGGTGTTCGCTGGCCGTCCGATTGTGGGCTATGGCTGGGTGGTTTTTGCCATTGTCACCACCGGCTTTATCAGCTTTGGATTATGGGTCCACCATATGTTTACCGTGGGGATTCCCCAGCTGGCTCAAGCCTTCTTTTCAGCCGCCAGTATGCTGGTCGCGGTGCCCACGGCGATTCAGGTATTTGTTTGGCTGGCGACGTTATGGCTGGGTAAGCCGAAGATGAAGCTGCCGATGCTATGGATATTAGGCTTCTTGATCATTTTTGTGTGCGGCGGCTTAACGGGGGTAATGCTGGCGCTGGTGCCGTTTAACTGGCAAGTGCACGATACCCACTTCGTGGTGGCACATATGCACTACGTTTTAGTCGGCGGAATGTTCTTCCCGCTGATCGCCGGGCTTTACTACTGGCTGCCCCTCTTTTCAGGCCGTATGCCTTCTGAAACGCTGGGTAAATGGGGCTTCTGGCTGACATTCATCGGTTTTAATACCACGTTCCTGATTATGCACTGGACCGGGCTGCTGGGTATGCCGCGCCGTGTTTACTCTTATGACGCGGGCATGGGTTGGGATATTTTTAATCTAATTTCTTCAGTAGGCGGCTTCATTATGTCGGCGGGGATTGCCATGGTGCTGCTGGATTTTGCTCTACACTTCCGTTTTGGCAAGCCCGCTAAGCCTAATCCATGGAATGCTGATGGCCTTGAGTGGGCCAATAGCATGCCGCCAAGCGCCTATAATTTTGTCAGTTTGCCAAAAATCGAGACACGCCACCCGCTTTGGGATGACCCTGATTTGCCGCGCACTATAGCGGAAGGCCAGCATAGTTTGGCGGTAGCGACTCATGGGCGACGTGAAATGTGGGGAACCGACCCGTTAACCGGCAAAGTGCGCGAAATTATTCACCTGCCAGGTAACTCTTGGTGGCCGCTTTTCGCTGCGATGGCGTTGGCAGTGGTGTGTTTAAGTCTGCTGACTCGCCTTTACCCGTTGGCCGTTATCGCCGTGGTGGTCGCTGGATTGTTTCTATTGCGCTGGTCATGGGAAAACGGTGCACATCCAAAAGCTGCGCCTGATGCACGGGTGGCACCCGGCGATCCTCCGCTGCACTCGCGCACCATGGATGGCCCCGGGCTATGGGCAATGTCGATAACCATGCTCGCTAATGGCTCGTTCTTCCTTTCCTATTTGTTTGGCTGGTTCTACCTTTGGACGGTCTCGCCTGAATGGCGAATGCCTGAGGTTTCACCGCTCTCCCTGGTGGGCCTGCTGTTGGCTGGTGGAGCACTCACGGTAGGTGCAGGCATCCTCGAAAAACTGATAAGTGGGTTGCGTCAGCAGCGTGATGCTGGGCTGTCACTAGGCATGTTCAGTATTAGTGCGCTTGGGTTTTTGCAGGTGGGCATCACGCTTTGGGTACTGCTGAGCGCAGACCTTGCGGTTACCGAGAATTCTCATGATGCAATCATTATGGTGGGACTAGCGTATGCACTGTTTCATGGGGGTTTGGGTGCTGTGCTAACGCTGCTTCAGGGCCTACGGGTGGGTTATGGCTATGTGGGCGCCCATGCACCTTTTGAGCCCGCTGTCGTTGCTCAATTGTGGCGTTATAACGTGGCGACGTTCTGGATCATCGTGGGCGCGCTTGCCGTGCTGCCCCGTGTCATAGGGAGTTAGGCGGATGACCATCGTGATGCAGCGCTTACACCTCACTCACCCATTACACTTTGTTATTGGCTTAACGCTTTGGAGTGCTTGGTTTGTAACAGTTTACGGTGGCCATGCTGTGGCCTGTGAAGTCATGCCCCCTGACCCAGAACAAGGTGTTTTTACCCTCGTTAATGCGTTGCTGCTTATGGTCAGTCTTGCTGCCGTTGCGCTATTAGCCGCGTTAACGGTGGGGTGTTACCGCATTAGCAAACGTCATGCCGGGCGGCTGCGCTTTAATGCACGGGTTTCTGCCGGGCTCTATCTCTTTTCTACCTTCGGCGTATTGTTTGCAGCGATGCCCATCATCGGTATTCCGCCTTGCCTGTGAGTGGTATGACTGACACTAACGCAGACAAGCTCTATACCCTTCACGGTATGTGGTGCACCAGTTGCGCGTTGGCCGTGGAAGGCTCCCTCAAACGGAGTGATGGCGTGTATGACGTTAGCGTGCATTATCCCAGCGCCACCCTCTGTATAAGCGGCACGCCAGCCGCGACTCAGCTCTCAGTGCTTGCCTCAAAGGTTAAGCGACTAGGCTACCGGCTGACGGAACTTGAGCCGGTGGGCGATGCCCATGCGCGACTGGAAGAGGAGAGCCGCTACCTCACACTTAGGCTGATGGTGGGTTCGCTATTTGGCATGTGGACCATGCTTGCCTCAGTTCTGGTCTACGCATCCGCCTTGCCCAATGAACAGGTCGAGCAGGTAGTGGCATGGGTGTCGGGTGCTTTTTCACTTCCCGTGGTGCTGTTTGCGGGCGTGCCGTTTTACCGAGCGGGGTGGCGTACATTGCTCGCCAAACGCCCTGGAATGGATGTGCTCGTCAGCCTTGGTGTATTTGGCGCGGTGCTCGTCTCGATTGGGCTTTTATGGCGCGGTTCATCGGAAGTATATTTCGATACGGCGGTGATGCTGATTGTGCTATTGCTGGTCGGGCGGTTAGTGGAAACGCTGTGCCGTCACCGTGGGTTAAAAGCGCTGGACGTATTGACACTACCGAACGCGAACATAAGCGTTTACCAACATGAACATTGGGTAATGGTTCCTGCCGATGAAGTGGCCGCAGGAATGCGCGTCGAGTTAGCGCCAGGTGAGCTGGTAGCGCTTGATGGCACCCTGGAGGCGCCTGGTTGGATCGATACCGCCTCCCTGACCGGTGAAAGCCTGCCGCGCCACTTTCATACAGGTCAGAAGGTCTACGCAGGCTGCCGCTACCTGGGGGCAGCGCCGCTGGTAATACAGGTGAGCGCCGGGGTAGGCAAGCGCCGGTTAGACCGTCTATGCGACGAAATGCGCCGCTATCAGGCCAAAAAAGGCGAGCTGCAGAAGCTAGCTGACCGCTTTGCCGCTTGGCTAAGCCCCTTAGCGCTTGTGCTGGCGTTGCTGACGCTGCCTGCTGCGCTGTTATTTGGAACGGGCTGGGAAGAGGCCTTTGTGCGGGCGCTTTCCGTACTGGTGGTGGCGTGCCCCTGTGCTGTGGGGCTTGCCGTGCCATTGGCAAGCCTTGCCGGTGGCGGTCAGGCCATGCAGCAAGGTATTGCGCTACGCGACCCGGCAGCGCTTGAAACCTTGGCGCGCATTCGCTCGGTAGCACTGGATAAAACCGGCACCTTAACGACCGGCAATCATTCCGTGCTGCATTGGCAGGCGCGGGAGGGCGTTGATAAGCATACTGTGCAGCGCAAATTAAGCGCCGCCGTCGTGGGAAGCGAACATCCGCTAGCGCACGCGTTAACCCACTGGTCGGATGATCAGCGTGATCAGCACCCCGAGCAGAATCCGGATCAGAATATAGAAGTAAATGAATCGCCTGGGGAAGGGCGCCGAGTGCAGCTAAATAGCGGCGAGTGGCTAACGCTAGGCAGCGCTAATTGGCTAACTCGTCAGCAGATTGCGTTGCCATTTCAACCTGAAGACCCCGCGCTGATGTTTGCTTCTCAAGTGATGTTGGCTGACGAAGCGGGCTGGCTGGCCACGTTCTATCTAGCTGATCAACCGGTGGAGGATGTTGCTCCAAGCGTGAAGCGTTTGCTTGCATCAGGCTATGTGGTGGCGATGATTAGCGGCGACCGGCAGGGGGCCGTTAGCTGGCTGGGTGAGCAGATAGGGCTTGCCCGAGAAGCTTGCTATGCCCAGCGTTCGCCTGAAGCCAAAGCGAGGCTGTTGCAGGCGCTACCATCGCCAACGCTCTACGTGGGTGATGGCTTGAATGATACGTTGAGCTTGGCCGCGGCTGATGTGGGTATTGCCCCGCTAAGTGCCAGCGAAGCCGCCCGTGAAGGGGCTTCTGCACAGCTCATGACGCCGGGAATGGGTGGTGTAGTGCAACTGCTTAGCATTGCTAAACGCACTCGGCGCATCATGGTGCAGAATCTGTTCTTCTCAGCACTTTATAATACGCTGGCACTAGGGCTGGTAGCTGTGATGGCCATTCCGCCCCTGGTCGCGGTACTCGCCATGGCGGCAAGTTCGCTGAGTGTCACGCTCAATGCCGCACGGTTAGCCTGGGCCGAGCCGGAGGCAAACGATCAGAGGGTTCCGGAATAGCCGAGTGCCTGTTTAAGCCTCTCGGCATTCGTTGCCACCCAACGTGGGTCAATCGCCCCCCAGTCACGTATCTGGTAGCGGCCAATGTTGTGGCGCTCGCCTTCATCTTTCGTAAATACGCACTCGATATCTAATTCGGCAAGGGAGGCTATCGTATCCTGGGCGGTACGCCGTGGCATGCCGGTGGCTTCAATGAGTGCAGGCACGCTGGCAGCGCCATGTTCGATCAGATGGGCCACGTATAAACGTCGGTAAAAACTCGATTTCGTTTTGCTAAGCGCGGACATTAGGCTTCCTTAACAGCAAATTGATTAACGCGCTGCTTAGCTTAAAGGAATAAGTCGCCCTGCGCCCGTGGTGGGTGGAAATCCCGCGTGTTCAAGCCCTGCTCGGTGCGATCCTGCATGTTCCACTGGCGGCTGGCGCGGGCAAAGCGCTGGGCAATTAAATCCGCGAATACCCCTTCACCCCGAAAGCGCTTACCAAATTGGGCATCATAGGCTTTGCCGCCCCGGCACTGGCGCATAAGACTCATCACTTTGGCGGCGCGTTCTGGGTAATGAGCTTCCAACCACGCTTCAAACAGCGGCGCCACTTCGTAAGGTAAGCACAGTAGCATCCAGGCCGCCGTTCTCGCCCCTGCACGGCTGGCTGCTTCTAGAAGCTTTTCAATTTCATGATCAGTCAGCCCTGGAATAACCGGCGAAATCAATGTGCCGACTGGGACTCCCGCGGTATTAAGTTCACGAATAGCCCGTAAGCGCGCCTGAGGCGACGCCGCCCGTGGTTCTAGCGTGCGCTTTAAATCGGCGTCCAGGCTGGTCAAGCTAACAAACACACGCACCAGGCGATGCTCTGCCATTTCTGCCAATAGTTCTAGATCGCGTAGCACCAGCGTACTTTTAGTTACCAGCGTTACCGGATGGCGGCACTCCAACAGCAACTCCAGCAAGCGGCGTGTGGTTTTATAAGTAGCCTCTAACGGCTGGTAGCAATCAGTGTTGCCGGAAAGGTTGATCGGGCGGCACACATAGTTGGGGTGGCACAGCTCCTCTGTTAACCGTTCCACCAACCCGCTGCGGGCAATCAACTTGGTTTCGAAATCCAGCCCTGGCGATAAATCCCAGTAAGCGTGGGAGGGGCGTGCGTAGCAGTAAACGCAGCCATGTTCACAACCACGATAAGGGTTCAGTGAGCGGTCAAATGGCAAGTCCGGTGATTTATTCCACGACAGTGCGCTCTTGCTCACTTCCTCGCGCACTTCGGTGGCGATGGTCGTAGAGGCTTTCTCACGCCACCAACCGTCGTCTTCCACCACGCTATGGCTAGGTGCAAAACGGTTGTGAGGGTCGTACGTTGCCCCGCGGCCTTTACGCACGGCTGAAACACTCGATGTTTGATCGGGGATCGTCATTTGCCACCTCTGGCCTGTATAACTAATTATATGGCTATTTATACAGTATATGGCGTTTGGGGAAAGGCGCAAGAAAACGCTTAGCGGCTTAAATAGCAAATTCGGGGATACAAACGCGTCTTTATTTCATACGCTTAAAGAACCCGTTGTTGCCAGCATGGAAAGAGGCGATTTGACCTATGGAACTGCAACCACATTTTGCATTAATGGCATCCTACAACCAGTGGATGAATGCCAAGGTATATGACGCCGCTAGCAAGCTAAGTGCGGCTGAGCTTATAGAGGATAGAGGCGCTTTCTTTAGCTCTATTTTTGGCACCTTGAACCATATCGTTGTCGCCGACACGATTTGGCTTAAGCGGTTTGCGGCTCATCCTTCTTCAGCCGCCACATTGGCAGTAATGGAGCCGCTGCCCACGCCAACGCATCTCGCTCAACGCCTGTTTGATGATATGCAAGGCCTAAGCGCGCATCGCCATTGGCTGGATAGCGTGATTATTAACTGGGTAGCCGCGCTGACCGATGATGACCTGGATACGCTACTGAGTTACCACAACACCAAAGGCGTGGCTTCAACCAGAAGTTACTCGCGCCTTATTAACCACTTTTTTAATCACCAAACCCACCACCGCGGGCAGGTATCTACCTTGCTCTCGCAAGCCGGTATAGATATTGGCGTCACTGATCTGCTGGCGTTGATTCCGGATGAGACGTAAGGAAGTAAGTTCACATATAAGAGCCTACTAGATTCAGTACTGCCAATTATTAAAGCTGAAAGAACCAAGAACGGAAAACGCCTTGACGTACTCAAGCCAAGGCGCAGTTTTATAAAGATTTACCAACCTATCCGTTCAACGTTTCTTTCGTGCTGGCTTCTTCTCGGCACTGGCCAGTGCGCTTTCCTTTTCGCCGCTGCCGCCATTTGGGAAGTGCGCCCGCACCAACTCCAGCAGGCCTTGAGTGGAGGCGTCAAAGTCAGCGGCGTTAGTGTCGATACGTTCGCTGATTTCACCGGCGATACGTTTGCCGAGCTGAACGCCCCATTGGTCAAAGGAGTTGATGTTCCAGATGACGCCTTGGACAAATACCTTGTGCTCATAAAGCGCGATGAGTGCCCCCAGGTTTTTTGGCGTTAGCTCGTCCAGCAATAGCGTGCTGGAGGGGCGGTTGCCGGGGCAGCTGTAGGGGTCATGTTGGCTTAGCTCTTTGCTGTCCCCCTGGCTGCCTTCCATAAAGGCGTTGGCCTGGGCGAGCATATTGGTCAGTAGCGCGAAGTGGTGGTCTTCTACGCCGGGTTCGGGTTTGAGTGAGGCAATAAAATCAATCGGCACGTAGCGGGTGCCCTGGTGCAGTAGCTGGAAGAAAGCGTGCTGGCCGTTGGAGCCAGTTTGGCCCCACACAATCGGGCCGGTTTTGTAGTTCACCGGGTGGCCAAAAATATCCACCGACTTACCGTTAGACTCCATATCAAGCTGCTGCAGGAAAGAGGGCAACTGATTCAGCGCTTGATCGTAGGGCACGATGGCTTGGGTTTCGGCACCAATAAAGTTGATGTACCAAATACCAATTAGCGCCATCAGCACCGGCATGTTCTGAGAGAAGGGCGCGTCGATGAAATGGTTGTCCATCTCGTGCGCGCCTTCCAGCAGCTCGATAAAGCCTTCGAAACCGATTGAAAGCGCAATCGGCAGCCCGATGGACGACCACATGGAGTAGCGACCCCCCACCCAGGCCCAGAATTCGAACACATTCTCTTCGCGAATGCCGAACTCCATGGCCGCTTTGCGGTTGGTGGAGGCGGCAATGAAGTGCGCGCCCACATCGGCGTCTTCGCCGGCGTTTTCCAGAAACCAGCGCCGCGCGGTTTTGGCGTTTAGCAGCGTCTCCTGGGTAGAAAAGGTCTTGGTAGAGACGATAAACAACGTAGTCGCCGGGTCGAGGCGCGAAAGCACCTTCTGGATATGGGTGCCGTCTACGTTGGAAACGAAGTGGAAGTGCAGTTCCGGGTGGCGGTATTTGAGCAGTGCGCGCACCGCCATGTTAGGGCCAAGATCCGAGCCGCCAATACCGATATTGACCACATCTTTAATACGTTTGCCGCTGTAGCCTTTCCACTCGCCATTGCGCACCGCTTCAGAGAACAGCTTGATCTGCTCGCGGGTGCGGGTGATCTCGGGCATGACGTCTTCGCCGTCTACATACACCGGCTCATCGCCTAAGTGACGCAGGGCGGTGTGCAGTACCGGGCGGTTTTCCGTAACGTTGATAATATCCCCGGAGAACATTTGTGCCCGGCGCTGTACCAGTGCGGAGTGGTCGGCTAGCTCAATCAACTTGGTAAGCACTTCATCGGAGACATGGTGCTTGGAGTAGTCAAGAAACAGACCGCCCACCCGAAGGCTCATTTTCTCAAAGCGCTGAGGATCATTGGTGAAGTAGTCACGAATACGGTCATTAGCGGTTTTGTCGCGTAGGCGGTCAAGCGCCTGCCAGGTGACACTACGAGTGAGCTGAAACATAGGGCGATCCGTTTGTTATTAAGTGAATGTAGTAACCAGAACCGAATGGCAAACTAAACGTGGCGTTATGTAAAAATACTACATAAAAAGCGGCGAGGAGTAGAAGGCATTTATGACTAGTATGACTAGACTTGCATTAACTGCGTAAAGCTACGTATTTGTGTGGGCAGGCAATCGTGCCTGCCCACACAGGGTAGGGTCAGCCGTTAGGTAGCCACCGCTACTTGAGCCGCGCCGCGTTTGATAAACGCATAGCCTAACCCGGTAACCAGTGAGCCCGCTATAATAGCGCCCAGGTAGAGCAGCGCCGGGGTAATGGCGTTGGGGATCAGCAGTACGAAGATACCGCCATGGGGCGCCATTAGCTTCGCACCCACCAGCATCGAGAGCGCGCCGGTGAGTGCCCCGCCCGCGATACAGGCAGGAATGACCCGCAGCGGATCTTTCGCCGCAAAGGGGATCGCGCCTTCACTGATAAAGCAGAGGCCCAGCACGAATGAGGCTTTACCCGCTTCGCGCTCCGGTGCCGAGAACTTGTTGCGCGCGACGAAGCTGGCAATCCCCATACCAATGGCAGGTACCATACCCGCCGCCATAATCGCCGCCATGGGGCCGTACGTTTCTGAGGCGAGCAGGCCCACGCCAAAGGTGTACGCGGCTTTGTTGACCGGGCCACCCAGGTCAAAGCACATCATTGCACCCAGCAGAATACCCAGCAGTACCGCATTGGTGGAGCCCATGGATTCCAGGAAGTTGGTGAGGGCGCTAAGCAGTGCCGCGACCGGTTCCCCAATCACGTAGATCATTGTCAGGCCGGTAACCAAGCTGGCGACCAGCGGAATGATCAGAATCGGCTTCAGAGATTCAACGCTGGAGGGCAGTTTGACATAGCGAGTAACCGCCAGCGCCACATAGCCCGCCAGGAAGCCAGCCAAGATACCGCCGATAAAGCCGGAGCCGATATTGGACGCCAGCATGCCGCCAATCATACCCGGTGCGATGCCGGGGCGATCGGCAATAGAGTAAGCGATATAACCTGCCAGTACCGGAATCATCAGCGCAAAGGCGGTGCCACCACCGATTTGCATTAGTGCAGCGGCCAGGGTGCCTTCCTGCTCAAACGCTTCAATGCCAAACACAAAAGAGAGTGCAATCAGCAGGCCCCCCGCCACGACCATCGGCAGCATAAAGGAAACGCCGGTGAGCAGGTGCTTATAAACGCCTTTCTCTTTGACGCTCTTATTGTCGCTAGCGGTCTTGGCCGAACCGCTATTTTCCAGTGCCGCGTTTTCCAGCGCGGCTTCAATGGTGGGGCGCGGCTTTTTCAGCGCGTTGCCGGTAGACGTGCGGTAGATGCGCTTGCCTGCAAACCGAGACGGATCAACGTCGATATCGCAAGCTAGTAGCACCACATCGGCCTGAGCGATCTCTTCTTCCGTTAATTTATCTTGCGCGCCCACCGAGCCTTGAGTTTCCACGCGAATGGCGTGGCCCATGGCTTTACCTGCTTCCGAGAGCGCTTCGGCGGCCATAAAAGTGTGGGCGACGCCGGTAGGACAGGCGGTGACCGCGACAATTTTCTTGCCACCCGCGCTGCTTGCAGCGGTAGAAACGGAAGTTGCAGGCGCGGCAGGCGCGCTGTAAATCGGCGCTTCACGCTTGGCCTGTGCCAGAAAACCGCTAGGGTCGGGGAGCGCGCTGGCAATCGGTGCCTGGAACAGGCGCTTGCCTTCGAAGCGTTCCGGGGCGGGCACGTGATCGGCGGCGACCACAATCAAATCGGCGTTAGCAATCTGATCAGCAGTAGCAGCCTGCAGTGGCGCGATTTCGCCATGCATTTCAACGTGTACCGACCAGCCTTGGCGCTGGGCAGCCTGCTCCAGGCGCTTGGCAGCGAGGAAGGTGGTGGCCATGCCGCTGGGGCAGGCGGTAATCAGAATTATGTTCATAGCGTAGCTCCCTCGGTGATGGAGTCATCAAGACGCCGTATCCGGGTGTGTTGTTGGAGTGAGTCGAAATCCGCAGCGTTGGCGTTGCCGACACCGACATGGCGTACGGCCTCGGCAGAGAGTGCGGTAGCAAAGCGCAGCGTTCGTTCCGGGTCGTGTTGATTCAGTAAGCCGTGAAGCATGCCCGCGACAAAGGTATCGCCAGCGCACACCGTGTTGGTTGCCGTCACCTTGGGGGGCGTGGCGTGCCAGGCACCTTGGGCGTTCACCCACAGCACGCCTTCGGCACCCGCTGACACAAGCGCATGGGTGATGCCGCTTTGATGTAGCCGCTTGGCGGCCGCCAAGCGTGCTGGTGTCGTGTCGAGAGTGTCGCCTGCCCAGTCGGCGAGTTCATTTTCATTGGGCTTGATGCCCGCCGGGTGGGCGTCGATGGCGGCGTTAAGAGCCGGGCCGCTGGTATCCACCCATAGCGGCACACCGCTGGCGTTCAAGTGCCCCAGCAGTTGGCAAAAATCATCCAATGACAGCCCTGGGGGCAGGCTGCCAGCGACAACCACTGCCTGGGGTGGCATCGCGCTGCTCAGTTCGGCGTCTAACGTGTCGATTAGCGTTTGTAAATGTGTGGCGTCAATCGGCATGCCGGGACCGTTGATATCGGTAACGCGGCCACCCTGTTCAGCCAGTTTGGCATTGATACGCGTGCTGCCGGGCACCCGCACGAAGGCATCGGCCAGCCCCAGCTGTTTGAAAGCCAGGGCGAAGGGCGCGTCGTTCTCGCTGCCTAAAAAGCCGCTGACCGTGACGCTATGACCAAGCTCTGCCAATACACGGGCAACATTAACGCCTTTACCAGCGGCTTCGAGCTGCGCGCTGGTAGGGCGGTTGACGCTGCCCAATACTAAGGCGTCAAGGTTAAACGCTAAATCCAGCGCTGGGTTGAGCGTAATGCAAAGCACGCGGGCCATTAGCGCGCCTCCAGTGCATCACGCACTTCGTCACTGGTCGCTTGTGAAAGCGCTAGCTGAGCGATGGCCTGGGCGTCTGCAAAATCAAACTCGCGCAGGCGAGCTTTCACCAAAGGAATCTGCCGCGCGCTGACCGAGAGTTCGTCCACGCCCAGGCCAACTAATACGGGAATAGCCACGGCATCCGAGGCCAGCTCACCGCACACACCGACCCATTTGCCTTGGCTATGCGCTGCGGCCACGGTCATCTGGATTAGACGCAGCACCGCCGGGTGCAGGCCATCGGCCTGGGCAGAAAGCTCCGGATGTCCACGGTCAATCGCCAGGGTGTACTGGGTCAAATCATTTGTGCCCACCGAGAAGAAGTCCACCTCGGCGGCAAGGCTGGGTGCCAGCAGCGCGCTGGAAGGGACTTCAATCATCACCCCGAGCTGCACATCGGTAGCGCGCTGTGAGGCGGGGATCTCTTGCAGCAGGCGATCATAGATCACCTTGACCGCCCGAAACTCGGCAATGTCCTTGATCATCGGTAGCATGATGCGCAAAGGGTGATCTTTGCTGGCCATCAGCAGCGCGCGCAGTTGGGTCTCGAGAACATCGGGCTGGGTCAGTGCCAGGCGAATGCCGCGCAGCCCTAGGAAGGGGTTATCTTCCTGGGGAACCGGCCAGTAAGGCAGCGGTTTGTCACCGCCCACATCCAGGGTACGTGCCACCAGCGGGCGGCCGCCCAACGCTTCCACCGCTTGGCGGTACTCTCCGATCTGGGTGGTCAAATCCGGGGCGCTGGCGTGGGCCATGAATAGGAACTCGGTACGCAGCAGGCCAACACCCTCGGCGCCGCGTTCTACTGCATCGGCAGCGTGGGCGGTATTGCCCAGGTTGGCGGCGACTTCGACACGGTGGCCATCGCGAGTTTGACCAACCTCAAAGCGGGTTTCCCAGGCAGCTGCTTCGCGCTGCTGGTGGTCGAGCAACTGCTGCTCGGCACGCTGTAACCGCTCTTCGGAAGGTTGCGATGTTACCCGGCCACGATCACCATCCAAAATCATCATGCTGGCGTTGTTGAGCGCCATCACCGCTTGCCCCGCGCCAACGACGGCAGGAATACCCAGTGCGCGGGCCAGAATGGCACTGTGGGCTGTCGCACCACCGCGTACAGTGAGCAGGCCACGCACACGGGAGGTATCCAGGCGAGCCACATCGGAAGGGCCGATGTCGTCCATGACCAGAATATAGGGGTGGTCAGGCGGTTCAGGAAGCGTCACATCGCAGAGCACGCCCAACACCCGACGACCCACGTCGCGGAGGTCGGCGGCGCGTTCGGCCAGCAGGCGGTCGGCCAGCATTTCCTGGGCGTGGGCAGCGGTTTCAATCGCTTCCCACCAGCCCGCTTCCGCTGAGCGTCCTTCGCGAATGGCATCCGAGGCCGCGTGGTGAAGTTCCGGGTCAACGAGCATCTCTTCGTGCATCGAGAGAATATCGGCGACTTCGCCGCCCTGGGCATTGCGAACCAGCGCCTCCAGTTGGGCCGCGCCCTCTTTAATGGCGTGATTCAAGCGGATGAGCTGTTGCTCAGCGTCATCGGCGTGCTCGGGGTAGTCGAACTGCATGGGGCGGATAACAAACACCGGGGCAATGGCCAAGCCCGGCGAAGCGGCCACGCCGGTATGGGGCGTGTCGGCAGCCAGTGGCTCGACGGCCGGTTGAGTCGTGCTGGCTTCGGGCGCGGTGTCAAAGCCGCCGTCAAGGGGCGTCACTTTCTCGCCCAAGCCAGCCTCAATCGTTTCCGCCACGCTCTCGAGCGCTTGACGCGCGTTATCACCTTCGGCGGACAGCACCAGCCATTGGCCGCGGCGTGCGCCCAGGCCGATCACCTTGGTCAAGCTGGCCGCCGAGACCAGCGTGGCGCTGCCTTCTTCCAGCCGCACATTGATCGCCATTGCCTGGGCGCGGGCGACTTGCACCAACTGCTTGGCGGGGCGGGCGTGCAGGCCATGGGGATTAAGCACTCGAACGCGACGGGTGTGGGTGCTTGCGGTCTCGCCCGCCAGCAGGGAAAGCAGTTGAGCACTGTTGCATGTGAGCAGCGTGTCGCTGGCGCCGCTATCCAGCAAGGCCATTAATTGCTCTAACAGCGGACGGTGGGCATCACCGTGGGCAGCTAAGCAGAACAGCGCATGGACCGGGTGGCCAGCGCTTTCCAAGGTATGCGACGCCGGCGTGGCGACCCCAAGCGCGGGCTGATTAACCCCTTGCGAGCTGCTGGCCAGCCACAACCCCTTGCCTAACCAGGTGGGTTGAGCGGCGGCGACAGCGGCAATGAAGGCGTTATCGACGCAGCCGCTTTGACGCAGGCGGGCAGCGGCGGCCAAGGCAAGCTCTTGCGGATCTTGGGCGGGAAAGTTGACACATAGCGTATTAGCATCCAAGCGTGGCTCAAGCGCCGGTTTGGACAGCAGGCGCGCCACATCGGCAGCGGAACTGGCGCTGGCTAACTGCTCGGCAACGCCGTCACGATCCAGCACGTGAGTGAGCTGGCGCAAAATATCCAAGTGCTCATCGTTCTGGGCCGCGATGGTCACCAGCACATGCACCTGTTGACCGTCGTGCCACTCGATTCCTTGGGGAAACTGCAGCACGCGGACGCCGGTCTGCTTCACATGTTGGCGGCTTTCTGGCGTGCCATGGGGGATCGCGATGGCGTTGCCCAGGAACGTCGATGACTGGGCTTCGCGGGCGTGCAGGCCGTCACGGTACTCGGCCTCAACCAGTCCGGCGTCTACCAGCACTTCAGCGGCACTGTCCAGCGCGGTTTGCCAGCTATCCGCGTGGCGGCCTAGCAGGATGTCATCGGGGCCGAGTGTCAACATAGCATTCTCCTGTAAACGCGCTCTGTTGCTGCGAAGTACTTCCGGTGAGTACTTTGGGTCGAGTGCAGGGCGTGTACATAAGTGATCGTCGTTAAATGATCATGGTAATGGCATTGATGCCAGTGGGATGAATCGACCCTTCAGCGGTGATTCATCCTTGCCAATGAATCTAGTGTTAGTGCTATGCTGAATCGATTCACTTCGTGACGCAAGGTTCGTGCTTTTAGACTTTGGTCTGGTAGGCGCTTACTTGCTGATAAACTGCCCGGTCACACCAAGGGGAACCCGAATGACACTCGCCGATATTGCCCGGCTAGCCGGCGTCTCGCGCACGACCGCTAGCTACGTGATTAATGGCCAGGCCGAGCAGCGCCGTATTAGCGTGGCAACGATTGAGAAAGTGATGGCAGTAGTACGTCAGCACCGTTACCACATAGACCCGCAGGCGGCCGCTCTGCGTCGTGGGGCTAGCCGTCTGCTGGGCCTTATCGTGCCGGACCTGGAGAACATCAGTTATGCCCGGCTGGCGAAACGCCTGGAGCGTGGTGCGCGGGAGCAGGGCTATCAGTTGCTGATTGTCAGTTCAGATGACTGTGCAGAGAGCGAGCGAGCACTCGCCCTGGCGCTGCGTGCCCAGCGCTGCGAGGTGTTGATCACCGCCAGTTGTCTGCCCAGCGACGACACCTTCTACGCCGGTCTGGTAGACGAGGGCTGGTGTGTGGTGGGCATGGATCGTGGCCTGAATCCCGCACTGTTTTCCAGCGTGGTGAGCAATGACTGCGAAGCGGCCGAGGCGTTGACACGCTCGGTAATCGGTAGGGCGACCAAACGTGTGGCGTGGCTGGAGGCAATGCCGAACCTGTCGATCAGCCGCGAACGGCGGGGCGGTTTCCAGGCGGCATTGAGTGGCACGGAGGTTGTGCCGCTGATCTTGAGTGGAGTGAGCTATGAGCGTAGCGAAGGGGCGCGCCTTGCAGCCCGGCTGTTGGATGAGGAGGGCGGCGCCGATGCACTGGTAACGGCGTCGTACACGCTGCTGGAAGGGGTCTTTGATGTGTTCTTGGAGCGTGGCGGCTTGCCAGACAATATCCGTTTGGCCACCTTTGGCGATCACCGGCTGCTGGATTTTCTCCCCCAGCCGGTCAATTCAGCGTTGCAGGATTATGACCGGATTGCTGCGTTGACGCTGAACTGCGCGTTGGCCGCCTTGGACGGCCACTACGAGTGCGGGCTGCAGGTAGTTGCCCGCCACCTGCACACCCGCTGAACAGGGCGTTCTGATGCTTGCTGCTTAGACCGTTCTGGCCTGGGCCCAAGCGTTGGCATCCGGAATCGACATATCGTAGCTTTCGCCCAGATAGGGCGATGAAAGCAGGAAGTCTGCGGTGGCCGCATTGCAGGCAACAGGCACATTCCACAGGGCGGCCAAGCGCAGCAGCGCCTTGACGTCGGGGTCGTGAGGCTGCGGCGAGAAGGGGTCCCAAAAGAAAATCAGTACATCAAGGCGCTGTTCGGCGATGCGTGCACCAATTTGTTGGTCGCCGCCCAACGGCCCGCTCATCAACCCTTCAACGTCGAGTCCCAGCGCGGTTTTCAAGCGCCCGGCGGTGGTGCCGGTGCCGATCAGCTCATGCTGGCTGAGCACGCTTTGCCAGCGGGTCGCCCACTCCAGCATTTCGACCTTCTTGCCGTCGTGGGCAATCAGTGCAATGCGTTTGCGTGCTTGTAGAGTGCGGATAGCTTGGCGGGGCGGTTGTGCATCACTCATGGCGGAACCCTTTACTTGTATTGGCTTTCTAAGACCAGCTTTTAATGTTGGACTACAGTAGCGTTTATATAGTAATTTTACTACATATTGGATATTTACAAGCCTTTTGGGGCCGTTGTTATACGAATTTTCAGCCTCATGACGCTTAAATACGTATTTTTAGTAATTTTTTTACTAAATGCGACACTTGCTACCATTGGTTAATTGAGGAGTTATATCATGACAATAAGAGTTGCGATTAACGGGTTTGGCCGTATCGGCCGCAATGTACTGCGCGCCCTTTACGAGAACAGCTACCGCGACCGTGTACAGGTTGTCGCTATCAACGATTTGGGCGATCCTTCGCTGAACTCCCACCTGTTGCGTCACGACACCGTGCATGGCCACTTCCCTTTCAAGGTAGAGCATGACAACGAGAGCATCACGGTGGATGGTGATCGTATCGCGATCTCCTCCGAGCGTGACCCAGCACAGTTGCCGTGGTCGTCGATGAATATCGACCTGGTGATGGAGTGCACAGGGCTGTTTACCAAGCGTGAGGCGGCTGCCAAGCACATTACTGCTGGCGCCAAGCGGGTGCTTATTTCTGCGCCCAGCCCCGACGCCGATGCCACCATTGTATACGGCGTGAATGACGATATTCTAACCGCCGAGCATACGGTGGTTTCCAACGCCTCCTGCACCACCAACTGCCTGGCGCCGGTAGCAAAAGCGCTGAACGATGCGGTAGGGATCGAGAACGGTCTGATGACCACGGTGCATGCTTACACCAACGACCAGAACCTGTCGGATGTTTACCACTCTGACCCTTACCGCGCTCGTAGTGCGACCCACTCCATGATCCCGACTAAGACCGGGGCAGCAGCGGCGGTAGGTTTAGTATTGCCGGAACTGGCTGGCAAGTTCGATGGCCTGGCAGTTCGCGTGCCGGTGATCAACGTGTCGCTGGTGGATCTTACTTTCACCGCCAGTCGCGATACCACCAAAGAAGAAATCAATGCCATCGTCGAGAAGGCTGCTGCGAATTCGCCGGTGCTGGCGGTTAATGCCGAGCCGCTGGTCTCCATCGACTTCAATCACGATGCCAACTCATCCACCTTCGATACCAATCACACCCGTGTAAATGGTCGCTTGGTTAAGATTATGGCGTGGTACGACAACGAGTGGGGCTTCTCCAACCGCATGCTGGACACCGCCATTGCAATGCAGAAGACCGCTTAAGCTATAGCGAACACTGCTAACTATTCCTACTCGTTACCCTGAGCCCTTGCTCAGGGTTTTTTTATTTTTTAAAAATAGTGCATCCAAAACGTCTTCTCGCGGGTATTCCCTATACAGCCGCCATTTACGGCAGCTGATAACAACCCTTTTAGGAGACTGAAATGACACTTCATCATCTAACGCGCGCTACTTTGGCCGCCACACTGATTGCATCCTTCAGTCAAGCCGCTTTGGCCGAAACGCCTGCGGATGTCCAAGTACCGGACGGCAACACCATCGCCCTCGAAACGGTTGGCGTTGGCGCTATTACCTATATGTGTGAAACCAACGACGACGGCAACATGGGCTGGGTATTTAAAGGCCCACACGCTGCGCTTAATGATAGCGATGGCAGCCAAGTGGGTAGCTATTATGGCCCGCCAGCAACATGGGAAGCGCTGGACGGTTCAAAAATCACCGGCACCCAGCTAGCCACAGCCGCTAATGGCGATGGCAACATTCCGCTCCAGCTTGTTGAAGCCAACCCTGCTGAAGGCGAAGGCGCAATGACGGGCGTTAGCTATATTCAGCGCTTGAACACCCAAGGGGGTGTCGCTCCTGACGTCGCTTGCGACATGGAACATGACGGTGCAACCGCCGTAGTCACCTATCAAGCGGATTACATCTTCTGGGCGGCTGAATAAGTCGACTGGAACGCTAATTCCGCTGGGGACTCGTTTGTTGAGTCCCTAGCGGATATGCTGTCTGTGAAAACGACGACTGGCGTCGGTGCCGTCACCAGGGAGCTATGGTTTGACTGACGTGTCTTCAGAATTTGATCATGCTGCTGTATTGGCTAAATGTGCCCGCGGCGAGCATGACGCTTTGCACCAACTCTATATTCACGAAGGTGCCAGGCTTTTAGGTGTGGTACTACGAATCGTTAAAGATCGTGGCATGGCGGAAGATATTGTTCACGATGCTTGTCTTAATATTTGGCAACGCGCCGATAGTTTCGACCCTGACAAAGGGTCTGCGCGAGCATGGATATTTAGTGTCGCGCGTCACTTGGCATTAAATGCTATTCGTTACCGTGACCGTGAAATTACCTTCGATAGCGATGTCCCCTCCGAATTTGATCATGACGAACATTTCCAGCACGCTGATGTTGCCGAAGAAGCCTTTGATTGGCAGACCGGCCAGCGGATGGATAGCTGTTTAGAGCAACTTGAGCCCGAGCGGCGTAACTGTGTACTTCACGCCTATGTCGATGGCCTCAGTCACGCGGAAATTGCTGCCCATACTGGGGCGCCCCTCGGTACCGTTAAAGCCTGGATAAAACGCAGTTTACTGCGCTTACGGGAGTGTATGGCATGACCCGCCCTAATGATCACGAACGCGAAGATGACCATGCCTTGGCGGGTGAATACGTGCTAGGCACACTGTCGTTAGAGCAGCGCAAAGCGCTGGAAGCTCGGTTACCCAATGAGCCTGAACTGCAAAAAGCCGTGATGGCTTGGGAAGAGCGTTTCTTGCCCTATACCGCTATCACCGATCCGGTAACGCCCTCTGATTATTTATGGCCACGTATTGAGCGCAGCCTAAAGGCACGAGAAGCGTCCGATAAACGTACCGGTTCTGTTGTTGTGCCTCCCAGACCACGGCGCATGCTACACAGCTTGCCCCTTTGGCGTGGTGCTGCCGGGTTTGGCTTGGCGGCGGCGTTAGTCATGGGGGTAATGCTGGCAAATGAAGTCACTGAACCGGCTATTTCAACTACCCCCGAGTACATGGTGGTTCTGCTTGCCCCGCAAACACAGTCAGCGGGCTGGGTGGTCCAGGCATCGTCGCGGCAGGAAATAGAGCTCATCCCGCTGGGCACCTTCGAAGTGCCTGAAGGTAAGGCACTAGAGTTCTGGACCAAGGCGGATGAGTGGCAGGCTCCGGTATCGCTTGGTTTAGTAGAGCCTGGCCAACCCATTAGGATGCGCCTAGACCAGTTGCCGCCGCTGGAAGATAACCAGCTGTTTGAGCTTACGCTGGAAGATGAAACCGGTTCGGCCACCGGTCTGCCCACCGGGCCCATTGAGTTTATTGGTCGCGCGGTCGAGATTTAGCCACTCTAAAAGCGCCTGTTAAAAGTGTTTTTAAAAGAACGATAAGCCAACTTGGAACAGGCGTTCCACGTCGCGAATGCGGCGTTTGTCGACCACAAAAAGAATCACGTGGTCGCCGCTTTCCACTTTCACATCGCCATGGGCGATGATGACCTCTTTGCCGCGCACAATTGCCCCAATCGTGGTGCCTTCCGGTAGGTCGATCTCGCGGATAGTACGGCCGACCACTTTGGAGGACTGCTTGTCACCGTGGGCAATGGCTTCAATTGCTTCGGCGGCGCCCCGGCGCAGCGAGTGGACGTTGACGATGTCGCCGCGTCGCACGTGAGTCAGCAGGCTGCCAATAGTCGCCTGCTGGGGCGAAATAGCGATATCGATCTCGCCACCCTGCACCAAATCCACATAAGCGGCGTTGTTGATCAGCGTCAGTACCTTCTTGGCGCCTAAACGCTTGGCGAGCAGCGACGACATGATATTGACCTCGTCGTCGTTGGTCAGCGCGCAGAAGATATCGCACTCTTCGATGTTCTCCTCTTCCAGCAGCCGCTTGCTGGTGGCGCTACCGTGAAGCACCACGGTGCGATCCAAGCGCTCAGAAAGCGTGGTACAGCGCTCCAGGTTGTGCTCGATGATCTTAACCTGGTGGCTGTGTTCCAGATGCTCGGCGAGTCGCTCGCCGATATTGCCACCCCCGGCAATCACTACCCGACGAAAATCCCGCTCGACCCGACGCAGTTCGCTCATCACCGCGCGAATATCCCGCCTTGCAGCGAGAAAGAAGACCTCGTCATCGGCTTCAATCACCGTATCGCCGCGGGGAATAATCGGTCGGTTGCGTCGGTAGATCGCCGCTACACGGGTATCCACGTTGGGCATATGGTGGCGCAGAAAGGCTAAATCCTGGCCCACCAGCGGGCCTCCATAGAAGGCCTTTACCGCCACCAGCTGCACTAGGCCACCGGCAAACTCCAGCACCTGTAGGGCGCCGGGGTGCTCAATCAGGCGGCGCACGTGGTCGGTGACCACCTGCTCGGGGCTGATGAGGACATCAATGGGAATCGCTTCGTGGGCGAATAGCCCCTTGCGGGTCAGGTACGCCGTAGCGCGCACCCGGGCGATCTTGGTCGGAGTGCGAAACAGCGTGTGGGCGACCTGGCAGGCGATCATGTTAATTTCATCGCTGCTGGTCACTGCAATCAACATATCGGCGTCTTCGCAGCCTGCCTGGCGCAGCACAATGGGGTAGGAGCCCGCCCCGGTCACGGTGCGGATATCGAGCTTGGTGTGCAGATCGCGCAGTTTTTTGGCATCGGTATCAACGACCGTGATGTCGTTTTCCTCGCGGGCGAGGTGTTCTGCCAAGGTGCCGCCGACCTGGCCAGCGCCGAGAATGATGATTTTCATGGGCTATTGTCCTCACGGTCAGGCTCAAGGGAGAGCCGGTAACCAATGCCGGGTTCTGTTTGTAACAGGGTAGGCGACTGGGGATCGTCGCCGAGTTTGTAGCGCAGTTTGCTCACCACAATACGCAAATAGTGGCTGTCGTCCTGGTGGGTAGGGCCCCAGATCTGACGAAGTAGCTGGGTCTGAGTCACGACGCGTCCAGCACAAGCGATAAGATGGGCCAGAACGGCAAACTCTTTAGGCGTTAAATGAACCGCAATATTATTCAAACTGACTTGGTGGGCGGCGATATCGACCACCAGTCCACCATGGTTGAATCGCTGAGCACTGGGACTGGCGCGCAGTCTTAATAAAGCCCGAATACGGGCCAACAACTCTTGGATACCAAATGGCTTGGTAACGTAGTCGCTTGCACCGTTATCCAATGCACGCACTTTTTCTGCCTCGTGCCCGCGAACCGAAACGATGATAACGGGCACTTCATAATGCTGGCGGATGGCATCGAGTACCTGCTGACCATCCATATCGGGTAGGCCAAGATCCAACAGAACGATGTCCGCGTTGGGTGCAGATGCACCGGCGCTGAGTTTTTCCAGCCCTTCACGACCAGTGGCGGCCTCGATCACCTGGAACCCCTGGGAGGCAAGGCTGATGCGCAAGAAATGGCGAATATGCGGTTCGTCATCGATGACCAATACCCGCACTTGATCACTGCTCATTGTCTGCCTCCTCGCGTTTGGAGGGTAGCGGCAGTGACATGGTGATCTTAGTGCCGATCCCTACGGGCCCTTGACTGGCGTGGATCTGCCCTGCGTGGGCGCCCAGCATGCCGCGGCAAATCGCCAGCCCCAAGCCACTTCCATGTCGGCTGCGATCACCTTCATGGCCAGTAACGAACATATCGAATACCCGTTCCCTCAGCGCTGGCGGAATTCCGGGGCCCTCGTCGGTGACTGAAAATAGCAGGGTAGGCGTATCATCATTGTTGGGCTTAGTAGAGCCACTTTTCCCAGCTCTGTAAGTGCCGGAGCAGCGGGCTTCGATAGTGATGCAGCCATTTGGGGGCGAGAAACGAGCCGCATTCTCCAGCACATTGACCAGGGCCTGTTCGATCAGGGCTGGATGCACGTAGAGCAGGGGCAGGTCGTCAGGCCAGTGCTGCCTTATCTGCAGGCCATCGAGGATGCTGCCCAGGCGCTTACGAGCTGATGACACCAGGTCGTCAAACGCGACCCAGTCACGCTCGATTTTCATATCGCCATGGCCGAGGCGGGTCATGTCCAGCAGGTTCTGTATATAGCGATTTAGCCGTTCGCTTTCGCTCAACACGCCATCCAGCAGCTCGAAGCGATCCTGCTGGGTCAGCTGAGCATCCAGGGTGCGAAGCGAGCTGGCAGCGCCAATGATTGATGCCAGCGGGGTACGTAAGTCGTGGGATACCGATGAGAGTAGCGCGGACCGCAGCCTTTCCTGCTCTTCTGCAAGGCGCGCCTCACTCAGCTCCAGCAGCCGTTGTCGGCTATCACCGGCGAGCTTGCCCACTACGAGTGCCACCAATAGGAAGAATAGCAGCGTCAGTAGCTGCTCCTGCTCTTCGACCGCAAGCGAAAAATGCGGGACGGTAAAGCAGAAGTTGAAGGTCAGAAACCCCAGCAGGGCGCTGAGCAAAGCCGCATAGCTCCCAGCCAAAACAGCGCTGGTGAGTACCGCGGTAAGAAAGATCAACGAAAGATTGGCGAGTGCCAGCCAGGCGTACAGACCCCAGGCAATCAGCAGCGCAGCACCGGTACTCGCCAGCGCGATGAGGATTTCAAACGGCGTGGGAGCGCGCAACCGACGAACGAAGTGCGAGGCGGACCTGCTAATTGATTTGCCAAGCGGCATGATGTTGTCGTCCTTCATGGTAATTCGCTAGCGGCGCCAGAACATCGGAGTCAGCAGTACGACGACCGTCAAAATTTCCAGACGTCCCATCAGCATGCCGATACATAGTAGCCACTTTGCAGCGTCGGGCAGGGAGGCGAAGTTGCCCGCAGGGCCAATGATGTCACCCAGACCGGGACCTACATTGGTAACCGCCGTGGCGGCACCAGAAAGGGCAGTTACCAAATCAAGTCCCAACGCGGAAAGGCCCAGTGCCAGTGCGGCGATGGTAATGAAGAAAAAGAATGAAAAGGCGACTACGCTGCGTGAGATGTCGCTGGTTACCGGTTGCTGATTGTAGCGAGTGGTAAATATGCCATTGGCATGGATCAAGTAGTGCAACTGATTACGCAGCATCAAGGTGGCAATCTGCAGGCGGAAGATTTTCATCCCACCGCTGGTCGAACCGCTGCAGCCGCCGACAAAGGTGAGGTAGAAAAATGCCATCATCGGGAGAGCACCCCAAAGCGTATAATCGTCAGAGGCATAGCCGGTGGTGGTTACTATGGATACGACGTTAAAGGTGACGTGGGTCAACGACTCAAACCAGTTATCTCCGTGAGCAACTCGCCAGAGGCTAATAAGCAGAACCGCGGTAAACAGCAGCTGCAACAGCCCCCGTACCTGCTGGTCTTGCCATAAGGCGCTGCTTGAACCTCGTATAAAACGGATATACAGCACAAAGGGAAGCGCACCGCTGAGCATGAAAAAGCTGGCCATCCAGAGTAACCAAGGCTGGCCGCTATAGGCTCCAAAGGAGGCGTCGGAGTTGGCAAATCCGCCGGTGGAAAGCGATGTCATGCCATGTACGGTGGCGTCCAACAGCGTCATGCCACCGGTCCAGTAACTGCCAATCGCGACCAGGGTCAAAGCCACATAAATGGTAAGGGTTGCTTTGGCGATACCACCCGTGCGCGGCATCACTTTATCCGACCAGTCGGATGATTCAGTATGGAACAGCCGCATACCGCCTACTTTCAGAAACGGCAAGATGGCGATGCCCATGACGATAATGCCGATGCCGCCCATCCACTGCATCAGCCCCCGCCACAGTTTCAGGCCATCGGAAAAGTGTTCGATGCCGACCAGGATGGTCGACCCCGTGGTGGTAATCGCCGAAACCGATTCAAAGACGGCATTGGTAAATGTCAACTGGGGTGCGCCAAGTACGAGCGGTAGGCTGGCAAAACCGCTGATGGTGACCCAGCTGGCAGCGGTCAGAATGAACATCTGCCAGGGCTTCAGCTCCAGCGTGGCCCGGAAGGTGAGTAGCCAGGTAAGTGCGGCCGCCCCCACTATGAACAGCACAGAGATGCCAAAGGCGGGGGCGTCGGGATCATGCTCGATAAGCAATACAATCAGGGGAGCCAGCATGAATAGGGCCAGTACTACCCAGAGAATCGACATGATTTTAAAGACAGGGGCCCAGTGCCGATACATATCCCTACTGCGATGAAACAACGGTGTAAAAGGTGTCATATACCTGACTCGCCATTTAGTATTCTAAAGCATGCGCTAAGAGAACATGGCCTTCCATAAAAAGTCTGTAAAAACCAAGCCGTTTGGATAATTATTTGTGAAATAGCTCTGTTGTCACGGGTCCATTTCGCGCTTTAGCGACGCAGAGAGAGTGTTATGAGCTGTTGGTGGTAGATAATCCCAATTTTTGTAGTAAAATTACACAAATTATTGCGTACAATGTCTTCTTTCAGGTAGGTTTTAGGTAATCTAACTACATTAGATTGACTAACTATAAATAGGAGCAACGATGAGCCAGTCCAATGCTTCCCACGGTGCGCCGCTGGGCGATCCAAATAATGCTATCGATTTAGCGCTATTTGGGGCGCTGGGTGATCTTGCCATGCGCAAGCTGTTTCCTGCCTTATACCATCTTGACCGTGAAGGCTTAATGCCTGAAAGCACGCGCATCATGGGGCTGGCTCGCCAAGAGCACGATGTGGCGTCGTTTCGGCAACTGGTTAACGACGCGCTGCAAAAGCGACTGAAAAGCGGCGAGCAGGACAAGCAAAGCTTAGAACGCTTCCTCGCCCGCCTGGATTACCTGCAACTCGATTTTTCCAGTGTCGACGGGTACGACGCTATCCGCCAGTGGCGAAAGGGGTCACCCCGCCCGATGGTGGTGTATCTTTCTGTCGGCGCGCGTATTTACGGTGATATTTGCCGCCATCTTCAGGCCAGCAAAAGTCTGGATGAAGAGTCCCGCGTGGTGGTTGAAAAACCGATTGGCTCCGATCTGCACTCCTCAATTGAAATTAACGACGCCATTGGCGAGGTGTTTCCCGAGTCGCGGATTTACCGCATCGACCATTATTTGGGCAAAGAGACCGTACAGAACCTGATCGCACTCCGCTTTGCCAACCCGCTATTCGGCACTCAGTGGAATCAGAACAACATTTCCCATGTGGAGATCACCGTAGCGGAAAAAGTGGGCATTGAGGGTCGCTGGGGCTACTTCGATGAGGCAGGTCAGTTGCGCGACATGGTGCAAAACCACCTGCTGCAGCTACTGTGCTTAATCGCCATGGATCCACCCTCGAACCTGGATGCCGATGCCATCCGTGACGAGAAGGTGAAAGTGCTGAAAGCACTCAAGCCCTTTGTGGGCGAAGCGCTAGATCGAGACGTGGTGCGCGGTCAGTACATCGCGGGCAACAGCGATGGGCAGTCGGTACCCGGCTATCTAGAAGAAGAGGGCGCCAATACCCAGAGCCAGACCGAAACCTTTGTCGCGATGAAAACCGAAGTGGCTAACTGGCGTTGGGCGGGCGTACCGTTTTATTTGCGCACCGGTAAACGGATGCCGGAGAAACTGTCGCAGATTGTGATTCACTTCCGCCAGCAGCCGCACTATATCTTCGACCCGGACCAGCGCAATATTGCCTCCAATAAGCTGATCATCCGCTTACAGCCGGAAGAGGGTATCGCTCTCCAAGTGTTGACCAAAGACAGTGGCCTGGATAAAGGCATGCGCCTGCGCCCCGGCCCGCTACATTTGGACTTTAACAGTGCCTTCCCGAAATCGCGCATTCCCGATGCCTACGAACGGCTATTGCTGGAAGTCATGAAAGGGCAGCAATACCTGTTCGTTCGCCGCGATGAAATCGAACACGCATGGCGCTGGTGCGACCAACTGATTGACGGTTGGAAAAAACGTGACACGCCGCCGCGTCGTTACCCGGCGGGTTCCTGGGGGCCGGTCGCCTCCATCGCCATGATCACCCAAGACGGCCGTAGCTGGTACGAGGATTATTAATATGAGCCAAGCACGCCAACAGCTCGCCGAGCAGCTTGCCGAAGCGGTGTTTCAAGCCCTTCAAGACGATTTAAATAATCAAGAGCGCGCTCTGTTAGTCGTCTCAGGTGGCTCGACACCGGTACCATTTTTTAAGGCGCTGGCGGCCAAGCCACTGCCGTGGGATCGCATTGACATCACCCTTGCCGACGAGCGCTGGGTCGGAGAGGAAAGCACCGATAGCAACGCCAAGCTGGTACGCGAACACCTGTTGCAGGGTGAAGCGACGGCTGCCCAGTTTATACCGTTAACTTGTGATGCCGCGACACCGGAAGAAGGTGTCGAGGAAGTCGCTAAGCGAATGGATGCATTGGCGTGGCCCGCTAGCGTCGTAATTCTGGGCATGGGCGGCGATGGTCACACCGCCTCGCTGTTTCCTGACAGCCGTGAGCTTGACCTGGCACTCGCCACGGATGAGTTGCTTGTGGCAGTACGCACCCCTAGCCAGCCGCAGCCACGAATTACTTTTTCAGCGGATCGCTTACATCAAGCGCGCCGCCATTTTCTACATATTACCGGCGACGACAAACGTGCCGTATTGGCCAAGGCATTGAACGGCGACGATGTACGTCAACTGCCGATACGTGTCTTTTTAACCTGCCCACTGGCGATTTACTGGGCGCCCTAAGGTCAATCCTTTAGGCCCGCCCTTGAGAGTTAACCGCCTTAGTCAATAATAATTTGCTTGGAGTCTCACTCATGACTATCGATAAACAGTTACCGTCTACACGTACCGCCGAGCTTGATAGCATCTGCTTAAAAGCTGAGGTAATCCCCGTCATCACTATTGAGCGCTTGGAGGACGCTGTCCCGCTGGGCCGCGCCCTAGTGGAAGGGGGGTTAACTGTACTGGAAGTCACCCTACGTACCGATTGTGCTCTGGAAGCGGTTAAACGCATGCGCGAAGCATTACCCGGTGCCAGCATTGGCGTGGGCACGGTATTAACCCCGGCCCAGTATCGCCAAGCCGAGCAGGTCGGCGCTGATTTTGTGGTAACTCCCGGTGCCACCGACGCTCTCTACCGCTATGGCGTGGAAAGCCCGGTACCGATGCTGCCAGGCGTCTCAACCGTTTCTGAGTTGATGACTGGCTGGCAGTATGGCTATCGCCGGTTTAAGTTCTTCCCAGCAGAATCCAGCGGTGGGGCTAAAGCGATCAAAGCGTTTGGAGCGCCGATTCCTGAAGCACGCTTTTGTCCCACCGGCGGTATCACTGTTGATAACGCCGATGACTATTTATCGTTGCCGAATGTGATGTGTGTCGGCGGTTCCTGGTTGACGCCTAAAGCAATGGTGGAAGCGGAAGATTGGGACGGTATCCGTGAACTCGCCCGCCAATCAGCCGAGCGTTTTCATCATTAAGTAAGCTGCCGCTGCGTATCAATAGCAGCAGCGCTGGCAGCCGCCCTGGTTTATGTTTTTAAACGTTATGTTTAAGAACAGAGCCGGGGCTTTTTTATGTGCTGACTTTGCCCACTTGGCGCTTTGAAGGAGCGACTAAGACCAAAGGTGTATAACGGGGCTATATTCAGCTCGTCTAAAATGACTGAATAATATGTCTGACATTTTAATCCGCGCATACCGTAACGTGCGTGCCACTTATAATGATGATGAGGTGAGTCAATATGCACGCGTTGACCCTGGCGTCCTTCCTGTTCTTTACAGGACTTGTCGCCTTTATCACTTGGCGCATTACGCGCCGCGATGATCACTCAAGCACCAGCGGCTACTTTCTGGCTGGTCGCACGCTAACCTTTCCACTGATTGCTGGCTCACTATTGATGACCAACCTCTCTACCGAGCAAATGGTAGGGTTGAACGGGGCTGCCTTTGCCGATGGTTTAAGTGTAATGGCCTGGGAAGTGGTGGCGGTTATTGCGCTGGTAGCGCTGGCGCTCTTTTTCCTGCCGCGATTTTTGAAAAGTGGCATTGCCACGTTGCCACAGTTACTCGAAATACGTTTTGATAAAACAACGCAGCTAATCACCAATATTATTTTCTTGATTGCCTACGCGGTGATTCTGCTGCCGATTATCCTCTATTCGGGCGCCATCGGGTTGCAGGGAATGCTTGATCTTCCTGGATTAACCGGGATTGAGTCGTCCTCGACGCTGCTCTGGTTAACGGTGTGGATCGTCGGCATTATCGGCTCGGTGTATGCGCTGTTTGGCGGGCTGCGCACGGTAGCGGTTTCCGACACGCTTAACGGCGTCGGGCTGCTGATCGGTGGTTTCGTCATCGTCTATTTCGGCCTGCAGGCCGTCAGTGACGGCACGGGCATTATGGAAGGCTGGAACATCCTTAAAGAGAGCGACCCGGATAAGCTTAATTCGATTGGTGGCGCTGAACAGCAGGTGCCGTTTTTCACCCTGTTTACCGGCGTATTCCTGATCAACCTTTTCTACTGGAGCACCAATCAGCAGATTATCCAGCGTACCTTTGCGGCCAAAAACCTTGCCGAAGGCCAGAAGGGGGTTCTGCTGACCGGTCTCTTCAAGCTGCTGGGGCCGCTGTACTTGGTGCTGCCGGGCATCATCGCTTACCACCTTTATGCTGACCAGGGCGTCCGTGCCGATGAAGCCTACGGCCATTTGGTGTTTAACGTACTGCCCCCTTACCTCACCGGTTTCTTCGCCGCAGTGATGGTGGGTGCGATTCTGTCGTCGTTTAACTCCGCGCTTAACAGCACCACCACGATTTTCAGCCTGGGCATCTATAAAGGTGTACTGAATAAAGAGGCTACCGAAGAGCAGGTGGTTAAATCAGGCAAAGTGTTTGGCTGGATCATGGCCATCATTACCATGATCATCGCGCCGCTGCTGGCCGGCCAGGAAAGCCTGTTTGGCTACCTGCAGAAGATGAACGCGATCTACTTTATTCCGATTCTAGCGGTGGTGCTGGTTGGCCTGCTGACCAAACGTGTTCCGCCTATGGCGGCCAAGATTGCCCTGGTGGGCGGTTGCTTATTGATTGCTGCCGGTTATTTTGTGCCACCGTTCACGCTGCTGCCGCAGGTCATGCACGAGTTCCACTTTGTGGCGCTGGTGTTCGTGTTATTAGTGGCAGTGATGCTGATCATCGGCAAGCTTCGCCCGCGTGAAACTGATTGGGTTCAGGAATACAGCGGCGACGTCGATCTAACCCCCTGGAAAGGCGCCGTGCCTGCTGGCATCGTGTTGGTGGTGTTAGTGATCGTTATGTATATAAGCTTTGCTGGTTAAAAATTAGCTATCCGAAAAGCTTAAACCCACAACGAATAAGACCCTGCTAGCTATAGCGGGGTCTTATACTTTAAGGTCGCTTGCAAATGGCGGTTATGCCAGCTTTAAAAGCGGCTCGACAAGCCCTTTGATACCGGTTTCGACCACATAAAGCGAACCTGCCGTTGGCTCTTGGGCTAGCTGTTCATCACTAAATCCCTCTTGGGCCGTAGTGATATACAGCGTTTTTAGGTCAGAACCTGCAAATGCTGAGCAAGAGGGTTGGCTGACCGGCAGCTCAACACGGCCTATCACTTTTCCGTCATTATTCAGACGCACAACTTGTCCCGCCCCCCACAGTGCTAGCCAAAGGCAGCCTTCGCTATCGACTACCGCGCCATCGGGATTACCCAGGGTAGAGGAGAAGTCCGCCCAGGGCTGCGGTTCACCTTTGGGCCAACCTTCACTGTCGAGCGCCCAGCGCATCACCACGCCCGTCACCGTATCGGTAAACCAGGCAAAACAGCCATCGGCTGAGAAGCAAATAGCGTTAGGAATCGTTAAGCCTGAGCGTAACCGTGTGAGCTTGCCACGATGTAGGCGGTAAAGGCTGCCCGCGCCTTTTTCGGCCTTCTTGCCCATGGTGGAAAGCCACAGACTGCCATGGCAATCGACACGGGCATCATTGCTACGCGTGATCGGGTTATCGGTTTCGAAATCACAAAACGTTTCTACGCTACCGCTATGGGTATCGAACCTGCATAAGCGATCTTCACCGACTAACAGCAGCCCGCCGCCTTCAAGCGGCGTGGCCAGCGAGACCATATGATCAAGCTGATAGTTGCCGCTTTCCCCGGTAGCGGGGGAGAGCCAGTGCAATCGCTTTCCGAGAATATCGCACCAATAAAGGCGCTGATTAATAGCATCCCACTGCGGGCCTTCCCCCAGCGTACAGCGACTATCAACCGCTAACTCGGCCTGCCACGTTGAAACACTGATGTCTGTATTCATTGTTGTGTGCTCTCCTTATTATTCTCCCGCTGACCAAGCATCAACAAGGGCTTGCGCTTGTTGTCGTACCTGAGCAGCGCTTTGGCCGGGTTTGTACAGTGCACTGCCCAAGCCTGCGCCGTCGACGCCAGCGGCGCGCCACTCAGCGAAATTATCGACCCCAACGCCACCCACGGCATATAGCCGTGTGCCTGCCGGTAATACGGCACGTACCGCTTTCATACCTTCTAAGCCTACCTGCACCGCGGGAAAGAGTTTAAGCCCTGTCGCCCCTGCATCGAGTGCATCAAAGGCTTCAGAGGGCGTGACAATCCCCGGCCAACTCGCCATACCCAGCCGGTGGGTTTCTTCAATCACCGCTGGCCGACAGTTGGGCGAAACGATCAAGCGTCCCCCTGCAGCGTGAACATCGCGTACTTGAGCTGGCGTGAGCACCGTACCTGCACCAATGACTGCGCGCTCGCCAAATGCGTCTACCAAGCGACGAATGCTCTCTAGTGGGTTGGGTGAATTAAGCGGTACCTCGATCTGGGTGATACCTGCGGCTAGCACGGCTTCCGCAATTTCAACGGCCTCATCAGGCGTTACACCGCGCAAAATACCAATCAGTGGCAGCGACATAGGCAATTTCTCCATGCTTAAATTATTTTAACGCATAATGGGCGAGGCGCAGGCCAGCTAATACGGCGGTGTCGCCATCCACATGCTGGGTTTGATAGCCGATAGCATTGAGCGCCAGCGTATAGCGCTGACTAAGCGCTTGGTTGCCAATCAGCATGATGGGCATATCGGTGGGGCACTCACGGCAGGCGCCAGCAAACTCAAGGCCAATGGCGAGTCCAGAGAGCCTGGCTGCCAATACCGCACCACGCGTGTCGCCAGCGGGTAACCGACCATCGAGTAAATCTTGCGCACGCAGGCCGAACAGACGGCTGCTAAAGGTTTCGGGGGCTTCATGGCTTTCGCTGACCGCTGTCACAAAGGCATCACGGCAGGCCGCATCGTTCAAGTCATCACTGCCGATGGAGTGCTGCAAAACCGATTGGCGTGCCAAGAGCTGATAAAGCTCACCGGTCAGATAGGTAGTGAACTGGGTGACGGCGCCTGCTTCCAGGGTAGCCCATTTGGCGTGCGTGCCGGGCAGACAAGCGAGGCCTGAAAAGTCAGGCGTATCGGCGACCAGACCCGCCAGCTGGGTCTCTTCGCCGCGCATCACGTCAAAGTGGGCCGTCGCGCTGCGGGTTTGGCTTAAACCTGGCAGCAGATAAACGTGCAGCTGGCTGCCTGCAAGCCTGGGCGTCACCGCGCCTTGGCTCAGTTGGTCTAGTCGCGTTGGAACCGGCAGGTAGGCGGCTTCCAACCAGCCCTGGCGGGCGCCCGCCATGCCACACACTAACACCTTTGTAGGCGCATTCATGGGCAGCCAGTCACCCACTAACCGTAGCAGCTCGGCTTCATACTCATCGGCTTTAAGCGATAGCATGCCCTTATCGCTGCTGGCTTGGGCAATTACCTGGTCGTGTTGATCTAGACCCCAGGCGCGTAGGTTGCTAGAACCCCAATCCACGGCAATCCAGGCCAACTGATGTGCTATTTCAGTCGTTTCACGCATTGTGCTTGATTCCATGGCTTACCACTCCGCAATTGAACCGTCTTCATGCGTCCAAACCGGGTTACGCCAGCGGTGCCCCACTTTGGCGCGCTCCTCAACGAACTCTTCGTTGATCTCAACGCCAAGCCCTGGACCTTGGGGAATAGCACAGAAACCGTCTTCAATGGCGAGCGCCGATTTATCGACCAAGTAGTCGAGCACGTCGTTGCCCTGATTGTAGTGAATACCCATGCTCTGCTCTTGGATAAAGGCGTTGTGGCTGACTGCATCCAGCTGTAGCGATGCGGCCAGCGTTAACGGGCCGAGTGGGCAATGGGGCGCCAGGGCGACATCGTAGGCCGAGGCCAGGGCAGCGATTTTGAGCCCTTCGCTGATACCGCCGCAGTGGGAAATGTCGGGCTGAATAATGTCGATCATGCCGTCGGCCAGCAGGTCGCGGAACTGGAAGCGGGTGTGCAGCCGTTCCCCGGTGGCTAGCGGGTAACCCAGGCCACCGGCAATATCCTTCAGGCAAGGCAAGTGCTCCGGGGCGACCGGCTCTTCCACGAACATCGGGTGAAAAGGCTCCAGCTCGCGCAGCAATGCTTTGGCCATTGGCCGATGCACACGGCCATGAAAGTCGATCCCAATGCCGACATCCGGGCCCACGGCGTTTCGCGCTTCAGCGACTCGTGCTACTGCTTCATCAATCTTGCGATGGGAGTCGACGATTTGCAGTTCGGGCGTACCGTTCATTTTGAAGGCAGTAAAGCCTTTTTCGACCAAGGCCTTGGCACCAGCGCCCACGTCGCTTGGTCGATCGCCGCCGGTCCAGGCGTACATGCGCATTTTGTCGCGTACGGCGCCGCCTAACAGCTGGTGAACGGGCACACCCAGATCGCGACCTTTAAGGTCCCATAGCGCCTGATCGATACCGGCAATCGCGCTCATCAGAATAGGGCCACCGCGGTAGAATCCGGCGCGATACATGATGTTCCAGAGGTGTTCGATTCGGTGCGGGTCCTGGCCGATCAGGTAGTCGGAAAGCTCGTGCACGGCGGCTTCAACGGTTGCGGCGCGGCCTTCAATCACCGGTTCTCCCCAACCGTAGCAGCCTTCGTCAGTCTCGATTTTGAGAAACAGCCAGCGCGGAGGAACTTGCCAGGTTTTGAGCTTGGTAATTTTCATGTCCGGTCATCCTTTTGGATAGGAAATATTTATTGAGTAATGTTAGCTAACAATGCCAAGGTCAATGGCGGTGCGGCGCAGCACTTCTCTGGCGGCGGTTTCTGCAGCGCTGGCATCGCGATGGCGGATAGCGTCAAGTACTTGACGATGGCGGGCGAGGCTGTCGTCCAAGGTGTCAGTACGGTGTTGAGAGCCATGAATCAACGCCATGATGGATGGGCGCAGTAAATGCCCCATTTGTCGCCAGACTAAATTGTGACTAGCGCGATAGGTGGCATCGTGAAAGGCAACGTCGTATTCCGCATGCTCGGCGCGTGCATCAACGCTGCCTGCGGTGTTTTCCATACCCGCAAAGGCGCGCTCCAAGCGTTCGAGGTCTTCAGCTTCAGCGGCCTGGGCGGCGAGCCCGGCGACTACTGGTTCGGCAGAAAAACGAAAGGCGTAAATAGCCCGTACCAGCTGAGGGTCAAGATTGACCAGGCCGGTCATCCACTCGCTCATCAGTGGGTCGAGCAGGTGCCAGTCGCCCATTTCGCGCACCAGCGTGCCCCGACCCGCCGTACGTTCCAGTAGCCCTGCCGCGGAGAGGCTGGTCAGCGCATTGCGTACCTGATTGCGGCTCACCGCAAAGTGTTTACCGATATCAAGCTCGCGGGGGAAGGTATCACCCGGCTGCCAATGGCCTGTCAGCAGCGCCTGGGCGAGTAGGCACGCTAACTGTTCAGCGCCCCCCTGGTGGGGCGGTAGAGCGTCCAACGTCATGGCGGATCTCGTCAATGGCCGTATTACCCTCAGTCTATTAAATGTCTGACATTTCTACAAGCAAGCCAGATTAGACATAAGTACGAGCTAACAGGGTGTTTAGTGACCCCTCGCGCGGACAAAAAATGGCGCGTCTGAAGCAGGCGCGCCATTTAATTAATGCTTATGTGTTTTTACTGACTAAGCAATATCGGCTCGGGTCGGCAGTGCGGCGTAGGCGCCCGGCCGAGTGACGGCGTGCGCACCGCAGCGGCAGGCGGTATCCACTGCACGCCGCAGAAAGTCGCTATCGTTGTGCCAATTCTCATTAATGCCGTGGGCCGAGAGTTCCGCCAGCAGCCCGCCAATGAAAGCGTCGCCACCCGCGGTGGTATCGACTGCTTCCACTTTGGGTGGCGCAATTCGCTGGTCGATACCGACGCCTTTCAGTACGACATCGTTGGGGCCGTCGGTGATTAAGATAACTTTTACCCCTGCCGCTAGCCGCTCTGAAAGCCACGACTCCGCAGGGTGGTCGGCACGCAAGTAATCAAGCTCTTCCTGTGAGAGCTTGAGCAGCTCAGCGCCGTCTAGCAGCTGCGTGACTAAGCTGGCATCCGCTTCGCCACCGGGCCATAAATTGTGACGCAGGTTGGCGTCTACGCTGACCAGGCAACCTGCCCGTTTGGCCATGGTGGCCATTGCTAGGGTGACATCGGCAATCTCAGGGTCGGTCAGGCTGTTGCTACACAGGTGTAAAATAGCGGGGTTCTCAAAGACACCGTGGGGTAGGTGCTCAAGACGATAAAGCAGATCAGCCGCGGGTGGGCGATAAAAATCAAAAGTGCGTTCGCCCTGGTCATCCCGGGAAACGAACGCCAGCGCTGTACGGGCTTCTCGGGTATATACCACGCCGCTGGTGTCGACGCCGTGACTGTTGAGTTCGCGCACGATGAAGTGACCAAACGTATCGTCGCCCACCATGCCTAGAAACTGGCTGGGTACGCCTAAACGAGCGCAGGCGACCGCCACATTAGCGGGAGCACCACCGGCGTAGGGCGTAAAGGTTTCCTGTGCATCCTTTGCCGCCCCTAGACGGCTGGAGAGCATATCCACCAGTGCTTCCCCAAAGGCGATGATTGGCGTCATCAGTGGCTCCTTAGTGTAATTAACGTAATAGTTGTTTTGTACCGCGTCGTTTTATACAAATAGCCTTATGCCACGCAGTGGCCGCGGGCGGCTTCTAGCAATTCATACCAGGCTTCCCTAGGTAGCGTGGCAGGGCCTTTAAGCATGTCGTTGATTCGCTCAGGTTTAACGCTGCCAATTACCGGTACTGGCGAGTTAGGAAGACTGCGCAGCCATGCCAGCGCTAAAGCACTAGGGGTGCTATCAAGCTCTGTTGCCCACTTATCCAAACAGTCGCCAACGGCGCCATGCATTAACTGCCCACCTGCCAAAGGTGACCATGCCATGGGCGCGTGGCCTTCGGCACAGAGATCATCAAAGCTGCCGTCAAACAGTGGCGCTGTGTGGGCAATCGAGAGCTCGATTTGGTTAGCTGATAAGCGGTGATGCATGGCGCCCTGTAAGCGCCGCCACTGGCTGGGCAAATGGTTGGAAACACCTGCTGCGCCAATTTTGCCGGCGTCAATGGCGTCGTCCAGCGCCCGGCCGGTCGCTTCCGCATTCATCAGTAGATCGGGGCGGTGAATTAGGAAATGATCGAGACGTTCGACATTCAAACGCGCAAGTGAGCCATCAATGGCGCTATTAAGATAAGCAGGGCTAGCGTTGTAGTGCTTTACCTTGCCCGAACCAGGGGCGGGGTTGTCGTTGGCGATGCTCGCTTTGGTGACGACATTGACCCGCTGAGCCAGGGCAGGGCGCGCCCGTAGCGCGGCGCCAAAAAGCGTCTCCCCTTGGCCGCTGCCGTAAATGTCTGCATGGTCAAACCAGTTAAGGCCTTGTTCCAGGCGCGCTTCAATCCATTCTGCTAATCGCTCAGGTTCGTGCATGGCGGGTGCTTCGTGCAGGCGCATCATGCCGAGTAAAAACGGCACATCAAAAAAGGCGGCGGGCATAGCAGGTTCCGTATTGGTGTTGTTAGGAGTGTTGTTAGAGGTGCTAGAAATGGTATTAAAAAACCTCTTCGTTATGCAGTGCCTCAGCAGCGCCTAACAAGCCTGTCCAGGGGGCGGTGACCACCCAGATGGGGATGTCTGCGTTATAAGCTCCCATGCGTCCTTTATTGACAAAAGCGGCGCGCAGTTCGCTTTTGGGTAGCCAATCTAGCAGGCGCGGCAGGATGCCCCCGCACAGATAAACACCGCCCCTCGCGCCCATGGTCAAGGTGGCGTCGCCGCATACATCGCCCAGAATTTTTAGAAAACGCAGCAGGGCGGTAGTGGCGAGGCTATCGCCTTCATTAGCGGCTTTTGTGACATCCGCCGGGCTAGCTAAGCGTGGCTCAGCACCTTCAAACGTGCAGTAGGCTTGATAAAGTTCTAACAAACCCTGGCCGCATAAGACTCGCTCTACACTGATTCGTGGACGACGCTGTTTAAACACATCCACAATCGCTCGCTCGGTATCATCCGTGGGCGCGAAGGTAACATGGCCGCCTTCAGTAGGCAGTGGAATCCAGGCGCGCTGGCCGGGGAATACCCCGGCAACGCCTAGCCCTGTGCCAGGCCCGATGACAAGGCGTGTGGCGTGCGCTTGTGACTTGCCTGGCTGGACTTCGACCAATTCACTGGCAGCGACATGAGGCACACCCAGCGCCTGGGCGGTAAAGTCGTTAATGACTTTAAAAACAGCGAGGTTCAGCGCTTGCTGAACCTCGCTTTTTAAAAATTCCCAGTGGTTATTGGTCATCTTGACCCGCTCAGCGTGAACGGGGCAAGCAAAGGCTAAGCACGCTTCTTGAGGCGCTTTATCGCCGGTAGCACCGACACGCTGTAAATAATCCTGCACCGCTTCAATAACGCCGGGGTAGTCAGCGCAGGGAAGATTAACAATATCGTGCGGCGTGATCTCGCCTGGCGTGACTAACGCCAGGCGTGCATTGGTGCCACCTATGTCGCCAATGAGGGCCGGTCGGCTCATTGGTCCTCCTGCTCGATTTTTTCCAGCTCCCGCGCTAGTACTTCTGCCTCGAAACCACCAAATACGCCCGCTCCCTCTTCGGCCTTAGTGGCCAGGTGGCGGAAGCCGCCAAAGAGCTCACGGCCCATGCCAAAGTGGTTGTGTTCCAGATTGGCTTCGGCGCATGGACGGGCATTGAATTTTGCGGCGTCTATCAATACGTTTAGCTCTCCGCTATCGGCATCCAGGCGGACGATATCGCCATCCTTAAGTTTCGAGAGCGGCCCACGGTCAACGGCCTCTGGCGTTACGTGGATAGCGGCCGGAACCTTGCCCGACGCCCCAGACATACGTCCGTCCGTAACCAGGGCAACTTTATAGCCGCGATCCTGAAGCACTCCCAGGAACGGGGTGAGCTTGTGTAGTTCAGGCATGCCGTTGGCTTTGGGGCCCTGAAAGCGCACCACCACAATCACATCACGGTCAAGCTGGCCGGATTCAAACGCCGCTTTTACCTGATTTTGATCATCAAACAGCTGTACCGGCGCTTCGATGACGCGATGATCCTGTTTCACTGCCGAGATTTTAATCACGCCGCGGCCCAGGTTGCCATCAAGCACGGTAAGCCCACCAGTGGGCGAGAAGGGATTGCTAACTGGGCGCAGGACGTCTGTGTCATGGCTCGTGGCCGGTCCTTCTCTCCAGGTAAGCTTACCCTCTTCAAGGAAAGGCTCTTGAGTGTAGGCCGACATATCGGTGCCAAAGACAGTGGGAATATCCCCGTGGATAAGCCCAGCCTCGAGTAGCTCACGAATCAGCAGGCTCATGCCGCCAGCGGCCTGGAAGTGGTTAACATCCGCTTGGCCATTGGGGTAGATGCGGGTCATGCTGGGCACCACGGCGGAGAGGTCCGTGAAGTCGTCCCAGTTAATGGTAATGCCCGCCGCCGCCGCCATGGCAACCAAGTGCAGGGTATGGTTGGTAGATCCGCCGGAGGCCAGTAAACCTACGATAGCGTTAACGATCGCACGTTCGTCAATCTGCTTGTAGAACGGACGGTAGTTGCCGCTTTGCTCGGTATTGCGAATCGCTTGTTCAGTGGCGTAACGGGTAAGTGCTTCGCGCAGCGGAGTACCTGGGTTAACAAAAGAGGCGCCGGGCAGGTGTAGCCCCATCATCTCCATCATCAGCTGGTTGGAGTTGGCAGTGCCGTAGAAGGTGCAGGTGCCAGGGCTGTGATACGACTGTGATTCGGCCTCTAAAAGCTCATCGCGACCTACTTTGCCTTCTGCATAAAGCTGACGGACTCTAGCCTTCTCATCGTTAGGCAGGCCCGTTGTCATGGGGCCGCCGGGGACAAAAATGGCGGGTAGATGGCCAAAGCGTGCGGCACCAATAAAGAGACCTGGCACGATTTTATCGCAGATACCTAAATATAGCGCTGCATCAAACATATTATGGGAAAGCGCAACCGCGGTGGCCATGGCGATTACATCACGGGAGAAGAGCGATAGCTCCATGCCCGGTTGACCTTGGGTAACACCGTCGCACATGGCGGGCACACCGCCGGCAAACTGAGCGGTTGAACCCATGCCACGTGCGGCTTCTTTAATAGCGGCAGGGTAGTCTTCAAATGGCCGGTGGGCTGAAAGCATATCGTTATAGGAGGATATGATGCCCAAGTTGGCGCTATTGGTTAACTTTAGTCGGCCTTTATCGGTAGGCACGTCGCAACCTGCAAAACCGTGCGCGAGGTTCCCGCAGGAAAGCTCACCGCGATGTACGCCTTGCTTATGCTGGTCAGCCATATGAGATTCATAGAGGGCACGCCGGTGCTTGGAGCGCTCACGGATGCGCTGGGTAACCTCAGCAACGGTGGGGTTTAGAGTGGCAGGTGTTGAGCTCGGCATAGGGACCTCTGCATGATAAAGACGGTGTGTAACACATGTAGTTATTTTACATTTTTTAGTGTCGATTTAAGAGACTTTACGGCAATAAAAACCACAATTGTAGTTTTATTACCCGAATATGGGGTGTCGAATTTTTCCCGCCAATGCGCGGATGGATCCATAGAACCCCAACAGCTTGGTAGAGCCACCAGTGAAATAGCAAGTATAGCACTCAGGCTTTTGCTACCCTTTTGCGCGCTACGTTTAATATTTATTGTTTATTCACCAAGCCGGAGCCTGCATGCACGCGATTCTTGACGACATCCAGCCAGTTATTTTTCATGCAGGTGAGCAAGCGCGTCGCTACTTGGATACGTTAACCAAACCGCCAGGCAGCTTAGGTGCCCTAGAGACATTAGCCATTCAGCTTAGCGCTATCACTGGCGAACTGAAGCCCAGCGTAATACCGCCGGCCGTTATTGTGTTTGCCGCCGATCACGGCGTTGCCGCGGAGGGTGTTTCAGCCTTTCCGCAAGCGGTGACTGCTCAGATGGTGGCTAACTTTGCCCAGGGCGGCGCGGCGGTTAACGTGTTTGCCCGGCAGATTGGCGCGCGTATTGAAGTGGTGGATGTCGGCGTGGCGAGCGATATCACGGCGGCTGGGGTGGTCAGTGCCAAGGTATCCCGCGGTACCGCCAATATGGCAGTAGAAGATGCGATGCAGCCTGGGCAAGCATCAGAAGCCATTAATGCAGGCGTATCGGCGGTTGAACGGGCAATCAAGGCGGGGGCAAAGTGCCTTATAGTCGGGGAGATGGGTATTGCCAACACCACTGCCAGCAGCGCCATGTTAGCGGTGTTAACCGGCGAGCCGGTGGCAAGCCTAGTGGGCGCTGGCACGGGCATTAACTCACAGCAGCTAACCCATAAAGTGGCCGTTATTGAGCGTGCCATCGCGGCGCGCAATGCTGATTCACAGGCACCCTTGGAAGTATTGACCAAGCTGGGCGGGCTGGAAATCGCCGCCATGACTGGCGCGTATTTAGCGGCAGCAGCGCATCGGTTGCCTGCGATTGTGGATGGCTTTATCGCTACCGTCGCCGCACTCACCGCCTGTCGAATGTGTCCCGCAGTGCGCGGCTACTTGATTTTTGGCCATCGTTCCCAAGAGCCGGGGCACGATGTTGCGTTACGTGCACTAGACGCCAAGCCGCTGCTGGATATGGGCATGCGGCTAGGCGAGGGCAGCGGCGCGGCGCTAGCGTATCCCTTGCTGCAGGCGGCCACAGCGATGATGGCAGAAATGGCCACGTTCACCGATGCCGGTGTTAGCGATAAAGCTGCACTATGAGCACACTGTTGAGCACGCCGAAAACGCTTCCTTTTAACCAGCCATTAACGCTCTCGCAAAGCGAGCATTGCTTGGCGATAACCTCTCAGGTGCCGCTGCGCACTCTAAGTAGTGCGCTGATAGGCGATGGCTTTGGCAGTACGCACTGCTTTGCCAACTTTCATGTTGATAAAAATTACGATGGGCGCACCCCCGTGGCGGATCTCAGAGCTTGGCTGGGTGCCCAGGGGTTGCCTTCTTTATCAATTGCCATGATGACAGCCGTACGGTTAAGCAACGCCTCCATCGTCAGTATGCCATTGGCGCAGCGTGAGCATGGCGTTATGGCGCTGGTGACGGCGGGGACAGGCAATGCGGTGGATATCACCGCGCTTCACTCACAAGATCCTCGCCTCGTGGCAGGCACTATCAACGTGTTTGTGTTTGTCGATGCCCAACTGACTGACGGCGCGCTAGTAAACACTTGTTTGTCGATAACAGAGGCCAAGGTTCAAGCGCTCTATAAGGCTGGCATTATCGATACGTATAGCGGTACAGCCGCCACAGGCACCTCTACGGACTGTGTATGTGTGGCGGCCACTCAGCAAGGGAGGGAAACCCCTTATGCAGGTTCCGGCACACCACTTGGCCGAGCAATTGGAAGAGCAGTGTATCAGGCAACGCTAAACTCGCTAGCTTGCTCTAGCGAAGGATTCGTATGAGCGCGCCTTTCGATTTAACAGTCATGATCCTGGTCGCCCTGGCGATTGTGATTGATTTACTCGTTGGCGACCCGCGTTCAATACCGCATCCAGTGGTGCTGATCGGGCGGTTTATCAGTCGTTTTGAACAGCTTTGGAATCTCGGGACTGCGCAGCAGCGTAGAGTGTGCGGCTTCCTGCTGACGCTCATCGTGGTAGGCGGCGTGTGGAGTATCAGCTGGCTGTTACTAGCAGTGTTGACGCAGTTGCACCCTGGGCTGGCATTGGTCGCTGAACTCTGGCTGCTCTCCACGACACTGGCGATCAAAGGTTTGGGCGATGCGGCCCGCGCTGTGGTAGAGCCGCTGACCAAGGGCGATTTGCCCGCCGCACGCCAAGCACTGGGCATGATTGTTGGCCGCGACACCCATCGCTTGGACGAAGCGGAAATCACCCGGGGCACTGTGGAAACCGTGGCGGAAAATACGGTGGACGGCATCACTGCGCCGCTGTTTTTTGCTCTTATTGGCGGGGCGCCGCTAGCGCTGGCGTATAAGGCGGTAAATACTCTGGATTCGATGGTCGGCTATAAAAACCAGCGTTATGCTGATTTTGGTTTTGCCTCCGCGAAGCTGGACGATGTGGCCAACTGGGTACCCGCACGCTTAACCGCGCTGTGTCTATGGCTCGCTGGCCTGCTGCTGAGCACTTTTACTGTTTTAACGTTACGCTGGAAAGATGCGCTACGTGGCACGTGCCGGGATGCGCCATGCCATCCCAGCCCGAACGCTGGTTGGCCGGAAGCCATGGTAGCGAGGCTTTTGGGTGTGCAGTTGGGAGGCACCAACTTCTATCAAGGCGTGGCTTCCCACCGTGCGACCCTGGGCGAGCCACTTGAGACGCTGCGTGTTGCTCATATCGGCGCTACTCTCCGTTTGATGCACGGCGCCTGGCTACTCTTTATGATGCTGTCGGTGCTCGTGATGGCTGGACTGATGTTTATTCTGCGAGGATTGCTATGAGTACGCCCGCATGCCCCGGCTCTCAATGGACCAGCTCTCCATTACCCAGCTCTGCATGGCCCAAGCATGGCGGCCAGGCCGAGACGCTGCTAACGCACTTCGGTTTGCCTGCCGATCACCGTCTGGACGATTTTAGCGCCAATCTCAACCCGCTGGGGCCGCCCGCGTGGGTGCGCGATTGGCTAACGCGGCAGCTAGCGGGCCTTGATCATTACCCATCGCCCGATTATCCCGCTGCTCGTCAGGCCATCGCCGCCCATCACCAGCTTCAGCCTGAACAGGTGTTGCTGACCAACGGCGGTGCCGAGGCCATCTTTCTGACCGCTGCGTTACATGCGGGTAAGCGAGCCGCCATATTGACCCCGAGCTTTGGCGAGTATGCCCGCGCCTGTCGCGCCCATCGGCTTTCGATCAACGAGATTCCGCTGTCTTCATTGGATTTTAGCCTGGAGATTGATGCGCTGATGGCTGCGTTAAGCGACACCGATGTGCTGTTTCTATGCCGACCCAATAATCCTACCGCGACGCTTATCGACTTCTCGACCATGGTGGTTTTGCTGGAGCGCACCGCTGCTCTGAATTGTCGCGTGGTGGTCGATGAAGCTTTTATCGATATGGTGGTGGGTAACAGCCAAGATGAGGCATCGCTGACAACGTTATTGGCGCGCTATCCGCATCTCGTTCTACTGCACTCCATGACCAAATTTTATACCCTACCGGGTCTCCGGCTGGGCTACCTGCTGGCGGATGCGGCCACGGTTCAAGCGGCTCAGGTCCATCAACCGCCCTGGAGCGTTAATCACTTGGCGGCGGAATTGGTGGCACCACTGCTGGCGGATGATGCCTTTACCCGGCGCACCCAACGATGGTTGGCCAGTGAGCAACCACGTATGACTCAAGCGCTTACTGAATTGGGTTTAGAGGTGGTGCCCAGCCAGGCATGCTTTTTTCTTATCCGTTCTAGCGCTAAACATGAAATGACCAGCGATGCGCTGTTTGAGCGGCTACTGCGCGGCGGCGTGCTGGTTCGCCATACCCACAATTTTGCCGGCCTTAATGGCGAATGGCTTAGGGTGGCGCTACGCGACGCGCCTGCTAATCAGCGGTTAATCAACCTGCTGAAAAAGGTGCTGAATGATTGTCTTCGTTAGCGGTGGGGCGCGTTCGGGTAAAAGCGATGTCGCCGAGCAGCAGGCAATCAATGCAGCGGGCCGTTCGCCCTGTTACTACTTAGCCACCGCAGACGTATACGACGACGAAATGGCCGCGCGCGTGGCCCGTCATCGTCAATCCAGACAAGGTGAGTGGCAGATCGCTCAGTGGGAAACACTAGAAGAGCCGCTTGCCATTGATCAAGCGATCACCAAAGTGCCGAATGGTAGCGCTGTGCTGTTGGATTGCCTAACGCTCTGGGCCAGTCAGGTGCTGTACGCCAGTGAGCTCAGCGAAGAGGAGGGCCTGGCGCGGCTGGCGAGTGCACTTGCCGATGCCCGAGCGCGTGGCCTCTACCTAGTGATTGTCTCCAATGATATCAACGAAGCGCTGCCGCCCTCGGATGCTGAAACCTGGCGCTATCTGGCGTTTCTTCAACGCATTCACCGCTGGCTAGCGAAAGAGGCGGACTCGGTAATAGAAGTGGTTGCTGGGTGTGTCATCGATTGGAAGTCCGCAAAGGCATTCTGTTAATGAAGGAGCCGTTGATTTGAGTAATGCCCTGTTCGGTCTTCTGCTTGCGCTGCAGTTCCTTACCCGTGTTCCTATTCCAATAGTCGTTCCCTGGACATCTGATACCCGACGCTGGGCAGTACGCGCCTATCCGTTAGTGGGGCTGTTGATTGGTGCCGTGCTAGCGGTAGTCGCGTTCGGAATGCAAAACGTTCCCGCCCCGATTACTGCGCTGACATTGCTAAGCATTTGGGTGGCTATTTCGGGCGGGCTGCATTTAGATGGCGTAATGGATATCGCCGATGCGCTGGGCAGCAATCAGCCCCTGGCGCGCCGTTGGGAAATCATGAAAGACCCGCAAATCGGCAGCTTCGGAATGCTGGCGTTGGTGTTTCTACTCGCTTGGAAGTCCGTGCTGCTGTGGGCACTGCTGGCTTATCACGCACCCTGGTGGTGGCTATTAGCAATCCCCGCGCTAGGCCGCTGGGCAGGCGTGGCGTTACTGGTGCTGACGCCCTGCGCCCAGCAGAAAGGGTTGGCGTGGAGCTGGCAACAGTCGCTTAGTGGCCAGGATGTGGCGCTTGCGTTGGTGCCGATCGTGCTGATAGCACTGCTAGCACCTGCGATAGTGTTGATGATGCTAATGGTCACTGTTTTTGTGTTACTAATCCGCTGGCTAATGTTGCGACTGTTTAACGGAATGAACGGCGATATGGTGGGCGCCACCATCGAAGGGGGAGAGCTTTGGCTACTGATCTTACTGTGGAGCTGGTGGCAGTTCGCCACGGTATCACCGCTTGGAATTTAGAGCGTCGTTACCAAGGCCAGCGCGATATTCCGCTGCTGTTTCCTGACGCTGAAGTTGGGCTTCTAGCACTGCGCGACGCGTTGGTGGATGAGCGGTTTGATGCTATCTACTCAAGCGACCTTGACCGCTGCCAACAAACCCTGGCGTGGACAGAAGTCACCAAGGCTGGCGTGCCACTCACTCTTGAACCACGCCTGCGGGAACTCGATTTTGGCGAGTACGAAGGCAAGGTGTACGACGAGCTAAAAGACTTGCCGCACTACCGTGCCTGGATTGATAGCGTGGGCGAACTGCAAATTCCTGGGGGCGAATCGGCGGCTCAACTGCGCGATCGTCTTGATGGCTGGCTTTATGATTTGGCGACCAATGCTCGTGCCGATGGTCACAAAAAGATACTGGCCGTCACCCACGGCGGCGTGATCCGTGAGCTGCGTCGCCGCTTTGAGACGATCCACTTTTGGGAGGGTACCGTGCTTCAAGCGCAAGGCAGGCGGTGGCAGCTTATTTATCAAAAAGACGAACATGGCAAAGGGGAATGGCAATGCAGCTCTTCATCGGCGGTGCCTGCGCTGGCAAACGCGACGCCGTAATCGCTCGCTTTCCCGAAGCGCAGTGGTGGCGGCTTGATACTGCGCAGCCTTTCAGCGATAGCCAGCAAGCGCTAGTCGCCAATACACCGCTGATTATCACCGGCGTGCTTGAGTGGCTCGGCGCTGACCTTCAACGTGATGATAACGATGCCCTGCGCCAGCAGTGGCAGCGAGAGATGATCCAGCTATGCCAGCGCGCCGACGAGTTAAACGCGGCGTTAATCATTATCGCCACCGACGTTGGCCGTGGGGTTGTGCCCATGGAACCAGAGCAGCGGCGCCTGCGTGATCTCAATGGCTGGTTCACCCAAGACGCCACCGCCCAAGCTGAAGAGGTATGGTATGTGCGCCATGGGTTGGTGATGGCGCTCAAGTAGCTGACGAGTCAGTCGCTGAAAATAGCATTTAGGGACTAGCAGGCTAAGCCGCTGGTTTGTGGGGTCGGGTGGTGAGATCCACCCCTAGAGCACGGGTTACCGCTAACATTGTCTTGAGTGTGGGGTTACCCGATTCGCCAAAAGAGCGGTAAAGCTGTTCGCGTGACAAGCCAGTTTCAATTGCCAGTTGAGACATGCCTTTCGCTCTGGCGGCTACACCAACAGCTTTTGCAATGTAGCTGGCATCACCGGTTTCAAAAGCATCTGATAAAAATATCGCAATGGCTTCTTCGTTATCCAGCGCTGCCGCGGGATCGTAATCGTAAAGTTGTTCGCTCATGTTTACCTCCATGCCTTCGCAAGGCGATGAGCTGTGTCTATATCTTTCTGTTGCGTGCTTTTGTTACCGCCACACAGTAATAAAATAAATTCATCGTCGCGCTTAAAGAAGTAGACCCGATAGCCAGGCCCATAATGAATGCGTAGCTCACTTACGCCTTGGCCGACTGGCTGTACATCACCAGCTAGGCCATTGGCTAGGCGAAAGATACGCGCAGCGATAGTAGCTTTAGCACGTGAATCTTTGAGTTTGCTTTCCCACTTCCGGAAAGTGTCTGTCTGCTTTATGTCAGCCATCCATTTAATGTAGTTTATAGATTACAGTTTCTGCAATAGCAAAATTGACCGCCCTTTCAATTGACCTCTCTTGGGCAAGTTGCTAGCTTACGCCCACTCTTAGGTGCTGGCGGTGGATAAAGCCGCTAGTGAAACGGGAAGTTGGTGAACGCCTCGCGTGATTCCAACGCTGCCCCCGCAACGGTGATCGAGATAAGAACGGCCAATACGCCACTGTGCTCACGCACGGGAAGGTGGTCGTTCGGAAAAGAGTGGCTCTGTTTGCTAGAGACACCTTTCGCTCGTCAGCCCGGAGACCGGCCCGAGAGTAATGGTTCTAACTGAACCACACCATGCCGAGACGCGGAGGGCGTTCTTAGGGCAGTGAACGGTAGCGCAACGCTATCGTTACTCCCTTGTTTTTCCCTGCGCTCGGTCAAAAAAACTGCGTTGTGCGGGTGAGCACGACGAGCAAGGGATCTCACATGAACCACCGTTTTCACACGACCGCCAAACGTGCGGCGTTTTGTATGGCTGCGTTACCGCTAGCCATCTCCTTTTCTGCCCAGGCCCAATATGCTGAAGCGACGACCGAATTAGCCGCACTAGATCCTGTCGTTGTGACTGCTGCCTTAGCGCCGCGTACGGCCAACGAAAGCCTTTCATCTGTTAGCGTGCTGGACGAAGCTACTTTCCGCAATCAAGACCCCACCAGCCTGACGGATCTTCTGCGTGGTCAGCCGGGCGTTGATGTCACTAGCAACGGCAGCTTTGGCAAAAGCAGCAGCGTTTACCTGCGCGGTGCGCCCAGCGATGCCTCCGTACTAATGATTGAAGGTATTCGCCTGCGCTCCGCAACGGCCGGCGGTGCCGCGTTTCAGTATTTAGATCCACGTATGTTTGACCGCGCTGAAATCGTGCGCGGCCCGCGCGGTAGCCTTTACGGTGCAGATGCGGTCGGCGGAGTTATTCAGCTCTTTACACCTGATGGTGACGAAGAGGGCCCGCAACCCAGAATCTCAGTCGGCGGTGGCTCATTTAATACCCAGCGGTTAAGCGCAGGCGTTGCTGGCCGCGAGGGAGGTACGCGCTATAGCTTTGCCGGTAGTCATTTCAATACCGACGGCCAACCCATTCGGCGGGGTGGTGAAGACAAAGGCTACGACAACACCTCTGCGCTGGCCCGTGTTGCGCATACCTTTGAAAGTGGCGCTGAGGTTGGTGTGCTGGCGCTGCGCGCTCGCGGTAACAATGAATATGATGGCGGAGAGAATGACTTCGTCCAGCAGGTAGCGGGTATTTATGGCGAGCTGCCAGTTACCGATACCTGGCAAAGTCGCCTAACGCTTAGCGAAGCTCGTGATGAGCTGGACACCATCGATAATTTCGGTGGCTCAGTGATTGACACCCGCACCCAAACTGCCCGCTGGCAGAACAATTTTCAGTTTGGCGCTCATGAATTGATCGCTGGCGCTGAAATCAGCGAAGACCGTGTTTCAAGCACCAACGATTTTGATGTTACCAGTCGCGATAACACCGCTGTGTTTACGCAAGGGCTACTCGACTTTTCGCCGTTCGCCATTCAAGCAAGCCTGCGTTACGACGACAACGAAGCTTATGGCGATGAAGTCACCGGCAGTTTGGCGTTGGGTTACGACCTGGATAATTATCATACGCTGCGCGCGAGCGTAGGCACCGCCTTTAAAGCGCCAAGTTTTAATGACCTTTATTGGCCGAATTCGGGCAATCCTGATCTCAATCCTGAAACGTCTGAAACCGTTGAGGTAGGCGTTCGCGGCCAATACAGCCAGTGGTTCTGGGACTTGGCAGCCTTCCAAAACGATTACGATGATCTGATTGCCTGGGCACCGACGCCCAGCGGATTATGGGCGCCGCAAAACGTTAACAACGCGCGTATTCGCGGTGCTGAGCTTTCCAGTGGTGTCGAAATCAGCGATTGGACTCTGCAAGCTGCGTTTACCTACCTGGACCCAGAAGACCAGGATACCGGCAATCGGTTAGCCCGTCGCGCCACCCAAAGTGTGCGTTTGGATGCCGATCGTGAGCTTGGCGATTGGTCGCTGGGTGGTTCCTTAGTGGCGCAGAATCATCGCTACGACGATGCCGCCAATACCCAGCGTTTGAATGGCTATGGACTGGTTAACCTGCGGGCAGGTTGGCAGTTTGCGCCTCTCTGGACGGCGCGTGTTACGGTAGAAAATGCCTTTGATAAAGAGTATGAAACGACGAGCGACTACATCAACGCTGGCCGAGCAGGGTTTTTGAGTGTTCACTTTGGTCAATAAAAAGAGTGGATTAGCGCGCGGGGCCTTGGGCCTCGCGCTGCTATTCATGGCAACGGTTGCACCGGCAAACGACGACTCGCGCTGCGCAGTGGATGATCGTGATCGCGAGGTCTGTCTTCACAATGCTGCCCAGCGAATTGCCACGCTCTCGCCTGGCGCAACCGAGCTGACCTATGCGGCTGGAGCTGGGGATCAGGTGGTCGCCGTCGTCTCGTATAGCGACTATCCGCCGGAAGCCAAACAAGTAGCCTCAGTGGGTAGCCATACCCGGGTTGATTTAGAAAAGCTGGTGGGTTTGGCACCGGATTTAGTGATTGGCTGGGTAACCGGCAACCCCGCTGAACAGCTTGAAACCCTCGAAGCCTTGGGTATGCCGGTGTTCTATATAGAGCCTCGCGATATGGATGGCGTGGCCAGCGCCATCGAACGCTTGGCGCGGCTGGCAGGAACGGAAGCGGCCGGGCAGGCGGTGGCCGATAATTTCCGTACGACCATGAACGCCCTGGAAGAGCGCTATCGAGACCGCGAGCCAGTGCCTACCTTCTACCAAGTCTGGGACGAGCCGCTAATGAGTGTTAACGACCAGCACCTGATTGGCCAAGTGGTTGAGATTTGTGGCGGTCAAAATGTGTTTGGCGAGCAAACGCGCCTTGTGCCGCGTATCGACGATGAAGCCGTGTTGGCAGCCAATCCCGAAGCGATTGTGGCCGGTGGTATGGGTGAAGAGAATCGCCATTGGCTGACGCATTGGGAGCAGTATTCCAACTTAAAAGCGGTTGCGAAAGATAACCTCTTCTTTGTACCGCCTTCACTGATTCAGCGACCCACGCCGCGCCTGATGGAGGGCACACAGCTCCTCTGTGAAAAGCTCGACATCGCCCGCCAAAAACGTGAGCGCAGCTAATGCTAGCGCGCCTGGGTCTCCCGCTTAGCCTGCTATTACTAGCGGCGCTGGCAGCGCTACTCTTAGCGCTTGGCGTAGGCAGCGCTAAGATTTCTCCTGCGCAAATTTGGGACTTGTTGCAAGGCGAAGGCGATGCATTGGCGCGAACCATGGTGATGGAGCTACGCTTGCCCAGAGCGCTCTCGGCATTTGCCGTGGGTGGTTTGTTGGCAGTAGCCGGTGCGCTAATGCAGGTATTACTGCGCAACCCCCTAGCTGACCCTTATGTGCTTGGACTTTCCGGCGGTGCCTCAATAGGTGCATTGGCGGCCATGCTAGGTGGGCTAGGCGGGCTGGCGATTTCAAGCTCGGCGTTTGGCGGAGCGCTATTTTCGACGTTTTTAGTCTTCGGTTTGGCCCACGGTAGCGGCGGCTGGACGCCTTCGCGGCTGCTGCTCACTGGCGTCGTCGTTGCTGCGGGCTGGGGCGCGGTGATAACGCTAATGCTGGCGTTAAGCCCCGCCGAGCGCCTGCCGGGCATGCTCTACTGGCTGATGGGCGATCTCTCCTATTCGCGCACGCCTTGGCCGCCGCTACTGCTGTTGCTGGCCACCTGCGTGGTGCTGATTCCGCTAGGCCGTAGCCTCAATGTATTGGCCCGAGGCCCACAACAGGCCGCAGCACTGGGCGTGGCGGTTCGGCCGCTCGAGTGGTGTATCTACGTTACCGCTAGTTTACTGACCGCCGCTGCAGTCACCACGGCTGGCAGCATTGGGTTTGTCGGTTTAGTCGTGCCGCATATGCTGCGTTTGCTGTTAGGCAATGACCAGCGGCTGATATTGCCTGCCTGTGCATTGGCGGGCGGCACGCTGTTAGTGCTGGCCGATACCTTGGCGCGCACCATGATCGCCCCGGAACAGTTGCCTGTTGGGGTCATCACGGCGCTATTGGGTGTGCCCACCTTCCTGTTCCTGCTCTACCGGAGCCGCTGATGAGCGTACTGGCTACCCGCGATCTCATCATTGATGTGCCCGGCCGCGAAGGCGGTACGCCGCTAAATATAACCATCGAGCCAGGGCAAGTGTGGGGCGTGTTAGGGCCTAACGGCGCGGGTAAAACGACGCTATTACACACCCTGGCTGGGCTTCAGGCGCCGCGTTCAGGCAGCGTAGAGCTCAACGACTCGGCGCTTGGTCAACTGCGCCGCCGCCACGTCGCTCAGCGATTGGGGTTGGTGTTTCAAGACCGCCAGGACGGCTTCCCCGCGACCGTGCTGGAAACCGCACTGATTGGCCGTCATCCCTATCTCTCACCGTGGCAGATGGAGGGCGCCGATGACTACGCCCGCGCAGAAGCCGCCCTTGAGCGCTTAGATGTAGCGCATCTACGCGACCGCTTGGTGAGCACACTTTCCGGCGGTGAGCGTCAGCGAGTAGCGATTGCCACTGTTCTCACCCAGGCACCCAATGTGTGGCTGGCGGATGAACCGACTAACCATTTGGATCTACATCATCAAAGTGCCGTGATGGCGCTAATGGGCGAACAGGCCGCCCAGGGGCAGGCGGTCATTATGTGTTTGCACGACCTAAACCTGGCTGCCCGCTGGTGCGACCATGTGCTGCTGCTGTATCCCAACGGCGAGGCGTGCTGGGGCCCGCGGGTTAGCATGCTGGTGCCCAGCGCGCTGGAAAGCCTCTACCGCCAAAAGCTAGCAGTGGTAGAGGTGGATGGCGCGCCGGTGTTTGTGCCGATAAAGGCCTAGCTTATGGCGCCAGTTCATCCCGCCACGTGTGACGAGGTTCGAAACCGACCAACCGGCAGGCCTTTTCGATGCTGTAGAAGGTTTCGAATTCGCCCATTTCGCGCTTGATGGGCACGCCGGAGTAGAAGCGCTCGATCACTTGAGCGTTGGCCAAGCCCACCGAGAGATCGTGATTGGCGACGTTGAATACTTGGTAACCGAGGCCATCCGTTTTCAGGCAACAGTCGACCATCTGGCCCAGGTCGCGGGCATCGATGTAGGCGAAAATATTGCGGCGACGCAGAGCGGGGTCTTCCAGGTAGGCCGGAAAATTCTGACGGTACTCGTGTGGCTCGATAACGTTGTTGATGCGTAGGCCGTAGATATCGATGCCTGAACGCGCCTGGAAGGAGCGCGCGGTCACCTCGTTGACCACTTTGCTCATCGCGTAGCTGTCTTGAGGCACAGTGGGATGCTCTTCATCGACAGGGAGGTAGTCCGGTTTCTTCTCGCCATCGGCGAAACAGACGCCGTAGGTGGTCTCGCTGGAAGCGAAGATGACCTTGGGAATGCCCAGTTTGGTGGCGGCATCCAGCACGTTGTAGGTGCTTAGCGTATTGATGCGGTAAGTCTCATTATCCGGCCGGTGCAGAATGGCTGGAATGGCCGCGAAGTGGACAATGGCATCGTAACGCGGTACGCCGGTGCCTGGCTCCAGTTCGTCGAAATCGGCATAAGCGTGGCAGGCATTGAACACCTGGCCTGCATCGGTCAGGTCGGTTTTCAGGGTGGTGATGCCGGGCACGTCAGACGTCACCCAATCCAGATTGGTAACGCGGTGACCTTGATCGCGAAGATAAGCAGTGGCATGGCGGCCAGCTTTGCCACTGCCGCCAGTAAACAGAATACGCATGCGGTAACCCCGGTTGGTGAAACGAAGCGGAACATAGAATTAAACGAAGACCTTCACTTTAGCAAAGAAAGGTTCGACCCGCCGACACTCAGCCCTGATCGCATGAAAAAGGCTTAACCATCAACCGTTAAAAGGAGCGTTATGTTTCAGGGCAAAGCACACGCGGCGTTAATCAGCGCACCCGGCTCCGGCCAGGGGAAATCAATGGTCACCGCGGCGCTGGCACGGCTTCATCGCAATGCCGGGCTTACGGTGCGGGTCTTCAAGCACGGCCCCGATTACCTTGACCCCATGATTCAGGAAGTGGCTTCTGGCCAGCCGGTGTATCAGCTTCACCCCTGGATGACCGGCGAAGAGGAATGCCGCTGGCGCTTAGCCGAAGCAGCCCAGGAAGCCGATGTGATTCTGGTCGAAGGCTCCATGGGGCTGTTTGATGGCTCGCCCTCCAGCGCCGACTTGGCAATCATGGCAGGCATCCCCGCGCTGCCGGTGATTGATGCCTGGGGCATGGCACAAACCTTTGGCGCGGTGGCGCAGGGCTTGGCTAACTACCACCCCGATCTTGCCATTCACGAAGTAATTGCCAACCGCGTCGGCAGCCCCGGCCACGGCAAACTGCTCGCCGACAGCATGCCGGAAGGCATTGCGCTTCTGGGAGCCATTCCCCGCAACGAGGCAATGAAGATTCCTGATCGCCATTTGGGCTTGGTGCAGGCCAGCGAGCTAAGCGGCCTGGATGCGCAGTTGGATGCCGCCGCCGAGGTATTGAGAGAATCGGGTTTAGATCGTTTGCCCAAGCTGGTCACGCTTAGCGCGGAGTCGCCAGCGCCGGTGCCGGACTACCTGAATGGTGTGCGCATTGCGATTGCCCGAGACGACGCCTTTGCGTTTATCTACCGCGCCAATGTCGACGTGCTGCGCGCCATGGGTGCTGAGGTCAGCTTCTTTTCACCGCTGACTGACCGCCAGTTACCCGAGTGCGACGCACTCTGGTTGCCGGGTGGCTATCCCGAGCTTAACGCGGCTCGATTGAGCGCCAACCACAGCATGTTTGAGGCGATTCGCGCCCATCACCGCGCGGGCAAACCAATACTCGCAGAGTGCGGCGGCCTAATGGCCTGCGTAGAGCAATTGGTGGATGGCGAAGGCGAAAGCCACGCGATGCTTGGGCTGCTTAACGGCACCGCGAAAATGGCCGGTAAACTCACCGCGCTAGGGCTGCAAAGCTTGCACGCCGGGGCAGGGGAGCTGCGTGGCCATACCTATCACCACTCGTTACTCGAAACCACCATGACGCCGCTGGCGCGCACGCGCAAACTCGCCGGAAGCGAAGCCGAGCCGATTTACCGTGAAGGCGGGTTGGTGGCGAGCTACTTCCATGGCTACTTTCCTTCTGCACCCAAGCTGGTCGCGGATATTTTTACCGGGCAGCCAATCAGCATCAATAACGGTTAACGAAGGATGTGGAAGATTTTTCCATAAAATTGAACTGCGCTATGCTGCGTGCTTTTCATATCTGAATTCAACTCAGCAGGAGAACACCATGAGCTTTTACGTCTACCTTTCCGGCGAGATTCACACTGACTGGCGCGAAGAGATTCAGCGCGGCGCTGACGCGGCGGGCCTGGATATCGTGTTCACCGCCCCGGTAACCGACCACGCAGCCTCTGATGCCGCCGGTGACCATCTGGGTAAACCGGAGAATGGCTTCTGGCGTGATCACCAGTCATCCAAGGTCAATGCCATTCGTACCCGCACCATGATCGAGCAGGCCGACCTCGTTGTCGTTCGTTTTGGCGATCAGTACAAGCAGTGGAACGCCGCCTTCGATGCTGGCTACTGCGCCGCCTTGGCCAAGCCCTACATCACCCTGCACAGCGAAGACATCGTTCACCCGCTTAAAGAAGTCGACGCGCAAGCCCAAGCCTGGTGCACCACGACCGATCAGGTAGTTGAGACGTTGCGCTACGTACTAAAAGCCTGAATTTAAATAAAGAGCTTAATAGAAAGCTGAATAGAGAGCTTAATAAAGCGCTTTAATAAAGAGGACGCCCCATGCGCGAGAATGCCAAAACCCCCGAACGCCATGCCCTGCGCATGGCGGCCAAGCAGAAAATCATGAACGAGCGCATCGCCCGCGCCGATAAAGAGCAGGGCGTGCTGCTAGTGCTCACCGGCCCCGGTAAGGGCAAAAGCAGCTCCGGGTTTGGCATGCTCGCCCGCGCCTTGGGCCACGGTATGAAAGTCGGCGTGGTGCAGTTTATCAAAGGCGCCTTCAGCACCGGCGAAGAAGCGTTCTTCCGCAACCTGCCCAACGTGGATTACCACGTAATGGGCCAGGGCTACACCTGGGACACCCAAGACCGCGAACGCGATGTTGAAGCTGCCAACGCCGCCTGGGCAGAAGCCAAACGCATGCTTCAAGACGAAAGCTACCACCTGGTACTGCTCGACGAACTCAACATCGCCCTGCGCTACGAGTACCTAAACCTAGACCAAGTCCTTGACGACCTACAAGCCCGCCCAGCAATGCAGCACGCCGTCGTCACCGGCCGCTACGCCCCCCAACAACTCATCGACCTCGCCGACACTGTCACTGAAATGAAAGTGGTTAAGCATGCTTTTAAAGATCAAGGTATCAAAGCCCAGAAGGGGATTGAGCTTTAAGGGTAAAGTCTAAAGGGTAATGTAAGAGGGGATAATACAGCGCCGCCGTCTGTGAAGTTGTAGCGCGGCGTAACGCTTGGCGAGGAACGAGCCAAAGGCACCCGCGAAGGCAGCGCCAGCTGCCCTGATAGAGCACAATGAACCCAATTGTGGAGAAACAATTCGAATTATCTCAGCGCGCAAGGCGGATAAACGAGAGCGAAAAACTTACGAAGGGTATAGGCATGCGTGAACATTACGATTTCTCAGAATCAGTCAAAAACCCATATGCCAAAAAGCTTAAGAAGCAGGTCACGATCCGCTTGGATGAAGATACTATTGCGTATTTCAAGAACCTGGCGGAAGAAAAAGACCTTCCCTATCAAAGCTTGATTAACCTCTACCTGCGTGACTGCGCACAGTCACATAAAGACCTCAAGCTTGAGTGGCAGTAAACGGTGCGGCGGTGGCAAAGCCTTACACCACTCTGCACAACGAAGGCATCGTCCACCCGCTAAAAAAGTCGATGCCGGTGCCTAAGTCTGGTGCATTACCAGACCAGGTCGAAACCCTCCGCTATGGCTCAAAGCCTAATACGCCCACGCAGTTAAATGCACAGTGCCCTGAGCGCAATTCATTGCGCCCACCAACCCTGCGGTGAGTAGGTCGTAGGAGCCCAATTCATTGGACGATCAGCGCTTAATCAGCCACCAAAAACGATCGCCCGACGAGTCGGGCTCTTACAAAAGCCCTCTGCAATAGGGCTATGAGTTAAGCTCAAGTCTGGTGTATGGGAGGAGGTAGGAAGGGTGGCGTATCCTGTTGATTGATCACGACCAAGATCTCAACCAACACGAGTGGATACGCCATGACCGATTCTACCCTCCGGGCTCTTTCACAACCAGAACCCCAGGTCACTGACCCGCTGCACGAGCTGCTGCGACGAGGTGCCCGTGACCTGATCGCCAAGGCCGTCGAGGCCGAGCTGGCCACCTTCCTGGCGCAGTATGCCGATCAGCGGCTCGACGATGGACGTCAGGCCGTGGTCCGCAACGGCTACCTGCCCGAGCGCACGGTCCAGACCGGGATTGGGGATGTCAGCGTGCAGGTGCCCAAGGTGCGTGACCGCAGCGGCGGTGGTGCTCGCTTCAACAGCAGCCTGCTGCCGCCCTACCTGAAGCGGGCCCGCAGCATCGAGGAACTGATCCCCTGGCTCTACCTGAAGGGGATTTCCACTGGCGACTACCAGGAGGCGCTGGCGGCGCTGCTGGGCGACCAGGCCAAGGGGCTCTCGGCCAACACGGTGTCTCGGCTCAAGAAACAATGGGAAGACGAGCATACCGAGTGGCGGCAGCGTGACCTGTCAGACCGTCGCTACGTCTACTGGTGGGCCGACGGCGTGTACAGCAACGTGCGCATGGATGACCGCCTGTGTCTGCTGGTGATCATCGGCGTCACGGAGCAGGGCCGCAAGGAGCTGGTGGCCGTCGAGGACGGCTTCCGTGAGTCGGCAGACAGCTGGGAAACGCTGCTGACGGGGCTACGAGAGCGCGGTCTGACTCAAGCCCCCAAGCTGGCGGTGGGCGACGGTGCCATGGGGTTCTGGTTGGCGCTGAGCAAGATCTACCCGGAAACCGACCATCAGCGCTGCTGGGTCCACAAGACCGCTAACGTGCTGAACAAACTGCCGAAATCAGTGCAGCCCAAGGTCAAGGCCGACCTCCATGACATCTGGATGGCCGAGACCCGCGACGAGGCGCACAAGGCCTTCGATCGCACGTTGAAACGCTTCGAGGCCAAGTACCCCAAGGCGATGGCGTGCCTGGCCAAGGATCGGGACGAGCTGCTGGCGTTCTACGACTATCCAGCAGAGCACTGGGTGCATATCCGCACCACCAACCCGATCGAGTCGACCTTCGCCACGGTCCGTCTACGGAGCAAGCGCAGCCGGAACTGCGGATCCCGGGCGACGACCCTGGCGATGGTCTTCAAGCTGCTCCAGAGCGCCGAGAAACGCTGGAAGCGCATCAAGGGGTTCAGCAAGCTGGAGCTGGTCGTGAACAACGTCCGGTTTCAGGATGGGGAGCAGGTAACCGATCAATCAGACAGGACTGCCGCCTGACTGCCATCCACCAGATTTGACTATAACTCTAGGGCTATAGGTGAGCAGTTCGGCCCGCCACCAAAGCCCGCGATGTAGGGTTCGTAGGAGCGCAACTTGTTGCGCGATCAGCGTATAATTAGCCAATGAAAACAATCATTTGAACAGCATTTTCTTTCTCAGCTTCTTATCCTCTCAACAAAGCACCACTAAAATTTTACCTGCCCGACGCGTGACCTAAGCCAATTTTATGAATAGAGTATGATTAAATCTGCAAAACTAGGTTGCACGCGAATTTTGGATATATAGCCAAGCTATTATTAATTTAATTCAGTTTCAGATAATTAGGGCGTTTCGGCGCGCATGATAAGTATTTTGAACAGCGCAGCGCGATTATTCAATATTAGAACGTGCAGCCTAATCACTGTAATTGGGCCACTAGCCTGAAATTATTAAGCATCAACGAGAACTAATATGAAAGTATGTCCTGATAAATGTTCTGGTAGAACATCGACAAGGCAGAATCAGCTGTCCGAGGGGCAGTTAGCTGAGCTATCAGAATCAGCCAAAACGAGGATTTCGGAGTCAAAAGGAAGTCCGTACCGTTGTAACTATTGTGGCTGTGTTTACTTAAGAGAACTATCAAGATATATAAAGCTAGGCGACCTCGATGGCGGCGTTACGGGACAGGGCTGGAAGTCGGCTACATACCCATAGCTCTATTTATGACCCAGTACCCATTAATAAACCAAGGCAGCGGGACATATTTTTGCTTCACTGCGCGCAAAACTCAAAAAATATGCCCCTGCTTGGGAGCGTTAGCTTCCTGAATCAGACTTGGATGAAATTAGTAGAATGTACAAGGGATCGTTGAGGGACAAGCTGAAAGATAAAAGCAAAGATGAACTAAAGGTGATCGCAAAAAGGCTAAAGATCTCGGGCTACAGCGGCTTTAATAAGCTGGAACTCGTTGATTCGATCCTAAAATCTGATGTGCGGGGGTTAGAAAGGGAGATTTTTCCATCATGGTGGAGAAGGTATCATAACCATGTATATGGTTCCGTCACCGTCCTGGCTCTATTGCTTTCAGTAGCCTTCTATTATTTCCCCTTCAAGGTCGATGAAGATCCTTATATGGAAGGGGCACGGCGGGTTGTTAACGTACTGGAAAGCCCTTTGGGCTTTAGAGACTATTCGTCAATGAACCAGCTAAAGCGACAAGAAAACTTCATCTTACATAGGGGCCAAAGAGTAACGTGGGAAGGTTACGTCGTGTCATTTGTCGGTTTCGTGCCGGGTGCTTTGGGAAAGTTTCCGTTCGAGAGCGAAATCGGCATCGAAATGGTACCTTTAAAGAGGCAAAATTGGGGCCTCAAGGCGGACTTTATGTTCGATCCCGTTTTGCCTACCGATTCGGGTTATGAACTTATGTCACAGCTATACCTGCTCAGTGAGGGCCAAAGAGTAAGAATGAATGGGCTGCTTGGAGGGACGCCAGAAAATCCGGTTCTATCAGATTCTTGGATTGACGGCGTCTACCCTCTTAATGAGTAAAGCCTAACAATGCACTGCTGCGGTCAATTTTTCCGGCGTATTCTGCTCCTCCAAAATCGCCGCAGAGTGCGGCGCCACACAAAGCGTTCGTCTTGACGTACGTACTCTAAAGCGTACACTTGGTGGAAAGCTTAACACGCAAGAGGTGCGTCATGACCGGAATCACAGCGACTGAGGCGCGCAGCAACCTTTATAGGTTGATTGACGAAACGGCCGAGTCCCATCAACCAATTGTCATTATGGGCAAGCGGAACAAGGCTGTCTTGGTATCCGAAGAAGACTGGTCAGCCATTCAAGAAACACTCTACCTGCTATCTGTACCTGGAATGCGTGAGTCTATTCGTGAGGGGATGGATACCCCCGTGGATGAGTGCGATGAGGAGCTAGGCTGGTGATATGGAAGTTGATCTACACCAAACAAGCCCAGAAAGATGCAAAGAAACTAGCCTCCAGTGGTCTCAAGCTAAAAGCTCAGGAGTTGTTGGAACTGGTTGCAGAAGACCCCTATCGCAAACCGCCACCATTTGAGAAGTTAATTGGCGATCTCGCGGGAGCCTATTCTCGCCGAATCAATATCCAGCATCGCTTGGTGTACCAAGTACTCGAAGATGAGCAAGTGGTAAAAGTCCTCCGGCTTTGGAGTCACTACGAATAATGCATAACCAATCGCCGTTGCCGGACAATTTCTCCGCTGCTGTGCGGCTCAAAAATTCCTGCAAAGTTTGGTCGTCGAGGCTGTAGAAAAACGCCGTAGATGGCTAAGTTCTGGTGGCGATCAACTACCAAGATCAGTTCCACCCCAGACCTTTGAGCACAGTGTGAATTATCTGATTGAGCACAAGTCAGACTTAACCGTTTTCCATGCCAATTACTTCAAGCCAAGCACCGCAACGATACGACCAGTCGGCTGTCTACGATGCAATTATTTTATAAATTCAGTATTCAATAAATTCAGTCTACTCAAGGCGATCCATCAATATTATGGCGAGAAAAACACTAGGCTTGAAGGCGAAAAAACAGATAGATGCCAAGCCCACCGATGAAGTTGAAGATCAATTCCCTAACGATCCCGAAAAACGTTTTTTAAATGGCGTCGCTATTCATCCTTCCCCACGCATTTATTTAGAGCCTGGTTCCAAGCAGCGTACGTAAGCGAGCCACTAACCACATCTAGGCAGATTTCGCTTAGACCGGTAATGTCTCTTTCCACTGCCAGGGCAGCAGCGTGTGGAGCTCATCATCGTTGAGGGTGGGCAGTGTCGCGAAGACATACTGCAAGTAATCGTAAGGCGAGAGACCATTGGCTTTGGCAGTTTCGATCAGGCTGTAGATCGCCGCGCTGGCATGAGCGCCGCTCGGAGTATGGCTGAACAGCCAGTTTTTACGGCCGATGACGAACGGACGGATGGCGTTCTCCGCCGGATTGTTGTCCAACGGGATCAGGCCATCGTCCAGGAATCGGGTCAGCCGGGGCCACTGGTTATCCAGGTAGTGCAGGGCTTTACCCAGCGCACTTTTGGGCAGCACCTGAGCCAGTGACTTGTCGAGCCAGGTGCGCAGTTGAGCGATTAACGGGCGGCTCTTCTGTTCACGCAGCGCGTGACGCGCCTCGGACTCAAGGGCCTTCGCCTGTTTTTCCACGCCGTATAGCTTACGGATCTGGTTCAGCGCCCAGTCCGCTTTGCCGGTCTTGCCCTTGGGCTGCACCTTCTGGGCCTCGACGAACTTACGCCGGGCATGCGCCCAGCAGCCCGCATGGGTGATCCCGTTACGGCGCACGACCTCGGCGTAGCCTTTATAGCCATCGGTGATTAAGCGCCCCGCATAGTCGCCTAGCAGATCAACGGGCACCCGTCCGGCGCGGCTGGCCGCGTAGTCGAACAAGACCACCTGCTGGCCCGGCGGGCCACCGCGCTGCACCCACATATACGAGGTGGCACTGGCGGCACGATCCGCTTCTTGATTAACCTGGAGCGTCGTCTCATCCATGTGGATCAGCAGGGCGTTTAAGAGGTGTTGGCGCAACGTGTCGATCAGCGGGATGATCCGTTCTCCCGCCTGCACCATCCAGCGTGCCAGGGTATTGCGGGGGATCTCGGCGCCATGGCGGGCAAAGATCTGGCTTTGCCGATAAAGCGGTAGCGCGTCCTGGTATTTAGCCGTCGCGATATAGGCGAGCAGCGTGGCGCTGGCATTGCTCTTGGGCAACAGCTTGGCCGGCGCTGGGGCGGTGTTGACGCCCTCTTCGCACAGCGGGCAAGCATATTTGCGTCGCACATGACGGATCACCTCGATCCGGGCGGGCACCACGTGCAGCTCTTCGCTGACCTCTTCACCGATCACCTTTAGCGCGGTGCCGTCATCGCGGCAGTGGCGAGCATCATTGGGCAGTTCATGGATGACCTCGACACGTGGGAGTTCTGGGGGTAGCGCCACACGCCCGCCGCGCGTGCGACGCTTGGCAGGCGTAGCGGTGTCGATCGTCGCGTCATCAGCGGTGGCGTCGCTACCCGCTGCATCTTCCTCGTCCACCGCCACTTCCGCTTCATTGATCAGCAGATCCCGCTGGTCGACACGGTACTTTTCGGTGGAAGGACCGAACTGACGCTCCAGGGCAAGCCGGAACTGCTCAAACAGCGACTGTTTGGTAGCCTCCCACTGCGCTTCCTTTTTCTCCATCAACGCCAACAGCCGCGCATTTTCAGCGTCAGCAGCGGCCAGCTTGCGCTCAAGCTGGGTAACCGTCGGTGAGGAGGAAGGGGCGTTTTTCATACCACTTAGTGTACCAAAAACGTCGCTAAAACAAGAGCGCTACGGCTATCCAACGCGCTGAAAATCCAACGCTTTGTGAGGCTGCATAGCCTTCAGGTTATAGCCATCCAGCAACCAGTTAAGTTCTTGACCCGTTAGCGTCACGGTCTCGTCCTTCAGGTGCGTTGGCCATTTAAACCGCTCACGCTCCAAGCGCTTGTACCACACCACAAAGCCGTTACGTTCCCAGAACAGCAGCTTCACTTTATCGCGCTGGCGATTACCGAACACGAACAGCGCTTGATCAAACGGGTTCAAGGCCATGGCTTCCTGAACCAGTAATGCTAATCCATCAATTTGCTTGCGCATATCGACGGGTTCTCGGCACAGGTACACCCTCAAATCAGTGCTTGGGCGTATCATGCGACGACCTCCACCGCGACAAACCGCGCGGGACGACAACGCGGTGGCACGGGGAAGCCTTGCACGATTAACCGATTTTCCCACGCCATCAGGTCGGCTAACGTCACGGCTTGCGCTTCAGCATACGCGCTTAACGGCATCTGCAACGCGGCGGCATAAGACAGGTGCCCTAACCAAAATGCTTGAGTGGAATTGAGGTCGCGACTCATGATGATCTCCAATGCTAAAGAGACCACCAGTGTGATCAGTCAACAATAAGGTGAGTAGATGGGGTTTATGGCGCGCTTACCAGCGTACTGTGCGAGCGATGGATTTGATTACGCCCATTGGGATGGGGCAACGAGGGTTAATTGTGGCGCCGCCGGGCTCCGGCAAAACGACGATGTTAAAACATATCTGTCAGGCCGTGGCAGAAGCGCATCCTGACATAAAGCTGTATGCCTTGTTGATTGATGAGCGACCTGAAGAAGTGACCGATTTTAAACGCAGTGTGTCGGCAGAGGTACATGCCTCATCTTCAGACGAAAGCTACACACACCATGTGCGTATGGCCGATAAGCTTCTTGAGACGGCGCGTAAGCAAGCAGGTGAGGGTCATAATGTGATGATTGTGATCGATTCTCTTACCAGACTCTCGCGCGTTCACAATGCTGAGCAGCGGGGCAATGGCCGTATGATGTCGGGTGGGCTGGATTCCAGAGCGATGGAAATACCCCGAAAACTGTTTGGTGCTGCGCGAAAGATCGAAAACGGCGGATCGCTCACCATTTTGGCCACCGTGCTGGTGGATACGGGAAGCCGTATGGATCAGGTGATTTTCGAGGAGTTCAAGGGCACGGGCAATATGGAACTCGTGTTATCCCGCGAAGTGGCCAATCAACGGATTTTCCCGGCGATCGATATTGCCAAAAGCAGTACCCGCCGCGAAGAGCTGTTGATCGATGCAAAAGATATCGAAAAAGTAAGGACACTGCGTAGAGGTTTGACAACGCTTAAGCCAGTAGAAGGCGCGCAGAAGTTGCTTTCGTTATTGGATAAATATCCCACTAATGCCGAGCTATTAGATGCGTTTGTACCGGATTCTTGAAATATAGATAATAAAGAAGCCCACCCTTTTAAAAGGTGAGCTTCTTGGGTAAGTTTTAACGATTACTTTATTTTCTGTAATTCAAGTTTGATTCTGGTACTGCTTTTCGAACCGGGAACCCTGCAATCTCTTTACGCTCAATAATGCTTTTTAACCGCCTTTCAATGGCACAAAGGTTCTTAAAGTCACTCATGTCGACTAAAGAGATGGCTTCACCAGAGGCGCCCGCGCGGCCGGTTCGGCCAATGCGGTGGATGTACTCTTCTGGCTTAAAGGGTAAATCGTAATTCACCACACGGCTCAGCTCACCAATATCCAAGCCCCGCGCGGCAACCCCCGTGGCGACTAAGTACTTTAGTTCGCCAGATTTGAACTGAGCCAGAATTTTTTCGCGCATTGCTTGGCTTCGATCGCCATGAATGGAATCCGCTGTGATGCCGCGCTTTTCCAGTTGAGCAACGAGCTTGGCTGCATTGTGTTTTTTCTCGGTAAAGATAAGCGCCTGATCCCACTGTTGCTCATTGATCAAGTGGCTCAACAAGGCGGATTTCGTGTCTTTATCGACAGTGATGAGCCATTGTTTGACATTAGCGGCGGCGCGGACGTTGGGAGAAATGGATATTTCAGCTGCCAGGTCGGTCATCTGGCGATCTGAAAAGTCGTAGGCAAGGGCGCGAACGTCGTCTGTGATGGTGGCCGAAAACAGTAGGTTCTGACGGTGTTCAGGCAGGCGATCTATGATTTTCTTAATATCGTCGACAAACCCCATGTCGACCATTCTGTCCGCTTCGTCCAGCACCATGACTTTCAGTTCATCAAAGTGCAGCGCACGCTGATGGGCCAAATCAAGCAATCTGCCCGGCGTGGCCACCAGAATATCCACGCCTTTGATCAGGCGTTCTTTTTGCGCTTCGGTATCCACCCCGCCATACATCGCCATTGAGGTTAACTGCGTGTGTTTAGCGTATTGCGCCACACTGGCTTCGACCTGGACCGCTAACTCACGGGTCGGCACGAGAATCAGCGCACGTATGCGTTTGCCGCGTAACGTGCCCGCGTTGCTGAACCGTTCTAGCAGCGGCAGAACAAAGGCGGCGGTTTTGCCTGTGCCTGTTTGGGCAGTGGCGATTAAGTCGTTACCCGAAAGAATGGCAGGGATCGCTTGTTCCTGAATGGGCGTTGGCGTTTGGTATCCTAGTTCAGTAATCGCTTGAACAAGAGGAGAGGATAATCCTAGTTTTGCAAATGGCATAAGCCGCCCTGACAGAGTGTCGTAAGGTTTTTCAAAAATAAATAAGGATGCAGTATAAAGTAAAAGCAGCCGACCGCTGAAGCGCAGGCTGATTGAGGCGATAAAATCCCACCCTTGGACGGTCTATCGATCCACCTTGGCCCGGTACTCGGCCTGATCCAGCAAGACAGGGCCACTGCCCAATGCCGCCAGCTTGTCATCCGGATTATAGAGCGGGCAGTTGGTCATGCTCAGGCAACCACAGCCAATACAGCCTGCCAGGTTATCGCGCAGCTTTTGCAGATAAGCAATCCGGCCATCCAGCATCTGTTGCCAATTTTTTGAGAGCTGTTGCCAATCTTCCACTGTCGGCGTGCGGTTATTAGGCAGTGATTCAAAAGCTCGTTTGATCTCTTCCAAGCTAACGCCCACTTTCTGTGCGGCCTTGATCACCGAAATACGCCTAAGCACTTCTGGCTTATAGCGGCGCTGGTTGCCTGCATTGCGCCAGCTTTGAATCAGGCCTTGCTGCTCGTAAAAGTGCAGGGTGCTGACGTTGATGCCGCAGCGCTTGGCCACCTTGCCAACACTCCAAACTGCTTCTGCCATCACGCTCTCCTGAATTGCTGTGACCATTTTTTCCAAAAACAGCTTTACCTCAAGTTAAGTTGAGGTTTTATCCTGCTATTTCACTTAATGCAAGGAGACACTGATGTACTTGGAACACGTGAATCTGGTCGTTGACGATATAGCTGCCATGTTGGATTTTTACCGCGCCGTCTTCCCACACTGGCGGGTGCGCGATGAAGGCCATGGCGAGTGGTATGGCAAACCCCGCAAATGGGTGCATTTTGGTGACGATGAGCATTACTTGGCGTTAAGCGATCACGGCGAAGGGGCCAACCGCGACCTGAAGGGTCACAGCGTTGGGCTGGCCCATTTTGCTTATGTGACCGATAACCTGGATGCCGTGGTTGCCCGGTTAAATAACGCGGGCTATGCCATCGCCAAACCCGGCGCGACGGAGCCATTCCGCAAAAATGTTTATTTTGTCGATCCGGCCGGTTTTGAGGTGGAGTTTGTCGAGTATCTGAGTGATATCCCGGCGGAGCGGAATTTAAACCGCGATGCTCAGTAATAAGCAGGTCAGCACCCTCCGAGGGTGCTGATCGATGAACAATTTAGATTTTCCGCACCTAAAAATATTATTTGAATAATCTGGTAAAATCCCTTTTCGCTTTCGGTAGGAAGTGAAGGAAGCGACTTCATCTTCTGGAAGAATCAGATTTACCTTACGGAAGGCAACGCATTTCCGCCTTATTTTATGAAGCTGCCTAGCCCTGGTGCCGGTGCAAAACCTATCCAGAGCTAGGCAGCTTTTCAGTAACGCCTTTGGCGCCGATGACCCTCATTAGGAACATCTAGATGATTCGTGAATACCGAGAGGCGGATATTGAGCACATTTTGGATATCTGGCTTTCAGCATCGATTAAAGCTCACTCCTTCGCTGGGTCAGAATATTGGCAGTCCAAAGTTAGCGAAATGCGTGATGTATACATCCCTGCATCGGAGACCTTTGTCTATGAAGCGGATGAGCAAATAGCAGGGTTTTACTGCCTCTATGGAAGTACGTTGGCAGCGGTTTTTGTGTCACCCAGCCTTCAGGGCCAGGGGATAGGGTCAGCATTAATTGATGATGCCAAGAGCAGAAGGTCGTGTTTGCAGCTCAGTGTTTACAGCCAGAATGCCCCCAGCATCAATTTTTATAAGCAGCATGGCTTCATTTCATTAGGTGAACAGATTGATGAACAAACGGGTGAACCTGAGTTCATCATGGAGCTTTACTGTTAATAGCGGTCAGTGGTCTGGTCTTGCCCCAAAAACCGAAAAATGAACACCCGTAGCGCTATCCTCAAAGGGTATAATGTCACCGGCCAAGGTGAGTTGGCGGTTCCACAACGTTGTTTTTAGCAGATTTTTTACTTGTTACTGTTTTTAATAGAGAAAAGGTAGTCGTTCATGATTAACACCAAAATATACAAAGCGGTTTACGAACTCGCTGAAAAACTCATGAAGGCTGCTGATAAAGAGGATAGAGAGGCGTTTGATGCGCTTTATGCACAGTTGGAAGCGATCTGCACCGAGAACGAAAATACCGACAAGGACCATCCAGAGCAGTGGGAAACATTGGCTGACTTCACGGAAGAGCTGGATGAGGCGTTGTCTGTCTACGAAAAAGCCTTTGAGAAAGCCGTTGCAGTGAATTCGAAAGACCATATGTCATCCATCGCGTTCTCCATGGCGAAGCTGCAGGTGGAGTTGGGTCAGACTGACGCAGCGATCAACAATCTTAAAAAGGCCCAAATCACCGCCAACAAGATTGAAGATGGCGAGCTTAAAGACGAAATTGATGAGCTGCTTGGAAAGCTGACAACAGGTTAGTTGTTAAGCTGCTGATGTTAGTGATATTCACGATAAACGTAGATGCACATAACGCCTGATTGTGCTGGGTTTGCCTAAGACTAGGGATACGATTTTGACTAATAACGATATTTTCCGCCGCATACGGTATGCCTTTGATTTAAAAGACAGCACCATCGTGGATATTTTCGCCTTGGCAGAAGTCAGCGTGACTCAGGAACAGGTCACTGCTTGGCTGAAAAAGGATGAAGACGATGCCTTTGTGACGATGAAAAATAGAGAGCTGGCAGCGTTTCTGAACGGCTTTATCAGCTTCAAGCGTGGTAAGCGCGAAGGCCCGCAGCCAGCGCCAGAAACGCAGTTAAACAACAACATGGTGTTCCAGAAGCTGCGCATTGCCTTAAATCTAAAGGCTGACGATATTCTGGCTATTTTTGAGCTGGCAGGCTTCCGCATCAGCAATCATGAATTAAGCGCTTTTTTCCGTAAGCCAAGCCACAAGAATTATCGCGAGTGTAAAGATCAGGTGCTGCGTAACTTTTTACTCGGCGTTCAGATGCAACTGCGTCCTTCCCCTAGTGGTTCAGAAGCCTGACCTTTCATCAGTATCAGATATTGATGGTGCATTTGGTCTCAAAGAGGTCTGAATAAAAGGCGGTAGCCTGGAAGGAAACCGCCTTTCTCAACCCTGTAGTTGGAGATTTATAGTTTGATAGCAGGCATAAACTGCATGCTGACTGCGACCCGATTCCAACTGTTGATGGCCAGAATCACCGTGGTCAATTCCAGTAAATCCTGCTCTCCAAAGGCGGCTAAGGCATTCTGGTAGGTTTCGTCGCTGATTGGATGTTGGCTTAGCAGCGTAAGGGCTTCTGCCCATGCCAGAGCGGCGCGTTCCTGCTCACTGAAACAGGCAACTTGTTCTGGTCAAGTGAGAGCGGACACATTTTCAAGCCGCAGCTGCCAGTTCGATCTCCCTCGGTGACTGGTAGCCGAGGGTCGAGTGGAGCCGGCAGCTGTTGTACTCCATCTCGATATATTCGACGACATCGCGCCGTGCTGCCTGGCGGGTCCCATATCGCTGGTCAGCCAGCCACTCGCTTTTCAGTGAGCCGAAGAAGCGCTCCATGACGGCATTGTCCCAGCAATTCCCCTTGCGGCTCATCGAGGCCTGGAACCCGTGCCGATCCAGCGTGGCTCGGTAGTCATGCGATGCGTACTGACTGCCGCGGTCGCTATGATGGATCAACCCGCTCTTGGGCTGCCGCCGCCCTACGGCCATCTCCAGGGCGTCCAGAACCAACTCCGTGCGCATGTGATCCGCCATCGCCCAGCCCACCAGCTGCCGGTCGTGGAGGTCGAGCACCGCCGCCAGATAGAGCCACCCTTCCAGCGTCCAGATCGCGGTGATGTCGGCCACCCAGGCTCGGTTCGGTTCCGTCACCATGAATTGGCGGTTCAACAAGTTAGGCGCCACCGGCAGGGTGTGCTGACTGTCGGTCGTATGACGCCAGCGTCGCCGCTGTCGTGCCTCTACGCCGGCTTTCCGCATCAGGCTGCGAGCCTGGTAACGGCCGACATCGTAGCCGCGGCGGCGCAGTTCTCTGGCCAGGCGGCGGCTGCCATAGCTGCCACGCTTCTGGAGATGAATCTCTCTGACCTCTCGGAGTAGGGCCTGACGAGGGTCATCAGAGCCACGCCGTCGCCAGGCATAGAAACCGCTCCGGCTGACCTGCATGACTCGACACAACACGGCCACGGGATAGGTGGCCTTCTCCGACTCGATAAACTGGTATCTCAGCTCGACTCTTTGGCGAAGAAGGCCGCCGCCTTTTTTAAAATATCCTTTTCAATCTGAAGCTTACGAACTTCTGCGCGAAGCTTCTTGATCTCGGCGTCGCGATCATCCTCCTGCCGCCCCGGGGTGCCGGAGACCTGCTGACGGTGCTTGCGGCACCAGCGGTCCAGTACGCTGCGCTCCACGCCAAGGCGCCGGGCGGCCTCGGATACGGAATACCCCTGATCGATCACCAGGCTCACCGCATCCGCCTTGAAGTCATCGGAAAACCGACGTCGAGTCTTCTTGGTCATGAACACCTCCACTGCCTCCATTATGAGGCTTATCGGGGTGTCCGCTCCAATTGGACCACTTCAACTTCACGCCAGGCGGGAAGCACATCCAGGCGAACCTGATGTTCGCCATCATCTCTGGCCTCTTGCGAGTGCATGTGCTGACAAAAGCCACAGTGATTGATTTGCGAAACACGCAATTTAACCAAATGAGTGATGGTCGGGGTGACTGTACTGCCGGATGCGACCGCGCCCAGGGGAACCAAGTGTTCAGCCAAGCGAGGGCATAGGCGGTAAACGGCTTGCTGAGAGATACGCTGAGACATGAGGATGACCTAGATGGTTAGTGGAGGCCTCAGCTTAAAACCGTAAGCTCGTCACGCCTTGTAGATTTGCGACAATTTGCGTTTGCGGTAGGCGGCGGGCGTTTCATAGGCGAGTGCTTGGAAAGCGTGCGTGAAGTGAGCCTGATCATAGTAGCCGCATTGCAACGCTATTTCCGCTAGGGAACGATTGCTCTCAAACAACTCATGGCGGGCAAGGTTAAGACGGGCATAAGCTACTAATTGGCCAGGGGTAACGCCCACTTCACGTTTTAATTTGCGTTCCAGAGTACGCCTAGTAAAACCGATAGTGGCGCCTAGCTGTTGGGGTGGAAGCTGTAATTCTCTGATGGCCTGAATGACCATGACGATCCGGCTGTTGAGAATCGGCATGCGTCTCAGTCGATGCAATAACCATGTTTCCAGAAGTCGCAAACCCTGCTTTTCGTCGAGCTGGTAATGTAGTGGTCAACTAATCCCGGACAGTATTTTAAGGTTTTCCTCAGCCGTGACGGGCGAAACGCCGTCGTTGAATGCGTGAGGTCGTTGCCGGTTGTAGTAGCCCATCAGATAGCCACCCACATCTTTTTTGGCCTCGGGCAGATCCCGATATCCCAAGGCCGGTATCCATTCGGATTTCAGGCTCCGGAACAGCCTTTCCATCGGGGCATTGTCCCAGCAGTTACCGCGCCGGCTCATGCTTTGTGTCATTCGATAGCGCCAGAGTCTCTGACGAAACTTACGGCTGGCATACTGACTTCCCTGGTCCGAGTGGAACATGACTTTCTCTGGCTGACCACGCTGTTCCCAGGCGTGATCCAGAGCTTTTACAACCAGGTCCGCATCCGGACTGGATGACATTGCCCAACCAACAACTCGCCGGGCGTACAGATCCAGTACCACAGCCAGATAGCTCCATCGCTGGCCGCTCCAGATGTAAGTAATGTCACCACACCAGACCTCGTCGGGCTGCTCTACCGAAAACTCACGATCCAGGTGATTCGGGATATCCGGTCGCTCAACGGTGGCCTGCTTATAGGCGTGAGGGCCAGGTTGCTTGCAAATCAGCCCCAGCTCACCCATCAGTCTTCGTACCTTGAAGCGACCAATGACAACGCCGTCGTCATTGAGCATGCACTTGATCGTTCTGCTGCCGGCAGAGCTGCGGCTCTTGGTGAACAGGCGGTTTACCTGCGCCTTCAGGGCCAGACGCTCAACGTCTATCTGGTTCCGCCGGTGGCGGTATTCGTAATAGCTGGAACGGCTGATATCGAACGCATTGCAGACCATTTCAACAGGCATTTGCTCACTCAACTGGTCTATCAGCGCGTACGATTCAGGTCGTCCGACATCAAGAGAGCGGTAGCCTTTTTTAGTATGCTCTTCTCCATCTCAAGGCGTTTGCAGCGGGCTTCCAGCTCCTGAATCCGGCGTTGTTCCGGGGTTAAGGCTTTGCCCTTCGGGGTAATGCCTTCTCGCTCATCCGTCAGCTGTTGAACCCAGCGCCGCAAAGCACTTTCACCCACGCCCAAGGACGTAGAGGCCTGGGCAATGGTGTAACCTTGATCCAGTACCAAGCTGGCTGCTTCCTGTTTGAATTCAGGAGTAAAGGAACGTCGTTTTCTGGTCATCAGACACCTCGCTTATGGTGGCAATCTTACCACCTACGTTGGTGTCCGGAATCATTGAACCACTACATAAAGGCGTTCTACTATCGGCATCAGTTCCTGCAGCCCTAGTGGCTCAAGTTCATCTTCTAGATGGTGAAAGCCATCCGTGAAAGCTTCGAGTGGCAGGCCCAGCAGGCCGTGGGCGCCGGCAGCCTTGAAGCGAATGCCTAGGCTTGGGGTGGACGTGTCGAAGGTTTCGACCAGCGTGCGCCTGTTGAAGCAGAGCGTGATGATGGGGCGCGGGATGGTGAGCTTGATGCTTAGGCTGGCACCGGCATCTGGGTAGAGCTTCTCGGTTCGGGAGGTCTTAAGTTGCCCAGGTCCACCCATTGACCAGAGGCACTGTACCCAGGGGGCCAAGCGCTTGTCAGGCGGTCGATGCCGAAAATTTAGAAAGTGTGCGTTGCTTGGCAAAATAAGGTCGGTCATGGCGTCAGCCCGTGATAGGTCTCTTCACTATAGACGCCTGGTGATTCAACCAAGCAGCATTTAGGAACTTTTCCCGCCATAAGCTTGTGTGGGCGCTATTTCTTCACGCACACAAAAATCGCATTGCCCGAAACAGTATCCCACGGGGTGATGGTCTCGTAGTTATGCTCAAACACATGCACCTCAAAATAAGGCGTTAGTAGGGCGGTTAGTTCTATAAAGCTCACCGCCACCATGGGGTGTACATCGTTCCATACTTGGGTGTTGCCGGCGCTGGTTTTTTCAATGCTGAGCCTTAACGACTGCCTTTCACCGTGCCCGCTGTAGTGCCACCCTGAGCGGAAGGTGAACGAATCCTCGCCCTGTTTCGCGGTGTGCTTAACGAATAGATCGTTATTGATGCGCTGTTTATCCACCCCATTAAAGTAGAACACACCGCCCGCTTTTAAAGCGCGGTGGGCGCTGGCGATGCAGGCGGTTAGCTTCTCAATACCATCGTTATAATGGATCGAGTATAAAAAGCAGGTGATTAAATCGAGAGGTTCGCTTACGTCGAACGTGCTCATATCTTGCAAGGTGAATTGGGCTTCTGGGCAGCGCGAGGCGGCGATATCCAGCATCGGCTGATTGATATCCAGCCCGCCACTGGTGTAACCAAAATCAATAAAATGGCGCACGTGGGGGCCGGTGCCGCAGGCTAAATCCAGATGGGCGGTGCCGTCGTTACCAAAAAGCTGATGCAGCCGTCGAATGGCGTTGCTTTGCGCTTGGTAGTCGATATCTACGCACATCAAATCGTAGTAGCCGGAAAGGTCGGTATAGAGTGCGTTGACGGACATGGTCGCCTAAAGGTGAGGGCTGGATAGGTTGGGTGGCGCATAGTAAACGAGCAGGTGGGGTTTGAGAAGCGCCGACCACGACAGGTGAATCCCTTTCTATCATTAGTCGCCGTTAGGCGGGATTAGCGTTAAAGAAATCCCCCCAGCTTCCGATAATGACTTAAGACGCACGATTAACCCTGGCTGCCACAAGAGTTTGCTATGTCCAAAACAGTGACTTTTATCATTGCTACCGTGCTTCTCGTGCTAACCACGAACGCGTATTCACATACCGATGCGGCTGAAGCGGCAGCGCTGGCGTGGCTTGAAGCCATCGATAGCGGTGAGTATGAACAAGCGTGGGAGGCATCCTCAACGCTCCTGCAGGTGCCGCTCTCTTCCAATATGCTGGCCCGTACCATCAATGCAGCCCGACGTGATTTTGGGGCGGTTGAGTCCAGGCGGCGAATACGGGTTATCCGTGAAACGTCCATGCCCGGCGCGCCTGTTGGTGATTATGCGGTGTTTACGTTCCAAACCCGTTTTGAAAATAAGCCTCAGATTACCGAAACTATCACGCCTCACCTAGAAGAGGGTGATTGGAAGGTAAGCGGCTATTACGTCAACTAACCAACTCCCAGCCAACCTCCTCGAACGTCCTTCCAGCCATCGCTGTTGCTTAGCATAACCTCCTGCGGTTAAGCGTTATTACGCTTAACCGCCCGCTATCATGTTGTTCATGACGAAGCTCACTGCGGGTGCTACGTTGAGTAGATACCCTTGAGCATATTGATAGCTGCTGGAGCGGATATGCACTCCCTTTCTCACAAATCGCACTGGCTGTGGCTGTTGGTGGCGGGATTGCTGATGGCGGCGCTGTCGCTCACGTGGCAGGCCAGGGCACAAACCTCGCCCAGCGCTTTAATCCTCAATATTGAAGGCGCTATCGGCCCTGCGACCAAGGATTATTTTGAGCGTGGTCTTCGTAAAGCCCGAGAGCAGGGCAGCGAAGTGGTGATTGTTGAGCTGGATACCCCTGGCGGATTGGTTGATACCACCCGCGATATGATTCGGGAAATGCTCAATTCAGACCTGCCGGTGGTGATGTATGTTTCCCCCAGTGGCGCGCGCGCAGCCAGTGCAGGTACCTATCTGCTTTACGGCAGCCACGTAGCGGCCATGGCGCCTTCTACCCATTTGGGCTCTGCGACACCGGTGCAAATGGGCGGCGGCGGTATGCCTGATAGCGATGCTGAAGAAGATCAAGATGCGTCTGATGCGCCGGCCCGTGAGGGCAGCGCCATGGAGCGCAAGGTCATGGAAGACGCGGTGAGCTTCATCCGCAGTTTGGCTGAGCGCCACGGCCGCAACGCCGACTGGGCGGAAGACGCAGTGCGCGATGCAGTGAATCTCACCGCCAACCAGGCATTAGAGCAAAACGTCATAGATGTGGTAGCGCGTGATAATGATGACCTGCTAGGGCAGATAGATGGCATGACAGTGGTCATGGAGCGGGGTGAATACACCTTAGCCACCGCCGATCTCGCCATTGAGCGCTTCGACCCGGATTGGCGTACCCAACTACTTTCGCTGATTACCAACCCCAATATCGCCTATTTTTTAATGATTCTGGGTTTTTACGGGCTGATATATGAGCTTGCCAGTCCCGGTAGCCTATTTCCAGGCACCATCGGAATCATTTGCCTGCTGTTGGCACTGTTTGCGTTCCAGGTGCTGCCGATTAACTACGCCGGGCTAGCGTTGATGGTGGTGGGATTGGCGCTAATGGTAGGTGAGACGCTACTGCCCAGCTTCGGGGTGCTGGGGGCAGGAGGCATCGTTGCCTTTGTGCTCGGCTCGGTCATGCTGATGGATGCCGAGTATCTGGCTATTTCATTGCCGCTTATCGTGGGTGTGGCGCTGGTGTCAGGAGGCTTGATGCTATGGACGCTGATGCGCTTTGCAACGCTTCATCACCGCCCGGTACATTCCGGCGCGGAGCAGCTGATTGGCGCAGATGCCATTGCCCTGGAGGATTTTGATACCCACGGCCACGTGCAATTGCACGGCGAGCGCTGGAACGCGGTGAGTAATGTTCCGGTTAAGCAGGGCGATCAGCTTACAGTGACACGCCTCGAAGGGTTGACGGTATACGTCACCCCCCACTAGGCCCTCAGTTGTCGTGCGTTATTCATGTGATAGTCCAGCAACTCGATGAGGTGACCCATGATTATTTCTTATTTGGTTCCAGTAGTGCTGGTGTTGATGCTGATTGCCGCCTCCATACGCATACTGCCGGAATATAAGCGTGGCGTGGTGTTCTTTCTTGGCCGGTTTCAGAAGGTCAAAGGGCCGGGGTTAATCATTGTGATTCCCGGTATTCAAAAGATGGAAGTGGTTGATCTACGTGTCGTGACCATGGACGTGCCCGAGCAGGACGTAATCTCTCGGGATAACGTGACGGTTAAGGTGAATGCCGTACTCTATTTTCGCGTGGTCGATCCTGAAAGGGCGATTATCCAGGTTGAAAATTTCACCCAGGCTACTAGCCAGTTGGCCCAAACCACGCTTCGCTCAGTGCTGGGTAAACATGACTTGGATGAGATGCTCTCCGAGCGCGATAAACTCAACAGTGATATTCAGGAAATTATCGATGCCCAGACCGAAGCATGGGGCATTAAGGTGGCTAATGTTGAGATCAAACATGTGGACCTGGATGAGAGCATGATCCGCGCCATTGCCCGCCAAGCCGAGGCCGAACGGGAACGCCGGGCCAAAGTGATCCACGCTGAAGGGGAGCTGCAGGCCTCGAAAAAGTTAGTCGAGGCCGCCAACGTGATGCAGGAGAATTCTGCCGCGCTACAGCTTCGCTATCTGCAAACCATGAGCGACATGAGCAATAAAAACGCCTCGACGATTGTTTTCCCGCTGCCGATAGACATCATGGAGGCCTTTAAAGATATGAAGGCGAAGCATACGGCAGCAACGCCTAGTAACAAGACGCAGAATGATGTGTAAGCCAATGCCAAACGCGCATTGCCACGGTGGGGCTGGATGTTTCAACAGCGCCGGTTAAGCAATCAGCCCCGCCAAAGCCTGCATTCCCAGCGCCACTGCCAGTACCACTACACCCGCCACCAAGCTGGTTACTAGGGCTTGTTGCTTCCATAACAGCAGTACTCGGCTGCCAAAGCGGTGAACGAGCCAGGCGAGGCCGAAGTAACGCAGGCCGCGGGCGATTAACGCCGCTAGCGTAAAAAGTAGGACCGGATAGCCGGAAAGGCCTGCAGTAATCATCGCGACCTGAAAGGGAATGGGCAGAATGCCAATGGCTAAAATCGCAGCAAAACCATACTGGTCGAAGAAGGTCTGGAACGACTGATAGCTTTGTTCCATGCCCATAAATTCAATAAACCAAGTACCTATCGACTGAAAAAGCAGCATGCCAACGCCATAGCCGACCAGCGACGCAATTAAGCAACCCGCAGTAGTGACCGTCGCTAAAAGCCAGATACGGTGTTTATTAGCTGCCATCAGCGGGATCAGCACCAGCTCAAGCGGAATGGGCAGGATAATGGTTTCCAAAAAGGAGAGGGTGCCGAGTAACCACAGCATGTTCTTCGAGCCGTTAATACGCTCAAACCACTGCTTGGTTCGCTTTGTTGTATTGGCCATTAGGGGTCGCTACATCTCTGGATTAATGCGGCGATAAATAGCCGCTAATAGGCTGTATAGGCCAAACGCGAAGAGTCCTATAGCGACAACGGCCAGCAACCATTGACCGTATGCTTGGCTGCGCAGCGTACTAAATACTTCAGCCGTACCGCCTGCCTGGTCGGGGTTAAACTGATAAGCGGAAATCAGAAAGAAACAACCCACGATGACAAATACAATCCCGCGAATAATTAAGCCAAAACGACAGATGGGGTAAGCCCACTTTTGGGTTTGGGGTGGCATCGCGAAGTGTTTGTGAAACTTCGCCTTGTAGCCTTTAAATGCATGGGCGATGCCTACGCCAATCATAACCAAGCCAACAGCCCCTACCAGCCAGCGGCCAAAAGGCTGCTGCATCAACCAGCCTGCCACGCCCTGTGAACCTCCGCCTGAACCTCCGGAAGAGCCCGTAAATTGGAAGATGAGCGTGGCGGCAAAAAAGGCTAATAACGTATGGGTAATCGCACTCGCTAATAAGCCTGCACGAATAGCTAAGCCTTTAGCACCGTTGCCGTGATGGTCGGCGTCTTTGACCGCTTGAATGGTGCGCCACATGGCGTAGCCAACCAAACCCACTGCGATGACACCTAATAGTATTTTTCCAAAAGGGGCGATGAGGACTCTTTCCAATGCACCGCGGCTACCTTCTGTTTGGCCACCTTGACCAAAGGCTGCCAGCGCGGCAAGGCCACCCACTAAAACATACACGATGCCGCGGGAGGCGTAGCCCATGCGGGCGAAAAGCGTAATCGCATCACGGTGATCGGGGTTTTTCATACTATTAGCCATGGTGTCCTCCTGACTTGATATGGCGTTGCGATATGTCCGTATTTGGCCGCCTGCCTATACTGTGGGAGTGACTTACTATTGTCTAGCGTAGGAAAAGGGGCGGAGGTGCGTACTTTAATGCCCAAACACCGACCAGCCGGTGCGCTGAACAAACATTTCAAGCGCCTGGGTGCCTAGCAAACTGTTGCCGTAGGCGTCTAACCCCGGTGACCAAACGGCAATGGCGCCGTGGCCTGGGGCGATGGCCAGTATGCCGCCGCCCACGCCACTTTTGCCGGGCAGGCCCACCCGAAAGGCGAACTCCCCTGAGGCGTCGTAGTGCCCACACATCATCATCAGTGAATTGATACGCCGGGCCCGCTGAGGGGCGACGACTCGAATGTTGCTGGGTTTGTTGACGCCATCCGAAGCCAGGAACAGGCCGGCATGAGCGAGCTGCTCACAGCTCATCGCAATAGCACACTGATGAAAGTAGGTGCCCAGGACCTTATCGACATCGTGGCGAAGATGACCAAACGCTTTCATAAAGTGCGCCAATGAAGCATTGCGGTCGCGGTGCGCCATCTCTGATGCAGCTACCGCATGGTCAAAGCAAATGCTGTCGTCATCGGCGATATAACGCACAAAGCTTAGAATCTCACCCAGCGTCTCTTTGGGTTCATGGCCCATCATGATCGCATCGACTACCGCAATGGCACCGGCGTTAATAAACGGGTTACGTGGTTTGCCGCTTTCGTGTTCAAGCTGCACGATAGAATTGAAAGGGTCGCCCGAGGGTTCACGGCCCACTTTTGTCCAGAGTGAGTCGCCCATCTGGCCTAGCGCGATCGTCAGCGTAAAGACTTTGGAAATGCTTTGGATTGAGAAAGGGGTGGTCGCGCAGCCCGCCGAATATACTTGGCCATCGACGGTGGCGAGCGAAATGGCAAATTGTTGTGGGTCAACATGGCCAAGTTCGGGAATATAGTCTGCGACCTTGCCACGTTTCTCTGCTTTCGCCATGGCTGCGGCAATGTCATCAATTAAGTCTTGCATGGGCTTAGTGTGCACTGTCAATGGAGGCGGGGCCTCACCCTAGCGGAAAACAGGTGGATTGTCTTTTTTGCATCACCGAAACAATAACGCTAAAACAGTGGGTGTTTGCCCACAACGCATTGAGCAAGATACGGGTCGGCAACGGGGCCTTGAGCGCTTAGTCTGCCATGATAAGCCCATAAGTAGCCTGAAACGAAACGGCTAGAGAGATAAACATGAACGATTATGCGCGTATCGAAAAAGCCATGACCTACATGGTTGCCAATGCCACTGAACAGCCTGATTTGGAAACAGTGGCCGCTCATGTTCATATTAGCGCCTTCCATTTCCAGCGGCTGTTTTGCCGTTACGTGGGGATTAGCCCTAAACGGTTTTTACAGGCGCTAACGCTGGAGCGGGGTAAGCAGTTGATGCACTCCTCTACTTCGTTGCTGGATATTGCTCATACCCTGGGGCTTAGCGGCGGATCTCGGCTTTATGATCACTTTGTTCAGCTAGAGGCCGTTACGCCTGGGGAGTATAAGCGCCAGGGTGAGGGCGTTGAGATTACTTATGGGGTTCATGACACGCCTCTTGGCAGCATGTTTGTGGCAATGACGCCCCGTGGTATTTGTCGCATGGGCTTTATCGATACCACCAGTGAAGAAGAACTGCTAACAAGACTAGCCATGGAGTGGCCGCGCAGCACCTTCCACCCTAACCAAGTTGCCACGCGCTATGCGGTGGAGGCGATTTTTGCCAAGTCAGAAGAGGCGCCGGCTGCTTTGTCATTGCACGTGACGGGCACCAATTTTCAAGTTGCCGTGTGGCGGGCACTACTCACTATTCCCGAAGGCCAGCTGGCCAGTTACTCGCATATCGCTAGGGCATTAGGCACGCCAAAATCCTCCCGTGCGGTAGGCAATGCAGTGGGCGCTAACCCGATCGCGCTGTGGATTCCCTGCCACCGGGTGATTCAGCAAAGCGGTGCGCTAGGCGGCTACCGGTGGGGTGTTGAGAAAAAGCGGATGGTACAAGCCTGGGAGCTGGCGCAATTGAGTGCTTCAACCCCTGAAGTTGAACTGTCTCTATAACGCAGTCGCGAAGTAAATAATGAAGTAAAGAAGGAGGTTTTGTATGAACATCAACGCCGTTCAAGCGGATATAACACGCCTGAAGGTCGATGCGATTGTGAACGCCGCGAATACCTCACTACTTGGGGGCGGTGGTGTTGACGGCGCCATCCATCGCGCTGCGGGGCCTGAACTACTGAAAGCCTGCAAGGAACTAGGCGGCTGCGCGACAGGAGAGGCCAAGCTGACGGATGGATTTGAGTTACCGGCCCGCTATGTCATTCATACGGTTGGCCCGGTGTGGAAGGGCGGAGAACAAGGCGAGGAGGTGCTGCTTGCCTCCTGCTATCGGCAGTCTTTAGCGTTGGCGGCTACCGTGAAAGCTGACACAGTGGCTTTCCCAAGTATCAGCACCGGCGTGTACCGTTTTCCCATCCAGCAGGCCGCGGCGATAGCCGTCTCATCGGTTAAAGCGATGTTGAAGGAGTACCCAAGCGTTGAGTCGGTCACATTCTGCTGTTTTTCGGCTGATGATTTGGCGGTTTATCACGCGTGTCTTAATCAATTTACCGATTAGTGTCGTAAAACGGAAAAGGGTATGGGTAGAGCTAGATAGCGGTCGTACAATGATTGATATGTCTGTAAATGGTTAGACACATTGCGCCGCTTAGCACCTCTCGCTACAGTCTCGCCCTTGTTCACCTGGGCGGGATAACGTGATGGCCACACTAATGATTCAAGGCACCACCTCGGATGCAGGTAAAAGCACTGTGGTGGCTGCGCTCTGCCGTGCACTGGCAAGGCGTGGTATATCAGTGGCGCCGTTCAAACCCCAGAACATGGCGCTGAATAGCGCAGTGACCAGCGATGGCGGCGAGATTGGCCGCTCCACGGCGCTGCAGGCCCAGGCATGCTATTTGGCCCCTCATAGTGATATGAACCCGGTACTGCTAAAGCCGGAAACGGATCGTGGCGCCCAGGTGATTTTGCGCGGCAAGGTGCATGGCCATATGGATGCGCTGGATTACCATGCCTATAAACGCACTGCAAAGGCGAGCGTAATGGCGGCTTGGCAGGCACTGGAAAGCCGCTTCGATGTGATTATTGCCGAAGGCGCGGGTAGCCCTGCAGAAATTAATCTTCGCGAAGGCGATATTGCCAATATGGGTTTTGCCGAAGCCGCCGACTGCCCAGTGCTGCTGGTGGGGGATATTGACCGCGGCGGTGTATTTGCCCAGTTGGTGGGCACGCTGGCGCTGCTAAGTGAGAGCGAGCAGGCGCGCACCAAAGGTTTTATTATTAACCGCTTTCGAGGAGATATTGCGCTGCTGGAACCGGGGCTTGATTGGTTGGAAGCGCGTACGGGTAAACCGGTACTGGGCACGCTGCCCTATCTGCAAGGGGTGGTGCTCGATTCTGAAGATAGTATTGGGGTGACCCAGGCCGAGAAGCAGAGCAAGGTGCTTAATATCGTCGTGCCAGCACTTCCGCGCATCAGTAATCACACCGATTTCGACCCGCTGCGCTTGCACCCTCAGGTGGCGCTGACCTTTGTAGGACCCGAGCAGCCGATTCCTGCTGCTGACGTGATTATCCTGCCTGGTAGTAAAAGCACTGCCAGCGATCTTGCCTGGTTACGGCACCAGGGCTGGGATAAAGCCATTCAGCGCCACCTGCGTTACGGCGGTAAGGTGTTAGGTATTTGCGGTGGCTTTCAAATGCTGGGCGAGTGGGTGGATGACCCTGATGGGCTGGAGGGCCAGCCGGGGAAAGAAGCAGGATTGGGACTGCTGCCGCTCACAACGCGTATGGTGGCGGGCAAACAGCTGCGAAATGTGAGCGGCATAACGGTTACTGAAGGCGCGACAGCCACCGGCTATGAAATCCATAATGGCGTGAGCGAAGGGGCTGCCTTGAATTCCCCCTTATTTACCGTGGATGGTCGCCCGGAAGGTGCCGTTAGCGGTGATGGACAGATTCTAGGAACCTACCTGCATGGCTTGTTTGACCATCCCGACGGCTGCCAGGCACTGCTGAAACAGTTAGGTTTGGTTAACGGTGAACAAAGCGATTATCAAGCCCACCGAGAGCGTGAGCTTGATCGCTTGGCCGATATGCTGGAAGCCCACGTCGATATTGAGGCGGTTATTGCTCTGATTGATGCTGGCGCTTTGCCATCACGGTGATTTCAACATTGCTACCGCCGCAGAGATGGGGGGATTCGGTACATGTGCGCGCCGGGTAGCGACCGGGTTCAAAATATTCGGCGTAAATACCATCCATGTCTTGGATAGCGTGTAAGTCAGTAAGATGGATATCCACGCGCACTACATCGGCAAAGCTACCGCCTTCCATTTCAAGCATGCGCAAAAGTGCGCGCATCACTAAGCGAGTCTCTTCTTTAATATTTCCCCGTGCGGCGTGGCCGTTGGAGAGGTCGGCGACGGTTAGCCCTGAAATAAACACATAATGATCGTCTATGACCATATGGCTGCCGGGGAAACTCGGGGTGGGCATGGTGGGGTCATTCGTAAAGGTGGTCATGTTAGCTCCTTCTAAGTCAATGTTCACATTTACAGTGACTGACGACAGCCTGTTGGCAGTCGTGTTCAGTATCAGTATAAATGAATGGGTCTATCGCCTGGCACAAGACACTGTCCAAACGGCAGTGATTGCTCTAGGCTTGCGGCTTTTCAGTCGGCGAGGTTGATTCCAATGAAGGTCGTACACGTTAACGCAGAGGCCCAGCGCAATGCCTGTCTGGCGCGTTTATGCGCTGAAGTTTACGGACAAGATGTCGGTCTAACGCCGCTTGTCGTGTTTACCGGCACCTGCAGTGTGCTCTTTCCTCAAGAAGCTGCACGATTATTTGCTGCCGTTGATGCCCAGGGTAAGCCTCAAGCGTTGGCACTACTAGTGCTGGACGAAGAAGGCGTGGGCATGACGGTTACCCACGCCTGCTCGCTTGACCAAGCAGACGCCCAGCAGCGCTTGATTAGTGAACTTACCTTGAAAGCCCCTTTGCGCGTCGATGTGGATAGCGCCGAGCAGGAGGCGTTTTACCAGAAGAGTGGTATCAAGCGCTGGTTCGGCGGGGCAGGGGGTAAACGCATTGGTTTAGGCGCGCGCCACCCCGCCAAAAGCGTCAATGAGCTGGCACCTACCCTTAGCTTGGATGAAGCGCTGATTCTGCGTCGTTTTAAACACGACCCAAAGGCATTTGAGCAGGCGAAGCAGGCATTTTTAACCGGACTTGATAACTTTCCTACCGCCTTATAGGGCGCTGTGTTGCGTAAAAGCTGGCTTCTTTTTACTTTTTCGCCAGTTCGCGCATGGCGGTTTCTAACCCTTCAAGCGTCATGGGATACATACGGTCGTCGATAATCTCGCGAATGAGTTTGGTCGAATAGGTGTACTCCCAGGCGCGAGGCGGCAAAGGGTTAAGCCATGCCAGACGCGGAAACGTGTCACATAGGCGCTGCAGCCAAACGCCGCCCGGTTCGTCGTTAAAGTGCTCAACGCTGCCACCTGGATGGGAAACTTCGTAGGGTGACATGGCGGCGTCACCCACAATCACTACTTGGTAATCCGCGCCATAGGTGTGCAATACATCCATGGTCGGAATGCGCTCGTTGCCCCGGCGCAGGTTATTTTTCCAGACACCTTCATATAGGCAGTTATGGAAGTAGTAGTGCTCCAGGTGCTTGAACTCGGAGCGGGCCGCCGAGAATAGCTCTTCACACACGCGAATATGGTCATCCATCGATCCGCCTACGTCCAAAAACAGCAGCACTTTAACGGCGTTGTGGCGCTCGGGGCGCATCTGCACATTAAGTAGCCCGGCATCTTTGGCGGTTTCGCGGATGGTGCTATCCACATCGAACTCGTCCTGCGCGCCCTGGCGGGCAAACTTGCGCAGCCGCCGCAGCGCCATCTTGATATTGCGGGTGCCTAGCTCCAGCGAGTCATCGTAATCCCGAAAGCGTCGCTCATCCCACACCTTGGTGGCGCGGCGGTGGCGCGAGCCATCCTGGCCGATCCGGATTCCTTCCGGGTTGTAGCCATAGGCGCCAAACGGGCTAGTGCCGCCGGTACCGATCCACTTGTTGCCGCCTGCGTGGCGCTCTTTCTGCTCTTCCAGGCGTTTTTTAAATGTCTCAATGAGCTCTTCGAGGCCGCCCAGGGATTCGATCTTGGCTTTTTCTTCATCGGTGAGCTGTTTTTCAAACTCGCGGCGCAGCCAGTCATCGGGGATCAGCGACTCAATGGCGGCGTCCATGTCCTCAAGGCCTTTAAACCAGGCGGCGAAGGCGCGATCAAAACGGTCGAAGTGGCGCTCATCTTTGACCATCACCGTGCGCGCTACCTGATAAAACGCCTCCATATCGGCGAACACCACGCCGCGCTCCACTACGGCATGAAGGTCTAAAAGCTCGCGCAGTGAGACGGGCACGCCCGCGCGCTTTAACGTTTCAAATAGGCCAATAAACATGGCTTAGCGCCCTGTGTTCTTCTGGCGACGCATCATGAATGCCAAGCGCTCGAGCAACTGGGTGTCCTGCTCATTCTTGACCAAGGCGCCAGCCATGGGCGGCAAGGCCTTTGCTGGGTCGCGGTTATAGAGTGCTTCTTGCGCCAGCTCGTCGGCCATCAGCAGTTTGAGCCAGTCGACCAGCTCGGAGGTGGAGGGTTTTTTCTTGAGTCCGGGCGCCTTGCGAAGCTCGAAAAACACTTCTAACGCTTCGCTGACCAGCTTAGGGGCGATATCTGGAAAGTGAACATCGACAATCGCCTGCATGGTCTCGCGGTCGGGGAATTCGATGTAATGGAAAAAGCAGCGGCGCAGAAAAGCATCCGGCAGCTCTTTTTCGTTGTTGGAAGTGATAACGATGATCGGGCGCTGCTCGGCGCGGATGGTTTCCCCAGTTTCGTAAACGTGAAATTCCATACGATCCAGTTCCTGGAGCAGGTCGTTGGGAAATTCGATATCCGCCTTGTCTATTTCGTCGATCAGCAGCACCACACGCTCGCCAGCGGTAAAGGCATCCCAGAGTTTACCGGGCTTGATGTAGTTAGCGACGTTCTCGACACCTTCCACGCCCAGCTGTGAATCCCGCAGACGGCTTACCGCATCGTACTCATACAGCCCCTGGGCCGCCTTGGTGCTGGATTTGATGTGCCAGGTGATCAACTGAGTATCGAGAGATTCAGCCAACTCTTCAGCCAGCAGTGTTTTGCCAGTGCCCGGCTCGCCTTTGATGAGAAGTGGCCGCTCAAGCACCACGGCGGCATTTACCGCCTGCTTGAGTGCATCGGTTGCGATATACGAAGAGGTGGAGTCAAATGCCATAACGGGCCTCGGCTTGTCGGAAGCATAATAGAAATAAGATTCAAACAAGTGTACGTGAGGCTGGCCGCCCAGGCCAAGCGGTAGGGCTGTCAGTCGTCAGGCCTTATTTGGCGGCACGATGCCCTGGCGCTGCATTTGCCGATACACCGTTGGCCGTGAAACGCCCAGTTCGCGGGCAACGGCGCTGATATTCCACTGATGCTGCTGAAGCTGTGTGATGAGATGACTATCGGCGGTTTCCCTCGCAGGGGTGGTTAGCGAAGGCGTGTGGGTAATGCGCTGGCTCAGGCACTGTTCGGGCAAGTCGTAAACGGTGATTTCATCGCTCTCGGCAGTCACTAAGGCAAACGCCAGGGCGTTTTTAAGCTGACGAATATTGCCGGGCCAGGCGTAGGCGAGCAGGGCGCTGATGGCATCGGCTCGTAGGCGGGGCGATGGGCTGCCGCCGCGTTCTGTGACCACATCGTTAAACACCTGACGAATCACGTAGAGCTTGTCGGCCCGCTCGCGCAGTGGTGGCAAGCGCAGCTGGGCGCCGTTTAATCGGTAGTAGAGGTCTTCGCGGAAGGCTCCCTCCTCAATCAACTTGTCGATATGGCGATGGGTGGCAGTGATCACGCGGAGGTCGACCTTGACGGGTTTGTTCGCCCCCAGCGGCATCACTTCACGCTCGGCGAGTACCCGTAGCAGGCGGGTTTGCAGGGCCAGCGGCATATCGCCAATCTCATCTAAAAACAGCGTGCCGCCATGGGCCTGGGGGATGAGCCCGCGCATGCCTTTTGCCCGCCCGCCGGTAAACGCGCCGGGCTCGTAACCAAACAGCTCACTTTCGATCAGCGCTTCGGGAATGGCGGCACAATTCACCGCAATAAAAGGCCCTTTTGCGCGGTTGCCGCTGTCGTGCAGGGCGCGGGCGACGACCTCTTTGCCGGTACCGGTTTCACCGCTGATCAGCACGTTGACACTGGCTTCGTTACGCAGCCGTTCGGCCAGTTTTTGCAGCTTGCGTATGGCGGGGTCGTCAGCACCTAGCCGTGCTAGCGGCTTGGGCTGCGTGGAAGTTGTCTTATTCGGTGGGGCAGTGCGCGGCCTGCGGGGTTCCAGCAGGCTAATAAAGTAGATGGCGTTGCTGGCGCGGGCACGGAACGCACGAAGCTGGTCATCAGTGGCGCTATTAATACTCAATACATCGGTAATCTCGCATTCAAACAACTCGCTGAGCATGGTCGCGTGTTGTGCAGCCCAAGGCGGCCAGCGGCGCTGATGGTCGGCGATCAGTTCACGGCCAACGGCATTGGCGGCGATCACTTGGCCGTTCTCCTCAATGGCGATCAGGCCGCGGCCATTCACATGGACAAACTCTCGGGAGGTATCCAGCCGCACCATCAAACAGTCGCGGTAACGCTGAAGGAAGTAGGCGTCTTCGATCATGCGGGCGTAAAGCGTGACCAGCGATAGGCTGAAATTCTGGCTTTCATGCTGGGCAGGCGATTGCAGCGCCGAGATATCCAGCACGGCCATCACGTTGCCCTGCGGGTCGGCAATGGGGGCGGCGGTGCAGGTCAATGATATGTGCGTAGCGTCGAAGTGCTCCTGACGGTGGCAAATGATCGCTTGGCGGTCGTAAAGGCAGGTGCCTACTGCGCAGGTCCCCGCGAAGCGCTCGTCCCAATCGGCACCTAAATAGAGGCCCGCTTTGCGCAGCTGCTGGTCTTGATTTGGGTTGCCGCGAAACTCGACGGTAATGCCGCGATGGTCGGTGAGCAGCAGCACGTAGCCCAGTTGGGCGATTTGCCCGTAAAGCTGCTCGACCCCGGCGCGGGCAACGTGCAGCAGCTCATCGACGGATTCACGATGTTCTATGAGTGTTTGCTGAGGCACCACGCGGGCAGGGCGTGGCTGCGTGGGGTCGAGCTGGTACTCGTTCAGGCAGCGCAGCCAGGAGCGCCGAATCATGGGTTGAGCCGGTAGCTGTGGTATTTCCAAGCCTTCGCCGAGCTGGAAAATATGCTCGATATGCTGGCGCTGAACGGATTGAAGCCGTGCAGGTGGCGACTGAGTGGGCATGGCGTTTTACGCTCTGGGGCTTGTTGTTGTTCTTCAAGCCTATGCGCTCTGAGAGAGGTGTCAACGTGAGTGTGTTGCGCCGTTAGTCGTGCGTTACACCTGTAACGTTTGACTGTAAACGGCGTGACAGGTGTACGTGTTTTACAACGCCTTAGCGAAAGCAGATTAAACTACATTGTTTTTATTTTTCAATTGCTTATTGATAGTTTGGCGTATTTGGCACGGCGGGTGCTTAGGGTTGGATGTCTTATCGACAATTCAACAACAACAACGACCCTGGAGTACCCGCGATGACTGACACACAAGTACGCACACCACAAAACGCTACCAGCACCGTCAACGCATGGCTGCATGATTTTGATGAGGCGCTGCAAGCGCAGGATATTCAGCGCGTGCTATCGCTGTTTAACGACGAGTGCTATTGGCGTGACTTTCTTACCTTTACCTGGAATTTAAAAACCTGCGAAGGCAAAGATGATATCCAGGCGATGCTCGATGCCACGCTGGCCCATACCCAGCCCACCCAGTGGCAGCTGGAAGGGGAGGCTAGCGAAAACGGCGATACCATTGAGGGGTGGTTCACCTTTAAAACAGCCGTGGCTAGCGGCAAGGGTTACTTGCGCCTGAAGAACGGCAAGTGCTGGACACTGCTCACCACCATGCAGGCGCTGGATGATTTTCCAGAGCCGCGCAATCACCACCGGCCAAAAGGGGCAGAGCACGGTGCCAACAAACAGCGGGAAACCTGGCTGGAAGCGCGGGAGCGCGAGGAAGCCGAGCTGGGCTACAAACAGCAGCCTTACTGCGTGATTATCGGTGGCGGCCAGGGTGGAATTGGCCTGGGGGCGCGGCTAAAGCAGATGGGCGTGCCGACCATTATCATCGAGCGCAATGAGCGCGCGGGGGACTCCTGGCGCAACCGCTATAAATCGCTCTGCCTGCACGATCCGGTGTGGTACGACCACCTGCCCTATATCCCCTTCCCGGAGAACTGGCCGGTGTTTGCACCGAAAGACAAGGTGGGCGATTGGCTGGAAATGTACACAAAGGTGATGGAGATCAATTATTGGAGTTCCACCACCTGCGACAATGCACGCTTCGATGTAGCCGCAGGCGAGTGGATCGTGAACGTGAAGCGCAACGGCGAAGAGATCACGCTACGCCCGAAACAGCTGGTGATGGCTACCGGGATGTCCGGTATGCCCAACGTGCCCAAGTTTGCAGGCGCGGAGAGCTTCGAGGGCGAACAGCAGCACTCCAGTCAGCACCCAGGGCCGGATGCTTACGCGGGCAAAAAGTGCGTGATTATTGGTTCGAATAACTCGGCCCACGATATTGCCGCCGCGCTCTGGGAGCACGATGCCGATGTCACCATGCTCCAGCGCTCCTCGACCCATATCGTCAAGTCGGATTCTTTGATGGAAGAAGTGCTGGGGCCGCTTTATTCGGAAGAGGCGGTGGCAGGCGGGCTTACCCATGAAAAGGCCGATCTGATCTTTGCTTCCATTCCTTATAAGGTGTTGCCCGATTTCCAGCGCCCGGCGTTTGAGGCGATTAAACAGCGCGACGCTGAGTTTTACCAAAAACTCGAAGACGCGGGATTTATGCTCGATTTCGGTGACGATGAGTCTGGCCTGTTTTTGAAGTACCTGCGCCGCGGCTCGGGTTACTACATCGATGTGGGGGCCTGCGATCTGGTCGCCAATGGCGATATTAAGCTGCGCAGCGGTGTTGGCATCGAGCGTATTAATCCGCACTCCATTACCTTGACCGATGGTAGCGAGCTACCGGCAGACCTCATTGTGTACGCCACCGGCTATGGCTCGATGAACGGCTGGGCTGCCCGCCTGATCTCCCAGGAAGTGGCCGATAAAGTGGGTAAATGCTGGGGCTTAGGCTCTGATACCACCAAAGACCCCGGCCCTTGGGAGGGCGAGCTGCGCAATATGTGGAAGCCCACCCAGCAGGAGGCGCTGTGGTTCCATGGCGGCAACCTGCACCAGTCCCGGCACTACTCGCACTATTTGGCGCTGCAGTTAAAGGCTCGTATGGAAGGGCTGGAAACGCCTGTCTATGGGCTGCAGCCGGTTCACCATGTGTCTTGAAAGCCATTTGTATTAACAAGAAGGGATACTTATGAGTCAGTTGACGAATCAGCAACAGATGCAGGCCGCGGTATGGTATGCCGCCAAAGATCTGCGCGTTGAACACGTGCCGGTGCCTACCATCAACGACCCCCATGAGGTAAAGGTGAAAGTCGCCGCCTGCGGTATTTGCGGCAGCGATTTACACGAGTATGCCGCCGGGCCGATTTTTATTCCGGTAGGCAAACCGCACCCCATTAGCGGTGAACAGGCACCGATCATTATGGGCCATGAGTTTGCGGGCGAAGTGGTGGAGGTTGGTGAGAAAGTGACGCGGGTCAAAGTAGGCGACCGTGTGGCCATTGAGCCGATTCTGTCACCTAACAAGGATGGCGCTTACCAGATGGAGCGCTACAACCTGACGCCGCTGCTCGGCTTTCACGGCCTCTCTGGCGGAGGCGGCGGATTCTCGGAGTTCACCGTGATGGGTGAACACATGGTGCACAAACTGCCGGATGACCTCAGCTTTGAACAGGGGGCGCTGGTAGAGCCTGCGGCGGTTGCGCTGCATGCAGTGCGCCAGAGCAGCCTCAAAGCCGGGGATAGCGCCGTGGTGTTTGGTGCGGGGCCGATTGGCTTAATGACCATCGAAGCGCTTAAAGCCGCAGGGGCTGCACAGATTTATGCGGTGGAAGTTGCGCCATCCCGTAAGGCTAAAGCCGAAGCGCTGGGAGCCATTGTTGTCGACCCGCAGCAAGAAAACGCGGTGGAAAAGCTTCACGCCTTGAGCGGCGGCGGGGTGGACGTGGCCTTCGAAGTGACCGGCATTCCCGCCGTGCTCAACCAAGCGCTGCACAGCACTCACGAGGGCGGCGAAGTGGTGGTGGTGAGTATTTGGGAGGGAGAGGCCAGCTTTCACCCCAACGACTTGGTGATTAAAGAGCGCACCATGAAAGGCATTATTGCCTATCGTCATGTGTACCCGGCGGTGATGGCGCTGATGCAGCGGGGCTACTTCCGCGCCGAGGATATGGTCACTCAACGCATTCCGCTGGCGGATATCGTGGAGGAGGGCTTCGAAGCCCTGTTGAGCGATAAGGCGCAGGTGAAGATTATCGTCACGCCTTAGCGGTACGTTCTTGAAAAGCGAAAGGCCATCCGCGGATGGCCTTTTTTAATGGGATCTTTTTGATGGGCGGTGCCGCTACTCGGCATAGATCATTTTGCGCGTCATACCGCCATCGGCCACAAAATTTTGGCCGGTGATAAAGCCTGCCTCTTTGGAGAGTAGAAAGCGGGTGAGCGCGGCAATATCTTCGGGGGTGCCAACCCGCCCCACCGGGTGCTGCTCGAGGTCAACGGCACGGTGCTCCACAGGTTGCTGGCGGCTGGGCTTTTGCCAGTCGCCAACTTCAATCCAGCCAGGGCTGATGGCGTTAACGCGAATATCAGGGCCGAGGCTGATGGCCAGCGCATGAGTAAGGGCGACGATACCGCCTTTGCTGGCGGCGTAGGCTTCGGTATCCGGCTCGGATTGAAGTGCACGGGAAGAGGCCATGAGCACCAAGCTGCCACCGTGCGGGCGTAAGTAGGGAGCGCCATGTTTGGCACACAAAAAGGCGCCGGTGAGGTTGGTGTTTAAGTAGGCCTGCCATGTCTCTAGCGAAAGCTGCTCCACCGGGCCATTGAAGGGGTCTGCAATACCTGCGTTATGAACGATGCCGTTTAACTGGCCAAAATGGCTGGTGGCTTTTTCGAGGCTGCTAGCTACCTGCGCCTCATCGCTGGCATCCGCCATTAGTGTTAGCAGGTTCTCACGGTGGGGCAACCGCTCAGAGGCTGCGCTTAAAGCTTCTTCATCAATGTCGGTAATGGCGACGCGGTAGCCGTCGGTGAGCAGCGTGTGGGCGATACCGAGGCCAATTCCCTGGGCTCCGCCAGTGATATAGATGGTTTGAGGTGTGGTCATCAATGTTTTCCATAGTGGGTGGCGCGGCTGAAAGTAGCAGCCGTCTGAATGTGAAATATCGATACAACCAGCGACAGCCGATGAATTAATGCATACATTTAGACTAATTAATTAAGCTTAGCTGCACAATTCCCGATAAATTATATGTGCTGTCATCTAACCCGCGAGGTTTGAGCATAAAAGCGCCACCATCAACGAAATTGCTCGTGCCTACCGGCAGCAGTACCCAGTAGTAGTAGCGATGATAGATATTGACCATTTCAAAAAAGTTAACGATACGTACGGTCATGCGGTAGGCGATGTCGTAATTGCTTCTGTTGCCACACTCCTGCGTCAGCGTTTGCGTCAAACGGACATCATAGGTCGCTATGGGGGCGAGGAATTTTTAGTCGTTCTTCCATATTGTGAAGCAGAGGATGGGTGGAAAAAACTGGAAAACATACGGGAATATTTTTCACGCTTGCGCTTTAGACAAGGCGACATTGAGTTTGCCTGTACGCTTTCAGCGGGGATGGTATGTAGTGTCGATGTGCTAGATGAGGAACGGGAAAGGCTGCTTGTGACAGCAGACGAAGCGCTATACCGCGCTAAACGTGGTGGTCGAAATCAAGTTTGTCAGTAACCATGTCTCGTTTTGAGGCAATCAGCCAGTAAAATGCGCGTTGTTGGTGCGCTTTGCAGTGTGTGAAAGCGCTATTTAAATGTTGAATTGCCCTTGAATTTTATAAGTAATTGTTTTATATATATTAAAAATATAGTGGCACGCCGTTCGCAATATAAAGAGTAAGCAGCAAATGAATAGAGCGACCTATGATTGAGCTGGTGCTTTCCCTTCTTTGCTACATCGTTGCGGTTTAGCCGCACGATACATCGAGTGAGCTGGCGTGCTCCACCTGGGTCCCCTTCGGGGGACTTTTTTTATGCCTAAAAAAACATCAGGGCTAATTTACTTATATTAATATTTCACAAGATATTTGGAAACACTGTTTTTATACTATATACTGTATAGGAAGTTGGATAGCAAGAATCGCAATCCCTAAGCGCAAGGAACTGCGCGCTGCATAATGAGGACGACCCTGATGAGTAATATGAAACTGATTTCTGCCGCTGTAATCACTGCTGGTTTCACTCTGGCAAGCTCTGCAGCTCTTGCTTATAACGCTGGCGATGTATTTGTCCGTGGCGGCGTTGCCCAGACGGATACGGGTTCAGATAATGGCAATGTAGCCGGTGATTCATTAAGTGTTGATGAAGCGCGCGGACTAACCTATGGCGTGGGTTACCTGTTTACCGATAAGGTCGGTGTTGAGCTGAACAGCTCCGAAGAATTCGAGCACGACTTGAGTGTAGCCGGTGTGGGAGCGGGCAGTATTGATCGCTTGCCGGTTAACCTGCTGGTTAACTACTACCCGCTGGGCGGCTTGGATTCACGCGTGCAGCCTTACGTAGGTGCTGGTCTTAACTACACACATTTCTCCAGCGAGCCGAGCGGCTTGAGCGTTGATGAAAGCTACGGCGCCATTGGTCAGGTGGGTATTGATCTGGCCGTGACTGATAACATCATGCTGAATGGCTACGCAAGCTACGCGGATGTGAACGCCGATATCAACGTTGGCGGTGAAGTCGACATTGAACCGGTTACTATTGGCGGCGGTGTTACTTACCGCTTCTAATCGAGTACTGACATGTTTTGTGGTTATCCAACGCCCGGCCTTTTGCCGGGCGTTGCTCGTTTAGGGAGCGGAAAAATAGCGCATTACGTTAGATTATCAAAACCGCTTTCTGTGACCGCGATGTTATCTTCAATGCGGATGCCGCCACAGGGTGAGAGCTGATCAATTAGTAGCCAGTTAATGGGCAGTGATGTGCTACGCAGAGGGGCGAGCAGCATAGTGATAAAATAGAGCCCTGGCTCTATGGTCACGACCATACCTGGGCGCAGCGTACGCGTTAACCGCAGTGCTGGGGTAAGCGTTCATCCTACGACGTAGTTGACCTACTTCACGTCACGCAGAGGCCTAAGTAACTCCGGCGAGACCTTGTACTGTTTCCTGCCTTCCTCGCCCAGCACGATCACACTCTTGCGGTTGATCTTGGTGACGATCCCCAACACCGGTCCTTCTCGGCCTTCGAAGGTCACTTTCAGACCAACCCGCAACCGACTCAAGGCTTGCAGGGTTTCCTGTTCTTGCAGTTCATCAATGCGCTGGCAGATGTACTGGTTCAGTTCCAGCAACTCGTCGATGCTCATGTCCTCAATGCGCATGGACGACCTCCACCGGTGTGAGTTGCGTGGCTTGTCGGTCCGGATGACGGGGATCGATCAGAGCCCGTAGCGGATTCTCGGCGAACCGGATTTTCCAGCGCCGTGGAGTCAGGTTCGCCACTTCACTGGCGGGATGCTGACTGACGCGTTGCAGCACGTCCACCAGGTAAGTGTAGGGGTTAATATCGTGCAGCTTGCAGGTGCTGATCAGGCTCTGGATGATGCCCAGGTGTTCCGCGCCCAGTTCGGTCCAGCAGAACATCCAGTTTTTCTTGCCCATTGGAATGGGGCGTAGCGCCCGTTCCAGGTGGTTGGTGTCTGGCTGCACGTCCGGGTTTTCCAGGAACACGGTCAGGCTCGCTTCGCGACCGAGCACGTAGTTCAGGGCCTTGGTCAGCGGGTCGCTGGGCACGAGGCCGCCTTGTGCCAACTGATCCCGGCACCACTGGAAGAAGTCGCTGACCACCGGTTTCGAGTGATCCAACCGGTACTGGCGTTTCTTCTCGCCAGTCAGCCCCTGGGTTTTGATGGCCTCTTCATTCCGGTACACCTTGGCGATCTGTTGCAGCGCGTTGGTGACTGTCTCCGGGTGATCTTTCTGTGCCTCGATAAAATAACGGCGACCATGCACCCAACATTGGGCATGGGTGACGCTCTCCTGAGCGGCAGCGTAGCGGGCATAGGCCGCGTAGCCGTCACTGATCAGGGTGCCGCTGAACGATTCGCTGAGTACTTCTTCGATATGGGCACGCCCACGGCTGTTCGAGTAGGTGAACACCACCTCGTCGGCATCGCCGTATAACGGCCAGAACCAGCCGGTTTTCATCTTGCCCTTTTGCGGGCCGGCCCGGCCCTGATGACCGGCTTTGATGGGCGTTTCATCCATGGCCAGCACCCGACTGCGCAGCACATTGTCGGTCTGGGCATCCACGATGGGTCGCAACAGGTCGATGGCACGCTTGACCAGGTTCGTCAGGGTGCTGCGACTGACGGTGATACCGGCCTGCTGGATGCGCTGGTGTTGACGATACAGCGGCAGGTGGAACTGGAACTTGTCCACCAGCAGCCCGGCCAGCAGGCTGACGTCGGCCAGGCTGTTGTCCAGCACGTTGAACGGAGCCAGAGTCGTCACCGGCTTCTCGGCCCCCTTTCGCCGGAACACCGGGCGTTCGCACTTAAGCACCACATAACTGGAGGCACGCTGGGCCAGCCGGTAGGTGGTCTTGCTACCGATCACTTCGTACTGGTCAGCCTCCGGCCCGGTCAGTTCCGGTGGCAGGTGCTCAATGACCTCCATCGGCACATCGGCGGTAAAGCGCAGACCGGAGTCATTCAAGCAGTCGTCGTCCCGCTGCTTTTTGCCGGTGCCGCGCTGATAGGCCTTGATGGTGCGTTTTTCTTCGCCAGCAGGCTGCTCCGGCAGCGGTGCTTCATCGGGCTGGAACAGGCTGTTCTGGCCCGGCAGATCAAACACCTGCTTCTCGGACTTGGGGCCGAACAGCTGCTTCTTGAACCAGTCCAGCTGGCGCTGCAGGATCTGGACCTGCTCACGCAGCAGTGCATTCTCATCGGCCAGAGCCGAGGAGGACGATGCATTGGGACAAGGATCAGAAGCCGTTGAATTCATGACCGATATTATACCGGAAGTCCGTCTTCTATACCCCTCGAAAACGCTTGAACTGGCGGTATTTCTGCACCTCAATGCCATCGATCAGCAGTTGCAGATCCGTCAGGGTCAGGGCTCGCTGCCCCGAGGCAGATAATGGCACCCGGAACTGCCCCTGCTCCAGGCGCTTGGCCCACAGGCAGTAACCGGTGGTCGTAAAATACAGCATCTTCATCTGAGTCTTGCGGCGATTGACGAAGACGAAATACTGGCCGCTGAGAGGGTCGTGCTTCAACTGATTCCGGACCAGGGCACTCAGGCCCCGGAACGATTTGCGCATATCGGTGGGCTCGGTGCACAGCCAGATCCGGGCCTGACTATCGAGCCCGATCACCCGTTCTGGCTCAGCCGCAGTTCAACGCCATTGCCCAGGCTGAGCACAATGTTCCAGCCTGGGCCGGAGGATTGCGATGTGTCCATCAGTGACGACAAATCCAGAAAGCTGGCTTCACCGGATCCAGCCGAATCATCGGCCGACGGATCAGACAGGCGCTTGCGCCAGTTGCAGAAACTCGCGTAACCAATGTTCTCTTGTTCGCAGAACTGCCGAGCTGACAGACCACTGTCACGCTGCTGATTGACCAAAGCCTGCCACTGGTCGGGTGTGCGGTGCTTTCTCATGGCGATAACCTCGTGTTGGAAACTGTGAGGTTACTTTAGGGCGAATTTTAGCGGGGTGGCAGAACGTCGCGGAATGGACGCTTACGTGCTGGGTGCTTTTCTGGGGCTGGTGCTGGCGTGCCGTCTGGGTGACGCAATCCAGCTACATCGTGTACTTGTAGCCCCAGCGAATGACCTAACCCATGAGGGCAGAAGGCTCGTGTTACGCCTTCAGCAACCGCTTGCTCTGCGGTGCCTTTGAATAAACCGTGGGCCACCAATATATCAGCTAGCTGTTGATGCATTTGCTCATGTAGGGCAATAAAGCTAACGCCTGGCGCCACACCTTTCACAAGCTCATCTTTCAAATCATGCATGGCTGTGACCAGTTCGCCAAACGCTGCAGGTGCATCGGGGCCAGCGTAGGCGCGAGTAATATCAGCGCAGTAACCTCGAAACCGACGTCCAGCATCTACTAGCAGGCTGTAACGCCGTTTAGGCGCATTTAGGTCGTAATGCTGGTAATGCAGTACCCCTGCGTGTTCATTTAAACCGATGATGTTTTGGTAAGGTACGTTTGATTCGCGCTGACGACTGGCACCTAAGTAAGCCAATTGAATATCCAGTTCACCGGAGGCGCCAATAAACGCTGCTTGCGCTGCTTGATGGCCCGCTATCGCTAGGCGATTGGCTTCACGAATACAGGCAATCTCATAGGGCGTTTTAAATAGCCGCAATTCATCCAGTGAATTCACCAGCTGCTCAGGCTGACGTTCGGCGTGCATCGTCTGCTGATGACTAGCTGAGAGTTGGTCAGTATCGCCGATAATGGCCGCATTACCGATCAAGGGTGGTGTGATTTTGTCGCTGCAAAAGTGAACATCGAAGGCGGTCACCCAAGGCTCTTCGGGAAGATGAGTGGGTAAATGCCAAAAATCAGCGGGTGCATACAAGTATAGCTGTGGGCGTTTTTCTGGCTGAATAATCAGCCAACTATGCTGTACATCGGCTAAGCCCACCCAGTGCATGAAATGGCCGTAAGTCTGAAAGGGGGGCGTATGATCGTCAGCAAAATGCACGCTGGCATGACCACTATAAATCGCTAGGCTATCTAATCCATGTTCGCTCAACATCGACGCATAGGCGCGCTGAAGGTGGGCTATATGATCGAGTTGCAAGTTAAAAAGAGTGCTCGACATGCAAACCGTGTCCTTTCTCAATTAAGCTTTCTCAAAGACGACTTCAAGTGCGTGGAGTGGCGAGTTCACTCCAGAAACCGTCGAGTTCAGCGTGGTGGTGGCTTTGATGGCGATAGAGCCGTAGTTCCATCGGCACATCCCAACGGCTATCGCCTGCTCTTACCAGCGTACCTTGAGCAAGCTCTGCGGCCACGTTGCGCTCAGGCAGCCAGCTCATGCCATAGCCAAGCAGCACCAGCTCTTTAATGCCCGCCGCGTAGAGATTTTCACTCTGTGCAGTTAAGTATGTGCTCTGCGGCAACCTAGCCAAATGGGCTTTAACGGCTGAGCCAAGCAAGCCGCGCTGAAGTGGTCCAATTGGAGCGGACACCCCGATAAGCCTCATAATGGAGGCAGTGGAGGTGTTCATGACCAAGAAGACTCGACGTCGGTTTTCCGATGACTTCAAGGCGGATGCGGTGAGCCTGGTGATCGATCAGGGGTATTCCGTATCCGAGGCCGCCCGGCGCCTTGGCGTGGAGCGCAGCGTACTGGACCGCTGGTGCCGCAAGCACCGTCAGCAGGTCTCCGGCACCCCGGGGCGGCAGGAGGATGATCGCGACGCCGAGATCAAGAAGCTTCGCGCAGAAGTTCGTAAGCTTCAGATTGAAAAGGATATTTTAAAAAAGGCGGCGGCCTTCTTCGCCAAAGAGTCGAGCTGAGATACCAGTTTATCGAGTCGGAGAAGGCCACCTATCCCGTGGCCGTGTTGTGTCGAGTCATGCAGGTCAGCCGGAGCGGTTTCTATGCCTGGCGACGGCGTGGCTCTGATGACCCTCGTCAGGCCCTACTCCGAGAGGTCAGAGAGATTCATCTCCAGAAGCGTGGCAGCTATGGCAGCCGCCGCCTGGCCAGAGAACTGCGCCGCCGCGGCTACGATGTCGGCCGTTACCAGGCTCGCAGCCTGATGCGGAAAGCCGGCGTAGAGGCACGACAGCGGCGACGCTGGCGTCATACGACCGACAGTCAGCACACCCTGCCGGTGGCGCCTAACTTGTTGAACCGCCAATTCATGGTGACGGAACCGAACCGAGCCTGGGTGGCCGACATCACCGCGATCTGGACGCTGGAAGGGTGGCTCTATCTGGCGGCGGTGCTCGACCTCCACGACCGGCAGCTGGTGGGCTGGGCGATGGCGGATCACATGCGCACGGAGTTGGTTCTGGACGCCCTGGAGATGGCCGTAGGGCGGCGGCAGCCCAAGAGCGGGTTGATCCATCATAGCGACCGCGGCAGTCAGTACGCATCGCATGACTACCGAGCCACGCTGGATCGGCACGGGTTCCAGGCCTCGATGAGCCGCAAGGGGAATTGCTGGGACAATGCCGTCATGGAGCGCTTCTTCGGCTCACTGAAAAGCGAGTGGCTGGCTGACCAGCGATATGGGACCCGCCAGGCAGCACGGCGCGATGTCGTCGAATATATCGAGATGGAGTACAACAGCTGCCGGCTCCACTCGACCCTCGGCTACCAGTCACCGAGGGAGATCGAACTGGCAGCTGCGGCTTGAAAATGTGTCCGCTCTCACTTGACCAGAACACGCTTTGGGTAGGCAAGCCAAGGTGCTGGTTGATGGCGCGACCCTGGTAGCAACGCACAGGGTTCTCTCTCTGCATTTAACCCAGTCACCGGTATTAATCTTTCATGACCGATGACCCGGTAGGTGCAGGCACTGGTATCAATATCCAGGTCGCAACGCCCAATCGGCCAGTAGCAGATGGCAAGGTCGCACTCGGCCCGCGCTAACGCTTGAAAATAGTCGTTAGCGACCCAGCCAGTCGCCCGCAAATAGGGCTGTACGCGGTCTTGCCAGCCTGTAGAGGCAAGCCATTCAGGCAAAAAATGCGGCAACAGGCTCTGCGGCGCCGCCACCATAATACGCCGCTGCTGGCCAGCATTGATTTCACGCACTCGGTCTCGCGTAAGCCGCACTCGCTCGGTCACCTGTTCACACAGGGTTAAAAACTCCTCACCAGCGGGCGTGAGCGAGAGGGGTAACGTTTGACGGTTAATCAGCGTTACGCCCATCTCCTCCTCAAGCAATTTAATCCGCCGGGAGAAGGTGGGCTGGGTAACGTGTTGATCATCTGCTGCGCGAGAGAAGTGCCGCGTTCTGGCCAGGGCGATAAAATCTTCTAGCCAGCGAATTTCCATGCTCTACCTCTCAGCGACTTGGCTCGCTGTATTATAAAGGGGGGCCTACTCATAGGCGCCCCTCTTCAACAGCGTGGCATGCGACACGGGTTCCGTCATCCTGTGTTTGCAAAAGGGGAATCTCTTGCTTACAGCGTGAATTGGCATGCGGGCAGCGGCCATGAAACACGCAGCCGCTGGGTAAATTAACCGGGGTCGGCACTTCACCGGATAGGCGAATATGCTGGGGGCGGTCATCCTTTAAGCGCGGGATCGCTGAGAGCAGCGCCTGGGTGTAAGGATGGCGCGGCTTTTCAAACAGCGTGGCCGTCGTGGCAATTTCACACACTGTACCCAAGTACATCACCGCCACACGGGTGCCAAAGTGCTCGACCACGGCTAAATCGTGGGTGATGAAGAGATAAGTCAGGTTACGCTCTTGCTGGGCTTCCATCAGCAAGTTGAGCACCTGGGCTTGAATCGAGACGTCGAGGGCAGAAATAGGCTCATCGGCGACGATGAATTCCGGATCCACGGCCAGAGCGCGGGCAATCGCGATACGCTGACGTTGACCCCCCGAGAACTCGTGACCAAAACGCTTGCCCCAGTCGGGATCGATACCCACTGAGTGCATCACTTCTTCAACCTTTTCGAGGATTTTTGGCCGCTTCCAGTCAGGGTGGTGCAGGCGCAGCGGCTCTTCCAAGGTTTGCTGAATGGTCATGCGCGGGTTAAGCGACGCATAAGGGTTCTGGAAAATCATCTGCATACGCTTGCGATACGGCAGCAACTGACGCGAGCTTAAATTATCGATACGTTGGCCGTCGTAGCGAATCTCGCCTTCAGAGGGTGTTAAAAGCCCCATCACCGTACGTGCCACGGTGGACTTGCCGCAGCCAGATTCACCCACCACACACAGTGCTTCACCGCGTTTGATATCCAGATTCACGCCGTTAATAGCATGGACATACTCTTGATGCCGTACCAGCTTGCCGCCCTTGAAGCGCAGTTGATCAAGGAAATCACCCGAGAGAGAGAAGCGCTTTTTCAAATCGCGGATCTGCAGCAGCGAATCAGCACTCTCTTCGTTCTGACGAGGAGTAGGCATAGGGTTTTCCGTCATGGCCTCAGCGTGCGCACTCATGAGGTTTCCTCCTTCATACGGCGGTCTTCAAGCATTTCAGCCACCATGTGGCACGCCACGCGGCAATTGCCGGACTCAACAAATTCGGGCACTTGCTGGGTGCAGGCGGGGCGGGGCTGGCCATCGGCGCGATTGATAAAATCGCAGCGTGGATGAAACGCGCAGCCGCTGGGCAGGTTAGAAAGCGACGGCATACTGCCACGAATCTGATTGAGCTTTTCGCCCGGCGTTGCCATCTGCGGCAAGGCGTTGATTAGCCCTTGGGTATAGGGGTGTTGCGGGTCATTAATAATTTCCCGTGTCGGCCCTTGCTCAATCACTCGGCCAGCGTACATGACCAGCATGCGCTGAGTGACCTGGCTGACCACGCCCAAGTCGTGGGTGATCAGAATAAGCCCCACATTGTGTTGCTCGCAGAGTTCAAGCAGCAGCGCCATGATTTCGGCTTGAATCGTCACGTCAAGCGCCGTGGTCGGCTCGTCGGCAATGATAATGTCCGGGTCGAGCAGCAGCGCAATGGCGATAATAATCCGCTGGCGCATACCGCCGGATAGCTCGTGAGGATACTGATCCAAACGCGTTTCCGGTGAGGGAATTTGCACCTGTTGCAGCTTATCCAAGGCAATCGCGCGGGCTTCTTTGGAGGAAATACGCCGGTGCGCTTTCAAACACTCAACCATTTGCTCGCCAATGGAGAGCACCGGGTTGAGCGTCATCATCGGATCCTGGAAAATCATCGAGATGCGATTACCGCGCACTTTGCGCAGGCCGCGCTCGGACATGCGGTTGAGCACTTGGCCGTCAAAGTTGACAGTACCGCCCGCAATAAAGCCTGGCTTAGCGATTAAATTGAGTAGCGAAAAAGCCGCGACGGATTTACCTGCGCCAGATTCACCGACAATGCCCAAACGCTCACCGCGCTCAAGGCTGAAACTAATGTCCCGCAAGGCGTGGACTTCACCCTGGCGCAGCGCAAAGCGGACATCAAGATTATTGACTTCAAGTAGTGCCATGGTGTCCTCAGCCTTTGTAGAGTCGTGGGTTCATGACATCACGCAGCCAATCACCGAGTAGATTGATCGACAGTACCAGCACCACCAGTACCGCACCTGGAATTAACGTAATCCACCAGGAGCCTGACTGGATGTAGTCAAAGCCTGATTTAATCAATGAGCCCAGAGATGGATGCGTTTCCGGCATACCCAGGCCCAGAAACGACAGCGCCGCTTCAGAAATAATCGCGTTGGCAATCTGTACGGTCGAGATAACGAAGATTGGAGACATCGTATTGGGCAATACGTGGCGGAACATTATCCGCTTGCTGCGCAGCCCCATCACGCGGGCGGCGTCTACGTACTCTTTATTCTTCTCGGCCAGTACCGAAGCGCGCACGGTGCGGGCATACTGCGGCCATTCGGCCAGGCCGATAATCAGGATCAGCATCATTACTGCGTATTGGCTATAGAAGGCGCTGCCCATGGTCGCTTTGACCAAAGCGCCTACCACGATAGCGACCATTAGCGTCGAGAAAGAGAGCTGAATATCCGCTAGCCGCATCAATATAGTATCGACACGCCCGCCAAGATAGCCCGCCATCAGGCCGAAAGTGACCCCTAGCAGCGCTTGCAAAATGACCGCGCCAAAGCCGATCAGTAGCGAGACGCGTGTGCCATACAGCACAATCGACCATAAATCGCGGCCCTGGGCATCAGTGCCTAAGGAGTAGCGCTCATCGGCCCCCTCAATCCAGAAGGGAGGCAGCTCTGAGGCCATAATATCGATCTGAGCGAGGTCGTAAGGGTCTGTCGGCGCCAACAGCGGTGAAGCAAAGGCGGCGATAACCATACAAATAAACACGGCCAGGCAGAGCTGTGCGGTGCGGTCACGCTTGAAGCTGTACCACATATAGGAGTCGCGCATGCGCTCCCAGCGGCCGGGTGAAGCGCTCGCTTGTGAAGAATTACTTGTGGTGCTCATGCGGGCTTCCCAGTCAGTTTAACGGTGGGGTTCACCAGACCATAGATCAGATCCACAATCGTATTGGTGACGACAAAAATAACGCCGACAATCATCAGGTAGGTCACAATTAGCGGAATATCAGCGCGGTTGATCGCATCCAAAAACATCAGACCCATACCCGGCCATTGGAAAACGGTCTCGGTCAGAATGGTGTAAGCCACCATGGTGCCGATCTGTACACCGCCCACGGTAATCACCGGTAGCATGGTGTTTTTAAGCGCGTGAACAAAATACACACGGCGCATAGAGATACCCTTGGCGCGGGCGTACTTAACGTACTCCGACTGCAGGACTTCCATCATTTCGGCGCGGATAAGGCGAATAAATAGCGGCAGCATGATAGAGGCCAATGAGACGGCCGGTAATACTAGATGCTGTAAGCCGTTCCAGGTGGCTAAATTGGTATCCCAGTTACCCACCACATTCACCAGATCATAGCCACGACCAAAGGACGGCATATTACCTTCGGTGGAGAAAAAGGCGTTTAACCAAGCGCCCCAGCCGGTACTTTCTGGGAATAGTGTCACGGTAACGCCAATCGCGAAAATTTGAATAAGCACGATCGCGGTAAGAAACACGGGGATTGAAATACCGATGATCGATACACCCATGAATAGTCGCGAAATCGGCGAGCGCGGTTTGATCGCGCTGTAGACCCCGATAGGTACTGAAAAAAGCACAATTATCAACGTTGCCGCAAATACCAACTCCAGGGTGGCGGGTAAGTGACGGGCGATGACTTCTAGCGCCGGTTCGCGGTAAAAATACGAGTAGCCAAAATCACCTTGAACGGCATTTTTAGCAAAGCGCGCGTATTGCACCAGGAAGGGGTCATTCAGGCCTAAACGCTCACGAATTTCTTCGCGTTCGCTTTCCGGCACTGACTGGCCGACCATCTGCTGTACGGGGTCGCCCAGGTTGTCCTGAATGGCGAAGGCCAGCACGCTGATGACAAACATCACCAAAATCGCGTGCATCAGCCGCTTGATTAAAAAGGCAATCATGGCGTACGCCACCTATGTGAAGGGTTCATCAAAGAAAGTAGGGGCATGGTTATTCAAAGTGCTTGCAGGTTCGTGCCGCCAAACAAAAGGCTTCGCTCCCTAAACGCTTAGGGAGCGAAGCATACTGGCAGTTAATATTGCAGTGACTCTTTTGGCACTGTGCAATTAATGCGCGATGGACATGATTAGTCGTCGCTGCTTTTAACGACCAAGTCACCCAGGTAAGGGAAGTCGATAGCGTTCACCACCGGCTCGACCTCAACACCATCCGCCGCGGCGTAGGCAAGGTTCTGCCAGTGCAGCATGATGAAACCGACGTCTTCGTAAAGCATGGCTTCGGCTTCACGCAGCATTTCGTTGCGTTTCTCCAGATCCGTTTCGCTATCCGCTTCGGTTACCAGTGCATCAATCTCTTCGTTGCAGTAGCTGCCGTAATTGTACTGACCCGCGCCGGTTTCTTCATCGATACAGAACGAGAGGTACTGGAAGAAGTTAGCGCTGTCTTCCGTATCGGCGTGCCAGCCGATCATTGCCATATCGGATTCACGGGTATCGTACTCAGGCCAGTACTGGGCAAGCGGCATGGTGCGTAGATCAACTTTAATGTTGATTTGCGCCAGCATGTTGGCCACTGCTTGGGCGATCTGGGCATCGTTCACGTAGCGGTTGTTGGGGGCGATCATTTCAACGCTGAAGCCCTCTTCATACCCCGCTTCCGCCATTAGCTCTTTGGCACGTTCGATATCGTAGCGTGGCGTTAAATCAGGGTTGTGGCCTGAGTAACCCTCTGGCGAGAACTGCCCAGCCGGGTTAGCAAAGCCGCGCATTAAACGGTCGGCAATGCCTTCCTGATTAATAGCCAGATCAACCGCTTGGCGAACGCGGGCGTCTTGGAAGGCTTCTACGCGCTCTTCGTTCATTTGGAAGCCAATGATGCGGGTACCGTCGATCTCAATCAGATTGACGCCATCTGCTTCGCGGACACGGTCTAAATCGTTGGGCGGAACGGCATCAATAAAGTCAACGCCGCCAGAAAGCAGTGCCGCAACGCGAGAGGCGTTTTCAGCGATAGGCGTCATGACGATGTTGGATACGTTGCCTTCGCTTTCAGTGTCCCAGTAATCTTCGAAACGTTCGAAATCAACCCGAACGCCTTGGCGACGGTTGGTCACGATGAACGGGCCGGTGCCTGAAACGTTGCGTGAAGCGAAGGAGTTGCCCGCTTTGACGATTTCAGCTTTGTCGCTACCGTCGTCGGTTTCACCCGTATAGAACTCGCTATCCATCGGGAAGATGTACGTAGCAAGGTTGAGCAACAGCGGGTAAGGTTCAGTGGTAACGATCTCAACGGTGTAGTCGTCAACCGCTTCGGCACTGGCAACGGGTTCAAAAATAGCGCGGTAGTCAGGGCTTTCTTTCAGGCGTTCAATAGTCCATACCACATCTTTAGCGGTGAATTCGTTACCAGAGTGGAAGGTAACGCCTTCGCGCAGCGTCATGCGCATAGTGGTTTCGTCTACTTGTTCCCACTCGGTGGCTAAGCGCGGCTCAAACTGGAAGTCTTTGGTCCAGCGTACGAGCGGATCGAACGCGAGGTGAGAGAAACGCAGCACGCCACCAGAGAGTTGTTCATGTAAATCGAGCGTTTCAGGGTCGGCAGAGTAACCAATACGAAGGGTTTCAGCACTTGCCGTCATCGGCAGCAATGTCGTACCTGCAACCACTGCACCAATAACAGAAGCCAGTAGGGTTTTCTTGAACGTCATAATTGTTCCCTTGGGTCATTGTTTATTGTTCGTTTTACAGATGCTTTCCCTCGCTAAAGAGCGGAAATACCCGTAAAACAGACACGGTCAGCTTTAAAGCTATCTTAATAACATAGGCTAACAACATAGAGACTGCCTGTTGCGTCATACAATCGAAATAATGACAGGCATCATTCATCTGCTACATGACGTGGCTAGTAGCGGCACATTGCATGTTTGTAATTAGACGAAAGTAGTAAGAAAAAAGATAAGCCCGAATAGGCGGAGAAGCCGTATGTGGAAAAAAATCGTCGTGGCAGCCATGGCTTGGTACCTTCCTACCTTAGCTGTCGCCGTTGAACCAACGCCTGGAACCAATGCAGAGCAGGGCGCTGAGCATGCTTTGCCTAACAGCTCGGAAATGACGTCTCAGATCAAAGGCTTGTTAGATGGTGAATTACGCGAATGGTTTATTTTGAGCCATGGCAATGATTCAAACGCATCATTTATTGAGTCAGGTGATGACCATATCACTATCGATATTACGGGATTTGCTGATGATGAGGCCTGGGAGACTCAAGAAGCGCTGTCTATTAGCCTGACGATAAACGAAGGGGAGCTGATCAGCGCCGTGGTGTTACACCCGCTGGGGGACTCGACCTCACCGCCGCTCTATACCTCTGAAGGGGGCGATGTAGAAGTAACGCTGACGCACTATGAGCGGGCCAGTCAACGAGTTCACGTGGCTGGCACGATACAGGGCGTGCTGGCGCTACAAATACAGCTGGATGAGCCTCCGAGCCAGGAAGAGACCATTGAGATTGATGTGGCGTTTGATGTGGAGGCGCAAAAAATCGAGTTTTGATACCCGAAACCGGCATCTGCCCGTTTCGGGTAATACATGACGGTGTAACGCAGTTAGTTAGTCAAACTGCTTATGTAACCAAGCATTGATCGTGTCAGATTCGTACATCCACTCTTCCCGGCCATCGTCATGGATAATTTTGAGGCAGGGCACTTTAACTTTCCCCCCGCCTTCCAAGAGCGCCTGCTTATGGTCAGGGTCAAGCTGGACATCGCGCAGTTCAATGTTCAACCCCAGCCGCGCTATCTCCTTGCGTACCTTGATGCAAAACGGGCAGGTGCGAAATTGATACAGGGCTAGCCGCTGGCATGTCTGATCAATAGTGGCTTGCTCTTCAGGCGAGCGTTCAACTGACTTAGGCGTAGAGAGCTTTTCAGAAATCAGCATAAACGGGGCAAGCACTAAGCGAACGCCACGAAAAAAATAGCGGATTAAAATGCGCATCTAAAGGCTCCTTTCGCTGATGGTTAGGCCCATATCAGCGTGCCGAGTGGAAAGAGAGTGATAGTTAACATTGATAAACAGTGGCCGCATCCTGCAACAACTGAAAGGATTTGTCACTTGAAGGGTGTTTTGACCCCGTTAATCGCAGTTTATAGCGATGAGTAGATGAGCAAGTTGAATCAGCATGCTAGGCTATTTGACTATTTTTACGCCATATTTTGGCTTTTTTATTAAACGTCTTTGCGAATAGTTTATTGGCGAATAACGGGGCGAATGCCATGCATCTGCATATTATTGGTATCTGCGGCACTTTTATGGGAAGCCTGGCGCTGCTGGCGCGTGAGTTGGGTCATCAGGTAAGTGGCTCGGACCAGCATGTATACCCGCCCATGAGTACCCAATTGATTGATGCGGGTATCACTTTAATGGAGGGCTATCGCGCTGACCATCTATCGCCAAAGCCGGATCTTGTGGTGGTAGGCAACGCACTGTCACGCGGCAATGAAGAGGTGGAAGCTCTGCTCAACAGTGGAGTGCCGTACACCTCCGGCGCGCAGTGGTTGGCAGAGCACGTATTGCCTGGGCGACGTGTTATCGCCGTGGCGGGTACCCATGGAAAGACGACCACTGCGAGCATATTGGCGTGGTTATTGGAAAGCGGCGGATTAACGCCAGGTTTTTTGATCGGCGGCGTACCGCGTAATTTTGGTGTATCGGCGCGTTTAGGCGATTCGCGAGCACCGTTTGTAGTGGAAGCTGACGAGTACGATACGGCGTTCTTCGATAAGCGTTCCAAGTTCGTTCATTACCGCCCGCATATTGCGATACTCAATAACCTTGAGTTTGATCACGCGGATATATTCCCTGATCTGGCCGCGATTGAGCGCCAGTTCCATCATTTAGTGCGTACCGTGCCCAGCCAAGGCCAACTTTTAGTGGCTGATGAGCAGCCCGCTCTTGAGCGTGTGCTTGCCCAGGGCGCTTGGACTCCGGTCGCTCATTTTGGTGACCAAGCCACGAGTGAATGGCAGCTTACCCTTGAGCGTGACGATGCCAGCCGTTTCCAGGTGCTTCATTGTGGTGGCGAGCCCAGCCAGGATAGCCATTCTCAAAATAACAAGGGCCAAGACGAAGATGGTGTCGTTGAATGGGCGCTTACCGGTGAGCATAACGCCCGCAATGCATTGGCAGCATTAGCGGCAGCCAGCTTGTGTGGGATTGATTTAGTCCGTGGTTGTGCGGCGCTGGCGCGTTTTGAAACCCCCAGAAGGCGGCAGGAAGTGCGCGGTGAAATCAATGGTATTCAGGTCATTGATGATTTTGCCCACCACCCCACGGCAATTGCCGCCACGCTTAAAGGGTTGCGCGCGGCGACCACCAAGGGGCGGTTGCTGGCAGTAATTGAGCCGCGCTCCAATACAATGCGCTTGGGCGCACTGCGCGAACGTTTGGTTGAGAGCGTGGCTGACGCTGATAATGTGTTTTGGTTTCAGCCCGTTGGGCTGGATTGGTCAATGGAGGAGCTGGTAGCCACTCAGGGGGCGCGTGCGCAGCTGCATAACGACATCGATAAATTGGTGGCGGCGGTAGTCATGCAAGCGTCACCATTGGACCGTATAGTAGTAATGTCTAATGGCGGTTTTGAGGGTGTGCATGAGCGCTTGCTGGCCGCTTTGACGACTGCCCAAAAAGCCGCCGCCAACGAGGGGCATGTGTGACCAATCAAACTGAACCGCTATTCAAAAAGCCAATTACCGTCGCACTTACCGGTGCCTCTGGGGCACAGTACGGACTACGACTGATTGATGTGCTGGTCGCAGCGGGCCATGAAGTGTGGGTGATGATTTCCAAAGCTGCACACATGGTGATTGCCACCGAAACGGATATCGAACTGCCAGCGCAGCCTCAGCGGTTAGCTCAGGCGTTAAGTGAGCGTAGCGGTGCCCAGCCGGGGCAAATTCGCTGCTTTGGGCGCGAAGACTGGATGGCACCAGTGGCTTCAGGCTCCGGTGCGCCATCGGCAATGGTGGTGTGCCCGTGCTCAACGGGAACGCTTTCAGCGGTAGCCACCGGAGCAAGCAATAATCTGATTGAGCGGGCGGCCGATGTTGCGATTAAGGAGCGCCGTACGCTGGTGTTAGTGCCTCGTGAAAGTCCGTTTTCCCCCATTCATCTTGAGCACATGCTGGCATTAAGCCGCCTGGGCGTGGTCATCTTGCCAGCGGCGCCAGGGTTTTACCATCGCCCACAAGGTATTGAGGATCTAATCGATTTTATTGTGGCGCGTATCCTAAACCAGTTGGGAATCGAGCATTCGCTGGTGCCTCGCTGGGGTGAGGTCGAAAGCACTGCTAACTCCTCATCAATTAAGGATAACTAATCTATGATGTCGTGGGCGACGCTCTCGGTTTTTGTACCAACGTTTTTGTTTGTCTCGCTAACCCCAGGCATGTGCATGACACTTGCTATGGTGCTGGGTATGACCCAAGGCGTTAAGCGTACGCTGTGGATGATGATTGGCGAGCTACTCGGCGTCGGCTTGGTCGCGGCAGCGGCGGGTGCAGGGGTGGCGGCGTTAATGCTACGCCAGCCAGAGCTGTTTGTGCTGTTCAAATGGGTGGGCGGCGCTTATTTAGGCTACTTGGGCATTATGATGTGGCGTTCCCGCGGGCGAATGGCAATACCTAGCGAGTTGGATGCTGGCCCACCAGCCAGTCGGCTACAGCTAGCGACGCAGGGCTTTGTGACCGCAGTAGCAAACCCCAAGGGGTGGGCGTTTTTTATGGTACTGCTGCCACCTTTTTTAGACAGTAACCGCCCATTGCCAGGCCAGCTCAGTCTGCTGATTGCAGTTATTTTAACCATCGAGTTCGCTAGTATGCTGGTCTACGCCACTGGGGGTAAAACGCTACGTAATGTGCTCGGTAAGAGTGGCAATGTGCGCTTACTTAACCGTATCGCTGGCACGTTGATGATAGGGGTTGGGCTCTGGCTTGCTCTTGGCTGATCAAAACGGTGTTAGTGCTTTAAACCGGGGGCAAAAAACCGACGCGGGCGCTGAGAAGTACTAGCGATGCCACGCTGAGTAGAGGCCAGGGGCATGGCCGCAGGCTTGGCCGAGGCTGCTGCTGCCAATGCAGCAGGGTCAGTGCGCAGACAACTAAGCCTAACAGTGCGCCTCCCACTAGATCGCTAAACCAGTGCACACCCACCACCAGTCTCGATAATGCCATAGGCAGTGCAAGCGCAAGTGCACACCAATAGGCCCAAAAGCGCTTATGGCGAGGCATTTCGGCTGCAATAAACGCTGCTGTCAGACCAAATAGCACCACTGCGGTGGATGTATGCGCGCTTGGGTAGGAAAAAGAGCCCATCAGGTAGTCCGGTGTGTCAGGGCGGGCACGCCCAAACAACCCTTTGCCAATAATGTTAAGCAATGCGACCCCTGCAAAGGCGCCGCCCCAGTGCCGTATGGCATCCCAGCGTTTGCCTAACAGTAACCACGCCGCCCACGGCAGGGCGAACGCGATAATGCCAAAGGTGTCGCCAATTTTCGCAAAAATATTCCCTGCGCTGTAAGCAATATCACCGTGCAGCCCTGTAAACAGTCGATGAATAAAAATATCCATATCCAGTGGGCCGTTTTCGCCGATAACCATTAGCGTCCAGCCCGATAGGCTACCAAGTGCTATGACCAAGAGCAGCAGGGAGGCTAATGGGACATCTCCTGATTGGCTCATTGCTAACCAGGGGCGCCGTAGCAGTGGCAGCCGGCGAGCAGTACCGGCGATCATCCGGTAAAGTCGACCATTCCGCGTGGCTTGATGGCGGCCCCATGAAAAAATAACCGCGAGAGCGACAATAATAACGGCCAGTACCAATAACGCGGCTTCAATGCCTGGGGGGAGATTCAAATGGTGCTGCCAAGTGCGGCCAAGTAGGTAGCCGGGCAGAATATAAGCAGGTGCCCACAGCGCTGCCGAGGTTAGGTTGGCCCAAATAAAAGTGCGTGGCGGCATCTGCATCATGCCTGCCACCAGGGGAATAATGGGTCTTACAGGGCCTACAAAGCGGCCGATAAAAACCGACCATATACCGTAGCGCTCAAAGAAGCGTGACCCTCTTCCCAACCACTCGGGATGCTGAGACAGCGGCCAACGCTGGGTAACTTGCTCGCGATGCCTATAGCCGAGCAAAAAGCTGATGCCGTCACCTATAACAGCCCCTATAAAGGCCGCACCGATCAGCCATGCCAAGGCAATATCCTGATGTCCTGCCATAGAAGCCGTTGAGGTAATTAACACCACGCCAGGTGCTAGCAAGCCCACCAGCGCAAGCGATTCCACTAATGCAATGACCAGCACTAGGCAAAGTAGTAGTAGGGGCGATGGCGTTAATGAAAGGAGCATATCGGCTAGCGGCACATACTTCTCCGGCGATAAATGAGGGGAGGCTTACAATAAATTAAACGTTGGAGAGTGAGGCGCCGCGTGCTTTCAGACGCTTTATATAACGTTCGAAGCTTTCTGCTCGACTGGGTAAGCAGGCCGCAATACGCGCTTCAAGCTGGCCAGTTTCCACCAGCACGCGCTCAGAAAGAGCTCGCTGTAAGCGCTCGCGAACCAATAGTGCACCGCTTTCACTGGTGTCTGGTAGAACCAGCCAAAACGTAGCATTATCGGCGCGGCCCAGGACATCATGGTCACGGCAGCGGCTATTCACTTCACTACATAGCGCGCCCAATAGAGCCGTCTGTGCGCGATGGCCAAATTGCTCTGCGGCCATATCCAGCTGCGGCAAGTGCACAACTAACACTACTAGCTGTTGATTGAGCATGGCCGCACGCTGAAATTCGCTATTTAAGCGCTCTTTTAGCGTATCAATGTGATAGGCGTTGCAGTCGCTATCGTTTGGGTCAGTCGCCCGAAGCAGTGCACGGCGACGGGCGTGTTCCCATCGAGGTAGCGCAAGGAGCAGCGTTAAGGCGGCATAGCCGACAATAATCGCGGGTGGCGCAGCGGAGACGGTGGGAAGCAGCCACCATAAGGGGCCGATAGCGATGTTGACCAGTAACGCAGCCCACAGCGGTAATAGTAAAAAAGTGGCGGTAATGGGCAGGCCAAGCCAAATAGGCGATGCCCCAGGATGGTAGTAAAAAGCGCTAAGCACCACCGAGTAAGTGCAACAAAGTAATATGATGCGCGGTAGATAGCTTTTCAGCCCTTGCCCGATATGCATGAGTAGCGCTGACATGAGCAGCAGGGTCATGAAGGTAGGGATCAGCAGGTCGCGGTAGTCACCCATGGCATATAGCCAAAGCGCATAACCCGCCATTAGCGCAATGCTGGCGGCGTAGGCGAGCGTCATCAACCGCTTGGGAATATGGTGCTCGGTCATATCGTCTCTCGTACCCGCTCAGTCGGTAACTTACTCATCTCACATACCGATAGGGTTGCCGGTTCGATATCAATTAATTCAAGGTATTCACTCGTGATATTGTCGGGTAGATCGGCGAGCAGCAAGCTGCGTCGTTGAGCGGCTTCTTTCGGTGAACGTGCGAGAAGCAGGGTGACCAGCGTCGTACTGCTTAAACGGTATACGTTTTCAAAATCATGCGTTAATTCACACAGTTTTTGTGCAGTTGGCCAAAGTTGGTGACGTTTAACGTGCAGTATAAATACTTCTGCATGAATGCCTTCACGCTCACAGCGTGTTTGTTCGCGGGCAATGTCGCGCAGTAATTGTTCACCGGCCCATAAATTGAGCCCTGGAATCAATCGTAAACGTTGGCGAATAGAGCCATTCATATCAATCAGCTGCTGTGCTCTTGAGAGGGCCAGCAAGCCAAGCACCAATAGGCAGCAGAGCAGTAGGATAAATTCAGGCTTTTCCAACTGGGGTGCCACCATGACCGAGCTAACCAGTGCGGCGCTGAGATGAAATGCCGCCACCCAATTATTTTGTGGCAGCATCAGCATGGCGGCCCAGGCCCAAATCAAAATGCTGTGCCGTTCAGGAGCCGCCGCAATTAACGCGACCAGCAGCACACCCGGCACAAGCTGCCATGGCAACCCCCGCGAGCGTCGGTGACTGAAGTCGAGCATTAGAGCGGTAATTAATAGCCAGCCGACTGAAAGCCACAGCACGAGTGCTGCAGCGGGCGGCGTAGCGGGCGTCCATAGCGCCAAAGCAACGGCTGCCGCTAAAAGATTGGCACGTAGTAGGCGTATTTTATACTTGCTTTGCATGGTGACTACTATTCGTCCTGAATAACCAGAAATATCTGAGCAAGTGGGTGAGCGTATTATGAACAACGTACGCGACACATATTAGCGCCTTAATCATCCTCAGTATAACGTCGAAATGGCGTAACATAAGCACAAACGTAAAAAACGGCTGCACAATCATGCCATTCAAAGCTATTGGGTTTATCATTTCATAACCACTGAACAACGTACCCTGGCTCTGCTTAGGGCATTATTCACTTTTGATTTTAAGCTTGGTAGTTATTCTGAGCACTCGGCTTGAATACATGGCTTGAGTACTTGAATTTCATATTTGCACTTAGCACGCACGATGCCGTACGGAGACACTATGAGCGTTTCAACACCGTTCCAAGAAGAGGCCCATCAGCACCTAGCGTCCGGAGATGTGCCCGCCTATATGCAGGCGTTGGGACAAGCGGCACGCCGCGCAGCCAGTGAGCTACGCCTGGCGGATACGGGATTGAAAAACAGTGCCCTGATGGCAATGGCGCAGCGTTTGGCAGAAGCGCGCGGCCGCATACTAGACGCCAATACTGAGGATTTGCAGCGTGGCCGCCAGAGCGGCTTAGAGAGCGCGCTGTTAGACCGCTTAGCGCTAAACGATGCTCGAATCGACGCCATGATTGAAGGGCTTCAGCAAGTAGCGAGCTTGCCAGACCCAGTGGGCGAGATTAGTGATATGCGTTACCGGCCCAGCGGGATTCAGGTTGGCAAAATGCGCGTGCCACTAGGGGTTATTGGCATTATTTATGAGTCGCGCCCTAACGTGACGATGGAAGCCGCTAGTCTGTGTTTAAAATCGGGTAATGCCTGTATTTTGCGTGGCGGTTCAGAAGCCAGTGCCTCAAATGCTGCGATTAGTGCCTGTATTCAAGCAGGGCTTGCGGATGTAGGACTGCCAGCGGGTAGTGTTCAGGTGGTAGCAACCACCGACCGGGCCGCAGTGGGCGCAATGATTAGCATGCCGGAATATGTCGATGTCATTATTCCCCGTGGTGGCAAATCGCTGATTGAGCGTATTACTCGTGAGTCGCGCGTGCCAGTCATCAAGCATCTGGACGGGGTTTGTCATGTCTACATCGATACCACCGCTGACCCTGCCAAGGCCTTAGCCATCGCCGTCAATGCGAAAACCCATCGCTATGGCACTTGTAACACCATGGAGACACTGCTGGTCGATGCGCCGATTGCTGATTTACTGTTACCCGAGCTAGCACGTGCCTATGCTGAATATGAGGTGGAGCTGCGTGGTTGTGAACGTACTCAGGCACTGTTACCTCAGGCTATCGCAGCCGATGAGGCGGATTGGTACGCAGAGTATTTAGCCCCGGTCCTGGCGATTAAAGTGGTCGATGGGGTTGATGAAGCGATCGCCCATATTGAGCAGTACGGCTCACACCACACCGACGCGATTGTGACCCAAGATTATTCACTAGCGCGACGCTTTATGGCAGAAGTGGATTCGAGTTCGGTCATCGTTAATGCCTCGACTCGCTTTGCCGACGGTTTTGAGTATGGCCTGGGCGCTGAGATTGGGATTTCAACCGACAAGCTGCATGCCCGCGGGCCGGTAGGGTTAGAGGGCTTAACCACCCAGAAGTACGTCGTATTCGGTGATGGCCAAGTGCGTGAATAAGGGGGTGGTGTGAGTCTAAAGTTTCAGCGTATTGGAATGTTGGGTGGCACTTTTGACCCCATTCACTTGGGGCATTTACGCAGTGCTGTGGAGTTGCATGAGGCGCTGTCGCTTGATCAGCTACATATGATACCTGCTCAGCAGCCCCCCTTGCGGGATCAGCCGCAGGTATCAGCGCGGCAGCGGTTGGCGCTCTTAAAGGCGGGTATCGGTGACACGCCTGGCTTGTTGGCTGATGATCGTGAGCTTCTGCGTGACGGCCCCTCCTACAGCACCGATACGCTTGCCGAGCTGCGTGCGGAGTATGGTGAGAATACGCGTCTGGTCATGGTGATTGGTTTCGATGCATTTTTGCGGCTTACACAATGGCATCAACCGGCGCGCATATTTGAGTTTGCCCATTTGGTGGTTATTGCTCGCCCAGGCTATGGCGATCCATTGCCAGCGCCATTAATGGAACTGGTAGAGCATCGGGTAGTCGATAGCGTAGAGGAATTAATGCAGCGGTCATGTGGGGGCTTTTTGTCGCTTGAATTGCCATCGTTAATGGCCATTTCAGCGACCTATATTCGAAAGCGGCTGGAAGCGGGTAAAAGCGTGCGCTATTTGGTGCCGCCCTCCGTTGAACAGGCTATTGCGCGCTACGGACTTTACCAGCAGTGTGAATAGCGCTGGCAGTCGTCAAATAAGCCGTTACAATGGCCGGCTTTATTGACCGATTACCCCATGAGGTTGTCTTTAGGAGTCATGCACATCGATACATTGAAAAATCTAGCGGTTGACGCGCTAGAAGAACTGAAAGCACGCGACATTACGCAGTTAGATGTTGCTAAATTAACCGAGGTCACCGACCTCATGTTGATTGCCAGTGGTACGTCGACCCGTCACGTCGCTGCTCTGGCGCAAAACGTAGTGGAAAAAGCCAAGGCAGCAGGGCTAGGTCCTCTGGGCGTAGAAGGTGGTGATAACGCCGACTGGGTGCTGGTCGACCTGGGTGACATTGTGGTTCATGTCATGATGCCTGAGGCGCGCACGCTCTATGATTTGGAGCGGCTATGGGCCGATCTGCCGACGGACTCGGGCGCGATTGGTGAGTCGCTTGAGCGCTTTCAAGAGCGAGCCGGCATGTCATGAAAATCCGGCTGTTAGCGGTGGGAAGCAAAATGCCTGGGTGGGTAGAAGAGGGCGTGGAGACCTACCGTAAGCGGCTTCCGAGAGATTTCAATCTCGAGATTGAAGAAATCACCCTCGGCCAGCGTGGCAAAAATGCAGATATCGCGAAAGCGCGCGCCCAGGAGGCGCAGCGTATTCGCGATAAGTTGCGTGGCGACGAATACGTGGTAGCACTGGAAGTGAAAGGTAAACCATGGACCACCGAGCAGCTGGCGCAAGAAGCTGACGCTTGGCGCATGGCCGGGCGGGATATTGCGTTGCTGGTAGGTGGGCCAGACGGGCTTGAGCCTTCGCTCTCAGCCGCGGCCGACAAAACCTGGTCAATCTCACCACTGACGCTACCACATCCACTGGTACGAATTATGCTGGCCGAGCAGCTCTACCGTGCCTGGACACTATTAGTGGGTCACCCTTATCACCGTTAACGGCTGAATGGTAAGCCATTACTGTTTGTGTCCTGTTGCGCCCTTTGTTTGTTTTGAGAGTCTTCGTTGCCATGCTCAAGCGCCCCAACACGCTAAAAAACTCCGAGCAAGAACTGCGTATTTTTCGTGTTAGAGCGCTGCTCGCCGTGTTGGTGGTGTTGACCCTGGCCAGCTTGCTAACGGGGCGGCTAATTTATTTACAGATCGTCCAGCACGACATGTATAGCACGCGCTCTGAAAATAACCGGGTTCGCGTCGAACCGCTGCCGCCTAATCGGGGGTTAATTTACGATCGTAATGGCGTACTGTTAGCCGAAAACCGTCCAACCTATAACCTGACCCTTGTTCGCGAGCGTGTTGATAATCTGGATGAAACGCTGGCGCTGCTAGTAGAGCTTCTTGAGCTTCCTGAAGAAGAGATTGAAGCGTTTAACGTGCGCTCACGCCAGCGTCAACGACCTTTCCAACCAGCGCTGCTTACCAGTGATCTAAGTGAAGACCAAATTGCCCGTTTGGCAGTTAACCGCCACCGATTGCCAGGGGTGGAGATAGAGGCACAGCCGCTGCGGTTTTATCCTGATGCCGAAATAATGGCCCATGCGCTAGGTTACGTTGGCCGTATTAATGCTGAAGAGATGGAAACGCTGGATGCAGGTCGTTACGCGGGTACTCACTTTATTGGTAAAACCGGTATTGAGCGTTTTTACGAAGAAGAGCTGCATGGTGAGGCGGGTTTACGCAAAGTGGAAACCAACGCCCGCGGAAGAGTGTTACGAGAGCTAGGGCGCACTGACCCGGTACCTGGGAAGAATTTAACATTAACGTTGGATAAGTCGCTCCAGATGCTGGCTTATGAATTGTTAGATGGTCGTCGCGGTTCTATCGTGGCTATCGTGCCAGGCACAGGTGAGATTCTTGCGATGGTCTCAACACCGGGTTTTGACAGTAATCAGTTCGTCACCGGCATTGATGTGGCTTCTTATCGTGGTTTGCAGGAAGATCTCGATTTACCGCTTTTTAACCGCGCTATCCGTGGTCATTATCCTCCTGGCTCTACCATTAAACCTTTTCTAGCGCTGGCCGGGTTGGTGGAAGGTGTCATTACCCCTGATAGCACGATTAATGATCCCGGTTATTATCAGTTACCTAACGACTCCCGTCGTTACCGCAACTGGTTGCGCTGGGGGCATGGTCGTGTCGATATGGAGCGTTCCCTAGCCGTTTCTAATAACACTTACTACTACACCTTGGCACATGATTTAGGTATCGATAATCTCCATGAGCAGATGAGTAATTTTGGCTTTGGTCAGCGTGTCGCCCATGACGTGCAAGGAGAAAGCAGCGCTTTGATGCCCTCGCGTGATTGGAAACGAGGACGCTTTAACCAGCCCTGGTATCCCGGTGAGACCCTGTCCGTGGGGATTGGGCAAGGCTACTGGCAGGTGACGCCTTTGCAGCTAGCCAGCGCCACTGCAACGCTGGCCAATCGCGGCCACTGGGTGAAGCCGCGCTTGGCGCGTCAGATTGGCGATACCCCTGTCCCCCGTGACCTGCCCGACACCTTGGATGACATTCAGTTAGCTAATGACAACTGGTGGAATCGGGTATTCAGCGGTATGGAGAAGGTGATTAGTGGCACCGAAGGGACAGCGCGTCGAACTGGCGTGGGCCTTGAGTATCGCATGGGCGGTAAGTCAGGCACTGCACAGGTGTTTTCGCTGGGCCAGGACCAACGCTATAACGCTGATGAGTTAGCGGAGCGGCTCCGTGACCACGCGCTGTTTATGGCCTTTGCACCGCTGGAAGACCCTCAGATTGCGGTATCCGTTATTGTTGAAAACGCAGGCGGCGGCAGTACACACGCGGCTCATTTGGCGCGTGCTATGACGGATGCCTGGTTACTTGAGGATGAAGCGCCGGACGTAGAAGAAGTACGCGAAGTGTTAGAAGAAGATAATGCCAATGTGGAGGGGAACTAACCCATGCCTTGGCATTATCTAGCGCGTTCTATGCGTGGTTACCCAGTTCGCCCGCCCGAAAGCGGCATCGCCCGGCGTAAAAGTATTTGGGAGCGAATCCATCTAGACCCCTGGCTGCTTGGTTTGCTACTGGTATTGATGGGCAGTGGTTTAATCGTTCTTTATAGCGCTTCTGGGCAATCCATTGATGCCGTGATTGCTCAGAGCATACGGTTTTGCATCGCCCTGGTGGTGATGGTGATCATTGCCCAGTTTTCACCTTCTACTTTTTTGCGCTTCGCGCCGCTAGCCTATGGGGTCGGGGTTGCCATGCTGGTTGCTGTTGATGTAGTGGGTGATGTGGGGATGGGCGCTAAGCGCTGGTTAGTCATTCCTGGCGTCATACGCTTTCAACCCTCGGAAATGATGAAACTGGCAGCCCCGTTAATGGTGGCGGCCTATCTTAATCGCTGTGAATTGCCGCCGCGTCTGCGCGATATACTAGTGTGTGGCGTTATCATCGGCGTGCCCGTCGTGCTGACGGCTATTCAGCCTGACTTGGGAACCTCGTTGCTGGTAGCCAGTGCTGCTCTTATCGTGGTTCTGCTAGCAGGTTTGTCGTGGCGGTTGATCGGATTTATCGCGGCATTGGGGGCCGCCGGGGTGCCGGTGTTATGGATGAATATGCATAACTACCAGCGTCAGCGCGTGTTAACTTTTTTGAACCCTGAAAGCGACCCGCTGGGCTCTGGCTGGAATATCATTCAGTCAACCACCGCCATAGGTAGCGGTGGGTTGTGGGGCAAAGGGTGGCTGCAGGGAACCCAGTCCCAGTTAGAGTTTTTGCCAGAGCGGCATACGGATTTCATTATTGCCGTTTTAGGCGAAGAGTTTGGTTTAGTGGGTATGCTGGTGCTGTTGTGCCTGTATCTATTAATCGTGAGCCGTGGTGTCTGGATGGCAAGCGCTGCCCAGGATACCTTTGGCCGCTTAGTCGCAGGCAGTATCATCCTCACCTTTTTTATCTATGTATTTGTCAATATGGGCATGGTGAGTGGCATTCTGCCTGTCGTTGGTGTGCCGCTACCGTTGGTTAGCTTTGGCGGCACCTCAAGCGTGACCTTGTTGGCGGGTTTCGGTATTCTCATGTCCATACATGCTCATCGGCGGCTGCTGTCGCGCTAGCAAAGTTGCCCAGCCCAAACATATAGTTCAGACGCCTGTGTTACTCGGCAATGGAAAACTCAGGAATAGATGGTTCTGGAATTAATCGTTCTGGGATAAAGAGCTCAGGAGTGGAGAGTTAATGAACAAGGTTCAAGGGAAGACGAGCCGCTATTTTTTGGCAGCCATGATGTGCTGGGTAACGCCCATAGCAATTGCTGAGGAGCCTTCTCAGGGTGAACAGCAAGCTGCCCCTCAGCACTTTGCGCCTCAGCAAAATGCTGACAGCCAAGCGCTGATGGAAGAGCTAGTTGAGCAAGGGGTCCCTCAAGCGTGGCTAGAAGAGGCGCTCGGACAGGCTAATTATACCCAAAGTGTACTGGACGCCATGGAAGGGGCCGCCGAGCGACGTCTAAAGTGGCATGAGTATCGCGCCATTTTCATGACTCAGCAGCGCATTGAAGAGGGCGTTGAATTTATTGATAAGCATGCTGACGCCTTGGCGCGAGCCGAAAGTACCTATGGCGTTCCTGCTGAAATAATTACCGCTATTATTGGCGTTGAAACTTACTACGGCCGTCATAAAGGCCAGCACCGTGTATTGGATTCGCTAGCCACGCTGGCGTTTCATCACCCGGCGAGAGGCGCTTTTTTTCGCGGTGAGCTGGCAGCGTTTTTACGTATAGCGTACGAGCAGCAGGTCGACCCTACTGGGCTGCGCGGCTCTTATGCAGGAGCTATGGGCTATCCGCAATTTATCCCCACCAGTTACCAAGCCTATGCGGTAGATTTTGATGATGATGGCCGCCGCGATTTGTGGGAAAACCCAGTCGATGCGATTGGTAGTGTCGCTAATTACTTTGCCGAGCATAACTGGAAACCAGGGGCTGATATTTATCACCAGGCCACTGGGCCAGACGAATTGTCAAGCGAGCTATTACAGGAACTCTCGTTTAACCAAACGTCGCCTCCTGCAGTGAGTGTCGCTCAACTGGCCGCGCATGGACTGATGCCTGAGGATTCTCTAGATAGTGAATTGTTAGTCGCGCCGTTGGCGCTTGAGTTCGCTGATGGCGAGACCCACTATCGGTTCGGCGAGTATAATTTTTATGTGATTACTCGCTATAACCATAGTCACCTGTATGCCATGGCTGTAGCCGAGTTGGCGGAAGAGATCGCCGCATTGCACGATAAGCTGCATGAGGACGAGGCATGAATAGCAAACTGACGATAACCAGGCGTGCTGGCGGGGTAATCGCCTTGCTGGCGCTGGTCAGTGGTTGTGCTAGCAATGATACCCAGCGTATTGATGTGCCTAGCTCGGCCAATCAAGCAGCTGCCCCTAGTTCGTCGGCCGCTACGAGTGACGGTCGTTACGCCATGAGCGGAGATGCCTACCCACTTGAACCGCCGGATGTTACCAAAGTGCCCGATGCAGAGCCGCGCGTTGAGCAGCCCTCCCGAGGTGGCAACCGCTCAACCTATGAGGTGTGGGGAAAAACCTACCATGTGCTGCCTGATGCCACAGGCTACGAAAAACGCGGTACGGCCTCTTGGTATGGTGAAAAATTCCACGGCTATGCGACCTCAAACGGCGAAATTTACGATATGTATAAAATGTCGGCCGCTCACCGTTCGTTGCCCTTACCCACGTTTGCTCGGGTAACCAGCTTGGATAACGGGCAATCGGTGATTGTCAGGGTAAATGATCGCGGCCCGTTTCATAGTGACCGTGAAATAGATCTCTCGTATGCGGCAGCGGCACGATTGGGTTTTCTCGACAATGGCACCGGCTCCGTTAAAGTTGAAGCAATCAACCCTGAACAGTGGCTAGCCGAGCGTGGTCGAGGGGGGAGTGGTTCTTCCCAACAAGCAAGCACTCCAGAGCCGAGGCAAGTTGCTTCAAACGCTCCGTCGGCTGTTGCCCGGCAAACGGCGTCTAATATTTCAGTATCTAATTCCTCAGTGCCTACTGCTTCAGCGCCTGCTGCGTCCTCTCGAGAATCGGTATCTCAGCCGACGCCAAGCCAAGGCGAATCAGATGGCGAAGTTTATCTACAAATTGCCGCGTTAGGGAATCCAGAAGGCGCTCAGCAGTTACAGCAGCGTTTACAGGGGGAGCAGCCTCACGACGTGCGTATTATGAGTGATGCTGACGTCTACCGTGTGCAAGTAGGTCCGATTAGGCCGGGGCAGGAGACTCAAGCACGTGAAACGCTGCGTCAAGCAGGGTTCCCCCAGGTCTTTGTTGTGCGATAATTAGCACCCTATTTATTTCTTGTGGCGCGTTTTACGCGCCGCCTTGTTTTTAAAAAAAGCTTTACAAGTAAGCTTTCAAGTAAGTGAGACTGACGTTATGAACGTGTTTACATCCATTGGTCGCTCTGCACGGCTATGCCTTTTTGCTGCAATGGCGACGGTTGCTGTGCCTGCCAGTGCACAGCAAGTTCCTCAGCCGGTAATTCCGCAACCGCAAACCATTATTCCTGCGGCTCCCCAGTTAGCGGCAAGTTCGTGGATACTCATGGATGCCAACAGTGGCCGCATCTTGGCTGAGCATAATTCCGATGAGCGTCTGCCGCCAGCGAGTTTGACCAAGCTGATGACGGCCTATTTGGTTGAGCGTGAGCTTGATCGCGGCACTATTAATCTGACTGACATGATTAATATTAGTGAGAACGCGTGGCGTACCGGCGGCTCTAAAATGTTTATCGAAGTGGGTGATCAAGTTTCAGTAGATGACCTTCTTCATGGAATCATTATTGTGTCGGGTAACGATGCCAGTGTCGCCATGGCTGAGCATTTAGCGGGTGGAGAAACGCCCTTTGCCGATCTGATGAACCAACATGCGACTCGGCTGGGAATGAATAATACAAACTTCCAAAATGCCACGGGGTTGCCGGGGGATAATCACTACTCAACTGCCCACGATATGGCGCGCTTATCCCAGCATATTATTAATGATTACCCCGACCACTATGAAATCTACTCTCAGCGCACTTTCTCTTATGGCGGCATCGACCAGCCTAACCGTAACCGCCTGCTGTGGCGCGATCCTTCGGTCGATGGCCTAAAAACCGGCTGGACAACGGAGGCGGGTTTTTGCCTAGTCTCATCGGCTAAGCGTGACGATATGCGCTTGATTTCCGTTGTGATGGGGACCACCTCCGATGAGGCGCGTGCTCAGGAAACGCAAAAGCTACTCAGCTATGGTTTCCGCTTTTTCGAGACCATGAAGCTTTACGAGCGTGGTGCTGTTTTGGCCACGCCGCGTGTGTGGGGTGGCGATATTAACGAATTACGCGTGGGAGTCGATGAAGAGGTCTTTATGACCTTGCCGCGTAACCGTAATGAAGAACTGCGCGCGCGCCTTAATCTGAACCCGGATCTTCAGGCCCCGATTGCTATTGGTGATGAGGTCGGCACCCTTGAGGTTCATCTGGGCGACGAGGTGGTCGGTGAGCGTCGCTTGGTGGCCTTGGAAAACATTGAAGAGGGCGGTCTCTTCAAGCGTTTGTTTGATCAGGTGCAGCGCTTCTTTAGTGGCCTAATCAGCAACTTTACCGACTAAAGTTTGATTAGGTTTAAGCCGTTGGTTTTGTTTTTTGCAATGATGGGGTTGCTATGAAAAAAGGTACGCCACAAGGACTGCGTGATTTGCGCCAACCGGCGGTTCAAGAGCCGCCTAAAATCACTTTTCCCTGTGATTACTCGTTAAAAGTCGTCGGCGATGCCGCCGAAGACTTTCCTGCCTGTGTGTGTCAGGTCATTGTGCGCCATGCGCCTGATTTCGACGCCACGACAATGCAGGTAGTTGATAGCCGTAATGGTCGTTTCCAATCGGTTCGTGTGGTGATTAGAGCGACTGGAGAGCAGCACATTAAAGAGCTGTTTGAGGCGTTAAAAGCCACCGGTCGTGTGCATATGGTGGTGTAAGCGTGAGCGACGCCGAGCCAATCAAGCTGCATCACTTGGGGCGCCAACCCTATCTTCCTGTTTGGGAAGCCATGCGCTCGCTGACTGATACCCGCGATGCCAATACCCTTGATCAGTTCTGGTTGGTCGAGCACGATCCTGTATTTACTCAAGGGCAGGCCGGCAAGCCGGAGCATTTACTTCTACCCGGGGATATTCCGGTAGTGCATACAGATAGGGGTGGGCAGGTTACCTATCACGGGCCTGGTCAGGTGGTGCTATATCCGTTACTGGATGTGCGGCGTGGAAAAATTGGCGTACGTGATTTAGTCACTGCATTGGAGAATGCGGTGATTGATGTATTAAGCAGTTACGGTGTAAGCGCGCGTGCACGGCCTGATGCGCCCGGTGTGTATGTAGTGACCGACGCTGGTGAGGCTAAAATTGCTTCATTAGGCTTGCGAATTAGGCGTGGGGCAAGCTTTCATGGCGTAGCGTTAAACGTCGATGGTGACCTAACGCCTTTTTTACGGATTAATCCCTGCGGCTATGCCGGCATGCCCATGGTGAGGTTGGCCGACGTTGCATCGCTACCAAGCAATCATCAGGTCGGGGAGCAGTTGGCGAAAGCGCTAGCCAAACGGCTAAATCGTGAATTAGTCAGTGTAGGTAGCTCGCCGCTGTAAAAGGGAGCCGGTGGCTCCCTATTTTCAGCTAGCTCTATATAGCGGTAAAGTTAGGCTTATCCTACGTTTAACGCTGGAATAATATTGGGGTTCGCTTCTTGTTCCTGACCAGGAATGGCGGCGGGTGAGGCGAGCCCCAGGTTGTTCTTTTCAAACACGCGATCAGCGCGATAGCTGGAACGCACCAGCGGGCCAGAAGGCACTTCCATAAAGCCTTTCTCCAAACCGATCACGCGGTAGCGGTCAAACTCTTCTGGCGTTACCCAGCGCTCTACCGCCAAGTGATTTTTGGTTGGGCGCAAATATTGACCAAGCGTGACGATATCGACACCGATTTCACGCAGGTCATCAAAAGTCTGCAAAATCTCTTCGTCAGTTTCGCCCAATCCCAGCATTAAGCTGGTTTTGGTGATGATGTCAGGACGGTAGCGCTTGGCATGGGCAAGCACGTCAAGCGTTTTACGATAACCCGCTCGCCGATCACGTACACGGCCTGTTAATCGTTCAACGGTTTCAACGTTTTGGGCAAATACTTGTAACCCAGAATCAACAACGCGCTCAATAGCACTCAGCTCGCCATCGAAGTCAGGCGTTAAGGCTTCCACGACTACTTCAGGCGTGCGCGCTTTAATGGCACTAATACAGTTGGCATAGTGCGATGCACCGCCATCGTCGAGATCGTCACGGTCTACCGAGGTGAGCACGATGTAACGAAGGCCCATTAACTCCACTGACTTCGCGGTGTTTTCAGGTTCTTCGTGATCAAGCCAGCCTTGTGGATTGCCGGTATCTACCGCGCAGAATCGACAAGCGCGAGTGCATACTGAACCCATAAGCATGATGGTCGCCGTGCCGTTGCTCCAGCACTCGCCCATATTGGGGCAATGAGATTCAGCACAAACGGTGCTTAGTCGATGGGTAGCAACGTTCTTTTTGACCGCTTCAAAACGCTCCCCTCCAGGGATCTGAGCGCGCAGCCACTTAGGCTTGCGTTCAAGAGAAGGGGCTTCTGCCTGCGCTTTGCGCTGCTTCATGCCATCCTTGATCACCGTCATGCCATGTTCATTACGGAATTTTTCACCGCTAGACACGCGTTGCGGAGGGGTATTGCTCATAGGGACAGAGCCTCTCTTTTGTGCGGTAGGCCGAGTGCGTTTGTGGGCGTTAAGCCCTTACAAGACCTGCCAATTGATACCTGATTAATTAATACGAAGTGCATCCGATATTTCATCGTGCTAATAGCTACTAATGTAACATATTTCACTGTCAACAGGACACCGCATGACCCTAGGGCGCAAGCATTGGCAGGCAAGCGACGCCGTGGCTCGGTAACGGGCTTGAAGGCGCTTGAAAATGGCGGCGATAATCGGGTAAGTGCTCACGGATAAAGCTTAAGAAAAGCTCTGCCACCGGTGTGGGAAAACGTTCCCGCGCATACACCGTGCACCAGGATCGGTGGATCGGAAAATCGGGAAGCCCAAGCTCAAAAAGTAACCCTTGCTCAAGTTCAAGCTGTACCGCCAAGCGGGGGAGAACGGCAACGCCTAAGTGGGCCATTACTCCGCCTTTAATGGCTTCATTGGTGCCCAGCTCAATACAGTGTGGAAGGGCGACCTGCTGATTGGCGGCCATTTGTTCAAAGGCATTGCGCACGCCAGAGCCTGGCTCGCGCATCAATACGTAGTGGCGTGCAAAGTCTGCCAGAGAGGGCTCCGGCATAGAGAGCAGGGGGTGTTCCGGCCAAACCACCGCGATTAATTCATTATCAAGAATTGGCATCACTACTAAGCGATCATCCTCTGGCACCATCGCCATAATAACGAGGTCGTCCTGCTGCTCAGTCAACCGCTCTAGGGCTTGGCTGCGGTTGCATACCTTTAAGCGAACGTGCACCTCTGGGTAGTGAGCACGGAACCGGGCGAGTAAGTAAGGCACCACATATTGAGCCGAGGATACTGCCGCAATATTAAGTTCGCCGCTTATTTTGCCATTAATGTCCGATAGGTTCATTTCCAGACGTGAAAGCTGACCAAAAATTTCTCGTGTCGAATGGGCGAGCGTGTCGGCGGCGGGAAGTGTGTGGAGCGTTTTGCCCGCGTAGTTAAAGAGTGGCTGACCCAAAGCCAGCTCAAGCTGGCGTATTTGTGCGCTCACCGCGGGCTGAGTAAGTCCCAGCTGCTCAGCTGCGCGAGAATAAGAGCGTTGCCGGTGCACCGCCTGGAAGACCTGTAGTTGCCGAAATGTAAGGCGATTGAGCAGAGTAGGGGATGACATAGCAACCTCATAGTGAACACCCTTTAATGTCGCTAGGACTAATGCCAAATACAGGCTTTATCGTCAGCGCAACGCATGCTAACACTGAATCTTTGGCGCTGCTTAAAGAGTGCTTTGTGGCTCCATTAGTCGAAATTACTAGGAGTAAAGATCGACGTTGCGATCTTAGTGGCCTAAACTATATTGCATTGCAGCATCCTCATTGCTGCCCGGTTTGATGCCGGCGCATCGACCAAATGGGAGAACCTATGAACTTTCTCGCCAATCCTTTGCTAACCGCCAGCGCTTTTACTGACGCTTGGCTAAAGCAGCAAAGTGGTTCCACAGTGGTACCAAGTAGTGAAACGATCGCTTCCTTATTCGACCCATTTGGGGTTGGGCGTGCGGCTTTTGATTACTGGCGCGATAGCATGGAGCGTAGCGTTCTGTATTTAGATGTGATGCGTGAGCGTGGTAATCAATACCTTGAGCACATGGAACAAACCAAGCCCAACGTATTGGGTTTTGATACTGAAGTGCTAATGGTTGGCCGGACGCTGCCGCGACCAACCAACTATGAGTTGTTACGCGTACTACCTCATGAAGGGACTGAGATTGATCTACAAAAACGTCCTTTTGTAGTGATCGACCCGCGTGCGGGACATGGGCCAGGGATTGGCGGGTTTAAGCCAGACAGCGAGTTGGGGGTGGCGCTAAAAGCGGGGCATCCCTGCTACTTTATTGGTTTTTTGCCATTTCCTGAACCGGGTCAGACCGTGGAGGATGTGGTTGAGTCAGAAGTTGCGTTTCTACGCCATGTGATCGAACGTCACCCAGAAACCACCGAAAAGCCCATGGTGGTGGGTAATTGCCAAGCGGGCTGGCAAATCATGATGGCGGCCGCATTAGAGCCAGATGTGTTTGGCCCTATTCTTATTGCCGGGGCACCGCTTTCTTATTGGGCTGGCGAACATGGCAAAGCCCCAATGCGTTATACCGGCGGAATGGCGGGGGGCAGTTGGATTACGGCGCTCACTAGCGACATTGGTGATGGCCTGTTTGACGGGGCGTGGTTGGTGCAGAACTTTGAACGCCTAAACCCTGCTAATACGTACTGGAAAAAGCAGTATCACCTTTACGACAACATCGATACAGAAGCGAACCGATACCTCGAATTTGAGCGCTGGTGGGGCGGTCACGTCGTGTTGGGCGGTGAAGAAATCCAATATATTGTCGATAACCTGTTTGTCGGTAATCGACTCTCTACCGCGCAGTTGGTGACCCATGATGGGCGCCGAATCGACCTGCGCAATGTGCGTTCGCCGATCGTAGTGTTCTGCTCGCGTGGGGATGATATTACCCCGCCGCCGCAAGCCTTGGGATGGATTCGTGATTTATATGAAAACACAGATGACATCATTGCCAACGAGCAAACCATCGTCTATTGCCAGCATGATACTACCGGCCACCTAGGTATATTTGTTTCGGGTAGCGTGTCACGCAAAGAGCATACCGAATTCACTGCCAATATGGATTACATCGACGTATTGCCCCCAGGGCTGTACGAAACCTCCATATCCCCGGCGGAGAAGGGCGAAGATGCTGAGCTGTTCGAGCGAGATTATCTGCTCGAATTTATGCCGCGTAACTTTGAAGAATTAGATCAGGCAGTGATGCACAAGCCTGAGGATGATCGTCGCTTTGCCACCGTAGCGCGTATTTCAGAAATAAACTTGGGCTTGTATCGGATATTTATGCAGCCTTGGCTAAAAGCCATGATAACACCTGAGGCGGCGCGCTTAATTCGTCGTATGCACCCTATCCGCCTGGGCTACAAGCTGCTTTCTGACCGCAACCCGCTTTCTGTGCCGCTACCGGTAATGGCAGACGCGATACGTAAAAATCGTCATCCTGTTTCACATGATAATCTTTTCAAATCCCTTGAGACCATGGGCTCTGACCAGCTGGTTGCAAGCCTCAATGCGGTGCGCGATTTACGCGATAGCAGTACTGAAAAAATGTTTATGGATATTTACGGCCAGCCGCTGTTGCAGGCCGCCGTGGGCCTTTATGGCGATGCCCATGTGCATCGCCGCCGCCCCGGCGCTGAGCCCGAGCACCGCCGCTTCATGGAGCAGCGCCGGGAAGCGCTGCGCGAGAAGATTACCCACGGTGGTGCTCATGAGGCGGTTATGCGCTCGCTGATCTATGTACTCGGCGGTGCTCCAGCCACGGATGAGCGTAACTTCAAACGGCTACGCGCCTCCCGTGCTGAGCTTGAGCCAGGCATAGAGCTGAGTGAATTTAAGCGCTTAGTGCGTGAGCAATTCTTTATCTTGAAGCTGGATCGTGAGCAAGCACTGAATTCACTGCCTATTTTGCTCAAGGGTGATAGCAACGAGGATATTGATGGCTATATTAGCCACCTTGAACACGTGTTTGCCGCCAGTGGCGAGCTTTCAGAGCATGCTGCTAAACGCTTTGATCAGATAAAAGCGCTTTTTGATCAGGCACGGCCTAGCAAAAAGGAAGCACCTGCTACTCCTAATGCTGCCAAGGCAAAGGCGAAAACACCAGCAAAGTCAAAAACCGCTAAGGCTGGCGTGGTTGGTAAAGCTGATAAAAAAGTTATTGAGCCAGAAGCTACCAAACCGGAAGCTGCTAAATCAGAAACTATTAAACCCAAGCAAGAAGCTGTTAAATCGGAAGGAATTAGTCAGGCAAAAGCTAATACAGGAGAAGCTAAGCCAAAAGCAGCTAAGCTAACATCTGTTGAGCCCTCGGCTGCGCCTGAAGAAACAGAGGAAAAAGCCACTAAACTCTCTGCCACCAATGAGGAAAGCACTAAGCCATCAGTGAAACCTGGCAGCACTAGCGGAGGTGAGAATCCGTCTAACAATCGCTAAAACAGTGTGTTAGCTCACAGCGCCCCCGCCTATATGGTGGGGGCGCTTTGTTTGACTGTGTGCCTTTTGGGTTGCCGTAATGCCAGTGGCAGTCTAGTGTCTAGCTACTCTTTGTCAGAAATCTACGGATTCTTCCTACGACTTGGTTGCTACTGGCGCTTAGCCAAGGGCTGGGGTAGGGTAGGCGCATTTTTTCATCCGTATCTTTGTTAATGGGCTGTTTCATCCCGGCGATACGGCACCGAATTTAGAGCACGTGCTAGACAGTCCGTGCATTAGGAAAGTGGAGCACTATGGGCAAGTCACTGGTCATCGTCGAGTCGCCGGCTAAAGCGAAGACGATTAACAAATATCTCGGCAACGATTTCATCGTGAAGTCGAGCGTGGGTCACATTCGTGACCTGCCGACCAGCGGCTCAGGTAAGGCAGCCTCCGATCCTAAGGAGCGCGCACGCCAGGCCGCAGCGACACGCAAGATGTCGGCGGAAGAGAAGGTGGAATATAAGAAGCGTAAAAGCCAAGATCAGCTGATTCGGCGGATGGGGATTGACCCCAACAATGGCTGGGAAGCGCGCTATGAGGTGCTGCCAGGCAAAGAGAAAGTGGTGGCTGAGCTGAAAAAATTGGCTGAGAAAGCCGACGCTGTCTATCTCGCAACGGATTTGGACCGCGAAGGGGAGGCCATTGCCTGGCACCTGCGTGAGACTATCGGTGGAGACGACAGCCGCTATAAGCGCGTGGTGTTTAATGAAATCACCAAAAATGCCATACAGGACGCGTTCAAAGCGCCGGGCGCGCTAAATATTCCCCGGGTGGAAGCACAGCAAGCTAGGCGTTTCCTGGATCGCGTGGTGGGCTTTATGCTTTCGCCTTTGCTGTGGGCGAAAGTGGCGCGTGGGCTGTCGGCTGGCCGGGTACAGTCCGTCGCGGTGCGTCTAATTGTTGAACGCGAGCGCGAAATTCGTGCCTTTATTCCTGAAGAGTTTTGGGATGTGCACGCGGATTTGGCCTCTCCCGAGGGTGAGCTGGTGCGTTTTGCCCTGGTTCGTCAGGATGGCAAAGCCTTTAAGCCCACCTCTGAAAAAGACACCCTGGCGCGTATTGAGCAGCTTAGAAAAGCCAAGCTCGCGATTACTTCGCGGGAAGATAAGCCCACCAGCTCCAAGCCGACAGCGCCCTTTATTACCTCTACGCTACAGCAGGCCGCGAGTGGCCGGTTAGGGTTTTCTGTTAAGAAGACCATGACCATGGCCCAGCGTCTGTATGAGGCGGGCTATATCACCTATATGCGTACTGACTCCACCAATCTTTCAAAAGATGCAGTGGAAGGCGTGCGCAGTTATATCGGCGAAGAGTTTGGCGAGCGCTATCTGCCTGAAGCGCCTAATCGTTACAGTAGTAAAGAGAGTGCTCAAGAAGCCCACGAGGCGATTCGCCCCTCCAGCGTTGAACGCAAAGCATCAGACCTGTCCGGTATGGAGCGCGATGCAGAGCGCCTTTACGAGCTGATCTGGCGCCAGTTTGTAGCTTGCCAGATGACACCCGCTGAGTACCTGTCCAGTACGCTTAGCGTCGAGGTTGATGGGTATGAGCTGCGTGCCAAAGGACGCGTGCTTAAATTTGATGGCTATACACGGGTGATGAAGCCAAGCGGTAAAAATGAAGATCAGAGCCTGCCTGACTTGCCTAAAGGCACGCCGATGGCGTTGGAAGCGCTTGATCCTCAGCAGCACTTTACCAAGCCTGCACCGCGTTACACCGAAGCAAGCCTGGTGAAAGAGCTCGAGAAGCAGGGGATTGGTCGTCCTTCTACCTATGCATCGATTATCTCCACGATTCAGGATCGCGGCTATGTGAAGCTTGAAAACCGCCGCTTTTATGCCGAGAAGCTTGGCGATATCGTTACCGAGCGGCTGAAAGAGTCCTTCCCTGATTTGATGGATTTCTCATTCACTGCGCGCATGGAAGATAGCCTTGATGAAGTCGCCGAAGGCGAGCGTAACTGGCAGGCTTTGCTAGATGCTTTCTACGGTGAGTTTCGTGAAGAGTTAGCCAAGGCGGAGAGCGAAGATGGTATGCGGCCCAATCAGCCGGTGCCCACCAATATTGACTGCCCGAAATGTGGCCGCCATATGCAAATTCGCACCGCTTCCACAGGCGTGTTCCTGGGCTGTAGCGGCTACAATTTGCCGCCAAAAGAGCGCTGCAAGACCACCATCGACCTGATTCCAGGTGAAGAAGCAGTAGCGGAAGATGCGGGTGAAGAGGCTGAAACGAATGCACTGCGTGCTAAGCGTCGCTGCAGCAAGTGTGGCACGGCGATGGACAACTACCTGATTGATGAAACGCGCAAATTGCATATTTGTGGCAACAGCCCTGATTGTGATGGGTATGAGGTGGAAAGCGGTAAATTCAAGATTAAAGGCTATGACGGCCCTGTGATCGAGTGCGATAAGTGTGGCGCTGAGATGCAGTTGAAATCAGGTCGCTTTGGTAAGTATTTTGGCTGCACCAATAGCGAGTGTAAAAACACCCGTAAGCTATTGAAAAGCGGCGAAGTGGCGCCGCCAAAAATGGATCCGATTCCGATGCCGGAACTTGAATGTCAAAAAGTGGACGACCATTACGTGCTGCGTGACGGCGCAAGCGGTCTCTTTTTGGCGGCGAGTAAATTTCCTAAAAATCGCGAAACGCGGCCACCGCTGGTGAAAGAGCTAAAAGCGCATGCCGAAGAGTTGCCTGAGAAGTACCATTTTATTCTCAAAGCACCTAGTGAAGACCCCGATGGTCGTCCCGCTCAAATCCGTTATTCGCGTAAGACGAAAGAGCAGTTTGTAATGACTGACGAAGAGGGCAAAGCCACCGGCTGGAAGGCCATGTTTGAGGCTGGTAAATGGCACGTGGAGGATAAGCGCAAGTGAATGCACGCTCGCGAACCAATCAGTTACTCTACCAAGCGGAGCTGTTAGCCATTATGCCAGCGGGGGAGGGTGAACATGCCCCTTCGCGGCAGATGGCGCTGGAGGAGAGCGCGTTGGCGCTCTTTGAGCTGGCGTTAGAGTCGCTTCTACGTGAAGTTACTGAGCACGCGCGCTTGCCAGAGCATCGCTGGCGTGTATTGTTATCTCAGCAAGGCCCGGCTTTGGCAGAGCTACAGCGTCTGCGCGACTTAAACGCTCAGCCGGAAAGTTGGTTGAATTGGCTGACAGGTCAGCTTGAACGCCTGCATAGCGATGAAGGGGCTGCGCGGCGTACTACTCATAATCCCGCTATGATTAAGGTGGATAGTCAAGCGAGTTTGCCTCAGCAATTGCTGGATAATCTTCAGGCGGCAAAGCGCGAAATAGCTGCTCTGCGTGAAACCAGCCTGGAGTGGTAAAAGGCTCGATTTTATCCGCTGGTCAAGTAAGCACCACGAAAAGGAGATCATGATGCGCTATAACCAAGTTAAAGATTTAGTCGAATGGGCGGCAGGTTTTCACGCGCGCATGGCGCGACAATACAGCGAGGCTGCTGATAAAGCCGACAATGAACGCTTAAAAATGGGATTAGATTACCTCGCCAGCCGTGAATTGAAGATGAAAACGGGTCTAGAAGACTTGTTCCATGACGGTACGGATCATTCTGAGGTGCTGGAGACGTGGTTCGATGAATCGAGCGAATTCCCTGAGCCACCTGAGCTGGATCGAATTGCGGAGCAAACCGTTACAGGCTCCATAGAAGATGCCATGAAAACAGCCACCACCGCCCATGAGCGTTTGCAGGCGTTGTACAAGCATCGTGCCGCACGCTCGAGAATTGAACCCGAAGCAGAATTCTTTGATTCGCTAGCTGAAGGGCATAATTCTGAAATACGTCACATGATGGCGAGTATGGAAGAGTTGCAGGGCGTTTAATGAGTATGTGCCACTGGCGAGCACATCATCGCTTCGGGACGACCCAAAGCGGTACTATGACGAAATTACTTACGGCGGATGTGGGAATAAGGTATAACAGCCACCCTATGCGTTTAGTTGGTCCACCACAGGCTAATATGTTTCGAGAGCTGCCATGTTTTTAATCAATCGCCGTCGGTTTTTAGCTATGGCGCTGAGCTTGCCAGCGGTTGCTAGCGCTGCTGTCACTGCACCTAGTCAGGCTGCTCCCTCTGACCTTATCGAAACAATGCTTACGCGCGCCCATGTGCCGCGCCATAGCAATGAGCTGTGGGTACTGATTGATGATCAAGAGGCCACGCTCAGTGTGTTCCGTGGTAATGAGCTTTTAGAGCGCTATGCGCCCATATCCTTAGGGCGTGCAGGGGCGAAGACTCAGCGCGTTCGTGGCGATAACGTGACTCCTAAGGGTGAGTTTCGTATCAATCGTTTTAATTACGAAAGCCAGTGGCGTACGTTCATGGGGATTGATTTCCCAACGCCAGCCCATGCACGCATGGCGCTTGAAAAAGGGATTTATTCCCAAACCGATTATGAAGATTACTTCGATTTCTACCGACGTAACGGCCATCCGCCACAAAATACAGCGCTAGGTGGTGCGATTGGGATTCATGGCTTGGGTAGTGCAGACCCCGATATTCATGGTCGCTATCATTGGACTCAAGGGTGTGTTGCCGTTACCAACGAGCAAATTGATCGCTTGGCAGAACTAGTGGGTGTTGGCACCCGTGTAGTGATCCGTTAAGCTATTGCCGTTGAAGGAAGTTCGAGGTTTTTAAAAAGTGGCTATAGACAACCGCTGTAGTCTATTATAAAACAGCGTTTGACTTGCGTGCTTCGCAGCACAAGTCACTGTAAAGAACCTGCACCGCAGGTAGACAAATTTAAGCTAAGCACATTTTTAATGTGCGTAACCTTACCTTTGTCATACCCTTAATGTAGTACCCAAGGACGACTCAAGGAGAACACTATGACTCTGAAAACTACTCTGAAGATGACTGCTGCTGCTGCTTCTCTGGCAATTCTTGCTGGTTGTGCTTCTACCGGCGCGCTGGAAGAAGTTCGCATGACTGCAGAATCTGCACAGGCTGACGCTGCAGAAGCACGCAGCATGGCTTCACAAGCTATGAACACTGCAAACCAAGCCCAGCGCGATGCGCAGGCTGCTCTGCAGATGTCTGAGCAGAACCGTGAAGAAATGAACCGCATGTTCCAGCGTTCCATGCAGAAGTAATTCTGCTTGGAGCTGCTGGGGAGCCACTAGGCTCTCTCAGCGGTTGCTGTATGCAAGTCGTAGTTGGTAAAGATGTTAGGTAAGTAGTTTTTGCCGCTAGCTACGCAAAAAACCCCGCCTCGGCGGGGTTTTTTGTTACTGCCGTATCCGTGTATTAGGTTTCTTCTTCGCCACTAGCTGCAGCGCTGAGCTCAACTTCGTTAATCAGCTTAACAGGTTCGGGCTCTGGCTCAGGTGCTGGCGCTTGTGGGCCATGCAGGGCAATAAAGCGGCCATCGGGGGCTTCAACGGCCCGCTGTATCTGTTCAGCATCTATTTCAATGTCGTTGTCAGTTAGCTCAGTGACGCGCTCTACGGCATTTAGCAGAGGTTCAAAGCCTTCCACGTTCTCTTCCAACTGCGGAAACGACTGTACAAACAGCGTGCCGTCGGAAGCCCAGCCTGCTTTAAATGGCGCATCCATTAAATTAACCTGTGTACCGCTCGGTAAGCGCTCGTAAAGCGATTTGATATCCTCAGGGTACATGCGGATACAGCCGCGGCTAACGCGCATACCGACGCCGTCAGGGCGGTTGGTGCCGTGTATTAGATAGCTCGGCATGGCGAGTAGAATTGCATGCTCGCCCAGTGGGTTGTCAGGACCTGGTGGCACCACGGAAGGCGCTGGTTCACCACGTTCAGCTGCTTCACGACGCATGGAGGAGGGGGGCGCCCAGGCAGGGTCTTTAACTTTAACGGTGGTGCGGGTAATGCCCACTGGCGTTGCGAACTCTTCACGCCCTACGCTGACCGGGTACGTTTCAACGATGCCGGGCTTGTCAGCAGGGTAGTAGTAGAGACGTAGCTCTGAAAGGTTAACCACCACCCCTTCGCGTGGGGCAGGCGGCAAAATGTACTGAGCGGGGATCACTACCTCGGTACCCACGCCAGGCACCCATAAGCTGACATCTGGGTTGGCCATGCGAATTTCTTCATAGCCAATGTTATGGCGACGGGCGATATCAATCAGTGTCTGCTTGGGGTCTTCGACCACAACTGTGTAGCTCTCACCGATAACGTCACCGCTTTCGGGTAGGCGGAAGTGACCACGAGGCAGTTCATCTTGGTCAGCAACCTGAGCGGCGCTGTCGACAGCGTCTATGCTGATTTCCTGTGGCTGCTGCTCTTGATTTTGCTGCTCCTGCTCCTGCTCCTGCTCCTGCTCTTGAGCTAGCTCTTGGGGTTGGCTGTCGGCCTGCTCAGCAGCTGATTGCGCAAAAGCAGGGCTCGCCAAGCTCGCGGCTAATAGCACTGCCAAGCTGGTGGGGCCCCAGAGGGTAAAGGTGTCGCGAATGTTCATGATCATTCCTAATATGTTAATTCACTGCTGATGCGCGTCGTTGGGCCACTGATGTTAGTCCACGAGGTGGGTTAACTAGGCATGGCTACTGGTAAGTTTGCCCCAAGCGTCACGCCGCCGCTACTTTTTGATTAAGCGTACTAAGTAGGTTTTCAAGCTGTTGAAAGCGTTTGTCGACGCTTTCCATTGATAATTCAAATCGTAAGGTGTCAGAGCCATCTAAACGATAGTGCTTTGGTGACGTCTGAATGAGGGTCACCAGGGTTAAGGGATCCACCTGGGTGCTGCTATCAAACAGTACTCTACCGCGGCTCTCGCCAGCCTCGATTTTGCTGATTCCCAGTTGCTCGGCACGGTGGCGCAGCTTGGTCTGGCGAATCAGGTTTTTCAACGGATTGGGCAGCAAGCCAAATCGGTCAATTAGCTCAACCTGTAACTCTTTAAGTTCGCTATCGCTCTGGGTGTTGGCAATCCGCTTGTACATCACCAGGCGCTGCTGAACATCGTGAATATAATCACTTGGAATCAGCGCGGGCAGGTTGAGGTTGATTTCCACGCCGGTATTGAAGGGTGCATCAATATTGGGTGTTTTACCCGCACGAATGGCCTTCACTGCTCGGTCAAGCATCTCCATATAAAGTGTATAGCCAATGGTTTCCATCTGGCCGCTCTGTTCATCACCCAGTAGCTCGCCTGCTCCGCGAATCTCCATGTCGTGGCTGGCCAGGGTGAAACCAGCACCTAGATCGTCCGAAGCGCTAATGGCTTCCAGGCGTTTGATGGCATCACGGGTCATCGCTTTAGGGGGCGGTGTCAGCAGGTAAGCATAGGCCTGGTGGTGGCTACGGCCAACACGGCCCCGCAACTGGTGAAGCTGTGCCAAGCCAAATTTATCGGCGCGTTCGATAATAATAGTATTGGCGCTAGGCACATCAATACCGGTTTCAATAATGGTCGAGCACACCAGCACGTTAAAACGGCGATGATAGAAATCCGACATGATGCGTTCGAGGCTGCGCTCAGGTAGTTGGCCGTGGGCAACCGCTACCCGCGCTTCAGGAATCAGCTCACGGATTTTTTCAGCACTGTTTTCGATGGTTTTGACTTCGTTATGCAGCACATACACCTGCCCGCCACGCAGTATCTCGCGCAGTAGGGCTTCTTTAATGATACTGGCATCGTGCTGCTGAACAAACGTTTTGACCGACAGGCGCCGTGCGGGCGGGGTGGCGATAATCGACAAATCGCGGATGCCACTCATTGCCATGTTTAGCGTACGCGGAATAGGCGTCGCGGTTAGTGTCAAAATATCGACTTCTGCGCGTAGCGTTTTGAGCTTCTCTTTCTGTGCTACGCCAAAGCGGTGCTCCTCATCAATGATGAGGAGTCCCATTTTGGGGAGCTCAACGCTTTTTGAGAGAAGTTTATGGGTGCCAATCACGATATCGGTTTGGCCGTTTTTAACACTCTCTAATGTTTGGGTAACCTCTTTGCCACTGGTGAAGCGCGATATCAAGCCGATATTGACGGCGGTGTCGGCAAAGCGGTCGCGGAAATTTTCGAAGTGCTGACGCGCCAGTAGCGTGGTAGGCACCAGGACCACTACTTGGCGACCTGATTGCACGGCGATAAACGCCGCGCGCATGGCCACTTCGGTTTTGCCGAAGCCTACGTCACCACATACCACGCGATCCATGGGCTGCGGTGACGTCATGTCGCTAATCACCGCTTCAATGGCTGCGTGCTGGTCGGGAGTCTCCTCGAATGGGAAGTTGCTCGCAAAGCGAACATACTCATCGCCTGGCGATTCGTAGACCACGCCCTGTTGAGCTTCCCTGCGAGCGTAAACATCCAAAAGTTCCGCGGCGGTATCACGAATCTTCTCGGCGGCTTTGCGGCGGGCTTTTTCCCACTGATCGGAACCCAGCTTATGTAGCGGTGCTAATTCGTCACCGGCACCGCTGTAGCGGGAGATCATATGCAGGCTGTCGACCGGCACATAAAGTTTGGCGCCATCGGCGTAGGAAAGCGCCAAAAACTCATTTGCCTGACCACCGGCCTCCAATGTTTCCAGCCCTATGTAGCGGCCAACGCCATGAGCCTGATGAACCACCGGTGCGCCTTCGTGTAGTTCTGACAGATGGCGGACCGCAAGCTCGTTATCATCGGTAGCTTTTTCACGCCGCCTGCTCTGGCGTACCACATCGCCAAATAGCTCTGTCTCGCTGATCACTGCAATGCTTGGGTTGTTCAGCCACAGGCCGCTGTCCACCAAACCTTCGGTAATGGCATAGGTGTGATCGCTGGCTAGGAAGTCGTGAAAGCTATCGGTATGTGGGAGCGAAAGCTTAAGCGGGGCCAATATCTCTTCCAGCGCTTCTCGGCGGCCCCGTGATTCCGCTACAAACAGCACCCGGGTTTCGGCGTGAGACTTCAAAAACGCCGTAAGCTCGCCAAGTGGCTGCTTAGCGCGGGCATTAATCGACAGCGTAGGCAATGGGGTTGCTTCAGGTATATGCGCATGGCGTTGCTCGCTGTCTTCAGTTAGCTCTATGCGCGGGCGTGCTTTTATAGCCGAAAAAACATCACTGACCGGGAAAAACGCCCGGTGAGGTGGTAGCAGTGGCCGTGTAGGATCAACACCCAAGTTAACGTAGCGTGCATCAATAGACTGCCAGTGCTGTTCGGCCGCATTAAGCACACCAGGCAGTAGGGCGACCCGGGTGTCGTCGGTTAGGTGCTCAAACAGCGAAGCGGTCTGCTCAAAAAACAGCGGCAGATAGTGCTCAAGCCCCGGGGAGGGAATGCCCTTTAATGCATCGTTATAAAGCGGGCACTGGCGCGGGTCGACATCAAAGAGGGTTTCAAACTGCTCACGAAAGCAGGCGATGGCGCTACGGCTTAGCGAGTACTCGTGGGCGGGCAGCAACTCTAGCGACTCAAGTTTATCGGTTGAGCGCTGACTGCCGGGGTCAAAGTGACGCAGTGTGTCGATCTCATCGTCAAACAGGTCGATGCGAATCGGTTCGTCCATGCCCATCGCAAAGAGGTCGATCAACGCGCCACGCATGGCGTATTCGCCGGGTTCATACACCGTTTCCACGGCGCGATAGCCCGCTCGCGAAAGCGATTCCCGGAACGTTTCGCGATTCAAACGCTCACCGGTTTTGAGCGTCATTACCCGCCCGGCGATGTACTCAACCGGCGGTAAGCGCTGCATCAGCGTATTGATCGGCACCAATACAATGCCGCGCACGCCATCTTGGAGCTGGCGCAGGGTACGTAGCCTCGCTGAGACAATGTCCTGGTGGGGCGAAAAGCTATCGTAGGGCAGCGTTTCCCAATCAGGGAAGGGTAATACGGGGACATCGCTATAAAAGTAAAGATCTTGTTCCAGGCGCTGCGCACTGGCCGTATTGGGGGTAATCACCAATAGCGGGGCGTGCTTGGCCACGCGTGAAAGAGCCAGAGCAGTCGCGCTGCCCGGTGGCGATGACCAGTAGAGCGTATCGCGAGTCCCTTGAGGCTGGGGCGGTTCGAGCAGAGAGAAAGTCGGCATAAGCAAGATATCGTTTTGCGCTGAAACGGAAAACAGATCATACACGATCACCCGTTTCAGTTAGAGTGCCGCGGCTTTAGGTAGCGGGTTAATCTGTTATGAAAGTAGTTTTGTAGTGAGATTGGCGTTTCTGTAATACCCCTACATGTTGTGCGACTATCCTTTCATTGCGACGACTGCGCTTGCCCCGGATAATAAACCGAATTATTAGTTTACGACCCCGTTTCCACTTCCTGTTTCCACTACCTGATGAGGCCGCCCGTGAGTCAGCAAGCGCTCGAAAACGTTTTTCAAGAATGGCAAGGCAACGAAGCCTTGGCGGAGCAGATGATCCCATTGGTAGGGCAGCTCTATCGTCAGAATAATGTTGTTGCCACCATGTTCGGACGCTCGCTCATCAAACGGTCAGTCATCCGTATTCTCAAAGACCACCGCTTTGTACGCAAACTGGAGGGAACTGAGCTCTCCGTTGAAGATACCTATCCGATTCTTAAAAGCATGGTTGAGTTAAACCTTGGCCCTGCGCATGTCGATGTGGGCAAGTTGGGGGTAATGTTTAAGCGCCAGGGCGGGGGCGATGTGGAAGCCTTTCTGCGCAAAGAACTGCACGAAATTATTGATGGTTATCAGCCAGGTGCCAGCACCGGTGAGCCACAAGATGTGGTGCTTTATGGTTTTGGCCGTATTGGTCGGTTATTGGCTCGGGTGATGGTTGAAAAAGCCGGTGGCGGCAACCTGCTACGCCTACGGGCTATTGTTGTACGTGGCCGTGGCGATGTGGCAAAGGACCTTGAAAAACGTGCCAGCCTGCTGCGCCGCGATTCCGTACACGGGCCGTTTGATGGCACCATCATGGTTGATGCAGAAGCGCGCACGCTAACCGTAAATGGCAATGTCATTCAGGTTATCTATGCCGATTCACCGAGTGAGATCGACTACACCACCTACGACATCAACAATGCCGTTATCGTTGATAATACCGGTATTTGGCGTGATGAAGAGGGCTTGGGCCAGCACTTGAAGTGCAAAGGTGCTGCCAAAGCGCTGCTGACCGCGCCGGGTAAAGGCGATATCAAAAATATTGTTTACGGTATTAATCACGAATCGATTGGCGATAACGATCTTATTGTTTCAGCTGCATCATGTACCACCAACGCGATCGTGCCGGTATTGAAGGTGCTTAACGATGAGTATGGTGTGGTAAACGGTCACGTTGAGACCGTGCATGCTTACACTAATGACCAAAACCTGATCGATAACTACCACAAAGGCGACCGTCGTGGCCGCAGCGCGGCGTTGAACATGGTGTTAACCGAGACGGGCGCGGCTAAAGCTGTCTCCAAAGCACTGCCTGAGCTTGAGGGTAAGCTAACCGGTAACGCAATTCGCGTGCCGATCCCCAATGTTTCCATGGCCATTCTTAACCTGACACTGGACAAAACGACTGATGCGGCTGCGCTAAACGACTACTTGCGTCGCATGTCGATTGATTCTGCTTATCAAAAGCAAATTGACTTCGTTGACTCGGCAGAAGTGGTCTCGTCGGACTTTGTAGGCAATCGTCATGCTGGCATTGTTGACGCCAAAGCGACTATCGCCAACGGTCATCATGCGGTTGTCTATATGTGGTACGACAACGAATTTGGCTATAGCTGCCAAGTCGTGCGTATTTTACAACAGATGTCTAATGTGCGGTTCTTAAAGCTGCCGCGCTAAATAGCTAAATAATAATATTGCTAAATTAGCTTCTCTGCGGGGGCTATCAAGCGAAATAATGATGCAGCGCCACCTTCGGGTGGCGTTTTTTTGTCTCTATGCCTTCCGTTTGCCAATGTATATAGCACTTTTGGAGATCATCAGGGATGTGGTCATTGGACGCGCTTATCTTTATAATACGATGGATTTTTCGGGGTGGTTCAAGTGCTGCTTGGGCCGGACTGGTAACAATCTGAGCAGAAAATAACAATTCGCTGAGCAGAAAATAAGCATTCGAACCCCATACCTTCGTATATCCGATCCAACAACTGGGCGAGACTATGATCGAAGTCAAAAAAGGCCTGGATCTCCCCATCGCGGGAGCGCCCGAGCAGCGTATTGAAGATGCGCGGCCTGTGCGCCACGTGGCAATCCTGGGTACCGACTACGTTGGCATGAAGCCGACGATGGAAGTTCAGGAAGGGGATAAGGTCAAACTAGGCCAATTGCTCTTCACCGACAAGAAAATTGATGGTGTGCGCTATACAGCGCCCGCTGCTGGTGAAGTGCTTGCAATAAACCGTGGCGAAAAACGTCGTTTACTATCTGTTGTGATCAAAGTCGACGAGACTGAGGAGGCGATTGAATTCGCTGCTCATGACCGTAATGCCTTAACGCAGCTTGAACGCCAGGTCGTTGTTGACCAACTGGTGGAGTCGGGACTCTGGACGGCGCTACGCACGCGTCCTTTCTCGCGTACACCGGCAATCGATAGCACTCCGGCCGATATTTTTGTAACAGCCGTAGATACCCATCCTTTAAGCCCTGATCCTGCACTGATCATTAATGAGCAGCCGCAAGCATTTGAAGATGGCCTCAAGGTGTTAGCGCGCCTGACCGAGGGCAACGTCTTTCTTTGTACAGGGGAAAACGCCTCTATTCCGGGCGGTGAGGTGGAAGGCGTCAAAACCGAAAGCTTTGCCGGGCCGCACCCAGCCGGGCTAGTGGGTACCCATATTCATTACCTTTCTCCCGTCGCTCTGCACAAACAGGTGTGGCACATCGGCTATCAGGACGTTATCGCGTTCGGTAAGCTCTTTGTAGAAGGGAAACTGGATATGAGCCGCGTGGTTGCCATTGGTGGCCCGCGTGCTGAAAACCCTCGCTTGGTACGTACCCGTATCGGCGCTAGCACGGATGAACTCCTGGCAGAAGAAGTCATCAAACCCGATGACACCCGTGTCATTTCTGGTTCTGTATTTTCTGGCTTTACCGCGGAAGGCAAACTTACCTATCTGGGACGCTTTAGCAATCAGTTTAGTCTGATTGAAGAAGGTAATAAGCGCATCTTACTTGGGTGGCTATCACTGGGCGCAGATCGACATTCTGTCCTGGGGATCTATCTTTCCAGAATTAAAGGCTTGCGTAACTACGCACCCACCACATCAACCAATGGTTCAGAGCGCGCGATGGTGCCCGTTGGCTCATATGAAACGGTGATGCCGCTGGATATCATGCCAACTCAGTTACTGCGTTCGCTGATCGTGGGCGACATTGAGGTTGCCATGCAGCTTGGGTGTTTGGAGCTGGACGAAGAGGATCTGGCGCTGTGTACGTACGTTTGCCCCGGCAAATACGAATATGGCCCCATCCTGCGTGACAATCTCACCATGATCGAGAAAGAGGCCTGATGATGGGTATTCAACAAACACTCCAAAATATCGAGCCGCATTTCCACAAAGGCGGAAAGTACGAAAAGTTCTATCCGCTCTTTGAAGCGGTAGATACCATTTTTTATTCACCGCCAAGCGTTGCTAAAACCACCGCCCACGTGCGTGACGGTATCGACCTTAAACGCATCATGATTACCGTGTGGCTGTGTACCTTCCCAGCAATGTTCTTTGGTATGTGGAACGCGGGTTGGCAAGCAAACACGGCTATCGATGCAGGCTACGCATCAATGGGTGGCTGGCGCGAAGCAATTATGATGACATTGGCGTCAGGTCATGATGCCAGCAGCTTATGGGCTAACTTTGTCCTCGGCGCGACTTACTTCTTGCCAATCTACTTAGTCACCTTTGTGGTGGGTGGTTTCTGGGAAGTGTTGTTTGCCATCAAGCGTGGTCACGAAGTTAACGAAGGGTTCTTCGTTACCTCAGTGCTATTCGCATTGATACTGCCCGCGACCATTCCGTTGTGGCAAGTTGCGCTGGGTATCACCTTTGGTGTGGTAATCGGTAAAGAGATATTCGGTGGTACGGGTAAGAACTTCTTGAACCCCGCGCTGACAGGCCGTGCATTTCTTTATTTTGCCTACCCCGCACAGATTTCCGGTGACGCTGTATGGGTTGCCGCTGACGGTTACACCGGTGCTACTGCGCTCTCGCTGGCGTTCCAAGATGGTATGACCGCGTTAACGGATACTTTCAGCTGGTGGGACGCCTTTCTTGGCTTTGTCCCCGGTTCTGTGGGTGAGGTGTCGACGCTGGCGATCTTTATTGGTGCTGCAGTGCTGCTGTGGACGCGGATTGCCTCGTGGCGAATCATGCTTGGCGTATTTTTGGGTATGGTCGTTACCAGCACGCTGTTTAACCTAATGGGCTCTGACTCCAATCCGATGTTTGCCATGCCGTGGTACTGGCATCTGGTGATCGGTGGCTTCGCGTTCGGCATGGTATTCATGGCGACTGACCCGGTGTCAGCATCGATGACCAACCAAGGTCGTTTGATATTTGGTGCGCTGATTGGTGTGATGACCGTTTTAATTCGCGTTGTGAACCCGGCTTTCCCAGAGGGCATCATGTTGGCTATCTTATTTGCTAACCTGTTTGCACCGCTGATTGACCATTTCTTCGTCCAGGCCAACATCAAGCGTCGCGTTAAGCGTACCGGCGTACCGGCCGAGGAGACTGCCTAATGGCACAAGGTAACAACTCCATCAAGAAAGTCCTGATTGTGGCGTTTGCACTCTGTATCGTGTGCTCCGTCATTGTCTCGACTGCGGCGGTCGCACTGCGACCCGCCCAACAGCTCAATCAGGAGCTTGATCGTAAAACCAATATCTTGAACGTCGCCAAGCTGTATGAGCCTGGCATGGACGTTGAAGAGGTGTTTAGCGAAGAGATCACCGCTCGGGTCGTTGACCTGGATACCGGTGAGTATTCTGATGAGTTTGACCCTGATACCTACGATAGCTTTGAAGCTGCTCGTGACCCGGCTTCGGGTCGCACGCTTTCTGGCGATCAGGATATCGCTGGTCTATCGCGTGTCGAAAACTACGCCACCGTTTATTTGATTGGTGGTGAAGACGACCCGGAACAGATCGTGCTACCTATTCGTGGCCAAGGGCTATGGGGCCTAATGCGTGGCTTCCTGGCAGTAGAGGGTGATGGCAATACGATCGTCAGTATCACCTACTATGAGCACAGTGAAACGCCAGGCCTGGGTGCTGAAGTAAACAATCCTCGCTGGCAGGCTCAGTGGGAAGGTAAAAAGATTTACGATGAAGAGGGCGACCTCTCACCGGAGATCCACCTGACCAAGGGCGGTGCTAGCGGCGAATACGAAGTAGACGCACTATCTGGTGCTACGCTAACCAGTAACGGCGTAACTAACATGCTGCAGTTCTGGTTAAGCGAAGAAGCTTTCGGTCCCTATTTGGCTAAATTCCGCAGTGGTACTGAGCCGGAAGACGCCGAAGAGACTGATACCAACTTCGAAGACGTTGAGGGGGCCTGATCATGGCGGACGTAAATGCAAAGGGCGTTTTAACCGCGCCGATTTTCCAGAATAACCCTATTGCGCTGCAAATTCTGGGGATCTGTTCGGCACTTGCGGTAACCACCAGTATGAGCGTATCGCTCGTTATGGCGCTGGCGGTTATTTTCGTAACGGCATTCTCAAACCTGTTCGTATCGTTGATCAGGAACCACATTCCTTCCTCGATTCGTATCATCGTTCAGATGACCATCATTGCCTCGCTGGTAATCGTGGTAGACCAGATTTTGAAAGCGTATGCCTATGAGATGTCTAAGCAGCTTTCCGTATTCGTTGGCTTGATCATTACTAACTGTATCGTCATGGGGCGTGCAGAGGGTTTTGCGATGTCCAACACGCCGGGAATGTCATTTTTAGACGGTGTTGGTAACGGCCTTGGGTATGGTTTTGTGCTTATGGTGGTTGGCTTCTTCCGTGAGTTGCTGGGTGCAGGCAGCATTTTTGGTATCACTATCCTTCAGACCGTTCAGAATGGTGGTTGGTACGTTCCCAATGGCTTGTTGCTATTACCTCCTTCAGCGTTCTTCATTATCGGCTTACTGATCTGGGTGATGCGTGCAGTCAACCCAGAACAGGTGGAAGATAATGAGTTCAAAATGAAGGAAAACACCAAACCCAAGGAGGCCGTGTAACATGGAACATTATCTGAGTCTTTTTGTTGCTTCGGTGTTTGTTGAAAACATGGCGCTGGCCTTCTTTTTGGGGATGTGTACTTTCTTGGCAGTGTCCAAAAAAGTCTCCTCAGCGATTGGCCTGGGTATCGCGGTAATTGTTGTATTAACCGTCACGGTGCCGGTGAACAACCTAGTGTTCACCTACTTGCTACAAGAAGGTGCGCTAACGTGGACCGGTATCAGCGGTGCTGAAAACATTGATCTGTCTTTCCTTGGGCTGCTCTCTTACATCGGTGTTATTGCTGCGTTAGTACAAATCATGGAGATGTTCCTTGATAAGTACGTGCCATCGCTCTACAACGCGCTGGGTGTATTCCTGCCGTTGATTACCGTTAACTGTGCCATCCTTGGTGGTGTACTGTTCATGGTAGAGCGTAGCTATAACTTTGGTGAAGCCGTGGTCTATGGCTTTGGCGCGGGCACCGGTTGGGCGCTGGCTATTGCCGCGCTGGCGGGTATCCGTGAAAAACTGAAATACAGCGATGTGCCGGGTGGCCTCCAAGGGCTGGGCATTACTTTCATCACCGTGGGGCTAATGTCGTTGGGCTTTATGTCCTTCTCGGGCATTCAGCTTTAATCGGAGCCGGTTTTTCTCCAGCGGTGTCAGACACCGCTGGATAATAGAAACCTCCAGCAATAGGAAACCGACATGGTTGATACAACAGTCATCTTGCTCGGTGTTGTCATGTTCACGGTCATCGTTATTAGCTTAACGGCGATCATTCTGGCAGCGCGCAGCAAGCTTGTGAGTAGCGGGGACGTGACCATTGAGGTCAATGGCGACCCCGAACACACTTTGAAAACCCAAGCTGGTGGCAAGCTGCTTAATACACTTGCTGCTAACGGTATTTTTCTCTCTTCCGCCTGTGGTGGCGGTGGTTCTTGTGCTCAGTGTAAGTGCCGTGTAGAAGAGGGCGGTGGCTCTATTCTGCCGACGGAAGAGTCGCACTTCACCATGCGTGAGAAGAAAGAGGGCTGGCGCCTCTCTTGTCAGGTACCTGTAAAGCAGGACATGAAAGTTGAAGTGCCTGAAGAAGTGTTTGGGGTGAAAAAGTGGGAATGTGAAGTTATTGCCAACCCCAACGTTGCCACCTTTATCAAAGAGCTGAACCTGAAACTACCCGAGGGAGAAGAAGTTGCCTTCCGCGCCGGTGGTTACGTACAGCTTGTGGCACCGCCGTACGACATCAAGTTCTCTGACTTCGATATTGAAGAAGAGTACCGTGGTGATTGGGAAAAATTTGATATGTTCAAAATTTCCCATAAGAACAACGAGGAAGTGATTCGCGCATACTCCATGGCGAACTACCCGGATGAGAAGGGTATCCTCAAGTTCAACATTCGTATTGCGACGCCGCCTCCTGGCACTAACCATCCGCCCGGCCTGATGTCTACCTACGTCTTCAATCTTAAAGAAGGTGACAAGGTGACCGTGATGGGGCCGTTTGGTGAGTTCTTTGCTCGCGATACTGACGCCGAAATGATCTTTATCGGTGGTGGTGCGGGTATGGCGCCAATGCGTAGTCATATCTTTGATCAGTTGAAGCGCTTGAAGTCTAAGCGCAAGATTACCTTCTGGTACGGTGCGCGCTCTTGGCGTGAGACCTTCTATAATGAAGAGTATGACCAGTTAGCCGAAGAGTTCCCGAACTTCGAGTGGCACTTGGCGCTTTCTGATCCACAGCCGGAAGATAACTGGGAAGGGCCGACAGGCTTTATTCATAACGTGCTGTACGAAAACTATCTGAAGGACCATCCGGCACCTGAAGATTGCGAGTACTACATGTGTGGTCCGCCGATGATGAACGCCTCGGTCATTAAGCTGTTGCTTGATATGGGCGTTGAGCCAGAAAATATCCTATTGGATGATTTCGGTGGCTAATCAATCGTCATAATCGCAATGGTTATGAAGAAAGATTACTGCGGTAACAATGAGCGGGGCTGGCCTTTTGGTCAGCCCCGTTTGTGTTACTGATAGGTATTGTTAATGAGAAGTGCGCCGCGCTGATAACAACAGCCCACTGAGGTACAATAGGCTTAACAAACAAAGATTGTGAGGCACTAATCGGCCTGAATGCTGTAGATAGAGGTGATGGCCGGTTAGGTCAATAATAGAAAGCTAAGCAGTGACATGCTGGGAGGTTGTTATGGCGATTTGGTTACTGGTATTCGGCTTTATGGCACTGATTATGGGTGTCATGGCCGTGGGTGTCATCATGGGTCGTAAACCTATTGCAGGTTCATGCGGTGGTTTGAATCAAATAGGCATGAAAGACGGCTGTGATATTTGTGGCGGTAAAGACGAAGTGTGCGAAGAAGAGAACCGCAAGCGTGGCAGCGAGCGGCGCCGTAGTGACGAAAGTCGCGGCGCTGACCTAGGCTATGACGCCACCCGTCGTTAATAAGCCATATAAATAACGAAGAGGCGCATGTTCATGTGAACTGCGCCTTCTTAACGTTTATGCCACAAGTGCCTGTTTGTCTTGGACTTTCTGCCTTGGGCCGTTTGCCTGGGACTATCAGCCTTGGACCGTTTGTCGGCGATCGTTTGACGAGAATGGGTTAACCCGAATAGGAAGGAGACGCAGAGAGTATGGCGGTTCACAATTACGATGTCGTGGTAATCGGTACAGGGCCTGCGGGTGAAAGCGCGGCCATTAACGCTGCCAAGCATGGCAAACGCGTAGCGATTATTGAAAAGCAGGCTCAAGTAGGCGGTAACTGTACTCACTGGGGCACCATTCCCTCCAAAGCATTACGTCATCAAGTCAAACAGATCATGGCGTTCAATACTAACCGTATGTTCCGCGATATCGGTGAGCCGCGCTGGTTCTCCTTTCCGAAAGTAATGGAACGTTCACGTGGCACCATCGACAAGCAGGTAGAGATGCGCACGACATTTTATGCGCGTAACCGGATTGATCTCTTCCACGGCGTTGCCCGCTTTAAAGATGAACATACGCTGATAGTTCATGACCGCCAAGAAGGCATGGAAGAGCTGGTGGCCAAAAAAATCGTCATTGCTACCGGTTCACGCCCTTATCGCCCGGCGGACATTAACTTCCGGCATCCGCGTATTTACTGCTCCGACACCATTTTGAGCCTTTCGCATACGCCACGCACCCTAGTGATTTTCGGGGCAGGGGTGATTGGCTGTGAGTACGCGTCAATCTTTTCTGGGTTAGGCGTCAAGGTTGATTTAATCAATAACCGTGACAGCCTACTGTCATTCCTGGACGATGAAATCAGCGATGCGCTCTCCTATCACCTGCGTAAGCACGGTGTATTGGTTCGCCATAATGAAGAGTATGAGAGTGTTGAGGGCGATGAAGCAGGTGTCGTCGTGCGCCTCAAGTCAGGCAAGAAAATTCGCGCTGATGCATTTTTGTGGGCCAATGGGCGGACAGGCAATACCGATAGTCTGGGGCTCGAAAACATTGGCTTGAAGGCCAATGGCCGGGGTCAGCTCAGTGTTGATGAGCACTACCGCACCGAGGTTCCCCATATTTATGCAGCAGGCGACGTGATCGGTTGGCCAAGTCTGGCGAGTGCCGCCTACGATCAAGGCCTTAATTCATGCAACGAGCTGCTCGATAAAGAGTATCGCTTTGTTAGCGATGTACCCACCGGAATTTATACCATCCCTGAGATCAGCTCGTTTGGCCCCAACGAGCGTGAGTTGACCGAAGCAAAAGTGCCCTACGAAGTTGGCAAAGCTTTCTTCAAAGATACTGCACGTGCGCAGATTACCGGTGATACCGTGGGGATGCTTAAAATACTTTTCCACCAGGACACCCTGGAAATACTCGGGATTCACTGTTTTGGTGATCAGGCGTCTGAGATTCTGCATATCGGCCAAGCGATCATGCAACAGAAGGGCGACGCCAATACGCTAAAGTATTTCGTTAACACTACTTTCAATTATCCCACCATGGCAGAAGCGTATCGGGTGGCCGCTCAAAATGGCTTGAATCGTGTTTTTTAACCTCAGCTTTCATTGCTTTCTAGTTAAGTAATACGCTTTTAGCTGATGAGAGAATGGATATAGTTTTTTGCTTTTTCAGCGTTTTCTGAAGCCTTGGCGATGGGTGGTAACAAGCTTTCAACACGGTTGCGACCCAGCGACTTGGCTTGGTAGAGCGCTTTATCGGCAAATGAATATAGCTGCTCAAACGTAAGCGAGCCGCCATAACCCGTCGTTACACCAATGCTAATGGTCGGGTTGGCATGTAAATTTAGGTCACCCAGCTCGCTAGCTTCAATTTCTCGGCGCAGCCGATCCGCCACCTGCAGTGCATCATGGGTGGATGTATTGGGCATTAACAAACAAAATTCTTCGCCACCAATTCTCGCTAATGTATCGGATGGGCGGCTTAGTTGACGCAGTTTTTTGCTGACCTGGCGTAGCACCTCATCGCCAGTAGGATGCCCATAGGTGTCGTTTATTTGCTTGAAGTGATCGAGGTCTAACAACAGCAGGCTAAGCGGCGTTTTATCACGCTGCGCTTGAGTCAGCACTGCGAAGGCTACATTGACCAAATGGCGCCGGTTATACAGCCCAGTTAATTCATCGGTGAGCATTAACTGATGCATTACGTTGCGCTGACGGTGCAGGCGGATAACTGCCATGCTAAGCGTGATCGCCGCGCCGATTATGACTACCAGTAGCACATTGATAGCGATTGAGAGCCGCTGCATCACCAAGCTTTGTTGCGAAGACATTGTGTAGACTTCTTCCAATAGTTTGTCATAAAGCCATGCCAAGGAACCGCCAACTTTCATTGCTCCACGCTGCAACGGTTCAATAAGCTCTGGATGCTGATGGACTTCACGGGCCTGCTGGTTCAGGTCAGAAAGACGGTTATCAAGCTCGCTAAAATGATTAATAAGGTAGTTAACGTTAGAAGTGAGAAAGCGATCACGCTCAATATTGGTCTGTATGTTATTTAAATGCTGCTTGGAAGTTGCAATAAAGTGATCAATGTATTCAATATGTTTGTTGTTAGGCTGATGACTACTTCCTTCTTCCAGCGCTTCACGTAATTGTGGTGCCGCTTGCTGGGCCAGCATAATATCACTCACCAGTTTGGTGTAGTTGGCACTGGCTTTTTGACAAGCGCTGTATACGTAGCTGCCCATGACTGCCGACAAGGTGCAGAAAATGACGGCGAAAAGGAATGCCAAACATCCGCGAGGCTGGCGCAAATGATGAAGAATCGTCATGACGCAATCAACGAGCTGTTAGTGATGACGTCTCTCTTTGCAAAATGTCGCAAACGAGCCAGCTCGTATAGTAAATATACACAACCATTAACAGAGCACTTACGTTTCAAAGGACAGTTCTGCATGGCACCTCTCCCGTCAATGGTTAGGTAGTCCAATGAACAACTTGAAGGCTTATCCTTATGTAACTTAAGCACTCACTCGCAAGGTATGCTATCCAACAACTTTACTAATCGCAGGATCATACTTGTGCTCGTTATTATTAGTAAATTTTATAGGTCTTTGATATTTATTGTGTATTCATGCTTTCTATGGCTAAGCGGGCTTTTTCCTGCCAGCTACCCGTCAGCGAGGCGGCCTGTTCCAACGCTTTTCGAGCAGCGACGGGTTCTTCTTGCTGAAGCAGTAAAAGGCCTAGATTTAGCCAGGCAGCGCCCATTTTTTCATCAAGCTTCGTTGCTCGTTCAAAGGCGTTGCGAGCTTTCTCTGGTTGTTGGTCAGCGTACAGCGCGTTGCCTAGCGCAAATTGTCCGATAGCATTGGTAGGGTGGTGCTCGTTAAACGTTTGCCAGCTTGATAATGCAGCCTGGGGGCCGTTCGTTTCTTCGTAGGCACTGATGGCTTCAAGGGCATTACGGGCAGTGATACCCGCAGGTAGCGTGCCGGGCTCGGCAACGACAAATCCCCAGCGTTCAGTGCGCGCCCAGGTGGCGTCGAAACGGCTAAACGACATCGTATGGCGTTCAATTTCGCCACTGCGCAGAATAAGCGTTTCACTAGGCAGGTCGTAGCCAATGGCCACCGCGTAGTGCCACATCGGGTAGATAGGGAGTGATAAGTTTTGCATCACCACCACCGGATCGCCTGCTGCCAGATGGCCTAACAGCGCATCCATGGTGCCGCGAATGGGATAAGCGAGTTGATCATAGCGTCGCACAGTCGCCAGCATTTCTGGCTGTACGCTGCCGTCGCGCTCAGGCAAGAACACCTGGGGGATGAGCTGCTCAACGTCTGTTTCGACATCCTGATGGTTGAGAACCATCGCCAGCGTGGCAGGGCCGCACTGAAACTCCGTTTGGGCGTAAAACGGTACGCTGGTGATTTCTGCATGGGGCGGAAGCGCTTGATAGGTACTTTGTAGCAGTGCCGGGTTTCGTGCGCAGCCGCTCAGCAGTAGCAACATAATAAAAACGCCCGCGAAGCGGGCGTTAGAAAGCATATTAGTAGACTTAGTGGTCATCAGCTGCCTATCAACGCGTAAACGGATAAACGTCGGTCAGGCCGAGAATATCGGTAATCAACAGAATGATAAAGACGGCAAAGAGGGCACCGATAACGCCACCACCGGCACCGGCAGGCATCATCTCGAGCTGGTCAGCCATTTGCTTTGCTTCAGAATCGCTTAAGGCAGCAACGCGGGCATCTACTTCGTTCAGGTCAACACCCTGTTTTAGCAGTTGATCCTGCACATCGGCGCGGGCCAGGACCTCGTTAATACGCTCACGGTCAGCGCCAGCACGATCAGCTGACAAAACAGATTGGGTAGAGACTAAATCAATGGATTGAGGCGCAGTGGGAGCTGCTGCAACGGGCAGGCTGGTAATAACAAGCGCCGCAATCAGGAGGGTGGAGAGGTATGCACGCAATGTTTTCATCGTCTTCTTCCTTATAGACTAGTCGGGGGGTGTGGAGTGAGTATAGAAACAATTGGTTCAATTTTTAAGTCTAATGTGCAAAGTACTAATTATTTGCACTAATGCGATAGGTCCAGGCGGATTCAGAAAGCAGCCCACGACCACCGGCCATGGTCATTGCCAAATCATTTAGGCCTGGCCACAGCGGTATTGTTGCAGCGCCTTTAACGGCTAAATCGAGCCGCTGTGCCATTAACAGCAATTTATGCAGGCGCTTCATTGGCAGGCGGCCAATCGCTTTTTGATAGGCCGGACGTCGCTTATCAAAAATCATCGGCTTTTGGCTTTTGCAGGCATGTTCAAAGCTTTGCCCTTGATCCAGATGCTGATGCAGCGAGAGGAGAGTGCGCAGCTCCCGGGTCAGTGCCCAAAGCACGATGGGGGCCTCGACCCCTTCACTACGCAATCCATTGACGATACGCGATGCGCGGCTAGGTTCGCCTTTTAGGCAGGCATCGGCCAAATTGAAAACATCGAAGCGTGTGCTGTCTTCAACGCCTTGGGCAATGCTTTCCACATTCAAGCGCGTGCCCTGCGGGTGAATCAGCGCTAGTTTCTGCAGCTCCTGGTCGGCGGCCAGTAGGTTACCCTCTGTGCGCTCACCCAGCAGGCGAGCTGCATCCAGATCGATTTGTAAGCCGTGGAGTGACGCGCGATCCCTTAGCCAGTAACCCAACCGGGAAACATCGACAGGCCAGACCGGTACGAATAACCCTTGCTTATCCAGCGTTTTGAACCAGGCACTTTTCTGCTGCTTGGCGTCTAATTTGCCCATACTGATAAGCAAGATATCATCGCTGTTATCCAGTGTTTCGGCATACTGCGCTAGTGCTTTACTGCCTTCTTGCCCTAGCTTGTGATTGCCCAAACGCAATTCCATGAGCTTGCTGGTCGCAAACAATGAGAGGTTGCTGGACATCTCCATCAACCGACCCCAAGCAAAGTTGGGCTCTACATCGAGTACTTCACGCTCTTCAACGCCTGCTTGGCGAGCTGCTTTCCTTACAGCATCGCAGGCATCGCGATGTTGTAAGGGCTCATCCCCCGCCACGATAACCACGCGGGGCAGCTTTTTTGCTAACGCAGCGGGTAGCTGATCAGCAAATACCTTCACTGCATGCCCTCAATGTAAGCAAGGCGTTCGATGATTTGCTGAGACAATTGTCGAGCAAGCGTTTGCTCGGCTTCCATCATCAGCGTTTCACGGTTAAGGAGATCATCGTCGCTAACGCGAATACGCGTGCTCGTCGTCAGGGTCGCGTTATTGAGGTGATAGGCATTGGATGCCCGCTCTTGTACCGAAAGCGAAGTGCTCAGTGTCAGCTCATGTTCACGACTTGCGCGGCCATCACCACCCAATCGCCGCTCAATTAACGCAGGCGTACCCAGGGTGACCCGCCATGGGGCATCAGCCGTTACCTGAGTGCCTAACTGTTGAAGGCGCGCAGCGACCTGTTGGGCAACGGCACTGTTGGTGTCGCCCTCTAGGGAAAGGGGAGGCAGCGTGGGCAGTGATTCAGTACCCCGTAGCTGAAACCCGCAGGCGCTAAGCAGCACCGCCGCTGAGGCGGCGATGCTGGCGGTTAAAAATGTGCGTCGATTCATCCGCTCACCACGATGTTGACCAATTTGCCGGGCACCACGATCACTTTACGCACGGTGTTACCTTCAAGATAGCGCTGCACGTTTTCGTGTTCCATGGCGAGTTTTTCGATCGATGCCTTATCGGCGCTTGCGGGCACCTCAAGACGGGCACGCAGTTTACCGTTGACCTGCACCACCAGCTCAATGCTATCGCGGGTTAGGGCCGTTTCATCCACGGCAGGCCAAGTCGCTTCAATGGCCGGGCCCGTATGGCCCAGTGCTTCCCATAGGCTGTGGCACAGGTGCGGGGTAATCGGCGAGAGCAGTAATACACCGGCTTCCAACGCTTCACGGCTAACCGCGAGACCCAGTTCAGACGTGTCGTCGAACTTGCCGATCGCGTTGGAGAGCTCCATGACGGCCGCGATCGCCGTATTGAAGGTGGTGCGGCGGCCAATGTCGTCGCTGGCCTTCTTGATGGTCTCGTGAGTTTTACGCCGCAGTGCCTTCTGGTCATCATTGAGCGCGTCAATGTTGAGCGGCCCAGGCGTACCAGCCGCCAAATGCTCATTGACCTGACGCCATAGGCGCTTCAAGAAACGGTGAGCACCCTCTACGCCGGAATCCGACCACTCCAACGACTGCTCGGGCGGTGCGGCAAACATCATAAACAGGCGCACGGTATCGGCGCCGAACTTGTCGATCATCGACTGCGGGTCAACGCCGTTGTTTTTCGACTTGGACATCTTCTCAATGCCGCCCATCTCCACAGGCTCGCCGTCGCTCATTAATATAGCGCTCAGCGGGCGGCCTTTCTCGTCGCGCTTCACCTCCACATCCGCAGGGTTAAACCACTGCTTGCCGCCGTTATCGGTAGGGCGATAGAAGGTTTCTGCGATCACCATGCCTTGGGTCAGCAACTGCTGGAAGGGCTCATCGGAATCGACCAAACCGAAATCACGCATCAACTTGTGGAAGAAGCGGGCATACAACAGGTGCAGAATGGCGTGCTCGATACCGCCAATATAGAGATCTACCGGCAGCCAGTAGTTGGCACGTTCGTCCAGCATCGCCTCGGTGTTATCGGCACAGCAGAAGCGCGCGTAGTACCAGGAGGACTCCATAAAGGTGTCGAAGGTGTCGGTTTCACGGGTCCAGCCATCGCCCAGGTCAGAGAACGCGGGCATCTTTTTCAGCGGCGAGCCGGATGCATCGACGGTGACTTCCATGGGCAGCGATACTGGCAGTTCGTCGTCGGTTAACGGTACGGTTTGACCTTCTGGGCCGTATTTAACCGGAATCGGCGCGCCCCAGTAGCGCTGGCGGGCAACGCCCCAATCGCGCAAGCGGTAGTTGGTTTTGACTTCGCCACGGCCAAGCTCGGCCAATTTGGCCGCAATCGCATCAAAGGCCTGTTCAAAGCCCAGCCCATCGAACTCGCCTGAATTCACTACCGTGCCGTATTCGGCGTAGGCCGCTTCAGAAACGTCGGCAGGCTGGCCGCTTTCGTCGGCAATCACCGCTTTAATAGCAATGCCGTATTTGGTGGCAAACTCCCAGTCGCGCTGGTCGTGGCCGGGAACCGCCATCACCGCGCCGGTGCCAAATTCCATCAACACGAAATTAGCCACATAAACCGGCACTTCATCGCCGGTCAGCGGGTGAACCGCCCTATGGCCGGTGAGCATGCCTTTTTTCTCTTTGGTGGCCATTTCTGCTTCAGAGGTGCCGCCCTTGGCGCACTCATCGCAGAAGGCCGCCAGCTCACTGTTCTGCTCAGCCGCCTGCTTGGCCAGCGGGTGACCTGCGGCAACCGCGACATAGGTCACGCCTAGCAGCGTATCCGGGCGCGTGGTGTACACCGCCAGCGGGTCGCAGGTGCTGCCGTCTTTCGCCTTGATATCGGAGCCTTCAGCGGTCTTGATATCAAAGCTGAGCTCAACGCCACGGGATTTCCCAATCCAGTTACGCTGCATGGTTTTGACCTGCTCAGGCCACTCTACTTTATCCAGGTCGGCCAGCAGCTCGTCGGCGTAGTCGGTAATCTTCAAGAACCACAGCGGGATCTCTTTGCGCTCAACCAACGCGCCGGAACGCCAGCCACGGCCATCAATCACCTGCTCGTTAGCAAGTACGGTTTGATCAACCGGGTCCCAGTTCACCGTGGACATCTTCTTATAGACCAAGCCTTTTTCCACCAGCTTGGTAAAGAACCACTGCTCCCAGCGGTAGTAGCTGGTATCGCAGGTGGCGAATTCACGGCTCCAGTCGTAGGCAAAGCCCAGCGCCTTCAATTGATTGCGCATGTAATCGATGTTCTGGTAGGTCCACTCGGCGGGCGGCACCTGATTCTGAATGGCGGCGTTTTCAGCGGGCATGCCAAATGCATCCCAGCCCATGGGCTGCATGACATTTTTACCCTGCATGCGCTGGAAACGGGAGACAACGTCGCCGATAGTATAGTTACGCACATGGCCCATGTGCAGCTTGCCGCTAGGGTAGGGGAACATGGATAGGCAGTAAAACTTCTCGCGATTTGCGTCCTCTACGGCTTTGAAGCACTGATGTTTGTCCCAGTACTGCTGGGCGTCGCGTTCGATATCACGAGGGTTGTATTGTGCGTCCATCGGTTTATTAATGCCTTGGCGTATTCGCCCAAAAGGGGCGCAAAGTGAATGTTAGATGACTACTGTCAGATAAGTGAGGTCGATTGTATCCTATGCAGGTGTATCCTTGAACGGTAAGCCGAGGATAGGATCTGCATGCGTCGACAAAAGGAGAGGTACCATGAGTGAACAACAGAATGACAATCGCCTACGCGAAGGCTACGAACGACTGTTAGAGCGGATGCAGGGCGGCGCTAACGAGTTAACCTGGGAAAACTTACAGAAGGATCTAGACGACGCGGTTGAGTTTGAATCGGAGCTGGAAGAGTACACCAAAGACGAGCTAGCGCTGCTGCGTGCCTGGGTAGAGCGCGATCTTAAAGATATGCGCTACTACATGGCGGACACCGGCAAGCAAGTCGCCAGCTGGTTGGGTATTGATCTTGAAGGTCTTTCCCGTCGCGTGGCGGAGTCGTTGCTCTCCATTGCTGACCGCAGCGTGGTAGACCGCGAGCGCTTTGAAGAGGACTTAGAAGCCGCCCGCGCCGACTACTGCGAAGGTGAAATGGCAGCACCCGGTTTAATGGCCTGTACCCATTGCGACGCCCAAGTAATGCTGCCTAACGTGGCGCGGCTGGAACCTTGCCACCAGTGCGGTCATCGCTACTTCTACCGCTTCCCCAATAAAATCGTCGAGACCTAAGCGAGCCGGTTAACCCACTATATAACTGACGCCTGCGATCGCGACCAGCGAAAGCAGGCTCATCACCGCCGCGTAGAGCAGGTTGTTTTTCATCATGCGATAACCGCTTACCCCATAACGCCCCTGTAGCGAAAGGTTGATCCCTGAAAGCGGCCCCACGCTGGTACCCACCGCCCACGAACTTAATGCCACAAAGGCAAACAAAGTCTGTTCGCCGCTCTGCAGGTTCAGTATCGACGCCAGTACGGAAACGCCAATAATTGGGTGAAGGCCCACCAGCGCGCTTAAGGTAATCGCCGCAAAGCTGATCATCGCCTGAGGCGTGCCGAAACGCGTGAACAGGGTCCAGTCGCTACCTGCCGCAGCACTAACCAGCGTCGAAAGGCCAATCGTCAAAAGCCCCGCGGCTAAAAACAGCGAAATCTCCCCGCGCATGGCGGGTAGCCGCGTAGTGGTGTGCTGACGAATGCGCCGTAGGGTAAAACGTGGCCCATCGCGGAGGTTGCTCAGCACCGCCACGCCAGGCAGCAGAAAGGTAATAATGCTGACGATGGTAAGGGAAGGGGTGAGCCAAAAGTGAAACAGCATCACCAGTGCCGCCATGCCCACCGGCATCAGTAGGCTGCGCGGCGACAACGAAAAACCATCTACTTCGGTAAGATCAAATCGGCGTCTTAGTTCCAGTGTGGTTAACAGCCCTGACAGCATCGCCATGGGAAAGCCCACCACGGCAATTTGCGCATACTGCACATCGGGTACCAACGCGATCACTACCGCCATGGAAGCAAAAAACGGTGACCACAACGCAGCACTTGAAAGCCCCCGGTTAAGCGCCAGTAGTTGCGGAGTCGTCAGCGGCCCACGCCGGGCCAGCTTATCGCCCACCATAAACACAGTAGAGAGATTTAAAATCGTGCCCAGAAAGTGCACCCCCAGCCAGGTACGTAAAATACCGCCCGCCCCAGTCACCCGTTGGCCTGTTGCACCCTTAGTGCCTTGCTTGCCAATCAGCGAGATAAAACTAACGCCCACCAGCATCGCCGCCACAAAGGCATTACCCTGCAGCATCGCAGGCCAATCCACTTCAGCGCCATACACAAACCGCGCCACCAGTAGCATCAGCGTACCCAGCGCCATCAACACACCCGCCTGAGCCCGCGAGCGGCGAGGAATATCCCGCCACAGCAACAAAACCGCCACCCACAGCAAATAGCTCACCGCATGGGCAGTGCCCAATAAGCCTGTAAAGCCAATAATTTGTGCGATCAAGCCAAGCAGAATCAGCACGCCCGCCAAGCGCTGCCGAGAAGTCGTCTCTTGCATGCCAAACCCTTAATAGTGAATTAGCAGGCTAATCGGATTTGCAAAGGAAGGCCAGCAGTAAGCTAAGAGTTAGGGGAGGGGCTTTCGTAGCGCCTAGTAACGAGCGAGGCAGCAGTGCCCTTGGTTGGCACTAATACATGCATAGCCACATTTCGTAGCGCGTGGTAACGAATTTGCGAGGAACGAGCAAATGAGGCACCCGCGGAAGCATCGCGAAGCGATGCCCGAACAAAAACCAAGTAAGTTATTCAACTTAAATACAACGCCCTTTCTCGCCTCAACACGTGACCTGAGGTGGGTTTGTGAATAAAGTATGATTAATTAGCCAAACACGGTCACAAGCGGAGCGTTTTAACGCAGCCCAGATGCACCGGGGCGGTAGCGTGCTTTGCTTTTGACTAGCCTAAAGGGCTGCGCACACCTGCAAATTCCTTACCTATTACATGCGTATAAATTTGCGTTGTCTCGATACTTTTGTGGCCTAGCAATTCTTGTACTGTGCGAATATCCGTGCCTTGGCTTAGTAATTGGGTGGCGAAACTGTGCCGTAAGGTATGGCAAGAGCCTGGACGTGGCAATGATGCAGATTTCATCGCCTGCTTCACGGCCTTTTGCACAGCCGATGAATGAATATGGTGAAGAACGACGTTCCCGGCATCATCACAGCATGGGCGGCTGGCAGGAAACAGCCATTGCCAACCTAGGGAAATACCTGCGTTTGGGTACTTACGGTCCAGAGCATGAGGTAAAGTTACTGGTACGCGACCACGTGCTAGCCGATAGGCAAGTTGCCGTTCAGCCGACTCAATTTGCGCCTCTAACGCGGGAAGACAGACAGCGGGTAGTAAAGTGGTTCGGTCTTTATCACCTTTCCCTGCCCTGACGGTGATGATATGGCGTTCGGTATCAATATCTCTTACGCGCAAACGACACGTTTCGATGAGTCTCAGTCCCGAGCCATACATAAGGGTTGCCATCAAATTCATAGGCCCAGACAATTGATTTAATACGCGCATAACCTCTTCGTGAGAAAGCACGACAGGTAATCGACGCGGGCGTTTAGCTCGTGAAAAGGTACCAATATCACCCAATGGCATATCAAGGATATGGCGATACAGAAATACTAAAGCATTAAGCGCTTGGTTTTGTGTAGCTGCAGCCACATATCGCTCTACGGCAAGGTGCTCCAGAAAAGCTTGGACTTCAGAAGAGCCCATACTGGCTGGGTGTCGCACCCCATGATAGCGAATGAAGTAACGTATCCAGTAACAGTATGTTTTTTCAGTACGTGGGCTGTAGCGCTTTACTCGCATAACAGCTTTCACACGATCCATTAGTTTCGGAGGCCTGCTTTGCATATCCATTTGGTGTCTGTCTCCTGGCAGTGGATATACATACAGTATTATTGAGCTTGGCAAAACGCGCAAGCATGCGAATTCTGCAAATGCAGCCTAATTAATATTAATTTATTTTAAAATCATGTGGTTATGCACGAAAAGGTAGGCTACATTTGCTAAGTAAACATGCTGGCGCGTTCATCCAATCATAGGACGCGCCGTCTAATACCTGTTACGTGTCTTTAAGAGTTCGGAGTATTTTTGAATAATGCAAAATATTATCTATGTAATGCGCCATGTAGATATTGGTGGGAATGTCGATATTCCGTATAAGAAAGTGGGTATAACTGGAGCCGGGAATGCAAGCCTTAGTTCAAGGTTACAACAGATAAGCAATACCAAATCTCCTATAAAGGCGCAATGTATCGCTGCTTGGGAGCATCATGACGCAAGGGCTGTTGAAAATGCATTACACATGCTCCTAGATGACAGCCGAATTGAGGGTGAATGGTTCTTAGATAAAGACGATACTCTAGTAGAGCGTATGCAACCAATTATGGAGCTAATTGGTGCGAAAGAATTACCGATTGAACAAAGTAATGACGCCTATACCCAAAGCGTCCTTCGTAAAGAAGTAGAAGCCAAACAAAAGTCTGACCATATTTTACTTGGTGAGATTTCAGATTTACTAGAGAAGCCTCTTAGATCAAGTTCACGGATTGCTGGGCCAACATTTTTCAGTGATGATAAACAGCTAACTTACTACGTAAATGCAAGGAAGTCGGGCAAGCATCATCTCTCTATAGGCCGGAGCAGGGATGTCTATGATGATATTAAAGAGTTCCTTGAAGGCCGTGGGTTTGACGTAGAGCAAGGCAAAAAGGGTGGTGCAAAAGTAATGAGTATAAGCACTGAAACAGTTGCCTCAGTAATTAACTTAATTGAGCGCGAGTTTGTGCCAATCAACACGTAACAAGTTGCAGCAGTACGCGCCTTCGGCGCCGGACGCTCGTACCTCGCGCCGCTGTGCAAAGCGTTAGATTTCCGAGTTACCCACGAATAAGGAGGCAAGCATGTTAATGGCGCAGTACAAAGAAAAACTTCTCAATGAATTTGAGGCACGATCTGATGAGTGGACCTTCGCAGATTTCGAACGCAGACTTGGCGAGGTCCGCAAAGGTACTAGCTATCATGATGCAAAGGGCATCATCAATGACGCTCATAGTGCAGGTAAGTGGCCGAATACCGTGAAACGATATTTGCTGACGAACTATAGAGCCCATGGAAACGTCAGTTCCGAATTCAGCAATACTTTCCGCCAGATTTGCTCATCTATGACCGACAGCGAAAAGGAAGCGTGGGGGGTAGAGTGAAATCTAACCAGTCGGTCAACCGGACGCCAAAAGCGTACCGCTTTTGGTTCCCTCCGCTGGCGCTCCGGCGCCGGTTACCTCAGCGTTAAATTGCAAGGAGAGTTATGATTCAAACTGAAGTCCTTGCTCTTTGGGGAGCTGTTACGGGGACCATCGGCACTTTAGCTGGTTTACTTGGCCTATGGCTCCGATTCAGGCAGCACGGGCTAAACAAGCCAAAACTCAAATGTGAGTCTTCCTTTGGCTATGATGGTCCTAAAACCCCAAAACATAAAATCACGGTTAGAGCAGTAGGACGACGACCTGTTTCTATTGACTATATTAAGTATTTCATTCTTCCAAGAACCTGGAGACAAAGAGCTACTAAGTACTTTCAGCATAAAAAAGGGCGATGGATTTGGCGTCAACATCCGAAGTCGGCAGTGAAATTAAACGAAGGTGAAAAGTCTGAGTTCTTTATCTCCTTGCATGAAAGTCTCTGTATAACCGAGATCTACAAGGTAGAAGTCGTAGATCAGACTGGTCATTCTTGGCCTGTAAAATGGGTATCACAGAAAAGGCTCAAGAGCATTGCCACTCACGAAGTTCTAGATGAATATAATGATGAGAACGAAAAGCGTATTGTTGGCGTTACGGGCTATCGCGTTGGCGAAAGATTTTATATAGGCACGAGCTTCAATACCAAGCCAGTACGCACAGGTAAAACCTGTGGTAGGGGGTTCTGGTTTCTTGATGAAGAAAAGTACAAAGAAAAGCTTCATGACGTAATCGACTACCAAGCTCATAGGTTTCTGTCCGGCGAGACAGAGGAGATAATCTAGCAATGCAATTTAACAATCAACTGCAGCGGAACAATTTCCGCTTCGCTTCAATTGTCCGCTGAGCTGGGCGTTACGTGTCTTTAAGAGTTCGGAGTATTTTTGAATAATGCAAAATATTATCTATGTAATGCGCCATGTAGATATTGGTGGGAATGTCGATATTCCGTATAAGAAAGTGGGTATAACTGGAGCCGGGAATGCAAGCCTTAGTTCAAGGTTACAACAGATAAGCAATACCAAATCTCCTATAAAGGCGCAATGTATCGCTGCTTGGGAGCATCATGACGCAAGGGCTGTTGAAAATGCATTACACATGCTCCTAGATGACAGCCGAATTGAGGGTGAATGGTTCTTAGATAAAGACGATACTCTAGTAGAGCGTATGCAACCAATTATGGAGCTAATTGGTGCGAAAGAATTACCGATTGAACAAAGTAATGACGCCTATACCCAAAGCGTCCTTCGTAAAGAAGTAGAAGCCAAACAAAAGTCTGACCATATTTTACTTGGTGAGATTTCAGATTTACTAGAGAAGCCTCTTAGATCAAGTTCACGGATTGCTGGGCCAACATTTTTCAGTGATGATAAACAGCTAACTTACTACGTAAATGCAAGGAAGTCGGGCAAGCATCATCTCTCTATAGGCCGGAGCAGGGATGTCTATGATGATATTAAAGAGTTCCTTGAAGGCCGTGGGTTTGACGTAGAGCAAGGCAAAAAGGGTGGTGCAAAAGTAATGAGTATAAGCACTGAAACAGTTGCCTCAGTAATTAACTTAATTGAGCGCGAGTTTGTGCCAATCAACACGTAACAAGTTGCAGCAGTACGCGCCTTCGGCGCCGGACGCTCGTACCTCGCGCCGCTGTGCAAAGCGTTAAATTGCAAGGAGAGTTATGATTCAAACTGAAGTCCTTGCTCTTTGGGGAGCTGTTACGGGGACCATCGGCACTTTAGCTGGTTTACTTGGCCTATGGCTCCGATTCAGGCAGCACGGGCTAAACAAGCCAAAACTCAAATGTGAGTCTTCCTTTGGCTATGATGGTCCTAAAACCCCAAAACATAAAATCACGGTTAGAGCAGTAGGACGACGACCTGTTTCTATTGACTATATTAAGTATTTCATTCTTCCAAGAACCTGGAGACAAAGAGCTACTAAGTACTTTCAGCATAAAAAAGGGCGATGGATTTGGCGTCAACATCCGAAGTCGGCAGTGAAATTAAACGAAGGTGAAAAGTCTGAGTTCTTTATCTCCTTGCATGAAAGTCTCTGTATAACCGAGATCTACAAGGTAGAAGTCGTAGATCAGACTGGTCATTCTTGGCCTGTAAAATGGGTATCACAGAAAAGGCTCAAGAGCATTGCCACTCACGAAGTTCTAGATGAATATAATGATGAGAACGAAAAGCGTATTGTTGGCGTTACGGGCTATCGCGTTGGCGAAAGATTTTATATAGGCACGAGCTTCAATACCAAGCCAGTACGCACAGGTAAAACCTGTGGTAGGGGGTTCTGGTTTCTTGATGAAGAAAAGTACAAAGAAAAGCTTCATGACGTAATCGACTACCAAGCTCATAGGTTTCTGTCCGGCGAGACAGAGGAGATAATCTAGCAATGCAATTTAACAATCAACTGCAGCGGAACAATTTCCGCTTCGCTTCAATTGTCCGCTGAGCTGGGCGTTAAAGGCCTTGCTCCGGTGTTCTTTGGTTTGGTGTTTTACCGCCGCTTGGCAGGTTGCCGGCAGGCAGAAAACAGCCCTAAGTTTGGCAACGGCTTCGGCGCGTAATTTGGAGTTCAGGTCGCGGGGCAATCCGGCGTAATCGTCGGGTAATTTCCGCTCATTCGGTGGCCTGGTTCCTGGCGCAATGGGTCAAGCTGGCACACAGTATCGGGAGTTGGCATTCAGCATTGGGTGCCCAATAAAAACCAAGGGTGAACAGGCCCTTAACAAGTCGCAGCAGTACGCGGCCGATGGCCGCCGGACGCCCTTTCCATGGCTCCTTCGTCGCCATTCCAAGGTCGCCGCTGTGCTCAGCGTTAAATGCCTTACTCCGGTGCTTTTTGGTGTTGTGTTCGGGCGCGGTTTCAGTGGTTGCCGGCAGGCAGAACACAGCCCTCAGTCAGGCATCAGTTTTGGCAGCTAATTGGGTGTTCAGGTCGCGGGGCAATCCGGCATCCCATCGTGCGTCTTCGGCGCATTCCGTGCCCTGGTTCCTAGCGCCATGGGTCGAGCTGGTTCAAAGTATTGGGAGTGGGCATTCGGCATTGGGTGCCGCAACAAAGTGCCGGGTAACCGGCATCTAACAATACGCACCAGTACGCGGCCTGCGGCCGCCGGACGCCCTTGACAGGGCGCCGCTGTGCTCCGCGTTAGATTTCCGAGTTACCCACGAATAAGGAGGCAAGCATGTTAATGGCGCAGTACAAAGAAAAACTTCTCAATGAATTTGAGGCACGATCTGATGAGTGGACCTTCGCAGATTTCGAACGCAGACTTGGCGAGGTCCGCAAAGGTACTAGCTATCATGATGCAAAGGGCATCATCAATGACGCTCATAGTGCAGGTAAGTGGCCGAATACCGTGAAACGATATTTGCTGACGAACTATAGAGCCCATGGAAACGTCAGTTCCGAATTCAGCAATACTTTCCGCCAGATTTGCTCATCTATGACCGACAGCGAAAAGGAAGCGTGGGGGGTAGAGTGAAATCTAACCAGTCGGTCAACCGGACGCCAAAAGCGTACCGCTTTTGGTTCCCTCCGCTGGCGCTCCGGCGCCGGTTACCTCAGCGTTACGTGTCTTTAAGAGTTCGGAGTATTTTTGAATAATGCAAAATATTATCTATGTAATGCGCCATGTAGATATTGGTGGGAATGTCGATATTCCGTATAAGAAAGTGGGTATAACTGGAGCCGGGAATGCAAGCCTTAGTTCAAGGTTACAACAGATAAGCAATACCAAATCTCCTATAAAGGCGCAATGTATCGCTGCTTGGGAGCATCATGACGCAAGGGCTGTTGAAAATGCATTACACATGCTCCTAGATGACAGCCGAATTGAGGGTGAATGGTTCTTAGATAAAGACGATACTCTAGTAGAGCGTATGCAACCAATTATGGAGCTAATTGGTGCGAAAGAATTACCGATTGAACAAAGTAATGACGCCTATACCCAAAGCGTCCTTCGTAAAGAAGTAGAAGCCAAACAAAAGTCTGACCATATTTTACTTGGTGAGATTTCAGATTTACTAGAGAAGCCTCTTAGATCAAGTTCACGGATTGCTGGGCCAACATTTTTCAGTGATGATAAACAGCTAACTTACTACGTAAATGCAAGGAAGTCGGGCAAGCATCATCTCTCTATAGGCCGGAGCAGGGATGTCTATGATGATATTAAAGAGTTCCTTGAAGGCCGTGGGTTTGACGTAGAGCAAGGCAAAAAGGGTGGTGCAAAAGTAATGAGTATAAGCACTGAAACAGTTGCCTCAGTAATTAACTTAATTGAGCGCGAGTTTGTGCCAATCAACACGTAACAAGTTGCAGCAGTACGCGCCTTCGGCGCCGGACGCTCGTACCTCGCGCCGCTGTGCAAAGCGTTATGTTTCTAGGAGAGAAATTTGAGTATCTGCCTCAACCTTACATCAGCAGACATCAGCCTCACTAAAGATTTAGTGGCGATCATTGGAACTTTCGGGGCGCTGGCAATCGGTATCCTTGGGTTGAATACATGGCGTCGTCAGCTGCATGGAACCTCCAAGTTCGAAGTTGCTAAAAATATACTTACAACAACTTACAAGATTGAGGACGCGATTCAGGCGGTAAGGAGCCCAATGCTTCATCTGCGAAAAGAGGAAGTTGAGGCAGGCAGAGCCCTGGAGCAAGAGCAACGAATATACTCTGAACGGTTGCAAAGGCTGAATGAAAAGCGAGCGGAATTGAGAACCTTGGCTCTCGAAGCACGAGCCATATGGGGAGAGCAAGATCACTTCGATGCACTTCAAAAGCTTATCGGTAAGCTCCATTCCGAAATTTGGCTCCATTTCTGGTTAAAGGGCGCTTATGCAGGGCCTGGTGCCCAAGTAGATCGAAGCCCCGAGCGAGTAGCCGCGAATGATAAAATTGTCTATTTCATTAATGATGAAGATGACTTTACTCAGCAGATCAAAAATGCTGTCAGTGATATTGAGTCAGTTTACAAGAAGCGGCTCCGCGAATGACGAAACATAACCAAGCAATTAAGTACGCTCCCTGCGGTCGCCGGACGCTCGTTCCTCGCGCCGCTTATTGCGGGCGTTAGCGTTCACCATGATCAAGTATCGAGATGGGGAAAATGTGGAAAATTTCATAGATAAATTATCGTCATATAATATATTTAATTATTTATTCCCGGGCGTGCTTTTTTGCGTTATTGCAGATAGATACTTTTTCATACCGCTGGTCCAGGATTCCATAGTAACTGGATTGTTCTTGTATTACTTCGTTGGTTTGGTAATTAGTAGATTTGGGTCATTGGTTTTGGAGCCAATCATGAAGAGGCTAAAAATCGTAAAGTTTTCAGAGTATTCAGATTTTATAAATGCTGTTAAATCTGATCCTAAAATTGAGATCCTATCTGAAACGAATAACATGTATCGATCGGTTCTCTCTGCGTTGCTACTTCTGTGTTTCGTCGTGATAGGAAAAAGTATAATAGAAATCTTTGATAGCTTGGAATCTTATATAAAATATGCAATTTTTCCGATTCTGGTAGTGCTGCTAGGGTTTTCTTATAAGAAGCAAACTAGTTACATCGTAAAAAGAATTGAAGCTAGTAAAGATAAATCTGTTGATAAGGTGAAAAATTGACAGTTAAAAGCAAAGTTACTCGATTTAGAGCTTACCAATTGTGTAGCGCGGGGTCTTCCTTCTCTTACTATAATGGAGATAGCTTTACACTTATAGAGGCTCGCTACAACGAAACCAATAAAGATAGCATTAAACAGGAGATGGGGTTTTGTGAGGTTGCCCGAATAGATAGCCTCCACATCACCTCTTGGGATAGAAATCATTGCTCTCCATCCCAGCTGGAAGAAATTCTTAGTGAGCTAAACCCAAGGAAAATCGAATATCCCGGATATGCTCCTCACTCCGAGTCTGGAAAAGAGAGTCTAAGAGTTATTCGGGCTTATGAGAGGCAAGGGAAAGGCAGTAAAAAGATAGTTAGCATAACTCCAGAATATATAAGCAGCTTAGATAAAGCTGAAAACTATGGGTATAAAGATACGTTACACCACCCCAAGTTTATAAATGCTGAAAGCTCTAACAATAATTCGACTGTAAAGCATTTCAGATCAGGGTCTTTCAATGTTCTTAGTTTGGGGGACGTAGAATGCAACAATATTGCATCAGGGCTTCGGCGTCAGAGGACTATTAACCAAGAAACCGATATAATGATCCTAGCTCATCACGGTGCGAGTAATGGGTTTACAACTTCCGCCTTTGTTAAAGCGGTAAAACCCACCATTGCAATTGCTAGTGCGGACTACGCAAATCAGTTTAAGCACCCAAAGCAAGAAATAAGAGATCTTCTTCATAAGAATGACGTCAAATTATTTACTACCAAGAATGGTGATGTCGTGGTTTTCTCAACAGGCTCACACTCTGGGCATTATAGAGTGGTGAATTTAAAGGCAGGTAGCACCGAGATTTCCAGTAAATACGACTTTTGTGCTCGCAAAACAAATTTCTTAAGAAATAACTCCGACACCATTAGAGCAAGAATAAATAGAGGAAATCGTGGGCCCAGACGCTAACAATCGGCTGCACAGCGACCGATTTTCCGCCGCTTCGCGGCTCCAAACCGGCGCGTGAGCCGGGCGTTAGCAATACAAAAGGGAGAAGATATGAAGACAAAACAACTGCTCGGATTAATCGGTTCAATCATCCTTTTTATCGGAGTTTTCACACCGATTGTGAGCGTACCAATTATGGGAAACATGAACTACTTCCAGAACGGTAAAGGAGATGGAACAATAGTCTTAATTCTGGCGGTAATTTCCCTCGTCTTAGTATTGGCAAACAAATACAAAGGTCTCTGGTTTACGGGCATCGGAAGCCTTGGGGTCATGCTTTTTACTTTCATCAACTTTCAATCAAAAATGTCTCAAGCAAAAGCCGATATGGAGACAGAGCTCGCAGGCAACCCATTTCGTGGTTTAGCAGATATGGCAATGCAGTCTGTTCAACTTCAATGGGGATGGGCATTGATGTGGCAACAGTCTTCCGGACATATTTCTAAGCAGCTACTGGTAGCGCTGACTCATAGTCCACTGGACTCATATAGCCATTGCTGGAGTGCAGCCGCACCCGGTTATAAAACACTTCGATATACTCGAAGATGACTTGCTTCGCTTCAGCCCGCGTCCTGAAGTCTTCATGGTGAACAAGTTCCGTCTTTAGCGTGTGGAAGAAGCTTTCTGACGGGGCATTATCCCAGCAATTTCCCTTACGACTCATACTGCACCGGTAACCATGTTGCGTCAGCAGCTGCTGGAAGTTGTCCGATGCATACTGGCTTCCGCGGTCGCTATGAACTAGTAATCCGGCATTAGGCCTACGCTTCCAAATCGCCATGGTGAGCGCATCATTGACCAGCGAGGTCGGCATGCGACTATCCATTGACCAACCTACGACAGCGCGCGAATACAAGTCGATAAACACCGCCAGGTAAAGCCACCCCTCCCGCGTCGGTATGTAGGTGATATCCCCCACATAAGCCTGATCGGGCTTCTCCGTGGTGAAGTGTCGATCCAGCAGGTTGGGAGCAATGGGTTTATCATGTTTCGAGTTCGTCGTTGCCCTGAACTTGCGCCTTGTTTTGCACGCCAAACCTTCCTCCTGCATTAATCGACCAATGCGACGCCGACTGACGGATTCATTCTCTTCAGACAGCTTCTGCTGGAGACGTCGCGTCCCATACGTCGCTCGGCTGGCTTGATGGTGTTTATGAATGTTGGCCTTCAACGCTTCATCTCGCTGGTTTCTCAAGCTGGGCGGCCGTAATTGCCACTCGTAATAACCGCTTCGAGAAACGTCAAACACCCGACACATCAGAGCGATGCTGAATTCGCTCTGATGGTGCATGATAAAGGTGTATTTCAGCGTGATTCTTTGGCGAAGAAGGCTGCCGCCTTTTTTAACAGTTCCCGCTCCTCCTTGAGGCGGGCATTTTCACGACGCAGCTGTTTTAGCTCCTCATACAGATGCACGTCATTTACCTGCTTACCGGAGCCTGGCGGTGGTTCGCCGTGAAATTTATTGATCCAGGTATGCAGTGTATTGACGTTCACCCCCAGTTCCCGGGCGGACTGGGCAACTGGCTGATTCGATTCTATCGCCAGTTTGACGGCACCTTCTCTGAATTCGTCGGTATAAGAATTGGTTTTCTTCTGAGTCATGACACACCTCTATAAGCAGGAGATACTACCTGCGTCTGTGTGTCCGGGAAACTATAGCCACTTCACATTGCTCATTGTAGGGGCTGCATTGGTCATTGCCAGCGCTGCAATGAAGGAAGAAACGTCAGAGAATAGCTAACAAGGCCAGGCACGCGACGCCTACTGCATTGCGGCTTCGCCTTCATTCCGTAGCCGCGCATGCTGGCTGGCGTTAATGGGCCGGCTTTTGTGGGTTTTTGGCGGGTGCGGTGCAAAGGCCTTGGCATCAGGTTTGGTGCAAAGCCCGCTCATGCTGGTGATCGCCAAGGCCGGAAAATTCGCTGTCGGGTTTGGTTGCCAAAATAGTCTGCGGTATTGGTATTCATGGCGTGCCCCAGTCTCGGGGCCGTCCGTCTTAAACGGTAATCGGGCCGGCGGCTTTTGCGTTCTGGTCCCTGTCGCATCCGTTGAGTTGGTGCAAGTTGTCCGGGAGAGGGCATGCGGCCTTTGATTCCAGACTCAACCACGGTGGTGAACGGCCATTAACCAGGCGGTCAACCGGACGCCAAAAGCGTACCGCTTTTGGTTCCCTCCGCTGCGCTCCGGCGCCGGTTACCTCAGCGTTAAATTTTTTGCCGCACCCTCGTAGACTATGTTGTAATACATCGTAGTAGCCAAACTCGAGGGTATAGTCATGAGCGTCACCACGGTTCGCCTTCAAGCAGAAGTTGAACAGCACCTGGAAGCAATTGCTGGCAGGTTGCACCGGAGCAAAGGTTGGGTAATTAACCAAGCATTATCGGAGTACATAGAAAAGCAGCAGCTGGAGCAAGAGCGCTGGAAACAGACCTTAGAAGCAATGGAGTCCGCTGCACAAGGCAAGGTTGTTGATGCCCGCGAGGTTCACAGCTGGCTTAATAGTTGGGGAACCGACAACGAGCAGGATGCACCGAGGTCAGGTAAGTGAAACTGGTTTACACGGACGAAGCCATTGAAGATTTACAGCGCCTCAGGGAGTTCATTGCAGTCCACAATCCATCGGCGGCAGCCCGGATCGCCACCGAACTGGTTGGCAAAATCGAATTGCTTCCTGATTTTCCCAAGATGGGCACACCAGTTGAAATGGCACCGGTGCCTGACTCTGTTCGAGATATGGTTTTCGGGAAATATGTCGTTCGATATTCGCTCCATCCCAGTGCCATCATCATTCTCCGGGTATGGCATGGCCTTGAAGGTGAGCGGTAGTAATTTAACCAGGCGCGTCACTCGGATGCCTTTGTCTCCGCTGCGCTGCGACAAAGCCACCGGTGCGCTTCAGCGTTATATTTCGGGTGGTCGATGTCATACGAGATCATACTAGTTAAGATTCTTCCTCAGGAATACTTGAACGACTTTCTTGATGGGAATCTTTACATGAATACTGATGCTTATTTCACCAGCATTGAAGGTGATGGTTTTCTCCGATCAGATACGGATGAAGGAGCAGACGAAGCGTTGCAGTTTAAAGAGATTGCTGTTCAAGATAGCGAGGGTAATTTTGTTCCGATTGGATGTGCGATAAGCCCTCTGATATATCGAAACGGGTATAAAGAAAACAAAAATTTTCTTTGTATGTATATGTTTACGGATGACTCTAATTTTTACTTTGATAAAAGAAATATTGGATTCGGTGATACTGCTGTAATAATTAAAGATTCTAAAGAGTTTGTTAGACGATTTGAAGAAGCAGCAAAAGCCTCCCCGAAGAGGCTTATAATAGGGCCGGTCGAGTACGTCAATAAACGCGAACATCATGGGAAAATGGGGCCATTCCGGAAGTTTTCGGAGTACGAGTATCAAAGTGAATTTCGTTTTGTTTTATTTGGGGGAATCGATGAAAACCCGAGTGCATTGAGATTCCCTATTGGTAATATAAGAGACATATCAGTGGTCTTAGAAAGTGAGCAACTGCCATCTTTAAAAATAAGAAAAGATGATGGAACTAGAGACGAAAATAAAATATAATCGGGTAGCCGGGGGTGTCTAGCCCCCAGCCCCCACAACACCCTGCATGCGGAACCGCACAGGGCGTTTCACTCAGTAGTGAAGCTTGATCCATCCATCGCGCAGTGATACCAAACCGGCTTTCTTCAGGTATTCATCCGATAATGCTTGGTTAATACCCGGCGTTTTGGAGCTGCGCCACGGGCCTTTGCTGGTGATGCCACAGGCAACGGCAGCCTGCACTCGAACACCCAGCCTGATTAAGTTTCTTACCTTGGTGCGGGGTTTCCGCCATTGCCGCCAATAGGCCATACGGATTCGTCGGCGTATCCAGTGATCAAGCTCGTAACACTCTTGATAACAGTTGGCGATGCCAAAGTAATTGATCCAGCCCGCAATGTACTGGCTGGTCTTAAAGAGCTGGTATCTCATGCTGACGCCCCAGTTTCGGTTAGTGAGCTGCCGAATTCTCTGCTTGAATTTCAGCAGGGCTTTCGGGTGCCATTTGATTCGCCCGTTCTTGAAGGTAAAGCCCAAGAACTTGCTTTCATTGACACTCACTACCTGACTTTTGTCGGTGCTGATCACCAGTGACAAGCGGTCTTCTATAAAGCGGGTGATGCTTTTCAGCACCCTTTCTCCGGCACGCTGGCTTTTGACCAGAATGATGAAGTCGTCGGCATAGCGTGCAAAGAGGTGGCCACGCTTTTCCAGTTCTTTATCCAGAGGGTCGAGCATGATGTTGGCCAGCAGAGGGGACAGAGGCCCCCCTTGCGGAACACCTTCTCGCGTCTCCTGGAAGAGCTGGTTATCGATAAACCCAGCTCGTAGATACCGAGCGATCAGCTGCTTCAATCGCTTATCATGAACCCGTCGGCTCAGTAGCGACATCAGCAGGTCGTGATTCACTCGGTCAAAGAACTTGGACAGATCGACATCTACAGCAATACGCCGTTTCTGCTTGATGATCTGTTGCACCTGCTCGACCGCTTGGTGTCCATTTCTACCCGGCCTGAACCCAAAGCTATTGGGTGAGAAGGTCGGGTCGAAGATCGGGGTGAGCACCTGAGCAATGGCTTGTTGTATAACTCGATCAATCACCGTTGGAATACCCAGCAATCGCTTGCCGCCATCGGGTTTGTCGATCTCCACACGCCTAACCGGTTGTGGGTAGTAGCGACCACTAAGAAGCAGGTCTTTTACCTCGTCCCACTCACCGGATTTCACCCAGGCTGGGAAGGCCTCAATCGTCATCCCATCCACCCCGGCGGCCCCTTTGTTGGCTCGAACCTGTTTCCATGCCTGCTGTAAATTGGCAGGCGAAAGAAATTGCTCGAACAGATCGCTGCTAAAGGCTGGCTTCGAGTCAGCACGCTGAGTCGTGTCATTGCCGTTCGGCATTCGCGTATTCAAGTGTGACAAGGCTCCTCCTTTTACTGAATGTTCAGGCCTTCACCCTGTCCTGCCCATTACGGCAGGCATTTGGCTACTATGCCTTCTGCTGACCTCTGCTTAATCACGCACAGGGTTGCCCCAGTTCGCGCTATCGGTTTTCATCGGTTTGCTCTTTTCAGTTGATGAGGCTGAAAAGCCCAGGCACTTATAGACCAGAGCCTGACTGGTTAGCTGACCGATCGCTGGTTAAGCAGATCTCCCCAGATAAGCGCATGAACTTTCACTGCACTGCTGCATCATTTACGGTGGCCGTTAGATCACCTGGCTTCGTTGTCTTGTGCCAACTCGCCTCCAGCCTACGCCTCGTATGATGTTCTTGTTCATCAGCTCGCAGTTTTGCGTCCGGCTTCCTCCAGACAAGACCTCGCGGTCTTGCCCTTGCCATTCGCTAGTAGTTGTCGCCTACTATCCTGAATATCAGGGTGAGGCGGTGATCTTCCTACAGAGGACTTCCACCTCATTAGTTCATGCCCATGCTGGGCGTACACAAAGCAATTAAATTCGCTCCCTTCGGTCGCCGGACGCTCGTTCCTCGCGCCGTTTATTGCGGGCGTTAGCTGTAATTGTTCCACCTGCATAGTGATACTATAGTGTCACTATCAATTTGAATCAGGGATGAGCCCATGAAAGTTGAGCTTGTTACAAACCTTAAACGCCAAGCCACAAAAATCTTAGCAGACCTGCATCTGTCTAAAGAGCCGGTGCTGATCACTGAACATGGCCAGCCATCGGCTTATCTTGTTGATGTGCAAGATTACGAATTCATGCAGCGTCGGCTTGAGCTACTTGAGGGGCTCTCACGGGGAGAGCGTGCTGTACTTGAGGGAAGAACGTACAGTCAAAGTGAGGCCAGGGAGAAAATGAGTAAATGGCTGAAGTAATCTGGACTGAGCCAGCCCTTCAAGAGTTAAACGCAATCGCAGAGTACATTGCTCTAGATAATCCTGGAGCTGCGAGCCGCCTGTTAGAAGAGATTTTCGATAAAATCGAGCGCTTGGAAGATTTCCCCCAATCCGGGCGGATGCCTGCAGAACTCCCTAATTCGGTGTATAGAGAAGTCGTTGTTCCACCATGTCGCATTTTTTATCGTGAGGATGAGATGCGGGTTCTTGTCCTCTATGTTATGCGAGAGGAGCGGCAGCTTCGTGCGTACATGCTTGGGAACAGCTAATCCGGTGCGTCACTCGAATACTTTTTTCTCCGCTTCGTGACGTCAAACCTATCGGTGCGCTTCGCGTTATAGAAAACCACCACTGGCGCCTAAGTGTTGGCAGGTCAAGCAGTGGTCAGCATCCTGCGCTTAAAGAGCAATTGTTCCTCCAAACCCAACAATTAATGCGTGTGAAAACCCACTGGTACATTTCTTTGAGGGATTCCCGTGACCAATGTTCCATTACATTTGTGGGAAGGTTTTTCTGGTGCCACTGTGCAATCAAATGGTGTGCTGTTTGAAGGCCTCGACCGTAAGCTGTCGCCGTTGCCTGAAAGCACAGACTCACCGGTACATAATCCGTCGCTCAACCTGGCAATGCGCTTTCAGGTCTCCGGTGACTTTGAGATCAATATCACCGCTACGCTGACTGCCGCCAACTCCACCTACTTCCTGTTCCATGGGGTTATCCCGATGGTGCAGGATGAGTGGTACTACGCGCAGAGCACCTTCAAGGCCCAGATCGTCAATGGAGACTGGTGTTACTGGACAATGTATCACCCTGACAATACCGAGTCGGGAAATGCTGCTGCCAGTGTCGGCACCAATGTGATTTACACCTTCAAGCGTGAGGGCACCGAGCTTGTGTTCCTGACCAACGGTGTGGAAGTAACCCGTCAGTCGGATATGTGTCTGTTTGCCGATGGGGTGGTTTATCTAAGCCTGGATGAAGCCAATGTGGGTGCAACGTTCCTTGTCACTCAGATCACCACGACCGGTACCGTGGAAGAGACGCCTGTGCGTAGTGTGCCTAAGACTGCGGGCACCTTGCGTGACAAGGCCGGTAAGTTCCGCATCGGTACCGCGGTGGCCACGTACCCGATGGTGTTCGATGAGCAGTACCGCACGATTCTGGGCAATGAGTTTAACCAGATCACCCCTGAGAACTGCATGAAGTTCCAGTTCATCCAGCCTGCCCGTGGGGTCTACGACTTCTACGAGTCGGACAAGCTGATCGACTACGCCGAACGTAATGGCATGGAGGTGCATGGCCACACGGTGGCGTGGAACGAAGCGACCCCGCAGTGGCTCTGGGATGGCTGGCTCGATAGAACTATCACCGCTACCGAAGTTGGGGAGATCCTCGACGAGCATATAGCGAGGTTGTTTGGCCGCTATAAGGGCCGCATGGTGTCGTTCGATTTGATCAACGAGCCGTTCCTGGACTGGACAGACCAGCTCCGTGATTCCGTCTGGTACCAGGCATTAGGACGTGGCTACATTGAACGGGCATTACGTAAAGCCCATGAAGTGGATCCGGATGTACTGCTGTTCATTAATGAGTGGGGGTGTGAAGAGGCGGGTGACAAACAGGACTTCCTGTTCAACCTGGTGGTCGAGTTGCAAACCGCCGGCGTGCCCATTCATGGTATTGGCTTGCAGATGCACGAAGACGTGAACGCTGATTACCAGGCGTCCTGGCAACGCAATACTTCTTCTGTGACCAAGGCACACTTGAAGTCGGCCATTGCCCGCTTCAAGTCGCTGGGTATCGAGGTACGGGTGTCGGAGCTGGACATTAACCAGTATCAGAACTATGCCGATACCCCAAAGGCCGTAGCCGATTGGTATGCCCAGTACTTGGAAGCGTGCATCGAAGAGGGTGCACACTCGTTCACCATGTGGGGCTTCACCGATCGTTGGTCGTCACTTAATGAGTGGTACGACTATTACAACCATGGTAACGGGCTGATTTACGATGCCCAGTATCAACCCAAACTGTCCTACCGAGCGCTTTCCAATAAATTGGACGAGATGGCAAGTTCTCTTAGCTCCCTTTGACAGGAATGATCTTATGAGCATCGGCATCGGATAGAGGCGGCACAAAGCGGAAGGCCATGCTTATCGTCCTGGCTAAACGGGTCAGGATAAGCATGGCGGATAATATGTGTTCGAGTAATGTCACGGCAGGTTTCGCATCATCATGCGGCTCCTAAAGAACGGCTCACATAAATGTCCAGGCCAATATCCTCGTCACCTTATTTCCTTGTTTCATCTCTATTTCCCGACTATCAACGGCACCGAGCTTACTAATCAGCTTCTTGGCAGGCTTAACATTCTCGGCTTTTGAAACCAAACTGCTAAACCAGCGACATTGAGTTGAATACACCTGGCTTTCTCTTATGAGCTTTTTAAGAAACAGCTGTTCGCCGCCTTTACACCAAAGCTCTGCTCCCAGTCCGCCAAAATTCAGAACGGGCGATTGGGTGTTTGCTTTTTGTTCACCGCGACTACGCGCAAGGTTATTGCGTTTAAGCTGGCTACCTTTCAGTGCTTCATCGAGCGAGGCATGGAAGGGTGGGTTGCATACGCTGACGTCAAAGAACTCCCCAGCTTGAATGATCCCTTCAAAAATATGGTTTTTATCGGGCTGCGTGCGCAGCGTGAAGCGATCTTTAAGCGTGGGGTTGTTGGCGATAATTGTGGCGACGTTCTCAAGCGACTGAGCGTTAATGTCACTACCCACACACTGCCAGCCGTAAATTTGGCAGGCCAGTAGCGGGTAGATGCCATTGGCCCCCGTTCCTATATCGAGCAGCTTGATGCTGGGCTTTTCAGGTCCAAGCCCAATTAAGTCCGCCATGTGATGGATATAGTCGGCTCTGCCTGGGACGGGAGGGCAAAGCGCGCCTTCTGGTATGTCCCAATCGACAATATTGTAGTATCGGTTTAATAACGCGGCGTTGAGCGTTTTGACGGCCAATGGATCTGCGAAGTCGATGGAAAGTTGGCCATAAGCGTTCGGTTTCACATGGGGGACTAGCGCTGGGTGGCTTTTTACGAGAGCAGGAAAGTCATAGCCTTGGTTGTGTAGATTCTTCGGGTGCAGGCCTTTGCGAACAGGCTTAGCGCGGCTTTTTTCACTTCCATTGGGGGTGTTCACAGTCATAGACCTGGGCTTGGCGTTCATTAGTAAAGTGGGTTTGGCTTAGTCTGTGATTGTAACCTTAATGGTTGTGTTGGGCTTACTCGGTACGCGCATATGATGAGTACATAATTCTGCGCTAGGGTCAGTAGGCTTTAAGCCCCCATCTTTTATACTAACAAAGGCGGAGAGCATGAGCGGGAAGATTGAGTCGCCTGCCCACGCGAAGAAGGAAGTACGTTCCATTCAGGCCATAGGCGGCCTGAATGGATGCTGGCGGTCTTAGTTGGTTGCTTGGTTGGTTATGCCGACTTTTTCTTGTTCGCGCATTTGGTAGCTTTCGATTTCGTTATCCATCTCGTTATACATGTCGTTCTCTATTGTCAGCGTTGGCTGCTGGAAGTGGCGCAGTTGGCGTTTTAGGTAGCTGGTGTAGAGGTATCGGTTGTAAACCGCCCAAAAGTGAAAGGTTAGGAAGGTGACGACAAAGCCGATTAATACCACCTTGATCATGACCGAGGAATAGAGCTGTTCCACAATCGCTTCTTCCACGATGAAGAACATATACATCCTGGTCATGACCAACATCCACAGCACGAGGGTGGCGAGTGTGATTAAGATATCGCGTGTTCGATAGCCCCAGCTTTTTTGGCAAGGGTTGTCGATGATGACGGGCACCAGTTTATTGTTCATTGAATTGCTCCCCTCGGTCAGGACTAGTCCATGTGGCGAGCCTTCCCTTTTGGCGCAGCATAGCTTTCGGGAAGGCAATTACAACGGTCGCCATATTGAGAATCCAATAGGCGAACGGGTACCAGATACTCCAGTAAACGCAGCGGAATATCTCTTTGTCGTAGCGACTGTCGATATAGAAGCTGACGGTGAACTGGATGAAGCTAATAGCGATGAGGATGCTGCCAAAATAGGAGAGCAGCGTAGCGGTGATAGGCCACGACATGGGCACAAAGAACTGAGAAACCAGCCAAGCAAAAAGCAAAGTAATCACTGAGTAACACCACACCACACTGACAATGTACTCCAGCATCAGCAGCCAGAAGCGGCGGTTTTTCCAACGAATGGTTTGCGTGAAATAGCGCAGGAACACTTCGCCGCCACCTTGCGCCCAACGCAGCCGCTGCTTAAAAAGCCCGCGTAGCGTTTCCGGCATCAGTACCCAGCACATGGCCCTGGGTTCATAGCGAACTTGGCCGCCTGCCAGCTGTAAGCGCCAGCTGACATCGATGTCTTCGGTGATCATGTCGGTATTCCAGCCACCGACCTCTTCCAGCGCTTTGCGCCGGAACGCGCAGATGACCCCTGAGATGGTGAACACCATTCCATAGATGCGCTGGGCGCGTTTGATCAGGCCGATGATGGCGGAGAACTCACCGGTCTGGATCTTGCCAATGGCGGTCGAGCGGGTTCTGACCCGTGGGTTGCCGGTAACCCCACTGACCTTTGGGCTGCTGAGAAAGTGACTGACCATATAGCCAATCGCGTCGTAGTCGAGTATCGCATCGCCATCGATGCCTACAATGATATCGCCGGTGGCTTGGCTCAAACCGTTGTTCATGGCGCTGGCCTTGCCTTGGTTAGCTTGATGCAGCACCTTTAGGGCGGGGTATTGAAGTACTAAGGCGTCAAGCCGACTGGCAGTGTCATCTTTGCTGCCATCGTTAATGGCGATAACTTCCATGAACGGGTAATTCTGTTTAAAGAGGTGATAAATCGTCTCATCCACATTGGCCCCTTCGTTATAGCAGGGCAACAGCACAGTTACCTTCGGGGCATTTTCATCCCACGTGAAGGTGGTGGGCCAGGGCTGCTTGCGCTCCCAGTGAACGTAAAAGTAGATGCCCCCGCATATCCATATGGTTGCCATCAGGCTGGGGTAGCCGAGGGTAAAGATGGCTAGGTGGTCGAGTATGTTCATGGGATGGCCCTGAATCGACGTCCGATGGAAAATACCGGTCTTATCACATTGATATCAGGATGGTTTTGATGAAAATCATCCGGATAGTAGCCAATGTTTTTAATGCCTTCTTCGCGCAGTATGCGTACCCACTGGGCTATCTCTGCACTGGGAATGGGGGTTTGGGTGTGCCAATCCTGAGCTTGTAGCTCGAACACCAGTTGGTCAGCGCTAACCTGTTCCAGCGAACGCCGGGCTAGGCTTCTTAGCCACTGGTTGGGGTTCTCGGCTTTTTCCATATAGGGCATGGCCATCACGGCAACGAAGTCGTAAGCCGAGGCGAAATTCTGCATGTCTTGGGCAAACCAACGCTTGCTGCGCGGCTCCATCACCGTGACGGCATACAGGTTGCGAGCGGTCGTGAATACCTTGTTGTCGGACTGGCGATAGTAGTTAGCTGCTTTCTCCAGCTCTAGTGTGAAATCGGTCAGGTGTTCTCCCTTAAAGCGGGCCCAGGTGGCCATCAAGTTTTCGTCGTTACGAATGGCGTTAATATCGCGGGGTAACGACGCCCGCTCATAGGCGTCCAATGCCGCGGGGCTAGCATCTTCAAAGTCGGTCAAGAAGGCGTCATCGTGGAATAGCAGACCGTCAAACTTGGTTAGGCGGCCAAGGTCTAAGTAGATCTCACGAATGGTGTTGCGGTTCTCGATCACATAGGGCGAGAGTCGGCGGTAGTGGTCTGGAGATTCATTGCCGGTTCTTACATCGGTGACATATTGATAACCATCCCCCAGATCAAACGATAGTACCGGCATCCATGCGTACACCTTCACATTGGCACGTTTCTTTAACTGCCAAGCAACCCGGTTGAAAAGGTCGGCTCTGACCGGTAAATGGCGGTTGGGAAAGTAGAGTTCATCGGCCACACCGTCGCCATCCGGGTCAGCATAGGCCTGAAGGTAAACGGTGCTAACGCCGTAGCGTGAAATGCGCTCAATCAACCGGTCCAGGTTTTGTTCTTGCTGAATGGGGTCCGGGTCATACACGTAATCCAAGTCAACGTGCACGATACGCAGGTCTTCATTATCCCAAACACGGTTAGAGAGAATCTCCTCAATTGTTTCCAGGGTGGTTTCCTGGTCAATCAGGTAGCGGTTCATACTGCGCATGGAATCGTTAAGCTGGTTAGGCTCACCGAGTAGGCTGAAGGTGTATTTCATGCCATATTCGGCGGCGATATTGAGCGTCGCTTCACTGTAAGCGCCGTAGGGCCATACCATCACGCGCGGGCTCTTGCCTATTTTTTCTTGGAATTGCTGCTGCGTCCGTGCCATATCATTGCGTATGCGTTCGATGTAGTCCGCTTCGCTTTCATAACCATTGCCCGCGTTCCAAATGCTAGTCACCGCCGCTGCTTGCTCATTGCCCATCGGGTTACCGACAGCGCCGTAGTGAAGGTTGTAAGTGTGGGAGGCAATTTCTACCAGCGGTGATTCATCCAAGGTTTTAACTTGTTCCCAGGATAGAAAGCGTTCGCGGGGGAGGGTGATTTTGCCGTAAGGCACTCGTCCGCCTGCTGGCACATCCAGCCAACTGCCGACCACTGCCTGCACCGCAGGGAAGTCGTATAGCTTGAGCAGCGGGAAAACAATATCGTAGAAACTGCGATAACCGTCATCAAACGTCAGCAGTACCGCTTTTTCAGGCAGGGGTTGCCCGCCCGCTTTGGCATCGATGATCTGCTGTAGGCTCACTGGCTGATAGCCGCCTAAGGCAATCAGGTTGAAGTGTTCGATGAGTCGGCCACGTGTAATCGTCTGTGAATAGATATCTAGATCGGGAGTGACCGTGGAATCCACGACATCGTGGTAGCTGATCACCACATAATCATCCACTGAGCGTGCGGCCTGAGCCTGCTGAATATTGACGATCACCAGCAGAACCGCGCTCATTATAATGACGCGCCAGAGTGTCATAGGAATCTCCATACAAAACCGGCTGAAATAACGTTGTCGTATTCAGGAACGCCGTCATAGACGGCTCTTTCGCGGGCGATGCCGTATTCAAAGTTCACGTTGGGGGCTAACTCCCAGCTATGTTGGTAACCAATTGACCAAGTGTTTTCGCTGTCGAAATCTTCTTGCCAGTAGCGGCCTGAACCTAGGGAAACGGTTTGGATAAAGGACTGCCGGTAATCGATCGGCATCTCATAATTAACTGACAGGACGCCTGCTAAACTGGCATCGCGCTCTGGATTGTAATAGCTGGCTTCAACGTCATCGTTGCGTGATGCAGAAGCTTGAACCTCGCCATTAACCTGCCAGCGATCCAGGTGGTAGAGCGTTTGATTCCAGTAACCGTATACAGACTGCCGAAGGTTGCTATCTTCAAAGTCGGTGGCCATGACGCCGAACGCACCAGCGCCGCGCTCGTCTTTTCGATAGGCCACTTCAGCTCGGTAGCGGTCGGCGTTGATGCCGTCCCGCAGCGCCCGCAGCGGTGTATCGGTGGTGTTGATTTCGACACCCAGCGTCGTGGTGATGTGATCCGTTGGGGCGTACTGCAGTTCGGCGAGCGCCAGGAAGTCCTCGTTAAGCTGAGACCCATGGCCTGCCGCCAGCGTTACCGTGGCGGGGTGAAGGTTCCATTCGTAACCCGCCACGTTGTAAGAAGCATAAAGATCCTCATCTTCAAACTCCCCATACTGGCCAATGCGCTGAGCAAAAGGGCGGGAACCGTTGTCATTACGGGGCCCTTCCAAAAGTACTTCATAGCGCCACTCACGAGATGCCTGCGTGCCACTACCTTGGCCTTTGCTACGCTCAACGGTGGAGCTTAGTTGCGGTGCACGCTGTTCTCGCCACTCGCGGGCCATATCGTCCCGTGATGCACTTGGACGTGCGGTTGCAATTTCGGTAGCGATCTCGCTGGTCGTGCCTTTCCATTGGCCACGCTGTAACCGCGAAAGCAATACGCCATGCTCGGCGGCTTCTTGCCGATCAGGGGGTAATAAGGGCATCGCTTGCTGATAAGACTCCTCGGCCTTTCTTGGCAAGCCTCTGTCGCGTTCGATATCACCTTTGATGATCCATAAGTAAGGGTCAGCTGGCGCTTGAGCTTGATAAGCGGCAAGGCGTTCGCTGGCCTCAGCTTCACGGCCGCGCCAGGCATCAAGCAGCACCTCTAACAGTAATACTTTCTGGTAGTTGGGGTTTTCGATACGAACGGTTTGAGTGAAGTCCAAGCGCTGCTCGGGCTCACTGGCACGCCACTGTTCTAGCAACTTATCCGCATCACGAAAGCGCTGGGCGTCGGTATAGCTGTAGAACAACCCTTCATTAAGCGGGTCGTCAGGGTTTGTGGCCTGCTTGGGGGATTGCCGAATCAGGTTTTCATAAAGCGTGATGGCCTCTTCTGGGCGGCCCATACCATTAAGCGCATGGGCTCTGGCGCGAGCAACGTAGCTGGGTAGCTGGCCGTGTTGATTCTCTAGTCTCACCGCCAGCGCTTCAGCTTCAGAGAAGCGCCGTAATTCAGCTAGAGCCACTACCTTGTCGTATTCGGCAATGGTAATGAGCTCCTGGGGGGCGTTCGGCGTGCTCAGAACAATATTCATCTGTTCTAAGCCGCTGCGGGTTCTTGAGGGTTGATCAGTGTGAATACCCAGGCGTATATCGGTTACCCCTTCATAATAAGTAAGCCATAGGCGGTCACTATCGCTGAAAACCTCAGGGTTCGTTTCCATAATACGGCGTGCTGCAGAGCTAGCACCCAAGCCTACCGCCAGCCGATAAAGGGCATTTAACTCACTCGTATTACTGGGGTCTTCCGCGATTAAGGATTGGCGGGCATCCAGTTCTTGCGTGGCATTGGCGGTTCGTGCTGCTAAGTAGCCCCTTGCCTCAAGGCCTGCCGTCGTTGTACCCGCTACTTGGTTGTATTGCTGTAGAGAGATATCCGCCAAGGTATAATTTTCCATATCCGTATGGACTAACGCCTGTCCTAGCCATCCCTGAGCGTTGGAAGGATCACGGTAGGTGAGCGCTCGAAACAGTTCCAGCGCCTGATCGTAATCACCTGCACTGCGTGCCGCCCCTGCTAGGTTGGCGAGTTCTGAATCGCTGTAATTTTCTGTTAGACACCAATCGCAAACGGCGAGTGCTTCCTGATGGCGCCCGGCTCGCACCAGCAGTGCTACCAAATCCTCACGAACACGAATATCGCGTGTTTGGTAATAAAGCGTTTTTAAACCGTCGATTGATGTTTCCAGAGCTCCCTGGCGTGCTTGGATAACTAATGCTTCGCGTTGCGCATCGGTCGTCGTTTGCCCATACGCTACGCCCGATGTTAAGCAGGCGAGCAGGCAAATCGGCAGTAGGGAGCTAGGACGATTTTGCATGGTGATACTCCTACCCAGAAAGCTAATGACCACAGATTTGTAATCAAATGTATATTTCTAGTGTATAGGAGTATCTTTAAGTAAATATTGGAATAAAACGTGAACTTGAAGAGGGATATCATCAGCCAAACAGCTGATAAAATTCATCAGACCCCTATGAGAGCGGCACTTATAGGGGGATTAAAGAGATGGATACCTTTCTCTAAGAGATTTTTTTTGGTTCTTAAAATAGTGCTAGTCACTTTTAAGCTATTTTGTGGTGATGAGTTTTCCGACAGCTGATGCATCAGAAAATTCTTTTTTATTTACACAATGTTACAAATTTAGAAGGAGCTGTGATAATGGCTGTTTCTCATCAGGGAGCTTGTCTCTGCGGCGCTGTTAGCGTCACTGTTACCACCAAAAGCAACCATGTCGGCGTTTGTCACTGCTCGATGTGTCGAAAGTGGGGAGGTGGCCCGATGTTTGCCGTTGACTTTGCAGGGGATGTGGATTTTAAAGGCGCAGAGCACATAGCGACGTTCAATTCATCAGATTGGGCTGAGCGTGGTTTTTGTCGGCAGTGCGGTACGCACCTGTTTTATCGGTTAAAGCAGAATGGGCACTATGCGCTTCCCGTTGGCCTTCTGGATAGCACTGATGCGTGGAAAATAACCGAGCAGATATTTATAGAGCAAAAACCTACTTACTACTCTTTGGCGGAAAAAACCAAGCAGCTAACCGGTAAAGAAGCATTTGCGCAGTACGACCAGCAATAACTTTGGTTGAGGCAGTAACCTTTGATGAATAAGGCGCTTTATTGAGCTTCTTTGTTCTCCCGTGCTGCCTCTAGCTGCTCAATCATGCGACGCGCTGCGTTGGAAAGCGTCCGGTTGGTATGCACCAAATACCCTAGCGGGCGATGGATAGGGGGAGTATCGACGTTAAGCTCTACTAGCTCACTATCGACCATCTTTTCCGGTAGCAGGCTCCAGCCTAAGCCTACGCTGCACATCATCTTGAGCGTTTCTAAATAGTTGGTTGCCATGCTGACCGGCAGTTTTAACCCTGCTTCAGTGAAGCGCTGTGCAATCAACGAACCGGTAAACGTTTTGGCCCCTGGCATCACACAATTAAAATTACACAACGCGGAAAGCGATAACGCTTCTTGGTGAGTGTGAGCTTGGGGTTTGGCATGAGAGGCGAGTGGATGGTCAATAGCACAGGTAAAACAGAGCCGATCACGCCACAGTTCAATAACCTGTAGCTGCTCATGAGGGTGGGGCGCCAGTGTTACCACCGCCATTTCCAGTGTGCCATCCAAGACGCCTTGGTAAGCCTGCTCTGAATCCAAAAAGTGAAGATCGAGTTCTACTTCCGGATGGCGTTGGGTGTACTGCTTTAAGAGCGGTGGTAAGCGGTGCAGGCCAATGTGGTGGCTTGTAGCCAGGGTTAATTTACCGCCAACTTGGCCCGAAAGATTCGCCAGGGCGCGGCGGCTATCTTCCACGGTCAACAGAATGCGCCGCGCTTGGGGTAGCAGAACATTACCGGCTTCGGTTAGCGCGATGCGCCGACCAATGCGATCAAACAGCCGAGTGCCCACCTGGGATTCCAGAGTAGCAATGCGTTTGCTGATGGCCGGCTGGGTAAGGTGAAGCTGCTCCGCGGCACGTGAGAAGCTTTGGGTATCGGCCACGGCCATAAATGCTTGGAGGCTTTGAGTATCCACTGAGGCTCTCTGATCAGGTATTCCAATATGGAATCTAAACTATGAATAACATGAATTGCTTTTATGCGCGAGTCGCGTGACACTCTTGCTATCGCCATATAAGCAGCACACAGAGGCTGCCATACCGAACTAGCAGGGCACTGCCCGGGAGAGCCACATGTCAGGCCAAACGCTTTACGACAAACTTTGGAATCAGCACTTGGTGAAACAGCGCGATGACGGCACCGCGTTAATCTACATTGATCGCCAATTGCTTCATGAAGTGACTTCGCCCCAGGCGTTTGAAGGGCTTCGCCTGGCAAACCGTAAGCCGTGGCGCCTGGATGCCAACTTGGCAACACCAGACCACAATGTGCCCACTACGGTTAAAGAGCGCGCTGAAGGCAACAGCGGCATCAAAGATCCGGTATCGCTGATTCAGGTACAGACCCTGGACGACAACTGCCTTGAGTACGGCATTGAAGAGTTCAAAATCAACGACCCGCGCCAGGGCATTGTGCACGTGGTGGGCCCCGAGCAGGGTGCAACACTGCCGGGCATGACCGTAGTGTGCGGCGACTCCCACACCGCGACTCACGGTGCCTTTGGCGCTTTGGCCCACGGTATCGGCACCTCGGAAGTCGAGCACGTCATGGCGACCCAATGCCTGTTGGCGCAAAAAATGAAGAATATGCAGGTACGTGTGGAAGGCGAGCTAGGCCTCGGTGTGACGGCCAAAGATGTGGTGCTGGCGATTATCGGCAAGATTGGCACCGCTGGCGGCACCGGCTACGCCATTGAGTTTGCCGGCAGCGCAATTGCCTCGCTCTCCATGGAAGGCCGCATGACAGTGTGCAACATGGCTATCGAAGCAGGTGCTCGGGTAGGTTTGATTGCCGTGGACGACACCACCATTGATTACCTTGGCAAGCGCCCCTTCGCGCCGACTGCTGAGCAGTGGGAAGCCGCCGTGGCAGACTGGCGCAATCTGGTGTCTGACGACGATGCGCAGTTCGATAAAGTGGTTACTTTGCAGGCTGAAGAGATCGAGCCGCAGGTTAGTTGGGGCACCAGCCCAGAAATGGTCACCGGTATCTCAGGCCAAGTGCCTGATCCGCTCGCAGCGCTGGATGAAACCGTGCAGCGCAGTCATACCCGCGCGCTGGAATATATGGGTCTTCAGGCCAACCAGAAAATCACCGATATCAAGCTGGATAAAATCTTTATCGGCTCTTGCACTAACTCGCGTATCGAAGATTTGCGTGAAGCCGCCAAAGTCGCCAAGGGCAATAAAGTGGCTGATTCGATCAAGCTGGCCATGGTGGTGCCGGGTTCTGGCTTGGTGAAACGTCAGGCGGAAGCGGAAGGTTTGGATAAAATTTTCATTGAAGCAGGTTTTGAGTGGCGTGAGCCGGGCTGCTCGATGTGTTTGGCCATGAACGCGGATAAGTTGGGCGCGGGTGAACACTGCGCCTCTACTTCCAACCGCAACTTTGAAGGGCGCCAGGGCTATGGCGGCCGCACGCACTTGGTCAGCCCCGCCATGGCAGCGGCAGCGGCGATCGCCGGTCACTTTGTTGACGTTCGCAGCTTACCCGCTAACGATGCCACTCACGCTCAGGAGGCCTAAGCCATGAAAAAGTTTGAACGTTTTGAAGGCGTGGTAGCGCCCCTTGATCGCGCTAACGTCGACACCGATTTGATTATCCCCAAGCAGTTTTTGAAGTCGATCAAGCGTACCGGCTTTGGCGTTAACTTGTTTGATGAACTGCGCTACCTGGATGAAGGTCAGCCGGGCCAGGACTGCTCGCAGCGTCCGCTGAACCCAGATTTCGTCTTGAATCAGCCGCGCTTTAAAGGCGCTGAAGTATTGCTGGCGCGGCGCAATTTTGGTTGCGGTAGCTCTCGTGAACACGCGCCGTGGGCGCTGGAAGATTTCGGTTTCAAAGTGGTGATTGCCCCCAGCTTTGCCGATATCTTCTACAACAACTCATTCAAAAACGGCATTCTGCTAATCACCTTCCCAGAAGACGTGGTGGATCGCCTGTTCACCGAGGTGGACGCCAGCGAAGGCTACCAGTTGGATGTGGATCTAGAGAATCAGCGGGTGATTACTCCCAGCGGCGAGATTTTAGAGTTTGACGTGGATGAGTTCCGCAAACACTGCTTGTTGGAAGGGCTGGACGATATTGGCCTGACGCTGAAAGACGAAGACGCCATCCGTGCTTTTGAGCAGAAGCATAAAGCGGCGCGTCCGTGGTTGTTTCGTCAGTCTGCGTAAGCCAGCCTTCTATAATTAAACGCTAAGGATTCAGCATGACCCATAAAGTATTGCTTCTGCCGGGCGACGGTATTGGCCCCGAGATTGCGGCCCAGGCGGCACGCTTGTTAAAAGCTTGCCAAGAAGCGGGCTTGGATATTGAAGTAGAAGAGGGCTTGGTGGGTGGTTCTGCCTACGATGTTCATGGGGAGCCGCTGCCCGCGGAAACTCTGGAAAAAGCCAAAGCGGCCAGCGCTATTTTGCTGGGCGCGGTAGGTGGCCCCAAGTGGGATAAAATCGAAGATCTTTCCAAGCGTCCTGAAAAAGGGCTGTTGGGCCTGCGTAAAAACCTGGGTTTATTCGGTAATTTGCGCCCAGCTATGCTTTATCCGCAGCTCGCCAGCGCTTCAAGCCTCAAGCCTGAGTTGGTCGCCGGGCTGGATATTATGATCGTTCGCGAGCTGACAGGCGGGATCTACTTCGGCCAACCCCGCGGCATTGAAGTCCGTAATGGCGAGCGCGTAGGTTTTAACACCTATATTTATTCTGAAAGCGAAATCGAGCGCATTGGCCGTGTCGCGTTTGAAATGGCTCAGAAGCGTGGCAAGAAGCTTTGCTCAGTTGATAAAGCCAATGTGCTGGAAGTCACCATTCTATGGCGGGAAGTCATGGAGCGTTTGGCGCCGGAGTATCCGGACGTAGAGCTTACCCACATGTATGTGGATAACGCCGCTATGCAGCTAGTACGTGCCCCGAAGCAGTTTGACGTGGTGGTCACCGGCAATATGTTTGGCGATATTCTCTCTGATGCCGCCGCTATGCTCACCGGTTCTATCGGCATGCTGCCTTCAGCATCGCTCAACGAAAGTGGGCAGGGCATGTATGAGCCTTGCCACGGCAGCGCGCCGGATATCGCTGGTCAGAATGTAGCTAATCCCTTAGCGATGATGCTCTCGGTGGCCATGATGCTGCGTTACTCACTAAATGAAAATGCACTGGCGGAGCGTATTGAAGCCGCCGTCGGCAGCGTATTGGATGATGGCCTGCGCACGGCGGATATTGCCTCAGAAGGCATGCAGACCATCGGCACCGATGCCATAGGTGATGCAGTGTTGGCGGCGTTTGCTAAGCAGTAAGTGACGTTGGCTGGGCTATCCCGGCGATAGGCCTACGAGGGGGCGCTGTGAACCCCTCCATGGGCGCTACATTTGCCACTGACCGCCATGGATGGCGGAAATGCCGTGATTGCATGGACGCATTTCACGGCCCTGGCAAATGACCCCCTCTACGACCTATCCCCGGCGCCCTGGATTACGCAGTCGTTATTACACCACTGGTCAATGTGGTTTCAAAAATCAGCGTAAAGAAGTGTGTATAATATAGAGACTCATTCTTTGCAGGAGGACTTCATATGTTGAAAGTCGGTTTCGTGGGATGGCGCGGTATGGTGGGCTCTGTACTTATGCAGCGCATGCTGGACGATGGTGATTTTAACGGCATTGAGCCGGTGTTCTTCACCACCTCCCAGGTTGGCCAGCCCGGCCCCGATATCGGTGTGGATGTGCCTCCGCTTAAAGACGCCTTCGATATTGAAGCGCTCAAAGCGCTGGATGTTATTGTCACCTGCCAGGGCGGTGACTACACCAAGCCAGTCTACAAAGATCTGCGTAACGCAGGCTGGAAAGGCTACTGGATTGACGCCGCTAGCACTCTGCGTATGGAAGATGAGGCGACGATCGTGCTGGATCCGGTTAACCGCAAGGTTATCGATGACCAGCTATCCAAGGGCGCCAAAACATTTGTTGGCGGGAACTGTACTGTAAGCTTGATGTTGATGGGCTTGGGCGGATTGTTTGAAGCCGATATGGTTGAATGGATGACCTCCATGACCTATCAGGCGGCTTCTGGCTCAGGCGCTAAGCACATGCGCGAGCTGCTCAACCAAATGGGGCAGTTACACGACAGTGTTGGTGAAGAGCTGAAGGATACCTCCAGTGCGATTCTGGATATCGATCGCAAGGTAACCGCCGCAATGCGCGGTGGCAATTTCCCGATCGATAACTTCGCCGCACCATTGGCAGGTAGCCTGCTACCGTGGATCGATAGCAAGCTGGAAAGCGGTCAGAGCCGTGAAGAGTGGAAGGCCAGTGTTGAGACCAATAAAATTCTTGGCCTCGGCAACAATCCGATCCCCATCGATGGCCTATGTGTTCGTATTGGCGCAATGCGCTCACACAGCCAGGCGTTCACCATCAAGCTGAAGCACGATGTGCCGTTGGATGAGATCGAAGATCGCATTGCCAAGCACAACGAATGGGTCAAGCTGATCCCGAACGATAAGGATGCGACCATTGCTGGCCTAACACCTGCCGTTGCCACTGGTACGCTACAGGTGCCGGTTGGCCGCCTACGTAAGCTGCAAATGGGGGGTGAATACCTCTCCGCGTTCAGCGTCGGTGACCAACTGCTGTGGGGCGCAGCAGAGCCCCTTAAGCGGATGCTGAAGATTCTGCGGGAACAGTAATTGTTCGCTGTTATACGCTAGTCGAAGACGGGAAGCTGGTTGCAGCTTCCCGTTTTTTTACGCTGCTATTAATCACGGTAGTGGGAAATACGGCTTTATTTCGTTAAGTTATGATAAAAAAGACGTAATACAATAAGCTTGTATCCATGGTAAAAAAGTAAGTAGGCGATCAGGGATCATTCATGAAAAAGACACTGACATGGATTACATGGCTCTCATTGAGTGCAGTGAGTCCTTTTGCACTAGCCGTTGGGCTGGGGCAGGCGAGTGTCGGCTCGTATCTGAATGCGCCTCTAAATGCTTCCATTCCATTGTTGGAAAGCAGTGACTACGCTCTTGACGATATCCGAGTCAGCGTTGCCGAGCCGGAAGATTTTGCCGCGGCGGGCCTTGAATGGACGCCTCTAGCTGCAAGTGTTCGTGCCCAGATTGTAGAGCAGCAAGGGCAACGACAAGTGCGTTTAAGCTCCGGTCAAACGATGCAGGAGCCTTGGCTTGACCTGCTGCTGGCGGTTGAGTTTCCGGGCGGCCAACAATTTCGTGACATCACTTTGCTGTTTGATCCCCAGGGCTATTCGCAGCAAGGGCAGGCCCAAAGCGCTGCTCCCAACGCTGCGCCAACAACGAGTAACGCAGCGACTCCTCCGGTGGCTGAAGCCAGATCAGCGGCGCCACCCGTGGTAAGCGAGCGTGGAAATGGCAGCAGCAGCGCGTATGTGGGTAGCGGCGATACGCTATGGGGCGTCGCAGAGCGCGTTAAACCCCCTCAAACTAGCGTTCAGCAGATGATGGTGGCGCTACTGGAAGCCAATCCAGACGTCTTTCCTAGCGGCAATATAAATGATATGCGTGCAGGCCAAACGCTGAGTGTCCCTGATGCTGAGCGAATTTTGGCGCGCTCCCATCTTGATGCTGACGCCGCTATAAAAGCGATGAATGAAGCCTGGCGCGCTCGCCGCAACGGCTCATTGGAGACAGTGCCGTTACCTGACGTTGAAGAGGATGCGGTTTCAAACATTGCTATAGCTGCTGGCCAAACCCTTGAGTCTACTGGTGCAGCTGAGCCAGACAGCGCGCTTGCCGCGGGTGGCGCTGAACAAAATGAGCGAGAAGCAAACGAGCCCGCAGTAAATGACCAAGCTGCACTGGAAGAGGCTGCCGACGAGCCCGAGGCGCTAACCCGGGCAGAATTAACCGAGCAGCTGCGCCTAAGCCAAGCGACGCTTCAGCAGGTAATGGAAGAGCGCGCGTTAATGCGTGCCGAGCTTAATGCGCTGCGTAGTGAAGTGGCCTCGCTAACTCAGGCGTTGAGCGATGCGTTGGCTGCTCAAGAGCAGTCACCCGAACCACTCATTGCCAGCATGGATGAGATGGGCAGCCCGGGAGTGGCTGCCTTAGTTGAGCGTTATCAGTGGCCGCTCGCGTTAGCTGCCATCGCGCTGCTTCTGGGAGTATTGGTGTGGTTACGCAAGCGACGTGAAGAGACCTGGGACGATGTCCCTGAGCCAGTAACAAAGCCAACAGTCACGCCTGGTGCAGCGCCTAAAGCAGCCTCTAAGACAGCGCAGATGCCTGAGGCTGTTCCTGTTGCGTACCCAATCCAGGCGAATGATGACGACGTGGAAGAGCCACATCAACAAAGCGAGCCACAGGTCGCCATCGAAGACGAACCCGAGATTTCTTACACCAGCGCAGCGTCAACGGCGAACTCCGATCAGTGGTTAATTGATGAGCAAGCGCAAACGCCCGAGCAAGATGACACGCTTCGCTATGAAAACAGTTATGAAACAAATTATGAAAATAGCTATGAGAATAGTTATGAAAAAAGCCAGGCATCCGGGTTGGCTGAGCAAGGACGTCAGCGTCGCTTAGGTCTGCATGTTGCCCCCGATAACGGTTCTGATCACTTGTCATTAGCGCCGCCACTAAGCCCAGCGCCCATGCGTTTGTTGCTGGCTTCTCTCAGTGCTGACTTAAAATCGGCTGAGCCAGCGGCACCTGTTGATCATGTACAGCCAACCGAACGCGCCCCCAAAGGGTCTGAGGATGCCGGGCATCGCTTTATCGATTATCACCCGCCCACTTTAATGAACACGCCAAGTAGCCAAGAAGGCCTGCGCACCGAAACCCCAATGCAGCCTACGGTAGAGTTCGCCAGTCAGCCTGACGCCGAAACTGTTTCCCCTGCAAAACAACCGCATCGGCCGATTGAAGAGGAGTGGGAAATTGAAGAGGTAGCATTCAAGCCGCGAGGCCTGGATAATAGCGAACCTTCAAAATCTTCAAAATGATGTGGCTTGATGACGCTGTTCTATCACTTCGATGAGAAAATTCCGCTTACGGGTCGTTTGGCGATGGGTATCGAGTACGACGGTACCCATTACTGCGGCTTTCAGCGCCTTAAGCACGCCGCCTCTGTCCAGGCTTCGTTAGAGGCTGCATTGTCCAAGGTGGCCAATGAGCCTATTCAGGTGCATGCCAGCGGCCGCACCGATTCGGGAGTGCATGCAACGCGCCAAATCGTGCATTTTGACCCCACCGCGGGGCGTTCTGAGAAAGCCTGGATTTTTGGTGCCAACACCCAGTTACCTCGCGACATAGCCGTGCGCTGGGTGAAACCAGTGGGCGACGACTTTCATTCACGCCTGTGCGCCCTGGGGCGCCGCTACCGATACGTCTTGCTGAACCAGATTAGCCGCCCCGTACTGGAGCGCGCCAATGTGACCTGGTGCCGAGATCCGTTAGACGCCGATGCCATGCATCGAGCCGCTCAGGCGCTGGTAGGGGAGCACGATTTTTCGAGCTTCCGTGCCGCTGGCTGTCAATCAAAAACCCCCTGGCGGCATATGCACTTTGTCGACGTAAAGCGCTACGGCCAGCTAGTCATGATTGATATTCAAGGAAATGCGTTCCTGCACCATATGATCCGCAATATTGCCGGTGCGCTGGTGAGCGTTGGCCGCGGTGCTCAAAAAGAAGCCTATATTGGTGAACTTTTAGCGCTTCAAAACCGTCGCAAAGGCGATGTCACGGCGCCCGCCTGCGGGCTGCATTTTGTTGATTCGGTGTACGATGAGCGCTTTGATTTGCCTAAGGAGCCTTTAGGGCCGCAATTACTCGCATTTACCGGCGAGTGGACAGGCGAGCGCGAGCTCCCTGATACGCCCCGGGTCGCCTATCGTCGCAACCGTTCGCTTAGCAATACGGCAATTAACCCTGAACAGGAGGCGTCTATATGAGTACGTTGCCGTTACTCCGTACGCGCATTAAGTTCTGTGGTTTCACCCGCGGCGAGGATATTGATCGTGCCGTGGCGCTAGGGGTGGATGCCTTAGGTTTTGTGATGTGGCCGAGCAGTGCCCGTAGTGTGGATGTCGAGCAACTGGCGGTGCTTTCAGCGCGCGTGCCAGCATTTGTGACCCGCGTAGGGCTGTTTGTAGATCAGGATGATGAGCTGATTGAGCGCTGTCTGCCCTATTTAGATATGCTCCAGTTTCATGGCAGCGAAACACCCGACGCCTGCCAGCGCTATTCGCTTCCGTGGATGAAAGCGCTACGCATGCGCGATGAAATAGATTTAGCGCATGAAGCTGAACGCTATCATGGGGCTCAGGCGTTGCTGTTAGATGCTTACCGGCCGGGAGTGCCGGGGGGCACAGGGGAGACCTTTGATTGGTCGAGAATCCCCGCAAATCTAGCAAAACCTGTTATCCTCGCCGGTGGGTTGAGTGCTGATAATATCGCTGACGCTGTGCGCCAAGTAGCGCCTTATGCAGTGGATGTATCCGGCGGTATTGAAGCCTCCCACGGCTGTAAAGATGCCGATAAGATGGCGTCTTTCGTTCGTCATGTGGCATTAGCCGACGCCTGTTAGCGCTCTTTGCGCACGTTTAGATAGACGCAGTTCATGTATGTTGCCTATGGGTATTTTATCGAGCTACGTTGTTAAGTTGATTCATTTATTGGTTGCCTGTTCTGGCGATCTTGTGAGGTGTCTCTGTGACCGCTTCTGAAACCGTTTCTAACACTGTACTGAAAACAAAGTTCAGTGACCTGACCCGAATGCCGGATGCCCGTGGTCATTTTGGCCCCTACGGCGGTCGGTTTGTGTCAGAAACCCTCAGCTTTGCTTTGGAAGAGCTGGAAAAAACATATTTCAGCTTACGTGATGACCCCGACTTCCAAGCTGAGTTTGACTATGATCTTGCCCACTATGTGGGGCGCCCGTCGCCGCTTTATCATGCCAAACGCTGGTCGGAAAGCCTTGGTGGCGCACAGATTTGGCTGAAGCGGGAAGACCTGAATCACACCGGCGCTCATAAGGTCAACAACACCATCGGCCAGGCGCTACTGGCAAAGAAAACCGGTAAGCCGCGCATTATTGCTGAAACGGGGGCGGGCCAGCATGGCGTTGCCTCCGCTACTGTTGCTGCTCGCCTTGGGCTTGAGTGCGATATTTATATGGGGGCGGAAGACGTCCAACGTCAGAAGCTAAACGTCTATCGTATGCGCTTACTGGGCGCACGGGTGATTCCGGTAGAGTCCGGTACGCGTACGCTTAAAGATGCCATGAACGAAGCGCTGCGTGACTGGGTCACCAACGTTGATAACACTTTCTATATCATCGGTACCGTGGCTGGCCCACACCCTTATCCGCTGCTCGTACGTGATTTTAACGCGGTCGTGGGCCGTGAAGCGCGTCGCCAGTCGTTGGAGCAGATCGGCCGTTTGCCAGATGCGCTGATTGCCTGTGTTGGGGGCGGCTCGAATGCCCTGGGGCTGTTCTATCCGTTCGTTGAAGATGATGACGTTGCTATGTACGGCGTAGAAGCCGGTGGCGATGGGGTTGAAACGGGCCGCCACGCGGCACCGCTGGCGTCCAACGCCCCGCGCGGTGTGCTGCACGGTAACCGCACCTATTTAATGTCCGATGAAGCTGGTCAGGTGTCAGACACTCACTCTATTTCAGCTGGCCTGGATTACCCGGGCGTAGGCCCGGAGCACGCCCTGTGGAAGGATGTTGGCCGTGTTAAATATGTGGTGGCTAACGACAACGAAGTGCTGGAAGCGTTTCGTGAGTTGACGCATATGGAAGGCATTATGCCCGCTCTTGAGTCGGCGCATGCGCTGGCCCATGCCAAGGTATTGGCACCTACCATGCGTCCGGACCAACATATCGTGGTCAACCTTTCTGGGCGTGGCGACAAAGACATCATGACCGTTGCTAAGATTGATGGCATCGAATTTTAAGGTCAGCTTTTTTAAGGGCGAGAATGAACCGTATTGATCAGCGTTTCAGTGAACTTAAACAGCAGGGTCGCAAGGCTCTGATCCCTTACATCACCGCAGGGGACCCAGCACCGCAGTATACGGTGGGCTTTATGCACGCACTGGTAGACGCCGGTGCTGATGTCATTGAACTTGGCGTGCCTTTTTCCGACCCAATGGCCGATGGCCCAGTGATTCAAAAAGCCTGTGAGCGTGCGTTAAAGCAGGGAACACGGCTGGTTGACCTGATGCAGATGGTCAAAGAGTTTCGCCAAACCGATACCACGACGCCGGTTGTGTTAATGGGGTATTTAAACCCTATTGAGCGTATTGGTTACGAGAGCTTTGCTGACCAAGCTGCCAGTGTCGGCGTCGACGGCGTTTTGATTGTCGATATGCCGCCGGAAGAAGCCGATGAAATTGGCCCATTGCTGAAATCTCGTGATTTAGCGGCGATTTTTCTCGTTGCGCCTACCACTTCTAACGAGCGTGCCGCTACAATATGCGCCCATGGCGAGGGCTACTTATACTATGTTTCGCTGAAAGGCGTGACAGGCGCTGCCACCCTGAATGCCGAAGACGTAGCCGAGCACTTGGCTTCACTGCGTGGGATGACCGATTTGCCGCTTTGCGTTGGTTTTGGCATTCGTGATGGCGTTACGGCCGCGGAAGTGGCTAAAGTCGCCGATGGTGTAATTGTAGGTAGCGCCTTGGTTAACCGTATCGCCGAAAGCTTGGATGCGCCGGAAACCATTGCGGGCCAGTTGAAAAGTGTATTAGCAGAAATGCGTACGGCGATGGATGCCTAAAGCTAAATGCTTTATCGCCTATACTTAACAGTTTGACGACACTCATCAAGCCTGGTTTTGCCAGGCGTTGACGTATAACGGAAGCCTTTTTGATATGAGCTGGTTAGACAAGATCGTACCCTCCATGGGTCGTATCCAGCGTAAAGACCGTCGCGCTAGCGTTCCCGACGGCCTCTGGCGTAAATGTCCCAAGTGCGAAGCGGTTCTCTATCTTCCTGAGTTAGAGAAACACAATAGCGTCTGTCCCAAGTGCGATCACCACCTGCGCTTGACGGCGCGTAAACGCTTGGACTGGTTCTTGGATAAAGCAGGACGCGAAGAGATCGCGGCGGAAATCGAACCCAATGATCGATTGAAGTTTCGCGACTCTAAAAAATACAAAGACCGCCTGACTGCAGCGCAAAAAGATACCGGTGAGAAAGATGCACTGGTGGCCATGCGCGGTGAGCTGGACGGTTTGCCTGTAGTAGCGGTTGCCTTTGAGTTCACCTTTATGGGCGGCTCAATGGGGGCGGTGGTAGGCGAGAAGTTTGTGCGCGCCGCTACGCTCGCACTGGAAGAGAATATTCCACTGGTGTGTTTTGCAGCTTCGGGCGGTGCGCGTATGCAGGAAGCGCTCTTCTCGTTGATGCAGATGGCCAAAACTTCTGCGGCGCTTGAGAAGCTCAAGCAGGCGGGAGTGCCGTATATTTCAGTGCTTACTGATCCTGTCTTTGGCGGCGTTTCAGCCTCGTTGGCTATGCTTGGTGATTTAAATATTGCCGAACCCAATGCATTGATTGGCTTCGCTGGCCCACGGGTCATCGAACAAACAGTGCGTGAAACTCTACCAGAAGGGTTCCAGCGCAGTGAGTTTCTGCTTGAGCATGGCACTGTCGATATGATCGTTCATCGTCATGAAATGCGTGCCCGCGTGGGCAGTGTGCTGCGTAAACTGACTCATCACGATGCTACGCCAGTTAGTTCGTTGTCGACGGATGATGCGGACGTTTCAGAACCTATCGTCGAAGAGGCAGCGTTAGCGGACACTGCTGACGTCACTTATGAAAGCATTGAGCCAGCTAAGAAGGACACTTCCTCTACCGCTAAGAGTGACGACCATACACGCAATGCCTGATTCTTTGCAGCCAGACTCTTTGTCGCCCTTGTCTTTAAACCAATGGCTTCAACATTTGGAAACGTTGCACCCGGTCGGAATCGATATGGGCCTGGAGCGAGTTTCCAAAGTGGCAAAGCGTATGAGGCTGCTTTCAAGCCCGATTGCTCCCCGCGTTATTACCGTGGCGGGAACGAATGGCAAGGGCTCAACCCTTGCCATGATCGAGAGCATTGCCCGTGCCCACGGTTGGCGGGTGGGTACCTATACGTCACCCCACTTATTGCGCTACAACGAACGCATCAAAATCGACGGTCAGGAAGCTGAAGATCAACTGCTCGTAGAAGGTTTTGAGCACGTTGAGCGAGCACGCTTGCAGGATGATGAAATCAGCCTGACCTATTTTGAGGCGGGCACACTGTGCGGTCTGTGGTGCTTAGCTAACGCAGAACTTGATCTTGCGGTACTTGAAGTAGGTCTTGGCGGTCGACTTGATGCGGTCAATATCATTGATGCAGATGTAGCCATCGTCACCACGATTGCTCAGGATCATGCTAACTTTTTAGGCACCGATCTGGCTCAGATTGGGCGCGAAAAAGCCGGTATCTTCCGTGCTGGCAAGCCAGCCGTATTAGGCAGTCAAGCGTTACCAGTAAGCGTTTTCGAATGCGCACAGTCGTTAGCAGCGCCTAAGTTTGCATTAGGGCAGCAGTTTACCCACCAAACCATGGGTGAAGAGTATTCCAATTGGCGCTGGCAGGGGCAGCAAGCGGATGGCACGAGCATCGTCGTTGACGCGCTTCCTGACCCTGGGCTGCCTATCGATAATGCGGCGACTGCATTACAAGCGCTCGTACTTGCCGGAATGGCGTTGGTGCCCGCTCATGTAAAAGTAGGGCTCGCGACGGTGCAACTGGCTGGGCGGCTACAATGGATTGGTCCATGGTGCCTGGATGTGGGGCATAATCCGCATGCCGCCGAGTACGTCGCTCGCCACTTACCGTCACCGCCCGAAGGGGGCCAGCAGTGGGGCCTTATCGGCATGTTGAATGATAAGGATATTGACGGTGTCATACAGGCATTATCAGCCCGCATCAGCGATTGGGTGTGCGTGTCGCTGACAGGCGAACGAGGTTGCCTGGCAAGTGAGTTGTCGCAACGTATTATAGCTCAGGGAGGGCGGGTGCACTTTTGCGCAGAGTCGCCGCACGCTGGCGCCGATTGGCTCGCTAAGGTGTTAACGCCCAATGATCGTGTCTTGGCCACCGGGTCGTTCTTTACTGTAGCGGCACTGCTAGCTCGGCCACTGCCAACAGGCGCCGCGTCGCTTGATGGAGACGGAAATGAAATACGGTAAAACCGAACGCATTAGCGGTATTGTAATTTTGCTCGCACTGCTGGCGATCTTTGTGCCGTGGCTAATGAGTGACCCGGCACCTAGAGAAGAGCGTCCCCAGCCGAGCTTTGTCATTGAGCAGCCGGTTGAGGTGGAGCGTCGTAATGTACCCGCGCCAGAAAGGCCCTCAACCATTGATGAACCCGCATTATCTTCAGCACCCAGTGACGATAGTGACGACGGCTCTACCCCTATTGATGCCAACCCGCGAGCGCCGCAAACCGATCAAATCGCTGCTTCAAACCAGTCACCTTCTAGCGCAGAAGCGGCAGGCTCCAGTGAGCCCGACGAGGCGCCGTCTACTCCTGATAGCGACCCCATCGCTGATTTAATTGCCACCAATAGTGGCAGTGGTCAAAGCAGCTCTGGAAGCGAGTCACAAAGCGCTTCTAGTCCTTCTTCCAGCGCCCAAGGGGAGTGGGCGGTGCAAGTGGGCAGTTTCGGTGAGCCAGCGAATGCCCAGCGACTCAGCGCACAACTGTCAGAAGAGGGGTTTAGCGTTTATCAACGTGAGCGTGATAACAATATGACCACTGTATTTGTTGGCCCCTATGCCACCTCCGAAGACGGTGAATCTGCCATGTCCTCGATCAAAGAACGCGCCAATGTTCAGGGCCTTCTTGTTCGAGTAAGAGACTAAACCATGGCGTTAACATGGATTGATGCGGTGTTCTTGGCCGTGCTGGCGTTATCAATGCTAGCCGGTTTCGTAAGAGGATTTGTACGCGAAGCATTGGGACTGGCCGCCTGGGTCGTCGCGTTAATGGTGGCCCGGGTGCTCGCCGAGCCGGTGGCGGAACTGATGAGCGGGTTTATTGAAAGCTTTGATGCCCGCCTGGTGCTCGCTTTCGTGCTGGTAATTTTTGCCGTCATTTTACTGTGTGGCATTGTGATTCGTTTAGTGCATGCCGCGGTTGAGTGGGTGGGCATGGGGCTTTTGAACCGCGTGGCGGGGGCCGCTTTCGGTGTTGCCCGCGGGGCGGTTGTTTTGCTTGTGGCGACGGTGCTGATTACGCTCACCCCGTTATCTGAGCTACAGGCGTGGCAACAGGCGGAGCTGCGGCCGACCTTTATCCAACTGCGCGATTGGGCGGTGAGTCAGTTAAACCAGTGGGATCGCGAGCTGCCTGATGCGCCGTCGTCACTACGAGATATTTCTCTGCCTGCGTTGCGCCTGCCTAGTGCAGCGGAACGTGAAGTTATCCCGACAGGTGATTGACCTGTTACTGAAGTCGATTCTACGAACGTACGGGCTTGCTTAGGTAAGTGACTTAGGTAAGCCATGGCATTAAGCGAGGTAACGTGAATGTGCGGTATAGTGGGCCTTCTAGGCAAACAGGCGGTAAATCAGGGAATCTACGATGCCCTGACCGTACTTCAGCATCGTGGCCAGGACGCTGCCGGCATGATGACATGGAGCGAGGGACGCTTCTTACTGCGCAAGAGTAACGGATTGGTTCGTGACGTATTCCACACCCGCCACATGGCTCGCCTGAAAGGCAACCTGGGCATTGGTCATGTACGTTATCCGACGGCAGGCTCATCAAGTGAAGCAGAGTCGCAGCCGTTCTATGTCAACTCGCCTTATGGTATTGCGCTGGCGCATAACGGCAACCTGACCAACTCCGAGCAGTTGAAACAGGAGCTGTTCTCGACCGATTTACGCCACATCAATACCAGTTCCGATTCTGAAGTGCTGCTCAACGTGTTTGCTCATGAGCTGGGTAAGCAAGGCTTACACCTGGAAGCGGAAGACATCTTTGACGCCGTGCGTCGCGTTCACCGTCGCTGTAAAGGTGGCTATGCCGCCGTGGCGATTATTAATGGCTTTGGCATGGTGGCGTTCCGCGACCCCTTCGGTATTCGCCCGGTAGTCTTCGGTACCCGCGAAGAGGAAAACGGTCAAGCGGTTATGATCGCCTCCGAATCCGTTGCGTTGGATGTCGGTGGCTTTGAGCTTGAGCGTGATCTGTCGCCTGGTGAAGCTATTTTTGTAGATATCGAAGGCAATATTCATACTCAAGTCTGTGCTGATCGTCCGCTGCTTCGCTCGTGCATTTTTGAACATGTTTACTTAGCGCGCCCAGACTCGCTGCTGGACGGTGCCTATGTTTACGGTACCCGGATGCAGATGGGCCGTAAGCTGGGTGATCGAATCCTCAATGAATGGCCGGATCATGATATTGATGTGGTCATTCCTATTCCAGACACGTCGCGCACCTCTGCCCTCGAAATGGCACAGCACCTTGGGGTGACCTATCGCGAAGGGTTTATGAAGAACCGCTACATTGGCCGTACCTTTATTATGCCGGGGCAGACTCAGCGGAAGAAATCGGTACGTCAAAAGCTCAACGCTATCGACGTTGAGTTTAAAGGCAAGAACGTGCTGCTGGTGGATGACTCCATCGTGCGCGGCACGACCTGTAAGCAGATTATTCAAATGGCCCGTGATGCGGGTGCGCGTAAGGTCTATTTTGCCTCGGCGGCGCCGCCGGTTCGCTTCCCCAATGTGTATGGCATCGATATGCCCGCCGCGTCTGAGCTGATTGCCCATGGCCGTAGCGAAGATGAGGTCGGTGATTTAATTGGGGCTGACCGCATCTTCTATCAAAACCTGGAAGATCTAAAAGCGGCGTGTCGTGAAGTGAATCCTGAAATGGAAGAGTTCGATTGCTCGGTGTTTGACGGCAACTACGTCACCGGCGATATCGACGACGCTTATTTGGCCGCGCTTGAAGCTAGCCGTAATGATTCTGCCAAGGATCAGAGTGCTGGCGATCACGCTCTTGTCGATATGCACAATCAAGACGATGACCTGGACGATTAGGAGTGAAGCCTTATGCATGATGACAATCATCAGGAAGACGGTCACCAGGATGAATGGTCATTAGAGACACTGGCGATCCGGGCAGGCCATCAGCGCACCTTTGAGCAGGAGCACTCGGAGCCTATTTTTCCGACCTCGAGCTTTGTCTATGAAAGCGCTGCAGAAGCGGCGCGTAAGTTCGGTGGCCAAGAGCCGGGTAATGTTTATTCACGCTTTACCAACCCGACAGTGCATACCTTTGAGCGTCGCCTAGCGGCGCTTGAAGGCGGCGAGCGCTGTGTTGCCACCAGTTCGGGCATGTCGGCCATTCTGTCGACAGCGTTGGCATTGCTTTCCGCAGGGGATGAAATTGTGGCCTCCCGGTCGCTATTTGGCTCAACGGTTAGTCTGTTCGATAAGTATTTAGGCAAGTTTGGTATTACCACGCGTTATGTCGAGCTTTCCAATGCCGCTGCATGGGAAGCGGCGATCACGCCCAAAACGCGTCTATTGTTTGCCGAAACGCCCTCGAACCCGCTGTCTGAAATTGCCGATATTCCGGCCCTGGCCGCGTTGGCCAAACGTCACGACGCGCTGCTGGCAATTGATAACTGCTTCCTCACACCGGCCCTCCAGCAGCCGTTGGCGCTAGGTGCTGACCTAGTCATCCATTCGGCGACTAAGTATTTGGATGGGCAGGGCCGTGCCATTGGCGGGGCAGTAGTGGGGAGCCATGCGCTGCTTGAAGAAGTGTTCGGTGTGGTACGTACCTGCGGCCCGTGCTTGAGCCCTTTCAATGCCTGGATATTCACCAAAGGGTTGGAAACACTATCACTGCGTATGAAAGCGCATTGTGAAAATGCCTTGATCCTTGCCCGCTGGTTAGATGCACATCCGGCGGTGAACCGCGTGTTCTATAGCGGCCTGGAGGATCATCCACAGCACGCCTTGGCCAAACAGCAGCAAAAGGGGTTCGGCGCCGTATTGGGCTTTGAAGTGAAGGCCGGTCAGGAAGGCGCGTGGCAGGTAATTGATGCGACTCGCATGCTTTCGATAACGGGTAATTTAGGTGATGTTAAAACCACGATTACCCACCCGGCCACCACTACCCATGGGCGTCTTTCTGATGACCAAAAGGCCGCTGCCGGTATCGCCCTTGGCTTGATCCGAGTCGCGGTAGGGTTAGAAAGCCAGGAAGACATTCAGCGTGATTTAGCCCGTGGACTGGATGCCCTGGCTGCGAGTTAACTAGCCGCTTGATAAGCAAAACCGGCCCAGCAGTTGGCCGGTTTTTTTCTGCGCCAATCTCAATCAGCACGCTATCTTCAAACAGTGGTTTTTACGAATGATGTGTTCTGCTTTTTTCAGCGGTTCCTAACGCGGTTACACGATATGCTTGCGTTATTAACGTATTCGCTAACGGGTAGCGACGAATAAGGGAAAACAGTGATGTGGCGTAATAGTCGTAGCGGGTGGGGGTTGATCAGTATTCTGTTTCACTGGCTAAGCGCGCTGGCTATTATCGGTCTGTTTGCGCTGGGCTGGTGGATGACGGACCTTGGCTATTATGACCCCTGGTACAATCAGGGCCCATGGGTACATCGCTCGATTGGTATGTTGCTACTATTTGCTACCCTGGCGCGATTAGTATGGCGCTTTGCTCAACCAACCCCTACGGCAGAAGGCGGCCGCCTAGAGATTATTGCTGCCCATGTGGGGCATATCGCTCTTTATGTGCTTGTATTGCTGGTCATGGTGAGCGGCTACTTAATTTCGACCGCTGACGGAAGCGGTATCACTGTCTTTGGTTGGTTTGAGGTACCTGCACTGGTATATGACTTCCCCAACCAGGCAAGCTTGGCAGGTAATGTACATTGGTATAGCGCTCTGGCATTGATGATTATATCGGCAGGTCACGCGCTTGCCGCGTTTAAGCATCACTGGCTAGACCGGCATTCAACATTGGTACGTATGCTGAATCCAGCGCATAGCCGAGCTGGCGATCATAATGCAACAAAGTCATCACGTTAGCCGTTTACACTTTTTCTAAACATCGCGCGTAAGATAATTGACTTCCCGCGGTGCCTATTAAGTAAAGCAAGGAGCAATTCAATATGTTCAAGAAAACAGCATTTGCATCCGCGATCGCCGCTGTAGCGCTGGTACCATTGAGCCAAGCACAGGCAGCTGATTACCAAATCGATACCGAAGGCCAACACGCCTTTATTCAATTCAAAATTTCTCACTTGGGTTTCTCTTACATTCTAGGTAGCTTTGAAGAGTTTGAGGGCCAGTTCGCTTACGATCCTGAAGACCTTGAAGCATCTTCAGCAGAAATCGAAGTCCAAGTGGATAGCCTGACCAGCAACCATGCTGAGCGTGACCGTCATATCCTGAGCGGCGACTTCCTGAATGCCAGTGAATTTCCGACAGCGACCTTTACCTCTACAGGCTTTGAGTCAACGGGTGATAATGAAGGCGTGTTGACCGGTGATTTGACCCTGCACGGCGAAACTCAAGAGATTGAAATGCCGGTTACCCTGATGGGTGAAGGCGATGACCCGTGGGGCAACTACCGCGCTGGTTTTGAAGGTAGCACTACGCTGACCTTGGGCGATTATGGTATTAATATGAGTGACTTCCCTGAATCTATGCACGAACTTGAGCTATATGTGACGTTTGAAGGTATTCGTCAGTAAGAATTTACTGCGCTAAGTACGCCACTGCCCTTTAAGGGCGGTGGCGTTTTACGTTACAACCGATAAATATTTATCCATCACCTAAGGAGAGAGTGCTTGGCTGCTGTCATGCAACAAAAAGAGTTGGCGATAACCCTATGGCGTCAAACGTGGCCTATGGCCATTGGGGTGTTGGCGCTATTGGGTTTTCAACTTGTTGATAGCGCATTTATTGCTCGTTTGGGTACTGCGCCGTTGGCCGCGCAATCATTTACCTTTCCGTTGTCGTTTCTGATTATCGGCATTCAGGTAGGGATGGGTATTGCGATTGCCGCGCTTATTTCGCGGGCATTGGGGGCGGGTGAAGAAGCCCGGGCGAGACGCTTAAGCAGTTTGGTGCTTATGGCGGGTGGCGGCGTCATCGGCCTCTTGGCGATCGCATTATGGATATTTTATGTGCCTATCTTTCGACTGCTGGGCGCGGATGAAACGACGCTTTCCTATATCCGCATTTATTGGGCACCTCAGCTGCTATCCGCATGGTTGGGGGCACTGCTTTATTTCAGCTACAGCGTTTTTCGTGCCCACGGTGACACCCGTCTACCAGGCAAAATGATGGTGCTGAGTAGTCTTGTGAACCTTGTTCTCGATCCACTGCTAATCTTTGGTATTGGTGATTGGGAAGGCTGGGGTCTACCTGGCGCAGCCTGGGCAACCGCGATTGCTTTTTCAGTAGGTCTATTGGTGACCACGCGTAAATTACTTAAACGCCAGTGGGCCGCTCAGCAGGGACTGTGGCAAGAGGCCAAACAGTCGTGGCGGCCATTTACGGGTATTGCCGCACCGGCCATGGTCAGCCAGCTGATGCCACCCTTGGCTGCGATGCTGGTAATCTCTGTTGTGGCGGGCCTGGGTGAAAGCGAAGTGGCCGCCTGGGGCTTGGCAAGCCGTTTGGAGACACTCTCACTGATGGTCATTCTGGCCATGACCATGTCGCTGCCGCCATGGTTAGGGCGTTGCTACGGTGCCGGTGATTGGGGGCAAATTCAGCAGCTGATGACGTTAGCTATTAAGGTCGCGCTATTTTGGCAGCTGGGTCTCGGCATAGTATTGGCACTGGGAGCGCCCTGGCTAGCGATGGCGTTGGCAGGCAACCCGGATGTGCAAAGCGAGCTGACGCTGCTGATTCGTTTTCTCTTGCCTAGCTATGCGGCACTAGGTGTTTGCATGCTAGTCGTCTCGGCAGGTAATGCGTTAGGTTGGCCATTACGAGCCATGCTGTTATCCAGTGCGCGGCTGTTTATTTGTTATTTGCCTTGCCTATGGTTGGGCTCGCAGTTCTTCGGTTGGTGGGGGCTGGCGGCGGGTGCGGCCGTGGGGAATCTGCTGGCAGGCTTTATGGCATGGCTCGTTATGCGGCGTATTTTATCCCGCCCGCATCGGCAGGCGGGATTCATCCATTAACGCTTGCGTGCTGCTTCCTGATAGGAAAAATACATAAACAGTAGTGCCATACCCAAGTAGCCCATGACAAACTCTGGCGCTGCATTGAAAGAGAGTTTAGGGGCGTGCATTAGTCCGAAAAACGAAAAGCCCGCCGCAATTGCCGCGAAGGCGGCTGCACGCCTAAACTGATGATCAATCACCGAGACCGTCATAGCGCCCAGTAGGATCGCCATAAACATGGCCCCTTGGCCCATTACTACGATGGCACTTGAGATATCGGTCACTACCTCGCCAGCCCCGCGATTAAAGCGCGTCATCACGTAGTTAGCAAAGTAGGGCAGCATGGCCAGCGCCACGGCAGGGTAGTAGCGCGTGTCGTTGGCTTGAAAGGCGGTCGCAATCATCGACATGCCAACAAAGACTAGAATGGGCGCTACTACAGAAACGGGAATAATTGCTGCCAGCGCAGCAATGAGACCGAACATGGTGGCTAAGGCATATACAGCGCCATTCAGCAGGCTGTATCCCCGGCCCGCGCCCATCCATTTAGCGCCTACCGTTGCGATATAAACCGTAGTTGGAAAGACGCCGCCAAATAGCGCGCCAATCATGGTGCCTGCGCCATCTACTGCCTGGCATTCGCGCACATCGTATTTGTCGCCTGCCGCCTCCATTGCTTCCACGTTGTTCATGGTTTCAATAGCGTTATACAGTGTAATGGGCAGCACCACGGTCAGCACTGCAAGCATGCTGGTCAGCAGTAGCCCCAGCCCCTCAAACCAGGCCAGATTGGGAAGTAATGGATAAAAGCCTAGGTGGGTAAAGGCATCGCTAAACCGTTCGGTGCCAGCGTCGCCAATCAAGTAGGCCATGGCGGTACCGACAATAATGGCAAATAGCGAGGTTGGAAGCTTAAAGGGCATGCTGACGCGGGCCACTAAGCCAACAATAATAATCGCTAACACCAGCAGGCCGATAATCGGCATTTCGAGTGTTTTAAACAGCATTTCTCCGGCAATAAACGTCAGTGCAACGCCGGCCACTGCGCCAAGCATAGCGGCTCTTGGTAAGTGGTATTGCACCCAGCGACCAATGACGCTAATCGCGGCTTCAATGGCACCGCTTATAAAGCAGGCGGCAACAGCCACTTTCCAAGCCATTTCCGCATCGCCGGTGAGCTGTTTGGCGGGTAGCAATACGCCGAACAGGAATACGAACATCACCGGCGTCGAGATACCGTAAGAGAGCGCTGTCACATCCGCCCGGTTTTCTTTGCGTGCCAGCCTTGCCGCGCTCCATGCATAGTAGAAGTTGCCTACCATCACCGCTACCGCTGCGCCGGGCAGCACTTGCCCATAGACAATGGAGGCAGGAAACCCCATGCCCAGCATGGTGATGGCGATAATGACAAAGTTGGCGATGTTGTTTTGGAAGAGAGCGAAGAATGCGTCAGTGTCTTCTTTTTTGTACCACGGATAGTGAGTGCTGGCAGCCGCCATGTTATGCCTCTTGATTATGGTGTGTTGTATACAAGGCTATACTGAGTGTGCCGAAGTGTTGACTAATCGGTCAAGTGCCTAATACATGAAAACGCCCAGGCGTTGCCTGGGCGTTTGTTACTGCGTTGCTGCTTGGCGATTAGTCGTTAACAGCGGCAATCGCTTTGGCCAAGTAGGGGAGATTCTCGTGGGAGAAGCCCGCTACGTTGGCGCGACCCGAGCGCACCATGTAGATACCAAACTCGTCACGCAGGCGATCGACCTGTTCCGGCGTTAAGCCGGTGTAGGAGAACATGCCACGCTGCTCAGCAACGCAGGCGTACTTCTCGTCCAGTCCGTAGGGCTTCAGTGCTTCCACAAAGTCGCGGCGCAGGGTATTGATGCGATCACGCATTTCGGTGAGTTCTTCACGCCACATCTCGGTCAGTTCGGCGTCGTGGAGAATTTCGCTGACGATAGAGCCGCCGTGAGCGGGCGGGTTCGAGTAGTTCTCACGGGCAACGATGGCGACTTGAGAGCGGATGTTGTCCATCTGCTCGTTATTTTTGGCCACCATGATCAAGCAACCGGTACGCTCGCAGTAAATACCAAAGTTTTTAGAGCATGAGCTGGTGATGATCGCTTCATCAAGGTTCTCTGCCAGCAGGCGCACGCCATAAGCATCTTCATCCAGACCTTCGCCAAAGCCTTGATAGGCGAAATCGATCAGCGGAAGCAGCTTGCGTTCACGCACGATTTCCAGCACTTCCTGCCACTGGTCATGGGAAAGATCAAAACCGGTAGGGTTATGGCAGCAGGCGTGTAGCACCACCACATCACCTTCAGGAATGCTTTTCAGCGCTGACCGCATGCCGTCAAAGTCGAGACGGTTGTCGGGGTCAACGTAAGGGTACTTGTGCAGCTCAATACCAGCTGCCGTAAAAATGCCGTGGTGGTTCGGCCATGTCGGGTCACTTACCCAGATACCCTTACCCGGCAGCTGTGTGGCAATAAAATCTGCAGCCAAGCGCAGCGCGCCGGTACCGCCTGGTGATTGGGTGGCGCTGGCACGATTGGCTTTTAAGACGGATGAATCAGCGCCAAAAACCATGGGCAGCACGACTTCGCCATAGCTAGGCGCGCCGTGAGAACCGATATAGGTTTTTGTCGTTTCGTTTTTGAGCAGGCGAGCTTCTGCTTCCTTAACAGCGCGCATTACCGGCGTATTGCCTTGGGTATCACGGTAAACACCGACACCTAAATCCACTTTTTGCGGGTTGGTATCTTTTTTGAAAGCTTCGATCAGCCCGAGAATGGCGTCTCCTGGGACTCGCTCAATATGCTCAAACATTTATTCGGCTACCTCGTCGGTTCTGGCGGCAAGAATGAAGTCATTTAGATGCAGGCCTTTAATAGCATGAGACCACCACGTGACGGTGGCTTTGCCCCACTCTGTGGTAATAACGGGGTGGTGGCCAGCCTGCTCTGCAATATCACCAACGCGTTGGGTGAATGCCAATGCGCTGGCGAAGTCGCGAAATGTAAAACTCCGTGACAGCTTCATGATGCCATCGTGCTCGACAATCTGCCACTGGCTGAGGCTTTTTAGCCGCTCTTGGGCTTCTCCTAAGTTTAGCGGCTGAGCATTTTTACCGCAGGGTTCGCAGGTAGATTCAGCGAGCGTTGCCATCTTTTTGCTCCTCTAGCGGGGTGTTTCTTACTAGCGTAGAAGGCAAACGCAGTCGCGACCAATATCCTTGGCGTTATACAGCGCCTGGTCGGCCCGTTCGATCAAACTCGTAAGAGGCTCGCCACAACGAAATTCGGCAATTCCGATGCTTAGCGTTACCTGGCCAGCGCCCATGCCGAAGTCGTACACACTGATGGCATGGCGTATTCGGTCGGCAAGTGTATGGCAATGCTGCAGCGATGTGAGCGGCAGCACGACCATAAACTCTTCTCCGCCCAGGCGGGCGATCATGTCTTCACAGCGCAGTAGTGACTGCGCTTGTGTCGCCAACTGTTTGAGCACGTCATCACCGTGCAAATGGCCCCAGCGGTCGTTAAGGCGTTTAAAATGATCGATATCGATCATCATGATGGAGAGCGGCGTGCCATGGCGGGTGCTAAGTGAGGCTATATTAGTTAAATGCACCATCAATTTGCGCCGATTGGGTAACTCTGTGAGCGGGTCTGTATCGCATAGCTTGCGAAGCCGCTGCTCCTCGGAGACCTGGTCGCTAATGTCCATCATTATGCCGTTCCACTGCACTCCATCCACGACCGTCTTTGGTCGTGCGCTCACCGCAATCCAGTGAGGTTTTTCTTTCGGGAACGGTAGTAGAAAGCGGGTCGTCAGCGGCAGCATCCAGCGTGCTGAACGTTCGATCGCTGACATGATTTTGGGGTGATCATTGCCCGTTAATTGCTCAACCAACTCACCAGCATTTTGTGCGAGCAGGTCTCGGTCAATATGTTTGAGAGCCACACCGCCACCCTCTATATAGGGGAAGCGCATATGACCGTTACGAGCGCGGTGTAATTGAAAGATGACGCCAGGAATGTGGGGTATCAAGTGGTCAGCGCTGATTCGCTGGGGTGCGTCTATATCATTCACGGGCATGCGTGAATCTCCAAGCATATGCCAATTTAATTTTGGTCGTGAAGATTAGCGCTATTTACGTAATCAGTATGTAAGTAATTTCAGGCAATATGGTTAAAATTTATATTTTTTAAGAATATACATATTATTTTATAAAATATAAAAAGTTGAATTCTAAGCAATAGTCGATGCGTTATTGGCATTTAGTGATAAAATTAATTACTTTTTTGCATATTAAAAAACTTTTTTATTCCTGAGGTGGTTTCTTGGAAGAAGCACGAGAGCAAATGTCTCGCTCATATGGCTTGGTCAGTTTAGTGGGGGCAGGCCCCGGCGATCCCGAGCTATTAACGCTCAAAGCATATAAGCGGCTGCAGTCTGCTGAAGTCGTGCTATATGACCGCTTAGTCAGCGATGAGATTGTTGCGTTTATACCCGCGCAAGCGAAGCGTTTTTATGTCGGCAAAGCGCGCTCGCAGCACAGCGTTCCTCAAGATGGTATTAACCAAGCGCTAGTAAAATGGGCGCAGCAAGGTAAGCGCGTTGTTCGCCTCAAAGGCGGCGATCCGTTTATTTTTGGCCGCGGAGGCGAAGAGCTTGAGGCCCTGGTGGCGGCGCACATTAGTGTGGAAGTTATACCGGGAGTAACCGCGGCATCGGGCTGTGCGGCGTATGCGGGAATACCGCTGACCCATCGCGATCATGCCCAGTCGGTGCGCTTTGTGACCGGACATTTGCAGCAAGGCGAGTGTGATCTTGATTGGGATGCGCTCGCGCGGCCTGGGCAAACGTTGGTTTTTTACATGGGGTTGGGTAGCGTAAATGTGATTAGCCAGGCGTTGATTAAGCACGGCTTAGCGCCGGAAACACCGCTTGCCTTGATTGAGCAAGGAACAACGCGCCAACAGCAAACTCATATTGGGTGTTTGTCAGCGCTTCCAGCTACTTTCTTGGCGGGCCACATTAAACCGCCTACGCTGCTAATAGTGGGAAGTGTGGTGTCGCTGCACACGACGCTCAGTTGGTTTGATGTGCACAATGGACAAGCATCAGGCTTCTATGAGGGTAAACACCCCCCTTCAGCTTAACGTGATTTATCATAGAGGGTGGTGGTAACGTTACAGCAACATTTATATACGATTGTTACTAACAGACTGGCTAGATACAGTGAGCTGTGTATGCTGAAAGGGAGAACATCCACGGCTAGCGCATTACAAATGCAATTGATTACGTTAGCTTGGCCAACGTTAGCTTAGACCAAAGAGGAACGCATAATGTCAGAAACAAATAATACGGATCACCCGACACCGGCCAACAAGCCGGAGCCAGCCAAAAAGACAGAGCCGGCTAAAAAGACGGATATGAAAACTCTCTTTCAAGATAACCGAGTAAAAGCGATTGCAGGGATCGCTGCTATTGCGGTTGTCTGGGCGATTATGGCGCAGTCTAACGCAGGCTCTCGCCAGGATCGCGTCGATAGCTTAGAAGAGCAGCTCGCTAGCGTTGAGCAAGAAAACAGCCAAATGAGCCAGCGCATTAGCGAAATAGAGGAAGCTGAAACCAATTTAGCCGCGCTGCAAGAGGAAATGGCGTCTCTTGAGGCTCAGCAGCAAGAGGCCAATTCTTCGCTCGAGAGTGCTCAAACCAATGTCAGCGATGTGCAGTCGCGGTTAGAAGAACTTGAATCCGAGCGAAATGCGCTAGAAGAAGAAATCGCCTCTCTTAATGAGCAGATAGAGAGCGCTGACAGTGAGATGAGCGCGCTGCGTGAAGAGCGCGACGAGATCATCAGCACTCGCGATGAGGCGGAAAGTACTCTCCAGCAAGTTGAAGAAGCGCGTTCTAGCGCTGAAGAAGCTCGTCAGGAGGCTGAAGCCGCCCGTCAAGAAGCCGAGGAGCAGCGCCAACAAGCGGTTGAAGAGCTGGGCAGCATGGAAGAGGAGCTGTCAGGGCTAGAAGAGCAGATTAGCCAGTCAAATGAACAGCTAAGCGGTTTAGAAGAGGAAATCTCAACTGCCCAAAGCGAGCTTGATGAACTAAAAAGCGAGCGTGATTCCATCACTAGCGAACGCGATGAGCTGCAAAATGAAGTGGATTCGCTAACGGCGCTTCGCGAAGAGGAAGAGCAGAGCTTGAGCGACGTGCGCACCGAGCTCGATGACGTCATGGTCGCTTTAGAGATGGGCCGTGAGGAAGTGTCGAGCGTTGAGAATGATATTGAAGAGCGTGAGAGCCAACTAGAGCGCTTAGAGAGTCAGCTTGGTGAATGGCGCGATGAGCTTTCCACACTAGACAGCCGTTTGGCCGACGCTGAGGAGTCTGCTGGTGAAGCCACTTCTTCTTCCCAGAGCAGCGGTTCAGAAAGTGGCTCGTCAGAAAGCGGTTCGTCTGAAGACAGCTCTTCAGACGACGGCGCTTCAGACGATGGCTCTTCAAATAGTGGTTCTTCAAATGACAGCTCTGCACAAGAGAATTCGTCAGAAGAAGCGTCTAGCAATGGCGATGAGAGCGCCAACGATAGCGATAGTGGTAGTGAGGAAGCACAGCAAAACGCTGCTGGCTAATAGTGAAAAGCGGTAACGCTGTAGACTAGCAACACGAGAGCGGATGTCGGGCAACCGGCATCCGCTTTTTGTTTGCTGGTTTATGATTGAGCCCCCGAGGAGTATCATCCACTCAACGTTAATTAAGTGCCTAAATGAGGAGTGCCATTGAATGGATGGGGTTAAACATATTATTGCAGTGGCATCGGGTAAAGGCGGCGTGGGTAAATCCACGGTCACGGTGAACTTGGCGTTAGCATTGTCGGCGCAAGGGTATCGCGTGGGTGTTCTTGATGCGGATATTTACGGACCCAGCCAGGCACAGATGCTCGGCGTGAAAGAAGGTGTTCGTCCTCAGGCGGCGGACAATAATAAGTTTCTGCCGCTAGAGGCACACGGTCTACAAGCGATGTCGATGGCGTTTATGGTCAACACCCGCGAGCCGATGGTATGGCGTGGTCCGATGGTCGTGGGTGCGTTTCAACAGATGCTGACGCAGACCCAGTGGGACAATCTCGACTTTCTGCTGATCGACATGCCGCCAGGCACCGGTGATATCCAACTGACGCTGGCGCAGAAAGTGCCGGTGGCAGGCGCTGTGATCGTCACAACGCCCCAGGATATTGCGCTGTTAGATGCCCGCAAAGGGATTGAGATGTTCCGCAAGGTCAACGTCCCGGTGCTCGGCGTGGTAGAAAACATGAGCCTTTACCATTGTGAAAATTGCGGCCATGAAGCGGCTATTTTTGGAACCGGTGGCGGCGACAGCATTGCTCAAGAGTACGACACCCAAGTACTTGGAAGACTGCCGCTGACGCTATCTATTCGCGAATTGACGGATTCAGGTCGCCCGAGCGTCATATCTGAACCAGAGGGTGCGGTTAGCCAGACCTTTGCTGCTATCGCCCAAAAAGTAGCCGAAGCGGTTAATGCCAACCAAGGCGATGGCCCCACTATTTCTTTTAGCGAGTGATGAAGTAACACATGAGTATCAAATCTGATAACTGGATTCGTCGCATGGCCAAAAGCGACGCGATGATTGAGCCTTTTGAAGCCGAACAGGTGCGCTATGTGAACGACCAGCGCGTTATTTCCTACGGTACTTCAAGCTATGGCTATGACGTGCGTTGTGCTGATGAATTCAAAGTCTTCACCAATATTCACTCAGCGATTGTGGATCCGAAGGCGTTTGATGAAAAAAGCTTCGTCGATATTAAGGGCGATGTGTGCATTATTCCGCCGAACTCATTTGCACTGGCGCGCACGGTTGAGTACTTCCGTATCCCGCGTAATGTGCTGACGATCTGCCTGGGTAAATCCACCTACGCGCGCTGCGGTATTATTGTTAACGTAACGCCGCTGGAGCCTGAGTGGGAAGGCCACGTTACCTTAGAGTTCTCTAACACCACCAATCTGCCCGCGAAAATCTATGCCCATGAGGGCGTCGCGCAGATGCTGTTCTTGGAGTCTGATGAGGTTTGCGAAACGTCATATAAAGATCGGGGCGGAAAATATATGGGCCAGCGCGGGGTTACGCTACCGCGTACCTAGTCCTGCGAAATGCATTGCCAAAAAAAGCGCCTTACGGTTTTGCCGTAAGGCGCTTTTTGCTGCTTGCTGTGACGATATCAGTCTAGCCTTACGACTCTTCGTCAAACTCCTCATCAAGCTCTTCAGCCGCATCGGCGTGGGAGAGGCGCATCCCGTGTTCTGGTAGTAGGTGGCCATCCATTTTGGCACCTTCTGGACTGAACTGGAGCCTGCCTTCTAAAAACCACTGCACGGCAATGGGATAAAGCAGGTGCTCGCGAGAGCGCACCTTCTCTTGCAGTGTTTCCACCGTATCGTCAGCGCTGACCTGAAGCTCGGCCTGGAGTACTACGGGGCCCCCGTCCAGCTCTTCGGTGACGAAATGAACGCTACAACCATGACTTGTAACGCCGTCTGCCAGGGCGCGGGCATGGGTGTTTAAGCCTTGGTAAGAAGGGAGCAACGAAGGATGAATGTTTAGCATACGGCCCAAAAAGCGTTGTACAAAGCGAGGTGTCAATATACGCATGAAGCCCGCCAGAACGATAAGGTCCGGCTCATGGCGCTCAATGACCTTGATCAGGGCGCCGTCGTAGGCTTCACGGCTATCATATTCGCGATGGGGCAGTGCCACCGCTTCAATACCTGCTTCGTGGGCACGTTTTAAACCATAGGCATCAGCGATATTGGAGATGACGGCAACAATTTCGCCACCTCCTAAACGGTCGTGGGATTGGGCATCAATTAACGCCTGCAGGTTGCTGCCATTGCCTGAAACCAGCACCACGATGCGACGCGCGCCTAGTGGGTCTGGGACCACATCTCTAATGGTATCGCTTTGATAATCCGTATTGGTCATGCCGAGAGGTTCTCCAAAATAACGGCTTCCTCTTGGCGCTCAACGATCTGTCCTAGGCGGTAAACAGTTTCGCCTTCGGCTTCCAAGTGAGCTGTTGCCTGCTCAGCTTGCTGTTGGGAGACCACGACAACCATGCCAATACCGCAATTAAGCACACGATGCATTTCGGTTTCATTGACATTGCCCTGGGCCTGGAGCCAATCGAACACGGCAGGGCGCTCCCAGCTGGCAATATCAATATGCGCCGCGAGATTATCAGGCAGTACGCGGGGAATATTTTCAAGCAGCCCGCCACCGGTAATATGCGATAGGGCATGTACCGCAATATCGCTGCCGCGCATTAAAGAGAGCAGAGATTTTACATAGATGCGAGTAGGCGCCATTAGCGCATCACCGAGAGACTTGCCGTCAATGTCTGTGTCTAGCGAAGCGTTGCTGACGTCGAGTATTTTACGAATCAGCGAGTAACCGTTGGAGTGAGGTCCTGATGATGCCAGCCCCAGAATCACGTCGCCTTCGGCCACTTTACTACCATCTAAGATGTCTGCTTTTTCAACAACACCGACGCAAAAGCCAGCTAAATCGTAATCGCTGCCTTTGTACATGCCCGGCATTTCCGCGGTTTCGCCGCCTACTAGAGCGCATCCAGCCAGCTCGCAGCCAGCACCAATACCGGTGACAACATCAGCGGCAATATCCACATCGAGCTTGCCCGTGGCATAGTAGTCAAGAAACAGTAGCGGTTCGGCACCCGCCACGATCAAATCGTTGACACACATAGCGACTAAATCAATACCAATCGTGTCGTGTTTGCCAAGATCCATCGCTAGGCGCAGTTTGGTGCCGACGCCATCGGTTCCCGAGACTAAAACGGGTTGCCGATAGCCTGCTGGAATTTCACACAGCGCGCCAAAACCGCCCAGCCCGCCCATTACTTCTGGGCGAGTAGTGCGTTTGGCAACGTGTTTGATGCGGTCAACCAGGGCATTACCGGCATCAATATCGACGCCTGCGTCCTTATAGCTGAGGGAAGGAGTAGCCGAAGAAGAGGAGGTCTCGGTCATGACAGATCCTGTGAAGCAATTAGCGGTGCTGGTAGTGCTGGCGACAAGGCCAGAGCTGGGCTTAACTTTGGCGGATTGTAACACTCAGCGGCCCAGGTCGCACCGCTGTGACACATGATGAAAAGCATACGAGCAGCTTTTGTTCATATGCGGCATAGTAGTGGTAAGTAAAAATAGTAGCGTTTAATGAAAATAGTTGGATTAAATCCACGTTTGAGAGGGAACTATGCGGAATTCTTGGTGGGGTGTCCTGTTTTTAGTGGTGATCGGCGGTTTGATTTATTTGCTAGATGCAGTACTGATGCCTTTTATTGCTGGGATGATTCTCGCTTATCTGGCCGATCCGCTAGCGGACCAGTTCCAACGCTGGGGAATGAATCGCCTATTAGCGGTGAGTGGCGTATTTTTGGTGTTACTCATCGTTCTCGTCGTCAGTTTACTCATATTAATTCCACTGTTGGTGCAACAGCTTAAACAGCTGGGAGAGGCTATTCCGAGCGTCTTCAACTGGGTAGAAAATATACTCGCTCCGCAAGTTCAGGAGTGGACTGGCTACGATGTAACGACAGAATTAACCAATGTCAGAGAAACACTGGCCGAAAATTGGCGTGATGCAGGAGGATATTTAGCCCAGGCATTAGGCCAAATTGGCCGTTCCGGTATGGCGTTTGTATCCTGGATTACCTATGTGGCGCTGATCCCCGTTGTGACCTTTTATTTGCTTCTGGATTGGGATCGGCTGCTCGATAACATTGCCAACCTGATTCCGCGTCAGTGGGCAGATGATACTTTTCGCTTGGCGCGCCGCTGCGATGAAGTGCTCTCCTCGTTCTTGCGCGGACAGCTGTTAGTCATGCTGTGTTTAGGGATTATTTACGCGGTTGGTTTGACGTTGATGGGGCTGAATTTTGGTCTACTCATTGGTTTTGTGTCGGGTCTGGTCAGTATCGTGCCGTTCTTGGGCTTTATTGTTGGCTTAATCATCGCCCTCGTTGTAGCTCTTTTTCAATTCGCGACTTGGTGGGCAGTATTGGGCGTTATCCTGGTATTCAGTATTGGTCAAATGGCAGAGAGCGTCATTCTGCAACCTAAGTTATTAGGCGATAAAATTGGCCTTCACCCGGTTGCGGTTATATTCGCCGTGTTGGCAGGCGGCAACCTGTTTGGATTGACAGGCGTATTGCTAGCACTGCCGGTGGCAGCGGTTATTCTGGTGCTACTGAAAGAGGTTAAAGTTCGCTATCAGCACAGTGAGCTGTACGACGAAAATAACACCGACAAACATAACAGTATCATTGAAGTCAGTTCTTCATACCATGATGAGCCGAACCGTGATGAGCAACGTCGTAAAGATTTAGGGGAGTCCCCATGAGCCGAGTACCGGCACAGCTTCCACTAGGAATTGGGCTGCGTGACGATGCTACTTTCGATAACTATTACGCGGCGCGAGCGAACGCGCCGCTGTTAGAGCACATTACCCAGCAGTTAAACCCCGAGGGTGAACAGTTTCTTTACCTCTGGGGGGCGCCGGGCGTTGGCCGTAGCCATCTGCTCCAAGCAGCCTGTCATGCCGCATCGGATGCTGATAAGCGTGCGCTCTATTTGCCGCTGGGTGATTTAGGCCATTTTCCGCCGTTAATGCTCGAAGACATTGAGCGCTTAGATCTCGTGGCGATTGACGATCTGGAGTGCGTGATTGGACGTAAACGCTGGGAGGAGGCGCTATTTCACGCCTTTAATCGGCTGCGTGATGCCGGTAAAAAACTGGTGATCACGGCAAGCGCCTCGCCCCGCCAGTTAAATGTGGTACTGCCCGATTTGGCCTCGCGTTTGACTTGGGGGGTAACCTTCCATGTGCACCCATTAGAGAACGATGAAGAGCGTTTGGCAGCTTTAAAGCTGCGCGCCAGCGTGAGAGGAATGCAGCTACCCGATGACGTCGGGCGCTATATTTTGCATCGCGGCCCGCGTGAGCTAGGTGAGTTGTGTCGCGCTGTGGAAACACTCGATAAAGCGTCTTTATCGGCCAAGCGCAAACTAACCATTCCGTTTGTGAAATCTGCACTCAATTGGTGAAGTCATTGTTAAAACGCACTGCTAAGGCTGTAACCAAAACGCCACCGCTGGCAGAGCCAGCGGTGGCGTTTATTGCCGCTGCGCTTAAAAGCGCATGCGGCCCACGTAAACCTTTTTGAGTTTAGGCAGTTTTCGTCATTTTGCTAGCGGCAGTTTGCGCCTGCTTGACGTTATCTTCAGTAATCTTTTGGCTTTTCTGCATAAAGTCCTGCTGTAGCGATACAACTTTATCTGCGTCGCCTTTAGCGCGCTCGGCTAGGTCTTTAGCAACTTTCTGCTGGCCTTCCATGTAACTACGCAGACCTTCTGCATCTTTGACATCCATCATCTGGCGCATCTGCGCAACGCCTGTGTCGAAATATGCTTTGCTGGCATCCATTTGAGCATTGACCATTTTTTCGCTGTAATCGATGCTTAATGCCATATAAGCGCGTACTGGCGCCATAAACATGTTGTCAAATTGCTGAGTCATTTCGTTAGTGTTTAAAGTACGCATCGTCATACCCTCCTGGGTCTAGTCTTGCCAAAAGCAGCTATCCAGAGGTTGGCGCTGCTTATTGATTGGGTAGCTTTTTAAGCTATCTTGCGATGCAGCATAGCAACTGTTTTTGTGCAGTGCAACATCTGGCTTTAGGCATCTTAGAATAGAGGCAAATAAGTGTATGTGGGCAAGGTCATGTTTACCCGCATGGCCCAGCCAGCTAGCTTAAAGGGAGTCGATGCAGTTTTATGCTGGCGAACGAAAGAGAGAGTATGCGCTCAGATAAGCAGCACTATTAATCTCACTGATGGGAGTAAGAGCAATGGCAACACGGATGGAACGCGACAGCATGGGCGAACTGGAAGTGCCTTTCGATGCCCTCTACGGCGCGCAGACACAGCGGGCAATCAATAACTTTCCTGTTTCCCATACGCCTATGCCGACCGCTTTTATTCATGCGGTCACCCGCATCAAACTAGCCGCAGCACGCGCAAACCAAACCCTGGGAGGGTTAGATAGCGCACGTGGCGAAGCTATCCAAAAAGCGGCTCGTGACGTATTAACCGGCAAGCATGACCAGCATTTCCCCATCGATGTTTTTCAAACCGGTTCGGGCACTTCCACCAATATGAACGTCAACGAGGTGTTGGCGACCTTAGCGAGCCGTGAGGGCGTTGAGGTAACCCCGAACGATCACGTTAATATGGGGCAGTCGAGTAATGATGTAATCCCAACGGCAATCCATCTTTCGGCGGCCATTGCCGTTCACGAATCGCTGCGTCCAGCCCTTGTTCATCTGCGCGATACTATTGATCAGCGCGCGAGCGAACTAAGCCATGTGGTAAAAACCGGCCGTACGCATCTTATGGACGCTATGCCGCTGCGCATGGATCAAGAGCTAGGCGCCTGGTCGAGCCAGATTAATCAGGCCGTAGAGCGTTTTGACAGCGCAATGAAGAGGCTCTGCAGATTAGCGCAAGGCGGGACCGCTGTAGGTACCGGTGTTAACGCGCCAGCCGGTTTTGCTGAGCAGGTTGCTCAAGAGCTTAGTGAACAGACCGGGTTAATGTTCACACCCAATGACAGCTTTTTTGCCAGCCTTTCGTCACAAGATGCGGCGGTAGAGCTGTCGGGGCAACTGAAAGGGCTCGCCTGTGTAATCATGAAAATTGCCAATGATTTGCGCTGGATGAACTCTGGCCCACTGGCAGGGCTTGGGGAAATTGAACTTGAGGCACTGCAGCCCGGTAGCTCCATTATGCCAGGCAAAGTTAATCCGGTGATTCCAGAATCAGCCGCTCAAGCTGCCGCGCAAGTGATAGGCCTGGATACGGCCATTACGGTTGCCGGGCAAAGCGGTAATTTTCAGTTGAACGTGATGTTGCCGCTGGTCGCTTCCAATCTGCTTACCTCCATTAGCCTGATGAGTAATACTGCCCGGCTGCTAGCGGATAGAGCAATTGCGACCTTTAAAGTGCGTGAAGAGAATGTAAAAGGCCCGCTAGCAAAAAATCCTATTTTGGTAACGGCATTAAATGGCGTGATTGGTTATAACGCTGCCGCGGCGATTGCTAAAGAAGCTTATCAAGCCGGGCGGGCGATTATTGATGTCGCCGAGGAGAGGACCGACCTGGATCGCGAAACGTTAGAGCGGTTGCTAGACCCAACCGTGCTTACCCAGGGAGGCGTCCCCGAGTAAGCAATGCAAGTAAGCCAGCGATCAGGTCTCTTGTTTTTCAATTTTACCTTCTTGGATTGTTTCGCTGGCCTCACTTCGCTCTTCCGTACTGGCCTCTGGGGTTTCTGCTTCATTTTTGCGCGAAGGGCGATAGCAAAACGTTGCCAACATAGGAAAATGATCAGAACCGAAATATTTCAGCCGCTGCATACCCACCAGCGTGAAGTGTTCGGTCACAAAAATATGGTCCAGAGGCCAGCGCAATATCGGGTATTTGGCGTGGAAGGTGCTGAACAACCCGCGTCCTCGGCGTGGGTCGAGCATGCCGCCAACACGACAAAACAGGCGTGTTGTGCGTGACCATGCCACGTCGTTGAGGTCGCCAGCGACTAGCGTCGGTTGGGGGTCTTCATGAATACGTTTGCCTACCAACAATAGCTCTGCATCGCGCCAAAGGGATTTTTCACTCTCGCTGGGTGCTGGCGGGCGAGGGTGCAGGGCAAATAGGCGAATAGAGTCGCCGTTAGCCAGTGTTACTCTGGTATGAATAGACGGGATGTCATCTTGAATCAACCATTCGACGGAAGTGTCGGTAAGCTCAAGATGAGAATAGAGGTGCATGCCGTAAAGGTTGTCTAGCGGGATTTTAACGCTATTGGGCCATTGCTCAGCTAACGCGGGATCCAATTGGTCTTGCCACCACTGGTCAGACTCTAGCGTTAATACGATGTCAGGCTGGTGCTGTTTGATCATATCAATTAACGGTTGAGCTTGCCGGTTAGGCGTCAGCACGTTAGCAATCAGCAGGGTAATGGTTTTATCGTCGTCGTTACTCTTCGCTGTTTTAACCTGTATAGGCCATAGGCGAGTGAAAGGCATAATGTAGTAGCCTTGAATCAGAAAAGTGATGCCTGACGCAAGTAGTGTTACCCACTGCCATGCCCCCCCTTCCAGCAGGACAGCAGCTAAAAGCCAGGTGATTAGCGCCAGACAAGCAATCTGCAAGCGTGGAAATTCAAAGCTGCGGATCCACCACCAGTGTAATTCTATGCGCGCAATCAGTGTCGCTATTAATAACACGATGGCTATGCTTCCTAGCAAAATACCCAGCATGATCAATCACCCTTAATGAATATCAAGAATATTAAAATACCCAGCCTAGCGCTATAAGGATTATAAAGATAGAAATGCGCTATAAATGACGACCTGTATCCCGTTGAGCAGCTCAAGGCGCATTCGTTAGTGGTGTAAAATAGCTTGCAATTCAGTGATGAATGCGTAAAATACGCATCCGTTGCTTAGCTAGCGCCATCTGTTTCAGCGCGCAATAGGACCATAGCTCAGTTGGTTAGAGCGCCACGTTGACATCGTGGAGGTCGGCGGTTCAAATCCGCCTGGTCCTACCAGTCGCTAGCCAGCCCCAATTTCTAGGACCATAGCTCAGTTGGTTAGAGCGCCACGTTGACATCGTGGAGGTCGGCGGTTCAAATCCGCCTGGTCCTACCAGCTATTATCAAAACACCCCGGCATTTATTGCTCGGGGTGTTTTCGTATGGGCGTTGTTAGCGTTTTATGAAGCCGCTAGCGTTCAATTAAGTCGGGCAGCTCTGTCTGACGTATAAAGGTGGCGACTAGGGCTTCAATGCCTGCTTGGTCTTGTGAGGTAAAGCGCGCATGGAGAGGGCTGTCCAGATCAAGAACCCCCCAAAGAGTGCCGTTGGCCACAATGGGTACTACCAGCTCGGAGCGTGAGTTGGCGTCGCAGGCAATATGGTCAGCCACCGCATGCACATCGTCGACTCGCTGGGTGATTTGCTGGCGTGCAGCGGCACCGCATACGCCTTTGCTGAATGGGATCGGGTGGCAGGCAGGCTGCCCTTGGAACGGGCCCAGGCCCAAGACGTCAGGCTGGCGCTGGAGATAAAAGCCGACCCAGTTAAGGTCGCTGAGCTGCTGCTGAATAAAAGCACACGTTTGGGCGCTGTTGGTGAGCCAGTCACGCGTGTCAAGCAGCGCTTCGAGCTGGCGATTGAGGAGTGGATAGTCAACGTTGTTTTGCATGAGACCTCTCTTGCTACTAACGCATCAGGCCGACACTTTTTGCATAGAGGTGCCTATGCGTGTCGGCCTGATGTCATCTATTGATGGCTAATTTGCGGTTTTACTCGGTCCAGCCAGGTACCGCAGCACCTTTAAATAGCTCTTCCGCTTTTTCAATCACTTCATCACGCTGATAAGCGTCGACCAGTTGGCGAATCTCTTCGCGCTCTTCGTCACCGCCACGTACGGCGATCAAGTTAACATACGGAGATTCAGGGCCTTCTTTGATCAAGGCGTCGTCCAGGCTCAGGCCCGCAGGCTGCGCGAAGGTATTATTGATGAACGCCATATCGACATCAGGCAGTACGCGAGGAAGCTGGGCAGCCTCAATTTCGCGGAAACGGAAGTCGCGGGGATTTTCAGCGATATCAATAGGTGTTGATTCCAGAAACTCTGGGTCGTTAAGGGTGATCAGTCCTTCGTTGTGCATCAGGATCAACGCGCGGCCTTCGTTGGAAGGATCGTTGGGCAGCGCGATTTGTGCACCGTCAGGTAGATCGTCGATGCTGTCGTATTTTTCTGAGTAAGCGCCGATTGGGTAAACGAAGGTGTAACCAGCAATTGCCAGGTCATAGCCGCGATCTTCTACCATCGACTGCAAGTAGGGCTCGTGCTGGTAGGCGTTGGCATCCAGGCTGCCGTCGGCCAGAGCAGCATTGGGCGTGACGTAATCAGTGAACTCAATGATTTCGACATCCAGGTCATACTCTTCTTTGGCAATGCGCGCTGCCACTTCCATTACCTCGGTTTCAGGGCCGGCAACGGTACCCATCTTGATGCTGCGCGTTTCAGCGTTAGCGACGTTAACCGCAAGGGCTAATGCGGTAAGACTACCAATAATGAGTTTTTGCATGAGGTCTCTCCAGTAACGTTGTACGTAATGGTTCAATGATGCGGTAATAAGAAGCAGTTGTCTAATGCGTTTTGGTTATATTGGATTACTCCGTTGGCCGCTTTTATTTACGATCACTCTTGCGCACCAAGTAGTCACCCAGGCTTTGGAAGCCTTGCACCATAACAACCAGAATCACTACCGTAATCAGCATGATGGTGGGGTTGAAGCGGTTGTAGCCGTAGCGAATGCCCAAGTCGCCTAGGCCGCCGCCACCGACGGCACCCGCCATGGCGGAGTAACTGACCAGCGTGACGGCGGTAATCGTTAAGCCAGTCATGATTCCGCCACGGGCTTCTGGGATTAGCACTTTGCAAATGATCTGCCACGGCGTTGCCCCCATGGCTTGGGCGGCCTCAATTAATCCTGGCGAAATTTCATTCAGCGCTGCTTCTACCAGCCGAGCAACAAACGGAATGGCAGCAATAGTAAGCGGCACTGACGCGGCGTTAATACCAATTGAGGTGCCCACCAACATGCGCGTAAAAGGAATAATGGCCACCATCAAAATAATGAACGGAATAGAGCGGCCAATGTTGGTAATAATGCTCAGCAATTGATTGAGCACCGGCTTCGCCAATATTTGGCGTGGGCGGGTGACATACAGCATCACGCCAAGCGGTAGGCCCACTAAGGTGGAAATAAGCCCTGAAACGGCCACCATATAAAGGGTATCCAACGTGGCCTGTAAGATAAGATCAATCATTGCGCTGGACATGGCCGAGTACCTCTACCTGTAGTTGATGAGATTCAAGATAGGTCATGGCTTGCTGAGTTTGCGTCGGCGTGCCCAGCAGCTCAGCGATCATCAGCCCCAAAGTGCGTTCCTGGATCGACTCTACCTTGGCTTGCAAAATGCTGACATCGACTCCGCACTCGCGAGCTAGGCGCGAAATCAGCGGTGTGGAAACTGCGTCGCCAGAAAACGTTAGGCGTACCACCGGGTGTGTATTGTTCCCAGGGGTACCAACGAGCCTTTCTATCAGTTCTTTAGGTGGCGTCAGCTGAAGAAAGTCGTTGAGAAACTCACGGCCAAGCTGGGTGCGGGGGGCAGTAAAGAAGTCGCCGACTTCAGAATCCTCCACCAATTCGCCATCTGAGATCAGGCTGACGCGGTGGCAGATCGATTTCACCACTTCCATCTCGTGGGTGATCAGTAGAATGGTGATCCCCAATTGATGATTAATGTCACGCAGCAGTTCTAATATAGAGCTGGTGGTTTGTGGATCCAGCGCTGAGGTGGCTTCATCGCACAACAATACCTGCGGTTTGCTGGCCAGTGCCCGAGCAATCGCAACGCGCTGTTTCTGGCCGCCCGAAAGTTGGGCGGGGTACTGATCCGCTTTATCTGCCAGACCAACCATTTCGAGCAGTGGAATAACGCGTTCGCGAACGGTATGGCGTTTTTGTCCCATCAGCTCAAGCGGTAGGGCAACGTTATCGAAGACCGAGCGCGTGGTTAGCAAATTGAAGTGCTGAAAAATCATACCGATGCGGTGACGCGCCCGGTTAAGGGCTGCGTTACTCAGGCTTGTCATTTCCTGTCCATCCACTGTCACGGTGCCACTCGTGGGGCGCTCTAGCAGATTAACGCAGCGAATTAGCGTCGATTTCCCCGCGCCAGACAGGCCAATGACGCCGTGAATGGTGCCTTTGGGGACGATGAGGTTGGCTTCTTTAAGCGCATGGATGGCATTGGAGCCGTTGCCTTTGTTGTTGCTGAAATAGGTTTTACTGACGTTGCTAAGTTCAATCATAGCGTCTGCCTTAACGGTAGGCCGAAGACGGAGTGCGGGGCGCAAGCATTGGGCGGGTCAGTGTAGGGCGGGCCAGCAGCGAATGAGAAACAAAAAAGGCCACCCTAATGGGCGGCCATCAACGCTGGACACACCCTTTTAGCTGCACTTCACCGAGTTGGAAACTTGGTGGACGCCCGCAATCTGGGTACAAATCGGCGTCATTACATTTGCGGCAAAAGCTTAGAGATAGGTAGGTGTTTTGTCAATTATAGCCGTCTGATTTTATGTTTTAGGAGCTTACAATAGTCTTTTATTCTATTAGAAAAGAGTGTTTAGGTTTTTAGAGCTGTCGACAGGCTTAGAGGGGCGTGTTCGATGAGAGAAAAACACGCTTACGCAAGACCCTATAAAAACGAGTGACGTAGAATAGAGGGCCTCACGTTTCATGCTCTTATGGAAATCACCATAAGAGTGCACACATAGGGGGCGCCAGTAGTAAGCTTGTGCCCGTGATTTTGGTTATTTTTACCTCCCCGCTTTTAATACTTAGTTTTTTAATACTTAGTTTTTACCCATTAGGAGAATGAGCCATATGTTTACGGGCATTGTGCAAGGGGTCGCCAAGGTAGTAGCGGTGCGTGAGCTGGATGATTTTCGCGTACATGTTGTGGAAATGCCGCCAGCCATGCGCGAGGGGCTTGAGATTGGTGCATCTGTTGCTCATAACGGCGTTTGCTTAACGGTGACGGCCATCGATGGTGATAGCGTTAGTTTTGATTTGATGCGTGAAACGCTGAGATTGACTAATCTTGGTGCAATTGTGCCAGGGCAATGCGTCAATATAGAGCGTGCGGCGCGTTTTGGCGATGAGATTGGTGGGCACTCTATGTCGGGGCACATCATTTCCATGGCAGAGGTAGTGGCTATTGAAGAAGCGCCCAATAACCGTCGATTATGGTTTTCCCTGCCGGAAAGGCTTGGCCGATTTGTGTTCGAGAAAGGCTATATCGGGGTGGACGGTATCAGTTTGACTATCGGTGATGTACGTCAAAGCGATAGCGGAAGCGTAGAGTTTAGCGTCAATTTAATCCCTGAAACCTTATCGCGCACTACGCTTCAGGATCGAGCGCCGGGGGATCAAGTCAATATTGAAATTGATCCGCAAACCCAGGTGATCGTTGAAACGGTAGAGCGCGTGCTCTCTCAAAAAAACGGACGCAGCAACCCTCTTTAGCTTAATCCGCCATTGAATTGACCGATCGGTTAGGTTGTGGCCTGAAGATTGCTTTGTATACAGCGGCGGGGCTGCTCTCGCTTACATGGGTCGCCATGCTGAAGCGCTCGCATCACGGTGAGCGTTTCGGTAGTATGTGCGGCTTTTCTCAGCACCAGAACGCGTGCGCGTGCTGCGTTATCGCTAAGGATAAGAAAATTCATGAAACTTCTGGATAGTTATTTCAAGCTCACTGAGCACAAAACTAATGTGAAAACAGAAGTTATCGCCGGGATCACTACGTTCCTGACGATGGCCTACATTATTTTTGTTAACCCGAGCATCCTGTCTGAAGCGGGCATGGACTACGGTGCGGTATTTGTGGCGACGTGCATAGCCGCAGCGATTGGCTGTTTCGTGATGGGCCTATGGGCCAATTATCCAATCGCCCAAGCACCAGGCATGGGGTTGAATGCCTTTTTCACCTACGGTGTTGTATTGGGTATGGGGTATACATGGGAAGCGGCACTCGGCGCCGTCTTCTTCTCTGGTCTCTCTTTCTTCCTGTTAAGCATTTTTAGAATTCGTGAATGGATTATTAACTCTATTCCCATGACATTGCGACTCGGGATCGCTGCTGGTATCGGTCTTTTCTTGGCGATGATTGCGCTGAAAAATGCCGGTATTGTGGTTGCTAATCCCGCTACCTTTGTTTCTTTAGGTGATCTATCTCAGCCGCCCGCCTTATATGCGCTGTTAGGCTTCTTTGTGATTACCGCGCTTTCTTACCTGCGCGTCACCGGTGCGGTCATGATCGGTATTTTGGGCGTGACAGTGATTGCCATGGTGCTGGGCCATAATGAGTACGGCGGTCTAATGTCGATGCCTCCCTCGATTGCGCCTACATTTATGGCGATGGATTTAATGGGCGCGCTAGATGTAGCGATGCTCAGCGTCATTTTTGCCTTCTTGTTTGTTGATTTGTTTGACACCTCGGGCACGTTGGTGGGCGTTGCTCATCGGGGCAAACTACTGGATAAAGATGGCAAGCTGCCGCGCCTTGGCCGTGCCATGATGGCTGACAGTGCCGCGTCTATGGCGGGTGCTGCATTGGGTACTTCCACTACCACTAGCTATATTGAATCAACAGCGGGCATCGCATCCGGTGGCCGGACTGGTTTGACGGCGGTAGTCGTGGGCGGCCTATTCCTGATCAGCCTGTTCTTCGCACCGTTGGCGGGCTCCATTCCGGCCTACGCTACCGCTGGTGCGCTGCTGTATGTAGCGGTATTAATGACGGGTAGCTTGGCGCATGCTAATTGGGAAGATCCAACGGATGCTGCGCCGGTACTGATTGCTGCTTTGGCAATGCCGCTGACGTTCTCGATTGCCGAAGGAATTGCACTCGGTTTCATCAGCTACGTAGCGATCAAAACGTTATCAGGCCGTTTTAGCGACTTGAATCCGGCCGTTATTATTTTGGCGCTCCTGTTTGCGGTAAGGTATCTCTTCTTGGTTTGATCGGCCTTTTCCGCTTTCTAACTACTTAATTTTACTACTCAATGAGAGACGCGATGAGCATCTACGGCGACTACATTAAGTCCGTTATTCGCACGGTTCCAGATTGGCCTGAGAAAGGCGTGAATTTTCGCGACATCACTCCTTTGCTACAAAATAGCGCGGCCTTTCGCAAGCTGATTGATAGCTTCGTACATCGCTATCAGGAAATGAACCTGGATGCTATCGCGGCAATCGATGCGCGCGGTTTCATTATTGGCGCACCGCTCGCTTATGAGTTGGGGTGTAGCTTTGTGCCGGTGCGTAAGAAGGGCAAGCTACCGTTTAAAACCATCAGCGAGACTTATACGCTGGAGTACGGTCATTCGGAAGTTGAGCTGCACTCCGATGCTTTCCAGAAAGATGACCGTATTCTGCTGATGGATGATTTGATCGCCACCGGTGGCACTATGCTGGCAGCGGCTAACCTTATCCAGCGCAGCGGTGGTCACGTAGTGGAAACGGCTACGATTATTGATCTTCCCGAACTGGGTGGGTCACAAAAAATTCGCGATGCGGGTTACAGCGTATTCGCAGTTTGTTCCTTCAACGAAGACGAGTAGCCCCCAATGAGCAGCGATCGTTATCACCAACACTTCACTGTCTCCTGGGATCAGCTTCACCGTGATGTGCGTACGCTTTGTCATCAGATGATCGAGCGTGATTTTAAGGGCATTGTGGCGATTACCCGTGGCGGTTTAATTCCGGCCGCACTAATCGCCCGTGAGCTTAATATTCGTCTGATCGATACGGTGTGTATTAAGAGCTACGACCATATGGATCAGGGTGGCCTGGATATTATGAAGGGTGTCGACCATGACGGTGATGGCTGGCTACTCGTCGATGATTTAGTCGATACTGGCAAAACTGCACGCGCAGTACGCAAAATGTTGCCTAAGGCACACTTTGTGACCATTTATGCCAAACCGGACGGTCGTCCATTGGTGGATCAATACCTAACGGAAGTAGCGCAGCAGTGCTGGATCCAGTTTCCTTGGGATATGGGTGTTGCTTACGTTGAACCACTCGTCGATCAAATGAAGAGGTAATGATGGCCAATCCACTTCCTGACGATTGGAGTCAGTGGCTGGGTGATGAGTTTAAGGCTGACTATATGCTCGCACTAAAGGAGTTTTTGGCGAAGCAGAAGGCGGCTAAAAAAACCATTTACCCCCACTCAGCGCAATGGTTTCGCGCCTTTGAGTTAACCCCTCTGCATGAAGTGAAAGTCGTTATCTTGGGGCAAGATCCTTACCACGGCCCCAACCAAGCTCATGGCTTGAGTTTCTCCGTACGGCCCGGTGTACAGGTGCCGCCTTCGCTAGCTAACATCTACAAAGAGTTGGCCAGCGATGTCGGCTTTAAACCGGTGCAGCATGGCAACTTGGATAGTTGGGCCAAGCAGGGCGTCCTGTTATTAAACACCTCGTTAACGGTTGAACAAGGGAATGCTGGTTCTCATCGCGGCAAGGGGTGGGAGGTATTCACTGACCGCGCCATTGAAGCCGTTAGCCAGCATGCGTCGCCATGTGTGTTTTTGTTATGGGGAAGTCAGGCGCGCCAGAAGAAAGCATTAATTGACCAGAGTCGCCATTTGGTGCTTGAAGCCCCGCACCCGTCGCCGCTCTCTGCGCATCGAGGGTTTTTTGGCACCCGGCACTTTTCGCAAGCAAATCAATTCCTGCAAGCGCAGGGGCGCACGCCTATCGACTGGCAATTGCCGGAAACCCCTTAACCTCCTATTAGGTTGCGGGTAGAATGTGCGCAATTTTGCGTCTAGTGACATACCCAGATTGTCATTTTGAATCCCCAGCTGTGAGGAAGTCCCATGAGTGTTTACGCCATTAACCATCCGCTTGTTCAACATAAGCTGGGACTGATGCGCGAAGTTGATCTGAGCACTAAGAGCTTTCGTGAGCTGGCAGGTGAAGTCGCTAAGCTATTGACCTATGAAGCAACCAAAGGTCTTGAGCTGGAAGATCACGAAATCCAAGGATGGAACGGCGAGCCGATTGCAACACGACGGCTTAAGGGTAAAAAAGTTACCGTGGTACCGATTTTGCGCGCAGGCTTGGGTATGTTAGAAGGAGTAACAGACTTAATTCCCAGTGCTCGAGTCAGTGTTGTTGGTCTTTACCGCGATGAAGAGACGCTTGAGCCAGTACCGTATTTCGCCAAATTCGCTAACGATATCGAAGAGCGTATGGCAATCGTGATTGACCCTATGCTGGCCACCGGTGGTTCAATGGTGGCTACGTTGGACATGCTGCGTGAGCGTGGCTGTGTGCATATGAAGGTGATTGTGCTTGTCGCTGCCCCTGAAGGCATCAAACGGGTGCAGGAAGCATATCCCGACATCGAAATTTACACTGCTTCGGTCGATGAGCGACTCGATGAAAATGGCTATATCGTCCCTGGGCTGGGTGACGCAGGCGATAAGATTTTCGGAACGCGCTAAGCGCCTTTTTTAAATTAGCCCCTCACGCTTCGCGTTAGGGGCATTTTTTTGCATAGCTGCTCTCTAATAATCACTAGGAATTCTCTAATGCGTGAAGCTACCAGCCAGGTAGAGTCGTGGCCAAAAGTAGTGTTAACCGGTGCACAAATGCTATTTGTGGCTTTTGGTGCCTTGGTATTAGTACCGCTATTAACCGGACTTGACCCGAGTGTCGCACTGTTTACTGCTGGGGCTGGCACGTTGATATTTCATGCAGTGACGAAGCAAAGTGTGCCCGTTTTTTTGGCCTCTTCGTTTGCTTTTATCGCGCCTATTCAGGGGTCGGTAGCAAGCTTCGGTGTGCCGGCCACGATGGGCGGTCTGATGGCCTCAGGGCTGGTATATGTCGCGATCTCACAAGCGGTGCGATTAAAAGGTACCGCTTGGCTGCACCGCTTACTCCCTGCCGTTGTGGTCGGGCCGGTAATCATGGTCATTGGCTTGGCGCTGGCGCCTGTGGCAGTCAGCATGGCAACCGGTGAAACCAGTGACAACATCGGCTATGGTCCGGCCATTTTTCTCTCAATGACCAGCTTGTTGGTGACTTTGTTGCTGGCCGTTTTTGGCCGCGGCCTGCTCCGCCTAGTGCCGATTATGGGGGGTATCGTCACGGGTTATTGCTTGGCGTTGTTAATGGGATTAGTAGATTTTACCCCGGTACGCGAAGCGGCGTGGTTTTCGGTGCCCAGCTTTACCGCACCCAGTTTTCACTGGGCCGCTATTCTATTTATGATCCCGGTCGCTATCGCCCCGACGGTAGAGCACATTGGTGACATGGTTGCTATTGGCTCAGTGACCCGCAAAAACTATTTGGAAAAACCCGGCCTGCATCGCACCCTGTTAGGCGATGGGTTGGCGACCAGTGTGGCAGCGCTATTTGGCGGCCCCCCGAATACAACCTACTCGGAAGTCACGGGGGCGGTAACGCTGACTCGGGCATTTAACCCCAAGTACATGATTGTTGCTGCGATTTTTGCCATTGTGCTGGCGTTTGTGTCTAAGCTTGGTGCGCTGCTGCAGACTATACCCGGCCCGGTCATGGGGGGGATTATGACATTGCTGTTTGGTTCTATTGCGGTCGTTGGTATGAACACGCTAGTGCGAGCAGGGCAGTCGCTGACGGCACCTCGCAACTTAGTAGTGGTCTCGCTCATACTGGTATTCGGAATAGGTGGTATGCAGTTCGGGAGCGGGCAATTTACCCTGCAAGGCGTGAGCTTGGCTGCACTGGTAGGTATTGCGTTGAACTGGCTATTACCCAAGGCGCAAGAGGGCGAGTAAAGTCATCCACTTTAACGCTGTGAGCATCGTATGAATGGCAAGTAGGGGGGTAGGCTGTATGAGTAACGAACTAACCGCATCCTTCCCCATTCTAGGGATTGCTGCCTGGAGCGGTACCGGCAAAACGACACTGTTAGAGAAGCTGCTGCCTCTATTAGCTGCGTATGGTTTGAAAGTAGCCGTGATTAAGCATGCTCATCACTCGTTTGAAGTCGACCAGCCTGGAAAGGATAGCTATAAACTGCGTAGTGCGGGCGCGGCCCCTGTTCTAGTCGCTTCACGGCAACGATTTGCGCTGATGCAGGAAACGCCCGACCAGGAAGAACCCGATTTAGCCAGCTTAATAACCATGATGGTGCCGCACCATCCCGACCTAGTGATTGTCGAAGGCTTTAAAGCTTGGCCGATCCCTAAGCTGGTGCTTTATCGCGATGGCGTAGGGGACTCGGCAATTTTGACCGACCCATGGGTCGAGGCGGTTGCATTAAGCGCGCCATCGCCAATTGATTTAACTTCTTGCGTAGCGCAGTTAAATCTTGATGACAGCGACGCAATCGCGCGCTGGATAGTGACCTGGATAAACGCAAAAAACCAAACTGTGGCTTCAAAAAAGGAAAGGTGACCAGCATGCATCTAACCCACCTCAATACCCGGGGCGAAGCCAACATGGTGGATGTCGGCGATAAACAAGAAACGCGCCGCGAAGCCGTCGCCTCGGGGCGCATTGTAATGCTGCCTGAAACGCTGACATTGCTCAGCGAAGGGGGATTGCCGAAAGGAGATGTCCTCGCCACCGCCCGTATCGCGGGCATTCAGGCTGCAAAACGCACTCATGAATTGATTCCACTCTGCCATGCATTGGCGCTATCAAAGGTGTCGGTTGAATTCGAGATCGACATGGCCGAGTCCTGTGTGCATGTAACGTCGCTGTGTCGTTTAAATGGTCGCACCGGTGTTGAGATGGAGGCGCTTACAGCCGTTTCAGTCGCCTGCTTAACCCTCTACGATATGTGCAAAGCGGTCGATAAGGGCATGCATATTGAAGCGATCCAGCTCGACAGCAAGCAGGGCGGCCAACGCGGGGATTATCAGCGTGTGAATAGGCAGTCGCCTATCGTGACGGGCGAAGGCACCTCAGGAGAAGTAAGCCTGGGTGAGCGCTGTCCTTCCCCCTGCGTGCGGGTTAAATTTCTGGCTGAACTGCGCGAGCGGGTAGGAGAAAGCGAGGCGACTGTTGGGCTGGACCAGCTTGCTAGCCGCGATATCAGTGGTTTAAAGGCAGCGCTGGCCGAGCGCGATGATCGGTTTAAACTGCTTACTGATCAGCGCACGTTATGTGCCATTAATCAGGTAATGGCAAACGATGATGCGCTAGTGACCGATGATGACGAAGTGGCGTTTTTCCCACCGGTCACAGGGGGTTAACGTTGGATATTAAAGTAGCGGTTCAAGCAGCGCCATTCTCGATGGACTACGGCTATAGCGATGCATTAGTCGGGCGCAGCGATATTGGCGCGGTGGTGAGCTTTACCGGACTGGTGCGTGATTTCAACGAGACGCCCGATGTTACGGGGTTAACACTGGAGCATTACCCCGGTATGACCGAGCGCACGCTAACGGAGATTGGCGAGCAGGCGTGGCAGCGTTGGTCGCTACAAGCGGTGCGGATAATTCATCGCGTTGGTTATCTGGGCCCTGGCGACCCCATCGTGCGGGTGCTTGTAGCTAGTGCTCACCGCCGAGAGGCATTTGAAGCCTGCGATTTTATTATGGATTTTTTAAAAACCCAGGCGCCTTTTTGGAAGAAAGAGCACTCCACTCGGGGAGAATATTGGGTCAAAGAACGCCACTCTGACCAACAAGACGCGGCACGCTGGGAGTGAGTTTGCCACGTCTTGCTACTCCGCAATGATGCACCACTAACGATTGGCAGCATTTTCCAGGGTAAGGGCTTCTGGCATTTCGGCGGCCATAATTTGAAGATGCACATCGGGCAGGTGCTGCATATGCTCCGCCAGCCAGTGTACCAAGCGAGGCTGCAATGCTTGGCGAAGGTCGGCCAGTGTGTCGGCGGCAATCTCATCAAGCTGATCATCCAGCCAATCACTAAAGCTATCTTCATCCAGCGGGCTGGCACCCGTCGCATCCAGCATCAAACGTCCAATGCGCGCCCAGCCCGTATCAGTCGCGGTCACCGGCAGTGCTAGGTACAAACTGCCACGACGTGCCGTACTGGCGTCTTTTACTTCCAACCCTGGGTGAGGAACCACGCTGTTTTGGCTGACGATGCAGGGCGGCTGGGGATAGCGTGCCTCGCAGCGCAGCCCTTGGTTATCAAAGCTGATTAAATCGCCATTAACTGGCGACAACGGCGCACTGATCTCTAATTGACGGGCAATTGCCTGATGCGCCTGCTGATGCCTTGCTTCGCCGTGGACAGGCATCAGGTGCTTCGGCTTAATCCATTGATAGAGTTTGATTAACTCATCATGAGCGGGGTGCCCAGTAGCATGTAACTCGGGATGGTTGATTTCGTCGTAAATACGAACACCTAACTGCGCTAAACGTTTTTTTAGCTGTTCAATAGGGCGTTCGTTGCCTGGAATGGCTTTAGCCGAGAAGATGACATTATCGCCGGGCTGAAGATCCACAAAGGGGTGGCGGCCCTGAGCAAGACGCTGAAGCGCGGCACGGGCCTCACCCTGGCTGCCGGTGGCGATAATGACCACTTCATCCGGGGGGAGGTACCCCAGGTCGTGATTGGGTACCAGCGGCGGTAAGTCATCCATATAGCCAAGCCCACGCGCAACGCTAACCATTCGCTCCATTGAGCGCCCCATTAAGCTGATGCGACGGCCACACTGATGCGCTGCGCGCCCGATAGCTAATACCCGCGCAAGGTTACTGGCAAAGCAAGAGACCACCACACGGCCCTGACAGTTGGCGAGGGTTTTTACCAATGCTCTCGCCACATCACCCTCGCTGCCGGAGTGGCCTGGCATGGGGGCGTTGGTGGAATCGCCGACCACTAAATCGACCGGGGCCAGCGCTCTAAACTGCGCCGCGCTTACCGGTAAACCGATAAGCGGCTCAGGATCAAGTTTCCAGTCACCAGTATGTAAAACGCGATAACCACCAGCCATCATCATAATGGCACAGCTTTCGGGTATTGAATGCGTCAACGACAAGTAGCGCAGCGTAAACGGCCCGCTTTCAAGTGCCTCACCTGGTTCGATGACATGAATCGCAGCGCTGCTAAGTTGATGTTCAGAAAATTTAAGGCGTAACAGCCCTGCGGCTAATGGCGTGGCATAAATAGGACAATTCCACATCGGCCAGAGCCAAGCGACGGCGCCAATGTGGTCTTCATGGCCGTGGGTAACAAATAGTGCTTTCGGGACTATCCCTAATGCTTTTGGTGTATCAAGATTAGGCACTTGTAGCGGTGAGTTGGGGAGATCCTGGCGAATCATCATGCCGCAGTCGACGACAATCCAGTGATCATCGTAGCCGTAGAGCGTTAGATTCATACCAATCTCACCGCATCCCCCCAGCGGCAACATGCGCAGCGGAGGACGACGACGGGGACGAATTTGAACGCGTGGAGAGTGCATCAGTTATGAAAAGCCTAAAAAGTAGTGACTCAACTATACGGGAAGGCAGGGGCGGCTAACAATCATCCTTGGCCTTCCGATACACTATGCAACCTAAGCCGTTGGTTTGTCATAATTACCTTAGAAATAGGTCAAGAGTCGCTCACATGTCCCATTATTATCGTTTAGTTGTGTCCTGCCCTGATCGGGTAGGTATTGTGGCCCGAGTATCGAGCTTTATTGCTAAGCAAGGGGGGTCTATCACTGAAGCCAGCCAGCACTCTGATTTAGAAACGGGCTGTTTTTTTATGCGTTACGAAATCTTGGCGGATTCAGTGGGGATGTCGGTAGAAGCGCTACGTGCAGCGTTCGAGCCGGTGGCAATCGAATTCGATATGCAGTGGTCATTGGTGGATACACAGCAGCGCCGCCGGGTGGTATTGATGGTCTCTAGAGAGTCACACTGCTTGGTAGATTTGCTTTATCGCTGGCAGGCGGGTGAGTTGGATTGCGATATTGTTGGCGTCATTTCCAACCATGACGATATGCGTTCATTGACCGAATGGTACGGCATTCCTTATCACTATGTGCCAGTCGACCCCGATAACAAGCAAGTGTCATTTGCCAAGGTGCAAGCAGAAATCGATAGTGCACGTGCTGATTGCGTCGTGCTGGCGCGTTATATGCAAATTCTGCCGCCTGACCTGTGCGCACGCTATGCAGGGCGGGTGATTAATATTCATCACAGTTTTTTACCCTCTTTCGCTGGGGCTAAGCCCTACCACCAGGCATATCAGCGCGGAGTGAAGCTGATTGGCGCCACCTGCCACTATGTTACCGAGGAACTCGACGCGGGCCCGATTATCGAACAGGATATTCATCGCGTTAGCCACTGCCATACCCCAACCGATCTAGTCCGCTTTGGGCGTGATGTTGAAAAAGCCGTTCTCGCACGCGGTTTACGCTGGCATCTTGAGGATCGGGTTTTAGTGCATGGCAACAAGACCGTGGTGTTTAGCTAACGCTCGATAATGTGAGAAGCCGCTATGTCGTTCGCACAAAGTGTACTGGCGCCCTGGGCGCTGATATTCACCTCGCTACTCTCGTTAGGCGTAGTGGTGTGGGCTCTTTGGCGGCGGCCCTGGCAAGTGCTACTGGAAGACACTGCTCTTCAGCACCGTTGGTTAGGCGCAACGCTGGCAGTGGCGCTGATGTGGCAGCTACGCGCTCAGGCGGTCGACTGGCTAACGCTGCATCTCGTCTTTACGGTATTGATGACACTCGTGTTTAAAGCGCCATTAGCGCTGATCAGCAATATACTCATTAATGTGGCAATGGTAATTATCGGCCGCAATGAGTGGACGCTACTGGGGGCGAATGTACTGGTAACGGGCATTGTTCCGGCTGCCATTATTGGCACAGTGTGGCGGCTGGTAGATCGCCGCCTGCCGGATAACCTGATGGTGTTTCTATTTGCCTGCGGATTTTTTGGGGCGGCGTTGGCAACATTAGGGGCAGGGCTGGCTGCCGTGCTGCTGATCATCGTGGCAGGTACAGACCCTAACGCTATCTATCTTGCCCAGGAGTATGCTCGCTTCTTACCTCTACTAATGCCTTCAGAGGCGTTTATTACCGGGATGCTGCTGAGTATTCTGCTGGTCTATCATCCTAATTGGGTGGCCACCTTTAATGACCACCGCTATATCGACATGCAGTAGCGACGGTGGTTAGCCCAGTGCCTGGCCATTACCGCCACGAATAACGCCAACGCCGACACCTTCGATATCGAGTGACTGTGAACGCAGGTCGATTTCAATGGGCGCAAAGTCTGCATTTTCCGCAAATAGCGTTACTTGGTGGCCCTGGCGTTTGAAGCGCTTAACGGTTACTTCATCATCCAGGCGCGCAACGACAATCTGGCCATCGCGCACCCGCTCGGTACGGTGAACTGCCAATAAATCACCTTCTAAAATACCAATATCCTTCATCGAAAGGCCCCGCACACGCAGCAGATAATCGGCTTTAGGAGTGAAGTACTCGGCTGGCAGAGGGCAGTAACGGTCAATATGCTCAGCCGCTAGGATAGGGCTCCCGGCGGCTACTTCGCCAATCACAGGCAGCCCAGCAGGCGAGGCTTCAATATTGGCAGCTGGCAACGCACTTGCGGTGCTGTCTACTAACTCCTGGGGCTCTTGATTGGGTAGGCGAATACCGCGTGAAGTATTGCGAATAATGCGAATAGCGCCTTTACGCTCGAGCGCGCGCAGGTGCTCTTCCGCGGCGTTAGGTGAGCGGAACCCCAGTGCTTTCGCAATTTCAGCACGGGTCGGAGGGTAGCCAAATTCGCCCATGGTCTTAACAATAAAATCAAATACGTGCTGTTGGCGAGCGGTTAGCGGACGCGACATACCAGACTCCAAAAATAGTGAATAGACAGTAACAAATTAAAAGTCGACTTAATCGATAAGTGGTTAAGTATACAGTATGTTCCTCTGTCCAGTACATGTCTTGTCAACCCCCTCTCTAGAAAGGCCCCCGAATTTTTCCTAATCGTTTTAAACTAAGCTTCTACTCATATAGACAGCCATATTTCATCAGAAAATCAAGCGTTGAGCCCACCAGCGATATGGCATAGTATTTTGCTATGTTTTAAACACTCGTTTCCCCGGAGAGCGGCATGGCTCAATCTGATACGGTAACTCGAATACTCGACACCGCTGAAGTGCTGTTTGCTGAGCGAGGTTTTGCTGAAACATCGCTGCGCAACATCACTAGCAAAGCGCGCGTCAATTTAGCGGCGGTGAATTACCATTTTGGTTCCAAAAAAGCCTTAATTCAGGCCGTGTTTTCACGCTATCTGGACCCGTTCACCCAGCGTTTTCATACTGCGCTTGATGAACTTGAAGCCCAGCATGCAGGGCGCGTTATTCCGTTGGAAACGCTACTCGAAACCATGGCGACCACCGTGCTGGCAGTGCCTGCTGAGCGCAACAGTTTAAAGGTGTTTATGCGCTTGCTGGGCCTTGCCTATAGCCAAGCGCAGGGGCATCTTAGGCGTCATATTCAGCAAGAGTATGGTGATGTGTTTACCCGTTTCACCGAGTTAGTGCGTCAAGCCACGCCCGACTTGCCTGACGCGGAACGCTTTTGGCGGCTACACTTTATGCTTGGTACGGTGATTTTTACGCTTTCAGGCCTTGATGCACTGCGCGATATCGCTGAAAAGGATTATCAAGAGCAGGTCACCGTGCGGGATTTGGTTAGGCGGTTGCGCCCAGTAGTGGTGGCTGCCATGAATGCACCGTTGCCCCCAGCACTTGAAGAAGGAAAATATGCGAACGCCCAAGCTCGCTGAGCTTCCCCCTGTAGAGGACATCTGGTTGGAAATCGATACCACACAGCAGCAGCTACGCTGTTGGCGAGGGCCGAAGGTGCTGCATGAGTGTGAGATATCGTCTGGCCTCGCGGGCGTTGGTGAGCACAACGGCAGTGGCAAAACACCCCATGGTTGGCACTATATAAGAGCCGCGATCGGCAACGGGATGCCTGATAATGCGGTATTTCGGGGTCGTCGCTGGACGGGGGAGGCATTTTCTCCTGCGCTAGCTGAAGCATATCCGAAGCGGGATTGGATTTTGACCCGCATCCTGTGGCTATGCGGACTAGAAAAAGGCGTGAACCGTGGTGGTCAGGTCGATTCACAGCGTCGCTATATTTATCTTCATGGTACGCCCCCTGATCAGCCCATGGGCGTTGCTGCATCCCACGGCTGTATTCGTTTACGCAATAGTGATTTGCTCTATATCTTTTCGTTAGCGTTACCAGGTACCCCCGTTTGGTTGCACGGCGGTCGTCAGTCGTTTGACTAATCTGTTTTGACACCGCTAGACGATCGTCTAGAATCACCGCCTCTTTTTTAATGGACCTATCACGATGACTCAACCGTTAGGCCCGGTCATGCTCGACCTTGAAGGCCCGAAATTAACGGCCGCAGAAAAGCGCTTGCTGCTAGAACCGGTGGTAGGGGGCGTTATTCTGTTTGCCCGCAATGTCCAGAACGGCTACCAAGTACGCCAGCTCTGCAGCGATATTCGACGTGTGCGTGCGGACTTATTGCTTGCCGTTGATCAAGAGGGTGGCCGCGTTCAGCGTATTAAAGAAGGGATGACGCGTCTTCCTGCCATGGCTCGCATTGGTGAGTGTTATAGCGCCAACCCCGATGATGGTCTTGCGCTCGCAAAAGATGCTGGCTGGCTATTGGGCATGGAAATGGCCGCCTGCGGTTTGGATCTTAGCTTTGCTCCGGTACTGGATGTCGAAAGCGGCATCTCAAGTGTTATTGGAGACCGAAGTTTTAGCCGCGATCCCCAGCATGTGGCGCAGCTCGGCAGCGCCTTTATTCAAGGGCTCCATGAGGCTGGTATGGCCGCTGTCGGGAAGCACTTCCCCGGTCACGGCGGAGTTGCGGCAGACTCTCACGTTGCGCTGCCGGTGGATGACCGCCCGCTAGAAGTGATTAAACAACGTGACCTGGTGCCCTTTGCCCATTTGGCCGCGCCGTTAGACGGTGTAATGCCTGCGCATGTGATTTACAGTGCTTTCGATACGCGTCCTGCCGGGTTTTCCCCTCATTGGTTGGGTATGCTGCGTGAATCGTTGGGCTTCAAAGGCTGCATCTTTTCTGATGATTTAAGTATGGCGGGCGCCCACGAGGCGGGTGGGCCCAAACAGCGAGCCCAGGCAGCACTAGCGGCTGGTTGCGATATGTTGCTGGTATGCAATGATCGCGCCGCTGCACTTGAGGTGATTGAAGCCTGCCGGGGTATTGAAACCAAACGTCCCGCCAAACTGCGCTACAGCCGTGCACGGCCTGATATCGATGCCCTAAGTGCGTTGGGCAGATGGCGTCGTACCCACGCTAAGTTGGAAGCATTGGCTGATAAACCGAAACCCAATGCTGTGTAAATTCACACGACTGATGTAATTGAAGCTTTTAACCCGCCTGGAGTTTAGATGTCAAAGTTGGATAAAAAAGCCTTAGAGTCATTGGACTCAATGCGTGAATTGATGGATAACGCCGACTGCCTTATTTCTCAGCAAGAGGTAGAGCGGGCACTTGATCGTATGGCGGAAGCGATCACGCGAGATTTAGGCGACAAGCTGCCGGTCTTTTACTGCGTTATGAATGGCGGCTTAATCACCACAGGGCATTTGCTAACCCGGCTGGGCTTTCCGCTTGAAGTGGATTACTTGCATGCCACTCGATACCGCAATGAGCTGCGCGGCGGTGAGCTGTTTTGGCGTGTCTCTCCTGAGGTGCCGATGGCGGGGCGCCATGTGGTGATCGTTGACGACATCTTGGACGAAGGCGCCACGCTAGCCGCCATTTTGGCTTACTGCGAAGAAGCCCAGGCAGCCAGTGTCACGACAGCAGTACTGGTGGATAAACAGCATAACCGCAAAGCGGTGCCCGGTTTAAAGGCCGACTACTGCAGCTTGGAAGTCGCCGACCGTTATGTGTTTGGTTTTGGGATGGATTACAAAGGCTACTGGCGAAACGCGCCGGGAATTTTTGCCCCTAAAGGAATGTAAGTTAGCAGCAGAATGGATCGTTAGCGGGGCGAAAAGCGCCTCGCTAAGCCCGTTTCTGCAATCATCCGCGTTGAGATCTCTTCTACCGAGAAGCGCGTCGCATCAATAAAGGGAATGTGCATGGTGCGATAAAGCGACTCCGCTTGCCCAACTTCTTGAAGACACTGATCAATGGAGCTGTAACGGCTATTCGGCCGCCGCTCATTGCGTATCGCTGATAAACGCCGCGCATCAATGGTAAGCCCAAACAGCTTTTGACGGTGGGGCGCGAGCGCCTTAGGCAGTTTTAACATGCCATCTTCGTCTAAATCATCCTCCGTCAGCGGATAGTTGGCCGCTCGAATACCAAACTGGAGTGCTAGATAGAGAGAGGTAGGGGTCTTGCCGCAGCGTGAGACGCCGACCAGGATAATATCGGCTTTATCGTATTGATGAGTGCGTGCTCCGTCATCATTATCCAGCGCAAAGTGCACCGAGTGAATCCGGTCCATATAGACGTCATCGCTACCAATTGAGTGCGTGCGCCCAACGCTATAGGAAGAGTGAGTATTAAGTTCCTGTTCCAATGGCTCTAGGAAGGTTGAAAAAATATCGACCTTGAAGCCGGATGCTTGCCGAATGACGTTGCGAATTTGTTGGTCAACGATGGTATCAATGATGATCGGACGATGACCGTCGCGGCTGGCTGTCGCTTCGATAATGGCTGCTAGTGCCTGAGCTTTTTCCAGCGTATCGATATAAGGCTTGGTTTGCATATCGATCTCAACATCGCTGAACTGGGCCAGCAGGCTGCGCCCTAAGCTTTCTGCTGTGATCCCGGTGCCATCAGAGATAAAAAAAGCCGTACGTTTCATAGTGACATCCACTGGTAAGTAACTGCGCTATTGTGTGCTGAGCCGTTTGCTAGAGCAACTCGCTATGCGTGCTGGCTAGGGAGGGGCAAAGTGACTGACTACACAAATGACCTAAAAACCCTTCGTGTTGTAAAAATCCTCCATTCCCTTCGCTATTAGACCAATGGCGAATATAGTAGCGCGGTGCTAGGGTGTCTCAATCAATAATCCATGATCCTACGTCTAAACGGCAATATTAGTGATCGTGTCGATGTCTATGAGCGAGGGGGTTACGTGGAAGAGTACATTCTGTGGTTCGATCAACTGGGCATGTCAGACGTCGAACGCGTGGGTGGTAAAAACGCCTCACTAGGTGAAATGATTTCCAATCTGTCCGGTGCTGGCGTAACGGTGCCTGGCGGGTTTGCCACTACCGCTCATGCCTACCGCGAGTTTCTCTCCCACGAAGGCCTTAACGAGCGCATTAATGCCACGCTTGCGCGCTTGGATGTGGACGATGTTAAAGCGCTCGCCGAGGCGGGCCGCACTATTCGCCAATGGATTATTGATACGCCGTTGCCGCCTAGCTTTGAGACAGCCCTTCGCGACGCTTACGGACAGCTCCAGCAACAGCATCCTCAGTTAAAAGTGGCTGTACGCAGCTCTGCTACCGCTGAAGATTTACCCGATGCTTCCTTCGCGGGTCAGCAGGAAACTTTTCTCAATATTGACGGCTTCGACAATATTAAGCGCGCCGTGCACGAAGTATTTGCCTCGCTGTTTAACGACCGCGCTATCTCCTACCGCGTCCACCGTGGCTACGCCCATGAAAATGTTGCTTTGTCGGCCGGTGTGCAGAAAATGGTGCGCTCTGAGATCGGTGCGTCGGGCGTTATGTTTACCTTGGATACCGAGTCTGGCTTCCGCGATGCGGTTTTCGTTACTGGCTCCTGGGGCTTGGGCGAAACTGTTGTGCAGGGCGCAGTCAATCCCGATGAGTTCTACGTGCATAAACCGACCCTGGCGGCGGGCCGCCCGGCAGTGCTGCGCCGTAACTTGGGTTCCAAGTTGATCAAGATGGTTTATGGCCAGGATGCCAGCGCCGGTAAATCCGTTGAAACCGTCAATGTGCCTCATCAAGACCGTGGTCGCTTCTGTATTAATGATCAACAGGTGATGGAGCTGGCTCGTCAGGCCATGACGATCGAGCAGCACTACCAGCGCCCCATGGATATTGAGTGGGCGCTAGATGGCGATGATGGTGAGCTGTATATCGTTCAGGCGCGTCCTGAAACGGTCGTCTCCCAGCAGGAAGGCGGCAAGCTTGAACGTTTCCAGCTGCGCGAAAAAGGCCGCACATTAATCACCGGCAGAGCAATTGGCCAGCGCATTGGCCGCGGTACCGTTAAAGTGGTGCTCAGCCCTGACGATATGGACAAGATCCATGATGGCGACATTCTGGTCACCGATATGACTGACCCGGATTGGGAGCCAATAATGAAACGCGCTTCCGCCATCGTCACCAATCGTGGCGGGCGCACTTGCCATGCCGCCATTATTGCCCGTGAATTGGGCATTCCCGCGGTAGTGGGGTGTGGCGACGCAACGACTCAGCTCAAAGAGGGCATCGACGTTACGGTTTCGTGTGCAGAAGGCGACACCGGCAATGTCTACGAAGGGCTGCTGGAGTTTGACTGCAAAGTCTCCAGTGTCGACGCTATGCCGGAAATTCCCTTCAAGATCATGATGAATGTGGGCAATCCTGATCGCGCCTTTGGCTTCGCCAGCCTGCCTCATGCGGGGGTAGGCTTGGCGCGTCTGGAATTTATTATTAACCGCATGATCGGCGTTCACCCTAAAGCGCTGTTGGAGTACGACACGCTGCCGGTGGATTTGCAGCAGGTGATCGATTTACGGACGGCCGGTTATGCCGACCCCGTCAGTTTTTACGTCGATAAACTGGTTGAGGGGATTTCGACGCTGGCAGCCGCGTTCCACCCGCAGCGTGTGATCGTGCGGCTGTCAGACTTTAAGTCTAACGAATACGAAAACCTGATTGGCGGTAAGCTCTATGAGCCGGGTGAAGAGAATCCGATGCTCGGTTTTAGGGGTGCGTCGCGCTACATTTCTGAAGCGTTCCGGCCCTGCTTTGAGCTTGAATGCAGTGCCCTGAAGCGGGTGCGTGAAGAGATGGGTTTCGAGAATGTCGAGATCATGGTGCCCTTCGTGCGTACCACCGACGAAGCGCGAGAGGTGGTAGAGCTGCTGGCCGCCAACGGATTGGAACGGGGCGGCCCGACAGGCCTGAAAGTGATTATGATGTGCGAACTGCCAGCTAACGCCCTGCTAGCCGATGAGTTCCTTGAGTACTTTGATGGGTTCTCTATCGGCTCTAACGATTTAACACAGTTAACATTGGGGTTAGATCGGGATTCGGGCATCGTTGCACATCTGTTCGACGAGCGTAATGGGGCGGTTAAAAAGCTGCTTGCGATGGCGATTCAGGCGTGTAAAGCGAAGGGGAAATACGTCGGCATTTGTGGCCAGGGGCCGTCAGATCATCCCGATTTGGCGAAGTGGTTGATGGAACAAGGGATCGACTCCGTATCGCTCAATCCCGATGCGGTCCTGGAAACGTGGTTTATGCTCGCAGGCCAAAAAATTGAATAAGTTTGTTTGCTAAAACATTTAGTTTGCGCCCGGACATTGAGCCGGGCGTTGCTGTTTTTATAGACTACTCTTTTATGTGTGTTTTTGTATTTAACTTGTCGCGGAGAGCGCTGAAATGTTCACAAAATCAGCTAAGTTTGCGCTACCTGTGCTGCTGGTAACGCCGCTTTATAGTTGGGGGTTTAGCTACGAGACACCCTCCATTGCTCCTGAAAGCGAGTCTGGCTATGAAGAGAAGCCAGGCTGGGAGGCTGAGTCGTTTGCGGTGGCGGCAGCCAACCCGCTCGCAACCGATGCTGGTTATCAAGTATTGAAAGCCGGTGGTAACGCTATTGATGCGGCCATTGCAGTGCAAATGGTACTGAATTTGGTAGAGCCTCAATCTAGCGGTATCGGTGGTGGTGCTTTTCTAATGCATTACGATGGCAGCGAAGTGCGCGCCTATGATGGTCGTGAAACCGCACCGCAGGGAGTCAATGGCGAGCTGTTTTTAGAGAATGGCGAGCCGCTTGTGTTTAACGACGCGGTGGTTAGTGGCCTTTCTGTCGGTGTGCCGGGTACGCTGCGTATGCTTGAAAAAGCCCATGCAGAGCATGGTGAGCTAGCCTGGGAAGAATTGTTTACACCGGCTATTACCCTGGCCGAAGAAGGCTTTGCTGTCAGCAATCGGTTGCATACCAGCCTGACGAGTGACGAGTTTCTGCGCCAAGATCCGTTAGCCAGCCAGTTTTATTATGATAGCGAAGGAGAGGCTATCGCGGTTGGCGAAATACTCAAGAATCCGGCCTTGGCAGAGGTACTACGTCGCGTAGCAAACCAAGGCAGCGCTGCCTTGCACGAAGGTTCCGTGGCGGAAGATATCGTTGAGCGGGTTCAGAATCACCCTGAGCGGCCTGGTAGTTTGTCGGTTGAAGATATGCGTGGCTACGAGGCGCTTGACCGCGAACCTTTATGTACGCCTTGGCAGCAGTGGGAAGTATGCGGCTTTCCGCCTCCCTCGTCGGGCCATCTCACCGTGATGCAGATCTTGGGCATGCTCGACCAACAGCCGCTGCTTGAAGCCCCGTTAGATAACGGCGCTCCAAGCAGCGGGTGGTTGCACCAGTTTCTGGAAGCCTCGCGGCTCGCTTTTGCTGACCGCGGTCGTTATATCGCCGACCCGGATTTTGTCGAAGCACCGGGGGGCGATTGGTCATTGATGCTGGCCCCTGACTACCTTGAGCAACGCAGTGAGCTCATTAAAGAGATGAGCATGGGCGACAGCGCTGAACCGGGCAATCCCGGCGAGCTTGCCGTTAGTTGGGCCAGCCAGCCCGATCAGCCTGAGCATGGCACTAGCCATATCAGTATTGTGGATGAGGAGGGCAATGCGGTGGCCATGACGACCACCATTGAGCAGGCGTTCGGTTCGCGCATTCTCTCGGATGGCGGAACAGGCCTAGCGGGTGGTTTCTTGCTCAATAATGAGCTCACCGATTTTTCATTTGCTCCTGAAGTGGATGGCGACCCGGTGGCGAACCGAGTCGAGCCAGGCAAGCGCCCGCGTTCTAGCATGAGCCCTACGCTGGTATTCGATCAAGAAAGCGGTGAGCTAGTGGCTAGCTTGGGTTCGCCGGGTGGTGCGGCGATCATTCATTATACGGCCCGCACTCTAATCGCGCTGCGTGACTGGGGGCTGAGTGCCCAGGAAGCACTCAATCTTCCCCATGCCATTACGTTGGGCGGCGATGTTTACATCGAAGAGGGGCGTTTTCCTGAGGAAACTATTGAGTCACTAAGGGAGCGCGGCCACACGGTTAGCGAACGGGAGTTGACCAGCGGGCTACAAGCCATTAGGCGGCTAAACGATGGTACGCTGTTTGGTGGCGCTGACCCACGGCGTGAGGGTGTGGTGATGGGCGATTAGGAGCGCTACTGACGAAGCCAGTTGCGCAGTTTCACTAGCATTAGCGCCCCGTCACTTAACTCACGGCGAATCTGAATAAGCTCTGTTAAACGATCTGGGTAGTCGGTGATGATGGCATCGACGCCTAGGTCAATCAACGTCGACATTCTGGCGCGATCATTAACCGTCCATGCGTGTATTTCGTAGCCGTAAAGCCGTGCCAGGCGAACTTCTCCTTCCGTGATGCGGTTATGGCGTAGGCCGAGTGCATCAAAGCCACGTCGATTGAGTGTGCCGGGCAGAATGAGCTGCGCCAACAAAGTAACTCGTAGTTCTGGCGCCCGGGCATTAATATGCTCGAGTAGAGACGGCGACATGGTCGCCATCCGCATATCCAACAGCGTATTGGGGAAACCGCAGGCGGTATAACCATCAAAGGCGCTTTGTTGGGTTGCCCAGCAGCGGTATCGAATGTCGCTCTCGGTATTTAAGGTATCAATAACGGCATCGGCTAACGCTTGCTCTTGACCCGGCAAGGGCTTGATATCAATCATTAACCCTGCTTTTCCGCGAACTCTTTCGAGCGCTTCGTCCAGGCCAGGAATGTTCTCGCCTTGAAACGCATCTCCAAACCAACTGCCCACATCGAATTGGCTAAGTTGGTCTCTGGTTAGCTCGCCAAACTCACGGCTGTCGCCAGTTAGCCGTGCCATGCTGCGGTCATGGTAGAGCATTACCTGCTGGTCACTGCTCAAGCGTACGTCAATTTCGATATAGTCAGCACCATCAATAAGTGACTGCTCTAATGCAGAGAGGGTGTTTTCAGGAGCCACCATGGAGCTCCCGCGGTGGGCTATCACTGCGACGTTGTCACGAATTTCGAAGCTATTCAGAATCCACCACGCTTGAAGGCCGGCAAAAACAAGCACACTGAGCTCAACCGCCCAGGCAAGGCGCCCTGCGTTCGTATCGTCCGGTGGGGCCGCTGGGCGTGGTTCTTGATGCGCCAGCTGCATGTACAAGCAGGCAGAAAGGAGGGCGTTAGTGGCAATACCCAAAAAGGTAATGGTCAGTGTAATCAGCACATAGCCCAACAGGTACGCCAACATCGCCGGTATGAGTACGGCGTTATGCTCAGGCAGCCACCACAGCAAGGGCGTAAATAGCCGGTCGAATAGCAACGTGGTCAGTAACGGCAGGCTGATAATAATCAGTAGCAAGAGCAACACCGCTGCACCAATCGAACGGCGCCAGCCGCGCGTTAGGCTCACGCTACGCTTCAGTGCTTGCCAGGGGTTGCAACTTTCCAGGGCCACTAAGGGCAGTGCGAGCAGCCAACGCAGATAGAGCCATGAGGCCGCCCATATCCAGGCAATGATCAGGGGGAGGGCGCAGCCAATGAAGTACCACAGTGCAGGAGGGCGCACACGCTGAAGGTAGTAAGGGTCTATGTCGCTCAGCCAGAAGTCGTAAAGCCATGTGAGGCCGGCCATAAAGGGCGCGAGCAATAATAAGTGTGTGCCTACTTGAAGTATGACAAGGCCCGCCAGGGTGTGCAGCCGACGAGTGCTCAGCCAGAGTGCTTCAAGGGCGAGCCGGTAATGGTTATCGCGCGGTCTGACGGCTACCTGCAGCATGCCTGCCTGCTGCCAGTAAATAATCAGAAAAGCGAACCCAAGCCCTATCAGCATGCCTATCAATCCCAGCGGGCTAAAGAGCAGAGCAATCAATTCATCATTGGTGACGACGGTGCGGTTGAGTTGGGCCAGCAGCCCACGCGTCACCCAGGTGATCGCTGGCAGCAGTAAGGCTGAGGCGAGCAGGGTAAAAAACAGGTGATAGGCGATCAGAGGGCGAAGATGATCGCGCAGCGTGCGCAGTAAGGCAGAGCCAAGGTAGGTCAAAGGCTGCATCGTCACTAAACGGTAAGAATGAATCACCAGGGTGGCAGTAAGCACCACACCTGGCAAGTGGACTGTAATCAACCTTTATAGGTAGTAAAAATAGTCAGGAAAGTGACAGCTTTTGCGCAGCAACAATAATGCCGTTGTTATCTGCATATAACCACTGTCCGGGCTGAAGGGTGACGCCTGCAAAGGTGACGTCGATGTCGCGCTGACCTTCACCGTGCTTTTCACTCTTGCGGGGATGGCTTCCCAATGCCTGAACGCCAATCGGCAAGGCGGCGAGTATATCCACATCACGCACGCAGCCGTACATCACAACGCCTGCCCAGCCGTTGGCGACGGCCTGCTCTGCCAGCATATCACCCAGCATGGCGCAGCGATGCGAGCCGCCTGCATCGACCACCAGTACCGCGCCATTACCTGGCTCGGCGACCGCTTGCTTAACCATGGAGTTATCTTCAAAGCATTTAATGGTGCGAATAGGACCGTAAAAGGCTTCAAGACCACCAAAGTTAACAAACAGCGGGTCGAGTACGGCGACTTCTGGGTGCGCATCACAGAGATCGGGTGTCACAATTTGCGTTGAATTCGTCATCACACGCTCCTAATGGTAGAGGCTGTTGATATTAAATTGGTGTCCAAAGGCAGTGCAAAAAAAACGCCCCGCCCTGAAGAACAGTGGCGGGGCGTTCGGTCATCGACTCAGAAAATGCAATCTGTCACATTCTCTGCGATGGTGCGAGCATCGGCGATGGGGTGATCAGACTCAAGCGTTAAATTAAGCTTCTTGAGCGATCGGAATCACGTTAGAGGCGATCTTTTGATACTCCTCTATTTCGTGAAAATTCATATAACGATAAATCTCGCCAGCCATGGCGTCAAACTCACCCATATAACGTTGATACTCTTCAACGCTGGGTAGGCGTCCTTCTACTGCGGCAACAGCCGCCAGTTCCGCTGAGGCAAGGTACACATTGGCACCATCGCCCAGGCGGTTCGGGAAGTTTCGTGTAGACGTAGACACCACGGTGCTCTTGGCAGCAACGCGGGCCTGGTTACCCATACACAGTGAACAACCCGGCATCTCCATTCGAGCGCCTGCACGGCCATAAATGCCGTAGTAGCCCTCTTCAGTCAACTGGTGTTGATCCATTTTCGTCGGTGGTGCCAGCCACAGCCGGGTTTTTAAACTACCGGCAGGCTGCTTTTCAAGCAACTTGCCCGCAGCCCGGAAGTGGCCGATGTTAGTCATGCATGAACCGATAAAGACTTCGTCGATTTTCTGGCCAGCTACTTCTGATAGCAGGCGAGCATCGTCCGGGTCGTTCGGGGCACACAGAACCGGCTCTTTAATTTCAGCCAGGTCAATTTCGATAACTTCAGTGTATTCGGCATCCTGGTCGGCACGCATCAAGCTCGGGTTAGCCAACCATGCTTCCATACCTTCAATACGGCGGCTAATGGTACGTTCGTCGCCGTAACCGTTGCCCATCATCCACTTCAATAGGGTGATGTTGGACTTCAAGTATTCGGTCACGCTCTCTTCTGACAGCGTAATCGTACAGCCAGCAGCAGAACGCTCGGCAGAGGCATCGGAAAGCTCAAAGGCTTGCTCGACGGTTAGGTCTTCCAAACCTTCAATTTCCAACACGCGGCCTGAAAAGGCGTTTTTCTTATTGGATTTGTCGACAGTCAACAAGCCCTGCTTGATGGCGTAAAGCGGAATGGCGTGAACCAAATCGCGCAGCGTAACGCCCGGCTGACGCTGGCCTTTAAAGCGAACCAGTACCGATTCCGGCATATCCAGCGGCATGACGCCGGTGGCAGCAGCAAACGCTACCAGGCCTGAACCGGCTGGGAACGAAATGCCCAGCGGGAAGCGGGTGTGCGAGTCGCCGCCGGTGCCAACTGTGTCAGGCAATAGCATGCGGTTCAGCCAGCTGTGAATGATGCCATCGCCGGGGCGTAGTGAAACACCGCCGCGGTTCATGATGAAGTCTGGCAGAGTGTGGTGGGTATCTACGTCGACCGGCTTAGGATAAGCGGCGGTATGGCAGAAAGACTGCATGACCAGATCGGCCTGGAAGCCTAGGCAAGCAAGGTCTTTCAGCTCATCGCGTGTCATCGGGCCGGTGGTGTCTTGAGACCCAACGGTGGTCATTTTAGGCTCGCAGTACATGCCCGGACGAACGCCGTCCAAACCACACGCTTTGCCAACCATCTTCTGGGCTAAGGTAAAGCCTTTGCCAGTATCTTTGGGCTGATCGGGTAAGCGGAAAACGTCAGAGGCGGGTAGTCCCAGCGACTCACGCGCCTTGCCGGTTAGTCCGCGACCAATGATAAGCGGGATACGGCCGCCAGCACGTACTTCATCTAGGATCAGCTGCGTTTTAAGTTCAAACGTAGTGATGACATCATCGGTGCCATGCTTGCAGACTTTGCCTTCATAAGGATAAACGTCGATGACGTCGCCCATGTTCAGGTTGTTGACGTCCATCTCTACCGGCAGGGCGCCTGAGTCTTCCATGGTGTTGAAGAAGATAGGCGCGATTTTGCTACCAAAGCAGAAACCGCCAGCGCGCTTATTGGGGGCGTAAGGAATGTCGTCGCCAAAGAACCAGAGTACGGAGTTAGTCGCTGATTTACGCGATGAGCCAGTGCCCACGACGTCACCAACGTAAACGACCGGAAAGCCTTTTGCTTTAACGTCTTCAATCTGCTTGAGCGGGCCGGTTGTGCCTGGCACAACGGGTTCAATGCCATCACGCTCGTTTTTAAGCATCGCATTAGCGTGCAGCGGTATATCAGGGCGTGACCAGGCATCTGGCGCCGGCGACAAGTCATCCGTGTTGGTTTCGCCGGGTACTTTAAACACGCTGAGAGTGATTTTTTCAGCTAGGGCCGGTTTAGAGAGGAACCATTCAGCCTCCGCCCACGATTGAATAACGTCTTTAGCAACGCTATTGCCGTTCTTGGCGCGTGTTTCGACATCATGGAAGGCATCGAACATCAACAATGTGTGCTTGAGCTGTTCACCTGCTTCACGGGCAAGCTCCTCGTTATCGAGAAGTTCAACCATTGAAACAATGTTGTAGCCGCCCTGCATGGTGCCAAGCAGTTTAACAGCATGCACCTTGTCGATCAGCGGCGAGCTTGCTTCACCTTTCGCGACTGCAGTTAGAAAACCCGCTTTTACGTAGGCGGCTTCATCAACACCGGGCGGTACGCGATTGGTGATTAAATCGAGAATAAACTCCTCTTCACCGGCCGGTGGCGTTTTAAGCAGCTCAACTACTGACGCTACTTGTTCGGCGGTTAGGGGTTTGGGCGGGATGCCCTCAGCAGCACGTTCCTCGACATGTTGGCGGTAAGCTTCAAGCACGTTGGGGCCCTCTCATCTACGTTCTGATTTACTTTATGGTGACGGCCTACACGTAGCACCGTATTGGCTGCGCAGTGTTGGAAAGTGGACCAATCACATAGGACATACGCTTGACAAACAGCATATGGTTGGATGGCCGAGATTCTACGGCAAACTGTCGACAATGTTAAGCTGGCATGGCGTGACCTCTGTTGTACTTTATGTTGATGTCACGATCTAAATGAATCAAAAAACACCTTTTTATTAGTCGTTTGGCTCAAGTTCAGGAAAGTTTTTACCATTTTCTAAGTTAACATAGGCTTGTGCGGGTGTGATTGAGGTTACAGCGGGTTACCATAGACCTCAATTTATAACCTTAGAGGCATCCTACTAATAGTGTGCTTATAAAGTGTGTGGAGCATTTTTGAGCGAATAACTACATTAGTAATAGGCGATGCAAGGTATAAATATTTGTACCTAACAGGGACTGAGCGTTTTGAGCGCTTATATGTTGTACAATAGTGAAACACAAGATTGGTAATGGTGTTATGTCGATACAACCCAGTACTTTCCAAACCAGTACTTTCCAAACTGATAAATTACAAACGAATGCCTTGCAAAGGGCTGACCATGCGTTAAAAGCGGATGATCTGTTGCCTGAAAGCCTGCGCCAGTTTCTGGCCTGTGCAACCCCTGACGCATGGCTGCAGTGGGCGCTCGAAAATCCTGAAACGCTATTAATTGACCACGCGCAATGTGAAAAAAAAGCCGCTTCTACGGCAATGAGTCTGCTCTATCGCTATGTTGATCAGCCGCTGTTGCTCAGCAAAATGTCGCAATTAGCCCGTGAAGAGCTGCTCCATTTCGAGCAGGTAGTCGCGCTTATGGAAGCACGCGGCGTTGCCTACCAACATTTAACGGCATCACGTTACGCTGAAGGGCTTAGGCGACACTTGCGTAGTAATGATCCCGAACGGCTAATTGATGTGTTAATCATCGGTGCACTTATTGAAGCACGTAGCTGTGAACGGTTTGCTTGTTTGATTCCTTATTTAGACGAAGAGCTTGCCAAGTTTTATCGCACGCTTGTGAAGTCAGAAGGCCGTCATTTTGAAGACTATTTGTTGCTGGCTCGCCAGCAAACAGCAAGCTCTATTGACGAGCGGATCGCTTTTTTTGTGGCGCGTGAAGCGGAGCTGATTACTTCGCCCGATACGGCTTTTCGTTTTCATAGCGGTGTGCCAGCTTAAGCCGCTTAGCCCGGCAGGATGTTTATCATGCGCGATGCTCGTGAGACAGACCAGTTAACCTTATTCGGCCACTTTTCGCTTACCCAGGGCGAAGATGTATTGACCCACTTTAGTTACGACAAAGTGAAAGCGCTGCTTGTTTATCTTTTGCTGCACCGCCAGCCGGTCAATCGGGCTGCTCTGGCAGAGCTGTTGTGGCCCGACCAAGGTTTGTCATCAGGCAGAACCAACCTGCGCCATGCGCTGCACTGTTTGCGCCAATCGTTAGGTGAGAGCGCCGACCAAGTATTAAGCGTCTCCCGGCAAACGATTGCTTTTCAACTTCCTAATAACTGGCAGGTTGACCTCCATACGCTGCAGCAGCTCCTAGAAGGACCCCGCGATTTAAATACCCTTGAAGCGCTGATGTCTTGTTACCAAGGCGACTTGATTGAAGAGCTGCAACTGGCCAACTGTAGCGAATTTCAGCGCTGGTTAGTCCAAGTTCGTAATGAGTGGCGTCAGCGTGTCATTCGTTTTGCTGAGCAGGTGCTCGAAGCTCACGCCGATGTACCTGATTCAATTTTGGAAGCGTTGGTCAGCCGCTTTTCAGGCTACGGTCCCTTTCATGAGCGTTTGGTTCGTCAACTCGCCGAACAAAACCAAATGGCTGCTGCCCATGAGCAATACAACAGCTATTTACAGCTGTTAGCGCTGTCGGGCCAGCAGCCTGAGCCAAGCTTTCTGCAGTTAGCCAGCTATTGGTCAGATGGCCACCACGACCCGCGAATGATGAGCCCTCAAGGCGCCTTTTCGCGCGCGCTGGCAGCGGATAGTAAGCCGCTACGTGAAGATGAAATCGAACTGCGTCAGCTCTCCGTGATGGCTATACGCTTGCATCTAAAAGGGGAGTGGCAAGATCGCGCGGCGACACGCCACTGCCTTACGCTGCAGTTGGAATTACTACGCTGGTTAGAGCAGCAGTGCCATCACTTAGGTGGCTTTTGGCTTCCAGGTGCTACGGGCGGCTTAGGCTTGGCCTGTTTCGGCACTCATGGCCCCGCGCATCAGTTGGCGGAACTAGTGGCGCTTTATGAGCATTGTCGTCAGGCCCTTCCCCAAGAGAGCGGGCGCCACTGGACTGGTGAGGGTAATATACCGCACTTTGAGTTGGCCGCTGGCTTGCACAGCGGTCGTGTGGTGTACCTACCCGAGCGTCAGTTAGCGGACCCGTTAGGGCAAGTCACGCAAATGTCTTTGGAGCTCATGAGCGCAGCAGAAGGTAGTGAGCTGGTTATTTCACAAGAAGCCAGTCAGCATATGCCACCCGCGCTTGACCTTCAGCCACGCCTGGTGTCGCGTTTGATCGCCAGTGATGGCCGTGTACGTTTGCGTGCGCTGGTGTTGGGCCAAAACGAAGGCGGCCGCGATGCACTTCCCCCCAGCTTGGTGGGCCGTGAAACATCGCTGCGTACCCTGCGCGATGCGCTGGCGCGGGCAGGTATTGGCTTGCGCCAAAGTGTATTGGTGCGTGGTGCCTCGGGGATGGGAAAGTCGGCGTTAATGGTCGGTTTTCGCCAATTAGAGCTTAGTCGTGATGCGGCGATATGCTGGCAGCCCACTACGCGTCTTTCGGTGCTAGACCCTTATGGGGTGGCCCGCACATTGGTTGGCTGGTATCTCAAGCAAGCGCTTACTGTTGAAGCCATTCACGAACTACAGACAACGCTAGGGTTTGATCAGCTTGCGGCTGACCGACAGCATCTGCTGGAGCAGGCGCTTGGCGTACATGAAGTACAGGAGATTACCCAGCTTGCCCAAAGTGGCGAAGCCGTTGAGCTGGTCGTGATGCTTTTGCACCGCTTAATTGAGCGGCAAGCAACGACGCACACGCTGGTGTTAATGATTGATGATTTACAGTGGCTGGATGAACCCTCTTTTAAAGTATTGGCAGGGCTGCAGGCAAGATTACCTATCAACACCGCTTTTATGTTGGTAGCTAGTCATCATGGGCGTGAAGCGTTGCCGGTGAAACTGCATTGGGATCAGCAAATCAGCTTAGGTAATCTGGATGCGTTGCAGTCCTCGCGGCTTTTATCACAACTTTCCCGCCGTTACCGCATCCATCTGAGTCCGCGGTTGCGTAATCAAATTATTGAGCGCTGCGATGGTGTGCCTCTGTATATGCAGGAGATTTGCCGTCGTTTGGATATGGATCGCCGAGAAGGGCGCAGTGTCCAGTTTGAAGAACTGCCCAAGGGGTTGTTAGGGCTTTTAGCAAGCCGTATTGATCAACTTGAGGGCGACCGTGAAATTGCCCACGTAGCAGCGGTACTGGGTAAGCGCTTCCGGTTGGATTTTCTACTTGAGTGCAGTGGCTGGGAAAAAGGTCGGCTGAACCAAGCGCTTGAGCATATGCGAGTGCTGGAAATCGTTGAGCCGGTTGATAAAGAGAGTGGCGACCACGAGTTCCAGTTTAGTCACCAGTTGCTGCAGGAAGCCGCTTATCTCTCTTGCCCGAGAGATGTGCGGGTCAAGCTGCACCAGCAGGTGGTGACTTTAATAGAAGAGCGTTTTCCGGTATGGATCAGCCGTCACCCCGGTGATTTCGCTACCCACCTCCGTCGTAGTGGGCACTATGCTCGTGGCGCCCGTTACTTTGAGCTGGCCGCTCGAGAAGCACTCAAGGTCAGTGCCAACCGAACCGCTCTGCGTATGGCGGATTTCGGTTTGGCGAGCCTTCGCCATGTTGAGCACGAGATCGAGCGTGAAGTGAGCCTGCTCACCGTTCGCGGTCAGGCGGCTTTTTCGTTAGAGGGACACGGCTCACCGACTGCCCACGAAAGTTTTGTGCGTGCTCGGGAGCTACTGCGTGAATCGGGCAGTGATAGTCTCGAAGACCCTGAAGACCTGGAACAGATATTCCTGGTCAAATGGGGGCTCTGGGTCGGTCGTAGCCAGCGCTATGCCCATGCGGATGCGTTTGCTTTGGCTTCAACTCTGGCCGATATCGCGTCCCGTCTCGAAGACCCGCGTTATCGCCGTTTAGCCGATTATGCCCGGGCTAATTGCGAGTATTGGGCTGGACGCATTCAGCAGGCGCACGATCACTTGGATGAAATTGATCCGCTGAATGCGCAGATGATGATTGAGTGGCTGCCATTCTCTGATCACCCGCAAGTCTCTGCTGCCTGCTTTCAAGGCTGGGCGCTTTGTTTGCGTGGCGATTATCAGCGCGCTGAACGTCAAGTCTCGTCGGCGATTCGCCTAGCGGAGAAGATTGCACACCCTGGTACTTTGGCGATGGCGCTATTATTTGCCGCGGCGCTTTATCGTCAATTGGGACACGTTCATCTGGCTGCTCGGCACGCCGAACGGGCGGCCGCTATGACCGGCACACCAGATTTGCAGTTATGGCAAATTTCCGCACAAATTATTCTCGGCTGGCAGCGGGCGTTGGCAGGGGATACAGCGGGGCTTATCCAACTGCGTGACAGTCTAGACCAGATGGCCGAGCTGAAAGGGCGTAACCGCTATCAGCGGCCAGTACTCTGGTATTCGGACGCGTGTATTGAGCTGGGCGAGCTAAACGCTGCAGAGGATTACCTGGATCAGTGCTTAGTGATCGCCCGTGAAAGGACAACGCTATTCCTGCCGGAATTAGCCACCCAGCTTGCCAAGGTGCGTGATCTGCTTGGGCATCCCGCCAATGAAGTGAAAGCATTAGCTGAGATGGCGATTAATCAAGCTCGCGAGCATGGCAACCGCCACCAGGAACTGGCGGCCCTTGAACTATGGTTGACGCGCATTGAGCCTAATGACCAGCAGGCCAAAGAGAGTTTCAGGCGCTTGTTGAGCGAAGTCAGTCACAGTGATGCCCCGGTACTGACACGCTGGATCAGCCTGCTGGACCGCCGTTTGCCACACCCCGTGAGTATTGAAAGCTAGTCACAAGGGAGCCAGCCCCTAGGGAGTTAGCCCAAGGGAGTTGGCTTTGGCGGAGGTGGAGAAAGTGCGCTTTCTAACGTGTATCTTCTTCTAGCCAGGTCAGCGTGGCGAGCGCCTCTTCTCGGTGCTCGCCACACACGCTGGCATCAAAGTTAAAACGTTCGCAAACCTTGGGGCGGCTCGGGTCACCAAATAGACGACACAGGTTGTATTCATCTAGCTGAACACAGCGTACCCCTGCCGGCTTGCCTTCTGGCATGCCGGGGATAGCAGAGCTAATCGAAGGCGCGATGCAGCAGGCGCCACACCCCGCACGACATCCTTCGCTCATAGCGCAGCACTTGGTGAAAACATAGCAATCGCGCCCTTGTTGATACCCTCGAACGCCTGAATGCGTGTGACTTGACCGCTCTGTGTGGCGACTTCCCGTGCCAGCCAGGCCGCAATATTTTCTACCGTGGTTGGCCCGGGCAGCACGGTACACAACGACGGTGGCAAGGTAATGGAAAAATCCCCCTGGGCAGCTCGGTAGCGGCAGGTAAGGGTTTCACTATTGCGAGCCGCGATATCTGCTTCTTCAAGAAGGTAGCGATTATTCAGCCATGCCGCCCACTGTTGCTCAAGCAGGGTTTGGCGCGCTTCCTGCTGCCAGATATACAGTCGTGAACGGTGGCCATGGGCAATGCGTTGGCAATTTCCTGCGTGCCGCTTCAGGCCGTGGCTGTAGCCGTATGCGGCGCCGTCGTTGGGTTCATCGCTAAGTGTTAGGGAAACCCGATCAACATTTTCAGGACGCTGCTCGGTCAGTTGGTGGCTTAAATGTTCAGCGACCATTTCAAGCGTAATAGCTTGCCAGGGAAGCAGGGTGAATGCCTCTTCCGGCCCGCGTACTTCCATTGGGTAGGGCGTCGTGGTACGGACGCATAACCCTTCAGGGCACTCGGAGACACTGATACCTGATGCCTCGGTGGGGACCAGTAGGGTATGGTCCAGCCCGCTGTCCAGGGTACGCTTAATCCACGGCTTCACTTCACCAAAATCGAACAGCATGCCGTCTTCACCCAGCTCGCCCTCCAGCACCGCGTCTACCTGCCAGCTACAGCCGACCAAGCCGCGCTTGGCGCACCAAAGCGAGATGTCGATATGGGTCAGTTGTTGAACGAATAAAGCCATTAATCAAAACCTGCTAATTTGTGCATTTGCAGCGAAAGACGCCATTGTGGATTAGCCATACAGTAAGCGGTCGTCTCAGCAACGGTTGTCTTGTCCTGGTGGAGGGGAGCAAGATCCATCGGCTGTAAAAAAAAGTGCTGAAAGTCCAAGCTTGAAAACTGCTCCGGGGGCGCATCAGCCTGGGGGTAAACGAGCTTTAATTCGTCGCCATGGGTAACGACCAAGGGATTGTTGCCCTTGGGGCTGACGCACAGCCAGTCAATGCCAGGGGGTGGCGCCAGCGTGCCGTTGGTTTCGACGGCTACCTCAAACCCATGGCGGTGCAGCGTGGCAATCAATGTCTCGTCAAGCTGCAGCAAAGGCTCACCACCGGTAAACACGACATAGGGTGTTGCCTTGGGCTTTTCACCACCGCTTTGGGCAGGCCAAAGGGCTGCAATGTGCTCGGCAAGGGCCTCGGCAGTGGCAAACTTTCCGCCGTTGATACCGTTAGTACCAATAAAATCGGTATCGCAAAACGTGCACTTAGCCGTTGTACGATCCACTTCGCGGCCCGACCACAGGTTGCAGCCGCTAAAACGACAAAAAACGCTTGCTCTTCCGGCCTGGGCGCCTTCCCCCTGCAGGGTATAAAACGCTTCTTTAACTTGGTACATCAGCGTTGTCCTGCGGTGTCTGGGGTATATGCCAATGGGTCTGTCACCCCGTTAGCGGCAAAGGCGGCTAGTCGTTCGCGGCAGCTACCGCAAACGCCGCAGGCTAGTTCTCGGCCTTCGTAACACGTCCAGGTGTGGCGGTAGTCCAAGCCCATGGCCAAGCCCTCACGCAGGATCTCTGCCTTGCTTGAAGAAAGGTAAGGCGCGTGGAGCGTGACGGGCTCGAAGTTGGCAATGCCTGCGACGTGGTTCATGGCCTCAACGAACTCGGGGCGGCAGTCCGGGTACAATATGTGATCGCCGCTATGGGCGCCGTAATCGACTCGCTCTGCGCCAATATTGACCGCTTTGGCAATCGCCAAAGAGAGTAAAATCATATTGCGATTAGGCACCACCGTAGCGCGTAAATTGTCCGCGGCGTAGTCGCCGTGGGGCATCGCTTGGTCTGGGTTGGTCAGCGCTGAATTATCAATCAGACCGTGGATGGCGCGAATATCGACCACCTGGTGGGGCACGCCAAGCGTGGCGCAGACCTGACGAGCAGTGTCGAGTTCACGAGCATGCCGCTGGCCATAGTCAAACGAGAGCGCGTGGACGGTAAGTCCTTCGCGCAGCGCGCGGTGAAGCACGGTAAAAGAGTCCATTCCACCGGAATAGATAACGACAGTCGTGGCGCTATCAGCGGCCACAGGGGGTATTGATGACATGAGAAAACACTCGTTGTCGGAGAATTTATTGATCGCGAGCAGCAATTTGCTGGCGCGGCGTTCCGGGGTCCGGTCCGGAAAGGCGGCAGTTTACGCAATAGCGGCTAATCTGACCAGTTCTAGCGCATATTGGGGTAATTGCGGCATGGGCGGGCAGCATTAATATCAACATGCTACGCTAATCATCCACGTTGTTAGAGGGCAACCAATGGCTACCATTGAACACAGTGAAATTGTTAACGCTCCCCCCGAAAAGGTGTTCGAGTTACTGCGTCGCGTCGAGGATTTTGCTGATTACTCGGATCTAATCCGCTCCATCGACACATTGGGAGAGAACCGCTATCGATGGCACGTGCGCGCTGTCGGTATGGATTGGGCGTTTGATGTCATGGTCACCGAAGTTCAACCGCCCCATGTGCTTGCCTGGGAGTCGCTGGATGGGGTTAAAAACCAGGGGCGATACCGTCTTCGCGAAGTGCCGGAAGGGACTGAAGTGGCGCTGACGCTAAGCTATGAAATTCGCAACCGCCTAATGGAAAAGGCCGTTAACAAAGCGGCCAAGCCGCTGGTGGGAAAAGTCAGCCGGCAAATTCTTGACCGCGTTGAAGCGCGTTTAAACGGTTAGGGCGCTGCTTTTTAACGGCGCACCCAACGAGTGGTTGCCGAGGTTAGTGAGGCTTATGCATTGAAGCGTCCAGATGATCAACAACTTCGGCCCAATCGGCATCTTCATCCACGGCTTCTTTTAGAAACGCCGCTTGACCCTCGTTCCAGCAGGGTGCCTCTGCCAATGGCATTGACTCGGGGAGCGGGGCATTGCGCTTAATGAAGCGCTCGATGGAATCAGCATCAGACGCAAGGCCCAGCTGCTCAAACAGTTCACTGAAATGATGTACTGGCTTTTCCATAATTTATTGTTCCTTCAAACTGTTAGGTTACCCTTCTACACCATAGACGGAATCTCAAGGTATGCCAGCGCTGCGCAAATTCCGCTACGTTATCGTTCGCCGATCAGTGGTGTTAAAAAGCGCTGGCGCTGATCTTCTAATGAGATCGGCTGGGCCAGTAAGTGAGCCAGTTTGGTGAATGCTGCTTCCGGTGTCATGTCGTCGCCCGCCAGAATGCCTGCATCGCTCAGGCCGTGGCCAGCAGCGTAAGCGCCCAGTTGGATGCTCCCTTGCGGGCACTGGCTAATGGCGGCCAGTAGCTTGCCCTCTCCACTGGCTCTGGCCAGCACGTCCAGCAAGTGTGGGTCGTCGGGCAGGTTCCCTGCGCCCCAGAGCTGGAGTAACGCGCCTTTAACGCGCGAATCACCTAGCCACGTCTCAAGCTGCCAGGCTGTGATGCCAGGCCAGAGCATGATACGAACCACTTCCCCTTGATTAATCAAACGGTAGTCGGGCAGTTCAAAGCGTGGTGCTCCCCGTTGTTGCAGGGCCAGCCCACGACTGGGGTAATAAACGAAATCGTCGCCCACCCGTTCGCCGAGCAAGGGGTAGTTGGGGCTTGCAAAGGCATTGAGCGCTTCGCTGTGCTGTTTTATGGCGCGGACACCGCGAAGCAACTGCCCGGCAAAGTAAATAGCTACTTCTTGTAGCTCGGGCTTGGCGGCGAACTGCAGCGCGCCGTGCAGATTATCTAGTGCATCACTGCCGGGAGCTTCCAGCGGGCGCATGGCCCCCGTCACGATCACCGGGCGATCTAAACCTTGTAGCTGATAGGCAAGGCTAGCAGCAGTCCAACTGAGGGTGTCGGTGCCGTGAATGATGACAAAGCCTGCGTAGACCGTTAATTGGCTGCTAACATCGCGTGCAAGCTGCTGCCAAGTAAGCGGCGTAGCGGCGCTTGAGTCAATTAAGGTCGAATAGCTAACGACGTCATAGGCTGGAAGGGACTGCTGGTGAGCAAGCGGAAGCTGAGCAAGGGCCTTGGTCATTCGAGTGGCAAAGTCGCCACCGGGAGCAAGCCCATTGGCATGCTGTTGCATGCCAATCGTGCCCCCCGTGTAAATGACCAAGATGCGCTCTTGGGAAGCGCTGCTGCTAGCTAGCGGGGAGTAGGGGGGCATAGGCATCTCCTGGGCCTGTTACGATACTGGGAAATCATTATGAGCGTGTAATGCGCTCTACCAAAAGTCCACCACTCTGGTCATCTAGACGCTGATTACGTCCAGCCAGCAATGCAAAGCCACAGCATACGGTAAGCAGGGCGATTAACAGCCAGGCGATATGCGAGATGTTAGCGCCCGATTGAAGCATCACCCCGACGCCGAAAGGTCCTAGCGCTGCCAATGTATAACCACCGCCTTGAACTAGACCAGAAAGCTGCCCTGCAAGACGTGAGTTGGCTGTACGTAACACTAACAAACTGAGCGCTAAGCTAAAGCTGCCACCTTGACCGATGCCAAGGAGGGCCGCGCCGGGCCATTTCCATATTAATGGTGCGATAAGCAGCATCCACAGCCCCGCGGCCGTACTGAATAGCACCAGTAATAAAGCGGGACGTTGGTCCCGCCCCAGACGTGCTAGCCAAGGTGCGCCTAGCGCGGAGGCTAGTTGACACATAATCGAAACCGCCATGGTCCAGCCTGCATCGGCCTCGTTATAGCCGCGAGCAACTAATAAGGTGGGCAGCCAGCCAAAAACGATATAAGCCATGGAGGACTGAATACCCATAAACAGCATAACGTGCCAGGTAAGCGGCTGCTTAAGCAGTCGTAAAAGGCCACTTTTAGGCGGATTGAGCGTGTTCGATTGCAGTGAGCGTGGCATTTGAAAGTGCCATAAAACAAGCGCAAACAGTGCCAGTAGTGCCCAGCTCATTAAGCTTGCCTGCCAACTGCCGAGCAGCTGTGTTAGCGGTACGCTAAATCCGGCCCCTAAGGCGCCACCCAAGCAGAGTGCCATGGTATATAAGCCGGTGAGCAGGTCGGCACTCTGGGGCAGTTCGCGTTTTACCAAGGCGGGTAGTAGGGTGCCGCCAATGCCTATTGCGCCCCCCGCCATTGCAGAACCGACGAATAACACGCCGGGAAGCGGTAAGCCACGCAAAATAAGACCTGCTGCGAGAAGAATCAGCGCCGCACTCAGTGCGCGTTCACTGCCTATGCGTTTGGCAAGTGCAGGGGCTAGCGGTGCGGAGAGGCCTAAAAAGAGCACGGGAAGCGTGGTCAGTAGTCCCGCGGCAGTGGCTGAGAGACCCGCACTCTCTTGTAAGCGCGTCAGCAAAGGGGCAACTGAGGACATGGCAGGGCGTAAATTTAGCCCTACCACGACCATCAGCAGAATAAAGGTAATTGAACGACGGGATGCCATATCGATGCTTATTTCACGCCAACGTTTATTTAAGGTGAGGGCGCAAGTCTCCGCGAACAGCATCGAGTAGCGTGATGAAATGATAATCCTGTGAGGAGTCCAGGCTATCTACTCTAACGTTAGTGCGCATGCCTTTATCCATTAGCAGCTGGTCAAATATTTCTAACGTGAGCTTGCGTGCAGGCTTATCGCCTGGGGCCATAATGCCGTCTTCCAGGGTAAACGTTTCCAGCAGGGTGACACGCACACGGGTACTGTTACCTTCACTCAGTACGCGGCGCACAAACAACCACCCTTCGCAGGGCAGTGCATGGTTATCATCGCGTTGGCGTAAAAAAATCGTGCGGTAACAAGCGCCTTCAACAGATGCCTTTTCAGCCATGCTGCGGTAAGCCTGAGACACTTGATTCGCTGAGGCTCGAGCGTCCTCTAAACGCTGCACAATTCCTTGATGCTCACGGCTGAGCTGCTCTTGACGTTGAAATGTCAGCCATTGGCGGTAATCGGCCATAAGTTGAGAAGACGCCATAATCACTCCATGAATAAGGGGTTCATGCCTAACGGCTTAAAATAGCTGCTCAATATAGGAGGGGGAATATGCAAAGGCGACACCTTCGCATATTCCTGCCTATCAGGCTAGCGGCGGGCGCGACGTTTGCGTTCGCCACTAGTATTTGCGCTCTGGCCTTCGGGTTTGCGTTTGGCGCGAGGCTGGCGTTGATTGCGGCGACCATTCTCGATGGGCTCAGGTTTTATACTTGGGTCAGGCTCAAAGCCGGGTTCTATATGCTTGGGCAACGTCTGTTTAATCAGCCGTTCAATATTTCCCAGCAGCGCGTCCTCATCGACACATACCAGCGAGACGGCTTCGCCATTACTGCCTGCGCGTCCGGTACGCCCAATACGGTGCACATAATCTTCCGCCACGTTGGGTAGATCAAAGTTGACCACATGGGGCAGCTCGTTGATATCGAGGCCTCGGGCGGCGATATCAGTAGCCACTAATACTTGCAGGTCGCCACTTTTAAACGCTGTTAACGCGCGAGTACGTGCGCCTTGGCTTTTATTGCCGTGGATCGCCATCGAAGGAATATCTTGCTTAGAGAGCTGCTCAGCCAAGCGGTTGGCACCATGTTTGGTTCGCGTGAACACCAATACTTGGAACCAGCCATTTTGCTGAATTAAGTGGGCCAGCAGCTCGCGTTTTTTCTCGCGATCTACGCGGTAAATGGCCTGTTCAATTTTCTCCGCGGTGGTATTGCGCGGCGCTACTTCAATCATCGCTGGGTTGTCCAGCAACTGTTGAGCCAGGGTTTGAATCTCATTCGAGAACGTTGCCGAGAACAACAGGTTTTGACGCTTTTTAGGGACTAGGCGCAGGAGTCGTTTGATGTCGTGGATGAAGCCCATATCAAGCATACGGTCAGCTTCATCCAGGACTAAGATCTCAACGGACGAAAGATCTACATGGCCCTGCTGGTGAAGATCAAGAAGGCGCCCTGGTGTGGCGACAAGTACATCTAACCCAGCTTTAAGCGCATCGATTTGAGGCTGTTGACCGACACCGCCAAAGATAATGTGCGAGCGTAATGCTAAATGTTGGCCATAGGTGGTGACGCTTTCGCCTACTTGGGCGGCGAGTTCACGGGTTGGGGTTAATACCAAGGCGCGAACCTGACGTTTGCCCGGTCGCTTGCCTGTGTTTAAGCGTTGCAACATGGGCAGTGTGAAACCGGCGGTTTTGCCTGTGCCGGTTTGGGCGCTGGCTAACATGTCGCGACCTTCTAGCACGACAGGGATAGCTTGTCGCTGTATCGGGGTAGGGACGGTGTAACCTTGCGCTGTGACAGCGCGTAATAAATCGGCGTGCAGGCCAAGTTCAGAAAAGCTCATGCGTTCTCCGCAATCACCTAGTGAGTTAATACCGGTAAGTGGTTGTTGTCACTAGATGTAATGTTCAAAAAGCGAGGTTGATTGACCTTCGCGGCAGCGAAGTGTGCCAGATATCTCAGCATGCCGCGATGGTCGTTAGTTAGCCGTGGATGACCGTGAAAGGAGACGTGAAGATTACAGCGCTAAGAAATGCTGAGACTGATGTGCACGGGCACACCAGAAAACTTACGTATCAGTAATTAGCCGAGCAGTGTACCACGAATATACGATGCCAGCCTGTTTAGCTGTCTCGTGTCAGTGGTGAATGCTGGGCATGAAGAGGGATTAAACGAGCTAATGTCGCGGGCGGTAATTGCAGCTGGGCAAGCTCGCCAGGTGTTAACGCAAAAAATTGCTCGGGTGTGTGTACGCCTAGCTGAAATAGCTGTTGTGCCGTTGCCGGCCCCAGCCCATCAAGGGCGAGTAGTCGGCGTGCAAAGAGAGAAATAAACCGATTTTTTTGTTTGTTATCGAGCTCGGCACTGGCGGTTTGATAGTAATTCCCCGCGTGCAGAGTAATAAATTGCTCAATACGCTCAAGCGCGGCTAGTGTTGACGCGTCGAGCGAGTGAATGGCTAACTGATCGAGTAGGGCGTCGTGACTATGCAGGGCTGTTTCAAGGGTTGCGAGTGGTGCCTCTCCCTCCAGCAGGGATGTCACTGTCTGCATTAACGCATTGACCGCCTCGCGCAGTTGTTCAGCGGGCAATTCAGCAGTGTTGTTCGTTTCATCTATCATAAGAACATCCCTGATAAGGCTGATATTTAGCGTAGTTCAGCAAACCACGGTTAGTAAGCCTTACATTAATTAAAATAATGGCCTTGGCGTATTTCATTGGCGATAAGCTCGGCGGCTTGATCCCAGCTTTCGCTCAGCGCGCGCACAAGCGCTGGGTAGCCATCTTTTTCAAGCGGTGTCTCCGAGTAGAAATTCTCCATTACCAACAGTTCGCCAGCACCGTTGACTAATTGCCATTGGCCACTTGCAACGGCGACACCATCATAACGGCCTTGGAATTGATCAACAGTAAGGCGCAGGGTCAATGCGTCAGCGGGCTCGCCCTCTGCGCGCATTACCCTGAGTGTGGGCATTGCTTGCGATAAATTGGCGCGCATGCGGCGCTCTAACTGCCTATTCAATCCTTCCGCCCACTGATGTTCACGTGCAGCGTTCAGCGTAATGTCGTCCAGTTGCATCACTATGCCGTCTACATCTAGGTAGTGGGCCAGCCGAGGCGCGCTCAGGACGAGCGTACCCTCGGGCTGGTTTGTGGTGCTGCTTATTTGGTCGGTCGGCAGCATATAGCGCGCAGGAGGGGCGACACTGCTGGCACAAGCCGATACCAGTGCGCAGACCATTACTAGCAGTAAACACTTGATCCATTTCGTCATACTTGTTCCTATCAGCATGGAGGCCTCCTTAATCACGTGGCGCGCGCGGGATGGGGTCCTGGGCATCCAGGTTGTCAAACAGCAGAGCCCTAGGGTTGTCGTTAAGCGTGCGGGTAAGTGGCTGCAAATCACGCATTAAGCGATCCAGTCGTTCGATTGCTGTAGTGAGCTCTTGGTAAGCGGGCGATGACGGAGACAGCCCTTCCAGCGTGCTACGCAGTTCCTCAAGAGTCCCGTTTAGATTGCCACCAATAGCCTGGGTCTCAGGGTCGTTCAGCAGCTGATTGATGGAAGTGCTTACTTCACGCACTTCATTAAGTACGCTCTCGGAGGCCTGCAAGTTGCGATCCAAGCCAGCGAGTAGCGGTTCAACCTCAAGGCTGTTCAATTTCTCAAGCAAATCGGTCACTTGTGCTTGAATCTGCGCAAACCCGCCCGCCACGGTAGGGAATACGTCGCGCTCAGAGAATCGTTCGGCGACATACTCGTCGGCGAGGTCACGCTGGAAGTTTAAGTCGACAAACAGTGCGCCTGTCAGCAGGTTGCCACTTTTGAGTGACGCGCGTAGCCCCAGGCCAAACATGCGGTCAAAACGAGCTTGCCACTCTTCTAGATTAATATCGCTATTTTCAATACCCAGACGTTGCGGCTCAATCCTGATCAAGACAGGAATTGCAAAGCGCGCGCGCGAGTCAGGCTGAGGAGCGGTAAAGTTCCAGGGTACCGCGGCAACAGTGCCCATTCGCACCCCGCGAAATTCCACAGGGGCTCCTTTGGATAGACCGCGAACCGTTTCATCTACGAGTAGTACATACTCTAAATAACGATTAAAGGTTCCTTCTCGTGCAGCATCTTCATCGGCATAAAGGGTGAAGCGGGTATTGGCTTCGACTGGCTGCCCCATGGGTAGGTCTTCAGGTACGCCAAACGTAACGCCGCCGCCGAGTAATGCTTCAATGGATTCGACGTTAACGCGTACACCATCAGCACCTAAACGAAAATCGATACCACTAGAGGTCCAAAAACGTGTGCTGTCGGTCACTAAGTCGGTATACGGCTCTTCAATAAATACCTGATGCTGCATAGTGCGTGAATCAGGTTCAAAGCTATTTTCTTCAATGCGTCCCACGGTGTAGCCCTGATAGGAAACCGGGTCGCCAACGCGAAGAGAGTTTCCCAATTGGCTGGTTAGGCTTAGGCGCAGGCCTGCCTGCCCGGCCGGGGCGACGGGAGGGATGTCGCTAACAGGAAACTCGCGTCTTGGTGCTTCTTCTGTGCCGGGCTCAAGCTGAATGTAAGCGCCGGATAGTACGGTACCCAAGCCACTAATCCCTTCACGTCCAATGCGCGGTTTAACCACCCAGAAGCGACTATCTTCGCGCAGCATATCCTCGACTTCCGGCTGGATGCGGGCGGTTAATACCGCATGAGAGAGATCATCGGATAGACGCACACTCTGAACACGGCCAACCTCAACGTTGCGGCTGCGGATCAGTGTATTGCCCGCCTCGATGCCCTCTGCATTATCCATGGTAAGCGTGACTTGGGTGCCGCGACTGGAATAGTTGTCATATACCAGCCATAAGCCAATCGCGATGGCGACGATAGGCACTACCCAAATAGGCGAAAGGCGCGTTTGACGCGATGTCTTAGCCTTATTTAAATCCTGTTCGCTGGTGGAGTCAGCATTAGCCTGGTTGGAAGTAGGCGGAGTTGTTTCATTAGCCATCAACAGGTTCCTTGGTGGCCGTTTTACGGCGAAGAAGAAAGTGGCGAAAAGCGTTTCTATGGGGAGGTGAGTTATCCCATATTAAGCGTGGGTCAAATGTCATTGCCGCCAACATGGTTAACACAACCACAGAGCCGAAGGCGAGTGCAGCGGGACCTGGTGTAATCGACATTAATGATCCTGCACGGATTAGCGCCACCAAAATAGCGACCACAAACACATCGACCATCGACCAGCGGCCGATAAATTCCGTTAAGCGATAAAGCCGAGTACGGCTTTGGGCATTCAAGACACTGCTGCGTCTAACGACTAGGCAAAGCCAGGTTAAGGCAACTAATTTGCCGACGGGTACGATAACGCTAGCAATGAAAATGACGGCTGCAATTGGCCAGGAGCCCATCTGTATCAGTTGAACGACGCCGCCTATGATGGTTGACGGGGAAGAGCTGCCCAGGCTTGTGGTGGTCATAATCGGGTAAACGTTAGCAGGAATGTACATAATCGCTGAGGCGCCCAGCAGTGCCCATGTGCGCTGCAAACTATTCGGTAACCGCTGGTGAAGCTTTTCATGGCAGCGAATGCAATATCCTCGTCCTTGTGGCGATAGGCGATTAATAAGCCCGCAGGTGGGGCACCCAGTTAACCCTTGGCCAGCGGCAGGAATTCCAGTTTGAGTGCCGTCTGGGGCCAAGGGTTCTCCCTCTAGCGAGAACCACATCCAATCTGCGTCGATAGATTGAGTGGTCATCAGTAGTAATAGTGCAAACACGCAAAATGCCCAAAAGGATATGCCTAGATCAACATCGGCTAGGCCAGCTATTTTGATCAGGCTTACTAGAGCGCCAATAATAAATACATCGGCCATCATCCAGGGCGTTAAGTGCGCTAATGTGCGGGCAATATCCCGGCTATAGGGCATGGGATGATTGCGCAGAAGACCAAACTGAAGCCAAAGTACACCGAATAAGTAGACGGCTGGCAGTACCACAATCGTCATTATGATGGCGATGGCGACGATAGGCTGATGAAAGCCAATCAACGTGGTGGCCGTCTGAGTCAGCTCAATACGGTTACTAACACCGCTAACCGTAAAGCTAATAAAGGGAAATGACACCGCTACTATCAGCGCGATCAGTGATGCGATGGCCAATGCCATACTCCGCTGTGCTGGGTAGCGGTGGCGTGTGACTAACACATGAGAGCAGCGCGGGCAGCTGGCTTTTTCACCAGAGCTGAGTGGTGGGAGCGCCGAGACCCAGTCACATTCATGACAGGCACGCAAACGCCGTCGCTGAGTTCTTACCTCAGGTGGCGAGCGGTCAACGAGCGGTGTGTTGACCGGTAATGTGCGGCGCTTGGTTAATCTTTGTGAGGGCAAAAACCAAAACTCTCAGTGCGAATCCCTAGCTAAGCTACTAGGATATGGCGAATTAAGCTGTTAATTGAACATTATAGCAAGCCTATGTGGCTGAAATAATGTTCAAAAACATAGACAAGCCGCTTGACCATGGCATCAGTTTAGACAACGATGCTGCGGCGCAATGGCGAGTGGCAGCGGATGAACAGCACTGCCGTTTGCTTCTCTGCCAGGATAGCTCCTCAGCAAGAGGTCGCAACGTGATAGTTAGCGTTGCTAGTAAAATCATCTTAGCGCCCTCGCTATGAAGTGGCACTAAGATACAAAACATTGAAATTAGTGCCGATCATTATGCCATGAAGGAAATGAAATGTTGCTTCCCACATTAGCGGTTGTGTTTGGTTTGATCTTATTGGTTTGGAGTGCCGAAAAATTTATTGATGGCGCTGCAGCAACATCGCGTTGGCTTGGGCTTTCGCCGCTGTTGATTGGGATGCTTGTCATCGGTTTTGGTACCTCGGCCCCTGAAATGATGGTATCAGTGCTGGCGGCAATAGATGGTAACCCAGGGCTGGCGGTAGGTAATGCTTACGGCTCTAATATTGCCAATATCGGCTTGATACTGGGGCTGATAGCGCTTATTTCGCCATTAGCTGTTCATTCCAGCGTTATCCGTAAAGAAATGCCAATACTTATGCTGGTCATGCTGGCGACTGGTTTAATGCTACTGGACGGTTTTGTAGCACGCTGGGAAGCCGTCTGTCTTTTACTGGCATTAGTGGCTTTTATCGTTGTTAGCATTATTCGCTCACGTAGTCAGCCTGACGACGCAATCGTATCTGAAGTAGCTGAGACCCTGGATAGCAAGCCGATGTCCCGGGGTAAATCCATTATGTGGACCCTGGTAGGGCTGCTGTTTTTAATCGCTAGTTCACGTCTGTTGGTTTGGGGGGCGGTTGAAATTGCGGTTCGCTTCGGTGTCAGTGATTTGATTATTGGTCTAACCGTCGTCGCTATTGGTACCTCGCTGCCGGAACTTGCCTCTTCTATCAGCGCTCTGCGTCGGAAAGAACACGACATGGTGTTGGGCAACGTGGTCGGTTCTAACCTGTTTAATAGCTTGGCGGTCGTTGGCCTGGCGGGGGTCATTGCCCCCATTGAAGCAGGTCGGGAAGTATTGGTGCGCGACTGGAGCGTGATGACCGGTATGACACTGCTGATGATTCTATTTGCGTTTTCTTGGCGTGGCCGCACGCGGCGTATTAATCGCTTGGAAGGTGGGATATTGCTGGCGCTTTTTATCGCGTACACCGGCTATATGGTAAGCGTCGTGATTATGTCTCGTTAGACGTATGTTCCTAATAGCGCAGCGCTATGGTGCTTGGTGCGTCAATGCGACCCATCTTGGGTGTTAGGCTGTCAATGTATGATGGTGACTTAATGTATAATATGTTTAAAAAATTAACATAGTTAAGAAATAAGCTTAGTGCTTATAACTAAAAGTGCGCTGCCCTTAAGGCTCAACTAAGCTTGTGTTAACTCGTTGATGGAATATCGATTCAGGCCTTAGGAGAGTGAAATGGAACTTGATCCGCTCGTATTATCGCGATTGCAATTTGCATTCGTTGTGTCGTTTCACGCGATCTTCCCCGTGTTTACTATTGGACTGGCGTCCTACATTGCGCTGCTTCATGGCCTATTCTTTAAGACCAACAATCCAGCTTGGGATCGTCTCTCGCTTTTCTGGACAAAGGTGTTCGCCGTTGTCTTTGGGATGGGAGTCGTGTCCGGGATTGTGATGTCGTTTCAGTTTGGTACTAACTGGAGCAATTTTTCCCTAGCTTCTTCTAACTTCCTCGGACCCATGCTGAGCTATGAGGTGGTGACAGCTTTCTTTCTGGAAGCCGCTTTCTTAGGCGTGCTCTTGTTTGGTCGAGGTAAGGTGCCTCAAGGGGTGCATCTGTTTGCCTCTATTATGGTAGCGATTGGGACGTTCATTTCGGCTTTTTGGATTTTATCTGCCAACAGTTGGTTGCATACACCAGCAGGCGTTGAGCTGATTGACTTTCGCTTCCATGTTACCTCTTGGCGCGAGGCAATCTTTAACCCGTCATTCCCTTACCGTTTCTTGCATATGGCCGTTGCCTCTTTCTTAACAGGCGGCTTTGTGGTGGCGGGGGTTAGCGCATGGTTCTTGTTACGTGATCGCGACCCGGAGGCAAACCGCCGTGCACTTTCGATGTGCCTTTGGTTGTTGCTTTTTTTAGCCCCTACACAAGCGGTTATTGGCGATTTTCACGGTTTGAATACCTTGGAGCACCAGCCGACCAAGGTTGCTGCGATGGAAGGTCATTGGGAGACCTCTACCAATGTGCCATTGCTTCTTTTTGCCATTCCTGACCAGGAGGCCCAGACCAATCACTTTGCGTTTGGTATTCCTAATCTAGCAAGCCTCATTCTTACTCACTCACCTGACGGGGAGATTCCTGGCATCAGTGAAGCGCCACCGGAAGAGCAACCGCCTGTCATCATTGTGTTCTGGGCATTCCGTGTAATGGTGGGGATTGGTCTGTTGATGATAGCGGTAGCGTTCGCAGGACTGATCCTGCGCCGCAAGGGGCGTGTTTATGAACAGCCACTGTTTTTAAAGACACTCACTGGCATGATTGCGATGCCTTTTGTCGCTGTATTGGCGGGTTGGATTGTCACTGAATCAGGTCGGTCTCCGTGGTTGGTTTACGGCATGATGACCCATGAAGAAGGGCTGACGCCTTCATTGACGGGTCCAATGGCGTTATTCACTTTGATTGGTTATGTCTTAGTCTACGGCGTAGTGTTTTATACGGGTGTGTATTACCTCACTCGGGTCGTGCGCAACGGCATGTTACCTGAGGAGCAGGACTCTACGACTGATAATCACTTCAAGCGACCGATGCGGCCTATGTCGGCTGCCCATACCCCCTATGATGACGACGTTGAACCGGTGAGGAGCTAAACATGGAAATGTTTGATTTAACGTTGATCTGGGCCTTTATCATCGGCTTCGGCATTATGATGTACGTGCTCATGGATGGATTTGATTTGGGTCTGGGGATTCTTTATCCCTTTGCACCTGATGAAGATGCTCGGGATGTGATGATGAATTCGGTGGCGCCAATATGGGATGGCAACGAAACATGGCTGGTGCTAAGTGGTGCAGGGTTGTTAGGCGCATTTCCGCTGGTTTATTCGGTGTTTTTGCCAGCTTTATACATTGGTGTTTTCTTGATGTTGGCTGGGTTGATCTTCCGAGGTGTTGCTTTCGAGCTTCGCTTTAAGTCCAGGCGTAATCGGCACTGGTGGAACCGCGCGTTTTGCTGGGGGTCGGCGATCGCTGCCTTTGCGCAAGGTGCCGTGGTAGGTGCTTATATTCAAGGTTTCCCGGTTGAGGATTTCGCCTATGTGGGCGGGGCATTTGATTGGCTGACGCCTTTTTCTGTATTAACCGGCCTTGGCTTAATGGCAGGCTACGCGCTACTTGGAGCTACTTGGCTGATACTTAAATCAGAAGGCCATATTCAAGACTGGGCCTATAAAATTACCCCTATGCTATTGGCGCTTGTGCTAGGGGTTTTCGCGATTATCAGTATTTGGACGCCGTTCGTTAACCCAATGGTGTGGGAGCGCTGGTTTGGCAATCTGCAATTGATCTGGATATTCCCTGCGCTGGCATTGCTATCGGCGTTTATGGTTTATCGTTCGGTTAAGCGTCGGGACGAAGGTATTCCTTTTATCGCCACCATCGGTATTTATCTATTTACCTATTTAGGTTTGATTGTCAGTAAATGGCCGGTCATTGTGCCCCCGAACTATACGTTGTGGGATGCAGCTTCAGCCCCAGAATCGCAGCTTTTCTTATTGATTGGCATGCTCTTCGTTATCCCCATCATCCTTGCGTACACTTCTTGGACGTATTGGGTGTTCCGCGGCAAGGTGCGTGTAGGCGAGGGATACCACTAAGCGGATGGTAACTGATGAGGCGTTCTCCCTTACGCCGCGCAGCTGGCTGAAAACGCTGGCGAGGGGAGAGCGCAAACGTCTGCTGGGCTCTGCTCTTTGCGGTGTGCTGGCCGGCAGTCAAACGGTTGTGGTAGTCGTTGGCTTGGCGTGGCTGATTGATCAACTGATTGTGCATGATCGTTTACCCATTGATCTGTTGCCGGTATTTGCCCTGCTGGTGGGTAGCGTGCTGTTACGTGCAGCCTTTCAGTGGGGCCATGAGACCTTGAGCCTGGAGGCAAGCTTGCGAATCCGTCAGCGCGCCAGGGCTCAGCTGTTGGATAAATTGTCCGCGCTAGGGCCGATTTGGCTGACCAGCCAACATAGCGGCTCTCTAGCCAGTCAGGTGGTTGAGCACATTGATACGTTGGAAGGCTATTTTGCACGCTTTTATCCGCAACTGAGAATTACGCTTTATTTACCGCTATTAATAGTGGCGGTGGTGGGGTGGCTGGACTATTTGGTAGCACTGTTTTTGCTGCTTTCTGCCCCGCTTATACCCCTTTTTATGGCGCTGGTGGGTATGGGCGCTGAACGTCTTAATCGTGATCAATTCGTTGCCGTCTCACGTCTTTCAGCCCACTTTATTGACCGTGTGCGCGGTATGACCACGCTGCAACTGTTTGGGCGGACGTCAGCTGCCCAGCAGGATGTCTGGCATGCCACTGATAGTTATCGGCGTCTTAGTATGCGTACTTTGCGCCTGGCCTTCCTTTCCTCCGCGGTACTTGAGTTTTTTTCCTCGGTAGCGATTGCCGTTGTGGCCATGTATGTGGGCTTCGGACTGCTGGGTTATATCGAGTATGGGCCTTCATCGTCACTCACGCTTTTTTCAGGCTTAGCAGTGCTATTGCTGGCTCCTGAGTTTTTCCAGCCTTTGCGCACGCTGTCTCAGCATTACCATGACCGTGCGGCGGCGCTGGGGGCTGCTGAAAGCGTGGTGAGTATACTCAATCAACCCTCCTTTGTGAGTGAGCGTGACTCTATACCGCCGTTATCGGCGTCATCGGTAATTGAGTTAACGACCGTTAGCGTTGCTTATCCCGTACGTGGGCACGTCATTGGCCCTATTAATCTTACGATTAAACAGGGAGAGGTGGTGGCGATTAGCGGAGCCTCGGGCAGTGGGAAATCGACCCTGCTGGCGTTGCTTGCAGGCTTTATTGCCCCAAGTTCAGGTGAGTATCGCCGTCAAGACAATAGCCAATACGCTTGGTTAGATCAGCAGCCTTGCCTCTTGCATGGCAGCTTGATTGATAATCTTTGTTTAGCGTCACCTCGCGCTTCCCGTGAAGAAATGGTGGCTGCGCTTCAGCGAGCAGGTTTTGGGTCTCTTTTAACCCAGCTGCCTGATGGCCTGGATACGCTAATTGGTGAACGCGGAGTCGGGTTGTCAGGTGGGCAGGCCCAGCGCCTTGCTCTTGCGCGCGTATATCTCAGCAATGCTCCGCTAGTGCTGTTGGATGAGCCTACAGCGAGCTTAGATCAGGAGACTGAGCAGTTCGTTATGTCGGCTTTGCTTGAGCTTGCCCAGCAGGGACGCACTCTGGTGATAGCGACTCACCATCCAGAGGTGATTGCCGTTGCCCAGCGCCACTTTGCTTTTAATAAGGGCGAGTTGGTAGAGGCAATCCTATGAGTTCCATTTTTCGAGACTTCCTTCCCTGGCTGCAGCTGTTAGTGCGACGGCGTCAGCGCTTTTTGGTGGGTGCTTTGCTGGTTTGGGTCACTCTTATCGCTGGGCTTGCCCTGCTGGGTTTGTCGGGCTGGTTTATTACGGCCAGTGCCCTGGCCGGTATCGCCTTAGCGCTGGGTATTCCTGCGCGACTCGATGTTTATGTTCCCGGTGGCGGCATTCGTTTCTTCGCCTTGGCACGTACTATTGCGCGTTATATTGAGCGGCTCTATAACCATAATACGGTGTTAACGCTGCTTGCTGACTTGCGTTATCGCGTGTTTGGCTATTTAACGCGGCTAGACGATGCTCGTTTGCATGGTAAGCGTGCCAGTGACTGGCTTAGCCGGTTAACGGCGGATATCGATACCCTGGATAATTTATACCTGCGCCTTTTAGTGCCACCGTTAGTGACGCTGCTTGGCATGGTGGCTGTGTCGCTTTTTGTGGCTATTTGGTTGCCCAGCGTTGCCTTGCTGATGGCGGTGACATTGGGCTTGCTCTGGTTGCTGGTGACTCTCTTTGCTGCTACCTGGGGATTTTCGCAAAGCTATCAGCAGGTAGTGGATCAGCAGTCCTTGCGCCGCCTAGTGGTTGATCAAGTGCAGGCCTCGGCTGAGCTGATGAGTTATCAAACTACCCAGTGGCACCGGACGCTTATCGCTAGCCAAGAAAAGCAGGCGTTCAGTAATCAGCGCCGTTTAGGTCGCAAGACAGCGTTGTTAAACTGCTTGGTGAGTGCCGTTAGTGGTTTGATGGTGTTGGCAGTACTGTGGCTGGCCAGCTTGATATTTAGCCAGCAGCTGGTGACGGGGCCTATTGTAGTCATGGCGGTATTGATTGCATTGGGGGTGAACGAAGCCTACCTGACGCTGCCCGCTAGTTTTGTGAAGCTGGGCGCGAGCTACGCGGCGGTGCGCCGGTTAAATGAGTTCACCGGTGAGCCACCGTCGGCTGTCTCCGCGGTTACGCTACCTAATGATGTTGGTTTAAGCATTCAGGCGAATCAGTTCTCTCTTCATTATGCGCAAACATTAGAGCCCGCGTTAAGTCGTATTGATTTTCAGCTGCCCGCTGGAAAGCGAGCGGTGATTACCGGTAACTCCGGGGCCGGTAAATCGTCTTTAGCCAGTGTGTTGGTGGGACGTTTAAGAGCCACGCAGGGTGAGGTGATGGTAGGCGGCGTGCCAGCGTGGCAACTCTCGGAGGAGAGCCGTGCCAAACACTTCGCCATACTCACTCAGCAAGTGGATCTGTTTGATGCTTCTTTAGCCGAGAACTTGCGTATTGCCAGCCCCGCCGCTAGCGATAACATGCTTTGGGACGTATTGAGTGACGTTGCCTTGGATAGCTGGGTTGAACAGCTGCCGAAAGGCTTAGCTACGGCGGTGGGCGAGAAAGGCCAGCAGCTTTCGGGTGGTCAGGGTAGGCGTTTGGCATTGGCCCGCCTGATGCTATGCAACCCGCAACTAGTGATTCTTGATGAGCCATTTGCGGGCGTTGATGCCAAAACGGCACAGCATGTCGCTGCTTCACTTGATAAATGGCTTGTTAATCGCACGGCTATTTTCTTTGTCCATCAAATTAGTTCGCTGAACCTATTGCCTGGCGTCGAGTACCACTGGCATCTAGATGCCGGTAAACTTAGCCAATGCTTGAGTGAATAATTAGTTAATACGACAGCACGGAGCCCTCCATGCACGATTTCTTACGCAACCTTCCTAAAGTAGAGCTGCATTTGCATATCGAAGGCTCTCTGGAACCAGAATTAATGTTTGCCTTGGCGAAGCGTAATGACATTGATTTACCCTATGCCTCGGTGCAAGAAGCCAAAGATGCTTACCATTTCAGCGACCTGCAAGGTTTCCTGAATCTCTATTTCCAAGGCATGAATGTGCTTCGTAATGAAGAGGATTTTTACGACTTGGCGATGGACTATTTCAAGCGTGCGCGGGGAGAGGGCGTAGTGCATATCGACATGCATTTTGACCCCCAAGCACATCTGCAGCGTGGCGTTCCTCTCGAAGTAGTCATGGCTGGATTATTAAAAGCCAAGCAGGAAGCCGAGGAGACACTCGATCTCTCTATCGGCATGATTATGGCTTTTCTACGTGATCGTCCTGCAGATGAGGCATTGCATGTGCTTGAGCAGGCGGCTCCCTATTGGAAAATGCTGGATGCCGTCGGTTTAGATAGCGCTGAGCAAAATAATCCGCCTGCTGAGTTTGTCGAGGTGTTCGAGCGTGCCAAGCAGCTTGGTCTTGTTCGAGTGGCCCATGCAGGAGAGGAAGGCCCTGCAGAATATATTCAAGAAGCCCTGGATCTACTTGATGTTCAACGTATTGATCATGGCGTGCGCTGTTTAGAAAGTGCTGAGGTAGTGGAGCGTTTGCGCAGCGAGCAAATTGTACTAACGGTCTGCCCACTTTCTAACGTGAGCTTAAAGGTGGTAGAGGATCTTCGCGATCATCCGCTTCCTAAGCTGTTGGCTGAAGGGCTCAAAGTGACGATTAGCTCTGACGATCCCGCCTACTTTGGTGGCGGCATGCTGACTAATCACATCGCTTGCGCTGAAGCATTTGGCTGGGACGAGGCAGTGTTTCGTCAGTTAACGCGTAATGCTATTGAAGAAGCCTTTACTACTCAAGAGCGTCGCGAAGAGCTGCTGGCCCGTTTGGTTGCGATATAAAATATTGCCGCCTGGCAATACTGGTCAGGCGGCTGCTTCGTTAAAATAAGTGACTTAAGGCAGTGCGGGGACTTCAAACTCGGGCATTTCGCCGGTGAGTGTGTTCAAAAAAGCAGTTATGTCACCAATAGTGTCATCATCAAACTCTCGCCCCAGCATTTCCTGTCCCATTATGGCGACAGCTTCTTCTAGTGTTTCGGTGGCGCCGTTATTCATATAAGGATAGGTCACCGCCACATTGCGGAGCGTGGGAGTTCTGAAACGGTACTTATCGCTCTCTTCTTCTGTGACAACATAGCGACCTAGGTCGGTTGACCCCGGCACTTGAATCGCATGGAATTGGCTGTCGGTAAAGTTTGAACCACGATGACAAGCGATACAGCCATTATCAACAAAGGCCACCATGCCATCTTTGGCTTGTTCGCTAATTGCTTCTTGATCGCCGTGTAGGTAACGATCAAAAGGTGAGTTGGGTGTGTTGAGTGTGCGTTGGAACGCGGCCAGTGCATGCGCTAGGTTGTCATCGGTGATGGGGTCTTCTTGGTTAGGATACGCTTCATTGAATTTTTCCTGATAAAGCTCGAACCCGACTAACCGATCTAGCGCCATTTCTAAATCCATGGCCATTTCTACTGGTGCTTCAATTGGCCCTAACGCTTGGGCTTCTAAATCAGCAGCTCGGCCATCCCAGAACTGGGATCCCAAAAAACCACTGTTTAGCACGGTAGGGGTGTTACGTTCCCCGATTTGCCCATCATGACCCACCGCTCGCGGTATGCGGTCAGCCCAGCCAAGGGCTGGATTATGGCAAGTGGCGCAACTGATTACACCGCTAGAAGATATACGTGGTTCAAAAAAAAGCATATTACCCAGCTCAATCTTCTCTTCTGTAAGTGAGTTATCTGCTGGAATAGGCGGTAAGTGAGGCAGCGCTTCGAAGCGGTTACGATAGTTTTCCAGTCCGTTCTCTGCGCTTGCCATATTGGTTGTAAGAATAGCACCCGCTATCAGAACAGGTATGACGATAGCTTTTATAGTCATCATTATTTCTCCCTTGCTTTTACGAACGGCGGTTTGAGTCCGCTTATTCTTAAGCTTACGTAAGGGAGGAAATGTTGTTTTGTCTTGGGTCAATGTTTGCGTCTGGGCAGTTTTTGGTGGGTGGGCGTTGATTGGTAGTGATATTTTACTAATAAATATGGACTTCACTGTTGACCTTGCCGGAGATTCGGGTAGTATACGCCACACGTCAACGGGGCACGGCCTTGATGACCAGCTCTTTAACAATTTGATCAGGTAATTCATGTGGGCGCTTGCTGATGTTGGTGGCAAATCACCAAATATCAAGGCAAGCGACTCAAGCAATAAGGTTTTTCGAAACCTGTTTTGAATGAATTCGTTTGAACCTTGAGCCAAGTTTGATCCGCTTTTGCTGCCTTCGGCTAGTCCTTGGGTAAGCGAGTAAGGATCACAATGATTGTAAACTGAAGAGTTTGATCATGGCTCAGATTGAACGCTGGCGGCAGGCCTAACACATGCAAGTCGAGCGGTAACAGATCTAGCTTGCTAGATGCTGACGAGCGGCGGACGGGTGAGTAATGCATAGGAATCTGCCCGATAGTGGGGGATAACCTGGGGAAACCCAGGCTAATACCGCATACGTCCTACGGGAGAAAGGGGGCTCCGGCTCCCGCTATTGGATGAGCCTATGTCGGATTAGCTAGTTGGTGAGGTAAAGGCTCACCAAGGCGACGATCCGTAGCTGGTCTGAGAGGATGATCAGCCACATCGGGACTGAGACACGGCCCGAACTCCTACGGGAGGCAGCAGTGGGGAATATTGGACAATGGGGGCAACCCTGATCCAGCCATGCCGCGTGTGTGAAGAAGGCCCTCGGGTTGTAAAGCACTTTCAGCGAGGAAGAACGCCTGTCGGTTAATACCCGGCAGGAAAGACATCACTCGCAGAAGAAGCACCGGCTAACTCCGTGCCAGCAGCCGCGGTAATACGGAGGGTGCAAGCGTTAATCGGAATTACTGGGCGTAAAGCGCGCGTAGGTGGCTTGATAAGCCGGTTGTGAAAGCCCCGGGCTCAACCTGGGAACGGCATCCGGAACTGTCAGGCTAGAGTGCAGGAGAGGAAGGTAGAATTCCCGGTGTAGCGGTGAAATGCGTAGAGATCGGGAGGAATACCAGTGGCGAAGGCGGCCTTCTGGACTGACACTGACACTGAGGTGCGAAAGCGTGGGTAGCAAACAGGATTAGATACCCTGGTAGTCCACGCCGTAAACGATGTCGACCAGCCGTTGGGTGCCTAGAGCACTTTGTGGCGAAGTTAACGCGATAAGTCGACCGCCTGGGGAGTACGGCCGCAAGGTTAAAACTCAAATGAATTGACGGGGGCCCGCACAAGCGGTGGAGCATGTGGTTTAATTCGATGCAACGCGAAGAACCTTACCTACCCTTGACATCTACAGAAGCCGGAAGAGATTCTGGTGTGCCTTCGGGAACTGTAAGACAGGTGCTGCATGGCTGTCGTCAGCTCGTGTTGTGAAATGTTGGGTTAAGTCCCGTAACGAGCGCAACCCTTGTCCTTATTTGCCAGCGAGTAATGTCGGGAACTCTAAGGAGACTGCCGGTGACAAACCGGAGGAAGGTGGGGACGACGTCAAGTCATCATGGCCCTTACGGGTAGGGCTACACACGTGCTACAATGGCCGGTACAAAGGGCTGCGAGCTCGCGAGAGTCAGCGAATCCCTTAAAGCCGGTCTCAGTCCGGATCGGAGTCTGCAACTCGACTCCGTGAAGTCGGAATCGCTAGTAATCGTGAATCAGAATGTCACGGTGAATACGTTCCCGGGCCTTGTACACACCGCCCGTCACACCATGGGAGTGGACTGCACCAGAAGTGGTTAGCCTAACGCAAGAGGGCGATCACCACGGTGTGGTTCATGACTGGGGTGAAGTCGTAACAAGGTAGCCGTAGGGGAACCTGCGGCTGGATCACCTCCTTAAACGATGCGTCACGCGTCGGTAAGCGTCCACAATGAATTACCTGATCAGATATAGAGCAAACGGTTTAAGCACGATCCCCTCTTGGGTCTGTAGCTCAGTTGGTTAGAGCGCACCCCTGATAAGGGTGAGGTCGGCAGTTCAAGTCTGCCCAGACCCACCAAATTTTATCTATCGCTGCGTTATTTTATGACTCGCATAGCAGGCTATGCTTCGCCATAAAATGCCTTGCGTTAAATAAAATTGGCCAGAGGTGAGTGTGACTAAATGGGGCCATAGCTCAGCTGGGAGAGCGCCTGCCTTGCACGCAGGAGGTCAGCGGTTCGATCCCGCTTGGCTCCACCATTACGTTGCTACGCTGTTTTACCTTAAGTACCGTTTGTGAATGTTTCGTGACCACTGATAAGTCGCTGTGCTGTAACGGTTGTTTTAGTTATCGCCCGCCGCTTTATCACTGTTCATTGAACAGCTGCTCTTTAACAATGTATATCATGCTGACAAGAACACTTCGCAAGAAGTGGTCTTAAATTGTGATACGCGTCAGCGTATCCGGCAAAATGAAACGTGATCATTGCGAGATACCAGACTCCTTCGGGTTATAGGGTCAAGCAATGAAGCGCACACGGTGGATGCCTAGGCAGCCAGAGGCGATGAAAGACGTGGTAGCCTGCGATAAGGCTCGGTGAGGTGGCAACAACCTGTGACCCGGGCATTTCTGAATGGGGAAACCCACCGATCATAAGATCGGTATCGTGCACTGAATACATAGGTGTACGAGGCGAACCAGGGGAACTGAAACATCTAAGTACCCTGAGGAAAAGAAATCAACCGAGATTCCCCTAGTAGCGGCGAGCGAACGGGGACCAGCCCTTAAGCATGTGACTGATTAGGCGAATGCGTTGGGAAGCGCGGCCGTAGCGGGTGATAGCCCCGTAGTCGAAAATCTGATCATGTGAAATCGAGTAGGTCGGGGCACGAGAAACCTTGACTGAAGACGGGGGGACCATCCTCCAAGGCTAAATACTCCTGGCTGACCGATAGTGAACCAGTACCGTGAGGGAAAGGCGAAAAGAACCCCGGAGAGGGGAGTGAAATAGATCCTGAAACCGTGTGCGTACAAGCAGTAGGAGCAGACTTGTTCTGTGACTGCGTACCTTTTGTATAATGGGTCAGCGACTTATATTCAGTGGCGAGGTTAACCGTATAGGGGAGCCGTAGGGAAACCGAGTCTTAACTGGGCGACACAGTCGCTGGATATAGACCCGAAACCGAGCGATCTATCCATGAGCAGGGTGAAGGTTGAGTAACATCAACTGGAGGCCCGAACCAGGATCTGTTGAAAAAGATTTGGATGACTTGTGGATCGGAGTGAAAGGCTAATCAAGCTCGGAGATAGCTGGTTCTCCTCGAAAGCTATTTAGGTAGCGCCTCATGTAGTACCGCCGGGGGTAGAGCACTGTTTCGGCTAGGGGGTCATCCCGACTTACCAACCCGAGGCAAACTCCGAATACCGGTGAGTAACGCGTGGGAGACACACGGCGGGTGCTAACGTCCGTCGTGAAAAGGGAAACAACCCAGACCGTCAGCTAAGGTCCCGAAATCCTGGTTAAGTGGGAAACGATGTGGGAAGGCTCAGACAGCTAGGAGGTTGGCTTAGAAGCAGCCATCCTTTAAAGAAAGCGTAATAGCTCACTAGTCGAGTCGGCCTGCGCGGAAGATGTAACGGGGCTAAACCAGGTACCGAAGCTACGGGTTCATCCTTTTAGGATGAGCGGTAGAGGAGCGTCGTGTACGCCAATGAAGGTGGATTGAGAAGTCTGCTGGAGGTATCACGAGTGCGAATGCTGACATGAGTAACGATAAAGGGAGTGAAAAACTCCCTCGCCGGAAGACCAAGGGTTTCTGTTCGACGCTAATCGGAGCAGAGTGAGTCGGCCCCTAAGGCGAGGCCGAAAGGCGTAGTCGATGGGAAACGGGTCAATATTCCCGTACCGGACATGGTTGCGATGGGGGGACGAAGAAGGCTAGGTGAGCCAGGCGTTGGTTGTCCTGGTGAAAGTGAGTAGGCTGGCGTCTTAGGTAAATCCGGGATGCTTTAAGGCCGAGACACGAAACGAACTGACCACGGTCAGGAAGTCACTGATGCCACGCTTCCAGGAAAAGCCTCTAAGCTTCAGATCATGTGCGACCGTACCCCAAACCGACACAGGTGGTCAGGGAGAGAATCCCAAGGCGCTTGAGAGAACTCGGGTGAAGGAACTAGGCAAAATGGTGCCGTAACTTCGGGAGAAGGCACGCCGGCGTAGGGTGATGAGACTTGCTCTCTAAGCCCGAACCGGTCGAAGATACCAGGTGGCTGCAACTGTTTATTAAAAACACAGCACTCTGCTAACGCGCAAGCGGACGTATAGGGTGTGACGCCTGCCCGGTGCCGGAAGGTTAAATGATGGTGTTAGCCGCAAGGCGAAGCTCTTGATTGAAGCCCCGGTAAACGGCGGCCGTAACTATAACGGTCCTAAGGTAGCGAAATTCCTTGTCGGGTAAGTTCCGACCTGCACGAATGGCGTAATGATGGCCACGCTGTCTCCACCCGAGACTCAGTGAAATTGAAATCGCCGTGAAGATGCGGTGTACCCGCGGCTAGACGGAAAGACCCCGTGAACCTTTACTATAGCTTCACACTGGACGCTGATGTTGCCTGTGTAGGATAGCTGGGAGGCTTTGAACTCTGGACGCCAGTTCGGAGGGAGCCAACCTTGAAATACCAGCCTGGCATCATTGGCGTTCTCACTCAGGTCCGTTATCCGGATCGAGGACAGTGTGTGGTGGGTAGTTTGACTGGGGCGGTCTCCTCCTAAAGAGTAACGGAGGAGCACGAAGGTACCCTCAGCACGGTCGGACATCGTGCATTGAGTGCAAGAGCATAAGGGTGCTTGACTGCGAGACAGACACGTCGAGCAGGTGCGAAAGCAGGTTCTAGTGATCCGGTGGTTCTGTATGGAAGGGCCATCGCTCAACGGATAAAAGGTACTCCGGGGATAACAGGCTGATACCGCCCAAGAGTTCACATCGACGGCGGTGTTTGGCACCTCGATGTCGGCTCATCACATCCTGGGGCTGAAGTCGGTCCCAAGGGTATGGCTGTTCGCCATTTAAAGTGGTACGCGAGCTGGGTTTAGAACGTCGTGAGACAGTTCGGTCCCTATCTGCCGTGGGCGTTGGATGTTTGAGAAGGGCTGCTCCTAGTACGAGAGGACCGGAGTGGACGACCCTCTGGTGTTCCGGTTGTCACGCCAGTGGCATTGCCGGGTAGCTATGGTCGGACGGGATAACCGCTGAAAGCATCTAAGCGGGAAGCCCCCTTCAAGATGAGACATCCCTGAGGCCTAGAGCCTCCTGAAGGGCCCAGCGAGACCAGCTGGTTGATAGGCACGGTGTGGAAGCGCTGCAAGGCGTTGAGCTAACGTGTACTAATGGCCCGTGAGGCTTGACCCTATAACACCCAAGGGGTCTGGTCGCGATGATGACGAAGAAACCGGATACGCAGCGTGTGGCCCAGGCAACAGCCCGGGCGGCAGGCGATGAGACGATCACAATTTAGCAATAGTCAGCATGATGTACATTACCCGTTACGCCTGACGACCATAGCACGCGTGAACCACCTGATCCCTTGCCGAACTCAGCAGTGAAACCGCTTAGCGCCGATGGTAGTGTGGGGTCTCCCCATGCGAGAGTAGGTCATCGTCAGGCACCTATACCGCACACAAAAAACCCAGCCACCCGGCTGGGTTTTTTGTGTGCGTGAAAGAAAATAAGGCATATAAAATCCCAGCCAGTCTCGGCTGGGTTTATATGTGTTTTAATCTCGGCGGTGTTGGCAGATACCGCCTGCCCAGGTTTCATAAATGGCGCGGTCATCGGCCAGCATTATTAGTGCAAACAGTCGCTCGCCAAGGGTAGTACAGCGGCTGATGCGTCTTGCAAGCAGTGTTGTCGACTGAGGGTCGATCACGACAAAATCAGCCTCTAAAGAAGGAGCAAGCTGGCCAATATGGTCATCCAGAGATAGCGCCTTTGCATTACCCATGGTTAAACCATAGAAACCTTGCCATGCGGTAAGGGGTTGCCCTCCTAGCTGACCCACTTGATAAGCGGCTTTCAGCGTTCCAAACCCTGACAAATCGGTACCTGCGCCGATATCACTGGCAAAAGTAAATGCCATACCCGTCTGTTTAGCAGCTTCACGGTCAAATAACCCACTGCCTAGGAAGAGATTGGAGCTGGGACAAAAGGCAATGTTGGCACCTCTATCTGCCAAGCGCTTACGCATACCGTTATCAAGATGGATGCCATGCGCGAAGGTGCTGCGGGGGCCGACAAGGCCTGCTTCTTCGTAAACTGATAAATAGTCACGGCTACCGGGAAATAATTCGGCTACCCAATCCAGTTCACCGCTGTTTTCAGCCAAATGTGTCTGTAGCCAAAGGCTAGGATCATTGTGGAGAAGAGCGCCAGCGGCGTCCATTTGCGTTTTGGTCGATGTAGGCGCAAATCGAGGCGTTACGCTGTAACCTAGTCGGCTCTTGCCGTGCCAATCTTCAATAAGTCGTTCACTATCGGCAATGCCCGTCGCTCCATCCAGCAGCGCCTCTGGTGCATTACGATCCATCAATACCTTGCCAGCCAGCATACGCAAATGCCGTTTATGACAAGCAGAGAAGAAGGCATCCATGGAGCCAGGATGGCTAGAGCCAAACACTTGAGCTGTGGTGGTACCTGCTCGCAACATTTCATCTAAAAATGCATTTGATAGCGCTTCTGCATGGTCATGATTGGCAAAACGGCACTCTTCAGGAAAGGTATAGTCGTTCAACCAGTCAAGCAGCTGACGACCGTATGAAGCCATGATATCCAACTGGACATAGTGCACGTGGGTATCGATAAACCCTGGCATAATCAGTTTGTCGCGATAATCGAGAACGTCAGCACCTTTAGGTAGTGAAGGTGAGAGTTCGGAGAAATGGCCGACGGCATGAATATGCTGGCCTTTCAACCAAAGCAATCCGTCGCCGTAATGCTCTAAACTGCCCGGTTCGGGCGTATCGCCATCACCAGGGTTGCGGGCAAAACTTATCAATTCGGCACGAATAAACGTATTGGTAGAAGAGTTCATATTAACTCGTGATTGTCGGGGAGTCGGTCATTAGCGTTCGAAGTGCCTGGGAGTCCAGACCGCGGTTTTCTTGAGAAGAGGGCGTGTCGGTTAGCCAAAGCAGTTCAGTCACCACCGTTAGCGCAATGGCGTAGGGCGTTTTATTACTCAGTTTAGTGGCGTGAACGTGTCCGATGGGGCTTCGCACGCGCAAAATTTGTTCGGAAGAGTAACCATCGCGCTTAAGGCGTCCTTGAAAGCTTGCCCATTTGCTGTCAGAGCCAATCAGTCCAATCGACGATATATCATCGCGTTCGATCAGCGCGGCGACTAGAGCATAGTCTTCGTCATGGTTGTGTGTTAATACCAGCGCATGGGTATCTGCAGGCAAGGCGGCAACACTTTGCTGTGCATCTTGATGGGGGTAGCAACTCAGTCGCGGCTGTTGCTGATAGTGTCCGGCAAACGCACCACGACGGCTATCGTACCAATGCAACTGCCAAGGGAGCGGGGCGCTTAGCTTTACAATTTCCTGGCCCACATGACCTGCACCAAATATTGCCAGGTGCGATTCCGCGCCAGGGAAAGCCTCCAGCAATATATTCACAAAGCCGCCGCAGCACTGCCCGCTTCGTCCACCCAAAGAGAAAGCTTCTAAGCTGAGTCCATAGCGCTGCTCTGCTAAGCGTGCTCGTGCTGCGGCAATGGTTTGCCACTCAAATGTACCGCCTCCCAGTGTATCGAAGATAGCGTCGGCGGTGATGACCATACGTGCACCAGGCTCGCGGGGGGTAGAGCCAGCACTCGTCACCTGTGTGGCTAAAACATGCGGCGTGCCGTCGCGCTGTAAGCGGTGCAGCGCTGCATGCCAGGTGCCAGAAGCCAGCATATCATTCACAGCGCTTTCTCCCTGATGGCATTGGCTGCCAGCATGACCCGCTCAGGGGTAGCAGGCGTATCTAAGTGGGGGGAGACTGTATAGTTGGTTAGACTAGATAGCGCATCCCTTAGCGCCGACCATACGCTGATACCTGACATAAACGGAGGCTCGCCGACCGCTTTGGAGCGATAGAGGCTCGCCATGGAGTTGGGGTGACCCTCAAGTAGTGCGACGTTGAAAGTAGGGGGCAAATCACCATAGGTGGGTATTTTGTAGGTCGCTGGACCATCACTGATCAGGGCGCCTTTATCGTTCCATTTAAGTTCTTCACTGGTTAACCAGCCCATACCCTGAATGAAGCCACCTTCTACTTGGCCAATATCAATGGCTGGATTTAGTGAGTCACCCACATCGTGCAAAATGTCGACGCGGTCTATTAAATACTCGCCGCTTAAGGTGTCCACGCTCACTTCAGCCACTGCCGCGCCAAAAGCGTAGTAATAAAAGGGGCGCCCTTGACCGATTGAGCGATCATAGTGAATGAGCGGTGTGGCGTAGAAGCCTTTTTCCGATAGCGAAACGCGATTGAGATAGGCTGTTTGTACCAATTCACCCCAAGGAACTCGGCGTTCACTCTCGGCGATCCCTGCTACCAGCATGCCATCCTCTAAGCGCATACCTTCACGATCCAACCCCTCAGTGAAATGCTCTGCAGCAAAGTCGAATAAACGTTCACGCAGCTTTCCCGCTGCATCCCGCGCCGCCATACCATTCAAGTCAGCACCGCTAGAAGCCGCGGTAGGTGAGGTATTGGGCACTTTATCGGTTCGCGTAGCGGTAATGCGTACTTTATCCAGATCCAGACCCAACTCGCGAGCCACAACCTGACAAATTTTAGTATGTAGCCCTTGGCCCATCTCGGTACCGCCGTGATTGATCATCACGCTGCCGTCGGTGTAAACATGCAGAAGGGCGCCCGCCTGGTTAAGATGCTGGGCGGTAAACGAAATGCCAAATTTAACCGGAGTAAGTGCCAGCCCTTTCTTAATAACAGGGCTAGTGACGTTGAAGTCGCTCACCGCTTTGCGGCGTGCCCAGTACTCACTATCGCTTTCAAGTGTTTCAACGAGTGTATGCAGTAGTTGCCGCTGATCGACCTGCTGGCCATAGTGGGTAACCTCGCGACCATCGCGGTAGAAATTGCGCTTACGAATAGTCAGCGGGTCTTCACCAATCTTGCGGGCAATATCGTCCATGGCCGCTTCGATAATCATCATTCCCTGAGGGCCACCGAAGCCCCGAAAAGCTGTATTGGACGCGGTATGCGTTTTTGCACGATGACCCGTGACCTGCGCTTCGCCTAACGAGTAGGCATTGTCGGCATGAAACATAGCGCGATCAACGATGGCATCGGAAAGGTCAGGCGAATAACCACAATCACCGATCACGGTGATCTCGCCACCTTGAAGCACGCCCTGAGAGTCAATAGCTAACCGATAGCGATTATGAAAAGGGTGGCGTTTGCCTGTTGCGCGCATATCTTCGCTGCGAGGTAAACGGAGTCGAACCGTTTTACCCGTGCGGCGGGCAATAATGGCAGCGATGCATGCCCAGGGAGAAGCCTGCGTCTCTTTGCCCCCAAAGCCACCGCCCATTCGCCGTACTTCTACCGTCACCGCATGAAAGGGAATATCAAGCACCTCCGCCACCAGCTTCTGGGTTTCGCTGGGGTGTTGGTTGGAAGTATGGACAATAACGCCTTCATCTTCGGTGGGATGAACCACGCACGCCTGGCCTTCCAGATAGAAGTGCTCTTGACCACCGACGAATAGCTCTCCCTCTATTATCTGTTCCGCTTGATCAAGCGCCTGTTGCCAATTACCACGTGTCTGTACATGTGTAGGGCGCACAAATTCTTCGCGCTCGGTCGCAGCCACCGGGTCTAAACTGGCGGGCTGCTCGTCAATACTGACAGCGGCCAACTTGACAGCGCGGCGTGCAGCTTGCAGTGAGGTTGCTGCAACGGCGAAGAGGCATTGGCCTGCGTAGCTAATCTCTTGGTCGACAAAAATAGGATCGCCCGGAAAAACAGGGCCGATATCGGTATGCCCCGGTACCTCATGAAAGGTAATCACGTCGACCACACCAGGCGCCTCTTTCACTCTGCTGAGATCAAGCTGCGTTAAGGTGCCGTGTGCAATGGGCGATAGGCCTAGCGCAACATGCAGGGCGTCGGCAGGCAGTACCAAATCATCAATATAAGCGGCTTTGCCGGTAACGTGTTTTTTGGCGCTCTCGTGAAAGCTTGAGCTACCTGCTTGACGCCGACCAGTGCTATCGATCGTATGGCGTGCCAAAGGGCCAGACCCCTGGATATGATCATGTAAATCACGGCGGGCACGGCTGCTGTCGCCGTCCAGTTTAGTGAGCGTACGCATGGAGCATCACCTCGCGGTCGGGCGCTGAAAGAGAAAGATAGAGGCGTTCAAACAGGTTTTTGGCGGCTTGCTGGCGATAATGCTGACTGCCACGCACATCACTCATGGGTTGGAAGTCCTCATCGAGTGACAGCTGAGCGGCGCGAAAAGCGTCTGCAGTAATGGCGCTACCTTCCAGTGTTGCTTCCGCTGCTTGCGCGCGCTTGGGAGTGGCCGCCATGCCGCCAAAAGCGATTCGTACATCGTGCAAGACACCTTGCTCAATGCGGTAGCTAAAAGCGCCGAGCACTGCGGAAATATCGTCTTCCCGGCGCTTGGAAAGTTTCCAGACGCGCAGATGGCTGCTTTCAATTGCCTGGGGAATAAAAATTCGTGAAACGACCTCATCGGCCGCCATAGCTGTCTGTTTATAACCCAGAAAGAAGTGTTCCAGCGCTAAGCAACGGCTACCTTTTATGCTGGCAAGTTCTACCTGGGCCCCTAAGGCAAGTAGCACAGGGGGCGTATCGCCAATAGGAGAAGCATTGGCAATATTGCCACCTAGCGTTCCCCGGTTCCGGATCTGCTGAGAGCCCAATCGGTGCAGCAGGTGAGCAAAGGCGGGGAAGTGCGCTTCAAACAGTGGCTCAAGCTGAGTATAGGTGACCCCGGCGCCAATCCACCAGCCAGGTTGCCCTTCAAATGTTGTCGCATCTACTGTTAACAGCTCGGCAACGCGAGAAACATCGATCAACTGATCAAGCGAAGCCAAGCGCTGAGTGCTTTCCAACCAAAGGTCTGTGCCTCCTGCCACCAAGCGTGCTTGAGGGGCTTCTTGGCGCAGCCGTGTTAGGGCTGCCAAGGAGAGGGGCTGGGCAAAAAAAGGTGTTTTCGCTGTAGGGTCTGTTATTTCAGCATCATTTTCTGACGTTGACAGCGCCGCGTCTTGCCATTGGGGGCGCTCATAGGGCATATCATTCATTCGCAGCGCAGCATCCCGGATAGGGCGATAGCCCGTGCAACGGCACAAGTTGCCACCCAGGGCTGCTTCTAGGCGTTCTGGGGTTAGCGGAGCAGGCCGCTGGGTAAGGTCGTTATGCAGTGTGAAAAGCGACATAACAATACCCGGCGTGCAAAAACCACACTGGCTTCCATGGCATTCGATCATCGCTTCCTGGGCTGGGTGCAGACGTCCTTCTTTAGCTAGCCCTTCAATGGTGACTAAATGCCTACCCTGAAGTTGATGAGCTGGTGTGATGCAGGCGTTGGCACTGGTAAACGTGTGGGTGTCAGCGTTTTGCTCGCCAATGGCTACGGTACAAGCACCGCAGTCACCCGATGCGCAGCCCTCTTTGGTGCCTGTTAACGCCAAATGCTCGCGTAATAAGGTTAAAATGCTCGTATTCGGTGAAACCTCACACTGGTGGGGGGCACCATTGAGCAGGAACGCAATCGTTGCCATGCCAAACTCCACTGTTGTTGTATAGACCGGGATTGTGCTGACCGATCGGTCAATATAAGTTGAGCTTGAGACAAAATGGTCTGCCTTGCAAGTATTTGATCGCTGCACGGGAGTGGGGCAAGCTTGTGCGAAATGCCTCTGTTTGGGGCAATAAGCCTACCCTCCGACGCTTATTAAGGGACACTGTAAATGACCGCTGTATCCGTCACTCATGAAAGCCCCAGCCGTGAAAAAGTTGAGACAAATATTCTGATGGCTGCTGAGGAAGTGTTTTCTCAGCACGGTTACCGCGGAGCGAGCTTGCAAATGATCGCTGATCGGGCCGGTCTCCCCAAAGCTAATATTTTGTACTACATGGGAAGTAAGCAGACGCTTTATGTCCGACTGCTTAACCGCATGATGCATCGCTGGAACAAGGTGCTTGAAGATATTACCCCGGAGAGCGATCCGGCGACTGTGCTGAGTGATTTTATCCGCGCCAAAATGGTGCTTGGTCAGCGCTATCCCGAAGGCTCAAAACTATTTGCAGCGGAAATTTTAGCAGGCGCTCCCTTCTTGAGTGACTATCTGGCCGGTGAACTGCGTGAGTGGGTGGCTTCTCGTGCCGCGATCATTCAACAGTGGTCTGCGCAAGGTAAAATGGACGCCGTCGACCCCAAGTGGCTAATCTTCTTAATTTGGTCTGCTACCCAGCACTACACTGAATATAGCGCTCAGGTAAGCGGTATTCTAGGCCGAGATGCATTAACTGAAGAGGATATTGAATCAATTTCAGCCTTTCTTGAGCACGTTATCCTAAAAGGGTGCGGAATCACTCAGGCGAGTACAAACGCTCACTTGGTGGAAAAGTGAGAGCTAAATGAGCGATTTGCCGATTGATCAGCATCTTAATCATATTAAAAACGTCCTGGTTACCAGCAACCGTCTGATGCTGATTGCCCAGCCAGGCGCTGGCAAAACTACCCGTGTCCCGCTTGCTCTGCTTACGGCCGATTGGGCAAAAGGGCAGAAGCTGCTTTTGCTAGAGCCACGGCGGGTCGCCGCGCGATTGGCGGCTAACTATATGGCTCAGCAGTTAGGCGAAAAGGTCGGTCAGACAGTGGGCTATCGCATGCGCGGTGATAGCTGTGTTAGCGCGCAAACTCGTTTAGAAGTCGTTACTCAAGGGGTGCTTACTCGCATGCTGCAGGATGACCCGCTACTGGAAGGCGTGGCCGGGATCATCTTTGATGAATTCCATGAGCGAAGTTTAGACGCCGATGTAGGGTTGGCGCTTACGCTGGATGTGCAAAGCAGTATTCGTGACGATTTACGCCTGCTGGTAATGTCGGCAACGCTGGATATCAAGGCGCTCAGGCGAGTGTTAGGGGAGCAGGTACCCACCATCGATTGTCATGGTCGTCAGTATCCGGTGACAACGCTGTATCGTCCTTCCTTAAATAGCAAAGAGAGTGTTAGCCATGCTCTGCGCGTAGTCAATGAAGCGCTTTTAATGCCTGATACGCAGGATGTATTAGTGATCTTGCCGGGCGTGGCCGAGATAAATCGGCTAGTACAAGCGTTGGAAAGGGCGCTACCAGACCTCGAGATACGACCGCTGCACGGTAGGATGAGTATCGCGCAGCAACAAGCGGCATTAGCAGCAAACACTTCACAACAGCGTATTATTGTCTCCACTGCGATTACCGAATCTAGCATTACGGTGGATGGCGTCAATGTAGTGATTGACGGTGGCTTAGAGCGAGTGCCGCTTTTTCAGTCGCGCACGGGCCTAACGTGGTTAACCACACGACGAATCAACCGTGCTAGCGCCGACCAGCGGCGGGGTCGCGCAGGTCGGCAACGGGAGGGCTTCTGTTTTCGGCTCTGGGCTCAAGAGCAGCCGTTAACCGCTTACGGTGAACCAGAAATTCAGCAAGCGGAACTCTCATCGCTGGTGCTTGAACTGGCGTGTTGGGGGGTTGCGTCGCCCCATGAGCTGAGTTGGGTGACGCCGCCGCCAGAAAGTGCTTGGCGCAGTGGTCAAGCGCTTTTAGTGCAGCTTGGTATATTAGACGAGCAACACAGGCTAACCCCCTTGGGCAGTCGCTGTGCCCAATGGCCAGTCGAACCGCGAATAGCAGTGATGCTGGAGCGTGCTGCAGAATTCAATGCTGTTCCCCTGGCTTGTGGGCTAGCAGCCCTACTGGAGGAGCGTGACAGCTCAGAGCGCTCGCTGCATGATGCGTTAGCACTCCGGCTCAGTCAGCCTAAACGTTTTCCTCAGTGGCAGCGCGAAGCCTTTAGGCTTGCAAGGAAAGCAGGGGTCGGGCTTGATGAGGCCATGTTGCAACCGCTTGGGCCGCTTTTGGCGCTGGCATACCCTGAGCGCATCGGACAGTTAATAGAGCCTGGTAAGTTTCGACTGGCCAATGGCAAAACCGCTACGCTGCCGTTAAATGATCCCTTGGCACATCAATCTTTTTTAGTGGCCGCCGTGTTAAACAGCGCAGCAGGTGACCAAACGCGCATTATTGCTGGTGAACAATTATCCGTTGCTTCACTGCTCTCTCTATATCCTGTGATTAGCCTCTGGCAGCCGCGCGTAACATGGTCGCAAGAGCAGGGCCGTTTAATCGGTGAAGAGGTGCAGGCGCACGCTACCCTTATTATTGCCAAACGGCCATTGGCGCATTTACCGGAAGAAGCCGTAAAAGATGCACTATTGAATGCTTTACGTCAGCAGCCCAGGCAGTTGTTTGGCAAGAAAATTCAACAGTTGCTCGGGCGCATGGCACTGTTACGCGCCAACGTGGGGGAGCAATGGCCCGATTGGTCAGAGCAGGCACTGCTAGCCACCTTAGAGATCTGGTTAGCTCCCTACTTGATCGGTGTAAATCGACTGAGCGAAATTGAAGCATTGCCTGTAGAACGCTACTTGCTTGATTCACTCACCTGGGAGCAGAAAAGTGAGTTTGATCAATTGGCACCTCAAGCGCTTAAAGTACCCAGTGGGAAAGTAATTATGTTGGATTATGTGCCTTGCCTTTCCCAATGCCCACCCGTTTTAGCTATGAAGCTGCAAGAGGCCTTTGGTTGGCAGGTAACCCCTACCGTCGTTAATGGCGGCGTTGCCGTAATGATTCATCTGCTTTCACCCGCGCGTAGGCCGCTACAAGTCACCCAAGATTTAATGAGTTTCTGGCAAAATGGCTACCCAGAGGTACGTAAAGAAATGCGCGGTCGCTACCCTCGGCATCCTTGGCCAGAAGACCCTTTGACCGCAACGGCGACTGCGCATACCAAACGGAAGATGGATAAATAGTCTGACCGTCTTTTGCCGTCATGCTTATTCGCTGCGCTTTTCTGGGATCTCGTTCGGAATACGATAGCGTACCCCTTCTACCTGTTCTTCTTCGTAGCGTTTATTTTCTTCTTCTGGCACCACACCGATTACGGTTTCCTGTGAGCCGTCGGGCCAGGTATACGTCGTACAACCTGTTAGCAGCAGTAATGGGAAAATAGCCAATAGGCTTTTAGCTGGTAGGCTTGGAAGGTGCTTGAACATTAGTCACTCCATTGGGTGGCGCTTGATCCTGGGGGAAATTAGTATCGCATAATCGGAACTATAGATTGCCATTTACCTGCCTGTAAATGCTTAGATTTTTTCCGTTTATCCAAACGTAATACCTTTGTCTGTCTATGATAATGAATGTTAACCATGAATCCTCAATGTGCGTTGTCACACCAGCCCTAATCGGAGGTTTTATGTGGTCAGTGGTGAAGTCAGTATTAGCGGCCTTACTTGGGGTCCAGAGTAACCAAAAGCGACAGGAAGACTTTAGTAGTGGCAAGCCTGCAGCGTACATTGTTACTGGGATAGTCATTACATTGCTGTTCGTTTTGGTGCTTATCGTTTTGGCAACGTTTGCTGCCCGCTGAAAAGCGTTGATAGCGTTAAGTAAGCAAAGCGTGACGAATGGCACATATTTTCTATACTGCTAATATCTCATTTAGTTCTGCCCTCATCTAAAGGCAGGAGATAACAACAATAAGTCTGGAGGTTTCTATGCGATCAGCGTGGCGGTGGCTGTTAGTCATTACCCTTTCTGCGAGCGGGTCGCAGGCTAATGCCAATGATTGGAATATGCCTGTTGGTGTAACCGATGTTAGCGCCGATATCTTTGGCCTTCACATGACGATTTTTTGGATATGTGTCGTCATCGGCCTCGTGGTGTTTGGTGCTATGTTTTACTCCCTGTTTCGCTACCGCCACTCCAAAGGCGCCAAAGCCGCCAACTTTCATGAGCACACCAGTGTAGAAGTGCTTTGGACGGCTATCCCTGTCTTGATTCTGGTTGGCATGGCTGTCCCTGCTACCGCAACGCTAAAAAATATGTACGACTCTTCAGATGCAGAGTTAGACGTTATGATTACAGGACAGCAGTGGCGCTGGCGCTATGAGTATCTAGGCGAGGACGTCGCGTTTACTTCTAATATGAGCACTCCACGGACACAGATCAGCGGGGCTGAAACGCGGGGAGAGCATTACTTATTAGAAGTGGATGAGCCGCTTGTTTTACCCATCAATCGCAAAGTGCGCTTTTTGATGACCTCTGATGATGTTATTCACTCATGGTGGGTGCCCGACTTAGCAGTCAAACAAGACACGATTCCCGGCTTTATCAATGAAAATTGGGTAACGATCAATGAGCCAGGTATCTACCGTGGGCAGTGCACTGAGCTATGTGGTGTCAATCACGGGTTTATGCCCGTCGTGGTTCATGCGATGGAAGAAGATGAGTTTGATAGTTGGCTCGCCGAGCGTAAAGAAGCGGCTGCCGAAGAGGCCATGGGCGTTGATCGTGAATGGGCTATGGAGGAGCTAGTAGCACGCGGCCAGGAAATTTATCAATCGATCTGCTCTTCTTGCCATCAAGCCGAAGGCCAGGGCTCGCCGCCTGCTTTTCCTGCACTGGCAAATAACGAACAGCTTATTAGTGATGTGGATTGGCATCTCAATAAAGTAATCAACGGTGTTTCGGGTGCTGCAATGCCAGCTTTTCGTAGCACCTTAAATCCAGTAGAAATTGCCGCTGTAGTAACTTATACGCGAAATGCTTGGGGTAACGATACGGGAGAGGTGGTGCAGCCTTCAGAAGTAGCTGAGTTAATTGCCCAATAATGCTGATGCGCCACTTATTTAGACAACTACAATATTTCGGAGAGTATCATGTCGCCCAAACTACCCCCTCAGCCTCATTTGCAGCATAGCAGTACGGCCGTCGCCGATGGGCAAAGCCAAAGTCATGATGCGCCGCCGAAAGGTATTTTGCGCTGGTTATTGACCACAAATCATAAAGAGATAGGTTCTCTTTATCTGATTTTTTCGCTGACTATGTTTTTCGTTGGCGGCATATTTGCTTTAGTAGTGAGGGCCGAACTTTTCCAGCCTGGACTCCAGTTGGTCGAACCTGAGTTTTTCAACCAGATGACCACTATGCATGGGTTGATTATGGTGTTTGCCGCCGTAATGCCAGCCTTCACAGGGTTAGCTAACTGGATGATACCGTTGCAAATTGGAGCGCCAGATATGGCGTTACCACGATTGAATAACTTCAGCTTTTGGCTGCTTCCTGTTGCTTTTACATTATTGCTTTCAACCCTTCTTATGCCTGGTGGCGGACCAAATTTTGGTTGGACTTTTTATGCGCCGCTATCGACCAACTATGCGCCTCCCTCTACGACCTTTTTTATACTTTCATTACACCTTGCGGGTATCAGTTCGATATTAGGGGCAATTAATATCATCGCAACTATTTTAAATATGCGTGCACCGGGCATGCGTTTAATGGATATGCCACTCTTTGTCTGGACCTGGTTAATTACGGCCTTTCTGCTGATCGCGGTAATGCCGGTTTTAGCGGCAGTTATCACCATGATGCTTATGGATATTAACTTTGGCACAAGTTTCTTTAACGCGGCGGGTGGGGGCGACCCGGTTCTGTTTCAGCATCTTTTCTGGACGTTTGGTCATCCTGAAGTGTACATCATGATTTTGCCCGCCTTTGGTATTGTCTCCGCGATCATACCTACGTTTGCAAGAAAACCGCTGTTTGGTTATGCATCGATGGTTTATGCCACTGCGGCGATTGCGTTTCTATCGTTTTTGGTCTGGGCTCATCATATGTTTGTGGTAGGGATGCCTTTAGTAGCAGAGTTGTTTTTTATGTATACAACGATGCTGATCGCCGTGCCTACTGGGGTGAAGGTATTTAACTGGGTCACTACGCTGTTTCGTGGCTCAATCAGTTTTGAATCGCCGATGCTGTTTGCCCTTGCCTTTGTCGTGCTGTTCACTATTGGTGGTTTTTCAGGGCTAATGTTGGCGATCGCCCCTGCGGATTTTCAATATCATGATACTTACTTCGTCGTTGCCCACTTTCACTATGTGTTAGTCCCTGGGGCGATCTTTGCCATCATGGCAGGGGTTTATTATTGGTTGCCGAAATGGACGGGGCATTACCCTAATGAACGGCTTGCCCAGTGGCATTTCTGGTTTTCGATTATCGGTGTCAACCTAACCTTCTTCCCCATGCATTTCGCTGGGTTAGCCGGTATGCCGCGCCGTATTCCCGATTATGCTCTTCAGTTTGCCGACTTTAACTTACTTTCAAGTATTGGTGCTTTCTTCTTTGGCGCCTCACAGTTGCTATTTGTTTTAGGCATCATCCTGTGCGTTCGCGGAGGTAAAAAAGCGCCAGCAAAAGCTTGGGAGGGCGCGGAAGATTTAGAGTGGACAGTTCCCTGTCCTGCACCCTTGCACACCTTTGAAACGCCGCCGGTTTTTCATCGTACTTCCCATTAAAAATGGCATAAACCACACAGGCCAGTAGGCCCAAGAGGTGTTATGGACAGTCGAGAGCAAAACCAGGCAGGCGTGCGTCAAACGGTTATTAGAACAATGGCTGTGCTAGTGGGTATGTTCGCCTTTGCTTTTGCGTTGGTGCCGTTGTATGACGTGTTTTGTCAAATTACCGGCATCAATGGCAAGGTTGATGCTACGGCACAAAGTATCGTGCACGAAGAGGTAGATGAGTCCCGTTACATTAATGTGCAATTTATAACGCGGGGCAGCCCAGGATTACCGTGGCAGATGAGCGTTGAAATGCATCAAATGAGCGTGCATCCGGGGCAAACGGCAGAAGTCGACTTTACGTTTACTAATAATAGTCATAAAGAAAGTTGGGGGCAGGCAGTACCTAGCGTTTCCCCTTCAAATGCAACGCGCCATTTACGCAAAGTAAGCTGTTTCTGTTTTGAAGAGCAACAGTTGCAGGGTAATGAACGCTTGACGATCCCGCTAGTGTTTCAGTTGGCGCGAGATCTTCCAGCAGATATTAATACCATCACGCTGGTATATACCCTATATCCAATTGAGCGTGTGATACAGAACGCCTCACTGAACAACACAATCAATCACGGTGTTAAGAACGATCCCAAAAACGAAGCAAAGAACAATAACGCGGCGGGAGAAACGATATGAGCAGTGGTAGCTATTATGTTCCAGCGAGTAGTCGGTGGCCTGTTCTCGGTTCGGTGGCACTCGGTGCAATGATGGCCGGAATCGGCATTAAGCTTGTTTACGACACTGGGCTGCCGCTGGTTTTAATAGGCGTGTTGGGCATAGTGTCTGTGATGGGGCTATGGTTTCGGGATGTGATCAGTGAGTCTCGTGGTGGGCTGTACGATGCTCAAATGGATCGTTCGTTTCGCTGGGGCATGGGCTGGTTTATTTTTTCAGAAGTCATGTTTTTCGCCGCTTTTTTTGGGGCGCTGTTTTACGTAAGGATGTTCACTATTCCTTGGTTGGGCGGGGAGGGCGCGAAAGGGGTTTCGGCGTTACTTTGGCCAGATTTTGTTGCTACATGGCCCCTGCTGAACCCACCCGATGCTTCCATTGCTGGCCCTCAACAAGTTTTTAGCCCCTGGCAACTTCCTCTCGTTAATACGCTAATTTTGATCACCTCAAGTATCACGCTAACAGTTGCCCATGAGGCTTTAAAAGTCGGTTACCGGCGGACATGTCGTAACTGGCTAACCGGTACCGTGCTATTAGGGTGCTGCTTTATAATGATTCAAGGCATTGAATATTATGAGGCTTATTCGCATTACGGTATTACATTGGAAGCCGGTATTTTTGGCGCAACATTCTTTATATTGACCGGCTTTCATGGGTTGCACGTGATTATCGGCACAATAATTCTTGCCACCATGTTAGTACGAATAGTGAAAGGCCATTTTGGCGATGAAAATCATTTTGGTTTTGAAGCCTCATGTTGGTATTGGCATTTCGTCGATGTGGTATGGGTTGGGCTCTTTATTTTCGTTTACGTTTTATAAATTGCCTAGCCTAGCTGGCCGGACCAAAAGCCAAATATGATGAGGACCATTAATAAACAAGCTAGTCCGATGCGCCATTTAAGAGACACAAGCAAGCGGCGAGACGAGGAGTTATCACGCAGCAAAAAGCCAGCTCCCATGGCTAGACTTATAACCATCGCAACGAATACAGCGGCAATGAGTAGTTGTAACCACATGATGAAAACCTCTCGACAATGGCGTTTTTATAGCTGGTGTTTTTTCTGGAGTCTGGTGGTGGCCTTAGGCGCCTATTTAGGACTATGGCAGTGGGAGCGGGCAGATGACAAGCGATTAGCATTGGCCGTTCGCGAAACGGCACCTGCATTGGTACAACCTACCGCGCAGCCAGCCCAAGGCGCAGAGGTAACCCTACGGGGTGAGTACTTGGCAGAGCATACTCTCTATTTAGATAATCGGATTGTAGAGGGAAGGTTAGGGGTAGCAGTACTCACACCACTGCGTGATAGCTTCGGTCAGCTTTGGTTGGTGCAGCGAGGCTTTTTAGCAACGGGGCCTCATCGTGGCCCACCCCAAGCCACTACTCCAAGTGGCAGTGTTGAGTTGACCGGTGAGTGGCAGGAAGTACAAGCGGGCGGGCCACTATATGGAGAAAACAGAGAAGGTATCAGGTTGCAGCAGTTAAGTCTTGAACCTTGGCGCGCTTCGTTAGGGTCGTTTAGCTATGCGGGCTGGGTGCATGCTAGTGAGGGCGATGGCGTTCTGATTCCTTGGTGGGAAGCCAGTGTTATGCCGCCCAGCCGGCATATAGGGTATGCGTTTCAGTGGTGGGGGCTGGCCCTGGCGGCCCTGGTGGTAATGTTTTTTGGGGGGCGAAAATTGCGTTGCGATGCAACTCAAGAAGAGTCGTTACTGAGTAAAAATAAGCAGGGTGAATAACTATGCAGGAAGCTAAATATATCCGGCGCCAGCGGCTCAAATTAATGCTGATCTTTGCGATATTCGCGGCTCCCGTGGTTGCTGCCTGGGGAATGGTCGAGTTCCGTATTGGCATCCCCGATCACCATACGGCACATGGTGATGTAGACCTGGCATTACCCGCTCTTCATGAATGGCCATTAACAGCGTCTGCCGTGAGTGAAGAAGACAAATGGATTCTGGCATTTGACTGCACTCTGCAGTGTGAAACTCGCCAGGATGAATTGTGGCGGCTACATCGTGCTTTAGGACGCGAGGCGCCAAGATTAACGCGTTTGCGCATCGGCGGGGGGCTTGAACCATTGCCGGGCGAAGTGACTAGTGAGTGGCAGCGTTTTCCTTCATGGCGAAAAGAAAACTCAGTGTGGTTGTTCGATCCTTCAGGGCGTCCGGCGCTAGCATTCGATGAAAACATCGCGACCAAATACGTGCTTGAAGATATACAGCATCTTTTTAAAGTAAACCCTCTATGAAGCGCACTAATCTCTGTTGTTAAGGAAGCATCATGTCCAATTCCTATGAGCGCCGCTTACGCTGGTTAGTGCGATTAACGTTAATAGGTACCCTGTTTACTGCAGTGGTAATGCTGGTTGGTGCATGGACACGGTTAGTCGATGCTGGATTAGGCTGCCCTGATTGGCCAGGTTGCTATGGAAAGCTGCTGGTCCCCGATAGCGATCATGCCACCCTGCGCCATCCTGATGCTCCGTTAGAACCGTTTAAAGCGTGGGTGGAAATGGCCCATCGCTACATTGCTAGCCTGCTTGGACTGGTGGTAATAAGTGTTGTCGCGCTGGGTTGGCCATTGCGTCAACGCTCAGGTTACCCATGGCGGCTCAGTTTGACGCTCTTAGTAGTTATTATATTGCAGGGTGCCTTCGGTGCTTTCACGGTGACGCTACAACTCTGGCCGCAAGTCGTCACTCTCCACCTTTTGGGTGGGCTGAGTGTATTGCTACTGTTCTTTTGGGTACACCTACGCTTACGTCGTGCTCGTAAAAAAACCATAACTGAGCCGCGCCGAACCAATGCCTGGTGGGGTATTGCGGCATGCTTGCTGGTGGTGCAGTTAGCGTTGGGTGGGTGGGTGACTAGCAACTATGCGGGCATCGCTTGCCAAGGATTCCCTACCTGTAATGCTCAGTGGTGGCCTGAGTTGGATGTAAGCGAGGGTTTTCATTTTACCCAAACTGTTGGCCCTAATTATTTACATGGGCAGCTACATGCTGATGCACGCACTGCTATCCATGTTGTTCATCGCTTAGGCGCACTCATGTTAGGAGTCGGGTTGATTGCGCTTTGGTTACGATATCGGCATTGGCAGAATGTCGCTAAACCACTAGCAATTGTGGTTTCTCTATACATGCTGCAGGCTATTCTGGGTATCGCTAACGTATTGTTATGGCTGCCTTTATGGCTTGCGTTGCTACATACGGCAGGTGCCATTGCACTATCTGTTGGTTTGGTATGGGCTTGGTGGTGCTGGCGTTACAACGAGGCTGGCACTTGTTTAAAGGGCTCTAACCCGTTGTATTGCAATGTTATTGCTGACTAAAAAAGAAGGGGAGCGCATGCGAAATATAACAATGACACTACCTTCGGCCCTGCCTTCTATGGTGTGGGGGTGGAGAGAATTACTTGGGCTCTGCAAAATTAAAGTAGTGGTTGTTATGTTGGTATGTGCTGCCGTGGGGATGGCATTGGCAACCCAAGGCCTACCACCACTGACAAAAGTAATTATTGGTTTGGCCGGTATCGGCTTAGCCTCTTGTGGTGCGGCTGCTTTTAATCATGTAATTGACCGCCATTTGGATGCGGTAATGACGCGAACTTCTCGTCGTCCAGTGGCGAGTAAACGGCTACCCGTGACAATCGCGTTGGCTTGGGCGTGCTTGCTTTCTGTTGCAGGTGTTACGCTATTAGCTTGGCAGGTTAACGTTTTAGCGGCTGCGCTGACCTTTGCTTCTTTGATCGGTTATGCTTTGATTTATACTGCTTTTTTAAAGCGGGCTACGCCCCAGAATATTGTTATTGGAGGCGTGGCTGGCGCGGCACCGCCATTGCTAGGTTGGGTTGCTATTACGGGGCAAGTATCTCCTGAGCCGTTGTTACTGATGCTGATTATTTTTGCTTGGACGCCGCCGCACTTTTGGGCACTGGCGATTCACAAATGTGATGATTATGCACGGGCAGGCATCCCAATGTTGCCTGTTACCCATGGTCTTCCTTTTACACGGCTGCAAATTTGGTTGTATGGCTGGCTAACGGTATTAACTACTCTATTACCGGTAATGATCGGGATGAGTGGAGTGCTTTATTTAGTCATTGTGTTAGGTCTGAATGCACGCTTTATGTTTTGGAACTGGCGGGTTTGGCGCGGTCATGATGCTACCGCACCTATCGGCGCTTTCTGGTTCTCAATTCGCTACTTATTAGGCGTTTTCGGTGCGCTATTACTTGATCACTACGCTGCGGCGCTTGCTTGGTGATTCGAAGACGAACTGGACAGGTATGCAGTAAGTGGAGAAGCAAGCCTAGATGCTATTGGCAGAGTAGTGGTATAAGGGTGTACAATTTTCGTCAAGCAATTTATTCGCTTAATGAGGGGGGTCATGAACTCAACAGTAGCGCTGGTATTACTCGCCTTGGCGATTGCAGTCATTGTGGGGCTGTGTTTCTACGCATGGTCGCTGCGCAAAGAGGTAAGTCGTCGAGAAGCTTATCGGCGCGATGAAGATGCTCGTGCCCAACAAAACAGTTTAGAAAACCTCGATTATGTCGCGAGTGCTTTGGTTCAGGAGCAGGTCGATATCACGGAGGGGGCTTGGCGTTGTAAGGTTCTACTTGAGATTATCGATCCTAGTTTAACGGAACGAACTGAATTTAAGGCTTTTGCCGAGCACTATCGTCGCACTCAACATTTGAATACGCATTCCGCCCGGCAGCAGTTGACTGCTCGAGAGCGTATGCAGGAAGACAAAGAACGGTTGATGGCAGAAAATGACATGCGGGAAGCCGTATTGAAAGCTGCTCAAGCAGTATTAAAATGGCGTGCCAAAGGCAAAAGTGCGTTGCATTAACTATTAATTTTGAGCGGTATTAACCGCCAAAATGCATAGCAAGCTAATTTTTAGTGCCCATCGTGGCAATTTTGCTATGCTAAATGATGTCGGTATTGGCAAGAAGTTGATATCTTGGCATTGTTGCCTTCTAGCGCTTAAGCGTTAATGATAGGCACAATGTTCTGTAGTGGCTGGGTACTGAGTTATGGGTATGTCGTCATAAATACTGAGGGCTTGGTTATTCAGCTTAATACAGAACAGGCGAAAAATGGATGCTCTCGCAATAAGAAGCATTGGATAGATTTGGTCACTTATGACCATTTCAGCATTGGATCAAGAAGGAGTCTTGCATGAAAAAATCAACGACTGGATTGCTAATCGGTTCCGCACTGGTAGTCGGTCTTTCTGGCTGTGCCAGCTCGGCCTCACAGTCTTCCGGCCAATCAAGCGCTAGCAGCGACAGCAACTGGTATCAGCACCCGGCAGTATGTGGTCTGGCTGGGAGCGTTATCGGTGGCAGTATTGGCTATGCTACCAGCAGTAATTCTGACGAAGAAAACGGTGCCGCTATAGGTGCCACTGCTGGTGCTGCTATCGGCGGTTTGCTATGCGCTGACCGCACGCCTGAGCCGGTTGCACCGCAGTGCCCAAGCTATGGCGAAGTGCCGGCTGGTGTTGCTGTTGATGCCGAAGGTTGCCCGCTAGATTCTGACGGTGACGGCGTGCCTGACTACCGTGATCAGTGCCCAGGTACTCCTGCTGGCGTAGAAGTTAACGCTAACGGTTGCCCGCTTGATTCCGATAATGACGGTGTTCCAGATTACCGTGATCAGTGCCCGAACACCCCTGCAGGCGTAGAAGTTAACGCACTGGGTTGCCCGGATAGCGTCGTTCTGCAAGATGTTAACTTCGAGTTTGATTCTGCTCAGTTAACTTCCAACGCTCAGAATGTACTTAACGGTGTTGCTGAGCGTTTGGTCAGTAACCCTGATGTTCGCGTAAGCATCGAAGGCCACACTGATTCACGCGGTTCTGACGAGTACAACAAAAACTTGTCACAAGAGCGTGCTCAATCAGTTGCTAACTACTTGGCAAGCCGTGGCGTAGAAGCTAACCGTATGCGTGCAGTAGGTTACGGTGAAGAGCAGCCGATCGCGTCTAACGAGACTGAAGAAGGTCGCTTCCAGAACCGTCGCGTTGAATTGGATGAGTGGAACTAAGTTCACTTATCTTCTGAGGTTTGTAGACGACTTATAAACGGTTAACTGCAATCCACAGGTACAGAAACGGGAGGCATATGCCTCCCGTTTTTATTTTAAGCGGTAGGTAACTCTGCTAATCTTGTCGCTGTTTTTAGTGGGGCTTTTGCACCCTCCAAGACCATTGATAGCGAAATGTGATCCTTGGTATGGATCACCACTGCGCTCAAGGAACATGAATGCCTATTGTTACTCTGCCTGACGGCAGTCAAAAAACATTTGAAGCACCGCTGACCATTATGCAGCTCGCAGAATCCATTGGCCCTGGTTTGGCTAAGGCCTGTATCGCTGGGAAGATTGATGGTTTGCTGGTAGATGCCGCTGATTTAATCGAGCAAGATGCGAGCGTTGCTATTATCACAGCGCGTGACGCTGAGGGGTTGGAAATAATTCGTCACTCCTGCGCTCACCTAATTGGTCATGCGGTTAAGCAAATGTATCCCGATGCCAAGATGGCGATTGGGCCAGTCATTGAAGATGGCTTTTATTACGATATTGAATTCGGTCAGTCGGTCACGCCGGAAGACCTGGAGGCGATAGAGACGCGCATGCAATCATTGATTGAGCGCGAGTACGATGTGGTTCGCGAATACGTTGATCGCGACAAGGCAATGTTGACCTTTTTGCATCGTGATGAGCCTTACAAGCAGGAAATTGTTCGCGATATCCCTGATGATGCGACCATCAGGCTTTATCATCACGAAGAGTACACCGACATGTGCCGCGGCCCGCACGTGCCTAACACCCGCCACTTAAAAGCTTTCAAGCTCACTAAGTTGGCAGGGGCCTATTGGCGTGGCGATGCTGCAAACACCATGCTGACGCGTATCTACGGCACCGCATGGGGCGATAAAAAACAGCTTAAGGCTTACGTAAAACGGCTTGAAGAGGCAGAGAAGCGCGATCACCGTAAATTGGCGCGCCGACTGGACCTTTTTCACATGCAGGAAGAAGCGCCGGGAATGATATTTTGGCACCCTAACGGCTGGGCGCTATGGCAGCAGATCGAACAATATATGCGAGGCGTTTATAAAGAGGGTGGCTACCAAGAAATTCGCTGCCCCCAGATAATGGATGTATCGCTTTGGAAAAAGTCAGGGCACTGGGACAACTACGCAGACGGCATGTTCTTTACCGAGTCAGAAAAGCGTGAGTATGCCCTCAAGCCTATGAATTGCCCTGGTCATGTTCAGGTATTTAATTCTGGCTTACGTAGCTATCGCGAGCTCCCCGTTCGTTTTGGTGAGTTTGGCGGTTGCCACCGGAACGAGCCTTCAGGCGCTTTACACGGTATCATGCGCGTTCGTGCATTTACTCAAGACGATGGTCATGTTTTTTGTACCGAAGCTCAAGTTGAGCCAGAAGTAACTGACTTTCATCGTCAAGCGTTGAAGGTGTATAGCGACTTCGGCTTTGAAGATATTGCTATTAAAATTGCTCTTCGCCCCGAAAAACGCATTGGTAGTGATGAGGTTTGGGATCGGGCAGAAGATGCACTGCGTAGTGCGTTAAAAACTTGCGATGTAGAATGGCAGGAACTTCCTGGCGAAGGCGCGTTCTATGGCCCCAAGATTGAATACCATATGAAAGATTGCCTGGGACGCGAGTGGCAAGTGGGTACTATGCAGGTAGACTTTATGATGCCAGAGCGACTTGGTGCTCAATATGTGACAGAAGAGGGGCATCGGAAGCCGCCAGTAATGTTGCATCGTGCTATCGTTGGCTCTATGGAGCGTTTCATTGGCATCTTGATTGAACATTATGCAGGCGCTATGCCATTATGGCTTGCGCCACAGCAGGCAGTCGTCATGACTATCACCGATTCACAGCGTGAATATGCGCTTGATTTGGAGAGCCGTCTGCAAAAAAGTGGCTTACGTGTTAAAGCGGACTTGAGGAACGAGAAGATCGGCTTTAAAATCCGTGAGCATACGTTACAGAAAGTTCCCTATCTCCTTGTGGTAGGAGATAAGGAAGTCGAAGCTGACTCAGTGGCCGTGCGAACACGCAGCGGCGAAAACCTCGGTACAATGACGGTCGATGAATTTATTGAACGCCATACTGCCGAGAGAGCAGCCCTGGCGACATCGTCAATTGCCTAAGGAGACGGAACGATCAAGAGAAGCAACCAGCGAGGGCGTCCAGCAGATAAACGCCCACCAATGAACGAGCGAATTGTCGAAGAAGAAGTACGTCTTATTGGTAGCGACGGTGAGCAGTTGGGTGTTGTGCCCACCACCGAAGCGCTAGAGCGTGCAGAATCTGAAAGCTTAGATCTCGTGCAAATTTCGAATGCCGATCCCATCGTCTGTAAGATTATGGATTACGGCAAGTTCGTTTTTGAGACCAAGAAGCAGAAAGCGGCTCAAAAGAAGAAGCAGAAGCAAATCCAGGTTAAGGAAGTTAAATTCCGTCCTGGCACCGACGAAGGCGATTATCAGGTCAAGCTTAAAAACCTGACGCGCTTTTTGGAAGGTGGTGACAAGGGCAAAGTCACACTGCGCTTCCGTGGTCGTGAAATGGCGCACCAGGACATCGGTCGTAAGCTGATGGAAAGGATTGCGGCAGACCTGGAAGAGATCGGAGCGGTAGAGTCTTTCCCGAAAATGGAAGGGCGCCAGATGATCATGATTATTGCCCCGAAAAAGAAGTGATCCAACGGCGATGTCAACGGGCCACCGTTAAACAGGTGGTCGGCCCTGGGTTTTCTAAAAAATATCGAGCGGAGTTTTCCTCATGCCGAAAATCAAAAGCAACAGCGGCGCTGCCAAGCGCTTCAAAAAGACTGCTAATGGCTTTAAGCACAAGCAGTCTCACCGTAGCCACATCTTGACCAAGAAAACGACCAAGCGTAAGCGTCAACTGCGTGGAATGAAGCAAATCCATGCGTCTGATAAAGCGCTTATCCAGCGTATGCTGCCGAATCTATAAGTCGGGTTTTCGTTTTTCTGAGTGCAAAATTTTTTCGCCTCAGCCTTAAAGTCAGGAGTGTGTTATGACTCGAGTTAAACGTGGCGTAGTAGCGCGTCGTCGCCATAAAAAAGTATTAAAGCTTGCTAAAGGTTACTACGGTGCCCGTTCACGCGTTTTCCGCGTTGCCAAGCAAGCCGTTATCAAAGCTGGTCAGTATGCTTACCGTGACCGTCGCAACCGTAAGCGTCAGTTCCGTGCGCTATGGATCCAGCGTATCAACGCTGGTGCACGCGTCAACGGCATGTCTTACAGCCGTTTTGTTGGTGGCCTCAAGAAAGCCGGTATCGAAATCGACCGTAAAGTATTGGCCGATTTGGCAGTACACGAGAAGGCCGCATTTGCTGCCATCGTGGAAAAAGCCAAGGCTGCCCAATAAGGTAGTTTGCATTGGGTGATTGCCCATGCAATGTGCCTGAGGTCATTTCAGAGTGACCCATCCAGGGGAAGAGCAGCCGCTCTTCCCCTGTTTTTTTGCCACCTTCAACGTGCCACGCCATCCTTAGGGGTGGACACCGCTTAATTCGGAGTGAAACGGATGGATCACCTTCCTACTCTGGTATCTGAGGCTCGCGACGCCATTCAGGCTGCGCAGAGTGTCGCTGCACTAGACGAATTACGAGTACGCTACTTAGGTAAGAAAGGTGAGGTAACTGCCTTGCTGAAAGGCCTGGGGAGGCTGTCAGCAGAAGAGCGCCCTGCGGCGGGTGAACGTATTAATCAGGCCAAGCAAACGCTAGCCGACGAAATTGATACTAAGCGAGCGCAACTTGAAAGTGTTGCGCTCAATGCCCGTTTGGCCGCTGAAAGTATCGATGTCACGTTGCCAGGGCGTGGCCAGGTCGAGGGTGGTCTACATCCGGTGACGCGTACGCTTGAGCGTATAGAGGGGCTGTTCACGCGTATTGGTTATGATGTGGCAGTAGGGCCTGAAATTGAAGACGATTATCACAATTTTGAAGCGCTCAATATTCCTGCCCACCACCCTGCCCGTGGCATGGCGGATACCTTCTATTTTGATGCCACCCGCCTTTTGAGGACTCACACCTCACCCGTGCAGGTGCGCACCATGAAAAGCAGTGAGCCACCCATCCGTATTGTTTGTCCAGGGCGTGTTTATCGCAGCGACTCGGATTTAACCCACACGCCAATGTTCCATCAAGTGGAAGGGCTGTTGGTTGATGAGGGTATTAGCTTTGCTGATCTAAAAGGGACGATCGAAGACTTTTTGCAGGCATTTTTTGAACGTGACGACCTATCCGTCCGTTTCCGTCCTTCCTACTTTCCATTCACAGAGCCATCAGCCGAAGTCGATATTCAGTGTGTGATGTGTAGTGGTGCGGGGTGTCGTGTATGTTCCCATAGTGGCTGGTTGGAAGTGATGGGTTGCGGCATGGTACATCCTGAAGTCTTCCGCCACTCGGGTATTGATACCGAGCGCTATACCGGGTTTGCCTTCGGAATGGGGGCTGAGCGTTTGGCAATGCTGCGCTACGGCGTGAACGATTTACGCCTGTTCTTTGAAAACGATCTGCGTTTTTTACGTCAATTCGCTTAAGACCGCCGCCGAATACAGGATCAACGATGAAATTTTCAGAACAGTGGTTGCGTGAATGGGTTTCGCCGCAGCTTGATACACAGGCCATGGCCGACCAAATCACCATGGCGGGCTTGGAAGTTGACGCTGTTGAGGCAGTTGCTGCCGAATTCAGTGGAGTGGTGGTGGCAGAGGTGCTGAGTAAAGAGAAGCACCCTGACGCAGATAAGCTCAGTGTGTGTACCGTTGATGATGGCAGTGGTGAGCCTGTCCAGGTTGTCTGCGGGGCGCCTAATGTCGATGTTGGCCAGAAAGTGCCCTTTGCCCAGGTGGGCGGTGTCTTGCCGGGCGACTTTAAAATCAAAAAAGCCAAACTGCGTGGCGTTGAGTCACGGGGTATGATTTGTTCGGCATCTGAATTGGGGCTTGCAGAAGAGACGTCACCAGGCATTCTGGTGTTGTCAGCAAGTGCTCCAGTGGGTGCTGATTTTAGAGAATTCATGCACCTGAATGACATGACCATTGAGGTCGACCTGACGCCCAATCGTGGTGATTGCTTAAGCATTAAAGGGTTGTCGCGTGAAGTGGGAGTGCTTAATCGGCTGGCGGTGATCGGCCCTGTAATAGCGTCGGTGTCCACTGAGGTTGACGATAGCTTTGCGATTAGTGTCGAGGCGCCAGAGCAATGCCCTCGCTATATGGGCCGGATTATTAAAGGTGTCAATGTTAAGGCTGAGACGCCTCTATGGATGGTTGAGCGGCTGCGTCGTAGCGGCGTACGTTCTATTGATCCTGTCGTAGATGTCACTAACTACGTGATGCTTGAGTTGGGCCAGCCGCTACATGCTTTTGACCGCGATAATCTTCAGGGTGGCATGGTTATTCGCATGGCCACGCCGGGTGAGCGTTTAACGCTGCTTGATGGTCATGAGGTGTCGCTACGCCCTGAAACGCTGGTCATTGCCGACCATTCTGGCCCGCTAGCGATGGCAGGCGTCATGGGTGGTGAAAACTCAGGCGTTAACGAAAACACTCAGACTATTTTCCTTGAATCTGCGTTCTTTACGCCGCTTGCTATTGCTGGCCAAGCGCGCTCTTACGGTCTGCATACTGATGCATCGCACCGTTTTGAGCGTGGAGTTGATCCACAGTTAACGCCCATTGCAGTCGAGCGGGCTACACAGCTACTAATTGAGATTTGCGGTGGCAAAGCTGGGCCTGTTGTTGAAGCGCTAAGCGTTAAGCATATGCCCGAAGAGCGCTCAATCTTATTGCGCAGTGCCCGTTTAGAGCAGGCGCTATCCAAGACGCTAGATAGCGATGATGTGACCGATATTCTTCAGCGTCTGGGGCTTGATGTCAGCATCCAGGGTGCCGATTGGGCCGTCACCGCGCCTACTTGGCGCTTTGATTTGGCCATTGAAGAGGATCTGATCGAAGAGGTGGCACGTATCCATGGCTATAATAATTTGCCGGTACGTCGTCCTGCAGCACGCTTGGCGCTTCGCTCTTCGGACGAGGCGACGCTGACTCAGTCGCAGTTGCGTCGTCAGATGGTCGCACGTGGCTTTCAAGAGGCGATCACCTACAGCTTTGTAGCACCTGAGCTGCAAGCGACGCTGTTACCAGACGCCATAACGCCTGTGCTTGCTAACCCTATCTCGGCTGATTTGTCGGTGATGCGGGCCAGCTTGTTTCCTGGCCTGGTTCGTGCCATGGAGTACAACCTCAATCGTCAGCAAGCCCGCGTGCGTTTATTTGAAACCGGGCTAGTATTTAACGGTGAGCTGGATGCTTTGTCACAGGTGCCGATGCTGGGTGCGTTAGTGTGTGGCCCGCGTGAAGCGGAAGGGTGGAGTGGTGCTAAGGATCGCGTCGATTTTTATGATCTTAAAGGTGATCTAGAAAGCGTCATCGCCTTGGGTGGCGAAGCCGATGCTTGGCGGTTTGAGCCCGCTGAGCACCCAGCGCTCCATCCTGGTCAAAGTGCCCAGCTATTGCATAACGGTGAGCCTGCAGGCTGGATTGGTACTCTGCACCCACAAGTACGAGCAACGCTGGGCTTAAAAATGGATGCCGTGTTGTTTGAGGTGCGCTTAGATGCACTTAGCCAAGGCCGAGTTCCTGCGTTTGAGCCGCTGTCACGCTTTCCTGAGGTGCGCCGTGATTTGGCGTTTATACTCAATGAGTCGACACCTGTGCAGGCATTGCTCGATTGCGCCAAGCAGCAAGCGGGGGAGTATCTGCAGGATATCAAGCTATTCGATGTCTATTCAGGTAAAGGTGTAGCCGAAGGGCATAAGAGTATTGCGTTGGGCTTGACCTGGCAGCATCCATCGCGCACGCTAAACGACGAAGAAATCAACCAGTTGGTCGATTCAATTGTGACACAAGTGCGTGTCAAGCTGGATGCGGAGCTGCGCGGCTAATAAAAATCGAAGAGATTAATTAGGCCTCGCCACGATGCTTATCACGTTCTTGGCAATGCGTTTTGCTACTGTACGGTTGATACAGTGTGATTGTTGCTGTATCTGCTTCAAGGATAAGGAGAAGCCTTATGGGTGCGTTGACCAAAGCAGAACTGGCTGAGCATTTGCATGCTGAGCTAGCCCTGTCCAAGCGAGAAGCGAAGGCCATGGTCGAAGCTTTTTTTGAAGAGATTCGAGCCTGTCTTCGTGAGAACGAACAGGTGAAGTTATCGGGGTTTGGTAACTTTGACCTGCGTGATAAGCGCGAGCGGCCAGGACGAAACCCGAAAACCGGTGAAGAAATTCCAATTTCTGCCAGGCGGGTGGTCACGTTTCGCCCAGGGCAGAAGCTTAAGCAGCAGGTAGAGCATTACGTGGGCGATGAGTAGCATTTTGGACTATAGGCGCATGAGCATCTGATTCATAAGCTTAAGGTTCATAACACTAGATAATCTCATGTCCTTTACAAAGGAGTGCCTATGGGCGCTCCTTTTCTTGTTATAGCGCCGGGTCTCAAGTCATGAGGGTTTTCTTGCAACTACATGCCGCCACCTTCTATTAACCACGTAATCACCACCTTGATAACGTACCCCAGCATACCTGCTCCCAACACGACAAACAGCATGATGGTGCCAAATTTGCCAGCGTTGGATTTTTTAGCCAGGTCCCAGATAATAAAACACATAAATATAATTAAACCCCCGATCATTATCGGAGTGATCCACGTCTCAAAGGTTTGCTGCATAGTTACTCCTAGGGGTTATGTATGGGCCAAGCATTACGGGTAATGTGTTTCATTCTAACCAGCCATGTTAATATTTGAGCAAATTCATCGGGTATTTGTCGACTTGCGGGTTGGCACTGTGACACTTTGACAGGGGAGTGACGATGCCGAAGCTTAATATTTTGGTGGGTACCATGTACGGCGGTGCCCTTGATGTGGCAGAGCAAGTGAAGCCCCTATTTGAACAGGCCGGTTACGCTGTGGAGGTTGTTGAGCAGCCATCTGTCGATGATATTGTCAGTGGTGACGCCGATTTGGCGCTGTTTTGTGTCTCGACCACTGGCAGTGGAGATTTTCCCGGCAGTTTTGTGCCCTTTGTCCGGCAGTTGCGTGATCAAAGTCCCGCGCTTACCACGCTTCGCTACGGGCTCATTGCACTCGGTGATAGCTCGTATGGCGATACTTTTTGCGGCGCAGGCCGCGCGCTAGACGAGTTGCTGGCGGATTATGGCGCGACTCGCTTAGGGGAGCGCCTAGAAATCGACGCCATGGAGACCTTTATGGCCGACGATGCTGCTGTGCCCTGGGTGGAAGAGTGGATCGTTAACCAGCAGTTAAAGGTGGCTTGAGCGATGCAGCGAACGCCCTCCTCGCCTGAGCGCATCAGCGTTGCGCTGGGCTTATGTGTCGTTATGCTGGCAACCCTGCCACGCTACATGGCAGGCGGGCATGAAACCCGCCAGACGCTGATTTTCTTCGCCTTAGCACTGGTGGCTTTTGCGGTTATTATTCAGTGGCGCTTATTGGCGGTGGAGGCGCGTCGCCGCTTGCCACAACTATGCAAACGGTTAGCCGTTATGTTACTGCTAGGAATGGTCGTAATGGGGGGTTGGCACGCGCTGTTTACGGAGTGGATTAGTTGGCAGGTGTTCATTTCCCATGGTGCAACGCTTGGCGTACTGATGCACGCAGTAGGTCTATGGTGGGCTGGCGAGCGCCAAGCTAGCTAGTGTTTTGGTATAGCGATTGAAAAAGTCGCCGCAAGACGTACAAAGCAGTAGAATGGTATAAATTACGCAGCATGGGGCTAATAATGAAGCTAAACACGCCTTAAAGCGGTTAATTGCTCGCTTATTCCCTTGTTTTTAACATCACTGCCCCCATGTTGCGAGCATGGCGCTTGCCACTATGCGTTGGGGTTCTTAAAATTACCCCCTTGAACTTATTACATGCAATCAACACAACGCCCAGCCGTTAGAGGACAATTCATGCAAGTTTCTGTCGAGACGACCTCCCAGATCGAACGCCGCATTACTATTCAAGTGCCGGCTGCCGAAATTGACGAGGCCGTTAGTGCTCGCTTGAAAGACACCGCGAAGAATGTTCGCTTGAATGGTTTTCGCCAGGGCCGGGTGCCAATGGCAGTAGTTCAGCAGCGCTACGGCCAAGACGTACGTAACGAGGTAGTTAGCGAAGTAATGCGTGAGCGTTACGTACGCGCTATTACTGATGAAGGCCTCAATCCGGCGGGCTTCCCGCAAATTGAACCTTCCGTTAACGAATCAGGCAAAGACCTTGAGTTCGTGGCAGTAATGGAAATCTACCCGCAGGTAGAGCTGGCTTCAATTGAAGGTACTGATATAGAGCGCCCGGTGGTGTCCGTTAGCGATGCAGATGTCGATGAGATGATCGATACACTGCGTAAGCAAAATGCCGCATGGGAAGAAGTTGATGCTGCCGCCGCTGATGGTGACCAAGTCACTATCGACTTCCAGGGCTATATTGGTGATGAACCGTTCGAAGGCGGTAGTGCCGAAGGTCACACACTGGTCATTGGCTCCAATAGCTTTATTCCAGGTTTTGAAGAGCAGTTAATTGGTGCTAAAGCGGGCGAAGATAAGACCCTTAACGTCACGTTCCCTGATGACTACCAGGCTGAGCACTTGGCTGGCAAAGAAGCCACTTTCAAGGTAACGGTTCACAAAGTCAGCAGCCAGAAACTGCCCGAAGTTGACGCTGAGTTTATCGAGCGTTTTGGCGTTGAAGGCGGCGATCAGGAAAAATTCCGCGCCGAAATCAAGAAGAACATGACCCGTGAAGCATCACAAGCCGTTGATAACCGGGTTAAGCAGCAAGTACTTGATGCGCTTAAAAAGGTGAATGAAATTCCTGTGCCGAGCGCACTGGTTCAGCAAGAAACAGATGGCATGAAGCGTCAGGCGGCTCAACAGTTTGGTTTAGGCGAAGATTTTGATGTTAGCCAGCTGCCCAATGAACTTTTCGAAGAGCAGGCTAAAGGCCGAGTTCAGGTTGGTTTGTTACTGGCAGAAGTCATCAAGGCAAACGAACTTGATGCCGACGATGATGCTATCAAGGCAAAAGTAGCCGAGCTGGCTGAGCAGTATCAAGATCCTGATGAAGTGGTTAGCTACTACATGGGTAACGAACAGCTGAAAACCCAGGTGAAATCTGCCATTCTCGAAGAGAAGGCGGTGGCTAAGTTACTTGAGCAAACGAACATTAAAGACGTTGAAATGTCTTATCAGCAAGCCCTTGCCGCTGCGCAACAGCAGGCTGAGCAAGATGAGGGTGCTGAAGAAGGCGAGCAAGCAAGCGCCTAACACCCTGGAACGTGGCGCACCTTTATGTCGGTGCGCCTTTCCCTTCCCGGACGCAAGGAATCACCTGAATGAGTGAGTTTGATATTCAAAACGCCGGCGGTTTAGTGCCCATGGTGGTTGAGCAGAGCGCCAAAGGGGAAAGAGCCTACGACATCTACTCACGCCTTTTGAAAGAGCGTGTGATCTTTTTGGTAGGCCCTGTAGAAGACTACATGGCTAATCTGGTTGTCGCTCAGTTACTGTTTCTGGAGTCAGAAAATCCAGATAAAGATATTCACCTGTATATTAACTCGCCAGGTGGTTCGGTCACCGCGGGGATGTCGATTTACGACACTATGCAGTTTGTGAAGCCGGACGTGTCTACGGTATGTATTGGTCAGGCGGCCAGCATGGGTGCGCTGCTATTGACAGCAGGTGCTGCTGGTAAACGTTACTGCCTGCCTAATTCACGGGTTATGATTCATCAGCCGCTGGGTGGTTACCAAGGTCAGGCATCTGACATTGAAATTCATACCCGTGAAATTCTGGGTATTCGCGATAAGCTGAATCAAATCCTTGCCCACCATACGGGTCAAGATATCGAAACTGTCTCGCGTGATACAGATCGGGATAATTTCATGAGCGCCAATCAAGCCAAAGAGTATGGTTTGATTGACGCAGTGCTGGATAAGCGGCCTACATCCTGATAGCGTAATAGGATTCTGCTTTTCTAACGAGCTTTTCCGGCGGCGTAAGCCGCCGCAGTGATAGAGGTATGCGAATGGCCGACGGCAAAGGCAAGGACGAAGGTGGCAAACTGCTCTACTGCTCGTTTTGTGGAAAGAATCAAAACGAAGTACGTAAGCTGATTGCGGGCCCGTCCGTTTATATCTGCGATGAGTGTGTCGACTTATGTAATGACATTATTCGCGAGGAAGTTCTCGAAGCCGATGCCGAGAGCGATGAGGATCGTTTACCTACGCCTCGCGAAATACGTCATACGCTTGATGACTACGTCATCGGACAAGATCGCGCCAAAATGGTGCTTTCTGTAGCGGTGTATAACCACTACAAGCGTCTGAAGACAGATGTGCGCGACGGCGATGTAGAATTAGGTAAATCAAACATTCTGCTGATTGGTCCCACTGGTAGCGGTAAAACGCTGTTAGCGGAGACGATGGCACGGTTACTGAATGTACCTTTTACCATTGCGGATGCAACCACGCTGACGGAAGCCGGCTATGTCGGTGAAGATGTCGAAAACATCATCCAGAAGTTGTTGCAGAAGTGCGATTACGACGTTGAGAAAGCCGAGCGCGGGATTGTTTATATTGATGAAATCGACAAGATTTCACGCAAATCGGATAACCCTTCAATTACGCGTGATGTCTCGGGTGAAGGCGTCCAGCAAGCATTGCTGAAGCTGATTGAAGGTACAACGGCTTCTGTGCCACCTCAAGGTGGACGCAAACATCCCCAGCAGGAATTTGTCCAAGTTAATACGGGCAATATTCTTTTTATCGTAGGCGGTGCGTTTGCGGGGCTGGAGAAAGTTATTCGTGACCGTGCTGAGAAGGGCGGTATCGGCTTCAATGCAGCGGTGAAAAGCAAGGAGTCCTCCCGTGGGGTGGGTGAACTGCTGGCTGACGTAGAGCCTGATGATCTAGTGAAATTTGGCTTGATTCCTGAGTTTGTAGGGCGTTTGCCGATCATCGCGACACTCACTGAGCTCACCGAAGATGCACTGGTGCAGATTCTGACCGAGCCCAAGAATTCGCTGGTTAAGCAGTACGCTAAGCTGTTTGAAATGGAAGATGTGACGCTTGAGTTCAGAGATGAAGCGTTACGTGCTGTGGCTGAGAAAGCGATGGAGCGTAAGACTGGCGCGCGTGGTCTGCGCTCTATTCTAGAGTCAGTGCTGCTTGACACCATGTACGAAATTCCATCACTTGAAGGTGTCAGTAAAGTAGTTATTGACGGTTCAGTGATTGCCGGTGAGAGCGAGCCTCTTTTGATCTATTCTCAGCAAGAAGAAGCGCTAGTCGACGGCACTGATGGTTAGTGGCTAGTTGACCAGTCGGCCCAGCTTTAACCGCTTGCGCTAAAATCAAGGGGTCGCTTAGGCGACCCCTTGTTGTTGAAGAGCCCTGCCGCTGAAGAGCTTTGCCGTTGAAAAGCTTTGTTGTGAAGTGTTACTGCCTAGTCAGCTCAATGCTAATGTGGTTAAAAATCGCTTACTGACGACTGCGCAGTACTTTTCCAAGTACTCTTTTTTAAGTACTCATCCGATTTGCCGAGGAACGTCTGCGATGCAGCAGAACGCCGAACAGACACAATGTCTACCCCTTTTACCGTTGCGCGATGTGGTCGTTTATCCGCAAATGGTAATACCCCTTTTTGTTGGTCGTGAAAAATCTATCCAGGCGCTTGAAGCAGCGATGGAAGCTGATAAGCGTGTATTGCTGGTGGCTCAACGTGAAGCGTCTCAGGATGAGCCGGATAACGCTGATCTTTATTCTATGGGTACCGTGGCTGACATTATGCAGCTGCTCAAGCTTCCTGATGGCACGGTTAAAGTACTCATTGAGGGTAATTTTCGAGCGGATGTACTAAGTGTCGATGAGAATGAAGCTGGCTATACGCAGGCACACTTAACACCACGAGAGAGTGAGCCGCTTACTAGTCGTGAGCAAGAAGCGCTTGTGCGCGTATTACTCAATCAGTTTGAGCAGTACGTCAAGCTGTCTAAGAAAGTCCCTAACGAGGTACTTAACTCGTTATCAGGGATTGAAGACCCAAGCCGCTTGGTGGACACCATTTGTGCTCATCTGTCGCTGAAGATTGGTGATAAGCAGGAATTGCTTGAGATGGATCGTGTGCGCGATCGTATTGAGCACCTGATGGCGCTGATTGAGTCTGAAATCGATCTGTTGCAAGTGGAGAAGCGCATCCGCTCGCGGGTTAAAGAGCAGATGGAGAAGACGCAGCGCGAGTACTATCTCAATGAGCAGATGAAAGCCATCCAGAAGGAAATGGGTGAGCTGGATAATGTGCCCAACGAGGCTGAAAAGTACGAGCTGGCGATTAAAGAGTCCGGTATGCCCAAAGAGGCATCTGAGAAAGCCACGCAAGAGCTTAACAAGCTCAAAATGATGGCTTCAAATTCCGCTGAAGCAACCGTTGTGCGATCTTATCTGGATTGGCTAGTCGCGGTGCCCTGGAAGAAGCGCACACGTGTGAAGCATGATCTCGTCAAAGCTCAGCAAGTGCTGGATGAAGATCATTACGGCCTCGAAGAGGTAAAAGCGCGCATCCTAGAGTATCTTGCCGTGCAGAAGCGGGTGCGCAAGATGAAAGGGCCTGTATTGTGTTTGGTGGGCCCGCCTGGAGTGGGTAAAACCTCTCTCGGCCAATCTATCGCCCGTGCCACCAATCGTAAGTATGTGCGTTTGGCGCTGGGTGGCGTTCGCGATGAGTCAGAAATTCGCGGCCATCGCCGCACCTATATCGGGTCGCTGCCGGGTAAATTGATGCAGCGGATGAGCCGTGCTGGGGTTAAAAATCCCCTGTTCTTGCTGGATGAGGTCGACAAGCTTGGCATGGATCATCGCGGCGATCCTGCCTCTGCATTGCTTGAAGTGCTTGATCCTGAACAAAATAACAGCTTTAGCGATCACTATCTGGAGCTCGATTACGATCTTTCAGAAACACTATTCATCTGTACGGCTAATTCGATGAATATTCCTAGTGCGCTTCTAGATCGTATGGAGATTATTCGTCTGCCGGGTTACACCGAAGATGAAAAACTGGCCATCGCTAAGCGCTACTTATTGCCTAAGCAGTTAGCAGCAAACGGTTTGAAGGGTGATGAGTTAACGCTGGAAGATAGCGCGCTTTTAGAGCTTATTCGCTATTACACTCGTGAAGCAGGTGTGCGTGAGCTTGAGCGTCAGATCGCCAAAGTGTCGCGTAAAGTGCTACGTGAACGCCTTGAAAATGAGCGTGACCCTACCTCTGATCAAGATGGTCAGAGCTTAACGGCCGAACAGATTGAGCACTATGCAGGGGTGCGTCGCTATAGTTACGGTCTGGCTGAGCAAGAAGATCAAATTGGTCGAGTCACTGGGCTTGCCTGGACATCGGTCGGTGGCGAATTGCTTAATATTGAGTCAGTGGTTACGCCGGGTAAGGGGCGAATTAACAAAACTGGCTCGCTCGGCGATGTCATGAAAGAGTCAGTAAGCGCTGCACATACCGTGGTTAGAGCCAGAGCACAAGCGTATGGAATTGATCCTGAGCGGTTCGAAAAAGAGGATCTGCATATCCACGTACCCGAAGGAGCTACGCCTAAGGATGGCCCCAGTGCGGGTATTGCCATGGTGACCGCTATCGTTTCTGCTTACACGCAGCGGGCGGTACGTTGTGACGTGGCAATGACCGGTGAGGTCAATCTGCGCGGTGAAGTGTTGCCCATTGGCGGTCTGAAGGAGAAATTGCTGGCAGCTCGCCGCGGTGGTATAAAGACAGTGCTAATTCCTGAAGAAAACCGTCGTGATCTCAAGGAAGTACCTGACAATATCAAAGGTGCACTTGATATTCGTCCGGTACGTTGGATAGATGATGTCTTAGCCGTAGCGCTAGCTGATAAGGTAGAAGAAGGTGCACCGTTGAAAAGCACCGACGCATCGTATAGTAATACCGTAGTTGCTAGTACTCATTAAGCTGTTAAAGCCCACTTTGGTCTTTAATTTTACTTAATATTTGTGCCCGCTGCTTTGTGTGGCGGGTATCTTACAGCATGGTTGCTTGACAGGTGTTTCAAGGCGTTGCTATAAAACGCAGCTATGCTTTGATCGTTGTACCTATCGGTGACTATGCCGTTCAGAGCCATTTTTTGAAACAGTCAAGGGGTGAAGAGTGAATAAGTCCGAGCTGATTGAAGCCATTGCCGCGTCTGCAGATATCCCGAAAGCAGCGGCAACCCGCGCATTGGATGCCATGGTGGAGTCTGTCACCGATAGCCTTAAGAAGGGCGAAAGCGTATCACTAGTAGGCTTTGGTACCTTCGCCATCAAAGAACGTGCTGCACGCACTGGCCGCAACCCGCAAACGGGACAGCCAATCCAGATCAGTGCTGCCAAAGTACCCAGCTTCAAAGCAGGTAAAGCGCTGAAAGACGCCGTCAACTAATTTGACCGCGTTTGCTGTAACCTAATGGGCGCATCGCATAGGCGATGCGCCCATGTTATTTTCTGGCCCCCTATTTGTTAGGATTTAGTGGGTCGATGTATTTGGCTGTGACTATCTGAGGCTAGCATGCTGCAAAGTATTAGAGATGGCTCCAGGAGCTGGGGTGCCAAAATTATTATCGGTGTTATGGTCGCGGCCATGGCGCTTTTCGGGATTGAATCACTGTTTGGGCTTTTTGGCAGCGATCCAGACGAAGTAGCCAGTGTCAACGGGCAGCCAATCATGCGTCAGCAGGTTGAGCTCGGGGTGCAGCGCGCTTTACGCTCAGGACAGGTGCCGCCTGAACAAGAGCGAGCCCTACGCAGCGACATGCTTGACCAGCTCATCACTCAGGAACTGTTATCCCAGTACGCAGAAGAGGGTGGTTTCGCTGTTTCAGAAGAGCAACTTGATCAACTGATTGTCAGTCTGCCTGAGTTCCATGATCAGGATGGTCGTTTTTCTGCTGAAGTTTTTCGTAACCGCTTAGCGGGCGCAGGCTATACGCCATTATCTTTTCGTGAAGAATTGCGCGTCGATATCCAGCGACAGCATTTACAGCAGGGCCTCGCCTTCAGCGATTTTAGCTTGCCCAATGAGCAAGAGCGTCTGGCAGAGTTGCAGCGCCAGGAGCGGAGCTTGCGCTATGTGGTGCTAGATGGTGACGACGTCGAGGCTGATGTCCATATCAGTGAAGACGACCTAAAAGCCTATTATGATGCCCACCAAGAGCGCTACGAGCGTCCAGAGCAGGTGCGTCTTGAGTATGTGATAGTTGATCGTCAGGCAATGGCAGAAGGCCGCGATGTTGATGAAGAGGCGCTACGCGATGCATGGCGCGAACAGAATCGTGACGCTGACCGCCAAGTCTCCCATATCATGATCACCTTTGGTGACGAACGTACTCGTGATGAAGCTCAGGAAAGGGCTGAAACAGCCAGGCAAGCGCTGAATAGCGGTGAATCGTTTGCCGATACCGCTCTGCGCTACTCTGATGATACGGCCAGTGCCGAAGAGGGTGGAGACCTTGGGGTAATCAGCCGTGGCTTCTTTGGGGATAGCTTTGATGAAGCAGCATTCTCTTTAGAAGAGGGTGATGTATCCCAGCCGGTTGAACTGGATAATGCTTTTCACATTATTCAGGTGACGGATATTCAAGGCCCAACATTTGAAGAACAGCGCGGTGAGTTGGCGCGGGAAGTGGCGCTGAACGATGTTGATGATGAATTTAATCAGCGAGTTCAGCAGCTAATTGATGAAAGCTTCGCTGCTGATGACCTGCAAAGCGTTGCTGAAAGCATTGGTCTTACCCTTAATGAGAGCGATTGGCTTGCCCGTGATGACGAAGTTGAAGGCGTTTTATCCGAGCCTGGTGTGATGTCAGCGGCGTTCAGTAACGACGTGCTGGAAGAGGGTTATAACAGTGAAGTTATCGAGTTAGACCAAGATCGTCGGATGGTGCTGCGTATTGCTGAACAGCGCGATGCGACGTTACTGCCTCTGGATGAGGTCCGCGAGGAGGTCGAAGTATCCGTAGCCGCTGAGCAGCAACAGCAAGCATTGCGTGAAGAGGCGCAATCACTGATTTCAGAACTGCAAGCAGGTGAGCAGGTGGATATCAATTGGCTCGAAGCTAATAATGTTAGTCGTCAAGCCGATACCACCGTACCTCAAACGATTGTTCAAGAAGCCTTCCGCATGCCACGGCCTGATGAAGGTGAGAGCGTTTATCGTGCCGTTGAACTGTCCCAAGGCGTTGCCGTGGTAGCGGTGGATAGCGTTACTGACGGCGAAATTGATGAGCAGATGGAAACGTTTGTCTCACAAATGGCGGAGCAACTGCGTGCTCAATCGGTCCTGCAGGGTTTGATTGATGACTTGCGCAGTGACGCAGAGATAGAGCAATAGAATCGCTTAAGCCTGAGTTAAAAACAGCAAGAGCAAAAAAGCCGATCTCACGATCGGCTTTTTTATATCCGTAAATAGCGGTCTCAGGTCAGGCGTCAGGTAATTCGGTGAAAGAGAACTGACGCAACTTTGGTGCCGTTTGATCTGAGCGCTCAACCACGATATCCCAGCCACGCTGACTATCCCAATCGCCTAACACATAACGTTTGGCGGGTACTTCTTCAACTGTCAGGTCATGTACGTGGGGACGGTGAGTGTGGCCATGAATCATAGTGGCTACACCAAACCGTTCCATCAGCAAAATTACTTCCTGCTGTGTCACATCCATGATTGCCTCAGCTTTATTGGCGTTAGCCTCGCCCGACTGCATGCGTAGGCTTTTGGCCAGCTCTAGACGTTGTTCCAGCGGTAGAGACAATATCTGAGTTTGCCACTCTGGATTGCGCGACTGCTGACGGAAAGCCATGTAGGCTTCATCTTGGGTGCATAAGCTATCGCCATGAAGAAGTACCACAGGTACCCCCTGAATCTCGACTTCCTCAATGTCAGATAGCAGCATCGCCTGACAAGCGTTAACAAAGCGCTCGCCGAGTAAAAAATCACGGTTGCCATGCATCAAATAAACAGTGGTGCCGTCACTGCTAAGCTTGTGCAACCGCTTAATAACCTCTTGAGCCACAATGCTGAGCGGATGGTCAGTGGCATCAAGAAGGTCATCACCCATCCAAGCATCAAAAAGGTCGCCCAGAATATAGAGAGCATCGGCTCCTGGGGCAGTATGCTCTAGGTAGCGGTAAAACCCCTGATTAATCTCAGGGGTGTCGCTACTTAGATGCAGGTCGGCAATAAGCAATGTGCGCATAAAGCTCCCAGTGTCATTCCGCTTCCTTCACGTAAGCGCGTTCGATGATCACGTCTTCAGCGGGTACATCGGCATGCATGCCACGGCGTGTAGTGGCCACGTTTTTAATCTCGTTGACCACCTCCATACCGCCAACGACTTCGCCAAACACCGCATAGCCCCAGCCTTGAAGACTTTTACCGCTGTGATCCAGAAAGCTATTGTCGCCCACATTAATGAAAAACTGCGCAGTGGCAGAATGCGGGTCTTGAGTGCGAGCCATGGCTAGCGTACCAAGAGTGTTTTTTAAGCCGTTGTCAGCTTCGTTGTCGATAGGGTCACGGGTTGGCTTCTGCTCGAAGTCTTTATCAAAACCGCCGCCTTGGACCATGAATCCGTCAATCACCCGATGAAATAGGGTGCCGTCATAAAATCCGTCGCGAACGTACTGCTCAAAATTCGCCGCGCTAATCGGCGCTTTTTCATGGTTAAGCGCGATGGTGATGTCACCGTGGTTCGTCTGTAATACGATCATTGATAAATTCCTGTTCAATAAAGGCGTTCGCCTTGGCGCTGTGCATCGGCGTCACGTTATAATAACGGTTTTGCCCTGCACCGCGAAGTGCCATAGGAGTATCCTATGTTCTCACGGCTCAGTACGCCATCCACCACGAGGTTATCAACACCACCATGACCAACGAGACCACCCCAGCGCCGAACTTCATTCGCAACCAAGTACGCGACGAAATCGAGGGCGGCCAGGTCACTAAAATCGTGACACGCTTTCCCCCCGAGCCCAACGGCTTTTTGCACATCGGCCATGCAAAGTCGATCTGTCTCAATTTCGGGCTGGCGGAGCAAATGGGTGGCGAATGTCATCTACGTTTTGATGATACCAATCCGGCGAAAGAAGAACAGGCATACATCGATGCCATCAAAGAGGATGTCACTTGGCTAGGCTTTGAATGGGCAGGTCCTGTGCGTTTTGCTTCCGACTACTTCGACCAACTCTATGCCTGGGCGCAGCACTTGATGCGAGAAGGAAAAGCCTACGTGGACGACCTTTCGCCGGATGAAATTCGCGAGTACCGCGGCACACTGACGGCGCCGGGTACCCCCAGCCCTTACCGTGAGCGCAGCCCCGAAGAAAACCTTGATCTGCTGGCGCGAATGCGCGAAGGCGAGTTTGGCGAAAGTGAAAAGGTCGTGCGCGCTAAAATTGACATGGCGTCGCCTAATATCAACTTGCGCGACCCTATCCTTTACCGCATCCGCCACGCCAGCCATCACCAAACGGGGGATAAGTGGAAAATCTACCCCTCGTATGACTTCACCCATGGTCAGTCGGATGCCATTGAAGGTGTTACCCACTCGATCTGTACTCTGGAGTTTGAAGATCACCGCCCACTGTATGAGTGGTTTTTAAACAACCTTCCTGTACCCGCCAAGCCGCGCCAAATTGAATTTGCCCGTCTCAATCTTGATTACACGTTAACCTCCAAGCGCAAGTTGAAGCTGTTGGTAGACGAAAAGATTGTCGATGGATGGGATGATCCGCGGATGCCGACGATCTCCGGTATGCGTCGCCGCGGCTACACACCAGCCTCTATCCGCAAATTCTGCGAGATGATCGGCGTCACCCGTGCCGACGGTGGCTTGGTCGATATCGCCATGTTGACCCACGCGATTCGCTCGGATCTTGAAGACAATGCGCCGCGCGCCATGTGTGTGTTAAAGCCGCTGAAAGTCGTGCTCACCAATGTGCCGGAAGATCACGAAGAGATGTATGAAGTGCCGGGGCATCCTGCACGTGAAGATATGACGATGCGCAAGGTGCCCTTTTCTCGGGAGCTTTACATCGATCAAGACGACTTTATGGAAGATGCTCCTAAGAAGTTCTTCCGCCTCGCGCCAGGTAAAGAAGTACGTCTACGCAATAGCTATGTGATTCGCTGTGACGAGGTAATTAAGGACGCGGCCGGTGACATCAGAGAGCTGCATTGTTCAGTGGATTTCGATACGCTGGGCAAAAATCCTGAAGGTCGCAAGGTGAAAGGGGTTATTCATTGGGTAAGCGCTGCCCACGGCGTGCCGGTGGAAGTGCGCCTGTATGACAACCTGTTCACCGTTGAGCAGCCAGATCGTGACAAAGATGTCGACTTCCTAGAGCACTTAAATCCGGAATCGCTGGTCGTTTGTCAGGCAATTGGCGAGCCAAGCCTTGCGGAGGCCACGCCCGAGTCACGCTTCCAGTTCGAGCGCGTTGGTTACTTCTGTGCAGATCGTCATGATTCCACACCAGAGCATTTAGTGTTTAACCGCACCGTGGGATTAAAAGATAGCTGGGCAAAAATCAAGCAGAAGGGCTAAAGGCCAGGAAAAACATGGATAGCCATATGCATATTTACAATACGCTGACGCGTCGCAAAGAACTTTTCACCCCGCTTGAAGCGGGAAAAGTCAGTATGTATGTCTGCGGCATGACGGTGTATGACTATTGCCATCTTGGTCATGCCCGCGTCATGGTCGCCTTTGACGTCATCACCCGCTACCTGCGTGAGCGTGGCTACGATGTTAACTATGTGCGCAACATTACCGATATTGATGACAAGATACTGAAGCGTGCTGACGAAAATGGTGAAAGCATCACCGCGCTAACCGAGCGCATGATTGCCGCCATGCACGAAGATGAAGCGCGTCTGTTTGTTTTGCCACCGACTCATGAGCCCCGCGCCACCGGTCATATCGACGATATCGTGGCAATGATTGAAACGCTGATTGCAAAAGGCTTTGCCTATGCGGCCGATAACGGCGATGTTTACTACCGTGTACGCAAGTTTGCCAATTACGGCAAGCTCAATAATCGCCAGCTAGACGATATGCGCTCTGGTGCTCGGGTGGATGTTGATGTTCATAAAGAAGATCCACTCGACTTTGTACTTTGGAAGGCTGCAAAACCGGGTGAGGCCCACTGGTCGTCGCCGTGGGGTAATGGGCGTCCCGGCTGGCACATCGAGTGCTCGGCGATGTCGACCTGCTGCTTGGGTGATACCTTCGATATTCACGGTGGCGGGCCGGATCTAACCTTTCCGCATCATGAAAATGAGATTGCGCAAAGCGAAGCGGCCACCGGCAAGACCTACGTCAAAACCTGGATGCACGCTGGGGCAGTGCGGGTGAACAAGGAGAAGATGTCCAAATCTCTGGGCAACTTCTTCACCATTCGCGATGTACTGGCCGAACACGACCCTGAAGTGGTGCGCTTTCTGCTGGTGGCCAGTCACTACCGTAGCCCGATCAACTATTCGGTGGACTCACTGACCGAAGCACGCAAATCGCTGACACGTTTATACACAGCGCTAGAAAGCGTCGACACTGACGCTATTGCCAGCAGTGAAGCATCCCCTTACCGAGAGCGTTTTACTCAGGTCATGGACGATGACTTCAACACGCCTGAAGCGTTGGCAGTCATGTTTGAGCTGGCGCGTGAAGTCAATCGCGCCAAGCAGGAGCAGCCCGACGAGGCCGCTAGGCTTGGGGGCGAGCTCAAGCAGCTAGGGGCTATTTTGGGGCTGCTTCAGCAGGCGCCGCAAATTTTCCTGAAAGGCACGCAGCAACAGGGTATGCCGCTTAGTGAAAGCGAGATTGAAGCGAAAATTGCTCAACGTATTGAGGCGAAAGCGAATAAGGACTTCGCTCAGGCGGATGCGGTTCGCGATGAGCTCGCAGCCCTGGGGATTATTCTTAAAGACTCACGCGAAGGTACTTCTTGGGTGTTAGAAGCACCTTAAACGCTGATGGCTCTTATACTTCATAAGAGCCTCAGTAAAAAAGCCCACTTCAAAAGGAATTCCAAGATGCGCTTTTCAGCTAATCCTATCATTGCTAAGCCCCTAATCGTTGCTTGCGCCGTATCCGTTATTTCCCTTTCCCAGGCCAGCGCCAATGAGCCGGTAGTGGTGTCCTCCAAGATCGACACGGAAGGGTCGGTGTTGGGTGAGCTGATCATTCAGACCTTGGAACGCAACGATATTGCTACCGAAAACCGCTTGCAGCTTGGTGGTACTAGTGTTGTGCGGTCGGCATTAGAAGCTGGCGAAATTGATGTGTACCCTGAGTACACGGGCAATGGTGCCTTCTTTTTTGATATGGCCGACAGTCCAGTGTGGAACGATGCGGATCAAGCGTTTGAAACCGTTAAAGAGCGTGACGCGGAACAAGACTTGGTCTGGCTGCAGCCAGCTAGCGCTAACAACACCTGGGCAATGAGTGTCCGCGAAGACGTAGCCACTGAAAATGAATTGGTCAGTTTAGAAGACCTCGCGGCCTATCTGGCGGAAGGGGGGGAGTTCAAATTCGCCGCCAGCGCTGAATTTGTGGAATCCGCACAGGCGTTACCTGCGTTTCAGGAAGCCTACGGTTTTGAATTGAGCGATGAGCAACTGCTAGTGCTGTCGGGTGGCAATACTGCTGCCACCATGCGTGCCGCCGCCCAGCAAACCAGTGGCGTTAACGCCGCCATGACTTATGGCACCGACGGTGGCTTAAGTGCACTGGGTCTGGTCGTACTGGAAGATACTAAAGGTGTGCAGCCCGTATACCAGCCTGCCCCCGTGGTGCGTGAAAGCGTGCTGGAAACGTATCCCGAAATGGAAGCGCTGCTCAACGAGGTCTTTGCCACCCTTGATCTGGTCACTCTCCAAACGCTAAATGCAGATGTCGCCGTTAACGGGCTGTCACCGACCCAAGTGGCCAGCGACTATCTGGATGCGCTAGCTGATTAATGTGTTTATGCCTGGGATAACTAATTAATGTCGTTATTGGATGCATTGCCCACCCCTCGGCTTCGCTGGGATGGGCGGCACCCTAACACTGTGCTTGTTAGCCTCAGTCTTATCATGCTGGCCGCATTCTGGGGTTTGGACGTGGTTAGCATGGCTCCCAATCGGATTGTTCAGGGAACGAGCTACGGCGCGCTTGAGGCCTTAGGCTGGCCCGGCGCGCTATTAGCCACATTACTGCTCAGTTTCATTGGCATATTAGCGTGGCAACCGAATCACTGGCACTATCGCGCTCTGTTAGCGGCAGTAATGACCTTGATGGCACTCATGCCCGTGGGGTTAATTGCCAGCAGCTATTTACTGATTGATCCTGAACTGCCCCAGGCGCGTTTGGGCCTGGGGGCAGCGTATTGGGTAGTGCTGTTTGTATTACTACTGTGCTTAATTGAAATACGCTTACGCTTAAAGCTCACACGTCTCTGGCCTACGCTGCTGTTATGTGGCGTGGCGTTGGTGTGGTGGCTGTGTGCAACTTTGTGGCTGGATAGCCTTGCCCTGGTGCAGGAGTTTAAGGCGCGTGATCGGCAGTTTCTGAGAGCTATTGGTCAGCACGTGACGCTGGTTGGGGCTGCCGTCAGTATTAGCGTGGTGGTTGGCTTAGTACTAGCGATGCTGATGCGCCGCTATGCACGGCTGCAGAAAGGCGCTTTCGCAGTACTCAATTTTCTACAAACCATTCCCAGTCTCGCCTTGTTTGGCCTGCTACTGGCGCCGCTTGCTTGGCTTGCTGCCAACGTACCATTGCTAGGCCGGCTTGGCGTCAGCGGGATCGGTACGACGCCTGCCTTGATCGCACTGATTGCCTATAGCCTGCTCCCCATGGTGCGTAACACCTATATCGCTCTTGAAGAAGTAAGCCCCGATACCCTGGAAGCCGCCAAGGGGATGGGAATGCGTGCTGGCCAGCGTTTTTGGCAGGTGCGGCTACCGCTGGCGCTGCCGGTGCTACTTGAAGGGGTGCGTATTACCACGGTTCAGGCCATTGGTCTCACTGCCGTAGCCGCTTTGATCGGGGCGGGTGGGCTTGGCACCTTTATTTTTCAGGGCCTGGGTCAAGCAGCCATGGACATGGTTCTGCTCGGCGCATTGCCTATTTTAATGCTGGCTCTGGTCGTGGATGCGGGCTTGGGCGCCCTGGCAGAAGTACTGCGCCCCGGAGGAACACGATGATTGAGCTTTCCCATGTCTCAAAGCGATTTGGTGAAGAAACCGCGGTGGATGATATTTCACTGCGTGTGCCGAAGGGCAAGTTTTGTGCGCTGGTCGGCACCTCCGGCTGCGGTAAATCCACCACCCTGCGCATGATCAATCGCTTAATCGAGCATAGCGAGGGTGACATTATTCTGGATGGCCAAGCCATTGAGGTGTATGACCCGGTAAAACTACGTCGCCGGATTGGTTATGTCATTCAGCACACCGGTTTGTTCCCTCACTGGAACGTGGCGCGCAATATTGGTTTGGTACCGCGTTTATTGAAGTGGTCAGCCGCCGATGTCCAGGGACGGGTCGAAGAGTTGATGGACTTGCTAGGCTTGCCTGTCGGGGAGTTTGCGCATAAATATCCTCACCAGCTTTCAGGTGGGCAGGCGCAGCGAGTTGGGGTGGCAAGGGCATTGGCCGCCGACCCTGATATTTTGCTGATGGACGAACCTTTCGGCGCCCTTGATCCGATTACCCGTGAAAAGCTGCAGGATGAGCTGGCCAAAATACAGGCGCGGCTGCACAAAACGGTGGTCTTCGTGACCCATGACATGGATGAAGCCCTCAAACTCGCGGATCACCTGGTAGTGATGCGCGAAGGACGAATCGTGCAGCAGGGCTCTCCGCTGGCGCTGCTGCAACAGCCAGCCGACTCGTTTGTCGAGTCACTGTTGGGAGGGCTTGAACGGGGGCTCAAACAGGCTGCTTTAACCCGCGTTAAAGACCACATGACCTCCATGGGACCGACTCTACCCGCCCAGTCGCGCATACCCGCAGATTTCTCACTGCGTCAAGCGCTTTCCATGATGCTGCGCGACCATAGCGATAGGCTTACGGTTGTCGATCAGCACGATGTCCCCATTGGCGAGCTATCGCTGCGCAGGATCATCAAGGAAGCACAACTGGATAAAGGAAGTGCGCGTGAGTAATTCGCTGAGTATCGCGCAGCCACGTAAAAGAGCCCTGCTGTGGCTTTGGCCACTGATGTGGGGAACACTGCTGCTGCTCAGCGTTGTGGCCATGTCTGCTGCCGAGCCACTGTTTCGCTGGATAGAACCTGATGCCAGGCAGGTGATTTATGACCGGGCTGATTTCTATGTGCTGCTGGGCCGCCATCTCCTTGTGGTGGGCATAGCGGCGCTTGTGACCGTTGTCGTAGGCGTCTCAGCTGGCATTGTGGTGACTCGCGAGCGTGGCAGCGATTTTTTGCCGCTGGTCGGCCAGTTGGCCTCGCTGGGACAAACCTTTCCGCCGGTGGCCGTGCTGGCGCTGGCGGTACCTGTGCTCGGATTTGGTACTTTGCCCATCATTGTCGCCTTGATGCTGTATGGCATGCTGCCCATCGTGCGTAATACGCTTGCCGGACTGCAGGAGGTTGATATCGACATAAAGACCGCCGCACACGCCATGGGCATGACGCCGACTCAGGAATTGCGGTATGTCGAGCTGCCGCTGGCGGCCCCGGTCATCCTGGCGGGCATTCGCACCTCCGTCACCATTAATATCGCCACGGCTGCTCTGGGGGCGACTGTTGGGGCCAGTAACCTTGGCGACCCGATTATCTCCGGCATCGTTAACGGCAATATGGCCTATGTCGTTCAGGGGGCGTTGACCATTGCACTATTGGCATTGACGGTCGACAGCCTATTTGAAGTGCTGCAACAACCACTGCGTTCTCGTCTCTCTGCGGCTTAAGTTGTATCCCTAAAGTTCTTGTGCTGCGTTACTGTCGCAGTAGTTGTATTTGACTCATGCCAGATAAATCCACTGGCAAAAATGGTCAATACCAACAACACTGCCCTCAAAAGGGGTAAAACAAGGACAATAATGATGACTGAGTACGTGCACCAGCCGGACTTCATGACCGGCGACGAATTTTCGATTCCCACCTTTAGCCTGCTTTGTCCGGAAGGCGAGCTACATGACGGCGCCATTGAACCGGCGCTTGAGCGTGATCATGCCCGGCGCATTTACCAGGCAATGCTGGCCACGCGTATTCTCGACGAACGAATGATGGCAGCCCAGCGTCAGGGGCGGCTTAGTTTCTATATGCAGTGTACGGGGGAAGAGGCCGCCGTAGTGGGCGCAACTGCCGCGCTTGATGATGCCGACATGATCATGGCCCAGTACCGCGAGCAGGGCGCTCTGATGTATCGCGGCTTCTCAATCGATGAATTTATGAACCAGCTGTTTGGCAACGAGTTGGACTACGGCAAAGGCCGCCAAATGCCGATCCACTATGGATCCCGCAAGCTGCACTACATGACCATCTCTTCCCCCCTGGCTACGCAAATTCCACAGGCCACGGGCTACGCCTATGGGCAAAAACTTGCTGGTGATGGTCACTGTACGCTGACCTTCTTTGGCGAAGGTGCTGCTTCCGAAGGCGATTTCCACGCCGCACTCAATATGGCCTCAGTACATCAGGTGCCAGTGATTTTCTTCTGCCGTAACAACGGCTATGCCATTTCCACGCCTGCCGTAGAGCAGTTCGCCGCTGATGGTATTGCCCCACGAGCATTTGGTTACCATATGCACGTGATACGCGTGGACGGCAATGACGTGTTGGCGGTCTATGAGGCCACTCGTCAGGCGCGCAAGATTGCCGTTGAGCGTAACCAGCCTGTCTTGATCGAGGCCATGAGTTATCGTCTGGCTGCTCACTCCTCTTCGGATGACCCCTCCGGCTATCGTTCAAAGGATGAAGAAGAGATATGGCGCGCCAAAGACCCCGTGCTGCGGCTAAAAAAATGGCTGTTAAAAAAGCAGTGGTGGAGTGAGGAAGAGGAGAGTAGCCAGCAAGAAGCCCTGCGCCGGGAAGTGCTCGAGACATTAAAGCGTGCCGAGAAGCGCGCATCGCCCCCGCTTGAGAGCTTGATCAGCGATGTCTATGCCGACATTACACCTGCGCTGCAGCGTCAGTTTGACCAGTTGAAGCGCCATATTCGCCGCTATCCAGAAGCTTATCCACGAGGTGCGCAGTCGTTGGACTTAGACGTTGGCACCGACACTGATCCGCAGGGAGAGGCGTAACATGGCCACTATGAATATGCTTCAGGCGATCAATAACGCCCTGGATATCGCCATGGCAGAGGATGAAAAAGTCATTTGCTTTGGTGAAGACGTGGGGATTTTCGGCGGCGTCTTCCGAGCGACAAGCCATTTGCAGGAGAAGTACGGCAAGGCTCGCTGCTTCAACACACCGCTGGTCGAACAGGGCATTATCGGCTTTGCCAATGGTTTGGCGGCCCAAGGCTCGGTACCAGTCGCGGAAATCCAGTTTGCTGACTATATCTTTCCCGCGTTCGACCAAATCGTTAACGAAACGGCCAAGTTCCGCTATCGCTCGGGGGATCTGTTTAATGTGGGTGGGCTGACCATTCGTACCCCATACGGCGGCGGCATCGCCGGCGGGCTCTACCACTCTCAATCCCCGGAAGCCTATTTCACCCATACCCCCGGTTTGAAAGTGGTCGTACCGCGTAACCCCTATCAAGCCAAGGGACTGCTGCTTGCCGCCATTCGGGATCCGGACCCGGTATTGTTTCTGGAGCCCAAGCGGCTTTACCGCGCATCGGTAGGCGAAGTGCCCGAAGAGGATTATCAACTGCCAATTGGTGAGGCCGAGATCACCAAGGAGGGCACCGATATTACCGTGGTCGGTTGGGGCGCACAGATGGAAGTCATCGGCAAGGCGGTTGAAATGGCCGAGGAGCAGGGTATCGCCTGTGAAGTGATCGACCTGCGTTCACTACTGCCCTGGGATGCGGATACGGTGGCGGAATCGGTGCTCAAGACCGGTCGCCTAGTTGTTAGCCATGAAGCACCCTTAACCGGCGGTTTTGCCGGTGAAATTGCCGCTACCATTCAGGAACGTTGTTTCCTCTACCTTGAATCGCCCATTGCCCGGGTCACAGGGCTGGATACGCCTTTTCCTTTGGTGCTGGAGAAAGAGTATCTGCCCGATCACCTGAAGATTTTTGAAGCGATTCGCGAAAGCGTCAACTTTTAGCGCTGAGGAGGAGAACAACAATGAGCGATTTTTTACTGCCCGATATTGGCGAAGGCATTGTCGAGTGCGAAGTCGTCGAATGGCGCGTCGCTGAAGGCGATCAAATTGAAGAAGACCAGCCCATCGTTGAAGTCATGACCGACAAAGCGCTGGTGGAAATTACCGCCCACGAAGCCGGTGTCGTTACCAAGCTGTATGTGGCTCAGGGTCAGATTGCCAAGGTGCATGCTCCCTTATACGCCTATCAGGCCGAAGGAGAAGTACAAGCCGAGCCCAGCAAACCGGAAGTTACGCCGGATGCCTTACCGTCTACGCCAATCACTAGTACCGATGCGGCAACGGATAGAGCTGCAGCGCACACAGCCGTAGCGCCAACCGCGCCAACGTTGGCCACCCACGGGAAAGTACCCGCCAGCCCCGCGGTGCGAAGATTGGTGCGAGAGCATCAGCTCAATCTGACCGATATCGCAGGCAGTGGTAAAGATGGTCGTGTGCTTAAGGAAGACGTATTGGCGCACCTTGAACAGCCTGCTGGCGCAGCCATGACATCGTCGCAGGCTGTTCCATCTAGTAGTGTAGAGGAAGCGCCCAGGGTGGAGCCGTTACGCGGCGTGCGGGCGGTAATGGCCAAACGAATGGTGGAGTCGGCCAGCACGATTCCTCATTTTCATTATGGTGAAGAGATTGACGTAACAGCGCTGTTGGCAATGCGTGAGCGTTTGAAACCAGTGGCAGAGTCAAAAGGCGAGCGGCTAACGCTAATGCCGTTCTTTATGAAAGCCATGGCGTTAGCGATCTCAGAAGAACCCATTGTAAACGCACAGTTAAATGCGGCGGGTGACGCGCTGCACTACTTCTCCCAGTGTAATATCGGCATGGCAGTGGATAGCAAGGCAGGCCTCATGGTGCCCAATGTCAAACGCGTCGAACGCTTATCCTTGCTTGAGATTGCCCGGGAAGTGGCGCGGCTAACTACGGCGGCACGGGAAGGACGCGTTGATCAAGCGGATCTTAAAGGCGGAACCATCAGTATTTCCAATATTGGTGCGCTCGGTGGCACCTACGCGGCTCCTATCATCAACGCACCGGAAGCCGCTATCGTTGCTATAGGTAAAACACAGTGGCTGCCCAGGTTCGATGCGAAGGGCGAGGTTCAGCGACGTGCCATCATGACCATTACCTGGGCAGGGGATCATCGCTTCATCGATGGCGGCACCATTGCGCGCTTCTGTAATAGCTGGAAGGGCTTTCTGGAAGATCCCGAGACCATGTTGCTTCACTTGGGTTAGCAAGGCGACTTATGTCCCAGGCACCGCTTCAGCAGTTTTATATCCCCGAAGAGCAGTCGGTTTATCTGTTGAGCCATCATGATGCCCGCAAGCTCAAGGACTGGGTGGCGCTGTGCCAGGCGCAGCTCACCCAGCTGGGTTACCAGGGTATCGAACTGATCGGCAAGGGGGCCTATGGCTTTGTATTCGGCGGTAGTGCACCCCACCAGGGGGCTAACGCTCATTATGTCTTCAAGTTCTCGCGTATTACCCTACCGACGCATCTGCAGGAGCGCCTTGAGGAGGAGGCGTTCATGCTCGGCCAGGTGTCGCACCCGCGAATCCCCGGCTTGATTGCCTACCAGCGCTCACGAGGGCAGTCGATCCTTGTGATGGGGCGTGCCTCCGGCTGGAATCTCGAGCAGGTGTCGCTGCGGCAAGGGCGACTCCCTCCACGCTTAATCGTGCGTATCGCGTCGCAGCTGGCGGATATCCTCATTGCGCTGCGCCGGGAGTCTGGCCGCCAGGCGCGTCCCGTCGTACACGGAGATATCAAGCCCTCCAATTTGGTCTTTGACCCTGAACAAGAGGTGATTGCCCTGATTGACTGGGGCTCATCGGTCTTTGCCCAGCTGGACGCCCAACTGCAGTTTGTGGGCGCCAATGTCATGGAGCTGATGTCGGATAATCTGCAGCAGACCAATGCCCGCCTGGGCGATGTCTACTTTATTGGCGAAGAGCAGTTAAACGGCGCACTGTCATCGCCGCGGTTCGATGAGCAGGGTGCAGCGGGCACCCTGTATGCGCTGGCGTCGGCGCAGTCGTGTCGATTTGGCCATCGGGCGATTCCCGCCAGTTCGCTGGGGTTACCGATGGAGTTTGCCCGCACCCTGGATGGCATGCTCGACCCTGACCCGCAGGTGCGGCGTAAAGCGGGCGACTACTTTTTAACCCATATGCCGCGAATGGCCAGAGTCGTAATGATCGATCTGCCTACATCGCTCCATGTACCGCTGGTGCCGGTATGGGCGCGCCCCGCGCATCAGGAGATCGATACCGTGGTCTACAGCTCTCGCAAAGCCTTCCTGCGCGAAGCCTTTTCACAGGAAGAGCACGCTCAAGAAACCCTGAATGATGTCAATGATGTGCAGTTAGATCGCTACTACAAACAGTTTATGCAGGGGATGGGGGAAACCGAAAAGGCCTTTTTGGTGTCGGTGAGCCGCCTGGGCAAATATCCGGTGGTGGGGGGCTTGGCGGTTCGCTGGGAGCGTGAAGGTGTGTATATCGATTCGTCGTTAAATTTACATGATCCGACGCTGAAGCCTGCCTTTATTGAAGCGGTTAATAATATGGTGCATCTGGCGCGGGCAATTCATCGCCAAGGGGTATTTAAAAGCTGCCTGTTTAATGCCCGCCAGACGCTTCATTTAGAACGTGCTTCTGTCGATGAGGCATTTGTCAGCGAACCCAGCATGTCGATAGGTTATGAGTTGAGCGCAGTACCGGAGCTTGAAGATCGCACCCGTCAGCACAGCTATTTCGAAGATGGCCCCGACCCAGAAGAGCTGTTAGCTCTGCCCGAGACGATTATGCATGTGCTGCAGCAGCTCAATGATATTCACCATACCGGCATGATCATTTTTGAAGCGCTGCCACAGCACCTCAAAATACATAGCTACTATCGTCTGCTGGATCCGGCTCGAGAGGGCGAGTTCCGTACGCTGCTGGCGCGCATTCTCGCCTCGGTAGACCAAATCGAGGGCCTAGGCGTCTCGGGCTACATGAAAATGCCCTACAAGGACACTCGATACTTCACTCATCTTGAAAGTCAGCCGGAACGCTACTACCCCCGCGACCCGCGGGAGTATGCCCGCAGGGCAACAACGTCCTAATCACGCTGGCTTAGTTAATGCTAGCTTAATCAAGGGTATTAGCTACCTGCTGATTGGCTAGCCAGTTGACCAGCTGCTCAGTAAGGTCGTCACTAGCAGCACCAAATGCATCAACCACATCAGGAATATCGGTGCTTATAGCTTGCGCGCTGGTGGTAAAGCCCTGAGTAGCGATTGAAGCGCGGTTTTGAGTGCTGACGAGCTGAACATCGAGCTGAACCTTCACCGTGGGCGGACGGGTAGCGTAGTCGCTCTGAAAGTGACGTAGCTCACTCAGCAGCAATCGCTCAGAAGGCAGGCTATCGCTACCCACGCTGGCGAATAGGCGGCTCTGCTGTAACCCAGTGATCAAGCGCGATTGGAGTAATGCAGGGGCATTCTCCTGCCAGCGGGCAGCTTCGTACACATTAACCACATTACCCTCTGGGTAAACCACAATGCGGTTGCTACTCAGTAAATGCCCCGCTTGTGGAGCAGCCACCGCCAGGCGTTGGCGGGTGGCCATGGAATCTGATGTGACGGGCTGTATATCGCTACTGGGCAGACGATACAGGGTCGCTGGCTCACTTTCGGGAAATATTGAGCAGCCACTGCTGAGTAGCAGCGCAGCGCTAACTAAAACGATAGCAGTGGGGCGTAATGTCATGGGCGGAACTCCTCTACCTGATCACGGCCCAGGAAAAAGTCTGTTGGGCTCTCCTCTAGCTGGCGGGTAATACGATCGAGTGTATCAAGGGTGGAGCGTAGCGAAGAGAGCGCCGGGGCAATATCTTGCGCGCCCTGCAGGCTGCCTTCGATGGCACCAGCGTTAGTTTCCACTAACTGCTCAATGCGTTGAGCCGCCCGGGCCACATCGCGACTCGCATCAGCGGCGCTCTCCATTACCAGACGACCATCTTGACGCAGCAGCTGTGTCGCTTCCTGGCTAAGTGCGTCGATGCTGCTGAGTGTGGTCGTCGCTTGGCGAGTGGCTTCGCCGAAAAGCGCCATATTCTGATCCAGGGCGTCCTGCTGGGCGGCAATCATTTCGGTAATCTGAGCAATGTTGGTTAAAATATTGCCTGCCTGAGCGCGGTTGTTATCGTCAAACAGCTCGTTAACGTTTTTCAGGATTGAGTTGATGTTCTCGATCATATCTTCGCCTTCATCGAACAGCGTGGCGATGGGCGAAGGGTCTGCGCGTATAAACGGCGCTTCGATATCGGTTTGATCAATCAGCAGCGGGGCTTCAGGGGTGCCGCCGTGGAGTTGCACGGACATGCTGCCGGTGATGCTGGCAAAGGCAAGTTTTGCCCGAGTGTCTGTCTTGACCGGTGCGTCATCGTAAACGCGGATATGGGCAATCACTTGCCGAGGGTCATCGGGATTGAGGTTAAGCTCGGTGACGTCCCCCACCTCAATACCGTTATATTGTACTCGGCTGCCGACCGATAAGCCGCTAACGCTGCGCTCAAATAGAATGCGGTAAGGCTGGTAGCTACGTTCGCCTGCTGCATAGCTCATCCATAGCGCAAACAGCAGCGCCGCTGCGGCGGTGCCCAGCGTGAATAAACCGATTAACACGTGATGCGCGCGGGTTTCCATCTACCCTCACTCCTGTGTGTAAGCATTCGTTGAAGAGGCAGTATGAGCACTTTGCGCGGCTCGACCACGCGGCCCGTGAAAGTAGTCTTGAATCCATTCATCGTCGGTCTCCGCGACCTTGTCGATGGTATCCACCACCAACACGCGTTTCTGCGAGAGCACGGCGACCCGATCGCAGGCGGCGTAGAGCGTATCCAGGTCATGGGTGACCAGAAATACGCTGAACCCCAGCGCATCGCGAAGGGTGACCAGCAACTGATCGAAGGCTGCCGCGCCAATAGGATCAAGCCCGGCGGTTGGCTCATCCAGAAACAGGATGTCAGGATCAAGGGCTAAGGCACGGGCAAGGGCGGCGCGCTTGACCATGCCGCCAGACAGCGACTCAGGAAACTGCAGCGCGGCCTGTGGCGGAAGCCCGACCAACGCTAGCTTGACCCTGGCAAGATGCTCGGCGTCTTCACGGGGTAGCCTGGCGTGTTCAATTAGCGGTAGGGCAATATTCTCTTGCAAGTTCAGCGAGCTGAACAGCGCACCGCGCTGAAACAGTACGCCAAAGCGCCGCTCTATTTGACTGCGCTGTGCCTCGTTAAGCTCGTTAAGGGTTGTGCCTAGGACTTCAACCGTGCCGTCATTGGGGCGCTTCAAACCGACGATGCTGCGTAATAGCACTGATTTACCGGTACCAGAACCGCCTACAACGCCGAGGATTTCTCCGCGTTCAAGGGTCAGATCTAAATTTTCGTGAACCACATGAGCGCCAAAGCGGTTCACCAAGCCTCTAACCTTAATGACCGGTTGGTCGTTTTGCTCTGTCGGTTTATCTGAATCCATCACCAGCCCATCTCCATAAAGAATAGCGCGGCGACGGCATCAATCAGAATCACCATAAAAATCGATTGAACGACGCTTGACGTGGTGTGTTCTCCCACCGACTGTGCACTGCCGCTGACCTTAAAGCCTTCCAGGCAGCCGATAACGGCGATCACAAAGGCAAACACCGGGGCTTTGCTTAGCCCTACCAAAAAGTGTGTCACCGATACGTCTTTTTGCAGCGTGGTCAAAAACTGGGTTAGTGAAATATCCAGTGATAGGGAGGTGACCATGGCGCCCCCCGCTAAGCCGCTGAGCATACCTACAAAGGCGAGCATGGGCAGGCTAATTAACATCGCCATTACCCGCGGGAGCACCAAAAGCTCGATAGGATCAAGCCCCTGAGCCTGCAGGGCATCTATCTCTTCATTGGATTTCATGGCGCCAATTTGGGCGGTAAAGGCACTGGCGGTTCGTCCCGCGAGTAGGATCGCAGCAAGTAGAACTCCGAACTCTCGCAAGAATGAGAACGCAACAAGATCGATGGTATAAATCGTGGCGCCAAAATCCTGCAAAACGGTAGCGCCAAGGAAAGCCACGACGGCGCCCACCATAAAGGTGAGTAGCGCGACGATGGGTACGGCATTAAGACCGCTCTGCTGGATATGGGCCACGGTGGCCGTTAAGCGCCAGTGGCGTGGCCGCAATACCAGCTGGAAGAGGGTGGCCACGACGAGACCAATAAAGGCCAGCAGCTGGCGCTGCTGAGACCAAAGCCCCACCATATGTTGACCCACGCTGGCAAGCGCTTGGCTAATACGCGAATAGGAAAGAGGATCAACGTCAAGCGGGGTTTCCATGGCTTCGGCAATACGCACCAGCAGCGCCTGCTGCTCTTTCGGCAGTTCTGCTGCCCAATCCGCTACCGCCTGCGCTTTCTCAACGCCAATCAGCTCCACAATGAGTATGGCACCAGCGGTATCAAGGCGGGTTATTGCGTCTAGTGAAATCGTCGCATCCGTTGGCTTGCCAGGCTCAGTTCGAGTGTCACTTTGCTGAAGCGCCGCTTTGATATGGCGATAATTGGCAAGTGTCCACTCGCCTTTAAGGGTTACTGTTTGATCATGACGCGCTATCCACTCGCTTGGCATCCCCACTCCTTGGCGCTCTTGGTATCGATGCGCTTGTTTAGAAGTCTATGATGCATTCAAACGAGCGTTAGTTAAAGTCTCCCTAGCTTGAATTTACCTTGCCGAGCGGTTTCTTGGCGCTAGCTCCTGCTTAATCTGATTAGCGACTTCTTTGAGACGGGGGCCTAAGTTATTAACCAAGCGATCGTGATCCAAGCGCAGGCTGGAGCCGCCGCAGTTAATCGCCATGACCTCGGCGCCATCTTCCAAAATCAGCGGCATCGCCACCGCGCTAATATCGCGCTGCCAATCCTGCTCAGAGAGGCAAAAACCGTACTGCGCATAGTCTTTGAAGCTCTGTTGTATGCCCGCTTCATAACGCGGCCAGTCGCTGCCATACTCGCTGGCCAACTCTTGCAGTACCTGCTGGCGTCGTTCGTCAGACAAGCCGCATAGCCATGCACGACCAATCGCAGAAGTAGCAATGGGCAGGCGGGAGCCCGTGTCCAGGCGAATGATTAGCGGGCCATGGCCGTGGCAGGTTTCCAAATAAACCATATCACTGCGGTCAGCCCCGCCCAGGCTAACATTACAGTCGGTGGCATCAGCAAATTTCTGCAGATGCGGGCGAGCAATCTCGCGAATGCCCATATTAGCGAGAAAGCGATACCCCAAGGCTAAGACACCTGGCCCAAGGCGGTACTTTTCCAGGTGGGTATTGTGCTGGAGATAGCCCAACTGGGTCAGGGTATAGGTTAACCGTGACACCGTCGGTCGAGGGATACTCGTACGGTTGGAAAGCTCAGCATTGCCTAAATACTCTTCACCTGCGCCAAAGGCGCGCAGCAACTCTAAACCGCGCGCGAGCGCAGTCACAAAGTTACGATCTTTTCCGGGCAACTGCGGGTCGTCAGCATCAGTGTCGGTGGGGTGCATTCAATATCCCAACATTCGGTGGCTTATGGCGCCCAGTATCGCATATCTACTTAGACGCAGCGTTCATGCCTATCAACGAAATAGCGGCTGTTTGACACTAAATCAGCCGTCCAGACGCTCGATAATTGTGGCAATGCCCTGACCGACGCCGATGCACATGGTGACCAACGCGTAGCGCCCACCGGTCGCCTCAAGCTGTCGGAGAGCCGTAAGCGCCAAGCGTGCTCCTGAAGCCCCCAGAGGATGACCAATGGCGATGGCGCCGCCGTTGGCGTTCAAGCGTGGATCATCAACGGAGAGCCCTAACTGCTGCACGCAGCCAAGCACCTGAACGGCAAACGCCTCGTTGATTTCAATTACATCCATCTGCTCAAGGGTAAGCCCGGCACGCGCCAACGCCTTTTGCGAAGCGGGTACTGGCCCCAACCCCATAACCCGCGGTGCAACACCGGCAACGGCGCTGGCGACAATGCGCGCGCGTGGTGCTAGGCCCACACGTTCACCGGCGACCATGGTACCCACAATCATGGCAGCGGCGCCGTCATTCAAACCCGAGGCATTGCCGGCGGTGACAACGCCACCCTCAAACAGCGCGCCCAGTTGGGCCAGTTTGTCTTCGGTGCTTTGTGGGCGGGGGTGTTCGTCTTTATCTACCATCAGTGGCGGCTGTTTACGTCCTTGTGGCACCTCTACGCCAAACATCTCGCCGTCGTAAAAGCCTGAGGCCAGCGCTTGGGCGTAGCGGGCCTGAGAGCGAGCGGCAAAGGCGTCGCTTTCAGCGCGACCAATATTCAGGTCGTGGGCAATGTTGTCAGCAGTTTCCGGCATGCTGTGGCTGCCGTACTCTTTAGCAATCCAGGGGTTGGGAAAGCGAGAGCCAATCACCGTATCGTACATCGGCTGGTTGCGCGCATAGGGGGAGTCCGCTTTACCCAATACATAGGGCGCCCGAGACATGGACTCAACGCCGCCCGCTAAAAACAGCTCGCCTTCACCTAGCCGTGCCGCCCGGGCGGCATCCATCATCGCTGCCAGGCCGCTGCCGCAAAGTCGGTTAATGGTTTGTCCTGCTACTTCGATGGGCAGGCCTGCCAACAATGCGCCGTGACGGGCCACATTGCGGGAGTCTTCCCCCGCCTGGTTGGTGCAGCCTGCCAGCACCTCTTCATAGCTTTCAAGTGCGAACGGGTTGCGGGCTACCAGTGTTTTAAGCGTCAGCCCCAACAGCTCATCTGGGCGAATAGCCGCTAAGCTGCCGCCGTGGCGACCAAAAGGGGTGCGTAAACCGTCGTAAATATAGGCGTCTTGCATGGTGGTGCTCCTTGTTGTTGGTAGGGTCATTAAGCGACGGTTAGCGACATTTGAAGCGCAGCGCGGCGGCGCAACCAGGGGCTTGGCCGATAGCGTGGGTCGCCGGTGGCCTCAAGCAGGTTGGTCAATATCGTCATGATGCGCGTGGCGCCGTAATGGTCGCCCATGCGCAATGGGCCGAAGGGGTAGCCCAAGCCCAGCTCAACCGCTCGGTCGATCGTCGTGGGTTCTGCCACGCCTTGCTGGGCAATATCGGCACCGACGTTGACGATGCAGGCAATAATGCGCTGAAGAACGAAGCCGTTGCTGTCCTGCAGAGTGCTTACCGGCGTACCGTCATGATTGAGCAGGTTTTGCGCTGCTTGAATGAAAGTGGAGTGGGTAATAGGCGTAGCCATCAGGCTACGGCGTTTATCGAGTCCTGCGAGCATATCCACCGCCACACACTGCTTGGCATCTAGCCCCTGGCGCAGCGAACAGCTGGTGGCATCTTCGCCGAAAGGGGTAAGCAGGCAGAGCGCTTGTTCAGTGGGCTGCGTGCCGGTTTCTAACGGCCAACCCGCCGCATTCACCAGCGCGGTGAGCGCTTTGGCGCTCTCGGGGTCTTCCTGGCTAATCCATACCGGGCATGGAGACACAGTAGCGATGGCAGGCTCATCCGGCATTTGCTGCTTGCCTTCCTCGTAGCGGTAAAAGCCTTCGCCGGTTTTACGCCCCAGCAAGCCTGCGGCCAAGCGTTGCCGGGTCAGAGGTGACGGGCGAAAACGCGCTTCTTCATAGTACTGGTGATACACCGACTCCATCACGGCGTGGGAAACGTCCAGACCGGTAAGGTCAAGCAGGGTAAAGGGCCCCATCCGGAATCCCCCCTGGTCAACCATAATGCGATCAATGGTGGCCGGGTCAGCGACGCTTTCGCCTAGCAGTCGCAGCGCTTCAGTACCGAAGGCACGACCGGCATGGTTAACCAGAAACCCAGGTGTATCGGTGGTTTGGGCCGTAAAGTGGCCCATGGCTTGTCCTAGAGCATTGACCCGCTGAGTCACCTCATCGGTGGTACGCAGGCCAGGGATGACCTCGGCAATCTTCATCAGCGGCACGGGATTAAAGAAGTGAAAGCCAATAACCCGCTCAGGGTGCTGGCAGGCGGCGGCAATGGCCGTGACAGAGAGTGAAGAGGTATTGGTCGCCAATACCGCCTGTTGGCTGACGATCGCTTCTAAATCGCTAAACAGCCCCTGCTTGGCCTCCAGCTTCTCGACAATGGCTTCCACCACAATATCGCAGGGGGCGAGCGCGGCAAGCTCGCTGGCTTCAATCAACCGTTCACTATAGTGCTGCGCCTGTTCTGCACTAATGCGCTGCTTTTCGACACTTCTCTGCCATAAGCCGTTAATAAAGGCTTTCGCTTCTTGTACGGCGCCCTCTTTAACGTCGAAAAGCATAACGTCTAGACCGGCCTGGGCAGCCAACTGCGCGATGCCACGTCCCATGGCGCCGGTGCCGACGATGCCAAGTGTGGTAAAGGGGGGAGGTGTTGATGTTGATTCGCTAGCCATACGCTAATTCCTCTCTGCAAATGAATGCATATTTATCATTGTAATTCTGCATTGCAAAATAGTGTTCCAATTATTGACTGCCATCCTAGGCTATGCAAAAGTGCCTGACAAGAATAGTGGACAATAGTTTTGCTATGCAAAATACGTGTGTTGTCCACGTCCAGCGCTACTTCGAATGATAACTCTAACTATAAAACCCGTTGCCACCAGGAGCCGTCATGATTCGCGATCCCGAATTGATTAACCAGCTTGTTGATACCATCGCCCGTTTTGTCCGTGAGCGCCTAATTCCTAATGAGGCACGCCTAGCCGAGGAGGATGCGGTGCCCCCAGAAATTCTTGCGGAAATGAAAGAGATGGGCCTGTTCGGGCTATCGATCCCTGAAGAGTACGGCGGCCTGGGCCTGACCATGGAGGAGGAGGCGCTGGTGGCGATGGAAATTGGTAAAACCTCGCCTGCCTTTCGCTCGGTGTTTGGCACCAATAATGGCATCGGCGCCCAGGGTATTTTGATTGATGGTACTGATGAGCAGAAAGCCAAGTATGTGCCACGCTTGGCCACGGGCGAGATTCTTAGCTCGTTCTGTCTCACCGAGCCCGATTCCGGCTCCGACGCCGCCAGTCTGCGCACGACGGCGGTGCGTGATGGCGATGACTATATCTTGAACGGCACCAAGCGTTATATCACCAACGGCCCAGAAGCCGATCTGTTTACCGTAATGGCGCGTACTGACCCAGAGAATAAAGGCGCAGGCGGTATTTCAGCCTTTATCGTCGAAGGTAATACTCCAGGGCTGGTTCGCGGCCCTGCGGATAACAAGATGGGCCAGAAGGGCGCCCATACCTGCGATATTATTTTCGATAACTGCCGAGTGCCCGCTGAAAATATTATTGGTGGAAAAGAGGGGCAAGGCTTTAAAACGGCGATGAAGGTGCTAGATCGCGGGCGGCTGCATATTTCGGCGGTCTGTGTAGGTGTGGCCGAGCGCTTAGTGGAAGAGTCGCTGCGCTACACCATGGAGCGTAAGCAGTTTGGCGCGGCGCTTGCCGAGCATCAGCTGATCCAAGCCATGTTGGCGGATAGCAAAACCGAAGCCTATGCAGGCAAAACCATGGTGATGGACGCTGCACGGCGTAAAGACAATGGTGAAAATGTTTCGACACTGGCTTCCTGCTGCAAACTGTTCTGCGCCGAAATGGTGGGCCGGGTAGCAGACCGCGCGGTGCAGGTTCACGGGGGGGCGGGCTACATGTCGGAATACGCGGTTGAGCGTTTCTACCGCGATGTGCGGCTATTTCGTATCTACGAAGGGACTACCCAGATTCAACAAATCGTCATTGCTCGCAACATGGTGCGGGAGGCGTCCTAATGGCTTTATCGGTTTCCTACCAAGCGCCGGACGAGGCTATCTTTGGGCGCCTTGCCAGCGAGCTGGTGGCCGAGCTTCCCGAACGCCTCAGTACCCGCGTGCTTGAAAATGCCAAGCTGCTTGGCGAGCACCCGGCTATCGTGGATGGCAATGTGCGCTGGAGTTATGCGGAGCTTGGTCAAGAAATACACGCCGCCTGTGAGTGGTTAAGCGTATTGGGCATTCGCCCTGGCGACCGGATTATGACGGTGAGTGAAAACTGCCGCGCTCTGGTCGTGCTGCTACTGGCTGCCAGCGAGCTGGATGTCTGGGTGGCTATCGTTAATTCGCGCCTCTCAGCACAGGAAGTTGACCTCATTCAGGGCAACTGCCTACCTCGGCGAGTCTTCTATACCTGTGAAGCATCCCAAGAGGCGTGCCAGCACGCCGAGCGCCACGGGGCTGACCGCTACCAGCACCCTCAGTTGGGTGGGCTGGCCATTTCGCCGCTGTATGACAGCGAGCCCGAGCCGGTCTGCGCGAGCGGCGCCGAGCAGGTGGCGGCGATGATCTACACCTCGGGCACCACTGGCACACCTAAAGGCGTCATGCTGACCCATCGTGGTATTCTCTATATCGCCTCGATTTCAGGCGGCATGCGTCATTTAAGCGAAGGACAGCGGGTCTACGGCGTGCTGCCCATGTCCCATGTGTTTGGCCTATCTTCGGTATGTATGGGGTCGCTCTATAACGGCGCCTGCCTGTATACCGTGCCGCGCTTCGATGCCGCCCATATGCTGGCAACGCTGAAGCAGGAGCGCATTACCGTTCTCCAGGGCGTGCCGGCGATGTATGCCCGGGCGTTAGAGTTTTTAAAACGTGAGCAGCGCCCGTTGGAAGCACCTGAGCTAATTTATATGTCAGCAGGAGGTTCGCCGTTAGATAGCGACACCAAAGTGCGGGTAGAGTCCGCCTTTGGGCTGACGCTGCATAATGGCTACGGCTTAACCGAGGCGAGCCCTACCATCAGCCAGACCCGCATCGATGACCGCCATGCAACTAGCACCGTTGGCCGGGTATTGCCTTTGCTTGAGTACCGCCTGGAACCGCTTAGCGACAGCGGAACTACCGAGCAGCCTGGAGATGAAGTAGGTGAGCTATGGGTGCGCGGGCCAAACATTATGAAAGGCTACTTTCGTCAGCCGGAAGCCACTCGGGCCACTCTAACTGACGATGGTTGGCTCAATACCGGCGATATCGCCAAGCTCGATCACCAGGATCAACTCTATATTGTTGGGCGTAGCAAAGAGCTGATTATCCGCTCCGGCTTCAATATCTACCCGCCGGATGTGGAAGCGGTGATTAACGAACATCCGGCGGTCACGCTTACCGCCGTAGTGGGGCGTCAAATCGCCGGAAACGAAGAAGTCGTGGCGTTTGTGCAGTGCGAGCCGGGCGTTGACGTTGATCTGGCGGAGCTCAAGGCGTTTATCGCCGAGCGGTTGGCGCCTTACAAACGGCCTACTCAAATTGTATTGATGGATACGCTACCTTCCACCGCCAGCGGCAAAATTCTTAAAGGACGATTGCGCGATTTAGCCCAGCAGGAGAGCGGCTCATGAGTCATTCACCTCAGCAAGCGTTAATGGGCTACCACGAACTGCTGGGCATGCACGTCGTTGAGTGGGAAGAGGGCCGAGTAGTCGTTGAACTGACCATTGAGACAAAACACCTAAACCGCAGCGGCAACGTTCATGGTGGTGTATTGGCTTCAATGCTGGATAGCGCTTTAAGCCTTGCCGGTTTGCACTGCGATATACCGGGCAATATTCGCCGAGGAATGACACTCTCATTAACCACGACCTTTGTGGGCCCTGCCCGGCAAGGTGTGTTGAAGGCAATAGGCACGGTTCGCGGCGGCGGACAGAAAACCTATATGAGCAGCGGTGAGATAGTCGATGAGCAGGGCAGCTTAGTGGCCATGGGAGAAGGCTCCTTTCGGCGTCGCAGTGGCAGTGAATCCACAGAGGGATTTCCAGAAAGCAAACCCCGGGAGCCAACTGAGTGAGCCCAGCCCGCCTGCGGGTTTCTCTGTTACTGCTGGTCACCTTGGCAACGCTGTTTCATCTGGTGGTTGGAAGCCTGTTTTGGCAAGCCGTTGGCATTGCCGCGCTGGCGCTCTATCTATTAACGCTTGTTGGCAAGCTAACGCGGATGGCCAAAGGGTTGCTGCTAGCCGCGTGGATAGTGTCGCTGCTAGCGCTCTGGCACTCGTCGAACCCAGGCCAACTGCTGTTTGAAGCCAGTGGGCGTTTTGCGTTTTTTGCTACCTTTGTGGTGGCGTTGAGTATGCTACGTTTGCCTGCCTACCGTTCGCGCCTGGTGCGCCGCTGTGGGCAAAGCATGCTGCTTCAACCGCCTAGCCGCCGCTACCCGATTTTATCGCTTGGTTCTGCGCTGTTTGGCATTATTCTCAATATCGGCGTGCTTAACCTGTTTGCCGCCATGATTGAAAAGAGTAACACCCTAGTCGCGGCCCAAGGGCGCGCCTGGGTACGAGAGGCTCGCCAGCGGCGCATGATGTTGGCGCTGCTGCGCGGGTTTTCCCTGGCGCCGTTGATCTCCCCTATGGGCATTGGGGTGGCGGTAGTGCTGTCGAGCCTTCCCCAGGTCACTTGGCTGGAGCTTGCGCCGTATATTTTGGGTGCCGCTGTGCTAATTTTTCTGGCCGGCTGGGCGGTAGATTTTCTGACCGGCCCACATCCCCCTGCCAATAAAGCCCCGGTAGCTGCTCCTTCGTTACGTCCGTTGGCCCAGTTCAGTGTGTTGCTGCTGGGAATTGTGGCGCTGGTGTTTAGCCTTGCCTGGCTATTAACACTGCGCTTACCCATTGCCGCGCTGTTAGGTGCGCCCACGGGGGCGCTGATTTGGCTTGCCTGGCAGCGGCGCAGGCTTGGCTTCGGCGGGCTGCCTGCCGCGGTTAGCGCGGTGCATCGTCAGTTGCCGTGGCTGCTTTCGCCTAGTGCCAATGAGATCGTGGTGCTAGGGGCGGCGGGCTATTTGGGGCATTTATGCGTTGGGCTGGTGGACACTCAGCAGTTGGCGCCGCTACTAACGGTGTTGAACCCGTGGGGCGCCTTCAATGCCGTGCTGGCGATGCTGATGGTAGTGGGGCTGGCCCAGGTAGGCGTTAATCCTATCGTGACGGTAACGCTGCTGGTGGGGCTGCTACCGCAGTTAGCCATTGAGGGGCTAACGCCTGCGCTGATAGGTGCATCGCTGATGGTAGGCTGGGCGCTGGCGCTAATGTCGTCGCCGATGACCGCATCAATGCTGATTTTGTCCCGATTTACCGGTGTACCCGCCACGCGTATCGGCTACCGCTGGAACGGCAGATTTCTGGTCTCCTCGATTCCGCTATTGGCAGCGTGGTTTGTATGGGCACCCTTTTAAAGGGGGGTAAGAATGCGGAAGCGCTTGACCTTTGTGCGGTGTTTTTTTAATGTTCTTGTCATAAAGTAAAATAGTATTCTGCTATGCAGAATTAAAGAATGGTTGAAACAAGATTAAATATTCTTAATCGCCAGGAGCACGCCTTATGAAAGTACTCGTCGCGGTGAAACGCGTCATCGACTATAACGTCAAAATCCGCGTTAAAGCGGATCACTCTGACGTTGATCTTACCAACGTCAAAATGGCCATGAACCCCTTCTGCGAAATTGCCGTGGAAGAGGCGGTACGCCTGAAAGAGAAGGGCGTGGCGACAGAAGTCGTCGCCGTCACGGTAGGGCCCAAAGCCGCCCAAGAGCAGCTACGTACCGCGCTGGCGCTGGGGGCGGATCGCGCCATCCATATCGAAACCGACGAGCGCGCCGAATCCCTGGCCGTGGCCAAGCTGCTGGCCAAAGTGGTTGAAGAAGAGCAGCCGGGGTTGGTGGTGTTGGGTAAACAGGCCATCGACACCGACAACAACCAGACCGGCCAAATGCTCGCCGCGCTCACCGGCCTGCCCCAGGGCACCTTTGCCTCGGAAGTGGAAATTAGCGGCGACGGAAGTGATAGAAAGCTGAACGTCACCCGTGAAATCGACGGCGGCCTGCAAACCATCGCCTTGACGCTACCGGCGATTGTCACCACCGACCTGCGTTTGAATGAGCCGCGCTACGCCAAGCTCCCCGACATCATGAAGGCCAAGAAAAAGCCGCTGGATGTGAAAACCCCCGCCGACTACGGCGTTGAGGTTGCCTCCAAGGTCAGCCTGCTCAAAGTCGAGTCGCCCGCCGAGCGCAAAGGTGGCGTCAAAGTCGCCTCGGTAGACGAGCTGATCGACAAGCTGAAAAACGAAGCCAAAGTTCTTTGAGATAAGCTCTTTAAGATAAGTGCTTTGAAAACCGTACTTTAAGAAAAGAGCTTTGAAAGGAGTTGATGCCATGAGCATTCTGGTACTTGCGGATCTACACGAAGGCCAACTGGCCGGCGCCACCGCCCACGTCGTGGCGGCCGCCCAAGCCATCGGTGGCGATATTGACGTTCTGGTGGCCGGTGAAGGCGTGCAAGCCGCTGCCGAAGCCGCCGCCAAACTCGACGGCGTGAGCAAAGTCCGTGTCGCCGATAACGCCGTTTACGCCCACCAGCTGGCCGAGCCCATGGGCGCGCTGCTGGTCGAACTGGCCGATGGCTATACCCATGTGCTGGCCAGCGCCTCCACCACCGGCAAAAACGTACTGCCGCGCCTAGCGGCGCTAAAAGACGTCAGCCAGCTGTCGGACGTTATCGCCGTGGACAGCGCCGATACCTTTAAGCGTCCGATCTACGCCGGTAACGCCATCGCTACCGTCAAAAGCGACGATGCGCTCAAGGTCATCACCGTGCGTTCCACCGGTTTTGATGCGGTCGGCACCAGCGGCAGCGCGACGATTGAAGCCGTCGACGTAGTGGTCGACAACAGCCAGTCCAGCTTTGTGAAAGAGGAGCTGGCGCAGTCGGATCGTCCTGAATTGGGCGGCGCCAAGGTGGTGATCTCCGGCGGCCGCGGTATGGGCAACGGCGAAAACTTCAAGCTGCTCGACGGCATTGCCGACAAGCTGGGGGCTGCCATCGGTGCTTCCCGGGCCGCGGTAGACGCAGGCTTTGTGCCCAACGACATGCAGGTCGGCCAAACCGGCAAGATCGTCGCGCCGGATCTGTATATCGCCGTGGGCATTTCCGGTGCCATCCAGCACCTGGCGGGCATGAAGGATTCCAAGGTGATCGTCGCGATCAACAAAGACGACGAAGCACCGATTTTCCAGGTGGCGGATTACGGCCTGGTGGGAGATCTGTTTGAGATCCTGCCGGAGCTTGAGAGCAAGTTGTAAGAGAGTTTTAGAGGCTCAGTAAGAGGGTCGGGTGCAGCCCAAAGCGGGGGTTATTCGCCATGGCCGGAAATCATTCCTTACAATTCCGGCATTCCCGCCATCCATGGCGGTCAGATGGCGAATTTAGCGTCCAGGGAGGGATTTACAGCGCCCCCGCGGCGGGTTGTGCCCGATCCGGTATGACTCTTCGATAATAACAACCAGCGAGTTTCCCATGCTAACGCGCCTAACCGCTTCATTAACCCTGCCGGTGATCGGTTCACCCATGTTTATCGTCTCCGGGCCTGAGCTGGTGATTGCCCAGTGCCAAGCGGGCATTCTGGGTGCTTTCCCCGCGCTCAACGCCCGACCTGCCAACGTATTACGTGAGTGGTTACAGCAGATCACTCAAACCCTGGCCGACTATGATGCGCAGCACCCCGAACAACCCTCAGCACCCTTTGCGGTCAACCAAATCGTGCACCCCACCAATGATCGCCTAGAACACGATGTCGCGCTATGCGCCGAGTTCAAGGTGCCGCTGGTGATTACCAGTCTGCACGCGCCTAATCAAGTGGTGGAAAAGGTGCACGCCTATGGCGGGCTGGTTTTTCATGATGTGACCACGTTGCGGCACGCCAAGAAAGCGATTGATGCGGGGGTTGATGGGCTGATACTGGTCTGCCACGGCGCAGGCGGGCATGCCGGGCGGTTAAATCCCTTTGCGTTTGTGGCCGAAGTGCGCCGCTTTTACGACGGCCCGTTAGTACTGGCAGGGGCGATTAGCAAAGGCGAACAGATCGTTGCCGCCCAGGCGCTAGGTGTGGACTTGGTGTATATGGGCACGCGCTTTATCGCTACCCAAGAGGCAAACGCCCAAGCGGACTATAAACAGATGGTGCTGGACGCAGCGGCAGGCGACATTGTCTATACCAACCTGTTTACCGGTGTGCACGGTAACTACCTACGGCAAAGTATCGAGCAGGCGGGATTAGATCCTGATGCGCTGCCTGAAGGTGATAAAACCTCTATGCGCTATGGCTCAGGGGGTAGCAGTAAGGCAAAAGCGTGGCGGGATATCTGGGGCGCGGGGCAGGGCGTAGGCGCTATTGCCTCTATGCACAGCGTGGACGAAGAAGTGGCCACGCTGCGCCAGGATTACCAGAAAACGTTGGATCATTTACGGCGGCTTTGACGAAACGCTGCCACCCGCGTGTGAAAATCTTCCGACGCCTTGCACTGATCTTGAAGCTCGCCCTCTAATTGCATCGTGTCATTTAGCGGGCGCTGGGCAGCTTCCCGTAAGGCGCGTTTGGTAGCGCTTAACGCCAGGGGCGATTGACTCACCAGTGCTTGCGCCAACGACCAAGCTTCGACTAGCACTTGGTTATCTTCGACTACGCGGTTAGCCAAGCCGAGTTCGACGCAGCGCTCACCCGAAATGGGGGTTGCCAAGGCGGCCATTTCAAACGCCTGAGCATGGCCAAGCTGGCGCACCAGATGCCAGCAGGCACCGCCGTCAGGGATGAGCCCAATATTGATAAAGGCAAGCTTCAGGTAGGCGGAGTGGCCCATCACCACCATATCGCTGGAGAGCACATAGGAAACACCGATGCCCGCAGCCGCACCGCTAATCGCTGCAATCACCGGCTTATTCATTGCCATTAGGCTACGCAGGGCAGGCAGAAAGAGCGTTTCCAGCCGTTCGCTCGCAGGCTGAGACGTTGTCTCCTCAAACTCTGCCAGGTCAGCGCCGGCGCAAAACGCACTACCTTCACCGCGCAGAATCACACAGCGAACTTGCTCATTGTCTGCCACCACCGCCAGCGCCTCATTGAGTGCTAGGGCGGTGGCTTCATTCAGCGCATTGCGTACTTCGGGGCGTGCAATGGCCACTTCTACGATGCCGTTTTCAATAGCGCTGACAGTCACTAACTCGCCGACGTAATCTGGCATGTATCGCTCCCTAATTAGCTTTTCTGGCAACGTTCTCAGGCAACCTTTAACAGCTCGCTGACCGTTTCGAGATGATAGTCGCTGTCGCCCAGGTAGTGATCGAACATTACCAGATGCTTGGCGTAGTTCGCGACATAGCACTCTTCGGTCATACCCATCGCCCCATGCAGCTGGATCGCCTGCTCGGCAATAAAGCGAGCCGACTCGCCACAGTAGGCTTTGGCCGCGGCAATTTTGTAATCCCGTTCACTGGCAGGTAGCGCGATACTAGTGGCGGCTAAAATCGCCATGGAGCGGGACTGCTCCAGGTGCAGGTGCATATCCACCATACGGTGCTGCAAGGCCTGAAAGGTCGAAAGCGGTACGCCAAACTGCTTGCGCTCTTTTAAATAAGCGAGCGTTTGGTCGCAGGCCTCCTCCATTGCGCCGATGGCTTGGGCGCAGAGCGCTGCCCGGCCAACGGCCAGCACCTCCGCGAGTACATCGCTAACATCTTCACTCAGGCAGCTGGTTAATGGCAGCGTGACGCTGTCCAGGGTCAGATCGCCGGCGGGCTGATCGTCGATAGTGCGGTAGAGGTGGGTAGCTGTGCCCGGTGCATTAGCAGGCACAATGAACAGCCCTAGCCTGCCGTTATCTAATTTAGCGCTGACCAACGTAGCCGCAGCGGCTTCAAGGTTGAGTACTACATCTTTCCTACCGGTTAGCTGCCATTGGCCGTCTTGCTGGGTAGCCTGGGTAGCTACCGTAAAGGCGTCGTAACGGGCGCCAATCTCCTGCCAGGCAAGCGCTAATTGATGCTCACCTTCAAGTAGTGGTTCTAGCCATCGGGTTTGCTGTTCGCTGTTGGCGGTAACGGCCAGCAGTTGGCCGGGCAGCACTAGGCCAGCCAGATAGGGCTCGGGCACTAAGCCTCGTCCCAATGCCTGCATAATAATCATCAGGTCGGTGCCATCGCCCCCTAGCCCGCCCACGTCTTCGCTGAAGGGCATATGCAGCAAACCCAGCTCGGCAAAGGTGCGCCATAGTGCAGAAGCGCGGTTTGGAGCAGCGGCCAGCATAGCGCGGCGCTGCTCGGCGGAAACCTGGTCGGCCACCAAACGGGTGAGCGTCTCTTCGAGCATGCGCTGCTCGTCGGTTAAAGCAAAATCCATGGTGACCTCACATATTTAGAATGGTTTTGGCGACGATACTTTTTTGTATTTCATTGGTGCCGCCATAAATCGATAGCTTGCGACGATTGAAGTACTGAGCGCTGGCGGAAGCGTTTTGGGCGCGTTCTTCATTCAGGCTGTCGTCGCCATGCAGGAAGTCGGGGAAGAACGGCAGCGCAGCAGGGCCCAGGGCGCGCCGGGTAAGCTCGCTTAGCTCCTGGCGAAGCTCCGAGCCGCGTACTTTTAGCAGCGAGCTCTCTGCGCCGGGTACACCGCCATCTCGGGCAGCGGCAATCACGCGCAGGTTAGTGACTTCCAGCGCCATTAGTTCGAGTTCCGCTTTTACCACCCGCTGACGGAAGCTGGGTAGCTCCAGCAGCGGTTTGTCGCGATGTTGAATCCGGCTCGCCAGGGACTTCAAGTGGCGCAGCGCCTGCTTGGCGTGACCAAGCCCCGCAATCCCGGTACGTTCATGGGTGAGTAGAAACTTAGCGCATGTCCAGCCCTGGCCCTCTTCACCGACCCGGTTCTCTACGGGGACGCGCACGTTATCTAAAAAGATTTCGTTAACTTCGTGGGCACCATCCAGGGTAATAATTGGCCGTACGGTGATACCCGGTGTCTGCATATCAATCAGCAGAAAGCTGATGCCCGCCTGCTTCTTGGCGTCTGGGTCGGTGCGTACCAGACAGAACAGCATGTTGGCGTGCTGGCCCAGGGTGGTCCAGGTTTTCTGACCATTGACGATATAGTGGTCGCCATCGCGAACGGCGCGGGTATTTAGACCCGCTAAATCAGACCCAGCGCCGGGCTCTGAGTAGCCTTGGCACCACCAATCCTGATTGCTCAAAATGCGAGGCAGGTAGTGCTGTTGCTGCTCGACACTGCCGAATTTCATGATGACGGGGGCCACCATATTAACGCCGAAGGGAACGACCGTAGGCGCATGGGCTGCGGCGCACTCTTCGTCGAAAATATGCCGCTGTACCGGCCCCCAGCCTGGGCCACCAAACTCTTTTGGCCAGTTAGAGGCTAGCCAGCCCTGTTCGCTGAGGATGTTCTGCCAGCGCAGGTGATCATCTGCACGCAGGTGGCGTCCTTGGCGTACGCGCTGGCTAATATCGCTGGGCAGTGCATCGGCTAGAAAGCGGCGAACCTGTTCGCGAAATGCCTGCTCTTCGGGGCTAAAGGTGAGGTTCATGGGCTATACATCCTGAGCTGCAGTTGAGAGCGTGGCCTGGCGGTGTGGCCCTCCTAGGTGACGTGGATAGCCAAACGCTTCCACCGCGAGCAAATCGAGGTCACTTTCCCGGTAGCAGAAGCCCTGTTTCGCCATATTGACACTCAGCTGTTCAAGCGCTGACTGACCTTCACTGGTCGGGGCTTGCTGAATGGCAGCATGCATCGCACGAAGCATGCTTTTTTGGTGGCTGACCACGATGTTTAGACGCAACGCTTTAAGCGTCAGTGCGGCTCGCTGCTGAATTAGTGGTTCTGCGCTTACGTTGATTATCTCAGCGATATGGCCGTTTTCAGCAATGATCAGGCTTAGCGCACTATCTTTGGAACAGGCGCTGTCGCTGCCGGCGCCAATCTCTTCCAGTGCGATAACCGGGCACGCCTTGCCCGAATTTCTGGTGGCATTGGGCGCCAGGAGGCAAAGTTCGGTGGCCTCGTCGGGAGCGCTGGTTAAGCTAATACCCGCCTTTTGCGCGGCTTTTTGAAGGCGTACAAAGAGCGGATGCTCACCAATCAGTGCAACGTGTTTAAAAGCACTGGCTTTCTCAACGTCGGGCACCAGGTGCGGGCTACGTGCGGCAAAAAAGAGATGAATAAGCCCGGCGCGCTGGGGGGAGTCCATACAGTCTAGAAACAGCTCCCGCTCGCGGCGCAATCCGGCCTCAAGTGACTCGGCATCCCCGCAGGCCTGAATCGCTTCGACAATGCGAAACGGCGAAAACAACTCGGGAGATTGCTGGTTAAGATGTTCCAACGTTTTAGTGATGGCCTGGGAATCCGCCGCCGGGGCAGGAAGCTGGCCGGTGATGCGGGGTGTTTGAGTGCCTGCCAGCACTTCCTGGGCGGCGGCTAAACCCGCTTCAAGAGGCGTTTTGGCGTCGCTAATGGCGTCGATGATGCCCGCCTCAAGCGCTTCATCAGCCTCCACAAAGCGACCGCTGGTAATCATCTCTAACGCCCGCTCAACGCCAACTAAGCGTGGCAAACGTTGTGTGCCACCGGCGCCAGGCAGTAGGCCAAGCTTTACCTCTGGTAGCCCTACGCGGGTTCCTGCCAGCGCGATTCGGTAGTGGCAACCGAGTGCTACTTCCAAACCGCCGCCCAGGGCCGTGCCGTGCAGGGCAGCGATCAGCGGTTTTGGGCAGGCTTCCAGGTGGGTAATCACATCGGGCAGGAGGGGAGCTTGGGGCGGCTTGCCAAACTCACGGATATCCGCCCCGGCAATAAACGTGCGGCCATCGGCCAGCACGACCAGCGCTTTCGCATCTGTGTCGGCAATACCCTCTTTGAGCGCGTTGACTAAGCCGCTGCGCACGGCCTGACCCAGGGCATTAACCGGCGGATTAGCAATTTGGATAACGCCTATATCACCGTGGCGCTGGTAGTGAACGGACATAGTTAGGCTCTCGTATTTCGCATGATAATGAATTAAAAAATAACCCTGGCGTTCTATCTATTACGCAGCAGAGGCGCTTTGCGTACGCCGATGGTGGCGCTGGCTTAAGCGTGCCATCAACACGCCGGGCACTAGTGCAGCAAGCGCAAGGCCGATCAGTTCCCACTGGCTAAGGGGGATCATTCCACCGCCAGGCAGTGCCAGTAATAGTCCCGCGACCAGTACCAGGGCGCGAATAATGATCTCCTGCAGCGCGCCATAGCCCAGTCGCCCAACGCCCATCAAGTAGCCTTGCATGGCGGAGGCAAACAGAATGATGCCGAGCACTGCCTGGATAAACACGGCCACGATCACCAGTGGTGCGCCCTGCATAATCAACGCCGGATTAAGCACAAATAGGAAGGGGATAAAGTAGATCACGCTACCCAGGCGCATGGCCTGCAGACCCGTTTCCATGGGCCGGGCACCGGCCACGGTGGCGGCGGCAAAGGCACCCAGGGCCACCGGCGGAGTAATGAAACTCAGCATGCCCCAGTAAAGGATGAACATATGCACCGCCATGGGATCCAGCCCTCCGCCTTGAATCAGCGCGGGGGCTAGCGCAACGGCGAGGAAAATATAGGCGGCAGTCACGGTCATGCCAATGCCGAGCACGAAACTGGTCACGGCGCCCATAATCAGCAGTAGCGGCACGCTGCCGCCGGCAATATTGATAAAGTCGTTAGCGATGGTGCCAGAAAGACCGGTCATCGAAAGCGCACCGACCAGCATGCCCACGCCGGCCAAAATAGCGATCAGCTCGGCAAATAGCTTGGCGGCAGACGACAGCGTATCGGCCACGTCTTTCCAGCCCCAGCGGTTATGCTTGGAAAGCTGATTCAGCACTAACAGCAGCGCGGTGGCGTAAAAAGGCGCTACGGCCTCGCGCTGCATAATCAGCAGCATCCAGACTAATAACGCGAAGACAAAAATAAAGTACCAACCCTCTTTTAGGGTTTGCCAAAGCGAAGGCAGCTCAACGGCGGGTAGGCCTTTAATATCGTGGCGCGCAGCGTAGGCATCAATCTGAATAAACAGACCCAGGAAATACAGAATCGAAGGAATGACGGCGGCCAGCGCCACAGCGGAGTAGGGGATGTCCAGAAACATCGCCATGACAAAAGCAGTAGCACCCATAACAGGGGGCATCAATACACCGCCGGTTGAGGCGCAGGCTTCTACACCGCCGGCAAAGGAGCGGCTCATGCCGATACGACGCATGGCGGGAATCGACAGCACGCCGGTGGTGAGTACGTTACTGATCACGCTGCCGCTCATGGAGCCCATCAGGCCACTGGAGAAAATCGACACCTTAGCAGGGCCGCCCCGTACATGGCCCAGCAGCGCAAAGGCCAAATTAATAAAAAACTTACCGCCGCCGCTTTTCTGCAGCACGACACCAAACACCAAAAAGCCAATCACCAGGCCCGCGAATGCCTGCAGCGGCACCCCCATGATGCTTTCGGTACTCATGGTGTGGTACATGGCGGTTTGTTCAAGAGTTGAAGGAAACGCCTGGATAGGGCCGGGGACGATATCGGCCACCAGCGGATAGAGCGAGAATACCCCGGCAATAATCGCAATGGGTAAACCACCCGCCCGGCGTGCTGCTTCTATAATCAGCAGCCAGTAGGCGTAGCTTGCATAAATGGCGATTTCGGGTGCAGAAAAGGCCCAGCCGCGCTCCAAAATGGGCACTGCGTTGTAAACAAAATAGCCGCCAACGATAAGTGTGATGGCGCTCAGCGTGTAGTCATACCAGGGAATGGGCTGCTCTTGTTGGCGACTGCGCATGGGCCAAAGCAAAAACACCAGCGGTAGCAGCAGCGCCACAACGGCGTAGTAGAACTGCGTCTCCAGACCCGTAACGAAAGTCAGTAAGCCAACGTTAAACAGATAATCCAGGGTCATCGCCATCAAAATGACGGTGACCGTGGCGGGAATCCAGCGCAGCGCAGGAGGAAGCTGACGAAATTGGCTGATCTTTTCTTTAACCTGCTGATTATTGGCAGGCGAGGTATCTGTGGTCATGGGGGGCTTCCGTCAATCAGCAGGGGGCGGCAAGTGCCGCCCCGTGGTGTATCACTCGAAGATCGGTTCGAAACCGGCATCGCTCAGCGCGGTGGCACGGGCTTCCATCCAGCCGGTAGTAAATGCCTCGTCCTCACTGGGTGCGTCCTGCATAAAGCTTTCCCAGGCGGTTAGCAGCACGTTCTGACGCTCAACGAGCTTGTCCTGATGAGCCTGCATTTCATCGGTCCATACGTCGATCTCTTTGTAGTACTCCACGACCGCATCGTGGAACGGCACTACCCACTGAAGGTCTTGCTGTTCCAAGGCGTAGCCAAGCGCCCCTGGGGCGTTATCTTTATAGTCGTCGAAATTTTCCTGCATGGCCTTGATCAGGCCATAAGCCACATTGTCGTCCAGGTCTTGGTTGGCCACTACGATGGGGTAAGGGTAGCTAGCGCTAAGCACCGGATTTTCGGCGCTGATGCCGCCTGCCCCAGAAGTGACTTCGTGAGGGCGGAAATAAGGCGCCACCGCCGCCATACGCTCCCAGCCGGCTTCGTCGTTGGGGTCTAACACCGGCCAGCTAATGCCGCGGGGGCTACTGGCCAACTGCTGGGCGGGCGGAGTCACCGTTGTGGTAAAGGAGGCGTCCACATCGCCAGCGATAATGCCGTCGAACGAGCGGCCATAGCCGGGGTAATCAACCCGCTCTACGTCATCCCAGGTTAAACCGCCGAAGGCGAGGTACGCCTCTGTGCCTTTATTGAGTGCATCGTCGCCGCGGATATAGGCGATGCGTTTGCCCGCCAGGTCAGCGGGTGTTTCAACGTCCAGGTCGCCCGCAACCGCAAGGGAGAGGCCAAAAGAGGCGGTAGAAGTGGTAATCACGCGAAGTGGCTGAGGGCCCCAGTCACGGTCGGCAAACATCATTACACCTTCCGCGCCGTAGTAGCTGGCGATCCCGCAGGCGCAAAGGTCAACGCGGCCCTGCTTGAGCGGCGTCATGCGTGATACATCGTTATCACCCGGCAGAATACGTACAGACGAATCGTATTTGTTCTGCAGCATATTGCCGATGGCGACGGCTTGGGCATAGCCGCTTGAGTTGGTGCCATAAGCCGTCCAGGCCATGGTGCCGGGCAGTTCAATTTCACTGGCGTGGCTGACTGCTGCGCCGAGTAGCGATAGAGGTAAGGCGGCAATAAGTAGGCGTTGAGCGAAGGGGCGCATTGGGATGCTCCTTTATTGTGGTTGTAGTGACGTTGATGGTGACGTTCAGTTACTGGTTATTTGATCGAATGTGTTTTGCTATGCGGTATTGTATTTTGCTAAATGGTCGAGTGATAGTAGAGAAGCCGCTGGGTGGCTGTCAATGCCGTTGTCATCAGTGGTGTCCGTTAGTAAACAACAGGCATAAAAAAACCAGGCAAAAGCCTGGTTTTTCAGAGCGGTAGCGAGAGCAATACAGTTAAGAAAACTCACGCCAAGCGGCGTAGGTGCTTAGAAATACCCGTCCGGTCAGTGCGTCCAGAAAGTCACTCTTCTTTAGCTGATCCATTACTGGGCCTTTGACCTCGGATAAATGCAGTTTTACATCGGAGTCTTTTAAACGGGCGTTGATCGCATCCAGACTCTCTAGGGCTGAGGCATCGATCAGGTTAACCGCTGAACAGATCAGCACCACGTGCTCAAGTTCGGGGTGACTCGCCACTAGGTTATAAACGGTGTCTTCCAAATAGCGGGCATTGGCAAAATAGAGGCTCTCATCGATGCGCAGCAGGGCAACGGTATTGACCGTTTCGACATCGTGGCGGGTGGTGTTTCTAAAGTGTTCGGTGCCGGGCACGCGACCCACCAGGGCGCTGTGCGGGCGGCTGGTGCGGTACAAAAAAAGCGCAATAGAGAGTGTCACACCGCTGATAATGCCAGCTTCAACGCCTTCGCACAGCGTTAGCAGAATCGTCACCGCCATGGCGGCAAAGTCGCTGCGGGAGTAGCGCCAGGTTTGGCGCAGCATGGGGATGTCCACCAGCGTCAAAATCGAAACGGTAATCGTCGCGGCCAGGGTCGCGATGGGCAGATAGTAGAGCCAACCGGTAAATGACAGGGTGACCAGCGCAATACCTAGTGCCGCAAAGGCACCGGCGGCAGGTGTTTGCGCCCCTGCATCGTAGTTAATAACGGTGCGGGACAACCCCCCGGTTACCGGCATGCCGCTGGAAAGTCCGGCGGCTAAATTGCTGGCGCCCAGGCCTACTAACTCCTGATTGGGGGATATGCGCTGGCGCCGTTTAGCGGCCAACATCTGGCCCATGGAGACCGACTCCACAAAGCCGACCAGGCTAATCAGCAGCGCTGGGATTAGCAGTGCCCGCCATAGCGAGTAGTCTGCCCAGGGAAAGCTCAACGCGGGTAAACCACCGGGAATGGATCCCACTACGTCAACGCCTCTATCGGCCAACTGCCAGTGCCAGGTCACCAGGGTGGTGATTACGACTGCAAAGACCGGCCCCGCTTTGGCGATCAAGTCCGCCAGGGTGTTTGGCAGGCCCATCTTGTGCAGGGTGGCTTTACCTTTGCGTCGCATAGCTATCAAAAACAGCAGGGTTCCACTGCCGATCAGCAAAGTGGGTAAGTTAAAGGTGGCTAAATTGGGCACCAGGGTGATAAGACGTTCCACCAGGGTAAAGCCACTACTCTCTACCCCCAGTAAGCTGCCCAGTTGGCTGGCCGCGATCAAAATGCCCGACGCCGTTAAGAAGCCGGAGATAACCGGGTGGCTTAGAAAATTGCTGAAAAAGCCCATTTTCAGCAGCCCCATCACGACCAGCATGCCACCGGAAAGTAGTGACAGGATTAGCGCTGCCTGTAAATAGGTCTCCGTGCCCGTGGCTGCTACTGAGGAGAGCGCGGCACCGGTCATCAGCGCGATAATTGCCACCGGCCCGACCGCGAGGGTTTTGCTGGTACCAAACAGGGTATAGAACAGTTGAGGCAGTATACTGGCGTAGAGGCCCACCACCGCGGGTAACCCGGCCAGCAGCGCATAGGCCAGCGATTGGGGAATGACCATCACGGTGACGATCAAGCCCGCCAAAAGATCGGCCCCCAATAGGCGTTTATGGTAGTGGGGGAGCCATGTCAGGATTGGCAAGTAGCGCTTTAGCATGGGTTCCAGGTGTTGTAGAAGTGGCAGAACCAAAAGAGTAAGGGATATTCCATTTCATTGCAGTGCTTATATTCATTTTCACTGCGGTAACCCAATGATGACCAAGCGCTTCCTTCCCCCAAAGTGCTACTTCTTTCATAAGCGTTACACGCTAAGCTTAGCCGCGAAGGGGAGTTAATTCCTCAGAAGTGGTATTTTCGATACTTGATAACGTTAATAAAAAGAGTACTGCTCATGCGCTTACTGCGATTGTTAGTTCCGGTGCTGTTCGTGGCGCTTTCCATAGGGCTTGCCGCTCAGGGCGGCCACTGGCGTTACCTGGCGCTCCTGTTCGCCGCGATGGGCGGTGGTGCTATGCTGCTCAGTGCGCTGGAAGGCGTTTACCGAGCCGACCAACGTCACCTGGAGCAGAGTCGGTTTGGCTTTAAACCGCTGCGTGATTACCGGTCGCTGCGTGCCATGGCCTACCGATTAATGAACCGCGCTAGTAGTACCGCGATTGCCTCGGCTGAAGTGTCGCACTACGCCGACCTGATGGATCAGCGTCTAACCAAACAAGAGACCATGGCCCGTGAAGCTTCATCGAGTATGACGGCCATTAATGCAGCCATTATGCAGGTGAGTGCCAGCGCCAGCCAAGTGGCGGCGCTGGCAGAGAGCGCCCGGGAAGCCAGTCATCACAACCATGCCGAGCTGGACGATATTATCCAGGACATGAGCGACGTCGCCGACCGCTCCAACCAAGCGCTGGAAATGCTGACCGCGCTGAACGATAAAATAGAGCGCGTTCGCAACGTTACCTCCATGATTGAGGGTATCGCCGAACAGACCCATCTGCTGTCGCTCAATGCGTCAATTGAAGCGGCCCGAGCGGGCGAACACGGTCGAGGGTTTGCCGTCGTTGCTGGCGAAGTGCGCAACCTGGCGCTCAAGACCTCTACCGCGACGCAAAGTGTCGATGAGCTGGTTAAGGATATGCATCAGAGCGGCCAGTCGGTAGTCGACACCATTGGTGACTTGATGGCCCGTATCAGCGAACGCTCCAAGGGGCTGCAAGTGGTCGGCACCAGTCTGGGTACGATGACGCAGGAATTCGACCAGGTGCAGAGCGAAATCACCCGTGTTGCCGATGCCATGGAAAACACCCGTCAACATAGTCAAACCGTGGCGGACAGCCTGAGCCAGCTGGAAGATGATGTGGATGAAGGCAACCGAAATATGCACGATTTGGCTGAACAGGCCCGCGCATTGATGGAGGCTGCGGAAGGGGTCGATGGTGAACTGGCCCAGCAGCATTTAGAGGGCCGCCACCAACAGGTGTTTCACGCCGCACGATTAACCGCCGATAAGTTGGGTAAGCTGCTGGAGAAGGCGATTGCCAGTGGGGAGCTTTCAGGCACCCAGCTGTTCCAGCCCCACTATGAACAGATTCCGGGTACGCAGCCGCCGCAATATAAAACCGGCTTTGATAGTTTCACCGATAGGTATCTGCCTGATCTGCAGGAGCCTTTGCTCACTCGGTTAGGCTTAAGCTATGCCATTGCCTGTGACCGTAAAGGCTATGTGCCGACCCATAACAAAGCGGTCAGCCTTGCGCCAACCGGTGACTACGCCCACGATTTAAAATTCTGCCGCAACAAGCGCATTTTCGATGACCCAACCGGCAGCCGCTGTGGCGCTCATGAAAAGCCGCTGCTGCTACAAACCTACAAGCGCGATACCGGCGAAATCATGCACGACCTCTCAGTGCCGGTGTATGTGCAGGGTAAGCACTGGGGCGGCTTCCGGGTTGGCTACCAGCCTGAACGGGACACTGCATCGACGCCTATGCTTGAAGCTGCTGCCGATGCTAGTGCATCATCGCCGCTGGCGCTAACTAGCCGCAGCGTAGCGCGGGCGTGACTGCCACGCCGACCAGGAATAAAGCGCGAGCCCGATCCAAATAAGCACGAACGTTGCCAACTGGATAACGCCCAGGGGCTCGCCGAAAACCGTTAGCGCGATGAGAAATTGGATACTGGGATTGATGTACATAAGAAAGCCAATGGTCGCTAAGCGTAGCCGACGAGCCGCGCCAGCAAAAGCCATAAGCGGCAATGCGGTCAAGACACCGCTGGCGATTAGCAGATTAGTGGTAGCTGTATTTTGCAAAAAGTGCGAACTGCCGTTCCAGCTTAACCAGGTCAAGGCGATCAGGGCGAGGGGGAATAGCAGCAGGGTTTCTACAAACAGTCCTGATAAGCCGTCCAGCGGTACCTGCTTACGAAACAGGCCATAACTGCCGAAGCTTAACGCCAGTAGTAAACTAATCCAGGGCAGCTCGCCAAGCATCACGAACTGCACTGCAATGGCGACGCTGGCCAAGCCCAAGGCGACCAGCTGCAGCTTGGCCATCACTTCCCGCAGTACCAGCATGCCGAGCGCGACGTTCACTAAAGGCGTTAAGAAGTAGCCCAGGCTCGCTTGCAATACCTGCTTTGACTCCACCGCATAAATATAGATACCCCAGTTAAACCCAATCAATAGCGCGCAGGCTAACACCCGGCCAAGCCGCTTGGGTTCGCCTAATGCAGTGACAACGGGCGGCCAGCGGCGTAATAGGGTAATCAAACCGACCAAAAACAGACACGCCCAAATGATCCGATGAATCAAAATTTCAAAGGCGGGAACGCCGTCAAACAGGGCAAAAAATAGCGGAAAGCAGCCCCACATGGTGTAGGCGGTTAGCCCAAACATGACGCCTTTGACGGCAGCTGGATCGCGTGTTGGAGTAGGAAGCATAGCAGCCTCATTATTTAAAGATGCTAATCTAGCATAAACGTTGCCTTGAGACTGACGAATTGGAGGTGTTAAGTGAGTCAACTTAGGAACACGCTAGTGCAGTGCGATCTGCGCTGGGAAGACCCCCAGGCCAACCACACCCATCTTGAGAAGTTGCTGGGCGAGTTGGATAGCCGCGATACGGATCTTATTGTATTGCCGGAAATGTTTGCCACTGGCTTTACCATGAACTCCCGCGAAATGGCCCAGCCGATGGCAGAGAGCCAAAGCGTTGCCTGGCTACAGGCCCAGGCGAAGGCGCGTAACTGTGTTATGACTGGCAGCGTGGCGATTGAAGAGAACGGTGAGTTTTATAATCGCTTGATCTGGGCAACGCCGGAGGGGGAGTTAACCCACTACGACAAGCGCCACCTATTCCGTATGGCCGGGGAGCATGAGCGCTACGGTATGGGCAGTGAGCGTAAAGTGGTAGAGCTTAATGGCTTTAAGCTGCTGCTGAGCGTTTGCTACGACCTGCGTTTTCCGGTGTGGATGCGCCAGCAGCCAGCAGAAGGTGAGCATTTCGAGTATGATGCGCTGCTGTGTATCGCCAACTGGCCAGCACCGCGTCGTCATCCATGGCGTACGCTGCTCCAGGCCCGCGCGGTAGAGAACCTAAGCTATGTAATTGGCGTTAATCGCGTTGGAGAAGATGCCAAAGGGCTTGCCTACAGCGGCGACTCCCTGTTGGTCGACTTCAAAGGCGAACCGCTAATTGATAAACCTGCCCATACCCCGTTTATAGAGACGGGCACGCTGGATAAAACTACCCTTGATGCTTTTCGTGAAAAATTTCCTGCTTGGCAAGATGCCGACCATTTTAAGCTGCTGCCAGGAGTGGGTTAATGATGCGCCTTGATCGCTTTTTAAGTGAAACCTCACCGTTAACCCGTAGCCTCGCCAAGCGAGCACTTAAGAACGGCGAAGTCACCCTCAATGGTGAGCCGATCAAGCAATCGGCTACTCAAATCGATACCGATAACGATGTGGTTGTTCTTAATGGCGAGCGGCTGGCGCTGGTAGGCGTACGCTATATTATGCTGCACAAGCCGGTGGACGTTGAATGTAATGCCCGCCGCGGCCTTTACCAGCGCGCAATCGACCTGATTGATCTGCCCAAAGCCGAACGCTTACAGCCGGTGGGGCGCTTGGATGTGGACACGACGGGCCTGCTGTTGTTAACCGATGACGGCCAGTGGTCGCACCGTGTGACCTCGCCGCGCCATCGCTGCGCCAAGGTCTATATCGCAGAGCTTGCTGAACCCATGGAGGGTGCGGCGGCAGAGTGGGCGATTGGCCAGGTGGCGGATGGCCTGATGCTAGATGGCGAAGAGACGCTGACTCAGCCCGCGACGCTGCGGCTGCTATCGCCCACCCAGGCGGAGCTGACGATTACCGAAGGGCGCTATCACCAGGTAAAGCGTATGTTTGCCGCCTTAGGGAATCATGTGAACTCTCTGCACCGCAGCTCCATCGGTGATTTAGCCTTGGATGCTAACCTTGCGCCCGGCGAGTGGCGTGAGTTGACTGACGACGAAATTGCGCTGTTCTGAATACTTAGTAAGTATTCTTTAGCCGCTGCCTGGAAGGGTGAGCGGCTTTATTTTAATTGAATATTTATACCGTTATCTTGTAAATTCAGCTTCAGTAATTCCCAGATTTTTTTGCCAATCAGAAAGTGAGGTCGCAAGCTAGAACGACCTCTTGCCAATAGCGGTTAGCCGTTGCTAACTACTAAGGTGATAAGTACTAATGTGATAAGTACTAATGTGATAAGTACTAAGGAGCTGAATTTTAAGGGGCTAAGTGAGCAGCCGCAATCAGTGCTCGAGTGTAGGCATGCTGTGGCGCAGAAAGCACGTCCAGACAGGGGCCTTGTTCGACCACTTCGCCATCTTTGAGCACCATAATGCGATGGGCCATGGCGCGAATAACGGCGAGATCGTGACTAATGAACAGATAACTCAACTGCCTGCGGGCCTGAAGGTCGCGCAGCAGGGTAACAAGCTGCTTCTGTACCGTGCGGTCTAATGCAGAAGTGGGTTCATCAAGCACCAGCAGTTCTGGCTCCAGGATGATCGCTCGGGCCACGGCAATGCGCTGGCGTTGACCACCGGAAAACTCATGGGGGTAGCGCGCAGCACAACTCTCGGGCAAACCCACTTCTTGAAGGGTTTGGTTAACCCGCTGGGTGACTTCTTTGTCAGTCAGGTGGGGGTAATGAAAGCGCAGCCCCTCACTGACAATATCGAAGACCGGCATGCGCGGCGAAAGGGCGCCATAGGGATCCTGAAACACCATCTGAAAACGGTGGCGCTGGCGTCGCAAATCATCACCGGACAGGGAGCTTAGTTTGTCGTTGCCAAGGGTAACATCGCCTTGGCTAGTGACCAGCCGCATGACGGCCGACGCCAGCGTGGTTTTGCCCGACCCTGACTCCCCTACAATGCCCAGGGTCTCGCCCGGCGTGATCTGAAAATCGGTGGGCTGAACTGCCACAAACGCAGGCGGCTGGCGCTTGAACAAGCCGGTTTTGGTGCGCTTAAAGCTTACGCTCAACTGACGAGCCGTTAACAGCGGTGGCGCTTGCTTAATGGCCTGGGGTCTACCTTCTGGCTCGGCGGCGAGCAGCGCTTTGGTGTAATCACTTTGCGGGTGTTGAAAGACCTGCTCAACCGGTCCGATTTCCTGTATCCGCCCCTGATGCATGACGCAGATGCGATCCGCGTGACGGCGCACCAGGTTCAAGTCATGACTGATAAACAGCATGCCCATGGCGTGGTGGTCGCGCAGTTCACGCAGCAGGGCAAGTATCTCCTGCTGCACCGTCACGTCCAGGGCGGTGGTGGGCTCATCGGCAATCAGCAGTGAGGGATTGTTGGCAATCGCCATGGCAATCATCACCCGCTGGCGCTGCCCACCCGAGAGTTGGTGGGGCCAGGCATCTAACAGCTCTTCTGGGCGCGGCAGTTTCACTTGTTCCAGCAGTTCTTTGCTGCGCTCACGGGCCGCTTGGCCGCGCAGCCCTTGATGCAACCGCAATGCTTCGCCGATCTGCTTACCCACCCGATGCAGGGGATTGAGCGAGGTCATCGGCTCCTGGAAGATAAAACCGACGCGATTACCGCGCACGGTGTTCCAATCAGTTTCCGTTAACGTGGCCAGATTGGTATCGCCCAGCCAGCGTTCGCCTTGAACGGTGGCATTACTGGGCAGCAGATTCACCATGCCCAGCGCCGATACCGATTTACCCGAGCCGGACTCACCGACAATCGCCAGGGTTTCACCCGCGTTGAGGGTTAGCGAGAGGGAGTGCACCACCGGGGTGTTATCGAAAGCGACATCAAGGTGTTCAATGCGCAGCAGGGGGTTAGACATGCTGAGTCTCCTGGGCAGGGCCTGCTTGGCGCTGTTGTACGTGGCGGGGATCAAAGGCATCGCGCAAGCCTTCGCCGATAAATACCAACAGCGAAAGCATGATCGCCAGGGTCATAAATGCCGTGATGCCCAGCCAAGGGGCGTGCAGATTGTTTTTGCCCTGGGCCGCCAGTTCACCTAGCGAGGGAGCGCCTGGAGGCAGGCCGAAGCCGAGAAAATCCAGAGCGGTCAAGGTGCCAATAGCGCCGGTAAACAGAAATGGAATAAACGTTAGCGTGGCGACCATGGCATTGGGTAGCACGTGGCGCCACATGATCAAGCGTGATGGCAAGCCCATGGCTTTGGCTGCGCGTACATACTCCAAATTACGCGCCCGCAGGAACTCGGCGCGTACGATATCCACCAGACCCAACCACGAGAAGAGCAGCATAATCCCCAGCAGCCACCAAAACCCCGGCTGAACAAAGCTGGCTAAAATAATCAGCAGGAAGAGCACCGGCAAGCCGGACCAAATTTCGGTGAATCGCTGACCGATCAAATCAACTTTGCCGCCAAAGTAGCCCTGTACACCCCCAACCACGACACCGACAACTAACGATCCTGCGGTAAGTACCAGCGCGAAGGCTACCGAGAGTCGAAAACCATAAATCACCCTTGCGGTCACATCCCGGCCCTGGTCATCGGTGCCCAGCCAGTGGCGGCTATCCGGCGGTGCCGGAGAAGGGCGGGTCATATTCATGTCCAGGGTCTGGTATGAAAATGGAATGATGGGCCACAGCGCCCAGCCGTGATCATCAATTTGTTGCTGAACAAAGGGATCCAGATAGTCCGTTCGGGTCGGTAGAAAGCCGTCAAACTCGGTTTCTGGGTAGTCCACCAGCATGGGAAAGTACCACTGGCCGTCGTACTGCATGATGATCGGTTTGTCGTTAGCAATGAGCTCGGCAAACAGGCTGAGGATAAACAGCGTGGTAAATAACCAGAGTGACACCCGTGCACGGCGATTGGCTTTAAAAGCGGCCAGTCGACGGCGAGTAATAGGCGATAAACGTGACGATAAAGAGGCCATTATCACGACTCCCGAGTCGAAAAGTCGATACGCGGATCTACCCACACGTAGGTCAAATCGGAAATCAGCTTGAGGATTAAGCCGATCACGGTATACAGGAACAGGGTGCCGAATATCACCGGGTAATCCCGCTGCATGACCGCTTCGAAACCGAGCAGACCCAGACCATCCAGGGAGAAGATAACTTCGATCAACAGTGCGCCGGTGAAGAAAATACCGATCATGGCGGCGGGTAGGCCCGCGATAATAATCAGCATGGCATTGCGAAATACATGACCGTAAAGCACGCGCCGCTCGTCGGCGCCCTTGGCGCGGGCGGTAATCACATACTGCTTGTGAATCTCATCGAGAAAGCTGTTTTTAGTTAGCATCGTCAGCGTGGCAAAGCTGCCAATTGAGGCGGCGATCACCGGCAGCGTGATATGCCAAAAGTAGTCTTTGACTTTGCCCCAGGCTGAAAGCTGGTCGAAGTCGGGTGAGGTCAAACCGCGTAAAGGGAATAAGTCCCAGTAGGTCCCCCCGGCAAACAGAACAATGAGCAGGATGGCAAACAGGAAGCCCGGAATGGCATAGCCGACAATCACTAACCCCGACGACCAAACGTCAAACCGGGAGCCGTGGCGTAGCGCTTTTTTAATGCCTAATGGGATAGAGATTAAATAGACCAGCAGCGTCGTCCAGAGCCCTAGCGATATGGAAACCGGCAGTCGCTCGATCATCAGATCTGTTACCGGGCGGTCGCGGAAGAAACTGGTGCCAAAATCGAGGGTGAGGTAATCCGCCATCATGCCGATAAAGCGTTCGTGGGCGGGTTTGTCAAAACCAAACTGCTGCTCTAGCTGTTCGATAAAGCGTGGGTCGATACCTCGGGCGCCCCGGGAGTCATCGCTGACCTGGACATCGGCGCCACCCATATCCAAGCGAGTGCTGGCCATGGCGTCGGCGCCTTCAAAACGCGCCAGCATCTGATCAATTGGCCCACCCGGCGCCGCCTGAACAATAATAAAATTGAGTAGCATGATCCCGAAAAGGGTCGGAATCATTAGCAGCAGTCGGCGTAGGGTATAACGGGCCACAGAGCACTCCGAGGTTTATGACGATGAAACCGTTGAAGACAAGCCGTTGCGATTAAGCAGTTGTAATTGGGCCAAAGTTAACGGCCGCGCTGGCGGCGCTGCAGTTCTGCTTCACGGTCGGTGTCTACCCACCACGCATCCAGATCCATGGCGTATTTGGGGAAGGGCTCGGGGTAGCCGAACTTATCCCAAATGGCGATGCGGGTCTCCCCAGAGTGGTAGTGGGGAATCACATAAAATCCCCAGCGCAGCACCCGGTCCAGCGCGCGCGTGGCAGTATCCAACTCTTCACGGCCATTGGCACTAATGATTTCCTCCACCAGCGCATCGACCGCCGGATGTGCCAGCGCCATCCGGTTACGGCTTTGCGGTGCCTCGGCGGCGGCGCTGGTCCAGAAGTCGCGCTGTTCATTGCCCGGGTTGTTCGACTGAGGGAAATGACTGATCACTATGTCATAGTCATAATTACGCTGTCGGTTTAAATACTGATTAATATCAACGATACGCAGCGACGTCTGCACACCCAGGCGGGCCATGTTACGGAGCATGGGCTGCACCACCCGTTCAAGCCCTGAGTCGTAGAGCAGCACTTCCAGACTTAAGGGTCGCCCGGTTTGCTGGTTAACCAGTACGCCGTCTTCAACGCGATAGCCCGCTTCGCGGAGTAAGTCGAGCGCTCTGCGAAGCCGCTCGCGCAGCTCGATGGGCTCATCGATAGGCAGTGGCTGAGTAAAGAGACGGTCAGAGCCATGAGAGGCCATCAACTCCTCCCGGAAGGGCTCCAACAGCGCCAGTTCCTCCTCAGAGGGTAAGCCGGTGGCTTCCATCTCTGAATTTTGGAAAAAGCTCTCAGTACGCTGATAGGTGCCGTAAAAAATATTGGTGTTGAGCCACGGGAAATCGAAGGTCAGGCTCAACGCTTCCCGCACTCTGGGGTCTTGGAACTTTTCTTTACGCAGGTTGAAGACAAACGCCTGCATCATCGAAGGGTTAACGTCCGGTACCGTTAGCCGCTTTACCAAGCCCTCTTCATAAGCTGGAAAGTCGTAGCCAATTGCCCAAGTGGCGGCGCGTGCATCGATACGAAAGTCGGTGAGACCCGCTTTAAACGCTTCCCAGGCAATATCCCTATCACGGTAGTAGTCGTAAATGATGCGATCAATGTTGTATCGGCCAACGTTGACCGGTAAATCTTTACCCCAATAATCATCATCACGCTGATAAACAATGCGCCTACCTGGGTCTACTTCGCTAATGCGGTAGGGCCCGGAGCCTGGGTGTGCCGCAAGGGTAGGGGAGGAGAATTCGCGGGGCTCCCAGTAGTGGCGGGGGAGTATGGGCAGTTGGGCGACGATTAACGGCAGCTCTCGGGATTGAGTGTCGTTGAAGGTGAACCGTACCTGATGCTCATTGAGGGCGATGGCTTCTTCCACCCCCGCGTAGTAACTGGCGTAAAACGGATTTCCCTCTTCGCGGAGCAGGTTAAGCGAGAACACCACATCGTAGGCGGTGACAGGCTCTCCGTCTTGAAAACGCGCTTCAGGGCGCAGGTCGAACTCAATCCACTCCCTTTCAGGGTCAAGGCGCACGCCTTCGGCCAGCAAGCCGTAGAGGCTAAAGGGCTCGTTCGGGTTGCTGGCCATAAGGGTGTCGTAAATTTGTGAAATGCCAGTGACCGGCGTACCGCGAATAATAAACGGATTGGTTGAGTCAAAGCTGCTCCCCACGGCGGTATGGGTAATGGTGCCGCCTTTAGGGGCCTGTGGGTTTACATGCGGGAAGTAGGGGAAATCGGCTGGTAGCTCGGGGCTATCGTAAAGCGATAGCCCATGAACTGTTTCAACCGGCACCACGTTGTTTGCGTCTGTATTCAAATCACCCACCACATTGGAGTTGGGCGCGGTGATAGACGAATCGCTGTTAGACGCCGACTCTGACGCTATCGTGTCGGCGTCTGAAGCCAGTATTGATACGTTGAACAGCAGGCCACTGATGAGTAGAAGCGTTTTCGCAAAAAACAAACCACGCGGCATTGGAGACATCCCATGTGAACAAAGCCAACTAGTTAACCCGGTTTAACGCCCTGATAGTGTCAGCAGCTGGCCTGGTTGCAGAGCGCCGGGGCGGTCAATCGAATTCCAGCGTATAAGGTCTTGCTGGTCAATATTATATCTGGCCGCGATCGCAGAGAGGCTGTCGCCTCTTTCAACGCGGTGGGTATTGCCACTACTGTTTTGCGCAAATGCTTGGTTGCTGTCTTGTGTTTGATTGCCGTCCTGCGCAAGTTGCGCAAGAACCTGGGTATCCACTTCTTCAGGTACCAGCAGCGTTTGTGCACTGCGGGGGTCAATGCTGCCATTGAGCAGACCGGGATTTAATTCGGCTAACGCAGTTTGGCTAACATCCAACAGTTGAGAAGCTTCTGAGAGCGTCACAGCGTGGTCTAGCTTAACTTTAGCGAAGGCCGGATCAACGTGTATTTCCGGCAAGCTGACACCGTACTGCTCTGGGTCGTTAATAATCGTCGCGATGGCTTTCAGCTTGGGCACATACTGCATGGTTTCGTAGGGCAGCGAAAGATCCCAGTACTCACCGTTTAGGCCCTGGCTTTGGGCCTGACGTTGAGCGCGATTAACGGTGCCAGCGCCGGCATTATAAGCCGCTAATGAAAGCATTAGATCGCCTTCATACCACTGGTCGGCCTGCATTTCCAAGTAGTCCAGCGCTGCCTCGGTGGAGGTCAAAACATCTAACCGGCCATCGTAGTTTCCGTTACGTACCAAGCCCAATGCATCACCGGTGCCGGGCATAAACTGCCATAGCCCTGCAGCACCGCGATGACTTCGCGCGCCGGGGTCAAAGGAACTCTCGACAAAGGGGATTAAAGCGACTTCGCCGGGTAGACCGCGCTCGCTAACCTGCTGGGTAATCCAGGCAAGCCAGGGGGTGGCTCGTTCGGTAATAGTGGCAATGTTTTCGGGGCTGGAACGGTAGTACTCAATCCATTCGTCTACCCGCGCTTGGGCCTCGGCAGGCAGTGACTTCTCTTGCCACTGAAAGCTTTTCCGCAGCGTTGTCCAGGCGTCTTGGGGTTTCAGTTCCAGCGCCTCCCAAAAATGGATTTGGAACGGCGTGGGGTGTGGTTTTGTAGCATCTACTGATTTACTGGTTGATGCAGTAGATCCTTCATAGGCTGTCGCAGAGGCTTGTGAGCTTGCCGCAGCGGCTAACATTAGGCCCATTATTACGGTACTGCCCGCGCTCAGCATCAAGCGCTGGCGAATCGTTCGATAGGTCATAGTTGCATTCGTTTGGTTTCGATAGCGTTCTTAAAAACGGTTCTTCCACTCACGCAGAGTGGTGAACGTAGCGAGATCATCATTATTAACACCCTGGGTGCCTGCCGCTTGGCGCACGCTATCAGTGCCCACGCGAAGGTAGGGATTAATTTTCAGCTCGCGTCCTATCGTGCTGGGTAAGGTGGGGCGATCCAATGCCCGCGCCTTTTCACACTCCTGCAAGGCGTGTTTAACGTCTTCGTTTTCAGGATCCGCAGCACGGGCAAACGTCAGGTTTGCCTGAGTGTACTCATGGGCTGCAAAGACCAGTGTATCTTCAGGGAGTTCCGCAAATTTTTTCAGCGCGGTGTACATTTGCTCAGGGGTGCCTTCGAATAGACGACCGCAGCCCGCGCAAAAAAGGGTGTCACCGCAGAACAGTAGTGCAGGGATACCGGCTGTGAAGTAGCTGATATGATCCAGCGTATGGCCGGGGGTCGCCATGACGTCAAATAAACGCCCCATGATGCGGACTTCGTCGCCGTCACCCACGGTTTCATCGATGCCTTCAATCTTGGGATTGTCGGGGCCGATAACGTGTGGAGAGTAGCGTTTAATTAACTCTGCTAAACCACCCGTATGATCATGATGATGGTGGGTAATCAGAATGCATTTGAGGGTAAGCGACTCACGTTCAAGAAACTCGATCACCGGGGCAGCTTCACCGGGATCCACCACACAAACGCTTTGGCTGGTATCTTGTCTTAATAGCCAAATATAGTTGTCGCTAAGGGCGGGGATCGGTGTCACGCTCATCATCGGCGAGATCCTTTAAGTTACGAAAAAACACATCAAACATTGCGCTTATTAGCGCTGAATCGGTGCGTAAAAGGCGTTAAAAAGCCGTTACTGTGGAGGGAAGCGCTGTTCATGTCAAATTCGACGACGGCCACGACACTGGCTAAGCGCTTACAAAGTAGCCAGCCTTATTGGCAAACAGAGGCGGGGCGTTCGCTGTGGGAAACCCAGCGTGCCTGCTTAGGGCCCGTGGTGGAATCCCGTGTGGGCGGCCACAGCTTGGAAATGAGCATGGGGCCGGCATTGATGACCATGTCGGCCATTGCGCACCCCATACGCTGGTCGCCTACGCATCAGTTAGCCGAAAACGATAGCACCTTGGTATGCCCACCGGATCAGCTTGCGCTGCCGGATCGCTGTTTAGATGTGATGGTCATTCACCACTGGCTTGAGCAGTTAACCGATGCCCACTTCACGCTCCAGGAGGCCGCGCGTGTCACTGCTGACAACGGCATTCTGGTGCTGTTTGGCTTTAACCCTATCGGCGTGAGCGGCCTTACCCGGCAGTTGCGAAAGCGCCAACAGAGCTTTCCCTGGAGCGGTACCTGGCGCTCGGCTAGCCGCCTGCGGGACTGGTTGGCGTTTGTCGACTTTGAGGTTGAGCGGGTAGACTATTGCTGTTTTCGGGGGCGGATGAATGCCAAGTGCGGTGAGTATTGGGAGTCGTTAGGGCGGCGGCATAACCTGCCACTGGGCGAAAGTTATATGATTCAAGCACGCCGACAGCAGCGCCAAGCGCCGGTGCAGCGTTTGAGATTTGGTTTGAAGGCGCCAGCGTCCCCGGCGTCGCTGGGTGTTACCCGCTCAGGCTCATCCGCCCACTATCAAGCTTATCAAACGCCTCCCGCTGGAACATCGCAAGCCAAAACGCGGCAAACGGATAGGCACACAGCTGATTCAAATAAAGTTGACCCACAGAAGCCTGTTTTACATAAATCTGTTTTACATAGACCGGGGGATCAAGAGATTGACTAAAGAGGCGGCGGGAGATCTACCTCGGGTAACGGTGTATACCGATGGGGCTTGTAGGGGTAACCCAGGGCCTGGCGGATGGGGTGTCGTGCTGGCGAGTGGCGAGCATGAGAAAACCTTGAAAGGCTATGAAGCAGATACCACTAATAATCGCATGGAGTTAATGGCCGCGATAATGGCGCTACGTACGCTTAATACCCCTTGTGAAGTGGCGCTCTGGACTGACTCCCAATATGTTCGCCAGGGGATCACCCAGTGGATTCATAATTGGATCAAGCGCGGCTGGAAAACCGCTGCCAAGCAGCCGGTCAAAAATGCCGAGCTGTGGAAGACCCTGCACGAAGAGACCAAGCGTCACCAGGTCGAGTGGCACTGGGTAAAAGGGCACAGCGGGCACCCAGGCAACGAGCGCGCCGATGCGCTGGCCAATGAAGCGATTGATGAGCACCAAAAAAGGAGAGCATGATGCGTCAGGTGATCTTGGATACTGAAACCACGGGTATCGACCCCAAAGATGGCCATCGCCTAGTCGAAATTGGTGCCATTGAGATGGTCAATCGACGCTTCACTGGCCGCACTTATCATCAATACATCAACCCTGAGCGGCATATCGACGCTGAAGTCGTCGAAGTTCACGGGATTGATGACGCCAGAGTTGCTAACGAGCCGGTATTCGCGGCCATTGCCGATGAGTTTTGGGCCTTTATCGAAGGCGCAGAGCTGGTGATTCATAACGCTCCGTTCGATGTGGGCTTTATTGACCACGAGCTGGGCATGTTGAATCGGCAGCGTAAATCTCCTGTGCTGGGGCCGGTAAGGGATCATTGCGGCGTATTAGATACGCTGACCATGGCTAGGAAGATGCACCCCGGCCAGCGCAACAGTCTTGATGCATTGTGCAAACGCTACGATATCGACAACGGCCACCGGGTGCTGCACGGCGCACTGTTAGACTCTGAAATCCTCGCCGAAGTGTATCTGGCGATGACCGGTGGGCAGACCGCGTTAACGTTAGACGCGGCCTCCGCAGCGGAACAGGAGCAGGCGGATACCTCCAATGAGGGGATGTCGATTCAGCGGCTTTCTTTAACGCAGGGCCAACTGCGCGTGGTGCGGCCCACCGACGAAGAGCGAGCGGCCCACCAGGCCAAGTGCAAGGCGCATCAATTGAACTGGTTTGAGGGTGCGGCCAGCGATGCTTAGGCGAGAAATTCCCCATCACGAACAAGCAGGGCGGGTGATTCGGCTTTCGCGTAGTTTATTGGCGCCCGCACCGTTAAACGGCAGCGAAGAGTTAACCCCGTTGCAGCCCTATCAACCCTGGACAGAGCAGATGCAGCCGCTATGTTACTGGGATGATGAGCCGGTGGCGCTGCTTGTGGAGTCCCAGGCTGGCAACGATTGGATTGATGGTCGGCAATGGATGAGCGAGCTTTCAACCGCTTGGTTTAGCCTGCTCTCCACGGCGCTGCAGGTAGGTGCATGGTTAGAGAATCACCGATTCTGCGGCCGCTGTGGGGCACCGGCCACCAAGCTGACTGCGGAATTCGCTATGCACTGCCACGCCTGTGGGCACCGCAACTATCCGCGTATCTCACCGTGTATTATCACGCTGGTGACCAGCGGGGAGGCGATGCTGTTGGCCCGTAGTCCGCGCTTTCCACCCGGGCGCTACTCCACCTTGGCGGGTTTTATCGAGCCGGGAGAGTCAGCGGAAGAGGCGGTGCACCGGGAGGTGTTTGAGGAAGTGGGCGTGCATATCGATCAACTGCGTTATCACCAAAGTCAGGCGTGGCCATTCCCGCACTCGCTGATGTTTGGTTACTTCGCCGAAGCCACTACCCGGCGCATTCGCATCGATGGGGTGGAGATTAGCGATGCGGCGTGGTTTTCGCCTCGTCAGTTGCCCTCTCTGCCGCCGCCTTACTCGATATCCCGGGAGCTGATAGAAACCCATTTGGCACGCTGGCGCGAAGAGTAAGCGGCGCCGCGTGCCGATATGATGACTACTCGCTAGGGAATAAGCTAGTCAGCTTAGTGGCCAGCATGACATTACCGGTCGCTTTTAGCTTACCGGTCATAAAGGCCGTCATGCCATTGATCTCACCGCTCATAATCCCTTTTAGCGTGTCAGTGGTAAGGCTCAAGCTGACAGAAGGATCGTCATGCTCACCCTCTTGTACGTCCAGCGTGCCATCCTGGATATTTAAGTAGTAGCTGCCTGCATCGGTAAAGTGAAACTGGAAAACTTCATCCATGCCCTTTGCTGCTGCAGGATTAAAACGCGCTTTTAGCTTCTCAAGGGTGTTGTTTGACATAACATATCTCTCGGTTAAGTAGATCAGGCTAAGGCTAGCGACCATAGCCAAAAGAAACAATCGTAAAGGCAAGCGAGGTTATTTCATACGGGCGTTCCAATCAAGCGCGCTAGTCACTATCAACAAACGCATATACATCGCACGAGCTATAAAGGAATTAATCCTCTAATGGAGAACGTCAATGAGTGAATGGGTAGCAGAGATAGGCACCTTTGTTGTGCAAACCACCATCGTGATGGCGCTAATAGGCTTTGGCCTGCTGCTGATTGCACGAACCAAGCAGGACAAAGAGAGCGAGCTGAAACTCACGATCGAGCCACTTAACGATCAACGCCGCCGCCGTGTTCGGCGTTTGCGGCTGGCTGCCACGCTTCCTGGTGCACGCAAAAAACTGCTGAAACTATTTCGTAGTGAAGATAAAAAACGTCACAAAGAGCACAAAACGGAGCAGGATGCCGCCTCAGCGGCGCGGGTTTGGGTGCTCGACTTTTACGGCGATCTGAAAGCCTCGCAAACCGAGCATTTTGCTCAAGAGGTGTCGGCCATCATCGGTGTCGCTGCTAAGGAAGACGAGGTAGTGGTGCGGCTTGAATCCGCGGGTGGACTGGTGCATGCCTATGGGTTGGCGGCGGCGCAGTTAGACCGGCTGCGCACGGCGGGGCTAAACACAACCGTGTGTATCGACAAGGTGGCGGCAAGCGGTGGTTACCTGATGGCCTGTACCGCGCAGCACATTAAGGCCGCGCCCTTTGCAGTGATTGGCTCTATCGGCGTGGTGGCGCAAGTGCCCAATATTCATCGTCTGCTAAAGCGCCACGATGTTGACGTAGAACTGCTGACCGCCGGTAAATACAAGCGTACCTTAACCGTGCTGGGTGAAAATACCGAAGAGGGCAAAGCAAAGTTCTTGGAGGACTTAGAGAATACGCACCGCTTGTTTAAAGGCTATGTGGCAGAACGGCGTCCCGCCATGGATATCGATACCCTCGCCACAGGCGAAATTTGGTACGGCAGCGAGGCATTATCGCTTCAGCTTGTCGACAGCGTAGGAACCAGCGAAGCCTATCTGGTTGAACGTATGAGCGAGGCGCAAGTATTCACAGTGAAGCTAGAAGCCCCTAAAACCGTCAGTCGTAAACTGGGATTGGCCATTTCAGAAGGCGTTGAAAAAGCTGCGCTGAAAGCGCTTGGCCTAATCGACGCCGCTGGGTGGCAGCGGCGCTGAGGTTAAATCTTGGAGCGTTATGCGGCGTAATGGTGTGCCAAGGTATCAATCACGGCCTTGGCACTTTCGCTGCTTAACGAGTAATAGATGGTTTGTGACTCCCGTCGGGTATCGACGAGCTCATCACGCCGCAAAATAGCCAGATGTTGCGAAAGTGCCGACTGGCTTAACGCGAGTTGTTGATTAATTTGCGTCACTGACAGCTCTTTCTCGGCAAGCAGGCAGAGGATTTGCAGCCGTTTTTCATTAGCCAACGCTTTTAGCAGGTTGGTTCCCGCCTCAATAGCGCGACAGTTATGTTCAAGCAGGCGTGTAGCGGCGCTTGTAGAAGCAGACATAATGATCTCCTTGCCTACACTGTTACTTCAGCGTTTTTATAAGCATTATTTATAAACATTGTTTTATAAGTATGTTTTTATAAACAGTGTTATTCGTTGTCACGGCATCGTCGCGTCGCGAAGATTATTTATTCAATGATCAGTAATTTAGTGAGTTTTGTCCAAGCTGCTGTTTAACGATTAATCAATGGTAGTAATTCGTCATCTTGTCGACAATGTCGGTGCCTGTCTACCGCTTTGGTCGCTATTTAGCCCATAGTATGAGGGCGAAGTGTCGGTTTCCTTTATACAGTGTCAACAATCTTCCTTAAGCGTTACTACAAAAAAGATAGGGACACCATGAGCCACTACCAACACACCTTCCAACGCTCCATCGAACACCCTGAATCGTTCTGGGCCGAACAGGCCAAACGTATTCCCTGGTACACGCCGCCTCAAACCATCCTCAGCTACGATGAGCAGAGCGCTGGGACAGCGCATGCCCGTTGGTTTAGCGACGGTGAAATGAATCTTAGCTACGCGGCACTGGATTATCATGTCGAAAATGGGCGTGGTGATCAGGCGGCGATTTTCTGGGATTCGCCTGCCGCAAAGGCTAAGCAGACCATTAGCTACCGCGAAATGCGCGATAAAGTGGCGCATTTTGCAGGGGCGCTGGCGCAGTTGGGCGTTAACAAAGGCGATCGTGTGGTGATCTACATGCCGATGATCCCCGAAGCCATGGTGGCCATGTACGCCTGTGCCCGGCTTGGTGCCATACACTCGGTGGTATTTGGTGGCTTCGCCCCCCACGAACTGGCGGCGCGGATTGAAGACGCCGAGCCTAAAGTGGTGGTTGCCGCTTCCTGTGGTATCGAGTTGGGCAAGGTATTGCCCTATAAGCCAATGGTAGACCAAGCCGTTGAATTAAGCGCCCATAAGCCGGATGCCTGTGTCGTTTATCAGCGTGAAGCGCACCGGGCTGAATTGGAGGAGGGCGATTACGACTGGGAAGAGTTGGTTGCCAAGGCGCCATTTGCTGAGTGCGTGCCGGTAAAGGGAACCGACCCGCTGTATATCCTCTATACCTCAGGTACCACCGGAAAACCCAAAGGCGTTATGCGCGATACGGGTGGCTACGCGGTGGCGCTGGCCTATTCGATGCAGGCGATCTATGCAATGGAGCCCGGTGAAGTGTTCTTTACCGCTTCGGATGTGGGCTGGGTCGTCGGGCACTCCTACATTGTTTACGCCCCCTTGCTAGTGGGTTGCACCACGGTGGTATACGAGGGCAAGCCGGTAAAAACCCCCGACGCGGGCAGCTTCTGGCGGTTAATCGAGGAGTACCGGGTGAAGAGCTTCTTCACCGCGCCCACGGCGTTTCGCGCGATTAAGAAAGAGGATCCCGATGCCAAGCTGCTACAGAACTACGATATCAGCAGCCTAAAGCATCTTTACGTGGCCGGTGAACGCCTCGATCCACCCACGTTTCACTGGCTGGATGACGTTTTGGACGTGCCGGTGATTGATCACTGGTGGCAAACTGAAACCGGCTGGCCCATCGCCGCTAACTTGCCCGGTATAGAGCCTGTGCCCACCAAGGCGGGATCCGCAACGTTCCCCGTTCCTGGCTTCAATGTGCAAGTGCTCAACCGCGACGGCGAGCAGGCCAAACCCATGGAGCAGGGTAGTGTGGTGATCAAACAGCCCATGCCACCTGGTTGCTTGACCGGCGTATGGCGCGACGAAAAGCGCTTTCATAGTGCCTATATGGCGGCATTCCCCGGCTACTACCTAACCGGCGATGGCGGTTATTTTGATGAGCAAGGCTATCTGTTCATCATGGGCCGCACCGATGACGTCATTAACGTGGCAGGGCACAGACTCTCAACCGGTGAAATGGAAGAGGTGGTCGGTGCTCATCCTGCGGTGGCTGAGTGCGCGGTCATTGGGATTCATGACGATCTAAAAGGGCAGCTGCCGATCGGCTTGGTGATCCCGAAAGATGGCTTTGATGGTGATGAAGCCACATTGGAGGCCGAACTGATTGCGCGGGTTCGCGAGCATATTGGCCCGATTGCCTGCTTCAAACAGGTGTTAGTGGTTGACCGCTTACCCAAAACCCGCTCGGGTAAAATTCTGCGCAAACTGCTGCGTACGATTGCCGACGGCAAAGAGTTTGGTATTCCCTCGACCATTGATGACCCCACCAGCCTTGCCGATGTTCACGCCGCCATGCGCGAACGCTCGGTAGGCGCTGCGGACAAAGCCACACCGCTGGATTGATGCGACTAAATTAGCCAAGTGCGAGGGCAGATTGAAGCGAGGGTCTTTAGCCATGGCCGGAAAGTGTTCCCGACAATTCCGGCATTTCCGCCATCCATGGCGGTCAGATGGCGAAAGTAGCGCCCAAGGATGGGTTCACAGCGCCCTCGCGGAAACCTGCCCTCGCCACGATTGCATGCAGATTGCCAGGGGGTGGCAGCTTGCATAGCTTAGCTTTTAATATTATGCAGAAGCCGTATAATGCGCTCCCCAGAATGGCGTAGGGTTTTGTTACAAGCTGACCGAATGCGCTGACTACCCCGAGGGTTCCCTAACCCCTCTTCTCTATTAAAAAAAGGTCTACCCGCATGTTTGCATTGAGTGAGACTCAGCACCGCCGTTGCCTAATGGTGATGGTGGCTTTCCATATCGGCATTATTGCCGCCAGTAACTATCTCGTTCAGCTACCGTTTACGCTCTTTGGCTTTCATACCACCTGGGGCGCGTTTAGCTTCCCGTTTATCTTTCTAGCCACCGACCTCACGGTGCGTCTGTTTGGTAAAGGGCCGGCTCGATCGATTATTCTGCGCGTTATGCTTCCCGCGCTGTTGGTCTCCTATGTGGTATCCGTGGTATTTCCCCGCGGCAGCTTTGCCGGGATTGAGGCTCTTTCGGAGTGGAATCTGTTTGTCGCCCGTATCGCCCTCGCCAGCTTCCTGGCCTATGTGATTGGCCAACTGCTGGATGTTCAAGTGTTTGACCGCTTGCGCCAGTGGGCATGGTGGGTGGCGCCCGTTTGCTCAACGGTGTTGGGTAACCTGGCCGACACCTTTGCATTCTTCTCAGCGGCGTTCTATAACAGCCCAGACCCGTTTATGGCCGCCAATTGGGTAGAAATCGCCGCCGTCGACTACGCGATCAAGCTCGCTATCAGCCTGCTGTTTTTCCTGCCGCTGTATGGCTTGCTGCTTGCCTGGCTAACCCGCCGCTTGGTGGTTTGGACCGGCCAGGTGGACGCCGAGCCCCGCACGGCGTAATCGCGTAAACATCACAGAGACCGCAAGGCTTAGGAGCTAGCATGACTGACGTTGCCACCGTAGATCTCCATTTTATCGATATGCCCGCCGAAGAAGCCGCCGCAGATACCACCCCGCTGGTGGTGATTCATGGCTTGCTGGGAAGTGCCGATAATTGGCGTTCGCACTTGAAAGTGTGGCAGCGCAGCCGCCGGGTGATCGCGCTGGATCTGCGTAACCATGGCCGCTCGCCCCATGCAGAGGGAATGCGCTACGCCACCATGGCAGATGACGTTGTCGCGCTACTTGATAAGCTCTCGATCGAGCGCGCTCACGTGCTGGGGCACTCCATGGGTGGCAAAGTCGCGATCAGCTTGGCGCGCCTGGCGCCGGAGCGGGTGGCGTCGTTAATCGTGGCAGATATTGCTCCGGTGGCTTATAAGCATGGTCACGATGATGTGTTCGCCGCGCTGGACAGCGTACGAGAAGGGCAGCCCAAAAATCGTCGTGAAGCCGATGACCTGCTGGCCGAGCATGTGGATTTCCGGCCTACGCGGCTGTTCTTGGCCACCAACCTGGTGCGCAATGACGATAACGTCATGGCGCTTCGGGTAGGCTTAGATCAGATCAAACGCGGTTATAGCGATATCATCGGCGTGCCTGACGGCGAGCAACCCTATGAGGGCCCGGCGCTGGTGCTGCGCGGTGGCGATTCCCACTACGTGGCTGACGATATGATCCCCGCGCTGCGTGAGGTGTTGCCCCGCGCTCGTGTGGTAACGCTTAAAAATGCCGGTCACTGGCTACACGCCGACCAGCCGGAAGCCTTTCAGCAGGCGGTCGAGGCGTTCGTCGACGCCCAGTAGATGCACGCGCAATCATACAAACAAGCGCAGCCTAATCAGAGCGGAGTGACCGTTAAGCCGTGCTGCTCTGGATAACGCAAGAAACGGTTCAAAATTCGGTAGCTATCCACATCGAAGCTTGCGGGCGTGTCCGCAAGCGTTTGCGCGTTGTTAAAACTAGTCGCGCTGCCCAGATAGCACCATTGGCGAACGACATGCCATGCAGACGCTGTCGCGCCCGCCGACTTCTCCTCAATAGCAATGCTGCCCGGCCAGGGCCACACGTTGACCTGAAGCTGGGTGAGTGCTTCCTGTGCCCGCTGGGTATGCGCTGCTATCGACTCCTGACCATTGCACGCTCCACGGCACTTGCCCACCTGATTGGCAAAACAGCGCCCCTTACCTTTTTCAAGCCCCAGCACCCGAGGGCAGAGCTGCTGCTCTTCGGCAATAGCGCGCAAGGCGTTCTTGGCCTCCCGCGCATTCCTAAACAAACCATACAGTGTGCCGCCTAGAGGCTGGGTTAGAGCGTTACCGCTGAGCAGCTCAGGGTGGTCGGCTCCTTCTGCCCAGTGCCAGGTAGTTAACTTGCGCTGCTTGCGCAGTTGCCGGTTCATAATCGGCATCAACGTTTTAACCAGCTGCGCTTCACGCAACTGGGCGCCTAAATCGCCAGCGGTCTCTTCCCACTCGATATGCTGCACCTGCTGGGCGAGGCGCATTTCTTTGTCGTCTTGGTGGTCGCGCTGAAAGTGCCCCAGCACGCGGCTACGTAGGTTGATGCTTTTGCCCACATACAGGGGCAGCCGATTGTGGCCGTAAAACAGGTAAACCCCAGGGCAGGCGGGCAACCCTTCCAGCTGCGCGCTATCCAGGTGGGCAGGCAGCGTGCGGTGGCGACGCTCATCGCCCAGCAGGCGCTGCCACGCTTCATCACTATGCTCAACCTGCCACGCTTGCCAGAGCGACCACAGCGCATCGACATCGTCTTCGGCACGGTGATGGCGGGTGGGTGTAATACCGTAGCGGTTAAGCAGCGCTTTTAGATTGTGCTGGCGCTCTTGGGGCGCTATCCGCCTTGATAAACGCAGCGTGCATATCAGAGATGCACGGTAATCCTGGCCGGCGCGCTTAAATTCGTTGCGCAAAAAGCTGTAGTCAAAGCGCGCATTGTGGGCTACTAACTGCCCGTCGCCCAACCACTCCCGGAATGATTCGGCTATGTGTACAAAGCGTGGCGCATCAACCAGCATGTCGTCGCTAATTCCGGTCAACTGAGTGATTTGCCCGGGCACTTTGCATTCTGGGTAAATTAAGCTCGTCCAACGATCCACCAGCTCACCGTTAACGACTTTGAGAGCGGCTATCTCGGTAATTCGATCCCGCGTCGCCCGGGTGCCGGTGGTTTCAACGTCTACAAAAATTAAAGCTGTTTCGCTCATGGGCCGCCATGGTAGTGGATGGAAAGCGATCAATACGTGGTTATAAAGCGTGGGGATCTACGGCTAAACGCGATACGGGTAGCGTTGCGTCAGTAAGGCCCATTTTATTTAGAAAGGTTTCAAAACCAGCGTAGCGGCGGCTATCTAGTGCCGCGGGGCTCAGCGCCATACGACGCAGGATATCTTCCCAGGCGTTGGCGTTAATGTCATTTTCGAGCACAGGGTGCGCGCTAATCAGCAGCTTCCAGGCGGCGTCAGGGTTGTCGATAATCCAGTGGCTGGCTTGCTCAAGGGCAAGCACGAAGCGAGACCAAGTATCAGCGCGGCGGGCAAGCGTATCGCTATTAGCCAACACCACCAGGCCGTCATTTCGAGGAATGTCTAGCTCATCGAAGCGAATGACGTGGGTGTTAATGCCTTCAGTCGCCAACTGCTGGGGAAGGTAGTGGTAAAAGCCATCGGCGACCGCATCAATCTGACCTTCCCGCATGGCTCGAATGGGATCGAAGTGCAGGTTGATAGGCGGGTTAAAATCATCGGTTTGCTGTACCGAGCGGGGAAGTAAGCGCGGAATACTCAGGTCGCGGCCTTCACCGGTGGTATAACCGTAGTGTAACCCTGCCAAGGTATTTTCAGTTTCCGCCTGCTCTTCGCCCGTCACGATGACCGCCGTTAGTGAGGTTTCGATCAATGTCGCGATCCGGGTGATCGGCGCACCGTTATGGACATGTAGATGGAGCAGTGGCTGGCGGGTCAGCGCCAAATCGACTTCACCTACGGTTAGCAGCTTGATAGCGATGGAAGGGTCGGCCGGTGACTGAATCTCCACCTCAAGGCCCTGGGCAGCGTATAGACCCCGCTCTTTAGCAATCACCAAGGCAGCGTGCTGCGGGCTCAAGTACCAATCCAGCATTAGCGTAATGTGTTTAACCGGCGGTGGTTCGAGCGGCGGTGCCGGGGTCTGCGCCATGGTGGGCACTTCCTCGACGCTTTCGCTGTCATCGGTTCGCAAAAATGCTTCCGGCACCTCCACGTCTGTATCTAGCGTCAGTGGGGGCGTTTCTTGAGGGCTTTCTTCACTCTCTTCATTTGCGTAAATAACTGAATTAGAAAACAATAAGGTAACGATGAGACTCAACAGAATAGGGTGCCAACAGCGTGAGAGGCAACGCAACATAGTCAGAAACTCCAGGGGTTGTAACGGCGAAGTGTAGCCGCCTGGGAAAGCTCCTGACCAGCCCCTTGAGTATAAGGGGACGCTGAGAAGAGACAGTAAATTCAACGGTTACATGCAATAATAGCGCTGTATTGATGTAGAGACGGAGAGTCATGGACGCAATTTATACGTTCTTTTTGGTAGGCGGTTCGCTAATGGCGCTCAGCATTCTGGCCAGCCGTCTATCGTCGATGATGGGTGTGCCGCTGCTGCTGATCTTCCTTGGGCTAGGCATGCTAGCCGGTGAAGAGGGCGTGTTGGGCGTTGAGTTTGATGACTACTCCATGGCCTTTGCCATCGGCCATCTAGCACTGGCCATGATTTTGTTAGACGGTGGCTTACGTACCCGCCTCAAAACCTTCCGGGTGGGTTTTAAACCCGCGCTTTCCCTCGCGACCTTCGGTGTCTTTATCACCAGCGCCATTGTTGGCGTTATCGCGATGTGGATTTTTGACCTAACAATAGTGCAGGGCCTGCTGGTGGGCGCCATCGTAGGTTCAACCGATGCCGCCGCGGTTTTCTCCATGCTCAGCGGTCGCGGTGTTAATCTCAACGAGCGGGTAGGGGCGACGCTGGAGATTGAGTCGGGTACCAACGACCCGATGGCAATTTTCCTCACCTTGATGCTGGTTGAGCTGCTAGTGGGTGATATTGGCGGCCCCACTGAAACCCTGCTGTTTTTCATTTCCCAGTTTGGTATTGGTTTGATTGTCGGGCTCGGGGGCGGCTGGCTGAGTGCCAAGCTGCTGCGCTGGCTCGATTTAGCCCCGGGCCTTTACGCCATGTTGGCGCTGGCGCTGGGGTTCAGCGTGTTTGGTTTAACCAGCGTGCTTGGCGGTAGCGGCTTTTTGGCGATCTACCTTGCTGGTTTGATGATTGGTAACCAGCCCGGACGCCACCTTAACTTTATTCTGCCGGTGCACGACGGCTTGGCGTGGTTAAGTCAAATCGGTCTGTTCCTGGTGCTTGGCCTGCTGGTGACGCCCAGTGAGCTATGGGACGTGGCGTTGCCCGCGGGTTTGGTGGCCCTGGCGCTTATCTTTATCGCCCGCCCGCTGGCGGTGCTGATCACCATCAAACCGTTCTTTAAATTTCGCTGGCGGGAAACCTTCTTTATTGCCTGGGTGGGCTTGAGAGGGGCGGTGCCTATCGTGCTGGCGATATTCCCGGTCATCGGTGGGGTCGAAAACGCCTCGCTCTACTTTAACGTGGCCTTCGCCGTGGTGTTGATGTCGCTGCTGATTCAGGGCGGCTCGCTGACGCTGATGGCCAAGTGGTTGAAGGTGGAAGTGCCGGTAGGCACCGTGCCTAACCGACGCGGCCCGCTGGGCATCCTGCCGGAAAACGACTTTGAGCTGTTTGTGTACGGGGTCGAGAACCAGGATTTAGAGGACGTGCCTATTCGGCTGCTGCGTTTTCCATCAGGTGCTTTGATTTCAGCGCTGTTCCGCGACCACGCCATGCTGCACCCGAAGGGCAGCACGCGCTTGAAGCTGGGTGATGTGATTTGCGTGATCGGCCGCTCAGAGGACTTGTACGCGCTCAACCGATTATTCAATGGCGATGCCAAGCTCAAGCAGGAGCGCGCCTTCTTCGGTACCTTTACCCTGGATGGCACCGCACAAATGCAGGATATCGCCCAAGCCTATGGCCTAACGCTCAGCCCCGGTGAGCAGGAGATGACACTGGCGGAGTTTATTGCCCTGCGCGTGGGTGGCCACCCGGTAATCGGGGACGACGTCGATTGGCATGGCATTCACTGGGTGGTCAGCGATATGGAAGGCGGAAAGATTACCCGCGTCGGTTTACGTTTGTACTAAAAGGCATTGACTTCCAAGGGAAAGCTGTTATTATACGCACCCATAAGCCGGAGGGATGGCAGAGCGGTTGAATGCACCGGTCTTGAAAACCGGCATAGGTTAATAGCCTATCCAGGGTTCGAATCCCTGTCCCTCCGCCAAGTATTACGACTAAGCCGCTGATTTCAGCGGCTTTTTTGTTGCCTGAAGGTTTTTGACCCACACTTTGACCCACACCTTGCAATTGGCTCTCTTCGAAACGACTGGGACGCCTATGGACAGTTCTTCTATCCATGAAGGCGTCTACAGGCATACCACTGAGCATCCTTTCCCAAAGCTTCACCCACATGACAGTCCTAATCTGCTATTCCAAAGATGACACAGACTGCAGACATCTTTATTGTAGTCTTAAGAATTATGAGTATTTGCCATAGACAGATTTCGACCCTGAGCGGACATCCCGTCAGAAGCGGCATGCTGCTTCTGCTGTGTTATGCGGCTGGTACGATAATCTATTCTATGCAGCCTATTTATAATCAATTTTTTTAATATCAATGAGAAAGATTGTTAATAAAGGGCTGTATTATCTCAATAAACGCGCCGTCGGGTTTATTGAGGTTATGTGGACGGGTTTATAATCACTGTTAAGTATCAAGGATCTTATGAGCAAGAATAGTAAATCTAAGAGAGATGCCAAAAAAAAGGCGAAAAAGCATCTGCAGAACAAAAAGCAAGATTTAGCCATGCGCGAAAAGCAAAAAATCCCAACGATCTTTCTTGATGAATCAGGAAATACAGGCTCGAATCTACTTGATCCAGACCAGCCTGTTTTCACTCTATCTAGCTGTGTATTTTCTGAAAAGGAATCTGAGAAACTGCTAGCTCTTGTAGATTCCAATTCTCCACATGAAGCACATTTCAAAAATCTGAAACGGAGAAAATCTGGTCAGGATGGCATCATTAGGTTAATGAGTAGCCAGTTACTAAATACAAAAAATGTGAAAATAAACATATTTTTAAAGGAGTTCATGGTAACAACTAAGATCGTCGATCTTCTTGTCGAGCACATGTTACACCTGATGGGCGAAGACCTCTATTTAAACGGAAGGAATATCGCTCTTTCAAACATGCTTTATTACTGTTTGCCATCATTTTGTGACAAGGATATGGTTCAATCTATGTACAAATCCTTTGTGGTAATGATTCGAGACCAAAAGCAGGACGATATTGACAACTTTTACAGCAGTCTTGAAAAGGTAAAAGAGTCTTCGTCTAGCGAGGATTTTAAAGAAGACATTGACTTTATTATAGCTACGAAAAATTGTATCCACGATGCTCTTAACGGAATTGACAAATTTTCCTTAGATCCATCAATACCAGCATTGTTTAGTCACTGCGCTCAATGGGGAGACGCATATCCGAAAGGTTTTCATATCATTCATGATGATTCTCATAGCATAGAAAAGCAAAGACTCTTGTTTGCACAATTTATGGACTGGACTCAGGACGAGGTGGAGCTTGGTTACGATCGAAGGAAATATAACCTCCCTCTTAAAGGAAAGTCTTTAAAGTTCGCTAGCTCCAAAGATTATTCACAAATTCAGGTAGCAGACATCATAGCTAGCTCATTTTCATACTGGGCTGCAGGAGTTAGTCGCGGCGAGACCGAGGATTACTTATTTTTAGAGCTTAACAAGCTCAATTTAGATCGATTTATCGGCCACAATAAAATATGGCCAACAATGGATGTAACGCCAGAGGATTTAGGCACAGTACATGATGGTGGTCTGAATGCTGCAAACTATACGCCGTTCTTTTTAGAAAAAGCCATCCCGAATCCAGATGTTGCGAACACTTAACAAGTCAATTAACTACGCGCCTTTCAGGCGCCGGACGCAGCAAAGCTGCGCCGGTTATTGAGGCGTTATATCAGCGCCTACTAAAAGGCCGCTTTTGGCCGCTAATAGCCGGACAAAGACGGCCCAACAGGCCGTCGTTTATCCTCATCAAACCTCTGTCTGTTCTGCCATTTCCAGCGCGTCATCTACCTCTATCCCTAGATATCTGAGGGTGCTTTCCAGCTTCGTGTGACCCAAGAGCAGCTGTACTGCCCTTAAGTTTTTCGTACGTCGGTATATCAGAGACGCTTTGGTGCGGCGCATTGTGTGCGTGCCATAGCTTGAAGGATCTAAACCTATTTCGGTGACCCAGGCTTTCACGATACGGGCATATTGGCGCGTGGACAGATGCTTTGTGCTATTAATGCGGCTGGGAAACAAGAAGTCTTCGCTTCTGAGTTGAGCAAGCTTTATCCAGTCCACAATAGCGATACGGGTTTGCTCGGTTATTTCGAACTGGACAGGTCGATGCGTTTTTTGCTGCATCACGATGGCTCGTGGAGATATGCACGCACCATGGGCTATATCTCGTAATCGTAAATTGACGAGGTCGCAGCCTCGTAACTTGCTATCGATGGCTAAATTGAAGAGGGCAAGGTCTCTCGTCTTTTTGGCAAGCTGTAGGCGCACACGTATGGCCCAGATATCTCGAAGTCGCAGAGGCGCCTTCTGCCCAACTAACTTGCCTTTATTCCAGGGTGTAGGTGTACGGGAGATTTCAGTCACAACGTTCATAGCATGTTCCTCCATCAGGTGGAGGTCAAAGAATGGCTCAATTCACGCTTGTTATATGCTAAGGTTAATTTGCGGTCTGGGCCCGACCCAAAGCGACCCATCCAGCCAACGCGGCATGCTGGTTCATCAGTGTTAGCACCTCAATGTAAGCGGTACTTTGAGCCAATCCAAAATAGGGACTATAGAAAATTGTTTGAGCATATCAAGAAGAGAATAATTAAAGGACTAATCGAAGAGATATCCTGCTTAGACGCAACAGGAATTGAACTGGTTGGTCATAACTATATTTCTCAGCGTGAAAAACAGACTCTAATTCACCATGGTCTAAATAAGGATTACATGCCTTCGGGTTACACAGTAGACACATTTTCTGATGACTCTTCGATTGTCGGAGAATATAGTGCCGAGAAAGGCTACTTCGATTATTCGGGGAAAAAAGATTCACCTGTTTATTCAAAAATAAATAAAGATATACGTCATGCTTTGGGCCATAAAGGCAACTCCGCTCCAGAAAAGATATACCTTATTAGTAATCAAGAAGAGAATTCATCTTTTCGCGCAAAGTTTAATGCTACACAGATTGGTCAGCAACACGCGGAACGGCTCATAATAATCGATGCAAGAGAGCTTGCTAAAGGCGTATATGAGCAGTCAATAAACAATCCGGCCGCTGCCGATTTTTACAAACAATATTTTCCAACGTTCTCTCAAAATATGGATAATTATGAGTACTTTGGGAAATTACCAAACGCTTGTGATGAATATGTATACACTGATGAGATTAACGATGCCATTAGCAATCACTTTAATACTGGAAACAGTGTTTGCGTACTACATGGAATCAGCGGGTCAGGGAAGACCCAGTCGGCTATCGATTTCGTCAGAAGAAATGAATTAAATTTGCCTAATTATATTTGGATTGGAGGTGAGGATTGGAATCGAGATACTTCACTTAGTTCTGTGCATAGAAGTAGAGGTGGGGCGCCAGTTAATGTCGCTGGGCTATTTAATTCTGAAAAATCTATCCTTGTTATCGATAATTTTGGATCCGGCCTTGAAGAAAGTGATTTTGAAGAATTGAGGTCGGGGTTTGAAAAAGGAGGGGTTGTTCTAGTTACTTCTCAAGTTTCTGTGCCGCAAAGTTCAATATACCTCTCTATTCCACAATTCTCGATAAATAGTGCCCTCGAACTACTAGGGGAAACAGGTTCTTCAGCCTCTGAGTTATGCAGAGAATTCATATCAAGATGCCGTTTTTCACCACTAATTCTCTCGATGACCAAAAAGCTAGGCGATGAACAGGGAATCGATAAAGAAACTATCTATAGGGAAATTCTAGACGAACCAGAGTTGGTCGATGACTCTAGTGGCGCATCAATTGTAAGGAAAATTCTTTCTAGCTTGCCTCAAAGTTCTCTTGATGCGCTAAAAAAAATAGCTAATTCAGGAATAAATTCTCATGATATTGAATTTTTGAGGAAATACATTGGTGTTCTAAGATGCAATTCTCTGCAAAAGTTGTCAATTCTTGTTCCCGAGAATACACCTGGAGTTCTTCGAGTTCATGAGCTTATATCTATTGCTGTTCAAGACGAATTAAATAGCTCACTTTTAGTTTCTTCGGTTGAGGATTATATATCATCAAATGCCGGTGATATGACTCCAAGTTTTCTTCGACAGATACATTTGTGTTCCGATATTATACTCAAAGAGCATCAGCGACGTGGATCTAGAGATATTGACTGGCTACATTACTCCCTACTGCAGTTAGAAGGAGATATAAAAGTAGAGCTTCATAGTGAGATACATGAAATCGCTCTTACCGAGAACGATAGTTTACAAAAGATTAAGAGCGTTATAGACGCTAAGGAAATTCATTCGTATACGATTGATGATAACGAGGAGAGGAAAAGCTATTATAGTGACTGCGCCAATTTATATGACGATCTCCTAAATAAAAATATATCTGAAGAGATACAACTGGAGCTCCTTCATCATAAAGGTAAGTCTCTTAGACGTTCAGGAATGTATACTGAAGCCTTAGAATCATTCAACCAACTGCTAGTGTTAAAGCCTGAATGGCATGCAACTTATGGACAGATTGCTCACTTAGGAACTCAAAATGGAGTAGAGAAAGATGTAAAGGACGCTGGTGAAAAAGCTATGCGAACTCTACTAGGATTTATCCAAGATGAACTGTTTTCAGTCCCCCTCCGTGTCTCATTAGCTGCTCTTGCTAGATTAAGATCATATGGAAAAATTGTTCGAGAGATTAATGAAAAAAAAGATTTAGTAAAGAAGCTGGCTGATGTGATATCTCTGTCGGCCTTAGAAGGCCTAGGTCAATTTTATGAGGCATTCGTCTCTTTTACATCAATGTTTGGATATAAGCATAGCATTGCGTGCGTCAGAATCGCAGAATCCATACCGGAGTTAATAGCTATCCCGCCAAATCAAGTTGAAAAAAGGCAATGGGTAAGCGCATGTGAAGCACTTACCAATTCATCAGTGGCAGCCGGAAGAGAAAATAACGTGAGGCTTGCCAAGTTATTGATTGATTCGGCTTTATCATTTGCAAATGAAATTAGCGGCAGTGAACAGCTCCGCTCATATGATGGAAGATGCGTGGCAAAAACATATAACATAGGTTTGGAACCAGAAAAATCAATAATAGCAATAATGAAAGTTCCCGAGGAAGAAGTAAATCATTGGTTATTATATGAGAAAGCAAAAGCACACTTAGAGCTAGGGGAAGGTAACTATGAAGAAGCGTTATCCAGTGCTAAAGAGTGTTTTTCTTCAGCAAAAAGCGATGATAAAGCATCTGCAAGAATATCTATCTATCATGACCTGCTTAGTAGTTGCTATATAAAACTCGATGATCATAAAAATGCAACTCGAGAACTTCGGGAAGCAATTGAAAATTGCTCCAATGAAAAATATAGGGCCGACCTGGAGCTTCGGTTGAAAGAACTCTCCGAATGCTAATCGGGTAGCCGGGGGTGTCTAGCCCCCAGCCCCCACAACACCCTGCATGCGGAACCGCACAGGGCGTTTCACTCAGTAGTGAAGCTTGATCCATCCATCGCGCAGTGATACCAAACCGGCTTTCTTCAGGTATTCATCCGATAATGCTTGGTTAATACCCGGCGTTTTGGAGCTGCGCCACGGGCCTTTGCTGGTGATGCCACAGGCAACGGCAGCCTGCACTCGAACACCCAGCCTGATTAAGTTTCTTACCTTGGTGCGGGGTTTCCGCCATTGCCGCCAATAGGCCATACGGATTCGTCGGCGTATCCAGTGATCAAGCTCGTAACACTCTTGATAACAGTTGGCGATGCCAAAGTAATTGATCCAGCCCGCAATGTACTGGCTGGTCTTAAAGAGCTGGTATCTCATGCTGACGCCCCAGTTTCGGTTAGTGAGCTGCCGAATTCTCTGCTTGAATTTCAGCAGGGCTTTCGGGTGCCATTTGATTCGCCCGTTCTTGAAGGTAAAGCCCAAGAACTTGCTTTCATTGACACTCACTACCTGACTTTTGTCGGTGCTGAGTAAGCGTCCATTCCGCGACGTTCTGCCACCCCGCTAAAATTCGCCCTAAAGTAACCTCACAGTTTCCAACACGAGGTTATCGCCATGAGAAAGCACCGCACACCCGACCAGTGGCAGGCTTTGGTCAATCAGCAGCGTGACAGTGGTCTGTCAGCTCGGCAGTTCTGCGAACAAGAGAACATTGGTTACGCGAGTTTCTGCAACTGGCGCAAGCGCCTGTCTGATCCGTCGGCCGATGATTCGGCTGGATCCGGTGAAGCCAGCTTTCTGGATTTGTCGTCACTGATGGACACATCGCAATCCTCCGGCCCAGGCTGGAACATTGTGCTCAGCCTGGGCAATGGCGTTGAACTGCGGCTGAGCCAGAACGGGTGATCGGGCTCGATAGTCAGGCCCGGATCTGGCTGTGCACCGAGCCCACCGATATGCGCAAATCGTTCCGGGGCCTGAGTGCCCTGGTCCGGAATCAGTTGAAGCACGACCCTCTCAGCGGCCAGTATTTCGTCTTCGTCAATCGCCGCAAGACTCAGATGAAGATGCTGTATTTTACGACCACCGGTTACTGCCTGTGGGCCAAGCGCCTGGAGCAGGGGCAGTTCCGGGTGCCATTATCTGCCTCGGGGCAGCGAGCCCTGACCCTGACGGATCTGCAACTGCTGATCGATGGCATTGAGGTGCAGAAATACCGCCAGTTCAAGCGTTTTCGAGGGGTATAGAAGACGGACTTCCGGTATAATATCGGTCATGAATTCAACGGCTTCTGATCCTTGTCCCAATGCATCGTCCTCCTCGGCTCTGGCCGATGAGAATGCACTGCTGCGTGAGCAGGTCCAGATCCTGCAGCGCCAGCTGGACTGGTTCAAGAAGCAGCTGTTCGGCCCCAAGTCCGAGAAGCAGGTGTTTGATCTGCCGGGCCAGAACAGCCTGTTCCAGCCCGATGAAGCACCGCTGCCGGAGCAGCCTGCTGGCGAAGAAAAACGCACCATCAAGGCCTATCAGCGCGGCACCGGCAAAAAGCAGCGGGACGACGACTGCTTGAATGACTCCGGTCTGCGCTTTACCGCCGATGTGCCGATGGAGGTCATTGAGCACCTGCCACCGGAACTGACCGGGCCGGAGGCTGACCAGTACGAAGTGATCGGTAGCAAGACCACCTACCGGCTGGCCCAGCGTGCCTCCAGTTATGTGGTGCTTAAGTGCGAACGCCCGGTGTTCCGGCGAAAGGGGGCCGAGAAGCCGGTGACGACTCTGGCTCCGTTCAACGTGCTGGACAACAGCCTGGCCGACGTCAGCCTGCTGGCCGGGCTGCTGGTGGACAAGTTCCAGTTCCACCTGCCGCTGTATCGTCAACACCAGCGCATCCAGCAGGCCGGTATCACCGTCAGTCGCAGCACCCTGACGAACCTGGTCAAGCGTGCCATCGACCTGTTGCGACCCATCGTGGATGCCCAGACCGACAATGTGCTGCGCAGTCGGGTGCTGGCCATGGATGAAACGCCCATCAAAGCCGGTCATCAGGGCCGGGCCGGCCCGCAAAAGGGCAAGATGAAAACCGGCTGGTTCTGGCCGTTATACGGCGATGCCGACGAGGTGGTGTTCACCTACTCGAACAGCCGTGGGCGTGCCCATATCGAAGAAGTACTCAGCGAATCGTTCAGCGGCACCCTGATCAGTGACGGCTACGCGGCCTATGCCCGCTACGCTGCCGCTCAGGAGAGCGTCACCCATGCCCAATGTTGGGTGCATGGTCGCCGTTATTTTATCGAGGCACAGAAAGATCACCCGGAGACAGTCACCAACGCGCTGCAACAGATCGCCAAGGTGTACCGGAATGAAGAGGCCATCAAAACCCAGGGGCTGACTGGCGAGAAGAAACGCCAGTACCGGTTGGATCACTCGAAACCGGTGGTCAGCGACTTCTTCCAGTGGTGCCGGGATCAGTTGGCACAAGGCGGCCTCGTGCCCAGCGACCCGCTGACCAAGGCCCTGAACTACGTGCTCGGTCGCGAAGCGAGCCTGACCGTGTTCCTGGAAAACCCGGACGTGCAGCCAGACACCAACCACCTGGAACGGGCGCTACGCCCCATTCCAATGGGCAAGAAAAACTGGATGTTCTGCTGGACCGAACTGGGCGCGGAACACCTGGGCATCATCCAGAGCCTGATCAGCACCTGCAAGCTGCACGATATTAACCCCTACACTTACCTGGTGGACGTGCTGCAACGCGTCAGTCAGCATCCCGCCAGTGAAGTGGCGAACCTGACTCCACGGCGCTGGAAAATCCGGTTCGCCGAGAATCCGCTACGGGCTCTGATCGATCCCCGTCATCCGGACCGACAAGCCACGCAACTCACACCGGTGGAGGTCGTCCATGCGCATTGAGGACATGAGCATCGACGAGTTGCTGGAACTGAACCAGTACATCTGCCAGCGCATTGATGAACTGCAAGAACAGGAAACCCTGCAAGCCTTGAGTCGGTTGCGGGTTGGTCTGAAAGTGACCTTCGAAGGCCGAGAAGGACCGGTGTTGGGGATCGTCACCAAGATCAACCGCAAGAGTGTGATCGTGCTGGGCGAGGAAGGCAGGAAACAGTACAAGGTCTCGCCGGAGTTACTTAGGCCTCTGCGTGACGTGAAGTAGGTCAACTACGTCGTAGGATGAACGCTTACGGTGCTGATCACCAGTGACAAGCGGTCTTCTATAAAGCGGGTGATGCTTTTCAGCACCCTTTCTCCGGCACGCTGGCTTTTGACCAGAATGATGAAGTCGTCGGCATAGCGTGCAAAGAGGTGGCCACGCTTTTCCAGTTCTTTATCCAGAGGGTCGAGCATGATGTTGGCCAGCAGAGGGGACAGAGGCCCCCCTTGCGGAACACCTTCTCGCGTCTCCTGGAAGAGCTGGTTATCGATAAACCCAGCTCGTAGATACCGAGCGATCAGCTGCTTCAATCGCTTATCATGAACCCGTCGGCTCAGTAGCGACATCAGCAGGTCGTGATTCACTCGGTCAAAGAACTTGGACAGATCGACATCTACAGCAATACGCCGTTTCTGCTTGATGATCTGTTGCACCTGCTCGACCGCTTGGTGTCCATTTCTACCCGGCCTGAACCCAAAGCTATTGGGTGAGAAGGTCGGGTCGAAGATCGGGGTGAGCACCTGAGCAATGGCTTGTTGTATAACTCGATCAATCACCGTTGGAATACCCAGCAATCGCTTGCCGCCATCGGGTTTGTCGATCTCCACACGCCTAACCGGTTGTGGGTAGTAGCGACCACTAAGAAGCAGGTCTTTTACCTCGTCCCACTCACCGGATTTCACCCAGGCTGGGAAGGCCTCAATCGTCATCCCATCCACCCCGGCGGCCCCTTTGTTGGCTCGAACCTGTTTCCATGCCTGCTGTAAATTGGCAGGCGAAAGAAATTGCTCGAACAGATCGCTGCTAAAGGCTGGCTTCGAGTCAGCACGCTGAGTCGTGTCATTGCCGTTCGGCATTCGCGTATTCAAGTGTGACAAGGCTCCTCCTTTTACTGAATGTTCAGGCCTTCACCCTGTCCTGCCCATTACGGCAGGCATTTGGCTACTATGCCTTCTGCTGACCTCTGCTTAATCACGCACAGGGTTGCCCCAGTTCGCGCTATCGGTTTTCATCGGTTTGCTCTTTTCAGTTGATGAGGCTGAAAAGCCCAGGCACTTATAGACCAGAGCCTGACTGGTTAGCTGACCGATCGCTGGTTAAGCAGATCTCCCCAGATAAGCGCATGAACTTTCACTGCACTGCTGCATCATTTACGGTGGCCGTTAGATCACCTGGCTTCGTTGTCTTGTGCCAACTCGCCTCCAGCCTACGCCTCGTATGATGTTCTTGTTCATCAGCTCGCAGTTTTGCGTCCGGCTTCCTCCAGACAAGACCTCGCGGTCTTGCCCTTGCCATTCGCTAGTAGTTGTCGCCTACTATCCTGAATATCAGGGTGAGGCGGTGATCTTCCTACAGAGGACTTCCACCTCATTAGTTCATGCCCATGCTGGGCGTACACAAAGCGCTGCTGTCGGACAAGTTTTCCGCTGCGCTCCAAACTTGCCGCAGAGCGCGGCGTTAGGTTTTCGATATTATGATCGACTCCGAGTCATATGAAGATACATTAAAAAGCTATGAATCTGCCCTCGAATGGATGCAGAAAATTGGTGTCAATCTTGGTGCTGGACGGACATCGCATTACGAGAGCCTTGTCAGCTATTGGGCTGAATCATATAGAACAGCTTCGATTGAAGAGGGAAAAAGGATCTTTCCGAGCTTTGTGAATTCGATGCTGGAAATTCACGATTTTGTGAGCGTCTACAAAGCCTTTAAAGATATTCCTGCCGCAAAGCTTGGAGGCATTGGCGCAAAGCTCAATAAAGCAGTGAATGGGCCAATAACTTTAGAGGAGGAAACTCCAGCTTCCACAACAGCTAGGAACTTTCTGTTTGAGGCGTTGGTTGCGGCAAGACTCCATGCTCCAGTTCGAGGCGCATCTGCAATTCTCGATGCGCCGTCAGATACCGGGGTGCTATTTGGCGGCAACAAAATTTGGGTCGAATGCAAGCGTGTAACATCTGAGAGAAAGATTGAGAAGAACGTCAGAAAAGCCTCACGCCAGTTAGCCTGGATTTCTCATAGTACCTCAGCCAGTACCGCACTCAGGCTGTAACACCGCTAAACACCTACTGGCTCGACTTACATCGGCTACTTTTTAACCACTTTCCGGCGTTCAGACACACTTCCCCCTTTCCCCCATTGCTTCGGGCCGGGGGCGCCCGAGCAGTCAGTTAGGAACCAACCGCCTGACGAGATCGGATAGCGCCGTTTTATAGGGGTAGCTGTCACTCATGAGTACTCGGATTCGACGCGTATTGCGGATGATGACCGCGCCTACTTTGATGAGCTTGAGCCTCAGGTTGCTCGGACTCATGCGCGCGAAGGGCGTGTGCTTCAGATAAGTCCGTAACCGCTCGAACAGCGTATAAGCGAAGCCCGACAAGATCAGCCGCCACTGATTGGCCCACCAGTGCGTGCTGGAGGTCCGGTCAGCAAACAGGCTCAGTTGTTGATCCTTGATCCGGTTCTCCATGTCACCCCGGGCACAGTACTGCTCGTAGTAAAGCTTGAAGCCATCATCGTAACGGGAACTGATGATAAACCGGGGATTAGAGCCTAACTCGCCTTCTTCTAGGCGGGCCACCACCCAGCGTGAGTATTTCCAGGAGTGGGCTTGATACTGGAAGCGGAACGTCCCCGCTACTTTCCCTCCCACCTGCCATTGGGTCTTGCGCACCAGCATCATGGGGACGTCCACTTCCTTGAGCAGCCGGCTGTTCTTGGCGATTCCCACGATGTAGTCGACGTGATGCCGATCACACCAGTTCAGCATCCGGGGACGACAAAAGTGGCTATCACCTCGTAACACGATGCGCGTATCGGGCCAGTATTGACGGATAAAGCGTACCAGTAAGGCGAGGATCGCCCAGCTATGGCGGCTGTCGCTGCGGTCACTGGTGCGCAGATAGCTCACCAGTAAGTGGCGCCCACAGAAGACATACAGTGGGAAGTAGCAGTGGTGATCGTAATAACGGTTAAAGAACTTGCCGGGTTGCTCGCCATGCACGGGGATGTCGGTGCCATCAAAGTCCAGCACGATCTCCTTTGGTGGTTCGTCATGCTGTTCAATGAAGTGATGCCACAGCAACTCATGGGCCTTCACTATTGCTTGCCGATCGGCGTTCTGCTCCACCCGGCACAGCGTCGACTTGCCTGCCAGCGTATCCTCTTCACCGAGCGCTGTCTGAAGGGCCTGATCATAGCGCAGGGCCTCATGGTCGTTGAAATCTTCATAGCCAGCGGCGACACCGAACACCCGCTGACGAACCAAAGTGTCGAGCTTATGACGAACCTGTTCCGGTGCGCGGGGATCATGAAGCACGGCGGCCAAGCGGCGTGTCAGGCGATGCTGTTTATCGACTTCACGAAGCAGGAGTAATCCGGCGTCCGACGTAATGTGGCCCCCGGAGAAGTCGGCTTCAATTTGGCGGCGTGAGAGTGGCGAGAAGGTCAGCTTTTCAGGTACCATTTTGGAAGCGGCTGTTGGTGCTTGATGGATTGGTTAGGTTCTTGAAATCATAGCACTTTCAGCCGCTTTCTTTTATACCCTGTGAGAAATCCGGGTTAGAAGAGGTGTTACATAAGAAGATGGGGGCGAGGAACAGAGGAATGGTCGCCCTTGATGTATCGAAAATCTTTAACCCGGGGGATCGCATCTTCGTCCGTGAAAGCGACGCGCATTTGCTTCAATCTGTCGACCGCTTAATGAACGATCTAATTGAACGCTTTTCTCCAGTTTGGCAAAAGGTTTATGAGAGACGGGATCGTAAAGTAATTGGAACAATCGCGCGTTTTGCGTTTATGTCTGTATCAGAAGAGCGCAACTTGCTGGTTCATACAACTCAGTGGGGAGTGAACCCCCGTGTTGGTACGTCTGGTCAGAATGAAAATATACAGGAAGAGCTCTCTTTCGCTTTAGATATCAACTGAAGTTAATGAGATCGAAACCTAACCAGTCGCTGTTGCCGGACAGTTTTTCCTCTGCTTTGCAGCTCATAAACTGCCGCAAAGCTTCGCGTTATATCAGAGACGACTAAAAGGCAGCTCCTGGCCGATTCTTGCCTTCTAAAGGGAAGTTTGCTGGCTGATCAAGCCATCCCTTTCAGAGCTGAGTAAAGGTCTATTTTCGTGAAGAAAAACTCCCTCTGCTTCACTTGATCGGTAAAGCAGAGGGGAGGGCTGTAACGTGAAGGCTTGTATTGCCAGAGGATAATCTTGCAAATACATATAAAAAATTGCTTATGATCAGAGTTTTTATGCTTATGCGCAATTTTCAGAGACGGGTGATAATGTTGAAGTGCATGCGCATTTTTCTAACGAGCCTTACTAGCAGGAAATGGTATTTACCCCATTTATATCAGTGGATTAGATGATTTTTGGCAAGGTAGGGCTTCCCAGATAAAACTCGCATGCGCATGAAAAAGTTTGTTAAATTACCTGAGAGGTCTTAAGCATGCACGAATGGGATGACGATATCGAGGCGCTTGATATGAGCGCTGCCGAAAAAAATGGCCTGCAGGTTTCTCGAAATTATATAAAGGCAGCGCAAGACGGAGAAATAAGTGATGAACAAATGGGGGCTTATAGCTATGCTAATGAGTTTAATAATTGTTTCGTTAGTCATGATCTGGAACCAGTTTCGAGAGGACCTTGATAAACCGCCACTTCATTCCTTGGCGTTTCACTGGCTTTTGAATCGCTTGCCCCCAAAATAAATACTGTCCTAGCAAGCGCTCATTCAACGTTAATTGCATGATCAGTTCCATAGCTACTCAATGGCCGGTGTATCTCATCACAGATGCGATCACATGAGAGGAAAGCGCTTAACAGTGGCTTTACATACCTCATCTGACGACTCAATATCTCACTCAGGATTCAACTCTGGCGAGTAGGTCGAACATATGCAAACGGTGTGCATTCACTCAACGACTTTTTGCCTGAAAGGTGTATCCTGGCGTTATCGAGCACTACAAAGTGAGAATACAGTTTTTTGCGCACTTAAAACTCGTCAAACGCTTTGATCACCGTCTTAGCTGTCACTGACCTCGTTGTGGTATGGCAGATCATTTTCTAGCAGCTCTGAGCCCCTCAATACGTTCAGCCTGCGGCTACATAAGTAAGCGGTTACATTGTATGCCCGGTGAGACTCCACGCGCAGGGTATCGACTAAGTCATTTTTTCAACGCTCGGCGAAGGTTCATCCTGCTGGCGGCTTCTTCTTCAAAACAAGTCTGCCGGGATCGAGTCTGATGAGGCTATGTTGTCCTGCAGTTGCTGATGATCACGATCGTCCAAGACAGGCGTGAGACCAAGGCAAAGCTTGTCAATCAATTAATCAAGGCCTGACGCTTCCCATTGCTTGAGCCATAGTGATGAGGCATTGCTGCGAAGCTCCGGTATCTCTCTAATGTGGTTCTATGACCTTCCCCCTCTGTCAGCCTAGTTGTCCAGTTGGCAATATCGCCTAAATCACATCCAGAGGGAGCGGCATGGAGCACGTGTGCCACGTTATTCTAAAGAGCGTAAAGCGGCTGTCTTGAAAAAGTTACTGCCGCCCCACAATCGTAGTGTGGTGTCAGTTGCCACTGAAGAAGGCATCTCTGACGCGACGCTGTATAGTTGGTTAAAACAGTGTCGAGAAAAAGGAGTACCTGTGCCGGGTTACACCCAAAGCGACAGCGAATGGTCGCCAGACGCCAAGCTCGCGGTGGTCATCGAAACTGCCACCCTGTCAGAAACAGAGCTTGGGGCTTACTGCCGCGAAAAAGGTCTTTATCCCGAGCAGATCCAGCAGTGGAAAGCCGCTTGTCTCCAGGGCGCTGGTCAACAAGACGATCAGCAAAAAACGGCACAAAAGCAGCGTAAAGAAGACCGTAAGACGATCAAACAGCTCAAAGCGGAAGTGCGCCGCAAAGATAGAGCCTTAGCGGAAACCACCTCGTTACTGGTGCTCTCAAAAAAGCTCGACGCCTTGTACGGCGAAGACCCGAACAGCGGCGGGGACGACTGACACCGCTTGAGGAACGTGCAAGGCTCATTGCGTTGTTTGATGAAGCGGTCACCGGGGGCGCTTCCCGTTATCAAGCAGCGGCGATTATCGACGTGAGTGAGCGCACGCTGAAACGCTGGCGTTCTGGGGAGGGCGCTGTGGCTGAGGATCAGCGTCTACACGCGGTACAAGGCAGTCAGCCGCATCAGCTGACTCATGAGGAGGAACAGGCCATTTTAAACGCCTGCAATCGCCCCGAGTATCGAAGCCTACCGCCGTCTCAGATCGTGCCGTCACTGGCTGATCAAGGGGTCTACTTGGCCTCCGAGTCGTCGTTCTATCGGGTACTGAAAAAGCACCAACAGCAGCACCACCGCGGGCGCATGAAGCCACGTCGCCCAGTGCCTGAGCCGACGAGCTTTACGGCCACTGGGCCTAACCAAGTCTGGTGCTGGGACATCAGCTACTGCTCTTCCGTTGTGCGTGGCCAGCACTGGTATCTTTACCTGATCATGGATATCTACAGTCGCAAAATCATCGCCTGGGAAGTCCACGATGCGGAATCAGGCGAGTTAGCGAAACACCTGCTGGAACGCGCCTTATTGCGCGAAGGTTGCTGGCACCAGCCTCCAGTGCTGCACTCGGATAACGGTGCGCCGATGACGTCTTATACGCTGAAAGCGAGGTTAACAGAGCTTGGGATGTTGATGTCTTACAGCCGACCGAGAGTGAGCAATGACAACCCTTACTCAGAAGCGTTGTTCCGCACCGTCAAATATTGCCCCGCATGGCCTACAAAGGGCTTTGCATCGCTAAACGCGGTACGTGACTGGATGCTGACGTTCGAACGTGCTTACAACGAAAAGCACCTGCACAGTGGCCTTCGCTACGTGACGCCCGCTGATCGGCATCGAGGTGTCGACCGAGAACGCCTTGAACATCGCAAAGCGGTGTATGAAAGCGCCAAGCGCCGACATCCACAGCGCTGGTCAGGCAACACCCGAAACTGGGAAGTACCTGGTTCGGTAGCGCTCAACCCTGGCAAGCTGCAGGAAGTTGAGCGTAATAAACGGGCTGCTTAGAGGCAGCCATTTGGACAACTGGGTTGAAAATTACCGCCTTGATGGCTAAACAAGATGGCATGTGAGCGGCAGCGTAGAGCAGGCTACTACCATGTTCATTAGAGAGAGACAGCGTCAGTGAGGAGCGCAGCGAAACGCTGCAACATGGTTCCAGTAACACAAAAAATCTAAAAAATAACTTAATAATTAATAGATTAAAAATTCCATGATTTTGATGATGCTAAGCTAGCATTACATAATGGCTATCATATGGGCGAGTATCATGAGCACTCAAACGAAAAAAAGCGAAGTCAAAATACTTCATGGCAGTCGGAGCTACGTTCTTCATGAGCTTCAAAAAATTCACTCTGAAAAACTCTTGGCCATTCAGGCAGACCATTTTAAAGCCAGTGAATTTAAGCAATTCGGGGATAATATCAGCAAAATCGTTTTGGCCATGCGAGGTGTTTTTGCTGAAAAAATCGAACAAAAAGCACTATTTCAAATAGTGGAAATCCTTACAAATGTACCGGTAGCAAAGCCACACCTGCTTCAGGAGGTCAGTATGAGCATCAGCGCTCGCAAAGCGGTTATTAACAGTGGGGAATGGCTCTCTGCAGCACAGATAACGGAGTTAGCTGACCCTAGTGCTAGTGACCCCAGTGCACAGCCCAACAGGTGGAAAAAAAAGGTCAGATCTTTGCCATCAAGCATAATGGTGTAAATTACTATCCAGGCTTTGCACTCGACTCGACTGCAGGCTACCGACCATTAAAAGCAGTGAAGGAAATTATCGATATTTTCAAAAGTACAAAAGGTAGCTGGGAAATGGCCTTTTGGTTCCAATCTAGTAACAGTTGGTTAGGCGGCCTTAAGCCACAAAATTTATTAGCGAACGATGCTCAAAGTGTCATATTTGCGGCCCGCAAAGAGGTCGAAGAGATCGTACATGGATAAACTGGCCAAGCTTGCTGAGCTTAGCCGATACTGCAAAGAGCTATATGTTGCTGACAGGTTCTGCTTTTGGCCGAACAACGACGGCCCAGGATAGGTCGTCGTTTGTCCTTATTAAACTTCAGTCTGTTCTGCCATTTCCAACGCATCATCGACCTCTATCCCTAGATACCTGACGGTGCTTTCCAGCTTTGTGTGACCCAGGAGCAGTTGCACTGCCCTTAAATTTTTCGTTCGACGGTATATCAGCGACGCTTTGGTGCGTCGCATCGTATGCGTACCACATACTGACGCCTCCAGACCTATTTCAGTGACCCATGCTTTCACGATACGGACATACTGGCGTGTTGAAAGATGCTTTGCGCTATTGATGCGGCTGGGAAACAAGAAATCTTCGTTTCTGAGTTGAGCAAGCTGTATCCAATCCATAATAGCAATGCGGGTTTGCTCGGTTATTTCGAACTGGACAGGTCAATGCGTTTTTTGCTGCATCACCATGGCTCGTGGTGATATGGACGTACCATGGGCTATATCTCATACTCGTAAATTGACAAGGTCGCAGCCTCGTAATTTGCTATCGATGGCTAAATTGAAGAGGGCAAGGTCTCTCGTCTTTTTGGCAAGCTGTAGGCGCACACGTATGTCCCAGATATCTCGAAGGCGCAGAGGCGCCTTCTGCCCAACCAACTTGCCTTTATTCCAAGGTGTAAATGAGATTTCAGTTGGAACGTTCATGGCATGATCCTCCATCGGGTGGAGGTCAAAGAATGGGTTGCCTCAGATGTCATGGCAAACAACCCATAAAGGAAAAAGTTGAGATCAAAATGTTCGGGCTAATGCACGTGAGGATAATATCCATAGTGAACATGAACAACTGAGTGATTTATCTTCGAGTAGATATTGTTACTTAATAGCAATCATCCTAAGTCGTAAAGCATTGCCAATCACGCTCACTGAAGAGAGTGACATCGCCGCCGCCGCGATAATCGGTGATAACAGCATACCTGTGAAGGGGTACAAAATCCCTGCGGCAATGGGGATGCCTGCCGCGTTGTAAGCAAAGGCAAAAAAGAGATTTTGGCGAATATTACGCATGGTGGCTTTTGAGAGCTTATGCGCCGTGGCAATACCGGTAAGATCTCCTCGCAGTAGAGTAACCCCAGCGCTTTCTATCGCCACATCGGTGCCGGTTCCCATGGCAATGCCGACATCCGCTGTAGCCAGCGCAGGTGCATCGTTCACGCCGTCGCCGGCCATGACAACAATGCGCCCTTCATCACGGAGACGCTGAATCACTCGGCCTTTATCCTCTGGAAGCACTTCAGCTTCGACCTCATCAATGCCTAGCCGACGTGCCACAGCGTTGGCGGAGGTGCGATTATCGCCTGTCAGCATCACCACTCGAATGCCGTCAGCCTGGAGTGAACGAATGGCTTCTTCGGTGGTTTCCTTGACCGGATCGGCAATGGCGAGCAGCCCAGCTAAATTCCCGTCGATGCTCGCAAAGATGACAGTAGCACCGTCGCTGCGCAATTGATCGGCATGTGTGTCTTGAGACTGGGTGTTAACGCCCTCGCTTTCCATCAATAGCCGGTTGCCCAGGGCAATACGCTTGCCATCTATCTGGCCTATAACGCCCATGCCATTGGGAGCCTCGAAGTCCAACGCTTCTGTTAATTTTACCTCTGCCTCTTTAGCCTTTTCGACTATTGCATGGGCCAAGGGGTGCTCGCTGCCTCGCTCAAGACTAGCTGCCAAGCGCAAAAGCTCCGATTCAGCAATGCCTTCAGTGAGAATCAACTCGGTCACTCGTGGTTTGCCTTCGGTAAGCGTGCCGGTTTTGTCGACGACGACGGTGTCGACCTTCTCTAGACGTTCAAGAGCTTCGGCATCGCGAATCAACACGCCTAACTGGGCACCGCGCCCTACACCGACCATAATTGACATGGGGGTAGCAAGACCTAGCGCGCACGGGCAGGCAATGATCAGAACACTAACCGCCGCAATAAGGCCAAACGCCATCGGCGGGGTAGGGCCCCACAATGACCAGGCGATGAAAGCCACAACAGCAATGAGAATAACGACGGGTACAAAGATGCTGGCGACTTTGTCGGCAAGCCCTTGAATGGGTGCGCGGCTGCGCTGGGCGCTGGCGACCATTTGCACAATCTGCGACAGCATCGTGTCCTGGCCCACCTTGTCAGCGCGCATGACAAAGGATCCTTGACCATTGATGCTGCCGCCAATGACGCCATCGCCGACTTCCTTTTTCACCGCTAGTGGTTCGCCGGTAACCATGGATTCGTCAACGTTGGAGCGACCTTCCATCACTTCGCCATCTAATGGCACCTTATCGCCGGGGCGCACCCGGAGACGATCCCCTACCTGAACCTGGTCAAGAGAGATATCTTCCTCATTGCCCTGATCATCAAGGCGTCGAGCGGTAGCAGGCGCCAAGTCGAGCAGAGCACGAATAGCGCCAGAGGTTTTTTCACGAGCGCGTAGCTCTAATACTTGTCCCAGTAAAACTAAAACGACAATCACTGCCGCTGCTTCGAAATAAACGGCCACCGAACCATCGGCTTGACGGAAGGCGTCGGGAAAGATGCCCGGTGTGAGGGTGGCCAGCAAACTGTAGAGCAACGCGGTGCCGGTACCGATCGCGATTAGCGTGAACATATTAAGGCTGCGATGCACTAGCGAACGCCATCCGCGTACAAAGAATGGCCAACCTGCCCAGACGACTACCGGCGTTGCCAGCAGCAGTTGAATCCAGTTAGAGGTTTGCTGGGAAATAAAATGCATAAGGCCAAACACGTGGCCACCCATTTCTAGGGCAAACACGGGGAGGGTCAGTACTAGGCCGATCCAGAAACGCCTGGTCATGTCCTTGAGTTCGTCCGAAGGGCCGGTGTCAGCAGAGACGGTCTCAGGTTCCAGCGCCATGCCACAGATTGGACAGTCGCCTGGGCCTTCTCGTCGAACTTCTGGGTGCATCGGGCAAGTATAAATAGACCCCGAGGGTACTGACGCTTGTGACTGTTTGCTTGGCTCAAGATACGCATCAGGCTTGGCAATAAACTTTTCCTGACACTTTTCTGAGCAGAAGTACCAAGTCTTACCCGCGTGATCGGCACGGTGGCGGGAGGTATGGGGATCAACGTCCATGCCACAAACAGGGTCTTTCACCTTTGTCTCGTTATGGTCTTCAGACATCGTTCATTCTCCCCGTTTGGCGAACAAGGCGCATGGCTTCGTGCTCTTCAAGTGCTAAAAGGGAATCTAAGAGCTCTTTAGCCTCAGGAATTTCCGCTTTGCCAACGAGGGTTCGATAAAGGTTTATCGTTTGTTCATGGAAATCAAAAACCTCTCGGCAAATGTCGTCAACACTTAGCGTGGAATAGGGCGCATCGCAGGTACGATGCGTACGGATAGGTTTATGCTCCAAATAGTCATAAACGTAGGTTTTTAATGCTTTCGCGTCAGCAGTCTGTTCAAAGCGCGCCACAACGCGCTGCATTTCCGCTTCCTGTGCAGCTAAGTAATTGAGCAACATGCGAGCGCGCTCTTCTTCGTGTATATCGGCGCAATGAGCAAGGCAAGCTGCAAGATGCTCGTGTAACTGACGGGTCCAATCGATCAATTCACCAAAGGTTCTAACGTCCATTTGGTACCTCCTATAACGCTATTAACGTTAATGAGTGTGAGAGTGCTCGCTATCGTTTGAAGCGTCGCGTTTGGATAGGAAAATCCATTCGCCGAGTAAAAGAGTAGCCATTACTACGCCAGCAACGATGAGCACCATGGGGTCCGAGATGGCTTTTACCCATAAAAAGCCGATTAACACGACAGCATCTAGTAGTATGGCAATGCTAGGAATAACAGGATTAGCCCCCACTCTGTCCTTGAGATGACGAAGCACACCCCAGTGGATGGCCATATCCATGATCAGGTAGAAAATGATGCCTAATGCTGCGATGCGGCTCAGGTCAAAAAAAGCGGTGAGCACTAAGCCAAATACGATAGTGTACACCAGTGTATGCTTTTGTACACTGCCGGGCATGTGGAAATGGCGGTGAGGAACCAGCTTCATTTCTGTCAGCATGGCGAGCATGCGTGAAACGGCAAAGACGCTGGCGATGATACCGCCCGCCGTTGCCAACATGGCGAGAATGACGGTAAACGCAACTGCCGCTTCACCCAGTGCGGGACGGGCAGCGGCGGCCAGGGAGTAGTCTTGGGTTTCGATAATTTCAGGCAAAGATAGGTTGCTGGCAACGGCAAAACCGACAAGGGCATAGATCACCACGCATAGCGCAATCGAGATCGTGATAGCTTTGCCAAGATTCCGCTTAGGATCTTTAAGCTCCGAACCACTATTGGTAATCGTCGTGAAGCCTTTAAATGCCAGTATGCCGAGCGCCGTAGCACCTAAAAAGCCCGTTATCGTAGGCGTAGGTGCATCGTTGCCAGCACCCATTTCGATGGAGTCGGCAATAAACACGCCGACAATACCAAACACTATAATGCCACCTATTTTGATAAATCCGAGCACCGAGGCGACGGTCTCGATCAAGCGGTTGGCGGATAAATTGATCAAAAAGGCTATTAGCAGTAAACCAACCCCGAGTAGGGGCACAAATAGTGAACGATCCCCCAGGTCAAACAACTCAAGCGTGTAGGAACCAAACGTTCTCGCCAAAAAACTCTGTGCGATCACCATGGAAAAATACATCAGGAGGGCATGAAAGGCGGTGGGAAGCGTCGGGCCATACGCTTTCTGTAAATACATGCCAATCCCACCTGCTGATGGGAAGGTATTGGACATTTTAACGTAAGAATAAGCGCTGAAAGAGACAATGACGGCAGCGGCCAGAAAGGCTAGAGGAAATAGCCGACCAGTCATTTCGGCCATTTGGCCGGTTAGCGCAAAAATACCGGCCCCAATCATCACGCCGGTGCCTAATGCAACGGCACCGACCAACGAAAGACTGTTTTCTTTATATTGTGGCGTTCTATCCTGCCCAACCATGAAAGCGACTCCTTGTATTAACGGCAACCACAGCAGCAATAACTGCCGAGGACTCCTGTGCGGTGTTTTTTGATGCTATATAAATTAAAAATAGAACCTATGTGCAGCCACATGGCAAATGACTAACGGAATGTCTGATTTTGCGAGGCCACAGGCAAGCAGCTCTTACCCTAAACTAGCTAGTCTTGCTCCTGGTTGTGTCATGTAGCCGTTATGACTATTAATGACAGCTCCAAGGTTCCTGTTTAGCGTTGTCTTTAACGTTCTGATCGACGAAACGGTAATACTCCTTCTTAAAGCGGTTCCACCGATCAGCGCTGACCTGTATGTCATGGAGCTTGAGAATTTTTTCAACGTCATCGATGCAGAGCCTCAGCGCATCGTAAGCAAGGCTGATATTTCGGTTTTTCTCGTTGTAGACCACCTTATCCATTCCATAGAGTCGGTCGATATCTGACAGCGCTTCTTCAATGCGTTTGGATTTACTAGGCTTGATTTTTAAATTCCGAGTCACCAGTGTGTTTTTGGAAACACCCAAGCGGTGCTCTTGTTGTGTCGTTTTCATGGTCTTTCTCCCAGGCGCGTACATGTATATATAGAGTGGTTCAGTCCTTGTCTATTTTGTCCTTATGACCGCCGTGGTGTTTATGCATGAAAATATGCATCAGTGGGCATGCTGCCAAAAAGAGGAAAGGTAAGAACTGAAATAGGTGGAGACGGTGCTCGGTTCCAATCAGGTATCCCGCCCAAATGACAAACCCAGCAAGTGGCACCCACAACATCAGCAAACGACTACTTGTACTGTTACTCATAATCACCTCAGTAACTCGCCCAAAGAGCCAACAGCAGTTAAGGCCGTTGGTTTGGGAAAAATCAAATAAATAACCCCAATAACAGCATGGATGATTTGTCTGAACGCAACCTGAACAGCATCGGAGGGAAATATGATCCTGATCAAGCGCCTCGCAAAAAGTAGGCGATAATTACCCAAGCGGTATCCATAGCCTCATTCCCATCATCATTAGGTTTTCGGTGAGCGATACAAAGCTTAATGGGTATAAAGCCCCACGGTGGTCTCTCCCACTTGGGTTTCCAGGGCCGAAACATACGTCGAGCCGATTGCCAAGGCCATAACCGTCATGCTGACCAAGGGAATCTTCTTGTTATTCCACATGATGACACCTTTTTATGAATTGGTTTGTTTTTACGCCGATTGCGGCACTATAAGGTTAGCGAAAATTCCTGAATTAAAGCTGAATTTGTTTGCCGAGATACTAGTTTTTCATAAAAAAGGTCAGCTCATGGCTGACCTTCTTAATTCATGTCAAGACTAAAGGATATCAATAGGCGACATGTAGTTCATAACGGTTACTGTCACTTTGGTTATTACCTCCCAATGAGCTACCACTCACCTCAAGCTGATAATTTCCAGGTTGCAGCTGACGAATAAGTTCGAAGTGCCCCCGTGGGCTGGAAGCTTCTGCTACCTGCTGTCCCGCCTCATTATAAAGAACAGCTGAAATGCGGTTGCCAGTGCTTGTAATGCCCGGAAAATGTTCACTTGTCACTTGGAGGGTAGTCGCTTGTTCAATATTAATATTGAAACGCTTCGAGTGCCCTTGTGCAAGAATCAGCGTAGAAGATACGCCTCTTTCAAGCGTCGGAGCGCCTTGAGAGGTGTTACCTAAGCTAGCCAAGACAGGTGTAGATAGTATAGTTGCTACCGTTGCGCCAAAAATAATTGCTTTAAATTTCATGGTGGTTTACTCCGTTGGTTATTTACAATTTAATAATAACCTTAGAGTATGAATTGAAGCTGAATTTAGTGGTTTTTTAGCAAAAAAAACGCCACCTTCCGGTGGCGCAAGTTATAGAGTGCTTAACGATTTAAAATATTAACCTGACACCTGCCACCACGCCGGTATCTTCGGTATTATTCCCGCCAGCACGAGAAAGGTCAGCGGTATCGCCATACTCTTTTACCCAGTAAGCGCCCACGTAAGGCGCAAAGCGTCTGGTCACTTCGTAGCCCAGGCGCATGCCGACACGCACTGAGTTAAGGCCCTCACCCACACCAAACTCCTTAACTTCGCTGGCAGCTACGGCAATTTCGGTACGCGGCTGTAGGTAGAGCCGCTGAGTCAGGCGCAGATCGTACTCGCTTTCCAGGCTGGCGGAGATATCGCCTTCATCGCTTATCATCAAGTCGAGATCGGTCTCGAAGCGATAGGGGGCGAGCCCCAATAGGCTGATGACGCCGAAATAGCGTTCGGGATAGTCATTCGTAGCGATACCGCCCTGATAACCGATGCCGCCCTGAAGTTCCCAGAAGTCGGCAATCAAACGACTATAAAGCAGGTTGAGGGACTCGAATTCTGCATCTTCGCCATCGCCCTGGACGTTTTCGCCTTCGCCTTCCACGTATAGGCGATTGAAATCACCGCCATACCAGGCCTGGAAATCCCAGACCAAGGCATCCCCCCCCTTGTCGGGCGAAGCATATTCCAAGCGATCGACCCGTACCGTGGTCATCGGGTGCTCCACGACCGGTGACGGCCAGCCGGCCGGGGCGTCATAGCCGTCTTCGGCTTGAGCAGTCGTGGCGGCGGCCATGCCGAGGGCGGCGCTGGCGAGGGTTAAGTAGTGCTTGGTTTTCATACTGCCTCCTTAAGAAACCTGAACAACGCGGAACATGCCGGCATCCATGTGATAGAGAAGGTGGCAGTGGAACGCCCAACTGCCCTCGGCGTCTGCAGTGATCAGCGCAGACACGCGCTCGCCGGGCTTCACGTTCAAGGTGTGTTTGCGCGGAATCAATTCACCCTGGCCGTTTTCCAGCTCCATCCACATGCCGTGGAGGTGGATAGGATGCTCCATCATGGTGTCGTTAATCAGAATTAGGCGCAGCCGCTCATCTTTCTCAAAATGAATAGGGCCGGTCACTTCGCTAAACTTCTTACCGTCGAACGACCACATATAACGCTCCATATTGCCGGTCAGGTGCAGCTCAAGCTCACGGCCTGGCTCACGGCGATCAGGCCATGGTGTGAACGCTTTGAGATCCCGGTAAACCAATACGCGTCGTTCGTCAGGATCAATGCCGATTCCCGCCTGGTTATAGCGAGAGCCCGGCTGAGCTTCACCGGCGAGAAGCAAACCATTTGCGCCTATTTTGGCCTGCTCGGCTGCCATCCCCCCCATAGTAGAGTGATCCATGCCTTGCATGTTGGACATACCGGAGTGATCCATCCCAGCCATGCTGGAATGATCCATCCCCGACATGTTGGACATGCCAGAGTGATCCATCCCCGACATGTTGGACATGCCAGAGTGATCCATCCCCGCCATGTTGGAGTGATCCATACCGCCCATACCGTGGGCACCCATGGCTTCCATGCCGCGGTCGGCAATTTGGCGGCGCTTGGGAATCTCCGCCTGCATGCCTTCACGCGGGGCTAGCGTGGCGCGAGCGTAGCCACTCCGATCCATGGCTTCGGCGAAGATGGTATAGGCTCGATCATCTTCTGGTGAAACAAGCACATCGTACGTTTCCGCCACGCCAATACGGAACTCATCAACAGGCACGGGTTGCACTGGCTGGCCATCGGCGGCCACCACGGTCATCTTCAGGCCAGGTATACGGACATCGAAGTATGACATGGCCGAACCGTTAATCACGCGTAGCCGTACCCGCTCACCGGCCTTGAACAGCGCGTTCCAGTTTTCCTGGGGGGAGTGGCCGTTGAGCAGGTAGGTATAAGTGCTGCCGGTGACATCGGCGATATCCCGCGAGCTCATACGCATTTGGGCCCACATACCGCGCATCTCGGCGGTTTGTGAGAAACCCTTTTCGCGTACATCGGCGAAAAAATCAGCAATCGTGCGCTCTTGGAAGTTGTAATAGCCTTCCATGGTTTTCAGATTACGGAACACCGACATCGGTTCTTCAAAGGTCCAGTCGGTGAGCAGTAACACATGCTCACGGTCGTAACGGATAGGCTCGCGCTCGGCGGCGTCGATAATCAGCGGCCCCGCATGGCCTAGCTGTTCCTGCAGACCTGAGTGGCTGTGGTACCAGTAGGTGCCGTTCTGCCTGACAGGGAAACGATAGGTAAAAGTTTCACCAGGGGCGATACCGGCAAAACTGACACCAGGCACACCATCCATTTCCGGCGGTAGAATAAGACCATGCCAGTGGATGGAGGTGGACTCGTCCAGCAGGTTGGTGACACGCAGTACGGCGTCTTGACCTTCTTTCAAACGAATCAGCGGGCCAGGACTGGTACCGTTAATGGTAATTGGGTGGGCTTCTTGTCCGTCAATCGGAATGGATTCACGGCGGATAGCGAGTGATATCTCGGGCCCTTCTTCGACGCCCTGTGCATAGACATTCGTACGGCCCCAGGGGCTTGCCCAGGCGGGAGTTAGTCCCATTGCGGCAGCGGAACCTAACCCTAAGGCAGCACCGCCTTTTAGGACTTGCCGGCGAGAAAGCGGGTGAGAAATAATGCTTGAGCGTGCCATGTGTAACTCCCATCAATGATGAATGGCACCATCTTGATGGAAGAACCTGAAACAAAGCTGAATAATGATTAATTAGCTACTTCACCCGCTAGAGGCAGGGTAATCGTAACGCGCAAGCCCCCCAGTGGACTACGCTCAAAATGTGAGTGCCCCAAGTAACGTTCAACTAACTGCGCAAGAATCGACAGGCCTAAACCGTAGCCGGGACGGCGCTCATCCAGTCGTGTACCACGCTCTCCCAGGCGTGAAAGTTCCTCTTCTGCAACGCCCTGACCATCATCATCAATAGTTAGCGTAAGTGCAGTTACAGTGACTGCAATATCGCAAAGAACGCGCCTGCTCGACCATTTTCCTGCGTTATCAAGCACGATGCCTAATATTTCTGAAAAATCGTGAGATTCAATGGGAACTTGTTCTTCCTCACGTGCTGAGTGAGTCAGGTCGAACATACGCTCAGGATAGAGGCTACGGAACATCTCAATCAGCCGTAAGCTATCACGAGTAACGTTGGCCATTCGTCCCGCATTAGGGCCTGCAATACGTGAACGACGCAGCTCCGCATCCAACTGGGCGTTAATGTCTTCAATACGGCTGAGTAGTTTATGGCGCCGGTTGTCATCAATAGGCCGGTTGCCACGCAGTACTTGAGTAACGGCTGCCAGCGGTGTTTTTAATGCGTGTGATAGGTTGGCGACCGATTCTCGCGAGCGCTTCAGACGAAGATCAATGTCGTCCATGAACCAGTTCAACTGGTCGACTAATTCATCTAGCTCCGAAGGGGCTACTAATGACAAGCGATCACGTTTGCCTGATCGCAATGCTTCAAGTTGTTGGCGCAGTTGCCAGAGTGGTATGAGTCCACGGTTAACCGCTAGCATGTTGAGTATGATGAGCATCCCTAAAAGCACGGCGGCGATCCCACCGACCCACCAGTGTAAAGTTGCAAGCCCTGATTCTACTTGGGAAAAATCCTCGCCCACCAATAGCACACCCTGCGTGCCCTGCCACTCAAAATGGCGGCGATAGACGAGCATGTGCTGTGTTCCGCGATTCACATCTATTAGGGCATCGCCGCTCTCATCTAGCAACGGAGCCAGCTGTTGCTGCCATTGCGGGTCAGAAGCGCTGACCGAGCCATTGAAACGGAGTACGTAGAGATGATGAAAGACTTGATAGCCTTGGCTAACCGAGTCGAGCGCAGTCGGTACAGCCGTTTGGTCTTGCTCTAGCTGCGCGACCGCGTGGTTTGCTTCACGTTGTAAGCGTTCACCTAAAAAATCCCTTGCCAGGCTCTGTAAAAAGATCCCGTGCAATAGCCACGTGGTGACCACCACCAGTAGCGCGACGCCGCCTAACCATGCGAGTAGCCGAATGCGTAAACTGCGTCTATCAATGTGAAGCAAAGAAATACCCCTGACCACGTCGCGTTTGAATGACTGATTTACCGAGATAACGGCGCAGACGAGCGATGTAGACTTCCACCAAGTTAGGTGCGGCAGCGTCCTGATCCAAGGCGTAGAGCTGCTCTAGTAGCTGATCTTTCGAGTGAATACGGTCTGGATGAAGCATTAAGTAGCGCAGTAATCGAAACTCCGTTGCTGTTAGCGAACGCCACGTTTCTCCTTCTAAGCACACGCGTTGACCCGCCTCATCCAACGAGACACCGTTAAGCGTAATCACATGAGATAACTGGCCAGACTGCCTACGCAACAAGGCCTTCAGGCGAGCCATAAGTTCGGCTTCGTGGAAAGGCTTGGTGAGATAGTCATCGGCTCCGGTTTCAAGTCCGATAACTTTATCTTCCCAGGTATCGCGCGCCGTCAAAATCAAAATAGGCGTACTGCGCTTCTGCTTGCGCCAATGAGCGAGAAGATCTAACCCCGACCCATCGGGCAAACCGACATCTAAAATAGCCAGCTCATAATCCTCGGTTGCCATCAGCGACTTGGCCGCTTTCAATGAAGCGGCCAAATCAACCAGGTAACCGTTGTCCTTGAGACTCTCTGCCAAGCTTTCTGCTAACAAATCATCATCTTCGAGTAGCAACAGTTTCATGGGTCTGCGTCAGATTAGAGAGAAAAATTACCGTACATGCCGGATTCATAATGACCAGGAATGTTACAGGCATACTCTAGCTCGTTAACATTGTCAGGGACACTCCATAATAAAGTCCCGGTTTCACCAGGCGCAATGGTGACACCTGCCATGTCCATGCTGGCCATATCGTGACCGCCGCCGTGTGACATATTCGACATATCGTGGCCTCCGCTGTTGGCCATGTTTAGCATCATTTGACGATGTTCTTCTTGGGCTTCTTTGCTACCAATCACAAACTCATGTTCTAAATTGCCGGTGTTGGTGATTTCAAATTTAACAATTTCACCCGCCGCCATTTCTAGCGTTTCAGGGTCGAACCACATATCGCCAGCATCAAGAGTGATCGTGCGGTCAACGTCAGCCTCGGTTAGGTTATTGCCACCACCGCCGTGGCCGGGTGCAGCCAGCGCCGCGCCCGTGATCAGACTTAATGAAAGGGCAAACAAAGACGTTGTTAAAAGAGTGTAGCGCATGGTCATTTACCTCAGAGGTTATTGTCACCCGTTCTTTATACGGTGTTAACCTGAAACGAGCCTGAACCTACAGTAAAAATATGACTTGCCGGATAAGTAGCTATCACGAAAACTTGCAAGCGCAAGGCCTTATTTCGGGACCTTTTTTAATTCAATACAGCATCTTCCGCTTAATAGTGAAATTTGTTCAGTTGCCGATGTCGGCAGCAGGGATGCTCTTGGTCATCACTGCGCATCATTGTCGGCAGAAAATAGTTGCCCCTTGTTGATGATGATGGTAGCGCTAGTTACTTTTATCGCTATGACCGGACGTCGGCTTTCCACTTCATCTATATTAACCCTTGTGTCTACATTTCCTGAAAGTTTTGCCACAAGATGTTAATGCGAGCGTACAAGCACCATGAGCGCTCATCATCGACGTTGATCTATCAGCAGAAGGTGTAGCTCGTTAAATATCGCCCTCATGAACTCAATGACCAGCCGATGCTGGCCAGTTTGATCTAGATCAGCGTGAAAAAACCAGAGGACAGCTCTTGCAAAAGACCAGTGGCTCCCCAGGGATGACAGAAGCAGAAAGGCTGAACCAGCACTGCACCTGTATCACTCTAGACCGACGAGCAGCCACCCAAAGTCTTATCGACCAGTTGGGCGACGATGCCGATGAGGCCTTTATCCGTTCGACCTGGCATCAACTTTTCTCGAATGTCGCTGTCTTTGTCCCATCTCAGGTTCTGGAGCAGATGAGGGCCACTGTTCAGGCCATAGAAAACGCCGCCGCTCTTCCCGACTATCAGCGACAAGTACTGTCTTGGGCCCCGCAAAGTGCACAGTTAAACCCCGGCCCAGTAGGTGTCTTCATGGGCTATGATTTCCATCTCGGCGAGGACGGGCCTCGCCTCATCGAAATCAATACCAATGCCGGAGGTGCATTTCTTAACGCGATCCTGGTACGGGCCCAACTGCAGTGTTGTGGTGATGCTAAAAGTGCGGCCGGGTCTGCCGACTTCGAGGCTAAAGTGATAGCCCAGTTCGAGAGCGAATGGCGTGCCCAGCGTGGCAATGGACGTCTGGAGAGGATAGCTATCGTTGATGATCAGCCTATGGGGCAATACCTCTATCCTGAATTCAAACTTGCCCAGCAGTTATTACGGCGTCATGGCATTGATGCTCTCATCCTCTCGCCTGGCGACCTTCGGTATGAGTCAGGCATGCTATACAGCGGCGGTAAGCGAGTAGATATGGTTTACAATCGCTTAGTGGATTTTGGGCTCGAAGCACCCGGAAACTCCGCCTTACACTCTGCCTGGTTGGACGGAGGCGCAGTCATAACCCCAAATCCCCATGCACACGCATTGTTCGCGGACAAACGCAACTTGGCTGTGTTATCAGATCCCGCGACGCTTATGGCTTGGGGGTTGAGCGCTCAAAATGCCGAATTACTTCGCTCTTGTATTCCCCGTACCTTACAGGTCAGCGCTGATAATGCTGATACCCTTTGGCAACAGCGACGGCAGTGGTTCTTCAAACCTGTCGCAGGCCACGGAAGTAAGGGAGTGTACCGGGGAAGTAAACTCACCAAAAAAACATTCAGCCAAATCTTGGAAAGCGACTATATTGCCCAGGCCCATGTGCCTCCCTCCGAACGCCTCGTTCTGGTCGATGGACAGCGTAAAAATCTCAAGGTCGACGTTAGACTGTATACCTATCGCGGCACACTGTTAATGGCCGCAGCGAGACTTTATCGAGGACAGACGACCAATTTCCGTACGCCAGGTGGGGGATTCGCACCTGTGCTTCTCATGAAAGATTAGTTATCAAAAATATGATCTAAAGAGTTTGTCCCACAACTTATGCGATTATCGTGATAGGGCGTGGAACTCATCTTGCAAGGCGATCGCCTCACTTCGGCCCGCGATTAGTTATTCGGAAATTGCTCCCAGCAACCTTTCAATTGCGCGCAAGTTTTTCCTGCATTTGGATTTAAAGCCTGGAAACTTACAATATTATCAGCTACGCGGATGAAACCTCGTCAATGAAGGCTGCCCTTAAAGGGGTATCTCTGGAGCGATATAGATAGCCACCTAGCCGAGCGATGGCCTTCATATAGAAACCATGTCGCGTCGCTGACCCAGTCGAGGCGGTGGAATCGACCGGTCGACCAGAACTAATAAATGATCAGTAAAGAACCGTTGCTAGCAAGGCAGCCGGGAACTGATGCCTAAGAATGATCAGTCCGGATACGATGTAGCCGAGCATAATGCCGATGGTGAGTCGATCGGCTGTGGTGAAGCACATATCCTCAATCCGGTAGCCAGTTTTTCAGATTCCATCATATACGTGTGTGCTAACGCACAGATCGTGTGATGTCAGACCCTGAACATGATGGTGCGGGTCCGTGTCGTTTGATCGCCAAGGTATCGGTCGCGTTACTATCCGCGCTAGATAACGAATAGTGCATTATGGAAATACAATCCTAATAATGTCAGGAAGGGTCTCCTCATGAATAGAGTCAACACTGCAGCAATGGCTTTTTGTCTTCTCGCTGTTCTGCCTAGGGCAGCATCCGCCCAAAACTCAGAGTACGGCCCACAAGGGGGTGTCCGTGAGTTTTCGATCTCTGGAACTGGCAGTAACGATCGGAATTTTAATAGCGGAAACTTCGGCGTGAGACTGTTGATCTTGGTTGGTATCTGAGGGATAACATGGTTGCCGGTGTTCGGCAAAGCGTCAATTACGCCGATGTCGAAGGCGAAGGCGGGCGTCACAGATGGTTTCTGGAACGGCTCAACCCGTGGTTACCTAACCCATCAGTTCCTTGATGGTCGTGCGCGGCCCTTCGTCGGTGCTAGCCTCGGTGGTATCTATGGAGACGGCGTCAAAGACAGCGCCTTCGCGGGACGGGAAACGGGTATGAAATACTATGTTCTGCCCAAGGCCTATTTCCTCGCTCGCGCTGAGTATCAGTTCCTGTTCAGCGATACCGACGATGCCACCGATGCGTTTCAGGAGGACGGTATCTGGGCTTATACGATTGGTCTGGGCTACAATTTCTGAACCACATCAAGATGCCACGAACCACCACGGCCACGTGGCGGGTGTGCATCTCTTGTCGCGCGCGGATGGCATCGGCCTTGCCTTCCGGATAGCGTTGCTTATAGCTATTAAGCTAGGTTCTTAACTACCTAAGGTGGTTGTCCTGACGGTCACCCATTCGGTGATGTCACCCTTGTCAGCACCGCCGTGATCAGCAGGATAACCACGACCAGCACCACCTCCAGCGCAATACTGCGCTGCAAACGTCGTGGGGCTGTTGCATCGCCGCTCTCAAAGGCAGGTACAAGCCGCCACTTGTTCGCGGCAGCAAATAACAGCAGCACCGCGACAATCAATACTTTGCCGATCAAGAACTGTCCATATGCCGTGGTGAGCAGGGGTGTGAGACCGCCTGTTAGCAGCGTGGCCAAAGTGACGCCCGCCAGTACCAACACGCCAACTCCGCCCATGGCGAGTTGCCCGAAACGGGTCAGAATGCGGGCGGTATTGCCGTGGTTGTAATGTTGCCCCACTAAGTGGAACAGCGGCCACAGCGAGGCTACCCAGAATGCTGCCGCCATCAGGTGAACGATCAGCAAGACAGCCAGAACGAGGCGTGGGGTGTTTACTGTATGCCCCACCTGCACGAATGCCAGCATCACCAATAAAACGCCTACTAGGCTCAAGCTGTTGGCTGTTTTCGAGAACGCTAAGTTATTAAGCTGAATCGCCTGGACCAGCAGCAAACCAGCTACCACCAGTATTAGTCGACCCCCGGACGCGCCATCGAACACGATCCCGAGCAACATTGGGTTGGTTGCAGCCGCTATATTGCCGCCTCCAAGGTAACCAGCTTCTAAAGACCACTGGAACAGAATCAGGATGACCCCCGCCCAGGCAGAAAGGACACCCATGCGGGCGACGCGCCTCCGGTCGTGATCAGGGAGCCGGGGAAACGCTAGACGAAACAACACGGCCCCCGTCGCGACTAGGGCGCTAAGGTAAATCCCGGCCGCCACGAGAATCATCGCGACGGTCCAGACATCGAGGCTATTTTCGGAGAACCACCAAGCCACGGGTCAGGGCTCGACCGAGAAGTTAAAACCGTCGGACATCATGTGTCCGTCATCCAATAGGCCGCGCCAGTGCACCTGGTAGTCCCCAGCCGAAAGAATTTCACCGGGCTTCACGACGTAGCGTTCGACCTGTTCACTGCCTGGCTGACCATCAAGAGGAACGGGGCCGTTTGGGCCTGTCACTTCAAACTGGGTGATGCGCATCATGCCACCAAACTCGATGCCAATCTCTGCTGGGGAATCCTGAATGGTGACGCCATCCTTAGGCGAAGTGCTTGCGCCCCCTTCATGGGCCAGCACTGGGATTGCTAGCGACAGCAACAGCGTTGCTAAGGTAGCGTGAATGATAGGGAGCGAACTCGTCTTCTTTTGCATACCGTATCCTTATATATTTTTAGGGTTGAATGGATGCCGTTACTTCATCGCGGAGGCGCTAAAACTGATTCGGCTGAGCCTTCTTACATCGTTCATCTGCCCTGTTTGGCGAACAAGGCGCATGGCGTCGTGCTTTTCTTCATGGAAATGAGTCGGTGTTATAACGTGCCAACCTACCTGAAACAGGGCTGAAAATGGCGGAAAAAATGATCTGTGACAACACTTAGGTATTGGGATCGGTTTCTCCTTTACCTTTGGGCCACCTATAGGTTGTAGGCTTATAACGAAAGCTAACTCCGCCTTCTTCCATTTTTAATGGATAAGGCGATGTCTCGACCAGCAACATGATAAGAGGAAATATCATGGTTAAACACAAGATGATCTTTGTCATTGGTCTGGCTGCAAGCCTCAGTGTCCCCAGCAGCGCCATCTTCGCTCAAGGTATGAGCCAAGGCGCCCAAGGTCAGGGCAATATGATGGACGGCCAAGTCGGTATGGGTTCGGGCATGATGATGGGCAGTCAAGAAGGCATGTACCCAGGAATGATGATGGGAGGGCAAAGCGGGATGATGCCTTGTCCAATGATGGAAGGCATGGGGAGTATGTCCGGCATTGGCGGTATGCTCGACGAGCAGCAGATGAGTACCATGCGTGAGATGCGCCAAGAACACCGCGCGGCCCAGCTTGAGCGGATGGGCGAATTGATGAACCTGCGCGACGACATGATGCAAACCATGCAGACTGAACGCCCTGAACCAGAGGAAATAAAGGCGCTGCATGCTCAAATGGCCAACCTTCATGGCGATATGATGGCTGATAACGTGCGCATGCATAATCAGATGCAGGACTTACTGACCGATGAGCAGCGTGAACAGATGAGAGGAAGCATGCCCAGCCACCATGGCCCGCAATAAGCCTTGGCGATTGCCTCTTTTTTTAGGAGTGATGGCATGATGAACGCGGAATGTTTTGCTTTTATGGGGTCAATGGGGTGGCTAGGCTGGTTGATGCCCCTGGCCATGCTGTTATTAATTGGCTTGGCGATCGCTTCGCTGGCCAAGTACCTCTTCAGTCGTTCACGCTAAGGAGTTGAAAATAATGCAACATATGAGTCTGGATTCATAGAATAACCGCAGCACTTTGGATCACACAGTAGAGGAAGGAGGGCCAGCGCCGGTACCCTCTCGACTTTACCGACCAAAGTGAAGCAGAGAATGGGATACCGACAACTGACCCAGGCCCAACGATACCAAATTTTCGCTTACCTTGAGACTGGCATCAGCCAGCGACAGATAGCCAAGGCTATTGGGGTTCACAGCAGCACCATTAGCCGGGAGATAAAGCGCAATGGGCTTACTGCTGGCTATGCGCCTGAGCAGGCTCAATTGAGAAGTGATCAGCGTCGACGCAGCGCCTGGAAAGTGACGAAGCGACTGCCCAGCCTAATTCGATGGGTCACTGATCAACTGATGGGGCTCTTCGACGTTGGGTGTGGAATTCGCCCCCTGAGCTGGGCCAGAATATGACCTCCACAGCGGCAGGAGGTATGACATGGACGGCACCCAGATTCTAACACTCGGCCTGGGCTTGGAAGCGCCCTGGATCCTCAAGAACCAGTACCTGGATACCGCCGTGTCGCCCCACCGCCTGGACCTCTATGTCGAGGCGGAGCGAGGCAGTCTCTATCCCTGCCCAGAATGTGGTAAGGCCTGCCAAGCTCATGACTTTGCCGACAAAACCTGGCGGCATCTGAACTTCTTTCAGCATCACTGTTACCTGCATGCTCGCGTGCCGCGCACGAAGTGTCCTGACCATGGCGTCAAGCGCATAGAGGTGCCCTGGGCCCGGCCGGGCAGCGACTTTACCCTGCTGTTCGAGCAAGCGGCCATGTCACTGGTCAAGGAGATGCCGGTACTGGCCGTCTCCCGCCAGTTGGAGATTTCCGACAAACGACTATGGCGCATCGTGCACCACTACGTTGGCCGCATGTTGGGGGAACTGGATCTGTCCAAGGTGGTGACGGTCGGCGTGGACGAAACCGCCTCCCGGCGCGGTCATCGCTATGTCACGGTGTTCCTCGACATGCAGCGCAAGCGGGAACCGGTTATCTTTGCCGTCCCAGGCTGCGGCAAGGATGCCATCCAGGCTTTCAGCGCCTTCCTGGCGGCCCATGGCGGCGACCCGAATAATGTGGTCGAGGTCGTCTGCGATATGTCGCCAGCCTTCCTTAGTGGCGTGACCGAGCACCTTCCCAAGGCCGAGGTAACGGTCGACTGGTTCCATATCGTACAGACCTTCACCAAGCGGCTGGACGAGGTACGCAAGAAAGAGCGCCGGGAGCAGGGGCACCCCAAGTCGCTGCGCTGGGCCCTGCTGAAGAACCTGGATAACAAGAACCTGACACCCAAACAGCTTTCGGCGCTCCAGGAGTTGGTAGCCGATCAGAGCGCCACGGCCGATGCCTGGGTGATCAAGGAGAAGCTACGCTGGATCCAGAAGGCTCCAACGCCCAGAGCGGCTCGGTGGCGCATCACGAACTACCTCAAGGTCATGCAGGCGGCGGTGTCTGAAAAGTCACTGCTGGAGCCGATGGGGAAAGCCCTGGCGACGCTTGAGCGGCACGCCGACGCGGTGGTCAGACGCTGGCTCTCGGGACTGACGAACGCAAGACTGGAAGGAATGAATGGTCTGTTCCAAGCGGCTCGGTCACGGGCACGTGGCTACCGGAACGAGGCCAACTTTATCGCCATGATCTACCTGATTGGGAGCCCGGTGGGCCGCCTATTCGATCAGGCCAAATCCACGTGAAGTGACGAAGAACCAATTCTTAAGGGAGAAAGCGAACGTTATGTCATGAGCCTTTCTAATGAAGCCAAGCCGGTGTTTGAACGTATATGTGTATATATAGAGTCGAATTCCGTTCTGGGAATGAGGTATTCAAGTTTTGCTGATTTAGCTTCCAAGATGCCCGAAAATATTATTAGGTTGGCAGCCATCATGAGTGCGTTTGATGAGGGCATAAAACAGCCAATTTCAGTAAATTCTATAAACCGTGCCATTCAAATAGTGATGAATTGCGCAGACGATTTTATACGTGTTTTTTATGTGCCGACCAAAGAAGAAATAGACGATAATACCTTGACTAATTGGCTAAATTCAAAAAAGAAGCTCGGCTATCGTTACTTTAAAAAGAACTATATTAGACGGCATGTTAACCCTAGCTTAAGAAGCAACGAAAGGTTAGAGCCTAGCATTCAGCGATTGGAGTCTAAAGGTGTGCTTTGCACAATATTACTTGGGAATGTTCAGTGTGTAGATACAGAGCCTTTGTACGCATATGATCCAATTGCTGCAAACCGTGAGATTTTTGGTACAAAATCAATTTTTAACCAGAAGTATTGATAATAACTTTAAATGGTTATTGTCACTGTTGAAGTGAAGGCTGTGGGAACGCGCTGAGGTTATTTCGATTTAGTAATTTGGTATATATGTTATTACCTTCTACTGGTTCTTGGTAATGGATTTGTTCTGGCTTTATCAACTTATATAGGTGCGTATTAATTATTGATAGGAGGTTATTAAATGAATACATTTAGCTCAGGTAATGCATTGAAAAGATTTGATTTAAATAAAAGCCATTCCCTTGAAATTAGCAAAGAAGAAATACATGGATATTGCATACAAGTTGTTGCGATAATAAAAAGACTGGAGGATCTAGAGTGGCCTAAGTTCAATAGAGCAGAATCTAAAAGAAGTTCGTGTTGGACTAGTCTGACCGCAAAAGAGTTTAGCGGATTAATTACTCTAGGCATGAAAGCTAGAATTGATGAACAACACATAATGAGCACGCATCCCTACTTAAAGTGCTTTTCTGAATTCATAAGGATAGTTGCCAATAAAAATATAAGTCAATGTCAAGAGTTAGAAAGTAAGTTGGATCTAGTTAACAGATGCTCCGAATTTATGCAGAATGCAATAAATTCTTTAGAATATCGTTTGTTTAAATACAAACAAAGGAAGGCACAGCAATATCGAGTTAATAGTGCGCATGAGTATATTGATTTGATACGAGCAAGTTACTCAAGAATTATGTGTATTAGAATAGATTTTTCTTATCGCAAAGGTATGTTTTTAGAAAGCGATAGATTTAATAGTCATGTGGAAAATGTTAAGTCGCAGTGGAAGCAAATGCGTACTGCCCTTACTCAAGGGATCTTAGTCCCGGATATGGTTGGGTATATATTAAGACTTGAGTATAGCTTTCTAAAAGGTTTTCATTACCATGCGTTGATAATTTATAACGGCTCGCTGCGGCAGCAGGACATCGTAATAGGAAAGATGTTAGGAGAACACTGGGTTAATAGTATCGTTCCCAACGGTGATGGAAGATACTTTAATTGTAATGGCTCAAAAAACAGGTATCGAAAACTGGGGGTTGGTACGATAAATTATTACGAAGATGAAAAATATGATGTATTAAAAAACATTGTTGTAGACTACTTAGTGAAACCCGATGATGTTATGAGTTTTATAACACCTAATGAAAGAGTTTTCTTTAAAGGTGTAACGAAAAAGCCCAGGCTTTTAGCAAAAGGAAGGCCAAGAAAGAAACTGTAATAAACGTTCTTTTTTTTCTATACATGGCAGTGTCATGATGCTCATTATTAAGCGTCTGGATGAGCTAAAAAGGACTCTATCTATTTTATTATTAGCTCTGTAAATATATTCAGTAGTGTGCTCTTTTCATTCCTCACACCTTAATGGTAGTGTGATGAACGAAGGAATGTACTCGTTAGTACCGCCGTAAAAGGTATATAGAAGCGTAAGTGATATGGAAAAGCCGCCCCTTTAACATCGTACAGCTTAGGTGTAAGTTAACAGCTTCCAAAATTGTCGATGTAGGGGGGGCTACAGCGACTAAGCGACCCGCCTGCTGCAGATGAGATATGTCTGTAAGCGTCCACAATTTCATCTTTTGGAGTGACTGGCACTAGCCACTCTAATGACTTCTGATCATTGGGAAATGCCATGAACGAACTGGCATCGACGCAGGGCTAACGATTGGATCATCTATTTCTTATCTCGTTTCTGCAATTGGCGTTGAGTGATTATGTCGAAGAGCAGGGGCTGCTACAGACGGCGCTGCTGTTCTGACGCTTGAAATAAACTCTACCGACTTGAATCAGTAGTTGAGAGATACGCTTGCTTACCAAACGGGAGAGAAGGGTACCAAACGCGATACCATCATCTATACTTTGATGAAGTCACCCCACAACCGAGCCCTCATCATGTCTACCTTCCGTTCAAGCATGCGCTGGCTGACAGCGCCGGTAATGGTTGGGCTGGCCATCCCTGGCCTGGCCAGCGAGATATTCGTTGACGGTAACTTAACCCACCAATCCCGAGTGCTCGCTCTCGATACCCATGATTCGGCCAAGCTGTTCGATGCAGTCGTCAACATCGACTCACTGGGCGACGATGCCTTCGAGCTGGTCATCGAATCGCCGCCGAGTTTTCTCGAGCCTCTAGCAGCCGGCTGGCGGCTAGTTGCCGCTACCGACGCGCCGATTTATCCTCTGGGACGAGCAGAACAGCAGCTTGTGAACTCAGGCCTGCTCGGGCATCTGACAGCGCTTGATACCGATGAAAAGGGCACCTTGAGGCTATCGCTTGAACCCGCCGAACTGGAGGACGTGGTTGAAGACGGCACACTGACCATCATCGTCGTGGAGCGGGTCACCTCCGAAGCGGATGATTTTCCGGTAGAAAGCTTACTTGGTAATGCTCCCCTTGCTAAAGGTCGCTGGCTGCCGGCCACCTTTCATGAGCATGGCTGGGAGCCGTGTCCACCCGAAAGCACCGCCTTCGAGCATGAGACAACGCTGTACTTCACGCCCCAAGCTAGCGCCACGATTCGCTTACAGGCCACGCTCGCCTTGAAACGGCAGATGACGTTTCAAGGCGGTCGTTTGAAAGAAGCTCAACTGGAAGGCCGCCTGTGTCAGGGCACTGAAATCACCCCACGTTTCGAACAGCAACTCCAGATAGACGAACCGGTCTGGACACGCCACCAAGGGCCCTTCTACCGCATGGTGGGCTGGATACCTATTATGTTCTCCGTGAATGCCCGGCTCAATGCAATACTGACCACTAGTGGACGCCTTACGATAAGCGACCCGATTCACCTACACCATGACAGTGCTGGTGGCTTGCTGCTTCAAAACGGCGAGTGGCAACTACAGCAGCGCCCATCTCAACATCAAGACCCTCAGCTGCCCTCACTGGAGCTGGATACCAGGCTCAATGCAAGCTTCGCCTTCAAACCACGTCTGGAACTGATTCTATACGGTAGAGGCGGTCCTTACCTGGAAGCCAACGCCACCACGAGCGCCGTCTGGCAGCCTGACCAGCAAATCCTCAGCGATCTCAGCTTGATTCTGCTCGGCGGCCTTACGTACCGCAACAGCCTGTGGAGCGATGACTGGGAAGACGAGGCACTGGAGCCAGCACTGTACCGATGGCCAGAATAGGAAAGCAGGTGGTTCCTAATCTTCTTTAACACGCTCTTATCCCACTTGTTCCACGCTGGCTCAGACTGGATATAATGGTCCTTTGGTTTGTGTGCACTTTACACAGGAAATGCAATGTGTGCTTGTGTACCACGTAGCCAAGGAACTGATGTTACCGTTCTTAGTTTTAGTAACGAATTCAGCGGCTAATGATAGATTTGATTTGGTCCTGCGATTACAACTTATGCAGACAGATGCACACCTTCTTCATGGATCGCTTAATGCGATTTTGATTAATAGCAGCATAAAAGCGGTCAGATAGGGCGGATTATTTAGCGGCACCATTTAACGTTACTTTTTAGAAATTCGGTAGCATAAATGGAACCAAGTGATTGATCATACCCTTTGGCATGACCTGCGCTTGGATTGCTTTCTCTTTTATAAAGGTTTTGCTTGGTTTTAATGTTTTTTTAGATTCTTTTAGGTGATTTGTGTAGAGATTGTAGGCCAGTTCATTGATATTTATAATAGATGGTGATAGTGATTCATGATAATTTTGTTGGATATTGGGGGAGGGGAGCCGCATATTCTGAAATGCTGAAGTTTCAAGGACAGCCTTTAAGCAAAATTGTAAAGGTGTCTTTGCAATCTCTTTGTTGTGAATTTTTATATATTCTTCAAAGATATATTTCTTAATTATATTGTTAAATTCAGTGGTATTGGCAGCACGACCTTTTTTAAGTAAAATATATCTCTCCAAGCAAGCACGATTAAGTAATTTTAGATCCTCTCCCATCCATTCGTATGTAATATTTACACTTCTGAGAGACTCGATTTTTTCTTCTTTTTCAAATGCTTTTAATTTTTCTTCTTTTTCAGCTTTATCTTTTTTAATTAAAGCATCTGGATAAAGTGTACAAAGGTTAGATGAGCTAATCCATAACTCATCAATCGTGAAAGAGATATTGCTTTGTTCTGTAGGAGGGAACTGAATTGTTTTCCCTCTAATTTTCTGACTTGGTATTGAACTTTTTGTCTGAAAAAATAGAAACTTGCTTTTAAATTCAATTGTTTGATAGCAGATAATTTCTTTTTATCGTCATTATTGATGATAAAATATTTTGCGCTAACCAAGCGGATAGAACCATCGGTATTTAGTTTTGCAAATTTATCAAAATTTTCTAAGTGACAGATTTTTGTGACTAATATGTGCTGATAGGCCATGCTATCTATAACTATATAGTCATAATCTTGTACTTCTTTATATGAAGTAGCGTTGTTATTGAGAATGTCAGAATGCGCCATAAATGGCGGGGTGAACCGCCCCGTCTTTACCGGAGACTCCATATCTTGAGAGGATGGAGTTATGAACTCACCAAAACGATATTCCCCAGAAGTCCGGGAGCGAGCTGTTCGATTAGTCCTTGAACAGCAAGGCGAATACCCGTCCAAGTGGGCGGCGATCTGCTCCATTGCCAGCAAGTTCGGCTGTACACCAGAGACTTTGAGAGCCTGGTGCAAACGCACAGAACTCACGCAGGAAAACAGCTCGGTTAACCTGTCTGAACATGAACGGCTCAAGCAGCTAGAGCGTGAAAACACCGAATTGAAGCGTGCCAATGAAATTCTCCGTAAGGCGGCTGCTTTTTTCGCCCAGGCGGAGCTCGACCGCAAACCCAATTGATGGTGTCATTTATCGACGAGCATCGTGCTCAGTTCGGGGTCGAGTCGATTTGTAGTCAACTGCCAATCGCCCCATCGACGTATTACCACCACAAGGCACTTGAAGCTGATCCTGAACGGCGGGCAGACCGGTATCGGCAGGATGCGTTTCTTACCGCTGAGATTCAGCGCGTGTGGGAAGAAAACTTCTGCGTCTACGGTGCCCGTAAGGTCTGGCGGCAACTCCGCCGTGAAGGCGTTAATGTTGCTCGTTGCACTGTAGAACGGCTCATGCGCCGCCTAGGAATTCGCGGCGTGGTGCGAGGCCAACGCCCCTTCACGACCATCAGTGATCCCGGCCAGAAACGGGCACCTGATTTAGTGAAACGTGACTTTACGGCCATGCGTCCTAATCAGCTTTGGGTGGCCGATTTTACCTATGTCGCTACCTGGTCTGGCTTCGTTTACGTTGCGTTCGTTATCGATGTTTATGCACGCTGTATCGTGGGTTGGCGTGTAGCGACGTCGATGAGAACGGCGCTGGTGCTGGACGCTCTGGAGCAAGCTCTGTGGGCACGAAAACACAGACAAGGGTTGATCCATCATAGTGATAGGGGAAGCCAATATCTCTCGATCCGCTACACCGAGCGTATGGCTGACGAGGGTATCAATGCCTCAGTCGGCACCACCGGCGACTCCTACGACAATGCGCTGGCTGAAACCATCATCGGCTTGTTCAAAACGGAGGTGATCCATCATCGTGGCCCATGGAGGGGACTGGATGCCGTTGAGTATGCCACGCTGGAGTGGGTTGACTGGTTCAACAACCGCCGACTGCTGGAACCCATCGGAAACGTTCCACCAGCAGAACGAGAAAGGACGTATTATCGTCAATTGGAGGAGTCGGGTGAAGCTGCCTGACTCAAACAAACCGGTCTCCGGAATAACCGGGGCGGTTCAGGGTGAAAGTGTGATCAATAGACAAACAATAGAGGTGAAGCTTGTTGCTAGGTTTGTAGAATAAGGGTGTGTTGTGTATCACAGCTTTGCTAAGCAACTGCTTAATACTGACATCAGCCACATCAGCTGCATCTCTAAAAAGGAAAAACTCTTCTGAAGTCATATCGAACCTAGCTGCTTTAGTTTTCAATTTAAATCAGTACAAATATAGTCAGACCAATCCTGCATCATGCGTCTGCGTTTATCAAAAAGATCACCGCGACGGTAGGCTGCTTCCACCTTATTCTCAATGGCATGAGCTAAAGCCATTTCTGCGACATCCCGTGGATAGCTAGTCACTTCTCCCGTCCAATCTCGAAAGCTTGAGCGAAAGCCATGAGGTACATAATTGCCTTTTTCACCACTAGGCCCATAGCCAAGCCCACGCATAAACTGAAGAAGCGACATATTTGATAACGGCCGGGCGGGTTTCATCCCCGGAAAAATAAAGCTATTGCCTTTGATGCGGGGTAGGCACAGCAACAGATCCATTGCCTGCTTGGAAAGTGGCACTCGATGTTCACGATTAGCTTTCATGCGCTCTGCTGGAATTTGCCATGTAGCTTTTCCAATGTCGATTTCATGCCATTCAGCGTTGAGCACCTCTGATGTACGCGTAGCAGTCAGTATTAGAAACTGTAGTGCTTTTGAGGACATGCTGCCGTAAAGCTGAATCGAGCTTATAAATGCCGCTACTTGATCGTAAGGCATAGCAGGGTGGTGATTCACCTTTTGTATACGCGATGGCTTAGCTAGTAGTTTATCGAGATGACCTCGCCAGCGGGCGGGGTTAACCGGGTCGCGATACTCATGCGCCGCTGCATAGTCCAATATGTTTTCGATACGCCCCTGCACTCGCTTAGCTGTCTCGTTTTTGACACTCCAGATCGGCGTTAATATTTTCAAAATATCTTGGGTAGTTACATCTTCAATCGACTGATTGCCAATAACCGGCCGCACATAGGTTTTAAGCGTGCTTACCCATTGACGTGCATGCTTAGCATTTCTCCAGCTGCGGCGGTGTGATTGGATATATCGCGCCGCGCAGTTGGTAAATGTTACAGGCTCCGCTTTTTTTTCATTCTTCTGTTCACGAGCTGCTAACGGATCGATGCCTTGCTTGACGAGTTTTCGATGATCGGCGGCTATTTCCCGAGCTTCTGATAGCGCTACGTTTGGGTATGCTCCCAAGCCCATATAGCGTTGCTTGCCATTTAGCTTAAAGCGATAGATCCAACTTACTGACCCACCGGCGGTTATTTGAAGATATAAACCTTGGCCGTCGCCAGTGGAGCCTTTTTGTCCTTCTTTTGCGAGCTTCTGAACGGCCTTGCTAGTGAGCTTACCCATGGTGATTCGTCCTTGGTAAAGCGATTGGTCAAACAGAGGATAGCATAGCTGACCCACATTTTGACCCACACCTTTGTTCTGTCTTTGATGGGATGGCTATGGAAGAGTATGGATATGTAAGGTTATTAATTTGTTTAAAAACAATAATTTAAATATTGAAATGGAAGCTATTGGATGTGCTGTATGCGGACTGTCCCTCCGCCACAACACCCTGAAAAAGCCGCCCTTGAGGCGGCTTTTTCGTTTCTAACCCCCGCCGTTGCTACATTTCCTTGAATCACCCTGTATCACCACCTATCATGCAATAGTGCTTTTTTATGTTGGGTAGGTTGTTGACAGGATCGAGCCATGCCAAAAGTAGCTAAAGAACTAACCCCCCTCGAGATAAAGCGACTTACTGATAAAGGCTTCTATGCAGTGGGTGGTGTTTCTGGTCTACACCTCCAGGTTACCAGCGAAGGTGGTCGATCTTGGATTCTCCGCACATTAGTAGGTAGCAAACGCCGAGATATTGGGCTTGGAGGTGCTGCTGAGGTATCGCTTAAAGAAGCTCGAGAGCGAGCGATTGAGCTTAAGCAGCGTATCAAGCAGGAAGGTATCGATCCTGTTCTTGAGAAGAAGCGCAAACGAGCCTCACTAATTGCTGCTCAGGCCAAGGCTGTTACCTTTGAAGACTGCGCTCGTCGTGTAATCACTAAGAAACAGGCTGAAGCAGGCAATATCAAACATGCCAAACAGTGGGAGTCGACACTTGAGCGATATGCTTATCCCACGATTGGAAAGATGGCTATTGGCGACATTGAGTTGGCACATATTATCGAAGTGCTTGAGCCTCACTGGGCAACCAAGACAGAAACCATGACCCGTGTGCGCCAGCGCATTGAAGCTGTCTTAGCCTATGCGATTACCCATGGCTATCGTGATACGGCCAATGTAGCGGTTTGGAAGGGTAACTTGGACACCGTTCTGCCTGCGCCAGCAAAGATCGCAAAAGTAGAACACCACACCGCGCTGGCAATTGATGGTATGCACGCCTTCATGCTTAGCCTGCGAGATAGGACTGGCAACGCAGCTCGCTGCCTAGAGTTTACGATCCTTACAGCCGCGCGGTCTGGAGAGTCGAGAGGCGCAACGTGGGATGAAATCGACCTGGCTGCCAGAGTTTGGATTATACCGGCTACGCGCATGAAGGCTGGGCAAGAGCACCGGGTACCGCTATCTGATCAAGCTATCCAGCTGCTAGAAGCTCAGCCCCGAGACAAAAAGCTAGTCTTCCCAGCCCCAAGGGGTGGGAAGCTATCAGATGCGGCTATGAGTGCACTTCTAAAGCGTATGGGCGTCAAGGCCACCGTTCATGGCTTCCGCTCGACTTTCAGGGATTGGACGGCTGAGCGCACATCAACACCTAACCAGATAGCAGAAATGGCGCTAGCCCACACCGTCAAAGGCGTAGAGGGCGCTTACCGCCGTGGTGACCTGTTGGCGAAGCGTGCACGTCTAATGGAGCAGTGGGCTGACTTCATTGATCAAGCACAAGTTAACTCACGAGTAGCAAGTATCAGAGGCCAAGGTAACAAAGAGAGGCTAAGTAATGGCTGATAAAATTCATCTCCCTATTCGAGGTTACTTGTATCTTGATGAGGCCGTTGAGATCGTCTCAAAGGCTTTGGGAGTAACTGTTGAAGAGCCTGAGATCCTAGGTTTTTGCTTGAATGGAAAACTAACGGCAAGTGTGAAATTTACAGGCAGAGTGAAGGGTGTTTTATTAAGAGAAGTAGATGAAAAGGACGTTCCTGTTGAGATCAGCAAACCAGGAACGCATTTTTTTCATGATAATCCTTCTTGGGATGCTCTGGATGATCAGGCAAAGCTCGTAAGTGGGGTAAAGACTCTATTGCAAATAGCCGATGAAAATCCAAACTTACATGCAGCCATAGAAGAAGGTGCTTACAAGACAAGGCCGGTATGGAATGAGGAGCTAGGGGAGTCTAAGCGAGGCATCAGGGATTCTCGACCTATTGAGTTAAACCCGGTACCAAGTCGTCTATTTGACGATTTAGATGGTCGAAGTTGGCTAAAATATTTATGGAAGGCCTTGTGCGACAAGGATCGCGAGGATCAGGATAAGCTTTTTAGCCTTATGATCCTGGTTGACAAAGGGAGGGTACTTTGTCCTGTTGAGGAGAGGGGGCAGAACCAACTTTCCATCAGGCTTAGCGCTGACTGGGGGAGCAAAGGCGGCTTTCACTACAGAAAATCGTATATGAAAGCAAGCAGTCTGCAAATTGCATTTATGAACGAAGACTTTAGCCACTTCCTGCGTAACGTTTTGCACATCAAGGAAAAAGTCGAGGTTGAACAAAGCAGTGAAACAAAGGCGTTAGAAGTGCTTGGGCTCTTTATGGAAGCTTTCTCGAAAGAAAAGGGAGGCCGCTTCAGGAGCGGTGAAAGCCCCAACTGTAGTGGTCAACTAATCCCGGACAGTAATTTAAGATTTTCCTCAGCGACAACGGGAGGCATGCCATCGTTAAACGAGTGAGGGCGCTGCTGGTTGTAGTAACCCATCAGATAGCCACTAACGTCTTTCTTGGCCTCAGGTAGATTTCGATATCCCAAAGCCGGTATCCACTCCGATTTCAGGCTCCGGAACAGTCTTTCCATCGGCGAGTTGTCCCAGCAGTTGCCACGTCGGCTCATGCTTTGTTTAATTCGATAGCGCCAAAGTCTTTGGCGGAACTTGCGGCTTGCATACTGACTACCCTGATCGGAATGGAACATGACGCTCTTTGGCTGACCACGTTGTTCCCAGGCGTGATCCAGCGCTTTCACAACAAGATCTGCATCCGGGCTGGACGACATGGCCCAGCCAACGACACGACGAGCATAAAGATCCAACACAACGGCCAGATAGTTCCAACGCTGGCCACTCCAGATATAAGTGATGTCACCACACCAGACCTGATCGGGCAGGTCTGGTGTAAATTTGCGGTCAAGATGGTTCGCAATATCAGGTCGCTCAACGGTCGCCTGCTTGTAAGCATGAGGGCCCGGCTGCTTACAGATCAACCCCATTTCGCTCATCAAACGCCGAACCTTGAAACGACCAATGGTGACGCCTTCTTCGCTGAGCAAACCTTTGATCGAGCGGCTGCCAGCTGAGCTGCGACTCTTTTTGAAAAGGCGGTTTACCTGAGCTTTTAAGGCCAGACGCTCAACATCCACGCGGTGCCGCCGCTGCCGGTACTCGTAGTAACTGGAGCGGCTAATATCAAACGCGTTACAGACCATTTCAACAGGCATTTGCTCACTCAACTGGTCTATCAGCGCGTACGATTCATGTCGTCCGACATCAAGAGAGCAGTAGCCTTTTTTAGGATGGTTTTTTCCATCTCAAGGCGTTTGCAGCGAGCCTCAAGCTCCTGAATACGCTGCTGTTCTGGGGTTAACGCTTTGCCCTTAGGCGTTACTCCCTGACGCTCGTCCGCAAGCTGGTGAACCCAGCGCCGGAGGGCGCTTTCACCGACACCCAACGAGGTACAAGCTTGGGGATAGCTGTACCCTTGGTCTAGTACTAGGCTGGCAGCTTCTTGCTTAAATTCAGGCGAAAAAGTACGTCGTTTCTTGGTCATCAGACACCTCGCTTATGGTGGCAATATTACCACCTACGTTGGTGTCCGGTTTTATTGAACCACTACAAACTTTTCCGCTTTAGCTGAATATCTAGGGAGCTACGTTGACGAGGATGTTTATGGTTTTAGGGATAGAAAAATACAAGGTGTGCTGAGTAGCGCACATAAAGAATGGGAGAGAAAGAAACGCTCATAATTTGCATTTTTCATTTTGCATTTGCACCACTGATTTAAACCGATTCTCCACGATACCTCATGCCACTAACAAGCATGAGGTACTACAGGATGAGTCAATCCAGTGAATACGCTACCGTTGCCACCCTGGCAAAGCGCTATGACGTTGGCCCGGCCACTATCTGGCGCTGGGCAGCTAACCCCAAACATCCGTTCCCGCAGCCCGTTAAGCTAGGTCCTAACTGCACGCGCTGGCGCATAGAAGATATTGAAGCGTTCGAGGCTCGCTGCAAGGAGGTGGCTTAATGTCCAATCAAGCCAACGACTCCACTAGTCAGCGCAATCGCATTCTGGCCCGCTTAAAGCAGGGCCCAGTTACCACCCTTGAGCTAATACAAGACGATAACATCCTACGTCCCGGGGCCCGTATCTGTGAACTCCGTGAGAAGGGGCATGATATACGAACCCACCTCCAGGATGTGATTGACCCATGGGGCCGCAAGCATAGCCGTGTGGCGCTCTATTACCTGCCTACTGGCGGCAATGTCGCTAAGGGTGGTGTTTGATGTTGACCACTCTGATGACTAACGACTATGCTGATCTTGCTGGCGCAAAATCGCCAGCCAGGTTTGGCGACCTGAATAATACGCGGCGCACAGGCGCCCTCCGATACCGAATAGGCGCTTTTTTTGCGTCCTTACGGTATGTTATGGACGGGCTGTGTGGGGAGACCTTCGTGTCTGCCGGTTTCCGTGTATGCCGGTTCGCCAACCCTGCTCAGTCCGTCCTCCAATCTGTTTGGCGACAGTGGTTGACGGCTCCATCTTCAATACGCGGAGTCAGACCCATGGCTAAGTCACGCCTATTCCTTACCCTAATCCCTTCTAAACGTGCTGCTGCCCATCGAGCAATGGCTAAAGCTGCCTTGTTTGCTAATGCCAGCGCCAGCGCCCGCCTTAAGCGTTACAACCACCATATTGAGAAAGCCCGAGCCCTAGAGGCCGAGCAAGCCCATATTCGTCGTAGCCGCCTTATGAAGGCTTACGACACCCTGCGCGCTGAAAACGCGGAGGTGAGCAAATGAGCATGGAACATTTCAAACTATCCCCTGAGGCTCCCCACGGCGTTCTGATTGACGACATTGATGCAGCGCTCGAAAAGGCCAAAGACGCCGTGAAGATGGTAGAGATCGCTCTCTGCGAAGCCGCCAATGGGGAAGGAACAGACTTCAATCCAGGCATATTGGCTGGTGTTTTGTGGAACGTTGAGACTCAGCTTCATATTGTCACCGAGCTAGCTAAGCACGCTTACGAAACCTCTGAGGTAAAAGGAGGTAAGCGGTCATGACTCCTACCGATCAAAACTACCTTGCCCGCGCTGCACTGTCTGGTGATGCCCGCCAGATGACCCGGTGCGCGACCATCCTTGATGGCGTGGCCGAGCTTTTAATAGATCCATCTATTGACGGCATCCGCCGTGAAGCACTGATTGAAACCCTACGCCTAACCGCTGAGGTATTGGATGAACGCGCCGCTTGGTTGAGTCAGGAGGGGCTATGCACAGCACAATAAATACACCCAACCGAAGCCAGGCGGAGTACGAAAGCATTATCGAGATGCCAAGCCACTTTAGCATAGAGGCGGCTGCTGAACAGGCTGCACGCGAGTTGTATGGCGCCTCTCGCTACACCGGTAAAGGCCAGTGGCGGCGATTCACGCCAGAAGGCGCCAGTAGTCAGAGTGGTTATATTGGCCTGCTGGGCGATTCTACTGCTGTAGTCGGTGATTGGCGCGAGACACAGCGCCTTGTTGTGCTAGTCGATAGTGACGATGACGACATTACTCGCTCAGGGAAGCGCCAACAGGCGCGCATGGAAGCTCAGCGTCAGCGTGACAGATGGGAAGCTGAACGCCTTGCCAAACAGGCTGAGACAGCTCAACAGGGCCGCCAATGGTGGGCATCTGCTACACCTGCCGATACCTCTCACCCCTACCTGATTAAAAAGCAGCTTCGCCCTTATGGATTGCGTCAGCGGGGTAATGCCCTGCTGGTACCGCTGTATGTCGAAGGGGAACTGATCAATCTGGAGCGCATCTTTCCCGATGGCGCTAAACGTCCGCTGCCCGGTGGGCGGGTTAAAGGTGCCGCCAGCCTCATTGGCCGTATCGCTGGTGCCAAACGGGTACTGGTAGCCGAAGGCTGGGCAACGGGTGCTGCGCTCTATGCGTCTACTGGCTGCCCTGTAGTGATTGCGCGTAACGCCGCCAACCTTGAACCGGTTGCTCGACGCCTGCGCCAGCGATTGCCCGAAGAAGTGACGATCACTATGGCTGCGGATGATGATCGCTTTACTGATGGCAACCCTGGCATGTCCAAGGCGCGTATTGCAGCGTTGGCCATTGGGGGCAAATTGCTCACACCCACCTTTTGTGATCGCTGCGAGTCATGCACCGACTTTGCGGACGTGGCGCTGTGCCGCAAGGGGGGCGTATGAGTTGGAAGGCAGACGATAATCTGAGCCTCTTTGATAATCCGGCAGACGAGGATCAAGCCCGCCTGACTACAAAAGCAGTGGGAACAGCGGGAACAGTGGGAGCAGGAGGTGATAAAGAGCCGGAAAACAGTCGCTTAGGGAATGAAAGCGGCGTTCCCGCCAGTGGGAACAGTGCGGGAACAGTGGGAACAGGCGCGAATGATCAGGGCAAACGGGCGACCTTAGGTGCGGAGGAGTTAGCGGCGCTTGCTGATGCAGCTCCTTTGGGTCAAGAAGTATCGCCCGGGGAGAGTGAACCGCTAGACGGCAGCATTAAGCGTCCGGGCTTCACTAGCCATGCGAATTGGTTCCATATCGGTGATAAGCGGCGTCCTCCTGGATTGTGGTGGCACGGTATACGTAACGGCCAGAACGGCTCCACCAATGAGGATGTGTACATTGCTGACCCCATTGAAGTGATTGCCATTAGCTGCGACGAACATGGCGGTAACTTCGGTCGTCAGGTTCGCTTTATGAATAGCGAGGGCAAGTGGTGCCGTCGAGTATTGCCAATGCGCTTGCTCAATGAAGGTGGTTCAGAGTTGCGCCGTGAATTACTGGATATGGGGCACACGCACGTTATCAAGCAGCGCCACCGCCTTGCTGACTACATTATGGAAAGTCGGCCAGAGGCCCGGCTGGTTGCGGCCACTACGACCGGCTGGCACGACAACTCACGAGCCTTTGTTCTTCCTGAGCGCACCATAGGCAATCAGGACTACTGCTTTAGCGCCGATTCTGCACGATCCAGCTACTTTAATGCTCGCGGCACTCTTGATGGGTGGCGCCAGCAGGTTGCCGGGCGCGCGGTTAACAACCCTATCTTAATGCTGGGTATCTGTATTGCTTTAGCAGGCCCTTTGATATGGCCAGCCAAACAGCAGCCATCTGGGGGATTGGGCTTCAACTTGCGGGGTGGCTCCAGTAAGGGCAAAACCACTTGCTTGCAAATGGCTAGCAGCGTCTGGGGCAGCCCTCAATTCATGCGCCAATGGTCTGGTACCGGCAATGGCATCGAAGCCTTAGCCGCATCCCAGAACGATACCTGCATGGTGCTGGATGAGATCAGTCAGGCGAGCCCGTATGAAGCGGGAAATATGGTCTATCTGGTGGCCAATGGTGTAGGCAAGCAGCGAGCGTCTAGAACCGGCGGTATACGTGAAGCTCAGCGCTGGCGCCTAATGCTGCTGTCTAGTGGTGAGCGCAGCCTAGCCTCGCATATGAGTGAAGCCGGTAAGAAGGCCAAGGCCGGGCAAGATGCCCGCCTGTTGGATATACCTGCCACAGGCCGCCGTTATGGCGCGTTCGACGACATCCAGGATATGACCCCCAGCGATTTTGCCAACGCTATCAAGACGGCAACAGCGGAGCATTACGGTCATGCCGGGAGCGCCTTTATCCAGCATTTGATAAAGCAAACTGACTTACCTGCTCTCTACCGCGACACCATGGAAGATCCTGTCTTTACAGTCGCACAGGATGGCGTTTCCAGTCGTGCGGCTGGCGCTTTCGGATTGTTGGCAATGGCTGGAGAGCTGGCTACCGATGCCGGTTTAACAGGATGGGCACCCGGCTCGTCTATCGAGGCGATAGGCACTTGCTTTCAGCTATGGCAGTCCGAAAGGGGGAATCTGCCGCCGGAAGACCAAGCCATCATGGAAGGCATAGCAAACTTCATTCAGCGCCACGGTGATAGCCGATTTAGCGAGATGGGCGCTCCATATGGGGAGAGCAAGCCCGGAGTCAGAGACCGCGCTGGCTATTGGGCAGACATGGCGGAAGGGCGTGTCTTTTACTTCCATCGGGCTGCACTAGAAGAAGCGGCCAGCGGATACGATCCCAAAATGATTGCCAGCGTACTGGATAAGGCTGGCTGGCTCTATGAAAAGGAGTCGGGAAGATTCGCGGTCAACAAGCGCACGCCAAACGGACTTCAACGCCTTTATGCCGTCTTACCAAAGGAGGGTGACCAATGAGTTATCGCGATCTTCTACGGCAACGACGCTTAGCGGCGAGTGTTCCCGCTGTTCCCGCGGATAAGCAGCCTGTGGGAACAGAAAAAAATCTTGAAGAACAAAGGAGTTCCCACCGTTCCCACTGTTCCCGCGCCAATACTAGTGACGCGGTGAAACAAGAGACGGTGCAAGAGGAATCAACACAGGCCACTACTCACGACATTAACACCATCATTGGCAACCTGTACGCCGTCGGTAGGCCGCTGGCGCTTATTGAAGCTGATGTGCGTGGGGCAATGGCAACACTCACACGGCAAGCGGCTGCTGAGCTAGCTGTTGTGCTAGATGACGCCTTTGAAGTGGCGCCAGATACCTACACAGCCCTAAAGCAATGTCGTCGTCTGATGAGCGATTCTGAGGCGTTATCAGCCGCTAAAGATGTATGGCCTAACCTAGCCCATGCGCCACCCCTAGAGGAGCCTCAGAGTGCTCCAGTCGTTGAGCATGCACCGCGTTGGCTACGCACTGTCCGTGAGAATTGCCCAGTGCTACCCGAAGACGAACGGCTTTTAAGTCAGGTGATTGGCCGCATGACATCAACAGAGGCAATGAAAGCAGCCACCGGGTACGTTAATACTTGGCGTCACGCTGCTGAGCAGGAGCCTGTAAGCCACAAGCGAGATAACGCTGGCCGCCGTGCCGCTAACCAGCAGTTAAGGGGAGGTCGTCATGCTGGATAACGCCATTCAGGAAGCCACACGTCTAGCATCCAGTTTGCGCTCAATAGATCAGAGCGGCAGCCACAGCGCTGAGGCGGTACGAGATACGCTGCAATCATCGCCTGATGACAACGCATTGCTGGCCTGTGCTGCCACCCTGGAAGCTATAAGCGACTCACTCCCTGCTGGAACACTGGCCGGGCTTATACGCATTCGTCTGGCCCGCCTACAAGGGATAGTGAATGCGCTGATCGATACCGATACCACCCCGCCAGCGGCCTAGGAGAACACGATGATTAACCACGATACGATTAAACAAGCCGCTGAACGTGGCACTGGCCTGGATCACCTCACGCCCGGGCAAGTGTGGGCAGCTTATGAGGCCAGCGTTAAGCCCAAACACCTGCGACAGCCGATGCGGCACTCCATGATATTGCTACTGGCGAGCGTGGAGCAGAAAGCACGGCAGGCATTCTTTGGTGGCGTAGAGCACGGTGACACAGATGAGATGATTTATCGTGCTTATGACGATCAGCACCCTATGTTCCTGCGCGGGCCCATCCTCGAAACGCTACAGGAAGGCATGGAAAAATTCTTTCCTGACCTCAAAGCAACGGCGGTGGATGATGAGGGTCGCTCGGTATACCGGCTGGATCATATTGCCAAGGCACTAGGGGCTAGCGAGGAAGAGCTGCTAACGCTGGCTAAAGAGAAGGGCATGGAGAGCCAGATTCAAACCAAGCCGATTCATACCCTGCACTGACCCACTCGTGGAGAACGATCATGAGCAAGAATCCTCGTCTATTCACACAGCCGGTGCGGTTAATCGTTAGCGTAGAGCAGGAGACGGTGAGGCGGATCGACGACTTGATGGAAGGGCGCCAGCACCACCAGCACCGCAACCGAGCCGAGTTTGTGCGCCAGGCTATCGAACGAGAGCTGGCGAGGTGCCAACAATGATGATTTCTACAGCCCCTAAAAAGGGGCGTTGATAATTCCGGGGTCTCAAAAGAGGCCTCTTTTTTTATAGGTGAAGCGGTGGACGAGCAGACAGAGTTAAGAAAGCGCTACAAAGCTTGGAGCAAGGCACAAAGGGAGGGCAAGCGGCCACCGATCGACCCAGAATTCCAAGACTTGCGCTGTGGCGCTAAGACGCGGACTGGCACGCCCTGCAAGCGTCGTGATTTGTGGGATAGCGGGCGCTGCAAGCTACATGGAGGCATGTCTACCGGCCCCAAGTCAGGGCCAAGGGCAAAGAAACCAGAGCCGGTAGTACCAGAGGAGCCTTATGATCCTGCCAAAGATTCCGAGATGAGAGAGGTCATGAATAGGCACCTAAAACGGGTAGGAATTAGGATAAATTGAGTTAAACCCCTTGAGAGGGTGATAAAAGTTGGTTTTTGAGCGTGATTTCTGGAGTGACGATGAAGATTTTTCTGACGTCACTACGCGAGCAGGGTCATTAAGGCTGATGATGCGTGTGGAGTATGGAATATCAGCCAACAGACTCTCTTAATGAGGCTCTGCTCTAGGACTGTTGAACGAGCAAAGCAGCACCAAGTCTGATGATTTTCGGACCAGTACGCGCGCGTGAAAAACCAAGCCGCCTAAGAGCGGCCAGGAGGATTTATGAGTGAAGTAGAGCAAGAGATGAAGCAGATTCGTGAGCTTCTGCAGGTGCAGATTGAAAGCTAGCGGAGCCAGGAGTTGGCAAGCCTAGCCGAAGGGGCAATCCGGTCAGGCAATATGCAGCGAGGCAAAATGGTCGTCCCTCGCCCCGCTGCAAGCATAGCTTAATTGTGACGAGGAATATCTGGGTCTAGGCTCCGAAACAGATATTGCATATGGCCGGCGACTCTCTGCTCAGAATCGCCACCCTCCATATCAGCGAGCTGTATTGAATAACTCGTGGCTGACTTAAGCGCTGCATTTGCAATATCCGATTGCCCGTTGCGGTTCAGGGCGTCAACCAGCGCCATGATGGCAAACTCGCAAGCCGTGGTGCGAACGCCGATATCATTGTCAGGTACGTCTCTGCTCATGTCGCTTTTCTCCGTAACTATGAGTGAAACCGAAAGGCTAAGCCTTTTTTGATCTACGTGCATCTGGGCATACATACAGCCCTACCCCTTAGCCTACCGCTGCGCTACGATTAGGGAAACTAAGGGGAAAGTATTATGCGCAAACACGAAGACAACAGCTTGCCGAACGATGAGCTTGAGGCGCCCGAAGAGAACAAATGCGATTACTGCGGAGAATACCCGCCTGTGCAATACGTAGGTGGGCAAGCCATATGCGAGGACTGTTTAGAAGACAACTGAATGAAAAGCCCCACTTTAGTGGGGCTGTAGCGTTTCAGGCTAAGGCGAGATCAGCATCTTCCTCGATTTCGATCGGATGCGCTTTCCGGATTCTTTCTTGACTCTTCTTGCTGTGGTAAGCCTTCCAAAGGTCGTTTTTTTGCTGCAAGTTGAGCCAGAAGTCAGGTGTATTGCCGAAGACTGTCGCTAGCATGATTGCTGTCTCAGCCGTCAATGCTCGCTTGTTATTACAGATTTCATTGACCAAGCGAGGAACCGTGCCCATCTGGCGCGCAAGGGCAGACTGGCTTAGTTCCAGGGGCTCAAGGAATTCATGTGTTAGCATCTCACCAACCGTGGTGGGCTTACGCTCTGTCATCATCATGACGTCACCTATAGGTGTGCGGGTCTAGATAGATATCACTAGCCTGACCGTTGGACCACTCGAAGATCAGGCGATATTGCTTGTTTACTCGAATCGCGCATAAATGGGAGAGTTTCCCGTCCAAATGCTTGAAACGGTTGCCGGGCGGTACTCTTAAGTCAGCCTCCGATACAGACGCATCAATTAAGTCCAGTTTGCGCTTCAATGCGCTGGCTATTGTTGCTGGAATCGGCCCGGTTATTTGTTCAGTCTGGTAAAACGTTTCTAGCCATTGGTCTCTGAATGATTTGATCATATGCGCTCCCCTTACCAACCCATTATACCGCCTAGTGGTATAAGCGCAAGCCTTTATATGATTTTTGATTTATGAAGAACGCAAAAAAAACCGCTGAAGCGGCGGTTGAAGTAGAAGTTGAGCAGATAGGTGATGCATATAAGATTGAGAATTTCATGCGGCAATCTCCTGACTGCCGTTCCATAGATTAGCGAGCCAGTTAAAGCCCTTGGGTGTGAATTTAGCGGTATTAAAAGCGTGTTCGTTGGCTACTCCAGCATTCACAACAGAACGGCCAGCGTCGATGTGAGGTTGATAGCGCATCCATTCACCGCCCAGGCGGTACATGACTTTGTGGTCAGCCAGGAAGGCGTGCAGTTCGCGCTCATTAGCTGGCGCGCCACCTGTTGACAAATGTCGACATTTAAAACGCTATTCTCACGTGCCAATCACCGCATCTATATGGGTGCTTCTTTGATTTTTTATCAATGTTTTTCAAGCAGCCGGGTTCTCGGCTCAGTACCCTGGCAGCGCAGTAGCAAAGGCAACAAAACGCAATAGCTGGCGCAAGGTATAACCGCGGCATTATGGCGGTTTTAAGCAATACCCCTGATGAGCGGCTGTTAGAGTTTGTTAAACTACCAACCTGGCGTTCTCGGCTGCACAGGTGCTGGTTTCCAAGCAATGGTTTCCACCTAGGTTTCCATCAGATCGCTAGTATCCACTTGCTGGTATCCAGAACGGTATCCACCAAATGGCTAGTTCACATAAAAGGTGAACAGCCAGCCGTGGTAACCAGTTTAGTAACCAGCAAAGGTAACCTCTTTAAGATGGTGACCAAATGAAAGTACGAATGACGGTACGAGCGATTGGTACGAATCGGTACGTAGTTGGTACGCACGATAGGTGCGCAGTCAGAAGCGCGCACTGGTGGTAAGTTCGCATCGTGGTTCGCAGCAAAAGTTCGCATTCGTCAGTATGATCCAACTCAAGGCGAGCATTTGAAGCCATATTTAAATTGAAGATAATGCGCATTATGTCCAATTTGAGCCTTACGTATGGAAAGCGCATCACGCAGCTTTTCACGCACTGTCTTCACGCAGCGCGTTTGCTCAGGAATGCTCAGGTTTAGGCTGTGGTTCAAGAGCGCATGAAAGCGCCAGCTAGTTCTATCTCAAAAGTGGTTATGCGGTTTAAAATCTCTGAACCTGATAGACGCGAAGCTGCGCCCTCCAGTTTGTTCCCGCCTGTTCCCGGTGAATAATATGTAGTGGGAACAGAAAACATCATATCAATCAACATTGTTCCCACTGTTCCCGATGTTCCCGGTCAAAATCAATAGGCGCTGGTAAGGCGCTGCTCTGAGGTTCACACTCTGCGCTAAGCGTCTAAAACAGTAATCGTCGAAAAGCTGCGCCCGTGGCGATGCTATCTCCTTAGCATCACTTTGATTGGTTAAGCTCTTCAATGGCTTCATTCATGCGCTCCTGCATCCAGTTTTCAAGGTATGACCGCAAGTAGCCTGTGCGGCCAATGCTGAACCGTGCGGGCGGCGCAATCATCTTGTATTTAGCGTGCATCCGCCAAAGCGTTGTGCGGTCTACGCCTAGCATCTTGGCGGCTTCACCTACGCTCAGAATATTGTCTTGCATGGCAGGCCTCATTTCTTGGTTGAGATAGGAATGAGTCAGGCTGATATTATTGTTTAGAGCGTATAGGGCAGTTATAGACAGCGCTAGGCCAGGACCTGATAAGACCGAGAAACGGCTTAAAGAATGCTCTGGTGGCGATTATGAAAGGGGGATGGCGGGAGTATTTGCTAGCCTTGGGGCGGCTGGCGCCAGCACGCGGCTTTATCAAGGTCTTGTGCGGTCATGCAGGTTAAAACTAAAGGCTGCTGTGGCATAACTCTTAAACCCCATGAGGGGCTAAGGACGGCTAAGGTAATGCATAAAGAAAGGCCGGAATTCCGGCCCCATCTTTCGCGCTTGAGACATGGATGGATATGAATGCTTCACTCTTGCGTATTCCGGCGAACGTGACCGGTCATTCCGGTGATCGTGACCGATTTGCACACGGCCTTCACGCTGGAGAGAGTTTTGTACGCTGAGCGGTCACGATGGGTCAACCGATTCCGTTTTTTGTGCGTTGGTTTTTCTCAGTGATTCCCCTTTCAGATTGAGTCGGTGAGCGCCGTGCAGGAGCCGATCCATGATGGCGTCTGCCAGCGTGGCGGAGCCGATGTAGTCATGCCAGTGCTCCGTGGGTAACTGGCTGGCGATGAGGGTGGAGCCCCGCCCGTGTCGGTCTTCGATTACTTCCATCAGGTCCTGCCGCTGCTGCGCCGTGATCTTCTGCATGCCCCAGTCATCCAGGATCAGCAGGTTGGTCTTCAGCAACTGGTTCATCAGCCGACCGTAGCTACCATCACCGTGCGCGATGCGCACCTGCTCGAACAGGCGCGGCACTCGCAGGTAGCGCACCGAGAGGCCTTGCCGGCAGGCCTGATTGCCCAGGGCACAGGCCAGCCAGGTCTTGCCGCAACCGGTAGGCCCGGTGATGCACAGGTTCAGGGACTGGCGGATCCAGTCGCTGCTCGCCAGGGCCGCCATACGCGAGCGTTCCAGTCCCCGGGGATGACGGTAATCGATGTCTTCGATGCACGCCGGCACGCGCAGGCGGGCGGCCTTGAGCAGCCGGTCCAGCCGACGGTTTTCCCGGTGCAGCACCTCCCGATCCACTAACAGGGCAAGGCGTTCCTCGAACGCCAGGTCGTGGGTTTCCGGTTGGGCGCGTTGTTGTTCCAGGGCATCGCCCATGCCCGTCAGCTTGAGGTGGCGCAAGGTATCGAGGGTGTTGTGCGTTAGCATACGTTTCTCCGGGATCAGTGGTAGTAGTGGGGGCCGCGAACGTTGGTGTGAACCGGCAGCTCGGTCAGTTCCGGTGGCTCCTCGACCAACGGCAGCGGTAACTGATCCAGCCCCTGCTTCAGGATCGAGGTGATGCTCTGGTAACTGGCGGAGTGGATGGCCAGCGCCCGGGCACAGGCCTGCTCCAGGCGATCACGACTGTAGCGCCGACTAAGGTTCAGAAGTCCCAGGCAGGCGCGGTAACCATGTTCCGGATGAGGCCGATCCTTGAGCTGCTTCTGCACCACGCCCAGCGTGCCGGGGCCGATGTCATTGGCCCAGTTCAGGAACCGTCCCGGTGACCAGTTCTGATGGGCCTGGTGCGATTTAGGCATGTGTTCAGTCAGGGTGGCGAAGCGGCCCTTACCATGACGAGGATGTAGCGCCACTCGCTGCCCTTTGTGCATGACCTCCACGGAGGTGTCGGTCACCCGAACGTCCAGCTTCACCCCCACCAGGGCGTGGGGCACGCTGTATAGCCGCTTCTCGATCTCGATGTGATAGTCGATACCCGGCCGTGCCTTACGCCACTCGGCGTAGGTGTAGGGCGTGGCGGGGAGTGGTCGTAGTGCCGGTCGGTCGAGGGCATCGAACAGGCTTTGACGACTCTCTGTCCGTCCTTGGAACGGGCGTTGGTTCAGCGCTGGTAACAACGCGGCGATGGCGGCGTTCAACTCGGCCAGAGAGAAGAACGTCTGGTGCCGTAACCGGGCCAGGATCCAGCGCTCGACCAACAGCACGGCGGCTTCAGCCTTTGCCTTGTCCTTGGGCTTGTAGGGACGCGCGGGCAGCACCGCCGTCTGATAGTGAGCAGCCAGTTCAGCGTAAGTCTCGTTGATCTTCGGGGTGTAACGGTCCGCCTTGGTGACCGCTGCCTTGAGGTTGTCCGGAACCAGCAGTGCCGGCACCCCGCCGAAGAACGTCAGCATCCGTTGGTGGGAGGCGATCCAGTCCGGCAGGCTCTGGCTCCCGGTGGCCTCGGCGAAGGTGTAGCTGGAGGCGCCAAGCACGGCGACAAAGACCTGGGCCTGACGCATCTCTCCGGTGCTCCGGTCCACCACCGGCACGGTCGGTCCGCAGTAATCGATAAAGACCTTCTCGCCGGCCCGGTGAACCTGGCGCATGCTGCGCCGTTGCCGCCCCCGCCAGAGCCGGTAGTGGTGGCAGAATTGGCTGTAGCGGTAGGCCTTGTCGCCGTGGCGTTCCGTGTACTCGGCCCAGAGCAGTTGCAAGGTAACGCCCTTGGTCTTGAGTTCCTGGTGGACCTGGAAGTAATCCGGCTCGGCAAAGCGTGAGGGCGGTGCCTTGACGGGGAACAGCCGTACTTCCAGCCAGGCCTCATCAGCATCCTCGGGCAACGGCCAAGTGATGCCCTTCGCCTGGGCCTGGCTGACGTACTTGCCGACCACGCCTTTGGAGAGACCACAGGCGCGGGCAATGCGGTCGTGGCTCAGGCCTACTTCGTGCTTGAGGCGCAAGACCTCGATGATCTGTCGCATGGAAATCCTCGCAGCCGGCATCCGCACTTCCTCGTGATGAAAAAGAAGGGTATGCCGAATAAAGTTGAAGAATTCCAGCGTGTTGGATGTGATTCCGGGGGAACGTGACCGATGATTCCGGCAACGTGACCGGCGATTCCGGAAAACTGCCCAAAATCGGTCACGATAAAACGGAATGCGCGGTCACCATCATCCAGAACAGACGGTCACGTTCAAACGGAATGGGCGGTCACGATAGGGCGGAATACGCAACTCTTCCTTCTTGGGTTCAGGTTTGTCCAAGCACGCCCAAACCAAAGCAACTACCCAGCCTACGAATGTCCAACCGGCTACTACGGTCAAAACACTGATAGCTGCGGCGTGACGCATATTTCGGATGGCCGCAATAATGATTGGCAAGAAATATAGCCCGATCATGATGGCCAGCAGAAGCATAGGATGGATGGGCAGGTCATAAGCCATGTTCATATCCATTAGATTACCCTTGATTTCATGATATAAGCCCCTAGGTTCTCCAGATCAGCGGGTTAGCGTATCAGCTAATCATGCTTATTAGCAGAGCTTTTGCTGTCCATAATCTCGCGTCCAAATCGTTCTAAGTTATTAGCTTGCATCTGCACAAAATCCAACAGCATTGGGTTTTGCTTGAGCGCCTCTGTCCCGATCTCCGGCGTATAGGCTGGAGTCTCACCGTTCACTCCAACGTTATCCCAATCTTTGAGCAACCCTAGAGCAATTGCCTCGCAATGCATGCTCAGCCGCTGGTCCGCTGTCATCTCATCTCCGTATTTATAGCGGTATCTCTTTTCCACACTGCGCTGCTGGTCGAGATATTCACAGTTACGCATGTACGCCACCTTCAAGTGGCTATCGCCCTCAATAGATACCCACTTCCCAGTAGCGAATTTCTCATGCTCATACCTATCAACATTAAACGCCATGTTTATCACCTGTATTTAAATGCACCCTGATATAAAACCAGTATATGCGCTATTATATTGCTTATAAGCGTTAATTTGTTGAATTTAATTGCGAGGTTATTCAAATGGAAAGAATAAAGGGTAAGAGGGGGCTGAATCGACGCCCAGGCAAAGGCGCTATTGATCAATGTTGGCTCATACTACGCAAGGCTGCTGACAGCGGTGACGTGATTGCCGCTGCCAAGCTGATTGAGCTGGACTACATGCTTAGCGCCAGCCATGGACGTCAGGAGATGCGCGCATGATTGAGCGGGCTATCGACTCTACGGCGCTCCCGCTGGGCTAACTGAGGGCTTACCTATGACAAGCAGCTCAAGGCTTGAACTTATAATTAGCACTAGCGAGGCGGAGCGAAGCCTTAGACGGCTAGAAGGGAGGCTGAACAGCGCCGACCGCGCCGGTGAAAGCATCTCTAAATCAATGACTACGGTTGAGCGTCGACTGGCGGGGGTAGAGAGGTTCGCCAGGTCAGCAAGTGGTGCGTTCCTTGGTCTGAGTGCCGGGGCCGGTGTGTTCACCGCTATCGCGAGATCGGCGTCACAATCAGCCGCAGAGATCGACAACTTATCACGCCTGGCTAACACCAACGTCGAGGATTTTCAGCGCCTATCCTTCGCCTCGCGTGCCTACGGAGTGGAGCAAGACAAGCTAGCCGACATCCTTAAGGATACCAATGATCGTGTTGGTGACTTCCTGAGCACCGGCGGCGGTGAGATGAAGGACTTTTTCGAACAGATCGCGCCTCAGATAGGCGTGACCGCTGAGGAATTCCGCAACCTTTCCGGGCCCCAGGCGCTGCAAAAATATTATGACGGCTTGCAGGCGGCGAACCTCAGCCAAGCAGAAATGACGTTCTACATGGAAAGCGTTGCCGATGAAGCAACAGCCCTGATCCCGCTGTTACGTGATGGCGGCGCCGAGATGGACCGGCTTGGGCAAGAGGCAGACGACCTGAATGCAATACTTAGCCAGATGGAGATCCAGCGCCTTAAGGATATTCGCGGCGAGTTCGGCCAGCTAGGGCAGCAGCTAAGTACAGAAACAATGCGCGCCGTCTCGCAATTCGATGACCTTATGAAATCGTCTCTAGAAGGTATTAGCTACGGCATTAACAACGTGGCTCGGGGCTTCAATGTCTTTATGGATTCGTTCCGCGACGGAGAGGCTAAACGCTCCATTGCAGGTATCGACGCTGAGCTAAACGCCCTTTTTGATACCAAGGCGCGGCTTGAACAGCGCATTGATATGTTTGGAGCAGACTCACCCCAGGCGCAAGACACCATTGCAGCCCTCGGCGAGTTAAGGGGTGAATACACGGCCCTGATCGACCGCAAAAAAGAGCTTCAACAAGCCGGCTTGCCAGTAACCGAGCCTGAAATAGTGCAGTTAGATAGGGCTTCCACTGAAATAGACAAGCAAGCTGAAGCCGCTAAGGGCTCGGCGAAAGAGGTAACCGACCTAGCCGACGCCCACGAATCCCTCCTAGACCGCATCACGCCGAACAGGAGAGAAGCCCGCCAGTATGCGCAAGACTTGGGCGTACTGAACCTCGCCCTAGCCTCTGGCCGCATGACCACCACGCAGTACATGCAGGCCATGGGGCTGCTGCAAGAGTCGTTTCAGGCGGCGCAGCGGGATACTGAAGATCTTGCCGACAAAACCCAAGACGCCGCTTTCTCAATGGAGGAGTCTTTTGACGAGCTGCGCCTTAATGGCCTACGCCGCCTGGATGATGGCTTTGCCGACCTATGGCAAGGCGCTATCGACGGCAGCCTAAACGCTACCGACATCATGAAGCGGGCGCTGGATCAGACGCTCGCTGAAATGGCCCACATGGCCATCACCCGCCCGATTGTTGTGCAAATGCAGGGCATGATGGGCATGGGTGGCGGAGAGCAACAGGCAGGCGGCGGCTTCAACCTCGGCTCCATGGGTAGTGCCAAAAACGCCTGGGGCGCGGTGCAAAACGGCGTAGGCAACATCGCATGGACCGGTGCAGGCAGCTCATACAGCGGCACCGACTGGGCGAATGCTGCTACCCAAGGCACAGGCGCTACAGGTTTCCTTGGTGGATCAACTGCCAACTTCTCAGGCATGCAAGGCTTGGCCGGTGCAGGCGCGGGAATGGCTGGCGGCTATGTCGGCACCGAGCTGGGTAGCTCTCTGTTTGGAAAGGAGGCCAATAGCTCTATCGGTGCAACCGGCGGCGCCCTAGCGGGCACCTACTTTGGCGGGCCGGTTGGTGCGGCTATTGGGGGCGCTATCGGCGGTGCGCTTGATTCGTTTTTCGGCAGCAGCGGAACGCGGCCAGAATTCACCTACCAGCAAGACGGCCGTGACCCGGCCACTTACGACTTCGGCGGTCGTGAATCGGCATTCGGCACCTTTGGTTTCGAACAGCAGCGCTTAGGCGAAGAGGGCCGCGCCTCCCTGGATGCGTTTTCCAGCTCGCTACAAGCAGCGGATAACGCCCTTGCTCAGTACATGACCGATGGGCAAATACGCGACGCTAGCGCCGCACTGGATGCCTTCACGTATTCCGGGCTTTCTAACGCTGACCTTCTAGCCGATCGGCTTGATGTGCTGCTGAATGCTGCCGGCATGCAAGGCGAGCTCTACGACCGCATGCGCGACGAGCTACAGGGAGCGGATGCCTCGCAGCGCTATGAAGCGGCGCTTAACATCGCGGCACTTGAGTCGGCGCTAACCAGCGTGCCTGAAAACGTCATTGCGCACGTTGATGGATGGATGGCATCGACTGATGCGGCTGTAGGCGATGCTGCCAGCTCGCTAATGATCCAAATCCAGCAGTGGGAGCAGCTGGGCGGCGCGCTTGAACAACTTGCACCGACCTTTGACCGCCTGGCTAACGGTGCTGTAGGCGTAACCAATGCGCTCCACGACGCTGCTGGCGGCATGGAAAACCTCCAGGCGCTGCATTCAAGTTACTACCAGAACTTCTTCAGCGAGGAAGAGCGCCAGCTACATCTTCAGCAGCAGCTTACCGACCAGTTTGCAGCTCTGAACATGGCAATGCCTAAGACGAGGTCCGGTTTCCGCGACCTTGTGGAAGCGCAAGACATTGCCACGGCAGCAGGGCGCGATAACTACCTAGCGCTGCTTGAGCTTTCAGGCGGCTTCGATCAACTGCGGCAAGAGGTAGGCTCGCTTGACGAGGCAGTCCAAGAGGTAGACCTCTCCCCGGTGCGTTCTGCTTACGAAAGCTTGCAGGAGGCTATCAGCTCAGAGCAAGACATTCTGCGCAGTGCGCACGATCAGACTACGGCCAGCATCCGCGACAACATGGGCCGGGTGCAGGATGCCATGCGCACGACTGAACGCGTCGCTGGCAGCCTGCAATCAACGCTCGATCAGATGATGGGCAATAGAGTTATCGACCAGCGCGGGCGCTTTGATGCGGCTAGTGGATATCTGCGTCAGACACTAGCAAGCGGCGGGCTGGATGATCCTGATCAGCTAGAGCGCGCACTGTCGGTGGTTTCGCAGCCATCCGAGGGCATGTACACAACGCTGCAAGATTACCAGCGCGACTTTCTATCAACCGCCAACATCATTGATCAGCTAAATGACCGCGCCGACGAGCAGCTAACAACTGAGGATCGCAGCCTTCGTGCGCTGGAGCGGCAGATTGACCAAGCCGACAGGCAGTTTGACCGCGCAATGTCCGCGCTTGATAGTCAGCTAGAGCGTCAGACCGACATTCTAGAGGCTGAATTTGGGACGCAGGATTGGCTATCGACGGTAAACGACTCGGTGCTAAGCATGGCGCAAGCCATTGCGGGTATTCAAGTTGCGGCAGCCGGTGGATCACAGGGGGCTATCAATGTCGCCCAGGGGCGAGATCGCGAAGGCGACCCGTTGGTCAGCGATGCTAGCGGTTCAGTAGCAGACGCATACCGCGACATCTTGGGGCGCGATCCTGATGACAGTGGACTGGATTACTACAGCAGCTCGGGCTTTAGCGCCGAGGAAATCCGCAAACGTCTAGCAGATTCGCCAGAGGCTAAGCGCTACGCCGAGACTGGCATGCCTGGGTTTAAAAATGGCGGCATTGCCTCCGGGCCTATGTCTGGGTACCCGGTAGAGCTGCACGGTCCAGAGGCGATCATTCCGCTCAAGGGCGGCAATGTGCCGCTTAACGTACCCGGTATCCAGGCGTTGGTGCGCGAGGTGTCGCAGCTACGAAGCGAGCTACGCGACTCGCAGCGGTCGATTGCCGAGTACACACGCCAGTCAGCCCGAATACTGGAGCGCGAAGAGCTACGTCAAGAAGGAGAGGGGTTATGGTAAACCGCAAAAGGTAATGAGCAGATTTATGTTTCAAACGCGGAGGGCCAAAAGTGGTGGATCTGAACCTTTGAACTGTGAGATTAAGTCGCTTTAAGGCGTACCCGGTCTGGGTACCCCTGCACGGTCACACTGACCGAAAAGCCATACAGTCCCGGCTTACGCTGGGGCTTCTTCCATTAAATGTTAGCAGTGAATTTCCCCCTGATTCCGGGTATTACGAAAGTTTCGTAGTACTCTCCTTGAAAGCCAGGAAAGTAATATTGGCCCCTTTAAGCGTGATGGGGCCGGGGCACGTTTCCTTGGTTTCAAGGGCTCCTCTTGTGGCTAGAGCCTAAAGCGCGGGAGTTTGTAGGCTTGAAACCGGAAAATGTGGGAATCCTCATATTTTATTTGTGAGCCTGAGTCACTTCTAGCAGTGGTTAGCCTGGCCACTCCAACCGTGATATTGGCTAGATGGTCATGGTCGCGTTTCAAACGCCACCCTTTTTACGCTTACCATCCGCGTTTTCAAAACACACATGGCCAATTCGGAGCTGTTCCAAAAGCCGGAAAGGGTACCTAAGCGGGTACGCGCTTGAATTCCGCGATTCAAACGCGGAATGTAATGGGATAGGCTCCAAGCCGATTGAATGAGCGGAGGGGGTTGCTCGGTTTAATCTCCTAGAGTTCTAGGACATTAGACGCAACGCAGCTAGCCAGAAGCCCTATAATATTTGGCTAACCATATACCTGCTTATCTTCCCAAGCTTTGAGGTCACTTTCGCGCCAGCGGGATTCAACGCCGTGGCCACCCTGGATAACCGGCCGTGGAAAACTCTTGGTTTTCTGCCAGCGTAGCAACGTATCCCGGCTGCGCCCGTAACGCTTGCAAAGCTCACTAGACGACACGTAACGTTCTTGCATGCCCTGACTCCTGTTTCTCTTTCCTCTTTTGGTCTAGGAGCGCTTTGATATCTGCCGCAGTGACACGCTTACGGGATGTTGAGCCCGCTGAAGCCCCTACTCGTGCTTCCCACTTGCTGTGCTGGTCTGGTAGTGGGCTCCTTTTACAACTTGCAATATATGCGTCAACAGCTTCAACTTCGAAACGGATATTGCCCTCGATTTGGACATAGCCAATAACTCTCTTCAGTGAGTAAGCTTTACGCTGGCTTATTGATAGCTTTTCAGCTAGATCTTTGGCAGTAAGTAGGCTCGCCATGCTTGCTCCTTTAACAAGTCATTGTGTTGAGCGTAAAGCAGACTATAAACCGCCTTGATGGTCGTGGCGTTATAGGTCATACACCGACAGTGGAATACCGCTATTTATCACCCATCCGCTTATCCTCCCATGCTCGGATATCACTCTCACGCCAACGCGACTCAGAGCCATTGCCTCCAGGAATAAGAGGGTTTGGAAACCCCATTGTTTTTTGCCACTGGTAGATAGTGCGCGATGAACGGCCATAGCGCTTACATAGCTCACTGGTGCTTACATATAGCTCTTGCATAGAGGAGGCTCCCTACACTAAAAAGTCGCTCTAAAAAGGTAGACTACTTTCCGATAGCAGGGTAGAAGCAAAGCTATGCCAAATTACAAAAATTAGGGCTTAAACGGTGCGTTATTTAGTATCAAGGTATATCACCCAATAATTTTATTTATGTGGACTATATTGTTGGGTATCATTATTTAATTTAATTAAGTTATTGATTGTTATACTTATAAAGCGGACTGTCCCTCCGCCACTTCGATACTAAAGCCCCTGATTCGTCAGGGGTTTTTCCGTTTCTAGGCTCTGCGTTTTCTGCCTAGCATGCTTTCTATTGAATGCATCGGTCTTTCATTGTGCTGGGATTGTGTTGGAGGTTCCTGCACAGTCTCCGCTGGTGTACTGCCTAATGTGCGATTTCCTAGCTGGTTCATTGCATCTCTTGCGCGGTGCGGCGCTAGGTGCGCGTACTTCTCTGTCATCTGTACAGTGGAGTGCCCGAGCACTTCTTTCACGTCCAGTAGCGGTACGCCTTAGCTGACCATCCAACTAGCGCACGTGTGGCGCAAGTCGTGTATCCGGAAGTTCGTAATGTGCGCACTGGTGCACGAGCTCTTAAATCCTTCCCGCAGATTTCCAAGTCGTTCACCATAAGCCTTCGCGAACAACCATTCGCTTTCCTTCTTCGTCTGGGGGGCAGCTACCACCTCAGCGGGATTCGGCGTGGCTTTCTATTCCCGTACTTGCAGCCGATTACCTGAGGCAAATCAACCGTCATTCATGGGGTTGAATGATTGCTTGATAATCTGCCTTGGGCAGTGCCTGCAGGTTCATATACGAAACGTGAACGGCCATTTCTGACAGCGTAAATGTCGCCAGCTCGTCAATGAGCGAAAAGGCAAGGTCGTGACTGGAGAGGCTGGTGGCAATGCCCGCTGTCCAGTGGTGGGCTTTGATGGCGCGGGCTACCAGTACGTCTCGATCAGCGTCGAGGGGGAACGCAGCACCTCGGTAGGCGTCACGCCAGTGGTCGCAATAACAAGCAACGACAAACTCCCGGAAGGTGTTAATCAGCATTTTGTGCAGTGCTTCGACGTTTTTGACGCCCGACTCTGGCAGGTTGCTGTATTCCCGCTGCATTTGCTCGAGCTGATCCCAACGCTTGTGGTAGGCGGCCTTGTCCAACGCTTTCCCCTTATCCCTAGTTTAGAAGCCACCAATATAACGATGTTGGGTGGCTTCGCTCAATTCTTCTTTGGCGTGAGACTGGGCTTTCTATTTCAGGGAATTGCTATGAAAAAGGCTCCGCCTATTCACCAATATCACCTGGGAAGTAATGCAATGCTCCCCAAGAGATGGAGGGTAATGTTCTTTTTAAATCAATCCCTAAGTGATCAGCTTCAATAAGCGTTGAACCGCCCCGGTTATTCCGGAGACCGGTTTGTTTGAGTCAGGCAGCTTCACCCGACTCCTCCAATTGACGATAATACGTCCTTTCTCGTTCTGCTGGTGGAACGTTTCCGATGGGTTCCAGCAGTCGGCGGTTGTTGAACCAGTCAACCCACTCCAGCGTGGCATACTCAACGGCATCCAGTCCCCTCCATGGGCCACGATGATGGATCACCTCCGTTTTGAACAAGCCGATGATGGTTTCAGCCAGCGCATTGTCGTAGGAGTCGCCGGTGGTGCCGACTGAGGCATTGATACCCTCGTCAGCCATACGCTCGGTGTAGCGGATCGAGAGATATTGGCTTCCCCTATCACTATGATGGATCAACCCTTGTCTGTGTTTTCGTGCCCACAGAGCTTGCTCCAGAGCGTCCAGCACCAGCGCCGTTCTCATCGACGTCGCTACACGCCAACCCACGATACAGCGTGCATAAACATCGATAACGAACGCAACGTAAACGAAGCCAGACCAGGTAGCGACATAGGTAAAATCGGCCACCCAAAGCTGATTAGGACGCATGGCCGTAAAGTCACGTTTCACTAAATCAGGTGCCCGTTTCTGGCCGGGATCACTGATGGTCGTGAAGGGGCGTTGGCCTCGCACCACGCCGCGAATTCCTAGGCGGCGCATGAGCCGTTCTACAGTGCAACGAGCAACATTAACGCCTTCACGGCGGAGTTGCCGCCAGACCTTACGGGCACCGTAGACGCAGAAGTTTTCTTCCCACACGCGCTGAATCTCAGCGGTAAGAAACGCATCCTGCCGATACCGGTCTGCCCGCCGTTCAGGATCAGCTTCAAGTGCCTTGTGGTGGTAATACGTCGATGGGGCGATTGGCAGTTGACTACAAATCGACTCGACCCCGAACTGAGCACGATGCTCGTCGATAAATGACACCATCAATTGGGTTTGCGGTCGAGCTCCGCCTGGGCGAAAAAAGCAGCCGCCTTACGGAGAATTTCATTGGCACGCTTCAATTCGGTGTTTTCACGCTCTAGCTGCTTGAGCCGTTCATGTTCAGACAGGTTAACCGAGCTGTTTTCCTGCGTGAGTTCTGTGCGTTTGCACCAGGCTCTCAAAGTCTCTGGTGTACAGCCGAACTTGCTGGCAATGGAGCAGATCGCCGCCCACTTGGACGGGTATTCGCCTTGCTGTTCAAGGACTAATCGAACAGCTCGCTCCCGGACTTCTGGGGAATATCGTTTTGGTGAGTTCATAACTCCATCCTCTCAAGATATGGAGTCTCCGGTAAAGACGGGGCGGTTCAATTATATATAGGCTGCGATAGTTGTGCGATTAGCCACCACTTCTTGAAGCCCTGCCGGTTGCCCGGTGGGGCTTTTGCTTTTCTGAATTTCTAATCTCGAGGTTGGGCCATGTCCGCTCATTCTCCTGCTCATTGGCTTGAGGAGGCGGAACTGCTGCGCGTTGAGCCAGCACCGCCAAGAGTTACACGCGCTGGCAACGTGGCCGCTTTCCTCGATACATTTGCCTTTGCCGAGGGCACGCCTCGCTTTGGCGATCAGGACGGTTTCAATGTGATTGTCGGCGGCAAGACGTTCAGCAGTTACGACGATCACCCGCGCCAGCTTGTATTGCTGCCTGCTTATCAAATCAACTCCAGCGCCGCAGGGCGCTAGTAGTTCCTGATGCGTACGTGGGATGACCTGGTCGAGCGGTTCCATCTTCCTGACTTCACGCCTGCCAGCCAAGACTTAGGTGCCATTCACCTTATCCGTCAGTGCAAGGCGCTTGCATTGATCCATGACGGCCGTATTCGTGATGCCATCCATGCTTGCCGCACAATTTGGGCGAGCGGCTTGAGATGGTGCTAATAAGCCAGTTTCCTACCTGCGGACGTTGCGGAAAAGGAAGCGTAGCCGGTATGCATAAAAATCCATATATGGTGGTTTATATTCGCATAGATACAACATATGCGATATTATCGGGTTTTCAAAAGGGAGTGCAGATATGCTAACCAAATTACTTCTTGTCCAAATGGCAAGCATCGTTGCATTAATTATTTCAGGGGTGCTGGCTTTTAATGGTACTGAAGGATGGGGGTGGTTTTTATTCGTGGCGTTTGTAATGTACGCGCCTGAACCCATAACCCGCATCGTAGGTACAAAAGGGTAACGTCCAACACCTAAATCACACTTGGTAAAAATAGACCTCGCTGCATATGCAGTGAGGTTTTTTTTTGCCAATCACATTCATCCCTATACCAAAATTCAGAGCTGCTTATGAAATTTGATGCTGGCCGTGTAATCGCTTACGGCGGTGGCAGCAGCGTTTCCGTTACGTCTCTGGCATCGAAGGCTAGCCCGGCTGACCTAGATATTTCGCCCACTCCGAATGATGTGGTGTCACTGCTGAATATGCCACTGATTGAGATTGGAGGCGTTCACGTGGTGACCGCTGACTTGGTGAGCATTGGCGGGCTAGTTTTCGTGGGACTGCGCTTGGCATTCGATATTTGGAAATATTTCGATAATCGGCGGGGTGGGCGCAATGGCAAATAAACGACTTATTGGCGCCGTTAGCGCTGCGGTGTTGACTATTGCGGCGGGGATGATTGTGCCGTGGGAAGGCACCAAGCTGGAAAGCTACCGCGATGCAGTGGGCACCTGGACGGTATGCACTGGACACACTTCCTCTGCAGGCCCAGACCAGAAGCGGACACCTGAAGAGTGCGATGAGCTGCTAGAGCGCGACATGCTAACGGCGCTGCAGGCGGTTGACAGTATCATTACCACGCCGCTTTCAAACAAGACTCGGGCCGCATTTGTGTCGTTTACCTACAACGTGGGTGAGGGCAATTTGAAGAGTTCAACGCTTGCCCGGTTAGCAAACGCGGGTGATCTGGTAGGCGCATGCGAAGAGCTTTCCAGATGGGTATACGCAGGAGGTCAACGCCTGCGAGGGCTAGTTAACCGCCGCGCTCATGAGAGAGAAGTGTGTTTAGAGGGAGTTAGCAATGCTGAAAAGTAAACTGGCTGGACTGTTCATTGGCTGTCTAGCTCTGGTCAGCGCTTATCTCTACTTGCAGCACATCATCACCCAACGGGACGCTTACCAAGCACAGGCTGAGCACCAGCGTGAACGCGCCGAGATATTGATCGAGCACCAACAGTTTCAGCGCCAGCGCATCGAGACACTGAGCAACGTACTGGCTGCGCGTGAACGCACGTTAGAAACCATTGATGACGATATAGGCGCCAGCACTGGGGCCCTCGAACCATTGGGAGAACAAGATGCGAAAGCAGGTGACTGGCTTGATAGCGATCTGCCTGATGGGGTTGTTGACTGGGTGCGCGAGCTTCAGCGATCAGGCGCTGCCAATGCAGTGCAACAGCCCCCTGGTACCGGCACATCTAACCAATGAGCTGCCAGCGCCTACTCGGATCTTGCAGAGCAATAAGGGGCTGCTGTTATTGCTCGCTGAATATGAGGCGCTACGCCGCCGGTTCAATGCAGACCGGGCGGCAGTGGTGGAGATTTTGGAGAATGATTTAGGTGCTGAGTGAGGCCATTGGCGCGCCAACCATGCGGTTAACTAGCTGCATCTCTGTACAAAAAAACCACGGTTCCTCCTGAGTGGGTGCCTCTGCTGTACGGGGGCGCAGAGCCTCGATTTCGCGCTATTTATGAGAATTTTCTAAGGCGAGGTTGTTGTTTCGATGTCGAACAAAAGACAGCAATCTCCGGAGCCTTACTGGCTGAACAAAAGCCAGATGGCGGCAAGTCTGGGTATCAGCGTGCAAGCCTTTGATAAATGGGGCGTTAAACCGGTGGCGAAGATCGGTAGAAGCGTCTATTTCGACTGCCGTTCGGTGCTGGATTTGAAGCTGGCTGAGCTAGAGACGAAACAACAATCATCGCAACCTGGCGATGACGATATGGGCTTTAACCCAATGCTCGAGCATAAGCGCGAACAGGAGGAGTACCTGCTGACCAAGGAGCGCCGTATTGGCCAGCAGCAGCGCTGCCCCCGTGAACGATACGGATATTTATCAGGTCGTCGGCAACCACCAGGAGCGTTACGACGGCCCGGTATGGCAAACCGATCCCGCCAGTGGGGAAGTTCACTTTGCGGCGGAACTGCCCAAGACCCATACGGGTAGCTTGCCCAAGCGGGTCAGTGTGCGGGGCTATACGCCGATCTTTGCCGAAATTCCCCGGGCGAGTAACTCGGTCCCCGCGAAACCTCCCATTCCACCAACTCGACGCAGATCTACAACGGCACGCTGGGCAACGTGTCACAAACGCTTGTGCAGGCGAGCTTCACCTACTACGGCGGAGAGGATGCCACAGATCCGCTGGTTCGATTTAAAAACAATCGGCTGCGGTTTAGCTGGTACCAGAACCGCTACCGGGCACCGTTCTCGCTGACTCAAGGCATTCTCGGCATCGGGCGCACGTATCCGGCGGGTGACCATGTGAATATCAGCTGCACCGTATCGGCTGAACAAGCCACCGTCGATTTTGAAGGCTGATTTTTTTGCCATTAAGCCTGCCACGGCGGGCTTTCATAGCTTTTCAAAACTGCACTTCTTTAAGGTGATGCCATGGAATTTGATGTAAGCCGCTTCACCGGGGCCAGCTTTAAGCGCCGTGAAGAAGATGTGCCAATACCCGACCTGCGGGATTGGTTCAAAGGCGTTAAGAAGGTGAGACGCCTACTTGGCGCGTGCGCGGCCTGAGCGGCGCGGAATTGGCCAGCGTGAAAGAAGCCCGGACCCGCAACCGAAATCGCAATGCCATCGCGGAAGGGCTGCTATCCCAGAAAGACGCCAAGGTGACCTATGCTGCGCGTGAACTGATTGGCTCCGGCGACAGCGTGCCGGATGACCTGGCGCGGAGGATTGAAATGCTGGTTATTGGCAGCGTGGCACCTGAGTGCAGCAACCAGCTAGCGGTGAAGCTGGCGGAAGCCTTTCCCATCGAGTTTTGGTAGCTGACCACCAAAATTACTCAGCTTACCGGCCTGGGCAGCGAGCCGGGAAAGCCGAAGCGCTCTTCAGGCAGCCCGATATCCAAATCGCCCTCCAGCTCTGCGACCTGAAGGGCGAATTTCTATTCCGAGTGCGGCCCGACCTGTTCCCCCTGGCGATGCTGACAGAGCTGGAGTGTGATCTTTGGGGTATGTATTTCGAGCAGCGGAAGAATAAATAGTATGGTTGGCTCAACTGGCATTGCTGCTGGTCACCAAGGTGTGGTATGACGGTGGCCTTACTAGCCTTGTGTGATCAAAATTGATCGCTTATGATAATGAGTGAGTAATAATGATACCCAATGTGAAAGCATTGAAATAGGCCAACAGGCCTCATACAAACTTCTCCGATAAGGAGGGTTTCTTGAATGAAAAAGCTTAATAGAAAAGACTATCCAGAACTGGATCTCATCTTATGGGATCGAGCCGAGCGCTTGGTTGATCCTAAATTTGCCTTTCGTATTTATGAGCAAAGGTGGCGTTTCGTTGATCAGCGTAGGCTGAACGCCAATGAGTGCGCTCTAATTAAAGCGTTAGCACATGAGTATGGCCACGGGCAAATGCTTGTAGCATGACATTTACACGTCCTCACCATCAAAGAATCAATCACCTGCTTTCGCAATTTAACCCCGACTTCCTCTACCAAAATAATATCCTTTTTGGTGGAGGCACGCGTATAGCGCTTGAGCTTAATGAATTCCGCGAATCAGTAGACATAGATTTATTTTGTATAGGGACAGATGCTTACCGTGCCGCCCGCTCCACCATTACCAATGTTAGTTTTGGTGAGCTGGTAAAAGAGGGCTGCGAAATCGAGAGATTTGCAGGACGAGAAATTCGTGCTGATCGAGACGCAATAAGGACGTTACTTGTTGGTTCCGATCAGCCCATCAAGCTTGAAATCGTGAATTTTAGCAATCAACACCTGCTACCTGGAGAAGTGAATACTCTTTTTCCTATCGCCTGTGTGAGTAGAGTTGGGTGTTTTGCTACCAAGCTGACTGCCAATGCCGATAGATACAACGACCATATCAAAGATATTTTAAACCTTTGTATGATGCGTAGAGAGTTGATCCATCAGCTCTGAAAAACGATTATCAGCTAAATTCGACTAACCCTTACCGGCAAGCCCTGGCGCACGCTGGCCCCGCTGATGGGCTCAAGCCAAGTGCCATCCACACTCCTCGTGGGGTCTTTAAAGCCTAGATCGTTGATATTGATACCCGCGCGCATCCAAGGCATATCCGGTTGAGATTCACCGTCGATAATATGTGGCGTTGCGCCTAAATCCCGGTGGCCATAGCCATGCTCAATGCCCAAGGCACCAGGTATTACGCTTTCACTGACTAGCGCCAACCCGACCACGCTTCCGCCAGGGCTTTCTATGCGAATGGTATCGCCGTGCTGGATACCAAAGCGCTCTGCGTCTTGGCGGTGCATCTGTATCGGGTTGTAAGGCTTGATCATACGCAGCCGCTCACTGCCGATAGCGTAAGAGTTCATCAGGTTGGATTTGAACGAGAACGCCAACAGCGGCCACTCTTGCTCCGAAAACACCTCGCGCATGGGTTGCTTGTTCGCCATCTGAGGCAGCTTATGGCAGGGGACGCCGCTATTGGGCAGGCCATTAGTGGTATCAATGCTGGTGCCGACTGATTCGTTGTAAACACATAGCGTTTGCTTCCACTGGTATTTCAATTTTTCACCTATGAAGTGCTCGCTGGCATCTTCAAAGCGTCCACCCCGGGCATACAGATAGGCTACTCGAGCGCGTTCATCAGTTTTTAGCGTTCGTGCGATTTTAGGCACCAGTGGGGCAATGCCTCCATGGGCAACATCAGCATCGTCGGCTTCTGGCAAGGGTTCTTCTTGAAAAGCGATATTAGCCGCGGCCCGCAGATAATAATCCTCTGCGCGATTGAGCGGGTGCAGATTGCCCTGGGCATCGGGAATTGCGTTGTCGCCAAAGCCGGGCAGGCCAAGCCGTTTGGCCACAGCGATAAAAAAGCTGTCCATAGACACCGGTTCGCCCTCAGCGGTTTTTTGCTGGCGCGGCTCCACCACGGGCCAGCAGGCGGTGGTCAGCTTGCCCAGGGTGCCTTTCCACGCGCCCGTAAAGCCCCACACCTCATACATCACAGAATCAGGGACGATGTAGTCGGCGTAGCGGTTGGTTTCATTGATAAAGCCATCCACGGCAACAAAGAGTCCCAGCCGTTTGGGGTCTTTCAGCTTATCGACAATGACGCCTTTTAGGCCAGCCTGACCATAAATCGGGTTAGCCATACAGCCAATCACCGCTTTGATGGGGTAAGGATAGCCATCTAGTGCCGAGGGTAGGTGCTCTGTGAGCGTCGGCGGCGCCAACGAGCGCCACGGCGCTCTAGCCGGGTAAGGGTTTTCGCCTGCGGCGACTTTGCGCCGATACTCGGAAGACTTTTCGTAGGGGAAGCGCGAGCGGGATAGAAATACCCCCTGCGGCGCGCGCTTACCAGGAAAGTTGGCTAAATCGTAGCGTGGGCCCTCGCCGGTACCGCTGTAAGTGCCGCCGCCCACGGCGCTGCCACCCTTCATGTTGTAGTTGCCCGCCAGTAGGTTCAGCATTTGCACGCTGAACGCTGCGTAGAAACCGTTGCCCGACATCATGCCGCCGTGACAGTTAACAGCGGCTTTTCTGCCATGGCTGGCATAGCGGCTGGCCAATTCAATAATCGTCGCCTTGGGAATGCCACAATGTTCTGCGTAGGTGTCTAGGTCGTACTCGTGGGCAGATTCGCTTAGCAACGTCAGGCTGCTTTTGACGGTCACGGTGGTGCCATCGGCAAGCTCAACCGGACGTTCGGCAAAGAGCTCGGCGGTCATCACCTCTTCGCTTAGCGCGAGTTCGTCATTGGCTACTACCATCGGCGAGTCAGCATCGCTACCCGCTTCCACTAGACCCAGGTCGCTGGCGCGAAGAAAATAACCTCTGCGCGGGTGTTCATAGGTGTCAATCACCAAATGAGTGGCGTTGGAGTGGGTGGTTTCGCCCGCTGCATCGGCGGCGGCTTGGCCGGGCAAGGCCAGGAAGTCGCTGGCATAGCCCTGGTTGTCGAGTAACCACTGGATGATGGCCATGGCAAAAGCGCTGTCTGTCCCAGGGCGAATAGGCACCCAGTGGTTGTTATCGGCAGCGTGGGAGGTGGCGGCGTTGAGTGCTGGGTCGACCACCACGTACTCAAGCGTACCGGCTGCACGGGCTTGGGCAATCAAGCGGCCTTGGCGTTTAAACGGGTTGCCTGCTTGGCTGGGCGCACAGCCGATATACATGATAAAACGCGCGTTTTGGATATCCGGTTTAACGTGGGCGTTGGTGACAATATTGTTCATCACCGCCCCAGAACCCATGCGGAAAGCCAACCCGCAGTAAGCGCCATGGTGACCATAATTGCGGGTAGCAAAGGCGTTGAGGGTAAAGCGCTTGAGTAGGTCTGAACGTCCGTAGTCAGTGGCTTCCATCACCATTAGTTGGTTAGCCTTGGGGCCATATTCTGGATTGTCGGGATCGATAAGGGTCTCGTGGTCACGAATATCGCGCAGTCCATCAACATGGCCTTCGCTAAACAAGTCGCCGCCTTCACAGATTTCTTCAATTAACTGCTCAAAGGAGATTTTCTGCCATTCACGGCTGCCACGTTCGCCTACTCGTTTTAAACAGTGGTCGACACGGAAGGGGTTGGTGATTTGGCTCATCATGGCGTTGCCACGGGCGCAGGCGGTGGAGCGGTTTATCTGACCCTGTTCGCCATAGGCGCTAACACCGCGTAGCGCATCCGCCACCGGTGTACGCATAGGTAAATGGTTGTCAGCGGACAGCGGATGGTAGGGATTGCCTGATACCCGTAGTACTTCTCCGTGGGTGTCATCGACCCTGACTCGCACGCCGCACTGTGTGGTGCAGCCGTAGCAAATAGTGAAGGCGACTCGCTGGTCGGGGGTGAGCGTAAGCTCGCCAGTATCTAAATCGACTCGGTATTCTGGGGTCAGCGAGTTGCCATGAATATTGTGCCTGGGTTTTTCACCCGCGCTACCGGTAATACCCTTGGCCATTTTTGCCAGTGGGTCGGCATAGCCCACAGCAAAAGTGGCTGCACCACCGGCGACGGCAGCGCCTTTTAGAAAACGGCGGCGTGACGGGTCTTGAGCAGACTTAGACATGACTAGACGCTCCTTTTTTCGCGGTGAGAGAATGAATAGAAGCATCTTGGGCAGCGTGAGTTGGCGTTGCTATAAGGCCGCCCTGCTGGGCCTGCCTCCAGGGAATAAAAAGTTCAATCAGTAGAATAGCGGCGAGCCAGAGGCCGAAGATGCCAACAATGCCTAAAATACCGGAAGAGCCTGCGGGAATGCCGTAGTGGTGAAAGCCTGCGCTGTTGCGGGCCACATGCTGAACATCCATCAGCACCACCCAGCGAAACATCCAGCCCATGTGTATGGCCACGAGGCCTAGCAGCCATGTCCAGGCAAACAGTGCTGGCTGGCTAGAGGTTGGGGCGCCGCGTACCCCTGGCTGGCGCAGGGTAGGGCGAGTCAATAACAACAACACGGCGGCAAATAGCGCTAAGCCGGTAATCCCTCCCCATAGGGCGGTATTGCGCCACGAGTCGCTATGGCGCACGGATTCCAATGCGGCGGCAACTGAGCCTACGTGTGCATTCACGCCATCCAAAAGCCAGCTAATCGCAATCAAGCCTGCTAGCGCACAGGTCACTAGCAGCGCATACAGCATCTGTCGTATAGCGGTTTGCGAACAAAGCCCACTAACCCGGTTCAGCACTAATACCAGCCCGGAGGCAGCGATAAACCCAGTAGTCGCCAGCATAGGCGGCAGCCATGCGGTGTTCCAAAGCGGGCGGGCTTTTACGATTGCAAGCTCCGCACCGGTGTAAAGCATAATGCCGCTGGAAAGCCCCAGCGCAGCCAAACCTACCACGGTGATCAGCGCTCTGGGCGTTGCGCCAGTGCCCATTGAAAGCCAGGTAGCTAGCATGCCGCTGAGTCCTGGTGTGCTGCGCTGTGCCTGCAGCGCGGGTCGCCATGCCAGCCAAGCAAGGCCAAGTACGCTAACCAAATAAAGCGGCAGAACAACGCTGCCAATCGACATCCACGAGTGGCTATTAGCGTAAGCGTAGAAGTGCCAAAACCGCAGCGGCTGGTGCAAATCAGCGAGTAGCGCAACGGGCGCTACCAGCGTAGTGCTAACGCAGGCGATTAGCGCCAGACGCGCGGTAGGCAGCCAGTTTTTTTTGCCGAATACCAGTGCTGGGGCGGCTAGCCACAGGCTGGCGTAGGAAACCGCAATCATAAAAAAGTACTGAACCGCCCACGGGTACCAGGCGATATCATAGCGCGGTGCCAGTAGCTCAATGGTGGAATTCATAGCCCATCTCCTGACCTTGGGGGTCGAGTACTTCGAGCGCAACGGGCTCGGCCTTAGGACGCGTGGTGAAGCGCTCATCCATGCCTAGGTAGAACACCTGAGGAAGGGTATTTTTTTCTGGTTGTAGCACCATCAATGCATCGCGATGTTCGTGAATCATGCGGCTGATTTGGCTTTGAGGATCGCGCATATCTCCAATCACGCGGGCACCGCCTACGCAGCTCTCAACGCAAGCGGGCAATAGTCCGGCTTCTAGACGATGGGCACAGAATGTGCACTTGTCGGCGGTTTGAGTGCGTTGGTTAATAAAGCGAGCATCGTAGGGGCAGGCGTTAACACAATAGGCACATCCCACGCAGCGGTCACTATCGACCACCACGATGCCATCCTGCTGCTGGTAAGTGGCTTCTACGGGGCACACCGGGACGCAGGGCGGGTTTTCACAGTGGTTACACAGCCGGGGCAGCATAAAGGTTGCTAATTCGCCGCTTTCCTGGTGCTGTACTTCATATTGGGAAACCGTGGTGCGGAATTGGCCCAGCGGTGCAGCGTTTTCGATATGACACGACACCGTACAGGCTTGGCAGCCGATGCACTGGCGTAAATCGACAAGCATGCCGTAGCGTTTAGTGGGATCGCCTTCACGGCGGGCAGGTTGCTGATTGATGCCAGCTTGGGCAAGGCTTGAAAACGGTATCAGCGCAGCGCCGGCGCTTAAACGTGCCATTTGACCCAAGAGCGAACGGCGTATTGCGTCCATAGCGCCTCCTTGGCGAATTAAACGGCATTCGCATGGGCGAATGGTCGGAATACGCTTAGGTTACGCCTTTTGTTAAAGGAAAAAATTGATTCGTGTCAATGTGTTAGGATATATCGCTTAATGCTCTCTTAATGTTAAATGACTAAGTGGCTGTTCTGTATATGGAATTTTATTTGGTATTAATTAATTGGCTTGCTACACGGGAAATTTTTTAGCGCGCATATGTAAAAAAGCGCTTGCCCTAATAAACATGGCAAGCGCTTTTTCTATGGTTTTGTTTGCTTATATAGGCACTATTAAATTTTACATGTATTAATGCCTATTAATTTATAAGCTGGGCAGAAGTTAAATAGCCCGGTGGCTAGCGGCAATACGCCGACCCAGCCCCACACCCCGATAGTACCTGTCAGGGCCAGTACGATCAGTGCAATCCCAATCAGGATGCGTAAGATTTTATCGATACCACCGACGTTGCGACTCATAATTGACTCCTTAAGCTCAGTTTGGGTGCTCAAAAACTGTAAACAGGAATGGACGGATCGCGCATCATTTCCGCTATGGGGCCAGGTGCCGCCACCCCCACGCCTTCAAGAAGGTCGTCTTCTTCGTTTTTGCTGTTGGGCAGGTAAATGGCACATACATCCACCGTTGCGCCATTCTCTAATAGCATATTAAGCATGCCTTCCGGTTTGACTTGGCCCGCCGGGTTGCTCGGTGGCGTGTTGATAGCTTCCGCACTTGCGTATCCCCCGACGGCCAAATCACCAGCAGCATCACAAAGCAGTATATGAAGGTGGGTACCTTGCTGCTGCATGGCGTTGGATAGAATCATGGCCATGCCTTGGGTCTGCAGTGAATCGCTAGTAAGGATAACTAAGGCCTGATCTTCAGCTCTGTTGTCAGCCATTGAGAAACTAGAGAAACCGATAGCAGCAGTAGCAACTGCCAGTGCCAAGATCGTATTGCTGGTCTTATGTGTTGTAGTCATGCGGCCACCTCGTTGGGTTTGATCAATATCTTGGCCCTGCTGGTTATCAAGCAGTGGCCCATTTATCTGAATCTTAGTGGGCAGGGCGCCATGCCACATCAGGGTTAATGTCATAGCTCCATGGAAGGCCCGAATTGCGCCAACCATTCTGCGCTCTTACGCCCTGGGAATTACCCTCCTTGAGTTTTTCACCCTCGAAACCGTCGGTCATGGAATAGACTTCGCTGTATCCCATCTCGGCGATCACATCGGCAGCGGGAGCGCTGCGGGTGGCTCCGGAGCGACACATGACAATGATCGGATCTTCTTCGTTTACGCCTAGAGCGTCTATTTTTGCTCTTAATTGCTCTTCGAAGTCAGCGTTTTTGACCATTGGCCAAGTCTTCGTTTCTTCATCGAAGTTATCGCGCTCGGCTAGCACCCAGGGCACATGGATATCGGTGGGCTCGGCGAAGCCAGTAAACTTGATCTCAATGGAGTCGCGTACGTCGATGAGTACAGCACGATCGTTATCTTGCATGAGGTCATGAGCCTCAATGGCCGTGACATAGAGACCTAATGTTGTTTCCCGGTAGGCCTCGACTTCGTCTGCAATAGAGGGTGTGGCTCCTAAGGCCATCGTGATTCCGATGACGGTAACCATTGGCACTAAAGAACTTTTCATAACTATTTCCTCTAACGTAATAACTTAAATATCATCGTTCGAGAATAGCCCTCTTTCTGCTTAAAAACACGAGGCATATGGCCGCAGCTTGATCCATATCAAGCCCATATGAATTTTCGTGGCCGTGAAATGACGTAACGATGAGGGAGTCTTTTTTCTCAACGCCCAGCATCAGCATTGCCCCATTGTCTAGAGGAAACAATTAGGCCTGGTTGATTCAGTAGGAAGAGGCTTAAAACAAAAAGAGAGAAAGACAGCTTGGATATCTTAAGGTGGGCTCACAGTACCCAAATCAAGCGCCGCTGTAGGCTGACTTTATGCGGCTACTGGTGGGGAATAGCCAGGCTTTGGCTAATCACCTTTTTCATATAGGTATTCGTGGGTTTAGCGTTAAATTGCATCAAACGAGCGCGCCACTATCAATAAGTTTCACAACTAGGTCTTATTGTTGTTAGCTAATGGTAAGGTGCCATACTCTTTCACGGGCTGGATAGCAAAGTTACTGCGAATATCACTCACCCCAGGTAGGCGAAGCAGTGTCCCCGTTAGAAACGCCTCATAAGCCGCCAAACTAGGTACCACCACCTGCAGTAAAAAATCAGACTCCCCAGAGACTAAGTGCGCAGTGACGACTTCTGACAGATTGACTACTGCCTCACGGAAGGCATTAGCCTGCTCTTCATGGTGACGTTCAACCTTGATACCCACAAACACCGTTAGCTCAAGCCCGACCCCTCGCCGATCAAGCTCAGCATGGTAACCACGGATAATACCGCTAGCTTCCAAGCGTCGCACTCGGCGTAAACAGGGAGATGGCGACAAGTTTACTTTCTCCGCGAGCTCCACATTCGTTAAACGGGCATCACCTTGGAGCAATGCAAGAATGCGGCGGTCGATAGCGTCTAACTGACCAATTGGCATGAGTGATTATTTTCCTATTAAAAATTGACACAAAATACCAATAAATATCATTTTTAAAGTCAAAATGGCAAGAAAACGCTCATCTCTTTAAAGGTACCATAGCGCTTGCGAAGACACTATTTGTGATCTTAAGGAAGCAGCGATGGAAATTGGTCTTTTTATTAGTGCATTAGCCATTGTTTACCTTATTCCTGGTCCCGATATGTTACTTGTGTTGCATACCAGTAGCTCTCAGGGGCGTGGTCATGGGCTAGCCACAGCGCTAGGGCTAGGCATAGCCCGAGGGCTGCATGTGGCATTAGCAGGGTTGGGTCTAGCGGCGCTATTTACCGCAGCCCCTTGGCTATTTGATGTGGTTCGTTACTTGGGCGCAGCTTACCTGGTTTGGGTAGGTGTGCAACTTATCCGTAGTCGGCATAGCTCTGATAGTAATCATTACCAAGTATCACTCAAAGGCAGCTATTATCTAGCTTGGCGTCGAGGGCTTCTAACTAATTTGCTGAACCCGAAATCGCTGCTTTTTTGTTCGGTGTTACTGCCCCAATTTATACATACCCAGCAAGGTGCCGTCGCACTTCAGTTCACTTTACTGGGGGCGGTGCTAGTGGGGGTGGGGCTGCTCTATGATGTGCTATATGCTTGCCTGGGAGCGCAGATGCAACGCTGGTTTGCCAGCCAGCAGAAACGGCAAATATTTCAGCGATGGGTGTTTGGAACGCTGCTTATTGGCTTTGCGCTGCGGTTAGCCGCTTAAAATTGCTATCCTAGTGTAATAAAGCCCCGCAAGCAGACGCAGGACTTGGCCGCCAAGATGAATGAGGCTGATTAGGGAGGGAGGTTAGTTATTTTAGTCATTACCTTAATCGCCTGGGCCACACTCCATACAGTGCTCAGTAATGGCAGGCCCTTGTTGAAGATTTGCCTGTAAATCGCGCAACCCAGACCTTAAACCCTCTTCAAGTACCGGATGGTAAAAGGGCATAGCGAGCATCTGGCTGACGGTTAGCTTTTGCTCCAGTGCCCAGGCAAGCAAATGGGCTATGTGCTCAACCTGGGGCCCGAATAGCTCCGCGCCTAAAAACTGTCCGCTGCCGTGCTCCGCATATAGCTCGAAATAACCTTTATGTTCCCCCATGACCAGTGCACGGCCTTGATCAGCAAAGGAAACTCCGCCTTCAGCTATGCAGCCACAGCCGCCATAACGAGTGTCTAACGTAGTGCGACTCTCACCCACAATTGCCATCTGGGGTTCGGTAAATACAATCGCCAGGGGGACGTTACGCTGACCCACTTGTACATCATCCAAATGAGCGGCATTTCGTCCTGCGATTTTGCCTTCTGTGATGGCTTCGTGCAGTAGCGGTACCGACTGATTTGCATCACCTGCGATAAAAATATGACTTGGTGTGTTTTGTGTACTTAGGCATTGCAAAGTAAAGCGATTAAATTCAGGTACGCCGTGTTTATTCAGCTTGAGTCCGGCCTGCTCGATGGCTAGCTGATCCACGTTGGGCCGACGCCCTGTTGCGGCCAGGACATACTCGAATGTTTCGGTGAGTTTTTGCCCCCGGTCACGTTCGAAAAACGTAATGGCAACGGCGTTATCGGTATGTTCAATCTTGTCGAGATGGGCATCAGGATCCAGATACAGCTCGCGATTGAATGTTTCGTCCGCCAGTTGGCGGAGTTTTTTAGATTGAAAAGGTCCAACCGCACCCCCCACGCCAAACGTACGAGTTCTCACACCTAATCGGCTAAGCGCTTGACCAAGCTCCATGCCAATAACGCCAGGTCCGATCACAGCAACTGATGCCGGCAACGTTTCCCAGTTGAACACGTCATCATTAATGATTAACCGGTCGCCAGCGCCTTCCAGCAGCTTTGGCCATGTGGGCCGCGAACCCGTGGCAATGATTATGGCATCAGCAGTGAGCCGGGTATGCTCATCTATGACCAGTGTATGTGGGTCAATAAAACGCGCATGGCCACTCAGCAGGTTGGATTCAGGAATCGTTTTCATCGATTTCAGTACATTACTGACGAAGCGATCGCGCTCATGTTTGACTCTTGCCATAACAGCTTCGCCATCAATTACTACCTGATTGGCAGTGACACCAAACATCTCCGCTTTGCGCGCGTTGTGTGCTGCATTGGCAGCGGCGATGAGTAGCTTAGAGGGCATGCAACCCACTCGGGCGCAGGTCGTGCCATAGGTTCCTGCTTCTATTAATACTACCTCGTCGGTATGCTTGCGTGCGGCGTGCCACGCGCTAAGGCCAGCGCTACCTGCACCAATAATGGCTATCTTGGCGTGTCGCTGTTGCATGACGTTGTCTCCTCTCGTTGTGTTGGCAAGAGTGGTGAGTTGGCTTCGGCGGGATGGGCCAGTGTCTGCCAAGCATCAAAAGTCGTAAAAAACACCTGTCCGGTTAGCTCGCGGCAGAAGTCAGTGTGTTGTAACCGATCCATCACTGGCCCTTTTACTTCCGCTAGGTGCAGCTTGGCGCCTGAATCGTTTAGTCGCGCGTTGATCGCCTCTAAGCTTTCGAGCGCAGACGCATCAATCACGTTAACTGCCTGGCAAGTCAGCACAATGTGCTTAAGCGAAGGTGAACGGGCGGCCAACGCCATGACGGTGTCTTCCAAATAACGGGCATTGGCGAAGTATAGACTTTCATCGATGCGTAGCATCGCAACGTACTCATCGGTTTCGACCTGATGGCGCTTGACGTTACGAAAGTGCTCGGTGCCCGGCACGCGGCCAATCACCGCGCTGTGGGGCTGGCTGGTACGGTATAGATGCAGCCCAAGCGAGAGCACTACGCCGCTTATAATGCCTAGCTCCACGCTGTGCAGCAGAGTGAGCAGTAGGGTGGCCACCATGGCCAAGCCATCGCTACGGGAGTATTGCCAAGTACGTTTCACCGCCGGTAGGTCAATCAGCGTGCCGACCGCCACAATAATAGTCGCTGCCAGGGTCGCTGTGGGTAAGAATGCCAGTAGGTCGGTTAGCATTAGTGTGGAAAGCATAATGCCCAGCGCCGTGAATGCTCCGGCCAGCGGTGTTGCCGCGCCTGCTTCAAAGTTGACTACCGAGCGGGAAAAACCGCCAGACACCGGCGAACCGCCGCTGATACCAGCGCCCAGATTAGCCATGCCTAGTGCCATTAACTCTTGATTAGGATCTATACGCTGGCGGCGCTTGGCAGCCAGTGTTTGCGCCACCGATACCGATTCCACAAAGCCCACCAGGCTAATCAGCAGTGCTGCGGGTAATAGGCTAAGCCACAGCGATTGATCCAGGTTGGGCAGTGCAAGGGCAGGTAGACCGCTGGGAACCGCACCAACTAGTGCTACTCCACGCTGCTCTAGGTTTAGCCCCCAGGCCAGAAATGTGGTGACAATCACCGCCGAGATCGGAGCGGCTTTCACGATGAGCCCGGCAATGCTGGCAGAAACGCCGATAGCCGTCAGCCACGTATTTAACCGCTTGCGGCACATTAGCAGAAAGCTCCACACTCCTAGTCCGATCAGCAGTGTCGTTATATTGACCTGCTGCCACTGGCTCAGTAGCGCCCCTATAAGGTCAATGACGTTATGGCCAGATGCTTCTACGCCGAGTATATGTCTAAGCTGGCTAATCGCAATCAGTATGCCCGAAGCCGTTATAAATCCCGAAATTACCGGATGGCTCAAGAAATTAACTAAAAACCCCAGCCGCAGCACACCCATGGCGATCAATATCAGACCTGAAAGCGCCGCCAACACCAACGCTGCCCCAATGTATTCCGGGCTGCCAGGGGAAGCAAAATTACTCAGCGCCGAAGCGGTCATTAGTGCCGCTACGGCGACAGGCCCCACCGCTAAGCTAGCGCTGGTACCAAAAATGGCATACAGAACCAGTGGCACCATGCTGGCATAGAGGCCCATTTCCGGCGGTAGCCCCGCCAAAAGAGCGTAGGCCAGCGCCTGCGGCACCAGCATTAGCGTAACAATTATCGCAGCCAGAGCATCCCGAGAGAGTAGCTTACGGTTATAGCTGCGTAGCCAGCCGAACAGTGGCACCCAACGCTCAATGCTCATGTGACGTACTCGCCTGCTGATATAGCGTAATCACGACTAATGTCGTCGCACTGTTAGGTTTGTTGATCTTCGAGCCCTTGTCGGTGCTCTTCCAAATCGAAGCCTGCTGCTTTTGCAGCGTCAAATAGTTCAGCCAGGTCGCACTGCTCCGTTTGACGCTTAGCGTAGGCCCATAGATGGGTAGCCCGCTTACCGGTGCGGCAGAAAGCCAAAATAGGCCGGGGAAGTTGCTGTAACGCCTCAGCAAAGGCGGCAATATCCGCTTGGCTATAGTCACCGGGTGTGACAGGAATGTGCACCCACTGAAGGCCAATGTCTGCTGCTTTTCGACGGTAGGCGTCTTCACCCGTAAACTCAGCGCTTTCTCCAGGCTTGCAGTTACAAATAACCGTCTTGAAGCCTTTTGCTTTTACTTGCTCAAGCTCTTCTACCGTGAGCGCCGAGGTAATCTCGACATCGGTCTCTAAAGGCTGCGTTTGCATGGTCATGCTCCTTCTATCGTAGAGGTTCTGAAAATTAGTGGCTTATTAATCCCAAGCGGCGCCTTCCAGGGCATCCAGCGGAATTTTGAGGTAGCGCTTACCATTAGCTTCAGGCTCCGGCAGTCTTCCACCACGCGTGTTGACCTGTAGGGCGTGCAAAATCAGTTTGGGCATGGGCAATTCACTATCGCGCTTGTGGCGTAGAGAGAGGTAATCCGTTTCACTCATGTTGACTAAGTGTGGGTTATGTTTACGCTGCTCAGCGACCGAGCTTTCCCACTGGGGCTCACGGTCATCGGGCATATAGTCGTGGCCGGTAAACAGCCGGGTGTTAGCGGGCAGCGATAGAATCTGTTGAATGGAGTGCCACAGTTCTTTGGCATCTCCACCGGGGAAATCCGCCCGTGCGGTACCAAAGTCTGGCTGGAATAGAGTGTCGTGCACGAAGGCCGTATCGCCAATCACATAGGTAATCGAGGCCAGCGTATGGCCGGGCGAGTAAAGTACGCGAGCATTAAGTTCACCGATGTTAAAGGTGGCGCCTTCACTAAACAGTGTGTCCCACTGGCGACCATCGGTAGGCATTTCTGGCCAGTGATAGATCTCCTTCCAAAGTGTCTGCACTTTGGTGACATGCTGCCCAATAGCCGTGGGAGCACCTGTTTTTTCTTTCAAATAGTGTGCTGCAGAGAAGTGGTCGGCATGGGGGTGGGTATCGAGTATCCACACCACTGACAGCCCCTCTTTTTCGATATAGGTCAGCAGTTCATCGGCGCAGTGGGTCGCGGTTGCGCCGGACTTTTCGTCAAAATCCAATACGGGGTCGATAATCGCACATTGCTTGGTATCGGGGTCGCTCACCACGTACTGGATGCTAAAGGTACGTGGGTCAAAAAAACCGGCGACATCGGGCGTGCCTGTTCCAGTGTGCTTTGAAAGCTTAAAGGTATTCATGCGTAGTCCTCCTAAGAATTGAGGGATATCAGGATGAGGAGCTTTCAGCATTAAAGTGTCTTTTTGCAGAAGTACCAGTCGGTGTATTCATAGCCTTCTGATTGACGAGCTTCCGCATCTTGCGAGGTGTGGGGCGGTGGAACGATGACCGGCTGGCCGGGCAACCAAGCTTCTGGTGTCGCCACCCCATGCTCATCGCTTGTTTGTAAGGACTTAACCAGGCGAAGCACTTCTTCCACCGAGCGGCCGTTGGTCATCGGGTAGTACAACATGGCACGCAGTACACCCTCTGGGTCAATCACAAAAGTAGCGCGAACCGCAGCGGTGTCGCTGGCACCTGGCTGAATCATTCCGTAGGCATTTGCCACTTTCATGTTGAGATCAGCAATAATCGGGAAGGTAATTTCAACCCCGAAGTTATCTTTAATGCTGCGTGTCCAGGCGATGTGTGAGTGGATGCTATCGATGGAAAGGCCCAGCAACTCCGTGTTGACCTCTTTGAACTGCTCTGCGTAATTCGCAAATGCCGAAAATTCCGTGGTGCATACTGGGGTAAAGTCCGACGGGTGGGCGAATAAAACCAACCATTTACCTAAATAGTCAGTGAGCGACTTTTCACCATGAGTGGTTTTGGCGGTAAAAGCCGGTGCTGGACGGTTAATTTGTGGCATTACTGGTTGGGAAGTTTCGTTGTACATGTCGAGCGCCTGAGAAATGAATTTTATTTCAGGAATAAGGATAGATTATTTTGTTATTAATGGGTAATAGTACAGCATTATGGCGTTGATAGGGTGAGTGATACTCATATTTACGTTAATCGCCGCTGAGAAAGTGAGTCGCGCCGATTGTCGAAGTCAGCTTGGGGGTACTTGCATGGCAGAACCGCATTTACCGCTGAACCATTCCTGGGCCGTGGTGGGTCGTTGACTAATGAGCCGCTGGATTTGATCCGCCTGAAAGGGCGCTACTAGTTTGATAAACGCTTTGGTATGGATTTTACGATTATATTCCTGCCCCTAGGTGGCGAAATTCAGTATTGCGCGGAGTCTCTCGCGAGGGATATCTAAAGTCAGCCTGAGGCAAAACGCTGACTCAACGAGGGCCTAGCTGAACAGGAATCGGATAGGCGTCGGCATGGAGGGGATAAATCATCAGACGTTAACAGAGGCCATCTGCCAGTAACTAAGCAACAATTAGGGCGAGCCTCATTGGGCGTGAGGGTGATTTTTTGGATATTTTAACAGCAGCTAAATTTCAACTGTTTATATAGATAAATCAGGCTTAGGTGTAAGGCTTTTCTGCTTCATCAAGAGAGGTCAGTCAGCGCTTCAGGATGTTTTTCAGCTACTCGTAGGAGTGTACGTCCAGTGCCGGTAGGCATATGACGGCCTTGTTCCCAGCCGTGAAGCGTACCAGGGCTTACACCCAGCAGCGTATTGCCAAGCTCTTCACCGGTCATAAAGTCATCACTCTGCATTTTCAATCTCCTCTTTAATCTGTTTGAGAGTGTGATAGGGGATACATGATTTACACGTATAAAAACTTCATGTAATCAACTTATTGGAGCTTTGTACTCATAGCCATTCAGGATTTCTGAAGAGATTACTGACCATACAATCTCCATCTTTGTTATGAACGAAACACATAAAAAAACCAATTTGGTCATTTCTCTACTTCGGCCGCGTTGTGCCGAATCTAAGCGTAGCAGTAAGCTCCAAATCCAGGCTTGCATAGCCCGCAGGCTGAAGAACAATTACTAAAAAACGTTAGGAGAAACGCAATGTTCAAGAAAACCGCTATTGCCGCTTCGGTCATTATGACGTCGATCACTACGGCCCAGGCCGAAGATACTTATCGCATTGGTATTACTCAGAACAATGTGGGGGTTGATAGCTATCAAACAACCTATGAAAGCGCGTTTGAAGCTGCCGCTGAAGAGGCAGGCAACGTCGATATCGTGGTGCTAGATGCCGGTGGTGATGTCGCTCGTCAGATCGGGCAGATGCAGGATCTCATTCAGCAACGAGTTGATGCCATCATTATTTGGCCGACCAACGGACAGGCGGTTATTCCCGCTATACGCCAAGCACATAATGCCGGCATTCCGGTGGTCGTCACTAACTCTAAAATTGCTGAAGCGGGGCTAGAGTACATCGCTGCCTTCTCTGGGCCTGATAACGTACAGCAAGGCATTTCCTCTGCCGAGATGATGTGCGACGCCCTAGGTGGAGAAGGGCAGATCGTGCAAATTGCTGGCCAGCCTGGCTATACCACTGCTATGGAGCGTGCAAAGGGATTTGAAGATCGTCTAGCCGAAGCGTGCCCCGGTGTTGAGCTGATGGAAACGCAACCAGGCAACTGGAACCGTGAACGTGCCCAGCGGGTTATGGAAGATTTTTTGACCAAATATGACCGCATTGACGGCGTTTATTCTGGCGACGACAACATGGGTGTTGGCGCTCTGAATGCGGCTAAAGGCGCTGACCGAGCTGATGAAATTATTTTTATCGGCGCCACTAACTTCGCCGTTGGCTACGATGCGATTGAGCGTGGTGAGTATTACGGTTCTATTTATCAGTCTCCCGTAGATGATGCTGAAGCTGCTCTGCAGACAGCACTGGATGTTCTGGCGGGAGAAGACCTGCCGAAGATGAATTTCTTCGATACCCCCAAAATCACTGCTGAAAATCTCAGCGAGTTCGACCGCCCCGTTTTCTGAGGTAAGGCATGCTGCCCGGAATTACTGCCTTTAGTGTGCAGTTTCCGGGATACAGCATGCGCCTGAAAGCAGGGGTTCCTGCGCATGGAGTGCGCGGAAAGCGTCAATGGCAATTTGTTTGCCCATTGCGCTAACCGGTCTTTCCAAGTGATTTTATACAGGTGATTAGCATGGCTTCCGCAGAACAATCCAAATCCAGTCTGCCGAAAGGAAAGCTTAGCAAGGCAGGTGTAATGAGTTTTCTATCGGCTCAGGGAATTCTCATTTTTTTCCTGCTCGGTATGTTCGTTTTTTCGTTATTTTCTGAGCAGTTCCTCTCCCAGTCGAACATTATGACCGTGGTTCGCCAAGCTTCGATTATTGGCATCATCGCAGTCGGTGTCACGGTGGTGATCATTGGCGGCAATCTGGATCTTTCCGTGGGGTCGATGCTGTCGTTCTCTACAGTGCTGGTGGTGGATTTACACGACAAGATTGGCCCCACCAATGCGATTCTCATGATGTTTGCATTAACGCTGATGATCGGTGCTGTGAATGGCATTTTGATCGGCTTTCTACGTCTTAATTCGCTCATTGTGACGTTGGCTATGTTGTCAGCGATTCAGGGGTTTGTGCTGATTTATAGCGGTGGTCAAAACGTGGACATCGCCGACCAAGAGGGAACGTGGTTCGCCTTCTTTGGACGCGGCTATTTGGGGGGGGATTGCAGTTCCTATCCTGCTGTTTGGTTTGCTGGCCATTTTGGTGCAAGTGGTGATGAGCTATACCGGATACGGACGACGCATCTTCGCTGTAGGTGGCAATCCGATGGCCGCTGTTTACTCCGGTATTCGTAAGAACTGGTGCGTGTTCAGTACCTATCTCATTTCAGCGTTCTGTGTGGCATGTGCGGCACTTGTACTTGGTTCCCGGGTGATGGGCTCGCAAAACAATGTTGGCCAAGGTTATGAGCTGCTGGTACTGGCCGGCATCATCCTCGGTGGCACTAGCTTACTGGGCGGCGCTGGCAGTATCTGGAAAACCGTGGTGGGCGTGCTGATCTTGGGCTTTATCCAGAATGGGCTGCTGTTGATGGGCTACCCCTATTACATCCAGTGGATCGTGACCTGGGTAATTATCATTCTGGCCGTATGGCTGGATCTCGCTAACAAGCGTAAGAGCTTGTTCACGACCCACTCATAACGCGGAGGAATGCAACATGACTTCAATTAAAGGGTTCTTCCGTGGCAGAACAAGTATCCAGCCAATCTGGGTGTTTGTCATCGCTCTCTTTATTTTCTTCAGCTTGATGTCGGAGTACTTCCTCTCGTTCGGCAACGTCACCAACATTTTGGTACAGACCTCCACCATCGGCTTGATCGCATTGGGCATGACGCTAGTGATGATCAACGGCAACATCGATTTATCGGTGGGAGCGATATTGGGGCTCGCCGCTTCGCTTGCGGTAGGTTTGCAAGAGATCAGTATGACACTGGCGATTCTCGCGGCACTTGGGTCGGGGATATTGCTGGGCGCGATCAATGGCCTAATTGTATGGAAAACTGGTGTAAATGCTTTCATCGTGACGCTAGGGGCCATGCTGGGCATAAGGGGGCTGATCTTCCTATACACCGGTGAGCAGTCGTTTTATGCGCTGAATTTTGCCTTCTCAGATTTTGGTACCAGCACTATCGGGCCTTTTCCAGTATTGGCAGTCATCTTCCTGACTTGCACTTTGATCATGCATCTAGTGCTAACGCGAACCGGTCATGGACGTAACACCTTTGCAGTAGGCGGAAACCCAGAAGCCTCGATTGATGCAGGTATTCGGTTGGGGCGCCATATGATGATCAATTTCATTATTGTTGGCTTCTTTGCTGCCCTGGCGGGCGTGATGCTAGCCAGTCAAATGGGGGCCGCGACACCGAATTTGGGACGTGACTACGAGCTTTGGGTGATTACCGCTGTTGTTTTAGGTGGAACCAAGCTGACCGGTGGCTACGGCAGCATTGTCGGCACCCTAGGCGGTGTACTTGCCATCGGCATCCTGCGTAACGGTATGAACTTAATGCAGGTGCCCGCTTTTTATGTGCTGGTGATTCTAGGCGCGATTCTCATATCGGTATTGATTATCGACAAGAAACTCAATGCGCCCTCAACCAAGGAGGTGCGGATATGAATTCTCCCATTCAGTCACGTCGTCCGGTTGATGCCGAGCCGATACTTGAGCTCACAGGCATTACCAAGCGATTCCCCGGTGTGGTGGCACTCAACAACGTGGATTTCGACGTTCGCCCCGGCGAGGTGCATGCCTTGCTGGGGGAGAACGGCGCGGGTAAATCGACCTTGATGAAAGTACTGGCCGGTAAGCACCAAGCGAGTGAGGGCAAGATCACCCTCGGTGGTGAAGAGATGGCCTTCGAAAATCCTAAACATGCCAAGCGTGCAGGGGTAGTTCTTATCCATCAGGAGCAGTCGTTGGTATCTGAAATGACGGTGGCCGAAAACATCTTTCTGGGCAGTCTGCCAAGAAAGCCGTTCAACCGTGTGGACTGGCGCAAGCTGCGCGAGGATACCAATAAGATTCTTGAGACGCTCAAGTGCGGTTTTCAACACGATGACATAGTGGGATCGCTGTCGATTGCTAAAAAACAGATGGTGGAGATTGGTCGTGCGCTAGCGTTTACCCCGCGAGTTGTGGTGTTTGATGAGCCTACGGCATCGCTCACTGACCACGAAAAACCAGTGCTTTACGACGTGATTAATTCGCTTTGCGAGCAAGGCGTGGGGATTGTTTATATCTCCCACCGCATGGATGAGATTTTCCACCTCTCTCATCGTATTTCCGTACTACGAGACGGCGAGTACACGGGCACCGTCAATACAGCGGATACTAACGAAGACGAGATTACCCGCATGATGATCGGCCGCAGTTTGGAGCTTGATCATGCCAGTAAACCCAGTGATTTCGGCGACAACCTGCTGGAAGTGCGCAACCTCTCAGTGAAGCGAGTATTTGAGAATGTCAGCTTTAACGTTCGCAAGGGTGAGATCGTCGGCATGTATGGCCTGGTAGGCGCGGGACGCTCTGAAGTGGCAGAAACAATCTTCGGATTACGAACGCCTTCTGCTGGCGAGGTCGTGCTGCATGGCGAGGTGGTGCGTTTTCGTAATTCCCATGATGCAGTCGTCAATGGTGTTGCTCTAGTTCCAGAAGATCGCAAGGATCAAGGGCTGATTTTGGGGATGAACTGTCGTGACAACATGACGCTGGCAAGTCTGTCTAGCGTGTCGTCACTGGGTTTTATGACGAGTTCGAAAGAGCGCGAAGTTTACGACAAATATCACCAAGCAATGAAAATAAAAACGCCCAGCTGGCGCCAGAAGGTAGGCAATTTAAGTGGCGGGAATCAGCAGAAGATCGTCATCGGCAAGTGGCTGCATACGCATCCTAAATTACTCATTCTGGATGAGCCTACCCGGGGTATTGATGTTGGATCCAAATCGGAAATTCACACCTTGGTTAAAGACTTAGCCAAATCTGGCTACGCCGTGTTGGTGATTTCTTCGGAGATGCCTGAAGTGCTTGGCCTGAGTAACCGGATTATCGCTATGTATGACGGCCGCGTTACCGCTGAGTTTGATGGTGACAACGTTAGCGAGGACGAGCTAGTGCAAGCGATTACTGGGATGGGTAAGCCGGCGCAGGCGAGCTAGTTCGCCGCGTAGCGACTGGTGCGCTCTGCAAAGTGCGCATACAGACCACTTCAAACGTATAAGGAATGTTCCATGCAACCTTTTGTTTATGATGGCCGTCCATCTCGCGTGGTGTTTGGGCGGGGCACTCTCTCGCAACTAAGTGAAGAGATTGAGCATCTCGGCTGCTCGCGCGCTCTGGTGTTGGCAACGCCCCAGCAGCACGAGCAGGCAAGCCGCGTACTAGAGCAGTTGGGTAAGAAGGGGGCTGGCCTTTACGCTGACGCCGTCATGCATACGCCGGTCGAGGTGACCGAGCACGCCTTGCAGGTGGTGAAAGAGCTTAACGTGGATTGCACGGTTGCCATTGGCGGAGGCTCGACCATTGGGTTGGGTAAAGCCATTGCATTGCGCACTGGCTTACCTCAGATCGCTATTCCCACCACCTATGCCGGCTCCGAAATGACGCCGATCCTGGGGGAGACCCGCGATGGTATCAAGGCCACTCAGCGCACCCTTGAAGTATTGCCGGAAACGGTGATTTACGACGTTGATCTTACCTTAACACTTCCCGCTGTGATGTCGGGGACTAGTGGCATTAACGCGATTGCCCATGCGGTAGAAGCGCTTTATGCCCGCGACTGCAACCCGGTGATCGCGCTAATGGCAGAGGAAGGCATCGCAGCGTTAGCGAGAAGTTTACCCGTGATTGCCAGCGACCCTACCCATGCTGAGGCTCGTTCTGATGCGCTGTATGGCGCTTGGCTGTGTGGCACTTGCCTTGGGTCAGTGGGCATGTCGTTGCACCACAAGCTTTGCCATACCTTGGGTGGCTCCTTCAACTTGCCCCATGCAGAGACGCACACCATTGTGCTGCCTCATGCGCTGGCTTATAACGCGCCTGCGGTGCCCGGTGCGATGGCTCGTATTCGTCGTGCACTGGGCTGCGACGATGCGGCGGCTGGCTTGTTTGATTTAGGCCGCGCGGTAGGAGCCCCTAGTGGGCTTGCTGAGCTTGGTTTTACGGAAGCAGATGTTGAACGTGCCACTGATATTGCCATCCAGAACCCATACTGGAACCCACGCGAGATAGAAGCCACGGGAATTCACCAGTTACTGAGCAATGCCCAGGCAGGTCGTCGGCCTAACGCTGATAGTGGGGAGGCTCAATGAAGACCCTGTTTATCAATGCTTCCGTGGTAACCATGGATCCGCAGCTGGGCGAGTTAAGCAACGGGCAGATACTGATCGAGGATGACAGGATTGTTGCAGTGGGTCATGAGCTGAAAACAGACCCCAACGCGCAGGGGGCCGAGGTCATTGACTGTGGCGGCGGCATCCTTATTCCTGGGCTGGTGAATGCCCATATGCATACCTGGCAGACAGGCCTACGTGGCGTTGCCGCTAACTGGACGCTGCTTGAGTATTTTCGTCATGTACACCGTGGATTGGCAGCACTATTCACGCCAAATGATATTTACATTGCCACCCGCATGGGGGCGATTAATCAGCTTAACTGCGGTACCACCACGCTGGGCGACTGGTGCCATAACAACCCCACCCCCGAACATACAGACGCTGCCATTTGGGGATTAAAGGAGTCAGGCATTCGCGCGCTGTTTATGCACGGCTCGCCCAAGCCCGACCCCAAGCCAGGACAGCCGCACTTTAGTGAAATCCCACATCCGCGCCATGAGATTGAGCGGCTGCTGGGTGGCGAGCTGTCTGATCCTGATGGTTTGGTCACCCTGGGGATGGCGATTCTGGGGCCTCATTACTCAACCCTGGACGTCACTCTGCAAGACTTCGCCCTGGCCAAAGAGTTTGGCCTGGTTGCCTCGATGCATCAGGGCGGCGGCGAAGCCGTGGCACCCGGCGCTTGGGACGAGGTGGAAGCACGCGGTCTGCTGGGCCCCGACATTAACATTGTTCATGGCCAGAGCCTGGATGAGGGCCAGATGTCTCGGTTCTGCGCCAGTGGCGTGACGTTTTCAGTGGCACCGGAAAATGAGATGACCCAAGGCCATGGCTTTCCAGTGACCGGGCTGGTGCGTCAACACGGCGGCCTGGTCTCACTCGGGGTAGACCTTGAGTCCGTGCTTTCTGGTGACATGTTCAGCGTAGCCCGTGCCGCCCTGGGGATGCAGCGTGCCCTGGATAACGATGCCTCGCGCCGTGAGCAGGGCAAGATCCCTGACACTTCGACCATTACCACCCGTGAAGCGCTGGGCTGGATCACACTGGATGGGGCAAAAGCCCTCGGGCTTGACGACCGCATTGGCAGCTTGACCCCAGGCAAACAGGCTGACTTGGTGCTGCTGGATAGCAACCAGCTCAATATGCAGCCGGTTAACGACCCCGTTTCGACGGTCGTTATGCAAACGAGCCTTGCTAACGTCGACAGCGTCATGGTGGCGGGGCAGTTCAAAAAACGTGGCGGCCGTCTGTTGATAGAGACCGAAAAGGGAATTGCTGAGCTTGCCAAGTCTGGCCACCGAATTCACGCCGAGTTGCTGGCGCGTGAAACGCAATCGACACAGGAGGCAACCTCATGACAACCATTTCTACGACGAACCATTCGCCCTCAAAAGTGGCTTGGGTAGGTTTGGGTAAGTTGGGCTTACCTATGGCCGCCAGGATTATTCAATCAGGAACTGCCGTTCATGGGTTTGACCTTTCGGCTGAACGCCTCGCCCTCGCTGAAAAAATAGGGGTTACGCCCCATCAACAGCTTGCCAGTGCGGTGGCTGACTGCGGCATGGTGTTTGTCTCTATCCCTGATGACCGTGCGTTGATCAATCTGTGTCTAGAATCCGGCGAACTAGTTCGCCACATGATACCTGGCAGTATCTTGATTGAGACGAGTACGGTGAGTGTTGAAGCCTCGACCCGCGTCGCTGAAGCGGCAAAGGCCCGGGGTATTGAATATCTACGCAGCCCCGTCTCAGGTAATCCGGTGGCAGCAGAGGCTGGCACGCTGTCTGCGATGGTGTCTGGCCCGCGGGATGCGTTGGCTACGGCTAAGCCTGTGTTTGACGCCTTTACCAAGGCGCAGTACTGGCTGGGTGATGAAGAGCAGGCCCGAGTGGCTAAACTGGCGATCAACCTGATGATTGCCGTAAGTGCCGGGATGATGAGTGAAGCCCTGACCCTGGCGCGCAAAGGCAACATTGAATGGGACGCCATGTTAGAGCTTATCTCTGACAGCGCGGTGGGTTCGCCGATGGTGAAGTACAAGGTACCACCACTTTTAGAGCGCGATTTTACCTCGACGTTTTCGGCTGCCCAGATGGCCAAAGATCTTGATTTGATACTCGATTGTGCCCACGGCTCTGGGGTGTCTACGCCGCTGGCAGCGCAAATGCGCGAAGCCTATACCGCGCTCATCGCCACGGGGCATGGCGATGATGACTACATCGCCACTGTACATCATACCGAGCGCCTTTCAGGACTAGGTGAACCTGTGTCAGCACAGCAGGGAGGGCAAACGCATGCGTAACTTAACCACCGACAACATTACCGCGGCGGTAATTGATGAATTTTCCAGCTGTGAAGATGAACGGCTTAAAACGCTGCTTAATGGCCTGGTAAAACACCTGCATGCCTATTTGCGCGAGGTGAAGCCCACCGAGAAAGAGTGGATCCAGGCGATTGAGTTTCTCACCCGAGCGGGGCAAATGTGTGACGACGAACGCCAGGAGTTCATCCTGTTGTCTGACACCCTTGGGGTGACCATGCTCGTGGATGCGATCAACCACGCAAGCAGTGATCCCAAGATTACCGAAAGCACGGTGTTGGGCCCTTTTTATGTTGAAAACCCTCCCCAAGCCAACCAAGGCGACGCCATTAACTGGGGCGTGGAAGGTGAGCCGTTATTCATCGAGGGTAACGTGCACGATGCCCTGGGCAAGCCCTTGGCGAATGTCACTATTGATGTCTGGCAGTCAGACAGTGAAGGTTTTTATGACGTCCAAAAGCCTGAGCTTGAAAGTGCCTCGCTACGCGCTCGTTTTCACACGGACAGCCAGGGGCATTACGCCTTCTGGACGGTGACGCCTTCGCCTTATCCAATTCCGACTGACGGGCCGGTCGGCAAAATGCTCGAAATTACTGGGCGTCATCCTTATCGACCCGCCCATGTGCATTTCATGTTGATGGCACCGGGGTACGAAACCTTGGTCACTCAAATCTTCGCTGAGGATGACCCTTATCTCGATTCCGATGCGGTATTTGGCGTGAAAGATTCACTGGTCAAGGAGTTTACTCAGCAGCCAACGGGGCAGGCACCCGATGGCCGGCAGATGGAAACACCTTACCGCTACTTTCATTACGACTTCGGCTTAAAGACGGCCTGAGCGTCTTACCCTGAACGTCCGGCTCGAACTGAGCTGGTTAAACCGAAAGAGGAAATGACATGACGACGATTGATCAAAAAGCTATTGCAACTCTGTTTACTGAAGCACGTACTCATAACGTTTGGCAGGATCGTGAGGTAAGTGAAGACACCCTGCGCGAACTGTATAACCTAATGCATTTCGGCCCCACGTCCATGAATTGCCAGCCGTCGCGGATTATTTTTCTGACCACCGATGCTGCAAAAGAGCGCCTGAAGCCAGCGCTGTTACCGGGCAACCAGGAGAAGACCATGAAAGCCCCGGTGGTGGCTGTGATTGGTTTTGATACCGAGTTTTATGAGCACTTGCCGCGTATGTTTGCCCATAACAAGGATGCCAAGTCATTATTCGAAGGTAAGCCGGACTTTATTCACTCCACAGCGTTCCGCAATAGCTCCATTCAGGGCGGCTATCTCATTTTAGCGGCGCGTGCACTTGGCCTGGATGCAGGCCCCATGTCTGGATTCAACAATGCGGCCGTGGATGAAGAGTTCTTCCCTGACGGTAAAGTGAAGAGCAACTTCCTGTGTAACTTAGGCTATGGCGATGCCAGCGCATTGTTTCCCCGTGGTGATCGCTTCTCCTTCGATGAAGTGTGCAACGTCATATAAAAAACACATAGCGAACGCTTTCTTGCTGACCCAACGAAAGGGGGCCGTGACTGTCATGGCCCCCTTTTTCGCTCTTTACGAGAGGAGCCGCGGCTCACTATTACTGAGGCTTTCGAATGGTTGTCGACTGGGTATTTGTGGCGCTAATGATTATTGCAGTGCTGCTCACCGGTATTTCCAAGTCAGGATTTGCTGGTGGGGTGGGTGTTGTAGCCGTGCCGTTGATCTCGTTAAAAGCGAGCCCAACATTTGCGGTGGCGGTGATGCTACCCCTGCTAATTGTGATGGATATCTTTAGCCTAAAAGCGTGGTGGCGACAGCGGGTTGATCGTTTATTGTGGTTGATGTTTCCACCTGCGATATTGGGTGTTGGAGTAGGTTATTTCACCTATGGCTGGTTTGACGAAGCACTCCTGAAGCTACTGTTGGGTATTTTTTCAGTGCTGTTTGGTCTATGGGGGCTATTTAAACCGCTACGTGGAAAGCGGCTGCCTGCTTGGGTTGGTCGCCTGAGTGGTGGGATGGCAGGGTTTACCAGCTTTATTGCCCACGCGGGTGGTCCGCCGCTTAACTTTTACTTGTTGCAATGCCAACTGACGAAACAGCAGTTTCTGGGTACAGCAGTGGTGTTTCTGGCGATTACAAATTTGGTCAAGCTGGTTCCCTATACCCTGCTGGGCTTGGTGAATATCGATAACCTGACGACAGCGCTACTACTGATGCCGGTTGCGTGGTTGGGGGTTAAGTTGGGATTGGTTATTCAGAAACGCATCGATGGTGAGCTATTTTTCAGGGTGATCCTTTGCCTACTGATCTTGCTAGGTATCCGGTTAATCATGGACGGTATCATCTGACGCTTGAATACATTAAATAGCGGCCGATCGTTAAAAGCGCTTATCACTATTTTGTTAGGTTTTGTACGAAAAGTTGGCTCGCAAGCAACGGTCGATGCACGCGACGCATACCATCGCTCTAAAGCTACTGGCTAACTTTTCATATCGTGTGGCGATTCGGCGTAACTCTTTCAGCCAACCAAAGCAGCGCTCTACTGCATTGCGTTGCCGATATTTATGTTTATCAAACCGTCTTGGTAATCCAGGACGGGCTCTTCGATGCATATCACGTTGAGCTATCACGGGCTTCATACCGTGCCTGTCACAATAGTGGCGTAGCTCATCGCTGTCATAGCCTTTATCCGCCACGATGTAGCGACTACGCTTACGGGGCCGCCCCGTTCTACCTGGCAGATGAATCCTTTCTAAGGTAGAGATGAAGTGTCGAGAATCTGCTTGTTGGCCGGGTGACAAAGTGAAGCTCAAAGGCCAGCCGTGCCGGTCACATACCAAGTGAATTTTGGTGGTAAAGCCGCCGCGGCTACGGCCAAGCGCATGATCTACCGGTTCTTTCGAGCCCCCTTTTTAGTGCCACCCGCGGCAGCACGTGTCGCTCGAACTGAGGTGGCATCAATCATCCATGTATCCAAGTCCATAAGCCCATCTTCACGCAACCGAAGCTGCAGGCGGGCCAAGATGGCCTCGAAAGTGCCATCATCGCGCCACTGGCGAAAACGTTCATAGGCGGTAGACCAGGGGCCATATCGTTCAGGTAAATCGCGCCACTTGGCACCCGAGCATAATATCCAGAAAATACCATTGAGCACTTGCCGGTCATCGCGTCTGGGCCTGCCCATGGTTTGAGGAGGCGAGACGATATCTTCAATCTGTGCCCAACCGTCATCAGATATCTCGTAACGTCCGACCATCGTTTTCCCCTATGCTGCTATTGCATAGGAAAAGTTAGCAGATAAGACTTTTCGTACAAAGCCTAGTTGTTTGGTCCCGTAAAGAAGTGGTTCGGGTCATTATAAAATCTCTCAGGCTCTTTTTGCCATTGCTCAAGGATAAATCCAATCGGTGTCTTGCCCTTGAGCGCTCTGAGTGGTCGGGCACTGTTATAAGCCCATAGATAGTCTTTTAGATGGGACTGCAACTGCTCCAGCGAGGTGTAATGGAACGCCCGAGTCGTCGCCTCCTTGATGGTGCGATTCATCCGCTCCACCTGCCCGTTTGTCCAAGGATGGAAGGGCTTCGTCAGCCGGTGCTCTATTCCGTGTCGGTAGCAGACCACATCGAAGATATGCGGCTTATAGGCCTCTGTCCCAGCCTTCTTCGTAAACTGCACCCCGTTATCTGTCAGCACAGTGTGGGCACGGTAAGGTAGCATTTTCAGCGTCTCTTCGAGGAAATCAGCGGCGATCTGCCTCGTCATCTTCCGGTATAGCTGTGCATGGACGAACTTGGATGTGCGATCTACAGCGACGAACAGGTAGGCCTTGCCCTCACCGGTGCGGACTTCGCTAATATCGATGTGCAGGTAGCCGATTGGGTAACGCTTGAACGGCTTCTTCTCGCGCTTCTGGTCGCCAGCCCTGGGTAACCGATTGATGCCATGTCGCTGGTAAAGCCGGTGCAGACTTGACCGGGTGAGCGAAGGGATCTCTCGCTGAAGCGCATGAAGGCAGTCATCGAGTGGTAACAGGGTCTTCTGCCGGAAGGTGACGGCAGCTGCCTCCTCTAGAGGCGTCAATGACGCGGAACGTGGGGCGCTGGGCCCCATCCGGGTATCTTCGACAGTATCCCGGTTGCGCCACTTGCGCACCGTCTTGGGGTTGATGCCGTAGCGGCGGCTCAGCGTCGCGATCGAATCCGTCGATCGCTGTATTTCTGCTCGGATGGCGTGCGTGGTCGTGGCGCGTTTATGAAGAATCTGAGCCATGGGTCATACTCCGATAATGGTTCGTAAGATAGACCATTACTCTTCGGGACCAAACACCTAGTCTTATGGCTTTATGATGTCTAGGGGGTTGTCATGAGAGACGGTCACGCTGAGATAAATGAAGCTAAGCCAGAAGGACCGTACGATAAGCTGTCGCAAATGCCCCCTTCAAAAATTTCTAATACAGAGTTTGCTCGTTTTATCGATTTCATTGAAAAATTCGAAGATGAAACTGAAGGCACGCTCTCCATGGCCCTCGGCTATCGTGAAATGCGCATGCTGCTGCACGTCATGCGCAACCATCTTGCGGGTAGATTAACCACTCCAACGTCGCTGGCAGATGCGTCTGGTTTGACTTACGGTACGGCAAAACGCGGTATCGATAGTATTATGCAGCGTGGCTTACTTATCTCACGCCCACGAACTAAGTCGGGTAAGACGGTTTCGTTGCATCCTTCCCCTCAAATGATTCAAGAGTGGGAGAGCTACGCTGAGCGAATTAAAGGACTTCTCGGGCCGTTGTTCGGTATAGCCCCAGGTTCAGACACTGCCAGTAAAATCTTTTTGGGAATGTCGTCAACAGATCGGGTGATATCGACGCCAGCAGTGCTGTCGGCACGGCTTCAATTGAAGGGTGGATTACGTGTGTTAGCGCATGCTGACCCAACGTTTATGGCCATGCATAATCTTAAACGACAATTAGAGTCGATCTTCGGTCTAGAAATACGCAATAAAGCAAGGTCAATCGATAATCTTCTAGATGAGATCCTCGATAATGCCCGTTTGGCGAAGTCGCGCTATGACGTGGTGGCCTGTGATCTGCCCTGGTTTGGTGAATTAGCGGCCAGCGGTATTCTCATGCCTCTCGATACGCTAATTAAACGCGATAATTACGATCTTTCTGATTTCCATCCCATGGCTATTCAGAGTTCAGGGTATGCAGGTAGTCAGTACGGTATACCTGTTCAAACCACACCGGAATTACTCTGTTATCGTCAGGATGTTTTCGATGCGGCGCAGTTAACGCCGCCCACCACCACGGAAGCACTGGTTAAAGTCGCTAGGCAGTTGCATGACCCAGCCAAAGGACGCTACGGCATTGCCTGGAATGCGGCAAGAGGCACGCCCCTTGGGCATACCTTTAGTTTTTTAATGGCAAAGTTCGGTCAACCGCTGCTTAATCTACCTAGCGGCCAGGGCGGTTATGATTTTCAGCTAGCCGCGGGCGAGCAGTTGCGCCCGATGTTTCAGTCAGATGCCGCTTATAGGGCCTGCGAATATATGCTGGATATTTTGAAATATTCGCCGCCGAATATTCTCAGTATGTCCTGGTATGAACGTGCCCAGTCGTACGCATCAGGAGAGGCCTGTATGGCCTACTGCTATACACTGCTCGCACCGCTGTTTGAGTTGGATCGGCACTCTCCTGCATATGGCAATACTGGCTATCTTCCCCATCCAGTTGGAAATCATGGTCGCGCCATAACTCCGATCGGTGGTTATGCCCTCGCTATTCCCGCTAACTTAGCACCAGAGCGTGTTGAGGCAGTATGGACAGCACTTAGACACCTGACCTCAGCCAATATGTCCAAACTTTACATTATGAACGGTAGCCTGGTAACGCCTCGTTTCAGTGTTAGTAAGGATCCAGAAGTGTCCGCATTATCGCCGCTAATTAAGATTGTCGATGATATGGCAAAAAAGGATATTTTACAGGCATGGCCACGCCCGCCCGTGCCTGGGGTTACGGAGGTCATCAGCATTGCAGGAAACGAGATATTTGAAGTGCTGGATGGACGGCGCTCTATCAAAAAAGCACTCTCTATTGCTCAAGAGCGTGCCGATAAGGTGATGCGCGAAAAGGGACATTATTAGTCAGGAGTGAGGCTTAGCCCCATGCCTAAGAGACAGGCATGGGGGCGTTGTGCTCACTTACTGCATAATCATACCGCCATCAATCATCAACAGCTGACCGGTCATGTAATCAGATTCAGCGCTGGCCAGGAATGAGGCGGTGCCGACCACATCTTCCGGGTAGGAGTAGCGCTTCATTAAGATCATTTTCTCAGCAAGCTCGTCCATAGACTGGCCTTGCTTATCGAATTTGCCGATACTGACTAAGTCTTTATCGAGCTGCTCCCACAGTTCAGTGCGCACTACGCCGGGGCCATAACCATTGACCGTAATATTGTGGTCGACCAGTGCTTTGGCGCCGCCGTTAATCATCGCCAGCACAGCGTGTTTGCTGCATGAGTAGGGCACAACGTCATCAAAGGCCTGTCGAGACAGAATTGAGCCAACGTTAATGATTTTATAAGGGCCGTTTTCTTTGCCCTGGTCAATCATTTGCTTGGCTGCTTCCTGCATGCCGAGCAGGCAGCCCAGCGCGTTAACATCCATTATCTGATGCCAGTTTTCCTCAGTGATATCAAGGAACATCAGTGGCTTATTGATGCCCGCATTATTGACCATTACGTTCAGGCTACCAAAGGCATCAACCGTTGCTTTAACTGCAGCCTGCACTTCAGCACGATCGGTAACGTTAAGTTTGACTGCAATAGCATCGCCTCCGTTTGCTTTGATACGCGAAGCGACTTCTTCGCACCCTTCAATATTGATATCCGCCACGCAAACCTTCGCCCCTTGAGCAGCATAATGTTCGGCAACGGCGGCGCCCATGCCACGTGCGGCACCTGTGATTAAGCAATTTTTACCTTTGAGTCGAGTGTTGTCCATGAGGTTACCTTGGAAGTCTTGTTGTGAGTATCTCCACGTCACCCTAGATAAATAGTCATCCTTGTGGGGTGGCTGAAGTCCGCGTTAACAAGGAAATCTGTCATTTACTAGGTATCGCGATTGGCAGATTTTGTTACCTTGTGTGGGCATATTCTCGGGATGTGATACCGGCAATGAAAGTTTGGTCAGTCGTTAATATGACCAGATTGGACTTTTCTAATGGCGCTGCGTTATGAGAAGGGAGGTTTTTTGGGATTTAATGTCTTCTTAGTTGTAGTTCAAACAATAACGTTTTGGATTGCTAAATGATGCAGGCTCGTAGCAAGTTCCTATAAATGGATCCGATGCTAAACGGTTTAACCTATTTATACTCAATAAAAACAAGGAGAGGCGTCCATGTCTAAGCCCTGTATTATCTGTGTAGCCATCACTGGCAGTCTGCCACGCAAAGAGAATAACGCTGCAGTACCCATCACTATTGATGAACAGGTTGAAAGCACTCAAGCGGCGTTTGAAGCCGGTGCCAGTATTGCCCATTGTCATGTGCGTAACGATGATCAAACGCCCTCGTCCGATCCAGAGAAGTTTGAACGTCTTATGGAAGGTCTTAAGAAGCATTGCCCAGGCATGATTATTCAGTTTTCCACCGGCGGGCGCTCTGGTGCAGGTGAGGCTCGCGGTGGTATGTTGTCGCTTAAACCCGATATGGCCAGCCTTTCGGTAGGCTCTAATAACTTTCCAAACCGCGTTTATGAAAACCCACCTCAGTTGGTGGAATGGCTTGCCGCTGAGATGCTCAAGTACGATATTAAACCCGAAATTGAGGCATTTGATCTATCGCACATTCATCAGGCGGTCTCGCTTTCTAACCAAGGAAAACTCAAATCACCGCTTTACGTCCAGTTCGTAATGGGCGTAAAAAATTCAATGCCAGCAGACAAGCCAACGTTTGATTTTTATATTGAGACGCTCAAGCGACTGGCGCCGGACGCCCAATGGTGCGGTGCAGGTATTGGAGCAAATCAGTATTTGCTTAACGAGTGGTCGATCGCTGCGGGCGGCCATACACGCACTGGTCTTGAAGATAACGTGCGTCTTGATCGAAATACACTGGCTTCTTCCAATGCTGAGTTGGTAGCGCGAACTGTTGCATTATGTAGTAAATATCAGCGTCCAGTGGCGACTTGGAAGAAAGCGCGTGAAATATTGGGGCTTAAAATTACTTAAAGGTTGTCACCGGGATACCAAGCAAGGCACTCGTCATTGCCATTAAACTAGAAAAAGAAACGCCTTCAACGATACTTTTAGCATGTGTTCGCGTTGTAGCTGTCAGCCTTTCAAGTGCAAGCCTCGGATTAACAAGTTGAGATTTCCAGCTAATCTGGTAGACAGAGATTCACATCGAATCCGTCATACCCGTTACCGCAAGGGGAGGTATCACCATGAGACAGCGCGATGAATTCGTTGAAGAAATGAAAGCCAGGCTCGATGAGTGGAATGCTGATATCGATAAGCTGACTGCCAAGGCGCGTCAGGCGAGCGACGAGGCGAGGGTCAAGTACCAAGAGGACATCGAGCGACTAAAGAAGCGTCAAGCAGAGACTCAGCAAAGGCTCGATGAGCTTCAGCATGCCAGCGAAGCTGCCTGGGAGACTGTCCGCCAAGGTATGGAAGACTCTTGGGAGCTGATGCGCAAAGCCTTCCGGGACGCCTCTTCCCGTTTCAAGTAGTTGATTCAGCGAACCTAAACAGCCAGCTTATTCAACTAGCTTATTCTACTAACAGTGCGCTTCACTTTGAAAAGCCTGAACAATCAGCTGGGGTCGCGACCATCTTTTGGTTGCGATTCGCTGCCTTCTTGAAGGCGTTCGATGGACGCATTTCCCTGTTTAGCCAAAGTCGCTAATCTGTTGATTTGCTCATCCAGCCGGGGCAGGGCCTCTTGCCGATAGCTGGATAGATCGTCGATGGCGCCCATCACCTCGCTGAAAGCCTCCTCAAGCACTTGCATGTCGAGCATTGCGGAGGAGGCCCGCTTTTGAATGTTCACGCCTTGCTGCCGCAGCGCCTTGGCAGTGCCACCAATCATCTGCGAGGTGGTCGTATTGAGGGCTTCGATGCGATCCAGCACCAGGCGCTGATTAGCCATCGCCATGGCCACCGTGACCGCGACGGTGAGCGCCGAGACGGTGACGTTAATGGCTCTGTCCACGCCGCGCATTAATTCACGGTTGTTGCGGATAATCACCTCTAGTGCCAGCACGCCCTGCTGACTCACCGCCAGTTGTTGCTGGAGGTCGACAATGCGCTGACGGAGGGGGAAGAGTAGTTCTTCCTCAAGAAATTGGCGCCGCGGATCATCGCCATCGCGAGCGGCGATCTCCTCCTGCAGGCGCCGATCGATCATGCGCCCCAGCGCAATTTGGCGGTTCAACTCGCCAAGAATTTTAGTTAACGCCTGCTGGTCATCGTTCAGCGTGAGGTTGTCACGATGCAGCATGTCGCGACCGCTTTCCAGATCCTCGATGATCGCATCCAAGGCCTGCTGGGTATTCTCAAACTTGCGAAAGTAGCGCTGCAGGCGGCTATCCAGGCCAGGAATGACCGCTAGAACGCGATCCAATGTAGTTGGTGCCAGGCGATGGCGTGCAGGGTCGAGCCCCTCCATACGCCCGCGCAGATCGGTCAGTGCCTTGGCGACCGGCCCGCCTTCGTCGCCCTGGTGGGCCAGCTTGCGCAGCGGTGTTTGCAGCATGGCACTGCGATGGGCAGCCTGCTGCTGCAGTTCAAGGCCCATCTCGTCCACGGCACGGCGCTGGCGAACCACGGATTCTTCGTCCCCTTCGGCAAGAATGTCTTCGACAAAGCGGTCGGCCATCGCCTCAAGCTCAGGATCGATATCACGCTCATCGGGGGTTACCGACTCAGCCTGACTTGCCCCCAATCGACTAGCTCCCAACTGGTCAGCGATCTCGTCCACCGGGGGCAGGGAGAGGCGACGTTTGTCATCGGATTGCTGAGCCATAGACATCTCCTGAGCTGTTAAAAAAAGCTCGATTAGATAAATCGGTTAAATAAAACCGTTTATAAAAACATAGTAAAAACTGCACGGTAGCACTGAATGCAATCTTAATCTTTGCGGGCATAACGATCTGCACCTTCGACAAAGAGGCGTAGATCCTCCAGTGCTTTTTCGGTGGTAACCGACGCCTGTGGGCGAGCCGTCTCGATGCGCGCCATGGCAACGGCGGTATCGTCGAGTACGGTCAAGGCGGATTCGATACGGGCAGAGAGCTTGTTCAGTCGATGTTCGGTTTCCACTAGCAGATCGAGGCGACGCACCAGGGCCGTGCGCTCTTCATCGCTTAATCGTTTGCCCTCCCGTTCCAATCGACCTCGGACGTAATTACCATCCACGCTAACCACACCCCTTGCCTGGGAGGCCATGGTCGTCAACGTATCCACCGCCCCAAAACAAACTTGAGTGACCAAGCCTTTTGAGCGCTCGAAGGCCAGTTCGCCAGTGTGGAATCGGTCGCCCAGCACGTCCATTACATGGTGGTAGCGGCTATAGAGGCGGTCTGTGAGGATAGCCAGATCGGGACGGTGCACGTCGAGCAGGTTCTGCTTGGCCCGACACATGGCTAGTACGAGGTCGTTGGCTCCCACGGGGGGGCTTGCGGGATCGAGCACCGAGACACCTGCTTCATAGGCGTTGCGCTCCTCTTCAGCCCGCCGTCGCTGTGCTTCGGCCTCTCTTTGAACCTCGAGGCGACGCAAGCGGCGGCGGGCCAGCCAGCCGCGTAGCGTTCGCTCGACAGGGAGTGCCACTGGAATGGCGACGAGGCCCGTCAGCCAGCCAAACAGGCTGGGGCTGAAACCACCCCATAGGGAGGTCAGCCACAGCAGCATGCTGATGGTAGGAACTACCAAGCAATAGCGGGCGATCACCTGTAGTCGACTGGGCGTCGCCAGCGGAACCGCCAAACCAGGATTGAACAGGCCGACCAGTAGCCAGGGCAGGCAGGTCATAAACAGGCCATAGGAAAAACCCTGCAGGAATCCCAACATAGATATGGCTATCCTTCAGTCATGGAGCGCAAACACTGCGCGTAGAATAACTGAGATAGGTCGCTAAGCACCAGTTGGGCAGCTACAGGCCATTGGCTGGCTGAAAGCTACTATTTAACCTTGCAGGTATTAACACCTAGTAGCTTGTAGGCTGGGCAGAAGTTAAATAGCCCTGTGGCAAGCGGCAGCACGCCAATCCACCCCCAAAGCCCGATAGTGCCTGTCAGGGCCAGTACAATCAGTACAATCCCCACCAGGATGCGTAAAATTTTATCGATACCACCGACATTACTGTTCATAACGGACTCCTCGAACTCAGTTTGGTGTGCAATTGTAATAAAGCCTTTGTATTAACCATTTGGAATAACGTAATAACCTATTATTCGCTTGACGAGCATAGCCGTCATTTTGGCTAAGAGCACGACGCAAGTGGTCGTAGCTTGATCCATATCAAGCCAATAGGGTGTTAGTGGTTGCGAACTGATTTACAGCGGGAGAGAGCTGGATTACGTCGATTTAGTGGGTCAGTGCTATGACGGTGTCTCTCAGATAAATGGGCATGCAGCTATCCAGAGAGGGGTATGCTTAAATCGTCACAATATCTGCGGCAATCTAGGCCGGCATAACCGGGATCCTCCTGGTTACCGTTGCCGCATTTGAGAGGTTTCATGTTGTTAAAACTCCTTCTCTGGTTTATCCGGTTATTGGTGCTCTTGATGGTAGTGGTGGCCTTGCTGCCATTAATACCCAGCGGTCAGTGGTGGATCAGGCTGTGGGATTTTCCACGCCTGCAGCTAACGAGCGCGTTGGTCTTGCCAGCGCTCCTTCTGGGCGTTCACGCTTGGCTTAAGCGCCCACGAAAAGAGCACGCCGTATGGGGAGTGGTCATTCTTGTGATAGCAGGATGGCACTTAACACACATCCTGCCGTTTACATCCGTTTGGTCGACTGAGGTGCCCACCGCTGAGGTAGAGCCAAAAGAAGGCCAGATAACGTTAAAAGTGCTGACGGCAAATGTTGATTACAAAAATGATCGGTATGCTGAGGTAGTGGCAATGGTTCAGCAGGAGGAGCCTGATTTACTGCTGCTAATCGAAGTCAATAACGCCTGGGCCGAAGGCTTGGCGCCACTTGACGAGGAGTACGCCCACCGAGTAGGGGAGGTTCGCGATGAGGGGCTTGGAATAGTGCTTTGGTCGCGGATTCCGCTGCTGGAGCAGGGAGTAGAATATTTAGTCTCAGACCGTAGACCCTCCATTTTTGCAACGATTGACGTACCAGGCATCGGGCCAGTGCGCTTCGTTGGCGCCCATCCGGTTCCGCCAGGGCTGCAGGAACGAACCGTTAGCAACGAGGATGAACGACGAGACAGTCGAGAACGCGATGCAGAGCTGATGCTCATTGCTCGGCATGTGGAAGAAGACCCGGACAACCGCTGGATCGTCACCGGTGATTTTAACGACGTTGCGTGGTCTGACACCACCAAGCTTTTCGCTGACTTGAGTGATCTCAAAGATCCTCGCCGTGGCCGGCGATTGCTGAGTACCTACCATGCGGAGTACCCATGGTGGCGATACCCGATAGACCATCTGTTCGTTTCTGACGGTTTCCATCTTATTGATATCGACAGAGTGAAGGTGCAAGGTTCTGACCACTTCGGCCTCGCTACCACGCTAACCGTTGGCCGCAAAGATCATGGCAAGCCGGAGGCTTCCGCAGAAGAAGAGCAGGAGGCCGAAGAGATGGTCGAGGAGGGGGCTGAAGACGCCGCTGAGCATGATGGCGGTTAGTCGAAGACGCGGTAATAAAGGCTCGATCTTCTGAATTTCTTCGATGTGTGTGGTTCTGTTGTTCAACAGCGCTTTAGAAATTATGCCCATCTATCAGTGAGATAACTTCTACAGTTATTCAACAGAAACTCTACAGATTAATTGCCATATGTAACTGGATCGACTAACTTAGTTACACGGGTGCGCTAAAAACTTTCCTAATGCTGGCTTGCTCAATCGCTCCTGAACACAAATGACTGCGGCTCAGCTCACTTGGTGCGCTCCAATCTAAGCCCAGTCAATTTGGGTCAACCAGCAAGGAGGACATCGAATGTCGATATCATCAGAAAAGCAAATGCCCGAAGCAGTAGCGGCCTGGCGTGATCCGGAAATGGACTCGGTTAAAGGCACCGAGACCCCTAAAGATCCGAACAAAGGTTATATCGCTCTACTTGGCTGGAGTGTCAACGCGATCAAGGCTGCGCAGAAATTCGACCGCCGCTATATCGTCGTCGCTCCAGAGTGGGCCGCCGATTTCTGTACCGCGAACAATATACCTTTTATCCCATGGGACTTTATTCGCTTGAATGATCGCTCCATGGAGATAGCCGTAAAGCTCAAGGAAGAAGGTGTAGACGTCGCTATCCCCCTGTTCGAAGAAACCGTTGAGTGGTCTGGTGCCATCAACTCCGTTCTTCTCGACAGCCCGCGCATGTACGGTCAGTCCATTCTGTTCCGTGACAAGGCGCTCATGAAACGCCGTGCTCAGCTTGGTGGCATTCGTGTCGGGATTTTTGAAGAGGCGCACGAGAAAGAAGACATTGTTCGCTTTATGAAGCGCGTCAACCAGACGCTGCTGAAACTTGACGGCGATCCAGATGACCCGATTCACGTCAAGGCCTTCGATAAAGCCGGTTGTCTCGGCCACCGCATGATCCGCACGATAGAAGAAATTGACAACATCCCGGATGAAGAATATCCGCTGCTGATGGAAAGTCACTTGAGCGGTTGGGAGTTTGCCGTTGAAGCCTGGATACATGATGGCAAAATTCAGTTTCTGAATATTTCGGAATACGTGACATTGGGCTATTCGGTATTCGTGCCTGCTACTCAGGAGCTTGAGAGCTGGCGCAATGCGATCACCAAGCAGATTGAGCTGTTGATAAAAACCTTCGATATCCAGTTCGGCCTGATTCACCCCGAGTACTTCGTCACGGCGGACGGCGAGATGTACTTTGGCGAAGTTGCTTATCGCCCACCCGGCTTTAAAGCATTCGAACTGATCGAAAAAGCCTACGGTTTCAACGCCTATCAAGCGTCAATGTTGGTATTCGACCCGAAAAGCACGAAAGAGGAAGTGGCGGCATTCTTCCCCCGTGAAGTGGTCGATGCGAAAGGCTATGCAGGCTGTTTCGGTGTCTATCCACGCCGTCGTGTTGTCAGCAAGCTGGAAATGCCCGAAGAGACGATTAATCACCCGTATTTCGAGTCACACGAACTGGTCGCACCGGCAGAAGAGACCGTGCCCGACCGATCAGCCTTCGGGACTCATTGGGGGCTAGTTTTCTTCTTTGGTGACGATCCCATCAAGATGCGCGATCTGCTCAAAGCTCAAGAGGATCTGGATTTCTACGTCTAGCGTTTGTTAATGCAGTAAGCGGTTCTTTGGGCGCTTGTATCAGTATCAGGAGTACTCCAAAACCTGAAGCTGGTACAGGCGCCCTTTGTTTTTGCCTGTGCGGCTTTCTCCTGGGAAAACTTCAAGGTTCGATAGCGCCTTGGCGTTATCGATCAATGACTCCTATGTTGTTGGAACGACACGGGAGGAATAATAATGGATGCACTAGCGAGAAAATTGGGCCTCAAGACGGATCCGATTATTTTTTTCACGTCCGCAGGGATTATGATCCTTTTTCTTGTGGTGCTGCTGATTGCGCCAGAACCCATAGGGGCAGCTTTTGGTGCCGGTAGGGAATGGATCGTTACCAACCTTGGCTGGTTCTTTATTTTAGGGGTAACAAGTTGGGTAGCATTTCTGCTCTGGCTGGCAATTAGCCGTTACGGGGCGATTCGCTTGGGCGGCAATAATGCAAAGCCTGCCTACGATAATATCTCCTGGTTCACCATGCTGTTCGCAGGCGGCATCGGCACGGTATTGATGTTCTGGGGCGTTGCTGAGCCTATTTCCCACTTTTCTAATCCACCCAGGCCTGATGTCGTCCCTTTCTCTGTGGAAGCCGCCGACGATGCTATGAGTTTTTCAATCTATCATCTGGGTCTACACACCTGGGCGATTTTCGCTATGCCCGGGCTGGCTTTTGCGTACTTTATCTACCGCTACAATCTGCCGATGCGCTTTAGTTCAGTATTCTATCCGCTGTTAGGCGACCGCATTTATGGCCCCCTCGGTAAATCGCTTGATGTCTTCGCGATACTTGGCACCCTGTTTGGTGTAGCCGTCTCTATCGGCTTGGGCACTCAGCAGATCAACGCGGGTCTTACGGAACTGTTTGGTGTTCCGGATTCGGTCATCACCAAGGTGTTCATCATTGCCATACTGACGGCTGTCGCCGTAGGGTCGATCGTGGCGGGGCTGGATTCCGGCGTTAAACGGCTTTCCAATATCAATATCGCCATGGCCGTCGGCCTGTTGCTATTTGTACTCTTTACCGGATCGACCGTTTTCCTTTTACGCGCGGTGGTCGAAACCTTTGGCCTCTACATAACGAATCTGCTGCCCATGGCTTTCTGGAATGACACGCTGGCAAGCTATTCCAGAGATGGCGGTACATGGGGCTGGCAGGGTAGCTGGACGGTATTTTATTGGGCCTGGACAGTCACGTGGTCGCCCTTTATCGGGATCTTTGTAGCGCGAATTTCGCGCGGGCGCACCATCCGCGAGTTCGTCCTTGGTGTGCTTTTTGCCCCCTCCATTTTTACGCTGGTCTGGTTTGCAATCTTTGGCTGGTCGGCAATGGAGATTGACGGGATTGGGCCCGATGCTCGAGAAGCGCTGGGGGAGCAGGCCGGTCTTTTATCCGCCGCTGTAGGTGAAAGCATTCCCCTCGCCATGTTCGCCTTCTTCGAGAACTTCCCGGCTGCCACATTAATCCAGGGCTTGGCCGTTGTGATTGTCGCTATCTTTTTTGCCACATCATCGGACTCTGCGTCCTTGGTAGTCGATATGCTGTGTACCGGCAGCGCAGACCCTGGCCCATGGCATCAACGGGTTTTCTGGGGCGTCTCTGAGGGTATGCTGGCAGCGATGCTCATTGTGCTTGCTGGTGATGCCGGGCTTACCGCCTTGCAGGAGGTGATTACCGTTGTTGGCCTTCCGATGTTCATTTTGGTGTTTGCAATGATGTTCGCGCTATACCGCGGTCTGTCTCAAGAAGACCTTAGCGAAGTGCAGGTGGGGCGCCCGCCCACACGGGAGGAGTTAGCGCCAGATGAATAGGTGAGTGCTTCTAGCCTGAATACTTGAAAATTTCCTTTGCTATGTTCGATAGCGCACGGTGAGTGTTTGCTTTAAGGGCCATCCTACAGGTGAGCGAGGCAAAGGATATGCCTAAACAAGGACGTTGCGCTATGCGCTGCAGGGGACGCAGCGCCCTTTCTCATAGTAAACCGATTGTTCGATAGTATCTCATTCTTCGTACCGCGCTTTGTCCTTGGCATCAGGGATCGTTACCTGGCGCTGTTCTCAACGAGTGGTTTCTATCCTCGGTTGGGCAGAAGTAAACTGGCAAAGGAGGACCTATGCCGACATCTTCAGTCAGCCACGATCGTCTGACCGATATGCAACAATTCGGTACTGACCCTGGGTCGTTGCATGCGGACACCTATATACCGAAGAATTTCCCAAAGAACGGGCCGCTAGTCGTTGTGCTACACGGCAGCACCCAATCGGCGGAAGGCTATAACCGCGGATCAGGCTGGTCTTCCCTAGCTGACGAATGTGGGATAGCACTCCTATATCCGGAGCAGAGAAAAACCAATAACCCGCTTAGTAGCTTCAACTGGTTCAAGTCGGGCGACAGCCGCCGAGGCGATGGTGAACCACTCTCTATTCGTCAGATGATCGAGCAGGTCGTTGATGATCATGACATCGACCCCTCACGCATCTTCGTCACTGGGATGTCTTCGGGGGGCGCCATGACATCTGTGATGCTGGCCACCTATCCTGAGGTGTTTGCAGGCGGGGCGATCATCGCTGGATTACCCTATCGCAGCGCCGACAACCTGATAGAGGCGATGGTTCGTATGAAGGGATATGGTGGCCCATCGGATCACAGGCTCAACAAACTTGTACGCGAAGCCTCAACCTTTGACGGTCCTTGGCCAACAATATCGGTTTGGCATGGCGGTAGCGATTCGACCGTCGATAATGCCAACGCCGATTCCATTGTTCGGCAGTGGCAGCAGATCCATAAGGTTGAAGGGCCACCGACACGTGTAGAGGAGCTTGATGGTTTTCCCCGCCAGATCTGGTGCAACGCGGGTGGTCAGGAGGTGATTGAGGAGTACATCATCGAAGGAATGGGGCACGGCACGCCAATCATGGCCGGCGGAGAAGAAGGTCTCGGGGAAGCAGATAAATATATGCTGGAAGTAGGTATTTCTTCGACCCGGCATATAGCGCAATTTTGGGGCCTAACAGAGTAAAGAAGCGGTGGTCGTGCATGTACCACTACCACCGCTTTATAAGATTCCCACTGTGTTTGAGCGTTACCTCCTATAGTTCACACCAAATCCGCTCTTTAAAGTCTTCGTTGAGTTCGGATACGTTGCGCATGCGGTTAAAAGTGGCCTCAGTCATGTCTCCGGCGATCTGACGGTAACAGGATGCTATCAACTCCGGCGTCAGTGGCCCGTTGAAGCCCAGCATGCAGTGTGTGAGCTTGCTATAGACCGGCGCCATAGTCGCCAGGAAATCGACCTCGTGGCGAAATGCGTCGTTAAGTGTTTCTAGCCAAATGCATTGTAGCTTGGCCGCCGAATTGGACGTTTCAGCCCAAGGCTGATACCAAAAAGCTAGCAAGTATTTGTTATTAATTACGTTGTTATTGTCTACACTGCTACTCTCTACGCTATTATTGGCGGCATTAGTGGAAGCTTTTGGAAACGCTGATGTTGTCATTGTCATAGCTCCTCAAGTGAAGTAGAAAAAGTATAGTACTCATCGCCTTTGCTGAAGAATTTAATAGCTCATGTTTTGACCGACATCAATATTTTAATGTGTAAAGTCGTTAATAATTAGATGGTTAATAAAATGACATGTGTGCTGTGATAGTAATTTTTACCCACCTGAAATAAGTGCTCATTTTACGTTACGGTAAGGTGAACATTGTTTTCGAAATCTTATTTACTGATTTAGCATGAAATATCAATAGGATAAGAAGTTGGCGTGTGTTTTTTAGCATGACAACAAGTGGGGCCAGGAATAGTTGCGCCACATCAATAACTTAACAAATCAAACCATGTTATTTATATGACTAAGCTTTTCTATAGATGAACTCACGCTATAACAATCCATGCGCGTGAAGCAGCTGTCACGAATGCTAAGTTATACATGGGCAGCTCTAGTAAACTTCATCACTAGGTACCGCTACCATGTCGATACGCAATCTAAACGCGCTGTTTTCGCCTGACACGATAGCGCTGATCGGTGCAAGCAACCGCGCTGGTTCAGTGGGTGCCGTGCTGGCGCGAAACCTTTTTGAGGCCGGTTTTTCAGGGCCTATCCTGACTGTGAATCCAAACGAGCGGGCCATCCGCTCAGCGCTCAACTACCACTCCATCAGTGAATTACCGTTGGCTCCAGATCTGGCCATTATCGCCACGCCACCTGACAGCGTGCCGGGTCTTATTCGTGAACTTGGGGAACGGGGGTGTCGAGCGGCCGTGGTGATCACCGCGGGCTTCGGTGAGGGAGAGAGTGCCGATGGAAAAGCGCTCAAACATGCAATGCTGGAGGCCGCTAAGCCTTACTTGATGCGTATTGTCGGGCCTAATTGCCTGGGTATTCTGCTGCCGCACAGGGGGATCAACGCTAGCTTTGCTCATATCATGCCGCAAAAGGGAGACGTTGCCTTCGTGACCCAGTCCGGTGCGGTAGCGACCTCGATTCTAGACTGGGCATCTGCGCGTGGCATCGGCTTTTCGCATGTGATCTCTCTTGGCTCAATGAGCGATATTGATTTCGGGGATATGCTCGACTATCTGGCGCTTGATCCTAATACCCGCTCCATCCTTATCTATATGGAGGCCGTGACCGAGGCACGCAAGTTCCTGTCGGCGGCCCGTATGGCCTCCCGTAACAAGCCTGTGGTGGTCGTCAAGGCAGGTCGCAGTGATGCGGGCGCCAAAGCCGCGCTGTCACATACCGGGGCGCTAGCCGGCTCTGATGCTGTCTACGACGCGGCGTTCCGGCGTGCGGGAATGCTACGGGTCAATACCCTCGATGAATTGTTCCAAGCCGCAGGCACGCTGGCGACCGGCATCCGCGTAAAAGGCGACCGGCTGGCCATCCTTACCAACGGTGGGGGAGCCGGTGTACTGGCGGTTGATGAGCTAGCTGATCGACAAGGTCACCTGGCCGAACTTTCCGAGTCGACGCTGGCGCGCTTGGATGCCTTGCTACCCAAAGCATGGTCCCATGCCAATCCGGTTGACATCCTCGGCGACGCGCCTGGTCAACGCTATGCAGGCGCACTCGAAGCGTTACTCGATGAGCGTGGAGCGGATGCGGTTTTGGTCATGAACTGCCCTGCGGCGGTAGCCGATAGCCTTGACGCTGCCCAGTCCGTGGTTGCGACCTTGGGCGAACGGCGTCCAGCGGTGTTGACCTGCTGGCTGGGTGAAGGGGCGCCTGCCGAGGCCCGCCAGCTGTTTTCCGCGAAGCGCATCCCTACGTATCAAACGCCAGAGCAGGCCATTAGGGCCTTTTCACACTTGTCGAACTACTGGCGTAATCAGCAAGCGTTGATGGAGACACCGTCAGCGGTTGCTGACGATATCATCATCGACAAGGTCAACGCGGAAGCCATCATCGACAGTGTACTCAAGGATGGTCGTAGCGTACTGACCGAGCCGGAGGCAGCGGCAGTACTGTCGGCTTATGGCATTCCAACCGTATCGGCCATCGCAGTGAAGACGCCGGAGGAAGCCTGCGAGGCGGCCAAAAAGTTGGGTTTCCCGGTGGTGCTGAAGATATTGTCGCGGGATATCTCGCACAAGTCGGATGTGGGGGGAGTGCAGTTGAACCTTGCCTCACCCGTGGCGGTGGCTCAGGCGGCGACGGATATGCTCGCTAGCGTTCAACGTGTTGCGCCGGAGGCACGGGTGGATGGATTCAACGTGCAGCCGATGATTCGCCGCCCTGGTGCGCATGAGTTGATTATGGGCGTTGCTGAAGACAGCGTTTTTGGGCCGATCATTCTGTTTGGCCAGGGCGGCACGGCGGCTGAAGTCATCGGTGACCGCGTCATTGGCCTCCCGCCACTCAACCCCCTCCTGGCGAAGGAGATGATCCAAACGACGCGTATCTCTCGCTTGCTGCAGGGCTATCGAGATCGGCCTGCCGCCGATGTGGAAGCCATTACGCTCACCCTGATCAAACTGTCGCAAATGGTCTGCGATCTGGATCGCGTCGCCGAGCTCGATATTAATCCTTTATTGGCCGATTCTTCCGGGGTGATCGCCCTGGATGCGCGTATTGTGGTCAGGGCCGTCCACGGCCAACGTCGACCGCTTGCTATTCGCCCCTACCCGCAGCAGCTCGAAAAAGTTATCGAAACCCGAACTGGCCAGCGTTATGACTTACGCCCCATACGCCCGGAAGATGATAACGCGCTGGTCGAAATGTTCCGTCACTCTTCGTCCGATGACATGAGGCCACGCTTCTTTGCGGCCATCCAGGGGGCTGATGATGCTTTCGCGGCTCGCCTCACCCAGATCGACTACGACCGAGAAATGGCCTTCGTCGCTATGGCACCAGGTAAGCACGAAATCGTCGGAGTTGTTCGCCTGTCTGCTGACCCTGACAAGGAAAAAGCTGAGTTTGCGATTATGGTGCGTCGCGATATGAAGGGAACGGGACTTGGCTATCGTCTTATGCAGGAACTGCTCAACTATGCTCGTGATAGTGGCATCCTGCAGCTCTACGCCGATATTCTGCGAGAGAATCATGCTATGCGGCAAATGGCGGACGAGTTTGGCTTCGTTACTCAGTCAGTCAAAGATGAGACCGATACCGTAACGCTGGTGCTCAAGCTGTAACGCCAGTGCCTGCAACGACAGTACCTCATTAACTCTATTTTCGCTTGCTAGGGAGACAGTATGGACACACCTACTGCCGATACCGATTTATCATCAGAAAGCCCGTCTTTGCAGGTTCACGCAAGGCATGCCGATGATGTCCTTGCGGACTTGGAGACTTCGCTATCGGGGCTGACAGTAGATGAAGCTGCCAAGCGCTTGGAGCAGTATGGGCGTAACCAGTTACCGGCAGTAGCTGGCCGACACCCGCTGCTTCGCTTTCTCGCTCATTTTCATAATGCACTGATCTATTTTCTTTTGGCGGCGGCCATCGCAGCCTTGTTGCTAGGGCATTTTGTCGATGCGTCGGTCATTGTTGCGGTGGTCTTGGTTAATGCAGTGGTCGGTTTTGTACAGGAAGGCAAGGCGGAAAAAGCGCTGAATGCAATCCGTAACCTTATCGCTCCGCACGCTCATCTAGTCAGAGAAGGGAAGCACGTCGAAGTGCCCGTCGATGAGATCGTTCTGGGCGACATCGTATCCTTGGAGGCAGGAGATCGAGTACCTGCAGATTTGCGTCTTATCCGTGCCAGCTCACTGCGAATTGAGGAGGCTATCCTGACCGGCGAGTCGGTGGCTGCAGAAAAGCGGGTTTCACCGGCCCCAAAAGAGGCTGCGCTGGGCGATTGTCACTCCATGGCGTACTCTGGCACGTTGGTGGCCACTGGACAGGCGAAAGGGGTGGTGGTGGCCACCGGTAGCGATACTGAAATCGGACGAATCAGTACCATGCTGCGTGATGTTCAACCACTGACCACGCCACTACTACAGCAGATCAATCGCTTCGGAACGCAGTTTACCTGGGTCACGTTGGCCGTGACGGTTGTTCTGTTTGCCTTTGCGGTGCTGGTACGCGGCCATGTCTGGTCGGAGGCGCTCATTGCCGTTGTGGCCTTGGCCGTTGCGGCGATCCCCGAAGGCCTGCCCGCCGTTATTACCATCACGCTCGCTATCGGCGTGCAGCGTATGGCACAGCGCAACGCCGCTATTCGGCAGCTTCCTGCGGTGGAGACGCTGGGGGCTACATCGGTTATCTGCTCCGACAAGACCGGCACCCTAACGCGCAACGAGATGACCGTGCGTCGGCTGGAAGCCTCCAGCGGCCGAATGATGGTATCCGGGTCTGGCTATGTACCGGAAGGGCGACTGACAGCGGAGACAGCGGCTAACGTGGAGGATACACGGCCAACGGATATCGACAGCCTGATCCTGGCCGGATTGCTGTGTAACGATGCCCAGTTGAGCAATACCGACGGAGAGTGGCATGTGATTGGCGACCCCATGGAAGGGGCGCTGGTGGCGTTGGCTATTAAGGCTGGCCTGGAACCCGAGTCTACTCGGCATGAGTGGCACCGCCTTGATGAGATTCCTTTCGATGCCAAACATCGCTTTATGGCCACGCTCAACGGCCATGCATCGGAGGGGGCGCGTATTTTCGTCAAAGGTGCCCCAGACGAACTGTTGCAACTATGCTCCCTTCAGGCGGATGGAGAGGGAAGTAGGTCGCTGGAACGGGATGCCTGGACGGCACGCATCGCAGAGGCGGCTGCTCAGGGGGAACGGGTGCTCGGCTTAGCGACTAAGCGGCTGCCGTCCGGTACCCACAAGCTAACGTTTGCTGACCTTGATGACAAGTTGGTTTTTGTTGGCTTAATAGGTTTTATCGACCCGCCGCGGGAGGAGGCAATGGCCGCCATTAAAGAGTGCCACTCCGCCGGCATTATGGTGAAAATGATTACCGGCGATCACGCCGCGACGGCAGCGGCTATTGCTCGTCAGTTGGGGCTCGATGACGACCCGCACGTACTAACGGGGCGTGAACTCGATGACATTGCCGATAGCGATCTGCCTGACATCGTTACCGAGACCAGTGTTTTTGCCCGAACCAACCCTGAACACAAACTGCGAATTGTTCGAGCGCTGCAATCGACCGGCGCCATAGTGGCGATGACCGGCGATGGCGTTAATGATGCACCTTCGTTAAAGCAGGCGAACGTCGGTGTTGGTATGGGGCATAAAGGCACCGATGCGGCAAAAGAGGCGTCGCAGATGGTTCTGCTCGACGATAACTTTGCCTCCATTGTGGCCGCCGTGAATGAAGGCCGAGTGGTCTACGACAATATTCGTAAAGTGACGGCTTGGACGTTGCCGACCAATGGGGGCCAAGTATTAGCGGTCATTGCCGCGATTCTGTTTAATTTCGCTATGCCGATGTCAGCCGTTCAGATCCTGTGGATCAACCTTATCACTGGCGTCACACTAGGGTTGTCGCTGGCGTTTGAGGGAGCCGAACCGAATGTTATGCAGCGTCGGCCGAGGCCTGCAGGGCAGGGCTTGCTGACGCCCTTTCTGGTCTGGCGCATCGGGTTGGTGTCATTCTTGTTCCTGATGGCAGTACTGGGTATTTTCTTCTATTCGCTTGGCCGAGGGGATGAGCTAGCCATGAGCCGCACCTTGGTAGTTAATACCATCGTGGTGCTGCAAGTGTTCTATCTTTTCAACGTGCGCTATCTGCACATGACCTCCTTTAACTGGCGAGGAGTGCTTGGAACCCCCGCCGTGTTAATAGCGGTCTCTATGGTCGTCTTTGCTCAGCTAGCATTCACGTTTCTGCCGGTTATGCATCGCCTGTTCGATACTCGGCCGCTAGGTATTGCGGACGGGGTGTTAATCATCGCTATCGGTATCGCCATGATGATAGTGCTGGAAGTTGAGAAGACTCTGGTGCGTAGGACGGGTTGGCTGGGGCAGTGAGCAAGCAAAGGCCTGCCCTCCAAGAGGGCAGGCCCGTTTAATTCATGAAAAACGGCTCACCTCACTTTTTTAACTTTCTGCGGTGAGTAGCTCACTCAACTGTTGCTGTGAAAGGCGTGTATTGGCCATGTAGTAAATAATGTCACCATCCTGCAGTGGACGCTGGGTGTCTGGATTCAACATGCTGCCTTCGCTGTCATCGCTGCTGTTGGCAAGACCAAGCACGGTGGCATTGCATACCTTTTTCGCTTGCATAAATAAGTCGCCGAAGGTGGCTCCGGCAGGCGGCTGGTTTAACCTGGTTTGGTATTGGGTAGCGCCACGATCAACCGCGAGTAGTTCGTTGACGACCCGTGAAATTCCTGCATCAGAGGCTGACCTTACCAGCATTTCCAACGCTAAGGCCTGGGTACATTCGATGCCTGGCAAGGTGCGCCGCAACATTGCTGCGGTGTCGGGATTGGCGCAGTGGGCGACGATATGGGCGTTTTTTGCTTTAAGGCTGTAGGCACTCAGCGCGACGGTAGCAACTCGGTCATCACTCGTGTCGTAGATGATGATGCGGCTGGCGCTCTCAACCCCGGCTCGCTTGAGAAGCTCGGCATTGGAGAAACTCTCCCCTTTGATAAATTTCAAATCCGCCGGGCGTGGGTTACTCATCTCTTTGGTTACGCAGAGCACGACTTCATCAGGTAGGCCTTTATCAGCTTTGAGAATGTCCAAAATGCGTTCTGTGGTTTCGCCGTGCCAGCCAATGACGAGGGTGTGGCCGGATAGGTGGCTAAAATCGCCTTTACCTTGCATCTGTAGTCTCCAAAAATTTGAAAGGGTGACAGTGGCTTTACCGATTAAAGCGGCAAATAGAGAAATGCCGCCTGGAATGAGGTAGAGCGAGGCGATCCACTCGCCAGCTATGGTTGTCGGGCTGAAATCACCGAAACCTACGGTGCTGGAGACGACCACGTAAAAATAAACCCAATCGGTAAGGGAGTCGGCCATCGCTTCGCCGACCAGAGAAAAAAGTACCCAGGCGGTGCCCATATGTGCGAGCACAATAAGTAGAAGGAATGTCCACGAAATTTGTAGCGTCGACGCTTTAAGGACGCGGAGCAGTCGCTGAATAACAGGCATAGCGGTCTCTTACGGTGGTGGTGTACCAGCCTTATTTACTTGGCATGGAAGTTGATGATTTGGTGTTCATACTAAATGGTGAGTGGGTTTCCTTCGCTCCGGATAACCCTTGCTAAAATGAAAAATGAGCTGGGGACAAGGCATGCCTGACAACGTACTCTGAACAAACAAAAGGGCCGCTATTCGCGACCCTTTCATATTTATGAACTGAATTCATCAAGCAAAGCGTTTGGAGAGCCAGGAAAATACGCTATCGGTTAGCGATTTTTTACCATGATGCTCGCGGTGCTGACTCCACACCATACCCCCGGACACAACCGCTAGGCTCATCAACATTCCAGCAAGAATAAGTTCATTCATAGCCTATCATCCTCATCTGAGGTTTTATCGCGCTCTATATAACCATAGCCGAACGACCCTACAAAAATCAATATTATACCTAGCCCCACGCCAAGCCAAACGTTATCGGTATTTAGGCTGGGGTTGGTGACTACCCAGCCAGCAGTGAAGCAGGTAGCAACAACAATAACCCCCACGTTCCGAGTAGCTTCTAAGAACTGCTGACGCGTTGCTCGAGCGCCGATTTTACGGCGGTGGGCTGAAGCCCTACGTTCTAATAAGCTTTTCTTGAGCCTGGCGCGCAGGGCCTCCTGTGGGTCTTTACCGCCATGAGGTTCTTTCAAGCCATCACCTGTCATTTTTCCAGCAAAATCAACAAAAAAGTATTAAAACTACCCCTCCCGCTTTGTTCACCTGGGTGCCGCGTATGCAGTTGCCATCGACACATGGTGTCGCTAGCCTACTCAGCTAGTTAGCGGCAGTCAGCGATTCTTGTTGAGGTGGGACCTGAGCTACACCCGGCAAGTATAAAGGTGAGCAGGAAAAGGGCAACGAGGGTTTTGATTGGCAACCCCTTGTCAGCAATAGTCCTTTCGGCATTTAACTTAATAGGTATAAGACATGTGACGGAACATCATGCTATACGCGCATGTCATAGTTACGACTTTCTTTTTTCTAGGATAAGCATATGGATCGTGTATTCGCATGGGATCACCACCACAGTCAGATCGTTTACCGCATTCCAGGCCATCAGTATGACGATGGCCGAGAAGATAGCGATCTTTCTCCCGTATGGTTGCCCGCGGAGGAATCAGATTTACCCGAGGGGGTAACGATTGAGGACTTGCGCAAGGTATCCGTTAAGGATTAGCCGCGGCATGGTCTGAGCTGCTGCTCTGCGTGCTATTCAACGCTTTAGAACAAGGTATTTTCAAGCGCATAAAATACATTGTGTTTGGCTAGCGATCGGCTAATATGCGGATGTTAGCCCCTCCCTCTCTGGATATGCCGCCATGTTGAAAGGTTTGATCGTCTGTTTTGCGGTGTTGTTTGCGCAATTGGCGGTTCTGCATTTGGTTGACGCTCGTCTCTACAATTCTCCTCAAGATGCACGTCAAACGGCGCTGACCACCGTTACGCCGCATAAAGATGAAAAAGAAGACGAAGAAGAAGCGCAAAGCTGATTAGTCGCCAACTAAATACAGGTTTTAAGTACGCATTAGCTAAATTGAATTTTCAATACCCCTAGCAGCGCCTGGCAAAGCTAGGGGTATTTGTTTTAAAGCATTTCATCCAGCCAAGTATTAAAGGCTGCCCAAGAGCGTTGGTCGGCGCGTTCGTGATACGCATCGCTGCCAAACACGCTGAAAGCGTGGGGAGCGCCGGAATAGATACCGACTTCATAGGTCACACCTGCGGTTTCTAACTCCTCAGTCAGGGTGGCAACGTCCTCTAAGCTAACCGCAGTGTCGGCACCGCCGTGGGCGATAAAGATAGGTGCGGTTTCACTTGAGTAAGACTGGCCATCGGGGGTTGTTAGACCACCGTGAAAGCTGGTGTACGCTGCTATATTGTCGGCTTCACCGGAGCGGGCGATCTCTAGCGCTACGGCGCCACCAAAGCAGTAACCCATGATGACCGTTTGCCCGGCAGCACCTTGCTCTCTTGCCTGGGCTAAACCACCCAAGGTCAGGGCCCGCATGCGTTCTCTGTCTTGGTAGAGTCGATTGGTTGCGGCGCGCTTATCTTCGACTGCTTGGGGGCGGTTGCCTTCACCATATAGATCCACGGCAAATACGTCGTAGCCTTCATCGGCCAACATATCAGCACGCTGGCGCTCATAATCATCCAGCCCGTCCCAGTCATGAACGATTAGTACGCTGCCTTTTGTATTGTCACCCGCAGAAATAAAATAGCCCTGAAAATCCTCGTCATTCACGCTATAGGCAATATTTTCTCCAGCAGGGGAGAACGCCATTGCAGGCAGTGCCAGCGTAAAAAGTGCTAATGCGCTGGCAGGGAGTAGAATTTTTTTCATGTTTTTGGTGTCCAAAGAAGTGTCCAACAAGCATAGACAATGCTCGCTGAGCTGATTCAACGTTGAATAACCATTTACGAATAGGTCTTTGTGAAATAGACAAAGGCTTGCGTCTGGAACTCGGTAACGGCATGCTTGTCAGTTGTTGGAAATACCATTTAGGGAGCATGAACACATGGCTTACAACGATTTACGTACGGCACGTCCTCAGTCGAGTGGCGTTGCCAACAGTGTTAGCACTAACAAGGTGTTGCGTAACACCTACGCGCTACTGGCAATGACGCTGCTGTTCTCAGCAGTCACTGCGGGTGCTGCTGTGGCCCTCGGTATCCAACAAATGAACATCTTCGTGTTCTTGATTGGTGCCTACGGCTTAATGTTTCTGGTACATAAAACCGCTAACTCCGCGGCTGGCTTATTGGCAACGTTCGCCTTCACCGGCTTTATGGGCTTTACGCTTGGGCCGATTCTCTCTGCCTACCTGACCCTGCCTAATGGCGGTGCGTTGATTATGAACGCGTTGGCCATGACCGGTCTGACGTTTGTAGGTCTTTCAGCGGTAGCGCTAACCACCAAGAAAGACTTTAGCTTTTTGAGCAACTTCTTGATGGCGGGCGCCATTGTGTTGATTCTGGCCATGGTGGCTGGGTTCTTCTTCCAAATTCCGGCGCTTTCATTGATGGTATCAGCAGGCTTTGTGCTGTTTGCTTCAGCAGCCATTCTGTATCAAACCAGTGAGATCATTCACCGCGCTGGCGAAACGAACTACATTCTCGCCACGGTGACGCTCTACGTATCCATCTACAACCTGTTCGTTAGCCTGTTGTCGATTTTGGGTATTATGAGTAACGATTGATCCGAGTAAGCGATAGACGATATGACAGGCCCTATTTGATAGGGCCTGTCTTTTTTTAGGGTAACCGTTATCAGGTATTAAGATCATGCAGTACGGCTTATTGGTGATGGGGGCGCCGTATAGCAGCCCAGCTCCTCACTCTGCATTGCGTTTTGCTCATGCCGTTCTAGCGCGTGGACATCAAATTACGGGTGTTTTTTTTTATCACGACGGCGTTCATAATGCCTCTTCGTTGATGGCCCCCCCCCAGGATGAGCTCAATCTTAGTGAGGCCTGGGCTGAACTGAGCCAGCAGCACGGGGTTCAATTGGATGTCTGTATTGCCGCAGCGTTGCGGCGTGGGTTGATGAGCGAATCAGAAGCGCAGCGACACGGCAAGCAGGCCTTTAATGTAGCCCCGCCTTTCGAGTTGACCGGGCTTGGGCAACTGCTTGAGCTGCAGCAACGCACTGATCGTCTGATCACGTTTGCTTAAAGGAGTGCTAATGGCAACACCTGATGCGCTATTAGTGATAGTTCGCCACGCACCACATAGCTCAAACTGGCTACGTGAAGGATTAGATGCCGCATTGGTCGCGGCTGCCTTTGGCCAGCCCGTGCATCTGCTGTTTATGGGACAGGGTATAATGGCACTGCTGAAAGAGCAGGGCAGTGGCGCACCGGGCCAAAAAGCCACGCTGCCCACCATTGATATGTTGGAAATGTACGATATTGACAAGCTTTGGGTGACCGAAGGGGCGCTGCAAGGGATGTATCTATCCGCCGACTCTCTGGTAGGGGGCGTTACTATGATAACCGAGCAGGAAGTTCCTGGGATTTTGCAGCAACATTCCAAGATACTTAATTTCTAGGGCCAAGTGAGCGTCATTATGATTCTACACATCCTCACCAAAGCGCCTGACAGCAGTGCATCCACTCAAATGCAGCAAGCGATAGGGGGGCAGGATGCCGTGCTGCTGATCGAAGAAGCCGTTACAGCTGCGCTAGATCCCACCTGGGAGGCATGGCAGCAGTGTCAGTCGCGCATATTCCTTCTATCGGAAGACCTTGTAAGCCGCGGGCTTACAAACATAGCCGCGGATAATGAGCTGCCCACGCTAGAGGTGGATGGCTTTGTAGCGCTGACTGAGCAGTATGAAAAGACAGTTACTTGGTACTAGGCATGTCAGAGACAAAAATATACCGTTATCTTGATTCGCAAAACAGATATCCGCTAGACCCAGAAGGATATCTTGTTAATCAGTCACAGTGGGACGAATCCGTTGCTTGTTTAATGGCGGAAGAAGAGGGCTTAACGCTTACCGCTGAGCACTGGGAAGTCATCGACGTAGTGAGGGCGTTTTATCAGCGTTACGAAATGGCACCGGCGATGCGGCCGCTGGTGAAAGCAACTAAAAACGCACTGGGTGATGAAAAAGGGCGTTCTATTTACCTGATGCAGCTCTTCCCCGGCAGTCCGGCAAAGCGGATCGCACGCCTGGCCGGTTTACCGAAGCCCACCAACTGCCTATAACCCCTGTGAATAGCTCGCCGGTTTGCGAACAGCCTTAGGCCACATCACCGCGTGTACAGACCGACAAAACAACGGCATCCTCTGGGCTGGTGGATACCAGGGCGTGCCCCATATCACTATCAAAATAGATGCTGTCGCCCTCAGCTAGCACTAACGGGGCGTAAAATTCGGTGTAAAGCATAATGTCGCCATGCAGCACCATCAAAAACTCTTCACCATCATGGCGTACCCATTGGTGATATTCGTCAAAACTGCGTGCCCTTACGATGGTCTTGAAGGGAATCATGCGTTTTTGGGCGAGCTGATGGCCCAATAACTCGTGCTCGTAGGTAGGAGTGGGGTGCAGTTGTCCTTTGCCTTTACGGGTCAAATCGCGCCGCCCCATGGTGTAACGCTCCCGTTTTGGGGGCGTAAGTAATTGCGGCAGGTCGATGTTGAGCCCAGTAGTGAGTTTTTGGACTACGCTAAAGGTGGGTGAGACTTGATCGTTCTCAATTTTAGAGAGCGTTGAACGGGCAAGGCCCGTGCGTTGGCTAACCTCTTCCAAAGTCCACTGATTAGCGAGACGAATCTGTTTGAGCCGCTCGCCTAAACGCAGCGGCTCAACAAAGGGTTTGCTTCCCGATGCAATACGCAGCGCGGCATGCTCTTCAGTCGTAGCGGTCATAGGTCGTCACATTGGCTGCGTTGTCTAACGGTGCGTGTCTATAGGCGCGCGTAAACGGACATGATATCACAGCAAAGAAGCGGCTAAGAACGGCCGACAGAGGCAAGTGCGCTGATGCCTATTTACTAGCCTGGATTTCTCACGGGGTATAAAAGAAAGCGGCTGAAAGTGTTAACGTTTCAGGGCCTTACACCAAAAACCAACACCAACCGCCGCTTCCAAAATGGTACCTGAAAAACTGACCTTCTCGCCACTCTCACGCCGGCAAATTGAAGCCGATTTCTCTGGGGGCCACATCACCTCCGATGCTGGATTGCTCTTGCTACGGGAAGTCGATAAACAACATCGTCTGACGCACCGCTTGGCCTCCGTGCTTCATGATCCCCGCGCACCGGAACAGGTTCGTCACAAGCTCGACACTCTGGTGCGTCAGCGGGTGTTCGGTGTCGCCGCGGGCTACGAAGATTTTAACGACCATGAGGCCCTACGTTACGACCAAGCGCTTCAGACCGCGCTAGGTGAAGATGAAGTCTTGGCGGGTAAGTCTACACTGTGTCGGAGCGAGCAGAAGGTAGACCGGCAAGCGATGGTGAAGGCCCATGCGTTACTGTGGCATCACTTCATTGAGCAGCATGACCAACCCCCCAAGGAAATCGTGCTGGACTTTGATGGCACCGATATTCCCGTGCACGGCGAGCAACCCGGGAAGTTCTTTAACCGCTATTATGATCACCACTGCTACTTCCCGCTGTATGTCTTCTGTGGCCGCCATCTGCTAGTGAGCTATCTGCGTACCAGTGACCACAGCGACAGCCATCACAGCTGGGCCATCCTGGCGTTACTGGTGCGCTTTATCCGCCAGTACTGGCCCGATACGCGCATTGTGTTACGAGGTGATAGTCACTTTTGTCGCCCCCGGATGCTGAACTGGTGCGATCGGCATCACGTTGACTATATCGTGGGTATCGGTAAGAACAGTCGGCTGCTCAAGGAAGTGGACGTGCCCATGATGCTGGTGCGCAAGACCCAATGGCAGGTGGGAGGCAAAGTGGCAGAGACGTTCCGCTTCCCGTATCAAGCACACTCTTGGAAATACCCACGCTGGGTGGTCGCTCGTCTAGAAGAAAGCGAGCTGGGCTCCAATCCCCGATTTATCATCAGCTCCCGTTACGACGACGGCTTCAAGCTTTACTACGAGCAGTATTGTGCTCGGGGCGACATGGAAAACCGAATCAAGGATCAACAACTGAGCCTGTTTGCTGACCGGACCTCCAGTACGCACTGGTGGGCCAATCAGTGGCGGCTGATCTTATCGGGCTTCGCCTATACGCTGTTCGAGCGCTTACGTACTTACCTGAAGAAGACCCCTTTTGAGCGCATGAGCCCAAGCAACCTGAGGCTCAAACTCATCAAAGTGGGCGCGGTCATCATCCGCAATACGCGCCGAATCCGGGTGTTGATGAGTGACAGCTACCCCTATAAAGCGCAACTATCCGATCTCGTCAGGCGGTTGGTGCCGAACTGAATGCGCGGGCGCCCCCGGCCCGACGCAATGGGGGAAAGGGGGAAGTGTATCTGAACGACGGAAAGTGGTTAAAAAGTAGGCAATTTAAGATGTACCAATAGGTTTTTAATAGCATGGCGGCCTGGGTGCGGTACTTGCTGAGGTGCTATGAGAAATCCGGGCTAGGGCACTTCAGCAAACGGTAGCCCCAAAAGCGCTTTTAGATGCGCCTCAACGCCACTCGCTAGCGACTTCGGGTTATAGCCCCCTTCAAGCACCGATACAATGCGGTTATCGGCATACAGGGTGGCGATCTCCATGGCCAGATGGGTAATCCAGTAGAAGTCTTCATCCTCTAAACAGATATCACCCATAGGGTCATCACGGTGAGCGTCGAAACCCGCGGAGAGCATCACCAAGTCAGGCTTAAAGGCGTGCAGGGCAGGCAGCCAGTGGTTTTCAATGATGCGCCGGAACTCTGGGCCATCGGTGCCCACTTCCAGCGGGGTATTCACAACGTTTTGCCACTCGCTGCGCAGATAACGCCATGGGTAAAACGGATACTGGAAGCTGGTGCAAATAAGCACCTCGGGATCGTTTTTAAAGATATCGATGGTGCCATTGCACTGATGCACGTCGAAATCCAAAATAGCGATACGTTTGGCGCCGTATTTGGCTCGCGCATGGGCCGCCCCCACGGCGATATTATTGTAAAAACAGAATCCCATCGCATCGCTGGCTTCCGCATGGTGACCTGGCGGCCTAACAGCACAAAAGACGTTATCCGCCTGACGCTTAAACACCTGATCTACCCCACGGATAACCGCTCCCGCGGCAACCCGGGCTGCTTGTAGGCTGTCAGGGTTCATCATGGTATCGCTATCTAGCGTAACGATGCCCTCGGTGGGCAAACACTTATCCAGGGAGCGCAAATGACGCAAGGGGTGTACTCTGGAAAGAGCCTCCTCGCAGGCTTCCTTGGCATCGGCCTGCATGGTTTGCTGTAATAACCCTGCAAGCGATAGGCGAGCGCGAATAGCCTCCAGACGCTGAGGGCTTTCGGGATGCTCCGGCCCCATATGGTGCAATGAGCAGTCTGGGTGGGTAAGGTAGGCGGTAATCATTCAAACGCTCCATTATTATTGATGCCACCTTAATCGCCTCCATGCCCTACGCGACAGTGTCAATAAGTCGTACAGCCGCTATTTAGTCAGGGGAGACTCATTCGTGAGCACGCGCTTTTTACACCATTTCTTTGAACCTCATACACTAGCGGTGTTTGGCGCCTCTGAAAAGCCCTCATCGCTGGGCGGTTTAGTGCTGAGAAATATTCAAGAGGGCGGCTTCAAGGGGGCGCTCTGGGCGGTCAATCTCAAGGGGTACCCGCAGGTATTCGGCGCCCCCTGCGTGAGCCGGGTGAGTGAACTGCCTGAGGTACCTGATCTGGCTGTGGTCTGCACGCCTATCGAGGGCGTGCCTGACCTGATCAAAAAGCTTGGTCAGCACGGCGTCAAGGCTGCCCTGGTGCTCTCCGGAGGCGCCTATCTGGATCGCGACAAGGGCAACAAGGGCTCGATTCGCGAACGCATGCTGAGTGCGGCACGCGTCTCCGGTATTCGTGTGCTGGGCCCGGAGTGCATGGGGCTGATTGTCCCGGGTAAAAAACTCAACGCCTCGTATGCCAGTCAGCCGGTCAAGGCAGATAAGGTCGCCTACCTTGGCCAGTCCGGTATGCTTGCCAATGCGATGATCGATTGGGCCGCGGGGCGGGATGTCGGCTTTTCACATCTGATTACGGTTGGCGACAGCGTTGATGTGCTGCTGCCGGATCTAATCGATTACGTTAACCAGTTTTCTCCCGCGCAAGCCATATTGTTGCATCTGGAGCGGATCAGTGACGCTCAGCACTTTATGACCGCCGTACGTGACGCCTCACGCAACCGTTTGGTGCTGGCCATCAAAAGCGGCCGTACACCAGAGTCGGATATTTCCGGCATGGCACCGACGCCTGGTATCGCCAACCGCGACGTGGTGTTTGATGCCGCTTTTGCCCGTGCGGGCGTTGTGCGGGTTGATGACTCCGACGAACTGCTCGACGCGCTGGAAACCCTCTCGCGAATGAAGCCGCTGAAGGGCGACCGCCTGGCGATTGTCTCGAATGGTTTGGGTCCTGCCATGCTGGCCATCGATAAATTGATCAGTGCCGGCGGCAAATTGGCTGAATTTAGCGCCGAAACCCAGGCTGCGCTACACCGTAGCGAAGTCGATATGAGTAAACCAGGCGAGAATCCGGTGGACCTGGGCGGTAACGCCTCTCCCGAGAGGTTTGTCCAGGCACTGGAGATTGTCGCGTCCGATGCCAACGTAGACGCCGTGCTAGTGGTGCACGCGCCCACACGAATGGCCCCATCGCTGGTGACGGCCCAGGCCCTAATCGATAACCGCAAGAAGTTTCGCCGTAACCTGCTGACTAGTTGGATGGGCCTAAAAGAGGCACTCAACGCCAGACACGCCTGTAATCTGGCCGGAATTCCGACCTATATTTCGCCTGAAAAAGCGGTCAAGGCGTTTATGCATATGGTGATTTACCAACGCGTTCAGGCGCTGTTGCAGGAGATCCCTCCCAGCTTGCCGTTTTCAACCAGTCCGGAAATTCGTGCCCAATGCCGCACGTTGATCAAAGGGGCAAAAGAGCAGGGTAGGCAGACGCTAACCCACTCGGAAACCGCCCAGGTGCTTGAGGCGTATGGCATTCCAACCGCGCCGAGCGTCTATCTGGCGAACCCGGACGAAGCGCTTGCCCGCGCGACAGAAATCCCCGGCACCAAAGCGCTTAAGGTGGTTCATGAAGGCAACTGCCGCCCTTACCGCTACCGTAAACACCCGCATAAAATTTCGGCAGGCCTGCTGCAGGATTTGGAAACACCCGAACAGGTAGCTGAAGGCGTGCGGCGGCTGGGCGACAAGGTAGCCGAGAAATTCCCCGAGTACGCGATCCGTGAATACTGTTTGCAGCCTATGCAGCGTGGCAAACACTCGATGCAAATTTGCGCAGGTATTACTCGCGACCCTGTGTTTGGGCCGCTGATCGTCTTTGGTATCGGCGGCTACAAGGTCAACGTACTGGCTGACCGCCAAGTAGCGCTACCACCGCTTAATATGAGCCTGGCCGCCGATGTGGTGGGCCGAACCCATGCCGCTTCGCTAATCCGAGAACACTCCGCGGACCCTGAACGCGATATACAGCACCTGTGCCAAATGCTGGTGAAACTATCGCAGATGGCCTCGGATTTGGGCGATTTGCGTGGGCTGGAAGTGAACCCATTGCTGCTTAATCGCGATGGCATGGTCGCTGTGGATTTCGCCATGGATCTTGGTACGCCGTCGCGTTTTGCGATCATGCCGTATCCGGAAGAGCTGCGTGAATGGGTAACACTCAAAAATGGCTGGAAGGTAGAAGTAAGACCAATTCGCGCCGAAGATGCCCACCTGATTACCACCTTCCACCGCCAGTTGTCGGAAGAGAGTATTCGCTTTCGCTACTTCCACAATAAGTCCAATCTTACTCAGCGCGATCTGTCGATCCTGTCGCATATCAATTATGACCGTCAGATGGCATTTATCGCCGAACACTTGAGCGAAGATGGCAGCAAAGAAATGCTAGGGGTAGTGAGGGTATGGAACGACCCGGACAATATCCGTACCGAGTTTTCGATCATCATTCGGGATGACCTGCAGGGGCTGGGCATTGGAAGCCTGTTGATGAAAAAGATGATTGCTTACTGTACCAACATCGGCACGCTGGAAATGATTGGCAAAATCATGGTCGACAACCACCCGATGCGGGCCTTGATGAAACATCTGGGATTCAAGAGCCGTTACAACATGGAAGAGCAGGTCATAGATGCCGTGCTGCGTCTCAACGAACCCGAAAGCGAGTGGCAGCGGCACCGCCTGGAAAGTTTGCCAGACTAAGATGCACAACCCAAAAGGCCTGCGTTTTATCGTCAGGCCTTAGGCGTATCGTGTTGGTTTATGGCGCCAGCCGGAAGCGGCCCCATTCGCCACCATCGCGGCGTTCAAAGCGCAGCCGGTCGTGCAAGCGGCTAGGCTGACCCTGCCAAAACTCGATCATTTCCGGTTCGACGCGATAGCCACCCCAATGGATAGGGCGAGGGATGTCCTGACCATCGTAGGCTTGCTCGAAACGGTTTTGGCGCTCTTCGATCCAGTTGCGATCGGGAATCACAACGCTCTGAGTCGCAATCCACGCGCCTAGCTGGCTGCCGCGTGGGCGGCTGGCAAAGTACTCGTCGGACTCTTCGGCTGACACCGGCTCAACGGGGCCTTCGATACGCACCTGACGAGAGAGCGAAGGCCACCAGAATGTCATGGCAGCGAAGGGGACATTGCTCAACTCGCTGCCTTTATGGCTATGGTAATTGGTAAAAAAGACCATGCCACGCTCATCAAACCCTTTTAATAGTACTACCCGGGCGTGGGGCCTGCCTTGACTGTCAACGGTGGCAAGCGTCATGGCGTTACCATCCTTGCCCTCTTTCTCCAGCGCAAGAGTGAACCACTCATCGAATAACACGAATGGATCGTCAGGTGCCTGGGATTCATCAAGCCTGCCGCCTTCATAATCACGCCTGATATCGGCTATATTACGTGTCATCGAATGCTTCTCCCTTGAATTTATTCCATGTTCGCTGGTCTGCCTTTAAAGCTCAAGTGATCGCCATCAATGAATGTTTAACGCACCTATTCACGACGGTCACTTCTCCGGTAGAGACAAACTTGGCTGCGACTAACTGTCCCGCATTCTATGAGAAAGTTAGAATTAATGCGAAGCTGTCTCACCCATACGGGCTCACCACCGGTTAGCTCATTACTGCTGATAGAGGAAAGGGCTATGCGTGGCAAGGTAGCAATTGAAGTATGGGATAGTTGGATGCGCCTGTTTCACTGGGGATTGGTGCTGGCAATGTTGATCTCATTTTATACCACCAAGACCAGCGGCGCGCCTTTTCTCTTTCCCATGGAGGTACACGCTCAAGCAGGTTATCTGATACTTGGGTTACTTGTCTTTCGCTGGGTATGGGGCGTGCTGGGTAGTGTCTATGCGAGATTCAAGACATTTTTGTATCTACCGGCTAAAACAATGGCTTATTCAAAGGCACTCATCCAGCGACAGCCGAGTGCTTATGCCAGCCATAACCCGTTAGGCGGCTGGATGGTGATGATCATGCTGCTCTCGCTCACTTTTCAAGCAGTCAGCGGTCTGTTTTTGAGCGACGACATCTTTTTTCAGGCGCCACTCTATGGCTTGTTTGGGGAAGGGGCTAGTAGCCAGTTGCGAACTTTGCATCAGTGGAATAGCGATCTCTTGATCATCTTGATTGGGCTGCACTTGGTCGGGCTGGTGGTACATCGGCTGCTTGGAGAGCCGCTGTTAGCGGCGATGCTGGGAGGTACCAAGCGCTTTCACCAGCAGCCGATCGATGCTCACAATGAGCCGTTAACTGCCTCCATGCTGCGTTTACGAGCGCTGGGTGCTCTGCTAATAGCTGCTGGCGTCGTCGTATGGCTTTGGTTTTAAAAGCTATTTATTGGCGTAGCTGCCGGCTACGGAAACGCGCATAGCCCATACACCCCGCAAATAGAGCCAGCGAAACGGCCGCTTCTAAAAGCCCGCGCATACTTTGCCCAGGCAACGTTGCCAGCATTATCCCCTGAGTAAAATAGAGCAGGCTGACAAATGCCAGCCACGCATGACCACGGGCTCGCTGGCCAATGATGGAAGGCAGGAACAGTACCAGGGGCAGGACAAAGGCTAACACCGGGCGCCAGTTAAACTCGTCGCCTTGTACTAGAAAGCCTCGGTAAATAACCAGCACCAATAAAATAGCAAAGCTGGCCAACACCAGTTGGCGGGTTCGCTGTGTGAGCTTATCAATCCCATGACGGGCTTCTACGTCTTCTAACCACTGTCTCATAATGCCTCCTGACGCATAGCGTGCAGGGCAAGGGCGAGCCGCGCTAACCGTTTGCCCTGGGCCACGCATAGCGCGCGCTCGTGCTCATCCAACGAGCGATCACTGCGAGTACCGGCCAAGTGACTGGCACCGTAGGGTGTGCCGCCGGTGTGGGTTTCCAGCAGCGTGGTTTCACTGTACGGCACGCCCGCATAGACCATGCCATGATGCAGGAGTGGTACCAGCATGGTTAGCAGTGTGCTTTCTTGGCCACCGTGCAGGCTCGATGTCGAGGTAAACGCGCAGGCGGGTTTATCAATCAGCGCACCGTTCATCCAGAGGCTACTGGTAGAGTCGATAAAATATTTCAGCGGCGCGGCCATGTTGCCAAACCGTGTTGGGCTACCGAGCGCCAGTGCGCTGCAGTTGCGTAAATCGTCTAAGTCAGCATATACCGCGCCCTGTTCAGGAATCTCGGGATCGACGGCTTCACAGGTGGTTGAAACCGGTGCCACTGTGCGCAAGCGTGCCTGAATGCCGGGCACACTTTCTACACCTGCGGCAATCTGCTGCGCCATGGTGGCCGTTGCCCCAGAGCGGGAGTAGTAGAGCACCAAAACGTACGGAGTCATTTCACTCATCATTATTCCTGGCTAGGATCATGGAAGCTGTCACGCGAATAGCACATAACATGGTTGCCTATGGTACCAGAGCTATTGGTAAGTCCGCGTCTGGTACAAACGTATTTTCTAGCGTCGGTAAACGTAGATAAACCCAGGCGCGCCTGCCATCGCTGAGGGTGATTTCCATTCGCTCATAACGAATACCCAGTCGTTCATAGCGGTCAAGGCGGGCCAGTTCATCAGCATCCACATGGAGCAGCAGGCCTTCTACATCACTCCCAGGCTGGGGGGAAAGGTCCAGTCCATCTCGCTGGTAGTCCTCAAGAACGGCCTTTTCAGGGGCGCCGAAGCTGCCCATAACCACCAGGCGAATGGGCGCATAGCGCAGCGTGCCGTATACGAAGACCTGATGAGGGCGCTGTTCGATGTCGGCCAGATCCTCCGGGCGGTCGTAAAACCACGGGCTCAGCATGGTTAACCATAACCATCCCGCTAGACTGAGCAACCCCACACCAGCGATAACAAAAAGGCGTTTAAGCCACACCATTTTAGCCAAACCAAAGCGCCTCGGATTGATGATGAAAAAGTGGCTGCATAGCTTGGCGTGCCAACGTGGTGAAAACAAGCTCTATAATTTAAGCCCCATGTTTTGAGCGCTATGCTTCACATCCTGAGTAATCGACTTATTTTATCTGCTTAAGCAAAGTGGTCAGATTTGCTAGGCTATCTCTGTAACATAGATGGTCTTTTGATCCTGCCGGAGGAGCCTGCAATGAATCAGCCACTTCGTGATGATATGGATTTTCGTGATCTAATCGGCGACGTTAAGCCACTACCACCAAGCAATCGTGCAGACCCTGGCGCTAATCGCAAAAGGCCTTCTGAGGCGCAGCTGGCTCGCCGTGAATGGGCGGAAGAGGAGATGGGGGCGCGCAACTTTCTATCCGATGACTTTGTCGACCTGCTTCCTCCGTTCGACCCGATGGAGTATCGGCGTGAGGGTATTCAGCAAGGCGTGGTCGATAAATTAAAGCATGGCGGTTATAGCGTTCAATCACAGCTGCACCTGCTGCGGCGACCCTTGAGTGAGTGCCGCCGAATGCTGTTCCCGTTCATTCAGGAAGCCTATGCCCATGACTTGCGCTCAGTCATGATTGTTCATGGCCGGGGGCGCGAAATCGACAGCCCTGCCAACGTGCTGCGTTCTTATCTTGCCAAGTGGCTCAGCCAGTTTGAGGAAGTCCAGGCGTATGTGTCCGCCCAGTCTTCAGAAGGGGGGCTAGGCGCCACCTGGGTCATGCTGCGCAAGAGTGACCGTGCCAAAGCCAATAACCGCGAACGCCAGCAGAAGCGACGAGGCTAATCTGTTGGCCTAACCGTCAAAAGGTGTCTAGTCCTAAAATAGATTGACACTTATTTCATCTCAAACGCCCAGTGCACTGCATTGGGCGTTTTGTATTTCAGCGCTAGGTGCGGCCGCTGACTGTTATATATCTCGACGGACTCATTCACCATCGTACGCGCCTGACAAACATCTCCTGGCTGAACCAAGAGAAATTCAGTCTTCAATATTCCGTTTACACGTTCTGCGAGAGCGTTTTGATAACAGTCATAACCGTCTGTCATTGAGCACTGGATACCGTACTGGCGATGTATCTTCTGATAGCTGTCACAGCAGTATTGGATGCCTCGATCCGAGTGGTGGATTAACGGCTCGCTTCCTAACCGTTGGCGTAGAGCGTTGCGTAACGCTTGCTCTACGTCCTGGCTACGTAAGCTCTCATGGACGTGATGACCGACGATTTTGCGGGAGTAAGCATCGGTGACCAGACTTAAATAGCTCATCCCGTGACGCGTCGGTAGATAGGTAATGTCAGCGACCCAGACCTGATTAGGGCGGCAGGCAACCACCTGCTCGGGGCCTGGCTTGAGCAGGTTCGGATGTCGCCGGAAGCGATGATGGCTGTGCGTCGTCTTATGATAAGCTCGGCGTATGGGCACCAGCAGACGCCGCGTACGAAGGACCTGAAAGAGCTGATCTCGTCCCACGTGCAACTCTTGATCTGCTTGGCGGTGCAGCAAGTGATGCAGCTTGCGGGTGCCTAGTCGAGGCTGGGTAAGTCGTATGTCTCGAACAAAATCGACGATCCGCTGCTCCCGGGCCTCTCGCGACTGCTGCGCTTTTTTGGCCTGATACCAAGCCTGGCGGCTGATGCCGAGAAGGTGGCATACCCTGCTGATGGTTAATCCGGCAACACGTTCTTGCGTGAGGACTTGTCTGGCTGCTTTTTTACGGACACCCCGTAATCCTTCTCCATCACCTCCACAACAGCTTCGAAGAACTGAGCCTTTTGCTCAGCAAGCCGCAACTTCTCTTCAAGCTCTTTGATCCGTTGTTCAGGGGTAAGTGGCCGGGGCATGTCGGGACTCCTTCTAGAGCGCTGTGTGGCACCGGGACTCCAGTCCTGATGACCATATCGACGTAACCACTTTAATACCGTCGTGCGACCTTGAATACCGTAACGACTCTGCGCCTGTTTATAGGTCATCTCGCCACGTTCCACTTGCTCTACCACGGCCTGTTTAAAGGCCAGTGTGTAGTCTTTCTGTGTGCGCTTAACTCGTTGACTCATCACGCTCTCCCAAAATAAGGACGGGAACGTGTCAACTCTATTCAGGACGGGTCAAGGACAGCAAAAAGGGCAGCCGAAGCTGCCCTTTTACGTCATTTTAAAACTACTCGCTAGCGGTTAAGCGGCGTTCAAACAGCGCCTGACGCTCTTCCACATCAGGCTGGTAGCGAACGCTGATAAAGCTTAGCGCACGCAGGGCATCCTCTGGGTGCTGATCATCGCGCAATGCCATGCTCGAAAACCCGCAGCGTCGCATGTAGTCCAGCTGATCAACCAGCACATCGCCCACTGCACGAACTTCGCCCTCATAACCGTAGCGCTCGCGCAGCAGGCGCGCCAGGCTGTAGCCACGCCCATCGGTGAAGGCAGGAAAGTCAATCGCAATAGCCTGGGCGTTGCCAAGCTGCTGCGCCAACTCGGCTGTCAGTTCGGTGTCGCTGGTGAGCAGTGGCGCCAACTCGGCATCCTCCTGATTGGCTTGCCACAGCGCCAGCGGTACAAACGCCGGGCGCTGTTCAGGAAGCGTTTCCACATCGTAGGAGACACACCAAGCGTTCTCTGCCGCTAGCTCGCCGTTAGCTATCAAATGATCAACATGTACTGGCGTCTGCTCAACTGCTTCAGTTTGCGTCTCATCTGTTTTATTAGGCTCAGGGCTATTAGGCATAGACACGCTCCTTAAAGGGTTTTAAGCCAATACGGCGATAAGTATCCAGGAAGCGCTCGTCTTCATGGCGCTGCGCCACATAGACTTCTAATACTTTTTCGACGACATCCGGCACGTCAGAGCGGAAAAATGATGGGCCTAGAATTTTACCCAGTGACGCATCATCGGTGGAGTTACCGCCAATGGAGATCTGGTAGAACTCTTCGCCTTTTTTATCGACGCCTAAGATACCGATATGCCCCACGTGGTGGTGGCCACAGGCATTCATGCAGCCGGAAATATTCAGATCCAGCGGGCCAAGGTCGTAAAGGAAATCCAGATCTTCAAAACGCTCCTGCAGCGCTTGAGCGATGGGGATAGACACCGCATTGGCTAGGCTGCAGTAGTCACCGCCAGGGCAGCAGATAATATCGTTGAGCGTACCGACCGTAGGATTAGCCATGCCCAGCGCATCAAGCTCTTTCCACAGTGCTTCCAGCTCATCGACCGGCACATCAGAAAGCACTAGGTTCTGCTCGTGAGTAACGCGTACTTCACCAAAGCTGTAGCGATCAGCCAAATCGGCGACGGCTTCCATCTGATCAGCAGTCACATCGCCGGGCGCATGCTCACGACGCTTCAGGGAAAGCGTTACCGCCTTATAGCCAGGCACTTTGTGATCCGAGACGTTATTGGTCACAAAGCGGGCGAAGCTGCGATTCTCAGCACGCAGTTCGTCAAACGCTTCATTGGCGTTTTCCGCCACCGGGCGACGCTCCGGCTCGGGGAAGTGGCCCTTGGCCGCATCGACCGCTGCTTGGTTGAGTGTTTGCGGGCCATCTTTCAGGTGCGCCCACTCTTCATCAACCCGGCGGCGGAACTCTTCGATGCCCAGTGCTTTGACGAGAATCTTGATCCGCGCTTTGAACTTGTTATCACGACGACCGAACTGGTTGTAAACCCGCACACAGGCTTCCAGATAGGTCAGCAGGTGCTGCCAGGGCAGGTCTTCACGTACCACGTCCGCAATCATTGGCGTGCGGCCAAGCCCACCACCGGCCAAAACTTTAATGCGCAGCTCGCCATCAGCATTGCGCCATAGGCGTAGGCCAATATCGTGTACCTGAATCGCGGCGCGATCTTGGGCTGCACCGCTGACGGCGATTTTGAATTTGCGCGGCAGATAGGCAAATTCAGGATGCAGGGTAGACCACTGACGAATCAGCTCGCACCAGGGGCGCGGGTCTTCCACTTCATCATTGGCGATACCAGCAAACTGGTCGCTGGTCGTGTTACGGATACAGTTGCCGCTGGTCTGAATTGCGTGCATTTGTACTTTGGCCAGATCTGCCAAAATATCCGGCACATCCTCAAGGGCGGGCCAGTTCAGCTGTAGATTCTGTCGTGTGGTGAAGTGGCCGTAACCACGGTCATAACGACGAGTAATCTCAGCAAGGGCACGTAGCTGATTACCCGCCAGCATGCCGTAAGGTATCGCAATACGCAGCATGGGCGCATGGCGTTGAATATAGAGACCGTTCTGCAACCTTAATGGGCGGAACTCTTCTTCACCCAAACGCCCAGCGCGGTAGCGTTCCATTTGGTCGCGGAACTGAGCGACACGCTCATCAACCAGTGTTTGGTCGTGAATATCATAACGGTACATGTGGCACGATCCTGCTAAAAAGCGAAATGGTCACGTTGAGACGGACGTTAATGTAGCGTCACCTTAACGCGGGCGTCATATTCTACAAAAGAATATATAATTATCTTTTTATCACTAAAAGCTATTTAGATGATAATCAAACAAAGGGCTGGCCAAAAGACCGGCGGTTAGGCAGCGGGACTAGACAGCCAGCGCGACCCAACGGCGACGTTGCCATACCCATAAAAATCCGACTGAATTAATCAAGCGGTAAAGTAGCTGCATCAACCAGATACCCAGCAACCCGTATTCAAGACTGATGCCTACCCACCAAGCCAACGGCAGAAATAGCAGCCACTGCATCCCCAGAGTCAGCAGCATAACGGTACGCTGAGCCCCCGCACCCATCAGCGCCTGGGCAAGCACCAATGCTGCCGCATCGAATACAATCATCACGCCGGTTAACTGCAGCGGCAGGGCCCCAAGGGTTACTAGCGCCTGATCGCTGAAAAACAGGCTCAATACGTACGCTGGCAACAGCAGCATGGGTAATGCCAGCAACAGCAGCAGCAACCAAGCGATTGTTAATGCATCCAAGCCCCAGCGATGAGCTTCTTGTTGGGCATCGCGGCCTAGCGCTTCACCGACTAAGCTCATCGCGGCTACCCCAACGCCCACGCCCGGCAAGATCAGTAACAATGACAAATTAACCAGCACATGGCCAACCGCGACACTAGCGGTTCCTAGCTGGCCTAACAGCCAAAATAGTACCGCGTAGCCCGCTGCAAATAAAAGCTGCTGCATTGAATGAGGCACGGCAAGGCGTAGGGTAGTGCGTAGCGTGATCAGGCACGGTAATTGAGTCAACACGGATGGCAAGGATACATGCGTTGTCGTCACCCAATACCACGCCATCAAGCCTGCCCACAGCGATAGCGTAGTGCCCGCACCAGCACCATTAGGCCCCAAGGCGGGTAAACCTGCCAAGCCATAAATCAACCCGGCGCTTAGCCCCACATTGAGCAGGTGAACCACCACGATGATACGCAAATAGAGGTGTGTCTGCTGGCGTCCATTACAGTAGCCGCGAAAACAAAGCGTCAAAGCGATGGCCGCCAGCGACACGACGCGCCAACGGAAATAGTCGACGGCAACGCCGTGTACGTCCTGTGCGTCAGTGATAAAGCCAATCAGCAGCGGTGCCTGCCACCATGCCCACAGGGAAAGCGGTAGGGCCACGGCAAGACCGAGCACCAAGCCTGACTGAAGCGGGTGGCAGAGCCCTGATCGGGCCGCGCCCAAGCGTTGCGCGGTTTGCGATTGCACACTGGAAGAGAGGCCAAACACGACCGCGCTTAACATGAACATGGCGTAACCACCCACGCCTACGCCGGCCAGTGCCACTTCACCCAAATGACCGACCAGGGCAGCATCGACCAAATTGAGCACGCTTTGCGACAGCATGCCCAACATGATGGGAAAGGCCAAGCGTAATACCCGGCCATGGCGTTGTGCAAACGGCAATGGTTAGCTCGGGTCGTAGGAGAGCACCGGCGAGAGCCAGCGCTCCATTTCCTCAAGGGGCATCTGCTTACGGGCGGCAATAGCCTCTACCTGATCCCGTGTGATTTTGCCCGTCGAGAAGTACTTCGACTGGGGATGCGCAAAGTACCAACCGGAAACCGCGGCCGCTGGCCACATGGCAAAGTTTTCAGTCAACGCCAACCCGGTATTTTCAGTCGCGTCCAGCAGCCGGAAGAGGGCCGCTTTTTCGGTATGATCCGGGCAGGCGGGGTAGCCAGGGGCAGGGCGGATGCCCTGATATTTCTCGGCGATCAGAGCATCGTTGTCCAGCGTTTCATCCGGCACATAGCCCCAGAACTCTTTGCGAACGCGTTCGTGCATACGTTCGGCAAAGGCTTCCGCCAGGCGATCCGTTAATGCCTGCACCATGATGGCATTGTAGTCATCACCGGCCGCCTCATACGCTTTGGAGAGCTCATCGACACCGTGACCGGTAGTGACTGCGAAACCACCAATCCAGTCGGGTTTGCCGCTCTCTTTCGGCGCAATAAAATCGGCCAGGCTATAGCAGATACCGTCGCGTCCTTTCGTTGTTTGCTGACGAATGTGGAAAAGACGTTCAATGACTTCGCTGCGCGACTCGTCGGCATACACCTCGATTACGTCATCATCCACGCTATTAGCGGGCCATAGTCCGATGACGCCGCGGGCCTGCACGCGCTTCTCTTCTACCAACTTGCGCAGCATGACTTTGGCGTCTTCAAACAGATTGCGGGCTGCTTCACCTACCACCTTGTCGTCAAGAATCTTGGGATACTTGCCCGCCAGTTGCCAGCTCATGAAGAAGGGGGTCCAGTCGATGCGCTCAATCAATTCTTCAAGATCGTAGTCGTCGAACGTTTTTAGCCCCAGCATATTGGGTTCGGCTGGGGTATGAGCGTTCCAGTCGGTGCGGAAGCGCCGCTTGCGCGCCTGGGTGTAATCCAGGTCCGCTGCTTTGGGGCGGCGCTTGGCATTACGCTCACGCACCTTTTCGTACTCTTCGCGAATTTCAGCTACATAAGCGGCTTTTTGATTGGGCGCCAGCAAACGGCCTGCAACACCCACGGCGCGTGAGGCATCGGTGACATAGATGACCGGGTGCTCATACTGTGGCTCGATCTTGACGGCGGTATGGGCTTTGGAGGTAGTGGCACCACCAATCAGCAGCGGTAAATCCATACCCCGACGCTGCATCTCCTTGGCCACGTGAACCATTTCATCCAGCGACGGAGTAATCAGCCCGGAAAGACCAATAATATCCGCGTTGTGATCTTTGGCCGCCTGCAGAATCTTATCGGCGGCCACCATGACGCCCAGATCAATTACTTCGTAGTTATTACACTGCAGCACAACGCCAACGATGTTTTTACCGATATCGTGAACATCGCCTTTGACCGTGGCCATGACGATCTTGCCTTTGGCTTTGGTCTCTTCGCTTTTCTCAGCCTCGATATAAGGAATCAAGTAGGCCACGGCCTGCTTCATGACTCGTGCGGACTTGACCACCTGAGGCAGGAACATTTTTCCGTCGCCAAATAAATCGCCGACGACATTCATGCCGTCCATCAACGGGCCTTCGATGACCTCGATAGGGCGCTCAGCCTGGGCGCGGGCCTCTTCGGTGTCATCTTCGATATACACCGTAATCCCTTTAACCAGCGCATGCTGAATACGTTTGTTAACCGGCCAACTGCGCCACTCAAGGTCTTCTTTTTTGGGAGCGCCGCTGCCGTCGCCTTTGTACTTGTCGGCAATATCCAGCAGGCGCTCGGTGCCATCGCTACGGCGGTTGAGCACCACATCCTCAACGGCATCGCGCAGCTCGGCGGGGAGGTCGTCATAAACGGCGAGCTGGCCCGCGTTAACAATCCCCATGGTGAGGCCAGCGCGGATCGCATGATAAAGAAACGCTGAGTGAATCGCTTCGCGCACCGGATTGTTGCCACGAAACGAGAACGAGACGTTGGAAACGCCGCCAGACACCATGGCGTGGGGCAGGTTGTCGCGAATCCACTGGGTCGCTTCGATAAAATCGACTGCGTAGTTATTGTGCTCTTCGATCCCGGTACCGATGGCGAAGATGTTCGGGTCGAAAATGATATCTTCGGCAGGGAAGCCGATTTCATCGACCAGCAGACGGTAGGCGCGCTGACAAATCTCGGTTTTACGCGCAAAGGTATCTGCCTGACCTTCTTCGTCAAACGCCATCACCACAATGGCAGCACCAAAGCGACGGCATTTGGTTGCCTGTTCACGGAAGGCGTCTTCTCCTTCTTTGAGCGAGATGGAGTTCACCACCGCCTTGCCTTGAACGCACTTTAGACCCGCTTCGATGATCTCCCACTTGGAGGAGTCGATCATGATCGGCACACGGGCGATATCGGGCTCACCGGCGATCAAGTTAAGGAAGCGCTCCATGGCTTCCTTGGACTCGAGCATGCCTTCGTCCATATTGATATCGATGATCTGGGCGCCGTTCTCTACCTGCTCAAGGGCAACTTCCAAGGCGGTGGTGAAGTCTTCCTCTACAATCAGGCGCTTGAAGCGCGCCGAGCCGGTGACGTTGGTACGCTCGCCTACGTTGACGAACAGTGAGTCGGCCTCAATATTGAACGGCTCAAGACCGGATAAACGGCAGGCGCGGCTGCGCTCGGGAATAGAGCGCGGCGCCATATCCCGAACGGAATCAGCAATCGCGCGAATATGTTCAGGTGTGGAGCCACAGCAGCCGCCGATAATATTGACCAGCCCGCTAGATGCGAACTCACTGACGATCTCGGACATCTCTTCCGGTGTTTGGTCGTACTCACCAAACTCGTTGGGCAGGCCCGCGTTGGGGTGCGCGGAGACAAAAGTGTCGGCCTTGGATGAAAGCTCTTCCAGGTAAGGGCGAAGCTCTTCGGCGCCTAAGGCACAGTTCAAGCCAACGGATAACGGCTGGGCGTGGCGCACCGAGTTCCAGAACGCTTCGGTGGTTTGGCCGGATAGGGTACGGCCTGAAGCATCGGTAATCGTGCCGGAGATCATTACCGGTAAGCGTTCGCCGCGAGCGTCAAACAGCTCTTCCAGGGCATAGATAGCCGCTTTGGCGTTGAGCGTATCGAAGATGGTTTCGATCATGATCAGATCGGCACCGCCCGCAATAAGAGCTTCCGCGGCTTCGTAGTAGTTCTCGCGAAGCTCATCAAAGGTGACATTGCGCTTGGCCGGGTCATTAACATCCGGCGATAGCGACGCGGTGCGCGAGGTGGGGCCTAACACGCCAGCGACATAACGGGGCACGCCGGTTTCGGCGGCAACAGCATCACACACCTCGCGGGCGAGACGCGCTGACTCGCGGTTGAGTTCCACCACCAGCGCTTCCATACCGTAATCGGACTGAGACAGCTGGGTGCTGTTAAAAGTATTGGTCTCGATGATGTCCGCACCGGCCTCTAAATAGTCGCGGTGAATCCGCGTGACAACATCAGGGCAGGTGAGCGCGAGCAGGTCGTTGTTGCCTTTGAGATCAGAGGGCCAGTCACTGAACCGTTCGCCACGAAAATCCTCCTCGCTCAGCTGGGCATTCTGCAGCATGGTGCCCATGCCGCCGTCCAGAATTAGGATACGTTCGGCAAGGCGTTGGGTGAGGGTTGCGGTCAAAGCACTATCAGCCATGGCAGGGGGAGTTCTCCAGCGTCACAGTCGTCAAAGGGGATGTTGTTATCGTCGGAAAAGCAGTATCTGTCGTAATAAGGCGCATAATGATAACAAAAGGCATAGCAAAAGGCGCCCCCAGGGAGCGCTATACGGTGCATAAGCTAAGACAATCACTACACGCGTTTGAGAAACAGCATTTAAATAGTCTACTAAAACAGTCGGGATTGTGTCAGCGCGCCGTTTTGCTTACCATAGTGACAAATGACATGTGAAGTGGCGTCCGCCACTACCACGGGAGGAAGACAGCCCTCATGACCACGACTAGCGAAACAGATACCAATATCGATACCCAAAGTATTGATATTACCGATAGCGCGCAAGAATACCTGGCAGAACTGCTGGAAAAGCAGAATGTTGAAGGTATCGCCGTACGCATCTTCATTACCCAGCCGGGCACGCCTTACGCAGAGACCTGCTTGGCTTACTGCCGTCCGGGTGAAGAAGAGCCGACGGATGTGCTGCTAGAACTCGAGAAGATCAATGTTTATCTCGACAAAAACAGCTTGGCCTTTATGGAAGACGCGGTGGTGGATTTCAACGCCGACCGTATGGGCGGCCAGCTAACCATCAAGGCGCCCAACGCCAAGATGCCCAAGGTAAATGCGGATAGTCCGCTGGAAGACCGTATTAACTACGTGCTTTACAGCGAGATTAACCCAGGGCTCGCGGCCCACGGTGGGGAAATCAAGCTGGTTGAGCTGACTGAACAGCAATATGCTGTCTTAGCTTTTGGCGGCGGTTGCCAGGGCTGCGCAGCGGTTGATTTAACCCTTAAGGATGGCGTTGAGAAGACGTTAATGGAGCGAATCCCTGAGCTTGCGGGTATTCGCGACGTGACCGACCATACCGATACCACCAACGCCTACTACCGCTAAATTTAAATGCAATACCACGATACCAAATCAGAAAAGTCCAGCCTCGTGCTGGGCTTTTTTTGTGCGCGAGCCTACGGTTTTGGCTAAAGTTTGCTAGCTATATTAACGCTTTGGCGTTGGCTGTTTCTCTTCCAACGAGGAGGGCAAATCAGTTAACTGTTGCTGGAGTGCTTCCATCCGTGCCCAGAGCTTCTCTTGCCAGGCTTGTTGTAGCGCTGTTTCCTGATCGGCATGCCGTTGCGCTTGGTGTTTTAACGCCGACTGCGCTTCCTCCAACTGCTCTGCGAGTGTTTGGTGCTGCTTTTCCAGCACGCTGTTTTGCTGCTGAGCCTCACTAAGCTGCTGATCCCGCTCGCTGGCTTCCAACTGCCGCTGATGCAATGCCTGCTGCTTGGATTTTAGCTCTTGGCTCAATCCTTCAATCCGCTGGTCTGATTGCTGGAGCCGTTTCTGGAAGCTCTTTTCTTCTTGCGTACGCGCCTGCTGGGCGCTATCCAGCATCGCCATCAATCTTCCTTCAGCCGCTTCGTGACGCTGCTCTTCTTGTAACAGCCGCTGTTCCCAGGCTGCTTGCTGTTCGTTGAGAGCAAGGTGATGGGCTTCGCGCTGCGCTTCTGCCTGACTCTCTAACTGTTGCTGAACTTGCTTGAGTTGTTTGGCCTCTCCTTGTGACGCTTCGGCCAACTGATGCCAGTGGCGTTCACTGGTCTGACTGGCGGCTAGTTCCCGATTAAGTGCCTCCATTCGTTGCTCAATGTGGCGTAAGTGCTCGGCCAGGGCGCTTTCACGCTGCTCGGCGTTTGCCGCCTGCTGTTTAGCTTCTTCCGCTAGCCGCTGCGCGTCCTCTACCTGTCGATTGGCATCTTCGCGGTAGTGGAGCAGCGTTTGATTGGCCACATTTTGGGCCTCACGCCATAGCTCGCTGGCCATGGTGACGACCACTTCCGGCACACCTTTGGGTGGCGGCACATCACGATTTTGTTCGCGCTCGCTGCGCCAAAGGCGGAAGTGATCACTAATCGTTGTAAAACTGCCAGTGCCCAGTACATCGCGGATACGCTGCACGCTGGGTGTGTCGCCGCGGGCGAGTAATTCATCAATGGCGTGTTGAACATCGCTGTACTGAATGCCGTTGCGGGCCATATGACATCCTTGCGGGGAATTTTATAGCCGCCATTGTCGGTATTTAAGGGCTAAAAAGCAATTATTACGTATTACATAATACGTAATAATATTTATCAAATAGACAATAAATGCAAGATTACCCGCCTTATCTTGAATTTATGCCGCTACAACGGCACACTCTGGCACATAGAGAACATCGATTGCTCAGGGAATAATACATGCCAACTGCGTTAACACCGGGCGGAGTGGAGCCGCTGCTGCTCGATCACAGGCCTGTAAGCGGGCAGATTAATGTCAGAATTACGGCACAAAATGATGCTCAGGCGGTGATGGCTTGGCTTGAAGAGTACGTTGACAGCCCACAAACCTGGAAAGCGTACCGCCGGGAATCCGAGCGGCTTTTACTCTGGCTGAATAGCCAAGGACTCACGCTGGCAGATATCCATAGAGAAGCGCTGCGCCGGTTTGAGCTGTTCCTTGCCGACCCTCAGCCCAGAGATCAGTGGGTAGGGCCCTCCAAGCCCCGCGCGCACCCAGCGTGGCGGCCGTTTCGTGGGCCTTTATCGCCCGCCAGTCGGCGTCAGAGCTTAGTGATTCTGCAGGGCATGTTTGCCTGGTTGGTAGAAGCCGGGTGGGTTAGCCATAACCCGTTTCGCCTGATGCGTGATAAATCACGGCGCTTGAACAATCAGGCGCCGCGTATTGAGCGTTACCTGGAGAGCGATGTATGGGCGTGGTTCTGGCAGTGGCTCAATGAGCCGTTAGCGGTGGAAGAGGGGAGTCGAAGGTTTTTTGAGCAGGCGCGTCGACGCTTTATCTTTGGTTTTGCCTATCTACTTGCTCCGCGTATCAGTGAAATGGCAGACGCGCGCATGGGCGATTTCCAGCGCAGCGAAGGGCGTTGGTGGTGGAGCGTGGTAGGTAAGGGCAGCAAGGTGGCGCGGATTCCGCTGCCCGACGATATGCTGGCCTGCCTGCGCCAGTGGCGCCAGGCGCTAGGCTTGCCTGACCAGCCTAGCGAGCTGGAGCATAATGCGCCGGCTCTACGCGCCCTGGATGGGCAGCGCGGCTTGGGGCACAACCAGCTTTATAGACTGATTCGGGCAACGTTTCAGCAGGCAGCCTTAGCGCTTGAAGAGGAGGGCGGCGCTTCACAGCATGTCAAATCGCTGCGCCAGGCAACGCCACACTGGTTACGGCATACATCGATTACCCATCAGGCTCAGTCGGGTATTAGTCTGCGCCATTTGGCTGAAAGCGCGCGTCATGCGCGTCTCGATACCACATCACGCTATCTGCATACCGAAGACATTGAGTGGCATAACGAGCAGCAGCGTCATCGGTTAAGCAATTCGCCATTGACTCGTTATAATGGGGCAGATTCATAGCTTGATTAATAGCTATACCAGTAGCCATTACCCATTTAGAAGGAAATACCATGAGCACTTCCGGCGCCGAACTGGCCCAGCAAGAGCTGATTGAAGATTTCGAGATATTCGATAATTGGATGGATCGTTATCAGTACATTATTGATATGGGCAAACAACTGCCTGACTTCCCCGACGATTGGAAAGTCGAGGAGTTTAAAATCCAGGGCTGCCAGTCTAATGTATGGATGCGGCATGAAGAGGAAGGCGATAAGCTGATTTTTAAGGCGACGTCCGATGCCGCTATTGTGTCTGGCCTGATTGCCTTATTACTGCGCATATACAGTGACCGCTCGGCAGCAGAGATTCGTGCCACCGAACCGCACTTTTTAGCTGATTTGGGATTGGATAAGCATCTTTCGCCAACCCGTAGCAACGGCTTACATGCGATGCTTGAAAAGATCTATCAGGTGGCACACCAGCGCTAGCGGGAAGGGTGGTCACTGCAACAGGATGAGGATGCATCTTCGTCCTCGCGGCAAAGCTGCTCGCTTCGGCCGCCAGGTACTGGATCCATACCGCCAGCGCTGCCTGGGTGGCACTTGACGATACGCTTCACGGCCATCCAGCCACCTTTTATCGGCCCGTGCACCTGAATTGCTTCAATAGTGTAAGACGAGCAACTGGGCCAGAAGCGACAGCGAGGGCCCAAAAGGGGGCTAAGCGTATATTGGTAGGTTTTAATGCAGCCAATCATCACGCTTGTTAATGCCCAGCGCAGGGCTGATCGCAGTAATGTTAGCCAGCGGCTCATGGCTAGGCGCTTCATGGCTAGGAAGAGACTTTGTTGCCGTAGAGCTCATCGGGATCGATTAGCGGCGTGCTGGTAATCGATGCCTGCTCTTGGGCCACGCCAATATAGAAACAGCTACGACGGCCGGTATGGCAAGCGGGTCCTGTTTGCTCAACTTGCAGAAGCAGGGTGTCACCATCGCAATCAAGGGCAGCGGACACAAGCTGTTGCTGCTGGCCTGATGACTCACCTTTGCGCCACAATTTTCCCCGTGAGCGCGAGTAGTAACAGACCCGCTGAGTGGTTAGCGTCTCTTCTAGCGCCTGACGATTCATCCACGCCATCATTAGCACTTCTTTGGAGTCGTGCTGCTGGGCAATCGCAGGGATTAAACCATCGGCATTAAAGCGCACAGCCGTTAGCAGGGTTGCAATAGCGGGCAGGCTATCCTCAGGGGTAGCATGCTCAAGCTGCTTAAAAAGGGCGTCTGGAGCTACTTGGTCAAAACGGGACATACATTCTACTCGCTAGCTTTTGAATACATCAGCTTGTTCGACAATCCTGGCAGAGCCCTTGCAGCTCTATGGTTTGGCGCTCAACGTTAAACCCTTGGCTGTTTGCCAGAGCCGCCAGTTGATCACTGATCTCATCTAAATGCAGCTCTTCTACGTAACCGCAGTGTCGGCAAATGAGCAACTGAAAACCATGCACATGCTCAGGGCACGCGCAGGCCACATAGGAGTTTTGTGACTCAATCCGATGCACCAAGCCCTGGTCAATCAGAAACTCAAGCGCCCGATAAACCGTCGGCGGCCTAGCCGCCGCATGTTCGGTAGACAGCTTATCCAGCAGATCATACGCCTTCAGCCCACCACCATTTTCGGCAATTAGCTCTAGCACGCGCCTGCGTATAGGCGTGAAACGAACGCCGCGGATGTGGCACTGAGACTCCGCCTGCTGCAGTAGTGTATTCGCTTGGGTCATGGACAACTCGTTGAACGTGGTTAGCCTAGGCTCTCGTCAATAGGCTCTTATCGCCAGTCTACGCGCTGGAGGAGGCGGTGTCAGGGCTTTCTACCAGCTCACTTTGCCGCGCGAAATGGTGTTGGGAAAAGGCGACACGCTGTTTGGCAGGCACGCCATCCGGCTGCCGCTCAATTAGATCCAGGCGACGGCGCAAACCTTCCCCATTGGTCATTTGAATGGCTAGGCCGGGGCGTGCATTTAGTTCAAGCAGCATCGGTCCATGCTTGCGATCCAACACCATATCGGTGCCGAGATACCCCAGGCCGGTCATTTCATAACAGCCCGCCGCCAAGTTCAGCAGTGTTTCCCACTGAGGCACCACTAAACTTGCCAGGTCGTGCCCTGTATCAGGGTGACTAAAGCAGGGCCGATCAAACTGTACGGCGCGTAGTGCAGCCCCCGTTGCAATGTTTAAGCCCACGCCCACGGCGCCCTGGTGTAGGTTTGCCTTGCCATCAGAGGCGGCGGTGGAAAGCCGCATCATGGCCATAACGGGATAGCCCTTAAAGACGATCACCCGGATATCGGGCACCCCCTCGTAGGTGTAATCCATCAGGCTTTCATCAAAATTGATCAGAGTTTCAATCACCGCCACATCGGGCGAGCCGCCCAATGAGTAGAGGCCGGAAAGAATATTAGAGACGTGCCGCTCAACATCGGTGAGGGTTAGCTTGGCGCCACTTGGCTTGATAAAGGCATTATCTTCGACCTTTTCAATCACCAAAATTCCTTTGCCGCCACTACCTTTAGCAGGCTTGATAACAAAGCCTGCATGGCCCGTGAGCATTTCGCCGATGTGCTTAACCCCGAACTGGGTGGTCACAGTGCCGATCAATTCTGGCGACGTTATCCCATATTGCTGGGCGAGCAGTTTGGTCTTAAGTTTATCGTCCACCAAGGGATAGAGTCGGCGGCTGTTATAACGGCCAATGTAGCGGATATTACGCCGATTCATGCCAATGATGCCTTTATCACGCAAGCGCGTGGGCCACGTCCAGTTGTTGAACCAACTCATGATGGTTTCTCATCATCAATAATTGGCTTAAAGCGGCGTAACTCCAACAGTCGGTAGCCAGTGTAATTACCCAGCAGCAAGATCAACGCCATGAGTATCAACTGCACGCCTAAGAAGTTGAACGTGATATGGCGTACCCAGGGATTGTTCATCGCCAGATAGGCAAGGACGGCGGTGATCAAGCTGCCGCCACCCTGGATCAATACCTGTTTAGGACCTTCCTCTTCCCATAAAATCGACATCCGCTCGATAGTCCAGGCAAGGATGATCATCGGGAAGAAGGTAATCGTTAAGCCAGCACTCAGCCCCATGCGATAGGCCAGTACAGTAAAGATAGAAATGATCGCGATCACCGTTATGATGACCGCGGAGACCCTGGCCACCAGCAGCAAGTTCAAGTAAGAGAGGTAGTTACGGATAATCAGCCCGACCGCAACGATAAGCAGGAAGCCGATCAGGCCAGTGGGCAGGGTGGTTTGAATGAAGGCGAGGGCGATCAAAACCGGCATGAAAGTACCGGATGTCTTTATGCCTACCAAGACACGTAGAAACACCACCATTAGCGCGCCAATCGGAATCAGCAGAATGGTCTGGAATAGCGCTTGTTCTTCCAACGGCAGGCTATGAATGGAGAAATTCAGCAGCGTGTCTTCGGAATAGTGATTGCGCACCGCGGCTGAAGCCGGCTGATCGTGGGTCATCATTGAGAAGGTAACCCGAGAGTTGGTGCCACCTTGTACTTCTAAGACGGCTCGACCGCCTGTTTCCCACAACAGTAGGTTTTCGGGTTTGCCTTGCTCGCCTGTCAGCGGATGAAAAATGGCCCACTGTTCACCAGACTCATCAAACACTTGAATCCAACTACTAAGTGTTTGGCGGCGACGTCCATCTTCCAATAGCAGTCCGCTTACTTCGCGCGCTAATACGCCCGCTTGGTTGAGCAAGCGGACCACCAGCGCTGCTGGGTTTTCCTGAGATAACAGAAGACGCGCGTTTTCGCCCTGACGCTCACCATTCACATCTCGGATCAATTCCCGGGCAAACGTCGCGTTATTGGCGCTGCGTGCCCAGGCTTGATCAATCAGCTGGCTAGCCGCCGTGTCATAGGGGCTTTCCCATGGCGTTATAGGAGTCATTTCAGGCGGCGTTTGCACCGGTGCTCGGGCATCTTGCGATACAAGCATTTGAACAGAGTAGTACAGCGTTTGGCTGCCAGCCGCTTCGCGAATCGTCCACTGAGCGGTACGGCCTAGTTCATCTGCTTGGTAGGCCAAGCCATACCCTGACGATGCTGTATTTTCAGTTAATACACGATAGCCCGCCTGATGAGAAGGCAGTGCCAAGTCGACTTGCACAGGGCCATCTTGGGCATTGAAGTTTATGCCCGCTTCAATCTCCCAGACTTGGCGTTGTTCACCGGGCAGCCAGGGGATTTCAAACTGCACATGGCGATGTACGCTGGTGGCAATGCCCGCGACCAACAGCAAACCGACAATGATATAAAACATTAACCGTGACATGGAGATTCCTTTCTACGTAAAGCGCCAGGGGAGAGCAGTTACTCTTCTGTATCGTCGTCATCAACTGCTTCATCTTCAGCAGCTTGATCGGCTGGCTCGCCACCAGGAAACTCGGGGCGGTCATGTAAGTAGGTATCGGCGACGTCTATTACAGCGATATCCATTAAAAAGCGCCGGCCCAGTAGCACCGGATACTCTAAATGTGAGCGGTCATTCAGCGTGAACTCGACGTTTTCGCGGATCGGTCCCAACGTCATTAATAATGAAATAACCGGGCGGGATTCTTCACCAGAAGCTTGAAGAATACGAACCCGACGCACAATAGGTGCCTCGACCCATTCATCACGCTGCGACTCAACGGCCACATCGTCGTCGTTTAGCGCTAGTTTGAAGCGCACCCAGTCTTCACCGTCCCGCTCGAAGCGGGTGATTTCGTCGGCCGACAGCGATGAGGTGTTGGCTCCTGAATCGACACGCGCCTTGAGGTAGGTGCCCAGGCTTGGAAATCCAACCCATTCGCTACGACCCAGTAGCGTTTTCGTGCTTAGCGTCTCATCAACTTCACACTCTTCGCGGATGATGACAGGTTCTTCACCACGGGCTTCTAACTGTTGAACATCTTGACGTAGTGAACGTAACAAACTGCCGACTTCGCGCACGTCGGCAGTGAGTACCTGCTGCTGATCAAGTTGGCGTGTCTGAAGCTCAGAACGGGTGTCGCATTGCTGCGCCAATTGACTCTCTAATTCAAGGATACGAGTATTGAAAGACGCTTCGCTTAAGGGAGGCGGTTCATTAGTTTCTGGCTGGGTTGCTGCACATCCAGCGATTGAAAGCGACAAGCTAGCTATTAGCCACAAAACACCTGGGCGCATAACGAGAGATATCCTTGGACAAATAGGTGGAGGGAATAATAAGGAGATGGGCGACTAGTGTCCAACGTCATCACGATTATTCAGGCACACAATTTACCTTATTTAACATAATATATATTAAGCGAACCCGAGTAAGACGCAGTGGCTACAACAGCTTAGCTGCTCTATGCTGTTAAATTATTTTACCATAGCTGTACCTGAGCCCATTTTAATATAGGAAATGATGCCATGATCCATTCGCTGCGCATAAGCTTTTTCATACTGCTCTTCCTGCTGACTGGCTGTGTGGGTGTTGATATCGAAGATTACGCTGATTCAGAGCCTCGCTTGGATATTGCCGAGTACTTTACAGGGACTACGCGAGCTTGGGGCATGGTGCAGGATTATTCTGGTGAGGTACAGCGCCGCTTCACGGTGGAAATCCAGGGCACCTACGAGGCCGATACACTAACGCTGGATGAGTCCTTCGTGTTTTCAGATGGTGAAACCGACCGACGGGTATGGACGTTTGAACGTATCGACGCGCATCACTGGGTTGGCACCGCCAGCGACGTGGAGGGACACGTTAAAGCTCGCCAATATGGACATGCTTTCCATATGCGTTACCCGTTAGAGATTGCTATCGACGGGCGGATGATTACGTTCACCATGGATGATTGGATGTACCTGCAACCGGATGGCCGCTTGATCAATCGAACGGCTATGCGAAAATTTGGCTTAACGCTGGGTGAAATCACCTTAGTTTTTGAGAAAACCTTTGAGAATACAGGTCAATAGACAAAACTCGGCACCTAGCTAAAAAAGCAGCCCGCTATTCAGCGGGCTGCTTTTTTCATCTCAAGCTGACGATTTCATAATTTCTTTCTAAATAGCGTTTCTATTCTGCTGCGTATGAACCGTCTTCCTGGTGGACTTCATTGCCGGTAATCGGCGGTGTGAAGACGCAAGCAACCGTCATTCCTTTTTCTTTACCGCGTAGCAGGTGCTCATCGTGCTGATCTAGCAGGTAAATGTCGCCTGCTTTGATCGGCCAGATTTTACCGTCGGCCAGGGTTTCCACCTCGCCTTCACCTTCATAGCAAAACACCGCTTCGTAGTGGTTTTTATAATGAATGTGGGTCTCAGTGCCGGGAAAAATTCGGGTAATATGGAACGAGAAGCCAGCGTTATCATTGGCTAAAACAAGACGTGTGCTATCCCAATTGCCGTTTTCAGCGGTGACTAGGCGTTCTGTTTTGCGCGCTTCTTCGAGATTACGAACGATCATAGAAGTACTCCATAGCATAGCGGCTAGCGATTACTAGCCGCAGTTTCCCTAACGAAACGGGTGTGAGCTGACGCTTTATCCTAACGCCAAATTACTCGCTAGCAACAGCTTTCACGCACATTTCCAGAATATCCAGGCCTTTCAGCAGGTCTTCATCGCTGATGGTCAGTGGGCACAGACACTTCACGACTTCACCGTCCTGACCACTGGTTTCAATTATCAAGCCGTGCTCAAACGCTTTGCTGGTAATTTTATCAGCGATATCTCCCGATACCACGTCAATGCCACGCATCAAACCACGCCCACGTTCAGTGGCAGGCATGCCGCTCTCAGTCAGCAGTGCCGCAAGCTTTTGGAAACGCTCTTCTACAATACGTCCTTTGCGCTGAACATCACGCTCAAAGGTATCGTTGGTCCAATATTTTTTTAACGCGGCGGTGGCTGTCACCATCGCTAAGCTGAAGCCACGAAAGGTGCCGTTATATTGACCTGGCTTCCACTTATCCAGTTCTGGACGCATCAAGACATGCGCAAATGGCAGGCCAAAGCCAGAGAGTGACTTCGAGTTGGTAATAATGTCTGGCGTGATGCCTGCATGCTCAAAGCTGAAGAACTTACCGGTACGACCACAGCCTGCCTGGATATCGTCGATAATCAGCAGAATATCATGGGCTCGGCAAATGCTTTCCAAACGCTTCAACCACTCCAGGCCTGCCACGTTGATACCGCCCTCGCCTTGCACGGTCTCAATAATGACACCAGCGGGAACATCCAGACCGCCGGATTTGTCGCCCAGCAGTTTTTCAAAGTAATCCAGCGTGTCGGTATGTTCGCCCATGTAGCCATCATAGGGCAGGAAGCTGGCACCCTGAGTTGGGATACCGCCCGTGGCTTCACGGAACTTACGGTTACCGGTGGTAGCCAAAGCGCCCATCGTTACACCGTGGAAGCCATTGGTGAACGTCACGATGTTGTGACGGCCTTTAGCAACACGGGCCAAACGAATGGCGGCTTCGACAGCGTTGGTACCAGTCGGGCCTGGTAAATGCACTTTGTAGTCGAGACCGCGTGGCTTGAAGATGACTTCCTCAAGCGTTTCTAAATAATCGCGCTTGGCATTGGTCCACATATCCAGACCGTGCACAACACCGTCTGTTGACAGGTAATCAATCATTGCCTGCTTCATGTGCGGATTATTGTGACCGTAGTTAAGCGTGCCCGCGCCGGCGAGGAAATCAATGTATTCACGGCCGTTCTCATCGGTTAGGCGCGCATTTTGCGCTTTGGTAAATACCACCGGGAATGAACGAGAATAAGTACGTACATTGGATTCCATGCGTTCAAGCGTCTGGGTCTGCATTGCGACCTCCTTGGTCAATCATTTTGCCATTAGGCGTTGCTAGCCCGGAGCAACATGAGCGGGAAAAACAGTATGTTCACTACGTGCTGTTTATGGTTAAACGCACGTATTAGATGCGGTCTGTTTGGAACGGACCGATACGAACCAGGTTTTCCGGGTCATGCTCCCCTCCGAGCTGTTCGGTAGAGAAGTATTCGCGGCTATTGAGCGGCGCATGCCAGCGCGCGGCCAAGCGACGAAATAAGCCCCAAGAGGCTAGATTGTCTGGCGTGATCGTGGTTTCAAGGTGATGCACATCGTCAAGCTCGGGGCGCGACATGATTGCCTCGACCAAGCGACGTGCAAGCCCTGTACCGCGTGCTTTTTCGCCGACGGCTACCTGCCATAAGAAGTAAGTATCGGGGGCATTATCCTTCACATAGCCCGATACAAAACCAACGATTTCACCCTCTTCATTGGTAGCGACTGCACAGGTATCACGAAACTGTGTAGCGAGTAACAAATAGGCGTAGGCAGAATTCACATCCAGCGGCGGGCAGGCTTTGATAAGCTCGTACACTCCCCAGCCGTCATCCGCATTAGGTTTGCGAATAAACAGCGGTGTCTCCGCATGACCAACGACGGCATCGGCCACTGTAGGCCTGGCCAAGTCAGCAGAGGGGGTAAACGGTTGTATGGGCGTACTCATAGTTATGCTTCGCTGTAGCGAATTTGATGATCATTATAACAGCTGATTATGAGCAATTCAAAAATCATATTATTCACCACCCTACTTTCCATAATTTTTTGTTATGAGAAACGGCTTGTTAGCTATCTGCTCGCGCTCAGATCTGTCGTTACTGATTTAGAATAGCCCAACTTGCCGACAAAAAAAGGCGTGCCAATGGGCATACCTAAATCTGTTTTCACTCACAACTTGTCTTCACATGCACGATCTTCATATGCGATGTCTGCACGGGCATCCAGCGCTCGTCGCAAGGCAACATAAGCACCGGGTCAAGTACGCGTGAGCGTGCGCATAGTGACGAACTCCTCTGCTCCCGTTGGGTGGATACCCACAGTGCGGTCAAAGTCATGCTTGGTAAGGCCTGCCCTTACCGCGATAGCTATACCTTGAATGATTTCACCTGCGTCGTCGCCGACCATATGGGCCCCGACCACCACATCAGTGGCATCGTCTACCACCAATTTCATTAAGGTGCGCTCTTGGCTACCCGACAAGGTGTGCTTCATGGCCCGAAAATTGGTGCTATAAACGCGGATATTGGTGAATTTTTCACGAGCCGCCTCTTCGGAAAGCCCTACCGTGCCGATGTTAGGGTGGCAAAAAACGGCGGTTGGAATCGTGGTGTAATCGAGCGGCTGGGGGACGGTGTCGGCAAAGTGGACATCCACCAGCTGCATCGCTTCTGCCAAGGCCACTGGCGTTAGTTCTGGGCCAGCGATTAAGTCGCCTAGCGCAAGGATTGACGGTTGCGCCGTTTCAAAACGCTCGTTGACAGGGATCTTGCCCTGCTCATCCAGGTTAATACCCAGCGCCTCCAGACCCAGGTCTTTGATATTAGCTTTGCGCCCAGTTGCCGCCAGCACCACATCGACTTCCATTACCTGCCCATCGGTGAGATAAACGTTGTAGGCATTCTGGGTGGCTTCAATACGCTCAATATTGGTGTTGAAGTGGAGGTTGACCCCCTTTCTTTCCATTTCGGCACAGGTGAATTCGCGAACCTGTTGATCAAAACCTTTCAAGAACAGCTCGCCACGATAGATGAGGTGTGTCTCGCTACCAAGCCCGTTGAAAATGCTAGAGAACTCGACTGCGATGTAACCGCCACCCAAAACCAGAAAGCGCTTGGGAAACGTATCGAGATCAAAGATCTGGTTGGAGTCCAGCGCATATTCGCTACCCGGAAAATTGGGCACCCATGGCCACCCGCCCGTGGCCACCAGGATTTTTTCTGCGCTTATCGAAATATCGCCATGCTCTCCGCTCAACGTCACTGTATTCGCATCAGCCAGCCGAGCCCGGGCATTAAAAAGTGTTACTCCCGCGCCTTCCAGCATGCGCTGATAAATACCGTTTAGCCGTTTGATTTCGCTTATTTTATTATCACGCAGCGTCGCCCAGTCAAAGCTTGCCGGGCCAGGCAACTGCCAGCCAAAACCGGCCGAGTCATCAAAGCTGTCGTGAAAATGGGCGGCGTATGAGTAAAGTTTTTTGGGCACACAGCCAACGTTGACACAGGTACCGCCCAGGTATCGGTCTTCGGCAATCGCTACTCTGGCACCGGTGGCGGCTGCCATACGCGCAGCACGCACGCCGCCGGAGCCTGCACCAATCACCAGGAGGTCATATTCATATTCGGAAAAGTCGGCCATCGTTTGCTCCTGTGAAGTTAAAAATGATTACCCCTGACGGCCAAACAAGGATATTGACCTGACTGTCCGGGGGGGTTAAAACCATTTGCTGCTATTTTATACTGTCCAATCCCTTATACTTGCTAAGATTTATTATTCCGCTTCTCGATCAGCGACTTAACTCTATTTAATCTTGCTGGAGACACTATGTCTGACTCTATTGCGACGCTACTCGATAACAATCGTGCCTGGGCTGAGCGCATGTGCGAAGAGGACCCCGACTACTTTAAACGGCTTTCAAGTCAGCAAAACCCAGACTATTTATGGATTGGCTGTTCGGATAGCCGTGTGCCCGCCAATCAAATTATTGCGCTGCCGCCTGGGGAAGTTTTCGTTCACCGCAATGTAGCGAACCTGCTCCACCATACGGATATGAACGCCCTGTCGGTGGTTCAGTACGCGGTGGATGTGCTTAAAGTCAGCCATATTATGATTGTCGGACACTATGGTTGTGGGGGCATTAAGGCCGCCATGATGGGTGGCGAATGCGGTGTGGTCGATTATTGGCTACATTCGGTTCGCGAACAGTACAACCGTCACCGTGATTCGCTAGACCATCTTCCTCTGGAAGACCAAATTGACCGTATGTGCGAGCTCAACGTTAAAGCGCAGGTGAATAGCTTGTGCCGTACCAAGATTTTGCAGCGCGCCTGGCAGCGTGGGCAGCAAATCTCGGTACATGGCTGGGTTTACGGTTTAAGCGATGGTCGCGTTAAAGACCTGAATTGCACCATCAGTGGCTTAGAGCAAGTGGAAACGCTTTACCGTATTGACCGCATACAATCAGGCGATTAAGTCTCTCTTTGAGCGCCTACTGAGACGCTAGTCGTAGCGGTAGGCGCGATGGCAGCTCTTGCAGCTAGCGCCTACCTCGGAAAGTGCTCTCGCTGTATTACGGGTATCCCCCTGTTCGGCGACCTCAACCAACTGAGTGATTTTATCCTCAAGGTCAGTAAAGCCAGCGGCAAACTCATTCCACTCTTCCCAAATAGAGGCGCGCGCCTCAGAACCACCGCCATGCGTACCCTCAATAAAGGCAGGTAGTAACTGCTGGGCAGTCGTACGCTCTTGGAGTTCCGTTAAGCGCGGGGCGGCAGCCTCTACATCTTGATTATTAATTAAGTCAAAACGCAGCTGACGAACCAGACTTTCAATATCTTTGAGCTCTTGCTGGCGCCACATCACTGCTTCACGCTCGCTGGCGAACTGAGTGTCGCCAACGGTTTGAGGCATCGAAAGCTCGCTAGTGGCCTCCTCGCTCGCCCAGGATAACGGCGCACACAGTAGCAGTACCAAAGTGCTGCCTATCGCGCTACGCTGGAAAGCCCGCTTTCGGTGATAACGCTGCTGCATAATGGCTTCCTTTATAATGCGCTGGTTAGCTTGGTTAAATTAACTTTGATAAAAATGAGCTTTTAGCCTATCGGGCAGGTCACGCCAGTGCCTTTTAAGCCGCAGTAGCCATTCGGGTTTTTGTCGAGATACTGCTGATGGTAAGCCTCTGCATAATAAAACGCTTCAAGCGGTTTTATTTCGGTCGTGATTTGCCCTTTGCCTGCCTTGTTGAGCGCCTGCTGAAAGGCGGACGCGCTTTGTTCAGCGGCTGCTTGCTGAGCCTCGCTGGTGGTGAAAATAGCTGAACGATACTGCGATCCAATATCGTTGCCCTGGCGATTTCCCTGGGTAGGATCGTGCTGTTCCCAGAACACCTGTAGCAGCGATTCCAGGTCGACCTGCTTAGGATCGAAGACCACCCTCACCACCTCGGTGTGACCGGTACGCCCCGTGCAGGTCTCATCATAGGTGGGGTTGGGCGTTTCACCGCCGGCATAACCTGCCGCGGTCACATAGACGCCGGGCAATTGCCAAAACAGCCGTTCAACACCCCAGAAGCAGCCCATTCCCAGCACAATCTCTTCATGGCCCTCTGGAAACGGTGGATGCAACGAATGCCCGTTGATGGTGTGAACATCGCTGGTCTCTATAGGGGTATCGCGGCCAGGCAGTACACGACTGGTACTTGAAGAAGAAAATAGCGACATATCGCCCTCACTCATTGCTGCTGTAAGATTTTTGGGTCACCGGAACGGGTAAAGGTGTAGATCAAATCCACCGCCTGATTGGTACCCGATACGGCCTGAAGATAAAGATTACGCCACAGCGTATAGCGTAGTGTTAGTTCTGCAATCGGCGAGAAAATTCCCACACCGTAACTAATCCTAAGGTCATCGGTCAGTTGGCCACTGACGGCGACTTGACTGTCATCGCCGGCGCCGGTGGTATCCAGGGTTAAGTCGTCAATACCGAAAGCCTCGCCAATCGAGCCCACTGCGCCACCGGTGCGTCCTAATGACATACCAATCAACGCCGTGGTTAGTGCGCTATCCACCCCTCCGCCGGAGGCATCCGGGGCACGGCCCCGTAGTAAATATGAAAGTGCTCGTGTTTCATCCATTGCTGGTTCGGAGAAGATCAGTACATTGGGGGCTTCGGCATTACCGGTGACACGCAGGCCAGCAATAACGTCATCTTCGGTGACGTCGGGATTACGGATGGCCTCAAAGTCGAGGGTAGGTAGCCCAGGGGGCCCGCTAAACAGTAGTTCACCGCGGCGAATGACCAAGTCTTGACCGAACGCCTGGAAGCGCCCATCAACTAAATTGACATCGCCAAATAGCTGTAATGCACCGCCACTTTGGCGAATTTCTAATGAACCTCCCAGTCCGGATTCTAAGCCGTAGGCCGATAGCTGCATATCACTACCCAGCGTTAGCGTCACCAGCACATCAAGGGCCATGCCGGTAGCGGCTAGTTCATCTGCAGCGCTAGGCTCATCACCATTGGCGGCAGCACGCTGTGCCTCAATTTCTGCCTGCCGATCGTCGCGCTCGGTGATAATCACTTCATCACCGCTAGGCGTAACGGCCGAAGACGGCATATCGCCAATTTCCAGCCTTGCCCAGGGTAAGTTGATATCTCCCCTTACTTGCAGCCTTTCTGGAGTCACACGAACACGAACATCAGGCGCCGCTTCTAGACGACCAAACTGTGGCAATACGATCAGAATAGGCTCTTGAACAGCATTTAGATCGACACCAATGCGCCAATCGTCACCGTTTGGCCAGTAAGCATCACCGGTGATTTCCAAACGCCCGCGCTCGGCCGCTAGATAACCGTCAATATCGCCCTGCTCACCGTCAAAAGAGACCAGTAACTCTCCATCTTGTACATCTACTGGAATTTCAGGACCATTAACACGAATCTCACGTAACCCAAGCTGGCCCTGCAAGCCGGGCTGATCGGTAGTGCCCGAAATTTGTACACTACCTGTCAGATTCCCTTCCAGTTGATCCATTCCGACGAGCATAGGGCGATAAGGTTGCAGTGAAACATCGTCTGCACGCAGCTCCCCCTCTAGCTCGCCTGCCCCTAGTGGGTCATCGATCGATAAATCCAGGTTTAGATCGCCTGCCTCGGCAAGCGAAAGCGTTACATTGGCATCCGCTTGTGCTTGGTTAGCCTCAATCTGGGCGTCTAAATTGATTTCTGGCAGTTGTACGGGCTGACCATAATCATTGATGGCCGTTACTGCGAGTTCACTTAGCACCTGTAGATTTGCCTGCCACTGTGCACCGCCCTGGCGCCAATTAACGTTAAGATCCGCCGTTGTGTCGCCTTCTAACTGCCACTCTTCGGGTAAAAAAGGCTCCACCATCTCCATAGGCACTTCACGTAATGAAAGCACGGCGTTGCCCTGTTGCGCCGAAGCATTTATTTCCTCTTCAGAACAAACCAAGCCGCCCTGCTCTCGACGTAGGCAGAAGGATGAAAGGTTCGCCTGACCGCTGGCCAAGTTGTAACGGAGATCCAAGGGTGCTTCAAGGCGAATATCGCCCGCTTCCGAATCGATTTCCAGTGGCGTTACTTGGGCCTGATACAATTGGTTCGGCTGATCAAAACGCCCATCAAGGGCGAGTTGAGCACGGCTTAATACGTTGTTGTCCGTACCCTGGGCATTAAGCTCGAGACGATGCTCTGAGAGACGCCCGGCTAAAGTTACATTCATGGTAGACAGCGCTTGGCCACCGGCATTGACGTTTTGCAGTGCCAGTTGCACATCAAGGGCAGGATCATCGATTCCCTGCACATCGGCATTTAGTGTGAGCCGTTCAATGCGATTTTCGCCGAAACGCACGCCATCGCCTTGTAAGTCAGCCAGCAATTGCGGCTGATCAAAACTACCGCTAGCCTCCAGCGTTCCCACAATGTTACCCGCTAGATCCGGTGAGAGGGTTTGCAGTTGGCGTAGCGCAATGTCGGCATTTAACGACATCGCCTGTTCGCTGATTTGGCCTGCCGCTTCCAACCGGTTATCCCCCTGGGTAAACAGCAGCTGTTCAATATTCAGCTCCATATTGCTGTTGGCGTCCAGGGCGGCCTGCAGTGTCAGGGGGTAGTCGCGCAGGACACCATCAATCGCCAAGTTGGGGACGCTGACAGCCCACGCGGCACCTTGTGGGCTCTCTTGCTGGAACAAGGAAAACTCAATATCGCCATTCAGACTGCCGTCTAACTGATCCACGAAGTGGGAAGGGTCAAACTGATCCAAACGGATACTCGCATCAACCTGCAAGGGAGCTAACCAGTTAACGGTGCCTTCACTACGCAGGTAGCTTTCGCCTACGGTCAGGTTAAGCGGCTGCCAGCTAAAGTGTTCAAGGTCGCCCTCACCGCTGACGTTAATCTGGGTACGTGGCACGCTGGGCCCCTCAACAGCCATCGCGAGCTGAGCGCTATACTCACTCAGGCTGCCGGTCATCTGTAAATCCAGCTCATCGACCACATAAGGGTCGGTGACCACATCGCCGTCGGCTTGCGCCGTTTCGTCAATGGCGAGCGGCCACTGTACCTGGTCACTTTGTAACTGCACTTGAAATGGCAGCGTAGGGGCTAGCGCGTCTACTTGTCCGTTTAACGACGCGTTTACCGCGCCGGATACCTCCAACTGTGCTTCAAGTGCATCGAGTGGGCCAGACAGCGTTAACGTCAAGGTTTCTCCATCGAGCTCAGGAAACCTCTCAGCTAAAAAAAGTTCTACGTTCAAACGAGCTTCAAGTGGGTAACTGTCGCTTAAAGTTGCCTTTGCGGTTAATTCAGCCTCAGCGTCTGGGGTAACGACAGCAAGCTCGGTTAACTCAATGCGGTCGCCCTCGGTCATCAGTCCAAGCTGAAGGTGTTCCACTTGATACTCTGTGGAGCCTTTCAAGCGAAAATCGTTAAGCGTAAATTCGGGTATTTGAATATCCACCGGCAAGGTAATGGCAGGTAATTCCAGTCGTTCTCGTGCTTCTAACTGCTCTTCAGGAGACTCTACTGCCAGTACGGCTTCTTCTTGCGGTTCGCGGAGCAATATAGCGGCATCGATAGCCTCAGCAGAAAGAGGTGTTTCAGTGGCTTGCGTTAGTAACACCCCCGCCGATGGCGGCAAATAAAGGCGCGGTTGCTCCAGGTGGGTCGGCTCAAGTCGCACTTGGTTGCCTTCGGCAACAGCCGCTGAGCTTAACGAGCGCCACGCGACCTCGGTGCCGTCGGCAAGACGCAGGCTGACATCGTCAAGCTGTAGCGAACGTAGCTGGATCGGGAAAGGGAAACGAATAGCGAGTGGCGCTCCCCCTTCTTCTGGCGGCGGCTCCTGTTCGCCCGATGCGCCTAAACGAACATCAGCGCCTACCACGCGGAGTGTGTCGATGCATAACCGGCCCGACAGGACGCAGTCATCCCCCCACGCAAGCTCAAATTCATCCACAGTAATACGGGTTTCACCCAGCTGTAGTTGGAAATCTTCGATCAGAAAACGATCAAGCAGCCCACCTTCATGGTGTGCATAGGTGAATAAGTCCCGCTGCTCCCCCTGCGAGAGCAATACACCAGTGCCCCAGGGCGATAACGCTACCCCAACAAGCAGCGCCGCAATCCCAAACAGCCAAATTGGCAATACGATAATCAGGCGTAAAAGGCTCCACAACAGAAGCCAGGTACGGTATTTGGGTGATAGTCGCTGGCGCTTATCAGATGTCGCTGTTTCAACCTGAGGCAAATCTCTCTCCTAGAATTCCGGTCCGATGGAAAAGTGCAAACGCCAATCGTCTTCATGGTCAAAAGGATGTGCGATATCAAAGCGAATTGGCCCGACCGGTGAAACCCAGCGCACCCCGGCGCCGGCGCCTGTTTTCAAATCGTTAGGTCCCCAGTTATCAAACGCATCGCCATTGTCCACGAAGGTGGCTGCCCACCAATCCCGCGTGACACGCCGTTGGTACTCAAGGGTTGAGGTCAGCAATTGTTGGCCGCCCCGTAGCCGTCCTTCTTCATTGCGTGGCGAAAGGCTTTCATAGGAGTAGCCGCGCACACTGCGGTCGCCACCGGCAAAAAAGCGTAAAGAAGGTGGGATTTTGGCAAAGTCATCGGTTTCGATGGCGCCTAAGCTAACTCGCGCCAGGAAGCGGTTATCATTGCCGATAGTGCGAATCCATTCCGTATCGGCCGTAACGCGTGTGAACTGTGCATCCGACCCCCAAACCTTATCCGAGTACTCTAAAGAGAGCTGCTGACGGTCGCCCCATAATGGAAAGCGCTGAGGACGTGTTCGAGTTCGCGACCACTGAATACCAGGATAAAACAGCCATACTTGATCGGCTTCGCCCCCCTGCTCGAAGTCTTCATAAGTGGTACGGAAGTACAGAGTTTGAACCCAATCGTTATCAAACTCCCAGCGCCGAGCCACTTCAACGGTGCCTTCTAATGATTGGGTATCACTATCATCAATATTACGGATACCGTATTGCAGCCGGTAGCTATCACGCAGCGGGTCTTCTAGCGGAACGTTATATACCCCGGTAAACCGCTGCTCCGGGGAGGATAAATAGAGGTCGTGGTCAAGACTATGACCATAACGATTGATCCATGGTTGTTCCCAACCAAAACGCAGACGGGGCCCCACATCGGTAGCGTAGCCAATGCCGACTTCAAACTGGTGGCGATCAGCAGGCTCCACACTCACATCAATAGGTAACTGCGTATCACTGGGCTTATTGATGCTTAGCGCACTGGTTAAAGCCGCGCCGGTGACTCGTGGGCGCTCTGGTTGGGAAGCAGTCGCCTCGCTCCACCAGGCGTCTCCGCCACCAGGCGGAGAAATCGACAGCTCTTGCGCTGTTTCAAGTCGCGGCCGCACTGACACTGAGCTAAACCAGCCGGTTTCTGCAAGCGATTGGTTATAGTCAGCTAGCGTTTGCGCTAGATAGGGGTCGCCTCTTTCAAACGGCTGTATACGGAGTAATCGGTCGATCTCTATGTGGCTACCTGTTATTGAAGTCTCTCCAAACTGATAGCGGGGGCCGCTGTCAAAATCCATATAGAGGCGCGCACTTTGTAAATACGGGCGGACTTCCATACGTCGATCCGTAAAGCCCCAGTCAAAGTAACCCCGCTCGATAGCCAAACCAGAAAACTGACCACGCAGCCGCTCCCATGGGGCATGGCGCAGTGCGTCACCCTCTTCCAGCGGGAAGTCTTCTACTGCTTGTTGAAATGGTGGGTCGTTACTGGCGTCGCCTTTGACATTAATTGATAAAATTTCAATTTCAATTTGAGGTCCTGGCTCAACCTCAAGCGAGACGCGCTCATCGCCGGTGTGCTCAAAGGTTATATCAGGCTCATAATACCCATACACACGCATGGCTTCTTCAGTACGTTGACGAACCTCACCTTCTAAACGTGCTTCGGTGTATTGCTCAGCCTCTACGTTCTGTAGATAGGCTTGAATATTACTTTCGACTTCATCGGAAACACCCGTGATGCTCGCCTCTAACGCCCATGCCCCGTGTGTTGCGTATAACAGTGGTAGCACTACCAACACTGTGCGACCGGTGGCTGAAGTCCATCGCCGTTGTCTTCCCATACATTTTTATCCTAACCTAAATCAGCGGCTTCATTATCTAGTCATTTCAACACCTAGTCATTTCAACGACTTGTAGAATATTCTTCGGTACTAGAATGCATCAACGCTATACACTATCCTGACTATCTTACTATCTTGGCTACCTTTTTAACGTAGCATTTCTAACTGGGCACTAAAGGCAAGCTGTGCCTGACGGACTTGTCGAACATCACTCTCTAGTGCATTCAAACGTTCCGACCATTCCTGCTCTAATGCCGTCATAGCATCTTGATCCGGTGACGCTTCAACCTCAGCAATAGAAGCCTCCAGCTCATCAAAGCGCGACTCAATGGCGCTTCTTTGCGCTGATAACTGCTCTTCCCAATCACTACTAATGTTACTGATCTGACTGTCCAGTACGGACAGGCGTTGATCGGTCAGTTGCTCAAGGTGGGACACTTCCTCAATCAAGTTTTGCCGTCCTGAGGTACCAGCCTGTTCCAGGGCATTCAATGATTCCCGCATCGCCAACAACTGACTGTCGCGCAACTCAGCTTGCTCATTAAGCTGGTTCAACTGCTGCAGCAACGAATTGATCGAATCACTAGAGGCCATGTCCTCATTCATTGTTAGCAGACTGTACAACTCTTCGCGAGTATCGGTCAGTGCAATGGACAGCTGCTCTTGCTCTTGAAAGAGCGTCGACATCTGAGCTTGTACAAAGGTTATCGCATCTTGTACATCAGTGTCATCCGAATCCAAGCGAGCATGAACATTGGACACTTCGCCACTTACCCGATGTAACTCATTTAACAGTCGTTCACGTTCGTACCAAAGTCCAGCCGCCGCCGCACCCAATAGGGCAATGATTAATAACAGGCATAGCCATAGCGGCCACAAAGTAGGCCCCTTTCGGTGGCGCAAATGCTGCGCCGTCAAGCTTTGATCCACATCGGGTACGATACGAGAGGATGCAGTGGCGTCTGGCATAACAGTTCCTCAGAGAGTCTTTGGGTCGGCACGACGGCCTATCCCGCGGTACATTAATCCACAGCTGGCAACAAATTCAGGATCGTAAATATTGCGTCCATCTAACACGAGCTTAGCGTTTAATAACGAGCCCAGCCGATGCCAGTCTGGGTTCCAATAGGTTTTCCATTCTGTCACCAACATTAGTACATCGGCGCCCGCACAGGCTTGGTAGGGGTCATGGGTAAAGGTGCGCAAATCCTCGCGCTCGCCTACCAGGGCATGGAGAGCTGGTACGGCGGCTGGGTCGTGTAGCTGAACCTTAACTCCCTGCGCCCAAAGTGCTTCAAGCAGTGTTAATACGGGCGCGTGGTCGATGCGTGCAGTGCCGGGCTTGAACGCAGCTCCCCAAATCGCCACGGTTTTTCCGGCCATTTCGCCGGAAAAATGGGACCACAGCTTGCGGAACAGCGTTTCTTTTTTCTGTTCGTTAATATCCATTACCTGCTCAAGCAGCGCTGAATATCGGCCACTCTGCAGCTGCACATCGGCCAAGCGAATCAAATCGCGGGAGAAATTAGGGCCTCCAAAACCGCACCCAGGGTACAGGTACTCAAACCCGATACGCGAATCGGCTCCCATCCCCTGGCGGACATGTTCTACATCCACGCCTAGAGTATCAGCCAAACCGGCGATTTCATTCATATAACTGATACGCGTGGCCAACATGCCGTTAATGGCCAGCTTGGTTAACTCCGCAGCGCGGCGAGGCATACACTGAAACACTTCGCTACGCCGATTAAAGGCGCGTAACAGCTCTCTGGTGACTTGCTCTCCCGTCGCATCATCGCAGCCTAGCAAGCGTCGGGTTGGGCGTGTGAAAGAGTCCCATGCACGGCCTTCTTCTAACGTATCGGGCAGTGCCACACTGTAGTGCTGAGCACCCATTAACGTATGCAGGCGCTCGGTCTCACCTACTGGAAACGTCGAGTTATTAACCAGCACAATATCGTGCTGATCCGCGAATAACGGGTTCTCAAGTAGTGCGCTGGCCGAACTGCGCTGTGAGGGTGATAACGCCATCCAAATCACCTCTGGAATGGCGGCATCATCTATTTGCTCAATGAGCTGCAGAGTACCCTCAGCTAAGCCCTGCTCAAGATGTGTCATTAAATGAGGTTCACTGCGTAACCAGTCCACCTCAGAAAGCACTGACCAAGGCGCATCAGCGTGGGGTAACCACTGAACCTGATGCCCCACCCAAGCCAGCGCAGCGGCTGCCGTCGCTGCGCTTAATTCGCTGCCGTAAAGTAACACCCGCATGCGTTACTCTCCCTGGTGGTATCGTGACAGCAGGGCTTGGAAAGCTTCTCCAAACTCAGGATGACGGCGTGCGTAGGCGAGTGTGGCTTCAAGGTAACCTAAGGGCTGTCCACAGTCGTAGGTAATCCCTTGCATACGATATGCCTGGACGCCGGACTGTTCTCGTAGTGTTTCCAGTGCATCGGTCAACTGAATTTCACCACCGGCACCGGGCGGTGTTTTTTCTAATATGGAGAAAATATGGCCTGGTAGCGCATAACGGCCTATGACCGCTAAATTCGAGGGTGCAGCATCACGCTTGGGTTTTTCCACCATGCCGGCTAAATCGGCTGACGCGTTCGCTGCGGGCACATCCCCTGCTGGCGCCACGATGCCATATTTTTCTACCTGCTCCCAGGCGACTTCTTCCACCATTAATTGCGCCGTTTGCTGTTGATCATAGGCCGCTAACATACCGGCCAAGTCCGTTGCTGAGTTGGCACTGTTATCGACCAACACATCGGGCAATAGCACCGCAAAAGGTTCATCGTCGCCAAGGATGGGACGGGCACAGAGCACTGCATGGCCTAGCCCTAACGGCACGCCCTGACGAATGCTAATAATGCTGACGTCGTCAGGCACTATATTGCGCAACATTGTCAGAAGCTCATGTTTTCCCTTTTTTTCCAAGCTAGCTTCCAGCTCAGCATGGGTATCGAAGTGATTTTCGATAGCGCTTTTATTGCTACTAGTGACCAGCACAATCTCACGGATACCAGCGGCAATTGCCTCTTCAACGACATACTGGATCACCGGCCTATCGACAATCGTAATCATCTCCTTGGGAATAGCCTTAGACGCTGGCAAGCAGCGGGTACCAAACCCGGCAACAGGAAGTACGGCTTTACGAATCATAGAAGAGGTCCTTTTCATGCGTTCCGACACAGGAGTGGTTAGAATGTCCATAATACTGAAGGCGTGGATGGATACCACCTCGCAACGGCGAACAAGTGGCTACACGTCAATATTTTGCTAAATGTTCAAAAGTTATGGGAGTCACACTATGCAAGCGACACCACAGGATAGCATTGCTCATCACTATCAAGACAATGTCGATACAGCAGAAGTCGCCAAATTTGAGGCTCTTGCTAGCCGCTGGTGGGATCCGCAGGGTGAATTCAAACCCCTTCATGATATTAACCCCTTACGTCTTGACTTTATTGATGCGCGTGCGGGGCTGGCGGGTAAAAAAGTGCTTGATGTAGGCTGTGGCGGCGGCATTCTAAGCGAGTCAATGGCCCACCGCGGTGCGACGGTAACGGGCATTGATCTCGGTGAAGCGCCATTAGCAGTGGCCCGGTTGCACGCCGAAGAGCGTGGCGTAAAAGTTGATTACCAACATATCAGCGTGGAGGCCATGGCCGCTCAGAAGCCTGGTTTTTACGATGTGGTGACTTGCATGGAAATGCTGGAGCACGTGCCGGATCCTGCCTCCGTCATTCGTGCTTGCAGCGCCCTCGTGCGTCCGGGTGGTTATGTGTTTTTCTCTACGTTAAACCGTACTGCCAAGTCATACGCGTTCGCAATTTTAGGCGCCGAGTATGTGCTTAAACTGCTGCCACGAGGCACGCATAACTATGCAAAATTTATTCGCCCTTCAGAAATGGCGGCTTGGTCTCGCCACAGCGGTTTAGAAGTGCGTGAACAGACGGGACTAACCTACAACCCGCTTACCCGCCACTACCGCTTGGTCAGCCATGATGTCTCGGTCAATTACATGATGTACTGCCGCAAGGTAAGCGATTAAATGTCGATGCAAACACCTCAAGCAATACTTTTCGACCTGGACGGAACGTTGGTAGATACGGCCCCCGATTTGGCAGAAGCGACCAATGCACTGCGTGCTCACCATGGGTTAGCGCCGCTACCCTTTGAGGTAATTCGCCGCCAAGTCTCTAATGGCGGCAGTGCGCTGGTTACGCTAGCGCTGGGCTTAGAGGCCTCTGCTGAGGGACACACTCAAGCACGCCAGTTTCTACTTGATGCTTATGAGCAAGCTGTAGCGGTACACAGCCGGGTTTTTTCGCCGCTTGATGCGTGGCTACAAGAGTGGCACGGCGATCAGCGGCCTTGGGGGATTGTCACCAACAAACCGCGCCGCTATACCTTGCCGCTACTAGAAGCTCTGCTGCTACAGCCTGGCGCACTGCTATGTGCGGATGATCTCAGCGTTAAAAAGCCAGCGCCTGAACCGCTTTGGGAAGCTGCCCGACGCCTTGGCGTTGCCCCTAAACATTGCTGGTACATCGGTGACCATGTACGGGATATGGAGGCCGCCGTCGCCGCCGGTATGACCGCCGTCGCGGTTGGCTATGGCTATATCAGCGAAGAGGATGACTACCAGCAGTGGCCCGCTGATATTTGGTTTGAAGAGTGTGCAGCGCTGGTCGATGCCCTAGGCGAGTTCAAGCTCTAGACAAGCATGATGGCGGGCGGGCATCGACGCGGTTTTCAAAACAAACGGTTATGTGCGGGGAGGTTGGGCATCTAGCTTTTGCCCGCTGGTGCCTGCGCTGTCTGGCCCCATTAGCCACAGGTAGGTCGGCATAATCTCTTCCGGCGTACGCAGTGTGAAGGGATCTTCACCAGGAAACGCCGTACGCCGCATTTGGGTGCGTGTGGCGCCGGGGTTAAGTGAATTCACCCGAATATGTGACTGATTATTCAGCTCATCAGCCAATACCTCGACAAAGCCTTCAGTGGCAAATTTAGAGACAGAATAAGCCCCCCAGTAGGCTCGCCCTTTACGGCCAACGCCAGAGGAAGTGAAGATTATCGAAGCATCTTCAGACTGTTGCAGTAGTGGTAATAACGCTTGGGTCATCCAGATAGGCCCATTGATATTGACCTGCATCACCTGCTGCCATAGCTCAGGGTTATATTGCTCAAATGGCGTAATGCGACCTAATAGCCCAGCGTTATGCAGCAAACCATCTAAGCGGCCAAACTCCTGATCCAGCGTTTCGGCCATATCATGAAAATCTTTGAGGGTAGCGCCTTCAAAATTGAGCGGAAAAATCGCGGGCTGAGGCCCGCCTGCCGCTTCAATTTCATCGTAAACACGCTCTAATTTGGCAATGGTGCGCCCCAATAGAATCACGGTGGCCCCATGCTGGGCATAGCTTAATGCTGCCGCACGGCCAATCCCGTCTCCTGCGCCGGTTACCAACACGATGCGATTTTCCAATAGGTTGGGCGCTGGTTGATAGTCGATCTTGCAGCTCATGCTGATTCCTTGAAACTTTTCTTAGAAGCGATAAAGAGCAAATTTTAACTTGCTGACTGGCGTAAAAAGTCACTGGCAAGGCCCGCGGCACTGCTTTGCGGGTAGTCGTCACGCACTCGCTCAAGTAGCTCACGGCTACGTTCCGCTTCGCCTTGACGCGCTTTTACTAAGCCTAACTTATAAATCGCATCAGGTACTTTGCTGCTACCACTATACTCGTCAATGACGCGGCTAAACGCTTGGTCAGCAGCGTCCAATTCACCTTCAGCCGAATACAGCTCACCCAGCCAATAGTGGCCATTGGCCGTTAAACTGGTATCAGGATGGTCATTGACAAAGGTTTCAAACGCCGCGATAGCTTCCTCAAAACGGCGTGCTTGAACATGTGCAAAGGCCGCTTGGTAATCGGCTTGCGCCTCTTCACTCACATTGCTAGTTGAAGGCGCGTTAACCACTTCCTCGGCAGCTTCGGGTTCAACCGCTGGGGTTGACTGCTCAATCTGCGTTGGCCCACTGCTCATCAGCCGGTCTTCAATATCGAGATACTGCTGCTGTGATTGACGACGTAGCTGCTCTAACTGATGACGCAACTCTTCAATCTGACCGCGCAGCTGCTGGATTTCCTGCTGATGCTCCTGTACCTGGTTAAATAACACCAGATTACCGCTGGAGGCTTCCTGACGCTGCGTCTGCTGATAGAAGCTGCTGTTGGAAGAGCCAGAGTTGGAAAGATCTTGGACGAGCGGCTGTTGAGCGACGGCCATTAAAGGCAATACGGACAGCGGGAGCGCTAAGGCTCCCGCACCGCACAGCCTCTCAACGTAACGCTTGAGACTGTGATTCATGATGACTCCGTAGACGTAAACGGCGTGCGATAAGCCGCACGCCGAATTCATCAGTGGTTAAGCATTCAATCGTTAAATGCTCAGTAGTTAAATACAACACGACGGTTCTGCGAGTAGGCGCTCTCGTCCTGGCCATTAACGGCCGGACGCTCTTCACCATAGCTAACAACGCTCATTTGTGAAGGAGACACACCCTGAATGTTCAGGAAGCGCTCTACAGCATTAGCACGACGCTCACCCAGCGCCATGTTGTATTCACGAGTGCCGCGCTCATCCGTATGCCCGTGCAGAACCACCTGAGCACTCGGGTTGGCACGCAAGTAACGTGCATGCGACATTACAACAGACTCATACTCGCTCTTGATCGTATCGCGGTCGTAATCGAAATAGATAGTGCGTACTTCTGGAATACGCGAATCAGCCTGCTGGCCTGAGCTAGAACCAGAGCCTGAGGAAGAACCATATTGACTTCCCGTACCTGTACCAGAGGTGCTGGAACCGGTAGTACTGCCATCCTGGCTACCGTACGAGTCACCGTCCTGGGTTCCGCCGGTGCTGGAACAGCCAGCGATTACCACGATAGATAGCGCTGCTGCTAATGAGCGAGCCAACGGTTTAAGTTGCATAATCAGACTCCTTGCCTGAAAACTAAAAATTTCGATATTAATCAATGTTGTTGATCAATTTAAGAAGGGTGACCAAGCTGGGTCACGTACATCGCCTTGTGCTGATGGCAGTCTAAAGGATGAGCGGCCATCGGCAGAAACAGCACTTAGCACCCCACTATTACCCTGTTGGGTAGCGAAGATTACCATGGTCCCGTTCGGCGCAACACTAGGAGATTCATCTCTTGTTGATTCACTTAATATTACTAAGCGGTCGCCGCTCAAATCTTGTCTTGCCACTTGATAACCGCGGCTAGAGCGGTGGATCAAGAATATCTGTTCGCCGTCTGGAGAGAAGCGCCCACGGGCGTTGTAATTACCTGTAAACGTCAAGCGTTCGGCTTCGCCACCGCCCATCGAGTACTGGTAAAGCTGGGGGCCACCACTGCGATCAGAGGTAAACAGCAAGCTACGACCATCAGGTGCCCAAGCGGGCTCAGTGTCAATGCTGTTGTTATTGGTAATACGCTCTACGGAGCGGTTAGCCACATCCATGATATAAATTTCTGGCTGGCCGTCTTTGGAGAGAGACATCGCGATACGGCGGCCATCTGGTGACCAGGCTGGCGCGCCATTGATACCATCAAATGACGTTGCTTTTATCCGCTGGCCCGTTGCTACATCCTGAATGTAGATAGCTGGGCGCTCAGTTTCAAACGAGACATAAGCAAGCTTAGTGCCATCCGGTGACCATGCGGGCGACATAATGGGTTCGTCAGAGGTCAATACCTGTTCACTGCGACGTCCATCGGCGTCGGCAACGTACAGGCCGAACTGCATATTGTCTCCAATACCTTGTGCGGTGACATAGGCAATTTTAGTTGAAAACGCACCACGAATATCAGTAATCGCTTCAAAGATTTGGTCACTGATATAGTGAGCGGCGCCGCGCAGGTCATTGCCTCTCACCGTCACGGTTTCACCAATCATCCGCCGCTGACCGCTAATATCCATGAGCTCAAACTGTATTTCAAAACCGCCGTTGGTCTGTTCTGCGCTACCTACGACTAAGTAACGTACGTCTAATGAACGCCAAGTATCGAATTGAACATCGTCAGATTGATTGGGCTGTTCAAACATCGCGCTACGCTCTAGCGGATCAAAATAGCCACTACGCTCAAGGTCATCTTGGACAATCTGCGCAACATCTTCGGGCATTCCGTCTGAACCTGCGAACGGTACTACGCCGATAGGCAGCGCTTGATCGCTACCTCGCGTGATTTCAATGGTTAAATTGGCACTCGCTACACTGCTGACTAGCAGCAGCACACAGAACAACCACACTTTGCTCAAGCTTTGCATCAGCGAACATCCCCCGGGGTAAATCGCAGATTAAACTGACGTAAATTACGCTGCTGATCGGCTGGCAAATCTCTCAATTCACCAAACGGTGCAGCATGTTCCACGGCCTGCATCACAGACCGGTCAAAAGCACTATCGCCGCTGGATGTCACGATCGATGTTGCCAATACTTCTCCAGACGGTCCTAGCCTCACTTGTAGGGTAGCACTCATCGAATCACTTGCACCGGCAGGAATCAACCACGCCTGCTCAACAGCGCGACGGACAATATTGATAAAGCTATTGGCTGCCTGCTCAGCCTGCTGAGCATTGGCCGCGGCTTCTGCCTCACCCGCCAGCTGTCGTTGCATGGCCTCCTCTGCTGCTTCTGCGGCTTGGCGTTGGCGCTCCGCTTCGGCTTCGCGGCGCTGCTGCTCTTCCGCTTCGCGTTGACGCTGAGCTTCTGCCTCGCGCTCTCGTTGAGCCGCCTCCTCTTCACGAAGACGCTCTTCTTCTGCTTCACGTTGACGCTCGGCTTCTGCTTCTTCCTGGCGCTGTTGTTCTGCCGCTTCACGCTCACGCTCACGTTCGGCTTCTTCCGCTTCGCGGCGCTGCTGTTCCTCTGCTTCACGCTGGCGTTCAGCTTCGGCCTCTTCCTGGCGTTGCTGCTCGGCAGCCTCTTGCTGGCGGCGCGCCTCTTCGACTTCACGTTGACGCTCAGCAGCGGCTTCCGCCTCGGCCTCACGTTCGGCAGCTTCAGCGGCTTGTTGCTCAGCCTGCTCTGCCACTTCTTGAGCCCGGCGCGCTGCCTCTGCTTCAGCTGCCTCGCGCGCGGCTTCTAATGCTTGCGCTTCCTCTTCGGCTGCCTGCTGGGCAGCTTCTTCTTCGGCCGCTTGCTGTTCGGCAGCGGCTTGCTGTTCACTGGCCGACGGCTCTTCTGGTGCATCGGGCTCAGTAGGCGCTTCAGCCGGTGCATTCATCGCCGCTTGTTGTTCCGTTGCCTGCTGAGCCTGATCGGTAAACGTTTCCGTACTCACCAGCGTCGCCTGAACAATCGAAGAGCTATCGGGCTCCGCGTTGCGGGTCGGCAAACTGATTAAGCTAAACACGACAATCGCAACGTGCACGGCTATCGCCAGAACAGTCGGCCACTTATAGCCGACATCTTGAGGATCACGTGGTGAATTTACTGCCATGTGCGCGCTGCCCTTACCCATCTTGCGGCGGCTCAGAAAGCAGCCCCACGTTAGCCACACCAGCGCCTTGTAACGTGCTCATCAAGACAACAATTTGTCCATAGGCCACATTGCGGTCACCACGCACCATTACTGGCGTGCCGGGGCGTCGCTCTAAGATCGTGGTTACCCGCGCGGCCATCTCGTCCAGCGAGACTGAGTTGGAGTCTTCCCCCAACGTGATGAAATACGCACCCTCGCTATCAACCGAAATGACAATGGGGTCATTATCTTCCTGCGTCTCTATAGGTTGAGAGGTGACTTGTGGCAATTCAACTTGTACGCCCTGGGTTAACATGGGCGCCGTAATCATAAACACAACGAGTAGTACCAGCATGACGTCAATGAAAGGGACCACATTGATCTCCGCCATTGGTTTGCCTTTACCACTGCGATTGAAAGGTCCTTGCATGGCTGTCTCCCTTAACCCGCGCTTGGCTTGCCATCACGACCTTGTAAATTACGGTGCAGGATAGCGTGGAACTCCTCGGCAAAATCTTCATATTTGCCGAGTAAGCGAGAAGATGTATTGGACAGTCGATTATAAAAAATCACCGCCGGGATAGCCGCAAACAGACCCATAGCCGTTGCGATCAATGCTTCCGCAATCCAGGGAGCAACCGTTGCGAGCGTCGCTTGTTGGGTCAGTGACAGTGCTTGGAATGACCCCATGATGCCCCATACGGTACCGAAAAGACCGATATAGGGGCTGGCAGAAGCAACCGTCGCCAGAAACACCAGATGTTGGGTTAGACGATCTTCTTCACGCGACCAGGCAACGCGCATGCTGCGTTGCACGCCTTCCAATACGGTATCTGCATCCCGGGTTTTAGGCATTAAGCGGTTAAACTCGCGAAACCCTGCTTGAAAAATATGCTCGGCACCATGGCGTGGATCATCAGCGGGAATTTCACGGTAGAGTTCATTTAAGTCGACACCCGACCAAAAAGACTCCTCAAACTGGTTGTACTCTTGCTTGGCACGACGCATTGCAATACTACGCTGGAAAATCACCACCCAAGAGAGGATCGACCCCACCAACAGTAGCAACATAACCAGCTGCACCACGGTGCTGGCATTCATTATTAAGTGGGGAATGGACATGGTGTTATCGTTCACAGGTGCCCTCATCAATCTATTAGGGTCGGTATTGCCGACGCAGTGAATGACCTCTTGGTTAAGAGGCCTGTATCAAACTATTAAGCGATTCTGGCCATGCTTTAGGTCGCATATGCTCGACGCTCAAGCAGGCTATCTCGACTGTCGCTGAGCAGAGGAGTTCCTCATTACGCCAAACTTGCTGTTCAAATGTCATTCGACAGCGCCCAATGTCGGTGACATGAGTACTAATCTCCAGCATGTCATCGAGGCAAGCCGGTTTAGCATAGTGACAGGCCAAGCGGTATACCACTAGCTGTGTGCCTTCGTCTAGCAGCGTTTGCTGATTTAGCTCCAATTGGCGCAGCCATTCGCTACGCGCCCGCTCCATAAACTTCAAGTAGTTAACGTAGTAGACAATGCCGCCTGCGTCAGTATCTTCCATATAAACACGCAGCGGCAGACGATAACGATTGTTAGCCAAATCACTCACGGACGGCGCTCCCCTTCCATGTCGGTCGCCTGCTCGTGGGGCACACGTTCAAAGTGCAGCCACGCCTGACGAGTGACGACGCGCCCGCGTGGCGTGCGCATTATCAAGCCCTGCTGAATCAGATAGGGCTCAATGACATCCTCGATCGTATCGCGCTCTTCACTGATAGCAGCTGATAGCGAATCAATCCCCACCGGCCCACCATCGAATTTATCGATCATGGCCAGCAGTAACCGCCGATCCATATGGTCCAGGCCGTGGTGATCAACATTGAGCATATTGAGTGCGGCATCGGCCATGGCGACATCCACAACGCCGTTACCTTTCATCTCTGCGTAATCACGTACACGCCGTAGCAGCCGGTTAGCGATTCGCGGCGTTCCACGCGAGCGGCGGGCAACTTCAATCGCCCCTTCTTGGCTGGTTTCTACACCCAACAATCGCGCTGAGCGAGAAACAATTTCGGTCAGCTCTTCGAGGTTATAAAACTCGAGCCGCTGGACGATCCCAAACCGGTCACGAAGCGGAGAGGTCAATAAACCGGCCCGGGTGGTTGCCCCCACCAGCGTAAAGCGGGGAAGATCCAGCTTAATAGAACGTGCCGCGGGCCCTTCGCCAATCATAATATCCAGTTGGAAATCTTCCATGGCGGGGTAAAGCACTTCCTCGACCACCGGCGACAAACGGTGAATTTCATCGATAAAAAGCACATCGCCAGGCTCAAGATTGGTCAGCATGGCAGCGAGATCCCCCGCCCGCTCCAACACCGGGCCAGAGGTCGACTTCATTCCGACCCCCATCTCTGTGGCAATAATATGCGCGAGTGTCGTTTTACCTAACCCAGGCGGACCAAATACCAACGTGTGGTCCAGGCTCTCTTCACGCAGCCGTGCAGCGCCAATAAAGATTTCCAACTGCTCGCGGACACGCGGCTGGCCAATATAGTCATCCAGCCGCTTAGGGCGAATTGCATAATCAATACGCACCTCCCCCTGTTCGGGCTCAGCGGCGATCAGCCGATCGTGTTCTAGCATAAGTGCTCTTCTTAATAACGATTACAAAATGACAGTGTCGAATTGACGTTTTCTAATGCGAGCTCGCTTAGCCGCTCATGCGTTGGGTGAGCGCGGCTTTAATCAGTGCCTCGGTTGACTGATTAGGGTCAATGTCGGCAAGCATTTTCGATGCCTCAGTCAGCTTGTACCCCAAGCTTACTAAGGCGGCTTCTGCATCGGCAAGGCTATCACGGGCGGATGCTCGGCCATTAGTTGCCTCTAGAGGCAGTAGTGCGTTACTGCCATCTTCCCATGCGGGGAAGCGGTCACGCATTTCGATAATCAGCCGCTCGGCGGTTTTCTTGCCCACCCCCGGAAGTGTTGTCAGCGCCTTGCTGTCATCATCACGCACACAGCGCATAAAGGCGTCTTCATCCATACCTGATAAAATCGCTAACGCCAGCTTGGGCCCCACCCCATTGACTTTGATCAGCGCGCGGAAAAGCGCTCGTTCATGCTCTCTACCAAACCCATATAACAAATGGGCATCGTCACGAATTGTTAGATGAGTAAATAATGAAACGCTTTCACCGACGGCAGGCAGTGCTACCAGCGTATTCATCGAGGTTTCCAGCTCATAGCCTACACCATGAACGTCGATCACAATCCAGGGAGGTTGCTTTGCCAGTAACTGGCCACTTAGACGTCCAATCATAAAGTCGCTCGCACAGGTGTTGAAATAATAAAACAAGAGGGTGAAAACAGACGTTTACTATAAAGCGACTCTGTACAGGTGACCAGTAGTTCAGCCACACGCAGAGCAACCGCTACAGCCGCCAGCGACCGGTAGAGCGACGACGGGCCCGTGTTGACGCGGCGGGTAGGCCATGGCTGCTAAAGACAGAACCACTAAAGGCATGCGTTAATGCAATTGCTAGCGCATCCGCCGCATCAGCCTGGGGAGTAGCGGAAAGCTGCAAAATAGCGGTCACCATATGCTGGACTTGCTCTTTGTCCGCGCCGCCCTGGCCTGTCACCGCCTGTTTAATCTGCCGCGCGGCGTATTCGGCAAGGCTCAATCCATGATTGGCCATGCAGACAAGCGCCGCACCCCGCGCCTGGCCCAGCTTGAGCGCCGAATCAGGGTTTTTGGCCATAAACACGCGCTCAATAGCCACTTGGTTGGGCCGATGCAACCCGACGACTTCGCTAAGACCGGCATAAATCTGTGCCAGCCGTTGTTCTAGCGCCCCTTCCGCCGTGCGAATACAACCACTTGCCACGTAGCAGGGCTTCACACCGACCACGTCGATTACCCCATACCCTGTCACGCGTGACCCTGGGTCAATACCTAGGATACGGACAGGATTAGCAGGCTTTTTCTCATCCATGTCGTCGACACTCGTTGGGGCTTTATACAAAAACACCGACGCCGGGGCGTCGGTGTTAGGCACTTAACCAGCCACGTTATTCGGTGGCTGCTTCCGGCTTGGCCTTCTGGCGTAGACGGATGTTTAAATCTTTTAACTGTTCAGGACTGACTTCGCCTGGGGCATTCGTCATTAAGCAAGCAGCGCTTTGGGTTTTCGGGAAGGCGATGACTTCACGAATAGTCTTAGCACCCACCATCAGCATGACGAGGCGGTCCAAACCAAAGGCTAAGCCACCATGAGGCGGCGCGCCGTACTGAAGCGCATCCAGCAAGAAGCCAAATTTTTCTTGAGCTTCTTCTTCACCAATGCCGAGGATCTCGAACACAGTGCTCTGCATGGTTTGGTCGTGGATACGAATAGAGCCGCCGCCCAATTCGGTACCGTTGAGCACCATATCGTAAGCGCGCGAAAGTGCGCTCGCTGGGTCGGCCTTTAGCTCTTCCGGGCTGCAAGAAGGCGCGGTAAAGGGGTGGTGAAGCGGGCTAAGGCGGCCATTGTCGTCAGCTTCAAACATTGGGAAGTCGACGACCCACAGCGGTGCCCATTCCTGAGTGTAGAGCTCAAGGTCAGCGCCCAGCTTGACGCGCAGCGCGCCAATGGCTTCGTTGACGATACGGGTCTTATCCGCACCAAAGAAGATGATATCGCCATCTTCAGCGCCTACCCGATCGAGCAATTCTTCAACGATATTTTCCATGAACTTAACGATCGGCGACTGCAGACCCTCAAGCCCTTTAGCGCGCTCGTTGACCTTGATCCACGCCAAGCCCTTGGCACCGTAGATGCCGACAAACTTGGTGTATTCGTCGATCTCTTTACGCGACAGCTTAGCGCCACCGGGTACTTTCAGCGCCGCTACACGACCATCATCCGCGCTGGCCGGGCCAGAGAAAACTTTGAAATCGACTTGCTGCATCAGATCGTCGACATTGGTCAATTCTAGCGGAATACGTAGATCCGGCTTATCAGAGCCGAAACGATCCATCGCTTCCTGCCAGGTCATACGCGGGAATTCAGGCAATTCAGCGTTAAGCACATCTTGGAACAATTGACGAATCATGGATTCAGTAATGCCCATGATGTCGTTCTCTTCCACGAACGACGCTTCAATATCAATCTGAGTGAACTCAGGCTGACGGTCGGCGCGTAGGTCTTCATCGCGGAAGCACTTGGCGATTTGGTAATAGCGGTCAAAACCGGCCACCATCAACAGCTGCTTAAAGAGCTGTGGTGACTGGGGAAGCGCAAAGAAACTTCCCGCGTGAGTGCGGCTTGGCACTAGGTAATCGCGGGCCCCTTCAGGCGTGGCACGCGTGAGTACCGGCGTTTCGATATCCAGGAAGCCCTGGCTTTCAAGATAAGCACGTACGTTGTGAGAAATGCTTGAACGCAAGCGCAGCTTCTCAATCATATCCGGGCGGCGAAGGTCGATATAACGGTGCTTTAAGCGCACCTCTTCGCCTACCTTGCCATGCTCATCCAGTTGGAAAGGCGGTGTAATCGCAGTGTTGAGTACTTCGACCTCTTTCGCCAATATTTCAATCATGCCTGTGGGCATGGTGGCGTTTTGAGTACCTTCAGGGCGCAGCCGAACACGTCCAGTGATACGCAGGACATACTCACTGCGGGCACGGTCGGCAGTGGCGAACGCCTCGGCGGTATCAGGGTCGACCACGAACTGAGCGATGCCATCGCGATCGCGCATGTCGAGGAAAATTACCCCACCGTGGTCGCGGCGGCGATGAACCCACCCGCATACCGTAACCGTTTGATCCACCAAAGTTTCGTTTAGCTGGCCGCAATAATGGCTGCGCATGTCAAATCCTGTTCTGTTACGTGGCAATTAATGTGTCGCGGGCGTCCCGACCCTGACTGCCGCAGTTATGCTGCGGCGCCTTTGTCACTGGGAGTAACGCTCTTGGGAGTAGCACTGGAATCACTTGATTTAGCGGTCTCTGTGGATGCAGCTTTACTGTCAGCAACCAAGTTCTTTTTGCTACCCGTTTTGAAATCGGTTTCGTACCAACCGCCGCCGGCCAAGCGGAAACCCGCGGCCGAGACCAGCCGTTCCAAGCCATCGCTTTGGCATGTAGGGCAATCCTTCAACGGATCGGCACTAATTTTTTGCAATTTTTCCAGGCGATGGCCACAGGCCTTGCACTCATATTCATAGATGGGCATGTTATTGGCTCCTAAAAAGCTCAACCCTGACAGATTCAGTACTGACAGACCCAGTCCTATAAGACCAAGTACTGAAAGAAAAGAACAGTGGCGAACACAAACGCTGCCAAGCTGCCAATATGTGGCCAGTCAGGATAAATTCCAAGGCTGCGGTTGATAAGCGCCGCCATTATACCCTTTTGTGACCCCTGCCGAGCAAGGTTATGCAGCCTTCGGCAGTTAATGGAGAGAATAAAATGTCTCATGCAGTAACACTGGACGCGCAAAGCCTCGGCCCTGGGATCAACTTAAGCGCTATTAAAGAGTCAGTCACACATCTTGAGGTGTTTGAGCAAAGCACCACCCAGCAGGCACTTGAACGCCTAGCGAATGCCGACATCGCCATTGTTAACAAGGTGGTACTAGACGCTGAAACGTTGCAGCAATTGCCTAAACTCAAGCTGATATGTGTGCTCGCTACGGGGCTTAATAACATCGATCTTGAAACGGCAAAAGAGCAGAGTATCGAGGTTAAAAACGTCGCGGCTTACGGCACCGCCAGTGTTTCCCAGCATACCTTGATGCTGATGCTGACATTAGCCAATCGACTTCCGCTTTATCAGCGTGATGTCGCGGCAGGCGAATGGCAGCGTAGCGCCTTTTTCTGTTTGCAGGACTACCCGACACTGCAATTGTCGGATAAACATTTAGTCATGGTAGGGCAAGGTGAACTAGGCACAGAAGTGGCACGCCTAGCGGAGGCGTTTGGCATGCGCGTGACCTTCGCCGCCAGGCCGGGTAATGAAGCCAATGATAAGCGCCCTGCGCTGGATGACCTGCTCCCAGAAGCAGACGTGATCAGCCTTCACTGCCCACTTAGTGACGCCACTAAGCATTTGATTAATCGACAGCGTCTGGCCAGTGCAAAGCCATCACTACTGCTGATCAACTGCGCCCGCGGCGGAGTTATCGACGAAGTCGCTGCACTAGAGGCGCTGCGTAGTGGCAAGCTGGGCGGCTTGGGCGTTGATGTACTCCCTGCAGAACCGCCCAGAGACGGCCATCCACTGCTCGATGCACTTCACGAGCCGCTCAACTTAATCGTAACGCCCCACAACGCCTGGATTACACCGGAAGCGCGCCAGAATATTGTCAGCCTGACGGCGAATAATATCCGCGAATGGAAAAATGCTTAAAAAGCAGTATTAGAGCATTATGTGATAGCGCTAGGGTCTAAGCAGGCCCTAGTGAGTAGCAAAATGGCTAGGGGCGTGGCAATTATCCAAGACTTCAAGTTCGACGTGGGTGACTTGCGCGCCCTCGGGGCCTTGCCATAACCACTCGCTCAGCAACTTGACGGCATCGGAGTGGCCACACATCAACACTTCGACACGCCCATCAGGCAGGTTTTTAGCGTAACCGGTAAGGCTCTGCTGAAGCGCTTTCTCTTGAGTAGCACGGCGATACCAGACACCTTGCACTTTACCAGTGACCAAGGCACGTACACAGCAGTCAGTCATCCTTTCCTCCTCGTACCATACACACTATTACACAAACTCATGCTTAATTAGCACTGCGCTATTACGCGGTACCAGTGGACGACCACGGCGTAGTAGTAAGGAGCGTGTAAATGCCGCGCCGAACAACAGTATCAGCGAACTGTAGTAGACCCATAGTAAGATCATTACCACTGAACCGGCAGCACCATAGGTAGACGCTGTCGCCGTATAAGCCAGATAGATCGCGATCACGCTGCGGCCGAGCGTAAATAGTACGGCGGTAACAACGGCACCAATCAACACATCTTGCCAGCGCAGCACCACGTCCGGAAGCACCTTAAAAATAGTCGCAAATAGGAGGGTCACCATGGCGACAGAGATGAGCGACTCAAGGGTAGTAGTAAACAGGCTAGCGAATGGGAATAGATTGTCCGCCGCAAGCAGCATGCCACGTAACACAACCCCTAGCACTAATGACACTAGCAGTATAAATCCAATAGACAGCACTACAGTCAGCGAGAGCAAGCGGCTTTTGATAAACCTTAACGCACTGTTAGAGGTTGGCTTGGCTGTCACGCCCCAAATCGTATTGAGTGAAAACTGCATTTGCGCAAAAACAGTGGTGGCGCCTACCACAAGCGCGCCGACACCTAATAGCGTGGGCAAAAGGCCAGACTCTTCGATTCTGGATTGAGCAACGGCTTCTTGAATCGCGACGGCGGCATCCGTGCCTAAAGTGCCTTGTAGTTGAGCGACTATTTGTCCCTGAGCGGCCTCTTCTCCCATCACAACACCGATGACAGTGACTGCAATAATAATCGTGGGTGCCAGTGAGAAAAGCGTATAAAACGCGAGCGAAGCCGCATAGCTAAACGCATTACGTTCCAGCCATAATGCGGTGGCGTCTTGGGTGACTTTCCACCAAAAATTAGCCGCACGTTTTATCATATCCACTCCCTGTGTCGTTGGTACTAAGGCCAATTTTAAACGTAATCAATAGCCTATTTTTTCTAGCATACCTAACCACAGCGTTTAGCGCAGTTTTCTGGTACGTTGACCCCCTAATATCACCAAACCAAAAGGAAGCTTGGATGGCCACCGATATTGCGCGCTCTACAACCGCCTGCGATTTCGACTGTTTGGTGTTTATTGGTCGCTTTCAACCGCCTCACCTTGGCCACTTGGCGATTATTCGAGAAGCACTAAAACGCGCGCGGCAAGTGATTGTACTGGTGGGGTCTGCGTGGCAAGCACGCTCATTGCGTAACCCGTGGCGATTTGACGAACGTCAAACCATGCTCCGCTCAGGGTTTGATGAGGCTGATAATCGACGCTTAGAGATTACCCCGCTACTGGACGCACTCTACAATGATGATGTCTGGGTGCGCGATGTTCAGCGCAAAGTGCGTGATTTAGCCGCCCCTGCCAATGCCCGCCTACCACGCATTGGTTTGATTGGAGCCAGCCGCGGGCAGTCTAGCTACTACCTGTCGCTATTCCCTCAATGGGAGTCGGTCAGCGTGCCGTCGGTAGAAGGGATTTCAGCGAGTCAAATTCGAGAGCGCCTGTTCCGTTCGCCCAGCTCCACCGACGACTACTTGAGTACGGGGGCTTACCACGACCTGCCCCCCGGCGTTGTCGAGAGTGTAAAGAAGTTTTGCCACGTCAGCGCCTATAAGCGCCTGCTGGAAGAGCAGCAGTTATTGGATCAGTACCGTCAGGCGTGGGCTCATGCCCCCTACCCGCCTATTTTTGTCACAGTAAATGCTGTCGTGGTGCAGTCGGGTCATGTATTGCTGGTACGGCGTACGGCGGCACCGGGTAAAGGGCTTTACGCCCTGCCAGGCGGATTTATTAATCCTCATGAGCGTTTACTCGATGCCTGTTTGCGTGAACTGCGCGAACGGTTGCGATTAAAAGTCCCCGAGCCTGTGCTTAAGGGGTCACTGCGTGGCCAGCGTCTGTTTGATGAACCCCACCGCAGTTGGCGGGGGCGCACTTTGGCAGAAGCTTTCTACTTTGCGTTGCGCCCAGACCAACAGCTGCCTCGCTTAAAGCCTGTTAAAGGGGGAGATCATGCGCGCTGGGTAGCACTTGCAGACCTTGAACCTGAGAGCCTGTTTGAAGACCACTTTTTTATTATTCAGAATTTTCTAGGCCTGCCTGCCGATTTTGGAAGCAGCTAGAAATTTCAGGAATTAGGGCGGCAATCGCTTGGGACGTTCATGCTTGCAGGAAATCCCTGGGTAATTTCATCATTTGCCGCCATAAACGCTCCACGCCGGGCTTATGCACCATTGAGCAGCGGTATAAGCGAATTTCTAAGGGAATGTCCCAGCTCGGGTCGCCCGCCCTGACCAAGCGGCCGCTTTTCAATTCCTCACGAATACAGAAATCCGGTATCCAGGCAACGCCTACCCCTTGCAGCACCATCCCTTTCAGGCCTTCGGCCATGGCCGTTTCATACACGGTACGCAGCTTCATACGTAGCGGATCATTCTTCAGTAGCATACGCACACTGCGCCCCAAAAATGCACCCTGCGTATAGGAAAGGTAAGGGATGGAAGTGTCATGCTGAAGGGAAAATTTGGCTTTTCCCTGTGCATCCGGCAGCGAGACAGGCAGCATATTGACCTTACCGATCGAGAAGGAGGGAAACACTTCGGCATCGAGCTGCATGGTGGCAAAGGGATCGTAATAAGCCAGCATTAAATCGCAATTGCCTTCACGTAGCACATGTATCGCCTCACCTACGTTCATTGCCACTAGGCGTGTCGGCAATTCGCCTAAGCCCTGTTGTAAACGGGAGATCCAGGGCGGATAAAAGCTTAATGCCAGGGAGTGAGCGGCCACGATATCCAACGCTTCATTGGCAATCGAAAGGCCGCGCAAATGACTAAGCGATTCGTTTAGCTGTTCGACCAAATTACGGGCGGTAACCAAAAACAGCTGCCCTTCCGGTGTTAGCCCAACAGGGGTAGTTGAACGATCGACAAGAGTGACATCCACAGCCTGCTCCAGTGCACGAATGCGACGACTAAATGCAGGCTGAGTTACGTGGCGCTGTCGTGCTGACGCAGAGAAGCTGCGTGTGCTGGCGAGTGCTACGAAATCTTCTAGCCATTTTGTTTCGAGATTCACCCCGGGACTCCTTGTCTCACCCTTTGTGCACGCATATTGTTTTCCTATTTTGCGGTCTATTGGACGGGCGCCATTAAATAGGCAGCACGTGATACGACTTTCATCCACATTGAGCGCTGGTTGATTTCATCAATGCTGACCCGGCGGCATTGTGAAAAGTCATTTTTCAGCATACTTTCCACGCTGGCAGCAAAGTCTTGGTTTGGAATAAAAGCAGTTATTTCAAAGTTTAACCGAAATGAACGGTTATCCAGATTTACAGTGCCAACCGTGGCTGCACTGCTATCTACAAGCATCACCTTTTGATGTAAAAATCCAGGGAGATAACGGTATATTTTTACGCCTGCTCTTAACATATCAGGCAGAAATGAGAAGGCTGACAGGAAAACCAATAAGTGGTCTGGTCGTTCGGGAATCATGACGCGTACATCTACCCCGCGCATGGCTGCAAGTCGCAGTGCATCCTGAACCCCTTGGTCAGGAACAAAGTAAGGACTGGTCACCCATAGGCGCTGTTTTGCGCTATGAATAACCTGTTGTACCAGCAGGCTGGCAGTATCCTGACGATCTGCAGGCCCAGAGGGCACAATAACAACATGATGATCAGTTGAAGAAGACGTTTCAGCCATCCAGTTCAGGCTAATCACCTCATCGGTAGCCCAGTGCCAATCTTCCCAAAACGCTTCTTGCAGGCCTAAGACACTGGGTCCTTCAAGCTTTAGGTGGGTGTCACGCCAGGGGCCATGCCGAGGATCTTCGCCTAAATATTCAACCCCAATATTAAAGCCCCCTATCCAACCCTCTTTGCCATCAATGACTGTTACTTTGCGATGATTCCGGAAGTTAAGCTGAAAGCGGTGTTTGAAGCCCCTTGATGAGCGAAAAGCACTGACGGCCACCCCATCGCTGATTAAATCATTTAGGTAACCATCGTTTAATTGACGACTTCCTACCTCATCGTAGAGGAAATAGACACGCACGCCACGCTGGGCAGCGCGTTGTAAATGCTGTTTCAAGCGCTGCCCCAGGGCATCGCTGCGAACAATAAAAAACTGTATCAATACATACTGTTCGGCACGATCAATGCCGTCAAAAAGGCTTTCAAAGGTCGCGGGGCCGTCGATTAATAACGTGGCGTGATTACCATGGGTTAAGGGCATCATGGCAAGCTGCTCAACCGCTTGAATATCCGCATTACTCGAGGGTGCCACAAAAGGCTCTACATTGGCACGGTAACGTACCAGCACACGGCGTAGCACAGTGTCACGCTGCCCCCGCGCAGACACATAGCCATAAAATCTTGGTCGTCCAAAGAACCAGTAAGCAGGAAGCGCGACATAGGGAAACGTAAGCAACGATATGATCCATGCCACAGCCCCTTGAGAGGTGCGACTGGACATTAACGCCATAATGGCCGAAACGACACCCAATAAATGTATCAATAAGATGCTGGTCCCTAGCAACCAGGAGGTCATAGCCACGTCCTCATAAAAGCAAGGGCCTCGCCGTCAGCGAGGCCCTTATGCGCTTAAAAACCTAAGCGTTCAAAGCCTAATCAATCTTATCATTCTGTTACGCCGACTGAGCGATAATCTCTTTCCACTTCGCAGGCCCGGTCTGATGCACTGAGGTGCCCAGACTATCAACAGCAACCGTGACCGGCATATCTTCGACCTCAAATTCGTAGATCGCTTCCATGCCTAAATCTTCAAAGCCGACGACTCGGGATTTTTTAATCGCTTGCGCGACCAAATAAGCTGAGCCCCCTACCGCCATTAAGTACACCGCCTCATTGTCACGAATCGCGTCAATGGCGGTTTGGCCACGCTCTGCTTTTCCTACCATACCTAACAGGCCAGTTTCTTCTAGCATGGTGCGGGTAAATTTATCCATTCGCGTGGCAGTCGTTGGGCCTGCGGGGCCCACTACCTCATCACCGATTGGATCAACCGGGCCCACGTAATAAATGAAGCGCCCTTTCATATCTACAGGTAGCGGCTCACCTTTGGCTAACATATCCACCATACGCTTATGAGCAGCGTCACGGCCGGTTAACAGCTTGCCGTTCAGCAGTAGCGTATCGCCTGGCTGCCAGGTTTTGACCTCAGCGGGCGTTACGGTGTCAAGATTGACACGCTTGACGTTATCGCCTGCTTCGCGAGTGATTTCCGGCCAGTCCTCAAGCTTCGGTGCTTTTAACGCCGCAGGGCCTGAACCATCCAGGGTGAAGTGGGCATGACGGGTTGCTGCGCAATTGGGAATAATCGCTACAGGCTTATTGGCGGCATGGGTCGGATAGTCTTTTACTTTAATATCCAGCACGGTGGTTAAGCCGCCTAACCCTTGAGCACCGATGCCGCTTTTGTTGACCTTATCAAACAGTTCTAGGCGTATCTCTTCGGCGCGATTACTGGGCCCGCGGGCCTGTAAATCCTGAATATCGATGGGATCCAGTAGCGCTTCTTTGGCAATCATCATCGCTTTTTCAGCGGTGCCGCCGATGCCAATGCCCAGCATACCGGGCGGACACCAGCCTGCGCCCATCTTCGGCAGCTGTTCCATTACCCAATCGACGACGCTGTCGGAAGGATTAAGCATGGCAAATTTAGACTTGGCTTCACTACCACCGCCCTTCGCAGCCACGTGAATATCGACAGTGTCGCCAGGCACAATTTGGTGGTGAATAATGGCCGGCGTGTTGTCTTTGGTGTTGGCCCGCTTGCCGTCAGGATCCGCTAGCACCGAGGCACGTAGGACATTATCGGGCAGTAAATAAGCGCGACGAACACCTTCGTTGACCATGTCGTCAAGGCTCATGTCCGCTTCCCAGGTAACGTTCATACCCACGTGAACAAACACGGTGACGATGCCGGTGTCCTGGCAAATCGGGCGATGCCCGGTGGCGCACATACGCGAGTTAATCAGAATTTGCGCAATAGCGTCTTTAGCAGCGGGGTTCTCTTCACGCTCGTAGGCGGCCGCCATGGCGTCAATAAAATCTTTGGGATGATAGTAAGAGATGTACTGGAGAGCATCGGCAACGCTTTGAATTACGTCGTCCTGGCGAATCACGGTCATGGACTAACAGCTCCTAGGTTATCGTCTAGTCAGCGGCATTCTTGCGCATCGGCGCAAGTGCCGTCTTAGCGTGTGGCCAGTATACCGTATTGCCTTGCTGGCGGCAGCACTCCTCGGTAGTGTCTTGAGTTCAGGAATTAGCACTTTAGTCATTGTCAGCAGTAAACAAGATAACGGTATAATAACTCAATAAAGCGCTGTATTAACTCATTGAGGCTATTAACTGCCTTGGCAATGCGGGCAATAATAGAGCCTTCGCGATCCCACCATTCGGCGCTCAATCACCGAACCACAGCGGTGGCACTCAAGACCTGCACGATCGAATACCGCAAAACGCCACTGCTTACGTGACTCACCCGCTGCTTTAGCCTGTTCAATCCAGGCCTCTCGATTAGTCACGCCTGCGGTTTGATACGCTTGCCGAGTTGTTTCGATAATAGCGTGCGCAAGCGATTGTTGTTGATGGGTGGTGAGATCTACCGGCCGAGCGCTGGCTGGCAACTGGGTAAAGAATAAGATTTCAGAGCGCAGATAATTGCCAAGCCCTGCCACTAATCCTTGATCGAGCAACAGCGCACCCAAGCTTCGCCGGTGAAACTGCTTGAGAGTTAACCGCTGCAGAACATCGGCGGGGGTTACATCCTGGCTCAACAAATCAGGTCCTAAACGGGCCAAAAATGGGTGCTCGGCGAGATTATCGCGATGCCAAAGCGAGATATCGGAAGCGCTGTAAAGACTTGCGCAGCGCCCTTCTGCCGTCAAACGAACGCGTAACGTGCGCTTTGTGGCGGGAGGTTTATCCTCGCTATGCAGCTTCCAAACTCCATAGAGTTGATTATGTGAGTAAAGCACCCGCTCATCAGCAAACCGGATCAGCATTGCTTTGCCACGCGTCTCTACCCGGGACACCTGAACACCAGTGAAAGAGTCTGCTTGGCTGGAAAGCTCGGGAAAGGCGAACCAAGCTTTGTCAATTACCCGCCCGCCTATCTGCTGCTGAACACGATCGGCCGCCCGACGAATCTCTGGCCCTTCTGGCATACCGCTAGCCCAGCGCCAGCTGTTTTTCTTTCATTTGATGGAGCTGATCGCGTAGCCGCGCCGCCTCTTCAAACTCCAGGTTTTGCGCTGCTTCGAACATGGCATCCTCAAGCTTGCTGATCGCGCCCAGCAGATCATGCTTATTCATGGTGGACACATCATATTCAGCGGCGCTTTCCGCCACTTTGCGTTCACTGCCGCGCCGACGGCTGTTCTTTTTGCCCGGTGCTTGGGCGGCTTCCAGAATATCGGACACCGAGCGCGTTATCGTCGTCGGCGTAATGCCATGCTCTAGATTGTGCTCAGTCTGCTTCGCTCGCCGACGCTCGGTTTCATCGATGGCTTTGCGCATCGAGTCAGTAATCCGGTCGCCGTAGAGAATCGCCTTGCCGTGGGCGTTACGGGCAGCGCGACCAATCGTTTGTATGAGCGAACGCTCAGCGCGTAAGAAGCCCTCTTTATCAGCATCCAAAATGGCCACCAACGACACTTCGGGAATATCCAACCCTTCACGCAACAGGTTGATACCCACCAGCACATCAAACTTACCTAAACGTAAATCACGAATGATCTCAACACGTTCAACGGTATCGATATCCGAGTGCAGATAGCGAACCCGAATACCGTGCTCGTCAAAATACTCGGTCAGGTCTTCCGCCATGCGCTTGGTTAACGTAGTGACCAGTACCCGCTCACCTACGGCGGTACGCAGACCAATTTCTGAGAGCAAATCATCTACCTGGGTGCTGGCCGGGCGCACCTCGATTTCAGGGTCCAACAGACCGGTAGGCCGTACCACTTGCTCAACGATTTGACTGGCGTGTTCGCCCTCATAGCGCCCAGGGGTGGCGGAGACAAAGATAGTCTGCGGGGAAATCGCCTCCCACTCCTCAAACTTCATGGGTCGGTTATCAAGCGCTGAAGGCAGCCGAAAACCGTACTCCACCAATGTCTCTTTGCGCGAACGGTCACCTTTATACATGCCGCCCACTTGGGTCACGCTGACATGCGACTCATCAATAAACAGCAGTGCATCATCGGGAAGGTAATCAAAAAATGTCGGCGGTGGCTCGCCGGGCGCACGCCCTGATAGATAGCGGGAGTAGTTTTCAATACCGTTGCAATAGCCCAATTCCAGCATCATTTCAATGTCATAAAGCGTGCGCTGCTCTAGTCGTTGCGCTTCGACTAGGCGCTCATGCTTGCGCATCCACTCAAGACGCTGTTTGAGCTCTTCTTTAATGGCATCAATGGCGCCTAGGATGGTTTCCCGCGGCGTCACGTAGTGCGATTTAGGGTAGATGGTCATACGCGGCACCTCGCCCTTAACGGCACCGGTCAACGGGTCGAACAAGCGAATCGTATCGATTTCGCTATCGAATAGCTCCACACGCACCGCTTCTTCATCAGAGTCAGCGGGGAAGATATCGATCACGTCACCGCGGACGCGATAAGTACCGCGCCGAAAATCCATATCATTACGGGTATATTGCAGCTCGGCCAGGCGACGCAGGAAGGCGCGCTGGTCGATCAGTTCACCACGGGTAAAGTGGAGGCGCATCTTTAGATACTGGTCCGGGTCACCCAGACCGTAAATGGCTGACACCGATACCACAATCAGCGCATCCCGGCGCTCCAGCAGTGCCTTAGTGGCCGAGAGGCGCATCTGCTCGATGTGGTCATTGATAGAGGCATCTTTCTCGATAAACGTATCTGACGAAGGCACATAGGCTTCCGGCTGATAGTAGTCGTAATAAGAAACGAAGTACTCAACCGCGTTATCCGGGAAAAACGCCTTGAACTCACCGTAAAGCTGGGCCGCCAGGGTCTTGTTAGGCGCCATTACAATGGTCGGGCGCTGCTGCTGTTCGACGATGTTGGCCATGGTGAAAGTTTTGCCCGAGCCGGTAACGCCTAGCAGCGTTTGATGGGCAAGCCCTGATTCCAGGCCACCAATCAGCCCTTTAATGGCGGCGGGCTGGTCACCGGCAGGCTGAAATTTTGACTGTAATCGAAAGGCTTTGCTCATCGATGCTCCAAAAAAGGAAAACTATTTTAAGGGTAACTAAACAAGACGTGTCTCTATCTCAACCGTGGACTCGGTCATCAAACGCTGGATGGGGCAACGATGGCTGATTTCTTCAAGCCTGGCACGCTGCTCAGGGTCGTTAATACCGTGCAGAGTTAAAGCGACACCCAGTCTATAAATACCTTTTCTTTCCTGACTATCATCGCGCTGCACAGTGACAGTTACTCCCTCAAGTGGCCATCCCTTACGCTTGGCGTACATTTGCACGGTAATTGCTTTACACGTGCCCAAGGCGATATCAAAATAGTCGTGCGGATCAGGGGCACTGCCCTCGCCACCAACCACTGGCGGTACATCGGCATACAAATCTTCCAGACCATCGACTTCAACACGCTGCCTAAAGGCATGGTTGCGCTCACTAATGACGGTAATAGGTATGTGCATTAGGATACCTTGATGCCTAGCTTGAGTTTTTCAATGGCGTTAATCAGCGCTTCACGCTTTGCACGTCCATCGACATCAGCCCCATGGCGGCCCACCTCGGCGCTGTCAACGCCATCCAGCATCATGAGCGCTGTGGTAATTTTGTTAACCTGCTCGACCGATTTAACACCCTGGAATGTTAATGATTGCTGCGCCATACCATTTCCCTGCCTATTGGCCAATGCAAGACTCCTACGAGGGAAAGAGTCTAGCACGCTAATAGTGCCTTGCAATTAATGCTGACTGCCCGCACTTAAGAGTAATACGTGCACACTCATTTGTCCGCAAGCTTAGAATGGCTGACAAATCACCACTTTGATCAGGAGTTTTTATGGCGACCGTTACCTCACGCACTTCCGCTCTTGGCAGCGTCCGCCTTACTCACTTAGCCGCGCTGGATGTGAAAGGCGCCGATGCAGAAAAGTTCCTTCAAGGCCAGACTAGCGCCCAAGTCAGCCTAGCCGATGGATACTTTGCGCCGCTGACCTGTTTTTGCACACCTAAGGGCCGCATGTTAGCCAATGCTCAGTTGCTGCGCATGGGGGAAAACCATTTTCGGCTGCTACTCAGCAGTACCCTGTTAGAGAGTTTAGCCAACCATCTTAAAAAGTTCGCCGCCTTCTATAAGGCCGAACTGACGGCACTGCCTAACCTTACGTTCATCGGCGCTGGCGACAATGCGAAATCACTTGCTGATCAACTTGGCCTGAACTTTTCTAAGCAGAATTTTCCTGAACAGGTTGGCACTCACACCAACAATGATCAGCTCTGCGCGTTGCGTTACCCCGGTAAGACCCCGAGATGGCTATTGTGTTTCGATCACGATATCGATGGCGATGAAATATTGATTCAGGACGACGATGAAGGTCGTAACGCATGGCAGCTTGAGGATATTCGCAGTGGCTTAGCGTGGCTAACCGACGCCCAGCAGGATCACTTTTTACCGCAAATGCTTAATTGGGAAGCGTTAGGCGGGATTAGCTTCAAGAAAGGCTGCTATACCGGCCAGGAAGTCGTCGCCCGCGCCCACTTTCGCGGTCAGGTTAAAAAGCGTCTGATGCATATTAGCGTAGAGGCGCAAGCACTATCAGAAGCGCTACCCGAGGTAGGCGCCAGCCTGACGAACGGTGATGATAAAGCGGTGGGCGAAGTCGTGGTCAGCGCCTTTAACGAACAAGGCGGCGTCGAGCTGCTTGCAGTGATGAGTACCAAGGTAATGGAAGAAACAACGCCCATATTTCTCGCAGGGGCGCCAGCCACCTTACTACCATTGCCCTATACGATTGAGCGCGTTGACCCCGAACAGCTGGCGGTTGGCCTTAATAACTAGCCTTTCCGCCTTCTAAGCGTGAGGTAAGCCAAACAACGTCGTGGCGTTATGGCTGCTTATGGTCGCGACCTGTTCCGCCGTTTGCCCGCGCAGGGCAGCCACCACATCACATACCTTCGCTACCCGGCACGGTTCATTACGCTTGCCCTGGTAGCCGCTTAGCGGCATATCAGGGCTGTCGGTTTCAAGCACAAAAGCGTCATCGGGCAGTGCCTTAACGGTTCGCTGCAACCGTTTGGCACGCTCATAAGTTACCGCGCCGCCCAATCCCAGCTTGAAACCTAAATCGAGAAATTTCGTCGCCTGCTCAATAGAGCCTGAGAAAGCGTGAATTAACCCAGCTTGAGGTAGCGCAAGCTGGCGAAGTCGCTTGGCGACCTTATCGTTAGCATGAACACAGTGCACCACTACCGGCAGGGAGTGGTGCTTAGCGAGCCTCAATTGAGCATCAAAGTAATGCCACTGCGCGTCCAGCGTGTCGCTAAAGCGGCCATCAATGCCACACTCGCCCAACGCAACGGCCTCAGGGTGCTCGCCCAGCGATTGGTCGAGCGCCTCGATGTCGGCCTCTTGATGCTGTTGCATAAAGTGCGGATGAAGCCCCAGACAAACCGAGGTGTCATCCCGCTCGCCAAGCGCCAGCACCTGTTGCCAGCGGGCCCGGGTTGTACCCGGCACCACAAAGCGCGCCACACCAACCGCCTTGGCAGCCTCAAACACCTCAGTTCGATCATGATCGAACTCAGAAAAGTCGAGATGGCAGTGCGCGTCGATTAACATACAAATACTTAATGTTCGCGGGTGGGTTGGAAGCGAATATCCGGCCAGCGCTCCTGGGTCATCTGCAGGTTAACCCGAGTCGGCGCGATATAAGTGAGATAGCCGCCGCCATCAATCGCCAGGTTAGCGCTGGCTTTACGCTTAAACTCTTCGAGTTTTTTAGCATCCTCACAGTAGACCCAGCGGGCAGTCTGCACATTGACGCCTTCGTACAAGCAGTCGACCTTATACTCCTCTTTCAGGCGATGAGCGACCACATCGAACTGCAGGGTACCCACGGCGCCAAGAATCAGGTCGTTATTGTCCATCGGCATAAAGACCTGGGTAGCACCCTCTTCAGAAAGTTGCTGCAGGCCTTTTTGCAGCGCCTTCATCTTGAGCGGGTCTTTTAACCGCACGCGCTTAAAGAGCTCTGGCGCAAAGTGCGGTATACCGGTAAAGCGCATATCTTCACCAACGGTAAAGGTATCGCCGATCTGAATGGTACCGTGGTTGTGCAGGCCGATAATATCGCCAGGCCACGCTTCTTCGACCTGCGAACGGTCAGAGGCCATAAAGGTCAAAGCGTCAGCGATTTTGACATCTTTACCAATACGCACATGGCGCATCTTCATGTTCTTTTCGTACTTGCCTGAGCAGACCCGCAAAAAGGCGATACGATCGCGATGATTGGGATCCATGTTGGCCTGGATTTTAAACACAAAACCGGTGAAGCGATCATCATCAGAAGTGACGACCCGGGTATCGGTTTCATGGGCCTGGGGCGGCGGCGCGTATTCGACAAAGCCGTCTAGCATTTCGCGCACGCCGAAGTTACCCATTGCAGTACCGAAATAGACCGGCGAAAGCTCACCACGGCGATAGGCGTCCAGATCAAACTCATGGGATGCACCGCGCACCAGCTCCACTTCCATGCGCAGCTCTTCCGCCTGCTCTTCCCCGAGCACAGCATCGACCTCGGGATTATCCAGGCCCTCAATACGCTTGTCTTCAGGGATTCGGCTACCCTGCCCCTGCGTGTAGAGATGGATCACATCATTGTAGAGGTGATAAACGCCCTTGAAGTGGCGCCCCATGCCTATCGGCCAGGTCATCGGCGCACATTGAATGTTTAGGACGGTCTCGACTTCATCCATGACTTCAATAGGGTCACGGATATCGCGGTCCATTTTATTGATAAAGGTCAGAATCGGCGTTGTACGCAGACGACATACCTCCATCAACTTGATAGTACGATCCTCGACGCCCTTTGCGCCGTCGATCACCATCAAGGCAGAGTCTACCGCTGTAAGCGTACGGTAGGTATCTTCGGAGAAGTCTTCGTGGCCAGGTGTATCCAGCAGGTTGACGATGCGCCCGCCATAGGGGAACTGCATTACCGAGGTAGTGACAGAGATACCCCGCTCCTGCTCCATTTTCATCCAATCCGACGTTGCGTGCCGATCGTTACGCTTGCTCTTGACCGAACCGGCCAACTGGATGGCGTTGCCAAACAGCAGCATCTTTTCAGTAATGGTGGTTTTACCAGCGTCAGGGTGCGAAATGATCGCAAAGGTGCGTCTAAGCCCCGCCTCATGGGCTAACTGAGTCTCTTTCATTGTGCCTCTTTGAAAATGTTTACTCCGCGCCGCTTTCCAGTGATTGATTAGCACGCGGTGAGCAATGTCCATTGAAACAATTGTAACGCCTGGAGGCCGCTTTTGTCGCGGCTGGCTTTATGAGTGATTAAGCAATTGGAGAGGCCAAAAAAAACGCTGACGAAGTCAGCGTTTTTAACGAAGCATGCAACGAGATGCTGCTCCTAAGCGTTATGCGTAGGTATTCACCTGAGTACCGACGCTGCCTTCTTTGGCCAAGTCCGGTTGTGCACCGGTGTTGGCAGAGGCTAAAACTTCCGTCACCTGCTCAGCCTGGGTGTCCAAGGCTTCTTTGAACACCTGCATCTGCGCCTGTTCGGCTGTTTGCGCCTGATTCATATAAAGCGAGGCACTGACTGAACTGCTGATGCCTACATCCATATTTTCACCTAATGGTATGCAAATGTACTTACAAACTAGCAAAGCATTAGATCACGCGCAAAGATATCGTCACTATTACTAATGCCAGCATTTACAACTATCGGCTTAACTCGCCGAATCATTAACGAATATAGCGCCCGTTCAAAACCTGTCAGCGCGAAACGGCTTCATATCAATTGCGGTAGGCTGCCCTTCCATCATATCTGCCAGCAAATGACCCGTTGCAGGACCAAGAGTAAACCCTTGATGCCCATGCCCAAAGGCGAGCCATAAACCTGGGTGGCGTGGCGCTGGGCCAATCACTGGCTTCATATCGGGCAGGCACGGCCGCGCACCTTTCCAAGGGGCTTCATCGCGGCGCTCCCCTAACGGAAACACACTGCGCGCCACTTTCTCTGCCGCGCCCAGTTGGTTAACGTCGGCGGGGGCATCAAGGCGGTCTAACTCTGCCCCGGTGGTCAAGCGGATACCCGCATTCATCGGCGCCAGCAGGTAGCCAATTTCAGCATCCATGACCCAGTAATTTAGCTTGGCCTCTGCTTGTGGGGCGTAGTGCATGTGATAGCCACGCTTCACAAAGGTAGGGAAATGGTAGCCAAGCTCCTTCAGCCAGCTACCCGCCCAAGGCCCTAGCGCCACCACGACATCGTCTGCTTCCAATGTTTCAGCGGCAGTACTTACCTGCCACCGGCCACCCACCTGCTGAACCGAGGTGATATCCGCCTGCAGAATGCGCCCGCCATCATTGCTGAATGCTTGGGCATAAGCCGCGACCAGCGCACCGGGGTCGGCCACGGTCCAAGGGTCGAGCCAGTGAATCGCACCAATAATATGTTCGCTAAGGGAAGGCTCTTTCTCCATCAGCGCAGCCCGATCCAGTTGCTCAAATTGAACACCATAAAGACGGCGCGCCTCTTCGGCATCTTTTAACCGTGCGGCCAACTTTTCAGGGGTACGGTAAAGCTCAAGCCATCCCTGCCTGCGCACTAAGTGTTCCGCTCCGGCAGCCTCAATCATCGGGCCGTGAGTCTTCAGTGACTGCTGAATCAAAGATGCATATTCCGGCACGATTTTCTGGTAAGCCTTCGGCGCTGAATTCATCCAGTAGCGCAACAGTGGAGAAGCGGCATTCACCATGCCCGCAGGACGATAGCGAATATCAACCCGGCGATTAGGCAATACGCTCAAGAGCGTTTTAACATCCCGTGGAAAGGGGTAAGGCCTAACGGCTTCACGCTGAATAATGCCTGCATTGCCAAACGAGGTTTCTCGACCAGGCTGGAGGCGGTCTACCACGGTGACGTCATGACCGCGCTGACGCAGATGCCAGGCAATGCTGACACCTACCATCCCTGCTCCTAAAACTACCGTTTGACGCGCCATGTTGATGCACTCCCCGCTGTCGATTCAGCACCATGATTGGTAAGTAAAAACTATTTGAAAAATATCACCAAACCAACTGCATTAATATAGTAGAAAACGCTGTTTTAGAGCCAAAAATAAGTAATTAATGCTCCATAGCGAGCTAAAAAGGATGACAACACTATTAGCGGCATAACAATTGCTTAGTTTCTATTAGGCAACCTGAACGGTATGCAATTGAAGACGTCGTAACGGCCTCTCCTCCTCTGCGAAAAACACATAAAGCACCAAAAAGAAGCGCTCGCACCAAAAGATGCCCTCGTACTAGTGACAAAGGAAAACACCATGCCTGCCACGCTAAATCTGGATAGCTCGCTGATCGATACGCTCTGGGTACTCTGGGCAGCCGCTCTGGTATTTGTGATGCAAGCTGGTTTTCTATGCTTAGAGGCTGGCACAACGCGTACCAAGAACGCGATTAATGTTGCTATGAAAAACGTAGCGGACTTTGCGATTGCCGTCAGTGTTTTTTGGCTCATCGGATTCGGCATCATGTTTGGTGATTCGTTGGGCGGTGTTGTAGGTACGACGTTATTCGGCTGGCAGTTAGACGCTTCGGGCAGCTGGGTGATTACGGTATTCATCTTCCAGGCAATGTTCTGCGCGACCGCCGCGACTATTGTGTCGGGTGCGGTGGCGGAACGCATGCCCTTTCTGGCATATATCTGGACGGCGCTCTGGATCGCGTTAATCATCTACCCCGTATTCGGCCACTGGGCTTGGGGCGGGCTACTAGGTGGTGCCGCAGGCTGGTTAGGGGCTCTAGGGTTTGTTGATTTTGCCGGCTCCACAGTGGTTCACAGTGTAGGTGGCTGGGTAGCGCTGGCAGCAGTACTCTGCATCGGCCCCCGCAGTGGTCGTTTCGCACACGACAAGCCTCCTACCGCTTTTCCCTCTGGCAACCTTCCACTCGCGATGCTTGGCGCGCTGTTTATGATATTAGGCTGGTTCGGCTTTAACGGCGGTAGCACCTTGGCTGTTACTGACCAGATACCCGGCATATTGGCTAATACCGTGCTTGGAGCCGTTGGCGGCATCCTTTCTGGCATGCTCATGGGAATGCGCACACGTCGTTACGCCGATGTGATGTACGCAATTAATGGCGCCATTGCTGGTCTAGTCGCCGTCACCGCCAGTGCGCATGTGATCTCGCTCCCAGCAGCATTTGGCTTGGGGGCGGTTAGCGGCGTGCTAATGGTACTGACCAGCGAATGGCTGCTGAGTAAGCGTATTGATGACGCCGTATGCGCCATACCTGCCCATTTAGTATCAGGCATTTGGGGCACACTCGCACTACCCTGGGTGGCGGATATGACAATGCTGGATAGTGGCCTGTCCCGACCCGCTCAATTCGGCATTCAGCTTCTTGGTGTTGTCGTTTGTGGCATCTGGAGCTTTGGCAGCGCATGGCTGCTATTTCGTATCACTCGTCGCTTTCTGCCCTTAAGGGTCTCGCCTGAAGCTGAAAAAATGGGTCTTAATTTAGCCGAGCATGGCGCCAATAATGAGCTGAACCAGCTACTCGAACATATGCGCCAGCACGAACAGCAAGGCGATATTCGCCGGCGAATTGAAGCCGACCCGTTTACTGAAGTGGGCGAAATAGCGGCCAGCTATAATCGGGTAACAGCGGCCCTTGAAACCGCCCTCGGCCACACCCGCGTGATGCTGCGTAACCTGCGCGATGGAGTAATCACCTGGCAAGCAGACGGCTCGCTGACAAGCCTTAACCCCGGCGCTGAGATGCTCTTTAATGTCGACGCCGCCACTCTCATCGGCCAACCCGTTTCCACGCTGCTACCGAACTTCAAGCTGACACCCGGTGCACGCCATGAAATCAAACGACGTACAGCCGATAAGCGAGTGCGTTATCTCGAAATACAGGTGAGCGAAGGCGCCAGCGGCTCCGCATCAGAGCGCTCTGGCATGGTGCGCGACATCACCGAGCGCAGACAGCTTCAAGAGCAGTTAAATCGCGAACGTGATCTTGCTCGCACCACTTTAGCCTCCATCGGAGATGGCGTAATTACCTGTGATGCCAGCGGCAATGTCACGTTTATCAATGCGGAAGCCAAGCGACTGACCGGCTGGACCCTTGAAGAGGCCATGGATAAACCTATTCATGTGGTTTACCAACTACTTGAGGAAATCAGCGGCGACTCCATAAGTAATCCAGCCCGGCAAGTACTGACACAGCTAACGCCAGTGCAATCAACCGAACATTGCATGCTCGTCCACCATGACGGCACGCATACCCCCATCCAGCACAGCGCCTCACCCATTCGTTCACGCAGCGGCATTACCCTGGGCGCTGTTGTGGTTTTTCAAGATGTTAGCCTCACACGCCAGCTTACTGAACAGTTGAGCTATCAGGTCAGCCACGACAACCTAACCGACCTGTTGAATCGGCGCGCCTTTGAAACAGCACTTACAGCGCTTCTCAATCGGGAGGATGGCCAGCACGTGATGTGCTACCTGGATCTTGATCAGTTCAAAATCGTCAATGATACCTGCGGTCATCTTGCGGGTGACGAACTGTTGCGCCAAGTATCATTAAAGCTGAAATCCCATGTACGCAGCAGCGATATTGCCGCGCGTCTCGGTGGCGATGAGTTCGCCCTACTGCTACCAGATTGCGGGATAGAAAGAGCACTAGTGATTACCGAGGCACTACGCAGCGATATAGAGAATTATCGTTTTGCCTGGCAAGAGCATACGTTTGGGATTGGGGTCAGTATTGGCTTGGTAGAACTCCATGCTGCTCAGCCTATGCAGCTTAGCCAAGCACTCCACGCCTCTGATGCGGCGTGCTACGCCGCCAAAGAGGCAGGCCGCAATCGTATCCACTGCTATCAGCCTGATGATCATTTTTTATTGGAAAAGCACGGTGAGCTACAGTGGGTTCAGCGCTTGCAAAATGGCCTGGACAATGATGCTTTTCGCCTTTTTGCTCAACCGATCAAAGCCATTTGTGCTGACGCCCCCGCCTACCGTGAGATATTACTTCGGCTCGAAGAGCATGGTGAACTCATCGCCCCAGGAAGTTTTTTACCTGCCGCTGAGCGCTACCACTTTATGGGACGCATTGATCGTTGGGTAATTCGCAATACTCTGGCCTGGCTAGGGGATCAAAACCGCCACTCTGTTCCGTCAGCGCATAGCCTATGGGGCATCAATCTATCCGGGGCATCGCTTTCTGACGCTGAATTTTGTCAGGATCTTATTGCTCAGGTGTCCACTGCCTATCTGCCTCACGGCACACTCTGTTTTGAAATCACTGAAAGCACCGCGATCGCACAGCTCTCACGTGTCAAAACATTGATTCATACCCTGAAAGGCTACGGCTGCCGGTTTGCATTGGATGATTTTGGCACCGGGCTTTCCTCTTTCAGCTACTTGAAGCAGCTACCCGTCGATTATCTAAAAATTGACGGTAATTTTATCCGCAATGTGCATCAAGATCCGATTGATAGAGCAATGGTTGAGGCGATTCATGCCGTCGGTAAAGCACTGGGCGTTAAGACCATTGCTGAGTTTGTTGAAACCCAGGCAACATTGGATACGTTACATCAGATGGGAATTGACTATGCACAAGGATATTTACTCGGCATGCCTGAACCGCTTACCAACATGGCCGGCAATCGCATTAAAGTAATGCCGCGCTAGCAGGAACGTGTTAACAAGAACGTAGCGATATAAAATTCAGAAACGAAAAAATCCCTAAAAAGGGCATAATCGCTGGGAGGTAAACGCTAAAAAAGAGGAAATAACAAGAAGGAAGTATGCGGGGTAATGGGGTGGATGATGGGACTTGAACCCACGACCACCGGAGTCACAATCCGGGGCTCTACCACTGAGCTACACCCACCACAACCTAAAACTGGAAACGCAAATATTGTCACTGGGGTGGATGATGGGATTTGAACCCACGACCACCGGAGTCACAATCCGGGGCTCTACCCCTGAGCTACACCCACCATAGACAATCTTACGTAAAAACAGGTATTACACACTTGAAGATATGATTCTCTGACGGGTTGTTACCACTGAAATTAGGTGGCACGCCCAGCAGGAATCGAACCCGCAACCTACGGCTTAGAAGGCCGTTGCTCTATCCGGTTGAGCTATGGGCGCACAAAAAGCATTCAGAAATAACGAATACTGATGAGCACTAGACCACAACCAAAGCTTGAAAAAGCAAGCTACTACCTTTCACGTTTAGGTGTGGTCGGGATGGAGGGATTCGAACCCCCGACATCCTGCTCCCAAAGCAGGCGCGCTACCAGACTGCGCTACATCCCGATTTTTCATCACCCTAGACGCTACCGCTTGGTCCGTCTCAAGCGAGGCATATATTACTATTTTTAATTTTAAAGTCAACCATTAAAGTGATTGTTCGTGAAGGCGCTTTGCCTGGGTGCCCTAGCGTGCGAAAATTGCCGCCTTAGAAAGCGTAGCCAACTGCGCTAGCAGCACTAGGTACTGCCTTAAAAGCCATTACGTCAAAAGGCTTCGAGACACCGCCTAGCCCTTTTCCACGTCCACAGGGATTTCTCTACATGACTGCCCAACTAATCGATGGCAAAGCCATCGCTGCTACTGTTCGCCAACAGGTTGCCGAGAAGGTTGCCGCACGTAAAGATGCAGGCGCACGAGCACCGGGCCTAGCCGTAGTTGTGGTAGGAGATGATCCCGCCTCTCACGTTTACGTCAGTAATAAGCACCGCGCCTGTGAACAGGCAGGCATTCTTTCCTTCCAGCATACTCTGCCCACTGCGACCTCTCAGCATGACTTAGAAACGCTGGTTGATCAGCTCAACAGCGACCCGGCCGTAGACGGCATACTGGTTCAACTGCCACTACCCAAGCACTTAGATGCCGGCCCTATTTTAGAGCGTATTCGTCCTGATAAAGATGTTGATGGCTTTCACCCTTACAACATTGGTCGCTTAGCACAGCGCATGCCTGCGCTACGCCCTTGCACCCCTAAAGGCATCATGACCTTACTGGCGCAAAGCGATATCGCGCTACGTGGCCTGGATGCCACCGTGGTCGGCGCTTCTAACATTGTCGGCCGCCCTATGGCGCTTGAACTGATGCTGGCGGGCTGTACCACTACCGTATGCCACCGTTTTACCCAGAACCTTAAAGACCACGTTAGCCGCGCTGACATTGTGGTGGTAGCCGTCGGCAAGCCAGGCATCGTTAAAGGGGAATGGATTAAGCCAGGGGCTGTCGTGATTGATGTAGGTATTAATCGCCAGGAAGATGGCACGCTAAAAGGCGACCTTGATTTCGCCGCCGCCGCTGAACGCGCCAGCTTTATCACCCCGGTTCCGGGCGGCGTGGGACCCATGACCGTCGCAACGCTGCTCGAAAATACGCTTGAAGCCGCCGAATGGCACGATTTGACGCCCCAGGATCACGCCTGATTCATATACCCCCCTTTTTTATGCAGGAGCATGGCGCAGTGCAACGTATTGGTATTATTGGCGCAATGGCGCAGGAAGTAAGCACCTTGGTAGCTCAGTTAGATAATGCAGAACGCTATGAGCATGCGGGCTTTGTTTTTCATACTGGCACGCGTTACGGCCTTGAGGTCATTGTCTTGCAGTCAGGGATTGGCAAAGTCAACGCGGCAGTGGGCACCGCTATTTTATTGGAGCGCCACCAACCCGACGCCATTATTAATACCGGTTCGGCGGGTGGATTTGCCACCGATTTAAAGATTGGCGATGTGATCATCTCTGATGAAGTACGCCATCATGATGTTGACGCCGTCGTATTTGGCTATGAGATGGGCCAAGTACCTGGGATGCCCGCCGCCTATCAGGCCGATACGGCGCTACGAGACATTGCCCGTAACGCCATTGCATCATTAGGTGAGGTCAACGTACGCGAAGGACTGATCGCCACGGGAGACGCTTTCATGGCCGATCCCGCGCGCGTAGAAGCAACCCGCGCCCAGTTTCCCACCATGCTGGCGGTCGAGATGGAAGGCGCTGCGATTGCTCAGACATGCTATCTCTATCAGTGCCCTTTCGTCGTGATTCGCGCGCTCTCTGACATTCCCGGCAGCGGCGACAACCACCTCTCTTTTGATGAGTTTTTGGAAGTAGCTGCCGACCACTCATCGCGCATGGTAGATCAAATGCTGAAGCAGCTTAGCCAAGGCTAGCTGGTACCTCAGGGCTACGCCTTCTTAATGGCCCATCCAAGCGTTTCGCCCGCCAATAGCGGAATAATCGCCTCGCCTTGGGCATAGGAGTAGCTCTCTGGCAGTCGCCATTCGCGTCGTTCTAGCGTCATGGTGTCAGCGTTAGGCGTCAGGCCATAAAAGCGCGGCCCGTTAAGGCTGGCAAAGGCTTCCAGTTTGTCCAAGGCATTCATTTCATCGAAAGCAGTAGCGTAAAGCTCAATGGCGGCGGGGGCGGTATAAGCACCCGCACAGCCGCAGCTTGACTCTTTAGCACCCTGAGAGTGAGGCGCGCTATCGGTGCCCAAAAAGAACTTGTGGCTACCGCTGGTGGCTGCTTTCAAAAGCGCCTGACGATGCTGCTCACGCTTGAGAATCGGCAAGCAGTAGTAGTGAGGGCGAATACCACCGACCAACATTTTATTGCGATTGAACAGTAAGTGATGGGCCGTAATCGTTGCAGCCACATTGTCCGGCGCTTGCGCGACAAACTCTGCGGCCTGCTGAGTAGTGATATGCTCAAACACCACTTTCAGCGTGGGGTGGCGCTCCAGTAACGGCTTCATCACGTTTTCAATAAATACCGCTTCGCGATCAAAAATATCAATCTCAGCGGTAGTGACCTCGCCATGTACTAACAGGGGTATGCCTACTTCAACCATCTTGGCAATAGTGGCATCACAATGGGCTAAGTCGGTCACACCTGAGTCAGAATTTGTAGTGGCACCCGCTGGGTAAAGCTTGACCGCTTTGACGATGCCGCTCCGCGCTGCGCGTTCAATCTCTTCGGGGGGCGTGGTATCGGTAAGGTAAAGCACCATTAAGGGCTCAAAAGCACTGCCCGCGGGTAAGGCGTCTAGGATACGTTGACGATAATCAATCGCCTGGGAGGTTGTGGTGATCGGCGGGGTTAGATTAGGCATAATGATGGCCCGCCCCATCTGTGCGGCGGTATGGCCTACCACCGCCTTTAGCGCTTCACCATCGCGTAAATGAAGATGCCAATCATCGGGGCGGGTCAGTGTTACAGTGTCCACGGCGAGTCCTGTACTGGAGTGATGTCGGAAAAATGATAGCGACAGTATACGCAATTGCGCGATTGGATAAATCCACTCTTCGAGCACCACACATTTGCCCAAGTGTCGTATCATGACGGCACTTTTCTTAATGAACCCGTCTTAACGACTAGGGTTGATAGCTCGCGGTTAACGTTAAGGGCCCGATTGTTTATGCAGAATGTGCGGCGTTATGCGGATGTCATTGCCAGCCTGGAGGGCGTGTTATGGCTAAGCTTGGCTTGGTCAATTTCGCTGTCTGTCCATATGGGCAGCACGGAACCTACCCTCGCCAGTTTGTTAGTGATTGGTGCTCTCGTGGTGTTCTGTTGGGCACATCGTCCGCTGCGTTATTTGTTGGGTCGTTACCATATTCGCAAACGTCGTACCGATATGTGGATTCATATTTTAGCCCTGCCACTGCTGTTGGCGATGTTCTTCCACATTATGCTGGAAGCCCTATTAGGCAGTGCCTGGTTGCCGCCGAAAATGCTGCTATTTAATATCCTGGCCTCTGCTGGCTGGGCCACCTACGTCATGACGTTGTTTATTAAATTTGTTATTCATGGCCTAAAAACCAGGACTAAGTAAGTTCATCATGCCAACGGCTCTACCACTTCCGCTCTCTACGCCCAACCGTAATTTAGTGCGGCTCACTATCGTGCGCGGTATCACCTGGACCGGTTTTTTACTGGCAATTATTGTGGGTGTCGAATTGCTCGCCTTCGATTTACCAGTGACTGCTGTGGTAAGCGTGGTGATAGCCATGGGCATCCTTAATATCGCCACCTGGTGGCGGCTGGGTCGCCCACGGGCCGTTACCCACCTGGAGTATCTACTGCACCTACTGGCCGATATTGCAGGCCTTACACTGCTGTTTTACTTTTCCGGGGGCTCCACCAACCCTTTTATTACCTACTACTTAGTCCCGGTTACTATTGCCGCCGCCACCCTGCCCTGGCGCCACGCCTGGATCATTGCAGCCTGCGCTATGGCGGGGTATACCTCTTTAATGTTCTCTTACTACCCAATCCCGCAATTGGGTCATATTAATAGCGACAGCCCCTTGAGCCTGCACATATTGGGCATGTGGCTTAACTTTGGCCTCTCAGCTGGGCTGGTGACCTTTTTTATCTACAAAATGGCCCACGCATTGCGTAGCCGGGACCAGGCACTTTCCCGCACCCGGGAAGCCGCACTGCGTAATGAACAGGTATTGGCGGTAGCCACTCAAGCCGCCGGCACAGCGCATGAATTGGGAACGCCGCTCTCTACCATGGCGGTACTACTCAAAGAAATGCAGGCCGACGCGCTACCTGAGTCTGAACTGCATGAGGACATTACCCTACTGCGTCAGCAGGTGGACGTCTGCAAATCACGGCTGCAAAACTTAGTCTCTAATGCGGATAGGCGCCGAATGGCAGAGCCTGAAGTACTTGATGCAGAAGTTTGGCTAGCAGGCGTTGTGCAGCGCTGGCTAGTGCTAAGGCCTGATGTGAGCCATCAGTTCGAGGTGGCTGAGAAGCGTAGCAGGCCATGGCTTGCGGTTGATGCCACGCTTAACCAAGCGTTAACGAATCTTTTGAACAACGCCGCCGACGCCAACCCTGAGCACATTGCGATTCGTTTAGATTGGCAGGATGAAAATGTGGTCATTGATATACGCGACCATGGCCCAGGGGTGGCCATGTCGATTGCCGACCAGCTAGGGGAAACGTTTATCTCCACAAAAAGCAAAGGCATGGGTATTGGTTTGTTTTTAACCCATGCCACTATCAATCGCTTTGGAGGCGGGGTAAGCCTGTATAATCACCCGGAAGGGGGTACGCTAACGGAAGTTACACTGCCCCGCTGCGCGGCACCGCATTAAACCCGGCGGCCCAAGCATCGCCTTTTATGGATTGAGGACAACATGCAAACGCGAGACCAACGCCTGCTGATTGTTGATGACGATGAAATGTTTTGTCATGTGCTAAATCGCGCTTTAACGCGGCGTGGTTACGAAGTCATTGTTGCCCATGATGCCGATCAGGCCCTGGCAATGGCCGCCCAGTACTTGCCCACGATGGCGACCCTTGATCTAAAACTGGAAAATAGTTCGGGCTTAAAGCTGCTTCCCGAGCTACTGGCCATTTCGCCCCAGTGTCGCATTGTGGTGCTGACAGGCTACTCCAGCATTGCAACTGCTGTTGAGGCCATTAAGCTTGGTGCAGTTAATTATCTCTGCAAGCCGGTAGATGCAGACGACGTGCTCACGGCCTTTGAGCGCCAAAGTGGCGACCCTGATATTGAGTTGGCTGATAATCCACCTTCGATTAACCGCATCACCTGGGAGCATATTCAGAAGGTGCTCCAGGAACACGACGGCAATATATCGGCCACGGCCCGAGCACTGGGCATGCACCGCCGTACCCTGCAGCGCAAATTACAAAAACGCCCAGTGCGTCGTTGAATTGTTGGTTAACTGCTCACTAGTCCAAGCCCCCACCCTACTAAAACGTTTATGGCGGGGGCCTGAACGCTTAATGCGCCGTCCAGCCTAGATCAATATTAAAGCTTGATCCGGTCACCGCACCGGCAGCATCGGACGCCAGGTAGGCGACTAATTGCGCCACTTCCTCAGGCTCAATCAGGCGTTTGATCGCCGCCTCTTTTAGCATGACTTTCTCAATTACTTCCTGTTCATCCATACCGTGCAATTTAGCTTGGTCGGCGATCTGATTATCCACCAGTGGCGTTTTTACATAGGCAGGGCAAACAGCGTTAGCAGTAATCCCTTGCTCGCCACCTTCCAACGCTGCGGTTTTGGTCAGGCCAATCATACCGTGCTTAGCGCTGATGTAAGCTGCTTTGCCTGGCGAGGCCACCTGGGCATGTATTGAAGCCACGTTAACGATGCGCCCCCAGCCTTTTTCGCGCATGTGCGGCCAGGCCGCTTGCGTGAGCAGAAAGGGAGCGGTCAGCATCAGATCCATAATCTGCCGCCATTTTTCCTCGGGAAACGTCTCGATCGACGCAACATGCTGGATACCGGCGTTATTGACCAATATATCAACCCCGCCAAAACGCTTAACCGCATCGGCTACCGCCGCACGGCAGGCATCTGGATCGGTCAGGTCAGCTTCAAAAAAGGCAGCGCCAGCCTGTTCAGCAATCGCTTTTCCTGCCGGGTTAAAGTCGACAGCAAGCACTTGATGGCCTAGCTCGCAAAAGTGCTTAACAACCGCAGCACCGATACCACTGCTGGTCCCGGTGACCAGCGCTACACGCGGCGTTGAAACGGATGAGGAAGTCATAGGCATTTCCTTGTCATAAAAGTGGTCAGAAGGTGCTTTCAGTATAGCGGTACGTGGTTAAGCGTCAGGCTCATCGGCAGGTTGCATTAAACGCGCCATCATTTGCTGCGCCAACCTAGCAGCCTCCTGCATGTTCTCGAGCTCTTCTAGATTGCGCAAGATTGCACGCTTATAAAGTTCATAGCCACCGGGCAGGCGCTCAAGGGATAGCTGATAGGTACCTGAAGGCAAGGTAAGTGTCAGCGTATCTGCCAAGGATTCCGTTAGACGGGAGTGATCAGGCACTACGACTAGCCAAAGCTCACAGGGTGTAATGAACGCACCCACCATATTTCCTGCACCATGATGCTGAAAGCATAGCGCATCAACCCCTAAGCGTGGGTTCCATCCCTCCTGTTGTTTCATGGAAGGTAAATGCACATCTCGATAGACCTTCGCCAGTTCAGCAAGAGAGGCGTATTCGTCAGCAGTCAGCATATACATAAACGTGTGAATTTTTTCCAGGTGATAACAGGCATTAATGGGCAATGTAGCGAGCTGCTATTGGCGAAATAAGTGTTGCTAAGCCACAATGGGCGCAGATTATCGTGCCGCAAAGACTTTTCACTCGGTTACGTTCCACTTTGTAACTTATTCTGCTTATCGTAAAGGAGCGCCACCTATGTTTGTGGTTATTTTTGGTCGGATGTCCTGCCCCTTCTGTGTACGCGCTAAACACCTTGCGGATCACTTGGAAAAAGCCGGAAAAATTGAAGGGTACCGCTATGTTGATATGCCTTCTGAAGGCGTTACTAAAGAAGATATCGCCAAGACCGCTGGCAAACCCATTCACACCGTACCGCAAGTGTTTGTTGATCAAACCCATGTCGGTGGCTTTACCGAGTTTGATCAGTTTGTCCGCGACAAACAGCTCCTCGCCGTTTAATAGTAATTGGCGATTGCCACTGCGCTGCCGTTAAAACGCTCGTTAATACCCGTTGAACCCTTGCCTGCCTTGCTTGCCTATACTGTGCAGTTACTCATGGCCCACGCGAGGTGTGCCACTTTTGGGCAAGGAGTTCACCATGCAGCGTCAGGAGTTTGTTCAGCAGCTGTGGCTAGACTATGTACATACGCACCCCGATATTGGGGCATTGAGGCTGTGGCCACTCTCGGCCGCAGCCGAATATTTAACCTTAGTTACGCTCAACTACGGCCCTTTTTCCGCTACCGCGCTTAGCAGCAATTTAGCCCACATGGGCTATCGCGCTATTAGCCACTACGCCATGGCGGACAAAGGCCTACTCGTGCATTTACTAGCCCCCAGCGATGGCAGTAGCTGGCTGGTGCTTGCCGAATTGCAAATAGGCACCCTTTCTAAAGCGCCACGAGAAGCAATTGAAGGGCTTGTGCGCCAATCGCATCCTCAGGATTGCAAAGGGCATAATTTACTTTGCCGCGGCAGACCCTGGCCAATGCCCTCTTGGGCGCTTTACCAGCAGTTGCAACAGGCCCATCCGCTAGCCGCATGGCTTGCGGTCATGGGACCCCGCTTGCACCACGCGGGCTTTGATTGTGGTCAGCTTGGCGAACCGTTAGCCGTTTTGGATCAACGTCTCCAAGAGGTAGGCATGCTGGGCCTGCAAGAGCAGCAGAACGGTGTTTTTACGGTGTCATCGCTGCTCGACCATCGCTTTTACCCAACGACACCGCAGAAAGCCGTATTCGCCGATGGCGATGAACATCGCCTCTGCTTAGGGGGGCTGGCGCTCGTCCAAAAACATGTAGAGCATAGTCACGAGCGCCTGGCCGACGTACTTCTGCCCCATCACACACGCTGTGAAATGGCGTGAGACGCTAACTCTTTTCAGTTAGTGTCTCACTATCCCACTATCTTTAATGCTACTCGGCTTAAAGGCTGACGGGGTGCCTTATTAAGCGTCAAAGGTCATTTCAGGCACGTGGTCTGGCACGATTAGTTTGCCCGCTGTTTTTTCGACAATTTCTTCAACGCTAACGCCGGGCGCACGCTCTTTGAGGATAAAAGCACCGTCTTTGATTTCCAAATAAGCGAGATCGGTCAAAACACGGTTAATACAACCAGCCCCCGTCAGCGGCAGCTCACATTTTTCCAGCAGTTTGGATTCGCCATGTTTAGAGGCATGCGTCATGGTGCAAATAATATTGTCAGCGCCAGCCACCAGATCCATGGCGCCGCCCATGCCTTTGATAAGCTTGCCGGGGATCATCCACGAGGCGATATTGCCTTGTTGATCAACCTCAAAGGCGCCCAGCACGGTCAAATCCACGTGCCCACCACGAATCATGGCAAAGGACTCAGCTGAAGAGAAAATCGCCGCGCCTGGGCGCGCCGTCACGGTCTCTTTACCCGCATTGATCATATCTGCATCAAGCTCTTCTTCGGTAGGATAACGGCCCATCCCCAGCAGTCCATTTTCGGATTGCAGCATGACATCAATGCCGTCTGGAATGTAATTGGCAACCAGGGTGGGAATACCAATGCCCAAATTGACGTAAAAGCCATCTTGAAGTTCGCGAGCGACACGCTGGGCCATCTGTTCTCGTGTTAAAGCCATGGTGACTACCTCTTGTTGAATCATTAAATGGGAAGCGAGTGAGATATTTGAAATTTAAGTCTTTGAAAAAGCGGTGATTTAACTACGTACCGTGCGTTTTTCAATGCGCTTTTCAAACGTGCCTTGAATAATCCGATCCACATAAATGCCTGGCGTATGGATCTGGCTAGGCTCAAGCTCACCCGGCTCCACAATTTCTTCAACTTCAACCACGGTGATTTTCCCCGCGGTGGCGGCCATGGGGTTAAAATTTTGTGCTGTATGGCGATACATCACATTGCCATAGCGATCCGCTTTCCAGCCTTTCACAATGGCAAAATCACCAATAATGGCTTCTTCTAAAATATAGTGCCGATCATTGAAGACACGTACTTCCTTGCCTTCGCCAATCGGCGTGCCGTAGCCGGTGGCAGTGTAAAAAGCAGGGATACCCGCACCACCTGCGCGCATTTTTTCTGCCAACGTGCCTTGAGGCGTCAATACCACCTCAATTTCATCGTTCAGCATTTGCTTCTCAAATAACGCGTTTTCACCTACGTAAGAGGCCAGAATTTTACTAATTTGACGATCTTCAAGCAGTATCCCCAAGCCAAAACCATCCACACCACAGTTGTTTGAAACCACGGTAAGGTCTTTAACGCCGCGACGCTTGATTTCAGCGATCAGGTTTTCGGGAATACCGCATAAGCCAAAGCCGCCAGCAATGACGGTCATACCGCTCTCGATGCCTTCCATCGCTTCTTCGTAGGAAGATACTCGCTTATCGAATCCTGCCATTGTTGTGCCTCACGTTGTTGTCATTAAATATGAGTGGTCATTGATATGAGCTGTCAGTAATACATAGACCGCCCCTTACGATAGTGCCAGTGTTGTGCCAGATGATATATTTGTTAAGTTTGTTTTTCTTATCAATTCATTAGTAAAACTTATAAAAGGCACTTTATGACCGTCAAACAGCTGCGCGCCTTCCTCGCGGTCGCCCAAACGCTCAGCTTTACCCAAGCCTGTGAGCGGCTGCATTTATCCCAGCCAGCGCTCAGCTTGGCGATCAAAGGGCTAGAAGAGTCTTTGGGGGGCAAATTGTTAATCCGGAGCACCCGTAGCGTTAGGCTAACCCCAGAAGGCGAGTCACTGCTACCGCTGGCCAAACACTTGCTGGCCCAATGGGATAATACCGAAGAACGGTTGCGTCAACGCTTCACGCTTCAGCTGGGCCGGTTAAGCGTCGCCGCCATGCCTGCTTTCGCCTGTAACTTGTTACCCGCAGCGTTAGTTAAGTTTCGCCAGCAATATCCCAAGATCAATATCACAGTCCACGACGTCATCAATGAAGAAGTCACTGAAATGGTGCGCTCTCGGCAGGTGGAAATGGGAATCGCTTTCTCACCGGAAGGCGCGGGCAGCCTGCTGTTTACCCCCCTGTTTGAAGATCATTTTGTCGCGGTGGTACCACCGACTTCCTCGCTAAATCAAGCCTCACAGCTCGCTTGGTCGACCCTTCTCAATCACGATTTTATTACGCTGCAGCGCCCTTCTATGGTGCGCCGCTTACTGGAACAGGAGCTGCGGAAACAACACATGGAACTGCCTGTGGCGTTTGAAAGCCACCAGCTCTCCACCGTCGGAAGAATGGTTGCTGACGGGTTAGGGGTGAGCGCAGTGCCTTCTATGTGTATTCGACAAATGCATGAGCTGGGCGCCCGGTGCATACCGCTAACAGCGCCAGCCATCTCTTGCCGTGTAGGTATTTTGACACACCAAGAGCTTTCCGTTGCCGCCCATGCGCTTCGCACTGTACTGCTTAATACCGTTCAAGCGCCTTCGCTCCCTCTCGACTAACCCTCTGCTAAGTTGATGAGACGAACTGGGGTTCTGCTGGGCAGCGTGGCTAGGATCATTTAGCATTCAGTATTAAGCTATTCGTCTGACGGTAAGGAAACGTGGTATGCCTATTTTCAAGGGGCTTGTCAGCGCTCTGCTGCTAACGCTCAACACGCTATTTTGGGGCGTACCTCTAATTCTGTTGACGCTACTCAAACTCATTGCTCCCGGGCAGCGACTGAAACAGAAGGTGCTGCTGGGTTTAAATGCCGTGGCACTCAACTGGATTGGCTTTAATCTGTGGTGGATGCGGCATTGGCTTAAGCCTGACGTATCAATCACCGTTCCCGAGCAGTTGAGCCCCAATCAGTGGTGGCTGGTAATATCCAACCACCGCAGCTGGACTGATATCTTTATGCTATTCATGGCGTTACACCGCCGTATTCCGATGCCGCGTTTTTTCCTCAAACGTCAATTAATCTGGATTCCTATCGTTGGCTTGGCTTTTTGGGCACTCGAATTCCCCTTCATGCGCCGCTTTAGCCGTGAACAAATAGCTAAAAACCCCAAACTTGCCACCATAGACCGCACGTCTACCGAGCGTATGTGCCAACAGGCACGTAATACCCCGATTGCGATTTTTAATTTCGTCGAAGGCACGCGTTTTAGCGTCGCTAAGCGCGATGCCCAGCAAAGCCCTTATCATCACTTGTTGCGCCCCAAAGCAGGTGGCGTTGCCCAGGTACTTAGCCTGCTAGGCAGTCAATTAGATGGTATTCTGGACGTAACCATTAGCTATACCAACCCATCCCCCACTTTTTGGGGTTTTTTGTGCGGTAATGAAGCACCCATTACGCTATACGCACGGCAACTAGATATTCCTCAGTGGATGTACGCACCTAATAACCACGACGAAAAGCAGCATAAGGAACGTTTCCACACATGGATCAATTCACTCTGGCGGGAAAAAGATGGTTTGTTGGACGGCCAAACCGATCACGACTGATTGGTTTGTTAAGCACCTGCCTATTAGCCGGAATGCTTGTCGGCTGTGCCAATGCGCCTCAATCGTCATACCAGCGTGCTGCGGCCCCTAGTGCTACGCAGATTAGTGGCAATTGGGTGCAGGTACAGCGCGGTGACACACTCGGGCAGATGGCATCCCGCGCTAATGTGCCGCTAGAACGGTTACAACGATTTAACCCAGGCGTGAATGCACGACGGCTTAAGGTAGGCCAACGGTTATTGATCCCCACTCAGCAAGAGCGCGCGCCCTCCGGCGGTCCTTATCGTTACCAAATTCGCCCCGGCGATACGTTTTCGAGTGTCGCCCGCCATTTTGGTACCACCAGCGGCCGTATTCAGAGCGCCAACCCTAGCGCCACGCCCACTAACTTACGAATAGGCCAAGTCGTTAGCGTTCCGCTTGGCGGCTCTGCGCCTCGAACCGCTGCTAGCAGTAGTGGTTCACCTAGCCCTAACCGACCCGCTGCCGCGCCCAGTAGTGCACCCAGTCAGGTGCTGCCCGCTTCAGCTAGACGCTGGCCCTGGCCATTGGATGATTATCGTGTGGTTCGCCGCTTTGGCCCAGATAGCCGTGGCACTCTCCAGCCAATGCTGCTGGCAACACAAGCGGGCGCCCAAGCAAAATCTGTCGCCGCCGGTGAAGTACGTTTTGCTGATGGTATGCGCCAGCTTGGCGAAGTAATGATTGTGCATCATGCCGATAATCTCCAAACCGTCTACGCGCTTTGTGATCGCATATTGGTCAAGGTAGGCAAGCAGGTGAACGCGGGTGATGCGCTTTGCGAAGTCGGCCAAAGCAGTGCTACTCAACGCTATGATCTTCTCTTTGATCTACGCCAGGGTGGTAAACCCATCGATCCTAGGCAGGTGCTGCGCTAAAGCTCTTCGTAAAGCACTGGTTAAAGCACTTGTTAAAAACCAAGCGGCCCCTGTTTAAACAGGGGCCGTAGGGTTTAGGTTAGTGCCTGCCGTTTTGTTAGCCGCGATAGTAGCCTGGTTTTACAAACGGCATAGGGGTAACCACCATGGGTAACTGCTTACCGCGCACTACCGCAAACACAGTGCTTTGCGGCGCCTCCAGCTCACGGGTCACATAACCCATCGCCACCGGTTTACCGATGCTCGGTCCAAAGCTGCCCGATGTCACCACCCCAATCTCATTGCCCGCTTCGTCTACCAGCTGCGCCCCCTCACGTACCGGTGCACGCCCGTCGGCCAACAGACCAACGCGCTTGCGGGTATGATCTTTGGCATCGACTTGATGCAGGATAACGTCAGCCCCAGGAAAACCGCCTGCACGCTCGCCGCCATGGCGACGCGGTTTACCAATCGCCCAAATCAGCCCGGCTTCAACAGGCGTCGTTTGCATATCCATATCGTGCCCGTAGAGGCATAACCCTGCTTCCAGACGCAATGAATCTCGTGCGCCCAAGCCAATAGCCTCTACTTCAGGTTCTGCCAGCAACCGCTCGGCGAAAGCTTCGCAGGCATCAGCCGCGACTGAAATTTCAAAGCCATCTTCACCGGTATAGCCACTGCGGCTCACCCACACTTCCTGCCCCGCAATAGTGAAGCGGCCATGCTGCATAAACACTAATTCGCACACTTCAGGACACAACCGCTGCATCACATCTCGCGCCTGGGGCCCTTGGAGCGCCAGCAAGCCACGATCTAATGTCTCTACCTCATGGGTTGATGCTAAATTCAAACGCAAATGCGCTAAATCCTGATCTTTACAGGCAGCGTTCACTACGAGATAAAAGTGATCGCCTGCATTGACCACCATCAGGTCATCAATAATGCCACCTTCAGTGCTGGTGAATAGCCCATACCGTTGAGCGCCTTTTGCAAGCCCCACTAAATCAGCGGGTATCAAGGTTTCCAGCGCTTCAGCGACATTATTGCCGGACACACTAATCTGCCCCATGTGTGAGACGTCAAACAGGCCGCACTTCTGGCGAGTGTGTTCATGCTCCTTTTTGACCCCCAGCGGGTACTGCACAGGCATTTCGTAGCCAGCAAAAGGCACCATTTTGGCACCCAATTGGAGGTGCAGCGCATGCAGCGGCGTTTGCTTTAATTCAGACATGGGGGATTCCTCACTTAGAAATTCTTCACTCACAAAAGAGAACGGGAAGCCACCTGTGTGCCTTCCCGACTCCATTTATCTATACATCAAACATTCACTTGCAGCTCACCTAACAAGCTGAAGGCTTTATTGATCGTGTTCCAGCTCTTCACCCGGTAGTACATCTTTGCCATCGAAATAGTCCTTGGTTAGCTTAAAGACTACCGGCGAAAGCAGTGCCAAGGCAATCAGGTTGGGAATGGCCATCATGGCATTGAAGGTATCCGCCATTAACCAGATAAAGCCCAACTGAGCGATGGCGCCTAGCGGGATCGCCAACACGAACAGCACGCGATAGATCATGATAGAACGCGTGCCAAACAGGAACTGGCAGCACTTTTCACCATAAAATGACCAGCCAAGAATGGTGGTGAAGGCAAAGACAGCCAAGGCGACCGCGACAATTTGATTACCGAACCCTGGCAGCGCGGCGTCAAACGAGAGCGCGGTCAGCGACGCGCCGGCTTCACCGTCGATCCATACGCTAGAAGTCAAAATCACCAGTGCGGTAATCGTGCAGACAATAATGGTATCGATAAAAGTACCCAGCATCGCGATTAAGCCCTGGCGCACCGGATTTTTGGTTTTTGCCGCTGCGTGGGCAATCGGCGCACTACCTAAACCCGCTTCGTTAGAGAAGATGCCTCGCGCCACACCAAAGCGAATCGCCGCCATGACCGCTGCACCGGCAAAACCACCGGCCGCCGCCATCGGATTAAAGGCATAGTAAAAGATTAAGCCAAAAGCTTCGCCAATCTGTCCGGCGTTAATGATCAATACCAGCAGACCTGCCACCACATAGGCAATGCCCATGATGGGGACCAGCTTACCCGCCACCTTAGCGATACGCTTGATACCACCAAGAATGACCGCCCCTGCCAGCACCATAATGATCACGCCCGTGACCCAGTGCGGCACACCAAAAGTGGCATCCATAGCATCTGCCACTGAGTTCGACTGTACGGTATTACCAATACCGAAAGCAGCCACGCCGCCGAAGAAAGCAAAGACACCGCCCAGCCAGAGCCATTTTTTGCCCAAACCGTTTTTGATATAAAACATCGGCCCACCGACATGGAAACCAGTGCTATCGGTTTCACGGTAACGGACAGCCAATACCGCTTCGGCAAATTTCGTTGCCATCCCTACTAGCGCGGTAATCCACATCCAAAAAACCGCGCCAGGGCCACCTAGCGCAATCGCTGTGGCGACACCGGCAATGTTACCGGTACCGATGGTCGCCGACAGCGCTGTCATCAACGCATCAAAGGGAGATATTTCCCCCTCATCGCCCTCTTTACTCACCGCTTTATCAGCGCTTGGCTTTGGCTCACGTCCTGCCCACATTAGCTTGAAACCCATACCGAGCTTTCTAATCGGCATCAGTTTCAAGCCAATCTGCAGGTAGATACCTACACCCAGGAGCAAGATCAACATGATGGGTCCCCACACCACGCCGTTGATTGCCCCCAAGAGGCTAGTTAATGTTTCCATGTGCTTCTCCTCACCCTGTTAGTTTGTTGCATTTGTTAACCCAGAATCTGCATGTTTTACACTATGTGGCTAGTGGTCTTCTATGGTGATGTCGCTTGCGCATAGAGGATGCCACTTTTTTCATAACCAAACACAAAGGAATAACGGAATCAAAATACCTAGCTCTACTAGTTTGAAGGGAGCAGATAAGAAATTTGTTTCCGATTGGAAACACGTTAACATACATCTTTATTCGCTCGCTTTCCGCTAGCCGACAGTCGCTAAGGTGAGCGACAACCGCTAGCATGCCCGGGTCCAGACAACTGTTTCATATAGGAAAACATCATGAGCAACCTTCCTGCCAATCTCCGTTACGCTGAAAGCCACGAGTGGGTACTTGACCACAAAGATGGCACCGTTACCGTCGGCATTACCGATCACGCCCAACAAGCACTGGGTGATGTCGTTTTTGTGGAACTGCCGGAAGTGGGCGCGGCACTGACAAAAGGCCAAGAGTTTGGTGTGATTGAATCGGTTAAAGCCGCTTCTGATCTTTACTCCCCCGTTGCGGGCGAAGTGATTGAAGTGAATGAAGCCCTTGAAGACGCTCCCGAAACAGTCAATGACGCGCCTTATGAAGGCGGCTGGATTATGAAAGTTCGCCTAGACAGCGATGCCATTGATGGCCTATTAGACGCCGATGCCTACCAGGCAACACTCAGCGCTGACGAATAAAGCAAACTCAGGCGCCTGCCTTTTCTGGCAGGCGCTTCGCTTATTATCCTGCACGGCTCTCTCTTAACGTTCGGAATCTTCTTCATGTCTCTTGAAACACGCCGCCTGGCCGAGCTGGCCGACCACGATGCTTTTATCAAACGTCATAATGGTCCAAGTAGTGATGACGTTACCACGATGTTAAAAGCGCTCAATATGCAGCACATGGAAGATCTGATCGAGCAGACCGTGCCAAGCGATATCCGCCTGGGGCGCGAACTGTCGCTAGACGATCCGCGCAGTGAATCCGAAGCGTTAGAGTACTTAGCTCAGCTGGCGCGGCAAAATCGCGTGGCTAAAAGCTACATTGGCCAAGGCTATTACGGCACGCACATGCCAGCGGTCATTCAGCGCAATGTGCTGGAAAATCCAGGTTGGTACACGGCTTATACGCCTTACCAACCGGAAATTTCTCAAGGCCGCCTGGAAGGCCTACTGAACTTCCAGCAAGTGGTAATGGATTTAACCGGCATGGAGCTTGCGAATGCTTCACTGCTTGACGAAGCCACTGCTGCCGCCGAAGCCATGGCGCTGTGTAAGCGCGGCAATAAGAAAAGTAAATCCAACGCTTTCTTCGTCGCCGACGATGTATTCCCACAAACGCTGGACGTGGTTAAAACCCGTGCGGAGTTCTTTGGTTTCGAACTGATTATGGGACCGGCTGAAGAACTGGCAGCCCACGATGTGTTTGGAGCCCTGGTACAGTACCCGTCTGCCAGCGGTGAAGTTCGTGACTTAGCGCCGCTTTTGAACGCAGCCGCCGACCGCAACATCATGACCTGCGTGGCGACCGACCTTTTGAGTTTGGTGCTGCTGAAAGAGCCTGGCAAGTTTGGCGCGGATATCGTGGTGGGCAACTCCCAGCGTTTTGGCGTACCCATGGGCTTTGGTGGGCCTCATGCAGCGTTCTTTGCCACATCAGATAAGCTCAAGCGCTCAATCCCAGGGCGGATTATCGGCGTCTCCAAAGATAGCCGCGGCAATACCGCCCTGCGCATGGCGATGCAAACTCGCGAACAGCATATTCGCCGCGAAAAAGCGACCTCGAATATCTGTACCGCCCAGGCATTGCTGGCCAATATTGCCGGTTTTTATGCGACCTATCACGGCGCTGAGGGTCTGCGCAAAATTGCGGGCCGCGTTCATCGTTTAACCACCCTACTTGCTGAAGGCCTTAAGCAGGCAGGCGTCGCACTCGCCCATGACAGCTGGTTTGATACGCTATGCTTGACAGGCGTTGATGCAGGCAAGATTCATGGCCGCGCCATGACCCATGACATTAACCTGCACTACTTCGCCAATGGCGATGTGGGCATCAGCCTGGATGAAACCACCACCGCTCATGACGTAGCAGCGCTGTTCGACGTACTGCTCGGCGATGAGCACGGGCTGTCTATCGCAGCGCTAGATGAGCAGGTGGTCGCTAACAACGCTTCCGGCATTCCTGCTGCCTGCCAGCGTGAAAGTGACTTTTTGAGCCACCCCACGTTTAGCCGCTACCGCAGCGAAACCGAAATGCTGCGCTACCTGAAACGTCTGGAGAATAAGGATCTATCGCTTGCCCACGCGATGATTCCGCTCGGCTCCTGCACCATGAAGCTCAACGCCACCAGTGAAATGATCCCGGTTTCCTGGCCCTCTTTTGCGCATCTTCACCCGTTTGCGCCTCGCGATCAGGTCGCTGGCTATCATCAAATGATCGATGAACTCTCGGCCTTCTTGGTCGAAGTGACCGGTTATGATCATCTCTCCATGCAGCCTAACTCCGGTGCTCAGGGGGAATATGCAGGTTTAGTGGCGATTCGCCGTTACCAGGCGGCCCAGGGCGAAGGTCATCGTGATGTCTGCTTGATTCCTAGCTCTGCTCACGGCACCAATCCTGCCTCAGCGGCGATGGTGCAGATGAAAGTGGTCGTGGTTGAATGCGATCAAAACGGCAACATTGATATGGCTGATTTACGCGCGAAAGCCGAGCAGCACCGCGATCAGCTGTCTGCCATTATGCTGACCTACCCGTCGACCCACGGCGTGTTTGAAACCAGCGTGCGCGAAGCGTGCAAAGTAGTGCATGACAATGGCGGCCAAGTCTATATTGATGGTGCCAATATGAACGCTCAGGTGGGCTTGACGCGTCCCGGCGATTTCGGCGGCGATGTGTCCCACCTCAATCTGCATAAAACGTTCTGTATTCCCCACGGCGGCGGTGGCCCAGGCATGGGCCCCATCGGCGTTAAAGCGCACCTAGCGCCCTACGTTTCTAACCACGTGGTTACGCCGATCAACGGTGTGAATAGCGATAGCGGTGCGGTATCCGCAGCCGCCTTTGGCAGCGCCTCGATCTTACCGATTTCGTGGGCCTATATTAAAATGATGGGCGCGCGCGGCCTGCGTGAAGCCACCGAGCTTGCCATCCTAAACGCCAATTACATTGCCAAGCGTTTGGAAGCGTCATTCCCTATTCTTTATCGCGGCCAGAACGGCACCGTCGCCCACGAATGCATTATCGATATTCGCCCGCTCAAAGCGGCCTCCGGGATTAGCGAAGAGGATATTGCCAAGCGCTTAATGGATTACGGCTTCCACGCACCGACTATGTCATTCCCGGTGCCAGGCACGCTAATGATCGAGCCGACCGAATCGGAGTCGCTGTATGAAATTGACCGCTTCTGCGATGCCATGATCGCCATTCGTGACGAGATTGCCCGGGTGGAAAGCGGTGAATGGCCGTTGGACAATAATCCACTGGTCAATGCGCCGCACACTCAGGCGGACCTGATGGATAGTGACTGGCAACGGCCTTATAACCGCCAGTTAGCTGCCTTCCCCACCGCTGCTGTACAAGCCGCTAAATACTGGCCTGCCGTTAACCGCGTTGATAACGTATTTGGCGACCGTCAGTTGATCTGCTCTTGCCCCAGCATTGACGAGTATCGCGACTAAACGCCACTTAAACGCCCCTGCTGCTTTAACCGTTCGATGGCATCAGGGGCGTTTTTTCTTGCACACGCTGGGCGTGAAAGCCGTTTAACAGCTTTTCGTAGCGTTTAGGCAGTACCGAGTCGCGACGGCGAAGTAGATAAAGCACTTCATTGACCACATTGGGCAGATTGAGTGCTTTGACTTGGCGCTGCCAGGGAGACGTCTCCAACACCAATCTCGATACCACGGTAAAGCCAAGCCCCCTGGCGACCGCATCCAGCACCATGCTGACTTCATTGGTAAAGCCCTGATGGCGGAAGTGCGTCATTGAACGAAACTCATCCGGATAATTAGCCCGTAATAGCGCATTAGCGTGGTTAATGCCGTCGTAATAATTGAGAAAGCCAATCCCCATCAAATCAGACAGCGTACTACCGGCAAAATCAGCGGGCACCACTAAACAGAGAGGCTCCTGATGCCAAATAGAGCAATGAAGTTCAGGGTGACTCATTGCCTCCGTGACAATGCCAATGTCATAGCGGCCATCTAACAGATCATTCACAATTTCATGGTTAAAAGCGAAACTATAGTTGACCGTTAAATTGGGGTGCATTTGCTGCTGGCCCAAAATATACGGATAAAACATCAGACCCACGCTTCCAGGTGATGCAATACGGCAATCGCCACTATCGAGTGAGTCGTCATCTAGGCCATGACGAAACTGTTCATGCTCAGCAAACAGCTTCAACGCATAATCATAAGCTCGCCGCCCCGTTTCCGTTAGCGTAAAACTGCGCCCCTTGCGCTCAAGCAGCTCTTTATTTAAGTAGCTTTCTAGCTTGCGAACATGCTGGCTTACGCCGGGCTGCGTCATTTCCAAGCGATGAGCGGTACGGGTAAAACTGCCTGTTTCCACTAACGTAATAAACGTACGGAAATATTGAGCGTTAAACATAGTAAAGAACCATTGTCTTTAGCAGCCATCCTTTTGAACAGGGTTCATAGTAGCACAGCGGCCCGGGCAGCCGTTGCGCCGCTGTACCGGCTGCCTGGGCATGGTAAACTGCCAATAGCACTCAAACGACCAGGGACAGCCCCACTAATGACCGCAACTGCTCAACCCCGCGCCACCCTTTCCAGTATCATTTCCCCAGAAGGAAGCCTGGAAGTACTTTCTCAGCATGAAGTTAATCGCCTGCATAAAACCTCTCAAAGTGGCCTTCATGATTTACTTCGGCGTTGCGCACTGGCGGTTTTAAATTGTGGTAACCCAAGTGACGACAGTCTGGCGATTTTAGAAGCCTATAAAGATTTTGATATTGAAGTATTGCAACAAGATCGCGGCATTCGCTTAAAGCTGACTAACGCGCCAGCGGAAGCGTTCGTGGATGGCCGCATGATCCGCGGCATCCGCGAACATCTCTCCTCAATCATTCGCGATATCGTTTACGTTTATAACGAAATTCAACATCACAACCGCTTTGACCTTAGCACTGGCGAAGGCACTACCAATGCGGTCTTCCATATTCTGCGCAAAGCGGGCACGTTGAAACCTGGCCGCGACCCTAGCCTAGTGGTCTGCTGGGGCGGTCACTCTATTTCTCGTGAAGAGTATGAGTATACCAAGGACGTCGGCTACCACTTAGGTCTGCGTGGTTTAGATATTTGTACCGGCTGTGGGCCAGGCGCTATGAAAGGCCCCATGAAAGGCGCAAATGTCGCCCATGCAAAACAGCGCCGTAAAGAAAGCCGTTATTTAGGCATTTCAGAACCGGGCATAATCGCCGCAGAAGCGCCCAATCCGATAGTTAATGAATTGGTCGTCATGCCCGATATTGAGAAACGACTGGAAGCTTTTGTGCGTCTAGGACATGGCATTGTCGTCTTTCCAGGCGGTGTCGGGACCGCGGAAGAGATCCTCTATTTATTGGGTATTTTGCTGCACCCAAGCAATAAAGATATCCCATTCCCGTTAATTTTCACTGGCCCTGCCGATTCTGCTGCCTACTTTCAGAAAATCGATGAATTCCTGATCTATACGCTCGGGGAAGAAATTCGTCGCTACTACACGATTATTACAGGCGACCCGGTGGCGGTTGCTCGCACCATGCGCCATGGCATCGACGAAATTGCTGAATTTAGGCGCACACACCAGGATGCGTTCTACTACAACTGGCGGTTAACCATTGCACGCGATTTTCAGGCAACGTTTCAACCGACCCATGAAGCGATGCGATCGCTAGCGCTTCACCGTTTACAACCAACTCATGAGCTAGCCGCTAACCTGCGCCGGGCGTTCTCCGGGATTGTAGCGGGCAATGTTAAAGAAGACGGTATTCGCGCCATTGAAGCCCATGGTCCCTTTGTGCTGACGGCTGAGCCTGAACTGATGCAGCGCTTGGATGAACTATTGACCTCATTTGTGGCACAAGGTCGCATGAAGCTAGATGGTCAGCATTACACACCCTGCTACGTACTTAAATAAACCGCAACACCGCACCACAGCTGACGATTAGGTGGCGGCTGTGTGCTACAGGCGCGATCAGCCCCAGACAATAGGAACCATTCCAGAAATAAGTGGCCTGATTAGCTACACTTAGCGTGGGCAATGCACCAGTCACTATTGCCCTAATCACTACTGAAAGGAACTCACATGTCGATGATTAATCAGTTACAAGATGTAAAAACAAAGGATTTCGCCAAACACTGCTATGAAAGCAGTAGCGTCGATAAATTACGCGATGCCGCCGAAGGCAGTCCCGACCAAGCAGAAATGGAACATTGGGGGCTAACGGAAGGACAGTGGGAAGAAGCCATAGTGGCTGCGTTGGCGGATCATGAAGCCAAAGAGTAAATAACTTCAAATAGCGGGTAACCGCTATAACACATGCGCCCTAACAGCCAAACGTTAGGGCGTTTTGTAGTACGGCAACCTTACTTTATTCCACACGACGCTTATTCCACGTTCGATAACGCCACACCGCCATACTCCGCCCGAAGACGCTCTAGCTTGGTAATTTCGCTTTTGCTTAGCGCTGGGGAGTCCCATAATGGCTGCTCATCAGCTCCTCGCAGGCCTTCCAATCTAACTGTCAGTTCTGCATTACTTGGTATTTGAGGTTCTCCCCAGGGGCCAAAACGATTAGGCGCAAGACTCCAGGCCAGCGTCTCTCCCGGCTCAATCCCCCCCGGTACAACGTAGTAGAATTGCTCATCGACCCAAGGCTGTGAGCGGTCAGGACTGGTAACGATTCCTCTTAAAGACAGCTCGGAAACGACCTTATCAGTGTTATTCGTCACTTCAAGATCAATCACTGGCTCAGGAGCCCCATAAGGGCTCTTGCCCATGTAATAGCGAGCATTATCAATACTGAAACGCGCTAACTGCTGCTGGTCGCTTTTCGCCTTAGCCTGCTTCTCTTCTAATCGTGTTAACGTGCGAATTGCCTGCTCACGCTCTCGTGACCGGCGCTCGCGAAGTATTTGATCGGCGCGCTGAATAACCTGATCGCCAGTCAATCCATGCATTTGCACATTGGCTGACTCAGCGATCTCTGCCGCGTTCATACGGTTAGGATTAAGAATATCAATGCTGTTAAATGTCGATGCCGTCGAAATAATAATGAGCCCTTGATCAAAATCGTCGCGCTTATAAGTAGGCAGCGAGTTGCGCACTTTTTCGACCGAGACGACTGACGCGGGCATGGAGCTTGTGTCAATTTTGGGGTCTGAACAACCCGCTATCATGAGTACTGATAGTGCTATTGCAGACAGCCTTAGAGGGCTACACATACACACACCTCAACGCAGACAATGGTAAAAATTGCTGAGGAGCTTAACGGAAAGTACTATTTATCACTACCCTTTGGTGCTAGCGAGTTAAATTTGCCATCACCATAGTGGCACACCGTCATCGTATTCTCTTTACTAGTAGTTACGATGCAGAACGAACAAAATCAAAGAGAGATGCTGGCTTGCCTAAGAGGGTGTAACCTGAATTCATAGCGATGCACAACCCCCTTCTCTTTTTACTCTTATTGCCACCCTAACAACCTTATAAAAGAGAGTAAGAAAATGCTAAATATTGGCTTTATAGGACTTGGCTTGATGGGCCAGGGTATGGCCACCAACCTTATTAAGCATAATTTTCCTTTGACTATCATGGCGCATCGAAATCGTGCACCAATCGAAGCACTATGTCAGTTGGGAGCAAACGAGGCAGGAACTCCTGCTGAAGTTGCCTCACGAAGTGATTTAGTTTTTGTCTGTGTCAGTACCAGTGAGCAAATGGAAAACATTACTCTGGGCACTGAGGGTCTTCTTGCTGGCGCGAATCCTGGTTTAATTATCGTCGATTGCTCGACATCGCTACCTCAATCGACACAACGGTTATCCGCGAGTATCGAAGCCGCAGGATGCCACCTGCTAAGAACGCCAAAGGAGGCACGCGAAGGACGCCTCAATGTCATGGTGGGAGGTAGCCAAAAGATAGTGGACCAGGCCTGGCCAGCCATAGAAGCCTTTGCTGAAAATATATTTCATGTTGGAGAGCTAGGTTCAGCGCACAAACTCAAACTGATCAATAACTATTTATCGCTTAGTGCCGCCGCCTTAGCAGCGGAAGCCGCGGCCATGGCAGCAAATATGGAGGTTGATCAACACAAGTTATATGAAGTTTGTTCGCAAGGTGGCGCCAATAGCGCCATGTTTAACGCTGTGATGCCCTGGGTGCTTGAAGCAGATGAAACGCGCTTGCGCTTTAGTTTGGGCAATGCCGGTAAGGACATGGGTTATTTAAGCGAAACGATTGTTCTGGTCAAGTGAGAGCGGACACATTTTCAAGCCGCAGCTGCCAGTTCGATCTCCCTCGGTGACTGGTAGCCGAGGGTCGAGTGGAGCCGGCAGCTGTTGTACTCCATCTCGATATATTCGACGACATCGCGCCGTGCTGCCTGGCGGGTCCCATATCGCTGGTCAGCCAGCCACTCGCTTTTCAGTGAGCCGAAGAAGCGCTCCATGACGGCATTGTCCCAGCAATTCCCCTTGCGGCTCATCGAGGCCTGGAACCCGTGCCGATCCAGCGTGGCTCGGTAGTCATGCGATGCGTACTGACTGCCGCGGTCGCTATGATGGATCAACCCGCTCTTGGGCTGCCGCCGCCCTACGGCCATCTCCAGGGCGTCCAGAACCAACTCCGTGCGCATGTGATCCGCCATCGCCCAGCCCACCAGCTGCCGGTCGTGGAGGTCGAGCACCGCCGCCAGATAGAGCCACCCTTCCAGCGTCCAGATCGCGGTGATGTCGGCCACCCAGGCTCGGTTCGGTTCCGTCACCATGAATTGGCGGTTCAACAAGTTAGGCGCCACCGGCAGGGTGTGCTGACTGTCGGTCGTATGACGCCAGCGTCGCCGCTGTCGTGCCTCTACGCCGGCTTTCCGCATCAGGCTGCGAGCCTGGTAACGGCCGACATCGTAGCCGCGGCGGCGCAGTTCTCTGGCCAGGCGGCGGCTGCCATAGCTGCCACGCTTCTGGAGATGAATCTCTCTGACCTCTCGGAGTAGGGCCTGACGAGGGTCATCAGAGCCACGCCGTCGCCAGGCATAGAAACCGCTCCGGCTGACCTGCATGACTCGACACAACACGGCCACGGGATAGGTGGCCTTCTCCGACTCGATAAACTGGTATCTCAGCTCGACTCTTTGGCGAAGAAGGCCGCCGCCTTTTTTAAAATATCCTTTTCAATCTGAAGCTTACGAACTTCTGCGCGAAGCTTCTTGATCTCGGCGTCGCGATCATCCTCCTGCCGCCCCGGGGTGCCGGAGACCTGCTGACGGTGCTTGCGGCACCAGCGGTCCAGTACGCTGCGCTCCACGCCAAGGCGCCGGGCGGCCTCGGATACGGAATACCCCTGATCGATCACCAGGCTCACCGCATCCGCCTTGAAGTCATCGGAAAACCGACGTCGAGTCTTCTTGGTCATGAACACCTCCACTGCCTCCATTATGAGGCTTATCGGGGTGTCCGCTCCAATTGGACCACTTCAGATCGCGGCATCTGGTTTCGAGAGCATGATGCTGCCTGCCTTACGCGAGGTATTGAAGCAAGCTGAAAACACACTGGGCAACGACCAGTATGTGCCTCGGCTTTACGACGCCAGCATGTTGCGAAATAAGCAAGATCTGTAAACCGCCTCATTCGGCGAGTCGACATTGGAAGGCTACTAATTAAGAGCAGGCGCAACATCGACGTGCCGATTACACTTTAAAGAAGCTCGCCACGTCGATGTTATTGGATTGCGCTATTCACCACACGTGTTGCTCAATACGTTCCTGGGTAACTGCCACCATCCAGCAGTATATTTTGTCCGGTCATGTAACCGGCCTGAGCGCTACACAGAAACGCACAGAAAGCGCCAAACTCTTCCGCCGTGCCGAAGCGCTGCGCAGGGACTTTTTGGCGAAAGGAATCCCGGACGCTTTCGTATTCCTGGGTGGACGATTTTGCGACGTTTTGATGAGTGCTCTTTAAGCGATCAGTATCAAATGAGCCGGGCAATAAATTATTGATGGTGACATTTCGCCCGGCAAGCTGAGGCTGACGCGCCAACCCGGCTATAAATCCCGTCAACCCGCTGCGGGCACCATTGGATAGCCCCAAAATATCGATGGGTGCTTTAACGGCTGCTGAGGTGATATTAATCACCCGGCCAAAGCCCCGTTCCGCCATGGCGTCTACCGTTGCCTTGATGAGCTCAATAGGCGTGACCATATTGACATCGACAGCGTCTAACCAGTCCTGTCGTGACCAATCTCGGAAGTCTCCTGGTGGAGGGCCACCGGCATTATTCACCAAGATATCTATTTGCGGACAAGCAGCTAACGCCGCTTGGCGTGTCGTTTCTTGTGAAATATCCCCCGTCACAGTGAGCACCGTCACATCAGGGTTCATTTGCCGTAAATGCACCGCCGTCTTTTCCAGTAACTCGGAGGAGCGTGCGTTGATAACCACATTCACTCCCTCCATTACCAACGCCTCGGCACACCCCTTTCCAAGACCCTTGCTTGCGGCACACACCAGTGCCCAACGACCTGCAATACCTAGTTCCATTTTCTACTCCTGTTTCGCCAGTGATCGATTTAGAGGGATTGCTCAAGCATCCACTGATAATCCTGTTCACTCGCAATGCGCGGGTTCGTTTTGTGGGTGTGATCAGCCAAGGCGCCTTTAATGATTCGAGGGAATAACGCTTCAGACACGCCCAATTCCGCTAACCCCATGGGTAAATCGAGGCGCTTAGTCATGTCTGTAATAGCCGGGCCAATATCAGCGGGGCTACTGAGCTGCATCGTCTGGGCAATGCGCTCGAGCTTTTGCTCATGCTTTACAGACTCACAGCTGGAATTAAATTCGATCACTGCTGGCAGGAAAATGGCGTTAAGCGTGCCGTGGTGAAGCCGCGGATTAATACCGCCTAACGAATGACTCAAGCTATGTACGCAGCCTAATCCTTTCTGAAAAGCCATCGCCCCCTGCATTGAGGCACTCATCATATTCATGCGTGCTTCCCGATCACCGGGGTTGCGCGTCGCCTTCTCAATATTCAGCCAGCCGCGGCGCAGTCCATCCAACGCGATGCCGTCGGCAGGAGGATTAAAGGCCGCCGACATGAACGTTTCAAGGCAATGGGATAAGGCGTCCATCCCCGTGGCTGCCGTCATTTGAGCGGGCAGACTCAACGTTAATTCAGGGTCGCAAATAGCAGATTTAGGTACCAGGTGGGGTGATAACAGGCCAACTTTACGCCCATCTTCCAGGATCAGAATCGCCCCGCGGCCTACTTCACTCCCGGTGCCTGCCGTCGTTGGAATTGCGATAACAGGTGCCGTGGCAGCGGTAATTCGCTCTGAGCCTCCTTCAACCACCGCAAAGGATTTCAAAGAGCCTTCATGGGTACCGCAAATAGCCACGCCTTTAGCAAGATCAATGGAGGAGCCGCCACCAATGGCAATGATGCCATCGAAACCACCCTCGCGGTATTGCGTAACGGCTTGACGCACGGCGGCCTCATTGGGGTTGGGAGGCGTTTGATCATAAATGGCCGGATTAGGATCACTTAAATGCTTTAGCACTTGGTCGACAATACCCGCGGCCCGCACTCCCGCATCAGTCACCACCATAGGGCGCCGAATACCTAGACGATCGCACTCTGACTGCAGCAGCGAGGCAGCCCCGAAATCAAATTGAATTTGAGTAACATAGTTGATTATTGCCATTTCAGTACCTTTGGAATTGTTAGTGTTTTTAGTAATAACTTACTCTCGCACTGCGAACAAGCCTGACGAGGCAACACCACAAGCAGGTATCGCGATGCATCATTCCGGCCCATTCCCGCATTAATAAAGCCAAACAAGACGGGTCAAAATAGAACTAAAGTCTACAAAATATGATTATTGAACACAATGGTCGTTAATGCTAGATTTGTTTTGCCACTCGACAAATACACAAAAACCGATACTCATAAAATGATCACCAAAACTAAATCGCTCAAGCGCATTACTGCTCTACTGCTACTCACCGCATCCAGCTCTGTGCTGGCGGCCTACCCTGAAAAACCCATCACTATCATCGTTCCATGGGCCGCAGGTGGCGGCACAGACGCGACCGCGCGCACTATTGCCGCTGCGTTAGAAGAACAATTGGGCCAAACGGTGAATGTGGTTAACCGTACCGGTGGTAGCGGTGTTGTCGGCCACAGTGCCATGGCGAGTGCAAAACCGGATGGTTATACCCTGGGTTTGGCTACCGGTGAGCTCAATATGATGCACTGGCAAGGCCTGACCGACCTGACTTATGAAGATTTCACCCCAATCGGCCAGATCAACTTTGATTACGCCGGCATTCAAGTAGCCGCCGATGCGCCTTACGATTCAGTCCAAGAACTCGTAGATGCTATTGCTGAGCAACCCATGGGCACCTTTAAAGCCTCAGGTACAGGTCAAGGTGGCGTATGGCACCTAGCCTTTGCAGGCTTCTTAATGGATCAGGGGCTTGAAGCCAACCGTGTTATCTGGATCCCCAGCCAGGGCGCGGCGCCAGCAATGACGGAACTCGCTGCCGGTGGTATCGATATTGTGCCGAGTTCTGTTCCCGAAGGTCGCTCGATGATCGAAGCCGGGCGTGCCAAAAGCCTTGGCGTAATGGCACCAGAGCGTATTAACAGCTTCCCCGACGTCCCTACGATTAATGAAGCGATCGGAAGCGATTATCTCGTCGGTGAATGGCGTGGCATCACCGGTCCTAAGGGGATGGATGAGGAAATCGTAGCGACCCTTGAAGAAGCGCTAGAGGCCGCTTACAACAGCGATACCTATCAAGACTTCATGGCTAAACAAGGCTTTGGTACTGAGTGGCGCAATGCCGAAGAGTTTGGTGAGCTGATGGTCGAAATGGATGCTGTGTATGGAGAAATTGTTAAGAACGTTGGGCTGAGTCAATAAGGGGCTAAGCAATGAGAGATCTCCTCTTGGGACTAGCCTTTATGCTGCTTGGCGCCGTTGTGTTAACTGTCGCTAGTCAGTACCCGACGATGGCAAGTCTTCAATATGGTCCATCTCTGTTTCCCTCCCTCATTGGGGGAGGGTTTCTCATAGGGGGCCTAGTACTTTCGGCAACACAGCTACCTACGCTAAAACGCCAACTGTCAGGCACCGATGCGAAAGTGGAAAATATCTTCGACTTACGTTCCGTGCTTGTCTCGCTCCTTCCAATAGCACTCATTATTTTTTATATATTCGCGAGCGAGTTTCTTGGTGCGGCCCTCTGCCTAGCCATCATTATGTTCGTGCTTATGCTGGTGAGAAAAACTTCCCTACCTTTAGCACTGCTGGTCTCCTTCGTCGCGTCGCTCACAATTTATTTCCTATTCTCGCGATACCTGCTGATCCCCCTTCCTGAAGGGCTACTGAATTTCTGGGGTTAGATTATGGAAGCATTCCTGTTAGGGCTGCAGCTCGTCTTTAATGTAGAAACAATGCTGGTTATCTTTGCGGCCGCCATATTTGGTGTGTTCGTGGGAGCGGTGCCAGGGCTAACCGCCACAATGGCGGTTGCACTCTTGGTACCGATTACCTTCTACATGGATCCGACCCCCGCTATCGCCGCCATTGTTACCACATCGGCCATGGCTATCTTTGCTGGTGATATTCCAGCTACGTATTTAAATATCCCCGGCACCCCTTCCTCAGCTGCCTATGTTAACGATTCACATCTGTTAGCACATAAAGGGCGAGCACGAGAAACGCTGGGAATGAACTTGATCTGTTCGGTATTTGGCGGTCTATTCGGAACACTAATACTGGTCTTTGTCTCACCTTCATTAGCTGAAGTGGCACTCCAGTTCAGTTCTTTTGAATATTTCTGGCTGGCGCTACTGGGGCTCAGTTGCTCGATTTTTATCTCTATTGGCTCCAGGGTTAAAGCATTTCTCTCTTTGATGATCGGTTTACTGCTCTCGACGGTTGGTCTGGATATGATGAGTGGCGCCCCCCGCTTCACCTTCGGCATTCCAGACTTAATGGGAGGTGTTAACTTTATTCCGGTAATGATCGGCATGTTCGCACTCAACGAACTAATGCTGTTTTATGGTTCACGCAATGAGGGCAGAGAGCTGCCTTATTTATCCAAAGATAGCGTTTTCAAGCAGGCACCAAAGCATATAAAAGCTTATTGGCCGAACATGATAAGAGGGAGCTCGATTGGAACCCTGATTGGCGCACTTCCCGGCGCGGGGGCTGACATTGCGGCGTGGATCTCTTATGCCGTTGGCAAAGGCCGCTCTAAACAGAAACAGAACTATGGTACCGGTCATGTTGAAGGCATTGTCGATGCCAGCTCCGCTAATAACTCGGGAATCAGCGGCGCTTGGGTGCCGGCCTTGGTATTCGGGATTCCGGGTGACTCGATAACCGCCATAGTGATCGGCGTACTCTATATGAAAGGTATGAATCCTGGCCCCACCATTTTCATGGATGGCACCGGCTTGATCTATGCCCTTTTCATCGTGTTCTTTCTTGCCAATTTAATCATGCTACCGATTGGCTATGCGGCGATAAAATCTGCCAAGGTATTCATCTTAACGCCCCGCAAAATCCTAATGCCGATCATCTTATGCTTCTGCATTGTAGGCGCCTTCTCCATCAATAATTCGATTACTGATGTATGGATTATGTTGCTGATCGGCTTTATCGCCTCAATTCTCGCCCGATGTGACTTTCCCATGGCGCCAGCGATTCTTGGCTTGGTGTTAGGCACGACATTGGAAAACAGTTTTATGAGCTCAATGCTAAAAAGCAATGGCGATCTACTTAGCTTCTTTTCCCGCCCTATTAGTGCAGGTCTAGGTGCCCTCGTTATTTTGCTATGGCTCTCTCCGTTATTAGCCATGGCCTATAAAAAACTCAAAAAAAATAGCCACAACAAAGCGCCGAGGATTTCATGAAACGCTATACAAAAGCTTGGTTGGAAGAGGTACTGGTTAACCTGTTTATGGAGGCTGGCGCTTCTCGTGAAGTAAGTGAAACGACCAGCAACATCCTTATTGAAGGGGATTTGCTAGGTCATCACACGCATGGCATAAAACTGGCTAACGGCTACTTAAGAGATTTGAAATCTGGGCATGCAAGCGGTGATCACACCGCGATGACCTCAAAAGAGATCAGCTCAGTCGCTGCCCTTGTTGATGGCCACTATATTCTTGGCCCCTACTTAGTGCAAAAAGCGCTGGAGCGCAGTGCTGCTGCGGCACGAGAGTCTGGGATTGGTATTGTAAGTATCAAACGCTCACACCATATCGCCTGTTTGGCGTCGTACTTACAGCCTTTCGTCGAGCAAGGCTTGATGCCGATCATTATGACCTCTGATCCAGCGGTGAAATCGGTCGCCCCTTATGGAGGCGTTTCGCCAGTTTACACACCGAATCCTATTGCAATGGGCATCCCTAGTCGCGTCCAACCGATCATGATGGACGTCAGCATGTCGACCGTCACTAACGGCAGCGTGGGTAAAGCACACGCTGAGAAAACCAAAATGGCGCATCCCGTCATCCTTACCAATACGGGGCTTGCCAGCGACGATCCAACGGATTTTTTCAGCGACCCGCAGGGTAGCATCCTGCCGCTCGGTGGTCAGGAGTTCGGTCATAAAGGGTTTGCGATGGGGTTGATGGTCGAGGCCCTGACCTCGGCATTAGGCGGCTTCGGTCGTAAAGACGAGCCTAGCGGCTGGGGAGCCTCTGTCACGGTGATGGTGATCGATCCCTCGCTATTCGCAGGCACAGATGCGTTCCTCGATGAAACAGATCATTTAGTTAACGCCTGCCTGAGCTCTACCCCCGTCGATCCACAACGCCCTGTGCGCATGCCAGGCCAAGCGGGCCTTAGCCGACGCAAAGAGTATCTCGAACTGGGTATTCCGCTGCCTAACGATGTCGTGGCAGAGCTGCAAAAGGCGATTGATGACTCGTCCCTGAAAAACGCCAAATAGAAGGATCAAAAACAACGTAAAGGCGACACGCATTATGAAAGACAAGCAGATAACAGTAGGCTTTATTGGCACCGGCATTATGGGTGGCCCGATGGCCGCAAATCTCTCGAGGGCAGGCTATCAGGTAAGCGCCTGGAATCGCACCTTTGATAAGGCGCAAGCTCTTACCTCGATAGGCATAGCGGTAAGCGAGACTTTCCAGCATGCGGCTGATCAAGCAGACGTTGTGGTGGTCATGCTAAGTTCGGGGCCTGTCTGCGATGAGGTGATCCATGGCCCCAACGGGCTTTTGGCATCAATGAAGCCACACAGCACACTGGTGGTAATGAGTTCGATCCCGGTTGACACTGCTCAGCAACACGCCAGGGCCGCTGCAGAGCGCGGGATTGGTTATCTGGATGCCCCCGTGTCAGGAGGTGAACAAGGCGCCAAGAATGGTAATTTAGCGATTATGGTTGGCGGTGAAGAGGAAACCTTTAAACGGACCAGCGCGCTACTTAACGTTATGGGTAACCCCGTTCATGTCGGCCCAGCGGGTACCGGGCAATTGGCAAAGTTAGCCAATCAATTAATCGTCGCCAATACGATCGCCACTGTCTCAGAGGCGGTGCTTCTTGCAGAGCGCGGCGGCGCTGATCCCGCTAAAGTTCGCGAGGCACTGTTAGGTGGTTTTGCGGACTCCACCGTACTGCGCGCTCATGCCCCCCGTATGATTGCCAATGACTTCGCACCGGGTGGCCCCGCCAAATGGCAACTCAAAGATACCCAAACGGCCATTGCGCTCGCCAAAGAGCTGTCGCTTGACCTGCCCGTAACATCGCTGGTGAATAGCTTGTTCACGGACCTTGTTGCCCATGGCGACGGAGAGCTCGACCATAGCGCCTTGATTCGAGAACTCAGACGCCGAAACGAAATGCCCCTCGATTAACGACGCAAACTACCTTTATCGTTAACGCAAGTAATCGGGAATGTCGAGAACGCCGTGGTCACGAAAATCGCTAAGACGCTCTTGAACCTTGGCTTCGGAGCCTGCCAAGTGAGCAGAGAGCGCTTGGCTAGCTTGCTCGCCCTCTTTATGACGCATTCTGTCGAAGATTTTTAGATGGTCATGAAAGAACGGATCTTTGTCTGGCAGTGCCATGCTCGAGCCCAGCAGGTGCTTGCTCATAAGCAGGACAGGATGAGTGCGTCTTAGCATGTTAAAAATTTCTTGATTGCCCCCCATGCTCACGGTTCTGTAGTGCAGGTCGCTTTCAAGTTCATCCAGTGTCGCGCCTTCGACATTAGGATATTTCGCCGCTGTCTGCTCTAACTTCTCAATGAAATGGGAGATTTGTTGCTCGGGCATACTCTGCGTAGCCCTGGCAATCATAAAGGGCTCCAACTGCCTACGCGCTTCATAAAGGTTATGCAGTCGATCATTGTCCAGCGGCACAATGGACCAACTGGTGTACTTCACTTTTTCAACCACCCCAATGGACTGCAGATAGAGTAGAATTCGATGCGTAATCGTACGGCTGACACTGTATTTTCTTGCCAGTTGGAGCTCGTTGAGCTCGAACCTGCCCTTCATCGAACTCAATACAACATCGTGTTCCACAACATCGGCTATAGCGCGCCAAGTGTCTGTGCGCTCAATCTTGGCATCATCACCCAACGCACTGAAATCGGCCGCGGTTAGATTCCGTCTGATAGGTTCACCGGCCGCTGCCCCCACCAAGTAACCACGGCCATCGAAACGACAAATTAACTGCTCATCATGCAGTCGACCTAACGTCTGACGAACAGGAGAGCGGCTCATTCCGAATATTTCTGCAATATTGCCTTCGAGTAGCACTAAGCCTGACTCAAGGTGGCCACTGTTGATACTTCGCTTAAGCGCCTCGTAAAGCTGGTCTTTTAACGACTGCGACATTCAAGCCACTCATTACATAGGTGTTAGTTAAGGGTTATATAGGGCCGTTAAGTAACGGCACCCACCATCCACGGCACAAATTCATTGTTACCATAACCCAACGATTCACTGGCACTCTGCTCGCCCGAGGCAATCGCAATGATTTTCTCAAAAATATGCTCGCCCACTTCTTCTACTGTGGCGGTACCATCGACAATGGTGCCACAGTTAATATCCATATCTTCGAGAATGCTTTCATACATCTGCGTATTGGTTGCCAGCTTAATACACGGCGCGGGCTTGAACCCGGAGACAGAGCCACGCCCCGTGGTAAAGCACACGACGGTTGCGCCTGAAGCAATCTGACCCGTGACGGATACCGGATCATAGCCAGGGCTATCCATAAAATTAAAACCTGGCTCTTTCAACGGCTGGGCATACTCAAGCACGTCATTAAGGCTCGAAGAACCACTCTTAGCCACGGCGCCCAGCGATTTTTCAAGAATGGTGGATAACCCCCCTGCTTTATTTCCAGGTGAAGGATTATTGTTTAATTCAGCTCCATTGATCTGCGTGTAGTGCTTCCACCACTCGATCCTTTCCAGCAGCTTACGCGCAACGTCTTCATTGATGGCTCTATCTAGCAGCAAATGCTCGGCACCATAGATTTCAGGCGTTTCACTCAATATAACGCTACCGCCATGCTGGACGATAAGATCCGCCGCATGTCCCAGAGCGGGGTTGGCGGTAATGCCAGAATAACCATCTGACCCACCACACTGCAGTGCCACGGTAAGGTGGCTCAACGGGGCCGGGCGTCTCTCGGCATCACGGTAGTCATTCGACATTTGACGGATTTTTTCCGACGCCTTCTCAATGCTCGCTCGGGTACCGCCAGCGCTCTGAATATTAAAGTAAAATATTCTTGATGTATCGGTCAGTCCATACTTTTCAACCAGTTGCTTAACCTGATTAGCTTCGCAACCTAAACCAATAATAAGCACAAAAGCAAAATTCGGGTTGATCGCATAGCCATTCAATACCCGTTCAAGGAATGCAAACCCCTCCGACTCCGTATTCATTGCGCAGCCTGAACCATGGGTGACCGGCACGACGTCATCAAAGCCTAATGCCTCAAACTCACCGCTAGCATTGAGACGCTCTGCAACCACTTTTGAGACCGTGGCTGAACAGTTCACGGTGGAAAGAATGCCAATATAGTTGCGGGTACCTACTTGGCCATTTGCACGATGGTAGCCATTAAAGGTGCGCTGACTGTCAGTCACTGATGTTCTTGGCGCTGGCTTGAAATGCTCAAGTGATGTGTCACGTTCCAACATAACAATATTGTGTGTATGCACATGCTCACCGGCCTCGATACGCCGCGTTGCCAGCCCAATAATTTGACCATATTTGAAGATGGGCTGTTCTGGCTCAATGACCGTTAACGCAACCTTATGACCAGCATCAATATTCTCATGGGCAGTATGCTGATCATCGTCAATGGGGTAGCCCTTCGGAACAGCCCTGCTCGCCACGCCAACGTTGTCATGATGATGCAACCTAATGACCGCAGGTACACTATTGATAAGCTCCATTATTTTCTCCCTAGCCTCTTAGACGTTTGCAAATCACTCAGTACCCCGCCATCAGCCCTTTCACCAGCGCGTTTAGAATTGTTGTACTGGGCATATTATACTATCGTCGAGCTAATGATCATTGTGTGCAATATTCAATCAAGGTCAGTTTACTTTCTCTCGAAGCGCATGTCGATAGCTATAAAACAGAGCGATAAAGCTGGTTAGCCACACAGGTATCAAATGAGTTCTCTGCTACGCTTAAGGAGCAAAAAAGGAAGATTAAGGGCATGACCGCATAGAGAATAGTGAAATAGCACATGGATGGCTGAACACTTAGCCTGAGGTAGATTGAAGTAGAAAATTAGGAACTCAGAGGAATGCGGCGCGTCGAATATTGTTACATACCCTAGTCCGTCTTGAACGGCTTGGACTTAACACCAATGCTATAACGAATATGCCCCTAAGCAATTAGGTACCAGGAGGTTCGCATGAGAAAATGGATCGTAATGGCAGTCGTCAATTGGCTGCGTAAGCCAGCAAACAGACAGAAAGCCAAGGACGCTTGGAAAGATGTTCGTGGTCGCAATGATGCAAAGCGGACGCCGCCACAGCCGCAGGCTACCCCGCGCGATACAACAGCAAAGCGCCCTGGCAATACCTTCAATAATCGTCCTTAAACGCTAGGCAACTTGGTTTGCATAGGTGGGATATCTGACACTTCCACAGAAGATTAAGTCGCTAGTACGCAAACGCCCCGCTGGCATATCCAGCGGGGCGTTTGCGTACTAGCGGTACTGATTGCTTGGCGCTAACGCGGGAATCTTCTCTACACCCCAGTCAAAGAGGTAGTGGCGTTACAGATTAAGCACGACCATGACGGTATCCGTCTCATCATTGGCGGGCTGAACCACGAAGCCAAACTCTTTCGCCATTTCCCGCATGGCATGGTTTTCTCGCAGAACATCGGCAAAGACCTGCTGAAAGCCACTTTCACGCGCATAGTCGATCATTTGCTGCATAAGCCGATAGCCAAGCCCGGTGCCCTTCATGTCACTACGCACCATGATCGCAAACTCCGCCTTTTCTTTGTCGGGATCGGCAGATAAGCGGACAATACCCACGATTTCCTGCTTATTTGGCGGCAACGCAACAAACGCCATTTCCCGATCATAATCGATCTGAGTCAGCCGGGCGGCGAAGGCATGGTCGAACCGCCGGATGGCGGCAAAGAAGCGTAGCCGCACATCATCGGACGTGGAATGACGAAGCATTTCCACCAGCGCACCTTCATCTTCGGGTCGAATGGGGCGCAGTGAATAACGTTGCCCATTGCGTGTTTCGATAGTTTGCTCAAGTTGCTGCGGATATGGGCGGATAGCAAACGGAGGCCGCTGTTCACGGTCGGCCTTGACCACGATGCGCGCATCCAAGGCAATCACTCCGCTGGCATCGGCCAGTAGCGGATTGATATCCAGTTCAACCACGCGATCCAGATCGCTGATCAACTGTGACAGTTTAATGAGGGTGAGAGAAATCGCCTCCAAGTTGGCCGCAGGACGGTCACGGTAGCCGCGCAGCAAACGTGAGATACGTGTCGCCTGGATCATTTCTTGTGCTAGCAGCGGGTTGAGTGGCGGGAGACCCACCACCCGGTCACCGATTAGCTCTACTGCCGTGCCTCCCTGGCCAAACATAATAATCGGCCCGAAAACGCTATCTTCCGCAACACCTAAAATCAGCTCATGCGCCCCAGGGCGACGAATCATCGGCTGTACATTAAAACCATCTAACCGCGCCTCAGGCGCCACTTGGTGAATCGTCGCCAGCATATCTTCGGCCGCCTGTGCCACCGCACCGGGCGAGGCCAGGTTCAACTGTACTCCGCCACTATCAGACTTATGCGAAATATCACGCGAGAGGATCTTCAACACAACCGGAAAGCCCAACTGCTTTGCTGCTTCACTCGCCTCTTCCGGTGTATGCACAGCGATGGCAGGGACGGTTGGAATCCCATAAGCTGACAATATTGCCGAGGCCTCTGGCTCGGTTAGCACGTTGCGCTCATCTTTAAGGACTTGGTCAATAATGGCGTTCGCGCTGGCTTTATCGATGGTACCGCCAGTGGAAATGGGCGGTGGCGTTTCCATCAACGTTTGCTGGTTTCTCCAGTAGCTGGATAAGTGCCAGAAGGCCCGGATGGCCTGCTCAGGCGTTTCGTAAGTTGGAATTTTTTGTGCAGCAAACAAACGGCGGGCCTTAGCTGGCGCCCCTTCTCCCAGCCAACAGGTAAGAACTGCCGGGCGTTTTGACCCCAGGGTATCAACCACCGCTTGGGCAGCGTCCAGGCTATCTGCGACCGCTGTGGGGCAGTTCATAACAAGAATCGCATCCGCTTCCTTCTCATTGAGTAAGGCTTCAAGTGCACTTGTGTAGCGCTCCCCTGGCGCATCACCGAGGATATCGACGGGATTGGCATGCGACCACGTGGATGGCAGCACACTATCCAAACGCGCAAGTGTCGCTTCAGAAAGCTCGGCCAAGCGCCCCTGCATCTCGGCCAGTTCATCAACTGCCAGCACACCAATTCCTCCTCCGTTGGTGAGAATAGCTAGCCGGTCGCCTTTAACGTGGATACCGGTGGCCAGAGTGCCTGCGGCTTGAAACAGTTCGTCAAGTGTATTGACCCGCAGCATGCCTGCACGCCGAAACGCTGCATCGTAAACGGCATCAGCGCCCGCCAGCGCCCCGGTATGCGATAGTGCGGCTTTGGCGCCAGCATCGCTGCGCCCTGCTTTGACCACCACCACAGGCTTATTGCGTGAGGCCTTGCGAGCCGCCGATAGGAATTTGCGTGCCTCAGTAATGGCCTCAACATACAGCAGAATGGAATGCGTCTTGGGGTCGAGGGCGAGGTAGTCGAGCATATCGCCGAAATCGACATCGCTCATCGAACCGAGGGACACCACATGCGAAAAGCCAATCCCCCGCGCTGATGCCCAATCGAGAATAGAAGTGGCCACTGCGCCAGACTGCGTCACGAAGGCGACATTCCCTTTTTGGGGCATAATATGCGCAAAGCTGGCGTTGATCCCCTGGTGCGGTGCCAAAATCCCCAAGCAATTAGGGCCAACAATACGCATCAAGTAAGGCTTGGCTGCATCAAGCATCGCCTGTTTGAGCACTTGGCCATCGGCATGCTCTCCCTCACCGAAGCCCGCGGTAATCACTACCGCAGCCCGGCACCCACGCTCGCCGAGCTCGCGAATCAGCCCGGGAACCGTATCTGGTGGCGTCGCAATAATGGCCAAATCAGGCGCTAGCGGCAGCTCACTTACCGTATGGTAGTTGAGAGCCGAGCGGATAGCCCGCTCACTTGGGTTTACGGTCAGGATCGGCCCTTCGAATCCGGCATCAAACAAGTTGCGCGCCAGCACAGCACCTACTGAGCCTGGGCGATTGCTGGCACCAATCAAAGCGATCGTGGTGGGAGAAAACAACGCATCTAAATTGCGAATTGACATTGAACATCTCCGTTTAGCAATGGCAGGTCAGTGCGGCGTACTGTGCAGACCTCAATGTTAGCTAAGGAAGCAGTATTACAGTTCAATCGCCGTTCTCACGCCTTGCATCGAAAAAACCATCAAGACGACTACCTAATAAAGCATACCGAAATGACTAGTGATATGACTGAAGTCACATTGCAGTGCATTTAGAAGGTGGCAGAGCTCAGTGAAGACTTTAACGAGCGCCTTTCACTTCAGCGGTAATCTCTTCAATGGTTTCCTCATCATAAAACTGGCCCCGTCGCTTGCGCAGGCCGTTCTCATACAGCTTGACGTGCTCAGTGGGTATAACGCCCGCTTTGGAAAGACAGTGGCTGGCGCAATGCATCTGACACCCATCAATAGCTACGATAGGCCGCCCGGAGCGGGCGATGCGCACCAAGCCGGGCACGCCACCGCCGACACCAGCAATGCAGGACATTTCTGCCTCTCCTGCATGATCAAGACGCAGAGCAACACTATTGCCCAGTTGCGCCACATCAGAACAGCCGGAGCAGGCATAAATCAGTGTGCGCGGTTTATGATGTGAAGCCATACCCTCTCCTATAAAAGCAAACGACGTCAGTGGTCACGCCAGAAAAAGCGATTCAAGCGGCAAACTGACTGATCGGGTAGTAGAGGTAGGAGTCCCCTTCTATCACGTCGGTGTCAGGATTAACCATTAGATAACCGTGAGCCTGACTCGCCGCGCTGAGCATATGTGAGCCCTGCCCGCCCGCTAACTGCGCGACCGGTGCCCCGTTAGTCCAATCTAGTACCACCCGTAGTAGCTCGCAGCGCCCATGAAGTCCACGCTGAGAAAAGCCCGCTTTTATTGGATAACGCTGTAGAGCCGCTACAACTCTACCTTGCATGGCATGGATAAACGGCAGTGCCAGCAGTTGCCAACCCACCAGGGAGGCCACGGGGTTACCCGGCAGCGCCATTAACGGTGTGGAAGAAAAAGGCTCCGCGCCTAGATAACCGAAAGCAAAGGGCTTCCCTGGCTTCATCGCGACACCATGAAAATGCAGACCGCCGCGCTGCTCGATTACCGGACGAACATGATCCTCTTCGCCTACCGAAACGCCCCCGGTGCACACCACTAAATCTGCAGCGGTTTGAGCGTGCTCAAAGGCCTGATGCAATGACGCCGGCGAATCTGCGATGATACCCAAATCCAGCACGTCGCACTGCGCCTGTGCTAGCAGAACGTTAAGCATGGCGCGATTGCTGTCGTATACCTGCCCCGGTGATCGCGCAGCACCCGGGGGAATCAGTTCATCGCCGGTTGAGAGTATTGCCACCCGCAGGCGCCGTTTAACGGTCACAGCACTTATCCCATGGCTTGCCAGCAGCGCAATCGACGCGGCACCAAGCAACGTACCCGCGGCGAGTAGCGGGGTTCCCATGCGGGTCTCCTCACCCTGGCGGCGAATGTTAGCGCCTAGCGCCAAGTTACCCTCAAGGTGTATATGCCCGTGCTGATCAAGGGTGACCCGCTCTTGAGGCACCACAATATCCGCTCCTAAGGGTACTGGTGCGCCGGTAAAAATACGCGCGCAGCCTCCTTTCGGTAGCAGCATGACGCCTGCGCCCGCCGGTACGCGTTGAAGAATGGGTAAGCCTGCACCGGGAAGTGCCGCTTGGTAATCAGCTAGGCACAGCGCGTAACCATCCATAGCGCTATTATTCACACCCGGCATATCGAGAGGTGCGACCAGCGTTTCTGCCAGCACTCGCCCCGCCGATTGTTCAAGGGTGGTGTTTTCTACTGCATTAATGGGCGTGGCGGCGTCGATAAGCCGTTGGCGTGCAACAAACAGCTCTAACAAGCCGGGCGTGACGATTTCTGCACAGTGACAGTTCATAAGTGCTCCACCTCATTGGAAGAGGTCGCTCGTCCACTACACGGGTTCGCTGAAGGAAGTACCATGGCGGCGAAGTTGCAGGGCCGAGTGCGGGAGTCCAGCTGCAAAGCGATAATGTTGTCCCACGCCAAGGCACACGCTTTGGGTGAGCCGGGCATGGCAAACATCATCGTTCGGTTGGCCACCCCCGCGACGGCGCGAGACTGGATCGTCGCTGTGCCGACTGTCTTCAGGGAGTAGTGGCGGAACAGCTCTCCATACCCTTCAATCGCTTTGTCGAACAGCGGTATCAACGCCTCGGGAGTGGTATCCCTGGCGGTAAAGCCAGTGCCGCCATTAACCAGAATCGCGTGGATATCTGTTCGCGCAATCCACTCCGAGACCACAGCACGAACCTGATAGATATCATCAGGAACGATGCGTCTCTCCACCAGGGTATGGCCGCTTTCGCTCAGATGTTCAACCAGTAGGTCACCGCTGCCATCTTCATCGAAACCACGCGTATCGGAAACCGTTAGCACCGCGATGCCAAGCGGAGTGAAAAGTGCATTTACAGGAACATGGGACATCAAGCCTCTCCTATTAGCTTTGCTATTGCTTCAAACTATTGCATCAAGCTGCCGCCAGCATCGTCATCCAGAACAATTCCTTCGACGCCTATTTCGCTTTCCAGCGCCAGCAAATAGTGGCGCAATGCGCGTCGCGTCGCCTGCTCGCGCAGGCTGTGACGCACTCGGTCGGCCACCTGATCGAAAGGTAACGCCCGCCCTTCACGCCGTTCGTCAATGATTACTACATGCCAGCCATAGCGAGACGCCAAGGGGCGCTCATGAAGGCCTTCGGGCAGGTGCTGCAAAGCGCGATCCAACTCTGGAACAGTCTGCCCTGATACCAGCCAGCCCAAATCGCCATCCATCTCTTTTGAAGGGCACGCGGAGTGGTGTTGAGCAAATTCGGCAAACCGCTCGGGTATGGAATTAAGTTCTTTAAGCAGTTTTTCGCCAAGCTGGTACGCGTCGTCGCGGCCCTGGGAGTCATCCGGCGCTGCCGCAAGCAGGATATGCCGAACGCGCAACTGAACCGGTTCACTGAAGCGCTCACGGTGGGTGTCGAAAAAGCGCTGGCAATCGGCTTCCCCCGGTTCGGGCACCTCAAGCTCCTGTTCGAGCAAGGCGGCAATCGCTGCATCCTCCTGCGCTTCGCTGGCTTCCTGTGCCGATAGTAGACCCAGGACGTTAGCTCGCTGGCGCAGCAGCTCTCTAACCACCAGCGCACGAGCCGCCTGAAGCTGGGCCTCCCCCGCCGTTTCGGCGGGGTGGTACTGCATCTCTAACGCAATCGTTGCTTCATCAATACTGGCGTCGCCGACACGTACCGGAGGCGGAGCGACACCTCCTGGTAGTTGTTCGATATCAATCATCTGCATGTTATTTCTCCTCTAGGCCTAGGCAAGCACAGTAAGTGTTTAGGCGCGACGGCGGACAAGCTGATACCGCCGGGTCACATAGCCAAACGGTACGCTCCACACATGCACCAAGCGCGAGAAGGGGAACAGCAGGATGATGGTTAGGCCGATAAAGATATGCAGTTTGTAGATCCACGACACTTCCTGCATGTAATCCGCCGCACCGCCGCTAAAGAAGACTATCGACTGTGCCCAGCTGGAGAGCGTCAGCATCATTTCACCGTCCATATGGCCTAGCGAGAAGATGATGGTCACCATACCCAGGCACGCCTGTAAAACGATTAAACCCAGGATCAAAGTATCCATCATGCTCGACGACGCCTTTACGCGTGGATTGACCACACGCCGATAGAGCAACATGGCGCCGCCCACCACGCACATGGCACCGGCGATACCGCCGACCACAATGGCAATCAACTGCTTAGTGCCAGCATGTAGGAAAGGCGCGTAGACCCAGTGCGGCGTGAGCATGCCCACCAAATGACCGAAGAAGATGACGATAATCCCGATATGGAACAGGTTGCTGGCCAGGCGCATGTTTTTTGAGGACAGCATTTGGCTGGAGCCGGTCTTCCAGGTGAACTGGCCTTGGTCGTAACGCATAAGACTGCCGACCAAGAACACCGTACCGGCCAGATAGGGGTAATAGCCGTAGATAAGATGTTGCAGGTACTCTATGAACATGGCGATTCTCCTTTTAGCGATCGGCCACAGTTGAAGAAGGGGAAGCGCTCCAGGCGGACGGCATGATTTTGACGGGGTCGCGGTGCACTGTATTTTTGCGCTCGGCCAAGCGACGCCCTTCGGCAGACTGCAGAGCGCAATCTTCATCAGAAGTCGCCGAGAAGCGCACTGCCTCTTCTTCCCATACGGCGTCCAAGGCTTCGGGGGTGTTATCAGGCACTTCTTTCTTGACCTGGGGCCGATGCTCCTCAACATCACCCTCGGCACCGATTAACGCCAACAGTGACAACGGTACCAGCGCGTGATCCGCTCCCCGCTCCTCCAGCCGTGCCGTCAGCAACGCCAGAATATGGCGTATTTCGCCCAGCCAGCGGCCGATCTCGGCTTCATCGCACAGCGAAAGGTATTCAAGAAACACCGGTAGATGATCGGGCAGTTCACGGGCATCCAGCTCGAACCCGTCCGCGCTGTACTCGGCCATAAGATCCACCATGGCCTGACCACGGTCACGGGACTCGCCGTGAACGTGCTCAAATAGCAGCAGCGACGTAGCGCGCCCCTTATCAAACATGGCGACATACTCGGCCTGCAGCTCAAGCAAGTCGCCATCGTTAAGTCGCTGACACCACTCCATTAATGACGACTTGATAGCCGCCCCCAGGCGGCGCTCGGCATTGAGGATTTCGATAAGCTCGCCACAGGCGTCCTGCAGTTCCTGGGTCGGGTAATCGAGCAGGCGGGCCAGTACGCGTAGGCTACGCATACCCTGTAGCGGTTCGAACGACGGCTCTACCAGGGTCGGCGATTGGGTAGCGGCTTCAGTCATGACGAGACTCCTCAAGTTGTGGCTGCGGGTCGAAGACCTCTACCGGTTTTACCAACACGCTGGTCTGCTTACGGCCATTAAACAGGCTGGGCTGGCTCTCACCGTGGCAACCATCACCAAAGGTAAAGCCGCATCCTCCCCGTTCAGGGAAGGCTTCGGTGGCCATTTCCCGATGGCTGGTGGGGATCACGAAACGATCCTCATAGTTGGCAATGGCAAGGTAGCGGTACATCTCCTCTACTTGGGCGACGCTGAGCCCCACGGCATCGAGCACTTCGGCGTTGGGGGCACCCTCCACATGCTTGCCGCGCATGTAAACGCGCATCGCCATTAAGCGCTTGAGTGCCAACACCACGGGCGCCTCTTCGCCGGCAGTCAACAGGTTAGCCAGGTACTTCACCGGGATACGCAGCGATTCGATCTTGGGCAGGATGCCGTCGAACTCGACATGCCCCGCCTCGGCGGCAGATTGAATCGGCGACAGCGGCGGCACGTACCACACCATCGGCAGCGTGCGGTATTCCGGGTGCAGCGGCAGCGCCAATCCCCAGTCGATCGCCATCTTGTAAACCGGGGAGGCCTGGGCGGCTTTGATGACGTTATCCTGGATGCCATCCCGCTTGGCCTGGGCAATCACTTCCGGATCGTTGGGATCTAGAAAAATCTCACACTGGCGGTGGTAGAGGTCACGCTCATCCGGTGAGTTTGCCACTTCCTCGATACGATCAGCGTCATATAGCAGCACGCCGAGATAGCGAATGCGGCCCACACAGGTCTCGGAGCAAATAGTCGGCTGACCGGCCTCGATACGCGGGTAGCAGAAGATACATTTTTCGGACTTACCGCTTTTCCAGTTGTAGTAGATCTTTTTGTAGGGGCAGCCGGAGATACACATCCGCCAGCCACGGCACTTGTCCTGGTCAATTAGAACGATGCCGTCCTCTTCCCGCTTGTAGATCGCACCGCTGGGGCAGCTGGCTACGCAGGTGGGGTTCAAGCAGTGCTCGCAGAGACGCGGCAGGTACATCATGAAGGTGTTTTCAAACTGGCCGTAAATATCTGCCTGCACCTTGTCGAAGTTGGCGTCTTTGCGCCGCTTGGCGAACTCGGTGCCGAGGACCTCTTCCCAGTTCGGGCCCCATTCGATCTTTTTCATGCGCTGACCGGAAATCAGCGAGCGCGGACGCGCCACCGGCTGGTGCTCGCCGATCTTGGCGGTATGCAGGTGTTGGTAGTCGAAAGTGAACGGCTCATAGTAGTCATCCATCTCGGGCAGGTCGGGGTTGGCGAAAATGTTCGCCAGCACCCGCCACTTGCCACCAATACGCGGTTCAATGCGGCCGTCGTTACGGCGCATCCAGCCGCCCTTCCACTTGGCCTGGTTCTCCCACTCTTTGGGATAGCCGATACCGGGCTTGGTCTCGACATTGTTGAACCAGGCGTACTCCATACCTTCGCGACTGGTCCAGACATTTTTGCAGGTCACCGAACAGGTGTGGCAACCGATACACTTATCAAGGTTGAGAACCATGCCTACCTGGGAACGAATTTTCATTTCACGGCCTCCTGAACGCTGTCATTGCCTTCACCATCCAGCCAGTCAACGTGTTTCATCTTGCGCACTAGCACGAACTCATCGCGATTTGAGCCGACGGTGCCGTAGTAATTAAAACTGTAAGAGAGCTGTGCGTAGCCGCCGATCATATGGGTGGGCTTGGGGCAAACACGGGTGACCGAGTTGTGGATACCGCCCCGTGTACCGGTTATCTCAGAGCCAGGAACGTTTACGTTGCGCTCCTGGGCATGGTACATCATCACCATACCCACCTTGACCCGCTGGCTGACCACTGCCCGCGCGGCAATCGAGCCGTTGGCGTTGTAGACCTCGATCCAGTCGTTGTCCTCGATATCGATCTCAGCCGCGTCAGCCTCGGAGAGCCACACCACCGGGCCGCCGCGGTTAAGCGTCAACATCAGCAGGTTGTCCGAGTAAGTGGAGTGGATGCCCCACTTCTGGTGCGGCGTGAGGAAGTTCAGCGCCTTGCTCTTGAAGCCGTTGTCGGCGGGAAGCTGGAAGCCTTTGGCCGCTTTGGTATCGATGGGCGGACGATAGACCAGCAGGCTTTCGCCGAACGCGCGCATCCAGGCATGATCCTGATAGAACTGCTGACGACCACTCACAGTGCGCCATGGGATCAGCTCGTGAACGTTGGTATAACCGGCGTTATAAGAGACATGCTCATCCTCGAGACCAGACCAGGTCGGGCTGGAGATGATTTTGCGCGGCTGGGCGACAATATCGCGAAAGCGAATTTTTTCTTCATGCTTAGGCGTTGCCAGGTGAGTATGGTCACGCCCGGTAATCTTGGAGAGTGCATCCCACGCTTTTACTGCTACGGCGCCGTTGGTTTCCGGTGCCAGGGTGAGAATCATCTCGGCGGCATCGATAGCACTATCGATCAACGGACGCCCTTTATGCGGGCCATCCAGCTTGCGATGGTTTAGTTTGCCCAACAGCTCGACTTCAGCATCGGTATTCCAAGCGATACCCTTGCCGCCGTTGCCGATGCTTTCCAGCAGCGGCCCAACGGAGGTGAAGCGCTCATAGGTTTCGGGATAGTTACGCTTGACTTCAATCAGCGACGGCATGGTCTTGCCGGGAATCGGCGCGCATTCGCCCTTCTTCCAATCCATCACCGCCGGCTGGGCCAACTCTCCTGGCGAGTCGTGCTGCATCGGTAGCGTGACCAGGTCGGTCTCTTCGCCCAGGTGGCCTACACACACCTTGGAAAACGCCTTGGCAATACCCTTGTAAATATCCCAGTCGCTGCGCGATTCCCAGGCCGGGTCGGTGGCGGCAGTCAACGGGTGAATAAAGGGGTGCATGTCAGAAGTGTTAAGGTCGTCCTTCTCATACCAGGTCGCCGTTGGCAGCACGATATCCGAGTAGAGGCAGGTGGTGGACATGCGGAAATCCAGCGTCACCAGCAGGTCGAGCTTGCCTTCCGGCGCCTCGTCACGCCATACCACTTCTTCGGGCTTCTGGCCGCCGAAGTCGCCCAGGTCTTTGCCCTGAATACCGTGACGAGTACCCAGCAGGTACTTGAGCATATACTCATGGCCCTTACCGGAACTGCCCAGCAGGTTGGAGCGCCAGATGAACATATTGCGCGGGAAGTTCTCTGGCGCATCCGGATCTTCCGCTGCAAAGCGCAGTTCACCGCTCTTGAGCTGCGCAGCGGCATAGTCGGCTGTCGACATACCCGCGGCTTCGGCTTTTTTGGCCAGGCGTAGCGGGTTAGTGTCCAGTTGAGGTGCTGACGGCAGCCAGCCCATGCGCTCAGCGCGCACGTTAAAGTCGATCAGGCTACCGGGGTAATCCTCGGCCTTGGCCAACGGCGAAAGAATTTCTTTAATCTCAAGCTTCTCGTAGCGCCACTGGGAGGAGTGGTTATAGAAGAACGAGGTAGAGTTCATATGACGTGGCGGACGCTGCCAATCAAGGCCAAAGGCTAGCGGGGTCCAGCCCGTCTGCGGGCGCAATTTCTCCTGACCCACATAGTGAGCCCAGCCGCCACCGCTCTGACCGATACAACCACACATGACCAACATGTTAATCAGGCCGCGGTAGTTCATATCCATGTGGTACCAGTGGTTCATACCGGCACCAACGATGATCATGCTACGGCCGTTGGTTTTATGGGCGTTGTCGGCAAACTCCCGGGCAATACGAGTGCACTGCTCTGCCGAGACACCGGTGATTTTCTCCTGCCACGCGGGGGTATAGGGGCGAATCTGATCAAACGAGGTCGCGCCATCATCTTCGCCGTCGCCGACAAAGCCACGGTCGATACCGTAGTTGGCACACATCAGATCAAAAACGGTGACCGCCAGCATGTCGCTGCCATCGGCTCTCTTCAAGCGTTTGGCGGGCAAATTGTGGAACAGTAGGTCATCGGCGGCGCCGACGCCGGCCCCTTTTACGTGCTCAAAGTGCTCGTGCTCGATGCCACCGAAGTAAGGGAACGCCACGCGAGCGACGCTATCGTGGTGGTTGACCAAACTGAGTAACGGCTTGATTTCGGTGCCTGCGGCATCCAGCGATTCCAGGTTCCATTTGCCCACTTCATCGCCGGTCTCACCCCAGCGGAAGCCGATGGAGCCGCGCGGTACCACCAGCTGGTCACGGGTTTCGTCCCAGGCAACGGTTTTCCACTCGGGATTGTTTTCTTGGCCCAGCGCGGTGTCGAAATCACTGGCACGCAGTTGGCGGCCAGGCGCAAAGCTGCCGTCTTCGCGCGCCTCCAACTCAACCAAAAACGGCATGTCGGTATAGCGCCGTACATAGTCAGTGAAGTAAGCACTCGGGTTATCGAGGTGGAACTCTTTGAGGATGACATGGCCCATGGCCATCGCCAGGGCGGCATCGGTGCCCTGCTTGGCGGACAGCCATTCGTCGGTCAGTTTGGAAACCTCGGCATAATCCGGGGTGATCGAAACCGTCTTGGTGCCCTTGTAACGTACTTCGGTAAAGAAGTGGGCATCCGGGGTACGCGTCTGGGGTACGTTGGAGCCCCAGGCGATAATGTAGCCGGAGTTGTACCAGTCAGCGGACTCGGGAACGTCGGTCTGCTCGCCCCAGGTCATTGGCGAGGCCGGCGGCAAGTCACAGTACCAGTCGTAGAAGCTCATGCAGACGCCACCAATCAGCGACAAGTAGCGGCTACCCGCTGCGTAGCTGACCATCGACATGGCCGGAATCGGCGAGAAGCCGATGATACGGTCGGGGCCGTACTGCTTCGCGGTGTACACGTTAGAGGCCGCGACCAGCTCGTTGAGCTCGTCCCAGTTACCGCGAACGAAGCCGCCCATGCCGCGAGCACGCTTGTACTGTTTGGTTTTGGCGGGGTCTTCGACAATAGACGCCCAGGCGTCGACCGGGTCTGGGTTAGCCTTGAGCGCTTCGCGCCATAGCGCCAGCAGCGGCTTGCGCACTAAGGGGTACTTGAGTCGGTTGGCGCTGTACAGATACCAGGAGTAGCTGGCACCGCGTGGGCAGCCACGCGGTTCATGGTTAGGCAGATCAGGACGGGTGCGCGGATAGTCGGTCTGCTGGGTTTCCCAGGTAACCAAACCGTTCTTAACGTAGATTTTCCAGCTACAGGAGCCGGTACAGTTCACCCCATGGGTGCTGCGTACCACTTTGTCGTGCTGCCAGCGGGCACGATAACTATCTTCCCACTGGCGGGATTCGCTGCGTAGTTCACCGTGTTCGTTGGCAAAAGGCTCGCGGGACTTGCGGAAGAAATTCAGCCGATCTATGAAGTGACTCATGGTCGATCTCCAGGCTCCTCGGAAATTTGCATACCCGACAGCGCGGGTTCCATGGAGTGGATTCTGCGTGATCGACAAGCGAATTACTGCGTAATTACCTCCAAATACACCCTGTCTACCCCCAAGGTGATAGAGCGTCCAACGGAAAGGAATAGACGGTTGGCGCTATTGAAATTACACCGTGCGCTAATGCTTGCTGTAGCAAAGCTGTATAGGCTCGCAGGCCTTCAATCACGTTTACATTGCAACTCACTGAACATTCATACAACATACTTTTTATAGCTGAATTACTCTCGGAGCAAAACGCACTCCATGCATCTCACCCGATTCACCGATTATTCGATACGCGTATTGATCTTTCTTGCTACCAAGGGGGAGGAGCGCTCTACGATTAATGAAATTGCCGAGACGTTTAATATCTCACGCAATCATTTGATGAAAATCGTTCAGGAGCTGAGTCAAAAGAACTACGTTACCGCTATTCGTGGCAAGAATGGAGGCCTACTGCTGACACGTGATCCTGCAACCATTGGGTTAGGCGAGCTAGTACGCGAGATGGAAAACGACATGGCTTTAGTGGAGTGCTTTCATAGCGACAACGCCTGCATCATTACGCCGGCATGTCGCCTTCAACCGATTCTTAATGATGCACTGTCAGCATTTCTAGGTGTGCTCGACCACTATACGTTGGCCGACCTCCTGGGCAATCAACGCTCTCAACTGGCGCAACTTATGCGCATTCCTACTGTCACCGCTTAGCACTCACTAGCCATCCTGCCCGTCGACTCGCGCCTGCATTAACGGCCAAGTGTAATGCACTAGGAATATTGCGTAGGCTACACACCAGAAGATGATGCTTAGCGTGTAGGTCCAGTGGGTAATCTGGGGAAATATCGCCAAGACGGGTGAGCGCACCAAGGCGGCTATTAGCATGAAGCCCAGCGCCACACCCATACCGGGCAGGGTGCGTATGGGGCGGCCCGTATGACCTAGCGAAATCCTGGCCATCATAGCCAGCATCATGGCACCCATGCCACCTATGGTCAGGGCATGTATAGCAAGCTCTGTACGTATCAGCCCCATTAGTGCCAAGACCCACATAATTAGCCCTAGCGGGATGCAGGCGTAGCTACTGTGGAGTCCCCAAAGTAAAGGTTCGCGCCAGCTGTGCAGCCCACCCCAGCGCGCCATGCGAACAGTATTGGCCAACGCTGCTAAGAGCATCACCCCGCCGATTAATGACGCAGGAATGGCAACACCCAGCATGATAACCAACTGCAGCACGACAACCCCAGCCGTGCTAGCCAGCGTCACTCCTTCAAGTAAAGCAATAGGTTCAGGTTTGGTGCGTCCCAAACGGTTCGCAGTAAACATGCCAATCACGCGTCCGCCAACGACTGTCATCATCAGTGTGATTAACAGCACGGCTAAGTAGGCGGCTTGGCGGATAAGCTCAGCGTCACCCTGTATCACCCCTAAGTGCATCGCCAGATTAGCCGTGGCAAACAACAGCAGCACAGGTATAAAGATCAAGTTGCGCCACCGCTTTGCAGTGATGACCAGATGCGCCATAACAATGGCGACCACCGGCAGAAACACAAGATCAACCGCCAGCAGCAGCCATCCCGGCAAACCCATAGGAAAAGCCATCAGCACCCTACCCAATAGCCATAACATCACCAGACCCAGTAGCGGCACGCCGCTTAAGCTCGGCAACCCAGTCCAGTTACGCACAGCAGTTAGTAAAAACCCCGCTACCACTGCCGCAGCAAAACCAAACAACATTTCATGCTGATGCCAGAACACCAAGCCGCCATAAGGGCGCAGCAAAATAGTGCCATGCCAGAAGCCCAACCACACCAATAGGGACGCCACACTAAACAGCGCGGCCAACAGAAAGAAAGGCCTAAAAGCCAGGCGCATTAATGGCAGATGTTCAGGTTTAGAAGCAGGTTGGGATGAAGTGGTCATTGGCATGGCATGATCCCGACTAAATTACTTGGAAATATAATTGTGCGCCTAGCTATCAACAAAGACTATGACATGCATCAAAAATACATCTTATGCTAGCATTTATAGATCCGCAGCATTAAGATTCATTTTAAATACTTCTTAATAAGCGAGGGATTAACAGTGCTAACACATGAGCAGGAAAAACTGATCAACGCAACAGCTCCCGTTGTGGCCGAACACCTGAATGCGATTACCCAGCGCTTCTATCCGCTGATGTTTACCCGCTACCCAGAGGTCAAACCGCTCTTTAATGAGGTTCATCAGCAAAGCGGTGGTCAGCCCCGAGCCTTGGCCAACGCCGTGTTGGCCTATGTTCAACTACGCAGCAACCCAGCTCAGGCGCGCGCCACGCTGGATATTGTGGTCAGTAAACATGTCTCGCTAGGCATTCTTCCCGAGCAGTACCCCATCGTCGGTGAATGTTTGCTGGCGGCAATTGGTGAAGTGCTGGGTGAAGCTGTCACCCCGGAAATCGCCGATGCCTGGGGCGCTCTATATAACGAGCTTGCCGCTCTGTTAATCGACCTCGAAGACCAGCGCTACCGTGAGTTTGAGCAGCGCCCGGGCGGATGGCGCGGCACACGCCGTTTCAAGATTGCCAGTACCCAGCAGGAAAGTGCTTTAATTCGCTCTTTTATCCTTGAGCCCGAGGATGGAGGCCGTGTGGCTGACCATGAGCCAGGTCAGTATATCGGTGTACGTCTAACCATTAATGGCGAGCTGGTTTATCGGCATTACAGCCTCTCAGACACGCCGAATGGCAAAAGCTATCGAATCTCGATCAAACGTGAAGAACAGGGCCAAGTCAGTCGTCATTTCCATGATGTCTTACAACCAGGCGATATCTTGGAACTGTTACCGCCAGCAGGTGATCTGACGCTGATTGAAGGTGACGAGCCTCTGCTGCTTGCCAGCGGCGGCGTTGGTCAAACGCCCCTGCTTCCCATGGCGCGCCATGCCTTATCCCTTGGGCGGCAAGTCATCTATCTACACGCTGCCCTGGATGCCGACCACCAGGCCTTTAAAGGCGAATTAGAGGCGCTGAAGAGCGAGTATCCTCAACATCTTAAGGCTGTCCGTATTCATGAGCGTGGTAACGAAGCCGAACATATTGGTCGTATCGACCGCAGCTTATTAGCTCACTACCTGCCAGACCTTAAGACACGCTGTTATTTCGTGGGCCCTCAAGGATTTATGACGGCGATTAACAGCGCTTTGTCTGAACTGGGTGTCGACGAGGATCGCCGACACTTCGAGCACTTTGGCCCCTCGCGCCCTCTCGAAGCAGCCTGACATCTGCCCTCTGATTAGAGTTTATGGTTTAACGTTTTTGTAATTCTCTCATGAGGCAACAAAGGACGAAATTGCCCAAGACTCATGCTAACCAGGATAAAGGGCTGTGGCGAATAGCGGCCCCCAACATGTAGGCGAAGATGGCCACCGCCACAACGGCGGCTATGGCGCGCGCCTTGGGCGTTGGCCCGCGTTTAATCGCGATGGAGCCAACGCCAATATAGGCCAGCAGCGCCAGCAGTTTGGCGCCAAGCCAAGGAAGCTGCCAGGGCCACACGGAAAGCAACACCATCAAGGTCACCCCCAGCCCCAGCAAGGCCGTGTCGATGAGATGGGGCAGCACCTTGATCCAGCGGGCGTCAAGGTGGGGGCTTTCCCGCACCGACCACCAGGCGCGGACCACGAAAAGCGTAATACTCAGCGCAGCGGCCGTCATGTGCAGGTGCTTGATGAGAAAATAGTGCTCCATAGTAGCCACCCCTAGCCAACGTTAACCGCATCACTGTGATGATTGAAGGCGAGGAAGGCGGTGATATTACCCATTTGCAGCGACTCCATCATGCGCTGGAGCTGCCGTTCAACTTCGGTGTCATCTTCTGGATCGTCCATTGCCGCAGTGAAGACTAGATCCCATTCGATTTCGGTACGGCGAGACTCCTCGACCAACGCCGCCATGCTGCTCAGTTCCTCCGTCGACTTATCTACACATATCACAGGCACCAACACGCCTCCTTCTCCCTGTTCAAAGCGACGGCGCTGCTCGGCATCAGGGAAATCGGGCAGTTCTGCGCGAACGAACACAAACAGCAGCCGCTGGGGCTTAGGTTGTTTACGCGCTTCCTGCAGTAAATCGGCAAACGTTGCTATAGTCATAAAATTGGCCTTATCGCTAGTAATTAAGAATCAATAGGTAAGAATGAGCAGGTAAGACTAGTAGGTGGCGTTACTCGGGTGACTCTACAAAAAGCCATAGCAACAGCATTATCATGAACAGTGGGATCAGCAGACTGAATGGCGCTGCGCGCCAACCATAGGCTTGAACGACCAAGGGCGCCATCCGCAAGGAAAGCCCTACCCCTGCCGCTAAGGCCAGACAAAGTCCCACACAAATATGCACCCAACGACTAGGCATCCAGCCTTTGGCGTGGGCAATACCAGTGGCAATCATCGCGCCTCCTAGCCCAAGCCCAATTCCCACCATCAGAAATTCCCACGGCTGGTTCGCCACCCCGAACCAGCCCAAGGCTAGTGCCAGTCCCAACAGCAGCCACTGCATCAAGCTGCACGTGCAACTTCGACGAGCCAGACACCATGTCGGCCACGCCAACAGAAGGCCACTACCCAGCGGCAGCAACCCATAAACGGGATGAATCGCGAGCAAGGTGTAGAGTGTCCAGCTAGCCACCGCCAGGGAGCTTGCCAGCGGCATGAGCAGCATGGCGACCAGCAGCTGATAGCCATTGACTGGCTGTGTTGATGTCTCCAGCATCGGAGGTGGAACGGGTGAAGGCATAGCGTTTCCCGGCGAGGGTATGAAGACATCAGCAGACATGTAAGAATTGTCTGTAAATACCGGGTGTAGGTCAAAAAGCATCAGAGGTAGTTCAGCTAACCCTAAAGGGATAGCCCTCGTATCAAGATGCAGACAGTACCATACTCCCTTACCTCTTCCGCGCTATCGGAACTACTATGAAATTACTTCAACGTTCCCTGGTGGCTCGCATTATTGCGTCGCTGCTCGCCATTAGCGGTATGGCACTCATCAGCATCACCCTGACCATTGCAATGTCTAACAGCAGCCGTGGTGACGCTGCCGCGATTAATGTCGCCGGCTCATTACGCATGAATGCTTATCAGATCATGGGGGCCTTACAGCGCCTGGAGTATGCCCCCGAGGAAACCAGCGAAGAGCAACTAGCCAGCTTGGTGGCGAGCTTTGATCAGCGTTTGAATGGCACAACCTTACAGCAAACCATCCCAACTGATGACCGCCACGAGCGCCGCCGTCAACTGGAGAAACTCCAGACCTACTGGCAGCACACGCTTCGCCCGGCACTAGAAGTACCGTCCTCCGCTACAGCGCTTGACCTGGATACACTGGAAATGATGATCGTTGCAATGGTCAATGACATCGAAGTGCTAGTGACCTACCTGGAACAGAGCACTGAGGCCAAGGTGCGCCTGCTTGGCATGATACAAGTCCTCTTTTTAGTGCTGATCGCTATTGTGGTCGCAATCGCTCTCTACGATGTTCGCTACAATCTGGTAGTGCCTTTGCGTCAACTGATGGTGCTTGCCCGCGAGGCAGCACATCGTAATTTTAAGCCGCGCTCAGAACTGCGTGGCAATGACGAGCTGGCCTTGCTGGGCCACACCTTTAACAAGATGTCTGCCGAGTTGGCGACCAGCTACGCCGCGTTGGAAGACACCGTATCGCGCAAGAAACAAGAGCTTGAACGCAGTAATCAGGCGCTGCAGGTGATGCACGATGCCAGCCGTTCGCTGTATGGCGGCGGTAACGACCTTTGCTCTAGCGCCGCTCCCATGCTGCGTGAACTGGAAAAGCTGTTGAACATTGGGCCGATACGTCTTTCGCTAAACGACCCTTTTGACCAACGGGAAATGCCGGTACTGGAAACTCACTCGCGTACCCGGCCTGAGTATTGTCGCGACCAGGAATGCCACGCCTGCTTGATTGATCCTCGCCCCCTGGAGTTGGTGGCCAAGAACCAGTCGCAGTGTTTACTGTTACCTATCAGCGTAGGCGATACGCTGCTCGGCACCCTGGAAGTGTGGTATCCCCAGGAGCAGCTCAACGATAGCACCCGTCGCCTGCTTACCATGTTAGCCGACCAACTCGCCACGGCAGTGTACCTGCAGCGGCGTATCGAGGAGCAGCAACACGTCACGCTGATCAACGAGCGAACCATTATTGCGCGCGAACTGCACGACTCTCTAGCGCAATCACTCTCTTATCTCAAGATGCAGGTCGCCCGACTCGAGCGCATGCAGCAGAAAGAAGCCACCCGAGAGGCGCAGTCTGCGGTATTCGACGAGCTACGTACCGGTTTAAACAGTGCTTATCGTCAACTGCGTGAGCTACTCACCACGTTCCGGCTCAAACTTGAGGGGCCGGGGCTGCAATTTGCCTTGCGCCAGACCGTCGAGGAGTTCAGCCAGCGCATGGGGGTAACAGTCGACCTTGACTACGATGTGCCGCCTTACCTACTGAATCCCAATGAAGAAATTCACGTGTTACAGATCATTCGCGAGGCGCTGGCCAATACCCACAAACATGCCAAAGCCCACTGGGCTGGGGTCACAGTGCGTTTCGCCGATGCTCGCCTACTCGTGCGTATTGAGGACGACGGCATCGGCCTGGTAGACGATAATTCTCCGCCGATGCACTACGGTTTGGTGATTATTCGCGACCGTGCCACTACGCTGAACGGGGAGTTGAGCATCGCCAACCGCACCGCAGGAGGTACTGGTATTGAGATACTATTCACTCCGTTGACCGCTCGCTTAATTCAGCAGCAACCTGTTACGGCTGCCCCCGACTCTCACTTAGGTACAGGGACTTCTTAATGATGCTGACCACTGCCAACGATACACCCGCCAGTCTGATGATTATTGACGACCACCCGCTACTACGGCGTGGCGTGATACAGCTGCTTGAACTAGAAGACGATCTTGAATTGGTTGGCGAGACGGGCGACCCAGAAGAAGGCATTGCACTGGCCCTCAAACTTGAGCCTGACCTGGTTTTACTTGATTTAAACATGCCGGGCGTCAATGGCTTAGAAGCCTTGCGCCGCCTGCGGGAAGCCAACTATAGCGGCCGTGTGGTGATGTTCACTGTTTCCGACCATGAGGATGATGTTGTCGCGGCGCTGCGCAACGGTGCCGACGGTTACCTGCTAAAGGATATGGAGCCTGAAGACATGGTTCGCCAGCTGCGTCAGGCTGCTCTCGGCCGCATGGTGATCAGCGAAAGCCTGACCGCCCTACTCGCTGAAGCCCTGCGCAATCAGCGCAATGCGCCCACCACCCCTGATATTCATAGCCTAACGCAGCGTGAACGCGAAATTCTGCAACAGCTCGCTGGCGGGCTCTCCAACAAGCTCATCGCGCGCAAGCTGGATATTACCGAAGGCACGGTCAAGGTTCACGTCAAGCACCTACTAAAAAAGCTCAACTTACGCTCACGTGTCGAAGCCGCCGTCTGGGCAGTCCAGGAAGGTATAGATCACTAGTCAGCTCTCTGTGGTTACCTCCAAAGACTGTTAGGGTTCTTTTGCGCTGGCGCATCTCTACCCCCGTCCGAATATTTGTCTTTAAAATCAATGAATCTTGCTTTTCAGCGACTACCTCTCAAGAGGTATGTCGCTGTTTTTCATGCCATTTCCACCTATTCCCCAATTCCTTTCCCCAGCGTATCTTGCTTTCTAACTGCTACATGCAGAAAGGTTTGATGCCAAGGGGAAATCGCCATGAGTAAGAGAAACGCCGACATTGAGAAGTGGGAGGTCGAAGACGCCCACTTCTGGGAACAGGAAGGCAAGCACATCGCCAACCGCAACCTATGGATATCCATTCCCAGCCTTTTGATGGGATTCGCTGTCTGGATGATGTGGGGAATGATTACCACCCAGATGCAAAATCTGGGTTTTTCGTTCACGGTTAACCAGCTATTTTCCCTGACCGCACTTGCCGGCTTGGCAGGTGCCACATTGCGCATCCCAGCCTCGTTCATGATCCGCATCGCTGGCGGGCGGAACACCATCTTCCTGACCACCGCGCTGTTGATGATCCCGGCCGCAGGAACTGGTATCGCCTTGATGAACCCAGGCACGCCGTTCTGGGTTTTCCAGGCATTGGCGCTACTTTCCGGTATCGGAGGTGGTAACTTCGCTTGTTCGATGAGCAACATCTCCACATTTTATCCCAGCAAGCAGCAAGGTTACGCCCTGGGCATGAATGCAGGCCTAGGCAATTTCGGCGTCACTACCATGCAGATTGTGATCCCTCTGGTGATGACCGTCGGCATTTTCGGCGCTATGGCCGGATCGCCAATGGAACTGCAAAGCGCTAGCGGTACGTTGATCGGCCGTATCGAAGCAGGTACCGATACCTGGATCCAGAATGCTGGATTTATCTGGCTTGTTTTTCTGATTCCGCTGGCGTTCGCCGGTTGGTTCGGTATGAACAATCTACGCACCATTACGCCCAATCCTGGCCCCCCGCTGGCGGCTTTCGGCAAAATATTAGGGCTTTACGGCGTCGGCCTGGTGACCACCATCGTCGGTATGTTGGCACTCGGCTGGCTTAATATGTGGATTGCCCTGCCGTTAACCATTGTTCTGACTTTAGTGTTGTTGCGCCTGATTCCAGGCGACATCAAGCCCAATATTCAGAAGCAGTTCGCGATATTTTCCAATAAGCACACTTGGTCAATGACCATCCTCTACATTCTAACCTTCGGCTCCTTTATCGGCTTCTCTGCAGCCCTGCCGCTCTCTATCAACGTCATCTTCGGCAACATGATGGAAGCCACTGCCGATGGCACGCTGATTCGCGTAGCCAATCCAGAGGCGCCCAGCGCTTTGACCTGGGCTTGGATAGGCCCCTTCGTCGGCGCCCTGATCCGTCCGCTGGGTGGATGGATCTCCGACAAAGTGGGTGGCTCCATCGTTACCCAAATCATCTCTGCGGTCATGGTGGTTGCCTCTATCGCCACCGGCTACGTGATGATGCAGGCCTATAACGCCACCGATCCCAATCAATTCTTTTGGCTGTTCCTGTTGCTATTCATCGTGTTATTCGCCGCCAGTGGTATCGGCAACGGCTCTACCTTCCGCAGCATCGGGGTTATTTTCGACCAGCAGCAGAAAGGCCCGGTACTTGGCTGGACCTCAGCCGTCGCTGCCTATGGCGCCTTCATCGCCCCGCGTGTAATGGGCGAGCAAATCCAGGCCGGCACACCGGAGCTTGCCATGTACGGCTTTGCGGTCTTCTACGCCATCTGCCTCGTCATCAACTGGTGGTTCTACCTACGCAAGGGTGCCTACGTCAAAAACCCTTGAATACAACTTGCTTCTTTACGCCCGGAGCTTAGCTCCGGGTCTTACCCCCTACCCCAATGCGGGAGGACACTATGAAAATCATGATTGCCTATGACGGTTCTCGGAACGCCAAGCTGGCACTCGCTCAAGTCGTCACTATGTTCCGCTGTAACCAACCTCTGCTGGTACTGGTCGGCGTGGTGGAGAATCCACTCGACGCTACCGATAACAACGAAACGCTTTTTCAGCAGGAACACGATGAGGTCAAACAGCACCTCCAAGAGGGAGTGAAATTCGCTATCGGTGAGGGTTTCCAGGCCGAGCAGCTTCTCGCTGAGGGGGATGCACGCAAGATGCTGCTTCAGGCAACTCGCAAACTCTCACCCGACCTGCTGGTGATTGCTCGCCATAGCCATCAACCGGACGGCGGCATCATCGCCAAGTCGTTGACCTATTTTGTTGATGAACTCGACTACATGACTTTCGGCAGCGTCAGCTCATTCCTGGCCCGGCGCGCCGAGTGTCCCTTGCTGATCTTACCCAGCCCTTGAGCAGCCTCTACCCCTTCTTTGGTACAGACCACCTTTGGGACACAGGACGATACGATCATGAAAGTTTCCGCTGTATTCAAGTTTCGCAGCCCCGAGATCCGGGCCTTGCACCTGACCTGGATTGCCTTCTTTATTACCTTTTACGTGTGGTTCAACATGGCGCCGCTCGCGTCGAGCATGCTCAAGAGTGTCGACTGGCTGACCCCGGACGATCTCAAGCTATTCGCTATTTGTAACGTCGCATTGACCATTCCAGCGCGCATTATCGTCGGCATGGCATTGGACCGCTTTGGGCCACGTCGGGTGTTCTCGGTACTCATGGTAAGCATGTCGCTACCGGCGCTGGCATTTGCTTTCGGTAACAGCATGACGCAGCTGCTAGTGGCGCGCCTGGTGCTGAGCTCGATTGGCGCCAGCTTCGTGGTGGGTATTCACATGACGGCGCTGTGGTTCAAGCCCAAGGACATCGGCTTCGCCGAAGGCTTTTACGCTGGCTGGGGTAACTTCGGTTCCGCCGTAGCGGCCATGTCGCTGCCGACTATCGCCCTGAGCATGTATGGCGGCCCGGATGGATGGCGCTGGGCCATCGCGCAGAGTGCCCTTGTTATGGCCGCTTACGGTGTTTACTACTGGTTCGCGATCACTGATGGCCCAGATGCTCAGGCCCACCGCAAACCACGCAAGACCGCCGCCATGGAAGTGAGCTCCTGGGGCGATATGATCAAGCTGATCATCTGGACGATCCCGCTGGTCGGCGTACTCGCCATTCTAGTCTGGCGCATTCAATATATGGGCTATTTATCGGTTACGGGTGCCGTCATCGCTTATCTAGCCATTATCGCGATCGTCATCTATCAAATTGTCCAGATATTGAGAGTCAATCTACCGATCCTGCGTAAGGGGGTACCGGAGGACGATAAGTACTCTTTCAACAATGTGGCGGCGCTTAACAGCACCTATTTTGCCAACTTTGGAGCTGAACTGGCGGTCGTGTCGATGCTGCCCATGTTCTTTGAGGAGACCTGGGGCCTGAATGCCGCTACGGCCGGTCTGATCGCTGCCTCGTTCGCCTTCGTCAATTTGGTGGCCCGCCCCATGGGCGGCATGGTCTCCGACCGCATGGGTAACCGGCGTTTCGTGATGCTGTGCTACATGTTTGGCATTAGCGTTGGGTTCTTGCTGATGGCCATGCTCAATTCGAGTTGGCCACTCATTCTGGCCATTGCGGTGACCATCGGCACGTCGATTTTCGTACAAGGGGCTGAGGGAGCGACCTTCGGCATCATTCCCTCCATCAAGCGCCGCATCACTGGGCAAATCTCGGGCATGGCTGGCGCCTACGGCAATGTTGGCGCGGTGGTCTACCTAACCATCTTTACGTTTGTCACTCCATCGCAGTTCTTCTACATCATCGCGACTGGCGCCTTCATCAGTTGGGTTATTTGCTTAATGTGGCTGAAGGAGCCAGAAGGCGCTTTCGATGACGAGTACTACGTCTCTTCAGTCGACAGGGACATCGAAGAACAAGCTCTACAGCATGCCAAGCGCTGAACGTTCGGAACTTCTGTAGCATCACGGCGCTGTCCGCATCAATTAGATCCGGACAGCGTCTGTAGCAGCAAAAATAGCGCCCTTCAGAGCGCTCTTAATTAGGAGCCGTAATGTATATTGGCTATATCACACTTCTTAAGCTCTGCATTAAGGGGACTTATTCCAGCCAGCCAATGGTGTGTCTTCCTGCAAATGACGCAACTCAGGTTGATGAGCTTCAGCAATTTGCGCTACCCGACTCACGCCCTTGCCGCCGCACAACCAGCGATTGCTGCTCACAGCGGTCAACTAGCGCCACCACCCAGTATTGCTTCCCTTATCGGGCCCAGGGGACTGCTACCTCCAAGTCATACTGAGGCAGCCCCTCAGGAACAGCACCTGTAGAAGAGCGCTGCGCATCATGCTTGTCGCACCAATCACAGCATTTTGCAATCCTCGCAGAGCGTCTATTCTGAGGAAGTGAATCGAACTGAAAAGCTGAGTTCAACAGTTTTTCCCCAAAAACTGCAGACACTAGCAAGGAGGGCGAAATGGCACTGCATTTGAAAGACTTGGAACATCAAACGGTCATCATCACAGGCGCCACCACGGGTATCGGGCTGGCAACGGCGCGCATGGCCGCCGACCGTGGCGCACGTCTGGTTCTGGTAGCACGTGACGAGAATGCGTTGCGCGAACTTTGTGACGAAATCAACCTCACCGGTGGCGAGGCCGTCCACGTCGCGGTGGATATCGGCGACAAAGCGCAAGTTCACAGGATAACGCAAACCGCCATCGATACGTTTGGCGGCTTCGATACCTGGATCAACAATGCCGGCGTCTCTCTTTTCGGCAACCTGCTCGATATCGACGAGAAGGATTACCACCGACTATTTGACACGACTTACTGGGGCGTCGTGTATGGTTCTCTGGAGGCAGCACGCCACTTGGTAGATAAGCGCCGCGATGGCTACGCTGGTGCGATCATCAACCTTGGCTCGATCGCTTCGGACCAAGCCATCCCCTATCAGGGCATGTATTCGGCCGCCAAGCATGCCGTCAAAGGCTTCACCGACGCACTGCGCATGGAACTTGAGCATGCTGGCGCGCCCATTTCGGTTACGTTGATCAAGCCGGCCAGCATCGCCACGCCCTTCCCCGAGCACGCTGGTAACGTTATGGATACGGAACCGACCCTGCCGCCACCGCTCTACGAACCCCGCATCGTTGCTCGTAGTATCCTTTACTGTGCCGAGCATCCCCGCCGTGACATGTACGTTGGCGGCGGCGGGCGGTTTATGACAGCACTTGGACACTGCGCACCACGGATGATGGACAAAATCATGTCAGCGAAGATCATCAAGCAACAGCAGACCGAGAAACCCGAGCATCGCCGCCACTTCGCATTGCAAGAAGCGGCCACCGATAGGCGGGAACGCGTCCGATACGCCAGCCACGTTTCCAAGACCAGCCTGTACAACAATGCCTCGATGCATCCGTTACTAACCACGACCGTGTTGGCCAGCGCATTAATTGGTGCCGTTGTTCTAGCCGAGCGGCGCCCCTAAAATTGACGACCGATAGTACTTCGCTCATAAGGCTGGCTGCCGCTACGGTTATACCAGCCAACAAAAAACCGCCGATAGGTTTTTACCCAAATCGGCGGTTTTTAATAATCTTTGGTCGGAGCGACAGGATTCGAACCTGCGACCTTTGCAACCCCATTGCAACGCGCTACCAAGCTGCGCCACGCTCCGCTGTCTTTATTGGCCGCTACATCTTTGCCTCAAGACGGTGCGTATACTAGCGGTTTCTTGCATAAATGAAAAGCCTTTATAGCGCTTTCTTTTCAAGTATTTGTCATTCACCACTTAATGCAATCCGCCCTTTCTCGTTAGCGTTGGTCAGCGTCGAGCAGCAGATAGGCCATTGCGTCATAGACACCAGGTGCAGCCACTAGCAAGTGCTCGGGATAAAGGTCTTCTGGCACCGATTTAGGCGGCTCATATAAGTGCCCTACACGCGCCCCGGCTTCTCGTGCAATGACCCAGCCCGCGACAAAATCCCAAGGCGAGACACTTTCGTAATACGCATCTAAGCGACCACAGGCGACATCGCACAAATCGAGTGCCGCCGCCCCGTTACGACGGATATCCTGGCATTCAATAAGCACCGCTTCTAACCGCTTTAAAAGGTGCTTACGCCCTTCTTTACGGTAGGGAAAACCTGTTCCTACCAAGGTGTTCGCTAGTGAATCTGCACTGCTGGGTTGAATGGGCTGATCATTGCAAAAAGCACCTCCGCCTTCTGCAGCGCTAAAGGTTTCGCCTAAAAACGGCGCGTGTACAACACCGACCTTAGCAATGCCCTCTTCCATCCAGCCGATGGACACCGCCACATGACGCAACCCCTGCGCAAAATTGACCGTGCCATCAATGGGATCCACTACCCAAAGCTGCGGCGCTTGCACATGCACAGCGCTCTCGGGGGCGAGCTCTTCACTCAGCCGTGCCTCACCAGGAAAATGCTCTTCAAGCCGCTGGCTAATGAGCTGATCAACGGCTACATCAACATCGGTAACGAGCTCATTGTCTTTTTTCAACCGTTGTGAAAAACCTTGCCGCTCCCGCGCCTGAATGATCATCTGCCCGGCTTCTTCGGCGATGGAAATAGCCTGTTCAAGACGTGCAGCTAATGTGTAGTCGCTCATTAAGTCTCCCTTTAGAACGCCATGATGCTAAGAGCTTCTACCATAAGCCGCCGAGACGTAATTTTCGAGTCATGCCGACTTCAATCATGGTCGTTAACGCAAAACATCGACCAGCACATCTACCACAACGCGCGTGGCTGCTTCGATCAAGACAACATCAGCACCCACACGCTCCCATTCATAGCCTGGGTATTGAGGTAATTGAGTAGCTAACCGACCATCAAAGCGCTTGGCGATACCCGGCGGCAAAGGCTTACCGCGCTCTAAATTGCGCTGAATACCCGGCGGCAATGATTCGGCTCGCGGCGCGTCATGCTGACGAAGTAGCTGGCGAAGTTCACGCTCGTTGATGCGGGGTAGGTCGACTCGTCCATCACGGGTCTGTCGTGATTGATGTGATTCTTGCTGGTGGCCTTTATCACGCGCACCGTGGGCAGGCGCATGTGCAGGCTGTGCAAAAGCCGCGCTATTGAGAAGCAGCGCGCCGAGCGTACTCAGGACAATTAATTTGATAGGATTCACTGCAGGCTCCTCACTTTGGGTCAGAGCCTACAGTGTAACGAGCAAATGCGTAGGGATTATGGAAATAAAAAAGGGCCCGCAGGCCCTATGGTGCAGATTAAGACATATTACTCACGACAAGCCGAAGGAAGGTAGGTGTCATCAATGTCATCGCTAGAACAACGCCACCCTGTAATTTGCCCTCCATCAGTGTTATTGCTTGCTACTACTTCCGTGCCATTTTGTACACTAATCATGGGTTGAATTGTCATCGATGAATCACTGTGAACACCGTTATCGAAAGCTACAGTGAACCCACCACTTGCACCGCCATCAAGGGTCACATCATCGATATACTCGCCACCAATTTCACTCGCGGTTTGTGCAATGTAAGAGGGCTGGCCACCGGCTGGCTGCATATAACCAACAAAATTACCGTTCTCAGAAAAATATAAACCAATATCAGTCCGTAAACCTGCAGTGGCAGTAAAGGCTTCAGTAGCCTGCGCCCTACCCACATAATTTTGGTATTGCGGTACAGCGATAGAAGCCAATACACCAATAATCGCCACCACGATCATCAGCTCAATCAGCGTGAAACCGCCCTGTTTCGTGCTGCGGGCGTTGAGTTGTGCAGATTTCTGCATGAAGACATCTCCTACGGGGAAAGAGCAAGCTTTTCTAAGGAATGAGCTTCCTTAAAAAGAGTTAGCGTTAATAAGCGTTACACTAGCTTACGTGATGCTTTTTTACAACAGATTCTCTAAACGCTATCGGCCCAGCTATCTACTACTTGAGCAGTTTTTGAATGACTAGGCATGTAGTGCCTGCAACCGCTAGTTTATGGTACAAGTAGTTCGCCTACGCCGATGTAAAACAGGTTTTTTGATGAGCCAACCCCCTTTTGAGTCGACCCTAAGCCACGCCGCTGCTCGTGGTGGCCTGCGCGGCATTGCTCAGCGCTTGGTGAAACACGGCTTGCTGACCGATGCCCAGGCCGCAACGGCGGAAACAACCGCGTCGGATTTGGAAATATCGCTACTTCAGCATGTTATCGAGAGCGGCTTGGTAGATGCTATCGAAGCCACCGTGGCGGCGGGTTGGGAGTATGGGCTTCCGGTCGTTGATTTAGAGGCGTTGCGCTTAAATACACTCCCGCCTGCCGCTGACTACCCCATCAAGGTGCTGCAGAATCTTAATATTCTGCCATTAGCGCGCCATGGCCACCGCCTTACCGTCGCGGTGCCCTACCCCGCCACGTTAACGCAACTGGATGAATTACAGTTTGCTACGGGCCTTAGCGTTGAAGGCGTGCTCGCGCCTGTTGACCAAATTACAGTCGCGCTGAATAACTACCTTGCGCAAAACGAGCGCGGCATGCTCGATGAGCTTGATGATATTGACGATGCGGTAAGCTCGCTGAACGTGGTACAAAATAGCGATGGTAACGAAGTCCCGCTTGAAGAGTCCTCGCAAAATAGCGAGGACGCTCCCATCGTTAAGTTTGTTAACAAGATATTGTTAGATGCCATTCGCCGTGGTGCGTCTGATATCCACTTCGAGCCCTACGAAACACTCTATCGGGTACGCTTTCGTGTGGATGGCATGCTGATAGAAGTGGCACGCCCTCCCTTTGCCATGCGCAACCGCATTGCAGCCCGTCTGAAAATCATGGCTCGCCTTGATATTTCAGAGCGCCGCCTGCCACAAGATGGCGCGATCAAGCTCAAGTTATCGCGCACCCGCTCGCTTGATTTTCGTGTTAACTCGTTGCCGACTGTTTATGGCGAAAAGCTGGTGCTCAGGATTTTAGATCCTACCGCCGCTCAGTTAGGTATTGAGCAGCTGGGCTTTACCGATGAGCAGCGTAGTCACTACGAGCAGGCATTGAAGCAGCCCCAAGGCATGATTCTGGTCACCGGCCCGACCGGTAGCGGTAAAACGGTTTCGTTATATACCGGCATCAATATTCTTAACAAAATTGAGCGCAATATTTGTACCGCTGAAGACCCGGTTGAAATCAAAGTAGCGGGTATCAACCAGGTAAACGTATTGCCTAAAATCGGCCTCGATTTTGCCAGTGCGTTAAGAGCGTTTCTACGCCAAGACCCTGACGTAGTGATGGTGGGCGAGATTCGTGACCTTGAAACGGCTGAAATTGCTGTTAAGGCCGCGCAAACGGGCCACTTAGTGCTATCTACCGTACACACCAACTCGGCTGCTGAAACACTCACACGCTTGGCTAATATGGGCGTCTCCTCGTTTAACATTGCTAGTGCCGTTAGTCTGATTATTGCCCAACGCCTTGCTCGCAAACTTTGCAAGCATTGCAAGGAGCCTATTGACATTCCTCACGAAGCGCTACGTAAAGAAGGGTTTAATAATGATGAAATACAGCAAGCGAGTATCTATAAGCCGGTAGGTTGCAAACACTGCACTCAGGGCTATAAAGGCCGCATTGGCATTTATGAGGTGGTGCCCATTACTGACGCGATGAACCAGTTAATTATGCGCGACGCTAATGCGTTAGATATTGATCATCAGGCACGTAAAGAAGGTTACCCCAGCCTTCGCCGCAGTGGTTTGTTAAAAGTCATGCAGGGCATTACCAGCCTGGAAGAGGTTAACCGAGTGAGCAAGGAGTAAGGCATGGCTAAAACGGCACGTCGACGCCCAACGCCCGCCATCAAACTATCGCGCTGGAAATGGGTAGGTAAAGGTCCTCAAGATAGGCCGCTAAGCGGCGAAATGATTGGCCGCAGCAAAGCTGAAGTAGCGGCTGAGCTTGCCAAGCAGAACATCGTTATCCGGCGCATTTCTAAAAAGGGCAACCTGGGCGGCAGCGGTCGTATTAATCCTAATGATGTCATGGTCTTTGCGCGCCAAATGGCCACCATGATTCGAGCGGGCATCCCCTTACTACAAGCGCTGCAAGTAGTGGCCGAGAGCCTAAAAAAACCCGCCATGGTTGCTCTCGTACAGCATATGATGAGCGATGTGTCGTCGGGTTCTAGTTTCTCCGACGCTCTACGCCGCCATCCCAAACACTTTGACCGGCTGTTTGTTAATCTGGTTAATGCTGGTGAGCAGTCAGGTGCGCTCGATCAGATGCTTGATCGTGTTGCGACTTATAAAGAGAAAGTAGAGTCGCTCAAAGCACGGGTAAAGAAAGCGCTTTGGTACCCTACTGCCGTTATGACCATTGGCATCGCGGTGACTATGCTCTTGTTAATCAAAGTGGTGCCTGAATTTGAAAGCATGTTTCAGAGCTTCGGCGCGGAGCTTCCCGCACTTACCCAGATGACCGTGAATTTGTCCGAGCTTGCCCAGCGCTATTGGCTTGTGGCGCTGGGGGCGGTGATTGGCGCGGTACTACTGCTCAAATTTAGCATTCAGCGTTCTGCTAAGGTCGCTTACCGCATGCACGCCTTACTGCTTCGCTTACCGGTAATCGGCGATATTATGCATAAATCTGCTATTGCTCGCTTCTCGCGTACATTAGCTACCACCTTTGCCTCAGGCGTGCCGTTAGTCGAGGGCTTAGATACTGCCGCCGGGGCCACAGGTAATAAAGTATACGAACGCGCGGTGATTCAAACGCGCCAAGACGTGGCGACCGGGCAGCAATTGCATTTCGCTATGCGGATGACTAACCGCTTCCCTCCTCTGGCGATCCAGATGGTTAGTATCGGCGAAGAGGCGGGCTCGCTGGATGCCATGTTGAACCGCGTCGCCGATTATTACGAAGAAGAGGTCGACAATAAAGTCGATGCACTCACTTCGCTAATGGAGCCCGTTATTATCGTGGTACTGGGCGTGCTGGTCGGCGGCGTTGTTGTCTCGATGTATCTACCTATCTTCGACTTAGGGTCTGCACTCTAAGCCTCAAACTGCCAATAACGCTACGTTTAAGAAACCTAAGGAGCTACATGCACCACCCTCCGCTTATCGTGTGGTTTATCGTTTTACTTTTAGGGCTCTGTTTAGGCAGTTTTCTTAATGTTGTTATCACGCGCCTACCGGTCATGCTGATGCGCCATTGGCGCCGTGAGGCGCGTGCAGCGCTTGAACTGGATGACGAACACTCGCCACGCTTCAATTTAGCCACACCAGGCTCTCTGTGCCCCCGCTGCGAAACCCCGATCGCCTGGCACGACAACCTGCCTTTGATTGGTTGGATTAAACGCCGCGGGCGGTGTGCAGAGTGTCAAACGAGCATCAGTGTTCAATATCCGCTGGTGGAAATGGCCGGTGGCCTACTGGCATTAGCGGTACTGGCACTCCATGGCCTCACTGCAGAGTCATTGTTTATTTACGGCGCCTGCTTGATGCTGTTAGCACTCGCCGTGATCGATTTTCGTACCCAGTTATTGCCGGATGTCATTACGCTCCCGCTGCTATGGGCAGGCTTACTTTTTCAGCTACTCTTTCAGCCGTTTATGCTCCCCGATGCCGTTATTGGCGTGATGGTGGGCTATCTTTCTCTATGGAGTTTTTATTGGCTGTTCAAACTCGTCACCGGGAAAGAGGGTATGGGCTTTGGCGACTTTAAGCTGCTGGCAGCGTTGGGTGCCTGGCTAGGATGGAGCTTTTTACCGCTTATCTTGATACTTTCCGCAGGGCTTGGCGCGGTGGTTGGTTTGACTGCTCAGGCCTGCGCGCCTCGCTTACGTGGCAAACCGCTACCCTTTGGGCCTTTTCTTGCCCTCGCGGGTTGGGTAGCGTTATTAGTTGGCGATGAGCTAATGGCGCTGTATCTCAGCCTGCTTATGTAAAGTTTAACTATTGTTATTTTGGTTATTAAAAACTGGCTATTAAAACTGAGCTAGTGAATTTGGATTATTGAAAACCGAGCTAAGTGAGGCAGCAGATGATTATCGGATTAACCGGTGGCATTGGGTCGGGCAAATCGACTGTTGCGCGCGCCTTTGAAACACTTGGTGCTGCCTCGGTCGACGCTGATGATGTCGCCAGAGAAATCGTTCTACCTGGCGAACCGGCACTATTAGCCATTAAAAACCGCTTCGGTGATCAGGTCATGCATCATGATGGCACGCTTAACCGCGCGGCCCTACGCGATATTATTTTTAAAGATCCAGAGCAGCGACAATGGCTAGAATCAGTCACACACCCCAAAATAAGAGAACGTCTATTGCAGCACTTAGCGCAGCTTAAAACACAAGGCGCGCCTTATGTGCTACTGGTATCACCGCTGCTATTTGAGTCGGGCCAAAATTTGCTAGCCAACCGAGCGGTCGTTGTCGATGTACCACAAGCGCTACAATTATCGAGAACCCAGCAACGCGATGGGGTGAGCGAAAGCCAAGTGCATGCTATTCTCGCCGCCCAGCTTTCCCGCGAACAACGACTAGCACAAGCAGATGACGTGATAGATAACAGCGGTGACCATGCCAGCATGATGGAGCAAGTGGTGCGGCTGGATCAACGCTACCGTCAGCTGCTTAACGACTGAGATATCGCCCCTGTTAACGTAATTGGAGTTTTTATGGTTCGCCCTGCAAACGATTCCCCGCTTGAAGTTAGTTGCCCTCAGTGCGCTAAGCGTGTGCCTTGGCTGCCTGAGAGCACCTATCGCCCTTTCTGCAGCAAACGCTGCCAACTGTTAGATTTAGGTGCCTGGGCCGATGAGTCGCACCGCATATCGGGCGAATCGGCGATGGATGAAGCTGATATTGAAACACTGTTGGCGCAAGCCGATAAGGATGCGCCGCTCTCATAACGCATCAAACAACCGACGTTTTAAGTCCCGCAATCCACATGGCTACAACAATGCCTGATCAACCATCGCCCTCGGCCTATCATCTGCTGCTTCAGCTGGAGCAGCAGTTTGACACTTTAATTGACATGATTGAGACCGCTGTTTCGCTTTTTGAACGGCAGCAACCGGCATCGTGGGTCTTTCATCAAGCAACACTCTCTCGCCACTGGCTACGCGAAGCGCTTTTCGATATGTGGCATGAACAAGATCAGGATGGTCGCGAAACGCGAAATTACATTGCCATTGTGGCTGCTAATGATGAATTACTGACAGCGGTAGACGCCGTTAATCAAGCCAAAAAAAGTTTTGCTGAGCTGCTGCAACATATTAAACAGGCTTTTCCACAAACGTTGAGCGACGCCAAAAGCCGTCTGCCACAACGCCATCCCTTCGTTGATGAAGCGTTAAGGCGCAATGGGCTTGCCCGCCTGCACCTTAAGCAGAGTTGGCGTCAACTGCCCATCGCGCAAGCGCCCGTGTCACGGGTTCGCTTTGCGTGGTATAGCAGTGGTCGCTCCATAAAGCGGCTGACCGTTCAAGAGGCTGAGCAAAAGCTTTTAAAGCTCGATACCGATGCACCGCATATCCGTATTCAACTACGCAAACTAGCAGGCATCCCAAGCGGCGAAGTGCTCGCCCAGGTGCAAACGCAAGCTCCCCTTATGCGGGCAAATCTATTTTTTACCGAGCCACTCGATGATGGACATACAAGGCGAGCACTGAATGCGGCCATGCCTATCTTCGTGCCAGACAATAACCAGCGGCTGCCACACATAAACGTGCCCGCTTTACAGCCCCCCACTACCCGCACACGGGCACGACGGCGCGATGAAAAGCTTGAGCCAGATGTATTTCTGCCGAGTTTGCGCGTTTACCGCTACCGTTAGCATTACCACACGTAGGATATTGTAGAGGTGCTAACTACCTAGCCCTTACTCCCTGCCTGGCACTTGATCCTGCTGCCATAACCCATAGCCAAGTAGTGTTTCGACCAGTTCAGCCAGATCGCCCTGGTCAATACCATACTCATTCAGCAGAGCCTCAAAGCGCTGTTTAAACACACGCTCCTGCTCGTCTTGTTGTTCCTTCTGCTTTGTTTCTACATCATCTTGCTCCAATGCCGCAAGCGATCGTACCGGCGGCCCCGTCGGTATATCAAAGTCGCTATCAGGATCGTCTAACTGACGTAACGCCTGCGCAAAGGCATCGTCTAATTCACGGAATTTACGCAGTTTCTCACGCTCATCTACCGGCTTTTGAACCTTTTGATATTTCATCGATGTTTCATTTACACCTTACTTGAAATGGTCGACATGGCTACAAACGTAGCATTTTTTTGCAAAAACTGTGCACAAACGCGTAAAGATAACGAGCAAACTTGCCTTTGCCACCCTGTTGCCAGCATAAAGACAACATCATTAGGCACACGATGGTGACAAACACTTTATCAAATACGCCACAGTCAGCGGTAACTCAAAAATTGATGCTTAGCATCAACATAGCCACAAGTAGCCTGAATAGAGATTCAACGCTCATCTAGACGCTGAACATTTGCTATTCAGCTAGGTTACCAAACATTAACGCACTGGGAGAGTGCACTACAGGCGAGATAAGCACGACCTGTACGATTCACGCATGAGAGGCCAGATAATGTTCAACGCGATGACACGAGCTGAGATCTGGCTACAGGACACACTTGATAAGCCACTCGGTATTGAAAACCTTGCTAACCATATTGGTTATTCGTCTTCCCAAGTACGGCGCCAATTTCGCCAAAGCTTTCACATTTCGCCTAGCGCCTACCGCGAAAAAAGACGATTAGAACGGGCGGCTGTATTGTTAGCCCTTACGCCTCTCAATATAGCGCAAATTGCGATACGTTGTGGGTATCATAATCACTCGTCCTTTTCACGCGCATTCCAGCGTCGCTATCAGCTTAGGCCACGTAATTTTCGGCAATCACTAAAAAGCACGTTGTCACGTTCAATGCCTAATCCAGGCTTCAAAACTGACATCCAAAAAGCCAGTGACCGGCAAATGATCCTAATGCGCCTCTATCAAGCTCCCGAGCATATTAAAGGGCTAGGGGATGCACGCTACCACAACAAGCAGCTAGCCTGCTTACAGGCGCGATTACGCCTATCGACAACCACCATTTCACTGCCTGATATACTATCGGCCAAAGTGGGTGCGCTTAATAATGATTATTTTCATTCTTACCGCACAGACGTAGGCCTTTACCTTGAACCAGCAGATAACGCTCAAGACATTGCCTTACCGGTGCCTTATCGGCGGGTCGACATTCCAACCCACTATTATTCAAGTACGCGCTTTGGTGATTTAGCTGATCTTTATGATGCGTTGAAGCATACCATCGCGCACTTGCTTTACAGCCAGAATAGCTTCCACGTAAGCGGTTACCCGCCTCAGGTCTTATGGAAAGCACATTGTTTAGAGCTTCGGCTCCCGCTTATAAGTCAGTAGGAAAGATAACGTCTTTGAGGCACCGCTGAGCTGGGGTAATAAAAAACCGGCACTTCTGTAAAGAAATGCCGGTTATTAAATTTCTTAATCTTCCATGCGAACCAGCCAGGATTCGACGGCTTCATCGCCGTACTCATCCTTCCAGCTACGCAGACCTTTATGATTGCCACCACGCGTTTCGATGACTTCCCCGGTTTTAGGGTTTTTATAAATTTTAAGACGACGCTTACGGCGCGCATTGCCACTAGCCGTCGTTTTAACGCTGCGCTGATCAGAAGCGGGATCTAGTAAAGCAATGACGTCGCTAGGACGCTTGCCGAACTCAGTCATAAGCGCTTCAAGTTTGGCCTTGAACTCCAACTCGCTTTTAAGGCGCTGATCGCCTTCTAAGCGCTGTAGGTCTTCTTGAAGCTGCTTCAGCTGCTGTTCTTTTTGAATATATTCGTTAAGTAATGACATCGGGGTTCCTTTAGTATCGTATCCAACTGAACGGGGTCCAACTGAAAGGGGTTCAACTGGCTTAGGTGCTAACTTGACAACCTTGGCACCCACTAGTTCAGAATGCTGGGACATTATTGCTGTAAAAAGACTAACTGACAACAGTCTAGTTGATTTTTACTCAATTACTAATCGTTTTTTAAAAACACAACTGCTATTTAAAGTGTTTTATAACCCTAATAGCTCATCATTGCTTTGTGAATTTATGTGTCATCTATTAGAAGGCTCAACACTTACAAACAAAAGCGCCGCCCATAAGGGCGGCGCTTTTATCAACCAATAACTAATCGATAATTAGTCTTGGCCCATCTGCTGCTTGATCAGGTCGCCGATTGTAGTCGGGCCACCCGCAGTTTCCGGCTCTTGCTCACGCATCTTCTTCAGGTTCTGACGCGTATCATCCTGGTCTTTCGCTTTTACCGACAGGTTAATCTGACGGCTCTTGCGATCAACACTCACGATACGGGCTTCTACACTGTCGCCTTCATTCAGTACATTACGCGCGTCTTCTACGCGATCAGCACTAATTTCAGAAGCTTTCAGCACAGCAATAACGTCAGTCGCCAATTCAACTTGAGCTTCTTTAGCATCAACTTCAATGACACGACCCGTTACGATGCTGCCCTTATCATTGACTGACAAGTACTCAGCAACGGGGTCAGAATCCATCTGCTTGATGCCCAGCGAGATACGCTCACGCTCAGGATCAATAGACAGGATAACGGCTTCAGCTTCGTCGCCTTTCTTAAAGCTGCGTACGGCTTCTTCGCCAGTATCAGTCCAAGAAATATCAGACAGGTGAACCAGACCGTCGATACCGCCTTCCAGGCCGATAAAGATACCGAAGTCAGTGATCGACTTGATGGTACCTGAAACGCGATCGCCCTTGTTGTAGTCAGTGTTGAAGGTTTCCCACGGGTTAGCAGTACACTGCTTGATGCCCAGAGAAATACGACGACGCTCTTCGTCGATATCCAACACCATGACGTCAACATCATCGCCCACTTGAACGACTTTAGACGGATGGATGTTTTTGTTGGTCCAGTCCATTTCAGACACGTGAACCAGACCTTCAACACCCTCTTCCAGCTCAGCAAAGCAACCGTAGTCAGTCAGGTTAGTGACGACTGCGTGTACCTTCATGCCTTCTGGGTAACGCTCTTTAATGTTGACCCACGGATCTTCGCCCAACTGCTTCAGACCCAGTGAAACGCGGTTGCGCTCACGGTCAAACTTCAGAACCTTGACGTTGATCTCGTCGCCAACGGCAACGATTTCGGACGGATGCTTAATACGCTTCCACGCCATGTCTGTGATGTGCAGCAAGCCGTCAACACCACCCAGGTCTACGAAAGCGCCGTAGTCTGTCAGGTTCTTAACGATACCCTTGATCTGCTGGCCTTCTTGCAGCGTTGCCAGCAGCGCTTCGCGCTCGGCACTGTTCTCTGCTTCCAGAACCGCACGACGTGATACCACGACGTTGTTGCGCTTCGGATCAAGCTTGATGACTTTGAAGTCCAGCTCTTTATTTTCCAGGTGCGCAGTGTCGCGAACCGGACGAACGTCAACCAACGAGCCAGGCAAGAAGGCACGGATAGAGTCAACTTCAACTGTGAAGCCGCCTTTAACCTTACCGTTAATAACGCCCTTGATGATTTCGTCTTTCTCGAAGGCTGCTTCCAGAACCTTCCAAGCTTCTGCGCGCTTGGCTTTTTCACGGGACAGACGAGTTTCACCGAAGCCATCTTCAACGGCTTCCAATGCAACGTGCACGTCGTCACCGATAGCGATGTTCAGGTTACCGTGTTCATCGCGGAATTGTGACGCCGGAATCTGACCTTCAGATTTTAGGCCAGCGTTGACAGTAACCCAGTCACCGTCAATGTCGACAACCTGAGCCGCGACAATAGCGCCTGGCTCCATGTTGATGTCGTTAAGAGACTGTTCAAACAGCTCAGCAAAGCTTTCGCTCATGGTGTTCCTACGTAATTACGTTGTTGAGGCATAAATGCCTTCTCCGCACCACCAGCAAGTGCGGGCCTAATGTCACTCAGCCTTTGGGGGTGTTAACGCTGGTTAGACCTGACCGGGCTCACCGATGTGAGTTTAGTGCCCTGCCACGTCGTGACACCTATCCAAAAGCGCCGCAAGGGAGAATCACACGCCGCTTACCAGCCCTCTTTGGGCGAGCAGTTCGGTCAGTCGTTCAACCACTTCCGGTATGCTCAGACGCGTGGTATCAAGCGTAATGGCATCATCTGCCGGCTTGAGAGGGGCCACGCTGCGTTGCGTGTCGCGTGCATCGCGTGCCTGAATCTCCTTTAAAAGACTCGAAAGACTAGCATTCACCCCGGCTTCCTGCAACTGCAGATGACGCCGACGTGCCCGTTCGTCGGCACTTGCCGTCAAAAAAATCTTTAGCGTGGCGTCGGGAAACACCACCGTGCCCATATCGCGGCCATCGGCCACCAACCCTGGCGCTTGGCAAAAATCGCGCTGGCGCTGCAGCAATGCCTGACGCACAGCAGGAAGCGCTGCTACTTGCGAGGCACGCTCCCCAGCCTGTTCGGTACGAATCACCTGACCAACATCTTCACCTTCTAGTAGCGTTCGTGGCTGACCATCTTCAACTGGAAAGGCGACATCCAATTGCTCCGCTAAGCGGGCAAGCCCCGCCTCATCGTCAACGGCTACGTTGTGCTTAACCGCTGCTTGAGCCGTCAGCCGATACAGTGCGCCACTATCCAGCAAATGCCAGCCCAGGCGTTCTGCTACTAAACCACTAATGGTGCCTTTACCTGCCCCGCCTGGGCCATCAATGGTGAGCACTGGAACAGCTGAAGCGCGATCATTCATGCGCGCCCTCCACGTTAACGCCCATGCCAATGCGCGTGGCTAATTCAACGAAATCAGGGAAAGAGGTCGCCACATTGGCGCAGTCTTCAATCTCAATTTCTGCACTCGCCCGCAGAGATGCAATCGCAAACGCCATGGCAATACGGTGATCACCCAGGCTATCGATACGCCCACCGCCATAACTGGCCACCTCGGCATTACCGTTGCCGGTAATATCGATACCGTCATCAAGTAGCGTGTGCTTAACACCCAAGATGGCCATGCCATCCGCCATTGCCTGGAGGCGATCGGACTCTTTAACACGCAGCTCTTCTGCGCCTCTTAGGCGGGTTACGCCGTTTGCGTTGGCGGCAGCAATAAAGAGGGCAGGAAATTCATCAATCGCTAACGGCACTTGATCAACGGGAATATCAATCCCTTTAAGTGGCGCATAGCGAACACGAATATCCGCCACCGGCTCGCCCCCTACCTCACGCTCATTTTCAAGCGTTAAATCGGCCCCCATCAAATTCAGAATATTGATAACGCCGATCCGGGTGGGATTAATACCTACATGCTCAAGGGTAATATCAGAACCCGGTGTGATAGCCGCTGCGACTAAGAAAAACGTTGCTGAAGAGATATCCGAAGGCACATCGATCGGCCCAGCCGTTAACTTACCGCCACCCTGCAGCCAGCAGGTATCACCTTCTCGAGAAACCGCATAACCAAAGCCATTGAGCATACGTTCGGTGTGGTCGCGTGTGGGCGCTGGTTCACGTACACGGGTTTCGCCTTCGGCGTAGAGCCCCGCCAACAGCAAGCAGGATTTCACCTGGGCGCTGGCCATAGGCATATCGTAATAAATGCCCTTTAGATTAGCGCCGCCGTGAATTTTCAGCGGTGGGCGGCCGCCTTCAGCCGTATCAATGGTGGCTCCCATTAGACGTAGCGGGTCAGCCACGCGTCCCATAGGGCGCTTGGTCAGCGACTCATCGCCGGTTAGCTCACTATCAAACGCCTGACCTGCGAGCAGCCCTGAAAACAACCGCATCGCGGTGCCTGAGTTGCCTACATAGAGCGGCCCCGCGGGGGCTTTTAAACCGTGCATGCCAACGCCATGGATGGTGACTTTACCTTGATGCGGTCCTTCAATCGCCACGCCCATTTCACGAAACGCCTGCAGCGTCGCCAAGCTATCTTCGCCTTCCAGAAAGCCTTTTACTTCAGTAACACCCTCTGCCAGCGCGCCCAGCATAATAGAGCGATGTGACATGGATTTATCGCCGGGCACGCGCAGGCGCCCCTGGGCTTGACCGCCCGGCTGCACACGGTAGGTGACCTTACCTTGTGGTTGCATATGGTATTCCGCCTGATAGCTGGTTTTGTTCAATAAAGAGTCGAAATAGTGCCGGGCATGGCTCGCCCGATCGAAGGTGGCAATTAACGCATCGCTGTCACCGGTTTCTACCGCATGACGCAAGCGAGAAAGCCCTGCTTCAAAATCATCCAACGATGCTAAAACCGCCTGCTTATTGGCAATAAAAATATCCCGCCACATTACCGGGTCGCTTCCCGCGATACGGGTAAAATCGCGAAAACCGCCCGCTGCGTAACGGAAAATATCTAGCCGCTCATCCTGACGAGCCAGCGTATCCACCAATGAAAATGCTAATAGATGAGGTAAATGGCTAGTGCGCGCCAGCACTTGGTCATGGCGCTCAACGTCCATTTCCAGCACATCGGCACCGCAGGCTTCCCACAAGCTACGGACGCGCTGCAAGGCATCGGCATCTACGTTGGGCTCGGGCGTAAGTATCACTTTATGATTCACATAAAGGCGTGGATTCGCCGCCGCCACACCGCTTTTCTCTGAACCGGCGATGGGGTGCCCTAACACCATATTGGTGGGAACTTGGCCAAATACTCGCTCAGCGCAGGCGCGGATAGTGGCTTTAGTGCTACCGACATCAGTAATGACCACACTCGGTGACGCAGATGCCAGGGCACCCGCCAAATGAGTCATTACACTTTCCATCGCCAGCACCGGCACAGCCAACACCACCATAGTAGCGCCACTCACTTGCTCCGCAAGGTGGGTGCCACCTGAGTCGATCAGACCCATCTCTATACCGCGAGCAATTTCATCTTTATCAGGGTCACAGGCAACAATCTGCCCCTTAAATCCTGAAGCGCGCAGAGCTGCCGCAAGCGAACCACCAATTAATCCCAGACCAACAATTAATAAGCGCGACTCATGACAAGATGATGTTGTTACGCTGCTTCCAACCATTAACGTCACAGTACCCCTATCGGGTAGGAACCCAGCACACGCAAGTCCGCCGCCCGCAGCTGCACCTCTTCAAGCACCGCCGCGACCTTGGGCTCATCACGATGGCCTTTAAAGTCTATAAAAAAGACGTAGTTCCACACACCAGTGCGCGAAGGACGTGTTTCAAGGCGCGTTAAATCAATCTGATGGCGATGGAACGGCTCCAGTAACGCGTGCAAAGTACCCGGCTGATTGCGCATGGCAACCACAATAGAGGTTTTATCCTCTCCTGCCATGGGCACATCCTGGTTGCCAATAATCAAAAATCGCGTGGAGTTATCCGGGCTGTCTTCAATTTTTTCGGCAATGTGCTCAAGCCCATAAAGCTTGGCTGCCATATCACCTGCAATCGCCGCACTATGCCACTCGGTTTTGACTAACTTAGCCGCTTCCGCATTAGAGGAAACCGGAACTCGCTCCGCATGGGGATAGTGAGCATCCAGCCATTTACGACACTGGGCAAACGACTGCGGGTGCGAGTAGATACGCGAGACTTTATCGCGACGGGTCGTTTCACTGACCAGCAGATGATGGTGAATACGCAGCACCACCTCGCCACAAATTTTGATGGAGGAGTCCATGAAAGTGTCCAGGGTGTGATTGACCACCCCCTCGGTGGAGTTTTCCACCGGCACCACGCCGTAATGCACAGCGCCCGCCTCTACCTCGCGAAACACTTCATCAATCGCCGCCATGGGCAGACTGACTGCACTTTCACCAAAGTGCTTGAGCGCCGCCTGCTGAGTGAAAGTGCCCTCAGGGCCCAAGTAAGCCACTTTAACCGGCTGTTCAAGTGCCAAACACGCCGACATGATTTCGCGAAACAGGCGCGCCATCTCTTCTGAATCAAGCGGGCCTTTATTCAAGGCCATGATGCGCCGTAGCACCTGAGCCTCTCGCTCAGGGCGGTAGAACACCGCATCTTTATCTTCGGCCAGCTTCACATGCGCCACTTGCTGGGCACAGCTGGCGCGCTCGCTGATGAGATTCAGAATATCGCTATCGAGCTGATCGATTCGCTGGCGCAGCTCATCCAGATTGATCGACGTGTCGGACATGGTGTTTAGCCCCTTGTTTGTTCGAAATCGGCCATAAATGCGATCAGCGCATCTACCGCAGACTCAGGCACTGCGTTATATAGGCTAGCCCGCATACCGCCCACGCTGCGGTGGCCTTTTAAATTGAGCAGCCCCGCCGCATCGGCTTGTTGTAAAAACGCTTTATCCAGCGCCGCATCGGCCAAGACAAACGGTACGTTCATACGCGAGCGATTGTGCTTAGCAATCGGGTTTCTATAAAAGTCGCTGTCATCAATCGCCTCATACAGCTTATCGGCTTTGCGCTGATTAATGGCGTCCATCGCGGCTAGCCCACCAATGTCATCTTTCAGCCACTGAAACACCAATCCCGCCAAATACCAGGCATAGGTGGGCGGTGTATTCACCATCGAACCCGCTTCGGCCAGCATTTTGTAATCAAACAGCGAAGGAATGTTGGCTTGGGCTTTGCCTAGCAAGTCGTCACGAACGACGGCCAGCGTTAAACCTGCGGGGCCGATATTTTTCTGCGCCCCAGCGTAGATCACGCCGAAATTGCTAACGTCGATCGGCCCAGACAGGATATTTGATGACATATCGCAGACCAACGGCACGCTAGCGCCATCGGCACGCTGAACATGGGGTGTATAGTCAAACTCCAAGCCGCCAATCGTTTCGTTCGACGTGTAGTGCAAATAGGCCGCGTCATCGCTAACGCTGATGTTATCCAGCGCGGGTACCGCCATGTGACCATTAGCTTCGCTGCTTGCAGCAACATGACAAGCGAAACCAAGGCGCTTTGCTTCGCTAAGCGCTTTTTTGCCCCAGATACCGGTCTGGATGAAGTTGCCGCTACCGCCCTGTCCCAGCAGGTTCATCGGCAGCATTGCAAATTGCATACTGGCGCCGCCCTGCAAAAACAGCACTTTATAGTTATCTGGCACGCTTAGAAGCTCACGAAAATCAGCTTCTGCACGCTCAGCAATGGCAACAAACTCGTCGCTACGGTGGCTCATTTCCATTACGGAAAGGCCACGCCCATGGTAGTCCAGCAACTCTTCCCGGGCGCGTTCCAGTACGGCTACTGGCAGGGCCGCTGGCCCTGCGCAGAAATTATAATGACGTGTCATCAGTCCCCGGTTCCTGTGCGTCATCGGATGATTCACTCGCCTGAACGTCTTCAGGTCGCTCATCAAGGCTAGCCTCGGCACCCTCTTCGGCACCTTCCTCAAGAGCGGTCAGATCGACTTCGGCGGGCTCATCAACGCGAACGGTTTTGACTAATTTTTCTTCTTTACCCAGACGAATCAACATCACGCCCTGGGTATTACGCGAGGTGGTTGAGACCTCTTCAACACGCGTACGCACCAGCGTGCCACGGTCAGTGATCAACATCATTTCATCGCTGTCATAAACCTGCATCGCCGCGACTAGCGAACCGTTACGCTCACTGGTTTGCATGGCGATAACACCCTGACCACCACGGCCACGCAGCGGGAACTCTTCCAGACGCGTGCGCTTACCGTAACCGTTTTCACTGGCGGTCATAATGTATATCTGACCATCGGCGGTTTCGGCCACGACGCTCTCTTGCGCGCTATCCTGAGTTTCCTCTTCGGCATCCGCTTCAGCGTCGATTTGCTGGCTCTTGGGAATAATCAAACTGATGACTTCCGCATCGCCAGCCAGGCGCATACCACGTACGCCGCGAGCAGTACGTCCCATGGCGCGGGCTTTACCCTCTTCGAAGCGAATGGCCTTGCCGTTAGACGACAACAGCATGGCATGATCATTACCAGTGGTAATGGCAGCGCCAACTAAGCGATCCCCCTCTTCAAGGTCAATGGCGATAAGACCTACGCTACGCGGGCGCGAGAACTGTTCAAGACTGGTGCGCTTGACGGTGCCTTTAGCCGTCGCGAAGAAGATATAGTGCTCAGGATCGTAGTCACGGACCGGCAGGATGGCGTTAACCGCTTCACCCTCTTCCAGCGGCAGCATATTGACCAGCGGCTTGCCACGCGAGCCGCGGCTGGCGTTGGGCATTTCATACACTTTCAGCCAGTACACTTTGCCGCGATTGGAGAACAGCAGCACGGTGTCGTGTGTAGACGCTACCAGCAGGTGCTCAATTACATCTTCATCTTTCATCGCGGTGGCAGACTTGCCGCGACCACCACGGCGCTGGGCCTGATAATCCGACAGCGGCTGCGTCTTGGCGTAACCAGAGCGCGACACGGTCACGACCATGTCTTCTTCAGCGATCAAATCTTCAATCGACAGATCCAGGTGGCTTGCCTGGATCTCAGTGCGGCGATCATCGCCAAACTGATCACGCACGGCGTGCAGCTCTTCCCGGATCACTTCCATCAACCGATCAGGCGATGCCAGAATCTCAGTAAGCTCAGCAATTTTCTCAAGAATCGTCAGGTATTCATCGAGCAGCTTCTCGGTTTCAAGGCCCGTCAAGCGGTGCAGACGTAACTCAAGAATCGCTTGTGCCTGGGCAGGCGATAGTCGATACGACGTGGCCGCGGTGTTTAGACCAAAGCCCTCTTCCAGCTCTTCTGGCTTGCAAGAAGTAGCACCCGCCCGCTCCAACATGGCGGTCACTTGGCCGGGCTGCCAGGTCTTGGCGAGCAGCTTTTCACGCGCTTCTGCCGCATTGGGCGAGGCTTTAATCAGCTCAATCACTTCGTCGATATTTGAAATAGCGACGGCCAAACCTTCCAACAAATGCCCACGCTCACGGGCTTTTTTCAGCTCATAAAGCGTACGCCGGGTCACCACTTCGCGCCGGTGGCGAATAAAGGCTTCCAGCATCTCTTTCAGATTCAGTGTACGGGGCTGGCCATTTTCCAGCGCCACCATGTTGATCCCGAACACGTTCTGCAGCTGTGTCTGAGCAAATAGGTTATTGACCACTACCTCGCCGGACTCGCCACGCTTAACTTCTATGACCACGCGCAGGCCATCTTTATCCGACTCATCGCGCAGCTCAGCGATGCCTTCGATCTTCTTCTCTTTCACCAGCTCGGCAATCTTCTCGATCAACCGCGCTTTGTTAACCTGATACGGCAGCTCACTAATAATAATGTGATCGCGACCGGTTTTGTCATGGTGCTCAATGGTGTGACAGGCGCGAACATAAATACGCCCACGGCCGGTACGGTATGCCGATAAGATACCCGCGCGACCATTGATAATCGCCCCAGTGGGGAAATCAGGGCCGGGGATATACTCCATCAAGTCATCCACGGTCAGCGTGTAGTCGTCGATTAACGCTAAGCAGCCATCAATCACTTCACGCATATTGTGCGGTGGAATATTGGTTGCCATACCTACCGCAATGCCCGAGGAGCCGTTAATCAGCAAATTGGGCGTTTTGGTAGGCAATACCGCGGGAATACGTTCAGTACCGTCGTAGTTATCGACCCAGTCGACGGTATCTTTTTCCAGGTCAGCGAGCAGTTCGTGGGCAAGGCGCGACATACGCACCTCGGTATAACGCATGGCAGCCGCGTTATCCCCATCAATCGAACCGAAGTTACCCTGGCCGTCGACCAGCACATGACGCATCGAAAAGTGCTGGGCCATACGTACGATGGTGTCGTAAACCGCGCTATCGCCGTGCGGATGGTATTTACCGATGACATCGCCGACGACACGCGCCGACTTCTTGTACGGTTTATTCCAGTCATTACCCAGTTCATGCATGGCAAACAGCACACGCCGGTGAACCGGTTTAAGGCCATCCCGCACATCTGGAAGCGCGCGGCCGATAATGACGCTCATCGCATAGTCGAGATACGACTGTTTAAGCTCGTCTTCAATATTGACGGGCAAGATTTCTCTGGCGATGTCACCCATGAAAGTCAGATCCTTTGCACTGCATTGGCACTGCGAGAGTTGAAAGCGCTTAAAAACACCGCCCCTAAAAGTAGATAAGAGCGGCGCGCAAATACATTGCCATCATACCACTGCAAAAGCGGCAAGGGCAGCCAGAGAGCCTACAAAGCCTTTTAAGCGGCAAAAGCCTCTTTAGGCAACATTAATGCACGTAATGTCTCGCGTACCTCTCCTTCGATGGGAGTGGCTTTATTGGCCTTCATATCCAACAGTACAAAGGTTAAGTCTGCCTGAGCGATCACGCTGCCATCCTTGCGCACAATACGGTGGTGACATATGCCGCTGCGCTCACCGACGTCGATGATCCCGGTTATAATCTCTAAATCATCGCCGTGACTTGCCGCGGCTAAATAATCAATATTCAAATTCACCACCACAAATGCTCGTTTAGCCTGATGAAGCTCTTTAATCATTGCCGGGTGTTGATCAAAGAAATCCCAGCGCCCCTCTTCCATAAACTCTAAATAGCGGGCGTTATTGACATGGCCGTAGCCATCTAAGTGAAATCCCCGAACGCGTAATGGAACCCGTGAAAGTGATGCGGTCATAACAACTCCTTTATATCGATTAGCCAACAACTTAATCAAACACAAGCTTGAAACGTGCGCAACAATATGGATTGCACGTTGCATGCTGGTAGGAAGGCCCCGCTTTCGCCATAATGTGCCACCTTTTGAACAGGATTGGCTCCATGTGGTTTAAGCACTTGCATATATACCGCCTGCACGACGCGCCCGAAATATCCAGCGATGCGCTGGCTAGCGCTTTAGACGAGCATTCCGCCAAACCACTCGGCAACGCCGATGCGCGTCGCCTGGGCTGGACAGCGCCCGCTGGGCGTATGGGCGGCGGCCAGCTCGTTCACGAAATCCAATCCCATCGGCTACTTTCCGCCCTACGCCAAGAGCGTCTACTGCCCGCGTCCGTGGTCAAAGAAGAAGTCGATGAGCAGGTCGCCGACATTGAGGCCAGCGAAGGCCGCAAAGTCACTCGCAAAGAGAAGACCGCACTGAAAGAGCAAGTCACTGAGAATTTATTGCCGCGCGCCTTTGTGCGCAGCCAGAAAATCGATCTGTGGTGGGACACCCGCGGCCAGATGATCGGCATTAACGCCAGCTCGCGTACCCGCGCTGAAGATATTCTCGATTTATTGCGTGAAACCCTGGGCAGCTTAAAAGTCACCCCACTCAGCTCTCAAACGCTGCCTATCCGCGCGATGACCACCTGGCTTGGGGATGCTGCGAGTCGACCTGCCGACCTGCAGCTTGGCGACCAAGTAGAGCTCAAGGCCAAAGGCGATGATGGCGTACTGCGCGCGCGCCAAGTCGATTTAGACAGCGATGAAATTCAGCAGCTGCTAGAGAGCGGCCGACAGGCCAGCAAACTCGCTATTAGCTTGGAAGGCCGTTTAAGCTTTGTGTTGCATGATGATTTGGCGCTCAAATCATTGCGTTTTGGCGATGCTTTGATTGAAGAAGCCGATCATGCTGACGACGGCGATGACGCCCTTGCGCGCCTGGAAACGGACTTTGTTTTAATGGCGCAGGCGCTATCTGACGATATTCCTCGCTTGATAGAGTGGCTCGGCGGCGAGACCCAGCGGGAACCCGCAGCACAGTAAGTGGTTCTATAGCTACTCCCCTTGATGTTATTAATCGATACTCACTATTTATCATCCAACGGTTCGCATGACTCATCACAATAACGCTACCAACGCCTCTACTGAGACAGACCCGTGGGCCGACATTCGGCCCTTTATGGATCATGAAGTGGCCGATGTCCTGGCTAGGCTCTCACGGGACAACGAGCTGCTGGATGCGCTGACCCGCTTCCGGTTGCCGCGTCTAGCCCGCTGGGCGCCCTCGCTGGCGCGCGGCTTTGCGGGTCGCGCCGTGCGACGTGAAGTTAAAGATGTCTCGTCGGTTTACGAGTTTCAAATGCGCATTGCCCACTATATGGAGCGCATGATTCGTACCACCACAGACGCCTTTGAAGTCACTGGGCTGGATAAACTCGACCCTGAAGGCGCCTATCTCTTTATTGGTAATCACCGCGATATCTCACTGGATCCTGCGTTCGTTAACTATGCGTTGTATCAGGCCAAGCGTGACACCGTGCGTATCGCTATCGGCGACAACCTGCTAAAAAAACCCTATGTCACCGACCTAATGCGGCTCAATAAGAGTTTTATTGTCCCGCGCAGCGCGCGCGGCAAGCGGGCTATGCTGGCGGCGTATCAGCAGCTGTCGGCCTATATTCGCCACACCATTACCGAAGACCAACACTCGATTTGGATGGCGCAGCGCGAAGGGCGCGCCAAGAACGGTATCGACCATACTGAGCCAGCGATCATCAAAATGTTGACCATGGCCAGACGCAACGCCGAGCGTGACATGGTATTTGGCGAAGCTATCGCCGAACTAAAACTGGTGCCGGTGTCGATTAGCTACGAATATGACCCCTGCGATGTTCAAAAAGCCCAAGAGCTGCATGATATCGACACGCAAGGCAGCTACGCTAAAGAGGAGTTTGAAGATATTCGCTCAATAGTGGCGGGCATTACCGGCTCCAAGGGCCGCGTTCGCTTACACTTTGGCACCCCGGTAGGCGCCGACATGGCCACCCCTGATGAAGTCGCCGCTGAGATTGATCGTCAGGTGATTGGCGGTTATCGCCTGTTTCCCAGCCACTATTTAGCCTTAGAGGCGTTGGGCGAAGCCCCGGAGTTGGTAGCGCGCAAGTCGATTACACGCCAAGACAGAGAGCGCTTTAATGCCCGGCTTGCCGATGTGCCTGCGCCACTACGTCCTTATTGGCTTGCCCAGTACGCAAATCCTGTTAAACATAAAGCGGGTCGACTGACCCTTTAATGTTGCGTATTAATGCTCGGCGACTCATGCCCGTTGGCGGAAAAAATGCTATGGTCAGCGCATTGATTGGTTTCGCTTGGCGCCGTCGCCAAGCGCGATCCTAAGGAGACTCCCATGTCCGGTTCAGAAATTCAGAAAACACGTGTCATCAATGAGCTACGAGATTTTATTCGTAAACTGCTGCAAGACCCCAAAATCCTTGAGCAATCTCTTGCAGTTGCCCGTCAGCAGTTGACTGAAGGCAACAGCCCAGCGGCGATGGCGCGGATTGCCAACGAAATTTCCGACACTACCAGCGTGCATATTCCGGAAGATCCGGCGGAGCACTCTGAGGCGGATAAACTCTTTTTAGAGCTGCTGCGCGAAGTGGTTCAAGAAGAGCAAGCGCTCTACTAACCTTTACCGCTAACAGCGACAGCGGCGAAGCATTTAATCACTTCGCCGCCTTTTTTGTTACTGCCTGCCCGGCCTCCCTATTCACTCGGAATTAACCTTCACCATGTCTACAACCGCCACGCGCAACATTTTGGTGACTAGCGCGCTCCCTTACGCCAATGGAGCCATTCATCTCGGTCACCTGCTTGAGTATATCCAGACTGATATCTGGGTTCGTTTCCAGAAAAGCCGTGGCCAACAGTGCTACTACGTATGTGCTGATGATGCCCATGGCACTGCCATTATGCTGCGCGCCGAGCAGGAAGGTATTACGTCTGAAGCGCTAATTGAGCGGGTTTCCCAGGATCACCAAGCAGATTTTGCCCGTTTTGGCGTTGGGTTCGACAATTATCACTCGACTCACTCCGCCGAAAATCGCCACTTCAGCGAAATGATTTATAAGCGCCTGCGCGACAAAGGCCATATCGCCACCCGCGATATTGAGCAGATGTTCGATCCTCAAAAAGGACTGTTTCTAGCGGATCGCTTTATTAAAGGCACCTGCCCCAAATGCGGCTCGGAAGATCAGTACGGCGATAACTGTGAAAAGTGTGGCGCGACTTACACCCCCGCCGACTTGATTAATCCCGTTTCGGCCATATCGGGCGCCACTCCTGAAGTACGCACTTCGACGCACTACTTCTTTAAGCTGCCCGACTTTGCGGATTTCTTACAGCGCTGGATCGACGACGGCCACGTTCAGCCGCAAATCCGCAATAAGCTGATGGAGTGGTTTGAGTCGGGCTTTAACGAGTGGGATATTTCCCGCGACGCGCCCTACTTCGGCTTTGAAATCCCTGACGCCCCCGGCAAGTATTTCTATGTCTGGCTGGACGCGCCGATTGGCTATCTGGCTAGCTTTAAGAACCTCTGCGACCGCGAAGGCATCGACTTCGACAGTTACTGGGAAAAAGGCTCCGACGCCGAGGTTTATCACTTTATCGGCAAAGATATCGTCTATTTCCATGCGCTGTTCTGGCCCGCCATGCTGCATGGTGCCGACCTGCGCACGCCTACCGCTGTCAATTGCCACGGTTTCCTGACGGTAGACGGCGCCAAGATGTCGAAATCTCGTGGCACTTTTATTAAAGCCGCCACCTACGCCGATCATTTGAATCCTGAATATCTGCGCTACTACTTTGCCGCCAAGCTTACCTCCAAAGTCGATGACTTGGATTTAAACCTGGAAGACTTTAGCGCCCGGGTTAATTCCGACTTGGTCGGCAAAGTGGTTAATATCGCCAGCCGCTGCGCTGGTTTCGTGAAAAAAATTGGCGGCGGAACCCTCTCCACGCATTGCGCTGAACCGCAAATGGTCGCCCGCTTTATAGCCGCCGGTGACGATATCGCCGACGACTTTGAAGCACGTGAATTTAGCCGGGCAATGCGTAAAATTATGGAGCTGGCAGACGAAGCCAACACCTATATCGCCGATAAAGAGCCCTGGGCGCTGGCTAAGCAGGATGGCCGCGACGCTGAAGTACTCGATATCTGCTCGGTCGGCATTAACCTGTTCCGCCAACTGATGGTCTATCTTGCTCCCGTGGTACCCACGATGGCTGAGCAGGCCCGTGAGTTTCTTAACGTTGCGTCGCTGGATTGGCACACGCGTCAAAACTTACTGACCGATCACTCGATCAACAAATTCAAGCCGCTGTTGACCCGCGTCGAGCGCGATAAAATTGATGCCATGATCGAATCGTCAAAGGAAGATCTTGTGGAAGAGCAAAAGCTGAAAGAGGCGCCAAAAGGCCCGCTGGCGGAAGACCCCATTGCCGATGAAATCGACTTTGCAGCCTTTGCCAAGGTCGACCTTCGCATTGCGCGCATTGCGAAAGCCCAATACGTGGAAGGCGCCGACAAGCTGCTGCAATTGACCCTCGACCTAGGTGGCGAAACACGCAATGTATTCTCTGGCATTCGCTCTGCTTACGCACCTGAAGCACTGGAAGGTCGCTTGACAGTTATGGTTGCCAACTTGGCACCGCGTAAAATGCGCTTTGGCGTATCGGAAGGCATGGTGCTAGCCTCAGCAAACGAAGACGGCATCTATTTGCTCTCCCCTGACACCGGTGCTGAACCGGGCCAGCGGGTCACTTAATCACTAAAGTGCCATGCCAAAGGGGCAGAGGCTAAACGCCTTTGCCCCTTTTATTTTTTGCAGCTGTCGTACATCGTCACCGTTTCGCTTAGGCACCCCTATGGTTCATCGCTTCTCTCGATCTTTGCGCTTTCGTTTTCTGGCCGCCTTGGGCGGGGTGTTATTACTAGCCCTTATTTCCTTAGCTGCCTTGAGCAAGTGGGTAATATTTCCCGCACTTCATAAGGAAGAGCGTGCGGTAGTAATCCAGGAGCTAGCGCAAATTGAACGCAGCCTCAATATCAGCCAACAGGAACTACTAGCCCAAGCGCGAGACTGGTCGATCTGGGACGATACCTATGAATTTATTCAGGGTAACTACCCTGGCTATACGGATACCAATTTTAGCCAACAGATGTTTGAAGAAATGCGCTACCAGCTAATGGCCTTTTTCAACGCGGAGGGCGATGTACATTTTTTGGCAGGTCTCAATCCTGCTACCGGCCAATACCACGCTTGCTATACCGCAGAACGTGAGTGCCGCTGGATGTCGGGACTTATTCGCTCGATGCAGGCTTCCATTAAAGAAGATCCAGAACAGGGTAAAAGTAGCCTGTATGCGGGCACAACGCCGCTAATGGTTGCGTCCAACCCCATTGTGAGAACCGATGAGAGCGGTCCGCCCCAAGGATGGCTATTCAAAGTAAGGCCGATGGACGATGAATGGTTGACGATCATAAAAGACTATACGGGGCTACCAACGACGCTTTCGATGGTGAAAGGCGGTATCAATAATGACGCAGCCGTCACCATCTCAGGCAATACGATCCAGGCGCAGCGCTATTTGACTACCTACCCGCATAACGAGCAGTTAGCATTGGGAACCCAGCTTAATCGCACCAGTTATTTGGCCAGTCTAGAAACGTTTCGCTACGTACTTTTATGGACAGCCTGCTTGATGCTATTAGTGATTGGCCTTGTTCTGCTGCTACTGGAGCGTATTATTCTGAAGCCACTCAGAACTCTGACCCAGTTTACGCAGCAAGCCAGCGTGGATTTAAAGGGATCAAGCAATTTATTAAGGCGTGGAGATGAAATCGGCATCCTAGCACGGGCCTTTCAAGACCAGTTCAAGCATCAACAGCAGCTCAATGCTGAGCTTATCGAGCTTTCTACTCATGACCCTTTAACCGGTTTACCCAATCGGCGATTATTCGATCAGCGCCTGCAAGAGGTGGTTAATAGCGCCTTGGCGTCAGGCCAACCGTTGTCGGTCATGATGCTCGATATCGATCACTTCAAAATGTTTAATGATCATTATGGGCATCCCAAGGGTGATATATGTTTGCAGCGGGTAGCACAAACCATGCATGACGTCGCCACTGCACATGGCTTCTTTATCGCGCGTACAGGCGGCGAGGAGTTTAGTGCCATGATGTCCGCAACATCAGCTACCCAGGCATTGGAAAAAAGCCAAGCACTTAGTGACGCTATTGATCAATTGCAGCATCTACACCATATGTCGCCCGTAGCACCGCATGTTACCGTGAGCATCGGTATTAGCCAGTTGGGTATAGCAGGCATCCAGACATTCAGTGGATTAATGACCGCCGCTGACCAAGCGCTTTACGCTGCTAAAGCAGCTGGCAGACACTGCGCCAAGGTTTATACACCTTCGCTCGCCAACGCCACCATTTCTTCGCACAATGCGCCATCATGAGTGAGCTATTTATCATTTTGATCAGCACAGCGCTGGTCAACAACTTCGTATTGGTACAGTTTCTGGGTCTATGCCCGTTTATGGGCGTCTCCAATAAGCTGGAGTCTGCCATGGGCATGTCCCTGGCCACCACCTTTGTACTCACCCTGGCGTCGGCGGCCAGTTTCGTTGTCTATCATGGGCTGCTGGTGCCGCTGGATGTCACGTATCTGCGCACCATCAGCTTTATCGTAGTGATTGCCGCTGTCGTACAGTTCACGGAAATCATGGTGCGCCAGCTGAGTCCGTTGCTGCACCAAGTGCTGGGGATTTTTCTACCGCTAATTACCACCAACTGCGCGGTATTGGGTGTAGCGCTACTGTCGCTAAACCGCGAACTCAGTTTTTTTCATACCACCCTCTATGGTTTAGGTGCCGCGTTGGGGTTCTCGCTTATTCTGATTCTGTTTGCGGCCATGCGCGAACGCTTAGCTGGGGCAGATATTCCCAAGCCCTTTCAAGGCGCTGCGATTGCGATGGTAACAGCCAGTCTTATGTCGTTAGCTTTTTTGGGCTTTTCAGGGTTGGTGCAAGGGTGAAGGCAACGCGCAATGAGTGACACTTTCAATGCTATTGGCATGCTTAGCGCCATCGCCGTATTAACGGGCCTGGGCATTGGTTTCGGTGCCCTGCTCGGTGGCGTGAGTGAGCGTTTCAAACGTCAGGAAAATCCGCTGGTAGAGCAAATTGATGCACTCTTGCCGCAAACCCAATGTGGCCAATGCGGCTACCCTGGCTGCCGCCCCTACGCCGAGGCGATTAACCAAGGCGATGCACTGAATAAATGCCCGCCAGGTGGCGAATCGACGATCCACGCCCTCGCTGATCTATTAGGCCGGGAGCCTGAGCCCCTGGACGGCGAAGCTCAAAGCGTGGCAAAAGTGGCATTTATTCGTGAAGAGGAGTGCATCGGCTGTACCAAGTGCATTCAAGCCTGCCCGGTCGATGCGATTATTGGTGCGGCTAAGTTAATGCATACCGTGATTGAGGATGAGTGTACCGGCTGCGATCTGTGCCTTGACCCTTGCCCCGTAGACTGTATCGATATGCTGCCACGCACGGCACCGCTCACCCAATGGCAACCGGTAACAGCGCACTCCCCGGGGTTAATTGCCAGTGACCGTCAGCCTACCGTTGGGGGTGTTCATGTCGAACGCCTTTGATTTCCCCGGTGGGATTCACCCGCCTGAGCGCAAACAGCGCTCGAATCAGACCGCGCTGATTGAGGCACCGCTGCCCAGCCGAGTGATTCTCCCGCTGCAACAACATAGTGGCCAGCCCGCGACACCCTGTGTTGCGCCGGGCGATGCCGTCAACGTAGGTAGTGTCATTGCTAAACGCGAAGGCATGATCTCCAGCAACGTGCACGCCAGTATTAGCGGCACGGTGAGCGAGGTGAGCGCTATCCAAATCATCATTGATAGCGATGGTCAGGATGAGTGGCTCCGGTTACCCAGCCTCGACTGGCAACGCGGCGAACTCAATGCGCTACTTGAGCGCTTGAATGAGAGCGGGGTTGTCGGACTCGGCGGAGCTGGTTTCCCTACCCATATTAAAGCGCGGGTAGTGGAACAGCATGACATTCATACTTTGGTGATCAACGCCGCCGAATGTGAGCCTTATATCACCGCCGACGATATCACGCTACGCCACTACGCTAACGACGTACTCGAAGGCGCCCAGATAAGCGCCAAACTGTGCGGCGCGCAGCATATCGTTATCGGCATTGAAGATAACAAACCCGAGGCAATTGAAGCGCTGCGGCAGGCGATACAGAATAGCCACCCGATTACCGTTGAGCTCAAGGTGATTTCTACCCGCTACCCCAGCGGCGGCGAGCGCCAACTGATCAAAAAACTGCTGGATCTAACGGTACCCAGCGGCGGCTTACCCGCTGACGTAGGCGTGCTGTGCCATAACCCTGGCACACTGCTGGCAATATTACATGCAGTGCGTGATGGTCAGCCGCTGGTGTCCAGGGTTGTCACGCTAACGGGCGAAGCGATCAGTCAGCCCGGCAATCGCTGGGTGCGACTAGGCACCTCCGTGAAAGCACTGCTGGAACAGGCAGGCCTTAATCAGCCCATGCTCAATCAAGTGATTCAGGGCGGCCCCATGATGGGAGCGCCGCTGCTGACACTTGATACGCCAGTTACCAAACTTACCAACTGTTTAATAGCTGCAACTATTGCCGAACTACCACCTGCCCCGGTGGAATCCCCCTGCATACGCTGTGGTGAGTGTGAAAGCGTTTGCCCGGTGTCGCTGCTACCCCAACAGCTCCACTGGTACGCTCGCGCCAACGATGATGCCAAGATGGAGCGTTATCATCTTTTCGACTGCATTGAGTGCGGCGCTTGCAGCTACGTCTGCCCCAGCCATATCCCCCTGGTTGACGATTATCGTGAAGCAAAAAGTCGAATCCGCCTGCAGCGAATCGAGACGGTAAAAGCAGAGCATGCCAAGCACCGCTTTGAGTTTCGTCAAGCGCGGTTGGCGCGGGAAGAGGCGGAGAAACAGGCACGTAAAGAGGCCCGCAAATCGCAACAGCGTCAAACGCCCACTAGTGCAGCAGCCAGTAGTGAAAAGGTCGACTTGCGCGGGCTACGAATTGCCCATGCCGCCGCCAAGGCGTCAGTCAAAAAAGCTGAAAAAACCCTGGCACGCGTTGCCCAGGAAGACCCCAAACAGCCTCTTGATGATCTCGAAATGCAGCTTGCCACCGCCCAGGAAAATTTACGCGCCACCGAGGTCCAGCTTACCCAAGCACGCGAACAACAGCCCAGCAAGGAATCACCATGAGCATGATGCACGCCTCACAGGTGACCAGTGCAAACGCTACTATCGTGCCACCCACGGCAAATTTAATGCGCTGGGTGATCATCGCCACGCTGCCGGGCATCGCCACTATGAGCTATTTCTTTGGCCTTGGGGTACTCAGCAATGTAATGCTAGCGGCAGCGTTTGGCCTTGGGCTAGAAGCCGCCATTCTTAAGTTACGTAATCGCCCCGTTCGTATTACGTTGAATGACTCAAGTGCCCTACTCACCGGCGTTTTACTGGGCGTTTCGCTGCCCCCCGCAAGCCCTTGGTGGCTGATCGGTGTCGGGATGATCGCGGCGATCATCGTCGCTAAACAGTTATACGGTGGCTTGGGCCACAATCCGTTTAACCCCGCCATGGTAGGTTATGCGCTGCTTTTGGTGTCGTTCCCAACCTATATGACGCTTTGGGCTCCCCCCCAAGAACTACTACCGGAGGGCTTGTGGGCACAAATCACAGGAACGCTGCCAGCTGGCCAGCTAGATGGCCTAAGTGGCGCCACACCGCTCGATGCCTTTAAGCACAAAGGCGAGGCCGTGCTTGCCAGCGAATTCTGGGCCACCCACCCACTGCCCGAGAGCACATTGAGTGCTTGGCGCTGGGTCGCCCTTGCTTGGTTAGCAGGTGGCGTATTGTTGCTGGCAAAGCGGATTATCAGTTGGCACATTCCTGCCGCTATGCTGGGTAGCCTAGTGGTGCTGGCCACGCTGTTTTATCTCAGCGACCCCAGCCACTTTGCCTCACCGCTTTTTCACCTACTTACCGGGGCGACGCTGTTTGGGGCATTTTTTATCGCCACCGACCCGGTTTCCGCCGCCACCAGCCGCCGCGGCAAACTACTTTATGGAGCCGGTATCGGCACCTTGGTTATCATTATTCGCACCTTTGGCGGTTACCCGGATGCAGTGGCGTTTGCGGTGTTGCTGATGAATCTGTGCGTGCCGCTGCTAGACCTGTACAGCGTGCCACGCCCGACGGGGCAGCCAAAAAGCTCCCGGGGTGAGCAGCCATGACGCTCTTTCAAGCCATGCAGCGGGGTGCTCTCGCATTGGGCACTTTTGCTCTGGTGACCGCGGGTAGCGTTGCGCTCACGCGCGCATTAACCGCCGAGCGCATAGCGACCCATCAGTTGGCTTACCAGCACCGTCAGCTTCAAGAAGTACTGCCTCAGACGCTTGCCAACACGCCCGTTGCACGCGTGCTAGAAAGCACCTTTACGCTTCCTAACCCAGAAGCACTGGGGTTGAAAAGCGATAGCCAAGGCTGGTGGGTAAGCGGCAGCGACAACGACAACGACAACAGTAATAAACACAGTGCCGTCATTTTTCCGGTGGTCACCCGGCAAGGCTATAACGGCGAAATTCGCCTACTGATCGGGATTGATGAGCAGCAGCGCATTAGCGGTGTGCGCGTCACCCAACACCAGGAAACGCCCGGGCTAGGCGATGATATTGAGCGCAGCCGCAGCGACTGGATCACTCACTTTGATGGCCTGGGGCTAAATAGTTTGCCACCAGAGGGCTGGGCGGTAACTAAAGATGGTGGCCAGTTTGATGCGTTTACCGGCGCAACGATCACCCCCAGAGCCGTGGTTAACGCCGTTCATAAAGCCTTGGAGTACGCCGCTAATACACCATTACCGATAACATTTGAGGAGCCACGCTCGTGAAAAACAAGCAGATGAGCCAATGGCGCCAACTGGCCCGTGATGGGCTGTGGTCAAACAACCCTGCGCTGGTTCAACTGCTGGGGCTTTGCCCGCTGTTAGCCGTTAGCGGCAGCGTGGTGAATGCGCTGGGCTTGGCACTTGCCACGCTTTTGGTAATGGTAGGCGCCAGCACGGCGATCTCGCTGATTCGCCACCAAGTCCCCAGCGCGGTGCGCTTGCCCGCTTTCGTGATGGTGATTGCCGCCTTTGTGACTTGCGCCGAACTGCTGATGGCCGCCTATGCTTACCCGCTCTATCAGGTGCTAGGGATTTTTATTCCACTGATTGTCACCAACTGCGCTATTTTAGGCCGCGCCGATGCCTTTGCCTCCCGCCAACCGGTCATTCCAGCGGCTATCGATGGCTTGATGATGGGGCTGGGGTTTGGCGCCGTGCTGGTACTCCTGGGCGCCCTACGCGAGCTACTCGGTCAGGGCACGCTGTTCAGCGACATGGCGCTGCTGTTTGGACCCCAAGCCGCTAATTGGCAACTGACGATTGCCGACGATTACCAGTTTCTGTTTTTTGTGCTGCCCCCGGGCGCTTTCTTTGTGGCGGGCATGTTGATCGCATTGAAAAATGCCATCGATCAACGCAGTGCAGCACGCGCTCGTCCGGCAGCCATTGAAACCCGAGTTGATCGCCGTGTGCGGGTAACCGGTACGATTAAATAGCGTTTTTAATCACTGCGCATAAGTCACTGTTTTTTTTTAAATACTGTTTTTAACCACTGTCTTTTAAAACATTGTCTTTTAAATAACGAGACCAGCCATGAATGCCCAAAAGCGTCATGAAATTTTTGCTCGCCTTCAGGCAGAGAACCCGCATCCCACTACCGAGCTTAACTGGAGCTCACCTTTTGAGCTGCTTGCTGCCGTACTGCTTTCTGCTCAAGCCACCGATGTGGGCGTCAATAAAGCCACAGCACGGCTCTACCCGGTAGCGAATACTCCCCAAGCGATCATTGATTTGGGCATCGACGAACTTAAAGAGCACATCAAAACCATCGGCTTATACAACACCAAAGCCGAAAACCTGATGAAAACCTGCCATATGCTGGTCAACCTGCATGGCGGCGAAGTGCCCAACACCCGCCAAGCGTTAGAAGCCCTGCCTGGCGTAGGCCGCAAAACTGCCAATGTGATTCTCAATACGGCGTTTGGCCAGCCCACCATGGCCGTGGATACGCATATTTTCAGGGTCTCTAATCGCACTGGCATCGCCAAAGGTAAAGATGTTGTGGAGGTGGAGCAAAAACTGCTGCGCCATGTGCCCAAAGCATTTCTGCAAGATGCTCATCACTGGTTGATTCTGCACGGTCGCTATACTTGCATTGCCCGCAAACCGCGCTGCGGTAGCTGCATTATTGAGGATCTGTGCGACTATAAAGACAAAACCGAAATCGCCTAGACGGAGTCCTCCATGCCTACCCCTGCCACGCTTCTGCATGATCAGCCCATTGAGCAGCGTATTGATGCGCTACTGGATCTGTCACGGCAACACGCCGAGCATTTCTGTAGCCCAGGGGCATGGCTAGCGCGGCAGCGTTATACGGCACAGCACCCGACATCCATCGTCGTCATGAAGTGCATGGATGGGCGCATACATATACCCCACGCCACGCGCACGCCGTTAGGTATCATTACGCCGTTTCGTAACCTGGGCGGCATTTTTGATCTAGGCTGGCCCTACCTGGGGGAACTGCTGACCGAGACGGTAGTCGACGCCGCTCAGGCGGGGCGCAGCACGCTAATGCTGATCACCTACCACTTTTCCCATGGCAACCCAGCCCGCGGCTGCGCCGGGTTTAACTGCGATACCCAAGCCGCGAAAGCCCACGCCTATGCCATTGCCGAACAGGCTGGAAAGCTATTTGGCCACGACCACCAGCAGGTTTACCCGCTGGTGTGCGGCTTTGAAACCGACAGCGATGCGCTGGTGATTCATGGCCAAGACGGCACCACCCTTGATGTCAGCGAGTGGATTGGCCGGGCCCCAGAAGGACTAAGCAGTCAACTGAATGCCCTTTGCCCCGATATGCCCCATGACATGCAGCGCGATTTGTTGCCTCTGCTGGAAGGTAACCTTGCCCACGTTAGCGAATTGCATGGCGTCGAGCGGGAGCTCGATATCGAGCACCGCGAATGGGTGATCTGCATCGGCCGGGGCTTTGATTTTCTGCACCTACCCAATACCGCCCTGATTATTGGCCCTTACGGGCCGGACTTAGCAGTGCCCATTGGCACGGCAGCCACCATCATTGACACCAATATGCGCGCCGGACGCATCCCAGATGATGGCTTTATGCTGCTGGCTTCGACCCCCTACCAGCACAGCGGCGTCGACCGCGCCCGCGCGGAGCTTAAATCCCACTTTCTGTCAGATTTTGCCGAGCAGGTGATTCGCCGTGAGCACCCGATGCTTGCGCAAAAGATGCGTCGCCATACCGCCGTGGTGCACTGGCCGACACGACGATTAGACCGGCTCGACTGAAAGAAGCTGGCGATAGGCCTCGCGCCAAGCGGCCCACTCCCAAGCCGCAGTATCAAGGCTCATAGGACGCGCAGTTGGATTTGTCAGCCAAGCATGGAGTCGCTTATAAAGCCCTTCCTGAGTGCCATCGTAACGGTAGTCAGGTGGATATAAAGCCGGGAAGCAAAGCCGATCCGGCACTAGGGGCAGCGCCCCGCGCTGAGCTGCCTCCATGATCGCCAAGCCTTGAAACTCATGCCAGGTGGTCGATACCACGATGCCTGCGCTGTCCAGCAATTCGCGATACCTCCCCTCGGGCTGGGGCCCCCAAGCCACAATATGCTTGGCTAAGCGCTGCTCGGCTTCGTCAAAAATGGCCGGAGCTTGGCGGAAGCGCTGCCCTAGCACGGCCAGCTCAAATGCCACTCCGGCATCGCTTAACGCGAACAGCACGGCAAAGAAGTCATCAGGATTTTTGTCATACTCCCAGCGGTGATTCCAAACAATACGCTGTGGCACTGTTTTTTGCACAGCCGTTTGCTGGTGAGAAATTGAGCTATCAGAAATGGGCACGGGTAAAACCTGAGACCGCTCGCGCAGCGCTTCCAATGGCTTCGCTGCAGGTAGGTTTTCAGGCATTTTTTTCAGAAAGGCTCGCGCGCCATCGATAAAAGAGTCGCGGTTGTAAGCGCTGTTAAACACCACACAATCCGCCGCTAGCGCCGTGTAGAGGTTGACCATTTTGGCCTCTACCTGGGGTATCTGATCGCTAGACTCAGGATAGGCAAACTGGTTTTCGTGAAAATAGACGATCTTTTTGGCTCGGCCAAGGTGTGGAAACAGCCCTATTAGCGTCGCCAGATCCACCATTGACGTGGCAAGCACCACCTCATACGACTGGCTAAGGGTATCCTGCTCTTTCAACATCCAGCTCAGTGGGTTGCCGCGAATTCGCCAGGCAAAATGACGCGGTGGCAGGCTCAACATCGCCCACGATACTTCATCAAGCTGCGCCATTAAACTTTGCGCCCAATAGCGATGACTCACCGCTTCGTAGGCGGATAACAGTAGTACGCGCATTCACAGCCTTAGCAAGCAGATCAGTAGTAAGCCATCGCTTGTTATGCCATGGCATAGAGACACCAGTGTACCAAACCAATCGCATTTGCTCGCTGCTAGCGGATTGCTAGTACATTCGGCCAAGGTCGTCTTGGCTGACTGTCTCGATCTATCTAGACTGCAAGTATGCGTCGTTAAAACAAATAAAAGCTGGAGAACACCATGGCCAAAGTGCTCGTCGTCGATGACGAACCCAACATTGTGCTATCGCTTGAGTTCTTGATGGAGCAAGCAGGATTTGAGGTAGTGACTGCCGAAGATGGTGAACAGGCGTTAGCACGTGTCCAGGATAGCCAGCCCGATTTACTCCTGCTTGATATCAGCCTGCCAGGGATTAGCGGTTTTGACGTTTTAGAGCGCCTGCGTAACGAAGAAAGCACCGCCCAACTACCGATTATTATGCTCACTGCCCACGGCCGCGATGTCGAGCGTGAAAAAGGCATGGCGCTGGGCGCTGATGACTATATTACCAAGCCTTTTTCCACCCAATCCTTGGTGGAAAAAGTCAAAGCGCTACTCATTAAGGAGCAGCCATGACCCGTGGTGGGCTGCCCAAACGCCAGCGCCTGATTGGCTTATGGCTCTCGCTAAGCGGCATCAGCCTATTGGGTGGGGCTATTTTTGCCGCCTGGTTGGATGCTCAGCTCGCGCCTACGGGTATCACCCGAATGGCGCTATGGCTAGGCAGTTTTTCCGGTGGCGCGACACTGTTTTTGGCGGGCTTAGTGCTTGAACGCATGCTGTTTACACCGCTACGTCATTTACAGGTGCAGCTGGCGCGCTTGGTTGCCAATCCCGACGCCCGTGACGAACACCCACCCGAGGGTTGGCTAAAAGGGCTGGGGCCAGATTTACGACGTGTGCGCGAAAGCTGGCGCGAAGATCGCAGCCGCCTCGCTACCGCCCACGCCGACGGCGCCCGTAGCGCGGCACGCATTCGCCAGGAGCTGGAAACACTGCTGCAAGTACTCGAAACACCGCTGCTGCTATGTGACCACCACCGTCGTGTGATGTTGTTTAACCAAGCGGCAGAAGACTTTTTTATTGGCAATACCGGGCTAGGTTTAGGTAAGCGTCTTGAAGCGCTGCTTCCGGTTGCTAGCTTACAGCAAGCACTCAGCCAACTGCCTAACGACGGCTCCCCGCGAGAGCTGCTCGCCCCCTGCGATAACCGGTGGCTAAAGGTTATTCTGCGCCGCGTGCCGGGTAGCGATGGCGAAACATTGCTGACGTTTGGTGATGCAACGGCGTCGTGGTCGAATGAAATGGGCGTAAGAGCCGAATTGGCCGATATGCTGACACCGCTGCGCCAGCATACCGCCAGCCTAACCAGTGCCGCCGATGCGTTGATTCAACTGCGCCATCAAAACGACGCCAGCACGTCATTGCTGCGTCAACGGTTTGAGCGCGTTATTCATGAGGAAGGCATCACGTTAGGCGACAACGTGGCTAAAATCGGTCAACTGCTCGACGACATGCAGCATCAGGGCGAGCGCTTAACACCGATGTGGTCTAACGATTTCTGGCAAGCCCTGGATGAACGCCTAGATCCAGAGCACCGTTTGATTACCCCAGTGGGCATGCCCGCTTGGTTTAAAGGCGATGCCCCCGCCCTGATTGCGCTGTTCGACTCATTAGTAAAGCATCTGAATACCCACCTTCCTGAGAGCGGCTTTGAAGGTGAAATATGTCTAGGCAATAAGCGTGTCTATTTAGACCTAATTTGGCGTGGCAAAGCGATCCCCGAACATGAACTGGCTGAATGGCGCCAGCAGCCGCTCAACTCACTGCCCCTAACACCCAGCGTGGCCGATGTATTGCGCCAACACGCCAGCGACATCTGGAGTCTGGCCGACGATGATGGTGTGCATGCCCGCCTACGCCTTCCACTCCCTGCCGTTGAACGCGTTGGTGCCCCACGGGAAACCGCACCACCACGCCCCGAGTTTCATGATTTTGGCATTGCCGACCTCCCGCCGCCGGATGAAGCGCTTGCGAGTCGTTCCTTGCGCAGCTTGGAGGTCGTGGCGTTTGACACTGAAACCACCGGGCTTGAGCTACGTAGAGGCGACACGGTGATCAGTCTTGGTGCCTGTCGCGTGGTCAACGCGCGGCTATTGGCAAGCGAGGCCTTCGATCAAAAAGTCGATCCTCAGCGGCCTATTCCGGCCGCCAGTACGGCCATTCACGGCCTTACCGATGCCGATGTCATTGGTGCACCACCGCTGGATATCGTGCTTACCCGCTTTCGTGACTTTGTAGGGGAAGCCGTTTTACTGGCCCATAACGCCGCCTTTGATCTGCTCGCCATCAGTCATAAAGGCGTCGCTTTTGATATTCCCGTCATCGATACTCTGCTAATTTCACGCGCGCTGGACGAAGCCTTAGATGGGCATGACCTGGATAGCCTTGCGCAACGCTACGATCTAACATTCCCCCCCGGCACCCGCCACACTGCCTTAGGCGATGCTCGAGTGACCGCAGAACTCTGGCTAGCCCTGCTGCCACGCTTAGAGGCCCGCGGTGTCGACACCCTGGAACAGCTATTAACGCTACAAGCCAATGCTTTTGACCGACAGGATGCGAGTGCCTTATGAAAGGCTTAGTCTTATGAAAAATTTCGCCTCATGAAAAAGACAGGCACTAAATCGCGACAAACCGAACGCTTAATGGCCCTGGTAGCGGTGGCCTTACTGCTGTTCTGCCCACCATTGATTATCGTGGTAGACCGCCTTCCCTCCTTTAACGTCGGCTGGTTACCACTCTATCTGTTTTGCGCTTGGGCAGTCGTTATCGGTTTGACGGCTTGGCTAATGGAACACCGTGCGGATCGCTGATGATGCGCACTGACGCCGTCATCCTGGGCACTGCCTTTGGCTATTTAGCACTGCTGTTTGTGGTCGCGGCCTGGGGCGATCGGCGGGCCGAGCAAGGGCGATCGCTGATCGGCTCACCCACGGTATATGCCCTCTCCATTGCCGTTTACTGCACTGCCTGGACCTTCTACGGCAGCGTGGGGCGTGCCGCGGAGTATGGACCCAGCTTTTTACTCATCTATCTTGGCCCTACCCTCGCCATGCTGCTGGCACCCTTCGTGGTCCGTAAGATGGTTCGCATCGCCGCCCGCCAGCGCATTACTTCAATTGCCGATTTTATCAGTGCCCGCTACGGCAAAAGTACCAGCTTAGGGGCACTGGTGGCCTTAATGGCCCTGATCAGTATCACGCCTTATATTGCCCTGCAGTTAAAGGCCATTACCGTTAGCCATGCGGTGCTCATTAACTACCCACAAGCGGCCGACACGACGCTGGTGGATGAACACTTTTGGATGGATAAGTCTCTCTGGGTCGCGCTGGTGCTGGCGGTGTTTATTATTCTCTTTGGCACCCGCCACTTGGACGCCAGCGAACGCCACGAGGGCATGGTGGCCGCCATCGCGTTGGAATCCCTGGTGAAGCTGATCGCCTTTATGGCCGTCGGTGTGTTCGTGGTCTTTGTGATGTTTGAAGGCCCCGCGGCGCTGTTTGCCCAGGCAGCGTCCACGCCAGCGCTGGTCGATAGCATGCGGTTGGACAGCGTTCCTGGCGGCGTCACGGGTTGGGTGGGCATGCTGGTGCTCGCCTTCCTGGCCTTTTTAACGCTTCCCCGCCAGTTTCAGGTGCTGGTAGTAGAGAATGTCGATGAGCAGCATTTAGCGAGAGCAAGCTGGTTATTTCCCCTCTATATGCTGTTGATCAACCTGTTCGTGATCCCTATCGCCTTGGCAGGCCTGCTGCTGGGTGCGAGCGCAGGCGACCCGGATAGCTTTGTTCTGACGCTCCCGCTTTCAGCAGGTCTAGAAGGACTGCCGCTACTGGTCTTTATCGGGGGGCTTTCAGCGGCAACCGGTATGGTGATCGTCGAGACAATCGCCCTCTCCACAATGGTCAGCAACCAGTTGGTGATGCCACTGCTGCTGCGCTCACGGCGCTTGCACTTAAGTACCAAAGGCGAGCTTGCCGGCTGGCTACTGGGAATTCGCCGGGTCGCTATCGTGCTTATTCTACTGCTGGGTTATCTCTACCATGCGCTCATTGGCGACTCATACAGTCTGGTCACCATCGGACTGGTCTCTTTTGCAGGTGCGGCACAGTTTGCACCTGCGCTATTGATAGGCCTTTACTGGCGTGGTGCGACTCGCCAGGGCGCCACGGCAGGCTTAATCGCCGGCTTCTTGGTGTGGTGCTATACGCTACTGTTGCCGGGCTTTGCCCAGTCAGGCTGGCTGGACGCCACGCTACTTACAAACGGGCCATGGGGAATCGGCTGGTTGAAACCCTATGCGCTGTTTGGACTCGAAAATTGGGATATTTACACTCACTCGCTGCTCTGGAGCATGCTGGTCAACGTCGGGTTGCTGATCGGTGTTTCGCTGTTTACCCGCCCAACGCCCCTGGAGCAAACCCAGGCGGCGCTATTCACCGAAGCCATGCACCCTAATTTGCAAACAACATCGCTCTCGACGTCATTATGGCGCGGGCAAACCACCCAAGGGGCGCTTAAAGAGCTTTTGGTTCGCTATCTGGGGGCTCACACTACTCGACGGGTGTTCAGTCATGGCAGTACCAAAGACGCATTTGTAGCAGACGAGCCCGCTGCCGCTGAGTTGATTACACGTGCAGAGCAGGCATTGGCGGGGGCTCTGGGCAGCTCTTCAGCGCGGGTGTTGATCAACTCAGTGGTTCGCGGCGAGGCGCTGGATATTGAGTCGATCCTTAGTATTCTGGATACCACCTCGCAAACCCTTGAGTACAACCGCCGCTTAGAGCAGAAATCCCAAGAGCTCGTCCAAATCGGCGAAGAGTTACGCAGCGCTAATGAACGACTGCGGGAGCTGGATCGTTTAAAAGATGAGTTTGTCGCCATGGTCAGTCATGAACTCCGCACGCCGCTTACCTCCATCCGCGCCTTTGCTGAAATTTTGCGCGATAGTGGCCAACTGCCCGATGAAAAACGCCAGCATTTTCTGGGTGTCATCGTTCTCGAAAGTCAACGGCTCTCACGCTTAATCGAAGAAATACTAGACCTTGCCCGCCTGGAAAGTGGCCGTTTAACGCTTAACCCGGTGCCACTGGATCTTGCCGCTCTTATCCGACACAGCATTGACGCCATTGCGCATTTGCACCAAGAGCGTGGTGTCCAGCTAGAGGTTCATTTAGAAGCAGAACCAGCGATGGTGGTTGGTGACCATGATCGTTTAGAACAGGTGATTATTAACCTGCTTGATAATGCTAGTAAGTTTGCCGATCGACACCAGCCTAAAGTACGCCTGTCGCTCTATCGCCATCGCCGCCATTTCCGTTTAAGCGTGGAGGATAACGGGGCCGGTATTAGCGCGGAGGAGCGTGAACGGGTATTTGAAAAATTCCATCAGATACAGCAAGACGATGATATTCCAAGAGGACGGCCCAGAGGGAGCGGCTTGGGACTACCCATTAGCCGTGGAATTATCGCTCATCTGGGTGGACGACTCTGGGTTGAGGATGCCAAAACGCTTGGCGGTGCCTGTTTAACACTGGAGCTACCTGCGGCGCCGAATGGCACCCACGCTTGATACTATTCCGCTAAGAACTTTCCGCCAAGAACTTATCGCTAACCACTTTTGGCGCGCTGAACAAACGCTCTAATCTGCTGCAGATCAAATTTTAACAGCAGGCGCTGGTCTTCACGCAGGCGGCGAAGATCCACCCAGGCGTCTGCGGCTTGGCCACGGGCTCTGTTGTAACGCTGCTGTTCCAATAAGCGCTGCTGTAGACGCTCGAAAGCGGCTATAAGCAACGCCGATTCAGCCGACGTTAGCGCATTTACCATATGACCATCTCCCGTATGACTGAGCGCGATCAACCGTTCGCGGGTGGCTATGTGGCGCAGCCCGTAACGCAGGCAGAACAAACGCGCAGCGCTAATCAAAGGCAATAGGCCCTGAAGTTTCAGATTAATGGCTTGCTCGTGAGGAGCCTCAAGGTGTGGGCTCGAGGCAAGTTGCCCAAAGCGGTTCAAAGCTACCGGCAGCTCATTCAGCAGCGCCGCCATTTCATCCATATAAAGCGCTGCGTTAGGGAGTATCGCAGCGATGCTATCTCCCAGTTGCGCGGCAAGTGCTGAATTGCCAGCGATGGGGGAAAAATCGAGCAAGATATTGGTCTGCTGAACACGCTTCACCCGGCGGTCAGCGCTCCAGATTTCCAGCTGTGCTTGCCATTCACTTATCCGCTTGCGCCACATTGGCCAGCGAGCCATCACATGGCCTCGGCAAAGGGGAATGCCGGCTTCATCCAGATGTTGAGTAAACCGCTCGCCTAGGGCTTGAAAGTAGCCGTCAATCTCAACGTGCCGATGATCGGGATAATCATCGATAATCAGTGCATTATCTTGATCAGGGCCCAGCAAGCTTTCATAGCGAGCCGCCGAACCTAGCATCAACACGCAGTAATCGGCCGGCGGTGTGCCCCACCCTTGCGCCTGCATTTCTTCAAGCGACTGGGCAATAGCGCGCCGGTATAGCCAAGCATTATGATCACTAATGATCTGGCTGATACGCCAAGCGGGTAAATCGTAATGTGCTAGTGTTTCAACCAAGGAGGGTTGCCAAGCATAAGCGTCGGCAATGGAAGACTGAGGTGAAGAGGTTTTTGAGAAAAGATGCTGGAGCGGCGCGTCGAGCGCCATGGTGTTTAAATGTCCATGCTCATTAAATAAGGAGCGCCAGGGCGAGGCTTGGTGTACTACACGCATACGCCTCTCCTTTACGAACGTTTGTGTCGGCTTACTCTGAACTGTCGCCAGCACGACGTGGGTCAGGCTCGAACATTGCCTCCCCTACTTCATCGATATAGCGCTGCGCTTTAGTGACCATCATGGCATCACACGCCTCGCGACCTGGCAGCATATCGGAACGCTCAAAACGGTGTTCAAGGGTTTCACCGCTGGCATCAGCCTTACGAATCCAACCGCTGACGCGATATTGGCCGCTTTGATCGTCCGGCTGAGATACAATCTCATAACCTTTGTACTCCACGGCATCAGCCGCTTTGGTGGTAGCGCCTGGCGCAGCCTGACGATCACTACCAAAGAGGCCAGATAATAATTTTTTTAACATAGTGGCTCCTTAACATGCCGGGCGGCAGCTAATAGCTGCCGCCCTGACAAGATATACGCTTTTATAATTAACTAGGTTTTACTAGCTTTGCTTACGGCCTTTGCCAGCGGCAATACGCAGGCGGAGGGCATTCAGCTTAATAAAGCCTTCAGCATCTTTCTGGTTGTAAGCGCCCTCGTCATCTTCAAATGTCGCAATTGACTCATCAAACAGCGATTCATCAGATTTGCGACCAACCACGGTAGCGTTGCCTTTATAGAGCTTCATACGCACGACACCCGCTACATTCTTTTGGGTCTCGTCAATGGCCGCTTGCAGCATGCGACGCTCTGGGCTCCACCAGTAACCGTTGTAGATCACTTCCGCGTATTTCGGCATCAGTTGATCTTTCAGGTGGGCTTCTTCGCGGTCTAGCGTTAGCGACTCAATCGCACGGTGAGCGCGCAACATAATAGTGCCGCCAGGTGTTTCATAGCAGCCACGAGATTTCATGCCCACATAGCGGTTTTCAACAATATCCAAACGGCCGATACCGTTGTCGCCACCTAGTTTGTTGAGCTTTTCTAGCACTTCGTGGGCTTTCAACGGCTCGCCGTCGATGGCCACGATATCACCCTTTTCATACGTCAGTTCAACGTAGGTAGGGGTATCGGGTGCGGCTTCAGGAGAGACACTCCAACGCCACATGTCGTCTTCGGCTTCGGCCCAAGGATCTTCCAAAATACCGCCCTCGTAAGAGATATGCAGTAAGTTGGCATCCATGGAGTAAGGCGATTTTTTCTTTTTATTGGCAAAATCGACCGGAATTTTATGCTCTTCGCAGTACGCCATCAGCTTTTCGCGAGAGGTTAAGTCCCACTCACGCCATGGGGCGATGACTTTCACGCCGGGCTTAAGGGCATAGCCGCCAAGCTCAAAGCGAACTTGGTCGTTACCTTTACCCGTAGCACCGTGAGAAATAGCGTCGGCGCCGGTTTCATTGGCAATTTCGATCAAGCGCTTGGCGATCAATGGCCGAGCGATAGAGGTACCCAGCAGGTACTCACCTTCATAAATCGTGTTAGCGCGGAACATGGGGTAAACGTAGTCACGCACAAACTCTTCGCGCAGGTCTTCGATGTAAATTTCTTTTACACCAAGGGCTTGCGCCTTGGTACGCGCTGGTTCGACCTCTTCGCCCTGACCGATGTCGGCAGTAAAAGTCACTACCTCGCAGTTGTAAGTTTCTTGCAACCACTTAACGATGACGGATGTGTCCAGGCCGCCTGAATATGCCAGCACAACCTTTTTGACATCGGACATTCTTTGCTCCTCATTGACCATAAGAAATTGATAAAACAAAACCACGCTAGCCATTCACACTTGGCTGATGCGAGAGCTCTTTGCGACCGACCGTTGAGATAGATCTTTGAGACAGACGTTGAGTATAGCGTTCTCAATGCCCAGCGAATACCGTCAACGACGCCTGGGGGCTAAAGCTGCTAGAATCACCCCATTCAAAGCGGCGGCTTGCCGCTAATGTCGAATGGTTACTCGCTTTACTACTACTCGCTTGAAGACTATTACTCGCTTGAACATAAGGAGAGCTGCATGAGCGAGGCAATTGCCCGCGAATTAATGGCCCAACGTTTTCGCAGTTACCTGCCGGTGGTCGTTGATTTAGAAACCGGGGGATTTAATGCCCAAGGTGATGCCGTACTTGAGATTGCTGCCGTTACGCTGACCATGGATCCAGAAGGCAACCTGCTGCCTGATGCCACCTATGCTTACCACATTCACCCCTTTGAAGGAGCGAATGTTGAGCAGTCGGCACTCGATTTTACCGGCATTAACCTGGATGACCCGTTGCGCAGCCAGGTCGCGCTTAGCGAAGCTGAAGCACTCAATGAAATTTTTCGACCGATACGTAAATCAATCAAAGCTCACGATTGCACTCGCGCCATCTTAGTTGGTCATAATGCGGCGTTCGATCAGGGATTCTTGAACGCGGCGGTGGATCGCTGTGGCATTAAGCGCAATCCTTTTCACCCGTTTTCTAGTTTTGATACCGCCACGCTAGCTGGCTTGATATATGGGCAAACTGTGCTTGCCCGCGCCTGCCGTGCTGCTGGCATTGAGTTTGATAATAAAGCTGCCCACTCCGCCCGTTACGATACTGAGCGAACTGCTGAGCTGTTTTGCTCCATGGTGAATCGCTATAAAGATTTGGGCGGCTGGCAGCTTGCCCAGCGCGAGCAAGAGATGGATGGCACAGAGTAGAACCTGGCATCCGCCGCCTAGCCGCTGATGCATTACTCATGCATAGAGGCAGTAATGCAGAGAGCCGCTAATGCAGAAAACCAGGCTTTACGCTAAACTTTGCCGCATTACAGCAATGTGCTTTAACACCGACAATGCCGGTTAGCGCGTGATTGGCGGTGATAAAACGATTTCGATTAACTTTATCCATTTTCAGGAGATGAGACGTTTCCATGGCCCAGCATAATGCCTTTTACGCCCAATCCGGTGGCGTCACCGCCGTGATCAACGCCAGTGCCTGTGGCGTTATCGAAGCCTGTCGTCAAGCACCCGATCAGATTGGCAAGGTGTATGCCGGTCATAACGGCATTATCGGGGCTTTAACGGAAGACCTAATCGACGTTACCCAAGAGAGTGACGAAGCGATTGCAGCCTTGCGCCACACGCCAGGCGGCGCTTTCGGCTCTTGCCGCTATAAGCTAAAAGACATTGATACTCACCGCGCCCAGTACGAGCGCTTAATCGAAGTCTTTAAAGCTCATGATATTCGCTACTTCTTCTACAACGGTGGCGGCGATAGTGCCGATACCTGCTTAAAGGTCTCACAACTTTCCGAGAAACTGGGCTACCCGCTTACCGCGATCCACGTGCCTAAAACCGTGGATAACGACCTGCCGATTACCGATAACAGCCCGGGCTTTGGCAGTGTCGCTAAGTACATTGCGACCTCTACGCTGGAAGCCTCGCTGGATATCGCTTCCATGTGCGCCACCTCCACCAAGGTATTTGTGCTTGAAGTCATGGGCCGCCACGCGGGCTGGATCGCCGCTGCCGGTGGTTTAGCGGGCGAAGGCGAAGGCGAGCCGCCGCACATGATTATCTTCCCGGAAATTCCGTTTAACCGTAAAGCGGCCATGGCGCGGGTTGAAGAAAGCGTTAAACAATATGGCTACTGCGTGATCGTGGTTTCTGAAGGCGCCCGCTACGAAGATGGCACTTTCTTAGCCGATGCAGGTAATACCGATGCCTTTGGCCACCGCCAGCTGGGCGGCGTAGCGCCCACACTTGCGGGTATGATCAAGCAGGATTTGGGCTACAAGTACCACTGGGCAGTGGCCGATTATCTACAGCGCGCGGCGCGCCACCTAGCGTCTAAAACCGACGTTGAACAGGCCTATGCGGTGGGTCGCGAAGCGGTGACGCTGGCGCTAGCAGGCAAAAATGCCATGATGCCCGCTATTCGTCGTATTTCTCAGTCACCTTACCAGTGGGATGTCATCTCTGCCCCGCTGTCACAGGTGGCCAATAAAGAGAAATTTATGCCCCGCGACTTTATCAGCGACAACGGCTTTGCGATTACCCAGACGTGCCGGGATTACCTCTCACCATTGATCCAGGGCGAGGATTTCCCCCCGTTTGAGAATGGCTTGCCGAAAGTGGCCAAGCTGAAACTGGCAAAAGCAGAGCGCAAGCTGCCTACTTTTACGCTGTAAACCGCGCACGCAGCGAAACAGCTATGCGGCAATAAAAAACGGGGCGATGAAGCTATTCATCGCCCCGTTTCACATGGCTGATTACTAACGCAACAGCCAGGAAAGCACGAGCAGCAATAGCAATATACCTGCTACCCCCTGCCAGAAACGCCGCGGCTCCTGGCGGCTCTCTTCCCGGTTCGGCAACCGCCCCAGCGGAATCCTAAGGGCATGCAAGAACTCCGATAGGCGCCTAAAGCGCAGAGCCCGCTGCGGATCCAAAGCACGGCGTAGCGCATCGTCCAAGTCCTGGGATATCTCAGGGTTGGTTGTGCGCGCGCTGCGATAGGTTAATTCTTCAAGATCGGTATGGCTGCGCAGGCGATTGGGCGTCAAGGTATAGGGCAAGGCACCTGTGAGTAACCAGTAGGTCGTGGATGCCAGCGAGTACTGGTCACTGCGCCGACCAATGCTGTCGGCCAACGCATACTCAGGGGCGGTGTGCTCGTTGAAGCCAATTTGGCGGAGCAACTCCCCCGAGTGGCGATGCCCTTCGCCATCGCGCATATGGCAGGCGCTAAAATCAGTAAGCACCAGCTTGCCGTGCGGGTCGATCAGGATATTATCGGGGTTAATCTGCTGGTGAATAATTTCCCGGTGATGCAGTGCCTGCACCGCCTTACCCAGCTGGTTAGCAATATCTAAGCGCTGCGTTAAGCTGGCTTGAGGATGACGTTCAGCCCACTGTCGCAGCGTTTCACCTTCAATATGCTGCATCAGGTAATAGAGATAACGGCGCGGCCGGGACGGCTCCATCACCTTGACCACAAACGGCGAATTGACGCGCTCAACCACCCACTGCTGAAGCAGGAAGTGCTCCAGATAGGCGTTGCGCAACGAAAGCTCCGGGCTGGGTGCTTTCATAACCATTTCACGCTCGCTATGCACATCGCGAACGCGATAAACCCGCGACTGCGCCGTGCGTGACAGCACAGCGAGAACTTCAAGGCCATCTAAACGCTCACCCGGCGCCAGTTCTGGCGGAATCGGCAGGTCGCCATAAAGCTGCCCAGGATGCTCTGTCACTTCGTCAGGCAACTCATCGATTCGCACCAACTGGAAGCAAAACTGATCGCCACCGTAGCCACGATCCTGAGCGCGCTGCTTCGCCTCATCGGCAAGCCGCTCACAGGCGGCATCCAGATCACTAGCATCTTGGCGGATCAAGCGCACATAGTCGGAAGGCAGCAGCGTACCGCGCACACCCTGAGTGGTGAACAGAAACAGGTCGCCCTGTTTGAGCGCTATATGGGTGTAATCGATATCAACACTGCCATCCATACCCAACGCGCGGGAAGGATAACGGTACCCCCCTAAGTCGGTGACATGATCACGACTCAACTGCTCAAACTCGGCCCCGCGCAAACGGAACACCAGCGTGTCGCCCATGTGAAACAGATGCGCTTCGCGCCCACGGAAGACCATCGCCGACATGGAGGAGACAAAGCTGCCCTCTTTCACATGCTGGCTTTGGCTGTAGCACCAGCTATTAAGGGCACGCAGCACGCGGGTGGCCGAGGTTTTGACATCCCAATGATCAGGTGTCGAGAAGTAATCGGCCAGAAAGCCGCGCACGCTTAAATCACCGGCCTGCTTGGCCATGGTATTGCGTGAGATGGAGTCACTGATAACGGCACAGCCACCTTTGGCGCGCAGCAGCGGCGCTTCAGGAAAGCGAACTGACATTGAACTGCGGTGCAGGCGCCGGTCCGGCGCGACAAATGCTTGACCATAACTGATGAGCAACTGGGCGTGCGACAAGTCATCCTCCTAGGCTGCCGACTCGATCGAGGGACTTCACTGTCAACCAACACTGTCAATAAACGCTGCCTATAATACACGCAGCGGAGCAGAAACGATGCCCAACAAACGTCTCTATCGTATTAGCGCGCTTTTATATGCGCTCCTTTTTGATTTCCCTCATAATAGGCAACGGCTAAACCACACCGGCCCACCTATGTCGCATTGGTAATCGAGTAGTCATGTTCGTATAATTCTTCGCCATCAACGACTCTGTAACGATTACCTAACCTCTGCACGACTCAAGCCACAGTACTACCAAGGAATCAACGATGAACTTCGATAATATCCCTGCTGGAAAGGATCTCCCCAACGACGTTTACGTGGTGATCGAAATTCCAGCCAACCACGATCCAATCAAATACGAAATTGATAAGGACATGGGCGCACTACTCGTTGACCGCTTTATGGCCACCCCCATGTTCTACCCTGCCAACTATGGCTTTATTCCCCACACCCTAGCCGATGACGGCGACGCCCTCGATGCGCTGGTTGTGACCCCGCACCCGGTTCAACCCGGCAGCATTATTCGTGCTCGTCCGGTAGGCATTTTAAACATGACCGACGAAGCCGGCGAAGATGCCAAGTTGATTTGCGTGCCCCACGCCAAGCTTAGCTCGCTCTACGATGACATTCAGGAAGTCACTGACCTACCTGAGCTGCTGCGCCAGCAAATCGCCCACTTCTTCGAGAACTACAAAGATCTCGAAAAAGGCAAATGGGTAAAAGTTGAGTCATGGGAAGGCGCTGACGCTGCGCGCAAAGCGATTGAAAAATCCGTTATCGCTTACCAGAAAGCGTAATCGTTTTCTAAAGCTGCTTCTGTGTATGTGAAAAGGTCGCCTTCGGGCGACCTTTTAGGTTGTTAGGATTAACACACCATTAGCGACCGCGTCACGTCACCGCAGCGTATACGCGAGAGATTCAAGGTTGCGGTATGCTATTTGTCTTAGCTTGCGATGCCATTAATTAAGGACGCACCGTGTTATCTCTTAAACGCCTGAGCCTATTTCCCTTACTTGTTTTTTTCCTCGGTTGGTTACCGCTGAGCGCACACGCCCAATGGTTTTCATCGTCTAGCAACCAAGATGAATTTTTACCGGTAATGGAAGCCTTTCAGCCTACCGCTTGGCACGATGGAGAAACGCTTTTTATCGGTACCGACATCACCGATGAGTACTATCTTTATCGGCATCAGTTTGCTGTCTCCAGTCAGACCGAGGGTATAACGCTTGGCGAACCCAACATCCCCGAAGGCACGTTCACCAACGATGAATTCATGGGCGATGTTTACATATTCCGCGACCAGGTGGTGTTTGAAGTACCGCTGAGCGCCCCCTACGCAGGCCCGCTAAACGTTGAGTTAACCTTTCAAGGCTGCGCGGATGCAGGGCTATGCTATCCACCGGAACGCTTGAGCCTACAGGCGAGTGAGACTGAGCCGCCCAGTCAATTTGCGAACTGGCAAGAAGGCGATAGCGCCGCTAGTGAAACCGCTACCGCTACTTCACAGAGTGACTTCGCAGGGCCTCAAAGCGAAGATAGCCGCTTTAGCGCGCTAATCAGCGATGCTAGCCTGCCGCTGGCGCTGGGGCTGTTTTTTATCGCCGGTTTAGGGCTGACATTTACGCCCTGTGTATTACCGATGATTCCGATTCTGTCATCCATCGTCGTCGGCCAGAACCCCACCCGCCCACGCGCCTTTGCCCTCTCGTTAAGCTATGTGCTGGGCATGGCGCTGACCTACGCCCTGGTCGGGGTATTGATGGGGCTGTTCGGCGCCGGTCTTAATCTTCAGGCACGCTTACAGTCGGCACCTGTGCTTATCACTTTCGCTGTACTCTTCACGCTCTTTGCGCTGGCGATGTTCGGAGCCTTCACGCTTAATCTCTCGCCCCGCTTAGCCACCCGTATTGACGCTTGGCAGGCTCGCGCTCAGCGCAGTGGCCCAGCGGGATTAGCGTTAGCAGGTGCGCTCTCAGTATTGGTGGTGTCACCCTGCGTCACCGCGCCATTGGCCGGAGCCCTGGTGTTTATATCCTCAACCGGCGATGCAGTCATGGGTGGTGCGGTGCTCTTTGCGCTGGGCCTTGGCATGGGCGTACCGCTTCTTTTTGTAGGCACCTTTGGCGCCACGCTGTTACCCCGTTCGGGCGCCTGGATGAATGGTGTCAAGATTGCCTTTGGCCTTTTACTGCTGGGCGTGGCAATTTGGATGATCGAGCGTTTAGTCACTGCGCCCATTGCACTGCTTCTATGGGCAGCACTCGCTATCGGCGCGGCGCTGGCGCTTGGGGCGCTGAACTTCAATCAACCGCAAGGGTGGCCGCGGGCACGTCAAACGCTGGGGGTTTTACTGCTGGCGTGGGGTGTTCTGCTGGTCATTGGTGCCGCGCAAGGTGGCAGTGACCCGCTGCGTCCTCTTGCGGCCACCTCAATTGGGTCTGGCGAGTCTCAAGTGGAACAGCTTGAGTTTGTTGAGGTCGATAACCTTACCGCGCTTGAGGCAGCCATCGCCCAAGCGAACAGTACTAATAAGCCAGCGTTTGTTCACTTTACGGCTGACTGGTGCATTTCATGCAAGCTACTGGAGCGCGATGTCTATCCTGACCCACGTGTTTCAGCGGCATTGGAGGGTTACACGTTAATTGCTGCAGACGTGACACAGACCGACCCACAAAGTCGTGAGCTGCTGGATCAGTTCAATCTTTTCGGTCCGCCGAGCCTGCTGTTTTTCAGTCAAGGCGAAGAAATTCGTGATGCGCGCATTCAAGGCGAAGTCACTGCCGACCAACTGCATGAACATCTTGAATCCGTTAGCCAGTGGCTTGCCAATAGTTGAGCCACCACCCTACGAGCCTTGCCCACTAAGGCGCTTAAGCAGCGTTTTGACGCGAATATCGTCAAACAGTTGTTTAAATCTACATTCAGCGACAGTTTAAGCACTGGCTTAGGCTGTCGCTGGACATCCTGGCACTTTTTCGGCAAACTCCGCTCCCATATTAGCTAAAAACTTCCTTTTTTAGGGGTGAGAACGGGGTAACGTTCGCTAACATGCAGCGTTCTCTTCATTTTTAAATTTGGTTTACTGCGCCTATAGATGAGCCGCGCAGCGCCGCGCAGCAACTCGCCTATAGGCCACGGTTACTGTGTGATTATTTCTCATAATCTTCTTTTATGACATTGATGGGGCTATGCCATGGATATCCGCAAAGTTAAGAAACTGATCGAGCTGCTCGAAGAGTCCAATATTAGCGAGATTGAAATTCAGGAAGGCGAAGAGTCCGTTCGTATCAGCCGCCACCCTAATGGCGCCTCGTGGCAGCCACAGCCCATGCCGCAATACGCACAACAGCAGCCAGGCTATGCAGCAGCTCCCGCTCTTACATCAGCACCGGCTGCTGAAGCTGAGCCTCAAGGCACAAGCTACCGTGGTGAAGCAGTTAACTCCCCGATGGTAGGCACCTTCTATCGCAGCCCCGCGCCGGGCGCCAAGTCGTTTGTAGAAGTCGGTGATAGCGTCAAGCAAGGCGATACCATTTGTATTATTGAAGCCATGAAAATGATGAACCAGATTGAAGCTGACCGCGACGGCGTGGTGGAAGCCATCCTGGTAGAAGATGGTGAGCCGGTCGAATTCGATCAACCCATGATCGTCATCGCTTAATCCTTCATTTTCAACACGGGTGGACTCTCCCATGCTGGACAAGGTACTTATCGCCAACCGCGGCGAGATTGCCCTCCGTATCCTACGGGCCTGTAAAGAACTGGGCATTAAAACCGTTGCGGTACATTCCAAAGCTGATCGTGAACTCATGCATGTTCGCCTGGCGGATGAAGCCGTGTGTATTGGACCGGCATCGTCAGCGCAGTCTTACTTAAATATTCCGGCCCTGATCAGTGCGGCCGAAGTCACTGACTCGACCGCTATTCACCCCGGTTACGGCTTTTTGTCTGAAAACGCCAACTTTGCCGAACAGGTTGAGCGCTCGGGATTTACCTTTATTGGCCCCCGCGCAGAGACGATTCGCCTGATGGGCGATAAAGTCAGTGCTATCCAGTCGATGAAAGAAGCGGGCGTTCCCACGGTGCCAGGCTCAGACGGCCCCTTGGGTGACGATGATGCGACCAATTTAGCCACTGCGCGTCGCATCGGCTACCCGGTCATCATCAAGGCAGCCTCCGGTGGCGGTGGTCGCGGCATGCGTGTGGTACACACCGAAGGCCACCTGCTTTCGGCAATCACCGTTACTCGCACTGAAGCCCACGCCGCCTTTGGTGATGGCACGGTTTATATGGAGAAATTCCTCGAAAAACCGCGCCACGTCGAAGTTCAGGTGCTTGCGGATGGTCAGGGCAACGCGATTCATCTTTATGACCGCGACTGCTCACTCCAACGCCGTCACCAGAAAGTGCTTGAAGAAGCGCCTGCACCAGGTCTTGATCCGGAAGCTCGCGCCCAAGTGCTAGAAGCGTGTCGCCAAGCATGTATTAAGATCAATTACCGTGGCGCAGGCACCTTTGAATTCTTGTACGAAGACGGCGAGTATTTCTTCATCGAGATGAATACCCGCGTTCAGGTAGAGCACCCTGTTACCGAGATGGTCACCGGCGTCGATATCGTTAAAGAGCAGCTGCGCATTGCCTCGGGTCTGCCGCTGTCGATTCGCCAGGAAGATGTAAAGCTCAACGGTCACTCCTTCGAGTGCCGGATTAACGCTGAAGACTCGCGCACCTTTATGCCCTCCCCTGGCAAGGTAACGCTGTTTCACGCGCCGGGTGGCCTGGGTGTCCGTATGGACTCCCACCTCTACACCGGCTACACCGTGCCGCCTCACTATGACTCACTGATCGGCAAACTGATCACCTGGGGCGCCGACCGCGAAATAGCGCTGACGCGCATGCGCAATGCTCTCGACGAGCTATTGGTGGAAGGTATTAAAACCAATATCGATCTACAAAAAGATTTGGTTCGCGATAGCTACTTCCGTCAAGGTGGTGTCAACATTCACTACCTGGAAAAGAAGCTCAGCAGCTAATCGCGCTGCAAACGCTTTCCAGCGCTAAGAGTGATGCCCAGCGGGGTGGCCATGTCCACCCCGTCTCTGTCTTTAACGTCTTTGTTTTTACTGAATCTGTCTTGACTGTATTTGTCTTTAATTCGCCCTGCGGAGACTCTCCATGCCCTGGCTCCAACTCAAAGCCCATGTCGCCCCTGAACAAGCAGAGTTTCTCGAAGAACTGCTGCTTGGTGAAGGCGCGACAGCGATTGGCCTTCAGGATGCCCACGATGATCCGGTATTTGAGCCAGAACGTGGCACCACACCGCTCTGGGAAGACACCATTCTAACCGGCCTTTACGATGACCTAGAGGGCGTCGAAAGCATGTTGGAACGTATTGAGGCGGCATGGTCCGAACAGATGCCTGAGGAGCCCTGCCCCGCCATCGAATATGAGCTACTGGCTGACCGGGACTGGGAGCGGGAATGGATGGATGACTTCACACCGCTGCAGATGGGCCAGCGGCTGTGGATCGTACCAAGCTGGCACGAACCGCCCCATGCCGACGCCGTTAATTTGATTCTCGACCCCGGCCTGGCATTTGGTACGGGCACGCACCCGACCACCGCGCTGTGCTTGGAGTGGTTGGATGAACTGGCCGTGGCTGGGCACTTAGCACAGCAGACCGTGTTGGATGTGGGCTGCGGCTCCGGCATTCTTGCTATCGCCGCGCTCAAGCTGGGCGCTAGCCATGCTGATGCTACCGATATTGATCCGCAGGCACTCCAAGCCAGCCGCGACAACGCCGAGCGTAACGGTATTGCCGAGCCGGACTTAACTCTCTACTACCCTGAGCAGTTAAGCGATGGCGGCGGCTATCCTGTTGTGACCGCCAATATTTTAGCGGGCCCGCTAGTCGAGCTTGCTTCAATGATTGCCGGGCACGTGGCCCCTGGCGGCCGCATTGCACTATCCGGCATCTTGGCGAACCAGGCAAATGAGGTTTATGAAGCCTATGCCGCACAGGGAATCACCATGGAAGAGCCAGTGATTCGCGAAGGCTGGGTGCGACTTAACGGCCAGCGTCCGCGTTAAAGCGGCAAACGGCCTTCACCCCATCACCGAGTAGGCGTATCATACGCCCCCTTGAATCGCCTACTCGCCGCTAGCCCAGCACACATAAAGCCTAACGCCATGACTGTAGCCAATGCACTAGCCACCGATGAGCCCGTCACCATTGGGACGTATGCATTACCCAACCGGGTAATTCTCGCGCCCATGGCCGGCGTCACCGACCGGCCTTTTCGCCAGCTGTGTCGGCGGCTGGGGGCTGGCTGGGTGGTGGGTGAAATGGTGACGTCAGACCCCAGCTTATGGCACACGCGTAAATCGCAGCTACGGATGGACCATCGCGGAGAGCCCGACCCGCGCGTGGTACAAATCGCCGGTGGCGATGCTGAAATGCTGGCGCAGGCGGCGCGGCTAAATGCAGAGTTGGGGGCGCAGATCATCGATATCAACATGGGCTGCCCCGCGAAAAAAGTCTGCAACAAAGCCGCTGGGTCGGCGCTACTTCGCGATGAAGCCTTGGTTGCCGAGATTCTTGACGCAGTAGTTTCAGCGGTCGACATTCCAGTAACGCTGAAAATTCGCACCGGCTGGTGTGCCGAATCAAACAATGCCCTGCGAATTGCCCGCTTAGCTGAGTCAGCAGGCATTCAATCACTCGCCGTACATGGCCGTCACCGCCAGCAGCGCTATACTGGACAGGCAGAGTACGACACGATTGCTGAGATAAAATCTCACCTCTCGATACCGGTGATAGCCAACGGCGACATAACAAGCCCGGAAAAAGCCGCCGAGGTACTCGCTTATACCGGCGCTGATGCAGTAATGGTAGGCCGTGGTGCTCAGGGCAACCCGTGGATATTTCAACAGATTAACCACTATCTTCAGCATGGGGAACGGTTGGCGCTACCCACCCTTGTGGAGCGCCAGCACGTGCTACACGGGCATGTCGAGGCGTTACATGAGTTTTATGGCACGACCATGGGGGTGCGTATCGCACGCAAACATGTCGGCTGGTACCTCAGCGACGACCCACGCTTTACGCAGCCTCAGCAGCGCGCGCTTAAGCAGCAGTTCAATGCGTTAGCGTCACCTGAAACGCAATTTGATTGGATCAACGACGTGATGGCCCCCGGTGCTGCCATACGTTTGCTAGCCAAAGGAAGCCATGCTGCATGACCGAACGCGATCTTCTCTCTAGCGACACCTATTCTTCTAGCGACACCCGTTCCAGCGAGAGCTACTCCCATTTAACGGGCACGCTTGCGGACCCGGCTGCTAGCTCACCGCCACAGCCACTTAGAGAGGCTGTTGAAACGGCAATGCGCCGCTACTTTGAACACTTAGACGGCAGCCAAGCCAGCGACCTTTACGCCATGGTGATGGCCGAAGTAGAGGCGCCGTTACTCGCCTGCGTGTTGGAGCACACCGACGGCAACCAGACCCGTGCCGCGGATGTACTCGGTTTGAACCGCGGCACCCTGCGTAAAAAACTCAAGCAATACGGACTTATCGAAGGTGACGCCCCATAACTCTGGGGCGTTATTATTTTCTATTCTCGACTCTGCATACGAGCATTCTCATGGCTGATAATCCTCTCATGGCTGATAGTTCTTCATTGACTGACAGTAGCGCCACCACCGTCCGCCGCGCTCTTTTGAGCGTTTCTGATAAAACCGGTATTGTAGAATTTGCCCGCGGCCTGACGGAGCACGGTGTTGAACTGCTCTCCACTGGCGGCACCTTCCGCCTGCTGCAGGAAAATGCTATTGCAGTGAAAGAAGTGTCTGAACACACCGGCTTCCCCGAAATTATGGATGGCCGGGTAAAAACGCTGCATCCGAAAATTCACGGCGGCATCCTGGCGCGCCGTGGTCAGGATGATGCGGTTATGGCCGAGAACGACATCACCCCGATCGACATGGTGGTTGTCAATCTCTACCCATTTGCCGCGACGGTAGCCAAGCCTGATTGCACGCTGGAAGATGCGATTGAAAATATCGATATCGGCGGCCCAACCATGGTACGCGCCTGCGCTAAAAACCACGCCTACACCACTATCGTGGTCAATAGCAGTGACTACGCGCGGGTACTTGGTGAGTTGGCCGCCCAGGATGGCCAGGTGAGTCGCGCCACGCGTTTTGATTTAGCAGTAAAAGCGTTTGAACACACCGCTGGCTACGACGGCGCGATTGCTGACTACCTGGGTCGCCAAGTGAATGCTAGCGATAAGACCTTCCCACGCACTTTTAACCTGCAGCTAACGAAAAAGCAGGACATGCGCTACGGCGAAAACCCGCATCAGCAGGCAGCCTTTTACGTTGACCCCCAGGCGAGCGAGCCCAGTGTCGCTACTGCCAAAATGCTCCAAGGCAAGCCGCTTTCGTATAACAATGTCGCCGATACTGACGCTGCGTTTGAGTGTGTAAAAGCCTTTAACGAGACAGCCTGCGTGATTGTTAAACACGCCAACCCCTGCGGCGTCGCCATTGGCGCAACCGCCTTAGCCGCTTACGACAAAGCCTTTGCCACTGATCCTACCAGTGCGTTTGGCGGCATTATCGCTTTCAATACACCGCTAGACGCCGAAACAGCCCAGGCGATCATTGATCGCCAGTTTGTCGAGGTAATTATTGCCCCAGGGGTCAGCGATGAAGCCGCTGCCATCGTGGCGAATAAGCAAAACGTACGCTTGCTGGACGTCAGCGCTCACTGGCCCGGCGAGCAGCAGCCTGCGCTGGACTTTAAGCGTGTCAACGGCGGGTTACTGGTGCAGGAACGTGACGACGGAATGGTCACCCGTGACAACCTGACAGTGGTCAGCCAGCGCGCCCCTAGCGAACAGGAGCTGCGTGATCTGGCCTTTGCCTGGCGAGTGGCCAAGTTCGTCAAATCCAACGCCATTGTGTATGCCAAAGAGGGCCAAACCGTGGGCGTTGGCGCAGGCCAAATGAGCCGCGTTTACTCGGCTAAAATTGCCGGCATTAAGGCCGCCGACGAAGGTCTTTCGGTGCCCGGATCAGTGATGGCGTCTGATGCCTTCTTCCCGTTCCGCGATGGCATTGATGCCGCGGCAGCCGCAGGCATTACCGCCGTGATTCAACCGGGGGGTTCCATGCGCGACCAGGAAGTGATCGACGCCGCCAACGAAGCAGGCATTGCCATGGTGTTTACCGGCATGCGCCACTTCCGCCACTAAGAGTAGCCACGACGTTTAGCCACACTATCGGCATCAAACTGATACCGTAAAAACTAGCCCCCATCAGCAGCGCGCTGATGAGGGCTTTTTTCACCCAGTCTTACTTAAAAAAGAACACTTAGGGCTCAGCCAAGATCAATACATAGATACTTGGTTTCAAGGTACTCTTCCAAGCCCTGATGGCCGCCTTCACGGCCTAAGCCTGAGGCTTTGACACCCCCAAACGGCGCAGCAGCGTTAGAAATGGCGCCGGTATTAATCCCGACCATACCGTACTCAAGTGCTTCGGCGACGCGCCATACGCGGGAGAGATCACGCGAATAGAAGTAAGAAGCCAAGCCATACTGGGTATCGTTGGCCATTTCAATCGCGGTCTCTTCATCGTCAAACGGGAAGACAGCCGCGAGCGGACCGAAGGTCTCTTCGTGGGCCACTTTCATCTTGTCGGTCGCAAAACTGATCAGCGTCGGCGTAAAGAAGTTACCGCCCAACGGGTGCGGATGCCCGCCCAACAACAGCTCTGCACCATTATCGATGGCGTCCTGCACATGCTCACTGACTTTTTTAACCGCATTGCCATCAATGAGCGGACCGATATTAATATTCGGCTTAGTGCCATCGCCGACATGCAGCTCGCTGTTCATGGCAACCGCTAACTTTTCGCAAAAGGCGTTAATCACGCTGGACTGAACCAGGAAGCGATTAGTGCAAACACAGGTTTGCCCAGCGTTACGGAATTTAGCGGCCATAGCGCCTTCTACGGCGGCATCTAAATCGGCATCTTCAAACACGATAAACGGCGCATTGCCGCCCAGCTCAAGCGAGATCTTCTGAACGTGCTCTGCCGCTTGCGCCATCAGCTTGCGACCTACTTCGGTCGAGCCAGTGAAGGTAATCTTGCGCACTTTGGGCGACTGGGTCATGGCTTGGGCAATATCGCTGGCACTACCGGGCACCACGTTGAACACACCGCGGGGAATACCGGCACGCTCGGCCAATAGCGCAAGCGCAGTGGCTGAAAAAGGCGTCTGACTCGCAGGCTTCACCACTATTGTGCAGCCAGCAGCTAACGCAGCACCGGCTTTACGGGTAATCATCGCCGCGGGGAAATTCCAGGGGGTAATCGCGCCCACCACCCCTACCGGCTGTTTGGTAACCACAATACGCTGATTGGCTTTTGCCGCCGGAATCGTTTCGCCATAAACACGCCGCGCTTCTTCGGCAAACCAGCGTAGAAAACTGGCCGCATAGGCAATTTCACCCGCCGCTTCTTTGAGCGGCTTACCCTGCTCGTAGGTCATCAGCATAGCGAGATCCTGCTGATGCTCCATCATTAGATCGTGCCACTTCATCAGCAGGTCAGCACGCTCCTGAGCGGTAAGGGCACGCCACGCTGGTAGTGCAGCATCCGCTGCGTCTATCGCTCGCTCAGTCTCAACCTTTCCCAAGCGGGGAATATCGCCAATCGCTTCGCCGGTTGCCGGGTTCAATACGGTGATCTGCTCGCCGCTATCCGCCGCGACCCAACTACCGTCTATATAGGCAAAGGGGCAATACAGCTGTGTTTCTTTAAGCGCTTCCATGACAGGCTCCTGACCAAAATGATGGCCTTATAGGCTCATTAACCTCTTCATGCTAAGACGAAACACCCCTTTAGACCAAGTTTACAGCGTGCTTTACTTGCTAATTACCGACAGTTAAATCAGTTAATCAGCATTAAAAACTCTTGCCGGGTCGCCTGGTTACTACGAAAACCACCCAGCATTACCGATGATGTCATACTGGAATTTTGCTTCTCTACGCCACGCATCATCATGCAGAGGTGACGCGCCTCAATGACCACAGCAACGCCCGTTGCCTGAGTCACTTCCTGAACGGCATCTGCAATCTCACGGGTTAAGTTCTCTTGAATCTGCATGCGGCGCGCAAACATATCGACAATACGTGCAAACTTAGACAATCCTAATACTTTGCCGTTGGGCAGATAGGCAATGTGGCATTTACCGATAAATGGCAGCAGGTGGTGCTCACACATTGAGTAGAGCTCAATGTCTTTCACCAACACCATTTCATCCGTTTGCGATTCAAACACTGCGCCATTAATAATCTCGTCCAATGACTGAGTGTAGCCTGCATTCAAAAACTGCATAGCCTTGGCCGCACGCTTTGGCGTGTCTCGCAACCCTTCCCGGTTAGGATCTTCACCAAGGGCTGAAATTATCTTGCGGTAGTGCTCGGCGATATCATCGGACATAGTTAGCCTCTTCAAAAACTGTCTCAAAACTGTTTCAAAAACGTGCGCAATCGCGTCCAAACGGCCACGTGGGTCATTACCCTTTGCGCATGGAAAAAGTAAAAACTATCGCTAGAGAGATGATAACCATCATCTTCCTCTACCCATGTTATACAAAAAGTATACTTTTCATAAAAACCGCACAATAAAAATTAATTATTTTCATTATTTTACCGCATCTCGCCTGCCAATGGCCTCTCTAGCTGCGGCAGAGCGCCGCGGTGCTCACTTTGCAACCTAGAGGCCTGTGCTATGATAAATCATCATTATTGATTGCCTTTATTTCAGGCACCACCATTGAGAGTTTGCCATGTTATTTAAGCCAACACCCTTTTGGTTAACCGCCGTTGCGGCCCCCTTTTTTTTCGCTACGCCACTAACGTCTGTCGCCGAAGAAGCCACCCTTTCACTACCTAATGAAGCGACTGTTGGCGTTGAGGTTGTTGAAGAGCTTACTTTTGAGTCAAACCAAGCACGTCTTAACGATATTTTGCTGCACCCCACTCAAGCTGAGAGGGCATCGCACTCGCTGCCTGAATATTGCGTCATCGTGGGCAATGCCCAATTAGTCGATGAGCGCATTCGTGTTACCACGAAAGAGGCCACCTGCATTGAAACACACGATGCGGACAGTGATATTTTTACGGGTGAATTCAGCGCCAGCGCGTATGCCGAAGATGGTCAGTACGGCATCGCGTGCGAAGGCACTCCGTGCACGCTTTCTCCTGGTCAAACATTCGTTCTTACACTGGATGAATCCCTCGAGATTAAAGAGCAGGACAACCCCTCTGAAGAATTGAACGAACAACGCCGCCAAGTTGAAGGAGAAGGCATCGCTAACCCTGTGCCCCGTGAAGAAGCCGTGCCAGACTAATCCTCGCTTTTTACGCCAGCCAGCGTGGATGATCTAACTGCAGGCACTGCTGCTCTAATTGGCGGATATGCTGATCCCAATAGCCACTATCCGCCAACCAGGGAAAAGCACGGGGAAACGCAGGATCATCCCAGCGTGAGACCAGCCACGCTGAGTGCCTAATTAAACGATAACTTCTCAGTGGCTCTATCAACGCCAACTGATCAGTAGGAAATGAGCAGGTTTCCTCATACCCTTCGGTAATTTCACTTAGATATGATCGCCATCCCTGGGGGTCATCCGTGGGCAGTAGCATCCAGATATCCTGCATAGCAGGCGCCATGATGCAGTCGTCAAAATCAACTAGCGTAAAGTCCTCATCACGCCCCAGCACATTGCCCAAATGGCAATCACCATGGCAGCGAATCATGCTGCTGGCGGGCACCGTATGTTTTACAAGCTGCTGATGCACCTTCTCAATTACATTATCGTAGGCCCGGCGCTGATGACGGTTCATCCAATTAGTGGCCTGCACTCGCTGCTGAGCATCTAAAATACCACTCGCCATTTCTAGCCGAGGCCGGTGCTGAAAGGTTTTTTTGACCGACTCTTTATGCAACCGCCCTAACGCCTCCCCCATGGCAAATAAGTGCGATGGATTATCTAACTCGGGCGCCTGGCCTGGGCAGTGGGGAAAGAGCGCAAATCGATACGCTTTAAAATAGTGTAACGAGACATTGTCCTTATCACGCCAAGGCGCAACGACTGGCACTTGCTGATGTGCGAGCTCTTGTAAAAAATCGTGCTCTTCCTGAATCGCCGCGTCTGACCAACGGTCGGGCCGATAAAATTTAACAATCCAGTTTTTGCCGTCGTCATCGCGAAACATGAGCACACGGTTTTCATAGCTATTCAGTGCGAAAGGCTCACCGGCGGGCCAAACATCAAGCGACTCTATTGCAGACATCACTAGGTCGGGCGAAAGAGAGCTAAACGGGTGTGACATCGGTCACTCCTGGGTTGGCAAAAAGGCTTTTAAATAAGCTAAAGCGCTATTCTATCAATCCTTGCCCAAGGATGTCCGCGCGGTCGCCCAAATATCGACACGTTCTGCGCCCGCCTCTAGCGCCGCGCGCGCCAGTGCGTGACCCGTTGAGCCTGTGGTGACAACATCATCTATGATCAACACATGCGCTGGTGGCGTCGTTTCAAACACAAAGGCGCCCACCAAATTAGCAGCCCGTTGACGACGGTTTAACGTCCGCTGGGAGGGGGAATCCTTCACTCGCTTGGCAGACACTAATGGTATATCAAGATGGCGACTGAGCCTCTCGGCTAACCACTGCGATTGATTAAATCCTCGTGTACGAGCATGCGCTGGGTGCATAGGTACCGACAACAGTGCGTCTGCTTGGGTAGGCGGCGGCGTTAATACCATTAACTCCGCTAACAACGTGCCCGCCCGCGGGGAGGCGTGAAATTTAAAATCATGTACCAGCGCTTTAATAGGTCCCTGATATAAAAGCCCCGCCTGGGTGGTCGAAAATGCCGGTGGGTCAATCAAACAGTGACCACACAAGCTCGCCCCATGGGAAACAGGGTCACCGCACTGTCGACAGGCATTTAGGTTCCACGGCAGCCCGACTAAACAGACGGTGCACCACCCCCGCCCCGCCAAGGCGGGGGCCAAACAAAAGGCGCAATAGCCAGGCATGGCCTGCTTTAGCCAATGGCCGCCACGCTGTAGCCATTGTTTTACATTCATGCCTTCTCCCCAATAGAGATATTAATATTAAACTCATGGTTGACTTCTATCACGAAGTTGATAATATACGCCTCGTCTTAGCGGATGTGGTGGAATTGGTAGACACGCTAGATTTAGGTTCTAGTGCCGTAAGGTGTGGGAGTTCGAGTCTCCCCATCCGCACCAATTACTAGTTAGTTTTCAAGAAGTTAGTTTCACCCCCCTCCCCTTATTTAGTCACATGTAGGCTGTTTTGGGCATAGCATGGTCAGTTTTTCAGTCAGCATATCAGGCACCCAAGAGGTGCTTTTTTCGTTTTTAATGCTTGGCGGGCGCCCTTGAGAGAGAGCATGGCAAAGCTGCGCTTGAGCTAGCCGATAGGCTGGACTCAACCATCAAGCTGTATTAGTAGTTAGTAAACTGGCGAACTGAATGCAGAAAGAGAATGCCGCAGAGAGGGAAAGGTTAAGCCATCCGTGGCCACCTTGATCTTGCCCTTTCTAAACTGCCTATCCGTGGCGTGACGCGTTCGTCATGCTATATAAGCGTCGGCCCTGGCGTCACACTTCTAGAGTAGCAGTTTACTGGTGTGGGATATGTAAGAAATCGGATACAGGGTTTGTAAGCCTGCTCTTACGCCTAGTTTGATCATTTCGGCGGCATTATCAAAAACCGCAGTGCTAAGGCGGGCCGCCGCAAATGGCCAACATCCAAAATTACTCAACATCACTCGGGCCACTCCGCGCTACTAGAACATCGTTTTTCCAACCGCAAATTCACAAATCCCGATTCTTGGATGTACCACAGACCTTTCCCTTTTTGCTGTGCGTAATCCCAACCAGACTCCCCCTCATAGCCCACATAAACAAACTCCTCTTCATTAAAATATTGAGGTATAGCCCTGCCGGCACTATCTATGGGGCCAGTATCAAACACACTCCCATAATCAGTATGATTAGTGGGGTATTCACCAGGGGGTATAAAGTGAAAGATTAGGTAAAAAGTACCGCCTGCGTATTCGGGAATAGCGGGTATGCTGATATTACCCACAAGCTCACCTTCGTCCAGAGTTGAACTCTCCCCGAAAAAAAGGTGTGACACAAGTTCCTCTTCTACTAACACAATTTCATCCGGCAACCCAGACAGCCGCAAAACACCCTCGGCATCCCGAGTCACACCCCCTTCATATAGCGTATTTTCGTTATTGCTTCCTTCGGTAACTCGCCATTGCACACTTTCAGTACCGTTGACCTCGTAGTTTAAGAAATCCTCCTTTATCCTCCACGTATCAGTGGATGGTGCCGTTGCTAAAATCTCCGGATTACAACACCCCTTGGGGGCCGCCTCAAACCCCACGACTGTCGGCCCGCTAACATTCCCCGCGAACGCCACCAGCACCTTATCGCCTTCCTCGAAAGCGCCACCATTACAGTCCATATAGAGAATTGGCACGCTGCTGTAGCTCGACTGCGCATTAACGCCCAGCCCCTGCTGGCTACTGCTGGCCGCGTCCAGGCTGATCGAGCAAGTGTTACCGCTCAGGATGGTGATGGCTGCGATGCGAAAGGTTGGCCGCCATTTCTGCCAGCCGGGCATCATCGCCAGATTGTAAAACACACCTGCCGGAGTGCCCGCCAATGCTGGTTGAATGGCACCATCTTCCGCCGCGCTCCAGGCGTTACCTTCAAAGCCAGGCTTGATGATCACATTGCCAATTTCACCGGGAATTTCGGCTGTGGCCACTTCCCCGTTCAAATCTTCCGTTAAATCAGCGCACCAGGCTTGCATTTGGCGCAATGGCGGCAGCGCATCCACGCTAGCGATTAGTGCTTGATCTGACGTAATCATCACTTGTTTCACCTGTTGCTCTCCTGCGAGCGAATCGCGCCTGGTGGCAGCATCAAGAATGGCCTGGGCATAGCTGGCAAGGTCGATGTTCGATGTGCCACCGCCCTGCACTTGCTGCTGGTACAGATTGATGGCGTCGTTTTGCTCTGCAACGGCTGTATCTACATCATTTTGCGCGGCGCTGATTTCTGATTCCAGCTCGGTGATTCTGGCCTGGTTGCGATTAATGCGGCCCTGAGCCTGCTGCTTTGCGGCCTCAGCTCGTTCGCGCGATTCGATGATTTCGATAATATACTGGCCTTCGCCCAGCGCCTCAATGATGCGTGCTTTGCCCACGATACATTCCTTATGCTGGCACGATGCTGATTTGCTGGATGTATGCCTTGTCATCAAGCTCGCTAACGCTGCCGTCTTTGCGGTAAATAAACTGCACGGTGTCGCTGGGTCCAGCTTCAAAGGTTGTGCTAAGCCATGACGCGGATTTGTCGCCGCTATCGCTGAATACCTGCTCGCCGTTAACCTCGATCACGAAGTAGTCATAGTTGCCTTCTGAACTGACTTTGTAGCTCACGGTTATACTAGCCACGTAGGGCACGGATAGCGTCATCACGCTCTCTTGATCATCCGTGATTTTGGCGCTGCTAATTTGCGTACCATCAGGTGCAACGACCCAATCGCCGCCGAGGTATTGCACCCAGTCGGTCGTATCGAAGGCGATCGTGATGGCCTTCGGCACATAAAGCTCGGTCACTTCCATCGCCGCGCTCGTCGCATTGACGAAATATTGAATTTTATCGACACGAAACACGCTGCCATCGGTATCTACCGCGTAGTGATTTGGGCGCAACAGCTGGTCAATTTCCGAGCGGATGCGGCGCAACCCCTGATTAACCGATCGCGTCTGCACGCCTTTGAGCTTGCGCTGGCTTAACGTATCGCTTTTGTATTGCCCATACCCTGAGATGGTGATGGTGTGGCGCGTGGCACCCTCGTCACTGCGAATCTGCTCAAGCGGTGCCTCAGCGATTGTCGCCAGACCGCTAAACGCATCGGGCTGTGGATAGTAGTAGCCGAGATGCACTTGCATTGGCTGGCCATTATTCAGCAGGCTGATGTACTCGCTGCCATTGGGAATGATGGCTTGCAGAAACGACGCGCCCGAGCGTTGCATCGTAGCCTGGAATGACGACATAGGCACGCGCTGGCCACCCACATCGAGCAGGTAGACTTCCATACGCTCGGCAACATCAAATGCCTCGCCGCCAGTCGGCTGCGGCGCATTGAGCGCGAGTGCGTTAATCGGCGACGCATTGAGCATATTAAATCTCCATCACGTAGCCGCGCACGACGATTTTGGCTTTTAACGTGCCAGTGCCTGCGGTCACGACAGACACGCGCAAGGCGGTGATGCCGTCTGTTACTAGCGGGGCGTGCGTTTCGCGCCCGCCTACAGCGGTTTTGCCGACTGGCGTAGCGGAGAGGTAGGCGGCGGGTGTTGCGTCACTGGGGCCGATCTGGATTTCAGGAGCGCCGCTCGGACTTGCCGATTCCATGATGACAATATCAAGCGAATCAGGTAGGAGGATTGTATTTGCTGGAAGGTCGAGGGTGGTCGCAGCCGCGGTGCTAGTAAGATCAATGGCGTCGGTGGCAAAGACAACCTGACTGGCCGTGCGGCGTGCCAGGGGAAGCTGGGTCGCCAATACCTCGCTAGAAAGCCCTGAGTTGGTGTTTTCGATCTCGTTGTCGTCGGGAGCGAATGATAGATATGGCACGCCGTTAATGCGGAAGCCGGAGTCAACAGAAACCCTGGCCCCTGGGCCTATCGCAACACCATTCGGCGCGGTCGGATTGACGTAGGTGTGAGCCCCCACCGCCACGCCGTTTTCCGCCTGAATTGTTGCGCTAGTACCTACTGCTACAGCTCTATCTGCATATAGCTCGTCACTGCCTACCAGTGCCCAGAAACCTATCGCGGTGGACTTCTCACCATAAACATCCCAGTTAGTGTTTACCGCTGTGCTTCTATAGCCATATGCGCTACATCCCATTCCTAGTGCGACAGCCGAGACGTTATCCGCCTTCGAGTATGGGCCTAGCGCGACAGCCGAGACGTTCAGCGCCTTGCTGCCGGTGCCTATCGCCACCGCGCTGTTTCCGTAAGCATAAGCACCAAATTGATTGTTCGTGGCTGCCTCCGTATCAGGCAATGTCTCGTCTGTCGCCGGCCCAATAGCGATGGCTCTTTCGCCATTAGCTAGTGTACCCGCGCCGATGGCGATTGACCTGACTAGCAGCGTTCTGGCGTTGCGCCCGACTGCAAAGCTGTGCGCCATGGCGGCTGACGCATCCGCAGTGAGTGCGTACGAGTTATCTCCCGACGCGCTGCCCGCGCCTTTTATGTGCATGCGATAACTCTCGCCCATAACCCCTGCCGTTAGCCTCGCCTCTACCCCATCACCTGCGCTGAACGCCTGCGCTGCACTACCCTCCTGCGCGCGCGTCACCGTCACCAATGGCGCGGCTGTGGCGGTGGCATAGACCACTTCGCGCTTGATCTCGTTTCCGCTATCGTCGGTCGTGAATAGCGTCAGCACCACGGCATCGGCGTCTTGCAGCGCAGTGGCAATGAGGTCGGCCCCTGCACTTAGCTCAATCGAGGTATCAGTGTCAGCTACCGGTGCCGCAATCTGCGTGGCAAAGTTATTCAGAAATCCAAAGCGCATAGTTACGCCTCCTCGGTAATTAAAATGGTCAGCTCTTGGCGGCGCTCAACGTATTCGCTGGGCACGCCCACAAAGCAGCCGTCGGGGATCGATAGGGTGACGATGGCATGCAGGCGCACCATGCGGCGGGCGCGATCGACAACGTCGCGGGGCAGGCCTGCAAACGACAGCACTACGGTGCGGTCGCCGGGGCTGTGCCCTCGGTTTGTGACGGCAACACCACCATCTAGTGTGCTCACACGGCTAACCCGGCGGTTTACGTCGCCTAGCGTGGTGCCGTCGCGGTGCGGCAACAGCATCGCGCCAAGCGGGTCGTAGCTCCGCGCGGCTAATCCAATTAGGTGCATAGGGTTCTCGCCAGAAGGGCTTGGGGGTTTTAGCTAGGAAGGCTTAAAGGCCAAGCAGGAATTCAGCGCCCTCGGCATTGGCGCGCATCTGAATTTTTTCCAGCACCTGCCACATGATCATCTCCAGGGCGGGCTCCAGGCCATCGCTTGAAATCTTGATCAAGCCGTCACCGGATTGCAGCGCCTGGGTGCGGGCTCGCAATTGTTCCACCTGCGCAGCAATCAATTTTTCCTGCTGGTCAGCGGCTTGCTGCTGAATTTCTAGCTGCTGCTCAATGGCATCACGGGCTGCCCAGCGATCGCCGAAACTCAGATCGCCACTACCCAAGGTGTCAAACATGCTGGCGGCGGCTTCAGCGGTGCTGGAAATAGTGGCGCTGGTGGCATTAAGGATCGCCTCTACTTTCTGGGCATCCGTTTCCATCTTTGCGATTTTGAAGTCAACCGCGAACTCCATGTTCTTAATGCGCTCATCGCTGGCTAGCTGTTGCAGCGCAAGCGTTTGATCAAGCACTGCCTGGCGTGCTTTAAGTATCGCGTCTTCGCTGCTCAGCACTTCGCCAGTTAGCGCCTGCTGACCTTGAGCGGCGGCGTCGCTGCCCTCCTTTAGCTCCAGCAGCGCGCCTGTGAGGCTTCGATACTGTTGCTCATTAATGTCGCCATTATTGAAGGCGTCCTGCACGCCGCTCAGCGCGGCGCGGATCTCTTCGCTGGTAGCAACAATGGAGGCTCCACCGCTGCTGAGAGCAGAAGCGGCTTCGGAGAGCGTGCCGGGTAGCCCTACAATCTGATCCACCAGCGGGCTATCGATTGCAGACAGACCAGTGCGCAGCTGATCGCCAGCGCTGGCCACACCTAGCGCGGCGTCAATAGCCGCATCACTGATACGCTTAACGTCCTCTGCACTTTGGCCGCCGATACTCCCCGCGGCACTGGCTACCTCAACGGCGGCGGCTACCGCCGCGTCAGAAAGCTGGGTAAAGTCGGCTGACGCTTCATCACCCCAGCCGAAGTAGTCGGAAAGACCAACGTAGCCTTCCGCTAGCTTCTGCAGGCTGAACAGACCAGCTTCATTGGCAACCTTTTGAGCGCCGGTTGTTTTATCCAGCTCTGCCTTTAGCTCGTCGGAAAAGTTGAACTTGAATTCGCCAAACTCGTCGAGCGTACCCTTTAGCTGTGTTAGCGCTTCGTAAGCTAGGAACGCCGCGCCTGCTGGCCCCGCTATCTTGCCCAGGCTAGTAACCAGCCCACCGACTGCCCTAGCGACCACTGGCAGCACACCGCTAGATCCACCTAGCGCTTGGAGTATTGTTACTAGGCCCCCGAGCCCGGCCAGAATGCCGGATGCCGCAATGGAGATGCCACCGATCGCGCCGCCTAGCGCTACCATTTCAGGATTAAGCTTGGCGACCCACTGAGCCAGGTCGGCCAACGTTTCCATGAAAGGGATCAGCTGCTCAAGCGCGCCGGCGGTGAACTCGCCTAGCAGGTTAACGCCGCTGCCTAGTGTTTGAATAACGCTTACCAGCCCCTCGGTCGTGCCGATGTCAGCATTATCAAACAAACCCGCCACCGCATCGCGCACTGCCTCAAAGCCACCTACAAAGCCGGACAGGTCTGCGGCTTCAAGCGCCTCAGGCAAGTTGGTCGCGACGTTGGAGAGCGCTTCTTCAAGCGAGCCCGTTACGCCTTCGATCAACCCAACAAACTCATCAAGCTGGCCGCCGGTAACGCTTGCGCCAATGGCGTTAAAAATCTCGGCGATCGCCTCTTGAATGCCGCCGAATTCATCCAGCAGTGGGTCTCCAACGCCTACCATCATTGCCGTAAATGCGTTGGCGATACGCTGGTTGCCCTGCTCTACCGTGCCCGCCATTTTTTCAAACGCGGCTTCAGTCGCGCGCGCGCTATCGCTCATCGCCACAATGTTGCTAGCAAACGATTCAGCCCCTAGGCCGGTCAGTGTTAGCACGCCGTTAAGCGCCTCGACGCTGCCGAAGAGCTTGGCCATCTGCTCAACGTTTCCGCCAGTTGCATCAAACACATCTTCCAAGACGCCCTGAAAGCCTTTGCTTTCAAGCGCGGAGGCGTTGAATTCAATGCCGAGCTCTTCGGCTAATGTTGCCGCTTCACTGGTGGGCTTTAGTAGCGTAGAGATAGCGCCGCGTATTTGGGTAATGGCTTCACTCGTGCCAGAGCCGGTCGCCGTCAGCGTGGCAACGCCCGCCAGCAGTTCGCCAAAGCTAACGCCAGCGGTGGCTGCTAGGCCGGTGACGTTAGCGAGTGACCCGCCCAGCTCAGGTAGCGTGGTTTGGCCATTTTTGACAGTGGTGAAAAGCTGGTCACTGAAGGTGGATGCACTGCCCATCCCTTCGCCGTAGGCGTTAAGTGACGACACCAGCACCGTCAGCGTGTCGCCAAGATCCGCCTTGCCGGCAATGGATAGTTGCTCTGCTATATTCACCGCTTCTAGCGAGTCGGTGTAGTCCACCCCTGCCGAAATGGCGCTATATACCGCACTGTTCACATCTTGGATGGAGTTAGTGCTTTGGCTGCCATAGGCCAGAACCGCCTCACGGAACTCATCAAGGCTGCCCGTTGGTGCTTCAACCAAGGTGCTGATTTCGCGGAATTGACTGTCAAAATCCCCAGCGAGCTTTACTGCCAACCCGGTTGCTGCAACGCCCCCTGCCAATAGCGCGGCTTCAAATTTCAAGATACCCACGGTGGCATTGGCAATGGGATCAACCACTCCTTGCGCAGAACCGATAATGCTGTTGAGGCGCTTAGACGCGCTGTCCACGCCAGCGCCCATCTGATCGACGCCCTCAAAAATAATGGCGACTGTTTGTTCCAGATCGGCCATAAGCCACCTCTAAACGTCAGGCAATAAAAAACCCGCCTTAGCGGGTTTAATTGCTTAAATAATATTTAAATTAAGTTTATATCAACTCGGGAATGTCAGTGCTGTACCGGATATATCTTCCTTTATTTCTACACACCTCAGTAGCTCCTCATAAGATCCTGAAGAGTCAATAACTGATTCAATACTGCATGTCTGCTTAATAATAAAAGGCAGCTGTTCAAATTGACCATTTAAGGCAGCGAGCGAATTAAGCTGCGCATCCACGCATTGCTCACGGATTTGCTCACGATCAGCACCAAGGCTTTCAATATCCTTTGAATGCCCATCACAATACTGAGCAATATCGTATTTTGGCAATGCGCTAAAGTTATTTGATAAGGCGGCAGCCCTCGATACTTTCTCGCTCTCGGCAAGCGCATTATTCCAATCTATTAGGGGCAGCGATTCATCTTGCCCGATTATTGCTAAATAGCTTATCCAGCCAAAATCGCGTTGCCCGCCAATCTGCCTAAATGCATGGAACCAGGCAGTGCTGCCTACCCTGTCCATTTCAGTAATGAAAATTGTTGTGCCCGGCTGAAGACTCGGGGCATTTAAAGCTGTGTCGATTTTTCCGTCATTGTTATCCAAAAACGGCGTGGGCGCTGATAGGCGAAACTGAGCAAGAGCCTCTATTTTAGGAGACGGGCCATTTGTCGAAGCAGGAATAGCCCTGCCCCCGCGGATGCTAAGCCGCATTCCCTCTACCCCAGCGGGACACAAAGTATCCTGATACGTCACATGCTCAGCACCGTTGGTGCATTTGTATATCTGCCCCTGTGCTGCCAGAGGAAGTGCCAGCGCTGCAAGTAAAGCAGCTGTCTTTGCGCCCCACATACCACTCTCCAAGCCGATGCCTCACTTAACCTAGCACACTATTTGTTCTTGCGCTGCTCGTAATACAGCCCCCACAGGTCGCACTCCAGGTCAGTCAGCATTGCTAGCGGGAATAGGTCGGGCCTAACGCGGAACAGGAATTCGCCCTTCAGGTCGCAGAGCTGGAGGGCGACTTGGATGCTGGGCTGCCTGAAGAGCGCTTCGGCTTTCCCGGCTCGCTGCCCAGGCCGGTCAGCGTGGTGATCTTATTCGTGAGGTCATAAAACTCAACCGGAAATGCCTCAGCGAGTTTGACGGCTACCTGGTGAGAGCATTCCGGCGTGACACTGGCAATGGTTAGCATCTCGATACGGCGGGCTAAATCATCGGGCACGCTACTGCCGGTGCCGATCAGCTCTCTAATCGCGTCTGTGACGTGCGCGGCTTTCTCAGAACTGAGCGCATCGATCACGGCATTTTTATTACGGTTGCGGGCCTGGGCTTCGTTAACCCGGGCCAGCTCTTCACCTGCCAGCCCGCGTACCCGCCACACAGGCGTTTCGTTTTCTTTGGTGCCTTTGAACCAGTCCCGCAAATCCGGTACCGGCACATCTTCTTCACGGCGCTTAAACGATGCGCTGGCGAACTTATTAGCGTCAAACTCCATGCGGCTCTCCCTTTTGTCAGCTGGGCCCCGGCGTACCGGGGCGGCGTAGCGTTATTCGAAGTCCTGGGTTTCTTGCTCGGCAGAGACGGTGCAGGCGATGTTGACGTGATCGCCGGCGGGATAAGTTCGACCGATGCCTAAGATCCCTTGCGTCAGCGAATGCGGCGAACGGTTGCGATCCTGGTACCAGCGGAACCACAGGCGCTGGTTTTTAAGGCGCACCAGCGGGTCATTGGCATTGCCTTCGCCGTAATAAGTAAACGAGGCTTGCCCTAGCGATCGGGATACGCTGCCTAGCGTGCCGTTGTAAATCTCGGTGGAGTTCACAGAGTGCGATGTTTCCGCCGGCACCCAGTCGCTTGAGCGGGGAATCTCAGCGAAGATGGGCGTGTAACCACGCACACTGACTTTCTTGGTAACGCTGTCGGTGTGAATCTTGGGCAGCTCAGACGCGAAATGCACCTCGCCTACTGTCGGGTCGGTTTCAAAGACCGGGCTGTCGTAGCGCTCCTGGTGCAGCCCTACCACCTGGAAGATCTCAGGGTCGGAAACCGGGGCCGCATCTGCGCTGGCTAGGCGCGCCTGGCCAACCTCGATACTATCCACCGGGATAAACGGCGGGCCGCCCGCTTCACCGCGTTGCTCAGTAAAGGCGCTACCTTCAGTGCCTGCCACCGCCAACAGCGTGCCGCTAGCATCCACGGTAATGCTGGTAATCATGTGGGTAGCCGTGGCTGCGCGCTCAACCGATACATCGCCGCTGGCAACATTGACCAGGCCGTCTGACTGAGCGCCTGCCGCGGTGGGCATATACGCTGTAAGCGCCGATACGGTGACGTTGTCGTTACCGCTGCCGGCACGCAATTGCCCGCCGGTAGCCAAGCCCCACGGGCGCACATCGGCATCAAAGCCCGCACGGGCGCTCCAGGGGGCGAACGTAGCTTCAAACACCACGGTATCGCCGGTATCGCTCATGTGTTCCCAGTCGTTAAATGATTGACCGGATTCATACTCTAATTTGGGGTTATCGGTGATCGCCATGCGGCTCTCCTGTCGTTCATTAACCCGGCGAGCGGGCATAAAAAGGCCCGCGCGGTGGCGGGCCTCGTGTTGCTTAGCGCTTAGTTAAATACGTTGGCACGCGAAGGCAGATACTCATTGCCCACGATCTGGTTAATCCGATTGGTGCGGGACAGCGTCTTCTCCAGCATGTCGTCGGTGCCTTCCAGGTCGCCGCGCAACTGTAACGCGCCGCTATCAATCGCACTCAGTACGTTTTCCACGCGCGCCAGGTAGGTCGTTTTAGCGCCGTCGCTCATCACGGTCCCGCCAAGGTATTCCGCCGATAGGTGGCAAAGCATCACGGTGAGCGCTTCGATCTGTTTGGCTTGATCTGCCACGACCTCATGCAGGTCACCCACCTCAGCTTCGATCTTTCGCCGTGTCGATGCCTTTAGGTTGCGGATTGCGGGCAGCTCAAGGTTGGCGGCAGCCAATTCATCGACGGTAGGCGCGCGCCCTTTCGTCGGGATGGTATCGGCCTTATACCAACGCACCCCCGCCGCATGGCCGAGCGATTGGGCGCCCTCTGGCTCAGACGGGCGCTCGTCGACTTCGGCATCAACAGGCTCAATCACAAATAGCGACATGATGCTGCTCCCACGGGGTGTCGTAAATAACCGAGCGCACAAAGCCCTCAGCGTTGGCGTGGCTGGCATGAGCCAACCAGGAATTTAGCTGTAACTGCACGTCTCGCATGGCGATTTCGCCGTTAGCGTACTCTCGGCGCAGGCGGCGGACGCGGCGCTTGAAGCGCTTCATGCTGCCTTTTCTCAGGCGGCGCTTGTGCGGCCACATGTGATAACCAACAAAATCCAGGCCACGGCCATGCGTTGGGCTAACGGGAAAAACGTTGGTCTTGTGATTGGTTTCAAGTTCTAGGTGTTCGGCAAGCCACCACTCAAGATGGATGCGTAATTTCTGTAAGTGGCGCTTATCAGGGCCGACAATCAGCCAGTCATCCATGTAGCGGATATACCAGCGCTCGCATAACCGACACTTCACATACTGATCCAGCGCGTCCAGCACGATATTGGCGAGCAATTGGCAGATCAGGCTGCCGATAGCAATGCCGTAGCCTGGCTTTCCGGGCTCGTGGTAGCTGCCGATAATGTCATCAAGAATCGCTAGCGTAAGCGGGCACTTGATGACGCGACGCAGCAGGCGCTTAGCTACCGCGTGGGGAATGCTGGCAAAGTATTTGCGGATGTCTGCTTTAAGCACGTAGATGTGCCCGTGCTCCTGCAAGCATTCGCGCAGCATTTGCTGCGCCCTATCTGCGCAGGCGTGCGTCCCCTTACCGGTTCGGCAAGCGTAGCTATCACTAATGAAGCGGCGCTCAAACAGGGGTTCGATCACTGCATATATCGCGTGCTGTACAATGCGGTCTTCAAAGTTTCTGAGCGCGGCAATGCGCCGGGTTTTGGGCTCATGCACTAAGAAATGCCGATACCCACCGACACGGTAAAGACCATGGTGTAGGCGGTTGAGAATATCAACCAGGTGCTCTTCTTCGCGCTGCGAGAAACGCAACACGCTGCCGCGGGTTCGTCTGCCCTTCTTGGCCTTCAGGACTGCGGCTTCCAGTGCATCGTAATTCGCAAACTCAAGGAATAAACCTCCATGACGTTTCATTGTCTGTTATCTCCGTAAGGCGGCATGGCAACAGGCCTCCCGCTAGGTACTACGCGCTGCCAGCCTGATTCTTTTTCGGCATCCATGCCGTGGAATGTGCATCCGTTTTAGGCGCTATCCTCTGTCCATATAGGATCTGAGGAATGGCCCTAAAGCGCGAGAGACGAAGCCCGATGTTCGTATTCGCATTCGTGCGCGCATTGTTGAGATTGAGCGCACCAAGCCCGGCATTCGCCGCATTGTTGCGATTGCCACCACGGATCGGGATCCGCTACCAAGTTCAACGCACAGCCCGTTAAGAAAAATCATAAGGTGCCAGGGTTTCAGAAATGGCGGCTTCTTCTTTTGCGCCAGTAGGCGAATGGCTCTTGATCCATGCCATCCACCCATTCAGAAGGCTGCCGATTTCCCACATCATCTTTGCGAGCTGTTGATGATGCTTGTGCTGCAGATAGCCACGGCGTCGGGCCATTCTGAATGCCGAGCGAATCTTGCCGAGCGCCACGTCAATATCCCGTGCGCCGGTCTTCTTGAAGTAGCGGTGGTTGGTTTCAATCACCTTTTCAAGAAGAAACCACAGCTGTCGCTCGGTGGATTCTCCAATAATCCGCTTGGCCTTTGCGGGGTACTGAGGCAGCGCAACCGAAAAGAAATAACACGCCATTTCCTCTATTTTGAGCTTTAGCTCAAGGTCTTTCTGTTGCATCCCTGACACCTTTCCAAACTCCTACCGCCGCTACCGCGGCTAGACCAGATTAAATTAAACGCGAGAGACGAAGCCCGAGGGGCGTATTCGCATTCGTGCGCGCATGGATGAGAGCGAGCGCACCAAGCCCGGCATACGCCGCATTGCCGCGAGTGCCACCACGGATCGGGAAGCGTTCGCCGCTCAGGTTCGTGTAAAGATAACCCTCAGGATCGGCGATGCCATTAGGCACGATAAGGGCTCTTTTTACCGACTCCGGCGCGCCCGTGTTATCAACACTGGCCCACGTTTGATTGCCCGGCATATCCCAGCCCGTATCTACCCAGGCGCTTTCTGCTAATGTCGGGTCGTTATCGGGTGCCAGAAGAATGCGGCCATCCACCATCTTGAACCCACGCACCCATTCCCAGCGGTTGCCCACCAGGTCAGCGATGCCGTTGGCTGCATTGTTGTGGCTCCACGAATTCGGACCGGTACCCAACAGTGTGTACTCCTCGCCACTGCCATCGCCGTCATAAACGCCGCGTTCATGCGGGTGGCTGTGTGACTGCCCATAATCGGTGTTGCCACGTGGCTGAAAGCCGTTCGCCATGCACCACAGGGCCACGGCTGACCATTCCCAGTTGCCAAACAACTGAAAGCCGCTGGCTTGCGCTGCCGCAACCGACTGATCCCAGTCAATGGATCGGCGGCCAACCGTGCGAGGCTGGCTAACCATTTCGCCATTCAGTTCAGCGGCCATGTACATGCCCACCAGCAGCTCGCTTTTCTCGACACCATTTTCAATAAACGCTTCATGCGTGCCAGTGCCTAGCTCTTGGCCTGGCATCAGGTCTTCCCATGTCGTCTTGGGCAGCACGAACATGTGGCAGGCTTGGCCGTTGGTCGTGCGCTCAATAGTGCAGGCGCCGCCGGTAGCGGCTTCTAGGGCTTCACGCTCTTTGTCGCGCGACCAGACAGTGAGGCGTGAAGCATTGTAATACTGGTCGTGCGGGTCGGTTTTGGCTTCGTGAGCAGCGACAGCATTGGCGGCTTCGCTTGCGCCGGTGCCAGCAGGATCGAAGTCACCAACATCAGACAGCGCAGCACTACCTAGCTCATCAATCGTTAGTGTTGTTTTTGCCCACACTGCCGCGCCAATGTCGGCGCCGATGCAGCGGTATACTTCTTGTTGAGCCGTATTAAACCAAATACTGCGCGGCTCATAACCTGCATTAGCATCGTCGGTAACAGCGGGCGCGGCGGTGGCAGTGAGGTTGTTCTTAACACGCCGCTCATACTGTGGATGCGGATCCGCTTTAGCCACATGTTGCGCGACCTTCACGGACGCTGCCTGTGCACCCTGCTCTGATTGCCAAATGCTCACAACGCCACCTCCCACGTGCTAGCACCAATGCTTACCAGCCGTAGCGCAGTGACTGCGCCCACAGCAGAATCGCCGGTAGCGTCGGAAACATCACCCGCGGGCCACGGCAACCATGTGCCAGCCCCATCTATCACGGCGGCGTAGTCACTGAGCGTGTATTCCACGCGGGCCGATGCGCCGGGCGTGACCACAATCGCCACCGGACGATCAACGGCGGGCACCATTAGCGGATTGCTGGTGTCGTCAGTCACTGTTTCAATGTGAAACCAGCGAACATCTGTGCGGCTGGGCAGGCGCTCGCTGCGCATCTCTTGGTACATGGGGAAGTCCTCTTATTGAAGCGCCTACTGCGTGTAAGGGTCGCCAATGCGGTGCGACCAGCGCACCGTCAGCACCAGATCGACGCCGATAATGTCGCTGCCTTCTTCGGGGTAGTAGATAGTCCCGCCTGCGTAGGCGACATCTTCCGCTAACCCGCCTAAGGCGCGGTCGGTACCGGTGGCCGTAGCGATCAGTTCCGCCAGAATCAAGTTCGCTTGGGTGCTCCACTGGCGGTGGTCGCGGTCGGCTTGGTGGATGGTTTCGACGGTTATATCCGTGGTGACATCCATGCCGCCGTAGCGATTGCGCTCAACGTTGCCGTCACTGCCATCCCAGATGCTGCGGGCTGGCAACGTGTCGATAATGGTGTTGGCACGCTCAGCCGTCATCCGTGCAGCCAGAGCCGCGATGATCTGTTCTCGAATGGGTAGGGTCATATCACTGCCGTTTGAGTAGCTGTTCCGCCTCGTAGCCCAGGCGCTGCATCAAGCGGTTACCGCTCGGTGCCTGCAGATCGTCTTTAACATCGGTGAACACCTGGCTAGTGGAAGGGCCATACAAAACCTTTAGCCCTTCGCTTCGGCCAAGGCCGGGGCCGTACTGCGTTCGAATGGCAATGGCCTGCACGCCATTGGCGAATCGGATAAAGAACGCGCCAGGCATGCGTTTCTTGCCGCCGGTCGGTTTAACCTGAACGCCCACACTGCCGCTTTTATATCGCCGGTTCGGGTACCGCGTGAGCAGCGTTCCCCGCGTAGGCGTTTGGATCGCACCGTTCAGCCTATTAACGGTGGCCCGCTTCACCGCCAGCTTGTCCCGCACATACCCCGCTTTCAGCTTGACCTGTTTACGGATCTCCTTGCTAGCCTCCGTACGGGTCACGCCAAGCGTATGGTTGATAGCACGACTCATGGCACGCGGCGCGCCATTCTTGAGGTGCATCAAATCGCTTTCAATCCGGCGGACGGCATTCCTGTCCACCGTTATTTTGATCGGCGTTGTGCTGCTCATGTGCGCTCCTCAGTCACAATCCAGGTCACCAGGTAGCCGTCATCGCTGGCTTTCTGGCCTAGCCGCCACCCTTTGCCGTTCAGTGTCACTACATCGCCGCGCCCGCCGGCGCCCAATTCGCTGGCATACCCGGTTAGCTCAGTACGGGATTCCATGATAACGCCCTGCATGCCCGCTACGGTGCGCTCAACGTCTCGATCTAGAATGACGCTTACCGTAACGGGCGTGCCGTTAAGAGGGCTGAAGGTGGCCGGGCTGCCGGCCTCCATCAGTATCTCTTGGGTGCCTTCGCGAACTTCGTCATCGAAGACGCTCATTATTCACCGCCTTTGCCCACGCCGGGTTCTGGCTCTGGTTCTGGTTCTGCGGCTGGAGACGCGCTAGGCGCTTCGCCAATCACTCCCGCTTCCAGTAGGCGGTCCTCTTCGGCCTTGTTTTTGGGTTTGTAGATCTGGCCTTCTTTGGCTAGCACGCTCTTACCCTTTTCGATCTGCCCGCGAGTAACAATAAATTGCTTGGCCATGGTGGCCTCCTATTGGCTTTCAGGGTGATACACAAAAACCCCGCACTGGGCGGGGGTGGTTAGACGACCTTGGCGTAAACGAACGCGTCCGGTTCGTGGAAGCCAGGCAGTGGCGCGGCCTGCATCATCAACCAACGAACGCCGGGATCGTCTTCTAGCCAGCTTTTCGGGTACCGAGCCACATCAAACAGGCCGCCTTCTAGCGCTGACATGTCCTGAATGGCACCGTAGAGCATGGAGCAACGGCTGGTGGTGGGGCCCACAATCAAGCCGCCGGCGGGAATCATCGGTTGCTCTTCGCCTTCGTCTGGCAGGTACCACTCTTCGTAGGCATACAAATCCATCCCCGGGTCGTTGAGATAGCCAAGGTAGGTCACGCCATCTGGCAGTTCTTCTGGGCGGATCATGCCTAGATCGATGCGGCGTGTATTGAGTTTCTTCATGACCGATTCGTTATCAAGAAACGCATCCGCGGCTTCGGAGCTCATGACGCAGGCGTTGGCCGTTCGTCCACTCTTTTTCGCGCTACGGCGCTTGTATTTGCGCAGGTCAGCGATCGGGTCTGATGTGGGTTCCGTCCATTGAACGGACTCGGTGACCAGGTGCTCAGCGTCCATTTGGTAGTCAACGATATCGTTGACGCCATCGCCCACCACTTGCACTTGGCCAGTCGTGAGCGCCTGGGCAATCATCCACTCTTCCCGGCGGTTGATCTGGTCGTCGAGGTCTTCCATGTCCCGCGCCAATTGATCACCGGCGCGCTCAAGCGGTGAGCGACCAGAATAGAGGCTCTCCCCTGGTTGGCGTTGGTTAAGCAAAAGACCCGCGCTGGTTTCAAGCTTCGGCTTAACGTAAGCAGGCTTGTAGCTGCGCATAACGCTGCCGGAGCGATCAACCACTTTGCCGGGGCGGTTCGGGCGCACAAAGGGCGCCATCTTGCGGTTGCCCTTGATGATGTCGATATCAACAGTGGCAGTGGTCGCTGTTACAGGGGTAGCGCCGAAATATAGCGTGCCCAGAAAACGGCGGCTGCGCAGCATTTGCTCAACCGCTGCGAGCATGGTGCGTGTTGCAAATAAGTCCATGGGTTACTCCAGGGTAGGAAACAGGTAGGTGTTCGCTTAGCTATGCACGAACAAGCTGAAGGGCCGCAGCGCCTTGCGTACAGCGGCGACGGTGTGGCCATCACCCAGCGTCAAGCCAGTGGCGCGTAGATCACCGGATAGCAGTGCCTCTGCTTGCACTGCGCCGTCGGTGGCATTCACGTCTTCCCAAAGCACAATGCTTGGGGCTTCGCTGCCGTCAGTGGCCGCCGCGGCGCTGAGCTTAAACTCTTCGCTAGTGGTAACCTCGCCTAACACACTGCCCGCAGCGAGAACTTCACCGGCGGCGATGGTGATGGTGATGTAGCGGCGTGGAAAATCGCCAGCGATCAATGAGCCCATTTGGGGATGGGCGGTTTGTGTTGCACTCGGCATGAAATGCCTCCTCTATTGCGCTGGTCGCGCGTGACTTACTTGGTTTTCCAGCGGCGTGAAATTGCCGACACCGCTTGCTGATCTTCTTCGGATTCCTTGCTGCCGTTCGGCGGGGTCGCTGGCGGTGCCTTAGTGCTGTCTTGCTGCATGCTACTCAACGAAATGCCGCGATCCTGAGCCGCCTTGAACAGCGCCAAGCCGGTTGCTTCCACGCTGTCGCCATTGGTTAGGGCTGCCGCGACTTCCTTTTCAAACCCAGGCATTGCCAGCGCTTGAATGCCGATGCAGCGCTGGCGTTCAGCATCCGCCGCTTCGGTGCGCAGCTTTTCCTGATCGACGCTTTCAGCGGCGGCGATTTGGATAGTCTTTGGGTCGGTACCGGCTTCGATCGCTGCATGCAGCTCTGCCGTGGTTTTGACGGTGGTCATGGTCATGCTCCTGGGTTGGTTACTGGCAGGGGAACCGGCCAGCTCGGTAATGAGGGATTCCAGTGAGCCAAGGCGGTCAGCCATGCCGGCCTCTACCGCCAAAGCGCCGGTGGCGATGCCGCCTTGGCGGAAGCGGTCGTTGACCTCTTCGCGGGGTATGCCACGGTTGCGTGCAACCTTGTCGAGAAACACGCTAGCGAGCTCATCGGTACGAGTTTGAAGCTGTGCTCGGCCCGCTTCTGTTTCTAAGTCGGGGCGCTTGTTGGGGGCATTACTGGAGACGATCTCGTAGCTTTTTTCGCCGGGACGGTCTTCGCGCTTACGCATGCTCAGCACTACGCCAACGCTGCCAAGCTGAGCCGTGTCATCAACAACCACCTCATCGGCGGCGCTGGCAATCCAGTACATTGCGCTTGCTGCCTGTCCACCTACATAGGCTTTGATAGGCTTTGTGCCGCGCGCCTGATAAATGAGTTCGGAAATCTCATTAATACCGGAGGCTTCGCCGCCAGGGCTGTCAGCATTGATGACAATGGCCCGTACCTGCGGATCATCCAGCGCGGCTTGGATATCAGTCGCCAGAACCTGAGTGCTTGTTGCGCCACTGATCTCGGCGAACAGGTTGGCATAGCGGAAGATCGGCCCGGTGACGGGTATCACTGCCACGCCATCACGAACCGTGACATTGCGCGTGTTATCGAGTGATCGACCCAAGCGCGCTTCCAGCGCATGGATATCGCCTTGGCGGTCGGCTACAGCCATCAGGCTATCCAGCGCATCCCCGGTCATCAGCCATGGGCGGCTTGCCGCCAGCTCAAATGCAGTGCGGGGCATAAGTGGCTCCTTAGGTAGTGAGCTGCGACCATTTTCCTGATGCCGGGAAAATGGTCGTTAGCAATGAAAAAAGCCCACCAAAATGGCGGGCTAGTCGTTGTCTTCATTCTCTTCAGGTGGTGGCTCCTGAACCTTGCCACCGACATACACCGGCACGTTGTTTTCACGCTTCCACTTAATCTCGCGAGCGCGATCCTGTGCGACGTCGTTCCAGTCTTCGCCGTGGTAGGCCATGGTTTCCAGTGTTTCGTTACTGGTGCCGTTGGCAATGCGCTCGGTTGCAGCGCGGGCATCCACCAGGTCATTCAGTGCGCCAAGCGGTTCGCCTATCCAGAGCGCGCGGGTATATGCGCGGCGCTTTGCCGGGTCGCGATATCCGGGCATGTTAATCATGCCTCGCGCTACCATTTCATCCACCACCAGGTCATAGGCTGGCTGGCACCATTGCGTGGTGAGGTGATGGCGGCGTTGTTTGACGAATTTCCACAGCTGGTTAAACGCGGCGCGGGCTGCCGTGTAGCTGGTTGAAAAGTGCATCAGCAATACTTCCGCTGGCTGATCCAGCGCTGCGCCAATCTCTTTAACGATCGCGACAAAGAACGGGTCGAACTGGGCATTAGGCCTGTTCGGGCTGATCGGTACCGGTTCGGCGCCTTCTTCCAGATCCCACACGGCGCCTTCGCCTAGTGTCAGGTTATCGCCTTCCGGTTCGTGTTCGCGGTCGCTCCGCACTACAGGGCGTTGGGGTTTATTAGGGTCGCTGCTGTTTTCATCCCACAGCGTGGAGCCCCCTAAGCCGGGGTCTGTATCGTCTTTTTCGTGCTTGATCGCCACGGTGAACATCGCGCTGATCACGGCGGCGGTTAACTCTGCCTGGCTGAAGCGCTCCAGCTTTTGCAGCGCTTCAAGAATCGGTGCCAAATACGGCACGCCGCGTGTTTGTCCGGGGCGATCCTTTTCGTTCATCAGGTGCAAGATGCGGCGGCGCCCGGTTTCGGCGCCAAACACCGGCACCCATTCCCATGTTTGGCGGGTCAAGTAATCGCTGGGGTACCCATTGCAGACCCGCACATCAGTGGGTTTGCCAAGTCGGTCCACACGTACACCGTCAATTTCATTGGCGGTGTTGAGATCCGTTAGCGGGTTGCCGATACGTTCCGCTTCGGTCAGCTGCAGCTTGAGGCTAAATAGGCAGCCGGGGCGTTTATCCATTGGCGTGAAGCCAAATACGTCACCACTGACCAGCGCGCTGATAAACGCTAGGCGCTGCTGCATGTAGAAATCCAGCGTGGCTTCGGCATCGCATTCAGCGGGATCCTCTGCCCATAGGCGAAAGCCGCGGGCCAGTTGTTCGTTAAGTGCTGACGTTTGTTCGTCATTTAGCCCCAGGGCTTCACCGTCCACGTTAGGTCGCACAGTCAGGCCCATGCCGACAACGTTGGTGGCAGCGCGGCTGATCGCAGCACGGCCAAGCATGTGGTTGCGGTAGGCGTCGCGAGAGCGGGCAATCAGCGTTTCGCGTTCGCTGGTCGGATTATCTTGCCGCGGGCTGCCGAGGCCAGGTATCCAGCTCAGCATGCTGCGTAACATGCGGCTGGCACCCCGGTGCCGCGTTTCGCTGCCGACATTTGCCGCTGTGCTGGGCTGGCGGGCCTTGAGTTTTTCCAGCTCAGCGCGTGCCTGTGTCGCCTGGGATTCGGCCAGTTTGGCGCGGGCACCTCCTAGCCCTTCAAATATTCGCATGGCTTAAAACCCTATATGACGAATACGATTTCGGCCGCGGCGGCCGCTGGCAATGGCTTGTTCGCGGCCAGCCATCTTGGCGTAATGGGTTTCCATGCGCTGCAGGGTATCCAGATCAGCGCGGGTGTACTGTCGGTCGCCGAAGCGCCATGACTGTGAGCCGCTAATGATCTTGTCGATGGCTTGACGCACCAGGGCCAGTCGCTCTGTATAGGTTTGCGTGGTCATACGCGGCCGTTCCTCATTTTTCGGTTGCGTCTGCGGCCGTTACCGGCAGCCTGTTGTGGCGTGGCTGCCGGTGGTGGCGGTGCAAATAGCGTGGTTTGGGTCAGCGCCCCTTCGAGCTTGTCCCAGTCGCTGCCGCGTAGCACATGGGTGCGACAGCTGCGGGCGGCGTGCATGGCATAAACCTCACAGTCCAGCGCTTCGTTGGGCTTGCCTGCTTTCTTTTGCCACACTCGCTTACGTGGGTTTCGCGCATGCGGTGCTTTGACTTCGGCAGTCAGCTGATCCCAGTAGTCAGGGCGCACATCTCGGTACCAGTGCATTCGCCCGGGGCCATCGCCGCGCAATCGAATGCGGGTGTCGATCAGGTCTTTGGCTTTGTGGGTACCGACGATAAACGGGCGTAGGCCGTATTTATCGGCTTTGGTGTTCTGCCGGTTGGTGTCATCTGAGATCTTCGGACGGCTGAAAATCTCGCGGCTTTCGCCGTTGACTGAAGCGCCCTTCACGGCCATCACGCCGTGGCGTTGGCGGGCGCGCACGTAGTGATATACGGCATCGCTGGTGTGCCCGTCAGAGCTATCGATACCGGACGCGGTGACGCGCAATGTGGCGCCGCTGTCGTGTTCAAATCCTGTGGTTAACAGCTTGTCGAGCTCATCCCACACGGGGTCAACTTTATCAATGGTGTTGCCGTAGAGTTCGCCCCAGTAGACCAACCAGCTCTCTTCGCCACGGCCCCAGGCGCGGATGATTACCGCTAGGCGATCGTGCTGAACATCGATACCCGCGGTGAGTAGCAAGCCGCCGCGGGGTACGGTACGTTCCGCATAGTCTTCGGCGCGATCTTTCAGCTCATCAACTTCGGGGGCATCGCCTTTGAATTCATAGGCTAGCCCCATGGAGCTGTTGGTAAACACGATCAGGTCGCTGAAGTCGCCTTGCTCAGCGTTGTGCTTTGCTGATAACCACTTTTCCATCAGGCGTGCAAAGCGAGAATCTGGAAACGTGCTCAGCAGCTCGTTCATGTAGTAGCCCGCCACGCCGCGAAATTCTGCTGTCGCTGCCCAGCGTCCGTTCCGTAAGTTGGCGTTTTTCTCTTGGTCTCCCCACTCGCAGCCGCAATGCGGGCAAGCGTAAACCGTGCGCTCCGGGCGGTACTGGCCGAAGATCGGGTGGCGTTGATCGGGGTCAGGCGGGCACACCAAGTTGTCGAAGCTGAGTTCATGCGACTCGCCACAGTGGTGGCAAGGCACCAGGCAGCGCCGCCGATCGCTTAGCTGCATCTCCGCTTCAATGGAGGAAATGCCAGCGATGGTGGGCGTGCCACCGATGATGTATTTCTTACGGCCACGGCCGTAGGTTTTGCCGCGTTCTTTCAATAGCAGGATCGAATCGCCCTGACCTTTCAGGTTCAGGTTGCAGTCATCGGGCTCTTCAACAAACCCGCGCGGGCTTGGTGTGGACTTCACCGACGATGGCGAGTTGGAGCCCACAAGTTTGAGAAAGCCGCCTGGGAAGCGCTTGAACTGTTGCCGCTGCTGCAGCTTCCGTGAGCGAAGGTCGATCTTGTCTCTCAGCCGTGGCGTTGCTTCCACCATCGGCTCGAATTTTTCCGCAACGTATTCTTTAGCGGCGCCGTCTTTCGGGAACAGGCCGATGATCGGCGACGGGTCCACGTCGATCCAGCGGCCAAGGGCGTTGCCGAGTACGCCTGATGTCCAGGCCACTTGCGCCGATTTCTGGCAGCACACCTCTTCAACATTGGGGTCGTCGATCGCTTCCAGCGGGCCACCGGGCAATGCCAGCGCGGGCGTTACGTGAATGCTGTATTTACCGGGCCTTGCTGTTTCCACTTCGCTCATCCAGCGATGCTTGTTCGCCCACTCCAGTGTGCTGATGCGCTCAGGCGGGGCAAACTTCTGGGCAAGCGAACGCACCCAGCGCTTTGCATTACGCTTGAGCGTCGCCCGAATCTGCGGGCTCAGGTTCATCGCTGGAGTCATAATGGCTCAGGGTTGTCAGGGCATCGTCTATATGGCGGCGGACAATCGAGACATCCACCTCTTCACCCAGTATGGCGGTCAGTTCGGCGGCCAGTGCGTCGGGCATGTTGAACAGCAGCTCAGCGCGGGCGGCTTCAACCAGCGCCTCATACTCAACTTTTAGATCGTCCGGCATGACTAGCACGCCATCCTCTTTGAGAATCTCCCGCTCAAGCTGGTCACCGCGTAGGCGGTCGAGGCGATCCTTAGCGGATTCACGGCTGGTGTCATTAGCGCGTTCAAGCAGCCAGGCAATCACCTCGGCGGGGGAGTATTCATTGCTAGCACCACGGCCAGCGGAAACGGCAACCGGCATGCCTTTCTGCTGCCAGTCTGTCAGCGAGCGCTCAGAGACTTCGAGCAGTTCGGCAAGCGACCGCTTGTTTGTCGTCGCAGGAAGCTCAGCAGCGTGCCAATTCAGCAGCGCTTGGCGACAGACATTGATCATTTCAACAGTCGTCATAACGCTAACCCATTGATACGGTTAAAAGTAAGGAAGCCATAGGAGCGTCACAGCTGCACGAATTCCGGGACTCTGCGACCCCGTGTGGCCTAGGATTGGCCAGGAGAACCTAGCGTTTTTCACCGGCTGAGCCAGGCTGCTGGAGATGCTGGCTTACCGTTTCGCGATCCGCATTGGCGCGTTTGCGAAGTGACTCGTAGGCAGCGAGTAGCTGCAATAAATCTCGGTTGCTTTCAATTCGATGCGTCGGTTGAGGAATCGGTGAAAGTAGATACCCCGGCACCTCCGGCGTCATCACGATCGGAACGACCACCCTCCCCGGGGAGTTGGCGCACCCAGTCACGAATAGCGTTAGGCAGAGCAACGCCAGTCCAATCAGCGGTTTCTTCATCGTTCTGCTCCAATTGATTAAGCGCATCCAATTGCTGTTGGTGGCCGGCCCTCACTCGCTGCAGCTCAGCTTCGCGCAACTCCAATGCCTGAAGCTGCTTTGCTGCCTGAGTTCGTCGCCATTCAAGCGCGCTTTCCAGTGCTCGCGTTTCCAGCCGTGAGGTTTCCAGTTCGCTGACCGCTTGATCGCGTTCAGACACCACCCCCTGGATAAATCCCAGAAGCGAGAACGCCAGAACAAACACCAGCGCAACGACCCAAGCCCACCCCGGTACCCAGCGCAGCAGCTTCAAGAAAACAGACATCAGTCAGGCCTCGTTTTTTCGACCGCCGGCGTAGGCTCCATCAAGCACAGCTCTCGCTCTGCAAGGCGGCGATTCACCAGCCCCTGGAGGCGAACGCCACCAGCATGCACCCACCTTAGGAGTTCATCGCATGCAGCCCTTGCCTGCCCTGCATTCAATCTGCGCAGCAGTGTCGAGCGGGCAAAAGCGCCGGTGCCCACGTTATAAACAAACGAAGCCAGTGCTGCTTCACGTGTTGGAGGCAGATCTACCGTCACATGGCGATTAACCGCTTCAAATGCTGTACCCAGATCCTGCTCCAGTAACGCCTCGCACTCTTCGTCAGAATGCGTCTGGCCGATGCGTGCAGTAGCTGTGTGCCCATAGCAAATAGTTACCACGCCCACCGGATCGTGATACGCCTGGTTCTCTTTGCCCTCAAAGAAACCAACCGTAGCCGCGGCGATTGCCACCGCGCTCGCACCAACAGCAGGCACTCCAATACGCTTTAGCCAGCTCATTCGGGCGACCTCTCACGTCCAGCTTCCAGGTTCGCTATCGTGATGCTGTGTTCACGCTTAGCCATTTCATGCTTCTCACGCTCAATGCGCGCCCGACGTACGATCAGGAACAGCTGAGCCAGCATGTAGATACAGGTCAGCAACCCAGCCACCAGCGTTACCTGGGTGCTAGGGTCGGATGACAGCATTGCTGCCCAGCCGAACGGCACCGGCGCAATACGTGCGCTCTCTTGGATAAGTACAGATGACATAGGTAACCAATCTTCAGCAGGGTAAATAAAAATGCCCCGCACAACCGAAGCTATGCGAGGCACCGCCCACCACGGACGGGAGCACTGGTTATCTAGCGCCCAACAAAAAGCCCCAGCGGTTAGGCTGGGGCTTCTAGGTGCCGCAATTACTAGACGATAGCTGAATCTTGAACCTTGACTGCAATGGCATCAAGCGTCTTGTAATGCCAAACAAAAAAACTCTTTAATACGTTGGGCATGGTTGGGCAAACGTCAAAATGATTAACGCTTACGCTCTTTTAATCTTCCTGCTACGGCGCCTCAGCACCTCTCTAAGCTCGATGTGCAATTTATCGAGGCGATGATAGTAAGTGCGCTCAGTCAGCCCCAAACGCTGCGCTTTATGTTCGTTGTAGCCTTCCCAGTGGTAATGCTCCCAAGCCAGCACCTGAAGGTCATTACTCAGGCAACCGATGCCCTCATACACTTCCCAAGCCAGATCATCGATCTCACCATGTCCAAGCGGGTCACGGCTGCCCTTAGGGCCACCGTCAGGCATCACACCCTTGAACTCCATCAGCTTGCCCAGCGGGCTGCACTGACGCATTGCCCGACACTTCCATTGATCGGCCCAATGTTTCAGTAATTCATCCATCGCTTTAATCATTGGTTTGCTCCGTGGTGGTGGCACTTCTCAACCCTAGATCAAATCATCTCAACCCTAGACACACCCTAGACACTTAAAATCTTATTAATAACAGCTATTTATTTAATACTGTCTAGGGTGTCTAGGGTGTCTAGGGGTATTCCTTTATAGGGGAAAATTTAAAAGGTGTTGTGGATAACTGCTTATATAATGACGCACGTATACGCGCGCGGGCGCGTACAACCCTAGACACCCTAGACAGGTACAAATAACCGTTTGTTTTATAATGGCTTTCATTGTCTACCCTTGGCAATATTGACCCTAGACATACCCTAGCAACCCTAGACACTAATCGAGTGGCGAGCCGCCATAGGGCTTGATCCACCCTTGGCACTTGTCCCATGTCGCCGGGTTCCAGCCTGCTTCTAAGGCCTGGTCCCTGAACGCCTTCACCAGCGCACCCAGCTTCTTACCGTCGCCGAGGTCTACCCCATCAGGTGGGTCGGGGAGGAAGAAGATAGACCGCTTCCGATTATTGTCCATGTCATACCACCAATATTGCTTATCCGTTTTGGGAACCTGGGTGCTAACGAATAGAGAGAACTTCGTCTCACTCATCGTGTGCTCACGGTTCTTACTGCACCACTCAAGATAGAGATCGTGCACATCCTGCGTCCTGGCCACCGTAAACGGAACTCCCAAGATGCCCTCACGCCATGCCACCAGGAAGTTCTCCCAGCTTGCACGGCTCAGGGCTACAAGGCGCTCACGGGCAGGCGTCTTGGGCGGCCGCGTGCGTTCATCAAAGTCACCGGTGTCATAGTTCAGCAGGTAATGATAAAACGCCTCAATGCCACCGTTCACCAGCTCCTTACCGACCGCTTGGCTGGCCTCAGGGGGTAGCGTCTTTTCCGGCCAGATAACAAGCATGCGGCGATCATGCTCACTGATCGGCCACGGCATAATCTCATTGGAGAGAAACGCCGCGTTCATATAGTTGGCCTGTTCCCAGCCGTTCATGAACTTCGCCTCAACCCGCATCGTCTTGCCGGTCACCATGTGCTTGATCTTGCCTACCTGGTTATAACGCTGGTCGCGGCTCACGACCTCCTCAAACACACCGTAAAGCTTACTTTCCTGCCACTGGTTCCAGTTCATCTCCAATTGCGCCTGGCCAACAGTGGCTGAGTACATGCCATAGATCGCACCCATCACATCGGAAAGCAGCAACGACTTACCCGAACCCTCGATCGTTGAGTGGGCCAATACGGCCGTATCCAGCTTCGCGCCCAAATTCTGCAGCGGATAAGCCAACCAACAGGTCAGCCAATGCGTCGCGGCCGCGTCGTTACTGCACAGCCACTGAATCAGGTATTGAATGGATTTACACCGCTGAGGCTCTGCGATCGGCTCAAGCGGCAAGCCCTCAAATGTATTGATGTACTCGCCGGGGCTCTGCGTCATGCGCGGGTCAAAGATCAGGCAATCATGGGGAATCTGGCGCCGCTCAGTCGAGTTGATCCACAGAGACCAAGCATCGCCCAACGCCAACTGCACAGCGCGCGCAGGCAACCGCTGCTTTAACTGCCTATCCCAAATCTCTTGGGTACCGTCTAAATACACGTAACGGTCAGTGGGGGCCATGCCCAGCTTGCCTTGCCCGCCCTTCTGCTTACCTGCCAGCTTGGCTTCCGCCACCTGGTGCCTTGCCTGATCCGGGTCAATCAGCTTCTTATCGTGCCGATCTACCCACGCCTTAGCTAAAGACTTACCAACGTACGCCTCAAACGCCCCCCACTTAATCAGGCGGCGTTTAACTAAATCGAATACCTGCTTCTCACCTTCGAGCAGCGCAAAGCGCCGGTGAATACTCTCTTCGGTCCACTCTTGGCCCTCCCCCACGCCCCCCGTAGGTGCAGCAGCCATCGGCGGCACCGGGGGCTGCCATTCAGAGGGGGCTGGGGGGAGTTCTTCATCATTAGCAGCGCTCGCTAACTGCGCATTGATTTGGTCACGAACAGCCCAAAGGCCGCGGGCAACGTGAAGATCATTCCAATCCGGCATCAGGCCACCTCGCCAAGCTCAGCGAAGACCGCACGGCAGCCGTACTCAAACGCCAGCGCCTCAGCCTTGGTTCTGCCAGGGTTGCCCTCGGTATCCACGTCATCGTCACCGCAGATCACCAATTCAGCCTGCGGATAAAGCTCCCGCAACTGAGGCACCACCCGCGCAAGGTTACCAGCATCCAGTGCAACGGCCATTGGCCACTCCATGGCTTCATGTACGCTAGCACCCGTGGCGTACCCTTCCACTACACCGATCACGGCGGGCTGCTCTTGCCAAGCAATGCGGTGCCAGCAGCCACTCTTACGCCCAAACTTAGGGAAAAGCTTCGTGCCCTTTGAATTAATCACCTGCAGCGACCACAGCACACCGCCGCCATCATAAAGGGGCAGAATGGTGTCCCCCTCATGCAGGCGAAATAGGTGCAAATGCTCAGGACGCGGCTTAGGTAGTTGATCAAAGAAATCCTTCACCTCACTGCCTACCCACACGCTGGCAGCTTCCACCTTCGCATCAATGCTGACCAGCACCGCACGCTTAACGAACAGCACACCATGGGCACCCACACCTTTATCGGTTAGATACGGCGCCGAACCCTCAGTGGTTAAGTGGCGTTCCATCACCAGCTGACAGGCCCGCGAAACCGCTTGCTGCATTCTCGCCAGCTTCGCCTTATCGGCCTCAACGCTTTCCGCTGCCTTACGGCGGCGTTCCTCTTGCTCAGCTTTCAACCGCTTCCGATCGTCAGCGCTCATCTCCTTACGCTCACGCTTCCAGCCATGCTGACCCGCTAGCTTGATGATGGTACCCAAGCGCACGTGACCCGCTTGCAGGCTTTTCCAAACACTCTGCGCATCTTTCGCGTTGTAGCTATCGTCGCCTTGGCTCCATTCATCCCACGCAAAAAAGCCGTCATCACCATATTCGGTTTTGACGGCATTGCCGATGTTCACCCAAATATCACGATCATCGGCGGGGATATGTGTTAACGCCACGCGCAGCTCATCAATAGAGAGTAAATCCATCACCATTTCTCCAACATCGACTGACACTGCACACAAAACTGCACTCCCGGCAGCGCCTTACGTCGCGCCGCCGGAATCGGCTCGTGGCACTGCTTACACACCGCACGGCTGGAAAGCGCAGAGGGCTGTTGTTCTCGGGCTTTTAGCGCCTGCTCTGTACGCCACTCAATGTAATCGTTCGCGATATCGGCCTTATCCATGGCTGCTCTCCCCATCAAAACGCTGGGCGCTCACCAGCAGCCCCTGCAAGGCGCTGATCAGTTGGCCTTTCAGCTTCTTAAGCTCGGAGACTTCGCCTGAGGTATACACACCATCCTTACGATGCTCGCTGATGCGGCTCAACAAATCGGAGACACGGGTCGACATTTCCGCCACCGACTCCATCAACTGCTGTTCGCTACTATCGTTTGTCGCTTCCTGATACTCGAACCAGTGCGCGCCCGGTACCAACGCCAAAAGAGAATCGAGAATGCGCGGGTCGCGTGTCGCTTCCAGCACGTACTCCAGATCATCGACGGTCAGCTTATGGGTATCTGCATTAGGGTTCAGGCGATGCTGCAGCGTGGTGGCAGGCACCCCGTAAATAGCGGCAATCGCCTTGCCGCCACCAGGGTAATCACGCGCCGCGTGATACATCGAAAGACCAAGGGGCAGGATTTCGCGCTCAGCGCGATCCTTTGAGGTGGGCCAGCGTTTAGACATGGCATTACTCCCGTTACTATGCCATGCGCAACAGATCCCCTGTGGTGTATGATGGGAACTGTAGCGCAAGGGGCTTTATTGGTTTGCTCTCTTGCGTTGCAAAAAGTCCAGTGAGGGCTCGTCTGTGGTGGGCAGACCCTCTCTGGCACCGCTGGGGAAGTTGCTTTCGGGCAGCTTACCCAGCACCTCTAACCGATGGTTAGGCGGCCTCTAATTCTTCCTTGCTAACACCGTAATGCTGCAAGACTTCTGACAGTGATACCGAACCTTCACTGCCGCGGGCTAGTGCGCGCATAAATTTTAATGAAGCACCTCGGCTGCCGCTTATCACATGTGCTCGCAGATACTTAGTGGAAGTGCCAACCCGCACCGCAAACTGCTCAAGCTGGGCCTCATCTTGCTGTTTCAGATAATCACGAAGTTGCATGGTTTTGTCTCCAATGAGTCATGCCATTAAGAATGACACCTCGAGATTACAAAAGCAACACCTTAATGGTTATCGCAACCTTTGCGGTTATGGCGAAGAATAACCTTATGAATATACACGCCTTACGACTAGAGCTGCTTCATAAAGTCATGGAACAGCGGCATATGAACCTGCAAAAATTATCTGACGCACTGGATAGACATCCCAGCCAGTGCAGCAGCTTTGCGGGCAAAAACCCCACTAAGAATATTGGGGAAAGGCTTGCGAGGCACATTGAAGAAAAGCTGAACCTGCCAACCAATTACCTAGACGATGTTAGGAATCTCGTTCACGGTGTTCGTGACAGTAAAGCAGAGTACAGCCTAGATGATGCAAGCGTTCTCCACCCGGTAGGGCACATGCTACCTGTGATTGGGATGGCCACCGCAGGCGCCCTCAGAGAGTCATTCGAGGAAGCTGACATCGAAGAATATGTACCCGCTCCAGGTAACTGCAGTAAAAATTCATTTGTACTGATACTGGACGGCGTATCCATGCTTCCAGACTTCCACCCAAGAGATCGCATTGTCATTGACCCTGACGCGGAATGGATTTCCGGCGATGTAGTTTATGCCCGCTGCACACAGACTGACCGTGGCACATTTAAAGAAATACGCTATGAAGATGGTGACTACTACTTGTGTGCAAAGAACCCGAAGTGGGAACCGCAATACATGAAGATGGGCGAGACATGGGAAGTAGTTGGCAAGGGGCTTTATTTGGTCAAAAAGCTATAATTCACCTCTCCCGCAAAAAAATAATCTAAAAGGTTATTAACCTTAACGGTTGACAAAACCTTTTTGGTGTACAAAACTCGTTGTCGTAATCCGCCCACCACGGAGCCACGACAATGCAAACCAATGCCCAACCATGCCGGGTGTATATGCACCCGGCCGCAGGTAACAGTCATATCGCCATTCAGGCCATGCAACACGTCACTGGACGCGTTGCCGCCCGCCTGGCTGGTAACAAATCCCGCACCATCTATCTGCTCACCCCTGAAGAAGCGGCCCGCTATCGCCGCCAGGGCGGTGCAGCATGAACACTATCGCCCGCATCCCCGCTCCCAGCGTGCTTACTCAAGCGCACCGCGACGCCATGGCCTACATCCAAGAACTGGCGATCACCACCAGTATGCACGGCGTCTATAGCGTAAGCGCCGAATATACGGGCGTTGGTCATGCATTCCGCGTCAGCGTGCTGCTGTTCAGCGAATTGGCCAAAGAGAATTTTAAGGCGCTCAAGTCCTTCTGTGTTTATCTCCCGGGCCTTGAGCGCTTGGCTGGAAATAGCAGCCTTGAAGAACTGCAAAACATCGCCCGTGAACTAGAAGCGCTCCTCATCCCACCCACTGGAGGAAACGCCGCATGAACGCACCCCAGCACCCACAAGCGGCCCGCGTACTAGGTAAGCGCTACTCGCTCAAGGAAACCGCTGCGCTACTTGGTACCGGCCATATAACCCTATGCAAACAGCTGCGCGGTATCGGCATGCTGGACGCCCACAACCTCGGCACCCGCCCGCACACCAGCACCGGGCGCCTATTCGTTGAGCTGAAATCGTTTGAGCACAGCGGCCTTGGCACCGAACGCCCCTACGGCAAAACGCTGGTCACCGAGCGCGGCCTGCTCTACATCGCCAACCGCTTGGGCATTCGCATCCAGCGCGAGGCAGCCAACGACGAATAAACCGATGCCGCATAGCATCACCCAGTTTCGCGATGTGGCCACCGCCACACCGAAAACCCAGGCCTAACGGCCAACACCACCACGTAAAAGAGGAAACCAATCATGGCTAACGAGCCCACCTCAACCGATATAAACGCCCTACTGGATGACCTAGACGCGGGCATATTCCGCGAAAAGCTAGCCCGCGCCCTAAGCGACGCCGCCGCCGGTTGTGTCGCTCACGGCAAAGCGGCTGATGTCACCATCAAGTTCAGCCTGAAACAGATCGCGGATAGCTCGCAAGTCGATTGCGCCCACAAGCTCAGCTATGTGGTGCCCACCGCCAAGGGCAAGCGCTCTGAAGAGAACACAACTAAAACGCCGCTGTATGTCGGCAAAGGCGGCAAGCTCACGCTGTTCCCCGAGAACCAGGGCAAGTTCGAGTTTCAGCCGGAAGGCGAAAGCAACACCCAGCGCGCCTAACTAACGCACTGGCACGCCCACCCACCAACGCAAACCAATGCATTAAGGAATCCCCATGGATCACCAAGCCATCGAAAAGATTGAAGCCCTCGTTCACGCCGCGCAGATCGGCAACCCGGGCACCTATGAACCCACGATGTTGGTACCAAAAGGCTATGAACTGCAGTCGCTGGAACGCTTCATGGATTCGCCTACGCGCTTTCGTGGCACCTTCGCCACCAGCTCGATTGAAGACTACGGCCACTACGTTAACGCAGAAGACGAAGCCCGCGTGTTCGTAGATATCGACGCCATGCGCGCCAAGGCCTTTTTTGACCTCGGCAACCCAGTCGCACCAGGTCATGGCGCCCACACCGCCAGCCTAAGTTTGGAGAAAACCGGCGCCTATGAAGCCTGCCTGCAAGCCAACGGCTCAAGCTTTGCGCAAAAGGAATTGGCCCACTGGATTGAAGACTGGCACCACTGCATCAAAGGAATCGACAGTAACGGCCAAGACCTCACCGCTAAGCAGCTCGCCAACGCAGTGCGCAAGATCGAGATCAAAGCAACCTCCGAGCGCAGCCATGAGGATGGTGATTGGAACACCAAGCGCAGCGGCATGGACGCATTGGATGCCAGCGCAGGCGACAGCACACCCGATATCATCCGCTTCACCTGCATCCCTTACGAAGGGCTCAGCGAACGCACGTTCGAGATGCGCGTCTCGATCCTGACCGACGACACCAAGCCACGCCTAAAGCTGCGCATCATCGGACTGGAAACGGCGCAAGAAGAAATGGCCAAGGAGTTCAAGCGTGTACTCCAGGATGAGCTGGAAGAAAACGCAACTCTGCTACTGGGCTCATTCAGCAAATAAGCAACAGCCACACCCGCACGACCACCCCGCCGCTGCCCACCACTTGCGGCGGGGTTCCACCACCAGGAGCAAACCAATGCAAATGCATAAGCTACTCGCACACCCGTTATTTGAAGAGCATGACGTCAAAGAGGTACTTGAGCCGTTCGGCTTTGAAGTGAACTTACACTTTGACGACGCTCCCTGTGCGGAAGAAGAGCCAGAGGCTTGGGCACTTTTTGAGAAGCAAACCAACGCCTATGTCGATGCCATTAACTACGCCCCGCCCACAGGCTTCACCGAAATTGGCCGCTTCGTTAATGAAGATAGCGATATCACCATAGTTTCAGTTCGTGCCAAGTCAGATTTTGCATGTTCGCTGCTTTGGTCTGACCCTCGTTTTGATGAAGCCGATGAAGCTCCAGTGCCCAATCCTATTGTGGCTTTATTCGAGCTTAATGAAGAGCGCAGCCGCCAGGTCAATGCCGAAGGCTTTAGCCGTGAGCAAGATGATCAATGGTCAAAAGGCGAGCTGGCCTCCCTGGCTTGCTGCTATGCAGACCACGCGGCATTTATCGCACAAGCCCACTTTGGCTACGAAGCAAGCGAGCCTGTCTGGCTGCCCGGCAACATGGATAGCCAATGGTGGAAACCCAGCCTCGACCCACGCCGCGACCTGGTAAAAGCAGGCGCCCTGATCCTCGCCGAAATCGAACGCCTAGACCGCGCCGCCGCCAGGGCTAAAGCCGAGGAGGACGCCGCATGAGCACCCCACAACAACATCCCGAGGCAGCGCCGCAATACCCACAGTTTCGCTTCGTTGAGTTCAGCAAGTCGCGCCAGATGCGCGGCGCTGATGCGGCCCTTATAGAGATCACCTACGGCGAAGGCGACCACGACCAGCTCTGGATGACCGCCGGCGACCTACACGCTAACCTTCGCCAGTGGGGCCCACACGAAGCGCTAAGTGAAGCACTAAAGGCCTATGGCAAAGGGGGCCGGGGATGAAGATGCTAAACGCCATTCGAATCAGGCAGCTCCGTTCCAGAGCGCGGCGCCTCTACCTGTCATATGCCCATGCCCATGATAATTTCAACTGCGGCAACCACCTAGCCGATCACATCACCGGCGGACGCCGCAAACGGTTGGCCAAAGCGTTCAACGCCACGGTCGATAAGCTGGAAGCCCTTGGCGACAACCCACCCAAGGAGCGGCTGCTATGAACACGCATGCCAACGTTGAAATCCCTACAGCCCGGGTACTCGACCCCGCTTGCGGTAGCCGCATGATGTGGTTTGACCGTGGCCACCCTGATGCAGTGTTTGGTGATGTGCGCAGCGAAACACTATCCATTACTGACCGCAGCCACGGCCGGATCGACGGAACAAGAACGCTAACGGTTTGCCCAGATATGCAGATGGATTTTCGCGCCCTGCCGTTCAGTGATGCCACCTTCCGCCTGGTCGCATTTGATCCGCCTCACCTGGTGCGCGCTGGCCCGCGCTCATGGCTGGCTGCCAAGTACGGAAAGCTCAGCAAGGATTGGCGCGACGATCTCCGCCAAGGCTTTGCTGAATGCTTCCGCGTGCTGCACCCCGATGGTGTGCTGGTGTTTAAGTGGAATGAAACACAGGTAAAGCTAAGTGAAGTATTAGCCCTGACCCCACACCAACCGCTATTCGGTAACACCAGCGGCCGCAAGGCTGGCACCCACTGGCTGGTGTTCATGAAGCCACGCCTCCAGGAGCTAACGCGATGAACTACGAAGCCTGGCGTGCCACCTTCCAGAGCAGTGAACAGGCCGCGCAAGCGGCCTTTAAAGATGCCCGCAAGCATCATCAAATGCTGCTTAACACCCTCACTCGCTGCAACGAACTAGACGCCAACCTGCAGCGCATCATCGAAGCCGCCATCGCTGAGGGCCCAGGGCCGCACACACAGTCAGCGATTGATGAAATGCCAGCGGTAAGCCTTAAGAAGCTCTGCGTTGATCAACAACAGCAAGGCTGCCTAAGGGTATCTGAAGAACTGCGCAACGGCCCCATTGATTGGAACAAGTTCGGCGACGATCCCAGAGAGCAAGCCGCCAACGTCGCTATTCTGGTGGGCAACCAAATCAGGCGCGAAGCCCTAGCCGACTTACCCGAACCAACCGCCACCTTTGCACCGAACTATGAACGGCTCTTTGCAATGGTGATCGGCAGCCTAGTCGAAGTGGCTGAAGCCGCCGGTGTTCGCAAAGAAGACCAGTTGATGGGCGGCACCACCCAAACCTTGAATGCTATTGAAAAGCTTAAAGCGCGCCGGGAAAAGTGGAAGTCACGCGCGCTTAAAGCTGAGCAAGGCATCCGTGAAATGATCGCCAAAGCTGCCAATAACAACCTTGAAGGCTACCGCGAACTAGGCAGGAAAGCCGCTGCCGCTGAAGAAGAACGTGATGCTCTGGCCGCGAAACTTAAGTTGGCTCAGCAACTGGCAGATGAAGACAGTATCTGCTCTCCGGGGATGCACCCATATCCAGAGGGAAAACCAGGCTGGAAGTCGAAGCTGGGGCGCGACCTGCACCTTGTGCTAAATGGTACTACCAGAGGAGCTGCCCAATGAAACGACAGCCTCCCCACTGGCGCACCCAATACGCCCTCGACTACGAAGGTGAAATCAACGTCGATCTCTTCGCCGGCGGCGGCGGTGCCAGCACCGGTTTAGAGATGGGCCTGAAGCGCCCCGTGCACGTCGCCATCAACCACGATCCCGACGCCATCAGCATGCACACCGCCAACCACCCCGGCGCCGAACATTACCAGTGCGACATATACGAAGTTGACCCTATCGCAGCATCGCGGGGAAGGCCCATTGGCCATCTGCATATGAGCCCTGATTGCACCCATCACAGCCAGGCCCGTGGCGGGCAGCCACGCAAGCGCGCCATTCGCTCGCTTAGCTGGGTCGGTCTCAAATGGGCAGGGTTAGGACGCCCCCGTGTCATCTCACTGGAAAACGTCGAGCAAATCCTGCAGTGGGGCCCACTCATCGCAAAGCGCTGCAAAGAAACGGGCCGTGTTATGAAAATCGACGGCAGCGTAGCCGCTCCAGGTGAACGAACGCCGATCAATGAACAGTTCCTGGTACCGGATAAGAAGCGACGCAGCCAGAACTGGCGGCATTTTATCGGTGGCTTGCGGGCACTGGGCTATGAAGTCGAGTGTCGCACTATCGCCGCCTGCGATTTTGGCGCACCCACCACCCGCAAACGCTTATATCTAATCGCCCGCCGCGATGGTCAGCCCATCGTATGGCCTGCACCTACCCACGCCCGCAAACCCACTAAGGGCCAAAAGCGCTTTTCATCGGCGGCATCATGCATTGACTGGACGAATCTAGGCAAAAGCATCTTCAACCGCCCCCGCCCACTCGCAGAGAACACCCTGAAGCGCATCGCCAAGGGCATTGATAAGTTCGTCATCAATGCAGCGCAGCCCTTCATTGTGCCTATCGCCAATTACGGTACCGGTGAAGTCGTTCAACCCATTAGCGAGCCACTGCGCACCATTACCGCATGGCCCAAAGGTGGCAGTTTTGCCGTAGCTTCACCCTGCTTGGTTCAGCTAGCTCACGGTCAGGGTAAACCAGGTGGCGTCCAGCGCTGGGGAATCGGCAGCCGCGACATTGAAGAACCGATGAACACCATCACGGCCAGCAGTGGAATGGCCGTGGCCACCGCGTTCATGGCCCAAATGAACGGCGGCTTCTACGAAGGCGCTGGCCGCGCCGCCGATGACCCGCTAAGCACCATCACCGGCCGCGGTACCCAGCAGCAGATCGTCACCGCCCACTTGATGGTTCAGAGGCAAAACCAGCATGGCGTCGATGTGACGCATCCGCTCCACACAATAACTGCAGGCGGCCTTCACCACGGCCTAGTGAACTGCACACTTTCGCCACAAGTAGAAGAAAGCGCCCTGCAGGTGGCCGCGTTCCTGATGCGCTACCACAGCACCGGTGGCCAGTGGGCGGACCTGCACGACCCGATGACTACGGTGACGACGAAAGACCGCCTAGCCCTGGTGACCGTCTACATCAAAGGCACGCCCTACATCATCGTCGATATCTGCCTGCGCATGCTCAAACCCCGCGAGCTCTACCGCGCTCAAGGCTTTCCAGATACCTACATCATCGATCGCGGCCACGATGGCAAACCGTTCACGATCACCGCGCAAACCCGCATGTGCGGCAACAGCGTCAGCCCGCTACCCATGGCAGCACTCGCCGCCGCTAACGATCACCAAGTAGTAGCGCTTAATCACATGGAGGGCGTGGCATGAAAGAACACGGCAAACTATTCAACACGGCCATGGTGCAGGCGTTCCTCGAGGCACGTAAAAACCAAACCCGCCGCGTGATTGATGCTCACAACTCCCTGGTCGACGGCAGCGGCATCAGCAAAAAGCGCTGGAATGAAGCAGGCTTCGACCTCGCCAACGCGACGATCGACAACGGCCCATCACCTGCAGGCAACCCAGGCCCTTACCTAAAAGCCACCTGCGCGGAAGGCACGACCCACCGGATTTACTCACGGGTTCAGCCAGGTGATCGGATATACGTTAAGGAAGGATGCGCTGACCAACATCCGCTAGCGATACAGGAAGGCCGGTACTCGCAGCCTGGCTGCGCTGGAATACCAGGGCCGCCACCTGTCAAATACCAGACGATATATAGAGCAGATGGGGAGCCTCGCCAAATATGGAGGTGCCAAACGGGCCACCCTTACTACACAACGAAAGGGCCAGCGAACAGCCATGATGCAGAATTCCCCACGGTAATGAGCAACTACACGCGGGCCAACGGCAAGGGTATTCACTGGATGCCTTCAATGTTCATGCCACGATGGGCAGCACGCCTGGTGTTTGATGTTGTTAGCGTTCGCCTTGAGCGACTGAAAGATATGAGCGCTGAAGATGTGCTGGCAGAGGGGTTTGAAGGCGATGAAAACGGTGATGCCTTCCTGCATTTCTGGAACCTATGGGACTCCGTAAATGGCAAAGGCAGTTGGGACGCCAACCCACCGGTATGGATCTACGACCTACAGCCCGTTGGCATTAAGCCCGCAACGATGCCAAGCCAAGGAGCGCCCACAACCTGCACACTTCCAGGAGGCGACCATGCTAGCGATTGATCACGTCACCATCGAGCGCTTCAGCGAGCTGACCGGCTACAGCGAGTTTGCGATCCGATCAAAGATCAAGCGGGGTGACTGGCGGCAAGGTGAGCAGTTTTTCAAAGCGCCGGATGGTCGGATATTAATGTCATTAGAAGGGTATGCAAGATGGGTAACAAAGGGAGCAACGACGAAGGGGTCCGGATCGCTTCGAACAGCAGTATCGAAATCGACTTCTACTACCAAGGCACGCGCTGCCGCGAACGACTCAAGCTCGAGCCCACCCCCGCTAACCTGAAGAAAGCGGCCCGTCATCGGGCCGCGGTCATCTCATCGATCGACGCTGGCACGTTTGATTATCAAGTGACTTTCCCTCGCAGTAAGAACGCCCGTAAGTTCATGCGCCAAGATCGGCTAGATAACTACCTTCGCCAATGGCTCAATTCAAAGAGGCCTAGCCTAAAGGCGTCTACGATTAAGACGTACGAAACCATCATCGAACGCCTATTGATTCCAGAAATGGGTCATTTATTACTGGGTGAAATCACGCGGCCGCTAGTACGTAACTGGCTGGCATCGCTTACCTGCGGAAATAAACGGCTCTCCAACATACTGATGGTTCTACGTTCTGCCCTCAGCGACGCTATGCATGATGAGCTGCTTGATACCAACCCATTGCAGGGCTGGCACTACCGCTTGAAGGAAACACCAGGCCCACGGAAAGGCCCGGATCCATTCACCCGAGAAGAACAGGCCGCGATCCTAGCGGCCGCACGGGACAATGTACGCCCACTATTTCAATTCGCATTCTGGACCGGCCTACGTCCAAGCGAATATATCGCCCTTGAATGGGGTGATATTGACTGGCACCGAATGGAGATCACCGTCAACAAATCAATCACGGCAGCAGCCAAGGGCGAAGCGGAAGACACAAAAACGACTGCAGGCAGGCGCACGGTCGCACTACTACCCCCAGCTGCCCAAGCGCTCAAAGCACAAATGCAATACACCAGGTTTCACCCCAGCGGCAAAATATTCCTGTGGCCACGCAGCCAGAAGCCTCTTAGCGGCGACAACGATATAAGGGAAAAGCTATGGCGCCCGGCTGTGATCCGTTCAGGCGTTCGTTACCGCACGCTCTATCAAACGCGGCACACTTTCGGTTCAATGATGCTATCGGCGGGGGAACCCTTAGCATGGGTTAGTAAACAAATGGGCCATCGTGATGTAGTATTCACCGCTAGAACCTATGCGCAGTGGATACCTAATACGTCACCTGAACTAGGTTTGCGAGCGGTAGAAATGTTTGCTGATGGTCAACTTTGAGTCAGGATTTAGGTATAAGCTATTGATTTGGTGCGGTTCAGAGAATGTTCGAGTCTCCCCATCCGCACCAATTACTTGTTAGTTTTGAAGCAGTTAACGTTATTTCCCCCTTTCAAAATGTCTTAATACCTGCCTAGCTTAGGTAATATTAAGGCTTTTTTTTTGCGTTTTTACTCCTGGCTTTAAATCATTAATGGCTCAATGCCATTTTTTTCGTGCTTGGCATTTGCCGAATGACATACTTTTAACAGGCTGACTTAGCACCACTTTTCCGCTAGGCTCTGTTAAAACGACTAATTGGATACTCGTCAATGCCTCAATGTGAAATGGCTTACTGCAAGTAATTGACGCCAATACTATCGCCAATGATTACCTCCAATAACTATGAGAAGGATCTCTAACAATGGAATGGCTCAACGATAATGCCCAAGCCATCTCGGCAATAGCAAGTATTTGCACCCTCTTCGTCTGGGTTTTCTATGCCCAATTGCTTTATAACGGCTATGTCCGCCAACGTCGCCCTCGTGTGATCATTAACCGTGGTAAAGGGATTGGTGTGGATGCTATTTGCTTAATCAGCAATATGAGCAGCGAAGCAATCTATGTTCAACACCTTGTGGCGGTGCTGCATACTCAAAAAAAGAGTTACTCTCTGGATGTGGTGGAGTACCAGCAACACGGCAGCGAAAAACAGGAAGCCAGCTATCGCACCCACCAGGGCCCGTTAGCGTCGGGGGATTATCTTAATATTCAGTCGTTTGGCGACATTGTCAATCAGGTTAAGCAATATTGGGAAATTGATGACAGCCTGCTCCATGAGCAGAATATACAGCTCGAAATTCGTGTCATTGCCATTTACGGCTCTGAAGATATGCCTACCGGCGCCTCGCGTTCTTTTAATCTTGACCTAGATGCATCGCCCAATCGTCAGCTTATTCCGGCTAGCGTTGATACAGACCGACTCAATAGCCGTGGCCAACGTAAGCGTGTACTTGAATGGGCAAAAGAGATCGAGACTCATAAAGCACGTTAAACCATTACCTTTGCAAAGCTGACATTGAACAGCGAGCACTTTTAATTGAGACCATTCGATGCATAAAATTCTAACCTTCTGCTGGCTCGGCATAATGATCACGGTAGCGGCTAGCGCTTATGCCGAAGAGGATGACAGTGATCTGCCTGCCTGGGCAGAAGAACGCGTTGAACCGTTTCGCGAAAGTGTCGGCAATTGGGTAGATAACACGTCACGCCGGATTGATGGTTTCTTTGGCACCGACGACCATATGCAGACTAAAAACGAGTCTTATCTTCGTTTTGGTCAAGAAATCGATTGGATGGAAGGTGATGGTACACGTGGCGATACCTCACTTCGTTACCGTATCGATCTACCTACCTCTGAAGAACGCTTACGCCTGGTTATCGAAAGCGATCCTGAAGAGTCGCAAGGTACTCTTGAAGAGCAAGGATCAGGGCGTCTTGCCAATGACCAGCGCGACCGTCGTAGCTCTACGTTAGGCCTGGATTGGCTAGAAAGTCGTGACAAGCGCGAAAATTGGAGCAACCGCGTTGGCGCTGGTATTCGTCTGCGTCTCCCTCTGGATCCTTATGTTCGCTTTACCAGCGAACGGCTATGGCAGCTTGGTGAAGGGCCTTGGCAGCTTGAGTCGAACAACCGTGTTTCCTGGTTTAACAATGAAGGCTATTCGGCACGAACGCGCTGGGATATCGGCCGCCAATTGAGCGAACGCCGCCATTTGCGGTTTATTTCTACGGTTCAGTGGCGTGAAGAGGAAGATAAGCTGGAATACAGTGAAATTGCCGAAATCAATCACCGCATTAACCGCCGCAGCGCACTGCGCTACTCGGCGATTGCCATCGGCGAAAGCGCTTCAAATCCTCGCATGACTAACTACTACCTGCAAACACGCTATCGCCGGGACATCCATAAAGGGATTTTATTTGCCGATGTGATTCCGGAACTGCATTTTCAACGCGATGTTAGCTATGACCCACGCTGGGCCATGACACTGCGCTTGGAGATGTATTTTCAGCGAGAGATTAGTCGCGATTATTTTTAGGTACGACCTTTTAATCACGATCTTTTAAGAGCGACTAATGGGCGGCCATGCTTGGCCGCCCATTCTGGTTACAGCAAGTAAATGCTACAGCCGCAACCCACCATCGCACTCAATCATACGCCCGGTGAAGTAGTCGTTTTCAAGGATAAACGCAACACTTTGAGCAATGTTATCCGGCTCACCCAGGCGTTTTAGCGGCACGCTTGATGAGATACGTTCCAGCATATCGGGACGCATCGAGGCGGTCATTTCGGTAGCCACAAACCCTGGGGCCACGGTGCCGGTGCGAATACCATAGCGCGCTAACTCTTTGCTCCAGGTAACCGTCAGCGCATGCACGCCTGCTTTGGCAGCGGCATAGTTGCTTTGGCCCATATTTCCTGCTCGGGAAATGCTGGAGATATTAACAATCACACCCTCATACCCTGCTTCAATCATCTGCGTGGCAGCCTCGCGACCACACAGAAAAACGCCGGTTAAATTGACGTTAATGACATTTTGCCATGCCTCCAACGACATGCGTTTTTCCACTTGCCCCTCTTTGGCCTTTACCAGTAGTGCATCCTGAGTAATCCCCGCGTTATTAACGCAACCGCTGATCGGCCCCATACGCTGAGCAATATCGGCAAACGCTTGAGTCACAGAAGCCTCTTCTGCCACATTCACTACAAAGGCTTGCGCATCGACACCTTCTGAAGAAAGTGCTGATACCGCTTGATCAAGGGCTTCAGCGCTCATATCCAACAGCGCCATGCGTGCACCCTGCTTACCCAGGCGCAGCGCCATGGCATAACCCAACCCACGCGCCCCACCGGTGACGGCGATTACTTTATCGGCAAGTACCATTATTGACTCCTTACGAGAAATACAACCAGCTTCATTGTGCATTGCAGCATAGAGGAATTATGAGCATTAATCGAGCTACATCGCCGCTGGAAGGCGCAATGTTAGCTGCTTGCTATTTATATTTATGTCACCATATTACGCAATTACGACGGTTATCGAGTCGCTATTTATAGCGTTTTCTGGAGTTAGTCATGCCCATTCTTATTTTTATATCACTGTTCACCCTACTTGATTTTGTGGTGCTTTTTTCGATTGGTAGCCAAATAGGGTTACTCACTACCCTACTCCTAGTGCTTGGCACAGGCTTTGCCGGGTTACATCTTATTCGTAAAGAAGGCGTATCAACCTTTGCTCGCGCACGTCAGCGTATGCAGGTCGGTGAAATCCCTTCTAGTGAGCTATTGACCGGCGCCGCGCTTATTTTTGGTGGTGCCTTATTAATGGCGCCAGGCTTTTTATCTGATGCACTGGGCCTTGCGTGCCTGATACCTAGCGCACGCCAATTGATGTTTAAAGCACTTACTTGGCTAGGGCTGAAAAAGATCGCCAGCCAGCAGCAAGACCCCAACGCTTCCTCGGCTCGGCCAAATGGCTACCGCAACCCAAACACCTCCCAACACGAAGGCCCGATTGAAGGTGATTTTATTAGCCGAGATGAGCCTCCACGCCGCGACTAAGGCGCGGATTGGAAGAAAATCGCTAAAAAATCAATTTTTTCTTACTCGCCCCCTTGAAAGGCCAACCGCAGCCCCCATTTTTCACCCAGCACACAAATTCGGCAGCGATCTAGACGGTAGCTGCCATTAACAAGGAAGACCGTCAGGTCTTCACTTCTCGCGGGTTACTCCCTCGAGAACACTTTTAGACTAACCGCCCTCATCAGGGCTTCAACCCTACTCAGGAGAACGTGAATGAATATCCGTCCTTTGCACGATCGTGTCATCGTCCGTCGCGTTGAAGAAGAGCAGAAAACCGCTGGCGGCATCGTGCTTCCGGGCAATGCAGCAGAAAAGCCGACGCGTGGCGAAATTCTTGCTGTCGGTAATGGCCGCATTCTCGAAAATGGCGATGTCCGTCCTCTCGACGTTAAAGTTGGCGATAACGTGATCTTTAAAGATGGCTACGGCGTTGAGAAACAAAAAGTCGACGGCGAAGAAGTCTTGATCATGAGCGAAGCCGATATTCTTGCGGTTGTTGAAGGCTAACAGTCGTTGCGGCTCACATTTGATTGATGAGCGCCTCGATTATTTACTTTCACGTTTTTGCATTCAATTTAGGAAGTAGCAGATATGTCAGCTAAACAAGTTAAGTTTTCAGATGATGCTCGTAAGCGCATGGCCCGCGGTGTCGACGTTCTGGCCAACGCGGTAAAAGTAACCCTCGGCCCTAAAGGCCGTAACGTGGTACTGGAAAAATCTTTCGGTTCCCCGACTGTTACTAAAGACGGTGTTTCTGTCGCCAAAGAGATCGAACTGAAAGACAAGTTCGAAAACATGGGCGCGCAGATGGTTAAAGAAGTCGCTTCACAGACTTCTGACGCCGCTGGTGACGGTACTACCACCGCTACCGTTCTGGCCCAGGCCATTATCGCTGAGGGTTTGAAAGGCGTTACTGCCGGCATGAACCCGATGGATCTTAAGCGCGGCATCGACCAAGCCGTTAATGCTGCCGTTAAAGAAATCAAGGCGATGTCTGTCCCTTGCACCGACACCAAGTCGATTGCACAGGTTGGCACCATCTCTGCTAACGGTGACAAGCGCATCGGTGAAATTATCGCCGAAGCGATGGAAAAAGTCGGCAAAGAAGGCGTCATCACCGTTGATGAAGGCCGTGGCTTTGAAGACGAGCTGGAAGTCGTGGAAGGTATGCAGTTTGATCGCGGCTACCTGTCTCCTTACTTCGTTACCAACCAGGACACCATGACGGTTGAACTTGAAGATCCTTACATCCTGTTAGTGGATAAAAAGATCTCCAACATCCGTGAGCTGCTGCCGGTTCTCGAAGCTGTTGCTAAACAAGGCAAGCCGCTAGCCATCATCGCTGAAGATATCGAAGGCGAAGCACTGGCAACGCTGGTTGTTAACAACATGCGCGGTATCGTTAAAGTAGCCGCTGCCAAAGCACCTGGTTTCGGTGACCGTCGTAAGTCCATGCTGCAGGATATCGCTATCCTGACTAACGGCACGGTTATCTCTGAAGAAGTAGGCCTGACGCTTGAGCAAGCGAACCTGGATCACCTGGGTACCGCTAAGCGCATGACCATGTCTAAAGAGAACACCACCATCATTGATGGCGCTGGTGCAGAAGGCGATATCGAAGCACGCGTTAACCAGATCCGCGCGCAAATCGAAGACACCTCTTCTGACTACGACAAAGAGAAGCTGCAAGAGCGCGTTGCCAAACTGGCAGGCGGTGTTGCCGTTATCCGTGTCGGTGCTGCCACCGAAGTGGAAATGAAAGAGAAGAAAGCCCGCGTTGAAGACGCTCTGCACTCTACTCGTGCAGCCGTTGAAGAAGGCGTCGTACCTGGTGGCGGTACCGCACTGGTTCGCGTGATGGCCAAAGTACAAGGCCTGACTGGCGACAACGAAGACCAGAACCACGGTATCAACATGGCGCTACGCGCTATGCAGTCACCGCTGCGTCAAATCGTTGCTAACGCTGGTGAAGAGCCCGCCGTTGTCATCAACCGTGTGAAAGATGAAACCGGCAACTTCGGTTACAATGCACAAACGGGTGAATTTGGCGACCTGTTCGAAATGGGCGTTCTGGATCCGGCTAAAGTTACCCGTACTGCGCTGCAGTCCGCTGGTTCTGTTGCCGGTCTGATGATCACCACCGAGTGCATGATCGCTGAAGACCCGGAAGAGAAAGACTCAGCCCCTGATATGGGTGGCATGGGCGGAATGGGTGGTATGGGCGGCATGATGTAGTGCACCCCTGAGCCCTATTGCTCTAGGCTGCCAGCTTTTAAGGCAGCCACCAACAACCCCGCCTCGTGCGGGGTTGTTGCGTTTTAGGCGACGGGTTAACGCGCTTTGAACACCAAACCGCTAGGCGAGCATGGTATCATCGCCGCGATTTTTAACAGCTACCGGGCTTCTTAGCGCATGTTGCAGCATATCCGTATCGTACTCGTACAGACCTTTCATCCAGGCAATATTGGGGCGGCCGCGCGGGCAATGAAAACCATGGGCCTAACCGAACTCGTACTGGTTAACCCACGCAAGTTTCCCGATGAAGAGGCAACACGGCTAGCGGCAGGCGCCACTGACGTGCTTGAAAACGCACGCGTGGTTACATCGCTGGAAGAGGCCGTCACTGACTGCGTTCAAATCGTCGGCGCTAGCGCACGGTTACGCAGCCTGCCCTTGCCCCACTTTGACGAACCCGATGAGATGGCGGCGGATGTGATTCAAAACGCACAAACGGCACCGGTGGCACTGGTGTTTGGCCGCGAACGCTCGGGGCTGACAAACGATGAGATCCGCTGCTGCACTCATCAAGTCAGTATTCCCGCCAACCCTGACTACGGCATTCTGAATTTATCCCAGGCGGTGCAGATTCTGGCCTATGAAGTACATCGCGCTTGGCGTAAAGGTGAAGATAGCGGCTTTAGTTACCAGCGCCCGTTGGAGGCAACGCCGCCAAGCCGCGAACAGTTCTTACACTTTCAGGCGCATCTGAGCCACTTAATGCAGGAGAGTGGTTTTTTAACCCAGCCCCACGCCCGCACCGAAGAGCAGCTTCAAGCCCTCTTCGCCCGCGCCCAGCCCAGCCGCAAAGAGTTGTCTTTACTTCGCGGCCTGCTAAGCGCGTTTGAAAGCCATCTGCCTAAATAACGATCATTAAAACGTGAAAAAGGGACAACCCGCGTTGTCCCTTCCATGTTTTAAAATAGTGCTTTAAAACAGTACGTTTTTACAACAATGCCTTTAAAGCATCATCGCCGCTAACCAGCCAAAGCCCACTAACGGGATGTTGTAGTGCAGAAATGTCGGCACCACGCTGTCCCACATATGATCGTGCTGGCGATCAACGTTCAGCCCAGAAGTTGGCCCCAAGGTTGAATCAGACGCGGGTGAACCCGCATCACCCAGCGCCGCCGCCGTACCCACCAGCACGACCGTCGCCATGGGCGAGAAGCCAAACTGCACCGCTAAGGGCACAAAAATCGCAGCAATAATCGGTATCGTTGAGAACGACGAGCCGATGCCCAGGGTAATAAACAGCCCGACCAGCAGCATCACCAACGCCGCCAAGCCACGGTTATCGCCAAAGATCGCGAAGGCTCCCGATACCAGTGCGTCTATCTCTCCGGTGGTTTTCATAACTTCCGCAAAACCCGCCGCTGAAATCATGATAAAGCCGATCAGCGCCATCATGCGCATACCGCTGGTAAATAGATCGTCTGCTTCACGCCACTTAAAAATACCGCCCATTGAAAGCAGCCCAATACCCACCAAACCACCCAGTATCATTGAGCCGCTATACAGCTGCAGGCCGAGTGCTGCGACGATCGCTACCCCCGACATCACCAGGCCCAGCATGTGCGGTTTAGCAGGTGCATGAGCTTCAGACACATTCGCGGCAATATCTTGCGCCTGATAGTCACGAGGACGGCGATAGCTCCAAAACAGCGCAACGATTAATCCCAACGCCATACCACCGACCGGTATTGCCATGGCCATCGGCACCATGCCACGGGTAATTTCTAACCCTAACGGCTCACCGGCGCTATTCAAATTGGCCAGCAAAATGTCATTAAGAAAAATCGCCCCAAAGCCTACCGGCAGCAACATATAAGGTGCCGTCAAACCAAAGGTGAGCGCACATGCCACCGCACGACGATCCAGCTTTAAGCGGTTCATCACCGTTAATAGCGGCGGAATCAGCACCGGTATAAAGGCGATATGCACCGGGATAGCGTTTTGCGAAGAGATGGCGACTAACAGTACTGCCGTCAGCAGCAACATTTTGACTCGCGCCTGATGCGCAATCGTAGCCTCTTCTTTGCCCAGCAGCGTAATCAATCGATTTGCCAGCATGTCCGGCAGCCCCGAGCGGGAAATAGCCACCGCGAAGGCACCCAAGGTGGCATAAGCCAGTGCCACTTGAGCCCCGCCACCGACGCCTTCATTAAAAGCACCAAGCGTTTGCTCAAGCGATAAACCGCCCACCAAGCCACCCACTAACGCGCCCACCACCAGTGCGAATACCACCGAGACACGGGCGAGTGACAGTGCCACCATCACCAGCACCGCAAGAATTACTGCATTCATGAAGATCCCTAGAGTTATTGAGAGGTCACTAACGGCGAAGGGGGCGGATTTTAGCAGATTAAATGGGTAAAACTAACATTGCGTCTCAGCCTATTCCTAGCTTTTAAACCCCCACGACTCATGCGATAGTGAACAAACGCTAAGCCTGCAAATAAAGAGAACATCATGGCTCTCATTCATCGCCACTCACTGCTATTGATTATCCTGGGAAGTTTGGTTATCTCCACTGCCATGGGGTTACGTCATGGTTTTGGGCTCTTTATGGAGCCACTCAGCAGCGAGCTAGGCTGGGGGCGCGGTGTGTTTGCTTTCGCCCTCGCGTTACAAAACCTGGTTTGGGGTTTATCACAACCCTTTACCGGCGCGCTGGCTGACCGTTTCGGCGCGGCTAAGATTATCGTTGTGGGTGGCTTATTATATGCCTTGGGGCTGCTGTTTATGAGCCTTTCCACTTCAGTGCTAGGCATGACGGTCAGCGCAGGTCTTCTGATAGGCCTAGGCTTATCAGGCACTACGTTCTCCGTCATTTTGGGCGCTGTTGGCCGCGCGGTGGCGCCTGAAAAGCGCAGCATGGCCATGGGGATTGTGAGCGCCGCGGGCTCGTTTGGGCAATTCGCAATGCTGCCCGGTACGCTGGGGCTTCTTGAGTGGCTAGGTTGGGCCGCTGCGTTGATGGCCATGGCTGCCATTGCCACCATCATCATTCCATTGGGAGCGATGTTACGTGACAAGCCCTCGGCCAAAACAGCCGCCGATCTAAGCCTTAAAGATGCGCTCAACGAAGCAGCAAGCCAAAAAGGCTTTTGGCTACTCTGCCTAGGTTTTTTTGTGTGTGGTTTTCAGGTGGTGTTTATTGCCGTCCACCTGCCCGGCTACTTATTTGATAACGGTCTTGCCGTTCAGGTAGGAACAACGGTGCTGGCGTTAGTGGGTTTATTTAATATTGTCGGCACCTATACCGCTGGCTGGATGGGTGGCATTTGGTCAAAACCCAAGCTGCTAACCTGGCTCTATTTGATTCGCGGCGTGGTGATTACGGCGTTCGTATATTTGCCGCTAAGCCCTGTGAGTGCGTACGTATTTGGTATCGCCATGGGGTTACTATGGCTCTCCACCGTTCCGTTAACCAATGGCATCGTGGCTTCAGTGTTTGGTGTACGCCACCTATCCATGCTGGGCGGCATCGTATTTCTATTTCACCAGCTAGGTTCTTTTATGGGCGTTTGGCTGGGCGGCTATTTTTATGACCTTACCGGGCACTACAATACAGTATGGCAACTTGCTATTGTGCTCTCGGTCATCGCAGCTGCACTGCATTGGTTTATTAGCGAAAAGCCGCTAGAACGCTCACAGCCCACAACGGTATCCACATGACAATCCATTTTTTACTTAAGGCCATCGCAGCACTTCTGCTGCTGACTTGTTTGATGCTCGCATGGTGGGGCTGGCAGCAGGCGGATGCTAACTTGCTGCTGATGGGCACTCGTTTATGCTAAGTGGCAACGGTGAATCCAGTTGATAATTGCGTAGATGACTATTCCCTACCCTGAGCATATCGCCGTTGTGGTAACGACCTTTGTGGTCGTCGTTATTGCGGTACTGCTCCATTACGAAGCCCTGTGGCTTATCTCACGCCAAATTGAAACATCGCGAAGACCGCATCGGCAACGCATTCTCGGAATGGCGTTTGGCGTATTGATGACTCACATAGTCGAAATTTGGCTGTTTGGGATCACTGGTTGGTGGCTAACCGACCAGCTGAGCATTGGTGCTTTACAAGGTTACGACAGCTTTAATGTATTGGATTATATCTTTTTCTCTGCAGTGACCTATACCACTGTGGGCTATGGCGATATTTATGCTACTGGGCCGGTGCGCTTTTTATATGGCACGTTGGCATTAACCGGTTTTGTGCTGATCACTTGGTCAGCATCTTTCACCTTTATAGAAATGCAAAAGCACTGGCGGGTTGGAAGATAGTCAGCGCTGTTACACGCTCAAGGGATGCGGCATGTTTGAAGTAGTTATTTTATCGGTAGCGTTAATCTTTGGCATCGCGGCACGCCAGCTAAGTTTGCCGCCACTCGTGGGGTTCTTGGTAGCAGGGTTTGCTCTTAATGCCTTTGGCCCCAGTATTGGCCTACCCAGCGATGCGGGCCCACTGCTTGAGCATCTTGCTCATTTAGGGGTGCTACTACTGCTGTTTACCATTGGCCTTAAACTCAATATACGCAGTTTGGCAGAACCCGTAGTGCTGGGTAGCGCTTTTATACACCTAATGATTACCTGCCTGTTGTTTACCGCAGGGTTTGTTATTTTTCTTTCGCTTCCCCTCGATAAAGCAATACTTTTGGCGATTGCGCTCTCTTTCTCAAGTACGGTTTTGGCCGCTAAAGTGCTCGAAAGCAAACGCGAACTACGTGCCCTACACGGCCGTATTGCGATTGGCATTCTCATCATTCAAGACTTGGTTGCCTTAGCGGTTCTCAGTATTTACAGCGGTGACTCCCCTAGCCCCTGGGCATTGCTAGTTTTCTTACTGCCGCTATTACGACCAGTGCTTTATTGGCTAATGAACATGGCTCAGCACGATGAGCTTCTGGTGCTATTAGGTGCTGTGTTAGCCATTGCGGTTGGTGGTATGGGCTTTGAGGCCGTGGGGTTAAGCGCCGAGGTAGGCGCCCTGGTAATGGGCCTGCTACTTGCAAAGCACCCTCGCGCGCAAGAATTATCCAAGGCGCTATGGGGGCTTAAAGAAGTACTGTTAATCAGCTTCTTTCTGCAGATTGGCATGGCAGGTTTGCCCGATAAAGAAGCACTGTTATTTGCAGTGGTACTGGCTATTCTACTTCCATTAAAAGGGGTTCTGTTTTTTGCCCTTCTCATTGCTTTTCGCATCAGAGCGCGTAATGCCTTCCTGGGAGGCTTGAGCCTAACGGCTTACAGTGAGTTCGGCTTAATTGTTGCCGCCAGCATTTTACAAGAGTGGCTTGTTCCGCTAGCGATTACCGTTGCCCTGTCGTTTGTCATCGCAGCACCGCTAAACCGCATTGCCCACCAGCTTTTTGATCGTTGGGAAAAAAGCTTGCTGCGTTTTGAACGACACGCTCGCCATCCCGATGAACAACCAGTGGATTTAGGTAGTGCCACCATTCTAGTGCTGGGTATGGGCCGAACCGGTAACGCCGCCTACGATTTTTTTGCTGAGAAAGGGTTGTCTGCTGTGGGTATTGATTCAGATCCCAATAAAATAAACACCCAACGACGAGTATTTTATGGCGATATTGAGGACGTGGGGTTCTGGCATCATCTCAATATCAACCATCTAGCGGCAGCCACGTTGGCTACCCCGGAACTTGAAAGCAAATTGATTGCTACTCGCGAACTGCGCAAAGCGGGATTTACCGGCCACATAATTGCGGGCATTCACTTTCAAGATGAAGCCGCGCCTCTGCGTGCTGCCGGCGTCGATCAAACGTACCTATTAATGACGGGCGCTGGCATCGGGATCGCCGAAAAAACCTGGGAAAGCCTACAAACACCTCTGTTGTGAATATCCGGCGCTAGCCGATTTGACGGTGGCGCCAAAAACGCATTAATACACCCTGCTTGGGCGAAAAAAGCAGCGCCATAAAAAACCAACTGGTAGCGACCAATACAATGGTGCCGCCAGAAGCAACGTCCAACACCACAGAAAGCCACAGCCCAATGACCGCTGAGCTAACGCCCACGCCCACTGAAATCAGCATCATGGTTTTAAAGCGGTCCGTGAGTAAGTGCGCCGTGGCGCCTGGAGTAATAAGCATCGCGACCACTAAAATAATGCCCACCGTTTCTAAACTCGCCACGATGGTAAGCGTCAGCAGCAAGATCAAACCGTAGTGAATCACGCTGGTATTGAAACCCAGCGCCTGAGCCTGCTGGGGGTCAAACGCGTAGAGCAGCAACGGCCGATAAGCGAGCCACACCACCAGCAAGGCAATCACGCTGGCCACTAAGGTCAGCAATAGTGCCGATTGCTGAACACCCAGCACATTGCCAAACAGGATATGCATCAGGTGGGTGCTGGAGGCGATTTTGCTGATAATCACAATGCCCAGTGCAAAAGCACCGGTAAACATTAATCCCATGGCCGCATCGGATTTGATTCGCGTGTGGCGCTCGATCGCACCAATGCCCACTGAGGTCAGCGCGCCAGTAATAAACGCGCCAATAAAGAAGGGCCAGCCTAACAGATAGGCAATGGCCACCCCTGGCAGCACCGCATGAGAGATCGCATCGCCTAGAAGCGACCAGCGCTTAAGCACCACGTAGCAGGATAAAATACCGCAGATAGCACCCACCAACACCGAGGTTAATAAGGCGCGCTGCATGAAGGCGTACTGGAAAGCATCTGAAATGCTACCGGGAAATAAATTGACAATAAGCATGATGGCGGCAATGAGCCAGCTCACCAACGCATCGCCAAACAGGCCAAGTGTTGTCATTAGTTCTGCCACGTTAGTTACCCCTGCGCTGCCGTAAAGGAAGATGCTTTATCGACCTGCACATTATTCGCCGTCTGCTCGGTAGAACTCACCGCAAGCTCAGCTAACTTGGCATCGCTGAGCATCTTATCAGGCGAGCCTACCCCACGAATAAAACGATTGATCAACACCACATGGTCGACGTGGCGCCGTGCCCCCGGCATATCGTGAGTGACCATGATTACCGTACGTCCGGCCTTTCGCTCACCGGCCAGCACGTCTAAAATCAACCGCTCACTAGGTGGGTCTACACCCGCCAGTGGCTCATCAAGCAGTAAAATGTTGGCCTGCTGAGCAAGCGTACGGGCAAGTAGTACACGCTTTTTCTGCCCACCGGATAGCGCGCCAATCGGGCGTTTCGCCAACGCCAGCATATCCACCGCTTCTAGCGCTCTCTTTACCGCCTCGCCATGACGGGAATCATACCAACGTGAAGGCAGCAGGCGCCGCCACAAGGGGTCATGACGCATATGCCCATAGCGGCCACCCATAACGGTTTCCCAAACCGAGACAGGAAAATCCCATTCAATCGCTTCACGCTGAGCCATATAAGCAATATGTCCCGCTTTACGGTGCGTCGAAATCGGCTCACCAAACGCCTGAACACTGCCACGCAGTGCCTTCATGCTACCGGTAAGCACATGAAAAAGTGTCGATTTCCCTGCCCCGTTCGGGCCTACAATAGCGGTCCATTGGCCTGCCGGAAAACGCAGGTTAATGTTTTCAAGCACCGGCTGACGCTGGTAGGCCGCGTAGAGGCCTTTGATCTCAATCGCCACAGGGGCATCACCCAGGGTAGTTGCCATCGCTATTTACTCGGTTGCCAAGGTCTGACGCAACAACTCAACGTTGTGACGCATCATGGTAAAATAGTCGCCAGCTTCACCACTTGGCTCACTCAATGAGTCCACATATAAAGGCCCAGCCACTTTAACGCCCGTATCCCGTGCCAAACTGGTCACATGGCGGTCAGAAATAGTGCTTTCCCAAAACAGCGCGGCGGGTTGGCGCTCATTGATCATATCCACCACTCGCATAAGCTGACGGGGCGAGCCCTCGGTCTCAGCGTTGGTGCCCCAGATGCCGTCATGTTCAAAATGGTAGGCATCTGAGAAATATAAAAAGGCAGCTTCGCTACTTAACAATACCCGCCGTTCGTCAGGTATCGCTTCTAAGCGCTCTTGAAGTTCAACGTGCAGCGTATATAGCTCTTCTTTCAACGCCTCAGCACGCTGCTGAAACTCTTCAGCCCGCTGAGGAAGTACATGCTCTAGCTCGTTAGCAATTACCTGAACGTAGGTAGCCACAGCCCGCGGATCCATCCAGAGATGGGGATCGACATCGCCTTCCATATCGCCGGTAATAATGGTTTGAGTGGGGTACTCAGAAGCTTCAGCTACCGCCACTAGCGGCGTGCCATCTACAAGGGTTGCTTCCACCTGGGGCATCCACTGCTCCAACTGGTAACCGTTATAGAAAACGATGTTTGCTGTTTCTAGCGCCGCAAAATTACTTGGGGTCAGTTCCCACTCATGCACTTCCGCACCAACTGGGGTTAATACTGATACGTTGGCATTCTCCCCCGCCACGCGGGTAACAATATCGCCAAGCACGGAAAACGTTACGGCAACATTCAAAGGCGATGGCGCAACATCCTCACCCTGAGCATTCACCATTGCTGCGTTTAACCACAGCGGCAGGCTCAAAGCTATACAAAGATTGCGCTTATTCATTATTCATCCCTTTCGCATTACTGATAAGTAGACTGTAGCTCAAAAATAAAGCACTGTGCAAATAGTTTAGCCTTGGCTAACAATGTTGCGTAAAAATAGGCTACTATCCCAAGTACGATCCAATGATTATTACCACTGCTTCCGATATAATTTGCCAATGACTGATTCTAATCCGAACGCTTCATTAACCGCCCCAAGCATTCATGGTGATGCCCTTCCGCCCGTGGAGCAGCATGCTCAGCAGTATGCAACGGTGCGTAATGCCCATGAAACCGAGCTGATTGAAGACTACGTTGAGCTGATTGGGGATTTACTAACGCATCGTGGCGAAGCACGTGCGGCGGACATTGCCAACCGCATGGCGGTGAGTCAGGCAACCGTATCGAAAATGATTAGGCGTCTAAATGAGCTTGAGCTGGTGACTAGCAAGCCCTACCGCTCTCTGTTTCTGACCGAGGCAGGACAGAAAATGGCGGAAACCTCACGCGCGCGACACGATATCGTATTGCATTTTTTACGCGCGCTTGGGGTCAAAGATGCTACTGCTCGTATTGACGCTGAAGGCATGGAGCACCACGTGAGCGATGAAACGCTGGATATAATGCAGCGATTTACTGAGCAGCAGCAGAACAGCTAAATCTTCTTCTCGTCACCCATGAGAAAAGCGCAGATGGCTTACCTGGGTAATGGTGCCGTTCCAAATCATTTCCAAATGAGTGGTTTGGATAATGTCAGTCACGCCAATAGGCGTCATAAGCGCCCAACAGTTTGCGCCCTGCAAACGAACCGAGCGATAGCGAAGGCCACTCATCGCGCGACGAACCTCTGCACCGAATGGTTGTGAGACCGAGTAATCATCGGGCGTATAAATGGCATGGTCTATGGGTAATGCCAGCGCATCCCCCACGCCCGCTTCATTAAAGATGCCTTTCAAACCACGAAAGACAAATCGTTCGTAGTGCAAACCGGGTATGTTGCTCCAATGCACTTGTTGATGATGCTTTACTTCGGCAATTGCCGTTTCAAGCGTATCGGCAAAATAGAGCACGCCAAAGCTGCCATCACTAAAGCGAGAACCCTGCGGGTTTACATGAGTAAAAGGTGCCACCGCATATGAGCAGCCACGTATGCCAAACGGGATCTGCTCCGGTGGTAACAGCGCTAAATTACCCACTTCATTTTGCAAACGTGGATTAGTCAATGCTTGCAGCGCGTGCAACGCGGCAAATTCCTCAGCGCTGGCCACATCATCGAACAGGTCAATCGGTGGAAACTTACTATTAATTAAACGATATCCAGTGACTTCGCTGGGTGGTAAAGGCAGCAAATCAGTAGCCTTCACCACTGACCACCTCGCAGGCTATCGATGCGCTTAAACGTTTCATAAAGCGCTGCAAAATCCCCTGACCCCATAATCTCCAGCGGCGTGCGGCCATTAAAGTAAGGGTTATGATTAATCATGTTAACGAACCCATAAAGGTTCTCTGGATTATCAAATATCATCCGCAGCGCTGCATGGATGTTTAGCAAATAGCTGATCCGGGTGAGCTGGTCACTATCTAACTTGATCTCGGCAATATCTCCCCGCCGGGCACGTGCGTATGTGCTATGGGAAACGCGCAAAATTGCCTCGCCCTGCTCGCCAGACGCACGCCACTTATCCAGAATGCGCACCGCCGCTTTCAAACCCGCCGCCGCCGCGGCTCTGTTTTGGGAAATATCATGTGCTGTTTGCATAGTCACCTCTTCTATCTGCAGATACAATTTTAGTATAAAAGTATCTACAAACCAAACTATGTATATCTTTTATTGTTGCCCTAACGCTAATCAGCATTCATTATTTATGAAACTGAGATTTCAGGAAAATAATGTCGCCTATCAATCAGGAACGCTCGTTTCTAACTCGCGTGCGCAGCGCTCTGCCCACACTCCACCCTGCCGAACGGAGGCTGGGCGAGTTCGTGTGTGATTTCCCTGGCGAATTAGCCAGCTACGATGCCCAAGAGCTCGCTAAATTTGCCAACGTCTCTAAAGCCACGGTGTCACGTTTTGTAAGGCGGTTAGGTTATGAAAGCTATGAGGCAGCCCGCAAACATGCCCGTGAAGAGCAAACCACCGGTTCCAGGCTTTTTCTTCCTTCATCCGACGCGCGTACTGAAGAGCACTCCCTTACCAGCAATCTGGAGCAGGGCAAAGCTAATCTAGATCGAACCTTTGCCACTGTTACCCAAGCGGAAGTTGACGATGTTGCACAAACCATTCTCAGCGCTCGTAAAACATGGGTGATTGGCTTTCGTGCCAGTCACCCTTTTGCTGATTACTTGCGCTGGCAGTTAACCCAGGTAGTTGAGCAGGTAACCAGCTTGCCCGGTGGCGGCGAAACGCTAGGGGAGCAGTTGGTGAATTTCACACGGGATGATTGTGTCATTATCTTTGGTCTTCGCCGCCGTGTGGCACTGACCGAACAGCTGCTTGACCATGCCAAAGAGTGCGGCACGAAGCTGCTTTATATTACCGATGAAGGCCTCACTACAGAGCCCATGGCCACCTGGCACTTCCGCTGCCACACGCTAGCAACCGGGCCATTATTCAATCATACCGCCGTGATGGCGCTCTGCCATTTGATTGTTATGCGCACCATTGAGCTTGCAGGCGATGCATCAAGATCCCGATTGCGCCGCATCGAAATGCTTAATGATCGTTTTGAAGAGCTTTAAAATACACTACTGGGCATTTAAAGCACTTAGATAGCGCACAGGACTCACTCAATGCACTTATAGCGTGCATTTTCATTTCACGATATAAACGTGTTCGACCAAGCTAAATGGGGTAATCATTTGATTTAAATATGAAACTGCAGTTTCTTATTGATTATGGCATGAAATATGGATCTACATAGCAATAACTGTACAGCACACGCTGTTCAAATACCTCCATGCCACGCCACCCCGTTTAGAAATACGTCAGTGGTAAAACCTCAATAGGAAACCGATATGTTAAAACGCACTGCATTGATCGCCGCCATCTCCACAGCCCTCTTTGTACCCACCGCACAGGCGGAAACCATATCGCTGAAAGTACTGGGTCAACCCGCAGGCTCTGGGCTTATCGCACAAAACAAAGAACAGCCCTTCTTTGAAGCGCTGGCCGAAAATAGTGGCCTGGATGTGTCTGTTCAGTATATTCCGGTTGATGTCGCGGGCATTCCAGACACCGACGGCCTACGCGTATTGAATTCAGGGTTATTTGACATCGTATCGCTACGCGGGCCTCAAGTGAGTCGTGACGAGCCATCCATCCTGGGTCTTGATTTGATCGGGCTCAACACCAGCTTTGAAGCTGGACGTAATAATGTGATGGCCTTTTATGATTACGTAGATGCTCGCCTACAAGATCGCTTCAACGCCAAGCTGCTAGGTGTCTGGCCCGCAGGCCCTCAGGTGATTTTTTGCAGCGATGAAATTACTGGCTTAGACGACCTTCAAGGTCTGCGCGTGCGTGTAGGTGATCAAAGCGCGGCTAACTTCGTGGGCGAGCTAGGTGCTACCGGCATTTCCATGCCGTTTGGCGACGTGCAGCAAGCGCTCTCCCGTGGCGTTGTGGACTGCGCCATTACCGGCCCAGCCTCCGCTAACTCTGGTGGCTGGCCCGAAGCCACCAGCACGGTGCTGCCCATTGCACTGCAATTAGCAATCAATGGCTATGCCATCAATATGGATAGCTGGAATCGCTTATCTGCCGAACAGCAGACTCAGTTGGAAGAGGCTGTCGCCACCCTTAGCGACGATATCTGGCAATACTCCGAAGAGCTATATGAAGACGCCATGCGCTGCAATGCGGGTGAATCCCCCTGCGAGTTCGGCACCGCTTACTCGCTAACCGAAGTGCCCGTTTCAGAAGCAGATCTAGCGACCGTTAAGGCTGCTGTTGAGGAAGTATCACTGCCTATCTGGGCTAGCCAGTGCAACGCTGTGGCGGCTGATTGTGAAGCCGCTTGGCGCGAAACCGTTGGCACTCAGTTAGGCCTATAAGTTGCGAGGAGCGAACATGACCACCTACTCGCGCCTTCTTGGCATCATTTTCGGCGGCGTAATGTTGCTGCTTGCGGTCTTAATCACCCTCGAAACGTTGATACGTAAGTTTCTCTCACTCTCACTGGGGGGTGTCGACGAACTGGGCGGCTACGCCATTGCTATTGCAGCACCGCTGGCCTTTTGCGTTGCCATGGTTGAGCAGTCGCATATCCGCATCAACCTGCTGCACATGCGCCTTCCCTCCACTTCCCAGGCAGTACTCAACGCGCTGGCAGCCATTTCGATGGGGCTGTTAGCCGCTTTCTTACTCTACTTCACGGTGCAGACCGTGCTAGAGACTCAGTTGTATCGCTCAATCGCACAAACACCTTGGGCGACTCCCCTTATCTATCCGCAGGCCGTTTGGCTAGTGGCGATGACGGCATTTAGCGTGGCAGCGGCATTTCTCTCAGGCAAAGCGCTATTACTGCTACTAAAGCGTGACTGGACATCACTCAATCGCCAGTTCGGGCCAAGCTCGGTATCTGAGGAGCTAGAAGCAGAACTAGCCGACTTAGATCAACGTGAAGGAGGCAAACCATGAGCATACCGCTGATTATCGCCGCGTTTTTGGTCATGCTGACGCTCATGCTTCTCAGCTTACCGGTCGCGGTCGCTATTCTGTTTGTCGGGGTATTGGGGGGCTATCTTATGTATGGCGCGCCACTGGTCGACATGATGGGCAGCGTGGTGTGGAGTAGCTTAAACAGCCCCTCTATGCTCGCTATACCGCTATTTATGTTGCTGGGAGAGCTGCTGCTACGCGGTGGCATTGCAGACCGAATGTACGCCGCATTAGCGGTATGGTTCAACAAGCTGCCCGGTGGCTTACTGCATACCAATATCGCCACCTGCACGCTGTTCTCCGCGACCTCTGGCTCATCCGTTGCTACGGCTGCCACGGTGGGCACGATTGCGCTTCCCGCCCTCCAGGAGTACCGCTACCCCATTCGTCCTTCGCTGGGTTCTTTAGCCGCAGGTGGCACACTAGGGATTCTGATTCCCCCCAGCATTAACCTGTTGGTGTATGGCCAATTAGCCAATACGTCGGTTAGCCAACTATTTGCAGCTGGCTTAATCCCGGGAATTACCTTGGCGCTGCTGTTCTCTGTTTATCTTTTTATTGCTCACGGCAAAGCAGGTAACGCTTCAATGGTGGAAGTAAATTTACCGCTTAATGAAAAGCTGACGCTCTCAAAACACTTGATTCCGCCCGTGGTTATTTTTGGTGTGGTAATGGGCAGCATTTACGGCGGTTTGGCAACTCCAACTGAATCAGCGGCCATTGGTGTCGTCATTGCATTAGTGTTTATTATCGGTGGCGGAAAAATGAGTCTCGACTTACTTATTCACTGCTCGTTTCAGGCAGCCAAGACCACGGGTATGGTCATCATCGTATTGATGTGCGCCCTCCTGCTCAACGTGACCATATCAATGCTCGGGGTCACCCAGGCGCTTACTCAGTGGGTCGCTTCGTTTGGTCTTACCTCTGTCGGCCTGCTCCTCGTGTTGCTGGTGTTTTACGTGATACTCGGCACCTTTATGGATGCGATGTCGATGCTGGTACTTACCGTACCCATCACGGTACCCATGGTGATGGCTGTAGGCATTGACCCTATCTGGTTCGGGATTTTCATCGTGTTGATGTGCGAGATTGCGCTCATCACCCCGCCGGTGGGTATGAACCTATTTGTGGTTCAGGGCGTTCGCAAAGATGGCGGTAGTTTTAATGATGTGATTTGGGGATCAATGCCCTTCGTGGCTATTATGGCGCTGTTTACCCTTGCGATTATGGTGTGGCCAAGCATTGTGATGTGGCTTCCAGACCTGCTGGTGGGCCGCTAATGAACCATCATCAAAAAATAGTGAAAGACACGCCACGCTTTTTAATTATTAATCCCAATACCAACAACACCGTCACTGATAATATTCGAGAGGTCGTACATAGCATCTCCCCACCTGGGGTGATGACAGAAGTCACTAGTCCGCCTCACGGGCCCTATGCTATCGAAACCGAACAGGACAAAGCAGCAGCGACCCAGCAAGTCTTAGCACTTATTCAAAGGCGCAACGCCGAGGGATTTTCAGGCTATATCATGGCCTGTTTTGACGATATCGCCATTGCTGAAGCCCGCATACTCACCCAGGTGCCGGTGATCAGCTTAGCGGAAGCGGCGATTCGCCATGCAGCGGCGACTGGCGGCCAATTTACGGTAATCACTACCTTTGATGAAGCAGTTCCCACTATTGCGTCGCTTAGCGAATCTTATGGGCTGAACATGCGCTGCCGAGTGGTGGCCACCGGCATTGGGGTAGCCGACACCGCCGCGCAAACGGAGCTTGCCGAAGCCCGCCTTCACGAAGCAATTCAAGAAGCAATCAGGTTAAATTTGACGCCCATTGTGTTGGGATCGGGAGCGTTTGCAGGCCGAGCGAAAGCGCTGAGAAGACGTTATAACATTGATATAGTTGACGGTTTCATCGAAGCACTTGATTACACCCTTCTCCAGGCGCAGGTTGTCAAAAACTAAAGTTCACCGCCCGCTACTCGTGCGGGCATTCCAAGGCGCCCTATACCCGGCAACTTCAAGGCAGGGCGCATCACATCAATACCAAAACTCAAACCGAGAACATTAATCTCGATGCCCTCTTCTAGCGCCAGCATAATACCGACCACCCCGCCTAAGGAGAGCTGGTAACCGGTGCCACTTGGCGTGGGTGCCAAAATACCGTTGAAAATATAATCTTTGCCGATAGCGGTAACGGGCAGCATCACCTCAAAGCCGGGCACTTCACGAATAACCCAAGCGATAAAGCTGTTGCTGTTAGGCCCAGGCCATACGCGATACAGATCAGCTTGTGGGTAGTCAGCAGCAGCGGATTCTATCTTGGGTATTAATTGTACAGCCGCATCACCGCGGTAATCAGCCAACAGCGTTGGCGGGTTACCAAACCAAGCGCGATCAGGGGTATCGATAGAAGAGACCACCGTAGGGCGACGCCAGCTCAATACTTGATGCAGCCGGTAGCTATCAGCATTCTCTGCTTTCGTCGCGATCCAGATATGTTCGCCAAACGCCCCACGCCAATTATAGGCGCGGGCAGAATAGACCTGTACCACGGCTTCGGAGATCGCTGCTGGGTCCGGGGCGATCCCAGCAGAGGTGCGATCCAGCGATGACCAATGCCCATCTGTTACCACTTGATTACTTGCCAATATCCATACAGGCCCCACTAGTAGTAGCGCTAAAAGCACTACGAGAGTGAGCAGCCATCGCAGCAGCGTTTTCATCGCGTTATCCGAAGCTAAGAGATAACTGTTAGTACCGCGATAGCAGGTTGGACGCAAGCGTATATTGTCGGTTTGTAGCAAGCGCTAAGAGCGGAAGCTAAATGTAATAGCCACTAAACGCCAGCCATCAAGGTATAAGCGTAAGGGAAGCGCTTTCAATTCGGTTACGACCATTTCGCTTAGCGCTCAATAACAAATGATCAGCGCGATTGATCACCTCATCAATCGTTTGGTCATTGCGCTCAAGCGTGGCGATGCCAATGCTGGCAGACAGATTAGCTCTCTGTAGTGTGCTGCTCAGCCGCTCGGCAATTGCGCGGGCTCCCTGCAGATCGGTTTCGGGCAATACGATGATGAACTCATCACCACCATAGCGTCCGACCAAATCACAGTTGCGGACCGTCGCACGTATTGCGCGAGCCACTGTTTGCAACGCCTGATCTCCTGCGGCGTGGCCCTTTTCATCGTTGATCGACTTAAAGTGATCGATATCCAGCATTAACAGGCCAAGTGATAAACCATAACGACAAACTCGCTTGAATTCAGTCGTCGCCAACTCAAGGAGATGGCGACGGTTAAACGCTTCAGTGAGCCAATCATGAGTCGCTAAGTAACTTAATTGGCGATTAATGGTCGTCAGTTCATCGGTGCGCTCCAACACCCGACGTTCTATTTCTAGTTCGGAATAATGGGCCACCTTCGAACCGCTACAGGTACTTGAGTTATGGACGATGCAGAGCAAATGCGTAATTACGCCTGGTTGGCCACTAATCGGTTTGAGTAGGAGCTGGCAATCGCCCTGATGACACTCCTCATCAATGTACTTTCCCGGCATTTCGTAACGTACCGACACCCCGTCTGCTACACAGTGAGCACAATTTGCAGTCAACTCATTGCATAGCGATGCAGGAAACATATGGGATAGATCTTTACCCAGGTATATTTTTTGGTCGCTTAACGTAGCTTGCTGAAAGGGATTAACTGCCTCAACGACGAAATCACCCGGCCCTTCGCAACGGACCATCATCATTGGAGCAGGAAAAAAATCCCATAGAAACTGCATCATGGAGTCGGCATCATCACCAAAATGACCCAGAAAGCCAGGATTTTTCCACATTGGCATACTCATAAACATGCCCTCCTACCATGAGTGTAGTGACAAGTAAAAAGCTATATCTCTTTTATGAAGAACAGCTTAGGAAGCACAACCTAGCGCGTAAAGAGCGATTTTCCATTGCTCACGACACTCTTTTACGACGCGGTACTCACTGTATTTTTGCGTTACGAAGGTAGATAACAGGTGCTGCAATTCAGGAGTGGCGTTGGTTTCCGATAGTCTGCTAAAAAGTGTATACGTCGCTTCAGCAGCTTCTTCAGCATCGAGCAGAACCTGCCTGCCCATATGTTCATCCACCACAAAAAAATGTCTGCTATTTTTAGTTAAAAAGGATGCTTTTCTTTGCTGGCTAATAGTTGAAGGTAGAACTAACTCCATCTGCTTAGCCACTTCCTGTAAACTAAAAAGTCTATGTTCGCACTCCATGCCAATGGCACTCATCAAACGGCTAACGGGAAGGTCAAAGGGCAAAAAGCAAAGGGTCAGGCCACGATAGCGATACAGCTCGCGTGTTTCTTGCGAGTAAGCTAAGGCCAGTTGATCCTGAGGTAAGGAGTGAAGTGCTGTTGCGCTAACCATCGGTAAAGACCTCTAACCTGGATTTCTCATAGTACCTCAGCCAGTACCGCACTCAGGCTGTAACACCGCTAAACACCTACTGGCTCGACTTACATCGGCTACTTTTTAACCACTTTCCGGCGTTCAGACACACTTCCCCCTTTCCCCCATTGCTTCGGGCCGGGGGCGCCCGAGCAGTCAGTTAGGAACCAACCGCCTGACGAGATCGGATAGCGCCGTTTTATAGGGGTAGCTGTCACTCATGAGTACTCGGATTCGACGCGTATTGCGGATGATGACCGCGCCTACTTTGATGAGCTTGAGCCTCAGGTTGCTCGGACTCATGCGCGCGAAGGGCGTGTGCTTCAGATAAGTCCGTAACCGCTCGAACAGCGTATAAGCGAAGCCCGACAAGATCAGCCGCCACTGATTGGCCCACCAGTGCGTGCTGGAGGTCCGGTCAGCAAACAGGCTCAGTTGTTGATCCTTGATCCGGTTCTCCATGTCACCCCGGGCACAGTACTGCTCGTAGTAAAGCTTGAAGCCATCATCGTAACGGGAACTGATGATAAACCGGGGATTAGAGCCTAACTCGCCTTCTTCTAGGCGGGCCACCACCCAGCGTGAGTATTTCCAGGAGTGGGCTTGATACTGGAAGCGGAACGTCCCCGCTACTTTCCCTCCCACCTGCCATTGGGTCTTGCGCACCAGCATCATGGGCACGTCCACTTCCTTGAGCAGCCGGCTGTTCTTGGCGATTCCCACGATGTAGTCGACGTGATGCCGATCACACCAGTTCAGCATCCGGGGACGACAAAAGTGGCTATCACCTCGTAACACGATGCGCGTATCGGGCCAGTATTGACGGATAAAGCGTACCAGTAAGGCGAGGATCGCCCAGCTATGGCGGCTGTCGCTGCGGTCACTGGTGCGCAGATAGCTCACCAGTAAGTGGCGCCCACAGAAGACATACAGTGGGAAGTAGCAGTGGTGATCGTAATAACGGTTAAAGAACTTGCCGGGTTGCTCGCCATGCACGGGGATGTCGGTGCCATCAAAGTCCAGCACGATCTCCTTTGGTGGTTCGTCATGCTGTTCAATGAAGTGATGCCACAGCAACTCATGGGCCTTCACTATTGCTTGCCGATCGGCGTTCTGCTCCACCCGGCACAGCGTCGACTTGCCTGCCAGCGTATCCTCTTCACCGAGCGCTGTCTGAAGGGCCTGATCATAGCGCAGGGCCTCATGGTCGTTGAAATCTTCATAGCCAGCGGCGACACCGAACACCCGCTGACGAACCAAAGTGTCGAGCTTATGACGAACCTGTTCCGGTGCGCGGGGATCATGAAGCACGGCGGCCAAGCGGCGTGTCAGGCGATGCTGTTTATCGACTTCACGAAGCAGGAGTAATCCGGCGTCCGACGTAATGTGGCCCCCGGAGAAGTCGGCTTCAATTTGGCGGCGTGAGAGTGGCGAGAAGGTCAGCTTTTCAGGTACCATTTTGGAAGCGGCTGTTGGTGCTTGATGGATTGGTTAGGTTCTTGAAATCATAGCACTTTCAGCCGCTTTCTTTTATACCCTGTGAGAAATCCGGGCTAGACTAACTAGTCATTCAAAAGGAAAAGAACGTATAACGGCTAGTGCCAGCATTAGCCTTTGCAATCAGTATGAAACTGGAAAATTTAAACGTGGTGACGCAGATCAAGAATTTCTCAAGATATCTTGCATTCCTGATAACAATACTTGATCAGATAAGCTTGCAGTTTAATGCTGTGCTATGGTTGCATTCAGACTCTCCTAAGTAGGAGGTTCTCTGCCATCGGCTAGCAATTTCCTCTTAAAGAAGCCGTCGTGAGTTATGTATTCCTTGTGACTTAAACAGCGGCCGCGGTTTAGCCTAATGGCCAGCTAATCATTATTATTTCACTTGTAGAAGTAATCTAACTACCTCAGGCAGTTAGATTTTTGTAAAACGTCATTTACCGAGCTGACCAGGAAAAGGGATATACTCAGCATCATCTCCTGGAGGAAGGCGAAAGCGACCATTTTCAAAATCCGCTTCAACCCAAGCCTGCTTGGCGGCCTCCAGCTTTTCCTGCGAAGAAGCGACGAAGTTCCAAGATATATAGCGGGGGCCATTTAGCGTTTCACCGCCCAGTAGCATCAACCTAGTGCCTGTTTCGCCCGCCACCACCGTTATCGGATCGCCTGGTCGGAATACCATCATGCGGCCAGCGTCGAATGTTTCCCCTGCAATAATGACACTACCGGACATGACATAAATACCACGATCCTCATGGTCATCCGGCAATGGGATCTTTGCTCCTGGCTGCAGCACGGCATCCGCATAGAACATTTCAGAGAAGGTTTGTACCGGTGCCCGCTCTCCCCAAGCCGTGCCTAGAATCAAGCGCACTTCTTTGCCTTCACCTTTCAGCATTGGCAGCGCCTCCTCGCTGTGGTGCTCAAAGCTTGCAGGCTTATCTTCATAAGCTTCGGGAAGCGCCACCCAGGTCTGTATCCCCAACATAGAATGTTTGTTCTGACGAGTGAGAGAACTGGTGCGCTCCGAATGGGTGACCCCATTACCCGCCACCATCCAATTAACAGCACCAGGACGGATTATTTGATTAGTGCCTAGACTGTCGCGGTGCTGGAACTCCCCCTGGTACAGATAAGTAACCGTGGCAAGCCCAATGTGAGGATGTGGGCGAACATCAATACCCTCGTCTTTAAGAAACTCAGCAGGCCCCATCTGATCGAAAAAAATGAACGGACCCACCATCTGACGTTTTGGAGCGGGAAGCGCACGGCGAACCTCGAAACCACCCAGGTCTCGTGCTCGGGGAATAATCAGTGTCTCTATGTCGTTCAGACTACCTGCGGAAGGACATTTAGGCTCTATATCAGGCATCCAGCTCATAGGGTTGGCTCCAGACGTGAGAGGCAGGAAAATGTGGCACGCACCTTACAATAATAGAGCCTGCCACTCTGAATGGTGTGCAAACTATCCCTTGGCAAAAGGGTATAGCGGCACAGGGGTATGACTTTCTTACCCGAGGAGCGAGCGACTTCCATCGCTTTTGAATGAAAAGTTACATGTCAAAAAAGAAACGTTATCAAGATTATAGGCGATTATTTAAGAGGGAAGTTCAATAACTGGCTTTTCACCAAATATTTTATTACCTACAGCTTGTCATTAACGGCACACCATAAGTATGAATTTTTGCCTCATTAACGGCTGACTTTAATGAAACCTTCTTAAATAAAACCTTATAAATTACCGGGCAGACCGAAGGATGCTATGCCTACCCGGTAATACTTGCTACATCAGCTAGAGATAGCTTCGTCTAAGGACTTCTGGTTCCCTCACGGAATGTAATATCAGCCCGTGGGCCGCTGTCTAGCTGCGTAGTCACCGGTTCATATTTAACAATCATGTTTTTCTGACCCGATCCCTTCTCAGCGAGTGCTACACCTGAGATAAGCATTAATGTAATTATTAATGCCACATTTAACATTTTCATAATTTTACTCCTTTTGCTTAACTAGTGTTGTTCCATTCCCACAGCTGAAAAAGGTACGTACGAAAACGCCTCTACAGATGATGAGAACCCATGTTGCTTCCGCGCCAACGCTTGTTAATACTTCTTATTACAAGAAAAGCCTGTCGCTTAGACCAACAGCCAGTATATTTTCAATTCGGCGTCGAACTGTGAATCGCCCCAGGTTTCGTAGACACCTCCAGGCCTTATACTAAAGGTATCTAGGAGGAACCATGAGCCATCCCCGCTACACTGAAGAATTCAAAATCGAAGCCGTCAAACAGGTGGTAGAGCGCGGCCATCGCGTGGCCGAGGTCGCTGAGCGGCTAGGCGTGTCAGGTCACAGCCTATACAACTGGATTAAGCGCTACGATAAGCCGGTAGAACAACGGCAAGAGGATGATGATCTCCAAGCTGAAAACCGTCGTTTGAAGGCCGAGCTCAAACGCGTATCAGAAGAGCGAGACATATTAAAAAAGGCCACCGCGTACTTCGCCAGGGAGTCCGACTGAGGTACGCGTTTATTCAAAATCATGCGAGCCAATATTCGGTACGTCGCTTGTGTCAGGTGATGGCAGTGCACCCCAGCGGTTACTACGCATGGTGTAAAAAAGCGCTCTCTAATCGAGCACGGGAAGATGAGCGCCTGCTGGGATTGATCAAGCACTCTTGGCTTGAAAGCGGCGGTGTATATGGCTATCGCAAAGTCTACCAGGACTTGCGTGAAGCTGGCGAAGCTTGCGGGAAGCACCGTGTGGCGCGTCTTATGAATAGGGAAGGTTTACGCTCTCAGACGGGCTATCGACGACGCCCTGGCGGCTATGGTGGTGGAAAACCGGCTGTTGTATCCCCTAACCATTTAGACCGTCAGTTTGAAGTAACAGCGCCAAATATTGCTTGGGTGACGGACATCACGTACATCCGCACTTACGAAGGCTGGCTTTACTTATCAGTAGTTATCGACCTGTTTTCCCGTCAAGTGGTTGGCTGGTCGATGAAGTCTCGCATGACTACGGAGTTGGTATTGGATGCTTTGTTATCAGCCGTCTGGCGACGCAAGCCACAAGTAACGGTGATGGTGCATTCGGATCAAGGAAGCCAGTTTAGCAGTGGAGACTGGCAAAGCTTTCTGAAAGCAAATCACTTGGTAGGCAGCATGAGCCGACGTGGTAACTGTCATGACAACGCCGTTGCTGAAAGCTTCTTTCAACTTCTCAAGCGAGAGCGAATCAAGCGACAGATTTATTCAACACGCGAAGCGGCTAGACGTGACGTTTTCAATTACATTGAAATGTTTTACAACCCAAAGCGCCGACACAGCACAAGTGATAACTTGTCACCGGTTGAGTATGAAAGGCGTTACTTTAAGAGCCTAACGGGTGTCTAGAATATCCGGGGCGATTCAACAACCCAAAGCGCCGACACAGCACAAGTGATAACTTGTCACCGGTTGAGTATGAAAGGCGTTACTTTAAGAGCCTAACGGGTGTCTAGAATATCCGGGGCGATTCAAACAGATCATTGGTTTTCTAGGCGAAGCAGAAGCAGGACTGCCCATCAAGGAGCTATGCCGTCGGCACGGTTTCTCAGCAGCTAATTACTATCTATGGCGCAGCAAGTTTGGCGGCATGAGCGTATCCGATACCAAACGACTCAAAGAACTCGAAGCCGAAAATGGACGCTTGAAAAAGCTGCTCGAGGAGTCGCTACTGGAGATGGAGGTCACTCTGAACGGGTCAATCATAAGCGCGTCGAACGCCTCTACGCGGCGGCTCGATTGCAGATAAAACGCCGCAAGCGCAAGAAGGTTCCTGCGTCTGAGCGAAAGCCCCTTGGCCGTCCTTGTGCCGCCAACCAGGTCTGGTCAATGGATTTTGTGTTTGACCGTACGGCCGACGGGCGAGTGTTAAAGAACCTCACCATTGTCGACGATGCTACCCATGAAGCCGTGGCTATCGTGCCTGAACGTGCCATCGGGGGACTGTTGTTAACACGGATTCTAGATCAACTGGCTTTACAACGTGGCCTACCTAGCGCCATTCGTACGGATAATGGAAAGGAATTTTGTGGGCGTGCCATGCTGTTATGGGCTCATCTACATGGCATTGCCCTGTTTTTAATTGAACCTGGAAAACCCAATCAAAACGCCTACATCTAATCGTTCAATGGGCGTTTTCGAGATGAATGTCTGAATGAGCATTGGTTCACCAGTCTTCATCACGCCAAGGTTGTCATCGAAGCATGGCGGCGGGAGTACAACGAGGAAAGACCGAAGAAGAGTCTTGGCGGACTGACACCTTCAGCCTATGCCGAGCAACTGATGTTAAAACACGATAAAGTTACTTCTGACTCTAAACTCGGCTGCTACTGAAAATGGGGTGACGTCGAGACATCGGTATCCTGCCGATGATAACGCTGGAATGCCAAATAATGCTGCAACTGAGTCGACGCAATTTTCTAAAGCTCGCAACATCATCCCCGCTACCGATAACGCACGCAGCCCACGAGGGGATTCAATACCCTCATAAGCGGGGCTGCCACTGAAAGATTTCACACGACGTCTAAGTAGATCCCACCTGAAGTGTACAGCGCCAACTACTAGTCGCTGAGATTACAAAAATTGACAAAACAACGGAGACCACTAATTTAAAAATTAGGAAGGCTTGTAGAAATGGAATTGTGGCTAGGCGATTAGCAATACAAAACAAAAACAAGATCGGCGATGTGGTCACCGTTATCGCCGTGAGCGAAAGCGAGCGAGGTAAATCACATGGCAGACGATTTGCGCGAAAGCGCCTTACAGTACCATCGACTCCCCCGCCCCGGTAAATTGGCAATCCAGGTGATAAAACCGATGGCTAGCCAGCGCGATCTGTCGTTGGCCTAATCGCCTGGGGTAACCGCAACCTGCGAAGAAATTGAAAGCGAACCCAGCTATTCACTTATCTGCCCATCAGGCGCCAGAGAAACGTTCTCAATAATCAGTTTTTTTGCTGCTTACCTTTTTTTAAGCCTGCCATAAGTTACCTCATTTAGGATGATCCTTGTGCCAATCGACAAATATGTCTTGCACAGCCACCCATCATCGAAAAGAGGTATTACTTATGCGAACTCACATCACTAAGATTATAACATCGGCGTTGTTACTGACGGCTAGCACGGCTGCGCTGGCCGAGACTCATTGTACTGATGCCCCCAGTGACGAATGGATCAGCCAAGCTGATATGGAAGAACGTATCAGCGAGATGGGTTACAAAATCAAAGAATTTAAGGTCACCGAGGGAAACTGCTACGAGATATACGGCTGGGACGAGCAGGAGCGCCGGGTAGAGATCTATTTCAACCCAGTAGATGCCAGCATCGTGAAGCAGGAAGTCGAAGACTGATCAGGAGGTTACCATGGCCGATAATACCCGTATCCGTGTTTGGGACCCGTTGGTCAGGTTGGTACATTGGGCTTTGGTTGCTGGCGTAGCCGTCAACTTATGGCTAACCGAAGAAGGGGGCGATATACACCAATGGGTCGGTTATGCCTTGGTGGCATTAATCGTCGTACGCATCCTTTGGGGATTTATCGGTCCCTGGAGTGCACGCTGGCGGAGCTTTTGGCCTACCGTGAGCCGACTTCAATGTGTGCTGCGCGGTCGCGACAGCAAGATAGAGCAAACCGGCATTACCCATACACCGCTGGGCGCTATCATGATGCTGGTGCTGCTTGGGCTAATCCTCGGTCTGGGACTTACTGGCTACATGATGGAAGAAACGGATCGTTTCTGGGGGGTTGGCTGGGTTGAAGAAACCCACGAATTCATGGCCAACGCGATTCTTTTTCTAGTACCACTGCATGTATTGGGTGCTGTGGTAGAAAGCCTCAAGCAAGGCGATAATTTGATCGCTAGCATGTTGCATGGCTATCGCCGCCGCCCTACCTCTACCCCCAACACTAAGGCTCATGATGTTCAGTCTTAATTAAGATGTTGTTAAGACAATGCAATGATAATGGCCACTCCTTAATTTTGCACGAGTGGCCTTTTCAGACCTGTTTGACACAGAGCAATGGCTGCACTATCCCTTATTTATGCCACGACACCGAACAAGCGGCCTATGCCGAAGGTCAAGGTCATCGCCAATGCGCCCCAGAACATTACGCGCACCGAGGCTTTGAGTATCGGCGCGCCACCCACACGGGCAGCCGCCGCCCCTAGAAAGGCTAAAAACAGTATCGAGAAGAGCGCCACCAGAAGAATAAGCAATGGCGGCGGCGCCCACCAGGCGATTAGCAACGGCCACATGGCGCCAGCCGTGAAGGTCACAGCCGATGAAAAGGCCGCCTGGAGTGGGCGCGCTTGGCTTGTCTCGGTGATGCCAATCTCATCTCTGGCGTGAGCGCCTAGCGCATCGCTTGCCATCAGCTGTTCAGCGACTTGCGTGGCTAGCGCCGGTGTTAACCCACGCGCTTCATAAATCGCTGCCAGCTCTTCCAGTTCAGCATCAAAATGTTCTATCAACGCTTGGCGCTCAAGCGCAAGATCCGCATGTTCGGTGTCAGACTGTGAGCTAACGGAGACGTATTCACCGGCGGCCATCGACATAGCCCCGGCCACTAGCCCCGCAATACCGGCCAACATAATGTCGCTATGCGCGGTGCTCGCTGCTGCCACGCCGAGTATCAGGCTGCTAGTCGAGACAAGGCCATCATTCGCGCCCATGACGGCTGCGCGCAGCCAACCTGAACGGTTAGATCGATGGTGCTCTGTATGTTGCATGGCCTCACCTCGTGATTGATTTCCCCTTTCTTTTCAGAGGGAGAGTGGCAGATAGCTGTGTGGCAACAGCCTTCAGGGCATATTTTTAGCCAGCGCTTGTAGCAACAGTGCGATTCTCTGGTGCATATAACGGTTGAAATGCATTTAGATTCAATCACTTGTTCCAAAGAAAAGCACTGTAAGCTAATCAGCGATCCTGATGTTGGTTTTGCTCCCACACCACACTGACCGCCAGGCCATTGGGCGTACGATTACTAAGCGTAAGGCGTGCGTTCTGGCGCTGAGCCAACTCCGAGACAATCGATAAACCCAACCCGCTGCCGGTGGTACCCTGGCCAGACGCGCGCCGAAAGCGCTCAGTGACTTTATCCAACAGTGCCTCGGGGAGGCCGGGGCCAGTGTCACTCACCGTGAGTTGAGGCAACCCCTCCCAAAGCGCTAACTCTACCTCCACTTGACCGCCTTCCGGCGTATAGCGCAAGGCATTATCCAGTAGGTTACGAAAGAGCATTCCCACCTCGACTTCGTCGGCGCGAACCTCCAACCGGGTTAAGCCTGTTAGCCTCAAGTGCTGATCTCGCTCATCAGCGAGTGGCCACAGCTCGGCTATCAATTCAGCAATAATCGGATAGAGGTCAATAGTGGCCGGTGAGGTTGTGGCAACTTGATCCAAACGAGCCAAAATGAGCAGCTGTTCTACCACCCGTTGAAGCCGCTCAACCCCGACATAAGCCTTTTGTAATGATTGCTCTCCCCCTGCCTGCGCATTATCTAAGTGGATTCTCAGCGCTGCCAAGGGCGTGCGTAATTCATGGGCCGCATCTGCAGTGAAGCGCCGCTCGCGCTCTAACGTGGCTTTCAACCGGGCGATAAAGTCGTTTAGTGATTGGCGTAATCCATTAAGCTCTTGAGGAACCGGATTATTGATTTGACGCAGGTCGTGGGCGGAGCGACCTTGTACCTGGCTGGAAAGTGCTTGGATGGGTGCAACACCCCGCCGGATAACTCTACTCATCAGCCAAAGAAGGAGTGGCAGCAACAAGAGCATCGGCAATAAATTGTTCCAGGTGATGCGCTCCACCACTTCATCATGAAACGAACCCCGTAGTCCCATGCTGATCCAGGTATCGCTGGCAACATCGAACATGCTGAAAACCCGCCAGCGGTGACCATCGTAGCTTTCCCAGCGAAAACCCTCCTCTAAAGGCGCGGGGAAAGGCCCTGCATCATTCCATTTGCCCCCTAACAGCCTGGGTGAGCCATCGGCATTCCAAAAACCCAGTACTAATTTAAGCTCTTCCTCGTGGTAAAGCTTGGGACCTGATTCAGAGCTGCTCACGGGCACGGCGATACCGTCACGATATAGCTGGGTTGGATGCGCGGGAAGGCCCATGCGCGCAGCAAGGCGAGCATAGTCGTCGATGGTAGCGTTTGGATCGAGTTGGCCAGCCACAATCCGGCTATGCAGACTGAGTTGTGTATCGAGAATTTCTTCTAGCTCGTGATCCGTAATTAAGTAAGCCGCGGTAACCGCAACGCCCCCAGCGACCACCATGGTAATGGCTAGCGTGCGAAGCAGATAACGCCGTATCGATCTCATTGCGCCTGGCTATCCAGTCGGTAGCCAATCCCCCGCACGTTAATAATTAGATGTTTTTCAAGCTTTTTTCGCAGATGATGAATGTGAACTTCCACCGTGTTGGACTCTACCTCTTCGCCCCAGCCGTAAAGCAAATTTTCTAAACGAGGGCGAGATAGCACCCTGTCAGGGTGCCTAGCTAGCTCTAGCAATAAGGCATACTCGCGTCGGCCCAACTTTACGTCTTTGCCCCGCCAACTCACCGCATGGAGAGCCTCATCAATACTCAGTGCACCCAGCGTCAATATTTGCGAGGCCCGCCCCTCAGCGCGCCGCATTACGACACGCAAACGGGCGAGGAGCTCCTGCAAATTGAAAGGCTTGAGCACATAATCATCCGCCCCCGCATCTAAACCCCCAATACGGTCTTCCATCGCATCACGGGCCGTCAAAATAAGAATAGGCAGAGTAGATTGCTGTCGGAGTAAATGCAGTACTTGCATACCGTCCATATCGGGCAGCCCAAGATCCAAAATAATCACACTAAAGGTCTCGCTGCCGATAGCGCTGATTGCCTCGCGGCCAAGCATAAACCAATCAACCGCGTAGCCCTCGCGCTCCAGCGCCGTCTTGATGCCATCCCCAAGCAAGGGATCATCTTCTATTAGTAGTGCACGCATGCTGATTCCCTCAATCGACAAGCCGCTATCTTGGCTACCAAAACTTAAGCTTTTCTTAAATAGGGTAACTTACTTCTCAAAAAGCAACCTCATCTGAATGCAACCAGTAAGCCAACCACCCTATCTTTTCGAACTTCTTACGCAGTTTAACTCTTCTTTAAGTTATTTAGGCTCATGCTGCCTCTTTCGCCATGGGCAAAGCCCAAGCAGTGCCTTCAGTGACAGTTATTTTGATTATGCCCTGTCGCAACCGTGGGCAGGCTATTTTTTATTAATTGAGAGAGCGCCATAACATGCAATTACTAACACTTATTAGAACAAACTATTATTTAAAAATAATGGCCCGTTTTTTAGAAAAAAGAATGAAGCAATATTTACTGGGAGGCATACGGTATATCCTCAAAGCACCTACACCAGAAACCATTGACAGCCTTGTGGGCGTAGAAAAAATTCTCATTATTCGCCCCAATTTTCGTCTAGGCAACGCGCTAATTAGTACCCCTGTCATCGATGCTTTTCGTGAACGTTTTCCTTCCGCGCGCATAGACTATTTAGCGACTGATAAAACATGGCCACTGTTGCAACAACGACCTGTTGATTATTTCTTTTTACTGTCGAGAAGCGCCATTCTTCGACCTTGGCAGTGTGTGACATTATTACGACGTCTACGAGCACAACGCTATGACCTGGCGGTACAAGTGAGTGGAGGATCAACGAGCGGTTTTATAGTGACCCGGTTAATAGGGGCACGGTACACCATGGGTTCAGGTAAAGGTCACCAGCGCTGGTACAGCATTGAGGCGGAAGGTACGTCATCACATGCCTACGATGCCATCGTTAACTTAACACGTCCGCTCGGTGTTGCTTGCCGTAACCGGCCATTGCTCCAGATAACAGAGCAGGAACGCTATCAGGCAATAACGAAAATACAACAGCTAGCCAGCCTTCATAGCGAACAACCACCAGATACAAATTTTATTGCGATCTTCGTAGGCGGGCATCAAAACAAGCGTTGGCCGTTGGAATTTTGGTTAATGCTTATCGATGCCATGGAAGCCCGTAAAATACGCTATATTGTATTTCTTGGACCGGAGGAGTTTAGGCTTCTAGCACCTATTGAGAAGCGTTTGAAGTCATCACTTTATGGCAGCTTATGCTCACCGCTTCCTATCCGCCACTTTGCCGCGGTTTTGGAACGTGCGCGGTTACTCGTGACGCCAGACTCTGGGCCTATGCACTTAGCGGCAGCACTCGATGTCGCCACCATTTCCCTGGTACGCCAAAAAAAATCACTCGCTTTCGTACCACGAGAAGCCTATGACACTATTCTGTGGCACCCAGAAATCAGCACGGTAATAGAAGCCATACGCACTAATCTTAACGGACAAAACGCAACGGATCCCGTTCAATCGGCCTCGGCAACAAATCAACCAACACAGTGGGTAACACCACCACCCAGCGCTGCCCCTTTGCATTCTAGCCACTGAATTAAAGCGCATAACTGTTCGTTAAGTTTTGCACTTTATAGTGACCCTACTGTTACGTTATCGAGAGTACTGTCTTGCCTATTTCAACGACGTCAAAACCCAATGGCACGGGTTTCAAACGCATCTTCCGCGCTTCTATGAATGCAGTATCGGGTTTAAAAGCTTGCTGGATAAATGAGTCTGCCTTTAGACAAGAGGTGATGCTATGCCTCGTCCTCTACCCTTTTTTATTTTTTGTTAATGCCACTTCAGTGGAAAAAGCATTGCTGTTTTCTTCACTCACCCTTGTAGTGATAGTGGAGCTCATTAACTCCGCCATCGAAAGCACCATTGACCGTATTGGACTAGAACATAACGAACTTAGCGGGCGTGCTAAAGACATGGGGGCTGCCGCCGTCATGATGACCATTTTTATGATGATGGGTGTGTGGCTATGCGTGCTGCTCTACTAAATTCTTTCAAACCCGTAGCATCCGCCTGGCTTTTATTTATAATCGCCATGTCAGCCTTCAGCACTCTAAACATAGATTTTACGATAACGGACTTTATATATCGCCTTCAGGGTAATGCTTGGGCATGGAAAAACACCTTAATTACCCAAGATATTCTTCACAAAGGCGGTAAATGGCTAAGCTTGGCGATGGGTTTAGCCACACTCCTCCTATTAATACTAAGCACCGTGGTTACTCGTCTTAAAGCGTATCGCACGCCGCTTTTATATCTTTTTTCCGCAACGCTTCTTTCAGCGCTACTTGTAGCAACGATTAAACACCTAGTGAGCATGGAATGCCCTTGGGATTTAGTTCGCTATGGTGGGGCACGCGACTTTATTGGCTTGCTCAGCATACGGCCTTCCTCAATGCCAGCGTCCGCCTGCTTTCCCGCCGGGCATGCCAGCGCAGGGTATACCTGGATAGCCCTCTACTTCTTTTTTGCCGCCATACGGCCCCACTGGCGATGGGCAGGGCTTGCACTGGGCTTAGGGCTTGGCCTTACGTTTGGGATCACTCAACAGTTCCGCGGGGCGCACTTTCTCTCCCATGACCTCTGGACCGTCATGATTTGTTGGACCGTAAGCTTTGTCCTTTCAAGATTCTTATTACCCCCCAGCGTTCATTAATCTTTTCATATAGAGAGCCTTTCAATGCCCCCTTTGCTGTCATTGCCTTCAAAAATTGTAGGCACCGCTTGGCATTATCGCCCCACATTAAGTACGGAGCAGCTTGTCTTATGGGGTGTTGTCATATTCAGTGTTTTTTACAATGTCCCTTTTTGGCAACAAGCCTTTGCTGGCTATGACCCTCTTGCCGTCCAGACGTGGCTAACCTTTGCCAATATGTTTTTGGTGATGACCTGCCTTAACTATTTGATCTTCGTGAGCCTTGCTTTTCGAACGCTGGTAAAACCTTTATTAACCTTGCTGTTTCTGATTGCCGCCTTTGTCAGTTACTTTACCAGTTACTACGGCACCTATTTTGACACCTCCATGCTAGACAATGTGCTTCAAACGGACACTAACGAAGCACAGGAACTTCTCACCGCTGGTTTACTGATTCATTTGGCAATCTTTTTTGGCTTGCCTACCGTCATGATTTGGCGCGTTAACATCACACCTTCAACCTGGAAGAAGGCAATGTTGCGTCGCTCGGCTTATTGCCTTGCTAGCGCTGTTATATTGCTGTTAGCGCTCTTTTTATCTTATCAAGAAGTGTCGTCACTCATGCGCAACAATAAAGAGCTTCGCTACTTGGTGACCCCAGGTAATTATATTGTTTCGATGGCGCAGGCGCTTTCCAGCCAACACGCTTCCGCGAATACGGTGCGTTCCCCAGTGGGTGAGGACGCCAGTATCAGCTCACAAGCGGGTGACAAACCCACACTTCTCGTCATCGTGGTGGGCGAAACGGTACGGGCGGCGAATTGGGGGTTAAATGGTTATGAACGCCAAACCACACCTAAACTTGCCCTGCAGCCTGACGTTATCAATTTTTCAGATGTTTTCTCATGCGGTACAAGCACAGCAGTCTCATTACCCTGCATGTTTTCATTACCAGGGCGTGCCGATTACGCTAAATCGTATGCTCAGCAACATGAATCCTTGCTGGACGTATTAGCTCACGCCGGGTTAGAGGTCACCTGGCTTGATAACCAGTCAGGCTGTAAAGGTGTCTGCGACGGAGTGACAACAAAAGCGCTCTCGCCAGAGGAGTATGCGTCTTTATGTCAAGATGGACGTTGCTTTGATGAAGCACTGGTTCAAGCATTAACCACGCAAATTAGCGGTACCTCAGCAGATCAGGTGGTCGTGCTGCATCAGCTAGGCAACCATGGACCCAGCTATTACCAACGCTACCCTCCTGCTTATGAGCGTTTTGTGCCCACCTGCAACAGCGCTGATTTAGCCACGTGCTCAAGAGAGGCCATTACCAATAGCTACGACAACGCCATTCTATATACCGACACCGTATTGGATCAGGTGATTGAGACGTTAAAGCATCAGGATGAATACGCAACGGCGATGATCTATCTCTCGGATCATGGTGAATCACTTGGCGAAAAAGGGCTTTATCTGCACGGCATTCCCTACGCTATTGCCCCCGACGAACAGACGCATGTGCCTATGGTGTGGTGGCTGTCCAACTCATTTTCACAGCAGCAAGGGCTTGATACGGACTGCTTACGCCAAGTCTCTGATCAAGCCGCCTCGCACGATAACTTATTTCACAGCGTGTTGGGTTTGCTTGACGTAGCAACGGACGTTTACCAGCAGGCAAAAGATATTAGCCAAACGTGCCGGAGCCTCGCCAATTAATGAATGCTTAAGTGATCGTTAAGTATTCCATGGCAAGCTGCTTTCCACTCTGCTCAACTATTCTGGTGTATGCACATGGTTTTATCGCATTTATTGGGCTCCAGCCAAGGTTTTTGGAGACGGCTTCTACCCAAAAAAATGGCAACCTCGGAGGGCTTGGTAGGCGGTGTCAACGCCTCTATTCATTCTGCTAAATGGCTTTCCTTTAGAGCCAGCGTTGTTTTAGTTACTTTACTAGCGACTCTGCTGTGGTTAACGGGAATAGAAAACATCGAGATCACCATCGCCATATTAAGTGTAACGTCAAATGGTATATCACAGTTACTCGGTCGCTATTTTTCTCTCAGTGAATTGAAAATGGTTGAAAATGATTTGTTCGATACGCTCGACGCATTAGGAGCTGCAGGAGTTGGAACCTTAATAATTTTATATTTATTGGTTTAGCAAACTTAATATTTAATCCAGGGACAAAGCACCCTTGTTTATGCAGCTAGGTAAAACTAAAGAATGAAGAAAATAGCGGATGCATAAAATTCGAGCAGCGAGTCAACAGTTATTACTGTTATGGATTTTGCGCTACAAATTTATAGAGTTTCTGACACGGGGGTGGCTGAGCTTGTGTTTATAAATGACTCCACCCCATTTCGTAGAATTACTACAAAGATAGGTTATGTCACGACAAACCGGAAAATATGGCATTTTGGCTGGAATTCATATCACAACAGACTAGAAAAGCCAAAATGGAGGCGGCCCCAAAAGCCACATCCCGGCACACGCAGCCACCACTACCGTTGCTCCCTTCCGGGCCTGGCGGGGTTCGCAGTTTAGCGTTGCGGGAGGACCTAAGGGGCCACCATAACGGCACACTCGGTTGTTAAATAAGTGTGTTAATGCTGATGTGGTGGCTACGCCCTGATTTGAACAGGGGACCCCATCATTATGAGTGATGTGCTCTAACCAGCTGAGCTACGTAGCCTTTCCTCATCAACGGGTGCAGATTATGCCTATCTTAACGATGAAAGGCAAGCCGGATTCCGGCTTGCCCTGCTAGTTAACAAAGCGTATCGAAATTGACTTATTGAATAGCAGTACGCACGGCTTCAGCACCAGGCTCGCCGTTGCGTGTGGTCACGCCGTCTAACCACTCGTCAAGCACGCCATCATTGGCCTTCAAGTAATCACGCGCGGCATCACGAGGGTCTTCGCCATCATCCATGATCGCGCTCATTAGTTGGTTTTCCATTTCCAGGGTAAACGTCATGTTGCGCAATAGCGTTCCCACATTGGGGCACTCCTCCACAAAGCCCGCACGGGTATTGGTGTGCACCGTCGCACCGCCTAAATCTGGGCCAAAATAGTCATCGGCATCAGATAGGTAGGCCATCTCGAAGTTGGAATTCATGGGGTGCGGCTCCCAGCCTAAAAACACCATCCACTGCTCGTTGGGTACTCGGGCACTTAGCTCAGCCAGCATTCCCGCTTCGCTGGAATCGATTACCTGCCAATCGCCAAGGCCATAAGCGTCATCATCGATCATCTGCTCGATCATCTCGTTGCCGTCGTTACCCGCCTCGATACCATGCAAGCTGCGATCAAACTGGTCGGCATGCTCCGCTAAATCGTTAACCGAGGTCACGCCAGCATCGTAAACATACTGGGGCACTGCGAGGGTGTACTTCGCCCCTTCCAGGTTAGCCACCAGGCGCTCAACCTCGCCACGCTCGATATAGGGGTCGCTGATGGAAGCCATCGAAGGCATCCAGTTACCCAGGAAGACATCAAAATCATTGTTGCGCATGCCTGCGTAGGCGATCGGCACGGAAACCGTATCCACGCTTGGCTCGTAACCAAGCCCTTCAAGTACTTCACTGGCTAGCGCTGTCGTCGCGGTGATGTCCGTCCAGCCCACTTCTGCAAAGCGCACGCTGCTGCACTCGTCGGCGTAAGCTACCGCCGGTAGGCCTGCTGCCAGCAATAAAGCACCTGCGTAGCGTGAAGAAGTTCTGCTCATGATCGTGGTTCCCCTTAAACGTCTGCTGCGAACACTCAGTGGTGGCAGTGGTCGCATTCAGTGTAAATGTCGGCGTCTTTTTATTGATTGAACGTTCAATAAAAAAATGCCATCATGGTTAGGTAATCATGCCTGCGCCTGGGTTTCAAGCATCTACCCAAGTTAGGCATTCAACGAATTAGGAGAACGCTGTGCCAAAGGTGGGAATGGAACCGATACGCCGCCAGCAGTTGATCAACGCGACCATGGCAGCCATTGATGAAGTCGGTCTGGCAGAAGCCACCGTCATGCGTATTGCACGCCATGCGGGGGTTTCAGCGGGTATTATCAGCCACTATTTTGGCGGTAAAGACGGCCTGCTCGAGGCCACCATGCGGCAAATTCTGACTGATCTTACCAAGGCCGTGGCAGTGCGCCGCCATGCGTTGGAAGATGACTCCCCGCGTGCGTATATCGGCGCCATTATCGAGGGCAATTTTGATCGCACCCAGGTCACCGGCCCTGCCGCTAAAACCTGGTTAGCCTTCTGGGCCAGCAGCATGCATAAACCGATGTTGCAGCGTTTGCAGAACGTCAATGACCGCCGCCTTTACAGCAACTTATGTCACCAGTTTAAACGCGTCATGCCCCACGCCGAGGCCCGTAACGCGGCCCGCGGCTTGGCGGCCATGATTGATGGCCTATGGCTGCGTGGCGCCCTGACGCCTGAAGGTCTTGACGCGGCAGAAGCCCGCCACCTTGCGCACACCTATCTCGACCAGCTTTTTGCTCATCATGGATGCACTACGAAAGCATCCAACATTTACAGTTAATTTTCTTATTCATGGAGACCGACATGGCCGCTCAAAACGTACAGCCACTCTATATTGATGGTCGCCAGGTAGATGCCTCATCAGGCGACACCTTCACTGTCACCAACCCTTTTGATGGCAGCCTGCTTGCCACGATTGGTCAAGCCAGCCAAGCGGATGTCGACACGGCCGTAGAAGCTGCTCAGCGGGGCCAGCGGGAATGGGCTGCAATGACCGGCATGGAGCGCTCGCGCATCCTATTGCGCGCCGTTGCGCTATTGAGAGAGCGCAATGACGAGCTTGCCGAGCTGGAAACCCGCAATACCGGCAAACCGATCAGCGAAACAGCTAGCGTCGATATCGTTACCGGCGCAGATGCGCTGGAGTACTACGCTGGCTTAGCGCCTGCCATTGAGGGCAGCCAGATTCCCCTACGCGACACTTCTTTCGTGTATACCCGCCGCGAGCCGCTCGGCGTAATTGGTGCGATTGGCGCCTGGAACTACCCCATTCAAATCGCCTGCTGGAAAGCCGCCCCGGCACTGGCCGCAGGCAACGCGGTGGTGTTCAAGCCCAGTGAAGTCACGCCACTCACCGTGATGAAACTGGCGGAAATCTTTACCGAAGCTGGCCTGCCCAACGGTGTCTTTAACGTGGTACAGGGCGATGGCCGCGTAGGCGCCATGCTCACTGAGCACCCCGGAATCGCCAAGGTATCGTTCACCGGCGAAGCGGGAACCGGCAAGAAAGTCATGGCCGCCGCCGCTAGCTCGACGCTAAAAGACGTCACCATGGAACTAGGTGGCAAATCGCCGCTGCTGGTCTTCGCGGATGCCGACCTTGACCGCGCCGCAGACGCCGCCATGATGGCCAACTTCTACTCCAGCGGCCAAATCTGCACCAACGGCACGCGGGTATTTGTTGAGCGCAGCGTTAAAGAGGCCTTTGAAGCCAAGCTGGTAGAACGCGTCAAGCGCATCAAAGCAGGCGACCCGATGGACCCGAGCGTCAACTTTGGCCCGCTGGTTAGCTTTGAACATCAAGAAAAAGTACTTTCGTACATTGCTTTGGGCAAGGAGCAAGGTGCTCGTCTGCTCGTAGGCGGCGACGATTGGAACACTGGCAGCTTTGCCGATGGCGCCTGGGCTGCACCAACGATCTTCACCGACTGTACCGACGAAATGCGCATTGTGCGCGAAGAGATCTTCGGCCCGGTGATGTCAGTACTCGCCTTTGATGACGAAGCGGAAGTCATTCGCCGCGCCAACGACACCCACTATGGCCTAGCCGCAGGTGTCTTCAGCGAGAGCCTGAATCGCGCCCACCGCGTCATTCATCAGTTGGAAGCCGGTATCTGCTGGATCAATACCTGGGGTGAGTCACCTTCCGAGATGCCGGTAGGCGGCTATAAAGAGTCGGGTATTGGTCGCGAGAATGGTATCGAGACGCTTAACCACTATACCCAGACCAAGTCAGTTCAAATCGAGATGGGGCCGTTTGAGTCAGTGTTTTAACTTTCAGCACTAAGCTCCGCCGGTAGGCATAACACGAAGACGCTGTGAACCCATCCATGGGCGCTCGGCTTTTTTCATCTGACCGCCAAGGATGGCGGGAATGCCGGAATCGCATGGAGCACTTTCCGGCCCTGAAAAAGACGCTTCGCTTTTATGCCTACCGGCTCCCTTCCTCGACTCAGCAAGATTTCTAAAGGAGACTCTATGTCTCAACCACGCGAATTTGATTACATCATTATCGGTGCAGGTTCGGCGGGCAACGTACTCGCGACTCGCCTCACCGAAGACAGCAACGTCAGCGTACTGCTGCTAGAAGCGGGTGGGCCGGACTACCGCTTCGATTTCCGCACTCAAATGCCGGCCGCCCTTGCCTTCCCGCTTCAGGGTAAGCGCTATAACTGGGCTTTCGAAACCGACCCCGAACCCTATATGGACGGCCGCCGCATGGAGTGTGGCCGCGGTAAAGGCCTGGGCGGCTCCTCGCTGATTAATGGCATGTGCTATATCCGCGGCAATGCGCTCGATTACGACAACTGGGCCAAACAGCCCGGACTTGAAGATTGGGACTACCTGAGCTGCCTGCCCTACTTCAAAAAGTGCGAAACCCGCGACATTGGGCCCAATAGCTATCACGGCGGCGATGGACCGGTGAGCGTGACCACGCCAAAGTCCACTAACAACCCGCTCTATCGCACCTTTATTGAAGCTGGTAAACAGGCAGGCTACCCAGAGACTGAAGACGTCAACGGCTACCAGCAAGAGGGCTTCGGCCCCATGGACCGTTTCGTCACGCCCAAAGGCCGCCGCGCGTCCACGGCCCGGGGCTACCTAGACATTGCCAAGAAGCGCCATAACCTGACCATCGAAACTCATGCCGTTACCGATGTGATTGAGTTTGAAGGTAAACGCGCCGTTGGTGTTCGCTATGAACAAAAAGGCGAAAAACAGCAGGCCTACGTACGCCGCGAAGTGTTGCTATGCGGTGGCGCTATCGCCTCGCCGCAGATTCTGCAGCGCTCAGGCATTGGCAATCCAGAACTGCTGAACGAACTGAATATCGAGACGGTTCACGCCCTGCCCGGCGTGGGTGAAAATCTCCAGGATCACCTGGAAATGTACATCCAGTACGAGTGCAAAGAGCCAATCTCACTTTACCCGGCCTTGAAGTGGTACAACCAGCCTAAGATTGGCGCCGAATGGCTGTTTAATGGTACCGGCGTTGGCGCCAGCAACCAGTTTGAATCCTGTGGCTTTATTCGCAGCCGGGATGAAGAGGAGTGGCCCAACCTGCAGTACCACTTCCTGCCCATCGCCATCAGCTACAACGGCAAGAGCGCGGTGCAGGCCCACGGTTTCCAGGCCCACGTCGGCTCGATGCGCTCTGAAAGTCGCGGCCGTATCCGCCTGACGTCAAAAGATCCACATGCGGCGCCCAGCATCCTGTTTAACTACATGGCCAAAGAGAAAGACTGGCAAGAGTTCCGTGATGCTATCCGCCTCACCCGTGACATCATCGCCCAGCCAGCCTTTGAGAAGTACCGGGGTCGTGAAATAGCGCCGGGACCGGACGTGCAGTCCGACGCCGAACTCGACGCCTTCGTCAAAGAGCATGCCGAAACCGCCTATCACCCCTGCGGCAGTTGCCGAATGGGCGAAGGCGAGATGGCGGTCACCGACGGCCAGGGGCGCGTGCATGGTATTGAAGGTCTGCGCGTGGTCGACGCCTCGCTCTTCCCGGTGATTCCTACCGGCAACCTTAATGCCCCCACCATCATGCTGGCGGAAAAGATCGCCGACCGCATCAAGGGTAATGAGCCGCTGCCCCGGTCGAGTGTGGACTACTACGTCGCCAACGGCGCGCCTGCCAAACGCGCCTGAACATTCCCTCTGTTCGCTACTCAACATGCCATGGCTTCACGCCATGGCATTTTTTTATATCTAACAAGGCATCCGGGTGTAAACATACCTAAAGGCTTGCATAAAACCGCGCCTATCTGCCAATATTCAAACAAGTGTTCGATTAACGCGCTCATTAACAACAGCAGGCTGTCGTTATAGGCCTGAAACAGAGAGAACTACTATGCTCACCCTACTCCTTATCGTGCTCGCCATTGGTGGCCTGCTCGTGGTCATGCGTCGCGAAGCAGGCGCCCCCGCGGCGCTTGTGGTGCTTGGCGTATTAGGCCTTGTCGGCCTGCTGTTAGACGCTGAAGTGATCGGCGTTCTGCTATTGATTGGCGCCGCCGCTGTCGCCGTGGCAGGCCTGCCCGCCTTGCGTCGCAAATGGCTGACGCCGCGCCTATTCGCCACCTTTAAAAAAGTGGCGCCCAAAGTATCCGCCACCGAGCGCACGGCCCTGGAAGCAGGCAGCGTCTCTTGGGACGGTGAGCTATTTTCGGGCAAACCCCAGTGGGAAAAGCTGCTCGCCTTTAAAGACGAAGGCTTGCGCGACGATGAAAAAGCCTTCTTAGCCAATCAGTGTGCCAAAGCCGCTGGCATGTGTAACGCCTGGGATATCGCCCAAGAGCGTGCAGACCTGCCCCAGCAGCTTTGGGACTACCTGAAAAAAGAGGGCTTCTTCGGCATGATCATTCCGAAGGAGTACGGCGGCCTGGGCTTCTCGGCCAAAGCGCAGTCCATGGTGCTGCAAAAGCTCTCCGCCAACGAAACCCTGATGGTCACCGTGGGCGTACCTAACTCCTTGGGGCCTGGCGAGCTGTTGCTTAAATACGGTACTCAAGAGCAGAAAGATCACTACCTGCCACGCTTATCCGATGGCCGTGAGATTCCCTGCTTTGGCCTCACCGGCCCTCGTGCAGGTTCTGATGCCACGTCACTGCCCGATACCGGCGTTGTATGTAAGCAGACTATTAATGGCGAAGAAGTGCTTGGTCTGCGCCTTAACTTCGAAAAACGCTGGATCACCCTGGCGCCTATTGCCACTGTCGTCGGTCTTGCCTTCCGTCTATTTGACCCGGAAAAACTGCTGGGTAATGAAGAAGATCGCGGTATTACGCTGGCACTGATCCCCCGTGATACCGCTGGCATGGAAATCGGCCGCCGCCACCATCCTATCGGCAGCCCGTTTATGAATGGCCCGATTATCGGCAAAGATGTCTTTGTACCGCTGGACACCATCATTGGTGGCCCGGACATGATCGGCCAGGGCTGGCGGATGCTGGTCGAGTGTCTCTCGATCGGCCGCTGCATCACGCTCCCCTCCGGCGCTACCGGTACCGCACGCTACGCCTTGGGTTGGAGCGGCGGCTTCACTCGCGTACGTCGCCAGTTCAACGTGCCGGTGGCCGAAATGGAAGGTGTGCAAGAGCCCCTTGCCCGCATGGCAGCGCTGGCCTATATCTCCCAGGCCACTGTGTATCAAACCGCCAACATGATCGATCACGGCGAAAAGCCTGCAGTGCCCTCAGCCATTCTGAAAAGTCAATTGACCGAGTTCCAGCGCGTGCTGCTTAGTGATGCCATGGATGTTCACGGTGGCAAGGCGGTGACACTAGGCCCGCGCAACTACCTCGGTATCGGCTATAGCGCCAACCCGGTAGCAATTACCGTGGAAGGCGCCAATATCATGACCCGCAACCTGATGATCTTTGGTCAGGGCGCGATCCGCTGCCACCCTTACGTGCTTGAAGAGCTGGCTGCAAAAGACACCAATGACATGAAGGCGTTCGATAAAGCCTTCTTTGGCCACGCGGGCTTGATCTTTGGTAACGCCGCGCGCGCCTTTACCCTCGGCTTTGGCATCGGCAAATCCAGCGTTCCCTTTGATGGCCCAGCCACCATCTATGCTCAGGACATTGCCCGCCTTTCCGCTGGCTTTGGCCTATGCGCCGACGCAGCTATGGCAAGCCTGGGCTCAGCGCTGAAGAAACGCGAAATGATCTCCGCCCGGCTGGGGGATGTACTTTCTAATCTCTATCTGACCTCTATGGTGCTCAAGCAGTGGCAGGCGGGTAGCAAGGTAGAAGGCGAAGAAGCGCTGCTGCATTACAGCTGTCGCTTCCTGCTTCAGCGTGCCGAACAGGCGTTTGTGGAGATCTTCGATAATCTACCCAACCGTGCGCTGGGCAAGACCCTCAACGCCGTGGTGATGCCGACCGGCCGCCGCTGGAACAAACCCCACGACGACCTGGCGCGGGATATCGCTAAGCGTGTTTCTACACACAGCGCCCTGCGCACGAAGCTGCTGGAAAATACCTGGGATACAGACGACGGCGAGCAGCGCAACCCGCTGGCGCGCTACAACGCTTTGTTGGTCGATTATGACCGCGCCGAAGCGATCTACCGCACATTGAACAAGGCATATGCCAAAGGCGAGCTCCCTCAAACGGCGCTGCATCCAGAGGCACGTGTAGAGGCCGGTCTGGAAAAAGGTCTGATCAATGAAGAAGATGCCAACTTCATGCGCACCTTTGAGGCCGAGGTTCTGGAAATGCTCACCGTGGATGATTTTGCCTACGACGCATTTGCCAAGAACAAGTCCACGCTGATCGATCACAACGGCAAAACAACACCTGCACCACAGCAGGAAGAAGAAAACGTTAAGTAACCACTATTATTCAGTAAGTTACTGATAGGCATAGCCGACTACTGCGCGACAGTAGTCGGCTTTTTGTGTTCGCTTTCTACGCCTAAATGCCTAGTCTTATCGCCCAAAAACGCGTTGCAAGTTCGCAAATGATCAACTAGCCTTTCGTAAACGAAAGCGGCCTCACCTATTTTGTCGCCTTTCTAATAGCATGCTCCAATAACAATGACGCTAGCGAGATCGGCATGTCCTTACATATGCAAAATATCGATCACATCGTTAACGGTGTGCCTCATATCAGTGGAATAGACTTAGCGCTTGAGCCAGGCTCATTCAATGTGCTGCTAGGGCGGACGCTGGCCGGAAAAACCACTCTAATGCGTCTTATGGCGGGGCTTGAGCCCCCTACCCGCGGAAAGATCATCATGGATGGCAAGGACGTCACTAACGTTTCCGTGCGCAAGCGCAACGTCTCCATGGTGTACCAGCAGTTTATCAACTATCCCAGCCTCACCGTTTACGACAACATTGCGTCGCCACTGAAACTGGCCAAACACCCAAAAAGCGAGATTGATAAGCGTGTTGGCGAAATTGCTGAAATGCTGCATATCGAACACTTGCTTAACCGCTACCCGCAAGAGCTTTCCGGCGGTCAACAGCAGCGTACTGCCATGGGGCGGGCCTTGATCAAAGATGCCGACTTAATTCTGTTTGATGAACCGCTGGTCAACCTGGATTACAAGCTCCGCGAAGAGCTGCGCGATGAGCTGCGTGATCTCTTCAAAGCACGCAACTGCATCGCGGTGTATGCCACTACCGAGCCCAATGAGGCGCTGGCGCTGGGTGGAAACACCGCTGTACTGCATGAAGGCAGATTGCTTCAGTATGGCCCTACCGAACAGGTTTACCGGGAGCCAAACGGCCGCTTCAGCGCCGAGATGTTCTCCGAGCCGCCAATTAACATTGTTCCCGGTCAGCTTACCGATACCGAAATCACTTTCGATCAAACGTTACACTTTCCCTGCGATGACAAGCTAAAGCGCTTAGAGCCAGGTGACTATGATTTTGGTGTCCGTGCTTCACACCTCACCCTGCAACCACAACGAGCCGATGACCTAGCGCTGGATGTCCATGTGGATGTAGCTGAAATCAGCGGTTCTGAAACCTTCCTGCATGTTCACCACGAGCGCTTCCCCTTAGTGCTGCACTTAGCAGGCATCCACCAGTTTAGTGTTAATGAACCCCTGAAGGTTTACTTCCCCACCCATCAACTTTACGCCTTCGACAAACAGGGACACACGGTTCATATTCCTGTAAGTCAAGGAGGAGCTGCCCATGGCTGAGATCACTTTAAAGGGTCTGGCGCACTCCTATGAAAAAACGCCCAAGGGTGCAGCGGATTACGCTATTCGGCAGATGGATCACGTTTGGCATCAAGGCGGTGCCTATGCGCTCTTGGGGCCATCGGGTTGCGGTAAATCGACGCTGCTCAATATCATTTCCGGCCTGCTTGAACCCTCAGAGGGTGACGTCCTTTTTGACGGTCAGCGAGTTAACGAACTCCCCCCCGAAGAGCGCAATATTGCCCAGGTTTTTCAGTTCCCGGTGATCTACGACACCATGACGGTGTTCGACAACCTCGCCTTTCCCCTGCGCAATATGAATACTCCCGAGTATCGGGTGAAACCCAAGGTACTGGAAGTCGCCGACATTTTGGAACTGACGCCACTGCTGAACCGCAAGGCGAAGAACCTGACCGCGGATGAGAAGCAGAAAGTCTCTATGGGGCGCGGTTTGGTGCGCGATGACGTGACGGCCATTCTGTTTGATGAGCCACTGACGGTAATCGACCCACAGCTAAAGTGGAAGCTGCGCCGTAAGCTCAAAGAGATTCACGAGCGCTTCAATATCACCATGATCTACGTCACCCACGACCAGTTGGAGGCGTCGACCTTCGCCGACAAAATAGCCGTGATGTATGACGGCCAAGTGGTGCAGTTCGGTACGCCACGGGAGCTGTTTGAACGCCCGGCCCACACCTTTGTAGGCTATTTCATCGGTAGTCCCGGCATGAATTTCATGGCCGTCGAGTATCAAGATGAACAGGCCATGTTCGGCCACCAATCACTGCCGGTCAGTGAATCGATCAAACGTGCCATTGCGCATGCCAGCAGTAACAACATCAAGCTGGGTATCCGTCCCGAGTTTATCGACATTAGCGCAAGCCCAAGCGCTGAAAGCTTGCCCGTCGAGGTCATCAGTGTGCAGGACCTCGGCACTTACTCCCTGCTGACCTATAAGCTCAACGGACAAACCTTCAAGGCACGCCTTCCCGAAGGGCACTCACCCGTGGGAGAAGCGGCGTTTGCTGAGTTCGATACAGCAAAACTCGCCCTCTATATCGATGAATACCTCGTGGAGACCGGCCATGAATAACAAGGTACCCAACAACAAAGCGTGGCTGCTGGTGCTTCCCATGCTGGTATTGGTGGCGTTCTCCGCCATCATTCCACTGATGACCGTCGTCAACTACTCGGTGCAGGATGTGCTCGGCCCTAACGCCAGCTTTTTCACTGGCACCGAGTGGTTTAAAACCATGCTTAACGATGAGGCGCTACAAGCGGCGTTTCTGCGCCAGATTTCGTTCTCATTGATTATTCTGGCTATCCAGATTCCGCTGGGAATAGGGATTGCCTTGATCATGCCCAAACGCGGCTGGCAGGCCTCGGCGGTGTTGATATTAATTACCCTGCCATTGCTGATCCCTTGGAACGTCGTGGGCAGCATCTGGCAAATCTTTACCCGTGGCGATATTGGCTTAATGGGCTGGGGGCTGCGCGAACTGGGCATCAGCTACAATATCACCGGTGACGCCAGCGATGCCTGGGTAACCATCGTGCTAATGGATGTATGGCACTGGACCCCGCTGGTGGCAATGCTTTGCTACAGCGGCCTGCGCTCGATTCCTGAAGCCTACTATCAGGCTGCACGTATTGACCGTGCCTCCAAGTGGGCAGTGTTTCGCTATATCCAGTTGCCCAAGCTCACCAATGTGCTCGTTATTGCCGTCCTGCTGCGCTTCATGCACTCGTTCATGATCTACGCCGAGCCCTTCGTGTTGACCGGCGGCGGCCCTGGCAGCTCGACCACCTTCCTGAGTCAGTCGCTGGCCACCATGGCGATCGGCCAGCAGGACCTGGGCCCTTCTGCCGCGTTCTCGCTGATCTACTTCCTTGTCATTCTGCTGGTGAGCTGGGTGTTCTACACCACCATCATGCACATGCAGAAAGACAAGCCCCCGCATGGAGGTGCTTAACATGAGCTACCAACTCGAAAACACCCAGCGCGGTGAAAAGTACAACACGATTTTTAGCAAAGTTTCATCTACCAAGCGGCGTAACCGCACTGCTCGGGCGCATTGGCGCTCACGTATACTGCTTGGCCTTTATCTGGCGCTGATGATTTTGCCCATTTACTGGCTGATCAACATGTCGCTGCAGACCAACAGCGAAATTCTCGGCTCGATGACGTTGTGGCCGCAAAACCTGACCTTTGACAACTATATTGGCATCTTCACCAACTCAAGCTGGTACATGGGCTACGTCAACTCGATGCTTTACGTAGCCATGAATATGCTGATCACTATCTGTGTGGCGCTTCCGGCCGCCTATGCCTTTAGCCGCTACACCTTTATCGGCGACAAGCACCTGTTCTTCTGGCTGCTGACCAATTTGATGGCTCCCCCCGCCGTCTTTCTGCTGCCCTACTTTCAGCTCTACTACTCGGTGGGCCTTTTCGACACCCACATTGCTGTCGCGCTGGCCCACTGCCTGTTCAATATTCCGCTGGCGATCTGGATTCTGGAAGGCTTCATGAGCAGCGTGCCTAAGGAGATCGACGAAACCGCCTATATCGACGGCTATAGCTTTCCGCGCTTCTTCGTCAAGATTTTCATTCCGATGATCCGCTCCGGGATCGGCGTCACGCTGTTCTTCCTGTTCATGTTCTCCTGGGTGGAACTGCTACTGGCACGCACGCTAACAGCCACCGATGCCCAGCCGATTGGTATGATCATGACGCGGACCTCGACAGCCTCCGGAATTGACTGGGGCACCCTGGCCGCCGCCGGTGTACTGACCATTATTCCCGGCATTCTGGTGGTCTATTTCGTCCGTAACCATATCGCCAAGGGCTTTGCCCTAGGCCGTACCTGAGGAGAGCGCACCATGTCTTGGATGGTATGGACCATGCCCACCGCCATATTCTTTTCATCAATCGCTGCCATGCTGGCGGGGATGACAATATGGGAGATTCTGTCTCCCACCATAGAGCGCAAGGGGTTCCTGCCCATTGCCACTACTCGCGGAGACCGGCTGTTTATCGGCCTGCTCTCGGCGGCCTTTATCCACCTGGGAGTGATTGGTTTCACCTCATTATCCATCTGGATCGCACTAGCGGTATCAGCCGTATGGCTACTGGTTTTAATGCGCTGGGGATAGCCCTTAGCAGGGTTTCGAAAAAAGCTCTCCAGCGTTATTCGGTATCAAGGACGGCCAAGCCATCAGGGAAGAACACAACAAAACGAGGTCACCATGCAAAAGCACTACAACAAGTCCAGTCTGACTAAGTTCAAACTGACAACCCTCGCCGCCGGTCTGTTACTGGCATCGGGTACCCTGTCAGCGCAGGAACAGGATGCCCGCGCCATTGCTGAACGCTTGGTCGACGAGCACTTCCAGAACTCGACGCTAAGCCGTGACGAGCAGATCGAAGAGCTGATGTGGTTTGCCAAGGCTGCCGAGCCTTTCCGTGGCATGGACATTCAAACCGTGGCGGAAGGCCTCACTACTCACGTTTATGAAAGCGAAGTGTTAGCGGAAGCCTTTAGTGAGCTGACCGGCATCAACCTGACCCACAACATCATTGGTGAAGGCGATGTCGTGGATACCATGCAGAACCAGATGCAGTCGGGCAACAGCATCTATGACGGTTTCGTCAATGATACCGACTCCATTGGCACGCATATCCGCTATGGCACCACCATCAACCTCTCTGAAGCGATGGAGAACGAGTGGGCCGACTACACCCTGCCCACGCTGGACCTGGATGACTTCATCGGCCTGCAATATGGTACCGGCCCAGATGGCAGCATCTACCAACTACCGACCCAGCAGTTCGCCAACCTTTACTGGTTCCGCCATGACTGGTTCACCGACCCCGACCTGATGGCCCAGTTTAAGGAAATCTACGGCTACGAACTCGGCGTACCCACCAACTGGACCGCTTACGAAGATATCGCCAAGTTCTTCACCGAGGACGTGGGTGAGATAGACGGCACCAAGATTTACGGTCACATGGATTACGGTCGTCGTGATCCGTCACTAGGTTGGCGTTTCCACGACTCCTGGCTCTCCATGGCAGGCATGGGCAGCCAAGGGGTTCCCTTCGGCAACCCGGTGGATGACTGGGGTATCCGCGTCAATGAAGATAGCCAGCCGGTAGGCGCCAGCGTCAGCCGTGGCGGTGCTACCAACTCGCCGGCCTGCGTGTTTGCGATGCAGAAAGCCGTCGATTGGCTACGCGACTACGCACCTGAAGAAGCGCAGGGCATGACCTTTGGTGAAGCAGGCCCCGTGCCCGCGCAAGGCCATATTGCCCAGCAAATCTTCTGGTACACCGCGTTCACCGCCGACATGACCGACCCTTCGGTTGCCGTGACCGATGATGAAGGTAATCCGCTGTGGCGCATGGCTCCTTCCCCCACCGGCCCCTACTGGGAAGAGGGTATGAAGGTTGGCTACCAGGACGTGGGCGCATGGACGTTCTTCGACTCAACACCGGAAGACCGCCGCACCGCTGCGTGGCTATTTGCCCAGTTCACCGTGGCGAAAACCACCTCGCTGGAAAAACTCATGCATGGTTTAACGCCGATTCGTGAGTCTGACATCTTCTCTGAGCAGATGACCGAAATGGCACCCAAGCTGGGTGGCCTAGTGGAATTCTACCGCAGCCCCAACGAGTCCAACTGGACCCCGACCGGTACCAACGTACCTGACTATCCGCGCATGGCACCGCTGTGGTGGCAGAATCTTGCACCGGTCATGAGTGGTGAAGTCACACCCCAGGAAGGTCTCGACAAGCTAGCGGCAGACCTGGACAGCACCATGAACCGTTTGGCCCGCGCTAACGTCTTCGACAGCTACGCGCCTGTACTGAACGAAGAGCAGGATCCACAGGTCTGGCTGGATCAGGAAGGCGCCCCGAAAGCCAAGCTGGATAACGAAATGCCGCAAGGCACCACCGTTCCTTACGATGAAATGATGGAAGCCTGGATGGCCGCCGGTACGCGCCAAGAGTAACTAAACTTAATAATAGCTAAGTTTAGAAAAACTACGCGTCAAAGCTTGCAGGGCGGGCAGTCGCCCGCCCTGCCAAGGGTTTCATTGGCGGTATGCCAGAGCAAAAGAGAGAACACCCACTGCAACCGGGCTATTGATTGGTTAATTGGATCCGCTATGAAACTGCGAAATAGAAACATTGAGAAGCTACCTAACGAGACCTTTGATGCTCTGATTATCGGCGGCGGCATCAATGGCGCCGCCACCGCAGCAGCGCTGGCTGGCAAAGGCGCAAAAGTCGCACTAATTGATCGCGGCGACTTCGCCGGCAGTACCAGCATGCACTCCTCCAACCTGGTGTGGGGAGGCATTAAATACATGGAAAGCAAGGATTTTGCCCTGGTTCGTAAACTATGCAAAAGCCGTAATCACTTGATCAAGAGTTACCCTTCTACGGTGCAGGAAATCCGTTTCCTAACCACTATTTCAAAAGGTTTCCGCCACTCTCCACGCTACCTATGGGCGGGCACCTGGCTTTACTGGCTGATGGGCAACGGCTTCACCAAACTGCCGCGTCTGCTCTCACCGAATAAAATCAAGCAGGAAGAGCCAATCATCGACATTGAGGGGGCCGTTGGCGGTTTTGAGTATTCTGACGCCTACCTGCACGATAACGACGCTCGATTTGTCTTCAACTTTGTTCGCCAAGCGCTTAACTATGGTGCGATTGCCGCCAACTACGTCGAATCACTCGGCGCCGAGCGCCAGGATGGCCTGTGGGTGACCAAGGCACGCAACGTGATGGATGGCAACACCTTCGATATACGCGCCAAGGTACTCATCAATGCGGCCGGCCCGTGGGTGGATCAGCATAATGAGCTGACCGGCCAAAAAACCACTCACCACCACCTCTACTCCAAAGGCATTCACCTCATCGTTCCGCAATTAACGGATTCACAGCGGGTGCTGGCGTTTTTTGCTGACGATGGCCGATTGTTCTTTGTCATTCCCATGGGTAACCGTACCTGCATCGGAACTACCGATACCCATATGGAGCACCCGGAGGTGGAAGTCACCGCTGGCGATATCGCCTTTGTGCTGGAAAATATCAACAAACGTCTGACCCTGGCCAAGCCATTGAGCCAGGACGATATTATCTCTACCCGCTGCGGCGTACGACCATTAGCGATCAAAGATGATCAAGGCAACGATCGAGACTTCCTGCAGCTATCGCGCAAGCATGTAGTCGACACTAATGCCGAAAGCGCGCATATCAGTATCTTTGGCGGCAAGCTCACCGATTGCTTGAATGTGGGTGATGAAATTGCCGAAGAGATCAGCCAGTTAGGCGTTACCCTCACAGACCCTAAATTCCTCTGGTACGGCGAACCACCCAACCCCGTCAAGCAGCAGTTTATGGATCAGGCCAAGCGCATGAACCTGGATGCCATGACCGCCCAGACCTCATCTGAACTGCTCTCCACACGGCTCTGGCGGCGTTATGCCGACCAGGCTATTCAGATGTTGGAAAAAATCCGCCAGGATCCTGCCCAGGGTGAAATTCTGATTGAGGGCACCGAGTATATTCGCTGTGAACTTGAGCACGCCCGCGATCACGAAATGATCACCCAGCTTGAAGATTTTTTACGCCGCCGGGCCAAGGTTTCGCTGGTTGTGCCCCATGAGCAGTTGCGCCATTCAAACGGTCTGAAAGAAGCCTGTCGGGTATTATTTGGCGACGATGCGGAAGAGCACTTTAACAGTTACTTCGAACAACACCGGGACACATCACTGCCTTTTACACCCATGGCCAATGCTTAATTGTCTATAAAACTAAAAAGCCCCCCTTATATCAATAAGGGGGGCTAATGGTTATTTAAGCAATTGTTTTATTTTACTCTTCATCTTCAATACGAAGTTGAGAGTCTCCCGCGAGCACTTCATCCCAGGCCTCTTCCAGTGTGCAGCCTGAACGACTATCCACTGTGTCGATAACCTCAACCGCATGTTGCAGTGACTCACGATTACCCTTCAGCGCCACAACCAACCTGGCGAGATCTTGCTTGCTGAAGGAGCTGGCGATGCTATTGGCTTGTTGGCTCAGTTCGATGCAGTTCATTAGTACTACCTCATGGTATGGTCATCCGCTGCCTAACCGCCAATCGGTTTAAAAGCAGCCATCTTAATTAACGACGTATGGTGACGTTGCTACTCATGCTGGGCCGGATAAGTGCCCAGTTCGGTAACTGCGAAACGGTCACAAGCGTTACAAGACCTTCGCCCTTTAGCGCTAGGGTAATACTGAAGCGCTATCGTTCTGTAGCAGGGATTAGTTCAGTGATTCGGGATAACGAGTCACCTTCCTGATCCATGACCTCACTATGGGCTACAGCAGGAAAGCTCACAATGCGTCATTGGCCGCAGGCATGGTTGTAACTCGACTACATAAACGCTCAATAAGCGTTAATGGTGTTAAAGACTTTCATGAGGGGCGCTAAAAGCGAAGAAAGGCGGCCAATTGCTTAATTGGCCGCCGCATTATAAAGAATCGAAAGAGTGAATAGATAGTGTGCTTAAGTAGGGGTGCTGCACTTATTAGTTGAATTCAGGTCATTATCTAAGGCGTGGAGCGGACTCTCGACACCGCATCCAACCAGCCCTGGTAAAGCTGCTCACGTGTAGCTTCTTCCATGGTGGGCATAAAGCTCTTCTCGCAGCGCCACAATTGTTCGATCTCTTCCAGGGTTTGATACCAGCCCAGACGCAGACCTGCTAAATAAGCAGCCCCCAGCGCAGTGGTTTCCAATATGGTGGGGCGATCCACCTGCACGCCCAGCATATCGGCAAGAAACTGCATCACCCAGCTGTTTTTCACCATACCACCGTCAACCCGTAAATTGCCCGGCGGCGCCTCCATATCGTCATTCATGCAGTGCTGCAGGTCACGGGTTTGGTAGCACACCGCCTGGAGCCCCGCGGCGACTATTTCAGCAATACCGGTATCGCGGGTTAACCCAAAAATCGCGCCACGTGCTTTTGGGTCCCAGTGCGGCGCGCCCAAACCCGTAAAGGCGGGGACTAGATAAACGCTATGCCCACTGCGGGTTTTCTGAGCCAACGCTTCGGTTTCCGAGGCATCAGCAAACAGATTCAAACCATCGCGCAACCACTGCACTGTCGCCCCGGCCACGAAAATACTGCCTTCCATCGCGTAAGTCGGCTTACCGTTCAACCGATAGCCGACTGTGGTCAACAGGCGATTACGCGAAAGCGAAGGCGTCTCACCGGTATTCACGATCATAAAGCAGCCGGTACCGTAGGTGCTCTTACCCATCCCTGGCTGAAAGCATGCCTGCCCGACCAACGCCGCCTGCTGGTCACCGGCTACCCCGGCGATAGGAAGCGGTGCGCCCAGCCAGTGCGCCTCAGTAGTACCGAAATCATCGCTAGAATCTTTCACTTCGGGCAGCAGATTGGCGGGAATATTAAATAGCGCCAGTAGCTCGTCGTCCCACTCCTGGGTATGAATATTGAAAAGCGCGGTGCGTGACGCGTTAGTGGCATCGGTCACGTGCTGCTGGCTACCGGTTAATCGCCAAATTAAAAAGCTATCCACCGTTCCAAACGCTAGCTCACCCTTCTCGGCGCGCGCCCTTGCACCCTCGACATTATCCAGAATCCAGGCCAGTTTGGTCGCCGAAAAATAGGGGTCAATCAATAGGCCGGTCTTGGCTTGAACGATATCGGTGTGCCCTTGATCGCGCAGCGATTGGCACAAGTCCGAGGTGCGGCGATCCTGCCACACAATGGCGTTATAGAGCGGCTTGCCGGTTTTTCGATCCCACAGGATAGTGGTTTCACGCTGGTTGGTAATGCCGATGCCAGCAATCTGCTCTGGCGTAATCTCGGCATTGGCCATCACCTCTCGGCAGGTGGCCACCACTGTTTCCCAGATATCTTCAGGGTTGTGCTCAATCCAGCCGTCATGGGGAAAGTACTGGATGAATTCCTGCTGGGCGACAGCAGCGACCTGACCTTGGCGGTCAAAGAGAATGGCGCGCGAGCTGGTGGTACCCTGATCAATGGCGAGTATATAAGAGGACATGTCGAGTTCGCTTTGTTGTAGTGTCTTTCGATTTTGTTGACTTGCTTTCGCTTTATTATGTTTTAAGGCTACTCCAGCCGCTTGAAATGCTCAAGGTTGAAACCAACACAGAAACAGCTAGGTTAGGCGATATACAGCGCCACATCGTGCTGAGTCAGCAAGCGCTGGATCGATTCTGGCGGCTTGCGGTCGGTAAAGAGCGCATCCAACTGCTCCAGATTGCCCTGCCGCACCACCGGGTTACGGTGAAATTTGGAGTAGTCTGCCGCTAGGTAGATGCGCCGGGAATTGGCAATAATCGCTTGGGCGACGCGCACTTCCTGGTAGTCAAACTCAAGCAGTGAGCCATCCTCGTCGATGCCACTGATACCGATGATGCCGTAATCCACCTTGAACTGATTGATAAAGTCGATGGTGGCTTCCCCAATAATCCCGCCATCACGCGAGCGCACCTGCCCCCCGGCGATGATCACGGTAAAATCCTCTTTATGCTGAAGAATGGCCGCCACATTGAGATTATTGGTGATGATCTCTAGGCCCTGGTGCTCCAGCAATGCATGGGCAATCACCTCATTGCTGGTACCGATGTTGATGAACAGCGAAGAGTGGTTGGGTATGTGCTGTGCCAAACAGCGGGCAATGCGCTCCTTCTCTACCAGGTGAAGCGTCTTGCGCGTGCTGTAGGCGGTATTCACCGTGCTGGATTCGATGCCTACACCGCCATGCACACGGCGCACACGGCCTTCATCAGCCAGGGTATTCAAATCCCGCCGAATGGTCTGCGGTGTCACCGCAAAGTGGTCGGTGAGCTGTTCGATACTCATGTAGCCGTGCTGACGAACTAGCTCGACAATGGCATCCTGACGAAATTGTTGGTTCATAAGCCCGGCCTGTTCGATTTTCTTGGTTTCTGAACGTAATAGGTTAGCAAAATTTTCGAAACCTAATAGCCTTCATCCCCTCTTCGCTACCATCACACCGACAGGCCGGACCGTTAGACGTTTTTTAAAGCGGCCATACTAGAAGAATCAGCGGGATAGCGACAGCCAGTACTACCAGCGAAAGCGGTAGCCCCAGCTTCCAGTAATCACCGAACCGATAGCCCCCTGGGCCCAGCACCAGTGTATTCGACTGATGGCCGATGGGAGTTAAAAACGCACAGGAAGCACTTACGGCCACCACCATCAAGAACGGATCGAGCGAGACATCGAACCCATTGGCCAGGCTGACTGCAATCGGCGCCATCAGCAGCGCAGCCGCCGCGTTGTTGACCACATTCGAGAGCAGCATAGAGAGCAGGAACAGCCCCACCATGGTGACCACCACCGGCCAGTCGCTGCCAAAGCGCAGCAGTGCATCGGCAATCAGGTCGGCGCCGCCACTGGTTTCAAGCGCCTCCCCCACGGGTATCATTGCGGCCAACAGCACGATCACAGGGCCATCGATGGCTTGATACCCTTCGCGCAACGGCAATACGCCAATCAGTAGCGAAATCAAAGCAGCGGTACTCATGGCGACTGCCGCAGGCAGCAGATCGAACAGCATGGCAATAATTGCTAAGGCAAAAATGGCGATCGACATTGCCAGCTTGCGCGGCTGCCCCAAGTGCAATTCCCGGCTAGCCAGTGGCAGGCAACCGAGGGAGGCCAGACTATCGGACATTTCATTCTCACTGCCCTGTAGCAGTAACACATCACCATTCTTGAACCGGATATCACGCAGGCGCTGCTTCAAGCGCCCACCGTCACGGGCCACGGCCACCAAGTGCAGGCCAAACTGGTGATTCAGGCGTAACTGACGCACGCTGCGGTTAATCATCATGGAATCATTGCGTACCACGGCTTCAATTAGCTGCAAGCCTTCGGTATCCACCGGCTGCCGGTCCTGTGCCGCATCTTTCGCTTCACCCATGCCAGCTTTCTCGCCCTCTTCGCCGCTTGCGGTGTGCTCAGGGCCGTCCGCCTCCTCTTCCAGTTCGGCTATCGCACTAAGCCCTACCTTATCTTCCAGCATCTGGAGTTCATCGGGTCCTGCTTCCAACAGCAGGATATCGCCCTCTTCCAAGGCGCCGTGGAAGTTATAGCCAGCACGACGGTTATCATCGCGAACGACCGCTAACACGGGGATGGTTTCGTCCAGCTCATCGCGCAGTTGCTGTAACGTTAAGCCTTTGGCTTTCGACTCTTCACCTACTTTCAATTCCACCAAATAGTTGGCGGTATCGAACATTTCATCGGTAGAGGCTTGGCCGCTGCGCTTCGGCGTCAAGCGCCAGCCCACCAACACAATAAACACAAGCCCCACCAGCGCCACCGCAATCCCGACAGGCGAAAAGCTAAACATGCTAAACGCTTCACCCGTCACATCGCGCCGGTAACTAGAGATAATGATATTGGGTGGCGTGCCAATTAAGGTTGTCAGGCCGCCCAGCAGAGACCCGAACGCCAGCGGCATCAGCAGTAAAGAGGGCGAGGTATTATGTTCACGAGCCAACCGCATCGCCACCGGTAACAGCAGTGCGAGAGCGCCCACATTGTTCATAATGCCCGATAACAACACGACGGTACCCACCAGCACTAATAGCTGAAGCAGCAGGTTTTCACCCACTTTTAACACTTGATTGGAAATAATATCGACCACACCGGAGCGTTCAAAGCCCCGGCTAAGTACTAGCACGGCGGCCACTGTAATCACCGCCGGATGGCCGAAACCCATAAAGGCGTTCTCGGCAGGCACTAGCCCAAGCATGACCGATCCCAGCAATGCCGCCAACGCGACTAGATCGTAGCGAAAGCGTCCCCATATGAACGCAACCAGCGTCAAGCCAAGCACGATAAACACCAACGTACTTGGCGAAAGCGCCAACCATTCAAGACCTAACGCTTCAAGATTGAGACTCTCAACACCTGAGCCCTCAGCACCTGAGCTCTCAACACTCATGTCCTCAGCCGACATCCTTTTCCTACTCCCTTGCCACCGTTTGATAACGGCAGCATACGATTGATGCACGCCACGCCACAGGCATGGCTATTCTCCACGCACATTAGACGTTTACTATACACAGGTATAGTCCCTGCATACGCATCGACCGTTGAATAGCCAACCAAGGCATTCGGCCCTGGCCAGCTTGCCAATAACGTGGCAAGCGTTGAGAGCCGAATGCGTCAGCTGGGTGCGTATGTAGGGTACTTAGGTAGGAGTTAGGGCAAGAGAATAGTCGAGCCGGTAGTTTTACGGCTCTGTAGGGCGTCCTGGGCTTTACCCGCTTCCGCCAGCGGATAGCGGTTGGCGATGTCAATCTTGATCTTTCCGCTCTCAAGCATGGCGAAGAACTCCTGGCACATCATCTCCAGACGCTCGCGCGTATCGGCGTAACCGTTCAGGCTGGGGCGAGTCACATAAAGCGCGCCCTTCTGGTTGAGGATGCCGATATTGACACCATCCACCGGGCCAGAAGCGTTGCCAAAGCTCACCATCAAGCCGCGTGTCTTCAGGCAGTCCAGCGACATTTCCCAGGTATCCTTGCCTACTGAGTCATACACCACATCGCACATTTCGCCGTTAGTTAGCTCGCGTACCCGCTCGACTACGTTCTCTTCGCTGTAATTGATCGTCGCCCAGGCGCCATTGGCCATGGCGAGATCCGCTTTTTCCTGGGAGCTAACGGTGCCGATCAACTTAACGCCCAATGACTTCGCCCACTGGCAGGCAATCGAGCCTACCCCACCGGCAGCCGCATGGAACAGAATGGTTTCGCCGCCTTTCAGCTCATAGGTCTGGCGCAGCAGGTACTGCACGGTCAGGCCCTTGAGCATACTGGCCGCTGCCGTCTCGAAATCGACAAAATCGGGGAGCTTGACCACTTTCGCCGCAGGCAGCGTATGCAGTTCTGCATAAGCGCCCAAAGGCCCTTGGGCATAAGCGACGCGATCACCGACGCTTAAGTGCGTTACGCCAGCGCCGACAGCATCGACTACACCGGCGCCTTCGGTGCCAAGGCCAGAAGGCATAGCAGGGGCGGGATAAAGCCCGGTACGAAAATATATATCAATAAAATTTAGGCCAACGGCTTTATTGGCGATACGCACTTCGCCCTGGCCGGGTTCAGCGGGGTTCACGTCGACCAGTTCAAGCACCTCGGAACCGCCGGTCTGGGCAAATTGGATACGCTTAGACATTAGGGTTTCCTTTCATTGTTGGGTTTGTACAAGATAGTCAAGACAACAGGTGCCGCTATACAAGCGCGTCATGACGTTTAAATCAAGCTAGCACGCTAGCCTATTTTCACCCCTATGCTGTTTAGCGGTGAAATCTCGCTGTCATCCCCCCATGCTAGAATCTACACTCCTTTATCGTCCAAGGCTTAGAGCGCTGTCATGACGCATCCCGCTATTCAAGTTCCCTCGCTGATTGCCCACCGCGGCTACTCTGCCGCTGCTCCCGAAAACACCTTGGCCGCAGTGCGCGCGGCCCATCAGGCGGGCGCCACCTGGGTAGAGCTGGACGTGCAACTGCTCGGTGATGGCACCCCGGTCATCTGGCACGACGCCGACGTGTCGCGCTGCTCGAACGGGCGAGGTAGCCTGGCCTCAATGAGTTGGGCAACGGCACAAGCGCTGGATGCAGGCAGCTGGTTTGGTGATCGCTTTGCAGGTGAAAAGATGCCCAGCCTGGGAGAAATGCTGGCGCTACTTAACGAGCTGAAAATGGGCGTCAACATGGAGATCAAGGTCAACAAAGGACGCGACCCCATCGCGTTGGTGGAGCGCGCCCTGCCCGAGATGCTGGACACCCTGCCCCCCGAACGGCTTATCATCTCCTCCTTCAATACCGAGGCTCTAACTCACTGCCGTCAGTTGGCAGGTAAGGAGCGTCTGGCGCTGGGCGTGCTGTACAATGGCGTACCCAAAACCTGGCGAGCACAGTGCGAAGCCATTGACGCTTTTAGTGTGCATCCGTCCTGGTCACGCCTAAAGCGCGCCCAGGTCGAGGCCATGCAACAGGACGGCTACCAGATCCTGTGCTATACCGCCAATGATCCCAGCGCCTTCCATAGCCGCTGGGCGTGGGGTATCGCCGGGGTGATTACCGACGAACCCGCTGCGTTCAAGCGCTTTCTAGATAGCCATTGATCTATTCAGATGCTTGAGTACGTTCAAACAATGACAAGGAGTCCGTTGTGAAATACCTGGGAGCCCACGTGAGCGCCGCTGGCGGCGCAGACCAAGCCGTTCACCGGGCGGTGGAGATCGGTGCCGATGCCTTTGCGCTGTTCACCAAAAACCAGCGCCAGTGGAAAGGCAAGCCCCTCACCGATGACGCAATTCAAGCCTTTCGTGATGCCTGTGCTAAACACGCTTTTTCACCTGGGCAGATTTTACCCCACGACAGCTACCTGATTAATCTGGGCCACCCGGAGCAGGAAGGCCTAGCCAAATCCCGGGAGGCCTTTTTAGATGAAATGCAGCGCTGCGAGCAGCTCGGCCTGACGTTGCTCAATTTCCACCCAGGCAGTCATCTAAACAAGATCAGCGAAAGCGACTGTTTAAAGCGTATTGCCGAGTCCGTTAATGAAGCGCTTGTGCATACCCAAAGTGTCACGGCCGTGATTGAAAACACCGCCGGGCAAGGCAGCAACCTGGGTTGGCGCTTTGAGCATCTGGCCGAGATCATTGAGCATGTAGACGATAAAACCCGCGTTGGCGTATGTATTGATACCTGCCATGCTTTTGCCGCCGGGTATGACCTGCGCAGTACAGAAGCGACACAGGCGACGCTTGATGAGCTCGGCAAAGTGGTGGGGTTCAACTACCTGCGTGGTATGCATTTGAACGATGCCAAAAGCGGATTCGCCAGCCGTGTGGATCGCCACCATAGCCTGGGCAAAGGCAATATCGGGCTACCAGCCTTTACCGCTATCATGCAGGATGCCCGGATTGACGACATTCCTTTAATACTGGAAACCGTCGAGCCTGAGATATGGGCCGAGGAGATCAGCTGGCTGCGCGCCCAGGCGTCCGAAGAAGTCGCGCCGAGCCATTAAACTCTGTATGGCTGCGGCTTTTGCACCCCAGGCAATGCTTGCCTACCCTTAGACTCCTTTCCCAAGCCCAGCCGACGTAAGGAGTATGCAATGAGCGGTACCGATCTTGGCAGCCTGGATGCCCAGACCTTAGCTCACTTGTTCGCAAGCCGTGAGGCTTCCCCCCTCGAAGCGACCCGAGCCGCCCTTGAGCGGATCGAGCGCTTCAACCCAGACGTGAACGCTTATGTTCACGTGGATGCCGAAGGCGCCGAATCAGCGGCAAAAGCCTCGGCAAGGCGCTGGGGGCAAGGTAAACCACTCAGCCCCATCGATGGGGTGCCGGTATCGCTGAAGGACCTGACTCAGGTGGCAGGCATGCCCTGCCGGGAAGGGTCGCTGACCTCCTCCGACGCGCCATGCGATACCGATGCGCCTCCGGCCCGCATGTTGCGAGAAGCTGGGGCAGTGATGCTGGGCAAGACCAATACGCCCGAATTCGGCTGGAAAGCGGTCACCGACAACCGTGTCTTTGGCGCCACGGCCAACCCCTGGGATACCCGCTTGACCCCTGGCGGCTCCTCCGGCGGAGCCGCTGCAGCCGCAGCTCTCAATATGGGCGTGCTTCACCAGGGCGGCGATTCAGGCGGCTCGATCCGTATTCCTGCGGCGTTTACGGGGGTATTTGGCTTCAAGCCCACCTACGGCTGGACACCTCAATGGCCGCCCGCAAAAGAGCCCAGCCTTTCACATCTGGGGCCACTAACACGCACCGTGCGCGACGCGGTCAGCATGCTGAATGTGATAGGTCGCTACGATTATCGAGACCCCTACGCCACTCGCGGCCAGCCTGAGTGCTGGGGGGTCGACCTGGACAAAGGATTAACCGGGCTGCGGATTGGCTACTCCGCGGATCTTGGTTACGCCAAGGTAGACCCGCAAATTGCCGAGCGTGTGCATGAAGCGGCCATGAGATTGGAGGAGTTGGGCGCTGAAATCGTCGAGGTAAACCCAGGCTTTTCGTCACCACTGGAGACATTTCGCAAGCTATGGTTTACCGCCTCATTAGAGCAGTGGTCGCAAACGAGCCAACATCAGCGCACACTTTTAGATCCCGGCATGGTAGCCAATGCCCGCGAAGCAGAGCCCTGGAAAGCCGTTGAGCTGTTTCGTGCCCTGGCAGACCGCGCAGCATTAACGCAGCGCCTGGAACACTTCAATCAAGAATATCATTTACTGATGACGCCCTCGGTGGCAGTCAGTCCGTTTGAAATTAATCAGGAAGTGCCCCCAGGTAGCGGTATGCAGGATTGGGAAGAGTGGGCGCCGTTTAGCTACCCCTTCAACCTCAGCCAGCAACCCGTCGCATCGGTACCCTGCGGGTTTACCGATAACGGCTTACCAGTCGGCTTCCAGCTTGCCGGCGGCAAGTTTGATGATATTCGTGTTCTACGCGCTTGCCACGCTTACATGGAAGCCTATCCTCCACGTTTTCCCAGCGTTCCCAATCCTGCCCAGTATGCGTAACGTATACTCAGCATAAAAAAACCCAACCCGGCAGAAAGCCGGGCTGGGTTTTAGCGAGCAACGTTAAACATTACATCGCGGAAAGCTTTTCCTCGTCCAGCACGCCTGACATACGCACCATGGCCAGCGCTTCATCAAGGCTGCCCATTTCTTCAATCATGACTAACTCGCTCTCTAAGCTCACTGGCTGACCAGCCTTCTCAGAGAGTATTTTTTCCAGGGAAGCCACATCCATAGCGTCGTCTAACTGGTGAACATCTACTGAGGCACTGTTGCGGCCGGGCAGATAGATGGTGCCATTAGAGAAATCCACGGCGTAGGCAATCACCCCAGGTACGATAAAGAACAGTAACCCTACCCCATTGGCGATAGCGATAACCGGATCAATATCGCCACTCATCTGGCCTTTTCGCTCAGGATGAAACAACGTACCGCAACCACTTAATGACACGATGGAAACGCCAACCACGGCGCGTGTCAACCAGCGACGAACTGCTTGATGCATGAAGAATCCCTCAATCAAAAAAGTAACCATAGTCGGCGTAACATGCTGTCGTACAGCATTTTTTTATGGCTATTCATTGCCAACTATCGCGCTCTAAATCCAACGTAGTTTAGCACAGCCTGCCAAAAGCATAGATGATTTGGCGATAAGCACTATTTTGCCGCTTTAACCGCTAGGCCGTACAATGGCCCGATTCAACGCTAACGGGGCTACCGCCCTGAATGTGAGTATGGCTTCTTCCAAGCACATTTTCTTCTAAACGCTATTTTCTAAGCTCTAAGGAATGCTCTAACCCATGCGCGCCAGCCAATTATTGATTGCCACTCTGAAAGAAACCCCGGCCGACGCCGAAGTCATTAGCCACCAGCTAATGCTACGCGCCGGGATGATTCGCCGTTTAACCTCAGGGCTTTATACATGGCTGCCGCTTGGCCTGCGTACGCTGCGTAAAGTAGAAGCCATCGTGCGCGAAGAGATGAACCGTGCCGGTGCACAAGAAGTACTGATGCCCGCCGTTCAGCCGGCAGAACTTTGGCAGGAGTCTGGCCGTTGGGAGCAGTACGGCCCTGAGCTGTTACGTTTAAAAGATCGTCATGACCGCGACTACTGCGTTGGCCCGACCCACGAAGAAGTCATTACCGACTTGGTGCGCAAAGAGATCGCCAGCTACAAGCAACTGCCGATCAATTTCTACCAGATTCAAACCAAATTCCGCGATGAGATTCGTCCACGCTTTGGGGTGATGCGCTCGCGTGAGTTCATTATGAAGGATGCCTACTCCTTCCACCTGGATGAAGCGTCACTGAAGCAGACCTATCAAGATATGTACGATGCCTACACTCGCATTTTCACGCGTTTAGGGCTTAACTTTCGTCCCGTCATCGCTGACAACGGCTCGATCGGCGGCACCGGCTCTCACGAATTCCACGTACTCGCCGATTCCGGTGAAGACGATATCGTGTTCTCCAACTCCTCCGATTATGCGGCCAACATGGAGAAAGCCGAGGCGCTACCTGCTCCGCTTGGCAGCCAGGCAACTCGTGCTGAACCCAGCGAAGAGCTGCGTCTGGTCGATACGCCTGATGCCAAAACCATCGCTACATTGGTGAAACAGTTCGAGCTGCCGATTGAAAAAACCGTTAAAACGTTGATGGTTCATGCAGCCGAAGGCGGCCTGATCGCGCTGCTGATTCGTGGTGATCATGAGCTCAACGAAGTCAAAGCTGAAAACCTGCCCCAAGTCGCCACACCGCTGACCATGGCCAGCGAAGAAGAGATTCGTGCGGCGGTGGGTGCCGGCCCAGGCTCACTTGGCCCGGTCGGCTTAAAGATGCCGGTGATTATCGACCGCAGCGTGGCACTAATGAGCGACTTCGGCGCTGGTGCTAATGTGGATGACAAGCACTACTTCGGCATTAACTGGGAGCGTGACGTTGCTCTGCCCGAAGTAGCGGATCTTCGCAACGTGGTGGAAGGCGACCCTTCGCCGGATGGTCAGGGCACGCTCTCTATCAAGCGCGGTATCGAAGTGGGTCACGTTTTCCAGCTTGGCCAAAAATATTCCCAGGCCATGAACGCCAACGTGCTGGGCGATAACGGCAAAACTAGCCACCCGTGGATGGGCTGCTACGGTATCGGCGTGACCCGCGTGGTCGCCGCTGCCATTGAACAGAACCACGACGAATCCGGGATTATCTGGCCCAACGCCATTGCCCCCTTCCAAGTGGCATTAGTGCCAATGAATGCGCACAAATCCCAACGTGTCCGTGAAGAGTCTGAGCGCCTTTACCAAGCACTCAGCGCTGCGGGTCTCGACGTATTATTAGATGACCGCGACACTCGCCCCGGCGTTAAATTTGCCGACCTAGAACTAATGGGCGTTCCCCATCGGCTGGTGATTGGTGATCGCGGCTTGGATAATGGCGAGCTGGAGTACAAAGGCCGCCGGGATAGCGAAGCAACCATGGTGCCCGCAGATCAAATTATCGACTTTTTGCGTGAGAAGGCCCGCTAACTCCACCAAAGCAGCCACCGCACCCAGCGTTTTGTTTAGCGCCACGCGGTGGCTAACCGTTAGGCTGGCGCTGGGCATACTGGTGCTCAGTACTGCAGGGCCTGCGGCGGCACAGCCGCTGCCAACGGCCCTGCGGCCTACGCTAGAAGCGGCCAACCAACAGCATCAAACTACTCAACAACAATGGGCATCACGCCAGTGGCGTATGCGGATGGACTCCCCACTAGCGCGCTTTATTGATGATCCAGAGCAGCGTCAAACTCTGCTAACGCGCATCTATCAAGAAGCCAGGCTAGCTGGTTTGCCGCCTGATTTGGTCCTAGCCTTAATCCAAGTGGAAAGCGCGTTCAAAGCCGATGCCATTTCATCGGCAGGTGCTGTCGGCTTGATGCAAATCATGCCCTTTTGGGTTAGCGAGCTAGGATTACCTATCGACGACTTAACTCATCCACCGCGTAATTTGCGCTATGGCTGTACGATTTTGGCGCACTACTTAGCCATTGAGAGTGGCGACTTTACTCGTGCGTTGGCGCGATATAATGGCAGCTTGGGAGAGACGTGGTACCCAGAACGCGTCATGCATGCGTGGCGAGATACGTGGCGCCAGCCTAGATCGCGTTAAGAGGCGCTTGCAACGGGCTCAATTAAGCCAACGGCTAAGAACTGCCCCAGCAACTCAGCCATGTCGCTACGTACTTGCTCAAGGGAGACCGGCATAAAAAATGCCACCAGCGTTTGGCTTAGCTCCTCGATGGTCAGTGCTTCATGCTGCAGTAATGCCCATGCCGCTCGGCTAGTTACGTTCATACGATGGATCTCGCCCGCCTCCTCCACGATCACGAATAGCTCATCGCCGAGAGGATACTCATGCGCCGTTGGACGCGCTCGCCACTGGCGCAGATCGTTTCGATCCAGCGCCGCAGCCTCAGGCATTGCCGCGGCCTGTGAAGGCGATGTGTAAGTAGCCGGCTGGGCGTGAAGCGCCTCTTTTAGTTCGCGCCCTACAAAAGCGGCCGCTTCGTATGCATCTGAATAGCGCAGCAGGAAACAGGGCATGCGCTGTACCAGAGGTCAGAATTTATCAATCAGTTCCTGGTCGGAAAGCGTGTCGGCAAAATTCTGCTTTAACAGTTGCCACAACCCTTCTCCATGTTGCAGCGACGTAAGCTGGGGACGAGCAACACTGTTATCCCGGTCAATCAATATAATGGCACCGACCGGGCACTGCTCTCCGTGGCGAGCCAGCAATGTTTCGTCCAACGCGACATAGCCATAGCGATCATCGCTCGGCCCTCGGTGCCGATGAATAAAGTCCTGTAACTCGTCCGCAATCGTGGTGGGAAGCGGTAAACGCAAACGTGGCGCGACACCCAGCGAAACCCCCTTTCCTTGAGGCGTCAGCGCCACGACATCATCCCCAAAAACACGGTATCCAGCGGCTGCAAACGCACACGTCAGCGTACTTTTACCGGCACGGTGAGACTCAGGAAAAATGACTAATTGACCGTCTATCTCAGCCGCACCGCAGTGCAATCCAATATAGGCTGGATGCTGGCGCAAATAGGCCCCAGACATATCTGCAATAACGCTGCACGCCGTGCTGACTGGCGTTTCCAGCCACATCCCCTTGGGCAATGCCGGTGCCTGCTGCCAAAACCCCTCTTCCTGCTGCCAAACACAAATATCTGGCTTGTTTGGCTGTAACGGACATGGGGTAAGCGGCCAGCCTGGCATGGCAGCTTGAAGAACCGGCAGCAGTGGCTGAGCATTCACCAGGCGAATACACGGCCCCAGACCGGTGAGCGCGTAATCAACAGCTTCGGCGTCAGACGTCATCATCGGTTTCACCAGCCGCGTGGGAGTAGGCGGCTGATACGCAGCTCAATCACACCATCACGTTCCCAACGAGGACGTTCGTCATATCGCTGGGGACGCGAATAACCGTTGCGAGAATAACCAGGCTGTGAATAGTCTGGCCGGTCGTAGCTTGGCCTGGAATAGTTCGGCCGGTCATAGTGAGGTCTGGAATAGTTCGGCCGTGAATAATGGGGTCTTGAATGGTCAGGCCGTGAAAAGCTGGGCTTTGAGTGGCGACGCCCCGAATGATGTTGATGTTGATGCTGATGGCGGCCCTTAGGGCGAGAGCGCCCGCGTTCATGTGCTTCAGCCTGCCCCGTTGAAAGCAGTGTAGGAGCCACGTAAAGCGCCGCTGCGCCAAGCCCTAGACTAGCCAAGACCTGTCGGCGTGAACGCCGCTGTTTTAGCATTGTGGTGACTTCATCCTGAGTGCTCATATCACTTCTCCGCAGTTATCGAACACCGTTTTCTCAGTATTCACTTTAACCACCGCTTCAACAGAGCGCCACTAATCGGGGCTGTTTTCCCTATTGTTTACTCTTTATTGCAAGAGTTGGCTTACCGTTAAGCCGAAAGCATGACTTTCTTGCATAATCCTTTCACTATTAGCCTCAACGCAGCATCAGAAAAACACGCTGCCAATGACATATATTACCCCTCAACGTGAGATGCCGACTTCCAATGCCAATACAACGTCGCCTTTATGTTGGTTTTATCAGCACATTCACTGCTGCGCTCGTTGGGTTGGCGATAACTCTCTTTAGCACGACAGCTAACGCTGCAAAGATCACCGTCAACAGCGACGAAGGCTTACCCCTTGAGGATGCCGTTGTGGAGGTCTACTACGACTCAGCATCTGCCAATCAGCCACAAAAACAGAATATCTATCAGCGCGATGCGACCTTTCATCCCAGGGTGCTAACCGTGCCCACCGGCAGTTATGTGGCATTTCCCAATCAGGACACCACACGCCACCACGTTTACTCTTTTTCACCGGCGAAAACGTTTGATTTGAATCTGTACCTACAGGAAACACCCCCACCCGTTCATTTTGATCAGGCAGGGGTCGTCGTATTGGGATGCAATATCCATGACCATATGCAGGCCTTTATAGTGGTCAGCGATGCGCCCTATGCGGCAATAACGAATGCCGACGGCACGCTGACCCTACCCGTTTTACCGCCAGGCCAGCATCGTGTACGTGTTTGGCATCCTCGCCTTGATGACAGTCAACAACGCTGGTGGGACGGGACAATTACCGACACAGATCAGTTGGACGTCCGTTTAGAGCTCAACGCGTTGCCACCGCCCGAGCCAACGCTGTCTCCTCTTCAGCAGCGATTTAAAGATGCCAGTTAGGCACTTTCCAGCGCTTAAAATACGTTGATCCGCCATTTTCGAGGTTGCTATGCGCTTTCGAACACGCCTGATGCTGGTACTGCTAACGGTGGTGATTGTCTCTCAACTCGCCACTGGCGTGGCGTTTCTCCGCGCTACGCAAAACGACGTTCTTGCCAAAGGCTCCCAGCGTTTAGAGGTAGGCGCCAACGTACTGCAGCAATTGCTGGATTCACGCGGCGAACAGTTAAGAGATAACGTCGCTATCCTGGCCGATGATTTCGGCTTCAAGAGCGCCGTTTCTACCCAGGATACCGAAACCCTCTACTCCGTGCTGGCCAACCATGGCGACCGTGCCAATGCCGACATGGTGCTTTTAAGTAGCCTTGATGGCCATATTTTGGCAAGCAGCCATCATGTACAAAATAGCCCGATGCCTTTCCCGCAGCTCTTGGCGCGCGCGCGCCAGGAGGGCACCGCAGTTAGCGTCGTGATTGCCGAGGGGCAGCCGTATGAGTTCGCCCTGCTGCCTGTGCGTGCGCCGAATCTGATTGGTTGGGTGGGGATGGGCTTTTTAATCAACGAAGCAGTGACCGAGGAGATTAATGCGCTAACCGGGCTTGAAATAAGCGTGGTCAACTATCGCGATAACGGCGAGATAAGCTACCTCGCAAGCTCCCACCAAGAGCAATTAGCACGGCAGTTAATGAACGGCAGCGGTGACGAACTCATGAAAGGGGAATATTCATCCACTAGCCAAATGACACCCGATGCTGAGTATTTTTCCTATGCCACCCCGCTCTATGCCGATGACAACAATCAAACCTATGCATTACTGCAACTTTCGCGCAACGAGCTGCTGGGGGCTTACCGTTCACTGCAGTGGCAGCTACTCGGTATTGTCGCGTTAATCCTGCTGTTTACCCTATTGGTGGCCATGTGGAGCGCGCGAAGCATGAGCAAACCGCTCATAGAGCTGGCCAATGCGGCGCGGCGTATCGGCCAGGGTGAGCGTATTACCCGCTTATCAATTGGCCAAGAGCGTAGTGAAACGGGCCTATTGGCATCAACACTGCTCTCTATGCAGGAAGATATTATTCAGCGGGAAGCCGTACTTCATCACCAATCCCGCCACGACTTACTCACCGATTTACCCAATCGTATCAGCGCCCAGGAAGATATTAGTCTCTCAATCCAACGGGGCGAGCCCTTCACGCTACTGCGCCTAGCGATCAATAATTTTCGCGATATTAATGACACCTTTGGCTACGCGCTTGGGGATCATCTATTGGCCACTCTGGCCAATCGTTTGCAACATTTGCCTGCGCCAGAAAACAAAGCGTATCGGCTGGATGGCGATGAACTGTTACTGCTCGTCAAACAACCCAGTAGCAGCGTTGCGTGGCGGACACAGCTGTTTGGCATCCTAAACCAACCCATTGACCTGGATAAATCGCCCATCACCCCCTCGCTTTCAGCGGGTGAAACGAACTACCCCGAGCATGGTGACAGCCCTCAGCTATTATTGCGCCGTGCTGATATAGCGTTAGACATGGCACGCCGCCATCGGCATGCGCATCAACACTACCTGGAGGGGCAAGATGAACATCATTTGCGCCAGCTCACGCTCATTCGTGACCTGCAGGAGGCCGTGGGCAATGGGGAATTGTGGATGGCGTATCAACCCAAGGTGGATATTCATACGGGATTAGTCCATCAGTGTGAGGCGCTGATGCGCTGGCGTCATCCCTCACTGGGCTTTGTGCCGCCCGATGAATTTATTGGGCTGGCCGAACGCTCGGGCAATATCCGCATGCTTAGTCAGTGGATGCTAAGCCACGTTTGCGCGCAGATCCAAGCTTGGCAGCGGCGTGGCTATCACTTGTCGGTAGCCGTTAACCTCTCCGCCAGCGATGTTATGGATCCGCAGTTAGCGACACACCTAGCCGATCTCCTCAAGCGTTATCAGCTCACCGCCGACCAATTGAGCTTAGAAGTGACCGAAAGTGCGGTAATGCAGGATATGGATGCGGCCATGACCACCCTGCTAGAACTCACCCAACTAGGGTTGTGTATCGCCATTGATGATTACGGCACCGGCTACTCCTCACTGGCACAAATTAAGCGCCTGCCCGTGCATGAGCTGAAAATCGACAAATCGTTTGTGCTGGCACTCGACACCCAGCAGGACGACTTCACCATTGTCCGCTCGACAATCGAGATGGGCCACAGCTTAGGCCTGCGTTTGGTTGCAGAAGGAGTTGAGAATCGAGCCAGTGCTGAACTACTTAGCACGCTCGGCTGTGACTATCTACAAGGCTATTGGATTGCCAAGCCGATGCCCGCTGAAGAGCTCACCAGCTGGTTGGATAATTTCGCCCCGCTGGTGCTTCCCCTCCCCACCCTATCGCCCATGGAACCTAACTAGAGAACCCCATGACGTTACGCTACACCGTACCAATGTATTTAGCTTCGCTCAGAACCATATCGAAGGCCTTACTTTGTCGTCTCGTTGTCGCTTGCATCACCCTTAGTTTGGCGATAGCCGTCATGCCTAGCCATGCTGGTAGCCGTATTTTAGGTACCGGCGGGGTGAGTGCCATTGAAGGCGCAGCGGGGGGTGGTTTATCTCCCTGGGCGGTGCTTGCCAGCACAGCAAGCGAGCAGGAAGTAGGCGTTACCGCCGCCGCTACCCGCGCCTGGGTAGACGATTACCGGCTGACGGTAACCGGCGCCAGTCTGAACGTTTACGATCGAGCTGAAGTCTCTGTGGCGCGTCAAACGCTTGATTTAGAAACGCTAGGCGGCGAACTGGTTCAGGATATTTACGGTGCTAAAGTACGTTTACTGGGCGATGTGCTTTATCACCCCTGGGGCATTTGGAGCGTTGGGTTACAGCACAAACGGCTCGTTGACGGCACCATCCCCACCGCCCTGGGTGCCGACGAAACACACGGTACCGATATTTATCTCAGCGCCAGCAAACTGCTGTTTAGTGCAGTTGCGGGCCGCAACGTGCTGCTCAACACAACACTGCGCAATACCGATGCCAACCAGGGAGGCCTACTCGGTTTTGGTGGCAACCAAGATGGCCGCTCGTGGCTAGCCGAGGGTAGCGTGGGGCTGTTTGTTACTCCCCATTGGGTTATTGGCGCTGAGTATCGTCAGAAACCCGACAACCTAAGCGCGGCGAGAGAAGATGACTGGCAAAGTCTTTACAGTGCCTACTTTTTCAATAAGCATCTATCGCTCACAGGCGCTTGGCTGGATTTAGGCGACATTGCTGGCCTGTCTTCCCAGCGCGGCTGGTATCTTTCACTCCAGGCCGCTTTTTAAGTTCACTACTTTAAGTTCACTGTTTTAAGTTCACTGCGAGAGCTCATCCACAAGGACATAACAATGCACCGCTATTTAATGGCTCTTATGTTGGCGACCATCGCACTTTCTCTGGCCAGCTGTGCACACAATCGCAACCAAGCGACGCTCTACGAGCGCCTGGGAGGGCAGCCTACGATCGACGCAGTGGTTGAAAACCTCTTATACCGGATTGCGGATGATGCCGAGGTGGTGGTGTTTTTTGCAAACACGAATATCGACTTATTTGCTGAATCGCTGGCTAGCCAACTATGCGATATCAGCGACGGCCCCTGCCGCTACGAAGGCCCGCCGATGGATCGTGCCCACCAGCATATGGGAGTGACGAACGTACATTTTAATCGTGTGGTGGAACATCTCGACGCGGCGATGGAGGAGGAAGGTATTACGCTTGGCGCACGCAATGAACTACTGGGGAGGCTCGCCCCCTTGTATGCAGAGATTATGCGTCTTCAGTAACCTGCCAACCATCACGCCCTGCTGCTTTTACCCGGTAGAGCGCTTTATCGGCGGCTTCGTAGGCGTGGGCAAACGTATGTTCAGCTGCTACAAAACAGCTGCCGCCAACGCTCAAGGTGACGCCTTTTTTATCGGGATGGGCGGGGTGTGAAAAACCAGCTTCATGCAACCCTTCAATCAACTGGTGGCAGCAACTTTTCAGCGTTTCATTGTCGGGGCAGTGAAGGAGTGCCGCAAATTCGTCACCGCCCAAACGGTAGAGCTGCGCTTCATCATTAAGCGTTTTCCCAATCAAAGTGGTCAATTGGCGTAAAAGCATGTCACCTTGCGGGTGCCCATAAGCATCGTTGTACTGCTTGAAAAAATCGATATCAAGAAGGATCAGCCCCAACGATTGGTGCTGTTTCGCTAACACATCTTGATGCAAAGCACTGCGATTGCCGATTCCGGTGAGCGGATCACGCATCGCGCGCTGCATCCACTCGAAAGTCTCTTGCGTTGCATGATCGGTGCGCCGTAATTGGCGCTCATGAAGCCACCAAAACACCAGCCCCATCACGAAGATCAATAGGCTGGAATACGTCAGTACTTGGTTATGTTGGCGAGTGCTTACGGAGAAATCATTGATCGCCGCACCACGCTGGTCTAACTGATCCATCTCAATGTGGGTAAGGCACTGTATTGGCCCAAACAACTCGCCTACCGCGCCGACTCGATCAATTTCGGCCACCTCTAATCGTGCTAATACACGGTTTAAAATTCTCAGGCTTGGCTCCGTGCACTCATACTGATGCCGATAAACATGCATGTCGGATAAGCCGTAAGAGAGCTCAATGTCGGTGATAGCCGCAGCGAAAGCTGCCTGCTCAGGCTGGTCGGCTAGCAGCTCGGATTGGGCATTTTGTAAGTAAACCCGCGAACGGGTGGCCAGTTGCTGACCGGTCAAATTGCCCGTCTGGCTAAAATAGGCCTGTATTTCTGGGTAAACCCAGCGCGACTCATAAACAATCAGCACCATCAGCGCCAAAAAGCTCATCACGCTCAGCGACAGCCATGTGACATAGCGAGGCTGGCGAGCTAAAGGGCGTGGTTGAATGGATGGCGCCACCGCAGGCTTGGCTTTGGATATCACCACTTCGCCTCTATGCTACGAATCATCCAGATCCAGTCATTGAAATCCCGCAGGTTCGCGACATCGCGGCCACTATAGTCTCGCTCTACCAGCCGCACGGGACCTCGTGTACGAATGGTTAACGGGGCACCATCTTCTGAGGTAATTAAATACCAGGAGGGGTCGTCCCACCCTTCAAGGGTCACTTCGTAGTCATCCCAGGCGGTGAAGTGCAGCGCTGGCGGTACTTCACCAAACTGATCAATCAAAAAATCTTGAAACGCTACGCCCTGCATTTCTACATCGCGCCCCTGGTAAGGGTCGTAAAGTGTAAAAGTGGTATCAGATATAGCGTGTAAATCACTTAAAGCGATCTTCTGGGTGACATCGCCATTGATAATATCCAATGCTTGTGCAAAGGCAGACGCGGGCAATAAGGTGCTAGTGCTAATTAACACGCACGCTAATAGACCACGTGCACGAACCCATGGGCTGCGTTGTAAGACAACTGCGTTCATGGCAAAGCTTCCTGATGTGTTAATCCTTTCAACGAACTTTACCAGAGCCCGCCTAGCTTTTCTTTTCAACGCTGGCTATATAATTTCAACTCACGATGAATATGAAATATGGAATATGAAACGTAAAAAAGCCAGCCCACTGTGGGCTGGCAACAAGAGGCTCACTAAGCTAGTAAACCCCCTCCCCTGACAACGTTGACGCAAGGCAGGTCGGCTATTTTTTGCGTTCATCCTTACGCAGATGATCGCGAATCACGAAGCCGACCCAACCCACCATAAAAGCGATAACCAAAGCGACGGTGACCAATCCGAAAACAACTGTGTCATCCCAATACATGGTGAATCCTCCCGCCGTGATGTATGCGTTCATACTAGTCACTCAACGGTGGGAGAATGCTGACCTAGGTCAAGTTGCGAGTGGCGGGAGTACGCGGTTGAATAGGAAATTGATACTAGTCAATTTTTGGGCGTTCATAGCAGTGCAGCCACGTTATAGAACTTTACGGTCTTCAACTTTGCTGTGCTCAGTGCCCGGCGGTAACGGGTGGCCTTTGGCAAGCTCTGCGCGGGTGGCGTCGCGTACGTCCAGAATCGTTACCTGATAGTTAAGCGTGCGCCCGGCAAGCGGATGATTGGTATCCACAGTGACACGGTCGCCCTCCACTTCCAGCACGGTGACAATTTGCGGACCGGCTTCGCCTTCGGTTTGAAAACGGCTGCCAGGGGTCAATTCCGCATTGCCAAAGGAGCCACGGCTGACCTCCTGGATCAACGCCTCGTTGCGTAAACCATAGGCATCGGCAGGCATCAGTTGAACGCTTAGCTCGGCGCCAACCGCTTGGCCCGCTAGGGCATTTTCCAGCCCCGGCACAATATTGTCGTGGCCGTGAAGATACTCCAGCGGCTTATTGCGCGCCTGGGAGTCATCCAATACCTGCTTGCTGCCATCGTTGAGCACGTCGCTAAGAACATAGTGCAAGGTAACTACCTGATGCGCCGTAATCGACATGGAAAACTCCTCTCCGGTAAGCTGTCGGCTTTGTAATCGAACACTGCCTCAGTTTATCACTTGGCCATTGCTAACGTCTTTCCAGGAGTAGCGCTTAATGTTAAGCCCCACCCCCCAGCCCAGTTGGCTTGCTGCGCTGGCGATTTATTGTCGTGCGCCCGTTATCACCATGCTGTTTCTGGGGTTTTCTGCAGGGCTGCCTTTTCTGTTGGTGTTCTCGACGCTCTCCGCCTGGCTACGCAGCGATGGCGTGGAAGTTGCGGCGATCGGCTTTTTTGCCTGGATCGGCATGCTCTACTCGATCAAGTTTTTCTGGGCCCCGGTCGTTGACCGGTTAGCGCTACCGTTGATGACCCGCGCCTTCGGCCAGCGCCGCGGCTGGATGCTATTAGCGCAAGGGATGATTGCTGCCGGGCTGGTGGGACTCGCCGGTTTAAGCCCGGTCGGCAATCTCGGCTGGGTGGCCCTGTTTGCACTGCTGGTTGCCTTTGGCTCAGCGACGCAAGATATTGCCATCGACGCCTACCGGATCGAATCCGCGGATGACAACGTCCAGGCAGCCATGGCCTCGACCTATATTATTGGCTACCGTGGAGGCCTGCTTGCCGCTGGCGCAGGGGCGCTCTATATCGCGGCGTCTGCCTCTTGGGATGTTGCGTATCTCAGCATGGCAGCACTGATGAGCATTGGCGTGCTGACCGTACTGCTGCGCCCGGAACCCAAACGCGCATCACTTTCCATTCAGCTTATTCACGAGCCGAGAGTCCGTGCCTTTATTCGCGCCAGCCGTGGTAAACCCAAATTTTTACGCCGTATGGGCGCCTGGAGCATTGGCGCGTTGGTGTGCCCTTTTACCGACTTCTTTAGCCGCTATGGGGTAAAAGCGCTGTGGATTTTGGTGTTTATTGCAGTGTTTAGAATCAGCGATTTGGCCATGGCCTCTATGGCCAATCCGCTCTATATCGATTTGGGCTTTTCGCTGGCGGAAATTGCTAACGTGACCAATATGTTTGGTATCGCGATGAGTATTACTGGCGGGATTCTAGGCGGGCTGCTGGTGGTGCGTTACGGCATCGGCCCGCTGCTAATCTTCGGGGCGGGGTTGGTCTTGGTGACCAACCTGCTGTTCGCGGCGCTTGCGGTAGTGGGTAATCAACTACCTATGTTGGTCGTCACGATTATTGGCGACAACCTCGCCAACGGGTTGGCCAGTGCGGTGTTTATCGCCTTTCTTTCCAGCCTCACTTCACGCGCTTATACCGCGACGCAGTATGCGCTTTTCTCATCGCTGATGACGCTACCGGGGAAATTCTTGAGCGGTTTTGGCGGGCTCGTGGTTACTGCCGAGGGCTACCCGAGCTTCTTTGTCATCGCCACTCTACTCGGCGTGCCCGCCATTGTGCTTGCCATCTGGATCAACCGCGACAAGCAGTTAGTGCCTACCCCCAAGCCTGCTTAAACAGGCTTGAAGGCCAGGCTTGAAGGATTAGACGAGTGAATATTTGGGCTAGCGGTGTGATTCAAGCCAATCCAAGGCGCCCGGCGTCGTACGCCACTGATCGCGCATCAGCGTGCGGTACTGCCAGGCTTCGGCCCGGGAGCCGGGGTCAACCTGGCCATCTGGGTGGGGCATGGAAGGCCGCGGGTTTTCGGCGCAGATCAGCTCTAGCGCGTAGCGGTTATGACCAAGCACATCACTAAGCGCCGTTTCAGCGGCTTCGCGCTGCTCTAACCGATAGAGCGCCAAGGTCTTGCCCATCAGCAACCCCAGCACCAGCGAGCCGTCGTCATTATCTTCGGCAAGCGCCAGCGCTTCTTCGTTACGGTCGTCGCGTAGCAGTTGATCCAACACCAACTCACGCAGCCCCAAGCTATCTTCCTGGTCGATCAGCAATAGTTCTTCGGCCAGCTCGCGAGAGTGCTGGCGCGCGCCACGCTCCATACCGACCACCAGCGCCAGGCCGGTGCGCAGTAGTATGGCATTGTCAGCATCATCCCAACATAGGTTGCCGTCGCCCTCGGCACGGGCCTGTTCCATCCAGCGTGAAAGACGCAGTGCCAACGGCTCCAGCAGGCTAGGTGCCATCCACGGCAGGCTGCCAAAACGGCTGGTAAGAGCCAGTGTTAAATCTTGCACCACCTGCGGGGCATCCAGCCATTCTGGATGCGCGCACAACGCCGACATCCATTCAACCGCATTGCCCCAGGGGTCATCGCGGAAACCCAGCGCCACGTCTTCATCCACCAACACCTGAAACTGCTCATGCCAAGCGGCAAACAACGTCGCTTCGCGGGCGCTGGTGTTATATAGCAATCGACCACTTTCAGGGTCAGCCTGAATATCGATTTTCGGCGCGGTAGGTAGTGCAGCCAGCAGCGCCTGAAGCGATACCAGCGGTGTGGCCAGGTCTTCTTCTGCACTGAGCAGTTGGTCTGCTAGCGTTGCCCCGGGGTTTTCCGCCAGAGCGGCCAGGAAATCCAGTTGGTCTTCGTCCAGTTCGCCCTGACGAACCAGGCGGCGATACCAGAAGTTGGCGCGCTCCTTGGCTTCCTGCTCGTGGCCTTCATGCAGCAGCAGCATGGCTTCGATGTAAGCCAACGTCGGCGAATCGGGCAGCGCCTGTTGGGCTTTTACAAAGGCACCCCGGGCGCTATCCAAGTCATCATTATCCAGGTGCATCAGGCACAGACGTTCGAGAGCGACGCCACGCAGGAACAGCGGGCCGCGCTCCATGACATCGTCGAGCAGATCGGCACGCTTGCGGGTAAAACCGCGCTCTTGATAAATATCCAGCAGGATTTCAAAGGCGGGTTCAGCCTGCTCGGGCAGCCGTGACCAGTCGCTGCCATCAAACAGTGACTCTAGAATCTGCATGGCGCGACCGGTCTGGCCGCTTTCAGCCGCAATAAGGCCCGCTTCCAGCAGCGCTTGCGCCGGTGCCTGCTGGCTATCCAGCGCCGCTTTCAGGGTAGCGCCCTTCCACTCACGCAGCGAGAGCATCCACATCATCTGATCGGGGATGTCGGTGGGAAACTCGACTTTGTAGCAGCACTGCTTAAATTTGCGCCCAGAGTCGCACCAGCACGGCTCGTTGCGCCCCGGCGTGGCAAGTGGCTCGCAGGCAAAGCTAAGCCGCTCCAGCGGGGTTTGTGACCACAACACTGGCGCCAGCGCCTGTGCCATGGCCACATCGCCTTCAAAGGCGTCCGCGCCCTTGGCGCGCACCCAGGTCATGAAATCGGGATAATGCTCTTGCTGCCTGATTGCCGAGAGTGCCCCAGAGGCAAACCCCAGCAGCTGATCGACCCATACCGCCAGCATTGCCATCTCCACTGTGTTTAAAGGCGACATAGTTTATCACGAAGGCTGACACCATCGCAGCGGCAATCGGTTTATCGTTAATGCGCCCATTTAAGCAATGGGCGTGTGCGCTCATGCATATCCAGCCTCGCGCCTAAACGCACCAAATTCCAGTAGTGACCATTGAGCGCGCGAGAGAGCAACAACGTATCCGCGGGCGGCTGCAGACGATCCATCGCCGCCCACACTTTCGGCGTGAGCTCGCGTAAACGGCGGTGAACACGCACGTCGCTGAAATCCTGTTCACCCGGCGCGAATAGCGGCGCGATACACTCCGCCGATTCGCGATAGAGAGCTAACGGCGCGCCCTGCCCCTGGCGACCGCCCATCTGCATCAGCGCCTCATCCATGCCCATGGGGTCATGCTTCAAGGTGGCATCAAGCAGTTGCATCATTGCTTTGATGCGCTCCTCGGGCACGGCGATGACGGCACCTAAATCATAAATAACCAGTCGCCCTTGGGCGTCTGCAGCGAAGTTACCGGCGTGCGGGTCGGCGTGAAGTTCGCCGTAGGTAAACAGCTCCTGAGTAATCCAGTCTGCCAATGTCTGGGCAATGCCCTGGCGGGTGGCATCATCGGCGTCTGCCAGTTCTCGCAGCGGCGTGCCTTGGACATAGCGCATTGCCAACACATGTTGGCCGGAAAACGCTGGTAGCGGCTCGGGAATAACGAGCCGGGGGTCATCTTTATAACGTTCACGGTAACGGGCCAATGTATCGGCTTCAGCTTGATAATCCAGCTCTCCCCTCAGGCTTTCGGCAAGCTCATTAAACAGGGCATCCAACCGCGCCTGTGGCACCTTAAACCAACGGCCTAACCGCATGATGCGCCGCACCTGAACCAAATCACTCTCTAATACGTCGGCAAGGCCCGGATACTGCACTTTGAGCACCACCGTTTCGCCCTCATGGGTGGTGGCACGGTGCACCTGCCCCATGGAAGCGCTGGCAAAGGGTCGCTCCTCAATCTCACTGAAATAGTGGTCGATGTCACCGTACTGCAGTACCAACGCTTCACGGATACGCGGCCACGGCATGGGTTCGGCTTGGCGCTGAAGGCGAGCTAGCTCCTCCGCAAGATCCGGGGGCAGCAGGTCATCCCATTGAGACATGATTTGCGCAAGCTTCATGGCCGGGCCTTTCAGTTCGGAAAGCCCTTCGAACAACGCTTCCCCCAGGGCGCGCCAATCCGCCTGGCCACCTAAGCGGGTTTTCAGCAACGCCCCACCAGTTCGTGCGCCCAAGCCCATCAAGCGCCATGTTCTGCCTTGTTCACGCATTGGTCATGCCCCTCACGTCACTGTTTTTATGACTAACGACAGTGCCAGCAAATAAAATTATCTATACACAATTTATACAAGTTAACAGCATTGATCACTTACTGCATCACACTACGTATCTCAACCACACAAACCAATCCCGGTCACTAACGATGAAGGCGTCTGCTACCATAGGCGCCATCAAAGGATACGATAAAGGCTTCGCTGCTATGCGCCTGATAATTGCCGAAAAACCCAGCCTCGCCCAAGCCATTGCCGAGGCGTTACCGGGCACTAGCCGACGCCAAGATGGCGCTGTGGTATGTGGTGACACCACGGTCACCTGGTGCCTGGGGCATTTATTAGAGCAAGCGCCGCCGGAAGCCTACGATCCCGCCGATAAACAGTGGCGTTTAGATCGCCTCCCGATTGTGCCGCACCAGTGGAAATTGATGCCTCGTTCTAAAGCACGCGGCCAACTGGCAGTGATTCGTAAGCTGATCAAACAGGCCACCGATGTCGTTCACGCTGGTGATCCCGATCGCGAGGGTCAGCTGCTGGTGCAGGAAGTCATTGAGTACATGAAGTATCGCGGCCCGGTGCAGCGGCTGCTGATTAGCGATCTTAACAAGCCCGCCGTCAGCCGGGCACTTGCCAAGCTGCGCTCCAACGTTGAGTACCAGCCGCTCTTTCTAGCAGCCCAGGCGCGTTCCCGTGCCGACTGGCTGTATGGCATCAATCTAACCCGTGCGTGGACACTCACTGGCCGCCAAGCGGGTCACGACGGCGTGCTTTCCGTAGGCCGTGTGCAAACCCCAGTCCTGGGGCTGATTGTGCGTCGCGACAACGCCATCCGTGACTTTGTACCCCACCCGTTCTATCCACTATGGGTGGATCTCAAAGTTGCCCAGGGTCAACTGCGCGCCTGGTGGGCCCCCAAAGAGCATGAACCTCTCGATGATCAAGGGCGCTTGATTGATCGCGCGCCCGCGGATGTCCTAGCAGCGCAGTTACCCGGCGCATCAGGGCAACTGACCAAGCTCGACCAGCAGGAGAAACGCCAGGCACCGCCGCTGCCCTACTCACTCTCCGCGCTGCAGGTAGATGCCGCCCGCCGCCATGGACTTTCCGCGCAGATGGTGTTGGATATTTGCCAGCGGCTCTATGAGCGCCACAAGCTGATTACCTACCCCCGCTCCGATTGCCGCTACCTGCCCGAGGAGCATCTTCAGCTAGCCCAGCGCAGCCTGACCAGCGCCTGCCAAAACGATCAGGAACTTCAGCAGTGGCTGAAGGGCGCAGACTTCACTTTGCGCTCCAAGGCGTGGAACGATAAGCAGGTGGGCGCGCACCATGCGATCGCACCCACCGGCAAACCGGCAGATTTCAGTCAGCTTTCCGGCACCGAAGGCCATGTGTTCCGCTTAATCGTGCGCAACGTGATGGCGCAGTTCTACCGCCCGCTGCGCACTTTCGAGGTCAAAGCGGAGTTTACGCTACTGAATGAAGCCTTCCGCGCCCGCGGGCAAAGCATTCTCGACCCCGGCTGGAAGCCACTCTTCACCACCCGCGATGAAACCCCACCGCTGCCCCCGCTCACCCAAGGGGAGCCCTGCCAAGCGTTAGGCGCAGGGGTTGAAGAGAAGGAAACCCGCCCGCCGGAACCGTTCACCGATGCCAGCCTGATCAAGGCCATGATGAACATTGGCCGCTACGTGGATGATCCTGACGTACGCCGCACCCTACGCGACACCGACGGCCTGGGCACCGAAGCCACCCGCGCGGGCATTATCGAAACCCTAGTACAGCGCGGCTACTTAGTTCGCCAGCAAAAAGCCCTGCGCGCCACCAAGCTTGGCACTGCCTTGATCTCCGCCCTACCCAGCGCCGTCAGCACCCCCGAACGAACCGCCCTTTGGGAACAGCGCCTACGCGCGATTTCCGAACAGCAGGACGACCCCGGCGCCTTTCAGCAGGCGTTGTTGGATGATTTACGCGGCCTGCTCACTCACAGCGACGCGGCAAAGCTCAGGCAGAGTTTGCAGAGCGCACAGGGTGAGGCAGGTGGCGCAGCGAAGCGTCCGGGTAAGACAAGGAAAACTACTAAAACCAAACGCGCCAACTACCCGAAGCGCAAAGCTGCCAACCCTCGCTGAAATTACTTGCAACTAGCACTAACGCTGCTTGAATCTTCACTAGCAATCAGACAAACTGTCACCAGATATAAACAAGTGGTGACAATTTGTCTGTCCAAGACTCCACCCCCCCATCTTCTCGGGCGCACCTCCAAACCCTGTTCCGCCAGCACGGCGGACAGCTTCGCCTGAGCGAGGCACTGGCTCGGGGCCTTAGCCGACACCAGTTCTATCGGCTCCGCGATGAAGGACTTATCGAGCCGCTCAGCCGTGGCCTGTACAGGCTAGTGGACCTGCCGCCGATTGAAAATCCGGATTTGGTGGCCACCGTTTCCCGTTTTCCTCATGCCGTGCTATGCCTCATTTCGGCGCTGGATTGGCACGGCATCACCACGCAAATTCCCCACCAAGTTCATTTAGCGGTGGAACGGAATGCCCGCTTGCCGATTTTGGATTACCCCCCAGTGGCCGGATACCGATTCTCCGGCCAAGCCTTTAGCGAAGGTATCGAGCAGGTCGAGGTAGATGGCATCACGCTACAGGTCTACAACCCGGAAAAAACCCTGGCGGACTGCTTCAAGTTCCGTAATCGCATCGGCATGGATGTGGTGCTGGAGGCTCTGGAGCTTTACCGCACCCGCAAAACCTTCCTGCCTGGGAAGATAATGGAATACGCTAATATCTGTCGCGTCGCCAAGGTCATGGCGCCTTATGTGGAGGCCAAGCTGTGAAGAAAGCCCACGCAAAGCGAAAGGAGATGATCGTGGCCCAAAACATCACCGCCTCTGTTCGCCAGAAATTGCTGAACAAATCCCGAGAAGAAAAACGCCCCTTTCAGGAGTTACTACAGTACTACGCCATGGAGCGTTTTCTTTACCGGCTTAGCCAATCGACTCATAAACGCAGTTTTACCCTTAAGGGCGCCCTGCTGCTATGGGTTATGCAGGGGCCGGATATACGACCGACGCGTGATATCGATATGCTGGGCCAAACAAGCAATCGCCCAGAGGCTATTCTGGCCCAAGTGAGCGATGTGCTGGCCACGGGCGTTGTGGATGATGGTTTATCTTTTGATTCAAATACTTTAAAAGCCGAAGCCATTACCGAAGACGCCGACTATCAAGGGATTAGGGTGACATTTACAGGGTTGCTCGGCAACGCCAAAATTCCCATGCAATTGGATATTGGCTTTGGCGACATTATTTTCCCACTGCCTTCCTGGCAGACGTGTCCTGCCTTGCTGGGCTTCCCCACCGACAGAATTCTTTGTTACTCACCAGAATCATCCATTGCTGAGAAATTTCAGGCGATGATTAAGCTGGGCGAACTAAACAGCCGCATGAAAGACTTTTACGATATTTGGTCACTCTCGCGGCAGCACTCTTTCACACTCTCGGACCTAGCTGGCGCAATAACAAGAACCTTTGCCAACCGGCATACGGAGCTCCCTGAAACCAATCCTTTTTCTACCGCTTTTGTGGACAGCAAGCAGCCACAATGGCAGGCTTTTCGTAAGCGCCTTGGCCAACCCCATGTGCCGGAGGCATTTTCGGAGGTTGTCGCAGCGGTGTTGGAATTTCTTGCTCCTGTGATAGAAAAAACAGCCGCCGGCCTCGTGCAGAAAATCTGGCACCCACCCGGACCATGGAGTCGGCAGGTCGATGGCTAGGTATTTTCCGAAGACAACATCAAACACTAAAGCTCGCCGCAAATAAACGTAAACGGTTCGATGACTAACTCTCATAAAAAGTTTGGTGCATTATCCTTATCAAGCAAACGTTATAACCCCTTGTCTCAAGCTCAGCTTACTAAGTGATTACTCAAAAGTAACCACCTAGCAGCAAGCCTTACCCCCAAAGCTAAGTGCTTCACAAATAAATTCTCCTTTAGCCTCCGTATAAGCTTCTCGATCACTCTTTAAATCTGCCGCCCACTGACGCTTTTTCGTCTCATACTGCTGTGCAAGCCCAATATCAACACGAAGTAGATCGCGAAACGCTAATCGCCGATTCCATTCCTGACAGTTATGTACCATTAAATGCAGATGGTGTGTCCTGCGCCCATTGGCCCACCGCATCAACCAGCGTCTCCCAACCAACAAGGCGTTGTACTCCATTGAGGTTGTATATTTTGAAGCGCATAACGGTGTCATTAAATCATCGGCGTTTGGCATAGAATCGACGCCTGCCAAGATATCAATGATCGGTTTGGCAGAAAGCCCAGGTACGGCAGTGCTACCAATATGTTCGATTGCCACAAACTCACCAGGAAACAAACCCAAAAGCCTATCTCGCTCGTCCTCAAACAAAGCTGGCCAAGCAGTATTGTATGGAGTGAGCACCACCTCCTCGTTAATCGCTCGACTTAAGGATTCCGCTTCATCCACGACTTTCATGCTCCCTGTTTAGAGTATTGATACGCTTTGTTATATCAGCTCAATGTTGGCCCATTTTTTATGACTAAATGCGTTTGCATACTGCATCTTTTCTCCCCTACATTTACCAAGTCTCATCCGTCCCCGGCGGCCCCACATCAATCTGCATATCGGGCGCAATATCCACCACGCCTTGTATATGCTTTAGCCGTTCCGCAGTAACATCGTCTGCCGAGCCGGTTATACAGCCGATTTCTTCAAGAATGTCCTTGATGGTCAGCCCTTCCTCGCTGAGGCGTGTGGCCACTTCATTTATCGGTTGATCGCTGGAAATAGTGATCAACCATAGCGCTACCGCTGGCATCTGGCATATCTCCATAGTGAGTGCGCTGGGCGGCCTGAAAGAAGTGGCTGCACAGCGCGTCGCCCACGTTAGGGCGCTTGCACCAATCCTGCTCCCACGTTGGATTCAGGCGATGGCAGCGCTTGCACCGAAGCCATCAGCTGCTGCCACAGCTTCCTTCCCCTCAATGCGTCATCAGACTGAGCCCAAAGGGCCGCGCAGCCTGCCACGTGTGGCGCCGCCATGCTGGTGCCACTGATCGCCTTATGCCGAGTAGGCCGTGGCCATGAGGAGAAGATATCGCGCCCAGGCGCGGCAATCTCGATCTTGCCATGATTGGAAAAGCTGGAAGGCTTCAGGTTCTGGTCCAGGGACGCCACCGACATCACCGTAGGCGAGTTGGCAGGCGCGCCTGTATTGGTCGCAGAATTCCCCGCCGCGGCAATAATGAGGCACCCATTACGCAGCGCCGCTTCACCCGCATGGGTGTAGGCGGCCTGCACCGGGCTCTGGCTGCCAAGCGACATTGAGATTACCTCACACCGATTGGCGATAGCCCAGTTCAAGCCAGCCAGTACGCCCGCCCCGGTACTACTGCCCGAGTTGGTCAGCACCTTCCCGACGAAGACCTCCGCTTCATACGCGATCCCGTAGCGCTGTTTGTTTTCACTGGGTGCCTGGGGGCCACAGGCCGTGCCGATACAGTGCGTACCGTGACCATTCATATCTTGCACCGGCTCACCGACAAATGAGCGGGTAACGAACTCCCTACCCTCGAAATCCGGGTGGCCAAGATCCATCCCGGTATCCAGCACGGCCACTTTAATGCCTGCACCGCTCCAGCTGCTTTGTGGCACCCTGCAACGGGTAAGCCCCCATGTCGACTGCTGAGCATCAGACTCAGTCCCCTCACCGGTGTCCTCCCTATCAAGGTCGACACCCAAGTCGTGCGCGATGGTGCTCGCTGCCCGCAAGAAGCCGCGGAGGTATTCCGAATTTCTAGAACCAGAGTTTTTAAAATCAGAGCTTTTAAAACCAGAGCTTTTAAAACCAGAGCTCTCGGAAAACGCAAAGTACTCCGGCTCAATGATTTCGATAGGACTATCCGCTGACACCTTATCCAACACACTCATGCCATGTTGCTCCAAGGCATCACCACCCACCAGTGCCACGCCTAGCTCGGGAAATACCATCGCTTCGGCATCCCCAGCGTCTTCCAGGCTGACGGCCTGATCGGTAAAGTCACGGGCATCGGCCACCCGAAAGTTCTGGGCTTTTAACGACTTGATACCCTCTTCCATACATCCGTCACGAAAGCTGATAAGAAAACGTCCTGTTTCCAGACAGCTGCCTCCCCGCTCCAGGGCCGCCAACAGCAGCTTTTCGGTGCTACACGATACGGTGGCAAGCGCCCTGCTTGCGCGTGTGGGTTTGCTGCCATTTCCACGGCCTGTCGGTTTTTTAGCCATCGCTGACCTCCATTTCGTCTGGCTTTCAAACGTTGCGGCTCAAGTGCTTACCTATAGAAAGCAAAGCTTCTCTATGCAGAAAGTCGTGCTTTCAGCTTAACGCACCTAATGATCTTCGCCAGATTGATTGCGTTCAGCGGGAATACGCTCGTCATCCCGAAGGGCGAGCACTTCAGGTACATCGTTACGCTAAGTTGCCACGTTGGAAAGAGGTTTCAACGCCACTACTTTCTTGCGCAGCGCCAGCTTCGGCCTCTCTAACGAAGCGCGCCACTGGGCACACTCCTGGGGTTGCTGCGGGTCGTTATTAGGGCTTGCGCCGAAGGCATCCAGCCAAGTTTGACGGGAACACAGGTCTTGATACTCTCCGAGTAGGCCCTGGCGATACTTCAATTCAGTCAGGAACGGCTCGGGAGTTTGCGGATTCAGATCAGCCAGGTAGCGAATCCGCTTCACGCCTTTGCGCAGCTCATGGAACTCGGCGTCTTGAGCGTCTAATGAGAGTGCCGCCAAATCCTCATCGTGGCGTGCGATGCGTGCATCCAGTACCGCCTTGATGCGTTTTGGTGTGAGTTTTGACAGCGCTTTCCCAACATCATCGGAAGCGATAAAACTCTGCCAGCCCTCAAGCTCCTCAGCGTACTCCGGTGTATTTAACTGCTGGCACAGCGTCTGATGCCGTTCCCGCTGGCTAGCCTGCAGCCACTGCGTTAACCCCTGGCGAGCTACCGAAGAGAGCGGCGGGGGCGTCTTGGCCATATCCTCCAGAAACACATCAATATTACGCAGGTCACTGGTGGCCTGGGCACGATGCTTGAGCCGCTTAAGCATCTTCTTCAGGCCAGGCACTCGGGTAATGGCGTGCACGGATTCACCCACTGCCCGGCTGCGGCGCAGATTGACCCGGTACTGGTGCAGAAACTCAGGATCCACACCGGCGATGACACCAGGCTCCAAGGCCCGAATCATCTGATACTGGTGCTCCAGCATGGCGCAGATACGGCTGGCGGTGTCGCCTTTGTGTTTGGGTGGTTGGGGGGCAAGGCGCTTGAAAAGTGGATAACTGACCGCTTCCGGGGTGAGGCACCCCACTAGCTTGGCATCGCCCTGCCCTACGCTTTTCCAGGCAGTATCAGGCCGCGTGAAATGCAGCACACTACCGGTGGGCAGCAAATGCGGCGCTGTCTTATCGAGCCAACGGGCCAGATCATGCAGCGCCGGGTTATGCCCAATCACCAGCACCCTTTCGTCTTCATCCGGCAGCGCTTTGAGCCATGCCTGCAGCCCGCCGCCATCGAAAGTGTAAAGGTCTTCATCGAAGTGAACCTGATTGATCAGAGTATGCTCAGGCAGTTGCACCGCGATCTCGTCGAAGGTTTCCCGCGTGCGAGCTGCTGTACTGACATAAACCTCCCCTTCCAACGCTTGCCAGCGCTGCAGCACAGGCGCCATCGCCGCTGCCTGACGCTTCCCCCGCTTTCGCAACGGCCGTTCGTGGTCGGTCATATCGGCACTGGGCTGTTTGGCCTTGGCGTGCCGCATTAGGTATAAGTGCCGCATGGGTTCGCTCACAAGTAAGGGGTGTTGAACGAAGTTTAGTACATGCGCATCATCTATTGAGTAAGATTAAAGGCACCCCTGCCTTCGCCCTCTTTTATACCATCGCGACACACCACGACTTGGTTCCTGCCGCCGCGCTTGCCAGCATAAAGCATCTGATCAGCCCGTGTGATGAGAGAGTCTAGATCAACCCCATCACTATTCGTTGTAGCCACCCCGATGGTGACACTTGGGCTCAGCTCGCTCATCTCTTCCTTTAACGGCAGCTCAGCGACCTTCTTTTTCAAACACTCAGCGATGATTTGCGCATCGTTTGGGTTAGTGTTCGGCAGGGCCACTACAAACTCTTCACCACCAAAACGTCCTATTACATCCGATGGACGCAGAGACTCTGCGCAAACCTTAGCGATTTTGGTCAACACCCAGTCCCCATGGCTATGCCCCCAGGTATCGTTAATGCTTTTGAAATGATCCACATCAATCATAAAAAGGCTAAACGGCGCCTTTTCGGATTGGGAGCGTTGCAATAAGGCTTTGGCCAATTTCATAAAATGGCCGCGATTATTAAGGCTGGTCAGCGCATCCCGCTCAGCAACTACTCGCAGTTGCTCTTCCAGTGCTTTTCGGTGCGCAATTTCGTTGTGCAACTGGTGATTTTGATCACGCTCTTCGAAAAGCAACGCATACTGCTTACGCTGCAGACTCTCCAAACGCAGCAAGGCAAAGAACCCCACCACGATGCCCATAATCAACAAAAGTGCGATGCGAAGAGCCGTTATCGGGGCAATCTCCGTAAACAGAACAGCAGCGACTAAAAAGCCAATATTTAAGTAGAGGCTGGCAAACACCACCACGGTTAGTAGGTTGGGAATTAGAAGATAGAACGCCATAGTGGCGACTACCACCGCGGTGATTTGAGTGGAGAGACTTTCGGGGCGCAAGGGAATAATCAAAATGATACCCGTTGCTAATATCCACAATGGCAAGGCGTGCAACCAAGCCCGATAAAAGCGCCCTCTTCCGTACCTGACAAGGAAGGCCACAAGCAGGCAAAGGCCTACCACTACGATGCGCATGGTAAGGAGCAGGTAAAACTTTCGGGTGAGACCGAGCAAGTAGTAATCCGAAATCGCAAACATGCCAAAGACTAAAGTGGCAACACTCAAGGAAAGACTGAATTCCAACCTAACGCTTTCCTGGATAGATCGGCGATACATCGACTCGCTGCCAGCGTCGCAAAATTGGCCCGTTAACCAATGCACCTGACTCCGCTTTTTTTGTAATGGCAAGGCCCCATACTCCCTGAGTAACGCGGCGATTTCTTTCGGGTTCAGTGAACAAAACTACTCCACTAACCGGAACAGTCAACTGGGGTGAGTTAACGAACACGCTTATGCGGCTTGACCACCAGCCAACTGACCAACACTAGGCTACCGAATAGCGTGTAAACCACCACAAATACCCACGCAGGCAACGTGAAATAGAGCAGGCTATGCAGCCAGTGCTGAATAAATGACCCCGAATAGGTGGCGGTACCCGCCTCTGCCCTTAGCACCATTTCCCAGGTGGTTAACGGGCAAACGATACCTAACCAAGCTTGACCTACCACATAGCCAATCGCACACACATGCACGATGCGGAAAACACGATGGCGCACCCACTGCCAGTTCAGGAAATAGCCTGCGTACACTGCGAACAGGCCGAGTACCACGAAGGCCACAAACATTACATGAAGTATAAGAATAGCGTCGGCTAGCAAAAGTAGCAGGAATGGTGACATAGGAAATGGGCTACCTGTCACAAAGCACCTCCACCTAAAACTAAAATATTTGTTTAAATGGATACCCGAGTTCGTTAATAAAACCCTTTTTATACTACTTATCGCTAATTGCGCACTAAGCTTACTCCTGTATAACAGCGCAATATTTTTAGTCACTGCCGACTAAAAGACCATCTGTAAGGCCTCTCCCAGCGTCTCCGCCCATTGGGGCAATGCTTTATCCTCACACCATAGCCGAAGGACAACAACAATTGATGGCTCAGAGTAACCGTCGTCTCGCCATGCAGGCTTGGCTGTTGATTCTGCTCACTAGCAGCTTGCTGATCGGTGTCAGCAGCCTGCTGCTTGACCGCGTTGCACACCTTCCGCTACCACCACAGTGGCGATTGAGCCTTGACGGCACCCTTGCTGTGCTATTGGTTAGTGGCGGCCTGCTGGCCATGCTGAGCCATCAGTCACGCTGGCGGTGCTTGGCTGGTGGCCTGATGATCGCATTGGGTGGTGATAGCCTTGGCCACGATCTCCTCGCCCCAGGAACAGACAACGGGCTTTCATGGCTCACCGGGCAGCCACGCCTAAGCAAGATACCTTCATTGCTGATTCTGCTAATGGGAACGAGTTGTTTCTTTTCTCCGGCATCGCGGGGCACCCGGCGCGGTTATCGCGTGATCGGCTGGGTGTCGATCGTCATCGGCGTCACTACGCTGACTTACCCATTGATCCCCCCTACGCCACACGCCTCGGTGGCAGGTCTCACCTCCATGGGTAGCTTATTCTGCCTGCTGCTAGGCGCTGCTCTACTGATTATTGCCCATCTGCGCACCTATCCGACGCAACCGCTGCCTCGCTCTGCCATTATCGCCGGAGTGTTAGGCGTCACAGTCAGTATTATGATCTGGCTGGCCAGCAGCTGGGTTCAGTACAACGCCCGTCTCAGCGCTGCCGATACACTAGTAAAAAATGTCGCCGACGGCATGGAGCAGCGCATTGAATCAAGAGTAAAGCAGGTTGAGCGCCTCACAGAGCGCTGAATGGCATTAAGAGGCGAAGGTCGTAGTGTGGTTCGCGAGCTCCAAGAGGTAGAGATGCGAACCTATATGCGTGATGAACCCAGCTTGCTGGCCATCGTTCACTTAGGTGATGACGCCCAGGTACGCTGGCGAGCGGGTCGCGAACCGACAAACCTACTATGGATGATGGATCAGCTGATCAGCCCTGCAACCCTGGGCTGGCTACGTCAGCAAAATGAACGTCATCAGCTTATCAGCTGGCGTTTTCCTGATCCCGAACGCAGCAGCCATGGCCTACTAGCGGTGACGCTTGATGGTGGGCAGACGACCATGCTGGCGGCTATCGACTTAGCCGAGATCATCCAGTTGCAGCGTCATCTGGATACGAGTGGCTTTACCATCACGTATACCTCAAACGACCAAACGTGGGGCACGCTGGCTGCCAAAGATTGGCACGGAGCCCTTATCCCGAGGGCGTTTGACTCCCGCAAGGTGACGCTGCCCGGCGGGCCAACCTTCACGATTACAGCACTGGACGGGCCTCTGTCGTTGAGCAGCCTGCCCGGCGCTTTACCGGTGATATTCGGCCTGCTGGGGTTGGTTTTATCTTATCAGTTGATCATCAGCCGTGCCCTTATCGCCTTCCGTAACCAACAGGCCGCCGCTTTACATCTAAATGAGCAGCGCTTCCGCTCCCTGTTCACCCAAAACCCAGATGCGGTATTTGCTCATCAACGTGACGGCACCTACGAAAGCCTCAATCCCGTTACGGAAGCCATCGTGGGACTCTCGGAAAGCGAACTACTGGGCAAACACTTCCGCTCAGTCGTCTGTGAGCCAGCGTGTTCCCGACTGGATATTGAGCGTACCGAGGCTGCTTTCCAGCGTGCCGCCAACGGCCTGCCCAGCAGCTATACCATGCGTTTCGTACGCGAAGGGGCTTCTCAAGATTTGGAAGTAACGATGGTGCCCATCGTGGTCGATGGGGAGGTCAGCGGGGTCTTCGGTATTGCCAAGGACATCACTGATCGCGTTGCCGCCGTGGAGCGGCTGCATATTCTGGAGCGTAGCCTTGAGGCAAGCGGCAACGGCGCCATGATCATTGACGTTCGTACGGATGAAAAACAGGTAGTTTATGTGAACCACGCGCTCACACGAATCACCGGTTACCTAGCGCAAGAAGTCGTCGGCCATGCACCGCTACTCCTCAGCGGCGCTGAAACGGATACTGCGGACACCGAGCAGATCCAAGCAGCAATCCAGCAAGGCATTAGCCTGACCACTACCGTGCGCACTTATCGTCGTGATGGCTCCCCTTTTTGGAACCAACTGTTCCTGTCGCCGGTGAAGGATGCTAACCAGCGGGTAAGCCACTTCATCTGCATCATCAATGATATCTCCGAGCGTCAGGAGCAGGAGAGCCAGTTGGCTTATCAGGCGACCCACGACGTTCTGACCGGCCTTGGCAATCGAGCGCTCTTCAGCGATCGCCTGGCCCATGACGTCGAACTGGCGGCTCGCAATGGCCAAACGTTGGCCGTACTGTTCGTTGACCTGGACGAGTTCAAACCGATCAACGATACGCTCGGCCACAACGTTGGTGATCAGCTCTTGATCAGCGTGGCAGAGAAGCTACAGCAAGGGTTGCGGGTCAGTGACACCCTCGCCCGTTTGGGTGGCGATGAGTTCGTGCTGCTGCTACCCGACTTAAGTTACCCCGATGAAGCCGAAGAAGTGGCCGGCAGGCTGCTGGATGCACTCAATAACCCCCCGGATCAGCGGGCACGAACTGCACGTATCGGCCAGCATTGGTATCGCCGTGAATCGCGGCGGGCTTGATGAGCCGGAGCGACTGCTTCAGCACGCAGACATGGCCATGTATAAAGCCAAGCAGCAAGGTCGTAACACCTATCAGATGTACACGGAAGATCTCGATAGCAAGCTCAGTCAGCGCGTCACCCTGCGCAGCGAGCTTCAGGAGGCCATCGAGCACGGCCATCTCAATCTACATTATCAGCCCCTGCTGAATCGCGAAGGCGATGTCGACGGACTGGAAGCGTTGGTTCGCTGGTACCACCCGACCAAGGGCTTTATCTCGCCAGCGACGTTTATTCCCATTGCGGAAGAAACTGGACAAATCATTCCATTAAGCCGCTGGGTAATGCGGCAGGCCTGCAAAGACGCCCACAAGTTAGTGGAACAAGGCCTATTAAAAGGACGCATGGCCGTCAACCTCTCGCCCCTTCAGTTTCATCGCCCCAACTTTCTCAGCACGTTACGCAATGTACTGAGCGAGACGCGCCTTGCACCTGAGCATTTGGAACTGGAACTGACGGAAGGCATTCTGATGCGTGATGCCGACGGCGCCATCGATATCCTCCACGCCCTGAGCAGCATGGGGGTCAGCACCGCCATTGACGACTTCGGCACCGGTTTTTCCAGTCTGAGTTACTTGCGCGACCTGCCCATTGATAAGATCAAGATCGATCGTAGCTTCGTGCAGGATGCCGCCAAGAGCGACAAGAACGCTGCTATCTGCCAGGGCGTTATCACCTTGGCACTGGAGCTTGACCTCAGGGTGGTTGCCGAAGGTATCGAAACGGTAGAACAGCACGACTACTTGATGTCGCTAGGCTGCGAGGTTTTCCAAGGCTACCTGTTTGCCAAACCAATGCCGCTGGACAGCCTCATCACTTGGCTCACGCAAAAAGCACTGATGACACACAACGTATAACGGCAACATCAAGGTGATCCTCCACGGAGGCCACCCTGATGTTGAGTCTTCAATGGTTTTCGTTATATGAGCCTGCTGGCCCGCATTAGATTATCGTTAGCTTGCTGCAGTGGGCACCTCGGCACGCAGCTGCTTTTGCGGCAGTGAGGGAGCCAACGATGCAGCGCCTTCTCTGAGCTGGAAGGTGCTGACAAGATCTGCCAGGCGGACAGACTCGTCTTCCAGTGACGCCGCCGCGGTGCTGGTCTGCTCGACCAGAGAAACGTTTTGCTGGGTTGCACTGTCCATCTGATTGACGGCTATCGACACTTGGCTGATACCACTCTCCTGCTCTTGCACGGCACTCTGAATCGCCTGCATCATGGTCGTGACCTTCTGGATGGCCTGCATAGTGGCGTCCATTTCCTCTTGTGTCTGACCCGACTGTTCAGCTCCGGCAGAAATATTCTGGGTGATTTCCAGAATAATGGCACGGATCTCTTTGGAGGCTTCGGCAGAGTTGCCTGCGAGCTTGCGTACCTCTCCTGCTACCACAGCGAAGCCGCGACCATGCTCACCAGCTCGGGCAGCTTCGACTGACGCATTCAGAGCCAGGATATTGGTCTGGAAGGCGATCTCTTCGATAGTGCCGATGATGTCCTGCACGCGTCGTGAACTGACTTGCATGGTTTCCATCAACTGCGAGGTGCGGATAACGGCTTCACGAGACTCTGTCGCCTTACCGACCGCTTCTTCACTGAGCTGGTTGGCCGAGGTAGCGGATTCACTGGTCTGGCGAACGGTTGAGTTAATCTGCTCCATGCTGGTAGCCGTTTCCTGCAGCGCTGAGGCCTGCTCTTCGGTACGAGTCGCTAGGTCCTCGCTGCCCGCGGCTATCTCACGGGAACTGAGCGCCACTTGATCACCGCTCTGGCGTAACAAGCCGATGATGTCGACGAGACGGGCTTGCATCTCCTGCAGCGCCTGGTTCAGGGTGCTGATCTCGTTCCGGCCACGTACCTCAATTTGATTGGTGAGATCCCCTTTGGCAATGTGTGCACAGATCTTGCCAGCATGGCGCAGTGGCGCCACGAGTAGTTTCTGAATGCCGACATAAGCACCAATGGTCAGCAGAATAGCCACCAGCAAGAACACTGCGGTCAGAATAATGGTTTGCTGAACATTACTCGCGGCATCCGCCTGCATTTCGGCAGCACGCTCCTCAGCGTAACCCGCGAACGCACGCACACTGTCCGAAAATTCCGCACCGAGTGTGCTGAGTCGTTGGCTCTCTTGCCGCATCGTTTCGACATCACCAACTTCGATGGCATCGATCAGCCCAGGGGTGACGAGCTTTTCAAAGCCGTTAATCACGGCCTTGAAGTAGGGAAAACGACGCTGTGAGGCATCAACATTGATATCACGAAACTCTTCAAACCTGACCAGGCTTCTATCCAGGCTTTCTTGCGTCTGATTGAGCGCGGTTGCTGTTAGCTCATCGTCGCCAAGCCGCGAAAACTCCTCATAACGCAACATACGCAGCCGCATTTACAGGAAGTTGGACTCCATGCGATTTGCGGTATTGGCTTGTTCGACGCTGATCTCAGCCAGCTCATTGATATTACTTTTAGGGAAGCTCTGAAAAAGTCACTGCCATCAGCGATAATACGGCTATCGTCAACTGCATAGGATTCAGTGCTGCCATGGATCAAATCACCTTCTCAGAAGCCGAGTACCAGAACAAGAAGCGAAAGACCCGCCGCGAACTCTTTCTGGAGCGGATGGACAAGCTGATCCCCTGGACGCAGTTGGAGAAGAAGGTAGCCCGTTATTACCCCAAGGGCGAGAGCGGGCGGCCTCCGTATCAACTGTCTGCCATGCTCCGCGTCCATTGCATGCAATTGTTTTACAACCTGAGCGATCCGGCCATGGAAGACGCCCTCTACGAGATCGAGTCCATGCGCCAATTCGCCGGTTTGAAACTGGACCGATTGCCGGACGAAACCACGATTCTCAAGTTTCGCCATTTTCTGGAACGCCACGGCCTTGGCAAGGTGCTGTTCCAGGAAGTGAACAACCACCTGGAGAAAAATGGCCTGATGCTGCGCGAAGGGAGCATTGTCGATGCCACTATCATTTCTGCGCCTAGTTCCACCAAAAACAAAAAAGGCGAGCGCGATCCGCAAATGCACCAAACTAAAAAAGGTAGCTCTTGGCACTTTGGCATGAAAATGCACATAGGTGTCGACGATAAGCTTGGGTTGATTCACAGCATTGAGACCACGGCTGCCAATGTCCATGACATTGTGCCTGCCGATAAGCTCCTTCACGGTGAAGAGCAACGCGTCTTCGGTGATGCCGGTTACCTTGGTATTCAAAAACGAGACGAGCACAAGCACCGCAACGATGTCTCTTGGTATATTGCCAAACGGCCTGGCACCCGCAAGCAGCTAGATGCCAGGCGACAGAAAGTCGAAAAAATCAAAGCCAGTATCCGTGCCAAGGTGGAGCACCCCTTTCGGTACATCAAACAAGTTTTTGGTTATGGCAAGGCTCGCTATCGTGGACTGGCCAAAAACACTCAGCGCCTGCACTTGCTGGCGGCGTTCAGCAACCTGCTGATCAGTGAGAAATACCTATGGGAATAGGGCGATTGCGCCCGTTTTCCGCTCAATGAGCGGGAAACGGGCAAAAATACACAAAGAACGGGAGAAGAATGTCTGAATTTTCGATTTTTTCTCGGCTCAAGTGAGCGGTGATGAATATCGGCAGTTATTCAGACCTTCCTTAGAAGCTAACCCGCCAAAAATAGACACCGCGCCGATAATCGCGGTCATACTAATCATCATTAGCAATAGTATAGTCAGTAAGGTTTTTAATGTAATGTTTCTCATTTTCTTCCCATTTTATGCACGTTATTTTTTACCTAACCCCGCTCCCTGGAAAACCTAATTTTCTCAAGGATATTTATGGCATCGACTTTTCTTTATATTTCTTTAGTTCAACGCCTATAGCGATCTGCTTAACCGCTACCTACGGCCTATAAGCGACTTGTCTCTCTAAAACTAAGAGGAAGATATTGAAGTAGCTACGCAGTCTAGGCAGGACATCTCGTCTCGCCTGATAGGGTCCTCGCCCACGGGCAGATACTGGTAGTTAAATTTCGACAACAGGGAAGAGGCCCCAACAAAGGGCATTATTCTTTTTAAGGAAAATCTCATTAAATCAGTAGTGTTAATCCAGAGGAAAGGTTAAGACCAGCCGAGTAAGTCAGGCATCAAAATGTATCGTTACAAACGGCTTGCGTATGGTGCTCACAATGATTAAGGTTTGCATATTATAAATAATAGCTAGGCTCACAGGCTCCACATTTCTTCACTTTACAGGCGTGATTTGATATTCCTCTTCAGCCTCATTCCCACTTTACATGTACCTATACATGAATACCGTTTGGCATCATGCCGACTGCTAAATGCTGCCTAGTAATTGACCACCCGACTAGCCTGGCCGAAAAATAGGAGCTAAGCATGACCCACACCCACGACCCACGTTTGCTCACCGGAGTCGCTGGCCTCGACAAGATACTTCATGGTGGGTTGATTCCACAGCGAGCCTACCTAATTCGGGGTGGCCCAGGGTCGGGCAAGACCACACTCAGCATGCATTTTCTGGCGACTGAGCATGCGTCGGATAATCTGTTGGTTACCTTGGGGGAAGCCGAGGAGCAACTGCGCGATAACGCTAGACGTAGCGGGCTCTCACTTGATGGAGTTAACGTGCTGGATGTGTCGCCCGGCCAGACTAACGATGTCGGAAACAATACCTATAACCTACTGGAAAGTTGGGACGTCGAAGGCAATACCATCCATGACAAGATCCTCGATCATGTTAGAGAACATCGGCCAAAGCGTGTTGTGATCGATTCGCTCAGCCAAATGCGCTACCTGTCGGCAGACACGTTTCAGTTTCGCAAGCAGGTGCTGTCGTTATTGCGAACCCTAACCGGGGAAGGGGCAACGGTAATGATTACCTCCGAGGAAAGCGCGGACGAAGACGATCAAGCATTGCCTTTTTTGAGCGACGGAGTGATCAGCCTAGATCACACGGAGTTTGGTCGCTTATGCCGGGTCACCAAGCTACGTGGCTCTGGCTTTGAAGAAGGCCAGCACTTTTATCAACTTAACAAACAAGGCATGACGCTTTTTCCGCGCCTCATGCCCAACAATCATTCTCGTATTAACTCTCACACTCAGATCAGCTCTGGCCTCCCCGAGCTCGACGCGCTCACCCATGGCGGCATTGAGCGCGGCACGGTGACCTTACTTTCCGGGCCCACTGGCGTAGGTAAGACAACGCTGGGTGCCCAACTGATGAGCCAAGCGGCGGCCAACGGCGAACGGGCAGTGATTTACAATTTTGATGAGAGTGAATCGACTTTCTTCACCCGCTGTAGGCAGATCGGGCTACCTATCGAGAAAATGGTCGAGAAAGGCCACCTGTGCTTCGAGGCCATCGAACCCCTGCTCTATCACCCTGACCAATTCGCCGCGGGTGTCCGTAAGGAAGTTGAGGAAGCGGGTACGACCATGGTGATGATTGATAGCCTCTCGGGGTATCAACAATCGATGGCGGGTGAAAATCTGCAGGAGCGCGTTCACGCCCTATGCCGCTACTTGGTCAACATGGGCGTGACCGTGGTACTGGTCAATGAAGTCTTCACTATTACCGGCAACCAAGCGCGCGTAACGGAATATGGGCTGAGTTATGTGGCCGATAACATCATCATGCTTCGCTACATCGAACTGAACGGCGAGCTGCGCAAGACCATCGGTGTACTCAAAAAGCGAACCGGCAGCTTCGAGAAAGCCCTGCGCGAGTTCGATATCACCTCGGATGGACTTATGGTTGGTCGGCCATTGCATGGCATGCGGGGATTACTAAGTGGCGTACCGGAAGTGATTCAGCCTAATTTTGATAGTGGCACACAGTGACGGCTCGCGAATACCAAGACGTGAGACGGCCCGTCATGGCTATCGCTTTGGCAAACAAAGCTAATGCTGAACTGTTTAAGCGGATGGTCGGAGACGACGTACATTTGCAGAACACGCTTTTAGCTCAGAGCGACAGAACGACCAGGGAGGTCGACCTAATCGTGGCGGACACAGCGTCACTACAACATTACCGTGAACGCATATTACACCTGCGCCAACAGGCCGCACCGATGATCCTGCCGGTACTGCTGGTCGCCGACAGCCGTTCGCGCCTTCCACCGCGTGTCACCGCAGAACTCGGTCTCAGTGTCGACGACATCATGCGCATACCGACCACCCAGGCCGAATTGAAGGCAAGAATCGATAACCTGCTGCGCCTGCGCGCCCTGTCGCAAGAACAGGAGAATAACCGGCAGCAGCTTGAGGGCGTTGTCAGCGCCCTGCGTACCCTAAATGCCTGCGACAGGGTCGTCGTCCGTGCCAAGAGCGAAGACGAGATGCTTCGTTCTCTGTGCCGGACTATCGTCGATGAAGAGGGCTACAGCCTTGCGTGGGTAGGGTTTGCCATCGATAACGCCGACAAGCCTATCGAAATTCAAGCCAGCACCGGGCAGGCCGCAGCTTTTTTGTCCGACCTCACGCTGGGCTGGGGAGAAGATCTGAAGGGATCAGGAACAGTCGGTCAGGCACTACGCTCGGGTGAGGTTTTTGTCGTTAACGACATCTCGCAGGAGCCCACTCTCGCTCACATCAAGGAGCGTGCGCGCTTACACAATCTGGCCTCGGCCATCACCTTGCCATTGATCTTTGAGTCCGGGCCTCTGGGATGTCTGACCATCTACTCGCAGAACCGTGAGCATTTTGGACAAGAGGAATGTCAGCTACTAAAACGGCTTGCCGACAACCTAGTATTCGGCTTAAACGCCTTACGCACCCTGCGGGAAAGCCAACACCAGTCAGCCGAAATTCATTATTTGGCCTATACCGATGCACTAACCGGCCTGCCCAATCGTCGTCATTTCATCCACTACCTGAATGGCATGTTAGACACCGCAGAGCACCAAGAAACCTCCGGTGCGGTGCTATTTATCGATCTCGATCGTTTCAAACTGATCAACGATGCCCTGGGGCACGAGGTGGGCGACCGTGTGCTTCTTCAAGTCGGCCAACGCTTAAAAGGCGCCGTGCGTAATGACGACCAAGTGATTCGTCAGGGAGGCGACGAGTTTCTGGTACTGATGAATCATGACCCTCGCCAAGGCGGCCCCTCGACGCGGGAAGAGATTATCACCAACGCCTGTGCGCTGGCCGATAGGATCATTGATCACGTATCAGAACCCATGCTGGAAGGCGGATTCACACACCATATTGGCGCCAGCATCGGGATCAGTCTGTTCCCCGACCATGGGCGTGATGCCACCCTGTTGATCGAAAATGCCGACAAAGCGATGTTCGAAGCCAAGCGTCAAGGCAGTGGATGCCGTCTGCTGTTTTCAGAAGACCTCTCGGCCAGCCGCCAGCAGCGCTTCGCCATGGAATCGCGCTTGCGCGAAGCGTTGGAAAACCAACAGTTCGAACTTTATTACCAGCCGATCTTTGAGCTCGACAGCTGCAATATTGTCGCCGTCGAAGCGCTGATCCGTTGGCCCCAGGCCAATGGAGAAGTCCTCATGCCCGGCGCTTTCATGCCAGTGGTCGAAGAGACTGGCTTAATCAAACCTCTCGGTGACTGGGTACTGGAAACCGCCGCTCGACAGTTGAAGGCTTGGCATGACCAGGGCTACAAGCTTTCCATGGCGGTTAACGTCAGCCTTAACCAGCTGCATTCGGGTTGTATCGCAGAAAGTTTTGCTGCCTTGGTGAAACCACATATCGATCCTTGCTGGATACACTTGGAAGTTACCGAAAATGCCCTGATGACCGACCCGGAAGCCATTGAGAGGCTGCTGGAAGAACTTCACACACAAGGCTTTCAGCTTGCTATTGATGACTTTGGCACCGGTTATTCCTCACTGAGCCGACTACAACACCTTTCTATACAAACCCTGAAGATTGATCGCAGCTTCATCAACGAGCTAGAGAAGCCGAATAGCAAGGGCGCGGCTCTGGTGTCGATCATTCAGCAAATGGCCGCCAGCCTAAACCTGCATACTGTTGCCGAGGGCATTGAAACCGATGAACAACGCCAGATACTGCTAGAAACGGCCGGCTCCAACGGCTGGGGGCAGGGTTTCTGGTTTAGCCGCGCCATACCCGCTCAGGCGCTCGAAGCACGATTAAGGGAATAGTGACAATGTAATATGTGCAAAGAAGGCGGGCACAATCAGAACGTTAGCCTAACCAAGGCGCCCTCTTACGCTTTTCAGCAAGAACGGCACATGCAATCGAATACGCCTGAACGTCTCTCCTTGTGTCTATACTGAATGCTACCTTTTATCACTCTGCTTGCAGCGAGAACCCGCCAAATGAGCCAGCGAATCCTGATCCTGCAGGGCCATCCCGATGCCAGTAAGGCGCACCTTTGCCATTCTCTTGCTGAGCACTATAGCGAAGGCGCCCAGGCCAATGGCCATAAGGTGCGCCTGATCGATCTCGCCTCTCTGGAATTCCCACTGCTGCGAAGCCAGCAGGAGTGGCAAACGACGCCTCTGCCCTCTTCACTGACGGCGGCGCAGGATTCTATTAGCTGGTGCCAGCACCTAGTGTTAATCTTTCCACTATGGCTTGGCGACATGCCAGCTCTGGTCAAAGCGTTCTTGGAACAAGTGCTGCGCCCAGGCTTCGCCTTCGAGTACGTGGAAGGCAACCCGCTGGGAAAAAAGGGGCTGACCGGACGCTCGGCACGGATAGTGGTAACCATGGGCATGCCAGCGGTGATCTATCGTCATCTCTACCGGGCGCACAGCGTCAAATCGCTGGAGCGCAATATCCTCGGCTTTGTCGGCTTCTCGCCGGTGCGTGAGACACTGGTCGGTAGCGTGGAGACAATGAAAGAGCAGAAACGCAACGAGTGGTTCCGCAAGCTGCATGAGCTCGGGGCAAAAGCTAAGTGAGACCGGCAGTGGAGATGCCACTTCTCGAAGCCAAGATATCCTCTGTTCAAGCTCAAACGATAAATTCTGCCCCAGACGATGTCGGAGCCATTAATGTCCCTTTACTGTAAAAAGCATAAGGAAGTGTATTTTATTAATCAATAACATCCACATTTGACTACTATAATCATTACTCAAGGATCAATATTTTCCACAAGGTAGTGAACGCATAATGAGTACCCAAGAACAGGATCGTTTGTTCGCGCTCCGTCAGTTAAACTTGCTAGATACCTCTCCTAGTGAAAGTTTTGACCGGATCACACGGATGGCCAGTCAACTTTTCGGTTTGCCAATCGCAGCGGTGTCGCTTACTGATGAAAACCGTCAATGGTTTAAGTCTAGGGTAGGCGTTGATCATTGGGAGATACCCCGTGAAACAGCGCCCTGCGCAGATGTCTGTAACTCCTCTCACCCCCTTATCATCCAAGATCTTCTCGCCTCGGACTGCTACCGAAATAGCTATTTAGCAAACTCAGGCATTCGTTTCTACGCGGGCGCTCCACTAGTGACTCGTGAAGGCCATACCTTGGGCGCGATGTGCGTTCTGGGCACTCAACCACGTGAGGTATCTGAACAAGAGCAGGCAACGCTTCGCGATCTGGCCGCCATGGTAATGGCACAGATTGAGTTGCAGCACGCCTTCGGCCGGATCGACCCGTTGACGGGCCTTTCCAACCGCCACCAGTTTGCCGAAGACTTGCAGGATATGGAGCGGGATGTGCCGAACGGACGAAGAGTTGCGTTATTTACCGAGGTGGTCTATGCCAGCGAATTAAGTATGTTCCACCGCACCATGGGGCCCGCTTTTCTTGATGAGCTGGCACGGATTGCAGCTCCTTGCCTGCAACAGGCCATTGGTCCATCATCAACGCTCTATTACCTAGGCGGATGTCAATTCATGCATCTGGTGAACCAAGCGAGTGATGCTGAGCTGCTGGAAGAGGCGCTTCGTTTACGCCAAGCGCTACTCGCACTCGAATCCACTCGCGACGCTCTAGTCTTGATACACCCCATCATGGGCATCGCTCCCTTTTGTCTGGGCGAAGTTACGGCCGCGGATGTCTTGCGAATCGCTCATGCCGCTTGCCTGGATGCTCGTCAGGCTGGAGAAGTTGCTGGGCTCTTTTCACTGGACTTGGATGCCCATCATCAACGACGCTTTACCCTACTGGGCGACATCGGCCGGGCACTAGACAATGAGGATGAGCTTTACCTGGTTTTCCAACCACGCGTCTCCCTTGGAAGCGGCGAGTGCTTAGGAGCGGAAGCGTTGTTGCGGTGGCATCACCCAACCTTAGGTGAAGTATCGCCTGGCGAATTTATTCCCCTGATCGAAAATACCCCCATGGCAAAACCGTTAACGCAGTGGGTATTGCGTCAAGCCATTCGCCAGGCGGCGGTTTGGCATCAACAGGGAGAAACACTCCAGATTTCGGTCAATGTCTCAGCCACTAATCTTGAGGAGGAAGATTTTGCCGAGCGGCTTTTGGATGAGATGGCACGCATGTCACTTCCGAGTACCGCTATAGAAGTCGAACTTACCGAAAGCGCTCTGATTGGCCAGGGGCAGGTAGCGGCCAACCAGCTTAAGGCGATAATAGAGGCAGGACTGCAAATCGCTATTGACGATTTTGGTACCGGCTATAGCAGTCTCTCCTATCTGCATGAGATTCCTGCCCACACCGTAAAAATAGACCGCCGCTTTATCACCGAGCTTGGTCAGGACGCGCGCACCGAGACGCTGGTTAATTCCATGATCTCAATGGCCCATGACCTAGCCCGGATTTCTCATAGCACCTCAGCAAGTACCGCACCCAGGCCGCCATGCTATTAAAAACCTATTGGTACATCTTAAATTGCCTACTTTTTAACCACTTTCCGTCGTTCAGATACACTTCCCCCTTTCCCCCATTGCGTCGGGCCGGGGGCGCCCGCGCATTCAGTTCGGCACCAACCGCCTGACGAGATCGGATAGTTGCGCTTTATAGGGGTAGCTGTCACTCATCAACACCCGGATTCGGCGCGTATTGCGGATGATGACCGCGCCCACTTTGATGAGTTTGAGCCTCAGGTTGCTTGGGCTCATGCGCTCAAAAGGGGTCTTCTTCAGGTAAGTACGTAAGCGCTCGAACAGCGTATAGGCGAAGCCCGATAAGATCAGCCGCCACTGATTGGCCCACCAGTGCGTACTGGAGGTCCGGTCAGCAAACAGGCTCAGTTGTTGATCCTTGATTCGGTTTTCCATGTCGCCCCGAGCACAATACTGCTCGTAGTAAAGCTTGAAGCCGTCGTCGTAACGGGAGCTGATGATAAATCGGGGATTGGAGCCCAGCTCGCTTTCTTCTAGACGAGCGACCACCCAGCGTGGGTATTTCCAAGAGTGTGCTTGATACGGGAAGCGGAACGTCTCTGCCACTTTGCCTCCCACCTGCCATTGGGTCTTGCGCACCAGCATCATGGGCACGTCCACTTCCTTGAGCAGCCGACTGTTCTTACCGATACCCACGATATAGTCAACGTGATGCCGATCGCACCAGTTCAGCATCCGGGGGCGACAAAAGTGACTATCACCTCGTAACACAAGGCGCGTATCGGGCCAGTACTGGCGGATAAAGCGCACCAGTAACGCCAGGATGGCCCAGCTGTGATGGCTGTCGCTGTGGTCACTGGTACGCAGATAGCTCACTAGCAGATGGCGGCCACAGAAGACATACAGCGGGAAGTAGCAGTGGTGATCATAATAGCGGTTAAAGAACTTCCCGGGTTGCTCGCCGTGCACGGGAATATCGGTGCCATCAAAGTCCAGCACGATTTCCTTGGGGGGTTGGTCATGCTGCTCAATGAAGTGATGCCACAGTAACGCATGGGCCTTCACCATCGCTTGCCGGTCTACCTTCTGCTCGCTCCGACACAGTGTAGACTTACCCGCCAAGACTTCATCTTCACCTAGCGCGGTCTGAAGCGCTTGGTCGTAACGTAGGGCCTCATGGTCGTTAAAATCTTCGTAGCCCGCGGCGACACCGAACACCCGCTGACGCACCAGAGTGTCGAGCTTGTGACGAACCTGTTCCGGTGCGCGGGGATCATGAAGCACGGAGGCCAAGCGGTGCGTCAGACGATGTTGTTTATCGACTTCCCGTAGCAAGAGCAATCCAGCATCGGAGGTGATGTGGCCCCCAGAGAAATCGGCTTCAATTTGCCGGCGTGAGAGTGGCGAGAAGGTCAGTTTTTCAGGTACCATTTTGGAAGCGGCGGTTGGTGTTGGTTTTTGGTGTAAGGCCCTGAAACGTTAACACTTTCAGCCGCTTTCTTTTATACCCCGTGAGAAATCCAGGCTAGGCTACCGAGTGGTAGCAGAAGGAATAGAAAACGATATCTCCTACCGCCGCCTTGTGGAACTAGGCTGCAACGAAGCTCAAGGATATTTTATCGCTAAACCTCTATTACCCCTGGTATTCGAAAAGTGGCTACATGAAAGAACAGTTCAATAATGCGAATTGCCTGAACCTCTCCAATTGATTTGGGCTCCCTCGGGTATCGTCGTTATTGCTGCGGTTCCTTCTTCAAATGACCACTTTGAGGTGAAAGAGCCTCAAGTTGGCAAAGAGTTCGATGCCAATAGCTGGCTGCTGTTTTGCGAGAACCCAGCTAAAGATGGCCCAGTTGTTATTCACAGTTCTGTGCTCCCGATACTCTATACTTATCTAAGTGTATGTGAATCGGCGTAAATCACCGTATAAAAATACCTATAACACATGCTCCCCAGTGCTAGTTTAAACAAGACTGCATGACGCTTGAGATAATGAGAGAGGGGTATTCAATGCTTGAACCGCGTGATTTTCAACAAAACGCGTTGCTTAGCCGACTGCCGGAAGAAGAACTGAATCGCCTATTGCCTGATCTCGAAAAGGTAACACTGACATTGGGCTGTTGTACGTTGGCGCTATCTTGAGTGTCTAAGCGGTGGTGGAAATTACGGCCCCCTGGTAAAACGTCATCCTGCTTTAGAAGTAAGTAGTTTTCTGCGCTAGTGATAACACTGACACCATAAAAGCGTCAGAATAGACGTTGCGTACCACTTATCAAAGCAAAGGAGTTGCAAATGAAGCGCCATGAAAAAATTAGACAAGCTGGACGCCATAGCTTCTCCTTGCTGGCTCGGCTCGGCCGCTACGAACTAGCGATGCTGCTTTGCGTTGCGGTACTTTCCGGCGGGGTGTGGGGATTCGTCGCGCTGGCCGATGAAGTCACTGAGGGGGATACCCAGACCGTTGATGAAAGCCTGCTGCTCGCGCTTCGCAATCCCGCCGATCTTAGCGACCCGATCGGGCCAGGCTGGGTCGAGGAAATGGGGCGGGACTTTACCGCGCTTGGCGGTGTCGGTGTGCTGGTACTCATCACGCTGGGCGCCCTGGGCTACCTATTACTCGCCGGCCGCTATCGCGCGGCCCTCTTTGCCTCAATTGCAGTGCCGGGCGGCATACTTCTCAGCACCGTGATGAAGCTGGGCTTTGATCGTCCTCGCCCGGATCTCGTGCCTCATGAAGCCATGGTTTACACCGCGAGCTTTCCCAGCGGGCACTCAATGATGTCTGCGGTGACCTACCTCACCCTGGCCGCGCTACTCACCCGCGTGCAGCCCGCACTGAGGCTGAAGGCTTACCTTTTGATTCTGGCGATATTACTGACCCTGCTGGTCGGCATAAGCCGCGTCTATCTTGGGGTTCACTGGCCGACTGATGTGCTTGCTGGCTGGACAGCCGGGGCAAGCTGGGCAGCGCTGTGCTGGATCGTAATGCGCTGGATGCAGCGGCGCGGGCAGGTAGAAACAGAAGTTAGCAGTTCGGACACTGAATAACGTGGCTAAAGTAGCGCTGGGCAACACCAATGAGTATTGTCCAGTGGCGTGGGGAAAAACGATAGTCGCCATCCAGCCGACTAAGAACAGAAGACTGAGTGGAGAGGAAAGTAAACCGCCCAGCCACGCTCTGTTAACCTAGCTCTGTTAACCTAAGGGGCTCGACCTCAAGCGAACAAACAGGCATGGTGAGTATGATTATTCACCATCAGCGAACCAACAGGAGGGTACGCCAATGCCGCACAATCTGACTCAAAACCTGACTCAAAACCTATCTAAAAACCTATGCAAGATGGGGCTATTATCGCTCTTAGCGTTGTCTCCCAACGCCTTCAGCCAACAATCGCGGGCGGCTGCCGGTAATGATGTCACCACCGAATCGTTCCAGGATTGGGAAGTCCGCTGCCAGAGCAATGCCGAAGGCCCGACTCCGTGTGCGATGGCGCAAATGGTTACGCAACCTGGCAGCGACCAGCCCTTGATGCAGGTAATTCTTGACTACCCGCCCCAGATCGATGACCCGGTGATGAGCTTCTTCGTGCCGCTGGGGGTACGTCTGGCAGCAGGCTTGCAATTGAGTGTGGATAACGGTGAGCCAATCCAGTTCCCCTATCAGGTCTGCCAGGAGCAAGGCTGCCGTGCTGACGTCCCCATTGAACCAGCGATGCTGCAGCAACTCCGCAGTGGCAGTACAGCAACCCTCAGCATGATTGATCCACGCGGTGAACGCCTGGATCTGGATATTTCGCTGACCGGCTTCACCGACGCCAGTACCCGCATCGCTCGCTGATCTTAGGGGCCTTCCCCAACAAAGCCGGCCCACTAGGGCCGGCAAGTCTACCCAGCCGCTGTCAGCAGGCTTGCGTTTCCGCCTGCTGCAGTGGACTTAATGCACAAACGACCCTCTACCACGTAGCATTCCGGCACGATTGTCTGAGTCTCGAACGATACGGTAGATGACGCTTTCTGGTGTCCGCTGCATCGACATTGTTATTCCGCTGCAATGCTAACGACATAGCCCACCACATGTGCAAACGCGTGAGCGATAATCGCCGCCTCCAAGCCGTATCGCCAGAACAAGTAACCGAAAAGTACGCCGAAGACAGTGTTCGCGCCGACGACGTGCACCGCCATTCACCAGCTTGTCGAGGATCACTCGCAATTTGTCATCGCTACACACTCTCCTATCTTTCTATCCTACACAAACGCGAAGATCATTCTTTATCAGGATGACACCGACGCCCACTCTTGATTAAGGCTGTCCTAATCCGTTGCTGGAGGCGTAGGCGTATGAGTCAATCGTCCTAAGCGCTTGGTGGCCCATCTCACTGCATCGTCCAGGCAGCTATACACCACCGGAATAACCAGCAGGCTCAGCAGCGTCGAGGTGATCAACCCGCCGATCACGACGAAGGCCATGGGAGCCCGGAAGCTGGGATCGCCGGCCCATACCAAGGCAACCGGCATCATGCCTGCCCCCATGGCGATCGTCGTCATCACGATAGGCCGGACACGTTTTTTGCAGGCATCAAGAATGGCGTCCACGCGTTCCAACCCGTGCACCCGACGGGCGATGATGATGTAGTCCACCAGCAGGATCGAGTTCTTGGTGGCAATCCCCATCAGCATGATCAATCCGATCATGGCAGGCAGCGACACAGGCGTTTGCGTGAGGAACAAACCCAGAAAAGCTCCGGGGATGGAGAGTATTAGTGCTACCAGAATCGTAACCGGCTGCATGAAATCCTTGAGCAGCAGCACCAGCACCATATAGATACACAGCACGCCGGTCAGCATGGCAATCCCGAAGCTTGAGGCAAGCTCCGCCATTTCCTCTGCATCGCCTTCTGCTTTCTGAAACACGCCGCGCGGCAACTGACGTAAACTGGGCAGTGCCTGCACGGCCTGTTCGATTTCTCCCAAAGGCTGCCCTTGCAGGCTCACCTCGAAATTGACGTTGCGCAGACGATCATGCCGGGTGATTTCCGAAGGTCCGCTGCCCCACTCAACGTTAGCCACGCTCTCCAGCGGCACTGGTCCGTTCGCACCAGGCACTGGTAGCCGTTTAAGGGTCGCCATATCCTCCCGAGCGGCATCCGCCAGCCGGACCATCACCGGCACCTGACGCGAGCTGAAGTTCAACTTAGGAAGGTCCTCGGCGTTATCCCCCACTGTCGCGATGCGCAGCGTATCGGCGATGGCCTGAGCTGAGACCCCCAGGTCGGCGGCGCGGGCAAAATCAGGGCGTACAATGAGCTCAGGCCTGACCAGGCTGGCCGTCGAACTCACCGCGCCGATGCCGGGAATGGCGCGCATCTCCCGCTCGACTTGGCGGGCATGAAGTTCAAGCACCCGGCTACCCTCACCGGCGAGCACCAACTCATAGCCATCTCCCTCGTCGCCTACGCGAGTTCGCACGCCGGGAAGCGTGGCGAGTGCAATACGTAACTGCTGCTCTATGTCTTGCTGCGTAACGCCCGCGCGGGTTGCGCGATCCGCCAAACCAACGGTCAGTTCCACCGAGGTCACATCAGAGTCACTGCTGCCGGAGCCCCCACCGACAGCCGCGAAGACACTGACTACATGCTGTTGCGTCGCCAGTCGTGAGCGTGCCTGCTCGGCAAGCGCCTCCGCTTCAGAAAAGGTGCTACCGGGCGGCAAGGTGAGCGTCGCCTGCGTCTGGGAATTATCATCGGGGGGTATGAAGGTACCCGGCAGGGTCGAGGCCAGCCAGATACCTCCTGCAAAGCAGGCCGCCGCCGCGAGGAGCGTTGTCTTACGCTGGCGCAGGCACCAACGGGCGACGACAAGATAGACGCTAATCCACGTTGGATCGCGCGAGGGATGTTGGGGTTTTCGCAGCAGATACGCCGCCAGCATAGGCGTCAGCAGGCGCGCCACCAGAAGCGAAAACAGCACCGCTACCGAGGCTGTCCAACCAAACTGAACGAAGAATTGCCCGACGGTGCCGCTCATGAAGGCCGTGGGCAGAAAAACGACAATCAACGTAAAGGTGGTGGCGACCACGGCGAGGCCAATTTCCGCCGCTGCGTCCATAGCAGCCTGGCGCGGGGGCTTGTCCATTAGCAGGTGCCGTTCGATGTTCTCAATCTCGACAATGGCATCATCAACCAACACCCCGATCACCAGCGAGAGCGCCAGCAGCGTCACCACATTGAGCGTGAAGCCCATTAGGTGCATGAAAGCGAAGGTAGGGATGATCGACAGCGGCAGCGTAACCGCCGCAATCAGTGTGGCACGCCAATTGCGCAGAAAGCAGAACACCACCAGCACTGCCAGCGCCATGCCCTCGAACAGAATGTGCAAGGAGCCTTGATAGTTCTCCAGCACCGGCCCAACGAAATTGAAGGCTTCTTCGACCTCGACATAAGGATATTGCACCTGCAACGCCGCGAGCGCAGACTGCACGCCCTCGGCCACATCCACCTCGCCGTACCCCTCGGCACGGGTCATCTCGACGCCGACGACGGGCACGCCATCCAAAAATGCAATTGAGCGCCGCTCAGCCACGGTATCGGTAACCGTTGCCACCTCATCAAGGCGAATACGCCGGCCATCGCTGAGTGCCAGCTCCATCGTCGCAAGCTCAGCTGCGGATTCAGCGTTGGCGATGATGCGCACGGCCTGTTCGGCTCCGCCGACATCAACGCGGCCACCGGGGGCCTCCAACTGCGCCTGACGCAACTGGCGGGAGATATCCAGCGCTGTCGTGTTCATCGCCAGCAGACGATCCGGAGCCAATGCCACGCGGACTTCGCGATCGACCCCGCCGATACGCCGAACCGAACCAACACCGGGCACCGCCAATACGGCCTTGGTCATTTTGTCATCGACGAACCAGGAGAGTGCCTCATCGTCTAGATCGGAGGAGGTCACCGCGTAGCGTACAATCGGCTCACTGGAAAACTCACCCTTACGAATCATTGGATCACGCAGGTCGGCGGGTAGATCCGAGCGGATGCGAGCAACAGAGTCGCGCACGTCCTCAACAGCCTCTTGCACGGACTTTTCCAGCCTGAATTCGATAGCAATGTCGGCATTGCCATCCGTCAGCGTTGTAGTGATGTTTTTGACACCGGAGACGGTAGCGATGGAGTCCTCGATCTTGCGGGCAACCTCGGTCTCCATTAAGGCGGGGGCCGCCCCCGGCAACGAGGCGGAGACCTCCACGAGGGGCAGCTGCACATCCGGCAAGTCCTGAATAAGCAAGCCTCGGAAGGAGATGAGCCCCCAGAAGGTCAATAGGATGAAGAGCAGAACAACCGGAATAGGATTGCGAATCGCCCAGGAGGAGGTATTCAGCTTCATACCCCCTCCTCGACGTCGGTATCGTCCGTTTGGGGTGAATGAGCCGGCTCTTCTTCAATCACCCGAACCTGGTCACCGTTTCCCAGAAAAGCACCACCCGAGGCGACCACCTTGGCATCGGGCTCAAGCCCGTCGCGAATTTCGATGCGATCATCCGTGTGCTGGCCCAGGGAAACTTTCTGCTCCGTTATCTGGCCTTCATCGCTGACGCGATGGACGTAGCCAAAGCCATCGCGAAGCTGCACCGCGGCGCGGGGTAGCGTCAACACTTGACGGCTGCCCAGCTCGAATCCACCCCGCGCAAACATCCCCGCCCGAGCAACGTCGCTTAACGGTAGGTCGACATAAACCAGCCCATTGCGTGTAGCGGTGTTCACTAGCGGCGCAATGGTGCGCAACCTCCCTTCGAGTTCATATCCACCGGGCACGGTGACCCTGGCAGTCTGGCCGGCTCGCAGCTCATTCAGATCGGAAGCGGCGACCTCGGCCCGCCACTCCAGCCGACCGTGGCGCGTCAATCGGAACAATTCCTGATCGGCGCCTGTAACAGCGCCAACAGTGGCCGTGCGGGAGGTAATCAAACCGTCGTCTGGGGCGACCACCTGCGTCTGAGCCAAGCGTAGCGCTTGGGCTTCATTCTGCGCTTGCGCAACGCCTAGCCGCGCCCTGGCGGTGAGTTCTGCGGTTTCGTATTGCTGAATCTGCTGCTCTGAAAGCGATCCCGTGGTTTTCAAACCGCGGGCGCGCTGGGCGTTGGCATTCGCTTCCGCAAGCGTTGCTTCGGCTTCCGCCACGGCGGCGCGGCTCCTGGCAAGCTCTGCGCGCACCGTCGTGGCGTTATACACGGCCAGCACCTGCCCTTCCGTGACCTCATCACCCACGCCTACCTTGACCTCTACCAGCCGCAGGCCACCGATTTCGGTACCGATAATGATCTCCTGCCATGCCGCGATATCACCATTGGCCGCGATAGTGGTCGGAAGCGTCTGAGGTTCTAATGTCGTCACGTTGACGGATAAGGAGTGAATCGTCCTTAGTTTGATAGACACAATTGAAAGGCCGCTTTCGGCCGAGGCTGTGTGAAAACGAGGCTACCGCTATACTCTACCCGTGACAGCTCGTGGAGGTGCCGATGAAGCGCTTCGCTGCAGGTGAGTCCCGGTCTCAAGCCACGTTGTTCCCTGAGCTTCTTGATGATTTTGTCTCGGAGGACAACCCGGTCCGAGCCATCGAGGCCTTCGTTGAGGCCCTTGATCTCAGGCAACTCGGTTTCAAGGGTGTCGATCCCCATGCTACCGGCCGGCCCGCCTATCACCCTGCGGTACTCCTGAAAATCTACCTCTACGGTTACCTCAATTGCATTCAATCCAGCCGTCGCCTGGAGCGCGAGGTGCAGCGCAATGTCGAGCTGATGTGGCTGACAGAACGCTTGGTACCGGACTTCAAGACGATTGCCGATTTTCGAAAGCACAACGGCAAGGCAATCCGCGCCATCTGCCGAGACTTTGTCGTGCTTTGCCGGCGCCTGGGGCTCTTCACACAAGCGATCGTGGCCATCGACGGTAGCAAGTCAAGGCGGTCAACAACCGTGACCGCAACTTTACGTTTGCCAAGATGAAGCGGCGCGCAGAGGAGATCGAGAAGAGCATCGAGCGTTACCTGCGCCAACTCGACTCAGCTGACCAAGGCGACCCCGCTGTCACAGAGGCGCAGACAGCACAGCTGAAGGACAAGATCGCCGCTCTCACCGAGGAAGTGCAGCGACTACAGGCCATTGAGATACAAAGAACCCAGGCACCTGACCAGCAGGTCTCGTTGACGGATCCCGATGCTCGCTCCATGACGACGCGAGGCACCGGGCTAGTGGGGTACAACGTACAGACGGCCGTCGATAGTCAGCATCATTTGATCATCGCCCATGAGGTCACCAACGTCGGTAGTGACCGCAGTCAACTTTCCAGGATGGCCAAGCAGGCACATGATGCCAGCGGCATCAAAGATCTCAGTGTCGTGGCGGATCGCGGTTACTTTAAGGGAGAAGAAATTCTCGCGTGCCACAAGGCCGGTATCACCATCTATCTCCCCAAACCGAAAACCTCACCGAGCCAGGCCAAGGGAATGTTTCCCAGAGAGGCATTTCGCTTCATCCCCGAAAGCAACGAATACCACTGCCCTGCGGGAGAGCGACTGATCTGGCGTTTCAAGAGCGTCGAAAAGGGTCAGACGCTGCATTGCTACTGGAGTTCAGCCTGCCCAACCTGCGCGATGAAAGGGAAATGTACCACTGGTAAACACAGGCGTATAAAGCGCTGGGAGCATGAGGATGTGCTCGAGGCGGTACAGTCTAGGCTGAACCAGAAACCGGAAATGATGCGTCTCAGACGCCAGACAGTCGAGCACCCGTTCGGCACACTGAAGGCCTGGATGGAATCGACGCATTTTCTGACCAGGAGCCTCAAGAGCGTCAGCACGGAAATGAGTCTTCACGTGCTGGCCTACAATATGAAACGTGTCATAAAGATCCTTGGAACCAAGGGGTTGATTCAGGCGATGCGGGCATAGCGTGCCTGCTGCTCTTTAATAGCGCCTGTAGTGCCCTATGACGCTCTCTAGGAAGGATTTCTCGGGGCGCGTGATCTTGAATAACCTCGTCTGTGGCGATGGCGGAAGTGCTTTGAGACGTCTCGTTGGCCGCTGGACGCGGCCTGACAGCCGGATGCGGAAACAGGCAACGGATTTGGGAGTTTTCACACAGCCTCGACCAGAAGCCGACTTTAAGATATTTCGCATATACGCCTAAATGGTTTTGCTAACTGAGCTATTGCATCATCTCATGCGCTTGAAGATAATTTTTTATATCAAGTGGTATATCAATAAACCAATACAGCTACGAATACTTTAATGACACTGGTTCGAAGAAAACCTCTAGCACTCAAGAGAGCGCTAGAGGCTAATCCGTTAAAGGGCCTTAACTAACTCCCCATAATCTCCACCCACACGCAAGACAATAGTCACATCGCTATCATTGCGGTTACGGAAAAACCAACCGTGATTGCCAGTAAAAGCGGCTTCTAGCTCACCTTCATCCTCGGGCACGCCACGGCCTTTCTCGTAACTGATGGAGTTACCATTACCATCACCGTGCGTATCAAAGTTGACCGGGCCACCTTCTGATGCCCAGGCAAAGGTAGCAACCGCCCCTTCTTGCATGGTGAGTTTGTACTCCGTGCCTTCCCCTGGCGTCAGGGTAAAGCTCACCTCATCGCTCCACGGGGACGCTTCTTCCGCTTGCGCCGTCTGGGAAACGGCTTTCTCAGTAGCCAATGCCTCTGCCAGAGCCACGCTAGCGTTGGTCATCACCCATTCAGAATCAGTGGGCGAAGGTGCAACTGGATCACTCGCTGAAGCTGAATTGGCTGTTTGGGGAGCCATCTCTGCATCCGAAGTGGAAGTTTGAGCATCAGCATCGCTTGCCGTCTCAGGCTGGCGATCACTGGCGGTCTCTTGAGATGCAGCGGGTTGAGACGCCTGCTGAGCACTGGCTTGATCATTGGCCTGGTCAAGCTCGGCCTCCTCGGCCAGTTGGGTCTTGATTTCACCCATCTCGGTCAGCCCCAACAAGCGGCCTGCGCCGGTAGGGTCGATGGCATACTCTGCGGGCAGCACCACAGTAACCAATAAAGCAATGGCTATTACCGCAGCCAGCAACGTAGATCGAAGTAACTTACCCGTCGAAGGTAGCTCGGCACGGGTGGGAAGGTCGGTATTGTACATTTGGGTCTCTCCTGAATTAGGCGATGAAATAGCCGGTGAGCTGATAACCAACCAGCATAAAGCCAGCGCACATCATGGCGACGTTAGCGGTGTAGGCGTGGCGTAAGAAGCCCTTGGTACGTCGCCAGAAACCCATCACGATAAGGATGGCACTCAGGGCTAGTAGCTGGCCGATCTCTACCCCGACGTTGAACGCCAGGAGATTGGGGACTAATCCATCAGAAGCGATATCGTACTCAATGATCTTGCTCGACAGGCCAAAGCCATGGAACAGGCCGAAGACCAGCGTCGCCACCTTGGTATTGGGCTGAAAGCCGAACCAGCGCTGATAAGCACCGATGTTATCGAGTGCCTTGTAGACAACGGAGAGACCGATGATGGCATCGATAAGGTAGCTATTGATGCCGATATTAAAGTACACCCCTAGCAGCATGGTCGTAGAGTGACCGATGGCGAAGAGGCTGACGTAGATGGCGATATGCTGCATTCGATAGAGGAAAAAAATCACCCCTAGCAAAAACAGGATGTGGTCATACCCCGTCACCATGTGCTTGGCACCGAGATAGACGAATGAGATCAGGTGAACGCCATAGATCTCCTGGATGTACCCTTTGTCGCCTTCAGCAACGGCGTGGGCAAGGGCTTCACCACTGGCTCCCAGGAGCATCACCAGCAGTGTGAAAAGGGTCAGCGCGTGGCGTCGGGCCAAAACAGGCAAGCCGAACGCACCCCCTAGTTGGGATGGAAACATAAAACCTCCACGGGTCTGTCATTAAGTGTTGGCCGTCCAGTGGACGGCCCCAGTCATCCAGCGATGACCGGCCGTGGAGGACGCTCCAAGCGGTAGACACGACGCAGCGGTAGGCCGCTGCGTTCGCCTAGCCGCAGGGCGTCGCGGAAGTTCGACTCGACGGCAATGCCCGTCCCAGGCCGATCCGCTTTTTCGTGAAAGTGACTGCCACTCTCATTATGGAGGTGGCGACTATCTTCGTGCTCGTGGCCATGGGTATGCCCATGGCCCTTCTGCACATTCTCATGGAGAGACAACTCAACGCTAACCATGCTCGCCGCCCCATGCGCACGCGCCTCACCCACACTGGTGAGTACCAGGCTAGGCAGGAACAGCAACAGAAAGGTCAGATAGCCAAGGCGGTGGCGCAGCCGATTGAGCATGTAGAGCAACCAGGATAAAAGTAAAAATCATAAAAATAGATAACCGTCTGCCTTGAACCATAGCGTTGGCAGAATAACGGCGATAGATTACCATCCCCTCCGGGGGGATAGGAATATAATAAGGGAAAAGAAAATGACAATGCATACTCACCAGTCACATCCCGATATCGTCAAGCGCCTGAACCGCGCTCGGGGGCATCTTTCGAGTGTGACCCAGATGGTAGAGGATGGACGCCACTGCCTGGACATCGCTCAACAACTCCATGCGGTAGAAAAAGCCATTCAGCAAGCTAAACGCACCTTAGTGCTGGATCACATCGACCACTGCCTAGACGAAGCCCTGGGTACTCAGAATCAAACGCAGCGGGCGCGGGCTGAAGAGTTTAAGACGATTGCACGCTACCTTTAACCGCTTATAGGCATCCCTCTTTTGAGGAAGTTCTATGCTCGATGTACTCGCCCATCGCATTTACCGCCACCTCTTTCTAGCTCAGGTCATTGCACTGATCGGCACTGGCCTAACCACGGTTGCGCTGGCGTTACTGGCTCACGATCTCGCTGAAGGTCAGGCGGGTGCCGTGCTAGGCACGGCGCTGGCGATCAAGATGGTCGCTTACGTGGGCATTGCCCCTCTGGTCGGCGCCTATGCATCACGCCTGCCTCGGCGCACGTTTTTGGTTAGCCTGGACTTACTGCGTGCAGCCGTGGTTTGTGCACTGCCTTTTGTTACAGAAGTGTGGCAAATCTATGTGCTGATCTTTCTACTCAATGCTTGTTCAGCTGGCTTTACGCCCGTTTTCCAGGCGACGATACCTGACATTCTCGAAGACGAAGAGCAGTACACACGAGCATTATCCCTATCACGTCTCGCCTATGATTTAGAAAACCTTCTTAGCCCGATGGTGGCGGCGGCACTACTGATGGTGATGGGGTTTGATGTCCTGTTTGTACTCAACGCTCTGGCGTTCGTTATCTCTGCCGCCCTGGTTATATCGGCAACCCTGCCTGCACCTCTTACCCTAGAGGAAGCCCCTAGCGTCTGGCGTCGTGTTACCCGCGGCATGCGGATTTATCTGAAGACGCCCCGGCTGCGCGGGCTACTGGCGTTGAACTTGGCGGTTTCAGCCGCCGGGGCCATGCAAATCGTCAACACGGTGGTGCTTGTGCGCTCGGTGTTGGGTTTGGGCGAGAAAGAGGTAGCCCTGGCCTTTGCCGCAGCAGGTGGAGGTTCCATGCTGGTGGCCTTATTGCTGCCCAAGGTGCTGGATCGGATACCAGAACGGCCAGTCATGCTGTTGGGTGGCGTTATGATGGCACTCAGCCTCTGCCTGGGCTGGCTTGGCCCATCGTTTGCGGGGCTTGCCGGGCTATGGTTGCTGTTGGGCGCGGGGGCCTCGTTGGTTATGACCCCCTCCGGACGCCTGCTCAAACGCTCGTGTCAGCCGGAGGATCGTCCAGCGCTGTTTGCTGCCCAATTTTCCTTGTCACATAGCTGCTGGCTGGTCACTTATCCGTTGGCAGGTTGGCTGGGGGGAAACCTGGGACTGACGGGAACGTTCGCTTTGCTGGGAACGATTGCTCTGGCAGCAACGGCGCTCACAGCCCTTATCTGGCATAAATCTGACCTGAGAACTCTTGAGCACGAGCACGCAGCCATAACCCATACCCATCTGCACTACCACGATGAACACCATCAACACGAGCATGAGGAATGGGAGGGGCCGGAACCTCATCGCCATTCCCACCATCATTATCGAGGCTCACATCGGCACGTCTTTGTTATCGATGACCACCATTCTCAGTGGCCATCACAGCACAAGCTTAGGTGAAATGTTCCATTCTTTGATCTCCACCCGATGGAGGATCTTGCCATGAACGTTTCGACTCAAAACCCCTTTACTCCTTGGAATAAAGGCAAGTTGGTTGGGCAGAAGGCACCACTGCGTCTCAGAGATATCTGGGCCATCCGTGTCCGCCTACAGCTTGCCAAAAAGACGAGAGACCTCGCCCTCTTCAATTTAGCCATCGATAGCAAATTACGAGGCTGCGACCTCGTCAATTTACGAGTCCGAGATATAGCCCATGGTGCGTGCATATCCCCACGAGCCATCGTGATGCAGCAAAAGACACATCGACCTGTCCAATTCGAAATTACCGAGCAAACTCGCATCGCTATTATCGACTGGATACAAATTTCTAAGCTCCGGAGCGAGGATTTTCTGTTTCCCAGCCGAATCAATAGCGCAAAGCCTCTCTCAACGCGCCAATATGCCCGTATTGTGAAAGCCTGGGTTACCGAAATAGGACTAGATGCGTCAATTTATGGCACGCACACGATGCGACGTACAAAAGCTTCGCTGATATACCGTCGCACGAAAAATTTGAGGGCAGTGCAACTTCTCCTGGGTCACACGAAGCTGGAAAGCACCGTCAGGTATCTAGGGATTGAGGTAGATGACGCGTTGGAAATGGCAGAACAGACAGAAGTTTGACAATGATATACGACGGCCTATTCCGGGCCGTCGTTATCCAGCCAGGAGCCGCCATTGAGACTTTCCTGATGTAACGCCAACATTCAGCAGCGGCCTTTACGTAGCGAAGCGGAGAAAAGGCCATCCGGTGGAGGGCCGAAGGCCCAGAACGAACTAGAACTAATGGTTAGATTGAAACAATATCCGCACGGCCTGAGCTGCCTGATGGGGAATCAAAACCGTAAGAGGTGGAGCCTAATGAGGTTTCGCGAGCAGGTGCTGAAAGTCGCCGCCACGCTCACCATGCATGCATTGCGGGTGACCTTGCACCTGGGAGCCGCCGCCGACAATTGGTGGCCAACCCTGATGCGAGGAGGGCCAAGATTGGCCGCATTGTCCTAACCGCCGCCACGACCGCCTTTCTTAAGGCATCGTCCAGTGGTCGAGGGGGCCGTGAGCAAGCGCCCCGCCCTCTTTACTTGATATTATAAGCGACAAGTATTTAGAGAATAAATGAGCATATGTGGCGGTGCTGCCATGTCGTTGGCAGAAGAATAAGAGCCGGAAGCGTGCGATCAGCCACTTTAACAAGACCGTGATGAATCACGCGGGATACCAGTTGACGGCTATGGCCGCACTGAGCATTGTGGTGAAGAAAAACAGGTATGTCCCCATTTTTGTCCCCCATTTTCGATACCGGAAGCGAAATGCAGCCGTTGGTCTAATGTTAGAAGAATGGGTATGTGATTTTCGACCCACGGACATGACTGATGACTGACTACTTTGTTCAGGCGTTTATCTACCTGGTGGCGGCGGTAATAGCGGTGCCACTGGCCAGACAGTTCGGGCTGGGGTCGGTACTCGGTTACTTGGTGGCCGGTGTGGTCATAGGACCGGTGACAGGACTGGTGGGCCAGGAGGCCCTCACTCTTCAGCATTTTGCTGAGTTCGGCGTGGTAATGATGCTGTTCCTGGTGGGGATGGAGCTTGACCCCAAATCCCTTTGGGCCATGCGGGTTCGGCTGCTCGGTCTTGGCGGCCTGCAGGTTACACTGACTGCAGCCGCAGCCACTTGTTTTGCTTGGTCCCTGGGGATGGCCTGGCAAACAGCCGTGGCGGTAGGGTTTCTCTTCTCCCTTTCCTCAACAGCGATTGTCTTGCAGACACTTACCGAAAGGGGCCTAGTCAAAACCGAAGGTGGCCAGAGTGCCTTCTCAGTGCTGCTTTTCCAGGACATTGCGGTGATTCCCATGCTGGCCGTTATCCCGCTGCTGGCCGTGTCCGAAATGTCCGGTAGTGGCAGCGAGGGCGGGCATAGCAGCCTCAGCCTGGTTGAGAACCTGCCGGGCTGGGCGCATGGGCTGGCCGTTGTCGGTGCGATCGTGATCGTGATTATCTGTGGCCATTACCTGAGTCGGCCGCTGTTCCGCTACGTGGTGCGATCCGGCATGCGGGAAGTATTCACCGCCGCGTCCCTGATGCTGATTATCGGCATCGCGGCGCTGATGAGCTTGGTGAATCTGTCGCCGGCGCTCGGCGCATTCCTGGCCGGTGTGGTCCTCGCCAACAGCGAATTCCGGCACGAGTTGGAAGCCAATATCGAACCTTTCAAGGGGCTGCTGCTAGGGCTTTTCTTCATGACCGTAGGCGCGGGAATCAATTTCGGCGTTCTGGCGGCTTCTTGGGATACGGTCTTTCTTCTCGCCCTGGCGGTTATCATTGGCAAGACGCTGATTCTGTTTGGCCTGGCTTTCGCATTCGGCATCCGCGGCAGTGAAGGCTGGTTGTTCAGCCTCGGGCTGGCCCAGGCCGGTGAGTTCGGGTTCGTGCTGCTGACCTACAGTACCCAGAACCAAGTTATCCCTGCAGACACCGCTCAGGTGCTGTCACTGGTGGTGGCCCTGTCCATGTTCCTGACACCGCTGTTGTTCATTGTCTATGACCGGGTGGTGCTGCCGCGCTATCAGAAGGCTTCCAATGAAGAAGCAGAGCCGGATGAGATAGAAGAGCAGGCGCCGGTGATCGTGGCAGGGGTCGGCCGCTTCGGGCAGATCGTTTGCCGGTTGCTTCGCGCCAACAACATTCCCAGCGTTGCCCTGGACCACGCCCTGGAGCAGGTCGAAAACCTGCGCCGGATCCAGCTGAAAAGTTACTTTGGCGACGCCACCCGCATCCAGCTGCTGGAAACCGCCGGCATTGCCGAGGCACGCCTGCTCATCGTCGCCATCGATGACCGCGATCGGGCCGTGAGCATGGTGCGCCACGTCAAACAACTTTATCCGGAAGTCTGGATACTGGCCCGCGCCTTCGACCGGGGCCATGGTTACGAGTTGCTTGAAGCCGGCGCTGACGACGTGGTGAGCGAGACCTATTACTCCGCCCTGGAACTCGGCAGCGAGGCCCTCACCGCCATGGGCGTTCACCCACAACGCGCCCGCCGGATGAGCCAATCCTTTGTCGCCAGTGAAAAAGCCCACGAAGATCAACTGTTCAACGCCTGGCGCAACATCGAGGAAGGCATCCACTTCAGCCCGCGCTACGGGGAGCTGTTCATGAAACTGGACGAGTCGCTAGGGCACGCCATGCGCGAAGACGCCCGGCGAATCGAGGACGAAGCACCGGCGTGGACACCACCAAGGAACAGTGGTTGATCACCATAATAAAAGGCGGGTTGGATGAATTGTTCCGAAACGAATGTGGTTCTGCGGCTTCATGGTCACAAAAAGGAATGGGGGACGGCGTGAGCGGTTGACGACGGAAGGGACTGACTGCCAGGGATGGGGGTGACCTATTGGCTCTGACTGGCTAACTGGTGTCCCGGACGACCGGTGCACCGGCCAAGGTGAAGGTCGGGCCGCCGTCAAATGCCAGGGGGTCGATTCAGCCGCCAAGTCCCCTTCGCCAAGGCGCCAGCCCATTCCGCGCTCAAGCCGCCAGGTCGTCAGTAAGATTTTTCCAACGCCGTGGAATCGTCGTGGGCATGCCTGATCCGACGAACTCTCCACCAGATCAACAGCATCACGACGGGTACCAGTACCGACATCACCGGTGTGGCAACATCGTAAATGAATGGAATTCCCTTCAGGAAATAGCCTGAAAGACTCACGACGTAATATGAAATTGCTGCCACAGACAGGCCTTCAACCGTTTGCTGAAGACGCAATTGTAGCTTGACCCGGTTGTTCATCGACGCCAGCAAGTCCCGATTCTGGCGTTCCAGTTCGACATCGACCCAGGAGCGCAGCAGTGAGATGTTTCGGGTCAGTTCGTCGGAGAGCTTGGCCTGGCGCTCTTTAACCGAAAGGCAGGTTCGCATCGCAGGCGCAATACGACGCTGAAGAAAATCCTGCCAGGTGAAGTATCCGGACACACCCTCTTCCAATAGCGCTGCCAACCTCTCTTCAACGATCTCGTAGTAAGCCCGGCTGGCGCCAAATCGATAGAGATTCGCAGCAACGCAGGCCTCCAGTTTTGCCGCCAGACTGGTCAATTCTGACAGTAGAAGGTGATTGTCACGCCGTGCTTCAGAGCTCGTCGACATCTCATCAGTCATCATCGCCAGTTGTGACTCCATGCGTCGCAGCTCCGTCGTCATTGACCTGGTCAGCGGCAACGACAACAAGGCCAAGGTCCGATAGGTCTCGATCTCCAGAAGGCGTTGCGCCAGCGCCCCCGCTCGTGCGGGTTTTAAATCACGCGCAAGGATCAGGATGTGCGTCAGGCCGTCTTCATCCTGTCGGAAATCGGTGAGGATGGCAGCGTCCCCACCTTCTACCAGCGAGTAACAAAGGCTGGAAGGATCGAAGCGATCTACCTCCTTCTCAGTATCTGAATTCCATGGAAGAAAGGTCAGGCGCACGCCCGATACCACCGGGCCGGGAGGGATGAATCCATGCTTGAACGGATTCTCGCCGCATGGTTCTCCGGTTTCGGGATCAAGCTCAGCACACCACAGATACGTGGAATACTCCGAGTGCTTTTCGCAATGCAGTCCTCCGTCTTCCCAGGTCAAGCCATGAAATGCGGTAGATTGGTCAGGCTCAGCCACGCGGAGACGACCAGACAACTCATTCACCGCCAACTTATCCTTAGTCAGATCTCCTCCCGTCATGAAAGCGAACTGCAACATCTGCCTCGGGGCCTGAATCATGAGGTGTGGGCGTGCATGCACTTCGTTCACGGCCGCCGCCCTATCGGCATAGGCCGGCATTCCATACACGGTGTCGGTTGAGGCCGGCTGACCGTTCGGATTGTGGGTCGACTCGGTCATAATGACCTCAGGTTGGCGGGTTAGGAAAATACTGAGTGGGGTTATTATAGCACTATAGCCCACTACGCGAAGGTAAACCCTGGGCACCTTTGCTTCCTTCTCCCAGCGGATTTCACTTCGATCATCGTCGTAGACGAAGCGCAGGCTATCACCTTCCTCTATGTCGCCCCGCAACACGGCACTCGCAAGGCGCGTCTCGATCAGGGATCGGATCTGGCGACGAAGTTCGCGCGCACCGAACTCTGGCCGGTAGCCGACATCCGCCAAATGGTCGATGAGCGAGTCGTCAAACTCTACCGTCAAGCCCTGTCCGTGCGCGAGACGCTTCACGCGCTCGAGCTGCAGGCCTACGATGTCACGGATCTGTTTGCGGTCGAGCGCGTGGAACACGATGATCTCATCAATGCGGTTGATGAACTCCGGGCGGAGATAGCGACGAAGCACGTTCAACAGCTCCGACTTCAATTCCGCGTCGTCCTTGCGCTTGTCCTCCTCTCTGGGCTTAGATAGCTAAGAGTACTTAAGGAATGCGCCTTACCGTAATCTCAGGTGAGCTTCGCTTTTACATGTATGCGCGTTTAATATTCTTGGCACCTTGAACTCCGAACAGAAAACAAGGTACCTATTGAGACACCCAACCGGCCAAGAGAATTGTCGTCAACTGGTCATCCTAATTGTCGCCGAACATCCCCCCGGCAATCGAGGGGGGCTGCGTAGGGCCGTGTGGCCCTACGCAGCGTGACCTGATTGAGTCAAGGCCGGGTTGTCATGCAGGCAGTTTGGCTGCAAGCAGTTCGACCTTCTCGATATTGGGCGGAGAACTGAGCAAGGTCTCGGCGTTGGCCATCAAGGCCGCGGCGATCTGGCCGTTCAGATGTGCCTGGCGACCTGCCTCATCGGCAAAGGCATCGAACACACCGAACGTCGAAGGGCCAAACTTCAATGCAAACCAGGCAGTGGTGCCGGATTCGGCGTTGGCGAGCGGCAGTGCGCTGGCCAGGAAGTCGGCAAGCGCAGCCTCCTGGCCGGGTTTGGCTTCGAGGCGAACAAACAGGGCGAGCTTGGTCATATTGTAATCCTTTGGGTAAATGGTTTAGGTGAAAGCACCGACGAGCCTGCAGTCTAAGTCTTCATGACAACCATTTATATAGACAAAAATGACAACTTTGATATCATTATTGCCATGAAACTTCATATCCTTGTTTGTGATGGCGTGTTTGATCTGGGGCTTGCGGCGCTCACTGACACAGTGGGCTTGGCCAATGCGATGTCGAGCTCGCTGCCACAGGCTCCCGCGCACATAGAGCTCACGCTGGTGGGCGTGCGGCGTCGCATCCTAACGGCGCAGGGCTTGACGGTCCCCGTGGTCACTGCGCGTGGTGTGCCGGAACCAGACGTCGTGCTCGTGCCCGCGTTTGGTGACAAGATGCCTGACACGCTCTCGGCTCGGCTCACACGCCCCGACGTGCCCGATGCGGTCGCCGCGCTACAGCTGTGGTCCACCGCTGGCGCGCACCTTGGTGCCGCCTGCTCCGGTAGTTTCTTACTTGCAGAGAGTGGCCTGCTTGATGGGCATCGTGCGACGACGTCATGGTGGCTGGGGCCGATGTTTCGGCAGCGCTATCCGAACGTCACGTTGGACGAGTCACGCATGATCGTGAACTCGACACGCTTCACTACCGCGGGTGCCGCTTTGGCCCACGTTGACTTGGCCTTGCACATCATCCGGGGGCGCAGTCCGGCGCTGGCGGCCCTGGTGGCACGCTATCTGCTGGTCGAGGCACGCAGTTCGCAAGCCGAGTTCGTGATTCCCGACCACCTTGCGCATGCCGACCCAATGGTGGAGCGCTTCGAGAGCTGGGCCAGACGTCGGCTCGCGCAGGGGTTCTCGCTGGCGGAGGCGGCCAGCGCCGCGGGCACAAGCGAGCGCACCTTGGCGCGGCGGCTGCAAAGCGTTTTGGGCAAGACACCACTGTCGTATTTCCAGGACCTGCGCGTGGAGCATGCCGTCCATCTCTTGCGCACCGGAAACGCCAGCGTCGACCAGGTCGCCACACAGGTCGGGTATTCGGATGGGGCGACCCTGCGGGCCCTGCTGCGCCGCAAGCTGGGCCGGGGTGTCAGGGAGTTGCGACGCGGCGGATGACCAGAGGCGTTTGGTATATGTACGGCTGGAGACCGCCGCGAAACTGACGCAGGCCAAACGGCGCATTTGGACCTGATAAAACTACTGCGCCACGTTATTTGAACTGGTTTGCTAGGGTCTGTTGCCATTTCGCGCTAACCCATTGATCTATAAGAGCAAGCCCGTATCGTTGAAGCTCTGACCCAACATCGATACGAGCTTGCAATGCCCCGATTACTGCTCAGCGATGAGCATTGGTCGAAGCTGCGGGAAATTCTGCTGCACAAGGCCATCTACAACAAGCGTGATCTACGAATGACCGTGGAGGGCATGCTGTACCGCATGCGCACGGGATGTCGCTGGAGAGACCTGCCCAAGGCGTTTGGCTACTGGAATAAGGTCTACAAACGCTTCAATGCAGGCCGCAGCGGTACAAGAGGATTCACCGAAAGAATTGTTTGCCATGTTCTTATCTTGTAGTTCATCCGCTCAGGACGGAACTTCCTGAGTTCGGATGCCGCGGCGGCTGGCTTCGAGCGCTGCGGTGACAGAGCGGGCGTCGTAGCTGCCGCGCAGGCGGCGACCCTCGACGAAGAACGTCGGCGTGGCGTGCGCACCGCTGGCGACCGCGCTGACGAGGTCACGCTCGACACGCTCTATCACTGCGGGGCTGTCGAGATCCGCGATGAACCGATCGATGTCAAGACCCAGCTCGGCGGCGTAGCCGATCAAGTCCTCTCGCTCCAGCGCATGCTGACGGGTGAACACGAAGTCCAGCCACGGCCAGAACATCCCCTGGTTCGATGCCGCCTCGGACGCCCGCGCGGCGATCGGCCCGTGGGGGTGGTGCGGCAACTGGCGCACCACATACCGCAGGTCGTCCCCGAAGTGGGCGCGCAGATCGTCCCACGAACCGGTGGCGTGTGCACAGTACGCGCACTCGAAGTCAACGTACTCCACGAGCGTGAGCTGGGCGTCCTCCGGACCGCGGATGTGATCGACCTCCGGATCGACTGGTGGCTCAAGTACCATCGGCAAATCGGCAGTCTCCTCCCCCCACTTGAGAGCGGCGACCTTGAATATGAGCCACCCCAGCAACGTGGCGAGTAACATCGACACGAGCACCCCGACCGTCGCCTGGCGGCCCAGGTCAGAGGTCGTACCGAACGCGAGCCCGATGATGAGCAGCGACACGGTGAAACCGATCCCGGACAGCGCCGCACCACCGAACACGCTCCCCATCCCGACGCCCACCGGCAGGCGCCCCAGTCCGAGGCGGACTGCGGCTAGAGTGATGAGCCCGATGCCTAGGAGCTTACCGAGCACGAGTCCCGAGATGACGCCCCAGGTCACGGGCGAGCCGAAGGCCTCAGCGAGCAACCCGCCACGCAGATCCACCCCGGCGTTCGCCAAGGCGAACACCGGCACGATCAGCAGTGCCGCCGGCAGCCGCAGGAACTCGTGCAGCCGCTCGTTCACAGAGATACCGCGGGATAGTCCGCGGTCCACCGCGTGGGCCGATGGGGCACTCGGAGACTGCCAGAAGTCACGGAACAGTTGTCTTGCCGCGACGACTTTGTGACGCTGCGTCGCGTAGGCGGGGATCAGGAGCCCCGCAGCCATCCCGGCCAGGGAGGCATGGATGCCGGAGTACACGGTCGCGAACCACAGCACGATCACGATCAACACATACGGCGTCGCCCGCCACTGCCGGGTGCGCCCCAACAACCACAATCCAACGAGGCTGGCGAGGGCGATAAGCAACGGGACGATCCGGATCTCCTCGCTATAGACGATGCCGATGATGGACACTGCGAGGAAGTCATCGACCACGGTCAGGGTGAGCAGGAACACGCGCAACTGACCCGATAGCCGCGGGCCGACGATCGCCAAGGTGCCCAGCATGAACGCCGTATCGGTGCCGACCACCGCACCCCACCCGTGCAGGCCCTCACTTCCGGCTAGTTTCACGATCAGGACATACACCAGCGCGGGAAGCACGACACCCGTGACCCCCGCGATCAGGGCGAGGCGGGCACGGCTGCGGTCCCGGAGCGATCCGTGGGCGAACTCCTGACGCACCTCCAGGCCGATCAGGAAGAAGAAGACGACCATCAGGCCGTCGTTGATCCAGTGATGCAGATCCATGTGTAGGCGCAGTGGCCCGAAGTTGAACCCGACGTCTAGGTGCCACAACTCGAAATAGGCGTTGGATAGCGGCGAGTTCGCCCACACGAGCGCCACAACCGTGACGATCACCAGCAGCGCCGCAGCGCCAGACTCCGTGCGTAGATAGTGGGCAACGCGTCTGCGTCTGATATGCGCCGAGGATTCACCGAAAGAAGAGGCTGGCATGTGCTTATCCTGTAGTTTGTGAGATCACGATGGGCCGGTTTCGGATGGACCGATCAGGCGTCCGCCTCTGGCGGCGTCTCATCATCGAGCGAACGCAGCCAAGCGAGTCTTTCTCCCAGCCTGCGCTCAACACCTCTGTCCGTTGGCTGATACCAACCCGGCCGCGCCACGCCCTCGGGAAAATAGGTTTGCCCAGCGGCTTAAAAAGCTAGAAATGGTGTCCACTTAAATCAGGTGGACACCATCGCCTTTGGCGTCGGGGCCAGGAAGGTGTGTTGGCCGGACGGATACACAGAATCGGCCAAAAGCGGTCATCAGGGCTGGCTTGAATCGGGGCCGAAGGATTACGCTCTCAGCCCCATAATTGCTGGTCAGACAGTTACCACGATCTTGCCGATCTGCTGATTGGCTTCAAGGAAACGATGGGCATCCTGGATGTCGCTAAGTGCGAATGTCTTTGCGATGATCGGGCGCAACGCGCCGGACTTCAACCCTTGCAGAATAAAAGCCTTCGCTCTCTCCAGGGCTTCAGGGTCGGCCACAATCTCTGCGTAGAGATAACCCTTCAAAGTCAGGCTTTTGCCCAGCACGGTAAACAGTGGAAATGGTGTCGGTTCAGAGCTGAGTGCGCCGTACACCAGCAAAATTCCGCCCCGCGCCATGCTCTGCGTGAGAGGTTCGAAGGACGGCCCGCCTACAGGATCAAATACAACGCGAGCGCCTTGACCGGCAGTTATCGTCATAACACGCTCGACGATATCCTCTTCATCGCTGACGATGACATGCGCAGCGCCTGCATCAAGCAGGGCTTGCTTCTTCGCGTGAGTTCGAGTGATCGCAATCGATGTGGCGCCGACCATTCGAGCTATTTGGAAGGCGGCCAAGCCAACACTGCTTGACGCGGCGGTAACGATGACAAAATCGCCCTGCCGTAGCTTCGCCTGTTCAATCAATGCTCCCCAGGCGGTGACGTACTGCATCCAAGACGCCGCAGCCTCTTCAAAGGACAAGTTCTCAGGGCTCTTTACCACCAGGTGGGCTGGTACATTGGCCAACTCGCCGTAGGTGCCCCAGCGAGCAATATCCAAAGGTGGGATCAGAGCGACCGAGTCACCAATAGTGATCTCGGTTACGTCGCTCCCAACTGCCGTTACGATGCCTGCGGCCTCGTAGCCTAAGCGGCTGGGGAACTGCGCTTCTTGTAGGTATGCGTGATTGCGGAACATCACTTCGGCTCGGTTCAAGCCAATAGCTTTAACACTAATCTGCACCTCGTTTGCTGCTGGTGCCGATACTTCCAGATCCTCCAGCTTCAGAACGCTGGCGTCACCGTATTCATGAATTCTGACAATGCGTGCCATATAGATACCTCGTTTATCAATGGGCCTCGACGTACATCCGGAAAGTATCCGGGCACTCGAAAGGTAACAAAAATTTAGTCATTGGTTGGCGCTAAATAATGGCCTACGACGGCGTATTACTTGGCGGCTGTCAAAGTATGAAGACCTGTAGCCATGGCGCACCCTCCTGATGAGGGCTGAAGAATGCACCATGACTTCCTGGGTCTGCATACCTAGATTCTTTCTTTCAGCGCCTTGAGGAAGGCATCGATATTCTCATCGTGGCGCTTGTAGTAGGTCCAAGGGCCGATCCGCTGCGATGTCACCAATTGCGCTCGCTGTAGAGCTGCGAGATAAAGCGATGTCGTTGACTGAGAGAGGCCCGTGCGCTCTTGGATGATACTGACGCACACGCCTACCGTTTCTGGATCGACCTCCTGCCCGGGAAAGGCTGTCCTGGGCTCCTTGAGCCAATTGAGGATGGTAAGGCGCATCGGGTTCGCTAATGCTTTCAGGGCTTCGTTGACGTCAATAGTCATGAATTTTTTATACCTACTCTTTTCCGCTATCTGGATATCTTCCTGATTTACGCAGCAAATTGGAAGGCTTCACCATGATCTCCGCGCCTGCCCTTCGCAGTGATGGGCAGGCTTGGAGTGGAATCCTATTGCCCTGTCAGGTAGGACTATCGGGCACCTGCGCGCCGAATTGCGGGACGATATGTTTGCCAAGTTCCTCGATAACCTCTGCTGCGGGGCGTTTACCATACTTGAGGTTCAGGATGACGTGATCTACACCGATTTCCTGAAGTGCATCCAGCAAGGCCAGAAGGTAGTTACGTCCCAGCCGGAATCCTAGATGGATAGGCGAGGGTGGTGTGGATGGGTGTTCATCCAGGTCGATATACAGCGATTGCAAGAACGGCTTGTAGATAGTGCCACATTGTTTAGCCGTTTCCTGTCGCCAATCTTCCACGATGAGTCGCTGCATTTTTGGCGGACGTGGATAGTTGATCCATCCATGGCTTTCACGGGCGATCCAATCGAGCGACTGGCGGCTATGTCCGGTTACGAATAGCGGTATTTCCCGAGTCGTAGGTTTGGGGACGAGATCGGCCCCCAGTAACTCGCCGTGACTCCAGCGAATGGGCTCGAAGTGTGTTCGATGGGCTTGGCGTATCACATTGAAGTTTTCTTGAAAGGTCTCGCCACGCTTTTCTGGATCAACGCTGAATGCGGGAAACTCCACGGGACGATCGCCAGAGGCTACTCCCAGGAGCAAACGACCTCCGCTCAACTGATCAATGCTCGCTGCGGCCTTTGCCGTGTGCAAGGGATTACGCAACGTAAGGGCGATGGAGGCGGTGCCTAGTGCGATTTTTGTTGTATGGGCTGCGATGTAGCCCAGATACACCCAAGGGTCGAAAACCTGGCCGACATCGCCGAAGCTTGGGTCCCTGAGTGGGACGTCGCGAAACCAGAGCGCCGAAAAACCTAGTGCCTCTGCACGTTTGGACAGCGCGACCTGATCCAGCATGCTCGGTGTATCACCCTGGAAAGCCTCCAGGGGAAAGAACAGCCCAAGGCTTAGATGCCCCTGCCTGAAGGTCCGTTTGAATCCCCTATGCTCTTGGTAGGGAGTCGTGCTCGGTTGGTACATGCTTAACTTCCTCGGTCAGCAAACGCTGAGCCACGCCCCTGAGTTATGGGGCGTGGCTCTGAGCGCTTAGGGTGTGTAAGTAGGATAGTCGGTGTAGCCCTTATCGGTACCGCCGTACATGCTGCTTGGATCAACTGGGTTAAGCGGCCAGTTGTTGGCGATACGCGCGGGCAGGTCGGGGTTCGCAATGAAGGGGCGGCCAAAAGCGATCAGGTCGCCCCAGCCAGCTTTTATCACGCGATTTGCTCGTTCAGCGGTGTACCTGCCGGCATAGATAATCTTGCCGCTGAAGGTCTTACGAACAGCTTCCCGGAACGTCTCAGGCAGCTCGGGTGCGTTTTCCCAATCGGCTTCGGCGAGCGACAGGTAGGCTATGCCCACTTCCTCGAGGATCTTCACTGCCTCGATGTAGGTTTGATGAGGATCTTCTTCGACCAGACCAAGGTAGACGCGCTCTTCGTCTGTGGTCGCGAACAGCGGGGCGAAGCGAACGCCCACGCGCTCCTTGCCGACCACACCAGCAACGGCGAGGGTGATTTCGCGCAGGAAACGAAGACGATTCTGCAGCGAACCGCCATATTCATCATCACGCTGGTTGGTATGGGCCGAAATGAACTGGTTTACCAGGTACCCGTTCGCGCAGTGAAGCTCCACCCCGTCAAAACCTGCTTCCAGAGCATTTCGGGCTGCTTGGGCGTAGAGCTCAACCAGTTCCTTTACCTCCTCGGTGGACAGGGTTCGTGGGGTCGAAGGGTCGGCCAGTGTACCCGTGCCGGGGCCAGTTTCGATGAACACCTTGACGTTGTCCGCGCGGATGGCTGATGGCGCGACGGGTGCTTCACCACCGGGTTGCAGCGATGTGTGCGACACGCGGCCCACATGCCAAAGTTGAGCAAAGATCACCCCTCCTTCGGCGTGAACAGCGTCGGTGACCTTACGCCAGCCTTGTATCTGTTCCGGGCTATGAATGCCGGGTGTCCAGGCATAACCCTGTCCTCGGGGCTCAATCTGTGTGCCCTCGGTCACCATGAAGCCAGCACCGCTGCGCTGACGGTAATAGGTGGCCATCAGGTCGTTCGCAATATTGCCGGGTTGGGAGCTGCGCGAACGCGTCAGTGGCGGCAGAACGATACGGTTCTTGAGGGTGTATGGGCCCAGCTGAGTGGTTTTAAAAAGTTCTGAGTGTGTCATTTTGCTTACCTGCATATCTAAAATATTCGATGTCGTAGGTCGAAAAACATGGATCAACGAGCTCTGAAGAGCCTAGCGGTGCTTCGTTGAGGCTGACGTAGATATTCTTCTTCTGGCTGTAGGCTTCCAGCATTGACTTGTGAGTTTCCCGTCCTGGGCCAGATTTCTTATCGCCACCAAAGGGGCATGGGCTGAGGTCTCATGGTAGGTATCGCTGGAATCTTTCATGGGGGTACCACCTGAGGTTTCTAGTGCGGGTTACGAGTCAAGGCTATTCGCAATATCTATATATGTCAATATGTCGCTATTATTTCCGGCACGTATGCATATTTTCACGCCCTTGCAGCTCACTTCTGGATCAGCTGGGAACGCGCCGTGCTTCGCACCAGGGTTGTCTATGAGTCTCAGGCTATTCCCCCAGGCCCTGGGGAAATAGCCTGGGGTTTGAGAAAGCCTGCTTAAGGTGGTCGTACACCAATCGCACCCGCTTCGATACAGGACCCTGCTGCGGGCGGTATATGAACAGATCCCATGGTGCTGGAGCGTGATCAGCCAAAACGGCAACCAGCTTTCCTGACCGCAGATGAGGCTCAGCCAGATAGGCAGGAATTTGGCCAAAACACATGCCTGCCAGGGTGGCTTCCAATTCCGTATCTGGATCATCACAGATAAGCGCTGGCTGCCTGGGCGCGAACGTTTGCCCGTCGGCAAATAGCCAAGGCCAAGGGCGGCCATTTTTCCGGTCGATCAGGACTGAAAGTGGCAGCTTAGCTAAGGCATCCAAAGATTCAGGTGGTGTCTTTTGGCCTATGAGAGACGGGCACGCGACAACGTAAAACGGCACGGGAGCTAAGGCACGTGCAACGTAGCGCCGGTCGCGAATAACCCCCACCCGGATACCAATATCGATATGCGCTTCAACGGCATCAGTCATCTGATCTTCCAAGCGGAGATCGAATTGCAGGTCAGGATGTGCAGCGGCCAGGGGCTGAAGAAACGGTATTAGGAAGCGCCTGCCAATAGCATGTGGCGCCGTAATCCCCACCCTACCTGACAGCTCAGGCTCCGTCCTGTGCGACCGGAATAGCGTATCGAAATGATCCAGAGCTGACCTGGCATCTTTGGCGTAATCCTGACCGAAAGCAGTGATGCTCACCTGGCGGGTATTGCGGTGGAACAGTGATTCGCCAAGCTCAGTTTCCAGGGCTTGAATGGCTCGAGTCACCCCTTGTGGGGAGATGCCTAATCGAGTTGCCGCTTCGCGGAAGCTACCTGCCTCTGCTGCTGTGCAAAAAATCCTGACCATCTCCATGCGGTTAAGCATGTTGCCCCTCCCATTTATTCCATTTTCAGGAATAGCATAATCCAATCATTTCCATTTATTGAGATCAATCATGGGTCTAAAGTTTGCGCACTGCCAGGTTAACCAACCATGGCGAAGTATAAAACCACCGATGAGGTTCTTAGCATGAGCAATAACATTTCTGGAAAAGTTGTCGTTATCACCGGTGCCAGTAGCGGCCTGGGTGAGGTTACTGCACGCCACCTTGCTGCGCTTGGCGCTCGCGTAGTGCTGGCTGCACGCCGCAAAGATAAACTCGACGCATTGGTGGCTGAGCTGACCAATGCAGGTGGTCAGGCAATCGCGTATCAGACCGATGTCACCTCTCAGGAAGAGGTCAAAACACTCATTCAAGGTGCCGTGGACACCTACGGTCGCATTGATGTACTGATCAACAATGCCGGACTGATGGCGATTGCACCGCTCAGCGATACTCGCACTGACGAGTGGGATCGCATGATCGATATTAACATCAAGGGTCTGCTGTACGGAGTCGCGGCTGCATTGCCAGTCTTCCAGAAACAAAACAGTGGTCACTTCATCAACATCGCATCGGTTGCAGGCGTGAAGGTGTTCAGCCCGGGTGGCACCGTGTACAGTGGCACCAAGTTTGCTGTGCGGGCTATCTCCGAAGGACTGCGTCACGAAGTCGGTGGCAGCATCCGCACCACGACTATCGAGCCGGGCGCCGTGGACTCCGAACTGAAATTCGGCAGCACCCACCAACAGAGCCGCGATTTCGTGGTGGATTTCTACAAGCATGCAATTCCCGCCGAATCCGTCGCGCGAGCTATCGCCTTCGCAATTGAGCAGCCTGCTGACGTGGATATTAACGAGATCGTTCTGCGCCCAACCGTGCAGGAATTCTAATGAGTTGAGGGCCTGTCTCTTCGGCGTCAGGCCCCGCTTATCTGGAGTGAAAAGCGGTGAGTGCCACATGGCCCGGAAGAAAAGAAGCAAGCGCTCGATGCAGGTGCTGAATGCCCTGCAATTCTTCAGCAGCTTGCGGCTGTTCGTGGAGCTGTCAACGGATTGATGGCAACGGTTCTGGAGAGCTATCTAAGGGAAGAGTTTCCCAGTAGCGAAATCAGGAGCGATTCGCAGAACAAGTCCATTGACGAGACCATCTCCATCGTCCGCTCCTACCTGCGGTAGAGGCGCCAGGGTACCCTCGGTGAGGGAAAACTTAGTTAGCTAGTAAAGGAAGCGACATCATGAAATCACGTGCAGCAGTTGCCTTCGGGCCTGGAAAGCCACTGGAAATCGTCGAGATCGACGTCGAGCCGCCGCGCAAGGGCGAGGTGCTTGTCAGGATCACGAATACCGGCGTTTGCCATACCGACGCCTTCACCCTGTCGGGCGAGGACCCGGAAGGCGTGTTCCCGGCGGTGCTGGGCCATGAGGGGGCCGGCATCGTGGTCGAGGTCGGCGAGGGCGTGACCTCGGTCAAGCCGGGTGACCACGTGATCCCGCTGTACACCGCCGAGTGCGGTGAGTGCCTGTTCTGCAAGAGCGGCAAGACCAACCTGTGCGTGGCGGTGCGCGCCACCCAAGGCAAGGGCGTGATGCCCGATGGCACTACCCGCTTCAGCTACAACGGCCAGCCGATATACCACTACATGGGCTGCTCGACCTTCTCCGAATACACCGTGGTGGCCGAGGTCTCGCTGGCCAAGATCAACCCGGACGCCAATCCCGAGCATGTTTGCCTGCTGGGTTGCGGTGTGACCACCGGCATCGGCGCTGTTCACAACACGGCCAAGGTTCAGCCGGGTGACTCTGTGGCCATCTTCGGCCTCGGCGGTATCGGGCTCGCTGCGATTCAGGGGGCACGCCAGGCCAAGGCAGGTCGCATCATCGCCATCGACACCAATCCAGCGAAGTTCGAGCTGGCTCGTACCTTCGGCGCGACCGAATGCCTCAACCCGAAGGACTTCGACAAGCCGATTCACGAGGTTCTCATCGAGATGACCGGTTGGGGTGTCGATCACACCTTCGAGTGCATCGGCAACGTCAACGTGATGCGCTCGGCACTGGAAGCAGCACATCGTGGCTGGGGCCAGTCGATCGTCATCGGCGTGGCTGGTGCAGGCAAGGAAATTTCGACGCGCCCGTTCCAGTTGATCACCGGTCGCACCTGGAAGGGCTCGGCTTTCGGCGGGGTCAAGGGCCGCACTCAACTTCCCGGCATGGTGGAGGACGCAATGAAAGGCGAGATCGATCTCGCCCCGTTCGTCACCCACACCATGGGCCTCGACGACATCAACAAGGCCTTCGACCTGATGCATGAAGGCAAGTCGATTCGCACGGTGATCCACTACTGACCGCCCACTACCCATTCAACACCAACCACCAAGGAAATTAATCATGTCCACTCCTGTCATTTCTGGCGATGGCATCTTTTCGCACATCTTTATCGGCGCTGCCGACCTTCAGAAGTCGGTCGCGTTCTACGACGCCGCTCTGGGTGCTCTTGGCATCAAGAACCTCGGTCCTTTCAACAACGGATGGGTACTTTTCGGTCGCGAAAAGCCGGCTTTCATCATCGCCCGCCCGGGCAATGGTGAAGCGCCTTCCAGCAACGGCGTGACGATCGGCTTTGCGGCCGCCACTCCCGCTGAAGTGGATGCCTTCCACGCCGCCGGCCTTGCCGCAGGCGGCACTGACGAGGGCCAGCCTGGCGCACGTGGTCACCTGCCGGGTGCCTATGCGGCCTACCTGCGTGATCCGGCGGGCAACAAGATCTGCTCGTACACCTTCGTCTGAAAGCAAGGAAGCTGAGAGCGTTCTGACAGGGTCAGCACAAGCCTCTATTATACGGTGAGCCTGTTAGACGGACTGTGTAACGCGGTGCCTGCTCATGAAGATCGGCCCGCAGCCATGTGCGAAACACATGGCTGCGGGCATTTGTTTTGAAGCGTGCTTTTCAACCAATGAGAAATGAGGTCGTTATGAAAGAGCCGGCCAATATCAATACGATGACCGTACAACCCACCCCAACCGCCACCGTGTACGGCATGCCGGCTTATGCCGATCGTGCTGCAGCCGTGGGTGAAGTGCATGCGCGCCCGCATCTGTTGCTTGAGGCCCCCCGCGGTATATTGCAGCTCGCTTTCATGACCGAAGGTGACCAGACCAGGGATCAGATGGCGATGAGCGAGTTGTCTCATCGCTTGGGCGTTGCCGAGCCCGACCACGCTACGCCGCTACACGGCATGACATGGGATGAGGGAGACCTTCACTGTGAAAAGCACACCGAGTTCTCCACGTATCTCTGGTGCGCTTCGCTGGATTCCAAGACGGGAGAGCCTTGCGGAGAAAATCCCTTCAAACATGGATTTGTTCCTCCGGGCCCGGTCATATCCGGCATCCGCTTGAGACTTCTTCCGTGGATACCAGAAACGGAGAAGGAGGCTGATCGCTTCGATCCTGCCAGCCTGTGCTACTCGCTGGTAGAGAACGGCTCTGCCGCCATCTTGACCGACTTCCGACAGGATGAGGATGGCCTGACGCAGATCCTCATCCTTGCTCGTGATTTGACCCCGGCGCGGGCAGGTGCGCTGGCTCAACTTCTATTGGAGATCGAGACGTACCGTACCTTGGCGTTGCTGTCTCTGCCGTTGACGCGATCGATGACGTCGGAGCTGCGACACATGGAGTCGCGGCTTGCTGCGATCACTGACGAGATGTGTACGAATTTGGTAGAACGCCGCGATAGCGACGTGCTGCTTTCCGAATTGACAGGTCTGGCCGCCGAACTGGAAGCTGGCATCGCGGCAAATCTCTATCGCTTCGGCGCCAGCCGTGCCTACTACGAGATCGTCGAGGAAAGGCTGGCTGCGCTTTCAGAAGTGGCCGTATCCGGATACAGCACCTGGGCGGATTTCCTGCAGCGTCGCATCGCTCCAGCCATGCGGGAGTGCCAATCCGTAAAGGAGCGCCAGGCCAAGCTCTCCGACAAACTGACCCGAGCCATCGCGTTGCTGCGTTCGTGGATCGACGTCGAACTTGAACGCCAGAACCGCGATCTGCTGGCTTCGATGAATAACCGGGCCAAGTTGCAATTGCGCCTTCAGCAAACCGTCGAAGGCCTGTCGGTCGCGGCAATTTCTTATTACGTCGTGAGTCTTCTCGGCTACCTGCTCAAGGGCATTCCGCTCGTTCACGACAGCGTGGCGCAGGTGATGGCGGTTCTGGTACCTGCGGTGATGCTGACGATCTGGTGGATCGTCCGCAGGATAAGACACGCCCACAGCGACACGGCGGCGGAAGAGAAACCTTCCTGACGAGCTGCCGTCCTGGCACGGGATAGCTGCGCCGTCCGTTTGAACAGAGGAGAACAACATGCCAAGCAATTCTTTCGGTGAATCCTCTTGTACCGCTGCGGCCAGCGGCCTCGTGCAGGTGCGTGGCGCGCGTGAGAACAACCTCAAAGAGGTGGACGTCTCTATCCCGCGGAATGCGCTGGTGGTGTTCTCGGGTGTCTCCGGCTCCGGGAAGTCCTCGCTGGCCTTCGGCACCATCTATGCTGAGGCGCAGCGACGCTACTTTGAGTCGGTGGCCCCCTATGCACGGCGCCTGATCGACCAGGCGGGCGTGCCGGACGTAGATGCGATCGACGGCCTGCCACCAGCGGTGGCGCTGCAGCAGCAGCGGGGGGCCAGCAATGCGCGTTCCTCCGTGGGCAGTGTGACCACCCTGTCCAGCCTGGTGCGGATGATGTATTCGCGCGCCGGCGCCTATCCCGCCAACCAGCCGATGCTCTACGCCGAGGATTTTTCGCCGAACACGCCGCAGGGGGCGTGCCCGACCTGCCACGGCTTGGGTCATGTGTACGAGGTGACCGAGGCGAACATGGTGCCCGACCCCTCCCTGAGCATCCGTGAGCGGGCGATTGCTTCCTGGCCACCCGCCTGGCAGGGCCAGAACCTGCGCGACATCCTGGTCAGCATGGGCTACGACGTTGACCGGCCGTGGAAGGACCTGCCAAAAAAGGATCGCGACTGGATTCTGTTCACCGAGGAAACACCAACGGTGCCGGTGTACGCCGGTTTCACGCCTGCCGAAACCCGCACCGCGCTCAAACGCAAGATGGAGCCGAGCTACATGGGCACCTTCACCGGCGCCCGGCGGTATGTGTTGCACACCTTTGCCAATACCCAGAGCGCGCTGATGAGAAAGCGCGTATCCCGGTTCATGGAGGGCAAACCGTGCCCTACCTGCCACGGCAAGAGGCTCAAGCCCGAAGCGCTGTCGGTTACCTTCGCTGGGGTGGACATCGGCGCGTTTATGCAGATGCCGCTGGACCACTTGGCGGCATTGCTCGAACCCATCGCACAGGGCGATTTCCGCGCCCATGCAGCGGGTGCGGCTACAGACAAGGAATCGACCCGGCGCGAGCGTGCCGAACGCGCTGCCACCGGCCATGCGGTCCATGCGGTATCGCCCGACGTGCGCCATACCTCCGCGCTGTCGGAAGAAAAGCGCCTCGCCGCGCAGCGCCTGGCTGGAGGCGTGATGGCGCGCCTGCACCAACTGCGCGAGCTAGGCCTGGGCTACCTGACGCTGGACCGGGCCACGCCGACGCTTTCGGCCGGCGAGTTGCAACGCTTGCGGTTGGCCACGCAATTAAGTTCCCTGCTGTTCGGCGTCGTGTACGTACTCGACGAACCCTCGGCGGGCCTGCATCCCTCCGACAGCCAGGCCCTGTACGATGCACTCGACCGGCTGCGCGACGCGGGCAACTCGGTGTTTGTGGTGGAGCACGACCTGGACCTGATGCGCCGCGCGCAATGGCTCGTGGATGTCGGGCCGGATGCCGGGGAGCGTGGCGGCCGCGTGCTCTACAGCGGCGAGCCGGATGGGCTGCGCAAGATTGCCGAATCGCGTACTGCACGTTACCTGTTCGACGAAATTCCCGCACCCGGAAGCCGAGCACGCGAAGCAACCGGCTGGTTGGAGCTGCAGGGCATCCACCGCCATAACCTGCATGGCGTGGATGCGCGCATTCCGCTGGGCGTGCTGACAGCCGTTACCGGCATCTCTGGCTCCGGCAAATCCAGCCTCATCGCGCAGGCCCTGCCGGAATTGGTGCTGCTGCACCTGGGCCACGAGCCTGAAGACGATGCCGCCGAAAGCGCCACCAGCGAAGGGCCGGCAGTGGTCGAAGCGACCGGCGGCCATCTGGCGGGCGACGTGGACGCCATACAGCGCCAGGTGCAGGTAGACCAGAAGCCGATCGGGCGCACGCCGCGGTCGAACCTGGCTACCTACACGGGTCTGTTCGACCATGTGCGCAAGCTGTTCGCCGCCACGCCCGATGCCCGACGCCGCCGCTATGATGCCGGACGGTTCTCGTTCAACGTCGCCAAGGGGCGCTGCGAGACTTGCGAGGGCGAGGGTTTCGTTAGCGTGGAACTGCTGTTCATGCCCAGCGTGTACGCGCCGTGCCCGGCCTGCCATGGCGCGCGCTACAACGAGGCCACGCTGAAGGTGCAGTGGAACGGGCGCAACATCGCCGAGGTGCTGCAGATGACCGTGGACGAGGCCAGCGAATTCTTCGCGGGTGAAGACGCGGTGGCAAGGCCCCTGCAACTGCTGCGCGACATCGGACTGGGCTATCTGCCCCTGGGGCAACCGGCCACCGAGCTTTCCGGTGGCGAGGCGCAGCGCATCAAGCTGGCGACCGAGCTTCAGCGCAGCCAGCGCGGCCGAAGCCTGTACGTGCTCGACGAGCCGACCACCGGGCTGCACGCCTCGGATGCCGACCGGCTGCTGGTGCAGTTGCAGCGCCTGGTCGATGCCGGCAATACCGTAGTGATGATCGAGCACGACATGCGTGCGGTGGCCCAAGCCGACTGGGTGATCGACGTAGGGCCAGGCGCGGGCGCTGCCGGCGGCAGCATCGTGGTGGCGGGCTCCCCTCAGCAGGTGGCCCGAAAGTCTGGCAGCCGAACCGCTCCGTTCCTGGCACGGGAGTTAGCGCGGGCCGAGTAGCTTAGTTCGCCAAATGTTCAGGCCATTTGGATGCTTGCGACAATTAGGATGACCTGTTGATGACAACTATCTTGGCTAGTTGAGCGGCGTTTTTTAAGTTAGTTGTCACCATTGACCGTTTTAAGCGGCCTTTTTTTCTATCTGTTTAGTCTGCTGTTTTTCAGGATTCAGCGTTGTCGGTCCCACTGGTGTGCAGTTCCTAACCTCGCGGTTTCCCCAACGACTTGGGTTAGCTGCTTTAGCGGCTTCAATTCGTTCTTTGCATTGAGCCAGTATCGCAACATCCTGCCCTGTATGGCGCTGATGTGGCATGACGAACCGCAACTTACTGTGCTTATGCTCGTAGTTGTACCACCGCGTAAACTTCAGCACCCATCCCCTTGCTTCATCAAGGCTTTTAAAGCCTGCTGATGGCCAGTCCGGCCGATATTTGCAGGTTCGGAACAGTGACTCTGCAAACGGATTATCGGAGTTATTGTCAAATCTGGTGTACGGACATCAGGCCACGTTCCTGTCTGATTGATCCTGTACTTGTTCGCCGTCCTTGAACTTCACGTTGTTGACCACGAGAGTCAGCAGATTAAATCCTTTGATCCGCTTCCAGTTCTTCTGGGCTGACTCCAGCAGCTTGTAGACCATCGCCAGCGTGGTCTCTCGCGAGCCGCAGTTTCGCGCTCGTTTGGTTCTCAGCCGGACAGTCGCGAACGTGGATTCGATCGGATTGGTTGTCCGGATGTGAACCCAATGCTCTGCCGGGAAGTCGTAGAACGCCAGCAGTTCTTCCCGATCCTTGCGCAGGCGCTCCATGGCACCAGGATACTTCGACTCGAAGCGAACCAGCGCCCGGTCAAAGGCTTTGTGTGCCTCGTCCTGTGTCTCTGCCATCCATATATCATGCAGTGCCGCCTTCACCTTGGGTTGAACGGACTTCGGCAGTGCAGACAGGATATTGGCTGTCTTGTGCACCCAGCAGCGCTGATGACGGGTATCGGGGTAACACTTGGCCACTGCTTTCCAGAACCCAAGAGCACCGTCACCGACCGCCAGCTTAGGACTTGTCGTCAGGCCTCGCTCACGCAGGCCCAGCAGCAGCTCTGACCAACTGGCTTCTGACTCGCGAAAGCCGTCCTCAACGGCGACCAGCTCCTTGCGGCCGTGCTCTGTGACGCCGATGATCACCAGCAGGCAGAGGCGATTATCCATGCGTACGTTGCTGTAGATGCCATCCGCCCACCAGTACACATACCGCTTCTGGCTAAGATCACGCTGACACCAGCCGCGGTGCTCGTCAATCCAGTGCTGCTTCAACCGACTGATGGTATTGGCGGAAAGCCCCTTGGCCTGATCGCCCAGCAACGCGGACAGCGCATCCTGGTAATCGCCCGTACTCACGCCCTTCAGATACAGCCAGGGCAGCAGCTCTTCGACACTCCGGGCGCGCTTCAGGTACGGCGGCAACAGAGAGCTGTTGAAGCGGACGCCGGAACCGCTACGATCCCTGACCTTCGGCACCTTGATCTCGACATCGCCGGTACCCGTCTGGACCGTGCGCTCTGGCAAATAGCCATTGCGCACCACGGCCTTGCGGCCATCCGGCAGTCGATGTTCAGCATGCTGCTCCAGTAACACCTGAAGTTCAGCTTCTACGGCCTAAGCGATCAGTTCGCGGGCACCGTTGCGCAGCAACTCTGTCAGCGGATCTGTCACCTGTTCTTCTGGTTGTGAAAGAGCTCTCAGGGTAGACTTGGTCATGGCGTATCACCTTCTGTTGATTGAGATCTTGGTCGTGATCAATCAACAGGATACGCCATCCACCTATCTCCTCGTACACCAGAAATCATCATAACTCCAAGGACATAACTGATGACTGACTACTTTGTTCAGGCGTTTATATACCTGGTGGCTGCGGTCATCGCGGTGCCGCTGGCCAGGCGGCTCGGACATCTGCCTCGGGGCCTGAATCATGAGGTGTGGGCGTGCATGCACTTCGTTCACGGCCGCCGCCCTATCGGCATAGGCCGGCATTCCATACACGGTGTCGGTTGAGGCCGGCTGACCGTTCGGATTGTGGGTCGACTCGGCCATAATGACCTCAGGTTGACGGGTAAAGGAAATACAGAGTGGAACTCTAGTAACACTATAGCCCACTACGCGAAGGTAAACCCAGTGAGCGATTACAACGCGACGTAACATTTGCCAAAGAACAGGGTCAAGGCAGGGAAAGTTCCCGTCTGATGGCCTATACTTGGTAGTGAAGAAACCCACACTAGCTATCGCGACTCCACGGTGACACCACTCTGGACGCGCTCAGCGGATCGGGAGGTGTTTCTTGCAGCGCACGACTGATATGCCCGACAGCATTACCACGACGCTCACCTATCTGGTCAAGCACGACGCGAAGCCCTATGTGCATACCGAAGCCCTGACCGGTGAAAGTGAACCGCGCTACTTTGCAGAACAGGAGGAGCGCGATGTCACGATATACAACGGCCGACCACTGGTAGACAGCCTATCTTTGGACAAGCAGGGGTTCGAACTTCATCGGCGGGATACGGTGGTCGACGACCTTTACGACGATACGTTGGTGGAAAGCGTCTACTACGCCGAAGTCGAGGCTTTGATCAAAGAACTGACGGGGGCGAGCCGGGTCGTCATCTTCGACCACACCCGGCGTAGCGATGCCGAGCAACGGGGCATTCGCGGCCCGGCCAGCCGCGTGCATAATGACTACACCGAGCGCTCGGGGCTTGAACGTATCCGCGACGTGCTGGGCAGCGAACAGGCCGACGCGCTGGCAGCGGTGCCAGTGGCTCAGATCAACCTCTGGCGCCCGATAAGCGGGCCCGTCAAGCGTTCGCCGCTGGCCCTGCTGGACGCATCGACGCTCGACCCCGATGACCTGCTGGCCACCGACCTGGTCTACCCGGATCGTATCGGTGAGATCTACCACTTGGCCTACAATCCGCGCCAGCGCTGGTACTATTTTCCGGACATGCGCCGTGACGAAGCCTTGCTAATCAAAGGGTATGACTCACGCCACGACGGCCGTGCCCGCTTCACTCCCCATACCGCCTTCCAGGACCCCCATACGCCGCCAGGAGCCCCGCCTCGCGAGAGTATCGAGGTTCGCACCCTGGCCTTCTTCGGTTAGGTGTTGACCACCTGGCGACGGCCTCCTCCGTACAGTATCTGACCGGCTTATGTCGACATGGCGAAGTCAGGTAAAACGAATTGCCCGATTTCCTCAATCACCTCACCGGCGGGGCGTTGGCCGTATTTCAAATTGATAATCACATGGTTTACGCCGATCTTCTGCAAACTGTGGAGCAGCGCAATAAGGTGATGCCGTCCCAGTTGATACCCCAAGTGGATCGGCCGTGGGGGTGTCTGCGGGTTATCTGTCAGGTCGAGGTAAAGTGACTGGGTGAAGGGTTTGAACAGCTCGCCACATTCATCACGAACCGCCGTGCGCCAGCTCTCGACAACCGCTTGCTGGGCCTTCGGGGGTCGCGGATAACTGATCCACCCATGACTGTAGCGGGCGATCCACTCCAGCGTCTGGCGGCTATGGCCGGTCACGAAGAATGGAATTTCCGCTGTGGTTGGCTTGGGAATCAGATCAGCTCCTTGAAGCGTGCCGCCGGACCAGGTTATAGGTACGAAACTGCTGCGCTGAACCTCGCGAAATACCTTGAGGTATTCGCGGAAGAGGCTGCCGCGTTGCTCCGGGTCGACACCGAATGCTGGGAACTCTACTGGACGGTCACCGGAAGCCACGCCGAGTAACAGACGGCCACCACTGAGCTGATCAACACTCGTTGCGGCCTTGGCAGTGTGTAGGGGATTACGGATTGGCAGGATGACCGAGGCGGTACCCAGCGCAATCGAGCGAGTGTGTGCTGCCATAAAACCCAGGTAGACCCAGGGATCGAACACCTGACCGGAATCACCGAAGCTGGGATCGCGTAACGGCACGTCGCGAAACCAGAGGGCAGAGAAACCCAATTGTTCGGCAAGTTGGGCCAAGCTTACCTGGTTGGCCATAGTTGGCATATCGCCGGTAAAGGCTTCGAGAGGGAAGAAAAGGCCCAGGCTCAGGCGGCCTTGGCGATAGGTGCGCTGAAAGCCAGCTTGTTGCTGATAGGGAATGGAATTCGGAGTAAACATGCCCTTTCCTCCATTTATTCCCGCTGCAAGGCCGCGGGATACAGCGGTACAGTCGAGTGCGACAAGCCTACCCGACCCGGGTTGATACTCACTGAGCATCATGGTGTCATGATTCGCGCGCACCTCACTCTCGTAACGACCCTCCCGCTAGCCTCTTCACTATTCGCGCTTCTGCCTCCCCTCCTGCTCTCGCACCAGCCAGTAGATTGCGCCGAGAGCCAGAATCGCCGCGCTCAGCCCCAGCAGAGTCATGGGGTCGATCTTTGTGGCATCGAGGATAATGAACCTTCGAACCAGAGCGAGGAGCGCAATTAGCAGGACGGTCTTGATTTGCACGATACTATTCTGACGCTCGGCTATACTCAGCACGGAATGATTGAATTCCAGGGCAATCAGTAACGTCATGACCATGCCGAAGACCACTTGGAAGACAGATTGGTTGGCAGGATCGACAACACCAAGCACAATCAGCGTGAGGATGCGCCAGGTCAGATGGACGAGAGCCACCGCGACCACGAGACTGAGCAGCAGCGTGAGAATTATCGCCACAATCTGCTCGAAGCGCTGGTAGTAGGACATGTTCGGCCAAGCAAGGCGTGTCTCTGAGAACCGTCCAGCGAGTGCGGAACCTACGCGGCGCGACCTACTACCGCCACCCCCTTGTAGGGGCTTTCCTCTGGACATGTATCATGCCCTCCTGTCCGCCGCCCGCGCGGCTTCGTCACTCCGGTTCGGTGGCAGGCACCTTTGTTTCCTTCTCCCAATGGATTTCACCTCGATCCTTGTCGTAGATGAAGCGCAGGCTATCGCCTTCCTCTATGTCGCCGCGCAATACGGCACTCGCAAGGCGCGTCTCGATCAGGGATCGGATCTGGCGACGAAGTTCGCGCGCACCGAACTCTGGCCGGTAGCCGACATCCGCCAAATGGTCGATGAGCGAGTCGTCGAACTCCACCGTCAAGCCCTGTCCGTGCGCGATACGCTTCACGCGCTCGAGCTGCATACCTACGATGTCACGGATCTGTTTGCGGTCGAGTGCGTGGAATACAATGATCTCATCGATGCGGTTGATGAACTCCGGGCGGAGATAACGACGGAGCACGTTCAACAGTTCCGACTTCAATTCCGCGGCGTCCTTGCGCTCGTCCTCCGGGGCCTCGAGGTTTTCCCGGATGAGATCAGAACCGATATTGCTTGTGGCTATTATGATGGTATTGGTGAAGTCCACCACACGCCCCTTGCCATCAGTGAGCCGCCCATCCTCGAAGACCTGCAGCAACACATTCTGGACATCCATGTGTGCTTTCTCGAACTCGTCAAGCAGAACGACGCTGTACGGCTTTCTGCGTACCCTTTCGGTAAGCTGCCCCCCTCCTCGAACCCGACGTACCCGGGAGGCGCCCCAATAAGGCGCGCGACCGTGTGCCGCTCCATGTACTCGCTCATGTCAACGCGGATCATCGCCTCCTCATCACCAAATACTGTTTCCGCAAGGGCTTTGGTCAGCTCTGTCTTTCCCACGCCCGTGGGTCCGAGAAAGAAGAAGGTTGCGATGGGACGGCGACGGTCGCCCAGCCCGGCGCGAGACAAACGCACGGCATCGGATATGGCTCTTACTGCCTCGTCCTGACCGACGACCCGCTGATGCAGACGCTGTTCCATCTCCATCAGCCTGGTGCGCTCCTCCGTGGTGAGCTCTGCCACCGGAACGCCGGTCAGGCGCGAAACGATCTGTGCCACATCCTCGACGCCCACCTGGTTAGCGCTAGTGCTCCGGGTCGTGTTCCATTCCTCCAGGCCTTGGTCATAGTCGCCCTGGTGTTCTTCGATACGAGCTTCCAGCGCGCTCGCGCGCTCGAAATTCTTGCGGTTGGATGCGTAGTCACGCTCACGCCGCAGCTGGTCGATCTGTGCACCGAGCTCGTGAAGCTCCGGCGGCCGCGAAGTGCCACCGATTCGTACCCGGGCAGCCGCCTGATCTATCAGGTCAATGGCCTTATCCGGCAGGAACCGGTTGGTGACGTAGCGGTCGGCCATCTCCACTGCAGCGACAATCGCCTCGTCGGTGATCGTCACCTTGTGATGAGCCTCCAGTCGATCCCTGAGCCCCCTTAGTATATTGATGGTCTGGTCAATCGTTGGTTCGGCGACGAACACCGGTTGCAGCCGCCGCTCTAGCGCTGCGTCTTTTTCAATGTGCTTCTGGTATTCGGCCAGCGTGGTCGCCCCGACCAAATGCAGTTCGCCACGCGCCAGTTGGGGCTTGAGGGTATTCGCGACGTCCAGCCCGCCTTCGCCCCCGGTCGATCCGGCGCCGACAATGGTGTGCAGCTCGTCGATGAACAGCACAATCTCGTTTTGGTGGGACGTAATCTCGTCGAGGACTTGTTTGATCCGCTCCTCGAATTGACCACGATATTGGGAACCCGCCACCAGCGAATTGATGTTTAGCTCAACCACCCGTTTGTTCTGCAACAGGTCCGGCACTTCGTTGTGAACAATTCGCTGCGCCAGCCCTTCGACGATGGCGGTCTTGCCGACGCCCGGTTCACCGATAAGAACGGGGTTGTTCTTGCGGCGCCGGGAAAGAACCTCGATCAGGGTCTCGACCTCGGCCGCTCGCCCGATCACCGGGTCCAGCTTGTCCTCGTTAGCCAATGCCGTAAGATCCCGACTGTACTTGTCCAGGGTGGGCGTGTCGCTTTGCTCCGGCAGTCGCCCCTCCTGTGCCCCCTTTCCGACCACCTGCACAGCCTTCTGCCGAAGACCGTGTGCTGAGAGGCCATAACGGTTCAGCAAGTCGCTGGCCAGCCCCTCCTCCTCGGACAGACCGATCAGAAGGTGTTCGGGACCAATATAGCCATGCCCGAGGTCTCTCGACGCCTGGAAGGCGCGCTGTAGCGCGGCTTTCACTCGTGGGGAAACGCCGATCTTTGTAGGCCCGTCCGTTTCAGGTTCGCTCGCAGCTTTGGGTGTCAGTTGCTCAATCTGGGCCTTGAGGTCCTTGGCCGATAGCTGGTATCGCTTGAGGAGCGCTTGCACCACATCGTTATCGGCCAGCGCGTAAAGCAGGTGGCTGGTATCAATCAGCTGCGAACCCCACTCCGTCGCTGTAGCCGCGGCTTGCTGCAGAATCTGCTCGCTTTGCTCGCTAAGTAAGTCACCGAGGGCGACCGATTCGCTATCCTGCGGCCGACCGTTCTCTCGGCTGGCGACCCTGCCAAAGCCGAAATCCTCGTCTCGCGCCAGCCGCTCGAAGAAATCGTCGGCGAGCAGCCCGCTTCCAAATAGGGATTCAAACGGAGAGGCACTTCGTGCTCTCAGGCGCAAATAATCCGTTTGGCATACGTTGAGAGTGCGTCTGCGTCCGGCCTGTGAAACGGTTACCTGCAGAGCCGCAGGGCGTTGTTGGCAGATATCGCATGATATTTGCTGCGATTTTTCTGGACTCTTGTTCATGATCCCTCCTTTGTACCGTTGTATGGCTTACAACAGTCATATAGGAACCGCTAAGCCTTGGAGAAGAGGCGGAGCCCAGTAAAACTTGGGAGGGGGCAGAGCCCGGGAGAAGATTAAATAAGTATAGCCCGAGGTAGACTGAAAGCAAGGCGGCAAGCAGCAGCAGGGCCCCGCCATCCCGGGCGAATGAACCGCCAGCACCAACTCCATACCCTGGTTCTTTTTTACTGCTGGCCGTGTTCGAACAAGCCGCATCAACACAAACCGCGTCAGAGGTGCCTGCCGACGTGCCCCACACGCAACAGTTTAGTTAGATCCTCTGTCGGCACCGGCCTTGCGAACAGGTAACCCTGCATATACCGGCATCCGCTTTCACGCAGCAATCGGCACTGTTCCGGTGTCTCCACGCCCTCGGCTATAACATCCAAGTTCAGGCGCTGAGCCATGGCGATGATGGCGTCGGCGATCGCGGCACTGGCCGGATCGCTTGTGATTTCGCGGACGAACGACTGGTCGATCTTAAGCGTATCGATCGGGAAACGCTTCAGGTAGCTCAGGCCGGAATACCCGGTGCCGAAGTCATCCACCGCGATGCTCACGCCGTAATCCTTGAGGCACGTCATCGTTGCGACCGCCGTATCGACATCCTCCATGAGCATGCTCTCGGTCAGCTCGAGTTCCAGGTGTTGCGGGTCAAGTCCGGTCTCCTTGAGCAGTTGTACCACCCGCAGCGCGAGGTCTGCGTGGCGGAACTGTCGGGCAGAGAGGTTCACGCCGATGCGTCCGGGCATCAGGCCACTTTCACGCCAGAGCCGGTTCTGCTCGCACGCCGCACGTAGTACCCATTCCCCGATTGATTCAATCAGGCCTGTCTCCTCCGTAACAGGGATGAACCGCGCCGGTGAGATCATGCCCATGTGGGGGTGATGCCATCGCAGAAGTGCTTCAGCGCCGACGGGGACACCGCTGTCCACGTCAATACGGGGTTGGTAATACACGCTGAACTCGCCGTGCTTAAGCGCGCCGCGCAGCGCCAACTCCAGGGCCAATCGCTCCGGATCCCGATTGGCCGCCGCCGAGGCATAGGCCAGGTGCATGTTGCGCCCCCGGCCCTTAGCGCGGCGCAGTGCTGACGTGGCATTCTTGAACAGCTCTCCCGAGTCCGCTCCGTCGAATGGATAGGCTGCAGAACCGATGCTGCAGGTTACGCAGATCTCCTGATCGTTGATCCGCAAGGGCTCGGAGACCGACTCAAGGATGCGTTGAGTCCAATACTCGGCATGGAGATCCTGCTGCGTATCTGTCGTGTACATGATCGCAAATTCGTCCCCGCCAATACGGGCCACGGTCGCGGGTATTTCCGCGCATGCGGACAGCCTCTCGGCGATGGCGCGGAGCACCTCGTCTCCGCCCGCGTGCCCCAGGGCGTCGTTGACCAGCCCCAGGCGGTCGAGCCCGACAATCAGAAGTGCCACAGACGAGTTGCTGAGTTGCGCCGACTCGATGGCCTGTTCGAGGCGTTCGTGGAGTGCAGTCCGGTTCGGCAACCGGGTAAGGCCGTCGAATCGGGTTAGATAGTGGATGCGCTCCTCGGACGCCCTGCGGGCCGTGAGATCGTCGACATAGGAGAAGCTGACGGGCTCACCTTCGTACTCGATGTAAGTGGCGGTTACCTCGATGGGGATCAGTCCCCCGTCGCTGCGGCGGGCGAGTGACTCAAGTCGTGCCGAGCCCTGCGCCTTCAACTCGTGCAAATGCTCCCGCCAGACCCCTTCCGTCATGGTGGGATCGATATCGGAAAGCAAGCGTCCTGTAAGGTCTTCGCGGGCGTACCCGAGCATGTCGCAGGCCGCGCGATTGGCATAGCGTACCCGCCCGTCGGCATCGATCTGGAACATCGCGCCCCGCGCGTTATCCACTGCGAACTGGGTCAGCCGCAGCTCCCGCTCAGCCTGCCTGCGCTCCGTGATGTCGCGCGCGGAAGGTACCATATAGGTGATGTTTCCCTTGCCGTCGTAGACCGGGTGCAGGGTGAAATCCATGGTCCGCACTCGACCATTGCGATCAAGGATAAGCACGTCAAAACGGGATGTATGCCCCTGTCCGGCGGCCCGTATTGCATCGCGCAGACGTTGCCGGCTCTGGTCTGAGAACCCCCACCAGGGGGTGGCATCAAACGGTCGGCCCAGCACATCCTCAGCTCGCGCGCCAATGGCATCCAACGCGGCTTTATTGGCGTACGTGAGCACACCATTGACGGTCAGTAGACCGGCGAAGATTGAGGGAGAAAGCCGATCCATGACCTCATGCACGGGCTGGTCAGTCATCGGATTGTCCCCATAAATTTACTGTTCTCGACGAGTTTCAGTGCCGGATCTTTCACTGATTGAAGATGGACATTGATAGCACTGACTTCAGTCTCAAGGGACTCCGGTGCAACGGATATGGTAACCGGCAGCTCAACTCTCTCCCCTGCTCCTACAGACACAGTCGCTACAGAGCTCAGTTGCAGGCCGTCCACTCCAGACACACCGATGTTATAACTCTGGCTGTGCTGACCCTTATTGAAGATATTCAATTCAGAAAGGTCCCATAAGACCGCCTGGCGGTCTCCGCTGGTTAACCAGACAGTTCCAAAATACAGGGCAAAGAGGAGGGCTCCACCAAGGATTCTCAGGCGCCTGAAATAGCCCTTGAAACTGCGGGTATGAATTTTATCCATGAGCCTGGAGCTGTAAGGCTTGGTATCGATATTGCGAAGCAGTTTATTCTGGCTCATTACTCACTTACATTCGTTCTATTTGAAAGTGAGATTATCCAGTTTCGCCGGATCGGTGCAGGTTCAAATTTTTAATTTTCGATAGGGACAGATGGGCAGTCAGGTGAGATTCAGCAACTCTGGTAGTTGATTCAGGGCGCGGATTCTTCGCTCATCCCAGGGATGGGAAAAGCTGACCCTCAGACAATTGCCATACTTACCCGATGCGGAAAAAAGCGGGCCGGGCGTGATCACAACACCTGCGTCAAGCGCCTTGGGGTATGCAGCCAGGGTGTCGACCGTTGCAGGCAGCTCCAGCCAGACCGCCAGACCGCCCTGGGGCGCCGTCACTCTTACCGACACCGGCCATGCGAGCAGTGAAGCCAGTAGGCGGTCGCGTTGCTCACTCATCAACTTCCGTTGCCTGCGAAGATGGGCGGACAGTTCACCCTCTTCCATATAGGCTGCAACGCCCTGTTGCAAATAGCGGCTACTGGCCAGTTGAGTCACCATTTTCAGATTCAGTATCCGCTGATGCCAGCGTGCCCCTGAAATCCAACCCAGGCGCAGGTCCCGGGACAACACCTTGGAAAACGAACTGCAGTGGATGACACGATTGCTATCATCCAGCGCCTTAAGGGTGTCGGGTACCCGGGAAAACCCGGACTCGGCGTATATATCGTCTTCGATTATGGCCAGATCGTACTCTTCCGCCAGCGCCATCAGGCGTCGCCGGGGAGCCTCGGACATCAACGCCCCTCCTGGCGTAGCAAACGCCGGAGACACGACGCATGTCTGGATGTTCCAGCGCCCCAGGGCTTCTTCAAGGGCATCCATATCCAAACCACTTGCCGTGGAGGTTGGTATTTCAATCACTTGCAAACCGAGTTGTTCCAGCAGCTGCAGTACCCCATAGAAACCCGGAGATTCCACGGCAACTATGTCCCCGCGTTGACAGCAGGCCATGAGCGCCAGGAACAAGGCATGTTGACAGCCAGAGGTTATACATAGTTCATCTGGCGTAACAGGCCACCCTCGTTTAGCCAGCAGAAGCCCAAGCTGCTCTCGCAACTTCAGATCGCCTGCAGGTTTGTCGTAATACTGGAAGTCGGCACCACGCTGCCTCCGAAGAGCCCTCCCAATGGCCCGGTTGAGGCTTACGATTCCTGGTGGCAGTTCGCCGGCATGCAGTTCGGGCAGAAGGTCGAACGCGGCATTTCGATCCATAATGTCCAGCAGTAAATCACTAACATTGACGGGGCGAGGCGCTTCAATACGGGAGGTGGTTCTCGGCGGTGCAGTGGCTTTAGGCGCCAGGGTAACGAAATGGCCTGCCTTTGGCCGAACCTCCAGAAACCCCTGCGCCTCAAGTCGCTGCAGGGCATGCTGGACTGTGGCTTTTGACACGCCCTGTTGTGTACATATCTCTCGAATGGATGGTAGACGATCCCCCGGCGTCCAACGACCGTCAATGATGCCTTGCAGTATCCACTGCTGCAGCTGCTGATAGCGGTACGTTCCTTCAGCCAAAGAGAGTCTCCCCCAGAACTTAGTGTGGACCATGCCATCATCGGCGTAATAGATTCAGTAATCCACCCATTTTAAAAGGGGTTCAAAGGTAGTGCATAGGCCATCATGGCAAACTATAACGGCCACTACATCTTCACACACCCTCGGTCGAAAGCGGGCTCCTAGCAAAGAGTCTCACAGCAGTAATCGACTGCGTTTAGTCTTATTCATGCAGCCTGCAATTGGCCAATTTTGCTTAGCCTCAACGCTACCAGACTATGCCTACTACCGTCATTAGAAATCAGTCGCCCGTAATACTGGCTACATCATTAGCTTCTTTTTGTATGTCGGGCTGGAGGGAGCGCCGGGCGTTTCAGCGTTGTTGATTGAGAACGAGATGGACAGGCGCGTGCGTTACAATCAGCTGTGCCAGTTTAGCTGCCAGTAGCCTACATCGTGCCACTGATTGAATTTGAACCCTACCTTTTCAAAGTAGGCTACTTTTCTCATACCCATTTTTTCATGCAAAGCAACACTGGCTGGATTGGGAAGCGTGATGCCACCAATCACAGCGTTAATTCCACCCTCTTTGAGCCTGGAAAAAATCGCTTCATAGAGTTTTGCCCCCAAGCCCCTGCCTTGCATTTGGTGGGAAAGGTAGACGCTGACTTCGACTGAAAATCGATAGGCGCTTCTCTCTTTCCATTTTGTTGCGTAGGCATAACCCACCACAGCATCGTCTTCCACAGCCACCAGCCACGGTAACCCTACCCCCTGAACATTCTCAATCCTAAGTTGGATGTCTGAATCCGACACGGGTGCTTCTTCGAATGAAATAACGGTATTTTCAATGTAGTAATTATAAATGTGCGCTATTGCGGCTGAATCGCCCTTTACAGCATCTCTGATCATGATTTATTCCGTGAATATTTTAATGGTTTAAGCTCATAGAGCTGCAAAATTTAGCCTCTGATTTAGATTAGCTGGAGCGCCTTTTTACACTAAGCTGCCCTTTAACCACCGCTCCGAGTTGCCAAAAACTCACCTTTGCCGACGGGTACAGTGCACGTGATAAAATTGGTGTCTGCCGATACCTGCGCCACGAAGGAAGCCATTTCATCTGCATGAGAAGTGGCGTTATCCACCACGAGAAGTCCTCCCTTGCGTAAAACGCGCCGGATATTCGGCCACCAATGCACATAATCAGAGCGATTTGAGTCTAAAAAGACCAGATCGAAACAGGCATCGTCCATACCTTTGAGCAGTTCACCCGCCTCCCCTCGATGCTGGGTAATGACATCAAAGAGACCAGAACGCTCAAAATTCCTCGCGGCCAATTCAAGCTTGAATTCGGAAAATTCAACAGTGGTAACGTGCCCACCAATCACCTGAGCAGCCTGGGCCAGCCACAAAGTTGAGTACCCATTGGAAGTGCCGATCTCCAATACTCGTTGCGCATTGGTTGCTTGAACGAGCACAGACAGAAACTCCCCCGTATCACGGGTGATATTTAGCATACGCCGTGGGCGTTCAGAAACGGCGGCATCGTTTTGTTGGCCAATTTGCTCCAGTTCCGTTAACAGCTTTTGAAGCGATCCACTCACGTTTGTCTCCAGATATAAACAGCGTTGCTGTGACCAGATTTACCGGCTTTTGCTTACGCGGGCCGCTTGGCTAGCAGCGCCCACACACCTGCGGCAGACAGTAACGTTCCACCAATGAAGTTAAAACGGCGCTGCGCACGTCGTGATGTCAACAACTTGCGCACTGATGATGCGAACACAGCGTAAAGAGTGGCATTCAGCGTTGCCAACACCACGAACGTGACCGCAAGAATCCAAAGCTGCTGCCCTGCGTCGTCATTTGGATTAACGAATTGCGGCAAGAAAGCGACGAAGAAGATAATGCCCTTTGGGTTCATCGCAGTAACGAGATAGGTATTGCTGAAGAGCTTCCAGCGCGAACCTGATACCGCTGTAGACACCGGCTGCACCGACGATATACCGGCACGTAACAGCTTTATGCCCATATACAGCAAATATAAACCGCCGATCCACTTGATAACGGTGAACCAAAAGGCCGAGGTAGCTAACACCGCACCCAATCCGAGTAGCGAAAAAATCAGCGCGGTTGAATCACCCAACGCCACCGCGGCGACAAGCGGAATATTGGCACGCTTACCTTGGGCGATAGAGTAGCTAACCACGGTTAAAATCGTCGGCCCAGGGATCGCGAGCAAGGCAACGGATGCAAGAGCAAAGGCAAACCAGACTTCAATCGACATGGGACGCTACCTGGCGAGTGGTTAACGCTAAGTTAGCATAAGCTTTACAAAGGATGGAGCGTTCTACTAGTGGTTTTATAACGTTTTCTGTCATTCTGAATTTCTGCTACCACCACAAACAAAGTAATCGCCATGTCTTTACATTGGATTATCGGCCCTGGCGCCATTGGCCGCCTGTTGGCTCATTCGCTTTCACCTTTAGCGGCCACCACGCTAATTGGCCGACGAGCGCTGCCTGCACAGCAAACGCTTACCACCCCGGAAGGCGAACAACGCAAGCGGCTTCTCAACATTCTTACTGTTGCTCAGTTGGCTCCTGAAACGTATGAACCACCCGCCTTTGTGCATATCACCACTAAAGCGATGGTCGCTGAGGCAGCGCTGGAAGACGTTGCTGACTCGCTTCCCCCCACTACGCCGCTGGTGTTGTGGCAAAACGGATTTTTAGCACAACCGCGGATCACCCAGGCTTGGCCGGGGCCGGTGCTGTGTGCGACCACCACTGAAGGGGCTTACATAACCGGTGATGATGGCGTGGTGCATGCGGGGCGCGGGCATACTTTTGTGGGGGATTTGAACAATCAGCACGGTGAGTTGGCAGAAACATTGGCGCAATCACTCACTCAGGCGGGGTTTACTGCTACGGCGGTGGCTGATATTAGCCAACGGCTGTGGCAAAAGCTGGCGGTGAACGCAGCAATCAATCCGCTGGTGGCGCTACATGGTGTGCGTAATGGTGAACTGCGCAGTGAGGAGTATGCGGGCCGTGTGGTAGCCGTGGTAAAGGAAGTTGCGGCGATTATGTTCGCCGAAGGTATTGCGCCTCCCAATAACGGCCAGGATGAAGAAGCGTGGCTGGCGTTGGTCTGGCAAGTGGTGGAGAACACTGCGAAAAATAAGGCGTCGATGTTGCAGGATGTAGAGGCCAAACGCCCCACCGAGCGGGAGGCGATTTTAGGGCCATTGATCGAGCGCGCGCGGCGCCATGGTTTGGCATGTAATACGTTGCAAGCGCTCAATAATGAGATAGCGGAGTTAGAAGCGATTTATTTATGAACGCTTCATCATTGAGAAGGGATGCTAGGCACTACAGCACCCAATTACTCCATAATTGACATGACTTTTTCGGCAACGCCGACGCCAATCGCATTGTGCGTTTCTGAAGAGAAATGAACGCCGTCTACTCCATCCGTGGTTGCCAGCGTACCGACATCATAAAATTCCGCGCCAGCAGCTTCTGCAATTGCCTCGTAGAGAGCGGGAAGTGCTTCCGTTTTCTCGACACCGCCAGCGAACCTTTCGGCGCGCTCCTCAGGCGCTACATTTCCCAGTGGAGGCGGTGAGAGCACCAACACCTTTGGCGCTGGATATGAGGTTCCGACTCCACCGCCAGTCTGCTCAACAATATCGATCAGCTTTCCCATACCCAATGCAATTCTGAACGGTGAGCGATCGAACATTTCCTTAACATCATTCGTACCTAACATGATCACAACTAAATCAAGCGGATGATGTGTTGCGATAGCGGATGACAAATAGGCGGAACCATCAAGCCCAGCGCCGGATATATGAGGGAGTGAAGGATCAGGTACATCTGTTGTGCGTGCGCTCAAGCCTTCCTCAATCACTTCATATTCGGAGCCAAGCTCGGTTTCCATAACGCCTGGCCAGCGCACATCTGCTGAATAACGCGTAGTAGGGCCACTTTCTACGGGTATGTAACCCCATGTATTGGAGTCTCCATAGACCATAATTCGCTTGGTAGAATCGTCGGCAGCGTAAGCTATGTTTCCAGCGAATAACGCGATGGCTGCCAAGCCACTGATGAAGCTGAGTCGTGTAAGAAGCATGTGATTTCCTCTATTTTTGTTCTTCCTACGTAAGACTAGGCTAGCAAAGCGCTACTCGCCACCAAGAATGAAAGTGCTTACCTCATTCAAGTTCAAGCATTACGTCACCGGAATCATCACCACTTTTTGGAAGCTAGGCAGTTCAGTGAGCTGTTGGTACCAACGCTCCAGGTGGGGGTGGGTTTGCCAGGTTAGGCCGCTGTTGAGCATGTTGTAAATAAAGGGCGCGATGGCGATATCGCCCAAGCCAAATTCCTCACCAGAAAACCAGGTCTGATTTGCCAGCGCGTTATCCATGATGGCAAATAGCGCTTCGCACTCTTTCACCGCTGCTTCAATGGCGGCGTTATCGCGATTTTCGGGCGATGTTCTGACATATCCCATCAGGATCTTGCGGTGAGCTGGCGTTAGCGTGCTGTTGGCCCACTCCATCCACTTTTCCATTTGGGCGCGCTTGGCGGGCGCTTCGATCCAAAGCTTGTTCTGCCCGTATTGGGCGGCCAGGTAGCGAATAATGGCGTTGGATTCCCACAGCACGCTATCGGTGGCGTCGTCTTTGAGTAGCGGCACCAGCCCGGTGGGGTTCATGGCCAGGTATTCTGGGGTGTTGTTGACCCCGTGATGAAGTCCCGCCTGAATTTGCTCAAAGGGCAGTTCCAGCTCTTCTAGCACCCAGAGTACTTTTTTGACATTGGTGGAGTTGTTGCGGCCCCAAAGCGTGATCATGGCAATCCTTTTTGTTTGAGCAGAGTGAGGAAGCTGAGTTTGCCTCTCGCGGGGTTGGGTGGCAAGTTGGGGGCGGCTTTGCCGCCCATTCGCGCGGGGCCGTCCATACGGGTGCCTCGTTTCTCGTTGCACTCGCTACTCGTTACCACGCGCTACAACCCCTCACCTCTTACTCCTCTCGCCTCTCGTTTTACGCTTCATCCTGATACAGCTTCATCAGGCTGGAGAAGTCGAGTTTGCCGTTACCTTTCGCTTTATGCAGGGTAAACAGCGAGCGGGCGGCGGAGCCCATGGGTACTGCGGAGGCGCTTTGCTGGCTGACATCCATGGCCAGGCCCAGATCCTTGATCATCAGGTCTACCTGGAAGCCGCCTTGGTAGTTTTTCGAAGCGGGGGCGTTTTCCATGACGCCTGGGTAGGGATTGTAAACGTTGAGAGCCCAGTTGCCGCCGGAACTCTGCTTCATGATTTCTGATAGCACCGCTGGGTCGAGGCCGTTTTTGACGCCCATATTGATCGCTTCACAGGTGCCCGCCATCAGGATGGATAGCAGCATGTTGTTGCACACTTTGGCCACCTGCCCGGCGCCATGGTCTCCGGCGTGGAAGATGTTTTTGCCCATCACGTCCAGCACTAGTTTGGCCTGTTCGAACTGAGCCTCCGAGCCACCCACGATAAACGTTAGTGTGCCCGCTTGCGCGCCGCCTACCCCGCCGGAAACCGGCGCATCCACAAAGCCAACGCCTAGCTTCTCGCCTTCGGCGGCTACGCTGCGGGCTGTATCGGCATCAATCGTGGAGCAGTCGATCACCAGCGCGCTCTGCTTGATCACTTCGAACAGCGGCGTATCGCCTTCAACATAGAGTCCGCGCACATGCTTGCCTGCGGGCAGCATTGAGATGACAAAATCCGCACCGGTGGCGGCTTCTTGGGCTGAAAACGCGACTTCGCAGCCGTTGGCTTTGGCTGTTTCTAGTGCGTCTTCTGAAAGGTCAAAAGCGCGAACGTTAAAACCCGCTTTCGATAGGTTGGCGGCCATCGGGCCACCCATATTGCCTAAACCGATAAACGCGACGGTAGTCATGCGTGTTGTCCTTATTATTTGTTGATGAGGAGTGACGTTAGGGCTGCTAGTTATTTTAGATCGGCGAGCGGGCTGGTCTCCCACGGCGAAGCTAACAGTTCATCGATAAAACTCTGTTCGACCGAAGCGACGTCCGGATAAGTCCATGCGGGCTGGCCATCTTTATCGACCAGCAGCGCGCGCACACCCTCTGGAAATTCGCGGTGCCGGCAGCACTGCACCGAAAGCGCCATTTCAAATTGGAATACTTCCGCCAGCGACATGTGTTTGGCGCGCTTCAACTGTTCATCGATCAGCTTGATGGACACCGGGCTGCCGTGAGCCAGCGTTTTCTGCGCTTTGTTGAACCACTTATTCTCGCTTTTTACCGCGCCAATGGCGGCAACGATCTGCTCGACGCTGTCGTGATCCATCAGCTCGCGAATCAGTGATGCGTGCTGATAAACGGGGGCTTCAAGCTCGGCAAACACCGGCTGCGAGGTCTGCTCTAACTCGCGCATAATGCGGTTGACCACGCCGTGGGCATCGGTGTCGGCCCCTTTACCCCAACGCGCATCGATCAGCTGTTGCAGCAATGCATCCCGGTGGTGGCTGGCAATACAGCGGTCGGCCAGGCCGAGGTGAACGGCATCCGGCGCGCTGACCTGACAGCCGGTCATGGCTAAAAAGCGCCCGGTTCCGTTAGGCAGGCGATTCAAGAACCAGCTGGCGCCCACATCCGGGTAAAGGCCGATAGTGACTTCCGGCATGGCCAAGCGCGAGGTTTCGGTCACCACGCGGTGGCTGCTGGCACTCAATAGCCCCATGCCGCCGCCCATTACAATACCGCTCCCCCAGCAGATCACCGGCTTGGGGTAGGTGTGCAGTAGGTAGTCGAGTCGGTACTCGGTTTCGAAAAAACGCTCGGGAAAGCTGGGGTCGCCCTCGCCGGTAATCGTTTTATACAGATTGACGACATCACCACCGGCACAAAACGCTTTCTCGCCAGCGCTATCCAGCAGGATCGCCACCACGCGCTCATCGGTGGCCCAGTCGCGCAGGCGCGGCAACATCGCTTCGCACATCTCAAGCGTTAACGCGTTCAGCGAGCGCTCGGCATCCAGCTTTATTTCGGCGATGACGTGGCCGTCTTGGGCGGGGTGTTCGGTAAACAGTACACTGCTCATGGGCATTCCTTATCCTTTACAGCTCGGTGGCGCCGTCTGCCAATACCCGGCGGGAGATGATCAGGCGCATGATTTCGTTGGTGCCTTCGAGAATCCGGTGCACCCGGGTATCGCGCACGTAGCGCTCCATGGGGTACTCCTTGATATAGCCGTTGCCGCCGTACATTTGCAGCGCTTCGTCACATACTTTGAAGCCGACATCGGTGGCAAAGCGCTTGGCCATGGCGCAATAAGTCGGCGCATCGGCGTGGCCAGCGTCCAGCTTGGTAGCGGCCATACGCACCAATTGCCGTGCAGCGACCAGCTCGGTGACCATATCGGCCAAGCGGAACTGCAACGCCTGAAACTCGGCGAGCCGTTTGCCGAACTGCTTGCGCTCCAGCATGTATTCCCGCGCTTTGTTAATCGCCTGCTGGGCAGTGCCGATCGAGCAGGTAGCAATATTGATCCGCCCCCCATCAAGGCCTTTCATGGCGATTTTGAAGCCGTCGCCTTCGTTACCGAGCAAATGATTAGCGGGCACCCGCACATCTTCAAACGTGATCATGCGAGTGGGCTGGCTGTTCCAGCCCATCTTCTCTTCCTTGCGCCCGTAGCTAATGCCGTCGCTCTTGGCATCGACCGCAAACGCCGACACACCGCTCGCCCCCTCACCACCGGTGCGCGCCATTACCACCAGAAAATCGGTACTACCCGCGCCGGAAATAAACATCTTGCTGCCAGTCAGCACGTAGTGATCGCCATCGCGCTTGGCGGTGGTTTTTAGCGAGGCGGCATCGGAGCCTGAGTTAGGCTCGGTCAGGCAGTAGGAGCCCAGCAGCTCACCCGTGGCTAGCCTTGCGCCCCACTGCTCGACGGCATCTGGTGTGCCGAAATCCGCCAGCATCCAGGTCACCATGTTATGAATGGTCAGATACGCGGTGGTCGAGGTGCAGCCCATGGCGAGCTGCTCGAAAATGATGCTGGCATCCAGCCGCGAAAGCCCTAAACCACCCACGCTTTCTGGGGCATACAGCGAGCAAAATCCCAGCTCGCCCGCTTTGCGAATCACATCGACTGGAAAAAACGAGGTTTGGTCCCACTCGGCCGCATGGGGCTCCAGCTCGTTTTGGGCAAACGCCCGCGCCATATCGGCAAAGGCGACCTGGTCTTCGTTAAGTTCAAAATTCATGGTGTATCTCCGCGAATGCGCGTGCGCACTGCTATTGTCGTTGTAATTGACGTTAACGTTAACTTATCCATTTACCCGCCCACAAGCAACATGCCAACGTTTGCGACCTTAGGTGTAGAAGCTCGGCCGTCATACAGAAAATGGGATTGAAAAAGGTGATTGAAAAAAGAGGCAGAAAAAAGGGCGCCAAGCGGCGCCCAACGGGAAGAACCAATAAGTACGGGACAGAGAACTTTTTTCAAGCAGCCACTGTTCAAAGCGGCTACTTGAAGTTCTTTCGGTACATCTTATCCAGCTCTCCAACAATCCCACTGCGGAAGCTAAGCACGCAGATCACAAAGATAATGCCAAGGATCACGCTCACCCAGTTCCCCAGCGGGGATTGCGCCAGAATATGCTGCAGGCTGACCACTACGCCCGCCCCCATCAGCGGGCCCAGCAGCGTTCCCACGCCGCCCAGTAGGGTCATCAGAATGACCTCGCCAGACATATGCCAATGGGCATCGGTCAGCGAGGCCAACTGGAAGACCACGGTTTTGGTCGAACCGGCCAGCCCGGCCAAACCGGCAGAGATAACGAACGCTACCAGCTTGTAGGCATCGGCGTTGTAGCCAAGCGATACCGCGCGGGGCTCGTTTTCACGAATCGCTTTTAACACCTGACCAAACGGCGAGTGCACCGTGCGCTGAATCAGCGCAAAGCCGAAGATGAAAATCGCAAACACGAAGTAGTACATCGCGAGGTTGCTGCTCAAGCTGATAAAGCCAAACAGTTCGCCGCGGGGAACGCCGTGCAAGCCATCCTCACCGCCGGTAAACGGCGCCTGCACAAACATGAAATACACCAACTGGGCGATGGCCAGGGTGACCATGGCAAAATAGATGCCCTGGCGGCGAATGGAGAGCACCCCGAACAGCACGCCCAGCAGAGTGGCCAGCAAGGTGCCAGCGATAATACCCAGCTCTGGCGTTAGCCCTGGGTAGCTCGCCAACAGGTAACCCGTTACGTAGCCACCGGTAGCCAGGAAAGCCGCATGGCCGAAGGACAACAGCCCAGCATAACCAAGCAGCAGGTTAAAGGCGCAGGCGAACAGTGCAAAACAGAGCACTTTCATCAAGAACACGGGGTAGGCCAAAAATGGCGCCACCAGCCCTACCACGATCAACGCCAGATAGAACATATTGCGGCGAAACTTGGCGCGCTTCTGGCGCTCTAGTACTGCGGATGGTGCTGCCATTGATTGAGTTTCCGTCATCATGCTTATGCCTCCTTACCGAACAGCCCAACGGGGCGCAACATGAGCACGAGGATCATGACGAAGAAGATCACCGTATTGGAGGCCTCTGGGTAGTACACCTTGGTCAGCCCTTCGATGATACCCATCGCAAGGCCCGTAATGATGGCACCTAATATCGAACCCATGCCGCCGATAACCACCACCGCGAACACGACGATGAGAAGGCTGGAGCCCATGGTAGGTGATACCGGGTAGAGCGGCGCGGCAAGCACCCCGGCAAACGCGGCCAGGGCAACGCCAAAGCCATAGGTCAATGTGATCAGCAGCGGAACATTGACGCCAAAGGCCTGCATCAATTGCGAGTTTTCAGTGCCCGCCCGCAGGTAGGCCCCCAACCGCGTCCGCTCGATCATAAACCAGGTAAACAGACACATTGCCAGCGCAGCGACCAGTACCCAGGCACGATAGGTAGGAAGGAACATAAAGCCGAGGTTCAAGCCACCCTGCAAAATCTCGGGTGTTGCATAGCGCGCGCCGGAAACACCGAAAAAGTTGACCAGCGTGCCTTCAAAAATCAGCGCCAGACCAAAGGTCAGCAGCAATCCGTAAAGGTGGTCCAGGTGGGCAATTCGGCGCAGCAGAAAGCGCTCCAGCAATACCCCGAAGGCGCCAACTACAAGTGGCACCAGGAACAGCGCCAGCCAGTAGTTAATGCCCAGGTAACGAAAGCCCAACAGCGCGGCGAAAGCCCCCAACATGTATTGCGCCCCATGGGCGAAGTTGACGATCTTCAACAGGCCGAAGATGACCGCCAGACCCAGGCTAAGCAGTGCGTAAAAGGCCCCATTCACAAGGCCCAGCGTCAGCTGCCCCATGAAGACGGCCAATGGCACGCCGAATATCATCGTCATAACGCGATTCTCCTCGCCGTCAAACGGTTGGCGGCAACTTGCCGCCAACCGGTACTAAACGTCACTTGCGATTGCTAGCGAGTCCGAAAATTAGTTCTGTACCAATTTGCACTGGCTTTCAGACAGCGGACGGTAGGCTTCTTCGGCGGGAATGGTGCTGAGGATTTCATAAAGATCCCACTCACCGGTCGACTCTTCTGGCGTTTTCACCTGAGCCAGGTACATGTCGTGCACCATGCGGCCGTCTTCACGAATGCGGCCATTGCGGGCAAAGAAGTCCTCGATGGGCATGTCAGCCATCTGAGCACGCACGGTTTCAGGGTCGTCAGTGCCAGCGGCTTCCACGGCTTTCAGGTAGTGCATCGTGCTGGAGTAGATACCGGCTTGTACCATGGTCGGCATACGGCCCACTTCATCGAAGTAGCGCTGTGACCATTCACGGGACTGCTCGTCCATATCCCAGTACCAGCCAGTCGTCAGCAGCAAGTTCTGCGTGGCTTCCAGGCCAAGGGCGTGAACGTCATTCAGGAAGATCAACAGACCCGCTAGCTGCTGGCCGGATTGGGTCAAACCAAACTGGCTGGCCGTGGTAATCGCGTTAACGGTGTCAGCACCGGCATTGGCCAAGCCAATGATTTTGGCACCCGAGCCTTGGGCCTGAAGGATATAAGAGGAGAAGTCGTTAGTCGGGAACGGATGGCGCACACCGCCGACAATTTCACCGCCGCTTTCTTCCACGACTTTTGTCACGTCGGCTTCAAGCGCATGACCGAATGCATAGTCAGCCGTCAGCATGAACCAGGTATCGCCGCCCTGCTCAACGACCGCTTTGGCGGTACCGTTAGCGAGCGGATAAGTATCGTAGACCCAGTGGATGTGGTTAGGCGTGCAGTGCTCGTTGGTAATGCTTGATGCTGCAGAGCCGGAAACGATCCCAAGGCCGTTGTTCTCTTCCAGCACTTTAGTAACTGCAATCGAGACCGAGGAGGCGACCAGGCCGCCTACCATGTCGACGTTATCCTGATCGATCCAGCCGCGCACAGTATTGGCACCTACGTCGGCGCTGTTACGGTCATCCGCACTGGAAATCACGATGGGAGCACCATTGACGCTGCCACCAAAATCGGCCACCGCCATCTCCATCGCGGTCAGGCCGCCTGGGCCTGCCAAGTCGCGATAGGTGCCGGACATATCGGCCAGGTAGCCAATGCGTACTTCACCGTCGCTCATATCAGCCTGAGCAGTAGACACAGCAAGGCTTGAAGCTGCTGCAACGGCGATGCTGGCAGCCAGCGTTTTTTTCATAAAGGTCATGTTCGTCTCCTGGCCCGGGGGCCTTTGTTGTTGTGTAGTTCTTGACTCGTGGTCGAGTAGTCGTTGAGCTGTCGTGAAAGTGCGTACTGCAGATTACTGATTAAAATTGTTGTTTTGTGAGCAGCGAAATTGTTGGCGTAAAGTGCATTTGAAGGTCTATAAACCGAGTGGCCTATAAACCGAGCGTTATACCCCCAGCATTGAGTTGAGATGATCCCGGCGCGATGGCAGCTGCGCGGCGCTGATTTCTTCGACAATCTGACCGTGATCCATCACGAAGTGGCGATCCGCAAGGGGCGCCGCAAAGCGGAAGTTCTGCTCCACCAGCACGATGGTCATGCCGCGCTCCTTGAGCTTCACCAGCACTTCCGCCAGCTTCTGCACGATAACGGGCGCGAGCCCTTCGGTTATTTCATCCAGCAGCAGCATGCGCGCCCCGGTACGCAAGATGCGCGCCATGGCTAACATCTGCTGTTCACCCCCGGAAAGCCGCGTACCTTGGCTTCTACGCCGCTCATAGAGGTTCGGAAACATGGCGTAGATTTCATCGAGGCTCATGCCGCCGGAGCGAACCGTTGGCGGCAACAAGAGATTTTCATGCACATCTAAACTGGCAAAAATGCCGCGCTCTTCTGGGCAGTAGCCAATCCCTAGCCGAGGAATATGGTGCGGCTTCATGTGCAGCGTTTCATTACCGTTAATCACGATTGAGCCGGTACGCCGCCCCACCATGTTCATGATCGATTTCAGCGTGGTGCTGCGCCCGGCGCCGTTGCGGCCCAATAGGGTCACCAGCTCGCCGCGCTTCACATCAAAATTGACCCCGTGCAAAATATGCGACTCGCCATAAAAGGCGTGTAGATCCTGCACCCGCAACATTTCCAGGCTTTGAGCATTCTCGATCGGTGCTTGCGCTTCAGCGGTATTCATACCGTGGCTCCCTCTTCCTCTGCAGCGTCGCTGCCCATATAGGCTTCACGCACCAGTGGGTTACGAGAGACCGTATCGTAATCGCCCTCGGCCAATACCGCGCCCCGTGCCAGCACGGTGATGCGGTCGCACAAGCGGCTAACAACGCTTAAGTTATGCTCCACCATTAATACCGTGCGCCCTTTCGACACGCGCTTAATTAACGCCACGATCCGATCGACATCTTCAGCGCCCATGCCCTGGGTCGGCTCATCAAGCAGCATCATGGTGGGGTCTAGTGCCAGTGTGGTCGCAAGTTCAAGCGCCCGCTTGCGCCCATAGGGCATTTCTACCGTTAAGGTGTCGGCGTATTCACGCAATCCGACTTCTTCTAGCAGCTCAAGCGCTCGCTCATTGAGGTGATCCAGCGATTTTTCAGATTTCCAAAAGTGAAACGAGGTACCCAGTTTGCGCTGCAGTGCCACACGCACGTTTTCCAGCGCCGTCATATGGGCAAACACCGCTGATATCTGAAACGAACGCACCAGACCCAACTGGGCAATTTCGTTGGATTTTTTACTGGTGATGGAGTGTCCGCGGTACAAAATATCGCCACGGGTAGGCGGCAAAAACTTGGTCAGCAGGTTAAACACAGTGGTTTTACCGGCGCCATTGGGGCCGATCAGCGCGTGAATATGCCCTTCCTGTACCTGAAGATTAACGTCGTCCACAGCGGTAAACCCACGGAACTCTTTGGTTAGCCCTCGGGTTTCGAGGACAGGTCCCTGAAGGACATCGTTTGCACTCATAGAGTGGCAAGCCTCTTATTGTTGTCGTGCTGACTCTATTACAGGTAATAAGGAAGTAGCGAAATCGCTTGCCGCCGCCTTACCTGAACGTAAGATGTACGTGCAAACTAGCAACTCTCAGTATGGCAATACAATTACAACTTTGGTCTATCAGCGCTATTTTCACACATAAAAAAGCGACTGCAAAAGTTATATATCAGTCACTTACAAGCATTCAACGCTTTTCAACTGCTAACAACAATAGCTTTACGTTAACGTAAACTTGTTTTAGCCTCATTGGCAGTGTTCCATAGGAAGCATATCTTGGGACTTATTCTTAGGAACTGTCCTTAAGAACAATGCCTTTTGAGAGAACGACACCATGAGCAGAACTTACTCGATTAGTGAACTGGCCAGCGAGTTTGATTTAACTACCCGTAGCATTCGCTTTTATGAAGATCAGGAGTTGCTCCACCCTTCCCGGCGTGGGCAAACCAGGGTTTACAGCAGCAAAGACCGTGTGCGGCTGAAACTTACCATTCGCGGCAAGCGGCTGGGATTTTCATTGGCAGAGATTCGTGAACTGTTCGAGCTTTGGGACGAAACCCGCAGCGGCAGCAAAAAACAGCTGCATCTAATGCTTAGCAAGATAGGCGAACGCCGTGCGGCGCTAGACCAACAAATGAAAGACATCACCATGGTGCAGCTAGAGCTTGAAAGTGCTGAGATTCGCTGCCGCCAGGCACTCGAAGAACTACTAGAAAAAGAGCCCCAGGAAAAACAGAACGAAGAGGAGCGCACGGGTACGTCCGACAAAGCGTCTGCTCCCTCTTCCGCCACTATGCACTGACTCGTCGCGCGACATACCGCCAGCTCGACTCGCCGACACAAATAGCTAACACAAGCTAATACAAAAATCTGCAACAGGTGATTGACCATGTTTTCACACTACTCAGAACTTAATTTTGGCCTCGATGACGAGCTGAACATGCTGCGTGAGCAGGTCAACGCCTTTGCGGCCAGCGAGATTGCTCCCCGCGCTGCCGAAATCGACCGCAATAACGAGTTCCCTAATGATCTGTGGAAGAAGTTTGGTGATATGGGTCTGCTCGGCATCACCGTCTCTGAAGAGGATGGCGGTAGCGGTATGGGCTATCTCGCCCACTGTATCGCCATGGAAGAGATCTCGCGGGCCAGTGCATCGGTAGCGCTCTCTTACGGCGCCCACTCCAACCTGTGCGTTAACCAGATCAAGATCAACGCCTCCCCCGAACAGAAAGCCAAGTATCTCCCCAAGCTGATCAGCGGCGATCACGTGGGCGCTTTGGCCATGTCGGAACCCGGCGCAGGCTCTGATGTGGTCTCGATGCAATTGCGTGCCAAGCAGAATGGCGACCACTACATCCTTAACGGCAACAAAATGTGGATCACCAACGGTCCGGATGCCGATGTGCTGGTGGTATACGCCAAAACCGACCCGGAAGCGGGCTCCAAAGGCATTACCGCCTTTATTATCGAAAAAGGTATGCCCGGTTTCTCTACCGCCCAGAAGCTCGACAAGCTGGGCATGCGCGGTTCCAACACGTGTGAACTGGTCTTCCAGGACTGCGCCGTTCCCGCTGAAAACATTCTAGGCGGGGAAGGCAAAGGCGTACGCGTACTCATGAGTGGTTTGGATTACGAGCGCACCGTATTGGCCGCAGGCCCGATTGGCATTATGCAGGCCGCCATGGATGTGGTGATGCCCTATATCCACGAGCGCAAGCAGTTCAATCAATCGATTGGTGAGTTCCAACTGGTGCAGGGCAAAGTGGCGGATATGTACACCACCCTGAACGCTTGCCGCGCCTATCTTTATGCTGTGGCGGGTGCCTGTGATCGTGGCCAAACTTCACGCAAAGACGCTGCCGGTGTGATTCTCTACTGCGCCGAAAAAGCCACTCAAGTAGCGCTGGACTCCATTCAACTGCTCGGCGGCAACGGCTATATCAATGAGTACCCCACCGGGCGCCTGCTGCGCGACGCCAAGCTGTATGAAATCGGCGCGGGTACCAGCGAGATTCGCCGGATGCTGATTGGCCGCGAACTCTTCACCGAAAGCAAATAAAGGTCGCGCCATGAGCACTGTGAATAGCCAGATCAACCCGCGCAGCGATGTGTTCCAAGCCAACGAAGCCTCAATGCTCGGTGAAGTTCACAAACTGCGTGAACTGACCGCTGCCGTCGCCCAGGGTGGCGGTGCTAAAGCCCGCGAGCGCCATGAAAACCGGGGCAAGCTGTTTGTCCGCGACCGCATCGATCATCTAATCGATGAAGGTTCGCCGTTTTTAGAATTTTCCGCCCTGGCGGCGCACAAGATCTACGACAGCGAGATTCCTGCGGCGGGCGTGGTCACCGGCATTGGTCGGGTTTCTGGCGTCGAGTGCGTGATCGTTGCTAACGACGCCACGGTAAAAGGCGGCACTTACTTTCCGCTGACGGTAAAAAAACATATTCGCGCTCAGGAAATCGCCCGTAAACATCGCCTGCCGTGCATCTATTTGGTCGATTCAGGCGGCGCCTTCCTACCCCGCCAGGACGAAGTATTTCCCGATCGCGACCACTTCGGGCGTATCTTTTATAATCAGGCGACCATGTCGGCTGAAGGCATTCCGCAAATTGCCGTGGTGATGGGTTCCTGCACCGCGGGCGGCGCCTACGTGCCCGCCATGGCAGACGAGTCGATCATCGTTAAAGAGCAGGGCACGATTTTCCTGGGTGGCCCGCCCTTGGTAAAAGCTGCCACCGGCGAAAGCATTAGTGCGGAAGATTTAGGCGGCGCCGATGTGCACGCCAAAGTCAGCGGTGTGGCCGACCACTACGCGGAAAACGATGCTCATGCGCTGCAGCTTGCCCGCGCTTGTGTATCCCGCTTGAACTGGCAAAAGCGCGGCCAACTGGCCATGCAGGCGCCCAAACCACCCAAGCTCGACCCTGCCGAGCTGTATGGCATCGTGGGAACGGATCTTAAAAAGCCCTATGACGTGCGCGAAGTAATTGGCCGCATCGTCGATGACTCCGACTTTGATGAGTTCAAGCGCTACTACGGTGAAACTTTGGTCACCGGCTTTGCGCATATTCACGGTTACCCGGTAGGCATCGTAGCCAACAACGGCGTGCTGTTTTCAGAAAGTGCGGTGAAAGGCGCGCACTTTATCGAGCTCTGCGCTCAGCGCAAGATTCCACTGATCTTCCTGCAAAACATCACCGGCTTTATGGTCGGCTCCAAGTACGAACACGAAGGTATTGCCAAGCACGGTGCCAAGCTGGTGACCGCTGTGGCCTGCGCCAAGGTGCCAAAATACACCGTACTGATTGGCGGCAGCTTCGGCGCCGGCAACTACGGTATGTGTGGGCGAGCTTATGATCCTAACCTGCTCTTCATGTGGCCCAACGCGCGTATTTCAGTGATGGGCGGCGAACAGGCGGCGGGGGTACTGGCGCAGGTTAAGCGCGAGCAGCATGAGCGCGAAGGCCGCGAGTGGAGCAAAGAGGAAGAGGAAGCCTTCAAGCAGCCCACTCGCGAGCAGTACGAGCACCAAGGCCACCCCTACTACGCCAGTGCGCGACTGTGGGACGACGGCGTGATCGATCCACTGCAAACCCGTGATGTGCTCGGCCTGTCACTTGCCGCCGCGATGAATGCAGAAATCGAAGAGACGCGCTTCGGCGTGTTCCGGATGTAAGGGGCAATCACCATGGCTTACTCAACACTGATCATTGAAGGCGGCGTCGCCCGTCTGACCTTAAACCGCCCCGAGGTTCATAACGCCTTTGACGACGGCCTGATTGCCGAGCTAAACGCACACCTTGAAGCACTGCATAGGCAAGCCGAAGCGGGCGAAGTGCGCGCGGTAGTGCTGGGTTCAGAAGGCAAAAGCTTCTCGGCCGGTGCCGATCTGAACTGGATGAAGCGCATGGTCGATTACGACCTTGACGATAATGTCGCCGATTCCCGCAAGCTGGCAGCCCTGATGCACGGCCTGGATACACTGCCCTGCCCGACCGTCTGCCGCGTGCAAGGCGCAGCCTTTGGCGGTGCGGTGGGCTTGGCCGCCTGCTGCGACATAGTAATCGCCTCGGGTAAAGCCAAATTCTGCCTTTCGGAAGTCAAAATCGGCCTATCGCCCGCGGTCATCAGCCCTTACGTGCAGCGAGCCCTGGGCGAGCGACAGATGCGCCGCTATGCGTTAACCGCAGAAGTAATGGACGCCGAAATAGCGCTCGCGCTGGGTTTAGTCCATCTGGTGGTGGAACACGACAAGCTAGACGACGAAGTGGACACCCTGCTGGCCACCCTATTGGCCGGCTCGCCCCAGGCCCAGCGCGCCACCAAAGCGCTGATGGCCGCGGTTGCTAAAGCGCCTGACAGTGACGAGACCCGCGAGCATACCTGCCAGGTGATCGCCAAGCTGCGGGTAAGCCAAGAAGGGCAAGAGGGTTTGTCCAGTTTCTTTGAAAAGCGCCGCCCCGTCTGGGCCGAGTCTAATAACACACCCCACGCTTCGGAGCGTCGCTCATGAGTCATTCACCCCCTATTGAAAAAAACGAAAGAGCCGAAAAAGCCGCTCGCACGACGCCTTTTGACACGCTTCTAGTCGCCAACCGCGGTGAAATCGCCTGCCGGGTGATGCGCACTGCGCGCCGTATGGGCCTGAAAACCGTCGCGGTTTACTCTGACGCCGATGCCAGCGCACGCCACGTGCGTGAAGCCGATGAGGCCGTGCGTTTAGGCCCCGCCGCCGCGCGGGAAAGTTATCTTAATATCGATGCAGTCATCGAAGCTGCCAAGCGTACCGGCACCGGCGCTATTCATCCCGGCTACGGTTTTCTTTCCGAAAACGGTACCTTCGTCAAAGCCCTTGAAGAAGCGGGCATCACCTTCGTTGGCCCGCCGGCTTCAGCCATTGCTGCCATGGGTGATAAATCCGCCGCCAAAGCACGGATGGCCAATGCGGGCGTGCCGCTAGTGCCCGGCTACCATGGTGATAACCAGGACGACGCTCTGCTGCGCAGCGAAGCCGACAAAATTGGCTACCCAGTAATGTTAAAAGCCAGCGCCGGTGGCGGTGGTAAAGGCATGCGCGTGGTCGAATCAAGTGATGGTTTTCAGGCCGCGTTAGATGGCTGCCGCCGTGAGTCAAAGGCCGCCTTTGGCGACGACCGCATGCTGATCGAGAAATACCTAGTGCAGCCACGCCACGTGGAAGTGCAGGTATTCTGCGACCGCCATGGCAACGGCGTTTATCTATTCGAGCGGGACTGCAGCGTTCAGCGCCGCCATCAAAAAGTGATCGAAGAAGCCCCCGCCCCCGGCATGACAGCGGAGCTGCGCTGCGCCATGGGCGATGCTGCCGTACGCGCCGCTCAGGAGATCGGCTACGTGGGCGCAGGCACCGTCGAGTTTCTGCTAGATGCGGATGGCTCGTTCTACTTTATGGAGATGAACACTCGCCTCCAGGTCGAGCACCCGGTGACCGAGATGATCACCGGCCAGGATCTGGTCGAGTGGCAGCTACGCGTGGCCATGGGTGAACCGCTGCCCTGCACCCAGGATGAGCTGACGATTACCGGCCATAGCTTTGAAGCACGCATTTACGCCGAAGACCCGGAGCAGGATTTTCTGCCTGCTACCGGCCTACTGAACCGCTTTGCGCTGGATTTAGAAGGCGCTGGTCTAAGCAGTGATCAGGTGCGTTTAGATAGCGGTGTAGAGAGTGGTGACGCGGTATCGATGCACTACGATCCCATGCTCGCCAAGCTAATCGTTCATGGTGCCGACCGCGATGCAGCGCTGGCAACGCTTAACCGCGCCTTAGCGGCACTGGACGTACAAGGCGTAGTGACTAACCGCGCCTTCTTAATGCGCCTGGCGACCCACCCCGGCTTTAAGAACGTGGAGCTGGATACCCGCTTTATCGAGCGCAATGAAGCGACGCTGTTTGCACCGCGCACTTACAGCACAGAAGCCTACGCCAGCGCGGCGCTGATTGGCCTGAATCAACTTGCTCAAGAGTGCGAAAGCGACTCGCCCTGGGATCGCCACGACGGCTTCCGCTTGAATGCGCCACACACCATTCGCATTGCGCTGTGTGACCCTACGAATGTTCAAGCCGCTGACAGCGATGACGCGGTAGTGATCGTCGAAGGTAAACGCAACGCGGGCGAATCACTTTGGAACCTCACCATCGGCGATAAAACGCTAACCGCGAGCCTGCAGCCGCTCACCGGCGACGCGGTTGCCATTACCTTGAATGGCCACCGCCGCCGCTTGCAGGCGCGCCGCGATGGTCATGTGGTCGTGATGGCCGATCCCAGCGGTGAAACCCGTCTGTTCTGGCGGCGCATCGATGCCATTGATCATGGCCACCACGAAGCGGAATCTACTCTCACTGCCCCCATGAATGGCACGGTGGTGGCTCTACTGGTGGAGCCCGGCGTTAATGTTGAGAAAGGCATGCCGCTGATGGTGATGGAAGCGATGAAAATGGAGCACACCATGACCGCCCCGGCTGACGGTAGTGTGGAAACCTTCCATTTCCAGGCGGGCGAGACGGTCAGCCAGGGCGCTATCCTTCTCGACTTTGCCCCCAGCGAATAGGAGCTCATTCATGGCACTGCCTACGTCCGTCAAGTTATTTGAAATGGCCCCTCGGGACGGCCTGCAAAACGAGCCAGGGGCGATGGTGCCCACCGCGACCAAGATCGCCCTGATCGAGCGGCTTGCCAACGCGGGGATCACCCATATCGAAGCGGCCAGCTTCGTCTCGCCTAAATGGGTACCGCAAATGGGCGACGCCGTTGAGGTCATGGGCGGCATTCAGCGTCAGCCAGGCGTGGTGTACTCCGCGCTAACGCCCAATTTAAAAGGGCTTGAAAACGCCCTGACGGTGGGCGTTGAAGAGGTCGCGGTATTTGGCGCGGCATCAGAAGCCTTCTCGCAAAAGAACATCAATTGCTCGATTGCCGAGTCGCTGACACGGTTTGAGCCTGTGTTAGAGCGCGCCCGTGAGGCTGGCGTGCGCGTACGCGGCTACGTTTCGTGCGTATTGGGCTGCCCTTATGAAGGCGAGATCGCCCCCGCCAAAGTGGCTGAGGTGGCCAAAGCGCTTTATGAGATGGGCTGCTACGAAGTGTCGCTAGGTGACACGATTGGCGTCGGTACGCCGCTGGCTGCTAAACGGATGATTGAGGCGACGAGCCAACAAGTGCCCATTGAGTTTCTGGCCGCTCACTTTCACGACACCTACGGCATGGCGCTGGCGAACCTTTACGCGGTGATGGAAGAAGGCGTCAGTATCATCGATGCCGCCACCGCTGGTCTCGGCGGCTGCCCCTATGCCAAGGGCGCTTCCGGCAATGTGGCCACCGAAGACGTGCTCTATCTGCTTGAAGGGCTGGGAATCAAGACAGGCATCGACCTGCAGGCCGTCATCGATACCGGTTATTGGATTACACAGGAGCTAGGCCGCAAGCCCAGTTCCAAAGTTGCTCTAGCACTGGGCGCTAGCCGATAAAATGCGTCATCAATAATAAGAAAGAAGCCAAGTAGCTCAACCTTCTCTGCCATCATGTTCAGACAAGAAAAATATCGGAGAGACCTGAAATGTCTTCACACGCACTGACTCTACCCAGCTACACCAGCAGCACGGCGGACAAGCCGCTGCTGGGCATGACGATTGGCGACAAATTCGACCAGATCGCCACGCAATATGCCGATAACGACGCGCTGATTGTGCTGCATCAGAATATCCACTGGAGCTACCGGCAGCTTCAGGAAGAGGTCAACCGCTGCGCCCGCGCCCTGCTCGCGATCGGCGTTCAAAAAGGCGACCGGGTGGCCATTTGGGCACCTAACTGCAGCGAATGGACGTTAACACAATTTGCCACCGCCAAAATTGGCGCCATTCTGGTCAACATCAATCCCTCTTACCGTACTCATGAGCTGGAGTACGCGCTAAATCAGTCAGGTGCACGCTTTCTGGTTACTGCCAACAGTTTCAAAAGCTCTGACTACAGCGGCATGCTTTACGAATTGGCACCCGAATTAAAAGCCTGCGCCGAGGGCAAGCTGAAATCCCAGAAGCTACCCGACCTTGAGTGCGTGATAAACCTGAGTCACGAAAAGTTGAATGGCATGTGGCGCTGGGCCGATCTGATGACGGAGGCCAACAAAGTCAGCCAGACCGACGTGGACGACCTGCAGGCAACGCTACAGTTCGACGACGCCATCAATATTCAGTACACATCCGGCACTACCGGTTTCCCCAAAGGGGCGACGCTTTCCCACCATAATATTCTCAATAACGGTTTTTTTGTGGCGGAAAGCATGGGTTTCACCAGCGAAGACCGTTTGGTGATCCCCGTGCCGCTTTACCACTGCTTTGGCATGGTCATGGGCAACCTGGGCTGTATGACCCACGGCGCCACCATGATCTACCCGGATGAAGGCTTTGATCCCGGCAAGGTGCTCAAGGCGGTGCACGAGCAAAAAGCTACCGCCCTTTACGGCGTGCCAACCATGTTTATCGCTGAGCTTGATCACCCGGATTTCCCTGGCACCGATCTCTCTTCACTGCGCACCGGCATTATGGCGGGCTCAATCTGCCCCGCTGAAATTATGAAGCAGGTGATCAGCAAGATGAACATGAAGGGCGTGCAGATCGCCTACGGCATGACGGAAACCAGCCCGGTATCTACCCAGACCGGCGCTAACGACAGCATCGAGAAGCGCGTTTCTACCGTGGGACGCACCCAACCGCACCTGGAAAATAAAATCGTCGACCCCGGCAATGGCGGTATTCTTCCTCGAGGTGAAATCGGTGAGCTGTGTACCCGCGGCTACAGCGTGATGCTGAAGTATTGGAACAACGACAAAGCCACCGCTGAAGCGATTGACGAAGCAGGCTGGATGCACACCGGCGACCTGGCCACTATGGATGAAGAGGGCTACATCCAGATCGTGGGGCGCATCAAAGATATGGTGATACGCGGTGGTGAGAACGTTTACCCCAAAGAGATTGAGGAGTTCCTTTATGCCCACCCGGCGATTTCAGAAGTACAGGTCACCGGCGTGCCGGATAAGAAGTACGGCGAAGAGCTGATTGCTTGGGTGAAACTCAACAGCACGGCGGGTGATGTGACCGGAGAAGAGTTGCGCGAGTACTGCAAAGGCAAAATTACCCACTTCAAAATTCCGCGCTACTTCAAGTTCGTTGACGAATTCCCGATGACGGTCACCGGCAAGATTCAGAAATTCAAGATGCGCGAAATTTCGATTCAGGAGCTAGGCCTGGATCAAGAGCCGTAACTGACCATGCCTACATCCCATCCGTTGGCAGACCATTATCAGCGCGGCCTACGCGCTGATAATGTGTTGGCGCAGATTGACGCCCACTACCCCGACGGCCCAACGCTTTACCAACTGGCGCCGCTGGATCAACTGCATATCGGCGGCGTAGCGGCTTCCACACGACTGCTTGAACGGCTCAATCCAGCCACTCATAGCAAGGTGCTGGATATCGGCGCGGGGCTGGGAGGATTGATGCGCCAGGGCGCAATGCTCGGCTTTCAAATGACCGGGCTGGATATTACTCATGGGTTTAGTGCGTTAAATAGAGCGCTGAGTTCACGAGTTAACCAACCTAACGCACCACCACTTGCCTGGGTCACCGGCAGTGCCAGTGCCCTGCCGTTTGCGGATAACAGTTTTGATGCCGTGCTGTTTCAACACAGCCTGATGAATATGCCTGACGCAGCCAGGGTAACCGCAGAAAGCCGACGGGTTCTGCGCCCAGGCGGGCAGCTAGTCATGCATGAGGTTGTCAGCGGCCCCCACGTGGTACAGCTTCACTACCCAGTGCCATGGGCGGCTTCTCCTGAGCACTCGCATCTACTGACCTTAACGTCATTAACCCATTTGCTCGAAACGGGCGGCTTTGTGCTTGAACATGTTGAAGATTGGAGCGAAATAGCCTTAGAGTGGCGCCAACGTCAGCGCCAAAAAGAACAGACGCCACGCCAAGCGGTGCTCTCCCCCAAGTGGGTGTTCGGCGAGCGCTTTACCACCATGGGAAAAAATTTAGTCGATAACCTAGCCAACGGCGCAATTAAAGTGGTGGAAATCCAAGTCAGTTGCTAACCTGATTAGGAATAGCTTTTTTTCTCTACCCATACGTATACGACAATAGGTGTACGAGAAATGCCAATGAAACGCTTGGCAATCACTCTGCTGTGCTGTGCTGTTCCCTGGTTTAGCAGCTACGCCGATGATAAGCCGCCGGTGATGGCTTATACCGCCCCCGATAGCGAACTCATGCAGCTTGAAAACGGCGTTATCCTGGAAGGTAGCGACCTGCAAAGCCTGGACAACTACTCCAGCGGCTTTCGCGTAACAGCGGGCTTTAGCCCCTGGCGGCTTCCTCAACTGGATATTGGCGCGGAAATCGCCTACCGGGAAAGCGAAGAAATCTCCACCTCGTCCAGTGTCAATCCGCTGATTATGGATACCTTAAGTTTAGGCGGCGCCATTGTCGCCGGTGTTCGCATGGGCGCCTTTAGCGTCTATGCGAAGTCCGGCATCACCGAATGGCGCGGTGAAAGCGATGTGGAAGGTGCCGATGAAAGTGGCACCGCGATGCTGCAAGGCTTCGGTGCCACCGTAACGGTCAATCGGCTTGTTAGCCGACTGGAATACGAACGTATCAACTCCCCCACCCTTGAACACCTCACTATGCTAAGCGCCTCGTTGCATATTCCCTTTTAAACGTTATCACGGTGCTGGTCGGGAGGCGTCCAGATCGGCACGTCTTCCCGCTGGGGCTCGTGCCACTCTTGTTGCATCGCACTATTCAGCGCTTCTTCCAGCTTCATAAACAGCTCGCCATAGCGGGGGCTGAAGCTAATACTCCCCTCGATCTCCTTCCAGGCTTCAAACAGTTCATCCTCATGGGCATCTTCGTTCTGCACAAATGCCCAGGTCATTTGCTTGGCCCGCATAGGGTGGACACCCATCGCCGTTAGCGCATCGCCGCCCAGTTCCAATGCGGAGTGGTAGGTTTCACTGACGACGTCATCAGCGCCTGCTTCTCGTAGTTGATAGCCATGGCCGCGATCAAAGGCGCGGGCTAGCACCCAAACATGGGGATAGTATTGCTTCACATGCTTGACCATGTGCACAGCGCGGTCGCGGTCGTCCAAGGCAATAACGATTAACCGGGCATGTTCGATACCAGCGGTTTCGAGCAAGTCGGAACGGCTGGCGTCACCAAAGTAGCTTTTGATGTTAATTTTGCGCAGGTTTTCAATCTGTTCGATCTCATGGTCCAGCGCCACTATGGGAATATTATTGGCGCGCAGCAGGCGACAAATAATTTGCCCAAACCGGCCTACGCCCGCAACGATCACCGGGGCCTGCTCTTCTATTGTATCGGCTTCCCGGTCGTCGTTCTTGGCACTGCGGTAGCGCGGCAGAACCAACCGGTCGTAAGCAATAAACAGTAGCGGTGTTAAAAACATCGAGAGCGCCACAACCAGTGAGAGCACCTGGGAGATGTCGGTTGGAATGACACTGTTTTGAACGCTATAGGTCAGTAGCACAAAACCAAATTCACCTGCCTGGGCAAGGCCCAGGGTGAATAGCCAGCCATTGCTGCCACGCACCCGAAACAGCAGTGCTAAGCCGAGCAGAATCACGCCTTTTACCACGATCACGGCCACACCTAACGAGAGAACCGTGCCCCACTCCGCCGCCAGCACCGAGAAGTTAATACCTGCCCCCACGGTAATAAAGAACAACCCCAACAGCAGTCCTTTAAAGGGCTCAATATTGGCTTCCAACTCATGCTTGAACTCACTGTTGGCAAGTACCACCCCGGCCAGGAACGCGCCGAGGGCAGGCGATAAATTAACCAAACTCATTAACGCGGCAATGCCGATGACCAGCATCAGGGCGGTGGCGGTAAATACTTCGCGCAGACCAGAACTAATCACATAGCGAAACAGCAGGGGCATTAAATAGTAGCCTGCCGCTATCACGCTCGCGATGGCCGCCACGACCACCAAGGCATGTGCCCAGCCGGGCAAGTGTGCGACCAGACTTAAGCTGGCGTGGCCATCATCGCTAACGTCGCCCATTAACTCGGGAAGTGCCAGCAACGGAATTAGCGCCAGCATGGGAATAACGGCAATATCCTGGAACAGCAGCACCGAAAAGGCGCTGCGGCCCCCTTCAGTTTTGGCAAGCCCCTTCTCGTTCAACGTTTGCAGCACAATCGCCGTGGAAGAGAGCGCAAAAATGAGCCCCACCGCCAGGGCTGTTTGCATCACTAGCCCTAGCCACAAAGCAATAGCAGTGCCTGCAGCAGCGGTTAGCACTACCTGAAGCCCACCCAGCCCTAGCAGCCGCACGCGCATCGCCCATAACCCTTTCGGGTCAAGCTCCATGCCGACCAAAAACAGCATCATTACCACGCCAAATTCCGCAAAATCCTGAATAGTGGTGGTTTCCTGGCCCACCAGCCCCAGGATCGGGCCAATCACTACCCCGGCGACCAAATAACCCAGCACTGAGCCCAGTCCAAAACGCTTGGCAAGGGGAACCGCAATTACCGCGGCGACAAGATAAATAAAGGCTTGAATAAAATAGCCAGTCATCGTGTTTCCTCAAAATAGAACGAGCTGCTTGACTTCCCTGAGCAATAATGTAGCGTACTAGTACGCTAGTACATTACTTTTTAACCGATGGCATCCCTCGATGGTTTCAAAACGTATCTTTACAACATGACAGCAAACGATCACTACCAGGCTGAGCTTATTAGCCACTTGCTCGCCATAGACTCACCCGAGGCAATGGACGCAGCACTGGCCGACCTATTGACTCCCGCAGAGTATCAAGAAATCAGTAAACGACTACAGATTTTTAAACTGCTGCGTGAAGGAGTGCCGCACCGCAAAATTGCCGAAACTCTAGGGGTGGGTATCGCCACGGTTTCCCGCGGTTCGCGCGCGCTGGCCACCTTGCACGCTTCAACACCGCTACCCTCTTCACAAGCTTCTTCACGGAATGATGCACCATGACCATTGCCAATACGCATGCTTCGGGCCCGCAGCCGTTTACGCTGCCACGCAAACCTCACTACGTGACGCTGGCGGCGGACTGCGACTTCTTTGCCCTGTTTCAAAAAATCGAGCGGCAGTTTGATACCTGCTACATGCTGGAGTCGCTTGGCGAAGATAGCCATATTGCACGCCATTCGATCATCGGCTTTGACCCCGAATACACGCTGTATGCCAATGGCAACACGCTAACTATCGAAGACCGTGACGGCAATGCAAACGAGTACCCAAGCGATAACCCTTATGAACTACTGCGTAGCCTGATCCCCCAAAATATTATTTCGCGTAAGTACGCGGGTGGCTTAAGCGGCTACCTCGGTTACGATGCCATGCAGTACTTCGAGCCCTCGTTGACCCTAAAAGCCAGCGACGACTTCGATACCTTCCGCTTTGGGCTCTACAAAGATGGCCTGATCCTCGACAAGATGACCGGGGAGGTTACCTACTTCTATTACGACAATAGTCGTTACGAGTTTCTGCAGACACTGATCGACGCCGACGAAAAACCCGCAGGCCCACTGCACATCACCGCGCTGGGCGACACAATGAGCAAAGCCGAGCACGCCGAGGCGGTTGCTAAGGTGAAGCAGGACATCATCGACGGCAAGGTGTTTCAGTGCGAGGTCGGCTTTAAAAAGCGCTTTCAGATTGAGGGCGATACGCTGGCCCTTTATGATCAGTTGCGCACCATCAATCCGTCGCCCCAGATGTACTACGTCAAATTCGGCAAGCAGAAGCTGATCGGCGCAAGCCCCGAGCTACTGTTCCGCCTGCGCCAGGGTGAGATGGAAACCTTCCCGCTGGCGGGTACCACCCTGCGCGGCCAAACGCCCCAGGAAGACACCCAGCTAGCCCGGGCGCTGCTCAACGACCCCAAGGAGATCGCCGAGCACAATATGATTGTGGATCTGCACCGCAACGATATTGGCCGGGTGGCCCAGTTTGGCACAGTAAAAGTGCGCAGCCTGATGGATATCAAGCGCTTTAGCCACGTACAGCATATCTCCAGCGAAATTGTCGGGATTATTGCCGAAGGCGAAGACATGTTTACGGCGCTGGCGAGTAACTTCCCCGCGGGCACGCTAACCGGCGCACCCAAGATTGAAGCGATGAAAATCATCGATGACCTAGAAACCGACGGGCGCGGCCCCTACGGCGGTGCGGTGGGCCAGTTCTCGTTTAACGGCGACTGCACCTTTGCCATCCCCATTCGCACGGTGTTTGTGAACGGCGAGCGCGCCTACGTACAAACCTGCGGCGGCAACGTATTCGATAGCAACGCCGAGGATGAGTACGAAGAGATTCGCCGCAAGTTCGCTGGCACTCGCAAGGCCCTGGCCCCTTTTATGAGCACGGATATGGAGAGCCCCGCATGAAGGTGCTGATCATCGATAATTACGACTCCTTCACCTATAACCTTTACCAGTTTATTGGTGAAATCTTGACCACGGAGAAGAATCGCGGCGGGTTGCCTCATTTTGAGATCATCGTTAAACGTAACGACCAAATCGACTACCACGCCATTGAGGCTCTGGCGCCGGATCGCATCATTATTTCCCCCGGCCCCGGCTCGCCGGATGACCCACGCTACTTTGGCGTGTGCGCCGAGGTAATTGAAAAACTGGGTAAGACCACCCCGCTGCTAGGGGTTTGTCTGGGCATGCAGGGCATCGTGCATGTGTTCGGCGGCAAGGTGGTTAAAGCGCCGCTACCCATGCACGGCAAGATCAGCCCAATCAACCACGACAATCGCTCGGTGTTTAACGGCGTGCCCGACCAGCTTGAGGTGATGCGTTATCACTCACTGATTGCCGATGCGACCACTTTACCCGAGTGCCTGGAAGTAACCGCCACCGTGGGTGCCCTGGAAGCGGATAATTTTGAGCAGCGCAGCCGCTGGCAGGCAATGGGTGAATTCGAGCTTATGGGCGTTAAACACCGGGAATACCCGATTCACGGCATTCAATTTCACCCCGAATCATTCGCGACCGAAGGCGGTAAGGAGTTGATAGCCAACTTTCTTTTCGCGCCCAACGATCAAGCCAGAGCGTAGGCACGCAGCATAGGGTGGCTAAACGGGTGGCTAAATGAGACTCAATGAAACAGTTAGCCACCCCGCACAGGCCAGATTTACAATAACCGTCAGCCAGAACGTAACCTGGAAGGCGGTTTTCTGAGTTTTATGCCGCAGCCGCTGTTGAGCCAGGAACGCACCCGGCCAGCCACCCACTACCCCAAGCAGATGTAGCGTTTTCTCGCTCACTCGACGGCGGTTATTGATAGCCGCCTTTTTGTCGATGGCGTAGGTAATGTAAGCGAGCATGCTAATCACAGCATAAAAAGCGACGATTGGGATCACAGTAAGGACTCTTGAAGGAGGAGGAGCTACTTGCGTCGCTGAGAAGGCTTGCCCGCAACCGCTAGCTTACCGCGGCCTTTGCCAACGGGCTTACCTTTTGCACTAGGCTTGCTTTTAACACTGGGCTTGCCGGGCGCTTTACCCTTGGGGAGAGGTTTACCAGCACTGTTTTTCGGGCCGGTGCTAACTTTTCCACTAGCGGCCTTTTTACCTTTGGGAAGTGGTTTAGGTTTAGCCCCGGTGGCTTTGGTGCCCGCTTTGGCCGGTTTCGGGCGCCCTTTGTTGGCAGCGGGCGGCTTTGCCTTGCCAGCGCCTGAGCTGTAGTTGGGCCTTTCAGGCTTAGCTTTACTCTTCTTCTCTGGCACGGCTTCTGATTTTTCGGTCAGCGCGATAATGGTGTCAATCTCTTTAGGGGTGAGATCGCGCCAATCCCCCAGGGCTAATCCTTTAAGGGGCACATTCATAATGCGCGTGCGAATAAGCTGGGTAACTTCATAGCCGAAGTATTCGCACATACGGCGAATTTGCCGATTGAGTCCCTGCACCAAGGTAATAGTGAACACAAAGGTGGACTCTTTTTGCACTTTGCAGCGCTTGGTCACCTTGCCAAGAATCGGCACACCGCCCTGCATGCCCTCGATAAACTCGTCGGTGATCGGCTTATTCACCGTCACCTGATACTCTTTTTCGTGGTTGTTATTGGCACGCAGAATCTTATTAACCAAATCACCGTTATTGGTTAAAAAAATCAGCCCCTGGGAGTCTTTATCGAGCCGACCGATGGGAAAAATGCGCGTGCCGTGTTTTACAAACTCAACGATATTGTCCTTTTCGCTGGACTCGGTGGTGCTAACGATGCCCACCGGCTTGTTCAGCGCAATAAGAACCAGATCTTCCTCTTCCTGTGGCTCGATCTCCTGGCCATTGACCTTGACCAGATCCCCCGCTACCACTTGGTCGCCGGTAGTGGCGCGGCGACCGTTAATCCACACGTTGCCCTGCTCCACAAAGCGGTCAGCCTCACGGCGAGAGCACATTCCACTTTCACTAATGTATTTATTGATACGGGTAGATTTTCGTAACGACATAAAACGCCATGTGGCTAAAAGGAGTGAACAAAAAAGTTAAAAAGAGGAGCCGGGCTGCTTTAGAAAAGCCAACTCCTCGTCGGTAGAGGCCCGCCCCAACAGTGCATTGCGGTGCGGGTAACGCCCGAAGCGATCAATGATCGCCTTGTGACGCACTTCAAAATCGAGATTATTCTCTAATCCCGGCTGGTCGAACAATTTCATCGCCAAGGCATGAATGGCGGCAGATTCGCTATGCATATAGGGCATATACAAAAATGCCCGCTGCTGAGGGGTTAGCTCAGCGTCGGCACCCGCAGCCACTGCCTCCTGAGCTAGAGCCAGCGCATCGGTGGCAAAAGCGCGCGCATCATCGCGGAAGATATTGCGCGAGAACTGATCCAGCACGATGATTTCCGCCAGCCGCCCCTGAGCCGTTTGCCGCCAGGTATAACATTCACACTGCGCCGCCTGGGTATGCAGTTCACCAAAACGCGACTGAATAGTGCTATCCATCTCAAGGTCTTTTTTAAACCACTGAGCAGGCGTCAACGCTTCAAACCAAAAGTCGAGTACCGCTTGAGCATCTGAGGGCATTGACGCCTCCTTGTTAGCATCATTAACAGGCTGGCCGGTCTTGTTTAACCCGTATTACGCAGACCCGCAGCGATGCCCGCCATTGTCACCATTAACGCACGTGACAAATCAGCACTGATCGCCCCGTCCGCATCGCGGTTACGCTGCAGCAACTCGGCCTGAAGGCCATGCAACGGATCGATGTACGGATTGCGTACATCAATGGCCTGCCGAATCAGCGGTGTGTTCTCCAGCAGCTTCTCCTGCTGGAGAATATCGAGCACCGCATCTTCGAGCCGTGCAAAACGCTCACGCAGTTTTTTACCCAACGCTTTAAGCGATGGTTCATCGACCAGGCGGTGCTCGTAGTAGGCGGCAATGGCCACGTCGGCTTTGGCCAACAGCATCTCCAGCATGTCGAGATAAGTGCCGAAGAAGGGCCACTCAGTGCGCATTTCTTGCAGCACCTCGCGTCCGCCGGGCTGCTCTAAGCGGGTCGAGAAGGCTTCACCACTGCCCAGCCACGCTGGCAGCATCAGACGAATCTGCGTCCAGGCGAAAATCCATGGAATCGCGCGCAGGGTCTCTACGCCGCCATCCTGGCGGCGCTTGGTAGGACGTGAGCCTAGCGGCAACCTTCCTAAAGCGCCCTCCGGCGTGACTGCCCGGAAATAAGGGACAAAATCGGGGTCTTCCCGCACCACGCCGACATAAGCACCATGCGCGACCTTGGCGAGCTGATCCATCTCTTCACGCCAATGCGGTTCCGGCGCGCGAGGCGGCAACAGTGTGGCTTCCAGCACCGCGCAGGCATAAATCTCCATGGAGCGTAGGGCAATATCAGGCTGGCCGAATTTGAAGCGAATCATCTCGCCCTGTTCGGTCACCCGCAGGCTGCCGTTCACCGAGCCGGGAGGCTGGGAGAGAATCGCCGCATGGGCCGGGCCGCCGCCACGGCCTACGGTGCCACCGCGGCCGTGGAACAGGGTTAGATCGACGCCGTGCCGGTTACACACATTGACCAGCGACTCCTGGGCGCGGTACTGCGCCCAAGCGGCGGCCAACTGACCGGCATCTTTGGCTGAATCTGAGTAGCCGATCATCACTTCCTGGCGATCATCAATCAGCGAACGATAGCTCGGTATCGCCAGCAGTTGGTCCACCACATCGCCTGCGTGATCCAGGTCGTTGAGGGTTTCAAACAGCGGTGCGATAGGCAGCGTGACCTGCCCTCCTACCTCTTTCATCAGCAGTGCCACGGTGAGCACGTCCGACGGTTCAGCGGCCATGGAAATAATGTAGGTTCCCAGCGCTTCGGAGTGTTCCTGGGCAATCACCTTAAAGGTATCCAGCACTTCCCGGGTCTCGGCAGAACACTCCCAGCGGCGCGGAATCAGCGGGCGACGGGAAGCCAACTCGGCCAGCAGGAACTCTTGACGCTGGGCTTCATCCCATTCGCGGTAGTGGCCAAGGCCAAGCGTACTGGTCAGCTCTTCAATCACCTGTGCGTGGCGGCTGGCCTCCTGGCGCAGATCGAGCTTGGTCAGCGTAACGCCGAATACGGCGACCCGGCGCAAGGTATCCAGCAGCGCGCCGTTAGCGATGGTGTCGAGACCAACATCGCAAAGTGAGCGGTAGCAGCCGAGCAGCGGGGAATAGAGCTGATCACGGGTTTCAATAATCGGCCCGCCGTCATAGTTACGCCCCTCAAGCTCGGCCTTGGCCCAATCCCGGGTTGACTCCATTCTTGTCAGCAGGCGCTTTAGCACTTCGCGATACGGTTCGGCCACATCGCCCGCCTCGGCTTTAAGCGCGCTGTTGGCCTTCCACATGGAGAGCTCAGTCTTTAACTGATCCAGGTCGCGCAGGTAAAGATCGGCGGCCATCCAGCGGCCCAGTAGCAATACCTCGCGGGTGACCCGGGCGGTCACGTTGGGATTACCGTCGCGATCCCCACCCATCCAGGAGGCGTAGCGAATCGGCGCGGCATCCAGGGGTAAGCGCTCACCGGCGGTATCCAGCAGCAGGTTATCCAAATCGCGGTGGAAGTCCGGCACTGCCTGCCAGAGTGAGTTTTCAATGACGGCAAAGCCCCACTTGGCTTCATCAACCGGCGTGGGGCGTTCGTGGCGAATCTCATCGGTGTGCCATGCCTGGCTGATCAGTTCTTCCAGACGCCCCTGGGCGCGAGTGCCGCGTTCAGGGTAATCTTCGGAGCTTTCAATGGCAGTCAGGCACTCATCAATGGCGTCATATTTTTGAATCAGCGTACGCCGGATAACTTCGGTGGGGTGAGCGGTGAGTACCAGTTCAACGCGCATATTGGCGAGGGTTTCGACCAGCTTGCGTGGCGAGTTACCCGCCTGCTGAGCCCGCTCAAGCAACTCCCCTAGCACCGGCTGGGAACCTGGCTTGTAATCCTCTACGCGGCGAAAGCGCGCCCGGTAATGCTGTTCGGCAATATTAGCGAGGTTCAAGAACTGGTTAAACGCCCGGGTGACCGGCAATAGATCTTTCTCAGGCAGATCTCGCAGGTACTCGATCAATTCGCGCTGCTGCAGAGAATCGCCCTGCCGCCCGCGCTTGGCGTGAGCACGAATGGTTTCAATCTTATCGACAAATGCTTGGCCCAAATCGTCGGCAATGGTTCGCCCCAGGCTATCGCCCAGAATACGCACATTATCGCGCAGAGATTCGTGTAGGTCGTGACTCATTGGCATGGCCTCCTGCAGGGGTCGCATCAATAATAATTCAGGAATGGGTAGGTTGTTTTTCTTGTGCTTTAGCTGCCTGCCAGTGGGTTTCCATCTCGTCTAACGAGGCCTCCGCCAGCGGTCGCTGGGCAGCGTTAAGCTCGCCTTCGACATAGCGAAAGCGGCGTTCAAACTTTGCATTGGTCGCGCGTAGGCACTGTTCAGGGTCAGCGTTCAATGTGCGGGCAAGATTGGTGACTGCAAACAGCAGATCGCCAACTTCCTCTTGAGCGTGCTGTTGATCACCAGCGGCGAGCGCCTCTTCCACTTCCGCCAGCTCTTCGCGAATTTTCGCTACCACGCCCTTGGCGTCTGGCCAATCAAACCCTACCCGTGCAGTGCGCTTAGACAGCTTGGCAGCCCGGCTCAGTGCAGGCAGTGTGCGCGGTACATCGTCGAGTACCGAGGGCGTTTTGGCCGTACGCTCGGCACGCTCTTCAGCCTTCAACGACTCCCAGCGGCTGTTGACCTGCTGAGTTTGCACCTCTTCGGCGCTTACGCCTGGCGGGCGGCGGGAAGCCAGAGTGCCCTCTGGAAAGACGTGCGGGTGGCGGCGCAGCATCTTGGCGGTCAGCGTATCGACAATATCGTCAAAGTCGAAGCGCTGCTCTTCTGCCCCAAACTGAGCGTAATAGACCACCTGAAAGAGCAGATCACCCAGCTCACCGGGTAGCTCGTCGAAGGCCCGCCGTTCAATGGCATCGGCGACCTCGTAGGCTTCTTCCAGGGTGTGCGGCACGATGCTGTCCCAGTCCTGCTGTAAGTCCCATGGGCAGCCCTGTTCGGTGTCACGCAGCACTTGCATCAGGATCAGCAGGTCGTCCATACCATGGCGCATTATGCCCCTCCCTTACGTGATTGCTTTTCCGGGTCGGCGTTGCGCAAACGTCGTACTTCGGTGACGTTTGGCAATTGCTGGATGCGGGAGAACAGACGCCCCAGGGATTCCAGGCCGTCGACTTCCAAGGTAATGCGCAGACGGGCGATGCCCTCGTCGGTATCGGTCAATGTGTTCACGGCGAGTACGTTGACTTTTTCATTGCCGAGCAGCCCTGTCACATCGCGCAGCAGCCCAGAGCGGTCCCAGGCTTGAATCTCAATGGTCACCGGATAGCGGGTCTGGGCGCGCTCGCCCCACTCTACCTCGATAATGCGCTGGGGTTCGTCCAGGCGCAATTGCAGAATATTGCTACAGTCCTGGCGATGCACGGTGACGCCACGCCCCTGGGTGATAAAGCCAATGATCGGTTCGCCAGGCACTGGCCGACAGCAGTTCGCCATACTGGTTTTCAGGTTGCCGACGCCAAGCACCGTGATATCACTTTTCGTAGCTTTACTAGATTGACGCTGAGGTTTGGCTAGCAGGCGATTAAGCTGCTCCTGGTCGTCAGTCTCGCCGAACAGCTGTTGGGCCTGATGCAACACTTGGCCAATACGCAGATCACCGGCGCCAATGGCGGCGTACATATCGTCAGCATTAAGGTAGTTAACCGCCTTGGCGAGCTTGGGTAGATCAAGCCCTTCGACATCCAGGCGGCGCATTTCGCGGTCAAACAGCGCGCGCCCTTCATCCAGGTTTTGATCCCGCGCCTGATGTTTGAACCACGCCTGAATTTTGGCCCGCGCCCGGGAGGTACGCACATAGCCCAAACTGGGGTTTAACCAGTCGCGGCTAGGCCCGCCTTTAGTGGCGGTCAAAATCTCGATCTGCTGGCCCGTTTTGAGCTTATAGGTGAGCGGCACAATGCGCCCATTGATCTTAGCGCCCCGGCAGCGGTGGCCAATTTCGGTATGCACTCGGTAGGCAAAATCGATAGGCGTGGCAATCCGCGGTAAATCGATTACATGGCCATCGGGGGTGAACACGTAGATGCGGTCAGGTGCGACATCGCTGGAGAGCCCTTCGCGCAGGTCGCCAAAGCCGCCCACTTCGTCCTGCCACTCCAACACTTGGCGCAGCCAGGCGATTTTTTCTTCATAGCTACGGCTCTTAGCGGTAGTATCGTGGCCCTTGTAGCGCCAGTGGGCGCAGACGCCCAGTTCCGCTTCGTCGTGCATAGCAAAGGTGCGAATCTGGATTTCGAGCACCTTGTTTTCCGGCCCCATGACGGCGGTGTGTAGTGACTGGTAGCCATTTTTCTTGGGGTTGGCGATGTAGTCATCAAACTCGTTCGGCACGTGGTGCCAGCGCGAATGGATGATGCCCAGCACGGTGTAGCAGTCGGCGACTTCCGGCACCAGAATCCGCACTGCGCGCACGTCGTGAACTTGCGAAAAATCGATCCGCTTACGCTTCATTTTGCGCCAGATCGAGTAGATATGCTTGGCCCGCCCATCCACATCGTAGCGGTGGATATGCTGGGCCTCCATCAAGCCCTTGATAGTTTCTACCACATCGTGGATATAGCGGTCGCGGTCGAGACGTTTTTCCGCCAGCAGCTTGGCAATCGCTTTGTATTCGTCTTCGTGCAAGTAACGAAACGATAGGTCTTCCAGCTCCCATTTGAGCTGGCCGATACCCAAACGGTGAGCCAAGGGTGCGTAAATATCTGCGACTTCCCTGGCCACCTGTAAACATTTTTCCCGTGGAGCGTCTTTTACTTGGCGCAGCGCACAGGTGCGTTCGGCAATTTTGATTAAGGCGACGCGCACATCGCCCACCATATTAACCAGCATCTTGCGCAGGTTTTCCTGCTGGTTATGCTGGCCCATGCCATGGTCAGGCGCCAATGGATAGCTGATGGCGGCCATTTGCAGCACGCCATCGATCAGGCTCGCGACTTCTTCTCCAAAGCGTTTTGTCACCGCTTCAAGGCTCAGTAAGCCTTCCCGCACCGCACGGTAGAGAACGGCGGCTTCCAGCGCGGCCTGATCCAACTTTAAATCGCCAAGGATATCGGCCATTTCCAGGCCCATGCGGAAGCTGGAACCCGGCGAAAGCCATACACGATGCGTACGAGGGGCTTCTAGTTCTAACGTTTCAGCAAGATCACAGGCCTCGACTAAACGCTCGGGATCACGTAGGCGCACATCTTCTTGCAGGCGCGTTAACCATTGTTGTATATCCACCTTTCCGCTAGCGGTTAGCGGCTGGTCTTCACGCACTTTTACCATGACTATCACTCATCCATTCTGGGGGACGATCTCCACACGGCTGTCACCGTGGCTTGACGCATTTAGCTGCATCAGCTTCAAACAGCATCATTTTCAAACAACATTAGTGTTTCCATATGCGCAGTGTGAAGGAACATATCTGCCACTGCTACTTGCTTAACCCGGTAACCCGCACGCACAAGATGTGCCGCATCCCGGGCAAGCGTTGCGGGATCACAAGAAATATAGACCACTCTGGGCACCGGGTGGCGCGCCAGCGCCTGACAAATTGCTTCCCCACCGCTGCGCGGCGGATCAAGCACTAGCGCATCACTATCACGATGATCATATAGCAGCTCTTTAACGCTGGCGGAGTCGTTCAAGTCGGCCTGTTGGCCGCTAACCATCAGCGCGTTGTTTTTAGCATTTATCGCAATCCGCGCCACCATGGCAGGATTGCCCTCCACCGCGTGCACTTCAGCACCCGCCGCGGCGATGGGCAAGCTGAAATTCCCGATACCTGCAAACAGATCGAGCAGCTTTTGCCCTGGCTTGGGCGCCAACCATTGCATCACTTGGGCAACCATTTGCTGATTAACCTGGGCGTTGACCTGTAAAAAATCGCCTGGGGCAAAACTTAGCGTTAGCGGTGGCTGGTCGTTGAGTGTTAGCGACTCTTCCAGCACCGGGGGCGCGCCATGCCAGTGCAGCGTGGGTGTTTCACGCCCCAACCAGGTGCCTAAAGCCACTTGATGCTGCTGGGCAAAAGCTTGCCAGCGCTCGGCATCCTGAAGGTGCTCTTTGAGTTGACGAACCAGTACTACTTGGGTGGTCGCCGTTGCCAGCAATTCTATGTGACCCACATGTCGCGGAGCATCTAAGCGTTGGAGCAACTCGCGTAGTGGCGTTAACAACTGCTGTAAGGAATCAACCAATACCGGACAGCGCTCGATATCGACTAAGCGATGGCTATGGGCAGCACGAAAGCCGAGGCGCGTATTGCCCTGGCTATCTACCTTGACGCCTAGCCGTGCACGACGCCGATAACCCTGGGCATCGCCCTGAATCGAGCCAATCTCGCCTAGCGTGATGCCTTGACGCGCAAACAGGTCACGCACCACCTCACGCTTGTGGGTGCGCTGGGCATCAATATTTAAATGTTGTAAATCGCAGCCGCCACAGTGGCCAAAATGCGGGCACGGGGGCGTAACACGCTGATCAGAGGACGTTAGCAGTGATTTAACATGCGCTTCGTCAAAGCGTTTGCGCGTTAGATGAATCGCCACCTCTACCTGTTCACCGGGCAACGCCTGATCAACAAACACGGTTTTACCGTTGGCTGAGTGGGCGACGCCACGGCCATCGTGCGCTAAGCGCTCAATCACCAAGGGCGACGTATCATCATCTGTAGCCGTATGACGCGCTTTGCCGCCGGGCGTGCCAGCAAGCCCAGAATGACCTGACGCGGGCCTAGACGGCCGTCTTTTTCCCAACATGGCCATGGTTATACTCCTGGGGCAAATAGGCCAGTAGAGAGATAGCGGTCACCGCGGTCACAGACAATAAACACAATCACCGCATTTTCGGTTTGCTCGGCAATGCGCAGCGCGCCTGCCAAACTACCACCTGATGAAACCCCAGCCAGAATGCCCTCTTCGCGGGCTAGACGACGCATATGCTCTTCGGCTTCTTGTTGGCCGATATCAAGTGTGACATCCACCCGGGGCGCTTCAAAGATGGCGGGAAGGTACTCTTTTGGCCAGCGGCGAATACCAGGGATGCTGGCGCCATCGGCGGGCTGCAAGCCGACAATCTGAATAGCCGGGTTTTGCTCTTTTAAATAGCGTGACACGCCCATGATAGTGCCCGTGGTGCCCATTGAGCTTACAAAGTGAGTCACTTCGCCACCGGTTTGTTGCCATACTTCAGGGCCAGTGGTGCGATAGTGCGCCAACGGGTTGTCCGGGTTGGCGAACTGATTGAGCGGTTTTCCCTCGCCCCTGGCGATCATGTCATCCGCTATATCCCGAGCTTCCTCCATGCCACCGGCTTTACTGGCCGAAATGAGTTTGGCCCCATAGGCTGCCATCGCCTGCTTACGCTCTTCCGAGGCGTTTTCCGGCATCACGAGTACCATTTTGTAGCCTTTGATCGCCGCCGCCATAGCCAACGCAATACCGGTATTACCTGAGGTTGCCTCAATCAGGGTATCGCCGGGGGTAATATCACCACGGGCTTCCGCCTCGCTGATCATGGAGAGTGCGGGACGATCCTTGACCGAACCCGCTGGGTTATTGCCTTCAAGCTTGGCCAGCAGGGTATTGTTGCGACCGGCGCTAATGCGCTTCAGGCGCACTAATGGCGTGTTGCCAACAATCTCTTCCAACGTGGGATAGCCCTTAAGATCGTTCATGAAAATTCCTTATCGTAACCGTTATGCTGCATTATATCGGTGCTGCCTTGACCTGGACAGGCAACCTCATTGAATCAGCGAGCTTCTTTTCATGTCATTGAATACCCGACTTCTATTTGCCCTACTCGGTTTCCCGCTCCTGGTGTACGCCATGATGGCTGTATTACTGGTCATACAGAGTGGTACGGAAGCTCGGGCGGCACAGCAAGAACGCTTGGAAAATGCTGGCGAGCTGCTGTCACCCAGTTTTGCTGACGCAGTCGCACAGAGTGATTCTCAGCGTCTTGAGGCCCTGGCCCGCCAACTTCTCACCATGAGAGGATTGCGGGCGGTTGCGCTCTTTGATGCGCAAGGCGATCGTCTTTTATTACTGGGCAACGCTGCGCGACCCACTCTGGAAGCGCCCGCTAGCAGCCAACTGCTCATGGAAGAAGAGGCTTGGCGACTGCGCTTACCGTTAGAGGTTACCCAGCCCAATACAAGCTTAGCCAGCACGATCAGTAGTAGCGCAGGCTGGCTGGTTATTGAAATAGACACCCGAGCGCTCACCCTGGGCCGTTATAAATTGATTGCTAGTCTTAGCTTAGGCGGCATGTTGCTTGGCCTGCTGATGTTTTTAATCGCCTTCGCCATCAGTCGCTATACCACCCGCCCTATCGAAGAAGCTAACCAAGCACTTTATCGTTTATCCCGCGGTGACTATCGGCTACATCTGATGCCTTCTAATGCGGCGGAACTTAACCACCTAACTAGCCACATTAATACCCTCGCTGAACACTTTCAGCAGGCCCAGCGGGATATGCAAACGCAAATTGAGCAGGCCACCAGCGAACTGCAAGAATCCATGGAAACCATTGAGGAGCAGAATATAAAGCTCGATTTGGCCCACCGCAGCGCTTTGCGGGCGAATGCGGTGAAATCCGAATTCTTAGCCAACATGAGCCATGAGATTCGCACCCCACTCAACGGCATTATTGGGTTTTGCCGACTGCTGGGCCGTTCATCGCTGGATACCCGCCAGCAGGAATGGTTGCAGCACGTGCATCGCGCTTGCGACAACCTGCTTATGTTGGTTAACGACGTGCTCGACTTTTCCAAGCTTGAGGCCAATCGCCTTACCCTTGAAGAAGCGGATATTGATATCGTCGCACTGGTTGATGAAGTGATAGGGCTTCACGCGCCTGAAGCCCAGCGCAAGCAGTTACACCTAGTGGCGATGGTGTATGACGATGTCCCTACACCACTGAGCGGTGATCCGTTGCGTATTCATCAAGTGTTAAATAACTTGATTGGTAATGCGCTCAAATTCACTCATGAAGGTGACGTGATTGTGCGTGTTATGCTGGATAACCAGGAAGGCCAGCATGTCGTGCTTAACCTCAGCGTTAGTGACACCGGAATTGGTCTTAGCGATGCCCATCAGAAGGCCTTATTTAGCGCCTTTTCCCAGGCTGAACCCAGCCATTCGCGTGAGTTTGGCGGCAGTGGCCTGGGGCTTACTATCTGCCGCCAGCTCATTGAGCGCATGGGCGGCGAGATTGAGCTGGAGAGTGTACTGGGCCAAGGCACCACTTTCTCCTTTACACTACCCCTACTGGCTTACAAAGCAATCGAACGACCAGCGGAGATTAGCCTAGCCAACCCCACTATTTGCCTCTATGAAACACATGCGCCTACTCGCCATGTGTTGGAGCATTTGCTGCAGCGCTGGGAAGCGCAACCGATTGCGTTTGATGCCCCTGAGCCGGCACAACTGCTGATATTGGGGTTGGAGCACAGTGATTATACGCCCGAGCGCCACCGCTACTGGCAAAAAGTCATTGATCAAACGCCTTGCCCTGTATTGATTTTAGCCAACGGCAACAGTTTTGACCTGCCCCCTTTAAGATTACCCCAGGGCGGTGAAACGCTTTACAAACCCTTTTCACGCGCTCAATTGGTGGCATCGCTTAAGCAATTACTGCTGCCGGCGTTTGTGTCCGATAAGAAGCCTGGGGCGTTAGCCGCTCTGCCAGCGTCGTCTCAACCCGTCAAGTTGTTGATTGTGGATGACAATGCGCCGAACCGTGAGCTGCTCAAAAATATGCTTGAAGATCCCGCCCTGCATATCACGGCATTAGAAAGTGGCCACCAAGCACTAGAGTTTGCGAGAACCAGCAACGTAGATATGGTGCTGATGGATATTCGTATGCCTGGCATGGATGGTGTACAAACCACCCAAGCGTTGCGCCGACTCAGCAGTACATGGGCTCGCTGCCCCATTATAGCGGTCACCGCTCATGTCCTTAGCAGTGAACGCCAAAAGTGGCTCGCCGAAGGCCTTGATGACGTCCTGATAAAGCCCATTGATGAGGCTCAGCTACATCAACTGCTGCATCGCTTTTTGGGGATTACCCATCAGCTAGCCGACAGCAATGCAACGCCTTCTGCAACGAGCAGTAGCAAAACCACTATTAAGTCATTTAGCCACACGACGCCCGCCAAGCTACCCGTTGTGGATCTTGAGATAGGCGCACGCCTAGCAGGCGGTAAAGAGTACCTCGCACGGGAGCAGCTAAAACGTTTGATCGACAGCTTGGATGAAAGCGAACAACACATGCGTAGCGCTTTTGCGCAACAAAATTTGCCGATGCTGCTCGATTGGGTCCATGGATTGAATGGCGCCAGCCGCTACTGCGGCGCGCCGGAGCTGGCATTGCTGGTAGAGACGCTGGAGACACGGCTGCGGACCAGCGGCTTAGACCATGTAGAGGGGCTACTGGAGGACTTATATCGTGCAATGGCACGACTAAAAGCACACCGCCCGTTTTTACTCAGGTCCTAAGCCAATAACTAATACCTAAAGACCAAAAACAAATCTTCGTCCGATCTTGGCTGGCTATGTGCGTTCCAACACCACAAAAGCAACCGCGTACTCGGCTTCGTCACTCAAGGTGATATGACTCGCCGTGACGCCTGCCGCCTGGAGTAGCCGCTCTGCTTTACCGTCAAGCACGAAGTAAGGCTTACCCAAGGCATCATTAAGCACCTGGATATCACACCACTGCATTCCGTGGCGCAGGCCAAGCCCTAGCGCTTTAACAAACGCCTCCTTGGCAGCAAAACGTTTGGCGAGGAAGGCGGCAGGCTGGGATTTCTGGAGCCAAAGCGTATGCTCTTCAGGCCCTAAAATTCGCTGCGCAAAGCGCGGGCCGTGCCGCTGCACGGCCCGCGTAAAGCGCTCAATACGCGCTATATCGGAGCCAATACCCACAATCATCGCCTAAAAAACCTCTTGGTAGGGACTCCTGAATAGTCAATCTCTAAAGAGTCAATCTTTGATCAATGCCCGCAGCATCCGTTATGCACATGATCTTCTGTATGTTCATGGTCGTGCTCATGATCGTGGGCATCAAGAGCTGCCATTAACCCCGCCTCTTGGCCTGCGATAATCAAGCGTTTCATTTCTTGTACGGCCTCTTTCAGGCCAACAAACAGCGCACGGGCAATAATGGCATGACCAATATTAAGCTCGTTGACGCCTGGCAATGCCGCAATGGCTTCAACGTTATGGTAGTGCAAGCCGTGACCGGCATTGACCACCAATCCTAGTGAGACAGCATGCGTAGCGGCAGCTGTTAAGCGGTGATACTCCGCATTCGCCGCATCGCTGCCTGGCCGAGCTTCTGCGTAAGCGCCCGTGTGCAGCTCGATGGTAGGAGCCCCCGCACGCTGGGCAGCATCGATCTGCTCTATATCAGGATCGATAAACAGAGAGACGTCGCAGCCCGCTGCGCTCAATCGCTGGCAGGCGCTGGCAATAGCGTCAAAACCGCCGACCACATCCAGGCCACCTTCAGTAGTCAGTTCTTCACGCTTCTCAGGTACCAGACAAACGTGGGCTGGACGCACGTCTTCAGCCAGCGCCAGCATCTCTTCGGTAACCGCCATTTCCAGGTTCATGCGGGTATTAAGCACTTCGGCCAGAATACGCACATCACGAGGCTGAATATGACGACGGTCCTCACGCAAATGCACCGTAATACCATCAGCCCCCGCCTCTTCTGCCACTAGCGCGGCTTGAACAGGATCAGGGTAGCGGGTACCTCGGGCATGGCGAAGTGTCGCAATGTGGTCAATATTGACGCCTAACAGTATCCGAGGGGGGTGCATAGTGCCTCCAGCGCAGCGATAAGAAAGAGTTTGTGAGCAAGAAATTCAACCATTAAGGACGATGGCGACGTCGCGCTAAATCGAGCATTAATTCCCGCGAGCGTAAGACGGTGGAACCCAGGTGCGGTGCCAGTGCGGCACGCATCACTGCCTTCAAAGCGTTAGCGAGCCCTTCATGCTGCCAGTCACCCTGTTCAATATAACGCAGCGTGCGGCCATCTAAACCGCGTTCGGCCGGGGAAAAAGCGCGCGTCGCTGCATCAAAACGATAGCGCAGTTGGGGGTCCAAGACGCTGCCCTCCGGTGTTGTAAACTGCGGTGTTGCTTCAAGCGCTTCCAATAGCGCCCACTCATAACGGCGCAACGCCAACGCCCTCTCAGCGGGTGCTGGCAACGCTTCCAGTAGCGCCGTATAAAAGGCGAATACATCAGAGGCTGGTAACTCAAGCGGCAATAGCCGAGTGGCGATCTCGTTAGCGTAAAGCCCACATAGCAAGCCCTCACCCGCTAACAATGCCGTTTGGCCGCGTGATTCCATCAGCGTCAGCCGCTTTAAATCACGGCTGCCCTGCCACGTCACGAATAGCGGTGTGAAAGGCTGCAAACGTTGGCGCGATTTTGATCCGGGCCGTTGCCCACCATGGGCGACAGCACGCACTCTGCCGTGATCGAGGGTTAGTAGATCTACCAGCGCACTGGTTTCACGGTAAGGCCGACGATGAAGTAAAAAAGCCGGCTCAGGCGCCATCGCTACACTCAATCGAGGTCGTAACCCAGGCTTTTCAAGGCGCGCTCGTCATCCGACCAGCCACGCTTCACTTTCACCCAGAGATTCAGCATGACTTTCGTACCCAGCGCGCGCTCCATATCCAGGCGCGCTTCACGACCAATGCTTTTGAGTCGATCGCCGTTTTCACCAATCAAAATGACTTTTTGGCCCTGACGCTCAACAAGAATGAGTGCGCTGATATGCGTGACACGCTCGGTCTCGCGGAACTCTTCAATTTCAACGGTCATCTGATAAGGAAGTTCATCGCCCAACTGACGCATGACCTTTTCACGTACCAGTTCAGCCGCCATAAAACGCAGGCTTTTATCGGTAATCTGGTCTTCTGGGAAGAAGTGAACACTTTCAGGGAGATGCTTGGCCACCTCCTCTTCCAAGGTATCCACCTGGGTGCCATGTTTAGCTGAAATTGGCACGATGGCAGCGAAGTCGCGTCGAGCACCCACCTCAGCCAACCACGGTAAAAGATCGCCTTTCTCGCCGAGACGGTCGACTTTATTGACCGCCAAAATAACCGGCGCTTTGACGTGTTCCAGGCGCTTCAACACCGCCTGGTCTTCTTCGGTCCAGCGAGTGCGGTCGATAATAAACACCACACAATCTACGTCACGCAGTGCCTGGGTAGCCGCCTGGTTCATAAAGCGGTTGATCGCCTTATTACGGTCCTTGGACATGATGTGCATGCCCGGCGTATCGACGTAGATGAACTGGGTCTCATTCTCCGTTTTAATACCCATTACCTGGTGGCGTGTGGTTTGCGGGCGCCGGGAGGTAATCGATATTTTCTGCCCCAAAATACGGTTCATGAGGGTCGATTTGCCCACGTTGGGTCGGCCGACGATGGCAACGAATCCGCAGGTTTGGCTCATGATTTTTCTCCAGGGCTTTTTTCGAGGTACGACAGTGCTTCTTCTGCTGCTTGCTGTTCAGCATGACGGCGGCTAGGACCCTTACCAGTGGTATGCTCAACCAGCAGGTCAATGTAGCACTCCACGGTAAAGGTCTGGGCATGCGCCTCGCCCTTCACGCAGACAACTTCATAGCGCGGCAAGGCGGCTTGACGCGACTGCAAAAACTCCTGCAAACGCGTTTTGGGGTCCTTTTGGGTATCTTGCAACGAGATATTTTCCAATCGCTCTGCATACCAATCCAATACACGGTCACGCACCACATCCATGCCAGCATCCAGATAGATAGCCCCAATGATGGCTTCAACCGCGTCCGCCAGGATCGATTCACGGCGATGCCCACCGCTTTTCATCTCACCAGAGCCTAGCCGCAAGCACTCACCGAACTCCATTTCCCGGGCAAGCTCCGCCAGCGTTTGGCCTTTCACCAACCGCGCACGCAGACGTGAAAGCTGACCTTCACGAGCCTGGGGGAAGCGCTGAAACAGCGCCTCGGCGATCACAAAATTGACAATGGAGTCACCCAGGAATTCCAGGCGCTCATTGTTACGACCACCGAAGCTGCGGTGGGTCAAGGCCAATTCCAATAACGTATCATCGCCAAAGGTATGGCCGATTCGTCGGCAAAAAGCGTTCAAGGAATTACTCACAGCTCTCCTACGTCATTGACGTTAACTAAAGTGACATAACTGACTAACCACAATCTAAGCAGGTGCTTCATTCAATACGCCGCACGCTGGTAAAACTTGGCAACCCGCCATCCCAATGCATCCATACTCCAAACGCACGGCCAACAATATTCTCTTCCGGCACAAAGCCCCAATAGCGGCTGTCGTTGGAGTGGTCTCGGTTATCACCCATCATGAAATAGTGCCCTTCTGGCACTTCTACTTCACGCATCTGCGGGCCTGGGTCTCGTGGGTTGTTATAAATAAAGTGCTCAGCGTCGCCAAGGCGTTCAGCTAATAATAGCTGCTGGGGAGAACCTTCGGGGCCCTCTTCAATCAACTCTTTAGCCACCGCTTCACCGTTGATAAAGAGCTGTTTGCCTTCATAACGGATACGATCCCCTGGCATGCCAACCACACGCTTGATGAAATTCACCGACGGTTCACCTGGGAAACGAAACACCATCACGTCGCCACGCTCGGGATCATCTACTTCAATAAAGCGAGTATTCACCACGGGTAATCGTAATCCGTAAGCGAATTTGTTAACTAGAATAAAGTCGCCTACTTCGAGCGTTGGTCGCATTGAACCCGAGGGAATTTGGAAGGGTTCAATGACAAAACTACGCACCAACAGCACGACCAATAGCACCGGGAAAAATGAACGTGCGTAGTCGACCGGCCAAGGTTCTTTAAGCAGTTTTTCACTGGTAGCAGGGTCAAGTCCTTCCTTGGCATTGGCTTCTGCTGTGGCGAAACGTTGGCGGCGCTTGGGTTTTAATACCAGCACGTCCAACAGGTAAACAACGCCCGAAAGCGCAACGGCGAGTACCAAAAGTAATGAAAAATCCATGGGTGGTGTTCTTTCCTAGTCGTTTACCTTGAGCACAGCAAGGAAGGCATCCTGGGGAATTTCCACACGCCCCACTTGTTTCATGCGTTTCTTACCCGCTTTCTGTTTCTCGAGCAGTTTCTTCTTACGGCTGACATCGCCACCGTAACACTTGGCGGTCACATTTTTGCGTAGTGCCTTGACCGTCGAGCGCGCGACTACCTGACCACCGATAGCGGCCTGGATAGCCACATCAAACATTTGCCGTGGAATTAGCTCTTTCATTTTTTCCACCAGTAAACGGCCACGAGGGTGGGCATGGTCACGGTGGATAATGACGGCTAATGCATCGACTTTATCACCGTTAATGAGCACGTCTAAACGCACCAATTTAGCCTCTTCAAATCGCTCGAAGTTGTACTCAAGCGATGCATACCCTTTCGATATAGATTTCAAGCGATCGAAGAAGTCCATGACCACTTCTGACATGGGTAGCTCATAGGCCAGTTGAATCTGGTTGCCTAAGAACTGCATATCCCGCTGTGTACCCCGGCGCTGTTCACACTCGGTAATCACGTTGCCTACATACTCCTGGGGAACCAGGATGCTGGCGCGGACAACCGGCTCGCGCATTTCATCTACGTCGGCCATGTCAGGCAGTTTGGAGGGGTTGGAGACGTAGTTAACGTCGCCGTTTTTCATCGCTAGTTCATAAACAACCGTTGGCGCCGTGGTGAGTAGGTCAATATTATACTCACGCTCCAGGCGCTCCTGCACAATTTCCATGTGTAGCGTGCCAAGAAAGCCCACACGGAAACCGAAGCCAAGGGCATCGGAGTTCTCTGGCACATATTCAAGCGAAGCATCATTAAGCGCCAGTTTTTCTAGCGCATCGCGGAAGTCTTCGTAATCATCCGCGCTGACCGGGAACATACCGGCATAAACCTGTGGCTTCACTTTTTGGAAACCAGGTAAGCGCGCGACGTCAGGGGTTTTCGTATGGGTAATCGTATCGCCCACCGGTGCCCCGTGAATCTCCTTAATGCCAGCGACAATAAAACCAACTTCACCGGCACGCAGGATATTAGTCTGTTTACGCTGGGGGGTAAAAATACCCACTTCTGTCGTGCCCCAGTCGCGGCCCGTCGATTTAATACGGATCTTATCGCCTTTGCGCAGCGTCCCATCAAATAGACGCACCAGTGAGACTACGCCGAGATAGTTATCAAACCAGGAGTCGATAATGAGCGCTTGCAGGGGTGCATCGGGATCGCCTTTGGGTGGCGGAATATCACGCACCAAGCGTTCCAGCAGAGTGTCAATTCCAATACCGCTTTTAGCTGACACCCGGCAGGCATCGGTAGCATCAAGGCCAATGATCTCTTCGATTTCCTGAGAAACCTTGTCACAATCTGCCTGAGGCAAATCGATTTTGTTAAGTACCGGCAGAACTTCCAGACCTTGTTCAATCGCGGTATAGCAGTTGGCCACCGACTGGGCTTCCACGCCTTGTGCTGCATCGACTACCAGCAGTGCACCTTCACAGGCGTAGAGCGAACGCGAAACTTCGTAAGAGAAATCAACGTGCCCCGGCGTATCGATGAAGTTGAGCTGATAAACCTGGCCATCGGCAGCCGTATAATCCAGCGTCACCGACTGAGCCTTGATGGTAATACCACGCTCACGCTCAATGTCCATGGAATCGAGCACTTGCTCTTTAAGCTCACGTTCCGTTAACCCTTCACAGGTCTGAATCAAACGATCAGAGAGCGTCGATTTACCATGGTCAATATGTGCAATAATAGAGAAATTTCTTATATGCTTGATTTTACTATCGTTTTCTTGGGTCATTTGCCGATTTAATCCGGGTATGTAGGCAATCGAGTACGATTAAAAAAAGTACCTTGAAATGCGCAGTCGAAATTTGGTGTCATTGTACCGTTAGCGGGGTTCCGGTGCTATGTTCATCAAAAAATGCCAAAAATAACCGCTACCTAATCACCTTACTAAGGTTCTACACGTACTATTTTTCACCCCTTGTGCAGGCATAGGGGCAAGCCAACTTTAACTATTTCATGGTATTTGCTTATTCCTATACTAGGTTTTTTATTGGATGAGCTTGAAAAGGAATGTCATGGAAACCGAAATCCCCATCCTGGATATGCTAGCCCGCCTGCTTGTTGCCTCCGGGCTGGCCCTGTGCCTTGGCTTGGAACGGGAGCTTCGTGGCAAACCCGCGGGGCTCCGCTCCCATATGCTGGTGTCACTTGGCTCGTCTGCATTTATCATTGTTGGCATGAGCGTGCTATTTGCCACGAGTGAAGGGGATCACGCGGCAAGTATTGATCCTAATCGTGTTGTTGAGGGAGTGATTGGTGGCATAGGTTTTTTGGGTGCTGGCAGTATCATTCGCAGTGGCGCCCATATCGAAGGGATTACCACTGGCGCCTCGATTTGGCTGGCCGGTGCCGTCGGCGTTGCCGCAGGCATCAATAATTTCCCATTAGCCGTTATGGTCACTATTTTGGGATTAATCATCATGGTGATGTTAGGCCGATTCGAGCACGACATTATAAAGAACCTTGTTGATAAAAAAGGTAAGAGTAAAGAACGTGAAAAAAAGAATGAGGAGTGATCAAAAGAGGCAAGAGGAATTGACGTCCTCCCCCGCCTAAAGTCGGGGGATTCCAACTGCTTGAGGGCAACGTCCTGCCCCAAGACTTAGGATATTGCGGGCTGCATTCACATCCCGGTCATGCGAGGCACCACACTCGCTGCATATCCAGTCTCTTATTCCAAGACCTGCGATACCTTTCGGCCTTTCCTTGGGCAGTGCGCCACAATTCGAGCAGGTCTGGGTGGTGTAGGCTTCATTGACTTCTTTGAAGACGGTGCCTGCGTGGTCGCATTTGTATTCCAGCATCGTCTTCAATTGGTACCAGCCAGCGTCCAGCACTGACTTGGCCATCTTGGTTTTTGCCAGCTTTGAGGCGCTGACATTACCTACTACGATAGTGCCGTACTGGCTGATCAGGTTGCGGCTAAACTTGTGGTTGGCATCCTTGCGACGATTCTTGATCTTGGCGTGGATCGCTTTCACACGCCCCTTATTGCCCGCTCTTTGGGCGGCTGCCAGTTTGGCTTCCAAGTCGCGGTAGAAGCGCCCTGCCTCCAGCTTTTGGCCGTCGCTGCATGTCGCGGTATCTTTAAGGCCAAGATCAATGCCAACCTCACCCTGGGCCTGATTAGGCGGAATATCCACCTCAACCACGACATTAAAGTACCAACGGCCTCGGGCATCTTCATTGAAGCTGCCTGAACGGAATTTGTATTGGCTAAGGCCGTAGCTATCCCAGACCTTGAAGTAGGTGCCGTTGTGGAACACTTGACCACTCTTCCACTTAGCCGCGCCGGTATTCACTGGAATCCAGCCTAGTGAGCGACGAACACCGCCGGACTTGCGCCACGCCAACCGCGACCTCTTGAACTGTTTGCGGCGAGTCGTGTATTCACGGGCGACTTCCTGCAACGTTTGGCTGTGCAGTCCCAGGTCCGTGCCTGCACCTTTTGTGTAGGGGTGCATATCGTAGGCCGATAGAAACAGACCGCGCTCACGAATCGCTCGTGAACTCAGTTCGTTGAGGTAGTTCCAGACAAAGTTCACGTTGCGCGCCATACGATTGAGTTGGGCGACGTGCTTGTCTTTGACTCGAACCTTCAAGGTCTTGGTCTGTTTCATGCTTTGGAGCATAATTGGTCTATGGACACTAAACAAGAAATTAGAACTGGTAGGCATTGCGTTTTCATGATTCATGCCCACTTGGTCTTTGTAACAAAATTCCGAGGCAGGATCTTTAATGCCGAACACCTCGACTCCCTCGAAGCTCTTTTTCGGCGGGTATGCGCTGACTTCGAAACAGAGCTGGTGGAATTTAATGGCGAGACGGATCACGTTCATCTGCTGGTGAACTACCCGCCAAAGGTGGCGCTATCCAAACTGGTGAACAGCCTGAAAGGCGTATCAAGCAGGCGTATGAAGCTATTGCACCCTGAGCTGGCGAAACCGGCATACCTGAAAAACGCCCTATGGAGCCCCAGTTACTTTGCAGGAAGTGTCGGTGGTGCGCCTATATCGGTAGTCCGTCAATACATTGAGGGACAAAACCGCCCCAACAAGTCGCCCTAGCGGGCGACGCGCTCTACATCCCCGCACTAGAAGTACGGGGTTTTCCGCGCAAATCTGATAAAGTGGTCGGAGGAAATAGAGGTAGGAAATACAGCCTAGCGAGCTTAATTATCGAGTGAGGCAGGCTAGCAGCCATAGTCCGGCGAGAACCGCCGGACTATGAGTAACAATAGATGGATTATTCTAGGCGAAGCGCTACAAACAGCGAACGACCCTCGCGGAACAGGCGCAACGGAATGGCACGATCAGTAGGCAACTCTTTGACAATGCTCATTAATTCCTCTGAAGAAGAGACGCTGCGATGATCGATACTTACCAATACATCCCCAGGCCGAATTCCCGCTTTAGCTGCCACGCTACCTGACTCAACTTGGCGAACTACCACGCCACCTGAGATATTCAGCTGCTCACGCATAGCATCATCAATTTCAGAGACCATTACGCCAAGACGTGTTTGGTTTTCGCTAGTGGCTTGAGCAGTCTGCTGCTCGGCGTCCGGCCAACTGCCCAGCTCTACTGATTCGGTCAGCTGTTCACCATCACGCATCAAGGTAAGCTCTACCTCGGTCCCGGGCTCACCTTTGCCAATCAGACGCGGCAGCGAGCTTGAGCGCTCAACCTCTTCACCATTGACTTCAAGAATGACATCACCAGCCTGGAGGCCACCCTGCGCGGCGGGGCCTTCGGGATCAAGGTCAGCAATCAGCGCACCAATCGCACTCTCCATGCCAAACGACTCAGCCAAATCTTCGGAGACCGGCTGGATCATGACACCTAACCAGCCGCGATTAACTCGGCCATCTTCACGCAGTTGCTCGGCAACATCCATAGCCACGTTGATGGGAATCGCGAATGAGACACCCATGAAACCGCCGCTACGAGTAAAGATTTGTGAGTTGATGCCGACCACTTCGCCCTCAAGATTAAACAGCGGACCACCGGAGTTACCGGGGTTGATCGCCACGTCCGTTTGAATAAAGGGAACATACGCATCACGCGGCAAGGTGCGATTGATTGCACTGACGATACCCGCCGTGACGGAGTGTTCAAATCCGAAAGGCGAACCAATCGCCGCTACCCATTCGCCAACTTTGAGCTCATCAGAATCGCCCAGCGTGAGTGCCGGCAGGTCATTGGCCTCTATTTTGAGGAGTGCTACATCGGTTTGTGGGTCACTACCAATCACTTGGGCACTCAACTCACGTCGATCATTGAGCCGCACAAGAATTTCATCAGCGTCTTGAACAACGTGTGCGTTAGTCATCACGTAGCCATCTTCACTAATAACGAATCCAGAACCTAAGGATTGACGCTCCTCACTACGTCCTTGCCCATTGCTAGGCGGCGCGGGGAAGCTATCGCCAAAAAAATGGCGGAAAATTTCTGGAATTTCCTGACCGCCGAACCCTTCAAAACCAGGGACACTGCTACGCTGAACCGTTCTACTGGTAGAAATATTCACCACCCCAGGGGCGGCATCCTCTACCAGCTCGGTAAAATCAGGCAAACCCTGTGCGCTGGCCGCTTGGCCAAAGGTTAGCAATGCCACCACACATACCCATAGGGTGGAGGGGAGAATCAAGCGCTTCATGCAAGAGCTCCTACTTAAGGTGATAGTAATCGAAGGCAGATCAATGACTCACAGCAACGTTCATAGGAACTGTTTATAGAAATTTTTTATAGAAACAGTCCATAGAAAAGTGCCGGAGAACTAAATTAACCTTCTAATTGACCAAGCGTGGACGAAAGCGTTCCCCTCGCCCACGCAATAGGTAGTTAATACTTAGCGCACCGCCCACCAAGGCGATAAAAAAGATCAGTGGCGGCAGCCAAATTAAGTCACTAACACGCGAGACTATGCCGGATAGCAACAGCGCTAGCAGTAAAGGGAGCCCATAAACAAAAAAAGCGAGTAGCGTGACGGATGCACTTGGCAAGCTTATGGTGACCAACTTCCCTAATGGATAACGCTGCTCAATATCTAGGGCTGACTCAGGAAGTGCTATAGCAATGTGCTGGCTGCGCCGACGCGATAACAATCCTAAACCGCACCCTCTTCCCTGCGCGCACTGCTCACAATTCTCTTGGGCAGACATTTCTATAATAAGATGCTGGGGCTTAAACCCTACAACAGTGCCAGTGCGCAGCAGGGTGGAGCATGCAGTAGAGGCCGTCATTTCATTTCTTGACATACGTAAAACGAAAACACTAAGGCTCATCCTCATCGTGGCTATCACTACTGGTCTGAGATTCAAGCAAATCAAAATTGATTGAACGGACGATCCGTTGGAGTGTTGCTACAGGTAGCTCACCAATGGCCACCACCTGCCAACGACCTTTAGCGCTCATTGTATGCTCAATGGCGACAGCAGAAACACCCAGTTGCTGGACGCCTTCTTTTAAAGCGGTAGTAGCATCAGAGGAAAGAGGTTCTACAAAAATACTTACCGTCGCTAAACCGTCGCTATAAACTCGTTGATGCCGATCATTGCCGGTAAAATTAATCGGTTGAGTAACAAAACCTTCGGGCAACCAAGTAACTTGCCAGGGAGTGCCCAGCACGACCTTTGAACCATCTACCCTAACGATTCCAGTATACTTTCGAGGCGATTGAAGCTGAGTGATTTGAAAAGTTTCAATGATTCGCCCTTGCTGGTCAATGAGTACATGCTTCAGCAACAGGCCAGTGTCTTGGTCTAGCCACCACTCATGGGAAAAACGCCATTGATCGCGAGGCTCAAACATTAGTTTAACCGCTTCACGACCAGCAACACGCGCGTTATCTTCAAGCTCAATGGAATAGAACTGCTCAAGGTGAGCGGCCCACCGCGCTGGCGAAGGCAGCTCACCAGTGCTGTCCTCTTCTGTCCAGGCTAACCGCCCGACTGGCGAGCGTCGCTCGATACTGACAGAGGGACCATCTAAATACTGAACTACCTGCTGTCGAATACCGTCTTGAATTCGGTGCGAAAGCGCAAGAGTGCGAACCCCGATTGAATCAATAGCGACGGCTCTTGCTTGAAAGGCGTAACAGTGGCTGGCCCACAAACCACGCTCAAGCCACTGTGTTGCGCTGCTAGGCGCCTGCTGCGAAACCGCTGCACATTCATAACCAGCGTGGCTTTCTGATTGTTTATTTATGCTCTCTGCATAGACATTAAAAGAGAGCATACAAGCCACAGCTGCAGTTGCTAGCCCCCATGCTCGCTTAGTCCGCAGGGCAACCATCATATTGCGCACTTCCATCTCGCGCACTCCCACTCCCTGCTCACCTAATAGGCGCTATGAAAAAGCCCGTCATTGAGGCTTAGCGCTGCCCTAGTGGCTCAGTTACTGCAGAAGGACGCATCAGCGGCATCCAGCTGTCACCACTGCCGTAAGCGGCACTTTGGGTGTGCTGTTTTAAATAAGATTGTAATAAGCCGATCTGATCAACATCAATGTTAGTGCCTTGTGAAGCGGTGACTCCCTGAGGAGTCTGCGCTGAGAAGCCAGCTTCACTAATATTCATCAAACCACTTTGACCTGACTGCCCGCTAAGCCTAAACGGCGTAGGTTCAAACATCGGCATATCTGCACGCCCAGCAACTGTCGGCTGAGACGCCAAACTAACGGGTTGCACTTGAGTCCCCCCATTAGTACTGGAAGCAGTCGTTGCAATGTCGCCACCTTGACCAACCGGCGAATCGCTGCCAAAGAACTGCACACCTGTAATAACCATCAAGGAGACAGCAGCAGCAACGCCAGCACCACGGGCAAACGATATCCCTCCAGTGCGATGGGCCACTTGGTCTGAACCTTGCGTTATAGGAGCAGGCTCGTCACGCAATCGGGCCATGATGCCAGCAGAAAGATCAACGCTTACATCGACACCCTGCTCACGTTGCATCATGCTGCGTGCAAGATGATAGCGGCGCCAAGTATCGGCGGCGTCATCATCGTTAGGCAGCGCCTTCAACACTCGGCGAAGCTCTAGCTCATCACTTTCGCCATCCATCAACACCGAAAGTGATTCCCGTGTGTTTTGACTCATACTTCACACCCTCACACTGTTTAAAAGAAGTACTGGCATAGCGGCCACTTAGAACAAGCACCATCACGCCGACGACTTCCAAGGCCAAGACTCCGTTACACACTACTTAGGCTATCTACCTAACCAGATTACAACGCTAAGCTCATGACGCTTTGTACATTGATACAACCATTGTGTTCATCAAGATAGTCATGCTTTATGACGCTAAACGTGCCAGACAGTTCACAAAAAAAGTAAAACCTTCATTTTTTGTGATGGCGATTCAAAGCGATCACCTAGCCCTTTTATTAATGACCGTTATTCATCGCGACTGTTCCTGACCGTCGATACTAACGGACGAATATGCTCATCAACCGCTTCCCGAGCGCGGAAAATTCGTGAACGAACGGTACCCACCGGACATTGCATTACCTGAGCGATATCTTCATAAGCAAGACCATCCAGTTCTCGCAAGGTAATCGCTGTGCGCAGATCATCAGGCAAGTTGGCAATAGCTTGGTAAACCGCTGCTTCAAGCTGATCTCTAGCAATGGCCGCTTCCGGTGATTCAGAATCGGCCAATCGGCCACTTTGATCGATAATTTCAGCATCAACAATATCTAGATCGCTGCCCGGGGGACGCCTGCCTCGCGAGACCAAATAATTTTTGGCAGTATTGATAGCAATACGGTACATCCAGGTATAAAACGCGCTTTCGGCGCGAAACTTGCCCAAGGCGCGATACGCCTTGATAAATGCCTCCTGAGCAACATCCTGCACTTCAGAGTGATCATGAACGTAACGACCGATCAAGCCGATAATTTTGTGCTGGTATTTTTTTACCAGCAAATCGAAAGCGCGCGTATCGCCTTTTTGGGCACGTTCCACAAGCTGTTGGTCTGTTTCCCGAGTGCCCATTCACACGCTCCTCCAGCTCGTACGGCGTGCGCCGAGCCCCATTCCTATTAGCCCTAACAAGTGGGCGTTCACAGCAAGCAGCATAGCGTCCCTTGGGCATTGATTAATAATAGAGTGAATAAAAGAGCGAATACATCGCCCGTATATGTTGTTGCATTTTATAACGGTACCGAATTTTAAAGACAGGGCCCAGTTAAAACAGAGCCTCAGTGTTGCGCGTTCCGTGCAGGGCATCAAGCACTTAGCTCCTTTCACAAAACCCTGCGGCTGACACTTTTAATGCTGCTATAGTTCCACAACAATTGATTTTTACCTCCCCGGCAAGCGATAGTAGACGCCACTTTTATCGTCCCCTCACTTTTTCAGCCATTACGCAAGCACAGGTAGCAAGATGTCAGAACAGCAGGTTAATAACCTTAACGTCCTCGCTCAAGACGTTCTCACAACGCCAGAAGCGCTCAAGAATGCCGTCCCGTTAACGGATGCAGCAGAGCGCACCGTAATAGAGGGGCGTAAAACCATCCAGAACATTTTGGATGGCAGCGATCCACGCCTGTTGGTAGTGGTCGGCCCTTGCTCTATCCACGACGTGGAAGCAGCGCTTGATTATGCCCGCCGTCTTCGCAAACTTGCCGATCAAGTCAGCGACAGCCTGTATATAGTGATGCGCGTCTATTTCGAAAAGCCGCGCACAACGGTGGGCTGGAAAGGCCTGATCAACGACCCGCACCTCAACGACTCTTTTGAGATCGATGAAGGCTTGCACATCGCTCGAAAACTGCTGGTCGACCTCGCTGAAATGGGCTTACCGCTCGCTACCGAAGCACTCGATCCCATCTCTCCTCAGTACATGCAAGACTGCATTAGCTGGTCAGCGATTGGCGCCCGCACGACCGAGTCGCAAACTCACCGGGAAATGGCTTCCGGCCTCTCCTGCCCTGTCGGCTTTAAAAACGGTACCGACGGCAGCCTGGATGTGGCGATTAACGCACTTCAGTCCGTGGCCAGCCCGCACAACTTCCTGGGCATTAATCAGGCAGGTCAGGTGGCGATTATTCGTACCCGCGGCAACGCCTACGGTCACGTGGTTTTGCGCGGCGGCAACGGCAAGCCCAACTACGACAGCGTAAGCGTTGCCCTGGCAGAGAAAGAGCTCGAGAAAGCCAAACTCTCGCCCAACATTATGATCGACTGCTCCCACGCCAACTCCAACAAGGACGCAGCGCTACAGCCGCTAGTATTGGAAAACGTTACCAACCAAATCCTGGAAGGCAACACCTCCATCATAGGCCTGATGGTTGAATCCAACATCGGCTGGGGCAATCAAAAATTGCCACAGGATCTTAGCCAGCTGCAGTATGGCGTCTCGATTACTGATGCTTGCATCGATTGGGACACCACGGTGGAAACCTTCAACCGCATGAACGATAAACTTGCCGACACGCTAGCCAAGCGCATCGCCCAGTAGGTCGAAAACCCCGCTTCGGCGGGGTTTTTATTGCTTCCCAATACACTGGATAATCGCTAGTGACTAATTTCGCGCCGAAATGGTGGCAGTGCGTCCAGCAGCGCTTGCCCGTAGCGACGGGTAATCACCCGCTTATCCAGCAAGGTGATCGTCCCGCGATCACTCTCCTTACGAATCAATCGCCCGCAGGCCTGCACAAGCTTGATAGACGCATCAGGCACGCTAATACGCATAAATGCGTTACCGCCCTGGCTCTCTATCCACTCCGCTAACGTAGCACCCACCGGGTCATCAGGCACCGCAAAAGGTAGCCGCGTAATCACCACGTGCGTCAAATAGTCGCCTGGAAGATCGATGCCCTCGGCAAAGCTCGCCAAGCCAAAAATGATACTGCCCTCGCCTCTGTCTACCACCGCCCGATGGCGCTCGATCAACTCGCGCTTGGGCAGTGCATCCTGAGCGAGCACCCGCTCTTTCACACTCGCGGGCAACGCTTTATCGACCGCCCGCAACTGAGCTCGAGAGGAGAACAGCACTAACGTCGCCTCTTTATCAGCCAATTGCGATACAAAAGTCACAATCGCCCGCTCATGGGCTTCTCTGTCACCAGGGTCAGTGGCCTCTTTAGGCACGCGCAGCACGGCATTGGCGTAATCAAAGGGGCTCGGCAGCGCCTGATAGCGGTAGCGATTCGCCAAGCCTGCCCGCTCTTGCAGGCGCTCAAAGCGACCCAGGGCCGTCAGGGTCGCAGAGGTGACCACCGCCCCGTGACAGCGTCCCCATAAATGTTTGGCCAGGGTATGCGCGGCTGAAACGGGGCTGGCCGAAAACTCAACCTCCGGCTCACCGGCTACCCGGCTTAGGGTAATCCAGCGAGCGCTGGGCGCCTCGTTAGCAATATCCTGCTCGCTAAACGCCTGCCACAACGCATGCGCCTCTAAGGCACGCCCATGAAGCAACGCGACGAGCGGCAGCCAAGTTTCCGCCTGCTCACGATCAAGGCCGGTCTGCTTATCAGGATCAAGGCTTTCACGCAGTATGTCGCTAATGCTCTCCAAGCAGCGCGACAGCGAGGCGAACATCACCAACAATTGCTGCGCCTGCTCCCGTAGAGCATCGGGCACTTGGCCCTTTTCAAAACGCGATTGATGAGTGGCCTCTTCATCAGCCAAACCATTTGGCCGCTCCGCCAACTGATGACCCATGCTAAACACATCGCCTAGTGCGGGTTCCAGGTTATGAATCAGCTCTGGCAAGCTGACCAACAGCCGCGACACCGTTGGCTGAATAGCCAACGCCTGGTGAAGGTCGGTCAAACTGCTTCTCAACGTTTTTAGCCAGCGCAAGCAGCCGTGCACTGCAAAGCGGTGAGCAAAATGGGAAAGCGCCTTCTCGGGCAGGTGATGGCCTTCGTCGAACACAAAGATGCAGTCCGCCGGGTCGGGCAGAATAGCGCCGCCACCCAAGGCCAAGTCAGCCAGCACAAGGTCGTGATTGGCGACGATAACATCCGCATTCTCAAGCTCACGACGGGAACGGAAAAACGCGCAGGCACCAAAGTGCCCGCAGCGCCTGCCCGTACACTGGCGATGATCTACTGTGAGTCTTCGCCAGTGCGCATCGTCTATCGACTCTGGCCAATTATCACGATCCCCTTCCCATTCGCCCTGGCCATAAGCTTGCGCCATATCGCTGGCAATGACCGTAAAGTCACTACTTTGCGTTTGCAGCGACTGCTCAAACAGAGAGAGCGTTGGGTTGGGTTCAGTGCCTTCGAGCGCCTGATCCAGACGTGCCACGCACACATAGCGACCACGCCCTTTGGCTAACGCGTAGCGAAAGGGAATGCCGCTGTGGCTAGCAAGCGAGGGTAAGTCCTGATTCAGCACCTGCTCTTGGAGAGCGACCGTGGCCGTGGAAATAATCAGCCGCTTGCCGCGCGCTTTCGCGATGGGCAAGGCGGCGATTAGATAGGCCAGCGTTTTTCCAGTGCCGGTGCCCGCTTCAAGCACACACACATGGGTATCGCTTGTGCGCTTACCTTCGCTGTCGCTCTCGATATTACCGAGGGTTCGGGCGATTTCGGCGATCATCATGCGCTGGCCGTAGCGTGGTGTTAGCTCAAGGGTATCCACCACGCGACGGTAAGCGTCTTGAATCTCGCTTTTGAGGGCGTCATCCAGCATGCGGCTTAGAGCATACCTTCCGGCGGATGCACGCAGGGCAGCTTGTCGTTGATATAGCGCTCGATTTCCGGCAGTGAGAACGCATCCTCTTCGCCAACGAAGCTAATCGAGACACCCTTAGCGCCAGCTCGACCGGTACGACCGATACGGTGTACGTAGTCTTCCGGGTCTTCCGGCAGGGTGTAGTTGATAACGTGGCTGACGTCTTCAATGTGAATCCCACGTCCAGCAACGTCAGTCGCGACCAACACCTGGATTTCGCCTTCGCGGAAGCTTTCCAACGTTTTGATACGCTGCCCCTGAGGCACATCACCCGACAGCATCGCCACGCTTACGCCAGCTTTTTTGAGTAGATCGTCAAGCTTGCGCACCAAGTCACGGCGGTTACCAAAGACCATAACGCGCTCAAAGCTCTCTTGCTGGAGTAGATTAACCAACAAGCGCTGCTTATCGTCATCAGACACCAAATACACACGCTGATCGATATCCGCCTGATTCTCGACGGTCACTTCGATCTCGACGTGGGCAGGATCAAGCGTCCACTGACTGGCGAGATTCAAGATGTCGTCAGTAAAGGTGGCCGAAAAGAGGAAGGTCTGGCGCTCCTCTTTTTTCGGCGTGTAGCGAATAATCCGCTTCACGTCGGGAATAAAGCCCATCGACAACATGCGGTCGGCTTCATCTAACACCAATACTTCAACCTCATTAAGGTCGATATCACGCTTCTGATGGAAATCCAGCAGGCGCCCTGGCGTTGCTACTAGAATATCGATCTTGCTGCCCAGACTTTCACGCTGCTTCTGGTAGTCCATACCGCCGACCACACTCGCCACATTGAGCTGGGTAAATCGTGCTAACGCTTTAGCATCTTTTTCGATCTGCAGCGCCAGCTCGCGAGTAGGCGCAATAATCAAGGCGCGCGGTGCACCTGGCTTTTGACCATTGGGTGCTGGCTCTTCCAGGAAGTAGGCCATCACAGAGATCAAAAAGGCCGCGGTTTTACCGGTTCCCGTTTGCGCCTTGCCGACAATATCGCCACCTAATAGCGTTTGGCGCAGGGCCTCGGCTTGAATAGGTGTGCAGTATTCAAACCCTTGGGCGTGAATAGCGCGCATTAATGGCAGCGGCAGATCAAAGTCATGAAAGCGCCACTTGCCGGCCACGGCGGGCACCTGAAACTGACGAAGATCCCAGTTCGACTGGCGACGACGCGGTTTACGACGGCGGCGTTTTGGCTTGCGATTCTGGGCCGGGGCTGTGGTCTGTTCCGACTCGCTCATAGGCTGTCTATCTGTCCATTGCTGTGGAAGTTGGCTTCTTGACGTGCGCATTGTACCAGGGCTTGGCGATAAGAGCGCGTCCTGCTGTCGAAGGAGTCCCAAGGCCTGTTAGAATAGCCGTCAAATCGACGTAAGGAGCGCGACATGACGCGTAAGAAAAAAACTCGTTCACTGGCCGACAAAGTAACTATTCGTACCGGCCGGCGTAAAGATTATAAAAAATGGCGCCACGACAACCCTGACCAAGTGGCTCCATCGCGCCGCTTTGTGGCAAAAAAGCAACAGCAGCGCAAACTCCAGGCAGTGAGAAAACTCGCTCGCCAGCAGAGTGGGCAGGATATTGCCATTCACCCTGACAAAGGCAGTGAATCCAACAATCCCAAGGGGAGCGATTCATAATGCGTTTGGTTTCGTTCAACATTAATGGCATCCGAGCACGGCTTCACCAATTACAGGCGTTGATCGACACTCAGCAGCCGGACGTGATTGGGCTTCAGGAAACCAAGGTTCAGAATAGCGAGTTCCCGATTACTGACGTGGAAGCCATGGGCTACCACGTCTTTTATCACGGCCAAAAAGGCCACTACGGGGTTGCCCTACTGTGCCGTCAGGCACCTCAAGAAGTGTTTTATGGCTTCCCCGATGATGAAGAAGATGCCCAGTGCCGTATGATCGGCGTTCGCCTACTCGCGGAAGATGGGGATGCCGTGACGGTATGGAACGGCTATTTCCCTCAGGGCGAAAACGTCACCCATCCCACTAAGTTTCCAAACAAAGAGCGCTTTTATGGTCAGCTAGCGCGGCTGCTCAACGAGCAGTACCGCCCTGACGAGCGGCTCGCCATCATGGGCGATTTTAATATATCGCCAGAAGACCAGGACATTGGCATCGGCGAGGCCAACCGCAAGCGCTGGCTGCGCGAAGGTAAAACCAGCTTTCAACCCATTGAGCGCGAATGGCTCGAAGGGGTCAAAGCGTGGGGGCTTACCGACAGCTATCGCCTCAGCTATCCACAAACCGATGACCGCTTTAGCTGGTTTGACTACCGCTCAAAAGGGTTTAACCAGGAGCCCAAGCGCGGCCTGCGCATTGACTATATTCTCGTCACCAAGGCGTTAGCCGATCAGACCACCGGCGCGGGTATCGACTACGATCTGCGCGGCATGGAACGCCCCTCTGATCACGCGCCTACCTGGAGTGACTTTGATATTGCGCTTAAAACCTAGCCTTCCCTGCCTGCGGCGTTAGGGCGCCGCGAGGGCGCTGTAAACCCATCCATGGGCGCTACTTTTTCCATCCCTGGAAAAAGACCCTCGCTCTACCCTATCGCCGACTCATGGAACTGAATAAACGTGTTTTTACTAAGTTAAATTGACTAATTAAAGCTGACCAGCCACTGCTCCGCCTCTTTATCACCTAGCGACGAGGCGCGGGCAAAGGCTTGTTTCGCTTGCTCATCCTCACCCCAGGCGTAAGCGAGCTGACCATAGGCTCGCCAGTCGGCGGCTGTCTGCGTATGCAGCGCCAACGCTTGCCAAGCATTCAAAGCCTTCTCAACGTCTTTAGCCTGCCGCCAGGCATTGGCAAGCAAACGCTGGTGGGTTTCATCGCGGACAATATCGCCCTCATTTAGAGCCCGCTCTAGATGCTCTGCTGCTCTAGCGGGGGTTCCGCCAGCGAGATGAAGCTGAATCAACAGCCAAAAATCTTCCTGCTCGGTTAATTTGCCTAATTGCCACGCCGTTTCCCACAGCCCAGCAGCCATCCCTGCCTGACCAGCCTGCTGGGCAAGCCCGGCGGCTTGGCGCCAATCGGCAGCGTCGCTTTGCGCACTCAAGCCATCTAGCAGCCAGCCCAACGCCTGATCGCCTTGCCCTGCATTGCGATACACAGCAAGCGCCAGCGTCTGCTGTGCTTCGTTGAGTTCTGGCGTCTCATCAAGCGCCTGCTCAAGCCAGTCGGCGGCTTCTTCCCAATGCTCCTGTTGCGCCAGCAAGCGGATTAACTGCCAAGTCGTATCGATATCCTGCTGATTGGTTAACCACTCCCTGAGTAGCTCAATGACCTGATCATGCTGGTCGGCAGCACGGCGCAGCGAGGCCTCCTCACGTAGCCAACGGGCTGCTTGGGCACTATCGACACCGTCTAAGCCACGGGCAATCGCCAGCCGATCCGCTGCCGCAGCAGGCTGATCCTGGCGCGCCAAGGCGCCTGCAGCCAGCTGTTGATAGAGCGCACTAGCCCATTGATCCGATTGATTACCCGAGGCTAGCCGCTCAGCCTGGGCGGTGGCACGCTCGACAACGCTGCTTAGCTCCCCCTCTTGCAATTGGCTCTGCAGCGCGTTGAGGTCGGCAATAATATCCCCAGGCAATGCGGGACTCGCCTGCGCTGAAAACGACCAGACACTTAGCAATAAAATTAAAAGACGCTTCATATTGCTACCTCAACTGAAACTCGATCCGCTGGGTGGCATTGCGCAACTGATCGCTTGATTCAAATTGCCACTGCGCAATAGCGTCCCTTGCAGCATCGTCAAATACACGGCGCGGCTGCGCATTGGTAATCCGTATTGAAGAAGCATCCACACTGCCATCACGCCGGATCATAAAGGCGACCTCTACAAACCCTTCCATGCCACGCCGCTGAGCGCGCGCGGGGTAACTTGGATTCACCCGGCTGGTGGGGGTCGCCTGACCTACGCTAATCGGCTCGTTAGAGGGGGATGGTTCAGCTGCCGGTGCCGCTTCTTGCTGCGCAGGCGCACTTTCCGGCACGCTTGAAGGAGCGCTCTGAGTGGGCGCTGGCTCTGTAGGCGCTTCTTGCGGCGGAGGCTCCGGCGTGGGTTCTGGAGCGGGCTCAGGTTGGGGCTCCGGCTCCACTTCCGTTAGCTCAGGGAGCTCGCTATCCATCTCAACGGGCTCAACGGGCTCATCCGGCAGCTCTACTTCCGGCAAGCTAATAGTGCTATCAGCCACTGGCGGTGGTTCAGGAGCTGGCATGGGCGGCGGCGCTTGTTGCGGCGCTGCTTCGACTGGCTGCGGTGGCGGTGCCTCGTGCTGGGGAGCAACCTCAGGCGCTTCCACCATCGTCATCGCCATGCTCATGGTTAGCTCCTCAGGCTCACGCTCAGGTGGAGCTACCAACTGCGCCAGCAGCCAGAACAGCCCCACCGCCAGCACGACGCCCCCTAATAACGACAGCAGGTGCCGCATCATGAGCCACTCCGACTCGCCGCCACCGCCACTTGCTCAACGCCCGCTTCACGCAGGCGATCCATTACCTCGATCAGCAGGCCCGTGGTGGATTCACGATCCGCCTGAATAACCACCGAGCCATCGTCACTGAGCATATCGGCGACCTGCTGGCCGACCCGGTGAGTATCCACCGGACTACCATCCACCCATACGGCGCCTTCTGGGGAAATTGCCACAAGCACCTGGGCGTCTGGGCGCGGCGTCGCGGCGCTGGATTCAGGGCGATCAATCTCCACGCCACTCTCTTTAACAAAGCTAGTAGTGACGATAAAGAAAATCAGCATGATAAATACCACGTCGAGCATGGGGGTAAGATTCACCTCATTACTCTCTGCAGTAGCTTCTATAGAACGGCGTCTACGCATCACTTTCCTCCAGTGCCCGCGCCAAGCGATCTTGCAGCCGCTGGTCTTCACGACGAATGACATGCTCTAAACGACTAATAAATAAAAGCCCCACCACGGCAATGGCCATACCGGTTAGGGTCGGCAGCGTCGCTCGGGCGACACCGTCCGCCATGGCGCGCGCTTGATGGGTTTCACTTAGCGAGAGGCTATCGAACACGCTAATCATGCCAGTCACCGTGCCTAGCAAGCCCAATAAAGGGCACAGCGCGACCAGCAGTTTCAGCCATGGCAAGGGCTTACGCAGTCTAGCGACCAGCGCCTCCGCCCACACATGACGTAGCGTACGGGCGCTCCAACTGGTGTGGTCGCTGCGCGCTGCCCAACGACGCAATAACTGACGCCGCGCGGTACGCCAGGTAATTCGGTAGTACCACCAGCGCTCCATGGCCATGGCAAATACCAGCACAGCCACCACTGCCAGCACGACCAATACCGCGCCACCCGCTTCCACTAAGCGCTCAACGGGTTCGAGCCAGAGAGGAAGAGTGGACATATCAGTTCACCGCGGGCGTGTGAGATTCGAGATGATCAGCTAATGTCGCGCTCGCCTGCCCTTCAATCACATGGGTTAAATAGCGGCTACGACCCGACAGGGCTGTCTGCACGAACAGCAGCGGCACGGCGGTAATCAAACCGAGTACAGTGGTTACCAGTGCTTGGCTAATACCGCCCGCCATCAGTTGCGGGTCGCCGGTGCCAAACACGGTAATCGCCTGGAAAGTTACGATCATGCCGGTGACCGTACCCAACAACCCAAGCAACGGCGCAATCGCGGCCAGCAACTTGACCATTGATTGGCTGCGCTCCAGCTTTGGTAGCTCAGCCAGCACCGCCTCATCCAAACGTGCTTCCAACGCTTCAGGGGTCTGGTGTTTGTCCATACCTTCAAAACGCAACAATACACGTCCCAGTGGGTTGTTAGGTTTTAACTGGCTGAGCGACTGACGCTGTCGATTAACACGCAAGCTAACGAGCACTAAATAGAGGTACTGCCCTAACCCAATGATCAGGCCTAAAATACCTAATGCAACGACCACATAGCCGACATAACCGCCTTGCTGGAATCGCTCCCACAGACTGGGCTGCTGGGCCAGGGCTTCCAGCACGCTGCCCTGAGTAGGATCAACAGCGAAGACATGGCTTTCACCCTGGTAGTAATCCGCTAGTAAACCGCCAATGGCATCAGGTGTACGCGGCAATACCACAAGGTTGCCGTCATTTTCACCGCGCTCTAAAAGCTCGTTCTCGGTAAAGGCCGCAAAATCTCCCAACCGCATCAACTCACGTTCGGCTACCTCGCCATTAGCATCGGCGACTGGCATTGAAAGCCGCTCGGCACGCCCGGTGCGCGCGGTTAACGTCGCCAAGCGATCCACCACGTTTTCCAGCTGATGGCGCTCAAGCACTTCCACTTCATCCAGACGTGGCGGTAGTGAACCCTCTTCCAGGGTTAATAGACTCTCTTCGCCAAGCGTATTGCGAACCTCAGAGCTATGGCGGGCAAGATTGGCTAGCAGACCCGAAAGCGCTTCGCCCTGCTCTGCCTGGCGTTCGCTCAGCTCGCTGGCTTGATCTGTTTGCTCTGCCTGCTGCGCCTGTAGTGCTTCATGCTGCTGCTGGGCATCTTCATGCTCGGCGCGCGCCTCTTCCAGCGCGGACTCTAGCGCCTGCTGGTCATCCAAAAAGTTCATTAGCCGCTGCTGGTCACGCTCTTCAGCCGCCTCACGGGCTTCACGCAGAGAAGTCGTGCTTTCGGTTTGCGCCATTGATACGCCACTTACCGCTACCAGCCCCAATACAACGCAGGCGTAGCCCAATTGACGAAGTGTTAGCCGACTCATGGTTGCTCTCCCTGCTGGTCATTGGCACTGATTGAGAGCGGCAAGGTTAATAGATCCGGAGCGCGCTGATCTTCCGCCATACGCAGCCCACTGCGCACTTCACGCAGGTACTCGTCATCCAGCGGCTGCCATGCGCCGTTCTCAGCGCTCCAAACACCGCCCTCACGGCCATCGGGGGTTAGGTAATAAAAGCCGATACGCCCGATGCGCAAGAAATCCACTTCGCGTTCGCGGTCATCCTGGCTTAAACGGCCTCGCCAGCTATCCATCTCCTGCCCATAGTCGAGCTCAACGCGCCAGGCCTCTAGCAGTCCATTAATACGTTCAATGGTGTTTTGACCCTGCTCATCGGGTTGACGCTCAACCCGCGCCAACCGCTCCTCACGTAAAAACGGCAGGTCACGCTCAATCCAGCTGCTAAGCTGCTCGGCCATATTCTGTTCGATCACGGGCAGCGCTGCGCGGGTCTCTTCCAGCGTATCCAGCGCCGTCGCCAACCGCTGCTGACGCTCGGCCTCTTCCGCCAAGCGCCCGGTCAGTGAGGCGTTGTCAGCCTTCAGCTGGCGGGTTTCACGCTCCAGACGGCGCAGTTCTTCAAGCTGTTCACGGGTCTGCTCATCAGCAGCATCAATCTGCTCCTGAAGCGCTGCTTGGGTTTGCTGGGCTTCGACACTTTCGGCCGCTTGAGCCACTGCTTGTTCACTTGCCAGCAGCGTGCCACTGGCCAGCACCCCTGCTAGCCACCATCCACGTAAGGCAAAAAAAGGCCTGTTCAGCACGTCGACTCTCCGTCACTGAGTAGCCAGCGGCTGTCACCGCCCGGCTAAAAACTAATTAGGTATTAGAACGATTTGCGTTTAACTTTTACGCGTCTAGCCTACCACTAATATAATAAATGACAATATTTATCATTAACAATCAGGCGTTATCTCTCATCGAGCTGTCTAGTCCTAAAATAGATTGACACTTATTTCATCTCAAACGCCCAGTGCACTGCATTGGGCGTTTTGTATTTCAGCGCTAGGTGTGGCCGCTGACTGTTATAAATCTCGACGGACTCATTCACCATCGTACGCGCCTGACAAACATCTCCTGGCTGAACCAAGAGAAATTCAGTCTTCAATATCCCGTTTACACGTTCTGCGAGAGCGTTTTGATAACAGTCATAACCGTCTGTCATTGAGCACTGGATACCGTACTGGTGATGTATCTTCTGATAGCTGTCACAGCAGTATTGGATGCCTCGATCCGAGTGGTGGATTAACGGCTCGCTTCCTAACCGTTGGCGTAGAGCGTTGCGTAACGCTTGCTCTACGTCCTGGCTACGTAAGCTCTCATGGACGTGATGACCGACGATTTTGCGGGAGTAAGCATCGGTGACCAGACTTAAATAGCTCATCCCGTGACGCGTCGGTAGATAGGTAATGTCAGCGACCCAGACCTGATTAGGGCGGCAGGCAACCACCTGCTCGGGGCCTGGCTTGAGCAGGTTCGGATGTCGCCGGAAGCGATGATGGCTGTGCGTCGTCTTATGATAAGCTCGGCGTATGGGCACCAGCAGACGCCGCGCACGAAGGACCTGAAAGAGCTGATCTCGTCCCACGTGCAGCTCTTGATCTGTTTGGCGGTGCAGCAAGTGATGCAGCTTGCGGGTGCCTAGTCGGGGCTGGGTAAGTCGTATGTCTCGAACAAAATCGACGATCCGCTGCTCCCGGGCTTCTCGCGACTGCTGCGCTTTTTTAGCCTGATACCAAGCCTGGCGGCTGATGCCGAGAAGGTGGCATACCCTGCTGATGGTTAATCCGGCAACACGTTTTTGCGTGAGGACTTGCCTGGCTGCTTTTTTACGGACACCCCGTAATCCTTCTCCATCACCTCCACAACAGCTTCGAAGAACTGAGCCTTTTGCTCAGCAAGCCGCAACTTTTCTTCAAGCTCTTTGATCCGTTGTTCAGGGGTAAGTGGTCGGGGCATGTCGGGACTCCTTCTAAAGCGCTGTGTGGCACCGGGACTCCAGTCCTGATGGCCATATCGACGTAACCACTTTAATACCGTCGTGCGACCTTGAATACCGTAACGACTCTGCGCCTGTTTATAGGTCATCTCTCCACGTTCCACTTGCTCTACCACGGCCTGTTTAAAGGCCAGAGTATAGTCTTTCTGTGTGCGCTTAACTCGTTGACTCATCACGCTCTCCCAAAATAAGGACGGGAACGTGTCAACTCTATTCAGGACGGGTCAAGCGCATAAAAAAGGCGCCTATCAGCGCCCTTTCATCACAAACATCACTATGTGTGCTTTACTGCTACATACTCTTTCGTCAGCGGCGCTAGAGGAAGCTGCCAAGCCGCTTCACGGGTCACCCATTTTGCTTCGGCAATTTCAGCGGCCGCCTCGACAGGCTCGTCAATAACAAGGCCAAACAGATGCGCTTCAAGCATCACGCCCGGCTCATTAGCCGCTGGCACGGAATACATTCCGAGCGGCATCAGCTCATCCTCCCTAACATGCAAGCCAAGCTCCTCTTGCAGCTCGCGGCACAACGCCTCTAGCGCGCTCTCACCGGCATCGATTTTGCCGCCTGGCTGCATATAGAAAGACGTATTGTGCTTACGTACCAATAGCAAGCGCCCATCTGGGTCACTCACCACGGCAGCGGCAATTTTCAGTACACTACCAACATTCCCTGTCATACCCCTCTCCTTCGTTCTCCACCCTAAACCATTAATACCTAACCCTATTAAAACGCCCAGTCGTCGTCTTCGGTGGCGACGGCTTTGCCGATCACGTAGGAAGAGCCGGAACCGGAGAAGAAATCATGGTTCTCGTCGGCGTTGGGTGAAAGCGCCGCCATGATAGTCGGATCCACATCGGTGACGCTGCTGGGGAAAAGTGGCTCATAGCCAAGGTTCATCAGCGCTTTATTGGCGTTGTAGTGAAGGAATTTCTTCACGTCTTCACTTAGGCCAACTTCGTCATACAGCGATTCGGTGTAGCGCACTTCGTTGTCGTAAAGTTCCAGTAGCAGCTCGTAGGCGTAATCTTTGACTTCTTGCTGCCGCGCTGGCGTCGCTTCCGCGAGTGCCTGTTGGAACTTGTAGCCAATATAGTAGCCGTGCACTGCTTCGTCACGAATGATCAAGCGAATCAGGTCGGCGGTGTTAGTCAACTTGGCATGGCTTGACCAGTACATTGGCAGGTAGAAGCCGGAGTAGAACAGAAATGACTCAAGAAACACGCTGGCGACTTTGCGCATTAGTGGATCATCCGAGCGGTAACGCTCTAATATCAGCTGAGATTTCGCCTGCAGCGTAGGGTTCTCTTCACTCCAGCGAAAGGCATCGTCCACATCACGGGTGGTACAGAGCGTCGAGAAAATTGAGCTGTAGGAGCGTGCGTGCACTGATTCCATGAAGGCGATGTTGGTGTAAACCGCCTCTTCGTGGGGAGTGCGGGCATCCTCCATTAATACCGGTGCACCCACGCTGCTTTGGATGGTGTCCAGCAGTGTGAGGCCGGTGAATACGCGGATCGTCAGCTGCTTTTCTTTTTCAGTCAGAGTGTTCCAGGACTGAATATCATTAGACAAGGGCACCTTTTCGGGTAGCCAAAAATTACTGGTCAGACGGTTCCACACTTCCAGGTCTTTATCATCCTGGAGTCGATTCCAGTTAATCGCATCAACTCGCGATAAACGTTGCATGGTGTTCATGGCATTGCTCTCAAAACGTAGCGTTCAATGCCCGGCGATCAACACCGGGCATTCAATAACAGATACAAAGCGCTTGCTGATTACAGCGTGCAAGAAACGCAGCCTTCTACCTCGGTGCCTTCCAAAGCACTTTGACGCAGGCGAATGTAGTAAAGCGTTTTGATGCCTTTTTTCCAGGCGTAAATCTGCGCTTTATTGATATCGCGCGTGCTAGCGGTATCTGGGAAGAACAGTGTTAGCGATAGCCCTTGGTCGACGTGCTGCGAGGCTTCCGCGTAGGTATCGATGATCTTTTCCGGGCCGATTTCGTAGGCGTCCTGGAAGTAGTCAAAATTGGCTTCATCCAGGAACGGTGCCGGGTAATAAACACGGCCTAGCTTGCCCTCTTTACGAATCTCGATTCTCGCCGCCACCGGGTGAATACTGGAGGTGGAGTTATTGATGTAAGAGATTGAGCCGGTGGGCGGTACCGCCTGCAGGTTACGGTTGTATAAACCGTGGGCCATGACCGACGCTTTCAGTTCCTGCCAATCATCTTGGGTCGGCAACGCAATACCGCTACGCTCGAACAGCTCACGTACTTTGTCGGTACGGGGCAGCCACGCCTGGTCAGTGTACTTATCGAAGAAGGTTCCCGAGGCGTAGGTGGAGTTGGCAAAATCTGCAAACGTATCCTTGTGCTCAATCGCTAACCGGTTGGACGCACGTATGGCGTGGAACGCCACGCAGTAGAAGTAGAGATTGGTAAAGTCCAACCCCTCATCGGAGCCGTAGTAGATGTGCTCACGCGCCAGATAGCCGTGTAGGTTCATCTGGCCAAGGCCAATCGCCCGCGACTGGGCATTGCCTTCGGCAATAGAAGGCACACTGCGCAGGTTGCTCATTTCCGAAACAGCGGTAAGACCGCGGATGGCAATTTCAACGCTGGTACCGATATCCCCTGCGTCCATCACCTTGGCAATGTTCATAGAGCCCAGGTTACAGGAGATATCCTGGCCGATATGGCGATAACCGAGGTCATCGTCATACTCAGTCGGTGTGTTGACCTGGAGGATTTCCGAGCACAGGTTGCTCATATTGATACGGCCAGCAATCGGGTTGGCGCGGTTTACCGTATCTTCAAACATGATATACGGGTAACCCGACTCAAACTGCAGCTCTGCCAACGTTTGGAAGAAGGCGCGTGCATTGATCTTGTGCTTGCGAATACGCGCATCTGCGACCATCTCCTGGTATTTCTCGGTAACGCTGATATCACCAAACGGAACACCGTAAACCCGCTCCACATCGTAGGGCGAGAACAGGTACATGTCGTCGTTGCGCTTGGCGAGTTCAAAGGTAATATCCGGAATCGTCACGCCCAAGGAGAGCGTTTTGATACGAATTTTCTCGTCGGCATTTTCCCGCTTGGTGTCGAGAAAGCGCAGGATGTCCGGGTGGTGAGCATTCAGGTAGACCGCTCCCGCGCCCTGACGTGCGCCCAGTTGGTTCGCGTAGGAGAACGCGTCTTCCAGCAGCTTCATGATCGGGATAATGCCCGATGACTGGTTCTCAATGCGCTTGATGGGCGCACCAGACTCACGAATATTGGAGAGCAGGAAGGCAACGCCACCGCCCCGCTTGGAAAGCTGCAGCGCCGAGTTAATGGAGCGACCGATCGACTCCATATTGTCTTCGATGCGTAGCAGGAAGCATGACACCAGTTCGCCGCGCTGCTGTTTGCCGCAGTTCAAGAAAGTGGGTGTCGCGGGCTGAAAACGGCCGGAGATGATTTCATCGACCAGTGACTTGGCCAGCGTTTCATCGCCCCGGGCCAAGGTCAGCGCGACCATGCAGACACGGTCTTCATAGCGCTCTAGATAACGCTTGCCGTCAAACGTCTTCAGCGTATAGCTGGTGTAGTACTTGAAGGCGCCCAAAAAGCTTGGGAAGCGAAATTTATACGCATAGGCCTGCTCGAACAACGCTTTGATAAAGGCAAAGCTGTACTGGCCCAGCATTTCCGCTTCGTAGTACTGCTCTTCCACGAGGTAATCGAGCTTCTCTTCTAGCGAGTGGAAGAACACCGTGTTCTGGTTAACGTGCTGTAAAAAGTACTGGCGTGCCGCTTCGCGATCTTTATCCAGCTGTAATTCGCCGTTGGCCCCGTATAGATTAAGCATGGCATTGAGGGCATGGTAATCCAGCGTACGCGCCTCAGGAGCCGCCGCAGGCCGTTTTGTTTCTGACACATTCTGGGTAGCTACGTTAGTCGTTTCCAAAACTCTTCTACTCCTTTGCGCACGTTGACCACGTCATCGTCAGTGCCAAATAATTCAAATCGATACAGCAGCGGTACGTGGCATTTTTTCGCAATGATGCGGCCAGCAAGACCATATGCTTCGCCAAAATTGGTGTTTCCCGCAGCAATGACTCCCCGCAGGAGGTTCCGGTTATGCGTGTCGTTGAGAAAATGAATGACCTGCTTGGGTACGGCACCCTGTGAACTTCCCCCACCATACGTAGGGGTAACTAAAATATAAGGCTGGGAAACACGTAGCGCAGGCTCATCTCGATTTAGCGGCAGCCGCGTGGCGACAAAACCAAGCTTTTCTACAAAACGATGGGTGTTACCTGATTTAGTAGAGAAGTACACCAAATTGCCGGCCATCGGTGTGTGTGAGCAACTTGCCAGCATGTTGTCGGCTTACGCCAGGGCTTGAATACGATCCGGACGGAAACCCGACCAGTGATCTTCGCCGACGACTACGACGGGAAGCTGCCGATAGCCCAGCGCTTCTACTTCTTCTTGGGCACCGGACTCTGCGGTAATATCGATAACGGTGTAATCGAGCCCCTGCTTGTCGAGCGCACGGTAAGTAGCGGTGCATTGAACACAAGCTGGCTTGCTATAAATCTGAATTTCCATGGGTAACCCCCTTTTCATAGCGGCATTTTTCGGGTAGAGCACATCTAGTGCCCGCCCTCACTAAAAGACACAACGCATACTATATATAGACCATTGGAAAATCAATTCAAGCATATGTGGTATTTTTTACCCACAGGATATTGACAGCTAATACCCAAGGCTATCCCTGACAATAAAAAAACCGCCCACTAAAAGTGGGCGGTTTTTTCACAGCGCCAGAACTGACGCCATTAACGGGTCATAGCCGTATTAGCTAATCGCAGCCTGGTAACGACGCTCAACGTCTTCCCAATTGACCACGTTGAAAAACGCAGCAATATAGTCAGGACGCTTGTTTTGATACTTCAGGTAGTACGCATGCTCCCAAACATCCAAACCGAGTAGCGGCGTATTGCCGTGCATCAGCGGGCTGTCTTGGTTCAGGGTATTTTCGACTACCAGTTTTTTCTCAGGTGTAACGGAGAGCCATGCCCAACCGCTACCAAAACGACCAACGGCCGCTTTTTTGAATTCTTCTTTAAAAGCTTCAAGGCCGCCGAGCTCGGCATCAATCGCTTTTGCAACATCACCTTGAGCATTACCGCCACCGTTAGGCGACATCATTTGCCAGAACATAGAGTGGTTGGCATGACCGCCACCGTTATTGATAACGGCTTGACGCTTGGCTTCCGGAACACGATCCAGATTAGCGACCAGTTCTTCGACAGGTACATCTTCAAGACCTGTGCCTTCAAGCGCGGCATTCAGGTTGTTGATGTAAGTTTGATGGTGACGAGAGTGGTGAATTTCCATCGTCATTGCATCAATGTTTGGTTCGAGAGCGTCATATGCGTACGGCAATTCGGGTAGTGTATGTGCCATATCATCATCTCCTTGAGTGGCTTTCGTTGCTTTCACTTACCTATGTGCGGTCAGCCCGCAGCTTTTTCAACCACCGGGGTGGATTTTCTTACCTTTTGCCCCAGTACTTTAGTCAACTATTGGCAGTTTACCTAATGTACCCATCACAAAAAAGCCGACTTCTGGCGAAGTCGGCTCAATGTTTATAGATCATTCAAATGCTTACAGCTTGCTCTCAAGCTCCGGCAGGATCTCGAACAGATCTCCCACCAAGCCATAGTCGGCCACCTGGAAGATCGGCGCTTCGTCGTCCTTATTGATGGCGACGATGACTTTGGAGTCTTTCATGCCCGCCAAGTGCTGAATGGCACCCGAGATACCCACGGCAATATACAGGTCCGGCGCGACGATTTTGCCGGTCTGACCGACCTGCATGTCGTTGGGCACAAAGCCAGCGTCGACCGCCGCGCGGGAAGCACCAATAGCGGCGCCCAGCTTGTCAGCAATGCCATCCAGCAGCTTAAAGTTCTCGCCGTTGCCCATGCCGCGACCACCGGAGATCACCACCTTGGCGCCGCCTAGTTCTGGACGGTCGCTCTGGGCCAACTCTTCTTTGACGAAGCTGGATTGGCTGTTTTCGGCGACAAAATCCACCGCTTCAATCGTGGCGCTGCCGCTTTCACCGACGGCATCAAAGCCGGTGGTACGAATGGTGATCACTTTCAGCGCATCATCGCTTTTCACCGTTGCAATGGCGTTACCGGCGTAAATCGGACGCAGGAAGGTATCGGCACTCTCGACACCCAGCACATCCGATAGCTGGCTGACGTCTTTTAGCGCGGCTAGGCGCGGCAGGACGTTCTTGCCGGTGGTAGAAGCGCTGGCCAGTACGTGGCTGTAGCCATCGGCCAGTTCTACCAGCAGCGCGCCCATGGGCTCGGCAAGCTGGTGGGCGTAAACAGCGTTGTCCGCCACGCGTACTTTATTAACGCCGTCGAGTTTCGCCGCAGCGTCTGCTGCCGCTTGAACGCCTTCACCGGCGACCAAAATATCAATATCGCCACCAATGGCCTGGGCGGCCGCTACTACGTGGGCGGTGGCGCCAGCCAGTTGGCCTTCATGTAGGTCGGCAAGTACCAAAATGCTCATAGCATCAGCTCCTTTCAAAGCGTTTATCTCAAAGTACGGAGAGTCAAGAACCGACCTTAAAGAACTTTGGCTTCGTTTTTCAGTTTGTCGATCAGCTCGTCGACCGAGGCCACTTTGACACCGCCTTTGCGCTCGGCAGGGGATTCCACCTTGAGCAGGCTCACCTTAGAGGCCACTTCCACGCCGTAGTCGGCAGGAGTTTTTACATCCAGCGGCTTTTTCTTGGCCTTCATGATGTCCGGCAGCTTGGCGTAGCGCGGCTCGTTCAGGCGCAGGTCGGTGGTGACAATCGCCGGGAGCGTGAGAGCGATGGTTTGCAGGCCGCCGTCGATTTCACGGGTGACGTTAACCTTGTCCCCGTCCACCGCGACTTCCGAGGCGAAAGTGCCTTGCGGCAGGCCCGTCAGCGCGGCGAGCATCTGGCCGGTCTGGTTGTTATCGGTGTCGATGGCTTGCTTGCCGAGGATCACCAGGCCGGGCTGCTCTTCGTCCACCACTTTGGCTAGCAGTTTGGCGACCGCGAGTGATTCGACACGCTCGTCGGTTTCAATATGAATGGCACGGTCTGCGCCCAGCGCCAGCGCGGTGCGCAGCTGCTCTTGGGCGGCTTTGGGCCCTACCGTGACGGCGACGACTTCGGTCGCCACGCCCTTCTCTTTCAGGCGCACGGCTTCTTCCACGGCAATTTCGCAGAAAGGGTTCATGGCCATTTTGACGTTGGTCAAGTCCACATCGGAGTGGTCCGCTTTCACGCGGATTTTGACGTTGTAGTCGATGACGCGTTTCACCGCGACGAGTACTTTCATAGGTTCCTCGCTTGGCTTGTAATAAAAGCCGTTAACCTGGGATGGCACCCGCTTCGCGAGCACCCCTTATTAAATAGCGACTAGTAATAGAGTTACTGCATACGTTATTAGCAAAACATCTTGCCCGAGCACTGCCAAAAATGGCAGTGCCGTCAAATTCATTCAAGCGTTTGATAGGTACATGATTGAAAAACCCTATCAATTTGCCATAGCCTGCCAGTTAGTGACAATACTTGCTAGCTAATGCCTTGGTCTTAGCACTGAACTATCGCTAGCAACACATACAACCAAGAAATGCTGTTTGCACCATCGTAGGCGTGACCTGACACAGGTATTATGCCTATCATGGGGCATAACCAGAAGCAAACGACCGTTTTAAATTAAGGCCATCTGTTTATAAGCTAGTACCCATAAGTAGGCCTTCACTAGCTTTTACAGATATTGGCGCTTTAAAGAGAATAAGGAGAAGCCGGGTGGAAACTGTTGAACGCGATGTAATGGACTTTGATGTCGTCATTGTCGGCGCTGGCCCATCCGGGCTTTCCGCCGCCTGCCGACTCATGCAGCAAGCTAACGAGGCGGAGCAAGAATTAACGGTCTGTGTGGTTGAGAAAGGCTCAGAAGTTGGCGCTCATATTTTGTCAGGAGCGGTTTTTGAGCCCCGCGCACTGACTGAACTCTTTCCAGACTGGAAAGAACGCGGCGCGCCGCTCAATACGCCCGCCATTCGCGATGACGTTGTTTTGCTTAAGGACGCCGAGAAAGCGCAAAAAGTGCCTAACGCACTTGTGCCGAAAAGTATGCATAACACCGGTGGCGATCAGCAACGTTACGTGATCAGTGCCGGTAACCTCTGCCGCTGGCTGGCCGAGCAGGCAGAAGCGCTCGGCGTTGAAATCTTTCCAGGCTTTGCCGCCCAGGACGTTATCATTGAAGATAATGCTGTGCGCGGCATTCTGATTGGTGATATGGGCGTCGCCGCTGATGGTACACCCAAAGATGGCTACATGCCGGGTATGGAACTGCGCGCCAAATACACACTATTTGCTGAGGGCTCGCGCGGCCATATTGGGAAGCGCTTAATTAAAGACTTCTCGCTGGATGCGGGTCGCGACCCCCAGCACTACGGTATTGGCCTCAAAGAGCTGTGGGATGTACCTGCCGAGCAACATGAACCTGGCCTAGTAGTTCACGGCTCAGGCTGGCCTTTAGATAACAACACCCACGGCGGGTGGTTTTTGTACCATGCGGAAAATCAGCAGGTGGTGGTAGGCCTGATTATGGATCTTGGCTACCAAAACCCATGGCTTTCACCGTTTGATGAATTTCAGCGTATGAAACATCATCCGGCTATTAGCCAATACCTTAAGGAAGGCAAACGCGTTGCTTACGGCGCCCGGGCCATTACCAAAGGTGGCTTTAACTGTCTGCCAAAAATGACTTTCCCCGGAGGCCTGCTGGTCGGCTGTGATGCGGGCACGCTCAACTTTTCCAAAATTAAGGGCTTACACACCGCCATGAAGTCGGGCTTAGTGGCTGCCGAGAGCGTGTTTGAGGCAATTAAAGGCGGTGATGAGGGCGCTCAGGAACTGACGAGTTTTACTCAGAAGTGGGAAGCCAGCTGGGCGTATCAAGAGCTTAAAGAGAGCGCCAGCTTCGGCCCGGCTATCCATAAATATGGCACCATCGGTGGCGGCGCGTATAACTTTGCCCACCAGCTGCTGGGCAACAAGTTACCCAACGTGCATGACACCACTACCGATCACGGCGCCTTGAAGCCTGCGGACGAGTTTGAAAAGATTAACTATCCCAAGCCGGATGGAAAGCTTTCCTTCGACAAACCGTCATCAGTGTTTCTGTCGAATACCAATCATGAAGAAAACCAGCCGTGCCATTTACGCCTGGAGGATCCGGAGCTACCGATCCGTGAGAACCTGCCTAAATATGCAGAACCGGCACAGCGCTACTGCCCAGCCGGTGTGTACGAAGTGGTTGAAGATAGCGAAGGAAAGCCGCGTTTTCAGATTAACTTCCAGAACTGCGTACACTGCAAAACCTGTGATATTAAAGACCCAGCTCAGAATATTACCTGGGTGGCGCCCGAGGGCGGCGGCGGGCCTAACTACCCCAATATGTAATTGAATCAACACCAGCAGCGACGGTATGAACGTCACGGCAAGCGATAACGGGCCGTGACGTTTCTTTCTTAGGCTATGAAAGTGTCGCGCTTTGCTGGCTTTCCAACACTTGAATTGGCGCACGGCGAGCAATGAGCCGCCTTCTTCCTGCCTGATCAAAGCGCACATCAATGACCGGGTCGCTGGCACTTCCTTCTACCGCTGCAACTTCCCCCTCGCCAAACACCGCATGATGAAGCCGTTGCCCAGGGTAAAAATGGATATCTCCCGAGTAGCCGGCCTTGGCCTCTTCGACCTGGGGTGCTGCCAGGACGATATCGTCACGACCAAGCCGCGCCAGATAGCGCTCAACCAGACTGACCGACGCCACCTGGAGCGAAGCGGCAGGTGCGCTGGCACTCGCCAAGCAGGAGGCTACACGCATACTGTCTTGCCAAGCACTTTCGGCAATAAATCGACTAGGCCGGTGCACACCCCCGTCATGAAGAACTAGCAATTGCTCTTGGGCGCGAGTGATGGCCACGTAGAACAGCCGCCGCTCCTCTTCAAGGCGTTCGTCGCTGAGTGGGTTATCGCGGCTATAGTGGGGGAAATCTTCCTCATTCACACCCGCAACGGCCACTAGTGGCCACTCAAGCCCTTTTGCCCCGTGTACAGTACTAATCAGCACGCCGCCCGCTTGGTTTTCTACCGGGCGCTCAAGTAACTCGATAAAAGCGTCTGGGTCTTGCACGCTTTGCGCTTGTTCGATCAATACGTCGAGTAAGCGCACATCCTCTTCGCCTTTATCCCGCCGCGCTGCCGCACGCTTAAGCGTTTTTTCTGCATCAATACTATCCACCACGTGGCGTAGCAACTTAGCGGGTGGCCATGCACTCAGCTGTGGTAGCTCACAAAGCAGCAGCCAGCGCTTTTTCAGGGTGCGCCGCTGGATCGGCTTTAACGCCGTTAACATGGGGTCATGTCGCTCAGGCCACTGCTGAGTAGTCGCCAGTTGGTGTGCCAAACGCTGAAGCCGCTCACGGGCAACGAAGGGAGTTGGCTGGGAAAGCAGCAGTAATAGTTGCTGCGGATCGCGCAGCAGATCGGGACGACGCGACAGCTTCAAGTACCCAGCGAGTGCCTGTACCAACGGCAGACGAAAGACAAAACGATCCTCGCGCTGAAGCCGAAACGGGATTCCCGCCTGCAAAAGCGCCAGCTGGAAAGGTACTGAAAGCGCCCAACTACGCACCAGCAAACTGGCCTCGTTAAACGCACGCCCTTGGGCCTGCCAATCCATCAAGGCATCCAGTAACAGCCGACTGCCCTGCCCGACCGAGACGCGCGTCTCAGGATTATTGGGCGCGGCCAGACACAGCTGATTGGGGCGGCGCTGATTGGCGGCAATGGCATGATTAGCGGTAAGCGCCAAGGCATGGCCATGACGGAACGTGGTAGATAGCGGGTAGTCGGTGGCCTCGCCAAAGGTGGCGGTAAAATTTTGCAGCATCGTATCAGGTTTGGCGCCACGCCACTCATAGATGCATTGGTTAGCATCGCCGACCGCCATTACCTCGGCACGGCTGCCCACCAGCACGGATAAAAGGCGCTGCTGAGCGGCATTAATATCTTGATACTCGTCAATAATGACATGATCCAGAAACCCCTCGACGCGACCACGCAGGGCGCTATCCTCCTCTAATGCCTGCAAAGGGCGATAAAGTAAATCAGCGTAGGTCATCACCCCTTCCGACTCTAGTAGCCGCTCCGCCTCGGCAAAAGCGGCCGGAAAATAGTCGGTATCCGGGTCAACATTGAGTCGTTCATAGAGCGATTCAGGGGTAATCATCTCTGCTTTAACCAAGCCGCAGAAGTGGGCCAAGGTTTCAAGCCGATCTCCTTCTAGCGCAGCATCACGGCGCTCAACTGCGTCGCGCAGCACATTAAGGCTCGCTTGACGAAGCAGCCTCTCTAATTGCCAATCGGCGGATAATAGCTGACGAGGCGCAAGCGCCCCCCAGCGACATAGGCTTTGGGTTAAGCGGTGGCCCAGCGAGTGAAACGTGCGCACATCCGGCAGCGCCTGCCCGGCAGGCGCCATTGACGCTAAACGGCGCTGAAAATCATCCTTGGCGGAACGGTTAAACATCAACACCAGAATGCGCTTTTGCGGCACACCACGGGCCAACAGGTGTAGCACCCGAGCGGCCATGGTAGTGGTTTTACCTGCGCCTGCGACGGCCGCCACCCGCGCATGACCGGCGGTATGATTCACAACGGCCTGCTGTTCAGCGGTTAACTTCACGGCGCCTCGCCTGATGCTTCATCGTCAAGCTGACCGAGCGCAAACCACTGACCAGCACTCATTAACCCAATCTCAGTAGTGCCATCGTCGTTTTCACGGGCTTCTGCTGCGTCAACAAGCTGGTAATACACATTACGGTGCAGCCTGGCGGCCAGCCCAAAACGTACCGGCAGTTGCGGAACTGACTCGCCTTGAGGCGTTAAAGTGACGGAAAGCGGGTGCTCGGCATCCAAGCGAACGACATCGTCAAACTGGGTGGTGAACCACCAGGCATCGTCGTGAAAGTCGGCCTCTACCGCGACCAGCGGTAGGTCTTCCACCTCTATCCGCCAACGCTCTACCGGCGTGACTAAGCAGTAACCATCTTCGTCAAGACGTAGCAGCGTGGCCAATAAACGCGCCACCTTGGGACGGGCAAAGGTCTGTCCTTCGTGCCACCAACTGCCATCGGCGTGAATACGCAGGTTCATGTCTCCAGAGAGCGGAGGCTGCCATTGGTCAAGGGGAGGAATAGTGCCTCCCACTTCGTCACGCTGCAGCAGCAATCTATCGATATTCATCTCGCCCTCCTTGCTTAAGCGCATTCAACTCACACGGCTATAGAAGCCCAGACTGCTCTAACGCCTCTTTGACATGGTGCGGAGCATCAGGCGCGGCGGCACGAAAGAGCTGATAAAAGTTGGCGGTGGTCTGCATGGCGACCTCATCAACACTGATCCCCCGCTCGTTAGCGATGCACTCCGCCACTTCCACTACCCAGGCCGGCTCGTTGGGCTTGCCGCGATAAGGAACAGGAGCAAGATAGGGGCTATCGGTTTCGATTAGCAGGCGATCCAGCGGCAGCTGGCGGGCTAGCTCGCGCAGCGGTGCAGCGTTACGAAAGGTGATAATCCCCGATAACGAAATGTAAAAGCCCAGCCTTACGGCTTCACGGGCCATCGCCAAGTCTTCAGTAAAACAGTGTAATACACCGCCCACGCGAGGGTCGCTATATTCACGCAGCAACGCCAGGGTTTCTTCTTTTGCTTCACGGGTATGCACAATCACTGGTAGTTCTAACTCACGCGCAGCGATCAAATGACGCTTGAAACGCTCGTGCTGTACGTCTACCGGCACGCTGTCGCGGTAGTGATAATCCAGCCCGGTTTCGCCGATGGCTACCGCACCATACTGCTCGGCAGCTTCTTTTATATCCTCAACGCTGGGCTCGCTCTCACTGTGATGCAAAGGATGCAAACCAGCAGAGATCGCCACATCGTGATGCGCACGAGCAATGGCTGCGAGTTGCGGCAACTCCTCCAAGGTAACGGCGACCGCAAGAAATTGGCTAACGTGGGCCGCGCGCGCAGCCTCCAGCGTGGCAGCGAGGTCGCCCCCGTGAGTCTGGTCAGATAAACGGTCTAGGTGACAGTGCGAATCAACAAACATGCAGGTCTCGACAACGGATAGGGCGTTAACACCATGGTGCTTACTTTAAAGGTATCAACGACGGTTTAATCAGAGCGTGAACGACGGGGCTGCCTTATCCAACTGTCCGGCAAGCAGCGTCTCAATGCGGTCACGCACAGGATAATCTTGCTGGCTGAAATGTAGACCAATACCAGGAATGCGGCGGCCGCTGACACCCTCGGGCGAGACCCATACCACGTGGCCGGTGATTGAAAGACGTTCGCTTTCACCCGGCAGCGTCAGCAGTAAAAATACCTGCTGACCCAGTGCATAGGGAGTCTGAGTGGGCACAAAAATCCCCCCACGGTCCAGAAATGGCATATAAGCGGAGAGCAGTGTCGGCACATCGGGAATGTTAAGAGAGAGCGCTTTTTGGGCTGCCATAACAACCTCGCTAGATTACTGTGAAATAGGGAGAACACATTCCGCTAGGAGCGCAGCAGAGCCGCCCAGCGAACCAACCACGCCTCAAGCACCAACTGGGGATTTGGGTTAGCTCCCACCGCCAACAGACGCCGCTGTTCACGGGCATAATCCAGCAGGCGAAACCAATCCTGCACCCGGCCATTTTTGACCGCCTGACGATAAAGCGGCTCAAGATCAGGATTGTGCAGCACTGCCGCTTCACCGGATAAACCGAGACGAATCAGGTCTTCCAGCCAGGCGATACCGTACCACAAGATGGCATCAATCGCCTGGCGATCCAGTCGCGCGGCCTCTGAGACAGGCTCTGCGCCGCGCACCAACTGCTCAAAACTGTCGTGAATTTGGTGGCGCAAAGCACGCTCTTCGGGCGCGGCCAGCTCCACCGCCAGCAGCGGCAGGCCACCCGCTACCTGCCACCAGAAGTAGGCTTCGTCGGCACTGTTAAGTTTCTCGATCAGCCAACCGCGACATGCCTCAAAGGCAACACTGGGCAGGGACCACTGCTGACAGCGCGAGCGGATCGTCGGCAGCATCCGTGAAGGCACGTCAGAGAGCAGAATAAACAGCGTCTTATCGCCGGGTTCCTCAAGGCTTTTGAGCAGCGCATTAGCAGCGGCAACGTTCATTGCCTCAGCCGGTGAAATGACAATGACCCGGTATCCCCCCTGCTGAGCCGTTTGCGAAACAAAACGGTTAACCTCGCGAATAGGGTCAATACGAATCTGGCGCTTGCCCTCTTCCGGCGAGACCCGCAGCAAATCAGGATGGTACCCCGATGCCAACATCGCGCAGCTATGGCAATGGCCGCAGGCCTGGTCGGCAGGAGTGGCGCAAAGTGTCCGGGCGATTAACGCCTCCGCCAACTGCTGCTTACCTACCCCATGGGCGCCATGAATGAGCAGCGCATGGGGCATCCGCCCTCCATCGGCCAGACGGGTTAATTGATGCCAGGTGGCAAGGTGCCACGGCATAACACCGGTTAACGCCATGCTGTTACTCGCGCCGAAAGGGTCCTACGAATCTGCGCCTGTACTTCTTCAAGGGAGTGTTGAGCTTCAATCACTGCAAAACGTTCGGGGGCTTCTTCTGCTCGTGCCAAATAGGCGTCGCGTACAGCTTGGAAAAAATCGGCCTGCTCTTGCTCAAAACGGTCAAGCTGCTCGTGACGATCGCGCAGGCGTACTTCTAAACGCTGCTTTGCCGCCTCTTTAGGCATATCGAGCAAAAGTGTTAAATCGGGCGAAAGTCCCTGCTGAACAAAATTTTCCAGCACGGCGATACGCTCCTTGGCAATGCCTCGGCCGCCGCCCTGATAGGCAAAGGTAGCGTCAGTAAAGCGATCGCACACTACCCATGCGCCTCTTGCCAGGGCAGGCAGAATTTTCTCCGCTAAATGCTGCGCCCTAGCAGCAAACATAAGCAGCAGCTCGGCATCCACATGCAGCGGCTCTTGGGGGGCGGGGTCAAGCAGCAGGGCTCGAATAGCTTCGCCACGCTCAGTCCCCCCCGGCTCACGTGTACGCACCACTTCCAGCCCCTGGGCTTCCAACCACTCAGCGACAAAGCCCACATTGGTAGACTTTCCCACACCTTCGCCGCCTTCCAGCGTAATGAAGCGTCCCCGCTTACTCATCATGCTCCCTTACTGTGGTGATCAATATGGTGATGACTTTGAAGATAGGTCATGGCGATTATCGATTGCGAATATAGCGGTTAACGGCATTATTATGCTCCCGCAATGTACGCGAGAAGTGATGCGTGCCATCGCCCCGGGAAACAAAATAGAGCGTTTCGCCGGGCAACGGGTTTACCGCCGCTTCCAATGACGCACGCCCCGGCAAAGCGATCGGCGTGGGCGGTATGCCATCAATCACATAAGTGTTATAAGGCGTCGCTTCACGAAGATCAGCGCGGGTGATGCGGCCTTCATAGCGCTCGCCCATGCCATAAATAATCGTCGGGTCGGTTTGTAAGCGCATGCCCTGCTCCATACGGCGCTTAAACACCCCGGCAATCTCGCGCCGCTCCTCTGGCGCAGCCGTTTCGCGCTCAATCAAAGAAGCCATAATAAGCGCCTCATAGGGCGACTCAATAGTCAGGTCGTCGGCACGCTCTTCCCAGACACCGCCCAGAATTCGTTCCATACGCTCAAGCGACTGGCTTAGAATATCGACGTCGCTCATTCCCAGGTGGTAACGATAGGTATCGGGAAAGAACCATCCCTCAGGAAAGGTGCCTTCACGATCAAGTAGCGTCATCACCTCTTCGTCGCTCAAATCAGCCGTGCGATGGTCAAGTTTTGGCGCGGCATTGAGCAAGTCGCGCATTTGACGAAAGGTCCACCCCTCAGGAATCGTCAGCGGATAGGTGACAACGTTATTACTGCCTAGCAGTGCCATCATTTCCAGCCCGCTCATATCCGGCAAAAGCTGATATTCCCCAGTACGCAGCCGCGGCACGCGCTCAGGCTCCACCCGCGCTAATAAGCGAAACGCCCAAGCATCTTCCAGTATGCCCTGGGATTCCAACTCCGCCACCACCTGATGAAACCCCGCACCAGAAGGCACTTGGTAAAGCGTTGGCTCATCAAGCGCTAGCGGTGCCTCTAAGCGGCTCTGCCAATAAAAATAACCACCTACTGCACCGGCAGCCCCAATTATGACTACGACTAACAAAGCGGTTAATAACCGTTTCACCATGACACCTCAAAATAATTGCGGGGCGATATTGATAAGAAGGCTGGCGTTTAGGCAAAGCCTAACAACTGATGGGCCAAGCGTTGGAAGGGATCAGACTCACTCACAGCCCAGCGCTGCAGCAACGAGCCATCCGCTGCTAGCAGCGTCGACACGGGCCACACTCCCTGAACAGAGTTTGCTACCCATAGCCGCTCGACCTCTGCAAGGCGATCCAGCGACACCCCCCCCTGGGCAACGACACCTTGATCAATTAAACCAGCGCGCAGTGTTCCTGCTACGCCGCATTGGTCAACAAAAGGCGTGAACACCTGCCCCGCCTGCAGCCAAAAAACATTCATACTGGTGGCTTCTATGACCCGGCCTTCGCTATCAGCGAGCAGACCTTCGGCGATCGCGGCATCGCTCCACTCCTGGCGGGCCAGTACGTTCTCCAGCCGATTAAGATGCTTAATACCGGCCAACCGCGGCTGGCGGCTAAGGTGCAAATCACAAAGCCTGACTGTGACACCCTGCTGCCAGCGCTGAATCGAGGGCTGAAATGGCGTACGGCGACTAAGCAAACGCGGTGTTACTTCATCCGGCTGCGCATAACCCCGCCCGCCACTGCCACGCGTCAGGATAAGCTTGAGTACTTCCAGCTCAGCGGTGCAATCACCCTGCCACGTGGCATCTAGTGCTGCTTGGCAAGGTAACGGTATATTTAGGCGCCGACACCCCTTCGCTAGGCGGTCTGTGTGATAGCGCCACAGCACCGGTGCACCTGCACGCAACAGTACCGTTTCAAAGAGACCATCGCCATACGCTAGCCCGCGATCATCAAACGGCACAGTTTGTTCGTCAGATAACGCGGGCGGCAACATCGTCAATTACACCTTCTTGAATAACAGCGAACCGTTAGTACCACCAAAGCCAAAGGAGTTGGAAAGCGCCATATCAATCCGCATGTTCCGCGCGGTGTGCGGCACATAATCCAGATTGCAACCCGGCTGCGGGTTATCCAGGTTGATGGTCGGCGGTGCGATCTGGTCACGAATTGCCAGAATGCTGAACACTGCCTCTACCGCACCAGCGGCACCCAACAGGTGGCCGATCATCGACTTGGTAGAGCTCACGGCCACATTATTGGCTGCATCACCCAGTACGTTCTCAATGGCTCGACTTTCTGCCAGGTCACCTGCCGCGGTTGAAGTGCCATGGGCATTGATATAGTGCACTTCAGAAACGTCAACCTGGGCATCTTTGATGGCATTGCGCATAGAGAGCGCTGCACCACGGCCGTCTTCCGGTGGCGATGTCATGTGGTAAGCATCATCACTCATGCCAAAACCGACCAGCTCGGCATAGATGTGAGCGCCGCGCGCTTTGGCATGCTCATACTCTTCTAGCACCAACACACCCGCACCGTCCGATAACACAAAGCCATCGCGATCAGTATCCCACGGGCGGCTGGCCGCCTGAGGGTCATCATTACGCGTTGAGAGCGCGCGTGCAGCTGAAAAGCCGCCCAGACCTAGCGGGGTTGTCGCCATCTCGGCACCACCACAGACCATGACGTCTGCGTCGCCATAGGCGATCGTGCGCGCGCTGTAGCCAATATTATGGGTACCGGTGGTACAGGCAGTGGTAATCGCGATATTCGGCCCTCTAAAGCCGTGCTGAATCGCCATATTGCCCGAAATCATATTAATGATGGAACCCGGCACAAAGAACGGCGACACCTTACGGGCCCCACCCTTGTTGAGCGCGTTGTGGTTATGTTCAATCATGGGTAGACCGCCAATGCCTGAACCGATAGCCACACCGATACGATCCGCATTCTCTTCAGTGCACTCGATACCGGAATCTTCAACCGCTTGAGCGCCCGCCGCCATACCGTACTGAATAAAGAGATCCATCTTGCGAGCATCTTTAGGATTCAGGTACGGACTAATATCAAAGTTCTTGATCGACCCACCAAAACGCGTGTTAAAGCCACTGGTGTCAAAATGCTCAATAGGCGTAATACCGCTTTTACCAGCAACAATGTTGGCCCACGATTCATCTACGCTATTGCCCACTGGGGTCACCAGGCCTAACCCAGTTACCACTACCCTTTTCCGTGCCATTAGCTTTCCTCCAGGCATCCATGGTGACGCGACCCACTTGGGTCATTCGCTGCTTAAATTTGGTCAACAGTATAACGGAGATTGAACGTTATAAGCATTGTGGCAGCAAAGCAAAAAAGCCGCCCTGCGAAAGGACGGCTCTTAAGGCGGGTGACTAGCACCCCACCCTGGTTCGATGCATCGACGCAGCCCTTACTGGTGGGCGTTCACGTAATCGATGGCTTCTTGAACCGTGGTGATTTTCTCAGCTTCTTCATCAGGAATTTCAGTATCGAATTCCTCTTCCAAAGCCATGACCAGCTCAACGGTGTCGAGCGAATCAGCACCCAAGTCTTCTGTAAAAGAAGAGCTGTTTTGGATGTCTTCTTCTTTAACGTTCAGGCGCTCTGCTACCACTTTCTTAACGCGCTCTTCAATAGTACTCATTAACGTACTCCAGTCGTTCACATTAGCCGTTTTTGATAACCAGCTATTTGGAAACCGCAAGCCAAAAGCTGCGGGGTAGTTTATAGACGCCCTTGGGTCGACGCAACCGCCATCCCCAAGGCCATCAACGCATATTCATGCCGCCATTCACGTGAAGCGTCTCACCGGTGATGTAACCGGCTGCATCACTGGTCAGAAAGCCAACCGCTGCGGCGATCTCTTCCGGTGCTCCTAAACGAGCCAACGGAATTTGCTTAAGTAACATTTCATGCTGGGCCTCAGGCAGCGCCTCGGTCATATCGGTGGCAATAAAGCCCGGCGCCACCGCGTTAACCGTAATGGCGCGAGAAGACACCTCACGCGCTAAAGCACGGCTAAAACCTTCCATACCCGCTTTTGCTGCAGCATAGTTAGTTTGGCCCAGGTTGCCCATGGTTGCCACTACAGAGCTGATCGACACAATACGCCCAAAACGCGCCTTGGTCATACCCCGCAAACACGCCTTACTAACACGATAGACAGATTTTAAGTTGGTATCCATCACGGAGTCCCACTCATCTTCCTTCATACGCATCAGCAAATTGTCTCGCGTGATACCGGCATTGTTAACCAAAATGGTCGGCGCACCAAAGCGCTCAGTGATGGTTTTCAATACGCTGTCAATGCTGGCCTGGTCGGTCACGTTAAGACACAGACCTGCGCCTTCAATGCCATTCTCTTTTAAATCAGCATCAATTTTCTCAGCACCGGACTCGCTCGTCGCTGTGCCAATGACGATACGGCCTTGACGACCTAGCTCACGAGCAATGGCCTGGCCAATACCGCGACTGGCCCCTGTTACCAGGGCAACTCTACTTTCTTGGGTCATAACGTTCTGCCTCTAACCGTGTAATCAAGCAAGGATAGCGGAATAACACAACCCTTGGTCACGCTTTATCAGCCAACGTTTCACGCGCCAGCTCAAGCGCAGCATTCAGGCTGTCAGGATCATTTACTGCCAACCCCTTGCTACCCTTCACGATACGCTTATTGAGGCCGGTCAACACCTTTCCAGGCCCGCACTCAATAAATACTTCAACACCTTGACTGGCCATTGCCTCAACACAGGCGCTCCAGCGCACTGGCTGATAAAGCTGTTCGATGAGGCGTGTACGCAGTGTCGCGGTATCCGCATGCGCCTTGGCGTCAACATTTTGAATCACGGTATAGCGTGGCGCTCGCAATTTAATCGCCTGCATAGCCTCCGCTAGACGCTCGGCGGCCGGGCGCATTAACGCACAATGCGAAGGAACGGAAACGGGCAATGACATAGCGCGCTTGGCCCCCGCTTCTTGGCAGGCAACGATAGCCCGCTCCACGGCCGCCTTTGAGCCTGCCACTACGACCTGCCCAGGGGAGTTGTAGTTAACAGCAGACACCACGTCGCCCTGGGCGGCTTTTTCACAGGCGGCTTCAACCGCCTCGTCTGCCAAACCAAGGATGGCTGCCATACCACCTTCACCCGCGGGAACGGCTTCCTGCATGGCCTCACCGCGCAGACGCACTAAGTTAACGCCTTCGGCAAAGCTCATGACGCCAGCGCACACCATCGCGCTGTATTCGCCCAAGCTATGGCCCGCCATTACAGTAGGCCGAGGCCCTTCTAGCTCCTGCCAAACGCGCCAAATAGCGACGCTGGCAGAAAGTAATGCGGGCTGGGTGCACGCGGTTGCATTAAGCGATGCTTCAGGACCCTCTTGGACGACTTTCCATAAGTCGTAGCCCAAAGCATCCGACGCTTCCTCAAATGTCGTTCCCACCACACTATAGCGCTCGGCCAGCTCTCGCAGCATTCCAACCTGCTGAGAGCCTTGCCCGGGGAAAATGAGGGCAAGGGGTTGAGACATGTCGTTCACCTTTGCACTTGTAGGCATTTGCTCATATGAGCGATAGGCGAGATTATTGGCACATCCTGATGCCACCTATAAACTCGCAAAAAATAAACTATTTATTATCTAATCATGGCTCGCAGGTGCCACTGCTTCACTTAATGGCGCCTGCCAACGGCCTGCGATCCGCGCAGGTAAATTATGTTCTACTTCCTGAAGAGCACGCTGGATAGCGTAGTAGAAACCATCGGCATGGGTACTGCCGTGACTTTTCACCACGATACCGCGCAACCCCAACAAACTGGCCCCGTTATAGCGCACAGGATCTAACTCCTGCTTTAAACGCCTCAACACAGGCTTGGCCAGTAGGCTTGCTAAACGGCCACTTAAGCGCGATTCAAACGCCATCTGTACGCGTTCAACCAACATACTTGTCAACCCTTCGCTTGCCTTGAGCACAGCGTTACCCACAAAGCCATCGCATACCACTACGTCAAGCTGGCCTTTAAACAGGTCACCACCCTCGGCATAACCTTGATAATCAAAAGCACCACTATTGGCATGCTCGCGCAGCAAACGATCAGCTTCGCGAACGCTGGCGCATCCTTTAGTGGCCTCAGCACCAACATTGAGCAGCGCAACACGTGGCATAGCCGTGCCATCGACACACTGCGCCATCGCCGCGCCCATTAGCGCAAAATCCACCAGCCGATGAGCGGGAGAGTCCACATTGGCGCCTAAGTCCAGCAAATAGCAGCGACGCCCTTGGCGCGCTGGAATCGCGGTACTGATCGCTGGCCGAGAAATACCCTCGACCATCCCCAGCTCGCGCCTTGCTAATGCCACAAGCGCTGCCGTATTACCCGCACTTACACCGGCAACCGCCTCGCCCTGAGCGACACTTCGCAGCATGCGCACCATACTGGTCGCCTGCCCCCTGCGCAGCGCCCAGGCAGCGGTTGTCGATGGCATAATGCAGTCTGGTGCTTCACGCGCCACCAAACGTGACGTTGCCGCAGCCAGAGGCTGCGGCAAGCGTGAAAGCTCAGCAAGAATCTGCTGACGCGGGCCAAACAGAATCAGCTCAAGGTCTGGGTGTTCCACCACTGCCTTTGCAGCACCTGTGATAATCGCATGAGGGCCTTGGTCACCCCCCATCACATCTATCGCTAGGCGCATACCGCACTGAGTCCGTTTAGCCGCTTAATAACGCAATTGAGGTTTATACTTCAATCACTTTACGACCACGGTAGAAACCGTCTGGAGAAATGTGGTGACGCAGGTGAGTCGTACCGGTTTCTTTGTCTTGAGACAGCGTCGGAGCAGTCAGTGCATCGTGGCTACGACGCATGCCGCGCTTGGAACGAGTTTTACGGTTCTGTTGAACTGCCATGGGTGTTTACTCCAAGGTATTTAAGTTAAAGGGTGCTTATTTTTTGCCTTTTAAGACATTGAGCACCGCGAATGGATTCGTCGCTGGCGTTGTTTCTGCCGCCGCGCCTTCTGTTTTGCTGACCAGCTGCTCCGCCGAGACATGACATTCGGCTTCATCGTGATAGACCACTTGAGGCAGGCTAAGAATCAATTCATCCTCAACCACCGTCAAAAGATCCAGCTGTTCCTTTTCCACCAGCACCGGTTCATGACTAGCAGGCAACTCGGCCGCTAAGGCTTCGTCAGTGACCATTCCAAGCAAAAAGTCACTGCTCACCTCTTGAGGCAGCGGCACCAGGCAGCGTCGGCAGGCAAGCGCCAACGTCGCTTGCAAGTGGCCACGAATTTCACGACGACCTTGAGCATTGACGCCAAACTCAAGCACGACATGACAGTCGCCGGTTTGGACACCCGCTTCTTCGGCAAGACGTGGCAGTTTATCCAGCGCTACCAAGCCTTCGATTCGTTCGTGGCGGGCTGCGAGCTTATAAGGCTCAACCCGACTGGGGAGTTGTGAGGTCAACATAGGCGCGCAATGATAGGCACTCCCCCTGCTGGTGTCAAAGCTGTCGGTATATTTCTTCATGCCTTCCTCAATAAATAACCAACCGCGGCCTCAATAAACGGCCAACATAGGCAGGTTTAGCTGCTTTCGCTACACTCTACTGCTTTGAAATTGCATTTGCGCCACGTTGCACACACATCCCTTAGACATGCGCCACTACCCAGCCAGGAGCTATTTGTGACTTCATCCGCAATGACCGAGCCATCAAGCAGTCAGGTATCAACGACCGAGCTGGTACTGGCCTCCAGCTCGCGTTGGCGACGCGAGCTGCTGGATCGACTGCAGCTCCCCTACCAATGCTATTCGCCGGATATTGATGAAACGCCCCATAGTGGCGAAACACCCCACGCTCTGGTCCATCGACTAGCGCTCAGCAAAGCTAACGCCGTTGCGCACCATTTCCCCCACCACTGCATTATCGGCTCTGACCAAGTAGCAGTATTTGAAGGCGACATTCTTGGCAAACCGCATACCGAAGGCAAGGCACGCGCTAACCTAAGCCGCTTTTCCGGCCAGCGTGTCACTTTTTTGACCGGTTTAGCGCTGCTGGATACACGCCACCAGCGTCATCAGGTACACGTCGAGCCATTCGAGGTGGTTTTCCGCCACTTGAGCACCCAGGAAATTGAAAACTATGTCGCCAAAGAACAGCCACTCGACAGCGCTGGCAGCTTTCGAATGGAAGGCTTAGGCATAGCGCTGTTTGAGAAGCTTGAAGGCCGCGACCCTAACGCATTGATTGGGTTACCACTAATTGCGCTTTGCGACATGCTGCGCCAAGCGGGTTTAGACCCGCTTGGCGCCTCCTGATTATCAATAGAGCTGACAACCAAGGGCTTGGCAACTAAGCGCTTAGAAGCGCAGCGGGGTAGCGGGCGCACTGACGCCCAACACCTCGGCGACGACCTGGGTAAAGCGGCGCGTCAGGCGCTCAAATGGATCAAGACTCGGCGTATAATCGACCCAATGGGTGCCTCCCACTCGGTCACGCGCCACTTGCTCAAGGCTGCCTAATTGGTCAACCAAGCCTAGATCAACGCTCTGCTCACCACTCCAGACCAGGCCTGAAAATATATCGGGGCTGTCGCTAAGCCTTTCACCTCTTCCCGCACGCACATCATCAATAAACTGACGGTGAGTTTGGCTGAGCACTCCCTGCCAAAACTGCTCCGCCTCTTCATCCAGCGGCTGAAACGGGTCAAGAAAGGCTTTATTTTCACCAGCAGTCAGCACGCGGCGCTCCACACCAATACGCGCTATTGCCTCTTCAAAACCAAAGCCCGCGTAAATAACGCCAATAGAACCCACCAGGCTCACGGGCGACGCAACAATCTCATCCGCCGCCGCGGCAATATAATAAGCGCCGCTGGCACCGATATCTTCGATCACTGCGATAATCGGCTTATCGCCTTGTTCGCGTAGGCGCATGATTTCTGCATAGATACGCTGAGACTGCACCGGGCTACCACCTGGGCTATTAATGTGCAGCACCACGGCCGCAGCGTCTTGCGCCTCCCAGGCGTTATTCAGCCCCTCGATAATACGCTCCGCATTGGCAGGAGAATCGCTGGCAATTACCCCATTGACCTCAACAATACCTAAGTGGCGCTGTGTGGGCGCGGTGGCACTAGGCGAATCCCAAAACAGACTATAAAGGGTGGTAAACAGCACCAACAATACAATAGTGAGCATCATCAGACGGAAAAACAGCTTCCAGCGGCGAGTGCGGCGCTGTTCCGTTAACACACCGCCTATCCAGTGATCCATCATCTCCAGTTGCGCCAGCCGCTGGCGTTCGCGCAGAGTTTCGGCATCATCGTCTGGCGCACCCGACACCGGCTTAGCGCCCTTACTAGAAGGCACCTCTGATCCCTGTGTCCAACGATCCTTCCTCACCTCATTGCGATCATCATTGGTCGGGCCGTCACGTCCGTCGTTTGTGCCACCGGGGCGGATTGGGTCGTCGCTCATAAAATGTCCTTATGTAAACGCTGGCTACTCACCGTACAACCGATCAAAAAGCTCATCGATGCTATGGGCAATCCACTTGGGGCGACTCAGTGCCAAACGCTCTGGCGTATGCACCCCGTAAGTCACGCCTATTCGATCCATACCAATCGCTCGCGCCATTTCCAAGTCGTACTCTGTATCGCCGACCATCACCGCTCGCTCGACGGGCACTTCAAGCTCAGCCAACAGTTCCGAAAGCATTTGAGGATGTGGCTTCGAGCGGGTTTCATCCGCCGTGCGGCTGGCGTGAAACCAGGCACCGCTGTCGGTCTCAGCAAAAATGCGGTCGAGGCCACGGCGACTTTTGCCGGTCGCAACCGCTAGCCGCTGCTGTTCACGACCGCGCAAACGGGCGATCTGCGCCTCAACCCCGGCAAAAAACAGCATCGGCGTCGCATCCGCCGTCACAAAATGGTGCGAATAACGCTCACGTAGGCGTTCGGCCTGAGCTGGTAAAATACCTGGGCAAAGCTGGGCAATGGCCTCAGGCAGCCCTAATCCAATAATATCTTCCACCTCCGCCGCCGAGAGCTCTCCCCACTCGGCTTCCAGCGCAGCCGCCTGCATGCACGACACTATCCGCGGCACCGAGTCCATCAAGGTGCCATCCCAATCAAATATAATCAGCTCGTACTGCATGGCAGCTCCATATCAAGGGCGGATTAGTAAACGGCTTATTGGCGAGCACGCTTAAGCGCTTCTTCCAGCGCCTCTGGCAGTGGCGCTTTGACGGTCACCGGTCGACCATTGGTGGGCTCGGGAAAGGTAAGCGCACGCGCATGCAGAAACAAACGCCCCAGCCCTAATTGCTTGGTAAGAAAACCGCTTTCACGGGTGGCGTATTTATCGTCGCCCAGCAGTGCATGGCCTGCATGGGCAGCGTGCACACGAATCTGGTGGGTGCGCCCTGTCACTGGTTCGGCTTCAATCAAGGTGGCTTTTTCGAACGTCTCGACCACCGAGAAATGAGTACGCGACACTTTACCATTGGGATCAACCCTTACCCGACGCTCGCCATTGCCCGCATCAAAGCGATCCAAACGCGCGCTTTCGTAGGTTTTACGCGCTGGCCAGCGCCCGCTCACCAAGGCCAGATAGCGCTTATCCATGCCGTGTTTTTTCAGTGACTCATTAAGCGTCACCAACGCATCGCGGGATTTGGCCAGCAACAAGCAACCAGACGTATCGCGATCTAAACGGTGAACCAACTCCAGGAAGCTCAAATCATCGCGCACCTGGCGCAGTGCCTCGATCAAACCGATTTTAACCCCGCTACCACCATGCACCGCCAAGCCTGAAGGCTTGTTGAGCACCATCCAATCAGGGCCTTCCATGATAACGCTGCCCACTAACAGGTCGCGTAAATTATCGCTCACTTCCTTGACCGCCTCACGGGGCGCCAAGCGCAGCGGCGGAACGCGAACTAAATCGCCTGCTTGCAAACGGTAATCCACCTTTACGCGCTTTTTATTAACGCGCACTTCGCCTTTACGCACGATGCGATAGATAAGCGCCCGTGGCGCTCCTTTGAGCCGCGTCATGAGAAAATTATCAATTCGCTGCCCAGCCTGCTCTGGGGCAATATCCACCCACTGTACTTCACGCCCTTCGGACATTGCCGCTTGCTCCTGCTGTAGTTCGGTGACATCAGCTAAAAACGGCATTCTAGCGTAGACCCAAGGGCATTGCGTCAATTGCTGGTCGTTGTCTTTACTGTTATATTCCAAAACGTTCACCAGCCAAGCACAGAAAGCTTTCTTGTCTATCGCTAGTGACTAGCTGATAGATAGCTAATTCGTTAAATTGGTTAGCAGAAAACGTCAACGCTGAGCTCGGTTAATGCGCCTGCCCGACTAACACGCAGGCCTGAACACGAAAGACGACGTCAGTGTACGCATTGCTCGTTTTTCCAGTACCAATATCTGATCTTAAAAAATGCAGTAAATCTGCCGCCCGTTTTTTATGCCGGCAGATGAACATAAGCCTAGCCCTTAACGGCAGGCAGTAACTTAACAACGCCACGCCCTGAGCAGCCCCCTCCTTTCTCGTCACAAGGCGCTGGCTGACTCCGGGCGACAAGTTCAACGCTGTGCCGGTGGCCGGCGTTGGTGAATCGATGAATGCCAGGTGTCGGCGGTGTCAGCAGGGCCGGATGGATGTGACAACCACCGGAACACGTCCTGCCTCCGCCACGTACTCAACGCCCTACTGGCCGGGTTGGCTATGATGCCTTCCCGGCTTGACGCGTCAGCATTGCAATGCGCCGAGCACAAGCACGCAGCACCCAGCGGTTCGCCTACGTCACCCCATAGGCAGTTCGCCGGTACGCAACGCTATGCGAGACAACATGAAACGGATGCTTATTAATGCGACACAGCCCGAAGAGCTGCGCGTCGCCTTAGTTGATGGACAACGCCTGTACGATTTAGATATCGAATCCGGCGCTCGAGAACAGAAAAAAGCCAATATCTATCGCGGTAAAATCACCCGTGTAGAGCCCTCACTTGAAGCTGCCTTTGTCGATTACGGCGCTGACCGCCACGGCTTTTTGCCGCTCAAAGAGATCTCTAAAGAGTACTTTGTAAAAGACGTTTCCGGACGTCCCAGCATTAAAGAAGTACTCAAAGAGGGCCAAGAAGTCATCGTTCAGGTCGACAAGGAAGAGCGTGGCAATAAAGGCGCCGCGCTTACCACCTTTGTCAGCCTGGCTGGCCGCTTTTTGGTGTTGATGCCCAACAACCCGCGTGCGGGTGGCATTTCTCGCCGTATCGAAGGCGATGAGCGTAGTCAGCTCAAAGATGCCATGGGTCAATTGACCGTGCCGGACAAAATGGGCCTGATTGTGCGCACTGCGGGCATTGGCCGTAACCCGGAAGAACTGCAGTGGGACTTGGATTATCTGGTCCAGGTGTGGGAATCGATCACCACTGAAGCCGCCAAGCGCCCTGCCCCATTCCTAATCTACCGTGAATCCAACGTCATCATTCGCGCTATGCGTGACTACTTGCGCCAGGACATCGGCGAAGTATTGATCGACAGCCCCGAGATTCACGCCGAAGCACTGGGCTTTATTCGCCAGGTCATGCCCTCGTATCAGCAGAAGATTAAACTTTATGCTGATGAAGTACCGCTGTTCTCGCGCTTTCAGATCGAATCGCAAATCGAAACGGCCTACCAGCGCGAAGTGAAGCTTCCTTCCGGTGGCTCGATTGTGATCGATCACACTGAGGCACTGGTCTCCATCGATATCAACTCGGCCCGCGCCACCCGCGGCAGCGATATCGAAGAAACCGCCCTACAGACCAACTCTGAAGCCGCCGACGAGATCGCCCGCCAGCTACGCCTGCGCGACATCGGCGGGTTAGTCGTCATCGACTTTATCGACATGGGGCCTGCGCGCAACCAGCGTGAAGTTGAAAACCGCATGCGCGATGCGCTTAAGCTAGACCGCGCGCGCGTGCAGATTGGTCGCATCTCACGCTTTGGCCTAATGGAAATGTCCCGTCAGCGCCTGCGTCCTTCGCTGGGTGAAACCAGCGGCGTGGTTTGCCCGCGCTGTAATGGCCAAGGCACCATTCGCGATGTGCGTTCGCTGTCGCTATCGATCATGCGCCTGATTGAAGAAGAGGCCATGAAAGAGAACAGCGCGCAGATTCGCGCTATTCTGCCGGTACCCGTCGCTACGTATCTGCTCAATGAAAAACGCAGTGTGCTGGCCGATTTAGAGTCCCGCCAAAATGTTCGCGTTGTGCTGCTACCCAATCCTGATATGGATACGCCCCACTACGACGTTCAGCGCCTGCGCGATGATCATTTAGACGAGGATGACACTCAAAGCCTTTCGAGCTTTGAGCTCTCCACGGATACCGAAGTAGGCAAAGAGCCAACACCCAGCTTCGTACCGCCCGCTCAACGCGCCGAAGCAGCAGTGAAAAGCGTTACGCATAACGCCCCTGCGCCGGCATCGCTACAAACCGAAGAGAAAGCGCCTGCTGCTGCCCCGGCGGCGAAAGTAGTACCGGCGACCAGCGAGCAACCCAGCGTCATTGGCCGCTTTATCCGTGGTTTCGCCAAGTTGCTAGGCAGCGACGAAAGTAATACTGAAGCTACGCCAGAGCCCAAGACTGAAACCCCGGCACCGCGCAAGCCAAGCGAGCGTAAAACCAATCAGCGCAGCAGTGAGTCGCGGCAGAAGCCCTCACGCAATGAGCGCGGCGACAACACTAGCCGTAACGAGTCGCGCAGCGATAGCAGCACCCGGTCTGAGCCAAAAACTGAACAAAAAGCCGAGCAAAAAAGCGAGCAACCCACCACTGCTCCGCGTCCTGCCGGTGACGATAACAGCGACAAGCGCAGCGGCCCCAGCCGCACTCGCAATCGTCGTCGCCATCCCCAGCAAGACGATGCCACCGAAGAGTCGGCCAACAAAGCGCCTCGTAAAGAGAGCCAGTCGGATAGTTCCGGCAAAGATAGTTCTGGCAAAGATAGCTCTAAAAAGAGCAACAACGGCAAAAGCGCAGCGCCGAAAGAGCCACGTCGCGAAGCTGGCCAAGACAGCCAACCCGATGAAACTGCCAAACAGCCAGAAGCCAAGCAGGATGACGGCAAGCCGAAGCGTACGCGTAACAACCCGCGTAACCGTACACGTACCCAGGCGATCAACCCACAGGCAGAAGCCGAGCAGTTAAAGCTGCAGGCAGAAGTGGCAAATGAAGCGCCAGAAACCGCTGAACCAGCGGATGAAGCGCCTGTTGCGCCGACAACCGAAACGTCAAACGCGAAAGCTCCGGCACCGGAAGTAGAGACACCTGCTACAGAAAAACCGGCTTCAGAAGCAACGGCTGCCGAGACATCGAATGCTGACGTCGCCGCCTCTGCCGATGAAGCTGCTCAACCTGCTTCTGAGACCGCTGAGCAGGAAGCCGCTGCCAAGCCGAGTGAACCCGTCACCAGCGAAGAGCCCGCACCTGCTGCTGCCTCTGAAACGACGGAACCTCATTCTGAAGAGAGTAAGACTACATCAGCGCCACCTGAGGTGAACTCAGAAGCAACCGAAGCCACCAACTCGGAGCCTGCTGAAACTGAGCAAACTGCTGATAGCCAGCCAAGTGCTAGCGAATCGGTAGCACCTGAAGCTATCGAACCGCCTGCGGCCAACGCGGTCGATCCGGCGGCCACTATTGAAGAAGCTGCCGCTGAGCCTCTCAGTAGCGCTAACACGGATCAAAGCAGCGAACAGCGCCAGCCTGAAGCGTCAACTAACGCCCAGGAAACTCGCCAGGAAGCAGTAACGCCAAGCGTTTCTGAGAGGACTTCTGAGCGTGACGACGCGGCCTCTTCAGTTGAAGAGCCATCCAGCAGCGAGCAAAAGCAAGCTGAGGAAAAGCAAGGCGAGGAAGAAAAGAGCGTCGAGCAGAGTAGCGGCGAACTAGAAACGACTGAAGTAGAGCCTCAGCCTGCTCAGCCGATTGCTAGCGAAGCACCCGCTGAAGACGCAGTCACTGAAGAAACGCCTAAGCCACGTCGCCGTCGCACACGGGCTCACAACGATCCGCGAGAAAAGCGTAAACAGGCGCAACAGGACACCCACTCCGAGTAAAATCGGTCGCGTGTTGCAACAGCAAAATCCCCGCTTAAGCGGGGATTTTGCAGTTTAGGAGACGCCTTTTAAAAACGGCAGAAGGATTCGCTGGCAAAGGGCGTTAAGGATTAATAAAACGTGGCTCGGGTTCTAACAGCACGCCAAAGCGTGTTTTTACTTGAGCGGCGATATAGTTGGCGATTTTCATCAAGCCGAGGCGATCACCGCCACCAAAATGCACCAGCACCAGCGCTTGATGCTGGTGTACGCCAAAGGCGCCGTCGCGCATTCCTTTTAAACCGCACTGGTCGATCAACCAACCTGCCGCTAACTTTGTTTGCCCTCCCGCCTGGAGAAAATGGGGCATCGCAGGATACTGACGCGACAGCTGTGCTGCCTGCTCATCACTTACTAGCGGATTTTTGAAGAAACTTCCCGCGTTGGCAAGCACCTCAGGGTCGGGTAGCTTCTCGCGGCGAATAGCACAAACGGCTTCAGCAACCTCAAGCGGCGAGGGTGTGGCAGATAACCGCGCGGCAAGATCGCCATAATGCAGTTGCGGCGCTGGCATGCGTGATAAACGCACTATTAGCTGGGTAATCACAACACTATCGGCTAACTCGCCTTTAAAGATGCTGTCCCGGTAACCAAACGCGCACTCTTGAGTACTTAACCAATAACAGCGTCCAGTGGCGAGCTCCATGACCTGCACCGCTTGCAGCGTGTCAGCAAGCTCAACGCCGTAGGCGCCAATATTTTGCACCGGTGCCGCCCCGCAACTACCGGGAATTAGCGCCAAGTTTTCGATTCCCCACAACCCCCGTGCGGCAGTCGCCATGACTAAGGCGTGCCAATTAACCCCAGCGCCCACTTGGGCAAACACACCCCCTTGTTGAGCGCCTTTCGGATGTCTCAACCACCATTGCTTTAAGGCTGGGCGTAGCACCAGGCCCGGCAACTGCTCAGGCAGCAGTACATTGCTGCCACCGCCCAGCAACGTCACGGGCCAGCCCTGAGCGTGCGCATAAGCGAGTGCAGTGCGCAGTGCTGACAGCGTGCCCGGCGCTGCATAGTGCTCGGCGTGACAAGGTAGCCGCAGCGTATTGGCAAGGGTTAAATCAATATTGGTCTGCAGATTAAAAGCCGCCACCTCAGCGCTCACGTTTGAGGTGTTGAACGAGCCCGTCTGATGCGGCTTCAATCATATTTAGAACGTTTTCAAAGCCCTCATCCCCGCCATAATAAGGATCAGGCACCTCTGTACCAGGCGTCCCGGCAAAATCTAAAAACAGGCCGACATGAGCTTGGCTATTGGCGGGTTTCAGGTCACGTATGGCGCGCAAATTGTCCTGATCCATACCCAGCACGTAATCAAATTCAGCAAAATCCTGCACATTTAACTGGCGGGCACGCAGGCCACTTAAATCGATACCACGGCATAAGGCCGCTTGCTGGGCGCGCGAGTCCGGCGCTTTGCCCACATGCCAACTGCCGACCCCACAGGAGTCTATTTCAACGTCGTCGGCTAGCCCTGCTTGCTCAAGGGCTCGGCGAAAAACACCTTCTGCGGTGGGCGAACGGCAAATATTGCCTAGACACACAAATAACACTTTCACAACAACTCTCCTTAGGCGCTAGGCAAGCAGCGCACGCACACGGGCTAAATCCTCGGCAGTATCAATACCCGCGGGATTTACCTCACAGGCTAAGGCTACCTGTATCGCGTGGCCGTTTTGTAACGCACGCAGTTGCTCAAGCTGCTCAAGTTGCTCCAGGCTAGAGGCTGGCCAGTCACGGTAAGCCGCTAGAAAACCTGCGCGGTAAGCATAGAGGCCGATATGGCGCAGCCAGGCATCGGTCGCCAGTAGCGTGGGCGCCTGTTTGAAATGCTCCCGATCCCAGGGAATGGGCGCACGCGAGAAATACAGCGCTCGACCCTGCAGTGTGCGCACCACCTTGACCACATTGGGATTAAACAGCGTGTCGACATCGTTGATAGGCTCTGCCAGCGTGGCAATCGATGCCTCGGGGTCATCGGCCAAGCGAAGAGCCACTTGATCAATCAAGGCAGGCGGAATCAAAGGCTCATCGCCCTGCACATTAACCAGCAGAGCGTCATCCGCTAGCGCTAAGATATCAGCCACTTCGGCTAAGCGGTCAGTGCCCGACGGATGATCGTCGCGCGTCATGATCACCTCAGCACCATAGGGCAACATGGCATCGCGAATGCGGCTATCGTCCGTGGCCACCACAACCCGGCTGGCATGGCTTTGGCATGCGCGACGCCATACGTGGGCGACCATCGGCTCTCCGGCAATTTCTAACAGCGGCTTGCCGGGCAAACGGGTGGAGCCATAGCGGGCGGGTACGACAACCGTAAAGTCAGGCACGGCAACGTCAGGAGAAGCCATTAAACGCCTCCGGATTGTCCTGAAGCGCTCCCTGGCGCGCGACCAGGGGAAGTAGGCAGTTTCTCATCGGCATCCATGGCACGGGCTTCTTCCGGCAGCATGACGGGAATACCCTCTTGAATGGGATAGGCCAAGCCATCGTAGTGGCAACGCAGCTCTTGGGCTTCGCGGTCATATTTCAGCTTGCCGTTACACAACGGGCAGACCAGCATTGCCAGCAGTTCCTTATCCATGCGCGTGACTCCTTTAGGAAAGTGCCGACAGCCGCGCTGCCAGCCAGTGTTCAAATTCGGGTGGAAGCGCTGCTTCCACATCTAGCACCCAACTATTCGGCGGTGCCAGGGCATAACATTTGACGGCATCTTTGGCTGTCATGATAATCGGGCGGATATCTGCAAATTTTAGCGCGTCAGCGCTGTAATGCTGATGATCGGCCAACGGGTGCCAGTCACCACTGACCCCCAAATCGGAAAGCGTGCGAAAAAAGCGCTCGGGATTGCCAATACCCGCCACCGCGTGAACTGGTAGCGAAAACGGCAGCGGCGCTAGCGAAAACCGAGCACCGTCATCTAAGCGGCGCCAATAACGCGGTGCTAACTGCATAGTGGTCACAGAGCCGACCGGCAACGCCTGTTGTGAGTCACCATTGACGATCACGGCATCAACGCGTTGCAACCGGCTGGGCGATTCGCGCAGCGGCCCGGCGGGTAAGCAGCGACCATTACCTAAACCGCGGGCACCATCAACCACGACTAGCTCAATATCCCGCGCCAGCGCCAAGTGCTGCAAGCCATCGTCGCTCAAAATAATATCGCAACCCGCCGCCACTAGCGCCTCCACGCCGCGTGACCGTTTGGGGTCTGCCACTACCGGTAGCCCTGTCTGCTGCGCGAGCATCAAGGGTTCATCGCCGCTTTCGGTAACATTAGTGGCGGCGGTGACAAACAAGGGATAGTGCGAGGATGTTCCGCCATAGCCGCGGGTAACAATACCTGGCGACCAGCCCTGTGCCACCAGCCAATTGCCCAACCACGCCACTAACGGCGACTTCCCGGTCCCGCCTAAGGTAATATTGCCGACCACAATTACCGGCACGGGGGCCTTCCACGTAGCCTTATTACCATGCTGGTAGGCCTGTTCACGGCGGGCCATTCCCCATTGATAAAGCGCCCCTAAGGGCTTCAGCGGCCAAAGCCAACGGCTACCCTGATAGACACCTTGCAGCCAACGCTCTGCCAGTGTCCGAGTCTTTTGCGCTTTTGTAGGCAGGGTCATAATGCTTCTTGAAACTGCAACTTATGCAGCGCTGCATAGGCGCCATCGGCATCCAACAACGCCTGATGGCTACCCTCTTCAATAATACGCCCCTGGTCCATCACTACGATCCGGTCGGCCCGTTCGATGGTGGACAGGCGGTGGGCAATCACCAATGTAGTGCGCCCCTCACAAACGCGCTCCAGCGCTTTCTGAATATAGCGCTCGGATTCCGTATCCAGCGCCGAGGTGGCCTCATCGAGTACCAGCAGCGGTGCATCCTTGAAGATAGCTCGAGCAATCGCCAGCCGCTGACGTTGCCCACCCGAGAGCATCACGCCGTTTTCGCCTACGGTGGTCGCATAGCCATCGGGTAGTTTGTCGATAAACTCGTGGGCATAGGCCGCTTCAGCCGCCGCTTGAATAGCCTGCGGGTCAGGATTAGCCACCCCATAGGCAATGTTATCGGCAATTGAGGCATTAAATAGCGTCACCTGCTGGGAGACCAAGGCAATCTGCTGGCGCAGCGGCCCAAGCGCGTACTCATCAACATTGACGCCATCAATGGTGATACTGCCTTGGCTAGGCCTGTAGAAGCGCGGCAATAGGCTCACTAGCGTAGATTTACCACTTCCCGAGCGACCGACTATCGCCACCAGTTCACCTGGCGCCAGCCGTAGATTAATTTCATGCAGTACTTCGGGTTGGTCGTCAGCATAGCGGAAGCTAACCTTATCGATCACGACCTCACCGCTTAAACGGCTGGCAATACGCTTACCGTTATCCTGCTCCGGCGTCATATCCAGTAGACCAAAAAGCTCTGAAGCTGCCGCCAACCCTTTCTGAATCTCACCGTTAATCTCAGTCAATTGTCGCACCGGCTTGATCATCAGGGCGGCGGCCGTAATAAAGGCGACAAACTCACCGGGAGTCATGTTCTCCATCAGGGAGGGCGCCATCGCCAGCCATACCAGCAGCGCCATAGAGATAGCCACCAGCATCAGAATTACCGGCGAGCTAACCGCCCGGGTCATGGCCTCTTTCATACTTTGACGACGATTCTCTTCACTCACTCGCTCAAAGCGCTGCTTTTCATAATCTTCTGCGCCATGGGTGCGCACTACGCGATAGCCAGACAACGCTTCCGATGCAATATGGGTCACATCGCCCATAGAGTGCTGAATGCGCTTGGAGATACGCCTAAACCGCTTACTGACGTAACTCACTACGACGGCGATAATCGGCGTCACGCCTAAAAACAGTAGCGTGAGCATCCAGTTGGTCCAGAGCAGATAAAGCACCAGGCCGACGACGAACAAGCCTTCACGCAAAATAATCGTCACCGCTTTGGTGGCCGCCCCTGCCACTTGCTCGACGTGGTAGGTCACCCGCGATACCAGTTGACCGCTGGAGTGGTGATCAAAAAACCGGCCAGGCAGATGAAGAAGATGAGCAAATACATCGCAGCGCAGAGTATGAATCACGTAGCGACCCACATAAGCCATAAAGTAAGTACTTAAAAAAGTACCTACCCCGCGGGCGGAGAACATAATAATGACAAACAGTGGCAAGAAGAACCGGAAGGCCGCATCCGGGTTTTGAATGCCATCAATCAGCCGCTTCATCATTTCCGCCAGTGCGGTACTCGACGCGGCGTATACCACAAACCCCACCAGCGCCAGCGAAAACGCGCGCCAATGTGGCTTAACATAGCCCAATAACCGCTTGTAAATACCCCAACTTGAATCAGCCACACGCGCTCCCGGCAATAGTGTGCAATGCGGTGAATTCTACCTGATGGCGACGTGGTTCAACACCGATTGCGTCGACTTGACCCTGGTCGCGTCGTTCTAACCTCTAAAGGACGAGCAGCTTCCAGCCAGAAACGCAGTGCGCCGTCTTGAGCCGTACTCCACAAACAGCTCTCCTGATCACGAAAACGGCGCACAACGGCATCTCCCGGATGCTGAAAAGGGTTATCACGTCCTGCGCTAAAAACAACATGTTCAGGGGCGGTATGACGTACGAACTGAATACCCGAACTCGTTCCACTGCCGTGATGCCCCGCGACAAGCATAGAGACAGGCGAATCCACTTCAAGCAAAAACCGTCGCTCTATCTCGGTACTCACATCCCCCGTGATGAGCAGCCGATGCTCGCCTACACTGACTTCCAACACGCAGGATCGATCATTGGGTGATAACGCATTAGCGCCCGCTGGCGGCCATAAAAAGCGATAATCAACGCCATCGCGCTGCCAGGTTTGACCTCGCTGGCACGCCCGACTGGTGACTGACAGGGTCTCACCCGCGGGCGCTATCCACTGATTAACCTGATGCTCGGCTAATAACGCATTAACGCCACCCGCATGGTCATTATCGGCGTGGCTAACGATCACTTGATCAAAGCGCTGACCCGGCGACCACAGCGTTTCCAACGGCATAAAACCGCCGCGAAAGCGCGGTCCAGTGTCATAAAGCAGTCGATAATGTTCACTGCGCAGCTCTATCAACTGCCCTTGCCCCACATCATGCACACTCACTCGAAGCCCCTGCTGGGGAGTCATTGACGATAGCGACCACCAAGGCAGCGCCACCACCAATGCTGTAGCGGCTAGCCGCATCCCCGGCAGCACCACAGGCAATCCCCAACAGAGTGACAGTAGCAACAGCGCAAAGGCCAGCGGATAAGTTAATGGCCGATCAGGCTCCCATAGCGGCCAGTGCTGGACAGAGAGGCTCAACAGTAAATGGAAAATATTAAGCGCAGCCTCAAACAGCCACCACAAAGCATGGCCTAGAAAAGGCACCGGCGATAATAACCAACCCAGTAACGCCGTAGGCACCATGATGGAGCTCACCCACGGCACGGCCACTAGGTTAATCAGCGGAGCGGCGGGCGCTATGCGCCCAAATGCTACCAGCACAGCGGCGGCCATTAACGGTGCAAGCAGTAACTGCGATCTGACCAGCGCCCAACACCAGCCCTTAATTCCCCGAGGGCGCCGCCGCCCTTGCCAAATAGTGATCAACCATGCCACCGCCACAAATGACAGCCACATACCGGGCCGCCACAGAGCCAACGGATCAACGAAGAGCACCAGCGCAATGGCCAACCACCACCCTTGCCATGGGCTCGGTGCATGTCGACCACTAAGCACCCACAGGCCAATCAACGTCATCACCATGGCACGCATAGCGGGCGGTGCCATCCCGGCAAGCGTGGCGTAACTGACGCAGGCTACCGCCGCCACCCACCAAGGCCAAGCGCGCATGCGCCAGTTGGTAGGCGTCGTTAAGCGCGCACCGAGCTTGGCAAGCATCAATACAAATGACGTCACCAGCCCAACGTGTAAGCCTGAAATAACGACCAGATGGGTGGTGCCGGTCGCATTCAACAACGACCAGTCATCTTGGGTAAGCTGTTCGCTATCACCCAGTGTCAGTGCCGCCAACCAGCGTTTAGTGCGCTCATCCAGCGCCTGCTGGGCTAAAAAACCCACCCCCAACTGACGCAGCGATGGCCCGGCGGAAGCTAGCCGAACCGGCGGTGGATCTTGGCGCAGATACCCAGTGGCGTGAATTCCCTCACGCCATAGCCACTGCTCATAATCAAACGTACCGGGGTTGGCAAAACCACTGGGAGGCCGCAAACGTAGCGTCATTCGCCACTGTTCACCGGGATAAAAAGCTTCATCGCTATAAGCCGTTACCCGCACCTTGTTTATCACCGAGCAACGTGGTCGTTGTGCCGGGCCTTGGCAGCTATCAACACGCAGGATCAGACGCGTTGCGTCTCCCGACGGCTGAGCGTTAAGCACAATGGCTTCAACGACTATATCCTCACCAGTCAGGCCTGTCGGCAAACGGCTCGCCCATTGCTGCTGAACGCCTGCAAATACCCATAGACCCATCAGTAGCCATATACCTCGGCGGGGTTGCCACGCCACTATCAACAACGCGGCTACCAGCACCCATCCGAACGCATTGGAGGTCATCCCAGCGGCATGGCTGTACCATGCCAAAATCCCTCCAGCGAGAGCTGCAAGTGCAGCGGGCATGGCGACCCCTAACCGCATAGAACTCTCCCTGTCGAATGTTCATTGATGGCCTAGCATAGCCGAAGGGCAACGCTATATGGATAATGGGCAGCATCGATAGGTAAGAGTATCCGTCATGCCGCGCAGGTTCCTGCAGCGCTACATGCCCAAACCCGACACCATCAGAAAACAGCGCTCGCTACGCTTTATGGCACCGCTGATTGCAGACCCGGGTTTGTGGCTACTAACTCGCCGAAGCGTTGCCAATGCGTTTAGCGTGGGCGTGTTTTGCGCCATGCTCCCCATCCCTTTTCAGATGGTGGTCGCTGCGCTGGGTGCTCGCTTAACGCGCTGCAACTTAGCCCTTTCGATCGGTTTGGTATGGATCACTAACCCTTTAACAATGCCGCTCATTTTTTACGGCAATTATCGGATGGGCACTTTCATACTCGGTGCGCCTGTACGAGAAGCCCCCTCGCGTATTTCAACGCGCTGGATTGCCGAACAGATGCACGACATTATGCCGCCTCTGATCGTTGGCTCGCTGGTGACAGCGTTGATATTAGCGATCGTCGTCAATATCGGTATCCGCTTAATCTGGCGCTGGCACGTCTCCCATAATTGGAAACGCCGCCGCCAAAAACGTCGGCAGCGGCGTGCGCAGATTGAAGCAGAATTTGATGATTAAGCTTTAAGAGCCTATCTCCATCGTTAACGCGCTGGCGTTTGCTCGACCAACCTACCTGCATCCAGCTTAAGCACACGATCCTGATGAGCGGCAAGGCTCACATCGTGGGTCACAATCACAAAGGCACAGGCGCTCTCTTTGGCCAGCTCATCCATCAGCGCCAAAATAGTCGCTGCAGTGGTCTGATCAAGGTTACCCGTGGGTTCATCCATCAGCACCAAGCTGGGGTCGGTAACCAGTGCCCGGGCAATCGCCACGCGTTGACGCTCACCACCAGAAAGCTCACCTGGCTTATGGTCGGCACGCGGCTGCATGCCCACTCGCTCCAATATCTGCATCGCCCGCTGCTCGGCCGCCTTTTTCGACTGGCCGCGAATAATCAGCGGCAACGCCGCATTTTCTACGGCGGTGAACTCCGCCAGCAGGTGGTGAAACTGATACACAAACCCAATGTAGCGGTTTCGAAAGCTGCCCAGCGCCGCTTCATTCAAACCCGATAGCGGCTCACCAGCGATCACCACACTTCCTTCGCTGGGGCGGTCGAGCCCTCCCAGCAGATTCAGCAATGTGGTCTTACCGGAGCCCGAACTGCCGACGATAGCCACCCGCTCTCCAGCGCGCACTTGCAGGCTGAGCTTATCGAGCACCGTTAGGTCCTGAGGACCTTCGCTGTAAGTCTTAGTCAGCGCTTGGCAATCGAGCATAATGGCTGCGCCTGGTTGTGCGTGGGTAGACATCGTATTCGTAGACATCATGTCATCCTTATTCCTGAAGCCATTATTCATAGCGCAATACATCCGCTGGCTGAACCCGCGCCGCACGCCAAGCAGGATAGAGCGTGGACAGGAATGTCAGCCCAAAGGCTGCCAATACGATACGGCTAACATCATCCCACTGTAGGCGAGAAGGTAAATCGCTAATGAAGTAAACCCCAGCATCCAAGAACTGAATGCCCAACGTCACTTCGACCCAGCCAATCAGGTCAGCGATAGTGAGTGCCAGCAGCACGCCCACCGCCACACCAATCGCAATGCCAATCAAGCCAATGGCCATGCCCTGAACAATAAAGATGCCCATGATAGAGCGCGGCGTGGCCCCGATGGTGCGCAGAATAGCGATATCGGCGCGCTTATCCGTCACCACCATGACCAGCGTAGAGACGATATTAAACGCTGCCACGGCGATAATGACGGTTAATAGCAGCGCAATCATGCGCTTTTCCATCTGTATCGCCTGGAACAAATTGCCATGAGAGAACGTCCAGTCGCTACCGAGGTACTCAGGGCCAAGCTCGTTGAGAATGGCCTGAGTTTCACTACTAGCAGCAAACAGGTCGTCGAGCTGAAGGCGAAGCCCGCCAATGGCGTCACCCAAGCGGGCAAGCGTCTGCATATCTTCAATATTGGCGTAGGCCAAGTTAGCGTCTAAATCAGCGCCGACGCTAAAAATACCGCTCACGGTGAAGCGCTTTAAGCGAGGAAACACCCCCGCCGGGGTAATCGAAGCCTCAGGCACCAAAAGCGTCACCCGGTCCCCAACCCCAACGCCCAGGCTGCGCGCCAACATCGACCCCAGCACCACATTCCACTCGCCGGGTACGAGATCAGCTAGCTCCCCCTGCGTCATGTGTTCGCCAATGATAGATACTCGGTCTTCCCAGTCAGGGTTGATGCCATTAACCATGGCCCCCTGATTGCGGCCACCGACCGAGAACATGCCCTGTTGTTCGACAAAAGGCGCCGCGCCAATGACCCGCTCTCGCTGCATCAACTCTTCGGCCAGAGACTCCCATTCGACCATTCCCACACGGGACTCAATTTTAGCGTGGGGAACCATGCCTAAAATGCGCGTCCTCAGCTCATGGTCAAAGCCGTTCATTACCGACAACACCAGAATAAGTACGGCGACCCCTAACATTAACCCCAGCATTGAGGTAAGCGAAATAAACGAAATAAAATGGTTCCGGCGTTTAGCGCGCACGTAGCGCAGCCCCACCAGAAAAGGCAAACGATCAAGCATGGCGTCATTCCTTATCAATAAGCGCTCATGGTACGGTTTTTTTAGTCTCGCTGCATGTTCCAAACGGCCATTAGAGCGATCAGCCCTGCGAGCGTTCAGATTAAAAACGTTACGCTTGCAACTTGCCCCGCCACCGCCTACATTGCGCCGATTTACTGCTGACCGTGGGCCTGCGCTTTTATGACTTATCGTTTGCTACCCGAATGGTATCCCCAAGACGGGATACAGTTGACTTGGCCGCGGCCTGACGGCGATTGGGCGCCCATGCTTGCTCGCATCGAAGCCACCCTGGAACGTATTGTGATAGCCACGACACGCTTTCAGCGCGTGCTGATTTGCGTACCCGATGAGCTAACGCAACAACGCTTAGCCATTACATTTGACGCTTACGGCGTGCCTGCTTCCCGGCTGCAGCTTATTGTCGCACCCACTGATGATACCTGGGCGAGAGACCATGGCCCCATCAGTGTTATCGATGAGCAGGGCCAGATGATGATGCTCGATTACACTTTTACCGGCTGGGGCGGTAAGTTCCCCGCTGAGCGTGATAATCTGCTTACCCAGTGGCTTGCCGAGGCGGGCGTTTGGGCTTGCCCGGTAGCGACACGGAATTTAGTGCTGGAAGGTGGCGGTATCGAAACCGACGGAGAAGGCACACTGCTCACCACCGAAGCATGCCTGCTTAATCCCAACCGCAACCCCACGCTATCGCGAGAGGATATAGAAGCACAGCTCGCCCAAGATTTTGGCGTTGACCGCGTATTATGGCTGGCCAATGGGCATTTAGAAGGCGACGATACCGACAGCCATATCGATACGCTTGCCCGTTTTTGCGACCCAACCACCATCGCCTATGTACGCTGCGATGATCCCAATGATCCTCATTATCCGGCACTGGCGGCGATGGAGCAGGCGTTACAGGCGTTTCGACAACGCAATGGTGAACCCTACCGTTTGATCGCGCTGCCTTGGCCCCAGGCCTGCTTCGACCCTGATGACGGCCACCGCCTACCAGCCACTTACGCTAATTTTCTGATCATCAATCAAGCCGTACTGGTTCCTACTTACGGCGACCCGGCGGATGTCACCGCGCTACACGCGCTGGCAATCGCATTTCCCGAACACACCCTAATTCCGATTGAGTGCGTCAGCGTTATTCGCCAACATGGCAGCCTGCACTGCTTAACCATGCAGCTTCCACAAGGCACGCTTACCCAGAGTACGTTTCCCGCGACCGCTATTTGTTAAAGGAGTCACCATGTCGACGACGCTAACCGTCGCTGTTGTGCAGCAACCTGCGTGGCCTGATAAAGCGCAAAGCCTGGCTGCCAGTGAAGCAGGTATTCGCAGTGCCGTTAAACAAGGCGCTCAGTTGGTACTGCTGCAAGAGCTGCATGCCACTCACTACTTTTGCCAGTTCGAAGACCCTTCGCTGTTTGATCTAGCGGAGCCGTTGGATGGCCCGACCGGCCAGCGTCTTGCAGCACTCGCTAAGGAGCTGGACATTGTCCTGGTCGGTTCGTTGTTTGAACGCCGCGCCCCAGGGCTTTACCACAATACCGCCGTGGTCTATGACCGCGCCAAAGGCCGTATTGGCCAGTATCGTAAGATGCATATTCCCGATGATCCTGGGTTTTATGAGAAGTTTTACTTCACGCCGGGTGATCATGACAGCGCCCGCGGCGAAGGCTTTACACCCATTGAGACATCCGTAGGTCGTCTCGGCGTGCTGGTTTGCTGGGATCAGTGGTATCCGGAAGCCGCCCGGCTGATGGCCCTGGCCGGTGCGGACTTACTGCTCTACCCCACAGCGATTGGCTGGGACCCCAATGACGATGCCGCTGAGAAGGCACGCCAGAAAGATGCCTGGACAGTGATTCAGCGCGCCCACGGTGTCGCCAACGGCTTACCCGTGCTGGTCGCTAACCGGGTTGGTTTTGAGGCAGATCACTCCGAAGTCGGCGATGGCATTCAGTTCTGGGGCGGCAGCTTTATTTGTGGGCCGCAAGGTGAACTATTGGCGCATGCGGGAGAAGAGACCGAACAGTTAGTCGTTGAGCTTGATATGGCGCGCAGTGAAAATACTCGCCGCATTTGGCCCTATCTGAGGGATCGCCGAATAGATGCCTATGGGGACTTAACTCGCCGTTACCGCGACTAGCCAACCTCGATAAAACGCCAACAAACCAAAACGCCTGCCTGGGATAAATACTCAGGCAGGCGTTGTTGATGGTATAGAGCGGGCTAACGCGACCGATTACTTCCAGAAGTCACGTATTGAGGCTATCCCTTGAGCGCCTACGGCACGGGCGTGATTGGCATCAAAGCGCGTCATACCACCTAATGCAAACACCGGCATGCCGGCACGTTCGACCAACTGTTGAAAGTCATGCCAACCGAGCGGAGCGACTTCAGGGTGCGATGGCGTGGTGCGCAGCGGCGACAGGCTGACAAAGTCACAGCCTAATACGGCTGCCTGGGTAAGCTGCTTTTGGTTGTGCGTCGATGCGGAAAGCCATTTATTTTCAGCAATCGGACGACGCTCAAGCTGCATCAAACGCTCGCTGGTCAAATGAATGCCATCAGCGTCAATATGATCCAGCAGCGTGGGTTCACCATTCAGCAGCAGCCGCGCGCCGTGCTCACGGCATAGAGTCAGAGCTCGCTGAGCACGGGCGAGATAAGCCGCTTCGTCCAACTGCTTGGCACGCAGCTGCACCAAGCGAATCTTGTCTTCACGCAGCGCGCGCTCCAAAAACGCATCAAAACGCGCTTCGTCAGCCTCTTCGTTGGTGATCAAATACTCGGTAGGCAACCTTACCGCCCGCAGTATCGGTAAATTTGCTGCCGGGAAAGGATAGTTGGAGAGTTCGCTCATAGGCACCCAGCGCACGGCCTGCCCTTCACGGCCAAAAGGCTCTCCGGCAAACTCATGCACCTGCCAGACATCAAGCAGGATATGCTTGTCAGGATACTCATGGTGAACGCGAATCAAGGGCTGAGCACAAACAATCTCGACGCCCAGCTCTTCATGCAGTTCTCGCTTTAATCCTTCAAGACCGGTCTCATAAGGTGCTAGTTTGCCACCTGGAAACTCCCACAGTCCGCCATGATCAACGTTTGACGGCCGACGGGCGATCAGTACTTGCTGTTGATCGGCGCTGATAATCGCAGCTGCCGCGACGTGAACCCGTCGTTTTACCTTTATGCTCATATACTCATATACTCGTTACGTCTTGATCCACTGCGCGCACCAACGCTTCTGCCATCGGCGCTATCTCGCTGCGTGTGTCCATATCTCTGCCAACCACCGCCCCCAACAGAGAGAGACTGACTAGCTGCGGTAATCCGCGTTGATAGACACATAGTCATGAGAGAGGTCAGAGGTCCACACCGTGGCACTCTCTTCGCCGCGCCCCAAGTTAATGCGAATGGTAATTTCTGGCTGCGCCATCACAGCGCTTCCTGCTGCTTCGGTGTAGCCTGCCGCGCGTCCGCCTTGTTCGACTAGACGCACATCGCCCAGGTCAATCACCACGCGGTTAACGTCAAAATCGTTCACCGGTGCCCGCCCGACGGCTGCTAGAATACGCCCCCAGTTGGCATCAGAAGCGTACAGCGCTGTTTTGACTAGCGGCGAATGAGCAACGGTAAAGGCTACATCAAGCGCTTCTTGCCGACTTTGCGCTTCGCCAACCTGCAGGGTGACGAACTTGGTCGCCCCTTCAGCATCACGAATGATCGCTTGCGCCAGCTCGGTCATTACCCGTTGTAAAGCGTTACTGAACGCGGCTATCTGCGCTTCATCAGCGATTCGAGGGCCAGTGCCGGTCGCCGCCAACATACAGGCGTCATTGGTAGAGGTATCGCTATCCACCGTGATGCAGTTAAACGAGCGATCGACGGTTTCACGCAATAGCCGATCCAGTAGCGGTGCCTCGATAGCTGCATCGGTCACCACAAAGCCCAACATGGTCGCCATGTTGGGCTTGATCATGCCCGACCCTTTCGTGATGCCGTTAATCGTTACCTGCTGATTACCTATTTCAACCGTGACACTGGCCCCTTTGGCCCGGGTGTCGGTGGTTAAAATGCCTTGGCCTGCGTGCTCCCAGGCAACACTGGCGCTGGACAAACTTTCAAGCGCCGGTGCCAATCCCGCTAGCAGTTTCTCCATTGGCAGCGGTTCACCAATCACGCCGGTTGAGAACGGCATGATATCCTCAGCCGCAACTCCCACCTGTTTGGCAAGTTCAGCACAGCATGCCCGCGCATCGAGCAAGCCTGCCTCGCCAGTGCCTGCGTTCGCGTTGCCGGTATTGATCAACCAATAACGCGGCGAGCGGTGCTCCGCACGGCACTGTTCAAGGTGCTGCTTGGCCACTATTACCGGCGCTGCACAAAAGGCGTTACGGGTAAAAACCCCCGATACCGTCGTTGTGTTGGGCAGTTCAATCACCACCACATCACGACGATCCGGCTTTTTGATACCCGCCATTGCAACCCCAAGGCGCACCCCTTTCAGGGGTGGCAACTCTGGAAAGGGAGTGTTTCCCACTGCCATGATTCTCTCCTTTAGGCAAACCTTGGTCAGACGTTATCTCAGACACAATCGCCGTTAGCTTAATTTTCCACAGCACTGCTTGTACTTTTTACCTGAACCACAAAAACAGGGGTCGTTACGGCCCACCTTAGGGCCTTCGCGACGCACTGGACGCCCTTCACTGCCAGGCGCTTCTTGATCGCTCTCAGATTGCTCAGGAGCCGGGGCGTCATGGCGACTAGCGGCGGTGGCGGTTTCGCGCTCCAGCGCTTCGCGGCGTTGACGCTCAAGGGCATCCACTTCCTCGGGTTGGCGAACCTGAACGTGGCTCAGAATGCGCGTTACATCTTCTTTAATATGGTCAAGCAGGTGTTGGAAGAGCTCAAACGATTCACGCTTGTACTCCTGCTTGGGGTTTTTCTGGGCATAGCCACGCAGGTGAATACCACGGCGTAGATGATCCATTGACTGAAGGTGCTCTTTCCAACGCGTATCCAGCACCTGCAGCATGACTTGCTTCTCAAAGCGACGAATCAGTTTCTCGCCCGCTGCAGCCACTTTTGCCGCATAGGCTTCACGGTGCATGGTCTGCAGCCGCTCACGCAACTGCTCCTCGCTAAAGCGATCATCCTCAGCAGCCCACTTAACCACGGGCGCATCAAGATTAAACTCTGTTTTCAGGTGCGCTTCCAAACCGGGCAAATCCCACTGCTCGGGTAGGCTCTGAGGAGGAACATAGCTGCTAATTGCCGTTTCCATTACCTCTTCACGAATACCGATAACGGCATCAGCCACATCGTCTGCGGCGAGAATTTCATTACGCTGGTCGTAGATCACCCGGCGCTGGTCGTTGGCAACGTCATCGTACTCAAGCAGCTGCTTACGAATATCGAAGTTACGTCCTTCGACTTTTTTCTGGGCACGCTCAACCGCATTGGAGACCATTTTATGCTCAATGGCTTCACCATGCTCAAGCCCTAACGCCTGCATCAAGCGTTTAACGCGATCAGAGCCAAACAGACGCATTAGGCTGTCTTCAAGCGACAAGAAGAACCGCGTGGAGCCAGGGTCGCCCTGGCGACCAGCACGGCCACGCAGCTGATTGTCGATACGCCGAGACTCATGGCGCTCAGACCCCACCACATGTAAGCCGCCGGCGGCCAACACAGCATCGTGGCGTGCCTGCCACTCAGCCTTTAACGCATCAACCTGCTCTTGGCTTGGGTTTTGTAGCTTGGCCGATTCAGCCTCCCAATTGCCGCCCAGCACGATATCGGTACCCCGGCCAGCCATGTTGGTGGCGATGGTAATTGCCCCTGGGCGGCCTGCCTGAGCGATAATTTCGGCTTCACTCTGGTGCTGTTTGGCGTTAAGCACGTTGAACGCGAGGCCTGCCTCTCGCATCAGATTGGCAAGGTACTCCGATGTTTCAATTGAGGCCGTACCAACCAGCACAGGGCGCCCAGCTTCCGTCTCAGTTTTGACATCTTTAATGATCGCTTCGTATTTTTCTTCAGCGCTCAAATAGACTAGATCGTTCAGGTCTTTACGTGCCAATGGACGGTTGGTAGGAATAACCACCACGTCGAGGCCATAAATTTGACGAAATTCAAAGGCTTCAGTATCCGCTGTACCGGTCATACCGGCTAACTTCTCATACAGACGGAAATAATTCTGGAAGGTGGTGGAGGCAAGCGTTTGGCTTTCGCGCTGTACCGTAACGCCCTCTTTGGCTTCTACAGCCTGGTGCAAGCCTTCCGACCAGCGGCGCCCTGGCATCGAACGGCCAGTGTGTTCGTCGACGATGACTACCTGACCTTCAGAAACGATGTAATCGACATCACGATTATAGAGGTAGCGGGCGCGCAGGGCCGAATGCATATGCTGGAGCAAATTGAGGTTTTGTGCGGCATAGAGTGATTCTTCATCACCCAATAAACCCTCGCCGCGCATTAGCTCTTCAACTTTGTTATGACCCTGCTCCGTTAGCTCTACCTGTTTCTGCTTTTCGTCAACTAAGAAGTCGCCGACCACCGGGGCATCTTCATCTTCACTCTCTTCGCCTTTCTCAAGCTGCTGGGCCAACTGATTAACGACTTTATAGAGATCCGTATTTTCGTCTACCGCGCCCGAAATAATCAGCGGTGTACGCGCTTCATCGATAAGAATCGAGTCAACTTCATCGACAATCGCAAAATGCAGGCCACGCTGCACTTTGTCTTCTAACGAAAACGCCATGTTATCGCGTAGATAATCAAAGCCAAACTCGTTATTGGTGCCGTAGGTAATATCGCACTGATAGGCATGGCGCTTCTCTTCGCCAGACTGGCCGGAGAAAATAACACCAATGGAAAGGCCTAGAAATTCATACAGCGGGCGCATCCACTCAGCATCACGACGGGCCAAATAGTCGTTCACGGTCACCACGTGAACGCCTTTCTCCGTTAGCGCATTCAGATACACCGCCAGCGTTGCCACCAGGGTTTTACCTTCACCGGTTTTCATTTCTGCAATACGGCCACGGTGCAGGGTCATACCACCCACCATCTGCACGTCAAAGTGACGCATGCCCATCACGCGCTTACTGGCCTCTCGGACGATTGCAAAGGCGGGAGCTAACAGCGCATCTAGGGACTCACCTGACGCGAGACGTTCGCGCAATTGCGCTGTTTTTTGCTGCAAATCAGCGTCACTTAATGCCTCAAATTCTGCTTCTAGGGCATTAATCTGAGGCACATTTTTATACATGCGTTTTACATCGCGGTCATTTTTAGAACCAACGACTTTACGTAATAAATTATTAAGCATGAAATATCCAAGTATTCACGAACAACCCATCGGACTTTGCCTATATACGGCAGACCTTTTTCTGCAGGTCTTCTACCTACCAGCGTAGGGACAAAGTAAGTATCTTAACGGCATACTTGATGGGCAGGAGGGCCGCGCTGGGTCAAAACATCACGCGCCGCCACCAGCAGGGCCATCGGCGCAAGCCAACTGCTGAGACGCCGCATCGGGGCAAAGCGCCTAGGGCGTTGAGCCCAACGGCGCAGAGCGCGCTGCCGTTTAGCAATCCAGTGCGACTGCGCACGTAAAATCGCGGGTACCCATAAACAGATAGTAACGCTGCGTTCGCCACTGCGAAAAGCATCCGCAGGGCTTAAACTCGCGGGTAATAGGCAACTTACTAATAAGCCGGCCAGCCACCAACGCGCTAAGCCATACCGGCGATGGCGCCGCGGCAAAGCTGATTGAACATCAAGCGTAGGTGACATGCTGTAGACCGGCTCCTGAGCGTGGTAAAATCTGCTAAAGTTGAGATCGGTTAATGTCTCCGACATCATCATTAGCGGCACCCTAGGATAGCGGTGCCCTAGGAATTAAGCGTATGAGTATAAAGGTTAAGCGTTCTCGCGCACAGCCCATTGCCCGCCTACTCTCAAAGTCGGGCGATATTAGTCAGTTAATGCGCCTATCTCGTTTAATTGACCAGGCGCAGCAGCATCTTCGCGCGCATCTGCCCGAAGAGATGCGAAAACATATTTTTGTCGGTGGCTTTCGCGAAGGTCGCTTAACATTGATCAGTGGTCAAGCGGGCTGGCTAACCTGGTTACGTTTTGAGCAGCGTCGCCTATTAGAGCTGCTTCATCAGTTGCCTGGCTTTGAAAGCGTGAGCGGTTTTACCTTTAAAGTGCGCCCTGTGCACCCTATCGTCGCCCCGCCACGTAATACACGCAGTCTTTCAGCAGATGCAGGCAAAACCCTGGCTGAATGCGCTGAAGAGACGACCAATCCCACGTTAAAGCGCGCCCTTGAACGGCTTGCCTCTCATGCTCGGCCACCCAACGAGTAATAGCTGCCATAAGGGTTAGGCAAACAAACTTACCGGCTATTAACGCTCTAGGCGTAAAGTGAATGCTGGCGGCAAAATGCATAAAGCACCGCCTAAGCGATGCTTTATTGATATTACCATTGCTACGACAACCCTTCGGTCTGCCCTATTAGCCAATAACAGCTTGTCTATTAGCGGCTGTACTATGCCATTGCGGGTGCAGCATAAGAAATCGGCGCCACGGCCTTATCTTCTTCAAACGTCACTATTTCATAAGCGTCAGGCTGAGCCATCAGCTCACGGCACAGCTGATTATTCAGCGCATGCCCTGACTTAACACCACGAAACTCGCCAATCAAGCTATAGCCCAACTGGTATAAATCCCCGATGGCATCTAATACTTTATGCTTGACGAATTCATCTTCGTAGCGCAAACCACCTTCGTTAACAATGCGGTAATCATCTACCACGATCGCATTATTCAAACTACCGCCTAATGCCAAATTGTTAGAGCGTAAAAACTCTAAATCACGCATAAAACCAAAGGTACGCGCACGTGACACTTCTTTGACAAAAGATGTGGTCGAAAAATCGATCAACGCCGTCTGTTTCTGCTGTTCAAAAACGGGGTGGTCAAAATCAATCGCAAACGAGACTTTAAACCCTTGATGGGGCAAGAAAACGGCCTCTTTATCACCATCGGTAACGGCTACACGATGCTTGATGCGAATAAATTTCTTCGCGGCATTCTGTTCCAAAATACCCGCTGACTGAATCAAAAAAACAAATGGACTAGCACTACCATCCATAATCGGCACTTCAGGTTCGCTTACGTCCACATAAGCGTTATCAATGCCCAACCCTGCAAAAGCCGACATAAGGTGCTCAACGGTAGCGACCTTAACCCCGTTACTGGAGAGTGCTGTGCATAGCTTGGTATCTTCAACCAATTCAGCGCGCGCTGGCACGTGTACGACAGGATCCAGATCGGTTCTAACAAACACAATCCCAGTATTGGCGGGCGCCGGACGCAGCGCTAAGTGGACTTTTTTGCCAGAATGTAGGCCCACTCCGGTGGCGCGTATGACGTTTTGTAGGGTGCGTTGTCTGATCATGGGCAGTAATCGTACTCTGGTGACGGTAGTGACCGTAGAGAAAAGTTATCAAACAGTGTTCACTTTAACAGCAAGCGAGCGTTTTAGCCAATAAAACGCTCACCGACTGTTGCAATAAAGCTGTTTTGTAGAATCAATCCGCCTGACGGCGTAAAAACGCGGGGATGTCCAAATAGTCATCGGCTTCAGTAGAGCGACGCTTTTCAGGACGAGGTTTAGCGGCTGTTTCGGTTGCTTCAGCGCGTGCTGTCGCCTGCTGACGCATTACCGTTGGCTGTTGCAGCTTGCGGTAATCCGAGGATTCTGCAGCTGACCGGCGGGCAGGCTCGCGCGCGGCCGTCTTAGGTTTTTGCCCATCTAAACCAGCAGCCACAACGGTCACACGCAGCTCGTCGGACATTTCCATATCAATTGAGGTGCCCACCACGATAGTCGCATCCGGAGACGCAAACTCTTGAACAGTGGCACCGACGTCATTGAATTCGCCGATGGACAAATCAGGACCAGCAGTGATGTTGACCAGAATACCCCGCGCGCCATGAAGATCGATATCTTCCAACAACGGGCTGCGGATGGCCTTCTCGGCAGCTTCACGAGCACGATTCTCGCCCGTCGCCCCACCGGTACCCATCATCGCCATGCCCATTTCAGACATCACGGTGCGCACATCAGCAAAATCGACGTTGATGATACCTGGGCTGGTAATCAGCTCTGCGATACCTTGTACAGCGCCTAGCAGCACGTCATTAGCCGCACTGAAAGCCGTTAGCAGTGTCGCATTTTTGCCCAACACAGAAAGCAGCTTCTCGTTGGGGATCGTGATCAACGAATCAACATGCTCGGAGAGTTCTTTCATACCCTCCTCGGCGGCACGCATTCGCTTCGGCCCTTCAAAGGGGAAGGGGCGAGTCACCACCGCGACGGTGAGAATCCCTAGCTCTTTGGCGACCTGTGCCACTACAGGAGCACCACCGGTGCCGGTCCCACCGCCCATACCGGCAGTGATAAACACCATATCAGCGCCTACCAGCAATTCCGCGATACGCTCACGGTCTTCCATAGCCGCCTGGCGTCCCACGTCGGGATTGGCACCTGCGCCTAATCCTTTAGTGATTTCGCTACCCAGCTGCAACACGGTTTTTGCTGAACAGCGTTTAAGCGCCTGAGCGTCAGTGTTAGCGCAGATAAACTCAACGCCTTCAATATTGCTTTCGACCATGTGGTTAACAGCATTGCCGCCACCGCCGCCAACACCAACCACTTTGATGACCGCACTGCTCGAGGGTGCGTTATCTACCAATTCGAACATAAGCCCCGTCTCCTGAACCGCGCTTGCGGCCCTGTCAGAAATTTCCTTTGAACCAGCCTTTAATTCTAGCCAGCGCCGAATGGTCTTCCTTGATATCACGCCGGGAAAGCTCATTGCGACCCTTATGGGCAGCAACCACTCCCCCGTGGTTTTTTAGGCCTTGCCCATAACGCGTTTCCTGCAAGGCATAATGCAGCAGACCTACGCCCGTCGCATAAATTGGGTTACGAACGACGTCCGCCAAACCTCTTACATTCTGCGGACATGCGATGCGAACCGGCATATGAAAAATCTCTTCCGCCAATTCGCTAACCCCTTCCATGCGCGAGGTTCCACCGGTAAGTACAATCCCAGCAGCCACCATGTCTTCATAGCCACTTCGGCGCAATTCATCTCTTACTAGCGTAAATAGCTCTTCGTAGCGCGGCTCTACCACTTCAGCCAGTGCTTGGCGCGATAGATCACGCGCAGGTCGATCACCTACGCTAGGTACTTTAATCATTTCATCGCTTGACGCTAAGTGAGTTAGTGCGCAAGCGTATTTAACTTTAATCTCTTCAGCGTGTTGGGTTGGCGTTCGCAGGGCCATGGCAATATCGTTAGTCACTTGGTCACCAGCAATAGGTATAACCGCCGTGTGACGTATGGCGCCTTCACTGAAAATAGCCATATCAGTCGTGCCGCCGCCGATATCCACCATACAGACGCCCAGCTCACGCTCATCCTCTGTCAGCACTGCCATGCTTGAGGCTAGCTGCTCCAGAATAATAGCATCTACCTCTAGCCCGCAGCGACGTACGCATTTCTCTATATTCTGCACTGCGTTTAAGGCGGCCGTCACTAAATGCACTTGAGCTTCCAAGCGCACCCCGGACATGCCTAGCGGCTCGCGAATCCCCCCCTGAGCATCAATCGAAAACTCTTGGGGCAATACATGCAATACCCGCTGGCCTTCAGAAATAGCGCGCGCCCGAGCAGAATCAATAACGCGCTCAATATCAGAAGGTGTCACTTCACGCTCTTTAATAGCAACAACACCGTCAGAGTTCATTGAACTGATATGACTACCGGCCACGCCAACATATACTGAATGGATATCACAGCCAGCCATCAACTCGGCTTCTTCAACTGCGCGCTGGATAGACTGCACCGTTGATTCAATATTGATCACAACACCACGCTTCATACCACGCGAAGGGTGCGAACCAATACCGGCAATTTCAATTCCGCCGTCATCGGTGGGTTGACCGACTATCGCGACGACCTTGGACGTTCCAATGTCCAGCCCGACCACCATATTGGATGCGTTGGGTGAGCCTGCCATGAGTCGGGAAATCTCCTTGCGTGATTGTTAAAAAATAAATATTAATTGGGTGCCGCTTAATCCAACGCTTAACATTGAAAGCGTGCTATCCAAAATAAACAGTGGTTTTTTTCTGACACTCACTAATTACAAATAGCTGAAATTAAAAACCACTTAACCAGCGTCTGGCCCATAGTATAGAAACAATAGTCGCAATACGACTAGCATCAACCCACAATAATAGGCATAGAAAGCAATTTAAAGCCGATTATTGGCTTTTTCAACGATGGCAACCACTCACTTTTACACCTTATTTGCATCAAGTAATAGAAGAGTTACTCATCTTGCACAGCAAATTCACTTTCTCCGTGCCAAGCGACAGCGACACCATTAGGGTAACGCAGATCTATATAGCGAATTTGCTCGCTTAGCGAATTCAACTCGCGTTGCCATGAAGCCGATAAACGTGCCAAACGGACTTCATGCTGCCGACGTCCTAACATCACCCAAGCGCCTTCATTTAATTGCAGCCGCCATGCGCCGCGTGGCTCTAAACGGAGTTGCGTAAGATCAAGCGATAACTGCTCAAAGTGACGCTTTAGACGATGATAATAGGTTAACACTTCTTCACTGCTACCGCCGGGACCGGCCAAATCAGGCAAACCTGAGGGCGGGTTTAAGGGGGCAAATGCGAAAGGCTCGCCTTCTGGGTTAAGTAAAAAATCATCATTCCAGCGTGCGACCGGCTGTTGTTCAATTAGTTCAAAGACTAACGCATTGGGCCACTCACGGGTAATACGCACTTCATTTAACCAGCCCACTTGCAAAGCGCGGTCGCGCAGCTCACCCAGATCCGCCGAAAGCCAGGTGGCATCGACCACCAAGGGCGCCAATTGGGTACGCAGATAGTCAGCGCTGACATATTCCCATTCACCGCGAATTGACACCCGCTCAATCGGGCGGTCTAGCCACAGCCAAAGCGCCCGGCCACCGGCGCCCATCAGCAAGGCTAATAGAATAACGCCCAACCAGGCATTACGCCTTTTCATAAGGCACCCTTCATAACAAACTCGTCATAGCGATAACTGCCTGCCAGCGGTATTCAAAATTTCCATCACTAGCTCGTCAAATGAGATACCCGCATGTGCCGCTGCCTGGGGAACCAAGCTATGGTCGGTCATCCCAGGCACGGTATTAACTTCCAGCAGCCAGAAACGCCCTTCGCTATCGCGCATGACATCCACTCGCCCCCAACCAACGCCGCCAATCGCGGCAAACGCCTGTTGGCATATATCCGCTAACGCCGCCTCCTGCTCCGTGGGCAGCCCACACGGCAAATGATATTGAGTGGTATTGGCGATATATTTCGCTTCGTAGTCGTAGAAACCGCCCGGCACTTCAACGCGAATCGCTGGCAATACCTGGCTACCCAGCAGCGCGACCGTGTACTCGTCGCCGACGATAAAGCGCTCTGCCATTACGCGTGCGTCGAACTGCGCCGCCTCGTGATACGCAGCCTCAAGCGCCGCCTGACTTTTGACAATGCTAATACCTAGCGTTGAGCCTTCATGCACGGGCTTCACAATCAGCGGCAAGCCAAGCCGGGCGACCACGGCTGACCAATCCGAACCGGCATCCAGCATGATGCTCTCTGGTGTCGGCAAGCCAACCGCACTCCATACCTGCTTGGTGCGCTGCTTATCCATGCCCAGCGCTGAAGCGAGCACTCCGCTACCGGTGTAAGGGATATTGAGTAACTCCAACGCCCCCTGCAGCGTGCCGTCTTCACCGCCGCGCCCATGCAAGGCAACGAAGACCACTGAAGGAGCCAGCTGCTCTAATCCCACCAGGCCGTTGTCGCGGGGGTCATAACCACAGGCATCGATGCCCTTACGCTGAAGGGCCTCAAGTACTGCCGCCCCGCTTTTAAGCGATACCTCGCGTTCAGCAGACGTACCGCCGTAAACGACAACGACTTTTCCGTGCGACTCAGGGTTTGTTACGTCAACGCTCACAGATCTACCTCGTTCATCGCTAGCTGTGCCTGTGCCAGACGCAGGGAAATCCCCCCCACATCACCAGCACCCTGGGTAATTAAAATATCGCCTGGCCGTAACACATTGGCTAACAGCACCGGTAACTCGTGCTTATGCTCGACAAAGAGTGGGTCGACTTCTCCACGCTGGCGAATCGACCCGGCCAGGGTTCTCCCCTCGGCACCAGGAATAATAGCTTCACCGGCGCTGTAAACATCGAGCAGCACCAACGTATCGACTTGGGAAAGTACGCGTACAAAGTCTTCATACAAATCGCGGGTACGGCTATAGCGATGGGGTTGGTAAAGCATCACCAGGCGGCGCTCGGGCCACCCAGCGCGAACGGCCTGAATAACCATGTCGACTTCACGCGGATGGTGACCGTAGTCATCCACCAGCATGATGTCGCCGCCGCCTTTAGGTGCAGGGAAATGCCCATGCACCTGAAACCGACGACCCACGCCTGCAAAGCTCGCCAACCCACTCAAAATTGCACTATCGCTGACGCCTGCATCAGTAGCCACAACAATCGCCGCCATGGCGTTGAGAGCATTGTGCCGCCCAGGCATGGCCAAGCGTACCGCTAGCGGCTCAGCGCCACCTGGGCGTAACGCAGTAAACGAAACTTCTCCTTCGCGCTGGGCAAAATCGACAATGCGATAGTCAGCATCGCTATCAAACCCATAGGTCACAAATTGCCGCTTCACCTGATCGCACAGCACACGGACATGCGGGTCATCGATACACAGCACCGCCAGGCCATAAAACGGTAGATTATGCAGAAATTCGATAAAGGTACTTTTCAGCCGCTCAAAATCACCGCCATAGGTCGCCATATGGTCAGCATCGATATTGGTAACGATGGATACCATTGGCTGCAGGTGCAGAAATGAGGCATCGGACTCATCGGCTTCGGCAACAAGGTAGTCGCCCTCGCCCAGGCGAGCATTAGTACCGGCGCTGGTCAGCTTGCCGCCGATCACAAAGGTCGGGTCTAACCCCCCCTCTGCCAGCAGGGTCGCCGTCAAACTGGTCGTGGTGGTTTTGCCATGGGTACCCGCTACGGCAATACCGTGACGGAAGCGCATCAGCTCGGCGAGCATCTCAGCCCGGCGCACGACCGGTACACGATGCTCGTGGGCCCAGCGAATTTCAGGGTTGGTTTCATCGATTGCGCTAGACACCACCACCACGTCAGCGCTTTCTACGTTTGCTTCAGCATGACCAATCGCCACGCATACACCGCATTGGCGCAGTCGCTCGACGACTGAAGAGTTTTTCATATCACTACCGCTGACGATGTAGCCCTGGTTGGTTAGCACCTCTGCGATACCGCACATACCAGCGCCACCTATACCCACAAAATGAATGCGTCGAATGCGACGCATGCCTGGGCCAGCGGGAGTGCCACGTGAGGGTGTCGTGGGTTTGTCTTTATCGATCACGCAGAATCTCCTAGCTTTATCATCGCCAAACACCCTTCAGCCAAGCGCTGAGTCGCATCCAAATGCGCGGCCTGACGGGCGTTCGCCGCCATCGCAGCCAGGGTATTGGGGACGAGCAATTCATTTAAAAAGTCGCTTAAACGCTCAACCGTCAGCTCAGACTGTACAACGCACTTGGCGGCCCCCGCCTTAACTAACACCTGCGCGTTGATACGCTGATGGTCATCGACCGCAAAGGGAAAAGGCACCAGCAATGCAGGCTTGGCGGCGGCGGCCAGCTCGGCCACGGTGAGCGCACCAGAGCGGCATACCACTAAATCGGCCCACTCATAAGCAGCAGCCATATCATCAATAAAGGGACAAACCTCAGCGTTTACGCCGTGCTGCTGATAATTTTCGGCAGTAGCAACATCACGATCTTTACCCGCCTGATGGCGGACCTCGGGTCGTTGCTCAACTGGCAGTGCAGCAAGCGCTGTCGCCAAGCGTTCGTTTAGTGCAACTGCGCCAAGCGAGCCTCCAACCACTAGCAGACGCAGTGGCCGTGCAGAGAGCGTGCCAGCATTTCGTGGCGTGCTACCCAAGGCAGCGATATCGTCACGCACGGGATTTCCAATCACTTCGGCGCGCGAGCCAAAGGCTTCTGGGAAGGCGGCGTAGGTACGCTTAGCCAGTCGCGATAAAACGCGATTTGTCAGCCCTGCCACAGCGTTCTGTTCATGGATAACCAGGGGGATGCGAGTCAACCAAGCCGCCAACCCGCCGGGGCCACTGGCAAAGCCACCCAGGCCAACCACGACATGCGGCTTGAACTCTCGAATCACCGTCCGCGCTACTAAGACTGCACGGGTGAGATTCACCGGCGCCTTTAGCCAGCCGGTTATGCCGTTACCGCGCAGCCCGCTGATGGCAATAGTATGCAATCTAATACCCGCCTCAGGCACCAGACGGTTCTCAATCCCCCTGGGGCTGCCCAGCCACTCAACATCCACCTGCTGCTTCTGCAGTGCGTTGGCGAGGGAAAGCGCCGGGAACACATGGCCGCCGGTGCCACCTGCCATTATCAGCACTCGTCGCCTAACATTAGTCATCACATCAAACTCCTGATAGCACCAAGCGGCATAACGTTACGATAAACGCGGTTCATGGCGCGATTTATACGGGGTGGACGCACGTCGGGGGCGGTGACGCGTTTCGGCATCCGTGCGCAGCAGCAGCCCCACCATCACGCCAGTCACCAATAGACTTGAACCGCCATAGCTCATTAGCGGCAATGTTAAACCCTTGGTTGGCAACAGCCCGGAACTTACCGCCATATTAATAAACGCCTGCGCAGCCACAATAAACCCGATGCCGTAACTTACATAAGCGCCAAAAAGATGCCCGGCCATCTCCGCTTTGCGCCCTACCCACATAGCGCGCGCAATAAATAGCGTAAACAGCAGCACGACAATAATCGCGCCGATCATTCCGAGCTCCTCGGCGATCACCGCAAAGATAAAATCGGTATGCGCTTCCGGCAGGTAGTGTAGTTTTTGCACACTGTTGCCCAGGCCGGTGCCAGTCACGTGCCCTCGCCCGAAGGCAATCAGCGCCTGGGTTAATTGGTAACCTGTCGCAAATTGATCTGCCCAGGGGTCAAGAAAACTAGTCCAACGCGCCAGTCGATAGGGCTCTATCACCACCATCATAACCGCCCCTGAGCCAAGCAGCGCGCCACTGCCCACAAGCAGTACTAGCGATGCGCCACTCATCATCAGCATACCGATGACGCAAACGGTAAAGACCACCATGCCGCCAAAATCAGGCGCTAAGAAAAGCAGCCCAACAGGCACTGCCAGCACGGCAAGCGGGCGCCACATACTGAACGCCCGGCGACGCAGGTCATAAGTAAAACGCGACATGAACGCCGCCATATAAAAAATCAGCCCGATTTTGGCAAATTCAGAGACCTGCAAACTAGGCAACGGCCCCGGCAATGCTATCCAGCGCTTACTGCCGTTAATTTCCTGTCCAATAATCAGTACTAGAACCAACAGAAAGATAGAGGCAAGCAGAATAAGCGCAGCATTCTGGCGCCAGGCTTCCAGCGGCACACAGAGCATAAATACACATGCCATGATAGCGAGTACTAGGAAAACGCCGTGCTGGCGGGAGTAGTGGTAAGTATCTTCCAGTAAGCCAATTGATGCCGAACTCACCATTACCCAGCCCAAACCCGCTAAGGCTACTGCCGCCATCACCAGCCAGATATCACAGGGCAAATCCCGCGTGGAAAGAACAGTACGCAGACGCTGAAGTCGGCTCATGACGCTCCCCCAGTAGTGGACGTTGCCTGTTGGTGCACCCAGCGGCGAAATACCTCGCCGCGTTCTTGGTAATTAGCAAACTGATCCAGGCTTGCACAGGCAGGTGATAGCAGCACGCAGTCTCCAGGCTGAGCGATTTCAAACGCTGCTTGCATGGCCTGAGTTAGATCGTCTACCTGCTGAGTCGTTACGTGACCATCCAACGCCTCCGCCAATCGCGGAGCATCCAACCCAAACAGCAGCACATGACGCGCGCACTTCTTCAAAGGCTCGGCCAACGGGGTAAAGTCTGCACCCTTGCCAACCCCACCGGCCAATAAAATCAAACGTCCTTCCAACGTAACGCCAATGCCATTGATGGCCGCCAGAGTAGCGCCCACATTGGTGCCCTTGGTGTCGTTAACCCAGGTGACATCGTTGATACGCGCTATCATTTCGCTGCGATGTGCCAGCCCTTTAAAGTCACGCAGTGCGCGACACATGGGCGCCGCTGCAAACCCTAATGCCTGCCCCATCGCCAGCGCAGCCAGTGCATTAAGGTAATTGTGCTGCCCAGTCATGCGTAACTTGTCAATGCTCAACCAGGGCGTGTCACCCTGCATCAGCATTAACTCACCTTGATCACGCGCCAGCCCCCACTGGCCCTCCACCGGAGCGTCATGGGAAAAGTAGGCCACTTGGTCAACGGGATAGTTAGGCCATGTCAGAGGGTCATCCCCATTCACCACCGCGTGCTGGGCGCCGATAAAGATACGCTGTTTTGCAGCTCGATAACCGTGCATATCACCGTGACGATCAAGGTGGTCTTCGGACAGGTTCAGGAACGCGGCACAGCTCGCCCCCAGACAAGGAGTCGTCTCCAGCTGAAAGCTCGAGAGTTCAAGGATATAGAGCGCGGCATCCGGGTGGCTGGCCAACAAGTCCAGCGCGGGGGTGCCCAAATTACCGCCCACTGCCGCATTCACGCCTGCCGCCGCTGCCATTTCACCGAGCAGTGTGGTCACCGTCGACTTCGCATTAGAACCGGTGATAGCAGCAATGGGCGCCTTCGCGGCACGCACGAACAGGGCCATCTCACCCACCACCATCGGCTCCCCAGTGCGAGGATTTAGCTGATCCGCCAGCTCTTTTAAGCCCGGCATTCTTGGGTCAAGCCCAGGGCTTACCACCACCTCTTCCACATCGCGCAGGTCCAGCTCAGTAAGCGAGCCGCAGTGAATTTCCACCCCCGGATGCGCGGCGCGAAAATCATCAAGCCCCGGCGGTTCGGCCCGCGTGTCCGCTACCATGTAAGGTACATCTAAGCGACTTAAATGACGGCAGATCGCCCGACCGGAAAGCCCCAGCCCGACAACCAGCGTTACTCCCTTAGCTACTTGAACCATTACAAGCTCCCTCTCGCATCATGCCAACGATCAGTCGACGCACTCATGGTCAGATGCATTAACGAACTTTGAGCGTTGCGAGGCCAAGCAGCACTAGCACCACGGTAATAATCCAAAAGCGGACAATGACCCGCGGCTCAGGCCAGCCTTTCAATTCATAGTGATGATGCAAAGGCGCCATTCGGAAGATACGACGCCCGGTGAGCTTGTAGGATCCCACCTGAAGGATGACCGACACCGTTTCCATGACAAAAACACCGCCCATGATAAACAGCACAATCTCCTGGCGCACGATCACGGCCACCACACCCAGCGCAGCCCCTAACGCCAAGGCACCTACGTCGCCCATAAAGACCTGGGCGGGATAAGTGTTAAACCATAAAAACCCCAGCCCAGCGCCAGCAATCGTTGCGCAGAACACGGCTAATTCACCGGTTCCGGCAATAAACGGAATATGCAGATATTCGGCGAAAACGGTGTTGCCACTGGCATAAGCGAATACCGACAAGCCCATGGCCACGAGCACCGTCGGCATAATAGCTAGGCCATCTAAGCCATCAGTTAGATTGACGGCGTTGGAGCTCCCTACAATCACGAAATAGGTAAGCACGATATAGAAGACACCGAGCGGCAGCGCCACCTCTTTGAACAGCGGCACCAGCAGGCTGGTCTCGACCGGCGTGGAGGCGGTTAAATAGAGCAACAGCGCCGCCCCCAAACCCACCACCGACTGCCAGAAATACTTCCAGCGAGCGGGTAAACCGCGTGGATTTTTTTCCACTACTTTGCGGTAATCATCGACCCAACCGATGGCGCCGAAGCCGAGCGTGACGCCTAGCACCACCCAGATATAAAGGTTGGTTAAGTCACCCCATAACAAGGTGCTGATGGCAATGGCCAGCAAAATCATTGCCCCACCCATGGTGGGGGTGCCCGCTTTTGAGAGGTGGGACTGCGGCCCATCGTCACGCACGGATTGCCCGATCTGCCCTTCCACCAGGCGCCGAATCATCCATGGCCCCAGCCATAAGCAGAGCATTAACGACGTGAGAGCGCCTAAAATTACGCGAAGGGTTAAATAGTTAACGACCTGAAAATCAGATTGGTACTGCGACAGAAAATTCGCCAAGTGAAGTAACATGAACGGCGTTTACCTTATTTATCCGAACGCAGTGCATTGACGACATGTTCCATGCCCGCACTGCGCGACCCTTTCACCAGCAACGTGGTGTCAGGCGGCAAAGTATGAGTGACATAACGCGTTAGCGTCTCGTGATCGTTAAAGTGCAGCCCACGACCAAAGGCTTCGCTGGCGGGACGTGCGGCCTCGCCCAGCGTTAACAGCTCATCAATACCAAGCTCGGCGGCGTAGTGGCCGATATCGGCGTGCAGCGCAGCCGATGCTTCCCCCAGTTCGCCCATCGCCCCTAACGCACACCAGCGTGGTGGAGGAAAGCTGGCCAAGGTATCCAGGGCCACTTTGACCGCTCCAGGATTGGCATTATAAGTGTCATCCAGCACAGTGACACCCTGCAATCCGGATACCACGACCAACCTACCGGCAAGCGCTTGCAGCGATTCCAGGCGTGATATCACTTGCTCTTCCGGCACGCCTAGCATTAATGCCGCAGCTGCAGCGGCCAACGCATTACTGACATTGTGCTTGCCCAGTAAAGGCAAACGCACTTGGCCCAGCGCTCGACCATGCTGCAATAGCGTGAAAGCATACCGCCCTTGCGAATCACAGGAAAGCGCTGCGGCGCTCACATCCGCCTCGGGGTGAAAACCAAAGCTCACCACCCGCCGCGGAGCCGCACGAGCAGCCCAAAACGTAAAATAGTGATCATCCCTATTCAGAACAGCAGTACCCTGCTCGCCCAGCCCGACCAGCAGCTCACTTTTCGCCTGGGCAATCTGCCCCATGCCACCGAACTCGCCCACATGGGCACCGGTGACATTGGTAATAATCGCCACATCGGGCTTGGACAGCGGGGCTGTCCAGGCGATTTCACCTAAATGATTAGCGCCCAGCTCAATCACCGCGGCTTGATGATGCGGCCGCAATTGTAATAAGGTCAGCGGCGCGCCAAAGTCGTTATTCAGATTACCTTGAGTGGCTAATACGTCGCCTAAAGGCGCTAGCAGAGCAGCACACATCTCTTTGACGGTCGTCTTACCGCTATTGCCGGTGACGGCTACCACGGGACCATGCCATGCGCGCCGGTGCGCACCGGCAATCAGCCCCAGGGCCAAACGTGTATCCGGACATACCAGCTGGGGTAAGTCGACAGCAACGGGCGCCTCTACCAATGCCGCTACGGCACCGAGCTCGTGGGCAAGCGCAACAAAATCATGACCGTCAAAGCGGGGGCCTTTAAGGGCAACAAACAGGCAGCCAGGCTCGATCTTGCGGCTATCGGTTACGACTGAACTGACTAGCAGCTGCGCCCTATCAACAAGCGTCTCAATACCCAGCACTGAGGCGAGCTGGCCAAGTGTCCACTGCATTAGTCGCTTCTCCGCCCAGCGAAGGCACGCTGGATCTCTTCGCTATCGGCATAGGCATGGCGAACCCCTTGGATATCCTGATACGCCTCATGGCCTTTTCCGGCGATAAGCACGACATCCTGAACAGCCGCCTGCTGAATAGCGGTGGCCACAGCCTCGCGACGATCCCCGATTTCAATAGGGTTCGCGGTGTCAGAGAACCCAGACAAAATCTGTTGGCGGATTTGCTCAGCGGGCTCGTGCCTAGGATTATCATCGGTAACGACAATGTGGTCTGCCAGCGCCTCGGCAGCTTTAGCCATTTCGGCTCGCTTACCCGTATCGCGCTCTCCCCCGCAGCCGAATACACACCACAATTTGCCAGCATCACCCAGATGGGCACGCAGCGCTTGTAACGCGCTATGAAGCGCATCCGGCGTGTGCGCATAATCCACCACCACGGTAGGCGTGCCGTCACCACCATAGCGCTCCATCCTGCCCGGCACCGGCGTCAGCGAAGACGCGGCTGAGAAGAGATCGTCGAGTGATTCGCCTAATCCGTACAACACAGCCATCGCTAACAGCACGTTATCTAAATTAAAACGCCCCATTAAACCTAAGCTAAGCATTTTCTCGCCATCGGGAGTCGCAATCATTGCCTGCTGCCCCTGCTCAGATGCCTGCCAGTCCAGCACGCGCAAGGTAACGGCTTCATCTTTACCCGTCGCCAGTACCCGTACATTACTGTTGCAACCTGCCAGCATTAAGCGTGCCAAGGGGTCATCGCCATTGACTACCGCTAGACGGAGCTCCGAGCGCCGAAAAAGCTTCGCTTTGGATGCTGCATAGGCGGCCATGCTGCCATGATAATCCAAATGGTCGCGCGTCAGATTGGTAAACACGCCTACGCTTACGTTTACCGTTTCTAAGCGGTACTGATCCAGCGCATGGGAAGAGGCCTCAAGCGCAACACGCCGCACACCCTGACTGGCAAGCTCACCCAGTGTCGCCTGCAGCGCTAAGGCGCCAGGCGTGGTTAAGCCGCTATCGCGCAACTCACCGGGACGCCCTACACCCAACGTACCAATCAGTCCGGTGGGCGTTCCTAATATCTCGCTAAGTGCAGCGATATAATGAGTGACGGAGCTTTTACCGTTGGTACCGGTCACGCCAATCACTTCAAGATCATTAGGCACTTTAAACATGGCGCGCCCTAACTCACCCAAGCGCACCGAAAGATGCGGCAGTTTCAGCACGCGGCCTTCAAGCAGCACCTGACCGGGCTCGCCTTGCGCTAACACAAGCGCAGCACCCGCATTGAGCGCTTGCTCAATAAAATCGCGGCCATCACGCTGACTGCCCGGCACTGCCACAAAAACATCGCCCGTTTGTAGTTTGCGGGAATCCATTTCTATGCGTACTAGATCCGGCAGCTCAGGCAAATCGGCGGGCAGTGGTGAATTAGGCCATACGTGCGCAAGCGCCGACACCACATCGACTGAACTCAGCGTCATGCAAACTCCTTAGAAAAACTACTCAGCATCGTGATCCGGCGGAACATCCAACAAGCGCAAAGCATTACCCGTTACGCTGGAAAAAACCGGGGCGGCGACAGCACCACCATAAAATTCGCCAGCCTTGGGGTGATCAATCATGACTACAGTGACAATACGCGGATCAGAAATAGGCGCAATCCCCGCAAACACACTGCGATAAGCATCGGTGGTATAGCCTTGCTGTCCGGTCTTACGTACGGTGCCCGTTTTCCCTCCCACGCGATAACCTTCCACCCGGGCTCGCCGACCACCGGTATAAGCGGCTACCGAGGTTTCCAAGATATTGAGCAGATCATTCGCAACCGTGGGCGATATAGCAGGAATGCCCTGAGGGGGCTCAGAAAGGCGTAAAAGAGAGGGCTGCAAACGAACACCATCATTAGCTAACGCCGTGTAAGCACTCGCTAGCTGCACCGCGGAAACAGAGAGTCCATAACCATAAGAGAGCGCTGCTCGCTCACTGCGCGACCAGCGCACCGGTGCGGGCAAACTACCCGTTGACTCACCAGGAAAACCTGTACCGGGCGCTTGCCCTAATCCTAACTGGTTATATTTTTCCCAAATAGCGGTATCGCTCAGTTGCAACGCTAAACGTGACATACCGATATTCGATGATTTCTCCAGGATACCGGCCAGATCCAACTCACCATAGTTACGAAAATCGCGAATTGTAAATTGGTCCAGCCGCATCCAACCGGGCGATGTATCCACTATGACATCGCGGTCTACCACCCCGCTTTCCAAAATAGCTGCCATGGCCAGAGGCTTCATGACCGAACCAGGCTCAAATACATCCACCAGAGCTTGGTTACGCAACCCACGCGGATCGAGCCCTGCCCGGTTATTGGGGTTATAGGAGGGCAAGTTCGCCATAGCCAACACTTCCCCCGTGCGCGCATCCATCATTACCAGCACGCCACCATCAGCCTCATTCTCAGCAACCGCCGCACGCAGCTCACGGTACGCCATATACTGAATACGCTGATCAATAGCCAAGGTGAGCTTCCCCCCCGGCTGGGCTTCGTTAATCACGCCAAGCTCACGCACCAAACGCCCACGGCGATCTTTAATCACTCGCCGTTGCCCAGGGTGGCCTGCCAAATAGGGCTGATAGGAGAGCTCTAAACCTTCTTGCCCAATGTCATCAACGTTGGTGACACCCAATAATTGCGCCGCCACTTCGCCAGCAGGATAGTAACGCTTGTATTCACGCTGGGGATAAACACCGGGGGTCCGCAGATTAAGGATCTGCTGAGCAGCGGCGGGCGTCATTTGGCGGCGTAAATACATAAATTCACGCTCGCTAAAGCGTGCTACACGCGACTCAAAGTCATCCAGCGTCATCCCTAACGCCTGAGCTAGCATAACGCGCTGAATGGCATCCTCGGGCAACTCCTGGGGGTTCGCCCAAATGGTGACGACTGGCGTAGAGATAGCCAGTGGCTCACCATTACGATCGGTAATCATGCCGCGGTGGGCGGGAATCGCTTCATGGCGAAGGGTACGTGCATCCCCCTGGCTTTGCAGAAAGGGGCGGTCAATTACCTGAAGCAGCGTAATGCGGCCGATTAAAATAGCGGATGCTAGGCCAATCGCAAACAAGATAAACAGGAACCGACCACCACCCAAAGGGGGCGCAATTGGCGCTTGGCGGGAGGTACCTCCTCGACGCTCACCTCTCATGGCCTAATCACCTCAACATCATGGACATCGGGGATTCGCATGCCCAGGCGCTCAGTGGCAATTTGCTCAATGCGGGCTGGGGTTGACCATGCGCCCTCTTCAAGTAGCAGCTGCCCCCACTCTGTTTGCAGTTGGTTTTCTTCTTGCTCTAGCTGTTGCAGCTGAGCAAATTGCTCCCGCGTCATATGCGTAGTAATGACAACAGCTAACCCAGAGGCCATGCAGAGTAAAAATAACAGGCTAATAACCACTGGCCAGGCGCGCAGGCGTAGCTTGAAAGGCCATTCGGTGCGTAGCGTGGTTGCCCACTGCTCAATCCGATCCATGCTCATGATTACATCCGTGATTACATCCGTTTGCGTGCAGCCCGCATGACGGCACTTCGTGCGCGAGGATTAGCATCCACTTCTTCCTCACTTGGCCGCACGCCTTTGCCTAACGCCTCAAGACGCCGATTCAATTGATCGTCGCGAATAGGCACTCCACGCGGAAGGTCAGTGTCACCGCGCACATGATGACGGATAAAGCGCTTCACGCGGCGATCTTCCAGCGAGTGAAAACTGATAACCACTAAGTGACCGCCGGGGGCAAGCGCCTCAAGCGCCGCATCAAGCGCACTGTCTAATTGCTCAAGCTCGCCGTTGACGAATATACGCAGCCCTTGGAACGCTTTGGTGGCTGGGTGACGACCTTTTTCCCAGGCGGGGTGAGCAACTTTAAGTACTTCAGCCAAATCCACCGTATGGGTGAATGGCTTCTCGACTCGACGAGTGACCACTGCCCGGGCTAAACGCTTGGCATAACGCTCTTCACCGTAGGTTTTAAACACGTAGGCAATATCAGCTTCACTGGCACGCGCTAAGAATTCAGCAACGCTTTGACCCTGGGTAGGATCCATGCGCATATCCAGCGGGCCATCACGCATAAAACTAAAACCGCGTTCGGGATCATCAAGCTGAGGGGAGGAAACGCCTATATCAAGCAGCACCCCTGAAAGCTTCCCGAACACGCCTTGTTCACGGGCAAACTCGGCAAGCTGGGCAAATTCACGCTGAGTAATCTGGAAGCGCGAATCATCAATGTCAGCCGCTGCGGCAATGGCTTGAGGATCGCGATCCATGGCGAGCAGCTGACCTTGCTCGCTCAGACGGTCAAGAATTACCCGTGAGTGACCGCCTCTCCCGAAAGTACCGTCTAAATAGATGCCCTGATCGTCATGCACCAGGGCATCAATAGCACCTTCCAGTAGTACGCTGGTATGGCGAAAGCGGGAAGCAACCTGTTCAGCGTCAGGAGAAGGCATTTTTTTCTCACACAAGATGTTAGAGACAACGTAATAAAGAGCGTGCATGCACGCCCTGATGTGGAAATGGGGGAGTCGGCCGATAAGCCGGGTTCTGTCGTGGACAGCCATTCCTCTAGGCGCTGCGTTACCACAGCGCTCAAGCAACCTACCCGGACCCAGCGCGGGCCACGCCATTGGGTCCCTATTTGGTCTTGCTCCGAGTGGGGTTTACCATGCCACGCACTGTTACCAGGCGCGCGGTGCGCTCTTACCGCACCCTTTCACCCTTACCGGCCCCAGCGGTTTATTTCAGGGGCTTAGGCGGTCTACTCTCTGCTGCACTTTCCGTCGGCTCACACCGCCCAGGCGTTACCTGGCACTCTGCCCTATGGAGCCCGGACTTTCCTCCCCCAACACCTTTTAAGGGGTATTAGCGGCGACTGTCTGGCCAACTCCGGCGGCAAGCATACCAGCGCCCTCGACTTGCCTCAATGCTCGCCTTTAATTGCTTGCAAACGAGCATACCAAACTTGCTTGCGGCCACCGAGCATTCGCGCGGCAATCGCAGCGCCCTGCTTAACGCCCACGCCCTCTGCCAGCAGTGCCTCTAGCAAGGCCTCCGCTGATATATTCTGATATTCACTCTGCTCAACCGGCGGAGCGCCAGCCACAATAATGACGAATTCGCCGCGAGCTTGATTAGGGTCTGCCGCCAACTGCTCAAGCAAACTCTCAGGCGTTCCGTGCAAAAATGTCTCAAACGTTTTGGTTAGCTCACGCGCTAATACCACATCCCGCCCGGCCATTTGCTCCTGCAGCGCCTCAAGGGTGTGCACAATACGGTGAGGCGACTCGTAAAACACCAACGTCTCTTCACGAGTTTTCCAGCCTTCTAGTGCTTGACGTCGAGCACCTGGCTTAGCGGGCAAAAAACCAGCAAATACGAATCGGTCGGTGGGCAGCCCGGCTCCTGACAGCGCGGTGATCAGCGCACAGGGGCCAGGAATCGGCACGATATGGCGGTTTCGCGTCCGCAGCTCACGAACCAACACAAAACCTGGATCGCTAATCAACGGTGTTCCTGCATCGCTGATTAAGGCAATATCTTCTCCTGCGGCGAGATAGCTATCCAAGGTATCCACACGACGCGCTTCATTGTGTTCGTGTAAGGAGACCATCGGCTTATTCAAGCCTAAGTGCGCCAACAGGCGGCCGCTATGGCGGGTATCTTCAGCTGCAACCCGCGCGACTTGCCCTAATACCCGAGCGGCACGTGCGGTTAAGTCGTCCAAATTCCCAATTGGCGTGGCAACCACGTACAATGTACCCGGATTATGGTCTGGCATTGTTGACTCTCAATTCGTTGATGGCTTGCTCTATCGGTGCGCTATGCTTGTGCCGTAGCCTCGGCAAACGCTGGCAAGCAGCGACAGCGCAAATGGAAACTTAAGGAAGGATACATGAAACAGTCATTACGTGGCTTACTCGCCGCTACCCTTGTGGCATTTCTCGTTGCTGGCTGTGCGATGCAGTCGCCAAGCGTGGTAGACCGCGTGCCTGTTGAAGACCCAGGTCAATTACTCAACCAAGCGGAACAGCAGGCACCCGAACAAGCAGCTAAAACGCGCCTGGAAGCAGCCAACATTCTGGCGAGGCAGGGTGAGCGCGACAGAGCCTTTGAAACCGCCGACGGAATCGATGAAAGCCTGCTATCAGAGCCTGACCGTGTGCGCTGGGCGTTGCTATTTTCCGAACTTGCCCGCGCACTGGACGAACCACGCGCCGTGTTACGCGCCACACAAGTACTCGACGACGAACTGCCAATGCAGGCTAGCCAGCAAGAGCGGCTTGCAGAGCGTCAGCGCTGGGCTCGTGAAGCGCTTGGCCAACCTGGCGCGGTAACGGTCGCGCTGCCTGAGCTTGAAGGTCAGGCAATACGCCGTATCGTGGTGGCACTACCCGAATCCGGCCCGCTTAGTAGCGTCGCTAACACCATCGCCACCGCCATGCGTCAGCACCATGATGTAAAAGGGGGTAATACCGAACTCAGCTTTCTCGACGCGTCGAGCTACTCACTTGATGAGCTCTATGACCGCGCCCAGCAAATGAATGCGCAGCTAATGATTGGCCCATTAGATAAAAGCCAAGTCACCCAGCTAGAGCAACGCGATAGTGTTCCCCTTCCTACGCTGGCGCTTAACTATGGCAGTGGCGATAACAACCAAGCACAGCGGCTATTCCAGTACGGCCTCTCCGCTGAAGATGAAGCACGCCAAGCGGCTCGCCGTGCGTGGCAGGATGGCCACCGCCAAATGTCCATGATGGTGCCTGATAACGACTGGGGGCGCCGCGTAGGTGAAGCCTTTTGGAATGAGTGGCATAGCCAAGGCGGTGAAGTTGCCAACGCCGTACGCTATAACCCTGATAGCTCAGTCTCTAATGCGGTACAAACCGCTCTCAATGTCAGCGGCGAACGCGCCCGCCTAAGCAATATTGACGCACTTTTCCTACTCGCGTTACCGGAATATGCGCGCCAAGTGCCGCCCACCATGGACTATTATTACGCCCCTGATCTGCCAATTTATGCCACATCACATTTACATGAAGGCCGCCTGCAAACGCGCCTTGATCAAGATTTAAACGATGTCATGTTTATGGATATCCCCTGGCAAATTCCCGATGCTGCGGTTGGTGGTGAAGAAGCGCTTCCTTTTGCATCCACCTATCAGAGCCTACGCGATGAATCGGATGCGTCTATGTTCCGGCTAATGGCCATGGGTGTTGATGCTTACGAGCTGGCGCTTCGCTTCTCGAATCTTAACGAGCTCAACGGCTTGAACGGCAGTACCGGCATGCTTTACTTAAACGACGACGGCCGCATTTACCGTGAGCTGCCTTGGGCAAAATTCCAAAACGGTGTTCCATCGCCTATTTTGATCCCTAACCGTAACGTCAGTGACGAATAACGCCCATACCGCTCGTGCCCGCGGCGCAGCTATTGAGCAGATAGCTGCTCAATGGCTGCGCCAACAGGGACTCACCCTCGTCACACAGAATCATCACGTGAAAGGGGGTGAGCTTGACTTGGTAATGCGAGATGGCGATATTCTCGTCTTTGTCGAGGTCAAACACCGCACAACGACGCGCTACGGACATCCACTAGAAACGGTCACCTACCAAAAGCAGCAGCGATTGGTTCGTGCAGCCAGGTTATATATCGCTCGCGGTGGGCTTTCATCGCCATGCCGCTTTGATATCCTTGCGATTACTGGCAAGTCCCCCGATCTTGATTTTCACTGGGTGAAAGCTGCTTTTGATGCCTTTTGACTGTTTTTAAATTAACTGTCTTTAAAACGGTCTTTACACTTTAATTTAACCAGGAAGCCCTGATGGACTTTCAATCTCGGATACTCGGCCACTTTAACGCCAGCATCGACACTAAAACGTATGCCAGCGAAGTGCTTCCGCCCTTTATTGAAGTGGCAAGCCAAATGATGGTGCAGTGCCTTGTTAGCGAAGGAAAAATACTTAGCTGTGGCAATGGCGGCAGTGCAGGCGACAGCCAGCACTTCTCCTCTGAACTGCTCAACCGTTTCGAACGTGAACGGCCAAGCCTGCCTGCGTTAGCGCTCACCACCGACACATCCACGCTAACGTCTATCGCTAACGACTATAGCTATAATGAGGTATTTTCAAAACAGATCCGCGCACTGGGCCAACCGGGTGACGTGCTGCTGGCTATCTCAACTAGCGGCAATTCAGGCAATATTGTGCAAGCTATCCAGGCGGCGCATGATCGTGATATGACCGTTGTTGCCCTTACCGGTCGCGATGGCGGCGATATGGCCTCGCTGCTAGGCCAGGATGATTGTGAAATCCGCGTTCCTGCCACCTCGACGGCGCGCATCCAAGAGGTTCATCTTTTGGTAATTCACTGCCTATGCGATCTTATCGACGAACAACTGTTTGGCAGCGCTTAAACACCAGCAGTCCTTGTTTATAGCGTTAACATAAACGGACTTTGATTAATTTTTTAACAGCTAGCTAGCACCAAGGAGCCATACCGATGCCCCAGCACCTCTCCTCTCGCGGTTTTATCGCTGCTGCGCTTTGCGCGGTAATGTTTATCAGCGGCTGTGCCAATAACTCCGCTTCCAATCAGTCAAACTATGCCCAACGTAGCGACGACGTTGAAGCCATTGATGCCACCATAGAGCGTGAAGTTGACGACGCACTTGAGCGTGCCGATGCGCGACTAGGCGACGCCCGCATCCGCGCCCATGCCTATAACGGTGTGGTGCTATTGGTGGGACAAGTGCCTAGTGAAGAGTTACGCGCGATGGCAGGCGAAGTCACCAGCAGTTTACGTGGGGTCAATGAAGTTCATAACGAACTCACCATTGCCGCTCGCCTACCGGCCAGCCAGCGCCTGACGGACACATGGCTAACCACCAACGTCATCAGCCACCTGGCAACTAATGATCACATTGATTCCTCTAAACTAAAAGTGACTACAGAAAACGCCAGCGTTTACCTGATGGGCAGCGTGACGCGTGAAGAAGCCGACCGCATCGTCAATGCAGCCTCCGCAGTTGGCGGCGTACAGCGAATCGTCAAGGTGTTTGACTACATCGACTAATCTGTACGCCCTTTCATTTTCAGCTCGCATAAAAAAGCCTCGCTTGATAAAAGCGAGGCTTTTTAATACATACCACAGGTGTTATTTAACTAGCGTTATTTAACAACCCGCAGTGTTGGTTTTTTCTTAGTGCTAGAAGCTTTATCAGAGGTTTCGGCTGAAGTTTTGGGATCGCCATGTTCATCATGAACTGGCTCAGTGACCGAAAGCTCAGGCTTACCAGAGGCTTTCTCGTCGTCCTCAATATCCCCAAAAGATTCGGTGTCTTCACCCAGCTCAGGCTCATGGCCAAAAACCATTCCAGCGCCATTTTCCCGGGCATAAATAGCAATCAAAGCCGGCGTCGGAATCATCACCTGCATCGGCTGCCCACCAAAGCGGGCATTAAAGCCTATTGCCTGATTCTCCATAAAAAGATCGCGCACGGCAGTAGGTGCCACGTTCAAAACAATCTGGCCATTCTGGACAAACTGGCGAGGCACCTCGACGCCTGGCAAAGTAGCATCCACTACTAGATAAGGCGTTAGCTCATTATCCAGCAGCCACTCATAAAGCGCTCTGGCGAGATAGGGGCGACTCGATTTCATCTAGACTCCCTCCTCCTTACAAGTAAGGCTCCCTGCCTCTAAACAAGCGAACGGGAGCCGAATGAATTCAAGCGCGCATCTCTTTTTCACGCTCACTTAAAGATGCCTTAAACGCTTCACGCTCAAATACACGTGACATATATGCCAGCAACGGCTTAACCTGTTTTTCAGGCAGTTCAATATTGAGATCCGGCAAACGCCACAACACAGGCGCTAAACAGCAATCCACCAGCGTAAACTCTTCGCTCATGAAATACGGCATATCTTCAAAAATTGGCGATATACCAATTAAGCTTTCGCGTAACTCTTTACGCGCTTTATCCGCTTCTTTCTTTCCACCGCTGCGAATCTGATCAACCATTGGACACCACTCACGCTCAATGCGGTGCATCCATAGACGACTTTGCGCCCGAGCCACTGGGTAAACAGGCAACAACGGAGGATGCGGGAAACGCTCATCCAGATACTCCATCATGACTTTGGACTCATAAAGCACCAGGTCACGATCTAACAGTGTCGGTACACTGTTGTACGGATTGAGGTCTGCCAGCTCTTCTGGTGGTTTTTCGTCGAGAACATCGACGATATCAACGGCGACCCCCTTCTCGGCCAGCACAATGCGCACACGATGACTGAAATGATCATCACCACCTGAGTAAAAGATCATCGACGACCGCTTGGCCACAACACCCATGAAAGCATCCTCACTTCAAAACAATCTTGGATAATAACACGCCAGCACACCCTTAGGGGAAGCTAGCTTGCTTTGCTTTATTGTCATGCTGACAAGAAAAAGGCGCACAGCTCACGCCGTGCGCCCTACTGACGATCAGCTACTACTAATTAGTGGATATCTCGCCAATACTCACGCTTGAGCAGGTAAGCAATCACACCAAAAATGAAAATAAAGATCAGCACCTTAGGCGCCAGTGCCTGGGCCTGAAGCTTGGAGGGCTCGCCTACATAAGCCAGGAAGTTAGTAAGATCATACACCGCTTCCTCAAATTCAGCAGGCTCGAGCTCTCCAGGCTCTGTGACTTGCAGCACGTCACAAGACTGATACTTACCTGATAGCGCATCCGGCTCTTGCCCTTCTACAGGATGATCCGTTTCAGCGCACACCAGCTCTTGCACGCCCTGCAGAGGCTCCAACACGTTAGGCATTGCTACCAAATCGAATACCGTGTTGTTGACGCCGGTTGGACGGCTGGGATCTTTATAAAAACCGAGCAGATAGGAGTAGATCCAATCGGTTCCTCGCACACGTGTTTTCAGCGATAGATCAGGCGGCGGCGCACCAAACCAACCCTCTGCATCGCCACTGTCCATAGCAATGTGCATTTGGTCGTTATAGGCCAACTCAGGTGAGAAAATCAGATTCTCTTCCACCAGATCCTGAGGCATCCCCAAGTCGTCAGCCGCACGGGCAAAACGCTGGTACTGAAGCGAGTGGCAACCCATGCAGTAGTTAACGTAGAGCTTCATGCCGTTTTGCAGCGAGGCTTGATCGTGAAGATCAGGCTCCATCGAATGAGGCACACTTGCGCCTCCTGCAGCCATCGCGGTTACTGGCACTAAGGCGAAAAGGAGTCCTAATAGATGCTTTTTCATTAGCCAGTCACCCTTTCTGGAACGGGTTTAGTCTTCTCAAGCTTGGTGTAGACAGGCATCAAGACAAAGAAGGCGAAATAAATCACGGTGCATGTTTGCGCCAGAATGGTTCGCCCTGTCGTTGATGGCAACACACCTAAAACACCGAGAATAACGAAGCTGATGGCAAACAGCAGCAACATCACTTTCGACATCCAGCCTTTATAACGCATAGAGCGCACCGGACTACGATCCAACCAAGGCAGCACAAACAATATTGCTATCGCCGCGCCCATAAAGATAACGCCCAGGAACTTGGCGTCTAAGCCAAACACCGAGAAGGTAATCGCACGAAGAATGGCGTAGAACGGCGTCATGTACCAAACGGGCGCAATGTGGTCAGGTGTTTGCAGCGGGTTAGCCTGATCAAAGTTAGGCCGCTCAATGAAGTAGCCTCCGCCTTCTGGGAAGTAGAACACCACCACACAGAAAACAAACAGGAATACCGCGACACCTACCAAGTCTTTAACCGTGTAGTAGGGATGGAAAGGAATTCCGTCCAACGGAACACCGGCCTCATCCTTCTTCTGCTTGATATCAATACCGTCGGGGTTATTTGAACCCACTTCATGCAGGGCAATGATATGCAGCACTACAAGCGCCAAAATAACGATGGGCAGGGCCACCACGTGCAGCGCAAAGAAACGGTTAAGGGTAATCCCTGAGATCAGGAAGTCACCGCGCACCCACTGCGCTAAATCAGGGCCAATAGCGGGAATGGCAGAGAATAGCGAAATGATAACCTGCGCGCCCCAATAGGACATTTGGCCCCAAGGAAGCAGGTAGCCCATAAAGGCTTCCGCCATTAGCACCAGGTAAATCGTCATGCCAAAGACCCACACTAACTCGCGGGGGGCTTTGTAAGAACCGTATAACAGGCCACGGAACATATGCAGGTAAACAACGAGAAAGAAAGCAGAGGCGCCGGTGGTGTGCATATAGCGAATCAACCAGCCCCACTCCACATCGCGCATGATGTATTCGACAGAATCAAACGCACCTTCAGCCGAGGGATTAAAGCTCATCGTCAGCCAAACCCCGGTTAGGATTTGGTTAACTAGCGCCAGCAGCGCTAACGAGCCAAAGAAGTACCAGAAGTTGAAGTTTTTTGGCGCGTAATATTTAGATAGATGCTCTTGCCACATTTGAGTCGCAGGAAAGCGATCATCTACCCACCGCATGACGCCCTTTTCCGCTTTGGCTTTATTCGGGTTACCCATTAGGCACTCTCCTCATCTTCGCCGATGACAATGATGTCGTCATTCTCAAAGCGGTAGGGTGGAACCTCGAGGTTAGTCGGCGCAGGAACGTTACTGAACACACGACCAGCTAAGTCAAAGCGAGAACCATGGCAAGGACAGAAGAAACCACCCGGCCAATTATCGACGCCTACGCCCTCTGCATCAGGCTCAGGGCGAAAAAGTGGCGAGCAACCTAAGTGTGTACAGATACCAATCAGCACCCCAATCTCAGGTCGAATCGACCGCAACCCACCATCAATGTACGCAGGTTGTTGTGGCACTTCCGAATCAGGATCAGCTAACTGGTCACTACCCAGCGATTCAGTGCGCTCAATCATCTCTGGTGTACGATTTATAATCCATATAGGACGACCACGCCACTCAACGGTCATACGCTGTCCTGGTTCAAGCCTCGATATATCCGCTTGAACAGGAGCACCCGCCGCTCTTGCCCTGGCACTAGGCTGCCAAGAAGCCACAAAGGGTACCGCAACCCCGACAGCACCTACCGCACCCACAACGGAGGTGGCGCCTACGAGGAAACGGCGTCGGCCTTTGTTTACGCCGTTATCTGCCATTTCAGGTTTCTCCCATCAGCTTACCCGCTTCGCCGCAAAGGCGTCTTGCGACGACGAATATCAAATACGCTCTATGGTAAAAAAACAAAGCGCTGTGCACAAGAACAACCGCCCGTGACCATAGTGGTACGAGCAATATAATTTTATGATATTTCAATAAAAAACGCCCAGGTCGGTGACCTGGGCGTTTTGCCGCATAGCGTAAAGAATTAACGCTTAGAGAACTGCGGACGACGACGTGCTTTGCGCAGGCCGACTTTCTTACGCTCAACTTGACGTGCATCACGCGTTACGTAACCAGCGGCACGTAGCGAAGGACGCAGGTCTTCATTGTAATTCATCAGGGCACGCGTAATGCCGTGGCGAATAGCGCCTGCCTGAGATGAACCACCGCCACCAGCGACAGTCACGAAGATGTCAAACTGGCTTAGCGTTTCGGTCAACTCAAGCGGCTGACGAACAACCATACGACCGGTAACACGACCAAAGTAAAGGTCTAGGTCTTGGTTGTTGACAGTGATTTTGCCAGAGCCTGGCTTCATAAACACGCGAGCGGTGGAAGTCTTGCGGCGCCCGGTACCGTAATACTGCTGTGTCATGGCGAAGATTTCCTCAGATGTCTAGTTCAAGCGGCTGTTGGGCAGCATGCGGATGCTCGGCACCGGCGTACACTTTTAACTTAGTGTACATGGCGCGACCCAAAGGACCTTTCGGCAACATGCCTTTAACGGCAGACTCAATGATGCGCTCGGGCGCATGATCAAGCATTTTGTCGAACGTCATAGAGCGCAGACCGCCCGGGTAACCAGTGTGGCGGTAGTAGGTTTTAGCCTTCGCCTTGTTGCCGGTCACATGGACTTTCTCTGCGTTGATAACAACGATGTAGTCGCCGGTATCAACGTGAGGGGTAAATTCGGGCTTATGCTTGCCGCGTAGGCGACGAGCAATCTCGGTTGCCAGGCGACCGAGCGTTTTGTCCTTAGCGTCGACAACATACCAGTCGCGCTGGACGGACTGCGGCTTAGCACTGAACGTCTTCATGGATAAAATCACCAGATTAAATGTATTGGGTGACTCACACCGCTATACGGCGAAGCACCATCCCTATTCTTTTTGGTTGCCAGCTTACGCAAGCAACATGTAGCGAGGCGGCATTCTACAGTAAGGACAGCGACAAGTTAAGCCGTATCGTGACTTTTTTACTTGCCCGATAGACTCTTTGCCTTCTAGGGTTTATGCGCCAACGCCAAGTATTCTTTTGACTGCATTTCCTGTAGCCGGGAAAGCGTACGCTGGAACTCAAACGTCAGCTTGCCATCGCTGTAAAGTTGCTCAATCGGCACTTCTGCCGACATTAGCAGCTTCACACCGCGGTCATAAAATTCATCGACCATATTGATGAAACGTCGCGCCTGATCGTCTTTTTTGGCATCCATTCGCATTACATTGGAGACCAACACGGTGTGAAACTCACGGGCCAGCTCAATATAGTCATTTTGACTACGCGGACCGTCACACAACTCAAGAAATTCAAACCAAGCAATATCATCATGCAAACGGCGGGCTTTGAGCACACGATGGTTAATTTCTAGCGACGCATCTACTTCGCCCGCCTGCCCCGCTATTTCACGAAAGCTACGCGAAAGTTCATGCTCAGCCGCTTCTTCCAGCGGTGAGTGAAAAATAGCAGCCCGCTCAAGTGCGCGCAGACGATAATCAACGCCTGAATCGACGTTCACCACGCTGCAATGCCGGTTGACAAGCTCAATGGCAGGCAGAAAACGGGCCCGCTGCAGACCCTCTTTATACAGGTCATCAGGCACGATATTTGAGGTTGCCACTAGCACCACCCCGCGCTCAAAAAGCGCCTCCAGCAGGTTGGCAAGTATCATGGCATCGGTAATATCTTTGACAAAAAATTCATCAAAGCAAATCACACGCGCCTCAGTGGCAAATTTACCCGCAATTAGCGTGAGGGGATTTTTTTCACCCTTGTAGTGTGTCAGCTCGTTATGGACGCGCTGCATAAAGCGATGGAAATGGGTACGCATTTTGTCAGGAAAAGGAAGGGATTCGTAAAACGTGTCAACTAAATAGGTTTTGCCACGTCCTACCCCTCCCCAAAAATAGAGCCCTTTTACCTGAGGCAAGACCGGTTTATCGGCAGAGGAAGATTTTTTACCCATTAAGCCGGCCATTTTGGCTTTCAAGCCCTTATGGGCAACCAAGGTCTTCGGCACGGTCGTCGGTGCAGCTACAAGCTCATCATAAAGCCGCTGCAAATGTTTTACTGCTGATTCCTGCGCCGCATCATATTGAAAATCCTCACGCTCTAAATCCGCGCGGTAGCGCTCAATAGGCGATGCTGGGCGTGTTTTAGACATTGCCCTATCCGCAGATGTTGATGACATGCAATCGCCTCCCTCAGCATGTAAGGCAGTAGCCAGCACAACGACTGGCAACCCTAAGAAAGGCTGTGATTATACCCGTAGAGACGTCTAAGCGCATGAGTGGATTGACCCAACCGGCAGACTGACGCCTATAATGGCAGCCTGTTTAATTCAAAAGCTGCTGGCTAATGCAGTCTGCGGTTATATTCAAGGCGCCAGGGAGAACACTGTGGACGCAAGCTCACCATTAACCTTTGCCATTATCGGTTTTATCGTCGGCTTAATCGTTGGATTGGGCAGTTACCGCCTCTTCAGCAAAAGCCAGCGTGAGGCTGCTTCCATGCGTCAAAAGCTACTCGAACGCGAACATCAAATCGCTGAAATGAAGAACAGCGTGGGCAGCCATTTGACCGGGATCTATCAGCGGCTCAGCAATATTCGCGATGAAGCCAACCAACTAGAACTTCAGCTAAAAGAGGATGCTGAGGAATGGGACATTCGCGATGCGGCGATTCAGCCAAGCCTTGATCTTTCTGGCATCAATTCTACCTCTGAACAGCAGGCACAGGCTGATACAGCGGCTCCCGCTACCCCGCGCGACTACGCCGACGGTAAAGGCGGAACGTTATCTGAGGACTTTGGCTTGAAAAGTAACGAGGTGGCAACGCCTCAACCGCCCCGCTATTAAGTAACCAAACGTCAATAAGCTGCCCCGATTCTCGTCAACGATCTTTCGGGGCGCTTAATGTGTTAAGCAGGATTATCAATATCCACAAAGCGATGCTCAACATCATACTCATCGCTTAACCACTCACCCATGGCCTGGATTCCATAACGCTCTGTAGCGTGATGGCCAGCGGCGATATAATGGATCCCCATTTCGCGCGCCAAGTGGGTAGTTCGCTCGGATATTTCACCCGATACGAAGGCCTGCGCCCCCGCCTCAAAGGCTGCCGTAATCATGTCTTGCGCCCCACCGGTGCACCAGGCAATGCGCTCAATATCGCCCACCTGCGGGGCTTCAATGACCAAAGGCTCACGCTGAAGGGTGTGCGCAATTTGCACTGCGAGATCCTGTACAGAAAGTGGCTGCGCTAAACATCCTGACCATAAAAGCCCTTCTCCTAGCTCGCCATCAATACACCCCTCCACTTTCCAGCCTAGACGCCTAGCCAATTCGGCGTTATTGCCCATTTCGGCGTGAGCATCCAACGGTAGGTGGTACGCCAGCAGGCTGATATCGTTATCAAGCAGTGTTTTAATCCGCTTCTGCTTCATGCCGGTGATCGCAACGGGCTCGTTTTTCCAGAAATAGCCATGATGCACCAACACCAAATCCGCCTGCCAAGCAACGGCTTCATCCAGCAAAGCCTGACAGGCTGTCACTCCCGTTATAACGCGTTTAACGTGCTCACTACCCGCTACCTGCAAACCATTAATCGTATAATCTTTAAACTGAGCAGCCCGCAGCTGATGGTCACAGGCTGCCACTAATTGGTCACGATGAATCATATTGCGTCCTTTTATTGATTTAAATGCACCCGTGAGGAACTTGCTAAGAAAGTGTTACCATTAAACCATTGTAAAACTCGCTGCTTTTTATCGCGAACAGTGAGACTGACTCGTTAAGGAATTTATTACATGCGACGCTATGTGCTGCCTTACCTATGGCCTGTTGTTACTGGCGTACTGCTCGCTGTGGTGATCCTGTTTGCGCTCCCCGAGCAACTTCCCAACCCATTTCGTGATTCACCGCCACAGGCGCCTCAATCTCCGGCCCCGGTGATCTCTACGGTCCCAGCGGCAGTGGAACCCAACCCTAATCGCCCAGCTCCAGAAATACACCAGGCTGCACCTCTATCCCGCAATAAGGGCCCGGTGAGCTATTCACGAGCAGTCGAACAAGCAGCGCCGGCCGTGGTTAACATTTATTCATCACGTATTGTGGAACGCGATCAGCACCCACTGATGTCGGACCCCTTCTTCCAGCAATTTTTTGATAGCCAGGGCGACGATGCGACGACTCACCAGCGGATGCTTTCCAGCCTAGGCTCTGGGGTTATTGTGAGTGAAGACGGCTACGTATTAACCAATCACCACGTTATCAATGGCGCCGACGAAATTCAGGTGGCGTTACGTGATGGGCGCGAAACGTTGGCCGAAGTGATTGGCACCGACCCTGAAAGTGATTTAGCCGTGCTGCGCATTAATTTGGACGACTTGCCGGTTATTGAACTGACCGATTCTGCCGACGTAGCAGTGGGCGACGTAGCGCTAGCCATTGGTAACCCTTTTGGGGTGGGCCAGACCGTCACCATGGGCATTATTAGCGCCACGGGACGTAATCACCTAGGGCTCAACGCCTATGAAGATTTTATTCAGACAGATGCTGCGATCAATCCAGGTAATTCTGGCGGCGCGCTGGTCAACCCTGACGGTGCCATGGTGGGTATTAATACCGCCATTTTCTCACGCTCAGGGGGTTCCCAGGGTATTGGCTTTGCGATCCCCGCCAACCTTGCCCACAGCATCCTAGATGAACTGGTTACTCAAGGACGTGTGATTCGTGGCTGGCTGGGTATAGAGGCACAAGCGCTATCACGCGAACTCGCGGCCTCCTTTGGGCTGCAAACACCTCAAGGCGTCATTGTTGCCGGTGTCGTCAGCGGTGGTCCGGCTGCGCAAGCAGGTCTAGAGCCTGGCGATGTACTACTCGCCGTGGACGGAGAGCCCATTCTGGATGCTCGCTCCACGATGAGCGAAATCGCCTCAATCCCCCCCGGCACGTCGCTGCCGTTAACCATTGTGCGCAGCGGCGAGCGCATGGAAATGACATTAGAAGTGGGCGAACGCCCGCTTCCCGCTATTCCGATTAATGAAGAGGTGCCCGGCCAACGCGACTCATAGCGGTAACAGTTTGAACGCGTTGGCACGATATTTGGTGGGCCTCAATCGCGAATACGGTACTCAGCTGAACGGGCGTGGGCGGTTAATGACTCGCCTCGCGCCAATACCGAGGCAATTTTGCCCAGCTCAGATGCACCGCCTGCCGAGCAGTGAATAATCGAAGATCGCTTCTGGAAATCGTAGACACCTAGCGGTGACGAGAAACGTGCCGTTCCAGAGGTAGGCAGCACGTGATTGGGCCCCGCGCAATAATCTCCCAGCGCTTCAGCAGTGTAACGCCCCATAAAGATCGCCCCGGCGTGACGGATATCGTCCAACCAAGTGCCTGGCTCAGCGACCGAAAGTTCCAGATGCTCAGGGGCAATCCGGTTAATCAGCGTAATCGCTTCTTGGGCGTCCTGACAAAGCACTAACGCCCCACGCCGGCGTAGCGATTCACGCACAATCTCTTCGCGCTCTAGTGTCGGCAGCAGGCGCTCAATCGCAGCCTCAACGGCAGCTAAGTGCGCCTTATCCCAGCTCACCAAGATCGCCTGCGCGTCTTCGTCGTGTTCGGCCTGGGAGAACAGATCCATCGCCAACCAATCAGGATCAGTCAGCCCATCGGACACCACCATGATTTCCGAGGGGCCGGCAATCATGTCGATTCCCACCTGTCCAAATACCGCCCGCTTTGCGGTGGCGACATAAATATTGCCTGGGCCAACTATCTTGTCGACGCGAGGCACCGTTTCTGTGCCATAAGCAAGCGCAGCCACCGCCTGAGCCCCACCGATGGTGAAGACATAATCGACCCCGGCCAGGTGGGCCGCAGCCAATACCAACTCATTGAGCACGCCATCCGGCGTAGGCACTACCATGACAATCTCTCGGACACCGGCCACATGGGCAGGAATCGCATTCATCAGCACCGAGGAGGGGTAAGCCGCCTTCCCCCCCGGCACATAGATACCGGCGCGATCCAGTGGGGTGACTTTCTGTCCCAGCACCGTGCCGTCAGCCTCTTCGTATTGCCAGGAGCTGGGCTTTTGGCGCTCGTGGTACTGCTTAATGCGCTCGGCAGCACTGGAAAGCGCTTCACGCTGCTCAGAAGGCAGGTGATCAAACGCCTTCTTCAACTGCTCAGGTGTGAGTTGCAATTCGTCCATTGAGCTAACAGAAAGCCTATCAAAGCGGTTGGTAGCTTCAATTACTGCGGCGTCGCCTCGCTGTTTAACACTGGCAAGAATTTCTTCTACGCGTGCCTGAACTGCTTTGTCTGACACCCCCTCCCAATCTAACAGCGCATCAAGCTGATGGTTAAAGTCTGCATCGCTTGTCGACAGGCGTGAAATGGTGGCATTACGTTGTTTGCTATTGGGTTCGCTCATGGGTCACCTCATGTCATTCGGCAAGCTGTGCCTGACGCTTTTTGACCGCGCTGTCTAGGCGGGCCAGTAACGGCTTAATGCGCTCATGCTTCATGGTCATGGCTGCCTTATTCACCACTAGTCGGGTGCTAATATGGGCGATTAACTCACGCGGCTCCATTCCATTCGCCCGCAGTGTATTGCCGGTATCAACGATATCGACAATTTCGTCCGCTAGGTTCATCAGGGGCGCAAGCTCCATGGCGCCATAAAGCTTGATCACTTCGGCTTGAATGCCCTGCTCGGCGTAGTAACGGCGGGCCACGTTAACAAACTTGGTGGCCACCCGACGCCGGGCGCGCGCTGGCAACTGGCCGGTAACGCCCGCCGTCATCAACTTACAGCGAGCAATCTCCAAATCCAGCGGCTCGTAAAGCCCTTCAGCGCCGTGCTCAAGCAGTACATCTTTCCCAGCGATACCCACATCCGCGGCACCCAACTGAACGTAGGTGGGCACGTCGGTTGCGCGGATAATCACCAGCTTGACGTCTGGCAAGTTGGTGTCAAACAGCAGCTTACGGCTTTTGCTTAGATCCTCGGCGGGCGTGATGCCCGCATCGGCCAGCAGTGGCAGCGTCTCTTCCAGAATGCGGCCCTTCGAGAGGGCTAAAATCAGTTGCTTACTCATCGTTTAGGCCAGTGGTTAATAGCATGCACCGCCGGTAGCATGCAGAATTCGTAGCAAGCGAGTTTGGTCGCATGGTTTAGCCAGGAATACGGCGAATGCGCGCGCCCAGTAACTGCAATTTTTCTTCGATGCACTCGTAGCCACGGTCAATGTGATAGATACGATCGACCAGGGTTTCCCCTTCGGCCATCATCGCTGCAATCACCAGCGAAGCGGAAGCGCGTAGATCGGTCGCCATGACAGGCGCGCCGGATAGCTTCTCAACCCCTTCAATCAAAGCGGTATTACCTTCCAGCACAATATTGGCGCCCATGCGGTTAAGCTCTTGAACGTGCATAAAGCGGTTCTCGAAGATCGTTTCGACCACTCGAGAGTGCCCCACGGCCACTGAGTTCATAGCCACGAACTGCGCCTGCATATCGGTGGGGAACGCTGGATAAGGAGCCGTGCGTATATTTACCGCCTTGGGGCGCTTGCCGTGCATATCCAGAGCAATCCAATCGTCACCGCTGGTAATCTCAGCACCCGCCTCTTCCAGCTTAGCGATGACCGCATCCAGGATATCCGCCCGGGTACGCTTAACCTTCACTCGCCCGCCTGTCATGGCAGCGGCTACCAGAAACGTGCCCGTTTCAATACGGTCGGGCATGACATCGTGTTCACAGCCGTGGAGTTTCTCAACGCCCTCAATGGTAATAGTGTCAGTACCTTGGCCGCTGATTTTAGCGCCCATCTTGATCAAACACTCTGCCAAGTCGACGATTTCAGGCTCGCGAGCAGCGTTCTCCAGAACGGTTTTGCCATCGGCCAGCGTCGCCGCCATCAGTAGGTTTTCGGTACCGGTTACCGTCACGGTATCAAAGTAAATCGTCGCGCCTTTCAGGCGGCCATCGACCCGCGCACGGATGTAGCCCGCTTCAACGCGAATCTCAGCACCCATGGCCTCTAAACCGCGGATGTGCAAATCCACCGGCCGCGAACCAATCGCGCAGCCACCGGGCAACGACACATCGGCTTTACCGAAGTGGGCAAGCAGTGGCCCTAACACCAAGATGGAAGCGCGCATCTTCTTAACCAGCTCATAAGGTGCGTGGCATTGTGTCACCTGAGAACCATCTAACTGGATACTCAGCTTCTCACCCATTACCGGCTCAACCCCCATACGCCCAAGCAACTCTAAGGTGGTGGTAATATCCTGCAGGTGTGGCAAATTACCAATCACTACGGGGCCGTCGGCCAGCAGGCTGGCACACAAGATGGGTAACGCTGCATTTTTGGCACCGCTCACCCACACTTCACCGTCTACCGAACCATTGCCGGTAATGATTAATTTATCCATGGAGCGACCGTTACTGGACGTTTTCCGGTGCAGTTTGCCACTGCGCCGGAGTAAACGTTTTGATACTAATGGCGTGGAGCGCGCCAGAGGCGATCTCATCACTGAGAGCAGCGTAGACGAGCTGCTGACGCTTGACCGGAGAGAGACCTTCAAAGGCATCGCCAACCGCAATCACCTGAAAATTACAGCCTTCACCCTGAATATGGAACTGGCATCCGTCTATACGGGATTCAAGCAGTGCTTTTACCTCGTTGGGTTGCATGGCGCAAAAAACTCCTTTGGGGTCGTCAATATTAATAAACGTAATTGGGGCGACATAATAAAGAAAAGTAGCGCGCTTGGCGATGGCGTAGTTTTAAATGGCCTAGCTCTAAACAGCCAAGGTCGCTGATGGATGATCAATCAATGCATCCAGTTCGGCTAATGAGGCAAGGCGGCGTAGAGGAACTGAAAAGCGGATAACCTGAACCTGGATTTCGCGCTGCCGACACGTGCGCAACCATTCAAACAGCACGCTGATGGCAGCACTGCTGGCTTTTTCAACGCGGCTAAAATCCAGTGTTAGTGAGGTTAAGTCGGCTTGCTTGAGCCACGTAACACCGCTGGCGGCCAAATCAGCCGCCAACGTCACATCCACATCACCGACTACTTGCAGGGTAGCGTCTTCAGCATCCACCGTGACACCGGGGCGTGTAAAAAGCGTTGTCACGCATCGCCTCCCTGTTCAAGCTCTTCAACACCCACCTCAGGCGACCAGCCGTCGATGACAGCATCATAATCGCGATTATTATCGCGCATGGCCTGGTCGAACTGATTGCGGAACGTCAAACCCAGGTTAATGCCATTTACGATCACATTGACCACCCGCCACTCGCCATTAGAAAGCCTTAAGCTATAGCTCACGGGGTACACTTGACCATTATTCGCCACCACTTCCATCGCGACACTAGCTTGATCGTCATAGCGCTGCGCTTGCTGGGCATCCAGCACTCGTAGCTCGTCATAATCAAATGTCACCAGCCCACGGGTATAGGTATCAATCAGCGTTTGACGAAACACATCGGCAAAACGGCTGCGCTGTTCTGGGGTCGCGTTGCGGAAATAGTTACCCATCACACTGGCACCGATATAGCGAAAATCAGCCACTTGGTCGAGATTTCTATCCACTAACGCCTCAAGCTCACCCAGATTATTAGCGTAATAATCTTGGCGACCATCAAGGTCTTCCATTAGTGATTCAACATTATCGCGAACCAATGCTTCAGGGGACTGGCTCTGTGCTAGGGCCTGTAGCGGCAACACTAACCCCACCATGATCATACCCACCAGCAACCAACGACTTACCATCCCGTTTACTCCCTTCATAACCATTATCTCCCGACCCGTTAATGCACTGGGCTCGTGCCTCATTAGTTGAAACATTAATTACTTGCCATGTTGGACACAAATTGCTGGATAAGTTCTTCCAGCACCAGCGCCGACTGAGTATCACGAATCGTGTCACCCTCCTCCAGCATCTCAGGGTCACCGCCTGCGCTAAGGCCGATATACTGCTCGCCTAACAAGCCGGCAGTAAGAATAGACGCTATCGTGTCTCTGGAGAGCTGGCCTTCCAACTCGCTGTCCAGGCTTAGCACTACCCGTGCATCGAACCACTGCGTATCCAACTCAATAGATTCAACGCGCCCCACCGTCACCCCCGCCATAGTGACCCGAGCGCGAGGTTTTAAGCTACCAATATTGGCAAAATTGGCCTCCAACTGAAACGACTGAGCGGGCGCGGAGAGTGTCAGTCCACTAACACGCAAGCCGAGGAATACAAGTCCCAAAATGCCAGCAATCATAAACAGGCCAACACCGAACTCCATGGTTTTACTGCGTCTCATGAAACTGCTCCACCCATTAAAGGCCGCCAAACATGACGGCAGTCAACACAAAATCAAGCCCCAGAACTGCAAGCGACGAATACACTACCGTGCGTGTGGTAGCACGAGATATGCCTTCTGAGGTCGGCACCAGGTCGTAGCCCTGAAAGACAGCAATCCAGGTCACCACCAGCGCAAACACAGCGCTTTTGATCATCCCATTGCCAATATCACTGACAAAAGCCACATTGGCCTGCATGTTGCTCCAGTAAGAGCCCTCGAAAACGCCCAACCACTCCACGCCCACCAAGTAGCCACCCCAGATACCCACCACACTAAAACCTACGGTTAGAATGGGTAGCGACACAAAGCCCGCCCATAGCCGCGGAGCGACCACCCGGCGCAGCGGATCAACACCGATCATCTCCATACTGGTGAGCTGCTCGGTGGCTTTCATCAAGCCAATCTCAGCGGTCAATGCCGAGCCCGCACGGCCAGCAAACAGCAACGCAGCCACCACAGGCGCCAGCTCACGCAGCAGTGACAGCGCCACCATCTGCCCAAGCGCCTGCTCAGCGCCGAAATCGACCAGAATGGTATAGCCCTGCAGTGCCAGCACCATGCCGATAAACAGCCCAGACACCAACACGATGGCGAGTGAGAGCACACCGACAAAATGCATCTGATGCAACCATAAGCGCCAACCCTCACGGGATGGCACACCGACAGCGGATTGGAAGAGAAACACCCCCGCGCGGCCTAATGCTTCCATTAAATCGCACCCTCGACGCCCCAATCGGGTAATACGCGCGGTGCCGTTAGAAAATTTTGACTGCATTTGTCCCTGCCCTGTATTTACCCTGCATTGAAGCCATTAGCCTGTCTTTGTCATCGGGGGCTCGCCCAAAATATCGCGATAAAATGCCTCAGCGGGATAGTGAAACGGCACTGGGCCATCGGGCTCGCCATGAATAAACTGGCTCACCCTGGGGTCTTGATTCGTATCTAAGGTTTGCGGCGTACCATGGGCAACCACCTGACCATCAGCAATTAAATAGAGATAGTCTGCAATGCTCAGAGTCTCTTTAATATCGTGAGACACCACCACAGAGGTGAGTTGCAGCGCCTGATTAAGTCGCTTAATAAGCTGCACTAAAACGCCCATAGAGATAGGGTCCTGACCAACGAAGGGTTCGTCATACAGGATCAACTCCGGGTCCAGCGCCACGGCACGAGCCAGTGCGACCCGCCGCGCCATGCCTCCCGACAGTTCTGCGGGCGTCAAATGGCGCGCGCCGCGCAGCCCTACCGCCTGCAGCTTCAGTAGCACCAGATCGCGCACCATGGTATCGGGCAAATCAGTATGAACGCGTAACGGAAAAGCAACGTTTTCGAATACGTCTAAATCGGAAAACAGCGCGCCACTTTGAAATAGCATCCCCATCCGCTTGCGTAACGTAAATAGCGCCTTACGAGATAGCCGATGAACATCCTGCCCATCGATCACTATCCGCCCACGCTCTGGCGTCAATTGGCCGCCGATTAGCTTAAGCAGTGTGGTTTTCCCAGTACCGCTTGGCCCCATAATCGCGGTTACCTTGCCCCGGGGAATCGTCATATTTATGCCGCGAAAAATCTCGTGATCGCCACGTGAAAAATGGAGGTCTTCAATTTCAATAAATGGAGCATCTATCATGGATCAGTTGACTCTTAACCAGGCGCACTTGGGTTAGCCATCATACCCTACTTGCGGCTATCGCGATTATAAAACAGTGTTTCTAAAACATTATCAAACATTGTACTATAACGCTACAAAACACGACGGCCTGCTTGAGCATTTCTGCTGGTCTACCCATTTATTGATAGCGCATCGTTAGCAGGCCGCCTTATCGTCAAATCGCATCCGGGCTAACGTCTCCAACTACTATCTCAACGACTGCCTATAAAGGGTGCCAAGATGTTATTCTTGGTGGTTACTACTTTTTATATGTTCAATGATTAAGAGAAAACGCTATGCGCCAGCCTCTCGCTCCACCCAGCCTACTACGCGAAAGTGCATTGCGTACGCTGCAAATTGAGCAGGCAGCCATTGGCGGCCTTCAAGCCAAGCTAGATGAAAATTTTGACCGTGCCTGCGAGCTAATTCTCGCCTGCCAAGGCCGCGTGGTAGTGACCGGCATGGGAAAATCGGGGCATATCGCTGGCAAATTGGCGGCTACACTTGCCAGCACGGGCACGCCAGCTTTTTTCGTTCATCCTGGTGAAGCCAGCCACGGCGATTTAGGCATGATCACCCGTTCCGATGTGGTATTGGCGTTGTCCAACTCGGGGGAAACCGCCGAAGTCACTGCGCTCTTACCGCTGCTTAAACGCCTGGGTACGCCGCTAGTCAGTATGACAGGGCGCCCCGATTCCACGCTGGCCAAACACGCTGATGCGCACCTGAACAGCGGCGTAGAGCGTGAGGCATGCCCGCTCGACTTGGCCCCCACCAGCTCCACAACGGCAGCGCTCGCTCTGGGCGACGCCCTGGCTGTGGCGCTGCTGGAGGCGCGTGGCTTTACCGCTGAAGATTTTGCCCTCTCCCACCCTGGCGGCAGTTTAGGCAAACGCTTGTTACTGCGCGTTAGAGATCTAATGCACGACGGTGCGCGCCTGCCCCAAGTCCCCCTGGGGAGCCCGTTGCGCGACGCGTTATTGGAAATTACTCGTCAAGGGCTAGGCTTTACCTGCGTGGTAGATAGCGATGGCCGCCTAGCCGGGGTATACACTGACGGTGACCTTCGACGCACGCTCGACCAGTTTCACAACCTGCGTGATGTCATCGTTGACGATGTAATGACCCGGCCGGGCAAGCGCATCGGCCCCGATATCCTGGCGGCGGAAGCGGTCCGCATCATGGAAGAGAGCCGCATTACGGCGCTAGCAGTAGTTGATGAACAACAGCGCCCTATCGGGGCGCTGCATATGCATGACCTGCTTGCCAGCGGCGTTATTTAAGTCAGCGGCGTCATTCAGCAACGTTACCGACCCGCTTTACGAATTTAATGATATGGAGGTTCTATGACCTTACCCAATGCGCTACTTGATCGACTCCGCCGCGTGCGCCTATTAGCGTTGGATGTTGACGGCGTACTGACCGACGGCCGCCTCTACTTCCAGGCTGACGGCATCGAAATAAAAGCATTTCATACTCAGGATGGTCATGGGCTGAAGCTTCTCAAGCGAGTGGGCATACATGTAGCGCTAGTGACGGGCCGCGACTCTCCCATGGTGAGCCAGCGCGCCGCATCGCTGGGTATCGACCTGATCCACCAAGGCTGTGAAGACAAGCTTGCTACCCTGCGCGGGCTTTGCCAGCGTCTCGATATAGAGCTAGAGCAGGTGGCCTACTGTGGCGACGACCTGCCTGACTTGGCCGCTATTAAGCGTTGCGGTGTCGGCATTACCGTCCCTAATGCGCCAGATTACATACATACCCACGCCGACTGGACCACGGAACGACTAGGTGGGCACGGCGCAGTACGTGAAATCTGTGACACACTGCTTGAATCTCAAGGGCACTGGGGGGCGGTGCTAGACACTTATCTTCACGGTCGCACCTAATGGTGAAGCAGGTAAAAGTACGCGTATGGTTAGCCGGGTTGGTCGTAGCCCTGGGGGCACTACTGGTGTGGCTTGACCCACGGGGGCCTCAAGACACAGCTATAGATCCTGAAGCACAGGCCCAGGAGCCAGGCCACGTGCTGGAAAACGCAGAGATCACTCTTTTCGGTGAAAATGGTAGCGTATTACAGGCGCTTAAAACCCCACGCCTGATCCATACGCCGCAGCGTAGTGAAACCTGGACAGAAGAGCCAGAAGCTATCTTATACGACAGCGAAAACCGCCAGTGGCTGGCTAGCGCCGATGTAGGCACGCTTAACACGTCCACTCAGGTCTTGCTGATGTCAGGCTCCGCTCGCCTGATCGCACCGGATGAAGGTTGGCAGTTAGATACTGAGTTATTGCACTATGACGGGCTAAACCAGCATGCGTGGAGTGAAACACCGGTAGTGCTACAACAGCCGCCCCAGCAAATGAACGCGTCGCGCATGGACGTCTGGCTTAACGAAAGCCAAGTGCGCTTAACTGACAATGTGCGTGGCACGCACCCTCCGGCCACGCAGCGCTAACAGGATTTGCCATGAAATCACTGCTATATACCGCCCTTTTTGCCCTTGCGTTACCGCTCTCGGCACTGGCCCAAAACAGCCAAGCCCCGATAGAAGTTGAAGCCGACCGCTTAGACCTTGACCAGCGAGCGGGGACCGCTGTCTATACAGGCAATGTCGATATTCGCCAAGGCGGAATGCAATTACGTGGCGAGCGAGTAGAAATCGAACGCAACGAGGCAGGCGAGCTCTCCCGCGCGACCTCCACCGGTGAGCGCGCCTACTTACGTCATCAAGCTGAAGGGCAAGAAGGCCCTACAGAAGGGTGGGCAAGGCGCATTATTTATCACGTCGCTGAACGCCGCGTTGAGCTAATCGACCAAGCCGAATTAACGCAACAAGAAGACACCTTCACCGGCGGTCGCCTTGAGTATTTTATTGACCGTGAAGTGATTCAGGCGCGCTCTGACGTTGACGGCAGCGAAACCCAGCGCATACGCATGACGCTTCAGCCCGAACAATAGGGAGCCAAGCCTTGGCAACTACAGAAACTGCGCCAATCAAAACCCTATATGCCCATCACTTGGCCAAAAGCTATAAGCGACGCCGAGTTGTTAAAGACATCAATTTAGAGATCTCCCAAGGCAGCGTTGTGGGCTTGCTCGGCCCCAACGGTGCAGGCAAAACCACCTCTTTTTATATGATTGTGGGGCTGGTGAAATCCGATGCTGGCAAAGTGGGTATCGACGATGTAGATCTAACCCGCGCCCCAATGCATGAACGCGCTGCGGCGGGTATCGGCTACCTACCGCAAGAAGCGTCTATTTTTCGTAAATTATCGGTTGCCGATAATATTATGGCGATACTCGAAACGCGCAAAGAGCTCAGCCGTAGCGACCGCGAGCAGCGCCTGGAAGCGCTACTTGAAGATTTTCACATTACCCATATTCGCGACAACCTGGGCATGAGCCTTTCAGGCGGTGAACGCAGGCGTGTGGAGATTGCTCGCTCACTGGCGACAGAACCCGCATTCATTCTGCTGGACGAGCCCTTTGCTGGCGTAGACCCCATTTCGGTGGGCGAGATCAAAACCATTATTCGGGCATTAAAGCAGCGCCACATCGGCGTACTGATTACCGACCACAACGTTCGCGAAACCCTGGATATTTGTGATATCGCCTACATCGTGGGCGATGGTCAAATCATCGCCAGCGGCTCTCCAGCCTCGATACTCACTAACCAGAAAGTGAGGGAGGTTTATCTAGGCGCTGATTTCCGCCTCTAGCCTATTTTTCACTTCTAATTAGCGCTCTACAACAACTTTACTACCAATGGCATGCTTATTGCACTTGCACCGGAGACCTACTCACACTAGGGTGGAGCATTCTGATTAACGAGTGGTTCTCAGATGGTCATGAAAGCTTCTCTTCAACTGCGCATGGGCACACAGCTGACCATGACACCTCAGCTGCAGCAGGCCATTGCTCTGTTACAGCTATCAACGCTGGACTTACGTCAAGAAATTCAGCAGGCCCTAGATGCCAACCCCATGCTGGAACAAGAGGATGAATTTGGCGAACAGGCTGCCAGCGAGCCCAAAGAGGAAGAGTGGTCAGAGAGCATTCCCACCGAGCTCTCGGTAGATAGTGATTGGTCTGACACCTACCAAGATATGGGCAGTCACGGTGGCTCCAGCAGCGAAGGACCTGATTTTGAGCGCCAGGCTGCTGGCCAGAGTCTTCATGGGCACTTGCTGTGGCAGCTAGCCATGACTGATTTTGGCGCGCGAGAGCAACTTGTCGCAGAAAGTCTTATCGACGCGTTAGATGCTAATGGCTACTTAACTCAGCCGCTCAACGACATACGTGAAGGGCTTCGCGCCCAAGGTGTCGATGGGCTTAGCCAGCGCGAAGTAGAAACCATTCTGCTTAAGCTTCAGCAATTTGAGCCAACAGGAATATTCGCCCGCGACCTGCGGGAGTGCCTGATGCTGCAGCTGGCCACTCTTCCCGATGATACGCCGTTGCTGGTTCCTGCCCGCCGCTTAGTACGGCAGTTTCTGGAAGCGCTCGGCAAAGATGACATGCGCTTACTAAAACGCCGCCTGGGACTCGATGATGACCAGCTGGCTGATGTCATTCTCCTCATTCGTAGCCTTGATCCACGCCCGGGCAGCGCCTATGGCGATACCGATGATAGTTATGTAACGCCCGACCTGGTCGTACGCCATGACCACGAAGGCTGGCACTTAGAGCTCAATCCTGAGGCATTGCCAAGGCTTCGCATTCAGCCCGACTACGCAAGCTTAATAAAGCGTGCGGATAAAAGTCAGGACAATCAGTTTTTAAAAGAACACCTGCAGGAAGCACGCTGGCTGATCAAGAGCCTCTCTAGCCGCAACGATACGCTACTGCGCGTTGGCCGCGAGATTATCACCCGGCAAATTGGCTTTTTAGAACACGGCGAAGAAGCCATGAAGCCGCTCATATTGGCCGATATCGCCGAGGCCGTGGAAATGCACGAATCGACTATTTCCCGGGTAACCACTCAGAAATTTATTCATACGCCTCGCGGCGTATTTGAACTCAAATACTTTTTCTCAAGCCAAGTCAGCGGCCAGGATGGTGACAGCCATTCAAGCACCGCTATCCGCGCTCGGCTGAAGAAATTGGTTCAAGAGGAGCCGCCAGGCAAGCCGCTTTCTGATAGCCGCTTAGTCACGCTATTAGGGGAGGGGGGAATTCAAGTAGCGCGTCGAACGGTGGCTAAATACCGTGAAGCCATGGGCATTCCCTCCTCTAGCGAGCGACGTCGTTTGCGCTAGCACAAATCAACGTTTTAGGGAAACTCTCGACAAGGGCTTTGCAACGCGGCAAAAAGGGTTACAATCGAAGTACAGTCCGATGGATAAGGAGTACGTCAATGCAAGTTAATATCACTGGTCATCACGTAGAACTGACTGACGCCTTGCGTGACTATGTCAACGAAAAGCTTGAACGTGTAGAGCGCCATTACGACAACATAACCACGGTGCAAGTCACCTTATCTGTGGAGAAAGAGCGCCAGCAGGCCGCCTGTACACTGCACGCAGCAGGTGCTGATTTACATGCGGAAGCCCTAGACAGTGATATGTACGCCGCTATTGACGCATTAGCGGACAAAATTGATCGGCAACTCGTTAAACATAAGGAAAAAGCACAAGCTCGCGCCCAAGGCGCAGGCGTGCGTTAATTCAATGACGTTGGAAACCATACTCCCCCCGGAACGTGTTCTCTTTGACGTACCCGGGGGCAGCAAAAAAAGGGTGCTGGAATTTTTCAGCACCTTTATTGCCCAAAATATCCCCAGTCTGGACAGCCAAGAAGTGTTTAGCCGTTTAATTGGCCGTGAGCGCTTAGGCAGTACCGGGATTGGTAACGGCGTGGCTATTCCCCATGCGCGTAGTCCTCACTGCTCGGCCCCAATTGCTGGTTTTTTAAAACTCGCAGAAGCGATTGATTTTGATGCTATCGACGGCGACCCGGTGGATCTGGTGTTTGTATTGCTAGTGCCAGAAGAGGCTGATGACACACATCTCTCTCTGCTCGGCCAGGTAGCGACCATCATGAACGATGCGGATACGCGTCAGAAACTGCGTAAAGCAGGCAGCCAGCGCGAACTACTTGAGTTGCTTACCGCTAAAATTCGTGAGCAAATAACTTCCTGAAAGCCTAAACCTGCCAAGCGGTACTCAACGGCAGGTTGATTTGCGCTCACCACCCTTAACGCAGCTTGATCAAAGCAAAGAGAGACTCTATGCAACTTGTGATCATTAGCGGCCGCTCTGGGTCAGGTAAATCTATCGCCTTACAAGCGCTTGAAGATCTTGGCTACTATGCGATTGATAACCTCCCTGCCATGTTGCTGGGGTCGTTGGTGGACGAATTACGCGACCAGGGCGACCGCGCCCATTTGGCGGTCAGTATTGATGCCCGTAACTTGCCTGGCGCCCTGGCACGACTGCCCTCTTTATTAGAGGATTTGCGGCAACGTAAAATTGATTTTCAAGTGATCTATCTGACCACTGATGCGCGCATCTTACTTGAGCGTTACTCCGCAACACGGCGGCGTCACCCGCTGACGCGCGATAGCGAAATGACGCTTGAAGAGGCTATCAATAAAGAAGAAGAAACGCTGCTCGACATTCGTGATCTAGCCGATTTATTGATCGATACCTCGCGGCTATCAGTTCACGATTTGCGTCGTCGCATTACCGACCAAGTCGCCCATCAGCGGCGCGACAAGCTCACGCTGACGCTTGAGTCGTTTGGTTATAAGCGCGGTGTGCCGTTGGATGCTGATTTGGTTTTCGACGTGCGCTGCCTGCCAAACCCATATTGGGACCCAACGCTACGCCAATTCACAGGCCGCGATGCGAACATAGTGGCCTTCTTAAGCGGTTATCCCATCGTAGACGCCATGACTAACGATATTCAGGCTTGGCTTGAGCGCTGGCTGCCCGCTTACCAAGATAGCCAGCGTAGCTACATGACTATCGCGATTGGCTGCACCGGTGGGCAACACCGCTCGGTCTATATGGTCGAACAGCTAGCAGAGCGATTAGTACACAGTATGGGCGAAATTCAATTACGTCATCGCGAGTTAGGCTTGCAGTACACATTAAATGAACAGCTAGCTGCTCCGCCCGCCAGCACATCCCAAACCGACGAGCAGCAAGCAACGTCTTAAGCGCTTCTATCCATTAATGACACCACTCGGCGAAAAGGAACCAGGGTGCCAGAAAGAATTCTCACACTTACCAATCAACGCGGCCTGCATGCACGCGCGGCGACCAAACTGGTAAAATGCGGCCAACAGTTCACGGCGACAATACGTGTTCAAAAACAGCAACAGGTCGCTGACGCCGCCAACATCATGTCACTGCTGATGCTCGCGGCCCCTTGCGGTACCGAGCTAACCATCAACGCTGAAGGCGATGACGCCGAACAGGCGCTTGATGCTATTCAAGCGCTGTTCGATGCTCGTTTTGAGGAAGATCAGTAGCTTTTAATCTCCCGCTACGGTCATGGCATCAATTAACCAACTACCCGTGTGAACACTGCCACGGGTATCGGTGTCATCGCCAATCCCCACTAACCCGGCAAACATCCGCTCCAGGTTCCCGGCAATCGTAAACTCCTCGATCGGGTACTGTACTTTTCCATCCTCTACCCAAAACCCTGCAGCGCCACGTGAGTAATCACCGGTCACGCCGTTAACGCCCTGCCCCATCAGCTCGGTTACCCAAATCCCCCGGCCCATCTCTTTTAATAGACTGTCACGGGATTGCAGTGGTGCCACTAAACGCACATTTCGTGCCCCACCAGCATTGCCCGTGGTTTGCATACTCAACCGACGAGCGCTGTAGGAAGAGAGCATATAGCTGGCAATGCTGCCCTGATCGATAAAACGATTATTACGGGTTTGCACGCCCTCGCCATCAAACGGCGAACTCGCTGTGGCACCGATTTCCATTGGACGTTCTTCAAGGCTGAACCAATCAGGAAACAGCGGCGTGCCAAGCCGATCACACAGAAAAGAGGCTTGGCGATATAAAGCACCACCTGCTAAACCACTCAGTAAATGACCAATCAATCCACTGGACAGCGACGGGTCAAATAGCACTGGAAAGGTGCCCGTGGGCGGACGTTTTGCGCCGAGCCTGCGCAGCGTACGCTCGGCGGCCTCACGGCCCACCTCGGCGGGGTCGCGCAGTGCCTTGGGATCGCGTGCAGAAGTGTAGTCGTAGTCGCGCTGCATACCGCTCGCATCCTGTGCAATCAGCATGCATGAAAGAGAGTGACTACTGCCCTTTTGGGTGCCTAAAAAGCCGTGGCTATTAGCATAAACGCGCACGCCTTCGCCACTCGAAAGTGATGCGCCATCCGACTGAGAGATACCGTCAACATCACGCCCCGCCTGCTCGCAAGCAAGCGCTAGCTCGATCGCCTCATCGGTTGTGAGTACCCAGGGGTAATGCACTTCCAGATCGGGTAACTCGGTGGCCATCAACGATGCATCGGCCAAACCGGCGGCCGGATCTTCTCCGGTATAGCGGGCAATCGCCAGCGCTTTTTCTACCGCAGCCTGGATCGAGGCACTGCTAGCATCCGTTGATGAAGCACTACCTTTACGCTGGCCTACGTAAAGCGTCACGGCGATGCCCTGATCACGGGATAACTCAACCGTTTCAACTTCACCCTGGCGTACGCTAACACCTATTCCCTGATCGACGCTTGCGCCTACTTCGGCAGCATCCGCGCCCAAGCGCTTTGCCAACGCTAGCGCCTCTTCGGCCCGCGCGGTCAGTAACGACTGCTGCGCGGATGCATCAAATGCCTGTGCCATATGGCCTCCTATCTCAACCGAATGTCTCCAAGAGAATGTCTTCGGCGAATCAATGTTGTACTCGCAGCTGGTATAATGCCGCAACGAATTTTATCTGTGAGCCACACTATGCGTAAGCAACGTCCCGACCCCGTTGAAGTTGAAGAGCAGGAAGAACGCCCAAGCAAGTCGCAACTCAAACGCGAAATGCATGCCTTACAGGCACTTGGGGAAACGTTAATCGCCATGCGACCGGCAGAGCGCGCCCGCTTCCCCCTTTCTGACGATATGCTGCGTGCTATCGAGGAAACCTCGCGGATTCGTTCTCATGAAGGCCGCCGCCGCCATATGCAGTACGTCGGCAAACTTATCCGTAAAGAGGATCTCGCCGCCATCCAAGGCGTGTTCGACTCCATCGAACAAGAGCAGGAGCAGCGCGACCATGCGTTTCACCGGCTTGAAAAATGGCGTGAACGCTTAATTGACGAAGGCGATGATGCTGTTGACCTGTTCATGGCGGAGCATCCCGACGCGGACCGCCAAACGCTGCGTCAATTAATTCGCAACGCCCAGCGGGAACGCGAGCAGGGCAAACCACCGACCAGCTCGCGTAAGCTCTTCAAACACCTTCGCGAAACCTTAGCGCTTTAAAACAGGCGCTTTAAAAACAGTTCTTGAAAAAAGCTTTTTAAGACTGCGTGCCGCCAACGGTCAGCTCATCCAATTTCAGGGTGGGCTGGCCGACACCGACCGGCACGCCCTGCCCCTCTTTACCACACACACCAATCCCGGTGTCCAACGCCATGTCGTGGCCAATCATGGATACCCGCTGCATCGCTTCTGGGCCGTTACCTATTAACGTGGCTCCCTTCACCGGCGCCGTCACTTTGCCATCTTCAATGAGGTAGGCTTCGCTGGCGGAGAACACGAATTTACCCGAGGTAATATCCACCTGGCCGCCGCCAAAGCTGACCGCGTAAATACCGCGCTTAACGCTTTTGATAATATCGCTAGGCACATCCTGACCAGCCAGCATGACCGTGTTGGTCATGCGTGGCATCGGCAAGTGGGCGAAGGATTCACGCCGCGCGTTTCCTGTGGGCGCCATGCCCATTAATCGGGCATTGAGCTTATCCTGCATATAGCCTGTTAAAATGCCGTCTTCAATAAGCGGCGTATACTGACCCGGCGTCCCTTCGTCATCCACGCTCATTGAGCCACGGCTATCCGATATCGTCGCATCGTCGACAATGGTGACGCCTTTAGCGGCCACACGCTCGCCCATCTTGCCAGCAAAGGCGGAACTGCCTTTACGATTGAAATCACCTTCAAGGCCGTGCCCTACCGCTTCATGCAGCAAGATTCCCGGCCAGCCGGATGCCAACACCACAGGCATTTGCCCTGCGGGTGCATCAATGGCTTCCAGGTTAACCAACGCCTGACGCACTGCCTCTTTGGCGTACTGCTCCGCCACTTGATCATCACGCAGTTTAGCCATGGAGTAACGACCGCCGCCACCGGCGCTGCCGCGTTCGCGACGCCCATTCTTAACCGCAATCACGCTGACATTGAAGCGCACTAGCGGGCGGATATCGGCCGCCAACGTGCCGTCACTAGCCCGCACCAACACCACTTCATAGGTGCCCGATAAGGAGGCACTTACCTGACTAATACTGGGGTCGGCAGCACGCGCCACACGGTCAGCCTGTTTCAGCATGGCGACTTTCTCTTCAGCACTCAGGCCAGCCAAGGGATCAATCCCTGCATAGCGCGACATGGCGGACACCGGACTAACCAGTTGCCCAGGCAAGCGCTTACCACTGCGCACAATGCCAGCCGCGGTGCGGCCGGTATCCATCAATGCATCGGCGGTAATTTGGTTGGAGTAGGCAAAACCAGTCTTCTCACCCGCTAGCGAACGCACGCCGACACCACCATCGATATTATAACTGGCCTCTTTTACCTCGCTATCTTCCAGCACCCAGCCCTCTTGCCAAGTCCGCTGAAAATAAAGGTCGGCGTAGTCAATACCCGCGCCCATGGCGTAGCCCAACCCTGTTTCCAGAGCGTCTAAATCCAACCCTCCGGGAGTCAACAGGATGGCTGCAGCGGTATCTACATCACTTTTATATGCGGTCATTGGGGGCCTTCTAAAGTAACCTGCGGCGAAGTCCATGGGCCTCGCACGCGATAATGAAGCGTTGTGGCGCGATCAAGGGCGTCGCCAAACAGTTGATCGGCGAGGAATAGCGCGCCGCCGACGATGGGCGCACCAACGGCAATGGCCGCGATCGGCAAACTTTGCGTCACTGGTAGTGTGACGCCAAGCCGCTGGTCAAGTTCACGCGTTACAAGATCGACGTTGCCTGTTAGCGTTAGGGTGGTGGCCGGGGCGTCAATTTGCAATGGGCCGCGAAGTGTTAGCAGTCCACCGGTTACATCGGCGGTACCGTTGACCCGGTCAAATGCAGTGCCCTGGCCGGTAACGTCAGAAAAATCCAAGCGCAGCCGTCGTAAGATGTTATCGAAATTGAGCAAGCCGATTAACCGCGCCGGTGCCGATTCCAGGGTGACGAAGCTGCCGTCACGAATGTCGGTGCTGATATAGCCATCGGCATGCCTTAACGCAAGTTGCCAGGGGGCGCCTGGCCAATCCAGCGAGGCCACCACATCGGTGCTGCGGCTGCGCATGGCCACAGGCTGGTCTAGGCGCTCAAGGGCGGTGCCGATATCCCCACCTTGAATTGAGATATCCGCACGGGTGTGGCTGGAAGAGGCATTACCCTCCCAGTACAACTCGCCTCGCGCGGAGAGCTGGCCAAGGGTCAACCCAACCGGAGTGAGCGAAAAGCGCTCTCCATCGGTTTGCCAGTAGGCCGTCAACGGACCGAAACGGCGTGGCCCCATGGAAATTTCGGATAATCGCAATCGCCCATTAGGCACATCGGCCAGCCAATCGGGAATGGCGGCTGGCGCCTGGCGCTGGGTTTTAACCGCTTGCATCCAGGAGTCTGGCGTAGGCGCATCACTGTCATGTTGCTTGTTAGCTAACGCCAGCAAACGATCAAGTGACAACGCTTCAATCGTCATATCCAAGGGCTGCGGCGATTGCGCATTGTACTGTAAGCGCCCGGTCACAAGATTACCGCTTAAATCCATATCAATGAGGTCACCGTTCATGCCACCGGTGGCACTAAGGCTGCCTAAACACTCATCTTGATAAACCACGCAGGGTGTCGATAACGCTACTGTTAAGGGCACCTGGCCGTTACCATTGCTGGGCGTAGACGCGCCTTCTGCCATTAACGGTGCAATCGCCTGCTGCCAAGCCAGCGGGTCAATACGCGGCACATCGGCATCAATGCTTAACCCAGCCTTCGTAGGCCAAGCGTGCGTGCGCGCTGCCTCATTACCTAGATATAGCGACCCGGCAAGAGAGCCGTTACGCTGCTGAAGTCGTGCGGAAGCAATATCAGCCAAACGGCTTTGGATCCGTCCAGCTTCAATGTCAGCCGCCACACTCCAGGGCCATGGCTGCTGGGCCGACTTGGCAAACGGTGCCGGTAAATGGCTGGTGACACCGAGTAGACGGCTTTCCAGGCGCAGGGTTGGCGTGGGCATTAAGCTGACATTGCCTTGCCACTGTAGCTGCCCTTCTAGCGGCAGGCGCCCTTGGCTGTCATCCAACCCAGCGAGCTCAAAAAGTGCGGAGGTCGCTACATTACCCTGCAGCTCTATTCTGTCGTCTTGGGTGTGAAAATCTGCGGCTATTTGCCCGCCTAGCAATTGGCCACTGGCGTCACCCACCAGCCCGCTGCTCTCTCCGTCCTGCAGCCAAGCGAGGTCACCCTCGACCGACTGAAGCCGTAAATCCAACGGCTGATAAACCACTTCGGAGAAGCTTGGCAAGGCGTTAATTTCCAGTTGCAGCGCATCAGGCGTTTCCAGCGGTAGCGACAAGGCAATATCGCCATTAACATCGCCCGTTACGCGCAAATCACTCAGTGGGGAAAGATCAATATCGGGCATCGCCTGTAAAAAGGTCGTTAACGCTGAACCATCCGCCTGCAGCTGGCCCGATAGATTAAGTATCTCATTCTCCATCACCACTTCACCCTCTGAAGCAGTCACGCCATGGCTTTGGGCATGTTCAACTTCAGCCTCTAACACCTTATTTTGCCATTTTAGACGGCCTTCAACGTCATCAAGACGTGGCCAGCCTGGCGCAATCGGCAAATGGCCTTGTGTAATTGCCAGCGCAAGTGTGGCGGTAAAATCCTCAGCGGTTACCGTTTCTCCTAAGGGTTGGCTTAGCTGTAACGACCCCTCGGTGACATAGCCACCGATATCGTTGAGCAGCCAATCGCGTAGTCCTTTATCCATCACGCTAAGCGGCAGCCACTGAGCCAGCGGTCGGTCTAGCGCGTCCACCTCACTAAAATCTAGATCTAAGCCAAAATGGCCGCGCTGATTACCGGTGACTAAACCAAAACCACCCGACACCTGAGCGCCATCCCAGTCAACGCTGAGGTTCTTGCCACTCACCATTGTATTGGGGCCATCGTATACCCACTCCACTTCCCCTTCGGCACGTCTTAACAGCATGGGAGCGGTAAAAAACTCGGGGAAATAGAGGGTACTGTCGCCGTCGCTACTAAACAGTACACGGCCACGAAAATCCCGCGCCTGCACCCAGGCATCCAACGGGCCGCCGCCAGGGGCCTGCTGCCAAGGCGAGACCTCGACACCGGTTAGGGCCGCATCGACTCCCCAGCGACCCTCTTGCTGTCCAACGTGCAACCCCTGGACTTGCCCGCGGGGGGCAAGGGTTTGCAATACTCGCGTTACTGACTCAGGTAGCAATACATAATCGCGCCAGGCTGTCAGCGAGGCGAGTTCAAAGGCACTGGTGCGAACTTCCCACCTCCCTGGTTGATGGGTGGCGTGCCAGTATCGCGGCAAGGCCGGGCCAACGCTGCCCCCGGGGGGTTGCGCCCACTCGACACTATCAGCGTCACCACTCAGCCATGCCTCGCCTCCGTCGCCGTCACGCTGCCATAAGCCATTCGCCTCAATATCCCTTAGCACCGCGTACTGAACATTATGGCGAAGGGTTAACTGGGGCACATCGACGGCAATACGAGCCTCCTCAAGACGCCCAGCGCTCCAACGGCCCCATAGCCGCGCACTCCCCCCGGCCTGCTCTAAATAGGCGGCATGATCAGGACGGAACATCGCGGCCAGCACTACCAATTGGTCAAGCTGAATATCCAGCTGCAGTGCGGCAGAAAAGTCGCTAAAGCCATGTCGACCGGGCTGCATCTCAACCTTCATTTCAGCCGCGGGAAGGGCAACCTTGCGCGCTTGCTGTAAAGATTCCGCAATATTGATCGCGCCTTCCAGCCGTGTGCGCCGCTCATCCCCAGTCAGCAGCAGTGTCTCCGCATGTAACATCACGGTGTCGTGCCTACCATGCAGCACCACGCGGGTGTCATCTACCCATAGACGCTGGCGTAATATGAGTCCGGCCCAGTCATCAATAGCCGCCAGATCGACATCCGGCTCAGCCGCCATTAATAGCGGCAACTCGGCAGGCTCAGGCCATTGCCAAGAAGCTCCCGTGCCTTGATAGAGATGAAACTCGGTTCCGCTTATGCGTGCGTCGCTAAAAATCGGCGCCCTATTGACAAGTGATGCCCAAGTATCCAAACGCAGCCCCGCATGGTCCAGGGAAAACAGTGCTTGGCCATCGGGCGTTTCTGCGCTCAACCCATCAAGGCTTAACAGCAGGTCGCTCCGGGCGAAGGAAAGCGATAACCGCTCAATAGTGACCGGCACGCCAATACGCGCTTCAAGCAGCGCTTCAATGCGGGGGGTAAGAGCGTCGGATTGACTGAAGGCCAAGCGGAGCAATAGCAGCAGCATAGCGGTGCTGCCTAGCAGCCAGGCCGCTATCAGTAAACTCCAACGCACTAGCGAACGAGTCTGCATGATTACATCAGTACGATATCGTACTGCTCTTGGGAGTAGTGCTGTTCAACCTGGAAGCGGATCGTTTTATTAATAAATGTCTCCAGATCTGCTACCGCAGCTGACTCCTCATCCAATAGACGATCAACGACGGACTGCGAGGCAAGCACCATGTAAGTTTCGGCACTATAGGCGCGTTCCTCTCGGAGAATCTCGCGAAAGATTTCATAGCAGACCGTTTCCGGGGTTTTCAGCGTTCCACGGCCACTGCAGGTGGGGCAGGCTTCACAGAGCGTCTGCTCCAAACTTTCCCGGGTACGCTTACGAGTAAGTTGAACAAGGCCTAGTTCAGTGACGCCGGTACACTTGGTTTTGGCGTGATCGCGCTCTAAGGCTTTTTCCAGCACCCGCAATACCTGCCGCTGATGCTCAACGTCAATCATATCGATAAAGTCGATAATGATAATGCCGCCCAGATTACGCAGCCGAAGCTGGCGGGCAATCGCCGTCGCTGCTTCAAGATTGGTCTTGAAAATAGTTTCTTCAAGATTGCGGTGCCCCACATAACCACCAGTATTCACATCGATGGTGGTCATAGCCTCAGTGGGGTCAATAACCAAATAGCCGCCAGACTTGAGCTGTACCTTACGGCCTAACGCTTTCTGGATCTCATCTTCGACGCTGTAGAGATCAAAGATAGGGCGCTCGCCGGGGTAGTACTCAATACGCTCGACCGCATCAGGCATAAACTCTTCAGCGAACTCTACCAGCTTGACAAAGTTTTCCCGTGAGTCGATACGCACTTTTTCGATATCGTCGCGCATAACGTCGCGCAGGGTACGCATAAAGAGCGGTAAATCATCATAAATAACGCTTTGTGGCGTTGCGGTAACTTTACGCTCACTCACCTTGCGCCATAGACGCAGCAAGAAATACATATCACCTTTCAGTTCTTCATCGCCCACCCCTTCAGCGGCGGTGCGAACAATAAAGCCACCCGTTACTTCCAACGTTTGCTCTGCCACGCTGCTATCCAGCAATGCCTTTAAGCGCTCGCGTTCACGCTCATCTTCAATGCGCTGCGATACGCCATGGTGTGGCGAGTCCGGCATGTAAACCAAATAACGGGAAGGGATCGAAAGATGCGTGGTTAAGCGTGCTCCTTTGCTTCCAATAGGATCTTTAGTGGCCTGTACCACCAGCGCCTGCCCCTCGTGAAGCAACTGACCGATAGTTTGCTGCTCATCTGGAGGCGTACCTGGCGGCATTACTTCATGGGCATGAATAAACGCCGCCCGCTCCAGGCCAATATCAACAAAAGCAGCCTGCATTCCAGGCAGCACACGCACTACTTTGCCTTTGTAGATATTGCCCACGATGCCACGCCGACGGGAACGCTCGATCAGTGCCTCTTGCAAAACACCATTTTCAACCAGCGCGACGCGGGTTTCCATTGGCGTTAAATTGATGAGAACTTCACCGCTCATGCAAAATTCCTTGTTGGTTGACGTATTCCTTGCCAGCGATCTAGGTGGCGCTCTCATCCAAGGGGAGTTAAACGCGCTGCCAGATGGGGACTCCCTGTCGACGTAGCAAGTGTGCCGTCTCAAACAGTGGTAGCCCTACCACCGCCGAATGACTGCCATGAATCTGTTTTACAAAGATCGCTGCTAATCCCTGTATGGCGTACCCACCTGCCTTATCAGCGGGCTCGCCGGTACGCCAGTAGGCAGCAATCTCATGCGCTTCTATTTCTCGCATGGTCACCTGGGTGGTCACGCAGCAGGAGAGCATACCTTTAGGTCCACTCACCGCCACAGCGGTAAGCACTTCATGCTGCCTCCCGGAAAGCAGCTGCAGCATATCAGCCCCCTGCTCGGCATCCACCGGTTTACCTAGAATTCGCCCATCAACAACGACAGCGGTATCTGAACCTAACGTAGGTAAGTCAGTTAGGGGGGCTGCCGCCTTGGCTTTGGCAATCGCTAAGCGCTGCACATACGCTTGGGCCGACTCACCAACCAGTGGTGTCTCATCAATATCACAGGGGTGAACCGTGACCGACACACCAATAGATTCCAGCAAGGCCCGACGGCGTGGTGAGGCAGACGCTAAGCATAAAACAGGTGCGGTCATGAAGCGGCCAACCGGCGCTCGAATGCTTGGAACATGGTAGACAACCACGGCCACAAAAATGCACTGATCAGCGAGGGAATTAAAAAGGCCAGGTGAATTGAAAAATCACCCACGATGGTGCGCAGCCACTGCGCGACGAGCTGCACTAAGCCGAGCAACACCAACACAAGAGCCGACTGTTGTACCAGTGAATAAGCCCGGAAGCGTGGGTACACCAATGCACAAAGAAACGCTAAGAGCGAATAGATGAGGGCATGCTGCCCCAGCGCAGTGCCTTCGATTAAATCCATCAGAATGCCTAGTACAAAGCCATGAAAAACGCCGACTCTGTCGGGAGTTCGCATACACCAGTAAATTAGCATGAGTCCCAGCCATTCAGGCCGATATACCTGCCAGCCATCGGCAAGCGGCATGACTTGTAAACATAACGCCAATAGCAGGCTTAGCCAAATAGCTAAAATAGGCACAACCGGTGCGCGCGCCATCAGGGCACCTCTTGATCGGGATTAGCAAGCCGTAGCGAGGAGCGTAACGCCTCTGCCGAGATATCCAGCGTTTCATCCCACGCATGCTCTTCCACTTCCACACGCGGAGGTGGGAAAAGCAGCAAGAAGTGGCGCGAGCGTTGTAACTGCGCCATGGGTTCGGCCGTTACACGCGCAAAGGGCTGACCAGGGTCGTGGAAAACCTCTGTTACGCGTGCGACGGGATAACCCGGCGGGAAACGCCCCGCCAACCCTGAAGTGGTCAGCAAGTCCCCCTCGCGAATATCCGCCGTATCAGGAACATGCATCACATTAACACTGCTGTAACGCCCTGCCCCCTGAACAATAAAGCGTAATCCATTGCGGTTTAGCTGAACCGGCAAGGCATGACTGGCATCCGCCAATAGCAGCACGCGGCTGGAGTAGGCAGAGACAGCGGTAATTTGGCCCACCAAGCCAGAGGCATCAATCACCGGCTGCCCCACGTAGGCGCCGTTACGGTGCCCACGGTTGACCACCATTTGATGACTAAAAGGGTCATTATCCAGCGATAAAAGCTCCGCCGTGATATAGGGAATATCACGACGTTCAGCGGCCCTCAGCAATTCGCGCAGCTCGCTGTTTTCCGCTGTTAAATTCGCCATTCGCTGACCACGATGGGAAAGGGTAAGAATCTGCTCACGCAAACGCCGGTTTTCATCCACCAGAGCCTGTTGATCAGAAAGCGCCAGCGACCCCCAATTCAACAGGTCGCTAGGCACGCTAACCACCCATTGGATAGGAGCAACAACTGTCGACAGTTGCGCACGCACTTGTTCCATACGCGTGAAACGCTGGTCGACAAACATCAAAGCACTGGCAGCCAATACGCAAAAAAACAGCCGATAGCCCGGCAGTGGCCCGTGCGAAAACAGCGGTTTAATAGGCAATCCCCCGCAATTAACCGCTGCGATTAGTCGCTCGACAGCAACTCAAAGGTGTGCTGATCAATCATTTCCAGCGCTTTACCACCGCCACGAGCAACGCAGGTCAACGGATCTTCAGCCACAATCACCGGCAAACCTGTCTCTTCAGCAATGAGCTTATCCAAATCGCGCAATAAAGCACCGCCACCCGTTAACACCAAGCCACGCTCGGCGATATCGGACGCCAATTCAGGGGGAGATTGTTCAAGCGCGCTTTTGATCGCTGCCACAATGGAACCCAGCGTCTCCTGCAATGCTTCCAGGATTTCGTGGGAATTGAGCGTAAAGCTGCGCGGGATACCTTCAGCCAGATTACGGCCACGCACATCAATTTCACGTAGCTCGCCCCCTGGGTAGGCACAGCCGATCTCTTCTTTGATGCGCTCGGCCGTCGCTTCACCAATCAAGCTGCCGTAGTGGCGACGCACGTAAGCAGTGATCGCTTCATCAAAGCGGTCGCCGCCCACCCGGATAGACTCGGAATAGACCACGCCATTAAGTGAAATAATCGCGATTTCAGTGGTACCACCACCGATATCGACCACCATCGACCCTTGCGCTTCATCAACCGGAAGACCCGCACCAATAGCCGCTGCCATGGGTTCTTCAATCAAGAACACCTCGCGAGCACCGGCACCTTCCGCTGACTCGCGAATCGCCCGACGCTCGACTTGCGTTGACATGCAAGGAACGCATACCAGCACACGTGGACTGGGGGTTAAAAAGGTGCTCTGGTGCACTTTGCGGATAAAGTGCTGAAGCATCTGCTCGGTGACGGTGAAGTCGGCAATGACACCATCTTTCATCGGCCGAATTGCCGTAATGTTGCCAGGCGTACGACCCAGCATTCGCTTGGCATCAGTACCGACTGCCGCGACGCTACGCATATTGCCTGACTGGCGAATAGCAACCACGGACGGCTCATCAAGCACGATGCCGCGACCGCGTACATAAATCAGTGTGTTGGCCGTACCCAGATCAATCGATAGATCGCTGGAAAACAGCCCCCTTAAACGTTTAAACATGGATGTTGTTACCTAGTGCAGACCGGGAACCCTGTGCGGATGCAAACGGTATCACCGCAACCCCCTGGCAGCAAGCACGAGTCGTGCCTAATACTGCCCGTGAAGGCCAATATGTGGTACCTTTTGCGGCTATTTTCCACGTCTGCTACACAAGACGTTTTTTTGATATCGGTATGTATACCGCTTAAAGCGGATATTGTTCAATTACGTTTACGAGGAATATCGATCATGGCGCTTGAAGAATCTCATGTGCGCCGGGCCGCTCACTTGGCCCGACTCGCCGTCAGCGATGACCAAGCCAGCGGCTTTGTAGAAGACCTAAGCCGGATTCTGGACATGGTCGATCAGCTACAAAGCCTTGATACTGAAGGTGTTAAGCCGCTCGCTCATCCGTTAGATGCGACTCAGCGACTGCGCGCCGATGAAGTCACCGAATCTAACCAGCGTGATACCTTTCAGCGCTGTGCTCCGGCAGTGGAAAACGGCTTGTATCTGGTGCCTCGCGTCGTTGAATAATAACGTTGCCGAGCTAACCCGAGCCACCCACACCGCCTCTTTTTTTCGCCCCTGAACGGAGCTTCCGGGTCATGTATGAGAAAACATTAACGCAACTCGCTGCTGCCTTAAAAAGCGGCGAGTTCTCAAGCCGAGAGCTGACCGCTCACTATTTGCAGCGCATTGAAAAAGCTGACGGCAAACTGAACAGTTTTATCAGCGTGACCGCTGAGCAAGCGCTGAAGCACGCTGAAATAGCAGATAACGCCCGGGCGGCGGGCACTGCAGGGCCGCTGGCAGGCATTCCTCTGGCGCTTAAAGATATTTTTTGTACTCGCGATGTAAAAACCAGTTGCGGCTCAAAAATGCTGGATAATTTTATCGCCCCCTACAATGCCACCGTCGTTGAAAAGCTGAACGCGGCGGGCACGATTAGTCTGGGCAAAACCAATATGGATGAGTTCGCCATGGGCTCGTCCAACGAAAACAGCTACTACGGTCCGGTTAAAAACCCTTGGGATTTGACCGCGGTACCGGGCGGCAGCTCTGGCGGCAGCGCGGCAGCGGTCGCGGCTGGCTTGATACCTGCCGCCATGGGCACCGATACCGGCGGCTCCATCCGCCAACCGGCGGCGTTTTGCGGCATCACTGGCTTGAAGCCCACTTATGGCCGTGTATCTCGCTTTGGCATTATTGCCTACGCTTCAAGTCTTGATCAGGCAGGCCCCATGGCACGTAGCGCCGAAGATTGCGCACACCTGTTGGGCGTTATTGCCGGTCACGATGGACGCGACTCCACCAGCGTCACCCGCGGCGTGCCGGACTATGTGGAAAGCCTTAATGCTCCGCTCTCAGGCTTAAAGATTGGCCTGCCTAAAGAGTATTTTGGCGATGGCTTAGATCCCGATGTTGAAAAGGCCGTACGCGAAGCAGTGAAAGTGTACGAATCTCTGGGCGCGACCGTGCGCGAAGTCAGCCTACCGCACACCCACTATGCGATTCCGGCTTACTATGTTATCGCCCCCGCCGAAGCCTCTTCGAACCTGTCGCGCTACGACGGCGTGCGCTTTGGTCATCGCTGCGACAATCCCAGCGATTTGATTGATCTGTATACCCGCTCACGGGCTGAGGGCTTCGGTGAAGAGGTCAAGCGGCGCATCCTGATCGGCACTCATACGCTGTCGGAAGGTTTCTTTGACGCCTACTACACCAAGGCTCAAAAAGTACGTCGCCTGATCCGCCAAGACTTCCTAGACGCCTTTGAAGATGTGGATGTGCTGATGGGACCGGCCTCCCCCACGCCTGCTTTCGACCTAGGCGCTAAAAAAGATCCCGTATCAATGTACTTACAGGACATCTACACCATCGCGGTTAACCTGGCGGGCATCCCCGGCATCAGCGTACCGGCTGGCTTTTCCAATGGTCGGCCGATGGGCCTGCAAATTCTCGGCACCCACTTCGCCGAAGCGCAGTTGCTAAATGTCGCTCACCAGTTTCAACAAGCGACCGATTGGCACCTACAACGTCCTGCCTTTGCCGAGGAGTACGCCTAATGCAATGGGAAACCGTGATTGGGCTTGAAGTCCACGTTCAGCTCGCAACGCGTTCAAAAATTTTCTCCGGTGCCTCAACGGCGTTTGGCGCTGAGCCCAACACCCAAGCGTGCGCGGTCGATTTAGGCCTGCCCGGCACATTGCCGGTGCTTAATGAACAGGCGGTGGCGATGGCCGTTCAGTTCGGCTTGGCGGTGCATGCGGATATCGCTGAAGTGTCGGTGTTTGACCGTAAGAATTACTTTTACCCCGACCTGCCCAAGGGCTATCAGACTAGTCAGATGTATCACCCCATCGTGGGGCCTGGCGACATTGAGATTACCCTGGAAGATGGCAGCACCAAGTGTATCCGCATTCACCATGCTCACCTTGAAGAGGATGCTGGCAAGTCGCTGCATGAAGATTTTCATGGCATGACCGGGATTGACCTGAACCGGGCGGGCACACCGCTGCTGGAAATCGTTTCAGAGCCCGATATGCGTAGCGCGAAAGAGGCCGCGGCGTATCTCAAGGCGATTCACTCGATCGTCACCTACCTGGGCATTTCTGACGGCAACATGGCGGAAGGCTCCATGCGCTGCGACGTTAACGTTTCAGTGCGTCCCACGGGTCAGGAGGCCTTTGGTACGCGCGCAGAGATTAAAAACGTTAACTCTTTCCGCTTCGTCGAACGTGCGATTGCATTTGAAGTTGAGCGTCAAATTGAGTTGATCGAAGATGGCGGCAGCGTGGTTCAAGAAACGCGCCTATTCGACCCGGATCGCGATGAAACCCGCAGCATGCGTACCAAGGAAGAAGCCAACGACTATCGCTACTTCCCCTGCCCCGACCTGCTGCCAGTAGTTCTTGATCAAGCCTACTTGGATCACTTACGCAGCCAGTTACCTGAACTGCCTGCCGATAAGCGCGAACGGTTCCAAAACGAGCTGGGGCTATCTGCCTATGACGCCAATGTCATTTCAGCCAGCCGCGATATGGCCGAGTTCTTTGAGGCCGTGCATAACGAGTGCGGCGACGCTAAGCAGTCGGCTAACTGGGTACAGGGTGAGCTTTCCGGCGCCCTTAATCGCGAAAACCTAAGCATTGCCAACAGCCCGATTTCGGCGCGCCAGCTAGGCCAGCTGATCAGTCGCGTGCTGGACAACACCATCAACGGTAAAGCGGCAAAAGAGGTTTTTCAGGCGCTGTGGAATGGCCAGGGCGAATCCGCCGACGATATTATTGATGCCAAAGGGCTCAAACAAGTAACGGATACCGGCGCGATTGAAGCGATGATTGATCAAGTGATCGCCGACAGTCCCGCCCAGGTTGCCCAGTATCGTGATTCGGAGCCGGAAAAACGCGGCAAGATGATCGGCTACTTTGTCGGTCAGGTAATGAAAGCATCGCGTGGCACCGCCAACCCGCAGCAGGTGAATGGCTTGCTAAAAGAGAAGCTCGACGCGCTGTTGTAACGGCAGTTTTGGACAATCCGAACAACTCTTGGCGGGGGCGCTGTAAACCCCTCCCTGGGCGCTACTTTCGCCATCCTTGGCGAAAGACCCCCGCTACGAGTTGATCCGGAACTGAAATTTTCGAACAACTAGCGGCTGCCCCGGCAGCCGCTTTTTGGTCTTTATGGCCATCAAAGCTGGCTGGGCTGGGTAAAACGCTTCAGCTGCGCGCAGCCTGCCGCCCAGACCTCGGCTTCAAACTCAGCGATGGCGGCGGTAGGAAAACCAATGCCTTGGGCTGGACTCCCCTCGACCAACAGCCCCGCCAAATCGCCCACCAGCGGCATATGACTCACCAGCATAATCGGCGTGCCCTCAGGCTGTTCAAGCAGCCAGTCGCTCACAGCGCTGGGTGAGTCCTCTGGGGTAATAAAATCTAGCGTCTCAAGGGGAGTACCCAGCGCGTCGCACAGCGCTTGCGCGGTTTGCTGCGCTCGTGCGTAGGGGCTGGCATAAAGCGTTGGCATTGGCAATTCACCAGCAGCCACACGCTCGGCCAGCCAGCGCGCCATTTTTTCGACCTCACGCTCACCGCGCGATGTTAAGCGGCGCGCATGATCGGGATACCCTGGCCCAGCCTCGCCATGGCGCATGATCAACATATCAGGCATTCGAGCCTCCGTTTTTTTGAGAGGGAGGAGCCTGGTCATGATGGGCTTGGTCGCGATGAGCCTGCTGAACGGCCTCACGGGGCAGAATAAACTCTACATCACTACTCTGCTCGCCCATCATCAGGGTGCGCGCCATCTCTTGAGCAGGCACGCCGTCAAACAGTACGTGATGAAGCCCTTCCGCCAACGGCATATAAACACCCATCTCGCTCGCTTTGGCGCATACCAGCTTCACTGTATTAACGCCTTCCGCCACTTGGCCAAGTGCATCAACGGCTTCTTCAAGCGTCCGCCCCTCTCCCATGGCATAGCCAACCCGGTAGTTACGCGATAAATTAGACGAGCAGGTAACGATCAAGTCTCCTACGCCTGCCAAGCCTAAAAAAGTCATCGGGTTAGCGCCCTGGGCAACCGCAAAGCGGCTCATTTCAGCCAGCGCGCGGGTCATCAACATACTGCGGGTGTTTTCACCCATACCCAGCGCCGCCGCCATGCCCGCCGCAATGGCGTAAATATTTTTTAGTGCGCCACCTAACTCAACACCGTGGCGATCATCGCTGGCGTAAACGCGGAAATAACGGCAGCCCAGCGCTTGCTGAACCCGCGTGCGGGTTAACGGGTCAGCGCTAGCAATGACCGTAGCGGTTAACTGTTTATCGGCAATTTCAGATGCCAAGTTAGGCCCTGCAATCACACCAATGTGGCTAAAGCCTGTCTCCTGTTCAAGCACCTGGCTCATGAGCAAGAAGCCGTCCTGCTCAATCCCTTTGGTGGTACTTACCAGAATTTGCTCAGGCCTCAGCCACGCTTTTGCTGCTTGCACCACGCTGCGAAAGGCCTTTGAGGGAATCGCAATCAGTACCAGGGAGGCATCAGCTAATACAGCCTGCATATCGGTTGAGGCTTCTACGGCTGGATTCATTGCGTAATGCGGCAGATAGCGCCCGTTACGGTGTTCGTTATTTATTTGCGCGACCAGCGTTTCGTCACGCATCCACTGACGGACGTGGGCGCCATTATCGGCGGCAATACTTGCTAATGCCGTACCGAAACTACCGCCTCCGAGTACGGCGACCTTAATTTGCTGCTCAGCCATGATGGTGTCCTAATAAGTCTCGCAGAACGTACACGCCCACTTTATCAAAACTAGCCTACTAAAACAGACGGCCCGCTTGGGTAACCAAACGGGCCGTTTTGGGCGCTGATAAATATGAGCGTTAGTTACTAACGCCTAAGCCATAGCGCCTTGGTGTAAGAACCTTCTAGGCGGTCAGCACACTGTTAAGGCGTTTCACGTAGGCGGCAGGATCATCCAAATGACCGCCTTCAGCAATGATGGCTTGATCCAGCAGGATGTAGGAAAGCTGCGTGAACAAATCACCTTCAGCCCCTTCCAAGCGGGCCACTAGCGCATGACTGGGGTTCAGTTCAAGAATCGGCTTCACCTCGGGCAGCGGCTGCCCTGCCGCTTCCATAATGCGGCGCATCTGATAGCCCATCTCATGCTCGGGTAACACTACACAGGCGGGCGAGTCGGTCAGGCGATGCGTGATTTTCACTTCCTGCACGCCGTCGCCTAGCGCTTCTTTGACGCGCTTAACCAGATCCTCTTTCGCTTTAGCGGTCTCTTCCTGGGCTTTCTTCTCTGCTTCATCTTCTACATCACCAAGATCAAGCTCGCCCTTAGCGACATCGGCAAAGGTGTTGCCATCGAACTCAGTCAGATGGCTCATCAACCAATCATCAATACGATCCGACAACAGCAGTACTTCGATGCCTTTTTTACGGAAGATTTCCAGATGCGGGCTATTTTTCGCTGCATTAAAGCTATCAGCCACGACGTAGTAAATCTTCTTCTGGCCTTCTTTCATGCGCTCGACATAGTCAGCCAACGCATGTTCCTGGGTAGCCGTATCGGTGTGGGTTGAAGCAAAGCGCAACAAACCAGCGATTTTTTCGCGGTTAGACGGATCTTCCCCCGGCCCTTCTTTCAATACGCTACCAAAGGTATTCCAGAAGGTTTGGTACTGCTCTTTGTCCTTAGCAAGCTTCTTGAGCATATCCAAGCCGCGCTTGGTGAGCGCCGACTTGATTTTATCGACATTGGGGTCTTGCTGGAGCAATTCACGAGAAACGTTGAGCGACAGCTCGCGGGTATCCAGCACACCTTTAATAAAGCGCAGATAGAGCGGCAGGAACTGTTCAGCATCGTCCATGATGAAGACACGCTGAACATAGAGCTTCACTCCTCGCGCCCCATCACGATCGAACATATCAAACGGTGCACGCCCTGGCACATACAGCAGGCTGGTATATTCAAGCTTGCCTTCGACCTTATTGTGACTCCAGGTCAGCGGGTCGGAAAAATCGTGGGCAACGTGCTTGTAGAACGCCTTGTACTCATCGTCGGAAACCTCGCTCTTGGGACGCGACCATAACGCCGTGGCCTCATTAATGGTTTCCCAGGTCGTTACTTCACTACCCTCAATGCTGTTGCCTTCGTCGTCCTTCGCCGTTTCAGTCTTCGGCATACGCACGGGCACTTCGATATGATCCGAATATTTACGTACCAGACTTTGTAGCCGGTAATCATCGGCGAACTCTTTGGCATCCTCTTTCAGGTGCAGGGTAATTTCGGTCCCGTGCTGGGCTCGCTCGATATCAGCAACGGTAAACTCGCCTTCCCCTTTGGAACGCCACTCGACACCTGCGCTGGCATCGGTACCTGCTTTACGGGTACGCACTGCGATTTCATCAGCAACAATAAAGCCAGAGTAGAAACCAACGCCGAACTGACCAATCAACTTGGCGTCTTTCTGCTGCTCACCGGAAAGTTGCTTGAGAAATTCAGCGGTACCTGAACGCGCGATGGTGCCTAAGTTAGCAATCACATCTTCGCGATTCATGCCTACACCGTTATCACGCAGGGTGATAGTGTTGGCTTCGTGGTCATGCTCGATTTCGATACGCAACTCACTGTCGCCTTCATAGAGCGCATCGTTATCAAGGGCCGCGTAGCGAAGCTTATCGCAGGCGTCGGCGCCATTTGAGATAAGCTCGCGTAAGAAAATCTCTCGGTTAGAGTACAGAGAGTGGATCATCAAATTCAGCAGTTGCTTAACTTCCGTCTGAAAGCCTAGCGTTTCTTCGTGGTTAGCCGATTTATCAGTCGCTTGTTCGTGGGTAGCAGTAGTCATGCGCTTATCCCTTCTGGATCACGTTGGTCAATTGCCCCTGCGCTATTCAGCAGAGGCATAAAAAGGTTTCGTGGATCAAATATGGGGATAAACAGCACTTTTTCAAGCAGCTGGGGCTAAGAAACAACAGAGGTTAAGTAGGCGTTAGGTCGGGGTCACCGTATTTCCAAGCACGATAACCTTCTAAGCGCTGGTCGATCCGGTTGAGCAACCAGCCGACAATCAGCACATCGTCCACCACACCGATGAGCATGAGAAAATCGGGTATCAAATCAAACGGCAGTACCAAATAACCCAAGGCTAAGGCCATCATGCCAAATGCCGACCAGGGGATGGGGCGAAAATCACCACGGATCACGTCACGTGACATTGGTACAAACAGTTTTAGCGCACGCACAATACGTTTTGCCGCCCAAACGCGGGATTTGAGTCGACGCAGGAACCACCAAGTGGATAATGGGGCCATCGTAATTAAATCCTCCTAGTATCTGGGCAGTCAGATCATGGTTATTTACATTCGTTCAGTATAGCGGTTGCTCGATAATACCTGTGGACTACCTCCACCGAGCTTAAACAGAGTTAAATTGATAGAGAGAGAGCACCATGTTGGCTTCGCCATTTCGCCATACCGCTCGCGCACTATGTACAACCCTGCTGGTGGGGCTACCCGCGTTTTCGTGGGCCGCCTCAGACAGTGAGTTACGCGATGCACTCGCTGCCGCAAGAGAGCAGCAGTGGGAGCAGGTTGATACCCGCTCAATAGAAAGCCATCCCTTAAAGGGCTATGTGGAATATCACCGGCTGAGGGGGCAACTGCCCCATCTATCGCCAGACAGCGTGCAAGGTTTTATCAACCAGTATGCTGATTCACCACTAGCGGTCTGGATGCGCGGCCAAGCGATTGCTAAGTATGGCCATGCAGGACGCTACAACGACTTACTAGCGGTCGCTGATGGCGAGCCAGCAGGTACAGCGCGGCAATGCTATTACTACACGGCGCTACTGGCTACTCAGCCCCAGCAGGCCAGCGAAGCAGGCCTTAAACTCTGGCGTACGGGCAGTTCACAGCCTGAGGCTTGCGATCCGTTGTTTAACCGCCTGCGCGCTAACGGCACTATTGATGCCGCGGCCATCTGGGAACGCAAAATGTTGGCTTGGCAAGCCGGAGAAACGCGCCTTTCAAATTATCTGGGCGGGCTATTAAATGGCCAGTGGCAAACCGCGCTGGACACCATCGACAGTGTCACCACCAGCAGTCACGCAATCACTCAGGCGCCTTCGTGCCTAGGCCCGGAGTGTGCGGCTACCGCTAGCTTTTATCAGGCGGCCATGCAGCGATTTACACGAGAAGATACCCCCGCAGCGTTTGCTGCTTGGCAAGCGCTATCACCACGCCTAAACCTGCTGCCCAGCGACCGTGCAGCCATTGAGGAAGAGCTGGCTTTTTACGCTTTGGTCCGCGATGTGCCGGGTACACTTAGCTGGGTCGACAGCGTACTACCAACCCTTGAGAGCGAGCGTGTCTTAGAACTGCGTGTTCGCCATGCATTGGCTAACCGTGACTGGAACGGCGTGCTTCACTGGGTTACCGAAATGCCGGTAGACCAACAGGAAAATAGTCGCTGGCAGTACTGGCTGGGCCGTGCCAACGCGCAACTTGGCAACCATACAGCCGCTGAGGAACGTTACCAGCAGGCGGCGACAGATCGCAGTTTTTACGGCTTTGCCGCCGCCGAAAAACTCGGTCAGCCCTACCAGTTGAATATGGAACGTAATCATTTTGACGAAGCGTCGCGGCAGCGTATAGCGCAACTGCCTGCCGTGCAGCGTACAGAGGCATTGCTTCGTATTGGTGAAGATGGGCTTGCCAATAGCGAGTGGCTGCATGCAGTACAAACTGGCTCTCCACAGCAGGCACGCGCATTAGCCGATTATGCTGCCCAGCAGCAGTGGCATGCTCGCTTGGTGCAAACCACCATTGCAGCCGAGATGTGGGACGCCTTGGATTGGCGTTTTCCCCAGGCCTACCACGATAGCTTTCAGCACTGGGGCCGGCTCACCGGCGTTGACCCCTACCTACTGATGGCCATTACCCGCCGCGAAAGTGCTTATAATCCAAACGCCCTTTCGCCTGCAGGCGCGCGAGGCTTAATGCAACTAATGCCAGGCACTGCTAGCCAAGTCAGCCGCGAGCTGGGCATTAACGATCCAGGCCCCTACGGCGTGCTGGACCCAGAGCTAAATATCCGTTTGGGAAGCACCTACTTGCGTGACAAGCTGCAACGCTACCAGGGCAATCGCTTAGCAGCCGCTGCGGCTTATAACGCTGGCCCTGGTCGCGTTGATCAATGGCTAGGTGATGGCGTGGAGGCGTTTGACCTATTTGTGGAAAGCATCCCCTTCCGCGAAACCCGCGACTACGTACAGGCCGTCCTGAGCTATCGTGTGATTTTTGAAAGCCTTGCTAACGGTGGCAACAGCGAAGGCGTTTCGCTGCTGAGCGATAACGAACAGCAGGTACGCTACGACCGGGCGTTGCTCGCCCGTCGTTAGGCTAGCTACCCACTAGCCTTGGTGCCCGGTCTAAACCGGGCGCTGAGTGAGTGCAAGCCGGATACCAAAGATAACCAACACGGTTCCCGTAGCGGCGTTCAAGGTTTGCGCAAAACGCGCGTTGGCGAGCCACTTACCGGCACTCCCCACCATCATTACCACGCTGATCTGCCAAATATTGGCGATAATGAAATGCACGCCAGCCAGCCAAAGGGATTTCAGCAAAGCAGGATCGCCGGGGGCGATAAACTGAGGCAAAAACGCCATGTAGAAGACCACCGTTTTGGGGTTCAACACATTGGACAAAAAGCCCTCTTTGACTGGCTGCCAGCGAGAAACAGCAGGCGTATCTTTTAGTACGCCATTAACGGGCAGCGGCTGCCCTCGCCGCGCTGCCAATAAACTGGTGATCCCCAGCCAAATCAAGTATCCCGCCCCTACCAGCTTCAACATATGAAATGCCCAGGCCGATTGCAGCAGAATAAGCGAGATGCCTAACGCAGAGATAGTGGCATGGATAAACAGTCCACAGCAGATAGCTACACTGGTAGTCACACCATCGCGAATGCCTCCACGAGCCGTGTTACGGATGACTAGCAGCGTGTCAACGCCAGGGCTAATCGTAAGCAGCGTGATAGCCACCAGGAAGGAAATAAACTGCGCATCAACAAAACCCAACTGCATCATTTGTGCTTGCTCGCAAAGAAATAAAAAATCTTAGGTATGTGGCTGGACGACAGCCGCGTTTGCATCTAGAGTAATTGTAGCGGGTGGACAATTGAGTTGCCCGTTTGAATATTAAGCATGTTAAGGAAATAGAAAATGGCAACTGGCACAGTTAAGTGGTTCAACGATACTAAAGGCTTCGGCTTCATCTCTCCTGATGACGGCGGAGACGATCTGTTCGCCCACTTCTCCGAAATTCAAGCTGAAGGCTTCAAGACCCTGCAAGACGGTCAAAAAGTCAGCTTTGAAGTGACTCAGGGTAAAAAAGGCCTTCAGGCTTCCAACATCCGCCCAGCTTAATTGCTACTGGATGGACAAAGGCCCGCTAACGCGGGCCTTTTTTATGGCTGATTTTTAAGGCTCAGCTTAGCCACAACTGTTTATTCCTCACGATTACGGTTAGCTGCTTGGCTATCTGCACTGGTATCAAGCTCATCCATCTCACTAGCGCCTATATCACTATCACTCGCGTCTGACTCGATCGCTGGGCCAGTCTCGGCCTCTCGACTCTCCAATTCCTGAAACTGCTCTTCAAGACGCTGCTGCGCTTCTTCAAAGCGACGCTCTGTATCCTCGATCAAAGCCTCAACGTCGGTAGCTTCACGGTTATCTTCCAACGGCGTCCGCTCTGGCAAGCTGCTGTCTTCGTCCCAGCTAGACGAGAAATCTTCATTTTCCATCGGCTCTAACGTGGGCGCCTGCTGCTCTACCTCTTGAAACTGCTCTTCAAGGCGCTTTTCCGCTTCTTCAAAGCGGCGTTCAGTTTCGGCAATCATCTCATCGACATCCGAACGGGTTGCTTCCCCCGGCATTGCGCTTTCCTCATCAAGCACATCGTCAGGGTCGGCGGCAAGCGTATCTTCTTCGGCCTCTACCGTCGCAGCATCAGCAGAACTATCACCATTTTGGCTGTCCAGAGCTTCCGCTTGCTCAAGTTCTTCAGCGGCTTGCTGTGCCTCAATATCATCCTCTACTTCTTCGGGGCTAGACATTTCGGCCGCATTTTCAGCCGCTGCTGGGGACTCCTCTTCGCGCACTGTCTCATCATCCGTCACATCAGCATTATCATCTGGTGTTACGGTGGGATCTTCCTGGGAGTCACCGCAGGCACTCAGCAGTAGAGCCATTGCGGCAACTACAGGTATCCACACGCGATTTGCCATTAGATACTTCTCCTTTATAACGTTTAAAACTGAGTCAAATCAGTTAAGGCTGGTTGCTGGAAGAGAGCAAGGAGCACTCTTCTGGTAACAACACACGCAACGCTAGAGGTACTACTTCGGCACAGAAATGGTCATAACAGCGCGCCTCACCATCCAGCGTTAATGGCCAGGGCGGATCACCCGCCTGTGTCGTCAGCGTTAGTTGAGTCGTGGTGAAATAGCGCACAAATCGCCCCTCAGAGGGAAAGCTTTGCAGCTCGCTAATCAACTTGCTCAGCTCTGTCACCGAACTAAAGTCCTTGACCAGAAGCACATCCAGACGACCATCATCAAGCTTGGCCCGTGGCCCCAGTACCTGCCCTCCGCCTGATTGGCGGCCATTGCCTAGTGCTAGCAACAGTAGCGATGCACTCTCCTCTTTTTCATCCCAATGTAGCGTGCCGCGATAGCTGCGGTGTCGCCATGCTTTGAGCGCGCCCATCAATGAATACGCGCCGCCTCCCAATAGCCTCTTTAGGGTTTTCGGCGTTGATGAGGTAATTTCAGCGCCAAATCCCCCGGTCGTCATATTGATATAGTAGCTGGTTGCGGACTCACCACCCGCACCAGCTGTCACACGTACAACGTCAATGGGGTAAGCACTTAGCGCTCTTGCGGCGGCTAAAGCAGGGCCTGGCTCTAATGGCAAACCAACTGAGGTGGCAAAATCATTAGCACTGCCCAATGGCACGATACCTAATGCCGGCCGACGGTCATGGGGCAAACGCATCAACCCGTTCATGACTTCGCTAACCGTGCCATCGCCACCGCAGGCAATCACATGCGTAATACCCATGGTGTCAGATAGCTCAGCAATATCAGCAGCGTCGCCCCCTTCCCAGGTAGCTCGAACAGTAATTTGCATCCCTGCTTGGCGTTGTTCATTGACTGCCTCACGCAATGCCGGGTTACCGGCAGATTTACCATTAATAATAAGTAAATAGTGTTGCTGCGAATCTGTCACCGTTGTTGTTCCTTTCCTTGGTTAACTGCTTTTGCCCACCATGCCTGTACCTATGCCAATGCTTTCTCGACCACCTCATACACATTTGAAGACAGCGGCTGTTGCCTAATACGTTCTAGCTGAGACCGCATTAATACTTGGCGGGTTTCATCAAAACGCTGCCAGCGCGTTAGCGGCGTGATAAGCCGCGCGGCAATTTCTGGATTAAGCCGGTTGAGTTCAATCACCACATCGGCCAACAGCTGGTAGCCCTGACCATCTAAGCGGTGGAAATTGACTCGGTTCTGGGCAAACGCCCCAATGAGGGCACGCACTTTGTTGGGATTCTTAAGTGAAAAAGCGGGGTGTTGCATCAGGTACTTCACGCGCTCAAGCACATCTTCCTGCGGGCGTGAAACCTGAATGGTGAACCACTGATCCATCACTAAGGGGTCATGCGCCCATTTTTCGCCAAATGATTTCAATGCTGGCGAGGCCAAATCATCGCGATCGCTGTGCACCAGTAACGTGAGAGCCTGACGCACATCGGTCATATTGTGGTCGGCGGCAAATTGCTTTTCGCACAGCGCTAAGCCCTGCTCATCCTCGATCGACATGAGATAGGAGAGCGCCACGTTTTTAAGGCTTCGCTGGGCAATTTGCTCTGGCGTTGGCGCGTAAGTCTCTTCCGTCACATTGGCTTCGTAGATGGCAATAAATTCATCGCGCAGAGCAACGGCTAACGACTGTCGCACGAACTCACGTGCCGCATGAATGGCATCAACATCTACGATGGGCTGCTGCTCGGCAATGTACGCTTCTGAAGGTAGCGTCAGCATTTCAGCTAATACCGCCTTATCGCTCATTGGGCCGTTCAGAAGTGTTTTAAAGGCATCAACCACACGGCTGTCCATCACCTTCTCGACACTGTTGCGGTGAGCAGCAATTAAGTCATCCAACGCCAAGAGCGCCAAGCGCTGGCCAGCGTCCCAACGATTAAAGCCATCGCTGTCATGGGTCAACAAAAAGGCAAGATCTTCTCGTGAATAGGGGAAGTGCAACTTAACGGGCGCTGAAAATTCACGTAGTAAAGACGGCACCGGCGCTTCAGCGACATCAGTAAAGACAAATGTCTGCTCATCATCACGTAGGTGAATAACGGCATCTTTGCCTATTTTTTCGCCATTGAGGGTTAACGTTAAGTCTTGACCTGATTTTGTACCGACTAACCCCATACGTACGGGAATATGCAGCGGCAGTTTATCGGGCTGGCCTGGTGTCGCGGGCGTGCGCTGACGCAACGTTAAATGATATTCACCATGCACATAGTCATACTCGCCGTGAGCATCAATATCCGGCGTACCTGCCTGGGAGTACCAACGCATAAACTGGCTTAAATCCTCGCCGGAGGTTTCCGCCATGCAGCCTACAAAGTCTTCAATCGTCACCGCTTGGCCATCGAATCGCTCAAAGTAAAGATCTGAGCCGCGACGGAAATTCTCTTCCCCCACTAAATTACGCAGCATGCGTACGACTTCTGCTCCCTTCTCATAAATCGTCAGGGTGTAGAAGTTGGTAATTTCAATAAAGTGGTCAGGGCGAATCGGATGCGCCGTAGGACCAGCATCTTCGGCAAACTGTGCCGTGCGGAAAAAGGAGACATCCTGGATGCGCTTAACCGGTGCTGAATTGGTATCCGCCGAGAAGCACTGATCACGGAAGACTGTAAAGCCCTCTTTCAGCGAAAGCTGGAACCAGTCGCGACAGGTGACACGATTGCCCGACCAATTATGAAAGTATTCGTGGGCGACGATGCCTTCAACATTCTGAAAGGCGGCATCGGTAGCGGTATGGGGATGCGTGAGCACCGCGGCGGAGTTAAAGATATTAAGGCCTTTATTCTCCATCGCCCCCATATTGAAATCATTGACGGCCACGATCATAAATAGATCCAGGTCGTACTCACGACCATACGCCTGCTCATCCCACACCATGGCGCGTTTCAACGAGGCCATAGCATGTTCGGTCTTATCCAGGTTCTCTTGCTCCACCCAAATTTGCAGCGTGACCTCGCGACCGCTCATGGTGGTGAAGTGGTCTTCTACGCGATGCAGGTTGCCTGCCACTAGAGCGAATAGGTAACAGGGCTTGGGATGCGGATCTTCCCAGGTGACGAAATGACGACCACCTTCCAGCTCGCCGCGCTCTAACGGGTTACCGTTAGCCAGTAATACTGGTTCACGCTGCTGATCGCCGATCACCGTGACCTTGAAGGTCGCCATGACATCTGGGCGGTCGGGGTAAAAGGTAATACGTCGAAAACCCTCGGCTTCGCACTGAGTACAGTACATGCCGTTGGACTGATAAAGCCCTTCTAACGCCGTGTTCTCTTGCGGTGCGATCTCTACCTCACTCTCCAACACAAACCGCTCTGGAACATTGGCAATACTTAGGGTCTCTGCATCTACTTGATACGCGGATTCATTCAGCGGCGTTGCATCGATCGACAGGGAGATGAGCTTTAAATGTTCGCCGTTTAACACCAGCGGCGCATTCGCGTCAGCCTTCGCATGTCGCTCTATCAACAGTCGCGCTTTCACACGGGTCGCGGCGGGGTCAAGATCAAACGTCAGCTCGGTATGAGTTACCCGGTAAGCGGGTGGCTGGTAGTCGCTTAAATAAACCGGCTGCGGATCAGACATAATGCGTGACTCCTGTATAAAACGAATATTTATATAGTTAATACCGGGTGACGGCGGCGAGTGGCGGTGCCCTTCTAATCGCGGAAGTTATCAAACTGGAGCGGCAAATCTGGCCCCTCTTCGCCCCGCAGCAACGCCATAACAGCTTGTAAATCGTCGCGCTTTTTACCCGTTACCCGCACCTTCTCACCCTGAATTTGTGCCTGTACTTTGAGCTTGCTGGCTTTGATGCGCTTAACCACATCTTTGGCTTCCGCCGCATCAAGCCCTTCCTTTAAAGCAACTTCCTGGCGGGCTTTTACACCGGAGAGCACCGGGTCTTGAACGTCCATACAGCGGGCATCAATGCCACGGGCGATAAGACGGGCTCGCAGCACATCAAGCATTTGCTTAAGCTGGAAATCAACTTCCGCCTCTAGCTGCACTTTATCGCCTTCCAAAGTGAAGCTGGCGTCGACGCCTTTAAAATCAAAACGCGACTGCACTTCGCGGTTGGCTTGATCAACGGCGTTAGCACCTTCGTGCTTATCGAACTCTGAGACAATATCAAATGAAGGCATGATGTAATTCCTGACAAGACATGACCACCTATTCTAGAGCAGCCAGCCCCCTAGGGGCCAATTCTGTTGTTTATCTCTTGTCCTTTTCGGTTTTGAAGCATGTTTTATTGAACCAAAACCTGATTATTACCCACCTAAATCTATACAAAGGTTATCCATCAAGCTCTTCAAAAAGATGTTCAACCCCTGTTAGATGACTTAGGCTAGCGCGACAAGCTTCTTGCCATCTTAAAAAACGTTACCCAGGAGACATCATGAGTGACCGCGAGACCCGCCATAAAGCCTCCATGCAGAAGTTGAAAGCACGCGTAGATGAGAAAGTCGCCAGTGCCGACGAACAGCGCGGCCTAATCATTGTTAATACCGGTAACGGCAAAGGCAAAACCACCGCAGCCTGGGGGACGGTCACCCGTGCCTTGGGTTATGGCTATAAAGTTGGCGTGGTGCAGTTTATTAAAGGTCTCTGGGAGTGCGGCGAACGTAACCGTCTAGAGGAAGACACCAATCTTGAGGTGGCGATAATGGCCACCGGCTTTACCTGGGACACCCAGAATCGCCAAGCGGATACAGAGGCGTGCCACGCAGTATGGAAAGACGCCGAGCGTATGCTAGCGGACCCAGAGATCTATCTGGTGGTGCTTGATGAAATTACCTATATGCTCAAGTTTGGTTACTTGGACATTGAAACCGTTAAACAAGCGCTGGAGAAACGCCCGATGGAACAGACGGTGATTATTACGGGAAGAAATGCCCATCGCGAGCTAGTCGCCATGGCCGATACGGTGACCGAAATGCAGGAAGTTCGTCATGCCTTCAATAACGGCTTACAAGCGCGCCGTGGCATCGACTTTTAAATATATAAGCTTATACATACAGAAAAGGGGCAACTCAGTTGCCCCTTTTGCTCATCTGCTCATCAATAGCCAGCTTGAACCGTTATTAACTATCGAATGGGTTACGCAGCACGATGGTTTCCATACGGTCTGGACCAGTAGAAATGATATCAATACTCGTACCCACCTGCTCTTCAAGGAAGCTAATGTAGGCGCGGGCATTGGCAGGCAAATCTTCGACCCGTTTAGCACCCAACGTGGACTCTTTCCAGCCTGGTAAATCCTGATAAAGCGGTTCGACAGCTTCATAGCCTTCCGAATCCACAGGGTTGTCCAATACGTCGCCATCTTTACTGCGATAGCCAACGCAGACGCGGATATTTTCCAACCCATCCAGTACATCCAGCTTGGTCAGGCAGATGCCAGAGACCGAGTTGATCTGCACCGCGTGACGCAGGGCCACGGCGTCAAACCAACCGCAGCGGCGTGCACGGCCAGTCGTGGCACCAAACTCATGACCACGCTCGGCAAGGTGGCGGCCATCAACGTCAAATAGCTCAGTGGGGAATGGGCCTGAGCCAACGCGAGTGGTATATGCCTTAGTAATGCCCAGCACGTAATCCAAATAGAGCGGGCCGACGCCAGAGCCAGTGGCGGTGCCGCCTGCAGTGGTGTTTGAGCTGGTTACGTACGGGTAGGTACCGTGGTCGATATCCAGCAGCGAGCCTTGAGCACCTTCAAACAGGATGTTCTCACCAGCTTTACGGAGGTCGTGCACCATGCTGACAGTGTCGCAGACCATTGGGCGCAGCTCTTCAGCCATCTGCATTGCAGTATCCAGCACTTCCTGGAAGTCGACCGCCGGTTCGCCATGGTAATTCACCAACACGAAGTTATGGTAGTCGAGCACTTCGCCCAGCTTGGAAGCAAAGCGCTCGCGATGAAGCATATCCCCTAAGCGCAAGCCACGGCGGGCCACTTTATCTTCGTAGGCGGGACCAATGCCACGGCCGGTGGTGCCAATTTTAGCGATGCCCCGGGCCTTTTCACGGGCCTGATCCAGGCGCACATGGTAAGGCAGGATCAGCGGGCAAGCAGGTGAAAGGCGCAGGCGCTCACGAACCGGTACGCCTTTGGCTTCCAGCTCACGGATTTCTTTGATCAGCGCTTCAGGTGAAAGCACCACGCCATTACCAATCACACAGGTGGTGCCTGGACGCAAAACGCCTGAAGGTATCAGGTGAAGAACCGTTTTTTCACCGTCAATGACCAGCGTATGGCCAGCATTGTGACCACCTTGGAAACGCACCACGGCGGATGCTGATTCAGTCAACAGGTCAACAATCTTACCTTTGCCCTCGTCACCCCATTGGGTGCCCAGCACTACGACATTCTTACCCATTATGATGCACTCGTCTCTTGTGTCAGGGCCGTTGGCTGCCAACGACCATTGATAAGCTCAAGACGGCGGTCACATTCATGCTCCGCCGGCCCAGTACGCTGCCCAGGCAGCGCTTGAATCACGCGTTCCCCTTGCTCACGCAGTGCAACAATGGCAGCGTTGAGCGACTCATCTTGCTGGGCGGGTGCCCAAATACTACCCCGACTCGGGGCAGCCAGCGCCAACGACGCCAGTTGTTTAAGATCCATCGAGAAACCGGTAGCGGGGCGAGCACGACCAAAGGCACGCCCTGTATCGTCATAACGCCCGCCTTTAGCAAGCGCATGCCCATAGCCCGGCACGTAGGCGGCAAACATCATACCGGTATGGTATTGATAGCCACGCAACTCAGCCAAGTCAAAGTAGAGCGACACATCAAAGCGCGCCAATACGCCTTGATAGAGCGCATCCAACTGATCCAATGCCGCCGTGACTGAGGCAGGAGCGCCCGCAAAACGCTCGCGCGCCTGGCTTAAAATATCCGCTCCGCCATGCAGCTCACCAAGCGCCAACAGCATATCCGCTAATGCCGGGTCACTAACACTAGCGTCTACAAGCTGTGCTAATTGCGTAGGTGATTTTAGCGCCAGCGCTTCAAATAGCGCGCTTTCCTGCTCATCACTGAGCGCTGCTGCTTCAACTAGGCTGCGGTAAATACCGATGTGCCCAAGCGCCAGGTGGATCTCCTGAGCGCCAGCCGCTTTCATACTGGCCAGCGCCAAGTGAATAATTTCACTGTCAGCCTCAAGCCCGGCATGGCCAAACAGTTCAGCGCCTACCTGCACGGGGCTACGCCCGCCTTGGTGCTGATCCGCCTTTGCACGCAATACGTTGGTGCAATAACAAAGGCGCACTGACCCCTGCCGCTTTAGCGAATGCGCATCCATACGCGCCACTTGCGGCGTTACATCAGCGGAGGCCCCCATCATGCGGCCAGTGAGCTGGTCGGTCAGCTTAAAGGTCTGCAGATCGAGATCTCTCCCGGTACCTGTTAACAAGGAGTCCAGAAACTCCACCGGCGGCGGCATTACTTGGTCATAGCCCCAGCAATGGTAAAGATCGAGCAGCGCGCGGCGCAGCTCTTCCATGCGGCTTGCCTGAGGCGGAAGCACCTCATCCATGCCGTCGGGCAGTAGCCAGCGGTCAGCGATGGTCATGTGAACAATCCTGCAAGACGATGAAGGCCCAACAAACTCAAGCAGTAACGAAGCAATATGATTGCCGACGCCAGCGTTAAATGAGGGCCACAAAAAAACCGGGCGACGCCCGGTTGATAAATTCTATCACGTTTATTGGCCGGATAAACCCCGCCAAGCCCTAGGAATGACGAGACGAGGTGCACCGGCCAAAAGCGACTTACTCGCTGTCGCTACCTTCCGGCTCTGGGTTACGCAAATAGCGGAAGAAATCGCTATTCGGCTCCAGCACCATCAGATTGCCATCGTCAGCAAAGCTTTCGCGATAAGCTTCTAGGCTGCGCCAGAAGGAGAAGAACTCCTGATTCTGGCCATACGCCTCAGAGAAGATCGCAGCAGCCTGGGCATCACCTTCACCACGCAGTGTTTCGGAGCGCTCATTGGCTTGAGCAAGCAACACCTGGCGGCGACGATCTGCGTTGGCCCGAATACGCTCAGCCTCTTCCTGACCTTGAGCACGCCACTCGCGAGCTTCACGCTCACGCTCGGAGCGCATACGGTCAAAAACAGCTGCCGAGACGTCTTCAGGCAGGTCGATCCGCTTAATACGAATATCGCGGATAGCCACACCTAGCTCTTCACGCATTAGCTCATCGAGCTCGGCGGTGGGGCCGGTCATCAGGTCATCACGTCGTTCAGCGATGATTTCCTGAAGATTCAAACGACCAAATTCATTACGCAGGCTTTCATCCACGCGCGGTTGAATCAGGCGAATAGCCATCAACTCATCGCCAGCGGTCGCCTCGTAGTAGCGCGTTGGGTTAATAACTTGCCACTTAACGTAGGAGTCAACGATTACCGCTTTCTGCTCAAGCGTCAGATAACGGCTAGTATCGGTATCCAGCGTCAGCAAACGCGTATCAAACTTACGAATCGTTTGCGCGATCGGCACTTTTGCGTGCAAACCAGGCTGAATATTCTCTTCGATGACTTCACCAAAACGCAGCTTAACGGCACGTTCAGTTTCGTCTACCACGTACAGAGTGTTGCTCGCCAGCCACGCCACGGCAGCCAGACCACCAACAATCAGCAGGGATCGATTATTAATCATTTACCGGCCCTCCCTGCGGATGGAGTTACTACTATTGGTATTCGTTGATGAGCTACTCTGGGTACTGCGTAGCCGCTCAAGCACATCCGCGTCCAACTGCTCATCACTGCTATTCTCGCTATTGCCAGACGATGAATTGCTGCGATTGCCACTAGTACCGCCGCGCATTTGATCCAGCGGGAGATACATTAAGGGGGCGTTTTCGCTCACATCCAGCAGCACTTTCGGCGAATTACTAAACACATCTTCCATAGTGTCTAGATACATACGCTCGCGCATGATATCCGGCGCATTACCGTACTCGGAGAGTAGCGAGTTAAAGCGGTTGGCTTGACCCTGTGCTTCAGCAACCACCGACTCACGGTAACCCTGGCCCTGCTCAACCACACGCTGGGCCTGACCCTGGGCAGCCGGGATAATCGCATTGGCGTAAGCCATACCTTCGTTGATCGTACGCTGGCGATCTTCACGGGCACGGATAACGTCATCAAAGGCATCAATTACCGGCGCAGGCGCAGACGTCGACTCAATGTTGATGGTTTGTAAACGAATACCAGCACCATAGTTATCGAGATAGGACTGGAGACGACTAGAAACAGAGCTACCCAGAATCTCACGACCCGAGGTCAGGATATCGATCATATCAGTACCGCCAACCACGTGACGCAGCGCCGAGTCCAACGCATTCTCAATAGAGATAGCGGGATCACGTACGTTTAGAACGAAATCACGGGGATTAGCGACTTGGTACTGTGCTGAAATTTCCACTTCAACGATGTTTTCGTCGCGGGTCAGCATGGACTGCGTTTGAGTCAATGACCGCACGCGCGTCACATTCACCATCCGCACATCATCAATCAACGGCGGATTCCACTGCAGGCCGGGTTCTACAATGCCCTGGAACTCGCCAAAACGAAGCACAACACCACGCTCGGATTGATCGACTAAGTAAAAGCCCATCGCGGCCCAAATCGCCAGCGCAACAATAATCAGTAAGCCAGGCAAAGCGAAAGGGTTACGGCTTTTACCGCCACCGCCATCGCTTTTTTTGCTGCCGCCTTTTTTACCGCCACCCAGCATACTGTTGAGCTTATCCTGAAATTTTTTCAGCGCTTCATCCAGATCAGGAGGACCTTGGTTACCGCCTCCTTTATTGCCGTTGTTGCCACCATTATTACTACCACGGTTTCCATCGTTATCATTTCCACCGCGTCGGCCGCCACTACTCCAAGGGTCGTGCTGGTTGCCACCACCAGGCTCATTCCAGGCCATACTTCGTCTCCACTAAGGTATTCGCTAACGCAAATGCCAGCGTTTTAAACGATAGCATTGCGTTTTGATATTATTGCTCTATAAACCTTGTACCATTTTTATACAAAGCAGAATACAAGCAGTGCTTTAAGATTCGTAATGAGTAGCCTACCACTCATCGGATTCTTGTAACGCTACCGGTAAATAAGTATTGGCACGCTCGCCTAACTGAGCCATCAACTGATTAAAATCGCGCCGCGGCAAACGCACATCTAGCACCGAATGCCCCTGCTCATCAAAAGCTTCCTCACGAACTGCATTTAGTTCGTGAAGACCAGCACGCAGCTTACCTTGCTCAGGGTTAAGTGTCAGCGAGAAGCCAATCACATCGTTTGCTAAGCGTTCGGTCAGTGCTTCATGAAGCAATTCAAGCCCCTGGCCCTGCTGCGCTGAGAGCCAAACCACCTCTGGCACACCATGACCATCACGTTCAATACGCGGCGCGCTGTCGAGCTTATCGATTTTATTCATGACTTTGAGCACTGGCACATCATCTGCACCAATCTCTTTTAGCACTAGCTCCACCTGCTCCACATTTAACTCGCGGTCAGGGTCTGCTGCATCAATCACGTGTACCAGCAACGACGCTTCTGAAGCTTCTTGAAGCGTCGCTTGAAACGCCTCGACCAGCTTGTGCGGTAAATGACGGATAAACCCGACGGTGTCAGCCATTACCACAGGTCCGACGTCTTCAATTTCAAGCCGACGCAACGTTGGGTCTAGTGTGGCAAACAGCTGATCAGCGGCGTAAACATCAGAGTTAGTTAACGCGTTGAACAACGTCGATTTACCCGCGTTGGTATAGCCCACCAGCGATACACTGTGGATTTCAGCACGAGCACGGGCGCGACGATTCTGATCGCGCTGGCTACGCACTTTATCAAGCCGCTTGTGAATCGATTTAATCCGTCCACGCAGCAGGCGTCGGTCAGTTTCAAGCTGAGTTTCACCTGGGCCGCGCAGGCCAATCCCGCCTTTTTGGCGCTCAAGGTGTGTCCACCCGCGTACTAGGCGAGTCGACATATATTCAAGCTGTGCAAGCTCTACTTGCAGCTTACCTTCATGCGTTCTTGCCCGCTGCGCAAAAATATCGAGAATAAGACCGGTACGGTCAAGCACTCGGCACTTGAGCTCTTGCTCAACATTGCGCTCTTGAGAGGGACTTAAGCTGTGGTTGAAGATCACCAATTCTGCCGCGTGAGCCGCGAGCATTGCCCGCAACTCTTCCAGCTTTCCTGACCCAATAAATGTGCGTGAGTCAGGCCGGTGGCGGCTGGCAGTGAGTAGAGTCGCAGGCTCTGCACCCGCAGAGCGTACGAGCTCTAGAAACTCACCCGGGTCTTCACGTTTTTGCTCATCATAGAAATCGACATGAACAAGAACTGCCGTTTCACCGGCGTCTGGGCGTTCGAAAAACAATCAATACCTCGTGGAATCTCTTGCTTATCCAGCGGTGTTAAATCTCGGCGTCTTGCTCTGCCGGGTCTTGCGCAGGCAAGCGGACGTTACGAGACGGAACAACCGTAGAAATAGCGTGTTTATAAACCATCTGACTGACGGTGTTGCGCAACAAGATAACAAACTGGTCAAACGATTCGATCTGGCCCTGAAGCTTAATGCCATTGACCAAAAAGATGGAGACCGGAATGCGCTCTTTGCGCAGAATGTTCAAGTACGGGTCTTGAAGGGACTGCCCTTTGGACATGTTGCTCTCCCTAAAACTGTCGTTGGGGGTTAATTATCAAATGGCGTGCCCTACTAGTGCTACGCCGCAATCTTTTTGCCCGAAAGGCCTAATGTTGTCGGAAAAGCCAAGTGGCCATTCGAAAACATACGCTTACTAAATCACTATCTTGAAGAACTATCTTACGCTAAGCACCGCTTTCACGCACGAGTTTCAATACCTTATCAAGCGCGTCAGGGCGCTGCGAATCTACCCATTCAAGCGACGGCCAGCTTCTTAACCACGTTAGCTGACGCTTTGCGAGCTGGCGAGTCGCGATTATGCCCCGCTCAACAAGCGTGGCGTAATCATATTCACCTTCCAGGTACTCCCACACTTGACGATAACCAACACTCTTCATCGCCGGTAGGCCTAAATGCAAGTCATTACGCTTTTTGAGGGCAGTGACTTCATTTATCAAGCCCTCATCCATCATTAGTTCAAAGCGCTTAGCGATACGCTGATGCAAAAGGCCACGATCACTAGGTGCCAAGGCTATCGACAACACGCGCCATGGAAAGGTTTCAGGCTGTTGCTCCGCCCATAACTCACTCATTGGCCGCCCGCTGGCATAATACACTTCAAGCGCACGTATTAAGCGTTGAGGATCATTGGGATGGATACGTTGAGCGGAAACTGCATCCACTTCAGCCAATCGTTTATGCAGCGACTCCAGCCCCTCATATTGCCATTGCGTTTCAAGCTGTTGGCGAATGACCGGGTCAGCCGAAGGTAAATTGGCCACACCTTCTATCAGCCGCTTGTAATAAAGCATGGTACCGCCGACCAACAGAGGAACCCGGCCTGCCGCGCTGATTTGTCGCATCAGTTTTATCGCATCTTCACGGAAGTCAGCCGCTGAATAAGGCTCAGCAGGGTCGCGGATATCAATCAAGTGATGGGGTGCACGGGCAAGTTCAGCGGTACTAGGTTTGGCGCTGCCAATATCCATACCGCGATACACCATCGCTGAATCAACGCTGATCAGCTCATGCCCTAAGCGCTCATGCAACGCCATCGCGGTATCGGTTTTCCCGGCCGCTGTCGGGCCCATCAAAAAAATTGCCCAAGGGCGCGTATCAGCCATGCGCGGGTAGTGCTCCAATATTTAACAGAAATTAAATTTTCGATCGTGCTGCTATTGGCCTCTTAAGAACAGCCGATCAAGCGCTTTTAGCCCCATCTGCGTCCAGGTGGGTCGGCCGTGATTGCACTGATCACTGCGCTCCGTGCGCTCCATGTCGCGCAGCAGCGCATTCATTTCATCAATGGTGAGCCGCCGGTTGGCGCGCACGCTACCGTGGCAAGCCATGGTGGAGAGCAATTCATGAAGCCGCGCCTCGACTTGATGGGTCCGCCCGTAACGCGCCAGCTCCTCCAACATCTGGCGTACCAGGGCTTCTGGATCCGCCTGGGAGAGCAACGCTGGCAACTGGCGCACCAGCAGTGTTTCTGGTCCGGCAACATCCAGCTCAATGCCCAGCTTGGCAATGGCCTCTTGCTCGCTCTCAGCCGTCGCCACTTCTGCCCGACTAGCGGCGATAGAAACCGGCACTAGCAGCGGCTGGGCATCTAATCCTTTAGCAGCCGCTAGCTGTGTTTTCATACGCTCATAGACAATTCGTTCATGGGCGGCATGCATATCCACCACCACCAAACCCTGAGCGTTCTGGGCCAGAATATAAATACCGTGCAGTTGCCCCAGCGCAAACCCAAGCGGCGGTGCCACCGTGGGGTCGTTATCAGGCATCGCCAGAGGTGCTTCACGCACTTCGTTTTCGCCTTCACTCGCCACGTCAACCTGCGGCGTTAACAGCGTCTCTTCATGGTTGGGGTGGAGCGCCTGATAGCCTTGCATAAAGCGGCGTACGCGCTCAGCACCAGGGTGGCGATCCGAAGAGTGAGTCAGCGCAATGCCCTGCTGCTGCCAGCGAGGTTGCTCGACGTTTTCGTCTGCCCCCGCACCTACCTGGGGCGGCTGCCTATGTTCTTGCTGCTGAGAAGCAACGACACCAGTCGCCTCTTCATCACTATTTCCGTCACCGCTTTCTGCAGGCTTAGAGGACGCCAAGCAGTGATGCAGGCTGGAGTACAGAAAATCGTGCACTATACGGCCATCACGAAAACGGACTTCATGTTTGGTAGGGTGAACATTGACGTCGACAACGTCGGGATCAAGCTCCAGGTAGAGCACAAACACCGGATGCCGACCGTTAAACAGCACATCGCGATACGCCTGACGCACCGCATGGGCCACCAAACGGTCACGCACCACACGGCCATTAACGAAAAAGTATTGCTGATCAGCCTGAGAGCGGGAGTGAGTCGGCAGCCCCACCCAACCACTTAGTCGCAAACCACCCGCTTCGCGTTCGATATAGCGGGCGTGCTCGATAAAGTTTTTACCTAGCAGCGAGGCAATTCGCCGCTCGCGAGCTGCCGCCGAGTGCCCAGGAGGAAGTTGATGAATCACTTTCTGGTTGTGGCGCAATACCCAGGCAATGTCGTAGCGCGACAGCGCCTGACGACGAAAAGCTTCTTCCACATGCGCGAATTCGGTCTTTTCGGTGCGCAGAAACTTGCGTCGGGCGGGGGTGTTAAAAAACAGATCACGCACGCTAACGCTGGTTCCCCGTGGATGGGGTGCTGGCGTTACTCGCGCCTCCATACCTCGCCCTTCCGCGACTACCCGCCAACCATCACGAGGGTCTTCCTGGGCGTTAGAAATGAGCTCCAAACGGGAAACGGAGCTAATCGAAGCCAGCGCTTCACCTCGGAAACCTAACGAGCTAACGCCTTCTAAATCTTCCAAGCTACCGATTTTGCTGGTGGCATGGCGCGCCAAAGCGAGCGGCAAATCATCTTCGCCGATACCAATGCCGTCATCGCGCACCTTGATAAGCCGCGTGCCGCCTTGCTCAATCTCCACTTCAATACGCTGGCTGCCCGCATCAATCGCGTTTTCTATTAGCTCTTTTGTGACCGACGAGGGGCGCTCTACCACCTCGCCAGCCGCAATTTGGTTGGCTAACCGTGGGTCGAGCACCTGAATACGCGATGTAGCGGCGGTCATCTCAGTCAACACAACACCTCAAAAACGATTTTTATGAACGGGGGATTTGCAACACTTGGCCAACCCGTATCACATCACCATTAATATCATTGGCCTGCTTCAGTTGATTCACAGGTACACCGTGGCGGACAGCTATCGCCGACAGAGTATCGCCTGACTGAATACGGTATTCGTTCCCCGCAGGGCGACGTTGATTATCGCGCTGCCAAGCCAGCAAACTAGCGGGCGGCGGGTAACGCTGGAAGTGGTCACGCAAGCCACTGAAAATCGCTTGCGATAGGCCTCCCTGGTGCACCGGATCCCGCAAGCGGCGCTCCTCATCAGGGTTTGAAATAAAACCAACCTCGATCAATAGAGAAGGAATATCCGGCGATTTCAACACCATGAACCCGGCCTGTTCGACCCGCGATTTGTGCAACCGATTCACCCTCGCCAACTGTTCCAGCACTTGCCCGCCAATAGAGAGTGAGTCATTCAAGGTGGCGGTCATGGTGAGATCTAACAGCACACCGCGCAGCACCTGATCCTTATCGCGTAGCGATAAACTTCCATCGACGCCGCCGATCAGGTCAGAGCGGTTTTCGCTATCTGCCAGCCACTGGGCGGTTTCCGAGGTAGCGCCACGTTGCGAGAGCGCATAAACCGAACTGCCTTGAGGGCGGGGACTGGTAAAGGCGTCGGCGTGGATCGAGACGAAAAAGTCAGCTTTCTGCTCGCGTGCCAGGGCGGTACGTTGGCGAAGGCCCAGGTAGTAGTCACCGTCTCGAACCAGTACGGCTTTGAACCCTTCAGTGCCGTTGACTTCCGCCGCTAACCGGCGGGCAATTTCCAGCACCACATCTTTCTCACGGGTTCCTGAAGGGCCGATGGCCCCGGGGTCTTCGCCACCGTGCCCAGCATCCACCGCAATAATGATATCTCTACGCGGATGCGGTTTGGCTTCCTGCACTTCAGCCGGTGCGTCGTTGCTTGGTGTCGCGACACTCCCGGGCAGTTGTGCTTGGGCCGTGGCGCGCTGGGCCTGAATTTCCTGTTCACGAATCATCGCCTCGATAGGATCAATGGGATTCTCAACGGCACTTTCACCCGGATACTCGAGATCCACCACCAGCCGATGCCCGTATTGATCATTCGGCGTCAGGGTGAAATGGCGTGGCTCGACGGCGCGATTGAGTTCGAGCACAACGCGCAAACCGCCGCCCTCACGAGTACCCGTGCGCACCGATGTAATGGCACTGTCGTTCAGGGGCAGAGTATTGGGGTCGGTATCCATTTGCGTATCGTCTAAATCGATCACTAAACGCGCGGGATTTTGTAACGAAAACACATTGGCACTGGTGGCCGCAGACAGATCAAACACCAGACGCGCGTGATCAGGCGCCGCCCATAAGCGCATGCTTTCGACGCTGGACGCTTGTACGCTAACCGCCGCAAGGGCAAAAAAACTAACGGCTAATAAACGAAATACACGAGCCGTGGCGGCCTTCATTTCCATTGAATCACACCATTCTCCAACTGATCGTCGCTTACCTTACTTGTTGCACTGGCCTGGCTTACTTCATGGGCTTGGCGCTCTAGCAATGACAGGATACGCGCGCCCAAATCACTGCAAGCCGTTAAAGAGGCCAAACGGCCTTGAGCAGCGACTGTCAAAACAAGGCGAAGGTCGGGCGTTGGCAACCACCCTTTCCCGCGGCTGGGCCACTCAATAATACACAGCGCATCGTCGGCTAATACATCGCGACCGCCGATAAACTCAAGCTCTTCTGGATCTGACAAACGATACAGATCTAAATGATTCACGCGCTGAGAACCCAGTTCGTAGGGCTCTATCAGCGTATAGGTGGGGCTTTTCACCGCCCCTTGATGGCCGTACGCCCGTAGAATACCCCGTGTTAACGTGGTTTTACCGGCGCCTAACTCACCTTCCAGGTAGATCAACCCACGACCTTGTAATACCTGCCCTAGCGCTTCGCCAAACGCGACCTGAGCCTCTTCGTTGTCTAATTGCACCTGCATGTGGGCTGCCTTCACGGATTAATCAATTTTCGCGCATAGGATGCCAGATCGCTCGCCAGCAGGCCACGCTCGCCTTCTTGTTGTGCTGCTCGATCCGCCGCTAACGCGTGCACCATCGTGGCTAGCCAGGCACTGAACTCCACATCTCCGCGCTGCGCCATCAATGCACCTAGCATGCCACTGAGCACATCGCCCATGCCACCGCTAGCCATGCCTGGGTTTCCGTAGGGGCACACCACTAAACCAGTGGGGCCAGCAATCAAACTACCAGCGCCTTTCAACACCACCACGCCGCCACGTGCCCGCTGCAGGGCCTGGGCAGCGGCGGGTCGGTCGGCCTGAACCTCCGCCACGGAACAGCCCAATAGCCGTGCCGCTTCACCGGGATGCGGGGTTAATATCCAATTATCGCGTCGAATATCTGGCCACTGGCGTGCTAAAAGATTCAGCCCATCAGCATCTACTACCAACGGCGCGTCTGACTTAAGCGCACTCTGTAATACAGCCTGCCCCCAGGCCGCCTGACCAAGCCCCGGCCCTACCACGACAACGTCGGCCATCGCAGTCAGCTCAGCCGCTTCGGCGCCACCGCGCACGCTGTGGGCCATTACTTCCGGGCAGCGTACCAAACTAGCGGTGATATGCTCAGGGGCCGTCGCCAAGCTCACCTTACCCGCCCCCATCCGCGCAGCGGCCTGGCTGGCCAGTAGCGCCGCGCCGCCAAAGCCGGGAGCGCCGCCCATCACCAGCATATGTCCCATATCCCCTTTATGGCTCGTGCGCAGCCGGGGAGCAAAGGCATCCGCTAAGAGCGAATCATCCAGCCGCCAAGCGGTGGCTGGAATATCAAAATATGCCTGGGCTTTAACACCCAGCGGGCGAAAATCGATCTCACCGGTATAAGCGGGTGCATCACCAGTATACAAACCGATCTTATCGCCGATAAAAGTCACCGTGCAGGCAGCCTTAACGGCACCCCCTGTCGCTGCGCCGGTATCAGCAACCAATCCCGAGGGAATATCAATTGCCAGTACCGGCCTCTGAGCAGCATTGATCATTTCGATGGCAAGCCGAAACCGGCCCTCTACCTCACCCGTCAAACCGGTGCCTAACAAGGCATCAATAATGACTTCGCCCGTCAATACAGTGCTGGGTTCCCACTCTTCGCAACCTACGCCCGCGGAGGTTGCCAATTGTGCAGCGCGGGCTGCGTCTCCGTTTAGCTCATCAAGAGGCTTCAGCGTCACTCGCTGCACTTTGAGGCCAGACTGCATGGCCAGCGCTGCCAGCACATGACCGTCGCCTCCGTTATTACCACTTCCACACATTACGGTTAAGCTGCGCACCTGAGGCCAGCGTGAACGAAAGCTGTGCCAAGCGCTTGAGGCGGCACGCTGCATCAATGCAAAACCATCGATACCACCGGCAATGGTGCGCCGGTCGAGCTCGCGCACCTGGGCGGCTTTATATAGAGGGCGTAGCATGGAAGTATTCGGGATCGTCACGATCACTCCTTTCACATGTTTTGATGGCTGCTGATGCGTTAGCATAGCGCGCTTAATGCCTTGCTGTTGATTGACTATGTCTAATTCCACTGCCTTTGCACGTTCTGATAGTGCAATGACTGACCAGAAACTTGCTCGTCTTGCCGACCTGATTAAAACCTGGGGGCGAGAGCTGGGCTTTCAGCAAGTCGGCATTACTGACACTGAATTGTCGGTCCATGAAAGCCATCTCGACGCGTGGCTGGAAAATGACTACCACGGCGAGATGGGCTTTATGGCCAAGCATGGCAGCAAGCGCACTCGCCCCGCAGAGCTTGAACCCGGCACTCAGCGCATTATCAGCGTACGCATGGATTATCTGCCCGCTGAAGTGGAAAGCACAAAGGTACTGGGTCAGCCCAACCGCGCCTATGTATCGCGTTACGCCCTAGGGCGCGATTATCACAAGCTAATGCGTAAACGGTTAGCCCAATTAGCAAAAAAGATTGAGCAAGAAGTAGGCGAATTTGGTTACCGCGCTTTTGTCGACTCAGCACCGGTAATGGAGCGCGCGCTGGCCCAAAAAGCCGGGCTTGGCTGGTTCGGCAAAAATGCCATGCTGCTTAACCCCAAAGCGGGCTCGCTGTTTTTCCTGGGCGAACTCTATACGGATCTTCCCCTACCTATCGATGCGCCATTTGAGCAAGAGCACTGCGGCAGCTGCAGCGCGTGCCGCACCGCCTGCCCCACCGGCGCTATTGTTGACGATAAGGTGGTCGACTCACGCAAGTGCATTTCGTATCTCACTATCGAACTACACGGCGCCATACCGGTTGAGTTTCGCCGCGCCATGGGCAACCGTATTTACGGCTGCGACGATTGCCAACTGGTATGCCCTTTTACCCGCTTTACCCGCATGACCCAGGAAGATGACTTTGCGCCGCGCCATGATTTAGATCGCGCTACGCTAATCAGCCTGTTTGCTTGGGGCGAGGCGGAGTTCCTGGATAAAACCGCTGGCAGCCCTATTCGGCGCATTGGCTACGAGCGCTGGCTGCGCAATATCGCCATAGGCCTAGGAAACGCCCCTTGGAGCGAGGCCGCGGAAGCCGCGCTATGGGCGCGCCGAGCCTACCCAAGCGAACTGGTGCGTGAACACGTCGCCTGGGCGCTTGAGGAACAACGCCTCAAGCGCGGCAGGCGTATTGCCACTGATATGTCTTAACCGCTTTACTCTTCTTCGTCGCTGCGCTGTTCAACGCGCAAAAACGTATTACGGTAGTGAGCCAGCTCAGCAATCGACTCTTTAATATCATCCATCGCCAGGTGCACATTCTGTTTGCTGAAGCCCGCCAAGGCGCCTGGATTCCAGCGTTTGGCCACTTCTTTTATGGTAGACACATCAAGATTGCGGTAGTGGAAAAAGTTGAGCAGCGCAGGCATTTCACGCTCAAGAAAACGCCGGTCCTGATGGATACTGTTGCCACACATGGGTGACGATCCGGCCACTGCGTACTGCTGCAGAAATGCCAGGGTTTGCTGCTCGGCTTCGGCAGTTTCCACTTGGCTTGCTTTCACCCGGGCGACTAATCCCGACTCGCCGTGGGTTTTCTGGTTCCAATCGTCCATCTGCGCCAGCAGGCTATCGGGCTGTTTCACCGCAATGACCGGCCCTTCCGCGACCACATTCAAATCCGCATCAGTAATGAGTGTGGCTACTTCAATGATGCGCTCTTTATTTGGATCTAAACCGGTCATCTCTAGATCAATCCATATCAGCAGATCATTGCGTGGCGCCGCTGAATCCGTTGTTTCGTTGCTCATTACCGTTATCCCTTTGCCTAAATGGTCATTAATATCGTGCCAGTGTGCCTTAAATGACAACATCAAGCAGCCCATATAGAACCGCCTGGCTGTTTGATGGCATCTTTGATAAGTACAATGCCATCGTTGATAGGTACAATGACGTTTATTGTAGCGATCATCAGGTGGTCATGAGCAAACGTAAATTAAGTCGTCAGCAGCAGTGGCGAGTCGAGAAAGTCCAGGCGGAACGTGCCCAGCGTGCGGAAAAGCGTGATGTGCAAGATGCTGAAAAACTCGCCGCTGGCGAATACGGTGCTGAACAGCCGGGCCGCGTGGTTGCTCACTTTGGCCGCACCCTAGAGGTGCGCAATAGCGATAATGAACCGGTGCGCTGTCACTTACGCGCCAACCTGGATGGTCTGGTCACCGGCGACCGCGTGATATGGCGTGCAGGTCAGGAAGGCTCCGGCGTGGTAGTGGCTCGGGAAGAGCGCGACAGCGTGTTAAAGCGCCCCGACGCTCGCGGCCTGCTCAAACCGGTGGCCGCCAATATTGATCAGCTGTTGATCGTGTTTGCGGTAGAGCCTGCACCTCACGCCAACCTTATTGACCGCTACCTGGTCGCCGCCGAAGCTACCGGCATTGCGCCAGTGCTGGTTCTCAATAAAACCGACTTGCTACCAGAAGATGGTGGCGAGCTCGGTAAACTGCTAGAGCGTTATCGCGATTTAGGCTACCCCGTCGTGCGCACCACCACCGCCACAGACACCGGGCTGGATGAGCTGCGCAGTCAGCTTGAAGGGCGCACCTCCGTATTCGTTGGTCAAAGCGGCGTGGGCAAATCCTCGCTAATCGACCTGTTGCTACCGGATGAAAACCTGCGTATTGGCGCGCTCTCGGAAGACTCCCGCAAGGGCACCCATACCACCACCACGGCACGCCTCTATACCATGAGCCGAGCTGATGTGGCCGATGGCGATGTCATCGACTCACCGGGTATTCGCGAGTTTGGCTTGGTGCACCTCAACGAGCAGGAAGTCACCGACGGTTTCATTGAGTTTCACGACTATATTGGTTACTGCCGTTTTCGTGATTGTCGTCACCGTAATGAGCCCGGTTGCGCTTTACTCGCAGCGGTCGAGGCAGGCAAGATTCATCCAGCACGCTTTGCCAGCTATCGACGGATTCTTGATAGTTTGGATAGCTAACGTTGATAGGAGTTACCCATGAGTATTGAAAGCCAATCGTCGGAAGCTAACCTTCTGCCGCTGATTATTGAACCGGAACAGCTGCAGGCGCATTTAGATGACCCACAGCTGCTGATCATTGATGTGCCAGCCAATGGCGACAGCTACCGTCAGGGCCATGTGCCCGGCGCCATCTTCCTCGACTTTCGCTATTTAATGCGCGGTGAAGGGCCGGTACCGAGTGACGTTCCTAGCGTTGAGGCGCTTTCACGTCTGTTCAGCGCATTAGGTCTAACCCGCGACACCCACGTGGTGGCCTACGATGACGAAGGCGGTGGCTGGGCGGCACGTCTTTTGTGGACATTAGAGCTCATCGGCCATACGCGTTACTCCTATTTGAATGGCGGCATACACGCCTGGCGCGATGCAGGCCTGGAAGAGAGCACCGAGCCTACCGCCCCCACCCAAAGTGAGTATCACGCTGAAATTCTCAACCCTAACGCCTTGATCACGTTTGAAGAGATCAAAGAGAAGCTCAGCGATAAACACTTCGCGGTGTGGGATGCGCGCTCCAAAGATGAGTACGATGGCGTCCGAGGTAACAACAAGCACCTGGGGCACATTCCCGGTGCCGTTAATATGGACTGGCTCCACGCCATGGACCGACAGCGCGCACTGCGCATTCGCGATTACGCCGAGTTGATCACCGAACTTGGCGCCCTGGGCCTGACCCCCGATATGGAAATCGCTACCCACTGCCAGAGCCACCACCGCAGCAGCTTTACCTGGCTGGTGGGCAAGGCACTAGGCTTTAATATGCGTGGCTACGCGGGGTCCTGGGGTGAATGGGGCAACCGCGACGACACCCCGATTGAGAAGTGAAAATATTACTGTGACTCTTTCCCAAAAAGCCTTTTCGCTACTTCAGTACCCACTGCCTCAGCACGCTCTTTCGCGTCTAACCGGCAAATTCGGCCAGTGCGACAACCCTTGGGTGAAAAGCACCCTGATCAAGGCCTTTATCAAACGCTTTAATGTCGACATGAGCCAAGCGTTGGAACCCGACCCTAGCGCCTATGCAACGTTCAATGACTTTTTTACCCGGGCGTTAAAAGCCGATGCGCGCCCATTAGGCGAAGGAATATTGAGCCCTGCCGATGGCACGCTCTCCCAATACGGGCGCCTACAGGCCGGCCAACTGGTGCAAGCTAAGGGCCACACCTACTCTGCGCAGACCTTGCTTGGCGGCGACACGGCCCTGGCGGAAGAGTTTCTCGGCGGCAGCTTTGCCACTGTCTACCTCTCTCCACGAGACTACCACCGCGTGCATATGCCGGTGACCGGTACATTAAGAGAAATGATTTACGTACCCGGACGACTCTTCTCGGTCAACCAGGCAACCGCCAACTATGTGCCGGGCCTGTTTGCCCGTAACGAACGCCTAGTGTGCATCTTTGATACCGAGCACGGCCCCATGGCAATGGTGTTAGTAGGTGCAATGATTGTAGCGGCCATCGAGACCGTCTGGTCAGGCCAGGTAACACCGCTTGCAGGCCAGCCTCAGCGCATGCAGTTTGGGCAACCTATCACGTTGGAAAAAGGCGCTGAAATGGGCCGTTTCAAACTCGGCTCCACGGTAGTGATGTGCTTCACTAAACCGGTTGTCTTTGACGACTATCCTACGGGTGTCATGGTCAGTATGGGGCAAGCGCTGGGCCACATTGATAAACCGACTCATGATAGCAATACTCCCCCTACTAGCGAGCCGATGGTTTAGCAGCGAGGCGTAGAAAAGGCGAGCACGTCTTCCAGGCGTGCTTTGCCTAGCGCCAGTTGAATGAGGCGATCAATCCCCAGCGCGACACCCGCACCAGTTGGCATGCCGTGCTCTAGAGCGGCCAGCAGACGCTCATCCACATCCACTTCCGGCAAGCCCAAGCGGCGGCGCTCAGCGTTATCATCCGTAAACCGCACTCTCTGTTCCGAGGCATCGGTCAACTCTTGGTAACCATTGGCCAACTCAACACCTTTCAGGTAGAGCTCGAAGCGGGAAGCCACCCACTCACCATCTACATCCTGGTGACGTTGCGCCAGAGCGGCCTGGCTAGCGGGATAATCAACCACAACACTTAGCTCATGCTGGCCTAACTGTGGCTCGATCACTACGCTCATAAGCAGGTCAAGGCAGGTCTCGCGATCTTCACCGGCCAAGGATTGCGCAGACATTTGCGCCCGCTCCGCGGCAACCAAACGCAACTTTTCCAGCGACGTGGTAAAGGGGTCCACCTCTAGGTGGGTATGGAAAAGCTCCCGATAGCGATAATGCACGACCGGACCGGGGAAACTGGGTAGCAGTGACATGACCAGGGTAGCCGTCTCATCAATTAGTTTATCCAGCGTAAACTGCGGCCGATACCACTCCAGCATGGTGAACTCGATATTGTGGCGAGCCCCGACTTCACCATCGCGAAAACTTTTGGCGAGCTGAAATATCGGTCCGCTACCGGCCGCCAATAACCGCTTCATATGGAATTCAGGCGAAGTTTGCAGCCATAAACGGCGCTGCCCTCTATCGGTGCGAGCCAGGGCATGAAGCGATACCAGATGCACATCCGTGCTCCCCCCCTGCCCCAAGACCGGCGTTTCCACTTCCAGCACGTCACGCTGGTCAAAAAATGCCCGCACTTTGGCCATTAACCGTGCACGCTCGCGGAGCGTTTCAATCGACGCCGAGGGTTGCCAATCAATGGCCATCACTTCTCCTTAGATAAGCTATAGACAAGCTATTTTTAGCAAAAAATGGCCACGCAAAAAGCGTGGCCATCATCATTACCAAACCGAAAAACATCGCGAAAAGTGATTAAGCGCGAGAGACGTATTCCCCGCTGCGCGTATCAATTTTCAACACTTCGCCCTGATTGATAAACAACGGCACGCGCACTACAGCGCCAGATGATAGCGTAGCAGGCTTAGAGCCACCTTGCGCCGTATCGCCTTTCAAACCTGGATCAGTTTCAACCACTTCCAGCTCAATGAAGTTGGGCGGCGTCACAGAAATGGCCTTATCATTCCAAAGCGTAATGATATAGGGCACCTGCTCTTTCAGCCATTTAGCAGTATCACCCAAGGCTTTCTTTTCCACGGCGTACTGCTCAAAGGAGCCATCGGTCTTCATGAAATGCCACATATCACCATCGGTGTAGAGGTACTCCATCTCCAAATCCATGACATCAGCGCCTTCCAGCGAATCACCAGATTTGAAAGTCTTCTCACCCACACGGCCCGTCATCAAGTTACGCAGCTTAACGCGGTTAAACGCCTGCCCCTTGCCAGGCTTGACCAGCTCGTTTTCGACGATCGAACAAGGATCGCCGTCGAGCATTACTTTCAAACCGCCTTTGAATTCATTGGTAGAATAGTTCGCCATAATGCCTCTCAATGTTTTATGTCAGTAACGTGATGCACGAAGCCCTGCTTCGTCGTTGATAGCGTCATTCAATAAGTGCGCGCATGATAACCCGAAGGAGGGCTTTTTTGCAGGAGAACATCATTATTTCAGCCTCTGAAACGCAACAACAGTGCCACACGATGGTCCGTTCCAATTGGCAACAGCAACTCTCACAGGCCATCCGCGACCCGCAGGTATTGTGCGAACGGCTCGGGCTAGACAGCGACCTGCTGGCAGGCGCTCAGCTAGGTCATGAGCTGTTTGAGGTATGTGTGCCTGAAGCCTATCTGGCTAAAATAGCCCATGCGGATTTGAGCGACCCCCTGCTTCTTCAGGTGCTGCCCTTGGGCAAGGAAGCCTCAACGACTCCAGGCTACGTCGCTGACCCGCTGGAAGAAGCCGATCATCAGCCCGCTAAAGGACTGATTCATAAATACGCTAACCGCGTGCTACTAATTGCAAGCCCAGCCTGTGCAATCAACTGCCGCTACTGTTTTCGCCGCCACTTCCCGTATAGCGAGAACTCGCCTTCCCGGGCGCAGTGGCAGGGAACGCTAGAGTACTTGCGTGCCGACCCCTCCATTCACGAGGCGATACTTTCCGGCGGCGACCCTCTAGCAGCAAGCGACCGGCAGCTTGCCTGGCTGGTCGAACAGCTTGAAAGCATCCCTCACCTCAAGCGGCTGCGCATACATACCCGCTTGCCCGTGGTGATTCCTGACCGGATTGATGACGCACTGCTCGGCTGGTTAAACAAAAGCCGCCTGCAAAAAGTGGTGGTGCTGCATATCAACCACGCCAATGAAATTGATCAGGCCGTGGTAGATGCCTGTACCCGCCTCAAGCAAGCAGGCGTGACGCTGCTGAACCAGAGCGTTCTTCTAAAAGGTGTCAACGACAGCGTGCCTACGCTGGCAACTCTCTCTGAACGGCTATTTGAAGCAGGCGTGCTGCCTTACTACCTGCACGTGCTTGACCCGGTTCAGGGTGCCGCCCACTTTGATGTACCCGATGCAGTGGCGCAAGCACTGGTAAAAGAGTTACTGGAACACCTACCAGGCTTTCTTATGCCCCGGCTAGTCCGCGAAGTGCCTGGCAAAATGAGCAAAACGCCTTTGTGACTTTCGACCCTCCCCAAATTCTCTGTTTCATCATGGTGCGTAGCGCCCAAACTACGCACCACGACGATGCATCATCTAAGCATTGACTCTTTAGGCACACCTCTAAAATCAATCTAACTTATTAAAAATAATATATTTTATATATGGCGGCCAATATTTTGCTGTGTAGATAAACGTTACACATGGGGTATTGGCTGCCTTCGCTGCCACACAATTGAGTTTCCAATAGATCGCTAGGGTTCCGACGCCATCAACGATATGCCCCTGATGGTCGTGGCTGGTCCGAGAGCAATCGACCTTGCAATCGCAGGGTTACACGGCGGGATAAAAGCCCGGGAGGATAAGGCACAGTGATGCGCCGATGCCCCTGAGTTTTTTTCTTAGCCGCTGGAGGCTCTCATGACCCGTTCCAACCGCTCTGCTCTAAAAAGCCTGCCCCTCGCTCCGTTGACTGCGGCGCTACTAGCATCATCATTGACGATCACACCTACCCAAGCGCAAGAACGCAGCGACTTTAGTGTCTGCTGGTCGATTTATGCCGGCTGGATGCCTTGGGCTTATGCCGACGTAGAAGGCGTGGTCGATAAGTGGGCCGACGAGTACGGGATTAGTATCGATGTCGTGCAGGTGAACGATTACGTGGAGTCGATCAACCAGTTCACTTCCGGCAACGTGGATGGCTGTGCCATGACCAATATGGATGCCCTCACAATTCCGGCGGCAAGCGGCGTCGATTCCACCGCACTGATTATCAATGATTATTCCAATGGCAACGACGGCATCGTGCTAAAAGGCAGCGATGATTTGGCCGATATAGCGGGCCGTCAGGTCAATCTCGTTCAATTCAGCGTCTCCCACTACTTTCTGGCCCGCGCACTCGAGAGCGTCGGTTTGACAGAGCGTGATATCGAAACGGTCAACACCTCCGATGCGGATATAGTCGGCCTGTTCACCAGTGACACCACTGAAGCTGTAGCCGCCTGGAACCCGCAGCTAAGCGCCATTGCCGACATGCCTGCTGGCAACGTGGTGTACACCTCAGCGGAAATCCCAGGTGAAATTCTCGACATGATGGTCGTCAATACCCAGACCCTGGCGGATAACCCCGCACTTGGCCATGCCCTGGTGGGTGCCTGGTATGAAGTGATGGGTTTGGTCGAAGCCGGTGACGAAAACGCACTGACCATTATGGCCGATGCTGCAGGCACGGATCTGGAAGGCTACAAGAACCAGTTGGACGCCACCTACCTATATACCGACCCAACAGAAGCAATTGAGTTGATGGAAAGCCCAGACCTGCTCGCCACCATGGAACGAGTAGCAGAGTTCAGCTTTGAGCACGGCCTACTGGGCGATATGGCACCTAATGCTGGCGTGGTAGGCATTGAAACCCCCAACGGTGTGTTTGGCGATGAGAGCAATGTACAGCTGCGCTTCGACCCAAGCTTTACGCAAGCTTATCTCGACGCTCAGTAACTAGCGCCATGGGAGTGGCATCTGCCACTCCCTCAGCTCTCATCTTCTATGGACAACCGCTATGAAGCGATTGATTAATTTAGCGCCCTCTCGGGGCGGCCGTTGGCTCCTGGGTTTGCTGCCTTTCTTGCTACTGGCGATGCTCTATTTAAGCCTCTCTAATGCACGACTGGCGGAAAACCCTAATGACCGCCTGCTGCCCATACCCTCGACCATGGCAAACTCGTTTTACCACTTGGCCACCGCCGAGAACGTGCGTACGGGCGAGGTTGTGCTGTGGACAGACACCTTCGCAAGTCTGGAGCGCATCGTAATTGGGGTAGGTATCAGTGCTCTGATTGGCCTAGTGGTGGGTATTGTAAGTGGCGGCATCCCGATTATTCGCGCCAAGCTTTCGCCGCTGGTGACGGTAGCCTCGCTTATTCCGCCCATGGCGATCCTACCAATTCTATTTATTGCCTTTGGCACTGGTGAGGCGGCCAAGATTGCGCTGATTGTTATTGGCGTCACCCCCTTTCTGATTCGTGACCTGCAGGGCCACGCACTGCGGCTTCCCGATGAGCAATTAATCAAAGCGCAAACTTTAGGCGCCAGTTCCTGGCAGGTGTTGTTAAGAGTGTTGCTGCCACAGTTAACGCCACGGCTATTAAACGCCACCCGCTTGGCGCTTGGCACCGCGTGGCTGTTTCTGATTGCTGCCGAAGCCATTGCCGCTCAGGAAGGGCTTGGCTACCGCATTTTTCTGGTTCGCCGCTACCTGTCGATGGACGTGATTCTGCCCTACGTGGCGTGGATTACGCTGCTGGCGTTCCTTCTTGACCAGATTCTCGCCTGGACATCGCGCCTTGCCTTTCCCTGGTACCACTCGGGCGAAGGAGACAAATCATGAGCCTACTGTCCGCCAAACGCCTAGAAAAGCATTACGGCCATCACGTCGTGCTTGAGAACCTTAATTTCAGCGTCGAGCAGGGAGAATTTGTCACGCTGGTCGGTGCCTCTGGTTGCGGCAAAACTACGTTTTTAAAGATGTTGCTGGGCACTGAAGCCATTTCAAAAGGCAACCTTCTGCTAGATGGTAAGCCCATTCCTAACGAACCCGGCCCGGATCGAGGGGTGGTATTTCAGAAGTATTCCGTCTTTCCACACCTGACTGTGCTGGGCAACGTGATGATTGCCGATGAGCTGCATAGTGCCAAGCTGCTTGGAAAAAGTTTTGGCACTGCCAAACGGCACGCGATTGAGAAAGCCCAAGCACGTATTGAAGAAGTTGGCCTAAGTCATGCGCTTAATAAGTATCCCCATGAGCTGTCCGGCGGCATGCAGCAACGTCTAGCCATCGCCCAGGCGCTCATGATGCGGCCACGCATGCTGTTGCTGGATGAGCCATTTGGTGCCCTGGACCCCGGCATTCGCCAGGACATGCACGAATTGATCACACGACTTTGGCAAGAGCAGCAGCTCACCATCTTCATGATCACCCACGACCTAAAAGAGGCCTTTGAGCTGGGCACACGGCTATGGGTGTTTGACAAAACCCGCCACGACCCTCAAGCCCCGGAAGCCTATGGCGCCACCATTACCTACGACCTGCCCATTTCGAGAGACCGTCCAACGCCAGCCTTAACGGAAGCACTTCATCAGGGCGGTCTGAAAACCCACACCCAGGAGACGCTGCTATGAAAAGCGAACCATCCTACACCACTCATTTACCCGGCGGGCACCACTGGTCACTTCGACTACGTCGCGGCACAACACTGACCCTGACCGCCCAGGAGGCCAACAGCAACGTAGGACTACTCTGCTACAATCCAGAAAACCTGTTGGAGCGCTTGAACCTGCCGGACACCTTGAAGTGCCAGCACACGTTCAAGCTGACTCAAGGCCACTGCCTTTACTCGGATATGGGTCGCATCTTTGCCTCGATCACTCATGATGACCTTGGCTGGCACGACAGCGTTGGCGGCAACCTGCTGCCCCAGCACCTGCTGTCCAAAGGCTGGCAGCCAGTGAGCTACCAGCAGGCCCACAATGACTGGACGCGCACCGGCTTCGACGCCTTCCTGGTCGAACTCGCCAAGTATGGGCTTGGCCGCCGAGACATGGCTGCCAATCTCAACCTTTTCTCCCGCGTCGAGAGCGATGACGAAGGCAAGCTGCACTATGTCAGCAACCACTGCCAGCCGGGCAACAGCGTCACGCTGCGCTTCGAGATGGATACCCTCGTGTTGTTGCATACCTGCCCTCACCCGCTGGACCCTGCCACTGACTACCCGCGCCGTGGCGTCGATATCGCGTTAGGTACTGCTGAGCCACCGACAGAGGACGATCCTTGCTACCGCTCACGGCCAGAAAACGCCCGTGGCTTTGCCAATAACCGTCTCTATCACCTCGGCCTTTAAGGGGAAAACCATGATTATCGAGAGTACCTTACGCCCCGAAAACGCACTTAGCCGCACTACCGTTAATGCGGGCGATCACTATATTGGCACCGTGAAGCAGGGCCAAACCTTGCGGATTTTAGACCTGGAAGGCAACCAAGCGGCTGACACGCTGTTCTTCAGCGCCGACGACACCGCCGAGCGCTACAGCGCCATGGATACCGTTCGCGAACAGGGAGCGGTCTATCTCACGGCGGGCTCCAAGCTGATCTCCAGCGAAGGCCGCACGATGCTTACCCTCACCGCCGACACCTGCGGCCGCCACGACACCCTAGGCGGTGCCTGCGCCAGCGAAAGCAACACCGTGCGCTACGACCTGGAAAAGCGCCACATGCACTCCTGCCGGGATAACTGGATGCAGGCCATCGCCAACCACCCAGAGTATGGCCTGAGCAAGCGGGACATCACCCACAACATCAACTTCTTCATGAACGTACCGGTGACCGCTGACGGCGGGCTGACGTTTGAAGACGGTATCTCCGCACCGGGCAAGTATGTGGAAATGGTCGCAGAAATGGATGTCATCGTGCTGATCTCCAACTGCCCTCAGCTCAACAACCCCTGCAACGGCTACAACCCCACACCCATCGAGCTACTGATTTGGGGTTAAGTAATTCGCCCTAGGGACGACCCTAGAAGGCCAAACAACCTGCGGGACGACCCGCCTTTGTTTGCAGGCAGTGCCATGTCCATCCATAAAACGTTTAGCAAAGTCCTGATTGCCAATCGCGGCGCGATTGCCGCCCGTATTCTACGCACGCTTAAAGCTTTAGGCGTGGGGAGCGTGGTGGTGTACGCCGATGCCGACCGCGACGCCCCTTATGTGCATCAAGCCGATGAGGCCTACTCACTCGGTGAGGGGGCGGCCAGCGATACCTACCTGAACATCGGCAAGCTGATCGCTATCGCCCAACAAAGCGGCGCCCAGGCCATCCATCCTGGCTACGGTTTCCTCTCGGAAAACACTCGCTTTATTACCGCCTGCGATGCCGCCGGGCTCGTCTTTCTAGGCCCCACCGCCGAGCAGATACAGCAGTTTGGCCTCAAGCACGAAGCCCGCGCACTCGCCGAAAAGGCAGGCGTACCGCTGGTGCCAGGATCACAGCTGCTGGAGACTCTCGAAGAGGCCCAACAGGCCGCCGAACGAATCGGCTACCCGGTCATGCTGAAATCCACTGCTGGTGGCGGTGGTATCGGCATGCAGGTCTGCCACTCTCAGACGGAGCTGGCACGCGCCTTTGAGTCGGTGAAAGGCCTTGGCGAGCGCAACTTTGGTGATGGCGGTGTCTTCCTAGAAGCCTATATCGCACGTGCCCGTCATCTGGAAGTACAGCTGTTTGGCGACGGCCAGGGCAGTGTCATCGCCCTCGGTGAGCGCGACTGCTCTACACAGCGCCGCCATCAAAAAGTACTGGAAGAGTGCCCGGCCCCGAACCTCCCCGAAGCCGTGCGCCAATCACTGCACGCCACGGCGGTGCAACTAGGCAAAGCGGTCAACTACCGCAGCGCGGGAACCGTTGAGTTCATTTACGACGCCGAGCGTGAAGCTTTCTATTTTCTGGAGATTAATACTCGCCTACAGGTGGAGCACGGCGTCACCGAGCTGGTCTACGGCGTCGATATCGTCGAATGGATGGTGAAACTCGGCGCGGGTGAACTCCCCCACCTGGAAACACTTGCCCAGACACTCTCCCCCACTGGTCACGCCATCCAGGCACGCCTGTACGCCGAAGACCCCGCTCACGATTTTCGCCCCAGCGCCGGGCTCCTAACGGAAGTCATCTTTCCTGAAGCCAGCGGCCTGCGCATCGACCACGCCATTGAGGCAGGCCTGGAAGTGTCACCGCTATTTGACCCCATGCTAGCCAAAGTGATGGTGCATGCCGAAAGCCGCAAGCAGGCGACGGCACAGCTGGCGGATACGCTGGACAGCGCTAGCGTGTATGGCATTGCCACCAACCGTAGCTGGCTTGCCCACGTTCTGCGTGCCGAACGCTTTCAGCAGGCGGATATCGACACCCACTGGCTTACCACCCTGGCGTGGGCACCTCCCGCCATGGAAGTGATCGCCCCTGGCACGCTCACCACAATTCAGGATTTTCCCGGTCGCCAGGGTCACTGGGATGTGGGTGTGCCGCCTTCCGGCCCGTTTGACGACTGGTCGTTTCGCCTTGGCAATCGCCTGCTCGACAATCCCACGGATGCCGCTGGCCTAGAAATTACCCTCCAGGGCCCCACGCTGCGCTTTCACCGGGCCACACAGGTCGTGCTAGCAGGCGCCAAGTTGCCCGCCTCGCTGGATGGCAACCCCATTAATCACTGGGAAGTCATTGATGTTCCGGTCGGTGCCACTCTTACGTTAGGCAAAGCCACCGCTGGGGCACGCGCTTATTTTCTAGTGCGCGGCGGCATTGAATGCCCTCGCTATCTGGGCTCTCGCAGCACCTTCACGCTAGGCCAGTTTGGCGGCCATGGCGGGCGGGCACTGCGCAGCGGCGATATGCTGGAGCTGCCCACGCTGATGCCTGCGCCCTCACGCACGCTGGATAGCGCGCTAGCCCCCGCCATTGGCAACGATTCCGAAAGCGTGACGGAAATTGCCGTGCTTTATGGCCCCCACGGCGCGCCAGACTTTTTCACCGATAGTGATATCGAACGCTTCTTCGACCACGAGTGGGAAGTGCACTACAACTCCAGCCGCACCGGTGTACGGCTGATTGGCCCACGCCCAGAGTGGGCACGGGCGGATGGCGGTGAAGCAGGACTCCACCCTTCCAACATTCACGATAACGCCTACGCCTTTGGCACCATCGATTTTACCGGCGATATGCCGGTCATTCTTGGCCCGGACGGCCCGTCATTGGGTGGCTTTGTTTGCCCGGCAACTGTGGTGCGCGCTGAACGCTGGAAGCTGGGTCAACTTACCGCTGGTGACAAGGTCCGCTTTGTACCGGTGAGTCTCGCCAACGCTCGCACACTCGAAGAGCGCCAGCTCGCCCAGCTGGAAACCCTCACAGCGAACCCTGTTGAAGATATTCAGCCAGAACGAGACACCCCGATCCTGCGCAACATCCCAGCCGAGCAGGCCGGGGAGCGAATCGTATACCGCCGCGCCGGGGATGATTTCCTGCTCATTGAGTTCGGTGCGATGGAGCTGGATATCGCGCTACGCTTTCGCGTACACGCCTGGATGCTGTGGTTACAGGAACATTCGCTGCCCGGCCTACGGGAACTAACCCCCGGCATTCGCTCGCTGCAGGTTCACTATGAGCCGCTGGAACTTAGCCTTGATGAGTTGCTTTCGCACCTTCACAAAGCCGAGCAGGCGCTAATCGATGTCGAGTCGTTGGAAGTAGAGTCGCGTGTCGTGCATCTACCGCTCTCCTGGGATGACCCCGCCTGCCAGGAAGCCATCGACAAGTATCAGCGCAGCGTACGACCCGACGCCCCCTGGTGCCCCAGCAACCTGGATTTTATTCGCCGCATCAACGCCCTCGAAAGTGAACAGCAAGTGCGCGATATCGTCTTCAACGCTCGTTATCTCGTGATGGGCTTAGGGGATGTGTATCTGGGGGCGCCCGTCGCGACACCCCTCGACCCGCGCCAACGCCTGGTCACCACCAAATATAACCCCGCCCGTACCTGGACAGCGGAAAACTCGGTGGGTATTGGCGGCGCCTATTTATGCGTTTATGGCATGGAAGGCCCCGGCGGCTACCAGTTCGTTGGTCGCACGCTGCAGATGTGGAACCGTTACCGCACCACCCAGCACTTCAATAACCCTTGGCTGCTGCGCTTTTTTGATCAACTTCGCTTTTATGAAGTCAGCCACGAAGAACTACAGCAAACTCGCCGTGACTTTCCCCACGGGCGCTTCGAGCTGCCCATTGAAACGGCACGCTTCAAACTGGCCGACTACCAAGCCGATATCGATAAGAACGCCGAAGCGATTGAGGCGTTTCGCACCAAGCGAGAAGCAGCCTTCCAGGCTGAAATGGCCGCCTGGCGCGCCAACGGCCAGTTCACCTTTGAAGACCAGGCACCGGCTAGCGCAGAGGTCGAAACGCTGGGAGAGGATGAACTTGGTATCGAAAGCCCGGTGACCGGCAGCCTATGGAAACTGCTGGTCAAAAAGGGCGAACAGGTCGCCGCAGGTCAGCCCGTGGCGCTGGTGGAGTCGATGAAAATGGAGGTAGAGGTCACGGCTCACTGCGCAGGGCGCGTTGCCAGATTGCCGCTTGCCGAAGGGGCAGCCATTGGCCCCGGCCAGCCTCTGGTAGTACTCACCCAAGAAGAGGAGGCTGACGCATGAACACGCCTGCGGCAGACGAACGCCTAGCAAACTTTCAGGAGATCCCCGTTATCGACATTCATCCCCTGCTGCACGGGGATGACCAGGCACGCCGCGAGGTCGCCGCTGAGCTGGGCCGCGCTGCCCGTGAAGTCGGTTTCTTCCAAATGGTGGGCCACGGCATTGATGGCTCCCTGCGCGAAGCGCTGATTAATCAGGCCAAGCGTTTCTTTGCACAGCCTGAAGCGACCAAAATGGAGCGCTACATCGGCCACTACCACCACCATCGCGGCTATGTGCCGCCCGGTGAAGAGTCTCCAGACCCAGCCAAGCCCGACATGAAAGAGGCTTTCGACCTCGCTTTCGAGCTACCTAGCGATGACCCGGACGTGCTGGCCGGAACACCGCTGCTCGGCCCTAACCCTTGGCCTGACCTGGCTGGTTTCAAAGCGCCAGTAGCCGCTTACTACGACGCCGCCTACCACGTTGGGCGCGCACTACTGAGTGGCTTTGCCATGGCGCTGGGTCTGTCTCCCCAGCAACTGCTTCAACACATCAACAAGCCGCCCAGCCAACTACGCCTGATTCACTATCCGTTCAACCCAGATGCCGAGGATGCTCAAGGCATCGGCGCCCACACTGACTACGAGTGCTTTACCCTGCTGCTGCCTACCGCGCCTGGGCTTGAAGTCATGAATGGCAAAGGTGAGTGGATCGATGTGCCGTTCAAGGAGGGCGCTTTGATCGTCAACATTGGCGATATGCTAGAGATCTGGAGCAACGGCGAGTTTGTCGCCACCTCTCACCGAGTACGCAAAGTGAAAGAGGAGCGCTACTCGTTTCCGCTGTTCTTTGCCTGTGACTACCACACCGTGGTCGAACCACTCCCCGAGCTGGTCGCTCGTCACGGACAAGCCCATTACTCAGCGCTGAAAGCAGGCGACCACCTCTACGCCCAAACCATCCAAACCTTTCGCTACCTGCGTGATCGACTAGCGCGGGGAGAAATCGAGCTGCCTGACGGTGCCCGTGAAGTAGGCAGCCTGGGTCAGCACGGCAAGAAAAAAGGATCGGGCAACGAGGAGGCAAATCGATGACGATACCGCTTCCTGGCGTGCCAGAGCAGTACCAAGGGGGTTGGCAACGTACGCTCTATGCAGAGCCCAATACACCGCCCTACCGCGTAACCGATACCACCACCCAAGTGGTATGGCTGCAGGGCCAGCAGTGGCATGCCGACCTGCGCATCCCCGCTGACGCACCCGACTTCAGCGGCATCCAAACCCTTGAGGCGTGCAGCCGACCGCAGCTTGAGTGGCTGGCAAGCCTTACCGCCTTTGCGGGCTTGACCCAGATTGAAGGCGGTGTATGCACCTGGCACCGCTTTCAGGACCTCTGCCCCAGCCTGGAAAAAGATGTTGGTCTGCTGCGCTGGCTGAATGACCACACGGTTGAAGAGCAGCACCCGGCTGGGCATTACGTCGAGCACTGGCAGCGGTTCACTGCCCCACATGCAAAAGAGACGACTCGCATCGATGAGCTTGGTCGCCTGCGCTGGCTAGCGCTGGGGGATCACGCCATTGCGATTACCCCTCGCCAATCGTCAGCCACGCTCCAACGCCCGTTCACCCTGCCAAGCCATGCCACCATCGACGACCTTCGCTGGCAAGTCAGTCTCTGTTTCGACTACTGCCAACGCAATCAAGAAGGCTGGCGAATCGAGCTTTCTACACAGCCCTGGCGGCGGGGGCGCTTCCTAAACGGAGCCAACCACTCTCCAGACAACGCTGCGATGATACAATTTTAAAGGAGCCAACCATGGCACTCTCAATGTCACTGGATATTGCAAGTCTTCACGCCGCCTACCAACAGGGTAATCTGACGCCCACTGCATTAATCGACGAGCTACTCGCGCAGGCCGATAGCCACGGCAAAGACTCTGCCTGGATAACGCGCCTGAACCGTGAACAGCTGACCCCGTATCTACAGCGCTTGGAGGGAGAGTCACCAAAAACGCTGCCACTTTACGGTATTCCATTTGCGATAAAGGACAATATCGACCTCGCGGGAATACCCACTACCGCTGGCAGCCCAGCCTACGCTTATACCCCCACAGAAAATGCTTTTGTAGTGCAGCAACTGATCGATGCAGGCGCGATTCCTATGGGGAAAACCAATCTAGATCAGTTTGCGACAGGGCTAGTTGGCGAGCGGGCACTGGAATTGTATGGCACACCGGCCAACGCCTTTGATCCGACGCTAATACCGGGCGGTTCTAGCAGTGGATCGGCGGTGGTCACGGCGACGGGCATGGTCAGCTTCGCGCTAGGCACCGATACCGCAGGCTCTGGGCGCGTACCGGCCTGTTTCCATAACCTTTACGGCGTGAAACCAAGCCTTGGGCTGCTCAGTACGCGGGGAGTGGTACCGGCTTGCGCCACGCTGGATACCATCAGCCTGTTCAGCCTCACCGCAGACGATGCCGCTAAACTGCTGGCAGTCACGGCCGTGTATGACGACCAGTGCGCCTGGTCACGCCAGCATGATTTTGCCGTACACGGAAAGCGCTACGGTAAGGCGCCCGCGGCCTTTAGCTTTGGCGTGCCTTTGGAATCCCAATGGCACACCGATGCGGCCTACACTAAAGGGATGCAGCTAGCGATTAATGAACTCGAGGCGCTGGGCGGCGAGAAAGTCGAACTGGACTGTACGCCTCTGCTGGCCGCGGCAAGGTTGCTTTATGAAGGCCCATGGGTGGCCGAGCGCTACCATGTGATTCGTGATTTGATGAAAAGCCACCCGGATTCGGTGCATCCAGTGACCTTTCAAATCACCCAAGGGGGCGCCACGCCGCTCGCGGTAGACGCCTTCGATGCGCGCTATAAACTGGCAGAGTATAAGCGCCAAGCCGATATGCTCATCAGCCAAGTGGATGTAGTACTCTCGCCTACAACGGTCACCCACCCCAGCAAGGCCGAAGTAGCCGCGGACCCGATTGGCGTCAATTCCCGCCTAGGCACCTGGACCAACTTTATGAATCTGTTGGACTACAGCGCGCTAGCCGTACCGGTGGGTTTTAGTGAGCGAGCCCTTCCCGTGGGTGTCACGCTATTCGGGCCTGCATTTGCCGATTTATCGCTGCTCTCACTAGCGCGTGGGCTTGAAGCTCGCTTGATGCTGCCGTTAGGCGCGACAGGCATCCCGCATTCGCCACTTTCCGCACTCACCACACCCGCACAAGACGGCACCATAGAACTAGTGGTGTGTGGCGCTCACCTTGAAGGCTTGCCGCTCAACCATCAGCTCACTGATCGCGGTGGTGTGCTGATCACTGCTACTCAAAGCGCACCACGCTATAAACTGTTTGCTCTGGCAGGCGGGCCGCCCAAACGCCCCGCGATGCTACCGGACGCAAATGGCCAAGCTATTGAAGTAGAAGTATGGCGACTGCCGATCGAGACTCTGGGCAGTTTCCTAGCAGGCATCCCTGCTCCGCTGGGCCTCGGCCAGGTGGAGCTTGCCGATGGTAGTTGGAAGTGTGGTTTTATTTGTACCGCCGGTGCACTCAACGATAGTGGCGAAGCCGAGGATATTACCGAATACGGAAGCTGGAAGGCGTGGCTAAACAGCCAGGCAAACTAATATCCGTTAAGACACTGTACTTTTCCAAACCCACAAGCATTACCACTCATAGCGTGCCGTAACATTGATACCGCTTTTGAGGGCGACAACATTTCAAAAAACCCACTCCGGGCGTCCTGGTGCTAAATGACGCCCAAAGTGGGTTTTGTTTTTTCGATTGCCGTTTGCGTACCAAAAATACTTCGTTATCTGCTAACGTTATAGTGCTAATTACTTTGTGGTGAGGCGCTCGCCTTACTATTCTGAAACTTTTCAAGGAGGAAATAACGCTATGTCGACATTACGTCCGACCCGGCTGGGGGCAATAGTGCTATTGATTGCCTCGCTCGCTGGGCTTGCCATCGCTCTCTATGCTTATTTTGTACCTCTCACTGGCGTGACGGGTACACTCGGCGCCCTGGTAGCCATTTTGGCCTGTCTCGCGCTGGGGGTGTTGGCGCTCCTTCTTGCAGCCGTCAAACATAAAAAAGCGGCCATCCTATTACGCGTTCTCATCCTACTGGGGCTCTTGGGTACGTTCTTCGCAGGTATGCTGCTGCATCAGTGGTGGATCTGCGCGGCGATGGGGGTCGGTTTCATCGGCCTGATACTTGATATGGTTCGTCCTTCGCACCATGCCCAACCTGCCCATGCCTGAGGAGCCGACGATGCCCACTTTTTCAGTTACTAAACGCCCTCGTTTTACGCCTGCCACATTGGGTTGGCGCACGGCCACTGCGCTGGTGCTTTGCTTGTCTCCCATGCCGTTATTGGCACAAGACTCGCCAGATGAACCGGCAAGTAGTCCGGCAAACAGTGAGGCAGAGGCAACCAACACTGCCCCTATTCCGCTGGTGCCTGGCGAGCCCATCTGGGATAGCTTTCATGGCCAGCTCAACGCGCAAAAGTATAGCCCGCTGGATCAGATTAACGCCGATAATGTCGGCGAGTTAGAGAAGGTGTGGGAAATCCATACCGGCGATGTCGCCGATGGTTCGGGCGATTTACCGGCGACGGTGTGGTCAGCGACCCCCGTCTTTGCCAACGACACGCTCTACATCGGCACACCGTTCTACCGGATTATCGCGCTAGACCCAGCAAGTGGCGAAGAGAAATGGAGCTTCGATACCCAGTCCTCTCTTGAAGCCCTCACCCAGCCTGCTTTGAAGAATCGTGGCGTGGCTTACTGGGAGGCCGATGATCCGGTGGCTGGCGAGTCCTGCCAGAAAATCATCTACATGGGCACCATGGATGCGCGACTGTTTGCGGTCGATGCCGACAGCGGCGAGCCGTGCCAAGGGTTTGCCGATAACGGCGTGCTCAATGCCAATCAGTGGAACGACACCAACGATAAGTGGCCATTGTCGCTGCTGCAGCCGCCTACCGTGGTGGGAGATCGTCTGATTCTGGGTTGGGCAGGCATGGATTGGGCCTATGAAGAGGCTCCCCCTGGCACCGTCTTTTCCATCAATGCTCGCACCGGCGAACTTGAATGGACCTTCCAGGCACTGAGCGATCAGATGCGCGAGCAGAGCGGCACCGCCAATGTGTGGACACACATGTCTGCCGACGAAGAGCTTGGCTTGGTCTACCTTCCAGTGTCTTCCCCGTCGCCTAACTATTGGGGCGGTAATCGTACGGAAGAAGTCCCTCTCGGTACGTCAACCACTGCCTTGGATATTGAAACGGGCGAAGTGGTCTGGTCACGTCAGTGGGTTCATCACGACATCTGGGATTACGATATCAACTCTGCGCCCACGCTCATGGACATTACAGTCGACGGTGAAGAGATACCGGCACTGATCCAGGCAACCAAGATGGGCTTTCTGTTTGTGGTCAATCGTGAAACCGGTGAAGACGTCTGGCCGATTGAAGAGCGGCCGGTTCCGAGTGGTGACGGCTCCGTTGAAGGGGAAGTCTATGCGCCCACTCAGCCCTTCCCCACTAAACCGGCCCCGCTGATGGATCAGGCAGAAAAGCCCAAGGTTTGGGCGCTAGCCGACGCGGTTAGCTTCGGTGAGTGTTCAGCACTGTGGGAGGAACTTCGCTATGAAGGTATGTACACCCCACCCACTACCGAGGGAGAAGGAACGTTAGGCTTTCCCATCAGCGCAGGGGGCGTGCAGTGGGGCGGCGTAGCCTTCGACCCAGAGAGCCAGACGGCGGTGGTCAACACGTCGCATATCGTGCAGTACATCAGGCTTTATGACCGTGAAGCTTACGAGTCAGCCAATCGAGCATCGGGCAACGAGAGTGGCTTTGCGTCACAGGAAGGTGCGCCCTACGGCATGCGCCTTGAGGTTGCCCTCAACAGGCTAGGCATGCCCTGCTGGGAACCGCCTTTTGGTGAGCTTGTAGCTCTCGACATGACGACCGGCGATATCAAATGGCGTCGCCCGTTGGGAGCATCGCAGCAGTATGGCTTCTATATGCCCGAAAGCTGGGGCTCTCCTACCATTGGTGGCCCTGCGGTCACCGCGGGTAACGTTATCTTTATCGGCGCCTCCATGGATGCCAAGGTGCGTGCTTACTCCCTTGAAACCGGCGAAGAGCTCTGGTCGGATCAGACCGAAGCACCCTCCGTCTCAAACCCTGCTGTCTACGAGTACAACGGCCGACAATATGTCGCCTTTGTTTCCGGTGGCAATACCATCCTGAAAGATCAGGTAGGTGATCAGATCGCGGTTTACGCGCTGCCAGAATAACGCTAGCACAATCGACCAGAAAAAATGGGCAATTAACAATCGGGGCGGCCTTTAAGGCCGCCCCGATTGCGTCAATAGCCTCTTTTTCATACTGATTCAGCCAAGATCACTGGTCTGAGGCTTGGTACGCTTGGCTAACTGTTTATTTGCCGCCCCGAAACAAACCCGCATCAGTGGTACCAACAGCCACAATAGTGGCGTGAGTAACGAGCGATAGACAAAGCGAGCAATAAACAGGATGGGCAGTAGGACGATCAGCCAGAAAAGAAACTGACCGAACCAGACCGGCCAGCCAAGCCAAGTCGAGAGATTGGCACCGAGTGCGCTCACTAAGCTTGGGTGGCGAACCACCACATAAGCGGTGCCCGCCAGGGCGGCGACCTTGGCCATGCGCGGTAACGTCGCAAAACGGCTGCTGGTAGCCAGCACCCCTTGGCGGAGCCCTGTCCGAGCACCCTGCGCTTCGATACTACCTACACGAGCAGCACGTGCGGCTCTGCCTGCCCGCAGCACCTTAACGGTGCTGGCCATGACCAGCAGATCTACCCCAGCCCAGCCTAGATCGGCTGCACCAATGGCGTCGCCCTGCCGCCACTGGCTTTCGAGATCGCGAAGGCCACTAGTAAAGAAATCGCCTACGCCCGCGACCACTCGCTCACTCTGCAGCCACTCCACTTCGCCTTGTTCACTCACTACAAATTGGTTAAGCAGCGCGTGACCATTATCTTCAAGTAGCGTAATGCCCATCTGCCCGCGCCGGAAAGGGGTTAATTCCTCATTCGTAGCTACCTCTTCATCACTCCACCAGCGACTGACTTGTTGATAGCGCTCGCCGACCCAGTGCTGTGCACGTAGCGTGGCCACATCGTGAGTACGAAAGTAGCTGATAGGCAAAACGGCGTCTGCGCCAAAGCGTGTTAACACCTCTTGGAACTGAGGTGACAGGCCATACTCTTTTAATACTTCGCGGGCCACATCGCCATGGCGCAACATTGCCAACGAAGCACTCATCCATAACGCCTGATCCGAGGCATAATGAAGAAAGAGCGCGTTGATCTCTAGAGCTTCCTGTTGAAGCGACGCCTCTAGCGCGGGCAGCGCCCGCTGAGCTTCCAGACGCACCAGTTGAGACTCAAACGGTTCGTGGGAAGCCAACGCGGAGGCAAGCCCTGCGATTACCATCGCGGTCATCACTATTATCTGCCAGGGCCGCATCGCTTTCGCCTCGCTAAATTGGTAGCTGACTAATTATCCCAATGTTTCCGCCGTCACATTCGCCGCCGCAGGTTGAGTAGAGTGATGGCGGTTGATGGCGCTAAGGACGCCTTTCATGGAAGCGCTAGTGATACTTTCATCAGTGCCCACTCCGAACACTGCTTTACCATCGATACGTACTTCCACGTAAGCGATTGCCTCAGCATCGGCGCCTTGACCGCGGGAGTGCTCGTGGTAGTCGATGATTTCCACATCGTGCCCGGCGGCGGCCAGTGCTTTAACAAAGGCGGCTAGCGGGCCATTGCCTCCACCGCTGAGCGTTTGGCGGCTGCCATCAGTCTCAACGATGGCTTCCAGTGTCACTTTGGGGCTGTCAGGTTCAGAAGAGAGCCGATGACTCACCAAGCCAAAGGGTGCTCGCTGCTCCAGATACTCATCCGCGAACGCTTGGTAGATCATCTTTGACGTAATCTCGCGCCCGGTGCGCTCAGCGACTTCCTGCACCACCTGGCTGAACTCAATCGAAAGGCGACGCGGCAACTCAATGCCGTGCTCCTGCTCAAGCAGGTAAGAAACACCGCCCTTACCCGATTGGCTGTTAACCCGGATAACGGCTTCGTAGCTGCGGCCCACGTCGAGCGGATCGATAGGTAAATAAGGTACATCCCACACAGCATCTGGATTAGCGCGGCGATCCGCCATGCCTTTTTTGATCGCATCCTGATGAGAGCCAGAGAACGCGGTGAATACCAAATCGCCCACGTAGGGGTGGCGCGGATGCACCGGCAACTGGTTGCAGTACTCCACTTCGCGCATGATCGGAGTGATATTGGAGAAATCGAGCTGCGGGTGAACGCCCTGGGTGTACATGTTCATCGCCAATGTGACGATATCGACATTACCGGTACGCTCGCCGTTACCAAACAGCGTGCCCTCAACGCGGTCAGCTCCCGCCATTAGCGTCAATTCTGCTGCCGCCACGCCGGTACCGCGGTCGTTGTGGGGGTGAACGCTGACAATCAGATGATCACGATTTTTGACGTGGCGACAGAACCACTCAATTTGGTCGGCATAGTTATTGGGCGTAGCGACTTCTACCGTGGCCGGCAGGTTCACGATCATCGGCTTATCACCACTGGTGCCGTAAGCGTCCATGACCGCTTCGACGATCTCAACGGCGAAATCCATCTCGGTGGTGGTGAAGAGCTCTGGGGAGTACTGAAACGTCCAATTGGTTTGCGGTGCGGCTTCCATCTGCGCGCGAATCTGTTGGGTAGCCTCTACGGCGATTTGCACACACTCGGCTTTATCGACGTTAAACACCACCCGGCGAAACATCGGGTCAGTGGCGTTATAGACATGGACGATAGCGTTTTTAGCACCCTGAAGTGCCTCAAAGGTACGTTCAATCAAGTGTGGACGCGCCTGGGTCAGCACCTGAATGGTCACATCCTCAGGGATTTTATCCTGCTCGATCAGCGAGCGTACGAAATCAAAATCGGTTTGTGAGGCCGAGGGAAAGCCGACTTCAATCTGCTTAAAGCCAACATTCAACAGCATGTCGAATAAACGCTGCTTACGCTCCTGATCCATCGGGTCAATCAGCGATTGATTACCGTCGCGCAGATCCACACTGCACCAGACAGGCGCTGCTTCAATGCGCTGGCTCGGCCACTGGCGGTCAGGCAGATCAACGGCAACAAAAGGGCGGTACTTTTTGGCGGGGTCAGACAACATCATGGCGGCTCTCCTAAAATCAGTCAGTGGTGGGCTTGTCGCTGTGTTTACCGCCCGCATCATTCTGATGTGTTGGGGCTGGCGAGTATGCTTGAGAGAGCGCTGACTCCATACGGTCAAGCTGCGTTTTCAGACCGCGAACATCATTGCGCAGCGACTGCAGCTCGGCTTCTTCACCTTCGCCGTTGTCCAGCGCCATTTGCGCGCTCTCTTTCTGCATCACGTCCAGCACAATACCAATCATCATATTGAGAAAAATAAAGGCGTTCAAAAAGATGAAGGTTAAAAAATAGATCCAGGCGTAGGGATAAACCTCCATGGCCGGGTAAAGCACCGCTGTGGCCCAGCTCTCGAAGGTCGCCACTTGAAATAGCGTCAACATGGCCAGGGAAATATTGCCCCATAGCCCCTCGTCCACATTGTGGAAAAGGAAGCTCCCAATGGCGGCGTATATGTAGAAGATGATAAACATCAATAGGACGACATACCCCATCCGTGGCACCGACTTGACCAAGGCGCTTAACAGCATTTGTAGCTCGGGAATCATCGACACCAAGCGCAGCACCCGGAAAATACGCAGTAGCCTGGCCAGCAGCACCATTTCAGAATCATCCATGGGAATCAGGCTGGCGGTCACAATGAGAAAGTCAAAGACGTTCCACCCTTTCTTGAAGAAACTCAGCAGCGTGCGTTCAGCGGCTATCCTGATTAAAATCTCAATCAGGAAAAATATGGTGACCGCCATATCAAGATAGAGCAGCCACTGCTCCACTTGAGTGGTTTCTTCATAGGTTTTTGCCCCGATCACCAGGGCAGAAATGACGATAATGGCAATCACGACCGCTTCAAAAATCTTATTACTACGCAGCCTTTCAAAACGGGCTTGCCAGGTATTAAAGGGTTCACTCATGGAACGTAAAATCTCTCAACGGTTGACCGGCACACTTTATACTAAAACTACACACCTTCTACACAAGTGATATCCTGTTGTTTCACTTGATGTATCCTACGCCATCAGAACGCCCTCAAAGCGCTCTGTTGGTACTCTTTTGAATTTTTTAACTTTAGCCGCTGGATGATCCCCCATGACACTGCTTTGGATAGCCTTATTGCCTCTGCTAGGCGTACTGGTGCCGGCACTTACCGCACAGCGTGGTCGCAGCTTCTGTTCCCTTGCGACGGCAGTGCTGCCAGCGACCGCCTTAGTAATGACGCTACTCAACGTGCCAGCTCTGCTAGACGGTGAGCAACTACGTTTTTCGGCCACCTGGATGCCTGAGTTGGCGCTGGACTTAGCGTTCCGCCTCGATGGGCTATCGCTGCTGTTTAATCTGTTGATACTGGGCATTGGCCTACTGATTATTCTCTATGCCCACTACTACTTGGCAAAAGATGAACCCTTTGGCCGATTTTACGCCTTCCTGATGCTTTTTATGGCGTCAATGGTCGGTATTTCAATGTCAGATAACCTGATTCTGCTATGGCTATTCTGGGAATTAACCAGCCTCTCTTCGTTTTTACTGATCGGTTATTGGTCCTACCGCAGTGATGCACGCAAAGGCGCCCGTATGGCGCTAACGGTAACCGGCGCGGGCGGCCTTGCGCTACTGGCTGGTTTACTGCTGCTAGGCGATATGGCGGGCAGCTTCAATATGGGCGATGTGCTAGCCAGCGGAGACGTCATTCTTGCCGACCCGCGCTACCCGCTCATGCTCGGCTTGGTACTGCTGGGGGCCTTTACCAAATCCGCACAATTCCCTTTCCATTTTTGGTTGCCCCATGCGATGGCGGCACCCACGCCAGTATCCGCGTACCTCCACTCTGCGACCATGGTTAAAGCGGGCATTTTCCTGATGGCGCGGCTGCACCCTGCCATCGCTGGCAGTGAGCTGTGGAGCGTGGTCGTTTCCCTCGTCGGCATCGTCACCATGCTCTACGGCGCTTGGTTTGCTTTGATGAAAACCGACCTGAAGGGCATTTTAGCGTTCTCCACGGTCAGTCATTTAGGTTTAATCACGGTGCTGTTAGGCATTGGCAGCCCCATGGCGATCCTGGCTGCACTGTTCCATATCCTCAATCACGCTACTTTCAAAGCCGCTCTGTTTATGAGTGCAGGCATTATCGATCATGAAACCGGCACCCGGGAGCTAAAGCAGCTGGGTAGCCTGAAAAAAGCCATGCCTGTCACGGCGCTCTTGACCACCCTGGCGGCTGCCGCCATGGCGGGCGTGCCGCTATTCAATGGCTTTTTATCTAAAGAGATGTTCTTTACCGAGTCGCTAGCAACGCCCGTTTTGGGTGGGGTGAGCTGGCTATTACCCGCGCTAGCAGCCCTCGGCGGCATTCTCTCGGTCGCTTATTCGCTGCGTTTAGTACACGCCGTCTTTTTCAAACCTGCCCGTGAAGAACCGCCCAAAACGCCCCATGAACCGCCCCATTTGATGCGCCTTCCGGTTGAAATATTAGTGGTGCTTTGTGTGGTGGTCGGCCTTTTCCCGGCATTTATGGCCACAGGGTTGTTAGACCTTGCTAGCGAAGCGGTGATTGGAAGCCCGCTCGATTTTCATCTGGCTATCTGGCACGGCGTTAATCTACCGCTCATCATGAGCTTGCTGGCCTTTGTCGTCGGGATTGCGCTGTATTGGCGCCATGGTGATGTTCGCCGATTTACGCAACAATTTGCAGGCATTGACGCCCGACGCGTTTTTGAGCGCATTCTTATCTCGATCGGCTACCGTGCTGAGCAACTGATTGCTGCTCTGGAAGGCAATTCGCTTCAACGCTATGTGGGTTGGCTATGGCTGGCGGCGCTGGTAATGGGGGGTATTGGCCTCGTAAAAATCACTGACTTGACCGGCGCGGCAGGAAATCAGCCACTGGACGGCATCCTTATTCTAGGCGCTGGGATGCTGATGTTTGGTGGCGTGGCGACCGCCGCCACCCATCGCTATCGGTTGATTTCGCTATTGATGCTGTCGGTAGTGGGCCTATTTGTGGCACTGACCTTTGCCCGTTTCTCGGCACCCGATCTAGCGCTGACACAGCTTTCTGTGGAAGTCGTGACCATGATTCTGCTGATGCTGGCGCTATTTTTCTTACCGCAAAAAACGCCGCGCGAATCCAGCCCACTACGCAACGTTCGCGATATGCTGCTGGCTGGCTCACTTGGCCTGGTGATCGCCAGCCTTAACTACGCCGTTATGACGCGCGATACACTGTCGATTTCCAGCTTCTTTGTGGAAAATAGTAAGCCCGGTGGTGGGGGCTACAACGTCGTCAACGTCATTCTAGTCGACTTCCGTGGTTTCGATACTTTAGGGGAAATCACCGTACTAGCCATTGCAGGCTTGGCGATCTTTAAGCTGCTCAACCGCTTACGCCTGTTTATGCCGCACAGTGACGGAGAGGGACGGGTATGGTCACCCGATCGCTACCCGGCGGTGCTAACGTCAATTTCAATGACACTGCTACCGCTGGCGCTCCTGGTCTCTGCGTTTATCTTCCTGCGTGGCCACAATCAGCCGGGCGGTGGGTTTATTGCCGGCCTGATTACCGCAGTCGCCCTCATTCTGTTGTATATGGCGCGTGGCGTGGAGTGGGCGCAAGAGCGTCTGGATTTCCCCTTCCAACCGGTAGCCGTTATCGGGGTCGCCGTTGCTACGCTCACGGGGCTGGGTAGCTGGCTGTTTGGTCATCCGTTCCTCACCTCCGCATTCGGTTACTTCAGCCTACCGCTGATCGGTACCTTTGAATTGGCCACCGCGCTGCTCTTTGATCTGGGCGTGTACTTAGCCGTAGTAGGCGCCACGCTGATGATTTTGGCCAACCTTGGCAAAGTCACTACGGCGCACCGTCCGGTGACCGAAGCCTCGGAAAAAGACACCGATGCCGCAGCAGCAACTTCTTCTGCTAAGGAGCCTCGTTAATGGAACTGCTCTATGCAATGACCACCGGCGTCTTGACCGCCTGCGGTCTCTACTTGACCTTGCGAGGCCGCACCTTTCCTGTGGTGGTCGGCCTAACGCTGCTCTCATACGCAGTGAATTTGTTTCTGTTTTCGATGGGGGGGCTGACCACTGATGGGCCAGCCATCGTGTCTGAAGGAACGAGCTATGCCGACCCACTCCCCCAGGCGCTGGTGCTCACCGCCATTGTCATCGGCTTCGCGATGACCGCTTTCGTGGTGATTTTAGCTATGCGAGCGCGCAGTGAAGTGGGTAACGACCACGTCGACGGTAAAAAGGAAGACCGAGAATGATGCAGCATCTGATTGTTTTTCCTGTCGTTTTACCGCTAGTGGCGGGTATATTACTGCTCTACCAACGGCAAGGCTTAGTGCGCTATAAGCGTGCTGTCAGCGTTGCCGCCACCGTGCTACTCCTGCTAGTTGCAATCGGCCTTTTGCGCCAAGCCGCCAGTGATCAGGTCACTTATTATGCTCTGGGCGATTGGCAAGCGCCGTTCGGCATTGTGCTAGTACTGGATCGCCTATCGGCACTGATGCTGCTGGTCACTGCTGTTTTGGCGGTCGGCGCCGTTGTGTTTGCCTGCGCGGGGGATGATGAAAAAGGCAGTAACTTTCATGGCCTTTTTCAGTGGCAGCTGTTGGGCATCAACGGCGCCTTTTTAACCGGTGATTTGTTTAACCTGTTCGTCTTTTTTGAAGTACTGCTACTGGCCTCTTACGCGCTGCTTTTGCACGGTGGTGGCAAAGCGCGCATTCAAGCCAGCGTCCACTATGTGGTTCTCAACCTGGCAGGCTCGTCGCTGTTTCTCATCGCGGTGGGGATTCTGTATGGCGCCACGGGCACACTCAATATGGCCGATATGGCAATCCGCGTGGCTGAACTGCCCGCAGAGCGTGAAGGCTTAGTCACCGCTGGCGCATTAATGCTACTGGTGGTGTTTGGGTTAAAAGCAGCCATCTTGCCACTCTACTTCTGGCTACCCAAAGCCTACGCATCCGCGCCTGCGCCGGTAGCAGCGCTGTTTGCCATCATGACCAAGGTAGGTATCTACGCTATTCTGCGTGTCTATTCACTGCTGTTTGGCGACACCGCTGGCGGGCTGGAAGCACTGGAGCAACCTTGGGTTTGGTGGCTCTCGCTTGCCACTTTGGCGGCCGCGGGTGTCGGCGTAATGGCCGCACGAGACTTGCGCTTGCTGGTGGCTTATTTGGTGTTGGTATCCGTAGGCACGCTGCTGGCGGGTATCGGCATGCGCTCACCTCAGGCTGTCTCGGCCCTGCTCTATTACCTGATCCACACCACGCTGGTTACCGGTGGTTTGTTCCTGTTGGCGGAAATGATCAGCCTGCAGCGTGGTAAAGCGGGGACGCGCCTGGTGAAGGGTCGTCCGATGGTTCAGGGCGCTGGACTCGCTATGCTATTTTTCGTTGGCGCCATCGCCGTCGCTGGCGTTCCGCCGTTTTCAGGCGCTATCGGCAAGGCATTAATGCTTAATGCTGCCGAAGGCACGCAGCGTCTTTGGCTTTGGCCGTTACTGCTGTTGACCAGCCTAGCCTCGCTGGTTGCGCTTTCCCGTGCTGGCTCTACGCTGTTTTGGCGTAGCCATCGTGGCAACGTGAGTGGTTCACCATTGCCACGTCGCCAGTGGTTTGGCGTTATCTGGCTGCTTAGCGCAGCGCCGCTGTTAGTTGCACTGGCTGGGCCGGTGAGCAGCTACACTCAAGCGACCGCTGACCAATTAGCCAACCCTCAGGTGCTGATTCGCACGCTACTACCCAATGCTGCTGGAGATGCCCAATGATCGCCCCGCGCTCCTGGCTACCCACGCCTGTATTATCGATACTTCTACTCGTCGTGTGGCTGTTGTTAGTACGCAGCTACGCGTTTGGCCAGTTCGTGTTAGGCGGCTCGTTAGCTATTTTGATCCCCCTACTAACCCATCGTTTTTGGGATGCACGGCCTCTTATCGCCAAACCCTTTGCCTTGCTGCGGTTTATCTTCCGTGTGCTGGGCGACATTATCACTGCCAACTTTGAAGTGGCTTACTTGATCGCCAACCCATGGCGCAAGCTTAAACCCCATTTTATTGAATACCCGCTAATGCTAGAGGAGCGGTTCACCATCACGCTGCTCGCCAGCACGATCAGCCTGACACCGGGCACCGTGTCGGCCAATCTGCGTATGGATGGTAAATCACTGCTGATTCACGCCTTGAACGTGGACGATGAGGAAGCGCTGATTAACCAGATTCGCGAGCGCTATGAACGCCCACTTAAGGAGATCTACGAATGTTAAGCATTGCACTCTATATCACCTTAGCTCTGGTCGTGATGGCGCTGTTGATGAACCTCTACCGCCTGACTATTGGGCCCAGCTTGCCTGATCGCGTACTCGCGTTAGACACCATGTACGTTAATTCCATTGCGCTTATCGTACTGCTGGGGCTGTGGCTGAACAGCAAAACCTATTTCGAGTCAGCGCTGTTGATCGCAATGCTAGGTTTTATCAGCACCGTGGCGGTTTGCAAATATATTCTGCGCGGAGACATCATCGAATGATTAACATGAATTATCAAACGATGAACAAAAGCCCGGGGGATCTATGTCTGTAATCGTTGAAGCGCTTATTTCACTGCTGCTGATCGCCGGCGGAATCTTTGTTTTTATCGGTTCGCTGGGGATGGCGCACCTGCGCGATTTCTATATGCGCCTGCATGGCCCCACCAAGGCCACCACCTTGGGCATCGGCTGCATGCTCATCGCTTCGATGCTGTATTTCTGGAGCGTGGACGGCAAACCGGATATCCAAGAACTGCTGATTACGCTTTTCCTGTTTATTACCGCCCCCGTCAGCGCCCACCTGCTGGCCAAATCTGGCTTACACCTGCGATTGAAGCATGCGGTCAAGACGCAGGGGCATCCGGTCGAGTTAAGGGCTGAAGAAGTCGGCGACAAACCGGTACCGCACCCCGATAAGGGCCATGGCTGAATCGGCATAAAATAAAAAGCGGGTGGTGCTGGAAAGCACCACCCGCTTTTTTACTGCCCACTCTTATACTTCCTACTTTTATACTGCTCTACGGTGTTAAATCCTGCTGCTGATAGCCGAGCAGGTAGAGCACACCGTCAAGACCCGATGTCGAGATCGCCTGACACGCTTGGGCACGCACCAACGGCTTGGCCCGAAACGCAATGCCCATCCCCGCTTTGGCAAGCATCTTAAGATCGTTGGCACCGTCACCCACGGCTATCGTCTGATCGAGTGTAAAGCCCTGTCGCAGTGCAATGACTTCGAGCAGTTCGGCTTTGCGCTCAGCATCCACGATTGGCTCGCTTACCTCGCCGGTCACTTTGCCATTCTCGATGATCAGCTCATTGGCATGGATCTCGTCAAAGCCAAGCTTCTTCTGTAAGTGGAGGGCAAAGTAGGTAAAGCCACCGGAGAGTATGGCGGTGCGATAGCCTAACCGTTTTAGATTGACCATCAGGCGCTCAACGCCCTCCATCAGCGGCAGCTCCTCAGCGATTTCCGCCAGCACCGACTCATCCAAACCGACCAGTTTGCTCATCCGCTCGCGAAAGCTCGCCTTGAAATCCAGCTCCCCGCGCATGGCACGTTCGGTGACTTCGGCAACTTCTTCACCCACGCCATGGCGGCGAGCCAGCTCATCAATCACCTCAGCTTTGATCAGCGTAGAGTCCATATCAAAACAGACCAAACGGGGCTGAACGTGATCGCGAGTATCTGGTTGGGCAACGATATCAATACCCAGCGTTTCACTCAGCAAAAGCGCGGCGTCGCGCACTGCTTTGCTATCTGCGTCGCCAGCCAAACAGTACTCAACACAGTCGATGCCGTCACCTGGCTTAACTGAGACATCGGCAAGCCGCTGGGTACTCTTCACGTTCAGATTAAACTGGGTAATGAGAGCATCTACCTGAGCTTTTACGTCGGCGGTTAAATCCGACGCTAGTACGGTTAGGATCAAATCACCGCGTGCCATTACTTACTCTCCTGCCTCTAGTCGATCTACTTTCTGGAAGCCGCGGGGCAGCTTGCTACCACGCCGACCGCGCTCACCGCGATAGTATGCCAAGTCGTCGGCTTTTAGCGTCAGCTTGCGCTTGCCTGCATGGATCAACAGCGCATCACTGGCGGCAAGCACCACAATGCCGGTAACAAACTCCTCCCGGCGGGCGGCTCGTGGGCCTGGGATATCGAGCATTTTATTGCCCTTACCTTTAGACATCTCGGGTAACTGATCCAAGGGGAACAGCAGCAGTCGGCCCTCATTTGAAACAGAAGCCACCCACAGCTCCTCGTCACCCTCAGGCACTTCCACTGGCGCCATGACATTGCAGCCCTTGGGCAGGTTAAGTACCGCTTTACCGGCTTTGTTTTTACCGGTGAGCGTATCAAGCCGCGCCACAAAGCCATAGCCGCCATCAGTGGCAAGTACGAAGCGCCGTTCCGGTGGCGCAAACATCAGCCCCGCCATTTTCGCTCCGGCGGCAACGTTAGCACGCCCGGTAACCGGCTCACCCTGGCCCCGCGCACTGGGTAAGTTATGCGCAGACAGCGTATAGGCACGCCCGGTATCGTCCAGTAGCACCAGCGGCTGGTTGGTTTTACCTTTTGCCGCCAGTTGGAAACTATCCCCGGCTTTATAGGAGAGCCCTTCGGGGTCGATATCATGCCCCTTGGCAGCACGAATCCAGCCTTTATCCGAGAGCACCACGGTAATCGGGTCAGCGCCTAACAGTTCTACTTCAGACAGCGCCTTGGACTCTGCCCGCTCAACCAACGGTGAGCGGCGCTCATCACCATGCTCTTTACCCGCTGCGCGAATCTCTTTTTCGATCAGCGTTGTGAGCTTGGCTTCGCTGCCCAGCAGACCTTCTAAATATTTGCGCTCTTTTTCCAGCTCATTCTGCTCACCGCGAATTTTCATCTCTTCGAGTTTGGCAAGATGACGCAGGCGCAGCTCTAAAATGGCTTCCGCTTGGCGCTCGGAGAGGCTGAAGGTCGCCATCAGCGAGGCTTTTGGATCGTCTTCCTCACGGATAATACGGATTACTTCATCCAGATCGAGGTAGGCAATCAGCAGGCCTTCCAGGATATGCAGACGATCCTCGACTTTACCTAGGCGGTGCTCTAAACGGCGGCGCACCGTGCTACGGCGGAACTGTAGCCATTCGCCCAGCATTTCCGGCAGCGGCATGACCCGTGGGCGCCCATCCAGGCCGATCACGTTCATGTTCACTCGCACGTTCTTTTCCAAATCGGTGGTGGCGAACAGGTGCGCCATCAGCGATTCAACGTCAATGCGGTTGGAGCGCGGCTCAATGACCAGCCGAGTCGGCTCTTCATGAGTCGACTCATCGCGCAGGTCGGCCACCATGGGTAGCTTTTTGGCCTGCATTTGCGCGGCGATCTGCTCCAGCACCTTGGCACCGCTGACTTGGTAGGGTACCGAGGTAATCACGATATTGGCTTCTTCACGGATGTAGCGGGCGCGCAGTTTGACCGAGCCGCGGCCTGATTCGTAGAGCTTACGCAGGTCCGCAGGCGGGGTAATAATTTCCGCATCGGTAGGGAAATCCGGCGCAGGCACGAATTCCATTAAATCGGCAGTGGTCGCCTTGGGGTTGCGCAGCAGATGGCAGGTGGCTTCGACGACTTCCGACACATTGTGCGGCGGAATGTCGGTGGCCATGCCCACCGCGATCCCTGTGCCGCCGTTAAGCAACACATGGGGCAATTTGGCAGGCAGTACCAGCGGCTCTTGCATGGTGCCGTCGAAGTTGGGTGCCCAATCGACGGTGCCTTGGCCGAGCTCACCCAGCAGCACTTCGGCAAACTTGGAGAGTTTGGCCTCGGTGTAGCGCATGGCGGCGAAGGATTTGGGGTCGTCGGGGCTACCCCAGTTGCCTTGACCATCCACCAACGGGTAGCGGTAGCTAAACGGCTGCGCCATCAACACCATGGCTTCGTAGCAGGCGCTATCGCCATGGGGGTGAAATTTACCCAGTACGTCACCGACAGTACGCGCCGACTTTTTATACTTAGCGTTGGCGTGCAGCGCCAGCTCACGCATGGCGTAAATGATGCGGCGCTGAACGGGCTTCATACCGTCGCCGATATTGGGCAGCGCACGGTCTAGAATGACGTACATCGAGTAGTCGAGGTACGCTTTTTCGGTGTAGTCGCGCAGGGAGAGACGTTCGACGTCGCCCTCCGCTACTTGAATATCCATGGTCATCGGGGGTTATACCTCAATGTCTGCGAGGTTGCCGTAATCTTCCAGCCACTTTTTGCGGTCACCGGCGCGTTTTTTGGCCAGCAGCATATCCATCATTTCCATGGTGCCGTCACCCTCCGTCAGGGTGAGCTGCACCAGGCGCCGGGTTTCCGTCGACATGGTGGTTTCACGTAGCTGTAACGGGCTCATTTCACCCAGGCCTTTAAAGCGCTGAACGTTAGGCGTGCCGCGCTTGTTGGCCAATTGCTTGAGAATGGCGGCTTTTTCGCTCTCATCCAGGGCGTAGTGCACTTCTTTGCCCAGATCGATGCGGTAAAGCGGTGGCATCGCTACATAGACATGCCCTGCGTCGACCAAGCTCGGAAAGTGGCGCACAAACAGCGCGCAGAGCAGCGTAGCGATGTGCAGGCCGTCGGAGTCGGCATCGGCGAGAATACAGATTTTGTGGTAGCGCAGCTTTTCCAGATCAGCGCTGCCGGGGTCGGCGCCAATCGCCACGGCGATATCATGAACTTCCTGGGAGCCGTAGATATCGTGAGTTTCCACTTCCCAGGTATTGAGGATCTTGCCGCGCAGCGGCAAGATCGCCTGGGTTTCACGGTTACGCGCCTGCTTGGCACTGCCACCCGCCGAGTCCCCTTCGACTAAAAACAGCTCGCTCTGAGCAGGGTCCTGACCGGAGCAGTCCGCCAGCTTACCGGGCAGCGCCGGGCCGGAAGTGACCTTTTTACGGGCCACTTTTTTGGCTTTTTTCTGACGATTTTGCGCCGCGCTAATGACAAGTTCGGCAATCGCTTCGGCCTGATCCACGTGGTGGTTAAGCCACAGCGAGAAAGCGTCTTTCACCACCCCCGATACAAAGCCAGCAATGGTGCGCGACGAGAGCCGCTCTTTGGTTTGTCCGGCAAACTGGGGGTCGAGCATCTTTACCGAGAGCACAAAAGAGGCGCGCTCCCACAGGTCATCGGCGGTCAATTTAATCCCACGGGGCAGCAGGCTGCGGTATTCACAGAACTCCCGCAGCGCATCCAGCAGCCCTGAACGAAAGCCGTTGACGTGAGTGCCGCCCTGCGGGGTGGGGATCAGGTTGACGTAACTCTCCAGCAGCGCTTCACCGCCTTCCGGTAGCCATTGAACCGCCCAATCGACCCCATGTTCGTCGTCATTGAAGTGGCCAACGAAAGGTTCGCGGGGGAGCACTTCGTAGCCGTCGGTGGCTTCAACCAAATAGTCGCGCAGGCCATCGGCAAATTCCCACTCGGTGGTGGTGCCGTCGGGTTCGACCAAGGTGACTTTCAAGCCGGGGCAAAGCACTGCCTTGGCACGCAGCAGGTGTTTCAGCCGCGTGAGCGCTAACTTGGGACTATCGAAGTAGCTTTCGTCCGGCCAGAAGCGCACCAAAGTGCCGCTTGCTCGCTTAGGGGCTTTGCCAATTTCATGAAGCTCTTCGACTTTCTCGCCGAACTCGAAGGCCATGGCATGGCGTGCGCCATCACGGGTGACTTCGACATCTAGCCGGCGCGATAGCGCATTAACCACCGACACCCCCACCCCGTGTAGGCCACCCGAGAAGCGGTAGCTGGTGGAGGAGAATTTGCCGCCCGAGTGCAGCTTGGTAAAGATCAGCTCAACGCCTGAAACACCGTGCTCTGGGTGCAGATCAATCGGCATACCCCGGCCATTATCCTGCACCTCAATACCGCCATCGCTATGTAGCACGACGTTAATCTCGGTAGCATGGCCCGCCAGCGCTTCATCGACGCTGTTATCAATGACTTCCTGGGCAAGGTGGTTGGGGCGAGTGGTGTCGGTATACATACCGGGACGCTTACGTACCGGCTCGAGGCCCGACAGGACTTCGATGGAGCTCGCGCCGTACTGAGAGGCATCAAACTGGGTCATGTAACGTCGGTTCCCTGAAAAATCGTACTGGCAGCCATATTGAATGCTGAAACGCGTAATTGGCGGCTTGCAAAGACGCACAGGATAGCGGAAAAGCAAAAAGCTGTATATCTAGCCATGCTTATCAATGGCGAAGCAGAAAGGGCTTCCCCGTCGATAAGTCTACGAGGGGGCGCTGTAAACCCATCCCTGGGCGCTACATTTGCCGGCCATGGCAAATGACCCCCTCTACGACTTATCCACGGCGCCCTTTCTGTATGTGTCCACAATATACTAGCGACAAAATTGCACGGCTCACTCCTGCTCTGCCGCCCAAAATGCCTCAATCAATCCCTTACTGGAAGCATCCATCCGCGATAGATCTCCCTCATGGTCGATAATTTTCTGGGTATCCGTGGCAATCTGTTTGCCCAGCTCAACGCCCCACTGGTCGAACGGGTTGATATCCCAAATCACCGCCTGAACAAAGACCTTGTGCTCGTAAAGAGCGATAAGTGAGCCCAGGGTTGCGGGCGTCAGCTGGTCAAGCAGCACCGTCGTCGAAGGTTGGTTGCCACGGTAGCGCTTGTGTTCTGGCCGCGGGCCATCATCTTCCAAGGCGTCATCGCCCAGCATAAGCACCCGGGACTGAGCAAAGCAGTTAGCCAGCGCCAGACGGTGCTGAGTTTTCAGATGGCGGCGGGTATCCGGGTCTTCCACCTCGTCGTAACGCTTGAGTGGCGCAATAAAATCACACACTACCGCTTGCGTGCCCTGATGCAGTAGCTGATAAAAAGCATGCTGAGCATTGGGGCCAAGCTGCCCCCAGAGCACCGGACAGGTAGAGTAGTTAATCGGCTGGCCTTGACGGGTAACCGATTTGCCGTTGGACTCCATCTCAAGCTGTTCAAGATAGGCAGCGAAATACTCCAACCGACCGTCGTAGGGCAGAATGGAGTGCGCACGGATATCCAGAAAATTGACGTTCCAGATGCCCGCCAAGCCAAGCAGTATGGGTAAGTTATCTTCCATGGGCGCTTCAGAAAAGTGGCGATCCATGGCGTGGGCACCGGCTAGAAATTCGCGAAAATTATCCATCCCCACGACTAGCGCAATCGGTAAGCCAATGGTGCCCCACAGCGAGTAGCGTCCGCCTACCCACTCCCAGAAGGTTAACTGGTGATCGTCAGCGATGCCCCACTCGGTCATTTTCTCAGGGCTCGCCGACACACCGATAAAGTGCTGACGCACCACCAGCTCAGCGCTAATCGGCGTCGCGCCATGCTGGGTCAAGCGGCTAAGCAACCACTCCCGAGCAGTGTTAGCGTTGGAGAGCGTATCAATGGTGGTGAACGACTTGGATGACAACACAAAGATAGTGGTTTCAGGATTCAACCGGCTCAGATAGTCCGCTAGCTGGGAGCCATCCATGGTGGAAGCAAAATGCACCTCAACCGGATGAATATCTTTGGGCCGGAAATCTGTCAACGCATGGGTCACCATTAGTGGGCCCAGATCTGAACCGCCTACGCCTAGATTAACCACATGTCGAATCGGCTTGCCGGTGGCACCACGCCACTGCCCTGCGTGCAGCCGGCTAACCAAGCGTTCCATTTGGGCAAGGCTTTCGTGCACAGCGGCAACGATATCTTCACCCTCAACCTCCAGTGTCGCATCGGCAGGCAAACGCAACGCCGTGTGTAACGCCGGGCGGTTTTCGCTGACATTCACTCGCTTACCGCTCAGCAGCGCCTCAATGGCAGAGGGGACGCCCGCTTCGCTAGCCAGCGTAAACAGATGCTCGAGCGTATCGTCATCCCAGCGCTGCTTGGAAAGATCCAGCGTCAAACCCGCCACCTGGCGAGTAAAGCTTTCCCAGCGGGAGGGCTCGGTGCCAAACAGCGTTTTCAAGTGAACGTGCTGCAGCGTTTCAGCGTGATGCTTTAGCGTTTGCCATGCCGGTAACGTATCGGGTGTAGCGCTTGATGCTGAGGCCATTTAGCTTCTCCAGTGGCGTCAATCCTTGCAGCGGGGTTCATTAAACAGGTTAATAACCTTAAACAGGGCTGTTCTATGTGAGTCTGTGCTAGACAGGCCTGTTCTCGTCAATTAAGGGCGCGTAAACTAGCACGCCTTTTCCATGATCCCGGCTTGCCCATGAGTGATGCATCTTACCGTGACGCTATCTTTTCGACACCCCTTGACCGAGTTGCGCGGTTCTCTTTCGACGAAAAGGTAGTCGCCTGCTTTCCTGACATGATCCGCCGTTCGGTACCCGGCTACGGGCAAATTCTTGGCATGCTGAGCTTAATTGCCCAGCGCCACCTGCGCCACGGCGCCCATGTCTATGATTTGGGCTGCTCACTGGGCGCTTCCGGCCTTGCGCTGGCAGGGGCGCTGGCACCCGACGCCTTTCGCTATACGGGCGTTGACCTATCGCCCGCCATGGTCGCCCAGGCTCGGCAAACTTTTGCCGATGAGTGCCCAGCGTACGCTATGCAGGTCGAAGAAGCCGACATTCGTACCCTAGAGTATGCACCTTCGGGCATGATCATTCTCAATTTTACCCTACAGTTTCTACCCGCCGCCGACCGCGATGCGCTACTGGCGCGGCTTTATACAGCACTGGAACCCGGCGGCGTGCTGATTCTCTCGGAGAAAACCGTCGACGCCGACGAGCGCGACAACGCTTGGCGGGTAGAACGCTACCACGATTTCAAGCGTGCTAATGGCTATAGCGACCTGGAAATAAGCCAAAAGCGCACCGCCCTTGAAAATGTACTGGTACCGGATACCCTCGACGCCCTCCATGGCCGCTTGAAGCAGGCTGGCTTTCCACGCTCGATGACCTGGTTCCAGTACCTTAACTTTGCCTCGCTAATTGCGTTTAAGGAGGGTTAAAGGTGGCGCCGTTACCCGACGATCATCGTGCGATTTATCAGGCGTTTTTGGATCAAGCAACCCTGGATGCTTCGCTAACACCCTGGCTTGCAAAGCTACCTGAGCAGTTAGCCCACGGGTTAGATCGTAACCGCCATGGCGACCTCTCCGCCTGGGAAAAGGCTGTTGCTAAACTGCCAGCGCTGCCCTCTGACAGGCACGTGGACTTCAACAGCGATACGGTCACCGTCGACCTTGCCCTGAGTGACAGCCAGCAGCGTCAGTGCTTTAACCTGCTAAGAAAGCTCGCCCCCTGGCGTAAAGGCCCTTTTCAACTGGGTGGCATTCATATTGATACCGAATGGCGCTCGGACTGGAAGTGGCAGAGAGTGGCTCCCCACTTGGCGCCGCTAAAATACCGTAAGGTACTCGACGTGGGCGGTGGCAGCGGTTACCACGCCTGGCGGATGGCAGGGGCTGGGGCTGCGTTTGTGCTGGTGATCGACCCTTCGCCGCGCTTCTACTGGCAGTTTCAGGCGGTACGCCACTTCGTCGGCGATGCCGATGGCGGTAGAACGCAGTTCTTACCCGTGGGTATAGAAGACGTGCCGGAGAACCTGAGCTTTTTCGATACGGTATTTTCCATGGGCGTGCTCTACCATCGCCCTGCCCCGTTGGAACATCTGCAGCAGTTAAAAGCCGCGTTAGTTCCGGGCGGCGAGCTGGTGCTGGAGACCCTGGTAGTCGAAGGCGACGAGCAGACCGTATTTGTGCCCGGCGAACGTTACGCCGCCATGCCCAACGTCTACTTCCTGCCCTCTTCCCAAGCGCTCTGCCACTGGCTGGAGCGCTGCGGCTTTACCAACGTCCGCGTGGTGGATGAAGCCGCTACCACCTTAGACGAGCAGCGCTCAACCGAGTGGATGACCTACCAATCGTTGGCTGATTTTCTCGACCCCAACGACCGCACCCGCACCATCGAAGGCTACCCCGCCCCACGGCGGGCGGTGATTTTGGCGAATAAGCCGGGCTGATTAGTCGTTAGCCAAGTGTGCGAAGAGGGTGTCAAAACCGTCCCGGCGTCCGCCAAGCCGCCGCATTGAACCGCCCCCTAAATATTGACTTATACTAAAACTCATTGTAACAATAACTTTTCCGAGGGGTGCCTGTTATTCAGGCTGAGATGGCGTTATCCAAACCCTTTGAACCTGATCCGGCTTATACCGGCGTAGGAACGGACATAAACCATATATGAATCTGTTTTGACACCTACGCCTGTATTATCCGAATCTCAATGCAGGAGTGCATCGTGTCGCAAGTTAACTCAACGCCCGCTAACGCATCTACGCTCAGTAGTACCTCTCCTTTTAACACGTCTGATAAAAACCGCCTGAACTCCGCACTTGCCAAGCCACGCTTGGCAGCAATCGCCGTAACTCTGCGTAATAATGAAGTGCTCCTCGTCCAACGTAGTAAAGAACCTCAACGGGGCACTTGGGGCTTCCCCGGAGGATCAGTGGAACCGGGAGAAAGCCTACATTGTGCAGCAAAGCGCGAATTAATGGAGGAAACCGGTATCACAGCATTGGTAGGACCGTTAATTGATGTAGTAGAAGTGATCGGATATGACCCTGAGGGAAATCACCACCACTTCGCCTTGGTTGCCCTCCTATGTCACTACGTTGATGGCGAGCTACAGCCTGGTGATGATGCTGCGGACTGCCGCTGGGCGAAAGTTATAAACGGAAAACTCAACTTCAATGAAGCCTTAGCTGATCACGTCGCAGATACTGTCGTGAAAGCCTTTAATTTGCACAGTTTGGTCATCAAAGAAAAATCAAACGCGACTCACGGCTCCAACTCAGCTTTTTAAACTACTCGCCATCACTCGTATCAGCAAAATACGCCTCTTTGTCCACCGGAAGAGATGGATATAATGATGCACAAACATTATACGAATTTCACCAGCCTCTACAGAGATACACTGCATAAAATCTGCTTTGAATATGAATATGTTAACTCACCTAGAGGAAATAAAGAGCGAGAACTCATTGGCGTCAATATCCGACTCGACAATCCTCTTGATCGTTTTTGCCTAAGCAAAATACGCAAACAAAATATTGTTTTTAATTATGCAGAAGCGTTATGGTATTTATCAGGTAAAAACGACTTAGCATTTATTTCCTGGTACGCCCCTTCAATGCAACGCTATAGCCCAGATGGTATAAGCCTACCTGGTACTGGTTACGGAGCTCGTCTTAAAAACTTTGGTGCAGACACGCTCGATCAAATCGAACGAGTGATTGATATCCTTAAAAATGACGATCCCGACAGTAAGCGCGCTGTCCTGCAAATATTCAGTGCGGAAGAGGATCTTTATCGACGCAATATCGACGTTTCATGTACCTTGGGTCTTCAGTTGCTACTCCGCGAAGAAAAGCTACACATGGTCAGCTATATGCGTGCAAACGATGCCTACGTTGGCATGCTGAACGATATTTTCTCTTTTACTTTCTTGCAAGAGTATATTGCTACCCGCATAGGCTGCAAAATCGGTCACTACACACATCAAGTTGGTTCTATTCACGTCTATGAAAGCACACATGAGCGTGCGCTTGAACTTTTGAATAGTAATGAAACTATACCCCAATCAGACACAATACCTTTAATGCCAATTGGCACCTCTCCGACTACCATACGCATACTATTGGAATATGAATCAGAGATCCGTAGCGGCTTGTTGACTTTTAATGATATGGCTAATCTTAATCTCACGACGTATTGGCGAGATGTGCTGATGTTGTTCTGGATCTATCGCCAAATCAAGATAGGGAGTGCGCTGCCTCAAAAGGCGTTAGAGATAATTAACCCCTACTATCAACCGTTTCTTATTAATCGCTGGGGATAGTACAAGCATTCATACATGAGCAAATATTAGGGGGATTTATTTTTATGAATACTAATTGGACTGAACAAAATATCGCCGAGCTTTTTGACGCTTATGATGATTGGGTGGAGAACGCTTTTGGCTATCAACCACTCATCGCGGACTTAACCTACTCTCATGGCAAGGGGATTAGTGTATTGGACTACGGCTGTGGCAGCGGCAAAGTGTCCAGAAGATTAATAGACGACGGATTCGACTATGTCACCGGTGTTGACATCTCTCCAACAATGATTGAAAAAGCAATATCCGCAGGCACTAACCGTCTTCGCTTTGAGCAAATCCATGGTCCAAATTTGCCATTTCCTGATAACAGTTTTGAAGCTGTCATTAGTTGTTTTCTGTTTATTAACATTCCCGAAAGACGTGAACTAGTACGCATCACTACGGAAGTAATGCGCGTGCTTAAACCTGGCGGTTCCTATTACATCCTCGACACTCATCCTCAAACCACCGGAGTCGATTATCCGACCTACCGCAATGGAGAGCATAGTATTTCCTATCAAGATGGAGATAATCGCCCAGTCTACCTCAAGATACCGGGAAGGCAGCAACCATTAAAGATTGTCGATAAGCAATGGGATTTGTCCACATATCGACATACATTCGCCGCAGCGGGGCTTTCGCTAACCACAGAACGTAATCTACCATTTGACAATTCGCAGTTGCCAGTTCATACGAATGAATTCCGCACTCTACAGGACACAAAACCCTATATTCTACTGCGCGCCACAAAGCAATAAAGACAGACAGTAGATATTAGCTAAGTACCTATGCAAAAGTAAATCAGGTACAAATATCCAGTAAGCTACTTATTTTTATAACCTTTAATACACGAAAAATTATGCATAGACACTTAGCCTGGATTTCTCATAGTACCTCAGCCAGTACCGCACTCAGGCTGTAACACCGCTAAACACCTACTGGCTCGACTTACATCGGCTACTTTTTAACCACTTTCCGGCGTTCAGACACACTTCCCCCTTTCCCCCATTGCTTCGGGCCGGGGGCGCCCGAGCAGTCAGTTAGGAACCAACCGCCTGACGAGATCGGATAGCGCCGTTTTATAGGGGTAGCTGTCACTCATGAGTACTCGGATTCGACGCGTATTGCGGATGATGACCGCGCCTACTTTGATGAGCTTGAGCCTCAGGTTGCTCGGACTCATGCGCGCGAAGGGCGTGTGCTTCAGATAAGTCCGTAACCGCTCGAACAGCGTATAAGCGAAGCCCGACAAGATCAGCCGCCACTGATTGGCCCACCAGTGCGTGCTGGAGGTCCGGTCAGCAAACAGGCTCAGTTGTTGATCCTTGATCCGGTTCTCCATGTCACCCCGGGCACAGTACTGCTCGTAGTAAAGCTTGAAGCCATCATCGTAACGGGAACTGATGATAAACCGGGGATTAGAGCCTAACTCGCCTTCTTCTAGGCGGGCCACCACCCAGCGTGAGTATTTCCAGGAGTGGGCTTGATACTGGAAGCGGAACGTCCCCGCTACTTTCCCTCCCACCTGCCATTGGGTCTTGCGCACCAGCATCATGGGCACGTCCACTTCCTTGAGCAGCCGGCTGTTCTTGGCGATTCCCACGATGTAGTCGACGTGATGCCGATCACACCAGTTCAGCATCCGGGGACGACAAAAGTGGCTATCACCTCGTAACACGATGCGCGTATCGGGCCAGTATTGACGGATAAAGCGTACCAGTAAGGCGAGGATCGCCCAGCTATGGCGGCTGTCGCTGCGGTCACTGGTGCGCAGATAGCTCACCAGTAAGTGGCGCCCACAGAAGACATACAGTGGGAAGTAGCAGTGGTGATCGTAATAACGGTTAAAGAACTTGCCGGGTTGCTCGCCATGCACGGGGATGTCGGTGCCATCAAAGTCCAGCACGATCTCCTTTGGTGGTTCGTCATGCTGTTCAATGAAGTGATGCCACAGCAACTCATGGGCCTTCACTATTGCTTGCCGATCGGCGTTCTGCTCCACCCGGCACAGCGTCGACTTGCCTGCCAGCGTATCCTCTTCACCGAGCGCTGTCTGAAGGGCCTGATCATAGCGCAGGGCCTCATGGTCGTTGAAATCTTCATAGCCAGCGGCGACACCGAACACCCGCTGACGAACCAAAGTGTCGAGCTTATGACGAACCTGTTCCGGTGCGCGGGGATCATGAAGCACGGCGGCCAAGCGGCGTGTCAGGCGATGCTGTTTATCGACTTCACGAAGCAGGAGTAATCCGGCGTCCGACGTAATGTGGCCCCCGGAGAAGTCGGCTTCAATTTGGCGGCGTGAGAGTGGCGAGAAGGTCAGCTTTTCAGGTACCATTTTGGAAGCGGCTGTTGGTGCTTGATGGATTGGTTAGGTTCTTGAAATCATAGCACTTTCAGCCGCTTTCTTTTATACCCTGTGAGAAATCCGGGTTAGTGACACTGCAAACACAGCTTCAATACACGCTCACCGCCGCAAAATCACCAGCCAGCGCCCAAGATTCATGACGCTGGCCAGCGAGGCGGCTACGTAGGTAAAGGCGCAAGCGGTGAGTACGTGTCGGGCTCCGGGCATATCGTAAGGCGGCACATACTCTTTTAGCAGCGGCAACGCCCGGTTAAAGCTGGCATCAAACTCAACTGGCAGGGTCACCAAATGAACCATTGCCGCGGTGCCAAAGCTGATCACCGCCATGGCAATCACAATGGCTAAACCACCCGGCAGACGCGTCAATAAAAACAGAAAAGGCGCAGCCATCATCAGCACAGCCCCAAGTTTTTCGGCTTTTTGGGCAACGCCGACTAAGCGGCTACGGGCCAGTAGCGGCGCGTAACCCTGGTGATGCTGAATGGCATGCCCTACTTCGTGGGCAGCCACCGTGACAGCCGTTAGCGAACGCCCATCGTAGTTATCTGGAGAAAGACGTACGCAGCGGGTTTCAGGGTCATAGTGGTCACCAAACTCAGTGCGCTCAACGCTGGCGCCCTCAATCCCCAGTCGGCGCAGCAAATGATCGGCAAGCTCTGCACCCGTCCCCGGGTAATCGTCACGACCGCGGGTATGGCGTTTAAGCACCCACTTGGCCCAAACATTGGGGAGCACAAACACCGCCAGCGCAAAAATGATCAGCACAACAACCATGGCAGCCCCTATCTACAAACAACCGTCGTTAAACACACTTCTTCGTAGCGTACTTTTACCATGGGGGCTGACTTGGCAACAGCGTTATGCGGGATCGTTGCGTTGCTCCTCAACTTCGCGCTGTACTGCCGCTAAGCCGTGGGCAGAGATATCGCCCTGGGCGTGGGCGTGTTCGGCAATCAGCACGCTATCCGCGGCGAGCACTAAATCACACTGGGTGCCGGCCAACTCATCCCGCAACCGCTGGATCGCCTGCTCGCGCTTGGGGTTTTTATCCACTTGACGAATATAAATCGCTTTAATCCGATTTGGGTAGGCTTTCACTATCTCGGTATACACTTCTGGATCGTGTTGACCGCTATCGCCAATGAGAATACACGGCATATCATTATAAAGCGTCAACATACGGTCGATCAGGTCACGCTTATGCTCTTCTGCACGGCGCGGCCAAGGCTTGCGCAAAGAGATGCCCCATTCGCGTAAAAAAATAATCGGCCCAACGGGGATGCGATTGATTTGAAAAAAGGTTTCCAGCATTTCATATATCGCCCAAGGGCCACGGGATACATACAAAATGGGCCGCTCGGCGCGCTCACTAACGCCACGATGTAAAGCTTGATAAAGCGGCGCAACACCAGGAAAGGCGGTGCGGCGATGAGGTTTTTTAACAAATAAGCGGTAAAGCATTTTGAGCTTTTCCGCCACCCCGGTAAACATAACGGTGTCATCAATATCACTGATGATCAGCAAATCCGCCTCTGGCGGAGGTACGTAAACTTCTACGTGAGTACGCACCGGCGTCTGCCCCGAGCAGTGCACTAGAATATCGGCGCGGTGCCAGGAGACATCAATGGGCAGGGTGTGACTAATCGGTAAGTGGACGTCGAAGTAGCCATCTCGATCCGTGCCGACGCAGAGCTTATTTTCGCCGATGTGAATTTCTACCTGCGCATCGGCCAGCCCCCGGCGTAAAACGCGCCGCGCTACGTCCGCAGTATCGCGTAGCATGCCATGGCGAGGAATGGCTCGTCCTAGAGCGGCTTGGCGAAACACCCGGCCCATGACAAAAACTTCACGCTGGGAGCCATAGCCACGGTAAGGGTGAACGACCATCCCGCCGCGGCTACTGTCTCCTTTGATGGGTTTGGCAATAACGTGGACAAGCCTTTTGACAAAGCTTGCCCACTGGCGCAATACGCTCATCAAGCGTGTTGACCGGAGTGACGCCCTTCCTGCAGCTCTTCGAGTAACTTGGCGTTAAAGGCATCCAAGTCTTTTGGCGTCCGGCTGGTCACCAGGCCGCTATCCACAACAACTGGCTCATCGACCCACTCGACGCCAGCATTACGTAAATCTTGAGCGACACTGGGTACCGAGGTCATGCGGCGGCCATCAACCACGCCCGCATTAATTAAAATCCACGGCGCATGGCAGATAGCGGCAACAGGCTTACCTGCCTGGAAAAACCCTTTAACGAAACTCAAGGCATCGTCGTTGATGCGCAGTTCGTCGGGGTTGAATAAACCACCGGGAAGTACCAGGGCGTGATAGTCAGACTCAGTGGCATCAGCCAGGGCTTTATCGGCTTCATAGGTGTCGCCCCAGTCGGTTTCCGCCCAGGCGCGAATACCTTTACCGTCGGGGGTGACCACATGAACCTCGACACCCTCTTTCTGCAAGGCGGCACGCGGTACGCTCAGCTCAGACTCTTCAAAACCATCTGCGGCTAAAATAGCAACACGTTTACCGTTCAGTGCTTGTTTCATCATGCTCTCCTTTTCGTGATGATTTGCGTTAGTAACGCCTCACTAGTGTGGCGTATATTGAATCAGGGTCAAGCTCTCCTACTGACACCGCAGATTAGCGAATAGCGCGCTAGGCGTTATGCACAATCCTTCCTAGTTCGGCAATATCATACCCCCCCAGCTGTGTTGCCCTCTCGGCGAAACGCGCTTGCTGAGCAAACGCCAATAGTCGCTGTATTGAAGGTTCGAAATAACTGCGCCGCTGCATGATTAAATCAAACGGCTCATCGCAAAGTGTCACGAAGCCGAGGTGCTGGCGATGGGCGGCGGCTTCAACCCCCAGCCCAACATCCGCCTCGCCCTGACCAATGCTAAGCGCCAAATCATCTTCACTTAAGGAGGCATGTGGCGCCCAGTTGATCGCTGAGCTTTCAATGCCGGCTTGTTGTAGCAAGCAGTGCAGCAAGCGTGCTGCTCCAGCGTCGGGCTGGCGATGCGCCACGCGGATCCCTGGCCGTTTTAAATCATTTAGCCCGGTGATGCTCATTGGGTTGCCTGCGGGTAAAAGCAGCCCTTGGCGGCGCTTTGCCCAGTGCACTATCAATAGATCACGCATGCCGCTTAAGCCGAGCGCGCTGGGTTCGTTATAACGCTGAGTAGAAGCATCCAGCAGATGAATACCCGCCAGCATCGCCTTGCCATCAAGTAACCGCCGAACGCCGTCGCCACTGCCTTGGCAGAGCATTGCCAAATCAGAGCCGCTTTCCCGAATAGCCCACTCCAGCAGCGGATCCTGGCTACCGGCCGCTACTAGCGGCACCGATAAACGCTGTGCCTGATCGCCTTCCAAGTGGTTCAGCACCCATAAATCGATCTGTTGCCGGGGAAACAGCAACTTTCCCGTGACCCGACTACAGGGGATCTGGCCTTGGCGTACCAAGTCATACACCTTGCGCTCTTTTAAGCGCAAATAGTCAGCGACTTCTGCGGTGGTCAGGTAAGCATGTGATTTAGACATCGCAAGGTAGCCCCACTGGATAAAATGCAAACCCTTTTTGTATTTTCACTGCATACGACTGCATAAATTTCAGGACGCCGTGCATTAAGTCATTTTTCGTTACATCATGCCAATCTTCGAACAACAGTTTCCTACAACAGCTCTACATACAAAAGTGAAACCGACGCTCAATGCTGACCAGTGACAACGCTTTTAGTACGGCTCTCACCCTAATCCTGAGTATGGACAGCGCGCTAATCTCCATCGTGATGCTCTCACTGCAGGTATCGCTGATGGCGGTGTTTATCGCCAGCCTAATGGCACTGCCCTTAGGTGCCGCCCTCGCGTTATGGCGCTTTCCCGGGCGTAACGTGGTGATTGTCGCCCTTAATGCCCTGATGGGCTTACCGCCAGTGGTTGCGGGGTTGTGCGTTTATTTGCTGCTTTCACGCGCAGGGCCGCTGGGTGAATGGGGATTGCTGTTTACCCCCACGGCGATGGTCATCGCTCAAGTGATTCTGGTACTGCCGATTATCGCCGCTCTTACTCGCCAACAAGTCGAGGCACTGCATGGCGAGTATGCCGAACAGTTGAACTCCTTGGGTCTAACACGCAGCCGCATGATCCCTACCCTGTTGTGGGATGCCCGCTTTGCGCTATTGACGGTGATCTTAGCTGGCTTTGGCCGCGCCAGTGCGGAAGTAGGCGCGGTAATGATCGTGGGTGGCAATATCGATGGCGTTACGCGTGTAATGACTACCAGCATCGTGCTGGAAACCAGCAAGGGCAACCTGCCCATGGCGTTGGGTTTGGGGATTATTCTGCTCACTCTAGTCACCATGATTAACGCAATTGCCCATGTCATCGGCGAAACGGCGAAAAGGCGGTTGGGATGAATGCACACCACACTCCTCCCGTCGCGGCACTGGAACTCGATAGTGTGAGTTTTATTCATCGTGGTCACACGCTGCTCAAGCCAACCACCCTGCGTTTGGCAGGCTGCCAGCGAACGCTAATTATGGGCCCTAACGGCGCGGGAAAAAGCCTACTCATGCGCTTAGCCCACGGCCTGTTAACGCCTACTAACGGCACGGTTCGTTGGCAAGGCGAGCCACCTCCACAAGCCATGGTGTTTCAGCGCCCGGTGCTGTTGCGTCGCTCAGCGCTGGACAATCTCACCTTTGTGCTAGCCATCAACAAAACGCCGCGCCCCGAGCTAAAAGGACTATCTCGTAAAGCGCAGGCAATGAGTGCACTTGAGAAGTTTGGCTTAGCCCATTTAGCCAGACGCCCGGCGCGGGTACTTTCCGGCGGCGAGCAGCAGCGCTTGGCGCTGGCGCGAGCATGGCTGCTCAATCCCCAAGTGCTGTTTCTAGACGAGCCTACCTCCGCGCTAGACCCCGCTGCCATCAAAGCAGTGGAAGATGCGGTGCTTGAGTTCCATCACAGCGGTACCCGTATCGTGATGACTACCCATGATTTACATCAAGCGCGTCGCTTAGCCAACGATGTGCTTTTTTTACATAACGGCGAATTACTCGAACATACCCCAGCCAATGATTTTTTTACTGCCCCCTCTTCACCCGAGGCAGGGGCATTTATTCGGGGTGAGCTGGTTTGGTAACCCTGAAAAGCATGAACTCTGTGACTAATCAAAAATGAGCAAGGAGCAATAAAATGAAGAAATCCACCGCATTGATAACGGCAGGCGCCCTGGGTATGACCTTTAGCGGCACGCTGATGGCGGCCGATGATTACATCACCCTGGCTTCCACCACCTCCACTGAAAATTCAGGTTTGTTCGACGCGATCATCCCCACCTTCACCGAAGAAACGGGCATCGAGGTTCGTGTGGTGGCTGTCGGCACCGGCCAGGCGTTTGAAATCGGTCGCCGTGGCGATGCCGATAGTCTTTTAGTGCATGACACTGCGGGTGAAGAGAAGTTTGTGGCGGAGGGCTATGCCACTGAACGCCTGAACGTGATGTACAACGACTTCGTTATCGTTGGGCCGAGTGATGACCCGGCGGGCATCAGTGACAGTGAAAACGTCATTGAGGCCATGCAGCGCATAGCGGAAAGCGAGTCCCCGTTTGCTTCGCGCGGCGATGACAGCGGCACTAACCGCGCTGAGCTGCGTTTGTGGGAAGATGCGGGAGTGACGGCTGAGGGCGAGTGGTATCGTGAGCTGGGCAGCGGCATGGGGCCGACACTGAACACCGCGGCGGGTATGGATGCCTATACGTTTACCGACCGTGCCACCTGGGTCGCGTTTGAAAATCCTCAGGATTTGACGCTGCTGTTTGAAGGCGACGAAGCGCTGTTTAACCAGTACGGCAGCCTACTGCTTTCTGAAGAGCGCCACCCAGATCTGAAACACGATCTTGCGGCTCAGTGGCACGAGTGGTTGGTCTCTGAAGAGGGTCAGCAAGCGATTGCGGATTTTGAGGTAGACGGCCAGCAGCTGTTTTTCCCTAACGCTGAGTAATATTTAAACTCATCCAAACACAACGGCCCGCTTTTAAAGCGGGCCGTTGTGTTTGGCGCTGTGCTGGTGTGTCAAAGCTTTTTAGCGGTTGAATAAGCCGCTGATATCTTTGGCTTCCCAATGGGGAAAATGCTTACGCACCAGCGCATTCAGTTCGCGTTCAAAGGCGGCCCAATCGGTTGACTGCGTGGCAATGCCTACCTCACTTGCCGTGCCACGAATCATCCCGGCGCCTACGGTGACATTGGTCAGACGATCAATGATGATAAAGCTGCCGGTGCCAGGACTGGTGCGATAATTATCCACCGGAATGGCCGCGGTCAATTCCACATCACAGCGAGCAATCGCATTAAGGCCCAGCGAATGCGTCATATGCTTTTCCAGCGTATTGACATCGATTTGGTAATCAATGGCGCTTACCTGCCCGGAAAGATCGCGCGTCGCCAACTTAAAATCATAAAGCTTGCCTGGCGTTAACACCTCTTCATGCATCCAGACAATATCGGCTTTGAAAGTATTGGAAAGCGGCAATTCGCTATCCGCTGCCACCAGCCAATCACCGCGGGAGATATCGATTTCGTCTTCCAAGGTCACAGTAATTGCTTGGCCTGGATAAGCGGCGGCAAGATCACCATCGTAGGTAACGACCCGCGCCACGGTAGAGGTTTTGCCCGAAGGTAACACCTTGACCGCCTGCCCAGGGCGAATGACACCTGCAGCCAGGGTGCCGCAGTAGCCACGAAAATCGAGATTGGGCCGGTTAACGTACTGAACCGGTAAACGCAGATCGCTGAGGTTCTGATCGCGTGTGATCTCGACACTCTCTAATAGCTCGATCAGCGTTTCCCCTTGGTAATTGTTGGTAAAATACCAGGGTGTTTGTTCGCTGCGATTCACTACGTTGTCGCCGTTGAGCGCCGACATTGGCACAAAGCGAATATCCGGCGCTTGCAGGTTCTCAGCAAAGGCACGGTATTCTGCAACAATTTCATTAAAACGCTGCTCGGAGAATCCCACCAGATCCATCTTGTTAACCGCAATCACCAGATGCTGAATACCCAGCAGATCGGCGATAAAGCTATGGCGCCGGGTCTGAGTCTGTACCCCGTAGCGGGCATCGATCAGAATAATCGCCAGGCTGGCGGTGGAAGCACCGGTGGCCATGTTGCGCGTGTACTGCTCGTGCCCAGGCGTATCGGCAATAATAAACTTGCGCTTATCGGTAGAGAAAAAGCGGTACGCCACATCGATGGTGATACCCTGCTCGCGCTCTGACTGCAAGCCATCCACTAATAGCGCCAAATCAACGGTATCACCGGTAGTACCGCTGGTTTTAGAGGCCTGAGTGATCGCCGCTAGCTGATCTTCAAAGATCATTTTTGAGTCATGGAGCATGCGACCGATTAGCGTCGATTTTCCGTCGTCCACGCTGCCGCAAGTAATAAAGCGCAGTAGATCTTTGTTTTCATGCTCGTGTAGGTACTGCTCGATATTATCAGCGATTAAATTGGATTGATGAGACATTAGAAGTACCCCTCGCGCTTTTTCTTCTCCATCGAACCTACTTGATCGCGGTCAATGGCACGACCACTTCGCTCACTGGTTCGAGTCAGCAGCATCTCTTGAATAATTTCCGGAAGCGTCGCAGCTTCCGATTCCACAGCGCCGGTCAGCGGGTAGCAGCCTAGCGTTCTAAACCGCACCGACTTCTCTTCCGGCACTTCACCAGGCGCTAAAGGCAAGCGGTCGTCATCGACCATAATCTGCATACCGTCGCGCTCGACTACCGGGCGCTTGGCAGAGTAGTAAAGAGGAACAATGGGGATCGATTCCAGATAGATATACTGCCAGATATCCAGCTCAGTCCAATTGGAGAGCGGGAATACGCGGATTGATTCGCCTTTATTGACCTTGGCGTTATACACGTTCCAAAGCTCTGGGCGCTGATTCTTGGGATCCCAGCGGTGGTATTTATCGCGAAACGAGTAAACGCGCTCTTTGGCACGCGAGGCTTCTTCATCGCGGCGGGCGCCACCAAAGGCTGCATCAAAACCGTATTTATCCAGCGCCTGCTTGAGCGCCTGGGTTTTCATGATATCGGTGTATTTGGCACTACCGTGATCGAACGGGTTGATATTGGCCGCCCGCCCCTCTTCGTTGGTATGCACGATTAGCTCCATACCCGCTTCTTCTGCCATGCGGTTACGAAACTCGATCATTTCGCGAAATTTCCAGGTTGTATCTACATGCATCAGCGGGAATGGCGGTGTACCTGGATAAAAGGCTTTACGCGCTAGATGCAGCATGACCGACGAGTCTTTACCTATGGAGTACATCATCACTGGGTTGGAGAACTCAGCGGCGACTTCACGGATAATATGAATAGATTCGGCTTCTAATTGCTTGAGGTGGGTCAAGCGCGCGGCATCAGGAGCACTAAAAGCCTCCTGCTGTGGCGCTGAAGATCGCGTCTCTGAAGAACTTGCCTTTGAAGACTGCTCTTTTGAAGACCGTTCCTTTGAAGACCCTTCCTTTAAAGACAGTGTAGACAATTGGGTCATAGCCCCTTACCTCGCAAGAACAAGCTCGTTACACAAGCTAGAAGTATTTTATGTTCGAATGCGGGTAGGGTAACGCCGAGACGATAATAACCCAAAAGAATTAATAACTATCTTTTTATTCCTTAATCACCTAACGAAGACTAAGTAAGGGAACCGATCTGTCAATCAATACGCTCAATCCAGCTCTGCCACTCGCTGCCTAGGCGCTCACTCCACTGTAAATCGATAACGCGGTAGCCAGGGCGGGATGCTTCATCAATAGCGAAGTGCTCGGCACCGGGCAGGAACTGATCCGCCATGGCTGGGCAACCGTAAACGTCAATAGTGGTCTCACCCACGCTGCGGTGTTCGGCGTAGGCTTGATGTACATGGCCAAACAGGATGATGTGAACGTGCGCATGCTTGCTTAGCAGCTCCCAAAAAGCATCACGATCCTGAAGGCCAATGGCATCCATCCACACTGCCCCCACATTCACCGGCGGGTGGTGCATGGCAATCAAGGTTGGCCGAGTGTCAGCCTGCAAACGTTCCGCCAGCGCAGCAAGCTGCTCACTCCCGAGTTCACCGTAAGGCTTGCCCTCTACCTGGGTATTGAGCAGCAGGATGTGCCAGGCATTCAAGTCGACTTTATCCACCAGCGGACGCTCGACAGCCATGAACTCGGGCTGATCGTGATTACCTGGCAGCCAGTACCAAGGGCAAGGCAGCTGCTCCATCGCCTGCACCGCCAAGGCGTAAGAAGCAGTGGACTCATCCTGACTGACATCACCCGTAAACAGCACGATATCAGGTTGCTCAGCCACAACGGCACTGATTACCTGCTGAAACTGCCGCCAGGGAATACCTGCGCGGGAGCGAGCCTCGGTGTCTGCATAGAGATGAGCGTCGGTAATCTGAACCACACGCATCAGGGCATCTCCGGCACGTCAATGGTGTGGCCGTGGGCAAGGCCGTGAGCCAACCACTCGCCCAAGAAGCGGTTGAGCTGGAGCTTTTCATCCGGTTGATGCATGCGGGCGTTCGGGTATCGATAACGGCCGCTAAAATGGCGCTCGCGCTGAAAGTCGGTCACTTCCGCCATGCGGACATCGTGATAGAGATGCACACGCATGCGCGGCCCCTCGATAACGGTGTCTAGCGGGCCAGTCTGGGAAACATTCACCATGGTGGTATAAGGCGCCTGCTCTTGAATATAGAGGTGCAGGTCACCGAAATGCTGTTTATCACCGCGCAGGGCAATATCACGGCGCTGGCCGGCCTCCATATCGCCCACCAGGCGCACCAAACGCAAATAATTGGCGCTGCACTCCCCTTGGAGCGATTTTAAATCGGTGACATAGGCCGTTCTCGCCATATTCACTCCTCGTTTGTTTCGCTTTGTGTCATCGCCGCTGTGAAACGGCGCGAAGTGAGGCTCGTTGGCTATTAAGCCAATGTAGCCCAATCAGACACATGGCGTTGTCGAGTCGTCCTTGCGTCAAGAGTTCCCAGGCATTGGCAAACGGCATGACATGCACCCGAATGTCCTCATGCTCTTCGTCTAAGCCATGAATCCCGCCTAGCCCTTGGCAATCCACCAAACCACAAAATAGGGTCACTTGCTCGTTGCAGGCGCCAGGGCTTGGATAATAAGTATGTAATTTGGTCAGTTCGGCCACTTTACAACCCGCTTCCTCCCACGCTTCACGGCGGGCCACGTCTTCCAGCGACTCGCCATCTTCCACCAAGCCCGCCACCAGTTCGAGCTTCCAGGGAGACACGGCATCATCGATGGCGCCTGCGCGAAACTGCTCAATCAACACCACTAAATCGCGGGCGGGGTCGTAAAGCAGCACACCCACTGCATCAAAACGGCTGTGTACTTCTCGGCGTATTGGTTCGCTCCAGCCACCTTCGAATAGGCGGTGACGAAGCTCTAGGCCTTCCAGGCGGAAAAACCCCTGATGCAACGCCTCACGCTTGAGCAGCTCAACATCACCGCGCTTTAACTGCGGAACGCTAAGCGATGTGCTTCGAAAAGGGGCCTCTTGAGATGGAGAACTTCCAAACTCAGCGTTTTTAGGGCTAGACGCCATGGGGCACTCCCGGTGGTGACAATCGCTCTATTATCAGTGCTTGCCACCGGGAATGCCAATCCAGTTAGCGGATTAAAGCTGATTGAGCAGCGTCTCGGCATCTCGACGCAGCGCTTCATCCGAGACTTGCCGGTTCTCGCGAGCAGTGCCGTTAACCGCCCGCTGGGCGTGCTCACGCGCTGCCTGCTCATTGCCCTCTTCTTTCAAGAAAGCGGCATAGTAGTAGTTAACATCGATACCGTCCGGGCGGATTTCCAGGGCACGCTGAAACATGCGTTCAGCCGTCTCACTATTACCGAACCCGAGTGGCCGACCCGGCGCCCGGTCGTAAAGCGCGCCTAGCGTGACGTAGGCCGAACCGCTCAACCCTTGCGGATCGATTCCAATCGCTTCCTCTAGCGCATCGCGCGCATCACCTGCAGTTCCCAACGCACCCAAGCCACCCCTTTCCCGGGCATAGGAGGCCAAAATAATGCCCTGCCAGACAAGTACATCTGCTTCATCTTTGTGCTGTTCAGCCAATTGTTCCACTTCGCCTGCCAACGCTTTCAACGTATTTTCCCGCTCATTGGCAGGCATTTCTGTCACGGTATGCTCCCAGCGATTTTTCAGTGAAAACAGCTCGCCTTCGAAGGCGGTCGCGGTCAACGGTGACAGCACCAGCGCGGTGCCCATCGCGGCGGCGATCAGGGAACGTGGTAAAGACATGGGTAAAAAAGAGAGAGTTCGCATACATGCTCCTGAATTATTATTGTCCAGCGTAGCCCCACCAATGGTGGGCCTCTCACATAATGTAACGAACGTTTGAATGATTCGCCAGTGGCATGTTGCTTGGTATGCTTCGCGCAATTAACGTAAAGTAGGTAGCTCGAAACACGAAGGGGAACAGGTAATGAAAGGCCGCAACATGACCCGCTGGCGCGATCCAGCCAAAGATCCGCGTCAAGCCCCTAAGAGCAACCTGATCACCCCGGAAGGGGCGTCACGTCTGCGCGCTATACTGGATCATCTTTCACGGGTTAAACGCCCGGCCCTATCAGAGAAAGTCGGCGAAGCCGCCGCTCAGGGCGATCGCAGTGAAAACGCAGATTACACTTACAACAAGAAAGAGTTAAACCGCGTTATTGCCCGGATTACCTACCTGACAAAACGTTTAGACGAACTGCAAATTGTCGATCGGCTGCCTGCCGATACTAGCAAGGTATTTTTCGGCGCCTATGTGAGCCTGGAAGATGAAAACGGCGAGCAGGTACATCTCAGAATTGTTGGCCACGATGAAATCGACACTAAAAAACGCTGGATCAGTATCGATGCCCCCATGGCCAAGGCCCTGCTGAGCAAGCAGATAGGCGATGAGGCGAAGGTACTCACCCCCAATGGTGAGATGTTTTATACCATCACCGCCCTAGACTACACGGGCTGACCGCCCTTCCCTTGGCGCGTTCCTAAGCCTAATCTTGCAAAGACTAGTCCTGTAAAGAATAGTCCACCGTGGTGACGACGCGGACGCGTTTGGTTTGTGGCGTATAGCTATCCAGATCTTCAATGGAAAAGTAGCCTTGAGTGGCCTGACGAATCTGCCCCACTTGGCTACCGGAATCTTCAGCAAACTGCTGTGCGGCGTTGCGCGCATCCGCCGTTGCCGCTGCAATCATTTCGGGTTTGATCGCATCCAGGCCGGTAAACAGGAATTCCGTACGGTATTCATAGCTGGGTGAAAGCAGCACGCCTTCACGCACCAGCGAAGTAGCGCTAGGGATCGCCTCAATCACGCCCTCGACATCAGGTGAGCGCAGTAATAGCGTTGCTTCAGCCCGGTAACGCTCGTCTGGGCGCTGGCCGCTATATTGATTGCTAAACTGATCGGTAATTCGCGGCGGAGTGGAACTGACATGCTCCGGCGCAAATCCCTGGGCCTGAAGGAAAGCGCGAATCGACTGCTCGTCATCGGATAGCTGCTGCTCCAGGTCACTCAAGGTGTTGGCGCTGACACTGTAGTTGAACGGCCAAAGCACTAAATCTGCTGGCACTTCGCGCTCTGACAAGCCGCGCACCGTCACGCTGCGGGACGACTGCTGCCACACTTCGGCAGCCCCCTTGATATAGCTGCCGCCGACAACCAGCCCTATCGCTAACAACCCACCAAGCAAAACGGCACTTGCCAGTACCGCCGTATTTCGAATACTGCCCGCCATTTCAGCCACTCCCACAAACTGCCGTTAAATTAACGACTACTTATTTGCATCATAGACCTTAAAGGTCAATTCGTGGGCGGCTGATTGTGGCAAGTTTGAGGAAGCGGTGAATATTAGCGATCGTGGCTTTTGGTGAGCATACCACCGCCTCGTCGCGTTCAGGCTTGTACGACGCGCTGCTGCTGCTCACCCAAGCCTTCGATACCTAAGCGCATTTGCTGCCCGTCGCGTAGGTAAACCGGGGGCTTCTGGCCCATTCCTACACCTGGTGGCGTTCCCGTTGAAATCACATCACCTGGCTGCAGGCTCATGAAACGACTCAAGTAACTGATCAGAAAAGGCACTTGATACACCATGGTGCGCGTACTGCCATCCTGGTAACGCTTGCCGTCCACTTCCAGCCACATGCTCAATTGATGAGGGTCAGCCACCTCATCGCGCGTGACCAGCCAGGGCCCCAAGGGGCCAAACGTATCGCAACCTTTGCCCTTGTCCCAGGTACCACTCCGCTCCAGCTGGAACTCACGCTCAGACACGTCGTTGACCACACAGTAGCCAGCCACATGGGACATAGCATCGGCTTCATCGATATAACGACCGCCTTTGCCGATAACCACGCCAAGCTCAACCTCCCAATCGGTCTTCTTCGAGTCGCGAGGTATTTCAACATCGTCATTGGGGCCACAGATGGCGCTGGTCCATTTGTTAAAAATCACGGGCTCTGGCGGCACCTCGGCGCCGGTTTCTGCCGCGTGGTCGGAGTAGTTGAGGCCAATACAGATAAACTTGCCGACCCGACCCACACAGGGCCCTAGACGCACATCCGCCGCTACCTCAGGCAGGGCAGAAAGATCCGTATCACGCAGTGTCTGCAGCGCTTCATCGCTCAACAGGTCACCGGCGATATCGTCAATGACGCCCGAAAGATCACGCACCTTTCCCTGGCTATCGAGGATGCCCGGCTTTTCCTGACCAGACGCTCCAAAACGTAAAAGTTTCATAGTGTTATACCTTATTAAATGATCAGTTTGCCCAGCCGCCATCAATCAGTTGTGTGGTGCCTGTAATAAACGCTGCTTCATCGCTGGCCAGGAAAGTGGCTAGCGCTGCAACTTCCTCCACCCGCCCCAGCCTGCCCATTGGCTGGCGCGCAATAAAGGAGGCCAGAACATCAGCATCGCTGCGCCCCTCTTTACTCGCCTGCTCTGCAATACGCTGCTTTAACGAGGGCGAGTCGACAGTGCCTGGGCAGATGGCATTGCAGCGAATACCTTGGGTCATGAAATCGGCGGCGACTGATTTGGTGAGCCCGATGACGGCGGCTTTGGAAGCACCGTAAGCGCAGCGGTTCGCCACCCCTTTAACACTGGATGCCAAAGAAGCCATATTGATAACGCTGCCACCGCCGTTTGCCAACATGCCTGGCAAAAAAGCCTGCAAGGTATGAAACATGGAAGTGACATTTAAATCCAGCGAGCGCTGCCAGGTAGCCTCATCACACTCGAGTACGGAGCCACCGGCCACCATGCCCGCACAGTTGAAGAGTATGTCCAGATTAGGCAGTGAGCTAGCCAGTTCATGAATCGCTTTGCTGTCCGTTACATCCAGACAGTAGGCATCAACGCCCTCCACACCTTCTAGCGTGGCAATATCGATATCTACTGCAAATACGCGCGCGCCTTCAGCTACAAAGCGTTCGGCGGTAGCGCGTCCAATGCCATTCGCAGCGGCGGTGACCAGTGCATTTTTGTTGTTGAGTCGCATCATGTGGCACATCCCTGGTAGCGGCATGACCCAGAATGGTAGGCACATGCCTAGAGTCGGAACATCTGACTGTATGATAGCTTGACCAATAAATCGAGTATGGACGAGCAACTTTGGCCCTGGCAAGCGTACCTAGGGCCAAATAGCGGCTTATGAAATCTCATTTTTAGTCGAAGCTGGTGGCGGCTGAGGCTAGCGACTTAGTTGCTTTGCACCGTATACCTTGAAGCGGCGATTATCCGCCAAGATATGAAAATCTTGAAAAGCGCGTTGTAAGTGATCGGGATAAGGCAGAAAACCATTCGCCACAATCACTAGGCGCCCTCCGGAGCTTAAATGTTCAGACGCTTGGCTAATTAAGCGCTGGCTGGGGCCATAGCTGATATCACGCTCTTTATGGAAGGGGGGATTGCTGACAATCCAGTCGAACTGTTCGCCCTCAAGTGCGCTGAACACATCACTACACAGCACGCGCCCCTCTAAACCATTCGCAGTTAAAGTGCGCTTACAGGCTTCTATTGCAAAGGCGCTAACGTCTACGGCGGTCACCAGATGACCTCGCTGGGCCAACCAAGCGCTGACAATACCGTCGCCACAGCCCATATCCAGTACTTTGAGCGGTTTTTTCGGCAAGCTATCCTCAATGCTGGCCAACATTAACAGCGTTCCTTCATCGACTTTGCCATGGCCAAAGACACCGGGATGGCTGGCCAACGTTAAACCCAGCGCTTCAATGTTTTGCCAAGCGCTATCACTAGCTGAATTTAACGCAATGGTATGGGTGGCAAAGAGTGAACAGCGACGCGCGTTATCGCGCTTGTCCCACGTCATTCCCAGCTCATCCAGCATCTTGGGCACGCGCTTGATACCCCCCTGATGCTCCCCCACAATCTCTAACGGGGTGCCGCTAGGTAGCTGTTCACATAACCACTTCAGCCACCAGATACCTAACTGATGGGCTTTTGGCCAAAACAGCACCACTTCTTTCCCTAATGGCTCTCCCGGGGCCAAGTCAAAAGGTGTCCGGGCTTGCTTGCCCTTTGCCTTCCACTCATTTAGCACCGCAAAATCACCGCTCAACACGCCCGCTGACTGGTCAATAAGCCAGCTATCCACAGGCGGGCCTACGACCCATAGCGCTGCGTACTTATCTCTTTGGCGCTCTAATAACTGACACGCAGGGGCTTGGGCACTCATTCAGGGCTCTCCGGTTTCGTTAATGTGTACAGTAGGTAACGACCCAATCGCCAGTGCGGGTCTTGGCGACAGTACTGTTTCTCCAGCGCCAGTAGCGTTTCTTTTTCTGCAGGCGTTGCGGGGGGATGGCGTAAGTAATCTTGAAACACCCGGATGCCAGCGACGGCATCTATTTTCAGTCCGTTTGCTGCGCTCCACTGGGCAATGTCGTTGTGCGTTATCGGCGAAATGGGCGTTAAACGTTGCCGTTTTCCTTTCCCCTCCAATCGGTCACTCAACGCCTTCTCAAGATTGCCTTTAACCACATTAGAGAAACGCAGCGCGTCACGATTAAACACCATCAAGCTAAGCTGGCCACCAGGCGCCAGCAGATCACTTAAGGTAGCCAGGGCTGCTTGCGGGTCACCCAGCCACTCCAACACTGCGTGGCAAGTAATCAGCGACCAAGCCCCCGGTGCCTGCTGGGGCAGGTCCTGCAGGGATGCTTGTTGGTAAGTAATGGAGGAGGGAGGTAGCGTCGGGTCATCGTGATGCCACTGTTGGGCATAACTGAGCATGTCTTTCGAAGGCTCCGCCATGGTTACCTTATGCCCACGCTTGGCAAACCACGCCGTTTGTTGGCCCAGACCACCGCCCACGTCGAGGACGTTCTGCTCGTTTAAAAGCAACATTTGCGGCAATAAATAGTCAAGCATCGCTAAGCGCAACTCGCCACGGGGCGCCTGATAGAGCGAACGGGAGAACTTATCGGCCAAGCCATCGAAATAGCGATCGCCAGCCTCTGTTAGGTCATAGCTTTTTGGTACATCGTTTGGGTGCATACCGTGGGCATCGCTTTTGCGAGGAAAGGCGCAGTTTACCTGATTCGTCCTGCTCAGCCGAACGGCATACCTAACACCGCTTCTTATAGCAAAAAGCTATCAAAAAACCATCCTACATAACAAAAATAAACATGAATAGATTTGCAAATAGGCGTTAAATGATGACTAATCAACTCATCAACAGGCATTTCTGGAGGTCAAGGAGGTTAGCGCTACTATAATAATGCTAATTTATAAAAGTCATCACCAAGACAATAGCTAACTAAAAAACAAATATGGTGAATATGACATGTCCATACATACAGCAATACCAAACGCCACAAGCCAAATACTAAAGTCGCTACTTCACAAAGACCACTCTATCTCCATATTTTCTAAAGAAGCGGCTTACGCTATTGAAGCAACCGCTATAAAAACAGATCTGGACGGCGGAAAAATAACATTAGAAATAACTTATTCTGGCAACTCCCTATCTCCTTACTTAAAAAACGATACCATTTGCTTTGACATTGAAACGCTTCGGCACGGCACCGGAGAAGAGGAGCAAATCTATAATATTGAGCATGTGCCTGCTCACGTGACCAAAATTGATACCTGCACTTATCACTTGGAGTGCCAACTCCCCAATTCGATTTTTGCCTCCGACAATCGCGGCGCTCTACGTGTCCCTTTCATTCTTGGCATGCAGGCCCGCGCGCACCTTAATGTTTTTTTGCATGAGCTTTATCTGGAAGGCAAGGTACGCAATTTATCGGTGGGGGGCTGTCTGGTATATGTCAGTCTTGAAGATAGCATGGCACTCACCGTCAATCAGATACTCCCAGGCGTGACCCTTGAGTTCCCCAATAGCGATACATTTACGGCCGAGGGGCGTATCCGCCATATGCGTCCTTTTGGTAGCCATGGTTATGCGGCCATTGGTATTGAGTTTATTAACATGTCAGCCACTATGACCGAGACACTTTTCCATTATGTATCGGAGTCTGAGTTCGAAGCCGCTTTTCGCTCTGGCCTGCAAGACAATGCCTCACGGGTGAAGTCACGGCTTTTTATAGCCGATGCTAAAGAGAAGAAGTTACAGTACAAAGAAGAGCGGGAGCAAATCCAAAACACTCAAAAATCTCCGTTACTGCGAGGCATTCAGGAAATCGCTCATCAGCTACAAGTCATATTAATGTTTATTAAAAGCAAAAATTTGCTGCCCGAAGAGAGCCTATATGAGTGTGTTGATAGCCTCCTATACATGGTTAACCAAGATCAGAAAGTAGTGAAGTACGCGCTCGCATTTTTGCATAACGAGCCTGAGTGGGTACGCCATGCCGTACAGGTGGCGAGTCAACTAGCGATGATATTAATCAGTCGTGACCCACACAACTCGCAGACACGAGAAGCAGTAGCTGGCGCCCTTCTGCACACCATGGGCAAGCCACTACTGATTAGTGAGAAACTGCCCTCCCTTAAAATGCATATTTCACCGTCACAAACGGAAATACTTAAAAGCCACGTGCAAGCACTGGATCATAAGCTCTCAAGCCTTGGGTGGACGCCCAGCCCTACCTGCCGTGACATTATTTTAAATGCTAATGAGCGCCTGGATGGCAGTGGCTATCCGGACGGTAAAACCGCAGATGTATTGTCAGAGCGGGTGCGTTTAATCAGTGTCATAAAAATTATCAACAAATTGACCCATGAGCGAAACAGTCAACAGCCACGACAACCGCTTGATGCCTATCGCTGGGTTAATGACCTTGCTAGTCTTTATGAGAAATCATTACTTGTGGAGTATATCCAACACTTTGGCCTTTACCCCATCGGCAGCTTGGCTAAATTCTCAAACGGTTTCCTAGCCTGGATTATGGACGTTGACGCTAAGGGTATGCCCTGCAAAGTAAACGTTATTAAAAATTTATCTTTCAAAGATACGTCTATTGATACCGTCCTTGAGAACAATGATTTCACCCAAATTGGTCGACTGGAGGGCACGGTGAATCCCTCCGAGTACGATATTCATATGGTTAATCACGCCTAATTGACTAGGTACCGTTGCTTTTGATGTTAAGTATAATCAAAATGGAACCGTTACCATTTCATGAAGTCCATTATGTCATCTGCAGGTCGGCGTTCTACCATTCTTGAAGTCGCTCGTTTAGCCGGTGCTTCAAAAACCAGCGTTTCGCGCTATTTTGGCGATGAACGGGAACGTCTATCGCCCACTCTTCAGGACCGCATTGCCCAGGCAGCAAGCACTTTAGATTACCAGCCCAACCAAATGGCGCGTGGATTGAAGGGTGGGCGCTCCAAACTCATCGGAATGCTGGTAGCGGATATCCGCAACCCTTTTTCCGTGGCGATTACCCACGGTGTCGAACAAGCATGCCGTCAGTACGGCTACTCATTATTGGTATGCAATACCGACAACGATTCTGAGCAGGAACGCCAGCATTTAGACCTTCTGGGTGCGTATCAGGTGGCAGGCTTGGTGGTTAATGCCACCGGCAGCCCCGAAACTCAACTACAGGCTTTCATCAGCCATGGAACGCCAGTCGTGCTGCTAGACCGCGAAGTCAGCAATGTGGATGCAGAAGTAGTAGGGCTTGATAATCCGCTAGCGATTGATAGCGCACTTGATCACCTTTCTGCCCAGGGTTACCAAGCCGTGTTGTATGTCAGCGAAGCCCCTGAACAGTCAAGCACACGGCAACGGCGGCTGGCCTGCTTTAACCAGCGTGCCCAACAGCGTGCGTTAAGCCATGCAACGCTACTGTTAACAGGTGACACCAACACGCGCCAGGCGCTAAGCCATTTTTTAACCGTCCATCCTCAACACGCCTGCGCCGTACTGTGTGGCAACGGCAATGTGACCTTGACGATAACGCGCCTTTTCCAGCAGCTAGGCCTACCGCTTGGTCAAGTCGGATTAATGGGCATTGATGAACTCGACTGGTGCGACCTAGTGCCTCCTGGCATAACCACGCTTGCCCAGCCAACCGATGCTATCGGGAAAACGGCGCTTCACTGCTTGAGGCATAGAATTGCACCGCAAACATCGCCGCAGCCGACAACATTGAGTTTTGCACCTACCCTAATCGCAAGAGGCTCCACCCGGCGTTAGCATTTTATGATCGCCCAAGCTTTATAAAAGCAGCATAAATGGTATCGTTCCCATTAACCGACGACCAACAACATCAAGAGATGACTAACCATATGTCCCACTCCTTTACTAACCCACCAGAAGTCCTCACTTTTGGCGAAGCCATGACGATGTTCGTGGCAGACTCCCCCGGCAAGCTTTCCGACGTTGAGCATTTTCAGCGCCGGATTGCAGGCGCAGATACCAATGTGGCGATTGGCCTGGCGCGTTTAGGGTTTCATGTCGGCTGGTTAAGCCGTGTGGGCAGTGACAGCTTTGGCGACTTTATTCGCAATACGTTAGAAAACGAAGGGCTGGATTGCCGTCACCTTCATACAGATACACAGCACCCTACTGGGTTACTGTTTAAAGAGCGCGCACTTGGCGGCGCAGACCCAAAAGTGGAGTATTTTCGTCGCGGCAGCGCGGCCAGCCACCTATCCCCACAAGACGCTAGCGATATTGACTTCGGCGCCCTGCGCCATGTACATGCAACGGGCATTCCTCCCGCCCTCTCCGCCTCTGCCCGTGAACTCGCTCACCATACGCTTAAAGAAGCCCGAGCTAAGGGTGCCAGTATTTCTTTTGACCCCAATCTACGTCCCAGCCTGTGGGCCAGTGAAGCTGACATGCGCGAGACGCTCAATGCCCTTGCCATGCTCTCCGACTGGGTATTACCTGGGCTTTCAGAGGGCCAACTTCTCACTGGGCAGAAGACGCCTTACGACGTAGCAGGCTACTATCTGGATCAAGGCGCCTCGGCGGTGATCATCAAGCTGGGGCCGGAAGGTAGTTATTATCGCGGCAACCTAGGTGGGCAGGAAGAGAGCTTTACGGTAGACGGTTGCCACGTAGCAGACGTTGTGGATACCGTAGGTGCTGGCGATGGTTTCGCTGTCGGCGTGATCAGCGCCCTGCTTGACGGTTGCTCGGCACGTCAAGCAGCCCAACGGGGCAACCTCATTGGTGCTCAAGCCATTCAGGTGGTTGGCGATATGGAAGGCCTACCTAACCGCCAGCAACTTCAAGCGCTTGAAACCGATCAACCCACTGCTTAATTCGCCCCGTTATGCTTTGTTAAGCGCTTTATAACCAGGAGACAACAATGAAAAAACAACTAGCGGTTCAAGGACGACTCAGCGACGCTCAGTTAGCCGAGCTTAGCGGCTTGTTTGAGGTGGAGGTGCTGCCGAAAACGACCGCACTGAATGATCCTGCTAATCACGCTCTACTGGCTAATGTTCATGGCATTATCGGTTCCGGCTTAGCGATTACCCCCCAGCTGTTAGACGCAGCGCCTAAACTGGAAGTCATTGCGACTATCTCTGTTGGCTACGACAACATCCCTGTTGATGAACTGACCAAACGCGGCATCATGCTATGCAACACACCGGATGTGCTCACTGAAACCACCGCCGATACCGGCTTTACCCTGATCATGGCCACGGCTCGCCGGGTAGTTGAATTAGCCGAGTGGGTCAAAGCCGACAAGTGGCAAGCGAGTATTGGCCCTGCACTGTTTGGTAGCGATGTACATGGCAAAACCTTGGGCATGGTCGGGTTTGGACGCATTGGTCAGGCGGTGGCCAGGCGCGGCGCCCTAGGGTTTGGCATGAAAGTGATTTACTCCAACGCCTCTCCCAAGCTTGAATTAGAAAGCGAATTAGGCGCGCAGCGTCGCGAACTCAACGAGCTGCTAGCCGAGGCCGATTTTGTCTGCGTGACGGTCCCACTCACGGCCGAAACCGAACGATTGGTCGGTGCCCAGGAGTTCGCGCTGATGAAACCTTCGGGCATTTTTATCAATATCGCCCGAGGCAAAGTCGTCGATGAAAGCGCTTTGATTCACGCCCTCGAAAACGGCGTTATCCAAGCCGCTGGGCTGGATGTCTTTGAACAGGAGCCGCTCTCCGCCTCCTCCCCACTGCTGAAGATGCCGAATGTGGTTGCCCTACCTCATATAGGCTCCGCCACCCATGAAACCCGCGACGCCATGGCCCAGCGCGCGGTGGACAATATTCGCCTAGCGCTGCAGGGCGAACGCCCAATTAGCCTAGTGAATGAGGAAGCCTGCCGATGAGTACTGATACCTCGCCTTTCTGCTTACTCTTCGACTGCGACGGCACCCTGGTGGATAGCGAAATACTGCTTGCCGAGGTGATGGGCGCGATCCTTCCCGAATTCGGTTTACCCTTCTCAGCACAGCAGTATATGGACGAATTTAGAGGGGTACGTTTCCAGACGATTGTCCAAACGCTGGAAAACCGTTTTCAGGCTTTAGAAGAAGACGCTTTTCCCCAGCTTGAGGCGGGTATGCGAACACGTATGGAAGCGCGCATGCGCACTGAACTTATCGCGATACCTGGCATGCCCGCCGCGTTAGAACAGTTAAGCAGCCACTCTAAAGCCGTGGTCTCTAATGGACCAGAGCGCAAAATTCGCTGCGCCCTGGAAAGCACCCAGCTGGGTCATCACTTTGCAGGTAATTTATTTAGCGCTTATACCCTCAATGTCTGGAAACCCGACCCTGAGCTTTACCTTAAAGCGGCGGCCGCCATGGGCTTTGCCCCCCAACGCTGTATTGTGATTGACGATGCGGCCGTGGGAGTGGAAGCCGGCCTAGCGGCAGATATGCACGTTATTCATCTCAACCATTTCCCGAACGAGGAAAGCACCCCCGAGGGCGCCGTGGGGATTCATCACGCAAGCGAACTGCCAGCGGCAATTTCACGCTTATCGACCGCCGCTATCGCTTAGCGGCAGGAGCGAGGAGGCTTTTAAAAGCAGGTCGCCATGTGTTCTTTCACGTTCAAGGCGTCATCGACAAGCAGCAGTTGGCGCCATTTATCAAACGTCAGGCATGGATGGGAGGCACCAAACGCAACGATGTCACCGATCTGAACGTCCTGGGCATCGTCAGATAGCCGCACGAACGTGTGCTGATCCATGATTTTCGTCACTTCCCAGCCAGCCACCGATAACGGCTGCGCTGGCGTACCAGCTTCCCGGTAGCGACGCAGGACAATGGGCAACTGATCATGTCCGATATCACGCTTACCTAGCGCCACAATCGCAAGCCCAGGTTCGGGAAGCGACTGCACTTGGGCAAAGACTTCCAAGGCAGGCACAAGCCCCTGTTGCAAATCCGGCCGACGGTCTAATACGGCCGATTGCGCTTCACGATAAAGCCCATGGTCGTGAACGATGTAGCAACCTGGGCGTAGCACGGGGTTAAATTTCCCCTGCAGTGGTGCGCCCTGAAAGGACTCCGCAATCACGTCATACCAGGCGGAACCTGACGCGGTGACAATCGGGTTTTCTTCAGCAAAGCGTCCAGCAGCTTCAAGCTCTACGGCAACATCCACCAGGTAGTTAGCATAGGTACGAATACCTGATTCGGGATTATCCCCGTGAACTACACCTTCATAGCCCTCTAACCCCACGAGGGAGAGCGCTGGCTCATTGCCAATCGCCTCTGCCAGCGAAAGAATTTGCTGCTGATTGCGACAGCCACAGCGGCCACCCTCAACGCCTACCTCAATAAGCACCGATAACGTCAAGCCCCGTTCAGCAAAAAAGCGCCCTAGCTGGCGCACGTTCTCATGGCTATCGACTACACAGTAAAACGCAGCGCCCTGCTCGATCAGACTGGCGATAATGGCCATATTGGCCTGGCCCACCAATTGGTTCGCCATCAATATTCGGGTGATGCCATTGGCAAAGGCAGCACGACACTGGGGCGCAGTGGCAAGTGTGATACCCCACGCACCTGCCTGGAGCTGTCGATGGAAAAGCGCGGGCGTCATGGTGGTTTTTCCATGGGGGGCCAAGTGAGCACCGTGAGCTTCTGCGAAGCGCTGCATCCACATCAAGTTGTGCGCGAGCGGAGCCTCATGCACCACCGCTGCAGGCAGGCTGACACCGGACAATAAATTGGAGCCGAGCTCCACCCCACCTTTATCTACCGCTAATCCATTTGAACGCATACGTCTCCTTTAGAACGTGGCCGCTTATCTGAGTATTAACTGCCGCACCGCCAGCACCACACCGCGCAGTTCGGCTAGGCCGCGCAGGCGCCCCGTTGCATCAAACACGCGGTGGTTGGCACCATTTATCATAGGTCAAACATAGCGCACTAAATTGAAAATCACCGGTAACAGGCTAACCTCAAAAACATATTGCAATATGTTTATTGAATCGCCCCAGGTTTCGTAGACACCTCCAGGCCTTATACTAAAGGTATCTAGGAGGAACCATGAGCCATCCCCGCTACACTGAAGAATTCAAAATCGAAGCCGTCAAACAGGTGGTAGAGCGCGGCCATCGCGTGGCCGAGGTCGCTGAGCGGCTAGGCGTGTCAGGTCACAGCCTATACAACTGGATTAAGCGCTACGATAAGCCGGTAGAACAACGGCAAGAGGATGATGATCTCCAAGCTGAAAACCGTCGTTTGAAGGCCGAGCTCAAACGCGTATCAGAAGAGCGAGACATATTAAAAAAGGCCACCGCGTACTTCGCCAGGGAGTCCGACTGAGGTACGCGTTTATTCAAAATCATGCGAGCCAATATTCGGTACGTCGCTTGTGTCAGGTGATGGCAGTGCACCCCAGCGGTTACTACGCATGGTGTAAAAAAGCGCTCTCTAATCGAGCACGGGAAGATGAGCGCCTGCTGGGATTGATCAAGCACTCTTGGCTTGAAAGCGGCGGTGTATATGGCTATCGCAAAGTCTACCAGGACTTGCGTGAAGCTGGCGAAGCTTGCGGGAAGCACCGTGTGGCGCGTCTTATGAATAGGGAAGGTTTACGCTCTCAGACGGGCTATCGACGACGCCCTGGCGGCTATGGTGGTGGAAAACCGGCTGTTGTATCCCCTAACCATTTAGACCGTCAGTTTGAAGTAACAGCGCCAAATATTGCTTGGGTGACGGACATCACGTACATCCGCACTTACGAAGGCTGGCTTTACTTATCAGTAGTTATCGACCTGTTTTCCCGTCAAGTGGTTGGCTGGTCGATGAAGTCTCGCATGACTACGGAGTTGGTATTGGATGCTTTGTTATCAGCCGTCTGGCGACGCAAGCCACAAGTAACGGTGATGGTGCATTCGGATCAAGGAAGCCAGTTTAGCAGTGGAGACTGGCAAAGCTTTCTGAAAGCAAATCACTTGGTAGGCAGCATGAGCCGACGTGGTAACTGTCATGACAACGCCGTTGCTGAAAGCTTCTTTCAACTTCTCAAGCGAGAGCGAATCAAGCGACAGATTTATTCAACACGCGAAGCGGCTAGACGTGACGTTTTCAATTACATTGAAATGTTTTACAACCCAAAGCGCCGACACAGCACAAGTGATAACTTGTCACCGGTTGAGTATGAAAGGCGTTACTTTAAGAGCCTAACGGGTGTCTAGAATATCCGGGGCGATTCATATAGCCAAATAGTAGGTGGTTTTATGCTCAACATTAATGGCTTTCATTACGGTACGTTTGTCGCATCGATCTTTACTCTAGCTGGTTGCACCGGCATGGGGGAGACGCACTCGACTACTGAGGTTCCTGGTAGAGCTGAGAGTGCAAAATCTCAACTATTAGAAGCAGGAGCAAGCATGATGCAAACAGACGCTCCCCCATCGCGTCTTAATGTTTACCTCGTCGGTTTTCACCCGTTAAAAAAAGAGCCACTGCACCAGTTTGAGGCCCATCACTTCTGTGATCAGGTAAATGAAGACTTCTTACAGTGCGCTCTTTACGACGGCAATACTGATGATGCGAAGCTAAACGGTATTGAATACATCATCTCTGAAACACTCTTCGAGCAACTCCCAGAAGAAGAGAAACAATACTGGCATCCGCATAACGGTGAGATTCTTTCCGGCCAGTTGGTTGCCCCTAACTTACCAGTAGCTGCCGAACATGAACTTATGAAAAGCAAGGTGAACAGCTACGGTAAAACATGGCATACGTGGGGTACAGCGCATAGTGAGGGCAATGAACTTTCATTACCCCTTGGAGAGCCCTCTCTTGCGTGGTCGTTCAATCGTGACGGCGAGGCGAAACCAGGCCTGATTGAGGAACGTGACCAACGAATGGGCATTGATACAGAAGAACGGCGTAGAGCACGGCAAGATTTAGTGCCATTAGCAAAGCCACAAAGCGGCATTGATGCCTTAAAAGGCGAGTTTCCTAGGCCAACACAGCCAATCCCTGGCGTCGAGGCCAAGCCTTCTTATTAAAATAGTTTGGCGAGAAAATCTAGTACAAAACCCAAGTTACCGACTGCGGCGTCACACATAAAAGACCTATATCTAAACGTGCTGCTGGCTAACTGCACATTGCTTGCGCTTTAACTAATTGGGCTGAAATTTCCTCTATAAATGGTGCCTGTCATTGAAAGAAATCTAAAGCAACCGGGAGTAAAAAAAAGAAACTCAAAGTAACAAGCCAGGTATAAGTTCTTAAAAATAGCTAATTTCCTACCCCTACGTAAGAAATTACTTACAAATAACTAGGAGATATCTTACAAAACAGTACCGATTAGAGTACTTTTGGGATCGACAAAGAAAAATCAGTAGAACCGAATATAAGTATTTTGTCCGTGATTCACCTATGATGAATTAAAACGAACGCTTGAATACGAACATCATCGGCTTCGACGCAATAGCCAGGAAAGGCTGAAGGCTGCTGAAACTAGCCAATAAAAAGCAAGGAGAGAGTAATGGAGGTCATTCAGGGAAAAGACTATTCGAAAGATCTAGCCTTAGCGACTGCACTACCTGCATTTTTAGTAGCTGATCTCCTCAAGTGTCCTAATCTGCCCTCTCTACCTTCTGTCGCTATTAATGTCTTGAAGATAGCACGCACAGAGCACCCTTCGGTTAGCGAGTATGCCAACGCCATTGAGCGTGATCCAGCCTTAACCATGCGAATCATTACGCTTGCGAACAGTGCCTTTTTCTCGCGTACCCACATTAAAGTGCACACGTGCCATGAAGCGGCTGCCCGCCTGGGGTTAGATGCCACACTGGCAGCAGTAATGAGTTTCAGCCTACTTCAAAACAGGGCGGTCGATACCCATTATCAGCGTGTATGGATGCGCTCGATCATTGCCTCGTTAGCAGCACGACACCTTGCCATTCATCTCTGCGCCGACATGGCAGGACCTGTTTTTACGGCAGCCTTGCTTCAAGACATTGGCATTATTGCCTTGCGTGCAACTTATCCTATAGAAAGCAGTCATTTATATGCTGAAGCCGCTCTATCACATCGGCAGTTATCAGAATCAGAACAACGGCTTTTTGGCTGTGACCACTCTCAAGTAGGTGCTTGGATTGCCGCTAAATGGGGAGTTCCAACACCTCTCGCCCAACGTATCTGTGATAGCCATGGTGAATACGACATTGCCGCCCCGGACATGGTATGTATTCAGTTATCTGGCCCCATCGCCGATGCCTGGCTCTCTTCAAACCCAGCACAGTCATTAGTCACTGTGATAAGGGAATTTGAAACCTATCGGGGCACCCACACCATCTCTTTGCGGCATTTATTAGAAAATATTCAGCAGCAGTTACCGGCGTTGGCTGACATGTTGCAGATGGCAGCCCCTCCGCTACAAGATAACGAATCGCTGCTTGCTGAGGCGCAACAACTGCTATTTCGGCAGACGTTACAGCTCAATGCGCGTCTTGAGATGCAACAGGCGGAACTCGCTTTGCTGCGTCAACGACAAGATGAGTTAGAAGAGCGCTCGCGAACCGATACGCTCACAGGCCTTGCGAACCGTGCCTGGCTAGAAGAGCAGATGCAAAAGCGTTTTGCCCTGTGTCAGCAACAGTCTCGCATCATGTCAGTCGTATTTATTGACCTGGACCATTTCAAAAAACTGAACGATAAGTACGGGCACCAAATGGGCGACCAAGTGCTCGAAAAATTCGGCAAGACGCTTCAAGCGTTAATTCGCGAAGGTGACTTGGCCGGCCGCTGGGGCGGTGAGGAATTTTTGATCATTTTACCTGATGAAAACGCCAAAGCTGCCCATGTTTTCGCAAAGCGAATTGGCGAGCGTTTAGAAAAAATCCCAATGGGTCGCGATGGCAATGTTCCCATCCATGTCTCCGTCTCTATTGGTATTGCCTGTTTAAATGATGGCGGGTTTGGCAGCGCAGGCGAGCTAATTGATGCGGCTGATAAAAGCATGTATTTCATCAAGCGCACAGGGCGCGGCGGCATAGCCGTGTATGGCGAGCGCGGCGCACCGATTACGCCTATTGATGACTAGTCTGGCGTTTGCGATTAGTGCCTTTCCTCAGCAATAAGGGCAGCCCATGCTGGAACTTCATCAGGTCCATAAAACCTATACGACACCTCAAGGCCCGCTAAAAGTACTCGACGATGTCTCCCTTCGCTTAGCACCCGGCCAAAGCCTCGCACTAATGGGCGAATCGGGAAGTGGAAAATCCACCCTCCTCCATCTTGCTGCCGGTTTGGATCTGCCTGATCAGGGCAGCATCACACTCTCGGGAAAGAATGTATCGACGCTAGCCGAACCCGACCGCGCCAAGCTACGCCGCGAAAAATTGGGCTTAGTATTTCAGCAATTTCACTTAGTCCCCAGCCTAACGGTCATCGACAATCTGCGCCTTCAGGCGCGTCTGGCCAACCGTGACGATACCGACTGGACAGCCTATTTAATCGCACGGCTGGGGCTAGAGGGGCTGGAAAAACGTTACCCAGAACAACTTTCCGGCGGGCAACAACAACGCCTGGCCATTGGCCGCGCTTTAGCCCCGCGCCCGCCGCTGTTACTAGCCGACGAACCGACGGGCAACTTGGATGAAACCACCGCAGGTGAAGTGCTTGAACTGCTATTAAGCCTTGTCCGCGAAACCCAGTGCGCTCTTCTAGTCGTGACCCACAGCCCGCAAGTGGCCGCCCCGCTGGACCGCTGCCTGCGTTTACGCCACGGACAACTGATTAACACGGCATTATGATCAAAGCCCTGCCCACGGTGCTGGCGACGCTGCTCGCTCACTATCGGCGTCACCCTGGCCAATTAGCCATGCTACTGCTCGGCCTGTGGGTAGCTAGCGCTCTATGGAGTGGCATTCAAGCCATCAACGCCACGGCTCGCGACAGCTACGACCGCGCCGATGCCATGTTTGATACCCAGTTGGATCAGCTTGAGCGACGCGATGGCGCTCCCCTCACTCGTGCGGACTATCACGCCCTACGCCAAGCGGGCTTGCCCGTTTCGCCCATGCTAGAGGGTGACGTTGTCACTCAAGATGGCACCCGGCTAACATTGATCGGCATTGATCCGCTGACCCTGGCTAATAATAACCCGCTGGCCCAAGCAGACTCCTCGGGATCGTTAACCGCCTTCCTGACACCGCCGTGGCAAACGCGTGCAGCCCCCGACACCTTAACGGCCACCACTACCCTGGCGAACGGCAAGACACTCCCGCCGCTCATCTCAGCGCCAGCGCTACCGCCGGACACGCTAATGATGGATATCGCCGCTGCAGCACGGCTACTTGAAAGCGGTGAAGAAATCACACGCCTTGTGGCCGCGCCGGGGGCACTGGCAAAGGCACCGGCCGGATTAACGCTCACCCGTGCCACACGCATCGCCACCCCCGGCCAACTTACCGAAAGTTTTCACTTAAACCTTACCGCGTTGGGTCTACTCGCTTGGGTCGTAGGGCTATTTATCGTGCAGGCCGCGCTAGGTCTGGCTTTGGAACAACGCTTGGGCATGCTGCGTACCCTACGAGTACTGGGGGTCTCAGGGCGTAGTCTGGTTCTAGCGCTCGGCGTAGAACTCATCCTGCTTGGCCTGATAGGTGCCGCTGCTGGCATCGCCAGCGGCGTATGGCTGGCACGCCTATTACTGCCCGATGTAGCGGCCACCCTAGGCTCGCTGTATGGCGCAGGCGTTGGTAGAGAGCTCAACTTACCCTGGCATTACTGGGTCGGCGGGCTAGCGGTTAGCCTTGGCGGGCTACTGCTGGCGGGCGGCGGCGTGCTGTGGCGCGCTGCGCGCTTAAACATGCTGGAATTAGGCCAGATGCAGGCTTGGCGAAGTGGTTACCGTCGACAGTTAATGTTGATGAGTATCGGCGGCGCTTTCGCAGTGGGCGTTTCGCTAGCTTTGCATATTTGGCTTCGCTTTCAGCCCCCGGGCGATGGCTTAGTGGCAGGCTTTGCGCTGGTTGCCGCGTTACTTCTGGCCAGCGCACTGTGGCTCCCCCCCCTTGCTAGCCCTCGTATTGAAAGTGCTGACACATCTCGCCCGACGACGCCCGCTAGTTCATTGGGCACTGGCGGATATGCAGCTTCAGCTACCCAAGCTCTCGCTTGCCATGATGGCCCTACTCATCGCCCTGGCGACCAATCTAGGGGTCGGCAGTATGGTCGGTGGTTTTCGTCTCACCTTTTTAGAGTGGCTGGATCAGCGCTTGGTCGCCCCCCTCTATTTGAATGCTCCCGCCGAGCAATATACTGATATTGATGCTTGGCTGGCTGACCGCCCTGGCGTCTCAGATCGCCTGCTCACTCGGCGAAGCGAGGCCATACTCGAGTCCATCATCACGCACAAAGGCAGTCGCACTTTGGGCACACCTATCGAGCTTTATGGCATTACGCCAGGCGAATCTTTGACACCTCACTGGCCTCTCCTGACGACCCAGCAAGACCGCGACGCTGCCTGGGCAGCCTTTGAACATGGCGCGGCTTTTATTAACGAACAACTCGCTACTGCTGAGAATCTTTCCCCCGGCGACCAGCTAACCCTTCGCGCGCCGGGCGCCAATGAAACGCTGACCATCGCCGCGACTTACCCTGATTACGGTAATCCCAGCGGGCAGATTCTCATGGCATCGCCCCAGCTTGCCGCGCGTTTTGATGCCCCGCCTAGCTCGATGGGCGTGGTGCTGCATCCCAACGCCGATGTGGATGCCCTGCGTGAAGCACTTACCGAGCGCTTTGGCCTGGGCAGCGATGCCCTTAGCGACCAACGCGAGATCAAGCGCATCGCCACCGAGATTTTCGAGCGCACCTTTACCATCACCCGTGCCCTGAATGTACTGACCTTAGCGGTCGCGGCCCTGGCACTGCTGGCTAGCCTTCTTGCCCAGGCACGCAGCCGACGCCAACAGCTAGCACCGCTTTGGGCGCTGGGTGTTCCTAGGGCACAGCTAGCCCAGCTCAGCTTGGTGCAGCTGGGGGGTGCGGCATTGGTCACCGGCCTGCTGGCACTGCCACTGGGTATCGCGATCACCTGGGGCTTGGTGGCGATCATTAATGTGGCTGCCTTTGGTTGGCGCCTACCGCTCTATCTATTCCCTTGGGAAATGGCTGTCACCTTGGCGACCGCGGTTGCCGTGGCGCTGTTATCTGCAGCACTGCCTGCGCTGCGCTTTTGGCGTGCCTCACCGCGCACGTTACTAGCAGAAGAGGCCAATCAGTGAGCCTAAATCAATGAGTTTAAGTCGACTGCAAAACTTCCGTCTTCTACTTGCGTTCACCGCGACGCTGATGCTTCACGGCTGCAGTTCAGAAGAATCAACGTCGCCTGCTGACACAGGCTTTGCCGGGCTGGGCCAGGAGGCTGATGGCTTTCAACATGCCGAGCCAAACCAGTTGCTTACATTCCCAACTGATCACGCTGCACACCCGGATTACCGCATCGAGTGGTGGTACTTAACTGCCAACTTAGAAGATGCCTCTGGCGAGCCACTTGGCCTGCAGTGGACACTTTTTCGTCAAGCGTTAACGCCGCCGAGCGAGCGCCCTGCTCCTACACCCTGGGCGGCTGACCAACTCTGGATGGCCCATATGGCGATCTCCCAAGGAGAACAACACGAAGTGGCCGAGCGTTTCGGGCGCAGCCACTCTCAGGCCGACCTGAGCGTTCCCCAGGATAGCCAAGCAGGCATCATCTCCAGCCCCTTCCATGCCTGGTTAGATGATTGGCAGCTTAAAGCAAGCGAAGAGGCCGGCAGCAGCGATTTCAGCCCCTTAACGCTCACCGCCTACAGCGGCGAAGGCGAGTCGCGCTTTGGCTATACGTTAACGCTTACCGCCCAAGGGCCACTGGTTTTGCATGGGGAACAAGGGTTCAGCCAGAAAGCCACCAATGGCCAGGGCTCTATGTACTACAGCCAGCCCTTCTGGAGAATTGAAGGCGATGTAACCCTCAATGGCGAGACCCAAGCCGTCAGTGGTCGTGGCTGGCTCGATCGCGAATGGAGCAGCCAGCTACTCGATGCTCGACAGTCAGGTTGGGATTGGCTATCGCTGCATTTTAACGACGGTCACAAGCTGATGGCGTTTCAACTACGGGGCGGTGGTGACAACACTGATCAAGAGCAAGGCGCTGACTACCGCTCGGGCACCTGGATTACTCCGCAAGGTGAACCCACTCCATTAGCAAATACCGACATCATCATGACCCCGCTGGCAACGTCGACTGTCGCCGGGCGAGAAATCCCCACCCGCTGGCGGCTGGAAGTGCCATCAGCAGGTGTCGATATCAACGTCGAAGCGCCCCACGCCAACCGCTGGATGAGTACCAGCGTGCCGTACTGGGAGGGCGAAGTGGAGATCAGTGACCGCGCCAGCGGCGGGCCGCTTGGCGACGGACATCTGGAAATGACCGGGTATTAATAAGCAATAAGCAAGTGGCGTAATTAATGCGGCTCTTTTAAACAGCCATGTCACTCGGCGCTCTCTGTGATAAAAGCAGCTAGATTAGCAATATCATCATCCGATAAATCGGTAGCATTGGGGATCATCAAGAAAGAGTTTGATCCCACCTTTTCACCAGCTCGGTACGTTTCAAGGCGGGAAGTAATATACTCCGCATCCCGCCCGCTAAGTGAAGGAAAGCTAGCCATTCCCTTCCCTTTTGGGCCGTGACATTGGGCACATGCGTCGGCAAATAGCGCTTCTCCGGCGGACTTATCTGCCGCCTGACCACTTGTCGACCCCATCGCCAGCGCCATCGTAATAATGAAAAACAGCGATACCTTCATAGTGACCTTTTCCCAGTAGAGTGGTCTTGATCAAAAAGCATGAGTTGGTGTGGGTGAGCGCGCAGCCGCACTGAGCTATGCCAGGAGCTATGCCAGTGCGGCTGCCATTAGCTTATTCCGGAGTGATGCGGTAAATGCTGCCTTCATCAACCGCTGTATAAAGATCACCCTCCGGGCCCAGTACCACCGAACGGAAGCGAGCCGCTCCCATAGGCACCGGCATTTCGGCAACGTCATTTACCGAAAGACCATCCTCCGCGATATCAATCAGGTTAATACGCTGCCCCACCGGCGTACCGCCGAAACCGATGCCCATAAAACCGACAACCAAACGGCCGTCCCAATCGCCCCACTGCTCGCCGACAAGAAACTCGGCAGACGAGATACCTTGAGAAAGCCCATCGTTCTGCCAAGCGGGCTGCATAGCGTCAGGGTAGGTTTCGGTGTCGGTCACCGGCATATAGGCCGCACGCTCTTTTGGATCCATCCCCTCGGTCTGATTGGGCTCATAACCGCAATAATCGTCCGGGCAGTCGCCACGGCCCGCCATGTTGGGTTTCGGATCCCAGCCACTATTACCACCATTAACTAGCGCATTGATCTCATCCGAATGCCAGGGGCCGTGTTCCGTCACAATCGGTTGTCCAGTAGTTGGGTGGAAGGTAATGCCCTGTACGTTGCGGTGCCCATAAGTATAGATGCGAGGATCGAAGCCCTCAGGCGGTTCATTACCCTCGGCAGCCTTACCATCCCGGTCGATACGCAGCACCTTGCCACCAAGAAGCTTCGGTGACTGCGGTATCTCACTGTTATGGTTATCGCCAGTGGTCACATACAGGTAGCCATCCTCCGGGCTGAAGCGGATACGTCCGCCATTGTGTGCGCCAGCATCGCCGAACGGGTGGTCGGTGGCGGCGGGCTTGTACGGAATATCCTCGACAATGTCGGTGCGATCCGATACCTCAGTAAACTCACTGTTGACTGTCATGCGCAGCACACGGTTAGTGCGTGGCTCAGACATGTTGGAGGCAGAGTAAACGTAGACCGTGCGGTTTTCGTCAAAATCGGGGTCGATGGCCACACCGTTCATCCCGGCCTGACCTTCGCAAACAAGATCATCGGCAGTGGTGGCGTACTCCTCCGTGCCTTCCATGCCTAGCAGATGCTCTACCTCACCATCGGGGAGCCGTACCGAAAGCCCACGACAGCGTTCGGTGTAAAACATCGTCCCATCGGGCAGAAAGGCCATATCCCAAGGATTTTCAAGACCGGTTAACACCTCAGTCTGGCTGAGTTCAGGCTCATTGGCAGTCGTGACCGCTGGGAAGCCGACGATAACCGCAGAGGCGATGGCTGCACATAGCGGTCGCAGAGTGGTTTTGGGGGACATGGCAAGCTCTCCTTCCTTAAGTTGTTTGTAATTTTTATTTACATTGCACGCGCTTATTTAGTTTAGATCGGCAACCATGGCGGTCAATATTTACCGTGAACCAAGTTTCTAATCAGCACATTGCGAATTGAGCAATCCCCATTGTGGGGAGTGAGGAGGAGTCAATTCACCAATGGAGATCAAAAACCGCACCCTGTGTATAGCGAATGTCGCTTTATGACAACCAATGTCTGCACACCGCGACACACTAGTAAGCGAATAAACTGCTGACTAGAGAGCACGCCATGAACCGCAATGTCATTCTCACCTGTGCCGTTACCGGCGCAGGGGATACTACCGCCAAAAACCCCAGCGTTCCCGTGACACCCAAGGCCATCGCGGCCTCCTGCATTGAAGCTGCTCGCGCCGGGGCCAGCATCGCGCATATCCATGTTCGCGACCCAGAGACCGGCGGCATCAGCCACTCTTCTGAGCAGTTCCGCGAAGTAATGGAGCGCGTTCGCGAGGCCGATGTGGATATCGTCATGAACATCACCGCGGGCGGCGGCGGCGACTGGATCCCCGATGCCACAGACCCAACACGCGGTGGCCCTGGCACCGATATCCAAACGCCCGCCGAACGTCACGCCCCGGTCGGCGAGCTGCTCCCCGAGCTGTGCACGCTGGATTGCGGCAGCCTCAACTTTGGCGACATGGTCTACGTCAACCCCGCTGACTGGCTGCGCGAGCACGCCCGCCTCGTTCAAGCCGCAGGTGTTAAACCGGAGCTGGAGTGCTTTGATCTGGGCCACGTCTGGTTTGCTCGCCAGCTTCAGCAAGAGGGATTGATCGATGGCGACCCGCTCTACCAGCTCTGCCTGGGTATTCCTTGGGGCGCCGAAGCGGACACCGAAACCATGCTGGCCATGCGTAACAAATTACCTACCAACGCTAACTGGGCCGCTTTTGGCATTGGTCGCCATCAAATGCCCATGGTCGCCCAAGCCGTGCTGCTGGGTGGCCACGCAAGGGTCGGGTTGGAAGATAACCTGTTTTTAGAAAAAGGCGTGTTGGCTAACAACGGCCAACTGGTCGAGAAAGCGTCAACCATCATTGAAAACCTCGGCGCCCGAGTAATGACACCTGCAGAAACCCGGGCACATCTGAAGTTACGTAACCCGTCAGGAGATGCTGTATGAGCCGCTTAGCCGTGATTGGTACTGGCGTGATTGGCAACGGTTGGATTGCCCGCGCCCTCGCTCAAGGGTGGGACGTCGTCGCCTTCGACCCGGATCCCAACGCGCCAGCGCGCACCCAATCGTTTATCGACAATGCCTGGGCTTCGTTAACCCAGCTTGGCCTTGCGCCCGGTGCTAGCCCTGATTGGTTAACCTTTGCGACCACGATTGAAGAGGCTGTGAACGGCGCGGACCTGATTCAGGAGAACGTGCCCGAGCGCCTACCGCTAAAGCAAGAAATTTTAGCCGCTATCGATGCTGCCGCCGCACCGGACGTCATCATTGGCTCGTCGACTTCCGGCTTCAAACCCACCGACCTGCAGCAGCAGTGCCAGCAAGCACCTGGGCGGGTGATCGTCGCTCACCCCTTCAACCCGGTGTATTTGCTGCCATTGGTAGAGCTTGTTGGCGGTGAGGCCACCCAGCCCGCCCAAATCGCCAGCGCCCAAGAGTTGTATCAGTCGCTCGCCATGCGGCCGTTGGTGGTGCGCCGTGAAATAGAGGGCCATATCGCCGACCGCTTGATGGAAGCGCTGTGGCGTGAAGCCTTGCACCTGGTCAACGATGGCGTGGCCACCACCGAAGAGATCGACGCGGCGGTGGTTTACGGCTGCGGGCTCCGCTGGCCATTGATGGGCACCTTTTTAACCTTCCACTTGGCGGGCGGCGAGCCTGGCATGCGTCATATGCTGGAGCAGTTTGGCCCCGCATTAAAACTACCCTGGACCAAGCTGGAAGCCCCCGAACTCACCGACGAACTCATCGACAAAGTGGTCGAAGGCTGTGAGCACCAGGCCGCGGGGCGTTCAGTGGCCACGCTGGACCGGCGCCGGGATGACTTTTTAGTCGAGCTGCTGGAAGTAGTGCAAAAATACTGGCCGGAAGCCGAAGGTCTAAAGGGACGCATTTAATGATCATCCATGAAACCCACGTCGCCCCCGAGTGGGTCGACTACAACGGGCACATGAACGACGCGGAGTACGCCCGCGTCTTTTCCCAGGCCTGCGAAGCACTGATTGACCAGATAGGCTTAGACGAAGCAGGCCGTGAGCACTATGGCTACACGATCTATACGCTGGAAACCCACCTCTGCTATCGCCGCGAGGCGCACCAAGGTCAGCCGCTCAATATTGACCTAACGCTGCTCGATAGCGATGCAAAACGCCTGCACGTATTTTTCGCCATGTTCGATGACGAAGGCAACCTGCTGGCAACCAGCGAACAGATGCTGATGGGCATGAAGCAAGCTTCCGGGCGACCAAGCCCGTTTCCCGAAACGGTCGCAAATCATGTGGCGGCACTGCCGCGGGCAGAGAGCGATGCCTGGCCGGAGCTTGCTGGCCGCACCATCGGTATTCGACGCTGAGGGTGACATCAAAGATGAACGTAGACGCCTTTATTCAACGCTTTAGCGCAGGGCTGGCCATGATGGAGGAACTACCCTTGCCTCAATCGCGGCGTGCCTACGATAAGCTTTGTCGCACCGTCGCCCCACCCGACCCGGCAGGAATGCGGATCGACAATAGCATTTGTGAGGGTGTTAGCGTGCGCCGCTTTATCCCCCAACGGCGAACGCCAGGCTGCGTGCTGTTTATCCATGGCGGCGGTTTTACGATCGGCTCAGCGGAGAGCCACCACGGCCTCGCCGCCAGCTTGGCACAAACCCTTGAGCGTGAAGTGGTGAGCGTTAACTATCGGCTGGCGCCAGAGGTGGCTTACCCCGCCATGTTGGCAGACTGCCAAGCGGTGTTAGAAGCGATTCATCCTGTTGCGCTGGTGGGTGACAGCGCGGGCGGACGACTGGCTATCGACCTTGCCCATCAGCTTAATGAAGCACCGCCGCTCGGATTGATCTACCCACCGGTCGGCGAACTTTCAACTAGCTGCCTTGGGGAGGAAGCACCACTACTGTCACGCAGCGATGTGCTCAGTATTCGTCAACAGTGCCCTGAGATTATCGCCACCCAGCGGGATTGTAGCCCTCCTGCGAGCAGCATCGAAGTGCTCACCGTGGAGCACGACCCGTTAACGCGGCCTGTCGAAACGGCGGTGGTGCTCTGGCAGCAAGCGGGGGCGTCCATTGGCTACCGCTGTGCGCCGCAGATGGTACATGGCGCGCTTCACGCCCACACTCAGCTACCCGACATGAGTGCCGCTTGGCAGGACTTTTGCCACACACTAAAACGGCGCCTTAATCATTAAGGCGCCGTTTCGTCGTTCAGTTCGTAAAAAACGTGCTTTTAAGCGTCGAGCTATTAAGAGCCGAGCTATTAAGAATCAAACTGGGCCCGCACTTGCTCAATAGCGGATTTGCCATCGCGGGTTTCAACACCGTCTAACCATTCGGCAACGGTATCCAGGTTGTTACCAATCCACTCGTTCGCCACTTCATCCGCCGGGCGCTCTTCGTAGCTGTACTCGTGCACCCACTCGTTCTGGTCCTCGATCGCCACCACGTATTGCGACAGGAAGCGGTGCACCTGTGGTGCCTCATCGGCAAGGCTTGCCGGGGTAATAGTCCACACGGTGCTTTCAATGGATGCCACGCCCGCATCATCGCTGTCGGCTAAATAGGCTAAATCAAAGCTCACGTTCATCCAGTGAGGTTCCCAGCCGACAAACGTGACCCATTCCTCGTCAGCCATTTTTTGCTCCGCCTGGGCAAGCATGGCCGAGGTCGAGCTTTCACGAAGCTGCCAATCCCCCAGACCTGCCAGGTCGTTATCGATGGCGTTGAGAATGGCCTCATTGATCCCGGTGCCCGCTTCTATCCCCTGGATCTCACCGTCGAACTGATCGCGATGCGCTGCTAATTCAGCCACCGTGGTCACGCCGGCATCGTAGACATACTGGGGAACCACCAGCCCGGAATTGGCCCCGCTGATATTGGAAACCACCTTCTCGACTTTGCCATCCGCTACCAGCGGCTCGACCATATCAGTCTGTACCGGGTACCAGCCGCCCAGATAGATTTCCAGGTCGTTGCTCGACAGGCCTTCCAGAATGACGCTCACGGCCAGATCTTGCTGGCGCGTCTCATAGCCCATCACTTCAACCAGCTGGGCAGCCACTTCAGACTTAACCGTCACCCCCGGCCACGGCGGCACCCCAAAACGCAGCTCATCGAGCTCTGCCATAGCAGGCGTGGCAACGAACGCAGAGAGTAGAAACCCCGCTTTCAGCGACAATGACTTGGTAGTGGCAGAGAGTAGTGCCAGAATTAGTAGTGACAGACATATGGCTAAACCTCTTATTAGATGGGTTTAGTTAGTATGCGCGGCTGCCTTACCACTACTAGGCACTAGGCGACGCTTACCAGACATAACACGACGAACACTAGGCCTTAAACGTTTTCCTCGCGTACTTGCCGCGGCGAATAGCCGTAATACATACGAAATGAACGCGCAAAGCTAGATGACGAGTTAAACCCGCAGGCTAATCCCACCGCCAGCACGGCAAGATCTGTTTCCGCTAACAGTCGCCGGGCGCGCTTGATGCGCAGCTGCAAGTACCACTGCCGCGGGGTAACGTTTAGCTCCTGCTCGAATAAGCGCTGAAGTTGGCGAACTGACACTTCTAAACGGCTCGCGACCTCTTCAAGGGAAAGCGGCTCTTCAAGGTTCTGCTCCATCAGCGCCACCGCCTCAACCACGCGCCGGTTGTGGGTGCCAAGGCGTTTCACCAGCGCCATGCGCTGCTGGTCGCTGCGAGTGCGAATTCGGTCATGAATCAGTTGCTCAGACACATCGATGGCCAGCTTCGCGCCATGCCGGCGCGCGATCACCTCAAGGGCCATATCCATGGCCGCCGCCCCACCCGCACAGGAGAAGCGCCGCTCCCCCAGCTCATACAGCTCATCCGTGGTCTCAATACCCGGAAAGCGTTCACGAAATGCAGGCAAACTCTCCCAGTGCAGCGCCACCCGCTCGTGTTTTAGCAACCCAGTGGCCGCGAGCAAAAATGCCCCGGTATCAATACCGCCCAAGCAGCAGCCCGCTTGATCCAACTGATGAAGCCAGGCCATTAATGGTCGAGTGAGATGGGCTTCCGGCGTAAACCCGCTGCATACCGCCAGCGAAGGCAAGTGATGGACATCCGCCGTTGCTTGATCCGCCATCAGCGTCATACCGTTAGATGCCGTCACCGGCCCACCATCAGCGCTGATCAAGGTCCAATCGAACAGCGGACGGTTGGCAATGCGATTAGCGATCCGCAGCGGCTCTACCGCCGCAAAGAATGCCATCATCGAATACTGGGGCAACAATAAAAAGCCCACCATTTCCGGTAGTGGGCCTGTATAACTAAGACGCATATTCGTGCTCGATATCAGTCATGGAAAGCGTTCATTGACATCCTCCGACCACTAAATCAGAGATGATAGTGGCGGATTCCCAAGTTGTTACCTTCCTGGTTCCTGCTTCGGTGTTCGCCGCCTTCAATACCTTGGCATTGCCGGTCTGACACAAACTCCACAGGCGTAAATTCCCGAATGCCCTTCGGTATTTACTTCAACTCTCGGCACCGGCTAACAACGCGGTGCCTGCTTGTAGAATATTGCGGGCGGCATTGAGGTCACGATCAATGCCTTGGGTGCCGCAGTCTGGGCAGTCCCAGGTGCGGACATTCAGTGGTAGTGAGGCCATCACAAAGCCACAGCCATAACAGCGTTTGCTGCTGGGGTACCAGCGGTCGATTTGGACGAACTGCCGTCCCGCCCAGGCCGCTTTATAGTCAAGCTGGCGCACCAGCTCGCCCCAGCCAACATCGCTTATGGCTTTGGATAGATGTCGGTTTTTGACCATATTCTTAACCTGCAAACTCTCCGCCGCGATCACTTGGTTCTCGTTGACGATCTGGCGGGTGAGTTTATGGAGGTGGTCAAGCCGACTACCGGCAATTTTAGCGTGGCATTTAGCAACCTTTAGCCGCGCCTTGGCGCGGTTGTTGGAGCCTTTTTGCTTGCGGCTCAATTGCCGCTGCGCCCGCGCCAGCTTGCGGGCATAGCGCGCCGTATGACGCGGATTATTAACGCGCTTTCCGTCACTGGTGACGAATAAATCTTTCAGCCCAAGATCAATGCCCACCATCTTCGGCGTGATCGGCAGGGTGTCGGCCTCCACTTTGCACAGACAGCTAACGAAGTAGCGACCAGCCGCGTCTTTGGATACCGTAACGGTGCTAGGGGTAGAAGGTAGATCGCGGCTCCAGCGAATGTTCAGCGGTTCGCTGCACTTGGCCAGCGTGATCTGTCCGTCACGGTACGAAAATGCCGAACTAGCAAAGGTGGCGGATTGGCGATGCTTTTTGGATTTAAAGCTCGGATAGCGAGCCCGCTTGGCAAAGAAGTGTTTGAACGCCATTTGCTGATGCCGCAGGCATTGCTGCAACGGCACCGAACTGACGTCGGCCAGGAACGCGGTGTCAGGCTGCTTTTTCAACTGCGTTAGAAATGCGCTAGCGTCATTGTAGCCGATCTTTTCCTGACGCTGATAGAACGCATCGGTGCGATAGCGCAGCACCGCGTTCCAGACAAACCGCACGCATCCAAACGTCCGTGCCAGCAAGGTTGCCTGCTCGGGCGTGGGGTAAAAGCGGTATTTGAAAGCGCGTTCGGTTTTCATTTCTTACAACTTATATGCATTTATGTAAGATCGCAAGCATTAGAAACAAGGCGTCCTTTCGGACGCCGTGCTATCCATCTACGCCCAAAACGTGCCTTGGATGGGGTGCTCCGCGCTTTTCAATAAAGCCCTAGTCGTTGTCGAGCCGCTCCATACGGTATAGCCGCCACTGGTTCTCGACCCGGCCATCCGGCAAGTGGCAATAGCGTCCGGTACCCAACCACATGGCAGCCTCCTGCTATCAACATTAAAGCGTGTAGCCATCCACTTTAATCCTGCACGGCATTAGTAACCACCTTACCTGCACTATTTGGCGTTTGCTGATGTCGACAATGGTAGCTAGGCTGTAGCTAGCAACATCGACGTACAAGCATTGTCGATGGCTATTCGCAATACTTAATTCATAAGGAGAGTGAAGCTATGTCCAGCCCTGAACATAAGCAAAAGATCTGGAAGATGATCAAAGACATTAAAGTTGGCATGCTCGTTACGCTGGATCACGATATGCCGCGAGCTCGGCCGATGCACTTAGTGCAGGAAGAGTATGATGGCACCCTGTGGTTCTTTACTCGCCGCAGTGCTGAAAAAGTGTTTGAAACCAAGAGTGATCATGATGTTTGTCTCAGTTTTTCTGATCAGGAAGATGGCGTGTACGTTTCGCTTTCGGGCAAAGCCAACCTGATCGATAACCGTGATCTGATCGAAAAATACTGGAACCCTTTCGTCGGCGCTTGGTTTCCTGAAGGCAAGGATGATCCAGACGTCGCACTGCTTGAAGTTAAAGTCCAGATGGGTGAGCACTGGAAAGCCAAAGAGAGTAAAACCTTTCAGCTCTATGAGATCGCCAAAGCTAATCTCAAAAAGGACGCCACTCCAGACCTAGGCGAGAATGAAAAATTCGGTGGCTAACCTCCTTACCAAGAAGCGCCCTACTGCCGGGGCGCTTTTCAGCCTAATGCTTGTCATGCTCATGGGCTCAAATAGCGCATGGGCAACTGACGAATCCCAGAGCGATAAGGCCAGCGTGCAAGATCAGTGTGAACTCACCGATCAAGAGCGGGAAATGCTCACGCTGATTAACGAGGCGCGCAGCCAGCAGCGGCAATGCGGCGATCAACGGTTTGAGGCCGTGGGATCGTTAGTTTGGAGCTGCAAGCTGGAAGCAGCGGCCAAGAGCCACTCCCAGGACATGGCCGAGAATGACTACTTTAGCCATACAGGCCCGGATGGCGCGGGAATTGAGCAACGCGTCAATAATCAGAATTACGCATGGCAAGCCGTGGGTGAAAATATCGCCGCTGGCCATACCTCGGTGTCCGCAGCAGTGGAAGGCTGGCTAGAGAGTCCCGGCCATTGCCGCAACATCATGAATGACGCCTTTACCGAGATGGGCATGGCGAAAGCCAAAGATTCAGAATCGCGCTATTCAATCTACTGGACACAAACACTCGGCAACCCTCGCTAAGCACACACGAGTCAATTACTGGCCGCCTCCTAACCCACCATAGTGGACGGCCGTAATCGCATTTTTAGGCGAGCCATCTACCAGTTTGGTGCTGTAGGTGAGGTACACAAAAGTCTGCGTTTCGGTATCGTGCATCCGGACAACGCGCATATTTTTGAACAGTGCCGAGCGCCGCTGTGTAAAAATTACTTCTTGCTCATCTACCTCAGCGGGGTCAAACACAATCTCCCCCGTCTGCCGACACGCTACGCTAGCTTCACTCGCCTCCTCAGCAAGCCCTACCGCGCCCGAGATCCCACCAATTTGAGAGTAGGAAAGATAGCAGGAGATGCCCTGCACTTTCGGATCATCGAAGCGCTCCACTTCGATCGTATTGTTCGGGCCAAGCAGCTTGAACTCGGTTCGCACGCTACCGATGTGAGCATCCTGAGCGAGCAGCGCGGGTGGGAACAATGCAGACATAAGAATGAGCGCCCTGAAAGTGGCGCGTTTAGAAAAAAACATGGTTAGCTTCCTTTGCAATAATTAGCCTAATGGTGGGCAGGAGAGGAGTATGTCTGAGGCAACATAAAATGCTTCCTTATAGTATTTAGATAACGGGGGCTGACCTTACCGTGGTCTGCGTATACCACTCCAAGTGCCATAAATACTATGACGCACAAAGCCCCACTCTCCCCAGAAAACATCCATGTTATCCTTTGGAACGCTAAATAAAAAATAGCCACCATTATTACTGAGCGACCACTGCCCTGTGATGGAAATCGCGTCTTGCCCACTGCTGTACTGTATATTGAAAAGATCTCCAACGGCTTCACTGCCAGCCAACCGGTAAGCACCTCTACTGCCTTTAAAATCCACACGTGCTCGAACATGACTGCCATCGTCAGTTGTATAACTCGTATCCCAGGAGCTTTCATGAAGCCGCGGGAACTTCGCAGTGGGTGGCGGCATCATCATTTTTATTGAACTTGGCCGTACGTCTGTAGCTGGGTTAATTTCGTTGTCAGTCTCAATCAAGCAGAGAAAATGTTCTTGCACACACACAGGGGGAGGCTCAAACATTTCGCCAATAGTCGGTAAATTGCTTGGCGGGGGGAACCACGACTCATCGATTTCCTCGATTCGCCCCCGACGATATTCTGGGCGGAGGAGCGAATATTGTTCGGATGCCAAATCAAATCGACCAATGAATTTCTTGGTAGTCGAATCGAAGTAGTACGCTTTATCTGGGGCGTCATCATAAACAATCACAATTTGTTGTTGGTACTCAAGGCTATTTTCTGGGTTCTTCGCGAACCAAAACGTCGACCTGAGTCTTTTTTCTGAATCACGGGTCCAGCCATCGGTTTTATCGCCGTTTGTGTAAAATTGGTCAGGATGCTGCAATTGCACCTGCGCAAAGACCTCGCTAATTGAAGACAAGAGGATAAATATAAGTAGTATTGAACCGCCCCGGTTATTCCGGAGACCGGTTTGTTTGAGTCAGGCAGCTTCACCCGACTCCTCCAATTGACGATAATACGTCCTTTCTCGTTCTGCTGGTGGAACGTTTCCGATGGGTTCCAGCAGTCGACGATTGTTGAACCAGTCAACCCACTCTAGCGTGGCATACTCAACGGCATCCAGTCCCCTCCATGGGCCACGATGATGGATCACCTCCGTTTTGAACAAGCCGATGATGGTCTCGGCCAGCGCATTGTCGTAGGAGTCGCCGGTGGTACCGACTGAGGCATTGATACCCTCGTCAGCCATACGCTCGGTGTAGCGGATCGAGAGATATTGGCTTCCCCTATCACTATGGTGGATCAACCCTTGTCTGTGTTTTCGTGCCCACAGAGCTTGCTCCAGAGCGTCCAGCACCAGTGCTGTTCTCATCGACGTCGCTACACGCCAACCCACGATACAGCGTGCATAAACATCGATAACGAACGCAACGTAAACGAAGCCAGACCAGGTAGCGACATAGGTAAAATCGGCCACCCAAAGCTGATTAGGACGCATGGCCGTAAAGTCACGTTTCACTAAATCAGGTGCCCGTTTCTGGCCGGGATCACTGATGGTCGTGAAGGGGCGTTGGCCTCGCACCACGCCGCGAATTCCCAGGCGGCGCATGAGCCGTTCTACAGTGCAACGAGCAACCTTAACGCCTTCACGGCGGAGTTGCCGCCAGACCTTACGGGCACCGTAGACGCAGAAGTTTTCTTCCCACACCCGCTGAACCTCAGCCGTCAGAAGCTCATCCTGCCGATACCGGTCTGCCCGCCGTTCAGGATCAGCTTCAAGTGCCTTGTGGTGGTAATACGTCGATGGGGCGATTGGCAGCTGGCTACAAATCGACTCGACCCCGAACTGAGCACGATGCTCGTCGATAAATGACACCATCAATTGGGTTTGCGGTCGAGCTCCGCCTGGGCGAAAAAAGCAGCCGCCTTACGGAGAATTTCATTGGCACGCTTCAATTCGGTGTTTTCACGCTCTAGCTGCTTGAGTCGTTCATGTTCAGACAGGTTAACCGAGCTGTTTTCCTGCGTGAGTTCTGTGCGTTTGCACCAAGCTCTCAAGGTCTCTGGTGTACAACCGAACTTGCTGGCAATGGAACAGATCGCCGCCCACTTGGACGGGTATTCGCCTTGCTGTTCAATAACTAAACGAACAGCTCGCTCCCGCACTTCCGGGGAATATCGTTTTGGTGAGTTCATAACTCCATCCTCTCAAGATATGGAGTCTCCGGTAAAGACGGGGCGGTTCAGGGTGCTTGTGCTTCCGGTTTTGCGGTTTCCATGGTTTGGCCCTCGTTGCTGTTACGGTCGGTCTGTTGAGTGGTGGTTGCTGGTTGGTTCATCAGGCCCTCCATTGGGCGGTTGGGGTGCAGGGTGAGGATGTGGAGCCAAGGCCCCACGGTTGGGAAAACGTGAGCAAGGCAAAAAGCGCCTGCCAGAAAGGGGGATGGGGCACGGCAAGGAGACAATCAGGAAGTGTTCGCATAACGAACGAAACCACTCCCCTATAATTCCCCTGACTGATTTCAAAAACGCGGGCAACGAGGCAACACCGGTAACACCATTGATTTAATTGGTATTTTTTGGCAACCTGTAGCCGCTTTTTTAAAACGGCAACAGACAAAATCAGGTGCTCTATAGATATAAAGATATGTGTTGCCTTTGTTGCCACCTCTCTTATTAATAGGCAACGGCTGCAAGCCCCGTGGTTGCTGGGTGTTGCCGTTGTAGCCAGTGTTGCCACAGAAACTAGGTTCACGCGTAAAAAGCCTATCCATCATTCGCCCCCTCGCTCTGCATCCAGCTTGTCGGGATCAATGACGAAAAAGCGCGTGCTCCCTCCTCCTGGGAGGCGGTAGTTTTTCTGGCGGCGGCCACTGTCGGTTTTGGCTAGCACGTTGTAGGTTTCCAGGGTGCGTATCACGCGGTCACGGCCATACCCCGCTGCCGCCTCAGTCAGTGAGGCACGGTTGAACAGGTAAAGACGCTTGCCGTCCTCGATCTCGAAGTAACCTGCTCGGTGCTTAATGTTGGAGTTGGGTAGCTCAGCAGCAATATTGGAAAAGCGGCTATCACCGTGCATGGCGATAAAATCCGATAGCGCGCTAAGTATTTGACGATCTTCTGCGTTACCGTCGCCTACCCTGGCGATCCACTCGCGGAATAGCTGGCGGCTTGCGTTGGCGGCGGTGCCTTCTTCCCACGGCAAAATTCCGTAAGTGGTCGCCAGCTCCCCGCGGTAATTTTCAACCCAGTTGTCCAAATGGCTGCCTCTAAGCAGCCCGTTTATTACGCTCAACTTCCTGCAGCTTGCCAGGGTTGAGCGCTACCGAACCAGGTACTTCCCAGTTTCGGGTGTTGCCTGACCAGCGCTGTGGATGTCGGCGCTTGGCGCTTTCATACACCGCTTTGCGATGTTCAAGGCGTTCTCGGTCGACACCTCGATGCCGATCAGCGGGCGTCACGTAGCGAAGGCCACTGTGCAGGTGCTTTTCGTTGTAAGCACGTTCGAACGTCAGCATCCAGTCACGTACCGCGTTTAGCGATGCAAAGCCCTTTGTAGGCCATGCGGGGCAATATTTGACGGTGCGGAACAACGCTTCTGAGTAAGGGTTGTCATTGCTCACTCTCGGTCGGCTGTAAGACATCAACATCCCAAGCTCTGTTAACCTCGCTTTCAGCGTATAAGACGTCATCGGCGCACCGTTATCCGAGTGCAGCACTGGAGGCTGGTGCCAGCAACCTTCGCGCAATAAGGCGCGTTCCAGCAGGTGTTTCGCTAACTCGCCTGATTCCGCATCGTGGACTTCCCAGGCGATGATTTTGCGACTGTAGATATCCATGATCAGGTAAAGATACCAGTGCTGGCCACGCACAACGGAAGAGCAGTAGCTGATGTCCCAGCACCAGACTTGGTTAGGCCCAGTGGCCGTAAAGCTCGTCGGCTCAGGCACTGGGCGACGTGGCTTCATGCGCCCGCGGTGGTGCTGCTGTTGGTGCTTTTTCAGTACCCGATAGAACGACGACTCGGAGGCCAAGTAGACCCCTTGATCAGCCAGTGACGGCACGATCTGAGACGGCGGTAGGCTTCGATACTCGGGGCGATTGCAGGCGTTTAAAATGGCCTGTTCCTCCTCATGAGTCAGCTGATGCGGCTGACTGCCTTGTACCGCGTGTAGACGCTGATCCTCAGCCACAGCGCCCTCCCCAGAACGCCAGCGTTTCAGCGTGCGCTCACTCACGTCGATAATCGCCGCTGCTTGATAACGGGAAGCGCCCCCGGTGACCGCTTCATCAAACAACGCAATGAGCCTTGCACGTTCCTCAAGCGGTGTCAGTCGTCCCCGCCGCTGTTCGGGTCTTCGCCGTACAAGGCGTCGAGCTTTTTTGAGAGCACCAGTAACGAGGTGGTTTCCGCTAAGGCTCTATCTTTGCGGCGCACTTCCGCTTTGAGCTGTTTGATCGTCTTACGGTCTTCTTTACGCTGCTTTTGTGCCGTTTTTTGCTGATCGTCTTGTTGACCAGCGCCCTGGAGACAAGCGGCTTTCCACTGCTGGATCTGCTCGGGATAAAGACCTTTTTCGCGGCAGTAAGCCCCAAGCTCTGTTTCTGACAGGGTGGCAGTTTCGATGACCACCGCGAGCTTGGCGTCTGGCGACCATTCGCTGTCGCTTTGGGTGTAACCCGGCACAGGTACTCCTTTTTCTCGACACTGTTTTAACCAACTATACAGCGTCGCGTCAGAGATGCCTTCTTCAGTGGCAACTGACACCACACTACGATTGTGGGGCGGCAGTAACTTTTTCAAGACAGCCGCTTTACGCTCTTTAGAATAACGTGGCACACGTGCTCCATGCCGCTCCCTCTGGATGTGATTTAGGCGATATTGCCAACTGGACAACTAGGCTGACAGAGGGGGCCCGGCTAGCCCAATGATGGCGAAGCGATCCGCTACCCTGCCCGCCTGGGGGCCTTCAGAGTTGAATCCTTCCCGTACCTCAGCAAACCGCCGATAAAAGTAGTCGGGGTCGGTTTCCTTGAGTATCTGCTCCACGAATGCGGGGCCGATCATGCCGAAGTGGTGCGCTGTGGCCGTGGTCAGCCTTACGGCTCTTTCCGGTTTTCTGTTCCACGTCTTTACGGCGCAACAAGCGATTGCCTAGCGGGATCTGGTTCACCGTTTTGAAGGTGGGTTGGTGTGTGTTGTCGGTCATGGGTTTATGTCCTCGCGGTCTCGTTCCCAGCAAATGCTCCAGTAGCCCGAGTAAGCTTGACGCCCTCGCCAAAACCTTGCCAGCAGGGCCGGGTGTAAGTGGTGCCACTTACACCGAGGTAAAAAATTTTCTCTTGTATAAGCAAAAAAGCCGCTGCGGGGGCAGCGGCTTTAAACTAAACATAAACTACGACTCAATCTTAATTAGCTATTAATAAACAATATATCGCTTAAACACGGACTAGTTTCAGCAAAGGTTCAAAGGAATACATGGCTGGCCGTCGCCCTGATGCCTCCTCGACTGTACGTATTATGTCATTATCTAACATAATTCTAGTAAATCTTGCAGCAGTAGCTGCCGGAATCCCACTTTGCGAAGTAAATTTGTTATTACGAAATACAGGGTTAGTGAAAACAAAATCTAGTGCAGTCACGCTCCATTTTGAAGACAACAACTCAGCAAATAAAATTTTCATTTCTTCATATAACGACCTTATATTTTCAGCAACAGTTAAATTCCGTATTGCCTGTTGCTCTACGGCTTCTAGAAAAAAAGAACACCATTCTTCCCAATCCCCTGTCTCCGATACTCGCCTCATCGTATCAATGTACTCATCCTTATTTTCTTCAAAATATCCACTAATATAAAAATGAGGTGCTGAAATAGTTCCGTACTTCCATAACATCAAAGTTATCAACATCCTCCCAATCCTTCCATTACCATCTTTAAACGGATGTAAGGCCTCAAACTCTATATGCGCCAATGCTGCTTTAACGAGCGTTGGGCTAGGATCTTCATTGATATACTTGAACAATACATCTAATCCATCCTGTAGCCGCTCTGGGCTAACGGGAATGAAAAGTATTTTCTTTTTATTCCTATCAGCCAAATAATTTTGCTCAAGCTTAAACTCCCCCGGTGACTTTGATGCCCCTCTACCAAATGATAAAAGTCGTTGGTGTACTCCTTTAAGCAGCGACTGAGAAACTGGATAGCCATCATTTAGAGCTTTTTGAGCGGCCTTCAACGCCCTTTGGTAAAGTATTGTTTCAATAACTTCAGACCTTACACTAGGTGTACTAGCCGCCTCATTTTCATGATCAGCCTCATATTGCAAGATTTCATCCATAGTACTAACAGTTCCCTCCATTCTAGAAGAGATAACTGCTTCTTGATTCCTTAAAGGGGCAAGCAGTATTTCGCTATTGTGCATGTTTTTTAGCATTTGATCATAGCGTGCAATTGCATCTGTAGCTTTTATAAGTTTGTCTACAAACTTGCCATAATCTATTTTTTGAGGTGGAAATTTATCGTAGTGATAATTTACAGCTTCGTCTAAATTTAACTCCATTTCAATTGCCTCTCAAATTTTCAATTTCTTGAACGCCAAATATAGTACATCATATTTATCAATTTTTGAGAGTCAACATTATTTTCAATACCTCTATGGATGCCTGATCATGAGATGCATGCTTAGCAGAGGTTAGAATCTCATTTTTAGAACTATATGAGACTGTACCTATTTTGACGTGCATCTATGCAAACCTACAGAGCTAGCTTCTCACTTCCAAGAACTTATGAGAACGTAACCAACTTGACGTGCATCTATGCAAACCTACGATGCTAGCTTCTCACTTCTAGAAACTTATGAGAACGTAACCAACTTGACGTGCATCTATGCATACCTACGATGCTAGCTTCTCACTTCTAGAAACTTATGAGAACGAAGCTGTTTTGACGTGCATCTGTGCAAACCTACGATACTAGCTTCTCATTTTTGGAAACTTATGAGAATAAAGCTATCTTGACGTGCATTTGGGCAATCCTACAACGCTAGTTTTCAATCAAAGAAACTTACAGGCCTGTATGTAGCTCGACTTTCATATACTTCTCCCCTAACTCTCTCCTGAAAACAGCCTGCCCCCTTGCCTATCTGTCCCAAATAGATAATCCGCCCAAAATTGCATCATGGCGGGCCTTTGATCCGGGGCCATGTGCTGGGCGTGGGTGTAAACGCCCTCGATCCCTGGCAGCTTGTGCGATAGCTGTAGCTCTATCCATTCTCTTGGGTAACCCAATTCTTTCAAACCGGTGGCCACCACATGGCGGCAGCCATGGGGAACGTACCGACCCTCATAGCCAAGGCGCTTTAAGGCCATGTTAAAGGCGGCATCGGATATCGGCTTACGGGGGTTGTTTCGACCTGGGAACAGCAGTTTGAAAGTTCCTGTTAGCTTGTGCAGGTAGCGCAACTCATGAACGGCTTGTGTGGGCAAAGGGACTTGATGCGCCCTGCCCATCTTCATACGCTCAGCGGGGATCTTCCAGATTCCGTCTTGTAGGTCGAATTCTTTCCACTCAGCCATGCGCAGCTCACCAGGGCGCACAGCCGTCAGCAGCAATAGCTTCAAGCCAATACGCACCATAGGGCTCTTATCGTAGCCCTCAATATCACGTACAAGTTCGGGCAGTTCTTCCTGAGAAATATGGTGAAAGCTTCCACGCTTATAGGGTTTAAGCGCTGTATTGAGGTCGGTGAGGGGGTTAAAGCTAGCCCGGCCCGTTATGATGGCGTAGCGATAGATATCCCTGCAGAAGGCGTGTAGCCGGCGTCTCTGCTCAAATTTTCCCAAGTCTTCTAGCGCGCGTAGTATCTCAAGCCACTCTAAGGGCAGAATGCTCTCAATGGCGCGATTACCCACCTTTGGGAAAACGTACATTTCCAGCACACGCTTACTATCGTTGGCTCGCTTAGAGGTCTCTTTCCAACGCGGCACCATGCTCGCGTGCCACTCCATGGCCAGCACCTCAAATGTGTTTTGTGCAGCGTACTGTTGCTGCCGCTTATCGTTTTGCTTTTGCTCAACTGGATCGGTGCCTTGAGATATTAAACGCCTTATGTCCGCCCGCTTCTCCCTCGCTTCGGCAAGGCTCACTTCTGGATATTTCCCAAGGCTAATCATGTTGCGCTTGCCATTAGGGCGTGTGTAGCGCAAACGCCACCCACGACGACCATCGGGCCAGATCCTAAGTTCTAATCCTTGGCCATCGTTGAGGGCTAAAATTTTCGTGCTAGGTTTGGTTGAGTTTATCTGTCGAACGGTTAGTGCCATGGCGGTATACCGAGCATCTTCGAATGGGGGCATATACCATTCTGTATACCACTTTGCAGCCGGTTTTGAAAGGAATGCTGGGGAACAATGAGGGCTAAAAAATAATGTCTTTCAGAGTGTTACACATCATTTTTGGCTTTGTCAGGACTTCTCAAGATAGCCCGTTGGCGTCCCTGGCAGGATTCGAACCTGCGACCTGCCGCTTAGGAGGCGGCTGCTCTATCCTACTGAGCTACAGGGACTTAAGCGGAGTACAAACTTGAGGGCGCGTAGTATAACGCGTCCGGTTAGGCAGGGCCAACCGAGTTGGCCCGCTTCAACCTAATTGCTAAATCCAACCAAGCAAACGCAGGGCAAACACGCCCAGCGTGACGGTAATGCTCGCCATCAGTGTGGTAATGGCGATGATATTGGCCGCTAACGCTACATTGCCACCGATCGCTTTTACCATCACAAAGCTTGCCGCGGCCGAAGGGCTGGCAAAAAACAGGAACAGCAAACCCAGCTGTGCTCCAGAAAAGCCCACTAGCCAAGCGGCTGCCGTTGAGACAATGGGCAATATCACCATTTTCATCCAGCTAGCGCTTAGCGCCACCTGACTACTGTCACGCATGCTTGATACAGAGAGCGTAGCGCCGATACAAATCAGCGCCAACGGCAGGGTTAAGGAAGCAAAGTAATCCCCTGAAGTAATCAACCAACTGGGCAGAGGGATAGAGAGAGCTGTAAATGGCAATGCGGCAAAGACCGAGATAATCAGCGGGTTGGTGGCAACATGCTTTAGCAAGCTGCGCCAGTCAGTGGACTGCCCAGGCTGATAGAACGCCAGCACCACCACCGAAAGCGCGTTGTACAACACAATAACCACGCCTAACAGCAAGCTACCCGCTGAAAGGCCGTAGTTACCGTACATACCCGCTGCAAGTGCTAGCCCCACTACACCGCAATTGCCACGAAACGCACCTTGCACGTATATACCGCGATCTTCACGCGCGACACGGTAATGCGCCCATACCCAGCTCAGCAGAAACTGCCCCAGCGTCGCCACCGCAAAAAACACCATCAGTGAAATATCTAGCGCAACACTTAGGTCGGCTTTTATCAAACTAAGAAAAATCAGAGTGGGCAGCGTCGCTTTAAAGACTAAGGCTGAGGCAGTTGAGACGAAAGCGCTGTCGATCAATTTCAAGCGCCTAAGGCTCAGGCCGATAAACACCATCGCAAACACAGGCAGCGTGATATCCAGCGTGCGAGCAAAGAGTTCGATTAGGTTCACAACAGTATCTCGATCTGCCTTGATTTTAAAAAACTGGCTTCTAGCAGTAAGTTCAGCACCTGCTTATATTCTACTGTTGGGCAAGTTTTGTCGACTAGTAAGCACGCCACAGGCACACAAGACGGCTTTTGGGGCATGTGGTAACTATTTAAATTGATCGAAGAGTTCCATGACATCATCATCATGACTTTGGGGCATATTGACGACCACCCCATCTCGGCCCTGATCTTTAGCCTTGTAACTCCCGGCATCGGCTCTCTCTAAAACGCTGCTTACACTGGCGTCAACTTCATCAAAGGTGGTGACGCCAATACTGAGCGTCACCATGTACTCTTTCCCTTGGTGAGTCACGGATATCTCCCCCACTGCTTGCCGCAAAGATTCCGCCACTGCCTTCGCCCGAGAAAGGGTACAACTAGGCAGCAGTACACCAAACTCGTCACCGCCCTGACGCGCTACATGGTCGCTACGACGCACCTCCCAGGCGACCACTTGAGCAATACGACGCAGCATTTCATCGCCCAAAGCATGCCCGCCTTCATCGTTGATAGGCTTAAAGTGATCTAAATCGAACAGCAACAGGGCCGAAGGCGTGCTGGTTTTTTGAAAATCGGCAAAAGCTTCTTCAAGGCGGCGCTCAAAACCTCGACGATTCAGCAAACCCGTTAGCGGGTCATGCTCCGCCTCCCAACGCTGAATAGCTTCCTGTTCCCGTCGCTCAGTTATATCTTTCACAACTCCCACCAAACCAAGGGTATGGCCATCTTGGGAAAGCATAACCACGCGAGCATGAATATCCAGCCACAGCAGCTCTTGATCGCTGCGTAAAAAGCGTAACTGACGCACAAAGTCACTGCCGGTACGTAGGCTATGGACCCACATATCCTTGGTACCGGTGATATCGTCAACGTGAATTTGAGTGAGCCATGACTCCATAGCCAGATCAGGAGAAATATTCAGCATCTCAAGCAATGCTGGATTCATGTAAGTGATGTCACCTTTAATATTGGCGACAAACATGCCCTGCGGTGCGGCATTGAGCACTGAGTCAAGAAACGCCTCGCGCTCCTGAAGATTACTGAGCAGTAGCTGCCGCTCCTCTTCTACCCGGTTAAAGGTGGATGCGACTTGCTGCAGTTCCTGCATATTGGTGGCCAGGCTGACGTGCTCTCTGTGGCCCAGCCCCACCTCACCAATCTGTTTTTCCAGATGCTTAAGGGGCGAAAGCTCACGACCTAACAGCCACCACAACAGGGGCAACATCAATACTGCCAGCGACACCCATAGCCACCAAAGTTTCTGGATGAAATTAGCCAGCGGCAATTGCGCTTGCTCAATCGGCAAATAGAAGCCAACGACCCAACCGGCAGGCCACACTTGAGCATAAGACTGTAGCGCTGTTTGGCCATTTAATAATTCGTCAACAACATCACCTTCCCAGCCATCCAAAGCAAGATCCAATCCAGGATTAAATTCCTTGTCAGGTACGCTGGCATTAATCAAGCGGCTGTTAGGGTGATACAAAATTTTTCCGGATGCAGTAGCAACAGCCGCATAGCCACTCTCACCCAAGCGAACCTTGGCCAAGCGACCAAACATTCCGCCTGAATCCAGGCTAAGAATGCCGCCCACGAAACCATCGAACTCACCCTGTTCAGTAAGGCGTGGGACACTGACTAACACCATAGGCATACCACTAGCTCGCCCTTGAAATGGCTCGCTAACGTAAGGCCGAAGAGTACCGCGCAGCATACGGAAGTATTCAAGCTCGGCCGTGTGGAGTCCTACTCGGCCCACAATAGCTGGCCAGTCAGCCACGACCTCTCCTTCACGATTAGCAACCACAATTCCCTCAAACCAAGCCAACAGACCATCATTCTGACGCAGCTGGTAGCTGATCCAACTCGCATCATCGGTGGCACCAATCATGTCGCTTAAGCGTTCTAATGCCTGAAAACGTTGTTCAATCTGCTGGGTCACTTCGTCGGCAAGCAGCGTAGCTTCATAACGCAGATGAGACATATTGGCCTCATGCACCATGGTTTTACCCAACTGCCACGACATGCCGAGCACCAGTGATACCACCAAAAACCAAGTAAGCGCGAGCCCCAGCAGAAGCCGGCTTTTTAATGAGCGAGAGGTGAGTGTTAGTTTCAGTGGGTTAGCCAGAGGCACTGGATAGCCTTAAATTATAAAATAACGGCAGCATTTATACCCATTTGCGGTGGTAAGTGGAGCAGTATCGTCCACTCCAATTCATCCACCAACATAACAAAATTCCGACCCGCGCATACGTTGATACGTATCAACTATAAGCCACTTTTAAAATTAATTTAATTGTGGAGCCCTCTATTTCATGGGTAATAAAACTGGTTTCACATTAGCTACTGCAACACACCTGCTAGTAGTGCGGAGGCATTTTCGACTAGCTCGTCCAGATGCTGCTCTCCTTTGAAGCTTTCGGCATATACCTTGTAAAGTGATTCCGTGCCGCTGGGGCGAGCGGCAAACCAACCGTTTTCGGTGGTGACTTTAATACCGCCAATAGCAGCGCCGTTGCCGGGTGCGTTGACTAGCACCGCAGTAATCGGATCGCCAGCAAGCTGCTTCTCCGTTACGCTTTCTGCAGTCAGGTTTTTAAACGCAGCCTTCTCTTCTGGGGAACAGGGAGTATCCACGCGTTTATAGAAAGGCTCGCCAAAGCGCTCGGTGAGCGTGCGGTAATACTCGCTGGGCGTTTTGCCAGTAACCGACATGATTTCCGCTGCCAACAAACAGAGTACAATGCCGTCTTTATCGGTAGACCACGCTCTGCCTTCACGGGTCAGCAAGCTGGCGCCTGCGCTCTCTTCGCCGCCAAAGGCCAGCCAGCCTTCGTGCAAACCATCCACAAACCACTTAAAGCCTACCGGCACTTCATAAAGCTCGCGCTGGTGGGAAGCCACTACACGATCGATCATCGAAGACGACACCAGCGTCTTGCCAATCTTCAAGCTAGCGGCCCACTCTGGGCGATGAGTGATCAGGTAATCGATACACACGGCTAAAAAGTGATTAGGGTTCATCAAGCCATTAGCGTCAACAATTCCATGTCGGTCAGCATCCGGGTCGTTACCAAACGCTATATCGAAGCGGCCTTTAATCTTGAGCAAATTGGCCATTGCTGCAGAGCTTGAGCAATCCATACGAATTTTGCCGTCGTGATCCGGCGGCATAAACGCAAAATCAGCATCAATCGTAGTATTCGCTACTTCAAGATTGAGATGGTAGTGCGCCGCTATCGCCTGCCAGACTGGCAATGCTGTGCCCCCCATCGGGTCGACACCAAGCGCTAGGTTTGCCTTCTGAATTGCGGCTATATCCACCACCGCGCCTAATTGAGCCACATAATGAGCGGTGAAATCGTACTCCTGGGCATGGGCGATCGCCTCATCAACCGGCACGGTGGGCACATCTTCTAGCTGACGCAGAAGGTAAGCATTCGCACGCAGCTCAATCCAGCCGGTGGCGTCAGTATCCGCTGGGCCGCCGTGGTGTGGGTTGTACTTAATGCCACCATCTTCCGGCGGGTTATGCGAAGGCGTGATGATTAGGCCATCCGCGAGCGCCGGCACCGTCTGATCCTGTGGGTGATTATGATGCAAAATCGCCTGACTGATCAGCGGTGTTGCGGTGTAGCCCTGATCTTTCTCAACAAACACCGACACCCTGTTGGCGGCCAGCACCTGCAGCGCACACTCCCAGGCGGGGCGAGAAAGCGCGTGGGTATCGAAACCCAGGAACAGCGGTCCCTGATAGCCCGCATCAATACGATAATCGACCACTGCCTGGGTGATTGCATAAATATGTGCGGCATTAAATGTACGCTCGTTGGAGCGGCCACGGTGGCCGGAGGTACCAAACGTTATGCACTCCTTAGGAACGCTAGCACTCGGCTGTTGTTCGTAGAATTCTTTTAAAATAGTTTCCATTCTTCTGATCTCCTTTTACGTAAACGAACTATCCCATCATATTTACTAGACGCTTGCACGCGCGTATGGATATCTATTATCCCTGTTATACAAGTATTACTGGTATTTAAAACAAGATCATTGACATCACAAAAAGCCAAGCACAGAAAAATGGTTGGCTTTTTTGTAAATTTTAAGTAACTGAAAAGTTATATACTTATGGAAACAGTACCGCACCCCAGGCAATTAATAGGCGAGCTGCGCTCTAATTTACACATAAAAAAACCGACCTCATAAGAGGCCGGTTCTATTGGTTCTGCTAGGCAGTTTACCCTTTAAGTATGGTATTTAAACCAAGCTTAGAAGTGGTAACGTGCGCCAGTCAGCCAGTAAACGTCTTCTTTCAGTGAATCGAAGTTATCGCCAATGCTGGATTCGTCACTGCTAACACTAGAATCACCATCAGCGACTTCAACGAAGACGTCGAAATTGCTGGATACATTGTAGTAAGTACCTGCTGCCCACGCATGTCGAGTATCGTCACTTTCAAGGTCTACATTATAGTAGTCAAGAGCGAATGCCCAAGGACCCGTCGTAAAAGTGCCGCCTACACCAATTTTATCGTAGCCATTTTCACCAGTAGCGCTAGGTGTATAATCAGAGTTGTTGTCACGAGTTTCGTAACCTAAACGAGCAGTGAACTGATCGGTGAAGTCGTAAGAACCGATCAAGCCGTAGAGCATTTCACCGTTGCCGCCATCACCATCTTCAACATCGTCAACAAAACCTAGGCCGATGGTCACAGGTCCTTGGGCGTAACGAACGGCACCCTGGGCTGCCACTTCAGAATCTTCATCTTCAAGGCTTCCCTCCACTGCGCCGCGCGAACTGTAGTGCTTAGCTTGCAGGGCAGCAGTAAAACCGTTCATGTCGGGTGTGTAGTAACCGATAGAGTCGCCGCGCGATTGTTTCGGGTGACCAGCAAACTCTAGACCACGATCGATTTGCCAGTAAAATGGCAGAGAAACAAACTGGTTGTAGAAGCTGTCAAAGTTACCAGCCTGGAAAGTACCGAACTGATCGCTTTGTAAACCCAGGTATGCTTGGCGCGTTTCAGAGAAGGCATCAAAGTTGTTACCGTTGCGGTTACCAGATTCGTCCGCACGGAAACGCCACTCAAGACGACCAAAAGCAGTCAGGTCACGTGAAACGTCATGGCTCATGCGTAGGCCAAGGCGTGAGAAGACGTCTACAAATTCAGCGTCATTATTAATACGCTGACCGGAACCATTAAACTCTTCGCCGCCACCAGCAATACCCATGGCGATACGGCCATAGACATCCAGCCTAGTACCGTCTTGGTCATAAACGGTTGCAGCTTGGGCTGCTGCGGAGGCGCCCATGGCACCGATGATAGCAGTCGCTAGAAGTGTCTTTTTCATGATTTTAATTCCTTAGCTCGTATACTGTTTCGATCGTTACTGCTCGACTCTTAATAAGTCGGCAGGTGGCTTTTGCGGGCCATGCTCTTTTTCCATCCCCGGTTTTTCCCGGTGGTATGCGGCATGTCCTCAACTAAGCCTTGTTATAGTCCAATGCTCGCAAGGCAAACTCTATACTGGGATCCCAGAGAACGCAATAGAAAAAAAACAGTGTTTCTTTACTATTTGCATTTTTTTATGGAACCCCTGCGCTCAGGCCTGGTCTCAGCGCCCTTTGAATTTTTGCTGCAAGCCTAGCAATTTGTCTTCTAAGCTAAGCGGCTTATGCGATTCACTTTTTTCACTTTCAGCCTGCTCTACCGCCACTTGCCGGGGCTTTGGGGCAACAGGTTTTGATTTGGATGGGCTTTTCTTAGGTTGTTCGTTCTCTTTTTTTTCGCCGCGTTTTTCTGATGCATGCTGCGCTGCCTCTTTATCAACCTTACCGGCAGGCTGGCCGTCTAAATCTACCCGCTCAGCGCCTACACGCACGGCTTTTATATAGCGGGGAAGGTTTACGTAGTTGGCCAGTGCGCGACGAATCAGCTTATTGGGCCACTCTTCGCGCTCCGCCAAGTCTTGGTGAATACCTACTTTGAGCGGTTTGGTATGGCCTTTAAAGAACGCTTTTGGATAGCGTTCATACCATTGATTAAGCAGTGCATGCGGCGAAGGTGCTTGGGCAGATTCAGCTGTTTGAACTGTTTGTGCTATTTCGGCAGGCCCCTCTTGTTCGTTATGCTCTGGTACAGCTTGTGGAGCGGACGCTGCTGGTTCAGAGATTGCCTGGGCAGACGCTTCGCTCTTAGTGACCATTGGTTCAGGAGCACCTTCGCGGTGGGATTCAGCGGTGGCCGCCCTCTCCTGGCCTGGCTCGCTTGGCTCTGGAGCATTTTGCAGCGCCAACTGCTGCATTAGCCGCTGGTTTTCTTCGCGCAGGGCTTGCAGCTCAGCTTGTGTGCGTTCAAGACGCGCTTCTAAGTCATCTAAAATATTCATTAAGCTGGCGGCCATAACCTTCTCCTTTGACCTTTTCAGTCGGCGATACGCTCGTAGACCACAAAATCGTAGTTTGGCTGCCCTTCTGCTGGCTGCCCCGCTACGCGCTGTACTTCTTGCCATTCGCTGAGTGCGAAGTCAGGAAACGTGGCGTCGCCTTCTACGTCGATATCCACTTCCGTGATGTAAAGCCGCTGAGCAAAGGGTAGCGCTTGGCGGTAAATCTCTCCGCCCCCCATCACCATGATCTCTTCTGCCGCCTCTATAGTGGCATGCTGGTCGGCCAGTTCCAGCGCTGCGGGCAAGTCGTGGCAAACACGCAAGCCTTCCTCGCTGAAATCGGGATTGCGGGTAACGACTACGTTCAGCCGATTCGGCAGCGGTTTGCCAATAGAGGCATAAGTTTTCCGGCCCATGACCAAGGGCTTAGCCTGGGTAATACGTTTGAAGAACTTGAGATCTTCCGGCAGGTACCAGGGTAGCTTGCCCTCGACACCAATCACTCGGTTTTTTGCCATGGCCACGATCATTGCTACTGGCACCAGGGAATCGAAGCTATCGCTTGCGTGGCTCATACCGCGACCTCGGCTTTGATGTGTGGGTGCGCTTCGTATCCTTCGATCTGAATGTCTTCAAAGCGGAACGCGAACAGGTCATCAACGTCTGGATTGAGCACGAGCGTTGGCGCAGCGTTGGGCGTACGCGTGAGCTGCTCTTTGGCCTGTTCTAGATGGTTACTGTACAAATGCGCATCGCCAAGGGTGTGAATAAACTCCCCCGGCTGAAGGCCGGTCACCTGTGCCACCATGGTCAGTAGCAAGGCGTAGCTAGCGATGTTAAACGGTACACCGAGGAAAATATCGGCGCTGCGCTGATAGAGCTGGCACGAGAGTTTTCCATTGGCAACATAAAACTGGAACAGGCAGTGACACGGCGGTAGCTGCATTTCATCGACCTGGGCTGGGTTCCAGGCGGAAACAATCAGTCGGCGCGACTGTGGCGAGGTACGAATTTGCTCCAACACCTTGGCAATCTGGTCAACGCTGCCACCTTTTGGGTCAGGCCAACTACGCCACTGGTAGCCGTAAACGGGACCTAGGTCGCCCTTTTCATCTGCCCATTCGTCCCATATCCGCACGCCGTTCTCTTTCAAGTAGGCGATGTTGGTGTCGCCTTTCAGGAACCATAGAAGTTCGTGAATAATAGAGCGAAGGTGCAGTTTTTTAGTGGTAATGAGCGGAAAACCACGCGATAAATCGAAACGCATTTGATGGCCAAACACGGAACGCGTACCCACGCCTGTGCGGTCGTGGCGGTCAACGCCATGCTCCAAAACGGTTTGCATCAAGTCTAAATAGGGTTGCTCAAGCGCGGGCGTTGGTACAGTCACAGAATTTCCAAATTAACAGGCGGTGTAGCCGTTTATTCTAGGTGGTGGGGTCATAAGGGGCAATGCGAAGATTACCCCTGTTTTTAACCAGTTAGCTAAGCGCTCTTTTTTCTACACTTTTTGGATTTTCACATCCACTGGCTGGGAGCGTGACCAGGCGATAATGAATAGGCCCAGGGCAATCATGGGGAGGCTGAGCAGCATACCCATGGTGAACCAGCCAAACGCAAGATAGCCAATATGGGCATCGGGCATGCGGACAAACTCGACCATAAAGCGGAAAACGCCGTAGCAGACTAAAAACAGCCCGGATAGAAAGCCGCGAGATGTGGGCTTGGCGGAGACCCACCAGAGAATAGCGAACAGCACAACGCCTTCCAGCAAAGCTTCATAGAGTGCGGATGGGTGGCGCGGTTCAGGCGCCATACCGGGAAACGGCATGCCCCAGGGCAGCGAGGTCACGCGCCCCGGTAGCTCGTGGTTGATAAAGTTGCCGATGCGCCCCGCCCCCAAACCGATGGGTACCAAGGGGGCAATAAAGTCAGTCAGGGTTAAGAAGGCTAGCTGTTTGCGCCGAGCGAATATCCAGGCCGCCAGCAGTACGCCGAGTAGGCCTCCGTGAAAGCTCATGCCGCCATCCCATACGCGGAAGATCCACAGCGGGTCGGCTGTCCACTGCCCTAGCCCGTAGAACAGCGCGTAACCTAAGCGCCCACCTGCCACCACCCCGATCGCACAGTAGAAAAGCAAATCGCCGATATCATCATTATTGAGGCCGAGGCGCGATGCCCGCCGACAACCAAGCCACCATGCTGCGACAAAACCCACTACGTACATCAAGCCATACCAATGGACTTGCAGCGGCCCTAAGGAGATCGCCACTGGGTCAATCGTCGGGTAATTAATCATTTACACTCTCTACTCTGACCAAAGGGAATTTTCACTCACGAATCACTAAAGCGCCCACACCATTAGCTAGCGAGCAAGTTTAACGCCTAAGCGGGCAAATGGAACGCTGGTGGCAACAATACTGAAAAACGCAAACCACATCTCAACGCCAGCTCCTAACTCCGAGCGACAGCGACTAGGATTCATTGATCGAACGCGACGACGAGGGTCATTCGGGACGATGGTCATGCAGGAGGTATCGGTTTAAACGTGCCAGGAAACCAGTGGCTAATCATGCTGAGAAGAGTTTCAGGTTGGTACGGCTTGGCAAGCAGGTCATCCATACCGGCTGTTAGGCAGGCATCACGCCCGGCGTTGTCGACGTTGGCCGTCAGCGCAACCAGCACGCTTTGACTACCACTATGGGTGCGCTCATATTCACGCCAACGCCGCGTGGTCTCAAGCCCATCCAAGGTGGGCATAAAAATGTCCATAAACACCAGGTCGAAAAAGGCGCCTTGCTGGCGTTCAAGCGCCTGTTCGCCGCTACTTACACCTTCGACTTGAAGACCCTGGGTTTCCAGCATTTGCCGCGCCAGCATTAAATTCACCGGCCCATCATCAACCACCAGCACACGTAAATTAGCACTTCCCTTCACCATGCTTTCCTCAGCAGTATGCTGAACAAGGTTAGCCAATAGCGCACGAATATCTGACAGCCGCTCGCTCACATCCATAATATTTTGCCGACAACTATCGGTAATATCGTTTTCGGCCATTGCATTTAAGTGCTCAAACAAGCTGTCAGTTTCACGCTGGAGCAGGATGAGATAACCCGACTTTAAACGTGACTCTTCCCGCGCTCTGTCACGCCCCGCCATTAAGTGTTTGAGCTGCCGCTGCTGATGTTGAAGGTCGTCCAGTAGCGTTTGTTCATGCTCATGCTGGGTGCTTTTAGTGGCGGCATTAGCCACTTTCGAGTAGTTGATGCGGCGCTTAAGCCCGGCTAGCATGTCGTTAACGCTGGCCAGACGCTGCAGGGGAAGATGAGATTCGTCGGAAGCATCCGGCGAGGAGCATTGTTGCTCAAGCTGCGCACGTTCAGCGGTGGCGCACAGTATCTGACTGTGCCGTTCAAGCTCGGCGAGCTCTTGCATGAAACGAATATCGTTACGTCGACTACGCGCTTTGAGCAGCATTAGGAAGGCGCCGACATTCAAACTGCTACCGATGAGCAGGGCGGCCATTAACCATAGCAGGGTGCTCCAGGAAGCGTAACTTGGCGACACCCACCAGACCATTGCACCAACTACCAGGCAGAGCACAATCAGTGCCGCTTGTAAAAGCAGTAACGGCCACAACAGCGGCCACACAATGGCGTTCCAAAAGTGCTCCCTTTGATAGCGTTGCATGATCTCGCCTTCCTCTTGGCCGAATGGCCGCTGATAACGTGACCGCTGTTTAACCGCTGAGATACCTGCCACTATGACGGCACTCACACCCTATGGGTGGTAATTTATACTACTAACCTGATACTGATAGCAGTGTACGTCTATGCTTCGTTACTGTCATGCTGCTCTTGCGTTGAACGTATTTCACCCTTTTCGCCTATGAGTTTGTTATGTGCTTGATATCGTTTGCTTGGCAACCCGGCACGCCGACACCTTTGCGGCTGATGGGCAACCGCGATGAGTTCCATGTACGCCCTACCGCGCCACTTGCGCAGTGGAAAGATAACCCTGCCATTATCGGTGGTCGTGATTTGGAGGCTGGTGGCTCGTGGCTGGCTGCCAAGCGTGGCGGTGTCGTAGCAGCCTTGACCAATGTACGCGATTTACAACTGAGCGTGCCCCCCGGCGCGCCTAGCCGTGGCGAACTGGTCGCGAACGCCCTGCAGTGTGACGATATTAACGCGTGGCTCACCAAGCTTGGTCAAGGCGGGGCATTACGCTATGCAGGCTTTAACTTGTTAGTTGCCACGCCACAGCGGATGTGGCATTTGCACCGTGGTCGTGACCGCCTAGCCTTAAGCGAGGTGGCCCCCGGCGTGCATGGCCTCTCCAATGCCGACCTTAACTCCCCCTGGCCAAAGCTTTTACATGTGCGTAGTGCACTCGAACATACGCTTTTCCAAGAAGGCCCAGTTCAAGCCTGGCCTCACATCGTGCAGCGCGCGATGCAAAATCCTCAGGAGGCTGCGGTGGAGGAGTTACCGGATACCGGTGTGGGGCTTGAATTGGAGCGTCAGCTATCGGCGGCGTTTATTGTTGGCGAGCGATATGGCACCCGTGCCACTTCGTGGCTGACGTTAGACGCCCAAGGGAATATCGACATTAGCGAGCAGCGCTTCGGGCCGCTGGGGCGCTTTGAGGGTGAAACCACCCTGGCGCTTCCCAGCGACTCATTGGTATCTGCGTCCTAGTCGCGTGGAGGCATCAAATGCGCCAACTGCCACTCATCTAAACGCTGATCTAAATGCGCATGTACTTGGGCAGGTGTATCCAGCCCCATCACTTCTTTGAGCAGCTGCTGGGCATCGGTAAATGGTACTCGGCGGATTGCCGCGCGTACTTTGGGTAGGCTGGGCGCGTTCATGGATAGGCTGGTAAAGCCCATTGCCATCAGCAGCAGCGCCCCAGCCGGGTCACCGGCTAATTCACCGCATAAAGAAATGGGTTTATTAAGCCGCGTAGCGTCGTTGGCAAGTTCCAGAAGCGCACCGAGCAGCGCTGGGTGCAGGGCATCGTACAGACTCGATACCCGTGGGTTATTGCGGTCTACCGCCAGCAAGTACTGGGTAAGATCGTTGCTGCCTACGGAGAAAAAGTCGACTCGCTTCGCCAGCGCGTCCATTTGGTAGATAGTGGCGGGTACTTCAATCATGACGCCGACCTTGGGTCTTACGACGGTAATACCCTCTTCGCCCAGCTCTAGAATGGCACGATCCAGCAGCCTCAGCGCTTCATCTACCTCTTCGACATTGGTGATCATCGGGAAGAGGACGTACAGGTTATCCAGATCAATGGAGGCTTTAAGCATCGCGCGAAGCTGCACCATCAGCACTTCGGGATGATCCAGCGTTACGCGCATGCCGCGCCAGCCAAGGAAAGGATTGGCCTCTTCAATCGGGAAATAAGGCAGATCTTTGTCGCCACCAATATCCAGAGTACGCATCACCACTGGCAGCGGCGCAAAGCCTTCAAGCTGGTCGCGATAGAGTTTGGTTTGCTCTTTTTCGCCGGGAAACCGCTCGGTAATCATAAACGGCACTTCGGTACGGTAGAGCCCCACTCCCCCGATACGACTTTTAAGCAGCGCGGTGGCATCGACCGCTAACCCGGTATTCACCATTAGCGGCATGGCGTGGCCGTCGGGGGTAGCGCTGGGTAGATCTTGCTCGTGTTCTAACAGCTCGCTAAGCGCAATCTCTTCAGCAATCAGACTTTCATAGCGTGCTTTCAGTTCAGGCGCTGGGCGTACGAACAGACGGCCACGGTGACCATCCAGCACCACTGGTGCACCACCTAGGCGCGGCAGCGGTAAATCCACCATGCCCAGCACCGTAGGAATGCCCATGGCGCGGGCGACAATTGCCACGTGGGATGTGCTGGAGCCGCGCACCGAGACCAGACCTTTGAGCTTGTCGCGGGGGACTTCTCCCAGCATGGCCACGCTGATCTCATCGCCGACCAAAATCGCGTTATCGGGGTAGGTTTCCGGCGTGGACGGCGTATCTTCCTGCAGGTGCGCTAGCACCCGGCGGCCCAGGTCGCGAATATCGGCGGCGCGCTCACGCAGGTAGTTATCGTCGACGCGCTCTAAGTACTGCACGTGGCGGCGCACTACATCTGCGAGCGCCCCAGGTGCCCACTGCCCTTCGCGAATGCGCTTTTCCACTTCATCGGCCAGCGCCGCTTCGCCAAGCATTTGTTGGTAGACATCAAACAGCGCCAGCTCCTGTGCAGAGATACGGCTTGCCAAGCGCTCGGCCGCCGCACGAATTTCGCTGCGCGTTTTACCGATCGCCTCCTTTAAGCGCGCTACCTCATAGTCCTGATCGCTTGGAATGAGATCAGGCACGCTATTGAGATCGGATGGAGGGGTAATCACCACCGCCTCCCCCATGGCCATCCCTGGCGAGGCAGCCACACCTTTAAACATTGCCTGCCCACCGGCAAGCGCCGGGCGTAACAGATTCCCTGTGGCTAAAGCGTGGGCTAATACCCCCGCCAACTGCGCAGCCATGGTGACCAGGAAGGCTTCATCTTCATCGTCGTAGCGGCGTTTTTCGGCTTGCTGAACAACCAGCACGCCGAGCATCAGCCGCTGGTGAATGATAGGTACGCCCAAAAAGCTGGAGTAGCGCTCTTCTCCAGTGGCTTCAAAATAGCGGAACTGCGGGTGGGTCTGGGCGTCCTCGAGGTTAAGCGGCTCGCTGCGTTTGGCTACCAAACCCACCAGGCCTTCGCCTATCGGCAGGACTACGCGCCCTACTGCTTGGGTACGCAGACCAATGGTTTCCATCAATACCAGCGACTCAAGCTCCTTATCGTAGAGGTAGAAGGAGCACACGTCGGTCTGCATCGCTTTACGAATTCGGCGTACCATCGTGGACAGCGCGGCGTCGAGGTTGCGCGCGCCATTCACTTCCTGAATCACCCGGCGCAGCACCTCAAGCATGGACGTTTTACTTTTCACTATTATTTGCCTCGCTGAGGAATTTCCTGGCAGACTGCCGCTGCCCTACCTTGGGCAGCGGCCCGTCGCCCTAATCTTCATCCTGTGCCAGGCGCTGAACGCGGGGAGACAACTCTCGCAGCGCGCGCCGATATACCTCTCGCTTAAAAGGCACCACCTGCCCTAGCGGGTACCAGTAGCTCACCCACCGCCACCCATCGAACTCGGGTGTGGGGGTTGCCGTCATACAGATCTGGCTTTCCTGGCAACGGATTTTAAGTAAAAACCACTTCTGCTTCTGGCCTATACAGACCGGACGCGAATGTGTGCGAATCATACGTCGTGGCAGACGGTAGCGTAGCCAGCCCCGGGTGCAGGCAACAATATCAACATCGTCGGCGGTTAGGCCGATCTCTTCGAAAAGCTCACGAAAAAGCGCTTCTTGTGGCGTCTCGCTTGCATTGATGCCCCCCTGGGGAAATTGCCACGCATTTTGTCCTACCCGACGCGCCCAAAGCAGCTGCCCCTGGCTATTGGCAATGATGATGCCAACATTGGGGCGAAAGCCGTCAGCGTCGATCACGGACATCACCTTATAAATTTTCAGTTGTCCCCATTTTTCCACAAGGGTGACAAGCGTATCAATACAATATAACGCTAAGTGGTGAATGCTTACTTTGTATTAGCCTTATCGCTGGTGGGAATGACCGTGCGACTCTGCGATAATCCGCGTCCGCTATTTGCCTTAACAACGGCTTTTACACCAACACTAACCGCTTACTACCACTGACTAAAAAAGGGGAGCGCCGTGAGTCTGGCCATTTTCGATTTGGATAATACGCTGCTATCCATCGACAGCGATCATGCCTGGGGCGAGTTTTTACTCGAACAAGGGGCCGTCGACCCGGTCGCTTACCGGGAAGCCAATGAACGTTTCATGGCCGATTACAACGCGGGCACTCTGGATATGGCCGCCTTTTTGAAAATGGCGCTTAAGCCCTTGGCCGATAACTCCCCTGAGCAGCTTTCGGCGTGGCACCAGCAGTTTATGGCCAGCAAAATCGAGCCAAACATCCTGCCCAAAGCGGAAGAGCTGCTGGCCCGTCACCGCACTAAAGGCGACACGCTGCTGATTATTACCGCCACTAACCGCTTTATTACCGCGCCGATTGCTGAGCGCTTGGGTGTCGATCACTTGATTGCGGTGAATCCGGAAGTGGAACAGGGCCGTTACACCGGCCGTGTTTCCGGCACGCTGAGCTACCGCGAAGGCAAAGTCACCCGCCTAGAGCAGTGGCTGAAAGACCAAGACCTGAGCATGGAAGGCGCCTGGTTCTACAGCGACTCGCACAATGATTTACCGCTACTAGAAATAGTCGAGCATCCTGTCGCTGTTGACCCCGATGACACTCTGCGCAATGTCGCCGAAGAGCGCCAGTGGCGTATTATGACTTTGCGGGATTGAGGTGGTAAATATTTAACGGCTCAGAAGCGTATCAAGCGAGATCACGTTGCCAGCATGTTTTTCTGCTAACTTGACGTCGTCAGTAACCAACGTAGATGCTGCCACCATTGCGGAGGCAGAGATAATACTATCCGGCAGCTTCATCTGAGTACTACGTCGCACCTTGATGGTTTCAGTTTTGACCTGATAATCCAGCTCTACTCTTGTCAACTGACCCAGTATCGCCTTAATGGCATGCTCTTCCTCTGCTAGCAAACCAGGAAAAGCCAGAAGCTCAAGCTCAGTGATGACAGAGTAGGCGTAATGGGCTGAAGGCAGGAGCAACTGACGCTCAATGGCATTAATGAAGACGTTGGTATCAAGAAGATAGCTACCACTCATCCCGCAGATTCCTTTGGTATTCGACTCCATCCTGAGCGACCAAGGAAGGGGCTTTTACAGACGTAAAGTCTATCCCATGCTGTTTAACAGAAGCCTTTTCCTCCAGTGTATTTTCATACAGCACCACAATTCTGGCATGCTGGTTCATTAAATACCCATATTCATCGGGAATTTTGACCACTCCATCCTTAATATCAGTCTCAAATTCTATCGCATGCATCGTAAACTCCTTGCACCCAATTTATTCATCTAGCCATTTGACACTCTTTCTGCCAAAAATTCGAGTAACTAAAAGAGTAGGTCTCACAACTAGCCCCAACAAAAAACCCCGCAAGTTTATGCTTGCGGGGTTTGCGTTGACTGCCGCTAATATAAAAGCGTCAGCAGGCGCGTTTAGCCGAGCAGGTGCTCGACGGCTGCACGCTCTTCGCGTAGTTCTTTCTCAGTGGCTTTCATCTTCTCTTCGCTGAAAGCATCAATTTCGAAGCCTTGAACGATTTCATACTTGCCACCCTGACAGCGAACCGGGTAGGAGTAGATGATGCCTTCTTCAATGCCGTAGCTGCCGTCAGACGGAATTGCCATGCTGACGATACCTTTGGAGCCCAGCGCCCAGTCGTGCATGTGGTCGATGGCTGAAGAGGCAGCAGAAGCGGCAGAAGAAGCGCCACGTGCTTTGATGATTGCCGCGCCGCGCTGCTGCACGGTGGGGATGAAGTCGTTTTCGTACCAGTCGCGCTCAACCAGATCGAACGCCGCTTTGCCGTCGACTTTGCACTGGGCCAGATCCGGATACTGGGTGGCACTGTGGTTGCCCCAGATGATCATGTTTTCGACGTCAGTGACGTGCTTGCCGGTTTTCTGTGCCAGCTGGGTTAGGGCGCGGTTGTGGTCCAGGCGCGTCATCGCGGTGAACTGACCAGCGTCCAGATCCGGCGCGTTGCAGGAAGCAATCAGCGCGTTGGTGTTAGCCGGGTTACCCACGACCAGCACTTTCACATCGCGACTAGCGTGGTCGTTCAGCGCTTTACCTTGAACGGAGAAGATCGCGGCGTTGGCTTCCAGCAGATCTTTACGCTCCATGCCTGGACCACGCGGACGCGCACCTACCAACAGGGCGAAGTCAGCGTCTTTAAACGCGACGTTCGGGTCATCAGTCGCGACGATGTCTTGAACCAGCGGGAAAGCACAGTCGTTAACTTCCATTACCACGCCGTTCAGGGCGTCCATTGCCTGGGGAATTTCCAGCAGCTGGAGAATGACAGGCTGATCCGGCCCCAACATGTCGCCAGCGGCGATGCGGAAAATAAGAGAGTAGCTGATCTGACCGGCACCGCCGGTAATCGCAATACGTACTGGATCTTTCATCATTGCTCCTTGATAGGTTCGCCTAGGGATGGTTCTCGCCTGAGGGGTGGCTCAACAGAACTCAAGACGCAAAGATGGTATGCCCAGTTGGGCAAAAACTCAATCAGACAAGAGACGACTACCCATTTACCGTACTTACCATTCTCGTCGCGGCCTGCCACTCGCTGAAAAGGCCGAGTTGCGCTATGGTATCTTCGGCTTAATGCCCTCCTTTCTTGTAATGCTAAGGACATGGACGCCCCCATGCGACGAATTCCCTTCTCTTATGCCTTGGCTAGCCTACTGGTGCTGGCGTTGGTGATATGGCTCGCCTTTGGTAATTTCCAGCGTTTTCAGACCATGGCACCGGAAGCTGCCCCCCGTAACGAATCGGGGCCACGGGTCGAAGTGGTAGAACAGCAGAGTACGCCGTTTATTCCCCAACAGATCATTCAAGGCCAGTTGACCGCCCAGCGCGAAACCACCCTGCGTGCCAACGTCGCAGGCTTTGTTGTTGAAAAGCCGGTGGCCCAAGGTAGCCGCGTTGAGGCGGGTGATACGCTGCTGATCCTGGATAACGACGCCCTGCCTGAACAACTGCAGCAGGCCCGTGACGAGCTAGCGGTCGCTGAAGCGGAGTATGCCGGGGCGCGCAACCTGCGCCAGCGGGAGCTGATTTCGCAGCCCGAGCTTTTGCGCCTGCAGAGTTCGCTCAGCGCCAGCGCCGCTTCGGTGGCTCAACTGCAGAAGCAATTGGATGACAGCCGCCCCACTGCGCCTTTCGATGGTGTGATCGATCGCGTGCAGGTAGAGGTAGGTGACCTATTACAGCCCGGAGAAGAGTGGGCCCAGTTGGTGGACGACCGCCGCTTGAAGGGTGCCGCCTGGGTGTCTCAGCAGCAGGTAGGCGATTTGAGCGAGGGATTGCCGATCACCGCACGATTACTCAATGGCGACCACCTGGAAGGCGAGCTGACTTTTATCAGCCACCGCGCAGAAGAGGCCACGCGCACTTTTTACATCGAAGCTACGCTGGATAACCCTGCCGGTAAACGTCTAGCGGGTGGTAGCGCGGAACTGACAATTACGCTGCCACCCCGCCAGGTGCACACCCTGTCGCCTGCCCTGCTCAGCTTGAACAGTGAGGGCCAACTGGCCGTCAAACATCTGGATGAAAACGATCAGGTGCAGCAGACCACTGTGGAGCTGGTGAGTGCCGATACGCAGCGCGCCTACGTGACCGGCCTACCCGACCCGCTACGCCTCATTACGCTAGGCGCAGGCATGGTGGATACCGGCGAAACGGTGACACCTGTGCCTGCTGAAGAGGCAATTATTTCACAGCCGGCGGAACAGGATAGCGTTCATGCGCCAGTTGATTAATGCAGCGCTAGCCCACTCCCGTACGACATTACTGCTGCTGGTGAGCCTGCTGCTGGCGGGCATCGCTGCTTGGCAGATGATCCCTAAAGAAGCCAATCCCGACGTCACCATCCCGATGATTTACGTTTCGCTGTCGTTGGAGGGTGTCAGCCCCGAGGATGGCGAGCGGCTGCTGATACGCCCCATGGAGCAGGAACTGCGCGGTATTGAGGGACTGCGCAAGTTTACCGCCCAGTCCAGCGAAGGCCATGGTTCGATTACGCTGGAGTTCGACCCTGGCTTTGACCCCGATACCGCGCTAACCGACGTTCGTGATCGCGTGGATATTGCCCGTAGCGAGCTGCCTGACGAGGCCGATGAGCCGCGGGTCATGGAAGTCAATGTATCCGAGTTTCCGGTGTTAACTATCGGCCTCTCCGGGCAACTGGATACCCGCGAACGCATGACGATTGCCCGGCGACTGCAGGAGGAGATCGAAGGCATCGCCGATGTGCTGGAAGTGGACATAGCCGGTGAGAGGGAAGACCTGCTGGAAATCGTCGTAGATCCGCTGGTGCTCGAGAGCTATGGGGTCGATTTCGACACGCTGTTCAACCAGGTGTCGCGCAATAACCGCTTGGTGGCAGCAGGCAGTTTGGATACTGGCGCGGGGCGCTTGGCCTTAAAAGTCCCCGGCATTATTGAGTCCCTTGACGATGTCATGAATATGCCGGTCAAGGTGGATGAGGATCGCGTCGTCACCTTTGGTGATGTGGCGTGGATCAACCCTACCTACAAAGACCCCGAAGGCTTTGCCCGTATTGATGATCAGCCTGCGGTGGTGTTGGAAGTTTCCAAACGTGCCGGGGCTAATATCATCGCCACCATTGACGCAGTGCGTGAGCGCCTGGCGGAAGCCGATGATTTATTGCCTGAGCAGCTTCGCTTCACGACCATTCTCGATGAGTCGACCACCGTTGAAAACATGCTCTCTGAGCTACTCAACAACGTGCTTACCGCTGTGGTGCTGGTGCTAATTGTGGTGGTCGCGGTGATGGGCTGGCGTATGGCGCTGTTGGTAGGCTTGACCATTCCCGGCGCCTTCTTAACCGGCATTCTGCTGGTGTGGGCATTTGGATTTACGCTCAATATCGTGGTGCTGTTTGCGCTCATTCTGGTAGCCGGCATGTTGGTCGACGGCGCGATTGTGGTGAGTGAACTTGCCGACCGCTATCTCCACGATGGTCAAACGCCCCATCAAGCGTGGCTCAATGCTGCCTCGCGAATGAGTTGGCCGGTGATTGCCTCGACGGCCACTACGCTGGCGGTATTTATTCCCCTGCTGTTCTGGCCCGGCGTAGTGGGGCAGTTTATGAAGTACCTGCCCGCCACGGTGATTTTATGCTTGCTGGCATCGCTGGCCATGGCGCTGGTGTTCTTGCCTACCCTAGGGCGCTTGTTTACCCGCACCGACACGAAGCAATCAACGACTAACAATGATGAGGCTACAACGTCCTTTGGGCGTGGCTATCGCCACCTGCTGACCAGGCTGCTTAAGCACCCTGCCTGGGTGCTGCTGGTCACCGTGCTATTAATGGTGTTGCTGTATACCGGCTACGCGCGTTTCAACCACGGTGTCGACTTTTTCCCCAACGTAGAGCCGGATAGTGCCCAGGTATTGGTACGCGCCCGCGGCGACTTCTCCGCCGTGGAGACCGATGCCATTGTACAGCGGGTAGAAGCGAAGCTATCCGGCATGAGCGAAGTGAGAGCGCTTTATGCGCGCTCGTTTGCAGTGCCTAACGAGCAGATGGGTAGTGATGTGATTGGCATGCTGCAGTTCCAGTTTATCGACTGGCATGAGCGGCGCCCTGCCCAGGCTATTCTGGATGATATGGCCGAGCGCGCTCGGGATATTCCCGGCATTACCCTGGAGTTCCAGGAGCAGGAAATGGGCCCTGGCGGCGGAAAACCCATCGTACTGGAGGTGAGCGCTACGAATCCTGACGTCGCTGATGCAGGCGTTAACCAGTTAGCGCAGTTAATGCGCGAACTGGGTGGTTTTACCGACATTCAGGATAACCGCAGCCTGCCCGGCGTGGAGTGGCAGGTGAATATGGACCGCGAAGCCGCGGCGCGCATGGGCACCGATGTCACGACCATTGGTAGCGCGGTGCAATTGCTGACCACGGGCCTGCAGGTGGCGAGCTATCGTCCGCCCGAAGTCAGCGATGAAGTGGATATCCGCGTTCGCCTGCCGCAAAACTGGCGTTCGCTGGATCAGCTGGAACGCTTGACCATCAACACCCAGCGGGGACAGGTGCCTATCTCGCATTTTGTGACCCTTGAACCGGCACCCAAGGTGGGCACCCTTAACCGTATCGACGGCCGCCGGGCGATTACCATTGATGCGGATCTCGCTCCCGGTTTTCTTGCCGATGAGCGCCTGCGGCGCTGCTAGAGGCGGGTCGCGATAGCTTGCCTGATGGCTTAATGGTCAATGCCGCCGGTGAGCAGGAGGATCAGCAGGAGTCGATGCAGTTCCTGGCCAGCGCGTTCATGATTGCGATTGGCCTGATGGCGCTGATTCTGGTGACTCAGTTCAACAGCTTCTATCAGGCGGGATTGGTGCTTTCGGCGATTGTATTCTCCACCGCGGGCGTGCTCATGGGCCTGCTGATTACCGGCCAGGCGTTCGGCATTGTCATGGTGGGCATGGGCGTGATTGCCCTGGCGGGTATCGTGGTTAATAATAATATCGTGTTGATCGACACCTACAACGAGCTGCGCGGCCAAGGCATGACGCCCGGCGAGGCCGCCCTGGAAGCAGGCTGCTTACGCCTTCGCCCGGTGCTGTTAACGGCGATTACCACGGTTTTAGGTCTGATGCCGATGGTGCTGGGGATCAATGTCGATCTGTTTACCCCTGCCCTTGGCTTTAATGCGCCCTCCGCCCAGTGGTGGACGCAAATGTCGAGCGCCATCGCCGGTGGCCTCACCTTCGGCACCGCACTAACGCTGCTGCTTACCCCCTGCATGCTGGTGATTGGGGGTAAGTTGCGGCGTGAGAGAACCGCGAGCTAAAGCTGTCCTTCCCCAGCCAAATGAGAATATTAAGCGGGGGCTTTGGCGTGCTCGGGGCTATGGGCGGCGTGTAAGCGTGCGATCAGCTGGTCTTCCAGCGCGAAGCGTTCGGTAAGGCCACGCGCTAGACGGTCGATCCAGGCAGGCAAACGGGCAATATTTTGCTCGCAGCGAAGGGTAGAGCCGAAATCGGTATCAAACTCCAGAACCATCTCGGTTGACATTTCCAGACGCTCAAGCAACTTCTCTGCGATAACTAACGCAGCCTCATCACCAAAGGCCTGCGCCTCTTCCGATAGCTGAGGATAAATCTCAAAGTGACCGGCGCTGATGTAGTCCATCAATAGCTCACTGAAGGTATCAATGGGTGCTTTGCTCACCGCTTCCAGTTCAGCGTCACACGCCTCTTTTAGCTCAATAAAGCTGACTAACAACTGACGACGCTGATCCAGCCAGCGGTCGATCAGAGCATGCACGCCTCCCCAGCGCTCCAGGGCATTTTTGCAATCTTCGAGCATGGGGTTTCTCCTTAAACTCACCGATTTAACGACCATTAGCCGGTCTAAATAACGAGTAGGCTTAGAGTCGCGCCTACACCTACCTCTGTCAATCCCAGCAGGCGCGGTTTCCTTGGTACAAAGGGTTCATTAATAATAACCCTTTCTTCTATAGCTAATAACCAGCGCCCTCATACCAGCTCATACCAACTGGCTTGGCTTGACCTTGCCTGAAATGATGCTCTCACTTTAGCGCCAGTATTGCGAGCAAAGCCGTATGCAACGTATGCCAAGCAGATAACGCACCGGGCTGTAGCCTTATGACGACACCGTTCTCTCGATAGGCTATAACATGGCTTGCTCTAAACCAGTAGCGACCAAATGGCCGCTGAGTTTGTTGTTCTAAACGATATTTTTCAGCAAGATGACATTCGTTAAAAAATGCGGCAAGGGTTAATTAAAACAAGGAAATTACCATGAAAATGCTATCCCGCTTTGGCCTTGGCTTACTGCTCTCTTCAAGCGTGCTAAGCGCACATGCTGAAGACGTCAAAATTGGTATGATCACCACGCTTTCAGGCGGGGGCTCGCACCTGGGCGTGGACGTTCGCGATGGCTTTATGCTGGCGCTCGAGCAGTCGGGCCGGGACGATGTGGAAGTGCTGATCCAGGATGACGCTAGACGCCCGGATCTGGCGCGCAGCTTGTCTAATGAGTTCATGCAGCGAGATGAGGTCGATATTCTGACCGGGATTATCTGGTCGAACCTGGCGATGGCGGTCGTACCGTCAGTGGTGCGTCAGGGCACCTTCTACCTCTCCCCCAATGCCGGCCCTTCCGACCTGGCTGGCCGCATGTGCCACGAAAACTACTTTAACGTGGCGTATCAGAACGACAACCTGCATGGCGCCATGGGTGCCTACATGCGCGAACAGGGTTATGAGCGTCCGATCATCATGGCGCCCAACTACCCGGCGGGCACCGATGCACTGGCGGGCTTCAAGCACCTTTATGAGGGTGAAGTCGTCGGTGAGCTCTATACCCAAATGGGCCAGACCGACTACGCGGCCGAAATCGCTCAGATTCGCGATAGCGATGCCGACAGCCTGTTTTTCTTCCTGCCCGGCGGCATGGGCATTTCGTTTATGAAGCAGTGGGAAAGCTCGGGCGTTGACATGCCGATCTTTGGCGCGGCGTTCTCGTTTGATGAAATTCTTATCAAAGCGGTCGGCAGTGCTGCGATTGGTGCCCGCAATACATCACTGTGGGCCTACGATCTGGAAAACGAAGCCAACGACCGCTTCGTCGAGGGCTTCCAAGCCGCCTATGACCGCATGCCGACGCTCTACGCGGCACAGGGTTATGACACTGCCAATCTGATTCTCAGCGCGCTGGAAACTGCCCACCCCGATGACAAAGATGCCTTCCGCGAAGCACTGCGGGCCGCTGACTTTGATAGCGTGCGCGGTGAGTTCCGCTTTGGCCCCAACCAGCACCCCATCCAGGATATTTATGTACGTGAAGTGGTGGAAGGTGATGATGGCGAGCCCACCAATCGCCTGATCGGTGTGGCGATTGAAGATATCCAGGATGTCTACTACGAGCAGTGCGACATGTAAGCTGGCCTCGGCTGGGTGCGTGCACCCAGCCATTTCTCTTCACCTTCGTCAAGGTTAACCAACGTGTCCGTTACCCTGCTAATCGAGCAACTACTTAACGGCGTTCAGCTAGGCACGATGCTGTTTTTGATGGCCAGCGGCCTCACCCTGGTGTTCGGGGTGATGGGGCTGATCAATCTTGCCCACGGCTCTTTTTACATGGTGGGCGCCTATGCCACGGCCGCGGTCACAGCCTCAACAGGCTCTTTTCTGATCGGCCTGGCGGCAGGCATGACGGCCGCAGCCCTGGTCGGCGCACTGGTCGAGCTGCTGGTCATACGCCGTCTTTATCACCGCCCTCACCTCGACCAGGTGTTGGCGACCTTTGCACTGATACTGATCTTCTCAGAAGGCACACGCTGGATCTTCGGCTCTTCGCCTCTATGGCTGAGTCCGCCCTCCTGGCTTACGGGGTTTGTTACTCTGCCGGGGGATACCCGCTACCCGGTCTACCGGCTAGTGCTGATCGGGGTGGGGGTCGCTATCGCGATTGCCCTTTATCTGCTGATTTCCCGCACACGGCTAGGCATGCGCATTCGGGCGGGCGAAAGCGACCGCGAAATGATTAGCGCACTAGGGGTCAACATTGCCAAGCTGTATACCGTGGTGTTTGCCCTGGGGGCTGCGCTGGCGGGCCTGGCCGGCGCGCTGGTGGGGGCATTACAGTCTGTGCAGGTCGGCATGGGCGAGCCGGTGCTGATCCTAGCCTTCGTGGTCATCGTGATCGGCGGTATCGGCTCGATCAAGGGCGCGCTGTTCGGGGCGCTGCTGGTGGGGGTTGTCGATACCTTGGGGCGCGTCTACCTGCCGCTGTTTTTCCAAACATTCATGCCGCCTTCTGAAGCCACTGGGGTCGGTTCTTCACTGGCTGCGATGCTGATTTATATCCTCATGGCCGTCATCCTCGCGTTCAAGCCCAAGGGACTGTTTGCTGCCAATGACTAATACCACTTCCCTTTCCAAGAACGCTGCGCCAGCCACCCACGCGGAGAGCCACTTCGACCGCAAGGGGCTGGTTCAGATGATCCTGCTCGGCCTGCTGCTGTTACTGCCCGTGGCCGCCTATTTTTTGGGTCACACTTATTACGTCAATCTGGCCTCGCGGGTCACCATCATTGCCATGGCAGCCGTCGGGCTCAACCTGGCGATTGGCTATGGCGGCATGGTGAGCTTCGGTCATGCGGCCTATTTTGGCCTGGGTGGCTACGTGGCGGGCATCAGCGCCTACCATGCCTTCGACATGACGCCATTCATGAGCTGGCCCTTCAGCGTGCCGGGCAGCGATAGCCTACTGGTGGTATGGCTGGCCGCCGTCGTGCTGTGCGCCCTGCTGGCCCTGGCGATCGGCGCCATTTCGCTACGCACCACCGGCGTCTACTTCATCATGATCACCCTCGCCTTTGCGCAGATGATCTACTACTTTGCCAACTCCTGGCCCACCTACGGCGGTCAGGATGGGCTGCCTATCTATATCCGCAACACCCTGCCCCAGGTCGGTAACAACTTGTTCGACAGCAGTGATGCATTGACCTATTTCCTGATCTGCTTCACCGGGCTGGTACTGGCCATGGCGATCACCTCGCGACTGATGAAATCGCGCTTTGGTGCTGCGCTGACCATGGCACGTCTGAATGACGTACGACTGGCAACGGCGGGGGTCAGCCCGTATCCCATTCGTCTGGTGGCGTTCGTTATCTCGGCGGCCATCACCGGGCTTGCCGGGGCGCTCTACGCGGACCTGAACGGCTTCGTCAGCCCTTCGATGCTTAGCTGGCACTTCTCCGGCGAGCTGATGGTCATCGTCATCCTGGGGGGCGTGGGGCGCCTTTATGGCCCGCTGGCCGGGGCGGTGCTGTTTGTGATGATGGAAACCTTCCTGGGTGGCATCACCGAGTACTGGCAACTCTTTCTAGGGCTGGTGCTGCTTGGCGTCGTGCTGTTTGCCAAGCACGGTGTGATGGGTTGGCTGGCCGGGAGTGAGCGCAATGAGTGAAGCTGTCCTGTCACTGCAAAAACTACATAAGCGCTTTGGAGCACTACAGGCGACTAACGATGTGTCGCTGGATCTTAAGCAGGGAGAAATCCATGCCCTGATTGGTCCCAACGGCGCGGGTAAATCTACGTTAATCGGCCAGATTGCTGGCAGCCTGCGCCCCGACGAGGGCCGCGTTTATCTGGCTGGTACCGACATTACCACGATGAGCATTGCCGAGCGCGCACGTCTTGGACTGGGGCGGAGCTTTCAGGTGTCATCGCTGGCTGAACCGCTATCGGTGATCCGCAATGTGATGATGGGCGTACAAGCGCTACAGAGTCACAGTTTTCGGTTCTGGAAGCCCGTCGCCAAAGATCAACAGCTGCTAAAGCCAGCTTATGAGGCGCTGGAACGGATGCAGCTCAGCCACCGCGCCTGGACACCGGTATTCGAGCTTTCCCACGGTGAGCGTCGTCAGGTTGAAGTCGCCTGTGCCCTGGCGCTCAAGCCCCGTGCCCTGTTGCTGGATGAGCCAATGGCTGGTTTGGGTCCGGAGGGCTCGGCAAAACTGACCGAGCTGCTCGAGGCGCTGAAGCTGGAAGTGCCCATTCTGCTGATCGAACACGACATGGAAGCGGTTTTTCGTTTGGCTGATCGTATTTCGGTGCTGGTCTCTGGCAGCGTAATCGCCCATGGCGACAGCCAGACAATTAAGCAGGATCCACGCGTTCGGGAAGCCTACCTGGGAGATTCTGATGCTTAAAGTTGCTGACATTGAGACGTTTTATGGACCCTCCCAGGCGCTGTTTGGCGTAAGCCTTGACGTTAACGCCGGTGAAATGGTGGCTTTAATGGGGCGTAACGGTATGGGCAAAACCACCACCATTCGCTCGATCTTTGGGCTGACCCCAGCCAGCCGCGGCACCATTGAGTTCGAAGCTCAAAATATACGTCGCCTGCCCGCTTATCGCATTGCTAAGTCGGGGCTTGGCTTGGTGCCGGAGGGTCGTCGCTGCTTTCCCAACTTATCGGTACGCGAAAATTTGCTGGTCACGGCCCGCCCGGGCGAGTGGACACTGGAGAAAGTGGAAACGCTATTTCCGCGCTTGGAAGAACGCCGCGCGCAAATGGCCAAAACGCTCTCTGGTGGCGAACAACAGATGCTGGCCATTGGCCGTGCGCTAATGACCAACCCACGTCTTCTGGTGCTGGATGAAGCCACTGAAGGGTTAGCACCGGTGATTCGACAGGAGATCTGGCGGGCGATTCGGCTGCTCAAAGAGCAGGGTCAGGCCACCTTGTTGGTCGATAAGTCGTTAAGCGAAATTCTGCCCATCGCTGACCGCTGCACCATTTTAGAAAAAGGCTGCACGGTATGGGATGGCAAACCCGCTGCGCTGGACAGCGTTATCCGCGACCGTTACCTGGGCGTTTAGGCGTGAAATGCTTTAATCCACTCAACAAAGCAGCCATCGTTGAGATAGTGCTCAAGAATCGAGAAGTGATCCACGTCGGGAAGTAGCTGCTGAGTCACTGTTTGGCCTTGCTGGCTCAAATGCTCAGCGTAGCTACTCATCTGCCTTTCAAACTCTTCAGACTCCCCTGCTCCAGCCACCAGCTTTATAGGCGCAGGCACCCGGCACGGCAGCCATAATGGGCTGAACTCCTGCACATCCCGCCCGCTGAGTTGAAGCTTGGGCTGCAGCCATGACCATGGGAAGGGCCGCAAGTCGTATAACCCGCTGATACAGAGGGCGCCGCGAATCAGTTGATTTGGCAACCCAAAGGCGCCTTCCCAATCCGTCGACATCAGCATGGCGCATAGATGCCCGCCCGCCGAGTGTCCCGAAATACTCAGCTGTTCCGGATCGACGCCCACCTCAGCGGCATGCTTGTACAGGTAGGCAATCGCGGCCTGACTCTGCCGTACCAGTTCGCTAAAGCGTACCTGCGGGCAGAGCGCGTAGTTGACCACCGCGACAGTGATACCGGCATTCACCAGATCATCGACAATAAAGCTGAATTCACGATGGCTCAGCGAGCGCCAGTAGCCGCCATGGAAGAACACATGCACCGGGGCTTTTGGATGCTCGTCATGAGATGCATCGGCATGAAAGATATCCATGCGCTCAGCAAGCGTTGGGCCATAAGGCAGATCGAGCGTTGTACGATGGCTGGCTCTTGATGCTTCGCTGCGCTCACGCCACGCCTTTACCAACACCAACGGGTCTCGCCCCACCATCGGGTCGTAGGCGCGGTCGATCTCTTCCTGAGTCGTGAAGTGTCGATAAAGCATGCCGATCTCCTTATAGCTGGCGCTTCTTATCCCTGGCGCATGGCTAACCCCGGCTTTTAACCAGCATCCATAACGGGGCGATTGCCAGAATGGCAAAACCGATCAGCGTCCAGGCGGGTAGCGAGAGGCCTAACAGCGAGAAATCGATATTAGCGCACTCCCCCGAGCCGGTCAGCACCATGGCCACCACCTCCTGCATGGGCAGGATGTCCATCATGTAATCAAGCCCGGGGCCGCAGGAAGGCACTTCATCGGCGGGCAAGCCTTGCAGCCAGACGTGACGCCCGGCGATAAAGGCACCGGTGCCTACGGCAGCCAGCGCCAGCACTCCGTAAATTACTTTACCGACCCGCCCGGCCGGGCTATGGATGGCGGCAATGGCAAACACAATGCCCGCCGCGATCACCGCGACACGCTGGAAAATGCATAGCGGGCAAGGCTCAAAGCCACCGATATGCTCCAGGCCAAGCGCCACCGCCATCATTAGAACGCAGAAGGCCAAACCGGCCAGGGCAACCGAACGATAAGCATGCAGGATCATTGATGAGCCTCAGATGGCAACGCGGAAAGGGCCCGGGACTCGCGCGCCTTGGCGAAATAAGCCTCTAGAAACGCTTCAAAGGTTTCATTATCAGCGGCTTCAATATCGCGCTGCTGCTGGTGCGAGGTTTCAATCAGTTGAGCAAGTAGCGCTTCACGGCTGCGCTGCATAGGTTCTGCTTTCAGCTGCTCCGCCTGCTCCTGGGCCAGGCTAAGCATTAAATCACTTAGCGAGCCGCCGTTCGCTTTGAGCCGTTCGAGCACCTGGGCTGATGGCGTTAGCGAAGGGTCTGCTAGGCGTGGAGCGAGTTCTGCTAGCGCGTCAGCATGAGGGCTTCCCTCTTCGACGGCATCCAGCAGGCGGGCGACTTCCCCCATCTCGGCGAATATTTGTTCGCCCCACTCACGCACCGACGTCGTTTCACCATGATTAAACAGTTTGAGCTCAGGATCACGGCCGCGCTCGACGACCCAGCGACGGTTGTCATCCAAGCGGTCACACTCTTCGTCGGAGATCCACGGGCTGTCGCTGAGCAGGCACCACATTAGGAAGGTGTCCACAAAGCGCATCTGGGTTTCGGTCACGCCGAGAGGGTCGAAAGGATTGAGATCGAGACAGCGCACTTCGATGTACTCCACGCCACGGGCTTCGAGGGCTTGGCTGGGGGTTTCGTTGTGCTTGGCGACACGCTTGGGGCGAATATCGCTGTAGTACTCGTTTTCGATCTGCAGAATATTGGCGTTCAGCTGACGCCATTCGCCATCGACGTTAACGCCCATTTTCTCATAGTCCGGCCATGGCGATGAGATGGCATGACGCAGGGTGTTGACGTAGTTAGATAGCGAGTTAAAACAGATTTTGAGCTGCGACTGCACCTTGTTCTGGTACCCCAGGTCGGACATACGTAGCGTCGTCGCGTAGGGCGCAAAATAGGTGTCGTCGCTGAGTGCCTGCAGCTTTTCAGGCACTTTTCCTTCCGGCAAGAAGCTCTTGTCGATAGCCGGTGAGGCGCCAAACAGATAGAGCAGTAGCCAGCTGTGGCGGCGAAAGTGGCGGATCATGCCGAAATAGCGGGTAGAGCGGTAATCGTTGAACGGGATGTTGGTGGCTTTATCCAGTTCACGCAGGGCATGCCACATGTCATCGGGCAACGATACGTTGTAGTGAACGCCCGCAATCGCCTGCATGATGCGGCCGTAGCGCATGTCCAGCCCCTTGCGGTAAACATGCTTCATGGTGCCGACATTGGAGCAGCCGTAGTCGGCAATCGGCACGCTGTCATTACCTGAAAGCCGTGATGGCATACTGCCAGGCCAGATCCATTCATCCTGCAGGTGGTGATAAGTAAAGGTATGCAGGTCAGACAGAAACGACAGCGCTTCACTCGGGTCGGAGTAAACCGGCGTGATGTACTCAAGCAGCGACTCTGAATAGTCGGTGGTGATATGCGGATGTGTCAATTTAGAGCCTAACGCGTGGGGGTGCGGCGTTTGGGCAATGTGTCCATTGGCATCAACCCGCAGCCCCTCTTTTTCAAGCCCACGACGCAGGCGGCCCAACCGACCAAGGCGCGCACTGGGGATCAGGCGCTCGACTTGCGCGGTCAGCGCAGATGGCACAGTGAGTAGTTCAGGCAAGGTGAACACTCCTTGTCAGTAAAGCCCGCTGTGAGCGGGCCTTGGTGTAGTCAGGTGGCATCGCCATCATCGCTGTTTCAAAAATAGAAACCAGGATATGGCGGCAACCATGTTTTTTTCAAGACACGACGCTATTCAAGACACGACGCTTTTCCAAACATTAGCTTTCAAAGCGCGCGACTATTTGCCACCACGCGCTTTTAACAGCGCGGCGCCTAACGCGCCCATTGGCGCCGGTGCTTCAGTTGTCCTTGCACTGCTGCGCGCAGGTTTACGCGAGCCGCTATGCTGTTGTGTTGGCGAGCCATTGCTCTTATTAGCCGCGTTTTCGGTTTCCGGCTGGTCATCCAACCGCATCGACAGCCCTACCCGCTTACGCGGAATATCCACACTCATGACCTTAACGGTGACGATGTCCCCGGCTTTCACCACGCTGCGTGGGTCGTCGATAAAGCGGTCCGACAGTGCTGAGATATGCACCAAGCCATCCTGATGGACACCGATATCCACAAAAGCACCAAAGTGTGTCACGTTGGTGACCGTGCCTTCGAGCACCATCGAGAGTTTAAGATCGTTAAGTGTTTCGACCCCTTCGCGGAACTCGGCGGCTTTAAATTCCGGGCGCGGATCGCGACCAGGCTTATCCAGCTCTTTCAAGATATCGCTCACCGTGGGCACACCAAAGCGCTCATCGGCAAAGTCGGCAGGCTTTAACGCTTTTAACGCGGCACTGTCGCCAATCAAGCCGCGTACTTCACGACCGCTCTGCTTGGCGATACGCTCGACCAGCGGATAGGCTTCCGGGTGAACGGCGCTGGCATCCAGGGGATTATCGGCATTGTGAATGCGCAGGAAACCGGCGCACTGTTCAAAGGTTTTTGCGCCCAGTCGGCTAACTTCTAATAGCTCTTTACGGCTTCTGAAGGCGCCCTTAACGTTGCGCTGAGCAACGATATTTTCAGCCAGCGCAGCACTTAACCCCGCCACTCGCGAAAGCAGTGCACTAGACGCGGTGTTGAGGTCGACGCCCACAGCGTTAACACAGTCTTCAATCACGACTTCCAGGCTACGCGATAGCTGCACCTGGGAGACATCGTGCTGATACTGGCCCACCCCAATCGATTTGGGTTCGATTTTAACCAATTCAGCGAGAGGGTCTTGCAGGCGACGGCCAATCGAGACAGCGCCCCGCACGGTAACATCGAGATCGGGCATTTCCCGGGAAGCGTACTCAGAAGCGGAGTAGACCGAGGCGCCCGCCTCCGACACCATTACTTTACTCACGCGGTGCGCTGGGGCCAGCGCTTTCAGTAACTCGCCCGCCAGCTTGTCAGTTTCACGGCTGGCGGTACCGTTGCCTACCGCAATCAGCTCGACGCCGTGCTGCTTGACCAGCTTGGCCAGCACGCTCAAAGACTCATTCCACTGGTTTTGCGGTGCGTGCGGGTAGATGGTGGTGTGATCGACAAACTGGCCGGTGGCATCGATCACCGCGATCTTGCAGCCGGTGCGCTGACCGGGGTCGATGGCAAGCGTCACTTTCTGCCCCGCCGGTGCGGCTAGCAGCAGGTCTTTCAGGTTGGCTGCAAAAACCTCGATCGCTGTGAGCTCGGCCTGTTCGCGTAAGCGGCCAAGCAGCTCGGTCTCAAGCGCAGTGTAAAGCTTAACGCGCCAAGTCCAGCGCACCACTTCGGCTAGCCATTTATCCGCCGCGCGGCCCTGGTCGCTGATGCCGAAGTGCCTAGCAATCGTGACCTGGGCGGGATGCACTGGGGCTTCCTCTTCACCGGGCAGGCGAATCGACAGGCTCAACACGCCTTCATTACGCGCCCGGAACATCGCCAGGGCACGGTGTGACGGCGCTTTGGCGAGTTTTTCGTCGTGCTCGAAATAATCGGAGAATTTGGCGCCCTCCTGCTGCTTGCCTTCCAGCACACGGGCGCTGAGTTCGCCCTCTTGCCAAAGTCGTTCACGCAGTTGGCCGATCAGTTCGGGGTCTTCCGCGAAGCGCTCCATCAATATCTGCTTGGCGCCATCCAGGGCGGCCTTGGCATCCTCGATGGCGGGGATATCACCCTCTGCCGGTCGCAGGTAGTTGCCAGCTTCGCTTTCGGGATTGAGTGTCGGGTCGGCCAACAGCGCATCGGCCAGTGGTTCGAGCCCCGCCTCGCGGGCAATCTGCGCTTTGGTACGGCGCTTCTTCTTAAAGGGTAGGTATAAATCTTCCAGCCGCTGCTTGGTCTCTGCGCCCTCGATACTTGCTTTCAGCGGGCCATCCAGCTTGCCCTGCTCATCAATGGCGGCGATCACCGCGGCGCGGCGCTCTTCCAGCTCGCGCAGGTAGCGCAGGCGCTCATCCAGTTGGCGCAGTTGAATATCGTCCAGCGCACCGGTGACTTCTTTACGGTAACGGGCAATAAACGGCACGGTGGCACCGCCATCCAGCAGCTCTACCGTGGCGGCGACTTGTTCGGGTCTTACGCTTAGCTCGGTGGCTAGGCGGGAAATAATACGCTGATTGACATCCATAAATTGCAACTAACTCATGCAGCATTTTTAAGTGCCAATAAGGTATCACAAACGTGCCATGGCTGGCATGACTTGCGGCATCAGCGCCGCCAGCCATGATCATCCCAAAAGGGGCGTCGTGCTTCACGCTGAACGGCTTCGCGGCTGAGGCCAATATCTTTCAACATATCGTCGCTCAAATGGCGCAAGGTATCCCGCTCGCGACGCAATTGGCGCCAGCGATAGAACTTTTCTCCCCAGGTAGTTCTGGGTTGTTCCTGTTTAATTGACTGGCAGTGTTCGTTCTGTAAAGGACACTGGCTGTGCTGTAAACAGGCTAACGAGCGCTCCATTTCAACCTCCCTTCGCCGCCAACAACGGCGTAGTGAATAAGTGTTGAAGGAAGTATTGAACAGCGCCTAAAGTCAATCCAACGAATACTTCTTATACCCAACATCAAAAAGATTGATAACCATGGCGACACTACCCACCATCGATCATGAGCTGCTGCGTACCTTTGTGGCGATAGTCGACCAGGGCGGATTTACCCGCGCCGCTCAGACGGTAAACCGCACTCAATCGGCCGTCAGTATGCAGATGAAACGCCTGGAAGAGGACGTTATCGAGCGCCCACTTTTCGTGCGCCAGAATCGCCAACTGTTGTTGACCAGCGAGGGCCACACGCTGCTTGGCTATGCACGCAAGATTTTATCGCTGCAGGGCGAAGCACTGACGCTGCTGCGCCAGCCGGACATGGTGGGCCGTGTACGCCTGGGCGTGCCGGATGACTATGTGATGCGCTTCCTACCCGGCATTCTGAGAACTTTCTCTCAGGCCTGGCCGTTGGTGGACGTCGATGTACATTGCGCGCCCTCTTCGGTGCTCTCCCAGCAGCCGCAAGAGAGCCTGGATCTGATCATTATGACCCGGGAAATAGGCGATGAGATTGGCACCATATTAAGACGCGAACCCATGGTATGGGTCTCCGCAGAGAGCCACAGCACCCATTTACAGACACCGGTACCGCTTGCCATATTCGAGGCACCCTGCTTTTGCCGTCGCCACGCTTGTAATGCGCTAGACCGCGCAGGACGAACCTATCGAATTGCTTACAGCAGCCCCAGTTTGGCTACCCTGCAAGCCGTTGTTGGCGCGGGTTTGGCCGTGTCTGCCTGGATGCGAAGCCTGGTCACTGCCGATATGCAGATATTGGGTGTAAAGGAGGGCTTCCCCGAATTACCAGAAGCGTCCATCGTTTTACAGCGCACCTCTTCTACCCAATCACCAATTATCGCCAGCCTAGCAGAGCATATTGTTGAAGGGTTTAGGTTGTGATGGCTGATGTTACTTTACCGGATGAGGGTTGATAGAGGCATGAACGGTCCAACTGGGAAAGCGTGGTCAGCCCTAATAGCGCCATATTGCGCTCGATTTCACGCTCTAAAAGAGTGGCAACATGCTCTACGCCTTCCTGTCCTGCGCAAGCAGCAGCGTAATTAAAGGGGCGCCCCACGAATACAAAATCAGCGCCCAGCGCCAAGGCCTTGATGATATCGGTGCCACGGCGAAACCCGCTGTCGATCATAATGGGGATATCGCTAATGCGACGCTTGATCTCTGGCAACACCTGGAGCGGAGAGATAGTGCTATCCAACTGACGGGCGCCGTGGTTGGAGAGGATAATCCCATCTACCCCGGCTTGGCGGGCACGTACCGCATCCTCGGGGTTTAGCACCCCTTTGACGATCAGCGTGTCGGGCCATAACCGCCGCACCAGATCGAGATAGCCCCAGTCAAAATGGCGACGCCCTGAGAAGTCCCGCGCTGCTTGACGAGAGATCACGGGTGCTCCCCGTTCCGCATGGTTGTTTTCGAAATGCGGCATTCCCTGTTTACAGAGCGTACGAAGAAAGGTATTACACAACCAGCCTGGCCGCATCAACCCATCGATTGCCAAGCGAAGCGTTGGCTCCAAAGGGGATGAAAAACCTGAACGCCGGAAATTATCCGGATTGGGCGGCACAGGGTAATCCAGCGTGACCACCAGCTTCTTGAAACCGGCTCGCTTGATCCGATTGAGCAGAGCTTCGATGCCTTCTGGCGTGCCGGGTAAGTATGCCTGGAACCAGTCGGCACCCTCCACCTTCGCCACCTCTTCCATAGGCACCAGCGATGAACCACTCATGATCATGGGTAAGTTGCGATTCGCTGCTGCTCGCGCTAGCACTAGGTCGCCCTGGTAAGTAGAAAGCGCACTGATGCCCATAGGGGCAATACCGAAAGGCACGGCGTAGCGTTTGCCATAAAGCTCTGTGTGCAGATCAATTTGCGACACATTGACAAACGCCTTGGGCATAAAGCGATAATCATCAAAAGCAGTGAGGTTAGCGCGCTGGGTTCGCCCATCCTCTGCGACATGATCGATATAGCCAAAAATAGGTCGTGGTAGCGCTCTTTTGGCGAGCCGTTCTACGTCGTGCAAGTTATGGATACGGGCAAGTTTTTTTCGAGTCCATCGTTGTTGGAGCCAACCTTTCACACCACCCTCCTACTGATTATTTTAGATTACCCGCCCATCTATCCACTTGCTCACGCTGGCACAAAACGCAGCGCCACTCCGTTATTACACCATCGCAGGCCGGTAGGATCGGGGCCATCTTCAAATACGTGGCCCTGATGGCCACCGCAGCGGGCACAGTGGTATTCAGTGCGGGGCCAAATTAGTTTGAAATCAAGCTCGGTGAGCATATGTCCTTCTACGTGCTCAAAAAAGCTCGGCCAGCCGGTACCGGAATCATATTTCATTTCACTGGTAAACAGTAATAGATCACAGCCAGCGCAACGATACTCGCCCTCCCCCCACTCCTTATCCAAGGGGCTGGAAAAGGCAGGTTCAGTCCCGTGCTTACGGAGCACATCAAAGGCTTCATCGGAGAGTCGCTCCCGCCACTCGGCTTCGCTAAGCTCGAGCGTTTCCAAACCTGGCGCAGGTTCAAGATCTAGCCGTGGAAAGCCAAACGACAGGCTTGGTATGGCACCTACTATGCCGGTGAGTCCCGCTAAGCCTAAGAATTGACGTCTTTTCATGGGTATCACTCCCTTGCTGTTCTGCGAAGAAAGTAGACAATAAAAATGGGACAGTGCCGAAGCGCTGTCCCATTTTGGCGTCAATCGTTTCTAATGGCGATCACTTCTAAGCACTTAGTCGTTCTAACCGTCGACTACTTACACCCGCCAATTGCTTTTCTACTTGCCTCTTTAACGAGCAAACACACCGGTTCAATCATCTACCAGCCGCTAACCATCAGGTTAGTTGGGGGCCCGCTTGGATGATCGCTTCATTAACGCCTTCAAACTTCTTGAAGTTATCGACGAATTTGGTCGCCAGCTCTTTAAGGTGACGGTCGTAGGCATCGCGGTCCTGCCACGTTTCACGCGGGTCGAGCAGGCTTGAATCAACGCCCGGCACGGCAACAGGCACTTGTAGATTGAGCCCATCGATATGCTTGGTGTCGATATCGCGCAGTACACCCGACTGAATCGCGCTGATGATGGCGCGCGTGGTCGGGATAGAGAAGCGCGAACCACCTTCGCCGTAAGCACCACCGGTCCAGCCGGTGTTGACCAAGTAAACCTGAGCATCCTGCTTATCGACACGCTTGATCAGCAGGTCAGCGTACTCACGCGCTGGACGCGGGAAGAACGGTGCACCAAAGCAGGTAGAGAACGTGGCGGCCAAGCCTTCAGAAGAGCCCATTTCAGTGGAGCCCACTTTGGCAGTATAGCCAGACAGGAAGTGATACGCCGCAGCTTCTTTGGAAAGAATCGACACTGGGGGCAATACGCCTGACATATCGCAGGTCAGGAATACAATCGCATTCGGCTCGCCCGCCAGGTTTTCCGCTACGCGCTTTTCAACGTGCTCCAGCGGGTAAGCGGCGCGGGAGTTCTGGGTCAGGCTATCGTCGGCGTAGTCGGGCTCACGACGATCATCCAACACTACGTTTTCCAGCACGGTACCAAACTTGATAGCGTTCCAGATGACCGGCTCGTTCTTCTCGGAAAGATCGATGCACTTAGCGTAGCAGCCACCCTCCATGTTGAAGACGATACCGTCGCCCCAAGCGTGTTCATCATCACCAATCAAGAAGCGTGCCTGGTCAGCGGAAAGCGTAGTTTTACCGGTGCCCGAAAGACCGAAGAAGAGGCAGGTTTCACCATCTTCCCCCACGTTCGCGGAGCAGTGCATCGGCAGCACGTCGGCGGCAGGTAGCAGGAAGTTCTGCACGGAGAACATGGCTTTTTTCATTTCACCGGCATAGCGCATGCCCGCGATAAGCACTTTTTTCTCGGCGAAGTTGATGATCACGCAACCATCAGAGTTGGTGCCATCGCGAGAGGGATCACACTCAAAGCCCGCCACGTTAAGAATGGCCCACTCGTCTTTAGCAGCTTGATTGTAGGCCAAAGGGCGCACAAACATGGTACGGCCAAACAGGTTTTGCCAAGCGGTTTCGGTGGTAACACGAACCGGCAGATAGTGGGTAGAATCACTACCCACATGAAGCTCAGAGACAAAGTGCTCTTGGCTGTTCAGGTATTCATCGACCCGATCCCACAAGGCGTTGAATTTCTCAGCATCAAAGGGACGGTTGACGCTGCCCCAATCAATTTGGCTACGCGTAGAGGGCTCATCAACAATAAAGCGGTCTTTCGGTGAACGGCCGGTACGCAGGCCGGTATTAACTACCAGGGCACCGTTAGCCGAGAGGCGGCCTTCGCCACGTGCCACGGCGCGCTCGATAAGTTCGGCGCTGCTGAGATTGACGTGGGCTTGGGGAGCTTGAGTCGTGGTCATGTCGATTCCTGGGCCTTAAGGCCGTTATATCTCGTTACCGGGCGTCACCGACGCCTTAAATGTCATCCCAGCCTGCTAAATCGGCTGGGCACGCTGAAGTCCGGCGCATTATGGCAAAAAGAAAGCCCCCAGGAAACGGGGGCGAAGATCAAATATCTTGTAGTTAAACTACTACAAAAGCACTACATTTTGTGTTGCAGCGCAGTAAAAATTAAAACGATCGTTTGCAACAGCGGCCAAATTCATTGGTTCTACTGGTCCGCCTAGCGGCACTAAAAAACGCCCGACTGCCCAGCCGCGACTACATACTTAGTGAATCGTAGGCGATGGGGCTTCAGGGTCATCTAACAAAGTTTCAATATCCGCCGCCGTGTAGTGATATTTCGTATGGCAAAAGTGGCATTGGGTGTCGATAGCGCCCTGTTCGTGAAGAATATCTCGCAGTTCTTCCTTGCCTAGCGTGTGCAGTGCATGGCTCATTCGTTCGCGGGAGCAGGTACAGCCAAAGCGCAGGGCTTTGGGTTCAAAAACGCGCACGGTTTCTTCATGGTAAAGGCGGTGCAGCACTTCGCGCTGTTCAAGGCCGAGCAGCTCTTCTGTTTTAATCGTATCGGCTAACTGCACGCTACGGTCCCAGGCATCGACATCCTGGTTTTGTGACTCTTCAGGGAGGCGTTGGAGCAGCAACCCACCTGCGCGCTTCTCATCAGCCGCTAACCATAGGCGGGTTGGCAACTGCTCGGATTGCGTAAAGTAGGCTTCCAGGCAGCCACCTAGCGTCTCCTGATCCAGCGCGACAATGCCTTGGTAGCGATGACCTTCACGGGGGTCGAGGGTGATGACGATTTGGCCCTCACCGACCAGCTCACGGAAAGAGGCATGCTCGCTAGGCAGGTCGGCGTCTTCCGCGATGCGGGCAATCGCCCGCAATTCACCACCGGGATTGGATTCGGCCATCAGTAATGACAGAACGCCGCGGCCGCGCACTTCGATGCTTAGCGTGCCATCCAGCTTAACGGTATCGGTGAGTAGCGCCACGGCAGCTAACAGCTCACCCAATAGCTCATTGACCGCGGGTGGGTAGGCGTGGCGATCCAACACTTCGTGATAGGCGGCCGCCAGGGTGACGATCTCGCCGCGGACATTGGTGTGATCGAACATAAAGCGTTGAATTTGATCGGACATAATTTGGCAACCTACTATAAAGGACGGCGGGTGTTTAGCTGCGACTAATCGTTAACTGGGCTATTGATGCTGCTGCACTGAGTAAATAGCCGCGAGGGCTACTCACCCTGATTGCGTTGGAAACGCTGAATATCGCGGCGCTGCTTTTTATCAGGGCGTTTGAGCGGATGCTGCATCGCCTCGTTAGTGAGGCGCCTTGCTTCAGCTTCCTTGGCACGACGCTGCACACTTGCGTCGGTTTCTGCATAGAGTGTGCGCGCTTCTGGTGCACCGCGTCGTTGATCCGAAAGCGATACCACCTCTACCTCTAATATCTCCCAGCCCTGTGGTACACGAATAAGCGCACCGATTTCCACCTGTTTGCTGGTTTTAGCGCGGCCACCATCGTAGTGAACCTTGCCACCTTCAATGGCTTTTTTAGCCAGTGCGCGGGTCTTAAAGAAACGTGCTGCCCAGAGCCATTTATCTAAGCGTACGCTCTCGCTCATTTAGGCACTCCTTGCGTTTCAGACTGCTGTTCCGGCAGTTGTTCGGGTAACAGATGAGCGAACCGATCAAGGGCTATAAATTCCTGTAGCTCTTTTTCGGGCCGCTGGCTGTCAGGTTGCTTAATGCCCAGCAAATACTTGATACCAAACTCACGAGCGCTTTCAAGCACGCGGGCATTGTCATCGATAAACAGCGTGCGCGCCGGGTCGAAAGGCTCGATTTCCTGCAACGCAAACCAGAACGCCTGCTCCTCTTTGGCGGCGCCCACGTCTTCGGAAGAGACGATGGCGTCCAAGTAGCTTTCCAGGCCGGTGAGGGGCAGTTTCAGGGCAAGGCTGGCGCGATCAGCGTTGGTGGCAAGCACCACCCGTGGATGTGCTAGCTTAAGCCATTTGAGAAAATCCAGTGCGTCACTGCGCAGGCCTATCAGATGTTGGATTTCTCGTTTCAGGGCGACAATATCCACGCCCAGCTCGCGGCTCCAGTACGCTAGGCTGTACCAGTTTAAAGTGCCCTGCTCGCCGATAATACGCGCGCGCAGCGCTTCCTGAGAGGCTTCATCCAGTTGGTGCAATTCGCGGTAGCGCCGCGGTAAATGCTCAAGCCAAAAATGGCTGTCGAAGTGTAAATCCAGCAGCGTGCCATCCATATCAAGGAGGACAGTGTCTATCTCGCGCCAATCAATCATTGCCGCTCCAGTCACGTTAGGAGTAAGCGTGCTATTGTAGCTTAACCGCCTTTTACCAGCCATGGAGGCACATGTTTATGTCTACGTCCCCCCCTACTCGCCCAACCTTTAATCACCCTGAAGATGGCAGCGTTAACCGCTCGGGTTACCAGCAAAAGCCACAGATTCTTGCTCGCAAGCAGATCACCCAAAGCCGTTTATTCCAGATTGAGTCACTGGATCTGCGTTTTTCCAATGGCGAAGAGCGCCAATTTGAACGTTTAACCGGCGCGGACCGAGGCGCGGTGATGATGGTAGCAATGCCTGACCCGGAGCATGTGCTGCTGATTCGCGAATACGCCGCCGGGTTTGAAGATTATGTGCTCACCTTGCCAAAAGGGCTGGTCGACCCCGGTGAAGATATTATCACCGCGGCCAATCGCGAGCTGATGGAGGAGTGTGGCGTGGGTGCGCACCGCATCGAGCCGCTGGTTGAGCTTTCCCTGGCGCCGAACTATATGCGCCATCGCATGCAGGTGCTGCTTGCCACCGACCTTTACCCCAAGCGACTGCCAGGGGATGAACCCGAGCCATTGATTGTGGAAACTCACGCCATTGAGGAGCTTCCTTCACTGCTATTGCGCGAGGATTTTCACGAAGCCCGTGCGATTGCCGCGCTTTACATTGCGCGAGACAGGCTGCGCGAAGAGAAGCGCAATAATGCGACGGATTTGCTTTGAGGCACTCATTGGCTCTACCCCCGTCAAGCGCTTAGACCATGCCGATGCTTTTTAGAATCAGCGTAGATCCGTGTTTGTAGAGGTAACAGTGCCTTGCGAAGTGAAATGGTGGTATCAGTCAGCCCCCATCGCTTGCTAGGAGAATATCTGCCTTGGGGAAGGACATTGTCGTGCCCAATCAACTGATGATGATATTGACGGGTCAATCGTTGTAGATGCTGTGCGGTATCTCGACGGCAGACAGGGTACTGGCTTAGCAATTCAAGCACACAAAGCGAACGCTGAAATGCCTCACAAGGCATTTCTAAACGAAGTATTTCGAGCTCAGCCCACGTTGGCCGATAACCTTTATACCAGATGGAATCTGCAAGTTGCTTGACGTCATCGACTGCGATTTCAAGAGAATGAGCCCCCACTCGATATAGCAGCTTGCGTTTAACAGAAGCTTCCATAACTAGTCCTCGTTACGATAATAATCATCTAGCATCACTTTTAGGTTTCCCAAAATGCGAGTTTCGTCCCCCACATAGTAGCTGATTGCTTCTCGGGCTAACCGTTCAAATTCTTCGATGTCTATATAAGGAAGCTGTAGCAACGTTTGGATATCGCTTTGATCACGGTCACCAAAGCGACCAAGCTTGGTAATTGCTACATCAAGCGCACTCGCAACGTAGACTTCTACGTTGGGGATATTGCTTTGTGTCACTAACCGAATGATGCGATCTTCGTAATCTTCGTGTAAAGGGGCCAGCGTCGCATTGAAACTAGCATCTAGCTCTAGTATTTGTACTACGCCATCTTCATCAGTGAACACATAGGTGTCTTCGTCCAGAAGCGCAACAATATCGGATTTTCTGGCCAAGCCATGAGATGCGACTTCGGCGTCTATATCCGCGCTACCCCGTGCTCGAGAATGAATGTGAACCGCGCAGCCTCCAAATACAATCACTTGAAAAATGCCTTTTTCGCCACTTGCATACACAGACTCAAGCACATGGAAAAACTCAACGAGTGCACGTCCTAACGCTGTTTTGGGCTCGATTATTGGATATTCACCAGGTTCTATCGGCACGTCATCCCCTTCCTCAATAAGCCCAAAACCAACTCTCGCAGTGCTCTCAGCATCAGCCTGTCAAAGCAAAAAGTACACATTTCACCGAATTCCTGAACTACTGCGGAAGCGGCCAACATCCCATAACAAGCTACCAGACGACTCAGTAGCACTAATGGTGGCAGCTTTAGCTCGCGATCGTTATCTCTTACTTATTTAAAGATGATTTTTCAATGTAATCCAGCGCCGCTGGCGGTGGCTGTCCAACCCCGCTTCCAGCAGAGCCATCGAACGCAGGGCGTCGTCGACGCTTACCGGTAGCGGCGCTTTATTACGAATAGCAGCAGTAATACCCTGGTAGTAAGCTAAGTAATCGCCCGGCAGCGTCGGAAGTTCACGGCGCACCAGCGGCGCGTTTTCACCCTCTCCTTCGCGCAGCGTTAACGTGCCATGTTGGCTATCCTCGCCCCACTGCGGTGCGGGCACTTCGCCTGCTTTCAGCCTACCCTCCTGGGGATCCAGGCCGTACTTAACGAAGCTGCCTTGGGTGCCATGAATCCGAAAACGCGGGGTTGGATCGGCAATTAATGTGCCAGCGGCCAAGGTAACGCGAAAGCCTTCGTAATCGAGCAGCGCCAGGAAGTCATCGTCGGCCTGGGCACGGTCACGTAGTGCGTCTAGTTCCAGCAAGATTGCCTGAGGCATGCCAAACAATTCACAGGCTTGGTCCAACAGGTGCGGGCCCAAGTCGTACCAGATGCCACCTCCGGGGGTCGATTTCTCGCGCCAGCGATCACGCACTTCCGGGCGGAAGCGGTCAAAATGTGATTCAAAATTCACCACACGCCCTAGCGTCCCCGCTTCAAGCAACGCTTTAACGGTTAAGAAATCGCTATCCCAACGGCGGTTATGAAATACCGACAAAAGACACTCTTTTTCATCCGCCAACTTTTTGAGCAACTTTCCTTCCGACAGCGTGACCGTGAATGGCTTATCGACCACCACGTGCTTGCCCGCCGACAGCGCCGCTTTCGCGAGCGAAAAATGCGTGTCGTTGGGTGTCGGAATAACAATCAAATCAATATCACTGCGCTTGCAAAGCGCCAACGCCTGGGCCTCTACCTCTACGTTAGGAAGTGACGCCTGCACCTTAGCAGCATCGCTTGAGGATACCGCTACCAAATCCAGGCCCTCCGTGGCCTGAATAAGCGGTGCGTGGAAGGTTTGGCTCGCAAATCCGTAGCCGACTAATCCAACGTTAATAATTGCCTTCATTTGATTCCTTCAATGTTGTGACTGCGACTGATGATTGCCGAGCTTAGTGCCCTATCAATCCAGCTTGCTTAGGTCTCGAACGGCCCCTTTGTCGGCAGATGTGGCCAATAGCGCATAGGCTTTCAGCGCTGGGGTAATCTTGCGGGGGCGCTGTTCAACGGGCTTCCAGGCGGTAGCGCCTTTTGCCTCCATCGCCTCGCGGCGAGCCGCCAGCTCCGCATCGCTCAGGTTGACGTTGATCGTCCGGTTAGGAATATCTATACGGATGATATCGCCCTGCTCAATTAAGCCAATGGCGCCCCCAGCTGCGGCTTCCGGCGACACATGACCAATCGAAAGCCCAGAGGTGCCGCCCGAAAAGCGACCATCGGTGAGCAGCGCGCAGGCTTTTCCTAACCCTTTAGACTTGAGATACGAAGTGGGATAAAGCATCTCTTGCATGCCGGGGCCACCTTTGGGGCCTTCATAGCGGATCACGACGACATCGCCCGCTTTGACCTTATCCGCCAATACATCGGCAACCGCCTGATCCTGGGACTCGACCACATGCGCGGGGCCTTCGAATACCAGGATTGATTCGTCGACCCCGGCGGTTTTCACCACGCAACCATCCAGCGCGATATTGCCATACAGCACGGCCAAGCCACCCTGCTGGGAGAAGGCGTGTTCCAGGTCGCGGATACAGCCCGTGGCGCGGTCGCCGTCGAGGCTCGGCCAGCGGGCGCTTTGGGAAAAGGCGGTCTGTGTGGGAATACCGCCCGGCCCGGCTTTAAAGAACTCAACTACTTCGGCGCTGGGCGAACGCATAATGTCCCACTCATCCAGCGCGGCCTTGAGGCTGTCGCCATACACGGTGGGCACCGAGGTATCCAGTACGTGTGCACGGTCCAGCTCACCGAGAATCGCCATGATACCGCCCGCACGATGGACGTCTTCGATATGGTATTTCTGAGTGTTGGGCGCCACTTTGCAGAGCTGGGGCACTTCACGGGAGAGGCGGTCGATATCCGCCATGGTGAAGTCCACCTCGGCTTCCTGGGCAGCAGCCAGGAAGTGCAGAATGGTGTTAGTAGAGCCCCCCATGGCGATATCCAGCGTCATGGCGTTTTTGAACGCTGCTTTGGAAGCAATGGCACGGGGCAGCAGGTGCGCTTCATCGCCTTCGTAATAGCGTTTGGCCAGCTCAACAATGCGGTGACCGGCGGTTTCAAACAGGCGACGACGATCTGAGTGGGTGGCCAGCACGGTTCCGTTACCAGGCAAAGCCAAGCCTAGCGCCTCGGTCAGACAGTTCATCGAGTTGGCGGTGAACATTCCTGAACAGCTGCCGCAGGTGGGGCACGCGCTGCGCTCGACTTCGGCGAGGGTTTCGTCATCAACGCTGTCATCGGCGGCCATTACCATGGCGTCTACTAAATCAAGGCCATGGTTAAGCAGCTTGGTTTTACCCGCCTCCATGGGGCCACCAGAGACAAAGATAACCGGAATATTCAGGCGCAACGCGGCCATCAGCATCCCAGGGGTAATTTTGTCGCAGTTGGAGATACATACCAGCGCATCGGCACAGTGGGCGTTGCACATGTACTCGACGCTGTCGGCAATCAAGTCACGGCTAGGCAACGAATAGAGCATGCCGTCGTGACCCATGGCGATGCCGTCATCCACCGCAATGGTGTTGAACTCTTTCGCTACGCCGCCCGCTTTCTCAATCTCCCGCGCCACTAGCTGGCCCATGTCCTTTAAGTGAACATGGCCCGGCACAAACTGGGTGAAGGAGTTGGCGACGGCAATAATCGGCTTTTGAAAGTCACCGTCCTGCATACCGGTGGCGCGCCACAGGGCGCGTGCACCGGCCATATTACGACCAGCGGTGGTGGTACGTGAGCGATACTCTGGCATGGCGTCCTCTACTCTCTTAATATCTATCTTTTAATAACCATCGCAAAAGCTTTCTTGGATAAAAGCTTAAAGACAATGCTCTTTTTTTATTCGCCCACAACATAAAAGGCCGTAGGCTAGGATGTCTGAATAATCAACGGCCTTCGATTGTGGCATGAGCGCCACGCAGAGACTAGATGCAGCGACTAGATACAGAGGCTAGATGTAGAGGCTCGAAGTAGAGAGAAAAGCGCCTTCCATGGCGCTAATTCATTAGAACGTTTCCCACGCCTCTTCGGCTGGCTGAGGGGCAGCGGTGCGTTGGGGCAAGTGCCCCTGAGGGGATGCGGCAGCTAAGGGAAGTGTTGGCTGAAAGCCTACTTGCTTAAGCATACGCTCGCGAGCGGTTTCGCTGCTCTCTTCTGCCGCGCCCTCTAACCGGAAGGCGGCGATGACGTTCGCGAGGCTTAATGCTTCGCGGGTGAGGTCCTGAGCGGCGCTGGAAATTGACTGTACCTTGGAAGCGTTCTGCTGGGTGACATGATCCATCTCGGAGACAGCAGTATTGATTTGGGCGATACCGCTGCTCTGCTCATCAGATGCGGAGCTGATCTCTTCCATGATATCGCTGACTTTCATTACTTGAGTCACGACCTGATCAATAGCCGCTTCAGCCTCTTTCACCGCCTGGGCACCACCGCTGATTTCCTGGGAGGAAGAGTCGATTAAGCGGCGAATTTCCCCAGCGGCATCGGCACTGCGCCCCGCCAAATTACGCACTTCATTGGCCACCACGGCGAAGCCACGCCCCTGCTCACCTGCGCGTGCAGCTTCCACCGAAGCATTCAACGCCAGAATATTGGTTTGGAAGGCGATACCATCAATCACGCTAATGATGTCGGTCATTTTATCGGCACTGGCGGCAATACGCTCCATCCGCTCGACAAGCGCCTGCATACGCTCGCCGGTCTCACGGCTAGTGGTAGCATTTTGCATGGCTAGCTGATTGGCCTCGCGGGCGTTTTCGCTATTTTGCTGCACAGTCGCCGTCATTTGGTCCATGCTGGAAGCCGTTTGCTGCAGCGAAGACGCCTGCTGCTCGGTGCGTGACGCCAGGTCTTCATTCTGCTGTTTAATATGTTCAGAAGCAGGTGTGACGACATCAACCTTATTGCCCACTTCAGTAATCAGCCCGGATAGGCTTGCACGCATGGTTTCCAGCGAACTCAACAGCTCACCTAGTTCATCATTGCGCTTTAGGGTGACACGGTTGGCCAGGTTACCCGCCGCAATCTGGAACGTTACTCTGCGCGCTTCATTGAGTGATTTAATCAACGATTTAAGCACCGCCATGCTCAGCCCGACCATCAACACAATACCGAGCAGTAGTACGCCTAACTGGCCGTATAGCAGTACTTGTTGCTGTTGTTCAGCATTTCCCATCAGCGTTTGGGCCGCTGTTCGCTCTTGATCCACCAGCAAATTGACCGTGGCGCTAATGCTTTCAGAGGTCGGTTGGACGGTATCGTTAAAGGCCTCAAACGCAGCAAACCCATTGCCATCCCGGATAGCGGTCAGAGTGACATCAGCACTTTCCATAAAAGTGGCGAGGTGTGCCGTGAGCCCTTCCTGCACGCTCCCTGTTTCTCGCAGCGCAGTGTAGCCTTGCCAGGATTGTTCAATATCGGTACTCATGGTGGCTAATTGCGTTTCTAGCACATCCAGGTCTGCACGGCGGGGATTACGTACGGCAGGTTCAAGTGCTTGGATCGCTTGACTAACACGCTGGTCAATTTGCTGAAGGTCGGTAATACCTTCAAGCCCTGTTTGATTGAGCGTGCGCAACCGTTCCGCGGAACTGGTCAAGCCGTAAACGCCCGCAGCCCCGGCCACCAGCAGCAAAACAATCGCAGCCAGCACCATGCCTATCAGTTTGGCCTGCATGCTATTGAAACTAAAACGCTTTACCCAACCGCGCACGCCAGTGCGGCGCACTGCACCATAATGGAGCGTAAAGCCGCGTGTTTTGCCCTCTTGCATCGCAGCGTAAACGCGCTCTGCCTGGGCAATGGCCTTAGCGTCGGCTTTGCGCCGGATAGAGGTATAGCCCACTACGCGCTCACCATCGAGTAGCGGCGCGATGGTGGTATGCATCCAATACGCCTCTCCGCTTTGGCGACGATTTTTAATCAGTCCTTGCCAGGTTTTTCCCGCCTCAATGGTTTCCCACAAATTCTGAAAAACAGCTTTGGGCATGCTTGGGTGGCGGAACAGGCTATGGGGTTCGCCCATTAACGCTTCTAACGAGTAGCCGCTCACTTCCACAAAGGTTTGGTTGGCGTAGGTGATTCTGCCCTGCAGATCCGAGCGTGAGATCAGCACTTCGTCATCGGCTAACTCGTAGAAGCCGGATGTTGCCTGCGTCGATGTTGCCTGTTTAGCACTGCGCATTTAGAACCCCTACTTTTTATTGAAGGCTTATATCGCCATTAGACTCAGCCGAGTTCCCTAGACTCTTTCATTTACTGGCTGGGCCATTTCAATTAGGGGTAATGCATAAAACATGCCACCGCTAAGGGTGGCATGTTGTTAAACGAAATGAGGAAAATCAGCGACCTAGCATTCTTTAAACTGCCTGCTAGAACGCTTCCCACTGCTCGGTATGGGGTTGTGTTGAGAGGGCTTGGGGGCGTCGCTGAGAAGGCGCTGGCAAACCGCGGGTTGCTTTGTTTAATGCATGGGTTGCACGCTGCAACTTCGCCCGCGCCTCGTTGATGTTCTCATCCTGGGCACCTTCCAAACGGAATGCGTCCACCACGTTGGCAAGCTCATGAGCCTCAAGGGAGAGATTGTCGGCTGATGCCGCAATCGTCTGAACTTTAGAGGCATTCTGCTGAGTCACATGGTCCATTTCAGCAATCGCCGTGTTTATTTGGCCGATCCCACTGCTCTGTTCGGTGGAGGCGGTACTGATCGCGGCCATCAGTTCACTGACCCGACTAACCTGCTGAGACACCTCTTCAATCGCCCGTTCCGCCTGCTCGACGGCACTGCGGCCCCCGCTTACTTCTTGCGTCGTGCTGTCAATCATCTTGCGGATTTCCTGGGCGGCATCCGCGCTCCGCCCAGCCAGATTACGTACTTCGCTGGCGACTACGGCAAAGCCGCGGCCATGCTCACCGGCACGAGCGGCCTCAACCGAGGCATTGAGTGCCAGAATATTGGTTTGGAAGGCAATGCCATCGATGACGCTAATCATGTCGGTCATTTTTTCAGCGCTCTGGGCAATACGCTGCATGCGCTCCACCAGTTGCTGCATTTGCTGGCCGGTATCTTTGGTGCTGGCAGCGTTCTGTACCGCCAGTTCGGTTGCCTGACGGGCATTCTCGGTATTCTGCTGAACCGTCGAGGTCATCTCTTCCATACTCGAAGCGGTTTGCTGCAGTGACGATGCCTGTTGCTCCGTACGCGACGAGAGTTCTTCATTTTCAGCGGCGATCTGTTGGATTGCCGGGGTGACGACCGAGACGCGACTTTCCACATCTCCCACAATACTGGATAAGCTAAAGCGCATGGTATCCAACGAATAAAGTAACTCGCCCAACTCGTCGTTGGTTTGATGATGTCCTTGAGCAGCCAGATTGCCGGCGGCGATTTGAAAAGTGATATAGCGCGCGCCCGATAAACTGCGCAACACGGATTTCAGTATCATCGCGCTCAGGCCAATCATGACCAGAAAACCAATGGCCAGTAATGTCAGCTGGGCTACCAGCATCTGTTGGCGTCCGCTTTGCGCCTGAGAGACCAACGCTTCAGCATCGGCGCGCACTTGCTCGACCAAGGTGCTGTTTAGCTCACGCAGTGATTCCGTCGTCGGTACCACTATGTCGTTAAAAGCTTCAAAGGCCGCAAACCCGTTGCCTTCTTGAATAGCGACCAGGGTGTTTTCCACACCGGCGTCCCATGTGGTCAGCGCACTATCGAATGCTTGGTTTGCTTCAATCTCAGCCACCTCATCGATATTGTAATCAAGCCATAGCGTATTCAATGAGCGGGTATATTCGCCAATTTCAGCGTTAATGGCGTCAAGATCCGCTTGGCGTGGATTACGTACGACCGGCTCCAGCGTCTCGACCGTTTGCCCAATATAGCGTTCGATGTGCTGTAGGGTAGCTACTTCACCCAGCCCAGAGCGGTTGAGTGTTTCCAGACGCTCACCGGACATCACCAGGGCGTAAACCCCCATGCCTCCTGCAAGGCTTATAAGCAGTAGCGAAGCCACCATGCTGGTGAGCTTGGCTTTCAGGCTGGTGAGCTGGAACCGGGTCAGTATGCCGGTTAAGCCTTTGCGACGTAGCGCGCCCTGGGCGAGCTTATAGTGGCGGGACTTGCCCTTTTCACGAATTTCAGCGTAAACCTTTTCCGCCCTGGCCACTGCGTTGGCAGAGGCTTTGCGGCGAACGGAGGTATAGCCTGCAATGCGTTCACCGTCCCGTAGTGGCGCCACGGTGGCATGTACCCAATAGTGATCGCCATTTTTGCGGCGGTTTTTGACCACGCCTTGCCAGGTTTCTCCGGCTTGAATCGTTTTCCAGAAATCCGCATAAGCCGCTTCTGGCATATCGGGGTGACGAAGTAGATTATGCGGAGCGCCGATTAGCTCTTCACGGCTATAGCCACTGACCTCAACAAACGTAGGGTTTGCGTAGGTGACATTCCCTTTTAAGTCCGAACGGGAAATGAGCACCGTTTCTTCGCTCAGGACGTATTCACGTTGGGACACAGGCTGGTTATTGCGCATTAATGCTCCGAAAATTAGATGTTCTTAATTTTACTAAATCAGCCGCTATTATGCGCCATTATGGCTATTGTTGGGTTATAACAAAGTGAACAAATCTGACACTCCCCGCCTGCCGCGCTTCGCGCTATAGGCGAGGGTTCTTGGGTCGCCCCAGAACCTTCCTGCTTCAACACGCCTTCACTAAATAGCGACTAGGCCGCTATCCCCGCTCCGGTCGCTCCACAGGCTAACCCTGCCAGTCCGGCAGTTTGAATATTCTTCGCGGCGTTAATATCGCGATCTATCGGTTGGCCACAGCCTTCGCAATGCCAGTGACGCTGTGACAACGGTAGCTTTTCGACCTGATGGCCGCAGCCGTGGCACACCTTGCTGCTGGGGAGCCACTGGCTGACCTTCACCACCTGGCGTCCCGCCCAGGCGGCTTTGTACTCAAGTTGGCGGACAAATTCGCCCCACCCCGCATCGCTGATGGCCTTGGCTAGATGACGGTTTTTGACCATGCCGGTGATGTTCAACGACTCGACACACAGCACTTGGTTGTCGTTAATCAGTGTTCGGGTCGCTTTGTGGATTGCATCACGGCGGCAGTCCGCGATCTTGGCATGCAGCCGCGCCACTTTCTGGCGGTATTTTTGACGGTTATTCGAGCCTTTCCGTTTCTTGGCTAACCGGCGTTGCAAGAACGCCAGCTTGGCCTCGTAGCGTTTAAAATGTCGTGGGTTCCCCGACTTTTCGCCTTCGCTGGTGATAAAGAGATCGGTCAACCCAAGATCAATACCCACCATGTTGGGAGTGATTGACAAAGCCTCTGGCGTGACCTCACACAAGCAGCTAATGAAATATCGGCCTGCACGATCGCGGGAAATCGTGATGCTCGACGGCGCACTCGGTAGCGGGCGGCTCCATCGGATCGGTAACGCCACCGTCGACTTGGCGATCGTGATCTCTCCATCGCGATAGCGAAAGGCGGCTTTGGTTAACCGGATCGATTGTCGACCCTCTTTTTTCTTAAAACGTGGGTAGCGTGCCCTGAGCTTGGGATTAAAGAAGTTGTCGAACGCGGCTTTTTGATCGCGGAGGGTTTGTTGCAGGATGACGCTCGATACCTCTTTTAACCATGGATATTCTACCTTCAAGTCAACCAGGCGCTTTTCCGCTGCGGAGTGAGAAACACTTTCCCCATGCTGCTGATACGCCTCAGTGCGAAACGCCAATGTGTTATTCCAGACAAAACGGGCACAGCCGAACGACTGTGCCAACAGCACAGCCTGCTCGGCGGTGGGATAAAGTCGTTCTTTGTAGGCACGCTTTGTCATACTGGATAAATTATCAGCTATCTGGGGTGGTATCAATACAGCACCGCTACGCGGTGCGCGCTTATATCACCGCCCAATCGAAGATGCTTTACGCGCTGAGTGGTAAAAAAAGCGCCGTACTTAAGTACGGCGCTTTTAACGGTTATTTTCACTCACCTGCATGGATCACAGACAGCGTGTCGAGGCGTTAATTAACGGCCAAACACCACATCGGCTACATCGCGATAACGTTTGGCAAAGTGCACCGTCATGCCCTCTTTCAGATAGTCCGGCAACTCTTCGTAATCACGTTTATTGGCCTCGGGCAGGATCAATTCGAAAATATCACTGCGCCGTGCGGCAATCACTTTTTCGCGAATACCGCCAACGGGCAGCACTTGGCCAGTCAAGGTTAGCTCGCCAGTCATCGCCAGGGGCCGGTCGATCGCATGGTGCTTAGCCAACGACAGCAGCGCGGTGGTCATCGTGACACCGGCCGAAGGCCCATCTTTCGGCGTGGCCCCTTCCGGCACGTGTAAGTGCACAAAAGCCGAGTCAAAGAAATCGGCATCGGCGCCATACTCCTGCAGGTGGCCAAGGGTATAGCTGTAAGCAATATTGGCGGACTCTTGCATCACTTCGCCCAGCTTGCCGGTCAGCTTAAAACCGCGATCCAACGAATGTACCTTGCCTGCCTCAATGGGTAGCGTTGCCCCGCCCATAGAGGTCCACGCCAGGCCGGTCACCACCCCTTCGCCGGTGAGCACTTTTTCCTTGCGGAAGATCGGTGCGCCTAAGAACTCTTCCAGATTCTTCACCGATATCTTGACCGTTTCGGGCTCCTCTTCGAGCAGCTTGACGGCCGATTTACGCACAATACGATGGAGCTGCTTTTCAAGCTGGCGGACACCGGCTTCACGGGCGTAGCCTTCAATCACCTGCTTCAAGGCCGCATCGGACAGACTGATACGCTTTTTCGACAGGTTGTCGCGCTTGAGCAGCTTCGGCCACAGGTGGTGCTTGGCAATCGCCAGTTTCTCCTCGGCGATATAGCCAGAAAGACGGATCTGCTCCATGCGATCAAGCAGTGGCCCAGGAATCGAATCCAGCGTATTAGCGGTGCATATAAACAGCACCTTGGAGAGATCCATGCGCACATCAAGATAGTGATCAAGGAAATCGACGTTCTGCTCGGGATCAAGCACTTCCAGCAACGCCGAAGCGGGGTCGCCCTGGAAGGACTGCCCTAACTTGTCGATCTCGTCGAGCATGATCACGGGGTTCTCGACTTCGACCTCTTTAAACGCCTGCACCAGCTTGCCGGGCATCGCGCCGACATAGGTGCGCCGATGACCTTTAATTTCCGCCTCGTCGCGCATACCGCCTACCGAAAAACGGTAAAACTGACGGCCTAAGGCTTCGGCAATCGAGCGTCCAATAGAGGTTTTACCCACCCCTGGCGGGCCGACCAACAGCACAATCGAACCACCAACATCGCCCTTAAAAGTACCTTCGGCCAGAAACTCAACAATGCGTTCTTTAACGTCTTTCAGGCCGTCGTGGTCACGATCGAGTACTTGCCGCGCATGAGGTAGATCGAGCTGATCCTGGCTGGTCACGCCCCAGGGTAACGACGTTAGCCAGTCGAGATAATTACGTGTGGTGCCATACTCCGGTGAGCCGGTTTCCAGCACGCTAAGCTTATTCAGCTCATCATCAATACGTACTTGCACGCGCTCGGGCACGACCAGTGCTTCCAGCCGCGCTCGAAAGGTATCGACATCGTTTTCGCGATCGTCTTTGGAAATGCCTAGCTCACGCTGGATCACTTTGAGCTGTTCGCGCAGGAAGAACTCGCGCTGGCGATCCTGCATTTGCGCGTTGACCTGCTCGCTGATCTCGCCCTGCAGCAGCGCCACATCAATCTCTTTACGCAGCAACGGCAGCACTTTCTGCATCCGCTCTTCCACCGACAGCGTGGCCAGCACATCCTGCAGCTCAGGGCCTTTGGCGGAGGTGATAGCGGCGGCAAAATCGGTCAGCGGCCCCGGCTGGTGCGGGCTAAAGCGGTTGAGGTAGTGCTTGAGCTCTTCACCGTACAGCGGGTTGATCGGCAGCAGCTCTTTGATCCCATTGATAATCGCCATGGCATAGGCGCGGGTCTCTTCATTCTCCGCGTCGACCGGCTCTTTGGGATAAGTGACTTCCACCAGATAAGGCGGTTCTTTGGAGAGCCAGCGGGTAATCTTGAAGCGCTGCAGGCCCTGGGCGATAAACTGGATCTGATCATCTTCGCCCTTCAGTTTATGCACCTTCACCGCTGTACCAATCTCAGGAAAACCTTCGTGGTCAAGAGAGGTAACGCCCTGCTCACCCACAAACGCCACGCCCAAGGTGTGATGCGGTGTATTACCCACGCGGCGCATGGTCTCTTCCCAGCGCTCACGGTTAACCACCAAAGGCTGAACCTGGGCGGGGAAGAAAGGACGATTATGAATAGGAAGAAGATAAATGCGCTCGGGCAGCATGTCGCTGGCGGGCACTAGGGAATTTACCCGTTCGCCGTCGGAGCGGTACTCTTTGCTGCCCTGCTCTTCAGCATTCTTTTCAGCACGCTCTTCATTATCATTGCGGGGATCATCATCAGTGGATGATGACGGCTGTTCATCAAGTTCCCACTCAAAGTGTTCAGCGTCGTGTTCGTAATCCTGGTCGCTCATGCTTCCTCCAATGAACCGCCTAGTGTTGTTCATGGAATGCGGGCAGTGCGCCAAAACTTCAACCCTTATGGCCTGATTTGTGGGAGGCAGCGGTAGCTAACGACCGGTGCAGCGTCATGCAGCTGAGTGGATAAAGCCAAGACTTTTCGTACCAAACTTAAGGCCATAGCTCTGGCATCGGCCGCCCATTAACACGCCAGACGCCGCGCACTACATCAAACTGCAGTTCACGGGTGCCGAGCGGTAAACCTAACCATAGTGCAGCAACGGTGGGCGCATCATGCCAGGTGAAGTCGCCATCAATACGCTCCAGCCATTTCGCCTGCTCGTCCTCTTCGTCGAGATTCACCACGCTTAGCTCATCCAACGCGCGGGCGTCAAAAAACAGCGCGCCATCCGCATCGAGACGAATGCCGAGCAGTGGGCTGTCAATCGCCACCGTGGGCACGTCTAGGCGCGGCGAGTCACTGAGCATATTCCGAAAATCAGGCTCAAGACGGGCCAGCAACCCTTCAGCCATGGGCAGGCTGGCATCGCCCCAAGCGGCTTCCTGGCGTAAACGACGAATGGCGTGGCGAACCGCATCGGCGTTGATGCGCGAAAGCTCCATCTCTATTCGTCCATTAAGCAACGGCGTTTCGGGTGCTTCTGAGGGAACCATCACCTCCCCCACTTCTAAATCGCCTTTAATGCGCAGTTCGCTTTCGTCCAGCACCATATAGCTATTTAAATCGAGTGGCGCCAGTTGGATGTCATAGGAGGGATAGCTAAGCGTCAGTGTCTCAATATGCAGATGATCGCGCTGGGCAAAGTGGTAGGCACCATCGGTATAGGTGTAGCGGCTTTCAAGCACCGTGGGCCCTAATGCAAGCTGTGCCAAGCCATCGGTCAGTGTTAGCTGATCCAATAACCCACGCAGGCGCCAATCACCAAAGACGCCTTCGAGGCGCAGCCGACCACCACGGACGGCTAACTCGCGACCATTTTGTTGAATGACAAAAGGCGCCAGGGCAAGACGTAGCTCACTGCGGCCACTAAGGGTGTGATAACGCCCCTGCCAACGGGGCACCGAAGGGGCGGTAACCTCCCCCACTGCTTGCTGCAACACTGTATCCAGGCGAGGTAAAATAGTGCCTTCTACATCCGTGCTTAAAATGCCGTGGCGGGCGCTATAGGTCAGTTCAAGCCGCCAGGGGCGGCCCAATAGCGGTGAAAGTATCAGCCGCCCTTGGGAACTTAGCCAACCCTGGTGGCTCTCAGTTCTGTTGACACGCCATTCGCCCCGCGCTTCAAGATCTACTAGCGCCTGACGCAGGCTGCGCTCAAAGAGCACGCTTGAGAGAAGTTGCGCTGCCATCCATACCACGGCGATTATCGCCAGGGTAGGGACAATCAGACGTTCCTTGCGCATGCTGCCTCCTTGGTGCCAACGCACTTAAATGGCGAAAGCTACCGACAATGCCTGGTATCTGTAATACCTAGTATCCGTACCGTTTTCCTAATGAATTTTCTAATGCAGCCAGAACCATAAATGCATAGTACTCCAGGCGTAGCCCCCTGCCATCACATCATCAATCATAATGCCGAAACCACCGGCTACACGGCGGTCTGCCCAACGTATTGGCCAGGGTTTAAAAACATCGAAGATACGAAAGACCACAAATCCCCACAGCGCAGCTTCCCATGAAAAGGGCACCGCGGCCATGGTGAGCCAGTAGCCGACAAATTCATCCCACACAATCCCTGAGTGGTCGTGTACGCCTAAGTCGTGTGACGTCTTATCGCATAGCCAAACGCCAACAACAAAAGCGACAAAACAAATACTTAGGTACCACCCTAAAGGCAAATCCGCCATCATCCAGTAGAACGGAATGGCGGCCAGCGTTCCAAAGGTGCCGGGTGCCCATGGCACCGTGCCGCTACCTAAGCCAAAGGCAAAAAAATGTGTTGGGCGACGCCAGACACTTTTCGGTGCACGATTCATGGCGCGTCCCCACTAAAATGCTGCCAACCGGCATAGCCATTGACATAACTACTCAGATCACTCTGGTCAGAAGCACTAATGCCTAGCGTCTCGCAACAATGACCAATCACCGTTAGCGTCAAGCCTAATGACGCAAGCCGTTGCTGAGCCTTGGTTATATCGTCAGCGTGTAACGTGACGAGCAGTTCATAATCATCACCACCGGAAAGCGCCGCCTTTAGTGCGGCCTCCCGACCCAGCGTGCTTTCCAGCTCTTCTGCCAGCGGTAAAGCGGCTATATTGATGACTGCTCCAACCTGCGAAGCCTCGCGAAGGTGCGCCAGGTCGGCCATTAGGCCATCTGAAATATCCATCGCCGCGGTAGCTAATCCACGCAGTGCCACGCCCGCCGCCAAACGCGGTTCAGGTAGCAAGTAGCGGTGCAGCAATGGGTGCGCCAAGTCACGCTCGCCCTTGTGCCAGAGCGCTAGCCCACCACCCCCGCCGCCTAATGCACCGGTAACGGCAATCAGGTCGCCAGGCTGAGCACCGCTGCGGGTCAGCGCTTCGCCCACTGGCACATCGCCCATCACGGTCACACCAATCGAAAGCGCGCCGGAAGTGACGTCCCCGCCCACCAGCGTGGTGGCGTGTTGCTGGCGGAGCGTATGAAAGCCACGCGCATAGTCAGCAAGCCAAAGATGCGTTGCTTCATCGTCGACAAATTCTCGCTGATCAAAGGTTAAAGCCATTAGGCACCAGCGGGATTTGGCTCCCATAGCGGCCAAATCACTAAGCGCGACCGCCAAGGCACGATGGCCCACCGCGAACGCTGGCGCTTCGCGAGGAAAGTGAACATCCACCACCGAGGTATCAACACTCACGGCCAATTGTTGGCCCGCTTGCGGCATCAATAGCGTGGCGTCGTCTCCACATCCTAGTGTGACGCCATTTGACGCGGTCGACGCCTCCTGCGACGACATGAAATAGCGTCGGATCAAATCAAATTCGGCAAGCACAAAGGCCCCTTAAACGCATTGTCATGACGCTCGCGTTCAGAGACGGCGAGCGCTGACCTCGGCACTACGCAGGCGAATCGCTAGCTTGTCTAGAATGCCGTTCACGTATTTATGGCCGTCGGTGGCGCCAAATGACTTAGCCAGCTCAACGCCTTCGTTAATCACTACACGATAGGGTACTTCCATTCGCCGGGATAGCTCATAAGCGCCTAAGCGAAGAATCGCCAGTTCGACGGCATCGAGATCTTCCAGACGGCGATCTAGCAGCGGGGAAATTTCACGATCCAGTTCCGCTTTAAAACGAACGGTATTGTGCAGCAATTCGTGAAACAGCGCTTTGTCAGCGATCTCCATCACCTTGACCCAGTTTTCGTGGTCTTCCAGGTCGTCATCGGCTACCTGACTACGAAACTCAGCTTCAATGGTAGTGATGGATTTACCCGTCATTTGCCACTGATAAAGCCCCTGCACGGTTAACTCACGCGCCGCGTGGCGGCCTTGCTGAGCAGCAGAGGGTTTACGCTCGCTCATTGGGTATCTCCTAACGGCAGCGCGCGTAGCAGTGAGACCATTTCCATGGCGGCCATGGCCGCTTCGGTGCCTTTATTACCGGCTTTGGTGCCCGCACGCTCAATCGCTTGTTCGATCGACTCAACGGTTAACACGCCGTTAGCGACCGGGGTATCAAACTCAAGCTGCAAGTGATTAATCGCTGTGTTGCAGCCGCCCGCTACGTATTCAAAGTGCGGCGTACCACCGCGAATCACCGCGCCCAGCGCGATGACGGCGTCAGGCTTCATCACCTTCAGCACGCGCTTGACCGCTAACGGCAGTTCCCAGGCACCCGGCACGTGAACAATATGGATATGCTCAGCATCGACGCCATGACGCGTCAAACTGTCGACCGCCCCTTCCACCAGGCTATCCACCACGTGATGGTTAAAACGTCCGACCACGATGACATAATGTCCATCGACGTCAACAAAAGTACCTTCAACTTGAGAAAGGGAGTTCATCAATTTATTCCTGCTGCTTAGTACTGCTAGATTAGTACTGCGAGATTAGTCCTGCTGGAGTGATCCTGCTGGGTCAGTCCTGCTGAAAGGTTGGCTCATCCGCCGTGTCATTAGGCCCCAGACGCTCAACGACTTCGAGATCAAAGCCGGATAGCGCGGAGAACTTCCACGGTGAACTCAATAATCGCATTTTACCCACGCCTAAATAGCGCAGAATCTGCGAGCCGGTGCCAATGGTTAAATAGTTGCCAGCGCCGTCAGAATCACTGGTACGCGGCTGGCGAATGCGATCTAAAAAGATATCCAGTTGATCTTTTAAATCCTGATGGGGGCGACCGTCATCAATCAACACAAATACCCCCGCGTTTGAACTGGCAATCTCCTCCAGCGCCCGGTGGGCATCCCAGCGGCACTGGTCGCCTTTCATCAGGCCCATCACATCGCGCAGCGTATCGGTAAGATGCACGCGAACCGTGGTGGACTCCTCTGGGGTGGGCTGACCGTTCACCAACGCCAAATGGTGAGCGCCCTGAATGCGATCACGGAAAACGTGCAGCGTCAGCTCGCCATGCGCCGTCATCACCGTTGAGGCTTCCAGGTGATCAATAGTCTGCTCGTTGACGATGCGGTAGTGAATCAAATCCGCAATGGTGCCCATTTTAATGCCGTGTTCTTGGGCAAACGCTTCAAGTTCTGGGCGGCGCGCCATACTACCATCGTCGTTCATGATCTCGCAGATCACACCACTGGGATCACAGCCCGCCAGTGCGGCCAGATCACACGCTGCTTCGGTATGCCCCGCACGGCGAAGCACGCCGCCGGGCTCTGCCATCAACGGGAAAATATGCCCCGGCTGAACGATATCAGAGGGCTTGGCATGGGGCGCCACTGCCGCTTGAACCGTGCGCGCGCGATCCGCGGCTGAAATACCGGTGGTAACGCCTTCAGTCGCTTCAATCGAGAGCGTAAATTTGGTGCCAAAGCCGGAGCCATTGTCACGCACCATGAGCGGCAAATTAAGCTGCTCACAACGGGCACGGGTCATCGGCATACAGATAAGACCACGGGCGAAACGGGCCATGAAGTTGATATGCTCGGCCTGCACTTTTTCGGCGGCCATGATGATATCACCTTCGTTTTCGCGATCCTCATCGTCCATGAGAATCACCATTTTGCCCTGGCGGATATCTTCCACCAGCTCGGCGATAGGGGCTAAGCCTCTAGAGGAGGAGTGCGCCATGGAATCTCCAAAAGTTGTCGCGTAACGTTGCCGCAAAAAAGCTGTTGCGCCAGCTTGTAACGAAAAGTCGTCACGAAATAAAGTTGTCACGTTAGCTGCGATTTCGCGCGTCAGGGTACCTTGCTATCGCCAATTGCGCTAGTCGACTGAGGGGAAGCGATAATGCGCCAATCGCGCCCCACCGCTCGCATATCATGAATGGTTAAACGCCGCTGATCGGCCATCTGTGAGAGCCCTGGCAGCGCAAATAGCGGTCGAGCCTCGCCACCTAACAGCGTGGGGGCGACAAACAGCTGCAGCTCATCGACCAGATCCGCATCAAGCAAAGCACCCGCCAGGGTCGCGCCGGTTTCTACCAGCAGCTCATTAACCTGCTCGCTCTCGGCTAACCAATTCAGCATCAAGGCTAAATCAATGCGGCCATCGCTACCGGCAGGCAACACCTGCACCTCGGCACCTGCTTTGGTTAACCGTTCGCGCTTTTCAGCCACATGGTCTGGGGTGGTAACCACCAAGGTTCGCCCCGGTTCGCTTAAACAGGCGGCTGCCAAGGGCAAGCGCAAATGGGTATCTAACACTACCCTTAACGGTTGGCGCTGTACCACCTCATCGGCATTGGCAAGCGACAACTGCTCGGAGCGAAGAGTAAGCCGCGAGTCGTCCATGATAATCGATTCAACGCCGCTTAATATCGCACTGGAACGCGCTCTTAGCCGCTGCACTTGCGTTCGCGCTTCGGGGCCGGTAATCCACTGAGACTCGCCTGACCCCATGGCTGTACGCCCATCCAAACTCATTGCCATTTTCAGGCGTACAAAGGGGCGCTGAGTGGTCATTCGGGCAATAAAGCCAGGGTTCAATGCCCGCGCTTCACTCTCAAGCAGGCCTACTGCCACCTCAATACCGGCTTCTTCAAGCAAGCGAATCCCCCGGCCACTGACCTGGGGGTTGGGGTCCTGCATCGCAATCACTACCCGTGCCACCTTGGCCTTTTGCAGAGCAACCGCACAGGGGCCGGTACGCCCAGTGTGCGAGCAAGGTTCAAGAGTGACGTAAGCCGTCGCGCCCTGGGCCCGTTCACCGGCCGCGGTTAAGGCATGGATTTCCGCATGCGGCTCACCGGCTCGCCGATGAAAGCCTTCCCCAACGATCTGCTCATCGTGCACGATCACACAACCGACCCGAGGATTAGGATCGGTGGTGTAAAGCCCTTTGCGCGCTAGCTTTAGCGCCTGCGCCATATAATGGTAATCGTCTTGGCTAAACAGGGCGCTCATTTTGGCGGCTCGCTAGTGTGTCTCACTGTAGAAGAGGACTCTTGATTGGGCTCTTGGGAAAGCCGATCAATCTCAGCACGAAATTCATCCAAATCCTGAAACTTGCGGTACACCGAGGCAAAGCGAATGTAAGCCACATGATCGAGGGTTTTAAGCGCCTGCATCACCGACTCGCCAATATCACGGGCGTTGATCTCACGATCGCCTCGCGCGCGAAGGGTTTGACGTATGCGCTCGACGGCCGCTTCAATGGCTTCCGCGCTGACCGGGCGTTTTTCAAGCGCACGCAACATGCCCGCCCGGAGCTTGGCTTCATTAAAGCTTTCCCGTGAGCCGTCTGACTTCACCACGCGAGGCATCACTAGTTCAGCAGTTTCGTAAGTGGTAAATCGCTCCTGACAGCTCGCACACTGGCGACGACGGCGCACTTGATCGCCATCGGCTACCAACCGCGAATCGGTCACTCGAGTATCGTTTGCACCACAAAAAGGGCAATGCATAGCGGTCAACCTGTTGTCAGCTCGTGCTGGCATGCCGCACGAGTTAGCGTGTTATAACCTGGCAATGAATATGCTATTAATGGCGTTTAAACCGGCATCAACGTCTTAAGCTAATGGATTTTAGCGTTTAAACGCGCTATCAACCACGCATTGTAACGATTTGGCACACAAGCTGCAGCGTTTGTCGCAGATTGTTTATCAGGAGCCACCCATGTCCCCGTTTGAGCAGACCGTGCACGGCTACCTCAGCCACCTATACGGGCCGCGTGCTGACGAAGTGCAGCGCCGCTTAAATCAACACATTGAGCATTTTTTGTCGCTTGCCCCGTTTTCGTCCGCCCCTGGCGATGCTCCTTCCAAAAACGCACCTTCATGGAGCGAAAAAGATCAGTGGGTGATTAGCTATGGTGACTCCATTATAGAAGAGGGGGTGCCACCACTGGCAGTCCTTAGCGATTTTCTTCAACTGCGGCTGGGCGAGCGTATCAGCGGCGTGCATGTGCTGCCCTTCTTCCCGTGGAGTAGCGACGACGGCTTCTCGGTGATCCATTACCGGGAAGTGAATAGTGAGCTTGGCGACTGGTCGCATATCCGCGAGCTCGCCGGTCATTACGACCTAATGGCCGATTTGGTGCTCAACCATGTTTCCAGGGAGTCGCTCTGGTTTGTGGATTACCTGAGCGGCAGCCAGCCAGGCCGCGACTACTTTATCGAGGTTGACCCTGATACCGATGTCTCCCAGGTAGTTCGCCCCCGCAGCAACCCGTTGCTGGTACCTGTTTCAACCCGGCGCGGCACTCGTTATCTATGGGCAACCTTCTCCGAAGACCAGCTCGATCTAAACTTTGAACATCCGGATGTACTGCTGGAGTTCGTCGGTATTCTGCTCTTCTACCTGGAGCAGGGCACACGGATTATCCGCTTGGATGCGGTGGCTTTCTTATGGAAGCGGTTGGGCACCTCCTGTATTCACCTGCCGGAAACCCACACCGTGGTGCGTTTGCTTCGCGCGATTGTCGACCATGTCGCCCCAGGCACTCTGCTGATTACCGAAACCAACGTGCCGCACCAAGAGAACATCAGCTATTTCGGGCTTGAACGGCTCCCCAAGGAGCCGCCCGATGAAGCGCACATGATTTATCAATTCACGCTGCCACCGCTGCTGCTCCATACCTTAACCCGTGGCGAGGCCAGCACGCTGCAAACCTGGCTTGCCAGCCTGCCGGTACTGCCTGACCACTGTACTTACCTGAATTTTACCGCCAGCCATGACGGTATTGGTGTGCGCCCACTGGAAGGCCTACTGCCCGATCACGAGCGCGATGCACTACTGGAGCTGATGCACAAATTCGGCGGTTTTGTCAGCATGCGGAGCAACCCGGATGGCAGCGACACGCCCTACGAGATCAACATCACCTGGTTTGAAGCCATGCGCGGCACTCGCCGTGGCCCGGATCCATGGCAAATAGCCCGCTTCCTATGCAGCCAAGCGATCATGCTCAGCCTGCAGGGAATTCCAGCCCTCTATATCCATACGTTAACGGGCACACTCAACGATGTAGAAGGCGTTGAGCGCAGTGGTCGCCTGCGCTCGATCAATCGGCGACGCTGGCAGCGTAGCGAGCTGGACCTGCTACTGGATAGTCCTTCCACCCCTACCCACGATGTGTTTCATGCCTTAAACCGGCTGCTGGATCAGCGTCGTCAAGAGCCCTGTTTCCATCCCACTGCTGCCCAGCGGGTGTTGGAGTCGCCACCAGAATTGTTGGCGGTGGAACGTGGCCCCCTGCATGATGGCCGTCGCCTGCTGGCGCTGTATAACGTTACCGACCTGCCGCTCCCCTTAGCGAATGTGGGTGAGGCGGTAACCCAAGCGCTGAACCAACACGCATGGCACGCGCTTGACCCAAGCAACCCGTGGGAGGCCGAAGGCGCCCTTCCGCCTTATGCGGTGCGCTGGCTGGTGGCCACCGGTTAGTCGCGGCGCCTCGCTCGCCAGTTGCGACATAACGTCCCAGGGGCGACTAACATAATCCTTAAATAATCTAGTGCTGCGATGATGCCAGTCCAAGATCACATGAAGGATCGTTACTGGTTATGTTGCAACAAAGCATCGCCCTTGGCCCGATGGGCTTTAGTATTCACCAGCTATTGATCGGCCTGGCCTTTTTATTGGCACTGCTGGCTGGCGCGCTGTTGGGAAGGCGCCATCGGGTAGCCGTCAGCGATACGCTGTTTACCCTGCTGCTGGTTGCCCTTGTCGGCGCGCGCCTGGTTTTCGTCCTGCGTTACTGGGGAGAATACGAGGGGCTACTTGGCCGTCTGGATATTCGAGATGGCGGCTTTGATATTGTCGGTGGCCTTATCGCGGCACTGGCGTACGCTGGCTGGACGCTGTGGCGCTCCCCCCGCCAGCGGGTGCCACTTTCCGGTGCCCTACTGGCGGGCGGCCTTGTCTGGGGGTTGACCGCCGCTAGCGCCACCATGATAGAGCATCAATCCCGGCCGTTGCCGGAGGTGGCGCTGACTACCCGTTCAGGCGAGCCCATTGACCTTCCCCAACTGTCACGCTCGACCCAGCAACCCATGGTGGTCAATTTATGGGCCAGCTGGTGTCCGCCCTGTATCCGTGAAATGCCGGTGTTTGAGCAAGCCCAGGATAATGAACCCGGCATCACCTTTGTGTTCGTTAACCAAGGGGAGTCGCTCGGCCAGATCAACGCTTTCATGGATGAGTACGGCTTTTCTCTCAAGAACGTGTGGCAAGACCCACGCAATGCCGTTGGCCAGGCCACCGGCGCCAATGCGATGCCTACCACACTTTACTATGATGCCGACGGCCAACTCGTCAGCTCCCATTTTGGCGAACTTTCCAGCGCCACCCTGCAGCAAGGATTGGAGCGTTTACGCTGATTGCTGCATGAGCCGTCCACCTTTTTTCGCCTGGCTAACGTCACCTCACACAAACAGGATGTTGCAATGCGCTTGAACCACTACACCACTCTCAGCAGTTTTCTTCTCCTGGCAGGGCTGGGAGGAGTATCCACAGGTTACGCCGATGAACTCCCTGCCCCAGTGCAGGCACTGGCCGACCAGGGCCTGGAAATTCATGGCCAGTTTGACGCCCCTGCCGGTTTGCGTGGTTACGGCGCCAGCGTTCAGGGCCAAGACATGGCCATCTACCTGACCCCAGATGGCGAGCACGCGGTGGTGGGGACACTGATGGATAGCGAGGGTAACGACCTCACTGAGGCGCAACTGGACGAGCACGTACGTGCGCCTTTAGAAGCACAGACCTGGCAGCTTCTGAGCGAAAGCCATTGGATTCAGGATGGTGACGTGGATGCCCCTCGTGTGATTTACACCTTCACGGACGCCAACTGCCCCTATTGCCGTCAGCTATGGCAAGACGTTCGCCCCTGGGTAGAGGCCGGTGAAGTGCAGTTGCGCCATATCATGGTGGGTATTTTAGCGCCCGACAGCCCTGGCAAGGCCGCCGCCATACTCGGAGCCGACGACCCGGCGGCTACACTGCATGCTCATGAAAGTGGCCAGGAAGAAATCGACGCCAGTGCCCAACCACGAGAGATCGAAGAACAGGTTTATGCCAATAACCAGCTTTTCGAAGAGCTAGGGCTGTATGCCACGCCCACCTCGATTTATCAGCGTGAAACAGAAAATGGTAGCGTGCGTCTTGACCGCATTCAGGGTATGCCCAGTGACGAGCGGCTGATCGACATGATGGGCAGTGAAGCGCCATAGGCTTAGCTGCCACCGCCAATTGAGATTGCCGCGTCGCTGCGCAACTCACAATGACTTATGAAATTTCACTACGAGCGTAGCGAAGCAATCTCGGCTTTTAAGGACGCAAAATCGGTCACTATTTAAAAGGGGAAGTTTTCGAATGAGCCTATTTGATGAACTCCAGACATCATTGCAGGAAGCCGTTAACATTAAAAAAGGAAATGTTAATGCAGCTCGCATCACTCGCCACGAAGTGGCCGATGTGAAAGCTATCCGCGCAAAGCTTCACGTATCCCAGGCCGAGTTTGCCGATGCCATGGGTACCAGTGTCTATACGATCAAAAGCTGGGAGGCCAAACGCCGTAACCCTACAGGCTTAGCAGCAAAAGTGTTGGCAATCATCCAAGACAACCCCGCTTTCTTCAACGAGCTGTCTTCTCACTAGCCAACCTTAACGCCGATAAGGACAGTGGCTAGCGAGTTTTTACCGTAAGTTTGGATGAGAGCAGCCAAGCACGCCTGCGCCGGATGGGGCAGGCTTATGGCAAGTCGCGGCAGGAGGTAGCGACGCTCGCACTCCTGGCGGCGGAGCGCTTGCTGGACGGCGACTGATCGCCAAAGGTGGGGCATGGGCAGATCGAGCTGTGATCCGCCGGGGTGTTAGTGCTTGAAGATAGTTTCCAGGCTATCGGCGAACAGTACATCGCGCATCCAGCCTTTCAACTGATCTTGGTCGGCTTGTATGAGCCTCTCCTCTACCCAACCAGGCACCTCACCAAATTTGAAGTTGAGTTGGCCCGCACAACATCGTGAGCCTCTGCCAGGCGGCCCTTCTCAATGCCCAACTACTCACTTTCCCGCTTCGCATCGTTCAAAAATGACACTTCATCTCGCAACGCTCGCTCCCTCACGAAGGCCAGGCGACGTGTTTCCTCGTCGGCGCTGAGTTTGCGGATGCAGTTCATGACACTCTAGGTCATTTTAATGCTTGAACAGCTCATCAAGATTGTTCGCTACCAAGATTTCATCTGTCCAGCCTTCTAGCTGCTGGGCATTAGCAGTCTCCAGTTTCTGAATAACCCACTCAGGCAGATCTCCAAACCGCTTAGTAAGTAGGCGTTGAAGTATACGTTGCGCTTCTTCCCGCCGCGCATCGTTTAGCAGCGATACTTCATCACGCAGCGCCCGCTCCCGCACAAATGCAAGGCGGCGAGTTTCTTCATCGGCACTAAGCTCGCGGATACGGCTCATCGCACGTTTAACCGGTTCATGAGCAATATTGGCCATGGTGAGTTCCTCCTGCCAGTGCTTGAAGAAAGTAATCCAGGCGCGTAGCGGGCCCTCTGGCAAGCCCAGGCGATCCGCCTTGTTCAATTCGATTAGGTTCATCTGCAAAACGTTCCCCAGCGAAACCTTGGGCTGGCGTCCATCGCGCATCTCGAATCGCCAGATCGCTTGCTCGCGCTCAGCGGTTGTTTCCGTAAACAGGTCGAAGTCCAGCAGGTGTAGACCCACCGAGGCCCGCAGCTCTTGGTAATCTTCCCCGGCGCTCAGCTGGCTTCCCAGCGTACGGGCCAGATAGAACACCCCCCGCTTGTGCCAGGCCCCGTAACGGCGCACCTGCACCTCGATATTGTAGCAGTTGCCATCCCCATCGCGTGCCAGCACATCGAGAATGATGTACTTGCCGGTAAGCTCTGTCGCCTCGATATTCGGATTCAGTATCTCCACCGAGGCAATGTTGGGCAAATCCGGGCGCAGATCATTGATCAGATCCACCAGCAGATCCGGGGCTTCGGCAAACAGCCGCTTGAAAACGTAGTCGTTGGTGGGGTCGAGTAATTCGCTCATGAGCCCCTCCTTATGTAATACAGGCACTTTACCATAGCGGGACCACAGCGCGGTTTACCCATGACACGGCAATCTAAGAACCTTGATCTTAGTTACCCTCCCCCGCCAATTGAGATTGCCATGTCGCTGTGCTCTTAACACTGACCTACAGTGAATTTTCTACTCCTCCGACAGATTCTCAAACCTCGGCATGCCTACATTCCAGGGCTTGATATCGCCTTTCTCTCCGAAGTTGTCATGGTCTCCCAGCACATGACCATCATGCTCGCGGGTTTGACCATAGAGTGAACGGCCATGGAACCGTTCCGCGGTCTCGGCGACATCCCCGGTATAGCGAGGATCCTGAGGACGCTCCTGGCTGGTGATGTAATAGGCAATATCCCAGGCCTGTTGATCACTGAGCGAACGAGGCTGGCCAAGCGGCATGTTCTGATAGATGAAGCCCGCCATGGTTTCCAGCCTCGCGATGCCGGCTCCCCAGTTATTGGAACCATCCCCCCAGGGCGCGGGAAACACGTACTCATCATTTTCATAGTGCCCGGCACCGTTTTCCTGGTGGCATATCGAGCAGTTTTCCTGGTAGGCAGTTTCCCCTCTAGCATAGCTGGGCTCTTCGGTCGGCTCTTCTGGCGCCGGGAAGCCTCGACCATAAATCGGCTTGTCGGGATACATCGGTGCGCCGGTGGCCAACCACTGATGATAGGCACTGAGTGCTAACATCTCATCACTGCCATACTCCGGGGGCACGCCGTTCATGGAGTAGGCAAAGCAGCCTGCGATGCGCTCTTCCAGGTTATTCACATGCTGGTTCTTGCCACGGAAGTCCGGCAGAGTAATGGCGGCTGTCCACACCGGCGCGCTGAACGGCACCCGCCCTTCCCCCAGATGGCAACTGGAGCAGTTCATATCATTGAAGACATTCTCACCACGCAATTGCTGCGTGTTAGTGAATAGATCGTGACCATAGCGGATGACTTTTTTCAGTTCCGGATGAATATCGGCACTTTCCAGATCTTCCATGGTGGGCGGTTCGTGCACCAGTTGGTTCAGCGCTGCATCCGCCCGCTCTTCCTGAGCAAAGACACTGGTGGCGTATACGCTAATACCGATGCCGACCGTCAATGAACAGCCAGTAAGCGCTAAAACGAGAGGGCGTGGACAGGTTATCATTGTGCTGACTCCTGGTCGGCGGAGGCGGGTTGCGTGGCGTACCAGGCGGATACAGCCTGAATGTCGTCATCACTCATGCGCTTGGCAATGGCGCCCATCAGGTTTTGCGGATCGTTGCTGCGGGTTTCGTTTTTCCACGCCGACAATTGAGTGCGAATGTAGCCGGCATGCTGGCCTGCAATGCCTGGGAAGGTATCACCTACGCCCTTGCCCCCAGGCCCATGGCAGCTTTGGCAGGAAACAATGTAGGCGTTCCAATCGCCACGTTCGGCGAGCTGCTGCCCACGGGCCAGCAGCGTCTCATCTGCCTCATCGCCGCCTTGCCCCTGGGTAGCGGGCAGTTGGCTGTAGTAGGCGGCCACATCAGCGATTTGCTGGTCGTTGAGCATATTGGCAAATGTTGCCATCGTCGCGTTTTCACGCCGCCCCGCTTTAAAATCATGTAACTGCTTGGCGATATAGTCGGCATCCAGACCAGCTAAACGCGGCCAGGACTCACCGTCCGGCACATTCATGCCACTGCCATCTGCCTGGTGGCAGGCGCTACAGCTAGCCGCGGCGGCTTGACCGCGCTCCGCGTCCCCCTCCTGGGCCACCGTCCCTGCGGCGATCAGGGTGAGACCTACACAGAGACCAACCCTGCTAACGTATTTGTTATTCATATCGGTTTCTCCCTTGCGTTATCATTTTTAGCTGTCCGCCACTGGCACCATTAGGCGAGCGGTAAACCCGCCCCCCGCCGGGCTGGCGAATGCCACTTCGCCATCGAATCGTTCAGCGATTGCCGCGACAATCGCCAGCCCCAGCCCGCTTCCCTGCTGTTTGCTGGCGCGCCAGAAGCGTTGCGTCAGTTGCTTGAGCGTCGCGTCATCGACGCCAGGTCCCTGGTCGCTGACGCTGAAGGTAAGAAAGCGCTGCCCGTGCTCCCACTGCGCCTCCAGTGTTACGGGTGTTTCCGATGGTCCATGGTGCAGCGCGTTATCGAGCAAATTGCGTAGCGCGGTAATCGCTAGCTCACGGGGCATGGCCAGGTTGGTTTCTGGCCAGTCAGCGGGCACCACAAAGCGGCCGGAGTGACTATGGTGGCAATCCGCCAGGGCGCACTCGGCAACATCGGCAACACGGCTTACCTCGCCATCATCAAACCGGGCACGTCCTTCTACCCGTGCCAGAGTCAGCAGCTGATCAAGGGTCGAGCTCAGCCGCACCACGCCCTCTTCCGCCTGATTGAGCGATGCCTTCGCCGCTTCCCCTTCGACGCGCCGGGCAACTTGCAGGTGGGTCTTGATGGCCGTCAGCGGCGTGCGCAACTCGTGCGCAGCGTCATTGGTAAAGCGCTGTTCGCGGATAATGGTTTGCTGCACCCGCGCCAACAGCGCGTTAAGCGTTGTAATGAGGGGCCGGATCTCTTTTGGCAAGCCGTAGGTAGCCACCGGCGCCAGCGCATCTGGATGGCGGTTGGCAAGCGACTCCCGCAGCCGTGTCAGCGGTGCCAGCCCACGCCAGATACCTAGCCACAGCGCCACCATGCTGCCCACCAGCGCCACCACAAACGGCACCACCGCCACCCGAATAACGCCGCTAAGCAGTATGTTCCTTTCATCCATCCGGTCGGCGGTGGTAATCACGATGCCATTGCGCTCGTAGGTGAAGACCCGCCAGGTCACATCGTCAGCCTGACGATAAGTGTGCCCGCCCTCTCCCGGCGCCAGCACATCGTCCATATCAGCATGGGTGCGCGCCATGACCTCGCCTTGGGGGGAATGCACCTGGCAGGCCAGCCCTTCAATAGAGGGAATGGAGAGCACTGGATGCTCGGCGTCCGCCCAAACGTCAAGGGGAAGCTGCAAAACCAGCCCCGCCACCATTCGCGCCGACTGCGCCAGACGTTGGTCCAGGGTTTCTACAAATTTGTCTTCCAGGTCGCGCATCAGCCACGCGGCGGCGATACCCCATAGCAACGCCAGGGTTAGCCCCAGGGTGATTAGTAAGCGGGCACGTAAACTCATAGCTGGCCTTTATCTATCTCACACTCATAGGGTGTGCCCGCCAAGTGCACCGCCTCAGGCTTGCCCAGTCGATAGCCAAGCCCGCGCACCGTTTCAATCACCCCGCTCCCGAGCTTGCGGCGCAGATGGTGTATATGCACATTCAGCGCATTGCTCTCGACATCATCATTCATGCCATAAAGGCTGTCTTTGAGCTGATCGGCCGACAGTACGCTGCGCGGCGATTGCAGGAAGGTTTCCAGCAGCACCAGCTCACGGCGAGATAGGGTGATCAGTTGCCCTTCGACATACACTTCGCGGGCGGCGGGATCTAACGCAAGGGCCCCATGGGAAATCATGCCGCTGCTGCGCCCTGCCACACGGCGCAGCAAAGCGTGCAGGCGCGCAACTAATTCATCCAGATCGAAGGGCTTGACCAGATAGTCATCGGCACCGCCCTGCAGGCCATCCACCCGGTCTCGCACGCTATCTCTTGCGGTTAAAACCAGTACCGGCACATTGACGCCCTGCTCACGCCACTCAGCCAATAGCTGCAGGCCATCGCCATCCGGTAAGCCACGGTCAAGAATGGCCACATCACTGGCAACTGTTCGCATCGATTGGCGAGCGGCATTGAGCGTGGAGACGTGGTCGACGACAAAATCGAAGGTCATTAATCCAGAGCGGATACCCGATGCCACCAGCGGGTCATCTTCAATCAGCAAGACGTGCATAACGGTTTCCTTTTTATTACCTGACAGCATGACGGCCACGCATTAACTCAGCGTTAAGAAAACAAAACGCCCTTGCAATAAAGGCAAGGGCGTTAGCAATAGCGGCCATATAACTCCGACGTATTAGCCGAGCCTTTTGGCGGCAAACCACCCCAGCACCATCGTCAACAGCATGGCCGCTAGCGGGAGTGATATGCCGCCGATAGAGGCAATGGCAGGCCCCGGGCAGTAGCCGGAAAGCCCCCAACCAATACCAAACAGGGCAGCGCCGCCCAGCAACTTGCCATCCAGCTCCTTTTTGGTGGGTAATTGAAAGACGCCGCCCAACAGTGGTGCCGAACGCTTGAATACCAGCCGATAGCCGATAAAGGTGGTTACCACGGCCCCGCCAAGCACAAACATCAGCGTCGGATCCCAGGCGCCCGCTACATCTAAAAACCCCAGCACTCGTGCGGGGTCAGTCATGCCTGAAATTGCCAAACCCAAACCAAAAATCAGCCCCGCCGCATAACCAGCCGCTGTTTTCATCGCGTTACTGTTCATGACACTCCTGTTCATTGCACACCGCCTAGGCCTAACAGATGACGCGAGATATAAACGGTCACTAGCGCCGTCAGCAAAAACATACCGGTGGCCGCCATGGAGCGTGGCGCCAAGCGTGCTAGGCCACATACGCCATGCCCACTGGTACAGCCGCTACCAAGCCCTGTGCCCACACCCACCAACAAGCCGGCCACCAACATCAATCCGACGCCACCGGCTGGCGCGCCAATCACTTCACCCGGGCTCCCCGCCACGTTTCCCAAACCGCCACCTAATGCCATGATCAATAGCGGCCCGCTAATCAGCCCTAAAACAAACGCCACTCGCCAAGCACTATCGCCTTTGGGACGTTGGGTAATTAAGTTACCAACGATCCCACTAATCCCCGCGATACGCCCTAACGTTGCCATTAGCCAGGTGGCGGAAAGCCCAATCAGCAAGCCCCCAGCTAAGCCTTGTAAACCTGCTGTCCAATCCACTGGTGTCTCCCAAGCATTCCGCTTTCACAGGTGAAAAAAATAGAAACGGTTAGAAAAAATTAATCGGCACTTTTAAATAGACCGTGCCATTCTCTTCCGCCGGAGGCAGCGCTCCTGCACGCATATTGACTTGAACCGAAGGAATAATGAGCCGTGGCATGCCTAAGGTGGCATCGCGCTCGGTGCGCATCTTCACAAACTCCTCTTCGCTGATACCCTCGTGAACATGCACATTCTCACTGCGCTGTTCTGCTACGCTGGTTTCATGCTGAAAGGTATCGCGACCGGGGGCTTTATAGTCGTGGCATAAAAACAGCCGCGTCTGCTCGGGTAGCGCCAACACTTTTTGAATAGAGTGATACAGGGTACGTGCATCGCCGCCGGGAAAGTCGCACCGCGCGGTGCCATAATCCGGCATAAAAAGCGTATCGCCTACAAAGGCAGCATCCCCCACTACGTAGGTTAAGCAGGCGGGCGTATGGCCAGGGGTATGCAGTACACGGCCCTGTAATTGCCCAATGTTGAACGTATCCCCTTCTTCAAACAGCGCATCAAATTGGCTGCCATCCCGAGCAAATTCGGTACCCGCGTTGAATGCCTTGCCGAAGATCTCTTGCACCTTGACTATTTTTGCCCCAATGCCGGTTTTGCCTCCTAAATGCTCATGCAGATAGGGCGCTGCCGAAAGGTGGTCGGCATGTACATGGGTCTCCAAAATCCAGGCGACGTCGAGTTGGTGTTCGCGAACAAAGGCGATGATGTTGTCAGCTGAACGCACATCTGTTCGCCCAGCGGCATAATCAAAGTCGAGCACCGAATCTATGATCGCGCAGGCACTGCTATCGGGGTCTTGAACGACATAGCTAAAGGTGTTCGTGGGCTCATCAAAAAAGTGCTTAACAATTGGGCGTTGCATGACGGCCTCCCATTAGTGGTAATTGCATTCTCATGCTTTAAAGACAGCATAGTGCATCCCAGGCTCTATCGTTAGACTATTTTTGAATATTGCAGAAGCTACTATTTATTCAAAAAAATAAGAGTGATACGTCAAACAGCATTGATAAAACATTTCATTAATCTTTGCCTTGTTGAGGCCGATAGGAATAAATAGGGGCAGAACTACTCAATTACAAAAAAGGAAAAACATGACTCGTTTAACAACAACACAAAAACTGTGGGGAACGCTGGGCATCATCTGGGTAGCTATGCTGCTCTTGGTGGGATGGCTAGCGCTGGAGAATCGTCAAACGATTGTCAGCGAGCGCCGCGACAGCATTCAGTACGTGGTCGAAAGCGTCCAAAAACAAATTGAAGCCCTGCAAGAAAGGGTTGCCGCCGGTGAACTCAGCCTTGAAGAAGCGCAGCAGCGCGCCATCGACAATATGTCTAGTGTGAGCTTTGGGGCAGGCGAATACATTTTCTCCTTCAATGACGACTTACTCGTTATTTCCCATCCCAGCCGCATACCCGGCACGGACATGACCGACTACCTGGACGCCAGCGGTATGGCGCTATACCCGGAGTTGCTGCGTGTTGCCCAAGCGGGTGGGGGCCACGTTAACTACTACTCAACCCGCGCCGGTGGCGAAGAACAGTTGCCGAAAACCAGCTATGTAGCACACCTTCCCGAATGGGAGTGGTCGCTCGCCACGGGCGTTTATGTCGATGATATCAATGAAGCGTTTATTGCCGATTTGATTCGCTCCATAGGGGTACTGCTGATCATTGGCCTGCCGGTAACGCTGCTGATGGGTTGGGTGATCCGTGATGTTTCCCGTCGTTTAGGCGGTGACCCACGCTACGCCGCCAGCGTTGTGCGCCATATCGCCGACGGTGATCTCACACAGGTAACGCAGCTTTCAGCGAAAGATCAGCAGAGTTTACTGTTTGATATTAACCGTATGCGGGAAACCCTAGCCGCTACCATCGGTGATATTCATCAAGGAGCCAATCAGGTCAACAGCGGTGTCGAGCAAATTGTAGGGGTGAACGAAGAGCTTTCGACACGCACCGAAGAACAGGCAGCGTCGCTAGCCGAAACAGCCACCAGCATGGAGCAGCTCACGGCCACCGTTAAGCAAAACGCGGAACACGCAGACCATGCGCGCAAACTTGCCACCAGGGCAGCCGACAGTGCTCAGCGCGGCAGCGATTCGATGTCATCCGTCACGACCACGATGGCCACCATCAACGAAAGCGCCACGCAAATGAGCAGCATCGTCAACACGATTGATGGTATTGCCTTCCAAACCAATATCTTGGCCCTGAACGCGTCCGTTGAAGCCGCGCGCGCTGGAGAGCAAGGGCGCGGTTTTGCGGTGGTGGCCAATGAGGTTCGTCAACTTGCCAGCCGCTCGGCAGCTGCTGCACAAGAGATCAAGACGCTGATCGAAGCATCAGACAGCAAAGTGGTTGAAGGTAGCCGCCAGGTACGCGACACCGGTGATGTGATTAACAGCATGGTCAGTGACATCAAGGAGCTCAGCACACTGGTTCAGGAAATTTCAGCCGCCACCATTGAGCAGAGCAGCGGTATCGAGCAGGTCAACCAAGCCGTCACGCAAATGGATCAAATGACCCAGCAGAATGCCAGCCTAGTACAACAGAGCACTCAGGCCACCCAAACCCTGGCCCAGCTAAGCAACCAGCTTCGTCAGTTGGTAGCCAACTTCCGCATTAATCAGTCCACAGAGCATACGCAGACAAGCTTACCCGCCTCCTCACCTGCCCCGCAGGCTGCCTATCAGGACAGCGATTTTTAATACACTCTAAAAATAAGGCCAGCTACCGGTGGGTAGCTGGCCTTATTTCTTTACACAGTTTGGACGCAGTTTGTGCGGTTAAACCTTGCCTTGATTATCCAGTTCGACTGCCTCGTGCATACGCGTGAGGAGGTCGGGCACGGCTGCCTGTACGCGGTTCCAACTGGGAATAAAGGGCCGTTCTCTAGGGTTATCCAGGAATAGGTTACCGGCTTCGAGCAGATTACTGGCAAATAGCTCGACCGCTTGCTCCTCACTATGACGATCAAGGCTCAGGCCATTCATGGTGGCGTCGTGGTCGTAGGCCTCAATCAGATCCAACGCGAAACGGTAATAAGTCGCTTTGAGCGTGCGGAAATCTTCGCTGCTAAAGGTAATACCCTGGGTCGCTAGTTTGCGATACAGCGCTTTGGAGATATCCAAACTCATCCGGTTTAAGCCACCGTTGGGATCATCTTCGCTAACCGGTTGATGCTTGTGGTCGTAGGCATCGGCAATATCGACTTGGCAGAGTTGGCGCAGCGAGTAATTACGCTGCAGCTCCGATAGCACGCCGATTTCTAGCCCCCAATCAGCGGGGATACGGATGCCTTCCAGCACTTCGCTACGCATCGCAAACTCACCCGAAAGCGGATAACGGAAGCTATCCAAGTAGTCGAGATACGGCAGCGGCCCGCAAACGGTTTTAAGCGCCCGCAGCAGCGGCGTGACTAATAGCCGAGAGACACGGCCATTGAGCTTGCCTTCCGCAATGCGAGGGTAATAGCCTTTGCAGAAACTGTAGTTGAAATTGGGGTGGGCCACCGGGTACATCAAGCGCGCCAACAGGCCACGCTCGTAGGTGAGAATATCGCAATCGTGCAGCCCGACCACCCTCGAGCGCCCAGATGACAACATATAACCTGCGCAGTACCACACATTGCGCCCTTTGCCCGGCTCCAACGACCCTAGCCCATGCTCTTCCAGTTCCGCATCGAGCGCTTTCAGGCGCGGGCCATCGTTCCATAAAATGCGCGTATGCTGCGGCAGACGTGAGAAAAATTCGCGAGCGTATAAAAACTGTTCGCGGTCGGCGCGATCCAGGCCAATGACGATTTCACTGAGGTAAGGGACCTTAACCAGTTCATCAACAATCGCTGAAAGCGCAGGTCCTTCCAATTCGGAAAAAAGCGACGGCAGAATCAACCCCATCGGCCGCCGTCGGGAAAATTGGCATAGCTCCTCTTCAAGTGCCTCGACTGAACGCTTAGTCAGGTTATGGAAATCGGTAATAATCCCATTTTGATGAAAGTCACTCATGCGCTTGCTCCCTGGATTCATGGAACTGTTCTCAAATACCGAACCGTTCTCAAACAACGTCTGTTCTCAAACCACAGCTTCACCCTTCTCCGCCGTCGCTAAACGGCGGTCATCTCGCCCCCACCAGTGGGCAACCCCCTCTGCCCAGCCGGTCGGCCCTGTTGCTTCCGTGCGATATAGCGAAGTGTTACGCGGCTCTACGACTAAATCGTGGCAACCGCGGATGACGACGGCTTGATCAACCGCTTCAAGCATAGAGATATCGTTTGGCCCATCCCCCAGCCCTAACGAGAGAGGCGTTCGGCCTCTTAATGCCGTAAAGCGTTTCACCAGCCACTCCACAGCGCTGCCTTTATCTGCCGAGCGCCCCATGACATGCCAGAAACGTCCGCCTTGTGTTAGCTGTAGGCCATCTCCCTCCAGAGCTGCACGAAATGCTTCTAATGCTGAGTCACTGTCTTTCCATAACAGCGGCTCGCTGCCTTCTCGCTGCCGCGCATCACGGGCGCGGGACTCATCCAACCCAGTCAGCTCCATAACCTCCTGCACACTCAGCTCACCCATTCGGGTAAATTGAATACCCAGGCGCTCGCGCCACACCTTTAAGCGCGCACGAATAAAGCCAATATCTACCCCAGGGTGTTTAATCACCACGCCATCGCGACCGCCACCAGGGCGGTCTAAACGGGCATGGCACCAACCGGGCGGTAGGCCAATCACCGCTCCATTCTCAGCGATAAAAGGCGTACCCGTTAGGCCCAACGCTTCGCGCAGCGGAATCAACTCCGCACGGGTTTTACTGGTGACCGGAATGACCGGCACGCCCATTTGTTTTAAACGAGCAAGCCACGGCGCGGCGGGGCTGAAGTCATAACTATGGTGATCCAGCAGCGAGCCATCTAAATCGGTCACTACCAGACGCGGCTGAAACGCAGGGTCTACCGGCGATGGTGGCGGAGAAGGCGACGGAGAAAACGGCGCTGAAAATTGACTGGATTCCGGCATGGCACTACCTCTATTCGGTCTTAGCACATCGTCAAGACAGTAACCTGCGATGCCCTATGGCGATGACCAACGAGTAATTGGCTATGGAAAGTGGCTATGAAAAGGATAGCAAGTTATGAGCCAAATCAGAGAAGTGTAGCTTTAGCAGAGGGTTAGCGGGGATTTTTAGAATTTTATGGCGCACCACACGTCCAAGCACCAAAAAGAAGCAGCTTGAATGCACCAAAATAGCGCATGAAACACATTAGTGCACTTGTCGCGCCGTTACCTATTAAAAAATGAGACAGAACCTATAAAAAACTGAGACAGCACTTGGCAACGCCTTATAAATAGCTATACTCAACCTGTACCCACTGGTAATCCTGTACACCCCTCACCTGATACCAGTGGGCTGCAGTGAGCCAAGCCCTTTCATGCCCGCCTTCCCCGGCGGGTTTTTTTTATGCAGTAAAAGAGAGATGTCATCATTGAGCGAAGCACGGCGATCTTAGTGCTAGCTTCTATTCCACATGAATAACCACCTCAACCCGCCGGTTGCGAGCCCGCCCTTCTTCGCTAGCGTTGCTTTCCAGCGGCCTTGTGGCTGCCAAGCCGACGGCGCGTAGGCGCTCGGCGTCGACGCCCGATGCTTCCAGCGCCTCAACAATGGCGATGGCGCGCGCACTTGAAAGCGCCCAGTTGGAAGAGAACTCATCGGTGCTTATTGTCTGACTATCCGAATGGCCTTCCACCCACACTTCACCATCATAGCGCTGAATCGTTTCCAGCAAACTGCCGACTAATGATGACCCGTCGTTGGTTAACTCAGCCGTCGCCGAAGGAAACAGCAATTGATCCTGTACACGCAGGCTAATGCCTTCCGCCACTCGTGATACTTCAACACCTTCCAGGTCGGGCAGATAGGTAGACTCCTCAACGCGTTGGGAAAGCGCTTGGTTCAGGGCAAGCGCACCCGCCACTGACTCGTCGCTGACAACCTGCACATTTACCGGGGGCCGGTCAGTTAACACCACCATGTAATCCGCCAGAGGCGATGAAAAATCATCACTGCCCGCAGGCATTAGCAGTTTAGGGAGGGTAATGGCCGGTTCAACAGGTTTCGGCGCGGCCAACAGCGGCGGTACACCAACGCTAACGCGCCGCCGGGGTAACCGAGACAGCTTAGGCAAGCCAGCCACCCCCAGCGACGCACTCACCGCCATCGGGCTCAGCCCTGCGCCACTCCAGGCGGCACTACCAACGCGCTCAGGCATGGCGTTTGCTAACGACTCAGGCAAAGGGATTTCCAGCGAAGGCGATGACGATTGACTAGCGTCAATTGCTGTATCGCCTGCCAACCACTCTGAATGGTTCGCCCCTGTCGCGGCGATAATGACGACGAAGAGAGCCACCAACAACGTCATGATATCCAGATAGCTAATCATCCAACCGCTATTGCTATCACTTTCATGATAAGCCGACATCAGCGAATCATGGCGCGGTCCGCCGCGGTGATCTTCAAGCATTGGTATTATCGCTCATCAGATTTTACGCGGGATACCTCGTACTTTTAGTGCGAGGAGGGAGAGCGCGTCGTCCGCAGGGCGACTTGGATCACGCCACCGCCTGTCCCGCTCCTCCTGTTAGGTTGATAGAGGGGGTGTGGTGATAGCCGTAGCCATCACCGCGCTGGATCACGGTGCAGTAGTTGTGCGAAACCCCTTGCACCGCACCGTGTTCTGTTTGGATATTGAAGCTGCCGGTTTTACGCACCGCGACACGCCCCGTATGCATTCCGGCTTTCTTGCCGGTGGGCACCAGCGCACGCACCATGTCGCCGGTCTGAAAGCCTCTTACTTGCTTCTGTCGCATCAAAAAGCCGCGTGGGAAGCCGTACTTGTTCAGGCGCGTGCGTTGATAGCTGCCACGCCCCATCGCCTTGATGGTTAAGGTAGGCACCTGCCAAGCGTGAAGCGTGTCAAATGCACCGACACAGGCAGCATCCAGGCCGTGGGTTTTAGGGATGCCCAGTCGCTGGCGGTTGTATTTGGTGCGGCCGCCGCTGCTGACGGCGACCGGCAAATCAGTGGTCTTGAGCGCGGAGAACAGCGCCCAACGGGTCGCGTTGACGGCGCTGGCATCTCTTAATGACTGCTTGAGCTGGCGCTGTACCCGCTCTAGTCGAATGGCAGCGGTGTGGCCATTGGCTTTCAAGCGGCGATGCAGTCCCTTGTCGTGGGCAAAGAAGTCAGCCAATGCCTGGCTGTTCTTGGCCTGATTACAGGGGTGGCAGCTCAGCGTTAAGTTGCTGACACGATTCGAACCGCTGCGTGAACGCGGCACCACATGCTCGACTTCAAGTGGTGTGTCTGTGTCGCCACAATACGCACATTCGCGCCCCCACTTTTCCAGTAAATATTCGCGCACCTCGTAGCCCAACAGCGTGCCTTGCTGATACTCGACGCCGCTAATCTCTGGGTTTTCCAACTGTTGCGTGTCAAAGCGCACTAACTCTTGGCAGATGCCGGTGATCGGTGCCAAGCGACTGAGCCGATTTACCCAGGCCATCACGGTGTCAACGCGATGCTGCAGCGACGGTGCCAGCCAACCTTTGGGCTTGGTGCGATTGTTAAAGCGCGGGGCGCGGTAGCGCAGATTCTTCGACCGGCGACGACGCCGAAAGGCAGCGCGCTGCTCCAGCGATTTCTTTATCTGGTACCCACGATGCACCAGCCCAAACAGGCACAGCACATGACGCTGTTCAGTGTCGGTTTCGCGCATCAGCGCCAACCCAGTGGTCTTGCTGCCAGGGTCAATGCCCAGGCGTAGCGGCTGCATGTCTCCGCCCACCCGATCTTTCAGTCGAATGGTAAACGGGTAACGCTTATGCACCACGGCACGACCGCGCCCTAGCAGCAAGCGGGCGCGCTTTTCGCTGCACGGCATCAACGGTTGCTTCTGTTTGTCTATTACGAAAACCGCCATGCGATTTTCTCCTGTGTAAATACCCTTACGGGTCTTGTGTCGCGAGGCGTGCGCCCCGTCTCCCCTCGGGAATGTCGATAACCGGCTCCTGCTGACGATAGCGCTGCCAACAGCGATCAAGACCTTCGGCGTTTTACCTTGCGCCCGCATGATCCTGACCTTTCAGAGCGGCAAGCTGAGGAAGCACTTGCCGGTGAGTTTTGGCGACCTGTTATCAACGTAGCGGGTTGGCTACCGCTCTCCCTGGTCAACCCAGCGTGTTGTCACAAGCTCCCGCCTTCAGGCGGGGGTAGTTGACTCAAGTTTTGAACCTCTTGGCCGATTTAGCTATTTAGATCTAATCATGTATTTTGAACCCAGTACTGTGAACCTAGCACTTAGAACTAGGCACTTAGCGCTAGGTACGTCGAATTAGGCATGGCAAACTAAGCATAGCGAACAGTCTATCAAAAGCCGTTTTGTAGCAAAAAGGAAACCGCAGGTGCGCACCCGTCCCCTATTATGTCATTTACCTTATTTCACACGTCCTGTTAGCGTGGGGCTGGCAAGCCTAATGCTCAGCGGCTGCTTCTATGCCAATACATCACAAGCGCCAGTTGCTACGACTTACCCCTATACCGAGCAGCAACGCATGCAGGCTGCCCATCACTGGGATGTGCTCGCACGTCACGAAGCTACCAGCATTTTGCAACGTGAGCGCGTTCGCAATCGCGACTTATATATCACAGAAGCCGACACGGGTGACTTACACGCCTACAGCGGCGGTGAATTTGGGCGTGGCTTTCGCACGCTGCTTACCAGTGAGCTGGTTTCACGCGGCGCCAACCTCACTACCGTGCCCACTGCCAACAGCGCCAATATCTCCATTGATGTCGAAGTGGTCGAACATCGGGATCGCGATTTTGTACGCCCGCCGGTAGGCGCTTTCACTGCGCTAACCGCTGGCATCGCCGTGGCCACCATTCCCTTTAATCAGTGGAGCGAGCCAGCGCTGGCGTTAATCCCTGCAGGTATGCTTGCCGATACCACCAGCGGCAGTTGGACCTATACCGGTAACGAAGAGATCATTGTGACGACCCAGATTATCGATGGCGAACGAATTCTCTACTCGTCGTCCAACATTTACTACATTAATGCAGGCGATCGTCGTCAATATGCCCCACATCGTGTGCCCCAGGCGCCTACCACACCCTCCGTTCCTCTTACTGATACGTGGTAATTTCATGCTGAACACACTCTTCACTACACGGCGCGCGCACTCTATCACCCGTATTGCGGTCATGAGCATGGCACTACTATTGCTGGCTGGCTGCGGTACGCTGGGTAATGCTAACAATCCCCCTGCGGAACCGGAACCCGACCTTTCTGAATTGGTGCATACCGCTGCCGAACAGATGATCGCCAGCAACCCGGAACTGACGCGCTACAGCCCCATGATTGCCGCTACCTTTGTCAGCATCGACAACTTGAGCCAATCCTCCACGCTTGGGCGGATTAGTTCTGAAATCATGGCATCAGCGCTCTCGCGCCAGGGCATGGAAGTCCGCGAAGTCAAAATGCGCGACAGCATGTTTATTGAAGAGAGCGTGGGAGAGTTGATTCTTTCCCGGCAAGTACAGCGCCTAAGCGCCCAGCACAACGCCCGCTCCATACTGATGGGCACCTACGCGCAAGGCCAGGACTATGTCTACGTCAGTGCGCGTGTGGTGAGAGCAGGCGACGCCATGGTACTCGGCAGCGCCGATTTCCGCCTGCCGTTAAACAACAACACCCGCAGTTTGTTAGAGGGCCAGGGGGGCTGGTGAGGACTTAGACGCCTAACCATGCTGCTATTTTGAGGGCGGCCTTCCGCTTTACCAGACACACCTCGCCCGACAAGTCGAGCTCTTACAAGGGCTGGGTGCAGCACCAGGTGCTGTAGATTCCAGCACCAATACATCTTCTCTAGAGGGCGATCTAGGCGCAAGGCAGATGTTTGAGGTCTCTAATAATCTCAAATGGCGACATAAGCTCAGCTCACCACAGGTACCGAGCCGCGCCGCGAGACCGGCCCGGGAAATACGTAGCCCACCCCCCGAACTGACTGGATCGGAAGCTTGAACGCCGAGGTCGAAAACTTCCTTCGCAGCCGGGAAACCAGTACATCCAGGCTGCGGTCATCGGGTCCACTCGGTGGCTTCTTCAAGGCGACAAAGAGGTGATCGCGGGACACAGGCTTGCCAGGCACCTCCGTCAGCAGGGAGAGAACGCCATACTCTGCCGCGGAAAGCCGGGCGCGCTCGCCGTCGGGTGAGATAAGTGCCCAGGCCTCGGCATCAAATACCCACTCCTCCGCCATTGGGTCGTTGGGCGTTTCGGCGCCCGCCTCGGCCGTTGCGTCATTTCCAATCCGCCGCCACAGGCTAAGCACCACGGCTTCCAGCTCTCGCATGCTCACCGGTTTGCAAAGATAGCTGTCGGCGCCACGGTCGAGGCCTTCGATGCGTTCTTCAAGCCCCCCACGAGCCGTCACCATAATGACCCCAGCTTTGCTTTCCTCGCGCAGGCGTTTAAGCGCGTCCAAGCCGCTTTCACCGGGCAGGCCCACATCAAGCAAGATGATGTTCGGTGCAAACTCCGAAAGTATGGGCTGCAACGCCTCGATCGAGCCAACCTCATACACCGTCATCCCCCGTTTGCGCAGGTAGCGGGCCACCGGCTGGCGAAAGTCCGGTTCGTCATCCACAAGCGCGATGCGTATTGAGGACATGGGAATCTCCATTTAAGCCTCAAGCACTGGTAACGAGACACAAAACATCGTGCCATGGGTTTGGTCCAATTTAACGCTCCCTTCGTGCAGCGCAACGATGCGCTGCACCAGATGCAGTCCCAGGCCGGCGCCCGGTTTATGCTGAGTGCGGCGTGCGCGATAGAACTTCTCGAACAGGCGCGACACATCAGCAGGGTCAATCCCTGGCCCGTCGTCACGTACGGCTATCTCCACGGTCCTGCCCTCTTGGCGGCACGAAAGCGTGACGCCCTCGGGCGTGGCTGTGTATTTACAGGCGTTATCCAGCAGAGCGGAAAAGGCGATGGGCAGCAAATAGGGGTCGGCATCTACTCGGAGCGGTTCTTCTGCCCCATGTAGAACCACGTTGTACTCCTTGGCCAGTTCGGCCAGCACGGCACCGACATCCAGCTCGCCTGAACGGCGGCTCTGTGAAACGCTTTCCAGCCAATCGTCCGCCAGGCACCCCTCAACCAAGTTTCCTAACCGCCGCGAGGCCCTGTGGATGCGATCCAGTTCCTCGGCTGATTCTTGATCATCTACTGGCAAGTTACAGGCAATGAGATCCGCCGACGCCGCCATGATACCCAGCGGCGTGCGGAATTCATGCGAGACCATAGTCAAGAAGTTGCGGTGAGCTCCCCAGCAAAATACGCTTAACCATTTGTTTTATCTTTATTTATTGCCATTGTGATATTTCCGAACCAACGGGAAACCTCGTTTTCTAAAGGAAACCGCTTAAAAAAGGCTTAAATATTACCTTTACGATGAACCGATCTATATCCCAGGCTCGGTAGCATGGCCACGCCTGCATCTTTGATGACGCCGAGGATTGGCGCTTTGATTTTGATGGATAAATTTTACGCAGTGCTGCTGATAGCTGATCTGGGGCTTGCCTTTGGCGATGAGGTGACGTTGGCGCAGTGATTTGGCGCTAGGAGCGCCCCATACCACTACATGCGGCGTTTTGAGTGCCTTCATAAACGCAACTTTTAACCGCTGTAGATTGCCGGGTAGATGGATGCAAAAGTTCAGTGTCGGTCTTTGAAGTCTTGAGCCAGACGGGCGAGATAGGGGATCGTGCGGTTGTCGCTTGCTTGCTGATGAGCGTTTGGATAGAGAATGGCAAGCAAACAGTAATGGTCTTCTTCCAGTTCGCCTTGCACGTAAACCAAGGCTGCGTCTTGATCCGGTGCGTTCAGCGGACATTTCCGGTCAGCCTGGGGACGCTTTTTAGGAAAGATCGTCGGCGGGACGGCAATGTGGATATGCATCAACCCCGCGCGAAAAGCGCCATAAGGTTGCGTATAGGGCGCATCATTACCGAAGCAATCAGGTACGACTTCCCTACCGGAAGCTATATAGTCAGTGAAACTCTCCAGCAGTTCCTGCTTGAACCCAGGAAAGGTGGTGTCAATACTGTCGAAGTAGTGTTCCGTCTCTGGATGAAACGCCACCTCAATCACCGGACTGCCTCGCTTTCTCACCCAGCTTTTCTGTCATGAGCGTGGCAGCGGCGGCATAGGCTGCCGGAGAAACCGTTGTATCATATGTCTTAGCGATCACTTGCCGCTGTTTGGAAACTTGGGCTGCCAGTGTCATGCGACTACGGGTCTTGGCAATAGAACGGCGAAAACCGCATTGCTCCAACGATACTATGATATCGCTGGGTGTCTCAGAATGATTCATCAAGCGCTTAACTTCGCGTTCGATAGTGCGTAAACGTTCGGCAAGCCCTTCCAGTGAGCGGTAATCCAGCGGGGCATCACCGCTCTCTTCGACCGTCAGAATGTATTGATCAGCATCTTCCACTAGCTGATCGAAGGACACCTGAGCGTTACGAACAAGACGCTGGAAGGTGTCGTCCCCAGGTTTGGTATTTCCCCGGGTATCCGCAATGCGCTGAATAAGCCGACCGGCATTGTTGGCCAGGTCAAAGGCAACATCCAGCAGGTGCTGGACAAGGAGATTGTGGGTAGCCGTTATCATGATCTTTACCTCCCACCGTGAATAGCGTGGCTGTTGATAAATGTATCATACCCGTGTAGACGGCTTGTGTCCGCCATGTCAAAGCCCTTTTATGACCGTCTTCCTCAATAGCCAAGATCCTTGTGGCCTGCAGCCGATGATAAAGGCTCCGTGTTAAACGTTGGAGAGCTTTTTGCCCTTATCAATGAAGCACACATCTTTGAACCAACGATGCCCCGGTGCTCACCACCTCCCCTACCTTGAGCGTGGCCGAGAACGCAACAGCGGTCACCACACTGGCGTCCACGGATGCCGACGGCGACACGCTGATCTACCGTCTGACCGGCGGCACCGACCAGGCACTGTTCGCGTTGGACGCCAACAGCGGGGTGCTGACCTTCACCAGCGCCCCGAACTTCGAAACCCCCGCGGATGCCGATGACGATAACGTCTACCATGTTGATGTGACCGCCGACGACGGCCAGGGTGGCACCACCGCGCAAACGCTGGCGGTCACTGTAACGAATGTGAACGAGTCCTCGCCTAACCCAGACCCTATCCAGGTAGAACCGACCACCCCCGACGAGCCCCAACCGAGTACCCCCTCCGGCCAGCCAACGGTGAGCGAGACGATTACCAATACCAGCAGCCGCAGCGGTACGGCCAAGCTGGTAGAAAACAGTGGCAACGCCAACGAAGTGACCGCGACGCTGCCCGGTGGCGTTAGCCTAGTAAACCAGGGGGCTCGCACAGCGATTGACCCACAGCTAGCGTTGGCCGATTTAATCAACAGCATTGATGCACAGCAACCGGCTAACTTGAGCGCGCAAACCGGTGTGGCCGGGCAGTGGCTCGCTAACCGCCCGGAAGGCACACTGCTGGATATCCGCACGTTGGTCATCAGTGACAACAACGGCAACTCAACCAGTACGCCCATTCAGATTACCGGTATCGGCGACGACGATGGCGCAGGCAATAGCCATCAGGAAGCATTTGTGATCGACGTGCACTCACTTTCCCAAGGCAACCAGCTCCAGCTCGATAATATCGATTTTGCCAGTATTGTCGGCGCTACGACTATCCGCGGTGGTGCCGGTGACAACGTGGTGATTGGTGATGATGCCAGTCAATACATTGTGTTGGGGGCTGGCGATGACGAGCTGCACGGCGGCGGTGGCAACGACACCATTGGCTCTGAGGGCGGCGACGACCGGTTGTTCGGCGATAGCGGCGACGATGAACTGTTCGGTGGCGCTGGTGCCGACCTGCTGCACGGCGGCAGCGACACCGACACGGTCAGTTATGAGGGCAACCGGGATGACTATGTGGTCACTCAGGAGCACAGCGTGATCACCGTGCAGTCCAAGACAGAACCTGAGGATATCGACACCTTAATTAATATCGAGACACTCACCTTTGCCGACGACGAGTTGGCCTTGAGCTACGATGAAGACTTGGCCTGGATTACCGGGCTTTATGCCCAGGTGCTGGGTCGCCAGGCAGATGTAGAAGGCGTGCAGTACTGGGCACAGCAGAGTGCCAACGGGGTGAGCCGTGCAGATATGGCACTTTCGATCCTGAACTCGGAGGAATCGGGCCGGTTAGTGCAAGAGGACGACGACTATCTAGACTTGCTTTATACAAGCCTGTTGGGGCGCGAAGCAGATGAGAGCGGTAAGGCGTACTGGAGTGAACAAATGGCTGAAGCCACATTAAGTGAGATAGTGGACGGCTTTATGTTCTCAGATGAGATGCGCAGCCACGACCTTGATTCTGTGCAGTGGGACTTCCTTGCCTGAGGTAGTGCCTGATACGAGTAATTAACGACAAGAGCGCCATGTCTGAGAGGTATGGCGCTCTTGTACAAATTTTCAAAAAAGCAGCCAAGCAGCTGCCTTCTCAATAAAGACGCTATCAAAAGTGCTTGCTTAAAGCATGTAACTTAGACCGCGGCAAGCTTGCCAACTACATCTCTGAAACTCAATTTTCAAGCGGAGTTTTCATTCTGCAATGCAACAATAGTCGAGTTCACAATAATACACATTTAGTGCGTTCGAGTACTTGAATTGCAGCTTTATAATAACGCTTAATACGATATAATAAGTTAATCCAACTTTAATAAAGATATACCTTCACTCATAGCATGAAGTAAACACTAATAAAAAAGTGAGCGCTGCTTAGCAAAACAGCACTCAATTTCCAAGGATAATCACTATGCCTCTAAGTGCCTATTCAAAATTAATCGCGTGATCAGTTCCGTAACCACCGAGTAAGCGGTGTACCTCTTCATGTAGACGTTCAAACGAGAGATAGGCACTCAAGGGCAGCCAGGTGTACTTCATCTGCCGCCACAGAATCTCTATCAGATTCAGCTCTGGTGAGTAGGCAGACAGATAGATCAGATGCACACGTTGCGACATCCACTCCACCCTCTTGCGCCTAAAGGCCTTGGAGCGATGCATGCTGGCATTGTCGAGCACCACAACGGCGAAGGTGTCTGGATCCTTCTGGATCACAAACTGGTCAAACGCTTCTATGACCGTTTCCGTGGTCACTGTCTCGGTTGTCGTGTGATAGACCAGTTTTCCGGCTCGGCTTAGGAAGCCCAGCACGTTTAGCCTTCGGCTGCGGGAGTAGGCAGTGACTTCCCAGGGCTTGCCGATAGGGCTCCACGCATACGGCACCGACGACGCTTGTGAAAAACCTGATTCATCAAAGTAATAGAGCTCGTGCTCGCCTTGGTCCTCTCGCTCGTGAAGCGCTTTCATCAAGCCTTGCGTTTTGCGAAAGTCCGTTTCGTCACGCTGGGTCTTGAGTGAATGCCGAATGCGCTTGAAGCTATGGCCATTTTTTTTTCAACGCCCGGCGCAGTGTCACCGTGGCGACAGACTTGCCAGTCTCTTCTTGAAAGCGAGCCTGTAAGGCGCGAATCTGATGGGGATGCTCGGCTACCAACGCTTGCAGTCGCTTGTGATCGTGTTCATCGAGGGCGGGTGTTCGTCCACTACGCGGTTTGTCGGTGAGACCATCAAAACCGGACACTTCCCATTGCTTGAACCATCGTGATACGGCATCGCGGCGAACCTGAAGTATCTCACTGATTTGGGTAATAGTATGGCCTTGGTCACTCAGTAGAATGGCATGCGCCCGACGACGGAGAGCGCGCTTCTCGCCATGGTGATAGGCGGAGGTCAGCGTCTGTTGTTCAGGTTCAGTGAGAGGGGCAACGAAGCGTTTTTCCATGGTTCTGTCCGTGACAGAAATCCTGGCATGGATATTACACGAAAACTTTAGATCAGGTACTTAACATCTTTACAAAAAAAGGCGCTGGCCAATGAACTAGTCGATGTAATGGAACGCTTCCAAGATGGTATAGCCCCATCCCCCGAGCATTATGAAGCAAAGATTAGTCAGCCAACGCCCAGCCACCTGATCATCAAGCTTCAGCCTGCTAACGTTTCAGAACCGACACTTAATGATTAAGCGGCCCACATATCCGCATTAGCCGCTGCCGTATCGACTCCCGTTACTTCCACAGTGTCAGGCATAGGATCACGAATAGTGCCAGAGCCCCCTTCTGCACTATTCATGGCTAGCATAGCACCATCATCCTCGGCCATCCCTTCCAGATAAATATCCTCATATGCGATACGCTCGCCGCGCTCAGGAATCATGGTGGCCAAAGCTGGATCAATCATTTCAAGCTCATCATTTCCCATGGCGGTAATTACACCCAACATGCTAAGCAAACTTTCTAATATCAACGAGCTTGATAGCGCACTGTAATCAACATCAAGCTCGCCGCTGGCAGCTATTTCCATCTCTTCCAATCCGCGCTGCTCAATCAATAAGGCAGGCACGCCATCAATACCCAATCCATTGCGTGCTATTTGCGGTGTTTCGCTACCGGGATATAACGATAAGGATCCAAAATCAAAACCTTCTATGCCCTGAGAAACTGCCATGGCCGCCTGCTGAGCAGCCGCGGTTATCTCAGTGTCCACCAGCTCATTAGTAGGCCACAAGACAGAAATAGTCTCTAACTCACCCTCTGCGTTGAGGTAGTTATTTTGATTATGGTAATCCAGAATCAGTTCGGGCTGAAACGCAGCTAACACCTCGCGAACGGCCAAAGCTTCAGGAATAAGCGCTGGGTCAATCGCTTCGCTTGAATCCCAGGTGCGGTTTAAATCCATATCCGCTGAGTTTCTTCTTGGGTCAATGGTGTCATCAAGTACGGCATCACCATAGGTTAGCTGTTCCCAACGCTCAAACCCATCGGGGTTAACGCGGGGCATCACTGTCACCGTCATTTCACTGCGCAGTGCCTGGGCGGCTTCACTATCACCACTCAACCACTCCAGTAACAGCATGGCGGCTTCAGTACCGGTAGGTTCATCGCCATGTTGCTGAGTGACGATCATTAGCTTACGTTCGCCTTCCCCAACCGTCGCGCTATAAAGCGGGCGCCCCTCTAAGGACTCCCCCACTTGATCAAGCGCCATCGTATCGTAGGTTGCGTCTAACGCCGCTAGATCGCTATACAACTGCTCATTGCTACGCAACCCTTGCTGAATAAGGGGTTGGTCAGCGTCATACTCGGTATTAGAAACATTCTCGGTATAGAAGCGGGCAATAGATGTCGTCGCGTCTAACGCTTCTTTATCGGTTGCGGATGCAGATAGGATAATGCGTTGAATTACCTCTTGAGCAGAAACACCCTGTGAAAGTAAAGAAGACCAATACTCAGCGCCGCCACTATCAGCGTCTCGGCCAAAAAAATCTTGGTAGATATCGTCAATCCAAACATCATTTTCGCTTTGAGGTAGCTCGTTTTGTCGCTCGGCAAACTCATCGGATTGCAGCATAGCGCCTAATGCATCAGTGAGCTCAATCGCACCGCTATCTATTTGAGAAGACCAATAATTAAATCCATCCGGATCAGCTGCTCTCCCGAATACTCCTAGATAAAATGCCTGCAATGTTTGCTGCGTAGAAAGTGATGACATGGTGATGCCTCCTGGCATTTACCAAGTAACGTTCCCTGTTCTCATCGGTGAAGCGCTCAAAACGATGTATTACAGTGAATCGCATTAGCGACTCATAACACCTTTGTTGTTATCGCGCAGATGACTGAACATGGCAGCCATCTATTTCACACCCCACTACTAACCAATAGGTATAAGCGTTGCGTTTGTCAATATTAGTCTAGTCTTGAGGAAGTGATCTTACCCTGCATGAGTGAGCCTACCCGCCGCCATGAATCAATCCCTCCTTCCGTGTCTGCCGAGCGGCTTAACAAACCCATATACCGTAACGTCAAAAAAGCAAACACCGTCTTATAGGCACCATAACGCAACCCGTCATTTCACCAGACAAAGCGCGTAATTCTTGATGGTGCCTGTTTTGCTGCATTCGAGCTGTTCATCAGCATCCGTTAACGTGATCACCACATCGCCAGCATCCGCCTCCGCATACCCTGAACGCCGCTCAACCTCTTCCGGGTTCAAGCGTGCCCCATGCGCCACAGCAAAGAACCAAGCGCCTTGTTCAACCAACGCCAAATCGATCATTCGCTGCTGCTCAAGATCAAAATAGCCAACCGCCCTGAATACTCGACCCGACCAAGCGCCCTCTTCTGCTACTGAGGTTACGGTTGCTCTTTGTGATTGCGCATCCGCCAACCAATCTCCCGGTGGGCTTTTTTTCCCAGCCACCCATACATCTGCCATTTGTAATGCTATTACCACCACTGCCACGCCGTATATGACGTAGCGGGGAGCCCCCCGACTGAGCCTACTCCAAGCCAGGCAAGCAAGAATAATCAAACAATAAGCAAGAGGCGTGGCGAACCGGCCAGTGACACGAAAACGGTGATAAAGCGGCTCAAATACAGACGGTATATCTAATGAGACCAATACATAACCCGCCACACGAAGATCAAATGTCATGCTGTAAATAGCTAAAGCTATCGACGCCAGTAGCAAGACCCCCAAGCGCTTTGTTGCTGTCCCATGCTGCCAGAATTTACTCATCTCACTCAGTGGTAATGATGGTGCTAAACGCCCCTTCAATAGCTGAACCAAAGCCACTACTAAGCTTATGGCCAGCAGCAACCACATCCCAGTTCCCAAATAGAGAATGGCATCGCTTTGGGTTGGCGTTTTAATCGTATAAAGATTGGGCAGTAGCGCCCAGCCAAGTGATTCAGCAAAAGCGAGGACATCCAACGAGTAAGCCTTCGCCCCTTCTGTAATGGCATGTTCACCATGGAAAACACCCACTACATAGAGTAAAAATAACGCAACGCCTAGCGCTAAAATCGTCGCTTTCCAACGCTTCTCAGATAGTAATAAAGCACCTACTAACGTTAACGCCATAGCAGCAAGATAGGCATGGCTCCAAACGGCAAAGGTCAACGCCAGAACAAACTCCCAACGACGGCGAAAGGAATTTCCCTCTTCACCCAGAGGCACACAGCACATTGCCCAAAGAACCACCCAATAGCTGCTAAGCGCTATATGCTGGCCACCAATCATGCGAACGGGCATCATCAAACTGAATAACAAACAGAGAGTAATCAACCAGCTAGTCCACGCCTGTTTCGAAAGCAGGCAAGCCAATCGTCGCGCCATTACCGCAAACATCACCACATTGATCAATGTAAGCCAGTGAAAGTTGATAAACACACCACTCACTTGCCGCACCAGCTTGGCAAACATCGCTAGCCAAGGGCCACCATCACTGAAAAATATATTAACCCCCCCGAAATGCGGGTTAGCACCTAACGGCCAGTGCCAACGATCCTTCACAAACAGTTCGAACGCTGCTGCAGCGTTGGCATAATCGGTGTCAATCACCAGCCCCCCCGCAAGAACAGCAAGGGGGTTGCCTGCAATCAGCGCAAACGCCACCACGCCTAATAGGCACGTTATTAGCAGGTCGAATGTTCTATTCAATGGCACAACATTTCTCACTCATTGCTGGATAGTGTCGCGACGGTGGCACCATCGCTGTTAAAACAAACCGCCTGTGAATAATCGCAAACTTTGTCGGCCAGCTCGCTATCAGTCATCACATACAATGTGGAAGGCAATAATTCACCACGGCTAACTTGCGCGACATATGAACGGTTAGCTATCTCTAATGCCTCCGAATTACTTCGCGCAAAGTAAGCCACATTAATGCTCACATCATTATGAGCAGCCAACCATAAGTAAGGTTTCAGACGCTCCATATTGCCACCCGGCAAGAAATAGATCGCATCGCTTTGATCTACCAAAGCAGCCAAGCGTGGATCTTCCAAAGTGGCATAAGGGAACGAGGAGCGCGTATCAGCCACGCGACTGCTCAAGCCATCACGTATAAAATCATTCAACGGTTTAAGATCAGACCACTGCACCCAAATCGCTATGATTAATACTACTATGCCCATTCGCGCACTCATGAAGCGCGCCGTTAACCACAGGGCAGCTAATAGCAACGCATAGAAAAGCGGCCACACTAAGCGTCCACTTGAGCGCAAATACTGCGTAATTAACTGAGTCCAATCGGGGTAAGGAATATCCCATACCAAGCGCCCAATTACCCATCGGTCGCCTAGCGCGAACACAAAAAGCATGACCAATGCTACAAATAGTGTCGCATGCTCGCGAGATACGCCACTCACTGCACTAACGGGCATGCGGCGCAGCGCTACTGTCACGGCCGATAAGCCCCAGGCCAGCATGCCCAGCCCGGCGTAGGCCTGCCCTTCATATTGCCCGGCAATAGGCGAAAGCCACCCAGGAAGTACCCTTGAACCGCTAAATAACTCCGTACCTGCCAAAAACCACGCTTCAGAGCGCGGATTAATAAATGTCATCCACTCCGCGGAGAAGTAACCAAATCCCGTTTCACGACCAACATCCAAACCGTACTGGAAATACCCCAACGCCAACATAACAAACAATACTAACGCTACGTTCATTACCGCCACGGTACACAGTCTGCCGAGCTGCGCCATCTGCCGGTGGGTAAATGCTCTTTGCGCCGAAGCTGTCCAGGCAGCCGCCCAAATAACGCCAACCATGAAAAAAAGATAAAAATGAATGGATACTGCTGCCAGTAGCAAGCCTAACCATGCCAACTCACGAGCCCAACCTGAGCGCGGTAATAACGCCATACCCAGAGCCGCCAGTACCAACCAGTGCGCGGTTAATGCCTCGTGCCCATGAGCACCAATGCCCCGCATGATAACGATTGGCGAAAGCACAATTAAGATCGCAAATAGAAACGAAAGTAATGGCTTGGCGCCCAGACGTTGAGCTACCCAAGCGCCTACCAATGCATTCAACATACTGTTGAAAAGCATCACCAAGCCCTGGTATTGAAACGGCATTGGCAACCATGCTGACACCAGCTTCAAAGGCAGTGCCAGCAGCGGGATAGCATCCATAAACACAATACTGGCATCGATCGTTGTGCCAAAACGTGGTAGTGCCCCCAGCGGCCAGCGCCACTCATCGTGACGAAATGCCTCCCAGCCTATGTAGTGCTGAAATGGATCTCCCTCTAGCAGCAACCAACGAACACTCGCAGGGTTGATGACACCCCAGCCATATAACCAAAAAGCGAATACCCCACCGCCCAGCGCCGCCGCCAACAAAGCCCCTGCTTGGCGTACGGCTAATGAAGGAGCCACCCAGCCATCGTCCGCTAAACGCATCGGTTACTCGTCCTCTACCTTGGACTGCACTACCCGACGCACGATATAGCGTGGTCGCTGTTTGCTTTCGGTATAAATCCTGCCGATGTACTCACCCAACACACCAATGCCGATTAGCTGTATCCCACCCAAAAAAAGTATGGTCGACATCAACGATGGATAGCCAGGTACAGGATTACCGGTGGTGAGTTTTTCAATAATCAGCAATGCTGCATAAACAAACGCAAACGTCGCCACCCCAAAGCCCAAATAGGTCCAAACACGCAAAGGTACCGTACTGAACGACGTGATTCCTTCCAACGCCAAGTTCCACAGCTTCCAACCGTTGAATTTAGTCTCACCGGCAACCCGCTCAGCACGGGTGTATGTGATGACCTCTGTATTGAAACCAACCCAAGAGAGCACCCCTTTCATAAATAGCTTTCGCTCAGGCAATGTTAAAATAGCATCGACTACATGACGCGCCATCAACCTAAAGTCGCCAACATTGGGCTCAATCTTGGGATCACTAATCCAGTTATGTAGCTGGTAAAACATTTCAGCTGAACGTCGCTTTAAATAGCTATCGCTACGGCGATCTGTGCGTTTTGCCAGCACCACCTCTGCTCCAGCTTTCCAGCGCTCCACCATCACGGGGATCACCTCAATGGGATCCTGCAGATCAACGTCAATCGGAATGACCGCATCTCCCGTTGCGTGCTCCAAACCGGCAAATAGCGCTGGCTCTTTGCCAAAATTTCGCGAAAAGTCTACCAGTACCACTAAAGGATCTTTTTCAGCCAACGCCTCGGCGATGCGCGCTGTAGCGTCGCGACTACCGTCGTTAACGAACACTATCTCCACGTCATAACCGGAAAGGGCCTGGCTTTCCCGCACAGCGTAATAAAACAGCGTAATTGCCGCCTCTTCGTTATAAACAGGCACGACGAGAGAGAGTTTCATTACGATCTCCGAAAAACAAACCATTGAGAAAACAGAAAGCCCACCACCAAACTTAGGCCAGAAAACACCGCCAGTGTCACTAGCGGGAAGAGCTGCAACTGGTCTGCAACAGCGCCCACTAGCACACTTAAACAGCCCATAAACAGCACGAACATGGCATAACGCCCAGGCGTCGCCCGCGCTTGAAATGTGACTTTTGCATTGGCAAAAAATGAAAAAGTCACTGCTACCAAAAAAGCCATCCCGTTGCTCGCCCATTGACTGAGCCCAAGCCCCTGTAATGCCAAGAAAAGCGCCCAATGAATAGCGGTGTTAACGACCCCGACGCTGAGATAACGTGTAAAGCGCGCCCGCATATCGAACCCACCTATTAGCAAAAGCGCGCAGTTTAGCATGCTTAAACGGCTTTTCGTCTCGACATCCACTCCAAAATTGGTAACAGCGTCTTGCCCATCTTCACTTACGTTCTGTTAGCAACCACTCCCCTACAACCACAATCAGAAACAAAAAAAACAATTATAACTAAGTTAATGTTGCTTTTATTTTGTAGTTCATTAAATTGAGAAAGCTAAAAAAATTAATTAGATCAACCTCCTTACCGTAGTGCTTATGCTTTCTCTTTGGAGAGAGTTGCCAGTGATTACGTACTCAATTAACGGAAATAATGTAAGGCAAAGGGAATCATGACGAGTTATTGTCAAATCTGGTGTATGACCATCAAGCGGCGTCTCTGTCAGGTTGATCATCCACCCGTTCTCCATCCCGAAACTGAACGTTGTTCACGACCAGCTTCAGTTGGTTAAACCCCTTGATCCGCTTCCAGCGTTTCTGGGCGGATTGGAGCAATTTGAACACCATCGATAACGTGGTGTCGCGGTTGCCACAGGACCGGCTTCGCTTGGTCCTCAGCCTGACTGTGGCGAAGGTAGATTCAATGGGATTCGTGGTCCTCAAGTGAATCCAGTGCGCTGCCGGGAAGTCGTAAAAGGCCAGTAGTTCATCCCGGTCCTTTTCAAGGTTTTCCATGGCCTTCGGGTACTTGTCCCGGAATCGCCTTAACGTGCTCTCGAAGGCTTTGTGAGCCCCATCACGGGTCTCCGCCAGATAGATCTCATGCAGGTCTGACTTTACCTTCGGCTGTACGGACTTGGGCAGCTTGTCCAGCACGTTGGCAGTTTTGTGAACCCAGCACCGCTGGTGCCGGGTATCCGGAAACACCTTGCTCAGCGCTTTCCAGAAGCCCAAAGCCCCGTCGCCTACGGCCAGCTTGGGCGCATGGTCCAGGCCACGTTCCCGCAAGCCGGTGAGCAGTTCTCTCCAGCTGGCTTCGGACTCGCGATGGCCGTCTTCCACCGCGACCAGCTCCTTGTGGCCATGCTCTGTGACCCCGATGATCACCAGCAGGCAAAGCCGATCATCCAGGCGAACATTGCTGTAGACACCGTCTGCCCACCAGTAGACGTAGCGCTTCTGGCCCAGATCACGGCGACGCCAATCCTCGTGCTCCTTCAGCCACCGTGCCTTGAGCCGTGACACCGTGTTGGCGGACAGGCCCTTGGCCTGCTCGCCGACCAAGGCACTCAGGGCCTCCTGGAAATCGCCAGAGGAGACACCGCGCAGGTAGAGCCAAGGGATGAGTTCATCCAGACTCTGGGCCCGCTTCAAATACGGTGGCAGGAGCTGACTGTTGAAGCGAATACCGGAACCACTGCGGTCCCTGACCTTGGGCACCTGAACGTCAACATCCCCAACGCCTGTCTGGATCGTTCGCTTGGGCAGGTGTCCGTTGCGGACCACCGCCTTGCGACCATCGGGTGTCAATACATCGGCATACTGATCCAGTAGCCCCTGAAGCTCAGACTCGACAGCCCGCGCAATCAGGTCACGGGCACCCTGTCGGATCAGATCGTGCAAGGGATCGTTCGTGGTCGCCTCTGGTTGTGAAAGAGCATGCAGGTTAGACTTGGACATGGCGTATCCATCCTCTGTTGGTTGTGATCTTGGCGGTGATCAACCAACAGGATACGCCATCCTTTCAGCCTGCTTCCATACACCAGAAATCACCATAACTCAATCATGACAGCAAAAGAAAATATCCAACTGCTATATCTTACTTACTTTAACCGCGCTGCAGACCAGTCAGGCCTCACCTACTGGCAGGAACGCTTAGGTTTTGTACGAAAAGTTGGCTCGCAAGCAACGGTCGATGCACGCCACGCATACCATCGCCTTAAAGCTACTTGCCAGCTTTTCATAGCGTGTGGCGATGCGGCGACATTCTTTAAGCCAGCCAAAGCAGCGTTCTATCGCATTCCGTTGACGATATTTGGGTTTATCGAACCGTCTGGGTAGACCAGGCCGGGCTCTTCGGTGCATGTTGCGCTGAGCAATCACGGGTTTCATGCCGTGCCTGTCGCAGTAATGACGCAGCTCATCGCTGTCATATCCTTTATCAGCCACCATATAGCGACTACGTTTGCGAGGGCGCCCGACGCTACCTGGTAGATGAACTCTCTCCAATGTCGGAATGAAGTGCCGAGAATCTGCCTCTTGACCAGGGGACAGCGTGAACGCCAGTGGCCAGCCATGGCGATCACAAACCAAATGAATTTTGGTGGTTAAACCGCCGCGACTGCGGCCCAGTGCATGGTCTAGCGGTTCTTTCGAGCCCCCTTTTTACCGCCTCCAGCGGCAGCGCGTGTGGCCCGCACGGAAGTGGCGTCGATCATCCACGTGTCCAAGTCCATAAGCCCATCTTCACGTAATTTGAGCTGCAAGCGAGAAAGTACCGCTTCAAAGGTGCCGTCATCACGCCACTTGCGGAACCGGTCATACACCGTCGACCAAGGACCATATCGCTCGGGTAAATCACGCCATTTGGCGCCAGAGCACAGCACCCAGAAGATACCATTGAGCATTTTTCGGTCATCCCGCCTGGGCCTGCCCATGGTTTGAGGGGGCGACACGATATCTTCAATCTGTGCCCAGCCGTCATCAGATATCTCGTAACGTCCGACCATTGCTTTCCCCTATGCTGCTTTTGCATGGGTAAAATTAGCAGATAAGGCTTTTCGTACAAAACCTAGAAGCTGGTGAAAGCATCGCCTCACTGCATCAGGCATTTGCTAATCCGGACGTGCCGGAAATCAGTGCGCTTTACACCGATGTCAATAGCGCAGAAAGCTATATCAGTACAGTTTATCGCAACTTGCTCAACCGTGACCCTGATGCGAATGGCCTCGACTATTGGAGTGAGCGGATACAAGCAACGCTAGACCAAGGAACCCCGCTAGAAAGCGCAGGGCTTGCCATGCTAGCAGCATTTATGAATGCCGCGGGTGGCAACACAGGGGTCGACGCAGACACGCTAGCGGCCAAGCTTGTCATCGCTGAAACGATCACCGAAATCACCAGCGAAACACCTGAAAAGATCGCTGAGCTTTCACAGCAATACCTCGCCACCCCTGAGCTACATAGTTTTAATGAAAATGAGCTTAGTAGTCTGACGTCGCAAATCAAAGCCTCAGCACAACAGGAAACAGAAGGCTCTACGGGTGGAAGCAGCGGCGGGACAGATCAGACACCGCCTGCAATGGTGGCCGCTGAGCTTTTGGGAAATGGTGAAAGTATCACTATCAGCTACTCAGAACTTCTTACCGGCTCACCGAACCCGAGTAGCTTTACCCTAGGCAGCTTAGCAAATGTGACCGCTGTTCAAATCAACGGTAACAGCCTTGAATTGACACTAGACCGTCCCGTTTCTTCTGATGCTGAAATCACCATAAGCTATGACGCTAACACCCAAGGTTCCTTAGCTGATACATCAGGTAATGCGGCACAGTCGCAATTGTTAGCAGATAACATTAGTAATAATTCAGTTATCGAGCAGACAAATATCATCAGCGGTACCGCCCAAGATGGCTATCTGCGTGACGCCACCGTATTCATGGATTTGGATTTTGATGGAGTAATGGACGACGACGAGCCTCAATCTCTTACCGACTATGAGGGCAACTTCACACTATTGGGTGGCAGCGGCGGCCCAATCATCGTTAAAGGCGGTACCGATATCAGTACCGGGCTGGCTAATACGGGTATTTTTAAAGCACCGCCTGGCGCTACTATCGTCAACCCACTCACAACGCTCATTGCTGAAATGGCGGGTAACGACCTGACCAGCGACGGCATTGCTGCCGCACAGGCCAAAGTAGTTAAAGCACTAGGCTTATCCGAAGGCGCTAACCTACTTTCCAGCGACCCCATTGCCACAGCGCTCTCCACCACTGCCAGCAGTGAAGAAAAACAGGCAGCACTTGGAATTCAAGCAGCATCGATACAAGTCGCTAACCTTATATCTGCCACCTCCAGTATTTTGTCAAAAAATGGAAATGACGGTGAGGCAACCGCTAAAAACGCAGCGATCACCATTGCCAACATCTTGAAAGACAGTGAAGAAAGTGTTGACCTCTCAAACAGTACAACGATTACTGCCATTATCGACACAACCGCAACCAGTAGCGATAAAATGCTTGGTGATGGGGAAAGCGCTTCAGCCGCAACCTCCTTATCTAACCTCAACGCACGCATTAAAACAGCCGTATCGGATGTTAGTAAAACGCCTGAAGACGCCTTAAACGAAGCAGTAAAAGCCCAGGTAGTAGCGCAAGGCGATCTATCAGCAAGTTTCAAAGAAGGCCAAACACTGACAGATGACGCTATTGAGCAAGCGGTTAGCAAAGCAACATCCAAAGAGCTGCTCCCTGATTTGAAGCAAGATGAAGCCCCCTTCATTATCAACACCAGTCCAGCCGATGACACCGCCAATGTATCTCCTCAGGCTAAGTTGTTATTCACATTTAATGAGCCGATTCTAGCTAATGCCGGAGGTACCATTAGCCTGCGCCCAGCAGAAGGAGATGCACTGATATTCGAAGTAACTGACAGTTACCATGTAACTGTTGTAGGCAACAAGGTATGGCTAAACCCACGGATGAACCTTGATGTTGAAACGGAATATTACGTGACCATCAGCGACGAGGCATTTGTAGATCAAGATGGTCAAGTATTTGCTGGCATCAGCGAGAATCAATCACGCACGTTCACCACCAGCGACAAAAGCACTATCGTTGGCACAGAAAGTTACGACTACCTAGTCGGGACATTAGGTAACGACACTATCCATGGCCTTGCTGGCGACGACAGCTTAGAAGGCGAGGCGGGTAACGACACCCTGCTAGGTGGCGAAGGTAATGATTACCTATACGATACCCAAGGCGTCAACACCTTAAACGGCGGGACGGGCAACGACGAGTTGTATGGCCATATTGGCGACACATTTATCGGGGGCCAAGGAAAAGACCTCTTCGCTCTTTGGCCATACAAGAATGATAACTACTCCAACCAAACCGATTTGCAACCTGCCATTTTTGAGGATTTCACTCCTGGCGAAGATACGTTAAATCTAAGCGATATTTTGCTTAACCTTCCGGGTTATACGGGCGGCAATCCGTTTGAATTAGGCCTCCTCAGCCTAACGACCGATGAAAATGGTGATGCGTTACTCAATGCCAAGTTTGGCTACATTGACAATGAGCAAATAACACCGCTCATCGTGTTTAAAGGGCTCACCCCCTCACAACTGAGTGCCAGCGACTTCAACCCGTCAGGCGTTGATCCTGAGGGTACGGAAGCCGAGGGGGAAACAATTACGGCCAGCGGTGAAATATTGGGAAGTGTTGGCAATGACACAATAACGATTACCGATGAAGATAACTGGAGTTATGTTCAAGCAGGGCCTGGCAACGATGTGGTTAATGGCAGCGCACTCAGTGACGATATTAACGGAGGTCTAGGCGATGATACTCTCAACGGCGGCGCTGGGGACGATTACCTTTATGACATCGATGGGCGCAATACGCTTGACGGTGGGGACGGAGACGACTCTCTGTCCATTGCGCAAGGCAACACTCTGACAGGCGGCAATGGGCAGGATACCTTCCATCTCAACTCATACTATTATTATACCGGTTCTGATGGCCCCCACCCAGACGATGTGGCCATCATCACCGACTTTGATGTGACTGAAGATTTCATTGAACTTGGGATGCTGGTGGATGACTACCCCGCGCTGGAAAACTACACGGGTGGCAACCCTTTTAGCGAAGCATTAGGGTTTATGCATCTTGTTAATGAAGCAGAGGGCAACGGAACTTGGCTGGAAGTTTCCCACGAAGGTGGCGGTAGTAACTATCAACCATTACTGTTTTTACAAGACGTAAAAGCAGAGCAACTTACCGACCAGAACTTCCTTCCGAGCGGGCTTGATCCAAGCGGCACTGAGGATATTGGCGTTATCATTACCGGTACAGAAGACAACGAAGAGCTAGCAGGCGGCGTAGGCAACGATACGTTGCAAGGGTTGGGCGGTGACGACTGGCTTTATGGCGGCGCAGGCAACGATCGCCTTGAAGGTGGCGCAGGTAACGACTGGCTGGAGGATGTCACTGGCACAAACCATTTAGATGGCGGTGCGGGTAACGACACATTAATTGGTAGCCGAGGTGATACCTTTAAGGGTGGCGAAGGCAGCGACACCTTCCAAATCGAGCTCTTCGACTGGCACGGGCAAATGGGTAACGGCCCCGCCATCATCGAAGATTTTGAGGCGGATCTTGATGTCCTCGACTTTTCGTTACTGGTTAATGAGAACCACAACGGTAACATCTACTCCACCCTCATCGACTACACAGGCGGCAACCCTTTCGATCCTGACTTAGGATACTTTGCGTTAGAACAAGTAGAGAATGATACCCAAATCAACGTCGACTTTGATGGTATTGGGGGTGAAAACTATGACATGACCCCCTTTATCACGCTTATTGGCGTCACGGTGAATGACCTAACTTCCACGAACTTTTTGCCCGAACTTGAACTCGTTGTCAGCGGCGGAACCGGGGGCTAACGCAAACTGCCAATACCTTTAGGGTAGAGTTGCGTACAACCCAAAGGTAGCCATAAAAAAAGCGAGGGATACCCAGGGTATCTCTCGCTTTTTACTATTAATTCAAAATGGTTTTGCTCAGCCTAGATTTAGGCAAGAGCCTCGGCGAAAACCGCATCTAGATTGGCGACGCCAAGCGAATCCAACACCTCTATTTCTAGGGTAAAAGGTTGGCCGTCTTCACGGCTAATCGGTTCAAGGTCAGACGGCCAGTTGTAGCCAAAATAATTTTCGATCTCGATATCACCCCCAAAGAACATATCTTCAGAGATATTTAACGAATCTGCCGTGACCAGCTCCCCGTTAAACAGCGCCATATCTATCCAATTGTCGTAGCCCACTGCTGTCGCTGCATCACGCAGCTGGCTATCACCTACAAACTCAATCGACACCAATTCCAACGTATCATCACCCGTTTGAAGCGTAATGATATCGCCGAAGTTGCCAGCGCTAGAGACGAACAGCTCGTTTTCAGCATTCACAAATTCCTGTGCGCTCGATTCGGAAATCGTAATGGCGGAATCGCCATTATCTAGCACACTCTCCTGCGCAAAAGAGAACACCACATTGCCCTTAGCGAGCTCCACTACTGGGGAAGAAGGCTCTGGCTCTGGGGTTGGGGTTGGGGTTGGGTCAACATCGCTCGTTGGCAGGTTAGCTAGTAACGGCTCAAGGGTGCTCTCAACATACGCCGCAACATTGGTGTCCGCCGTCACGTTAGCTAAGAGACCAGCGGCGTCGTTCTCTTCACCGCTGTATCGCAGGCCGCGCTCTTCTACGTCTTGGGTAAACTGCTGAGCCACTTCCACCCGCTTATTAATAGCAGTGACATCTTCACCCAGAGCCCCATTGGTAATATCGAGGGCTAGATCAGTAAGTGAACTGTCGCCACGCTCCAACATACCGGTGTAGAACGCCAAACCAACATCGTCCGCATCACGGCCAAAAATCTGTTGGTAAAGATTATTGATCTGCTCTTGGGGGCTTAACGTACCAAAGCGGTTTTCATACTCGGCTGAGGTACCAAAAGCCTCTAAAATGGCCGTCAGGTTGCCCCCATTCTGCTCAAGCTGGGTAACCCAGTAGGCCAAGCCCTCAGGGTCAGCAGGACGGCCATAATAAGCGATATAAAACTTTTGAATCTGATTCGTGTATTCCATGAATAGCTTTCCCCAGTTAGATCTTTTATAGCGCGTGGTTACCACGCTATTATTTCGTTGAGCACTGGATTAGAAAACTACCATCATTTAAGTCAATTTAATGTAAGACATTCGCTCTTGCTTTGTACGATATTTCTTACACAACTACGATTTACATTACTGAATGTACTATTGTCTCGCTAAGGCAGTTGCCTCCTGGCAAGGTATCGCTTAGAGCCCGCTTTGGCATTTATTGTTGTTCGCTTTTCAACGCCAAGGTCATACCGTCCACGGCTAAGCACGCCACCCCCTCCACCTGACAAGCTATCTCAATAAGAGAAGTGTCAGTCAGCGCGTAGAGTACATTCGGCTCAACCCGCCTCGCCTCAAGAGCTGCTCGCTGCTCGCTAGCGGCCGCATAGAGCAACCCAGGATTAGTGCGTGCAAAGTAAGCGACATTGCTTGCTAAATCATGGCGTGCGGCCAACCAACTAATAATCTTTACACGCTGCCAATCATCCCCCGGTAAAAGGCGGATTTCACTACTCTCCTCCAACATCGACACCACTGCAGGTTCCTCTCGCCAAGCAAAAGGTCGCATTACTGGCATACCCGGCGCCAATTGACTGATTTGGTATCTGGCATACCGCTGCCAGTGTGAAACATCCCAGGCTTGCAACAGCAGAACCACAAGTAATAATGGCCACAGACAGCGCACCGGCATACGTCGAGCCAATATCAGCAATGCTGCGAACAGCAAACCATAGAGCAGTGGCCAAGCCATCCGACCAGAAGAGCGAAGCTTGTGAGTAAACACATCCATCCAAGCCGGGTATGGCAACGATACGACCCACTGCCCCACCACTACTTGGTCGCTCAGAGCGAAAATGAACAGCGCAAGCAGCGGCACGAAAAGCAATCGTTCACCACGGTTAAGCGGCAGGTAACGGCCAGTAATCCATACTGCCAATGCCATTACCCACAATCCCAGAACCCCCATTCCTGCGTAGGCATACCCCTCATATTGCCCCGCTACAGGTGAAAACCAGCCTTCGATTAGGCTGGACGCTCCCTCAAAATGAACATCCTGAAAGAACAGGCCAGCACTGCCTGGGTTGAAGAAACTCAGCATTTCGGTGGAATAGAGGCCAAAGCCCGTCTCGCCTTCGACTGTGAGCGCAAACTCAAAATAACCCGCCGTATACATGCAGACCAGCACCATAACCATGGTAAACACCGCCCCGGCGAACATCATCACTACACGGTAAGGCTCCCTCCTATTGCTCCACAGCCCAGCCAGACACCATGCTGTCCAGAGCACACCGACCATGAAAAACAGATAGAAGTGAACCAATACAGCTACCAATAGAAGGGCCAGCCAGCGTAAAGCATGGCCCCAACTGACGCGTGGTACTAACATCAGCCACACCGCCACCAGTATCAACCAATGGCTCGCCAACGCCTCGTGTCCCAACGCGCCTGGCCCGCGCATAGTCACCATAGGTAGAGATACCACCAACAAGCTTCCCGTAAGTGCTACGCTGCGGCTTACACCTAACCAACGCAGGAGCCCCGCTGCCACAGCACCGTTAAGTGCCAAGTTCACCAGCATGACAGGCGCGATGTACTGCATAGGATCTGGCAGCCACGCGTGCAACAGCTTTAAAGGTATTGCGATTAGTGGTATTGAATCGGTATAGACGATCGATGATCCAACTTGATACCCCAGAGTAGGCACCGCACCTAAAGGCCATCGCCACTCATCCCTGCGGAACATATCCCAGCCACTAAAATGCTGCAGGCTATCCCCCTCAGCCAGCAACCACTCCACATGACGAGGATCAAGTGCCATCCCATAGAGCCAGAACGCCAACGCTATTCCCGGTAGGCTTGCCAGTAACATTAAGGCAGGATCAAACGAGCCACGCCCAAGGTAACTTGCTGTCTCACGGCGCATGGGTGAGGCTTCGATGCCCCCGTAACATAAACGGAACATAGGCTTCCTACAGGGTTTTATCAAAACCAACCCCATCACATTGTGGTATCTGAGAAGTTAATTATTTTGTGCTAGGCGCTAATGGAGAGGCTTCGAACAATGAATGAAGCATCAGCACATTAGCTTAGCTGCCAACACTAAACCCTAGCTATCAAAGTCAAAACTTAAATCATCTTCATCGCCGAAGATGCTATCTAAGTTTTCGGGAGTGGCGACCTGTCCAGGATTAAGCCGGGCCAAACGCGTTAACAGGTGGCTTTGCTGCAACGAGAGGTTTAGTGCATAAGCCAGCGGGAGTGCCTGAGTTTTGCGCAGGGTTAGGAAGGCATCGTCTTCCAGTTGAGAAAGCGCTTTCTCATTGATCATGTGCAGGCCATTAATGTGCATGCCCATGGGCGTGGTTAGGTTTTCCGGCCAGGGGGTGATCACCTCTGCTGCATTCAATGCCGCCAAGGCCCTTTGGGTTGCCCGCTGCTTGGCATGGTTGGCCTTCAGGGCAGAAAGTACTACTTCCAGCGCGGGTGCGGGGAGGCCATGTTCATTAAAGAACGGCTCTGCACCAGGCTCATTGGCATCGGTCGCCACCAGCCCGCTGTCGCGGTCCATGGTAACAACGCCTTTCTCACCAATAGTGACCACCGTGAAGGGCCAAGTAGTAAGCGATTGCGGTTTATACTGGCCCAACCACTGGCCATCTTTTATGAAAAGATTGTGGTCTTGGCGTAACCCGGCCACCCCTACCAGTTTCCACTCTCGCCCTTCCTGCACAATCGCCAATGGCATAGTAGCAGCGGCCTTGGCGAGCTCACCAGCATGCAGCGGCACCAGTGGATTAGTGGCAGCAAAACCAACATCGCGCGGCGGGTACCACGCCAGCCCTTGGCACTCTTTGGGACTAATAACGAGATAAGTAGACATAAACACTCCAGAAGACATAACCAGTGCGGCTATTGTCGCAAACCCAACCCACTAGGCACAGCCAAAACCTGCCTTCTAATATCGCTGGGTTATGGCTTTAAATTTTTTAGTACGTGCAATGCAAAAGGCAGCCCTGCGGCTGCCTTTAAATTCCCAATATCGTGCTTGCTTAAAACGTGTAGCTAATACCAATCAGCGCCACCGGGAATACCGGCAGTTTGTCGATATCGTCTTTTAAACTCGCTTCTTCGGCGCGGATATCATCTTGTAGGGTCGGATCGAGGTTTTCAAAGCCATTCGTGGTACTAAGCGAAACATCAACGTTCGTGGCCACAACGCCAAATTCGGAGAAGAACCCGAAACCGGTTTCGTGAGAGCTGCGCCAACCCATACCTAAGTAAGGCTGAGTGCTATCTGCCACCGTTGCGGTGCCCACTACAGAGCCGATCTGCGCTGCTGAATAGTTGGTGCCGTTCAACTCGTAGGTTGTGCCGTCTTGTGGGGTACCTGTTACATTGGCTTCAATGTCCGGCATCATCGCGCCCGCTGAAATGAAGAAACGTCCGCCAAACGGAAAGTAATCCATCTTGAGGCTGGCCGCTTTCATGCCAAATTCAGCATCATAATCAACGCCATCTTCTTCAAAGTCGGTGTCGAAATCCAGTCCATCTGTGTAGCGACCAGTTAGCGCCAGGTTTTTGTGGAAACGCCAGCACCAATGCCGGTGGTGCCCGCAATCGCGCCAACGGAAACACGTTTTTCAAACACATCAGCATTTACCTGGGCGGTGGTCGCCAGTACTGCTACACCGGCCAACAGGCTCAATGTTTTTTTCATTGTCTTATTCATCCCTTGATTATTCCCGGCACTGTCGGGGTTTATAATTGCCTTTATAGATAAGGCTTTTTGCTTAACAAACGACTACGGATTCTAGCTAATATCTGTCTCAATTTATGTAGGAAAATACTGACAGTTTGTAAGTAAAAGCTTACAACCACTGCTGTTCACATTGAGAAGAGTCAGCACTACGCTCTGATATGGTGCGCTGAGTATTATGATGAGAATTTATTGATACTGAAGTGGTTACAGCGAATAGATAGAAAACACCAGCCTAGAAAGCTAGGCTGGTGTTAGTTTCAGACTCTCTACAAAGCTCAGTTGAGACTCTACACATAACTCAAAGTAGATGTTAAACCAGGAAATCCCACTGCATGGTGTCAAGGTCGTGGCTGCGCATCTCTTCTGAGAACATAAAGCTGTCCACTACGTCGCGCATTGAGGCGCCAGCCATCAGCTCCCCGCTCCAGTACGCCTTGCCAGCATCATCTGCATCGCGCCCTAACAGGCCTGTATAAAGTAAGTCCAGATAGTCGCCACCCTCATGTACCACCTTGCCAGATTCTTCCGAATTCAGCATCGAAAGTGCCATTTCTGCTCGGCTTCCCCCGTTAGCACTGTACTGTGCCCAGTATTGCACGCCTTCAACATCCGCCTGACGCCCCAGCACCTGGGTATAAAGACCGGTAATCCACTGCAGATCCTCATCGTAGCTCAGGGCCAGCTCGTCATCGGCAAAGGTCAATGTCTCGATATTGATCAAGGTATCGATATCGCTTTCATCGTCTTTTGACTGAACGGTGATGACACCAAACTGCTGGGTAACGATGTAATCATCCCGATTACCTTCATAGCTGGCCATGTCGCTGTCACTGCCACCGTGCAACAGGTCAGCGCCAGCACCGCCAAACAATTCATCGTCGCCGCTATCCCCAAACAGCAGGTCATCACCGCCCTTAGAGCCGATCACGTCATTACCGCCGCCGCCGTGCAGTTCATCGTCGCCCGGCCCGAGTACAATCACTTGTGCCTCGTTGTCGCCAATGACGACATTGTCACCCTCCCCACCTTCAATGCTCACAGCGCCTTTAATGCTGGCATAATCGATATTATCCAACTGCAGACGTGAACCGCTAGGGAGAGCGGTCACATCAATAACAAAGGCTTCCTGAAAACCACTCGCAGAGTTATCTGTCTCACCACGGATCTCAATCGGCTCATTGGTGGCAAGATCCGAGGTAAAGGTTAACGTGCGGATATCCAGCTGAGTTCCGTCAGGGCGAGTACTGAGCCAATTGGCTGCCGTTTGCGTTTGTTCGGACAAGTTACCGGGTACTTTATCTTCAATACTGGCAACAAGATTAGCCAGCGCCTGATCACGCTCCGTTGCGGTACGCGCCCCTTCGTTTATCAGTTTTACCCGGCTAGGCAGGGTAGCGGTGACGACATTAGTATTACCGGTATTTTCAACCAGACGAACGCTGCCAGGTTTAGAACCGTTATTGCTGATGGTCTCACTCACCGACAGCTGCCCAGAAGGCGTTTCCGGCAGCGGTTCGCCGGGCGTAGGTTCAACTTGAATAGGATCAGGTGTCACAGGAATAGCAGCCACTGGATTGGTGGCTGCGGAATAAACCGTTTCAGTGGTATCAAAGGCGTCTGTATAGCGGGCTTCAACACTGATCTCGTTGCGCACATCGGCTTGGGTCAGGGTGTAGGTCTCTCCGGTGGCACCAACAATAGACGTGCCGTCTCGCAGCCACTGGTAACTGATGGTGCCTAGGCCATCTTCATCAGCTAGATCGTTGCTGGCGGCCAGGGTCTGATATTTTTTGGCTGTACCGGTGATGGTCACGCTGCCGGTAGGAGCGTCGTTGAGGTTGTCCACAGTCGCCGTGGCGGCCGAGGTGACGGCTTCTGCAGCACCCCGCTGATCGGTATAGCTAGCCCGCACGCTGATCTCGGCATCCACATCTGCCTGGGTCAGAGTGTAGGTGTTGTCGGTGGCATCGGTGATCTCCACACCATCGCGCAGCCACTGGTAGCTGATGGAGTCCAGACCGTCTTCATCGGTCAGATCGTTACTAGCCGTCAGCGTCTGATCTTCCACAGCATCGCCAGTAATGGTCACACTGCCTGTTGGGGCGTCATTGACGTTGGCAACCGGATCGGTGGCGTCGGAGATCTTCGACTCCGTCATGCCTTGCAGGTCGATATAGCTAGCGCGCACGCTGACCTCGGCATCCACATCTGCCTGGGTCAGGATGTAAGTGTTGGCGGAAGCATCGGTGATTGCCGTGCCATCGTGCAGCCACTGGTAGGTGATCGTACCCAGACCATCTTCATCGGCCAGGGTATTGCTGGCCATCAGTGTCTGACTTTCCACGGCATCGCCGCTGATGGTCACGATGCCAGTGGGCACGTCATTGACGTTGGCAACCATGCCTGTAGCGTCGGAGGTCTTCGACTCTTCCGTGCCTTGCAGGTCGGTATAGCTAGCCCGCACGCTGATCTCGGCATCCACATCTGCCTGAGTCAAGGTGTAGGTCTCGCCCGTCGCGTCATCAATGACCGTGCCATCGCGCAACCACTGGTAGCTGGTAGACTTCGAGTCCAGGCCGTCTTCATCGGCCAGAGTATTGCTGGCCGTCAGTGTCTGATCTTCCACAGCATCGCCGCTGATGGTCACGCTGCCAGTGGGCGCGTCATTGACGTTGGCTACGGCAGCGGTGTCGCTAGAGGTCTTTGACTCCGCCGTGCCTTGCAGGTCGGTATAGCTAGCCCGTACGCTAATAACAGCATCCACACCGGCCTGGGTCAGGATGTAGGTGTTGTCGGTAGCATCGGTGATTGCCGTGCCATCGCGCAGCCACTGGTAGCTAATCGTACCCAGACCATCTTCATCAGCCAGGGTATTGCTGGCCGTCAGTGTTTGATCTTCCACAGCATCGCCGCTGATGGTCACGCTGCCGGTGGGCGCATCATTGACGTTTGCAACCGGGCTGGTGGCGTCGGAAGTTTTCGACTCCGCTGTGCCCTGGTCGTCGATATAGCTAGCCCGCACGCTGATAGCGGTATCCACATCGGCCTGGGTTAGGGTGTAGGTCGCGCCCGTGGCGCCATTAATGACCGTGCCATCGCACAGCCACTGATAGCTGATGGTGCCCAGACCGTCTTCATCGGTCAGTCCACTGCTATTAGCGGTGAGTGTCTGGTCTTCCTCAGCATCGCCGGTAATGGTCACACTTCCGGTGGGCTCGTCATTGATGTTGGCAACCGGACCGGTAGCGTCGGAAGTCATCGACTCCGGCGTGCCCTGGTCGTCAGTATAGCTAGCCCGCACGCTGATAGCGGTATCCACATCGGCCTGAGTCAGGGTGTAGGTGTTGTCGGTAGCATCAGTGATCTCCACACCATCGCGCAGCCACTGGTAGCTGATGGTGCCCAGACCGTCTTCATCGGTCAGTCCACTGCCATCAGCGGTGAGTGTCTGGTTTTCCACAGCATCGCCACTGATGGTGATGCCGCCGATGGGCATATCATTGACGTTAGCAACCGGGCCAGTAGCGCCAGAAGTCTTCGACTCCGCAGTGCCCTGGCCGTCGATATAGCTAGCCCGCACGCTGATAGCGGTATCCACATCGGTCTGGGACAGGATGTAGGTCTCGCCAGTGGCGTCGGTGATTGCCACGCCATCTCGCAACCACTGGTAGGACACGTCACCCATACCATCTACATCGTCTAAGTCGTTGCTAGCGGTAAAGGTCTCGCCTTGTTCGGCCGTGCCGCTGATGGTGACAGTGCCGGTGGGTAAGTCGTTGACATTGGCAACCGAACCGGTAGCGTCGGAGGTCTTAGACTCTGACGTTCCTCGGCCATCGGTATAGCTGGCCCGAACGCTAATCTCAGCGCCGACATCCGCTTGGGTTAAGAGGTACTCCGTGCCCGTCGCGCCTTCAATGGCCACACTGTCACGTAGCCACTGATAGCTAGTAACGTCACCCATACCGTCTTCATCGGCCAGGTTGTTGCTAGCCTTGAGGATTTGGTCTTCAACAGCATCACCCGTAATGGTCACGTTGCCGGTGGGCAAGTCGTTAGCCGCTAACAAGTTAATTGTCGATGTAGAAGTGGCAGAGTCAGCTCCACCATCATTAACGACCCAGCTAACAGTGCGGTCATTGGTATCAGGGTTAACAGTATTGGTATTTAGGTAGGTGACAGACTTCAGTGCAGCCTCGTATTCAGCCTTGGTAGCAATGCCTGACAGCGTTAGTGTGCCTGTGGTCGCATCCCAGCTGCTGGTGATACCGTTGGCGTCGACAAAGGCCAAGACATCTTCACTTTCAACATAGCCATTGGAGAGAGTTACTGTGGCTGATGTCATATTGTCACTATCAATATCGATCAGCGTGAGGCTGCTATCGATCATAGTAGCAGCATCACCTTCAGTATAGATTAGAGCGTCATCGGCATTTTCTAAAATCGGAGAATCGTTAGTGCCATTAACAATAAAGTCAATATCATTAGTAGCTATTCCGCCTTTGCTATCATCAGCTGTTAGTGTGTATGTCAGTGTGAGTTTCTCACCTTGACCTAGATAAGCGAAGGCCGTGTTTTCAGCGTTAAAGCTCCAACTCACACTGCCTTGTGTTTCAGTAGAGCCTACTGCCACCGTTGAACTAAGCGAGAGCATGGCAAGCAATTCAGCATCAGTAGGCAACGAAGAATGTTCGGCTGCCTCAGTTCCATCCCTCTGGGTTTGTAGAGCAGAAACACCGCTAACACTGATAGTCACTTCATCTTCAATATCCGCATCCGAGACAACAATCTCATCGCTCTCTGAAAACACTGAATCAGTTTGAGTTAAGTTATATGTTGAAGAAAGATTTGCCGAATACTGCATGGCACGCGGAATCATCTCCGTGACCCATGCATTAGAGCTACTAGACCCAGTAGTTACATCAACTTCGTATTGGGTGTTGTCTATAAAACCTGTACCCGCAATGCCCGCGTTAAAGTAATCATACCCTAGGAAAATAACGGTGCCTGTACCGTAGCTCATGGTGGCTACGGTAGCATTATCGTCGGTTCCATAAACAGGAGTAAAACTGGACACTGTACCCTTACCAATAGCATCTGTTGCACTTAAATTAGTTAAGTTGGCGGGGCCATCTTCAAATGGAGTACCTGCAGCGTTATTGCTATTAAGTTCCCATGAATAACCTGATTGAGTTGTTAAATCCCAATCAAATATCAAATTTAAAAAATCAGTATCATCAGAACCGCCAGTGCCCGTCATCATTATGACGCCACCGTCGCTGACCCAGTTGCGAAGAGTGGCTTGGGCGCTTACTGGCAAGAAATCTGTGTTTGATGGCCCCTCGTTCTCCATATCCGTCATAAAGAAAAAGCCGCTAGCGTTTAGCTGGTCAGAAAAATTAGTCGAGGCGAAATCAGTGATAGAGGTATCGAGAGTGTAGTCACCGCCGTTGTTAATAATATGTTGAACAATGCTCACCAAGTTGGCGTTTTCATTGCCATTCCCTGGGCTAGCATCACTGCCATTCAGGCCGGGGAACGCGAAGACAGACACTTGTGTTGAGCTATTTGTCGCATCATTCCCAAATACAGGTATATGATTGTTAGCGCTGTTCACGAACCCAGTGGCTTCAGAAATAACGGCTTCATCGGTACCTAGCTGATCGGTATAGCTAGCTCGAACACTGATCTCAGCGCCGACATCAGCCTGAGTTAGGGTATAAGTTTCATCAGTAGCACCTTCAATCACCTCACCGTCACTCAGCCACTGGTAGCTGATTGCGCCCAAGCCATCTTCATCGGCCAAGTTGTTGACGGCGGTGAGGTTCTGGCCTTCGACAGCATCGCCACTGATAGTGACAGCGCCTGAGGGCTCGTCGTTGACGTTGTCAACCGCACCGGTAGCGTCGGAGGTCAACGACTCTGGCGTGCCTTGCAGGTCGGTGTAGCTAGCGCGAACGCTAACCTCAGCGCCGGCGTCCGCTTGGGTTAAGAGGTACTCCTTGCCCGTGGCGCCCGTGATCTCTTCACTGCCCCGTAGCCACTGATAACTAATGTCTCCCAGGCCATCTTCATCGACGAGGTTATTGTTAGCAGTGAGGGTTTCGCCTTGTTCTGCGGTGCCGGTAATGGTGACCGTGCCTGTAGGCTCGTCATTGACGTTGACAACCGGACCGGCGGCGTCGGAGGTCATCGTCTCCGGCGTGCCCTGGTCGTTGATATAATTAACCTCTACGCTAATCACGGCATCCACGTCTGTCTGGGTCAGGGTGTAGATCTCATCTGTAGCGCCCTCAATTACCTCCCCGTCGCGCAGCCATTGATAGCTGATCGTCGTGCCCAGGCCGTCTTCATCGGCTAAGATAGGGTTGGCCGTTAAAGTCTCGTCTTCGGTGGCAATACCAGTGATAGTGACGATGTTGGTGGGTGCATCGTTAACATCGGTAATGTCGAGATTGACGGTGACGTTTTCAGCTAGTGAGCTCCCGTTCCCATCTTCTGCGCTAATGGTGAGCGTTGCGGCATTATCGCCGCTGATGTTTTCAGCGCCGGTGTATTGGATATTGGAAGCGGTATCAAGGTATGTGTTTATAGCCGAAGTGGGACCAGCCAAGGTGATTTGAGTATCTGTAACCTTTGTGGTGATTACACCATCGCTTTTACCGTCAGCAGGCTCAGAGAAGGTGCCGCTATCCACCGACAGGGTGACGGTTAATTCATCGCTATCTGCGTTGACAAATTCCAGTGCGGACAAGTCCACATTGGTAGTACTCTCTTCCTCTAGGCTAATGTCGGCCACCGTTCCGGTGACAGTGGGAGGGTTAGGAGGCGCTAAAGTGCCACTCCACTCAATCGCCAGACTGGACTGATCAATGTCCCCGTGGGTTTGCTCCAACACCCAGTCACCGCCCAATGCTGTAGCACCGGTCAAATCGTCAGAGGCGGCAATATCTGCACCTGAAGATTGGGCAAGTTTACCGATAAAATTCAACCCTGCTAAACCCGCTGCCACTTCACAGCCGTAAAGCAAAATATCGCCGTCTTCGATCAGGCTTTGGCCGATCTGCGCGAGGGCTTCGGAGTAATCAGAAAGAGTGTCGTCATTCAGGCTGGCAGTGCCGAGCTGTACTTGGCCCTGGCTGCCGTGGGAAAGAATATGTATGGCGGTATAGCCTACTTTCCCCTCGGCCCATTCCGCCATCTGCGCCAGGCCGTCACGGGAAGAGTCCAGGGTGACGATTTCGGCACCTTCGGGAGCGCCGTCAACCAGGGTTTGCCAACCATCGACACCTGTATCGATGAAAATGACTTCTTTGACGTTATTGCGTTGTAAAAGATCGCCTACCATTTCTATCCCCTTCCCCATCTATTATTATCGCTTCCAATGAGGAAGCCGCCCCAATGCGTACATCGCAAATGCTTTAGCCCAGGCATAGTAGTCTTAATTAATTAAATTACCCCGTACTATTTCAGGCTTTATTGCTAATTAATTCGCACTAAGTAGAGCCAATTCGTCTGGGGGAGTCAAAAAGATTTTTGTGACATTTGTTTGCATGTTCGACGATCTTGACGAATTAATCGCGCGTCTATAGCGTATCAATACATAATTAGATACTCCCTGAACCTCACGCCGCCGCCTGCAAGGCTGACGTGTCATTAACAGCCCTTTTGTAGAAGTGTGGACCATCGTGATAACCGAACTTGATACCCGCACGCTTCTAGCCTGGATTTCTCATAGTACCTCAGCCAGTACCGCACTCAGGCTGTAACACCGCTAAACACCTACTGGCTCGACTTACATCGGCTACTTTTTAACCACTTTCCGTCCTTCAGACACACTTCCCCCTTTCCCCCATTGCGTCGGGCCGGGGGCGCCCGAGCAGTCAGTTCGGCACCAACCGCCTGACCAGATCGGATAGCGCCGTTTTATAGGGGTAGCTGTCACTCATCAACACCCGGATGCGGCGCGTATTGCGGAGGATGACCGCGCCTACTTTGATGAGCTTGAGCCTCAGGTTGCTTGGACTCATGCGCGCGAAGGGCGTGTGCTTCAGGTAAGTCCGTAACCGCTCGAACAGCGTATAAGCGAAGCCCGACAAGATCAGCCGCCACTGATTGGCCCACCAGTGCGTGCTGGAGGTCCGGTCAGCAAACAGGCTCAGTTGTTGATCCTTGATCCGGTTCTCCATGTCACCCCGGGCACAGTACTGCTCGTAGTAAAGCTTGAAGCCGTCATCGTAACGAGAGCTGATGATAAACCGGGGATTAGAGCCTAACTCACCTTCTTCTAGGCGGGCCACCACCCAGCGTGGGTATTTCCAGGAGCGGGCTTGATACTGGAAGCGGAACGTCCCCGCTACTTTCCCTCCCACCTGCCATTGGGTCTTGCGCACCAGCATCATGGGGACGTCCACTTCCTTGAGCAGCCGGCTGTTCTTTGCGATTCCCACGATGTAGTCGACGTGATGCCTATCACACCAGTTCAGCATCCGGGGACGACAAAAGTGGCTATCACCTCGTAACACGATGCGCGTATCGGGCCAGTATTGACGGATAAAGCGTACCAGTAAGGCTAGGATCGCCCAGCTATGGCGGCTGTCGCTGCGGTCACTGGTGCGCAGATAGCTCACCAGTAAGTGGCGCCCACAGAAGACATACAGTGGGAAGTAGCAGTGGTGATCGTAATAACGGTTAAAGAACTTGCCGGGTTGCTCGCCATGCACGGGGATGTCGGTGCCATCAAAGTCCAGCACGATCTCCTTGGGTGGTTCGTCATGCTGTTCAATGAAGTGATGCCACAGCAACTCATGGGCCTTCACTATTGCTTGCCGATCGGCGTTCTGCTCCACCCGGCACAGCGTCGACTTGCCTGCCAGCGTATCCTCTTCACCGAGCGCTGTCTGAAGGGCCTGATCATAGCGCAGGGCCTCATGGTCGTTGAAATCTTCATAGCCAGCGGCGACACCGAACACCCGCTGACGAACCAACGTGTCGAGCTTATGACGAACCTGTTCCGGTGAGCGGGGATCATGAAGCACGGCGGCCAAGCGGCGTGTTAGGCGATGCTGTTTATCGACTTCACGAAGCAGGAGTAATCCGGCGTCCGACGTAATGTGGCCCCCGGAGAAGTCGGCTTCAATTTGGCGGCGAGAGAGTGGCGAGAAGGTCAGCTTTTCAGGTACCATTTTGGAAGCGGCTGTTGGTGTTGGTTTTTGGTGTATGGCCCTGAAACGTTAACACTTTCAGCCGCTTTCTTTTATACCCTGTGAGAAATCCGGGCTAGCGGTGCTGTGCATGGCCCTGGCGCTTTCCTCCTTAGCGTTGGCACTGCTTTACCGCCTGCACCGAAGCCTGCCTGGCCCACGTGATTGGGCCATCGGCATGGTTGCTATCAGCGTTGGTGTGGGGCTGCTGTACGGGCGCAACGTTATTCCGCCGTTCTGGTCCATCGCCGTTGCCAACGCCTTGATCCTTATCGGTCATGCTTTTTTGGTCGCCGGGGCGCGGCGCTTTCTCGGCCGGTCGGCCGGCTGGCCCTTGCTAGCCGCCATTGTGGTGGTGTTCTGCGTCCCGATGACGCTCTACCACAATGTCCCCGAAGCCATGGGGCTTCGCATCATCAGCATTAGCATCGGTATGATGCTTCTGGTATTTCTCGGCACCTGGACGATTGTGCGCGACAGCCGCTTTCAGCTGCTTAATGCACATCAGGCAGTCGCGGTTCTGCTTGCTCTTCATGGCATTCTCAATCTGGCACGGGCAGCCCAAACCTTACTGGAACCGGTATTGGCCACTGACATGCTTCGGCTCGGCCCTAGCACCAGCACCTTCTTCGCCTGGGGCATCCTGTTCTTCTTCGGTTTAACGGTAGGGTTGGCAGTGATGGTGACGGAGCGGTTGCGTGACTTACTACAGGACCGCCTCGTCAAGGAGAACGCTGCTCGTTGCGCGGCGGAAGCAGCGCTTCAAGAGCAACGCAACTTCTTGACTATGGTCTCGCATGAATTCCGCACGCCTCTGGGTATCATGGCGGCATCGGCGGATCTCATTGCCTGTAACTTGCCAGCAGATGATCAAGAATCAGCTGAGGAACTGGATCGTATTCACAGAGCTTCGCGGCGGTTGGGTAATCTGGTCGAGGGGTGCCTGGCGGACGACTGGCTGGAGAACGTTTCACAGAGCCGCCGTTCAGGCGAGCTGGATGTCGGCGCCGTGCTGGCCGAACTGGCCAAGGAGTACAACATGCTACTGCAGGGGGCAGAAAAACCGGTTCGGGTGGATGCCGACCCCTATCTGCTACCCATCGCCTTTTCCGCCTTACTGGATAACGCCTGTAAATACACGACTACGCCCGAGGGCGTAACGCTTTCGTGCCGCCAAGAGGGCAAGACAGTGAAGGTAGCCGTACGTGATGACGGGCCAGGTATCGACCCCACCGAAGTGCCACGGTTGTTCGAGAAGTTCTACCGCGCTCGCCGCACCCAGCATAAACCGGGCGCCGGCTTGGGGCTGCATCTGGTGCAGCGTATCGTCGCCCTGCACGAAGGGAGCGTCAGGTTGGATCAAGCTCATGGCACGGTGTTTTGCGTCACGCTACCCTTGCTGGAGGTTTAAATGGAGACTTCCATGCCCTCAATTCGCATCGCCCTTGTGGATGACGAACCGGACTTTCGCCAGCCAGTGGCTCGCTACCTACGCAAACGGGGGATGACGGTGCATGAGGTAGGCTCAGTCGAGGAGTTACAGCCCCTACTTTCAGAGTTCGCACCGAACATCATTCTGCTCGATGTGGGCCTGCCCGGTGAAAGCGGCCTGGATGCGGTCAACCGCCTGCGCGAGGAAAGCAAAGCCGGTGTCATTATGGTGACGGCTCGTGGGGGGCTCGAAGAGCGGATCGAAGGCCTCGGCCGTGGAGCCGACAGCTATCTTTGCAAACCCGTGAGCATGCGGGAATTAGAGGCGGTGGTGCTCAGCCTGTGGCGGCGGATTGGAAATGACGCTACGGCTGAGGCAGCCACCGAAACGTCAAACGACTCAATGGCGGAGGCGTGGGTGTTTGATGCCGAAGGCTGGGCACTTACTTCACCCGACGGCGAACGCGCCCGGCTTTCTGCGGCAGAGTATGGGGTTCTTTCCCTACTGACAGAGGTACCCGGTGAGCCGGTGTCTCGCGATCACCTCTTTGTCGCCTTGAAGAAGCCACCGAGTGGACCCGATGACCGCAGCCTGGATGTGCTGGTTTCTCGGCTGCGGAGGAAATTCGCGACCTCAGCCTTCAAGCTTCCGATTCAGTCCGTTCGGGGCGTAGGTTACGTGTTTCCCGGCCCGGTCTCGCGGTACGACTTAGTACCAACTGTTAGCAGCTGATCACATTGCCAGTCCATGAAGACGGCCAAAAAGCTGTCACGCTCTGCTTCAGCCAGAACGACGACAATACCCAAAATTTATGGGTGAGCTGATTGGCCGTTTACATCACCAAGCCACCTCTAACATCAAATAATTGGCACAAACGGCACGCAGCCACTCAGCATAGAGGTCATCAGTAGCACTGCATTCAGCTTAATCATCGACATCAATATTTACGTCCTCATCACTTTGGAAGAAACAGCTCAGGTTAACCGTACTCAACATGAGACTGCTCAAGTGTTTCACGCAAGCCAGGAATCGTAAACAATCCCCTCACCGATTTACTCGGCAACATTGGCTCTGTTTTCAGGGCTTTCACTAAAGCTTGCCAGCAGCTGTTCGCGGCGGGCGCCCTGCTCCAGCTCATTTAGCCAGTAGTGGTGGCCTTCTGCATCCGGCTGGCGCGCCAGCACATTGGTGTAGATCGCATCGACAAACGCGGTGTTATCCACGTTGGTGCCATAAAGCTCGCTGAATTCATCGCTGCCCAGAAACGAAGCGGCTACTTCGATAAGCGAGGCCCCTTCGTCCATTTGATGTATCCAATAGCCTAACCCTGGCTGGTCTGGCTCACGGCCGAACGCAGCTTTATAGACGCGATAAGCCTCACCCGCGCCTTGGTCAATATCTAAAGCGACGGCTTGGTCGGTGAACGCCACCCGCTCGACCGAATCGAGATTAAAGTGACGCTCTTCTTGACACTCTCCCCTCCCTCAGCTTGCGCTGCCGCCTTGCGGCGGAAAGGAAGGGGATTCCCTGGTGGTCACCTCCCAGGTTCCTGCTTCGGTGTTCGCCGCCTTCAATGCCTTGGCATTGCCGGTCTTACACAAACTCCACAGGCGTAGATTCCCGAATGCCCTTCGGTATTGACGTCAACTCTCGGCACCGGCTAACAGCGCGGTGCCTGCCTGTAGGATATTGCGGGCGGCATTGAGGTCACGGTCAATGCCTTGGATGCCGCAGTCCGGGCAATCCCAGGTGCGAATATTGAGCGGCAGTGACGCCATCACAAAGCCACAGCCATGACAGCGTTTGCTGCTGGGGTACCAGCGGTCGATTTGGACGAACTGCCGTCCCGCCCAAGCCGATTTGTACTCAAGCTGGCGCACCAGCTCACCCCAGCCGACATCGCTGATAGCTTTGGATAGAGGCCGGTTTTTGACCATATTCTTAACCTGCAAACTCTCCGCCGCGATCACTTGGTTCTCGTTGACGATCTGGCGGGTGAGTTTATGGAGATGGTCAAGCCGACTATCGGCAATTTTAGCGTGGCATTTAGCAACCTTTAACCGCGCCTTGGCACGGTTATTCGAGCCTTTTTGCTTTCGGCTCAATTGCCGCTGAGCCCGCGCCAGTTTTCGGGCATAGCGGGCCGTATGGCGCGGATTATTAACGCGCTCTCCGTCGCTGGTCACGAACAGGTCTTTCAGCCCCAGGTCGATGCCGACCATCTTCGGCGTGATCGGGAGGGCGTCGGTCTCTACCTGGCACAAGCAACTGATGAAATAGCGGCCCGCTGCATCTTTGGACACCGTGATACTGCTCGGATGGGCGGGCAAGTCACGGCTCCAGCGAATAGTAAGCGGTTCGCTACACTTGGCCAGCGTGATCTGGCCATCACGGTAGAAAAACGCAGACTTCGCAAAGGTGGCTGACTGGCGATGTTTTTTGGATTTGAAGCTCGGATACCTCGCCCGCTTGGCAAAGAAGTGTTTGAACGCCATTTGCTGATGGCGCAGGCATTGTTGCAACGGCACCGAACTGACGTCGGTCAGGAACGCGGTGTCAGGCTGCTTCTTCAACTGCGTTAGCAACGCGCTAGCGTCGTTGTAACCGATCTTTTCCTGACGCTGATAGAACGCATCGGTGCGATAGCGAAGCACCGTATTCCAGACAAACCGCACGCACCCAAACGTCCGTGCCAGCAAGGTTGCCTGCTCGGGCGTGGGGTAAAAGCGATATTTGAAAGCGCGTTCGGTTTTCATAACTTACAATGTAAACAAAATATTGTAAGGCTACAAGACACAAGGCGTCCTAGCGGACGCGGCGCTATCCATCCTCGCACTCAAAGTACGAGGTTTTCCGCGCTGACTGATAAAATCATATACCGTACTGCTTAATGGCGACAGGCCTTCAGGGGCAACCAAGTTTTCCATAAAGCGGTAGCTGACCGTGAGCGGTATACCGGCGGGTAGGCCGGTGGCTAGGCTCAGTTGCTCCTGAAGTAACGCATCAATGCGGATATCGCCGGTCATAAACTCTGCCTCTTATCTGACACTCACCGCCCGCCGCGTTTCGCGCTTTGGGCGAGGGTTCTTGGGTTGCCCCAGAACCTTCCTGCTTCAACACGCCTTCACTAGATAGAGGCTAGGCCGCTACCCCCTCTCCAGTCGCTCCACAGGCTAACCCTGCCAGTCCGGCAGTTTGAATATTCTTCGCGGCGTTAATGTCGCGATCTATTGGTTGGCCACAGCCTTCGCAGTGCCAGAGACGTTGTGACAACGGTAGCTTTTCGACTTTATGGCCGCAGCCGTGGCACGTTTTACTGCTGGGAAACCATTGGCTGACTTTTACCACCTGGCGTCCAGCCCACTCGGCTTTATAGGTGAGTTGGCGGACAAACTCACCCCAGCCTGCATCACTGATCGCCTTGGCTAAATGACGGTTTTTGACCATGCCGGTGATGTTGAGCGACTCGATACACAGCACTTGGTTTTCGTTAATCAGTGTGCGAGTGGCTTTATGGTGGGCATCGCGACGGCAGTCCGCGATCTTGGCATGAAGCCGCGCCACCTTCTGGCGCAGTTTGTTGCGGTTCTTCGAGCCTTTCCGTTTCTTGGCTAACCGGCGTTGCAGGTACGCCAGCTTGGCCTCGTAGCGTTTCAGGTGGCTCGGGTTGCCGGTCTTTGCGCCGTCACTAGTGATAAATAGATCGGTCAGCCCAAGATCAATCCCCACCATTATCACCTTGAGGTAGTTCGTAATGCGCCACCGGGTCGCATGCGGCGTCGGTGCCAGCTGAATCCAGCGCAGCTTCTCTTTGATGATCCAAGCATTCGCTGTGGCGCTCCGGACACTCATCAGTTCCTGGAGCAAAGCAACTTGGTTGGCCGTCAGGTTGCCGCTTTCGGTGTTCTTCAACACCGCCCAGTGGAGCGCCTTGGGGTGAGCCTGGGAGCGTCGCTCTCGTTTACGAACCTCGTCCAGTGCCTTGGTGAAGGTCTGCACGATATGGAACCAGTCCACCGTCACCTCGGCATTAGGCAATTGTTCAGCAGCTCCCTTGAGGAAGGCCTTGGACATGTCGCAGACCACCTCAATGACGTGATCGGGGTGGCCGCCATGCTCGGCCAGGAAGGCTCTAAAACTCCTTGATAATGTCCTTTCCATGACCAGGAATGGCAAAGATCACCGGTTCTTGCTTTCGCTGTATCCTGTATATATAGAGGAATACCGTGACGTAGCGATGACCCCGTCGAGAGGCCGTCTCGTCTAAGCCGAAAGTATTGACGTGTGACAAGTCCAACTCGCCCAGCTTGCGGCCCACGTAGTGGTGCACGATGCGCCATAGGCGCTTGTCGGAAATCTCCAACCGTCGAGAGATGGCCAGCACCGGCATCCCTTTGACGAGCGACATGACCGCCTGCTCAAACAGCAAGGTGGAGTCGCTGCCAGGGCGAGCCCAAGACACCTCGATGCGCTTGATACCATGTTCGGGGGCACTTAGCCTGGATTTCTCATAGCACCTCAGCCAGTACCGCACTCAGGCTCTAACACCGCTAAACACCTATTGGCTCGACTTACATCGGCTACTTTTTAACCACTTTTCGTCGTTCAGACACACCTCCCCCTTCCCCCCATTGCGTCGGGCCGGGGGCGCCCGAGCAGTCAGTTAGGAACCAACCGCCTGACGAGATCGGATAGCGCCGTTTTATAGGGGTAGCTGTCACTCATGAGTACGCGGATTCGACGCGTATTGCGGATGATGACCGCGCCTACTTTGATGAGCTTGAGCCTCAGGTTGCTCGGACTCATGCGCGCGAAGGGCGTGTGCTTCAGGTAAGTCCGTAACCGCTCGAACAGTGTATAAGCGAAGCCCGACAAGATCAGCCGCCACTGATTGGCCCACCAGTGCGTGCTGGAGGTACGGTCAGCGAACAGGCTCAGTTGTTGATCCTTGATCCGGTTCTCCATGTCACCCCGGGCACAGTACTGCTCGTAGTAAAGCTTGAAGCCGTCATCGTAACGGGAACTGATGATAAACCGGGGATTAGAGCCCAGCTCGCCTTCTTCCAGGCGGGCCACCACCCAGCATGGGTATTTCCAGGAGTGTGCTTGATACGGAAAGCGAAACGTCTCTGCCACTTTCCCTCCCACCTGCCATTGGGTCTTGCGTACCAGCATCATGGGCACATCCACTTCCTTGAGCAGCCGGCTGTTCTTGGCGATTCCCACGATGTAGTCGACGTGATGCCGATCGCACCAGTTCAGCATCCGGGGACGACAAAAGTGGCTATCACCTCGTAACACGATGCGGGTATCGGGCCAGTATTGGCGGATAAAGCGTACCAGTAAGGCGAGGATCGCCCAGCTATGGCGGCTGTCGCTGCGGTCACTGGTGCGCAGATAGCTCACCAGTAAGTGGCGCCCACAGAAGACATACAGCGGGAAGTAACAGTGGTGATCGTAATAACGGTTAAAGAACTTGCCGGGTTGCTCGCCATGCACGGGGATGTCGGTGCCATCAAAGTCCAGCACGATCTCCTTTGGTGGTTCGTCATGCTGTTCAATGAAGTGATGCCACAGCAACTCATGGGCCTTCACTATTGCTTGCCGATCGGCGTTCTGCTCCACCCGGCACAGCGTTGACTTGCCTGCCAGCGTATCCTCTTCACCGAGCGCTGTCTGGAGGGCCTGATCATAGCGCAGGGCCTCATGGTCGTTGAAATCTTCGTAGCCAGCGGCGACACCGAACACCCGCTGACGAACCAGAGTGTCGAGCTTATGACGAACCTGTTCCGGTGTACGGGGATCATGAAGCACGGTGGCCAAGCGGCGTGTCAGGCGATGGTGTTTATCGACTTCACGAAGCAGGAGTAATCCGGCGTCCGACGTGATGTGGCCCCCGGAGAAGTCGGCTTCAATTTGGCGGCGTGAGAGTGGCGAGAAGGTCAGCTTTTCAGGTACCATTTTGGAAGCGGCTGTTGGTGCTTGATGGATTGGTTAGGTTCTTGAAATCATAGCACTTTCAGCCGCTTTCTTTTATACCCTGTGAGAAATCCGGGCTAAGGGAACATTAAGCTATTAAGCATTATAACGTTAAAAATAAACAAGAGGATGGCTACCTAATGGCTAACCAGGTTACTCTCGACACCGTACAGTCACTCTATGTCGCCTATTACGGCCGCCCAGCTGACCCTTCAGGCCTTCAATACTGGGCAGAAAGGCTCGAAGCCAATAATGGGAACCTTGGCGAAATCATCAATGCCTTCGGCACCTCTGCGGAATACACCGCAAACCTGGGAAGTGTTGATACCTCTGCCCAAGTCAATGCTCTTTACCAGCAGCTGTTCGGGCGCGATGCCGAAGACGAAGGGCTAGGCTTCTACACCAACATGCTCAACAACGGTGAAAAGACGCTCGCAGAGATAGCGCTTACCATCCGTGAAGCCGCCCAGGGAACCGACCGCACCACGTTTGAAGGCCGCACCACCGTTGCCAACGCCTTCACCCAGGAGCTGAACACCCAAGAAGATATAGACGCCTACTCGACTGACCGTGGTGTCGGCATCGGCCGCGACTACCTGAAGCGCGTAACCGAGCAGACCTCATCCGACGACGTGCTCAATGAAGCCGCCCCGGTGGTCGATACCCTGATACCGGAAACACCGCCTAGCGGTGGCGGTACACCCACTCCTCCAGCAATAACCTTTACCGCAACGCTGGATGACAACAACGCAGTCATTTTCGGTGGCACCGCCACCGGGGCGATTACATTAAACGAGAGCGACGGCGAGTGGACCTTCACCCGCGCAGGCGAGTCTTCCACGCTCGACAGCAAGTCCGTTGTATCGAGCATCGCACTGGGAACTGCTGCCCTAACGGCTAACGCCAGCCTGTTGAATAACATTATGGTGAGCGGCACAGGCCAGCTCACGTTGAACGGCCTCACTAACAATTTAGACCTGAGCGGCTTGGCCGATGCCTTGGACGTGACCGCCACGGTTACCAGCGACCTGGATATTTCTGAAAACACCCACCTGGACGCTATCGATAGCTACGAAGTGAGTAGCGACGCGACGCTGACCATGTTGCTTGCGCAATACGCCGATACAACGCTCAGTGGCGATGGTACGTTTGAACTCAATGGCACTATCGCAGAGTTGCTAACAACGGGAGCACCGCTTGGGGACGCCGCGGCCATCACCGTATTGGATGCGGCGAGCATTGAACAACTTGTAAGCTTGCAAGATTTAAATTCAAACCTCACCTACACCCGTGTTAAAGATACCGCTCAACATATAAAAGACGATGTGGCTGATGGTGGTACGGGCTTTATCAAAGCTGGCGTTACCGTTATTGTTGAAAATGCAATTGATATTACAGCTTTAGCAGAGGTCTATACTGCCGTAGGCGAAGGCAGCAAAGTCATTGCGGATAACTTAGCAGACGACATTAGCGAGTTAATATCTAATGTCGATGGTGTTGATGTAGCCCATGAATATATTACTGAGGGCACTAACGTCACCATCAATAACGACGCTACTGTAGCTCAGGCAGGTTTGATCGACGACGCCAACGGCGACGGCACGCTCGACTACTCTCTCAAAGACAGCTACGAGCATATTGCCGCTGCCGATAGCGACTTGGTAGCTGGTGCCAGTGCCATTACGCTCAGTGATACAAGTTACAATATCGGCGCACGTACCGTAAAAGACATACAAGACCTGCAGGCGCTTAGCAATCTAAAAGCGGCTGATGGCGAGACCGCTATTCAGCTTTCCGACCTGACCTATACATTGGTAGACACCAGCGCCGCGCTAAGTAGCGGCGGCGATACTACTGCCGATATCCTAGATCAGGCGACGAGTGTCACCGCTAATGATGCTGCCAATGTATCCCAAGCGCGTACTATTTATGAACGTGATAATGGGGCCACCTACGATATTTTAGATAGCGCAAACAATCTGATAAGCACAACTGGCAATACGCGAGATGCCGTTAATAATGCAGTGAATCTCACCGCCAACGATGCAGCCAATGCCAGTGAAGCTCATGATTTATATAGCTTAATGAATAGCGGCAACACGGTTTATGACGTTACTGACTACTACGGCAATCTTACCAACAATAGCTTTACAGATGGTATTAATGGCGCCACTAACCTTACTAACTACACAGCACTTTACGATATAGCAAATGCACAAACGTTAGTGGATTTCACCAATTCAGGAATCACCTCTATTGGTTACTTGCAGGATACGGTTGCCGATATCAACAGCTTTGTTGGCTCGAACCCGCGTTCTGATTTGCTCGCATATAACTTCTATGTGCGTGATTTAGCCGAAAACATTACTAATACTATCTCTAGTAACAGATTTCATCACAGGTAATTCTGTAGACGGCTTTGCAGGCGATGCACGGGTACAAAACATTACGGTGACCGATGCCTTTGATGTTACTGGAGCTGAAGTCCTCTGGACAGCTGTCAGGGCTGCCTTTGAAGATGCTGATACTGTTTCAACAACAGCGGCCAAAACTACTTATACGATTTCTGATGCGATTGGCAACTACACCAATGAACTCGCAGCAGAAGAGTGGGTGGCAAACGCTGATGTGCGCGTCATTACCGGCACTGCCGAAGAAGTTTCACAGGCTCAAAACAATAGCAGCAATGGCAGCCACGACGTCTTTGACTTGGTAAATAATAGCAGCCAGGATCAGATTCTCATCAACACCGACACCGACAGCGATGGAAGCCAAATCATCGTTGGTGGGCCGGGTAGCAACATCATCAATGTCGGCAATGACAATGATACAGTTACTGGCGGGGGAAGCAGCGACACCATTAATGGTGGAGCTGGTTACGACTATCTCGATGGCGGCGCCGGTTACGACACTATCAACGCTGGTGATGGCAATGACACCGTCAAGGGTGGGAGTGGCCAGGACACAATCACAGGCGGCACAGGCAGCGACACGCTATACGGAGAAGAGGGCCGCGATCAGATTTACGCAGGTGATGCGGTAGTTAACGGCTCTTCCAGCACCAAAAACTACGTTACCGGTGGTGAAGGTGGCGACGATATGCATGGCAGCAGCGATGCGGATATCTTTATCTATGAAGGCAGCGATCGTAACGAGCTGATTGAGGAGTCTTCAACCACCTATAACACCCGTGACTACATCAACAACTTCAGCCTTGGCGACAAGATAGATTTCCTGAATTTCGATGATGTTCAATTCTTCAGCAGCGGCTCTGCCAACGCATCTAGTGTAGAAGAAGGCGATCTAGGCCTTTCTATTCGCTACGAGAAAAATGCCAACGTCACGAACTGGGAAGGAACGGGTACGGAAGAGGCTACGCGTATTTTCATTGATATCGCCGAGCAAGGAGAATTTGATGATATCGCCGACATGCACATCATTCTGGTGGGCAGCAATATTGATATCAACTGGGATGGTAGCGCCATCACCTACGGCGGTTAAGTTTAACGCCGCTCAACCCACTGGTAGGCATTCGCCTACCAGTTTATAGCAACACGCCTTATAGAACGAAAATCACCAGCGACACTGCCACCTACCCAGGTGCCAGTGTCAGCCACACAGCAAAGCCCTAAGCAATAACCCCCCCCAACCGAAGCCGGGGTAAACAGTAAGTACAGAAAACCTTACCTACTCGATATCAACCAGGCATTTCATTATTAACGGAAAATATTCCGCTGACATAGGAAAGGTTGGAAACACCGGTCAGGGTGAGTTCGACCGCTTCACTTCCTAAATATACCTCATCTGCGATTTCGTAGATGAGAGTGCCTGAAGCGAAGTTCCATTCAAGCAGATCATTCCAAGCGGCTGTTCCTGGCCATTGAGGCTTCACCTAATCCTCTGCTGCCCCCGATCGTGGGCTTGCTACTCTTGACCGGGGCTCGGCGCGGCGAGGTGTTGAAGGCCCGCTGGGAGGATATCCATTGGGATCAGCGGCGCTGGCGGATTCCGCTACCCAAAGCGGGGGAAGCATGCCATGTGCCACTCTCCGATCAGGCGCTGGCGATCCTGGCCAGTCGGCACGAGGCAGTACCCGAGGACGTGGAATGGGTGTTCGCCAACCCGCAGACCGGCAAGCCACTCACCAACGTCACCTACAGTTGGAGTAGTGCCCGCGAAAAAGCCGGCCTGGCCGGTGTTCGCCTACATGACCTGCGCCATAGCTTCGCCAGCTTCTTGCTTAACAGCGGCAGTTCACTTTACGGGGGTACAGCGCCTGCTGGATCATAACCATGTGTGTACCACCCAACGTTATGCCCATCTTTCCCAAGAAACCTTGCTGAGTGCGACCAACGGGGTGGGCTTGATGCTCAGCGCGTCGATGGGGGATCCAGCGAGTCATCCCTCACCCCCGGTGGAGGTGACACAGAGCCTGGTGGGATGCCCCCTCTCCACCGATCCATGTTGGAAGGCCGCTCCTCTCGGGGCGGCCTTTGGCGTCTTCAGTGTTAACCACAGTTGACATTCCCAACACTGTTAACTAGAGTTATCAGATGATCGAATTGATTAAAACCGATGCCTTCGATGGATGGCTGCGTGGCCTGCGGGATACGCACGCTCGCGCCAAGATCACAACCCGCATCCGGCGTCTGAGCCTGGGTAATCCCGGCGATGTAAAGCCCGTCGGAGAAGGCGTCTCCGAGCTGCGCATTCCCTATGGTCCCGGGTACCGCGTCTATTACATCAGCCGAGGGCCCGTGATCGTGGTACTGCTATGTGGTGGTGACAAAGCCAGCCAGGCCCGAGACATCAATCAAGCCAAAGCCATTGCCACGCAGTGGAAGGAGTAACGCCATGACTGAGCAAGCCGTCACTTTCAGCCACTACGACGCTGCGGACTACCTGCAGACCGAGGACGACATTGCCGCCTACCTGGATGCCGTGATGGAGGAGAACGACCCGGCACTGCTCGCAGCGGCGCTGGGCGACATTGCGCGTGCTCGTAACATGAGCCAGCTCGCCAAGGAGGTCGGCATGAGCCGTGAGGGGCTGTACAAGGCGCTGTCCGGCGAGGGAAACCCGGCGTTTTCCACCATCAGCAAGGTGGCCAACGCCCTGGGGCTACGGCTTTCCGTTGAGCCGCTCTCGCGGCCAGAAGCGCCCCTTTAATAGCTTCGCGCCCTTGCTGGGCGAGGTCGAGCGTGCGTGTTTCGCCGCCTCGGCCGAACTGCGAGAGCGTCAACGACGATCCCTTGATGTAATGCTAGTTTTTTTCGGCCTGACAAGGGGCTTAAACACCATCGTGCCGCTGCCCACCCTCAACATACGCAAGCACATCTGGTTGAAACGGGGAGGACACAACCATCTACGGATATCACGCATCATCCGCAGCCTGCACCTTTGCCATCAGCCGGAACTCGCCCGTGCTTTTCAGCACGCAGTAATTGAGATCGATATGCAGCATGGTGTGGTGTCTGAGCAGTCCATCGACTACTGGCGAGCCGCTACCGACGACCGCCATCATTAATTAGGGCTCCACCGCTCCTTTATGAGCGTCTGTGCTATCACGTCGTGACGACAAACTGAGCCCTAATCCATCACGTCGTGAGGTGATCGCCATGGCCGCCAGCCATCAGCAACGCTATCGCCAGCGCCGCCAGGCGCAGGGCTTCAAGGAAGTGACCGTGAGCTTGGATGCGAGCAGCCAGGCACGCCTGCGCCGGATGGGGCAGGCTTATGGCAAGACGCGACAGGAGGTGGTGACGCTCGCGCTCCTGGCAGCGGAGCGCTTGCTGGAAGGTGAGTTGATCGCCAAGGGGGCGTGGCGGATCAAGCCGTGATCCGCCGGGGTGTTAGTGCTGGAACAGCTCATCAAGGGAGTTGGCGGTCAAGATGTGCTCCCCCCAAGCATCAAGTTGCTCTGGGGTCGCCGAATCGAGCCGCTTCTGCACCCACTCAGGAAGCTCGCCAAACTTCAATTTCATTTGTTTGGTAAGCAGGCGAGTTTCTCCTTGCTGCTGCTCTTTCTTGACCAAGTTCTCTAAATTTTCTGCCAACATATCTCTATCCTCCACCAAACTGCTGAGCTGTTCCAAGTCGAGCCGGGCTTTGGGGGCCACTCGCTGCAAATGACGTTTGAGCCAACGGGTAATGATCCGGTCGATGCGCTCCTTGTTGGGGTCGGCTTGGATGATCGACACGACCCGATCCACCGCCTGCTGTAGCGCCTCCCAGCTCTGACCGGCATTCTCCACGCTGAACACGCCACTCAGTGGCGTCTGGCGTAACCCCAACTCTTCGTCAGTATAGCGCCCTTCGTCGACCAGGTAATAGCGCAAGTGTGGCTGGTAGACCTGCAGGAAGCCCGGCGGTTCCGGCTGCACCATGTCGTAGATATCCAGCGGTGCCGTCCAGGGCTTCGAGCCGTTGTGTAGCACCATTGGAAACACCGGCGGCAAGCCTTGGCCGGGGGTGATGGCTTTATTTTTAAGCAGCCCGCTGTAGAAACAGGCGACGTAGTGCATCAGCCGAATGGGCATGGTGCGATCTACCGCCGACTGAAACTCCAGTAGAATGTACAGAAAGACCTCTTGCGTCACCCCTTCCCAGGTGACGTTAACCGACCACACCACGTCCTCAAATTTCTCCTCGAACAGCGGGGTGATGTAGTTACCGCTGTGGCTCTTGAGCGTGGAGAAATCCATCAGCTCGGCAATCTCGGCCGGCGCAAAGCCTTCAATCAGCTGTTGAACGAATTCGGGGTAGCTGAACAGCTCTTTATAACCCGTATCATGATGGTTGGTGGCCATGGGGCGTCCCTACAAATAGTCTGCGGCTAGCTTACCACGCCTCGCCGGATACGCGGGAGGCGTTAAGGTACAATGAGAGGCTAACCCACTGATTTAATGGCTGTGGCAGCCACCTCAGGCTAATCTGGTGGCTTTACGCTATCGAGGCCACACCATGCCTGTCTTTCATCCTCACCGTGACGATGCCGGCCAGCCGGTTATCTTGTTGGCACCCTCAACCCCGACGTCTTTGGCCTGCGGGGAGAATTCTAAGGCGGTCGCTCGGGTGGTACCAGATGGGCCCCTGCCTGAGCGCTTGAATGGGCTGGCGCTGCCCCCCGATTCACCACAAGGCAGCGATGACGTTACCTGGCGTCTGACCGTGCCACCGCTGGCCATCGTGCTGGGTAAGGTGCCCGCCGCCGGTGCAGTGGTCGTGGAACCCGACGGCCGGGTGTGCCAGGTGTAGGTGATCCACCCCAGCAACGCCTTCGGCGGCTACCGGGCGACCTTTCCCAAGGGCAAGCAGGAGTCGGGGCTGAGCCTGGAACAAACCGCCATCAAAGAGACGTTCGAGGAAGCGGGGCTGGTCATCGCGCTAACCCGTTGGCTAATCGACGTGTCGCGTTCAAGCACGGTGTGCCGTTACTTCCTGGCAAGCCGTCTCGGTGGCAGTCCTGCTGATATGGGCTGGGAAAGCCAAGCGGTAAGCCTGGTGCCCATCGCGCGACTCGGGGAAGATCTGCACCACCCCAACGACCAACCGCTGCTGGAGGCCGTACGCCATGTCTGAGCACCCTTTATTTTCCCCTACCCCCTTGAGCCGTTATCGAGGCTGCCTGCTCGCCGAGGCCTTGCAGCATTGGTTTAATCACCCAGGGTGGACGTAGCGAGCTGACAACATCGGCACAGTCAGTGGACAGCGCGCTGCTGGCGATATCCAGCGCCAGTTCGATCAGCGAGTTGTCGCCGCGGGCGAGCAGATCGGTATAGAACGCTAGGCCCACATCGTCTGCCATCCAGTAGTCCAGCCGGGCGGCCATAATAGGCAATATAGAGCTGCTGAATAAAGTTGGTTGTTTCCATGAAGATGCTGAAGCCCTGTGATGTGTTTGTTATCGCACCGGAGAATGAATGACAGCCCCAAATTTCGCTAATTTAAATTAACGATTTTTGGGCTTAAAAACTGAAAATGTTTGATGCTTATTTTGTTAATAAACGGTTACTTAGCGTCTTCTCCCGCGGTTGGGTTTTACAGAAAGAAATAAGCAAAAAATTGATGAACACCGTACAGTCCCTTTACGTCGCCTATTACGGCCGCCCCGCCGACCCCACAGGTCTGCAAGCCAACGATGGCAACCTTGGCGAAATCATCAACGCCTTCGGCACCTCTGCGGAATACACCGAAAACCTGGGAAGCGTTGATACCTCCGCCCAGGTCAATAAGCCTCTATCAGCAGCTGTTTGGGCGCGATGCCGAAGACGAAGGGCTGGGAATGCCACCGGTAGAACCGCGATTTATGCTGCTGTCCTTGCTTTTTATAAGTGCTGGACATCAGTCATCGGCCATGCTGCTGGTAATCCTGATACTGAGCTTCCTGCAAAAGCAGATGCGGTGGGTACGCAATGAGACAACGGCGCTGCTTTTCATGCGCACCGTTAATGACAAATCGGGCCCCTGGTCGCGCGCCACGGCCGCTGGCACACAGATATTTGTTTTATGAGAACGTCGAAAATCGCTGGCGTCTGCGCCCTTTAGAATATTACCTGCATACTCATGTCTTCTGGGGCCAATATAACCACCGCGTATTGACAAGGCTTTGTACCTTACAGGGCGTTTGCCGGGGTGAACCTCTAACACCAGGTGATACTCGCCGTCTTCCACTGGCTCCAGAAACCGGACATGCAGTGTGGGGCTGTCCTCTGCTTTCATTCGGTAATAGGCCATAGCGGCATAAATGGCAGCAATCACACCACTGACGGCGCCAACCAAACTCATATACTCCAATGCGGCCTCCCTTCTCTCATGATCATGGTGAAAACCAGTCAAAATCGAACGTTAAATCGTCCTTACCTCCTGCCCCTCAACAATCAAAATAAAAGCTCAAGCCCTCATCATAATCAAAGAAGCTGCCCAGGCTAGCCGGTGCAACCACTTTGCGGGGGGAGGCACCATACAGAATAGTTACCGCGTTGCCTGGATGAGTGATAACGCCTCGTTACGATACTTGATGTCGCTCACACGGCGAGGATGCGTGGTTCGAAAGCAGGGTATGCCAGCCGCGGTAAAACGCCATAGCTTGCGCGGCACCACCACATTCGAATCGTGGTAGCCGCCTAGGTGGTCATTGCATAAGGCTTTTATAAATCGATCGCCACTGGGGCCCGTGGTGAAAAGTATCGCATCCGGCTTGAGCTGGTCGATTTGAAGCGCGAGCAGCGCCTGCGACAACGGTGTAAACGCGCACACTTCTGCCTGAGGCCGATGGCGAGGTGATCCCCCTCGGTAATCGACGGCATGAAGATTCGCCCAATGAATTGAATTTTTTGGCAATTCAAGTGCGCGCTCTGCGTGGTGCAGAAATTGAAGAAATTGGCTTTGGCCCGGCTTTTTCATCCGGCGCTTTTGATAGGTTTCCGTCGATGCGGAGACATACGCCTCAATGGCATTGGCTTTGCGGGCCTCAATCAAGCGTTGGAGCTTACCATTCCACCCTTTCGTTTCCTGTCCCACCAGCATGAGTTTAAAGGGTGCCTGCTGATAACTCTCAATCAGCCTAGGTAAAAAGACCCCTGAGTACATATCAGCCCGCGTTTGTAGGGGGTACAAATCATGATCAGATAGCAGCGTGGAATAAGCGTGGTGTAGGCTTTCGTGCATGAGTTTCCCTCAAATTTTGATTTCCTCATTGTACCACCGCCTAAGAGACCTTCAGCTCACTGCTTTAACCTAAAGGGCACAAGCCTTTAAAATCACCCTCCAATGACACCCTCTTATCAACTACCAGCTAGGTTCACCTAAATAATGACCCTATAACGCCCGTTGTTGGCGACCCAGGCGCGCACCGGTTTCCCTCTTTTACTCAAATAGTAGACAACATCGGCATAGGGGCGGTCAGCATGGCTGACCGATCCCCTGCCACACCACCCGGCATGCGGGTCCGCACCGGGCGGTTCGAGAAGTTGAGGTTATGAGAGACGGGGCACGCCCAGCCGATCAAAGTAGGCCACCGTTAATACATGATGGACGCCCGACAAACTGTTGTGCCACCAGCGACGACTCAACGCCGCCACCGATTGTGCTACCCTCGGCGTAGCGCCAAGACGCATCAGCTCACGATAAATCGTTTTACCCCGACGCCATTGCTTAAGGTGCAAAGCTCTTAACCGTCTTCGTATCCACCCGTCCAGCGACCGCCAGATACGAGGTGTTTGCGACAGCTTAAAGTAGCCTTGCCAGCCTAAAAGGTAGCGTCGTAGATAGGCGACGACCTGTGCGATACTGCGCCCGCCATTTCGGCGTGTCAGTTGCCTAATCCGCTGTTTAAATGTCCCCAACGCTTTTACTGATATACCACGTCGGACATCTCCACCCTTGGCTTCCCATAGGGCGTAGCCCAGGAACTTGCGGCCAAACACGCTGGTGACCGCGCTTTTGGACTCATTGATCGTCAAGCGCAGCTTACTGTAACAGCGACGTAGCAAAGCCATGACTCGCTCCCCTGCTTTCTGGCTACGCACGTAAACGTTGCAGTCGTCGGCATAGCGAGCAAAGTGGTGGCCGCGACGTTCCAGTGTGCGATCCACCTCATCCAGCAGGATATTGGCCAGTAGCGGCGATAATGGGCCACCCTGCGGCGTCCCCTCATGCCGATGAGTGACCACCCCTCCTTCCATTATTCCCGCATTCAAATACGCACGAACCAGATGGATAACACGATTATCCTGGATGCGTTTCCTCAGGCGGTCTATCAGGATGTCATGATTGACTCGGTCAAAGAATCGAGACAAGTCAACATCGACAACGGTGTGGTAACCCTGTTGGGCGAAGCGCTGAGCAGCTAGTACGGCATCATGGGCACGGCGGCCCGGACGAAAGCCGTAGCTGTGCTCGCTAAAAGTGGGATCGATCAGCGGTTGTAGAACTTGCAGCAGTGCCTGTTGGATAAGACGGTCAGTCACGGTGGGTATCCCCAGTTCTCGTTCGCTTCCATCTGGCTTTGGAATAGCCACTCGGCGGACAGGCTGAGGATAATATCGACTTGCAAGAAGCTGCTGTCGAATATCGGGCCAGGCCCACCTTAGGTGCTCGGCGGTCTGAGCAATATCCAGACCATCGATGCCTGCTGCTCCCTTGTTGGCACGCACGCGCTTCCATGCACGTAGCATGTTCTCTCTTGCGAAGGCCCGCTCAAGCAGACCTTGCCCTGCGTCCTCCGGCACTTGTCGCGGGAGGCCAGTTTCATCGCTGGAGCAGGACGACAAGGCTTCACCTTGGCATTCCTTCTCCCGCCCCGCAGTCGCGGGCATCTGATGCGTTACTGATCTCATCGACAAGACGTTTGACGCTCCTTCTCGTTCGGCCCTTTGCTCCAAAAAAAAACGAGGAGCTACTACGGCCTCTGCTGACTTCTCGCTCCGTGGGGTCACGTTGCCCTTTCAGGCATAAGGCGAGATCTCCCCGGGTAAGAACACACTCCTTCACCGCACAACCGCCGGATATACGCTACGTCGCCTTGGCCACAAGAGCTTCGCGGCTTCTTGCCCGCTCGCCCTGCTCGGCAGCGCCTCCTATCCGGTTCTTGTTCATCGGCTCGCGGTTTACGCTCCACGCTTCCTTCCCACGGTTGGTCACCCTTCCGCAGTTGCGCTTCGCTTCGTTCGCTGTGGCCAGCTTACGGGAGGACTTGCACCTCCAGGAGTGCGCCCGTGCCGGGCGCACAAAAAAACCCCAGCCGAAGCCGGGGTAAACAGTGGGACAGAAAACTTACCTACCCGATATCAAGCAAGCATTTCATTGTTGACGGTAAAGATTCCGCTGGCGTAGGCAAGGCTGGAAACACCGGCCAGGGTGAGTTCGACCGTTTCATTTCCTAGGGAGATCTCATCAGCGATTTCGTAGATGAGCGTGCCTGAAGAGAAATTCCATTCAAGCAGATCAATACTTGCGTTGATGCCCCCTCCGTTAAGATCCTCAACGATACCCACAGCGATTCTGTCAACGGTTTGCAGGCCACTGATCGTGGCTGATTCGCCACCCTCCAAGCCAGCAACCACGAAAGTATCCGTCAAGCTCGTCGCCGCCAGCTCAGCGCCATTGGCAATATCGGTAATCAACAGATTGGCAGAATCGTCTCCGTTGAGTGTTAGCTCAGGGGCAAGGACTTCAAATTCCGCTGCCGTCAGAGTGAGAAACGACTGATCCGCCAGAATGATCGTGTCGTTGTCATCCAGCAGCGCAATGGCATCAGCAGCGGCGAAGCGCCCTTCCATCACGGTGACGCCGGTCACGGTGATTAAATCGCCATCAAAAAGGTCAAGCACATCTGAGCTTTCAATCGCCTCTAGCTGGGCCTGGGTCAGTGCATACTCCGCCGTCACATCGCCACCGAAGTTCAGCATGGTGCCTGCGGCGTTCTCCGTCACGGTTTCTAGCGTTAGTAGTGCGCCATCATTCACATCCGTGGCGATGATGGTGGTAGCACCCGCTAGTACCGCGCTGCCATTGGTATTTTCAGCCAGGATATTGGCTAGCGTATCGGAAAGGGTGTACGGCACCATGAGCGTGACATCGTCAGCATTCTCCGCGCCGTCAATAATCGATTGCTCCAGCTCGGTAAAATAATCGGCAGCGGCAGCCGCTTGCTGGTTGGCAAACTCAGCGAGACTGCTGTTAAAAGACTCGGCCGAGAACTTGGTATCGCTCAGGCGGTAGCCGTTGGCCTTCACCAGCGCTATAAAATCCAGAGAATAAAACCCCTCTAGACCACTCTCGGCCGATAGCTCATCAAGCGTCCCGGTTATGGTCGTGCCACTCAGGTCGAACTTGGCGGCGATTTCCAAAAACTTGTCAAAGTAATCAAACTCCCCTTCCTCACCATAAGCGATCATCATCGAGGAGAGGAAAATAAGCTCCGTCACGCCATAAAAATCAAAGGTGTCATCATTTAAGCCAATAGAAAGGGCGCCTTTTAACACGCTCTGTAGCTCTTCCACCGTGACGCTGGGGGCTAGCAGTTCGCTGCTATCTTGCACGGTGATCATTAGCACAGCCCCCGCAGCGTTCATTGCCGCATACAGGTTCTCAGCGCTATCGACAATTTTATAACGAGCTGGCAGTGCACCATCGCTCTGGAGTTTTTCGATGGCCTCCATTACCTCGAAGGTAAGCACTTTGGTCGACGGCGTGCTGGGCGCGTCATCTTCACCCGCCCATTGGTCTACCAGCACTTTTGCGTTGTTCTGAATGTAGGTATTCACGTTGGTGGTGGCGGTTACCTGGGTCAACAGCTGGGAGGCAGCGTCGATAGCGCCATAGGCAACACCCCGCTCGGCGACTTCCTGGGTGAATTGCTGGGCAATCTCAGTGCGCTTGCCGATCACCACGCTATCTTCTTCCTGGGCGCCGTTAGCAATGTCCAGCGCCAGTTCGATCAGCGAGCTGTCACCGCGGGCGAGCATATTGGTATAGAACGCCAGGCCCACATCGTCTGCCGGGCGGCCAAACAGCTGTTGATACAGGTTGTTGATCAGTGCTTGTTCGTTTAACCCGCCAAAACGGGTTTCGAACTCGCTGGAGGTGGCAAAAGCACTGATCACCGAGTTTAGATTACCGTCGTTGCTTTCCAGACGGTTGACCCAATACGCCAGCCCAGCGGGATCGGCTGGACGGCCATAATAGGCGATATAAAGCTGCTGAATAAGAGTGGTGGTTTCCATCGTGGCGCATGTACCCCTAAGGTTTTGTTTTTTACGCTAGGCGGCACACCAGCATTCCTACCGGTTGCGCCGAAGTCAAAAGATACCACGCACTTAGTCAATCCCATCACTGTTATTAATGCTTTTTAAGTAAAAAATAGGGGTCAATTTCATGCTTGATAGCCTGAGGATCGCCAAAAAATAAACTCTTAAATTTCAGTCCACTGTCGCTAAAAGAGCAACTATCCTTAGTTACATACCCTTGTGCCTCAAGCAAAGCCAAAACCGAGTAGCACAACTTCATCACCTTCAATGAGAAAAGCCGGCAGCAATCGGCTTCTCGTCGAAGGGTTCGGGAGGAAGTGATGCACTATTTTACTTTGAAGAATGGTTTTACTGGCGCACTCCTCCTCTTCTTTACGGCGACGGCGCTCTGCCAGGAAGAGACGTCCACCGCGAACGCCTTGGATCTAGTGGCGCTGGAGCGTGTGGCAGACCTTGCAAGGGAGGGGGCGGATCCTCGTCTCTCGACGAGCATAGCTGACGAAAGCCGCCGGGAAGAAGGACGCACAATCCAAACGCCTCCCGTATTGGTTTCTCAAGATGGGGACCCTGCCTTCGTCTACACCAGAGGAGGCTTTTACGACATCCCCGAAGGCCGACTCGAATTCGTGATGAGTTGCCGTGGCGACGGCATCATCGACCTATCCGTCATTGTCAGCCAGTTGCTTGGTCAGCCCTGGGATGGGCTTGATACCGCAGCGACCTACGAGCTTCACTTCAATGCTTATGGTCAAGATCAAAACTATGTAATACCCGCACGTTTGATCGAAACATTTCCGAGCCACCAACTTATCGCCCGCATGGGTGGATCAGCACCGGTCCAGCACCCTTTTTTCGAAGCACTGGGCCCAACGACCAACCTATCGTACCAGCTGAAGCACAACGGTCAGGTCATGCGGGAAAACGGGGCCTTCATCACGTTGACTGGCGGCATCGACCTCTCCACCTTTCACTCCAGTATGGCCCCGCTGCTCACCCATTGCCGGGCAGGCAATGCAAATCCACTGAACCGAGTACTGGAGCCCTCTGCTGAGCTATCGACACAAACAGGCTTGGCCTCTCCACAGGCTGGCAGTGATGACGATATTTACCAGCGCTGTGCGGCTAGGCCGAGTCAAGCCTGTATTCTGACTCTGGCTCAGATGGCCCAGCGTGAGACGCAGGTGCAAACTACCCAGCCTACCGAACAAGAGGATAACGCGCCCGACCGGGAACAAGCGCTCTATGAGGCTTATATCGCGGCTTATCGTGGTGAGGATAGCGGGACGGTATTAAACATACTGACCAGGCGCTACGGCGATGAGCACAATACCGCCCAAAACGTGGCGGGATCGATACTGGCGGAAGTGGGACGAGTGGACGCGGCACTGGAGGTATTGAGCCAGATTGATCCCCCTTTTCCAGCGCAGCCGGGCAATATTCAATCCCCGCCGCGCAGGCGGTTCGAGACCGCCTACTTGCAGAGTGCCGAATGGATGTTGAGACGCGGCGACAACGTGCGCACGGTACTGCGCAAGCTCAACGGCAGACTCTTTACGCTCAATCCGCAATGGATGCCCATCGACATCTCTGATAGTAGTAAGCTCGCCCTGGCCGAGATGCTATCGCGTACCCCCGAAAAGCCGGACATACTGACAATGTTCACGTACCTTGAAGGTACCAACGAAGCCACCAGGGATCGCGCCTGGGCGATCAATTTCATTCATGATCAGAACCCCATCACCGCGACGCAAAGATCAGTGATGGACGCCCTTCGAGCGGCCGACCCGACTGAGCGCGGCGCGCTATATGCGCGTGAAATGATGGCAACCCGGATGGCCGCCGAAGGCAATGTGCTTCACGCCTACTTGTTAGTAAAAGATATTCCTTCGCAGTTCCGTTCGGGCTTGGATGTACATCTCGATGTACTGGGAAGTATGGAAAGCCTGATCGAGACACTCTCCCTTGAAAACGCCTCGTCGTATATTCGCTGGGCGATGGACAAATCGGTGCGCATGGCAGGATCCGCCACCAGCCTGGCTGCTGAGTGGGCGAAGATTGCCGGTATTCTTAACGATATCGGGCAAACTGACGCGGCCCAATCGTTCATCGAATCGTCAGAGACGATGTTCCACAGCATGGCACACTATCCAAATAGGACGAATGCCTTCACTCAAGCCCATGGTGAAGCCTACCACTACCTTCGCGTGCTGGGCGCTTCAGGCTGGGAAGGACGCGCGCTGATGTTCATTCGGGAGATGCCCCAACTCGATCAGGAAAAAGCACTGGTCGAGCTACTCCGGGGGATGAGTGAGCGCAAACGGAAAATGTGAAGCAGGGCTCATTTAGCCAGCACAGGTTGCTCGGCTTCTTGACGACCTACCTGATACGCTTACATAGCCTAGTTTTCCAAATGATCTGCCAATATCTCTTTATCCACCACCCAACGGTCGGGCTGATCGAGGTTTACGTTACCCCCCCACCGCTGCCTAGGAGAATAGTGCCCCACCTGATATATCACTACATCAGCTGCAAGGCCCGTCAGGCTAGTGAGCTAGCCTTTATGGAGCAACGTTATGTGGATAACGGTTATGCCTGAATGCGGTTCGCTTTCGACTACCTCATGAAGCCGTTATCAGGGCTGCCCCCTCGCAGGGCCTGAGGCAGGTCTTTAATGCAAACATCGGCTAGGCCGTAGGTCGTTATGCACGAGTTATTGCTGGCCGAGCCGATTCTGCATGCCCAGCACTCCCCTCTGGGCAACACCTGCCCGTTAAAGCCCTACATCGTATTGGGCAGATACGTGGCAATAAACGGGAAGCAGAAAATAAACACAATGGTCACGACTTCCATCAGGATGAACCAGGAAGCGCCGGAAAAGACATCCGTGAGTGAGGTATCCTTATCCAGTCCGGCAATGACATATACGTTCAGCCCTATCGGCGGGGTAATCAACCCGATTTCACACATTTTAATTGCCAATATACCGAACCAGATAGGATCGAAGCCCAGGCTCGTCACGACGGGAAAGAGAATGGGCAAGGTGATGACCAGCATGGAAAAGGCATCCAGGAACATGCCCATAGGGACATATAACAGCAGAATCAGCGCGATAATCACAATAGCAGGAAGCGGCAAGTCGATCACCCAACCTGAGACCAGCTGCGGAATGCGGATCAGGCTCAAGAAGAAGCTGTAGATCCCCGCACCCAGCATAGTCATCATGATCATGACCGTCGTATTGACTGCATCACGCGATGAGGTGCCAATCGATTGTAACTTGGTCGATTTATCCTGACGGGAAGTCAGCAGAAACAGGATGGAAGCGACCGCACCCAGCGAAGCCGCCTCGGTAGGTGTCGCCCAGCCCGTATAGATGCTACCCAGCACCACAATGATCAATACCAGTAACTGCCAGGACCGGCGCAACGAGGTAAAGCGCTTCTTCCATCCAACACGCTCACCCTTCGGGCACATATCGGGCTTCAGAACAGAGATGATGAACACCCCTGCCACGAACACGGCAACTGACAATATGCCTGGAAGAATACCGGCCACCAGCATCTTTCCTGCGGACACCTCCGTCAATGCCGCATAGAAAACCAGCAAAACACTCGGTGGGATCAATACGCCCAGCACCCCACCCGCAGCGACACAGCCAGCCGAAAGACGCTTATCGTAGCCGGCCGCCTTCATTTCGGGTAATGAGATGGAACCTACCGTTGCAGCGGTCGCCACACTAGAGCCCGACGTCGCGGAGAAGCCAGCGCACGTCAGTATCGTGGAAATCGCCAAGCCACCAGGTAAATGCCCGCACCACCGTTTTGCCACATGAAAAAGTGACTTGCCAACCCCGGCATGCAGGGCAAAGTTACCCATAATAATGAATAATGGAATGACGGTTAAAAGATACGCCGCCGTTTCATCAAAGGCGAAATTCTGCAGCACGTTATATACATAGCCTATATCTTGCACCATGACGATACCGACAATACCCGCCAACCCCAGGGCAGCGAACACAGGGACGCCTAAACCCATAAGAACAAAAATAAGTCCTACGGAAAGCAGGCCAAGTAAGCCAGGATTATTCATCAGCAGCCCCAAAGGAAGAGTAGATAGCAAGAATGAAATGTAACGTCATTTGTATGAAGGCCAGCAACAGACCACAAGCAACGATAATTTTTACCCACCAGATAGGCATCTGAACGATTCCCCAGCGGAATTCCTTATCTAAAAATGAGCTATACGCACCCTCGATTGTGGGCACGGTAATGATTAACAGGAAAATAGCCGCAAATAACCAGCCAACCGCCTCCCATGCTCGTTTGACTGGAAATGACCTGTTTTCACTTATCAACGACACACGGATATGCTTTTTATCGTGCTGAGCCCATAACAGGCCCAGATAAACAATAATTGCCATCGAAACTTCGGAAAACTCGTAAACACCAGGTAGCGGAAAATTGAATAAGCTGCGAGACGTTGCATCGAGTGCAGTTGACAACATCATGAACAGAAGCGCTGCCGCAGAAATGACGCCTGTCATATACGCCAAGCGCGATTCTATCTTTTGCAATACATCCATCGTGCGTTACCCCAACGACATGACAAGGCAGCGGGCCGCTATTCAGCAGCCCTGGTCGGTTATAACTACCGCGAAGTAGCTACCTGTGAAGTAGCGCCTAGAATCAGGAGATTTCCTGGTATATCTCGTAGGGAGTCTTCAGTTCACCGGTACCATCATGGCGTTCAATGGCTTCATTGACGATTTCCTGCATTTCCTCGCCATTGATTCCCGCATCCCGGGCGACGTTATTCACCCAGTTATTGACCTGCTCGGGTTGAACCAGGTTACGCGCAGTGTCGATCTGCTCATCGTCCCATTTCGAGAATTGAGCGCCCTCAGCCAGTGCTTTGCGCACTCTGTCTTCCGCGATGCCCGAATAGATTTCCCGGTACTTGCCCTGGTAAATTTCATCGGCCAACTCCTGCATGACTTGCTTCACATCATCGGGGAGTTGATTCCAAACATCGATACCGATAACCGTGGCTGAGGGGCCGTGAGGACCAGCGCCGATTTCAGTGATATACGGCGCGGCTTCATGTAGGGCATAACTGATCGCGGTAATGAAATCGAAGCCGAAAGCGCCATCCAGTACACCGCGTTCAAGGGCGGAATAAACTTCCGGTGCCGCCATGGGAATGGCGCGCCCACCCAGGCTTTCCACTACATCCGTACCTACCCCGTAACCACGAATCCGCTTGCCTTTAAGGTCTTCAATTGAGTTGATGGGGTCACGTGTTATCAACGGGCAGTAATACCAGTTCGTCCAATACAGCACCTTGGATTTATGTCGTTTTTCCCATTCCTGCTGCAACGGCTCATAGCGCTGGTAAACATCGCGGCACACCTTCAGCAGGGCATCAGCGCGGTCCATCTTGTAGTACCACTCAAGGCCACGGGTAACCGGCAAGTCACTTTGATAGTAACCCGGGGAGATAAGCGATATTTCCGAAATACCATTCTTGATGGCATCAAGGTGGGCACCCGCCTTGTTAAGCGATTGCGCCCAGTAATAATCGATTTCAACGGCACCATTAGTACGCTTTTGCAGTTCCTCCAGGAACCAGCGGTCCAACACCGAAGGAGAGGCGTGTTCTGTCACATAAGAATCGTACTTCAATCGCATGCCTGATTGAGCGAACAACATGCTGGGCATCGTTGTCAGCGTTAGCGTACCACCTATGGAAACAGCACTGATTTTCAAGAAGTCTCTTCTTTTCATGCTTAACTCCTGACATCTTTTTGCTTTATTAGCATTATTATAAAACCCGAGTTTCTCTCGGCAGGAAAAGACACTTAGTATTATTAATTCATTATTGGTAAAGCATCATACAACTCATCCTAGCCGCTCCAGGTACGATGCGGTATACGTAGTACTACGTATCCTCGTAGGTATTTAGCAACGTCCCCCTGAGCAAGGTTGGAAGGCGGTGAACCCACTCACGCTCAATCTTCTAACTGTATGATTTTGGAAACTAATTCAGCAGTATTACGACACCCGAGCTTCTTCATTATCTTGGCGCGGTGCGCTTCCACTGTACGATGCGATATGTGCAACGTCTTTCCGATTTCCTTGCAAGTATGTCCATTCGCTATATAGCTGGACACTTCGAGTTCACGCATGGTTAAGTCGTTGGTTTTATCCTGGCCCACATTGATTTTCATGAATGACCAAACAGCCAGTTCAAAAGGAGAATCCGGGGTAAGCGTGTTACCTATTGTTTTCGTCCAGAAGACTTCTCCTCGACTATTACGCATGAAACGTTCGTCAATACACTTCTTGTTTTGCAAAAGGTCTTTATAACGAAGTTCACCGATTAACTTAAAGTCTGCGTAAGAAGGATAAAGCTTCAACATCAACTGGCCGATCAACTTTTGTTTTTCGTAACCGAAGAGTTCACAAAAAGCATGATTACACTCCAGCACACGACGGTTTCTAGTGACAACGATGGCACAAGGCGCATGCTCGAACGCCACCTGAAGAAGATCCCTGCCTAGCACCATTGAATTCATTGCTGATCACCGCCGCTAATATCATTGGCATACCCTTATTGGCATACCGCGCTCATTGACAGGTCCACCCCCCATCAATGGGTAGCGTAGTGCCGGTCATGTGCGCTGCCTGATCACCGGCCAGGTAATAGACTAACGCCGCCACATGCTCGGGAGGGACCAACTTACCCGTAGGCTGCTTCTCCGCCACTAGATGGTGTACTGCCTCATCCCGTGAGCTACCCAATAGGGCCATTCGCTGCTCAATCTGGGGCTGAAGAATTGGCGTATCCGTCCAGCCCGGCGAAACGGCATTGACTGTAATGCTCTGGGTCGCCGTCTCCAGCGCCAATACCTTAGTAAGGCCCACTACACCATGTTTGGCAGCCACATAAGCAGCTTTATCAGCAGAGCCCACCAACCCATGAACCGAAGAAAGATTGATGATACGCCCCCATCCAGAAAGGCGCATGTCCTCTACTGCGTGCTGAATGCAACGGTAAACCGCCGTTAGATTTATCGCCAGGATGTCCGACCACGTGGTCGCATCAAACTCCTTAATAGGGGCCGTTTTTTGAATACCGGCGTTATTGACCAGGATATCGACACGCAACCCCTTCTCACGCAGAGCCGCGAAAAGATCATCTATTGCCGAAAGCTGTTTCAAGTCCGCTTGAAAGTAGTGGACTGCCGGTGCACCGGCTTGGCGCAGTTCCTCAACGAACCGGAGCACATTCGTATCGCTCTCAGCAAAGATGTCATGAGCAATTAACTGATACCCTTGGTTAGCGAATTGTCGGCAGATTGCATGCCCGATGCCCCCCAACGCCCCGGTGACCATGAGGGTCCGAGGCGTCTCAGTTGTGGTTGCAGCTGAGTTTGTTGCTGTCGTTGTAGTTGTTATCGTCGACAATGTCATTATTCGCTCCCGAACTTAATCGACACGTTGTAAAAGGCTGGCGTAATTGGCAACCGCCAGCCCGCCCATATTGAAGACAGCACCCGTATGCGCATCCGCAATCTGGCACCCGCCCGCTTGATCCAGCAATTGCCGCGCCGCCATCACGTGCATGGAAACACCGGTCGCGCCAACGGGGTGGCCTTTGGCTTTCAAGCCGCCGGAAGGATTAATCGGCAACCGACCATCTTTCATCACCCACCCCTCCTTGATAGCGCGTGCTCCTTCACCATAAGGGGTCAATCCCATACTTTCATAGATCATCAGCTCAGCGATGGTGAAGCAATCATGAACTTCCGCAAACGAGAGCGAATCCAGCGTCATGCCGGCCTCACGCAGCACGTTCTCCCACGCTTTGGTCACGCCATCGAAGATCAATGGATTACGCTGCTGCATGGGCATGAAATCCGTCACTTGGGTGCGAGCGAGAAAGCGCACTTTTTGTGCTGCGGCATCCGCCACATCCTTGGACGAAACCACTATTGCCGCCGCACCATCAGAAACCGGAGAACAATCGGTACGCTTCAGAGGTGACGCCACCACCGGGTTCTTTTCAGATACCGTCTCACAGAACGCCACGCCCACGTCTTTCCGCAGCTGCGCATAAGGGTTATGCACCCCGTTGGCATGATTTTTCGCAGCAATACGCGCCAGCGCTTCCGTTTGGTCGCCGTGGGCCTCGAAATAGCGGGATGCCACGTCGGCAAACACACCTGCAAACCCCGCGCGTTGATGCCGCGTCTCCGGTTGGTAACTTGCCCCTAGAAGCCCTTTACCGATACGGGGAGCATCGGCATCGGTCATCTTCTCAGCACCGATCACCAGTACATTGCGTGCCAGGCCACCCTCGATCAGATTGATGGCTTGATGCAACGCCGCCGAGCCGCTGGCGCAAGCATTCTCCACGCGAGTAGTCGGTTTGAAACGCATATCCGGCAAGGCATTCAGTACCAGCGATGCCGGAAACTCCTGATCGCACATGCCGCTATTGAAATTCCCGATGTAAACAGCATCAATGTCCTTCGCCTCCATCTGAGCCGCTGCCAGTGCCTCGATCGCTGCTTCGGCTATCAGCTGTTCAAGCGATTGCTCAAGCTTGCCAAAGCGTGTGTGCCCACCGGTACCGATGATATAAGTACGCATGGAACGAACTCCCTAGCTGGTGACTGCATCAAGCCGCTTTCGCAGCTCGGTTTTAAGGATCTTGCCGTAGGCGTTCTTGGGCAAGTCATTCAGGAAATGGTACGTTTTGGGCCGTTTGAAACGCGCCATCCTTTCAAGGCAGAACTGATCTAGCGCCGTGGTATCGAGCGAGTCAGCGCAGGAGATGAACGCTACTACCACCTCACCCCAGTCGGCATCGCGCCGCCCCACCACAGACACTTCCTTGACCCCGGGAAATTGCAACAACACCTCCTCCACTTCACGCGGATAGATGTTCGTGCCACCGCTGATGATCACGTCCTTCAACCGGTCCGTCAGGTAAAGAAATCCCTGCGAGTCGAGATGGCCTATATCCCCAGTGCGCAGCCATCCATCACGCAGCGTTTCCTGAGTGGCGGAAGGATTATTCCAGTAGCCCGCCATCACCATATCTCCACGCACACAGACTTCGCCCTCTTGGCCGTAGGGCAGGCAGCCGCCCTCTTGGTCCTGAATGGTAACTTCAAGCTGAGGATGAGATTGGCCTACCGGCAACAAGGGCGAGCCCTCGTCATCTCCCGTCAAGCACTGCGAGCTCAGGTGATGGTGCTGCTCTTTACCCAGATAAGTGATGGTCATGGGGCTTTCCCCCTGCCCATAGATTTGCACCAGCCGGTGCCCGAATATCCCTAACGCCTCGTCCAGGTCCTTGGCGTACATAGGCCCCCCGCCATAAGTAATGGTGTCGATATGCGCGGCACTATACTCAGGCTGGTGTACCGCCAGGTAATCCAGCACCCGGCGAATCATTGTAGGGGCCAGGAACATGGAAACGTGGTGATGGCCCGCCAACGTAGACACGAAATTTTCACCGGAGAACTTCAATTTTTCAGGAATGACATTGGCACCGCCGGCCATCAAGTAAGGCACGATATACAGCCCGGAGCCGTGCGACATGGGTGCGAAGTGCACCAGTTTGCTTTCCGCCGTCACCGGCTCGATGTTGGCTGCGTAGCACGCCGACATGGCAGCCAGATTGAGATGAGTAAGCGTAGCTCCCTTTGGTTTGCCCGTGGTACCGCTGGTATAGAATATCCATGCGGGCGCTTCAGGGGCACGAAAAAGCGGCCGATCAAAGGCCCCTTCATGAACAAGATCTACCGGCAGCGTGGGCGGCAAGACGAGTGTGCCAGGGAGGGCCTGGGCCACATCATCATGTTCGGTGAACACGATGCGGCTACCGCTATCACTGGCAATGTAATCGACTTCCGCCACACTCAGCTTGGCATTGATCGGCACGACCACCAAGCCCGCGTACCAGGCGCCGCATAGTAGTTCTATGTAAACACGGCTATTGGAGAGAAAAAGAGCGACTCGTTCACCCGGCGCTAAACCTTGCTGGGCAAAAAACGTTGCCCAGCGCTGGGCTTGGCAAGCTAGCTCAGCATAACTGAGCGCTGGCTCCTCCCCTTGGTAAATCGCGATGCGTTCAGGAAATCTAACAGCATTGACGGCTAGGTAATTGGCCACATTCAAGGAGCATTCTCCTGCTTTAGTTATTATTGCTCCCTTAGGCTAGGGGTTGCGGCTACTTAGTTATATACGTAGTTTTACGAAGCGCACTAGACTAATAGTCTAGTGTCGATGCAGGTATCACCGCTGATCTCATGGCGGGAAGGCCGATCTAACCACTACCTCCCCTGCGCGCTGAGGCGCACTCCCCCCATAAAACATAGCTTTAAACCCACTTGCAGACAGATGGCTGACTTGTTGCCGTCATCAAGTTAAGCCGGTGCGCCGCCGGTCGGTCAGTGATTAGATAAACGGGACGAGCGGTACACCGCCGCAGCCGATTAACAAAAAGGTAGCGGACAATAATAAGGTAATTTTCAGCATGCAAAATGTTCCTTTTTATTAGGGACTTTTTTCACTCGGCGACCGTGTATAAGCTGCACGCTTGGTTGGATTAAATTATCCGCTTAGGTTTTTGCTCCCCCATGCCAGCCAACACCCCCCAGCCTCGGCTGGGGGTTCATGTTCAATGCGTGGGCGTTAGCCTACTCAAAGTACCGAATGTCAGATGACCTTAGGCAGGTTCGCCAGCAGTCAGGAAATCACCAGAGAACTCGATGTCGGCAGACGAAACGTCGGCCAGGAAGAGCCCGGTTATGTCGGCGCTTTCACAAGTGCTGCTGCCAGCAAAAGTTTCGTTTTCGACGTGCAAAGTCAAACCAGTGTTTTATTAGCTCCACAGAATTTCCAGCAGAAGAGTAACTAACGTTATCCAGGCCACCGACAGTTTCATTTGAAGCCTGCAAGGTACCGCGGAGTTCCCTTTCAAGCGCTTCTCACCAGAGAACATCGCGCTCGCCAATGCATCAGAGCCTGGTGGGATGCCCCCTCTCCACCGATCCATGTTGGAAGGCCGCTCCTCTCGGGGCGGCCTTTGGCGTCTTCAATGTTAACCACAGTTGACATCCCCAGCACTGTTAACTAGAGTTATCAGATGATCGAATTGATTAAAACCGATGTCTTCGATGGATGGCTGCGTGGCCTGCGGGATACGCGCGCTCGCGCCAAGATCACAGCCCGCATCCGGCGTCTGAGCCTGGGTAATCCCGGCGATGTAAAGCCCGTCGGAGAAGGCGTCTCCGAGCTGCGCATTCCCTATGGTCCCGGGTACCGCGTCTATTACATCAGCCGAGGGCCCGTGATCGTGGTACTGCTATGTGGTGGTGACAAAGCCAGCCAGGCCCGAGACATCAATCAAGCCAAAGCCATTGCCACGCAATGGAAGGAGTAACGCCATGACTGAGCAAGCCGTCACTTTCAGCCACTACGACGCTGCGGACTACCTGCAGACCGAGGACGACATTGCCGCCTACCTGGATGCCGTGATGGAGGAGAACGACCCAGCACTGCTCGCAGCGGCGCTGGGCGATATTGCGCGTGCTCGTAACATGAGCCAGCTCGCCAAGGAGGTCGGCATGAGCCGTGAGGGGCTGTACAAAGCGCTGTCCGGCGAGGGAAACCCGGCGTTTTCCACCATCAGCAAGGTGGCCAACGCCCTGGGGCTACGGCTTTCCGTTGAGCCGCTCTCGCGGCCAGAAGCGCCCCGCTAAATCGCTGGTACCAAATGACACCTAGATACCTTTCAACAAGGCCGCTCCTCTCGGGGCGGCCTTTGCATTGATATAGGCACCAGGCTTTCCCACCATCATCGCTCTCGCTAACGCCGTCAGACGACAATTAGACAAGACTTCGCCAGCGGGAGCAGGCCCATGGCATATAACCTCATAAGGCATAAGGAAGTGGAGTTGGCGCTCCTAACCACATAATGCCTGTTTGAAGGATTTTCCCTCAGTACAGTGCCATCAAGACAAGATAGACGCTCCTCCTCAAATAAAGGCATAATCCTCATGATAAATAAGAAAACTCAACTATAAGGCGAACAATGACGATATTCGATGAACTCCAACCAACCCGACGGCAACGCGTATATGACTTGGTACGCGAGGCAGGCATTGACGTAAGCCACTGGGAAACGTCCAAGGGGCAGTCGAGTAGCGCCGCTTCCAATCCCAAGTATTGCTACAACTGGTCCTTTATTGGCGAACAGGTCGTTGTACTTAATCTCTGGCACCAGGAAATCGTAGAGATAGACGGCATCGCCCGATACACCCTAAATCCGAGAGAAGCTGCTCAGAAAGCGACGGGCATTAGAGTGACGCGCGCCCATCAGATGGACCACGCCATCCAAGAGGCCATGACGTTACATCTACCTATTCGACCCATCATCCTCGCGGGGAGTAGAAAGGATGGGGGAAACACGGCAACCGGCGTCAAGCAGCGTCTTCTTGATTCAGCTGAGTGGAGCGTCGAATCCTACGACGTTGATACCGGCCACTGCACGCTGGTGCGTAAAAAGCCTCAGCCCTCGTTTATTGACCAGTGGGACGAAGGAACGACGTCCCCCAAGAAAAAAACAGTGACGAGCGAAGTGACGGAACGCTGTCCTAAGGTCCGGCGCAAAGCATTAGTCAGGGCAAATGGCTACTGCCAGTATTGCCATTCCCCAGGATTTACAACCAGTGATGGCAATATCTTCCTGGAGACCCATCACGTAACCCCCCTCTCTGAAGGTGGTCCTGACAGACTGGATAACGTCGTTGCCTTATGCCCGAATCACCATCGAGAGGCACATCATGGGGAGACCCAAGGATCCATCCGCCAGCAGCTGCTTGCTTATTTAGCGACTGTCTAGCCCCTTCAAACGTAACGCCTACTAGGTGGCCCAGCGAAGGAAGAATGCATGACCTCAACCTCCAGTCCGCTTATTGCCTTTTATCTAGGGGAAGCGACCGACCATGCCCATCGCATCATTGATGACCTATGGGCACTCAGCCCTTTTTGGCTAGAGCATACCCATGACTATATCCAATGGCTGTTTCCGATACCCGAAGCAGGCCGTTTTAATAGCTTCGCGCCCTTGCTGGGCGAGGAAGAGAGGGCGTGTTTCTCCGCCTCGGCCGAACTGCGAGAGCGGCACCGACGGTCCCTTGATGTGATGCTGGAATTTTTCGGCCTGACAAGGGACTCAAATGCCATCATGCCGCTGCCTAACCTCAGCATGCGCGAGCACATCTGGTTAAAGCGGGGAGGACATAACCATCTGCGGATATCACGTATTATCCGTAGCCTGCACCTTTGCCATCAGCCGGAGCTCGCCCGTGCTTTTCAGCACGCAGTGATTGAGATCGGTACGCAGCATGGTGGGGTGTCTGAGCAGTCCATCGACTACTGGCGAGCCGCTACCGACGACAGCCATCATTAATGAGAGCCTTATCTCCCCTTTATATGAGCGACCGCGCTATCACATCGTGACATCAGACTAACCCTACTCCATCACGTCGTAAGGTTATCGCCATAGCCGCCAGCAACCAGCAACGCTATCACCAGCGCCGCCAGGCACAGGGATTCAAGGAAGTGACCGTGAGCTTGGATGCGATCAGCCAGGCACGCCTGCGCCGGATAGGAGAACCTATGGTAAAACACGACAGGAGGTAATGACGCTGGCGCTCCTGGGGCTCTTTATGAGCCCAGTTCTCTAGGTTCTCTGCCAACATATCTTTATCCTCCACTAAACTATTGAGCTGATCTAGGTTGACGTCAGCTCCGAGCCGCTGTAGATGGCGCTTTAACCAGCGGGTAATGATCTTGTCGATACGCTCTTTGTTCGGATCGGCCTGAATAATCGCCACAATCCGATCTACCGCCGACTGAAACCCCAGCAGGACGTACAGAAAAACCTCTTGCGTCACCCCTTCCCAGGTGACGTTAACCGACCACACCACATCCTCAAATTTCTATGACTATTTATAACTACTTGCAACACTGGCCGCTATCAAAAATAAACACGGAGAATGTGTTACAACGCCTACCGAACGCCCCCTCTTTTCAGCTACCCTTCCTCAATAAAAAAATGGTAAAGTCCACTTTACTAAATTACTAAAAACACTGCGATTTCAGCAGGTAGCGACAAGGGCATTGGGCGATGAGCATGTTTTCAACGGGACTAAGCGGGTTAAATGCAGCACAAAATGCCCTTAACTCCACCAGTAACAATATCAGCAATGTTTATACGCCAGGCTTCAACCGGGAAGTGACGGTACTGGGTGAAAAATCGTCGGGCAGTGGCGGTGTTCAGGTCAATGATACCCAACGCCAGTTCAATCACTATGTGGCCGATCAGCTTAATAATGCGCGTACCCAGTCCAGCGCGTTGGAAAAATATTCCCAGCAGATAGAGCAAATCGACAACCTGCTCGCCGACCGCGAAGCGGGCCTTGCACCGCTAATGCAAACTTTCTTTTCCAGCCTAGAAGACCTGGCCAGCGCCCCTTCAGACCCAGCCGCTCGCCAAGGCGTCATCGGCACTGCCCAAACGCTTAGTGCCCAGTTCCGCTCGTTTGATGGCTACCAGCAAGATATGCAGAGCAACCTCAACAGCGAGATCAAAGACGAAATTACCCAGGTCAATAACACCACCCAGCAAATTGCCGGGCTTAACCGCGAAATTGCACTGGCACGCGCACGCAACGGCGAAGCACCCAACAGCCTGCTCAACCAGCGCGACCATATGATCGCCGAGCTGAACGAGCGCCTGGACGTACGGCTTAACATCCAAGATGGAAAAACCTACAACATTAGCCTGCCCAACGGCCAACCGCTGGTTACCAATACCAGCGCCTTCTCGCTGAGCCCGGTGGCAGCCGAGACCGACCCGCAACGCACCGTTATCGGCTACCAGGATGGCGGCGGAAACGTCGTGCCACTCGATGAAGAATTGATTACCGGCGGCAGCTTGGGCGGGCTAATGCGCTTTCGTCAGGAAGCATTAGACAAAAGCCAAAACCAAATTGGCCAACTCGCCGTTTCGCTAACGACCGCCTTTAACGAAGTACACAAGCAAGGCATTGATTTAAACGGCCAACAAGGGCAAGACTTTTACTCCATTGGCGCCCCCCAAGCCTATAGCGGCAAAGACAACAGCGCAGAAGTAGGCACGATTAGCTTTGACGCAACCCGTGTAGAAGACGTGCGTGCCACCGACTATCAGGTACGTTACAACGGCAACGACTTTAGCGTTACCCGGCAAGATAACGGCGAGGAAGTGAGTGCCGAGTGGGATGGCAATACGCTCTCCTTTGGCGGCATCGACCTCACGCTGGCCGGCTCCCCAGCGGCGGGTGATACGTTTAACGTACAACCCGTGCGCCGCGCCGCGGCAGGCATGGACGTACTGATTAACGACCTGGATAAAATTGCCGCCGCGCTTGGTCCGGTGCGACCCATGCCCTACTCCACGGTGGATTTCCAATCGCAAAGCGCCAGCCGTTTAGGTGATACATCTACCATCGGCAGTGTGCTGAAAAATGGCGTAGCGGAAGACATGAAATCAGGTTTAAAGCCCATTGCTTTCATCCCTGTTGGCGCCAAAAACGTAGAAATCTATGTATATGACAGGGGGGCTGATGATGACATTCAGTTATTCACCCAGGATGGTAAACATCTAATTGGTACCCCCGTCGAAGGGGTCGACGCCGACACCACTACCTGGGAAGGTACCGAGCCAGACTATACTTGGCAAAACAATGGCGACGGAAAGTCCATTACCTCGCCAGCAGATGTCGAAACCCATATATTTACCTTAGCTAATGGTTTCCCTGAAGGCACCACCTACAGTAGTGGCAGCCTGCTTAATCGTCAGGACAGCTATTCCGCTGATTTGGCAGAGGGAGCCACGTTAAGTTATGGAGGGATGACGCTTACCTACACCGGCGACGGCAACAGATTCGACAGTAAGCCTAATGACGTAATTACAGACTTTGGTTTCCTAGAGGAACGCATTCATATTGATGAAACAAAAGAGCCTGTGTTCCTACTGGTGTCGGGGAACGGTAACTTCGACATCACCGCCACTTGGGATGAAATGCCAGGGGCACCGGCGGCAGGCGGGGTTACCCCAGACAACACCCCCATTGGCCGCGTGCAGAGCCAGCTTGAAGTCAGCGAGATTGACGTTGCCCCGGCGTTTAAGCAGATGGATGCCAAGTACCAGCCCCCCAGCTTTGCCATTAAAGCCGCTGATGATGGCGCATTAAGCCTCGGCCTTTTTGGTGCGGATAGCAGCAACAACCTGTTTGTTTCGCCGGATGCAGGCTCTGTGCCCACCTCCCCACCGCCGGAGGGCATTTACAGCATCTTTAAAGAAGACGGCACAGAAATCGACAATGTGCTGTCGGTGAATGCCGGTACAGGCGACACCTTAGCGGTTGGTGAGCGCCTAACCATCAAAGATGATGCCACGGGCGAGACGATCCTCAGCTTCACCATTGACGAGCTGCCCAGTAGCGGAACGACCAGTGGCGTTACTTTTACGGGCCTATCAGGCTCCACCGGCCCCGGTGACAACCGCAACGCGCTTGCCTTACAGAACTTACAAAGCGAAGCGACGGTGGGGGAAAGCGCCACCTTTAGCGGTGCCTATGGCGCCATAGTGAGTGATGTCGGGAATCGCACCAATATTACCCAGGTGAATTTTGAAGCCCGCCAAGGACTAACCGACCAGCTGCGCGCCGTACAACAGTCCGAGTCGGGCGTTAACCTGGATGAAGAAGCCGCGAACCTGATACGTTACCAGCAGTTTTACCAAGCCAACGCCCGCGTGATTGATACCGCCTCAAGCCTCTTCGACACCATCCTTGGCCTACGCAGCTAAGGGGGAGCTAAGGCGCCCAAATAATCAGCCCAAACGGCACATAGCCGCCTAGCATGGCGGCTATCAACCACATGGCACTCAACGTAATTTAAAATCGACATCAAACCTCACCTCTTCATCACAATCAAAGCTACTCTCCCCGCTTTTCGGGAGGCTCCAGGATCCCCCTAGCCGCCACCGGAAAGAACCTCTTTATGCGACCATTTTGTGAGCTATTGCTTACCTAGCGATACGATAGAGCTTACAAATCCATAAGAGAAAGCTGACAATGCCGTGCGAACGGGGTGACGCCTTCTTGGGCAACGCTGAACCTATCCCCCACTACTGATTTCCCCAATCGTGCATCGATTACCCTATTACTCAAATAGCAGCCAATAAAAACCCCCAGCCGAGGCCAGGGGTTAGATCGTTCTTCATTTGAGCAAGTAAGCATCTTAGCGCTTACTGCATCAGGCGGCCTGCACTGAACCACCCGATGTCTTCAAAGGAGCAAGGGGGAGGTAGCCCTCCCCCTGTATCAAAAGCTCAAAAGAGCTTAGGCAGGTTCGCCAGCGGTCAGGTAACCACCAGAGAAGTTGATGTCGTCAGAGCTAACACCGGCCAGGAAGACTTCAGTTACGTCGCTCTGGCTAGAGCCGTTACCAGCAAAGGCTTCGGTTTCGACGTACAGCGTCAGCCCAGTGTTGTCTTCGCTCCACAGAATTTCCAGTGCAGCAGAGTCACCAACATTGTCATTGATGTCGTCGCCTTCCGGAATCTGAACCAGATCGTAGCCTTCGCCGAAGAAGATGCGATCTTCGCCAGCATCGGCAAAACCGGTAACATTAAGACCCACTTCGTCGCCATCAGCGTCTTGAGCGTTTTCTGCATTGAATAGATAGATTTCATCACCACCACTGAAGGCTACTTCTGTCGCTGTGTCATCAGCAAAAGTAAGGTCGTCAGCTTCAGTCAAGAGATCAACACCTAGACCGCCGTCTTCCTCAGAGTCAGTGATCGCATCTTGCGCATCAGTAATCGCATCAGCGAAATCTTCTGCTTCAGCGTCCAGAGCACGAGCAGCCTCAAACTCTACGATAGCTTCGTTCAGATCGTTGAGTACTGTACGGGCATCAAGTACAGCTTGTGCATCCGTTGCTCCAGGAGTTGCAAGATCAACAGTTACTTCGGCTTCGGCGCCTGCTTCAGCAGTACCATCAAAATCATCAACTTGGTCAGCAACAGCTAATTCATTGCCCTGCTCAAGCTGAACAACCCTTTCGATAGCAGAATTCACAGACTCTTGTGCATTAGTAGCAGCTTGAGTTGTTGAGGCCCATGTATTACCAGCTTCAACAACAGCGCCCAAACCATTTAGATCGTCAGCACTATCAACGCCGCTTACTGCATCGAAGTCAAAGGTATCTACAAGTGTCCACTTACCATTGACCAATTCGGCAAAATCATTACCGCCGATCTGCAGAGCGTCGCCATTGGCTAACAAGTTAGCATTGGTAGCATCAAGTGTTAAAGGTGTAGCGCTACCGTCAGCTTCAGCAGTCAGATTGTTGACCGCATTAAAACGGGCCAGCTCTCCATCAAAAGTAGCTTCAGCTGATGCTTCAGCTTCGATAGCATTTTCAAGGGTGGTAGTACGGGTCTCTAGAGTGCTTAAAGCACCAAGTACTCCGTTAGCCACTTCATCTTCAGCATCATCAACCACTTTCTCAGCTTGCTCAACGCCAGAAGCGATTAACGAATCCTGAACAGTGGCACTGCGACCATTGAAGCCAGCATCATTGAAATCGCCTGCATTGCCCTCATCATTATCAACTAGAGCAAGAGCGCCATTTACACTGTTAGCAGTGGCTGTGTAAGCATTACCAACAGCGTCACGAATATCCTGAAGAGTGGATTCTTCATCCAGATCAGCAGCTTCAAGCAATTCGTTGTCGACTTGAGCTTCGAGGAATTCTGCTTCAGCTGCCTGAGCGTCAGACAGAGTAGTCAGTGCTTCAGTGAGCTCTGCGACTCTCCTATCTCCCCCGCCTATTGATTTACAAGGCTTTTTACCAATCCCCTCAGACCTCTCTGATCTTTTACTTCGCTATATCTATTTTTGATAGCAGATGCGTATATTTTGAACCACCTTCAGAACAAGCATTGGTGCGGCCTCGGGCCACTTCTCAGTTTCTTCTCCCCATCTACTTGTCCTTGCCTTTCTCCATTCGACGTTCTTCCAACGCTGCGAAGCCTTTTGCGGTCACTGTAATGGTCAGGCTGTCAGTGTCCCCCAATAGGTCGACATCGATCCCCCGTTCTCGGAAAAGCCGCATCATGGCGGTCAGCGTGTCGGCCCGCATGGCCATTTCCAGGGTTTCGTTACGGGCGACCGTGGATTTAGCCACACCTAACGCATCTGCGAATTCCTGCTGACTCATGCCGAGGGCAGCCCGGCCCATGCGCATGGCGAGCGCAAAACGGTTTTTTTCTTCCATTAGGGTTTACACCTCACGGTTCTGAAGCTATAAAGTACGCATTCGCTATCACTGATAGCGTACTCGCATTATTAGTACGATATTTAGCCAAGTAGAGAGGAACCGCTCATGCCGTCGCAGAACCTAACCCAAGTCTTTGTGGATCGTAGCAACCTGTGCCCAAAGGGCAAGAAAAAGGTCGACTATTTCGATCTGAAAGTCACAGGACTGCTGCTAAAGGTGCTCTATTCAGGTCAAAAGACCTGGTATCTACGCTATGCCACCGATCATGGGCGTATGAGGGAGAAAAAGCTGGCCTTGGCCTCAGTGCTGTCGCTAGCGGAGGCCAGAGAGCTTGCCCGAGGTCACTTAAGTGACATTGCGAAAGGAAACGATCCCTTTGACCGCAAGGCGGCGATGAAAGCGATCCCGACGCTATCAGTGTTCATTAATGAGACCTACATGCCCTACATTCGTAGTCATAAACGCTCCTGGGAGACCGATCAGATACTGTTGCGCGCCCATGTGCTACCTAACTGGGGTCATCTGCACCTGGATGAGATAACCCAACAGCGGGCGATCAAGCTGTTCGCCGATCACCGTTTAACCCACAAACCTGCGAGCACCAACCGCGTATACGACATGCTTAACACGGTGTTTCATCTGGCGATCCGGTGGGAGACAGGATTGACCGCAAATCCGCTCAAGAACGTGCGTCGTTATAAGGAAAACAACAAGCGAGAGCGTTATCTGACCGAGGAAGAGGCTAAACAGCTGTTTGAGGCATTGGAAACCACGAAAGCGCCCCAGTTAAGGGCGATTGTGACCATGCTGCTACTGACTGGTGCCCGATTGAGCGAAGTGCTGAACGCCCAGTGGAAGGACTTCGATACACAGGCGCGGGTGTGGACGATTGAGTTCAACAAGAGCGGTAAGACCCGCTACGTGCCATTGTCCGATTCAGCGATCCAACTGATCGAGAACATGCCGCGTATCGAAGGTTGCCCCTATTCGTTCGCCAATCCGCAGACAAAAGAGCCCTATACAAGCATTCACTACGCCTGGGACACCGTCAGAAAGCGGGCGGGACTGGCTGACCTGCGCATTCACGATTTGCGTCACAGCTTTGCCAGCTTCTTGGTAAATGGGGGACGGTCGATCTATGAGGTGCAAAAGATCCTGGGCCACACCCAGATCCGCACCACGCAGCGCTATGCGCACTTGAGTCAGGAAACACTGCTGGAAGCGGCCAGCACGGCAATGAACAGCGTGCCAATACTGGCTTCGCTGCCATTAGCTAAAGCCATTGAAGGTCGACCTACACGGCCACCCCGAACGGCGGCGATTACCCACAGCCCGCCGCTCCCGGCACCCTCGGGGGACTCGCCGGGGACAACGTAGGCAACGCATTAGGGTATGGCGTCGATTAGGAAGGCAACAAAAAAATAGGCAGAGACGATAAGGGCAGCCCCGGTTGGTGGCTGCCCTTTTTTGTGCGTCAGGCGGGTTACTGGAGAAGGTGGGATCAGTGCTGCGTCTCGGCACGGAGCTTTTCGACTTCTTCAACCGGTAGTTCTTCGATTTCTGCAATCAACTGATCATTCATTTCGGTACGAGCGATCAATTTGCGTGCCGCATTGCGCTTGCTTTCCAAAACACGATGCTCAGCCTCCTGCAAGGTTTCCTGACGCCCTTTCTCGATACCTAGCTTCTCGCCTTTCTCAATAGCTAGGCGCTCAATCGTATTCACGTAAGGCATGTGCTTCTCCTCCTGTATGGCATGAACCGCCTGTACAAATTCGTTTTCCAGGGCGCTCGGCAGCTGGAGCATCCAGTCGATGATGATAAATAGCTGTACGACCTGGTCGCGGTTGTAGCCCCGCTCATACAACAGCCTGATCAGCGCTACTTTGACATCCTTGCGTGTGGCACCGTCTTTCATTCGCTTAGCCTTAATCTGGGCCATGACCACCAGAGCGAAGACATTATTGCTGGCTTCCAGCTGTGACCAATGATCTTCCCAATCAATCAGTTTAGCCATGGGGAAGGTAAACGTCAGCTCGCATCCCCAGCGCCCATAGTGAAACGTGGTGGGCCGGAAGTTCTTACGAGTATCTGCCAATACCGCCAGGCTGACCACATCCATGTTGTAGCGATCCCGCAGCCGGTACTGATAGGTAAACATTCGTTTGGCAAAGTCGTCCTCTGGCTCACCCTGCACCTCGACATGGATCAGCACCCAAGTCTCACTGCCATCTTTGGCGTAGACCTTGATCAGCTTATCAGCGTGGCGTCTTCCACTATCAGCATCAGGTGTAATCTGCTGAAGCTCTGTATCCAGAAAGCTGTAGCCCTTTGACCAGTCCACCTGCTCATTGATCGCCGGGAACAGTAAATCCAGAAACTCTTCAAAATAGGATTCCAACGCCATCTTCCACGACTGTCATGATCAGCCCGGCGGCTATCGTCTTGATCGCTCATGCTGACTCCTGTCTTAATGCCTTCATTTTACCACAACACCCGTTCCGCAACGCTCACTACCATTCCGCCTTCAGTGGAGACACAAGGTAATTCAACGGGTAGCGGGTATCAAACAGAGGGTAATCAAGAAAAATATATAAAAACAATAAGATACAAAAAGGGCAGCCATTGAGGCTGCCTTTTTGTTTTTTGTGCGTGCTGAAAAGTATGAGAAAGCGAGGCCAAAAATTCTGGAACCAGTTAGCTAGATGGCTACCAATTTCATCCGTGCGTGAAAAATCGTGTATCCAATGAAATCATCTCGACCTTCTTCAAAACGCTTCAATGAACGCTCCCATTCCTGTTCCTCATCGCCTGGGTAAGCGATTTCAGCCTGCTCTAAACGCATTTTATTGAAAGGTTGATAACTCACACCCAAAACAGTATCACCATGACTAAATGATTTAGCGACGATATGGCCTTGTATATCAATCGTTAGCGATGGGTCTCTCATTTCAAATACGACCTGCTGCTCAGGCTCTTCTGTCTGAATAAAAACAATACAATCTTTCCCATTCCCAGACATGGACAACTCTTTAATCAGTGCATTTTCTACAGGCAGCTTTTTCCAGTTCTGGAACATGTTATTCACCTATTCATCCGAATTTAGTTAATGCCAAGCAGCAGACTTTTTCGTCGGCCTTGAGCTCTGTGACGCGGCTCATAGTCTTCTTGACCGGTTAATGAGCTATCAAGACTCAGGGATGAATGTCAGCACGAAGATAGGCTACTTTATCCTCAGGGAGCTGACATATATCACCGATGGCCGCAACATCTTTTTTGTTTTAAGGTTCAGCCACCTGCCACTTCTTCTCAGTCTTCCCGCCGAGCATCGTTCAGCATCGACACTTCATCTCGCAACGCTCGTTCCCGCACAAACGCCAAGCGGGGGGGGGGGGGCTCTTCATCGGCGCTGAGCTCGCGAATGCGGTTCATCGCACGTTTAACCGGTTCATGGGCAACATTGGACATCGTTAACTCCTCCTGCCAAGAAGAAGCTATCGCTCGAACATCTCGTCCAAGCTATCAGCAAACAGCACCTTATCCATCCAGGCTTTCAGTTGGGCGTGGTTGGCCTGCTCGACACGACTTTCTACCCACTGAGGCACATCACCAAACTTGAGCTTGACAAGAGAGCGGAGGTTATCGCTGGCCTCCTCTCGACGAGCATCATTCAAAAATGACACTTCATCCCGTAATGCCCGTTCACGCACAAAAGCCAGGCGGCGGGTCTCTTCATCGGCGCTGAGTTCGCGGATGCGGTTCATCGCTTTTTGGGAAGACTTAGTGTTTGAAAAGTTCATCAAGGCTATCGACAGTCAGTATTTCATCTGTCCAGGTTTCTAGCTGCCCAGTATCAGCCCGCTCCAACTTTTCACCTACCCACGCGGGTAACTCACCAAAGCGTTTTCTCAGCAGACGCTGCAGAACGCGACGCTCTCCTGTCATTTCACCTTCTCGCTTTGCATCGTTCAGCAACGACACCTCATCCCGTAGTGCCCGTTCACGCACAAAGGCCAAGCGCCGGGTTTCTTCATCGGCGCTAAGCTCTCGGATGCGACTCATTGCCATCAATGCTTCACTTCAGCACGCAGTGCCTTAACTTCGGTTTCTGTTAACCCCGAGGCAACAGCGATTTGATCATCAGCCAATAAGTTCATTAAAATCAAGTTCCTCGCCACTTCTTCGCGGCCTTCTCTGCGAGCATCATTCAGCAATGACACCTCATCCCTTAGCGCCCGCTCTCGCACAAAGGCCAGGCGGCGGGTTTCTTCATCGGCGCTAAGCTCGCGGATGCGGCTCATCGCACGTTTCACCGGTTCATGGGCGACATTCGCCATCGTCAATTCCTCCTGCCAGTGCTTGAAGAAGGTGATCCAGGCGCGCAACGGGCCCTCTGGCAAGCCCAGGCGATCCGCCTTGTTCAATTCGATCAGGTTCATCTGCAAAACGTTCCCCAGCGAAATATTCGGCTGGCGTTCATCGCGCATTTCAAAGCGCCACACCGCCTGCTCACGTTCGGCGGCCGTATCCGTGAACAGGTCGAAGTCCAGCAGGTGCAGGCCTACCGAGGCACGCAGCTCTTGGTAATCTTCCCCGGCGCTCAGCTGACTTCCCAGCGTGCGGGTCAGGTAGAACAACCCCCGCTTGTGCCACGCGCCATAACGGCGCACCTGCACCTCAACATTGTAGCAGTTGCCTTCGCCATCGCGTGCCAGCACATCGAGAATGATGTACTTTCCGTTCAGCTCTGACGGCTCAATGTTGGGATTGAGGATCTCGACTGACGTAATATCGGGCAGATCCGGGCGAAGATCGTTGATCAGATCCACTAGCAAATCGGGTGCTTCGGCGAACAGCCGCTTGAAAACGTAATCGTTGGTAGGGTCGAGTAACTCGCTCATGGAAACTCCTGTCGTAATGGCCTCATGCTACCACAGCCCGCGCTGGCAAACGCTCAACCGCACCCTTCCTCATCCTATCTATCCACTGCATAAAGAAAAAAAGAGAACCCACCTAGACAGCCCAACCCCACGCTGCCGGTCAGGGCAGTCGTGAGGCAGGGAAGCATGAGGACGAGTGATGACTTTGGTCTTACAGCCACCCCCGTTCGGCGAACGAGGTGTAGCCTTCATGGCCCACCACGACATGATCCAAGACACGAATATCCACCAAGCCCAGTGCTTCCTGAAGCCGCTGGGTAATGCGCCGGTCGGCATCGCTGGGCTCAGGATCACCACTGGGGTGGTTATGCACCAGAATGACAGCGGCGGCGTTGTGCTCAATGGCGTGCTTTATGACCTCGCGGGGGTAGACGCTGGCTGAGTCGATAGTGCCCCGGAACAGCTCATCAAAGGCGATCAGTCGGTGCTGGGTATCTAATAGCAAGGTACCAAACACCTCGTAGGGGTAGTCGAGCAGCAGGGTTTGCAGGCAGCGATGAACTTCATCGGGGCTGCCGAGTTTATTGCCTTTGCTGAGCCGCTTTTGGGCAATCATCTTGGCCAGGTGTAACAGCTGGGCGTCAGTCACGTCGCCATTGACGCGGTAGGTGCCGGGCTCCTCCCCGGCAATCAGTTGGGGGTTGGTGAGTAGCGAGGCGTTGAGCGGTGCGTTCATGGTGTCTCCTGGGGGGCGTTTCTGTAGAAAAATCCGTAGAAAAACTTTTGGCGATTTATGCTGCTAAATCAGCACCTTTCAGCTCCGCAAAGCGCTCGGTGAGCTTCCATAACGCACGATTTAAGCGCACGTCTTCGGTCACGCTGTTAATCGCTCGGGTACGGGTGGCCCGACCGGATTGAGAGCGACCGCGTAAGCCGCCCTTGAAGAGGTTTTCCTGGGTACGGTTGAACACACTCCACAGCGAGCCGTTGGCGTCCTCACTGCGTCGCGCTTCGAGGACATTGCTCGGTTGGATAGGGCTAGTGGCTTGCCAATCGTCGCCATAGCGCAGCGACAGGGCCGCTTCGGCAAACAGCTGGGCTTCACCCCGGCTAATTAACGTGGATTGAAACGCCTCCACCCCCTCGGCAATGCGGGGGACTTGGTGGCTGAGTTGAATCGAGCCTTCCAGGATCTCGTCAACGATCTGCTTGCCGTGACGCACGCGAATACCACCCACGTCGCCGACCGGCGTGACCATGCCGTTAAGGCACACCAGCCGAAACAGCCCCAGATCGAGCTGAAAGGCCGCCGTGCGGTCGTGGCTGTTGGTCAGCACCAGTTCGGTAACGCTATCGCCCACGGTCATTTGGCGATCGGGGTCTTGCCGGAAACGGATCATGTGCCGCGCTACGTCGCGTCGCTCGGCTTGGCGCACGTTGGTCTGTTGAGCACGCACGGGATACCAGCCCTCGGCCTGTAGGGCATCGACCACGTTGATGGTGGGCACAAAGCCGTAGCGATCCGACACGGCTTCATCAGGCTGATTGGCAAACACCGCTGGGGCAGTACGGTGAAGTTGGTCGTGAGTAAGAATACGCATGGTGAGTTTCCTTATCGGTTAACCACGGCATAACGGCCCGCGCCAATCAGGCAGCGGGCAGCGTTAAGGCAGCGGTAGGTTTGGTTGGGTATTGGTTAAGGGGGAAGCCGAGAAAAGTGCTCAGGCGCGTTTGGCCTGACGAGACGAGGTCTGTGGGGGATGGTCGACAGTTGGTGCGGCTTCCTGGTGGGTACTTTCCGGTTCTGATGGCTCTGGCTTGCCATGCTGCTGGCTTTTGGCTTGCAGTTTGTCAGCCAGGGTCACCGGGGCATTGGGTTCCTGCCTGCCCGGCGGATGCTCGGGGGCATCGGGATAAAACTCTTCGACCACATCGGCGGAGTCCTCTGCGCTGTCTTCAAAGGCCCCATTGGCAAAGCCTGCCTTGGCGGCCTTATCGAGGGCTTTCTGATCAAACCCCGTGGAGTGATGAAACTCGTCCAGGCGTTGCGCCTCGGCTAGCGTCGCTTCCAGCGTCCAGCCTTCCCTCAAGGTGATATCCACGTAGAAGATCGCCGTGCCTCGGCTCTGGCGGGTGGATTTACCGCGTAGCCTTAGCTCCAACGGCATACAGGCCAGCCGGTTACCCGAGATCGCCTTGAAGTAGGCGAGCCTCGCGGCCAACGTACGGATCGAGTTGAAGCCGGTGGTGCGGAAGATAAAACTGCCCAGCGGGTCGTCATCACCAATTAACACGTTCAGCCGCCCGTAGGGCTTGCAGGCACCGCCCTGGGCCAACGGGCAGCCATCCGGGGAAGGACAGTCGAGAGACACCATGCCGTCCTGGGTACGCCGTTTGCACTGCTCGCCGTCGCCGACGCACAGCGGTCTGGCCGTTTGCCGATCAAACAGCGCGTACTCGGCGCGCAGGTTAAGGTCGGGATCACTGAACAGTAGCCGGATAGGAATCGTCCTGAGCTTGCCCTCCTGGGCACTACGTAGCTGCTCATCTAACGGGTGACGTATCCAGCCCTCCTTGGTCTGGAGTTGGGACGTAATGGTGAATTGGTCGTCTTTTTGCGGCAGGCGCTTGCCGTTGTTCTCGACGAGTTTGCCGATGGTGATCCGCCCCAGAATGGGCGGGGTAATGGCTAAGCCTTTGAGCATGGGAATCTCCTTACGACCTCAAGGGTGAATTAGAATCGCTGCCCCATAACGCACAACGCCCCAGGCGGCCGGAGAGCCGCGCTGAGGCGTTTGTTTGAATAAGGCAGCTTAGGTGTGGGTTGGTACGGCAACCGCGCACAGCGGCGCTGTGTGGCGCGACTGACGATGGTTGTTGACTGCGACTAACGCACCACCAACCGCCGTGTACCGGGATGCGCGTGAAGGTAAGCGGCGCACAAGGCCGGGTGTTCCTTTTGCAGCGTCTTGGTATCCAGCCGATTGACCGGTTTGGTCTGCTTCCAACTCAGCACGCCGCTGGGAAAGGTCGCCAGTGTGGCGGTGCCCATGGCTTGCTGGAGTTTATGTTTGAGTTTGGCTTCTTCTTTCTTGGCAGCGTCCAGGGTGTGCCGTACCCGTTGTAGATCGGCAAAGGCTTGGCTTAACCCTACGTCGTGGCACAAATCGATGGTCTCGCCATCGTCTTGGGGAAACAGCGCTCGCAGGGCTTGATCGGCTGAGTCACTGCCATCGGCAGGCGGTGGCGTGTCACTCTCCACGTAGTTCCAGAAGTGCCGTTCCAACGCGATTAACTGTTCAATCATCGCCTCGTCGCGTTCGATACGATGGATCTGTAGCTCATGGCCCCCCAACAGCACGGCCACGTCAGCGGCCTGTTGCCCGGTCACCGCTAACTGGTGCATCACCTGTAGCTGCACGTACTCGGGCACACCCTCCTTCCATAGCTTGGCCCCGTAAATCCCGGCAGTCTTACACTCCAGTATCTGCACACCGTCATTGCCGACAATCTCACGATCCAGGTTAGCGAGCATCCAGGGGTGGTCGACGTGTTGCAGAATCGCGTTGACTCGCTGCACCCGGTAGCCGGTGTGCTGGGCGTAGTGCTCTGCCACGATGGGTTCAAGTACCTGGCCCCAATGCAATGGGCTGGTCAACTGCTCGTCTCGGCTGGGTTCCTTGGTATCGAACTGCCGTCCGGTCTTGTCCATCCACAGTTCCAGCTGGGATTTATACGGATGCAGCCCTACCGCCGCAGCGGCATCACTACTACCAATGCCGCTTTGTCGAATGGACAGCCACGCTTGACGATCCAGGGCGCGGGTATCGACCAAGCGCCGGGCTTGCTCACGATAGCGCCGTGGAGGGGGTGTAGGCCGCTGGCTGCGCGTCTCGCGCTTGGTCAGTGGCATCCCCCACGGCTCAATGGCTGGGCTGATCGACAAGATCGAGGCGTTAGCAGGCAGTGGCAAAGCGGATAGTGTCGTTGGGGGTTGAACGTGTTGAGACATGGTAATGCTCCTGAATAACGCCCACGGCAATGCCGCTCGCGCCAAGCGACAGCGGGCTAGGCCATGAACGAGGAAAGGACGGGGTAAGGCTTAACCTTTGGCGTTGGACGCCTCGGGCTCACGGGGGATGGGCTGATGACAAGCATGGCAGTACCCATCGGCCACCGGCCACCAGCGCTGAGCGGCGAGCAGGCCACCGATCACGGCACCGGCCAGACTGCCGATGGCCATGCCGGTTCGGCCTTTCACCGCCCCGAGCGTGGCACCAATCTGCGCACCGGTTTGGCTGGCACGGTGACGCGCCTGCAAGGACGGCGGGGATAGCGGCGTGGCACCGCAATAAGGGCATCGTGTCATTTGCTTCTCCTAACTATGCGTTGACACACATCGATAGCGGGGTGCTATCCCCTTAGTGATATAGATCTGAAACTTTTTACGGCTCAGCCGTATATTGTGACCACTTACCGAGCCTTCATGGTTCACCGTTTATCTTGCTGATAATAATGTAATTTTATGACAGCCGATTCACTCACGGGGCTTCGCTGCCAAGGGCCCTTGCCGAGTGAGCTGGTACGGTGTTCAACCCCTTTGAAAACCCTGCTTTTGGTACGGTATTAGTATTATGTATCGTTCAATAAAACCATTACGTCATCAAAGAGCACGCAAGAGGTAGCAGGATCAGCGGCACTTCATTCTCCTCGCTGCCATAACGGCATTCGCTTTGAATACCCTCCGATAGACACCAGGGCTGGCCCAAAGGAAGCCAGCCCGTTGCAGGCACACGATAAACCCCTCTCGTGGCAACCGAGGTTATGCACTCTCTGTTCGTCAACGGAAGCACACGTTAAGCGACACCGCCACCAACGGGCCGGTGCGCGCTCCCTCACCTGAACTGAACCGATTCGATACCCGTCACCGAGAAACCCTGCCCTGAGCGGCGAGGGGTGACTCCTGCGTGGGTGTCAGACGATAACGACTGGACTCTGTTATGTATGCACATCCGCAATTCGACCACTTCCCTAAACGCCATCCCGACAATCCTCACTGGAAATGCCACTACGGCAAGGCCTACCGGGGCATGCCTAATTACCACCATCCGAATGGCCCCTTGATTGCGCAGCACCTGAACCGTTCGCTCTATGTCCTCCAACAAGCCATGAACGGTCAACGGCGCACCTTCGTTTGCCGCTTTGATCTGCACTTCCCCAAGGGGTACCCGGCGGCCGCCTTGGATCATAATAACGTCCTACTCATGAACTTCTGGCGTTACTTAAAGCGTGAGCTGGTAGCGGCCAGTGGAAGATACCGGCCTTGTCTGCGTTATTTGTGGGCGCGTGAACAGACAAGCAGTGCGACTCATCATTATCACTTACTGCTACTGCTTAATTACGATGCGATTTTCAAGGTGGGCAATTACACCCCTTCCCCAGAGGGGGGCTACTATCGTAACAATCTCGCGCATCGGGTGGTGCGCTCCTGGGCACGAGCGATTGAGTGGCCACTAGAGCATATGAAAGGTCGAGTGGAGGTTTGCCTGCATCCCATCACCCAAAAGCCAGTCGAATACTGTCTACGTCATGACGATCCCCAGGTACTGGCGTCGGTGTTCTACGCAGCCAGCTATTTATGTAAAGCGTACTCCAAGGCACCCGACGGCCATGTGTTCGGTAGTAGCCGTTTTTAAGCGGCACTTATCGACGTGCTTTGGCAAAAGATATCGACGACTCAAGTAAGGGAAAATGGCGGTATCTTTTGCTGAAGCGATGTGAGGGGCTTCTTGATGCTCGTCCCCTCGGCACTTTCACTGGCATGCTCCTCACCTGTCTGACAAGGAGCTGCCTGGGGCAACAGGCGGGTATACAACCAGCCTGCCAGGTCACAGCCGACTTCATTGAGGCGACCGCTTGCTTTAATGGGCGATAACTCGCGGGAGGTACGGGGAAGAAAGCCTCTAAGGCACCAATATTGTTGCTGCTTATACTCAATGGGTACCAGGCAAAAGCGTAGATTAGTGAGGTGGCCGTTTTCTTTTCCATGCATTGCGTTCTCAAGCATCTTTTTTAGCTTCAAGGCTAAGTGATGCGCCAAGGCAAAGATCAACAGCATCGCTGGCGAGCCATCAACGACGTCGTCGCGTTGGGGAGTATCGTCGAAAGCTTTCCCGGCAGGCGCGTTTGCAGCGCGTTCATTCGTCTCGTTATCCCGATCCCCTTGTTCGGGCCAAATAAAGACGTCCTGAAAATCCTGCTTGATGGTGTCGAGCAACTGTTCAGCCAGCTGAGTAGGGGTAAGGGGGGATTGGTTAAGGGAGTCCCATTCGTGGGATAGCAGCTGAAGCGCATAGTACGGTAGGCGGTCACACAACCACCGCACGGTAGGTGGATCGTAGTGTTGTACGAGTAAGTCAGCGACCGGCTCAACATAGCGCAGGCTGGGCAACAAGGCCCTAGCATGGCGAAACATGGTTGCGTCCTCGGGCGTTATAGTTGCGTCATTAATAAGGGTGGCCGCCACAAAGAGCGCATCGACGCAGCTGTCTATTAGGCCACTTTTTTTCTTCTCGGGTGGCAGTAATAACAGCTCCACTTTCAAACGATCACCCAGACCCCAGCGAGGATGAGTGAGATCAAGCACAAACACGGAAGGCATTTTTTTACCCAACGCGTTGCCTGAGGTACCTCTCTGAGGTTGTGTCACTAGACCACTGGCCTTGAGGCCCTTTAACTGGCTTTTGAGACCGCTCGCGCTCATACCGGTTAATGACCGCAAGCGCCCATAACTCAGGTTGTTCACGATGCCCGGCCACACAGCATGCGCCCATAGGACGGCCATTAACCAACGAGTCGCCGGGGATGCATAGTCATTCGCTTGTGCATTAGCGCCAGGTGAGAGGGAGAGTGCCCCCGCTGCGTAGATCGCCAGTAACCGTTCGACTTCCGGCCGGTGTGGCATAGCGGGTACCAAAACACGCGATAACTGAAGAGGTAAGGACGCGTCAATATGGTACTCGGTTAGCGGGCGCCCACGCCCTTTCTTCACCGGTGACGTGGTTACCCACCCAGCTTCCTTAAGCTCTTTTAGCGAGCGATTGCCCTGCCGCTGAGTCATCCCGAGTGGCTGGAAAAGCTCGCGGAATGGAAGCGTGACACTGACGTCTAAGCCAAAAAATTGCGACCATTTCAACAGCATCCAGCGCGTTTCAGGGGATAAATGTTTGTCTTGATAAAAGAGTAAGCGCGTTTCCATAGCGCGCAGTATACCTGAATAAATAACATTTAAGTACGCGTAGCACCCTATATAACAGGGGAAATATCACAGGTATGATCACATGCAACATCACATGTATTACCCACTTATCCCTTCAGGCATAATCACAGGTAACATCACAAGTATAATCACAGGTATTGTCCAGTTTGGATGACCACTATAATGATCCGTCATTGGCCGCCACTTGCTTGATGGCCGTTTCTTATCGCCACCCTTAAGGCACACGCAATGAGCGAGTCACTGACCGCCTGGATTGACTCAGGCAATCGCGAACAGGAAGAATGGATTAAGCTTTACTTAGCGAAACGGGAGCAGTCGCATCGGCTCACATACAAGATAGATATCCCGTTTGATGACGACTGGTTAGCCACCCGCTTACACGCCCACACGCACGACCCTAGCTTTCGGGAAGTACTTAGAAAAATGCGTCATTCGTGGCGTCAAAAACAGTACCGGGAAAAAAACGGTCAACAGCTCTCTTTTCAACTACCTCAGCAAGTCGTGGCAGACTTAGCGGCAATGGCGAAGGGGCGGCAACAGTCGCAGGCACAAACCCTGCGAGAAGTCATTAGCGATGCAGCACGTGTCGAAGAGCGCGCTAATCAACAAGTGCGCAAAGCGGAGCAGGAACACAAGCAAGCCCTAAAAAATATGAAAGCGGCGTATCATCAAAAAGAAGGTGCCCGTAACCGTCTCATAGAGGCCTTATTAACCACGCTAGCCGACGAACTCTGCCAGCGATGCTGCTTTGAGGCCCTTATAGGACCCTGTGACGAGAAAGAACTTAGCGACGACACACGCCCTGTCTATGAGTCGCTACTGACCACGCGGGAGAAGGAAATCATGAAAGCGTTACCTGATTTAAGGCTGCTTCGCCTGAATAGGCTTAACCTGCGAGAGCGCCGAACCCAGCGGGACAGTGTATCCTAGCGCTAACGTAACGCCTTAGCGCTCAGGCTTTGAAGCGCTACTCACCTATCAAGGATTCCCTCATGTTTATTAGCGCACGACAGCATTTCTACCAGCGTTTCTCCCCCATCGACAACCGCTCCCACGCGGCTACCTTTTCGCTGATAGAGCTTGTCGCTGCTGACATTATGCCGCTGGCCGATGCGCTACCCATAGTGATCCCTAGGCAGCCTGGGAAGTTACCCCTAGCGCTGGTAACGCCCACCGAGACCCACGACCCGTTTGCGGGGCATACGCCGCATCTATGGCAGAATTATCCCTTCTCCCTCGTCACGGAAAGCCTGGGGATAGACAGCGAGGGTAAGCCGATTGTCTATGACGCCGTATGGGTCGAGCCTAATACTTCCCATTGGTCTAATAATTCGGGCTATCGCATGTTTAACAACACAGGGGAACCGACAGAGTATCTATGTGATGTCATGCTGCGCCTTAGAAAGCTGCAGCAAGAAATTGAACGCACCCATGCCCTAGTAGCGCTATTGACCCGTGCTGATGCCCTTGTTGCTCGCCGCATAGAGCATCTAGGCCAACCCCTCGATGTATACCAAGTCAGCATGGAGGGCTTGGCTGAACGCCTGGAAGCACTCGATAGCACCTTAGCGGGTAAAGCTATGATGATGGCCGACAGAATAGCGGTGTCTCAGGAAAATTTATCCTTTACGACACCTAACCGCTATGGTGATGACGATGAGGAGTTTCAGAAACAGTCATCTTGCTTGTAAGTTATTTTGGCCGTATTAGAGAATAAAGCGCCTACGCGCCCAGGGAAGCTCACAACCGCTTAGTGTGACCCCTGGCGTAGACAAGTCACATGCACGCACCGTCTAGTGACTATTACCCCGCTCTCAAGCAGCGCAGCACATCGGGCGCTTAGGAAGGTCACTGCCTCACTTCGCCCCACCAGAGCGCTTTCTTTGCTTTTTTGTAAGCCATCTCTTACACGCTTTTGCGAAATAGCTGACAACATCGTCAGCGATGGCTTACGCACGCTGGCGAGATAACCGGCATAGAAAACCCCGCTGCGGGGTGGAGTTAAGGCATGTTGGGTAAAATGCGGTTTGAAATACAGCTCAAATAATCGGCACGAACGGCACACAGCCGCTTAGTATGGTGGTTAACAACAACACGGTGCTTACCTTAATCATCGACATCAACGCTCAACTCCTCATCACAATAAAAGATACTTCCCCCGTTTTCCGGGGCGAATCCAGGTTCACCCTAGCAACCACCGGAAAGAACCTCTTTACCCTACCATTTTGTAAGCTATTGCTTACCCATTTTGGCGATATGGCTTACAAATTCATAAGAGAAAGCTCACAACGTCGTGCGGTATGGATGATACCTACTGAGAAAATAACGGGCCTACACTCCACCGCGAATGGTTTTCTCAAGCGCGTATCAATTATCCCTTTACTCAAATAGCAGCCAATAAAAACCCCCAGCCAAGGCCAGGGGTTTTGGTGTTACTTTTTTTGGGCAAGTAAGCGGTTTAGCGCTTACTGCATCAGGCGGCCTGTACCTCACCACCCGATGACTTCAAAGGAACAAGGGGGAAGTTGCCCTCCCCCTATGACCTAGTTCAGATGAGCTTAGGCAACGGCAACGTAACCGTCATTGAAGCTTAGGTCTTCAGCGTTCACACCTGCCAGAGTGATTTCTACCACTTCTGGAGTAGAGGCGTTAGAACCGAAAGCTACTTCTTCTACGGAGATAACAGTGTCATCACCTTGCTGAGTGAAGAAGATTTCCAGTGCAGCGTCATTGCCGTTCTCGATGTCTGCACCAAGCTCAAAATCAGTGCCGATGAACAGCAGATCGTCGCCTGCTTCATTAAACAGGTCGACTTCCATTTCATCCCCAGTGAAGACGAACAGATCGCTGGCTTCGGTACCTACGTCATCACCGAGCTCATAGCCAAGCTCTTCGATAGCGTCAACAGAGGCTTCCAGCTCGTCGTTCAGACCTTCTTGGGTATCGGCCAACTGCTTAACAGCCTGATACTCTTCCAGAGCAGAGGCGAAAGCATTTTCATTCTGCATGGCTGCGAGGAAGTCTTCAGCAAGCGGAGCGTCTGTATTGAATACTGTAGTATCGATGTCGTTGTCAGCATCCAACACATCAGCTGCTACAGCAAAGGTACCAGTACCATCAGTACCAGACTCAGTATCAACGACGCGGTTCGCAGCTTCTACAAGCGACTCTTCACGGCCTTCGAGCAGAACATTAGCATCAACGTATGCCTGAGCAGAAGATAGCAGAGCGGCAAAGCCATCCACGCCATCAGCGCCGTCACCCGCAACCAACTGACCATTCGCGCCAACTGCGATGAGAACGTTAGAGCCGTCACCAGCTGCAACTGCACCATCAGTAGTTGCTACAACGTCATCTTCTGCTAAATCGCTGAAGTCACCATCGGCAACCAAGAAGTCAGCATTATCAAGCGTCGGGGCATTGCGAGCAATGACCTTGGCCAGCTCACCCTGCGCATCAAGATCAGCTTCTTCTTCTTCGTCAACCGCTGACACGTAACGGCCTTGGGCGGAAACCAGTGCATTCAAGGCAGTCTGCAGGCCAGAGATATCAGAATCGGCGATTTCGTCACGCGCATCCTGAACCTCTTTAGCCAGATCTGCTTCAATGTCGGAGATCATCTGAGCCAGAGCTTCTGGAGAAGCGGTAGTCAGGTCATAGCTGGTGTACTTGGAGGTGTTAGCACCGTCAAGAGTAGCCAGGGAAGTATCAACTGCTTCACCAACAGCAGTTTCGATCTCTTCTTCAGTAGGCTCATCACCGGCAGCAACAATTTCATCAGCTACTGCTTCAACTTCAGCGGTTTCTTCCAAGAATTCAGACTTAGCTGTTACTGCAGCTTGGTAAGTTTCCAGTGCTTCAGTGAGCGCTGAAGCATCTACACCCGGCTTAGCTTCTTCGATGGCAGCTTTAGCAGCTTCCAGATCGTAGTCTTCAGCAGCGCCAAACTCGGTAGTGTAAGCAGCGGCAGCTTCAACGCGAGCGTTGAAGGTTTGCCGATCGATGCCTTGCGCAGCGTTGGTGATGGTTAGCGCGATTTCAGCCAAGGTTTTTTCACCGCTAGCCAGAACGCCGGTGTAGTAAGCCAGGCCTTCCGGATCAGCGTCACGATCAAACGCTTGCAGGTAAATTTCGTTTACCAGTGTAGCGTTGCCTTGGCCTTCAGCAAGAGCGGCATACTCTTCAGAGTTGCCAAAGGCGTTGATGATAGCGCCTTCGCCTTCTGCTTCTAGACGGTCTGCCCAGTATTCCTGACCTTCGGAATCAGCAGGACGGCCGTAATAGGCGACATAAAGTTCTTGTACACGATTGAGATTTTCTTGTGTTGCCATGGGACTATAGTCTCCTTGCTTTACAGTGGCCGCCACAAACAGTTGTGACGGGCCTTTCATTACCTTGAGCGCTCAAGGTGAAGCTTATGCGTTGCCCTGTTGATTCAGCGGGGTGGATACAATGAGTGGGGGTTCCTTTGCTCATCTTACCTCCTTCGCACTAGGCTACGCGGTTAATGTATAGGGCAGAATCATGACAAGTCAATGATAGTGCCTTATGTTTTACGCAAATTACCTTAGACGACATAGCGTAACATATCTTAGGAGTATGCCACGCTAAGCGGCGTCATGAACCAGTAATATAGCCTTATAAGCGCTGATGCTCTTTCATTTAACCCGCTGCTTAATAAGTTTTCGAACTGTGTTCACAAACGCATGAACGCATCATAGTCGCTAAACCTGAATGTCGCAATTAGCGATGCGATGCACGGCCACCGACCAGTCAAAGCAGTTCGCAGTTCGTTGACGTGCATCAGCTACTTTCGCCTGCCGCGCTTCCGGCTCGCTTGCCAGCAGCGCTTTCAGGGCGGCGGGCCATTCATCTTTTTCCGCCAGCCACACTTGCTGCGGGGTAAAATCCAACCCGCGGTTGCCAAACGGCGTGGTCAATACCGGCACGCCACTGGCAGTGTAGTCGAGCATTTTCAGGTTGCTACCCGAGCCGGAGAACATCGGGTTCAGCGCCACATCGACACTGGCCAGCAGCACCCTCAGCTCCGCGTTACTCACCCGCCCCAACGTGCGCACATTGCTGGGCGGCAGGTAGCGAAAGTCCGGGTGGTCGCACAGGCTACCGGCTAAATAGAACACCACGTCCGGGCAGGCCGGGGCCAGCTGGTGGCAAATGAACTCGGCGGCTTCCAAATTGGGGCCGTGCCAACTGCCCAGAAACAGCGCTACCGGGCGGTGCTGCTGCAGGCGCGCCTGCCACTTGTGGCGGGTGGCCATATCAATAAACGGCAGTGCGCTTAAATCGGCGCAGTTAGGCACCACGCAGCCTTTCTCGGCGGGCAGGCCGTAACGTTCACGGAAGGTGACCAGATCGCCTTCGGCGCAGGCCAGCACCTGCTGGCTCTCTTCACAGGCAAGGCGTTCGGCGTTTTCCACCTCGGCCATGGCCTGCAGCGCCTGCGGGTCTTCTTGCGCTAGTGGCTTGGCCAGAATGGCGCGCTTGAGGTCGGTTTCCACGTTGTGGGCTTCGTACCACCACGTAACGTCCAGGTGTTCACGCAGCGCATGCACCAGATACGGGTGGGCGCATACCCCCTGGGTGGCGGTCTCGGCGTAGTGGCGCAGCAGTTCGATAAAGCGCGGGTTCTCGCGCCAGCCTTGAATGGCGGCAATGTCGTCCACCGGTACGCCCATGGCAGCCTGCAGGCTTTGCTGCTGGCGTGCCTGGCTGCGACTGAGCGGCACCCGGTGCTCAAACAGGCCGGGGGCGATTTCGCGGCACTGCTCCTGGCTTTCCGCGGCATGGCTGGCGGGGGGCGCGAGCACCAGCAGCGTGACGCGGATACCCAGCTCGGAAGCCACATGGCGGTAGAAGTGGAACATGCGGCTCTGACCGCCGCCCATGGGCGGGTACACCGGGTAGGTATTGAGTACCAGCCAGTGGGCGCCTGCCCCGCCGCCCTGGGCATCACCGTCGGGCGTCGCTATATCTGGCTTAGCTACGTCGGGCGTCACGACAGGAAAGCGCTCAAGTGAGGTGGTACTGGGCTGGCCGGGATGGGTGATCAACTCGCGCACGGTGTCGGGCCAGGTGACGTGGGCCACGGCACGGCGGGCGTGCTCGCCCATGGCACGGGTGGCCGGGCGGTCTTCCGCGGCCTGGGTAATGACTTTGGCCAGCGCCTCGGGGGTGGGTGCTACGCACCAGCCGGTCTCGCCGTGGCGTACAAACTCGTTGACGCCACCGGCATCGCTGGTGGTGATCACCGGTTTACCGGCGCTCATCGCCTCCACGGTGATCAGGCCGTAATCTTCGTCATAGGGTAGAAACGGCACCGCCAGGGCGTCTTGATACTGGGCGGCCACATCGCTGTCGCGCACAAAGCCGAGAAAGCGAATGCGTGGGTCGTCGGCGGCCAGAGCCTTCAGCTCGGCCTCCATGGGGCCGGTACCGGCGATGCGCAGTTCCAGTGCTACGTCGGTGAGTAGAAAAGCGCGCACCAGCAGGTCGAGCCGTTTAGGGCCATCCAGGCGGCTGACGGTAAACAGGTAATCCTGCGCCGCCGAGTCGTCGCTTTCCACCTTAACGGGAAAATCCGCCGGGGGCGGCAGGTCTGACGGGTGATGAATCACCTTCACCGCCGCTTCTTGGGGGAAGTAGTCGGCCCGCCTAGTCACGTTAAGGGATATCGCGTGGTAAGCGGTGATCTCGCTAGGCGCGGTGGCAATGCGGTCCAGGTGATGAATCACTGCGCGGCTGATCGGGCCAGGAAACGCAAACAGCCCTTCCCTGGCGGCCTGGGGCAGCCACGGCCCGTGCATCAGCCGCTTGAGGCAGGCGAACAGCTCAGGCAGTTGAGCGCGTTCTGGCGTGGCGGCCAGCAGGCGGCGCAGGCGCGTGAGTTCCGGGTGGTAACGCAGCAGGCGAATCGCCTTCTGGCCTTTTTCGCCGGGCCAGGACTTTGGCGTAAAAGGGTCGGCGGCGGCCAGTTCGGGCCATGGGTAGGTGTCGTAAAGCCCGCGCAAGGTGTGCTGCAAATAGAGATGGTGGTCCGGATGGGCAACCATCCAGGCGGGATACTTGGTGGAAATCACCCGGTCGAAATGGCTCACGTCCAGCTCGCTAAAGCGCTGGTAACTGGCGATCAGCTCGGCAAAGTTGCGCTCCGCGGAGGGCAGTTTGATCAGCTCCATCTGGTGGTCGCTGAGCTGGTTGGTGTGGTGCAATAGGCCCCACCAGAGCTTTTCTGCACCCCCGACGGCGAACGGCACACCGCTAGGGGCGATAAGGGCGATCTTCATGCCCCGCCCCCCTCGCCCAGTAGCGTGCTGACCACTTGTTGCCAGCTAATGCCAGCGCGGTGGTAAGCCGCATACCCGGCACGGCCCATTTCCGCCGTGCGGGCGCGGTTTTCCCAGGCGGCATCGATGGCGGCGGCGATCTCCAGCGGGTCGGGCTCCACCACCCAGCCGGTCTCTTCGTGTTCGACAAACTCCAGCGGGCCGCCGCTGTCGCGGCAGGTAATCACCGGCTTGGCGGAGAGCATGGCTTCCAGGGTAATGTAGCCGTAGTCTTCATCGAAGGGGCCGAAGAACACCGCCAGCGAGTGGGCGTACCAGGCGAGCTTTTCCGCTTCCGTAAAGCGCCCGACCAGTTTGACCGTTTGTTGCAGGCCGTGGCGCTGGATCAACTGCTGATAGCGCTCGCGCTGGCCGCCTTCCCCGGCAATGATGATGCGCGCCGGGCTTTTCAGGTGGCGGGCGGCTTCAATCAGCAGGTCCTGCCGCTTGAGGCTTTCCAGACGGCTGGGGCAGAACACGTAGCCCCACTCCTCTTCACAGCGGAAGTGTTCTGCACCAAACGGCGGGTGATAAAGCGGCGCAGCGTCTAGCCCGTTGTAGTGATTGAGGCGCTCGGCCACGCGCTGGGAATTGGCATAAAGCCGCCGGACATTGCTCAGGTGGCGGTTGTCGAAGGCTTGAACGGCGTCTTTAAGCTCACGCTGTTCCGGCGTGGCTTCGTTCTCTTTCCCTGGCCCGTCTTGCCATAGCTCGTAACAGGCGCGGTGCTGGTGCATCACCCACACGGTGTGCTCGGGGTGGGTAATCCCCCAGGCGGGAAACTGCAGGCTAATGGCGCGGTCGATGGTAACGCCGTTGGGGGCGCTCATGTCCAGGCTGTCGACATACTCCATCAGGTGGCGGATGTCGCTTTCGGGGCTGAAGCGAAACGGCAGCCTCAGCAGCTCGACCTCGTGCCCGTGCTCTCGCAGCGCCTTGGCCACACCTTCAATATGGTAATCCGCGCCACCGCGCATAAACGGTACCAGAGTGGCGTTTAGCAGTATTCTCATTGCGTGCCCTCCTCCGGCGTGTCTTCAGCGGGCGTTGCTTCGGTTGGCGTTGCTTCGACTGTCGCTTCCTCAGATTGCGTCGTTTCAACTTGCGTCGCTTCAACTTGCTCAGTTTCAAGACGGGGGGCAGCCTTGCGGCCGATTACCGCGAAGTCCTGCGGGCCGCACAGGTGGCCGTTGACGCGGGCGGTGAGCGGGTCGTCGCCGGGCACCTTGGCTTCTTCCGGATAAGGGTTGAAGCGGCGCACTTCGACATCGCTGAAGCCGAGGTAGGTGAGCAGGAAGGAGATAGCCGTGGGCGTAATCGGGTTGCGGTGCGTGGGGTCGTGGTAGAACGTATGGCTGCCCACCAGCAGGTTTTCGGGATTGGGGGTTTCCAGAATCAGCACGCCGCCTGGGGCCAGAATGCGGTTGGCTTGGTCGACCAGACTGTAGAGCACACCAAACGGCAGGTGCTCGATCAGGTGGAACGCGCTGACGAGCGCATGGCTGTTTTCCGGCTCGGTACGCATCACGCTGACCGCATCGGCGTGAGTGACATCAAAGCCGCGCTCACGGCAGTGTTCAATCATGGCAATGTTGAAGTCGACACCGTGGGGCTCAAAGCCCTGTTCGGTTAACAGTGCCAGCCATTCGCCACGGCCACAGCCAACATCTAGTGCGCGGGTGCCTGCTTGCCGAGCGGCTTCCCACTGGGGCTGGTAGTTATCCAGGTGGCGGCGGATTTGCGCTTCGCTGCCGCGGCAGGCGTCTTCAAAGGCGAGGTAATAGGCATCGAACAGCTGCTGGTCGAGCTGCTGGCACTGTGCCTCTTCCAGCTCGATCTGCTCGCCTGCGACCGGGTTGACCAACCGTTCAATGGCACGGCGATGGTGCTGCAAGGCACTCCATAGCGCAGGCTGGTGGCGCTCCTGCTCGCTTAGCCGCTCGGCGAATTCGCTGCTTTGGCGGGCGTGCTGCTCCAGGGTGCTGGCGTGCTGTTTTAGCGAGTTGGTGTGCTGCTGGGCCTGTTCAGCTTGCTGACCCAGGCGATGTTCCTGGCGCTGCAGTTCGCCGTCCAGCTCCAGCAGCACATCGCGCATCATGGCGCCACGCTGGCGTTCGTTGTCTTCCAGTTCGAAAATGCGTTCCAGCAGTTTGAAGCGGGGGCGCAGCAGTACGCCGACAATCCGATAACTCAACCGCATTAACGGGCGCAGCACGCGCCCCAGCGGCCCAAGCCGCCCAACGATACGAAACGGCAGCGTGAGCATGCCCCGGCGAGGAATAACAGCGCCGCGCTGAGCCAGCGAAGCTTGGGCTTCATCGGCGCAAAGCAGTTCGGCCAGCACATAAAGCCTGCCGGTGCGCGGCAGCACGCTCAGGTAGTGGCTCATGCCTTCCTGGTCCACTTCGCGGTCCATCAACACGCGGTAAACGCGTTGCAGGAACACTTCGTCGCGGTGGCTGGCGGCCACCAACTCTTCCAGCGCCGGGTGGTTGGGGTCGCTTACTTTGGCAGGGTCGTGGCGTTCGTCCAGCAGCTCGCCCAGGCGATCGCGGTAGGCGAAGGGCGGCGGTTGGGTGCCATGCTGACGTTCGTGCTGGCGGGCCACGGCCTTCAAACGGCCAATCAGGCTGTCAATGTCGTCGAATGTCTTGGTCATGAATGGCGTTCCTATTTATTCGGGCTTCGGCTGCTGCGCTTGCTCACACTGCTGCACTTATTCGGGCTGCTGGGCTTGCTCAGACTGCTGCGCAGCACTGGGCGCCGCGGCGGGCAGGGTTTCCAGGGTGAGCGGTAAGCGACATACGCCGGAAAACAGGTGCTGCTTGAAACCGGCCACTTCAAATTGCAGGTAGCTGTCGTACCACCAGTAACACGCTTCCAAGTGGTGTTCGCGGCTATGCACGCCGATGGTGATGGTGTATTTGCCGGGGGCGATGTCGGCCTGAAGGCCAAGGCGAACCCGATGCTCGCTACCGGCTTCCAGGTGCAGGGTTTGCCCCAGCTGAAAACTGTTAGCGCCGAAAATATCCTGACCGAAGCGGTCGCGCACCATGATGCCCAGGGTAATATCGCCAACGGCCTGATGAGCGCTCAATTGCAAATCAATATCGAGCATTTCACCGCTGGAAATGGTGGTGCTGTGGCTCTCCTGCCCTGCCACGCTGCCGGTGGTCACTTCCACTTCGCCGGTGCCGTAGGCGCTATGCTGGCGGTCCAAGTGGCGGCCCTCTTCCTCTTCGGCCTGGCGGGCCATAATGCGGTTGTAGCGGTTCACGGCGATGTCGGCGTCACCGTCGAACACCACACTGCCGCCTTCCAGCACCAGGGCGCGGTCGCAAAGCATCTTCACGGCGTTAAGGTCGTGGGAGACGAACAGGATCGAGCCGCCGCTCTCTTTAAACTCGCGAATGCGCTTCATGCACTTCTGCTGGAAATAGCCATCGCCCACCGAGAGCGCTTCATCGACCAGAAAGCAGCGCGGCTCGGCGTGAATGGCGATAGAGAACGCCAGCCGCATGGTCATACCAGAGGAGTAGGTGCGCAACGGTTCCTGGATATAGTTGCCCAGCTCGGAAAACTCGATAATTTCCTGGCGGCGTTGGTCGAGTTCTTCATGACTCATGCCCAGCATCAAGCCATTAGCGGTGATGTTTTGCAGGCCGGTGAGCTCCGGGTTGAAACCGGTACCCAGCTCCAGCAGGCCGGTGATGCGCCCGTCGATGTGGATTTGGCCACTGTCGGGCATCAACACGCCGGTTAACAATTTGAGCAGCGTGGATTTCCCTGCTCCGTTGCGCCCTAGTACGCCCAGCACTTCGCCGGGGGCCACCTGGAACGAGATATCTTTTAGCGCGTGGTAGCTGTCGTGGCGTACCCGGCCTGTCACCGCTTCTCTTAGCCGGTCGGCGGGGCGGTGAAACAGCTTGAAGGTTTTGTTGAGCCCTTGGATATCGATCATTGTTGCCTCCTTACAAACAGTCGCGCAGGTCGCGCTCGGTACGGCCCAACAGCCATAACCCTAGCGCCAGGAGCCCAAAGGCGGCGATGGCAAACAGCGAAATAGGCAACAGATCCGGCAATTGCTGGCGCATGATGAGGCTGCGATAGGCATCCACCAACACGAAAGCGGGGTTGAACTGCATGCCCCCCTGCACCCAGACGGGGAGGATTTCCATGACATACACAATCGGCGTTACCCAGAACCAGACCTGCAGCACGACCGTGACCACTTCCTTGATATCCTTGAGATACACCGCCAGTACCGCAAGCGTGATGCCCAGGGCGTAAACAAATAGACACTGCAAGGCGTAAATCACCGGCACAAAAATCCAGTAGGCAGAAAGCGGGAAATCCACCAGCAGCAGGAAGCCGACAAAGAACACCATGCCGATGATGTAAATCACGGTTTCCGTCAGCAGTACTGAAAGCGGCAACGCCAGCAGCGAGACATTCACTTTGGTGACCAGATGGCTCTGGTCTTTAAACAGATTGGTGATCCGCCCCAGGCTGTTGGCGAAGGAAATCCAGGCCAACATGCCGCAAATCAGGTAAATACTGTAGGCGTACTGATCGATCTCGGCGCCGAAGCCTTCAAGCTTAGCGCCCATGATGCTTGAGAACACCAGTACGAAGACCAGGATGTTGATCAACGGCGAGACAAAGGTCCAGGTGGCACCCAACACCGAGCCGGTATGGCGCTCCACCAGGTCTTGTCGGCTAAGGTGCAATATCAACGGCAGGCTATGACGAATAGCACGCAGCTGAGGGTTGGCGCGCAGGCGTTGGTACACGCGGGTTTGCTTATAGCGGGGAACGCCCTGCTCGTTAGCGGGCCCTGCGCCAAATAACTTTTGGTAAATACGCTTAATCATTCATGACTCTTCATTGATGGCTCTTCCCTTCTCGACCGTTTCATCGTGCTCGTTACTTGCTTGCACGTTCACTCGCCGCACGGTTAAAAGAGGCCAGTAGCTGTTCGGCGGAACGTTGCCAGGTAAATTGCTGGGCACGCACTTTCCCGGCGGCAATGTAGGTGTCGTGGGTCTCTTCCATTAGCCGCTGCAGGCCGTGACGGATGGCGTCTTTGTCCAGCGGGTCGACTTCCAGGGCAGCGCCTGCCGCCACTTCAGTGGTGGCGGTGGTGTTGGCGGTGAGTACCGGCGTTCCAGCCGCCATCGCTTCAACGACCGGCATGCCGAAACCTTCATACAGCGAGACATACACAAAGCCTTGCGCCAAGGCGTATAAGCCCGGCAGGTCATCCGTGGGGACATAGCCAAGGCGGCGAATAGTGCCACGAGAAAAGGCCTGCTGCACCTGTTCAGAGTAAACCTGGCTGCCCCAGCCTTGCATGCCCGCTAGCAGCAGTGGCGTTGCTTGCTGCTGTGCAAACGGCAGGCTGGCAAAGGCTTCCAGCACCGTGGCGAGGTTTTTGCGTGGTTCCAGCGTACCGACACTTAATAAATAGCGCGGCGGCAGTTGGTAATGCTGGCGTAGGTCTGCGGTGATGGCATCACTGGGCGGTTGAAAGAACCGCTCGGCGACCGCGGGCGGCACAATATCGATACGCTCAGGTGAAACGCCATGCAGTTCCTGCAGTTCATCGGCGGTGAATTGCGACACGACGTTAATACGGGTAGCACGCTGCAGGCTTTCGGGAAGGTGACGGTCTAGAAACCGTACGCGCTCAGCGGGATGGTGCTCTGGGTAGCGCTTGTGGGAAAGGTCGTGCACCGTGACCACGCTGCGCCCTTGCCAGGGCAACAGCACGTAATTGGGCTCCCAGTAGAGCGCATCTGGATGTTTGATGTTGTACTGCAGCCGCTGGGAACATAACCAACGGTACATTTTGCGTGTCAGGCTGTTGCGTAAATAGCGCCGCGCCAGTTGCCAGGCAAGATGGTCGCGCTCGGTACGTGGCTGGCCAGCGACATTGGTGGTTTGCAGCAGCGGATGCTCAAGCGTCAAGGTTTCCAGCTTGCGGCCCGTTACCCCTTCCAGGCTGAGCGAGTCGTGCTGAAGCAGTTCGCGGGTTAATTCGCGAGTGTAGTGGCCTATCCCCGTTAGCGGAGTCAGCAACGGCTGTAAATTAACAATAATATGCATGAACAATATTCGCGCTATTCAGCGCTTTTTACCTCACCCAGTAGACTATGTAGGCGCTGCCAAAAATGCGCATAGCTGAACTGCTCGGCTTGTTGCCGACAGGCCTGGGCCTGAAAATGGTGCCCTTCAAACACGTCAAGCGCCGCGAGCAGGCTGGCCGGGGTTTGCTGATCAAACAGCACGCCCGTGGCGGCGTCGCCATGACGTATGTCCTTCACTGTTTCCAGCGCACCGCCTTTGCCGTAAGCAATCACGGGGGTACCGCAGGCTTGAGCCTCTAGCGGTAAAATGCCGAAATCTTCGTCAGCGGCAAAAATAAACCCACGGGCTTGGCTTATCAACGCGGTTAACTGCTCATTTGGCTGATAACCGAGCAGCTCTATATGCGCATGACCTTCGGCCAGGGCCAGTAAACGGTCATACTCTGGCCCATCACCGACAATTTTCAACTGCCGATACGGCGTGGCTTTAAACGCTTCAATGACTAAATCCAGCCGTTTGTACGGGACCAGCCTTGATGCCGCCACATAGTAGTCGTCATGCGGGCCTGCATTGAATACAAACTGTTCCGTATCCACTGGTGGATATAGCACACTCGCCTCTCGGCGGTAATATTTGCGAATACGCTGGGCCACATTGTGCGAATTAGCAATAAAGTGGTCGACCTGGGTAGCGCCAAAGTAATCCCATTGACGCAGCCGTTTGAGCGTTTTTCTGACGTAACCCTCCATCAGTGGCAAACGGAAGCGAGCATTTTCCAGGTAGTTTTCTTTCATATCCCAGGCGTAGCGCATCGGGGTATGGCAATAACAGATATGCTGCTGGCCAGGATGGGTAATCACGCCCTTGGCCACCGCGTGGCTTGAGGAGATCACCAAATCGTACCCACGCACATCGAACTGCTCGACGGCGTAAGGCATCATCGGCAAATAGTGGCGGTAATAGCGGCGTGCAAAGGGCATACGCTGCAGGTGACTGGTGATAATGCGATGGGGGGCCAGCCAGTTGGCCTCTGACGCTGGCAAAAAATTCACCAGCGTCATGACATCCGCCTGGGGAAAGGCTTTTAACAAGGCTGCCAGTACTTTCTCGGCCCCACCGTTGACCACCAACCAGTCATGCACAATGACAACTCGCCATGTGCGATATTCGTCGTGCATGGCTGTTAGTTGATTGTTTATGCTCATGTAAAACGCTTAACCCTAACAATGAAACGGCACGTTGTGGCCCACAGCCGTTTTATTGGCAGCGTCCGTAGTCATCATTGTAACGAACGATGTCATCTTCCCCTAAATAGGAGCCCGTTTGCACTTCAATCAGGTGTAGCGGTATGACACCAGGGTTTTCAAGACGGTGCACCGTTCCCAGAGGAATGTAGGTGGATTCGTCTTCGGACAGCAAAAAGCTTTTTAGATTGCTCAAATCGCCATGCCCTTCGCCTTGGGTCACCCGGGCGGTGCCCTTCACAACCACCCAGTGTTCGGCACGGTGATGGTGCATTTGTAGCGAGAGCTTGGCACCGGGATTAACCACAATCTCCTTCACTTGGAAGCTGTCGGTTAGCACCATGGTGTGATAGTGCCCCCAGGGGCGGTAAGCGCGCTTATGGGAGGTGGACTCTTTGCGCCCTGCTGCTTTCAGTGCATTGACGATGAGCTTGGTGTCTTGGGCTTGATGGCGGTCGGCTACCAACACGGCGTCATCGGTTTCAACAATCACTAAATTGTTAACACCCACCGCTGCCACTAGGCGCGACTCACTGTGGATCAGGCTATTGTGAGTATTGTGCAGCATTACATCGCCGTGTATGGCGTTGCCGTTCACTTGGTCTTCAGAGGCTTTCAGTGCGTGTACGGCATCCCAGGCGCCAATGTCGCTCCAACCTGGGTCCATTGGCACAACCGCCGCTTCTTGGGTGTGCTCCATCACCGCATAGTCGATGGATTCGCTACGGCACTGAGCGAAAATTTCCTGGTCAATCCGTAAAAAATCCAGGTCTTCGCTGCGCTGAGCGTAGGCACGTTCGCAAACATCAAGAATATCCGGCGCGTATTGGCGCAGGGCGTTGAGGTAAGCGCTGGCTTTGAACAGAAAAATCCCGCTGTTCCATAGGTAATCACCACTTGCCAGGTAGCTTTCAGCACGTTCCTGATCAGGTTTTTCTACGAACGTATCAACGTTGTAACCAGCGCCCTGGGCGCTACCGCGCTTAATGTAGCCGTAACCGGTATGCGCCATATTGGGCGTAATGCCAAACGTGACTAACTTACCTTGGCTGGCCAGTTCGCTGCCTTTGGCAACGGCTTTGGCAAAGGCGATCTCGTCTTTAATGACGTGGTCAGCAGGCATCACCAGCAGCTCTGCGTCTTCACTTTGTGCAGCGAGTGCCGCCAATGCGAGCGCAGGCGCGGTGTTACGACCGCACGGCTCTAAAATAATCTGGGTATCTTTAAGGCCGATTTGATGCATCTGTTCGGCAACCAGAAAGCGGTGCTCTTCATTGCAGACAATTAGCGGCGTGCCGGTGCCTTCGACATTGTTCAGCCGCTGCGCTGCTTCTTGTAGCAAGCTGCGATCATCTTTGTGCAAGTTCAAAAACTGCTTTGGGTAGTGCTCACGCGATACTGGCCATAGCCGGGAACCAGAACCACCGGATAAAATTACCGGAAAAATCATATTTCCTCCTTGAAGCTTAATTCACTGACGTTACTACACACCCTTTATGACAATGCCTTTATGACTAAGCATACCAAGCACTTATATCTAAGTACTTATTGCCTAAGTACCTGGGTCTAAGTACTTATTGACTAAGTACCTATTGCCATACACTGATAACAAGGCCCTGCAGGACATCGTTGCTCTAAGGCTGGGTGTTAATAAAGCCACGTGTAATGGTCATGGCTAAAATCTTCAGATCGAAACCAAGCGACCATTTTTCTATGTAGTAGAGATCGTATTCGACGCGTTTTTGCATCAGTTTGACATCTTCCGTAATGCCTCTTAGTCCATTAACTTGCGCCCAGCCCGTCATGCCGGGCCTAACCCGGTGACGCTGCATATAGATCTCAATATGATCCTTGTAATGATCGTTGTGGTCCATGGCGTGGGGGCGCGGCCCGACCAGCGACATGCGTCCTTGCAAGACATTATAAAGCTGGGGAAGTTCATCCAAGCTGGTGCGGCGCAGAAAGCTGCCAAGCGGCGTAATGCGGTGATCAGCAGGCGTGGCTTGCTGTGTCGTGGCGCTTTCATGTTTTTTCATCGTGCGAAACTTATAGATTTTAAAGCACTTACCATCTAACCCGTGGCGTTCTTGCTTAAACAGGATTGGGCGACCCATCTTAAAGAAGATAGCAACAGCCACTGCCAGCATGACGGGCAAAAAGGTTACAAACAGCGCCAATCCAAGAATTCGGTCTTCCAACGCTTTGACGACCCGCATAGGGCCATTAAGAGGAGTGTGGTTCAGCTCTAAAGAATACAAACCGGCCACTTGGGCAATGCGGTGGTTAAGCAGGCGGATATCCGGCAGGTCAGGGAAAAAGCGGATAGTCGTGGGGATGCCGGCTAAGAGGCTCATTAACTCACGCACCCGTGCGCCTTCTACCAATGGGTAGCCTAGCCAAATTTCATCAAATTGACGCTGAAACGTATTTTGAATGGCAAACGCCGCCATGCTATTCATAAACGCTGCGTCACCAGTATCCAAGTGCTTGCCGACGATAACGTAGCCGGCCTGAGGCAAATCGTTGACGCGCTGCACAAGCAGGCCGACGTTATCGGGCTGCCCTATGATCAGCACATTTTTCAAATTGCGCCCAGTGGCGCGCACATGCCGTAGATAGGCATAGAGAGCGGCACGCACCAAGCTGCCAGAGAACAGCACTGCTAAGGCGGTAACCCCCATCCACAGGCGTGAAAAACTTTGTGTGGTATGGGTAGCCACTAGCAGCAGGCTGATAACGCCGATGGCCGCCAACCAGCTGAGCACATAAACCCCGAGCATGGTGTATAAACTACGCCCACGCCAGGGTTGATAAAGACCCATTAATTCGCCAACGGCGGGTAGGATTAAACTGCCGATCACAATGAGAAAGAGGTAATCATCACCCTCTGCATTGATATGTGGCATAGCCCAGAGGGTGACGAGCGATACCAGCATCGCGATGCCAGCATCAAAACAGCGCATAGCACGTCTAAGCCAATCGTTTGTCTGTGTCCCTTTCAATACGGCCATGCGCTAACCATTACCCTGCCGTCTCATTCGACCTAGCGGACAGGTCTGTCATCGCCCTCTGTTCTGACATGGAATTAAGCAAGACCATAATGTCAGCTAAATCATCGCTGCTTAATTCACCCACAGCCGTTTCTAGCGCTAACCGATCAAGTACATAGTTACCGACCACATCGACAAACTGAATGCGCTGGTCATACAGGCTTGCCCGTGCGTCGAGCACATCAACCAGGTCACGAAGCCCTAACTGCTGGCCACGCTCTGCGGCTTGCAGGAATAGCTCGCTGGATCTAATCGCTTGAGTTAATGCTTCCAAACGACGCACGCCACCATTCAAGGAGCGCAGGCGGGTACGCACTTCTTGTACCGCTAGATTTTGCTCGTTATCTACCGCCGCTTGGCCTGCTTTAATACGCAATTCACCTTGGCGTACGCTGGCGTTGGTGTAGCCACCCCGGTAAATCGGCACACTGACTTCTACGCTGGCGCGGTAGTCTTCGCTTTCACGCACTTCATCGTCACTGACCCGGTCTGAATAGCTTAGATTGAGATTAACTTCGGGATAGTAACCAGCGCGCCGTGTGCTGGTATCGGCCTCGGTGATTTGCCGTTCACGCTGGGCTAGTAGCACGTTCAGGTTTTGCCCGGTTCTTTCCAACCACCCGTCCTGACCGCCAAAGTCACGCTCCACTTCCAGGTCAGCCAATTCGCCTAACGTAGCTACATCGCGAAACGTAGGCATTGTGCCGGTTAATCGCTCAAGCTCGCTTAAAGCGTTATCGAGTTCGTTTTCCGCTTCAACCGCATCTGAAATGGCTTGGTCGTACCGTGATTGTGCCTCCAAAAGGTCAACGCGGTTGCCAATCCCCAGATCATACGCACGGCTAGCTTGGCGCACTTGTAACTCTAAGGATTCTTGCTGCGACTCTAAAAGCCCTAGCCGCTGCGCTGCTAAATAGGCTTGCACATAGGCTTCTGTGACTTGAAGCGCCAGGTCTTGCTCGACCACTGCCAGTTGTAACTCAGCAGCACTTACCTGGGCGTCCGCTACATCCATCCCACGCCAACGCTCCAGGCTAAACAGGGGCTGCTGTAGCTGGAGCTGCCAGTATTGTTCTTCAATCTCACCAGGACGCTGCGTATTGCCGAACTGATCTATTTCTTCCACCGTTTGAATATTGGTGGAGTCTTGCCATAGATAACCACCCGAAGCGCTCACTTGCGGTAATAGCTGCGAGCGAGCCAAGGCAATTTCTTCCCGCGTAGCTTCCACCTCGAAACGCTGGCTTGAGAGTTCCGCGTCGTTTTCTAACGCGCGTACAAATAGCTCAGGTAGCGAGGGCAACTGTTGGCCACTAGCCGACTGTTCTGTGGCCTCAAGGGCTTCGTATTCGGCCAGTGCTTGCGCATCTGCGGGTACGTCTTGCTGGGCGTACAATGGCTGGCTGACTAACATGATAGCTAGTGCGAGCGGAGCCATTTTGATGGTTTTAGGCAGCAACATCCTGGACATTAATCCTCTCGTAGGGCACGCGACAGCATATCGGTGATAGGCTTGGCAATGTAGCTGGCAAAGGTGCGCTCACCGGTGCGAAGCATCACCTCTGCGGGCATGCCGGAGAGCAGCTGCATCTGTTCGGTCATTTTTTCATGGCCCGTTTCAGTCACACGTACACGAGCACGGTAGTACTCTTCGCCCGTCGCCTCGTCTTCAAAGCTGTCCGCACTGACATGAATGACTTCGCCATCAATAACATCGGTGAGACGTTGATTGAAGGCGCTAAAGCGGATTTCAGCAAATTGACCGATATAAATATTGTCGATATCACGCGTCGGGATGCGTGCTTCAACGACAAAACCATCATTGGAAGGCACCACATCCATAATGGTGTCACCAGCACGAACAACCGCGCCAATGGTGTGTACTTGACGCCCCACCACAGTACCTGAAACCGGCGCAGTCACCACCGCGCGGTTCACTTGGTCTTGCAGAGAAATAATCTGCTCTTCCGCTTCGGCAATTTGCGCTTGCGCGTCGCGCAGTTGCTCACCGACTTCTTTCTGAAACTCTTGCTGCTGAATTTCGCGCTCCATACGGTTTTCGCTAATTTGCGAGCGAAGCTGGGCAATATTGGCGCGGAACTCGGCGTTATCGCCTTCATACTGAAGTACTTGGCGCTCTAGCTCACGCAGGCGCTGGTTATCGCCCAGACCTTCACGGTAAAGCGAACGAAAGTCTTCAGCTTCTGAACGAAGAGAGCTGATACGGCGGGTATTCACATCGATACGCTCTTCCAGCCCATCGATCTGCTCGCGCATTTGCACGATCTGCTCATCTAGCGATTCCAGCGTGCTTTTAAGCGACTGGCGACGCGCGGCGAACAGGCTTTGTTGAACCGCGATAATCTGCTGAACACGCGGGTCGTCGGTGTTTTGAATATCCTCGGGTATTTCCATCATTTCAGCCCCTTCCTGCTCGGCAAGCAAGCGGGCTTCCATGGCACGATTAATCAAGTACTGGGAGCGGGCAATGGCTAGTTGGGAACCAGCCTGGGTATCACTTAATACCAACAGAGTGTCACCCGCTTCCACTTTGTCGCCATCTTCTACGAGTAGTTGCTCAACGATACCGCCTTCCAGGTGCTGCACGGTACGCTTGAACGATTCGATCGACACGCTGCCCGGCGCTACCACGGCAATGGCCAGCGAAGCGGTGGACGCCCATAGCACAAAACCACCTAGCGCAATAAACAGGATCGCATACCCCAGCTTACGGTAGCCTTTGTCGCTGGTGGGCAGCTTTTCACTGGCCTCCCCATCAAACGTCATAGGCCCTTTGGGGGTGACGTCGATCTCGGAAGAGGGCAAATTGCGTTTTTCGTCGCTCATGATTTCTCCTCGCTGCCACGGCCACCGGAGATGGCTGAGAGACGGGCAGCGCTTTGCTGACTAACTTGCTCACGCGGCTTTTTGGCAAACTGGGCCAGCACTTGGTCGCGCGGCCCGAACATGCTGACTTGCCCTTCTTTCATCACCAGCAGCTTGTCCATATTCTTGAGCACGCTGGTGCGGTGGCTGATCACAAACAGGGTCGTCCCTTCGGCTTTCATCTGGGCGATCGACATGGCCAGGGCACGTTCGCCGGCATCGTCCAGGTTGGCGTTAGGTTCATCCAATACCACCAGTACCGGCTTACCGTAAAGGGCACGCGCCAAACCAACGCGCTGACGCTGCCCACCGGAAAGCGCACCGCTAGTGGAGGAAATGACCGTGTCATAACCGTTGGGCAATTCCAAAATCATTTCGTGAACACCCGCCTTTCTGGCAGCTTCTACTACCTGCTGCGGGTCTATGTTGCCAAAACGAGCAATGTTCTCACTAATAGTGCCGTCGAACAGCTCGATGTCCTGGGGCAGGTAACCAATATAAGGCCCGATTTCGTCGCGGTTGTACTGGGTAATCACCCCGCCATCCAGGCGTACATCACCCACTTGCGAAGGCCAAATGCCTAACAGTACGCGCGCCAGAGTGGACTTACCGGCAGCGCTGGGGCCTATGATGCCCACATGTTCGCCCTTAGGAACGCTGAAGTTAATGCCACGAATGGTCGCCATGCGCGACCCAGGCGGAGCCGCGGCGACGCCTTCCAGTGCCACCACCCCTTGCGGAGCAGGCAACGACATTTTGCGATCTTCGCCGGGGATCTGCGTCAGCAGTTCATTCAAGCGCTCATAAGCACCGCGTGCGCTGACAAAGCCTTTCCAACCGCCAATCATTTGGTCGATAGGTGCCAGTGCACGGCCCATCAAGATAGAGCCAGCAATCATCATGCCAGGGGTCATTTCCCCGCGCAGCACCAACAACGCCCCCAAGCCAAGAATGAGCGATTGAAAAAGCATACGCATAACTTTCGACGTATTGGTTAACGCGCCTGCTCTATCACTGGCCTGAGACTGCTTAGACAAGAATTCATGATGGCGCTTGGACCAACGGCCCATAATGCCCGGCAACATACCCATGGCATGCAGCACTTCAGCGTTGCGAAGATTAGAGTTGGCGAGGTTTTGCGCCTGAATATGCTCACTATTGGCTTCGGCGAGCAGCTTTTTAGTGGCTTTCTCATTGGCGATGGCCAGCCCGAGCAAAATGAGGCCCGCGCAAGTAGCAAACACACCAAGCCAGGGGTGGAACAGGAAGAGCACACCAAGATAAACGGGTACCCAGGGCGCATCAAAGAAGGCGAACAGGCTATTACCGGTTAAAAACTGGCGCAGGCTGGTCAAGTCACTCAAGGGTTGTGCGCTTTGGCCGCCCTGCGCCACCAAACTACGGCGAAACATAGCGCTATAGAGGCGTTCGTTAATGGAAGTGTCAAGCTTGTTGCCAACGCGCACTAAAATACGCGAACGCACTAGCTCCAGTCCCCCCATAATCATAAAGAGGAATACGACAACCAGCGTTAGCATTAACAAGGTGTCAACACTTTGGGTAGAAAGCACCCGATCGTAAACTTGAAGCATATATAAGGGGGGAACAAGCATCAGTAAGTTGACGAACATACTGAAAAATCCCACCGATACGAACGAACCTTTGCAAGCTTTTAATGCCCGCTGCAAATCCGTTGCTTCCTGTTGCTTTGCCATGGAGGGTCCACCGTTGAATCGAAGAGGCGTCAAGCGCAGAAAATTAATCGCCGCAGCATAACAGAACTGCACCAAAGGGGGTAGGCCGCTTAACCGCCCTTTCAAACGACCTAAAGCACTACAATATATACCCAACTAATTGAAAGTTATATGCTGAACACATCAACAACGATCCCTTAAGTGGTGGACTAAGCGTAATGGAGCAGAAGCAAACAAGTGCCAGATGGTATGCCGTTCAGTGCAAGGGAGGCGAGTCTTTTCGTGCCGCTGATAACTTGGCAAACCAAGGGTTCGAGATATTTCACCCCACGCTTCGTTTGCGCAAAAAGCGCCAAGGCCGTTTACAGTGGATAACAGAACCTCTCTTTCCCTATTACCTGTTTATACGCCTTGACCAAGCCAATAGTGACTGGCGCCCCATTCGCTCTACACGGGGGGTGGCTAAACTGGTCAGCTTTGGCCTTGCGCCTGCCAAGGTGCCCGACGAGCTAATCACCGCCCTACAGCACCACACTCAGCACACTGACTCCCCTGGGAATCATCATCCTTTGATACTGCCCGGCGAAACGGTGAGTGTTGACACCGGCCCCTTTGCAGGCAGAGAAGCCGTCTTCAGCCAAGCGCTATTCAATCAAAAAAAAGGCGAGGAGCGGGCCATGGTGCTTATCGAACTGCTAAACCGCACTCACCGAATAGAAGTATCGCTAGGAGACATCTCTCCTAGGCCTTGATTCAAGCTAAAAACTTTACTTTGTAAGATATTGCTTACAAATGTGTAAGCAATATCTTACCGCTATGTATTTTTTTGTAGCAATACTGGATGAACGCTCCCTCTTGCCTAGCCAAACAAGCCAATAATGAGTAAATTGGCACCACTTCGATTAAGATGAACAGCACAAAGTATTAAAAACTTTATTCTTGACTTATTTAATTAGAATATCCGCAAGCGAACAGATGTCCTCTTGTGGCATTTGCTATTACCACATTAAGTAAGACCTGCACTGCAACTGGGTACCTTTTATGTCTCGTCAGCTTGACCTCAATAATGCCATTAGCGTCAAAACTGCCTTGAAAGTGTTGCCCCCCGGCATGTACACCGCCAGGTACCTGGGCACCTACGTCAAAGGTGAGCCCGCTGAATCGTCTACGGCGGCACGGGCGAACATCCCGCTTGCCTTCAGTCAAGCACCTATTCAGATGAGAGGGTTAATCGAGTTCGTCAGCCCCGAGCACATTTCCAACCAAACGCTCGCCTCTCCCGGTGATTACCTACTGCTTAATGTTAAGAGCGGCGATGCCGTGTTGGCGGTAAGCAAATATTCCCCACGTGCGCTGACTGACAACGTTGATGTGCATTGGCGCATTGAGCCACTGAATCAGCAGTTGAACACGAATAGCCAGCCAAGCACGAACAGTCAGCCTAGTGAGCGCGCCACTCCAGCGAAGGCATCGCCCATCACTGAGGCAGCCGCTGAGCAGTTTGCGTTGCTGGGCCACGTCGAGCGCCAAGGTGATGTCCGCGTTAGCGCCGGTGAATGGTTGGGCGACCCGGAAAGCAAGGCGCGCCTGGAAGGTTTCCAAGTGATATGGCCGCAAAAGCCAGATGAAGTCACCGTGGTGGCAGGCTGTAAAGCAGGCCAAGCAACACAGCAGGTTAAAAACGACGAATTTTTGGGTACACGGCAAAAAGCCACACCGATTACGCAGCTAGCCGTGTGCTTGAACGGCCCTGAGGCGAGTAACTACCAATTAAACGGGGAAGCAGCTTTTTCGGATGGCTCACGCCAGCAGCTAGGCGACCCCAAAGCAGTAGCGGGAAGCAATGGCAGTTACTTGGTCGCGGTGCGCCTCTCAGTGGCTCCCAACCAACCAGCTATTACTCCCAACCAACCGGGTTCATCAGCTTCATCGGCGCGCTCACGTTGGCTGGACCCTGAAAACACTTATATACGCCAGCGTTAACGCCAATTAGCAAAGCAGCACTGAGTTGCTAATACCATATCGAGAAATTGACATGGGTATCGTTAATAAAAAGGCATATCACCGAATGCCTAACCGCATTGTTCGAGCTGCCCCTGGCAGCTTGTGCAATCTATCGAAATGATTTCGATAGCGTTTCACCTTCACTGTTTCATCATTCAAGGTAGCTAAAAATGGCTAATTACGATCGTACATCAGATCAAGTTGCAGAAGCATTCACCGATGCCCGACCTACCAATACGGCGCTACAAGAGGCTATCGGCTCTCTGCTAAGCGGCTTGGAAAATAGCGAAAACGTTGCGATAGAAAGCGAGGTTGCGACCGCTAGCGCAGCCCAAAACAGCACCGCCGACGTTATCTTCATGAACCTTGGTGAAAACGAGCGCGGCAGCCAAGACGCTCCGATCCAATTCGACGACGCTGGCCGTGAATCTGGTCGTGTCTACGTATTCGACGGTGACGAAGGCGTTTATGCCAATTTCAACACCGTTGAGCGCGTTATCGTTGGTACCAACGGCGGTGACGAATTCACTATCGCAGGCGACCGGAACACCACGGTTGACGGCGGTGCTGGCAACGACACCATTACCGCCAGCGGTGGTGATGATTCAATTACTGGCGGCGCAGGCGATGACTCCATCACTGGCGGCGCTGGCAACGACTCGATCTACGGCGGCGCGGGTGACGACGTAGCAGTATTCGAAGGCAACGCTGACGACTACACCATCGAGCAAAACGGCGCGATCACTGTCGTTACCAATAACGAAACCGGTGATGTGAACGAAGTCGTTGGTACTGAAAGCCTCTCCTTTGCTGATGGCGAACAAGCTGTCGATATCAACAGCGACGTTCAAGCGCTGACCACGCTCTACAAGCAGCTGTTTAGCGACACCATTGAACGCAGCCAGAATGGCGATGGCCAAGCTGACCTGGAAGGCCTGCAGTACTGGGCTGACCGTGCCGAAGCAGGCACTTCACTGGGTCAAATTGCGCTCAGCATGCTGAATTCTGACGAAGCGGGCAACCAGCTTGAAGCGCTTGACCTGAACACCAGTGAAGGCGTTAAAGCGGTTGTTGAACTGCTTTACACCGATGTATTGGGTCGTGAAGCTGGCAGCATCAGCCAGGATGAACTGACTTACTGGACTGACCAAGCTGAAGAAGGCGCCACGCTTGAGCAGATCGCCGATAACTTCCTGGCATCTGACGAGCTGCAAGAGCAAAGCGTTAACGCTACTGAGTGGGACTTCCTGCTCTAAGCCTTTAGCACTTAGCAAGCCTTTAGCGCACAACGCTATTGGGTAAGTAAGTCTAACAGTGGGGGCTCGCCCCCACTGTTTCTGTATTTTATGACGCAACGCATTCTGCTTTTCCTCCCATACGCATCGCTTCGTCAAGTGTGAATGGGAAGGCAAGCCGGTAGCGACAAGCCCCCAGCCAAACAGTTGAATACTCCCGTGCCTATTAATAGTGCCTACTATCATGTTTAGTCATTTTCACCAGCACATTGAAGCATGCCTTCAGCAAAATGATGTGCCAACGGCTAAAACGGCGTTGTTTGGCGCGCTAGGGCACTCTCAACTGCATCAGGACGCCCTGTTGTGGCTAGGCATCGTGGGCTTACGCACTCAGCATACCTGGCTGGCAAGCGCAGCCCTGGCAAGCCTGGTCACCACCAGCCAAGACCCCAACACCTTTGCGCTGCTCACCCAGGCCTTGCCCACTCACGCCGGAAAGCTGGCGGCAAGTGAAGAAGCCTACTATCTGGCCCCGCATGAAACGCCGCCGCTACTGCGGCTGATCAACCAGCGCCAAGCTGACCCAGCCTCAGCGGCCAGCGTTGCCGAACTGCTCAAACACCATGTACCCGCGATTCAAGACCCGAAAGCGCTGGAAACGCTGGCCCCTGCCATCGCCAATGCCTGGGGGCCGCTGTGCGGCAGTGTATGGTGGCAAGAAGGCAAACTATGCGGATGGTGTTTAACAGAAGCCACTCAGCAGGCGCCAGAGCTCATACTGGCAGTAGGCAACAGTCGGCATACGCTCAGCCTAAAACGCTACCAGCCGCTAAAAAGCGCCACGGGCAGCGCCCTTTACGCATGGTGGTTTAGTCTGTCGCTTGAAAACACAGGTGGCGCCCCCGTTCATGCCAGCGTAACCCTGGCAGGGGCGCAGGCCACGCTATACGGCAGCCCTGCACGCCCAACCGGTAGTGTACCGCCTCGTTTAGGCGCTTCGACCAACAAGCCCACGCCCTTAACGCCAGGTAAGCAAGTGCCCACTGCGGCGCCTGTCACCGTGTTAGTGCCTGTTTATGAAGGCTACCAAGAAACCTTAGCGTGTCTGCACAGCGTCGTGGCCAGCCGTGCCCACCACCAAACGCCGTTTGAACTACTGATCGTTAACGATGCCAGCCCCAACCAGGCACTGGTAGACGCGCTTGAAAGCTTCGCCAATACACACCACGCCACCCTGCTGCATCAGCCGACCAACCAAGGCTTTATCAATACCGTGAACCGCGGCCTGGCCCATAGCGCTAACCACGACGTTATATTGTTAAACGCCGATACGCTGGTACAAGGTGATTGGGTAGACCGGCTGCAAGCGAGCGCTTACCAACACGCCAATACCGCCTCGGTCACGCCGCTCACCAACAACGGCGAATTGATGAGCCTGCTAGGCCCCTGCAGCCCCGCCGACGCGCTAACACCCAGCCAGTTAGCCGCACTAGATTACGCCGCTGCCAAGGCCAATAAAGACCTTGAAGACGCCTCCGTAGCAATCAATACCGGCTGTGGGTTTTGCCTTTACCTGCGCCACGATGCATTAGCCGCACTGGGCGGTTTAGACCCCGCGCTTACCCGCGGCTACGGCGAAGAGTCGGACTGGAGCTACCGGGCGGAAGACAATGATTGGCAACACCGCGGCGCGCTGAACGTAGTGGTCGCCCACCAGGGCGGTATCTCTTTCGGCAGCGAAAAGCGCCTTCGGGTGAAGCAGAACCTCGTTATTATCGAGCAGCGCTACCCGCATAGCAGCCAAGCCTTCGATGCCTGCCTGCAGCAAGACCCCATGCGCGAAGGCCGCGAACGCGCCATTCGGCACTGGCTTTACCACCAGCCGCTGGCCAGTTTGCGGCCTGGTACTCATTCTTCAGCCCTGCCATCCACAACCGGCTCTGCCACCATCAGCGTGTGGCCAAGCCAAGCCCACGCCCTGCGTGCCGCGCAACTACATGGCTGCGCCATGGCGCTGGTGGGGCAAACCTTAACCCTGCGTGGCGAATGCCCCCACCCGTGGCAGCTCTGCTACCGGCTGCCCGCGGAACAACAGCGCTGCCAACAGGATTTAAACGCCCTGGGCATCACAACGCTTACGGCCGCCAATGAAGCGATGAAACACGCGTTGAGCGCCCTACTCCCGGCGATGCCCAACGCCTTCGCAACCAGCACCGGCGCTTTTGATCCGGCGGTTTCAGAATCAGCATCTTCCGAACCAGCCCCCATCATCCAATTCGTCGCGGATGATGCCGATACGGCGCTGGATACAAGCGAAGGCTTGCTGATAGTGCTGGGAGAACCCAAAAGCTTGGAACAGCCAGCGTTCATTGCCTGGGTAAGCCAGCTAGCTCGCCAGCAGTCGTCACTTTACCTACTGCATGGCAGCCCTACGCGCGCCAACCACCCGCTTGCCAGTAGCGGCCAGCTTTATCCGTTTATGCTGCCACGGCTACAACGCCGCGAACGCATTGAACTATTGATGCACCACTTGCCTTTAAGCGGCCTACTGCTGCTGGATACCAGCGCGACCACCCTGGCAGACGCTCATTGGCTGCACGGCATGCGCCCGCTACCGATCTGGAGCGCCCCAGGCATTAGCAGCACTGAATACGCCTTAACGGTGACTGAACTGCGCGATTACCCAGCGCCAAGCGAACACGCAAACGCGCAAGGAGCCCTGGCATGAACATGGTCAACACCCCTAAAGGGCTGCGCGGCACCCTTACCGCTTACGCAGGCAACATGGTGCAGGGATGGGTACACAGCCACACCGAGCCCGAACGCCAATGGGCGGTCGCCCTTTACGATGGTAGCCAGCTGTTAGCCCTGGCCCACGCCAACGCCTTTCACCCCCAGGCACCGGGTAGCGGCTTGCATGGCTTTAGTATCGCCCTTGGCGATGCCCAGTGGCACCAGGCCACCGCCCTCACCCTGTGCCTAGCCAACGCCCCTGAACACGTGCTTGACCAAGTAACGCTGACACCTGCTAGCGCGACACTGCATACCCCGGAAAGCTCCCGCGTGCAGTGGCAGCCTGGGCTGATCTTAAGCGGGTGGATGGTCGAACCGACCGCTCCGCAGCAACCGCTCACCCTGCAGGTGCGCGAACGCGGCAAACTGCTTGCTGAAGCCACGTCCAAACACTGGTTAACGTATGACCAGCAGCAGGTAAAAGGCGCTTTCAACCTAACGCTGCCCTTCTCATTGGCCGATGGCGAACCCCACACGCTCACGGTGACCGACCACATGGGCCGTGAATTAAGCGGCAGTCCCCTGACGGTGCAAGAGTGGCCCAACGGCCTAAACGACTGGATTCGCACGCTGGCCCCCCAGCTGCCCGCGGCTACAAAAGCGTTACTTGCCCGCCAGCTGGACCGTTACGAACGTTGGCTACCTCGGGCAGCAGGCCTTGCCAGCTACCCCGAATGGCTGCACGCCACGCAAACCCCCAATACCGCCCGCACCAGTAAAGGGAGTATCGGTATCGTATGGCTGGGCGCCGCCCCCAAGCAGCCCACCAAGGTCAGCGGCCTAACGCTGCAGCACCGCAGCGCCGACACCGCTACCCAAGAGAACCCCAAGGCCTATCAAGCGCTACTGCAGCAGCTTGCCCAGCAAACCGACGCGGTGCTGCAACTGCACGAGGGCGATACCTTCTCACCCCAGTCGCTGCAACAGGCGTGGCAGGCCCTGGCAACCACGCCCGCAGCACAACTGGTCTACACCGATTTTGATATCCCCCCGGCTGAAGAAGGCCAGCCCGCGCTGCCCGCCCTGCTGCCCGCCTGGGACCCAGATCGCCAATGGGCGCAGGATATCGTCGGCGGCGGCCTGTGCCTGGTGCGCAGCCAAGCGTTGCTCAATAGCGAGCAGCACACCGCTGCCCAGCACCCGGAAGAGTTCAGCTACGCCGCGCTGGAAGCCACTAACGCCTACAGTGATGAAACCAGCGTGCTACACCTACCGCTGATTGGCAGGCACCGCCGCCAACCGTGGCCCACTACCAGCCAGGCTCAGCTTGAGCGCCTACAAGCACGGCTGGCCCGCCAGGATGCACACGCCACACTCAGCCTGCATGCCACGCTGCCGGTTTACCACTATCGCAGGCAGTTAATCCAGGCGCCCAGCATTACCTTGGTGGTGCCCACCCGTGATGCCCTGAGCCTGTTAAAGCGCTGTGCAGACACCATCGCCGAGCACACCGACTACCCCGGCGAAGTCACCCTGCTGGTGGTCAACAACGGCTCTACCCAGCCCGAAACGCTGGAGTACTTCGCCGCGCTGCGGCAGCAACCTGCCCAACCACTGGGCCAGGGGCAGTTACATACCGATGTGCTGGATTACCCCCACCCGTTCAACTATGCCGCCATCAACAACGCCGCTGTTGAACACGCCAGCACCGAGCTTATCGCCCTGGTGAATAACGATATTGAAGCCCTACACCCAGCGTGGCTAAGCGAAATGACCGCCCTGCTCCAGCGCACCGGCACCGGCGCGGTGGGCGCCAAACTACTGTGGCCTAATGGCATGGTGCAGCACGGCGGCGTGATTGGCGGGCAATATAGCGGGCTGGCTGGCCACGTAGGCAACCACTGGCACGACGATGACCACGGCTACCTCTACATGAACCACCTGACCCAACGGTTCAGTATGGTGACTGCCGCCTGCCTGCTGCTGCGCAAAGCCGACTATCTGGCAGTGGGCGGGCTTAATCCACGGGACTACCCGGTCGGCTTCAACGATGTGGATTTATGCCTGAAGCTGCGCCGCCGCGGGCTAAGCGTGGTATGGACTCCCAATGCCCGGTTGATTCACGCCGAATCCGCCACGCGGGGCAAGGACGAAGCGCCGGAAAAAGCCGCGCGCGCACAACGCGAAATGACCATGCTGCGCGAACGCTGGGGAAATGCGCTGTATAACGATCCGGCCTATAACCCCAATTTAGCGTTGGATGTGTACACAGCGCCCTATACCGGGCTGGCACTGCCCCCGCGTAGCCGCACAGCCAGAACCAACGCGCTGAAGCTCTAGGGCTTCAACGACAGGGCTTCAACGACAGGGCTTAAACAAGCCAAGCACCACCCCAACGGCAAAAGGAAAAGCCAGCGGCACATACTGCGCCATGAGCGCTAAGCGAGATGCCTAAATCGTCTTGCCTGGCGGTAGCGTGCCTAAACGCTTTTTTACGACCCTACGAACCCCAGCAACACGCCAGGAATAACTCCGCACAGGAAGCACTATGACCATGACCGCCGCCGACCTCAGCGTTTTACAACCCACGCTGCAGGCCCAAGCCCAAAAACACTTTTTGAATGTGGGATGCGGCAGCGCTGGTCCTGAACGCCTGCCGGAATGTTTTCAAGCCAACGGCTGGCAGCAGATCCGCCTGGATATCAACCCAGCGGTCAACCCCGACATTATCGCCAACCTGACGGATCTCTCCGCGGTCGATAACAACAGCATAGAGGCGGTGTTCTCCTCGCATAACATCGAACACCTTTACCTACATGAAACGGTCATCGCACTAAAAGAGATGCACCGCGTCACTCGGCCCGGCGGCTTTTTACTGATCACCCTGCCGGACCTGCAACAAGTGGCGCAGCTAATCGCCGAAGGCAAGCTGAGCGAAGAAATCTACCGCTCGCCAGTAGGCCCCATCACACCACTGGATATGCTTTACGGCCACCAGGCATCGGTCGAAAAGGGCAACCACTACATGGCCCATAAAAGCGGCTTCGACAAAAACAGCTTAAGCCAAGCACTACTCAACGCCGGATTCAGCGAAGCCCGCGTGAACGCTGACGACCACTACAACCTCTGGGGCTATGCCCAAAAAGCCTACGCCCCTTAGAGTAGCAGGTAGCGTTCGCTCGCGACCCGTTAGCACCAACTCCGCCCTAGCCCCTTAAAGCAATCAAAGAAAACGTATGCCAACCAAGCAGCCCAAAAGCGCTCAGCAACAGCTTCAGCGTTTAACGTACATCATTTGGCAAACGCGGCCCGACCTGCAGTCCTTATTCAAGAACACTGCATCTGAAGCGTTTCACCTGTGGCTATTACTGCACGGCCGTAATGAATATCAGGGGCTGGCAGAAGTATTACACAACGTACCGTTGCCCATGCTTGAACAGCCGGACGAGCAAGCCCATAGCCAAACAACACCCTGTCTGACGCGTTTTATGCGCGGTATTTGGCAAAGTCGCCCTGATCTTCAAGCGGCATTTAATTTGGCAGAGGCTGAAGGTCAAAATGCCTTCATTCGTTGGTACTTCCTCTTTGGCATCAACGAACATCACCTGGAAGATTATATCTCCCAGGCACAATTAAAATGGCTGTTAAGCTCCGCCTTTAGCGACCTTCATTTGCCCAACGTGCTCATGTTGGTATGGGAACAAGACCAAGCCTTACAGCGGCAATTCAGCAGTCCTAAATCACCCGATTTTCTAAACTGGGCACGCCAGCATGGCCGCCAGCAATACCCTCTGCTAGAAACCATCGCCACACTGGCTGAACGCCAACAGTCAGCAATGAAGCCCAACAATGCCGCCAACTCACCCGAGCGGGCGGTTGGTATTAACTTAATTGGTTACGCCAACGGGCAGTTTGGTATTGGTGAAGATGTGCGCATGGCCGCCCTAGCGTGTGAAGCCGCCGACATTCCCTTCACTATTTACAACGTTGCACCGGGCAAAGAGGTCGAACTAGCCGCCAGCCAAGCCGACCAACACATTTCCGACCAACTGCCCTATGCCATTAATTTGTTTTGCACCACCGGTATAGAAACCGCACGGCTTGCTGCCGTGGAAGGCCAAAAGCTCTTTGATGGTTACTACTGTATTGGCTATTGGCCTTGGGAGCTGCCCGAGTGGCCTTCCGCTTGGCATATTGCTTACAACTACATTGATGAAATTTGGGCCTCTAGCCGCTTTGCCTATCACGCTTACATTGGCTCCTCACCTAAGCCAGTACGCCACATGCCGATGGCGGTCAACGTTGAATCAAGCGCACAGCAAACCCGCCGAGACTTTGGGCTGCCTGAAAGTGACCACTTATTTGTGTTCTCTTTTGACTTTCTCTCCAGTGTTCAACGCAAAAACCCGCAGGCCTGCGTTAAGGCCTTTCAAAGCGCCTTTCCACAGGGTAATGAGCCCGTAGGCCTTGTTGTTAAAGCCATGCGCGCAGAAGACGACAACCCGCTGTGGCAAGCACTCCAAGCACAGGCAAAGAACGACCCACGCATTCATATCATTAACCAAACCCTCACGCGTGGCGAAGTGCTTGACCTTTATCGCGCCTGTGACTGCTTTGTTTCGCTACACCGCAGTGAAGGCTTTGGGCGAGGCATTGCCGATGCCATGATGCTAGGCAAACCCGTTATTACTACCGGCTACTCAGGCAATCTAGACTTCACAACGCCCGCCACGGCTGCCTTGGTAGACCATCAACTAAAAGTGCTGACCAAAGATGACTACCCCTTTGGTGAAGGCCAGCACTGGGCAGAGCCCAATATAGAGCACGCAGCATGGTGGATGCGCCGCCTAGTTCATCAACCCGAAATAGCCAAGGCACTAGCCGCACAAGGCCAGCGGTTAATGCAAAGTGCCTACGCCCCTAACTCCGTCGGTAACTACTACCGCGCCGTACTCAATACTCTTTAATCATCTTGTTCACCACCAATAAATTAGAGACTGATGCTATGACACTCTTAAGTGCCTCTATCACCCCCGTTATTCTTTCAGGTGGCTCTGGTAGCCGTTTATGGCCTATGTCCCGCGCGGGGTACCCTAAGCAGTTTTTATCCCTCGCTGACGACGACAGCATGCTGCAAGCCACCGTTAAACGGGTAAGAGGCGACCTATTTTCAGCCCCCCTGTTGGTATGTAACGAAGAGCACCGTTTTATTGTGGCGGAACAGCTGCGCCACATTGGCTGCACAGCCAAAGACATTATTCTGGAACCTGTAGGCCGTAACACCGCCCCAGCTGTCGCGGTAGCAGCACTGCGCCTAGCGGAAGAGAACCCAGACGCCCTAATGCTGGTGATGCCATCCGACCACGTGATTCAAGATGAAGCCGCCTTCACCCAAGCCGTTAACCGCGCCGCCCAAGCGGCCAACGATGGCGCGCTGGTGACGTTCGGCATTACCCCAAACGCCCCAGAAACCGGCTACGGCTACATCAAATACGCCGAGCCATGGCAGGGCCACCAAGGCGTACATAGCGTGGCCCAGTTTGTCGAAAAACCCGAGCAAGCCACCGCACAAACCTATTTAGAAGATGGCCATTACCTATGGAATAGCGGCATCTTCCTATTTACCGCCAAAGCCTATCTGGACGAGTTAGAAGGCTCTAACCCCAACATGGTTAAAGCGGCCAAACACGCCCTGGCAGGCAGTGAAAAAGACCTCACCTTCTGCCGTTTAGACATGGAAGCCTTTGCAGCATCGCCTTCCGACTCCATCGACTACGCCGTAATGGAAAAAACCACCCACGCCGCCGTAGTACCGGTAGAAATGGGCTGGAGCGACTTAGGGGCTTGGTCGGCACTGTGGGATATCCAACCCAAAGATGAATACGGCAACGCCACCCAAGGCGATGTACTCCTTCACGAAACCCGCAACAGCTACGTACATGCCGACCACAAACTGGTCACTGTCGCTGGGCTGGAAAACGTGATTGTGATTGCTACCGATGACGCCGTGCTCGTCGCAAACCGCAACAACGCCCAAGACGTAAAGCAGCTCGTGGAGCAGCTAAAAGCACAAGGCCGCAACGAACACAGCCTACATACCACCGTGCACCGCCCATGGGGTTGCTACCAAGGGATCGACCTAGGCGAACGCTACCAAGTAAAGCGCATTACCGTTCAACCGGGCGAAAAGCTATCGCTGCAAATGCACTACCACCGCGCAGAACACTGGATTGTTGTTAGCGGCACGGCCAGAGTCACCATTGGCGAGAAAGCCACACTGCTGCGTGAAAACGAATCCACCTACATCCCCATGGGGGAAACCCATCGTTTAGAAAACCCAGGCAAGGTGCCGCTACACTTGATTGAGGTGCAATCAGGCAGCTACCTGGGCGAAGACGACATTGTGCGCTTTGAGGATGGTTATGGGCGAAGCCCACAATAACTTGGCCGTTACCTGGTTTACCTGACAATAGCTGATACCCACCATGACCCAAACACTCTGCATCACAGGCGCACTGGCGCCTGAACTCAACACCATTAGCACCCCGCTTTACCAAGCAGGCCTAGCAACCGCCGCTCCTATCGAACGTGAAACGCGTATCGACATGCACACCTGGCACCAGCGTGCCAAACCGGCCTTTGTTGAACAGCGCCCGCTGGGTAAGCTTTGGGAAAATGTAGCCAACGACCTGCTACTGGCCAACCTAGATAAGCCATGCTGGGGCTGGCACGATACCGACAGCATCTGGGCAATGCCGTTTTGGGCAGAGCAAGAACCCAACACCCACTTTTTACTGGTCGCCACACGCCCAGAATATCAGCTAGCCCAAAGCCTGTTAGACGATACACCAGGCAAGCTAGATATCTCCGCCCTGTTAACCCGCTGGCAACAGCACCACCAACGGCTGCTAGCGTTCTACCTAGACAACCCAGAACGCTGCCTAGTGATTGACGCCGAACAGGCACAGCAACACCCCCAAGCGCTGGTGCAACTGCTAACCCAGCGCTGGCAGCTACCGTTAGAGGCCACAGGCTTTACAGAGGAACCCGCCACAGCCCCCCACGTACCCGACCCGCTAGCGCTCTACTTAGCCCAACAGCTGATAGAACAACACCTGTTCAAGCAGCAGGATAGCCGCTTCCAATCGCTATATGCTGAGCTACAAGCAGCGCAGCACCCATTGGTGGATAACGAAGCAGAACAGCCAGCCAGCGTAGACGCCATGGTGCAGCACTACCAGCAACTGCGCCGCCAGCAACAAAATGACCAAACACAGCGGGTACACCAAGCGCAGCAGATAGAAGCGCTTACCCAGCAGAGCAACCACCAGCAAAGCGAGCTTGAAGCGCTTAACCAAAGCGCTGACCAACTCACCCAGCAGTTACAACAAACCCAACACGCCTTAAGCAAGGCAGAACAGCAGCACCAAGCCGAACAACACCAACAGCAGCAAGCGCTAGACGACCTCAAACAAGAAAGCGAGCTACTGTTACTACAACTGCACCAAGTTCAAGAAGAGCTAGAAAGCACCTTTTTGAAACACCAGCAGCTTGAAAGCCGCTATCAAACGCTGGAAAGCCAACACAAGCACACCCAGCAACAGCTAACTCAAGCTCAAGAGCAGCATAAACAAAAGAGCGCCGCCCAAAGCCAACAGCTGGAAGCCGCAAAAGGGGAAATGCACAAACTCACTCAGCGCGAGCAACACCTAACGCAACAACTCAAACAAACTCAAGAGAAGCTCAAGCAGGCTGAGCAGCAGCACCAACAAGCCCAAGAGCAGCTAAAGCAAACTCAAGAGAAGCTCAAGCAGACCGAGCAGCAGCGCGATGCCGCAAAACAGTATGAAACCACCCAGCGCCAGCAGCAGGCTGAACTTGAAGGCATAAAGCAAGAGAGCGAACTGTTGCTACTGCAGCTGCACCAAGTGCAAGAAGAGTTGGAACACTACTTCCTTGAACACCAAAAGCTCAGCAGCACCCATGAAACGCTGGAAAACCGCTGGCAGCGGCTACTGAAGCGCTACCCAGATTACTGCGATTACCAAACGCTAGACACACATGAAGACCCGCAACAGCCAGACACCCTACAGTGGCACTTCCAAGGGTTAGAGTTCGCCGGGCAACACTGGCCAACGCTGCAGATTCGCTCAACCCTCAATGCCCAAGGGGTGGTGCTCACCCTGCACCAGCCAGATGCCACCCCTTTCAAAGTGGGCATTCCCAAGTCAGCCCAAGAGCGCCGCTACCTGCAAAGCCTGAGCAGCCGCCAATGGCAATACGCACAACACTTGCCCAAGCTACTAGCACAAGGGCTACAAGATGCAGAGCTAAGCACAGAACTAAAAACACGCTACCAACAAGCGCTAAACGCCCTAGCGGAAAGCCTAGCAAGCCTGCCAGCCCTACTGCGGGTTGATGACGTAAACCTGCACAACGTTCAGGTAAACCCCGATTACGAACACCTCTGGCTAGAGCTGGTAAACCCCACCTGGGGCAACGAACAGTTGGAAACGTGGCACCTGCGCCTTTCAACTGCAGGCGTAACCCCAACCCAATTCGGCGATTACCCCAAATTGGAAATTCCTGCCCAGCCAACCCCATGGTTAGAGAACTGGTATGCCGAAAGCCAAGACGACCACGGCAGCAAATGGGAGCTACGCTTCGCCCAACCCAACACCCTAGATATGGGCGCCTGGCAGCAGCTAACCCCCCGCGACCAAACCTTGCTAACCCAAGTGCTGGAACAGCTGCCGATGTTACTCAACCACCTGCAAGAACAAGGGCAAGAACCCGGCCGAGGGTGGCAAGCCTGGCACCAACTGGTCAGTGATATGCAACGCATCCACCAGGTAGTACATAGCCCTATCGCCACAGCGTAACTGCTATTGATAAGCCCTCGAACACTTACCCCGTTTAACGCTTTAGCTAAGGGACCCCAATGCTCGAAGAAAAAACAACACTGCTACATACCCTAGTGCATTTGGGTTCAGGCCCATCTCCGGCACTGACAGCTTACACCCAAGCTGCCGAGCATATCTGGCTGGTAGATGCCTGCCCGGAAGCGCAGGCATCGCTTAATAGCCTAACTGCCTCCCAGCCTAACGTGCATGTTTCATCGGCGCTGGTGGATGTAGAAGAGAGAGCAGCCACCTTTTACCGCTATAGCCTACCCTGGGCATCCGGGCCGCACCCGCTAAGCGACGAGCTATTACAACGCTACCCAGGCATAAAGACCCTAAACACCCATGAACAAACCACCACCGCCATTCATCACCTAATGGCTGAAATGGCAGTGGCAAAGCAACAGCACAACGTGCTGATCATGGAACTTGGCGCGCAAAACGTGCCGTTAATGCACGCCCTAGAGCAGCAGGGCTGGTTAAGCGCTTTTACGTATGTAGTGGTGATACCTGCACCCCGAACGCCCTTACGGTTAGAAGAACTCCCCAGCGGGGTGCAGGCCGTAGCAATACCCCCTAGCAGTGTGGCCCACCTACTGCCCGAGCCAAGCGAAGCGACGGTTTTACAACGCCACCCGCTATTACTAGAAACCCAGCGGTTACAGGCGGCCTTAACCAACGCCGAACAACGCCAGCAGGAAACAACACAGCAGATAGAAGCGCTCACCAAAGCAAACAACGATGCTAACCAACAAGCCGAGCAGCACGCCCAAGCGCTAACAGCAGAACAAGAGAAAACCGCAAAGCTAACCCAAGAGCGCGACCAACTGGCCCAGCAGCGGGATGAAGCAAAACAAGCCGCTGCCCAACAAGCCGCTGCCCAACAAGCCGAGCAGCACGCCCAGGCGCTAAAAGCCGAGCAAGAGAAAACCGCAAAGCTTACCCAAGAGCGTGACCAACTGGCCCAGCAGCGGGATGCAGCCAAACAAGCCGCTGCCCAACAAGCCGAACAGCACGACCAGGCGCTAAAAGCCGAACAGGAGAAAACCGCGCAGCTAACCAAAGAGCGCGACCAGCTAGCCCAGCAGCGGGATGAAGCCAAACAAGCCGCTGCCCAACAAGCCGAACAGCACGACCAGGCGTTAAAAGCCGAACAAGAGAAAACTGCACAACTCGCCCAAGAGCGTGACCAATTAGCCCAGCAGCGGGATGAAGCCAAACAAGCTGCCAGCCAACAAGCCGAGCAGCACGCCCAAGCGCTAACAGCCGAACAAGAGAAAACTGCACAACTCGCCCAAGAGCGTGACCAATTAGCCCAGCAGCGGGATGAAGCCAAACAAGCTGCCAGCCAACAAGCCGAGCAGCACGCCCAAGCGCTAACAGCCGAACAAGAGAAAACTGCTCAGCTAACCAAAGAGCGTGACCAACTGGCCCAGCAGCGTGACGAAGCCAAGCAAGCCGCTGCCCAACAAGCCGAACAGCACGCCCAAGCGCTAAAAGCCGAGCAAGAGAAAACCGCACAGCTGATCGAAGAGCGTAACCAACTGACTCAGCAGCGCGATGAAGAGTGGCACAAAGGTGAGCGATTAACAAAAGAACGGGATGAATTAAAGCATCAGCTTGAAGAAGCACATAAGCAACGAGAAGAAGCCCTCCACCAAAATCATCAAAATTTTCAAGCCAAAAACACAGCAGAAACCCGAGTGGCACAGCTTGAAAAAGAACTTGAGGTAGCCGTACAACAAGCCCAACAAAGCCGCCAACAGTTATACCAAGAACAAGATCAACGCCAACAGTTAATAGAGCAAGAGATGCTCAAAGCAGAAGCACAACTTGACCTGATTAAAGACATTCTTATTCAGGGCAAGGAGTTCTAGCATGGGTAAAAAACGTAAACAGCGTAAGGCAATTAAGGTTTCTCTCAAGAAGCAGCGTACAAACGAAATAACAGTGAACTCCCCTCCAACATCAGCCAAGCTTACCCAGGTACGCACGTATTGGTTGTTTGGTGAATGGCAGAGAATGACCGCCATTAGCGAAGAATCACTGGCGAGTGATAATGACCGCGCCACTATTGCGCTGCTGGTATGCAGTGCTCACCAACAAATGAACGATCTTTCTGCCACGCGCCAGTGGGCACGTTTAGCCATACAGTGGGGAGTAACACCTAACCAAGTAGCACGCTTACTAGCGGCAGGCGTACATAACGCTTTTGGCCGCATTGCTATTTTGCGTGAAGACACCGCAGGTATTAGCAAGCACTTTACCACCAGCACGCAGCTTGCCCAGATGCAGGACACAGATACCGGCACCGTGGCCAGGGCAAAAGCTGCTCAAGAAGCAAAAGCACTCAATCTTGCACTACCAGCATCGCTCCTAAACGACACTGATTCGCGTAGTTCTCACCATGTGAATGATGGCTTCTATAGAGCGTTTGAAGATAAATTCCGAGGTTCACGTGAAGAGATCAAGCGTCGCGTAAGTATTTATCTCCCATTCGTGCGCCCAATTGCGGAACGCCACCATGGCGTACCAGCTCTTGATCTTGGCTGTGGGCGTGGCGAGTGGCTGGAAGTGCTAAAAGACGCCGGAATTGACAGCGACGGCGTTGACCAAGATATGGGCATGCTGGATGGCTGCCAAGCACTAGGCTTAACCGTAAAACACGGTGACGCACTTGAATATTTACGTGAACAGCCAAACGCCAGCCGCATTTGCGTTAGCCTGATGCATGTCGTGGAACATATACCCTTCGACATGTTACGCACCCTAGTAGCCGAAGCTAAGCGTGTGCTAGTACCCGATGGCATTTTGATTATGGAAACCCCCAACCCAGAAAACTACACGGTGGGGAGCTGCACATTTTATATGGACCCCACTCACCGTAACCCACTGCCGCCGCCACTATTAGCTTTTGTACCAGAATATTACGGCTTTGAGAGAGTCAAAGTTATTAGATTGCAAGAAGAAAGCTACATTCAGTCAAAAAAACACTTCAATGTGGAAGACTTTCTTACTGGCATCAGCCCAGACTACGCGGTAGTAGCACAAGCGACTTTAAATATTCAAGGAGGCTCTAGTAATGAGAAAGAGGCTTGGGAGCGAGATTATGGAATTTCTTTACCCACAATGGTTAAAACCAACTCAAAATCACAGAATGATAATATGTAGTCTATAAAACAAAGCCTCAGCATCAACTCAATAAACGGCTTCATCTAGAGTTACTACCAACTAATCATAGCGGTTACTTCTTGCGGACAATACCGATGCTTTTTATTACCAAAGTTTACTAAAACTTAGAGCAACAAGGAAATCTTTATGTTTGATAAAAATGCCTGCACCAACGCTCTATCTGCAGAAAAATTTTCTTCTATAGATACGCTCCGATTAGAAAACAAAAAAAACCTTATCCGGGCAGCTTATCGCACTTTACTTTTCCGCGAAGTGGATGAGCCTAGTCTAAATCATTTGACTAAAATTCTTCATAAAAAAATCAGCTTCTCTTCTCTTATTGATGAATTGAAAAATTCCGAGGAGTTTAAAGTTCGTCACTTAAATATTGGGACATCTCGACCCGCTACCCAAGGGAAAATCAACCCAATTAAGATGACTCTTAAAACAAAAAAATTAATTAAATCTTTGCACCAAGCATCACTCACTTAGAGAGAAGTTTAAATGCATATAGTTATCGACCTCGAGTGGATCCAGGGTAGTAATGAAGACCCTTCCACCGAGTTAGAGTTCATAAAGCAATTGTCTCATCTAGAATATGGGCAACAGCTGTTTGCCATCATCGCAGGAAATAAAGCCGCTCCCCTCAGATTAGAGCTGGAGCATTATTTACCACGCGAACGAATATTGTCATGGCCGACAATGGATCTCTCTCAAGGTTCTGATGCTTCAGATCTAAACCTAGCCTTAAAAGAGACATTGATTAGGTCACTGCGACCAGATGCTGTCGTTATTCCAGTACCCAAAAAACCACTTAGCCTAGCTCCCAAACCGTTAACTGAAGCATTTTTAAAGATGATCCCGACCTTTTTGGTTGGCGTCACGGGAGAAGAAAAGACATCAATCGCCTGTTATTCCATGAGCGAGTGGTTTCCTATTGAAAAGTGGCACTCCTTACTTGCAGATAATGCTGTAGCAAGCCATTCTCATACTAATACGGATGGCACTGGATTATTAGAAAATATCGCTCTAATGGTAGATGAATTTGTTGAAAATTCAGCTCTGGGTTACAGCCCTCATCACCGTTTAGCATACGTATCACCCTTACCTCCGTTGAAAAGTGGGATTGCAGATTATAGCGAGTCATTGATCCCACACCTGGCTCGTTATTACCAGATTGACGTATTTGTACCGCAAAACGACATAGCACCGGGCTGGGTGAAAAATAACTGCCAAGTTTTTCCGCTATCGGAGCTTTACCGTTGCGCTGCTGATTATGATAGAGTTTTATATCACTTCGGTAATAATCCGCAACATGCGGACATGTTTGAGCTTCTTGAAGCCGTGCCGGGGGTTGTGGTTTTGCACGACTTTTTCCTTAGTGGTATCAACTGGTATCGAGAAGCACATCAAATTTCTGAACACTCATTAAATCATGAGCTCTATTATGCCCATGGCTATCAAAGTGTTCAGGAACGCTTGTGTTGCGGTGATACGGAAACTGTCTTCAAATACCCTTGTAGCCGAAGTGTGGTAGATAACTCAGTTGGTACGATTGTTCATTCACAAAACTCCCTTCGTTTGGCTGAGAAGTGGTATCAAAGTAGCCGTGGGTTCAAAGTTATCCCATTGCTTCGCGATATTGCGCCAAGCAAAGAGCGAAAAGACCTAAGAACCAAATATGGATTAGGTAAAAAAGATGTAGTCGTTGCGAGCTTTGGTTTTCTCGGGCCAACTAAGCAGAATCATCGATTACTTGAAGCCTGGAAGATGGCTGGTCTCTCCCTCAACTCCCGATACAAACTTTTCTTTGTTGGTGATACTGAAGCCGACGATTACGGACAATCAATGCGGCGAAAAGTGGAGTCAGGCGAGTATGGCACTAACATCACGATCGTTGGTTGGACCGAAGCAGACGAATATCAAGAATATCTTCAACTTACGGATGTTGCCATTCAGTTACGTACCCTATCACGCGGCGAAACGTCGGCAGCGGTGCTGGACTGTATGAACAATGGCATCGCAACGATTGTTAATGCCAATGGCTCTATGGCAGATATTCCTGAGGACACGGTGTTCATGCTGCCTGATGAATTTGAAGATTGGCAGCTGGCAGAGGCGCTGGAGAAGCTTACGAACAATGAACATGTGAGAAAGCAGTTAGGTGAAGCGGCTGCAAAGCTTTTACATACTGAGCACGAACCATCTACCTGTGCTCTCCAATACTGGGAAGCGATTGAGGAAGCATACCGCTACAGTCCGCACATGGCACAGTCCGTGGTCAATGAACTGGCCCATCAATCACTCATCCCAGAAACCAACAGCGAACAAGTGAATCTAGCGGCGGCATTGTCACACATTGATCGCCTCGGGAAGCCAGTTAAAAATCTCTATGTTGATATTTCTGTTGTCGCTAGGGACGACTTTAAAACTGGTATCCAGCGGGTGGTAAGGGCCTTTTTAGCAGAAATGATCAAGTCACCACCAGTAGACTACCGTGTTGAACCGGTGTTTATGGAGATAATAGATGGGGAGTGGGGGTATTACCACGCCCGCGAATACACCTTCGACTTTTTGGGAGCACCTACTAGCTACATGCCTGATGAGCCGGTGGAGTTCTGTGCCGGTGATATCTTCCTGGGCCTCGACTTAGCTGGGGGCTACGTTGTTAATGCTGGGCGACAAGGGCTGTTTCAGCACATGATGGGAGCTGGTGTTTCGACCTATTTTGTAGTCTACGATCTAATACCCATTCAGTTTGAAAACTACTATCCTGCCGGTTTCAAGAAAGGGCACGAAGATTGGCTTAAAGTGGTTGCCAAGAGCCACGGGGCATTGTGCATAAGCCGTGCCGTGGCCAACGAGTTGCAAGCCTGGTGCGATACGCATCAGCTTGAAGTAGCCGACCATTTTCAGATTGATCATTTTCACCTAGGCGCAGATATTGGCAATAGCGCACCCTCTAAGGGTCTTCCTGAGAATGCAGATAGCACTCTCGAGCGCATTCGCGACTGCCCTTCATTCCTCATGGTGGGCACTATTGAGCCGCGCAAGGGTTATCGGCAGGTTCTGGAAGCATTTACTCGACTGTGGAATCAAGGTGCCGACATAAACTTAGTATTCGTAGGTAAAAAAGGTTGGCTGGTTGATGAACTGATCAACTTTATTGAAGCACACCCACAACTTAATAATCGTTTGCTGTGGTTGGAAAGTATAAGTGATGAATATCTAGAAAAAGTATACGCTGCTAGCAGCTGTCTGATTGCTGCCAGTGAAGGTGAAGGTTTTGGATTGCCGCTGATTGAAGCCGCTCAAAAAGGTTTGCCAATTATTGCCCGCGATATTCCGGTTTTCCGAGAGGTAGCGAGTGATCACGCCTACTATTTTGCTGACTCACTAACGGAAGAGCCTTTGGTAGAGGCCGTACGCCAGTGGTTGGAATTGTTCAAACAGAAAAAACACCCGCGCTCAGATTCTCTCCCGTGGTTAACTTGGCAGCAAAGCCATGATCAGATGTTGTTAGCACTGTTTCGCCAACATAAACTAATAATTAAAAATAGTTGCTTCGAAGATAAGTGAGTAATTGAATGAATAAAAAATTTAAAAGAGTCGTTCTTCATGTTGGCTGGGATAAGACCGGTTCGAGTACTATTCAATATTTCTTTGATACGCATCGAGCCTCCATCGCAAAGGATTTTCTAATTTCGTATCCATCAGGCAGGTGGCACGCTATTTTGGGGTCTGTGATGTCATCTAGGCCCGAAAAATACATTACAAATATTTATACTGGTCTTGATAATATTGAAGAAATAAAAAGACGTGATGCCCATTTCTTAAAGGAGTTTGAGTCTTCAATATGTGAGTCATATCCTAACAGTACTCTATGCGTTTCATATGAAGGGTTTGTAAGTCTTGACGAGCCTGCATTAATAAAACTTAGGTCATACTTTTTGCATTATTCCGATGTGGTTGATGTTATTGCTTATGTTCGTCCGATTTTTTCATACTCTAAAAGTGCTATGAGCCAACGAGCAAAGCAGGGGCAACCTGTTTTAATAAATGATTACCTCCCAAAAAACAACTATAAAACTATATTAGAAAAATTCTTTAAGATTTTTGGAAAAGAAAATGTTTATGTTAGGAGCTTCTCGCCAAAAGATTTAATTGGCGGGGATGTTTTGATTGATTTTATGAGCTTTTGCGGGGTTGAGCAGGCGGACTTTGAGGAAAAATATCAGGTGCCTCCTCGTGAAAATGAAAGTTTGCGATGGCCGGCAATAGTATTTTCCGATGCGCTTAGAAAGCAACTTGAAAAGCGAAAAATTAAATATGCGGTTTCCGATTATGGTCACCTTTTGGGCAGAAGACTGTCTTCCGTAGGTGGGCCTAAAATTGCTATTGAAGAAAAACTTCAAGCACAGCTCTTGTCGCAATCAAGTGAGGATGCTGAGTTTCTTGAAAAAGAATACGGTATCGATATTATTGATAAAAGTGATTTTAAAAATGATTATGAGGACTTTGGCTGGGAGCAAGTAGTGCCATCGCTGGCAGATGCAGTAACCTACTTATTTGAGACTGCATTGAAAAGTTATAAGGCTAGGCATAAAAAAATATTTGAGGGGTACGTCGCTGCTATGCCCCAAACAACTGCGCTTAGATGTGGTCAGCACTTCGAGTTAGAAGCTTTTGTGGCAAATACCTCTCTAATTGACTGGCCAATCAATGAAGCTGCCGGCCCTAAAATGAGCTATCACTGGAAGAAGAATGGTGAGCTTTATCTGTTCGATGGAGTAAGAACGCCAATCCCTAATTCAGTTATTTTTTCAGGAAAAGAAGAGAAAGTGATTATAAAAATATTGGCACCAAATGAACCTGGCGAATATACGCTGGTTGTTACTGCTGTTGAAGAGGGCAATTGTTGGCTTGAGAATGAGGGCTTAAATCCAGCTTATTTAAAATTTTTTGTATCATAATCCAGTGTTCCGCCTAGGTACTTCCACACAAAATCTAAGTTTTTTTAATTGACGAGACGAAGGTGACAAAGAGCTCTATTATGCAAAACCCTAAAAAACTGCCAAAACCAGCGGAGTCAGTGCATATAACACCTGAATTGATAGATAGCTTGAGAGATTATGCATTGGACGCTGAGAAATCTGGTGATATTTTAAAAGCTCAAACTTTGATGAGCTTGGCAAAGAGTTTTAGGCCCTGGGGCCCATTAATAATTAAAAAAGTTGATGAATATAAAAAAGCAGTGTCGGAGGGCTTTTTAATTCCGCAGTCCCATAATAGATTAAAATTATATTGCAATATCGAAAACAGAGCGGAAGAAAGTATTGTATTTTTTCATGACAATGATTTAACCAGCATCACTGTAGAGTTCTTACTGAACGGTAAATTCAATAAATGCAACATACTTCCTGACTCTTTTTTATTATATAGCCGCCTAACTGGTCATTTTAAAGACAGGTATTTGGGAGCAATAGACTATCTAAACTACTTGATCAATTCAAGAATAAATAACGATGACTTTTTTTGGTATTTTTTATCAATCTCAAATTTCTGTTTTGGGGACAAGATTAAAGTAGAACTTGCTTTTGGTGACGGTGTGCATAAAGATTCTCGAATATTGTGTTACGATTCGGATAAATATTTCTGTTCAACTTTTTTAATTCCAGACGATAAGTACTATCGTAATCGTGGCTTTGCCAATTTGCGGAGAAGGGTTGCGCAATTAGCTCTTGATGAATGGTCTAATAAAGAACCAAAGGCTTTTTGGCGTGGCAGTACATCAGGTGGCAGAATGCTCAACGTGGAAAATATAATTAAACTGCCTCGTTATTCGCTTTCACTACTATCTAAAAACAATTGCTCAATATTAGACGCGAAAATTACTAATGTGGCTCAAGCAACCGATGAGCAAGCAAAGGTGCAAATTGTAGAAAAGCTTATAGAAGAACGTCTTTTTGGTGATAACGTCAAATTCGATGAGTTTGCTAAATATAAATACCTTGTAGAAATTGATGGCAATGTTTCCCCATGGAGTTTCCTCGAAAAACTGATGATGGGTAGCTGCGTTCTTCGTGTGGACTCAGACAGAAAACAGTGGTACTACGACCAGCTTGAAAAATGGGTTCATTATGTGCCGGTTAAGCAAGATATGTCTGATCTCATTGAAAAGATCCAGTGGTGCAAGGATAACGATGATAAAGCAAGAGAGATCGCTGAAAATGGTCAACGCTTTGCCGATAGCCTTTCTTTCGATAGCCAGATGAATTTTGCAGCTGAACAGCTGCTTTCTGCTGCCAGGGTAGTAAATAAATAATGAAATCAATTTATGATTTAAAGCGTGTACTTGTGACCGGCGGTGCTGGTTTTCTTGGCTCTCACCTTTGCCGCAGGTTGTTGGCTGAAGGTCATGAGGTTTTATGCATTGATAACTTCTTTACGGGCCGCCGCTCCAATGTCGCCGATCTGCTAGATAACCCCCGCTTCGAGCTGATGCGCCACGATGTCACCTTTCCACTATATGTGGAAGTGGACGAGATCTATAATTTGGCTTGCCCCGCAAGCCCTGTGCACTATCAGCATGATCCGGTGCAGACGACAAAAACCAGTGTGCATGGCGCTATCAATATGCTGGGTTTGGCCAAACGGTGTGGTGCTAAAATTTTCCAGGCATCCACCTCTGAGGTGTACGGCGACCCTTTTGTGCATCCCCAGCCGGAGTCTTATTGGGGCCATGTGAACCCGATCGGTATTCGCTCCTGTTATGACGAGGGGAAGCGCTGTGCAGAAACGCTCTGCTTTGATTATTATCGTCAACATGGGCTTGATATAAAAGTGGCGCGTATATTCAACACCTATGGGCCTAATATGCACCCAAGTGATGGCCGTGTCGTCTCTAATTTTATCGTTCAGGCCTTGAGCGGGGAGGATATTACCATCTACGGCGATGGTTCTCAGACGCGCTCTTTTTGTTATGTCGATGATTTAATCGAGGGTTTTCTGCGTCTGATGGACACCGAAAAGGGATTTGCAGGCCCCATAAATTTAGGAAACCCTTGTGAGTTCACCATGCTGGAGTTGGCTAAGCAGGTGATCAACATCACGGGTAGTCAGTCAGAAATTGTATTTCATCCTCTGCCGGATGATGATCCGAAACAGAGGCAGCCGAATATTCAGATGGCAAAAGATAAACTGGGATGGGAGCCGAAGGTTCAATTGCGGGAAGGGCTAACTTCTACCATCAGTTATTTTTCAGATATCGTGAATAAGTAGGGTGAGTTATGAAGTTAGCTATCGCAGGAACAGGGTATGTTGGTATCTCTAATGCCGTGCTTCTTGCACAAAACAATGAGGTCACTGCCATTGATTTACTCAAAGACAAGGTTGATTTAATCAATAACCGACAATCCCCCATCGAAGATGCAGAGGTTAGCGATTATCTTGTAAACAAGCAGCTCAATTTAACAGCAACTCTTGACCCGCAGTTAGCCTATGAGAAGGCTGACTTTGTGATTATTGCCACCCCGACAGACTATGACCCTGAAACCAATACTTTTGATACGCGCAGTGTAGAAGCCGTGATCCAGTCAGTGATGTCAATCAACCCAGATGCAGTCATGGTGATCAAATCGACAGTGCCTGTGGGTTATACTGCAGAGGCTTCGCGGCGGTTTAATACCCAGAACCTACTTTTCTCGCCTGAGTTTCTTCGTGAAGGGCAGGCGCTTAAAGATAATCTTTACCCTACCCGTATCGTTGTGGGCGAGCGTTCTGACCGTGCTGCAAAATTTGCTCGCTTACTGCAAGAAGGCGCAATCAAAGATGATATTGCGACGTTGTTTACAGATAGCACCGAGGCCGAAGCCATCAAGTTATTTGCCAATACCTATCTGGCTATGCGGGTCGCCTTTTTTAACGAACTGGATACCTACGCCGAAATTCATGGCTTGGATACCCGGCAGATTATTGAAGGCGTGGGGTTAGACCCGCGTATTGGCAAATACTATAATAACCCAAGTTTTGGTTACGGTGGCTATTGTTTGCCCAAAGATACCAAGCAGCTATTAGCTAACTACCAGGATGTGCCCAGCAATATGATCCAGGCCATTGTGGATGCTAACCGGACCCGCAAGGATTTCATCGCAGAATCCATTCTCAAGCATAAACCCCAAGTGGTTGGTGTTTATCGGCTGGTTATGAAATCAGGCTCTGATAATTTTCGTGCCAGTGCCATGCAAGGCATTATGAAGCGAATCAAAGCCAAGGGCATCAAGCTGGTGGTTTATGAGCCAGTTCTTGATGAGTCAGAGTTTTTTGGTTCTGAAGTCATTAAAGACCTGGAGTCTTTCAAAAGCCTGAGTGATGTTGTTATTGCAAACCGCATGATGCCTGAGATTCAGGATATTGCTCAGAAAGTCTATACACGGGATATTTTTAGAAGTGACTCCTGACTTATAAGTGCTTAGGCAGATTTTTTCTGCACGAATTCTGTCAAGATATTACATCAGATTAAGAGCATGGCAAGGCATTTTGTATCGACCCACACAGAACAGGCTTTGACAGACGCAACCCCTTCGCAGGCGTGCCCACTGACCGCCTACGAGAGTTTTACCAAGCTATGTAGCGAAGTGAATCGGATATTTGGTGGTTATGGCAGCGAACACACAATTACTTATACATAGTCACTTATGTTCTGAGTAATTAATTATCAATAAGGAGTATAATTTATGCAAAAGGCTATTGTTACTGGTATCACGGGCCAAGATGGCGCTTATTTGACGGAGCTACTACTAGAAAAAGGCTATACTGTATACGGTGCTTTTAGACGCACCAGTTCGGTTAATTTCTGGCGAATTGAAGAGTTAGGCATTCAAGACCACCCTAGTTTTCATTTAATTGAACATGATTTAACCGACCTTTCCTCAAGCATCCGGTTAATGCAAACGGCTCAGCCGGATGAAGTGTATAACTTGGCTGCCCAGAGCTTTGTGGGGGTGTCTTTCGATCAACCTATCACAACCGGTGAAATTACCGGGCTAGGCGCTGTCAATTTGTTGGAAGCGATTCGTATCGTAAATCCGAAGATTCGCTACTACCAAGCTTCGACCTCTGAAATGTTTGGTGAAGTGCAGCAAATTCCGCAAACCGAAGCCACCCCCTTCTACCCACGTAGCCCCTATGGTGTCGCCAAGCTCTATGCCCACTGGATGACCATTAATTACCGCGAGTCCTACGGCATTTTTGCTACCAGCGGCATTCTGTTTAACCATGAATCGCCATTGCGTGGTCGTGAGTTTGTCACGCGCAAAATCACCGATGCCGTGGCCAAAATTAAGCTGGGTAAATTGGATACGTTGGAACTTGGCAATATGGATGCCAAGCGTGACTGGGGCTTTGCCAAAGAGTACGTGGAAGGTATGTGGCGCATGCTGCAGGTAGATAAGCCTGATACCTATGTGCTGGCCACCAACCGTACAGAAACAGTACGCGACTTTGTTACCCTGGCATTCAAAGCAGTGGATATGAACATTCGCTGGGAAGGCGTAGCAGAAGATGAGGTGGGTATTGATAGCGCAACGGGTAACGTTGTTGTACGGGTTAACCCCAAATTCTACCGCCCAGCGGAAGTAGATTTACTAATTGGTAACCCACAAAAAGCCAAGGACGACTTGGGCTGGGAGCCTACCACCAGCTTAGAAGCCTTATGTAAGATGATGGTGGAAGCCGACCTTCGCCGTAACCAGCAAGGTTTTTCTTTTTAAGCAACCCTGTACAAAGGAGCCAAACCAATGCCCATCGCATTAGTGACAGGCGCGTCCGGTTTTACCGGCCGCTATATGGTTGAGGCACTTACCAACAAAGGGTTGCAAGTGGTAGGGCTGGGCAGCCAGCCTACCACTGCTTACCATACCCTGCCCTGCGATTTAACGGATGCGTCAGCCGTTAAAAAATGTATTGAATACGTCAAACCAGATTGGGTGATTCACCTAGCGGCGCTTTCATTCGTAGGCCATGAAGACCAGCGGGCATTCTACGACGTAAATGTGTTTGGTACGCTCAATCTTCTGCAAGCATTGGCAGAACTAGAAACGCCTCCAAAACGTATTCTGGTAGCCAGTAGTGCCAATATTTACGGTACTCCAGATATCGGCATCATCGATGAAAACGTATGCCCAGCGCCAGTCAACCATTACGCCTGCAGCAAGCTGGCGATGGAACACATGGTAGCCAACTGGTTTGAACGTTTACCGATTGTGATTACTCGCCCCTTTAATTATACCGGCCCCTATCAACACAACCGTTTTCTGGTTCCCAAAATTGTCGAGCATTTTGCCCACCGCTCTCCCACTATTGAGCTAGGCAATATCGATGTCAGCCGTGATTTTTCTGACGTCAGAGATGTAGTAAATGCTTATATGTCGCTGCTAAATAGCGATGTGACGGGCACCGCCGTCAATATCAGCTCGGGAACTGATACTGCGCTACGCACCATTATTGAAAAAATCAGTGTGCTAGCAGGATATGACATTGAAATCACAGTCAATCCTGCTTTTGTAAGAAACAATGAAATTCCTCGTTTATGCGGCTCCAATGCGCGTTTAAAAGAGCTAACAGGTTGGCAAGCAGAATACTCGCTTGATCAAACGTTAAGCGACATGTTGGTTGCAGCAAGCAAACCTTCGTGATCATGAAAATCGTCTTGCTCATAATCGTCAATCTTAATAGCTAGAACCTTTACAACCGCTGTAAAAGCTTCTCTTACTATCTTTTCATGGGTTCTATATGACTTCTCCTGCACTCACCCACCTTCAACGCCTGGAAGCCGAGAGCATCCGCATTATGCGCGAGGTCGCAGCACAGTTCCGCAACCCCGTAATGCTCTACTCTATCGGTAAAGACAGCAGCGTGATGCTGCATTTGGCCATGAAGGCGTTTGCCCCCTCGCTGCCGCCGTTCCCTCTGCTGCATGTGGATACCACCTGGAAGTTCCGCGAAATGATCGAGTTTCGCGACCAGCGCACCCAAGCGTTGGGGTTGGATTTAAAGGTGCATATTAACCCCGAGGGGGTGGAACAGGGCATCGGCCCGTTTACGCATGGCTCGGCGGTGCATACCGATGTGATGAAAACCCAATCGCTCAAGCAGGCCTTGAACGAGTATGGCTTTGATGCGGCGTTCGGCGGTGCCCGGCGCGATGAGGAAAAAAGCCGCGCGAAGGAACGCATCTTCTCGTTCCGTACCCCTACCCACCGCTGGGACCCTAAAAACCAGCGCCCAGAATTGTGGGAACACTACAACGGGCGGATTCATAAAGGCGAAAGCATTCGTGTGTTTCCGCTCTCTAACTGGACCGAATTGGATATCTGGCAATACATCTACCAGGAGAACATCCCGGTGGTGCCGCTCTACTTCGCTAAGCCCCGCCCGGTGGTGCAGCGTGATGGCGCGTGGATCATGGTCGATGATGAACGCATGCCGCTAGAACCGGGTGAAACCCCAGAAATGAAGTGGGTTCGCTTTCGTACCCTGGGCTGCTACCCGCTCACCGGCGCGGTGGAAAGCCAGGCGGAAACCCTGCCTGAAATCATCCATGAAATGCTGTTGGCGAAAACCAGCGAGCGCCAGGGCCGGGTAATCGATCAGGACGCCGGGGCCAGCATGGAAGCCAAAAAACAGGAAGGGTATTTCTAACCCCACTGCCCATTTCATAAAGGGAAACGCACCGTGTCATCGAATTTAGAAGCCATTACCCAAAGCGTAGACGACTACCTGCAAGCCCAGGAACGTAAGGGGCTGTTGCGCTTTATTACCTGCGGCAGTGTGGATGATGGTAAATCCACCCTAATTGGGCGCCTGCTCTTTGATAGCAAGCTGTTATTTGAAGACCAACTGGCTAGCTTAACCAGTGATTCCGGGCGATTTGGCACCACCGGTGAAGGCGAGCTGGATATGGCGCTGCTGGTGGATGGCCTGGCGGCAGAGCGCGAACAGGGCATTACCATTGACGTGGCGTACCGCTTTTTTGCCACTGACCGCCGTAAGTTTATCGTGGCCGATACGCCAGGGCATGAGCAGTACACTCGCAATATGGCGACAGGTGCCTCATCAGCGGAACTGGCCGTGTTGTTAGTAGATGCCCGCAAAGGCGTACAAACCCAAACCCGACGCCATAGTTTTATTGCGTCGCTGTTAGGTATTCGCCATGTGGTGCTGGCAGTGAACAAGATGGATTTGGTGGAGTGGCGGGAGGAAGACTTCGCGGCCATTCGTAAGGAGTATTTGGCCTGCGCCGAGCACCTGGGCATCGAAGAGGTGACCTGCATTCCCGTGAGTGCGCTCACCGGTGAAAACGTAACTCACCCGACCCAGGCGATGCCGTGGTACCAGGGCCCTACCCTGCTGGCCCACTTGGAAACGGTGGATGTCAGCCGTGATGAGTCTGCCCGCCCGTTTCGTATGCCGGTGCAATGGGTTAACCGGCCCCATCTCAACTTTCGAGGGTTTTCCGGCCAAGTGGTAGGTGGCACGGTTCGCCCAGGTGATGAGGTAGTGATCCTGCCTTCAGCCAAGCGCTCCAAAGTGGCGCGCATCGTTACTTATGAAACCGGGCCGGAAGGCACGCTGCAACAGGCGATTGCCGGGCAAGCGGTCACGTTGGTGTTGGAAGATGAGGTAGATGTTTCTCGGGGTGATGTGATTGTTGCGCCCGAAGCGAGGCCAGAAGTAACCGATCAGTTTGCGGCCCACATGGTGTGGATGAGTGAGGAGCGTTTGTACCCCGGCCGCTCTTATTTGATTGAGATTGGCACCATGCGATGCGGTGCCCAGGTGACTGAGTTAAAGCATGTGGTCAACGTGAATACGCTTGAGCACATGGCAGCCAAGCATCTTGATTTGAATGATGTGGCGTTCTGCAATTTCTCGCTTGACCGTTCGGTGCCATTCGACCCCTACGTTGAAAACCCTGAAATGGGCAGTTTTATTCTCATCGATAGGATGACCAATGCCACGGTGGCCTGCGGCATGGTGACATTTGGTTTACGCCGTGCGTCAAATATTCATCGCCAAGCCATGAAGGTTGATAAAGCGCTGCGCGCTTCTGCTGGGGCACAAAAACCTTGCGTGTTGTGGTTTACGGGGCTTTCTGGGGCAGGTAAATCCACCATTGCAGATACGGTAGAACAGCGTTTGCAGGCGCTGGGTAAGCGCACCATGTCGTTGGATGGCGATAATGTGCGCCATGGCCTTAACCGTGACCTGGGCTTTACGGCGGAAGACCGCGTTGAAAATATCCGCCGTGTGGGGGAAGTCAGCAAGCTGATGGTGGAAGCCGGTTTGATTACGCTGGTCAGTTTTATTTCGCCGTTCCGTAGCGAGCGCCAGATGGCCCGTGAGCTACTTGAAGACGACGAGTTTATCGAGATATTCGTTGATGCCTCACTAGAGGTTTGCGAAGCCCGCGACCCGAAAGGCCTTTATAAGAAGGCACGCGCCGGTAACCTACCTAACTTCACTGGTATTAGCAGCCCTTATGAACCGCCCTTAACCCCAGAGTTACGCTTACCCGCCGGTGACGCCAACGTCGAACAGTTGGCTACGCAGGTCATCGAACTGCTGCAAGCACGCGGGGTGATTTGATCACCCTCTTCTGTTATGGCACAACAAGGTAACCGCTGTGTTGCTTTTTCACCCAATCTTATTATTTCTCACGCTTTCCTGTTGACTTATTGATGGACCTCCTTGACTGTTGTCCCGCGTCCCAGGACACGGGACACGGAGGGGTGAGGTGCTATGAAAAGTCAAGATATCGTTTTATTGCTCAAGCTAATCAGCCTAGCTCAGTTAGAAAAAGGGCTAGCTGCGGGTGAGCTTCCAACCCGCGCCAGCAAGGCGCTGCCGGATTGGCAAGACTGGGAGGTAGAAAACGAGCAAAACTCGCTCGATCTGGAACCGCACTGGTCGAGGCATGAATTGCATGAGCGATTTGTAGCCGAGCAATACGGTGTCCGTGCTTTAGAAAAATCAACGGGCATTAGCCGTACTCAAATCAGCCTGTCACTCAAGCGCTGCTACTCAGTGGGGCTCGCTAAGCCCGAGCACTCAACGGGCACACCGCGTGTCAACAGAAAGGCGTTATTTGAGTTTATTGTGTATGGGCTTCGTTACGTATTCCCGGCAACGGCCGGTGCCGTGACACGCGGCATTTCAACGAGCTTGGGTGCTCCCGTTCTTGAAGGGAAGCTAATGACCGCCGGTGAGTTTTTACCAGTGTGGCCTGATGCACGCGGCAATACCAAAGGGATGAGCGTTGAGCCTCTATACAAAAGTGTGCCTTACGCGGTTAGGCAAGATCAGCAACTATATGCCCTACTGGCGTTAACCGACGCCATCCGCTTGGGCCAACCACGGGAACGAAAGCTGGCAGAAAGTCAGCTGTATGTACTTATACGGGAAAGGGTATCTGCATGGCACAAATCTCCGTACATGAGGCGATGATTGCCAAAGTGGCTGAGGCCTTAGGCGAAGACCTATTGCCGCAAGTGGCTTTTGTTGGTGGCTGCACAACAGGGTTATTGCTTTCTGATGATTTTTCTCGAGAGCAAGTGCGTCATACCGATGATGTCGACCTTATCGTTCATGTCGTGGGTTATATGGGCATGCATGAATTGGAGCAGACACTCCGTAAGCGGGGCTTTAGCCATTCTTTGGATGAAGATGACCCTATCTGTGCCATGAAGCTGGATGAACTTCGGGTGGATTTCATGCCAGATGCAGAGAACGCCTATGGTTTTACGAACCGTTGGTATGCAGACGCATTGAGTACCGCTCAGCCCTTTCAACTGACAGAAACAGTGACGATACGTTTGGTGCAGCCTATTTATTTCTTGGCTACCAAACTTGAAGCCTATAAAGGACGCGGCAAGAGCGATCCTTTGGAGAGCCGCGATATTGAAGACTTGCTGGCACTCATTGATGGCCGCGAGGAATTAATGGAAGAGGTAAAAAGCGCTTCGTTCGCGCTGCGTACTTATCTTGCTGACGAGTTTTCGGACTTACTTCGCCATCCTGACTTCGAATATGCTGTGCAGGGTACGGCGCTCAATGATCCTGCACGTGAAGCACTGATATTCGAAAGATTGGGGAAGCTGGTAGAGCTCGCTCGATGATAAATGCCAGCTGGGCAAGCCAGCGGGGGCGAGAATGCCCTAATAACCGTGATATAGGAGGCTACTACGTAGGTGCTAATTTCGTATTCGCATTGATTGTGGATATTTCTCAGCGCGGCCCTAGAGGCGTTGATTTCGCCTACGATTGGACAAGTCATGTTCTTGAAGGTGTAAGCCGTCATGACACGCTTTCTCCACAAGAAGTCATCGCTACCATGAAGCAGGCCTGCCGAGCATTACGGCACTGTTATCCAGCAGAGTCAGGAAGCTACGCGGCGGTTATCATCGATTTACAGCGGCATACTGCATTTGGCGTTAGCTGTGGCGACTGTCGTTTGGGTGTTCTTCGTGGCGAACACATCGAATGGCTTTCACCGGTGCATACGCTGGCCGCTTCTCTAGCAAATGCAGAAGAGACCGTTCCAGAGCTTTCTCCCTCTCGCCATATACTCACTCGCAGTTTAAAGGCAAGACGCTTCACACAACCCGAAGTGGTGCAATTTGAGGCAGGGCTTCACTCGATCCTCTTGGCAACAGATGGGTACTGGGTAGAACACCTCATAGAGCAAGTGCCCTTTCATCAATTAGCTGATGATGCCAGTTGCCTGATGCTTTCCGCTGATTCTTCTACGGTTAGCTCTGATTGCAATAACTGGCTTGCTCTTTCATAGCCGCAACTCAAACCGGGTATCAGTTTTTAAATGACATATTTTGATGTATTTAACGGGGATGCTGATGGTATCTGTGCCTTAACTCAGTGGCGTTTGGCCAACCCTGTTGAGCAGGCGATTCGTATTACCGGTGTTAAGCGGGATATTGCGCTGCTTTCCCGTGTTGAAGCCGAGTCTGGTGATGATGTCACCGTGCTGGATATCTCGCTTGACCGTAACCGCGAAGATTTAGAGAAGGTGCTAGCAGCGGGAGGGCGCGTGATGTACGCCGACCACCATTATCCTGGGGAGATCCCGATCCATTCGGCGCTGCACACTCATATCGATACCGACCCCAACACGTGCACTAGCCTCATTATTAATCAGTTATTGGCAGATCGATTTGCTGCCTGGGCGATTACTGGTGCGTTTGGCGACAATATGCTGACCCGTGCTAACGCCTTGGCACAAAAAATAGGGTTGTCCGAAAAGGCTGTGAATCAATTGCAGGCATTGGGTATTTACCTGAATTACAACGGCTATGGCGAAACGCTGGATGACCTGCATATAACACCGGATACGCTTTTTCAGCAGACGCTGCGTTATGCGAATCCACTCCATTTTATCGAAGAAGACAGCACCACGTTTGCCACCCTGGAGGCAGGCTACCGTGATGATATGCAGGCGGCGGAGCATACACCGTTTGAAAGTGTCAGCGCCTCTGCGGCGGTGGCGATTCTACCGGCCGCAGCTTGGGCAAGGCGGGTTAGCGGTGTGTATGCCAATGAATTGGCCAACCTGGCACCAGAGCGCGCTCACGCACTGCTAACGTGCAAACCTGAGGGAGGTTACCTGGTTAGCATTCGTGCGCCGCTTATGCGTAAAACTGGCGCGGATACCTTCTGCAGGCGCTACCCAGGTGGGGGCGGCCGATCAGCGGCGGGCGGTATTAACCATCTCTCCGAAGCGCAGCTTGCGCCTTTTGTCGATGATTTTCAGGCGTTCTTTTATCATTAGCCATGGACCTAAACAGGCAGCGTTGTTTTGGTTTTCATACTTGCAATTGATAGGACGCTTTCATGCCTTTTGATGCCATCTTAACGCTGGTGGTTATTGCCAGCGTGTTGGGAACGCTGGCAATGACCCGTATTGCTCCAGATATGATTCTGATGGCGGCGCTGGCATTTCTGGTCGTCAGCGGCATTCTTTCCCCGCCTGAAGCGTTAGCGGGCTTTGCTAACCCAGGAGTAATGACTATCGCCACGCTTTATATCGTGGCGGCTGCGTTAAAGGAAACGGGGGCAGTACAGTGGCTGGCGCGAATTTTATTAGGGCAGCCACGCAGCCTTTCAGAAGCGCAGCTACGCATGCTGTTACCCGCGGCTGGCCTAAGCGCCTTTATGAACAATACCACCGTGGTGGCGATGTTAATTCCCGCCGTGCAGGAGTGGGCGCAACGCTTAAAACTCCCACCTTCAAAATTGCTGTTGCCTCTTAGCTATGCCGCTATTTTAGGCGGTACGTGTACCTTGATAGGCACCAGTACCAACTTGGTGGTGGATGGTTTGCTGCAGCGTGAAATGAACGTTTCACTGCATATGTTTGAGCTGGCGTGGGTGGGTGTGCCCCTGCTGCTGGTGGGGGGCGGTTTTTTGTGGCTATTTGCCGGGCGTTTGCTGCCGGATAGGCAAACGGCTCTGGAACAGCTCGAGACTGCACGGGAATATTGTGTAGAAGTGGTGGTTGAACCCGATGGGCCCTTGGTTGGCCGCAGTATTGCAGATGCAGGCTTACGTAGTCTTCGCCATGGCTACTTGGCGGATATTGAGCGTCAGGGGCGACTGATGACTGCCGTCCCCCCTCAAACACAGTTGGTAGCAGGTGATGTACTGGTATTCATTGGCGCCCCTGCTTGCGCAAGAGAGCTGCGCCGAATTCAGGGGCTCAAACCCGCCAATGGCAACGTGCATAAACTGGATATTGCGCATCATCACCGCTGCTTGGTTGAAGCGGTGATTGGCCCGGACTTCACCGGGCTAGGCATGAACGTGCGTAAATCCCGCTTTCGTTCACGCTATCAGGCGGTCATTCTTTCCATATCACGTGCGGGTAACCGCTTGCCTGGTAAGTTAGGGGACATCACCCTTCAGGTCGGGGATACACTGCTGCTTGAAACCGGCGAGGACTTCGTCGAGCAGTACCGCTACCGTAAAGACTTTCTATTGATCAGCGCGCTGAATGACTCTACGCCCCCCAATTTTCGTAAGGCGCCATATGCCTTGGGAATACTCGCTGCACTGGTACTTGCCAGCGCTTCTGGGCTACTCAGTATCCTGGAAGCCGCTTTTCTAGCAGCGGGTGGTATGTTGGTTACTCGTTGTATTACGGCCAGCAAGGCCCGCCGCTATGTGGATCTTTCAGTACTGGTGGTTATCGCTGCTTCGTTTTCCTTGGGGGCAGCGATGAGCAAAACAGGGGCAGCAGCGTATATTGCTGATTGGCTGATGATAGGCGGGCTTTCACCCTGGTGGTCATTAGCGTTGATTTATGTGCTCACAACCGTGTTTACAGAGTTAATTACCAACAATGCTGCTGCAGTGCTGATGTTTCCTATCGGCATGGCATTGGCCGAACACTTGGGCGTTAGCCCCCTGCCCTTCGCCATCGCTATTATGTTTGCTGCTTCCGCCAGCTTTATGACGCCGCTGGGGTACCAAACCAACCTCATGGTATATGGCCCAGGCGGTTATAAGTTTCAGGATTATCTTCGCCTTGGCGCTCCACTCAGCCTTTTGGTAGGTATAACGGCGGTATTGCTTATTCCTAGGGTATGGGCGTTTTAAAAGACAGGCTTAGGGTTGAGGCGGCACAGTATTCTGGGTGTCATCGCACAGCGTGGCGATTTGGGGTGGCAGTGTCATTGCGAGCGCAGCGCGGCAATCTGGGGGGGGGGGGGAGGTTGGGTGCTGCCGCTGGCTTGAGATTGCTTCGTCGGGCCTCCTCAATGACACGGGGCGGTGGCGGTGGCGGTGGCGGTGGCGGTGGCCTAAAGCATAACTATAACTATTTCAAAGGGGTTGAGTTAATGACAACCATAGATGGCTTTATCGAAGCCACCGAATTCGAACGTCTCGCTTTGGATCGTTACCTGCCTTTGATAGGAGAGGAGCCTGGAGATACCTGGGATTTTCGCCAAGCGATGGCAGGTAGCGGCTCAATATGCCTTCAAGTGCATTTTGCTAATGAAGTATCACGACGTGATGATGCGTTGCGAGCGGCATTGTTGCCCCTCGTTTTTGGTGCCGCGTGGAAAGTGCTGGATCTACTATTGGAATTGGCGTTTTCTCGCGAAGGTCACAAACAAGACCTGAAAAGCGGCTGGTCCATCAAAAGGAAGTGCAGCTTAGCTAAACAAGGTGGCGGAGATACTTCTCTGCTGGGTACGCAGGCACTCACTTGGCAAGCTATAGCTCAGCTTTATGCAGCAACGGCAGAACATCGGCACTGTTTGGTACACCGTACCGCTTCTTTTTCCGTTAGCCCTATTCAATTGACCGGCACCAGCCAGGGCGGTGCTTTGGTTCCGCTGAACGAGCAAGAACTCTATGCCTTTATTCATCTGGCACAGCTGGTGGCAGGTGGGGTGATAAGTGGGGGTATGTCACAACGTTCAGTCGACCATCTTCATCTTTGTTTGAGGAAGCTTGAACGCCACTCTGGTACAAAAATAGAAGAAGGAGCCCCATTGCAGCCGCCTCTGAATGCTAGGATAGCCCTTGAGTTAAAGGCTCATGGGTTATGGTTAGCCGATTTTGCTTACCTGCATGAGCAACTATCCAGACGCGCTCCAAACCAGCATGTAGACGTGCGGATAGAAATACCCGGTGAGTCTGGCTATGAGTTGTTTGGTCATTTAGAGAACATTCCACCGCAAGCTCTGACTATCGACCTCAGAGAGCTTCCGGGTTACCTGGTACGGCGCTGAATGCTAATTTTTAATGCCTGCAAGCTTGAGATGGCATCGTTGCTCCTCCTCGATATGACACCGCCGAGTTTTCAAAAAGAAAATACCCACGGCATTAGCACCAGCACACCCGCTATGTAGGTAAGGCTGACCGGCAAGCCTACTTTGGGAAAATCCGCAATACGGTATTGCCCTGGCGAGTAAACCATTAGGTGGGTTTGGTAGCATATGGAATCAAAACAGCGTAGGCCACCGGGAAGACAATAGCGGCCCTTGTTGGTCACGGTTTACGTCAGCAGCAGGGTGAGCACATAGCAACCAATAAAGGCTGCGTACACGCCATGGCCGTTAAACAGCATTTGAATGGCTTAGGCCAGTAAGGCAGCAGCGCCAGAGTTTTCTAAAGCATGCGCTATTGCCAGGACCGAACCGATGATGATCCATAGCTAGAAAGGAAACCGCCTGCACCGTTCTGCCAAGCACGCGGCTGAATAATAGCCCTCCTAGCAGTAGGCCGTGAAAAAGCGGTAGCAGACCGTTTTGGTGATTATGGGTTCCATTGTTTTCTAGGAGCGTCTGCTTTACATCATCAAAGAAGCTATCACAGCCAAGGCATTACTTTGACATTCGGATTCAGTAACGAGCAATACGCTTCACACAATCATGAGCAAGCAGAACCATGACGATCGGTAAGGTTTGGATCCCGGAGCAGGTTGAAGCATTATTCCAACGTTTGCAGGCGAAGCTCGATGGCTTTGCTCCTCTCATTAATGTGCATACCGATGAACTGCCAAACGGACCTGCTGCACTGCATCAACCAAGCCTCTACCCGGAACTCAATATTCCAGCTGCGAAGGACGGGGACTGGGGAGAGGTTGCCCGAGGGATCGCACACATTTTATCTTCGCTAGATGGGATCCCCGAACTTCGCGTCGTCGGTACGAAAGCTGACGCAGCGATTGCTGTAGACCTCAATAGCGAACTTCAAATCATAGCTGCTGCCAAGGAGGGATTGCAGCCGAAGCCTCAGTGGACTACTGGGGCACCGGGCAAGCTGCTTAAAATGATTCTGAATCCAGCGCCAGACATATTAGATGCTGCAAGACATTTCCATCTTGTTCAGCTTCATCGTGTCGTGCTGGATGCGCACCCAGAGGCTCAAGCTGCTCTTGAAGAGGCGCGACAGAAGCTTCCGGAAGCGACCCAAGCTGCAAAAGACACTTTCGATTCGATTCTTGCCGAAGACCTGCGTACTCCCGCTGGGAAGGCAAACGCAGCCGCAAAGCTCCTTCAGGCGCTTGGCTTCAAGCTTGGCTGCTTCTATCTTCAGCGGAGCCAACACATAGCCGGTCTCTATGACGACAGAAGCCTGGACTACTATCCCGCGCTGCAGGCTCTTAATACAAAGTTCGAGGCTCTACGCCCTCTGCCGGGCACCTGGCTGAAGTTTCAGTTGCCGTTTGCGCTGCCCATCCTGGAAGGTATTTACCGAAACGAAGGCGTGATCGCGTTAGTGCAACACGTTCGTGTCATAAACTCGCGCGCTGGCTGGAAAGCTACGCAAGTCATGCGCCTCGACAGTATGATGAATCCATCGGGGCTTTACGCACAGAGTATTGTCGAACTCTGGCTGCCCGGAGAACTAAAGATCGAGACCACCCGACCTCCTGGCGATGTGCAGTACAGGAATATAGAGGTTTATCCAGAAGCGTTGCGCATTGCAGTCCTCAGGCTTAATGAACTCATAGTGGGGCTACGGGCGGAGACTGGCCGCAGCGATATTCCAGAAGTGCTTCCAGGTGATCTAAATCAGCTCGCATATAAGCAGTTTGACTCTACTGGTAACCTTGCTCAGAACATTCCGATGAAAAGCTTCGAGTTCCTACGGGTGAGCACTGGCAGTCCCGCATTAAAGGACGAAGTCCGGCTTGAGCCACATGTTGTGCAACGCGTCAGCTTTGGACGCGAACTCTTGGAAAGTGCTAAGTTTTATGTCTCCATCTATAACACTCGCCGCGCAGTGCTGGATTTAGCGGGCGCCTTTGAGGCATTCATCGCTCAAGAGGTCACACCGCGCCTTGGCGAAGTGTCATTGAACACTCGGGATCAGTTTCTACGGCAGTATGGTACGGAACTGCCGACTCAGGTTCGTGCGGAAATTGAAAAGATCACACTGGATCCAAGCCAGGATCCACCTCGAATGCCGCCTATCCACCGGCAGCTCAAGGAATACAAGCGGCAAGGCTTACGTCCTGCGCTTAATAAACGGCTCCTTTCACGGCTGCAGAAGATCATGCGTATTCGCAATGATGCGGCGCACGGTCGACCAGTATCGCCGGAGACGCTGAATGATCTTATCGCTGCCATCGAAGCGTTGGATTGCTTAATGCATGATCAGTGTGATCAAACGTGAATACCTTGCCAGTACGATGACAAGCTAGTCCACCAGGCTGAGGTTGCTTCGTCGCAGCGCGCCTTACAATGCACGATGGGATGTTATGATCGCAGCCTTACGCGAACGTGGCATGATTAGCTAAGCGCTAGTATATAAAGGGTTCACAGCATGATAGATCAAGCGCTACTTGACGCTCAGGACAATCGCACGTAGAGAAGGATTCTCGTCTCACGCGGATTTAAGCGCATCGGCGATAGGGTAAAGCGAGGGTCTTTCGCTTCAGGAACGGTGAAAGTAGTGTCCATAGACGGATTTATAGCGATCTCGCGGCACCCTCACGGCGTAGCGCGCAGGAAACACACCAATGAAATGAGGATTACTCAGGTCGTGCGATTGCCCTGTACAGCACCGCTGCGCGGCGCGCGCTTGTATCACCGCCCGACTGGGCGATGCTTTACGCGCTGCGTGGGAAAAGCCAGCTACGGCGTGTCGCTTTTAGTCCCAAGTGGCCATAGCAGAGTGATTAAATGGGCCATGTTGGCCGCTTCGAATGGCTCGGGCTAAGTGGCCGTAGCAAATAGCTAGATTTTGCCTTTATTTATACATTTATAGCTTCACATGCAAAGAAAAGTGCCTTTTCCTTTGCATATCCATCCGGATATGTATAGATTTTTTGTTTTTCTATACATTAAATAATAAGTGATGCCTCGTGCTGCCAACGCTGCCCCTTGAACACATCGAACAGTGGGAAACGCGCCCCGTGCTGAAAAAAGTAGCGGAGGCACATCGCTACTTGGCAGAGCTAAAAGGCGTGGCAGCGACCATTCCCAATGAAGAAATCTTAATCAACACGTTGACCTTGCAAGAAGCCCGACACAGCTCCGAAATCGAAAATATCATCACTACACAGGATGATCTCTATCGCGCTGTCGTGGCCGATCAGGCCAGCGTCTCACCGCAAACCAAAGAGGTGCAGGATTATGCCACCGCACTGCGAGCGGGGTTCCGCAGCGTTCGGCAGTCTCGGCTGATTCGTCTGAATGACATTCTCCTGATTCAGGAGACGCTCGAAAACAACAATGCCGGCTTCAGAAAGCTACCGGGCACTGCATTGAAGAATCAGGCAACGGGTGAGGTTGTCTATGAGCCGCCTCAGTCAGCCCACGAAATTAAATCGTTGATGAGCAACTTGGTTGACTACATCAATGATGACGAACGGTGCGATGCAGACCCGCTCGTCAAAATGGCCATCATCCACCATCAGTTCGAAAGTGTTCATCCGTTCTATGATGGCAACGGCCGGACCGGGCGTATCATCAACATGCTTTACCTGGTCGCCAAAAACCTTCTCGATCTGCCCGTTTTGTATCTAAGCCGCTATTTGATCCAGACCAAGGCGGACTACTACCGGCAATTACAAGCCGTGCGCGATACCGGTAGCTGGGAGCCGTGGCTGCTTTATATGCTGGAAGGTATCAGCCAAACCGCTCAGCAAACCATTGAACTGATTGGTCAAATCCGCGAGCTGATGCAGCACACCAAACACCGGATGCGTGATGAATGCCCCAAAATCTACCGGCAGGAACTGCTGAACAATCTGTTCAATCACCCATATACAAAAATCGAGTTCGTGATGGAAGATTTAGCCGTCAGCCGTATCACCGCTACCAAATATTTGGATGAGTTGGTCAGCAGCAGCCTACTGGACAAAACCAAGGTCGGCCGCAGCAACTATTACATCAATACACCGTTGATGGCACTCTTCCTTGAGCGCGCCTAACCGTTCATCTCCCTTCTGTATACGAACGCAGTGAAGCACGCTGGTGCTGGAAGGCCACAGGCTTTGGGATTGCTTTGTCGTGCCTCTTCGCAACGGCACAGCGCACTCCGTTGCCCTCGTAAACGTCGAAACGCTATTGATCACCCAGGAATTTTTACATCATGATATTGGTAACCGGCGGTGCAGGCTTTATTGGCTCTGCGGTAGTACGCGAGCTTATTCAACACGGCGACCACTTTGTGGTGAATGTGGATAAGCTCACCTACGCGGGTAACCTGATGTCGCTTGAACCGGTGGCAGGCAGTGATCGTTATGCCTTTGTACAGGCGGACATTAGCGATTCCCAGGCAATGCACCAGGTGTTTGAGCAGTATCAGCCCGATGCCGTGATGCACTTGGCGGCGGAAAGCCATGTAGACCGCTCGATTGATGGCCCGGCGGCCTTTATTCATACCAATATTGTGGGTACGGCGGTGCTACTTGAGGTGGCCCGCCATTATTGGAAGGGGTTGCAGCAAAGCGCGCCACAGAAAGCGGCTGCCTTTCGCTTTCATCATGTCTCGACCGATGAGGTATATGGCGATTTAGAAGGGCCTGATAGCCTTTTTACCGAACACACGCCGTACGCGCCTAGCTCGCCCTATTCGGCCAGTAAGGCAAGCGCAGACCACTTGGTGCGTGCTTGGCACCGTACTTACGGCCTGCCCACCTTGATTACCAATTGTTCGAATAACTATGGGCCGTACCATTTTCCTGAAAAGCTGGTCCCGCTGATGATCCTGAATGGTATGGCCGGTAAGCCGATGCCGGTTTACGGCAATGGCCAGCAGGTGCGTGATTGGTTATACGTGGAAGACCACGCCCGTGCGCTGCTGGCGGTGCTGGCGAACGGCGGTGTGGGCGAGACTTACAATATTGGCGGCCATAACGAGCAGTCTAATCTGACGGTGGTGGAAACGATTTGCGCCTTACTCGATGAACAGTTGGGCACGGCGCATTTAGCAGGAAGGAGCACCCACCGCGAGTTAATCACGTTCGTGGAAGACCGCCCAGGCCATGACCTGCGCTATGCCATCGATGCGAGCAAAATGGCGCGGGAGATTGGCTGGGTACCGATTGAAACGTTTGAATCCGGCTTACGTAAGACCGTGCAGTGGTATTTAAACAATCAACACTGGTGGCAGGCAGCCAAGCATAACGGTTACCAGGGAGAACGTTTAGGAGTGGTGGAGTGAAGATTTTAGTAACCGGTGGGAGTGGGCAAGTCGGTTTTGAGCTACAGCGCCAGCTGTGTTGTTTAGGAGATGTACGAGCGCCCTCGCGCCTGGAACTCGATCTGACCAATGCCGTCGCGGTAGATGCCTGGCTTGATGAACACCGGCCTAGCCTAATCGTGAATACCGCCGCGTTTACCGATGTGGATGGCGCAGAAGAGACCCCTGAGTTGGCACAGCGCTTGAATGCGCAGTTGCCCGAGCAGTTGGCAGCCTATGCGGCGCAGCAGAACATTCTGCTGGTGCACTACTCGACCGATTACGTTTACCCCGGCACGGGCTCGGCCCCGTGGGAAGAAAGCGCCACCCCGGCCCCGTTGAATGTTTATGGCCACACCAAGCTGGCAGGTGATCAAGCCATTCAGCGCAGTGGCTGCCCTCACCTGATTTTTCGCACTAGCTGGGTGTACGCCGCCCGTGGCTATAATTTCATGAACACCATGCTGCGCTTGGGTGCGCAACGCAAAGCGCTTTCGGTGGTGGATGATCAAGTCGGTGCGCCTACCCCAGCGCGCTTGATTGCGTTGGTGACGCTGTTAGCGATTAATAAGGGCATCGAAAGCGGCCTTTATCACCTTGCGCCGCGTGGCACCACCAGTTGGTTTGGTTTCGCATGGGCTATTTTCGAGCATGCCAAAACGCTGGATATCCCGCTCACCATGGGCGAAGAGCAGCTAACGGCGATTACCACCGCGGCTTACCCAACGCCTGCCCAGCGGCCTCATAACTCGCGCTTGTCGGTCAGCAAAATAGAAGCGGCATTGGGCATTGTGTTACCTAGCTGGCGCTTGCAGCTTGTTAACACCTTGGAAGAGCGCTATCTGTTTTAGGCGTTGTACTTAGGCCTTGTGCCAGGGTTTGTTTGAAAAATCGGCGTGGGTGAGCCGTTTTTCGTACAACCCTTAATGCCAAGTGAAGCGCCAACCTACACAGGAGTTTTGTTGAATGCGCCGCAAAGGGATCATTTTAGCGGGGGGAACCGGCACCCGCCTTCACCCTATTACCCTGGGTGTGTCTAAACAGCTACTACCCATTTACGACAAACCGATGATTTATTACCCCATCTCGGTGCTGATGCTGGCGGGAATTCGTGACATTTTGATTATCTCCACGCCTCAGGATTTACCGCAGTACCGCAACCTATTGGGCAGTGGCAAGCAGTTTGGCGTGACCTTTGAGTACGCGGAACAACCACGCCCGGAAGGGTTGGCGCAGGCGTTTTTGATTGGCGAATCCTTTATTGGCAGCGACCCGGTCTGCTTGGTGCTGGGGGACAACATCTTTCATGGGCAGCATTTCACCGAAAAGCTGTTACGCGCCAGCCAGCAGCCCAGCGGCGCTACCATTTTCGGCTATTGGGTAAAAGACCCTGAACGCTTTGGTGTGATCGAGTTTGATGAAAACGACAATGCGTTGGGCATTGAAGAAAAACCCACGCAGCCAAAATCGGACTACGCGGTGACCGGCCTGTATTTTTACGATAACGATGTGGTGGAAATCGCCAGGCAGGTAACTCCTTCTGCCCGTGGTGAGTTGGAAATCACCAGTATCAATAACGCTTATTTGCAGCGTGGTGATTTGCAGGTGGAGCGTTTTGGGCGGGGCTTTGCCTGGCTGGATACCGGCACCCACGATAGCCTGCTGGAAGCCAGCCAGTATGTGCAAACCATTGAGCACCGCCAGGGCTTGAAGGTGGCGTGCCTGGAAGAAATTGGCTGGCACAACGGCTGGTTAAGCTGTGATGCCTTAGCGGCACAGGCCGAAGCGCTGGCGAAAACCGGCTATGGGCAATACTTGCAGCGCCTGCTGGCCGCCCCTTCCGCCCCCGGCCAACGTTAATGGCGAATCATTAAGGGCAATTCGTTAATCGCTACCGATTCAAGGTAATAGCAATGTTGTTTGAGCAGTTACGTATTCCCGATGTGTGGTTGTTAACCCCCAAGGTGTTAGGTGATTCGCGCGGCTTTTTTATGGAGACCTTTCGCCAGAGCGAATTTGACGCCCACTGCGGCCAGTTTACCTTTGTGCAGGATAACCACAGCAAATCGAGACAAGGCATCCTGCGTGGCCTGCATTACCAGCTGGAAAAGCCCCAGGGCAAACTGGTACGCGTCACCCAAGGGGAAGTGTTCGACGTGGCAGTGGATCTACGCCAAAACAGCCCGACCTTTGGGCAGTGGGCGGGGGTTTACCTCAGTGCAGAAAACAGCCAGATACTCTGGCTACCACCCGGCTTCGCCCATGGTTTTTATGTCACCAGTGAAGAAGCTGAGTTTCAGTATAAATGCACCGATTACTACAACCCCGGCGATGAGTATTCGCTGCGCTGGGATGATCCCAAAATAGGTATCGTATGGCCGTTAGTGGATGCCAAGCCCCCCACCCTTTCTGCCAAAGATGACCAAGCGCAGGCACTGGCATGGGCCGATGCGCCTGTGTTTTGATGCGACGTTTCATGCTTGGGTGTCATGGTGTCAGACAACACTGTTATTTCTCACACGTGCCTGTTGACTTACCTTTAGTCCTACTTGACTGCTGTCCCGTGTCCCAGGACGCGGGACAGCAGAAGTAAGATTGCCATGAAAAGTCAAGACAAAAGGCTTGATTGTTTGGGTTTTTCCTTAACCCATAATCACAGTGTGGTGGGGCTCCATGTTATGCTTGAGCAAGAAGAGCAAGTATTCCAACCGAGTGAGGTGTAAGTAAATGACGCCTAAAACACCGAGCCGTATACGCAAGCATCCGCGTAAAGATCCCATGGAAGACACCCGCAAACTACAAGGCTATGCACGCAATGCTTCACACACAGCAATAAAGCAGCAGCTTGAGCGTGGTGTGCCTGTGGTTTATGTAAAAAACGGTAACATTGTAAAAGTCAGTGCTGATAAAACGGAAAAGGTTATAAAGGCAGTGGCACCAAAAAAGCCTTTTGATTTAAGGGCTTACTTATGCCAAGACTTAGATTAATCGCAGGACCTAATGGGCCAGGAAAAACAACGCTTGCTCGTTATTTAATTAGTCAAAATGTGCCATTAGGCAAATATATTAATACTGAAATTTCCTTGTTATAAAAAAAAGAGTTCGTTTAAATTGGCCACGCGACAAGATAAGGATCGAGTCACCTTAAACAACACTACTAAGCGTTCAAACAATTCATAGAGTGGTTAATTATTCTTCTTTATATCATCCTATCGCTAGCTTGAGATTGCTCCGTCGTACCTTCTCACAATGTCAAGAACCATTGCAGTGAAGGCAGCCTTAGCTAGCGCCCCTTTAATTCTTTATCTGCTCTTTGCGATTTTATTTATCTCGTTTTTTAAGGATCCATCATGCCATTAACTGCAGCTTCGTTATCCGAACCGTTACCGATCAACGTGAGCAGTATGCCCCCAGCTGTTGAGACGCTTGCCGAAGCAACTACGGGCAGCGCTGGCGTTGCTGTTATGCCAAGCCAGGCATGGCACGAAGCGGTTCGCCAGCACGAGGGAGAACAGTGCTGGGTATGGTGTTTCATGGCACCGTGGGAATGGGCGTTGATGCAACCCGAGGCGCCTTCCGAACAGCATTGGCTGGCGTGGGTAGAGGCCCAGCGCCAGGTACTGCAGTTACGCCGCCTGCTAGGGCCTCAGTTACAGTTTGTGCGGGCCAGCCAGTTGCCGCGTTTTCTCGCCTCTTTGGATCAAGCGGCTGATCAAGAAACACTACACGATTTGCCACTGCTCGCCTCGGCGGCTGACTCTGAGCTGGCCACCATGTTGGCAAAAATACATCTTGATATGTTGCCCGATAGCCAGGCGTTGGAATCCGCTTGGGAGGTGTTTGAAACCCTGGAAGCGGCTGCCTGGTTGCCTGAAGGGGCGGCTCCCTTGTTTCGTGATTCCTTGGCCAACACCCACGTAAATTGGCCACTTTTATTACCGCTTTTACATGCTGGGTGTGGGGCACCGGCACTTCGTGAGCAGGTAAGCCAGCAACGCCAACGGGCGGAACAGGCAAACGAGCAAGTGGCGGAGCAAACCGCTTATGCGCAGCAGTGCGAAACGCAATATAGCTCGTTGGTAAGCCAGCATAAGAAAGCACAGGAAGAGCACGAGCAGGAATTAGTTGCACTACGCACCCAGCAGCAGGCAAGCCAGCGCGAGCGGGAAGAGGTGGAAGAAGAAAACGCGCTATTGCTGGCTCAGTTACACCACGTGCAGGAAGAGCTGGAAACGTACTTTTTAAAACAGCAAACGCTGGAGCAGCGCGAAAAGACCTTACAGGATGACGTGAGCCAATTGCAGAAGCGCCTTGCTGAACAGCAAGCCGCGCTGGATAAAGCAAAGAACGAGCGTGACCAGTTAGCCAAGCAGCAAGCCAACCAGGTGCAGACAACAGCGCAGCAGCATCAAAAGGCACTAGATGACGTAGCGCAGAAACTGCAGACTTCTGAAACGCGCTTATCGCAGCAGCAAGCAGAGCAAAGCGAGCTACAGGAGGAAAATGACTTGTTGTTAAGCCAGCTCCATCAGGTTCAGGAAGAGTTGGAACGTTATTTCCTCACTAACCGCGAATACCAAGCTGCAATGGGGAATGCCCGCCAGACGTTTACCCGTGCTAGGGCACAAGTGAGCCAGTTGGCGAAGAAAGCCGGCTAAGCGCTGTGTTGATAGCTATCCCGCTGTAGGCGGATATTTAAAGCCGCTTGTTTACGTTGATGTTACTTAGGAGCACAGGATGCCACTTGATTACCAGCCGATTAGCCCGTTGAAGCACCGTAATGCGGGTTGGAAGCGCCCTGCCCGTTATTTTTATGCCGCCGATGATGTGGTGGCACCCGTGGTGATGGCAGAGCTTTCCCACGTGCTGACCAGTATGCCCTTGGCCTTTGTGCATGCTGATGAAGAAGCACCTTTTCAATTAGTGGCGGTGCAGTCACTGCAGCCTGGCCGTAATGTGTATGTGGCACCGGATGGCCGCTGGTTGGGTCAATATATTCCGGCTTTTTACCGCAGCTACCCTTTCCGAATGCTGGCCATTGGCAGCACCACGCAAACGGCGCTTTGCGTTGACACATCCCAGGGATGCTTTAAAGAGCAGTGCAGCGACGAAGATGAACCGCTTTTTACCGATGACGGCGAGCTGAGCGAGAGCTTGGCAGCGGTTAAAACATTCATTAATGCGTTTGAAAAAAACCGCTTAATGACCCATCAGTGTGTAACAGAGTTGGCGTCCGCCGGGGTAATCGAGCCTTGGGCGGTGCATTTAAGCCATAGCGAAAGCCACGTAAGCGAAGCGGAATCAGCCCAAGATGTTAAGGGTCTTCACCGGATCAACGAGGCGAAGCTGAAAGCGTTACCTGCTGAAACCCTGCGCGAACTGGCGGTTTCGGGGGCGCTTTCGATTGCCTATGCGCAGCTGTTTTCGGAACAGCGTTTACAGCACGTGGGTCGCCGGTATCGCCTGCACAGTGAATGGCAGCGCCACTTGTCAGAACAGACCAATATCGAGGCGTTGCTGGATGAGGAGGATGACGACCAACTTTTTGATTTTGGGAATTAAGCGTGTTGTGGAACCGTGTGCCCACCCCACAGTTTTTGTTTTTGCGGTTCTGCGCGCTATTTTCCGCCCATATCATCGCTCGTGAAGGGTCGCAGTTGCAGGGCTGGCTCCAGTGGCTGGTTTATGCTGTTGCCGGCACTGTGCTGGTGTGGGCGTTGTTAGGCATTTTCCGCTATGCCTATCTACATTGGCGTCGTTGACGATGCGTTATTAAAAGGCTTTATTTTGAGTTTATTGCCACATGCCCGGGTGCTGATTATGCACCCTAATTTTCCCGGTCAGTTTCGCCATTTAGCCCCCGCACTACAGCAGGTAGGGGCCGACGTTCGGGCTATTTCCTTTAGTACCGCGACCAGTGAAACGGGCGTTGCTGTGACCTACGCCACCTTTGTTCGCGGTAATCCTGCCACGTTGGACCCCTGGTTGCATTCGCTGGATAGCAAGATCATCCGCGGCCGATCCGTCGAGCCCATTTTGTATCAATGGCAAGCGGAAGGCTGGCAGCCGACGCTGGTGATTGGCCATACCGGCTGGGGTGACATGCTGGGCATTACGGATATTTTTCCAGAGGCGCTACAGCTGGGCTGGTTTGAGTTTTTTTATCACACCCACCAGAGCGATCTCGACTTCGACCCTGAATTTCCTCCTAGCAATGCGCTACGCACCAAGGCACGGCTTAAAAACCTGTGGCCCCTATGGATGCTTGATCAGGTGGACCATGGGGTATGCCCTACCAATTTTCAGCGCGACACCCATCCATCGGCATATCACGATAAGTTAAGCGTTATCCATGAAGGTATTGATACCAATCGCTTTGTGCCCAAAGCCGATGTTTTCATCACGTTGGGGGACGGTTTAACGCTGACTCGTCACGATAACGTCGTGACGTTCTTTAACCGTGATTTAGAGCCTCTCCGGGGCTATCACGTGTTTATGCGGGCGTTGCCTGCCCTGCTTGAGAAGCACCCCGATGTTCACGTTTTAATCGTGGGGGGCGATGGCGTGAGCTATGGGGCTCCGCCTGAAAGCGGGAGCTGGAAGCAGCATTATTTGGAGGAGGTTGGCCGCCAGCTTGACCCGAAGCGGGTACATTTTTTAGGCCGAGTGCCCCACAACACGCTGATAGGGCTGATGCAATTGAGCCGCGCCCACGTCTACCTTACCTACCCTTTCGTGCTTTCCTGGTCATTGCTGGAGGCGATGAGCTGCGCCGCCCCGGTGATCGGCTCCGACAGCGCCCCGGTACGCGAGGTGATTACCCACGGTGAGAACGGGTTGCTGGTTGATTTTTTTGATCAGCAGGCGCTGGTGGAACAGATTTCATACTGTTTGCTGCAGCCTGACGCGGCGCGCTTACTAGGCGAACAGGCCCGCGAAACGGTGATAGCGCAGTACGATTTACACAGCCGCTGTTTACCTGCCCAGCTTGCGCTTATCGATTCCCTGCTAGAGAAGCAAAAGCCCCAGGCGGCTTGTTAGCCGCCTGGGGTTCGTACACCTTGCATTAACTTTTGTTAATATCTTTATTTATTAATTTTATTTATGAAAACAGCTGCAGGCTTTCATCGGATTCTGAGATGCCGACCATAACGGCTCCTTGTTCAACACCGGCTTCCAATAGCCCTACCCAGTAGGCTTTACCGGGCGCATCTGCTTCGCGTTCCAGTACATTGGCGTACATCAGGTCAACAAAGCCGCTTTGGTCTAGCTCGCCGTGCAGTTGAATGAACTCTTGGGAAGCGATAAAGCTATTGGCAATAGCGGCGACGCCCATGTCATCACTCTGATTTGTCCAGTAGCCCAAGCCTGTTCCGTCTGCTGCGCGGTCGAAGGCGGCGTCATATAGGCGTAGTAGCGGGTCAACCGGCTCATCGAAGACCGCATCGCTACGCTCGTCGAGGTTTTGAATGCGCAGGTCTTCGCTAGCGGGGGTTTCTTCTTCGCTGAATGGCATTTCACTGAACATGCTGGCCATGTATTCAGCGAAGGCATCCTGCTCGGTGCCTTTGTCGGCGAAGGTGAATTGGCCATCGTCTGCAAAGGCTTCCATTAGGTCCACGCGGTCTTGATAGCTGCCTTCACCCAGCGGGTAGCCGTCGCCACCGTCGGCCAGGAAGCCAAGAGTCACCACCTTGATGGTTTCTTCGGCGTTGCCGACCAAGCGGCCATTGGCCACCAGCACATCGTTGGCGCTGCCATCTTCATTGACGATGACCGCATTCTGGATGCGCTCGCCAGCGGGCTGGCTCACATCAAAGCTGTATTGAATGCCGCCGACCTGGGCAAATTGACCAGCAGTAACACCCGGCGCTGACGCGGCCACGGCGTGCTCAAGCACGTCTAGCAGCGTGCTGCGGGTGATGCTGATGATGGTCAGGTCGTTATTGAAGCGTAGCGATGACGCGGCATCCAACTGTGATACCCCCCCTTCCGGCTTGCCGATAACGTCGTTAGCCCCTGGCGCTTGGTAGCTAGGCTCGCTGTCGCTTCCTTCCACGACCACATCACCAATCGGCTCACGAATACCGCCGCCGTTTTTGAACGAGACCAGCACCTCGGCGTCCTGCTGTTTGGCGTACCAGAGGTTGGCATCGGCTGTCAGGTTACCCAGGTTGGTCTCTTCGGTACGTACTGCTCCCCGCTCCCCTACCAGATACACGTCGGTTAATCCGAGGATATTGCCGTCCTGTTCGGCAACAAAGTCACCTACGGCACCCACCAGTTCTTCGGCCACATTGCCTTTGGTACCTTCGGCAAAGGCGCTTTCCAGATCACCCCATAGCGCTTCTACCTGCTCATCGGTAGTGGCGTAGACACCTGACGAGTTTTCATCGATGGAGTCGGCAATAACGCGACCCTGTTCATCGAACTCGACGACCAGCTCGGCCACGTAGCGCCAGCCACCGTCGGTGTTCACAACGACCACATCGTTGCCGGAAGCGTCTTGGGTCACAATCGGGTAGGTATCGTAGGGCTCACCGGCGCCAGGGAACAGGCCGCGATCCTGATCTTCCTGGTCTGCCAGCAGGCTGTTGGAACCACCGGCCATGACGATGTCTACGCCATCCAGCAGGGTCGCCAGCTCTTCTTCGAACTGAATTTGCTGAAGGTGCGAGCTGAGAATGATTTTGTTGATGCCTTGCGCCTGCAGGTCATCAATGACGGGCTGAATAAGGTCGGCCAGCGCCTGCATGTCGTTGCTGCCGCCGGTAAGCACATCAACACCGCCTGGTGAGGAGATGCTTTCCAGAATTTGGGTGGTGACACCGATAATGCCGATTTGCTCACCGCCACGCTCTGCAATCACGGCGGGGGCCAGTTTGGGAGGGGTGGCCCCTGCGAGTAGTTCATCCAAGGTTGCCTGGAAAGCGTCTTGGCTGGACAGTTCGCTAGTCGCCAGCTCGCTTAGCGCGGCATCGCCAGAGAAATCCAGGTTGGCTGAGAGGTAAGGGAACTGTGAACCCAGCCACTCTACTTCTGCTGCTGTTGCGCCGTTAACCACCGGGGCGATCATGGCAGCGATCAGGTCGGTGCCTAGGTCGAACTCGTGGTTACCGAGCGTGACTGCGGCGGCATCTGCCAAGTCCATTAGCAGCGTTTCAAGACGCCCAGAGGCTGCCGTAATACCACTCATTGAGCCAGCTTCCAGCCCATAAATCTCTTCTACCGCTGCTTGGAAAGCCGCTTGCAGGCTTGAGTCGCCCGCGGCGTTCAAGTAAGGGCCAGGCAGTACTAAATCGCCCGAGCTAACAAACAACGAGTTGGCGTACTGGTCTTCCAAGTGATCGACGATAGAAATGAAGTTGGGAGCGTTTAGCAGATCCCCACCGCCCCCTTCCATATCGGCTGCGTGCAGAAGTTGAAGCTGAAAGTTACTCATGGCAGTTCCCTTATTAAACATTGGCGATATTCGGCACATGAGAGATTACGCAACCAACCATTGCAGAAACATGACAATTTAAATAAAAATGATACCTGCTTGTAAAAATAAGAGGGATAATAAAACCGTCATAAAAACAAAATGCTAGCGTCATTTAATTGCCATCCCCTGGCCATAGGTTAGGTCTCTCTATTGACCCAAAGGCGGCTGTGACAATGACGAATTTTGAGCTTGTTTCTACGTTATATCGTGATTTCTTATTACGCGAGCCTGACGAAGCTGGTGTTAATTACTGGGCTGATCGACTGGATAGCGGCGAATTCAATGCGGATTCCGTTATTAATTCGATGATGGCAAGCACTGAGTTTCAGCAAGAAGTCCAGCCGATTATCGATCTTTATAACGTTCAGTTTTTGCGGCCCGCTGACCCTTCTGGCCTCGCTTATTGGGTCAATGAGTTTCGTAATGGCGTCGCCATTGACGAGATTGCCAATAGCTTTGAGGCATCCGTTGAGTTTGAAACGACTATTTCGAATTTAGATGACGCTGCCTGGCTTGAACAGCTGTATGGCAGTGTTGTTAACCGTGACCCCGATGCCGAAGGGTTGAACTACTGGCTGTCCATGCTGGCAGAAGGAATGCCCCGCGACGCCCTTGCTTCCGCGTTTATAAACAGCAATGAAAGCGTGGAACAGGCCGCTGTCAGAGTATTAACGCCGCTGCTTGGCGATGACGCTGGTGAGGCGGTCGACGATATCGAGTCGCTGTTAAACCGTTACGTGGAAAAAGTTGAAAATGAGTTAACGACGCCGGAAGAGCCGGAAGCCCCGACCTCTCCTTCCCAGCCCGACGACCCTGATTTCAACCTGGGCGAGCGCTACCACTCAGGCACGTCTGATGCTTCGGCAGCGATTGCAGTAGGTGACGGGTTAATGCTGGTCGCCGATGACGAAGATCAGGTGCTGCGCCTTTATGAGCGCGACAGCGACGGCGCACCGTTGGCGGAGATTAACCTCAATGGAGCCTTGGGTTTGAATGACACTCAAGAAGTGGATTTGGAAGCCGTGGCGGTTCATGAAGGTACCCATTACTGGTTGGGCTCGCATGAGAGCAGCCAGCGCTCGATGCTGTTTGCTACCAATGTCAGTGGTGAGAATGCTGATAATTTAAGCATCAATGTGACAGGTCAGTTTACGGATTTAGCCAGCCAGTTAAGAGCCTGGGATGCCGATAACGGCCATGGTTTGGGCGACAATGCGCTGAGCCTTTCCTTAGGGGTTAACGTTGAAGGCGCCACGTTTATCGGTGATACCCTTTATCTGGGCCTGCGCGCGCCATTAGGTAACGGGTTTGCCCAGTTGGTGCCGGTAGAGAACGCCATTGAGTTGGTGGCTGGCACCGCTAGCGAAGCGGCGTTTGGTGACCCCGTGCGTTTAGACCTGGATGGCCGTGCGGTGCGTTCTATTGAGCCCGCAGGCGATGAAGGTTACCTGATTCTGGCGGGCCCGGTTAACGATGACGACGACGTAGGTTTTGGTCTTTACCTGTGGGATGGCGACCATGCCGTTCGTGAAATCGACGGGGTTGATCTCAATACGCTGCCAGATGCGTTGACGGCGAAGCCTGAGTCCATTTTTGACGTCACTATGACGGACACAGGTGCTTCCGCGACCGTGCTGTATGACAGCGGTACGGTGGATTGGCTGGACGATGGCCAAGAGTCGAAGGATCTACCTGCTGATGAGCAGCGCTTTATCAGTACAGACATCGAGTTTAGCTTGCCGAACTTTGTGCCCCAGGCCGGTGACATTGCGATCACGGCGGTCGGTGCTACCGAAAAAACCTTCCAGTTTGTTGCTCTGCAAGGGATTAGCGAAGGCGCGGAAATCACCTTTACCGATTCCGGCTGGGCAGGCGATGGGTTCCGCGCCAATGAAGGTGCCGTTAAGTGGACAGCACCTGAAGGCGGCGTTGCTGCAGGAACCGTGGTGACTTATACGGCAGATTCTGCCGAATTCACCGTGGCTAACAGCATTGAGTTAGGTAATACCGGCTTTAACCTTTCGGTAGGTGGTGACCAGATTCTTGCGTTCACCGGCGACGCTAGCAGCCCTGAATTTATCTATGCGGTTCAAACCAATAGTGACACTTGGCAGGAAACTGCTGATTCTTCTAATAACTCCGCCCTTCCGCCGGGTCTTGAAGCAGGTGTCACGGCCGTTGCCGTTGGCGATGCACGTAACGCGTCATTTACCGGCGATGGTTACGGCACCGCAGACGAGTTGCTCAGCGCGATTGGCGACGCGGCAAATTGGTCATTTGAGTACGATGCCCTACCTGCCAATGCCACCACCGATTTCCAACTAGGCACCATGGACGCTCCTTATGTACCGGGCGAGCAGGATATTGGGTTGGCCATTACCGAAATTTGGTCGGGTCAAAGCGGCACAGATGTGACGGCGGACTGGTTTGAAATTACCAACCGCTCTAACGAGACGCTTGATTTCAGTAACATGCCGCTTTACTACGACGATGACAGCGCCGACCCAGTCGATGCGGTTGAAATTCAGGGGTTAACTACCCTGGCTGCCGGTGAGTCTGCGATTGTGATGGTGGATGGCGGTGCCGATTCCGTCGCTGAGTTCCGTTCAGCGTGGAGCAATCTAAACAACATCGATACGCTGAAAATCGGTTATGCCGAGGACGCTTCTGGCCTGGGCGGCGGTGGCGATGCAGTCACGCTTTGGCAAGGTGATCCACGGGTTGATGGTAACCAGGTGGCAATGGAAGCTTATCCTGATACGGACGGTTTCGACGCGGCATCCTGGGATGTGGACCTAAAAGCCTTTACGACGAGTGAAAGTAACGGCGCACTTAGCTCTGCCATTGCCGGTGGCGATAACAGCGATGTGCCTGCGCTGGCCTCGCCTAGCGTTGCCAATGAGCCGCAGGTGGATATTACGCTGATCTCCGAGGTGCAGGGCGATACCGCTAGCAGCTCGCTAGAGGGCGAGACTGTCACCCTGGAAGGCATCGTGACGATGGTGGCACCGGGCTTGGATGGTTTCTTCCTGCAAGAAGAAGATAGCGATAACGACGATAATGATGCGACGTCGGAAGGTATCTTTGTTTACGCAGGCAGCGGTAGTGGTGATTGGTTAGCACAGCTTTCGGCTGGGAACCAGATCCGCATTAGCGGTGAGGTATCTGAATATTTCGAGAAAACTCAGCTAAGTGCTGATCGCGATAGTCTGGACGTGCTGACTGACGTGATGCCCCTGCCTGAAAGTCAGCGTGTTGTTATGCCTTTTACTGACCAGCAAGGCCTGGAAGCCTTTGAGGGTATGCGTGTTGCTATCGAAGCACTGGACGGTGAGCCGTTAGTCGTTACTGAGCTTTATGAGTTGGGACGCTATGGCGAAGTGACACTGTCATCGGGTGGCCGCCTGGAGCAGTTCACCGAAGTCAACGCACCTGATGTGGAAGGCTATAGCGCTTGGCTTGAAGACGCCGAAGCCCGCACCATCAAAATCGACGACGCAAATTCGACCCAAAACACCGACCCAATTATCTATGGTCGTAACGGTGAAGAGCTTTCCGCGACGAACCCGCTGCGTGGCGGCGACGAGCTTCAGACCCTCGAAGGTGTGCTTGATTACAACTTTGAAGAGTGGAAGGTGCAAAACGTCGATGGCCTCGACTTTACCGGCGCAGACCGCCCCGCAGCACCGGATGCAGAGGCTCTTGGCAACGCTGGTATCACGGTCGCTTCGTTCAACGTGCTGAACTACTTCAACACGCTGAACGAAAACGGCAACAAAACGGTTACGTTGGACAGCACCGAGCATGAACCGCGTGGGGCCAATAATGCCGAGGAGTTCGCCCGCCAGGAAGCCAAGATCGTTGAAGCGATTAATACCAGCGGTGCTGATGTCGTCGGTTTGATGGAAATTGAGAACAACGGCTTTGGCGAAGGAAGTGCACTGGCTGCGTTGGTCAACGCATTAAATGCGGATGTACAGGCGAAAGGTATTACAGATGTTACCTGGGCCTACAGCGTTACTCGCGATGCGGATGGCAATGAAGTTAGCCCAGGAGACGATGCGATTGCCGTAGGCGTTATCTACAACAGCCAAGCAGTAACGGCTGTTGGTAGTGCGGCCACCAAGACCGATGGTGCTTTCGCGACGGCAAACCGTGCGCCAGTCATGCAGACTTTCCAAGACAACGATGGCGCTGAGTTCTCCGTGGTGGTGAACCACTTTAAATCCAAAGGCAGTGTGGTTAACGGCGAAGAAGCCATTGGTGATGGCCAAGCCAACAATAACCCCACCCGTGTCGAAGCTGCCGAGGAGCTTAAAGCTTGGCTGGAGAGCAATCCAACAGGCAGCACTGACAGTGACGTGCTGATTCTGGGTGACTTGAACGCCTACGCTATGGAAGATCCCATTACTACTCTCAAAGATGCAGACTTTGAGCTGCTAGATGATGATTACAGCTACGTCTTCGATGGTTTCTGGGGTTCGCTGGACCATGCCCTTGCCAGTGAAACGCTAGCTGAGCAAGTAACGGGCACCACGACCTGGCACATCAACGCGGATGAAGCATCGGCCCTGGATTACAACACTGATTACACCAAAGATCGTCAGGATGACAACTTGTACGCTGATGATGCGTTCCGTAGCTCAGACCACGATCCGATTTTGGTGGGTCTAAATCTGGTTCCTGAAGTTGAAGCCATCGGTATGTAGCGACTGACGCTACAATTGCTGTAGTGAACGACAATGGCCTCCGCTTGCGGGGGCCATTTTTTTGGGCACCTGTCATTTCTTTTAGCCCCAGTAGGAATCAGCTTTAGCCCGCTATGATTCAAGTTCTCAGCCTGCTCACCACCAAGGCTGCACATAGCGCTTCCCGTCTGGGGTGTTAAACTCGCTGCAGGCATTTTTTCCAGGAGAAAACCATTGAGTTCAGCACGCTCCACTACCGCGATTATTAATGACAGCGGCATTGCCTTTGGTACCAGCGGTGCACGAGGCTTGGTAGAGCAGTTTTCAGACGAGGTATGCGCGGCCTTTACCGTAGCATTTATTTCAGCCATGCAGGCGTCGTTCTCAGTGGAGCGTATTGCGTTAGGCATGGACCGCCGCCCCAGCAGCCCAGCCATGGCAGCTGCCTGTACCAGTGCTGCCCATGCGCTGGGAATCAAGGTGGATGACTACGGCGTGCTGCCTACGCCCGCCCTGGCGCTGAAGGCAATGGCGGATGGCGTGCCCTGCATCATGATTACCGGGAGCCATATTCCGTTTGACCGTAACGGTATCAAGTTTTACCGCCCAGATGGCGAGATCACCAAGGCAGACGAAACCGCCATTCTTAACGCTGAGGCAGTCATGCCTGCCCTATCGGCACCCGCGCGCGGCGAGGTTTCTGAAGCTGCTAATCAAGCCTATTCGGAACGCTTCACTCGTTGGTTTCCTGGCGAGCCATTAAAAGGTTGGCGGGTAGGTTTATATCAGCACTCGGCCGCCGGGCGTGATTTGAACGCGCATATTTTGAGCGAGTTAGGGGCTGACGTGGTGGTATTGGGCCGCAGTGAAGCGTTTGTGCCTGTCGACACCGAAGCTGTCAGCGATGAAGACCAGGTGCAAGGCCAAGCCTGGGCCGCTCAGCACCAATTGCATGCACTGTTTTCAACCGATGGCGATGGCGACCGCCCCTTGTTAGGCGATGAAACGGGCACTTGGCAGCGAGGGGATATTGTCGGGTTGCTTTGCGCTCGCGCTTTAGGTATTGAAGCGCTGGCGGTACCGGTCAGCTGCAATACAGCCATTGAGGCTTGCGGTGCCTTTCAGGTCGTCGAGCGTACTCGTATTGGCTCGCCGTATGTGCTGGACAGTATGGCCAAACTTAGTCAGCGCTTTGCGCGAGTGGCGGGGTTCGAGGCCAACGGTGGCTTCCTGCTGGGTAGCAAACTGGAAAATGAAGGTCGTGAGCTGGCGGCACTGCCCACCCGCGACGCGCTACTGCCTGCGCTTACGCTAATGGTAATGGCCGCCCAACATGGAGTTAGCCTTTCTCAACTAATTGCTGACCTGCCTGCACGCTATACCGCAAGCGACCGGCTCAAGAACTTCGCCACTGAGAAAAGCCGTGCGTTACTGGCCAAATGGCAAGCCTCGCCTGAACTAATGCGGCAAGCGCTGGGCTTACCAGCCGATATTTCTACCATCAACACTACTGATGGGCTGAGAGCCACGCTGGATAATGGCGATATCGTGCATCTTCGCCCCTCAGGCAACGCCCCCGAACTACGCTGCTACAGTGAATCAGCCTCGCAATCAGTTGCCTCAGCGCTGGTAAAACAAAGCTTGGCTGCGCTCGCCAAACTGTAGCCCCTATAATGGCGCTGACATGGCGATAAGCACTTGAAAATGCAGCCAGCAAAAAATTTGTTGACAAAAGCAAAAGCATACAAGTAAATTATGTATGCTTTAATACAAAATATTGTTATATACAGAATTAATTTCATAGTTAATTTTGTGTGTAGCAAAAGCGCGAAGCTTGAATTAGCGCTATATGAATTCTGAATTTATCAATGAACAATAGTTTGTTGCTGAAGCACCTCAGTCAGTACACATACTAACTGTCTGCCAGTTAAATTGATAAATCAGCTTCACTTTTCAAAATGGTTCCCTCTCGGTAAGTAACTGAAACTCGAGTGTCAGGAATCCTCCAGTACAATTGTGCCTATAAGTTGGCGGCTGCACTTTACTGATGCAGCCCTACGCCAATATTTTTACGGCCCTTAAGTTCTAATTTTACCTAACGATCCGATGCGGCCTTTAGTTCGCATGGGATATTTATGTGCGCGCGATTCCCAGGATCGCCATTCCAGTCATGGCCAAGTGATGTCTTTTCACCACGGCTCGACCTGATTTGCATGACATGCGACATCGATCGCAATGAAGAAAACGCCTGCCACGGGCGTTTCTCACGCCGCCAATTATTCAAGCAATACGCCTGAGCGGCCAGGTAACCATTTTTTTCATTGTCAATCGTCAAGTACTCAGGTGACACCATGCACGATCAATTTCTTTTTCAACCATTCCGCAACATTCTATTTAGCGTACCCGTCGGCTACATCGACATTACCCTACATAAGTTGTTGCAAAAGCCTGCACCCATTATCGCGGGCTCATTGCGCGGTGTTTTATTGCAAACACCACCTATTGTTTTGACCGGGCCAGACCTGCATCAGCCAGAGCTGCTCAACCCTAAAACACTAAACGCAGCCCTTCAGATGAGTCAGCATATTGATAAGAAAATCGGCTCATTACAGACGATTCAGCTTAATACTGACCAACTGCCACCAGGTCTTGTATACCTTTTTAGGGAGCTCTTAGACCATTATCAACGCATGTTGTTTATCTCCATAGATCCTCACAATGGCGAGAAAACTTGGATGCAATTCATACGCCTGGTCGAAACAGATCCGCATCTCAAAGCATTAATCGAACACTATCTTTGCGACGACGAGGTGCTAAGCGTACGGCACTACAAATGTTTACTAATGGGTTTTGTTAAAGAGCGCTCAATACACACCGCCCTTCAAACACTCCGAAAAAGCGACAGTACTAGCGCATATGACGACGTCCACTTACCAACCCCTAACGAAGAAGATAGCGCGCAAGAAAAGACATCGGTCCCGTTGCCAACAGACCAGCAGCCCGGCCAGCCGACCTCACACGATGAAAACGGGGCGCTAACACAGCGTACTCTTAACGGGCTCACGAATATCAAAAAAGCCAGTGGCGGTCGATAATCATGAGCGACATTTTTTTATTACCCAGCGAGATAAAAAACAGCTGGCAGCCCTGGCTTGAACAGCCTGCAGTTACGCCGCAGCAACGCCAATGTGTACGGCGTGTGATTCGCTATACGCTGCCTCCTCCTTGCCGTACGAGCTTATTAAAAGCAGTCACGGCATACGACAGGGATCATAGCGAAGACAATACGTCGCCAATTGTGCAAGCGTTTGTAAAAAAAGTTGGCCTGGAGACAGCGTCGTCTCGACCTTCAAAGCAAGCCTACCCGCTTTTTTATGCCGCTACCCACCCAGATCATCTTGGAGGGGAATCGTCTCTGAGAACGCTATGCCGACAACAAATCAGCGCCTGGTTTTCAAGGGTGTCAGCCGATGCCAAGGCGACGCTGTATTACAATCATCTTATCAAGTGCAGGAGCATTCTTGAGATAATATGCGAATCCCAAAGCACGGAGGCGACTGGCATCACCCAGCGCCTCGGCTTTTTGATTAGCCTGGCCGGCAGTAGCGAACTCGCCTCCCGCATCGCACAAAATTCAGACTATTATCAATTCTTTCTCGACATCAGCGAAGGTCATCGAGATCCTGGTGTGCGAATACGAAACGTCACAAATCGAGAGCCTGGCTCTCGTTTCCAACCCAAAGACATTTGGCATGACCAGGTTCTATCTCAGCTGAAAAAAGCAGCTCCAACAGCTTCCTATAAGAAGGTAACCCTAGCCGATCACGTCAGTGATGACACCTCCCCAGCAGAAGCTCAGCAGTGTGGCATGCGTGCAATCAATAATGCCCGCGACGCTACCGACGACGATGAAACGTCCGTTGTATTTCAACGCCAACAATTCTCAACGTTTACTCCCAGCGACGACCAGCTGCTGGTTCGTCGAATCGTTCGTGCATCAGCAACCAGCGCGATTGCTCACGAGAGTGATCTACACCGGCTGCCGCCAGAGCGGGTCTTGAACGTGCTCCAGAGCGACATGCGTGCTATCCACCGCACTACTGTGTTGCTACTAATCGCGACAGGCTTGCCTGTATCCAGACTGGCGACACTACGCTTAGCAGAAGCGAGCTTCATGCAGCCGGGTTCGACACTGCCAGATGACGATGCCCCGCGCTGGGAGCCCGTGAGTGCGACCCTTGCGTACCGTCTCACGGACGGTCCCTCGGATAACCCCGCCACGGCTAACCGATGGGTAGTACTAAGCCTTCCCCGCCACATGGGGGACAGTCTGACCACAACATTCGATGGAGATCCCCCTGTTGATAAGGTCTTCGTCACGATCTTCAAACACCTGACGAGTTACCTCAAGCGTTACAGCCGTGACCGGCCGGGCGTGAACATCACGCCGAATCGACTGGCCGCAAGCAGCTGGGCATGGCGCCGCCCGCGGTCACGGGATGATGTCTCAGCGCAGTGGCTCAGCGGCACGCTCGGGCTTGGACTATCAGCTCCCGCCGCTTACCGGCGAGTGGAGCGTCTAGAGATTCAACAAACATTCGACCAGGTCTTGATAGCGCTGGGGGTGCCGCTCGACCGTGATACGTCAAGCCTTTCGCCGCTAATCGCTGGTATTAGCAAGACCTCAGGCTCCCCATATGCTGTGTCACCGAGCGCATTCAAACCGGTGCTCGAGGCATTGCGGCGTGCGGTTGGCGATACCCACGCAGCACGACAACACCCACACTGCCGAGGGTTACAAGGCCGTGACGAGTTGGTCGCGCTGGCACAGCGACTCGCCACTCACACCTACCTCAGTTGGTTGCTGGCCACCGGCACGCGCCCCGTCGGACCAGCCACGCAAAATCGACTGAGCGGCACGCGGATGTGGATCCGTGACAAAGCGTCAAGCCAGGGTAATGAGAGCCGCGTCATTCCGATCGTTTCTACTATTAGCGATGCGCTCAAGCGACATCAGCGCTGGACCACGCATGCTATTGCCGAATGGCAACGTCTCGGCGGTATGGTCGAGGATCAGCGAAGCACTCGACGGGACACTCCTGCTTGGTTCAGCCCCGGGCGAGGTAAAACCACCCTGCTGATTCGCAATATCCAGCATCGGGATCTGCCGCCCTTATTAGCCAGTCTGCCATCGCTGCCAGCCATCGTGTCTCACTGGCCAGATAATGTGACTCGACATTCCCTCGCTACTTGGCTGAGGCATCGATGTACCGATGCTGATATCGACGCACTGCTGGGTCATGCGCATAGCGGTGTCAGTATCACCTCTCCTCGTGCCTCTGCGTGCATTGGTTCGCAAAATGGTTTGCGTCGTGCACTGCGTGAGTGGTTAAGCGCTTGCGGTTACACCGCCTTAGCTTGGGAGACGCTGTAATGACCGCTCTACTGAAGGCGGATATGTCCTCATTTATTTTGGGAGAATGGCGCGCCACCAAACATCCGCTGCTGCATCAACGGCGGGCGGTGGACACGCAGTGGATTGTGAACGCCGCTTTTGAACACGCACCTTCCCAGCCGGAAACAAACGCGCCTTCCTTGACGCTGAACCGCGATGACACACGCCGGATCATACGGGCTTTTTTTGACTGGCGACGGGAGACGGAACGGCCGCTCACTCAAAGAGACGCGCAAACGCGTGTCACTCGCGTGTTGCAATCACTCAATGAATTTCCTCACCTCACCGCGCTGCTACCGCCGACGAAAACGCTATACCACCGCGAAACGGTGATGCCACAAAAAGGGGTGATTTTGGAACGCGCGGAGCAGGTCATCGCGCTGGACCGTCACTTGGAGGCTTGGGCGCGTGAATTCGACACTTTGGATGGTTGGTTGCTGTTATTCGCGACCCGACTGATGACACGGCTAGGCATGGGAAATGCCGTATTGCTGTGTACGCTTGCACAGTTAACTCGGCTGCACGTGGAGAATGAATGGCTTCTAATCCCGGCCTTCCCCGGCGCCGACCTTGCAGCATCGTCAGCTCATTATCGCTTAAAGCTGCCTAGCGCCCTTTGGCGGCCGCTAAGGGCGATATTGACACGCTGGCCCGGCCCAGCCGATGGGTGGCTGTTTGCAAATGATAAAAGAGTAGTCGCAAGTGATCTAAGCGTCAGAACGCGCGCACTCACTCAGCGTTTACAGCGGGCTACCCGCGTTTGCTTAAAGGCAATGAGCCATCACCCCCGTGCAAGCGAATGGATGAAGCAGTGCACATGGCCATCTCTGTGCCAAGCGAGCCGCTACGTGCCGGTGCTGCAAGGGACACCCTCGGTGTATGCCACGCTACTCAAGCAATATCCCCTGCCGACCGACACCCCCATGCCACTGCTTGCAGGCCCTTTCGCCTGCAGCGCTTCACGCATTGAGCGCGACACCTCGCTATCAGTCGACGAGGGCACTTCGGCATTACCAACACTGGGGCATGACACGCAGCCTCCCGGGGTGCGCTCGCTGGACACCTCGCTACTGCCGGTCGATTGGCCACGGCAAATCAAACGCCTCCTCCAGCAATTTCTCGCCGACGCCCAACGCCTCACTCAGTCTAAAACGGTGCATGCGCAGAAACACGAGCCCTCGATGCGACAGCTGCTCACTGACTATGAAAACCAACTCGTAGACATGCTGCCGGTGGCGGGCAGCTATAGCCAATGGCTACTTCACTGGGCTTATCACTTGCTGCGGACAAAACAGCACAAGCTCTCCAGCGTACGGACATATCTTTCACGTCTCACACCGTTACCGTTACTGCTAAACGAAGGCACTCTTTATCTCGCGGACTGGGATGATGAGTTAGTAGCGGAACTGCTGGCCGAAACACTCAGCGAAATGTCATGGAAGCCTGCCACCCGGAACGCTTTTCAGCAGACATTTCGTCAATTTTTGCGGTTCTGTCAGGAGAATGGCATGTTGGAGGACGTCAGCCTTCCCCCAACTTCGCAAACACACGCCGTCAGCACATTGCGAACGAAAATCATGACTCCGGCACATTTTCATAACCTTTGGCATGGGCTGACGCAGGGGGCCAAGGCGGGGGAGCAACGTCAACTGCTGGCCTTGGTCATCGCCATGGGGTTTTATGGCGGGCTTAGAGCATCGGAAATTCTCTCGCTCACGCTCAACGACGTGGTGATAGATCGTCTTCAAGATGCCCCCACGTGCTGGATCGAAATCCTAGGGGGAAAGACACCAGCGGCACGACGCCGGGTGGCCTTTCATGTATGGGCTCCACCGTCGGTCGTTGATGCACTCAGCGCGTGGGTCACGCATCGCAGCGCCCTTATTACTCGACAACAACGACGCAGTGATGTCGCACTATTTGGTCCGACGGGCGACTCCAACGCATTCACCCGCGCCTCACTGATCACACCGGTGATTGGCTGGATGCGTGAAACCGTTGGACCCGGCGTTGACTTCCATGGGCTGCGTCACGCCGCCGTCTCGTGGACACTGCTGCGACTGCATGCCGCTCAGACGCCGGGATTTGCGGAAACACTGGCGCATTTTCCCCACTGGATGTTTAAGCCGGAAGGGTTGGAGGCGCTATTGCGCCATCTCTGCGGGGCCGAAGGCGACGACGCCATCGCCAGAGGCTCCTTGTTGTATCGGTTGGCCAAATGGATCGGACACCGTGACCCCGGCACGTTGTTGCAGTACTACGCGCACACATTAGGACTGATTCACAGCGATATACTGTCGCCCAAACTAAACCGATAGATAGCTCGCTCCCCAATACGTCCTGTCGCGTGTACCAACAAACAAATGGCCAGCCCATTTAGTGTTGGAACCTTAGACAGAGTGTATTTGGGGGGCGGGAAGAGAGTGACAGTAAACAGTTCTCATATCTGGCAGGGACGGCTGCAATAAGTATCGAGAGAGTATTACTGCCAAGGAGACATAACTTAAAATGCCGCATGATTGGCAATAATAATATAGGGAAAGTCGATTTCACTGTTGCTTTAACGCCTTGGCGCAGAGCGGTACCCGACCTATTTACTAGCCAAATTACTCTTCCAGAACTCTTTATCACCACCAAAATTGTCCAAAGTCGTTACTGCTTTTATGCGGCTCCTGAGTGGCTTTTAAACAATTTACATCCAAGACAGATGGCCAAGCAATTCAAGAGGCTTATTATTGATAGTGTCTTTTGTACTTTACATGCCTGTAATGCCCTGATAGCTTATAAGTGTTGAGTCAAATGGCTCGACCGGGTTTTGGCGACTCGAGCACACAAAGATGCGCAAGCGCCCCTACCATGGCCGGCGCTTTATTTATGCCTGCCATGTTTATGGCGGTCGTGCGTGGGAGACCTTCGGGTCTGCCGGTTTCCTTTGTGTCCGGTTCGCCAACCTGCGTACGGCCGCCCCCATCCTGTTTGGCGACAGCGGGGACGGCTCCAACACAAAGGAGCTCAACCATGGCACGACCTACTCTTTCCTATTTAAGTAACTTTTGTGCGTGCATCGCCGCCTACAAAGCAATAAATCAAGCTGCCCTCACCTCCCCTAGCATCGAACATATCGACTCTTGTGTTGACTCATCCCATATCCGGATGACCAATGCACTGACGTGCACCCTCAAGCTAGAACACCGTTGTGACAAAAAGGGGATGCTCTCATGAGCCAGCCGACATCTTCCTTGCTACCGCCACGTAAACCACGTCATTACAACCCACTGGGCCGCATGATCGGTGAAGCCCTGGATAGCCAGCTGCTGTTTTTTGCTCAGAACGATACAGCGTTTACCATTCCTAAGACCCGCGACATGTTACTGGCGTTACCGGAATTGATGGACTGCGACAAAACACAGTTGCGCTATTACGTTCGCGATCGAGTGCACACACTGGAAAGTCAGGGGCTTGCCAAACGCGTGGATGTCGAGGGCAAAAACCGTGCGATTTTCCGCATGACACTTGATTATACTGCGGATGAGAACTTAGAACAGGCAAGGCAGCAGCACCTAATACAGTTCCCTCCATGTCACAGCCAGACAGCGATGACCTGCTGACGTTCCTGGAAAAAGACCGTCATCATCTAAGTACCCGCATGCACGTCGCTATTAGCGAAGCGGAGTATTACAAAAAGGTACTCGACCAATACCCACACGAAAAAGCTCGGATTACACCTTTACTCCAGGTGGCCATTGAGCAGAGTGACCGTCTTAAAGGCGAATGGGATGCCAATCTCACCTTACGGCACCATCTGACCGTCAAGGAGGATTGCGCATGAAGTCGCCCTCTCCTTCTCACGTGGTTGATGATGCCAGCACTTCGCTGCCGCCACTGCGTCAATGGCAATCTGACTGTTTACAATACGCTCTGGCCAACCTTACCCCTCAAACACCCCATTTTCTCTGCCAAGCCACTCCCGGCGCTGGGAAGATGCTGCTAGCAGCGGTGCTCGCTAACGCGTTGATAACGCGCGGTGACATCGACTACGTTGTGTACCTCGGCCCGACGCGGGCCGTGGTTAAAGACGCCAGCGATACCTTAGGAGCGGTGCTTAATAGTTCTATGGATGGTCAGCTTGGCGCTATTGGTGTCGCCTTAACCTACCATTCCCTCTCAAACCGGTTAGCCGCATTAAAGCGCCTCTGTCAGGGTTTTCGTGTCTTCCTTATTTGGGATGAAAGCCATCATGCGTCTGCCCCCGGCGGGCAGATCAACGAAGCCAACCAGTGGGGCCTTGCGCTGCTCGCATTGGAACGACATGTGCGCTACACCCTCGCATTGTCGGGAACACCCTGGCGCACCGATGGCAGCTGCCTACCGATGTTGCGCTACATTGAAGCCAACCACAGCGCTTCCCAAGTCGATGACAACGCACAAGCCCCGTCATCTCAACAGCGCCTTACACCCGATTACGTTTATACGCTGAAAGAAGCGATTCGGGATGGTATTTGCCGCTTTCCGCATATTGCCCTTGTCGATAATCGATCCATCGGGTTAACACGGTTTCATCCGCGCACAGGGCGTAAGGAAGCACGCCAATATTCCAGCATTCCACAACTTCTCCGTCACCCCTCCGTACATTATGCCAATGTCATACGCGACGAGGCGCCCATTGAACATGTATTAGCGCTCGGCATCGCACGTTTGAAAACACTTCACCAACAAACGCCAACGGCGGGAGGACTGGTTGTCGCGGCCAGCATTTCACACGCCGAAGAAATCGCCCAACGACTAGAAGATGCCCAACAATCTGTTTGCCTCGTCACTAGCAACGATCCGACTGCTCACGCCAAATTAGAAGCATTTCGTGACGCCAACACTTCTTGGATTGTCTCCGTTGGCATGGTGACCGAAGGGGTCAACCTGCCGCGTTTAAGGATTTGCTGCTACCTCAGCCATGTCCGAACAGAGCAGTTCTTTCGCCAAGTGCTTGGGCGCATTATTCGTCGACAGGGCACAGAGGATGGGACGTGCTACTTCTACGCACTCAATGAAACTTTTTTACGTCGTTTTGCTCGGCGGTTAAATGACGACCTGCCCGATGACCTCGCCAACGTGACCTCCGCTGGCAACACTGTCCGCCCCGCCGACGATGCGACTCAAGTTCAGCCAGTACCTGATCTAGGTTTTGTACGAAAAGCCTTATCTGCTAATTTTACCCATGCAAAAGCAGCATAGGGGAAAGCAATGGTCGGACGTTACGAGATATCTGATGACGGCTGGGCACAGATTGAAGATATCGTGTCGCCCCCTCAAACCATGGGCAGGCCCAGGCGGGATGACCGAAAAATGCTCAATGGTATCTTCTGGGTGCTGTGCTCTGGCGCCAAATGGCGTGATTTACCCGAGCGATATGGTCCTTGGTCGACGGTGTATGACCGGTTCCGCAAGTGGCGTGATGACGGCACCTTTGAAGCGGTACTTTCTCGCTTGCAGCTCAAATTACGTGAAGATGGGCTTATGGACTTGGACACGTGGATGATCGACGCCACTTCCGTGCGGGCCACACGCGCTGCCGCTGGAGGCGGTAAAAAGGGGGCTCGAAAGAACCGCTAGACCATGCACTGGGCCGCAGTCGCGGCGGTTTAACCACCAAAATTCATTTGGTTTGTGATCGCCATGGCTGGCCACTGGCGTTCACGCTGTCCCCTGGTCAAGAGGCAGATTCTCGGCACTTCATTCCGACATTGGAGAGAGTTCATCTACCAGGTAGCGTCGGGCGCCCTCGCAAACGTAGTCGCTATATGGTGGCTGATAAAGGATATGACAGCGATGAGCTGCGTCATTACTGCGACAGGCACGGCATGAAACCCGTGATTGCTCAGCGCAACATGCACCGAAGAGCCCGGCCTGGTCTACCCAGACGGTTCGATAAACCCAAATATCGTCAACGGAATGCGATAGAACGCTGCTTTGGCTGGCTTAAAGAATGTCGCCGCATCGCCACACGCTATGAAAAGCTGGCAAGTAGCTTTAAGGCGATGGTATGCGTGGCGTGCATCGACCGTTGCTTGCGAGCCAACTTTTCGTACAAAACCTAGAAGAAAGCATGGCGAACCCAACGGAGACGCCCCCTCTTTAGCCGCCACCAAAAGTGAAAAGGCGACAAACGATGCAGGTGTAGCGCTTAGCTTTCAAGAATCTCACCACGGGCATGTATCCAACACCGAGGCAGATGTCGCGTTTTCGCAAGCGTTCTTTGAACGCCTGGTCGCGCTACGTCTGGCAGATTGAGCGGAGCCTTGTTATGACAACACATCATAGGTCCAACCCGCTCACTCCACACGACAGCCGATACACTCAAAATGAGCTTCACGTCGATAGCGCCGGTCTGTCGCGAGATGCTCGGCGGCTACTTTCCGAAAGCGTTTCGCCCAATACTGTCCGGGCCATGCGTGCTGATCTGAAAGTGTATCAACAAGCGGCTGGGCAACTACCGGCCACAGAGACAGACATTGCCAATTACTTATCGGCACAAAATGCCCTGGGGAAAGCCCCTGCGACGATAGAGCGGTATGCTAATTCGTTGCATATGTGGCATCGCTATCACAATTTGCCCTCGCCGGTGAAAACCATGGCCGTGCGCAGTGTGCTCCGCGGTATTAAGAAGAGCCGTGACATGCGCCAAGCATCAGCACCGGCGCTACGCCTTAAAGATCTACATGTGTTGCTGGATGTCATGGATCGCGAGACACTCCATGGACTGCGAGATAGCGCCATGTTTCTGCTCAGTTTCTACGGCGCATTCCGACGCAGCGAAGTCGTGGTGCTTACCTGCCAGGATATCGAATGGCGTCCCGAAGGTATCGTTATTACCTTGCACCATAGTAAGGCCAACCGCTCGGGCAGAATCGAAACAAAGAGTTTAATGCGCGCACCGACAAATAGCCCATATTGCCCAGTGACCATGCTGGAGCGCTGGCTGGCGAGCTCGAATATTACGAGAGGCGCTATTTTTCGCGGCATTAGCTCTAAAGGGCGACTGGGGGCTGGGCGGATGACCACTCAAACCCTTTACGTGAGGATGGGGAAAATGCTTGAACGCGCGGGGCTGGCTCCTCAGGGATATACACCGCATAGCTTCCGAGCAGGATTCATTACCGAAGCACACCTTCGCGGCAAGAGCGATATCCAAATCAAACGAGTAAGCGGTCACCGTGATCAGAATACTTTTGAACGCTACATTCGCATCGCCGACGAGTTCGAAAATAACGCAGGGGATTTCTTTTCATTATAAAAATGTGCACATAAAAAGACGACGCCACCAGGGGGAAGCCGCTCAACTAGCGTATCTCTTAAACACACCGTCAACTACCCCCGCCTTCAGGCGGGGGTAGTTGACCCGCTTCAGCGTTCTACTCTTTTTATTCAATCCAGATGGCAGCAAATTCTACGCCATCTTTGCAGCTCAACCCAGTACGTAGAACTTGACGCAATGCTGAGTGACGCCTAAGATTCTTCCAATAAACTCATAGTACCAAAAAGCAGTACTAAATGACGTTGAAACGCAAGCACGCGAAAACACTGGCCGCCATCTTTAGTCGCCCTGTTTCAGGCACCATCGCATGGAGCGACATAGAATCTCTGTTCGTGGCGCTTGGTGCTGAGGTTAATGAGCGCGAAGGCTCGCGCATCGCGGTTGTGCTGTTCGGCGAAGTGCGCGTATTTCACCGTCCGCACCCATCGCCAGATACAGACAAGGGTGCCGTTGCCAGTATCCGTAAGTGGTTAGAAGAGAATGGAGAAGCCCCATGAACAACATCATGGCTATCGACGGCTATCGCGCCGTGATTCAGTACGATCCAGAGGTTGAAATGTTTCGCGGCGAGTTCGTCGGACTTAACGGCGGCGCCGATTTCTACGCCGACAGTGTCTCCGATCTTCGCAAGGAAGGCCGGGTATCCCTCCGCATTTTTCTTGAAGAGTGCGAGCGCCTCGGTATTCAGCCATCCAAGTCCTATTCGGGCAAGTTCCAGGTTCGCCTGCCTGCTGAAATTCACGAGCATGCAGTAGATGCTGCTACTGCTAGGGGACAGAGTCTAAACCAGTTTGTGGCAACCGCCATCGAACATGAGATTCACACATAAAAAGACGACGCTACAAGGGTGGCAGCCGCTCAACTAACGTATCAAGCCTCATACCAATGCGTAGGTTGCGCGGCTGTTTTAATTAAAGCCTCTGATACTGAAAAGTTAAGTGCACCGAACCAACAAAAATCTGAGCTCCCGACACGAAGCAATCGCTTACTAACCCACCCAATAGGGTAGCTACGCTACCGGCGCGAACAGCAACGCCAAATCCTCTTCGTCAAACAGTGGGCCATCGTCCTGCCGTTCGGCACTTCCCTCCAGTATTGACGCGGCTAAATGGGCCTTCCGTGACTGCAAGTCATGAATGCGCTCCTCCACCGTGCCAGCGCAAATCAACTTGTATACAAACACCGGATTTTGTTGCCCCATTCGGTGAGCACGGCCTGTCGCCTGGGCCTCAACCGCAGGATTCCACCACGGGTCATAATGAATCACGGTGTCCGCTGCCGTAAGGTTAAGTCCCGTACCACCGGCCTTCAGACTGATTAAAAACACCGGAATCTCTCCCTCCTGAAATTGCGCCACTCGCTGTGTACGCACTTTTCCGGGCGTGTCCCCCGTCAGCGTCGTGTAGAGAATGCCATCCCTCTCCAGGGCTTGACCAATGAGGTCAAGCATCTCGGTGAACTGTGAAAATACTAAGATGCGCCGCTTCTCTTCGATTAAGGTCGGCAACAGGTCTCGCAGGTGTTCTAACTTAGCCGAACGCGTAACCTTCTTAGCGCTATCGAGCTTGACCAGTCGCGGGTCGCAGCATACCTGACGTAGCTTGAGTAGCGCATCCAACATCACGATGCCTGAGCCGCCGAGTCCACGTTCGGCAACGGCTTGCTGCACACGTTGGTGCTGAGCCAGACGCAAGCTTTCGTAAAGCTCGCGCTGGGCGCCTGCCAATGTTATTTCGCGCTGACTTTCGGTTTTATCCGGCAACTCGGCAAGCACTTGCTGCTTCGTCCGTCGCAGCATCAATGGGCTAATCCGTCGCGATAGCTGCTCGCGCACCGTGCTATCGTTCTCTTTCTCAATAGGTGTGCGGAAGTGTTGGCCGAACCATTGCTGACCACCCAGCACCCCCGGGGCCACAGCATCCAACTGGGCCCACAGCTCCCCTAAATGATTTTCAAGTGGCGTGCCCGTCATCGCCAACGCCCGCTTGGCATTAAGCTCACGAACCGCCCGGGCCGTCTGGCTGGCAGCGTTCTTAATCGCTTGGGCCTCGTCGAGCACCAGCAGACCAAAGTCATGCTCCCGCAGCCTTTCCAGGTCACGGATCAACAGCGCATACGTCGTAACGACTAGATCGGCGTCGACTAGCGACGTTTCAAACTGGCGCTCACGCTGCGCTTTGCCGCCCTGTAAGGCCACCACCTTAAGTTCCGGCGCGAAGCTTGCTGCCTCGGTGCACCAGTTACCTACCAGACTGGTGGGAACGACCACTAAAGTCGGCCCCGTTAAAGCGCCGCGCTCGCGCTCATCAAGCACATGAGCCAACACTTGGACTGTCTTGCCGAGCCCCATATCATCGGCCAAGATGCCACCCGTTCCGAGCTCAGAAAGAAAGCGCATCCAAGCCAAACCACGAGACTGATAGTCGCGCAGCTCGCCCACGAAGCCCTGTGGTGTCGGCAAGGTAGAAGGTAATGCATTTAATCGCTGAGCTAGCGCAGTGACATCCTCGCGACCTGCCCAACGTTCGCGTTCTGCCAACGGCGCCACTTGCTCGGCCGCCGTCAGCGGCAACTTCACCGTTGATGAAGGGTCACGCTCATCACCTAACCAATCAAGGATCGGCGCCATCAATGCGCGCAACCGAGACAAGGGTAACGTCAGGCGGCGACGCTCATCTAATTCAAGCGTCCAGCTCGCATCGTCTGCCTCCTCTTGAGTAGGTTCGAGCGGAAAATCCGACCGCTTGAGTAACTGTCGCAGGATCGGCAGAAGGTTAAGCCGCTCTCCTTCCACATCGATATCCAGTGCCAAATCAAACCAGCCATTACCCGCAGGCTCCAGTTCACCGTACCACGCCTCTGGTTCGAGATAGATCGGCTCCTCAGGGAAGTCGTCGCTGAGTTCGACTAGGCAGCCCACTTGGCGCAGCCTATTAATCATCTCCCACCACCCGTCGGGATCGGCCAGATGGGTCGTCCATTCGGCGGCACTTGAAGGCAGCGCCCCATCAATGGGCAGCAACAACGCCCAGGTCGGCAAATCCAGGTGACTAGGTACCGGGTGAAGCTCGGTCAGTTGCTCCAAGGTCACCATACCCGACGGCAGAGTACTCATTAGGGCCAGCTCAGCCTCAGGATCGCGCTGTACCGTCAATTGCTCACCATCGCGGTATCCCTTGGCGGTCTGGCCTTCTTCGGGCGGCACTTCTATGCCGTCATAATCGAAGCTGACCACGGCAGCGCCGACCTGGATCCAACGAGGTAGTGGCGCCCCGTGGCGATACCCAAGCTGGCCCTCAGCGACCTCCATGATGACCTTAAGGCGCGGTGTCACGTCCTTAAGAATTTGCTCTTTCACCCGCTTGGGGATTGGTAATTGATCAACAAGCGATGGCGACTGACGAAATCGCTCGCTTAGCCATTCACTGGCTTCGGGAGGGAGCGACGGTGACTGGCGCAGTTTGGCCAGCAGATCAGGAGAGCCCTCCAGGTAACCAAACAGTCCTCGGTCAGTATCGAGATAGCAGAGTCCGCGACCCGCCCTGAGGAACACCGCATCGGTGGAGAGAACACCTTCAGGCTCTGTGGCAGGTTGCAGTCGTTGCACCCCCTCGTTATCTGCCTCCCAGCGAGGAACCAGCCGACAGGCAGGTCCGAGTTCAAGCCTTGTACCGGTCTGCTTGCCATGAAACAGCAGGGGTGGCGTCTCACTCTCCAGCAGTGCCCATAGCGCCCGAGCTTGAAAAGAGTGTGACACCAACGCCGACTTACGCTGATGATTTGACCAAAAAAGATCGGTCTCGCCATGCATCAGCTGGTCGATCGCTTCCTCCTGCTCCGGGAGCCAACCCGTCTCAGGTACCGGAAACAGGTCTCCAGAGGGACTCACTTCGATCGCACGTGGCGAGACCCAACCGTTACCCTGTGCCCGCTGCTTGGAGGGACGAAGCCACACAGGAAACACCGTTAAAATAGGATCGCTGCCAACCCGTTTACGGCTATCCAGAAACAGACCCAGACGATACTCAGCCCCCACTCGCCGATCATCTGATACAGGTTCCGTCAGGTGCTCTAATTGCTCTATCCAACTTTCCCAGCGCTGCTTAAGCTGTGCTTCACTGTTGCTATTAGAAGAGATACTGGGGGAGTGAGGAGTGCTTTCTGCGACCACCGCAGGCCCATTACCCATCTGGTTCAGGAACGTCTGTATCAACGCTACCCCATGCTTGCAGTTTATGCCGACCGGGCAGCTACAGTCGGTAAACACTTCATCTTCTAGGCCATGGATACCTGTCTCGACCTTGGTGCGGTAAGGCCGTTGTTGGTTACCCGACACCTCACCTATCAATATCAGCCGCTCTTCTTCCTGTTGAAGGTTCAGCTCACCCAGCACGCGATGCTGGGTCGCATAGTGTTTACCGCGCTGCAACGTACGATCATCGAAGAAGCTTTGCCATTTATTCTGGTGAAGAGCGATAAATAGCGCTAAGGCATGATTGTTAAGAAGACGCTCAGACACAAAAAAGGCCTCATAGCCCGAATTTCTCACGGGGTATAAAAGAAAGCGGCTGAAAGTGCTATGATTTCAAGAACCTAACCAATCCATCAAGCACCAACAGCCGCTTCCAAAATGGTACCTGAAAAACTGACCTTCTCGCCACTCTCACGCCGGCAAATTGAAGCCGATTTCTCTGGGGGCCACATCACCTCCGATGCTGGATTGCTCTTGCTACGGGAAGTCGATAAACAACATCGTCTGACGCACCGCTTGGCCTCCGTGCTTCATGATCCCCGCGCACCGGAACAGGTTCGTCACAAGCTCGACACTCTGGTGCGTCAGCGGGTGTTCGGTGTCGCCGCGGGCTACGAAGATTTTAACGACCATGAGGCCCTACGTTACGACCAAGCGCTTCAGACCGCGCTAGGTGAAGATGAAGTCTTGGCGGGTAAGTCTACACTGTGTCGGAGCGAGCAGAAGGTAGACCGGCAAGCGATGGTGAAGGCCCATGCGTTACTGTGGCATCACTTCATTGAGCAGCATGACCAACCCCCCAAGGAAATCGTGCTGGACTTTGATGGCACCGATATTCCCGTGCACGGCGAGCAACCCGGGAAGTTCTTTAACCGCTATTATGATCACCACTGCTACTTCCCGCTGTATGTCTTCTGTGGCCGCCATCTGCTAGTGAGCTATCTGCGTACCAGTGACCACAGCGACAGCCATCACAGCTGGGCCATCCTGGCGTTACTGGTGCGCTTTATCCGCCAGTACTGGCCCGATACGCGCATTGTGTTACGAGGTGATAGTCACTTTTGTCGCCCCCGGATGCTGAACTGGTGCGATCGGCATCACGTTGACTATATCGTGGGTATCGGTAAGAACAGTCGGCTGCTCAAGGAAGTGGACGTGCCCATGATGCTGGTGCGCAAGACCCAATGGCAGGTGGGAGGCAAAGTGGCAGAGACGTTCCGCTTCCCGTATCAAGCACACTCTTGGAAATACCCACGCTGGGTGGTCGCTCGTCTAGAAGAAAGCGAGCTGGGCTCCAATCCCCGATTTATCATCAGCTCCCGTTACGACGACGGCTTCAAGCTTTACTACGAGCAGTATTGTGCTCGGGGCGACATGGAAAACCGAATCAAGGATCAACAACTGAGCCTGTTTGCTGACCGGACCTCCAGTACGCACTGGTGGGCCAATCAGTGGCGGCTGATCTTATCGGGCTTCGCCTATACGCTGTTCGAGCGCTTACGTACTTACCTGAAGAAGACCCCTTTTGAGCGCATGAGCCCAAGCAACCTGAGGCTCAAACTCATCAAAGTGGGCGCGGTCATCATCCGCAATACGCGCCGAATCCGGGTGTTGATGAGTGACAGCTACCCCTATAAAGCGCAACTATCCGATCTCGTCAGGCGGTTGGTGCCGAACTGAATGCGCGGGCGCCCCCGGCCCGACGCAATGGGGGAAAGGGGGAAGTGTGTCTGAACGACGGGAAGTGGTTAAAAAGTAGGCAATTTAAGCCGTGCCAATAGGTTTTTAGTGGCATTACGTCTTGGGTGCGATACTGGCTGAGGTGCTATGGGAAATCCGGGTTAGGAGTATTGATCCGTTTTTGACCTATTCGGCTGTATGTTGTAGACATTCGATAAGAATGATTATCTTTACTCAATCGCTCTGCTTAGTTGAAGCCGAAATTTCACGCATGCAGTGACTAAAAACAATAAGTGTGCGCTTTGCCACCGATGAATTTGGTACTGGGTTCGCTAACGACAGGTAGAAAAAAGGACCTAGCCCTGATACTTTTGCTTACAGGCAGAAAAATCATAAAAACCATGAATACGGCTTGAGGTTTTACACGATGCACTTTCACCTCCTTACTGGCCTGCCCCGCTCGGGGTCGACTTTGCTGGCGGCCCTTTTACGCTAAAACCCACGCTTCCATGCCGACATGACCTCCGGTCTCGACTCCTTAGTGAACGGCGCCATGCAGATCATGAGCCCTGGCTTAGAGACCGCGCTGACGCTGGAGCCACATTCTCAGCAATGGTAGTGGTATTACTGTAATCACCTTGATTGACCAAGAATCAAAATATATTTAAAACCATAAATCTACACAAAAAAATTACAAGGGAACCCAATATGTCCAATGAAACTTTAATTTTTGGCGCAGACGACGCCGAGGGATACCGCAACCTTTGGGGCTATAACCACGTTACCGGTAACGTAGCACCCGTTGCCTTACCCAACCCCGGCGGTACTGGCGGGCCACCAAGATACGACCTGTACGACCTCAACGGTAAAATTGTTGCATCTTACGTCACCGAAGATGACGTTCCTCAGATAGGCTATTTCAATGGCACCGAAGTCGAATTCATTGGAGCTGCCACCGACAACAATTTTGATCCTGAGCTCGACAACTTCATTGAATACGATGGCGATCTCTAATTCACTCTCGAGCCAAACGGAAGTGACAGGGCCATCATAAAATATGACCCTGACACAAACACGCTTACAAATATTACCGAAGGCAGTCTGTTTGAAGCAGGCACCCAAAGACTGGTTGTTTTCAACGATGGCTCAGGTGAAAAGCTCTATTTTGATGCCGAACCCAATGATGGCGATTTAAGAACCCTCTACCGTTGGGATGGTTCTACCATAGAGGCTGCTCCAAACTTCACCGGCACCGATGAAGTCGCTGACATGGCGGTTTTTAATGGTGCCATCTACATAAGTTCTACCCCACCTGGTGCATACGACTTTAATAATTCTTCAACATGGACTTATGACGACAACAAGCTTTACAAATACGATGGATCTTCTATTAATCAGATAAAAGACTTTTCATCGGAAGTAAATGCTGACCCCTACATTGAAAACTTCACACTATTAAATAATAAACTTTTCTTTACCGCCTCTTACTTCTCAAGCGGAACCAGCGGGCGAGTTTACTCCATCGATACCGCAGGAAACATTACCACAGAATACACTGCGTATTCGGATGCAAGCACCATTGGCACTCCCGGCAACCTTACCGTCCACAATGGTGAGCTTTATTTCACCGTCCGCCTTTATAACTCTGGTTCTCAAACAGACATCTATAAATACAACTCCACAGGCAGTGCAACCAATATCAGCAGCGGTGCTACGGGTTACAACCAGTCTGACCTTCAAAACCTGACTTCATATAAAGATGGCCTACTGTACCAACAGGATACCGGCCAAGGAGATGAGCTTCAGCACCTCAATTTATTAAGCAACACAGTCACCCAGCTGACTGACATCAACGATGCCGGCGACAGCATGCAGAACAACTCTGCTGACTCGCCTTACATTGTTTATCAGGGAAACATTGCCCCGCTGGTTAATAGTATGGATCTGACGCTAGTCATTTCCAAGAACTCAAATGACGTTACGGTCAACCCCAACCTTGAAGTCTTTGAAATAGATGATAACGCCATAAAGTCTGCGCAAATCTCGTTCAGCTCGGGCTTTAAAGCAGGTGACACCCTGGCTGTCACTGACATGCATGGAATTTCATCTAGCTTTAACGCTTCTACCGGTGTTTTAACCCTGACCGGACAAGCCACACCAGAACAGTTTCAGGCAATTTTACGCACTCTCACCTTCAACCCTGACGCCACCGCTGGCGAAAGAGTGCTGTTGCTTCAGGCGACAGACACCAATGACAAAATCAGTTCATCAACATCTGCCAACGCTTTTGTTACATTTGATGTGGTTGATGGAGAGGTCTCGGCGTTTTCTTTTGACACACAGCCAGCCGGCGTTCCTACAGAATCGGACGGTACGTACGTTGGCAGCTTCAACGTGACTGATGCCAACCTTGGCAATGTAACCTATAAAGTCACAGAAGGTGGTTTATCCACCGATTTCGCCAGCTTAACCGAAGCCTACGCCCCGAATTCTTACGGGATTCAGTACAACAGCGTTTCGAAGTCTCTTGAAGTTCAGGCAGATACAAGTGACTACGAAGCTCCCGATTACCTGGCCGTAAAATTCGACAATCCAGCCAAGTTTTATGGCTTGAAGGCCAATGATCCGGATAACTACTCCTACGACAAGTTTACAATTACCGGGTTTAAAAATGGTGCACAGGTATCCCAAGAAACATTTACTTTTTCTGGCTGAACCGCCCCGTCTTTACCGGAGACTCCATATCTTGAGAGGATGGAGTTATGAACTCACCAAAACGATATTCCCCAGAAGTCCGGGAGCGAGCTGTTCGATTAGTCCTTGAACAGCAAGGCGAATACCCGTCCAAGTGGGCGGCGATCTGCTCCATTGCCAGCAAGTTCGGCTGTACACCAGAGACTTTGAGAGCCTGGTGCAAACGCACAGAACTCACGCAGGAAAACAGCTCGGTTAACCTGTCTGAACATGAACGGCTCAAGCAGCTAGAGCGTGAAAACACCGAATTGAAGCGTGCCAATGAAATTCTCCGTAAGGCGGCTGCTTTTTTCGCCCAGGCGGAGCTCGACCGCAAACCCAATTGATGGTGTCATTTATCGACGAGCATCGTGCTCAGTTCGGGGTCGAGTCGATTTGTAGTCAACTGCCAATCGCCCCATCGACGTATTACCACCACAAGGCACTTGAAGCTGATCCTGAACGGCGGGCAGACCGGTATCGGCAGGATGCGTTTCTTACCGCTGAGATTCAGCGCGTGTGGGAAGAAAACTTCTGCGTCTACGGTGCCCGTAAGGTCTGGCGGCAACTCCGCCGTGAAGGCGTTAATGTTGCTCGTTGCACTGTAGAACGGCTCATGCGCCGCCTAGGAATTCGCGGCGTGGTGCGAGGCCAACGCCCCTTCACGACCATCAGTGATCCCGGCCAGAAACGGGCACCTGATTTAGTGAAACGTGACTTTACGGCCATGCGTCCTAATCAGCTTTGGGTGGCCGATTTTACCTATGTCGCTACCTGGTCTGGCTTCGTTTACGTTGCGTTCGTTATCGATGTTTATGCACGCTGTATCGTGGGTTGGCGTGTAGCGACGTCGATGAGAACGGCGCTGGTGCTGGACGCTCTGGAGCAAGCTCTGTGGGCACGAAAACACAGACAAGGGTTGATCCATCATAGTGATAGGGGAAGCCAATATCTCTCGATCCGCTACACCGAGCGTATGGCTGACGAGGGTATCAATGCCTCAGTCGGCACCACCGGCGACTCCTACGACAATGCGCTGGCTGAAACCATCATCGGCTTGTTCAAAACGGAGGTGATCCATCATCGTGGCCCATGGAGGGGACTGGATGCCGTTGAGTATGCCACGCTGGAGTGGGTTGACTGGTTCAACAACCGCCGACTGCTGGAACCCATCGGAAACGTTCCACCAGCAGAACGAGAAAGGACGTATTATCGTCAATTGGAGGAGTCGGGTGAAGCTGCCTGACTCAAACAAACCGGTCTCCGGAATAACCGGGGCGGTTCAGGCTCCTGGGGGCTGGGGCTAGACATCAAGACCACAGATCCTGGGTTCGAATCCGTTGACGAAGTCAGAATCAATCCAGATGCAACAGAGTATCCAGGTGAAACCGGCTTCGGCACCTTCTTCGACGACCTCATCTTTGTGGCATCAACGCCGGGGCCAACTGTCTCTATCGACATTTCCGACACCTGGAATGCCAACGACGCCTCGGTGGACTTCATCGTCACCTTCGACAAGGACGTTACCGGGGTGAACACCGACGACTTCACCTTGACCCCCACCGGCTCGGCCGCGGGCAACGTGGCCTCGGTCTCCGGCTCCGGCACCAGCTACACCGTGACCTTGGACAGCATCACCGGCGACGGCAGCCTGCGCCTGGACGTGAACGGCAGCACCGACATCGTCGACGGCGCAGGCAACACGCTGGCGGCCTTTACCGGTGGCACGTCCCACACCGTGGACACCGTGCCCCCCGCCGCACCGGCGACGCCGGACCTGGACGCCGGCAGCGACTCCGGCATTTCGAACAGCGACGACACTACCAACGACACCACGCCTACCTTGAGCGGCACGGCCGAGGCCAACGCCATTGTGACCGTCTCCAGTTCCCTCGATAATCAGCTGGGTACTGTCACCGCCGACGGTAACGGCGACTGGGCTTTCACGCCCAGCTCGGCGCTGAGCGAGGGCACCCACAACATTACCGTCACCGCCACCGACGTGGCGGGCAACGTCTCCGCCTCCTCGGCCGCGCTGGCGGTGGTCGTGGACACCACTGCGCCGGCGGTACCGAACGCGCCCACTCTGACCACGGGCACCGACACCGGTACCTCCAACAGCGACGGCATCTCCAGCAATACCACGCCGATCCTGACCGGCTCCGGCGCGGTGGCCGCGGGCGAGGTGGAGATCTATCGCGACAACGCCCTGCAGGCGACCGTGACCGCCGACGGATCGGGCGACTGGACGTGGACCTCCGGCAGCCTGACCGGGGGCACCTACGCCTTCACCGCGCGGACCAAGGACGATGTCGGCAACACCAGCGGCGATTCCACAAGCCTGTCGGTGACCATCGATACCACAGCGCCAACCCTGACCGGCTCCACCCCGGCCGACGATGCAAACAATGTCAACGGGGCCGACAACATCACCCTGACCTTCGACGAGGCCGTGGCGCAGGGCACGGGCAACATTACGCTTTACAACATCGACGACAGTTCGGCGATCGCCACCATCGCCGCCGGCGATACCCAGATTAGCGGCTGGGGCGGCACTCTGATCAGCATCAGCCCCACGGCGGACCTGCCGGGCAACACCAATATCGCCATGCAGTGGGACGGAACGGTGTTCCAGGATGCCGCCGGCAACACCGTCGCCGGCGTGTCCGATACCACCACCTTCAACTTCCAGACCGCCAACAGCGCGCCGGTGGTGGATCTGAACGGCGCGGCTGGCGCCAACAACGCCGCGGGCGACGATATCGCCAGCCAGACGTTCAGCGAGAACGGCAGCGACGTCGCGGTGGCGCCCGACGTCACCGTCTCCGACGCCGAGGGCGACACCCTCAGCGCCACGGTGAGCATTTCCAATGCCGCAACCGGAGATGCACTGACTCTCAACGGCACCTTCGGTTCGATCACAGACGGGGATATCACCGACAGTGGCACCGATACCATCACCATCAGCGGCAGCCATACAGCGGCCGACATGCAGGCGGCGCTGCGTGCGATCACCTTCTCCAACAGCAGTGACGATCCGGGCGACACTTCGCGAACCGTGGACTTCACCGTCAACGACGGTAATTCCAACAGCGTAGTGCGTACCAGCACGATCACGGTGGGCGCCATCAACGATGCGCCAGCGTTGACCACTCCCGGCACTATTACTCTGACGGACACGGCAAGCGACGATAACTTCAGCGATCAGGCTGGCCAGCTTTCCGGCAGTGATCCCGACAGCAGTGACCTGACCTATGGCTTCAACAGTGCTGGAGCAAGCGCAGCGCTGACGGAGGGCGGCATCACCTACGACCTCTCCGTGGAAGGCACTTACGGCACGCTCTATCTCGAACAAGCCACTGGCGAGTATTTGTTCCATGCGGATGCTGCAGCCGTTAATGCTCTGAATGCTGATGCGAGCGAGGACTTCACCGTGTCGGTGAGCGATGGCGTTGCGCCGGCTGTCACGAAAATACTGACCGTTGATCTGACGGGCGCGAACGACGCGCCTACGGTCGATCTCAACGGCAGTACCGGCGGCACGAGCAACACCGCGACATTCGCCGGTGGCGGCGACCCGATCGAAGTCACCACAGCCGACGCTACCTTGAACGACATTGACAACGGCGACCAGATCGAGAGCCTGACGGCCACTTTGACCACCCGCCCCGACGACGACGATGTAGAGTGCCTGTCGCTGAACAGTACCGCCGGCACGGCGGCCTCCGACAACGGCCTGGCGGTAAACTACAATGCGGCCACCGGCGTGCTCTCGGTAACCGGGGCGGCAAGCGCGAGCACCTATCAGACGATCCTGCGAGGCATCCAGTACGACAACACCGATGCCGCCATCGACATCACCATCAGCGACCGCGCTGTCGACGTGGTGGTCAATGACGGCGAGAGCGACTCCACCACTGCCACTAGCACCCTTGAAGTGGTCACCGCGCCCGTGGTTGACCTAGGTGGCGACGGCGGCTCGGGTAATCTGTCGGGCAGCTATACCGAGGACGACGGGGCCATTCTGGTGGCCTCCTCGGCGACCATCACCGAGCCCGACGGCGACAACCTCAACCAGCTGGTGATCCAGCTCACCAATGCCCAGGACGGCGCGTCGGAGAGCATCACGCTGTCCGGACGCAGTAACGGCGATACGGTGGGCAACTTAACCATCTCCTATGACAGCTCCATGCAGATCACCCTCACGGGCTCCGACACTGCGGCCAATTATCAGACGTTGCTGCGGGAGCTGCAGTACGAAAACACCAGCAACAGTCCCGACACCACCGAACGGAGTATCACGGTGCAGGGCCAGGATGTGAACGGCAACACGGGGGCCACGGCCATCCTCAGCCTGCCCGTGGAGCCGGTGAACGACACGCCCACGGCCACCAACCTGACCCAGACTGTGGCCTATACCGAGGATCCGGGCAGTGCGGTCTCTCTGTTCGACACAGAGGTCACACTGGAAGATGTGGATGGCGACACGCTCACCGCCACGGTCACCCTCAGTGACAGTGCTGCCGGCACCCTGGCCAGCAGTAACGGCGGCAGCTTTGATACGGCCACCGGCACCTGGACCATGAGTGGCGATGCCGCCACCGTGCAGACGGCCCTGAACGGACTGCAGTTCTCCCCAGCCACCAACTTGGACAAGGTTAGCACGGCATCGGTTACCGTCTCAGACGGAACAGCATCGGCCCCCGTCGGCACCGTCACCTTAGATGTCACGCCGGTCAATGATGCGCCGGTCATCGCCACCAACAGTGGCCCGAGTGTGCGCACAGGCAATACCGTCACCCTCACCTCCAGCCATATTGATGAGGATGATCCGGATGATGAGGGAGCCGAGCTCACCTATACCCTGGATACACTGCCTACGTCCGGCACACTGCAGTTGAATGGTTCCACCTTGGCAGCAGGTGAAACCTTCACACAGCAGGATATTGATGATGGGCTGGTAGCCTTTACCGCCGGCGGCACGACCGGTACCGCCAGTTTTGATATCACCCTCGCCGATGGCGGTGAAGATGGAGCTGGTACCGTGAGCGGCACGGTCTCGCTGACTGTTACCGCGCCGCCACCTACAGGCGGTAGTAACGGCGGCAATACTAATGACAACACCTCTAAGGTGGATGGCGCGACAGTGAGCAAGACCACCACCACCAGGAACGGCCGTACCGAGGAAGTGACCGAGATAGTGCCCACCGATGAAACGCGTGAAGACGACCCGAACACCGAGAATGGTAGTCTTGCCGACGTTCCGCTGGCCCAGGACGAAGGCGTGGATACCCCGGCACTGAAAGTCGGCCTGCCGACGGGCGTTGGCATGCGGGCAGAAGGGGCACCAACGCGCCTATCGAAGCAGGATGCATTGAACGACCTCATCACCCGTATCCAGCAGAAGACACCCGAGAACTCGGCGCCGCAGCAAGAGATGACCGGCATTGGGCAATCCTTCCTGAACGAGCTGCCCGAGGACAGTCAGCTCTTCGTTAAGACAGTGACGCCGACAGTGGCCGAGGGTGCCCAGCTCAGCAGCCCCATCACCATCACCGGAGCAGGTGAAAGTCAAACCGGTAACCAGCAGGAAGCACTAGTTATCGATGCCTCCAGCCTACCAAGCGGTACGGAACTGCAGCTTGACGATGTGAACTTTGCCGCCATCGTTGGCGAAGCGCAAGTGATCGGCGGCACAGGCCGCAACGTGGTCACCGGCGATGACAATGCTCAGTACATCGTGTTGGGTGAAGATGATGACGTTCTCTATGGCGGCGGCGGTGGTGATGTCGTCGGTTCCAAAGGTGGCGATGATCGTCTCTTCGGGGGAAGTGGCAACGACGAGTTGTTCGGCGGCGCCGGCGCCGATCTGCTACACGGCGGCAACGATACCGATAAAGCGCGTTATGACGGCAACCGCGACGACTATATCGTCACGCAGGAACATGGCGTCATTACCGTGCAGGCTAAGGACGATGCGAACGATATCGACGAGCTGGTCAACATTGAGATCCTTAGCTTTGCCGATGGCGAGGAAAACATCACCTACGATGACGATTTAGCGTGGATCACCGGGCTTTACGACCAGGTACTGGGACGTCAAGGTGACGTGGAGGGAGTCCAGTACTGGGCGAAGCAGCATGCCGACGGCATGAGCCGAGCAGACATGGCCCTTCTGTTCATGAGCTCACCGGAAGCTGATCAAGACCTCACTATAGCGGTCGATGACACCGGTGGCGTGCTGGACACGCTCTACCATGCACTACTTGGCCGCGAGGCGGATGCACCGGGCAAGGCGTACTGGACAAGTGAGCTGGAAAACGGCTCATCACTGCGTGACGTCGTAGGAGGTTTCATGGCGTCCGAGGAAATGCTTACCCACGACCTGACAGACACCCAGTGGGACTTCATCGCATGATATAATCAGTCGCAGCGGTAAGCCCGCGAACGGTTGAGCAAGACCTTACCTTACGGGGTGAGGTCTTGCTCGCCAAAGGATCGTTTCTTTACGCAAAGAAGACGATCATATTACATCCCTTCCGATAGCGGGCAATTCACCAGTATTACTTCACAAAAATGTTAGAAGCTTTATGCATAGTTTATCGAATGTATGTGGCTCCAAACTCAACACGTTGTCATCGCCAATGGAGGTTGTCTGCTTTGTGAGGCGGTGCTTTTCTTGGACTCTTTTATGAAGTGGCCCCAAGCTCTCTCAATATCCGAGTGAACTTGAGGCGCCTACCACTACAGTAAAAGCCTACCGATAGTAACTACATGAGTAGCCTCTATCAGTTTTAGTACATCTGTCGTAAGTTCTCTCAACACGCCAACTATCGCCACTGATCCTGAATGATGTCCAAGTCCAGCCATTAAAAAGAGTACTAGTATTAAACACGGAGGCAATTTGCTGCATCATTCCAGAACCAGTCATTGTTGCATCGGCGCGATATCGACATAGAACGTTACCCTCATCGGCCATCATACAGTGGTCTATCGTGATCGATGTGACTTCCACGCTACCCGTTCTGGAGTTCATAGTGCCACCGCCAGAAAATAAACACATTAAAGCAGCAAAAGAATCGTTATCACGCCGATAGGTCTTACATTGCTCGCCCATTGTATCGAGGGTTCTAAATGACTCGTCCATTTGAGCTTGCAGCGCACTCATGATTTTCTCTTCTCTTGAGGGCCGCCGCGTATCCCTACGGTGCTGGGCAATCGCATTTTGTGTCTGCCATTCTTCGGCAGCCGCAGTGTATGACGGTAGTGCCGTATCGTAGAACTCCTGAGCTTTGCCGTGCATCCAATTAGGCGTTTCATCTGGTGTGAGCAGAGCGGTAGGTGGTCTGATGCGACTTGAGTCATCTGCCAAGCGGCTGTCGACCCTGAGGGTAAATGGGTCCCCGCTAGGCCGGCCTGTATTGGGGTCAAAGTCCCGCATTTTATTAACAATGGTCAGCCGTAAAGCGGAGAAGAAATGTGTCGGATTGCGATTTTTGACGAAATCCTCTAGGTCATCTGAAGACTCAGTATCAAACTCCAAGACGACAATGTTGGGACGAGTACGCAAGTCGCAACCGTCTTTCCTGGGAATCGAATTGTCAAATATTCTTTGCTGCGTAGCTTTACAGCTTTCCATAAAACGTTTAGTGGCATAAATGTGTGCTATCCCGCATGAGTCTCGCTCTGTTTCAAAGTGATATTCACTTGAGCAGTCAGGCAAAACGTCTGATGAGTCCAAACCAATAGCTAGCGAGTTGGAAGAAAACAAAAAAACTAACAGAGGCAATAAGATTGCGGCGCAGTATGTGGCGAGTCCCTTATTCATCATAAGAAACAAGAGCTTAATTTGCATGGGGCCTCCGCTAGGATGCAGGCGTTATATCTCCAAAGTATAGAAAGAAAATCCACTCAAAAAATTGCTAAATCGATGTTTTTTAGAAAAACAGTAATGTTTATCTACGACTATTGCCGTGTTTGGTCCCGTAAAATAGTGATTAGGATCGTCATAAAACTCCTCAGACGCTTTCTAATATTGCTCAATAAAGTTCTAAGTAGCGCTTTTTGGAGGGTAGTAGATGCTGGCGACACAGCTCAGACAGGCGTTCGCGGTCTTCGTCGCGAATGGCGTCAATCATCAACTGGTGTTCATTTCTGGCTTGAGCTAGAGCATCGCGATCCGTAATCGCGATGAAGCGGATGCCATGAGCCTTCTGAGCGAATTCATTAATGGTAGCGTACAAGTATTCATTCCCGCAGGCTCTGAATAAGGTGCGGTGAAAAGCGATGTTCATACGAAACACCTGCCTAAGGTCGTGAGCGTCCACAGCTTCGCTGTGACACTGATGAACCTCCTCAAGCTCTGTAAGCCATTCCTGCGGAGCCGGCAATGGCAGCCTACTGACTGCCGCTAGTTCGAGAATTTCGCGCATAGCGTAGATATCCTCAACCTCTTCCGGCGGATAACTCCTGACGAAAGCGCCTCTGTTTTTGATGCGCTCAGTCAATCCAATGGTATCAAGTTGGAAGAGAGCCTGGCGAACAACGTGTCGTTTGCAGTCGAAGCGCTCCATCATGGCCTCTTCGACCAGCCGCTCACGCGGGTGCAATCGGCCGAGCACAATATCCTCTTCTACAGCGCTCACGATGTCATCGACACCATTTGCAGATGTAGCGGATTTAGTCACGGCGCCACTTGCGGTGAGCGGCTGGGCGGTTCGGTTCATCTTTCTGCGCGAGATACCCCGTACTTTTAGTGCGGGGAGGGATAGCGCGTCGTCCGCTAGGACGACCCTGTTCTCGCTGCCTCCTTCTCAGGTTGTTGCTATCTTACAGTTTTCTAGGTAATTTGTGAGCCATGACAAAACGCGCCTACAAATACCGCTTTTATCCAACACCTGATCAGGAGCAGCTCCTGGCCAGGACGTTCGGGTGTGTGCGTTTTGTCTACAACGCGGTGCTTCGCTATCGCACTGATGCGTTCTACGAGCGCCAAGAGAAGATCGGCTACATCGCGGCGAACGCTGAGCTGTCGCGTATAAAGAAAGCAGAAGAAACGGCCTTCCTCAACGAGGTCAGCTCCGTCCCACTTCAGCAGTGCCTTCGCCACCAGCAGACAGCGTTCAAGAACTTTTTTGAAGGTCGAGCCCGATACCCTCGCTTCAAGAGCAAGCGACACCACCAGACGGCGGAGTTTACGCGCTCCTCGTTCAAGTATTGTGATGGTCAGCTGTTCCTGGCTAAGTGCAAGAAGCCGCTGGCCATCCGTTGGAGCCGGCAACTGCCCAGCGAGCCGACCACCCTTACCGTGTCCAAGGACTCGGCAGGCCGCTACTTCGTCAGTTGCCTGTGCGAGTTCGCGCCCGAGGCACTGCCCGTCACGCCGAAGATGGTGGGCATCGACCTCGGACTGAAAGACCTGTTCGTGACCAGCGACGGAGATCGAATCGGCAACCCCCGCCATACGGCAAAACACGCGCCTCGACTTGCCAAGGCACAGCGACGCCTGAGCAGGAAGAAGCTCGGCTCGAAGAACCGTGCCAAGGCTAGGCTGAAAGTGGCGCGAATTCACGCCAAAATCTCCGATTGCCGGATGGACAGCTTGCACAAGCTGTCCCGCCAGATCGTCAACGAGAACCAAGTGATCTGCGTCGAGTCCCTCAAGGTGAAAAACATGTTGCGCAACCGCTCTCTGGCCAAATCGATCAGCGATGCCGGCTGGGGTGAATTCGTTCGCCAGTTGGCGTACAAGGCAGCCTGGGCGGGCCGACAACTGTCGGCCATCGACCAATGGTATCCGTCCAGCAAGCGCTGCTCCGGATGCGGGCATGTGTTGCCCGAGATGCCGTTGCAGATTCGCGCCTGGACATGCCCTGTATGCGCAGCCACACACGACCGCGATGTGAATGCAGCGGTCAACATCAAAGCCGCCGGACTGGCGGTGTTAGCCCTTGGAGAGAATGTAAGCGGCATGGGGCAAGCCTCCATGTCCAGTTCTCAATGAATTGGGAATCCTCTTCCTTCAGGGAGAGGAGCAGTCAATGCAGTGCACAAGGAAAGTAAGTGTATCAAAATCGCTTTCAGGCTTCATGCTGTCTCGGTATCCGACACGTAGGTTCAGGTCGACAAGCACGGAAATCGCACCCCTGTTCGGCTTGAAGGATTTGCTCCATAAATAGGCGTCGATAGCCCAATAGGGGTGCCCCGCCCTCCTCATCCTTGAAGGCTTGGCGTCGAGCATCAAGCTCATTGTTATCCACTTCTAGGTTCAACTGATTGTTAGCAACATCCAGCGATATGAAATCGCCATCGCGCACCAACCCAAGTGGGCCGCCCTCAGCGGATTCTGGGGAGACGTGGAGCACGATAGTGCCTGCCGCAGTGCCACTCATGCGTCCGTCGGAAATGCGCACCATATCTTTGACGCCTTGAGCGGCCAGCTTTTTGGGGATCGGGATGTATCCCGCTTCGGGCATACCCGGTGCTCCCTTGGGACCGATATTCTGTAGCACTAGCACGTCATCAGCTTGCACATCCAGATCTGGATCATCGATGCGGTTCGCCAGGTCTTCTAGCCCCGTAAACACGACAGCACGACCGCGATGTGTCATGAGTTCTGACGACGCGGCGGATTGTTTAATAATGGCGCCGGACGGTGCCAAGTTACCACGCAATACGGCTATGCCACCCTGAGCGTAGACCGGGCTGTTCATTGGCCGCACGACCTTTTGGTCGATGAGATGGACGGCGGCATCGATATTTTCTCCCAAGGTATGACCATTGATGGTCATGGCGTTCAAGTGTAACAACGGTTTTAACTCACGTAGCAAGGTGGGCAGGCCGCCAGCCCGATGCAAATCTTCCATGTACCCTTCTCCTGATGGTTTGAGATCCATCAGTACAGGGGTTTCCTGGCTCATTCGGTCAAATGCCTCAAGATCAATGTCGATGCCCAAGCGCCCTGCAATTGCGGTCAGATGAATCAACGCATTAGTCGAACCGCCCAAGGAGAGCAGTACGCGCAAGGCATTTTCGAAAGCTTCAGGGGTGAGAATTTGATCAGGCGTAACGCCTGCGTGGGCAAGCGCGACGGCTTGGGCGCCTGACTGTTCGGCAATGCGTTGCCGATCGGCGTAAACAGCCGGGGCGGTAGCGCTGTTGGGTAGCATTATGCCCAGTGTCTCGGCCAGACAGGCCATGGTGCTTGCGGTGCCCATTACCGAGCAAGTGCCCACGGTAGGAACCAGCTTGTCGTTGACTTCGTTTATTTCCGCCTCGTCGATGTCATTACCACGGTAGGAGGCCCAGTAACGGCGACAATCAGTGCAGGCTCCGACGCGCGTACCACGGTGTGAGCCTGCAAGCATGGGCCCGGTAACGACTTGGACTGTCGGAACACCGGCGCTAGCGGCGGCCATCAGCTGTGCGGGTACGGTCTTATCGCAACCGCCGATCAGTACCACGGCATCCATCGGCTGGGCACGAATCATCTCCTCCGTATCCAATGCCATAAGGTTACGCAGGTACATGCTGGTGGGGTTAGCGAAAGATTCATGAAGGGTAATGGTGGGAAAGTCTACCGGTAAGCCGCCAGCGAGCATGACGCCACGCTTAACGCTCTCGACCAATCCAGGCACATTGCCATGACAGGCATTGTAGCCACTGTAGGTATTGGCAATCCCAATGACCGGACGCGAGAGTGCATCATCCGTATAACCCATGCCCTTGATGAAGGCCTTGCGCAGAAAGAGCGAAAAGTCTGCATCACCATAGTTGGTTAGTCGATTGGACATGCCCAAGGTAGGGCCTTCAGATGTCGATTCATGACGCTCTTTGCCGTTGCTATTGTTTTTAAAGTTCTGGCTCATTGCGGTTTCCTCTATTTTGTTCGCGGTTTCTCGGAGGGGGCCGTAAAGACGGTTCTTGATCATTAGGCTAGGCGGTATAAATCTAGCTGGCAAGATTATTAATAATATTATTGACAATATTATTAATATGCAACTACGTTGGATAGTGCAAGCACGCCTTGCGCAACCATGTGCATCACAACGACAAACAGCACTTGAGGAAATAACAATGCAAATCCGTAGCATTTACACAGCGTCCCTACTATCCGCCCTGATGCTTTCAGGAGCCGCTCAGGCGGAGTATTCAGCAGCCGATGAGATTAAGGTGCTTCAAGGATTTAAGGCAGGTGGAGGTAGCGATACCTTGGCTCAGTTGACCCAACCATTTTTGCGAGAATCCCTGGGCGTGGAATTTATTAATGAATACATTCCCGGCGCCACAGGCGCGATTGCCTGGACCCGCTTAACCCAACAGTCGGCAAATGATGGCAGCGTCATTAGCATCACCAATACCCCGATGCTTATGACGAACTACATCATGAATGACGCTATTAATTACTCAATCGACGAGCTTACACCCATCGCCAACGTGGTAACCGACCCAGGCGTTATCGTGGTGCCGGAAGACAGCCCCTATCAAACAGTGGAAGATTTTCTCGCTGCTGCCGAGGAACGCCCGGGCCAGATTACGGTGGCAAACTCAGGCGTCGGTGGAGATGACTTTTTCTCGACCATCATGATTGAGAAGGCAACGGGGCTGTCCTTCCAAAAAGTCCCTTTCCAGGGCGATGGGCCCTCCGCAACAGCAGCCTTGGGAAGCAAGGTCGACGCCAGTTTCAATAACCTTGGTAATGTCTATGGCCACATCCAGTCGGGCAGCCTGCGCCCTCTCGCCGTCTTCACCAAAGAGCGTCTGGATATCCTGCCTGATGTGCCCACCATGATTGAGAAAGATATTGATGTCGTGGCTGGCTCTTCACGCGGTTACAGCGCACCAGCAGGCATTCCAGATGAAGCACGCGATGAGCTTATTGCTGCCTTTGAAGCCCTAAAAGATAACGAGGAGTTCCAGCAGACGGCTCAGGAACGTGCCATGAATCTCGACATCCAGACCGGTGACGACTACGGCCAGATGATGCAGGACATGGAAGGCCAATTCGAAGAGATCTGGGCTGATGTCAAAGATGAGGTCAACCAGTAAGTCGCTGCACCGGCAGAGGGAAATGGCGAATCGACAAAGGGGTATGAAATGAACATAAGTCGTCTGGTCTTGGGGTTTTTTGCCATAGGCATTGCAGCGACCTTTTATATCACTGCGATGGGCTATCCCGCTAAGGCGGCGAACATGCCCCTTATTTATTCGGTTGTTGTGGCCTTATTAGGAGCTGCAATGGTGGGTCAGGAGGTATTTAGTATCCGGCGGCGTCGCCAGATGTCGGCTGATGGAGCAGCAACCTCTACTCATAATGCCCTTTCGGAGGAGGCAACCGTGAACGGTCAGGCTAGGCGCCGCAAGCCATGGAAGGCCATGCTGACCTTCCTGCTGGCCGCGGCCTACCTTTATAGCATTTCGATATTGGGGTACCTGATCGCCACTGTTGGCTTCATGGTCGTGGCATTGGCGATGATCGGGCATGTTTCATGGCGCTTCGCCGCCATAGGCATCGTGCTGCTGATCACGGTGGTATGTGCGGTTTTCATTGGCTTTCTGGGCCTACCTGTCCCCCTACTGCCGCCCCAATTTTCCTCATAACGACAATTAGAGCACTTCTTGTCCCCGGTTCGTATTGCTTAGCAAGCAATAATAACGTGCTGGGGGTGGGTGCCTGACGCAGGCTTCTGGAGTCTAGTCATATGGATAATCTTGTTTTGGTGGGCCTGACCAACGTCATGTCGTTCACCAACATTGCCCTGATCCTGGGCGGCACCCTTCTGGGGCTGTTCGTAGGTGCCATGCCAGGGCTCTCAGCGACCATGGCGCTGGCGCTGCTATTACCCCTCACCTTTGGCATGGACCCCGCGTCGGGTCTTAGCATGTTGGCCTCACTCTATGTGGGGGCCTCCTACGGTGGCTCAATCGCCGCTATTTTGTTGAAGACGCCCGGCACCCCTTCGGCCGCGGCGACAGTACTCGATGGATTCCCGCTATCGCAAAAGGGCCAGGCCGGGAGAGCGTTAGGTGTGTCGCTCTTCGCTTCTTTTATCGGTGGCCTTTTGAGTGGCATCGCATTGCTCACTGCGGCGCCGTTACTTGGTGTATTGGTGCTCAAGTTTGGCCCTATCGAGCTGTTTGCGATCGCCGTATTGGGCATCACCATCATTGGATCGTTATCACAAGGTTCGGTAATCAGTGGTCTGCTCTCGGGCACCTTGGGTCTACTGTTGAGCACGGTAGGCATGGATCTGATCACCGGCACGCCACGGATGACTTTCGATGTCATTAACTTGTTCTCGGGTATCGAGTTTACCGTAGCGCTGATCGGTTTGTTCTCGATCCCACAGGCGTTGATATTGATCGAGAATGCCCATGGTGCCCAGAAGGTGGCAAGCAAAATCACCGATAGGTTGATTCCGCCTCTCGCTGAGATTCGCCGCTTGTTACCCAATATCTTCCGTTCCAGTGGCATCGGCATCATCACCGGCCTAATTCCGGGTACTGGTGGCGATACTGCCAGTTGGTTCGCTTACAACGAAGCCAAACGCTTTGCCAAAGATAAGAGCCGCTTTGGCAAGGGAGACATCGCTGGGGTGGCGGCACCTGAAGCGGCTAACAATGCGGTAGTGGGCGGTGCTTTGATACCCACTATTGCCTTGGGTATTCCTGGCAGCTCCTCTACCGCCATTCTGCTCGGTGCGCTAATGGTCCAGGGTATTCTACCAGGGCCTAACCTGCTCACGGACTATGGAGATGTCACTTATACCCTTATCTGGGCGGTGATTTTTGCCAACATTGGACTACTGCTAGTGGGGCTGCTGTTTACTCGACTCTGCGTAAGTGTGACACGTGTACCAGACAGCTTTGTGGCTTGCTCGATCATTACGCTGTGCGTGATTGGCGCCTTTGCTATCAACAACAGCTTGTTTGAGGTTGGGCTGATGTTGGGCTTTGGTCTGTTTGGCTATTGGATGAATAAAGCAGGTGTGTCACCAGCACCGATGGTAATCGGTTTGATTCTCGGCCCAGTCATGGAGACCAGTTACCAGCAATCGATGCTAATCGGGCAAGGCAACTTGAGCATCTTTTTGACCAGCCCTATCGCTGTCGTGCTTCTCTGCATTGCCGCCCTCTCAGTACTCCAAGCGACACCCTTCTTCCGCTGGGTGCGGGCTGCAATGCGCCCACGTACTCAGACCGAATAACCCCCACACTTAATTCGAGGCTTTATCATGACAACTATAACCGAAGTGCGTGCTCGAACGGTCAATGTACCGCTAGACAACCCCACCAGCTTTTCCAATCGACAGGTACTTAAGCGAGATTATGTGCTAGTGGAAGTGGTGGGTGATGATGGCCATATAGGCATTGGGTTTTGCTATGGCGGGAATAATGCTGGCTCACTAGTGGCAAATGCGGTACGGGAACTGCTGAAGCCGGTGCTGTTGGGAGCGGACGCTCATGCGACCGAAGCACTGTGGCAAGCAATGTATCAGGAATCGCTTCTTCATGGCCGCAGCGGTTCGGTGATGCGTGCCATCAGTATTTTGGATACCGCGCTGTGGGACCGTAACGCTCGGGCAGCGAAACTCCCGCTCTATAAATTTCTGGGCGCCAGCGATACTCACAGCGTGCCGGCTTATGCCAGTGGGGGCTACTACCTAGACGGCAAAACGCCCGCGATGCTTGGTGAAGAAATGGCCGGCTATGTAGCAAAGGGCTTCACCGCAGTGAAGATGAAAGTGGGCCGAGAAGATTTGGCTGGAGAGGAGGCACGTCTGGCGGCAGTTCGCGAGGCGGTGGGCCCCAATGTGCAAGTGATGATGGACGCCAACAATGCCTGGCGGGATCTGCCGTCAGCTCTGGCCTTTATGCGTATGGCTGAGCCTTATAATCCGTTCTGGATTGAGGAGCCCTTTAGTCCAGATGACATCGACAATCATCGCCGCTTGGCGGAGCGCACGCCGGTTCCGGTTGCTACCGGTGAAATTGAAGCAGGTCGCTGGCGCTTTAAGGAGCTGTTAGAGAAGGAAGCCGCCATGATTTTGCAGACCGATGCGGCGGTTTGTGGAGGTATCACAGAGTTTCGGCGTATCGCCGCAACGGCTGCCAGCTATGGGGTGGATATTTATCCGCACTGGTTCCACGACCTGCATGTCCATCTGGTGGCATCGGCGCCCAACGTAAAAATGGTTGAGTTCTTTGCCGACGATCAGGTGCTGAACTTCAGGCGTCTTGTGGATACGCAGTTAGAGTTTGCCGACGGACATCTGCTGCTGCCCACCGCTCCTGGCCTTGGCTTCGGATTTGATCAGGCTGCGCTTGAGCGCTACGCCATCGAGCCTTGGCAGTAATTGAATAATAAACAATAAGGAGAAGGTCATGTCACAATTGAGTGGAGACGTCTGGTCACCCGTCATTACCCCCTTTGGCGCCGACTTGGCGCCGGATACCCAACGTTTTGTAGCGCATTGCCAGTGGCTGGCTTCAAATGGCGTTGGCTTGGCCGTGTTCGGCACCAATTCCGAGGCCAATTCAATGACAGTGGCTGAAAAGCAGACGCTGTTAAAAGCGCTGGTGGATGGCGGTGTCGATCCCTCCAGGATTATGCCCGGCACCGGGAGCTGTACAATTGATGATTGCGTAGCGCTGACACGCGAGGCGGTGGACGCTGGCTGTGCCGGTGTGCTGATGCTACCGCCCTTCTATTATAAGGGCGTTAGCGACGAAGGCTTGTTTCGCTACTACAGCGAGGTGATCAACCGTGTCGCAAATTCGCGTCTGAGGATTTACCTCTACCATATCCCTCCTGTGACTCAAGTGCCGCTCTCGTTTGAACTGATCGAACGTTTGCGCGAAGCCTTCCCGGGCATTATTGCTGGCATCAAGGACAGCGGCGGGGACTGGGCCCATACCCAAGCGTTAACAGAGCGCTTTGCCGGACAAGATTTTGCCGTGTATGCGGGCAGCGAGCGGTTCTTGCTTGATACCCTGCGGGCAGGCGGCGCTGGCTGCATTAGTGCCACAGCCAATGTCAATCCGGCGGCCATCGTTGAGTTGGCCCGGCATTGGCAGGCGGACGATGCCGACGAGCGTCAACAGCGCCTTAACGTTGTGCGTGACCTGTTTGAACAGTACCCACTGATCCCCGCCATGAAGGCAGCAACAGCTTATTTTTCAGGAAAAGACGCTTGGCGGCGTGTGCGACCGCCCTTAGTGGAGCTGGAGGAGCAGCGTGCGTCTGAACTCGTGTCTTCGCTTAAAGCGACAGGATTCCAAATGGAAGGCGTAGATGAGGCGAGCCATGGCTGAGCAAACGAAATCGTGGCGTATTGTCGCCGTACGACGGCTCAGTGAGGCTCAGCTTGAGGCGCTTTCCGAGGTTGCCCAGGTCGACTATTTCGAGGACGTGTACGAATCAAACCGCGCTGACTTTATGGCAGCGCTTTCCAAGGCTCATGGCCTAATTGGCGGCAAGCTGGAGCTCAACGAGGCAATGTTGGCCGAGGCACCAGCGCTACAAGTGGTTTCCACCATTTCAGTGGGTTATGACCACCTGCCTCTTGAGGCACTTAACCGGCGCGGCATTCTGATCTGCAATACGCCCGATGTGCTGACTGAAACAACCGCCGATACGGCATTTGCGTTAATCATGGCGACCCAGCGTCGGCTAGTCGAACTAGCCAACCTGGTTCGTGAGGGTGGCTGGCGTGCACATATCGGTGCCGAGCACTTCGGAGTGGACGTACACAGCAAAACCCTCGGCATTGTGGGTGCAGGCCGTATTGGTGCGGCGATTGCCCGGCGTGGGGCGTTGGGTTTTGGCATGCCCATCCTCTACACGGCGTCTTCCTCTAAGCCTGCGCTTGAAAAGGACTTAGGAGCGCAAAAGCGTGAGCTGAATGAACTGTTAGCCGAAGCGGATATCGTGTGTATTAGCGTGCCTTACAGCAACGAGACACATCATTTAATTGACACCGATGCCCTAGCACGGATGAAACCCACGGCAGCCCTAATCAATATAGCGAGAGGTAAGGTGGTCGATGAACCAGCGCTCATCAAGGCACTCCGCTCCGGCGAAATTCGTGCAGCTGGGCTTGATGTTTTCGTAGAGGAACCGCTTCCATCCGATTCGCCACTGGCTGCCATGGACAATGTAGTGACGACGCCACACATTGGCTCGGCGACACATGAAACACGTGAGGCTATGGCACAGTTGGCAGTCGATAACCTACTGGGGGCGCTAACAGGCAAAGGCCCGCTCATCGCCGTCAATATAAACGTCTGGCGACGGTCTGATGCTGACGCTAAGGAGGCATGATGCCTCATCGCTTAGAACACATCTTGAGTCTTGACGATTTCGAGCGAGCAGCTAAGCGCCACCTACCACGACCGCTGTTCGGTTACGTGGCGAGTGTGGCTGAAGACGGCAGCACTGCCCGCTCAAGCCATGAAGCCTTCGATCAATACGCATTTCTTCCGCGCGCATTAGTGAATGTCTCTGGCGTGTCGACTGAAACCGAGCTCCTTGGCCGCCGCTATGCCTACCCTTTTGGTATAGCACCCATGGGTATTAGCGCCCTAACTGCCTATCGGGGAGACCAGGTACTGGCGCAAGCAGCATCAGACAGCGGCATCCCCATGATTGTCAGTGGTACATCGTTGATCCCCATGGAAGAGCTTTCGGGGACAAATGGCTCGGATTGGTTCCAGGCTTACCTTCCCGGAACCCCGGAGGAAATCGACGCCTTGCTGGCACGTGTTGAGCAGGCCGGATTTACCAATCTGGTGGTCACCGTGGACTACGCTGTACCACCGAATCCTGAGAATCATCGTCGTGCGGGCTTCTCTTCGCCATTACGCCCAAGTCTACGGCTAGCTTGGGATGGCTTGGTGCGGCCGCGATGGCTATTCGGCACTTTTCTGAAGACATTGTGGCATCACGGTGTTCCGCATTTCGAAAATAATGCGGCGACACGTGGTGTGCCGGTACTGGCAAAGAACGTCAATCGTGATTTTTCTGGCCGCCGGCATCTTGATTGGTCGACGCTCGATCAGGTTCGGACACGGTGGAAAGGTAATCTAGTGGTAAAAGGTATTCTGCACCCAGACGATGCACGGCGTGCTGTTAGCGCGGGTGCCGATGGTTTAATAGTTTCCAATCATGGAGGCCGACAGCTCGATGGCACTGTAGCCCCACTCACTATGTTGCCTGAAGTGCTGGAGGCGGTCGCTGGAGCAGTGCCGGTGATGATCGACGGCAGCTTTCGACGCGGTAGCCAAGTACTCAAAGCACTTTCGTTAGGTGCAAGCTTTGTGTTTATTGGTCGTCCCTTTAACTATGCGGCCAGTGTCGCTGGTGAAGCCGGTGTGAAAAAGGCTGCCATGCTTCTAGGTAGCGAAATAGAGCGCAACATGGCGCTGCTTGGTATAACAGATGTGGAGAAATTGACCCCCGATTTGTTACGGCGGCTAAATCACTGATTGTTAGAATCAGTTTTCTGAAAAGAGATTGTGGTTTAGGAACCTACAAATCTCTTTTCAGGCTAGAACTGTCGGTTAGGGCCTGTTGACCTTTCACATGGGTAGCCGTAAAAAACCGCAGGCCAAGGCCACCATGCTTTCGTAGTTTCGTTTGAGTTTGTCATACCGCATCGCTATCGCGCGATACGGCTTCAATCGGGCAAACGCGTTCTCGACGAGATGCCGATAGCGAGATAACCCTTTGTCTAAACTGTTATTCTTTTTTTTGAATTGCGCTTTCGTGTAATCACGGGGCGCATGCCCTTTGCTTCGACCTGCTCACGGATACGCTCACTGTCATAGCCCTTGTCAGCTATCAGCGCCTCTTCTGTCGGCAGGTTGTCTATCAACGCCTGAGCCTGTGTGCTGTCTTGTACTTCCCTCCCGTTATCCTGAAGGCGTTGGGGAGTCCGTGGAATCAGTGCTGAGTCTCGGCACGTAGTTTTTCCACTTCTTCAATCGGCAGCTCTTCAATCTCTGCGATCAGCTGATCGTTAATTTCGGTCAGCGCTATCAGCTTGCGGGCTGCGTTACGTTTGCTTTCAAATGCTCTCTTCTCAGCTTCCTGCAAAACCTTCTGGCGCTCTTTATGAGCCCAGTTCTCTAGGTTCTCTGCCAACATACCTTTATCCTTTACCAAACTATTGAGCTGATCTAAGTTTACGTCAGCTCCGAGCCGCTGTAGATGGCGCTTTAACCAGCGGGTAATGATCTTGTCGATACGCTCTTTGTTCGGATCGGCCTGAATAATCGCCACAATCCGATCGACCGCCTGCTGTAACCCTTGTCGGTCAGTAGAGGCTTTCTCGATACTAAACACTCCGCTCAACGGCGTCTGGCGCAAGCCCAATTCGTCATTAGGATAGCGCGCTTCATCGACTAGGTAATAGCGTAGGTGGGGCTGGTAGACCTGCAGAAAGCCCGGCGGTTCCGGTGTAACCATCTCGTAGATATCCAGCGGTGCCGTCCAAGGTTTCGAGCCGTTGTGGAGGACGACCGGAAACACTGGCGGCAGGCCTTGGCCGGGGGTGATAACTTTATTTTTGAGCAATTCGCTGTAGATTCAAAACGATCGTTCACCCCCCGATGAAAAAGGCGGGCTCAGCGCAGTGGAAAAAATTGCGGCCGATTAGTTCTATCTCTGGGGCTTATCCCGGTGCGTAGTTTCAATCTGTCGGCCACCGACCCCGCGCAACCTGACGGGAGGGAAACACTGTACTTCTGTGTGCGGCGACCTGTTAGGTATTAACTTTCAATCCCCTACTAGCTATTAATATATTCCGAGTAAGCATCAGCCAGTTTGGCTAGGTTCGTCTGAATATAAGAGAGATGAATTTGCATGGCATCTAGCGCCTGTGCCGGTTCGCGAGACTCAATGGCACTTATCAAGGCAGCATGCTCACTGATAATGGATGGAATACGCTGCTCTTCAAGAAATAGCATCCGTACACGGTTGATATGTAGACGTACAGGATAAATAACGTCCCATACTGCACTATAACCGGCTGCTTCCGCTATTTTAGCGTGTAGTTCTTCGTCAAGGCGCTCGATGTCAAGGTAGGTCTTTCTACGACAGGCAGCTTCCTGCTCATCAAGATTTATCTTCAGATCAATGATCTGCTGTTCAGTACATTGCCTAGCTGCATCCTGGACTAGGGCACACTCAAGTGTGGAACGCGCGTAATGCGCCGCCATCACAGTATCCTTCTTAATTGGCGTGACGTAAGTACCCCGCTGTGCAAGGATATCCACGAAGCCATCATACTGGAGCCGGATCATCGCTTCCCGTATCGGCGTCCGGCTAAGACTGAATTCATCAGCAAGCTCTTTTTCCGAAATCTTTTCTCCCGGCTTCAGAGACAGGTTAATTATCCTGTCACGTATAGTGGCGTATGCGAAGCTGCTCGTAGAGACTGCTTGATTGCTCTTCATTATATTCATACTCAATATTCCAGCAGGGCCATAAATTCACCGATATCAGCTTCGCTTAAGTGACTATAGCAAGCCACTCAAGTACGAAACGAAGGCTATCATCAATATCTCACTAGTTAGTTAACCGGCGTTATTAATGGTAACCCCTTGAAATGGCAGCGCAAATTTTCAACCACCAAATCACGCATGGAAAAACGGGTCTCCCAAGTTCCACTTCCGGCGTGTGGCTGCAGAACGACGTTTTGCATGTGTTTTAGCGGTTCGGGCACATGTGGCTCGTTGCGAAAGACATCAAGACCTGCCGCCCCCAAGGCTCCGGTCTCGAGAAGCTCGATAAGACTATCTTCGTCAATCACACTGCCTCGTGAGACATTGATCAGACAGCCAGTATTGCCTAGAGCAAGCATGACCTCACGGTTTATGATCTTGTCAGTGTTAGCACCGCCCGGCAACGTCACGATTAGAATGTCACTCTCCTCAGCAAGTCGAACCAAGTCACTATAAAAGCGATATGGCAACTCAGGTTTTTCAGTGCTTGCATAATATTGCAAGATACACTGAAACGCCTGCAGCCTGCGAGCGATAGCCTTGCCAATGCGCCCCAGGCCGACCAGGCCAACACGCTTGCCATTGACCTGAGCTGAGAGCGCCATAGGGCCTTGCCTTTCCCAGGAGCCGTCACAAACGTATCTGTGCGCAGCAACGATATTACGCCTTACCGCAAGCGTTAGCCCCACTGCTAGATCGGCGACATCTTCAGTCAATACATCCGGCGTGTTAGTTACGGCAATATCACGCCGGGAGGCCTCGCCGACATCGACACCGTCATACCCCACCCCAAAGCAGCTTATGACTTCCAGCGCAAGCAGCCGCGACATAAGTTCGGCGCTTACTTGCTGTTCTCCTGTATTCACCACGGCACGGAAATTGCCTTCACAAGCTTCAAGACACGCCTCAAGAGAGCCATGCAGCCAGTAGGCGATAGGATTCGCGAATTCGCTTATTGCCTCAAGAATATCGGGGGACTTGGGGCCAAAAACAAGAACATTCGGAATGTTTTGAGTATCCATAACTAGTTCCATGCTGATGGAAAGTGGGCAAACATCAACGAGACGATGACACCATTAGAGATGCAGAATCGAGTTCCGAGAGGTCGTTACAGCCTAGGAGGCCGAGTATTCGATCCATCTCCTCACGGATGATGTTCAATGCATGCTCAGCGCCCTCCTGGCCACCTGCCCCTAAGCCATAGAGTGTGGTTCTGCCGAGTAACACAGCGTCGGCTCCCAATAGCCGGGCCTTCAGGACATCGCTGCCACGTCGGAAGCCACTGTCGACGAGTATGGCGAGCTGATTCCCGACTTCTGCTCTGATATCGGCAATTAGCTCCATCGGGGAAACGGAGTAATCCAACTGACGCCCGCCATGGTTCGAGAGTACGATCCCGTCGACACCGACTTCTACTGCGGTGGCTGCTTCTTCGACAGACAGAATACCTTTTATGACAAGCCGGCCCTTCCACTCGTCCCGGAGCCAACGGATGTCATCCCAGTTAAGCGAAGGATCGAGCTGTTGGCCTAACACAGCGGCTGCGCCCTTTACCGACGTCTCGCCAGGAGGCAGCAGGTCGCCAAGATTCTTGAATTGAGGTATGCCATCGGGAATTAGTACATCATTGAGCCAGCGCGGCTTGGTTAACACGTGCAACTTGTTTCTCATAGTTAGCACTAAAGGTCGTGAATAGTTTCTTCTGTCCCACTCACGGTTACCAAATATAGCACTGTCGGTAGTAACAACGATCGTATCGTAATTGGCCTCCTTGCAGCGCTCGACTAACTTCTTAACGTAATCACGATTGCGATAGAAATAAATCTGCATCCAATGCCATAGGCCATCTATCTTAGAGATGTCTTCCAAGGAGGTGGTCGAGGCATTGCTGAGGGTAAAAGGAATACCGTAGTGTGTCGCTGCCCTAGCTAACTTCGTATCACCATCCTTAGTCACCATGCCATTGAAGCCGGTAGGCCCGATCAGCACTGGCATAGAAATTTTTTTACCAAAAATTGACGTCTCAAGGCTGCGCTGTTTGCTAACCTTCGTTAGCGTTCTGGGAGTAAAGTAATACTTGTCGAAGATCGCACGATTACGCTCAAGAGTCACTTCATCGTCTGAGCCGCCATGAATATACTCATAGACAAAATTAGGTAGACGACGCTTGGCAATCGCACGTAGCTCCTCGACATTGACAGCCTTGCGGTAATTCAATCCTGAGTAAGCACACCTATCCATTTTATACCTGCTATATATTGGTTAATTCTGATCAGTTGATTAGTGCTTACCTACTTTGACAACCATTCCATGGGAACAGTAACTATCTGCGGGAAAAGTATGAAACTGATCAATACCGCAAAATACATTGCCAACATCGGCCATATACCTTTCGTTATATCTAACAAACTTATTTTACTTATACTGCAGCCCACATAGAGCACAGTTCCGACTGGCGGAGTAATTAATCCGATAGACAGGTTGATAACCATGAGGACACCGAAATAGACCGGATCGATGCCCAAACTTTCAACTACAGGAATCAGCACCGGCGCAAAAATTAGAACTGCGGGAGTCATATCCATTACGCAACCGACAAGTAGCAGGAAGGCCATGATAATCAGCAACATGACGGTCGGGTTTTCGGTCATACCTCCAAGTACTGTTGCCAGTTCCGCAGGTACACGGGCCACCGTAATTGCATACGCAGTAACAATTGCAGCAGAGGCGATCAACATCACAATTGCAGTTGTTTTCGCCGTCCCGACCAGTACATCATAAAGTTGACTGACCTTGATCTCTCGGTAGACGAAGCTGATAAGCAGCGCATATACGGCGGCGATCACGCCAGCCTCGGTCGGCGTGAATACGCCGCCGCGCAACCCTATGATAATAATGCCCGGTAGCAATAGCGCCCAGAAAGCACGCAAGAAATAGTGCAGGCGCTCGCGTCCAGTTGCCTTCTCAACACGGCCGGCTGATGTCTTTCTTGATAACAGATACCAAACCAGCATCATGCCCATGGCCATAATGAGCCCAGGGACGATGCCCGCCATGAATAGTTGAGTAATAGATACACCACCCACTACGCCGTACAGAATCATGGGGATACTGGGGGGAATGACTGTACCAATGATGCCTACCGACGCCACTAAGCCCGTAGTACTATTTTTATTGTAACCTTGGGCAACCATCATAGGGATCAGAATAGCGCCCAGTGCAGCGGTATCGGCAACGGCCGAGCCGGACAGACCAGCAAACACAACACCGGCAATGATTGCTACATAACCTAGGCCACCGCGGAAATGCCCCACTAAGGAGGAGGCAAAATCGACAATTCGCTTCGAGACACCTCCCGCGTTCATGATTTCCCCGGTAAGGATAAAGAACGGTATCGCCATAAGGGAAAAGCTGTTGGCACCGGTAATAAGATACTCTGCCAATGTGCTCGTGTTGAAAATACCTACGAGAAACAACATGACCGATGCAGCAATCATCATAGCGAAGGCAACAGGCATCCCGATCAGCAGCAACGAGAACAGTACCAGCAAAAACTGCCAGATCATGACTCTTCCTCCATAGCTTTTTCCGTCTCTTTATGGTCGCTGGGCAAATTTGCCCATGGCGGCGCACTCTTGTTGAATAAAACAAAACGTACCGTATGGATCACAAAGATGATCGACATGAGTACGACAGAAACTGCGCCAGCGTAGTAATAGGTATTCACTGGAATATCAGATGTCGGGCTACCTATCCCTGCGTTCAATTCGATGAGCCCGAGCAAGCCATCAAGCGCAAGAGCTAGCACACCCACAATTAATACTGTCGAGACTGTATATAAAATCTTTTGCACAGACAGGTTAAGCTTGCTGACGAGGATGTCTACGCCAAGGTGGCTCTGTTCCTTAACGGCGATCACCGAGCCCAAAAAGATGATCCACACAAATAAATATCGAGCAACCTCGCCCGACCAGGCCAGCCCGCTATTGAACATGTAGCGCAGAACTACATTCAGAAAAACGAAAATTACCATCAGGGCTAGCGATACGAAAATCGTTCCCTTGAGTAGATGCTCTAAAGCATTCAATAACTTAAAATTCATAACGACTTCTCGGGGATGGGGGGACTACTATTACGGAGCCATGCTTCAGGCATGGCTCCGCACACCGTTACTGCTCCGAGTAGTTTCTTACCTTGTTTACCAGGTCTTTAGCCCAGTCATACTCTTCATAAAAATCTTCGTAGAGAGGATCCATGGCATCGACCATGTTCTGGCGGAAATCATCGCTCGGCATATGAATAGTCAGGCCTTCCTCTTTAAGCTTGGCCTTGATGTCTTCTTCAGACTCCTGCATGAGCTGCCATTCTATTTCCATCGCTTCTTCGGCAGCTAGCTTGATGACATCCTGGTCCTCTTCGCTCAAGTTATCGAAGAACTTCTTATTCATGAGGTAAATATTGGGGCTGAACATGTGCCGGCTTTCTAGAACGTTGCTTTGAACTTCATACCAACCGGAATTGTAAAGCGTGGCATAAGGATTGTCCTGACCATCAACGACCCCCTGCTCCAGCGCCGTAAAGATTTCCGAGAAACCCAGCGTTTGCACGTTGGCGCCCAGTGCCTGGCCAACATCTACATACATTGCAAGGTTAGGCATCCTCATACGAAGCCCTTCGAAGTCCTCCATGCTAGTGATCGGACGATTGCTCGAGACCACTCGGAAGCCGTTCGCTGTCCAACCTAGCGGTTCCGTACCTAGCTTGCGGAACAGCGGCTCGATTTCGTCACCGACTACACCATTTAGCAAAGTGTTGGCCTGATCGTATGTTTCGAAAAGAAACGGCCATTCGGTAAAGCCAATCTTGGGTTCTGCCGTTTGGAGACCCATGCCAGCAACGACCATCTCAATAGAGCCGTTTCGCACGCCATTAGTGTACTGGCGCTCATCTCCCAGTTCGCTATTGGGAAATATCTGCACAGACATGTCGGAATTCTCTTCCACTGATGTCTTGAAATGTTCCCGCAATGCGACGTTTTGTGGATGATCTTCGGCAAAGTAATTTGCAACCTTAATTGTGGCTGTGCTTTGAGCCTGAGAATCCAAAGCAATCATCATTGCGGAAGCCGTGACTAGCAGGACGAATCCTTTCTTTGCCTGCACCAAATTACACTCACTCATGCTAAGACCCTTAATTTTATATTGATATTATCCGATGCCTATGCCTGACAAGTTTCAACTGGCACTCAGCGCTGCAACGCTCACCGGATCGATCGGTTGAGCTTATTTCACAATGAGATATACTAGTATACTAGAATCTATTTTCATCTAGACTTTAGTCATAACCGATGAGTCTTCCGTAGGCCTTTTGGCCTTGCTTGGCTGATTCGGCATCGACGCGTCATTGAGAACCTAACCAACGGAGGTCGCATGCGATTGATTCAATGTGTATATCAAGGCCAGGTGCATGCCGCCCAGGTCGAAAGTGACAGCCAAGTTCGGCTGCTCGATGCAGATACCTACAGCCTGGCCCGCCGCGCCATCGCCGCGGGGCGCTCCTTGGCCGACATCGTCGAAGCCGCAGCGACCGAGACCCGGCTCGACTATGCCCAGTTGATCGACGAAAAAAGCCTGTTGCCCCCGCTGACCCATCCGGACCCGGCTCACTGCCTGGTCACCGGCACCGGACTCACCCACCTGGGCAGCGCGGACACGCGCTCGGCCATGCATGCCAAGACGCAAGTCAGCGAATCCGAACTGACCGACTCCATGCGCATGTTCAAGTTGGGAGTCGAGGGCGGCAAGCCCCAGGCTGGCACCCCCGGTGCCCAGCCGGAATGGTTTTACAAGGGCGACGGCGCCTGCGTGGTGGCCCCCGAGGCCGAGATCCCCGTGCCGCACTTCGCCGAGGACGCTGGCGAGGAGCCAGAGCTGGCCGGGCTCTATGTGATTGGCGATGACGGCCACCCGTGGCGGGTGGGTTACGCTATCGGCAATGAGTTTTCCGACCACGTCACCGAGCGCTTCAACTATCTGTGGCTGGCCCACTCGAAACTGCGGGCCTGCAGCTTCGGCCCCGAACTAATGGTAGGTGAACTGCCTACGCATCTGGAGGGGGTCAGCCGTATCGTGCGTGACAACGAGACGGTATGGGAGAAACCCTTCCTCACCGGTGAGGCCAACATGGCGCACAGTCTGGCCAACCTCGAGCACCATCACTTCAAATACGTCGGTTTCCGTCGGCCCGGCGACGTGCATGTGCATTTCTTCGGCACCGCCACGCTGAGCTTCGCCGATGACATTCGCACCCGCGAGGGTGACCGTTTCGAGATCAGCCTCGCCGATTTCGGCCGTCCGTTGCGCAATCCACTACGCTTTGAAGCGGACAGCGCGCCTATCGACGTGAAATCGCTTTGACAGCAAACAGCAAGGAGTTCGACATGACCCTGGAAGGCAAGTTACTCATTGGCCAGGACGCCGTCAGCGGCAGTTCCAAGCCCATCAACGCCATCAACCCGGCCACCAACGAGATCCTCGAGCCGACCTACTTGGGTGGTACCAAGGCTGAGGTCGAGCGTGCCTGTGAGCTCGCCGAGACGGCCTTCGCCACCTATCGCGAGACTTCTCTCGAGGAGCGCGCGGTATTCCTCGAGACCATCGCCAGCGAGATAGAGGACATCGGCGATGAACTGATCGAGCGCGCCATGGCCGAGTCCGGCCTGCCCAAGGCCCGCCTGGAAGGTGAGCGCGGCCGTACCTGCGGCCAGCTGCGCCTGTTCGCTTCCGTGGTGCGTGCCGGCGAATGGCTCGACGTGCGCATCGACCCGGCCATGCCGGACCGCCAGCCGATGCCGCGCGCCGACCTTCGCCAGCGCCATATCGGCCTGGGCCCGGTCGTGGTGTTCGGTGCCAGCAACTTCCCGCTGGCCTTCTCGGTGGCCGGCGGCGATACCGCCTCGGCCTTGGCCGCCGGGTGCCCGGTGATCGTCAAGGGCCATTCCGCCCACCCCGGCACCTCCGAACTGGTCGGCCGTGCGGTACAGCGTGCAGTGAAAGCGCGCGGGCTGCCTGAAGGCACCTTCTCGCTGATGTTCGGTTCGGGTAGCGAGATCGGCCAGGCGCTGGTCGCCGACCCGCGTATCCAGGCGGTGGGCTTTACCGGCTCGCGGAGCGGCGGTACCGCGCTGATGAAGACCGCTCAGTCGCGTCCGCAGCCGATCCCGGTATATGCCGAGATGAGCTCGATCAACCCGGTGTTCCTGATGCCCGAGGCGCTCAAGGCACGCGGCAAGCAGATCGCCGAAGGCTTCGTCGGCTCGCTCAACATGGGTGCAGGCCAGTTCTGCACCAATCCTGGGCTGGTGATTGCGGTCAAGGGCGCCGAGCTCGATGCCTTCGTCAAGGCCGCTGCAGAAGGCGTGAAGGGCAGCGCGCCCCAGACCATGCTCACGCCGGGCATCTACGATGCTTACCAGCAGGGTGTTGGCCAGCTGTCCAACAGCAGCAAGGTGCGTGAAGCCGCACGTGGCCAGGTGGGCGAGTCGCCCAACCAGTGCCAGGCGGGGCTGTTTGTCACCACGGCGAACGACTTCCTGAACGAGACCGAGCTGCAAGAAGAAGTGTTCGGTTCTACCTCGCTGGTCATCGAGTGTGCCGACCAGGATGAAGTAAAGCGTGTCGCGGCCCAGCTCGAAGGCCAGTTGACCATTACCCTGCAGATGGACGACGGCGATCTGCAAGCGGCCAAGGCGCTGATGCCGGTACTCGAGCGCAAGGCCGGGCGGATTCTCGCCAACGGCTGGCCAACCGGGGTCGAGGTGTGCCACGCCATGGTTCACGGCGGGCCGTACCCGGCGACTTCCGACAGCCGCACCACCTCGGTAGGCAGTGCTGCGATCTTCCGCTTCCTGCGCCCGGTGTGCTACCAGGCGTTGCCGGAAGGGCTATTGCCCGAGCCGCTCAAGGACGGCAACCCATGGCAGCTGTCGCGCTTGGTGGATGGCAAACGCGAAGCGTAAGCAACCCCGTGGAAAGCGGCCTACCTCGCAGGCTGTCAGTAGAGGGCGGCCATGGGCTGCCCCTTGTTTTATCAGAGTGCGCGAAAACCCCCGCACTCTGATAACCACCGCTAAATAAAGCCAGCCTTCGTACGTTCGGATGTAAGTGATGTCCGTCACCCAAGCAACATTTGGCGCTGTTACTTCAAACTGATGGTCTAAATGGTTGGGTAATACAACAGCTGGTTTTCCACCGCCATAGCTGCCAGGGCGTCGTTTACCTTCACCCTGACGCAAACAGGCAATCAGTTCCTTCTTGAGCGAGCCGCGCGGCAAGAGGTAAAGCGCGTTGTAGATGGCTTCGTGGGAGATGTGGCGGTCAGTGTTATTAGGAAACATACGCTTCAGTGTGCGGGCTATTTGCTCAGGTGACCAGTACTTGCGCAGCAGGTACTTGCCACCCGTTCGAACAGCTCACCATTGAGATGCAGCTTCGGGCAACGGCGGGGCCGACAGCGGGTCAGTCGGGCTCAGTATCCAGCGAGGCTGGCGTCATACCCATAGCTAGCATTCCATTTTGGCCGAGCAATAAACCCGGCCAAATGACCCATATCGACTAGATAGCTTTGAGACTACGCGACTTGAAGATTGCTTTAGGTAGGTAGAAAGACACCACCCAATTCGGTTGATCAACAATTTCACTGATTCTGAGTTGCCCGGCTACGCTACAAAGTGCATAAGCCATTGCTTCGTCCATACCAGCTTTCTTTCTCAACCGATCAATCATGAAACGGACCGCATCTTTTGCGCTCTGCATCAGATCAGCACCCACGCCCGTAGTGGCAATATATCCTTCATTATGGTTGTCGCTAGCAACAGCGGGCATGTCAAACATAGGGCCGGGAATACTGTCGCCCTTGTGTAGTCTAAGTGTCGCCTTAGCGGCCATGCGCGTCTCAACTGCAGTGCCACACACCTCGCCATCGCCCTGACATGCATGCGTATCACCAATACTTAAAAGACCGCCCGGCACTTGAACAGGTAAATAGAGTTTGGCGCCTTTCACCAAGTCACGGATATCTAGATTACCGCCACACAAACGTGGCGGAACAATGGAATGCGAACCAGGCTCAGCGGGTGCCAAACCGATGGTACCTGCGAAGGGGCGGAACGGAATGACGATATCATCATGGAAGTACACCGACTCACTATCGTACTCAGATATCTTCAACCACGGTGTTGTAAAGTCTTCCGCCAGCAACCCAAATCCGGGTATAAGCGCAGTCCACCCCCATCCACCAGGTTCAAAATCTAGTAGCTCAATCTCAATGACGTCGCCTGGCTCTGCATCTTCAATAAATAGCGGACCACAAACAGGGTTCAAGGCATCGTGGGGCAATTGCGAGATGATGTCGGCCTTGCTGTCACGCGCAATCAAGCCTCCGCTAGCATCGAGAATATCGAAATGGCGAGTATCGCCGGAACTAATCGTTTCAACGGGCGCAATGCTATGATCAAAACAATGATGAACGTCATGAATCGTCTTGAACGTCATGTTAAACCTCCAGTTTGACTTGGCGACCACGAGCTTGTGCCAAATAATAGACACCCATCCCAATTACGGCCCAGACGACACCAATAAGAATGGTATAGGCTTCAAAACCACTCCAGATGTACCCCACAACGGCCAGCGCCATCACCGGGCTTAGAATATGAAGAAAGACGTTGTAGGATTTCTTCTTAAGCACAAAATAATAAATGGTACTGACATTCAAAATAATAAACGCCGTCAGAGCACCAATGGTGACAATGGACGTCAGCAGAGCAAGGTGTTGCATAAAAGCGACCCCTGCTACGATGGACACCACGGCAACCAATAGCGTGCTGACATAGGGCGTTTTGAAGCGGGAATGCACACGAGAAAGTGAAGCGGGAAGTAGACGATCACGCCCCATGCTATAGAGGACACGCGCTGTGGCGATCTGGGCGACCAGCGAATCGGCGATGCCCCAGGCGATAGCGGTCGTTGCTGCGGTTAACACTGCCAGCCATCCTCCTCCGGCAATGCGAGCTGTTTCATAAAACGCCGTGTCAAGGTTATCAAACTGTGTCGGATCAGGCTGTATGAGTGCCGCGATCCAAGTTTGGGCAATAAACAAACCACCGATGATTAGCAGCACCAAAAAAATCGCCTTACTCACCGCTTTACCGCCCCCTTTAGCCTCTTCAGCTAGCGTAGAAATACCATCGAAGCCAAGGAAACTCAGCACTGCGATCGGGACTGCAGAAATGATAAGACCTAACGAAAAGTTATCTGCGTCATAAACGGGAGCTACTGAAAAAACGGCCCCGTTGACATTATTGCTGATGGCAATCACCCCCATCACCAGAAATACGGCTAGAACGATAAGCTCAGCGACCAACATCCAGCGATTGAACGCAGCGGTGAAGCTAATTCCACGGATATTGATATAGGTATTGAAGATCACGAAAGCAACGATCAAAACGAGCGGTGAGAGTGATGGAAAAATGTCGTGTATCGCCAGTGCGCCAACCACATACAGCAAAGCTGGAATTAGAATGTAATCCAACAGCATGATCCAGCCTGCCACGAAACCGACAAAGCTATTGGTTCCTTTGGACACATACGAGTAGACGGAACCTGCCACAGGAAATTCTTTTGCCATCTGCGAGTAACTGATAGCAGTGAACAACATGCCTACCAGACCTATTATATAGGCGGTTACGATCATGCCCCCACTGGCACTCATAACGTGCCCAAAAATACCAAAAGGAGCGATTGGAACAATGAAAATGAGACCATAGATAACAAGGTCCTTCACTTCCAACGTCCTTGAGAGCTCCTGCTTATAGCCAAGACTTTCTAGAGTGTTGTCACTCACGGTTGATCTCCTGATTTTTAAGTGCACTTGTGCCTGATTGTTGTTGAGTAATGCCTGATACAATGGGTCTTTATTGCTCTCAGCTTGCGACGGCGTATGGGCTCACAATTTGTACTTTCTTCGGCAACCAGCATTGGGCTCGACGCCGAAGCGAGCGCTATCTTCTTGGCTGCATCTCAATTGAGTGACCGCCACAAAAGGTATCTTAATAATACCTTTAAGAAGAAAACCACAATAAAAGGCATTATTCAAATACCTTTAGGGAGAAATTGGTGGAAAAGTCACCTGAACATGGCCTTCCTTACGTGAGGGAAGCTATCTCGGCCAAGCAGGAACTGGCTGACAGAATTGTGACCGCCATCGCCATTGGCGCTTACTCAGCAGGCGATAGGCTGCCACCGGAGCGTGAGCTTGCCGAACGACAAAATGTCAGTCGAGTTACCGTCAGAGGGGCGTTGGAAATCGTCAATTCACTGGGGCTGATAGAGTCACGAAGAGGCCGCGAAGGAGGCACCTTCGTCACCCGTACAAGTTTTGACGACGTGACGTTAAATACCGCACACCGGATTCTCGCGCAGGAAATTCCTCACCTGAAAGATTTCTTCGACTATCGCTGCCTTGTAGAAGGGCTAGTCGCCAAGACTGCCGCTGAGCGACATGACGAAGAGCAGGCTGGTAAGCTGTATCAGCTTCTTGAATTATTCTGTCAGACTGAGTGTGCGTCGCTTGCTCGCGAAATTGATCACAAACTTCACCAATGCATTATGGAGATGACGGGCAACAGGCACTTAACTTCACAATCTAAACAACTAACAGCACGGGCAACACTGGGATTCGGTTCAGAGCCTTACCCTGACGAATCATTGCCTAGAGCTCGTCGTGAACACATTGCCCTCGTAGAAGCCATACTGAAGCGCGATGGAGCGGCTGCTTTTCAGGAGGCGCAGCACCACTTCGCTCTCACGCTCGCCATTATGGAATATTCTTTGGATGGTAAACCTCTTTAGATAGCAAAATCGAGGCTAGTTAGTGAACCGAAAAAGCGGGCAACCCGCGCGTCATTGGTATGTCCTGGCTGGCATATTGGCTTGCCGATAACAAGCCAACGGTATTTACAGCACTATGCGCCTAAAATAAGATCGTCATATTGACGTGCAAATTACATCATTTCGACGCATCCTGTGTATCGGATATATGAAGGAGGATGGCATGGATCTCATCGAACAAGACAACAGTGGTACCCGTATGCTGGGTGATATCGGCCTCCCGCGTGATGTTTATGCCGACCAGGTGGCTTTCATTAGGGCTGTGCGAGAAGGCTTGTCTGGCCGCGTACTCCAAAGAGCGATCAATGCTCTGCGTGGTGATCGAGATGTCTTCGTTCGGCTCCTGGAGACTGACTCGGGCAACCTGCATCGCTTGTACAAGCGTAAGGCTCTGGGTCGTGCTCAAAGCGAGGAAGTGCTGGATACACTAAAGCTGTATGTCGAAACCGGACAAGTCTTCGGTGATCGCGATATCGCCCAGGAGTGGCTGCACAGCGAGGTTCGAGCGCTTAATGGGTCTCGGCCCATCGATCTATTCGATACTTTTACAGGGCGTGAAATGGTGCGGGATGTGCTGGGCAAGATCGAATTCGGAGAGTTCAGCTAATAATGTTCTGGATGCGGAAGACCGAATCATCTCACAATAAAAAAGCATAAATACCCTTAGCACTCGCCAACACTAGGGGCATCCGAGTGAAGTTATATCGTATCACCAAAGAACGCTATTTAACCGACCTTTCCGGCCAGGGCGGAAGCTACCGAGACGGCGGACGCTGGAACAAAGCCGGCCAGCCTGTACTGTATTTCGGCTCGTCAGCGGCGGTCGTCATGCTCGAAATGGGGAACTACCTCCCGAACCCCCGGCTGGTGCCAAAAGACATGGTGATCGGAATTTACGAAGTCGACACCACAGCAGTTAAAAGCGTGGAACTTTCAGATCTGCCTGAAAACTGGGATCACTTCCCCTACCCTGCTTGCACACAAACCCTAGGTGCCGACTTTCTGGATACCGCTCATAACCTCGTCCTTCAGGTACCCAGCTGTGCTTCTGGCGGGCTCGATCAAATCGCTGTCGTGAATCCCTTGCACCCCGAAGCCAAGAACATCCAGTTGGTTAAAACTATCACGCAAATCTATAACCCTCGGTTATTCCAAGGCATGAAGTGATTCCTACCAGGAAAAAGCCCCAACCAGTGGCTACATATTGATCTCGGAAACAATACTAATACTCGGGCAAGATTGAACGCTTCAGTTGGCGCTGTCGCTCGCGATGGCGCATTAACAACCAAGGTGCAGCGCCCACTGTTCATCGCTCGCTAGTGAGCACACGCAGAGCTGACACTCCCCGCCCGCCGCGCTTCGCGCTTTGGGCGAGGGTTCTAAGGTCGCCCCAGAACCTTCCTGCTTCAACACGCCTTCACTAGACAGCGGCTAGGCCGCTATCCCCGCTCCAGTCGCTCCACAGACTAACCCCGCCAGTCCGGCGGTTCGTATATTCTTTGCCGCGTTAACGTCCCGATCTATCGGTTCGCCACAGCCGTCGCAGTGCCAGTGACGCTGTGACAGCGGCAGCTTGTCGACCTTAAGACCGCAGCCGTGGCATGTTTTACTGCTGGGGAGCCACTGGCTGACCTTCACCACCTGGCGTCCCGCCCAGGCGGCTTTGTACTCAAGCTGGCGAACAAACTCGCCCCAGCCTGCATCACTGATGGCCTTAGATAGATGACGATTTTTGACCATGCCGCTGATGTTCAGCGACTCGATACACAGGACTTGGTTTTCGTTAATCAGTGTTCGGGTCGCTTTATGGAGCGCATCGCGGCGGCAGTCCGCGATCTTGGCATGCAGCCGCGCCACCTTCTGGCGCAGCTTGTTGCGGTTGTTCGATCCTTTCCGTTTCTTGGCTAACCGGCGTTGTAGGTAGGCCAGCTTGGCCCCGTAGCGTTTAAGATGGCGTGGGTTCCCCGACTTTTCGCCTTCGCTGGTGATAAACAGGTCGGTCAGGCCTAGATCAATACCCACCATTTTGGGCGTGATTGATAATGCCTCTGGCGTGACCTCACACAAGCAGCTAATGAAATAGCGGCCCGCACAATCGCGGGAAATCGAGATGCTTGACGGCGCACTCGGAAGCGGGCGGCTCCAGCGGATCGGCAACGGCACTTTAGACTTGGCAATGGTGATCTCGCCATCGCGATAGCGAAAGGCGGCTTTGGTGAGGCGGATCGTCTGGCGTCCATCTTTTTTCTTAAAGCGTGGGTAGCGCGCCCGGAGCTTGGGATTAAAAAAGTTGTCGAAGGCGGCTTTTTGATCGCGCAGGGTTTGCTGCAGGATGACGCTCGATACCACTTTGAGCCACGGAAACTCAGCCTTCAAGTCCACCAGGCGCTTTTCCGTGGCAGAGTGAGGCACTGACTCACCGTGCTGTTGATACGCTTCGGTGCGATAAGACAGCGTATTGTTCCACACAAAACGGGCACAGCCGAATGACTGTGCCAGTAGCACAGTCTGATCGGCGGTGGGATAGAACCGTTCTTTGTAGGCACGCTTTGTCATACTGGAAAAATATCAGGGGTAGTTACCAACATCAACCCAGGCACCGCTACGCGGTGCGCGCTTATATCACCGCCCGAAGATTGGGCGATGCTTTACGCGCTTATTGGTAATATCAGGCAGATCCGGGCGCAAGTCGTTGATCAGATCCACCAACAAATCAGGCGCTTCGGCAAACAGCCGCTTGAAAACGTAGTCGTTGATGGGGTCGAGTAGCTCGCTCATGCACACTCCTATTTCAATACTACAATACGACCACAGCACGGTGCCTTGCCACGCGATGCCCCCGGCAGAATGGTGTCATCACTGAACAGCGGAGAGCTTCCGAGCGAGGAATCATCAACATAAAAAATAAAACCAGGCAGATACAACAAGGGCACCCACCAACCGAGGCTGCCCTTTGTTAGAGCGTCAAGCGGCGATAATGGAGTGATGTAACTACTTGAAAATATCGTCCAGGCTATCGGCAAACAGAATTTTTTTCAGCCAAAATTGCAGCTGTGGATAATCTGCTGTGCCAATACGTGACCTAACCCGGTCTGGGACCTCGTCAAACTTGGCGACGAGTTGCAGAAGAAGACTTTCTCGTGCGCCTTTAAGGCGCCCCTCATATACGGCCTCCCTGTACTCAGCTTCGTTTTCTCGTAACACTTTCTCTCTTACCTCAGCCAACCGGCGAGTTTCTTCGTCGGCACTGAGTTCTTTTAAACGCTCCATCGCGCGCAGAACAGGCTCATGGGTAATTTTTGTCATAATCCACCTCATCCAGTATTTAGAGTCAAACCTCTTTATCCAAGAATAAACCGTACCCGTCTTTTCGTGCAGCAACTGCAACTGGAGGGCCGGCAGCGCCACTAGCTCTCGGTTGCTCTTTTCATCAAGTACGGCCATAGCTGCTTGTTCTCAAGTGTATGAGTCCGGAACTGCCGAAAGGTGGCCTCCCGCTCCGTGATCAGCATCAACACGGCTAACACTCTAAGAACGTCAGTATCGCTCACGCAGTCGATCTCTTCCCAGGCTTCACGCCACAGAACGACTTCATTGGTCTGGCCAGCCCAGCCAATCAATTTCCTGTAATACTCAGGTTCGGTAGAACTGAAAGTTTGTGGATGGTTGAACAACATCTGCCCCACCGCAACGCCCAAAACTTCCGCTATGACTTCTGACTCTACAAGATCCCTCTTTTCCCGCTGTTGTTCTATTTGATGAATGAGGTAGCGCTCCCCGGGCAGGAGTTCCTCTGTCTGAGGAGCTACAGTTTTTTCTGGGCCAGGGTGATCATGGCTTGGAGGTTCATCGCCCACAGCTACCTCGGACATCACAGTGGATATCTCGGCGAGCGCCTTACGACAAGCCGCCTCTTCCGTTTCCATGATCTCTCGAAACCGGTCACGCAGTTCGGGCTCGCGCGCCGAAAACCGCTCCAGTAGCTCAGCCCTGCTCAGGTAAAACCGAGCTTGTGACGGTTCCCCCAACAGCGTCTGGAAGACCCGGTCGAAAGCGTCATCGATAGTCGTTAACTGCCCCACAGGCTGATCCAGAGCAGACAAGGGTTTGCGCTCAACAGGGTCAATGGTAACGAACCGTCGGCAGAGCATCTTGAGTAGTGCCTCCAGGGAGGCCCCTGGCTCTGCCTGAAAACGAGGCGTTGCCAGCACTAGGTCAATCAAGTCGTCAATATTTTGGGTAACCTCCAGATACGCTGACAAAAGCCGACCTACCCCTCTCTGGGACAGCGAGTGATAGCACTCCAGCTCTGCGACTATATAGCGCTGTAACGCCTCTGGCTCGACATAGAATATTAGCGTCTGTAGGGCTTGCTGCTGATCTCCCAAAAAAAGTGTATGGAAGCGCTCGATCAAGTGTTCCTGGTTTTGATACAAGCAGGCTAAGCGCGCATGAAGCGCGCGACCATCCAGACAGACAGGTAACTGAAAATCGGTACCGAGTACCGCGTTCACCCACAAAAGTGCCTGCTTGGCAGGCTCCCTTTCCAGCTGACCATGCACGAAGCAGTGCTTCGGAAACCGGTTCTCGAAAAGAATACCCACTGCCAACACCGCCAGGTGGTAAGGATATCCCTGCGTCTTGCTGCCGAAAATATCAATGCCCGACCCCACAGGGTAGGTAGCATCCTGCTCATCGACCCAAAGAACATCCACATCGGGTTCGCTCGCATTCGGACTCCGACTGAGAGGTCGATGAAGGTGACGATGAAGATGACGGTAGAGACAAAAGCTCTCTGCACGGCGGCCACTTACCCGGTCGCCAGATATAACCCAGCGCTCTTGCTGGGTGCCTGGATCGCATAGGATCTCGTCAGTGAGTCGATACCGGCGATACTCACCCACCTCGCAAGCTTCGAACCGGAGCAACGGCGTGGGAAACCGCCGCAGTAGCGACAGGCTCTCCTCATAAACCGCCTCCCAAACACCAGCATCAATACTTTGCAGTTGGACCGTAAGATGGATATGGAGACCCATAAGTTGCTCCTTGCCAGGTAGAGGCCCAAGGAAGCCGCAGCGGATTTACCGCAGGCACTTCCAGTGACTCACTTAACATAATACGCAAGCGCATAATAATCAATACACACGCGTATTACCGCTATACCCAGCATTGCTGGACAATATGTAAATGAACTCTTATTTCTCTATCGCACAGACCTTGCATCACCTCATGCATCGCTACGATGAAGGACGCGGCATCAGCGAAAACGCCTTGTCACGGGCCACCTACGAGGTGCTCGGTGAAGAAAAGGGCGTACCGCAGCCCACAATCCATCGCATTCTTTCCGGTAGCAGCAAAGACCCGAAGAGTCTTACGATTCAGCGACTGGCTGAGTTCTTTGGGGTTACGGAAGCCCAGTTGCGTGGCCACGACCCCCTGCCCATGCGACCTGGAGTTGAAGATGGCAAAGGCCGTTATTTGGCCGCCAGCTTACCCGTCCTCACCTGGGAGCAAGTCGGTAGGTTAGATAGCATGCTTGAAGAGATACGAAGAGGTACGATAGAAGTGCAGTTCGAGACCATCCAGAGAGCTGGGCCGCAAGCCTTCGCACTCTTTGTGCAAGGTGATGCGATGCATGGCAGCGGTCGCTATTCCTTTCCGGAGGGGACGCGGATCACTGTTGATCCCACACTTGAGGCAAGGCATGGCTCTTTTGTCGTGGCGACAGCTCCAGGATATTCAAGTCCTATATTCCGGCGACTTGAAATCGAAGGTGGGATACGCCGCCTTGTTCCGCTAAACGATCGGCCCGGCTACGAAATCATTGCCATGACGTCTCATGATCACGTCATTGGGAAGGTCATCGAGTACTACCGATCGCTTCCCTGAACACTCACTTCGGCTCAGGTCGTTCAGTTACGCTGGCATATTTATTGGGTCAGCATTTTACAGCTACCCCATTTGCGGAAAATACCCGAACCGCCATGAGCATTCTCCCGATTGGCGGATCACTTGAATACCCGTTTATTATATTGCTAAAGCAGAGGCTAAGAACCAGCATAGACCATACTTTCTTCAAAGATGACCCAGCTTTCTGGCCGTCCACTAAAAAGCACATGTTCAGGTAAATTAAGAAAAACAGACAAATACAACAAGGGCAGCCACCAACCGTGGGGCTGCCCTTTTTTGTGCGTCAGGCGGAAAACTGGAGCGGAAGACAGGATCAGTGCTGCGTCTCGACACGCAGCTTTTCCACTTCTTCCACCGGCAGTTCTTCTATTTCCGCGATCAGCTGATCATTCATCTCGGTCAGTGCTATCAGCTTACGAGCGGCGTTGCGTTTACTTTCTAACGCACGTTGCTCGGCTTCTTGACGACCTTCTTCCCGGCCGTCCTGCTTCGCATCATTCAAAAACGACACCTCATCCCGCAACGCCCGCTCACGCACAAACGTCAAACGGCGGGCCTCTTCATCTGCGTTGAGCTCGCGGATACGGCTCATGGCACGTTTAACGGTTCGTGGGCGACATTGGCCATGGTGAGTTCCTCCTGCCAGTGCTTGACCTGATCGAGCCTGCCGTTGGCGCCTTTCGCTACTAAACTTATGGTGACAAAGCACTCCATGCTTGCAGCCGTTGCAGGCATTCTTCTTTTGGAAGTCTTGCTCCATTGGCTAACATAGCATTCAGTGCTTTAACGAGCACATCAGGAGACACTAAAGCAGCTTCATGAAACTGATCCAATAACCACAATACACCACGTACTTCAAGCTGGCTTCTATGACCTGAACGGCGTAATGCTCCGTCCCCTGTCAGCAATGTCCAACCGCATTCTTTGGCGAGAAAATAACATGAAACATCTGCCAGCGAGGAGTTACCCAACGTATGCCGTAGATCAAACAATGTCAGCATTTCCGTACTGGCTAACACTTCGACACCAAGCCCCAATGACACAAGATGCTCTCCCCTCGGGCTTTTCAATTCGTGTATTACAAATTCTGTGGTGACGAAGTGATGCTTCAGCTGAAATACTACCTCCAATAAACCGCTACGGTAGAGATCGATCCATATATTGGTATCTGAGACAACAACCTTATTGAACATCCGCGACCTCAGCGGCACGATGATTCAACATGACCTTCTCAATCTCAGTCAAGGACGTATCCAGTAATTCAGCGGCACGAGAAGGGGTAATCAACGCCTCTGCCAGTGCCCGATACACTAGCTGTCTGAGCCGATAAGATGATTCGCTTGGCAAAGGGTCAGGTTCACCACGGCGATAACCCTGAATTGACCACCGCTTCATGGTTTGCTGATAGAACCCCGGTGAAACAATTTCTAAATCGTAAAGGCGTCTTAATATCGCCTGAACGGAAATGCCCCATTCTTGCTTCGCCAGTAGAAACTCATCCAGCAGCACTTGCTTGCGTTGTTGACCAAAGGCTTCCTTGACATGTTTGGCAGGGAACAGAAAAGCCCCTGCAAATCGGTGGCACCAGTTTTCTTCTTCGCGAGTACCTTGAACTGCCTCAGGAACTGACAGAACTAAGTGCCCCAACTCATGCGCAAGGTTAAAGCGCTGGCGCTCTCCAGGTCGCTCAGTGTTACTGACGATCACTGCATCAGTACCGGCATTGATTAACGCACATAACCCATCGAATTTATCATGCGCAGCCAAGCCCACCACCTTGATACCACGCTCTTCGAGGGTCTCGGTGAGGTTACCAATAGGATTTGAACCCAACTCCCATTGGACACGTAGATGCTCAGCGGCTGGTTCAATATCGTCAATTCGTTCGATAAAAAAGGTCTGACGCAAATAGGCTAAGTCATGAACAGGCGCCTCAATATTGAACAAATGCTCGGCAGCTAAATAGCGCTCTAAATGTTCACATACTTGTTCCTTTACCGCTTCTTGTTGTTTTTTCCCAAAGGTGGCGTGCTTACGAAAATCGACCTCACCCAACATAATGCTTTCTTGACGGAAAAAATATTCAGGACTAACACCCAAGGTGTCCGACAACTGTAGCAAGCGGGTTGAATTTGGTGTGTCTTTGCCTTGCTCGTACTTGGACAGCGCTTGCTTGGAGATATCGCCAATAGCATCCGCAAGCTGCTGTAAAGACAACCCTTTGAGGATACGCGCACGGCGAATGCGATCATGGAGCATAGCGCTTCTCCTAACCAAGTCGAATTGACAAGACACAGGTTGACAAATTAATTTATTTTTTTGATATCGTCAACCTCTAGCTAAGCTCTCGGATGCGGCTCATCGTGCGTTTAACCGGTTCAAGCACAACATTGGCCATGGTGAGTTACTTCTGGCAGTGCTTAACCAGGACGAGCCTGGCGTTGGCGCCTTTCGCTACTAGGGTCTGTTGACGTTTCACATGGGCAGCCATAAAAAACCACAAGCTAAGGCCACCATGCTTTCGTAGTTTCGCTTGAGCTTGTCGTAACGCGTCGCTATGGCGCGATACGGCTTCAACCGAGCAAAGGCATTCTCTACAAGATGGCGATAGTGATATAACCCTCTGTCTAAACTGCTATTTCCTGTCTTTGAGTTGCGCTTGCGTGGGATCACCGAGTCCATCCCCTTGGCGTCGACCTGCTCACGGATACGCTCACTGTCATACCCCTTGTCAGCCACTAATGCCCCACCTATTGGCAACTCATCAATCAGCGCCTGTGCCTCAGTGCTGTCGTGTACGTCACCTCCGGTGATCCTGAAAGCAATCGGTAGTCCATAAGCGTCAACAGCTAGGTGTATCTTGCTTGTGTTGCCCGCACGGCTTTTGCCAATGGCTTCTACTTCCTCTGTGGCAGCCCCTGTGCAGTCTTGATGCGCCTTGATATAGGAGCCATCAATGAAGAGCCATTCATCTGGATCTTCCACTAACCGATTAAAAACAGTCATCAATTTGCCCGCGGCCGACCAAGCGTTAAAGCGCTTATAGACTGTATTCCAGTGTCCAAAGTCGTCGGGTAAATCACGCCACTGGCAGCCGGTACGGATTCGGTAAAGTATGCCTTCTACCGTCATCCGCAGGTCAGCCTTGTCATAGATACGTTGTTGAAGCAGGATAGGTTTTAGCTTCGACCAGTGTTCATCCGTGAGCATCAGTCGGGGCATGGCAAGCTCGCAGCTTGTTGGTGTCGGAACCTGTATTCTGCGAGTTTGCCCCTATCCTGCCAATGCTATCCCTCAAAACGTCAACAGGCCCTAGTGTTGGGTCGAAGGGATTACCGTCGGTGTAGTCGATAAGGTCTGAATACTCGCTAACCAGGTGGGAGATATCCACGGTATCGTCTTCAAGGGTGAAGTCGGTGATGACGCCTGTCTGAATCTCTGACTCCATACGCCACCCGTCCGCCTGTACGATAAATACATCGTTACCGTCGCCACCGGAAAGCGTGCTGCCGAGCCCTGCACCGAGAGTGTCATCACCAAGGCCGCCATTTAATTCGTTGATGCCGCTGGTATCGTGCAGTTCATCGTTACCCTCGTCACCATTCAAGATATCGTCGCCTGATCCACCATTTAGGTCATCATTACCGGCACCGCCGTTCAGGATATCGTCACCTGACCCACCATTTAGGTCATCATTACCGGCCCCGCCATTCAGTTCGTTGAAGTACTCTTCCGGGTCATCATAGGAGTAATAATCGATATTTAGGCGATCGTCCCCCTTACCACCGTTCAGAACATTACTGCCGCTACCAGCTGTGAGGTCGTCGTTCCCTGACCCGCCATTCAGTATGTCATCGCCATCATGGTCATATAGGTAGTCATCGCCGGCGCCACCATGCAGTTCGTCATTTCCATTGCCGCCATCGAGAGAGTTGCCATCATCCCCACCGTAAAGAATGTCGTCACCCGCTCCGCCACTCATAGAATTATAGCCGTCACCGCCATGCAGCGTGTCATTGCCTGCTTCACCACGAATCCGGTCATATCCTCCTAAGCCGTAGAGGGTGTCATTGCCCAGGGTGCCGATAAGCTCATCATCGGCTGCGGTACCAGTGATGGTTTTGCCAGTCTTGGTGACGAAATTCAGCGAGGTAGCGTCATTAAATCCGGCAAAGGGGTTGCCATCGCCATCCAGAAAGGCTTCATCACTGATGGTGATGTGGTACGCAATGTCTTTGCCCAAATTGATCAGGGGATCAATCCTGACTACGTTGTTTTGCACCGTTACGTGGTTCGGATCAGTGACATTCATGACCAGCGGCTCGCCTGCCTCAGAATGCAGCGTGATCGTGCCGCCTTCCCGTGCTGTAGCGGTCTCATTGAAGGTCAGCGTGAGGCGCGTGAAAGACGGTACGTTGACCGTATCATCGGCGGGCGTGGTGCCCACCAAGAAGGGATCTCCCTCCTGCTTGAGATCTGGCAACAACTCCTTGGGTTTGGCCGCCTCAATGGCTGTGTTCAAGGCATCATCATCCAGTGTACCGCCACCGGAAAGCGCATCAGCTAGATCCTTCTGGGCCACAATCTGTGCTTTGACGGCGTTATCCAACGCACTCTCGGCAGAAGCGCCCTCCTCCGAGATAGCGGTCTTCACGCGCTGATTGATATTGGCCAATGGGGTTGCTGCAGTTGCCTCCTGGGCGGTCAGCGCCCTTCCATGTTGCATGGAGGAGTCGTTCATGATCGGGACAATCGTATTGACATCAGATAGATCAATCGCTTCGGAACTTCCCCCCATCTTGTTAGCAATGGCCGCTGCGGTACTACGGGCAGCTGATTCGACATTCACATTTTCATTACCGCCGCTCAACATTTTGGCCGTGGACGTGATCAAGTTAGCGATCTGAATAGAGGAAGACTGCACTTGAAGTGCTGCTGCCTTTTCTTCAGCGGTGGCGGTATCGGAAAGTGCCGTGGCAATGGGATCGCTGTTGGTAAGATTGGTGCCCTCTGGCAGTCCCAAGGCGCTGACGACTTTGCTCTGAGCTTCTGCCACCTGTTCTGGGGTGGCATTTTCTCCGGCGATTTCAGCCACGAGTGTTGTCAGCGGACTGACCATGGTGGAGCCAGCCGGTGCTTTGAAAATGCCGGAGTTCTCGAGTCCGGTACTGATATCCGTACCGCCGTGGACGATTAGAGTGCCGCCTTGCCCGCCAAGCAAGGTGAAGTTGCCAAGGTAGTCGGTGACACTCTGAGGCTCCCCCTCATCCCACTCGCCATCACCGTCCTGATCCAGGAAGACAGTTGCTCCTCGCAGGTAGCCATCCTGGGCAACACCGCTGGTGGATTCAGGTTCTGGTGTCGGTTCTGGTGTCGGTTCTGGTGTCGGTTCTGGTGTCGGTTCTGGTGTCGGTTCTGGTTCTGGTTCGGGCTCGGGTTCGGGTTCGGGTTCTGGCTCGTTTAACGCTTGGATATTGTCATCCAGCGCTTGCTTGTCATCATCGGCGGCGGCCTGTGATAGCGTAAACGCCAAGGAAGAAAGCGTTAGGGCGCCGTTATCGAGTTGCTCAGCCCAATAAGCGGCCCCTTCTGTATCCGGATCACGATTGAACAGAATACGGTACAGGGCGGCGATCTGTGCTTCTGTTTCCATGCCGCCATACTGCTCAACATATTCCGTCTTATCGTGAGTTTTCTAAGCGGGAGATCAACCTGCTAAAAATAGCCCAAGCGGGTTTTGCGAGGGTGGTGGTTATGACTCGCTAAACCTTCTGTTCGCCGGTGCTTGCTTAACCAATTATTGTGGGTACAATAATTGGTTAAGACAAGAGACCCCGATGGCCCCAGGCAGTGAGATCGAGTACGACCTGCGCAAACAGCAAGACACCCTGCAACATCGCGGCCTGGATTTTAACGATGCGCCTGCCGTCTTTGCCGGCAAAACGCTGGCGATGGTGGATGACCGCCAGGACTACGGCGAAGAACGCATCATCACCGTGGGTAAACTCACCGGCAAAGTGACCGTGATTGTGTGGACGCAACGCGGGAAAAAGCGCCGCATTATTTCCATGAGGTACGCAAATGAACGCGAAAGGCAACGATACGAACAGCACTTGGTTTGATTCTGACGACGCCCCAGAGCTGACAGACGAGTGGTTTGAGACAGCGCATCAATACCACGGAGATATCCTGGTGAAGCGTGGGCGTGGACGTCCCCCAATTCCCGTAAGCGAACGAAAAGTGCCAGTGAAAATTCGCTATGACCAAGAGGTGGTTGAGGCATTCCGTCAAACAGGTAAAGGCTGGCAAACCCGCATGAATCAGGCCCTACGGCAATATCTTAAAGAACATGACATACAAGAATTGAACTGATGATGCTCTGAGATCGGCCCGGTAGGGCCGATGCAGCGAGCTTTTGAGCGGTAATCGGCAATGCTCCTGACATCCACCTCGACATTTTTCTGATGGACAAGGGGCTTGCTGAACATCGGCATTGTTCTTGCGCGGTCGTAGACTGCCCACCTAAACGGTCGTTATGGAGGCATCTTTGAGGGCGTACCCGATGTCTTACAATGCTAAAAGCCCGCAACAGCGGGCTTTATAGGACAGGATGAGGTGGAGGGCGTAGCCACCGAATACGAACCACTTCTCCTCTTACCAAAGAAAAAAAGACTCTGAGTTCATTCAGTGAGACTTCATCCGAACCAAACATGTGTTCTTGGCTGAACTTATTATCCTGCAGCGCCTCCCGTCAGGAATAAATCAACTCCAGGCGAGAAGTTATCTGTCTGCAAGCCGCTGGCATTCACGCCCACCAGCTGAATAAACGGTTGTAAGGCGTATTCAGTGCCATCCACCCCATCGAAATCGAGGTTCAGCAACGTATCAGCGCCGTCTTGCTCCAGTGCCAAGTAACCCAAGGCTGGATCGAAGGGATTGCCGCCGGTGTAATCAATCAGCTGTGAAGAGTCCCCGGCTAGATTGGAAATATCCAAGGTATCGTCTTCAAGGGTGAAGTCAGTAATGACTGCCGGCAAAGCATCTGGCTCCATGTTCCATTGGTCCACCTGCACACGGAAGGTATCCTTGCCATCGCCACCGGACAGCGTGCTGCCTATAGAAGCGGTGAGTTCATCGTCCCCCGTGCCACCGTCCAGCTCATTAATGCCGTATGTGTCGTGCAACACGTCATTGCCTGCACCACCGTTCAGGATGTCATCTCCTGCCCCGCCTCGCAGCTCATCATTGCCGACACCGCCATTCAGCTGACTGGAGCCTTGGGTTGTTGTTCCAGGTACACCAGCACTGTAAGTGTTAATCCAGAGAATATCGTTACCCTCGCCACCATTGAGGATGTTATTCCCGGTACTGCCGTTACTGGATACTTCTAGCGCGTCGTTACCCGCCCCCCCTTCGAGAAGATTATCGCCCGAAACACCGTCTAGATAATCATCACCGACACCGCCATACAGCTTATCGTTGCCACTTCCACCAATGAGGTTATCTCCTTCGTCTCCGGCATAGAGAATGTCATCCCCTGTGCCGCCCTCCAGATAATTGGAACCGGCACGGCCATACAGTGTGTCGTTACCCACATCGCCGAAAATCCAGTCATTACCGCCTAGACCGTCGATAGTGTCATTGCCTAAGGTGCCGAAGAGCTCATCATCCCCTTCGGTGCCAGTGATGTCTTCGTCTACAGGAGGTGCTCCATCGGGGTCGATGCCTGCTGGAAGGAAATGCGCTGCGGTCAAATCTTTCAAAGTAATGTTTTCCAACCGAATAAACGGTTGTAAGGCGTATTCAGTGCCACCCACCCCATCGAAATCGACGTTCAGCAACGTATCAGCGCCGTCTTGCTCCAGTGCCAAGTAACCCAAGGCTGGATCGAAGGGATTGCCGCCGGTGTAATCAATCAGCTGTGAAGAGTCCCCGGCTAGATTGGAAATATCCAAGGTATCGTCTTCAAGGGTGAAGTCAGTAATGACTGCCGGCAAAGCATCTGGCTCCATGTTCCATTGGTCCACCTGCACACGGAAGGTATCCTTGCCATCGCCACCGGACAGCGTGCTGCCTATAGAAGCGGTGAGTTCATCGTCCCCCGTGCCACCGTCCAGCTCATTAATGCCGTATGTGTCGTGCAACACGTCATTGCCTGCACCACCGTTCAGGATGTCATCTCCTGCCCCGCCTCGCAGCTCATCATTGCCGACACCGCCATTCAGCTGACTGGAGCCTTGGGTTGTTGTTCCAGGTACACCAGCACTGTAAGTGTTAATCCAGAGAATATCGTTACCCTCGCCACCATTGAGGATGTTATTCCCGGTACTGCCGTTACTGGATACTTCTAGCGCGTCGTTACCCGCCCCCCCTTCGAGAAGATTATCGCCCGAAACACCGTCTAGATAATCATCACCGACACCGCCATACAGCTTATCGTTGCCACTTCCACCAATGAGGTTATCTCCTTCGTCTCCGGCATAGAGAATGTCATCCCCTGTGCCGCCCTCCAGATAATTGGAACCGGCACGGCCATACAGTGTGTCGTTACCCACATCGCCGAAAATCCAGTCATTACCGCCTAGACCATCGATAGTGTCATTGCCTAAGGTGCCGAAGAGCTCATCATCCCCTTCGGTGCCAGTGATGGTGTTACCAGCCTTAGTCACGAAATTAAGTGTGGTCGCGTCAACAATCTCGGCAAAGGGATTGCTATCGCTATCGGCAAATGCACCATCGCTGATGGTGATGTGGTATGCAGTGTCATTACCTAAGTTGGTCTGGGGGTCAATTCTGACCACGTTGTCCTGCACTGTTACGTGGTTTGAGTCAGTGACATCTATGACCAGTGCCTCACCAGTCTCGGAATGCAGCGTGATCGTGCCGCCTTCCTGAGCGGTAACGGTTTCATTGAAGGTCAACGTGAGGCGAGTGAAAGACGGTACATTGACCGTATCATCGGCGGGAGTGGTGCCCACCAGAAAAGGGGATCCTTCCTGCTTGAGATCCGGCAGCAACTCTTTGAATACAGCCGCCTCGATGGCTGTGTTCAAGGCGTCATCATCCAGTGTACCGCCATCGGCAAGCGCATCGGCCAGATCCTTCTGGGCTACAATCTGTGCTTTGACGGCGTTACCCAACGCACTCTCAGCAGACGCACCCTCCTCCGAGACAGCGGTCTTCACGCGCTGATTGAGATTGGCCAGCGAGCCCGCCGCGGATGCGCTTTTACCGCTCTCCAAAGGGCTGCCATTTTGTGTGGCAGCGTCATCAATAATGGTGGTAATTGTACCGGCATCGGAAAGGTCGACCGATTCGGCACTTTCCTGAATCTTCTTGGCAATGGCAGACGCTGTGTTCTTGGCCGCTGCGCCGACATCGCCACCACTACCGCTTAGCATTTTGGCCGTGGCCGTGATCAGATTAGCGACCTGGATAGAAGAAGACTGGACCTGAAGTGCTGCCGCCTTTTCTTCAGTAGTGGCGGTATCGGAAAGGGCCGTAGCAATAGGATCGCTATTGGTAAGATTGGTGCCCGCTGGCAGTCCCAAGGCACTAGCGACTTTGCTCTGAGCTTCAGCTACTTGTTCCGAGGTGGCATTTTCTCCGGCGATTTCAGCCACGAGTGTCGTCAGCGGATTGACCATGGTGGAGCCAGCCGGTGCTTTGAAAATGCCGGAGTTCTCGAGTCCGGTACTGATATCCGTACCGCCATAAACGATTAACGTGCCTCCTTGACCGCCGAGCAAGGTGAAATTGCCTAGGTAGTCGGTGACACTCTGAGGCTCTCCCTCATCCCACTCACCATCGCCGTCCTGATCCAGAAAGACAGTTGCTTCTCGCAGGTAGCCATCTTGGGCAATACCGCTCGTGGATTCAGGTTTTGGTGTCGGTTCTGGTGTCGGTTCTGGTGTCGGTTCTGGTGTCGGTTCTGGTGTCGATTCGGGTTCTGGTTCGTTTAACGCTTGGATATTGTCATCCAGCGCTTGCTTGTCATCATCGGCGGCGGCCTGTGATAGCGTAAACGCCAAGGAAGAAAGCGTTAGGGTGCCGTTATCGAGTTGCTCAGCCCAATAAGCGGCCCCTTCTGTATCCGGATCACGATTGAACAGATTACGGTACAGGGCGGCGATCTGTGCTTCTGTTTCCATGCCGCCATACTGCTCAACATATTCATCGGAATTCCCAAATGCCTCAATGATAAAACCCAACTCGCCGTCTGCCGACTTCATGGCCTCCAGCCAATACGCCTTACCCTCTTCGTCCGCTGCTCGCCCGTAATAGCCAGCATACAGCGTATCAAGGATCTCACCGTAGGTTTGGTTCAGGGCCTCATCAATACGCGCTTCAAACGCGGTGGCATCGTCGCCCTCAGCAGCACCCGCAATAAAACCGGCCACCTGAGCGACATTGACGCCCTCGTCTAACTGAGTTGCCCAGTAAGCCCGTCCCTCTGCTTCCGCATCACGCCCCAATAAATGTTGATAAAGGGTAGTCACCTGCTGTTGAAGACTCTGCCCTGCGTAGAGTGCTTCAAATTCAGGAGCTTGGGTAAAGGCGTGGCTGACCGCCTCAAAGCCGTTGGCCTCAAGCTGTTCAGACCAGTAAAGCAGCCCTTCCCAGTCCGCGGGACGGTTATAGACGGTGAGATAAAGTGTTTGAATATTGGTATGCGTGGACATTGATGGTCATTCTCTTTTTGCTGTTGCTGACGAGCTAGGTGAAGAATTCTTTATAGAGCTCATTTGGCTTAACTCTGCCCGTATCGGTAGACAATGGCAACAGATAACGCAGCGGAAGGGCTCATCCACCAAGAGAAGAACCGCATACCGCCCGCCTCACTGGCCAAAAACACCCAAAATTTAAGATTATTACAATAGTGGTACTCAGTGACGGCTCGCGAACACAAATTCCAGAGACGGCCTGTCATTACCATCGCGCTGGCGAACAGGGCCAATGCTGAGCTTTTTAAGCGAATGGTGGGACACAACGTACATGTGCTGGACACGCTCGTAGATGAGAGCGACGGAGCGACCAGGGAGGTCGACCTAATCGTAGCGGATACGGCATCATTACAATATTACCGCGAGCGCATATTGCACCTGCGACAGGGGGCAGCGCCGATGATACTGCCAGTGCTGCTGGTCGCCGACAGCCGCTCGCGGCTTCCCCCGCGTGTTACCGCAGAACTCGGTCTCAGCGTCGATGACATCATGCGCATACCAACCACCCAGGCAGAATTAAAGACGAGGATCGATAACCTGTTGCGCCTGCGCGCCCTGACGCAAGAACAAGAGCATTGTCGCCAACAGTTGGAGGGCGTCGTCAGTGCCCTGCGCTCCCTGAACGCTTGCGATAGGGTCGTCGTCCGCGCCAAGAACGAAAATGAGTTGCTTAGCTCGCGGTGCCAAACAATCGTCGATGAGGAAGGCTACAACCTTGCCTGGGTAGGATTTGCCATCGACGAGGCCGACAAGCCTATCGAGGTGCAGGCTAGCGCCGGACAGGCCAACGCCTTTCTCTCAGAACTAACACTTGGCTGGGGGCAGGACCTTAAAGGATCAGGAACAGTCGGTCAGTCACTGCGCTCGGGCGAGGTTCTTGTCGTTAATGACATCGCCCAGGAACCCACCCTGGACCATATTAAGGATCGTGCACGCATTCACAATATGGCCTCTGCCATCACCCTTCCGCTTATTTTCGAGTCAGGCCCCCGGGATTGCCTGACCATCTACTCGCAGAACCATGAGCATTTCGGTCAAGAGGAATGCCAGCTACTAAAACGGCTCGCCGAGAACCGTGTCACAAAATATCGCCATCGGTTCTGCAAGTTCGTCATCATCCCTTGGTGCAGGTACCAGCGTAGCGTAGTGATGGAATCACTCACACCTCGCTGAGAGCGTTGCACGACCTCGCGGCCGGTGGTCTTTGGATAGGGTAGATGCCGGGCGCAGTGAGATTTTTTTTGATGCCAACAACGTAACCGTTCAGCGACCAAGAAGCCATACTCCACGATGCAGAGACTAGCGTGATGGTGGAAGCCTCGCCAGTGGCGACCCTCATAGTGGTTCAGTCCCACCTCTTGCTTGAGTTCCTGGTAGTCACGCTCAATTCGCCAGCGTGCCTTAGCGGTGGTGACCAATGTTGTCAGCGGTGTCACTTCAGGTTGGCTGCTCAGCCAATACTTCGTGGGCTTGTCAGCCCCTTGGGGCCATTCGATCAGAAGCCATTCCGGTTTACGGTACTCACTCGCACCCGAACTGAAGCAAAGCGGGACGTCAGCGGCTGGTTGGTGCCTTCCCGCCACGTGACTTGTTGGAAGTCGTCAGCCCTCAGCGACTGGGCCAAGGCGTCTAACGAGACCGGATGATACTTCTCCGTCTATTGCCAGCGGGGCGGTGGACGCCAAACGCCCGACCAGCGTAGTGGTAAAGGCTTGGCGCCAGACGCCCAGACACTCAGATCTTCATGCACGCCGACGCAGTAGGTCAGTCCCCAGTCGGCAAGTTGCTCTCGCCACGCTGTTCCCTTGCCATAGGCTGCATCGGCCAACACGATGCCCGTCTTGATGCCTGCCTCCATCGTTTGACGAACCTGCTGCAAAGCGATGTCTGGCTTGGTGGCAAAGGCCACGTCGGCGGGAACGCTGGCCTAGTGACAGCGGTCGGGATTATCCGTCCAGGAGGCCGGCAAATAGAGCTGCCACGCCACCGGTAAGCTCGCCTGCTCCGTAGCGACTGACAAGATGACGGCGGCCTGGCAATTGTCTTGCTTACCGACTTCTCCAAACTATTCGGCTGACACCCACCGATGTCGGCCCTTCTTGCGGATAGCCGTATCATCGACCAAGTACTAGCGTAGGTGTGGCTGAGAGACCTGCAGAAAAAACGGGGTGCCGAGCGATAGCGCTCAAGCTTTCTTGGTAGCAGTTTGACTAGCTCCACCAACTTTTGTGCCGCTATCGGTGGGAAGTGGCAAAAGCTAAGAGTGGTAGATGCCGGTTTTGAAGCGCTGAGGGATTTCAATAGTTCTGCAATTTTGCAAAACAACACTGCAGTTTTGCAGTGCGTGATCAAGGAGAGCAAAACTAGTCACATCGAAAGTCTGCAATTTTGCAGGAAAAGCCATTTCATGAAATGTCCTGCAAAATTGCAGAGCAGGTCTGTTATATTGCAAAGCAAAAATTTTTAACTTATTGATTTTAAATAGATTTTTCGATAAGTGTAGGGTTATTAAATCTCTAACCTCTTTGAATTACCGAGCATCCAGGTGCCGAGGGTAATTGCTGCTGGTAGACGGCCTAATCGCCCAATAAGTTGGGCGATTAGGATGGAGCGAGCTACCGCGTTTGATTACTTATAAACCGGCAGCCGTGCGCAAACCTCAGCTACTTTATCCAGCACCTTCGCTTCGATGGCGCTGGTGTCTTCGCCTTTGGCCAGCACGTCCAGAATGTCGCAGATCCAGCCAGCCAGTTGGGTACACTCTTCTTCACCGAAACCGCGCGTGGTGACTGCCGGGGTGCCAATACGCAGGCCGGAGGTGACGAACGGGCTTTGCGGGTCGTTAGGAACGGCGTTCTTGTTCACGGTGATGTGGGCACGGCCCAGCGCCGCATCGGCATCTTTACCGGTTACGCCCTGCTTGATCAGCGAGAGCAGGAACAGGTGATCTTCGGTGCCACCGGAAACAATGTCGTAACCGCGGTCGATAAACACCTTGGCCATTGCCTTGGCGTTTTTCACTACCTGCTGCTGGTAGGTTTTGAACTCGGGCGACATGGCTTCTTTGAAGCACACTGCCTTGGCCGCGATCACGTGCATCAGCGGGCCGCCCTGGCCGCCGGGGAATACGGCGGATTGCAGCTTCTTCTCGATATCGGCGTCGTTTTCGGCCGAGAGAATCACACCACTACGCGGGCCGCGCAGCGTTTTGTGGGTGGTAGACGTGACCACGTGCGCATGGGGCAAGGGGCTCGGGTAAACACCCGCCGCTACCAAGCCTGAGACGTGCGCCATATCAACCAGTAAGTAAGCGCCTACTTCATCGGCGATTTCACGGAACTTGGCCCAATCCACAATTTGTGAATAAGCAGAGAAACCGGCAATGATCATTTTGGGCTTGTGCTCACGAGCAAGCTGGGCCACTTGGTCGTAATCGATCAGCTCTTGGTCATTGAGGCCGTACTGAATGGCATTGTAGTGCTTGCCCGAAAAGCTCGGCTTGGCACCGTGGGTCAAGTGACCACCTGCGTCCAGGCTCATGCCTAAAATGGTGTCGCCGGGCTTAACCAGTGCTTGGAAAACGGCGCTGTTGGCTTGCGAGCCCGAATGGGGCTGCACGTTAACGTAGGTAGCGCCGAACAGCTCTTTGGCGTAATCGATCGCTAGGTTTTCAGCGATATCGACGAATTCACAGCCGCCGTAGTAACGCTTGCCGGGGTAACCTTCGGCGTATTTATTGGTCAGCTGGCTGCCCTGGGCTTCGAGTACGCGGGGGCTGGCGTAGTTTTCTGAAGCAATCAGTTCGATGTGGGCTTCCTGGCGCGCCACTTCTTTCTGCATGGCATCAAACAGCACATCATCGAATCCGGCAATTGACATATCACGGCTGAACATCGGCGGGAACCTCGTAACGAGAAAGGATCATCATGGAAGAAGCGAGGCCGGTATCATAACGCAGCCTGACACTACTTTCATCGCATCCGCGTCAGGTCGTGCATGAGCGTGCTTCATGTTGTGCGAGCCAGCAAAGGCTGACCGATTGGGCAATAACGCTTTCGGTGTCATTCCGAATAGCCTCTTCTTTGTCATTGCGAGCGAAGCGCGGCGATCTCGGGTTAGTCTGCCACCGCTGCTTGAGATTGCCACGTCGCTGCACTACTCGTAATGACATGGGGAGGTAGAGCGATTATCGTAATGATGCTTAACCTAACGAGCGGCTACCATGTATTCCAAACGCTTTAATCGTGAAGTGCATATTACTCGCCACGCAAGAGAGCGTATGCAGCAGCGGGGCTTAAACGAAGCGCAGCTCAGCGAACTGCTGGAAACAGGCAAGACACGTTTTAAAGATGAAACTAGACTATGGATAGCTAAAGCGTTCGTGCAGCGCACCGACAACCTTATTTGTGCTGCAGTGGTATTGGAAGATCAGCTAATTGTAAAGACGGTGATGCACCATTTTGAATGGGAGGAAATGTCATGAGAACGACCTATGATGAGGCCGATGATATTTTAGTGCTCCATCTATCGGAGAAGCCTATTACCAAAGAGGTTTCTCAAGACTGGCATACGCATATCAGTTATGCCGAAGACGGCTCAATTGCTGAAATTGTTATCCTTGACGCGTCAAAGCAAGGAGCTTGGCCTTTGCTGAAGAGCCACGCTGCCTAGCTCTCCAGTCGTTGGCATCTTTCACTTCTTCCAACGCCCTTCTGGCATTATGATTGCTCGCTTTCTTAATCCCTTGAGAAAGCAGCGAAGCACCTCAGGCTTCCTGCCACCGCTGGCTGAGATTGCCGCCTCGTTGCACTCCTCGCAATGACATGGAGCGGTGTCATTCCGAATGCCCCCTCTTTGTCATTGCGAACTCAGTTAAGCAATCTCAGCACTGCCCGCCTATTTGCATTTTCCTTCACTCTGAAAAATACTGTATATTCATACATACACTTTAAGAGTCAGGATGCCGACAATGCCGGGCCAGTCTTCTCATTTTACCCCCGCCTTGCCGTTAAGCGCCCAGCCGCTGCCGTATTTAACCTTTTTGGGCCGCGCTGGCTTTAGCGGGTTTCCTTCGCCTGCGCAGGATTACGAGCCGTGCACGCTGGATCTCAATACCCGGCTGGTTAAAAACCCTACCCAGACGTTTTATGTCACCGCTACCGGTAACAGCATGGAGGGGTGGGGAATTTTTGAGGGTGACCTGCTTATCGTCGACCGCGGTATCGAGCCTCGCTTGGGCCACATTCTGGTCGCTATGCTGGAGGGCGAAGCGTTGATCAAACGCTACGCGCTTTACCAGGGAACGCCCCACCTCTGCTCCACCCATCCCCACTACCCGCCCTTGCCTCTTGAGGGCAGCGACTGTCAGCTATGGGGCGTAGTGCGCGCCGTCATCCATGAGTACGTGCGATGATTGGCCTGGTCGACGCCAATAACTTTACATACGAATGCTAGCATATGACGAATACAAAATACTGTGGTAACTATTGACATTGGAATGAGCCTACCCTAAGTTTCTTTCCAGAAATAGACAAGGAAGTGGGCTAGCCGCTCACGGCCAGAGGGCCCTCAGGCCCGCCCCTGGTAGGAAGAATTTCCGCTCTGATTACCAATGAAAGAGGGCAAAGAGAGTGGCTGTACCTTTTACAGCGATTCGGTGAGTCACGGCTTATAAAAGCTATCAAAGATCTGCCAGGTAACAGGAAACCCTATCCCTTAAAGTAGCCCGAGTTCTTGGGGTTCAGCTCCCAAAGCCCTGTGATCTCCCCAACCTTAAGGCAAACCTCAGAGCCGATAGAGAGGTGCGATTAGGTCTTCGATCTATTCGGGGTGTAGTGGTCAACTAATCCCGGACAGTAATTTAAGATTTTCCTCAGCGACAACGGGAGGCATGCCATCGTTAAACGAGTGAGGGCGCTGCTGGTTGTAGTAACCCATCAGATAGCCACTAACGTCTTTCTTGGCCTCAGGTAGATTTCGATATCCCAAAGCCGGTATCCACTCCGATTTCAGGCTCCGGAACAGTCTTTCCATCGGCGAGTTGTCCCAGCAGTTGCCACGTCGGCTCATGCTTTGTTTAATTCGATAGCGCCAAAGTCTTTGGCGGAACTTGCGGCTTGCATACTGACTACCCTGATCGGAATGGAACATGACGCTCTTTGGCTGACCACGTTGTTCCCAGGCGTGATCCAGCGCTTTCACAACAAGATCTGCATCCGGGCTGGACGACATGGCCCAGCCAACGACACGACGAGCATAAAGATCCAACACAACGGCCAGATAGTTCCAACGCTGGCCACTCCAGATATAAGTGATGTCACCACACCAGACCTGATCGGGCAGGTCTGGTGTAAATTTGCGGTCAAGATGGTTCGCAATATCAGGTCGCTCAACGGTCGCCTGCTTGTAAGCATGAGGGCCCGGCTGCTTACAGATCAACCCCATTTCGCTCATCAAACGCCGAACCTTGAAACGACCAATGGTGACGCCTTCTTCGCTGAGCAAACCTTTGATCGAGCGGCTGCCAGCTGAGCTGCGACTCTTTTTGAAAAGGCGGTTTACCTGAGCTTTTAAGGCCAGACGCTCAACATCCACGCGGTGCCGCCGCTGCCGGTACTCGTAGTAACTGGAGCGGCTAATATCAAACGCGTTACAGACCATTTCAACAGGCATTTGCTCACTCAACTGGTCTATCAGCGCGTACGATTCATGTCGTCCGACATCAAGAGAGCAGTAGCCTTTTTTAGGATGGTTTTTTCCATCTCAAGGCGTTTGCAGCGAGCCTCAAGCTCCTGAATACGCTGCTGTTCTGGGGTTAACGCTTTGCCCTTAGGCGTTACTCCCTGACGCTCGTCCGCAAGCTGGTGAACCCAGCGCCGGAGGGCGCTTTCACCGACACCCAACGAGGTACAAGCTTGGGGATAGCTGTACCCTTGGTCTAGTACTAGGCTGGCAGCTTCTTGCTTAAATTCAGGCGAAAAAGTACGTCGTTTCTTGGTCATCAGACACCTCGCTTATGGTGGCAATATTACCACCTACGTTGGTGTCCGGTTTTATTGAACCACTACATCGCTGACCTCCGAGAGTCCACGTTTCAACGCTTTGAAAAAAGAAATCTATGCGATAGAGGTGTATCTCAGTGTCGTCAACGGTTAAGAAATCGGCAGAGCAAGAGTTCAGGGATGCATTTGATCGGCTGAAAAAAGGTAAGACAATCCGCCTTCCTTTGGGGGCAGCTGTTACCCAAAACAACGTTGCGAGAGAAGCGGGACGAGATCCCTCAGCTTTGAAAAAGGACAGGTACCCTTTGCTGATACTTGAGGTTCAAGCCTACATAACTTCTAAGTCGGAGCAAAAGAGGAGCAGCAAGCGTACTACAGACAACAGGGCAAGAACCGATAAGCAGAAGATCGCAGACTATCGCAAGCAGATTGATCGCCTGAGTTCTATTGTGGCGGCGCAGAATTCGACTATCGAAGAGCTTCTGGATGAGATTGAGCGGTTGAAGGCCGGGAGGGTGTCACGCTTTTAGCCCTCCGGTTACACGTAATATTCCGGTAAGCTCATGATATTCAATGACGCATAGCAGGTTACGCTTTTCCGATTTGCTACCCAAATGATGCTACCACAATTTGGCCGCTCGGGTCGCAAAGCGAACATTCAGGGCCGAGTCCGAGGGGTTCAATTTGAGGCTACGGTGTGTCACACGCATCGGGGTAAGTCCATTGAGGCTGAGGGGCATGTCGTGCTTAAAGGGGTAATTCTCGGATTCAGTCGGGGTTGTGAACATGTCAGAACCGATAGAGCGCCCTTTGGACGCGCTATCCGGAGGCCCGAAGCAAAGGGTCTGGATTACCATGACCGTTGTCGAGGAAACGCAATTGGTCCTTCCCGATGAACCGACCTTAGCCCTGGATCTTGGCCGCTAGGTCGAGGGGTTCGATCTTATCCGGGAACTGAGTCGCCGGGGGCAAAACCATTGCCATAGCTATCGACGATCTCGCCAACGCCTGTCGCTGTGCCAACCACATTGTAGTGATGAGGGAAGGTTGTATTTATGCTGAGATCAGCCCCAAGATGTGGTGACAAGGGAGCTTATTGAATCGGTCAACTGAAGCCGCCGTGATCTCTTTCCCGATCCAGTAACTGGCACTCCCGCTCGTATTCTTAAACCCACACTCGTATTGCGGTCTCTAATCCAAAACGCCGCGTCCGATTCATTCTCAGTGATACTCAGGGCCTATGAACTACCCATAAACTGGCTCTCTTGCATCTGGGACAGACCAAGGTTTTGATAGGCGTTCGAGAACCAACAGCCCGTGACTGCAACTTACCTTCCGCGATTTATGTGATGAGTTAGCAAATGAGCTCGGTCGTCCAGGGTCGAAAACAGAATCGCAAAACAGATCCCGACAGCGGTCCCTATGAGGGTATCTACTACCCGCTCCTGCACCATCGCCATGCCAGCAAGGTCTGGTGCCGCCAGATAGCTCATAAACAGAGCCATGGGCGTAACCAGAACCTGGCCCAGTCCATAATTCGATCCGATGATGGTCTCGGTAGCGAACGACAGTAACGCCACCAGCCCAATAATGGTCCACACAGAGGGCTGGCTTAGCAGCACCAAAGCCACAAGGAGAGCGCCGAGTACGTTGCCTATGGTGCGCTGTAGGGCTCGGCTCATACTGATATGCAAATGGCTACCCTGTAACACGGCGACAGCGCCCATGGCCGCCCAACCGGCGTGCTGACCGCCAAACGCATAAGCAACATAAGCCGCCACGGCAGAGCCCAACACCATGCGCGCGACGGCGATCAACTTGTGACTGGCGGGCCGGCTTTTGAACCAATCCTGTGCCGCCGGTGTATCGTGGCGGAACACGTCGGTGATCATCACCACTAGCCAGGCAAGAGCAGCGGCCACTGCGGTCGCAGTCGTACGTTCGAGGACAGAGGCAAAGGTATCCACTTGGCCCATTGAAACGCTGGCGGCGAATATGAAGATCAATGCACCTGGCGGACCGAAATCACCAACGGTGACGATGTAAAACAGCGTACCGCACAACAGCGCCAGAATGGCCAGCTGACCAACCATGGGCAACTCCAGCCAGGCCACCAGGGACATCACAAAAACGGTTGCGGTTTGGCAGAGCAAACAAAGGAAAACCGTAAAGCCCCGGCGTTCCGGGGCCGCAAAACGGCCAAACAAAGCCACCAATGTACCCAGCGAAGCAAATCCAATCAGGTGCGAAAAGTCGGATAGCTCGATCAGCGGAAGCACAACCAGCGCCGCGATAGCCACCTGTAGTCCGGCCAGTGCCGAGTTCCTGAAGCCAGGCTGATTAACTACGGCAAAGCACTCTTTGAACTGTGCCCGCGATAGCAGAAACCGGATTGCAGCTGATCGACTTTTTACTCTGGATAAGCGCTGATGCACTTGACCTCCGACAAAATTGGATAGCTTAAGATATAGTTAGCCTAATAACCGTTTGCCTCATTGATCTATTCGGAGTTTCCGCAATCAAGTCGCGAAATAACGAGAATTTTTGGTTTTGGAGATTGCCTCATCACACCATACGTTTAAGCGTATCGTCTCTTTTCACGAAGTGATGAATCAGTGCCATACCAATATGACCAACAATCAAAACGGTCAAAATCCATGCGATTGGCGAATGGAGCTGTCCCAGGGCTTGGGCCCAGGCAATTTCCTCGCCTTCAGCAAAAAGCTCGATACCGAAAGCCGTAATCCCGTGGCCACCACCCAGCATGACCATTACCCCGGTTATCGGCATCAGCAACAGGCCAAGATACAACGCCCCATGACCGGCCTTGACCAGCAGAGCCTGCGCCGGATCTTGCTGCGGGCGCTGATGACGCTGGCCAGCGGCCCAGGCCAAGCGTACCAGAATCAGCAGCAACATCAGCGAACCTATAGAGACATGCCAGGGCACCAGCGTTTGTCCGACCCAGTGTTCTCCGTCGAAGATTCGATCACCAAACTTGAGCAGTTGCCAGAACACCAGTAGGGCCATCGACCAGTGCAGCAGTTTGGTGAGAGCGCCATACCGCTCACGAGAATCGTGGATCATGATTGGGTTCTCCGTATTGCGGGTTTCATTACCATTGAAGGTGTTACCAAAGAGGATGAAGCCAGAATGCACACTCATTCCAGCCTCATCTTCATATCACTGCCTACTGGCGGCGTCCAGCCTGGAAAGCATCTCTTCCGGTAGTGACAATTTCACCGAAGCCAATATCTCATCCAGTTGAGACAGCGATGTTGCACTGACAATCGGTGCGGTCAGTTCTGGCTGGTGGAGCAGCCAGGCCAGTGCCACTTGGGATGGTTTTGCTGAAGCCTCCTGCGAAACGGCCATCAGGGTATCCAGAATGCGCTGACCACGATCGCTGAAATAACCGTTGAGAAAGTCAGCCCGAGGGTTGCCTTCCAGGTCTGAAAGCTGAGCGTATTTGCCAGTCAGGAATCCACTGGCCAGAGAAAAGTAGCTCACCACGCCAAGATTGTGCTCGCTGGCGACTTTCGCCAGCGACGACTCGAAATCGGCCCGGTCATGCAGGTTGTAGAGGGGCTGGATCAGCTCATAGCGCGCGAACCCATGATCACGAGACACGGCCAGCGCCTGTTCCAATCGATCGGACGAATAATTGGAGGCGCCGATGGCCCGCACCTTACCGGCCTTGATCAGCCGGTCAAACGCGCCCAATGTTTCCTCCAAGGGGACTTCCTGATCATCAATGTGGGCGAAGTATACATCGAGGTAATCGGTGCCCAGACGTGACAGGGAATCCTCAATTGCAGCTTCGATGTTGGCTGCAGATAGCCCTTTACGACGCTCCAGCATACCGACTTTGCTCATGAGAATGACGTCATCACGACGTCCCCGCTTTTTCAGCCATCGTCCGATAACTGCCTCCGACTCGCCACCTTCAAGGCCCGGTGCCCACGCAGAATATACGTCGGCCGTGTCAATGGCGTTGAAGCCCTGCTCCACAAACCGATCGAGTAGCTGAAAAGAGCGGTTATCATCGGCTGTCCAGCCAAACACGTTTCCGCCAAATACCAGTGGGGCTATCTCCAAACCGGACTTCCCAAGGGGTTTCTTCTGAAGACTCATGATGCCTCCCTCAAAAAACAACTGTCAGTGGGTGAGTCGGCCGGGTGGTCCCGGCCGGCGATTTCAGGCAATGCTTTCCACAATGCCACCTTCAACACGCAGGGCGGCGCCTGTGGTGGCACTGGCCTGGGGAGACGCAGCGTAGACACAGAGGCTGGCGACCTCTTCCGGTTCGGCAAAACGTCGGAGCAGCGTGGAAGGCCGGTTTTCGTCCAGGAACAGGGTTTCCATTGCTTCCGGGGAGACTCCCCGCTCAGCCGCCAGGTCAGCCATCATGGCTTTGGCTCCTTCAGTACGGGTCGGACCGGGAAGGATGCTGTTCACGGTCACACCGGTTCCGGCAAGAACCTTGGCGAGACCCCGGGATACACCTTGAAGCGCCGCCTTGCTCACCCCGTAGTGCACCATCTCCGATGGAATATTCAACGCCGATTCACTAGAGATGAACTGGATACGCCCCCAGCCCCGAGCCTTCATGCCAGTTGCGTAATGCCGGGCAAGTCGAACACCGCTCATCACGTTGACCTGGAAAATCTCTTCCCAGGCAGCATCGTCGATATCGAAGAATGGAACGCCGCCATAAATACCCAGGTTGTTGACCAGAACATCCACCTCGGGCAGCTGTTCGATGATGGTCCGGCAACCTTCCGCGGTACCCGGGTCCGCGATAATGCCTTTTGCATCGTCCCGACCGCTGGCATTGGCTATCTCGGCCAGCGCCTTATCCACTTTGGCCTGGTCACGACCCACTATAGTTACCGAGGCACCGGCCTCGGCCAGCCCCTGGGCAATGGCCAAACCGATGCCCGCGGTAGAGCCGGTGACCAACGACTGTTTGCCCGTGAGTTCAATTTTCATCATTTAATTCCTCTTGCCATTGATTTTTGAGGGGACGTCACCCACTCAACCAAATTGAAACGCCGATAACTGGGTTTCCATCACCCGTTCGGAATAAACCTTCTTGCCGGGCTCCTCGCCCGCTGCACCCGCTGCCACGAGCAATGGAATCAGGTGTTCCTCGTCTCCATGCGGATGACAATCGAGGGCGTGGGGTGCCTGAACCCATTTCCTCAATCGCTGATAACGAATTCCGGAGTCACCTTCGACAGTGTCCGTCAGCCAGTCATCGAACGCCTCGGAGAGCGGTGTAAACCGCTTGTCGCCGTAGCCACGCATGTTGTGGAAGCTCATGCCACTGCCGAGAATCAGCACACCTTCGTCACGCAGTGGCGCCAGAGCTCTGCCTGCCTGCAGGTGTGCTTCGGGGTCCAGGTCCTGCCGTAACGACAGCTGAACCACAGGAATGTCTGCCTCGGGGAACATCACCTTGAGCGGAATAAACATACCGTGATCAAACCCACGCCCGGAATCCTCCAGGGTGTTCTGTTGTGCCCCAACCAGTAGACGACTCACGCGATGCGCCAATGCCGGCGCTCCTGGAGCCGGATAAGTCAATTTATAGGTGTGGTCCGGAAAACCGAAATAGTCATAAATGAGATCGGGCTGGCTGCCGGCGGTCACACTAAACTCTTGAGTGCGCCAGTGGGCGGATACCAGGAGGATGGCCGTCGGCTTTTCTGGCAAACGCCCGATGACGCTTCGAAGAAAGTCGGCCATACCGTCCCACGTATTGCGGGGACTCCAGTCCATAAAGAAACAAGGGCCAGCGCCGTGGGGAATAAAAAATACCGGTTGTCTGGTAGGCACTCTTGGCTGCGTGGACATCGACATACCTCCATAGGTTTGAATAGTTCAGATATCACAATGAACAGGTTATACTGATACTCAGGAAAGGAGAACGGACTTAAAAAAGGAACTGTTTTAACTAAAGGTAGGAAATAAAATGCTGGACCGATACACAAGCATGCAGGTATTCGTTCAGGCAGCGTCCAGAGGTAGTCTGTCTGCCGCCGGCCGGGAGCTGAACATGTCGCCGGCAATGGCCACAAAACATGTGGATTCACTGGAAACCAGGCTCGGCACGAAACTGCTTCATCGCACCACTCGACAGTTATCACTGACAGATGCCGGACGGGAATACCTGCAGGCCTGTCAGCGCATTCTTCAGGATCTTGAAGAAGCGGAGTCCGAAGTATCTTCCCAGCAGCATCAGGCCATGGGTCGATTACGTCTGAATGCACCGCTATCCTTTGGCACACGCTTCATTGCACCGTTAATACCGGAATTCACCCATCGTTACCCACTGGTGGAGGTGGATCTTGGCCTGAGCGACACTCAACAGGATCTGCTGAAAGAGAGCTGGGACCTGATTGTCCGCATCGGACACCTCGCTGACAGCGACCTCAGGGCCCGCCGTCTCGGCAATTGCCCGATGCGACTTTGTGCCTCGCCTGAGTATCTGAAAAAACATGGAACCCCTAACCGTGTTGCCGAGCTCTCAAACCACAATTGCCTGAGCTACAGCCTTTCCTCAGCGCAACGCGGCGGCACCTGGGCATTCGGCCAAGATGGTAAGATCCAGGTGCCCGTAACAGGCAACCTCATGTCCAACAATGGCGACGCACTTCTTGCTGCCGCCGTTAAGGGCCAAGGGATCATATATCAGCCCAACTTTATCGTGTCCGAGGCATTGGCCAGTGGCGCTCTGGTTGCTTTCGAATTGGATCACCCTCCACTGGATCTCGGCGGCCTGCATGTGCTGTTCGCGCCGGATCGTCGGTTACCCCTCAAAGTAAGAGCGATGATCGACTATTTGGTTGAGGTTTTTGAGAATTCGCCATGTAGACCGTCGTAAATTTTATCCTTTCTTACCAAGGCCCCCTCTCTACACCTGTAAACTGTTCCAACAGTCAGGCTTAGTTCGAAGTTAGCCCGCTCCAGGCCAAAAGCTTTATGTCGGCTTCTGGATCGCGGCCACCTTCTCCTTTTCCATCTGCTTTTTTAAGATCCCGAAACCAATGGTTGTTCAAATATTGTCGTCAACAAGGAAAATCTCATTTGCGGAACCGAAATGGGATCGAGGCCATAAGTCCATTGAGTGTTTCCTTTTGTTTAGGCCCGGACATTTTATTTTCCTCGTAGCTGTCAATTGATGGTTCTAACAGGCAGTGCCTTTAGACCGCAATAGTGGGCTACGTTTTTGGGGTACGAAATACCAATCCATCAATGGCATGGACAAAAAAGTGTATGAAGAGGGCCTTATATCGACGTTCGCCATGGACACGAGGCCATATAGTGAAAGCCCTGTTATGCTCAGTTTAAAGTCATGTCCATAATTGGATCATTCGTAGTTATAATTTTTATGTCAGCTGCGAGCGGGTATTTCAGCCTAAGCTGGAAGGTAGACCCGTTGGGGTGATGTCCAACAATGACGGTTGTGTGATCGCGCGTTCCGCCGAGTTGAAGGCGCTGGATATTCCCATGGGTACGCCCGCCTTTAAACTCGAAGGGCTGCGCCAGCGTGGCGAGATTCACCTGCTATCTTCCAACTACGAGCTTTATGGTGATATGTCCGCACGGCTGGCCCAACTGCTGCGCGATGCCTGCCCAGAGATTGCCCCCTACTCCATTGATGAAATGTTCGTCTATTTAGAAGGTTTCACCACCGAGCAGTGTGAAGCACTGGGACGAAAGCTGCGTCAGCGTATTCGTCGTCATTTAGGATTGCCGGTGTGCGTGGGGCTTGCCCCTACCCATACACTTGCCAAACTGGCTAATCACCTTGCCAAGCAAGACCCCCACTACGAAGGCGTTTGTTTATTAAGCGGGCAGGATCACACCACGGAAGCGCTGCTAAAGCGCACCCCGGTGGGCAGTGTGTGGGGCGTTGGGCGTCGGCTTGCCGAGCGTTTGGCGATTGGCGATATCAACACCGCCTGGGATTTGCGCGAAAGCGATGAAAAATGGCTGCGCAAACGCTTTTCAGTAGTACTGGCCCGCACGGCGCTTGAGCTGCGCGGCACCTCTTGCCTGGAAATGAATGCGTTGGACCAGCCGCGCCAGCGCATTATGACCTCGCGCTCGTTCGGCCAACCGACCGGCGTGTTTGCCGAAGTGCACAACGCGTTGCGCCGTCACGCCCAGCGAAGTGCTGAAAAACTGCGCGAACAGGGCAGCATGGCCCGAGCGGTGATGGTGTTTCTGAACACCAACCGTCACCGCCGCGACCAGCCGCAATATTTTCCTCAAGCGCTGATCCCGCTCCCCTCGCCCAGCGACGATACGCGTGTGATTCTTGATGCCGTACGCCAGGGGCTGGAGCAGATTCACCGCCCCCGCTTTCGATTTATGAAAGCGGGCGTGATGCTGCTCGACTTGGTCGATGCTAAAGAGCATCAGCTTTCGCTGCTGCATCCCCCGGCCCGTGATCGCCATCCGTTTTTGATGGCCACGGTCGATCAGATTAATCAGCGTATGGGGCAAGGCACCATCAGCTTTGGCATGACCGACGCGCCAGCTGCCTGGCAGCTACGCTGTGCTCACCGTTCCAACCGCTTTACCACGCGCTGGGATGAGCTGATGAAAGTGGGCACTCACCCCGGCGCGGTGGCAGCGGCCGAGGCGAAGGAGCAACAGCGCAAGCAGCAAACGCTAGCCAGCGCGAAGCGCGTGACGCAGCCGCGGGCTTAGGGTTTCCCCAAGCGCCGCCATGACCACCAGTATCGCCAGCAGCCACGGCCAGTGCGCTGCAAAAGAGACCTGATAAACACCCAGCGCATCGACAAAAATCACCACAATGCCGAGCGGGCTAACGTAGCGCACCATGGCTAGCCATAGTGCATAAGGCAGCGGCAGCAGCCCGAGTTCATCGCGGAAGGTGTCGCTTTTCAATATAAAGCCCGCCAGCAGCACCATGCCCAGGCCGCCCAGCGGCATCATCCAGCGTGAGGTCAGGTAATCCAGCCAGTCGAAAAAGGTCTTGCCTGCCAGCGTCCAATCCGCGCCCAGATTGAATGACAGCATCGCCAGGGTGCTTATCAACCACAGCACAATACCCGTGCCCCAAGCAGCTGCCGGGCGCGAAATGCCTTTGTTATCGCACAGCCAGGAAACCGTAGCCTCCACCATGGAAATGGCAGAGGTCAACGCGGCCATGGAGAGCATGAGGAAGAACAAAATGCCAAACAGCGTGCCCAGCGGCATCGCCTGGAAGGCCAGGGGCAGGCTCATGAAAATAAGCCCAGGGCCTTCGCCGGGGTCCATGCCGTTGGCGAAGATTACCGGAAAGATCGCCAGCCCCGCCATCAGCGCGACTACGGTATCCGCCACGGCCACACTGACCGTGGTCCGGCCAATGGAAGCACCCTTGGGCAGGTAGCTACCGTAGGTAAGAATCGCCCCGGAGGCCAGTGAGAGGGTAAAGAAGGCATGCCCCAGCGCTGCCAGCAGCCCTTCGCTGGAGAGGCTGCCCGCGTTGAACGAAAACAGGAAGTTAACCGCCGCGCCAAAGCCACCGGAAAACAGGCCAAAGCCAATCAGGATCACCAGCATGATGACCAAGCCGGGCATCATCCAACTGACACTCTTCTCGATCCCCTTCTGTACGCCCTTGCCCACAATCAGCATGGTGAGCAGCGTCACTAAGGTACTCCAGAAACCGAGATTCAGCGGATTAGCGTTGTTGGCCCCAAAGACAGCGGCCATATCGTTAACGCTGCTGCCGGACAGGCCACCGGTCAGCATCTTCCACAGATACGAGAACGACCAGCCCGCCACGACGACGTAAAATGACAGCACCATAAAGCCGCAGAGCATGGCCATCCAGCCAATCAGCGACCACACCGACGAGCGGTCTGATTCATTGACCACGCGGCGAATGGCATCCACCGGGCTGCCCTGGCCGCGCCGCCCAAAGGCGATCTCGGTCATCATGACCGGCACACCCACGGCAAAAATACAGGCCAGGTACACCAGCACGAAGGCACCGCCGCCGAACTCCCCGGTGATATAGGGGAATTTCCAGATATTGCCCAGCCCAACCGCCGAGCCGGTTGCTGCCAACATAAACCCCCAGCGGCCTAGCCACTGGGTGCGAGGTTGCCCAGAAGAGGTCATTTGCCCAGTTACCCTGTCAGAAAAAGGCGCTCATCCTATAGGATTTCACGGGCAATGCCCAACAGCATCTAGGCGTATACGGCGGCCTTGGCGGCGGCATCCAGGCGCTGGGCGGTTTGATCCACCCGGCGCAAACAGGCCAGTAGCACGGCGCCCAGGGCCACGAAGCCGCCTGCCAACCAAAGCCCTAGGCTGTAATTACCAGAGGCTTCGGCCAGCATGCCGGTCAAGGCCGGGGCGCATATCTGGGCAACGCCGTAGGCCAGGGTCATCTGCCCCATTAACCGCGCTGGGCTTGAAGGATAAAGCCGCCCCGCCATGGTTAGCACCAGACTGACGCAGCCGAGGAAGGTACCGCCGTAAAGCACGGCGCTGAGCAGCACCGCCGCTGCGTTCGCGGTAATCGCAGGCAGTACGATGCCCACTACCTGAATGCACATGGCGATAATCAGCGCCCCCAGGTAACCGACGCGGCGGGCGACTAGATCCCACAGCATCACCGCCGGGGCCGCGGCTAAACCGGCCAGGGCGAAGGTCCAGTTGCCCATTCCCGCCAGCAGCGGCTCACGCTCGACAATCGCGACGAGAAAGGTAGCGCTGATCACATAGCCGTAACCGGCGCAAAAATAGGCAGCCAGCATCCAGCGCATAAAGGTGCGCGTGGGCGGCATCGCGGGTTGGCTATTCGCCGTGTGCGCCGCGCCACCTTGCTTTTCCGGGCGCGGCAGCCAGTACCAGGCAGGTACCAACAACGCGGCCCCCAGCAGGCTAAAGCCCCACCACTGGGTCTGCCAGCTAAACGAAAGCTGCAGCATCATTTCAACCGCGACCGAGACCACCACCATACCAATGCCCAAACCAGCAAAGTGGATGCCCAGCTCTCCGCGCTGGCGGTGTTGCATTAGCCAGTGAAGAATCAACCCGGACGCTAGCAACATTGAGCCACTGCTGGAAAGACCCGCCAGAAAACGCAGCCCCGCCCATACCCAGAAGTGCTCGGTGAGTGCCATGCCCGCGGTAGTAAGCACGGCCAGGATTAACCCACAACGAAATAGGAGGTCTTTGATATAGAGACTGCGGATAGTGGCGGCCAACACCGCCCCCAGCATATAGCCCGCGTAGTTGAGCGCCGCCAGCCAGCCGCCATCGGCGTCGCCCATCCAGGTTTGCTGCTGCATGACCGGCAGCAGCGGCGTATAAGCGAAACGGGCGATACCCACACACAATATCTGGCTGAACACGCCCGCCAATAGCACTCTAAAGCGCTGGGAACCTAGCGTTGCTGCGGTCATCGGGCTGCTCCTTAAACACCACTTTCATTATGTTAGCTATCGCTATATTGATTAGCTCGCATGCAAGTTCATGCATAGTAGGGCGTTTTGAGCAGCGCGTCATGACCACCTAGGTCGAGTGCGTGGTTAAAAAATGGCTAGAGGTGAACCTCCAGGCTTAACAACAAAAACGACAGCGTTTTGCCATGGCCATCCAGATTGAGTGCCCCGTTAACGCCGCCTTGAAGCACATCATCGATCACGAAGTTCATGCCTGCCAAATTAGGTAGAGGGTAGCGCCGCACCCGGCTAGCGCCGCGATGGGCGAATAGCGCCAGCACTCGTTCTTCGGTGACCTGTTCCAGCAAGGTGGCGTAGTGATCCGCCTCATAGGCAAACAGTGCCACGTTGAGGCGTTCGCCTTTATCCCCCGCACGGGCGTGCGCCAATTGGTGGAGAGAGATCGAGGCGGGCGCACGCATTGATGTTTGTGTGGGTTCAGCTTGCAGCATAGCGTTCGCTCCTGTGGGCTTCCTGGGTCGGCGACTCAAATAGCGTGGCATGGGCATGAATGTCGCTGCGTTTTACCAAGTACGAGGCGGTAAACACCCGCCGTTGAAACTGACGTCGCACCCCGCCTCCCCCGGCAGGCCCGGCACAGTAAAGCGCCAAAAGCTCTTGCGTGGCACGCGCCACCCAGCGCCGCTCGCTGTGCTCGGCCGCCAGCCGCAGCCGGTAATCACCGCTGGTAGAAGGCGCGGCGCTACGCTGTAGCTCACCGCTATCGCTATCGAACACGCTGGCCAGGCCGATGATGTCCAAACGCGTTCGCAGCTCAGCCGGGGCGCGAAATACCAGCCGTTCGCGCAGCACCTGGGCGGCCAATTGCGCCCTTGCCAGCGCGTTGGGCCCGGCGTAGGAAATTTCCGCCTCGCCCTGCCAGCCACCCTCGTAGCATACGGTCGTCTTTAACCGTTCAGGTGCGGGCTTGCCGCGAATGCCGGTAACCGCCACGCGATTGGGCGCCAGCTGGCGTACTTCGGCATGGGTGAGATCCACGACGACATCCGGCGTCAGGTAATTGGCGGGGTCGTGGACTTCATAGAGCAGTTGCTCTTTCACCGTTTGCTCGGTAACGCAGCCGCCGGTATTGGCGGGCTTGGTGATGATCAGGCTGCCATCCTGCTCTACTTCGATAATCGGGTAGCCCACCGTGGCGAGGCCAGGCACGTCTTTAAAGCCTGGGTCGGCAAAATAGCCGCCGCTTACCTGGGCGCCACACTCGGCTAGGTGACCGGCCATCATGCCGCAAGCGAGGCGGTCCCAGTCGTCCCAACGCCAATCGAAGTGGTGCATCAGCGGGGCTAAAAACAGCGCCGGATCGGCAACACGCCCGGTGACTACCACGTCTGCCTGCATGGCTAACGCTTCGGCCAGTGCCTTGGCACCCAGGTAGACATTGGCTGAAATCAAGGCGTCATCGTCCGGCATATCCAGCCGTTCGGCCTCCCAACGCTGCAAGTCCAGGCCATGCAGTTGCTGGCGGATATCATCGCCATGCACCTGGGCAATGCGCACATTGGCACGGCCCAGCTGTGCGGCCAGCTCCGCAATAACCTGGCACGCGCCGCCAGGGTTCGCTGCACCGAAGTTGCCTAAAATTTTAATGCCGTTATCCAGGCAATCGCGAAGCACTGGCGCCAGCAGCTCGTCTAACAGCGGTTCAAACCCGCTTTCGGGGTCTTCACGCATCGCCCGGTGGGCGGCCGCCAATGTCCGCTCACCCAGGGTTTCGAATACCAGTGCAGAGGGTTGCTGTCGCTTGATCAACTCTGCCACCACCGCCACGGCCGCATCGGTACGGTCACCGGAAAAGCCTGCCCCGCTGCCCAGTAAAAAACTCATAAATGTGTCTCCTTGGCCTGAAGGGAGTGGTGGTCGCTGGCGGCAGCTACCGGCTCGTCATCCAGCAGCGAGCGGCGGCGTATAAATAGCCCAATGATCAGGGCGAGCGCTGCCAGCGTGGTCAGCCAGCCTGGCGTCAGCGCAAGCCCAATCACCGCGATCAGCGCCACCACATCAATCACGCGCTTCCCCGTCATGGCTACCCGAGACATCAGCGCGGCGAAGGCCATCACGAACACGCCCCCCTGACAACTGGCCAAGACGATATCCAGAGCAGAGCCAAAGCCCGCCAGCGCTGGGTAGATCAGCAGCAGAAAAGGAATGACATAGATCGCCGCTGCCAAACGCACCGATTCGACGGCGGCAGGCAGCCAGTTGGTATCGGCAATGCCTGAGGCCACGAATACCGCAATGCAGACAGGCGGCGTAATGACTGAGAGTGTCGCAAAGTAGAAAACGAACAAGTGGGCAATCAGCGGCTCGACACCGATGGTGGTGAGCGCTGGCGCCAGCACCGATGCCACCAACACATAGGCCGCGGTAGTGGGTATGCCCATGCCCAGAATCAGACACACACCGCCAACGATAAAGGCTACTAGGAAGAGCGATTCGCCACCGACCGTGACAATCAAGCTGGCCAGCGTTACGCCGATGCCGGTCATGCCAATCATCGCCACCAGAATCTGCGCCCCGGCCAACAGCACGCCGATAATCACCATGCCTTTGCCTGCATCGACCAAGCCTGCCACCAGTTTGCCGAGAATCTCGCGCAGGGGCATTTTGGACAGCAGTGCAAAAGGCACAAAGGTCAGCACGGTCATCAGGATGCCGTAAAAAGCGGACATCTGAATCGAACGGCCGCTAAGCACCCCATAAAACAGCCCACCCAACGCAGCCAGAATAGGAATAATCCGCTCAGTGCGTATCACATCTGCCCAGCTGGGCAGCTCATCATCGGGCACCACCTGTAGCTGACGACGTTTGGCCACCAAGTGGATAGTGACAAATACGCCCAGGTAGAAAAGGATGGCGGGCAGCAAGGCCGCCAAGGCGATACGCAGGTAACTTTCACCAAGAATTTCCGCCATGATAAAGGCCGCCGCGCCCAGGATCGGCGGTGCGATTTGACCGCCAGTGGAGGCGACCGCTTCTACCCCCGCCGCGAACGGACGTGGGTAGTTCAAGCGCTTCATCATGGGAATGGTGAAATTGCCGGTGGTGGCGACATTGGCTACCGCGCTACCGCTGACCATGCCAAACAGCCCGGACGCGACCGTGGCCACTTTGGCCGCACCGCCCGGCGAGCGGCCGCTAATACGCAGCGCCAAATCCATGAAGGTATTGCCGCCCCCAGTGTGCAGCAACAAACAGCCGAATAGCACGAAAGCGGCAATGGTCGTGGCGGCAACGCCGACCAGCATGCCCCACACGCCAAGATCACCCAGGTAAATGGTTTCGGTCATGTAGTAGAGATCAAAACCCCGATGGCCGAGCGGCCCGGGGATGGCGGCACCGAACCACGCGTAGGCTAACCCCGCTAACACCAGCAGGGGGAAAATAGCCCCAATGGCGCGGCGCGAAAGCTCCAGAATCGCCACCAGCAGTACGCCGGTCAGCAGCATATCGCGGGGCGTTGCCCAGGGGAGTTCGACCAGAATTTGTTCGTGGTTAAGCGCCACATAGCCGCAGGCGAATACCACACCGACTGCCAGTATGACATCGATAGCGATGCCCAGCGGGCGCCAGCGCTTGCCCTCCCCTAATGGATAGACGGCAAGCCCCAGCAGGATGACCAGCGCGAGAAAGATACTCCGCTGAATCAAGCTCTCGAACGGCCCAGTGGCGGAGGTATAAAGGATTAGACCGCCCAGCAGCAGCGCCAAGCCTTTGGTGACTGTCTCACGCATGATCATCTTCTCCGAATGGCCTTACTGGACAGGCTGCAAGGCATCGGGGATGTCGTACCCCTGCTCTTCGAAATAGCGCGCCGCACCGGCATGCAGCGGCACGGTGCCAACCTCCAGGGTCATCTTCGCCATATCGGCATCTTTCATCGCGGCAAAGGCGTTGACCTGCGGTTCGGGGTTTTCCATCACGGCTTTGACGATTTGATAGGCGGTCTCTTCATCCATATCCGGGTGCGCATGTACGGCAACCCCAAACGCCCAGGTGGTATAAGCGGGGATACCGTCTGCAGCGCCTTCGGGCACATCGACAATCGCCACGTCGGGCATTTCGCTGCGCAGCGTATCGGCCTGCGCGTCATCGAGAGACAGCACGCTAATGGGGGTAAATGTCGCGATATCCATAGAGGAGCCATCCAGACGCTCGCCGACCCCTGACTTCACCGAGCCCATCACCCGGCCATCCTTCATGGCGTCGACCATATCGGTCGTTGAGCCGCGCACGTAATCCGGCTCGATGCCGAGGGTACGCATCACCGCTTCGGTGGTTTTCTCAGTGGCTGACCCGGTGATACCGGGGTTAAAACGCACGCCATCCAAATCAGCGAAGGTGGCGACGTTAGCATCCTGACGCATCACTGCGTTTTGGGGTGCCACGGTGTAGACCCACAGCAGACGGTTATCCACTGGGCGGCCTTCAAAATCTTCCTCTCCGGCGTAGGCGTGATAGCCGGTATTGGTGGTCACCAGCCCCATATCAATCTGATCGCGCCCCAAACGACGCAGGTTATCAACCGTAGCGCCGGTTTCAGCGACAGAAGAACTCACACCTTCGACCTGGTTGTTGATGATCTGGTTAACCGCGACAAAATAGCTGTAGTGGCTGGAGGAGCTCGAGGTAGAACCAATCAGCAGGCGCTCATCGGCATGGGAAGTGGCAGCAGCCAGCACCGCGGCGCTTGCCACCATGGCGGTAAGTAGCGTTTTCATTGTCTCTCCGAAGCTCGCTGTACGAGCCTTTGTTATTGTAGAACGGGTTGTTGTAAAACATGACCGCGACGCACGAATCGCGATAAGCCAAGCATGGTGGGCTGGTTTCATTTTGTATATTGAATAGTTTTTAATTTATGTTTTACTTTCTAAATGAATCCAAGCATCCAGCAGTTGCGCGTTTTTGTTGCCGTTGCCCACTCCCGCAGCCTTGCGGAGGCCAGCGAGCGCGTACACCTTTCCCAACCGGCGATTTCGATTGCGCTACGTAAGCTGGAAGAGAACGTCGGCGGTGCGCTATTTGCCCGCACATCACGTCAGCTTGCCTTGACCCCGGAAGGCGACGCTTTCCTACCGGTTGCCGTGCGGCTATTGAATGACTGGAACGAAGCCTTTGAGGATCTTAACGACCAGTTTTCCAAACAGCGCGGCAAGGTGACTGTGGCGGCGCTGCCGACGCTGGCGGCTGGGTTATTCCCCAGGGTGATTAAGCTTTTTCATGAAGCCTACCCGAGGATTAATTTAAGCCTGCACGATGTGCTGGCCGAGCAGATCAATCAAATGGTGCGTGAAGGTCGCGCTGACTTGGGGCTTTCCGTGCCACCGAGCGACGCTGACGACCTCACCTTTGAACCCGTGCTTGAAGATAGCTATGTGGCGGTTTGCCCTTGTGGCCACCCGCTGCTGGCGCAGTCGGCCGTGGCGTGGAGCCAGTTGGCTGCCTATCCGTTTATTGGTATCAATCGGCTTTCCAGTTCACGCCAGGATATTGACCGCATCATGCAGAGCGTGGGGGAGCGGCTGGATATTTTGTGCGATGCGCGCCAGATCGCCACGGTTGGCCGCATGGTGGCAGCGGGTTTGGGTATTAGCGTGCTGCCCTCGCTCAGCTTTCGCCAGATTGCCACCGATGGCATCGAACACCGCCCGCTGGTCGAACCGACGATCCGTCGCGAGCTGGGCATGATATTGAGCCGACGCCACCCCCCTTCCGCCGCCGCCAGCGCCCTGTGCCAACTGATTCGTGATCACGCATAAGGTCTTTTCATGAATAAGCGTTTTCGGTACGGCTTTCTCTACACCTGGGGTGGGAATCTGGCAGACTAGAGGCGATGAACATCCACCTTACTAAGTGAGCGATACGATGAGCGATACAGCAAAACCCTGGACACAACCCATGCCCGACGCGCAGTTCAAGTTGATGCGCGATATTCTTGCTGCGCCTAGCCCTGTGGGCCTTGAAGCCGCAATGACCTACGGTGTGCTCAAGCCGCATTTTGAAAGCTTTGCACCTAAAGGCTGGCACCTGCACCAGTTCAAGGGCAACGCCGGTGTTGTGCTGGACACCCACCCCGGCCGTGACGATATGTTCAAGGTCATGCTGATCGGCCATGCGGATAAAATCCGTATGCAGGTGCGCTCGATTGGTGAAGACGGCAAGATCTGGATCAACACCGATTCCTTCCTGCCTACCGTACTGATCGGTCATGAAGTGAAGCTATTCAGCGAAGACCCGGATGCCCCTGGCAGCTATCGCTGCATTGAAGGTGGCACGGTAGAAGCACTGGGCGCCATTCACTTTTCTGACCCCGGCCAGCGTGATGGCAGTAAAGGGATCAAGAAAGAGCAGATCTACCTGGATCTACAGATTCACGGCGACAATAAGAAACAGCAGGTGTTGAACCTGGGCGTGCGCCCCGGTGATTCGATTATTTTCGACCGCCCTATCCGCCCCGGCTTTAGCCCTAATACGTTCTATGGCGCTTACCTGGATAACGGGCTGGGCTGCTTTGTGGCCGCCGAAGTGGCGCGCTTGATCGCTGAAGCAGGCGGTACGAAAAATGTACGCGTGCTGTTTGCGATTGCCAGCTATGAGGAAATTGGCCGCTTCGGTAGCCGCGTGATGGCTGGTGAAATGAAGCCGGATGCGCTGATTGGCGTGGACGTTAACCACGACTACGTGGGCGCGCCAGGCATCGGCGACAAGCGCATGCAGCCGCTGGAAATGGGCAAGGGCTTCACCATGGCGGTGGGTTCGATTGCCAGCGAACAGCTCAACCGGATTATCGCGACAGCCGCGAAAGCGCAGGATATTCCGCTGCAGCGCGATATTGTGGGCGTGGACACCGGTACCGATGGTATGGCAGGTGTACTGGCCTCTATTGATAGTGCTGCTACCTCGATCGGCTTCCCTATCCGCAATATGCATACGATCTCGGAAACCGGCCATACCCAGGATGTGCTGGCGGCTATTCACGCCCTCACCCATACCCTGCAAGCCATGGATGCCCTGCCTGATTTAGAGCGTGAGTTCCTGGATAACCACCCACGCCTTGACCAAGCCAGCCCGCTTCCCCACCAGGGCAGCGACAAGCCGGATAGCGACGGTGATGAAGGCAAAAAGAGTGGCGGCAAAGAGAGCAAGGCCGAAAGCAAAGCAGGAAGCAAGGCAAGCAGCACCAACGCCCCTGCCGTCAGTAATAAAACCAAGAAAAAAGCGAAAAAATAAAACACGCGTATAAAAAGAAGCCCCAGCCATTCCTTGGCCGGGGCTTTATCAAACCTTCCTTGATTTTCTTCACAAACATCCTGTTTGTGCTTCCCTGAGAGCGTTTAGCCGTCCTGGCGTTGCCTTCCCTGTTTCCACTTCCTTGTGGTGTGTGCTCACAATGGACGTGATAGCGCTGTGTTTATCTATCCCAGGTTATTAAATCAAAAAAATATTGCTTTAATATTAAAAAAGCCTTGTTGCGTCGATTTAATGCACGATTGCAATACGTTTCACATGGCGAATATATGAATTGACACTTATAATTAAAACGTGTCGGTAACGATACAGAGCAACAGGGAGGTTACCACGCCTGAACCATCATCAACCCTAATGGTAGGAGGTCAGCGTGCGCGACATTATAATTAGCAATAAAGTCAATGAATTAGATGTTATCTGTCGTCATTGCGGCAATTCAGAGACAGCCAAGTCACCATTTTTTAATCGCTTTCGTTTAGAAGGCACAGGGAAAAACACGGCGACGGTGCGCTGCCTTAACTGCCAAACAGCAGTTGAAGTGCCCTTGAATGAACTAAGCACGCTCTATTATCACCATGCGTGTTAATGAGTAGGCTGGTTAATCAATAGCTTATTTTGCTAACAGGTCGGCTAATAAAAAGAAGGGGTAGATGGCTAACACATCTGCCCTTTTCCTTAGCATGCTATTTATGATAAATGAGGAAATTCATAACAATGTAACTAGTACGTCATTTATTTAAGCATAAAAAAAAGCCCCAGCCATTCCCTGGCTAGGGTTTTGTTACCGCTTCTTTCTTCCTCACAAACATCCTGTTTGCGCTTCCGTGAGAGTTTAAGCCGTCCTGGCATCATCTTCCTTGTCGCCACATCCTTGTGCTTGATGATTAGGATGCACCTTTTAACGACGATCTTAACTAACCTAGGTTAGTAAGTGAGAAAATAATCGTTACACTAAGCTAAGTTTTTGTTTAGTGACGACTACGCGTTTTAAGGCAATGCTTAACCTGTCATCGTTATGTTAAACAAATGTCATACAACTCTTTAACTTAAGTAATTTTTATTAAAGGGCCCAAGCGACACTGGCCTTACTTCAAGTAAAGCCAACTTGAGATAAAAAGCAAATCCGTCATTGACTTAAGCTTGAATAGCGGCTATTAATTATTTTAAGATATTGATAATTATAGAAAAATAACTAATTCCACCTAGCTAGCCAGTTATCCATGAAAATTTAAACAAACGATTGATTAATTTTTCACTATCTTCAGCAAAAAATAAAGCTCAACCATTGTTGGCTGAGCCTTATTAGGTCTTCCATAACCGCACACTACAAATATCCTATTTGTGCATCCTTGTGCTACTCAAGCAATCCTTGTCTAATCTTCCTTTCCGCGAGTTCCTTTCGCTGAGCACACAATGCGCTTTATAGAAGTATGTTTATTTAACCTGTGTTAGTTAATAGAAAATAAATTATTATTAAACGCTCGTTTGCCATTTTATAAAGCGGCTTGCCAAGCTTCCAAGCAAGCACATACAATCATGAACGTTTGCTTAATTCTTCTTAAAATGAGTGCGATCATGATTTCAAAATACTGGTGGCCAGCCGCCGCGCTTAGCCTCGCGATAGCTCCTCAAGCATGGGCCCAGCAATGGGAAGGCAGTCTCGGCGCGGGTGTCCTGTATGCCCCCGATTATCTGGGCAGCGACGATTACGATCCCCAGCTTTGGCCCTCAATCGACCTAAACTATGGTGATGCTCTTTCGATCAGCCCACGCAGTGGCATTGAATGGCACGCGATTCGCAACGGTGATTGGACCGTATCGCCCTTTATTGGCTACCTTTGGTCGCGATAATGAAGGCGATATTTCGGCGTTCGAGAAAGTGGATGGCGGCGCTACGCTCGGTTTACGGGTAGCACTGGAGCAAGGGCAGTGGAACTATAGCTTGGCGGGCAGTGCACCGGTAACGGGCGATGTGGATGGTGCAGAGCTGGAAGCATCGGCTGCTTGGCGATTGCCTCTCAATGAGCGTACGTTCTTTACCTTTACCCCGAATGTGGCCTATGCCGACGAAGAGTGGACGGAGTCGATGTTCGCGGTTTCTACACGTGACAGCCTGCGTAGCGGTATTGCCAGCTATCATCCTGATGGCGGCTCCTGGCGTTTAGGGGTTAGTACCAGCCTAACCTATGCGCTAACGCCGCAATGGTCGGCCACTGGTTTTGTTGGCACCAGCTACCTGACCGGTGATGCTTCTGACAGCCCCATCGTTGATGATTTAGGCAGCGAATGGCAGACCGTGACGGGTGTGTCGCTCAATTATAATTTTTAGCAGTATTAAGACGCTAGAAAGCCAGAGCAAAAATGAAAGCGCCCTTCACGTTTAGGGCGCTTTTGCGTTTAGTGGCTGGTTTTCGGGAATAGTTCTTAGGAATGGTTCTTGCGAATGGTTCTGGTGGTGCTGCTCTGGTAGTTCTGCTCAAAACCACATTTTAAGCGGCATCCATAGCCCCATCAGTATCATTACGATATTTTCCGTTAACGATACAAACCCTAGTGGCACATTGCTGCTACCGCCCACACACGCGCATTTCAATTCACGCTTATCGATGTACACGGCTTTAAACACCGACACCGCCCCCACCGTACCGATAAACAGTGCCAACGGCGCCGCCAGCCAAATCAACGCGCCTGCCAGCATTAAGACCCCGGCCAGGGTTTCAGCGTAAGGATATACATAACTATAGGGGACATAGCGCTGAGCCAGCAGGTCGTAGTTAAGGAACATAGAGCTGAAGCTCTCTACATCTTGAAGTTTCTGTAATCCCAACAGCACCATGGCCGTCGCCACTGCGTATTCAGGCATCCGCGCGGCCAACAAGGTACCATTGGCGACCCAACTAACCGCCAACCCGACCAGCAAGGCAGTAACAAAAATCGCGATCACCGGTCGATATGTGGTCTCTTTCGCATTCGGTACGCTCATCCCAAGATGCTTGCGCACCTCTTCATAACCACCAATACGCTTATCACCGATATAGGTTTGCGGCGTGGTATCGACATTTTCCTTAGCCTTGAACGCCTCTATTTCATCTCGGGAGGTTAATGGGTGATCGTCAACCTCATATCCTTTACGCTTTAACAAATCGACCGTTTTCATACCAAACGGGCAAAGGTGCTCTGCCGTCTTCATCCGATAAACATGTGCTGTCTCCATGTTGACCACCTCCTTGATGCGTGTCTAAAAACTACCTATTAAGCAAATCCCCTCTCTACCTTATAAAGGTAGTCAGAATATGGTCTGTGACCAAAATAGAAACGGCGAGGGTAGCCTCGCCGTTATTATTGAGCCTGCTTTACCCCCTAGCGGTTATTTCTCCAGCCACGCCATCAGCGTTTCAGCCGTTAGCGCTGAAGAAGGCGGGTTTTGCCCGGTAATCAGCTGGCCATCTTCACGCACGTAAGGGGTGAAATCTTCCGCCTTGGTGTAGATACCACCACACTGTTGCAGCGCATCTTCGACCAGATGCGGCACGATGTCAGTCAGGCCAACCGCATCTTCTTCGCCATTGGTGAAGCCTGTTACTTGGCGGCCCTTGACGAGCGGTTCGCCTGCGCTGTTCTTGGCATTCACCAATACAATCGGCGCATGGCAAACGGTAGCGACCGGCTTGCCTTGCGCAATAAACGTTTCGATCAGACGAATGGAGTCTTTATCATCAACGAGATCCCATAACGGACCGTGACCGCCGGGGTAGAACACCGCATCAAAGTCATCGGCCTTCATATCGCGCAAACGATGGGTCGCTGCAAGCTCAGCATTGGCCTGTTCATCTTGCTTGAAGCGGCGCGTTTCATCGGTTTGGCTATCCTCAGCGTCGCTCTTGGGGTCCAGCGGCGGCTGGCCACCTTGAGGCGATGCCAGGGTCACCTCGGCCCCCGCGTCTTTGAAGACATAGTAAGGGGCGGCCAACTCTTCCAGCCAAAAGCCGGTTTTATTACCGGTATCGCCCAGCTGATCGTGAGACGTCAGTACAACTAAAATGCGCTTACTCATATCTTTCTCCTAGCGGTGAAAAATGAGGCTATTAAAAGGCCTTGTTGTTTCTAAGTGGGGGCCTCTGAGGTGGAATGCAAGGAGATATCCAAGTCACCAGTAGTGTCAATCTGTTAGTGGCGCTTTATCATGGCGTCATTCAGTCATCATCCAGGTGAAACGACCAGTGAGTATTGAAGCGCGGGATTTTTACCGCAGCGGCCCTGACCACCGCCAGGGGCAAGCCAGCAGTTTTGCCTTGATCCGGCGCCAGTTTGATTTTCGCTCTATCGAGATTGGCCGCTGGGTCACCAGCGCTGAGCGCGACCGTGCCGCCGAGCTGTTTCATGATGCACTGTGCGATCTCATGTTGATTCTACAGGGGCCAGAGGCACTAATTTCATTACGCGGCACAATCGCACTGCAGTACGGCAGCGGTGGCCGACCTGGCGTTTCTGCCCACTACGACCCCAGCCAACGCAGCTTTGCGCTAGCCAAAAACGCAGGCCCCGGCAGCATTGCCCACGAGTGGTTTCATACTTTTGATCACTATATCGCCAGTAAGTGTTTTCGCGGTACGCCTGCCGGTGTGTTCGCCTCTACTGCTTGGCTCGCCGATGCAACGCCCATTGCCCACCCTCTGAATCAACTGCTGATGCGCTGTTTCAAAGCCGTACTACTGCAGCCCGAAGGCGACCAGCCTAGCGCTCTGTTTCAAAGCTCGGTGCAGATGGATAAAAAGCTTGGCCAGCTCTATTACAGCAAACCCGAAGAGCTTTGCGCACGCGCCTTTGAGGCATTTGCACAGGACGCAGCCATCACCAATCACTTTCTGGTCAAAGGCACCAAGGCTTCTCTTGAAGCGGAAAAAGGGCTCTACCCACAGGGCGCACAGCGAGAGCAGACCAATGCAGCGTTCAGCAATTATTTTGGCAGGCTAGGAAAGGCGTTGCGGGAGGCCGGATAAGCATGACAGCGTGCAAAATGGTGCAATCGTGCCTAAGCTGTAGCAACGCTCACTACTCAAAGGAAGAGAACATGCCATCTACTACCACTATCGTCGTTATCGTTGTTGTTATTGTTGCCGTGCTTGGCATTGGCTTCGGCGGTGTGCTGCCTTTTTAATCGCTCGTAAAGGTGGTTAACGTAGAGCGCCTAGCCGCACATCACACCCATGCCTAGCACGAACTGCTTTAACAAAAATTAAACACACTAGCCTGCAACAGGCTAGTTTAAATTAACGTTGAATAAATAAAAAAATTCCCATTTTCAAAAGGATACAAACATCTGAATAATATGATTAATTTTACCTAAGCGCCCTAGATAGCGAGAGTAATTTTCATCCTTTTAAACAATTTAAATAGTCTTTTTATAAGCCCATTTTTAAACTATCCTTGTCAATAATATTCGGTTATATGCCTAAACATTATTTATATTAGCAATCGAGCAGCGACACTGTTGCAAAGGGCTTCATTCCTGCCAAATCTGGAGCCAAACATGCCTACTGCCCTGTCTCCTCATACCTATCTAATGATCCGCAAGTTAGAAAGCAATTTCACTCTTACCGCCGAAGAGAGGCAGGCACTCCAGGAATTACCGGTACAAACACAAGACGTCAAGTCTAACCAAGACATCGTTAAAATGGGCGACCAGCCTAGCCAATGCTGCTTACTTCTAGAAGGTTTTTCGTGTGTTTACAAATTAACCCTTGAGGGTAAACGGCAAATAATGGCGCTGCATATTCCTGGGGATATGCCGGATTTGCAAAGCCTGCACTTGCAAGTTATTGATATCAACATTGCTTCACTTAGCACTTGCAAGTTATTGATATCAACATTGCTTCACTTAGCCCCTGCAAGCTCGGTTACATACAGCACCAAGACTTATCGCTTTTATTTGAACGCTACCCTCGCCTCACTGCGCCCTTCTGGCATGAGACATTGGTGGATGCTTCTATTTTCCGAGAATGGTTATTGAATGTAGGGCAACGCGAAGGCTATTCACGGATCGCTCATATTATCTGTGAGCTCTTGCTGCGCCTTAAAGCGGTGGGATTGGTAGAGAATGAAAACACTTTTGATATGCCTATTACCCAAGCGGAGCTGGCAGATGCAACGGGGATGACCCCAGTACACGTAAACCGAGTGCTACAGGCCCTTCGTAATGATGGCTTGATAATTACGAACAAAAGAAGGGTAACCATACCTGACTGGCAGAAATTACAAGACGCTGGCGAGTTTGACTCGCTTTACCTGCATCTTGAAAATCAATAATTTTACAGGCTAACACTCTGATTTTTCTTGCTATTACCAGACTATCGGAAGATATCAATAGTCACTTATGTTGTAAAAAGAGCGTAAGCCGCATAAGAAGAGAAAATCAGCAGCGAAAAAGGTGCATGCGTGACATGCACCTTAAGCTTTTTTCATCACAAGCTCGTTAGGCTAGTCCTCTTCAGACGCAGCATCCGCTTCAGAATCGTTTTGCTCGTCTGAAGTCTGCATTTCAGTTGACCCATTGGGGCCTTCGGCACCCATGTCAGTGGGAGGCATTAGATTTTCATTGCCTTGCCCACCGCGTTGATTTGCAGAGTTTTGCCGATTACCATTTCCGGTATTGCTTTGGTTACTATTTGAATTTTGATTAACACTCTGATTAGCACTGTGTACTGCATCTTGCATACCCTGCAGGTAGCCCTGCCGATAACCACGCATTAGCCCCTGCTCAAGGCCTTCTTGCTTACCTTCAAGATAACCTTGGAAGTAAATATAAGATTCCTGTTCACTACCCTGTGACTGCTCCTGCCATCGGCTCTGTTGACCTCTCTGTTCACCGTTATATAGGTTATTGTTAGACCTATATTGCTGGCGCTCATAATCGCTTGATGACTGATTGGAGTGCTGGCCTCTTCGATCGTAATCATCATTGCTGCGGTATTGACGATACTGACCATCGTTCCCGCTGTGACTGCGCTGACGATCTCTCTGGTCATCATACCGATGGTAGCCATTTTGGTGGTACTGACCACCTTGGCTATCTCTAGATTGATAACTTTGTTGATTACTTTGGGAATTATCATAACGGTAGCTGTCGTTACGATTATCATTTTGTTGAGCAACCGCCATATTGGTTGCAAATGCCGCTGTTACGGCTGTTGCCAGAATCATTTTTCTAAACATCACGTTCTCCAAATGCTTCAGTGATCTCATCATTCAAGACAGCCGGTAGGTAGGCTAACGGCTGTCTTACTGGCTTAATTGCTATAACGGCTATGCCTCTAATCGCGCCACTCATGGGCGTTGCTGTTGCGGTTCTGCTGATAGCGGTCATCCTGGCGGTCCTGATCATGCCACCGGTTGTGGTCGCGGTAGCGATCCTGCTGGTAGCGATCATCCTGGCGGTTTTGATCGCGCCACCGGTCGTCGTCGCGGTAACGATTATCCTGGTAGCGGTTATCCTGGCGGTTCTGATCATGCCAACGATTGTCTTGGCTGTAGCGTTCCTGACTCTGTGATTGATTGCTCTGGTCCCACTGTTGCGCCATTGCAGTACTGGTGGTGGCCAGTGCTGTGGAAATTGCTGCAGTGATAAGTAGCTTTTTAAACATGACCAACTCCTTTAGTCACCCAATGAAAATCAATCTTGGCTGTCAGTTGGCTATAGCCAAGCCTTACAACAACAAAACTAGCTCGCCTATTAAAGGGATACAAAGTTTAAAACAGGCAATATAGCGCAATACATTTTTATTAATATAAATTAAAAAATTTACTTCTTAAGATATTTATCTAAATGTTATTAACACAAGTTAAAAACTAATGACGAAATTAGGAGCATCAGCATAATAAAGGCTTAGCCTTAAAGCCTTTCTGTCATCTAAACGCTTATAAATAGCGGCGCAAAAAGGCTTAAAGAGAGATGCTCCTTTCATTAATTACTTGAAACGGGTGTTAAAGGCTCATCATCAATATCGGGATCATGATTGAATGTAGCAGCTAGTGTATTAGTCTGTACTTCTAACGATGGTGCTTAAGAAAAGAATGGTCAGGCTGGAGACGAGGCAGTTCCGCAATTAGCTTATTTCCAGAAAAAGCTTCGCCTACTTCTCCGTAGAGGTACAACCATACTTTCTATATTGAACACTTGGCCGAGCACATGGAGCCCCCTCACGCCATCCTGCGAGTTATCCGAAGAGCGGGCGGATCATTCCCTATTGTTCTTGTATGCATAGCAAAAAAACCGCTGACTGTGAAACCGGCCCGCTGGAGAAGGCGCCTCGACTAGCTGCTGGCCAAGCCTTCAACGGTCAGGAGGGTGACCCACTGCCCTGCCTCAATCTTCGACCATAGCCCACCGCGCTTGAGCCGACAGCCCGCGTCTCGGGGTGAGACAACGGGGATAAGCTCAGGCTGATAGCGAACTCTGTGGCTGAATGATGGTGGGCAGATACTCGGTCAGATGGGCACGCAGATCGGTGTCGCTCAAGTGGGCGAGATCCTTGTCCAGTTCCAGCAGCAGGCACCCAGCGACCCGCTTTGGCAACGCCTCCCGTATTAGCCCCAACAGCTTCGGCGGAGCACAAAGAACCAAGCGCTGGAAGCTATCTCGACGGTGGTGATCGGCCAGCAGCGTCGCTATCTCCTGGGCGAAGCGAATCTCCTGCTGCTCCGTCGCCGGATGGCGTGTTCCCATGGCATGCCGCCCCCGCCCCATGCTATCGAAGGCCCTCCCTGGCCGATCGGCCTCAATGTCGCGCTCATGCAGCCGGCCCTCGGGATTGGCCAATCTCGCCAACTCCTCAAATGGGGCTTTCGGCAGATTGATCGTGAACAGGCGAGCACTCGTCTGATCCGAAACTAATACCCCGGTCATCTTCATGATGAAGTCCTCGGCGTACGGCGCGGGAAGCGATATTCCCGCGCCTCTCACGCCATGATGTTTAACTCTTGATGTCCAGCTTGCGACGGTGCGCCTCTTTGGCCTTGGGCAGGGTCAGTTCCAGTACGCCGTTTCGGAAGCTGGCCTCTGCCTTGTTGGCATCAATATCGCAAGGTAGATCCACTGTACGCAGTACGCTGCCACTAGAGATCTCACAGCGATAGTACTCGCCTTCCTCCTCACGAGATTCCTTGTGACTCTCCCCCTTGATGGTCACCGCCCTTTCAGTTACCGAGACATCGAGATCCTCACGCTCGATACCGGGAAGTTCGGCGCGAACCACTACTTCAGTATCCCTGTCGAGAACATCGACTCTGGGTAGACGCGGCGCAAGGGCAGACAGACGATCCCAGCGCAGGGGGTGCATCCAATCCCGATCCAGAAGGCTGTCGAACATGCGATCCAGCTCCCGGAAAGGGCTCGGGTAGCGTGACGTCGGAGCCTCAGCTTCGGTGATTGTGGCGGGCTGTGTGGCGGAAGGAGAAGCCTCCTTGAATTTATTGTTGGTCATGATGAGTCACCTCACGGGAAAGGCGGAAAAAATCCAATGAGGCCGAATTCCCCGGCCCCACAGGAGATGTGCGATCCACCAATACGATCACATGAAAAAGTATAGGAGAGTCCCGTCGGACAGCCATGACGCGGATCAAGGTTTATGACACCTTTTCCCCATGGCAAGACTCGACAATGGCGCTGGCCATTCTCGAGTACATGCCAAACTGCAAACGGGGCTTCACCCCCCTCGCCACCCCAGGTATACCGACGCTTACGGACGAGCCAGCCGTCAGGATTCCTTGGGTGTGGTGACTGTTGAGGAGCCCGCATCGCATAGCGCCAGCCGTGTAGCGTCCTCGACATGCTCGATCCAATGGAAGGTTAGACGTTCACGGGTCTTCTCAGGAATCTCCTCCCAGTCCTTGCGGTTGCGTGCTGGCAGCAGCACGGTGTGGATGCCGGCCCGTTGGGCCGCGAGTACCTTCTCCTTGATGCCGCCCACAGGCAGCACCAGACCCCGCAGGGTGATCTCCCCGGTCATGGCGACATCCTCACGGACGCAGCGACCACTTAGCAGCGAAACCAACGCCGTATAGATGGCCGTACCGGCACTGGGGCCATCCTTAGGGATCGCTCCTGCCGGAACATGGACATGGATGTCGGTCCTGGCCAGGCGCCGGGCCTCCAGACCCAGTTCGTCGGCATGGGCCTTGATCAGACTCAAGGCCGCCTGGGCGCTCTCCTTCATCACCTCGCCGAGCTGGCCAGTGAGAATCAGCCGTCCGTTACCCGGTGATTGGCTCGCCTCGATGAAGAGGATATCGCCACCCACTGGGGTCCAGGCCAAGCCCGTGGCGACACCAGGCACGCTGGTGCGCATCGCCATCTCGTTCTCGAAACGCGGTGGGCCAAGGGACTCCGTCAGGTCTACGGTATCCACATCTGCTCGCTCCAGGGCACCTTCTGCAATGCGCACGGCTACGTGTCGCACTACCTGGCCGATCAGCCGCTCGAGCTGGCGCACCCCCGCTTCGCGGGTGTAGTCCGCCACGATGGCATGCAAGGCGGCATCGGAGAGTGTCAACTGCTCCTCGGAGAGTCCTGCGGCCGCGCACTGGAGTGGCACAAGATATCGCCGAGCAATCTCGACCTTCTCGTCTTCCGTATAGCCGGCTAGCTCGATAACCTCCATCCGGTCACGCAACGGGCCAGGAATCTGGTCGAGCACGTTGGCAGTACCGATGAACATTACCCGACTGAGGTCGAAAGGCACGCCGAGGTAGTTATCCCGAAAGGCACTATTCTGCGCCGGATCAAGCACTTCGAGCAGCGCCGCCGAAGGATCCCCCTGGATACCGGCGCCGAGCTTGTCCATTTCGTCCAGCATGAACACCGGGTTGCGAGTACCGGCCTTGCGCAGTCCCTGGATGATATTGCCCGGCAGCGCACCGATGTAGGTGCGTCGGTGGCCGCGGATCTCGGCCTCGTCGTGGACTCCGCCAAGGCTTGCACGCACAAACTCGCGGCCCATGGCCCTCGCGATACTCTGCCCCAGCGAGGTCTTGCCAACCCCCGGCGGGCCGACAAAGCACAGGATCGGACTCTTGCCCTCCGGGTTGAGCTTGTGAACCGCCAGATGCTCGATAATGCGCTTCTTGATACGCTCGAGGCCGTAGTGATCGGCATCTAGAACCTCCCGAGCGCGGGCAATATCGAGGTGTTCCTCGCTAAGTTTCGACCAGGGTAGCTCCAGCAACCACTCCATGAAGGTGCGCGCCATGGAGTACTCCCCGGCGCCCTCAGGCATGCGCTCAAGACGCTTGAGCTCCTTGCGGGCAAAGGTTTCTACCTCCTCGGGCATGCCAGCACTGTTGATGCGCTCTTCCAGTTCGCGGATCTCCTCGGCTTTCTCGTCTCCCTCGCCAAGTTCCTGCTGGATAGATCGCAGTTGCTCGCGCAGCACTGCCTCACGCTGACGCTCAGTCATGGTCTCATGGGTGCGCTCGCTGATCTTCTGCGACAGCTTGAGCACCTCCACTCGATAGTCGAGGCGCGCTAGCACCTTGTCCATCCGCGCCTTGAGATCAGTGAGCTCCAGAATCTCTTGCTTCTCATCGGGCAAAAGATCCAAGTAACCGGCGATGGTGTCGGCCATCAGGCCGGGTTGATCGATGGCCCGCACCGCACGGATCAACTCGTCAGGGATCTGCGGCAACAGATGAAGTGCCTCAAGGGCCCGTTTGCGCAGCGTCAACAACCGCGCCTCGACATCCGGACTACGCCCCTCTCGCGCTCGGATCAGTTCCACTCTCGCCAGTAAAAAGGGATACCCATCGATGAAGTCCAGTATCCGGAAACGCGTCTGGCCCTGGCAGACTAGTTGGTGTCTGCCCTCCTCGCTCGACACGAAGCGAAGGATATTGGCCACGGTGCCGACCCGATAGAGGTCAGAAGGCCCAGGATCGACGGCGTCGGGATTCCTCTGCAGTATGACGCCCACCGGACGATCATTTTTCAGCGCCTCCTCGATACCTGCCAGGGACTTGGGTCGACCCACAGTAATCGGCAGTACCAACGCCGGGAATAGGACCAGGTTACGAACAGGCAGGAGTATCAGCACGTCCTCCGGCATCTTGATACCGGCTTCGTGCGAAGTCGAACTCGGCTGAGTATATGCCTCGCTCATAGTCTCCCCCTCCATCAGGTAAGACGAACGCCCAGGTAAAGGCAACCATCACACCATTCCCGCTTATGCAGGCGAAAAGTAACTGCCGACAGCCCCAAGCGACGCTCGAAGCGACCGAAAGGAATTTCCAGGCGATGCGGGTCACGTAACGGCATGGCTCCTCCCAGCGACGAACACGCCCTGGCACACCGATCCATATTGAAGATTAGCCGGTCCGCGACCAGCGCGCCAAAGCTCTCCCGCGGTAACCGTCGCTTTACGCAGCTTGTTGTCAGTGTCCACCCGCGAAGGGTGGAACTCGAGAGATCAAGATACTCACCGCAGCCCTAAGTAATATCAGGAGCATGCAAAATAACTCTACATAGGAAAAAGATGAGTCAGCAGCAAGTAAGGAGGCAGGCGTCGCTTGCACATTGTGGCCACGCTGGCTTCTTCAAGACAGGTGTCGATCAGTTCGGGAGAGAGCACTTCGGAGAGAGTACTTCGGAGAGACTGGAGAAATCATAGGGGCTGCCTTGGCGATGGCATCAATGGCGTCGCTGAACTGCATGGATCTTACCGAGTCAGTGTGCCTGACATGGGAAGGTCTCATGGTCAACTTATAAGGAATAGGCTCAACTGCCTGGCATTAGGGACAGAGCCTGGTCTTGGAGGAGGATCGTGATGCCGTAGAGATACATATTGTCCAGCGGCATATTGAGCGAGCCCATGGAAACCAGCTGCTCTGTGTGGGTCAATATCTTTCAGGAAAAGAAAAAGCCGCTGAAAATCAGCGGCTTAATCTAAATTCTGTGGCGGAGGGGGAGTCCGCTTACGACTTATTAAATTCAAATAGTTACAATGCATTTTTATTATTACCCAACATCTCGCCCAACATAAATAAAGGCGCTTGGATGCGCTTTGATGCGACGGTCGCCCGCCGCTTTAAAGTGTTTTAATCCCACCTTTACCGAAGTCCGATTTTCGGACACCGCTTAAAAGTGACTCTGAGTCACTTTGCTTTTACTCAGACTGAGGGAAAGGCATCGCCCACGCGCACGCGGCTAGTTTTTACAAGTGATTGTGAGTCACTTGTACGCCTACGCGGGCAAGTCCGGTTTGGCTTGAGTGAAGCCAGTTATGCCTAAGTCAGGGCAACATGCCCTAGCTCGGATGCTGTCTCTAGCTTAGAGACAGTGTCTCTAAATTGGTGACAGCGTTACCAGATATTCCGGTATCGCGCACCCGGGACGGGATGCACAGAAAAGCGCATCGACCGATAGCGGAATTTCGCTATCAGCTCCACCCCTCCTCGTCTACGCGCACGCGGAGCGCTTTGTAAATCGGCGGAAAATTCCGCTGATTGAATGCCCATCCCCCACGCGCACGCGGGGCGCTTCCTGACCCCCTGAATCAAGGGGTGAGGTCTCTACCATCCTCCCACGCGCACGCGGAGCGCTTAAGTCAGCACTTCTTATTGAGCAATAGCGACATAAACCACTGGCTCTCTTCTGCTAAATCGGCGGCTGCTTCCAGATCGCCGGTTTTGTACCACACAGCTACTGCCGAAAGCAGCAGATGAACCTTGCGCGGCGTCATATCTGTCAGTTCTGCTATCTCTGGGATGGGTGAGGCAATATCGCAATACTCGAGCACCATTCTGGCGTTGATTGGGCGCAGCAAATCACGGGCTGAGGGTGGAGCCCATAGGCGGCCTGCCATCACTTTGCAGGCTTCCGTGGCATCGTCAATTCCCAGCACAGCCGCCAGCCAGTGGTTCTCATCAAGACAGCGAATAGGCGGGAAGTGAAGCGGGCGATCGGAGGTTAATCGCGCCAGCATTACGCATTTACCAAAGCCGATAACGTATGCGAGCGGATCAAGAGCGGAGGGAAATAAGAGCGGAGGTGGTCGAGTTGGCACGCGGTATCTCCACAAACATAAAGGAGCCTGGCTAAAGCAACGCGCCCCCGGCTGGGTGATGAGGGCTTGAAGCTGCGCACCAGGCCAGAACGCAGCATCAAAAAATAAGGGCCGACCACGGCGCTTGAGAAGGACCTCTGCACCTGTCGGCTGACGGGGTTTTTCGAAAAAAGGGGCACTCGCCGTCTAATCCCCTGCGCGACAATTATCTAGGTAGGCCGCGATCCACGGCAGCCGCTAACACTTTGGCCAGCGAAGGCTTACAACCGGTTTCTGTGGCAATGCGGGCCCGCTCAGCGTGTACCCGCTCAAGAAGATCACGCGGCAGTGTAGTTGCTACCCGCTGCCGACTATTATCATGCTTTAAATGTCCCAAGGGTCTGAGCTCCATGAATTAACCCACGTACGGCGTGGCTTATTGTCGAGACCATCTAAGGCGTGAGTCCGCGCTCCCCCTCTTTGCCGATCCGCTACCCGGGCGTTAATCAGCGTGATCGCACGGCGCATCTGCTTTTCACTCAACTTAAAGTGTTTTGCGATTCGCTCACGCAGCCTGTCGGGTTCGTCGGCATAAAGAGGGCGAGACTCGATCAGATTCCATATCAAAGGGCGCGGGCCTGCCTCATCGTCTTGGCTGCGAAAGACCACGTCAGCAGCTTCGATAAAAGCCACCAGCTCAGGCGGTAGTGCCCGGCGGCGGCCTTGAAATAGTGAAACCATTAGTTGGCTACCCAGAAAGAGCGCAAGCATTAGTTGACTACCCAGAAATAGGTGTCATCCGGTAGCAGCGGCAGCAGATCCACCCAGCACGTCACCAGAAGGCGGCCATTGGCGCCCTTACGTTCAACGATTAAACGCAGATCGTCCATGACGGCAATAGCGGAGCGATCAAAGGAGCCAACAAAAGTGGACGCAGTTTCCGCAGTGAGTTCAGCGGGGACGCCTGCAACGTTTAGTCGCCCATTATCCACCTGGGCGCCAGCGCCAGCAGTCCCCACCAAAGCCCGCAGCTCATCAAATCTTACTCCGGACGCCGCGGCATCAGATAATGAGAATGGGGTTAACATGTCGGCGGCGTCGATTTCGTCCAGCAGCTCCTGGTCAACGAGATTCGCTAAACCATGGATGATAGAGGTCATGATTCTTGCGCTCAGCTCTGAGTCGCTCAAGCCTTTCTGCTCGCGGCGTGACATATCGAAGCGTACAGCGCGGGTCCGCATCTGCCCAAGGTCGATGGGCGCCTCTTGGAAGGGTAGTGACTGAGCTATCGCGGGGGTAGCGTCATCGGCTGCTACAAAATTTGCCGGCTCTAGTATGGTGAATGACCCTGGGCGAGTATAGAACGCACCGGCTGGCGCATTGTCCGGCGGGGGTGGCATTCTGATAGGAATCAACCGAGCGCCAGCCTGAGCGACCCGAGAACGGTTTAGCAGTGATGCCTCCATGGATACGGTAGATCCTGCCGGAATGTTATATGTCCGGCCTTCAGTGCCGGGCAGTTGCGGGAGCATTTGGCGAAGCGACATGCTGCCATTAATACCCGCTACGCGAGACATTCCCGGCACGGTCTGATAACGCTCTTGATCGGTTCCCTGGCCAGCTATTCGGATGTTTCCCGGCATAGCGTTACGGGCTGCCACTAACATTTCCTCAAATTCTTCCATTTCCTACCCCTTGCGTGATCTGTGACTTGATGACGCTAAGTGTTGCAAGTTGTGCCGATTATTTCCGCTGGCGGTAGTTATTGTTTTTTTCGGCGCGGGCACTGAAATGCTTTGCTGCTCAATCGTGGCCACCATCACCCTCTTCGTCATCTAGCTCTATGTCGGCTTCGGCGGCTGACTCCAGCGCCTGGACCAGCTCAGCGGCCAACACCTCCTTGAAGCGCGCTTCGTTGGTCTCACCGATTAACAGGCTGATCACTCGGCTAGGCACGTTCATCACGTTAGCGCGGATAGTGGCGTTTTCGAGTGCCCGCGCCCGTTCGAACTCATCGATAGGCGCGACCTGTCGAAGAGAAACGGCGAGCTCCAGTTCTGCCTGTGTCGTCTCCGCTGCCAACTTGCGAAGCTTGAGCGCGTACTCGTCTAGGGGCTCGTCGCTTTCAGCATCGGCTCGCGCCTGATCACGGAGCCATTCGGAAACATCCCGCGTATTAAAACGCCTCTCTCGGCCCCGCCCTCTGGACGGCGATCCCGGGCACCCCCGCCTAACCCAAGCGTCAACAGTTGTTCTAGCAACACCAAAAATCTCAGCTAACTCTATGCGATTGACTTCACGACCCTTTGCCATGCTTATTCCATCCTGGTGGCCACGCCAATAAGTAGTAGTAGGACTTGATTCCAGCTCCCTCGCTCACACAAATTTCCGCGACTCGTTCTACCCGCAGGCGCCACCCCCGCCGGGAGTACCTAAAAAGTTCTGAAAGGTAAGAGCGCCGCTGCAAGTCAGCAACGGCGCGAGATGCTATGCGCGGTATTCGCTGGGGATGTGGTAAGCAGCATCCCCAGACTGTACCAAGGCAGCGCGGGTAAGCTGCCCTGGTACGCACGCTGACTGGAAGTGGTCGGGCACGCTCTGCCCTCCCTCAGGAAATATACGATCGATACGGAAATGCTCAAGCGCCAGCGGGTTGACCCACTGTTCAGCCGCCTCTTGCGCATACGACTCGATGTCAGACCAACGCATTACCACCTCATCAAGCGTAAAGGCTGACCAGTCCGGCGCAGCTTCAGCAACGCTAGCAGGCGGGCCAAAGCTCTCCTTTGACTCCTCAAGGAGTGTGTCGGCATCGACCCACTGCCCCCGCTGAAAGATCTCGGCGGCCACGCCCCCCATAGCTATAACCGCATGCCAGGCAACCGAGGTCGTACACTTTGAGACCGTGCCTGGATAGGCGACTCCTCCTCGGGCTGGGCGTGGGTTTTGCCAGACCAGCATCCATCCTCCAAGCCCCGCCCCCTCCATCATTACTAAGTGGCCTGCCATCCGGTAGCAGGAAGCCAGCAAGTCGGCTCGATGAATAAGGCTTGTGCTTCGACAGAGACCCATTACCTGTTCCTTGCGTGAGTTGTGATCTAATGACGCTAACTGTCGCAAGTTGTGCCGTTATTTCCCGCTGGCAGTGGTTAGGGCAAGTCAGCGCCAGCGGCTTCTCTCTCTGTCACTCTCTCTGTCGTACCCTGTGCTAATAGCGTGCTGACTTGGTAACTCTAGAAGGGTGTCCATTTTTTGAACCCGGTAAAAATCGAAATAAGGCGTTAAGGGTTCAATTTTTAGACCCTTATTTCTCGCTATATGGGCGCTTTATAAATAAGGGTTCATTTTTTAGCCCTATAGGGTCCAATTTTTGAACGCGGTCTAAATCGAATGATTGTTCAATAACCCGCGAAGAGATAAAAAAAATCCCACGCTTGGTGGGATTCTAAGGCGGTTCACGCTTTCGATAACTTGCGTCTAGCCACAATACTAGGCGGCGTATCCAGGCCTTTGCCTGGGCAGTCATGGATGGCGAGCCAAGCAAGGGCAAACAGCGCACAGCGGGCCCCCTCTCTGCCGTAGCGGTTATCCCGCGTTTTTACGATCAACTGACGCTCTTGGAGCTCGCGCAGTGACTTGGCTAGTGTTGCCTTGGCCATGCCTCCCCAGTCCTCCATCATTGAATGCGTGGCGGACAGATCGCCGTTATTGAACCCATCGTACTGGCTCCCCAGCACCATCAGCACTTTTAACGCAGATGGAGACAGCTCTCGAAAATCGCGATGTTCCATTAACAGCTTGGGCATAGCGAGAAAGCCGCCAGTTGTTGCCACGCTGTCGCGCTTTTTCTTCCTGGGCATGGCGTCCTCCAGACCAGACGAGCCTCACCCTGAGGCCCGTTGATAAATCAATGCGCTTCGTTAAGGCGATAACGCTGTATCGTCTTGCAGCGAGCATTCTGGTTTGGGTTGGGCGCCGGGATCTTGTCGATGACATACCCTTTCGCTTTTAGATCGCGCACCACGGCGCGGGCATCTGCCAGGGGAAGCAAGTGTTGCAACTCAAAGGCGCTTGCGGGGTGCTGGCGCAAAACTTCTAGCACCATGCTTTGCTGAGTGGTAGATTTAACGGCGCAAGATGGCGGTTTAAGAATGGCTCGGCTCCCCTCAGGGCCGGGCCTTTTTATTTGCTCAGTCATGGCGGCACCACTTTTTTGCAAAGCGTCTTCAATCATCTGAGCAAACTGAACCAGCGCGGCGGGGTTTATTTCCTCTTCGCGGCGTTCGGCGGCTGCGGCCTCGTCTCGCATTGTCCGAAGGATGCCGGTTAGGAATAGCCAATTAATTTGCATGACTGCCTCCTGCCTTGCTGGCCCCTTGCTCCTCGATGATTTCAGCTAGATGAGCGGCGCGCTCGGCCAAGTGCTTAATAGATGTGGCCATACATCCCCTTTGAAAGCGCCCAAGCGCCAGCCCTGTATCTTCGCTGTCCTCGCTACTGCCATCTTGCTCTAACATGCCCGCTAAGCCATAAATGGCGGACATAATGTCTTGAACACTCTCGGCGTGGATCTGGGTGGGATTCATGACGTCACCCCCTGCCCTTGCGAGGCTTGATCGATAGCATCGAGGGCGGAATAACCACGGGTGGCAAGCTCATCAATGGCGGAAAGTAGGTGGCCAATGTGATTATCATTGAGGGTAACTGTTTCGCCCTCGCTGCCTTTGCGGCATAAGTCTTGCTGAATGATGTCAGTAAGGCCGCTAATGTTGCCTAGCAGGTCTTCTAGCTTGTTGAGCTGGAGCTTAATGCGGCTCATACGGCACCCCCAACACTGCGCTTGGCATTGTCTAGGGCGCAGGCTTCTAGCCGCTCGGCTTTTTCAATGTGGTGGTTGTATCGCTTAAGGCGGGTGCTGGCGCTGCTATCGGCAAACAAGGCGCTTTTGGCCATGGCACGATGGGCAGCGGCGCGGCCTGACAGGCTGCGGGTAATCAGATTGGATAGGCGGAATGATGCCGTCATTGGTGAGACTCCTTTGTGTTTGGAGTCGCCACGATCCTTTCCACGGGATTGGGTGGCGACCGTACGCGGGGTGGAAAACCGGTCACAAAGGAAACCGGCACGCTCGAAAGCGTCCCACGCACGACCGCCATAACTGACGGGCATAAAAATAGCGCCGTCATAGGGGGCGCTTGTGCGCCTTTGTGAACTCGGGTTTCCACGCCCGGCTGACGATTTTGCGCCAGCACCACAAGCGTAAACGCATAGCGTCGCATTGGCAAGCATTAGCACGCCTCCCGCTGAGATTGCTCCCACGCTTCGAGGTCTCCCAATGCCCAACGCGTGACGTTTGGGCCTAGCTTGATCGGTGCCGGGAAGTCGCTTTCTTTTGCCCAACGGTAAATGCTGGCGCGGTGAACGCCATAGCGGTTAGCCGCTTGCTCAGCGCTTAGGAATTCATTGCCAGGCTTCGGAGTGGTCTGTGGTTTCATTTTGGCGGCCATGCTGTTTTACCTCGTCGTTGTGGGTAACGGGGTAAAGCATGGTGGAATAAGCGGATAGCATGGGAGGGGTGGTTTTTCAGGAATTTATTGGAAAATCCACCCCCTCTTTCGCCTGACGCACCAAGGCGCGGTGATCGGAGCGTTCAGGCACAATAACTCTGACGATACTCATAAACCGAGACCGCTCGCTGGCGCTTACTTTAATACCATGTTTTACGCAAGTACGCGCAGCGCCATACACCTTGGCAAGTTCCGGCCGGGCGCGGGCATACTCAGGCGGGGTATCTTTTCTCAAGTCAATAGTCGCATCCAGCATTGCGTCGAGAATATCGCCAATAGGCTCGGAGTCGATGAAGCGTCGCTCATTCAGCGCCATATGCTGGCGCAGCATGGTCAATGCAGAGGAAGGCAGAGAATCACGGGCACGAGTGATTGCATTAACGAATTTGTCAATTGAGGCTATCCACTCGCTGGCAGTGATGGGGTCGGGCGGAAATTGCTCCACCATTCTGCACTCCGATTCTATCGCCTTCGCCAGCCGCAAGGGGTCATCCGGTGGCGAGCGCCAGCCTTTGATAACACTCAATAACTCGCTTTCGCGCAAAGTCATACCTGCCCCCGGATAGGTGCAACATTATCAGCGCCAGCCTGCGGCGGGGTGGTAACGAAAGCAGCCCATTGATCCATAACACGAACCCGTTTGGCGTAAAGGTCGCTACGGCGGTAAGCGGCCTCTGTGCTGTTGCGGATGCTATGCGCCAGCGCTGCCTCTGCTACTTCGTGAGGGGTGCCGGTGCGCTCTGCCATCCAATCCCGGAACGTTGACCGGAAGCCGTGAACCGTTGATCGGTGATCCTCATTCATACGGCGGAGTAATGCGGTCATGGCCGCATCAGACAGCATCTTGCCTTGCGGGCTTAGAAAGACATATTCCCGCGTCTGGGGCTGTGCTTTGAGCAATTCCAATGCTGGAGCGGATAACGGAACGCGATGCTCCTTACCTGCCTTCATTCGCTCGGCTGGAATTACCCAGGTGGCGTTACTCAGCTCGATTTCATGCCAGCGTGCCCCACGGGCTTCACCAGATCGGCAGCCGGTCAAGATCGTGAATGCTAGGCATTTGGCCGCATCCCCGGCACGCTTCTCAAGGGATTGCCAGAACGCCGGCATGGTATCGATCGGCATGGCGCGGTGATGTTCCACCTTCGCTACTTTGGAGGGCGCGGGCAGTATGGTGTCAAGGTTGCCTTTCCAGCGTGCCGGGTTATCGCCGCTGCGGTGGCCATTGACGGTTGACCAGCTCAACACGGCTTCAATGCGCTGCCTAACGCGGGTAGCGGTTTCCGTTTTGGTTTCCCAGATCGGCTGCAGCACTTGCTTGATGTGGACCAACTCAATATCTGAAACGGCCATCTTGCCCAAGGTAGGGAAAGCGTAGGTTTCGAGCGTGGCCTGCCACTGCTTGCCATGTTTGCTGTTGCGGCTCTCTGCTTGCTTAATCTTGATAACAGCGGCGGCCGCATCCGTGAAGGTGATTAGCGCCAGCTCAGCAGCGCGGCGTGATTGACCGGCGGCTTTTCGTTCGGCAACCGGATCGATACCGGCATCCAGCTTTTCACGAATAACGCGAGCCTTATCGCGGGCTTGTGCCAGCGTAACGCCAGGGTAGCTGCCTAGCCCCATATCACGACGTACTTTGAACGGCTTGCCAGATTCAGCTAATCGCGTTTCACCAGTGGCGTAACGCAACACCCACGACCGGGTGCCAGTCTTTGCGACCTGAAGATATAGACCAGGCACTTCACCAGCGGCGTAAAGGCCCCGCTGTGTGATTCGCTTCACTTCCAGCGCGGTTAACGGCTTCGTTTGTCTTGGCATAGCGGGACCCCAACTCCTTACCCAACATCTCACCCAACATAGATTTTGCGCTTGTGTGCGATGCTGTGCAACCCGATAAAACACTATGCGAACGTAAGTTATTGATTATGCAAAGTACAGACGAAAAAAGCCCGCTAGTAGCGGGCTTCTTTGAAGCATTCTGGCGGAGGGGGAGGGATTCGAACCCTCGAAGCCTTGCGGCTTACACACTTTCCAGGCGTGCTCCTTCGACCACTCGGACACCCCTCCGCGTTTTGGCGCTGTAGAAAGGCTTTACCTTTCGCGACAGAACGGCGCACATACTATGGGCTAAGCCTCGAAATAGCAAGCCTTTTCAGGTCGATTACCGCTTCGGTTAGCGTGACGGCAACACCGCGTAATTGCCACTGGCTTCCAGACAAAGCGTCTCGCCACAATAAAGCTGATGGGTTAACGCAATGCGCCCTTTCCCACGCTCCTCAAGCTGCTGGGCTAGTTGAGAGGAGCCTTCAGGTTCAGCAGGTGTGCACACCAAACGGTAATTATCGGTGACCGGTGCTAGAAAGCGTTGGGTGGCCTCGGCAACCACCACATCGCGGGCGATGCCCTGTTCGCGCAGCCATAAGGTGACCCAACACCAGCCTTGTAACGTGGTTTGCGCGGATAGCGCCCCACCAAACCCGGTGCCTTTGTCGTTAAGGCTAGGCTCCAGCGCTAACTGCCAGGTCAGCTGATCGCTTTGGCGCGACATTTCGCTAATGCCTAGCGAACTCACCATGGGAATGGCGTCACTCAGCCACTGCTGAAAGACTGCTAAGTCTTCCTGCTGGCCTTCCGGTAGTGGCAGACGTGGGTGCGGGATGCCTGGCTTACGGGGCAGATTCATAGCTAGTCCCAACGCTCCACAAAGTCAGCAACGTTATGTTGTGCCACGGGCTTATGCCGTCCGCCCAAGGTGCCCAAGTAGATAAAGGCGACGACTTCATCTTCTTCATCCAGGCTTAATCCTTTGCGTACCACCGGGTCAAACGCGTACTTGCCACTGCGCCACATGGCGCCAAGACCCAGCGCATGGGCGGCGAGCAGAATACCGTGGGCGGCGCAGCCAGCGGAAATTACTTGCTCCATTTTGGGCACTTTTTCGAGTCCAGGCGTGACCTTGGCAATCACGGCGATAATCATCGGCGCCCGCAGCGGCTTTTTGCGCGCTGAGTTGAGCGTATCGTCGTCGGCGCTAGGATTTTCCTGGAACTCCGCCTCGGCAAATAGTTCGCCCAGGCGCTCACGCCCTTCCCCGCTGAACTCTATAAAGCGCCAGGGGCGCAGCTCTTTATGGTCAGGCGCCCGCAAAGCGGCTTGATAGATGTCGCTTAGCTGTTCGCTGCTAGGCGCTGGCTCAATCAGCTTGCCCATCGAGCTGCGTTCGTGAAGTAGCGTGAGTGCGTCCATTAATAACTCCAAATCCAATCGGTGGGCTACTGAGTACCGCCATTGATAGCATCGTCATTTATAGCATCGTCATTTATAACATTGTCACTTATAACATTGCCGTTTACTGCCTTGCTAGGCGCAGCGGCGTGGGAGGCGTTAGGCCAGGCGTTGCGCGCCAGGGGCTAATGTCCAATCCACCACGACGCACGTAACGCGCCAGCACCAGCAGTTGCGTTGGTTTTGCATGGGTCATTAGGTCGGTGAAGATGTGCTCAACGCAATGTTCGTGAAAATCCTGATGTTGACGAAACCCAATCAGGTAACGCAGTAACCCTTCGCGATCGATTTTGGGCCCTTGGTAGCGAATCAACACGCTTCCCCAATCCGGCTGGCCGGTGACGGGGCAGTTAGATTTCAGCAGATGGGAATAGAGGGTCTCTTCGACGATCTCGTCCCCTACCGAGAGATGTGCGCTGCTTGGCGTATAATCGTTGATGGCAATATCCAAATCGTCCAAGCATTCACCCGGCAACTGCTGTGGTGAAAGCTCTGAGGCATCCACATCAAACAGCTCGACACTCACCTCAGCCCCCGCCGCCACGGCAAGGTCATTGGCCATCGTTTCCATCACTTCCTGACGGCTATAAAACCGGGATTGATTAAAGCTGTTGAGGTAGAGCTTCCACGATTTGGATTCAATCAGGTTGGGCGAGCTTGCGGGTAATCGAAAGCGCGCCACGGCGACAATGGGCTTGCCGCGGCTATTCAGCCAGGAGACTTCAAAGGCGTGCCACTCATCTTCGCCCACAAACGGTAAAACGCCCTCATCAATACCCAGTGGCGCCCGGTTGGCCGCCCGGGGGATAGGGTAGAGAAGCCCCGCGTCGTAATGCTCAGGGTAAGCGGAGTCACGCCCCAGGGGGGCGTGTTCTAACGTGTCTGGACGATGCGCCATTAATAATTACTCTCTATTACTGTGCTGTGTGACCACTAGCTGCGAATACCTTTACCACGCTCTAGCATGGTTAACGCCACCACAAATAACACGATGATAAAGGCGAAAATAGCAGTCAGTGCCCAACCAACGGGGATATCCGAGACACCCAGAAAGCCGTAGCGGAAGACGTTGACCATGTACAGAATGGGGTTGAGCATGGAAACGCCCTGCCAGAAGTCTGGCAGCATCGAGATAGAGTAAAACACCCCACCCAGATAAGTCAGCGGCGTGAGAATAAAGGTCGGCACGATAGAAATGTCATCGAACTTGTTCGCCAGCAAGGCGTTGATAAAGCCACCAATGGAGAACAGTGCCGAGGTGAGCACCACCACTAATACCGTGAGCAGTGGATGCTCCATGGTCAAACGCGTAAAGAACAGCGAAACGACGGTGACGATCAACCCAACGCCCAGCCCGCGCGCCATACCACCCAGAATAAAGCCGGCCAAAATCACCCAGTTGGGCATTGGCGAGACCATCATCTCTTCAATCGAACGCTGAAACTTGTTCGAAAAAAAGCTCGAAGCCACGTTGGAGTAGCTGTTGGTAATCACCGACATCATGATCAGCCCCGGGACGATAAAGTCCATGTAGCTGAAGCCATCCATATCCCCAATCCGGGAGCCGATCAGGTTACCAAAAATGATGAAGTACATCGCCATGGTGATCGAAGGTGGCAGCAGCGTTTGCGGCCAAATGCGCGTGAAGCGCTTGATCTCTTTGAGCACCAGCGTCCATAGCGCGATCAATGTTTGCGTAGCGTTCATACGCGCTCCTCCTTCTTCTCGACGCGCTGGTCTATCGCCCTTTGGCCGCTACCTTCTACCATCGACACAAACATCTCCTCCAGGCGATTGGCCCGGTTACGCATGGATACTACTTCGATACCCTGCTCACTCAACGCTTTGAACACATCGTTCAAGCGCTGCCCACGATGAACCAGCAGAGAAAGCTGGGTGGGCTCTATCTGGTGCAATTCAAACCCTTCGATGTGGGGCACTTCTGCGATTGGCTCAGCCAAATCGATCAGGAAGGTCTCGGTATCAAGCTCGGCCAGTAGCTCCCGCACGCTGGTATTGCGCACAATGTCGCCATTATTGATGATCGCCACATTGCGACAGAGACTCTCGGCCTCTTCCAGGTAGTGCGTCGTCAGAATGATGGTGGTGCCTTCATCCTGGTTGATCCGCCGCATGTACTCCCACATGCTACGCCGCAGCTCGATATCCACCCCCGCGGTTGGCTCATCGAGAATCAGCAGCTTGGGGCGATGCATCAGCGCCCGGGCAATCATCAGGCGGCGCTTCATGCCACCGGAGAGCATGCGCGCGCTGCCGTTGCGCTTTTCCCATAGGCCAAGGTCGGTCAGCAGCTGTTTAGCACGAGGCAAGGCTTCGCGACTGGTCATGCCGTAATAGCCCGCTTGGGCCAGCACGATATCGAGCACCTTTTCGAACTGGTTGAAATTGAACTCCTGAGGCACCACACCTAGCTGGTATTTAGCCTTGGCGAAGTCTTTATCAACATCGATGCCAAAGATGGACACTTGGCCCGCAGTTTTTTGCACCAGCGAGCAGACCACGCCTAACGTGGTGGACTTACCGGCCCCATTGGGGCCCAACAAAGCAAAAAAATCGCCCTGCTGGACGTCGAGATCAATACCTTTGAGCGCCTGAAAGTCGTTGCCATACACTTTGGTAAGGCCACGGATCGACAATGCCGGTTCGGCCATGAACATGTCCTGTCAGCAAAATAAGAAGAGAAGGTAAAACATTAGGGCGCAAACGACTTTTTTCAAGGTGATAAAGACCACCAACCGTCAGACACGCAAAAAATGACGCCCAGCCAGTAGCCAACGCATCAGGGATACAGAGGGATAAACAAATTAAAACTAGAAGCACTTGGAGCGGGAAAGGTGATTCGGTGGGGCGGCCTTCCGCCGGGCTGGCGCACCAGATCACGACCCTCGCCTTGGCAAGGCCATACTCTTAACCACACATCCAAATTGGAGCGGGAAAGGAGATTCGAACTCCCGACCCTCGCCTTGGCAAGGCGATGCTCTACCACTGAGCTATTCCCGCAACGCAAACAAAACGATGTGCAACACTAGATGGCGTCCCATAGGGGGTTCGAACCCCTGTTACCGCCGTGAAAGGGCGGTGTCCTAGGCCACTAGACGAATGGGACTTATTGGAGCAGGAAAACAACTTAATCCGGCGCCTAAAACTGGAGCGGGAAAGGAGATTCGACCGGGCTGGCGTTCCAGCACCCGACTTCGCCTGACTAACCACACACCTAAACTGGAGCGGGAAAGGAGATTCGAACTCCCGACCCTCGCCTTGGCAAGGCGATGCTCTACCACTGAGCTATTCCCGCTTATAGAACACTTGCTTAGCTTTTTGCCTAAGCTTTTTACCTAACTTATCGGAAGTGGCGTCCCATAGGGGGTTCGAACCCCTGTTACCGCCGTGAAAGGGCGGTGTCCTAGACCACTAGACGAATGGGACACTGTAATTACTTCAACTACTTGGAGCGGGAAAGGAGATTCGACCGGGCTGGCGTTCCAGCTCCCGACCTCGCCTGACTTACCACACACCTAATTGGAGCGGGAAAGGAGATTCGAACTCCCGACCCTCGCCTTGGCAAGGCGATGCTCTACCACTGAGCTATTCCCGCATTCCGATAACCCTGACGACCGCTTACTCTAGCTCTAGAAAGAAAAAGAATAAGTGGCGTCCCATAGGGGGTTCGAACCCCTGTTACCGCCGTGAAAGGGCGGTGTCCTAGACCACTAGACGAATGGGACGTTGCTTGCCTCGTCGAGGTGGCGCGTATGTTACTCAGACCTTATTGAGCTGTCAAGCACTCTGCCCCACTCGCTTAACTGGCCTGCTTTCAACTACCTATTCCTCAAACCAGCCCTCAACTCAGCCCTTAACCCAGTCACCCGGGAAAAGCGCTGTTTCGCCCGCACAGAGCAAAGGTGCACGCTGGCAGTGCTCTTAGCGAAATTTAGGCGTCATTAAGGTGCAAACACTTAATCAACTTAGTGGCCTACCTTTTGGACTCAACCTACAAAATCGTTAAAAATCTTTTATTTATAATAAAATCGATTTTTATGGCACACCCCTTGCTACCTCATTGTGTTCCTTTGCCGACCTGCTTCCCAATCAACGAGGTGTGCTATGTCCTTATCCCGTCGAAAGTTTCTCACTACGGCCGCGGTTTCCTCCACCGCGGGTTTAGTCTTAGGTGCGCCGTCTATCGCTCGCGCCCAATCAGCAGAAAGCTTTAACTGGCGCATGACCAATGCCTACAGCCCCGGTTCGCCCTTTTACGTGGAAGGCCCAGGCAGCCCTACGGATGTGATCGCCAAAATCAACGCCATGTCCGGTGGCCGCCTCAATATTCAGCACTTCTCTTCCGGCGAGCTGATTCCAGCCTTTGAAGGTTTCGAAGCCGTTCAAAGCGGCACGATTGAGATGAACGCCGCTAACAGCTACTTCTGGTCAGGCACCACCTTTGCGGCCCAGTACTTCACTACCGTGCCGTTTGGCATGAGCTTTATGGGCCATATGGCGTGGCTTTACCACGGCGGCGGCCTGGAGCTATGGCACGAAGTATATGAGCCCTATGGCATGGTGGCCTTCCCGCTGAACAATACCGGCGTGCAGATGACCGGCTGGTTCCGCGAGCCCATTGAAGACATTAGTCAGCTAAACGGCCTGCGCATGCGAGTGCCTGGCTTGGCGGGTCAGGTTTACTCCTCGCTTGGCGTGGATGCCCGCGTACTGCCCGGTGGCGAAATATTCCCAGCGCTGGAGCGTGGCGTGATTGACGCAGCCGAGTTCGTAGGCCCTTACCAAGACCGCCGTATGGGTCTGCATAATGCCGCCAAGTTCTACCACACCACTGGCTGGCACGAACCCTCCACCACGGGCGAACTGCTGATCTCGAAAACCCACTGGGATAGCCTGCCGGAAGATCTGCAGATGATTGTTAAAACCGCCTGTATGGCAGCCTGCCTAGAGAGCGTCACTTGGTCCGAAGCCGTTAACGGTGAAGCCATGACTGACCTGGTCGAGAACGAAGGCGTCACTGCCAGCATGCTTCCCGCCCCCGTTGTCGATGCGCTGCGTGAAGCCACTCAAGATACTCTGGCGACAGAGGCCAACGCCGATCCGCTAGTACGCAAAGTGCACGATAGTTACATGGCGTTTAAAGCCAACCACGACCGTTGGGCGGGTGCTAGTGAGCGTGCCTGGTTAAACGACATTATCGGAGCCTGATATGCGCACCGTGGCATTTTTTGTCCACGGAGTTGAGGCGGTGGTTCGGCTATTTGGCTGGATCGCCGCCTGGACCTGCGTGGTACTAGTCGGTTTAGTCGCTGGCGATGTGTTAATGCGCTACGTATTTAGCGTTGGTGCGGTATGGCTGCAGGAGCTTCAGTGGCACTTGATCTCGCCTATCGCGCTGTTTGGCATGTCGTATTTGCTGTTGATGGGCGAGCAGGTGCGCGTCGACGTTTTCTATGAGCGTTTTCCGGTAGGGTTGCAACGCGTGATTGAAGTGATCGGCGGGCTATTGCTATTGGTGATGGGGCTGTATATCGCGTGGTTGACGCTGCCCTGGATAGCCCAGTCGTTCGGCCGCGGCGAAGCATCGCCTAACCCAGGTGGCCTCCCCCTTCGCTGGCTGCTCAAATCGCTCATTCCGTTCGGTTTTGTCCTTCTCGCGCTGCAAGGGTTGGCCCACGCACTGCGCCAGGCGTTTGCCCTGCCCACACGAGGTGAATAACGCATGTCTCCTAATGAGTGGCTAGCGATCGGTATGATCGTGGCTTTTTTTGTGTTTCTGCTGATCGGCATTCCGGTGGGCATCAGTATTGCGGCAACGGCCTTTTTCTTTGGTTATATCGGCTTTGGCCCGATGTTGTTTAACCTACTGCCATCGCGTATTTATGGGGTGGTCACCAACTACACCTTTATGGCCATACCGCTGTTTGTGTTTATGGGCGTGATGCTGGAGAAGTCGAAGCTGGCCGAAGAGCTGATTGATGTGATTGGCCATTTGTTCGGCGGCCTCTCTGGCGGCATGGGCGTGGCGATTATTTTGGTAGGTGTGCTCTTGGGAGCGGCTACCGGCATTGTCGGTGCCACGATCGTTACCCTTGGCCTGCTCACGTTGCCGACGCTGCTACGCCGAGGCTACCCCAAAACCCTTGCCACCGGGATGATCTGCGCGTCCGGCACCTTGGGGCAAATTATTCCGCCTAGCCTGGTACTCATTCTACTGGCAGAAATACTCGGCGAGTCCGTCGGTACGATGTTTGCAGCCGCCATGGTGCCGGGGCTAACACTCGCGGCGGTGTATATCATTGCCATTTTGGTCATCGCCAAACTCTACCCTCACCTGATGCCCCCCATCCCCATTGAGGAGCGTAAAGCGATGGGGCGACGCCAACTGCTGATGAAAGTGATCACCGTGGTGGGCCCGCCGGTGGGTTTGGTATTTGCTGTGCTGGGTTCGATTATTGGCGGCATTGCGGCCCCTACCGAGGCCGCCGCAATGGGCGCACTGGGGGCGCTGGTGTTTGTCGCCTGCTCGGGGCGGTTAACCTTCACGCTACTCAAGGAGGTCGCCAAGGCCACGCTGGTGATTTCGGCGATGGTGTTCTTTATCTTGATCAGTGCGCAGGTATTTGGGCTAGCGTTTCGTGGCCTGGGTGGCGAGCACCTTGTCGCCCGGATGTTTGACTGGGTGCCAGGCGGTGAATTCGGCGCGCTGCTGTTTATGCTATTGCTGATGTTCGTGCTGGGCTTCTTCCTCGAGTGGATTGAGATCAGCTATATTGCCCTGCCACTATTTTTACCGTTCTTCGTTCAGATGGGCGTCGATATGGTATGGCTGGGCATTCTAGTGGGGTTGGTGCTGCAAACCTCGTTTCTTACCCCGCCCTTTGGCTGGTCACTGTTTTTCCTCAAGGGCGTGGCCCCCAAAGAGGTCACCACGCTGGATATCTACAAAGGCGCCCTGCCGTTTATCGGGCTGCAGTTTTTAGCCGTTGCGCTGGTGTTTATTTTTCCCAGCATCGCCACTTGGCTGCCGAACGCCATTGGCTGGTAACCATGATCAATAACAAAGGAATTTAAGATGCTTCACACCCAACGTAGTTACGGCGGCAGCTGCGTCGCCCCACATCACCTGGCGGCTAGCGCCGGGCGAGATGTGTTGAAACAGGGCGGCAACGCGGTGGAAGCCATGGTGGCAGCCGCCGCGGCCATTGCGGTGGTTTATCCGCATATGAATGCCCTGGGTGGCGACGGTTTTTGGTTAATTCATGAGCCCGGCAAAGCCCCCGTTGCCATAGACGCCTGCGGCCCGGCAGCGGGCCTCGCCAATGCGGATTTCTACGCCGGTGAGACGCAGATTCCCGAGCGTGGCCCTAAAGCTGCTCTGACCATGGCGGGCACGATTGGCGGCTGGCATGAAGCGCTGAACGTAGCGTCGAGCTGGGGAAAGCAGCTGCCTCTGACCACGCTGTTGGCCGACGCCATTCATCATGCCGAAGCGGGTATTTCGGTCACCCAAAGCCAGGAAGCCCTCACTGCCAAACACGTTGAACGCCTGTCTCAAAGCCCTGGCTTTAGTGACTCCCTGCTGCTTAACGGCCAGGTGCCCCAGGAGGGTGAGCGCCTGCGCCAGCCACGCTTAGCGGCCACCCTCAAGCGATTAGCGGAAGCCGGATTAGATGATTTCTATCGCGGCGAACTGGCTGCTAGCATGGCGAAAGATTTGGAAGCAGTGGGCAGCCCCCTGCGCTTGGCTGACTTTCACGCCTACCGCGCCCAGCGCGTCACGCCGCTGGAAGTCACCCTCCAGGATGCCATGCTGTACAACCTGCCAGCGCCGACCCAAGGCATGGCGTCGTTAATGATTTTGGCCATTTACGAGCGCTTGAAAGCCGCCGAGCCCAACGGTTTTGATCACCTGCACGGGCTGATTGAAGCGACCAAGCGCGCCTTTATCCTACGTGACCAAAATGTGACTGACCCGGGCCGTGTCCCCACACCACTGCAGGCGTTACTCAGCGAGGCGAATATTGGTCGGGAAGCGGCTCAAATTGACCCACAACGCGCCCTGCCCTGGCCACACGAGCCAGCCCCTGGCGACACCATTTGGATGGGCACCGTCGATAGCGAAGGCCGTGCAGTAAGCTTTATCCAGAGTATCTATTGGGAGTTCGGCAGTGGCGTGGTGCTGCCGGAAAGCGGCGTGTTGTGGCAGAACCGCGGCATCAGCTTTTCGCTTAATCCCGACGACCTGCGCGGCTTAGCCCCTGGCCGCAAACCTTTCCATACGCTCAACCCGGCAATGGCCAAGTTTAACGATGGTCGTACCATGGTCTACGGCACCATGGGCGGTGAAGGCCAGCCGCAAACCCAGGCGGCGGTATTTTCCCGCTATGCGCTGCACGGCATGCCGCTTCAGCAGGCGATAACCGCGCCCCGCTGGCTGCTGGGTCGTACTTGGGGTGAAACCAGCACTAACTTAAAACTCGAAGCGCGTTTTGACGATGCCCTTGTAACCGCCCTAGCGACAGCCGGCCACGATGTGGAAGTGTTGCCTGAAGCCTTCAGCGACACCATGGGTCATGCGGGCGGTATCGTGCACCACCCGCATGGATTGATAGAGAGCGCTCACGATCCGCGCAGTAACGGCGGCGCGGCCAGCGTATAAACACATCTTGGGGAGTTTCATCCATGCTGAACTTGAGCAGGCGACTCACTGTCACTCATGAGAGTGTTAAGCTAGCCTGCTTAATAAGCCTCTGAAGAGTGGCCAACCAGAGGGAGAGGAGAACCCCATGGCGAAAATAGAAAAATCCCCCGACGAGTGGCAAAAGCAGTTAACGCCAGAGCAGTACCGCGTGGCACGCGAGAAAGGCACTGAACGCCCTTTCACCGGGGATTATCAGGTGCGCGATGCTCAGGGTATTTACCACTGTGTGTGCTGTAATGCGCCACTGTTTGAGAACGAGCACAAGTTTGATGCTGGCTGCGGCTGGCCCAGCTTTGACCGGCCGCTGGGTAGCCGCTGCGTTGAAGAGCATACAGATACCACTCACGGCATGCAGCGCACCGAGGTCGTCTGTTCTCACTGTGATGCACACCTGGGCCACGTTTTCCCCGACGGGCCACCCGAGACCACCGGCTTGCGCTACTGCATCAACTCGGTGTCGTTAGAGTTTCACCCCGACGAGTAATCCTTGCTAAAAGGAAGCACAGCAAGGCGGGCGCCATCTGTTAGAATGGTCGCCCGCTTTTTTGTGCCTCTATTTTTTGTACTTTCAGGAGAGACCCATGCTCGGCTGGTTCCCCGGACATATGAACAAGGCCCGCCGCCAGATTAAGGAGGTGCTGCCTGAAATTGACGTAGTGATCGAGGTCCTCGACGCGCGTCTGCCCTACTCCAGCGCCAACCCGATGCTGGCCGAGCTAACCCGCCATAAGCCGGTGCTGAAAATTCTCTCCCGCGCCGATCTCGCCGACCCAGAGCGGACGGCCGAGTGGGTCGAATTTTTCGATGCCCAAGAGAACATGCGTGCCTTAGCCGTTACCACGACCAATACCCGTGAGCTGAAGAAAATCCCCAAGCTGTGTCATGAACTGGCCGGTGCCGTGCGCGCTGACCGCGATGTGCGCGTGATGGTGATGGGTATACCGAATGTCGGGAAATCCACGCTGATTAATGGCTTGGCTGGGCGCAAAATCGCCAAGACCGGTAACGAGCCTGCGGTCACCAAGCGTCAACAGAAGGTGCGTATCGATGGGCGTGTAGCCCTTACCGACACCCCAGGCGTGCTGTGGCCCAAAATCGAAGACCAGGCCAGTGCTTATCGTCTCGCTGCTACCGGCGCCATTCGCGATACCGCCATTGAGTACACCGATGTGGCGATTGTCACCAGCGCGGAGCTTGCCAAGCGCTACCCCGAAGCGCTCACCGAGCGTTATAAGCTCAAAGAGCTGCCGCCTTACGCCGCACCGGACATTCCCCACGATATTGATGCGGACGGTCCGAAAAAGCCCGATTTTCTCGCTATTGCTGGCTTCGACGGTAACGCCATCTTAAAAGATATCGCTGCCCGCCGTGGCGGCCTGCGCCCCGGCGGCGCGGTAGACCTGCACCGTGGCGCCGAAGTACTGCTTCACGAACTTCGCGACGGCAAGCTGGGCAGGCTAACGCTTGAAACCCCGGCAGATATTCCGCCACCCCCGGTGCAAAACGACGAAGACAATCAAGGCCTTTCCGACGCATAATGAGCCGAGCACTGCTAAGTCACCCTTTGACCTAGTAAACACATAATGACGTTGGATACTTTTGGGCTTCTAGCTACTTTTGGACAAACACCTCATGGATACCCCGCAGTCGCACGAATCACAACCGCTAAAGAAATCTCATAAGCTGCACAATGTCTGCTACGACATTCGCGGCCCGGTACTCGACCACGCCAAGCGCTTGGAAGAGGAAGGTCAACGAATTCTCAAGCTGAATATCGGCAACCCCGCGCCCTTCGGCTTCGAGGCGCCGGAAGAGATTCTTCAGGATGTGATGCGTAACCTGCCCACGGCCCAGGGCTACTGCGACTCCAAGGGGCTCTACTCTGCGCGCAAAGCGATTATGCAGGAGTGCCAGCGCAAGCAGATTCCCGGCGTGGGGATTGAAGATATCTTCATCGGCAACGGCGTTTCCGAGCTGATCGTTATGGCCATGCAGGCGCTGCTCAATGACGGCGACGAAGTGCTGATTCCCGCACCGGACTACCCGCTCTGGACCGCGGCCGCTCACCTTTCCGGTGGCCACGCGGTGCACTACCTGTGCGACGAGCAGGCGGACTGGACGCCCGACATGGCGGATATTCGCGCCAAAATCACCAGCCACACGCGTGCCATTGTGCTGATCAACCCCAATAACCCGACCGGCGCGGTGTATCCGCCCGCGGTGGTCAAAGAGGTATTAGAGATCGCCAAGCAGCACAATCTGGTGGTATTTTCTGACGAGATCTACGACAAGATTCTGTACGACGGCGTCGAGCATACCGCCACGGGCGCGTTAGCGGACGATGACCAATTAGTCATCACCATGAACGGGCTTTCCAAAAGCTATCGCTGTGCGGGCTTTCGCTCAGGCTGGATGATTATCTCCGGCACCTTGGCCAAATTGAACGCTCAGGACTATATCCAGGGGCTGAATATGTTGGCTTCCATGCGTCTGTGCGCCAACGTGCCCGCCCAGCATGCGATTCAAACCGCGCTGGGGGGCTATCAGTCGATTAACGATTTAATCCTGCCTGGCGGGCGGCTGTTGGCCCAGCGTGACATCACGGTAGAAAAGCTGAACGCGATCCCCGGCGTCTCCTGCGTGAAGCCAAAAGGCGCGCTCTATGCGTTTCCACGTCTGGACCCAAAAGTTTTCAACATCAAAGACGATCAGCAGATGGTGCTTGACCTGCTGCTGCAGGAAAAAATATTGCTGGTACAAGGGACCGCCTTTAACTGGCCAGAGCCGGATCATGTGCGCATTGTGACCCTGCCCTGGGCAGACCAGCTCGGTGATGCACTAGACCGTTTTGCCAACTTCCTATCCCGCTACCGGCAGTGAGCCTAGCCAGGTGAATATGCCGATTAAAACAGCTATTTGATGCAGCGATGACTTGAAACTGCCACGAACAGTACGTATTTAAACAACTATTCTGTGACCATTTCACTGGCTGTGTATGAACCGGTTTCTAAACGTTGAGGGAGAACCTGCACCATGATGCGAATTCTGCTGTTTTTAGCGACCAATATAGCGGTCTTGCTGGTCGCCAGTATCACCTTGCGCTTGCTCGGTGTAGAGGGCTACCTGCGCGGCCAGGGCATCGACTTCACCAGCCTGCTGATCTTCTGCTTTGTGTTCGGCATGGCGGGTTCCATCATCTCGCTATTCATTTCCAAATGGATGGCCAAGCGCAGCACCGGCACGGTGATCATCGAAACGCCCTCCAACTCGACCGAACGGTGGTTGCTGGACACGGTCGCGGAGCTCTCCCGTGAAGCGGGTATTAAAACCCCGGAAGTGGGCATCTTTCCGGCACAGCAATCCAACGCCTTTGCTACGGGCTGGAACAAGGACGATGCACTGGTGGCCGTCTCGGCAGGCTTGATGAATCGCATGCGACCGGAAGAAGTGCGGGCGGTACTGGCTCACGAAATTGGCCACGTTGCCAATGGCGACATGGTGACACTGGCGCTGATTCAAGGCGTGGTGAACACCTTCGTGATGTTCTTTGCCCGGGTAGTGGCACACTTGGTCGATAACTTCCTGCGCAGCCGTAGCGATGGTGAAGGCGGGCTCGGCTTTATGGGTTACTTCGCAGTAGTCATGGTCGCTGAGATTGTGTTCGGTATTTTGGCCTCAGCTATCGTCGCCTGGTTCTCGCGCTATCGCGAATACCGCGCCGACGAAGCCGGTGCGCGGCTGGCAGGCACCAATGCGATGGTCAGCGCGCTGGCTCGCTTGAAAACCGAAACGGAAATGCCCGATCAAATGCCGGACACACTGCGCGCCATGGCCATCACCAAAGGCCAAACGCGCTCGCTGGTGGAAAAGCTATTTGCCAGCCACCCGCCGCTGGATGAGCGCATCCGTGCGCTGAAAGAAGCCGCTTATCGTCAGTAATATTGTCCAGCAGCTCTAAACATTTAAGGCCCGCATCTGCGGGCCTTATTGTTATTCGCCACCTGTTTTTCACTGCTTATTTTTTACTATCCTGCTCGGTTACCGTAAACCCCGCCCCACGCAATAAGCCTTCCAGCGCTATCGCCTCCCCTGACAACTGCACGTTGAGCGTGGCGAATTCGCGCCGCAGCGGGTAGTTGGCGCGGCAGTCATCAAAACCTTTGTGCATGCCGTGATGCTGCGTTTGGCGCTGGAGAGCATCGTGGTCGCGGCGTACGTCATACACTGCTCTCATGCAGAGCCTTAGCGCATCTTCAGGAGGCAGTGCGTGCTGCAAATGCAGTGATGCCAGCGCGGGCGGTGGGCAAATATCCGCAAACGCTAGCTCGATTGGCTCGTCGCAGTGGTGGGCCAGCGCTTGCTGAATCATCCAGGTGCCGCGTAGCTTGCCATCCAAACTGTGCCCGGCAATATGCGGTGTCGCTATAGAAACCAGGTCACGCAAGCCAGCATCGATATCCGGCTCCTCTTCCCACACATCCAACACCGCCTTAATGTCCCCTTTACCCGACAACCGGCTGCGCAGCGCCAAGCCATCCACGCAGTCGCCCCGTCCAGCATTAAGCAGCACACAACCTGGCGCCAGCTCATCAATACGCTGAGCGTTGAGTAGTTGATATGTCGCGTGTGGGCCTTCGCGGGTTAGTGGTGTATGCAGGCAGAGCACGTCACAGTGATCGATCAGGGCGTCCAAAGAGTGAAACCCTGCCTGGCCCTCCTTGTCAGATCGGGGCGGGTCACAGGCCAGCGTTGCCACGCCCATGGCGTTTAGCCGTGCCTGCAGTCTGCTGCCGACATTGCCTACCCCCACAATCCCCACGGTGCACTCGCCAAGTGCCCAGCCATCGCGCTCCGCCAAGGTCAGCAAGCTGCTCAATACATAATCAACCACCGCTTCGGCGTTGCAGCCTGGTGCACTGGCGAAGTCGATATTGCGCTGCGCCAGCGCCGCCTGGTCGATATGGTCGGTGCCAATGGTGCACGTACCCACAAAACGTACGGGGCTATCGGCAAGCAGCTTATCGTTGACCTGGGTAATGGAGCGCACGATGAGCGCGTCGGCATCCCGAAGGTGGGCGGCGTTTATCTCCCGCCCTGGCACACGGGTGAGCGTACCGAAATGGCCGAAGCAGTGCTCGGCAGCGGGGATATTGGCGTCGATGACAAGTTTCATAGGCGTTTGGGTATCCGGGCTTTACAATACCGCCCGCGACGGCTTGATGGGCAGGCGTGTTTAAAGGCTATCTTTTAAAGGCTATCTTTTAAAAGCTAAGTAAGGAGAGTGTTGTGATCGTACGCTGGGAAACCAACCATGACTATGTGTTGGTTCATATTCACCAGGATATGTTTGGTGACTGGATTTTCAGCCGCGCCTGGGGGCAAATCGGCACTCAGTTTGGCGGTCTAAAGCACCAGCTAGCCGACACGCTGGAGCAGGCCCAGATGTGGCTTGAGGACGAAACCACCATCCAGTCCTCGCGGGGTTTTCGCAAGGTACTGGACGTGGCCGATCATACTCCCGAGGGCCAGGAGGCCATGCGCCAACTATCGCTACTGGATACACTTTAGGGCCGCTAGGGGTTAGCCCAGAAAGCGCCGCCCGTCACGCTCATGCGCCCCTTTGGGGGCGGAGGTATCGGGTGGTGCGGTAAACGCTTCCAGGGCCGCTTCATCCAGCCAGCCGCGTTCACGCAACCAATCGCTTAAGCGTTCTAGCTCAAAGCCACGATCCAACTCATTGCCATCGCTATCCACCAGCACCGGTATCCGCACGCCGTAGCGCTCGACAAGCGCATCGTCATCACTGATTTCGATATGGTGCAGCCACACCTTCTGATTGGCGAGTGTCGCCACCAGCCCTTCCAATTGAGTGCATAGGTGGCAACCCAGCGTGGTGTAAAGCGATAGATGAATCATGCAAAGACTCTTTTCATACGATGGCTCTCTTACGCCGCTTTGTGGCGCAGTATAAACACATGGTGAAGATTCGTACGCCGCTGGAAATCGGGGTCGAAGCTGCGCCCGGTGATGTCCTCGACTATATACTGCTCGTAAAGCGCTTCATCGAGTTTAAAACGCCGTTGGTTATTAGAAAACACTAACGTGCCACCCGGTGCCAAGCGCGCCATGGCGAGTTCCACCAGTCGCGGATGGTCACGCTGCACATCAAGGGTATCGCGCATTTTCTTGGAGTTGGAAAAGGTCGGCGGATCCATAAAGATCAGGTCGAACTCGGCGTTGGCCGTTTCCAGCCAGCGGAAACAGTCGTCGCGAATCACACGATGCAGCCGTGTATCGAGTTTGTTCAGCGCAAAGTTGTCCTTGGCCCACTCCAGGTAGGTGTTGGACATATCCACGCTCACACTGTCACTGGCGCCACCCAAGGCCGCCTGTACGGTCGCGGTGGCGGTATAACAGAACAGGTTTAAAAAACGCTTACCGCTGGCCATTTCGCCCAGCATGCGCCGAACCGGCCGATGGTCAAGGAACAGCCCGGTATCCAGATAGTCACGCAGGTTGACCCATAGCCGTGCTGCGCCCTCCTGCACCTCAAAGCGTTCACCGCTGGCGGCCCGCTTCTGGTACTGGGCGCTGCCGGTTTGGCGTTCGCGGCGTTTGATATAGATTTTGCTGGCATCAACGTTAAGCGCCTCGGGCATGACTTCCAAGGCATCGTACAAGCGCTTTTGCGCCTGGGCTGGGTTGATCGAGCTAGGTGCCGCGTACTCTTGTACATGTACCCGATCACCATAACGATCCACCGCCAGGGCGTATTCCGGCATATCGGCATCATAAACGCGATAGCTGGTTTCACCGCTCTGCTTCAGCCATTTCTTCAAGCGCTTCTGATTTTTAATCAGTCGATTGGCAAACATCTGCGCATTGTCTTGGTTTTTGTGGGCGGTTTGCTCTTCGCTCGCCTTTTCACCAGGCGTCGCCACTGCACTGCTCTCGCTCTGAACAGGCTTTGTATCGCTCGCGGCAGGCACATGCTCAGTGCCACCAATCTCCATAAGCAGCAGCTTGGCATCTAGCGCGCCGTTTTTAAGCGCGTACTGCTTGTGCGCACGCATGCCCAGCCGGTGGCCTAGATCCGGGTTACCGGTAAATACCGCCAGGGTCCAGCCGGTGAATAGCGCTTTGGCTTTCTCACCAAGCTGGGCGTATAGACGCACCAGTTCAGGCAATTCACCCAGGCGTTCGCCGTAGGGTGGGTTAGTAATCAGCAGGCCGCTCTCAGCCGTCAGTGTTTCGGGTCGCGTCAACTGGACAAGGCTTTGACCATGCAGGCTTATCAAGGCTGGAATACCCGCGCGCATGGCATTGGATTTCGCTGCCGTCAGTGCTGCGGGGCTCTGATCAAAGCCGAGTAGCTGGGCTTTACAGCGCTTGCGACCAATCGACGCGCGCGCATCGGCTTCGCGCTTCTGTTCCTGCCAAGCGAGATCATCGTGGCCTGCCCAGCCGTGAAAGCCGAACCGCTCACGATTCAGGTTAGGCGCTTGGTCAGCGGCCATCATGGCGGCTTCGATCAGCAGCGTGCCTGCACCGCACAGCGGATCAATCAACGGCTCTCCCGCTTTTAAGCGCTCGGGCCAGCCTGCGCGCACCAGCAGTGCCGCCGCCAGATTCTCTTTTAGCGGTGCATGGCCTACGTCACGGCGATAACCACGGCGGTGGAGACTCTCCCCTGAGAGATCCAGCCCAATGGTTAAATTCATCCGGTGCAGGTGAGCATAGACGCGCAAATGTGGGGTTTTGGTATCCACATTGGGGCGTTCCTGCCCGGCCAGTTGAAGCGCATCGACAATGCCGTCTTTAACGGTTTGCGCGCCAAAGCGGGTGTGGCGAATGTGTTCGCTGCGGCCATGGAAATCGACGGCCAGCGTTTTGCCCGGTGCCAGGTGCTGTGGCCAGGCAATGCGGGCGACCACATCGCGCACTTGCTCGGCGGTATCGATCATCGATTCGCGTACCAGGGTCAAAATGACCCGGTTGGCTAACCGAGACCACAGGCAAACACGATAAGCGATCGCTTGGCTGGCAGTGAAATAGACGCCTGCCACGGTGGTTTTACCCGGCGTGGCGCCCAGCGCTATGAGTTCGTCGTGGAGCAGGCCTTCGGTGCCTTTGGGGCAAGTGGCGAGCAAGTTCAGGACAGCGGTTTGGTTCGACTCGGTCATGATAATAGCGGCGCGTAAAGGCGCGATATCCCTGTATATAGCAAATGAGTTTACGTTTTATGACAATTTGATAGTCGACAGATGACCCCATCATGGTCTAACAATAAGAGAGTAGCTACTGAAAAACGCATGCGTTTCTTGTCAGGGTCGGTTCAGAACTAGGCCTATGGCATATGAGTGTTCTTTGTAAGAGATAGCCGCTCGGCTCGTTCAGCCCGTGAGTGCCAAACAACAGGGTTGGAGCGGCGTCTCGCTCTTGAAGCAAGCTCTCGGAATAGCGGTTGTTTTCGTTTTCGATAACACCCTATTTCTTATCAAAGGCTTTCGTGAAAAGAGGTTAGCCAATGAAACGGCAAAAACGTGATCGCTTCCAGCGGGCTTATGTCCACGGCTACAAAGCGGGTGTATCGGGTCGTTCTCGCGACGATTGTCCCAGTCAAGATATCAATTTACGCGAATACTGGATGAGCGGTTGGCGTGAAGGCCGCGGTGACCAGTGGGATGGGATGACAGGCATCTCGGGCATCCACAAAAACCCCTTAGTCATGGCCTAACGTTTTTATTTTTCAAGATTCTAAAAGAAAGATTTTAAGCGAGAGGTTTTCAGTGAGCCCACTTTTTCAAGTGGGCTTTTTAGTGCGCATTGATACCCACACTGCTTTGCTAATCATCTGCACGCTCAACCGTTAGCTTTCAGTGCCCTTGCACACTCACCGACCAGTTTAGGCCCTTGATAGATCAACCCCGAGTAGAGTTGCACTAAATCTGCGCCCGCCGCGATTTTGGCCTGGGCAGCAGCGGCACTATCGATTCCACCGACACCGATGATAGGTAGCGATGGTAGATGCTCACGTAACTGGCGAATAACGCGATTTGATGCCTCGAAGACAGGTTTTCCAGAAAGCCCACCCGCCTCCTCCGCTTGTGAGTCACCCTCTACTCCCGCGCGGGAAACCGTCGTATTGGTAGCAATCACGCCATCAAGTGCATTGCGCTGAATGCTTTCTGCCATCAACGCCACTTCTTCCGCGCTCATATCCGGGGCGATCTTAATCAGCAGTGGCGTTTTTTGGCCCGCTTGGGCATCAAGCTCGTTGGCGCGAGCGCGAATAGGCCCCAGCAACGCGTCCAGCTGTTCACCAAACTGTAAGGTACGCAGCCCAGGGGTATTCGGCGAGGAGACGTTAACGGCAATGTAATCCGCATAAGGGTGCACCGCATCTAGACATACCAGGTAGTCATCCAGTGCGTTCTCTACTGACGTCGTCAGGTTTTTACCAATATTGATGCCCACAATGCCACCGTAGTGACGCTGTTTAACCTGCTGGATCAGATGCGCAACCCCTTTGTTGTTAAAACCAAAGCGGTTGATGATCGCTTCATGCTGCGCTAAGCGAAACAGCCGAGGCTTAGGATTCCCTGGCTGCGGCTTAGGCGTCACTGTTCCGACCTCGACAAAGCCAAACCCCAGCGCGCCCAGCGCATCCAGGTGGTCGGCGTTCTTGTCCAACCCCGCGGCGAGACCTACCCGATTGGCAAAGCGCAGCCCCATCAGTTCGACGGGATCCTCGACCGGCTGGCCAAATAGCCGTGTAACGCCCCCTACCCGATGCAGTGCATCCAACGCACCCAGCGCCATACCGTGAGAGGTTTCTGGGTCAACGCGAAAGAACAGTGAGCGGGCGAGGTTGTACATAGCGGATCTCTTGAAGCGGGGACTGAAAACGGGCACTAGTATAACGCAATAAAGCGCGCCCTGGTGGAGAACCAGGACGCGCTTTTGTAGAGCGGAATCACTAGGTAAATTTAGGCTTCGCTATCGCTTTCAGCCAGATCTACCAGTTCGCGTACCGCCACGGCGAAGAGCGCAAAGCCCCCTTCACTACCGCCGCGCACCTCCTCAATCAAACGACACCAGCGGCGATGCAGATCGGCATGCTGATCCAGCCACTGCGCCACCCGCTCTTGGGTATCGCGGCTTCCGGCATCAAGCTTCAGTACGCTGGTGGTCAGTGCCAACTGCTGTCGCTCGATGTCGTCGCGGAAGGTTTCCCGCGCCTGCGCCTGCCAGGCGTCGCGCACTTCCAGCTGAGTTACCTGCTGAATCATCCACGGCAGCTCCAGGCGGCTGCCAATTTCGTACAGCACTTCCGCCACCCGTTGGGGTTTTTCGTTGGTCAGGCGCGCCGCCTGGATAATGCCCAGCCCCGCATAAAGGCTTGATGACGCCGCCACGGTGGATGCCAGCGCATCCGGCACGCCCGCCTCCAACAGCTCGTCTCGACGCGAGTTCCAGGCGCTAAGCTCTTCACCGCTGAGCAACTCACCAATACCTTCCTGTAACTGTGCCAGGCGAGGAGCAAAATACTCGATAGTGTCCAGCGTCGAGAGTCCTAAATGCTGACGCACAAACCAGCGCGTGGCGCGACGGATCAGGCGCATCAGGTCAAGCATCATTGAGTACTGGATACGATTCGGTACTTGATTATCGAGCGCTTCTATTTGCGCCCATAGACCGGGCAAGTTAAAGCTATCGCGGGCCACAATATAAGCGCGAGCGATGTCGGCACGCCCAGCGCCGGTGGAGTCCATTAGGCGGCGTACAAAGACAATACCCATATGGTCGACCAGGTCGTTGGCCACCTGCGTTGCCACGATTTCACGCTTAAGACGGTGTTCGTACATTTCGTCTTTAAAGCGCTCCACCAGCACCGAGGGGAACAACCGCTCCAGATGACGGTGAATATACGGGTCATCCGGCACGTCAGAGGTGATCAAGTCGCCTTTCAAGGTACTCTTGGCGTAAGAGATCAGTACCGACAGCTCAGGCAGGCGCATCCCTTGATCATTGCTGGCCCGCTCTTTGAGCACATCATCGGCAGGCAGGAACTCCAGCTCGCGGTCAATCTGCCCGGTGGCCTCCAGCTCGCTGATAAAGCGGCGGTAGGGGCCCATCGACTGGTCAGAAAGGATAGCCGATAGATCCAGCGCTTGGCTTTGGCGGTAATTATCGAGAATCACCAGCTCTGACACTTCATCGGTCATTTCCGCCAGCAGCTGATTGCGCTGTTTGTCGGTCATATCGCCGCGCTTGACCACTTCATCGATCAAAATCTTGATATTGACCTCATGGTCGGAGCAGTTCACCCCACCGGCGTTGTCAATGAAGTCGGTATAGACACGCACGCCTTTGGCGGCGGCTTCCATACGCCCGCGCTGGGTCAAACCAAGGTTACCGCCCTCACCCACCACGCGGCAGTTCAAGTCGTTGCCGTTGATGCGCAGGCTGTCGTTGGCTTTGTCGCCAACATCGGCATCGGTTTCATCGGAGCCCTTCACATAGGTACCGATACCGCCGTTCCAGATCAAATCCACCTTGGATTTGAGCATCGCGCGGATCAATTCGTTCGGCGACAGGCGGGTTTCCTGGATGCCAAACACCTGCTGCATTTCCGGGGTAATAACGATTGATTTAGCACTGCGGCTAAAGATACCGCCACCGGCAGAGATCAGCTCCTGACTGTAATCTTCCCAGCTGGAGCGTGGCAGGGCGAACAGCCGTTTGCGCTCGGCGAAGGAGGCTTCAGCGTCTGGATTGGGGTCAACAAAGATATGCAGATGGTTAAAGGCACCCACCAGCTGAATCTTGTCGGAGAGCAGCATGCCGTTACCGAACACATCACCGGCCATATCACCGATACCGACCACGCTGAACAGATCGCGCTGGGTATCCACATCCAGGTTCTTGAAGTGGCGCTTAACTGACTCCCAGGCGCCGCGTGCAGTAATGCCCATTTTCTTGTGGTCGTAACCGTTGGCACCGCCAGAGGCAAAGGCATCGCCCAGCCAGTGGCCGTACTCCAGGGAAATCTCATTAGCGATATCCGAGAAAGTCGCCGTGCCTTTATCGGCGGCTACCACCAAATAGGCGTCATCGCCATCGTGACGAACGACATTTTCCGGCGGCACCACAGCGCTACCCACCAGGTTGTCGGTAACATCCAGCAGCGCGCGGATAAAGATTTGATAGCAGGCGATGCCCTCTTTCTGCACAACGTCGCGGCTGGCATTCTCCGGCATGCGCTTACAGACAAAACCGCCTTTTGCGCCCACCGGGACGATAACGGCGTTCTTAACCTGCTGCGCTTTCACTAGACCCAGCACTTCGGTGCGGTAATCTTCAAAGCGATCCGACCAGCGTAGGCCGCCGCGGGCGACTTTACCGCCGCGCAGGTGGACACCTTCGACCCGTGGCGAGCAGACAAAAATTTCAAACATTGGCCGCGGCTTGGGCATGCCGGTGACTTTGGAAGGCTCAAGTTTGTAAGCAATATAGTCTTTAAAGCGTCCGCCCTCGCCGAGCTGGTAATAGTTGGTACGCAGCGTGGCGAGAATTAACTCCATAAAGCGACGCAGCAGTTGGTCATCATTAAGGCTGGCAACGCCTTCCAGGCGCTCGTTTATGCTCGCTATACATGCGTCCGTGGCGTGGTCCTGCTGCTCAGGATCAAAACGCAGGCGGAATAGCTCAACCAACTCGCGCGTAATGGCCGGGTAGTTGGCCAGCGTCGCGGCAATGTAGTCCTGAGACATGCCAAAGCGGATCTGCTTCAAATAGCGCGCATAGCCGCGCAGCATCGCCACTTCGCGCCAATCCAGCCCTGCGCCGATAATCAGGCGGTTAAAGGCATCGTTATCGGCTTCGCCTGTCCAGATGCGTTTGAAGGCTTCGGTAAATACGTCGCGCATATCACCCAAGCTGACATCCGCACCGCTGTGTTCAAGCTCAAAGTCGTGAATCCAGTAGCGCTGCTCAGGGGAGTTGATATCGTAGGGGCGTTCGCCAATCACACGTAGGCCGAGATTTTCCATCATCGGCAGCACGTCGGAAAGCGGAATCTGGGTGCCGCGATGGAACAGCTTTAGATTAACGCCACCGCCCTCCACTTCCAACGGACGGTAGAGCGACAGCGATAAGTCGTCGCCGTTGTTCAGCGTTAACAAGTGCTGGACATCAAACACCGCGGTGCGTGCGGAAAAATCTTCACGATAGCTCGCTGAGAAGGCTTCGCGGAAGTGATCCATCAGGTGGTTGGCACGCTCTTCGCCAAACCCTTCCACCATGGCGTTGTGCAGGTCGTCGCTCCAGCTACGCGCCAGCCGCGCCACCTTGCTCTCCAGACGCTTAAGATCGTAATCGCTGGGCGCATCGCCGTTGAAGCGCAGAATCAGCTGAATGCGTGCCAGTACCGACTCAGATAGGTAGGTATTGAAATCGCCAAAGTGGGCATCCAGCTCATCGCACAGCACATTTTGAATTCGCTGGCGCAGATCCGTCGAGAATACGTCGCGGGGCACAAACACCAAGCAGGAGTAGAACTTGCCGCTGATATCGGCGCGGATAAACAGCCGCACCTGGCGGCGCTCGCGGATATTGAGAATGCCCAGCGAAGTGCTCGCCAATGATTCGGTATCGATTTGAAACAGGTCATCGCGGGGGTAAACTTCCAGCACCTGCAGCAACTGCTTGCCGTTGTGGCCCTGGGGATTAAACCCTGCGATATCCATCACTGCTTTTAGCTTTCGACGCAGCAGCGGGATATTGCGCGGCGATTCGTTGTATACCGTTGAGGTAAACAGACCAAAGAAGCGCCGTTCTCCAATCACATTACCATCGTCATCGTAACGATCAACGGTAATGTAGTCAGGATAGGTAGGACGATGCACGCGGGAGTGATGGGCACTCTTGGCAAACGACAGCAGTTGCGGCACCAGCACATAGTCGTTGTGCTCATCCACGCCCTCTTCGGTACGAATCCGCTCGCAGTAACGCGGTTGATCCAGGCGGAACACGCCCAGTACGCTATCGGCATCGCGCTGCAGTTCGTTACCTACCAGTAGATACTCGTCGTAGCCTAGGAAGGTGAAGTTGTCCTTGAGCAGCCACTCTAAGAAAGCAATCGCCTCTTCGTGGTCGTCGGGGTCGATCTGCGGCGGGCAATTTTTTTCAAGCTCTTGAATCGACGCGGTAATTTGCGCGCACATAGCGTCGTAATCGCCCACGGCGGTGCGCACATCACGCAGTACGTCGTTCAGGTTGCTTTCGATTTTCTCAAGCAACTCCACATTAGTGTGTCGATCAACTTCAATAACAATCAGCGACTCGCGGGCTTCCGGCGCGTTCTCATCGCGAGGTGAGGTTTGCGCCTGTAACTGGTGGCGGTCATCACGAGCAACCGCCAGCACGGCGTTTTGAATCGCGTGTACCGTTAAACCGCGACGGTTGAGCTCGATACGCACCGAGTCGACCAAAAACGGCATATCCTCATGCAGCACGGCCACAAAGGTATGCGTTGACTGCCAGCCGTGCTCTTCAAAATCTGGATTAAAAACGCGCACTTTAGGTTTTTTGGGGTCGTGGTGCTGTAAAAACTGCCAGATTGACAGTGTTGCACCATACAGGTCGTCCAGGCGACGATCGACGAGATCCTCCACCGGCACGGTGGCATAAAAGTGTCGAGCAAAGGCGTCAATGGTCGCGGCTCGAGCAGGCTCCAGACGCGCATATAATCGCTCCTGAAGCTGCTTCAAAAGATCCTGACGACTCTCTTCAATCGCAACGTAGTGCATCCATCACCTCGACTGCCTAGGCCATTAATCGGCCAAAAAACGAAGGACAATAGGCCTTTAGGCCAACATAGCGTCTAGCTTACGCTACCTATCGTCGCGTCCCTAATCACATGACATGTTGTTCATGGCGCATACCGTTTACGCATTAGGCCGTTAGAACATTAACTTTTTGCTTAAACGTCCCGCCTCGTTAACAACACCCCGCATTCACAGTGATCGGTAAACGGGAACTGGTCAAATAGCGCAAAGCGCTCTATCCGATGAGTGTTGGTCAGTATGGTCAAGTTTTCAGCCAATGTGGCCGGGTTGCATGAAATATAGACGATCTGAGCATACTCGCTGAGCTGTTCACAGCTCTGTTCATCTAGCCCGGCGCGGGGCGGGTCTACCAGCACGGTGGAAAAATCGTAATCATCCAGTCCCATTTCCGCCACGCGACGTCCGGCCTTTTCGCCCTTCAGCGCCTGCGAAAACTCTTCTGCGGACATGCGACCAATCTGCGCGTTCGCGACCCCATTGGCTTCTAAGTTGACGTTGGCACTGGCGACCGACGTGCGGGAAATTTCCGTGGCCAACACGCGGCGGAAATTCTCGGCGAGCGCAATGGTGAAATTGCCGTTTCCGCAGTAGAGCTCGACCAGATCTTTCTTTGCGCCTTCATCTTGCTGCTTAGCGGTCACTTCCCGCGCCCAGCTGAGCATTTTTTGGCAGATATGCGCATTGGGCTGGGTAAAGCTGTTTTCGACCTGCTGATAGTGCAACGTGCGGCCATTCACCTCTAGGCGCTCCCAGACATGGTCACGGGTCAGCACAATGCGCTGCTTGCGGGAACGACCAATGATCATGATGCCGAGTTCAGCTTCTAGCGTGCGCGCTTCGCGTTCCCACTCGTCACCTAAGGGGCGATGATAAATCAGTGTGACCAGCGCTTCGCCAGAGAGCGTGGTTAAAAATTCCACCTGAAACAGCTTGCGGCGCAGCTCGTCAGACGCGAGACAGGCCTCACGCAGCTGTGGCATGAGCTGATTGATTCGCTCGCTGGCGACAGCGTACTGATCCAGCCGAATGACGCGCTTATTTTTCGGGTTCTCAGGATCGACCTCAAACATGGCATAGAAGAGATCGTTCTCTTCATGCCAAATGCGAAACTCGCAACGCTGGCGGTAGTAGCCGGGCGGCGATTCAAACACCTCCAGTACCGGTGGCTGGAAAGGCGCAAAGGTACTTTCCAGATAGTCGCGCTTGGCGGCCAACTGCTCGGCATAACGTTCAGGTTCTACGACGGGGATAGCCAAGGCTGCTCCTCTTGAATGGGTTCAGAAATAGTAGCGACAAATAATGTTCATTAACGCACGTTTAGCAATTGGGGCGCTTTAAACCCATAGCGCGCTAAACCAGCGGTCAGATTCGCAGCGGGCGCAGTTGTATAACAGCGACCATCGTGGTGATCGCTGGACAGCTCATCAACCACTTGCGCCACACGCCGAGCGATAGCATCACCAGAATCAATCCAATGTAAAGGCGCAGGGGCAAGCTGCTCTAGCCAGGGTTTCAACAGCGGAAAATGAGTGCAGCCGAGCACCACGGTATCTAGTTTGGGATGCTCGGCAGGAGCAGTGACGGCTTGCCATAACGGCGCCAATGCCGTCTGCATACGCTCTTTATTGGGCGTGATGCCAGCCAGATAGGCTTCTGCTTCCACCACTAAGGCATCGGCGGCAACGCGCGTAATGGCACAGTCACTGGCGAAGCTATCAATTAAGCGCTGAGTATAGGGCCGTGCCACCGTGGCCCTGGTGGCCAATAAACCGATATGCCGCGTTTGGCTAATCGCAGCCGCAGGTTTGATAGCAGGCACAGTACCTACCACGGGAATAGCTAACTGTTGGCGCAGATGCTCCAACGCCAAGGTGCTGGCGGTGTTACAGGCGACAACCAGCACGCTCGGTTGGCAAGCGTCGACGGCGGCCTGACAGACCGCCACGATGCGCTCGGTTAGCGCGGCGTCTTCGCGCAGCCCATAAGGCAGCCAAGCATTATCGCAGGCGTAGCACATAGCAGCATCAGGGTAGTGTTGACGCAGCGATTGTGCCACCGACAGGCCGCCGACACCGGAATCAAAAATTAATACGGGGCCTTTCATGGCTCTCTTTGCATCACTATCCTGCTTCATTCATCAGCGCCGAGCTGGTCGATGGTTAAACTGACACCCAATAAAAACGGGGCCGCCAGTTTAGCATGCCCCGCCTATGAATTTATTGATTGTCGCTACCCGCTTAAGTCGTTTTTCCTGGCTATACCGCGGGCACATCAGCCCCTCGCAGTTCGGCGTAGAGTTCGGGGTAGGCTTGCTGCAGGCGCTCTAACTCTTGTTCCGCACCGGCGGGAAGCGCCTCGCGAAGCTTTTCCATATCTTCTTGACTAAAGTGCTCATCAATTAGTGGAAACAGCCCTTCACGCTCGTGCCGCAAGTAGGCCCGATGCGCCTCTAAATAATCTTTTAGATCTTCAGCAAAACGATCCATGGGCAGCACATTGTCCATCAGAATCATGTCGATATCGCTGGAGAGACGCTGCAAGCGAGGCTTTAACTCACGATAATCATTGGCCATCTGTTCGGTAAGCGCACTATGGTCGGGCGCTTTAGCCTGTAACCGCTCAACGCAGACCTTTTCCAGCGGGGCGGCAAAACCATCCATGTAGGATAAAATGTAATCGACTACCTCACGCATCAGCTTGAAGTTGGGCCGCTCTCCCTGTACTAACGTTTTTTGCTTCAGCTGTAGCACATGAAGCATCCGAGCCATGTTGGCATGATCTAGACGCAGTTGGTTTAACATTGAGCCGTCTCCTTTATCGTGTCATGCCTGCCGTTTTGCCTGATTAAGCTGAAGGCATGCAATCATAGGGGCATAGCAACTAACAGGCGTTACCATTAACAATGCCTCTATGGCGTTATCCTAGCAAGCGCATCTTTCTGTTAGGTTACGCCAAAGGTAGTTCGACAAGCTGCGCTTTACCACAGACACTTGTAGTCAATAAGTAGTTCTACGCCCCGATTGACAACGGAAGTTCACATGGACCTTTTTGATAGCGCCCACGCAGCACCTTCAGAAGACGCCCCTCTAGCCTTTCGTATGCGCCCACGCCAATTGGACGATTATGTAGGCCAACAGGCGTTGGTGGGGCCGGATAAACCGCTACGCCGTATGGCAGAATCAGGCATCGTGCGTTCGATGATTCTATGGGGGCCGCCGGGGGTGGGCAAGACCACGCTGGCAGAGCTTTTAGCCAGAGCCTCTCAAGCCCACCTGGAGCATCTCAGCGCGGTGATGGCCGGGGTGAAAGAGATTCGTGCCGTCGTAGAACGTGCCCAGCAAATGTCATCCACGGTCATCCTCTTTTTAGATGAGATTCACCGTCTCAACAAGAGTCAGCAGGATGCCCTACTGCCCCACGTGGAGTCGGGGCTGCTCACGCTGATTGGTGCCACTACCGAAAACCCATCATTTGAGGTCAACTCGGCGCTGCTCTCCCGTGCACGGGTTTACGTATTGAAATCGCTCACTCAGGATGAGTTGATTACAGTGATGCGCCAAGCGCTTAACGACGCTGAACGCGGGCTGGGAAAACGCGATATTCACGTTGAAGACGAAGTATTAAGCGCGCTAGCCCATGCCAGCGCAGGTGATGCTCGCCGGGCGCTTGGGTTATTAGAAACCGCGTGTGATTTCGCCACCCAGGAAGCGGGCCGTGAAGTACTCCATAAGGACGTACTGGCGGATGTGATTGGCCACCAAGCCAGCGCTTTCGATAAGCAGGGTGACGCCTACTACGACCTGCTCTCGGCCATCCACAAATCCATCCGCTCTTCACGGCCTAATGCCGCGCTGCTGTATATGGCGCGCTTCATGCAGGGTGGCGGCGACCCGCTGGACGTGGTGCGCCGACTGACGGCCATTGCCTCAGAGGATGTCGGCAATGCCGACCCTCGCGCCCTACCGCTGGTGATTGCTGCTTGGGACGCCTACCTGCGCCTGGGGGATTACGAAGGCCAGCGGGCGATTGCCCATGCAGCCATTCACTTGGCGGTGGCGCCTAAAAGCAACCGCATTGATCGCGCCTGGAGTGAGGCCAAGCAGTATGTAAGTCAGCAACCTCAGGTGGAAGTGCCAACCTACCTGCGCAATGCGCCCACCAAACTCATGGAGCAGTTGGGCCATGGTGAAGGCTATCGCTATGCCCACAACGAGCCAGACGGCTATCCGGCGGGTAGCGCCCATGACTGCTGGCCTGAAGAGCTACCTAAAGCCACCTTCTTTAAGCCGAGCCCTTTCGGTCAGGAGAAGCGCTTTGGAGAAATAATGGCGTGGCGTGAAAGCCGTGATCAGGAAGCAGATGAGGCGCCCTAGGGCGCCTCATCTGGTGTGCTGCCTCTCTACTGCACACTTACATCTCTTAATTACAGCTCTTATTTAAAGCTGTTCGCGGATAACATCGGTGCCTTCGGGAATCTCGAAGTCAAACATGCTCTGGTCGATGTTGCCGTTGCTGGTAATGTTGCTGAAGGTAATAGCCGTGCGCTGCCCGGTGCTGTCCATCATCCACAGCTCGGTCAATGTGTCAGCATCGAATACCATGCTTAACTCTTCAAAAAGCGTATCGGCTGAGATAGGCACCAACGTAAAAACGTCTTCGCCGCCATCTTGCTCGTAGAACACCTCATAGCTCTCGGTTAACTCATCCACGCTGCCCGACAGCAGCAGCGCGGGCGTGTGGGTGACGCGATCATCCATCGCTTGAACGGTGACTTGTTCAAGGTCGGGATCATACATATACACATCGTCGCCATCCGACACGACGGTTTGCGAATACGGCGCTTCCACTTCCCAACGCAGCAACCCAGGGCGCGAAAGCCACATCTCGCCACGCGCGCTTTGTAGACGCTCGCCACCGCCATCAAGAATTTGCTGCTCAAAGGTAGCCTGATAGCTCTCAAGCGGATCCAGGCGCTCAGTTAACCGCTCAGCGGCGTCATCCGCCCATACCGGCGCACCAAAGGTCAAACCCAAGGCGCTTGCGGCAAATGCCAGTGATGAAGGTCGTCCTTTTAGCGTATCGCGCATATGATCTCCCTAGGCAATCGTTGCCAGATAACGGTTGCTCAATAATTAATGATAAAAAACAAAAGATAAAAAACGAATGCGTAAGGTCGGTTTAACCGTCCGACCGCTCATGTATGACTGTTCATGTAGGACTAAGACGTGAAAAACGCCGCAGGGTTTCACCCGCGGCGCGACTTCCACGCTTATTGCATAATTGTGCCCCTTACCAAGGGTTAATGGCCTACCGGAGGTGGCGCAAGCACTTCCCGGGCGCCGTTGGAGCCCATTGAGGTCACTACACCAGCGCCCTCCATGGCCTCAACCAAGCGAGCGGCCCGGTTATAGCCGATCTTGAAGCGGCGCTGGACAGCAGAAATCGAAGCTTTGCGTGTTTCAGTGACAAACTGGATAGCTTCATCATAAAGCGCATCCTGTTCGGCATCGTCACTATCGCCCCCTTCGGCTTCAAGGCCGGTCAAGGCATCGGCTGAGACGCCCCCTGAGAGGATCTCTTCGATGTACTCCGGTGCGCCCCGACGCTTCCAGTCATCGACTACCCGGTGCACTTCATCATCATCCACAAAGGCACCGTGGATACGATTAGGCGGCCCAGAGCCGGCAGGCAGATAGAGCATATCACCGTGCCCGAGCAGACTTTCAGCACCGCCCTGGTCAAGAATCGTGCGCGAATCGATGCGCGATGACACCTGAAAGGCCATCCGCGAAGGAATATTGGCCTTGATCAAGCCAGTCACAACGTCCACCGAGGGGCGCTGGGTAGCCAGAATCAAATGGATACCCGCGGCGCGGGCCTTTTGTGCCAGGCGGGCAATCAGCTCTTCGACCTTTTTGCCGACGATCATAAACATGTCGGCAAATTCGTCGATCACCACCACGATATAGGGCAGCTTCTCCAATACCGGGTGCGGCTGATGCACTTCCCATGGCTGCGGCTCCCACAGCGGGTCTGCCACTTGGGCACCGGCGCGCTCCGCTTCATCCAGGCGGCCATTAAAGCCTGCGATATTACGCACACCCATCGCCGCCATCAGCTTATAGCGGCGCTCCATCTCAGCCACACACCAGCGCAGACTGTTGGCCGCCTCTTTCATATCGGTGACCACGGGCGCCAGCAAATGAGGGATACCATCGTAGACCGACAGCTCCAGCATTTTGGGGTCGACCATGATGAGCTTCAACTCGCTGGGCTTCGCCTTGAGCAGCATCGAGATCAGCATGGCGTTAACGCCCACTGACTTACCCGACCCGGTGGTGCCGGCTACCAACAAGTGAGGCATCTTACCCAGGTTGGCCACCACGGGGCTGCCGCCAATATCCTGGCCCAGCGCCATGGTCAGCGGTGAAGTCTCCTGCTGATAACGGTCGGAGTCGATCACTTCGCGCAGGCGGATCATGGCGCGGTTGGGGTTGGGTATTTCAATCCCTACCGTGGGTCGCCCGGGAATAACCTCCACTACCCGCACACTCTTCACCATCAGTGAGCGCGCCAGGTCTTTGGCAAGATTACTGATCTTGGAGACCTTCACGCCAGCAGCAGGCTTGATTTCAAAGCGGGTAATCACCGGCCCAGGCCAGGTATCGACGACTTCCGCCTTAACACCGTATTCGCGCAGCCGCACTTCAAGCAGTTCGGCCATATCGGCCAACTGTTCATCGCTGTAATTGGGCTGATGCGGTTCAGCAGGTGTCAGAAGTTGCAGGCTCGGCACATCGCCTTCGGGCTCGTCCAGGGTCTCAAAGGCAGGCCGCTGGCTCTGCAAATGCTCCACGGTCCACAGCGCGGGGCCTTCGTCAGCTTCTTGCGCTTGAACATCGGGCGAGAAAGTGGGCTCTTGGCGTGCAGCTGGCGTAGGCACTGGCGCTGGTTCGCTTGGCTCCTCTGGCTGATATAACTCGTCGTCCATCTCTTCGTCGTCCCACACTGGCTCCGGAACGACTTCAGCCACACGCTCAGGTTTACGTGCGGGCTCAGGCTCCATAGCGCGCCCAGGAACAGGCTCAGGTGACTCACTGAGCGTCGGCTCACTGCGGCGTTCAGTGGGTGCTGTCTGAGTATGCGCTTTCTCAGTAGGCACTTCGTCGCTGACAAAGAAGTTACTTGCAGTAGGTGCCGGTGACTCTTCCTGACGCGAGGCGTGTAGCGGGAAGGAGACGTCGGCTTCCTTGGGCTCATCGTTTTCCTTGAGAACGGGCTCAGGCGCTATTGCCGGCTCCTCTGCCTGGACAAAGGCATTTTCTCGCGGCGCTGGGGGTGCCGGCACCTCCGCCTCTTCTGCAGTTTTATCTACTGGCGGCACTGACGCCTTTGCAGGCGCCGACACTGCTGGCTCCTCGGAAGCGGCAGGGGATTTAGCAGGCACGTGCTTATTGCTTGAAAAAGCCGCAGTTTCCCAGGGAATCGAGGTATCGGTGGTCTCGCTGCTGTGTTCCGTAGCGGCTGAATGGTCGGTGACACTGTTATCAAACGGCATTGAGAAACCTGGCTCGCGCCGTTCGCGACCCGTGGCACTTTTACCTACACCTACCGATTCAGCAGTCGGCCTAGCTTCAGTCGACTTAACGTCAGCAGGCTTGGCTTCAGCAGGTTTAACCTCAGCAGACTTATCCTCAACATATGAAGCTTTGGGCGCTAGCTCGGGTTTTACTTGAGGCTTCGCCGCAGGGGCGGGTTTCGCGGCCGCTCGCTGCGCTGCGCGCATGCGGCTTGCCTGCCGACGAGCCGATAGCCAGCCACCCAGCCGGCATATGCGCTTACCGAGCTCATCCGCCACCTGCAGCCACGACATGCCGCTAAATAACGGAAAGCCGCTTAAAATGAGTGCTGCGGCGATTAAGCCAACGCCGCCACTGCCTACTAAAGGCCTTAGCGCACCGACCAAGCCTTCCCCTAAAATGCCGCCAGAGGCGTAGGGCAGCATACTGTCAGGATGATAAAAGTGCAGCGCACCTAACATGGTGGTGCCAAAAATAAGGAGGACTAAGCCACCCGCGTGCACGGCAATCGCGACCGGGTCGAGCTCAAAACGTACCTGGCGCGATCGAATCAGCCACCAGGCGGCAAAACCAAACATCCCCGGCCACCACAGCGCACTGGCCCCTAGCAGTGAATAGAGAACATCGGCTAACCAGGCCCCCACCTGTCCCATCCAGTTACGTATGTCCGTTTCCGGCCCTTGGTAAGACCAGCCTGGATCAGAGGGGTGGTAACTAAATAAGGCTAATAATAAAAACACACACAGCGCTAGCAGTAACACCACTACGCCTTCGCGCACGGAGCCTTGTAAGCGCAGGCCAAAACGGCGAGCCTTATCCTTTGCGGCGTTAACACGCGCAGAAGAAGCCGATGGTGGTGTTTGACGCGCGCTACGCTGCGTTCGCTTGTTGACTGCTTTATTCACTTTCAAGCGACTCTCCCTTTACACCTCAATGGCGTCTTTAATCCACTTGCGAGTTTGCATGATACCGAGCATCCTTCCGCCGTCACAGAGCTGTTATCTAAGCGCTCAATACAAGAGCTCAGCACAAGAACTCATCTCAATAGCTTAGTAAAAGCACGTAGCAACAGGAGCAAGTAATGCTACCTTGGCTTTCCTCGCCATATCCCAACTTTCCAACCACCGCTACGGCCCTGGATTCCCCCAACGGCCTGCTGGCAGCCGGTGGAGAGCTTTCCCCCGTTTGGCTGGTAGAAGCCTACCGGCGGGGAATTTTTCCGTGGTTCAGCGATGACGACCCCATTTTATGGTGGAGTCCAGACCCGCGCATGATACTCCTACCCGAGCAATTTAAGCAGCGTCGTAGTCTGACCAAGCGATTACGCCATGGTGGCTTCCATATCACCCTGGATCAACACTTCGATCAGGTTATTCAGGCCTGTGCCGCCCCCCGCGACGAAGCAGGCGGCACCTGGATCACTGCCGAAATGCGCGACGCTTACAGCCAGCTAAATGCACTCGGCATTGCCCATAGCATTGAAGTCCATCAAAACGATCAGTTGGTAGGTGGCCTGTATGGTATCGCAATGGGGCCGGTGTTTTTTGGCGAATCGATGTTCTCCCGCACACCAGACGCCTCCAAGGTAGCGCTAGCCCACCTAGCCAGGGCTATGCGCGAGCATGATGGTAAGCTCATCGACTGCCAAATGCATACCCCTCACTTGGCCAGCCTGGGCGCTATTACAGTCGCTCGCGAGGCATTCATCAACTATCTTAAAAACTGGTTACCCGATAAGGCGTTTACGTTACCCTCATCACCCGTTGAAATACCGGCTGTTCCTGCATCGCTGTGGCTGAAGGCGATTGCTACTGAGGGTAACGATTAGAGATGAACTCATTCTGTTTCACCCAGGAGGCAAGCTGTGAGTAGTAACACTCCGCGTCGCCCGGTGCGGGATTTGCGCTTCTTCCTTACCGTGCCTCATTCTTGCAGCTATTTACCCGACAGAGAGGCGACGACGCTGTTCCTCGACCCTCAGGAGTCACCTGTGCCTGGCGTCTATGACTCGCTGGCACTGCTAGGGTTTCGTCGCAGCGGGCGTCATCTATACCGTCCTCACTGCGAAGGATGCAACGCCTGCCGCTCGGTGCGTATTCCGGTTGAGCAGTTTGAGTCCAATCGCACACAGCGTAAAATCTGGCGTCGCAATGCCGATATTAGCATCCGCATCATGCCCGCTTACTTTGCATCCACCCATTACTCGCTTTACGCTGATTATATTCGTCAGCGCCATGTTGACGGTGATATGTATCCGCCCAGCCGTGGACAGTACCGCACGTTTCTCACTCTTGATGAGCCCTATGCTCATCTCATGGAAATGTACCTTCACGACGAACTGGTCGGCGTGGCTGCCTTTGACCAACTGGAACATGGCCTATCCGCCATCTACACCTTCTTTGCCGTTAGCGAGGAACTGGATAAGCGTTCACTCGGCACTTTTGCCATTCTCAAACTGGTAGAGCTCAGCCGACAAAAAGAGCTTCCGCACCTATATTTAGGGTATTGGATCGAAGAGTGCCGTAAGATGCGCTACAAACAGGCTTTTGCGCCGCTAGAAATTCTTGATGGGCGCCATTGGCGGCAGTTAATTCGCTAAAGACGTAAGCTTTTTTGCCTTGACGGCAGGCTTACGGCACAATATAGCGCTGTTTCTTGAGTGCCCACCTAGCGGCACTCAAATTCTGACCGATTATTACATTACTAACTCATAAGTGAGGACATGCCTATATGGCACGCGAAGATCATATTGAAATGGAAGGCGTTATCGTCGATACCCTTCCGAACACCATGTTTCGTGTTGAGCTGGAAAACGGTCACGTTGTTACCGCTCACATCTCTGGCAAAATGCGCAAAAACTACATCCGCATTCTGACCGGCGATAAGGTAAAAGTAGAGCTAACACCTTACGATCTTTCTAAAGGCCGTATCGTATACCGTTCGCGCTAAGTCGTTGCACCGTTAACGCGTTCGGCTGATCTCAACTGTTCCCGCTAGACTGTCTTTAACGACAGCTTTTAACGACAGCGCCGATCAGCGTCAATGGCTGTTCACTAAAAACGACAACGCCCCGTCAATGACAGGGCGCTGCGTTTTGACTGCTTGTAAACAAGCGTGATTGGCTTTAGTGCGCCTTAGCGCCCTTTTCAGGGCGCATCGGCCATTTCCGTTTCTGTGGCAAGGTGCAGTTCGCCTTCTTCCAGGCTGACATGAACAATGCCACCCTGATCAGCCAACTCCCCAAACAGAATCATCTCGGCTAATGGCTTCTTCAGCTTCTCTTGAATGAGGCGCGCCATTGGGCGTGCACCCATATCAGGATCATAGCCTTTGTCGGCCAGCCAATCCCGCGCCATGTCGTCCACATCCAACTGAACACGCTTCTCATCCAACTGTGCCTGCAGTTCTATCAAGAACTTGTCGACCACGTTGCGTACAACAGAAACCGGCAGTGAGTGGAACTGGATAATGCTATCCAGGCGATTGCGGAACTCTGGCGAGAACGTGCGACGAATCACTTCCATGGCATCGGTCGAGTGGTCTTGATGCTGGAAACCAATCGAACGGCGTGACGCCTGCTCGGCACCGGCATTAGAGGTCATGATCAGGATAACGTGACGGAAATCCGCTTCGCGTCCGTTATTATCCGTTAAGCGACCGTGATCCATCACTTGCAGTAGCAGGTTGAAGACTTCCGGGTGCGCTTTCTCTATCTCATCTAACAACAGTACACAGTGCGGCTGTTTAGTGACCGCCTCGGTCAACAGGCCACCTTGGTCATAACCAACATAACCTGGAGGCGCACCAATCAGACGCGATACGGTATGACGCTCCATGTACTCCGACATATCAAAGCGAACCAGCTCAATGCCCATAATATGCGCAAGCTGCTTGGCCACTTCGGTTTTACCCACACCGGTAGGACCAGCAAACAAGAAGCTACCCACCGGCTTGTCGGGCGCTTTGAGCCCCGCACGGGACAGCTTAATAGCCGCAGAGAGGCTATCGATTGCTTCATCCTGGCCAAAGACCAGCATTTTCAGGTCACGGTCGAGCTTTTCAAGCAGCTTACGATCAGAGCTTGAAACACTCTTCGGCGGAATACGTGCAATAGAGGCCACGACGGCTTCTACTTGCTCAACGTCGATCGTTTTAGCGCGCATTTCCGGCGGCAATAGCCGCTGGTGAGCGCCAGCCTCGTCAATCACGTCAATCGCTTTGTCAGGCAGGAAGCGATCATTGATATAGCGATCCGCCAACCGCGCTGCGCTTTCTAATGCACCGTCAGTGTACTTAAGCTCATGGTGCTCTTCAAAGCGTGAACGTAGACCTTTTAGGATCTTGATGGTGTCGTCCACCGACGGCGCCATTACGTCCACTTTTTGGAAGCGGCGCGCCAACGCACGGTCTTTTTCAAAGATACCGCGGAATTCCTGGAACGTGGTTGAACCAATGCAGCGTAGCTCGCCCGAAGAGAGCAGTGGCTTAAGCAGGTTCGACGCATCCATCACACCGCCTGAAGCGGCACCCGCACCGATGACGGTGTGGATTTCATCGATGAAGAGCACTGCATTAGGCTGTTTACGAAGCTCGCCCAGCAGGCTCTTAAGACGTTTCTCAAAATCACCGCGGTATTTGGTGCCCGCCAGCAACGCGCCCATATCGAGCGAGTAAACCACTGCATCGGCAATGACATCGGGCACGTCTTCTTCAACAATACGTTTGGCCAAACCTTCAGCAATCGCGGTTTTACCTACGCCAGCCTCACCCACCAGAAGCGGGTTATTCTTGCGACGACGCGCCAGGATCTGAACGACGCGCTCAAGCTCATGGTCGCGGCCAATCAACGGATCGATTTTGCCCAGCCGCGCCTGCTCGTTCAAATTAGTGGCATAACCAGTAAGCGGGTGTGCAGCACCTTCGTTGCTTCCCTCTTCCGCCTCCTCATTTTCTGATGAAGAGGGCGAAGGAGATGGCCCATGACCAGCCACTTTAGAGATACCGTGGGCAATGTAATTCACCGCGTCAACGCGGGCTACGCTTTGCTGTTTAAGGAAGTAAACCGCCTGGCTCTCTTGTTCAGAGAAGATAGCCACCAGCACATTCGCGCCGGATACTTCGCTCTTACCAGATGACTGCACATGGAAAACCGCACGCTGTAAAACGCGTTGAAATCCGAGCGTGGGTTGTGTTTCACGATCACCCTGACCCTCTGGGATCAGCGGGGTGGTCGAGTTGATAAAATCCTGCAGATCGGACCGCAGCTTGTCGAGGTTAGCCCCGCATGCCTTCAGTACGTCTACCGCTGAGGCATTATCCAGCAACGCTAGCAGCAGGTGCTCAACGGTCATAAACTCGTGGCGCTTGGAGCGGGCCACGGTAAAGGCCGTGTTCAGGGTCATTTCAAGTTCTTTGCTCAGCATGGCAGTCCCCTTTTCGCTACTACCTAGGGCGTGTCGCCACCTAGGGCTTGCGTCGGATCAGTTTAATCGACCGGCACTCTCAACATCGGGTACAAATAGCACGGTTGCAAGCCTCACCACCAATTATTTCTCAACGCTTTTAATTGGCGGCCTCAATATCACTTATCAACGGATGCTCACACTCACGGGCGTACTCGTTTACCTGATAGCTTTTGGTTTCCGCTATATCGCGCGTAAACACGCCACAAGTGCCCTTTCCCTGGGTATGTACGGCGAGCATGATCTGAACGGCCGTCTCGCTATCCAAATTGAAAAAATCTTGCAGCACTTCAATAACGAATTCCATCGGCGTGTAATCGTCATTATGAAGCACCACCTTATAAAGCGGCGGTTGCGCCAGCGCTGGCTCTGCTGACTGAACCGTTAAATCGCCATCTTCATCGGGCATATCTGGACGTGTCATTCCCGCGTACACGGGAAAATCGACCAAGTATGAACTCTCTAGGTTGGACATAAGCAGCACGGTTGGTTGTCTCAAGACTGACCGATGTAAGCATCGCTACGTTTCACTATAGCTAAATCACAGCGATGGCGAATTTACAGCTATAACGAATTTACTAGAACGTAAGACGCTGCCGATCAGCAAGGGTTCATGGAAAAAGTAAAATATCACAGGATGCAATAGCGAAGGCAGTGTAAAACCCCGCCCACTAAGCCAAGCGGGCGGGGGTTCAGAGCTTAAATCGAAGACGGGAGCGACTAGCCTTTAGCGACGATGGACAACGTCTCGTTGAGGGTCTTGCTGGGGCGCATCACTTTGTCCGTCAATTCATGGTCAGGATGGTAGTAGCCACCAATATCGGTAGGCTGGCCCTGCACACTATTAAGCTCATCGACAATCGTCGCCTCTTTGGCTTTTAGCGCTTCGGTTAAGCGACCGAACAGTTCCTGCATTTCGGCATCACCACTCTGCTCAGCCAAGGCTTCTGCCCAGTATAGCGCTAAATAGAAATGGCTACCGCGATTGTCGAGTTCACCCACTTTGCGTGAAGGTGACTTGTTACTATCCAGGAACTTACCGTTGGCCTGATCGAGCGCCTTGGCTAACATTTTCGCTCGGGCGTTATTGAACGTGCTGCCCAGATGCTCAAGCGAAGCGGCTAAGGCTAAAAATTCGCCCAGTGAGTCCCAACGCAGGTGGTTCTCTTCCAACAGCTGTTGAACGTGCTTAGGGGCAGAGCCGCCAGCGCCAGTTTCAAACAAGCCACCGCCATTCATCAACGGTACGATCGAAAGCATCTTGGCGCTGGTACCGAGCTCCATGATCGGGAACAGGTCGGTCAGATAGTCACGCAGAACGTTACCGGTCACGGAGATGGTATCTTCGCCCTTGCGGATACGCTCCAGCGAGAAGCGCATCGCGTCTTCCGGCGTCATGATGCGAATATCGAGGCCATCGGTATCGTGATCTTTCAAGTAGCTTTCGACTTTCTTGATCAGCTGAGCATCGTGGGCACGCTGGGCGTCCAACCAGAAAATAGCCGGGGTGCCGCTTTCACGAGCGCGGTTCACCGCCAGTTTCACCCAGTCACGAACCGGGGCATCTTTGGTCTGGCACATACGCCAGATGTCGCCCTGCTCTACGCTGTGCTCAAGCACGACGTTGCCATCGGTATCCGTAACGCGAACGGTGCCGTCGGTGGGAATCTGGAAGGTCTTGTCGTGAGAGCCGTACTCTTCAGCTTTCTGCGCCATCAGGCCAACGTTAGGCACGCTACCCATGGTGGTCGGATCAAACGCACCGTGCTGTTTGCAGTCTTCGATCACGGTTTGGTAGATACCGGCGTAGCAGCGATCAGGAATTACCGCTTTGACGTCGTGCAGCTGGTCGTCGGCGCCCCACATCTTGCCGGAGTCACGAATCATCGCAGGCATGGACGCATCGATAATCACGTCGCTGGGCACGTGCAGGTTGGTGATGCCTTTATGAGAATTCACCATTGCAAGGCGTGGACGCTCGGCATACAGCGCCTGGATCTCGTCCTCAATTTGCTTCTGACGCTCTTCAGGCAGCGACTTAATCGCCGAGTAGAGATCGCCAATACCGTTATTGGGATCAAAGCCTGCCTGCTTCAGCTCATCCGCGTGCTTGCTAAGCACGTCCTGATAGAACTCACTAACCACCATGCCGAACATGATCGGGTCAGAGACCTTCATCATGGTCGCTTTGAGGTGCAGCGAGAACAGCACATCTTTAGCTTTGGCGTCGGCCACTTCTTCCGCCACGAAACGACGCAGCGCGTTACGGCTCATCACCGCACCGTCAACGACTTCGCCTTCGAGTACTGGCGTTTTCTGCTTGAGCACTGTTGTGCTGCCATCTTTAGCGACCAGCTCAATCTTAAGATCGGTAGCTTTTTCAATCAGCGCCGACTTCTCACTGCCGTAAAAATCGCCTTCACTCATATGCGCCACGTGGGACTTGGAGTCGCTGCTCCACTCGCCCATGCGGTGCGGGTATTTACGCGCATAATTTTTAACCGACAGCGGTGCGCGGCGGTCTGAGTTACCTTCACGCAACACCGGGTTAACGGCACTGCCTTTGGTTTTGTCGTAACGCGCCTGAATGTCTTTCTCTTCGTCAGTCTGGGGCGCTTCCGGGTAGTCAGGAAGCTTGTAGCCCTGCTGCTGCAGCTCTTTAATCACCGCTTTCAACTGAGGCAGTGAAGCACTGATGTTGGGTAATTTGATGATGTTAGCTTCTGGGGTCTTGGTCAGTTCGCCAAGCTCGGCCAGGTGATCGCCGATCTGTTGCTCTTCGCTCAGGTAATCAGGAAACTGAGAGATAATCCGAGCGGCCAGCGAAATATCGCGCGTCTCTACCTGGATACCCGCTGAATCGGTGAAGGCATCGATAATCGGCAACAGGGAGTACGTCGCAAGCGCGGGGGCTTCGTCGGTGAGCGTATAGATGATCTTCGGCGTTTTGGTCATTTTTGCGTTAACCTCTCTTGTCACTACGATTGCAAGAAATCTTGAGCGGAGCGCGAGTTCACTAATGGCCGGGTCTCTAGCCTGTTTATAACGATGACGCCCCCAGCACGCCCCAGCAGCTAGGCCGGAGTATACCAGCGCTGTCCGCCATGCGCATTGTCGACATGTCCCGTCCAAAGAGCGCATAGAAAGTAAAAAGAGTAACGAGATGTCATGAGCAACCTCTATCTATTGCATAAGCCGTTTCAAGTATTAAGCCAGTTCAGCGACCGCGAAGGACGCCAAACACTGGCTCAATATATTGATGTCAAAGACATTTACCCTGCTGGGCGGCTTGACTATGACTCTGAAGGCCTGCTGCTGCTCAGCGACGACGGCGAGTTGATTCATCGCATCTCTCATCCACGCCACAAACAGCCCAAAACCTACTGGGCGCAGGTCGAAGGGCAAATAGATGACACGGCCCTCAAGGCGCTGCGTCAGGGCATTACCCTCAAAGATGGCCCGACCCAGCCAGCGAAGGCTCGCCGAATGGAGCCTCCCACCACCGCCTTGCGCCAATCTCCTATCGACCCCAAGCGCCACCCGTCGACTAGCTGGCTGGAGCTAACCATTAGCGCAGGGCGCAATCGCCAGGTTCGCCGTATGACCGCTCACGTAGGCTTTCCTACGCTGCGCTTGATTCGCGTCTCCATTGGCCCCTGGACATTGGAAGGGTTAGCGCCTGGCGAGTGGCGTAAAGAGACCCTGCACGCACCCCGACCGGCGAATACAGCCCCAAATAAGCGAACGGCTCAGCGACAAGATCAACGGACAAGACCCGCCGCCAAACCCAGGAAGCCATCATGAGCCTTATTCACAGCACGGCGGCGTGTGTTATTCAGCGTGGCGAGCATTTCTTAATGGTGGAAGAGCAACGCGGCGGGCCGCATAGCGTATTTAACCAGCCCGCCGGGCATATCGAATCTGGCGAGGGGCCCATCACAGCCATTCTGCGTGAGGTAGTGGAAGAGACTGCCTGGCAGGTATCGCTTACCGGCTATCTGGGCCTATACGTTTTTCATACCGACGAAGGGCAAACGTTTCACAGCCACGGCTTTATCGGCACGCCGCTGGAACAGCTCGACCTTGCCCTAGACCCCGACATTACCGCTACCCATTGGCTAACGCTGGAACAAATACAAGCCTTGGAACAGCAGTCACGCCTACGCAGCCCACTGGTATTAAAACGTATTGAGGATGCGCTCAGCGGGCCTTGTTATCCGCTAACGGTGATTCGCGAGTGAAGCACTCGAAGCAGTCACTCCCCATCGTGTATAATCCCCGCCCAATTGCACACCGCTTATTTGCACCCTACTTCAACTGAGGATGCCTATGTCATCCACTGATCCAATTACGCTAGGCTCATCCACCACTGAGCCATCCGCCACAGCCGCTAACGGCAAAGTGATTGTCGGTATGTCCGGCGGCGTCGACTCGTCCGTTTCTGCCCTTCTCCTCATGCAGCAAGGCTATGAAGTAGAAGGCCTGTTTATGAAGAACTGGGATGAAGACGACGGCACTGAATACTGCACGGCCAAAGAGGATCTTGCCGACGCCGAGGCGGTCTGCGAAAAGCTGGGCATTAAACTGCACACCGCTAATTTTGCCGCCGAGTACTGGGATAACGTATTTGAGCACTTTTTAGCCGAATACAAAGCGGGCCGCACGCCCAATCCGGATATTCTGTGTAACCGGGAAATCAAGTTTAAGGTCTTCCTTGAGTACGCCGAAATGCTCGGGGCCGACAAAATCGCTACTGGTCACTATGTACGCCAGGGTATGCGTGAAGGTCGCCCGCGCCTGCTTAAAGGCCTGGATGGCAACAAAGACCAAAGCTACTTCCTGCATGCAGTGCCGGAAGCCGCTATTGCCCGCACCCTGTTCCCAGTGGGTGAACTGGAAAAGCCCGCTGTGCGTGCGCTGGCAGAACAGCACGGACTGATTACCGCCAAGAAAAAAGATTCTACCGGTATCTGCTTTATCGGCGAGCGGCGCTTTCGCGACTTCCTTCAGCAGTACCTACCCGCCCAACCCGGGACCATTGAAACGCCGGATGGCGATGTTATCGGCAAACATATGGGGCTGATGTACTACACCCTTGGCCAGCGCCAGGGGCTCGGCATTGGCGGGCTTGCCAACTACTCAGAAGAGCCCTGGTATGTGGCGGCGAAAGACTTGGATCGCAATGTACTGATCGCGGTGCAGGGTAAGCACGATCAACTGCTTTACTCCGATACATTGGCCACAGAGGCGATGGACTGGGTGGCAGGCGAGCCGCCGGTTCAGCAAGGTCGCTTTACCGCCAAAACGCGCTACCGGCAAAGTGACTGCGGCTGTGAAATGCGCGCCCTGCCCGACGGCGGCGTAGAGGTCACGTTCGATGACCCACAGTGGGCGGTCACGCCTGGCCAGTCGCTGGTCCTTTACGATGGCGACATTTGCCTGGGCGGCGGCGTTATCCGCGCCACCTGGAAAAAAGCCGCGGAGGCCGCCGCATGAATTCAACCACCCCGATTCATCGCGCACCTGATTCCCCAGCAGCCCGCCAAGCGCTGGCGCTGGCCGGTGTGTTTCAAGCCGCCAGTCTGGTGGACGAACTCGCCCGCACCGGTCAAGTAGACCCGCGCGCCTGGGAAACATTGATTGAAGCCACCGTGGATACCAATCCGGAGAGCTTTGAAGCCATCTATGGCGGGCATCCCAATAACTTGCGCCGCGGTCTGGATACGCTGGAAGCTCTGGTAGGTCGCAAGCAGGCGAACCCGGTGGTACTGCGTTACGGTTTTTCACTGCTCATGCTGATGAATAAGCTGCGCACCAATACCGGCATGATGGATTCCCTGGGCCAAAAGCTTACCCGTATCCAGGGTCAGGCCGAGCACTTCGGTCCCACCCATGAAAACGTGGTCGCCAGCTTAGGGGAAGCGTACCAAGAAACGATCTCCACCTTTAAAACCCGCATTGTGGTGCAAGGCGACCCATCCCTGCTGCAAAGCCGCATGATGCCTGAACGCGTTCGCGCCTGCTTAATGGCTGGCATTCGCTTTGGCTTATTGTGGCACCAGCAAGGCGGTCGGCGCTGGAAGCTCGTGTTTCAGCGCAAAGCGCTACGCCGTGCACTGGACAGCCTTAGTTAAACCACTCTCTAATCGTCTGATCGTGTGCATATGACCGTCCTGTGCTCGATTCATCCGGTTTTGAATAACTTGCTCTCGAACAACCTGGAAACGATGCCATGCAACTCTCCGCTTTGACCGCCCTCTCCCCCGTTGACGGCCGCTACGCCTCTAAAGCCGCCGCCCTGCGCGAACACTTCAGCGAATTCGGCCTGATCCGCGCCCGTGTGATTGTGGAAGTTCGCTGGTTGCAGCGCTTGGCCGAGCACACGAAAATCGTTGAAGTGCCGCCCCTCTCCGCTGAAGCGACGGCGTTTCTTGAGCAGTTGATTCGTGAGTTTTCGATTGCCGATGCCGAGCGAATCAAAGAGATTGAGCGCACCACCAATCACGACGTCAAAGCGGTTGAGTACTTCCTGAAAGAGAAGATCGCCGGTCAGGCCGAGCTCCACGCAGTCACCGAGTTCATTCACTTTGCCTGCACCAGCGAAGATATCAACAATCTCTCTTACGGTGTGATGCTCAGCGACGGCTTAAAAGCCATGCTGCCCACCATGCACGAAGTGGCTGACGAAATCGCCAAGCTGGCAATTGCCCATGCCGCCCAGCCAATGCTGTCGCGTACTCATGGTCAAACCGCCACCCCGACCACTTTAGGCAAAGAGATGGCCAACGTCGCCTACCGCCTTAAGCGCCAGCTTAAGCAGATTGAAGCGGTGGAAGTGCTTGGCAAAATCAATGGCGCCGTGGGTAACTATAACGCCCACCTGACGACTTACCCTGAGATCGACTGGGAAGCCAACGCGCGCACTTTTGTGGAAGGTTTGGGCCTAACGTTCAACCCTTACACGACTCAGATCGAACCTCATGACTATATCGCCGAACTGTTTGATGCCATTTGCCGCTTCAATACGATTTTAATCGACTTCGATCGCGACGTATGGGGTTACATCTCACTGGGCTACTTTAAGCAGCGCACGGTCGAGGGCGAAATTGGCTCATCCACCATGCCGCATAAAGTTAACCCGATCGATTTTGAGAACTCCGAGGGCAACCTGGGCCTAGCCAATGCGGTGCTTAGCCACCTAGCGCAAAAGCTGCCGATCTCCCGCTGGCAGCGCGACCTGACTGACTCCACCGTGTTACGTAACCTTGGCGTAGGCTTGGCGTATGGGCTGATTGCTTACCACGCCAGCCTAAAAGGCATCAGCAAGCTTGAAGCCAACCCTGAGCGTTTAGACGCTGATCTGGATAACAGTTGGGAAGTGCTTGCCGAGCCCATCCAAACGGTAATGCGCCGCTACGGTATTGAGAAGCCCTACGAAAAACTCAAGCAGCTGACCCGTGGCAAACGTATTGACCAAGCAGGCTTTGCGGCGTTTATTGATACCCTTGAACTACCCAGCGACGTCAAAACCGAATTGAAGGCGCTTTCACCGGCCAACTATATTGGTAATGCCCAGGCACAAGCCGAAGCACTGACACATCAGCTAAACTCGCTGTAACCCATTTGTTGTGACCAACTTGCTGTGACCAACGTTGCTGCGACCACTACACCAGGACACGCCATGAACCATCACGATAAGCCGCTAACACTGCTGGGCGATCTTACCGCCGCAGACTTTCTGGCCAATTATTGGCAGCAAAAGCCGCTGCTGATTCGTGGCGCAATGCCCGACTTCATTAGCCCGATTGAAGCTGATGAGCTGGCGGGACTCGCCTGCGAGCCTGGCGTAGAGGCGCGCCTGGTCGAAGAAGAAGGCCCCGATGGGCCTTGGCAGGTCTCCCACGGCCCCTTTGATGAAGCCATCTTTGAACGACTGCCAGAGAACAACTGGAGTCTTCTCGTGCAGGCCGTTGACCATTACGTGCCTGCGGTCGCCGCGCTAATGGACGAGTTTGACTTCCTGCCGCGTTGGCGGCTCGATGACGTGATGATCAGCTACGCGCCTCCGGGCGGCAATGTGGGCGCGCATATCGATCAATACGATGTCTTTTTACTCCAGGCCAGCGGCCATCGACGCTGGCAGTTGGGCGGCAAGCTCACGGAAGATGCGCCGATCATCCAAGGCATTGATCTTCGCATCCTGAAAGAATTCACCGTAGAGCCGGATTCCGACTGGGTGCTTGACCCCGGCGACATGCTCTATCTACCCCCCGGCTGGGCACATCACGGCGTGAGCCAAAGCGATGATTGCATGACGATCTCGATTGGCTTCCGAGCGCCCTCCGCCGATGAGGCGATTACCTCCTATGCGGATTATTTGGGCGAGCAGCTTCCTGCCTCACAGCGTTATAGTGATGCGGGCATGGCGCCTGCCGAGCAGGTCGGTGAGCTGGACGACGCCGCCGTTGAACGTATGCGCCAGTTGATCATGTCAACGCTCGACAACCCCACTCAGATTGCTCAGTGGTTTGGCCGGGTAATGACCCAGCCCAAGTATGTGGATCAAGTAGTGCCACTTGAAACGCCGCTAACCGAAGCAGCGCTTGTTGCTCAATTACAAGAGGGTGAGCCGCTTTACCATATGCCTGGCTCACGCTTTGCCTGGCGCCGCGATGCCAGCGGTACCACGCTATTTGTGGATGGTGACGGCCATGCCTGTTCAACTGAATTAGCCAAACGCCTAGCCGATACCTCCCCACTCTACGCCGAAGACCTTGAGATTGACGGTGCCGCAGCGCTTATTACCCAGCTGGTTAACACCGGCAGCTTGGGCTTTATGGGCGATGAAGGTGAGGACGACGAGGCGTATTAATGGCGATTACTCAGATTAGTAGTGGCAACTGGGAGACACTTGGCCCGGCAGCTAGCGAGATCCGCCGCAAGGTGTTTATCGACGAGCAGAACGTGCCACAGGAAGAAGAGTGGGATGGACTGGATCCGGCGTGCCAGCACTTTCTCGCTATGCTTGACGGCCAGCCAGTGGGCACCGCACGCCTGCTACCCGATGCGCACATTGGCCGTGTCGCGGTACTCGCTAATGCCCGCGGCACCGGTATTGGCGTACTGCTGATGCAGGCTGCGATTGAGGCGGCACGTCATGCGGGCCACCCCCAGGTGGCCCTCAGCGCTCAGGTGCATGCGCTGGCGTTTTATGAGCGGCTGGGCTTCGTCGCTCATGGCGATGAATTTCTGGATGCGGGCATTCCCCATCGAGAAATGACACTTTCGCTCGATTAATAAGCCCTCTTGATTGATCTCTAGCACTGCCTCGGCAGTGCTTTTTTGTGCGCTCTTGCCGCCATCTTGACGAAAAACGACTACACAAACCCTCCCTTCCTCTACCCCGTTGTCGTCGGGCTACAACCCCCTGTGCCCCGAAGTGTCAATTGTTGAGTGAGCCATCCTCGTGGATAGTTATTGCATTGCAGCGTTAAGCCGATTTGATCAAGCCATCAAGCCCGCGCTCAACGCTGTAGCTGAAGTCTCTAGCGCTGCTGCTTCTAGCTTTCAAGACGTTTGCATGAGAGACGATTGGCTGAGAGACGATTGACCTAGAGACACAATCACGAAATTCAATAATGCTAAATACAACTTCGCAGGTGCAGCATAAGCAAAAGCTGATTTGCGAAACACTATCCAGCCCGAAGAGGATAAGCTCATGACAGGACTGCTCGACGATATCAAAGCAATGGCCCAGTTACGCGAAGCGCAAGGCGGCAAATGGGACGCCATCAAACCGGAATACGCCGCCCGTATGCGTGCACAAAACCGCTTCCACACAGGCCTGGACATCGCTCGATACACCGCCAAAATCATGCGCGAGGATATGGCTGCCTATGACGCTGATACCTCAAAGTACACCCAGTCGTTGGGTTGCTGGCACGGCTTTATTGGTCAGCAGAAGCTGATCTCGATCAAAAAGCACTTTGGCACTACCAAGCGTAGCTACCTCTACCTTTCCGGCTGGATGGTTGCCGCGCTGCGCTCTGAGTTTGGCCCGCTTCCCGACCAGTCAATGCACGAAAAGACCTCTGTCGCGAATCTCATCGAAGAGCTCTACACCTTCCTGAAACAAGCCGATGCGTGGGAGCTTAACCACCTGTTCCGCGCCCTGGATGAAGCCAAAGAGGCTGGCGACAAATCAAAAGAGCAGGAACTGGTCGGTAAAATCGACAACTACGAAACCCATATCGTCCCGATTATTGCCGATATCGACGCCGGCTTTGGTAACGCAGAAGCCACCTACCTCCTAGCGAAGAAGTTTATTCAAGCGGGCGCCTGCTGCATCCAGCTGGAAAACCAGGTCTCCGATGAGAAGCAGTGCGGTCACCAGGACGGTAAAGTCACCGTTCCCCATGAGGACTTCCTGGCCAAAATTAACGCCGTGCGTTACGCCTTCTTAGAACTCGGCATTGAAGATGGCGTGATCGTGGCACGTACCGACTCACTCGGCGCTGGCTTGACGCAAAAAATTGCCGTTACCCATCAGCCTGGAGACCTGGGCGACCAGTACAATAGCTTCATTGATGGCGATGTGATCGAAAACGCCGCGGATATCAATAACGGCGATGTGGTCATCAAGCAGAACGGCAAGCTGGTTAAGCCCAAGCGTCTAGCGTCAGGCCTTTACCAATTCAAGGCAGGCAGCGGCGAAGATCGCGTTATTCTTGACTGCATCACCAGCCTGCAAAACGGCGCCGACCTGCTTTGGATCGAAACCGAAAAACCCCACGTGGGCCAGATCGCCAGCATGGTTAACCGGATTCGCGATGTGGTGCCGGATGCCAAACTGGTCTACAACAACTCGCCGTCGTTCAACTGGACACTGAACTTCCGTCAGCAGGTGTTCGATGCGTGGCAGGAAGAGGGCAAAGATGTGTCAGCTTACCAGCGTGACAAGCTGATGAACGCTGAGTACGACGAGACCGAACTTGGTCAGTTGGCCGATGAGTGGACACGCAACTTCCAGCGCGACTCGTCTCGCGAAGCAGGCATCTTCCATCACCTGATTACGCTGCCGACTTACCACACGGCCGCTCTCTCCACTGACAACTTGGCGAAAGGCTACTTCGGCGATGAAGGCATGTTGGCTTACGTGAAAGGCGTCCAGCGCCAGGAAATTCGTCAGGGTATCGCTACGGTTCGCCACCAGGATATGGCAGGCTCCAATATCGGTGATGATCATAAAGAGTTCTTCCACGGTGATGCCGCGCTCAAGGCAGGTGGCAAAGACAACACCATGAATCAATTTGGGTAGTAATCACCCACGTTACTTTCTGATCCTTGCACAGGAGGCCTAACGGCCTCCTGTTTTGGTTCGCGCTGGGTATTTGCACACTGTTTTCTTAATACGCTGTTACACTCTCCGCTATGATGTCCCTTGACTACTTTTTTGTCAGCTTTGACCTTTTCCATCGATTGCTGGTCAAAACGGTTCACATCAGCTATCTTTAGCGAACACCGTTCTATAACTAAAATCGTTCCTCACTTTGCCTTTTAACGACGGCTGTGTGGGCGACAGTTAATTCAATAGATACTTTGGAGGTTTTAATGAAACGTCTTCTTCTACCGGCTGTAGCTTTAAGTATTCTCACGTTGGCTGGATGTGCCAACACCTCGGGATACTCAGGTGATGTCTATAGCGGCAACCAAGCAAAAACCGGCCAAAGTGTTACTTACGGCACTATCGTGGCGATTCGTCCGGTACAGATCCAAGCCGATAGCCGCGCTGGAGGCCTTTTAGGCAGCGGCGGTGGCGCCATTATCGGCGGCCTTCTGGGTAACCAAGTGGGTGGTGGTTCAGGCCGTCAGTTGGCAACCGTAGCAGGCGCACTCGGTGGTGCCGTCGCGGGTACGGCGGCTGAAGACGCGACTAACCGCGTTGACGCACTGGAAATGGAAATTCGTCGTGACGACGGTACCGACGTTATCGTTGTACAACGTGCAGATCGCCAGTTCCAAGCGGGTCAGCGGGTACGCTTAATTGGTAGCGGCGCTAGCATGAGTGTTGCACCTTATTAATTGATTGCTGTTGGTCAATAGTATTTTGTTATCAAAAAAGCCCGGCCACCTAATAAGGTGGCCGGGCTTTTTTATAGCAACTGACTTTTATGGCGGCTAACTTAATGATGGGTCTTGTTACTTGCCCAATTAGCCAGTGCCATGATGGCCCAGCCAATAAGAGCTAGCAGAATGACCACCAACAGCATCTCTACGGGCTGGATCAGAGTGGTGGCACCCAGTACTGCCAGCGAAATCACCCATAAGTAGCGATTGTTGCCATGGCTCTTCAGCACACTGGGCAACATCTTATCTAACCCTTGGCTAACGCCCTTGTTCCAGCGTTCATTGACAAAATAAGCAATCAGGCAAAAGGCGACAAGCCAAATAATCAAGATCGTCATTGCATGCTCCAAAATGATAGGGCAAAGAAAAAAGTGATGGCCGTAGGGTATCCCTGGTCACCCTGACGCGCAATACCGTCGAAAGTGGTGGGTAGGAAAAAGCGCTCCGACCCCCTGACAAGTCAGCCTACACGCGTTACCATATTGGAACATGCACTCACCGAAAGGTTATTCCATGCAAATTGCGCAAAACTCGGTTGTCGCGTTTCACTACACTCTGACTAACGATGCAGGTGAAGTGCTAGACAGTTCTGAAGGCCGTGAGCCGCTTACCTACCTCCATGGCGCCGGTAACATTATTCCGGGCCTTGAGAAAGAGCTGGAAGGCCGTGCTGCTGGCGAAAAGCTGAACGTTAGCGTTTCTCCTGAAGAAGGTTATGGCGAGCTGCAAGAGCAGCTAATGCAAGAAGTACCGCGTGATGCGTTCCAGGGCGTAGAAAGCATTGAGCCGGGCATGCAATTCCAAGCCCAGACTCAAGGTGGCCCGCTGATGGTTACTGTTAAGAAAGTTGAAGGCGATACGGTCGTTGTTGATGGCAACCACCCGCTGGCAGGCCAGCAGCTCAACTTTGACGTTGAGATCGCTGAAGTACGTGAAGCGAGTAGTGAAGAAGTTGAGCACGGCCACGTGCACGGCGAAGGCGGCGTTGAGCACTAAGACGCTCGCGCTACCGACCAGAAAGGTGACCTGCGGGTCACCTTTTTTGTGGCTAACGAAAAATTTGCTTATTCATCGGGTATCAGTACTAGCTGCCCGTATCGCACGCTTCGCGACGAGGTAACTTCGGCGGCGAACTGTTTGAGCGCACGCCCCTGTCCTTTGAGCAACGCCACCTCCAGGCAACTGTCATGATTGATATGCACGTGAAGGGTCGAAAGCGTGAGGTCATGATGATCATGGGAATGGCGAGTCAAGCGCTTGGACAGCTCACGAGCGGCATGATCGTAGACATACACCAGCGCGCCCATGCAGGGCGAATCCGGTGCAGCCTCTTCTCTCACCTGCTTTAAGCCACTGCGGGTTAAATCACGAATCGCTTCTGAGCGATTTTGGTAGCCGCGCTCTTGCATCAACGCATCTACCTCTGCCACCAGTTCCTCATCAAGCGTTACCGTTACACGCTGCATTCACGCCTCCTCTTATAAGACCTGCTTTCCATGTGCTGCCGTCACCGTTAGTATGATGTTATTGTAAAAACATCATACTAAATAGCGTAAAGGATAAAGCGATGGCTCCACCAACTCGGCCTATCTTACTGGGTATTGCGCTAAGTTGTTTAGCTGCCATCAGCACCGCCGAGGCAAAAGAGCAGTTAATTCTGGCCATTGGTGGCGAACCCGAACAGGGCTTCGATCCACTTTTGGGTTGGGGGCAGTACGGCAATCCACTTTTTCAGTCGACGCTGCTTTCACGAGGCAAAGACCTTTCACCCCAGCCAGAATTAGCCACCGAGTGGTCGCTCTCTGAAGATCGCCTCACCTGGACGCTAACGCTACGTGAAGACGCACGCTTTGCCGACGGCACCTCGTTGACCGCCGAAGACGTGGCCTACACCTTTAATACCGCGGCAGAGGCAGGTGGGCGGGCAGACTTAAGCGCGCTCGAAGAGGCCAATGCCGTCGATGATCAGACCGTTACCCTTCGCCTTCACACCCCTCGAATTACCTTTATAGACCAACTGATGACGCTGGGCATTGTGCCCCACGCCAAGCGGGATAATGGCTATAGCGGGCAATACGGCCGGTATCCCTTGGGCTCTGGACCCTATCAACTGGTGGAGTGGCAGGAAGGCGAACAGCTGATAGTTGAACGCAATCCCTATTTTTACGGCCCTGCCCCCGCCTTCGATCGCCTGATATTTCTGTTTACCGGTGAAGACGCCACGCTCAGTGCGGCCTATGCAGGCCAGATCGATATCGCATCCATTCCACCGGCGTTGGCGGCCAATGTGCCTGGGCATATGCAACGGGTCACCATGGAGAGCGTCGATAATCGCGGCATTCTTTTTCCCATGCAGTCTGCAAATGGCGAACACGCCGCTTCCGGCGCACCGATTGGCAATGACGTGACCGCGGATCTTACGATTCGTCAGGCGATTAATCTCGCCGTGGACAGGCAGACATTGGTAGAGATAGCGCTGCATGGCTACGGTCGCCCCGCTTACGGCCCTGCCGATGGGTTGCCTTGGAGTAGTGAGGAAGAGCGCATTGAAGCACCAGATATGACCCGAGCCGAGGAGTTGCTCGACGCAGCAGGCTGGCAGCTAGGCGACGATGGCCAGCGCTATAAAGATGGCCTACCCGCTCGCTTTCGGCTTACCTACCCCTCAAGCGATACCACCCGACAACTGCTTGCAGAAGTGAGTGCCGAGATGGTTCGCCCATTGGGCATCGAGATGCAGCCAACAGGCCGCCACTGGGATGAAATCCAGCGTGAAGCGATTCACCAGGACGCCATCATGTTCGGCTTTGGCAGCCACAGCCCCCAAGAGGTTTATTATCTTTTTCACAGCCAGCATGGGGGCAACGGTTTTTATAACAGCGGCCTCTACGCCAACGCTGAAGTGGATACACACTTAGATGCCGCCCAGGCTGCGCAGAGTATTGAAGAAGCTAACCAGTACTGGCGCGCTGCCCAATGGGATGGCACCACTGGCTATGGCGTACGCGGCGATAGCAGCTGGGCGTGGCTAGTTAACCTTGAACACGTGTACTTCGCCAACACCTGTTTAGACGTTGGCGAGCTTGGCGTTGCTCCCCATGGTCACGGCTGGCCCATTACCGCTAATCTGCTTGAGTGGCGCTGGACATGCAATTAATCCCGCGTATCGCAAGGCGCCTGAGCCGCCTGACACTGGTGCTGCTATGCGTCGCCCTGGTGTCATTTGGGCTGATGATGGTCTCGCCCGTCGACCCCGTGGATGCCTACCTTGGGCCACAGATGGCCCAAGTCAGCCCGGAACAGCGTGCACTGATTGCCGAACGCTGGGGATTCGATGCGCCACCCGCCGTTCAGTTTGGTCACTGGCTGCATCAGCTGGTAAGTGGTGATTTAGGCTGGAGCCATGTCTATAACCAGCCGGTCAGCGAGGTTATCGGTCAGCGATTTCAGCGCTCAATCATGCTTCTGGGCAGCGCCTGGCTACTCGCAGCGCTGCTCGGATTTAGCCTAGGCGTTGCGGCAGGTGCTAAAGAGGGCTCCACGCTGGATAACATCATTAGTACCTACGCCTATATTACCGCCTCCACGCCTGCTTTTTGGCTGGCGATAGTCGCCGTGCTGCTATTTTCGGTGACCCTGGGTTGGACACCCCCCTGCTGCGCAGGCCCCGCTGGGGTCTTGAATCAAGATGTCACCCTTGCCTCCCGATTGCATCATCTGCTGCTGCCCGTCATCACTCTGGCACTGCTGGGCATCGCCAATATCACTCTGCATACCCGTGCCCGCATGCTGGAGTTAATGCGCTCTGAGGTGGCGACCCACGCCTTCGCCCAGGGCGCTAGCCGGTTTGATATCGCTTGGCGGCACGGCCTCCGTCACGCCAGCTTACCGGCGATTACGCTTGCGTTTGCTTCGCTGGGGGAACTCTTTGGCGGCTCGATTCTCATCGAGCAAGTCTTTGCTTACCCCGGTTTAGGGCAAGCCACGGTAGCAGCGGGCTTGCGTAGCGACGTTCCCCTACTGCTGGGCATTGCGCTCTTTACCGCGCTGTTTGTTAGCGTCGGTAATATGATCGCCGATAGCCTGTATAGCGCTATCGACCCGCGCATGACGTCAGGTGGCCTATGAACTCAGGCCAACCATCCCGCTATTCACCACCCAATATCTATTCACAGCCACGTCTTCGTGCCGCACTCAGCCTGGTCGTTACCACCCTGCTGGTGTTGGGATTAATCGCTAGCCAGTGGCTGGTGGGCGATGCGCCCCAGCAGATGCAGTTTGATGCCCGGCTAGCGCCGCCCAGTGTTGATCACTGGCTCGGCACTGACGCCTTAGGCCGGGAGCTCTGGGCGCGCACGCTGGCGGGGCTGGCACTTAGCTTTTGGGTGGGCTGCCTGGCCGCTCTACTGAGTACACTGATCGCGCTGAGCTTGGCTGCCCTAGCCACGCTGTCGTCTCGGCTGGATACACTGGTGAGTTTGCTGATTGATACGCTGCTTAGCGTACCGCATCTCATTTTATTAATATTGATCGCCTTTGCGCTAGGCGGCGGCACCCAGGCGGTGATTATTGCCGTAGCGGTGACTCACTGGCCAAGCCTAGCCCGGGTGCTGCGCGCCGAGCTATGGCAATTGCGCCAGGCCCCCTATGTGAGAATCTCCCGAGCGCTAGGTAAATCGCGCTGGTTTGTGCTCCACGGCCACCTGCTACCCCATCTTGTTCCCCACTGTTTGGTCGGCGCCCTGCTGCTATTCCCTCACGCCATTCTCCACGAAGCGGCATTGACCTTTTTGGGCTTTGGTTTGAGCCCATCCCAGCCTGCTATTGGCGTACTACTGGCTGATGCCATGCGTTACCTGAGTGGCGGTTACTGGTGGCTGGGGGTATTTCCCGGCTTAGGGCTGCTGTTGATGGTGCTGGGATTCGAGCGCCTTTCTACTCATCTACGCCGGGCCCTTTAACGCTTTTAAGGAGATTTATGATGGAGGCTTACCGTGTTAACGATTGATCGGCTGTCGCTACAGCTACCGTTATATGTCTCCTGGTGGAAACGTGAATGGGCCACCTGCCTGAATGAATTTTCGCTAACGTTTTGCCCTGGCGAGGTACATGCCTTGGTGGGCGCCTCCGGCGCCGGAAAAACTCTGTTGGCCTATGCGATTATGGGCCTACTACCCTCATCTGCGCGTTTGAATGGCCAGCTTGCCTACCAAGGAACACCGCTCGACGAAACTCGCCAGCGCCAGCTTCGCGGCCGGGAGCTGGCGCTTATTCCCCAGTCACTTAACGCACTGGATCCTCTGGTGCGCACCCAGCGTCAAGTGGCCTGGGCGGCCCAGCGCGCCGGACAATCGTCACGTCACGCTCGACACTCCGCCCAACGCGCCTTAGACCACTATCAGCTAGATGCTCGCGCACAGCAGGCCTACGCCCACGAGCTTTCCGGCGGCATGGCCCGCCGCGTGTTGACGGCCATGGCCCATGTCAGCCAGGCCCAACTGGTGATTGCCGATGAGCCCACCGTGGGCCTAGACCCTCTCCAGCGCCAGCGTGTTTTGGATGCGCTGCGCGGTCTGGCCGACCAGGGAAAAACGGTGATATTAATTACCCACGACCTTCGCCACGCCCTGCCGATTGCTGATCGCGTTACCATTATGCGCGACGGTCAGCAGATCGAAACGGCCCCGGCCCGCGCCTTTCAAGGCAGCGGTGCTTTGCTTGCCAACGCTTACTCCCAAGCATTGTGGTTAGCATTGCCAGACAATGGCTTTTCGAGCCATGCGGCATGCCAAGCGGAACAGGAGGCCTCCGTTGCTTGAAGCGCGCCAGCTTAGCTTTCATTTCTCACCCGATGCGCCTTTGTTTGATTCCGTTTCACTCAGGCTGAACGCGGGCCAGTGGGTAGGATTGAGTGGTGACTCAGGGGCAGGCAAATCGACGTTGGGAAAACTGCTGGCAGGCTACTTAGCGCCGTTTGAAGGAGAGGTAAGCTTAGATGGCAAGGCTCTGCCGAAAAGCGGTATACAGCCCGTTCAATGGCTGCCGCAATCGCCGGAGCTGGCGGTAAACCCCCGCTGGCGAGTCGGCAAGATTTTACGCGAAGCGTGGACGCCTACTGAAACCCAGTGCCAGGCGTTTGGCGTGCAGCCAAGCTGGCTATCTCGCTTTCCACAATCGTTATCAGGGGGAGAGCTACAGCGGGTATGTGTATTGCGCGCCCTTGCACCAGAGGTACGCTTTCTAATCGCCGATGAAATCTCAACGATGCTCGACCCCATCACTCAACTTGAACTGTGGCAGGCGCTAAAACAGGAAGCGGAACAACGCCAGCTTGGCGTGCTGGTGATTAGCCACGACAGCGCACTACTGGAAAGGCTTTGCCCACAGCGCTTGCACTTAAGCGGTGGTCAATTGAACCCATGATAGTTGATGCGAGGGAAGGTTGAAGCGTGGGTCTTTCGACATGGCCGGAAAATGTTCCTGACCATTCCGGCATTTCCGCCATCCATGGCGGTCAGATGTCGAAAGTAGCGCCCACGGATGGGTTCACAGCGCCCTCGCGGAAACCTGCACTCGTCATCAATGCGAGCAACTGTGAAGGTTAGCTAACCGCTTGGCGACGTTCAAAGCGCCAGAGGCCGAAAGCGATCATTAGCGTAATGCTTAGCAGTAACCACGAGCCAATGCTCACCCCCGCCCAGCCGGCCCAGCGCCAGAACGGCTCCAGCCAGAAGCCACCCAAACTGGCACCCACATAGTAGAACACCAGATAAAGCGCCGAGGCGCTGCCCCGGGCGCCCTGGGCATAACGCCCCACCCAACTGGAAGCCAATGAGTGCGCCAGGAAAAAGCCGAAGGCATTGACGGTTAAGCCGACAATAATCAGTACTAGCGACTCAGATAAGGTGATGGCCGTGCCCAGCATTAAAATCAGTACACCCATCATCATGCATGCCGCTGGCGACAAACGCCCCGCCAATCGACCGGAAATCATCGACCCAAAAGTGCCGCCTAGATAGGTTAAGAAAATCAGTCCCAAACCGCTGGCCGCCAGTTGATAGGGGGCCGCCGCTAACCGGAAGGTGATGTAACTGTATTGGTTGATGAATATAAGGAAATTAATGCCACCCAAGCAGTACGCGGCAAGCAGCACCGGGTTGCGCAGATGACTGACTAAATCGCTTGCCGCTTTACGCAGCTCAAAGCGCTGGGGAGTAAAGGCGCGACTATTGGGCAACAACCGCCAAAAGACGATGCAGCCGATTAGCGTCATGATACCTACCGCTAAAAATGCCGCAGTGGGGCCTCCTATTTCGGCAGCGGCCCCACCGACAATACGCCCACTGATCCCGCCGAGCGAATTCGCGCCAATATAGAGCCCTACTGCACTTAATAGCGCTGGCTTCTCAAACTCATCGCCCATCCAGGCGATCGCCACTGCTGGCAACCCACCCAACACGAAGCCCTGCACCAGTCGAAGCAGTAACAAGCTTTCAAAGGTGGGCGCGAAGGCCAAAGCAATGGAGCAGCCCCCTGCCAGCAGCAAGGTTATACGCATGATACCTTCGCGACCGATGGCATCCGAAAGGGGACCGAATACCAGCAGTGCCAAGGCGAGAGAGAGGGTCGATACGGACATGAGCAGGCTGACGCCCAGGGTCGAGACATCGTACGTCTCCTTTAACCCAGGCAACAGCGGCTGCGGTGCATAGAGATTAATAAAAACAAGAAATGAGCCGAGGCAAAGCGCCAAGGTGGCGCGCCACCAGGCGCGCGTTTTGGCTTCAATCATGCCGTTCCTAACTAAAAAATGAGAGGCCTGACGGCTAGAAAACACTTCCGCTTAGCTGGGCCAAATGCGTTGGCTCCAGGGCACGACGCGCCTGCCAGTAGTAACGTCGCCAGTAACTATTATCCAAGCTGGAAATAATCACCCCTTTCGAGGTCGAGGCATGCAGAAAATAGCCATTACCTACATAAATGCCGACGTGGTTATATCGACCTGGGGGGCTGAAGAACACCAGATCGCCCGCCTGCAGCTCTTGGCGGTCGATCGGGCGTCCCTCGTGTATTTGCCCCCCAGTGGAGCGTGGTAACTCTAAATTAAAGGTGTCACGGTAAACATTGCGAACCAGGGCCGAGCAGTCAATCCCTCTTTCTGTCGTGCCGCCAATCCGGTAAGGCGTTCCTGCCCAGCGCTGATGCTGGGCCAGCAGCGCCTCGCGCACCACTGTTGGCGGCGGGACTTGCATACTGCGCAATTGCGCATCGATGGGATCAACCGGTGACATTTGCGGGTTAGCGCCCATTCCCGGCAGCGTCATCGAAAAGTAGTTCTCTGGGGCCTGCATATTGCTCTGTCGTGTCGAGCCTGCGCAGCCAGCCACCAATGTCACTATAAAACAAACACTTACAACACGTACTGCGGTCACAGCGGGGCGTGGCAACGCAACCATGCGATTAACCTCGACACATAGAATAAAGGGATGGTATGACAAAAATCATTTTTCCTCGCACGACTATAAGCTAGTTATCCTATGCTTGGCGAGCCTCAATGTAAGGTGCGCTGATCACCAGGCAATGTATCTATATGCAACGGCGCAAAATGGCGCGGTTTATTGCCGGGAAAATCCAGGCTCACCCACGGCCCAGCTAGCACCGGCGCACCGCATATCCAGGCCACCAACGCCTGACGAAAACCGGCTAAAAAGCTCTCTCGCTCTGGGGTTTCTCCCATAAAAAATGAGAAGCCAGCGTACATGCCCATGGCATACTCTTGCCACCCGGCGTAGTGATCCGCCGCAAGCTGATAAGCGCGATCCAATACGGTGGCAAACGCAGCGCTATCTAACCAACCAAGCTGCCGTGCGGCAATCGCCAGATCGACCAGTTGGGCAATATCCCAGGCCGCCATATCGACGTCATTACAGCCGTCTTCGTTGTCGCGTACCCGACGTAAACGAAGCAGGTGGTGGCGCTCATCTTCAGCACAGTCACCAGATTCAAGAATGGCGATTTCAGCGCTTAAACGCTCTGTATTGAGGGTGTAAGGAGCGTAGTTAATTTGATACTCCTGGCGATCCCCCGCCTCGAGCATGTAGGTCAAAAATTCCTGCATATTCCCAGCACTGCTCAAGTGGTAATGGCTCTCTACCCACTCGCGGATTTCAGCGCACTCACGGGCGCTTTCGGGCTGTGGTTCACTCCATACGGCACTGTTTAAAGGCCCGACCAGCGACATGGCCGTGAAGTGGCTTAAGGTGGGCCGACTGCCCGGCTCACGCCAGGCGTCGTGGCGCCAATCCAACCAGTGGAACAGGCTGCCTGGGTCTTCAATATGCCAAATAATTTCGTTAATTAACGATGCATGCTCGGGCTCAGGCAGGCAGCTCTCCCACGCAAACCAGGCGTCTAGCAAGCGCTTGGCATTGGGGTAAAACCGACACAGGCAGCTGCGCAGCGCGCTGGCATACTCCATCAATGGCCCGCGATCCAATAAGCCGCTATCAAGGGACATATGCAGATAGAAAGCGAATTTTTCGGCCATATGGATAGTCGCCGCGTGGCGGCTCACACCCTTAACGGCATTACGCTGCTTAAGCTCTTCCGGAGTCGGCTGGCCGAACCAGCTTTGTGAGGGTGGCAAAACGCCATGCACCGCGTCGGCTGCCAGTTGATTAAGATGATGCGCCTGAGCAGGTAACCAGTAGCGCGCCAATGCATGGGCACCTTCGTCGGCGTGCAGGCCCAATGACTCCTGCAAATAAAGCGCCGCATCGGCTCGCTGCTCTTCCGGTAGTGCGGCTGACGGGTCGATCTGGCGCAGCATCACATCCGGTTCACGCACGCTGGCCAGCGCCAGCAGCCAGTGATGGGGCGTATTACGCCATTGGCGAATGCGCGCTTGAGAGGCCTTCCGCGTGGGCTCATCCAACAGTTCCCCCGGCGGACGTTTCCAGGGGCTATAAGCGCTGTGCAGCAGTAGCTGATGCCGCTCGCTGGGTGTTTTCCCTCGGCGGTCAATGCCATCAAACAGACTCTGCCCCCGACCGTAAGCGTTAAGAACCGCGTACCAGTCATGGTAGCGGCGGCTGATCAAATCAGCAGCGTGCCCTGCCAAGTCATCGGCTTCCTCTTGGCTGAGCCAACCACAGCAGGCGCCTGCCCAGGCGAGCTCGACAAGCCGTAGCCAATCCCAGGCAGCCCACTCCAGCGGCTCACCCTGGCTAACAAATTTATTCAGCACCGGCGCATAGGGCGACTCCTCCACCACGCTGCGCTGCCACTCCATACGCTGAGCGCCGTCCATACTCAATAGTTCGCGGGCTTCTATATCCCAGCGCTGGCGCTCGCCTTGGGCGCCTAGCCACAACATTACCCCCAGCAGCGCATCGCGGTCATGGACATCCCACACGTGGGCCAGCCACTCAGCGGCGTCGGGCCAGTCGGTTTGGCTTGCAGGGTAGACGATGATCGGCCGAAACAGCGCGCATAGTCGCCAGCTCTGAGCCGCTGGCTGTTGCGGCCATAGGGAAGCAGGGGCAGGCAGTTTCGTCAGGGCATGTTCAAGTGCTTCCCATGTAACGCCTTCGCCATCGGTTTCGAGATTGGCCAGCGCCTGGCAGGCATCGATAAAGCGGTCATCAGCGCCGCCTTCCCAACCTCTTACGCCCAGGGCGCGACGCAGATCGGCGAGCCATGCGCGCAGATCGCTGTAATCGCGGGTAATACGCCGCGTTAAATGGTGCGCCCAGGCGCGTGACTGATCTGCTTCTAACCAGCCCGCCGCGCCAGCAAGCGCAGCCCACTCGAGCGCGCCCAATAGCCGATCAGCACGACCTGCAGGGGCACCCAGGCCGTGGAACAGTTGCTCGGCCAGCTCACCCCGATCGGTAATTCCCAGTTGCAGCAAACGCTGCTCAGCAGCACCTGCATCGACCGCCAGCGGATGAGGAGTAAACGCCCAATCACACAGCACTAGCTGTTGGGCCCACCAGGCATTTAACGCGTCGATCAAGAGGCACCTCGAAAAAGCATAGTATCACCACCAACTAACACAGGGTCGCTACCAGCAAAGCGCCGGAATAAAGCCGCCTAGTGTAACGGAAAGTGGCCCGAACACCGATAGCATCTGTATAAACGACACCGCCCGGCACAAGGCCGGGCGGTCGTCAAACGGGTCACAGCTAAACAGCTACGCTTTTTTGACCTTACTAATCACCCACAAGAGCACCACGGCCCCTACCGTTGCAGTGACCAGCGAACCGATAAAACCACCGGAAGAGAGGCCTAAAAGGCTGAACAAGAAACCACCCACAAGCGCACCAACGATGCCCACACCAATATTACCCAGGATGCCGAAACCGCCACCGCGCATGATGTTGCCAGCAATCCAACCAGCCAGGCCACCAATGATTAACCATGCAATAAAGCCCATATAGTCTCCTTACTATTTCATTTACGGGATTTCATTTACGGGTTTTAGCTACGTACATTAGTTACGTATGTTAGTACGCGTTTTACCTATCAGTCGTGCTTGTTCTACCATAGCACACAGCGTTACTGTTCGGCGTCTATCGGTGTAGATGCTTGGCAACTCTTAAAGGAAAATCCATGATCCCCGACTCGCTCAAACAACTGCTTAAAAGCACAGATGGTCAACAAACGGCCAGCTGGGAAGGCCGCGATGTGGTGCTTTTCAATATGCCGTGGGGTGAGTTGGCGATCAGCTTGCAAGGCGCGCAGGTGCTTCATTTCAGTCCTCAAGGCGACACCGATTGGCTATGGCTGACCCCCACCCCGCAAGCGCTACCAGGGGCTATCCGCGGTGGTATCCCGCTGTGCTGGCCGTGGTTTGCCGATGAGCGCTATGCCGACGAAAGCCCCAACCGTGACGGCCCCTTTCATGGCCTCGCCCGTCACGCTGCCTGGCGCTTAGACGCTGTTGATGAGCATGCCGAAGGGATTGAGGTCCATCTCTCTCCCGAACAGCGCCTGCATACACAGCTCACCGCACGTTTAGTGGTGCAAGCCAATGCGCAGCGGCTTAACGTTGAGTTGATCAGCGAAAACATCGGCGAGACACCCGTTAAAACCAGTGGCGCACTGCACACCTACCTCGCCGTTGCCGATATCCATCAGTGCCGACTAGAAGGTCTTTCAGGCGCGCGGTACCTCGACAAACTGCGCGACTTTGCGGAAAGTGAACAGCAAGGTACGCTGGCTGTTCAAGGTGCCGTTGACCGCATTTACCATACCAATGAAGCCGTACTGCTCAACGACGGCGAGCGCAGCCTGCGTATCGGCAAGCAGTCCAGCGACTCCACCGTGGTGTGGCATCCCAACAACGACCTTCCTGGCGATACACCCGCTGAAGCGGCACGCCACTTTATCTGCGTTGAAGCCGCTAATACGCGCCTAGACCCGGTTTGGCTGGTACCCGGTGCTCAACACCTGTTAGGCACCACCCTAAGCCGCGGTTAACCTTCGGTTCATCAATATTTTGCTATCATGCGCTCACTTTCATTTGAGCTAGGGAGATCCGATGGATCCGCAGCAATGGCTAGAGGCCGCTACGCTAGCCTTTAATTTAATCGGCATGGTGGTGTGTTTAGTGGGCCTTACCTTGGCGCAAAAAATGACTCGCCGCTGGCCGGGCTATACGCTGGCGGGGGTCGGCTTTTTGATTGCCACCCTACCGATGCTTTCACAGCTACTATTAGTGTTTCGCCAGTGATGGTCATGCAGACCGGCTTGTTTTGAAGTGAGCTGATTTTAAAGAGAGCCGGGACCGCGTTTAGTTGGCAAGAGCTACAAAAGGATCGAAAGGATGCGTCAGCCGTTAAGTCGCGAACTGAGCAATTTGTTAGAGCGAGGCCGGGATCGCCAGTTGCGCTTAGCGGTAACGGGCCTCTCGCAAGCAGGCAAAACCGCTTTTTTGACCTCGCTGGTCAATCAACTGCGCCATGCGGGCGTAGAAGCGCGTCTCGATCTACTGCCCGCTGCCCGTGAAGGCCGCCTGCTAGGCGCCCAGCGTCTCAATCAGCCCGACTTAGGCGTGCCACGTTTCCCTTATGACCCCGGCATGGCCGCCCTGCGCGATACGCCACCCCGCTGGCCGGAGCCCACACGCGGGATTAGTGAACTGCGCTTGCAACTGCGTTACCGCCCTGCCCGCAGCGGCTGGCTAACCCCTGAAATTGCCCACCTTACCCTGGATCTATTCGACTACCCCGGCGAGTGGCTGCTCGACTTACCGCTGTTGCAGCATGACTTTTACAGCTGGAGCAAAGCCCAGGCCATGTACGCAGGTGAACAACGCCGTGGCCTTTTCAGTGAGTGGCTGGCCGCGGTGGAACAGCTCGACCCTGCAAGCGAAGCGGACGAGGCTCAGCTCGCCGCTCTGGCCGAGGAGTACGCCCAGGGCCTGCGCCGTGCTAAAAAGGCCGGTTTCTCCGACCTGCAGCCGGGGCGTTTTTTGCTGCCGGGCGAGCTGGAAGGGGCGCCTGTGCTGCAGTTTTTCCCGCTACCGCAGCTTAATTCAACTCAACTTGATACCTCCAGAGAAGCACTGGAAGCACTGCCCGCCAATAGCCTTTACGCTACCCTGGCGGCTCGCTTTCGCTACTACCAGCAGCAGGTGGTGAAACCCTTTTATCGCGATCACTTCCGCCGCTTTGACCGCCAGATTGTGCTGGTGGATGTGCTTGGCGCGCTCAATGCCGGGCCTGAACGGTTTGAAGACCTTTCCCGCGCCCTGCGTCAGTTAATGCACAGCTTCGACTACGGCAAGCGCAGCCTGCTCACGCGCCTGTTCGCGCCTAAAATTGACCGGTTGGCGATTGCGGCCACCAAGGCCGACCATGTCACTCCCGACCAACACGGCCACGTGGTGCAGCTGCTAGAGGCCTTGCTGGCAGAGCCATTAAAAGACCTGCGCTTTGCCAACGTCCCGGTCAAAGCGTTTTCTCTGGCCTCCATTCGTGCCACCGAGGCCCGCGAAGTCACCCACGAAGGTAAGCGCTCACCCGCCCTACGCGGCACGACCCTGGAGGGGGATGACGTACTGGTTTACCCCGGCGATGTGCCCGCCCGGCTTCCCACTGCCGATTTTTGGCAGCAGCAGGGCTTCGACTTCCCCGGCTTTCGTCCGATGCAAACCACCTCGGAAGCGCTGGATCATATTCGTATGGACGCCGCCATCGACTGGCTGATTGGAGACAAACTGACATGACCACCCCACAGCCACGGCGCCACTTTACGCTGGATGACACGCCAGAAGAGGCTGCCGAAGCAGCTTCGAATTTGCGCCAACGTGAAGCCTTTGCTGGCACCAGCGAGCATCATCCATTGGCACCTCTTCCAGAAGATAAAGCCTTACCTGCAGCCAGTTTAGGTGCGCCGCGCAAACGCCGCTGGGGACTGCTATTCGCTCTAGTGGGTGGTGCCGGGCTAGGTACTGCAGAGCTGGTTACCGGTATCCCCGACGCCCTGGCTCAGTCCCAGTGGCTCGCCATTGCCTGGCAGCTATTCGGGATCAGCCTGATTGGCCTGGGCGGTATTTCACTGCTCAAAGAGTTGGGACGATTGCGGCGCTTAAAGCGCCACGACAAACTGCGCGGCGACCTAGCTGAGCTGCCGCTGCGCTCCCCGAAACAGGCCCGGGCGATGGCCGAGCAGTTGAGGCGCCAGCTCAAACTTGCCGATGACGATCCGCACTGGCTGGCGTTTCAACGCGCCAGCCAGCCGCACCATAGCGGGGAAGAGATCCAAACGCTGCTGCGCTACCACCTGCTGGCACCACGCGACCGTGAAGCCCAGCGCCTGATTACCCGAATGTCCGGGGAAACCGCGATTATGGTGGCCATCAGCCCGCTAACGCTGGTGGATATGGCGCTGGTGGCCTGGCGGAGTTTGGCGATGGTAGACAGGCTCTGCCGCCTGTATGGCCTTGAGCTGGGCTACGCCAGCCGCCTGCGGCTATTTCGTAACGTGCTGCACAACATGGCCTTTGCTGGGGCTAGCGAACTGGCCACCGACGCCAGCATGGATATGCTCTCGCTGGATTTAGCCAGCCGCCTTTCCGCTCGCGCCGGTCAGGGCCTGGCCACCGGGCTTCTAAGCGCAAGGCTGGGATTGCGTGCCCAGCGCCTCTGCCGCCCTGTGCCTTTCACCCCCGATGAGCAACCCAAGATCGCCGACCTTCGCCAAGACCTTTGGCGGCAGATCAAGCGGCTGGATAAAGAGCCCGCCCCCGCGACACGTGCAAAAGAGTAACGCTGGCGCACTGGAGGTTAAGCAATACGCTGCTCGGTCTCGGCATCAAATAGAATCGCCCGCCCCATATCGACACGCAGCGACAAGCGCTCCCCGGCGGCTACCGCACATTTAGGCCCAACACGAGCCGTCACTTCCTGCTCGCCCAGCGGCAAACGCAGCAGGATATCCGCCCCGGTAGGCTCTACCACCGCTACATTGGCGCTCAGCAGCGTTCCCTCAGCTTGGGACGTTAACCGCTCGTCCTCTTCGCTGAAGTGCTCCGGCCGCAAGCCGAGGATGACCGGCTGATTAAGCCGTTCAGCCATGTCTGCGCCAATACGCTCTTCCGGCCAGGGTAGCACCAGCTCATCCTCACCCGGCGTGGCAATGCGCAGTTGATAACCGCCGTTGCTATCTTCCAGAGTGGCGCGAATAAAGTTCATCGACGGCGAGCCCATAAAGCCCGCCACAAACATATCCACCGGGTTGTTGTAGACCTCATCCGGCGAGCCGAGCTGCAGAATATGGCCGTCGCGCATCACCGCAATGCAGTCCGCCAGGGTCATGGCTTCGACCTGGTCATGGGTGACGTAAACAATGGTGGTGCCCAGGCGCTGGTGGAGCTTTTTGATCTCGGTGCGCATATCCACGCGCAGTTTGGCATCTAGGTTTGAGAGCGGCTCGTCAAACAGGTAGACCTTTGGCTCACGGGCAAGCGCCCGCCCCATCGCCACCCGCTGACGCTGCCCGCCGGAGAGCTGTGCAGGCTTTCGCTCCAGCAGGTGGGTAATCTGCAGTAGATCGGCTACCCGCTCCACGGCCGCTTCCCGCTCGGCTTTGGGCACCTTGCGCATCTCAAGCCCGAAGCTGATGTTCTGGCGTACGGTCATGCTGGGGTAAAGCGCGTAGGACTGAAATACCATGGCGATGTCCCGATCCGCGGGGGTGCGCCAGGTCACGTCTTCACCATCGATATAAATATTGCCAGAGGTCACAGGCTCTAGCCCGGCAATGGCATTCATCAGCGTGGACTTACCGCAGCCAGAGGGGCCTACCAGAATCAGGAACTCGCCGGAATCGATCGAGATACTGACGTCTTTGAGCACCCGCTCGCTACCGAACTCTTTGCGCACGTTGTGGATTTCTAACGCTGCCATAATGAAAATCCTATTGTAAAGCGACTGACAAAACCCATTCATTTGGAGGGTCAGAAGTAGCCCGTAGCGGGGGTCTTTCGCCATGGATGGCGAAAGTAGCGCCCATGGATGGGTTCACAGCGCCCCCGCGGAGGGCTGCTTCTGACCTTCTAGAAATGGTTGCCCCTCACCTAGTTGTTATTAGCCTTTCACGGAGCCTGCTGTCAGCCCGCGCACGAAGTATTTTCCCGCCAGCACGTACACCACCAGGGTGGGCAGCGCGGCAATCATCGCCGCCGCCATATCCACGTTGTACTCGCGAACGCCGGTGGAGGTATTCACCAGGTTGTTTAACGCCACGGTAACGGGCTGGGTGTTATGGGCCGAAAACGCCACGCCAAACAGGAAATCGTTCCAGATTTGGGTGAACTGCCAAATTACCGAGACAACGATAATGGGAGCGGAAACCGGCAGTAGGATGCGCCAGAAGATGCGGAAAAAGCCCGCGCCATCCAACTTCGCCGCCGATACCAGCTCGTTAGGGATACCCACGTAGAAGTTGCGGAAAAACAGCGTGGTGAAAGCAATGCCAAAGACCACGTGAACCAGGATCAACCCGGCGCGGGAGCTGGAGATCCCCAGCCAGCCGAGGGTTTGCGCCATGGGCAATAGCACCACCTGGAAAGGAATAAAACACCCAAACAGCATTAATGCGAAGACTAATTCAGAGCCTTTGAAGCGCCACTTGGTTAGCGCGTAGCCGTTGAGAGCGCCAATGGTGGTGGAAATCAGCACCGCTGGAATCACAATCGCAAAGGAGTTCCAGAAGTAGCCGCCCACCCCCTCGCAACGCATCCCGGTGCAGGCTTCGCCCCAGGCTTTTGTCCACGGCGCCAGGGTCGGGTTTTGAGGCAATGAGAGCAGCGACCCGGCGCTGATTTCACTCAACGGCTTCACCGAGGTCATTAGCATGACTACCAGTGGCAAGATATAGAAAAGCGCGGCGAGGATCAGTACGCCGTAAAGCAGACCACGAAAAAGCCGCGCAGCGGGCGTCTGACGACGAATCACATTAGCCATGCTTGCGGCTCCTTAATTCGGAATAGAGATAAGGAATCAGAATCGCCAACACGCCGCCCAACATCAGCATGGCGCTGGCAGAGCCCAAACCTATCTGTGCCCGGGTAAAGGCGTGGGCGTACATAAAGGTGGCGGGTAGATCGGTGGCGTAGCCAGGCCCGCCGCCAGTGAGCGCGACGACCAGGTCAAAACTCTTGATGGCAATATGGGCCAAAATCATCACCGCGCTAAACACCACTGGGCGCAGGCAAGGCATCACTACGCGCCAATAAATCCTCGGCAGGCTGGCACCATCCAATTGGGCCGCTTTCACAATACTGTCGTCGATGCCCCGCAGGCCGGCTAAAAAGAGTGCCATCACAAAGCCTGACGCCTGCCATACGGCGGCAATCACCAGGGTATAAATCGCCATATCCGGGTCAGTGATCCAATCAAAGCGAAACGATTCAAAGCCCCAACTCTGGACCATGGCCTGGATACCCAACTGCGGATTGAGTAGCCACTTCCACACCACCCCGGTCACGATAAACGACAGCGCCATGGGATAGAGGTAGATCGTGCGCAGCGCACCCTCTTGGCGAATTTTCTGGTCGAGCAGAATGGCCAGCAGCGAACCAATCACCAGGCATATCACCACGAACAGCACGCCAAAAATCATCAGATTGGTCGAGGCGACCCACCAGCGCTCATTGGCCATCAGGCGTGAATACTGGCCAAAGCCGACAAAGTCGTAGCTGGGCAGCATGCGCGAGCTGGTTAGCGAGAGCACAAACGTCCACAGCATGAAGCCGTAAACAAAGAACAGCGAAATGGCCACCGACGGTGCCAGCACCAGGCGAGGCAGCCACGCCTGCAAACCACCGGAGGGCGTCGACCGCTTAGCGCCAGCCCCTAAAGGCGGCGCAGAGGTATTTTTCATGGGGAGGGAATCTCTCATTGGAGAAGTGTCCTTGCCAAGCAGCATAATGTTCTTACTAAGCAAAATAGTGTTCTTGCTAAGCAGAATAGACGCCGCCGTTGCGGCGGCGCCTGGAGAACGCAAGCGCTAGAAAATCTAGAAAGAAGCCGCTTCGGCGGCGCTCACCATACGTTCTGCTGCTTCTTCAGCGGGCATATCGGCGTCGTTGAAGTAGTTAGTGACCACATCGAAAATAGCGCCCTGCACGTCCGCACGCACGGCCATGCCGTGAGCCATACTCGGCACTAGGCCACCCTCTTCGGCGGTGCGCTGAAAATCAGCCAACGACTGCTGGGCACAGCTATCGAATTCGCTCATGTCCAGGTCAGGACGCGCCGGAATCGAGCCCTTGGCAAGGTTAAACGCTTCCTGGAAAGTAGGTTCAAGCACCAAGCGGGCAAGCGCCTGTTGTGCTTCCAGCTCTTCGTCGTCGGTGACCCGGAACATGGCCAGGCTATCGATGTTGAAGGTGAATGCATCTTCGGTGCCCGGCGCGGCGGCACAAAGGTAATCTTCCCCGGCGGTCAGCCCTGCCGCGGTGAATTCACCTTTTGCCCAATCGCCCATCAGCTGAAAGCCAGCCACTCCCTCAATCACCATCGCTGTGGCAATGTTCCAGTCGCGACCGGGCATGCCCTCATCCATCAGCTCACGCGTACGCTTGAAGTCTTCAAGGGCATCGATCATCTGTTCACCACCCAGGGCTTCAGGATCCAAATCTACCAATGCCTGCTGGTAAAACTCGCTGCCCTGACCGCCCAGCAGCACGCTTTCAAATACGGTCGCGTCCTGCCAAGCTTGACCGCCGTGAGCCAGCGGCACGAAGCCCGCTTCGCGGATCGCCTCGCCTACCTCGAACAACTCATCCAGCGTGGTGGGCATCTCCACCCCTGCCGCTTCCAGCACTTCCGGGTTGGCCCACAGCCAGTTGACCCGGTGCACGTTGACGGGCACCGCTACATATTGGCCGTCATAGCGCATGATATCGGCCACGACTTCCGGCAGCAGTTCGTCCCAGCCTTCCGCGTCGGCAACGCTGTTCAAGTCACCCAGCAGGCCCAGCTCGCCCCACTCCTGAATCTCGGGGCCTTTGATTTGGGCCGCTGAAGGCGGGTTGCCCGACATGGCGCGAGACTTAAGCACCGTCATGGCGGTTTCACCACCGCCGCCTGCCACGGCAAAGTCCTGCCAGCCGTAGCCTTCGGCTTCCATTAAGTCTTTAAGCACGTTAGCAGCGCGGGCTTCGCCGCCGGAGGTCCACCAGTGCAGCACTTCCACTTCGTTGGCGTGGGCGGTAGTGGCTAGCGTGGCACCTGCCAGAGCAAGCGCGAGGGTCGTCTTCTTAAACGTCGACATGGAGTCACTCCTTATATTGTTATTGTCCTCTCGGACGTTTGACCTCAAAGAGATTACGCCAAGGCGAGCGACAACGGGAGTTACCGAGTACTGCATAGTGTTGGGGTTTTATTACAAACCTGTAATAGTTTCCTGGCGGGGTAGCTTGAGAGTCACCACCAGCCCGCCATCAGCATGGTTGGCGAGCGTAATATCGCCGCCGTGGGCGCGTGCGATGTGGCGGGCGATCCCCAACCCGAGGCCGCTGCCGCCAGTATGTCGGCTGCGTGAGGGTTCTAAGCGCACAAAGGGCGAAAACACCCGCCCCAGCTGCTCTTCGGGAATACCGGGGCCGTGATCGCGAATGTGCAGAGTGACCGCGTTACCGTGATCAACCAGTTCTACCTCGGCCTGCTTACCATAGAACACGGCATTCTCAAGCAGATTCGCCAGGCAGCGCTTAAGCGCCAGCGGTTTGGCAACCAGCGGTGCAATAGGGTGACCGCTTTTAATCTCGATAGTGACCTTACCGCCCTGAAGGCTAAGCTCTTCGGCTAGCTCTTCGACCATGTGCATAAGATCAACCGATGCGGGCTCTTCGTGCAGATCCAGGCCTTTTACCGAGGCCAAAGCACCTTTAACGAGGCTGTCCAATTCATCCAATGAAGCGCAAAAACGCTCCCGCTGGTAGTCGTCATCGAGCATTTCGGCACGCAGGCGCATCCGGGTTAACGGCGTTTTTAAATCATGGGAAATTGCTGAGAAGAGCCGCTCGCGCTCTTCAATCTGCTCGCGGATGCGCCGCTGCATCCGGTTGAATGCCACGGCGGTGGCGGCGACTTCCTTAGGGCCACTCTCTTTGAGCGGCGGCATATCCAAGTCATCACCCAACTGATTGGCTGCCCGCGAAAGTCGCGCCAATGGCCGGGTCACGCTGGTAATGCCCAATAGCGAAAGCGCCAGCACGCTCAACAGCACCAGCAGCCCGACTAGCAAGCGCTCTTCAGAGAGCCAGCGATAGCCGCTGAAAATATCCGGCACCCCCAGCAGCGTGGCGACATACAGCCAGGTGCCTGGGGCAAGTTCCAGTTGAACGACCAGAATCGGCGGCGAAAGCGGTTCCATCAGCAGGCTGTGCTGCCCCCAGCGCGGCGGCAGATCATAGAGCAGCACTTCATTATTCAGCACCCGCAGGTTTTCTGGGCGGGAGAACTCGACAATCACATCATCGATATTGAGCTGCTGGGTGAGCACCGAGCGCACGTTGTTCACCACTACCTCTTTCTCCGGGCCCGAGCCGATATCGTCGATGGTGAGCCTGCGCTCGTTAACGCTGACGAAAAAACGTGTGCCGCCCATATTACGCAGCTGATCGAGCACGATATGGCGATAGTCCACCGGCAGCGAGCGGAAAAACTTCATGGTGGAGGCGATGCTAAACGCCATGTTGGTGGACAGTTCATCCAACTGTGCCAAGTGGCTGGAGCGCACCTGAGACGTCCAGATAGCGTAGCTGGCGCCTTGGGCGACCAGCACCCCGGCGATCATGATGATCACAAAGCGCCCCCGCAGCGACGCCGGCAGCCAGCGGGCTACCCGTCTGGACAAACGCCGCCGGGTCTCGGCCCACCCCACTTGTTTCACGTTAATGCGTCTACCTGGGCAGTCAACACATAGCCCGCGCCGCGCACCGTGCGAATTAACTGCGAGTGCTGAGCATCCTCACCCAGCCGTTGGCGCAGGCGGCAAACATGAACATCAATGGAGCGATCAAGCGGCGGCGCATCCCGTCCCCGGGTAAGCGCGTAGAGATCATCCCGAGTGAGTACCTTTGCCGGATGCTCTAAAAACACCTGCAGTAGTTGAAAATCAGCGCCCGAAAGCGCGGCGCGTTCGCCCTGCAAATCAATCAGCTCACGGGTCATGCGGTCGAGCTGCCAACTGCCAAAACTGACCCAGCGTGCCTGCCCCGCAGGCAACGCTGGCGGAGCACTGCGAGTGCGGCGCAGCACCGCTTTGATGCGCGCCAGCAATTCGCGGGGATTAAACGGCTTGCCTAAGTAGTCATCGGCACCCAGCTCCAGACCCAGAATGCGGTCGGTCTCATCGGCGCTGGCGGTCAGCATGATAATCGGCACATCGCTGTGCTTTCTAACGTCGCGGCAGATGGTAAAACCGTCGTCACCAGGGAGCATTAAATCGACAATCAGCAAGTCAGGAGTGTATTCAGCGCGTAGCGAATGCAGCGCTTGGGCACCGTCCGCCGTAAATACCCGGTAACCGTGCCGCCCCAGGTAGTCCGCGAGCAGTTCACAAATTTCCGGGTCATCATCGACCACAATCAAGGTAGCAGGGGTTGTCGTCATCGCAGCGGGTTCAGCCCTACGTTGTTGTCGTTATATCGGGGCTTGATGATGGTCGAGGGGGTAAGCAGTAGCAATACCGCTACGACCAAGGTTGCATTAGTGTTTACCAGTAACAGTTAAAGCTCAAAGCGCTTTTTTAACCATTCGGCAACAGCCGCTTCACCATGGTGGCCGATACGCTCGGCGCCTTCTAGGCGGTCGAAGAGATCAAGGTGGGCGTTGGCCATTACCTGGGCTTCCCCGGCTAACACGAGCATTTCGGTATCATTGAGGTTGTCACCAAACGCCATGCATTCGGCTGCCGTTAATTCTAAGCGTTCAAGCAGTGAGGCTAACGCAACGCCTTTGTTTACGCCGCCCGCCATGATCTCCAGGGAGTCAATCGTCGAGTAGGTGATATGCAGCGCAGCGCCATGGGCCTTATGAGCCTGCTCTTCCAGCTGTTTTAGCGCCTCCGGGTCGCCTAGATAGAGCACTTTGCCAACGCCGTTAATGTCCATCTGATCAGGCGGCACGACCTCATAACCAAACCCGGTAGAGGCGTGAAGAGATAATAGATGTGGGGCTTCCGCATCAATATGCCAGCCGCTTTCACGGTAGAGGTTCAAACGCACCTGAGGCGGACGCGGGAGATTAATCAACGTTTTTGCATGCTCAGGGTCGACATGGGTAGCGGCCAGCAAGGTGCCTTGTGGGTCGTGCACATAGGCGCCGTTGGTACTGATCAAGTGCGCTGGTATATCCAACTGATCGCGAAATACCTTCATATCGTGATAGTGGCGCCCCGAAGCAAGCGCGACATGGTGGCCTTGCTTCACCAGCGCCCGCAGCACTTCAACGGTGCTTTCGTGCAGGGTGTGGTCGCTTCCTAAAAGGGTTCCATCCAGGTCAGAAACAATCAGGCGGGGTGTCATAACGCGCTCCATCGGCATGGGCATTTAGCTTAACCGATTCTTTTGAGCGCATGTAAGCCTTTGACGCGCCGTCACCCAAGCGAACATCCGGGCCGACTTCACTCGGCGGCAATTGGCGTGGCAAGCGGGAATCCGTATAGTGGCACCCTAACTCTCGCCAACTGATTGAGCTCATGCTTCAGAATAACGCCATGCTTGCCCAGCTCAAGCAACAGATTCGTCAAACCACCCCCCGTGCTGAAGGGGTGATCAAAGCCACCGACAAAGGTTTCGGTTTTCTCGAAACCGACGACGGTGAATCCTATTTCGTGCCGCCACCCGCCATGAAGCAAGTGCTGCACGGTGACCGTGTGGAAGCGGTTATCCACGAGAACGGTGACAAAAAATCCGTTGAACCCGAAAAGCTGATTGAAGCTGGGCTGGATCGGTTTGTGGCCCGCGTGCAGAAGCGCGAAGGCCGCCTGGCCGTGGTTCCCGACCATCCGTCGATTAAAAATGTTATCAAGGCGCGGATTAAGAACAACCTTGATGAAGAGAGCATTGCTGACGGCGATTGGGTCGTTGCCCGCTTGGTGCGTCATCCGCTAAAAACCGATGACCGCGCTTTCTTTGCCCAGATTGATGAGCTGGTCGCCAAAAGCGATGATCCGGCAGTGCCGTGGCGCGTCACACTTGCCCGCCATGCGCTGGAGCAAGAGTGCCCCGATGCAGGTACCGATTGGCCGCTGATGGATGAAGGCCTGACGCGCGAAGACTTAACCGCCACGCCCTTCTTCACCATCGATGGTGAGAAGACCCGCGATATGGATGATGCGCTGCACATCGCACCTCGCGCTGAAGGCGGCTGGCAGTTGAGTGTCGCGATTGCCGACCCCACCGCCTATGTGGAAGAGGGCCATGCGGCTGATTTAGAAGCCCGCACCCGCGCTTTCACCGTTTACCTGCCCGGCCAGAACGTCACGATGCTGCCAGAGCAGCTAGCGGATGACCTCTGCTCATTGTGGGAAGATAAAGAGCGCCCCGCGCTGGCCTGCACGCTGGATATCAATGCCGACGGCAGCCTGGGCGAGTACCGCTTTTTTGCGGCGAACGTTAAGTCTCACGCCAAGCTCGTTTACGACAACGTCTCCGACTGGATCGAAGGCCAAGGCGATTGGGCCCCGGCGGATGATATTGCCGAGCAGCTCACCGCGCTGCGTGATTTGACCGAGGCACGTACCGCTTGGCGCAACGAACACGCGCTGGTGTTTAAAGACCGCCCCGACTACGTGTTTGATCTCGATCCTGCTGGCAACGTATTGGCCGTGCGCACCGAAGAGCGCCGCATTGCCAACCGCATGATCGAAGAGTCGATGATTGTGGCTAACGCCTGCTGCGCGGACTTCCTGGCCCAGCATATCGGCCACGGTATCTTTAACGTGCACCGTGCGTTCGAACCCGAGAAAGCCGAGGCCGCTCAGGAATTCCTGGCAGGGCAAGAGATCGTGGTCGAACGCGAAGCGCTGACTGAGCTTGCCCGCTACACTGAGCTGAAGCGTGCACTGGAAAGTCGCGACGACGCTTGGCTGGATGCGCGCCTGCGCCGCTTCCAGGGCTTCACCATGATGTCCGCACAGCCCGGCCCGCACTTTGGCCTCGGCCTGGCCGCCTACGCGACCTGGACCTCGCCGATTCGTAAGTATGGCGATATGGTCAACCACCGCCTGATCAAGCGCGTGCTGAAAGGTGAGCAGGCGCCCGCCGAAGCTACCCAGCAGCTCACCGAGCAGTTGACGGAGCGTCGCCGCCTGAACCGTATGGCCGAGCGCGACGTGAAAGACTGGCTCTACGTGCGCTACCTAACGCCTGCCGCACAGAACCAGATTACGTTTGAGGCCGAAATCATGGCCATCAACCGTGGCGGTATGCGCGTTCGCCTGCTGGAAAATGGCGCGACTGCCTTTGTTCCAGCCCCTTTAATGCACAGTGACCGCAGCAAAGTGGTGATTGATGATAAAGAGGGACGTATCCAGATCGAAGGCGAAGAGCGCTACAAGCTTGGCGACCCGCTTCGCGTCATCTTGACCGAAGCCCGCGAAGAGACCCGCTCGCTGGTAGCTAAGCCCGCTGCATAAACCGCGCGTGTACAACCGCAATAACCGACAACGGCGCCCTAGGGCGCCGTTGTTGTTTCTATGCGAGCAGTTCCGGTTGCTTTCATCAAGCCTGCTGATGCTGTAAGAAGAAACGCAGCATTTCCTTGGTGGCATCGGGGCCTTTCGGATCGGTGTAGCTACCTTGGGTGCTGCCGCCTGACCAGGCGTGGCCCGCCCCGTGTACCTGCCACTGCTCGAGGTGGGTTTCGCCTTTCGTATTATGGTGCGTGGTACAGGTATAACCGTGGCCATTAGCTACCTTCCCCTTCGCCACTTTTGCACCTGCTTGACGCGACGTGCTGTACTGGGCGGCTACCCGATCCGCATTGCTGGGGTGCACGGTGGTGTCACGGTCACCATGAAAGATAATCGCGGGCACTTCCGATGTCCAACCAGCCCCTTTCGCCTTACCACCGCCAAGAGGTCCTGTGCCACCCTGCATTGCGCCCAAGGCATCGGGAAGACTCTGAGCCACGCCGTGGGGTAGCCCGGAGTGCACGCCCACCGCCGCAAACAGATCCGGGTAGGTCATCGCCAGAGTGGTCGCCATGGCGGCACCTGCCGAAAGGCCTGCGACATAGACGCGGGAACCATCAAGGCCATGGATCTCAATGATCTGGCGCGTCATACCAGCAATAATCGCGGGTTCACCGCCCTCGCGCTGCTGGTCTTCGGCTTTAAACCAGTTCCAGCATTTCGAGCTATTGGCGGTCATCGGCTGAGCCGGATAGAGCACGCAACACAGCTGCTCTTCGGCCAGCCTGTTCATCTGGGTTCCGACAGCGAAGTCATCAGGGTTCTGTGTGCAGCCATGCAGCATCACTACCAGCGGCAACGCCTGACCGGTATAACCGCTAGGGATATACAGTTTGTAATCACGCGAGCCCACGTGGTTGGTAAATCGACCGGCAGTGAAGGCCCCGGGCTGTGGTTCCTCGCTCGCACTCGGTGCTTGCTCGGGTTGCGCCATTCCACCGCGAAACTTCATCCACTTATCTCGCCATGCAGCAGGCACCTTAATATCGCCGGTCGTGAATGCGCCGGATTGCGCCTCAGCAGGCTCTGGCTTCGATTTGGTGGCTTCTTCGTCGATGACCTCGCAGGTTCCGTCGAAGGTATTGCCTTCCTGGTAAAAGGTATTCGGCGTTTCAGTGCCTCTCGATTCAGGTGCGCTGCCTTGGAGAATAGCCATCGCCTCTTGCAGTTTTCCCGCTCGGGTTAGCCGCGTCGCTTCTTCCATTCGCTTCGTCATCGTGGCATCGATCATTTTCAATATCCTTATTCAATGATTACGTATTAAGTGTTTACTGAGTGATTCATTCAGTGAATGCGATCTGCCAGAGCGACCTTAACCGCTTTGCTGGCATTCAAGGCGCCCAGAACCACGACGGATTCAATGGTGGCGAGGGCAAGCTCAGGCGTCACGTCGTCGGCAATGCTGGCCATGCCCAGCACCTGGATCTGTAATTTCTCTCCGGCTGACTGCAGGGCCTCAAGATCCGCACGGCTGTAATGCTCAAGACCCAATACAAACGCCTTACGGGTCACGGTTTCCTTAACGACCTCGGCATGGGTCAACAACTGGTTACGGATAGCGGTGCGAATCAGATCGGTCCGGTTGGAGTAAAAACCTTCCTGAACCAACAGATCGATCTGCCCCAGGTCGACCACCCCAAGGTTGATAGTGATTTTCTCACTGGAATCACCGCCCTTGCGGCGCATTTCATGCACGCTCATGTGTCGTTCCTCGTTGTGCTTAGTAGCCAGGGGCTTTTAGCTGTGGCTTAAGACATCTAGACAGACCTTAAAGCCATCCAAATGGATTCTATATACCATCCATATGGATGTCATATTAGTCCAACTCTGCTAAGAGTCAACTAATAAGCAAAAGAGAACGGCACATAAATCCCAAGGAGGTGGCCGGAATAGAAGTGAAGGAAGGAGGCGTTGAAAGGGATTAACAGGAAATAAAAGCCTCGGCTCAACTGTCGCTGAACTGACTTATTTCTCCTTTATGGTGAAACGATGACAATCTTGATGGTTGGAGGTTAGCTTGCACATTGCCGATGTGACGATGTTCCATGCACCCGCCAGCGGCGGTGTGCGTACCTATTTACAGGCCAAACACCGTGTTTTTTCGCGCATCCCCCAACTGCGCACCAGCCTGCTGGTGCCGGGGGCGGAGCGTGATAGTTTGGGCGATCACCACACCTTACCAGCGCTACACTTGCCTTTAGGCCAGGGCTATCGTTTTCCATTACGCTCCTCCCCCTGGCGGGATGCCCTGGTTGATCTAAAGCCTGACCTCATCGAGGCTGGCGACCCGTACGTAACGGCATGGGCGGCGTTAGCCGCGGGGCAGCGACTCGGCGTGCCGGTGGTAGGCTTCTATCACTCTGATCTGCCACGTTTGATGGGTGATCGCTTGGGGCGCTACGTTGAGAAGCGCTTAACCCGCTATGTAGCGGACCTTTATAGTCGGTTCGATAGCGTATTGGCGCCCTGTAACGCGATGGCAGATCGGCTGCGCGACTGGGGCGTCGATAATGTCCGCGTTCAGCCGTTGGGGGTCGATTTAGCGCAATTTAATCCCCAGCAGCGTGATCCGGTTTTCCGACAGACCATGGGCATACCCAGTGATAAAAAGCTGCTGATCTTTGTGGGACGTAACTCACGCGAGAAAAATATTGATGTACTGCTTTCAACGATGCGTCAGCTAGGCAGCGATTACCACTTGCTGCTGATGGGTCCCGGCATGCCGCATCATGTACCCAGCAACGTCACCATTGTGGATCGCTGTTGTGGTGCCCACGAGGTAGCCAAAGCACTGGCCAGTAGCGATGCTCTGCTGCACGCAGGCACCCGCGAAACCTTCGGCTTAGTTGCCCAGGAAGCCATGGCCTGCGGCATTCCAGTGGTGGCAGCCAGGGCCGGGGCGCTGGCCGAAAACGTGCCGCTGGGTGCGGGTATTTTATGCAAGCCGCTCGACCCCACTGCCATGGCTGAGGCCTGTCTAGCGCTGTTTAGTAATGATGTCGCTGCTAGCGGGCGCTATGCGCGTCGCCATGTCGAGCGCCACTTCAACTGGGATGGCGTTATGCACTCACTGCTTGAGCACTATCAGCAGCTTTGCCACGGCAGCCAACCCTATGCACTCCACCAACACCACTAGCCGTCGCCAGCTACTGAAGTGGCGGCCTATCCACGGTGTGATGATTGCTTTGGCGCTGATTGCGCCGCTGGTGCTCACCGCCTGGCTGGGTGGGGCCGAGGCACTTCAGCGCGTTAAACACTTCCCGCCTGGATTGCTGCTATTGATGCTGGTGATGGCCTTTCTGTGCTGGAACCTAAATGCAGCGAGGCTACGTTTGATGCTGGGGGGCCGTGCAGGAAGGCTCGGCCAGCGCGGCGCGCTAGGAATTGAATTGGCGTCTAAGTTTGCGCTGTGCGCCACCCCAGGCGGTAGCGGTGGCCCAGCGACCCTGTTGTTGCTGCTTGCACGGCGCGGCTTTCCGCCTGCCAAAGGCGCGGCAGTATTTCTGATTGATCAAGGCTGTGACTTACTGTTCTTCCTGGCCATGTTGAGCGGTCTGGTGCTCTTTTCGGTGCTCAGCGACGCCCAATGGCCACACCAATCGCTCGTACAGTGGGCGCTGGTGGGGTTAGCGTTTATGGCGACGCTGGTGAGTGTGGTCATGCGCTATCTACCAAGCCTACTGCGCTCCCCTAGTGTGAATACGCCGTGGCCAAGCCAGTATCAGCGACGCTGGCTTGCACGGCGCCTTTTGCGCTGTCGACATGCGCTCAAGGTAACACTAGGACTGCCGCGCACGACGCTTCTTGCGATGATGCTGTTGACCACCGCCCATTGGCTGATGCGCTACAGCTTGCTTTATTTGGCGGTACTGGGAGTAGGCGGCCATGCAGACTGGATGTGGACCTTCCTGACTCAAATGCTGGCAATGGCCGCGAGTCAGCTTAGCTTTCTGCCTGGCGGCGCGGGCGCTGCGGAGGTAGGCGTGGGTGGTCTGTTGCTGCCGCTAATGGAGCGCGAACAGGCCGCTGCAGCGGTATTGGTGTGGCGGTTGGTCAGCTACCATCTCTACTTGGCGGCAGGCGCACCGCTGTTTGTGCTGTATAGCTATCGCATGCTGCGTCGTTCACCGGCGCCATAGCAGCATTATTTAATAGCACGCCAAAATAAATAAGGGCGCCCCGAGGGGCGCCCTTATAGCGTGCAGCTAAACGTTCATGGCTTACCAGCCAGTCACTTCTTTCAGCGCATCGCCGATTTCAGCCAAAGAGCGTACGGTTTTAACACCGGCGTCTTCGAGCGCAGCAAACTTCTCGTCAGCGGTGCCTTTACCGCCAGAGATGATTGCGCCCGCGTGGCCCATACGCTTGCCAGGAGGTGCAGTCACACCGGCAATGTAGGAAACCACTGGCTTGGAAACGTTGGCTTTGATGTAAGCCGCGGCTTCTTCTTCCGCCGTGCCGCCGATTTCACCGATCATAACGATGGCTTCGGTTTTCGGGTCTTTCTCGAACATCTCAAGGATGTCGATGAAGTTAGAGCCCGGAATCGGGTCGCCGCCGATACCCACACAGGTAGACTGACCAAAACCGTGATCAGTAGTCTGCTTAACGGCTTCATAGGTCAAGGTACCAGAACGAGATACGATACCTACGCGGCCCGGCTGGTGAATGTGACCCGGCATGATGCCGATTTTGCATTCGCCTGGGGTGATAACACCGGGGCAGTTCGGACCGATCAGGCGTACGCCCAGCTCGTCACACTTCACTTTCGCTTCGAGCATGTCGAGCGTAGCGATGCCTTCAGTGATGCACACAATCAGCTTGATGCCAGCAAACGCCGCTTCAAGGATTGAGTCTTTACAGAACGGCGCCGGTACGTAGATAACGCTGGCTTCCGCGCCGGTTTTCGCTACCGCTTCTTTCACGGTATTGAAAACGGGCAGACCGAGGTGCTCTTGGCCGCCTTTGCCCGGCGTAACACCACCGACCATCTTCGTGCCATAGGCAATCGCCTGCTCGGAGTGGAACGTGCCCTGGCCACCGGTAAAGCCCTGGCAGATGACCTTGGTGTTCTTATCGATCAGGATGCTCATTACTTGCCCTCCGCCGCTTTAACGACCTGCTGAGCCGCGTCGGTCAGACTAGTAGCCGCGATGATGTTCAAACCGCTAGATGCTAGTTTTTCAGCACCCAGTTCGGCGTTGTTACCTTCCAGACGTACGACTACCGGTACATTGACGCCCACTTGCTCAACGGCACCGATAATGCCTTCAGCAATCATGTCGCAACGTACGATACCGCCGAAAATGTTAACCAGTACGGCTTTAACATTGTCATCCGACAGGATGATTTTGAACGCTTCTGCCACACGCTCCTTGGTGGCGCCGCCGCCAACGTCCAAGAAGTTAGCGGGCTTGCCGCCGCTCAGGTTGACGATGTCCATGGTACCCATGGCCAAACCTGCGCCGTTAACCATGCAGCCGATGTTGCCATCAAGCGCTACGTAGTTAAGTTCCCACTTCGCCGCATCGGCTTCACGCTGATCTTCTTGCGAAGGATCACGCATGGCCTGCAGGTCAGGGTGGCGGTATAGCGCGTTGCTATCCAGACCCAGTTTGGCGTCGAGGCAGTGCAGATTGCCTTCTTCAGTGACGACCAGCGGGTTAATTTCCAACAGGGCCAAGTCTTTGTCGTGGAACAACTGAGACAGGCCTAAGAAAATCTTGGTGAACTGCTTGATCTGGTCGCCTTTCAGGCCCAGCGCAAAGGCTAGCTCACGCGCTTGGTACGGCTGTGCGCCGACCAGCGGATCGATTTCAGCTTTGAGAATCTTTTCCGGCGTCTCTTCTGCAACCGTCTCGATCTCTACACCACCTTCAGTAGAGGCCATGAAGACCACACGACGGGTAGTACGGTCGACAACGGCACCGAGATAGAGCTCGTCGGCGATGTCAGTGCAGGTTTCAACCAAAATCTTGGCAACCGGCTGACCTTTTTCGTCAGTCTGGAAGGTGACCAAGTTCTTGCCCAGCCACTTTTCAGCAAATGCTTTGGCTTCAGCAGGATCTTTGATCAGCTTAACGCCACCCGCTTTACCACGGCCACCGGCGTGCACCTGGGCTTTAACCACCCACATGTCACCACCGATTTTTTTGCAAGCCTCTTCCGCTTCTTCGGGAGTGTCGACTGCAAAGCCTTTAGACACTGGTAGACCATAATCGGCAAACAGCTGTTTACCTTGATACTCGTGAAGATTCATCGATTCATGCCATTGGTTGCATGTGACTCGAACGATGACCCGTTTTCTTTTAAGAGCAGCCTTACAAGAACGGTCTTAAAAGAACGGGTCACCCCCGTTCTTTCGATCTTTGCAAATTAAGACAAAGCCGAAAGTGTTGCGCCACCTAGAGGTGGCGCTTCGTTGTTGCTTACTGAATTACTTACGCTTCTTACGGTTGGCCATATGAATCGCATGGCCATCTACCGCAAGGGCTGCTTCGTGAACAGCTTCCGACATGGTCGGGTGCGCGTAGCAGGTCAGGGCCAGGTCTTCGGCGCTAGAGCCGAATTCCATGGCAATCACGCCCTGGGCGATCATCTCGCCAGCGTGTTGACCCACGATGTGCATACCGAGAATACGGTCAGTTTCCGCATCGGCGATAATTTTGGCACTGCCTTCGGTGGCGTTGTTAGCCATCGCACGGCCGCTTGCCGCGAACGGGAAGGTGCCGGTTTTGACTTCGATGCCTTTCGCTTTAGCGTCTTGCTCAGTCATACCGACCCATGCCACTTCCGGGTAGGTATAAATGACGCTGGGGATCGCGTCGTAGTTCATCTCGGCTTTATGGCCAGCGATGATGTCCGCCACCATGATGCCCTCTTCAGAGGCTTTGTGCGCCAGCATCGGGCCGCGTACACAGTCACCAATGGCGTAAACGCCCGGGACGTTGGTACGGCACTGGTCGTCAACAAAGATAAAGCCACGCTCATCCAGCTCAACGCTAACGCCGTCGGCAATCACGCCTTTGGTGTATGGGCGACGGCCGACACAAACGATGAGTTTATCAAACGTCATCTCTTGTTCGCCGTTGGCATCGCTGTACTTCACAACGACTTCTTCGCCTTTGACTTCAGAACCGGTCACGCGAGCGCCCAGTTTGATATCCAGACCCTGCTTCTTGAGCAGTTTCTGAGTCTCTTTGGCAACGGTGGTATCCACCATCGGCAGGAAAGAGTCCATGGCTTCAAGCACAGTGACTTCAGAGCCGAGGCGGTTCCATACGCTGCCCAGCTCAAGACCGATGATACCGGCACCGATGACACCCAAACGCTTGGGCGTTTCGGTGAATTCCAGCGCGCCGGTTGAATCAACAATCAGACCTTCGGTCAGCGGCGTCGGCGGAATTTCTACCGGCACTGAACCCGCTGCGATAACAATATTATCGGCATCGTAAGTGGTGGTCTTGCCATCGGCATCAGTGACTTCAACCTGCTTACCGGAAACCACTTTACCGGTACCTTCGATCGCCGTTACGCCGTTGGCTTTGAACAAGCCAGAGATGCCGCCGGTCAAGTTCTTAACGATCTTGTCCTTGCGCGCCATCATTTTGGTAACGTCCATCGAAACGTCGCCAGCCTGAATACCCATGTCATCGAAATCGTGCTTGGCTTCGACGAACTTGTGCGACGCTTCAAGCAATGCTTTAGACGGGATACAGCCTACGTTCAAGCAGGTGCCGCCGTGAACAACATTGCCTTCTTTACCAATCCATTTTTCAACACAGGCCGCTTTCAGGCCCATCTGTGCGGCACGAATGGCGGCAACGTAACCGCCAGGGCCGGCACCAATAACGATCACATCAAACTTATCAGCCATGTTGGCTCCTTTAGCTTGCTGGCCTCTCCCCCCGCTTAAATTTGAAGCGGGGAGCAGGCTGTGTACGATTGCAGATAAATCCTGGTTAAGCAGTAGCGTAACTAAGGAATATGACGCTTATGCTCTTTTTAGACGTCCAGCAGCAAACGTGCCGGGTCTTCCAGCAATTCTTTTAAAGTAACCAAGAATTGAACGGCGTCTTTGCCGTCGATCATGCGGTGGTCATAAGAGAGCGCCAGATACATCATCGGACGAATCTCGACCTTGCCGTTGACTGCCATCGGACGATCTTGGATCTTGTGCATGCCCAAAATGGCGGTTTGCGGCGGGTTGATGATCGGAGTCGACATCAGCGAGCCAAAGGTACCGCCGTTGGTGATGGTAAAGGTGCCGCCGATCATGTCGTCCATGCCCAGCTTACCGTCACGACCACGCTTGCCGAAATCGACAATTTTGCGCTCGACGTCAGCAATTTTCATGCTGTCAGTGTCACGCAGTACCGGCACAACCAAGCCACGGTCGGTGGAGACAGCAACGCCGATATCCTGATAACCGTGATAAACGATATCGGTACCGTCGATAGACGCGTTCACATCAGGATAACGCTTGAGCGCTTCTGAAGCGGCTTTTACAAAGAAGCCCATAAAGCCCAGCTTAATGTCGTGAGCTTTTAAGAACGTCTCTTTGTATTGCGCACGCAGGGCCATGATTTCGGTCATGTCCACTTCGTTATAGGTAGTCAGCATCGCAGCAGTTTGCTGCGCCTGAACCAAGCGCTTGGCGATGGTTTGACGCAAACGGCTCATCGGCACGCGCTTCTCGATGCGTTCACCCTCGGCAGCCGGTGCAGCAGCCGACTTCGCCGGTGCAGCCGATTTGGCTGCTTTCTTGGCGGAACCGTCTTTGACCGCTTTCTGTACGTCTTCTTTCAAGATGCGGCCACCTTTGCCGGTGCCCTTAATCTTGGCAACATCCAGGTCGTGCTCAGCCACCATTTTACGGGCAGCCGGAGCGAGGATCTTGTCACCGACTTTCTCATCGGCGCCATCGTCGTCGCTGCTGGTGTCAGCTTTAGCAGGCGCGGAATCGCCGCCGCTTTCGCTACCACTGCTGTCGCCACCGGCGCCTTCGGTAAAGGTCGCGAGAATCGCTTCGGATTCGACCTGGCTACCCTCTTCGGCTTTAATTTCAGCCAGAGCGCCATCGGCCGGAGCAACCACTTCCAGTACGACTTTATCGGTTTCGATGTCGGCCAGCACCTCATCGCGCTTGACCGCTTCGCCGACTTTTTTGTGCCAAGTGGCCACGGTGCCTTCCTGAATCGACTCAGGGAAGCTCGGGGCTTTTACGTCGTGCTGCTTGCCGCCACCGCTACTGGCAGGCTTTTCTTGCTTCTCTTCAGACGCCTTAGCGTCAGACTTCTCTTCGGTTTTTTCAGCGCTATCATCGCTAGAAGATTTCTCTTCCTTGCTACCTGACGCACTGCCTTCACCGATTTTGCCCAGCACCTGCTCTGACTGAACGGTATCGCCCTCTTCGGCCATCACGTCGGTCAGGGTACCCGCTTCCGGTGCGACGACTTCCAGCACCACTTTGTCGGTTTCAATCTCAACAATCAGCTCGTCACGCTCAACGCTGTCACCCGGCTTTTTATGCCACGCCGCCACTGTGCCTTCGGCAACGGATTCCGGAAAGGTTGGCGCTTTGATCTCAGTAGCCATGTCGTTTCCCTTATGTGTTCTCTAAATCCGGTGGTCGCTTATAAATTAAAAGCGTCTTCCACCAGCTGGCGCTGCTGTTCAGTATGGACGGACATATAGCCAGCTGCTGGTGCAGCAGAGGCAGGACGTCCTGCAAATTTCAACTCGCGTCCGAAGCCATCTTTCAGCATATCGGCCACTGCACGCATATTGTGCTGACTGGAGTACCAAGCGCCCTGATTAAGCGGCTCTTCCTGGCACCACACAATGTCTTCTACGTTGGTATAGCCTTGCAGCGCTTCCAGAAGTTCTTCTTTCGGGAAGGGATAAAGCTGTTCAAGACGTAAGATTGCCGTGTCATGACGCTCATTCTCGGCGCGCCAAGCGGCTAAGTCGTAGTAGACCTTGCCAGCACAAAGCACAACGCGGGTGACCTTCTCAGGCGCAAGATCGGCTTGATCAGCGAGCACCATATGGAACTTGCCGTGGGCCAGATCTTCAAGGCTCGACGTCGCTTCTTTATGACGCAGTAGTGATTTAGGCGTCATTACGATGAGCGGCTTACGCAGCGGACGAATCACCTGACGACGCAATAGATGATAAATCTGTGCGGGAGTCGTCGGTACGCACACCTGCATATTGTGCTCAGCACACATTTGCAGGAAGCGCTCCAAGCGCGCCGAAGAGTGCTCCGGGCCCTGGCCTTCATACCCGTGGGGTAACAGCATGGTTAGACCACACACCCGGCCCCACTTCGTTTCACCTGAAGAGATGAACTGGTCAACGACCACCTGGGCGCCGTTGAAGAAGTCACCAAACTGGGCTTCCCAGATCACCAAATCATTCGGCGCTGTGGTTGAGTAGCCATACTCAAATGCCAGTACCGCTTCTTCCGAAAGGAAGGAGTCATGAATGGTGAAACGCGGCTGACCATCGGCCATGTTCTGCAGCGGCACATAGGTGGAACCGTCTTTCTGGTTATGAACCACCGCATGACGGTGGGAGAACGTACCGCGCCCGACGTCTTGCCCGGTAATCCGAATCGGATGCCCCTGATCCAGCAGCGTGGCGTAGGCCAGCGTTTCAGCAAAGCCCCAGTTAAGCCCCAGCCCACCGGCCTGCATTTTACGGCGGTCTTCATAAATCTTGGCCACTTGACGCTGCACGTCGACGCCATCCGGCACCTCGCACATACGGGCAGCCAACTGCTGCAGACGTTTCATATCAATCGTCGTGTCTGCATCGCCAGACCATTCATGGCCCAGGTAAGGCGCCCAGTCAACGAATAGAGAGGCATTAGGCTCTTGCACCAACGCATTGGCTACGTGGTTACCCGCCACCAAGTCATCACGATAGGTTTCAACCATCGCTTTGGCAGACTCTTCAGAGAGCACACCCTGATCAACCAGGCGCTTGGCATAAAGCGAGCGCGCAGAGGGGTGATCTTTGATCTTGGCATACATCATCGGCTGCGTGCCTGAGGGCTCGTCAGCTTCGTTGTGGCCACGACGACGGTAGCAAACAAGATCAATCACCACGTCTTTCTTGAACTGCTGGCGATAGTCAAGAGCAACTTGGGTAGCGTGCAGCACTGCATCAGGATCATCGCCATTGACATGAAAAATAGGCGCTTGAACCATCTTGGCAATATCAGTGCAGTATTCGGTAGAGCGAGCATCCAGTGGGTGTGATGTGGTGAAACCCACCTGGTTGTTGATCACAATATGAATCGTGCCACCGGTTTTATAAGCACGGGTCTGGGACATCTGGAATGTCTCCATCACCACGCCTTGACCGGCAAACGCCGCATCGCCGTGGACGTTGATCGGCAGCACTTTGCTACCCTCTTCGTCGTTACGACGGTCCTGACGTGCACGCACCGAACCTTCCACTACGGGTGCAACGATTTCCAGGTGCGATGGGTTAAACGACATCGCCAAATGGACTTCGCCGCCCGGAGACATGACGTTCGAACTGAAGCCCTGGTGGTACTTCACGTCACCTGAGCCACGCTCAATAACTTTCTTGCCATCAAACTCATCGATCAAGTCAGCTGGGTTTTTACCCAAAATATTGACCAATAGGTTGAGACGCCCACGGTGTGCCATGCCGATGACCACTTCCTTGGTGCCATAACCGCCGGCACGCTGGATGAGTTCATCCATCATTGGCACAAACGTTTCACCGCCTTCAAGACCAAAGCGCTTGGTACCTGGATACTTGGATGCCAGGTAATTCTCCAAACCTTCAGCGGCAGTCAAACGCTCCAGTACGTGCTTACGCACATCAGCACTGAAATCAGGCGCACTGCGTACCGACTCGAAACGTCGCTGTAACCAACGTTTCTCTTCCGTATCGACGATATGCATGATCTCGCAGCCGATGGAGCGGCAATACGTACGCTCCAACGCATCAACGATGTCACGCAATGGCGCTTTGTCGATACCTAAAAAGAAAGAACCGGTTTGGAACTCGGTGTCCAAATCAGCTTTTGAGAGCTGATGAAAGGACAGATCGAGATCGGGGACGGGGGTGGGATTACGCAGTCCTAGCGGGTCGATATTGGCCTTTTGATGGCCACGGAAGCGGTAAGCGTTAATCAGCTGCAGGACTTTTACCTGCTTTTTGTTTTCACCGCTATCGGCAGCGGCGACTACACGGCCCGGACGACTTTCGCGCCCCAGCTGGTAGAACTGATCACGGACTGGGCTTAGTGGAACATCGTGGGAGGCACTGCCCTCGGGGCGCGGCAACTCATCAAAATAGCTGCGCCATTCGTCAGGGACAGACTCAGGATCGGCGAGGTACTGCTCGTAAAGCGCTTCCACGTAGTGAACATTGCCGCCACTAACGTGAGAGGAACGCCACATCAACTCCATTATGCCTTGTTGCATCTCTCGGTCACCCTGCACTGATGGGGTGGTATCGGTATCGTCGCAAACGTGCGGCGACATCGCTATTGCCCTGCCGGCGGGGCGGGACATTTGCCGGCGGCGCCGGCCAACGGCCGGAAACCCTGTTCATCTAGCTATACATCATCTAACGCGTCATACGGTGTTTCGTCTTCAGTTCATGCTCGAAAGCCGGTACCCAAGGCACCGGCTTTCAAACTTGTCTGACCAGCGGTGCGACGTGACGCCGCACCACGTGACAAACCCTATGATAACAAGCGAAGCGCCATGATTTAAGTGGCATTGTTACCCAACTTAAGTGGCACACGCTTTTTTACTCAAATGTCATGCACTTAGGTAGCGTCAGCAAGAAGCATTTCGCGAATTTTACCAATCGCCCGAGTGGGATTTAGGCCTTTTGGGCAAACCGCCACACAGTTCATGATGCCACGGCAACGGAACACAGAGAATGGATCTTCCAGATTGCTCAACCGCTCGCTGGTAGCCGTGTCACGGGAATCGGCCAGGAAACGGTAAGATTGCAGCAAACCGGCTGGGCCAACGAACTTCTCTGGGTTCCACCAGAACGACGGGCAAGACGTTGAGCAGCATGCGCACAGAATACACTCATACAAGCCATCTAGCTTGTCGCGCTCTTCCGGCGACTGCAGGCGCTCAATGGCAGGCGGCGGCGTGTCATTTTGCAGATACGGCTGAATACGCTCGTACTGCTTATAGAACAAGCCCATATCGACGACCATATCGCGAATAACCGGCAAGCCTGGCAGCGGACGCAGCACCAGCTTGTTGTTTTTCACAACGTCTGACAAAGGCGTAATACACGCCAAGCCATTTTTGCCGTTCATGTTCATGCCGTCGGAACCGCAGACGCCTTCACGGCAGCTGCGGCGAAACGCCAAACCGCTGTCTTGTTCTTTCATCATATGAAGAACATCCAGCACCATCACATCGCGGCCTTTGGTATCGACCTGAAACTCCTGCATGTAAGGTGCGGAGTCGGTTTCCGGATTGTAGCGGTATACGGATACCTGAAGATTGGACATAGTGACTCCCTCTCGTCTATGCGGCGTTTAGTAGGTACGAACCTTAGGCTCGAACGTATCAACAGTTTTCGGCTTGAAGTTAACGTCACGCTTTTTCAGCTGTTTAGTCAGCGGGAAGAAGAGTGAGTGCTTCAGCCAGTTGACGTCATCACGGTCTGGATAGTCGTAGCGTGAGTGGGCGCCGCGGCTCTCTTTACGCTCAAGGGCAGCGATCGCCGTCGCTTCTGCCACTTCCATCAAGTTATCAAGCTCTAACGCTTCGACACGTGCGGTGTTAAAGGCATTGGACTTGTCAGGCAGGTGGGCATTAGCGATACGCTCACGCAGTAGCGCTAGCTTATCGACGCCTTCCAGCATGTTTTTCTCTTCGCGGAATACGCCGAAGGAGGTCTGCATGATGTCCTGAAGCTCGGCTTTCAGCTCAGGAATGCTTTCGCCGCCTTCAGACTCGTTCCAGCGCGTGATCCGCTTCATGGCTGACTCAATATCAGACTCAGAAGCGTCCAGATACTCAATGCCTGCGTTCAGCGCATCTTCGATAAACATACCCGCGGCACGACCAAACACTACCAAATCGAGCAGTGAGTTACCGCCCAAGCGGTTGGCACCGTGAACAGATACACACGCCGCTTCACCACAGGCAAACAGACCGTTAACGATATGATCGTTACCGCTTTCGTCCATGGTAATCGCCTGACCATGAATGTTGGTCGGAATACCGCCCATCATATAGTGGCAGGTCGGCACGACCGGGATTGGATCTTTTGCCGGGTCAACGTGAGCAAAGGTCTTAGAAAGCTCAACGATACCGGGCAGGCGCTTGCCAAGCACTTCTTCACCCAGGTGATCAAGCTTCAAGAAGACGTGATCGCCCTTCTCGCCACAGCCACGACCTTCCAGAATTTCCATGACCATCGAACGAGCCACAACGTCACGGCCGGCCAAATCTTTGGCGTTCGGCGCGTAGCGTTCCATGAAGCGCTCGCCGTCTTTATTGATCAGATAGCCACCTTCACCGCGGCAGCCTTCTGTGACCAGCGTGCCCGCACCGTAAATGCCGGTCGGGTGGAACTGCCACATTTCCATGTCTTGCATCGGGAAGCCCGCACGCAGCGCCATGCCGATGCCGTCACCGGTATTGATCAAGGCGTTAGTCGTGGAGGCGTAAATACGGCCTGCACCACCGGTCGCGAGTACCGTGGCCTTGGATTTAACGTGAACCACTTCACCCGTCTCGATGCACATGGCGATACAGCCGACCACGTCACCGCTGGCGTTTTTGACCAGATCAACCGCGTACCACTCGTTGAGGAACACGGTATTGTTCTTCAAGTTATTCTGATAAAGCGTGTGCAACAGCGCGTGGCCGGTACGGTCAGCCGCCGCACAGGTACGTGCCGCCTGGCCACCTTCACCGAAGTTCTTTGACTGACCACCGAACGGGCGCTGATAAATACGGCCGTTATCTAAACGCGAGAACGGCAGGCCCATGTGTTCGAGCTCAAAGACCGCTTTCGGGCCTTCAGAACACATATACTCAGCCGCATCCTGGTCAGCGATATAATCGCCGCCTTTAACGGTGTCGTACATGTGCCAGCGCCAGTCATCATTCGGGTCATCAGACGCGATTGCACAGGTGATACCACCCTGAGCAGAAACGGTGTGAGAGCGGGTCGGGAAAACTTTCGATAACACGGCCGTCTTTTTGCCGGACTTAGCAAGCTCAAGCGCGGCTCGCAGGCCAGCACCACCGCCACCAATGATAATGGCGTCAAACGTCAGGCTACGCAGATTAGACATGTAATCAAGCTCCCCACAGAATTTGAATGCCCCACACCAAGTACACGAAAATGCCCAGGATGATGACAGCTTGGGCACCCACGCGCAGGCGAGTGGACTTGAGATAGTCGGTGGTGACGGTCCACAGACCGATCCAGGCGTGTGCGGCTAAGGCGACGAACGCCAGTAGCGAGAAAATCCGCATCCACGTCTGGTTGAACAGGCCGCTCCACGCGTAGTAATCGAGATCGGGATTAAACAGCAGGAAGGCAACGATAAAGACCGTGTAGATGGCCAGAATCACCGCAGAAACGCGCTGCATCAGCCAGTCAGAAAGCCCACTACGGCCAAAACTTGTGATGTTAGTTACCATACCCAAACTCCTGCCAGAATAATCAGAACGGCACTGACCACGACGGTGATCTGCGCTTTTTGTACGCCACCTTCAAGGGTTACCCCAATATCGGCATCCATCAGCAGGTGCTTAATGCCTGCTACAAAGTGGAATGCCAGGGCGGACAACAGCCCCCAAGCGATTAACTTAGCCAAGAAATTATTGGCCAGCACATCGCTAACGGCGTCAAAACCCGCCGGAGATGACAAGGATTTACCCAGCGCCCAAAAAGCGAAAATCAGGCCAACGAACAGGATGACACCCGTAATACGGTGTGCGATCGACGTCAGGGCCGGCAGTGGGAAATGGATCGTAGTAAGGTCTAGGTTTACGGGTCGTTTGCTATTCACGGCTTTGTACACACTCTCTTGGCCCGCTCTGCGACAGGTCGGGCATGGCCCGAGCGGGCGGTGGTTGCTGGAAGGGGCTCGGCCGTTGCCAAGTCGGGCACGACCACCTACCTGCCGGTCGCGCGCCGTGGATTATAAGAACCTTCGCCCTCGCTTACAAACCGAACTCAAGCTTAACTCGACTATGGTGCAAGAAAATTACCATCATTCGGATTCGATTTTGCGCTGCAGCATCGCTATAGTGACGATAGAGTAGCAATTTGATAAGCCTGTTAACATCTCATGTTAAACTATTGTTAACATATCGCCGGTCTTTTAACGCTTTTTCATATTGTAGACTTTTAATTCTTATACAACACTCATAATAACAACAATTCTCGTACAATACGCAGCTAGCGCTTAGGCTAATTGACAAAATGTCGCACACTTCTATAGTGGGCAGGCCTTTTCGCCGGCGCGGTATGCGCAGCAACGACTTTACGTCCCAACCCGAATTCGAAAGGAGGCCAGCATGGCTGACAGGAAAGCGACATTGACGGTAGACGGTCTTGATAAACCGATCGAGCTACCCATGTATTCCGGCACACTTGGCCCCGACGTCATCGACGTACGCGGTTTAGGCGCTGAAGGCCTGTTCACCTACGATCCCGGCTTCATGGCCACCTCTTCCTGCCAGTCTGCCATCACCTATATTGATGGCGGCAAGGGCGTACTGCTTCACCGCGGCTACCCCATCGACCAGCTGGCCAAAGAGTCTAATTTCGTAGAAGTGTGTTACACCCTGCTGTTTGGTGAGCTACCTAACGACGAGCAGTACGCAGATTTTGAATCACGCATTCGTAACCACACCATGGTTCACGATCAGATCAACAACTTCTTTAAAGGGTTCCGCCGCGACGCGCACCCGATGTCTATCCTGTGTGGCGTAGTAGGTGGCCTGGCCGCTTTCTATCATGACCATATGGACATCACTCAAGAAGAAGATCGTGTGATTAGTGCGATCCGCCTGATTGCTAAAATGCCGACGCTGGCGGCAATGTCGCACAAGTATAATGTGGGGCAGCCGTTCAACTATCCGCGCAACGACCTGAGCTATGCAGAGAACTTCCTCTACATGATGTTCAGCAACCCGTGCGAAGAGTACAAAATTAACCCGGTATTCGCGAAAGCCATGGACCGCATCTTTATGCTGCATGCGGACCACGAGCAGAACGCCTCTACCTCTACGGTACGCCTTGCAGGCTCCACGGGCGCTAACCCATTCGCCTGTATCAGCGCTGGCATCGCGGCACTTTGGGGCCCCGCTCACGGCGGTGCTAACGAAGCCGTACTGGCCATGCTTGACGAAATCGGCGAAGACTCCGAAGAGAACATCCAGCGCTTTGTTGATAAAGCCAAGGATAAAGACGACCCGTTCAAGCTGATGGGCTTCGGTCACCGCGTTTATCGCAACTTTGATCCGCGCGCCAAGGTAATGAAAGAGACCTGCGACGAAGTCCTCGCCGAGCTCGGCATGGCCGACGACCCACAGCTTAAAATTGCCAAGCGACTTGAGCAGATCGCCCTTGAAGACGAATACTTCATCGAGCGTAAGCTGTACCCCAACGTCGATTTCTATTCAGGCATCATTCTGAAAGCGATGGGTATCCCCACCAATATGTTCACCGTGATCTTCGCGGTATCGCGCACCATTGGCTGGATCTCTCATTGGCACGAAATGCTCAGCGAAAGCTACAAAATCGGCCGTCCGCGTCAGCTCTACATTGGTCACGACCAACGCGACTACCCGAAAAAATAAATCAACACCCCGCTTGATCAAAGGCCACCTTCGGGTGGCCTTTTGCGTACGGCCCCTTTCACGCTGACATTACGTGAAGCTACCTACCAGCGACTTGTGCTAACAACGGCTTCTACACGGTTTGCAGCTTGCGCCGCTACACCAACGAGGGCTTGAGCAAGCTCACCGCCTGACGCGCTTCTATGATACCCGTGGTAACCACCCCCAACTGACGTCCCTGGATAGCACCATTACTTAGTCAATTTTGAATCAGCCATTGCGCTAAATCACCACCATTAAAACGCCTGAACACCCCCTAATATCGCTTGACATTTTTGCCTCTCGGCCTCGCTCAGGGTTTTCCACACTATCTGTGGATAACCCTGTTCACAACCACTTTAAAACGTCCCGCAATCGCCATGGGCAGTGGGCCAGCCTTAAATTGGTCATTTTTTGACCTAATGTAAGTAGCTGTTTTTAAACGATTTAAGTTCTGTTCAATATTTTTTGCGTCAACAACAAGGGGTTGTGCACAACCTTGAAATCAGAATCGCAAAAGTGGACAAGTCAAGCATAAAATCGCCCAAAAAGTGGCGATTTGTAGCTTTTTTGTGAACGGCGGGAACGCAGAAATCCAGCAGATGAGAAGACTCATTGCCAGAAAAAAACATTAGAAAGGGAATAGTAAGTAGTGGCGTCCCATAGGGGGTTCGAACCCCTGTTACCGCCGTGAAAGGGCGGTGTCCTAGACCACTAGACGAATGGGACGTATAACACTAGACATATAACGCTAAAAGCGTGTCTTCCCGAGCAACTATTCACATGCCGCTGAATTGGTGGAGCCTAGCGGGATCGAACCGCTGACCTCAACACTGCCAGTGTTGCGCTCTCCCAGCTGAGCTAAGGCCCCACATGTCGCGAAGACGGAGCGTATAATACTGATTCCGCCGACCTTCGTCAACATGAAAAACGCCAATTCCTTAAAGATAAGAAATTGGCGCTAGCGCTATATCAATTGTGGTTAGCTGATTTTACTAAGCTATTTCACAAAGCTATTTCACGAAACTCTTTTTCAAAACGCTTCGCCTGTTTTTTGGAAACGCCACCCAACACCTCTATCGCGCTGCGCAGGCGGGCCCGGGTAACGTCGGAGCCAAGAATCGCCATGGCATCCATAACCGAGGTGCTGGACGTACTGCCGGTAATCGCAATAAACACCGGTGCCAAGAACGCTTTCATTTTCAAATCAAAATGCTCGGACAGCAGCTTAACGTCGCTTAGCAGCGCCTCTTTATTCCAAGCTGAGACGCCTTCAAACCGCCAAACAAGGAACTGGAGCAGTTTTACCAGCTCCTCTTCCTCCAGCTTCACACTCTCAAACGACGCTTTAGTCAGTGTCGGTAAGCCCGAGAAGAAGTGCCCTGCCAACGGCATGACCTGAGAGAGCGTCTCTACCCGCGGCCGCACCTGCGGCAGAATCTGCTTAATATAGGCTTCATTGAAAGCCCATTCACGCAGCGCGCTTAACAGCGCATCGTCATCCAGGTCTTCACGGATATATACGCCGTTCAGCCAGGTCAGCTTCTCCAGGTCGAAGACGGGGCCACCTAACGAGACACGCTGCACATCAAATTCTGCCATCATTTCTGGCAGGCTGAATTTCTCGCGCTCATCGGGCATTGACCAGCCCATCCGCCCCAAATAATTGGTGACGGCCTGGGGCAAAAAGCCCATTCGACGATAATAGTTGATCGACGTTGGGTTCTTGCGCTTGGAGAGTTTGGATTTATCCGGGTTGCGCAGCAGCGGCATATGACAAAGTTGCGGCATTTCCCAACCAAAATACTCATACAGCAACTGGTGCTTTGGTGCGGAGTTAATCCACTCCTCTCCACGCAATACATGAGTGATTGCCATTAAATGGTCGTCGACCACATTAGCTAAATGGTAGGTAGGCATGCCATCTGATTTGAGCAAAATTTGCGCGTCTACCTGCGCCCACTCCACCTCAATCGTGCCACGCAGCATGTCCTTAACAACGCACACGCCTTCGGCGGGCACGTTCATGCGTACTACATAAGGCCAGCCCTCTTGCTCACGGCGGGCTTGCTCTTGTGCATCCAGCGCTAAATCTGCAGGTTTTAAGGCCAGCTGCAATCCTGCGGCTTTGCGTGTCTCACGCAGCTCATCAAGCTCTTCACTGGTGCGGTAACACTTAAACGCATGACCAGCATCCAAAAGTTGTTGAGCGTGTTGGGCATAAATGTCGCCACGCTCGCTCTGCCGATAGGGGCCATAGGGGCCACCCACATCCGGGCCTTCATCCCACTCAAGACCCAGCCAGCTCAATGAATCGAGAATCATCTGCTCTGATTCAGGCGTAGAACGCACCCGGTCAGTGTCTTCAATACGAAGGATAAATTGGCCGCCATGCTGACGAGCAAAACATAAATTAAAAAGCGCGATGTAAGCCGTACCAACGTGGGGGTCCCCTGTCGGAGAAGGCGCGATGCGAGTACGTACGGTCATGAAAACGTCCTATTGGCAAAAATGCATGGCGATATTATACGCAACTTAGGCGCAACCAACAGCGGCACCCAGGGAACAACTCGCGTAAGAAAGCGTCAGAGAAATTAACTCAACGTTATTTGTCCACTAATGCGCGCTAAAGCACAATCGCTTAGTATGGCACTGCAGCAACACCTTGAGCGCATACCTCAAGACTGAAGCAGAGCAATAACGTATGTTAGTAGCGCCACTATTTATATTGAAAAAGACGACTATAGTGGAAGACATTCACGAGCTTTTGAGCTCATCATCAGGAAAACGAAATGGAATCGCTAGGCTCACGTATCAAGCAACTGCGGCTTAGGGCCAAGCTCAACAAAGCTGCCCTTGCACGCAAAGTTGGCGTGTCAGATGTCACCATTTCTTACTGGGAATCCGGGGCGATCAAACAGATCGGTCACGAACGCTTAGTTGCGCTCGCTGACGCCCTCGACTGCTCCCTGGCAACACTATTGGAAGGTGATAGCGCACCCGAGCTATTAACGTTGACCCATACTGGTCCCCTCCCCTGGGAACAGGTACAGGCAACCACCATTAAAGTACCCAGTCATCTCCCGTTGAACATCGACTGGAAAGCACCATGTGTGATGGCAACACCCGGTCAAGGTACAGATTTTTCGCCCGTTAACGCTGGCGACTTACTGCTGCTCGGGCCTACCCATGTGTTTCATAAAGCGGGCCACTACGTGGTGCAACGCGACGATCGTTTCGTCATTGAGCACTTCGCCAAAGCCCCCAGCGACACATCGATTCATGCAGTACTTTTAGCCCATTGGCATCCTGCCTAAAGCGTCTACCTCCCCGGACTCTCTAGCACCTCCACCTGGTCACGCGTTTGCCTTGGCTCACTCCCCACCAAGAAACGCTGTGAGTAGGTGGCCACTTGGCCCAGCCCGTGGCGGGATTGGCTGACAAGCTCTCCCGCCAGGTGCTGGCCCTCGTGGCCAATACGCGCCTGCACGGCGACAGGCTGCACGCTGCCTTCCGAGACTTCCACACGGACATCGTATCCGCCATCGGGCAGCCCACTGCCAGAGCCAAACGGGCCGGCTGCAAACTGGCCATTTTCGATTTGCGTTCTTGCCTGCCAACGCACCCGGCTGATCTCACGCTCGACTACAATGCGTACTTGGGTGCCATCCGGTAAGTTGCTTTTGCCTTCCACCATTAAGCGCCGATCGCTACGTAAGGCGACCTGCGTCGATATCTCGACAACAAGCGGCTCTACTTCTACCTCAGCAATTTCCGACTCCGTCACCGGGGCTTCAGGGGTGGCCTCAGGTTGCGCAGAGGAAACCGTTTCAGTTGACGGCTCCTCCATGTCGCTACAGCCTGCCAATAGCGCAACTACCACTACCAAAATGCCAACATTGCCTATTACCTTACGCATACGAACTCCGAAACATTACTTGTCCTGCAGCTTACCACTGCATCGCCGCTACCACAGTCGAATACTCGACTTTGGCCCCGCTACAGGCGCCGCTTCCGGTACAATGTGCTTATCGTGCTAACAAGACACTTTTAGGAGCAGCGGACTTGGACATCATCTGGTGGTTGGCATATGTAGCACTCGGCGGCTTTGTTGGCTTGATGGCAGGCTTATTAGGGATTGGCGGCGGTGGCATTATGGTGCCGATTTTAACGTCGCTATTTGTACTTCAAGGTGTGCCCCATGAACATCTCGCCCACTTGGCGTTAGGCACTGCCATGGCGTCTATTATTCCTGCGTCTACCGCCAGCCTGCTTTCCCACCATCGGCACGGTGCGGTGCGCTGGGACATCGTGCGGTTTATTACCCCCGGCATTTTAGTCGGCACGTTTTTAGCCACCTTTATCGCCGCGCTGATCCCCACCCGTAGCCTAGCCATCTTTTTCGCCTGTTTTATGGTGCTAATGTCACTCCAGATGCTGGCAAACATCAAGCCCAAACCGAACCGCGGCCTACCTAGCCCGATGGGAGTAAGCGGTGTGGGCCTGGGCATCGGTGGCATTTCAGCGCTCGTGGCGATTGGTGGCGGCTCACTAACCGTGCCCTTCCTCACCTGGTGCAACGTCAAACTCCCCCGCGCGATTGGCACCTCGGCAGCCGTCGGGCTACCCATCGCCGTCGCCGGGGCGCTGGGTTACATCATTAATGGTTGGAGTACGGCTGGGCTGCCTAGTGCCGCGCTTGGCTATGTTTATCTGCCCGCGTTTCTACTTATGGCGCCGTTCAGCATTCTCACCGCTCCCATCGGTGCCAAGCTCGCCCATAAACTGCCCGTCGCGCTGCTCAAGCGCGTGTTTGCGTTTATGTTGATGGGGCTGGCGCTGCAGATGGTGTATGCGGTGTTTACGGCGTGAGCTATTTCGTGCACACGCCCATGAACGGCCTTCACGTTTAAAGCTTACGATTGACATTCAAAGTAAATTTCGCTCTTGTGGATTGATTAATTAAAACAATCTAGGAGGCCACATGAGCGAAACTCGTCCCGATTACACATCACAAGGTAAATATGCCCGCTTAATTCCCACTCTGGCTGACAGTAAAAAAGAGGAACGAGCAACCTCGATACTGTTGGCAGCACTAATGTCGGTATACGAGTTTCGTAAAGCGATGCTTCAATCGATCAACTTGCGTGTTGGAGCGCGTACAAAGCTTGAAGCCTGGACTGAAATAGTTTTCAAAGACGAAACCTTGGCCAAAAAAAAGGGGCCTGACGACAGACCTGACGGCCTCATTGTCCTAGATACGGGTCGTAAAAAATGGCATGCACTAATCGAAGCAAAAGTAGGAAGTGAGACCGTTGGAGAGGAACAGCTACTAAAATACATCAAGCAAGCCAAAGACCACGGCATTGATGCTGTTATAACCATCACCAACCAGTTTGTAGCGTTACCAACCCACCATCCCGTCTCCATTCCCAAGAAAAACTTGCGCTCGGTTGAGATTTTTCATTGGTCATGGACATACATCGTTACGATGGCCCAGCTGCTCTTAACTCAGGACAAAATAGAAAGCCAGGATCAAAGATTCATTCTGCATGAAGTGGTGAAGTATTTAGAAGATCCAAGTAGCGGCAAGACCGGCTTTACTAGCATGAACGCCGAGTGGAAGACGGTGGTGCAAAGCGCCTTTAATAACTCCAAACTTAACAAAAACTCTGATGAAGTATTGAAGACAATCAGTAGTTGGCACCAGGAACAACGTGAGCTTTGCCTTCAAATGTGGCCGCTAGTCGGAGAAAAGGTCGAAGTTAAGCTTCCTAGAGCTTACCGTAATGATCCTAAGCAACGCCTTACTGATGACTGTGACAAACTAGCTTCAGAGCAGATTCTAGCCAGCACCATTGCCATTCCTAATGCCGCTGCGGACCTGCTAGTCACAGTGGACATTGCGCGCAAATCAATTACATGCAGCATGCGGCTTGAAGCACCGAGAGATAAGAAAAGCAGCTCAGCAAAAGTCAATTGGCTCACCCGCCAATTACCTACTAGCGAGAAGGGGCCAGCCATTAGAGTAAAGGCTATCCGCAAAGGACAAGCCATGGATACCGATAAGCCTCTTGAAGAAGTACGCCAAAACCCAGGTATATTAGATGCAGACAACACAGAATCACTGCCTGTTTACTTTGAAGTATTTACATCACTAGCCCGGATTTCTCACTGCACCTCAATGAGCTGCATAAATAGGTCGTAATACCGCCAACGGCCTATGACGACTGCTCAGATTGTCTACTATTTAACCAATTTCCACCGTCCAGACACACTTCCCCCTTCCCCCCATTGAGTCGGGCCGGGGGAGCCCGAGCAGTCAGCCCGGAGCCAACCGCCTGACGAGATCGGATAGTTCCGCCTTGTAAGGGTAGCTGTCACTCATCAGCACCCGGATTCGCCGGGTGTTGCGGATAATGACGGCCCCCACCTTGATCAGCTTGAGCCGCAGATTGCTCGGGCTCATACGCGCGAAGGGCGTCTTTTTCAGGTGTGTTCGTAATCGCTCGAACAGCGTATAGGCAAAGCCCGATAAGATCAGACGCCACTGATTGGCCCACCAGTGCGTGCTGGAGGTACGATCAGCAAACAGGCTCAGCTGTTGATCTTTAATCCGGTTCTCTATGTCGCCCCGAGCGCAGTACTGCTCGTAGTAGAGCTTGAAGCCGTCGTCATAACGGGAACTAATGATAAACCGGGGATTAGAGCCCAGTTCGCCTTCTTCCAGACGGGCCACCACCCAGCGTGGATACTTCCAGGCGTGTGCTTGATATTGGAAGCGGAACGTCTCTGCCACTTTCCCTCCCACCTGCCATTGGGTCTTGCGCACCAGCATCATGGGCACATCCACTTCCTTGAGCAGCCGACTGTTCTTGCCGATACCCACGATATAGTCAACGTGATGCCGATCGCACCAGTTGAGCATCCGGGAGCGACAAAAGTGACTATCACCTCGTAACACAAGGCGCGTATCGGGCCAGTATTGACGGATAAAGCGCACCAGTAACGCCAGGATGGCCCAGCTGTGATGGCTGTCGCTGTGGTCACTGGTACGCAGATAGCTCACTAGCAGATGGCGGCCACAGAAGACATACAGCGGGAAGTAGCAATGGTGGTCGTAGTAGCCGTTGAAGAACTTGCCCGGCTGCTCGCCGTGAACCGGGATATCGGTACCGTCAAAGTCCAACACAATTTCCGCCGGTGGCTCCTCGTGCTGCTCGATGAAGTGGTGCCAAAGTAGTTGATGGGCCTTCACTATCGCCTGCCGATCCGCCTGCTGCTCCATCCGGCACAGCGTGGACTTGCCTGCCAAGGAGTCGTCCTGGCCAACCGCCGTTTGCAGCGCTTGATCAAAGCGAAGGGCTTCATGATCGTTCAGGTCTTCGTATCCAGCGGCCACGCCAAATACCCGTTGACGAACCATGGTGTCTAGCCGGTGGCGAATCTGTTCTGGATCCCGGGGATCGTGAAGTACCGAGGCTAGTCGGCGAGTCAGGCGATGTTGTTTATCGACCTCGCGCAGCAAAAACAGTCCGGCATCGGAGGTGATGTGACCGCCGGAAAAATCGGCTTCAATTTGACGGCGAGAGAGTGGCGAGAAGGTCAGTTTTTCAGGTACCATTTTGGATAGCGGCTGTTGGTGTTTTTTCTGGTGTAACGTCCTGAAATAATAACACTTTCAGCCGCTTTCTATTATCCCCTGTGAGAAATTCGGGCTAGACTTAGGTGGAAAGTTCTCAGGCAACCGCGTTTTCATTGAGCATCTTGAAAAAATCGTTCCAGACTTCTATCGCTATGCAGGCCAGTATCTGAAAGCCTGGGTAGCCCCAGCGCCACGCGTTAAGCACGTTGAAGAAGACCCTGAAGAAGAGACAGAAGCGCAGGTAACAAAGTCTGATGATGATTAACCAGCTTTCACCGAAATCCCCCCAGCCTTACATAGGCCGAAGTCTTACGCTATCAAAAGGCTTTTGCCTGCGCGTTTGATACATCAGCCGCCGTCGGGATGCCCATTGCCATCGCCGACAGCGGCGTAGCCAAAAAATGCCCCGGCCATCTTTTATGGCCGGGGCATTTTGCATCTATCGAGCACTCGCCTGAACGCTGCCTGCGGTCAGGCGATTATAGGCGTTGATCAAGCCACTTTTTCACGTCCAACTGCTCGCGTGTATCACTCGGCAATTCATCACGGATCATCTCTTCACCCTTGTGAAGCGCCGTGATGGGAGCGGAAGCGGACAGCACCGTGTTCAGCATATAAAGCACTTCGTAACCCTGCTGGCGGTTAAATAGCGTGCTGTCAGGCTCACCCGTGACGCGTGGATCATCGCTAGGCGCTGCGTCCCAAGTGTAATGATCCAGGCTCATGTTCGTTTGAGTAAAATTAGCCATTTAGCACCTCGTTCATCCAATGAAATCGCCCCTAAAACCTGGGGCCGTAGCCGCTTCCTTCATGGCGACACCCCCAGCGTAGCAAAGAATTTCATTTATGCTCGCCCAATCACGGCGCTGTGGCATATACCCTGCTATGTGCTGCGCGCCCTTTCTTACGTACAATGGCGCGCATACATCACACTACCTCTGAAAAAGTTCTCAAGGTGTACCAGGTTTTTTAGGCATCAGCTGTTAAAACTGCTTGGTACAATTTGGTACATCAGGTGCGTGAATTACGGTTTTAAGAGGCAATGACTGCACTCAGTGCAGCAACAGTGTTACTAAATGACTAATTTACTTAAAGAAAATAGTGCAGATCGTGGGCGGCTTTTTTCTGTGGCCCCGATGATGGATTGGACTACAAAGGACTATAGAGCATTTGCCCGCACCTTAACCAAGCGGACGCTGCTGTATACCGAGATGGTTACGACCGGTGCGATTTTGCACGGAACGCCTCGTGAGCGCTTTTTGGGCTACAGCGAGGTGGAGCATCCGCTTGCGCTGCAGCTGGGCGGCAGCGATGCCGGTGAGCTGGCGGAGTGCGCGGCGATTGCTGAGGCGTGGGGTTATGATGAGGTCAACCTCAACGTGGGTTGCCCTAGCGACCGCGTGCAGAACAATATGATTGGCGCGTGCTTGATGGGTTACCCCGAAAAGGTGGCCGATGCCGTGCGGGCGATGCAGGCAGCGGTGTCGATTCCGGTCACGGTGAAGTGCCGTATTGGCATCGATGATCAAGATGAAGACGCTGACCTTGAACGGTTTATCGCTATCGTCGCGGACGCAGGCTGCGAAGTGTTTACCGTTCACGCCCGTAAGGCATGGCTGCAGGGCTTGTCACCCAAGCAGAACCGCGATGTGCCGCCGCTTAATTACCCCCGCGTTCACCGGTTAAAGCAGAGCCGACCTGAATTGCATATCGGCATTAACGGCGGCATTAAAACCCTAGCCGAGTGCAGTGAACAGCTTACCCATGTGGATAGCGTGATGGTGGGGCGTGAAGCGTATCAAAACCCTTGGCTGCTGGCAGGCGTCGATGAGCAGCTGTTTGGTGAAAAAGGCCCTGCGGCAAGCCGCTTGGATGCTGCGAACGCATTCCGGCCTTATATTCAGCAGCGCTTGGATGATGGCGCGAAGCTGAATCACATTACACGCCACTTGCTGGGTCTGTTTCAGGGTTGCCCTGGGGGCCGGCGGTTTCGGCGTCATTTGTCGGAACACGCGCATAAAGAAGGCGCAGGATTGCGCCTATTTGATGACGCGCTTAGCTTGGTGAACGAACCAGAGCTCGTTGTATAAGTGCGTCGTATAAAAAAAACCCGCTACGCAAGCGTAGCGGGTTCGCCTTCCTAATAGCGTAAGCTTACTAGCCGTTTTCGCGGCGGTTCGCCATTACGCCCTGCTCGACACGCTCGCCGATTGTCTGGTCGACGTTTTTCCAGTACTCAAATACCCGTGACAGTACTGGCTCTTCAACACCGTCGGAAACATGGCCCACAATGTTGTTGACCAATCGGTCGCGGGCAGCATCATCCATTACCTTATTGACCAGGTCATTGGCTTGGTTAAAGTCGCCATCACCCGAGCGCAGCGTGTAGGCTGCGCGAACCAGCTCGCCGTCCGTCTCCCATACCGCCTCTTCCGGGTACCTTTCCGGGTTGGCGTGCGCGCCCCCTTTGCTATTAGGTGCGTACACCGGGTCGGTGGAGTGGTTAATACGCATCTGACCACCCTGGCTGTAGCTGTTAACCGGAACCTTGGGCGCGTTAACGGGGATATGTTGGTAGTTCACCCCTAAACGCGCACGGTGCGCATCAGCGTAGGATATGACCCGCGCCAACAGCATTTTATCCGGCGAGAATCCGGTGCCCGGTACCGAGTTGCTGGGCTGAAACGCTGCCTGTTCGATTTGGCTGTGGAAATCAACGGGGTTGCGATCCAGCGTCATCTTACCGACTTCTTGCAGCGGGTAGTCGCCGTGCGGCCACACCTTGGTCAAATCGAAGGGGTTGATGTGGTAGGTCTTGGCATCTTCAAACGGCATGATCTGAACTTGCAGCGTCCAGGTGGGATAATCGCCGCGTTTGATGGCATCGAACAGGTCGCGGCGATGGTAGTCGGCATCCGCACCCGCCATCTGATCGGCCTGTTCCTGGGTCATGCACTTAATGCCCTGGTCCGTCTTGAAGTGGTACTTCACCCAAAAGCGCTCGCCTTCAGCGTTCACCCACATATAAGTGTGGCTGGAATAGCCGTTCATGTGGCGCCAGCTAGCGGGAATACCCCGATCACCCATTAGCCAGGTTACCTGGTGGGCAGATTGCGGCGAAAGCGTCCAGAAATCCCACTGCATATCGTGATCACGCAAGCCGTTATCCGCGCGACGCTTTTGTGAGTGAATAAAGTGCTGGAATTTGAGCGGATCGCGAACGAAGAACACGGGGGTATTATTACCCACCATGTCGAAGTTGCCCTCTTCGGTGTAGAACTTCAGCGAGAAGCCACGAGGATCCCGCCAAGTGTCCGGGCTACCCGCCTCACCGGCCACCGTCGAGAAACGCGCCAACATCTCGGTTTTCTTACCCGGCTGGAGGAAGTCAGCTTTGGTGTACTGGCTAACGTCGTGAGTTACTTGGAAGTGACCAAAGGCACCGCTGCCTTTTGCGTGGGGCTGACGATTCGGAATCATTTCCCGGTTAAAGGCAGCCATCTGCTCCATCAAATAGTGATCATGCAGAACAATCGGCCCATCGGGGCCTACTGAGAGTGAGTGCTCATCACTGGTAACCGGTATACCCGCATCCGTTGTGGTGTGTTTTGGTTTATCGCTCGTCATCGCTTTTCCTCCATGTCACGGCAGACGTGGCGTATGATCGCCACTCGTTCTAGTACGATGAAAGCTTGGCTATTTGTCTTTTGTTGTCATTTTGATAGCCGCTAACAAAGCCCATAATAGGTATAGTCAACGAGTCACTAACTTGCCATTCGCGAAGGCTATCGCTTGCCTATCAGCTCAATAGTTTTTATTTATGAATAAGCACTTAAGAGAACGAATCAGTGGGCGGCACTAAGCTGGAATTAAAGCTTTCAACGGCGGTTTCGGCCTCTTCAATTTCATCAAAACGGGCAATATGAAACAGCGCTTCGCCTTCGTTGGCCAATGGCAAGCGGCTCATCCCAATCACGATGCCATCCGCCACAGCACGCACTTCGCCCTCGTCGTTACCAAAGGGGTCAGCCACTTTGCCCAGCACTTCGCCTTTGGCAACGCGGGCGCCCAGGCGCACCTTGGGGCGCAAAATGCCGTCAATCGGCGCGCGCGCCCAGCTTGACCCATTGGCCAATTCAGCGGGTGCTGGCGTGCGGCGGCGCTGCTCGCCGGTCAGCATGCCTAAACGCCGCATTACCCGCAGCACACCGCGCACGCCGGGGGCAATCGCCCACTCGTCAAAACGCAGCGCTTCACCTGCTTCATAGGTCAATACCGGAATGCCGCGAGTCTGGGCGTAATGGCGAAGGCTGCCTTCACGCAGTTCCGCATTGAGTACCACGGGCGCACCGAAGGCATCGGCCATACGCTCGGTTTCACTGCCTGGACGCAATTGGGCGCGGATTTGGGGCAGGTTCGTGCGATGAATGGCGCCTGTGTGTAGATCAATAATATGGGTGGCGTGATCGACGATTTGTTCGCGGAACAGCGCGGCAATCCGTCCGCCTAGCGACCCTGACTCACTGCCTGGAAAGCAGCGATTAAGATCGCGCCGATCAGGCAGGTAACGTGTTTGCTGTAAGAAACCAAACACATTCACCACCGGCACAGCGATTAAAGTGCCGCGAATGCTATTGATCGCTTTTGCGCGTAGCACCCGGCGAACAATTTCCACCCCGTTGATTTCATCACCGTGAATACCACCACACACCAACAGCACGGGGCCATCCTTACGGCCGTGAACCACTTCCACAGGTATATGCAGCGGCGTATGGGTATATAAACGCGCCACCGGCACATCCACTTGTAAGCGTTGGCCGGGCATAATGGTATGTTCGCCCAACTGAAAAGGAGCTCGCGCCATGCTTTATGTCCTGTTTTTAATCGGTTATTTTCGCGATGTTAGTAAGATTCAAAGCTAGTAACATTGCCTGTTTATACGCTTTCACTGGCAAAATGACGAATTTGTTAACTTACGTTATGCGTTGAGTCAATTATCCATACAGTTTTGAATGTAAAAACTCACTCGCTTAGGTTAAAATATGACCATACAGAGTTGATAACGAGGTTCCGTTTCCATGGCAAGAAAGACCAAAGCTGAAGCTGCTGCTACTCGCGAAGCGCTGCTTGAAGCTGCAGAAGAGGTATTTTTTGCCAAAGGCGTGGCACGCACATCGCTTGAGCAAATTGCTCGCCATGCGGGCCTCACCCGCGGTGCCGTCTATTGGCATTTCAAGAATAAAGGCGACCTGTTCATGGCATTGGTTGAACAGGTACGCATGCCCTTCCAGTCGTTAATGGATGAAGTCGACAAAACGGACACTGCCCTATCACCGTTAGAAGCGATACGTCTTGCCTGCCATGCGGGCTTGGTGCGCCTTGAACAACCGTCATACCAACGGATACTGTCGATTTTACTGCACCGCTGCGAGTTCTTCAGCGATATTAACCCGCTTGATATGCAAGAAGAGATCGGTAACGAGTGTTACCAGGAAATGCTGGCGGTATTTGTACAGGCTAAAGAGCAGCAACTACTGCGCGAAGATTTAAGCCCGGAAATAGCAACACGGCTAATGCAATCCATGTTGGGTGGTCTTTTCCATGACTGGTTGCGTAATCCTGACGCTTTTGCAATACGTGAACGCGGCGGCGAGCTGATCGATACCTCTATTCGTATGATGCAGCGTTAAACACCTCACCCATCCCTCGCTGCAATGCAGCAAATATGCTACTACTGGCGCTATGTCTAGCCGTGTGAGCATTCTATGGATACCCTGGAGTTTGTTCGCGTACGCGAATTAGAAGTTGCCGTACGCATTTGGAACCCTTCCGCCCCCCGCACGCTTATCGCCTGGCATGGTCTTGCTCGCCACGGCGGCGACTTTAGTGCACTGGCGCGTGAACTGGGCAGCGAATGGCGTATTCTTGCACCCGATACACCAGGCCGTGGGTTATCAAGCTGGTCGTTATTTCCGGCTCACGACTACCTTTATAGCCATTACGTGACGGTCGCCATCGCTCTATTAGATCACTTTAAACTTGATCACGTTGATTGGCTGGGCACATCGATGGGTGGCCTGTTAGGCATGCTGATCGCTGCTGATTCAGAACACAGCGCACGTATTTCTCGGCTAATCCTGAACGATGTAGGGCCTGAACTGAACAAACAGGGGCTGATTGCCCTTTCCAGCTACTTTGGCGTTACCCACCGTTTTTCTAGCTTTAGCGAGCTCCATCAAGAACTCACCCAGCACTACGCAAGTTTCGGTATCACTAAGGAGTCTGCTTGGCGTGAACTAGCGCTTAACAGTGCCCGTCGGTTGCCAGATGGTAGCTGGACGTATCACTTTGACCCACGCATCGGCGAACAGTTTGTGCATGACACGCCGCGCGATACCTGGGCTGACTGGGCAAATATTCGCTGCCCGATGATGGTGATACGCGGCGAGGAATCGACATTGTTGGATGCAGAAACGCTGCCACGTATGGCAAAGCAACAGCCAGAGCTTGTAACGCTGACCGTGCCAGACTGTGGTCATGCGCCCATGCTAGACAGGCCTGAACAGGTAGAGCCTGTTCGCGAGTTTTTAAACCGCCCTGCCACGCGCCGTTCGGCGCCTGGCGAACAAACGCAAACCGCCACTGGCTGGAAGCACATGGTTAAGTGGCTGGCCCAGCAGTGGCGGCGGTGGTGGAAATAAACCGGGATGCCCAAGGTTTGGGCCTCCCGGCGTCGCGTCCCTTAATGCGCGTGACAACTCAGTGAGACGTCGAGTAATGGCTAGCAGAGTGATGTTTTTTGCTTAACCGCAGTTTATTCAAACGAACACGTGTCTCCAGATACTCTTGCTCAGTGACACTGCGGTAAGCCCCCTCTTTAGGCAGGTACTTCACCAATACCCGGCGCTCGCCCTGTACAGGTAAGGCGTCGCGTTTGCTGAGCAGCTTTACTGTGCTGTTAGGCTCATCATCAATTACCGCAAACGCCTGTTCGCCCTCCCCCTGGCGCTCGGTCACCACTACCGTTTGGCCAAGCAAACACCGCCGGGTAAAGGGGCGGTAGCGATGCAGCACGCGGTGTAACGCATTACAAAGCGCAGCCGCCACGGGCGAGGCAACCACCAACGTGGCCCAGAGCACCACCACGCCGACCGGAATACGTATTAAACCGAGCGGCAGCCAGCGCAACACTAGTAGCTCGATCGCGACGGTGAGTGCCGCCGCAATGGTTAGAATGACCGTTAATGCCAGCGTCGCTGGTACGCCCGCAAAGCCTAAAGAGACTAACGTGCTAGCCAAATGATCCTCTTTTAAGCTATCGCGCTCAAAGAGATCTAAGGGGGCTAAACGGATAATCACTAATAGCCAGTAGAGCGCTAATAACCCAAGTAGAAACGTAAATACAATGCTCGGGAATTGCGTCGCTGCGTGCAGTAGCTCGTTCATGGCGTCCTCCTCCCCCGGTACTTAGCCAGGGATGTATTGTACTTTCAGCTTAGTCGACATTAGCTTTCCAGCGCCACTTTTACTTTGACTTAGGTCATCACGACAAAAAAAGGGTGCCACCCGAAGGTGGCACCCATCTCTTTACACATTGGTTTATCCGCTAGGGGCTAAAACTTAGTGGTCATGCTCCAGCGCTGGCTGATTGGAAGCATGCTTTTTCCCCTTCATTTTGCGACCCAACCAATCAGAGGCTGTCGCAATCATGGCGTAGAAAGTGGGGATAAACAGGCTACCCAGAGTAGCAACGGCAAGCATGCCCACAGCGACCGTGGTACCGATATGGTGGCTGCTCACATCGCTGGCACCAGTGGCTAACGCCAGCGGCAAGGTACCGAAGATAAATGCTAACGACGTCATCACAATCGGGCGGAAACGCAGCTCAGCCGACGAAATCGCCGCCTCACGGATGGTTTTACCCTGCTCTTTGCGCTGCAGTTCGGCGAATTCAACAATCAGAATAGCGTTCTTCGCCGCAAGGCCAATGACCACCAACATACCGATCTGCACATACACGCTGGTGTCCAAGCCGCGCAATGCAATCCCGCCGATAGCACCCAGGAAAGCAAAGGGTGTCGCGGTCAATACCGCCAGCGGTAACGACCAACTTTCATACTGAGCAGCCAGAATCAAGAAGACCATTAACAACCCGAAGACGATAGCCAACGTTGCCGCATTGCCCTGGTTTGCTTCCTGGTAAGCCGTCCCGGTCCAGCCCATACCCCAATTAGCGCCTAGTGTCTCTTGAACGATTTCCTCCATCGCCTCAATCGCCTGAACAGAGCTATAGCCGGTGGCAGGACCACCCTGGAACTGGGCACCAGCATACACGCCGAAACGCGATACCACGGCTGCTCCCGTTTGACGCTCAAGCTCGACAAACTCCGACAGCGGGATGCGCTCACCATTACCGCCGCGCACATAAACACTGCTGAGATCCTCGGGCGTTTTGCGGAACTCATCTTCGTTTTGCAGATAGACCTGGAAGTTACGGTTTTGGTAGCTGAAGTAGTTCACAAAGCCGTTACCAAAGGTATTAGCAAGCGTCGACGTAATGTTCTCCAGCGCCACGCCGTAACTTAATGCTTTCTGCTGATCAATGTTCGCGCGGTAAGACGGCACGTTAACGTTGAAGGTTGAAAATACTTGGTTCAAGGCAGGATGCTGATTAGCCTTCTGCATAATTTGCAGCGAAGCCTCGTACAGCTCACGTGTGGTTGCGCCATCAAAGGACTGCAAGTAGCCGGTAAAGCCGCCTGTCGTCGAAAGCCCCATAATGGGCGGCACATTAAAGGCCATTGCCGAACCGCCGTCGATACTGGCGCCCAGCCCCATAATTTGACCTACGAGTTCGCTGGCCGTCAGATCTCGCTCAGCCCAGGGGTGCATATTGACGAACATAATCCCACGCGCGGTGTTAACAGCGCTGGAAAGAATGTCGTAACCTGCCACCGCTGAGGAGTATTCAACGCCAGGGATTTTTTCAATCTCGGCACTAAGTTTCTCCATATAGCGCTGAGTACGATCAAGGGACGCCGCATCGGGAAGCGATACGCTGACCAGCACGATCCCCTGGTCGGTCTCGGGTACCAGGGTCGAGGGCGTATTGGCGTAGAGCCAGTACGACCCCACCCCGGTCAGCACCGTGAGCGCCAACGCCAATACCCAAAAACGCACCAAGCCTTTTACCACCAACATGTAAGCGGCGGTAATCCCCGCAAACATACGGTCAAACAGGCGCAGCGGCGTATGCAGGGCTCGTTTGAACTTGGACTGCCCGGCACCGGCGATCTTGTGCTTGATGAAGATCGCTGACAGCGCGGGCGTGAAGGTCAATGCCATGACCGCCGAGAGCGCCACAGAGATTGCCACTGTAATCGCAAATTGCTGATAAATCTGGCCGGTGAAACCGCCCAAGAAGGCAACAGGTACAAACACTGCCGCCATGATGAGTGAGGTGGCGATAACGGGTCCGCCGACTTCTTTCATTGCGCGGATAGTGGCATCCGTTACGCTGATATCCTCCTCTTCACTCAACACCCGCTCAACGTTCTCCACCACCAGGATGGCATCATCGACCACTATGCCTATCGATAATACCAGCGCAAACAGCGTCAGCAGATTGATCGAAAAACCGAACAGGTAGAAGCCAGCAAATGTCCCCACCACCGCGACGGGCACGACCGACATGGCAATCACCGTAAAGCGCCAGTTCTGCAGAAAAATAAACAGAATGACAATAACGATCAGGAAAGCTTCCACAAAGGTTTTAAGTACGGTTTCAACTGAGGCATCAATGAAGAGCGTGGTGTCATAAGGCGCGACATACTCCAACCCAGGCGGAAAGCGCCCTTCCAGCTCGTCCATGGTAGACCGCACAGCATCTGCGGTTGCTAGCGCATTGGCCCCAGGCTGCTGATTAATGATGATCGGCGTCATGGTAGAGCCGTTCAAACGTGCATCAACCCCGTAAAAGGATGCCCCCAGCTCAATGCGCGCTACGTCTTCCAAACGTAGTGAGGAACCATCGCTGTTGGTGCGCAGGTAAATATTGCGGAAATCATCGACGTTATTCAGTCGACCACCCGCCGTAATCGTATAGGTATAGGCACGCGGTTCACTTTGCGGCGTTGATGCCAAGCTACCAGCCGGAATCTCAGTGTTCTGCGCTCTAATCGCACTCGCCACTTCGCTAGGCGTTAGATCGTACTGCGCCAATTTATCCGGGTCCATCCAGATACGCATGGCGAACTCACCACCACCCAACACTTCGGCATTACCCACCCCAGGCACTTGACGCAGTTCATCAAGCACGTTTAGCGTGGCGTAGTTCTGCATATAGATGTTGTTGTAGTCCCCACTAGGTGAGGTCAATGCCACCAACATCAAAATAGAGTCTGAGCGCAGCTCCACAGTCACGCCTTGGGACTGTACAGCTTCAGGCAACTGCGAAAGCGCCCCTTGAACGCGGTTGTTGACGTTGATGGTATTAATATCGCCATCGGTGCCGATATCAAATGCCACGCTGAGGCTCATGGTGCCGTTATCAGCACTGTTAGAGGTCATGTACAACATGTCCTCAACGCCATTAATGGCCTCCGCAAGCGGTGCCGCCACCGTTTGTGCGACGGTTTCCGCATCCGCTCCAGGGAACGTCGCCTGAACCGACACGGTGGGCGGCACTACGCTGGGATACTGCTCAATAGGCAGAATGCGCATCGACATCACGCCCACTAGCGTCACGATAATCGCCAACACTGTGGCAAATATCGGGCGGCTGATGAAAAAATTAGAGAAGTTCATTATGGTGCACCCTCTTCTCCTTCAGCGGGCTGGCCATCGGCAGCCCCCTCTTCCATTGCTTGAGCCGCCTCGGCCTGTTCTTCCGCCTCTTCTTGCTCGACACCTTCGTTAACAGCCTCCGCGTTGCCATCAAACGACTGTGGATCAATCGTCATGCCTGGCTCTAAACCGGCTGGATCACCGACAATTACCCGGTCACCCGGCTCCAGGCCGTCACGAATGATCTGCCACGGCCCCGCTATCTCACCCAGTGAGATAGTTTTCTCACGAGCCTTATTCTCTTCATCCAGGACAAACACCTGGGGGCCCATTAGGCCTTGCGTCACCGCTATCTCTGGCACCGCCATTACGTCAAAACGCTTCAAGCCGTCAAGACGTACGCGCACAAATTGGCCCGGCAGTACGGTAGCGTCAGGGTTTTCAAACGTCGCAGCGGCTTGCACGGTGCTGGTGTCTCGATCAACGCTAGAGCCCAGAAAGTCTAAGTACCCTTCTAGCTCAGAATCGCCACCTCCGCTGACACCAGGTATGCTCAAACGAGCACGAATATCCGATGGTTCAGTGCCATTGCTCAGTTGGCGACGCAGCTCAAAGGCATCGCGCTGAGGCAGTTGAAAACGCACCTCTAACGGATCTAGTGGTGTAATCGTGGCCAGCTCGGTACCGGAAGTGACCAAATTTTCCACATTAATTTGGCTTAAACCGATCATTCCAGAGACAGGTGCAGTAACTTGTGAATACCCCAAGTCCAGGTTAGCGCTAGTTAATGCCGCCTCTGCCTGCGCTACGCTTGCCTGGGCGACGCGCTGGTCAGCCAGCGCTTGGTCGTACTGCTGGCGGCTCACCGAGTTTTGGCTGAGTAGTTGCTCGAAACGTTGCGCATCACGCTGGGCGCGGGAAAGCTCAGCCCGTGCGCTTTGCAGGTCAGCTTCACGCTGGTTAACGGTTGCTTGGTAAAGATCCGGTTCGATGGTATAGAGGCGATCGCCCTCTTCGACCATTTGGCCGGGCTCGAAGTGGCGCTCTTCCAGAAAGCCATTCACACGCGCCACCAAGGTGACTTCATCATCACTGCGCAGCAAGGAGGGGTACGATTTATCCAGCGGTATATCCTGACGTGCCATTTCAGTCACTTCGACCTTATGGGGCGGGGGTTCTTGCTCGGAGCCCGGCTGAGGCGCTTCGGCCTGTTCTTGACCACACGCCGCGAGTGCCAGCGCGGCTACCAGCGTCACCAGACTCGCTCGGCGTGAGTGAATCATCTTCTTCATACGTTAAGTTCCCATGTATCTTTTTAAGAGTCGACTAGTAGCACTTGCTGCACCTGTGTCATTTCCAATCGGCGTTAATTACATGCCCGGCTGGGGCTGTGGTGGCGCTCCGATGTCAAGCGCGCTCTCATAACGATCGTCGCCGCCATTCTCGGGTAAGATAAAGTTCACCTCATCACCGGTTAACCACGCGTTGACTTCCTCGATGGCTTCGACGTCCAAACGCCCGGCCTGCTGGCGCAGCGAAAGCAAATTCACCACATAGTCATAACGCGCTTCGGCGTAGTTGGCGATCGCGTTGTAGAGGTTTTGCTCCGCGTTCAACACGTCCACGATGTTACGGGTGCCCACCTCATACCCTGCACGGGTGGCTTCTAAAGCGCTGCGATTGGAGACGATGGCCTGCTGGCGCGCCTCGACGGTTTCCACATCGTTGCTCACCTGGGTGTACAGCGAGCGAACCTGCTGGATGGAGGAGCGACGCTGGGACTCGAAATCGTACTGGCTACTTTCCAGTTGATAGGTCCCTTGGCGGATGCTTGCGCTGGTGCGGCCACCGGTGTAAATGGGCAGGTTAGCGCTCAAGCCCACCTGGCTCGAGGAGTATTCACCGGCGGTGTTATCGATATCACTGTCGCCGTATTGATAATTACCAAACGCTTGAAGTGTCGGCAGGCCGCCTGCACGGGCGATTTCCACACCGGTGCGCGCTACTTCGATACCGGCCTGTTGAGCCAATACCTGCGGGTTGAGCTCAAGAGCCTGTTCCACCCAGTAGTCGCGGCTGCTGGGTTCGGGAAGGCCAACGGGCATGCTGTCGCCAAGTGCTTCAATGCTGGCATAGCGTTGGCCGGTCAGCTGCTCCAATGCCTCGAAAGCCACTTGAAGGTTACTTTCTGCGGCAATGCGATCAGCTCGTGATTGGTCGAAGGTCGCGCGCGCTTCCTCGACTTCTGTAATCGCAATCAAGCCGACCTCAAACTGCTCGCCCGCTTGTTCGAGCTGGCGCCCAATCGCCCGCTCTTGAGCAAGACGGGCCTCTAGGATTTCGTGAGCGCGCAGAATATCGAAATAAGCGCTGGCAGTGTCGATCAGCAGTTGCTGTTCGGTGGCCGCAAGCAGATACACCTGCTGGTCAATTTGGCGTTCGGTTTGAGTGACCTCCCGACGCGTTACTTCATCGTAGAGCGCTTGAGTGGCTTCTAAAGAGAGCGATACGGTGTTGTAGCGGTCATCGCTTGCGCTACTAAAATCTCCGTTAACCCCTCCTGCACCAGTGCCCACTCGCGACGATGTCTGACTTTCGTACTGCTGGTTGTGGGCAACATTACCGGTTGCGTTAACTTGGGGGAGCAACCCACTGCGTGCCACATCTCGGCCAGCTTCAACGCCTAAATATTCGGAACGTGCCGATGCTAATGCCGCATTATTGTCTAACGCATCACGGGTAATCGTGAGGAGGTCAGCAGCTTGAGCAGGCAACACAAAAGAAGCTGTGAATACCGCTAACAGTAAGGGTCGTAAAGGGGCATTGACTGCCCAGTGTGCCAGTCGCATGGGGTTGCCTCTAAGTATCAGCGTCAGGATGGCGAACGAACTAAGCTTCTCATCTTACGAAGTCTCTCAGCTTACAAAGAATCTAAGCTTACAAACTCACTCAGCGCATTAAGCCACTCAGAAAGATGAGCATTATAGTTACATTCATGTATGTATGCTAGCCTTGAACAATCTAAAATTGTGTGTACGACCTATTGTCAAGTCGCATCCAGCTTACCTTAGTCCAAAGCATGAGACTTTGACGATAGATGCGGCTTTCTTTTACGAAATTCCCTTGGATCAATGCCCCACTTTGTTAGCCGTGACGCTAACGTGGTTGGCTTGATCCCCAGTAGCTCCGCAGCGCCGCCCGCCCCAGACACTTTGCCGCCCGCCTTGGATAGAGCGGCAATGGTGCTTTCTTGCTGGCGCTGGCTAAGCGCATGTTCGGTTAGCAGCGGTGCTTCACTTTGTTGCCCACTAGAATGAGCCACCGAGTGCACCGAGTTATTGCGGCTTAACGAACGTGGCGGTTCACTCAGCAGCAGGTCATCAAATACCAGGCGCCGGTCCTGGGTGACGATCACCTGTCGCTCAATGACGTTTTCCAGCTCACGAATGTTGCCGGGCCAGGGGTAACGCTGGAGAATTTCTAATTGGGCGGGAGGAATACGCACGCCGGGCTTATTGAATTTAAGACAGGCACGGTGCAAAAAATGACGCGCTAGTAGCGGCACATCCTCAATCCGCTTACGTAGTGGCACCGAATCAATGGGAAAGACGTTAAGGCGGAAGTAGAGGTCTTCCCGAAAGTGGCCTGCGTCGATCATGTCACGCAGTTCACGGTTGGTCGCTGCAATGACCCGCACATCGACCTCCCGTGTGCGGTTGTCACCCACCCTTTCAAACTGCTGGTCCTGCAATACACGCAGCAGCTTACTCTGTAGTTCCAGAGGAATTTCACCGACTTCATCCAAAAAAAGCGTGCCGCCGTGGGCGAGTTCAAAACGCCCTGGGCGGTCCTGCACCGCACCGGTAAAGGCCCCTTTTACATGGCCGAAAAACTCACTCTCAAAGAGATCGCGGGGGATGGCTGCACAGTTGACGCGGATGAGCGGCCGGTCACTGCGCGTGCTGCCCGCGTGAATGGCTCGCGCGATCAGCTCCTTACCGGTGCCCGACTCACCACTAATCAGCACGTTGGCACTGGTGGGCGCGACCATTTCTATCTGTTTAATCAGTTGTGCTACCGCCGGGCTATTGCCGACGATATCGCGGTGGTTCAGCTCTGCTTTTATCTCTTCTTGAAGATACTCATTCTCCAGCTCAAGACGCTGCTTGAGGGACTCCACCTCAGCCAGAGCATCGCGTAGTTGCTGTTCGGCACGCTTGCGCGCGCGAATATCGCGAAACAGCACTACGGCGCCGACTAAACGGCCCATTTCGAAAATCGGCGTGCTGGTGTACTCAACAGGAATCGCTTCACCATTTTTATGCCAGAACACTTCGTTATCAACGTGATGCACCTGGCCGTCGCTAAACGAAGCATGAATAGGGCACTGCTGCACCGGAAATTGGCTGCCATCGGCGTGGGTGTGATGGAACATCAGATGCGCGTCGTGGCCCACCATGTCCTCGGTACTCCAGCCTAAAATGCGCTCCGCGGCGGGATTAACAAAGGTGGTTTTACCCTCGGCATCCAGGCCATAAATGCCCTCGCCTGCCGCGCCGAGAATCAGCTGGTTCTGCTTCTCAATGCGCTCGAAGACCTGCTCGACACGCTGCCAGCCCACTTCACCCTGGCGGTGCTGGCGACCAAGCTCTGCCTTGGCACGTCGCTGCTCGGCTTTATTACGATCAATCAGCGTTAACAGAAGCTGTTCAGAGTCTTCAATGCACTGGGCATAAACCTCTACCCGGTAGGGCTGGCGCAGCATATCGAGTATCACCAAATCATCCGACCAGGCGGTTTTTTGCACCAGCGCCTCATCCGTAAAGCTCACCCATAGCGGCAGTGACGCACTCAAACGGTGGCTAAAGGGAGCCGCTAGAGGCATGCCTTGCTCAATACCTGTTTGCTCAGTACATAGCTGTTCAATGCATAGCAGCTCACAGGCAGCCGGATTGGCAGCCAATAGCTGATCGGTAAAGGGGTCGATCACAATCATGGCAAGCGGTGAGTAGCCGCCCATGAGTGCAGAGGCTGTGGCGTGCTTGGTTTCCTGCATAAGCATTAGCTACTACCTCAGGATTCAAGGTGATCTTCACTAATGAACCATTCAATTCCCACGCCAGTTACGATTTTTCGTTAATAAAACAACGAAATATCGTTATTTACGATTTTTCGTAACTATTCGAGTGATTCAAAACCAATGCCAAAAAAATAAATTAATCAATTAAAAACAAACGGTTAATCAGCACAATCAAGAGTTGGCACATAAATCGCAATACAAACAGTGATAGTGCGATAGCGCCACACGCTTAATCTCTTTTGCACCAGGAAGGCGCAGCCATCGGTTTTATTGCTCCTATTTATTGCTCCTAGCAGGAAACTCTAAAACTCTTGGGTTAAGCGTTAATTAACCGAAATGACACAGGAGACATGCTTATGTCTTATCTAATGCCCAGTGAATTTGTCACCAAGCTGGTGGATCAGGGTGAATCAAAAATCTATATGGGCACCCGGGATACACTTATTCGCTCCTTTATGGCGGGAGCTACCCTGGCGTTGGCAGTTATTTTCGCCATTACCATAGCGACACAAACAGGCAACTTCTTGATAGGGGCGCTGCTCTTTCCGGTCGGCTTTGTGATGCTTTACCTGATGGGCTATGACCTGCTCACTGGTGTTTTCACACTGGTGCCTCTTGCATGGCTCGACAAGCGGCCTGGCGTCACACTACCCCGAATGCTGAAGTGCTGGGGGCTGGTAGGGCTCGGCAATCTTGGGGGTGCCCTATTTATCGCCACCTTCGGTTACTTGAACTTCACCATGGGCGGCACTGAAGAGATCAACGCTGTCGGCCAAACGATGATGACCGTCGGTGAAAGCCGAACGGTGGGTTATCAGGATGCCGGCATTGCCGGTTGGATCGTGCTCTTCCTAAGAGGCATGTTCTGCAACTGGATGGTGTCCATGGGCGTGGTGGGTGCTGCCATCTCTACAACGGTTTCCGGCAAAATCATGGCCATGTGGATGCCGATTATTGTCTTCTTCTATCTCGGTTTTGAGCACTCCGTTGTCAACATGTTCCTGTTCCCGATTGGTCTGATGATGGGCGCTGACTTCACTCTGTATCAATACATTATGTGGAACGAAATCCCCACCGTACTAGGCAACTTGGTAGGCGGTTTGACGCTGGTTGGCTTGGTTCTCTACACCACCCACGTCCGCACTCAGGCCAAAAAAGTCTTTTCTTGATCGCAGCCTATTAGGCAAAAAAGGGCGTCAAACGCCCTTAACTCTAAAGGAGAACCATCATGGATAAGCTCGAAATGCGTCATACTCTGCTCGCCGCCAAAGCGCGTAAAAAAATGAGCTGGGACGACATTGGTAAAACGGTTGGCATGTCGCCGGTCTGGGTCGCTTCCGCCTGCTACGGCATGAATAGCGCCAGCAGCGATGTGGCTCATCAAATATGCGATACGCTGGGCGTGGAAAGCGACGTCGCCGAAGCGTTAGTGGCGTTTCCCACCAAAGCCTGGGACGAAGCAATTCCCCAGGACCCCTTCATCTACCGCCTGTATGAAGTGGTCGGCGTTTATGGGGAAACCTTGAAGGACGTCGTGCAGGAGAAGTTCGGCGACGGCATCATGAGCGCCATCGACTTCACCATGGAAGTCGACAAAATCGAAGACCCCAAAGGCGACCGGGTTTTGCTAACGTTAAACGGCAAGTTTTTGCCCTATAAGTCTTGGTAACTCAAGCGAAGGACTCGACCCTAGCCACGCTGCGCTCAACCGCCGAGCAGTAACCGGCACCGAACAGCAGCAGGTGATTCAACAGCGGGTAAAGCTGAAACAGCGCTTCACGCCTCGGCCAGTCGGTCGGGGCGTCGCCGTTCCAGTAGGCGTCAAAAAAGGCCTCGCCGGGCGAGCCAAACAAGGTCAGCATCGCTAAATCCACTTCCGGGTAGTGGCAATATATCGCGGGGTCTATCAGAGCGGGCCCCTGCGGGGTGGTGAGTACATTCCCCGACCAACAATCACCATGCAGCAGGCTGGGTGGTGCATCGGGCAGCCAGCGCTCTAGATCTTCGGCCAAGCGCTCGATGCGCTCGCGCAGCTGGCTATCCAGCAGCCCTTGCTGGTAGCACGCCTCGCTAAGGGGGAGCAGGCGGCGTTCACGCTGGAAAGCCCGCCCATCACTAAGCGGCGCATTAGGCTGGGGAGTGAGCCCACAGGCATTATCCTGATGCCAGCCGTGGGCATCGCCAATCACTTCGTGCAAGCTGCGCAGCCCTTCGCCAAGCGCAGTTGCGATCTGCGGCCCAGGCACCGTGTCTAACGACTCAATGACCAGCCAGCCGTCTGCCAATCCGAGCACTCCCGGCACCACTAGCTTCGCACAGGCATTGCGCAGGGTACGCAAGCCTTCTGCCTCACCACGCAACCGAGCAGCGTCGTCATGCTTGATCACCACCGGCCCCTGGCGCGTCTCCAGGCGATAAACAGCAGCGATATCGCCGCCACTTAGCGGCTGCAAATCACCGCTCGGGGTCAGCTTAATAGACTCCAGTAACTGCCGCAGAGTGGCATCCATGACACACTCCCCATATCTGAATATCACGTCGCCAGCGTCAGGGCTTACCCTAACCCCGACGCACTTAAACCATGGGCTAACGTATATTTCAGCCTAGCCGTTTATCGATCAACGATTCAAGTTCCAGCTGGTCGTCATGGAAGCGGCGGATACCTTCAGCCAGCTTGTCATTGGCCATGGCATCCTGGTTATGCCCCCAGCGGAAAGCGGCTTCGTTAAGCGGCGCAGTGGGTTTACCTGCACCTTCCCCGGCACGGATTTGCGCAGTAACGCTGCCTTCCGTCGCCTCTAGCTCTTCCAGTAACGCTGGCGAAATGGTCAGCCGTGGGCAACCTGCCAGCGCTAGCACTTGGCCGGTGGTGCGGAAGCTCGCACCCATTACCACGGTGTCATAACCACCCTGGTTGGCTCGCTCACACACGCCCTGCACAAACTGAACACCCGGGTCGTTTTCTGGCGTGTACTCACTGCCGGTCTCTTTTTTGTACCAATCGGTCACTCGGCCCACGAAGGGTGAGATTAGAAAAACGCCAGCGTCGAAACATGCCTGGGCCTGTGCTTCGCTGAACAGTAGCGTCAGGTTGCACTGAATACCCTCGCGTTCGAGCACCTCAGCGGCACGAATACCTTCCCAAGTAGACGCCAGTTTGATCAGCACTCGATCGCGTGAGACGCCACGGGCATCGTAAAGCTCGATTAACTCATGGGCCTTGGCAATGCTGGCCTGGGTATCAAACGACAAACGAGCAGCCACTTCGGTGGAAACACGCCCCGGCACAACCGCCGAAATCTCACTACCCATGGCCACCGCCAGGCGATCAACGGCATGTTTGACTTGCTCTTCACGGCTGCCGCCAGAGGCTTTTACAGTGCTTAACTCTTCATCAATCAGCCCTTGATAGCCGGACAAACTAAACGCCTTGAGCAACAGTGAGGGGTTGGTCGTGGCATCTTGCGGCTGATAGCGACGAATGGCCTCAAGATCACCTGTGTCGGCGACGACAAGCGAATGTTGCTTTAACTGTTGTAGCTGGCTGGTCATAAAATCTCCTTGATATGCTTTTAAGCGCCGCCATGGCGTTGTTCAAGTGCTGCGCAATAACGTGCATAAATCGGTTGGTACGCGGCCACACGGGCAGGATGGGGGTCAGCCAGTGACTGGGCATCCAGGTGGACTAACTTTTCACACAGTGATTCCAACGTAACGCCTTCTGCACGCTGGTCGCACCAAGCCGCCTGTATCGCGGCGCCCAGGGCGGCCGCGTCGGTAATCTCGGGGCAAATCACCTGGGTACCGGTAATGTCCGCCACCATCTGGCGCCATACGGGGCTATTAGCGCCGCCGCCGATCAGACGAATCTGGCTAGCCCCGGCGGTTAAATCACCCAGCAATTCCAGCCCATAGCGTAGCCCGAAAGTGGCGCCTTCCACCACGGCGCGGCATAAATTAGCCTGGGTGGTATTCAAACTAGTCAGGCCAAGAAAGTCAGCGGAGGCGTTGGGCAACATCGGCACCCGCTCACCATTGAAAAAAGGCAGCACGGTAACGCCTTCGGCACCGATGGGCGCACTGGCCACTTTTTCGCCAAACGCGGCTAGGTCCAGGCCGAACAGCTCCCGTACCCGCGTGGTCGCCGAGGTGACATTCATGGTGCAGATCAACGGCAGCCAGCCACCGGTGCTGGAGCAGAAGTTGGCAACCATGGCGTTATCGCACTCGATCGGCGTAGCCGAATAAGCGCAAACGGTACCGGAGGTGCCTAAACTCAGCGTGATCAACCCTGGGGTAATATTGCCGGTGCCAATGGCGCCCAGCATGTTATCGCCGCCACCGGAAGAAACAACGACATGATTACCAAGTCCCAGCTCACGTGCCACTACCTGGCGCACCACGCCAACCGGCTCATGGGCTTCCAGCAAACGGGGCAGCACCCGCGCTGGGTCTAGCTCGGGAGCTATTTCCTCGAATACCTGCAACTGCCAGCAGCGTTTGCGGGTATCGAAGTAGCCGGTACCCGAGGCATCGCCCGCTTCGGTGACCCGCTCGCCGGTAAGCCAGAAATTAAGATAGTCGTGGGGTAGCAGCAGGCTTTCGATGCGGTGGTACGCATCTGGGTGATGCTCACGCAGCCAGGCAACCTTTGAGGAGGTATAGCCGGTTTGCAGCACTAACCCCAGTTTTTCCAGGCAGCCCGCTTCACCGCCCAGGCGGGCAACCAATTCGGCATTCTGCGCGCTGGTTTCGGTATCGCACCACAGCTTGGCGGGGTAGACCGGCGCACCATCCGCATCGAGCGCCACCATACCGTGCTGCTGGCCGGAAACGCCGATACCACGCACCTCACTCGCCGAGACCCCGGCTTTATCGAGGGCGGTAAAGAATGCGCCTTTCAGGGCCGCCAACCACTCGGCCGGTGCCTGCTCGCGGCGGCCATTTTCGCCCTCTTCCAAGCGATGGGGGCGGCTTGCTTCCGACAGAATCATGCCTCGTTCAACGTCGACCACCACCACCTTGGTACTTTGGGTACCGCAATCTACCCCGATATACATCACACTGTTCCTTTGGATGACGCCAGACCCTCTAGCGTAGCGCGTGCGCCACGTTCGTGCAGTGAACTTAGAGTTGCTATATAGGCTTCAACAAAGCGGGCGCTATCGATCAAGTCACCAAACAGTTCACGGTTTTCGATAAAGGCCGTGGGTCGAGTGCGGTTCTCGGCCGCAATGGCCATTAGCGGTGCCTTCAAACGATCAACAATCTCAATCGGCTCGCCTTGCTCGTCTACCCCCTCAGCGTAGCGCGCCCAGCTGGCCACCACGGCGGCACTGCGCTCTATCTCGCCACCCTGGGCCAACTGCTGGCGAATCACCGGCACTAGCCATTTGGGAATCCGGTCAGAGCTCTCGGCGCAGAGCCGTGCCAGGGTATCTTTGATTTGCGGGTTGGCAAAACGCGCAATCAGCGTTAAGCGATAATCTTCAAGATCAACCCCCGGCACTGGCGCCAATGTTGGTGTGCCCTCCTCGCGCATATAGCCCAAGAGAAAATCAACAAACAGCGGATCTTGGCATACCTCATGGGCGTAGCGGTATCCCGCTAAATAACCAAAGTAGGTCAGCGCCTGGTGGCTGGCGTTGAGTAGGCGCAGCTTCATCAGCTCGTAGGGTTCGACATCCTCAACAACTTGAACGCCTACCTTTTCAAACGCCGGGCGGCCAAGGGGAAAGTGGTCCTCCAGCACCCATTGCGTAAACGGTTCGCAAACCACTGGCCAGGCGTCCTCGACGCCAAAGCGCTGATTAAGCTCATCAATATCGGTAGGTGATGTCACTGGGGTAATGCGATCCACCATGGCGTTGGGAAACGCCACCTCGGCTTCCAGCCAGGCACCTAACTCGGCATCCCGCGCCTGGGCATAGGCGCCAAACATACGTTTAGCGACATCGCCGTTACCTTGAATATTATCGCAGGACATAACGGTAAAGGGTGCAATGCCGCGTGCACGGCGGCGGGCCAGCGCCTCCACCACAAGTCCAAAGCTGGTGGTCGGCTGGGCGGGGTTAGCAAGGTCGGCGCGTACCTGAGGATTATCGAGATCGAACTCGCCACTCACCGGATGAAAGTTGTAGCCGCCTTCGGTCACTGTCAGCGACACGATACGAATCGCCGGGTCGGCCATCTGCTCAATCACCGCCTCGGTATCTTCCGGTGCAAACAGGTAATTCACCATACTGCCAATGACCCGCGGCTCGTACTGGCCGTCAGGGTGCTTGACCACCAGGGTGTAGAGATAGTCCTGTGCTGCCAAGGCCTGCTGCATGCGTTTGTCGCCGGGCATCACGCCCACGCCCACAATCCCCCAATCCAGCGCTTCGCCCTGGTTCATCAGTGCATCCAGATACATCGCCTGATGGGCACGGTGAAAGCCGCCTACGCCGATATGCACAATACCGGGGGTGAGCGCCTTGCGGTCATAGTGAGGCACAGCAACATCGGCGGTTAGATTGCCCAGGTTGTGATTGTTAAGTTGGGTCATGGGAGCTCTCCAGCCAAGGCCACCTTGGCATGATGGGATAAATAAAAATGAATAAGGGCGCGACGATTGCGCGAGCAGTGCCTTATCGCCAGCGCTGGTCGGGTGGTAAGCAGCAGCGTTTAACCAGTTGAGCGTTAAGCATGTCTTTGTGGTGGGTGCGCTCCAGCGCCCCGGCGCGGTCCTGGCCCATCTCAAGCCAGCGCTGGATCAACCGCTCAACCAGTACGCCGTCATCGACATCTAGAAATAGCGTCCAATCAAATAGCGGGCGCAGTTCGCGCCAAGGAGAGCGATCCAGCAGCAGATAGTTGCCTTCGACGATCACGATGCGCTGTTCAAGCGTGATCAGCCGCCCACCTGCACGAGCAAGATCCAGCGGGCGATCAAAGACCGGTACCGCTACCGGATGGATAGCCTGACGGATGCGCTCGAGATCGCAGCGCAGCCCCTCCACATCGAAGGTGTGAGGCGCGCCTTTAAGCGGCACCTGCTGCTCGCCTAGCACGGCGTTATCGAAGTGGTAGCCGTCCATGGGCACCAGACCGGCTTGGCCCGGCAAGCGCTGATTAATGGCATCGCAGAGCCGGGCGCTGCGATAGGATTTCCCCGCCCCCGGCGGCCCTGCCAGCGCTACCAAGTAGCGTGATGCACCGTCAGCGGCGCGAATAATCTGTTGTGCTAAGGCATCAAGATCAGGCGTCATGGCCACCTCAGCTCATCCAATTGCCGCCATCGACATTCAGCGTTTGGGCGACCACGTAATCGCTGTCCTGGCTGGCCAGAAAAACCGCTGCGCCGGTATGATCTTCCGGCAGGCCCATGCGCCCAAATGGAACCGCTTCGCCTACCAGACGTTTCTTCTCGCCAAGCGGACGGTTCTCGTAACGGGCAAAGAGTGCGTCGACCTCCTCCCACATCGGCGTATCCACCACACCGGGAGCAATGCCGTTGACGTTGATGCCGTGTTTGATCAGATCCAACCCGCAGGATTGAGTGAGGCTGATGACGGCTGCCTTACTGGCGCAGTAAACACTCACCAGAGCTTCACCACGACGCCCCGCCTGGGAGGCTATATTAATAATTTTCCCGCCCTGACCGCGGGCTACCATGGAACGGGCAACCGTTTGCAGGGTAAAAAACATGCCCTTGGTATTAACCGCAAACTGCTTGTCGAAGCTCGCCTCGGTCACCTCAAGCACGGGCGCCATATCAAATACCGCGGCGTTATTGACCAAAATATCGATACCGCCGAAGCGCTGCATCACCGCCTCTACCATGGCATCAATCGAACTCTGATCGCAGACATTTAGTGCCACCCCCATCACCTTCTCGGCGAGCCCCAGCTGCTGCAGTGTCGCTACGGCATCGTCGATGGCGCCACGGTCAATATCGGCCACCACGACACTCGCGCCTTCTGAAAGGTAACGCTGGGCAATGGCCAGGCCGATGCCGCGAGCGCCACCGGTAATCACTGCGGTTTTATCGATCAGTTTCATAGCTATCTCCGATGAATAGGCACGCCGTTAGCATGTGGCAAGCTGGCGCCGTGGGTCTGCCATTCGTCCACCAACGCTGCCAAGCCGTGCATGTGCTCTAAAATTCGCCAGGCACCGGCCTGGGTAAGGCGTGCCGACTGTTCAGCATCCACGTGGCTGGCGCCGACAAAACCGATCACGCACATGCCCGCAGCATGGGCGGCAGTTACCCCGGCAACGCTGTCTTCGACCACCAGGCAGTCCCGGGGCACTTGGCCTAACTGGGAGGCGGCCAATTGGTAAAGCGCGGGATCAGGCTTGGGATTGGCCACCTGATCAGCAGTAAAGATAGGTACGTTGCCAAAGGCTTCTGCCAACCGCGTATTCGCCAATGACGCCAGTACGCGGCTGCGCCGACTGTTGGAAACTACCGCTTTTTCCAACGCGATGCCGCGAACGGCCTTATCCGCCCCCTCTATCGCTTTCAGCTCCCGCGCCAAGCGCGCCTCAATGGCGGTATCCACCTGTTCGGTGGCATCAAGCGGCAGTGTGTGGGCGCTTAACGCTTCGAGATGCGCGAGAATAGCCGCCGTAGTCATCCCCAGGGCCTGGCCCAGCGCCTGGTCAATATTCAGGTCGGGCAGCCACCGGGAGAGGTACGCCACCAGCGTGCCTTCCGCGATGGCTTCGCTGTCGACCAGCACGCCATCGCAGTCAAAGATGAGCGTCCTCATGCAGGCTCCTCAGAAGGCGAGCCGGGGGCACGGTTATCTTGGCGGGTCAGCCCTGCTAGCGGGTGCTGCTCCAGGCTTGGCAAGGCCAGCCCGTCAGCATCAAACAAGTGGGCGCGCTCGGGGGCGAAACCGAAATGGACCGTATCGTTGACCCGGTAGGCCACATCGCCATCGGCCATGATGGTAATGAGTTCATCGTTCATCTGAACGTAGAGCGAGGTTTGGCCCCCTAGCCGCTCCAGCACCTTGATCTCGCCGCTTAAAGGCCCCTGTTCATCAAGCACCAAGTGTTCAGGACGAACACCCAACTCAAGGGTGGCATTAGCATCCAAGTGGGTGCCGTCGGCCGGAATGCTGCGCTCACCGCCGCCGGGCAGGCGAATGCCTACTCCCTCAGACGTGACACCGGTCAGCGTTACGGGCAGAAAATTCATTTTCGGTGAGCCAATAAAGCCCGCCACAAAGCGATTGCGCGGATGGTGATAGAGCGCCATGGGCGAGCCCACCTGCTCCACCACGCCGTCGTGGAGCACGACGATTTTATCCGCCATGGTCATCGCTTCGATCTGGTCGTGGGTCACGTAGATCATGGTGGCGTCCAGCTCATCGTGCAGGCGCGCCAGCTCAATGCGCATTTGTACCCGCAGCGCGGCATCCAGGTTGGAAAGCGGTTCATCGAATAGGAAGATGCTGGGGTTACGCACAATCGCCCGGCCAATCGCCACGCGCTGGCGCTGACCGCCGGAGAGCGCTTTGGGCTTGCGGTCTAACAGCGGCTCTAGCTGCAGAATCTTGGCCGCTTCCAGCACCTTGGCGCGGCGCTCCTCTTTGGGAACCCCCGCCAAGCGCATGCTGAAGCCCATATTGCCTTCCACCGTCATATGCGGGTAAAGCGCGTAGCTCTGAAACACCATGGCGAGGCCGCGGTCCGCTGGACCGACGTCATTAATTCGCTGTCCGTCGATCAAAATATCGCCGTCGGTAGCGCTTTCCAGCCCGGCGATCATGCGCATCAGGGTGGACTTACCGCAGCCGGAAGGGCCAACGAAGACCACAAACTCGCGGTCATTCACCTCAAGGTCGATGCCCTTGATCACCTCGGTGTCGCCAAAACGCTTGGTAATATTGTGTAGTTGTAGTGTTGCCATGAGGAATATCCTTTACTTGACGGCGCCAAAGGTCAGGCCACGTACCATTTGTTTTTGCGTCATCCAACCGAGTATCAAAATAGGCGCAATCGCCATGGTGGAAGCGGCAGATAGTTTGGCCCAGAACAGCCCCTCAGGGCTTGAGAATGAGGCGATGTAAGCGGTTAACGGAGCGGCATTTGAGGTAGTCAGGTTGAGACTCCAGAACGCCTCGTTCCAACTCAAAATCACCGATAGCAGGCCCGTTGAAGCGATGCCCGGCAGCGTCAGCGGCAGCAGTAAAAACATCACCTCCTGCAGTGTCGAAGCGCCATCCATACGCCCCGCTTCAAGAATGTCCTTGGGCATATCCTTGAAGAAGGTGTAAAGCATCCACACCACAATCGGCAGGTTCATTAACGTGTAAACGATGATCAGCCCCGTTCGGGTATCCAATAGGCCAACATCGCGAAAGATCAGATAAATCGGCACCAGCACGCCCACCGAGGGCAGCATTTTAGTGGAGAGCATCCACAGCAGCGTGCCTTTGGTGCGCTTGGTGGGCAAGAAAGCCATGGCATAGGCAGACGGTATTGCAATCAGCAGCGCCAGGAAGGTGGAACCAAACGCCACCGCCACGCTATTAAGCGCAAAGCGTGCATAGCCCGAGCGCTCTTGCACCTCTTGGTAGCTCTCAAGAGTGGGCGAAAAAATCAGCGTAGGATCAGCAATAGCCGCTGATTCGGTTTTAAAACCGGTGAGGATCATCCAGAAAATGGGAAAGAAAATCACCAGCGCTACCGACCAACCCAAGATCGTCAGAAAGGCGCGTTTAGCCTGTGGGGAACGCCACCCTGACACCGAACGTGGCGCCGCCGTTTTGGAACTTAATGTTGTCATCGAAGTACTCCTAAGACACAAGTGCCGGTCTAATCTTCCAGGTTTTTGGCCACCATACGGACCAGGAAGATCGCCACGATATTGGCGAGAATGATCGCGATCACCCCACCGGCGGACGCAGTGCCTACGTCAAAATCGAGCAGCGCACGAATGTAAATCAGATAAGCTAAGTTGGTGGTCGCCAAGCCAGGCCCACCGGAGGTGGTGACGAAAATCTCGGCAAAGATGGTCAGCAGGAAGATCATTTCAATCATGATCACCACACTGATCGCCCGCTTTAGATGCGGCAACGTGATAAAGAAGAAAATCGCTATTGGCCCTGCCCCGTCCATACGGGCGGCTTCGACTTGATCCTCATCCAGCGATTGCATCGCGGTGAGCAGAATCAACAACGCAAACGGCAGCCACTGCCAGGCCACGATGATCACAATGGAGGTCAGCGGCAGCGAGGAGAACCAATCAACAGCGGGCAGGCCAATGAATTCAGCCAGCCACGCCAGCACCCCGTTAGAGGGATGCATCATCATGTTTTTCCACACCAGGGCACTCACGGTGGGCATGACAAAAAACGGTGAGATCGCCAGCACACGAGCAATTCCGCGTCCCGCAAACTCCTGCTGAAACAGCACCGCCAGCAGGGTGCCGCCCACCACGGTAATCGCCAGCACCCACCCCACCAGCAACAACGTGTTACCCATAGCGGCCCATAGGGCAGGGTCGGTGAGAAGATATTCATAGTTTTCCAACCCGGCAAAGCCGGTCATGCCGGGCATTAGCAGGTTATAACGCTGGAAAGAGAACCATAGCGTCATGCCCAGTGGCACAATCATCCAAAGCAATAACAGCGTTACAGCAGGCGCTTGAAGCGAAAGCGTCCGTAGCCCGCCGACCGTCCGGCCAGAAGCACGTGTTTTATTCATGGAAATACCTGCAGAAACAGTGTGGGGGCAATGCCTGCCTAGTGATCAAGGCAGGCATTGCGGTCATCACATCAGTCTAGATAACCGGCACGCTGCATGGTGCGTTCGGTGGCGCGCTGAGCACTATCTAGCGCCTGCTCCACCGTGGTGTCACCGGTTAGCGCCGCGGCAATGGTCTGGCCAACCTGGGTGCCAATCGACTGGAACTCTGGAATGCCAACGAACTGAACACCCACGTAAGGATTGGGTTCCAGGGTGGAATCGGTGGGGTCGGCGTCCTGAATTGCTTTCAGCACGAAGTCAGCAAAGGGTGCTGCTTCGGTATATTGCTCATTGGCGTAGGTGGATTCACGGGTGCCTGGGGGCACGCTGGTCCAGCCTTCGGTTTCGCCGACCAGCTCAATGTACTCTTGCGAGGTGGCCCAGGTAATAAACTCGCGTGCCGCTTCCTGGTTTTCAGAAGAAGCCGGGATCGCTAACGCCCACGACCACAACCAATGCGAGCCTTTGGGTGTTTCTGCGATAGGCGCTGGGGCAAAACCTAGGCTGTCCGCCACATCGGATTCATTGCCGTCATACAGCTTGCCAGCGGCCGAGGTGGCATCGACCCACATGGCACAGTTGCCGCGTGAGAACAGCGCCAGGTTCTCGTTAAAGCCGTTTGAGCTTGCGCCTGGCGGGCCGTAATCGTTAAGCAGATCGACATAAAACTGGATAGCGTTAACCCATGCCTCAGAGTTGAGTTCCGGATTCCACTCTTCATCAAACCAGCGACCGCCGTAGGTGTTCACCAGGGTGGAAACAAAGGCCATGTTTTCGCCCCAGCCCGGCTTACCACGCAGACAGATACCGGCCAAGCCCTCTTCGCTGCCATGCAGTTCGCCAGCCCACTCGCGTACTTCTTCCCAGGTGGGCTGCTCGCTCATTTCGATGCCCGCCTTATCAAACAGGTCTTGGCGGTAGTACATCATTGAGCTTTCGGCATAAAAAGGCAGCGCGTGAAGTGTGCCATCCAGACTCAAGCCATCGCGCACGGAGGCCAGCAGGTCATCTTCGTTGTAGGCCTCGGGTAGATTATCCAGTGGTGACAGCCAGCCGCGCTCTGCCCAGATAGGCACTTCGTAAGTACCAATGGTCATGACGTCAAATTGGCCGCCACCGGTGGCAATATCGGTGGTCATGCGTTGACGCAGAACGTTCTCCTCAAGCACCACCCAATCCAAGGTGATGTCGGGGTGAGATTCTTCGAACGCCTCAGTGAGGCTCTGCATAATCACCATATCGTTGTTATTAACCGTGGCCACGGTGATTTCGGTTTGCGCCTGGGCATGGCTCGATATGGCAATGGCGGCCGCTAGCGTGGTGACGGGCAAGTGACGTGCGAGTCGCATAAAGCACTCCTATGGGCTTGTATTGGCATTGTTGTCGCCTTGATCTTATTGATCATCAACCGAACAAATGATCGTACGTAAGACAAAAAAAAGCAAAGCCGATCGGCTTAGACTTTACGCTAACTTATTACCCTTGATGCATGTTGCAGTGCACGCACCTAGGTTTGACACCTCCTATAGCGCGTCGACAATTTGTCGAGCGGCCACTTCGTCGGTCACCAACCCTTTCAACCAACTGCCACGCAGCGCGGCATGAATCGCCGGGGCTTTTTCGCGTCCTCCCGCTATCGCCACCATATGGTGCTTGCCAAAGCGCTCCAGGGGCAGACTAGTGACCCGCCGGGTAATCGAGCAGTCGATCACCTCGCCGTCGCTATTCAGCGGCCAGCCAAGCAACTCCCCTACCGCTGCCAAACCCAGCAACTCATCTAGTTCGCTTTCGCTAATAAAGTGATCTTGAAACAGCGTGGCCTGGCGGTCGATGCGCCCTACGCCAATAAAAGCAGCCTCGGACTCGCGCGCCACATCGGCAATTTTTTTAAATAACCGCTGTGTCAGCATCGCCTCTTTTTCAACCAGCGTTTCCGCCACCACTGGTGCGGGGAGCAAAAAGCGTTCACCGCCGGTTTTATCCGCCATCACCATCACCGCATCGTAACGGTTAGCCGAGCCGTCCCGGGCTACATTCCCTACCAGCGACACAAAGCGATGCTGAGGCCGCTCAACGCGGCTGAGCGCCTCGACCGCTGCCCGCACCGAACGCCCGGTACCTAATGAAAGCGTCAACGGCTCGCTGCGTTCAACCAACTGCGCCACCCGCTCGGCGGCTGCCACGGCCAGGTAAGAAGCAGCACTTTCGGCGGCATGGTTATCGGCAGGGACCACGTCGCAGTAGGTCAATCCAAAGTGATCACGCAACGTGCTGCCTAGCGCCATGCAGTTAGAGATCGGGTGATCAATATGCACTTTCACCAACCCCTCCTGGCGGGCCAAGGCTAACAAGCGCTGCACGCCTGGCCGTGAAACACCCAACTGGCTGGCGATCTCATCCTGGGTCATTCCCCCCACGTAAGACATCCAGGCGGCTCTGGCCGCCTGGTCCAGCTTTACCTCAAATTTATCCATAAAATGGCTCACTTAATGGGTACTGAAACATCATCATACAAAGCTAAGCCCGCGACCAGTAGTCGTCTATCCGCTAACATACGTGTAGTACAGCGCTTGATGCTGAATGGATTGCAGAGGAGATTAGCATGTACAAATTGGCTTTTTTTGTTCCCGTGGAAGATGCCGACAGCGTTAAGCAAGCCGTGTTTGAAGCTGGTGCTGGGCGTATGGGGGCATACGAGAGTGTCTGTTTTCAAACCCGTGGCACGGGGCAGTTTCGCCCGACCGAAGGTGCCCACCCGCACATTGGCTCGGTGGGCAGCTTAGAAAAAGTCGAAGAGTTCAAAGTGGAACTAGTCTGTGATGACGCACACATCCATGGTGCTATCGCGGCCTTGAAACTTGCCCATCCCTACGAAGAAGTCGCTTATGATGTGTGGCAATTAGCCGATCTATAGCGAGTTGACGCAGTGGCAGTGCGACTTATGCACTGCCAAAATAGCGTTCCCGATCCTCAGGCGTCACCATGCTGATGTGCAGCGGAAACTCATTGTGGGGACGATCAGCGTAAAAGTGCCGCAGCGTGCGCTCAATGGTCGTAAAGGCCAGTTCATCCCAGGGAATTTCGTGTTCCTCAAATAGCGCCACTTCCAGGCTTTCCGGTCCGGCGCTGAAGCCGCCGATTAGTTCGGCACGAAAAATCATATACACCTGATTGATATGCGGTAAATCAATCAGAGTATAGAGGTTGGCCAGTTTGACCTCGGCACAGGCCTCTTCGCGGGTCTCTCTGGCGGCAGCCTGCTGGGTTGATTCAGCGTTTTCCATGTAGCCAGCAGGCAGCGTCCAGTAACCTTTGCGCGGTGAAATCGCACGTTTACAGAGCAATACTTTGCTACCGCTAACGGGCAGCGTGCCAGCCACGATGCGTGGGTTCTGATAGTGAATACTCCCGCAGGCATCGCACAGGTAGCGTGGGCGATCATCGCCTTTGGGGACTGCAAAACGCACCTTATCACCACAGTGGCTACAAAAGTTCATCGCGTATTCTCAACGGCTAGTGAATAGAAGCCCCGACGCGCTTGACGTCAATGACCGCTGCTGGGTAAAAGAGAACAAAGTTACTGGATGCCCTATGTTAGAGAAACTTCGCAATCAGCTGCAACAACTGACGCCTCAACGCTTAGACCACGTGGTAATGCCCGAGGCTGCGGTGCTATTGCCCATTGTCGACCGGCCAGCACCTACCCTGTTGTTTACCCGCCGCGCCAGCCATTTGAGCACCCATAGCGGCCAAGTAGCGTTTCCCGGTGGTAAGCGCGAGCCCTTCGATACTGATCTTTATGCCACCGCGCTGCGTGAAGCAGAGGAAGAGATTGCCCTCGACCCAACCCTGGTACAACCCCTGGGGCGGCTGTCGGATGTTATTTCGCTGCACGGCATTCGCGTTACCCCTTGGGTCGGTATCATTCCGCCTGATTTACCGCTGGTGGCCGACCCTGGGGAGTTAGATGCTATTTTTGAGGTGCCGCTCAGCCACTTCCTGGACGACCATCGCACCCATACCGATGTCATCACTGTCGATGGCGTGGCGCACTACGTGCCCAGCTATTACGTAGATGGCCATGTCATCTGGGGGCTTTCAGCGATGATGCTGGTGGAGCTATTGGCCGAAGGCTTTGGGATGCCGATTGATCTGTATCAACGCCCCCTGGGCCCGCTGCGCCATTATCCCGAACGTAAAACTCGTCTTTCTTCTCCATCCAGTGACACTTCCCTTCCCGCCTCATCGAGATCCAAACAATGACCCCCAGTGTTGCTACGTTTACGCCTGCGCTCCAGCCAGCGACGCAGGTTGCTCTTGTCGATGCGCTGGTTGAGAAGGGCTGGTATGTGGGCCGCGAGGTGATTGACCCTGGGCTCTGTGAAGCACTGAACCATGAACTGCTGCATCGAGCGGCCTATAACGGTTTAGACGAAGCGGGCATTGGCCGAGGCCAGCAGCACCTGTTGCGTAAGGATATCCGCGGTGACGCCATTCATTGGCTGGACCGTGAAAGCGCCGCCCAGCGGCGTTATTTAGACGCCATGCGCGAATTGCAGCAGGCACTCAACCATGCGTTGTTTTTGGGTTTATTTGAGTATGAAGCCCACTTCGCCCACTACCCACCCGGCGCTTTTTATCAACGCCATGTGGATAGCTTCCGCGGTCGCGCTAACCGCGTGATCTCTACCGTGGGTTATCTGACACCCGACTGGCCAAGCGATGGCGGCGGTGAAATGGTCATTTACCACCCGGACGACCCCAGCCAAGAGGTCGCCCGTGTCATACCCGAAGCGGGCACCTTTGCCTGCTTTCTATCTGAAACCATTCCCCATGAAGTGCTGCCTACACGCTGCCCGCGCACCAGTATTGCGGGCTGGTTTCGGCGCAATGCTTCGCTGGGTGGTGTGCTTGACCCCGCGCGCTAACACGCCCAAGCCTTATCAGGTTAACGGTACGATTTGGCCATTAGCCCGTTCCAGCACTTCACGTACCTGTTCGTAATCCGCGCCGCTGGGGCCACCGTCGTGGTGCTCTATAAGGCCGACCACGTCCAACAGCGTGTCCATGCCATAAGCGGTTTCATCCGTGGCAGTAAACGCCTGGACATAGCCTCGCTCAGCGGCATCCCAGCCTACCTTGATCGGTGAATCGATAATATTGACTTGGGTGCCCACCGGCACGCGCCAGAATACCGCTTCGATATCTTCCGGGTGCATACGAATACAGCCGCGGCTGGCCCGCATGCCAATGCCGTCCGGCTGGTTGGTGCCATGGATCAGGTAACCGGGGATATCCAGCAAAATAGCGTACTGCCCTAGCGGGTTATCAGCACCAGGCGGTACAACTGATGGCGCGGGGTCGCCACGTTCGGCGGCTTCACGGCGAATCGACTCAGGCGGATACCAAGCTGGATTTTCAAGCCGCATAGTAGTTTCGGTAATCCCCAGCGGCGTGTTATAGGCATCGCGTCCAATACCAATGGGATAGGTTTCTACCCGCGGCGTTTCGCCCTCTTCTACCTCGGGGTAATAATAGAGACGCAGCTCGGCCACGTTAATGACAATGCCGGTACGCGCTTCATCGGGCAGAATAAACTGACCGGGAATCGTCACCTCGATGCCCTCGCCCGGCACCCAGAGGCTGGTATCCGGATTGGCCATACGAATTTCTTCGTAGCCAACATTATGCGCTCGGGCAATATCCATCAGCGTATCTTCTTCGCTGGCGGTGACGGTATATACCTCGCCCACCATATTGCCTTGCTCAGGAAGCGGGAAATGGCCTTTGGGCAGTTCACTGCTGTCAGCGGCGGCAGTGGACGCTAATAGCCATGCTCCCAGCGCGACACTACTGACACAGACCTGTTTCATTCGTCGTAAGGGATGGTACTGGGAAATCATCGTCAGGTTTCTCCTTTTGGGGTAGGAATATGACGATTGGGGCGGAGCAGGTCAATTCGACAGACTGTCGCACAGTAATGTAGGCACAAGCTTCATGTGTTGCACCGCCATATACGTAGCCAGCTAAAAGTTTTAGTGAATTGGTTGTATTTTTGATCACAACGACTAATCTGTTAATTGTCTTAGCGCATTGACGCGCGAGGCGGCGTTAATTACTCAAGCGTAATTAACATACACAGGAGTAATAGCACTGGCGTGTAAAGCTTTTTTAAAGCACAGCTAACACCCTCTGTTATTGATTTATGCGGGCTATTGCGCGGAGTCGTTAAGCCCAATGAAATCGCAAGGAGCAAGTAAAATGAAAATGATCAAACCTGCCTTTTTAGGTACTCTCATGGTTCCGGCTGTTATGTTTGCTGCAGGCGCCGTTAACGCCGAAGAGAATACCACCACCATGGAAGCAACCTACCTGACCGAAACACCAGAAGGTACTTTTCATGCTGATGCCTTAACCGGCAATCAAGTCAAAAGTAGCGTCGAAGATGACGAAGACATCGGCACTATCACTGACCTTGTCATCGGTGAAGATGGTCAAATTAATGCAGTGGTAGTAGGCGTTGGTGGTTTCCTTGGTATGGGCGAGAAAAACGTCGCCATCGAATGGGATTCACTTGAACTGACCAAAGAAGAAGATGGCGAAGACTACGTCATTACTGTCAATGCGTCACAAGACGCACTAGAAGCAGCTGAAGAATATAGCCGCGACGAAAACAAATAAGCTCTCCTTTAACACAAAAGCCTTGGCAATTGCCAAGGCTTTTTTAGTGCTTTACTTTCAGTGCTGACATTTAGCAAATACACTTAATACTTAAATGCTCTTTTTACAGCTGAAAGTTCTTTAACGACTAGTAGTTATTTAAAACCAAATAAAGGTTCACACATAATCGCTATGTGTGAACCAGAACACTGGTTAAATCAGCCCTTTAACTTAGCCGTCATGCTAATGTCAGCTTTAAGCACTTTTGAAACGGGGCAATTAGCTTTCGCCGTTTCTGCTGCTTCCTGGAAAGCTGCGTCGTCGGCGCCACTGATGGCAGCGACAACATCCAGATGGATTTTAGAAATATCAAACCCTGCATCGCTCTGGGAAAGGGTTACTTTAGCGCTGGTCTCAATAGAATCAGCAGTATAGCCTTTCTCACCTAAAATCATGGAGAGCGCCATGGAGAAGCAGCTGGCGTGTGCTGCGCCAATCAGTTCTTCGGGATTAGTGCCTTTTTCATCTTCAAAGCGCTTGCTGAAGGAGTAATTGGCATCTAAAACGCCACTCTCGGTTGAAATGGTGCCTTTGCCATCCTTAAGACCACCTTCCCAACGTGCGCTAGCTGTACGATCCATAACAACTCCTTGTATGTGCCAATATGCGTAAACATATTGTCAGTGTAAGTGTCAGCGTGGGCCCGGCGACGGTTGCCGCTTGACCACCTCACCAGCGTAGCTGATTTTTTGTTTCTCTGCCGCCCCCCTTACTTTCATCGCTTCCATCGACTCTCGTTCAGCCGTAAGCTAGTTAGCTACCTAACTGCGTTACTTATTTAATGTTAAGGACTCGCCATGTCGTCGGCTGATGCGCTGCGTTTGATACTGCTCTCTTCTCTGTGGGGCCTTTCATTTATCTTTATGCGCGTAGCCGCCCCCGAATTTGGCGCGGTGCCGTTAGTGTTGGTACGTATGGGAATTGGCGCACTGTTGCTCATGCCACTGCTGATCAGCCTGCACTATCTTCGATTGATCTGGCAGCACAAGGGCCCGCTGCTTTTTTTAGGTATTGTGAATCACGTGCTGCCCTTTTCGTTACTGGCACTTGCCACTACACGACTAGAGGCGGGCTTTACCTCATTAATTAACGCTACCACGCCGATTTTTACTGCACTGATCGGCGCGCTGTTTTTCGCTACCGCCATACAGCGCCAGCAGTACCTGGGGCTCGCCCTGGCGCTGCTGGGGGTCTACGTGCTCTCAGCGGATCGACTCGATTTCGCCCTGGGCGGCGACGGCTGGTTTATTTTGGCTGTCTTAGGCGCCACGTTTTGCTATGGCATTGCAGGCAACTACTCGAAAACGCGCCTTGGTCATCTACCCACACGTGTACTCGCTGCGGGCAGCAGTGCCATGTCGGCCATGGTGCTGCTAATTCCTGGCATTCTATTATGGCCAAGCGAGCCCATTAGCACTCTGGCCTGGGGAAACGCGCTGGCACTGGCAGCGCTAAGCACCACTCTGGCCTTCCTGCTCTACTTTGGCTTACTCGCCAGCGCGGGCGCCACCGCCACTTCAACGGTGACGTTTCTGGTGCCGGTGAGCGCGCTGATATGGGGTTATCTACTGCTTGGAGAGACGCTGAACGTTCAGATTATCGCGGGCATGGTCATTACCCTCATTGGCACGGCGATCGCCACTAAACTACTACGCGTCAAGCGTCGCGAAACGTCGCCGCCAGTCTATCCCCCACACGAATAATACTACCTGCGCCTTCTAGCAGCGTAGCGTTCTGGCCAAAGTGGGCGCCTTTCAAGGCGGGCTGAGTATTAAGCTCAATCAAGGTTTTTAGCGGCTCAGCAGGGGCTGGTACTGCCGCCGTATGCTGATCGATAGTAGTGATCTTGCAGCGTTTGCAGGGCTTGCGCAGCGCTAGTTGGAAAGCTCCCTTTTGTTCAGAAAGCGTCGCCCAACGGTCTTCAGCCCACGCCTCATCGCTCTCTACCACAATATTGGGCCGGAAACGGTTCATGGGCACTGGCGCGCCCCCTTTTGCCACCAACGCCTGATTAAGAGCATCCAACGAGCCCGTGGACGTGATCAGAAACGGATAGCCATCGGCGAAATAGGTATGCGCCGCTCCACCGTCAAGAAAATCCTCTTCGACCGCGCGGGTAAATTCAGTTGCAAAACGCACCAAGCTCAGCCCGTGCGCCTGTTCGCCCAAGGCAGCGACTAACCAGCGAGAAACATCTTCGCTCTCCGGCAGGGCTTTGCAGTGATCATTCCACACACTGACCAGACGCAAATTACCGGCGGGTTCTGCCAGCGGTATGTTCAGTGGGTCAACGCCAGGGTGAGATAGCACCAAGTGCTCATCGGTGAGAGCGACCTCAATGGTGGCGAGCGCAGGGAGTTGACGCTGGGTAATAAAGCGTTGTTGGGCGTCCACCAGCATCCAGCGGCGATCCCAGGCGAGCCCGTGCTCTTGTAGCTCGCTGTGATTAACGCTGATGCCTTTTAGCGACTTTACGGGGTAGATGTTGAGTTGAGTAATCTGCACGGCAGCCTCACGACAAGTAAAAAGACTACTTTAGCCACTCACAATGGCGATCGCTACTCGAAAGCATGGTTTATAAAACGTAGCCTATAGCGTCATGCCTGTTTCGATACGGTAGCCTAAATCCACCACTTTCTGGGTCAGTGGCTCACCGCGAATACGCGCTAACAGCTGACCCGCTGCAGCTTCGCCAATGGCCTGACGCGGTGTCACCACGCTGGCCAAGCGTGGTGTCATCACATGGCCCACATCGTGGCCATGAAAGCCCGCCAAGGCCATGCGCCCAGGCACCTCAATACCGCGTCGCTGGCATTCAAAGTAAGCGCCTACGGCAACATCGTCATTGGTACAAAACAGGCCATCCGCCGCTGGATAGTCAACTAACACCTGCTTGAGTAGGGCAGCTCCCACGCTGTAAGAAGAGCGCTGGGTGCTTTGCAGCGTCACCGGCGGTAATCCGTGCTCTTCCATGGCACGACGGTAGCCCAACTCACGCTGCCGGGTACGTTCATCCAACCGCACCGCCAGATAAATTACTTGGCGACGACCGCGACGGATCATCTCACTCACCATGTCATAGGCGGCTTGTACGTTGTCGTATCCCACGGTCTGTTGTAGCGGAGGGCGATGGGTGTCCATGATTTCGACAATCGGGATACCGGCGGTTTCCAGCATACGCAGGCTACGCGGCGTGTGATCACGGTCAGAAAGGATAACGCCATCGACATTATAGGAGAGCAATGAAGCTAGGCTGCGCTCTTCAAGCTCAGGGCTATAGCCATAGTGAGAGAGCATTAAGTGATAGCCCGCTGGTTCCGTTAACGCCTCAATGCCGACAATGATATCGGCGAACACTTGGTTGGTTAGCGACGGCACCAGTACGCCAATCGAATGACTGGTGGCCCTGGAAAGTAAATCGGGTGCACGGTTGGGAATATAGCCAATCTGTTCGGCAATCGAGAAAATGCGCTCACGAAGCCCTTCCGAAACCGTTTCAGGTTCACGCAGGCAGCGGCTGACCGTCATTTTGGTAGCCCCTACGTGGTCGGCAATGTCCTGGAGGGTGGGGCGTTTTTTCTTCAAGGGGGTAACTGCCTTATGCAGTGAGGGAGCATTGAGGTCGCCCCTTCAATCGGCGGCCTCAATACCTATTAACTCTTTTGCCTAGTGAGCGTTAGCCTAGTTGTGCGTTAGCTTAGTGTGCGGCTGGGCAGTGGCAGCGTGGCAGCAAATTGATCGACGATTTGCATGGGCGACAGGGCAATGGAGGCGTTAAACGCCTCCTCTTCATCAGGCGGTTCTAAATCAGCCAATTGACTGGCCAACATGGTATCGCCTTTGAAGAAGTGCCCTGCCCGTGTTTCTAGCCGCTCAAGCAGCAGCTCTTGCGTGCCCTCTAAGTAGAGAATCTGCAGCGCTGAGTCACCTTGGCGCAGTCGGTCACGGTAGCGCCTTTTCAACCCTGAGCAGGCAATCACCAGCGACGCATCTCTGGCCCGATACTCGGCGAATAGCGCCGCCAACGTATCGAGCCACTCGCTCCGGTCATCGTCATTGAGCGGTGTGCCGCTGGCCATTTTGGCTACATTGGCGGGCGAATGGTAATCGTCGCCGTCAATGAACGTCGCCCCTACGGTTTGGGCCAACTGGCGGCCAATGTGCGATTTTCCAGAGCCAGACACACCCATCACTAAAATACGATGCGAGAGGGTCTTCACAGAAGCTCTCCTATTCATTACCAAGAACCTCAGTTGCCGCGCACAGCGGTAAGATCAGGCAACCAGGTAACGATACCCGGGAAGGCGATCAGGATCACCAGCACGACGAGGAGCGCTGCGTAGTAAGGCAGCATCGCTTTGACCAAAGACTCCATGGAGACTTTACCCACACCACAACCGACGTAAAGGCAGGTGCCAACCGGCGGGGTTAGCAGCCCGATGCCCAATACAAAGGCCATTAGTACGCCAAAGTAAGCAGCATCAACACCTACCGAGGTCACAATGGGCGCAAGCATAGGCGCCATGATGACCATGGCCGGGGTTAAGTCCATGACAAAGCCCACCAACAGCAGCAACGTTGCCACGATCAGGAGGAGTAGGAACGGGTCTTGGGTAATCGCCTGCACTTGGCTAACCAGGGTTTGCGGCACCATATTGATGGTCAGGAACCAAGCAATAACCGTCGCAAACGCTAGCAGCATCATCACCATGCCGGTCAAACGAGCAGTACGAATCAGCATACCGCCGAGCTCTTTGATCTTGAACTCACGATAAACCACCAGCGAAATAGCCAGCGCATAAAGCAGTGCCGCTACGGCCGCTTCGGTCGCAGTAAATACGCCGCCAATAATACCGCCAATCACGATGACCGGGAGTACCAGCGCAAGCCAAGCATCTTTGAAAGCTTTCCAGAGGCGATCCCAGCGGAATTTCTGCACACCGCCGCCATCCTTTTTGGCAAGAATATAGGTGGTCACCATCAGCGCAAAGCCAATCAACAGACCCGGAATGATACCGGCAATAAACAGGCGGCTAATCGAGGTTTCAGTGACGATGCCGTACAGAATCAGCGGGATGGAGGGCGGAATAATGATCCCGATCACCGAGGACACGGTATTGATTGCGGTAGCATTCGCCGCGGTGTAGCCCTGCTCTTTCATGGAGGGAATCATCATCGCGCCGGTAGCGGCCGTATCGGCCACCGCTGAGCCACTGATGCCACCAAAGAACATCGAACCGGTAATGGCAACCTGCCCTAGCCCACCGCGCATAAAGCCGACCATAGCGCCAGCCAGTTCCATCAAGCGACGAGCGATACCGCCATTACTCATCACCTCACCGACTAAAATAAAGAACGGGATGGCGAGCAGGGGAAAGCTGTTCACCCCACGGATAGACTGCTCGATCATGATCGATAGAGGAATATCGGAGAGTACTGCCATTACCAGCGCGGCTACGCCCAAACCAAACGCAATCGGCAAACCAATAATAATAGAGGCAAATAAAATAGCTAAGAAAATCCATAGCATGATCAGTGCTCCCGCTCAGGATGGCGAATAACGTTCAGGCTGACCCACATCCGCCATATCGATACCGCGGCAATAAAAATAACGCACAGCACCAGCGATAAACTGATAAAGCTCAGTGGCACATCCATGATTGCCGAACGCCCGCTAGAGCGCGACAGCACTTGGTAGCCACCCCAGATCATGACCGCCATCAAGCCGGTGATAATCAGGTGCTGAAGGAGATAAAGCATGTGCGCCAAGCGCAGTGGCAAACGCCGCACCAGCGCATCAACGGCAATGTGCTCGTAACGGGAAAACGCCGCAGCGGCCCCGATAAATACCAGCCAGATAAACAGCATACGCGCCAGCTCATCCGCCCAGGGCAGGGAGTTATTAAACAGCGCGCGCCCCACCACATTGCAAGAAACAGACACAATCAGCCCCACTAAAATAGCGCCGATCAGATACTCCATGCCTAAGGTCAACCAGCGGAACAGCGCCGGCCCTTGGCGGGTTTCAGTGTCAATTTCTAATAGCTTGCGGTTGGGGTCGTCCAGATACACCGATGGATCTTCAATCGGTATTGGCTTATTGGGGGGTGTAGAGGAGAGTGACATAGTAGCTCCAGGGGCACTGACACGTCGGGCAGGCTCAATGCCTGCCCGACGGTGCGCTAAACGTAAGGTTTAGTTGCTGCTCTCTTCAACGATCTTTTGAATATCCGCGATCAAGTCTTCCCCGATGCGCGGCGCCCACTCTTCATAAACCGGCTGAGTGGCTTCTTGGAAAGCGGCTAACTGATCATCGTCCAAGCGGGTAATTTCCATACCGCGCTCCGCTAACTGTTCGCGTGACCAATCATCGTACTCAGCAGACAGCTGAATTTCATAATCAGCGGACTGACGAGCGGCTTCCAGCACCAGCTCTTGATACTCAGGTGCCATACGGTCCCAAGTACGCTCAGAGAGCATCATGATAAAGGGAGTATAGACGTGGCGTGTTTCAGTGCCATAGTCCTGCACTTCGTTGAAGTTAGAGGTCAGGATGGTGCTCCAGGGGTTTTCCTGTCCATCGACAACGCCCTGCTCCATAGCGGAGAACAGTTCACCAAAAGCCATCGGCGTTGGGTTTGCGCCCAGGGCTTCCCAAATCGCCAGGTGTACCGGGTTTTCCATGGTACGAACGCTCAAACCGCGTACATCGAGACCGGCAACGTCATCAGGACTTGTCACCGGGCGAGCACTGTTAGAGAGCTGACGGTAACCATTCTCAGAGAAGGCGAGCGCTTTCAGACCGGTACCTTCAAAAGCGTCCAGCATGCCTTGTGCTACATCACTCTGCATGACGGCGACAGCAGCGTCACGGCTCGGCAGCAGGAAAGGCAAGTCGAAAGCAGCCAGTTCTTCAACATAACCGGTGGTCGCTGAACTCGACGGATACGTCATATCCAGCGTGCCGGTTTGAAGCATTTCCAGCATCTGAACATCGTCACCTAACTGGCTGTTAGGAAAAACGTTAACAGTGATACGACCGTCGGTGCGCTGCTCCAGGATCTCACCAAAATATTGGCTAGAGAGAAACTGCGGTGAGCTTTCCGCAAGTCCGATACCCATGCGTAGGGTATGAGAACCGTGGTCACCCACTACCTCACCTTCAATTTCAGGCGGATCAGAGAGTTCAGGACTCTGGGCGTGGGCCATACCAAACGTCAGGGTGGTCGCCCCAACCAAGGTTAGCGTGCAGCGCCAAATAGCGGTCATAGCGTTTCTCCAAATACTCGTTGTTGTTGAGATCGAGCTGTTGATATCGATGTGTCGATGACTCGTTTAATGAGCGGCAACTTGTTACCGGTAACATTGATTAAGCGCAGGCTAGCCACCTGCCAAGGGCGTGTCAAAACAAAACTGCCAACTTACGACCAACGTCTAGGGATAGCCACTTACCTGCTTCGCGCGCTACATTACCCTACATATTTCGGATCGGAACTCTTACTTGTGCAACCATCTTGTAGCGAATTAGAACTTGATCATCAGCTCTGCTTTGCGCTCTATTCAACTTCGTTAATGATGACCAAGGTGTATAAACCTCTGCTCAAAGAGTTGGGGCTTACTTACCCGCAATACCTCGCCATGCTTGTTTTATGGCAAAACGATGGTATTACCGTTGGCACAATGAGTAAGCGCCTACTCACTGATCCTGGTTCGCTTACGCCGCTGCTTAAGCGCCTGGAAGCCGACCAGTTGTTGAATCGCAAGCGCAGTCATCATGATGAGCGTGTAGTAGAGCTTTACCTTACCGATAAAGGTAGGGAGCTGCGTGAACAGGCTTACCACATCCCTAGCTGCGTGGTGCATGCGAGCGAGCAATCGATCGAAGCATTAACCACGCTAAAAGACGATTTGGTGCGACTGCGCGATAGCTTACAAAAGAGTCAGTAGCCCTTCCCCTTGCAGGAAAGGCTATGAAATTAATTGACCATTTATATTGTGCACAAAATAAAGCTACGCTAAATTAAAAGCGCAAATTCATAATTAATAACACTGACAGGAGAATTAAAATGACGACCACTATCGAAAACGTAGTTTATCGTGCCCACGCCACCGCTACTGGCGGCCGTGAAGGCCATGCTAAATCTTCCGACGGAGCACTGGATGTCAAACTCAGCACGCCGAAAGAATTGGGTGGCGCTGGCGGCGATGGCACTAATCCCGAACAGCTCTTCGCAGCAGGCTACTCGGCCTGTTTTCTAGGTGCACTGAAGCACGTGGCGAGCCAGGAAAAAGTAAAGCTACCCCAAGAAACCCAAATTGATGGGCACGTCGGTATCGGCGCCATTCCAACTGGCTTTGGCATTGAAGTTGAGCTAAAAATCAGCCTCCCAGGCCTGGAGCAGGACGTCGCTCAGCAGTTGGTCGATAAAGCCCACATCGTCTGCCCCTACTCAAACGCCACCCGCGGCAACATCAATGTCACGCTGACCTTGGTCTAAGCGCCGCTAGTTTGTTTTAGTCATCATTGAGTGCCCACGCCACCGCTCTCTGCACATGCAGGGCGGTGGTGTCATAAAGCGGCACTTCGGTATCTTGCTGGCTTACGAGCATGGCAATTTCAGTACAGCCTAGAATCACCGCCTGAGCGCCTTGCGCATAAAGTGAATCGATAATGGCTAGATAGCGTTGGCGGGAGACATCTTCTATACGGCCTTGGCAGAGCTCATCAAAGATCACCTGATGAATAGTGTCGCGCTCAGATTGCTCCGGCACCACGACCTTGATGCCAAACTGCTCTTCTAGCCGGCCAATATAAAAGTCCTGCTCCATGGTAAAGCGCGTGCCTAGCAGGCCCACCCGATTAATTCCGTCGGCTTGCAGTTGCAAAGCAGTGGCATCGGCAATATGCATCAGAGGAATGGTAATCGACTGTTCTATCGCGGGCGCCACTTTGTGCATGGTATTCGTGGCAATCAACAAACAGTCAGCACCTGCGCGTTCGACTGCTTGAGCAGCGCTGGCGAGTAGCTCGCCTGCCGCGTCCCAATCGCCTCGCTTTTGCATGGCTTCTATTTCTGCAAAATCGACACTGACCATTACGATCTTGGCCGAATGTAAGCCGCCTAGCGCTGCTTTAACGCCTTCATTTAAGGCCCGGTAATAGCTTAGGCTCGACTCCCAGCTCATGCCGCCCAGCACGCCAATGACACGCATCCATCACCTCCCAAAGAATTTGGACTACTTTATTAACAGGCTAATCACCTACCTACCCTTGTAGCAGCTTTTCATCACCCCCATAACCTTAGAATAGTCGCGCTAAGAAGATGTTCATCCCTGTACCCAGCGGTTACCGATAACCGGTTAATAGCGAGGAAATAATGAGCGATAACACTTATACCCCCCCGAGCGTTTGGAAATGGGAACCTGGCAATGGCGGTAAATTTGCCAATATCAATCGTCCCATTGCAGGTCCTACTCATGACAAAGCCCTGCCCGTGGGAAAACACCCTATCCAGCTCTACTCTTTAGCCACACCCAACGGTGTCAAAGTCACCGTGATGCTTGAGGAGCTGCTAGAGAAAGGCATAGCAGAGGCCGAGTACGACGCATACCTGATAAACATTGGCGAAGGCGACCAGTTTGGCAGTGGTTTTGTGGACGTGAACCCCAACTCTAAAATTCCCGCGCTAATGGATCACTCGACCAATCCGCCTCAACGGGTGTTTGAGTCTGGTGCCATCCTGCTTTATCTGGCTGAAAAATTTGATGCTTTCCTACCCAGCGATCCGGCGAAGCGCACCGAGTGCCTCTCCTGGCTATTCTGGCAAATGGGCAGTGCTCCAATGCTGGGTGGCGGTTTTGGCCATTTCTATGCCTACGCACCTGAAAAGTATCAGTACCCGATTGACCGCTACACCATGGAAGTGAAACGCCAGTTGGATGTGCTGGATCGCCACTTGGCGGAAAACCGCTTTATGGCAGGCGATGAGTACACCATTGCCGATATGGCGATTCACCCCTGGTACGGCGCGCTGGTAAAAAACCGCGTTTACGAAGCGGCGGAGTTTTTGGAGGCGCACACTTACAAAAACGTTCTACGCTGGACCGAAGAGATCGATGAGCGCCCCGCCGTTAAACGTGGCCGCATGGTCAACCGCACCTGGGGCGAACCTCACGAGCAGTTGCATGAGCGCCATGACGCCAGCGATTTCGAGCTTCGCACTCAAGACAAACTTGACGACCAGTAACTAACCGCTAAACACATAGCAACTAAAAGGGCCTACGCGTGTTGACTCAGCGTAGGCCCTTTTTAACAACTGTCTATCGGCTAAACCACTCTTGCTGCCAGACTTAGAACTGATAACGCACGTTAGCCGTCACATTTCGGCGTGCGCCGTAACCGCAGTCTCCCCCCTCATAACGGCACCAGGAAATAGTTTCATCGTCGGTGAGGTTTTTAACATCCACTGAGAAATCCCACTCATCAATCGTATAGCCCACCATAGCGTCATAAAGGGTGCTTGAGGGCACCACGGGCGAACCACCAAAGCCAACATTATCGCCAACGTAACGTACCCCGGCCCCAACACGCCAATGGTTACCTACATAGAGCCGGTTCCACCAAGAGGCCTGCTCTTCCGCTACCGCCGACAGGCGCTCGCCGGTACTGTCGTCAGTGGCATTCATATTGGTGTAAGCCAACTGCGTTTCAAAGTTCTGCCAGCGCTTGTTAACTTGAAGCTCCCAACCGTCTACCACCGCGCCTGTTTGCTCAACACCGCCTGGCGTTACACCATCACTAACGCGATTCTGCTGAGTGATATCAAAATAAGCGGCGCTGATCGCTAAAGACTGATCGGGAGAGAGGTATTTTACCCCTGCTTCCTGCTGATCGCCCGTAGTGGGATCCAGTGCGTTGGCCTCAGCAGTACCGTCGGTTCCCAGATTCATGGTGAAGGCTTCGGAGTAGCTGACATACGGCGAGACGCCATTATCGAAGCGATACATCAACCCTAAACGCCCAGTTGTGGCTTCTTGGTCGCTTACGGTATCCGGGCCAGAAAGCGCTAGCGTACGATTTTCAGCCCAATCGTGACGTAGGCCGGCCGACACCACCACCGGTCCCAGCTCAATGTGATCCGCTACGTATAAACCCACCTGCTCGATCTCATTATCTGGGCGATCCTGAGGATCTAGCGCCCCTAGCTGTAGATTACCGTACTGCGGATCGTAGATATCGATAGTGCCGCCCAGCCCCGCCCCTGAGAAGTAGTTGTCCTGCTCCCAGCGTGCATCCTGGCGATCCATCCCGACTACCAACGTATGCTTTGTCGCCCCTAGCTCAAACTCACCTTCCATTCGTGCATCAAGGTTCAGAATTTGAGTCGCTGCGTCAGCGGTAAAAATAGTACGTGACACTTCACCGTTGGCGTCTGGCACGCTGGGAATATCCACCCAGTGCTCGCGCGTTTCGGTACTGGAGTCGGTATAGCGGGCAGTGGCCGAAAAGGCCCAGTTATTAGTTAACTGGTGGTCAAAAAACAGCGTGGTTTCGGTTTTTTCGCGATCGTAACGATCCCAACCCGGCTCTCCCACAAATCGCTCAGAACCAATAAAGCCCTGGGAACCAGGTTCAAGCGTACCCGCCTGCGGTAAGAACTGCGCTGACACTTGGCCGGTGTTTTCCTGGCGGTTAATTAACAGCGTCATGCTGGTGTCGTCACTTGGCCGCCAGGTAAACGACGGCGCCAGCAGGTAGCCATCATCCTCCACATGATCTACCTGGGTATCGCTATCACGCTGCAATGCCACCAAACGATACAGAAATTTGCCTTCTTCATCCGCAGAGCCCGTCACATCTACCGCCAGCTGTTTGCGGTTGTGTGAGCCAACCTGCGCCCATACCTCGCCGCTGCGCTCTTCCTCAGGCAGCTTGGAAACGCCGTTGATAACACCCCCTAAATCGGCTTGCCCGTATAGCATTGAAGAGGGGCCGCGCAGCACCTCGACTCTCTCCAACGCATACACATTGCTGCGGACACTGTTGTACGAACCGTAAATTTGGCGCAAACCATCCAGGTAACGGCCAGCGTTCAAGCCGCGCACTGTGGCGCTGTCGATACGGGTATCAAAGCCATAGTTGCCCGCATTGACACCGGGCGTATAGAGCAGTGCCTCTTGAATATTTTGTGCCCCGCTGTCCTGAATAAACTCCTCATCAATCACTGACATGGAGAAGGGTTGCTCACTTATTGGCACGTTCATTTTGCCAACCTTTGGCACTTCTTCCATTTCGATGTAGCCAAATTGGCCAGCAGGTTCTGCGGTTACTTCGACCGTGTCCAGCTCAACGGCCGATGAGCTTAATTCTTCTTGGGCGAGCGCATAAGTCGAAGCCCCGCATAAAGAAGCGAGCGCGATGGCGCTGGCTAGCTTGCGCAAACGAAAGTGTGGAGTGTACATAATGATCCCGGAGCAAATTATAATGCTGTTATTAACACGAATATTAATGATAGTGATTTTTATTCGTGTTAATATAAGGATCTCATCACGGTGTGTCAACTAACCGCTTCCCCCGCGGGCTTACTAAGACTTATGAGGGGCCACGAACGCCCTCTAAACTTGATTGGCCGCTCTCTGCCTGGTTTTTGACAATACTTAACGAGCCATCTGTTTCTAGCACGACGGCTTCTACTGCGGATACATCACTAAGGCCACTGCTTCGAATGGCAGAAAGTACCTCGTCTTGCGTTACCCGCGCTTTTCGCAATGACGTTAAAAGAAATTCACCTTGGTAAAGCAGCATCAGCGGCTCGCCAGTCACTAATCGGCGTACCCAGCGAAACCGCACACTGGTCCAGGTGATTATAAATTGAAGTGAAATTAGTAGCGCTAAGGCGACCGCTCCATCCGCCAAAGCCACATCTTTAGATAGCAGCACGGTTGCCAGCGTAGAACCCAGCGCGACCGTAACAATTAAGTCGAAGGCATTCATTTTTGAAAGCGTACGGTTGCCCGATAGGCGCAGAAAGAGGATTAGCGTTGCATACGCCAATAGGCCGATAATCAAAATACGAAACAAACTGCTCCAGCCGTTAAAAAATACCAGTTCCATATGCGTGTTCTCCTTGGGTATCAAGCAATATGCAAATAGCTGCACACCTCTGCCCAGGCTAGCACTCCTGTGCTAGTTGTATACGCAAGGAAAATATTTAGTGCTGGCTCTCCCACCACTTGGCGTAGGAACTGTTATGGGGCGCAAGGCCGCCTTCATCGGGGGCATCATCATCCCACCACACTGGGCCACGCTCCCCAAGCGCTTCTTTAGCAGCTTGAACCGCGTCACGGGCTTGGCGAAGCGCATCGTCATCTTCTTGCTGTTGGGCCGTTCTGACGGCCCGGCGGGCTTTCATCAACTCTTTGATATGGATGCGCTTTTGGTCTTCACCTAAGCGCGGATCAGTACAGCGCCAGAGTCGATTTTTGGCAATAAAATAGCGCCCATCGGGGGTGTGGGGGTATTGCTTGGCCATGAATACTCTCCTCCCGAAAGACGCTCAAACCTTTAAGCAGTTTAGAAGCGCTTGGACAGCGTTAGAGCTCCAAACTTATCCTGCTCTTCTTGCCCATCAAATTCGCGTGAGCGCTGCACAGCAGCGTAAGTGACCTGCCAATCTTCCCAGGCCAACGCCAGCCCTGCGGAAATGTCGCCCACCCACTCTTTGCGGTCAACCGAGTGGCTATTTCTGAAGCTGTTGCCATCCAACGTCAGGTTTTGTGCCATGTAGTAACCATCCACACTCGCAAACAGATACCACTGCCACCCCTCTTTTCCGGTCATGTGGTGGCGGCTGCCGGGGTTGGGCGTTAGCGTAGGAATACCCGAGGCTTCATCACCCCAGCGCACGCTATAGCCAGCGCTGGCGTAGGTGTAAAGGTTACCTAAGGCAGCCCCGACGCTAGGCCCATGAGCAAATTGCTTACCAATAAACGGGGAGCTATGCCACCACTGGCGGCGCATAGCGACGTTCACAATGGCTTCATCGCCAAGCTGATTATTCCAGCCGTTAGGACGATCACTATCGGTGATGCGGTGTACTTCTCGTTGGATACTATCGGCAAGCGAGGACGGCCCCACCAAGCCAATATCCAGATGCAGATCGGTTGCTTGGCGCCAATTACCCATTGGCACATCTTCATAAAGCGAAATCCCACCATAAACGAGACCAGCATAGGGGCGATCATCTTCAATCAAACGACGCTCTTCGATGTTATCCGGCGTATAGATCTGATGCACCAATCGGTAAGCGGCCATATCAGCGCTGCCGATGAAGCTATCGGGGAGTGCCGTAGCTAAGCGCTGCATCCAACTTTCATCACTAGGCTCAAAGGTCCAGTTAAGCTCAAAGCCACTGGTAAAATGGCCATCATCACTGCTGGCCATGCCATCATTTTCATGCTTAACCGAGAGCACACTACCTTCTGCTTGGGCCAGCGTGGGCAGCAAACTAATGGCTGCGACTAGCGGGAGCAGTTTCCATCGTAAAACGGAATTTAGTTTCATTGCTCGTTCCTTGAGATTGACCTTGAGGCTGCTTTTTTAGACTGCTAGTGAAAGCAGTAACAAACATTGTTGATTGTATGTAATTGTGCAAAAAGATAGCAAGCATACTTTTAAAAATAAAGGATGACCCCTTGGCCATCCTTTATCTGTCTATCGCTTAAGCCTTTAGCATAAAGGATAGACGAACGTCTGATGATTTCTAGCGCTCGCGCAACAACCATTGCGGCGTTATCTCGTGTTGACCGTTTTCGTCGGTAATAAACAACGATCCTTCGCTGATCATAACGGCCCAATTAATCGCCCGGGGTAGATCCTTAGCAATGGTCGCTAGGGCTTCTTGTGGCAATACAGCCACATGCACATTTTTCAGCGATGCAACACCGGGTAGCACTTTACTCTCCCAAATATCTACCCGGCCGTAAGCCAACAGTGACACCCGCTCCGCCCGGCGTGAACACCACGTAATGCGCTCGGCGTCTGGCAACCCCACTTCAATCCAGTGCAGCAAGCGCCCGTCTAAGCTTTTTTCCCACAGCGCTGGCTCATCGACATCAGAGAGCCCTCGCCCAAAGGCCAACGATTCGCTGTACCACAGTACATAGGCAAGTAAGCGCGCGGTCATGCGTTCTTCGGTTTCTGACGGATGACGCGCCACGGTAAAGCGCAGCGTTTCATAAACACCGCGATCCAGATCGGTGAGGTTAATATCAACTTTGTAGGGCGTTGCGCTAAGAGCCATGAACGTGTCCAAACGAAAATTTGCGCTAGTGTACCCGATGCCACGGGCGAATTGTGCGGAAGTTAAGCATGGCGATAATCAGCACTCAGCGTGCCGTTTTTTAGCGTTTCATCTTCGTGCATGGGCTCGCGCCACGTCTCTTCGAGCGCGGCTTGATACCACGCCTGCATCGCTGGCAGCGCCAGCAAGCGCTCGACATACCCTTGGGACTGTTCACTCACTGGCAGATTAAACGTCTGTATGCGAAAAGCGACGGGCGCATAAAACGCATCAACGGCGGTAAAGTGCTCGCCCGCCAGGAAAGGCCCGCCAAAGCGCTCAAGCCCCTGTTGCCATAATGCATCCAAGCGTGTCACATCCGCCTTGAGATTGGCCGATAAGCTTTCCAATTTTACTCGGATACCGCAGTTCATTGAACACTCGTCGCGCAGAGCACCAAAGCCGCTGTGCATTTCAGCAGTGGCAGAGCGCGCCCAGGCGCGAGCGGTTTTATCACTCGGCCAAACGTTGGCGTGCTGCTCGGCCAAATACTCAACAATCGCCAGCGAATCCCACACCGCCAGATCACTCTCCCTATCCACTAAACAAGGCACTAAGCCCGATGGCGAAAAGCGGGTATAAACGTCATGGCTAGCGCCAAAGCCGCCTTCAAACGGCATGAGATGTTCGTTGAACGGAATCTCCATTACTTTCATCAACACCCAGGGGCGCAGCGACCAAGAGGAATAGTTCTTGTTAGCGATATAGAGATCAAACATACAGCGCTCCTTGTATGTGAAATTTGAAGTAGCCGAGCGATATGGGCTGTCATCCTTAACGTGCCGCCTGAGCGAGGGTATTGCCTCCTAAGCCCATTAATACGCCACCACCAATGCGCTGGATGAGCCGAGAGGAGCCGTGGGATTTTTGTAGCCATTGGCGTAGAGGACTCGCAAGTAGCACCACCATGACATCCGCAGATGAAAACAGCACATTGGTGGCGATACCTAGCCAGAGCAGTTGCCATGCTACCGGCATCGCGCTCTCGGGCTGCACAAACTGGGGCAGAAACGCGACAAAGAAAAGCGCGGTTTTAGGGTTGAGCATCTCCACCAGAAAGCTGTCGCGAAGCACGCGTTTCGTGGTTGCCAGCGGCATCTCTTCGCCGTGGGTGCGAATGCCCTGCTGCCATAGCCGCAGTCCCATCCAGAGCAGGTAGAGCCCACCGATGATTTTCATGGCGATGTAGGCAGGGGGAATCGCCGCAAACAGCAGCGCTAATCCTAGCGCGGCGGCAACCACATGCACATAACACCCCATATGTACACCGATGACCGCTAACCACCCTGCCCGTCGGCCGCGCCCCAACGTCTGCGCTGCGGTATATAGCATTGCAGGCCCAGGTAAATAAGCGAAACCAAGCGCGGCGAGAATAAATGCGGCCCATTGCATAGTGGCGGCTCTCTTGAAAGGAACAGTTAGCTTTCGAGAATAAAACGGGGGTGGCGCAAGCGCCACCCCCTAAATAAGTAAAACTGTAATTAATCAAACCTTAGAAGTTCGGTTTGCGCTTCTCGACAAATGCCGCCATGCCTTCTTTCTGCTCGTCACCGGCAAAGCAGAAGGCGAACAGGCTGGTTTCCAGCGCTAGTGCGCTATCAAGGTCTTGATCCATGCCGTCGTGAACTGCCTGCTTGGCGCCGCGCACTGACTGTGGGCCGTTGCCTTTGAGTTGCTTGGTGAGTTCTTCAACGTAGCTCTCCAGCTCCGCTTGCGGCATCACACGGTTCACTAAGCCGATACGCAGCGCTTCTTGGGCATCGATTTTGCGCCCGGTAGTGACCAGGTCAATCGCCATGGCAGGGCCAACACGGCGTGGCAGACGCTGGGTGCCGCCAAAGCCGGGGATGACGCCCAGGAGCACTTCCGGCTGGCCGAATACCGCGTTATCGCTGGCTACGGCCCAGTCGCAGGCCAGTGCCAGTTCGCAGCCGCCGCCAAGGCAAAACCCGTTCACCAACGCGACCACCGGCACGGGGAGTGTCTCTAGGCGTTTAATGGTACGCAGCGCTTGGCTGGCAAAGGCCCGCGCTTCTTCAGGTGTTTTTTCACGCATTTCAGTGATATCTGCACCCGCCACAAAGGACTTCTCGCCCGCACCGGTAATTAGCACGGCACGTAGGTTCGGGTGGGCTTCAAGCTCAACCAAATGTGCTTCCAGCGCGGCAAGCACTTCGCTGTTAAGGGCATTCAGCGCTTTAGGACGATTGATGGTCAGTCGCACCATCCCATCGTTATCAACCTTCTCGATCACTGCTTCGCTCATGGCGGACTCCTTATTCGATTTATTATTGAACATGAAAGTGAATACTACTCAACCCTAGCGAACGCTTGGTTGAGTGGCAATGACTTCTTATCGGGTTCTTACAATTGACAATCTATACCTCTAGGCATCAAGGGCAGGTTTCCACGAGGGCGCTGTAAACCCATCCCTGGGCGCTACTTTTGTCATCCATGACAAAAGACCCTCGTTTCAACCTACCCTCGCAGCTAATTAGCGACCACTGACAACTCAATCTGATAAATCATTGTTTCAAATTATTATTAAGTTAGCCGTAGTGATAGAAACCGCGACCACTTTTACGGCCTAGATAGCCCGCGGCGACCATGCGTTTAAGCAGTGGGCAGGGACGGTATTTCGGGTCGCCAAAGCCCTCTTGAAGCACTTCCATGATTGCCAAGCAAACATCCAGCCCAATCAAATCCGCCAGCGCTAGCGGCCCCATGGGGTGAGCCGCGCCTAGTTTCATGGCGTTATCAACCGCTTCCGGCGTTGCGGTGCCCTCTTGCACGATAAACGCTGCCTCATTGATCATGGGCACCAACAGTCGATTCACCGCGAAGCCTGGCGCATCGCCTACCGGTACGGCGGTTTTGCCCAGCGCCTTCGCGAGGTTTTCAATCTCGGCCACGGTAGCGTCCGAGGTTTGCTCGGCGCGAATCACTTCCACCAATTTGAGCACCGGCACCGGATTAAAGAAGTGCATGCCCACCACGCGCTCAGGGTGCTCGCACACCGCCGCCAGCCGGGTGAGGGACAGCGACGAGGTGTTGGAGGCTAAAATAGCCGTGCTGCTCAATTGGCTAAGATCGCGAAACAGCTTCTCTTTGAGTTCAGGCTGTTCGGGGGCCGCCTCGATAATGATCGCGCAGTCGCTGAGAGCATTGAGTGTGGTAGTGGTCGAAAGACGGGCGAGAGCGGCACTTTTATCCGCCTCGCTGAGCTTCTCTTTAGTGACCAATTTACCCAAGCCTTTATCGATATTCGCCTTGGCGCGGCCAAGTTGCTCTTCGGCCACATCGAAAAGGCGCACGTTAAAGCCACTGGCAGCCGCCACCTGAGCGATCCCCTGCCCCATGGTTCCGGCGCCCACCACACCAATTTGTTGGTCACTCATGCACGATCTCCTCTATTGATTATCAATACTAGCGGCTATCACTACTGGCGGTTATCACCGCTAGTGCTTATTACTATTAAGGATGGTTAATGATTTTTAGCTTCTTCACGCAAGACGAATTTTTGTATCTTGCCCGTTGATGTTTTCGGTAGCTCGCTGAAAATGACTGTTTTAGGGACTTTGTAGCCCGCCAAATGTTCACGGCAGTGGGCGATAATATCCGCCTCTGTGACTTCGCCGTAGCCCACCTTGAGCTTCACAAACGCACAGGGCGTTTCGCCCCACTTCTCGTCAGGCTTGGCGACCACGGCTGCCTCTTCAACGGCGGGATGGCCGTAAATGGCGTCTTCCACTTCGATGGTCGAGATGTTCTCTCCACCGGAAATAATGATGTCTTTCGAGCGGTCTTTGATTTCGATATAGCCATCCGGATGCCAAACCGCCAAATCGCCGGTGTGGTACCAGCCACCGTCCAGCGCTTGCTCGGTGGCCTCCGGGTTCTTTAAATAGCCCTTCATGACATTGTTGCCACGCATCAGTATTTCACCCATGGTCTGGCCATCCTTGGGTACTGGCTCCATGGTGAGCGGGTCAGCCACGCACAGCGCTTCGAGCATGTGGTAACGCACCCCCTGGCGGGCTTTTATTTTGGCCCGTGCTTCCAGCGGCAGTTCATCCCACGCTTCCCGCCAGGCACAGACGGTCACCGGACCATACACTTCGGTTAGGCCATACACGTGGGTCACTTCAATGCCTAGCTTCTCGACCCCGGAAATCACCGAGGCGGGTGGCGCAGCACCAGCAGTGGTGACTTTGACGGGGTGATCGAACTGGCGCTTATCTTCCGCGGGCAGGTTCACTAAGCCATTAAGAATAATAGGCGCCCCGCTGAAGTGAGTGACCTTCTCTTCGGCAATGAGCTGCATGATCTTTTTCGGGTCGACGCGGCGCAGGCACACGTTGACCCCGGCGTTGGCGGCAATCGTCCACGGGAAGCACCAGCCGTTGCAGTGGAACATCGGCAGCGTCCACAGGTAGATCGGGTGGTGGGGCATTGCCCACTCCATAATATTGCTCACCGCATTGAGGTAAGCGCCGCGGTGGTGATAAACCACGCCCTTGGGCTTACCGGTGGTGCCAGAGGTGTAGTTAAGCGAGATCGCATCCCACTCATCCGCAGGCAGTTGATAGGCAAAATTGGCGTCGCCCTCGTTAAGCAGCGCCTCATACTCGATCTCACCAATGCCTTGCGTGTCGCCGAGAAACTCTACATCGGCAACATCAATGATCAGCGGCTTGTGGATTAGCTGGGCAACGGCTTGCTGGATGACCTCAGCAAACTCGGGATCGACCAGAATGGCTTTGGCTTCGCCGTGCTCCAGCATATAGCTGATCGCCTCTGCATCCAGACGAATATTCAGGGTGTTCAATACGCAACCCGCCAGCGGCACGCCAAAGTGCGCCTCGAACATTGCTGGGATATTAGGCAGCATCGCCGCCACCGTTTGACCTGGCTGGATGCCCCGCTGTTGCAAGGCGGAAGCAAGCTGGCGGCAGCGCGCCCAGGATTGGCCCCACGTACGTCGCGTACTGCCATGAACCACCGCCGGGTAGTCGGGATAGATCGACGCGGAGCGTTCAATAAAGGTCAGCGGTGAAAGCGGTACGTGGTTAGCGGTGGTTTTGGGCAAGCCTTGCTCGAAAATGGTGTTCATGGTCGGCTCCTGATTTTGTTGATGTTATTAAAAGCGTTCGTTTTAAATGTTTGTTTTGATGGACTGAAAACAGCACCGCCGCCTCTAGGGCGGCGGTGCTGGCTAATACATTAGCGTCAATAAACCTCAAACTCGCTTAAACACTGCATACCCGCCTCAATTACCGCACGCTGGGCGCGACCTACTGGTAACCACTGGGTGATGGCAAACTCGGCGCTGCGCATCTTGGCAGTATAGAAGGGATCGTTGTTGCCGCTGTTAATTGCCGCCTGGGCGCTTAATGCCGACTGCCCCATCTGCCACGCGCACAGCACATGTCCCGCCAAGTTAAGGAACGGCGTAGCGTAAGCCTGCACCGCATCTGCGCCTTTTTCAGGGTCAGAGCCTTGTTCCAACACAATGGCCTGGGCGGCTTTTAAGTCTTCCAAACCTGCCGCCAAGCCACGGCCCAATGTTCCAAGTGCAGGGTCGGCGTTGAGTTGCTCCACGGTTGCAGCAGCGTCGTGAAGGAGCGCGGTAAGCGCTTCGCCGTTGTCACGCTGAAGCTTTCGGCCTGCTAAATCGAGCGCCTGAATACCGTTGGTGCCTTCGTAAATGGGAGCAATCCGGGCATCGCGCAGTAGCTGGGCGGCACCGGTCTCTTCCACGTAGCCCATCCCGCCGTGCACCTGAATGCCCATGGAGGCAATATCCACGGCTTGATCAGTTGAGAAGCTTTTGATCACCGGAATTAGGATATCAGCGCGAGCCTGAGCGGCGTGGCGGGCTTCATTACTTTCCGCGTGGCGGGCGGTATCAAGCTCAGCGGCACAGTACAGTGCCAGCGCGCGCAGCGCATCGGTACGCGCACGCATCGAAAGCAGCATACGGCGTACGTCCAAGTGATCACTGATGCTGCACTCGGCGCCGCCACGCGTTTTCGGAGAACGCCCCTGGCGACGCTCGAGGGCATAGGCAAAGGCGTGCTGACAGGCACGTTCGGCCACGCCGATGCCCTGTATACCGACTTTATGGCGTGCCTCGTTCATCATGGTGAACATGTGATTCAGACCACGCCCCTCTTCACCGACCAAGTAGCCAATCGCGCCGCCATTTTCGCCAAAACTGAGGGTGCATGTCGGTGAGCCGTGAATGCCCAGCTTATGCTCAATGGACGCGCAGGTGACATCATTGCGCTCGCCCAGCGCGCCATCTTCGTTAACCAGGAACTTGGGCACCAAAAACAGGGAGATGCCTTTGTTGCCTTCCGGTGCATCCGGCTTACGGGCAAGTACCAAGTGGATAATATTCTCGGCGGCGTCGTGTTCGCCCCAGGTGATATAGATCTTCTGGCCGCTGATGCGGTAGTGGTCGTTTTCAGGGATCGCGCGGGTGCGCACCTGGGAGAGATCCGACCCCGCTTGGGATTCGGTGAGGTTCATGGTGCCCGTCCAGGTGCCTTCCACCAGTTTGGGCAAGTAGGTCGCTTTGAGGGTATCGCTGCCGTGATGCGCCAGTGCTTCGATAGCACCTGCAGTCAACATCGGGCAGAGCCCCAGCGCCATATTGGCACCGTGAAGCATCTCCTGAACCGCGCTAGCCACCACTTCGGGCAGATTCTGACCGCCTAGCGCTTCTGATACACCGATACCGTTCCAGCCCCCCTCGACATAAGCCTGGTAAGCCGCCGCGAAGCCTTCCGGGGTTGTTACACTGCCGTCGGTATGGCGCTTGGCCCCCTGCTGATCGCCAATCTTGTTAAGCGGCCCCCAGACGTCACCGGCCAGTTTTGCGGCTTCTTCGAGTACCGCCTCGACCAAGTCTGGCGTGGCTTCTTCAAAGCCCGGTAGGCTAAGCGAGCGGTGCGCTAGTAACTCTTCGAGCACAAAGCGCAAATCGCGTACCGGTGCGGCGTAAACATTCATAGCGAACCTCGGGCTGAAAATTAAACAATTGTTTGAAAATCTGCCTACGATAGTAGTAACACTCTCCCACCCACACCATTAGCCCAAGGTATCACCCGCTATGAATAGCGTCTTCACCCGTATTTATTTTCGCTCACTTGCTTGCTCCACATCATCATAGTAGGTGATATGGCTCTCATCTTCTGCGGGCGGCCCCACCACCGGCTCGGCGGCATCGACATCCCAAACGGCATCGGAAAGGTCTTCCAGGTGCTCATGCTCCAGTGCCCCCTGCATTAGCTCTTCGGTCACCACCAGTTCAGCACCGGCAGCAGTCATTGGCGTAGTCGGTGTAAACGGAGCCACGGGCACCGGTGCTGGGCGTACATGACGGCGCCAGGAAAAGAACATCACAAAGAACAGACTCAGCGAGCCAAAGGCCCAGAACAGACCCGCGTCTCCCATTGCCGTCATCACCGGGGAAATCATCAGGGGGCTGACGGTAGCGCCAATCGAGTTGATCAACAGCAAGCCTTGACTCATTCGCACCAAGGCCCCAGCAGGCGCACGGTCGGCGGCATGGCTTACGGCCACTGGATAAAGGGCAAAGACGCCGCCGCCGAGCAGGAACAGCAGCACTGCCAATAGCGGTGTCGAAAGAGGTAACCAGAGTATCGCCGCGGAGATAAGCACACAGAAACCGCTGATGCCGATTAGTACCATTTGTCGGTCATGGCGATCCGACCAGCGGCCAATCGGGTATTGCAGCAACATGGCCCCCATGATGAGTACCGCCATCATCTGACCCACCTGGCTCACGCTCATACCATTACGCTGCAGGTAGAGTGGCAACAGCGTGTAGGCCGCCGCGACAACCATGCCCGAGCCTAAACTGCCCATCACGCCGGTGGGCGTCAGGGTAATCAAACGATGTGGGGGAAGCGGCTCGGCGTGCTCGATAATCGGCGATACGCGGGGAATCATCGCCATGGGCAGCACAGAGAGCGAAGCCAGTAGGCCAATCACCATAAAGGGCGCAGTGACACCCATGGCGTTCGTCACGCCTAGCAGCAACTGACCCAGCACCCCCGCGGCGTACAGCGAAATCATATATAGCGCCAATAGGCGGCCACGGACTCTTTGATCACCGGCGGTCAATAGCCAGCTCTCTATAACCAGATAAACCCCTACCGTTGCCCAGCCGCCGACCAAGCGCAGCGCAAACCACGCCCAGGGGTCGAAAAACAATCCTTGCAGTAACACGGTGACAGCCACTAACGAGGCAAAACTGCCGTAAGCGCGAATATGGCCAATACGCAGCAACAGGCGATCATTCACCATTGCGCCCAACGCCAAACCGATGAAATAAGCCGACGAGACAATACCGATCACCGTGGCCGATTCACCGGCGGCATCGAGGCGCACGGTAATTAAGGTGGCAAGAAAACCATTGCCTATCCCGAGAATGAAGAGCCCTAAAAGGGGCGCCAGCGCCATGGCTAGGAGTTGCCGCGACATGAAAACCTCGTCTTGACTATAAGTGGTGAAACAGGGGCGAAAAACAGGGATGAAACACGTTGGTTAACGCATTCAATATTCCGTTATCTCACCTGGCACACCGGGTCAGGCAGGGATAGCGGCGCGCAATTATTGCCCCAAAGGGGGCAAAGTCAATGCTTTTCTAAGGTTACAATTATTCACCTTAGCGTTTTATGTAGAATAACCGTGTCTGGCCCAGGAAATTCCACTACTAAACTATTCTTTTGTGCCCACCAACGAAAGGTCTCTTCACTAAAAAAGCTGATATGGGTGGGGTCGCTAATATAGTGCCAGCGGGTAAAGGCGTCAGAAGAAGAGACGCGCTTGGTCATCAAGCCAAGGTAGCCCCCAGGGGCAAGCTGAGCGACTAACCGTGCAAGCACTTGGCCAGGTTGTGACAAATGCTCGACGACTTCGGTGGCGGTGATAAAATCAAACGTTTGGTTAAGAACTGAAGTGTCAGAGGCATAGAAAGGGTCGTAAATAACCATCGGATGGCCCTGCTCTGCGAACATCACCGACAGCGTGGGCCCTGGCCCAGAACCAAAATCGAGCCCGCGGGCGTCAGGTTCAAGTTTGGCCAGCAGCGGGGTAAATAAACGCCCTAAAAAGCGCCGGTATCCCGTATCATGCGGCGAGTTTTGATGCTTGTCGTATTCGGCCTTTTCAGCGGCAGCGCTCAAATGCTGCTCAAGGGGGACAAATACCAGCTTGCACGTGGCACACTGGTAGTAGTCACGACGCCGATCCCGGTGGTAAAGCGCAGTGGTGGTTTCCGCGCATAGTGGACAGCGGCGCATCATCGTATTCTCTGGCTTATCGTTATGTATTAAGGAAAGTGGCATGCTATCAGGTCTGGATCATCTTGTAGTTACCGTGACCGACATGGGTCGCGCCGTCGATTTTTACTCACGTGTTTTAGGCTTAGATGTACGCTACCGCGATGCTCAACGGGTTGATTTAATGCTCGGTGATACCGCGTTGCGTCTGCATCAAACCGACACCGACATTGCCCCCATCTCAGCAACCCCAACGCCCGGCAGCCTGGATTTATGCCTGCGTTGCCAACTGCCGTTGGATGAGTTTAAGCAACACTTAGACGCATTGGCTATCGACGTAGAGTTGGGGCCCGTTGCTCGCCAAGGCGCCAATGGCCCCATTGAGTCGATCTACCTGCGCGACCCGGACGGCAATCTTCTTGAGATTTGCCGCCCCGCTGCGCGTTAGTGCCCAATGTTCGTTAGTGATAAGGCGAATAGCGCACGCTATCATAGTGCGCCGGAGCAACCTCTGCTGAGGGTGCTTTGCATTACTAAAGAAGTGCTTTGCATCTCTAACACAGCAGTGCCCGCTCAGCACTTATAGCGATTTACCGAAAGGAAATGTTATGCAAGATAACGCCAATGAGGCGCCACAAGAAGGCAACGTTGTCAGCGAAGAGCGCCCTCAACAGCCCGACACCACCATGGCAATGGTGAACTATGCGCTCTATCTGGCCAGTTTCTTCCTCGGTTTTACGTCGCTTATCGGTGTGATCATCGCCTATGTCTATAAAGGCAAAGGCCCTGCATGGCTAGACGAACACTACCGCTATCAGATCCGCACGTTCTGGATAGGGCTAGTCTACGGCATTGTCTTTTCGTTCTTGACGCTCATCTTGATCGGCTTCCCGTTGCTGCTGGCCCTCGCCGTCTGGCTGATTATCCGCTGCGTTAAAGGCTTCAAAGGGCTGCAAGAGAAACGCGCCCCTTCCAACGTAGATACCTGGTTGTTTTAGATATGACGCAACAAACGGGTGATACCCAACGTCGTTTTTCAAAGGCCAGTGCGATTAGCTGGCTATGGCGCCAGCTATCACGCTGGCCGCTGAAGCGGCTATGGCGAATGGCATCGGTGCTAGGCCCCGTGGTTTACCGTTTCAATAAGCGTGAGCGAGAGGTAACCGAGCGCAACCTGACGGTCATTTATCCCACTCTCTCTAACGCTGAGCGTCAAACTCTTGCCCGGCAGAGTTTACGGCACTCAACCGCTACCATGCTGGAATTAGGCCATGCCTGGATGGCGGAGCCCAATAGAGTAGAAAACAGCATTTTAGCGGTACACGGCCGCGACAAACTCGATAACGCCCGCAACGAAGGCCGCGGCGTCATTGTGCTCGCCCCGCACTTCGGCAACTGGGAAGTGCTTAACTTCTGGCTATCGAGCCACTTCCCGTTTACCGCCATGTACGAGCCCCCAAAAATCAGCGCCCTTGACCCAGTGATTCGCCATGGTCGCGAGCGCATGGGGGCGAGCCTAGTGCCCACCAACCCCCGCGGCGTTGCAGCACTGCTCAAAGCGCTTAAGCGCAGCGAGGCGATTGGCATACTGCCCGACCAGGAGCCCGACTGGGGCAGTGGCGTTTTCGCGCCTTTCTTTGGTCGCGATGCCTACACCGCCACGTTGCTACCCAAACTAGTAGCCCGCACCCAGGCACGTGTGATCACCGGGGTCGCGCTACGGGTACCCGGCAGCGGGTTTGAGATTTATTTTCTCGATGCCGATGAGCGTGTTTACAGCCCCGATGACCAAACGTCTGCCACCGGAGTGAATGCCAGCGTGGAAGCCGCAATAAGCTTGGAACCTGCGCAGTATCAGTGGGAGTACAAGCGATACCGTCAAGTGGTCCAAGAGCAGCAAAAGCTAGCTAACTACCGCGACTATCGCCTTTATTAGTGCGTCGACTTTATTAACCAGAGCTTACTGATGACCCAAAACGTTTTATCTCGGGATGAGATACGCCCGCCGCAGATTATTTATGCGCTATTCCTGGCGGGTATTGTCACTGCCAATATCACCCTGCTGATTGGCGTGGTGATCGCCTATGTCTACCGCAAAGACGCCGCACCGTGGCTACAGCCGCACTACCGTTACCTAATCCGCACGTTCTGGATCGGCACCCTGTATGCCTGCATCGCCTTTTTGCTCAGCATTGTCATGATCGGCACTCTGCTCTGGCCGCTGCTCGCGGTATGGTTGGGCGTGCGCTGCGTGCTCGGTTGGATCGATGTACGTAAGGGCCTCCCTCCCGCACGCCCTGCTAGCTGGCTTTGGTAAGCTACCCTCACTCGTTGTTGTCTCGGGCGTAAACATCATCCAAGCGCTCGATATCATCTTCGCCCAGGTAGCTCCCTGACTGCACTTCAATCAGCTCAAGGGGGATTTTGCCGGTGTTTTCCAGCCGATGTAGCGCGCCAATGGGGATATAGGTCGACTGATTTTCGCTGACCAGAAAACTGCGCTCTTCAAGCGTTACCTGCGCTGTGCCTCTCACCACAACCCAGTGCTCAGCGCGGTGATGATGGCGCTGCAGCGAGAGCCGCCCGCCGGGCTTCACGGTAATGTGTTTGACCTGATAGCGCTCGCCGCTGTCCATCGCCTGAAAGCTGCCCCAAGGTCGCTGCACCTGGGGCGCCGAACAGGGCTCGCTGCGCCCCGCCTGAGTAAGCGAAGCCACGAGTTGCTTGACCTGCTGCGCCTGGTCGCGGTGGGCCACCAACACGCTATCCGATGTTTCCACGACGATGAGGTTCTGCACGCCGAGCGTTGCCACAAGGCGGTGCTCGGCAAACACCAGTGAACCCTGGGTATCGGTTAGCCAGGCATCACCTTTACTGGCATTGCCCGCTGCGTCAGGCTCAACGGTTGCCCATAGCGCATCAAAACTGCCGATATCACTCCACGCAGCGGCCAAGGGCACCACGGCGGCATGCTCACAGTGCTCCATCACCGCGTAGTCGATGGAGTCAGCCGGGCAACGGCCAAATGCTGCTTCGCCCAGGCGCAGAAAATCCAAGTCGCGGTGTGCGCTATTAACCGCTTCCTGGCAGGCTTCCAGCATGGTCGGCTGTAGCCGCTTTAATTGATCCAGATAGCTTGAGGCGCGCAGCAGAAACATACCGCTGTTCCATAAGTAATCACCGCTTTTGACCAGTTCAGCGGCACGCTGGGCATTGGGTTTTTCAATAAAGGCCGCAAGATGATGGCCGCCTTCCAGCGGCTCGCCGCAGGCAATATAGCCATAGCCGGTTTCAGGCTGTGTCGGGACTACTCCAAAGGTAACGAGATAACCCGCTTCGGCTAACGGCTGGGCAAGTGACACGCTATGTTGGAACGCCTCTACATCGCCAATCACATGGTCAGCGGGCAGTACCAGCAGCAGTGGGTCATCGCCTGAGTGGCGTGCTAGCAGCGCCGCACAGGCAATCGCTGGCGCAGTATTACGGCCTTCAGGTTCGAGCACCACGGTGGCGGCTTGATTCATTTCGCGCAGCTGTTCGGCCATTAAAAAGCGGTGGCTATGGTGGCCCATCAGCATTGGGGCTGCATCGGTTAACCCGGCTAAGCGGCTTAGGGTTTGCTGCAGTAAGCTTTGAGACGAGGTTAAGCGCAAAAATTGTTTGGGCATCTGCTCTCGGGAAAGCGGCCACAGCCGTGTGCCGCTGCCACCGCTTAAAATTACCGGTTGGATCATTGCTGCGTCCTTGTGGTCGTCCTTGTATCCGGGCGAGTGTTTGCATTATTTGCTAACTCACCAAAATCATCCTGCAGCCAGTGGCGCAGTTGGCTCATCCTGGGCGCGTTACTTGCCTGCTCCAGCGCGGGTAGCGTGCCGGGAATAAAGCCACGCTCTATAAACGGCGCCAATAGCGCCGGGTTCCCGCTAACAATATGCACCGGTACCGCTGCGCTGGCATCGTCGCCGGTAATCAATGGCGCGGCCTGATGATCACCCAGCACTATCATCAAGGTATGGTCATCCACCACTCGTTCGGCCCAGCGTCCGGCCACTTTTACAGCGTAGTCCACCGACCAGGCATAGTGGTCGCGAATACGTTCAATGTCCTGCCACAGTACTTCTGGCGGGTCGCCAGCGTTCTCCCAGGGCGCAAAAATGCTGCCATCCCCAATCAAAGACCACTCTTCAATCACCGGCAGAATAGGCGTCCACGGGGCATGGCTAGAGATTAACGTCAGTTGAGCAAACACCGGCGACTCACCCAGCAAGTGTTGCTGAGTATAGTCGAGGGTGAACTGATCGGGCATGGTCACCCAGTTGAGCGCAGGCCCGGCGTAGTCGATATCCTTTGCCGCGGCAATTTGATCGAAGCCGTAAGCCTCCCCTTCCGGCCATGCCATAGAAATAGCCGGCATCACGGCCAGCGTGCGTTGGCCGGTAGCACTGAAATCATCAATCAAGGTGGAGTGGTCGCTGTCTAACATCAACTGGTACCACAGCTGGTTATCAATCCAACGACCGCTTAACGCTGTTGCGTGGGCAAGCCAGGATTGCCCGCCACGAATCGGCGATGCCAACAACCCAGAGACAACATGAAGCTCGCGCTCCTCTAGCCGCTGCTGCATATCGGCAAGGGTCGGCAGCAGAACGTCCGCATAACGGGGATTATCCAGCGCAGAGACGCCATAAGACTCAATAAAGGTGAGCAGCACATTGTGTCCATCGAGCCCAGGTAACCGCTGACTTTCCAGCGGCGCTGCCTCCAGTTGCGCGGTAAAGGCCAAGCGCGCGGCGTGAGTATCGGCCATTTGCTGCCATTGAAACCGTGTGCTGTTGACCATCGGCAAACGGGCGCTATCCACCAGCCGCACACCGTTAAGTTCAAGTGCGGTACCGATGGTGGCAATGACTAATAGCGTCAACGCAGCGACACCGGGCAGCCGTTTAATCGAGTAAGTGACGGGAGGAAGTAGTAGTCTCACTAAGCCTAGGGCGATACCAAGCAGCACGGCAGCCCCTGCCAGCATTGCGCAAACCGCCAAAAACTGACCTACATTACCTACTAATAAGTGATAAATGGAGCGCAGCAAAGGTACGTCAAGATAGAGGTTGAGTGGCCGGGCAAACGCCATGTGAGTAGCGGCAGTGCCTAAATTCACAGCCGTCGCTAACATGATCCAACTGACAAACCCAACACCGGCGAAACGACGCGCCTGACCGACGGGGAGCACCAGCATAAGGGGCGCAATGATAAACGCCTCCCAAGCGATCAAATGGGCACCGATCTCTCCAAACCGCCACCATAGCGGCGCAACGAGCAGGACATTCAGCAGTAAGGACGTTAATAATATTCGAATCATCGCATTCTCATTTGTACCTGCTTTAGCTTACAGTGTCTGAAGTACGACCTCTCCATGTTCGGTCTTTAAGAGTGTGTACCCAAGCGCAAGAGAAAAGAGCAAGGAATAGAACGCAATAATCCTGTACGTCCGCATGCAATCGTATAGTTATTGTGTAAAAATTTCACGTACTGCTTGGCTTACTGCCAAACGTTTTGCAGGCCTTCACTCGATAAGGATTTCGCCCATGCGTTTTAGCCGTGTTTGCAGGTGGCAGGTTGGTAATTGGCAAGCTGGTAAGTGGATAGCGAGTAAATGGATAGTTGTACTCGGCTGTGCGGTGGCTTCAACCGCCTATGCCGACGACGACAAACATTTCAGCGCCGTCATTGAGCGCGCCCAACAGCTTGCTGAAGCGCCTTATCAAGCCCCTGAAGAGACGCTGCCTGAGGTATTACGTGAACTCAATTACGATACCTACCGGCAAATTCGCTTTGATCCTGATCACGCCTATTGGCGCAATGAGAGTCCCTTTAGCCTCCAGCTATTTCACAGCGGCTTTCTCTTTCAAACCCCGGTTGCACTCAATGTGATCGAAAACGACACAGCCTCCCCGCTTCCCTTTTCGGCGGAAGACTACTCCTATGATGGCAATGCCGAAAAGCTGAAAGAGCACGATTTATCTGGCAGTGACCACGCCGGGTTTCGTCTGCATTACCCCCTAAATAATGAAGAGTACGCCGACGAGTTTGCCGTTTTTCTCGGTGCCAGCTACTTCCGCATAGTGGGGCGCGACCAAGCATACGGACTATCCACCCGCGGGCTAGCGATCGACACCGCCTCGCCTGAAGGTGAGGAGTTTCCGGCGTTTCGCGAATTTTGGCTTTATAAACCCAGCGCAGACGCCAAACAGATTGAGCTATTAGCGTTAATGGACAGCCCCTCTGTCAGCGGTGCCTATCGATTTATTATTGAACCCGGTGAAAAAACGCAGGTAGAGGTGGAAGCGGAACTGTTTGCCCGAGAAGACATTGCCAAGCTGGGGGTTGCGCCGCTCACCAGTATGTTCACTTACGGTGAGGCAAGCCGTGAGCGTCCCGATGATTTCCGCCCCCAGGTACATGACTCCGACGGCCTGCTGATGCATACCGGTAGCGACGAGTGGATCTGGCGCCCGCTCACCAACCCAACACAGCTACGCACCTCGACGTTTGCTGATAGCTCTCCCCAAGGATTTGGCTTGATGCAGCGGGAGCGTGACTTTAACCGCTACCTGGATATCGAAGCCCAATACCACCGCCGCCCCAGTCAGTGGGTGGTGCCGTTAGATGCGTGGGGGCCGGGCCACGTGGAACTGGTCGAAATTCCGACACCCGATGAAACTCACGACAATATCGTTGCTTACTGGGTCGCGGATGATGCGCTAAATGCTGGCGAATCCCGTCGCCTCCACTACCTGACGCACACGCTCAACACGCAGCCGGAAGAGCACCACCTTGGCCGTGTGATCCGCACCCGCCATGGCAGTGCCGGCGTGCCGGGGCAAGAGGACTCGGCGACGCCTGGGGAGCGTCAGTTCATTGTCGACTTCCAGGGCGGAGCGCTTGAGGATATCACCGCCGACCAACCTGTCGAGCTGGATATCAGCACCCACCAGGGCGAGGTACAACTGCCCCAGGTAACCGCACTCCCCAATGGCGGCTGGCGAGCGAGCTTTCGGCTGCCCGCAAGCGACCAACCCAGTGATGTTCGCCTGCGACTCATGCTGAACGACGACCCCGTTAGTGAAACATGGAATTACGTCTGGTATCCCGATGCCGGATGAAGATATTCAGAAAACCCGCCTAATGCGGCGCATGGCGCTGCAACGGCTGCGGAGCGCGGGCGGGCTTGCTCGCTCGCTGTTTATTTATTGGCGCCCGGGGCGTCAGAGAGGGCTCCAGCGCCTCTACCAGCCGTTTATTCAGCCCGGCACTATCGCCTTTGATATTGGCGCTCACTTAGGTGACCGCAGCGCGGCTTTTCATGCGCTAGGCGCAAAAGTGATTGCCCTGGAGCCCCAGCCTGATCTCGCCAAGTGGTTTAAGCGATTGGTTAGGCCGAAAAGCATCACGCTGCTCCCCATGGCGGCTGGTCCAACAGAGGGCTTTGCCGACATCGCTATTAGCACCGGCAACCCGACGCTTTCCACCCTGGCCACCGAATGGCGCGAACAGATTGGCGAGCGCAATGCAGGCTTTAGCCAAGTGCGCTGGGAACAGCGCTTGCGGGTACCGGTCACCACGCTGGATACGTTAATTGAAGAGTATGGTGAGCCCAGCTTTATCAAGATTGACGTTGAAGGCTTTGAAGCAGAGGTGCTGGCAGGACTAAGCAGCCCGGTGGCCGCGCTTTCGGTGGAGTTTGTGGCGGGTGCATTAGCGGTCAACCACGACTGTGTTAACCATTTAAGTCGTCTTGGCGAGTATCGCTATAACGTGGTCGCTGGAGAGCAGCGCCATTTCCGTTGGGCCGAGTGGCAAACGCCGCAAGCGATGACCGAATGGCTAAGCGCTGGCGCTGACGAGCTAGCCTCTGGCGATCTCTACGCCTGCCGCTCGGATCATCAGTTGCTTCAGAACAATGTTCACAACACTATCCACAACAATGTTTAAACCCTAAAGGCTTTTCATTTCATGATTCACCACTGGCAAACGCTCACCGCACCGCAGTTAGCCGAGTTCGCCCAACGCGACCCGGTAGCGGTGCTGGTACTCGGCGCCATTGAACAACACGGCACCCACCTTCCTCTAGCTACAGACCTGACCATTGGCGAAGGTCTGCAAGCCGCCATGCTGCAGGAGCTTGATCCGAACCTTAATGTGATCTGCCTACCCGCCATTGCCGTCGGCGCAAGCGATGAGCACGCCAGTTTCCCAGGCACGCTAAGCCTGCCAGCGCCATTGGCGATCGCCACGCTAGAAGCGTATGGCGACAGCCTGGCCCGCGCTGGCATTCGTCGTCTGGTACTACTTAATAGCCACGGTGGCAATAAAGCGGTGATGGATTTAGCAGGCTTAACCCTGCGGCGGCGGCATGCAATGCGCGTGGTAAAAGCCACCTACACGCGGCTGCCGCCGTTAGAAGGCGCCATTAAGGCTGATGAGCTGCGTTACGGGTTACACGGTGGGCTACTCGAAACTGCCATGATGCGCTATTTGGCACCCATGCTTGTCCAGCTAGATAACTATCAAGCCACACCGCCTGCGGCGCCCGCTGGCAATGCCTTAGTGAGTGCAGAGGGTGCAGCAGCGTTTGCCTGGTTAGCGGAAGATTTAAGCTCCCATGGTGTGGCCGGTGATGCCAGCCACGCCAGCGCCGAATTAGGCGAGCGGCTGGTAATGCATTATGCCCGCCAGTTAGCGGCAGTCGTGACAGAAACTGCCCACCTACCGCCGCTAACTAACTAAAACCACTTCACGATTGGAGCAGCTTGAGCTCGCGACCGTTTGCGGCGGTTAACGCTGCCCGCTTAGTACGTCTTCTAACAGATGCCCGCCGCGGGTGGCCTTGGCGTTTAGATAGCGCTGGTTATGATCGGTAACGCTGCCGTACAGCGCCTGGCGCGAGACGACCTCGATACCGCCCTGGCGCAGCGCTTCCATTTTCAGCGGGTTGTTGGTCAGCAGCTGCACTTGCTCAATATCAAGGGCGTTGAGCATATCTACCGCCACGGCGTACTGGCGCTCATCGTCCCCAAAACCAAGCACTTGGTCGGCATCCACCGTATCCAGGCCACCATCTTGTAAGGTGTAAGCGCGCAGCTTATTGGCTAAACCGATGCCTCGCCCCTCTTGGGCCAAATAAAGCAGCACACCGCCGCCCATGGCCTGAATATCGGCGACTGCGTTGCGTAATTGCTCTCCGCAGTCACAGCGCAAACTGCCAAACAGGTCTCCAGTTAAACACGCCGAGTGCATGCGCAGTGGCACCGCACCTTCCCAACTCTCCGGCTTACCAATAACGACGGCAACATGCTCGCGTAAGCCGTCCGGCTCACGGAAAAGCACAAAGCGGCTTTCAGCGGCATCCTCCAAGGGAATATGTGCTTCGCTAACGCGCTTCAGCATGCCCGGCGCACCGGCCAAGCAGTGCTCAGCATCTTTAGCGGTAACTTGCAGTAGCCGCCCTTCTGCTAGCTGTTGCTCGATATTCGCAGCGGCCTCTTTGCTGACAAAAGCACATAGTGCTGCTGGAATTAACAGCGCGCGACGCATCAGCGTAACGGCCCCTAGTTCGGCTAACCCCGCTGGCTTTAAGCCGCTTAGCAGCCCACCCGCAGGTTGCGAAAGCGCCTCCGCCGTGGCTAAGCCATGCAGCTCATTGGTGCTTATCCTGGTCGCGAGCGGCAAGCTGGCGGCTTCAGCGGCTAACGTTACGCCCATGGCTGCCAAGCGGTGACGGGTAAGCACCAGCGAAGGCCGCGCGCCTGCTAACCGAGCAAGCGCTTCGACTGATTCACTACCTTCCAGTGCCTGTACTAGCAAACGCTGCTCACCGGCATTTACTACTACTGGCAATCCGCGACGGATATCGAAAATAGCTCGTTCAATCTGGTACATGTAGGCCTCCTGGCTTCCTGGCGTGGGGGTTATTACGCGCTCGCGCTGAACGAGTTGCTCGGGCTACTGGCTCTGAACTACTTGCCCTAGACCAAGTAGAGCCCGCATGATGAAGCGGATTTATTAGCGCGGAGGCGTCATGCCCGACTCCCATGTCAATACGGGTGTTAATAGCAGTGTTATGAATACTAGCGGCACTATTTCGCTGGTCGATGCCTGGCAATGGCTCTCGGCTCTGCGTCATCGGCGCCCTTGCGAGGTGGCGATCACCGTGACGCCAAGCGGCGAGTGGCAAACGGATCAGCCGGTCAGTGTTGAGGCGCGTGAGCTGCTCGACTGCCTGACCCCGTTGGCCAGTCGCCCGGCCTGGGTCGTGGCTCAATTGGGCCAAAGCCTTGATGGTCGCATCGCGACGGAAAGCGGCCACTCCCACTACATCAACGGCCATGAAAGTTTGGTTCACCTGCACCGCCTGCGCGCCCTGGTCGACGCGGTGGTCGTGGGCGCGGGCACCGCCAGCGCCGATAATCCTCAACTGACCGTGCGACACGTTAGCGGTACTAACCCGACGCGGGTGGTGCTGGACCCACGCGGCCGTATCCCTAATGACTTGGCGCTGCTGTGTAACAGTGCCGCGCCGACACTGCTGATTGTAGGGCCTGGGGTAGCGAACACGACGCTGCCTGCCCACGTTCAACGTTGCGTGCTGCCACTGGGTGCCAACGGCCAGTTCAATCCGCTTGATGTCATCACCCTGCTGGCCGATAAAGGCCTGCCCCGTGTGCTGATTGAAGGCGGCGGTATCACGGTATCTCAGTTTATCGAAGCAGGCGCCGTTGACCGGCTGCACCTGCTGGTCGCTCCGCTGCTGATCGGCTCCGGCAGACCAGGGCTTCAAATGACGCCCATCCAGACGCTTGAGAGTGCGCTGCGCCCGCCCACGCGCACCTTCCGCTGTGGAGACGACACGCTGTTCGACCTGCATCTGCGGGATACCACCGCCTGAGGGCTGCGCTTTCTCGCGACGGCTTAGCGCCACCCAGATACCCGGTAGGCTCGCCAGCAGCACCAGCACACCGTAGGCCAACGACACCGCCACGCCTTGGGCGGGCGGCAGTCCTACCAGCGCCCAGACACCAGCCGCAGCGCCTTCCCGTAAACCCCATCCGGCCACGGAAAATGGAATCAACATCGCCAATAGCAGCACCGGTGCCAGCGCCAGCACATCCAATACCGCTAGCTCAACACCAATTGCCCGCGCCGCACACACCATCACTAGGCCGTAGCTCAGCACAATGACCAGCGACGAGAATAGTTGCTGAGGCCATACATTACGCCGCCATAAGCCACGTTTAACGTCGCGCGCCAGGGCTTGGCACCAATGCGGCAGCCGTGCCAACCGATGGCTTATATGTTGGCGCAACAGCAGGCCGCTGGCGATAACCACGGCGAGAGCAGCCACGACGCCTAAGCCCACCGTAGTAAGTACTGACACTCCCAACGCGGCATGCCAGAGCGGTGATAGCAGCAATGCCGCGAGCGTTAGCACGACCAAAGCCACTTGGCCCGAGGCGCGCTCAATAATGACCGCTCGCCAAGCGCGACCGCGTGACTGCGCCTGAGCCGCATGACGATGTGCCCGCCCGGCGTCGCCCAGCACTCCACCGGGCAACAGCTGATTAACCAGCAGCGCCAAATAGTACTCTCGCAGGGCATAAGCAAACCGCAGCGGTACATCAATCAGCCCAGCGGTAAACTGCCAACGCCAAGCGCAGAGCATGATCTGCAGCGTACTGATGACTAACGCCAGCACTACCCACCCAGCCGAGAAGCGCTGCACTTCCGCCATGATGGCCCGGGGGTCGACCCACAACAACACGGCCCCCAGCAAGGCAATACTGATCACCACCCGCCGCAGCCATGGGCTTTGCAGGCATGGGCTTTGCAGACATGGACGAATGTACGCGCCTAGCCGGGTGCACAACGTCTGAGCAAACCCCATCGGCTTAGGCCTCTTCCTGAGGCTTGGCAAACGGAGGGATGGCAAAGAGATCACGGTACCCCACCCAAATCCCCAGCTCGCCGTTGGCCACCGCCTGCTGGCGCTGCTCCAACCAGCTGGCAATGCGTGCCGCGGCGTCAGGGGCTTGTTCGGTGGCGGCCTCAGCCCAACCTTCCAACAGCGCCATCATTAGCGGCTGCTGGTCATGGTTGCCAGCAGCAAGCTGCCATGGGGTATCGTCCTGCTCAATGCGATAATCGGCCTTTTCAAGAGTAGCTACTAACACCTCCTGAGCCTGACCGCCCAGCGCATCGCCCAAGCCTTTATCGCGCTGCTGATGTGCAATAAACATGGCCAGCAGCCAGTGGTCTTCATCATCCAGCACCGGCTCGCCCTGGGCATCGATAAAGTGCCACTCTCCGGTCACGCTCAGCGCGATTAGAAGCGCTTGTTGCTGCTCGGCACAGCGCCCCACTAATGCCTCGATCCATTGCTGAGAAACCAGATCAAGCAGCGCCGACGCCGTCACTAGGTGCGCATCGTCCAGCGGCACATCGTCAAGCGGCTCCAGCGATACACAGTGCGTTTCGACGGCCACAGGCTGCCCTTGGCTATCGCTTAACCCGGCGGCACGCTGGCGCGCCTGCGCTAACAAAATGGCATCGTGGTCAATCAACTCCCAGCGCTGGTGGGCGCTAAAACGCGGGGCCAGAAAGCGCATGTTGCTCCCCCGGCCACAGCCAAGATCCGCGATCATCGGCGTTGAGCTACGTGCCTCCAACCACTCTGAAGCGAACTGAGCAAGGCGCTGGCTGCGTGAGGCGAAATCAGCGGCCTCGCGCAGCGTTAGCCAATCGGATTCAAACTGACTCCCAGCGCGCAAGGTTAGCGAATCATTGGCGGCATGGTTTTGCGCTGTTAACGCCGCGGCGAAGGCCTCGCTCGCCGCCTGCCAATCGCTTAACTGACCACGGGCCTGAGCAGCGCCATGACGCAGTTGCTGACGCAGTTTTGCATCGTTACAAAATCGGCTCAACGCGTCTTGAAGCGCCGCAACATCGCCCGGTTCAACGCTTAAACCTGCACCTTCTGGCAAGGTGTCGCGTAGCGCGCCACCGGTGGTGGTAATCACCGGCAGGCCATGGGCCAGGGCTTCGGTGACCACCATGCCATAGCCCTCATACCAGGAAGGCAGCACTAATGCGTGCGCGTGTTGGTAAGCCGCTTCCAACGTCTCGCTATCGCACTCGCCGTGGAGGTGCACACTGCTTTGTAAACCGTTCTGATCAATCAGCTGTTGCACGCGTTGTGTAAACGCCGCGTCTCGCGCGCCGCCATAGCAGTCGCACTGCCATTGATCACCGGCCACTCCCGCTAGCGCTTGAACCAGAACATCTTGCCCCTTGCGCGGCGTTAGCGTTGCCACACATAGCAGGCGCAGTGTTTCACCAGCTTCTGCTTCTGGGCTAACCGGTGCCTGGGCCACGCCCGGTTCCACTACGGTGACACTTGCATTGATGGGTATGGCGTAGTGCGCCGCCAGTTCCGGCAAACGCCGAGCGGTAAAATGGCTGGTGACAATAGTGCGTGCCACAGAAGTAAGCGCGGTTAACTCGCTGCGATGAAAGCGCTGCTGATCAGCCTCATCAAGGCCCAGTTCATCGCCTAAGGGATGGTGCAGCAGCGCGGTAGTATCCAGCCGCGTTGCATGCTGGGCGACCACGTCAGGCAGCGCCCCCATGGCCAAGCCATCGATCACCACCGACGCATGGTCGGGAAGTGACTCAAGCGTTTGAGCTAGTGCCGCTGCCGCATCGGCGTCCGCATCGGGAAACACGCCTGCCAAGCCCACGACGTCAATCTTCCAGCCCTGGTCACGTAGGGCAGAGACAATACGCGCATCGTAGATATAGCCACCGGTGCGCTGAGCAGGGTCACCGGCAACGATCAAGGTAAAACGCCGACTCATAGTGCGCCTTCGTAACTAGCCCAGGCCACATGAGACTCGTGCAGTTTGATCTCCATATGGGTAATGCCCTGGGCGGTGGTGCCCATTTTGCCTTCGCCGATCGCTTTGGCTAGCTGGTCGAAAATCACCTTAGCCATAAATTCGGTGGTGGTGTTTTTACCTTTAAATTCGCTTACTTCATCCAGGTTTTGAAAGTTGTAGCCTGCCAATACCTCTTTGACTGTTTCGCTGGCAAGGCCAATATCGATCACTAAGCCATCCTCATCCAGCTCAGGGCGCTGGAAAACCACATCCACCACATAGGTGGCGCCATGGGTACGCTGGGCGGGGCCAAAGATCTCGCCGTTAAAGCTGTGGGCAATCATAAAATGGTCACGAACGCATAAACGAAACATAAAAACTCCTGATTAATTGTTTAAAAACACAAGTTATGCGGAATATCGCAGCCGATGGCAGAGCTCAACACTACCGCGCCCAAACAGCGTATTAGCAAGCGTAGGCAATTGTTTAAAGTCGCTTTCACCGCTGATCAGTGCATCTAACCGCTCATCCACCAGTAAGCTCAGCGCGAGCCTAAGGCGACGCTGGTAGTCCCAACGAGGGCGAAGTTTTGGTGGCAGTTGGCCCACCTGGCTGGCTTTAAGCGTCAGCCGCTGGGAGTGAAAAGCGCCGCCCAACGGAATCGAGACATCGCCCTCGCCAAACCAGCTCATTTCGATAATGCGACCTTCACTACCCACTAACTCCAAGGCCTGGCGCAAGCCAGCCGAGTGACCGCTGGCATGGATCACGCAATCTTGATCATGGGGGGCTTGTTCAGGCGTGGCGAAGGCAACGCCTAATTGCTCGGCGAGCTGGCGGCGCGCTGGGTTGATATCGACCAAATGCACGTCGACGCCGGGCACCTGGGCACACAGATACGCCACCAGCGCACCGACGACGCCGGCGCCAATAACGCAAATTCGCTCGCCCAGCATGGGCTCAGCATCCCACACGCCGTTGATGGCCGTTTCCATATTGGCGGCCAATACGGCGCGTTGTGCGGGCACATTGGCGGGCACTTCAAGCACCGCTGAAGCAGGCACGGTGTAGTAGTCCTGGTGGGGGAACAGGCAAAAGACGGTTTTATCTAAAAGTGCATCTGGCCCTTGTTCAACGCGACCAACGCTGCAGTAACCGTACTTGACCGGGGCGGGAAACTCACCCAACTGAAAAGGGGCGCGCATGCGCGAAAATTCGCTTTCGGGCACGCGACCGTTAAACACCAGCGATTCGGTGCCACGGCTAATACCGCTGTACAAGGTACGCACCTGCACTTCATCCTGAGCGGGCGTCGCCAGAGGCTCACCCCGCAGCTCGCCTTGGGCTGGGCTGGTCACCCAGAAGGCGGTGGCGCAGCGGCTTTTGCCAGCGTCCTGTTTATTGCCAACATCATCAGGCGTCGACATGAGCGATCCTTTTCGTTACAAGCTCGACTAAACCGAGCTCTATTTCATTCCATTGAAAGTAGCGTGGGGCCATGGCGCTGCACATTAAGGCGAGGTTGCTCGTTATGTGACTTGGCCCCTTACCATACTGGACGGCCACCTCTTGAATGGCCCCATGCAGAACAGTCATTAATGGCTCACCATCTTTAGCGTAGCGGTTGAAAAGAAATTATTCGATTAACAATGTGCAACACTTAAAGCTAACTAGGCTATTTTCCTTGATCATATAGACAACCCTACCTTCTTCTACAAGAATGGTACATATAAAAATACTTGCATCATTTATTTCAACTGCGGACAGCGATGCCGCTTCGTGAGCCACCATGCCGTTTTTTTCAAATGCCTCATCCATGACACTACCCAAACGGCTTTATAGTGCTGCAGAGCTACTGCTGGGCGGCTTGGCGCTAATGACTGTAGGTAAAGCATTACCGCAATTAATGGCTACTTCAGCCAACTGGTGGGTTGCCTCGGCCTTCTACACGTTTATATCTATCTTAGTAATGGTTTTCTGGCCCCACGGCTCACTGGGTTGGGCAAACCGGGTCACGCTGGCCCGCGCGGTATTAGTCGCGCTGCTGGCAGGTGCGCTCGCTGCCAATGCGTTTGTAGAGGTCATCTGGCAGTGGTTGGCAATCGCGGTGATCGCTCTACTGTTGGATGGTGTTGACGGCTGGATTGCCAGGCGCACCAAAAGCCACTCGCTGTTCGGCGCGCGCTTTGACATGGAGCTGGATGCCCTACTGATATTGCTGCTTTGCGCAGGATTGCTGCGGTTAGAGTCTCTGGGCCTGTGGGTACTGATGATTGGGGGGATGCGTTACCTGTTTGTGGCCGCCAGTTGGCCGTTCCCCTGGCTTGCAGAACCGCTGTTCGAAAGCTTTCGCCGTAAAGCCGTATGTGTCTGGCAGGTGGTTGCGCTGCTGTTGGCGTTAACGCCACTTACCTCCCACCTTGTTGCCAGCCTGCTGGCCATTAGTGCGTTGCTTTCATTGCTATATTCATTTGGCATTGACGTTTGGTGGCTGTCACGAAAAACACGCCGCTAATAACGCACTGCGTCTTCTAGGGAGCCATTTCGCAGCTTAGCGATAAATGCTTGGATAAGCTGTTTCTTCCTTACTATAGTTATTTTCAAGCTATTCGTAATTTTCAAATTGTCAGTATTTTTAAGCTGCTTTTTCGCCTGTTCGTGTCCTGGGAGATTCCTATGGATCACTCGACAACGACACCCTATGCGTCCGCCCAGCAAATAGCCAAGGCCATCGCTGCTGCTTGTGAGCCGCTGCCAAGTTTGCAAGAGGAAGACGCATTCGGCGCCCATTTTGATCGTTTCGGCGATGCCAAGATTGTGTTGCTAGGTGAGGCGTCCCATGGAACCTCTGAATTCTATCGCGCCCGCGCCGCCATTACGCGACGACTTATCGAACAGCACAATTTCAATATTGTAGCGGTTGAAGCGGATTGGCCGGATGCTGCATACATCGACCGCTATGTTCGGCATCGCGCTGCAACAAGTGACGACCGACAAGCTTTCACACGGTTTCCCGCTTGGATGTGGCACAACGAAGAGGTGGCGACTTTCACCGAATGGTTGCGCCAACACAATGCCGAGCTGCCTTTCAGCCAACGTACCAGCTTCCGTGGGTTGGATATCTACTCACTGCGCGCGTCCCTTTTCGCCGTGCTTGATTACCTGGATCGAATCGACCCGGAAGCCGCTCAAGCGGCCCGTCAACGTTATGGCTGTTTAACGCCCTGGCAAAGCGAACCAGCCTTGTACGGTCACGCCCTATTACAAGAAGAACAAGATACGTGCGAAGAGGCAGTGGTTGAGCAACTTCAGGCGCTACTGGAACACCGCATTGAGTATATGGCCAAGGAGGGCGAAGAAGCCTATTTCAATGCCACCCAGAACGCCCGCGTAGTGAGAGCCGCCGAACAGTACTATCGGCTTATGTACCGTGGTTCCACCCAGTCATGGAACCTACGAGACCGCCACATGTTCGATACGCTACAGCAGGTGATAGAAGCCAAAGGAGCAGACGCTAAGGTAGTGGTCTGGGCGCATAATTCCCATATCGGTAATGCGTCGGCCACTGAAATGGGCTGGCAGGGTCAATTCAATATCGGCGAGCTGTGCCGCACCGCCTATGGCGATCAAGCTGTTTTAATCGGTTTCGGCACACACACGGGGATCGTGGCAGCGGCTGACAACTGGGATTCGCCAATGAAGATCAAGCAGATCGTGCCGTCACGGGCAGACTCCTTTGAACGAATTTTTCATGAAACACAGTTGCCACGCGCCTTAATTGAGCTGCGCAACCCTCAACACTCTAAGGTTCGAGAACAGCTAACCCAAACACGCCTGGAGCGTGCTATTGGCGTCATCTATCGTCCGGAAAGCGAGTACTACAGCCATTACTTCAAGGCCTCGCTAGCAGAGCAGTTTGATGCCTATGTGTGGTTCGATGAGACCACCGCAGTGACGCCACTGCCGAGCGAAAGGCCCCAGGGAGTACCCGACACTTATCCTTTTGGGGTTTAGGCCGCTTGGCGCTTAGGAGCCACACATGCACACGCAACAAGCACTTTTTGATAATCGACGAGCAGCAGGACGAAAGCTTGCCCACGCATTATCCGGGGCGCGATATGACCTAGTGCTGGCACTACCTCGAGGGGGTGTGCCCGTTGCCTACGAGATAGCGATAGCCCTTAAACTTCCGCTGGATGTGGTCATCGTGCGTAAGATTGGCGCGCCTGGGCAACCCGAGGTTGGGCTAGGCGCTGTCGTCGATGGCGACCCACCTCAGGTGGTATGGACCGCGGATGTGCTGCAGGTTTTTCAGCCTTCTGAACGTTATCTTGAAGCTGAAGTAGAGCGCCAACTAAGCGAGATAACCCGCCGCCGTCAGGCCTATATTGGTAACCGGGCGCCCATTAACGTGAGCGAACGTCATGTATTACTGGTGGATGATGGCATCGCCACCGGCGGAACCGCTAAAGCAGCCGCCAGAGCACTACGCCAGGCAGGCGCCGCTTCCGTCACTCTGGCAGTGCCTGTCGCCCCGCAGTCCACACTGGATGAGTTAGCTACCGAGGTTGACGATTTGGTCTGTTTAGCTACTCCCGAGCCCTTTATCGCTGTTGGCCTTCACTATCACGATTTCACCCAAACCAGCGATGATGAAGTGATCACCCTTTTGCAGAAGGCCCCCTCTTTTTAACGCACTCTTTTGAACGTTCTCTTTGATATAGATTAAAAGACAAAAAAGCCAGCTTTCACGACGTATGAAAGCTGGCTTTGTTTAATCTAGGTTTAGGCTTTTACGCTGCCTTTTTCGTACAAAGCCTAGGCAGCCATCGCAGCACACTCACTGGCGCAATGATGGCACGCTTTAGCGCACTCCTGACAATGCTTGGCATCGTGTTTGGCACACTCATCACCGCACGCTTTGCAAATATCAGCGCATATCCGGCAGATGTCCTTGGCGTATTCACTCCCCTGGGCCATGAAGGAGGCTGCCAAGCGGCAAATTTGCGCACATTGGCGATCCAGACGAATACACTCAGCCATCATTTTCACATCATCTTCTTGCAAGCAGGCAGTAGCGCAAGAATCACAATAAACGGCGCAGACATTACACGCTTCAATACACGACTTATATTTTTCAAATTCCATCTTTCCACCCTCCTTGTCAAAAAACGAGAGCACGGCTGGCCGTTCGCAAGGCAGGCCTTACAAGCCGTACGTTGAACTCCAATGGGTCGCATTTCTATGGAGTTCGTATAAAAGAGTAGAACAGCCTGCTTTCAACACAAGCGAAGCAAGCGGCCTCATTAATGGCCTAGCACTCCAATCCTAGCCGCTGGTGCCACTCGGCAAGACTCTCATCCGGGTACTCATCAAAGCATTTGTCTTGAAACTGCGCATTGACCTCGACCCAATCCGCCCGGCTTCCCAGCATCATGTGTGTTTTCTTGGGAGGGGTCGGCAAGTCGGTATCAATCGCTGAGGCAAAGGGATGCACCAGCTCGGGCCAATCGGGGTCATAAACCCATAGCGACGATGCACAGTGTTTGCAGAAATGCCGCTCCCCTGTGCTCTGCTCCCCCTTGATAAGCGCGCGATAGACGCTGATATGCTCTTCACCAGTTACCTTAAGCGTTTCGTTATCGCCGCTAAGGTTGATGGCGTAGCCGCCACCACCTGCCGTTTTGCGGCAAATGGAGCAGTAACAGCGGTTGAAAGGATAAGGGTGGTGTGACGTCACACTAAACGTCACTGCTTGGCAGTGGCATGAACCTTCGAGCAGCATAGTTGCCTCCGTTTGCAGCGGTTACCCAAGACGAATATCAAGGCGCGACAGCATGAACCGAGTGCGATCTTAAGCTCTCTCTTAAGTTCTCACTCAAGCCCTCTCTTAATATCTTAGCTTAGCGCATAGGATCTAGGCCGCTTTTAACGGGGATAATTGACGCTGTTTGTAAGTCAAGGCATCAGCGTTCAGCCTCTAAGGCTTGAAGCAATTCAGCCACGGCCATCTCCCCTTCAGGCTCGTCAAACGCTTGTGCCAGGGAACCTTGTACATAGCTCAAAAAACGAATGGCGGCGGGGGGTAAGCGGCGTTGTCGCCTGACCACAAAGTGCCAACGACTTTTCAGCGGAAAGCCCTGCAGCGGCAGTTCTTGGACACCGTTGGGCGAATCTGCAACAACGTGGCGAGATAGCACTGCTAGGCCCATGTTTGACGCCACCGCTAGCCGAATAGCCTCATTACTGGCGATCTGCTGGGTAGAGCGTAGCTCAATACCCGCATTATACAGCCAGGCATCAAAGGTATGCCGAGTCGCAGAGCCCGGTTCACGCAGCAGAAATCGCTCCTCTTTGAGTGCGTCCATGTTGAGACCCTCTACGCTTGCCCAACGACAATGCTGGGGCCCCACCACTACCAATGGATTGCTCAGAAAAGGCGCGGCTAACACATCGTCATCAATGGGTGGATGACTAAATACGTAGATGTCATCCTCATGGCGTTCAAAACGATTGAGCATCTGCTGGCGATTACCTATCTCCACCGTGACATCTACCTGGGGGTTAGCCTGACCAAACGGCCCTAACAGCCGTGGCAGGACATATTGCGCGGTGTTCACCAAGCCGATGCTGAAGTGCCCGCGCCCTCCGCGGTTGTACTCTTCCAGGTACTGACTAAACACATCGGCACGGCTAAGTAAGTCCTGGCTGAGTTGATAAAGCGACTGACCCACCTCTGTGGGTACCACGCGCCCTTCCTCATGGCGCACAATCGGTTCACCGACAATCTCTCTCAGCCGCTTTAACTGCTGAGACACCGTGGGTTGGGTCAGGTGGAGCCGATTTGCAGTGGCCGTCAGTGAGCCTGTGCGAACCACGTCGGCATAGACCTGTAGCAAGCGAAAAGTGAGTTGTCGTACTTTCATAATCAGCACCATAGATAATCATCTATAACTGTATAAAGTTTATTTGTTTTCATCAATTTCTTTGGATCGCTAAAGTAGCCGCTTTAAAACCCATCAAGGAGATTGGCCGTGCCGGATATTGTGGTGATGTTTTTTGTGCTAGGTGTGGTTGCCGGTGTGGTGCGCTCCGATCTCAGTATTCCCAAAGCCGCTTATGACATATTGAGCCTGCTGCTGATGCTGACCATTGGCCTTAAAGGCGGCATGGCGCTGCATGGAAGTTTGAGCTTATCGCTGCTGGTCGAGTTAGCTGGTGTCACTCTGCTGGGGATCATCATTCCACTGATTATCTTTCCGGTGGTTCACTATTTGGTGCGGCTATCCATCGCCGACAGCGCCAGCCTTGCGGCCCACTACGGCTCCGTTAGCGCCGGCACGTTCGCCGTGGCCCTGGCGTATACCGAAGCGCACAGCCTAATAACCGGTGGGCAGGTGACGCTTTACCTGGTACTGCTCGAACTACCGGCCATCATGCTGGGCCTGTTGCTCTACCGGCGCTTCAGCCGTAAAAAGGCCGCTGACACAACGTCAGAGCCGATCAAAACTTCCGGACTGTGGCACGAAACTCTGACCAATCGCGGCGTGATCCTGTTGGTGGGCGGTGTCCTTATTGGCTGGCTATACGGCCCCGATGCCGGTGAGTCGGTGACTGGCCTGTATACCAAAGCCTTCCATGGCATTCTGGCGCTGTTCCTGTTGGAGATGGGCTTGGTCGCGGCAGAAACACTGCGCAGCCTGCGGTGGGGGCACAGCCGTCTGATTATATTCGCGCTAGCAGCACCTATCGTGCTCTCTTGCTTCGGCCTAGGAATGGCTTACTGGCTGGGGCTACCCGCTGGTTCGGCGGTTATTCTGGCGAGTCTTACCGCCAGTGCCTCTTACATTGCCGCCCCCGTTGCCATTCGCGCCGCTATACCAGACGCCAACATTGGTCTGGCCATGTTGGCGTCATTAGGACTGACCTTCCCCTTTAACGTGCTAATCGGCATTCCGCTGTATCATCAACTTTGGGCGTGGCTGGTAGGATGAGGTGAAGTATCCAACGTAGCGCTGTGATGGCTGACCAATGGGCCAGACAGTTTACGCAGCGCCACGTAGAACACCGGCGTGAGGAACAAGCCAAAAAGGGTGACGCCGATCATGCCGGCAAACACCGCGGTACCCAGCGCTGCCCGCACCTCGGCGCCTGCGCCAGTGGCAATTACCGAAGGCAACACCGCTGCCGTGAAGGCAATCGAGGTCATGATGATCGGCCGCAGGCGCAACCGGCAGGCTTCCAGGGCCGCTTCTACTACGCCCTTGCCCTGCAGTTCCAGCTCACGGGCGAATTCCACGATCAGGATGGCGTTCTTGCACGCCAAGCCAATCAGCACCACCAGCCCCACCTGCACGAAGATGTTGTTGTCACCCCCACCAAACCAGACACCAATCAACGCCGCCAGCATCGACATGGGCACAATCAGAATCACCGCCAGCGGTAGCGTCCAGCTCTCGTAGAGGGCCGCTAACACCAGAAATACCAGCAGAATCGACAGCGGGAAGACCACCAGCGCCGCATTCCCTTGAGTGGATTGCTGGTAGCTCAGGTCAGTCCACTCCAGCGCCATGCCCGGCGGCAGCACCTCTTCCGCCAGAGCGCTGATGGCGTCCATCGCCTGTGCGGAAGAGAGCACGCGGGGGTCGAACTCGCCGGCCAGGTCTGCTGCCGGGTAGCCGTTATAGCGCAGTACCGGGTCTGGCCCAAAGGTTTGCGTGATGTTCACCATCGTGCCGATGGGAACCATTTCCCCCTGGTCATTGCGGGTGCGCAGGCGGGCGATATCTTCCACGCTACTCCGGTAGGGAGCGTCCGCCTGGGCGATCACCTGCCAAGTGCGCCCAAAGCGATTGAAGTCATTCACATAGGTCGAGCCAAGATAGGTCTGCAAAGTGTCGAACAGCTCGGTCAACGGCACGCCCTGAGCCTTGGCCCTCAGCCGATCCACCTCGGCATCCAGCTGCGGCACGTTGGATTGATAGCTGCTGATCGGAAAGCCCATTCCCGGCGTTTGCGCGATGGCCCCCTGGAGCTGGTTCACCGCCTGCTGCAGCGCCCCATAGCCAAGATTGCCGCGATCCTCGATAAACAGCTGAAACCCGGAACCGTTGCCCAGCCCGAGAATCGGCGGTGGCATAAACGAGAATGCAAACCCCTCTTTCAAGCCACCAATCCCCTGATTGATTCGAGCATTTATCTCCGCGGCACTCAGGCTGCGCTCACCAAAGGCGCTGAGGGTAAGAAACGCCACACCGGTGTTGGAGGTATTGGTGAACTGCAGCGCGTTCAGGCCGGGAAAGGCGATGGCGTGCTCCACACCCTCGGTCTCCATGGCGAGATCCACGACGTCCTGAAGCATCTGGTCGGTTCTCTCCAGCGACGCGCCTTCCGGCAGAATGACGCCCGCGATCAGATAAAGCTTGTCCTGCACTGGAATAAAGCCGGGTGGCACCGCCTTGAACATCACGCCGGTGCCCAGCAGCAACAGCGCGTAAATCACAAAGACCGCGCCACGATGCTTTAGGGAGCGGGCTACGCCTCCTTGGTATTTGTTGGAACTGGCATTAAAGAAACGGTTGAAAGGACGGAAAATCCAGCCGAACAGCTTATCGATCACTCGGGTGAGGCGATCTTTGGGCGCGTCATGGGGCTTGAGTAGCATCGCTGCCAACGCAGGCGATAGGGTCAGCGAGTTGATGGTGGAGATCACCGTGGAGATGGCAATCGTCACCGCGAACTGACTATAGAATTGACCGGTCACCCCCGACAGGAAGGCCATGGGAATAAACACCGCACACAGCACCAGCCCCACGGCGATGATAGGGCCGGATACCTCTTGCATAGCCTGATGAGCAGCGGCCTGGGGCTTCAGGCCCTCCTCAATGTTCCGCTCCACGTTTTCAACCACCACGATGGCGTCGTCCACCACGATACCGATGGCCAACACCAGGCCAAACAGGGTCAGCGTGTTAATGGAGTAACCCAGTAGGTAGAGCGCGCCAAAGGTGCCTATCACCGAGACCGGTACCGCAAGCAATGGGATGATGGAAGCACGCCAGGTCTGCAGGAAAAGCGTGACCACCAACACCACCAGCAGCACGGCTTCCAGTAAAGTGGCTATCACTGACTTTATAGAGTCATTAACAAAGATCGTAGTGTCGTAGACGGCTTCGTACTCAACGCCTTCCGGGAACTGCTCAGACAGCTCCTCCATGGTGGCGATCACCTGCTCTCGGATATCCAGCGCATTGGCACCCGGTGCCTGGAATATTCCCACCCCCACCGCGTTGTTGCCGTCCAACTGCGAGCGCAGCGTATAGTCCCCGGCGCCCATTTCCAGCCGGGCCACATCCGCAAGCCTGAGTATCTCGCCGCCCTCGCCGCGGCTCAGCACGATGTCACCAAACTCTTCCACCGTTTCAAGCCGCCCACGGGCGTTAATCAGGGTGAGAAAATCACTATCCGCGATGGGTTCGGCTCCCAACTGCCCGGCGGACACCTGGACGTTCTGCTCTCGCATAGCCCCAACTACATCGCTGGCCGTCAGGCCACGGGCAGCGATCCGATCGGGATCCAGCCACGCCCGCATGGCGTAGTCCCCCCCGCCGAAGATTTGCGCATCTCCAATCCCTTCGAGCCGGGCGAGACGGTCGCGGACATTCAGCCGCACATAGTTGCGCAAATAAAGGGTGTCATATTCACCGCTGGGCGAGGTTAGGTGAACGACCATCAGAAACGTCGGCGACTGTTTCTGGGTAGTGACACCTTGACGACGCACGGCTTCCGGCAACCGAGCCTCGGCCTGGCTAACGCGGTTCTGTACGCGAACGGCAGCCTGCTCAGCATCGGTGCCGGGACGGAAGGTGATGGTCATTTGCAGCACGCCATCAGAACCCGCAACAGACTTGAGGTACATCATGTCCTCGACGCCATTGATGGCTTCTTCCAACGGCGTCGCCACGGTCTCGGCGATCTCCTTCGGGTTGGCGCCGGGGTAAACCGTCCTCACCACCACGGAGGGCGGCACTACATCTGGGTACTCGCTGATGGGCAGATTGGGAATGGAGATCAGCCCCACCGCAAGAATGATGATCGACAGCACCGCCGCAAAAATTGGTCGGTCCACGAAGAAACGGGAGAAATTCATGGCGGTTTACTCCTCCCTGGCCGCAATGGTGGGCTGATCGTCGGAAATAGGGGCATCAGCCGCTGGGGCGGCCGCTACGCTTTGCGGGCTCACTTCCATTCCGGGGAAGAACACTTTTTGCACGCCATTGACGATCACTCGATCACCCGCTTGAAGCCCTTCGGTGATGACTGTTCGTTCTGCCACCTGCCGCCCTGTGGTTACCTGGCGCTGCTCTGCCTGGTTATTCTCATTGACGACATAGACGTAGCGGCGATCCTGATTAGTCAGCACTGCCTTGCGGTCTACCAGTAATGCTTGCTCTAAACGAGCGACCGGCATTTCGACCCGTGCAAACTCTCCAGGCCGAATGCGGCCCTCCGGGTTGGCCAGCACCGCCCGGAATTGCAGAGTGCCCGTATTGGGGTTTAAGCGATTGTCGATAAAGTCCAGGGTGCCCGTGTACAGCCGCTGGGGGTCGCCGCCCAGCTCGATTGTCAGGCTATTCGTCGCGCCAACGGTCAAGAGTGTCTGGCTGGCAAACGCGGCCTGCTCATCCGCCTCAAAGTAAACGTGTACTGGATCAATGCTTACCAGCGTGGTCAGCAGGCTCTGATCGGCATTGGCCAGATTGCCGCGGGTTACCATTGTCCGACCGGCACGACCACTAACCGGCGCCGTAATGCGAGTGTATTCCAGGTCTAGCTCGGCGGTATCTAACGCTGCCTCGGCGGCATCCACCATGGCGCGAGTATTATTCAGTGCCGCTTGACGCTGGTCATGCACCTCTTGGGAAATGGCCTGACGCCCCAGCAATACCCTGGCACGCTCGGCTTCGCTGCCAGCTTGAGCCAGCTGGCTCTTGGCCTGAGCAAGGTCCGCCTGGGCGGCGCCAACACGGGCCTGGTAAGGCCGCTGATCGATCAGGAACAGCAGGTCCCCCTGCTCGACCAGTTCTCCCTCTTCAAACGCCACTTCCTGAATATAGCCACTCACCCGGGCTCTTAACGCAACCGTTTCAGCCGCTTCCACCCGCCCGGTAAACGACTCGCTCAAGACCACCGGCCGAGCGACGATTTCCGCGACGTCGACTTCCGGCGGCGGCGGTGAAGCAGGCGCTGCTGCCTCCTCACTCTTGGCCTCGCACCCGGTCAACAAGGCCGTTAGTAGCAGGAACAGAATCACCGCCCGGCTGCTTACAAAACGGGTTCTTTGAGACAGACTTCCCATGATCACTTGCTCCAATGGCTACCGAAAACCGATAGCAGCGTTCGTTGTACATTGCGCACCGCGCAGGCGGTTGACGATTAACTAGTCGTTTAAACAACGTCAGAATCGACAGTCATTTATTGTTATCAGGAGGGCTGAATGGGCTGGCATGATTGAGCAGTGCCTTACTGTCAACCGGACGTTACTCACCATAGGCGACGCGAACGCATTCGAGGTAGCGGGTTTCTGCGGGAAGATTGCCTAATTCTGCCGTGGCGGTTGAAAGCATTAACAAGGCGGGCGACTCAAGATAAAGCGTTATTTCCGCGCCTGAGCTTGATGAAGGACTGATGACACTCAGTGTGGATTGCCGGTTTCTGCGAGGTGCTTGCCTGAACCTGCAAAAACACATGAAAAAGCATTCGATTGGTGAAGCGAAAGCATATACTTCGAGCTATTAGGGAGGAGAGCCATTGACCGTTATCGTGCCTGAGCAGATCGCCCATTTCAGCGACAGCCTGCCCCAGCAGCTGAGCCAAATTGCCCGCCGTTGGACGCCCTTGGAAGAGCTCCAGGATACGGCGATTGCCGAAGTGCAACTCGTGCGTGCTGACGCCCCCACCAGCTTTCACTGTGCCGTATACGAGCCATGCCTGTGCTTTGTCATTCAGGGCAGCAAGACCGTGCTACTGGGTGACAAGGAGATCGTCTACACCGGCCCCAGCTACATGGCGAGCGCCGTTCATCTACCGGTGGTAGGCAGGATTGACCATGCGACTCCCGAACGCCCCTACTTGGCGGTAAAGGTGTCGGTGAATCCTCAGGAGGTAGCGGGACTGATACTGGAACTGGGCGACACAGCGCCGCCCGCGGGGAATGACACTATCTGCCCCGAGATGGACTGCGGCTTAAAGTCGGCCCCGATGGATTCACGTATGCAGAGCGCGCTTTACCGACTTTTAAGCCTGCTCGACGCTCCTGAAGATATTAAGGTGCTTTCGCCCCTGGCCCGTCGTGAGCTGATCTATCGGGCACTGATGGGTGCAATGGGGCCTCACATGCGTCGGTTTACCGCCTCGGACTCCCAGGCTAACCGCATTGCGCGGGTCATCTACGCCCTTAATGAACACTACGCCCAGCCGCTAAAAATCCGCGAGCTGGCGGCAGTCGCTAATATGAGCGAATCAACCCTGTACCACAGCTTCCGGCAAGTCACCCGTATGTCGCCGCTACAGTTTCAAAAGAAGCTACGCCTGCACGAAGCGCGGCGGCTCATGCTGGCCGAAGGGTTGGAAGCAGCCACCGCAAGCTACCGGGTAGGTTATGAAAGCCCTTCCCACTTCAGCCGCGAATATAGCCGCATGTTTGGAGCCCCACCGCGGGCAGATGTTAGCCAGTTGCGTGCAGCCGGAGCAGCACCGCTGCCCGCTTAGTCGGCAGCGTTATGGGTATCTAACGCAGTTGATGGGGAAGCAAACTCACTATGCAGGCAAACGTTGGCTGCATCGGCACCTGTTTTATCGAACGTGTCGTAAAAACACATCTGATTAGAACCAGCTTTTTTGGCTTGATACATCGCCTGATCCGCGGCTTCCAACAACGCATCGGGAGAGGAGGCGGCGCCAGGATAAAACGCGATCCCAATGCTGACGGAAATCTGAATGCGCTGTTGCCCCATGTGAAATGGCATCGCCAGGGCATCGATGATCGTCTGCGCCACAAGTTCTACATCTTTGCGCTGCTCGGCGCCGGTGAGAATCACGGTAAATTCATCCCCACCTAGACGTGCAACCGTATCGTTGGCTCGCACACAGTCGGCAAGGCGTTCCGCCACATCAGACAGTATGCGGTCACCCGCTTCATGGCCAAGCGAGTCGTTGACGTCTTTAAAGCCATCGAGATCCATAAAGAGCAGCGCAAGAGGCCGACTACGGCGCTTGGCATGTTTGATTTCCTGTTCCAACCGGTCCAGAAAAAGGCGCCGGTTCGGCAAGCCGGTCAAAAGGTCATAGTGGGCGTTATGCCATGCTTTCTCTTCCGCAATGGCCTGCTCAGTAATATCGCGGGAAATGCACACCGTCGCTTCAGTGTCTTGTTGCTCATCAAGCACAGGGGCAAGTAGATACTCGAACCGCTCACCCTGGCCAGAAGCAAAGGTATGGGCAAACTTACCGCGAAAAGTAGTCTGTTCAGCAATGACCTTATCCAAATTGCGCTGAAAGTCAGAGGCAAAGGAAAAGCCAAGGTCAAATGTGGATTTACCAATAATCGCCTCAGGCGCCATCGCGAACAAATCGGCAGTGGCCTTATTGGCATAGATAAACCGACCGTCGAGATCCAATACATAAATTGGGTCTGGGGATGCGAGCAGAATGGCACCGAACAGGCGTGTTTCCATCTCTTTTTCGGTAGCGTACTGCTCCAATGACTCTGCGACGGCCTGGTCTATCGCTTCATGGAAACGGGTGAGATCTTCAAGCCGTTGGCCCGCAAGCGTTGGGTGCGCTTTACTCCAGTGCGACACCACGCTCGCGCGCAGCGCCCGAAACTCAGATACCGTTTCAATAACGGTGAAGCCGCTATTCTGCCGGTCCCCACCGTGCACTTCTGCCCAGGTCTCCTCCTCGCCCTTTGGTGTGCCCCCTTTCGATTTAGCAGCCTGTGCGGACTCATCCTGAGGTGAATCGATATCAGCGGCAATCGCCAACAGCATTTCCTTGGCATGATCGCGCAGACTCTCCCTGTCCATATTCTTAGCATGATAGAGGGTCTTAGAAAATCGTTCCCAATCAAGCAGAATCGCCTCAATTTCAGCCCGAATAAACGCCGCTAATCGCATATTAATCTCTACTTATTTAGCTCAAAGTAACAGCAGAAAAGATCAAGAAAATGCCCGCTTCATGGGGACTTTCACTTAATAGCACTGTTTCAACCATACTCAGCATGCTAGCGAATACCGGCGGAAATTCAGTGCGTACATACTGTAACACGAGCACCCAATGGTGAAGCATGATTTTGTCTGCCCGGCGGTGACGACCAAGTGCTTGGACAGCGAGCAGCTAAATAACAGCACTTAACCTTATTAGCTTAAACAACCAAACATGGCCGTCTATCTAAACATTTAAGCCATGATTTAAAACCCACAAAATAATCAACACTATCTTAAACATTAAAAAACCGAGCCTATTAACCAAAGTAGATACAATATTAAAAAAAGCAACAAAATCAGCTATTGGACACATTGTTAGCCAAGGCTATATTAGTTCGCTATTTCAAACTTTATTTTTATAAAACCACCTTGTTTGTTTATTAAAAGCTGATAGGATTCAGCGCTATTAAATACCCGACGATTAAACTCAAGTATGTTTTCTACTTCCATACTGACGGGGTTCTGCGCGGTACTTTTTTCAGCGAGCGAGTTCATATTTTATGACGCCTATCACCCTGCTATTCCTGGCCGTTTCCATGTCGGCAGACGCCTTTGCGGCCTCTATCAGCAAAGGCGCCGAGCTGAAAAAGCCCCGTTTCCGGCATGCTATCGGTATTGGTTTGGTATTTGGCGTGATTGAAGCAATAACACCGGTACTTGGCTGGGCGGCGGGTAAGGCATCGCAGCAGTATGTGCAGGCCTGGGATCACTGGGTGGCCTTTACGCTGCTCTCGATTATTGGTCTGCATATGATGTATGCCGGGCTCAAGAAAGACGACAAGATAGAACAGCGCAAACAAACACTCTGGTTATTAGTGTTAACCGCCACGGCGACCAGTATTGATGCCATGGCCGTGGGCGCCAGCCTTGCGTTTATTGATGCCAACATTATCGCCACCAGCTTAGCAATTGGCCTAGCTACCACCGTCATGGCTTCCATGGGCACCTTCCTGGGACACAAACTCGGCAAGTTTGTTGGCCACTGGGCGGAGTTGATTGGCGGCGTCGTATTGATTGGTATTGGCTTAGCGGTATTGGCAGAACACACCGCGTTTTTTTGAATAACCCCCTCCCCTCCAAGCTTCCTACTCACCCAGCTCGTTAGCGCATCTACCTGTACTGTTCAAGCATTAGGGAGTAGGGTAGCCATCCGGATTGATCCTCCTAGCGCTTTGTTGCAGCTTGTTGCGCGCGTTTATCCGGCCCCTCTATTAAGGCGTTTCCAACGCCTGACATTTGCTCTACCAGGCTGCCAACCGCAGTCTCATCTCGCTACAGACATACCTAGAAAGATGTTCTGTTTTTTACTTACGTCCTGTCGCCGCCACTCCGTAAAGGGAACTGTGGTTGCTATTTAGGATGCTAGGGCTGCAAAGCCTATGGGTATTCAATGAACGACGAAAATTTCTATCAATTCTCGACCCTGACTGTCCTCGCCTTGCTGGCGGCTTTTTATGGCGGCACTTACCTGCTCACCCTGCTGATCAAGAAGAAAAAGGAGAATACCGACGCCTTCATGGTGTCCAATCACCAGATCGGTTTTGGCCTTGGCGCTGCCAGCATGACCGCCACTTGGATCTGGGCGGCCTCGTTCTACGGCGCGGCCACCTCGGGTTACACCTACGGCATTTCCGGCCCTTTGCATTACGGGCTGTGGGGCGCATTGATGATTCTGTTCATCTACCCCTTTGGCCGTCGCTTTCGCAAACTGGCGCCCAACGCCCACACCCTCGGTGAGCTGATCCACGCCCGCCATGGCTCTTCCAGCCAGTTAATTCTCGCCTCCTCCAACATTCTGGGCAGCATCATCAGTCTGATGGTGAACTTTACGGCTTCCGGCGCGCTGGTCTCGGTGCTTTCGCCCCTCTCGTTCCAGGCCGGTGTAGTGATTGCCGGGGTCGGGGTGCTCTCCTATACGCTGTGGTCAGGTTTCCGCGCTTCGGTGCTGACGGATTTCGCCCAGCTAATGGCGATGATGGCCGTGGCCATTCTAATTATTCCAGCGGTGATGTTCGCCCTCGGCGGCCCGGAAACGCTGTCAGATGGCATGAGTCTCCTTACGCCAGAGCAAGCCAACCTGTTCTCGATGGATGCGATCCTCAATCAAGGCGCGCCCTTCTTTGTGGCGGTGCTGGCTTACGCGATTGGCAACCAGACTATCTCACAGCGGCTATTTGCCGTGCGTGAAGACCACATCAAACCGACCTTTATCACCGCAACCATTGGTTACGGTGCGATCGTGATTGGCCTTGGCATGATTGGTTTGATGGCACTGATGACCGGCATGGAGCCGATTGATGGCGACATGAACAACCTGATCCCGCAGATGGTTTCGATGTACCTCTCGCCGGTGTTTATCGGGCTGTTCTTTATTCTGGTAATCGGTTCGCTCTCCTCTACCGCGGACTCGGATCTCTCCGCCATGTCCGCGATTGTAATGGCCGATGTGTACGGCAAGAACATCGCCAAAAATAAGCCCGACCCGACCAAGATGCTGTTTATCGGCCGACTGACCATGATCGTTGCGACGCTGATTGGGGTGATTCTCGCCAGCTTCTCAATGGATATTCTGATCATGCTGGTCTTTGTTGGTGCTCTCTGGGGCGCGATTGTGTTCCCGGTCATCGCCAGCTGTTTCTGGAGCCGGGTCACCAATACGGCCTTTACCGCCGCGGTAGTCGCAGGCCTGCTGATGTTCTGCGTCGCACGATTCGAGCTAGTACCGATGATAGGCGTCATTGCGGGGCTGTTTGAACTACTCGCCGCCGTCGGCGGTGGTGTGGTGCTCGGCTTGATGGCCTTCGGGTTCTGCGGACGCCGGGTGGGTGTGATCTTCGGTGCACTCTGCGCCATTGTGCTGGCCTACTTCTGCGTCGGATTCCTGCGGGACTACACGGTGCTACTGGCTTCCTTAATGGCCTACGGCGTCAGCACCATTGTCTGTATCGGCGTCAGCCTGATGAGTTCCAATAAGTTCGACTTCACGCAGATTAATCAAAAAGTGATCAACTACGACCCGGCCAAGCCTGCGACTCAAGGCTAAGCCCAGCGTCACGCTAGAATCACTTCATCCGCTGGTGCGCCAAGCGCACCAGCCAGACAATAGGAAAGCCCATGCAAACCTTTATCTTGGCGTTATACGTACTGATCTGGCCGTTAATATCACTCGCCATATTCGCGATCATCGGCATCGCCACCGTCAAAGACATCCGCATTGCACGACGTGATAAGCGTGAGCTGGTGTGACATAGCTATTCATAGATGAGCAAGTAGTAGGGGAAATAAGTGCGGCAAAGGACTGCCGTGACTTATAGGCCTACATCAAGCTCCAAAAAGCATCGACCAGCGGATTTTTTAAGTTTTTCTTCAACGTAAACAAGCCAATATCGTAGGGTTCCAGCTCCGGCGTCACGTCGAGCACCCGAATACGATCCACCAATGGGCTGTTATCGAGCACAATTTTTGGCACCACGCCAATGCCGAAGCCCAAGCTCACCATACTCACAATCGCCTCATTTCCCGTTACCTGTGCATAAATGCGCGGGGCAATATCGCGTTGGCGAAACCATTCGTCTACACGCGCTCTTGAGACACCGCTCTCCGATAAGATCATTGGGATACTCGCCCACTCTTCCGATGCGGTTGGCGAAGTCGTGGGAACGTTCGGCACTTGCTGCTCAAGCGGCGCAATAAATAACAAAGGCGACGTCGCAATGGGCTTAAAGGCTAACCCCCGAGGTAGGTTGGCGGGGCGTGCCGCGATGCTGAGGTCTTCTTTACCATCCAGCACATGCGCAATCGCGTGTTCCGGGTCCCCCGTGCGCAGCTTTATTTCAATTGCAGGATAGGCAATACGAAAGCGGCGCAGCAGCTCGTATAGAAAACTGTAGCTAGCGGTGACGGAACCGTACAAGCTGATTTCACCGCTTAATTGATCAGCGTTGTCGGTTAACTCATGGCGGATCAAGTTCCACTGGCTGCTGGTATCGCGCGCGTATTTAAGAAATTTCTGGCCTTCCTGGGTCAACACCACGGTTCGATTGTCGCGATTAAACAACGGCACACCCAGCTCGTCTTCTAAATGACGAATATTGCGCGACAGCGCAGAAATGCTGATATGGCACTCATCGCTGGCGCGCCCGAAATGCAGCGTTTCTGCCAGGGCGAGGAATTGCTTTAACAGTTTAATATTCATAATAAAATCGGCGCTCCGCGACTGCGCTCATGGCAATATCCGAATACTAACCGACCGTTGCTAAAAATGGGACATGTTATTGCAAATATATCAATTTAAGAAAGAGTCGTACTTGTATACATTAGCCCTACTCACATGCTCTTAAAGACATGCTCTTACAGACATGGCGCTAGCGCTCACCCCTAGCGACGGTGTCACCCTTTTTAATATCGGTGTACCTTACATCGACACATTGATCATAAAATTAGGATGTTAACGATGGCTAACTATTTCAATACCTTACCGCTTCGCGAGCAATTGGCTCAGCTAGCACAATGCCGCTTCATGCACACCGTTGAGTTTGCTGACGGCGTCGAAGCGCTGAAAGGCAAAAAAATGGTGGTTATCGGCTGTGGCGCACAAGGCCTTAACCAAGGTTTGAACCTACGCGACAGCGGCCTGGACGTTTCTTACGCACTGCGCCCGGAAGCCATTGAGCAAAAGCGCCAGTCCTGGAAAAATGCTTCTGAAAACGGTTTTGTGGTAGGTACTTACGAAGAACTGATCCCCACTGCAGACGTTGTGTTGAACCTCACCCCCGATAAGCAGCACACCTCGGTAGTGAACACGGTGATGCCGCTGATGAAGGAAGGCGCCTGCCTGTCTTACTCTCACGGTTTCAACATCGTAGAAGAAGGCATGAAAGTTCGCGACGACTTAACCGTCATCATGGTGGCACCGAAGTGCCCAGGCTCTGAAGTTCGCGCTGAATACGTGCGTGGTTTCGGCGTTCCCACCTTGATCGCTGTTCACGAAGACAACGACCCCAAAGGCGAAGGCCTTGCGCTGGCAAAAGCCTACGCGGTGGGTACTGGCGGCCACAAAGCGGGCGTGCTGATGTCCTCTTTCATCGCGGAAGTGAAATCCGACCTGATGGGTGAGCAAACGATCCTGTGCGGCATGCTGCAAACGGGCTCACTGCTGTGCTTCGACAAGATGATCGAAGAAGGTATCGACCCGGGCTACGCCTCACGTTTGATTCAATACGGCTGGGAAACCGTCACCGAAGCGCTGAAGTACGGCGGCGTAACGAACATGCTAGATCGTCTTTCTAACCCAGCGAAGATCAAAGCGTTCGATCTTTCTGAAGAGTTAAAAGAGATCATGCGTCCGCTGTACAACAAGCACCAAGACGACATCATGAGCGGCCACTTCTCTAAGACAATGATGGAAGACTGGGCGAACGATGACGCTAACTTACTAAAATGGCGCGCCGAAACCGCTGAAACCAACTTCGAGAAAACACCCGCTGGCGATGTCGAAATCACTGAACAAGAGTTCTTCGACAACGGTATTTTGATGGTCGCTATGGTGAAAGCTGGCGTTGAGCTTGCTTTCGAAACCATGACAGCAGCGGGCATCATCGCTGAGTCTGCTTACTACGAGTCGCTACACGAAACGCCGCTTATCGCGAACACCATCGCGCGTAAGAAGTTGTACGAAATGAACGCTACTATTTCGGATACTGCGGAATACGGTTGCTACCTCTACAACCACGCCTGCGTGCCGCTGTTGGCAGACTTTATGAAAGGCATCAAATCCGACGTGATCGGTAAAGGCCTTTCGCTAGACGACAACGGCGTTGATAACGCACGCCTGATCGAAGTTAACACCGCCCTTCGCTCACACCCCGTAGAAGCGGTTGGCTCGGTTCTTCGTGGCTACATGGCTGACATGAAAAAAATCGTTTAATCGCCTGATTAACCGATAGACGTTCAGGTCTTCAACACCTAGGCCGCCAAAAAAAGCCGAGATATCATCACGATATGCTCGGCTTTTTTGTTCCTCGAACAGCGTAAGGAAGAGAGTAATGGATTCGTTAACCCGCCTAGACGATATTCACCAAAACCGTATCCACCTATCAAAAGCGACGGTCAGCTTTGATGATCGCTTCACGCTAAGCGAGATTGATTGGACCATTACACCAGAACAACACTGGGTTATCACTGGCCCCAATGGCGCGGGTAAATCCGCCCTAGCGGCTGCGCTCGCGGGCATTGGCGACATCCAGAGCGGAAGCATTCAAGGCCTTCCCAACAATGTTGAAATCGTCTCTTTTGAAGTCCAGGCGGAGCTCATCGCCCAAGAGCTGAAAAAAGACGACGCCGACATTATGGACGTCATTTCTCTCGGCACCCCCGTCAGTGAAATGATTTTTGACCACTGCCAAAACACTGAACTTGCCCACTCCCTGGTCGAAAAATTTGGCCTAAGCAAACTGCTCGATCGTGCGTTTCGCAAACTTTCCACCGGCGAAACCCGTAAAGTCATGCTGATTCGCGCACTGGCCAACCAGCCTGATTTACTTATTTTAGACGAACCGTTCGATGGCTTGGATGTCGACACCCTCGCCATGCTCCAAGCACACCTAGCCTCACTCATCGACACCGTTCCCATGGTCATGGTGCTGAACCGCTTTGATGAAATGCCGGACTTCATCACCCATGTGGCCTATCTAGATAAAGAACGTGGGGATAAAGAACGGGGGAATAAAGAGCGTGGAGACAAAGGCCGCCTGAAGCTCACGGTAGACCGCCAGGACGACGCTGCCTTCAATGAGCTGTACCAATTACTGCATTTAAAGACCACCGATCTAAGCGTGCCGGAGGCCGACCCCACCCATAAGCTCCCCGCTCTCGACCCGAGCCAACCCTTAGTCAAACTAACCCAAGCGACCATCCAGTACGGCGACACGGTGATTGTCGATAAGCTCGATTGGACGATAGAACGGGGCCAGCATTGGCAGTTGAGTGGGCCTAACGGTAGCGGCAAAACCTGCGTTTTATCGCTGATCACCGGCGACCATCCGCAGTGCTATACCAACGATATTTTCGTGTTTGGTTTCCAGCGTGGTAACGGCGAAAGCATCTGGCAGATTAAACAGTTTATCGGCTATGTCTCCACTAACCTGCAGTGGGAATATCGGGTGAGCACCAGCTGCAAAAACGTGATTATTTCCGGCTTCTACGACAGCATCGGCATGTACACCAAGTCCACCGACAGCCAGAAAAAAATTGCCGACCAGTGGCTAGAACTACTCGGCATGAGAGACCGCGCCGACCAGCCGTTCAACAAGCTCTCTTACGGCGACCAGCGCCTGCTGCTCATTGCCCGTGCCATGGTCAAACATCCGCCCCTGCTGATTCTAGATGAACCTTGCCTTGGCCTGGACGACATCAACCGCCAACTCGTCCTCGCTCTAATCGAAAAAATCTGCCAAGGCTCAGAAACCACCGTGCTCTACGTCAACCACCACGCGGAAGACCAGATCTCAGGTATCGAGCACTATTTAGCGCTGGAAAAGAATCACTAGATGCCATAAGCCCGCTCGACCTTGGCAACACGGACTTTAAATTCGGCGTACCACGCTTTGTGCCCCAGGCGCTGGGCTTCAAGATGCTCAGCGTTCTGCTTCCACTGCTTGATGGCTTCCTCGCTTGCCCAGTACGAAACGGTGATACCCACCTCCTCACGCGCTGACTCAATACCCAGAAAGCCTTCCTGCTCGGCAGCCAGCGCCAGCATTCTGTCAGCCATGGCCCCGTAGCCATTATCTCCCTCGGTGCGCACAGAGCTGAAAATTACCGCGTAATAAGGTGGGCTGGGGGTGTTAGCGATGGCCATTCAATCCTCTGCTTGCGTTACGTCTGCGTTAATCGAGATTAGCTGAAAATCTCATTGAGTTCATCGTCCATCAAGGGTGGCACGATCAGCTTCCGCAACGATGTCAGAATTCATTTCTTGGATTCCTATACGAGATGTTAAAGGCGGTTACGCTGCAGGGTCGTCACCTTGTTAAGGCGCACCGGGTAAAACCCCAAGCTGCTGCATTAAGCCCATCGTATCCATAAGAATGCGGGTGGACTTCACCTTCTCCCCTTCAAACTGATCAATGACCATGCCCCACACGCTGACGGCACGGTGAGTCGGTGGTATTCCCAGGAACTCCCCTCGTTGAGTTCCTTCCCAAACGAAGCGTGTTAAGACGCGGCTATCTTCTGCAATCTGCTCCTCGACGCGCCAGCGCATATCTGGGAAGGCGGTTCGCAGCCCAGCTAGCGTTTCCATGAGCCCTGCAAGGCCTGGCCCCTGACCCGGAAACGGAACCTCTTCCACCATATCGTCATGAAAGTACTCGCCAGTAGCAAAAATCTCACCGGCTGTGAGAACGCGGTCGAGAAAAGCTGCAATATGAGCTTTATGTTGTTCTGACACGTGAGCCTCCTTTTGAGGATCAGTGGGCTAGGCGCCCGCTGTCACGCCTCCAATGGGTCGTTCTTCGCCAACGTTTCATAGGGGTATTTGGCAGTATAGCGGCCCGTTTCGATAATACCGCTGGAGATGTACGACGCGTAATAGAGCCAGTAAAATCACCGATATGCTGCTCAAATGGGGCGGCTTTCGATACGGATCGTCTACGCTTGGTCCATGAACGGCGATTGCCTTGGGTAGCCAGAACAGCATCACAGCAGGAAATACACTAGGAGAGTGAGATATGCAGACGATCGAACTAGGCGGAGACAGCGTACCCCGTATAGGCCAGGGTACCTGGCACATGGGCGAGGATGCCGGGCAGCGGCAGGCTGAGGTCAGAGCGCTGCGTGAAGGGCTGGATCTGGGCATGACGCTGATCGATACCGCCGAGATGTATGCCGAGGGCGGCGCCGAAGAAGTCGTTGGCCAAGCAATCCGTGACCGGCGCGACGAGGTGTATCTCGTCAGCAAGGTTTACCCCCACAACGCCAGCACCCAGGGTGTTCAAGCCGCCTGCGAGCGCAGCCTGCGCCGATTGGGCACCGATACGATCGATCTCTACCTGCTGCATTGGCGCGGCCAGTACCCGCTGAGCGAAACGGTCGAGGCCTTCGAACGGCTGCGCGAGCAGGGCAAGATTCTGCGCTGGGGCGTGTCGAACTTTGACGTTGACGACTTAGCTGAGCTCGACGCGCCTGCTTGCGCCACCAATCAAGTGCTCTACAACCCCGAAGCACGCGGCATTGAATACGACCTGCTGCCCTGGCAAGCACAACACAACATGCCGCTCATGGCCTACTGCCCCATCGGGCAAGGCGGCGCGCTACTGCATGACGCCGCCCTGCAACGCATCGCCGACAAACATAGCGCCACCCCCGCGCAAGTCGCGCTTGCCTGGGCGCTGCGCCACCCCGGTGTGATTGCTATTCCTAAAGCCGTGAATCTGGAGCACCTCAAACAGAACGCCAAGGCAGATAAGGTCAGACTCGACGAAGATGATCTGGCACAAATCGACGCCGCCTACCCCTCGCCAACGCGTAAGCAGTCTTTGCAGATGGTGTGAGGACGAGCCATTAACGGACTAGGATTAACGGACTAGGACAGGAGCGCTGTCATGTCACTGCCCGCCCCGAAACCCAATGGCTGGATCAGCTTCCTCGGCCACCTGCTGTTTATCCTCGCGGCGTGGACGCTGTTCATCAAATACCTGTTCCCTGTGGGTTACGCGCTGGCCTACGGCGAGCCCTGGGCGCGGTATATCTATTGGGATCTATGGCCACTGGCGCACGTTTGGCTAGGCTGGTCGCTGCTCGAACGGCCCCGCTATACGCGTGCACTGGCGGTAGGTATGTCCGTCATTGAAATCCTTATCATCAGTACCCTGTTCGACCGTTTTCTCGCCGACCCTGAGTGGTCGATCTGGCGCACCAACTGGTTTGTGAATAAGGTATTTGTGCTGACATGCTTCGTGCTGGTGTTGGCGGCCACGGTGCCGATTCAAAAAAATTTGAAGGAGCGACCGCTATGAACCTTCCCATCAAACATCGCATCACGCGCAGGCAAAGCCTTACGCTCATCGGCGCCACGCTCGCTGCCATGACACTCCCAACCGCATCACTTTTTGCCAACAAAGACAGGATGCGCCAGAAGGCTTTTGCGAGCACTGACAAAACGCTGCCCGTTATCGGCATGGGCACCTGGCGCACGTTCAATGTCGGCAACGACCCACAGTTGCTCGATGCCCGTACCGAGGTGGTAAAGGCATTCTTCGAGCATGGCGGTGGCCTGATCGACTCTTCGCCCATGTATGGCTCGGCGCCGGATGTGATGGGCTATGCCTTGCAAGCGCTCGGCACACCCGAGAGCCTGTTTGCCGCAGAGAAAGTCTGGAGTCCGGCCGGTGGTTCCGCCCGCGAGCAGGTGGCCGAGCTTAAAGAGCGCTGGAAGGTGGAGCAGTTCGATCTGGTGCAGGTACACAACCTGACCGATTGGCGCGAGCACCTGGCAGCGCTGCAGGAGATGAAAGCCGAAGGCATTATTCGCCATGTCGGCATCACCACCTCGCACGGGCGCCGCCATAGCGAGATCGAGCAGATCATGACGTCAGAGGACATCGACTTCGTTCAGCTCACCTACAACATCACCCACCGAGAAGCCGAAAACCGGCTACTGCCCCTGGCAGAAGAACGGGGCATCGGCGTGATCGCCAATCGGCCATACGATGGCGGCAGCCTGATCAAGCACCTCAAGCGTCGTAATGTGCCATTGCCCGAATGGGCGCAGGCAGAATGCGGCTGTACAACCTGGGCGGACTTCCTGCTGAAGTTTATCGTCAGCCACCCGGCGATAACATGCGCGATACCCGCCACCACCCAGGTCGAGCACATGCGCGAGAACATGCGCGAGAACATGCGCGCTGGCCACACCCCCATGCCCTCGCCCGATGCCCGGCAGCGGATGGCCGCCTATATCGAGTCGCTATGAACGAGTGGACGAGCTACCAGCTTCAGGACTTTATTCCCTTCACGGCAGAGGTTTACTTTCGCCTGCTGGAGAGAATGGGAGAAACCTTCTGGCCGCTGCACCTGCTTACCCTCACCTTGGGCGCCGCCACCCTTGTGCTGGCGCTGAAACACCGCACGCGAATCACCTGCCTGCTACCTGCCCCACTCTGGGCCTTTGTCGCCGTCGCGTTTTTCATTCAGCGCTATGCAGAACTCAACTGGGCCGGGGGCTATGCCGGTTACGCTTTCATTGCCCAAGCCGTGCTGCTGGTATTGATTGCACTAACAGGATGGGGAATGGATAACGGTAAGCGAGCCACTAACCACATCTAGGCAGATGTCGCTTAGACCGGTAATGTCTCTTTCCACTGCCAGGGTAGCAGCGTGTTGAGATCATCATCGTCGAGGGTGGGCAGGGTCGCGAAGACATACTGTAAGTAGTCGTAAGGCGAGAGACCATTGGCTTTGGCGGTTTCGATCAGGCTGTAGATCGCCGCGCTGGCATGAGCGCCGCTCGGAGTATGGCTGAACAGCCAGTTTTTACGGCCGATGACGAACGGACGGATGGCGTTCTCCGCCGGATTGTTATCCAGCGGGATCAGGCCATCGTCCAGGAACCGGGTCAGGCGGAACCACTGGTTATCCAGGTAGTGCAGGGCTTTACCCAGCACACTTTTGGGCAGCACCTGGGCCAGTGACTTGTCGAGCCAGGTGCGTAGTTGATTGATCAGTGGGCGGCTCTTCTGTTCACGCAGTGCGTGACGCACCTCGGGGTCAAGGGCCTTCGCCTGTTTTTCCACGCCATACAGCTTTCGGATCTGATTGAGTGCCCAGTCCGCTTTGCCAGTCTTGCCTTTGGGCTGCACCTTCTGGGCTTCGACGAACTTACGCCGGGCATGCGCCCAGCAGCCCGCATGGGTGATCCCATTGCGGCGCACGACCTCGGCGTAGCCTTCATAGCCATCGGTGATTAAGCGCCCCGCATAGTCGCCTAGCAGATCAACGGGCACCCGTCCGGCGCGGCTGGCCGCGTAGTCGAACAAGACCACCTGCTGGCCCGGCGGGCCACCGCGCTGCACCCACACATACGACGTCGCACTGGCGGCACGATCCGCTTCTTGATTAACCTGGAGGGTGGTCTCATCCATATGGATCAAGGGAGCGGTCAGCAGATGCTGGCGTAATGTCTCGATCAGCGGAGCTATGCGTTCTCCCGCCTGCACCATCCAGCGTGCCAAGGTGTTGCGGGGGATCTCGGCGCCATGGCGGGCAAAGATCTGGCTTTGCCGATAAAGCGGTAGCGCGTCCTGGTATTTAGCCGTCGCGATATAGGCGAGCAGCGTGGCGCTGGCATTGCTCTTGGGCAACAGCTTGGCCGGCGCTGGGGCGGTGTTAACGCCCTCTTCGCACAGCGGGCAGGCATATTTGCGTCGCACATGACGGATCACCTCGATCCGGGCGGGCACCACATGCAACTCCTCACTGACCTCTTCACCGATCACCTTCAGCGCGGTGCCGTCATCGGGGCAGTGGCGCGCCTCGTCGGGCAGTTCATGGATGACCTCAACACGCGGCAGCTCTAGCGGTAGCGCAACACGCCCACCGCGCGTGCGACGCTTAGCAGGCGTAGCGGTGTCGATCGTCGCGTCATCAGCGGTGGCGTCGCTACCCGCTGCATCTTCCTCGTCCACCGCCACTTCCGCTTCATTGATCAGCAGATCCCGCTGGTCGACACGGTACTTTTCGGTGGAAGGACCGAACTGACGCTCCAGGGCAAGCCGGAACTGCTCAAACAGCGACTGTTTGGTAGCCTCCCACTGCGCTTCCTTTTTCTCCATCAACGCCAACAGCCGCGCATTTTCAGCGTCAGCAGCGGCCAGCTTGCGCTCAAGCTGGGTAACCGTCGGTGAGGAGGAAGCGGCGTTTTTCATATCGCATAGCTTACCAAAAACGCCCCTAAAACAAGAGCGCTACGGCTATCCAACCCGCTGAAAATCCAACGCTTTGTGAGGCTGCATAGCCTTCAGGTTATAGCCATCCAGCAACCAGTTAAGTTCTTGACCCGTTAGCGTCACTGTCTCGTCCTTCAGGTGCGTTGGCCATTTAAACCGCTCACGCTCCAAGCGCTTGTACCACACCACAAAGCCGTTACGTTCCCAGAACAGCAGCTTCACTTTATCGCGCTGGCGATTACCGAACACGAACAGCGCTTGATCAAACGGGTTCAAGGCCATGGCTTCCTGAACCAGTAATGCTAATCCATCAATTTGCTTGCGCATATCGACGGGTTCTCGGCACAGGTACACCCTCAAATCAGTGCTTGGGCGTATCATGCGACGACCTCCACCGCGACAAACCGCGCGGGACGACAACGCGGTGGCACGGGGAAGCCTTGCACGATTAACCGATTTTCCCACGCCATCAGGTCGGCTAACGTCACGGCTTGCGCTTCAGCATACGCGCTTAACGGCATCTGCAACGCGGCGGCATAAGACAGGTGCCCTAACCAAAATGCTTGAGTGGAATTGAGGTCGCGACTCATGATGATCTCCAATGCTAAAGAGACCACCAGTGTGATCAGTCAACAATAAGGTGAGTAGATGGGGTTTATGGCGCGCTTACGGATAACGCGCCCCGCGCAACAAACCCACCGGTTGCTATAGGCACAGCTATCGCCCTTTTCGGCCTGATAATAATGCCACTGCTGGCGCCGCTAAGCGGCGGCTCCTGGTACCAGGCAGAAGTGTTCGGCATTCATGCCGACCCTACGGCGGTCACCACGCTGGGCCTGGTACTTATCATGCTCCGGGGGTTCGCTCTCTGGATCGCCGCCATCATTCCAGCGCTGTGGCTGGTGGTTTCAGGCCTGACTCTTCAGGCGTTGGATTCGTCGGGCGCCGCCGTGCTGTTCACCGTGTTGGCGATCGCGCTGGTTGGGGTGGTTTGGAAAAGCGTCAGGCCCAAGCGATAACGTCGCAGCATCTTCGATTGGGAACGTATGGAAAGCTCTGGTTTATCGACAATTTACCGTTTAACGCCTGGGCTCAGGCTCAGCCACTGGTTTTAAGCGGCGAAAAACCGAACGCTGCGCAGTCGATTGTCAAACCTCATGACGTACGACATTCTGTGCATTAACAACATTCCGTACAGGAGCGACCTTATGGATGCCATCAGTTACACGGCCGCTAGAACCAATCTAGCAAAAACCATGGAGCAGGTCTGTGAAAACCATTCACCTATGATCATCACCCGCAACAAGGCGCGGTCCGTGGTAATGATCTCTCTCGAAGACTATGAGGCGCTGCAAGAGACAGCCTATCTCCTGCGGGCACCTAAAAACGCCCGCCGTTTGCTGGAATCTGTTACCGAGTTGGAACAAGGTGGTAGCCAGGAAAAGGAACTTCTTGAGTTTCACTAAAATCATAAGGCTGGCTTCACTATGTAACACCGTTATTCGGCGGCAGTCTTGGCAGAGCGAAGCGGCGATAAGGCTGTCCGGTGGAGGGCCAAAGGCCCGGAACGAACTGCAACTATTGGTTAAGTGTACTTCTCGTATCTGGGCTCCATGATTTCGGCCAATAATTCAGAAGATCCCACTACTCGACTGTGCGGCTTTAGGTTTTCATTCGCGAAATCGATGAGTTTTGAAAGCGCTTCTTGAATTCTGTCTAGCCAGTAATCACTGCCTATCGTATCGTAGTAATATTCTTCTCTGTTGTCACGGAAGTCCCAAGTATCCAATCGGTACCGTAGTCCGACTGGTAAGCCATCTATCTTGAGAATATCGCCTTCGTACTCCTTAATGATTTTTTCTGGCAGATGAGGACTAACCTTCCTCATCATTTTCCCAATGTCATGACCGTACTTTTCTATCCAATTTATGAGCGTCTTGCCTTTCCTATCCGCATTCTCAAAGTAACAGATTAAGGATTTCAAGACTGACTCGATGCCCATCCGAAGATCAATGAAAGATTTTGTTCGCATCGACCGGGGCGTATAAAATAAAGGGCCATCGCTCTCCATACAATGCTTATATCGGATGTGAAAATCCCGAGCATCGTGGAAGAAATGATTTGAAACCTCGAGATATCGCGGCCGAGTAAATTCTTCGCTCATACTCCCTCACACTTAATGCCTGCGTAACAGGAGTTACGTCAGGAGCTTCCTATTGACGCATTTGTTAGCGCAGGTAATGGACCACGCCACTCTCGGTATTCATGACCTTTGGGCGTGACAGTTAACATATTTGTAGCTTCATCATGCAAGACCAAATGATGATTTTGAAGGGCTGTGATCATCGCCTGACGTTCATTAGCGGAAGGTATTGACGGCAGCCAAAATGAGTCGTAATGCGCATATGTCGTTGGCTGCGGCAAGCCTGCGAGCCAGTCAAGAGCAACTTGAGTGCTGCGGGTTAAAAAGTAATTGAGATATCGATATTCCCAAAGGTATGTGTTCGCTATATGCGACCTTACAAGATTTTCTACAGTTTTTTGCTGTTCGGCACTTAACCCCGACGGAATTCCTTCAACAGCGACCGACTGAGGCTTTGGTGGGGCTTTATCTTCCTCTTCAGGGATTCTATTGCTTTGAGGGGTACTAACCTCTGTTCCGCCTGGAAGTTTGATCTTTGCGACGCGTAGAAGGAGTGCTTTTATATCTTCTGTAAATTTGAAAATAAAAATACTTGCAACGACAGCGAACATTACTGGCGCTGTAAGGAGAGCCTTCATATACTCTAAAACCAAATTTGCTACTTCCAACTTGCACTCCATCACTTCTCGCTAACAACGACGTCACCCCAGATTTAAATATCACTACTACCTAAAAAGTGATTAAAATCTCTGATTTAAGACGAACTTTAACGTTTTTTATAATCCATCAAATATATACTCTAACAATATTAAACCATACTTTATCACCGTAGTTTTCAAGGTGACGATAATCAATCAGATCCAGTTGTATAGTGAGCCAGCAATTATCACTATCAGGTTTCGAATCATAACCATCTCCTATAGAGGTTAATTTCCTACTAAGGTCCTCTTTTTCTATCAGATTTCTGGCAACATCGGGAGCCAAATACAATCGAAAAAGAAACCGATTATTTTCTAGCCAACCATCACCTATATATCCCTTTGATGCATATTTAATGTATTCAGATCCAGCTTGTGGGTTCACCAAGAAACTGCATTTTAAACTATCAAACTGCTTTGGATATTTAACCTTCCCCCAAGACTCAAACTCAAAATTTGCGTCAACACCATGATATATATTTAAATGCTTCTCAAAATTTTCTCTATCTGTCATGCCCTCCTCATACAAGACGCTACTAATTACGTAATTTAGCGCGGACGGCCTCTCTAATTCTACTAGAACTCCTACGTATTTCTCACCAGTTATGGAGTCAGCGCCAATTTTCTGAAAATGCGGTAGCATTGGATCATCCATTACAAATCCTTCGATTGGGCTCAGCAGCTATTGTGCAACCATCTGCGCGAACGTTCGTTAGTTGAGGTTATCCAGGTAATTCGTCGACTCTAACTCATCCCCACACTCAAGCAAAACCTAATTCGGACTAACCCCCTCTGCATCTCCCCCACCCGCCTCCTAAACTCCACTAACGAACAGCTTGACGGGGTGCCGGTGATATCCGGCTGAGATGGCCCAGGCCTGTCCTTTTAAGGATACCAAGCGCTAATCCCTCTGAATCTAATCCAGCTAACGCGTTGCTGTTCTTATGAATTGCGGCGCGGGTACCGGCGTAGGGATCAAGCGATGGCCGCGGCGCACATTTACGCCACCTTTTCGCGCCATTCCCTCGATCTTTTTCTCCTGCCTCCGGATAATTACTACCAGAGGCAACATGGGCTACCGCTTTACCGATCTCACCACCGCCTGCCAGTAAGATTGGCGAGCTTTTATTGAGCACGATATTGGACTGTTGCAAAGCGCTGAAACGTTGTCGAAAGCGATGCAAAACTGCTGTTCGCTGATTCCAGAGGCTTGTGTGTATCAAGTGTTAGGTATTCAAAGTCTTTCGATCAACATATCGATAAAGGCGCGTACAGCGGGGTTGGTGCGACGACTCTGTGGCCATAGCGCAACGATATTATGCCGCTCTACATCGAAGTCGGGCAGGATTGGTACCAGTTCCTTTCGCCTAACCCGCGGGGCAGCCATGAAACTAGCAGCCATCCCGATACCTGCCCCCGCGGTCATAGCGGCTATAACGGCTTCGCTTGAATCAACGATGACAGGGGAAGATGGCACTATCTCGACCTCCTTCCCACCGATCAGGAACGGCCAGCGAAACATTTGGCCCGTACTTTGGTAGCGCAAATTGATCGTTTCGTGCCCCACCAGTTCGTCTGGATGCTCGGGAGCACCATTTCTAGCCAGGTAATCTGGCGAAGCGTAGCAAGAGAGCCTGTAAGGTGAGAGTCGCCTGGACAAAAGTGACGAATCTGCAAGGTCACCGATCCGTACTGCAAGATCAATGCTCTCTTCAGCCATACCGACGATGTGGTCGCTCAGCCGCAGGTCGATCGTCACCTTTGGGTAGCGCGTTCGAAAATCCGTAATAGCAGGAGCAATCAGATGCAGGCCCAGTGGAAGTGATGTCGCAATTCGTAACGTGCCTGCGGGCTCTGAACGAGCAGACTTCACCACCTGTTCTATCTCTTCTGCTTGGCGCAGCAGCTCTAGCACACGTCCATGCAAGTCGCGACCCTCGGCCGTGAAAGACAGCGAGCGTGTCGTACGCGTGAAAAGAGAGACGCCAAAGTGACGCTCCAACCGCTGGATGCTTTTACTGATCGCAGAGGGCGAAACAGACAGCGAGCGCGCCGCAGCGGTGTAGCTGCCTAAAGAGCCGACGCGTGCAAATGCGATAAGCCCCGTGAGGCGTTCCAATCCGATTTGTTCCTTCATGGAACTATTAAAACGAATCTACGCACCATTATCAACGGCAAGGAACCTCCTTACTATTTGTCATGTGACTATTCTTTAGTGAGGTTGTGATGAACGAGATGATGAAAGCAGTGCAACTGCATAGTTTCGGTGGCCCAGAGGTTTTGCTTTACGAAGATACGCCTCGCCCCGAAGTACAAGCCGGTGAAGTGCTTATCCAAGTTCATGCGGCAAGCATTAACCCACCAGACCTTTACCTGCGCGACGGCTATCGGGCGCTACCGCCAGAATGGCAGCCTAGCCCACACTTCCCGATGATATTAGGCACTGATGTGTCAGGGGTCGTTGCTGCCGTAGGCGACGGGGTTTTCAAGGTCAGCGTAGGTGACCACGTCTTTGCAATGGTGCGTTTTCCCGAAGACCTGATGACGGGCAGCGGCACCTATGCCGAATATGTCAGCGTTCCTGAAAGCCAACTAGCGTTGAAGCCAAAGGGCATTTCTCATGTCGAGGCAGCAGGTGCCCCAATGTCACTGCTTACTGCCTGGCAATTTCTGGTTGACCCTGGTCATGACCGACTCAACCCATTCCAGGCATTCCAGCATGTACCTGTCCCGCTCGAAGGCAAGACCGTCTTGATCAATGGGGCTGGCGGTGGCGTGGGGCATTTAGCGGTTCAAGTCGCCAAATGGAAAGGGGCACGTGTGATCGCGGTTGCCTCAGGCAGGCATGAAGAGCTGCTTCGCGAGCTGGGCGCTGACGACTTCATTGATTACACCAAGGCAGCCGCCGAAACGGTCGCCCATGATGTGGATCTGGTGCTTGACGCTGTGGGTGGGCCGAACATGGAACGCTTCCTCAGCATTATTAAACCAGGCGGATCGCTCTTTCTGGTCAACCCCTTGGGCTTTTCTGCCAGGGATGAAGCCGACAGGCTAGGGATTACGGTTTCCTCACTACAGGTGCACTCAAACGGAATGTTGCTAGCACAGGCCGGTCGCTTGCTTGACGACCGTACCATTCGGGTCGTGATCGACAGTACCTTTTCGTTGGCAGAAGCATCGGCTGCGCATCAGAGAGCGATGCAAAGCAGTGTTCAAGGTAAGGTCGTGCTTGTCGTTAAGCACTACGGCCGCTAGAACCAATCTAGCAAAAACCATAAAGCAGGTCTGTGAAGACCATTCACCCATGGACTTCAGGGCCTTAGCAACGCTGGCAGTGTGCCATCTGGAAGTATTGTGCGAGGGTTGCGCGAGATAAAAAGGCAGCGCCGGGGCTCGCCCCGGCGCTGATATCGCACATGGCAAAACAAATTGACAGTTAGAAGCGGAAACCAGCTGACGCGGTAAAGGAGTCGATCTGATAGTCGCTGTCGAAGTCGTAGCGCTCGTATTCGGCACGGATCAGGAAGGGGTCAAAGTTGAACTGCGCGCCGACACCGTAGACCGGATCGGTGCCGTCCTGATCTTCAAGATCAACGCTAGCCCCGCCAAGGTTACCGTCGACGTCGGTTTGCCACTTGGCCACACCGGCCTTGGCGAAGGCGGTAAACCAGGAGGTGATGGGCAATTGACCGACCAGACTCGCCCCGTAGGCGTCGGATTCCAAATCGGTATTGGCGTCACTGTTACCCCTCAGGCGCGTACGACCAAGATCGGCATAGAAGATTTCGGTAGCGAAGTAAGGGTTGAATTCGTAGCCGACGAAACCTTTAAAGCCGTTGTCTTCTTCATCATCCAGATCAAAGTCTTCGGCACCATCGGAGATGAAATCGCCGACTTCGTCGTCATCGTTCTCCAGCGAGCTGAAACCGGTACCGATGCCCAGATAGAGTCCATCAGCATTGGGTGCGGCAAATGCCGACGGTGCCGCGGCGAGCAGAGCGGTAGAGGCAAACGAGGCGGTAAGTAGGGTACTGAGTTTCACGTGTGTTCTCCTTGTGACGACTTGCTGTGCACGATTCTATGAATCGTCATGGTATTGAAAGGCTATCCTGCCGTGATTCACGCAAGGTGATAGTCGTTTGATTCACACGTATCAAACATAGAAAGAACACTGTTCGACAACAAGGATAACTCGGTTACGAAAAGTAAATTTTTGTTGCAGGAAAGTGCCTTTGCCAGGAAGGTAGAGGCACTTCGGTTATCGACTTAGAGCCGAAAACGGTTCATCAGTATGGCGAGCATTGCCGGTTTTTGGTTTCGGCGAATCAACGAAGAACACTGAATGGTTTACAAAGTCACGGATGACGCTTTGCTTATTGCCTAGCTCCGGTACCATTACTGACTTAACGCCGCGTTAAGGGACAAATTTCCGGAGCGAAGCGCAGGTAATTCGTCCCGCTTGAGCAATCTTTAAGTGCATTTTCTCTCCATGGGTATACCGCTGTCGGCCTCATATGCCTGACTCGCAAACTCTGTATCTTCCATGGAGAATCCATGCTTTTCAAAGTAAGGCACTTGATCCCTTGATGCGGCTGATAAGGTTACTTTTGAAATTTTGTTATTTTTACCTAGCTGCAGGATATTCTCTAGAAGCTCAGAAAATAAGCCTAAGCTGCGATAATTATGGTACTGGTAGTTTTGTTCTGAAGATGAAACCGGCTCATAAGGGTTGCTGAACTCAACATCAGAGATATGAAGGTTGTTTGGATATGTTCTTGCCAGCAATAGTTGGCCACAGATATCTCTTTCAAGGCTACTATCATCGACGTGGGCGTGAACAAGTAAAATATCTTGCAAAGCTTTGCATTTCATTACCTTTTCAACCCTCTGATAGATTAAAGGGTCGCGTTTGTCGAAATATCTAGACAGCTTCTTCGGGTTAACTTTGGCTCCTGATTCAACAAAGTGCATCCAGGCGTTAGCGCCTATTTCAAACATACAGCCAGGCTCTAGTTTCGCAATTTCAGCAATATCACCCATACCGTAATAATCGATAATCACCTCTTCGTCGAACTTCTCTTTTAGGCTTTCAACGGGATAGACCTCTTCGAGGTTCATTCTATGCTCCTTGCACTTACGCCGCTCAGCACGCCCGGCTGCGGAATGGAGGCGAAGCCGCAATGCAGTAGGCGTCGCGTGCCTGGCCTTGTTAGATGCTCGCCTAAACAACATCCGCATCAGGAACATCATAAATTATTTCTGTAATCTCGCTCAAAAGGCGATGATCCAGCAATACTTGCATGACTGTCTTCGCGGTATTTGCACAAACAATCAGCTTCCCATTGTCATCGAAGTTAAGCCCGAAATTTCTAGACAAGTTAACCTCTTGTAGCTTTTGAGGGAAGTCAGGTCGAAGATATAGCGCTTTAGTCTGGATGACTGTTATTCGCCGCAACTGTATAGCATTGGTTCCGACATATTCCTTCAAGGGCTGAATATCAGAGAATATAGCGTTAAAGGCCGGATCCACTGCCAAATCTTCAAAATTCTTCTGATAGATTTTCTTTTCTGACAGAGTGCTTTCATAAGCTCGCTTTGACATAACAAAAACCGTTTCATTTATGCAGTAAAAGTCAAAGTAGTAATCAAACGAAAACGTTTCTTCAGGTGTCGCAGATAGCTCACCGTTTTGAAATACGGCATTGATTAGCGAATTTCTTACTTTTGGTCGCCAACTTGGTGCGGTTTTTCGGACTGCGTATACTGTATTACCATCGTGTTGGAATTTCACGAGATAACCTGCCGCTCCCTTTATATGTTTAAGCTGTGCATCTGTATTTTCTGCCTCAGGAGCATCCACTACACCAAGCAAAGCAATAAGACCTTCGCTCTCAGCCAACGAATGCGTCAAGCAACTGCTCTCATTGTTCTGAGAAATTGGACTGTAGCTGATTTCTTCTGTGGTTTTCGCAGAACTTTCAATAATCGTTTGGCGGAATAACGTTTCAATCTTCTCATCTGTTCGCACATGCCAAGCTCGAAATCTCGCATCAGTTGCACTTTTCTTAAATACCCACAACTGCACCGTAGCCTGTTGATAGTCAAAACTTCTCCAATCTACAAAGTCTGTCATTCCGCTCTGCCCCCCTTAATTATGTAGTTGTCTTGAATCACTCCACACTGGTATTCACCAGGAATGAGTTTGGATTTGCTTAATACTCGTGCAGTTCGGGCATGTCCATTAACCAACACCTTGGCCTCATAAAGATTCCATCCGAAAATTAACAGTATTGGGTTTAGAATAATCTGACCTGACTTAAAAGTTATAAGAAACAACCATGTAAAGAACAATATAAGACCTGCTAATTTACCCGGCGACCCGTAGTCAACCCCCATGAAGGCTACGATATATGGAAAGCTATAGCTGATAATTTCACTAGGAATTGGCTTTGCCTCGACCACACGTACGGGATACTTGTATCGAATTTTGGTGAGTATTCCGAAGGTCAAACCGAGGCATAGTGCCGTCACAACTAAAATCGACAAAGACAGAAATGAATGATCGAGAGTTGGAAGCTCACATGACCTCCAGTCTGTGCAGATGCCTGAGGTCCAACTGTCATTACTGATGTCTTGGAGCGCAAGAATAAGTGACAATGGGAAATAAGATCCCAAGAACACGAGTAATGCGGGTATAAATCGAAATTGCATAGCTTTACCTCCCGCATTTAACAGTGATCCTACACCCCGGTGTACAACCTCAATGACCGCGACGACATATTAACTGGGGTTTTGCAGCCATTCGATTTGACTCTACCCCATTGGTTCTTCTGATAGCAAAGCAAATTTCGGCAGCTTATGCGATTCGCCATTCCAAACAATCCCCTACCCCTTGCATCTCCCCCACCCGCCTCCTACACTCCACCAACGAACAGCTTGACGGGGTGCCGGTGATATCCGGCTGAGATGGCGCAGGGCGAGCATTTTTGCTGCCAAGCGCTGGTCCCGCTGAACCTGATCCGGCTAATGCGCTGCTGCTCACATGAGTTGCGGCGCGGGTACCGGCGTAGGGATCAAGCGATGGCCGCGGCGCACCTTTACGCCACCCTTCCGTGCCATTTCCTCGATCTTTCTCGCCTGCCCTCCGGATCATTACCACCGGAGGCATCATGGGCTACCGCTTTACCGATCTCACTACCGCTTGCCAAGCAGATTGGCGCGCCTACATTGAGCACGATTTCGTGCGCCAGCTGGGCAATGCCACGCTGCCTGATGCATCGTTTCGTCACTACCTGAAGCAGGATTACCTGTTTTTGATTCACTTCGCCCGCGCCTACGCGCTGGCTGCTTATAAAAGCCCCACCCTCGCCGATCTTCGCCAAGCCCATGAAGGCTTGAAAGCCATTGTGGATGTGGAGCTGGGCCTGCACGTGGGCTTTTGCCAGGAATGGGGGATTTCTGAGCAGGAGTTGGCGGAACTTCCTGAAGCCAGAGCGACGTTGGCCTATACCCGCTATGTATTGGATACCGGCAACCGCGGTGATCTGCTGGATCTACACGTAGCGCTGGCCCCCTGCTTGGTGGGCTATGGCGAAATCGCTAATTGGCTAAACGCCCAACCTTCTACTCTGCGCGGCAGCCAAAACCCTTTTGATGCCTGGATTGCTATGTACGAAGGCGAGGAGTTTCAGGCCGCCATGCAGGCGGAGCTTGCGTGGCTCAACGACCGCCTTGCCGATGTAACCCCCGCCCGCTTTAAAGAGCTTGCCAAGATATTCCGCGATGCCACCCGCCTGGAAATCGACTTCTGGCAGATGGGCTTAGAGCTGATAGACGAAGACCTCTCTCATTAATGACTAACAACTAAAAGGAACCGATCCATGAGCAAGACTAGCCATTTTCTAGCCGAAACCGCCCAGGTCGATGCCGCCGCCATTGCGCCGCTGCCCGCTTCACGCAAGGTGTACGTGGAAGGCTCGCGGCCAGATATTCGCGTACCTTTTCGGGAAATTACCCTGTCGCCCACCAAAACCAGCACCATTGATGAAGAGAACCCGCCGCTGCTGGTTTATGACACTTCTGGCCCTTACACCGATCCCGATGCCCAAATTGATCTACGCCGCGGGCTGCCGGAACTGCGCCGCGCCTGGATCGACGCGCGGGAAGATACCGAGTTTCTATCAGGCCCAACGTCTGAATACGGCAACCGCCGCGCCAACGACCCGATGCTTGCCCAGCTGCGCTTTGATTTAACCCGCACCCCGCGCCGCGCAAAAGCAAGCAAGAACGTGACCCAGCTGCACTACGCCCGCCAGGGCATTATTACGCCGGAAATGGAGTTCATCGCCCTGCGGGAAAACCAGCGTCGCCAAACGTTAGGTACCGCTGAAGTAGAGCGGATTCTGGGCCACCAGCACAAAGGTCAGAGCTTTGGCGCCAGCTTGCCGGAGGAGATCACGCCAGAGTTTGTGCGCGATGAAGTCGCCCGAGGGCGGGCAATTATTCCTAACAACATCAACCACCCCGAAAGCGAGCCGATGATTATTGGCCGTAACTTCCTGGTCAAGATTAACGGTAATCTGGGTAACTCGGCGGTAACTTCTTCCATCGAGGAAGAGGTGGATAAGATGACCTGGGGTATCCGCTGGGGCGCGGACACCATCATGGATCTCTCCACTGGGCAGAACATCCACGAAACCCGCGAGTGGATTCTGCGCAACTCGCCGGTACCGATTGGCACGGTGCCTATCTATCAGGCACTGGAAAAGGTCAAAGGCGTGGCCGAAGACCTTACCTGGGAAGTCTTCCGAGATACGCTGATCGAGCAGGCCGAACAGGGGGTGGACTACTTCACCATTCACGCGGGCGTGCTGCTGCGCTATGTGCCGCTCACCGCCAAACGAGTCACCGGCATTGTTAGCCGCGGCGGGTCGATCATGGCCAAGTGGTGTCTGTACCATCACCAGGAGAGCTTCCTGTACACCCACTTCGAGGACATCTGCGAGATCTGCAAGCAGTACGATGTGGCGTTCTCCCTCGGCGATGGTCTGCGCCCCGGCTCGGTGGCGGATGCCAACGACGAAGCGCAAATGGCGGAGCTCAAGACCCTTGGCGAGCTGACCCATATCGCCTGGAAACACGATGTGCAGGTGATGATCGAAGGTCCCGGCCACGTGCCCATGCACTTGGTGAAAGAGAACATGGATAAGCAGCTGGAATACTGCGACGAAGCGCCCTTCTATACCCTCGGCCCGCTGGTGACGGATATCGCTCCCGGCTACGATCATATTACCTCGGGTATTGGGGCAGCGATGATCGGCTGGTTTGGCTGCGCCATGCTCTGCTACGTCACTCCGAAAGAACATCTGGGCCTGCCCAATAAAGACGATGTCAAAACCGGCATCATCACCTACAAGATTGCCGCCCACGCAGCGGACTTGGCCAAGGGCCATCCGGCGGCACAGCGGCGCGACAACGCGCTTTCCAAGGCGCGCTTCGAATTCCGTTGGGAGGACCAGTTCAACCTGGGCCTAGACCCGGATACCGCCCGTGAATACCACGATGAAACCCTGCCGAAGGATTCCGCCAAGGTGGCGCACTTCTGCTCCATGTGCGGGCCGAAGTTCTGCTCCATGAAGATCAGCCAGGAAGTGCGTGACTATGCCAATGAGCACGGCCTGAACGGTGATCAGGAAGCGGTGATGAAAGGCATGGAGGAGCAGGCGGAGAAGTTCCGCAACAAAGGGAGTGAGCTGTATCAGGAAGTTTAAATCTACCAACGCACGATAATTTACTGCTTGCTGCGGCTTTTCCCTGGGGAGCGCTAAAAAATGGCCGCAACCTCCCATCGCTTGTGTGCTCCTTTGTTTTCTAGCGCTGCCCCAAAAGTATGGCTTAACAGTAGTTTTGCGCAACGTAGCTCATTTAACATTTGAGAGTGACGAAAAAAACCTTGGTATAGCTACCCAGCTCATAGCAAATACTATCAATTAAATACCGACTAGTCGGTATTTAATTGACCTAAATCAAAATCACAATTAATAATAATAGGATAATAGAATCCGTTTATTACGTTCTGTGATGCGCCACCGCTGGCACAGAGCGACGAGCTTAAGCCCTTTGGCCCTGGCCCATCCTCTGAGCTGCTCATCAATCGTCTGGCCATCCGCCAACCGAGGATGCAACATTATGAAGTTCAGCAGTAAAAGACAGTGGTTCAAGGGCCTGGCAGCCATAGTTGTTATAGGCATCGCGGCCTGGTTGACCTGGTGGGAACTGCAGCCGGAGGGCCTAGGCGAGGGCATCACCCAAGGCAATGGGCGCATCGAAGCCACCGAGATCGACATCGCCACCCGGGTCGCTGGCCGCCTCGAGGAAGTACTGGTCGAGGAAGGTGAGTTCGTCGATCCAGGCCAAGTGGTCGCCCGTATGGATACCGCCACCCTGGAGGCTGAGCTGGCTCAGGCCAGCGCACAGTCCCGCCGGGCCGAAAACGCCCTGGAGACAGCTCGAGCCATGGTAGCCATGCGCCAGAGCGAGCTGGAAACCGCCAGAGCCATCGTCAACCAGCGCCAGGCAGAACTAAACGCCTCTCGCAAGCGCTACGAGCGTTCAGCCAGCCTAGTGGAGCGCAACGCCATCTCTCGCCAGCAGTTCGACGATAGCTTGGCCGACTACCAGAGCCAGCAGGCCGCCCTGGCCTCAGCCAATGCCCAAGTACTCTCCGCTCAGGCCGCCATCCGCGCTTCCGAATCCCAGGTCATTGAGGCCGAGTCAGAGATAGAAGCCACCCTTGCCGCGATCCAGCGCATTGAGGCCGACCTGGACGACAGCGAGCTCAAAGCCGACCGCTTGGCCCGTGTACAGCTCCGGGTGGCCGAACCGGGCGAGGTGCTCAGTGCCGGTGGCAAGGTACTCAACCTGATCGACCTCACCAAGGTCTACATGACCTTTTTTATGCCCACTCGAGATGCTGGTCGGGTGGGCATTGGTGACGAGGTACGCCTGGTGCTGGATGCTGCCCCTGACTTCGTGATCCCGGCACGGGTGAGTTTCGTGGCCAGCGTCGCCCAGTTCACCCCCAAGAGCGTGGAAACCGAGAGCGAACGCGAGAAACTGATGTTCCGCGTGCGCGCCCAGATCGATCCAAAGCTGCTGCTTGAGCATATCGAGCAGGTCAAAACAGGCCTGCCCGGCATGGCCTACCTGAAGCTCGAGGATGACGCCACCTGGCCCGACCACCTAGAGGTCAACGTCACCCCATGAGCGAGAAGACGCAACCCGTAGCCCAAGTCAGCGCGCTCACCTTACGCTACGGCCGCACCATAGCCCTGGACGCGCTGGATCTGGCACTGCCGTCCGGCTGTATGGTCGGGCTGATTGGCCCGGATGGCGTCGGCAAATCCAGCCTGCTGTCGCTGCTCGCTGGCGCTCGTGCCGTGCAACAGGGTGTGATCAAGGTGCTGGGCGGCGACATGAGCGACAAGCGCCACCGTAACTCAGTTGGCCCGCGCATCGCCTATATGCCACAAGGGCTAGGTAAGAACCTCTACCCTACGCTCTCGGTGGAGGAGAACCTGCAGTTCTTCGCCCGACTATTCGGCCACGGAGCCGGTGAACGCCGGCGGCGTATCGACGACCTGACCCGCAGCACCGGGCTATATACCTTCCTCGAGCGACCCGCTGGCAAACTCTCTGGCGGCATGAAGCAGAAGCTCGGACTCTGCTGCGCGCTGATTCACGACCCCGACCTGCTGATTCTCGACGAGCCCACGACCGGCGTGGACCCGCTGGCCCGCGCCCAATTCTGGGAGTTAATTGCAAGCATTCGTGTTGACCGCCCGCAGATGAGTGTGTTGGTCGCCACCGCGTACATGGACGAAGCCCAGCGTTTCGACTGGTTGGTGGCTATGGACGCCGGCAAAATACTTGCCACCGGCTCCCCGCAGGAACTACTTGCACGCACCCACAGCGACTCCCTGGAAATGGCGTTCATCGAGCTGTTGCCGGAAGAAAAAAAGCGCGGCTATGCGCCGGTGCACATCCCGCCGCTGGCGCAGGATGACAATGAAGTCGCCATCGAGGCCAAGGACCTCACCATGCGTTTTGGCGACTTCATCGCCGTCGACCATGTGAGCTTCCGCATCCGGCGTGGCGAGATCTTTGGCTTTCTCGGCTCCAACGGCTGCGGTAAGTCGACCACCATGAAGATGCTCACGGGGCTGCTACCCGCCAGCGAGGGCCAAGCCTGGCTGTTTGGCCAGGAAGTGGATCCCCGCGACATTAACACGCGTCGCCGGGTTGGCTACATGTCCCAGGCATTCTCGTTGTACGGCGAACTGACCGTACGTCAGAACCTGGTGCTGCATGCGCGCCTGTTCCAGATCGCAGAACATGACATATCGGCAAAGGTCGCCGAGATGGTCGAACGGTTCAGTCTCGAGCAGGCGCTCGACGCCCTGCCGGAGAGCCTGCCACTGGGCATCCGTCAGCGTCTCTCCCTGGCGGTGGCAATGGTCCATAAACCCGAGCTACTGATTCTTGACGAACCCACTTCCGGCGTGGACCCCATCGCCCGCGACGCCTTCTGGCGCCTGCTGATTGAGTTGTCGCGCCGCGACCGCGTGACGATCTTCATCTCCACCCACTTCATGAACGAAGCCGAGCGTTGCGACCGCATGTCGATGATGCACGCAGGGAAGGTGCTCGACAGCGATACCCCCTCAGCACTGGTAGCGAAACGCGGTGCGGCGACCCTGGAAGAAGCCTTCATCGGCTACCTGCTCGAAGCTGGCGCCGATCAGGAGAATTCCGCGCAGGAGACTTCACCACAAAAAGCCAGCGATGCCCCGGATACGCCGCTCGTCACCGCAGAGACTCATCACGACACAACACGCCATCGACGCTTCAGTCTCCAGCGGATGCTCAGCTACATGTGGCGCGAAACTCTCGAACTACGCCGCGATCCGGTGCGTGCGACCCTGGCGCTGGTTGGCTCGCTGATCCTGATGTTCGTTATGGGTTTTGGCATCAGCATGGACGTGGAGGAGCTCAGCTACGCCATCCTTGACCGCGACCAGACGTCGCTAAGTCAGAGCTACGCGCTGAACCTCTCGGGATCGCCCCATTACTTTAGAGAGCGCCCGCCTATCTCAGACTATGCCGCGTTGGATCGACGTATGCGCAGCGGGGAGCTGTCCCTGGCAATCGAAATTCCCCCCGGGTTTGGTCGTGATGTAAAGCGTGGCCACAATGTCGAGATCGGAGCATGGATCGACGGCGCCATGCCTCAACGCGCCGAAACCGTGCAAGGCTACGTACAGGGCATCCACCAGCAGTGGCTGCTGGCGCAAGCAAGGCAATCCGGAACCGCCGTCAGCGCAGCAGCAGCCAATATCGAGAACCGCTACCGCTACAATCCTGACATTCAGAGCCTGCCAGCAATGGTTCCTGCCGTGATTCCACTGCTGTTGCTGATGTTGCCAGCAATGCTCACGGCACTCTCGGTGGTGCGTGAAAAAGAGATGGGCTCAATCATCAACCTTTATGTCACCCCGGTCACCCGCGCCGAGTTTCTGATCGGCAAGCAAATTCCCTACATCGGCTTGGCAATGGTCAATTTTTTATTGATGACCGGGCTGGCGATCACATTGTTCGGCGTACCGATCACCGGTAGCTTCCCGACCCTAGCGCTGTCGGCCCTGGTATTTTCCATCATCGCCACCGGCATGGGCCTGCTGGCCTCGACCATCACCCACAGCCAGATCGCCGCTATGTTCTTCGCTATGATCGGTACGCTGATTCCCGCCATCCAATTTTCGGGCCTCACCGATCCGGTCTCGTCGCTGGAAGGCACCGGACGCTTCATCGGCAATATTTATCCAGCCAGCTACATGTTCACCATTAGCCGCGGCGTATTCAGCAAGTCCCTAGGGCTAGGTGACCTTATCGGGTCGTTCCTGCCGATGCTGCTGGCGGTACCGGTGATCATGGGCATGGCGATCGCCCTACTGAAAAAGCAGGAGAGCTGAGATGCGCAGGATTGCAAACATTTATCGCCTGGGCGTCAAAGAGTTCTGGAGTCTATTGCGTGACCCCATAATGCTGGTGCTGATCGTCTATGTGTTCACTGCTTCGGTCTACACTTCCGCGACGGCAATGCCCGAGACGCTGAACAACGCTCCTATCGCTATCGTCGACGAAGACGACTCACCGCTTTCCACGCGTATCGTATCGGCCTTCTACCCACCACAGTTCGTGCACCCGCAAATCATCACCTTCCAGGAAATGGATGCGGGTCTGGATGCGGGAGACTACACCTTCGTACTGGTTATTCCCGCCAACTTTCAGCGCGACGTGCTGGCCGGACGCGGCCCCGACATTCAGCTCAATATCGACGCCACGCGCATGAGCCAGGCCTTCTCGGGTAATAGTTATGTACAGCAGATCGTCATGGGCGAGATCAATGAGTTCGTAAGCCGCTACCGCGCAAGCACCATCCCACCAGTCAACTTGGCACTACGAGCGCGCTTCAATCCGGGCCTTGACCAAGCATGGTTTGGCTCACTGATGTCGATCATCGACAACGTGACCATGCTCTCAATCATCCTCACTGGCGCGGCACTAATTCGCGAGCGCGAGCACGGCACCATCGAGCACTTGCTGGTGATGCCAGTGACCCCTGCCGAAATCATGCTGGCCAAGGTGTGGTCGATGGGGGTTGTGGTGTTGCTAGCGGTGACGTTATCGCTGACTTTCGTCGTACGCGGCCTGCTTCAAGTGCCGATAGAGGGATCGGTTGCACTGTTTCTGGCTGGCGCGGCCCTGCACCTGTTTGCCACCACCTCAATGGGCATCTTCCTGGCGACGCTGGCCCGTAGCATGCCCCAGTTCGGCATGCTGATGATCCTGTTCCTGCTACCCCTACAGATGCTCTCAGGAAGCACCACGCCCCGCGAGAGCATGCCCGAGGTCGTCCAGAACCTTATGCTGCTGGCACCCACAACCCACTTCGTCGAGCTAAGCCAGGCCATTCTGTTTCGCGGTGCCGGCATCGACGTTGTATGGGGACAGTTTCTGACACTGTTAGTCATTGGCAGCGCTCTGTTCGCCATTTCGCTCTCTCGCTTTCGCAAGACCATCAGCCAGATGGCCTGATGCAACCCGCGCGCACATCGGCGCATCACACCAGAAGGAATATACAATGAACCACAATACCATCTTACCTCTGGCACTTTATCAAGCTAATCAGAACCTTTGCCAACAAACGATAGCGCTAGTGCAGAAAAGTCAGCAGACATGGTACGAATTGGGTACACAACCCTTCGCTGGCGGCCCCCCAATGCAGCAGATCTTTGATAATCAGAGCGCTCTGCTGCTTGGCCTCTTCGATACGATGCAAGCCTGGCAGGTACAAACGGGAAAAGCCTTGATTGAGACTGTCAGCGTTGTCTCCCCAGCACTCTACTGGTTAACCGCCAGTTCGCAAGACGATCCGGGTACAACAAATAAAGGAGATTGAACCGATGACTTATCAGCACACAGCTCTGGTCACCGGCGGTATGGGTGGCCTGGGTGAAAGCATCGCCCGAACTCTGCACGATGCAGGGCATAGCGTTCTCGTCACCCATTCGCCAAACAACGACCATGTCCAGACCTGGCTGCAGAAGCAGGCCAGTGAGGGCTACCACTTCTCTGCCTACTCTGTCGATGTGGCCGATTTTGACGACTGCCAGCGACTCGCAAACGATATCCAAGCCGAAGGCACCGTTGTCGACATATTGATCAATAACGCTGGCATCACTCGCGATACCACTTTCCGGAAGCTCTCCAAGGTCGACTGGGATGCAGTGATGCGAACTAATTTGGACTCGATGTTCCATGTAACCCAGCCGTTTTGCGAAGGTATGGTCGAGCGCAACTGGGGCCGTATCGTCAATATTTCTTCGATTAACGGCTCCAAGGGCCAGTTTGGCCAGACCAACTACGCCGCGGCGAAGGCCGGCATCCACGGTTTCACCAAGTCGCTGGCAATGGAAGTGGCAAAGCGGGGTGTCACTGTCAATACCGTCTCACCCGGCTACCTGGAGACCAAGATGGTGCTAGCGGTTCCTAAGGAGATACTGGAATCGAAGGTGATCTCGCAGATCCCGGTTGGGCGGTTAGGCAAACCAGACGAGTTAGCGGCGCTGGTCGCCTTCATCTGCAGCGAACAAGCCGGTTTCATGACCGGCAGCAACGTGGCAATGAATGGCGGCCAGCATATGTTTTGAACATGCGGCCTAGCGGGATGGGTGGCCATGTCGTCTATCCCGTCCGGTATTTTCTCGCACTCACGCAGGAGAAGTTCTCATGGCAAGCGAAGGTTCCAATGATCGCCCCTGGTATACGGACGCATGGCCACTATTGAGCATGGCTCAAGACTATGTAGCTGCCGCGCTAAGCTACACAACCGATGCATGGCAACGCTCGATACTCTACGCCGATGTGATGCGTCAGCGTGGTGATCAGTACCAAGCACACCTTGAGGATGACGCTCCTCACGTGCTCGACTTTCCCTATGAGGTAGTGATATCTGGCCATGAGCTGCCGCGCCCAGTCAACTATGGGCTGGCGCGCATTCTGCTGTCAGAGGGCTCTCCCCCCGCGCCAAGCACAAGCAAACGCCCCTTCGTCGTGGTTGACCCGCGTGCTGGCCATGGCCCCGGCATCGGCGGCTTTAAGGCCGAAAGCGAGGTTGGCGCTGCTCTCAGCGCAGGACATCCTTGCTATTTTATCGGTTTTGGCCCCGACCCTGAGCCCGGTCAGACAATAGAAGATGTGGTGCTCGCCGAAGTCGCTTTCCTTGAGAAAGTCATCGCACTTCATCCACACAGCGAGGGCAAGCCGGCAGTGGTCGCCAACTGCCAGGCTGGCTGGCAGATATTGATGGCCGCAGCCCTTCGCCCCGAGCTATTCGGGCCCATCATCGTGGCTGGTACGCCGGTGTCGTACTGGGCGGGTTGGCCAGGCAAAAATCCGATGCGCTACGCTGGCGGTCTGCTCGGCGGCAGTTGGCTAACCGCACTCGCTAGCGACCTGGGCAATGGCCGCTTCGATGGTGCTTACCTGGTTCAGAACTTCGAGAACCTCAATCCGGCCAACACACTATGGGGCAAGCAGTACAATCTGTATGCAAATGCCGACAGTGAGGCAACACGCTACTTGGGCTTCGAAAAATACTGGGGTGGCTACGTATTCCTCAACGATATAGAGATGCAATACATCGTCGACAACCTTTTCATCGGCAATCGGCTGTCAAGTTCCGAACTGATAACCTCCGAAGGTATTCGCCTGGACTTGCGCAATATCCGCTCGCCCATCGTGGTTTTTTGCTCCAACGGCGACAATATCTCGCCACCGCCGCAGGCACTGGGCTGGATCACCGACCTCTATCGCGATGATGATGAAGTACTCAGCCACGACCAAACCATTGTCTATGCCACGCACGATAACATTGGACATCTGGGCATCTTTGTTTCGGGCAGCGTCGGCCGCAAAGAGCACCGCGAATTCACCAACAATATCGACTTAATTGATGTGCTACCCGCCGGTATCTACCAGACGCAGATTCAGGATAAGCGAGTGGATATGCCCCTTGCGGAACTCGTCGAGGGTGACTATGTGATGTCGATCCAGCGGCGCAGCGTCGAGGATGTGAGCCAGATTGTGCAAGTGGATGCTGAGAACGACCGCAAATTCGCCGCAGTCAACCATATATCGCGAATTAACTTAGGTCTTTATCGCCAGTTCGTTCAGCCCTGGGTACGTACCTGGACTACTCCCGAATCGGCACGATGGCTGCAGAGCGTACATCCGTTGCGTCTCTCTTACGAACACTGGTCGAGCCGCAACCCGATGGCTTTGACAGTGGCTGAATATGCACAGAAAATCCTCGCAGCACGCCAACCAGTAGCGGCAGACAATCCTTTCCTGCAGTGGCAACAAGCCTATTCCGATACCGTGATCTCTGCGTTGGATCATTGGAGGAAACGGCGCGATAACGCTTACGAACAAATATTCAACGTAGTCTATGGATCGCCGTGGGTACAAGCCATGGCAGGGCTATCTGCCGATGACTGCCCCCCGCGTACACATCCTGGGGTCTCGCCCGAGCATCTCACTTTCGTTGCTGAAGAAATTGAGCGGCTGCGCGCCGGAATTTATCAGGGAGGCCTGCTTGAAGCCAGTATCCGCGCACTGTTCTACGTCAGCCGCTTTCGTGGCGAAGCCGACGAGCGCCGCTTTAATCTAGCGGCCAGCTTGCAACAGCCGGACTATCTAGTCCACTTAGATATGGCCTCATTCCGACAGCTAGTACGTCGCCAGGCCAACCTGATGCGCCTTGATCTTGATGCTGCAACCGCTGCCATCCCGCGACTGCTGGCGGACAGCGCCGCGAACGAGATACGCGATCAGGCGCGGCTTCTTGAGCAGATGCTGACCGCCACGGAAGCATTATTGCCAGAAGAAGAGGCAAGCTTAGCGCAAATGCTGAAGGTGTTCGACGATGCAGCCCATGAACAGGAAGCCATCGTCACAGCAGGTAAACGCAGCCTAGGAAGGTCGAACGAAAATAACACTGCCAAGCCTGGAGAGCCATAACCGCCAAGCTTCGTGCCTGACTTATATTAGAAGTATTCACTTAGGAGTCATCCATGTACACCAAATTGCTGGTACCTATAGACGGCAGCCGCACCTCACTTTTAGCCTTGGCACAGGCAAACTATTTAGCAAAGCTGACGGGAGCCAGCATCGAGCTACTACATGTGGTTAATGCAATGGAGTACTCCAATGGTTTCGAAAGCCCGCGCGCCTATATAAAAAAAGTCAGACCCTATTTTCTGAAAGTCGGCAATGATCTGCTCGACAACGCTCGGATACAGCTTGAAGCCCAAGAACTCAGTGTCACCACAGTACTTGTCGAGGCCGAGGGCAAACGAGTATCAGAACACGTTGCGGATCACGCAGCTAAGTGCCAGTTCGATCTGATAATTCTAGGCACCCATGGCCGACGTGGCATGAAACGACTTCTCCTCGGCAGCGACGCCGAGCAAGTGGCACGTATTGCGCCGGTGCCCGTCATGCTGGTCAGAGACGTAAACACACAAGCAATTTCTCGTACTCTAGACAAAGAAATGATAAAAGGTGCCGCATTAAAGCAACCAACTGATGAGTAACTGCACCTTGCCTTCCTCTCCTACTAAACAAGCTCGCAAACATCGCCGACTCCCCCCCGATGTGCGTATAGAGCAGATCCTCTGTGCGGCTTTGTACGAGTTTTCGCAACACGGGTTCGCCTCTGCCCGCATGGAGGATATTGCTCAGCGGGCGGAACTCTCGAAAGGCGGCCTCTATGCTCACTTCAAGAGCAAGGAATCGATATTTGAAGCACTACTATTAAAACGCCTGACACCAAGGTTCAACAATCAGCAGTGGGTGCTCAGCGGCGGCGACTCCCTGAGCGAAGCTATCGAATCCTTTATTGATCACCTCTATAGCCAACTGAGTGATCCAGATGTCATAGCTATGCTGAAGCTGCTGATGACGGAAAGCCGACGCATCCCTCATCTTGTTGATTTTTGGCGCAGGGAGGTAATTGACAAATACCTCGCAGAACAACAGGCCATTTTGAAAACTGCAGCCGATAAAGGGCATCTTCGTCACAGCGCCTTCCTTGAAGACGCAGCGCTGCTAATGGCACCAGCGCTATATGGTGCCATTTGGCAAATGATTTTTGATGAAGCGACTGCCGCCGCCACCGTTGGCTCGCTGCGCCGAGCCCATTTGCGAATGCTGCATGAATTCTTAGCACCATGATCAACTGATGGTTGACTCCCAAATCACCGTTAACTGTAGGTAAAGTTCATTCACTAAAAATCGCCCCGAAAGCGCCACATGACCGATTAATAAGGTGTCGTTGTGAAACCAGCTAAGCTTATCACTTTACTCAACACGCTACTTATTATCCTAATAGTGAATGGTTGTGCCATGGTTGGCGTCTCTTCGCTTAGCCCTGGTGAGTATATCGCGCTTAAACGCGGAGACCTGCTTACCAGTGGCGAGCTAAGCGCAGCTACCCAGGAAACCATCAAAGTTATCGGGCTGGATGAAGGGAGATGCCGTGAGCACTCCCAAAACTGCGTAGATATATTATCCAGCACCGCTGGCATAGCTGAAGAACGCAGACTTTCCGCACTGGCAGAGCTGTGGCTTCAAGAAGCGATGTCAAAAGCAGGATCATCAAGTGATATCCCGAGTACCGAGGCTGACATTTACGCTTGGATTGAGGTTGCCAGACATGCTTATGCTTACTTGTTTTTCTCCGAACGATCTCCTGGGGAACGCGCCTTCGAAGATCGTCAGATACAAGTACGCGACTATTATAACTATTCAGTTCAACAGATTGTTTCAGGGCTTTTTCAACAGAATCTCTCAGCCATTGAAGATAAAAGCCGCTCCTATTCTTTGGATACGCCTAGGCTTTCTGGCTGGAAGGTTACAACCGATCTCACCGGCGTACGCTTCGCCGGCGACATCGACTTACCCGAGAACCTAGTTCCAGCATCTTCACTGGTCTTTTCCGGCTTGCGTAGCACTTATCGCCGTGACGGCTTTGGTGCCGAACTGGTCGCGGTATTAGACGATAGCCTCGCGCTTCATCGCGCTCGACCTTATAGCGAAATGCCTTTTCCGGCACTCACCGCACTAATCCATTTTTCCGGTGAGGATTTGGCTCAGGTGCTATCGACTCAATCACTAGAGGTGATCGTAAGAGACCCCTACCAAGACGACAGCATACAGTTGCATGGGCAACAGATTCCCCTAGCCGCAAATTTCACTGCGGGCTATGGACTATGGCTGGCGCATTCAGGCTTTTCGCGTCAGGCCATACGCTCTCTGCTAGGCCACAGCCAAGGTATCAACCGACCACACCTTTATATGATGCAGCCCTTCGATCCTGAGCGACGCATCATCCTCATGCTGCATGGCCTTGGCAGTAGTCCCGAAGCCTGGGTAAATGTAGCTAATGAAGTGCTGGGCGATGAGAGCCTGCGGCAACATTTTCAGGTATGGCAAATCTACTACCCTACCAATATGCCACTGTCGATTAATCATACGGCGATACGACGCACTGTGAATGAAACACTACTGGAACTTGATCCCACCACAGAAACGCTGGCTTCACAAGGTATCGTTCTAATTGGCCATAGCATGGGGGGTGTATTGGCACGCCTGATGGTCTCTTCTAGCCAAGGTAGGTTGTGGAGCGAATTCGTGGAACAACGCCAATTGCCAAAGGCACATAGGCAACTCGCCCAACAACGCCTAGCTCCCCTACTACGTTTCGAATCGCTACCAGAGATAAAACGAGCAATTTTCATCGCAGCACCACATCGCGGCACACCGGTGGCCGGTAATCGTCTAGGGAGAGCAGTCTCTCGTTTCGTTCGTCTACCACTCACCTTGCTGGAAGAGTTCGACGATGTCATCAGGGCTCTGGCTAATACTGACGCCGAATCAGATGGGGCATACCTGCGCCTTCCCAACAGTATCGATAATTTGAGTGAGGCAGATCCGTTCATTAGAGCAACGGCCAATCTGCCTATCTCCCCTCAAGTTCACTACCATTCTATCATTGCCCAGCGTGACACCAGTGTACCGTTAGAGGTTTCAGATGATGGGATAGTGCCGTACGCCAGCGCACATTTGCCGGGAGCCATATCAGAAAAAGTGTTTATCGCTGGGCACAGCGTCCAGGAAACGGCCCAAGCGATTCTGGAAATCAGGCGTATCTTGCATCAAGACCTAACCGAATATAGTAATTGAAATTCAACCCAGCTGCGTCTTACCACCACTGCCTAGTGCTCTGCGCAGATAAGCAATGATGACAGGTATAAAAGAACGGGCGGAGAAATTTCGCCACAAAAGCAGAGTACTGTACCAGGAGGCGTGAGCTGAGCACACCTCCTACTGAAGAACAGCCTTGCTGCTGAACATCAATCTTAGCTTTGAACCTCAGGAGACCTCAAGCGCCACTTTCAATACGCCGTCTCGCTGGTGGGCGAAGAGATCGTAGGCTTCGACGATATTCTCCAGCGCATAGCGGTGGGTGACCATGGGCCCAAGATCCAACCGACCGGCGTCGATGATGCTCATCAGCCTGCGCATGCGCTCTTTACCACCGGGGCATAGCGAAGTGATAATCTTATGGTCGCCGAGGCCAGCACAGAAAGCGCTCAGCGGAATCGTTAGGTCTTGGGAGTAAACGCCCAGGCTGGAGAGCGTTCCGCCGGGTTTTAACACCCGCAGGGCGGATTCAAAGGTCTGTTGCAGGCCAAGCGCTTCAATCGCGGAGTCGACGCCGCGCCCGCCGGTGAGCTTGAGAATTTCCTCGACCACATCCACCTTGCGGAAATCCAGCGTTACGTCCGCGCCCATCTGCTTGGCCATGGCCAAACGCTCATCAACCCCGTCTACCGCAATGATCATCCCGGCCCCACGCAGCCGCGCCCCCGCCGTGGCGCATAGGCCAATCGGCCCTTGGGCGAAGACCACCACCGTGTCGCCGATTTTGATACCGGCGGCTTCGGCACCGGCAAAACCGGTGGACATAATGTCCGGGCACATCAGCACCTGTTCGTCGGTTAGGCCATCCGGCACTGGCGATAGGTTAGCCTGGGCATCCGGTACCAGCAGGTACTCGGCCTGGGCACCATCGATGGTGTTACCAAAGCGCCAGCCGCCCATCGGTTTATACCCGTGGCCGTGGTGGCCGCCATCTTGTGAGCAGCAATCATCCTGGCAGGCGTAAGAAGTAAAGCTGGGGCAAATGGCGCCAGCAATTACCCGCTGGCCTTCCTGGTAGCCTTTTACGTTGGCCCCCAGTTTTTCGATCACGCCCACGGGTTCATGGCCAATGGTCAGGCCACGCTCCACCGGGTACTCACCTTTCAGGATATGGATATCGGTGCCGCAGATCGTGGTGGTGGTCACGCGCATCAGGGCATCGTTGGGGCCAATCTCGGGGATGGGTTTATCGTCAATTTCGATACGGCCGGGTTCAACGAAGATGGCCGCTTTCATCATGGTAGGCATGGGTCGCTTCCTCAGTGAGGGGAGTCAATGGCACCTCACCATTAAGGCATAGTTGGAAGCGGAAATGATTGCGCTAGATCAAGCTTCGAATTGACGTGAGGCAAGTTGCCAAGCGCCCATCCGCTCTAGACTTAAGTAGCCACTCAAGCACTGCTTTATTGCCTGTGAGCGTACCGCAGCCACCTACTTACTATAGGGTTCCACGATGCCGACGCTACCTTTCAAGCCCTTGCCAACCGCTATTGCGGTGGCGATCACTCTACTGATATGGCTGGCTATTCCACTGCCGGAGGGTCTCACTTCGGACGCTTGGCTGATGCTGGCAATTTTCGTGGGGACGATTGCCGCGATTATTGGTAAGGCAATGCCCATAGGGGCCATCTCAATTATTGCCATTGCGATTGTGGCGGCGAGCGGGGTGACCAGCGACAACCCAGGTACCGCGATTAACGATGCGTTAAGCAGCTACTCCAACTCGCTGATCTGGTTAATTGCCATCTCGATTATGATCTCTCGGGGGCTAATCAAGACAGGGCTAGGAGCCCGCATCGGTTACTATTTTATCTCCATCTTCGGCAAGAAGACGCTGGGGATCGGCTATAGTTTGGCGTTTTCAGAGCTTTGCATTGCACCGGTTACTCCCAGCAATACCGCTCGCGGCGGCGGAATCATGCACCCCATCATGCGCTCTATTGCTAAAGGTTTTGATTCACGGCCGGAAGACGGCACTTCGAGCAAAATCGGCAAATATTTGGCACTGGTGAACTATCACAGCAACCCGATTACTTCAGCAATGTTTGTCACTGCCACTGCTCCCAACCCACTGACCGTGGAGCTAATTTCCATCGCTACAGGGGCGGAAATCCAACTGAGCTGGATGACCTGGGCGCTCGCCATGCTACTTCCTGGTTTGGTCGCTATACTGGCTATGCCCTATATTCTTTACCTGCTTTATCCGCCGGATATTAAACAGACACCCCACGCCACGCAGATGGCTCGGGATAAACTTGCCGAAATGGGTAAACTCAGCCGAGACGAAGGCATTATGCTGTTTGTCTTCTTAGTGTTATTGCTGCTGTGGGCAGATATCCCGGCGCTATTTCTAGGTGACTCGGTAACCCTCAACACCACCACTTCGGCGTTTATTGGGCTATCGATACTGCTACTGACCGGCGTATTAACCTGGGATGATGTGCTAGCAGAAAAGAACGCCTGGGATACCCTACTCTGGTTCGGCGCCCTGATCATGATGGCTACCCAGCTCAACCAGACCGGCTTGATCGACTGGTTCTCTACCAATATGCAGAACTGGATCACCATGATGGGCATCGGCTGGATGGGAGCATCGGCCCTGTTAGTGCTGACTTTCCTCTACACTCACTACTTCTTTGCCAGCACCACCGCACATATTACTGCCATGATGGCTGCTTTTCTTACCGTTGGGTTAACACTCGGCGCTCCGCCCATGCCGTTTGTGCTTATCATGGCCGCCACCTCCTCCATCATGATGACCTTAACTCACTACGCCACAGGCACATCGCCTGTCATTTTTGGGTCGGGCTACCTAACGCTGGGCGAGTGGTGGAAAGCAGGCTTTATTATGAGCGTGGTCAATCTTGTGATCTGGGTAGTTGTCGGCGGTTTGTGGTGGAAATTACTGGGTCACTACTAAACACACTTCTCCAGGCTATTCCCAAATGCTTCAGCGCTGAAGATGAGAAACGGGAGTTTCCAGACCGCATAAACGCCAACAGGGGGCCGAAGCCCCCTGTTGGTATCTGTGTTACATGATTAGCGCTGTTTTTTCTGGCTCTCCTTGGCGTCGCCTTTGCCTTTTTGCAGTTCGCCTTTCGCCTGCTGGGCCTTACCTTTGGCTTCAGTTTTGGTGCTACCGGTTGCCTTGCCCGCGGCTTCTTTCACTTTACCTGCTGCTTTGTTGGCCGTTCCTTTAGCTTTATCATCTTTACCAGTTGTCATGACGAACACCTCTAATCCGTTAGTAGGGAAAACGCCGTGTGTGAAAGGTGCGAGTAACACGGCTAATCACACGTCGACACATTCATCAGAGTAGCCTTTATTAAAAAAGTTGCGCTAATTAATTTATGGCAAGTTGCTCGCGGGTAAACGCGTAGGCGTCCAGCGGTTAAACGCAAAATGCAAGCAAGCTAAGGTCAGCAGTGTAAGGACCAGAGCAATGCTCATCGAAGAGAAGCGATAGAGGGCGCTATACACCAGGTCCTGCTGCGGGCCCAGCGACTGGCCAAACAGAATCCCCAGGGTGGTCATCCCGCCAAAGCCGATTCCCGAGCCACCGCCTTCATGAATATGCTCCCGAGCGAAGAGCATGAGCCCCAGCCAGTAGAGCAACACCACCAGCAAAAAATGGTGACTTTGGGTATAAAGAAGTAGCTGCATGAGTAGCGCCAAGTTACACCCTAACAACGTTCCTACCGCTCGCTTGGCGGCTGATACTTTCGCTCCAGAGTAGCCCAGCGTAAACAGCACCAGAATGGTGGCCATTTGCGCAGACAGTGAGCCCTGCAAATCGAATACCTGAAACACCACAAATGAGAGCGTGGCAGTTAACCCACCCATTAAGGTTTCATGGCGAATTTGCGAGGATGTTTTGGTAACCCGTGGCGGCGGCTTGCGTGCTTCCACGTCGGGAAACAGCGTATGCATCAGCATGGCAATAAATACCGCCAGACCACTGGCGACGAGATTACAGGCGAGTAAATCGCTCAAGTCCACATTGGTGTAGCTGGCAAAGTGCAGCAAAATACTGAGCGTCAGTACGCCATTGGCGCCAAATAGAAACAGTGGCCCCTTCGCCATCAGGTTAAAGCGAAATAGAAAAATGCCCATTACGGCCAAAGTCATCACTACCGGCATATGCTTGAGCAAGCCCACCACCAGACTAACTTCGAGCACGTTGATCGATATATTAGCTAAAAACTGGCGAATGATATGGCCGTTAAGAATCGGCACCATACCCAGTAAAAACATCGGAAAAACGGTAAAAAACACCCCGTAGTTCCACCCCATCAATTGGCTGACCACAAATCCTAGCAAGCCACCCCCGGCGACTCTAAAGCACTGACGCAGGCCATTCTTTGAGAGTTCGGGCTTGCGCTTAGTTGTCGCTACGCTCGAAGACCGCAATCTGGGAAGCCTATTTTTTATAGACCTAGAACTGATTTTAATAAACATAGTGCAGCCAACTGATCAGATGCGCCTGTAACCACACAAATGGCTTCGCCAAGGCAGTATCACCGGGCTGAAGCTGCACCGTGGCGCGTGCACCGCTGGGTAATAAATTCACGATTGGCTGGGTAAGCGCTAGGTGTACGCGCATACGCTGGGCATCGCGTACCCAGCGGTCGGTGGTGGAAATATCGGCGAGCTGACCATTGGCGGCCAACTGCCCTTCGAGAACACCGGCCTCCATGGCAAGCACTTGCGCATCAAATACCTGACCCGGCCAGGCATCAAACACCACTTGCGCGGCATCGCTGGGAGCCACATGGCGCAGGCTTTTTTCACGAAAATCAGCAATGATATCTATCCCATCCGCCACTACCGCTACCGCTGGCTGCCCCGCCTGAACGAAGTCACCTACACCTAGCTGCAGATTGGCAACCCGCCCGGCTTGCGCGGCGCGCACCTGGGTATGGGCAAGATCCAACTGTGCCTGCGAGAGCGCATTATCTGCTTGACGCAAACGCAGGTTTGTCTCACCAGCATCGCCCAACTGCACTTCCAGGCTGACGATTTTAGCCCTGGCTGCTGCTACGCTAGCCTGAGCGGTGCGCTCAGCGGCCACCTGCTGTTCGTACTGTTGGCGCGATACGCTCTGCTGCGCCACAAGAGTTTCAGCACGCTGCAGTTCACCCCGCCGCTCGGCAGCCGTCGCCTCAGCAGACGCCAGCTCCGCTTGTGCAGAGGTTAGCTCTGCTTCCAGCTGGGCATTCTCTCGCCCGGCCTGTTCGCGGTTAAGCTCCGCCTGCTCAACGGCTAAGCGAAACGGCGCCGGGTCTATCTGAAACAGCACGTCACCTTTGGCCACATGTTGATGATCACTCACCAGCACCTCACTCACTGGGCCGCTGAGTTCGGGCGCTATACGCGTTACCGGCCGCATCACCCTCGCCTCCGGCGTCATGGGCATAAAGCTATCGGCTACCAGAAAATAGATAAAAAGCATTACAAAGGCAGCAAGGGCTACCTTCACCCAGCGGGCAAATGTTTGATCAGGGGTCATGCAGAGCTCACTTGTTAGCCACCAGGCAACTACCTGGCCAGCGCCTCTCAACGGGCACGTATCGTGTAGGGAATCGCATAGGGGACTTTAGTCTAACAATTAATTAGCGCGCTAACAATATAGATGTTGTAATGATGAAAATAAAAACCCCATAGCCAATTTTTAGCTACAGGGCTTTATATCGAATAAATCTCACGGTGATATTTACCGCCCCTTGGATAAACTCAGCACGACAATGCCGCCAACCACGACTGCCCCACCTACCAACTGACCGGGGCTAAGCATTTGCCCCAACACGAAGTAACCCAGCACCAGGGAGGCAACCGGCTCGATATTCATCACCGGTGCGTTGCGTGCCATATCGAGTCGCGGCACAAAAATAAACAGCGTCGAAAACGCCGAGCCATACAGCAGACCAAGCAGCGTCAGCCCTAGCCAGCCGGTACTGTTATCCGGCAGGCTCATACCCCCTGGCACCACACCGGCGATGCCGCCAATGAGCATGACGATAAACACCGTCTGCATGGTCAACAGGCTGCGCAGGGTGCTGCCGACCCCGGCGAGGCGGTGCTCGGTAACCCACAGCGCGCAGGCAAATACGAAGGCCGCCAATAGCCCAAACCCAATGCCTGCTATCCAACCCGGCCCCATTCCATCGGCGCTGGCAATCCATGAGGGAATATCCAGCACCACCAGTAAGCCGATTAAAATCGTGCCCATAATCAGGCAGCTACGCAGCGTTGGGCGCGGACCACCCAGCGCCCAACTGAGCAGGGCCAATTGAATCGGGAAGGTATTCACCAGCAGTAGCGCAATCACCACCGGCAGCCTTGCCACTGCCGAGTATAAACTGACGCTTTGAACCGCAATCAGCAGCCCCACCGAGAGCTGCCACGGCCATGAGCCAGCGGGCAGCCATAGGCGCTTTCGCTGCACGATGACCAGCGCTAGCAGGATTAGGCAAGCCACTCCTGAACGGGTTAAAACGGCTAGCAGCAGCCCCGTGCCATTATCAAACGCTAAGCGCGCCGACACGTGGTTAGCGGCGAACATAGTGGCGACGGTCATCATTAGCAAAATCGCTAAATGACGCGGCAATAGTTTGGGCAATGGGGATGCTGACATAGGAACGGTATGGCTCGTTAGAAGGTCTAGAGTGGGTGTAAGTAGATAGGTAAAGAATCCAGCATGCCAAGCTTTTGCATAGAAGGCTAACGAAATACTGGCGCTGCTTTTCCGCAGCGCAGCATGTTAAACTAAAGTCTACCCATTTGCTCACTAACCTCCTAGTGGAAAGGTTTTTATGAACGCACCGGTGCTGGTCATTAACTGCGGCTCTTCTTCTATCAAATACGCGCTGATTGATGCTGATCCTCAGGCACCGCGACTTGAGGGCATAGCAGAGCGCCTAGGTAGCGAGGAGGCGCGTTTAAAAGGCAAAAACAGCGCAGGGGAACGTTTTAATCAGCCACTTCCAGGCGCTGACCATACCCAAGCACTGAATGCCATACTTGAGCGCATGGAGGGTCGCCTGCCAGCGGCGGTGGGCCATCGCATCGTGCATGGTGGTGAGCACTTCACCCAAGCCGCCCTTATTGACGACAATGTTATCGCGGCTATCCAAACCACCGCAGCGCTTGCCCCACTGCACAACCCAGCGAATTTAGCGGGTATTGCGGCGACCCGAAATGTTTTTCCTGAGTTGCCCCAGGTGGCAGTGTTTGATACCGCTTTCCACCAAACCATGCCGCCGCGAGCGTACCGTTACGCCCTACCTGAAAGCCTCTATGCTGAGCATGGCATTCGCCGCTATGGCTTTCATGGCACCAGCCACGCTTACGTTAGCCAGCGCGCAGGCGAGTTGAGCGGCCGCGATGCAGGCGGCTGGCTGACCGCCCACCTTGGCAATGGCTGCTCCACCAGCGCGGTTTGGAACAATCAAAGCCAGGATACCAGCATGGGCCTGACGCCACTGGAAGGCTTGGTGATGGGCACCCGCAGTGGCGACGTTGACCCCGGCCTGCACGCCCATCTGCACCGCCAACTGGGCTGGTCGTTAGACAAAATTGACAACGTGCTCAATAAAGAGAGCGGCCTACTGGGACTGTCAGGCTTGACCAACGATATGCGCGAAGTTGAAGAGGCTGCTGAACAGGGGCACACCGCTGCGCAGTTGGCGGTGGAAGTATTCTGCTACCGGATTGCTAAATCGCTGGCGGCGCTCTCCTGCGCACTGCCCCAGCTTGATGGGATTATTTTCACCGGTGGCATCGGTGAGAACTCGCCTATTGTGCGTCGCCGTGTGCTGTCGCTTATGCCCCACTTTGGCTTTGCCTTGGATAACGACGCGAACGAAGCGACTATCCGTGGCAAAGAGGGCAAGTTGGATAGCGCTGGTCACCAAGGCCCCCAGGTGTGGGTGATTCCTACCGATGAAGAGGGGCGTATTGCCATGGAAACTCGTCACTGCTTGGAGTCAAATGCATGACGCTTCCCCCCGAACAGCCACAAGCTATTCTACTAGTGCCCACCAGCCAGGGCGTCGGGCTTACTTCGGCCTGCCTGGGGTTGATTCAAGCGCTGGATACCATCGGCCTCAAAGCCGGTTTTTTAAAGCCGTTTATGCAGAACGAGCTGAACGGCCCAGGTTTGGATCGCTCAACCGCGTTGGTTTCCCGGGCACTTAACCAGCGCCCGCCGTCGCCGATTTCCCAGGCACGCCTGGAGCGTTTGCTGCGCGACGACCAAACCGATGAGCTAATGGAGAACGCCGTCGAACTCTATGAGCAAGTCGTTCAGCAGGCCCACCGCGATGGCAGCACCCTAGACTTAGTCGTGGTAGAGGGCGTAGTACCCACACAGCACACCACCTATGCGACTCAAACCAATGCCCAACTCGCCGACGCGCTGAATGCGCGGATTATTCTTGTCGGATCTGGTGACTTAAACGAGCCCCAGGCACTGGCCGAACAGCTTGATATGCACGCACGCAGCTTTGGCGGGGTTAGCTCCAGCCGCACCCTGGGCGGCATTTTGATGCGCATGAAGAACCTGCCTTACGCTCAGGAAGACGATCTTTCTGCCGCGCCGGGCACCTTCAAACCGCAGCTGGAAGAGTCGGTACTCACTGAGCTACGCCAGTACTCCCCTGCCCTGGCAACCGATAAATTCCATCTGATTGGCGTGGTGCCTTACAGCAAAACCCTTAGCGCCTTGCGCACCCTGGATGTGGCCCGAGCGCTTAACGCCAAGCTGCTGAACGAAGGCGAGGCAGCCAGCCGCCGGGTGCTCTCCACCAGCCTCTGCGCACGCAGTGCTGCCAACGCCCTGCATATTTTCACTCCTGGCAGCTTGGTAGTCGCCTCAGGTGACCGCGACGATGTGGTACTGGCCTCAGCGCTAGCGACCATGAACGGTATTCAGCTAGCGGGCGTACTGCTGACCAACGGCTTTATGCCTAACGACAGCATGATTGAAATGTGCCGCCCCGCGCTCAAAACGGGCCTACCGGTATTGGCGGTAGAGACCGACAGCCTGACCACGGCACAGAACCTCAGCCAGTTAAGCACCGAAATCCCTATGGACGATTTCGAGCGCGCCGAACAGGTGGCTCGTTACGTCGCCGCCCATATAGATCTTGAGTGGTTGAAAGCCCACCTGAGCAGCGGTTATACCCGCCGCCTTTCGCCTTCAGCGTTTCGCCATCAGTTGGTTAAACTCGCTCAATTGGCTAAAAAGCGCGTGGTGCTACCAGAGGGTGATGAGCCACGTACCGTAGAAGCGGCCATTATCTGCCAGCGCCGCGGCATTGCCGACTGCGTGCTGCTGGGTAAGCGTGACGATATCGAAAACGTAGCGCGTAACCGCGGACTCACGCTGCCCAAAGCGCTGACGATCATCGATCCCGAAAGCAGCCGCGCGCGCTATATCGGCCCGATGGTCGAGCGTCGTCGTGGCAAGCTCAACGAGCTAACCGCCGAAGCGCAGCTGCAAGACAACGTAGTGCTTGGCACCATGATGCTGCAGCTGGATGAAGTCGACGGGCTAGTTTCCGGCGCCGTCCACACCACCGCCAACACCGTGCGGCCCGCCTTTCAGTTGATTAAAACCGCGCCGGAGTATAACCAAGTCTCGTCGATCTTCTTTATGCTGCTGCCCGAGCAGGTGGTGGTCTACGGCGACTGCGCGGTTAATCCCGACCCGGACGCTGAAACCCTGGCGGAAATCGCCCTGCAAAGCGCCCGCTCCGCTGAAGCCTTCGGCATCGAGCCCAGAGTGGCCATGATCAGCTACTCCACCGGTGACTCCGGCACCGGTGCGGATGTGGATAAAGTCCGCGAAGCCACTCGCATTGCTAAAGAGCGCGCGCCGCACCTGGCCATCGACGGCCCGCTACAGTACGACGCCGCCGCCATCGAGAGTGTGGGCAAACAGAAAGCCCCCGACTCGCCGGTGGCAGGTAAAGCCACCGTGTTTGTGTTCCCCGACCTCAACACCGGCAATACCACCTACAAAGCGGTGCAGCGTAGCGCCCGCGTAGTAAGCGTTGGCCCCATGCTGCAAGGGTTGAACAAGCCGGTGAACGACCTTTCCCGAGGCGCGCTGGTCGACGATATCGTTTATACCATTGCGTTGACGGCTATTCAGGCCAGCCAGCGGGAACGCTGAGTTACAGAAACTTTCCCTACCCAATAAAAACGCCCCAAGCAGTTGTCTGCTTGGGGCGTTTTATTAACGGCTTAACGGTATGAGAGGGCTAAACCCACATCGGCACCATTGCTTCCAGCACCATGACTAAGCTCATCGCGGTGATGGTAAGTATGGAAACACCAAACACCTTCTTGGCCCAGCGCACATCGTCGTCTAACCGATAGCCGCGCAGTGCCAGGTAAAGCCAGTAACCGCCCATCACCAGCGCCACGCAGAGATACCCCATGCCCGCTTGGCTGGCTAACACCAGCGCCAGCGAGGCAGGAATAAACGCCACGATATAGCCCAGGATATGGTGTTTCGCCATTTTGACGCCGCGCACCACCGGTAGCACCGGAATCGATGCCCGTTGATAATCCGCATAGCGAAAAATCGCAATCGCGTAGGAGTGCGGCATCTGCCACAGGCAGAAGATCACCAGCAGCATGATCGCACCGCTATCGAATTGCCCCGTCACCGCGCAGTAGCCCACCACCGGCGGCATGGCGCCTGAGAGGCTGCCCACCAGGGTGCCGTACTCTGAGCGGCGCTTCATGTAGAGGCTATAAAGCCCTACATACACACCCCAGCCAATCACCGCCAGCGCGACGGTTAAGCCGTTGGTACCTAGCGCTAAACACACCACGCCAGTCACGCCCAGTAGTGCCGATACGCCCAGCGCTTGGGTGATGGAAATGCTACCTCTGACCAGGGGGCGATGGCGCGTACGCGCCATCAATGCATCAATATCGCGGTCAATCACGTTGTTACACGCACAGCCTGACGCGATGATAAATGCAATCCCTACCATGACAGAGACAAAGCTTAGCCACTCAAACTGCCCCTGGGCGGCAAGAAAATATCCACCCAACGTCGCAATCAAGTTGCCCCCGATAATGCCGGGTTTAGTCAGCTCAAGCAGATCCCGCCAGCGGCTAGGTGCTGAAATCAGCCGATCATCATGTTGAGATGTAGATGCTGCATGATCCACAGCGAGCCTCCTACCACTAAGACGAGAATCGTCAGTGTGAAAACGAAGGACATTAGATTCCAGCCCTCGTCAGCTTTGGTATTCATATGCATGAACATGACCAGCTGCACCAATATTTGCAACACAGCCGTCACGGCCACCACTATAACAGTGGAGAGTATGCTTAGCGCGCCACTCATTACCACCGCAAAGGGGATAATGGTCAGTATCAGCGACAATACCAGTCCTGTCACATACGACTTTACGCTGCCATGGGCATTCGCTGAGCTAGAGGAAGAATGGCTCATCTCACAGTACCCCCATCAGATAGACGAATGAGAAGACGCAGATCCAGACAATATCCAGGAAGTGCCAGAACAGGCTCAGGCACAAAATCCTTGGCCGGGTCATATCGTTCAAGCCTTTGGTAGAGAGCTGCACCAGCATCACCAGGATCCAGATCAACCCGAAGGTCACGTGAAGGCCGTGGGTGCCCACCAGGGTAAAGAAGGATGACAAAAACGCACTGCGATCCGGCCCATACCCCTGGTGAATCAAATGCTGGAATTCATAGATTTCCATGCCCACAAAGGCAGCGCCGAGTAAAAACGTCACCGCAAGCCATGCCTTCACCTGATTAATGCGATTGGCATTCATCGCCAGTACGCCCATACCAAAGGTAAAGCTACTCACCAACAGTAAGAAGGTTTCCACCAGCACAAACGGCAGCTCGAAAATATCCGCCGCCGTCGGCCCGCCCGCCGTGCCCTTCATCAGTACGGCGTAGGTAGCGAACAGTGACCCGAAGATCACCAAGTCGCTCATTAGGTAAACCCAAAAGCCAAACACTTTGGTGCCCGCGGCATCATGATGCTCATGGGGCTCGAGTGATGCGCCGTGGTGTAATGTATCCGTTGCCATAATGTTTAAACCTCCACGTAGCGCTGATGCTTACGTTCAGCTCTTTCAACGTCAGCAACCGATTGATAGGACTCGGAGTTTTTCACGCGCTGTTGATGCTCACGTTCGATACGCTCGACTTCAGCGGCCGGTACGTAATAATCGACGTCATCATTGAATACTCGGGCAATAAAACTACCCATCACACCAATGGCACCGACCGCTGCCAGCCACCAGATATGCCACACCAGGGCAAAGCCCAGCACCAGGGCAAACAGGCTAATCACTGGCCCGGCAACAGTGTTACGCGGCATATGGATATCGGTATAGGGCGCTTCTTCAAGCTGCTCATTGCTACGCTGTTTCTGCGACCAGAAGCTGTCGATGTCACCCACTTCCGGCAAGCGCGCGAAGTTGTAGAACGGCGCGGGTGAAGAAGTTGACCACTCCAAAGTACGGCCATCCCACGGGTCACCGGTCACATCAGCGTTCAGCTTGCGGTCGCGGATGCTGACCCAGAACTGGATGACGGTGCAGGCGATGCCCATCATGATAATCACCGCGCCTACCCAGGCCAGAATCATCCACGGCTGCCACTCAGGGTTCGCGTAGGACTGCATGCGGCGCACGGCGCCAAAGAAGGCCAGGACGTAGAGCGGCATAAAGGCGACATAGAAGCCAATGAACCAGCACCAGAATGAACGCTTGCCCCATTTTTCGCTCAGCGTGAAGCCAAACGCTTTGGGGAACCAGAAGGTCAGGCCCGCCATCATGCCGAACACCACGCCGCCAATAATGACGTTGTGGAAGTGAGCGATAACAAACAGGCTGTTATGCAGCACGAAGTTGGCGGCTGGCACGGCCAGCATCACACCGGTCATACCGCCCAGCGTAAAGGTGATAATAAAGCCCAGGGTCCAGAGTACCGGCGACGTCAGTTCCAAACTGCCACGGAACATCGTGAACAGCCAGTTGAAGACTTTCACCCCAGTGGGGATGGCAATGATCATCGTCATAATGCCGAAGAAGGCATTAACATTAGCGCCCGCCCCCATGGTGAAGAAGTGGTGCAGCCAGACGATAAACGACAGCAGCGTAATCGCAATCGTCGCCCATACCATGGTCATGTAACCAAACAGCCGCTTACGGGCAAACGTCGAAATGACTTCCGAGAACACGCCGAAGGCGGGCAGAATCAGGATATAAACTTCCGGATGGCCCCACGCCCAAATGAGGTTGACGTACATCATCATGTTGCCGCCAAAATCATTGGTGAAGAAGTGCATGCCTAAGTAGCGATCCAGCGTCAGCAGCGCAATGGTGGCGGTCAAAATAGGGAACGAGGCGATGATCAACACGTTGGCGCACAGCGATGTCCAGGTGAAGATCGGCATGCGGAACATGGTCATGCCTTTGGTGCGCATCTTCAGAATCGTCACGAAGAAGTTGATACCGGTGAGCGTCGTCCCTATCCCGGATATCTGTAATGCCCATATCCAGTAATCGACCCCCACCCCGGGACTGAACTCGATCCCCGATAAGGGCGCGTAAGCCAGCCAGCCGGTTTTGGCGAACTCCCCCACCACCAGCGAGATATTGACCAAGATCGCGGCGACGGCAAACAGCCAGAAACTCAGGTTATTCAGGAAGGGAAAAGCGACGTCGCGGGCGCCTATTTGCAGCGGCACCACCAAGTTCATCAAACCGATGACCATGGGCATAGCGACAAAGAAGATCATGATCACGCCGTGGGCGGTGAAGATCTGATCGTAGTGTTCGGGCGGTAAATAACCCGCGGCGCCCCCGGCGGCCATCGCCTGCTGGGTTCGCATCATAATCGCATCCGAGAAGCCACGCAGTAGCATGACCAGAGCAACGATGAAGTACATAATGCCGAGCTTTTTGTGGTCAACGGAGGTAAACCACTCGTTCCACAGCCAGCTCCATTTACGGTAATACGTTAACGCGCCTAACAGCGCGATCCCCCCAATGGCCATGAAGGCCGCGACGACCATAATGATCGGTTCGTGGTAGGGAATTGACTCTAAACTGAGTTTTCCAAACACGGCTTAACCCCCTGCTTCAACGCTAGTGGGATGGCTGCGCATGGCATGATCCTGACTAGCATGGTTGTTGGTGTCGTGGCCAGAGTCGGCCGCTTGATGGGTGTTAGGTGCGTTATCGCCATCAGAAGAATCAGCATGGTCGCTGCTCAACTGATGATCGCCGCCCATCTCGTGTTCACCGCCGGTGTGAAAGCTTTTCAAAATGCTTTCGTATAGCGCTGGTGAAATAGCCGAGAAGTACTCCACTGGGTGCGATTCGCTAGGCTCCGCCAGGGCTTCGTAGCCTTCTGGGTAGGTCAGCGTTTCAGAGGCACCGCGCACGGTTTCAACCCAGTCATCAAACTCGCCGGGGGTCGTCACTTTGGCTTCAAACGTCATGCCCGAGAAGCCCGCGCCACTGTAGTTGGTAGAGCGACCTGGATAGCTGCCCTTTTCATCGGCAATCAGATGGACATCGTTATCCATGCCCGCCATGGCGTAGATTTGGCTGCCAAGATGGGGAATGAAGAAAGCATTCATTACCGAACCTGAGCTAACACGGAAGCGCACGGGGGTATCGACGGGAAAGGCCACTTCATTAACGCTGGCCACGCCCTGCTCGGGATAGATAAACAGCCATTTCCAGTCCAGCGATACGGCCTGAATTTCGATCGGCTCCACGTCGCTTTCCAGCGGTTTGTGGGGATCCAGGCTGTGGGACGTTTTATAGGTCAACAGCGCCAGCACCGCGATAATCGCGCAAGGCACGATCCAGATCACCGCTTCAATCGCGTTGGAGTGCGCCCAATCGGGAAGGTACTTAGCCCCGCTATTACTACGCCGATAGCGCCAGCCGAACAGCAGCGTCATCACAATAACGGGAATAACTACAATCAACATCAGGCCAAAAGCGGTCAGAATCAGCGTCCGCTGCTCTGCGCCAACCTGCCCTTTGGGGTCTAATAGCGCTGAACTACAGCCTGCTAGAAACAGGCACAGCGCAAGGAGCACTAACGTGCCTCGCCTGCGCCATAGTGAGCGTCGTTGCATGGTGTGATCTCGTCCAAGGTGTTAAAAGTTAGGGTTTAAAACACACTAGCCAGCCCTGCGGTCATGATAAATAGCAGGCTAACTATTACCCCATACTCTTCCCAAAACATGCTCGTGGGAGCATCCTCACAAACCTGTGCGTGGTGCGTTGAGCGTCACTGTTCCGGGAAAAATATGCGCCGCCACGTAGGAATAGCGGCGGGTCTTGCTCGCCTATGCTTTAAAAGCGACAGCAGGGCTTTAAAAGCGACAGCAGGTAAGACGAAAGTATTTTCTATTGATCGAGATCACGAAAGAAGTGGCGCATTGCCGCACCCAAGCTATTGACGGCTATAGAGAAGCGAAACATTTCTACGCAACGGTTACCACTGGCACCTCGCGGCCATGCCCCTCTAGCAGTTGCGGCGCGCCCTCTTCGTCAGTAACCACCACATCAAAATCGTCTAGGGCTGCGAAATAAGCCGGTCGCACCACGCCAAACTTGCTGGCATCCACTACCAGCAAGCGCTGCATAGCGGTGGCAATGGCGGCTTGTTTAGGCGCGACTTCGTGAAAGTGGAAGCAGCTTACGCCTCGCTCCAAGTCCACCCCCGCCGCGGAAATCAACGCTTTGTTGATACCCAATCGCTCGATGGCGGCGGCCATATTGTCGCTGCCAAATGATTGTGAAGCGGCATAAAACAGCCCGCCCAGTAGTACAAGGCGTACGTTAGGCAAGGCGGCAACGGCATTGGCGACGTTGAGCGCATAGGTCACCACCGTTAGTTCACGGAAATGACTTAACTGACTCAGCAACGGAATCAGCGTCGAGCCACAGTCAATAAACAGTGTATCGCCCTCTTCAATAAAGGCGAGTACTCGCTGACAGAGCCGATACTTCGCCTGATAGTGGCTAGCCTGCTGCTCGGTTAAGTCATATATCGGTGTGACCCCGGGGTAATTCGCCATTACCAAGTGCCCGCCCAGCAGGCTCATCGCAGTAGGCTGGGTGGTGAGATCGCGCCGGATGGTCATCTCCGATACATCACAAAGCTCTGCAGCATCGCGCAGATGAAGAGTGCCGCCACTGGCTAGCGCTTCCTGAAGTTTGGCAAGGCGCTGAGCGCTGCGGCCATTCATGGTGGGCATCTCCTTAACAACCCCTCTTGTTGTGATTAGCGCAACATAAGCCTTCATGTTGCCTCTTATTTCTTTCTATGCTGAGCGAGCAGCGACGGAATTTCCACTGCGACAACGACCATTAACGCTATTCGTGATGCTTACGGTAGTTATATGACATTTAAATAGCGTTGATGTGACAACACTTGCAAATCAACGTTAGAAAAATAACACTAAATGTTATAATTTTAACATTCACGCCAGCCCGCACGACTATAACCACGGATAGCCACACTCAAATGGCTCCGCGACAACCCCCGTTGAGGCTTACATGACTGCTCGAAAACACACTCGCTCTTCATCGCTTGTCACCCTTAGTGCTGGCGCCTTACTGACAAGTACCGCCCTCGTCACTCCAGCATTGGCAGATGACGCTCAGCCCCATCCGCTTGACCGGCTGTGGTCGTTTGCCAATGTCTCGGTCAACTATCTCGATTGGTCGAACGGCACCGAAGCACGCACCGCCCCTAACGCGGCGAAAAGCGACTTTATGTTTCTCGAAATTGAAGGCGGCGCTGGCTTTAGCTGGGGCGAATTCTACGGTTTCTTTGATTTCGAGAACCCCACCAACGATCAATTCGATGAATCCAGTGGTGGCAAAGACAACTTCCGCACCGCGGGTAAAATAACCTCGCACATTTACCTGGGCGACAGCCCGCTGTCTATTTACGCTCACCTTTACGACTTCCGTGATTACGGCTTTGAAAGCCGCGAGCAGGATCAAATTTTGGGCCTGGGTTACCGCACTACTTTTGATAATGGTTTATGGTTCAAGCCATTCATTGGTGCCGCGCGGGTGCAAAGTAACAGCTACAGCGGCATGAACGGCTTTATGGCTGGCTGGGTCGCGGGTTATGATTTCGCTGCGCTCGACCAGAACTTCAGCGTGACTAACTGGCATGAGCAGACCTTTGGCCGCGATGACGAGTATCTGGATGAAAATTACGTGAACGGCACAGCAGGCAGTGTGGGCACCAACGGTGCACTGAGCCTGTGGTGGCATCCGAGCGACTTGATCACCACCGGTATTCAGTACCGCTACTCTGACAATAAGTTGGGCACGCCCAATAATTATCAGAATGCGATGATCTACTCCGTCAAGCTCAACTTACTATAAGCGCGGCACGTTCGCGCAGACTCGAAGGATCCCCTTATGACACTCCTTATGAGCTTGGTGGGTATGGTCACCCTGGTGGCCATTGCCCTGATTTTCTCTTACGACCGTAAGTCTATTCGGCTACGCACTGTGCTGGGCGCTTTTGCGATTCAAGCGGGCATTGGTGCGTTTGTACTTTATGTGCCTTTCGGTCAGGCGGTGCTGCAAGCCATCTCTTCTGGCGTTAGCCAAATTTTGGTGTATGCCAACGATGGTATCGGCTTTCTGTTTGGTGGTTTAGCGGACGTAGAAAACGTCGGCTTTGTGTTTGCCATCAAGGTTCTGCCGGTCATTATCTTCTTCTCTTCTCTCATCGCCGTGCTGTACTACATCGGCATTATGCAGTGGGTAATCCGCATCCTGGGTGGCGCTCTGCAAAAAGCCCTGGGCACTTCACGTACCGAATCGCTCTCCGCGACCGCGAATATCTTCGTTGGCCAAACTGAAGCACCGCTGGTGGTACGTCCGTTTATCGCCCGCATGACGCCTTCGCAGCTGTTTGCCGTTATGTGTGGCGGCTTGGCGTCGGTGGCGGGTTCGGTGTTGGCGGGTTATGCAGCGCTGGGTATTCCCATGGAGTACCTGGTAGCAGCTTCCTTTATGGCGGCGCCCGGCGGGCTGTTGTTTGCCAAGCTGATCATGCCGGAAACCCAGGATGTGTCCGATAGCGACAGCGTTTCCAAGGTAGAAGAAGAAATTGAAGCCCAGGAAGATAAGCCCGCCAACGTGCTGGATGCTGCCGCCTCCGGCGCTACATCGGGCTTGATGCTGGCCGCTAACGTGGGCGCGATGTTGCTCGCGTTCATTGGTTTGATCGCGTTGATCAATGGCATTCTCGGCGGCGTTGGCGGCTGGGTGGGCTTTGACTCACTGAGCTTAGAACTGATCTTGGGCTGGCTGTTCGCCCCGCTTGCCTTCCTGTTAGGTGTACCCTGGGAAGAAGCCACCCTGGCAGGCTCGTTTATCGGCCAGAAACTGGTCGTCAACGAATTTGTCGCCTACATCAACTTGGCACCCTACATTGATGGGGAACAGGTAGTGGCGGCGACGGGTCAGATGATGACGCCTCACACCATGGCGATTCTCTCTTTCGCACTGTGTGGCTTTGCTAACCTCTCCTCCATTGCGATTTTGCTGGGTGGTTTGGGCAGCATTGCACCGACGCGCCGTAAAGAGATTGCCCGCTTTGGTGTTAAAGCCGTCTTGGCCGGTACACTATCCAACTTGATGTCGGCCTCTATTGCTGGCTTCTTCATCGCGCTGAGTGGCGCGTCTGCATAGCGCTTGCCACTGCTTGCATGATTAGCGCAATGACGGCTACTTAACGCATCGGGCGCTGCGGTTTTATCCGCAGTGCCCGTTTTTATCTTTTACTGATTTGTGAGAACTCCATGACTGCGACAGCCTCCCCCCATATTGTCCAAGCCGCCCGCCAAGCACTTACCCTCATGGATCTGACGAGCCTGAACGATAGCGACACTGACAGCACCATTGAAGCACTTTGTCAGCAAGTAAAAACGCCCTTTGGCACGCCTGCGGCAGTGTGTGTCTTTCCCCAGTTTATTGTCACGGCCCAGCGTGCATTGACCGCTCATACCCTTAACGACCAAGTGAAGATCGCCACGGTCACCAATTTCCCCGACGGCGGCGACGACATCATGGGTGCTGCCCGTGAAACGCGCGATGCGGTTGCCTCTGGTGCCCATGAAGTCGATGTCGTATTCCCCTACCGCACCCTGATGGCGGGCGATGAAGAGACTGGCCTCGAGCTCGTTGAGATGTGCAAAGCCGCCTGCGCCGGCCAAGCACTGCTCAAAGTGATCATTGAGTCCGGCGAACTCAAAGACCCTGCGCTGATCAAACGCGCCAGCGAAATCGCCATTGAAGGCGGCGCGGATTTCATTAAAACGTCGACCGGTAAAGTGCCCGTCAACGCAACGCTGGAAGCCGCCGAGATCATGCTCAAAGCCATCAAGGCCAGTGGCAAAGACGTTGGCTTTAAAGCAGCCGGTGGCGTTAAAACCGCCGAAGACGCAGCGGCATACTTGGCCCTTGCTAACGAGATCATGGGCCCAGCCTGGGTGACGCCTGCACACTTCCGCTTTGGTGCATCCAGCCTGCTGGGCAATCTGCTGGATACGTTGACCGGCAGCACCAGCGCGGCACCCCAAGGCCAAGGAGGTTACTAATGTCTGCCAACACAACCCAACACGCGTTGCTGCCCCAGGAGCTGATTCGCCTTAAGCGAGATAACCAGCCGCTGCCTGCGGAAGAGATCAAAGCGTTTGTACAGGGCATTGCCGATGATCGCATTAGCGACGCACAAATTGGCGCTTTCACCATGGCTGTGTTTCTTAACGGCATGAGCCGTGAAGAAGTCGTGGCGCTGACTACCGCCACCCGCGACTCCGGTCACGTGATGCAGTGGAGCGACCTAAACCTGCCCGGCCCGATCGTGGATAAGCACTCCACTGGCGGCGTGGGTGACTTGGTCTCGCTGGTACTCGGCCCTTGGGTCGCCGCCTGCGGTGCCTTTGTACCCATGATTTCCGGACGCGGCTTAGGTCACACCGGCGGCACCCTGGATAAACTCGAATCGATCCCCGGCTACGATCCCTATCCCGCGCCAGCACGCTTCCGCGAGGTGGTGAAATCCACTGGCGTGGCGATTATCGGCCAGACCGGTGACTTGGCGCCTGCCGATAAGCGCATCTACGGCGTGCGTGACGTGACCGCCACCGTGGAATCGATTCCGCTGATTACCGCCTCTATCCTGGGTAAAAAGCTGGCCTCAGGGCTGGATGCGCTGGTGATGGACGTTAAAGTCGGCAGCGGTGCCTTTATGCCCACCCCAGAGAAATCCCGCGAGTTGGCCAAAAGCATCGCCAATGTGGCCACCCAAGCGGGCACGCCCACCACTGCCCTGCTTACCGATATGAGTCAACCGCTAGCGCCCTGCGCCGGTAACGCCGTTGAAATCGTCGAGACGCTGGCACTACTGCGCGGCGACCGCCCCAATAGCCGCGTGATGCAAGTCACCCGTGAATTGGCAGTCGAGATGCTGATCGCCGGTAAGCTCGCGGGTTCCCGTGAAGACGCACTGACTCAGCTTGAGAACGCGCTGATCTCCGGCGCTGCCGCTGAAGTGTTTGCCCAGATGGTGCGTGAACTGGGTGGCCCTAGCGACTTTATGGAGCGCTCGGAGCACTACCTGGCCAAGGCAGAGGTCATTAAACCCGTGTATGCCGAGCAATCAGGGATCGTACAACGCATCGATACCCGCGCCGTGGGCATGAGCGTGGTGGAGCTGGGCGGTGGCCGCCTGCGTAACGACGCCAGCATCGATCACAGCGTTGGTTTCACCGATATCGTCGAGATCGGCGACAGCGTGGATAGTCAGCGCCCCATCGCCATGGTGCACGCCCGTAGTGATACCGCCGCTGAGCGTGCCGCCGAGCAGCTGCGCGCGGCGTTTACAATTGGCGAAGGCGCTGCCAGCGCCGACACTCTGCTGCAAGACACCTTCCGTGGAGAAGCCTCATGAGCCGTGCGATTTTACTGGTACTCGATTCATTTGGGATTGGCGCCGCCCCGGACGCCGCCACCTTCGGTGACGAGGGTGCGGATACGCTGGGCCATATCGCCGCCGCCTGCGCCCGTGGCGAAGCGGATAACGCCAACCGTTCAGGCCCTCTCAAGCTGCCCAACATGGCCAAGCTGGGGCTATTTCACGCCCACCGTGATGCCACGGGCAGCGTTGCCGAAGGCATCACGCTGCCGGAAAATCTGGAAGGGGCTTACGCCCACGCCAAAGAGATTTCCAGCGGCAAAGATACCCCCTCCGGCCACTGGGAAATCGCCGGTGTCCCGGTCCGCTTTGACTGGGGCTACTTTCTGGATAAAACTGACAGTTTCCCTCTTGAGCTGCTCGATGCCATCGTTCAGGAAGCCGACCTCACCGGAGTGATTGGCAACTGCCACGCCTCCGGCACCGAGATTATCGCCCGCCTGGGTGAAGAGCACATAGCCACCGGCAAACCCATCGTTTACACCTCGGCGGACTCGGTATTTCAGATCGCCGCTCACGAAGAGCATTTCGGTCTGGAGCGGCTTTATAAGCTGTGCGAAACCGTCCGCGAGCTGCTGGAGCCTTACAACATTGGCCGCGTGATCGCGCGTCCGTTTATCGGCGAAGACAGCAACACCTTCGCCCGCACCGGCAACCGTCGCGACTACAGCGTTGAGCCGCCGTCGCCCACCGTGCTGCAAAAGCTCGATGATGCCGGTGGCGAAGTGGTCTCGATTGGCAAAATTGCCGATATCTACGCCCACTGCGGCATTACCCACAAGGTAAAGGCCAGCGGTCACGACGCGCTGATGGACGCGACGCTTAGCGAGATCGCGCGCACCAGCCAACGCGAAGAAGGCGAACGCGCCATGATCATGACCAACTTTGTCGATTTTGACTCGGTCTATGGCCACCGCCGGGACGTGCCGGGTTACGCCGCCGCGCTAGAAGATTTCGATGCCAAGCTGCCCAAGCTGCTGGCGGCGCTAAGCGAAGATGACCTGCTTATTCTGACGGCTGACCACGGCTGCGACCCGAGCTGGCACGGAACTGAGCACACCCGCGAGTACATCCCCATTCTGGTACACGGCCCCGGTTTCACCCCCGGCCCGCTGGGCGAGCGCGGCACCTTTGCCGATATTGGCCAAACCCTGGCCGACTTTTTCCTGCTACCGGCCATGGCCGATGGCAAAAGCTTTCTACCTGAAGCCGCTTAATGATAAGTGGTAAACCACTAGCACAAGATCAGAATCAACCCGTAGCGGGGGTCTTTCGCCATGGATGGCGAAAGTAGCGCCCAGGGAAGGGTTCACAGCGCCCCCGCCTAGGGTTTATTCGGATCGTTAAATTATTGATATGGGAGCGTTACATGGCTACACCACATATTAATGCAGAGATGGGCGATTTCGCTGATACCGTCCTGATGCCCGGCGACCCGCTGCGCGCCAAATACATCGCCGATACCTACCTGGAGAACGTCCGCCAGGTCAACGATGTGCGCAATATGTTTGGCTACACCGGCACCTACAAGGGCCGCGAGATTTCCGTGATGGGCCATGGTATGGGCATTCCGTCGGTCTCCATCTACGCCAAAGAGCTGATCACCGACTACGGCGTTAAATCGCTGATTCGCGTGGGCTCCTGCGGCGCGGTACGCGACGACGTCAACGTGCGCGATGTGGTCATCGGCATGGGCGCCAGCACCGACTCCAAGGTCAATCGCATGCGCTTTAACGACCACGACTTCGCTGCGATTGCGGATTTTGAACTGACCCAGCACGCCGTCGCTGCCGCTAAAGCCAAAAACGTGCCGGTCAAAGTCGGCAACATCTTCTCAGCGGACCTGTTCTACAACCCGCAAACCGATATGGCTGAAATGCTCAAGCGCTACGGCATTGTCGGCGTCGAGATGGAAGCCGCTGGCCTTTACGGCGTCGCCGCCGAGTTCGGCGCCCGCGCCATGACCATCTGCACCGTGTCGGATCACATCCTGAAAGGCGATTCGCTCTCCAGTGCCGACCGTCAAACCACCTTCGACGATATGATGCTGATTGCACTCGACACCGTGTTGCGCGACGACGCTGCCAGCGCCTAGAACGTTAAAGCGAGAACGTTGAAAAGAGCGCGTAGAAGCGGCCAAAAGGAAAAATGATGGAACAGGTATCAGAAGAGCACGTATCAGAAGAGATCGTTCAAACGCTGTTGAGCGCGCGGGCTAACGCCTACGTGCCTTACTCAGCTCACCCGGTGGCGTCAGTCATGGTCACCCCTGATGGTCAGCAGTTTGCGGGCACTAACGTGGAAGTGGCGCACTACAAAGGCCTATGCGCCGAGGCCTCGGCCATTTCCGCCATGATCACTGCCGGGCAACGCCAGTTGGCGACGGTCTACGTGATGGGCCCAGGTGACCACCTCTGCACACCCTGCGGCGACTGTCGTCAGCGGATTCGCGAATTCGCGACGCCAGAAACCCAAATCAAGGTACTTTCCGGCAGCGGTGAATTGATGAAAACCTACACCATGGAAACGCTGCTGCCCGACGCCTTTGGGCCCGAGCAGTTACCGCCGCGTTAAGCCAGTCCCTTCAGCAATCAAAACCAGCCCCACGCGGGCTGGTTTTGTGCTTTTATTGCTCGTACTCTTAGCAGCCACTGTATATTTTTGATGAAGTGTGCCGATGAGCGCACCGCCCTTATTTGGAGAACGCCATGGCTGGTTTACTGCCCAACGTCGATCCCGACGGTTTGCTTGAGTACTCAGTGGTCTACACCGACCGCTCGCTGAACCATATGTCGCAACAGTTTCAAGGTGTGATGCGGGATATATCGGCCACGCTGAAAGAAGTCTACCACGCTCACTCCGCCGTCATCGTTCCCGGTAGCGGTACCTTTGGAATGGAAGCAGTGGCGCGTCAATTTGCCGTTGATCAGAACACTCTGGTGATTCGCAACGGCTGGTTCAGCTACCGTTGGACACAGATCATTGAGATGGGCCGTTTAACCGACCAGCACACGGTGCTAAAAGCACGGCGTCTTAACACCGATGACTCGCGCTCGCCATTTCAGCCAGTACCCATTGATGAAGCCGTCGCGCAGATTCGTCGCGAAAAACCAGCGGTGGTCTTTGCCCCGCAGGTAGAAACCTCGGCGGGCCTGCTGCTTCCAGATACGTATATTCAAGCACTCGCCGAGGCGACACACGAGGTAGGCGGCCTGTTCGTGTTGGACGCCATTGCGGCAGGCACCCTTTGGGTGGACATGCAGGCACTCGGCATTGACGTGGTGGTCAGTGCGCCGCAAAAAGGCTGGAGCGGCTCGCCCTGCTGCGCCATGGTGATGCTGTCAGAGCGGGCTACGCAGCGCTTGAGCGAAACCCAGAGCAACAGCTTTGCCTGCGACCTGGGCAAGTGGCATAGCATCATGCAAGCCTATGAAAACGGCGGGCATGCTTATCACGCCACTATGCCCACGGACGCCTTGCGACAGCTGCGCGATATCATGCAGGAAACCCGTGCGTACGGCTTCCCCAAGGTAAAAGAGGAGCAGCAAGCGATTGGCCGTGAAGTCCGTGCCATGCTCAAGCGTCACGGTTTTGTCAGCGTGGCGGCGGAAGGCTTTGAGGCCCCAGGGGTGGTGGTCTGCTACAGCGACGATAGCGGCTTGGTAGGCAAACTGGCCCAGGCGGGGGTGCAAGTAGCCGGCGGCGTACCGCTCATGTGCGATGAAGGTGATAACTTCCAAACTTTCCGCATTGGCCTATTTGGTTTAGATAAGTTGCACCACACTGAGCGCAGCGTGGATAGTTTAGAGCAAGCAATTAAAGCCGTGGTGTAAGGTGGTATAAAAAGGTAAGGCCCGCTATTAACCTAGCGGGCCTTACTGGTTACTTAAAGCTATATACGCCAAATTGACATTACATATATCCTACGCCCCGCGGCATCATCCCTAGATGATTTTCGACGCGAGTCACCCCCGCCACATTTTCTGCTGCAACCGTCACCGCCTGCTTCTGTTCAAGCGATTCGACCAGCCCCCAGATTTCGACTGCACCGCCATCCACAATCACGCTAATGCCTTCGACTTGCACGCCGGTGTTGTGTTCTACCTCGTCCAGTATGGCTTCGCGGATGTGTCGATCGTCCGAAGGTGACTGCGTCGGCGATACCGCCGCATTAGCAATGCCTTGCAGCAGATTGGCACGGCTGACGATACCCACCAACTTACCTTCACGCACAACGGGTACGCGTTTGATGTGGTGTTTTTCCAGCATTCGCGCAATGGTATGCAGTGGCGTGTTCTCTTCCACGGTCAGTGGATCTGGCGTCATCACTTCGTGGGCTTTACGACCATGCATCTTGACATAGTCGCCAGCATCCTTGCCGCCCGTAAATAGCGATAACCACCATGAGTGACCGTGGTCACTGTCATCTTTTACCCGGCGCATCAAATCGCCTTCGCTGACAATACCGATCACCCGGTGATCTCCATCGACGACAGGAACGGCGCTGATACGATGCTTAAGCAGCAGTTGCGCAATTTCACGCACTTCCGTATCGGGTCCCACACTCACCACTTTGGGTGTCATGATATCAATAGCTTGCATGGCGCTTCTCCTTGCGTTCAACCTTTAAAGACTGAGCCGCAGCTGCAGGTCACCCTGCCTTCTCTTTGAGCCTAGTTCGCTCCTGGAAATTTGCCTATGCTGGCTGGCTATCTAAAAGAACGCATTGAGACTAATTTGATCTAGCGCAGCTTTATGCTTGCTTGCCTGTTGGTGTGTTCGCCTCTGTGGCGCTACTCTCTTCCACTTTCTCCACATCAACAATGCCTGAGCGACTTACCACGACTTTCCAGCGGGCAAGGTAGGGCGTATCTTCACTGCCCGTTTCACGAATCACCAGATTAAACAGGTGGCGGCGTTCGACGCTTTCACGCACTGCCTGGCCATCTTTAAGCCGATAGATGTGGTGCTTCCCTTTACTCATTAGCCGCGTGAGCATGGAAATATCCAAATTCAGTGTTTCGCGCGTATGCTCGTAGCCGCTTAAAAAGCGCGTGGGTGACATACGTGAACTTGAGCGGTAGTGCAGCACTACCTCTTCCCGCTGGGCCACCTTGCGACGGCGCAATTGTTGGATGTCATCACTCAGCGAAGCGAAGCGCTTGTAGTCAAACCACTCCAGCTGGCGACCCACCACGGCATTTCGCGTGGGGTCTAGATACTGGCGGCGCCACTTAGGGCGGCCTTTGCGCAGCAAGCGCCAAAGGGTATTGCGCAAATCATCCTTAAAAACTTCACGCATGGCGTAGAGCAGCGCCATGGCTAACACGAATAGCGCAGAAAGATCCCCTAACGCGCTACGTAACTGCAGCACACCTAACGTCACAAACCCCATTACCACCGCCGTGGCCAGGGCTTTGACCGCTTTCTGCTCGCCGCCGCCAAGCTCCAATGCCTCTTGTTTCAGCGTAATCGGATGTTCAATCAAACGCCGCAGTAAGCGCATTTTGTTCGACATGCGCGTCGGGTCCGCCATTACTCGTTCGGCGTTGTATTGCTGTTCGCGGCGATGTTCGCCCTCCCGGTGGCACACGCTGATAAAGCGTCGACGAATCTCAGTAAACTCACCACCACGGGGCATATGCGCCACTAACGCCAGTAGCTGCTGTTCGGTAAACCAGGAGAGGTAATTATCAATATTGGCGAAGTATTTTTTGAAGCTTTCGTCATCCGGCTGATTGCGCCGCAGGCGCTTGAGGATTCCGTCACTCAAGTCGATCATTTCATGCAGTTGGTCACGTAAGGCAACCGCACTTTCTTGCTCCTCGCTGGTCTCTTCCCGCTGTTGCTGGCGGGTATGACGTAACTTTTTGGCGCTTACTAACATCGCTTGCGTGGTGCGCTCCATCGCTTCCACGTATTGGTAGGCGTAGAGGCTCAAACTCAGCCGGTACGAGTCACTCCCCAGGCGGTTACGACTGGCCAACCGGCTGTGCACCAGCGGCAGCAGGTATTCGTCACTGTAGTAAGTGCGCGATACATGAATGGCGGCATGATAAAAAGCCTCCTCTGAGATAAGCTGAGTACTTAACCCCAGCTCGCCAGGCACAAAAAGATAGACGTCGAGGTTATGCGACGTCTCTTCCTTGAGCCGACGAGTAAGACGCAGCTGAAAGCTGTTTTTACGCTCAACGTTGATCAACCCACCAATCTCCTACTCCTTTGCCTAACGTGATGATATACCATGGCTAAAATAATCATGGCGCTGCACAAGACCACTGCCGCCTTTTCATCTGTGGAGCTAGGAAATGTCCATTGCCCGTTTTTCACCCTTTGAGCTGCTGTTATTAAAGAGCCGCAGCCAAGTGGATACGGCAACCCTGCTGTTGTTGGCTTGGGTGCTGGTGCACCGCCAACACGTTTCTGAAGGCCAGCGCCGTCGTCGCCTGGCCCAGGTAACCGCACAGTTTCGCCACGGGCATGAGCTGGGCCCGGTCATGAGTATTGCGCATAGCCAAGACTTGCAAGCGATCCAGTTAGCCGCCGAGGTTGTGCGCAAAGAGTGCGGTAAAGAGCGCAGCCTAAGCGTTATTCACCAAGCGATTACGGTTGCCACCGATGATGGCGAGCTGTCGCTTGCCAACCACTATATTTTACGCTTTTTTGCGGACTTACTAAGCGTTGCCCCCACCACCTTAAACACCCTATTTAAGGAACTGACGGGCACACCGCTGGCCAGCCCTGAAGACCCTAGTCGTGATACTTATTGGCAAACCCACGATCCAGATTACCATGCCCGCAAAGCACGCGATGCCGCAGCGGCCGAGCAGCAGCAACAACAGGCCAATGCACGAGCAGAACAGCAGCAGAGAGAGAAAGAACAACGCCATCATCAGAAGCAGCAAAAACAGCAAGAAAAGCAACAAGAGAAGCAGCGGCGCCAAGAGGAAGCCCGCCAGGCGCGGGAACAAGCACAGCAGCGCCAGCAGGAACAGGAGCGCCAACGCCAGCGCGAGCAAGCCGAGCGGGAGCAGCAACGCTCACGACAGCAAGACTCGCAACAGCAACGCAGTTCTTACCAGGAGGAGCGACGCAATAACCACTCACGCCAGCAGCGCGCTTCACCACCGCCTCCCGATCGCACCACACGGGCGCTTTCCATTCTGGGACTTAACCCCGGCGCTACCCGCATAGAGGTTCGGCACGCTTATCGGCGTATGGCACAATTACACCACCCAGACCGCTACTATTCAGAAAGCGAACAACAGGTAGCATTGGCCTCGGCACGCTTTCAACGTATCAAAAACGCCTATGATTATTTGATGCAAACTTACTGAGACCATGCAACGCCAGCCTAAGAGAAACCATAGCCACCTATGCGCGATTTGTACCAGCGCCTCGCGATCCCCCCCGAGGCTAATGAGCAAGCGATCCAACACGCTGTGACGAGTTGCCAGCATAGCGCGCTACGCCAAGATGCCGAGGCGGTATTTAGCGTTGCTGAGCGCCGCGAAGCCTACGATACGCTGCACGACACTGTAAGCGATATTGGCAAGTTACGCGCACGCCTGGGACTCAGCCACGGCGCCCACTGGCAAGGCGATGTAGCTAATGACTTTTCGCTGCCTCCCGATCATGCGATCTCGCGTCACGACGAACTGGTTGACCGCGTTAGCCACGCGGTCTCTTTGTATAACCGTTGGCGCCGCTTACGCGGGCCGTGGTTACTCATCGCCGTGTTCGCCGCCGGTGCTGGCATAGGTGCCGGCCTGGGGCTTGCCTTGTGCTGGGGGCTTTTGCCGGTGTGAGGCGGCGCGATTAGGCGTCTCATCGTGCTTGCGCGCCTGCTCATCGCGCCGTATTTCTGCCTTGGTCGGGCGGGGTGCCGGCTTCGGTGGTGCGGGTTTCTTATGATCGTCTGTGTCTGTTTCGCTTTCTTGCTCAGTATCTGACTCACCCTGGTCACTTTCTGGTGCTTCATTGTCCAGCGAAAACGACGTGCCCGCGGTCGCCTCCATGCGGTCTTCTGAGCGCGATTCCATACTGATGCTGAGACGCGGCACGCCCAGGTCGATCTCTTGAGCTTCCATGCGCTGTTTGAGCAGCAGATTAAAGGCCCGCGAAACATCCCACTGCATTTCTGGCGCGGTGCGAAAACGCATACGCAGGATCGGGCAGCCATCTTCAAACCCCTGAACCCCCTGCATTTCCAGCGGTGACCAGATGTAGTGACGCATCATCGGGTCGCGGCGCAGCTCCTGAGCGGTTTCCTGCATCAGCGTAATGGCATCGTCGATTTTCATATCAAACGGAATACGAATTCGCATCAGCGCAATGCCGAACTGCCGAGACATATTATGAATCGACTCAATGCGGCTAAAGGTGATGATATGCACGATCCCGTCCAAGTCACGAAGGCGAACCGTGCGCAGCGTCAGCCCCTCGACCGTGCCCATGTGGTTATTGATCTGCACAAAGTCATCTACCGCCAGGGAATCTTCGATCAAAATAAAGATGCCGGTGATTAGATCCTGCACTAATGTTTGGGCACCAAAACCAATCGCCAGACCAATCACACCAGCACCGGCTAACAGCGGTGTCACGTTGACACCCAGGTTCGCCAACCCGGCGATGACGGCAATAATCAAGATAGTCACGAAGATGACGTTGCGAATCATCGGCGTGATGGTTTGCGCCCGGGCCTGATTGACCCGCCGTCCGCGTGAGCGCGCCGACGAGGTAAGCGCCCGCTGAATGGCGGTGTCGGCAAAAATCCACACCAGCCACGCCAACAGCACCGTGGCGCCAAGACTGACCAGCGCTTGCCCAATGCGGGCGCTAGCGACTGCTTGCTGGCCCAAGCCAAAGAATGAACTGCCCCACACTTGCATTGAGAGTTCAGCAAACACCATCCATGCAAAGATATGGGCGAGAACAAAGCCGAAACGCTCTAAGCGTTTGCGGTATTGGCTCTGACGATGACGGTGACGGCGCTTGCCCATCCGCTCCGCTTGGCGGCGCAGCAGCCCGGTCACTACCAGCGTAAGCACCAGCAGGCTGGCAGAGATAATTGAGCGCGCCAGCGCAGTGCCGACATCGCCAACGGTAATAAAAATCGCCAGCAGCGAACCACTCACCAGGAGTAGCGCGGGAATGTGCCATAGCCCGCCCAGCGAGCGGATCATCTCAACCGCAGTGCTGGCGTCACGGCGTTGTTTGAACGGTCGGTTGCAAATCAAATGACGCACTGGGCGTTTGAATTTAAGAATAAACCGCGCTGAAAGCAGCGCCGCCAGCATATTGGAAAGCACCGAGACCAGGCTCGATAGTTCGCTGCCCAACAGTTCGACCAAGCGGGTGGAATTAGCCGCATCGCCAAGCGCAATCAACGCACCAATCACAAACATACCGCGCAGGGCATGCTGCTGAAGCAGTTGAACCGCCGTAAACCGATGGCCGCGGCTAAAGAAGGCGATGACCGTTTCAAACACCACCGACAGCGCCCGCCCGCATAGGCAGATATAGGCCACCACGAGCACCAGCGTCCGCCCAGGACTATCAGGTAATACTTGGCCAATCCCGAGCGTAATCGCAAACGCCAACGCCCAGGGCAGCATACGGCGCAAGAAGTGCACCGCCATTAGCCAGGCTTTGGGGTCCCGCGGCAGATCCAGTGGCCACTCTCGGCGGGTAGCGACCATGCGCCCAAAAGCAATCATTACCACCAGCAGCCCGATCCAAACCAGAGCCAGGACAGCTCCTTCAGCAACCGCACGAATGGCTTCGCCTTGGTCGGCACCATCGTTCAGGGCGCGTAAATCGTCCGCCCCCTGAACCAGCTGACGTGCCCACTGGTCAACCGGCGAGTCGCCTGCCTGCGCCTGGTCGCCAAGGTCGCTTAGCGTATCGGCCAGGGCCCCCAGCAGCCCTTGGCGCACCACGCCCTCATCATCGGTGGCAGCATCTGCGGTTACCTGCAGCTCGCGCAGCGACGTGAGCAGCTCAGTGCGCTGCTCCTCGTTTTCAAGCATGGTGATGACGTCAGTTAACGAGGCCTGGAACTCTTCGCCACTGACCTCAACTTCCTGCTCCTCAGAGCCACCGCCCAAACCGGGTATTGACACCACTTGCGCCTGGGCCTGCGTGATTGCCATGCTCGTCAGTAGTAGGCTTGCCAATACAAACAAGACAACGCCTATTACCGCGCTAATTAACCAGTGCTGTCGCACGCCTTACTCCTGAATATTAATCTGAATGGCGTCCTGCTTACCGTTTTACCGCCGCTTTAGTTTATAGCCCTTAGGAATGCACTCAGCCTCAACGCGTGACTATGATAGGCTGGATGCTTAAACGTTCACCTCAAGGATGCCGAGATGACGCTACAAGCTCCACCTAACCGCTTAAACAGTCATGGGAATATCCGGCAGGTTGGCGTCGAAATTGAATTTGCTGGCCTGCCACCCCGAGACACGGCGATGATCGTACGTGAACTGTTTGGCGGGGAGCTTAACGTGGTAAGCCCTCATCGGCTACTAGTAGAGAATACCCGCTGGGGCGAATTTGGCATTGAACTCGACACTCAGTACGCTCACCCTGACAAAGCCCTACTGGAAGACCCTCACGCTCAAGACAGCGAGTGGGCACGCCACCAGCACCAACGACGAATCCAGTTCCATCAAAAAACCCGCGAACTGATTGGTGATATGGTCACTGGCCTAGTGCCTACCGAAATTGTTTGCCCACCGGTGCCCTGGAATGAACTTGAAGATTTAGACGCACTGTTTGCAGCACTACGAAAGCATGGCGCCAAGGGCACCGATGCTAGCTTGATGTATGGGTTCGGGTTGCATCTAAACCCTGAAGCAGAGCGCTTTGACGCCGACTATTTGCTTGCCATGCTGCGCGCGTATTTATTACTTGCCGGATGGCTGCGCGATGAAATTAAAGTCGATATTACCCGCGAGGTACTGCCCCATGCCAACCCCTTTCACAAAGCATACGCACTAAAGGTTCTGGATAGCCGCTACTCACCTGATCTGGACACCTTGATTGACGACTACCTGCATCATAATCCAACGCGCAACCGTGAGCTGGATATGTTGCCGCTGTTTGCTTATCTGCGCCCTGACCATGGCCATGAGTTACTGCATGCTCAGCTTACGAAACCACGTCCCACTTTTCACTATCGTTTACCCAATGCCCAGCTTTCCCAACCGGGTTGGGGCTCGGCAATGGAGTGGAACCGCTGGGTGGAAGTTGAGAAACTTGCCGCTAACTCGGACGCGCTGCTCGCTCGCTGCGCTGAGTATATTGCCGAACATAACCGACCGATGCTGACCCGCGTAAAAGAGAAACTGAGCCGCTGGCTGCGTCGCGAACGCTAATTTTTAATGTTCCATTTTCAACTTCACATTTTTCAACTTTATTTCTTGTCACAGTGAGTAACCACCTGCATGTCTCGGCCGCTTATCGGAATTACCACCTCTGACCGCAAAAGCCACTTAGCATGGTGGTTTGATTGGTTCGCCGTCTGGCGCCATGGCGGCAAACCGCTGCGGTTATCGCCTTCACGCCCCCAGCCTGACCATTTAGATGGTTTAATCATTGGTGGCGGTGATGATATTCAGGCCCACCTTTACGGCGGCGAAGTGCAGCTGGATGTGCGCCTCGACCCGGCACGGGATGAGTTGGAGCTTGCGCTGCTTGAACGGTTTATTCCGCTGCATACGCCCGTGTTGGGCATTTGCCGGGGGGCACAATTAATCAACGTCCACCTAGGTGGTACCTTAGACCCGGATATTTACACCACGCATGAAGGGCTAAAACGACGCCGTACGGTACTGCCGCGCAAAACCGTCGATATTGTCGGCGCGAGTAAGCTACATCGGTTGCTAGGCGTGACGTGGTGCCGAGTTAACAGTCTGCATCACCAAGCTGTTTATGGCGCAGGCAAAGGGATAGAGATTGTCGCCCGCGACCGGGATGGATTGGTACAGGGCATCGAGTCACGTGAACATGAATTTTTAATTGGCGTGCAGTGGCACCCCGAGTGGCTAATTTTCAACCGCCCCCAGCAACGCTTGATTCGCGCGCTGGTGACGGCATCACGACGTCATGCTAGAAAACGCCTGCTGTCAGCTCAAGACGGCTAACGCTGCGTCGTAATCTGGTTCGTTTTTCAGCTCGCTTACCAACTCACTGTGTAGCACGCGATTATCGGCATCCAGCACTACTACCGCACGAGCACACAGCCCCTCCATCGAGTTATTACACAACGCGACGCCCCAGTCTTCACGAAACTCTGGGTGGCGGAACGTAGACAGCGTTTCAACGTTATCCAGCCCTTCTGCACCGCAGAAGCGCTTGGCAGCGAAGGGTAAATCAGCCGAAACTACCAATACCACGGTGTCAGCAAGGTTTGAGGCCAGTTCGTTAAAGCGACGCGTCGACATCGCGCAGGTAGGCGTATCCACACTGGGAATAATATTAAGCACCTTACGCTTGCCCGCATAGGTCGCAAGCGTAACGTCTTGCAGCTCAGTGTTGGTCAGCGTCATTTTAGGTGCTGCCTGATCTTTAGCAGGCAGTGTGCCAGCCACATCCAGCGGCTCGCCCGCACGGGTAATTTGTTGCATTATCGTTTCCTTATGTCGTTAATAACGAATGAATTCTTACCATCCAAGAGGCCATGGTAGGCTATCATCATGCCTTTGTGCTCTTCCTGAAAGACCTTTGTTTAACATTTGCGTTTCATCGTACCGAGGGAGTGATATGGCCTGTGTATTAATCGTTAAAACCGGCGATGCTTATCCAGAAGTCGTCGACCAGCACGGCGACTTTGAAACGCTATTTGAAAAGCAGCTTAGTACTGCCCTACCTGCGCATTTAGAGGTACAGGTGTGGGACGCGCGACGCAACCCTACTCCACCCGCTCTAGACACCTTGGCAGGCATACTGATCACTGGCTCGCATAGCATGGTTAGCGATGCAGAGCCCTGGAGCGAAGCACTTAAACCATGGCTGCAAGACGCGTTGGCAAACGATACGCCCATGCTGGGCGTTTGCTATGGCCATCAACTCATGGCCGCCGCTTTTGGCGGTGTCAGCGATTACCACCCAGCGGGCCGCGAGTCGGGCACTCATACAGTGCGGCTGACGCTGGCCGGCCAACAAGACCCACTATTTAGCCAATTACCGGAAAGTTTTGCGGCGCACCTTTCCCATGCGCAGTCGGTCATGCAGGCGCCCCACGGCTGCACCGTGCTGGCCCACAACAGCCACGACGCCCATCAAGCACTGCGCTATGGCCCGCGCCAATGGAGCGTACAGTTCCACCCCGAATTCAACGTACCTGTCATGCGCGCCTATATAGAGCGCCAACGCGCTGCGTTACGCGACCAGGGTAAGAACCCTGCAAGCCTGTCAGCGGAGGTGACTGATGCATCAGACGCAGCCAGTCTGCTCACGCGCTTCCTCGCGTTTGTATAGCCCCGACTAACGCTGATCTCGCCGCGACGCTAATCGATCGGCAAGCCGTGTAGGTTCAGGCAGTTTGGTACGCCCTAAACAGCGCATCACCCAATTAAGCGACGTTTCCAGGGTGATGCGATGCCCTGGTGACACATACACCGGCTTTACCTTGGCACGAGAGCGCAGCACGGCCCCAATAGTTTCTTGCCCCGCGTAAAGCGGCACCCAGTCGCCGCGCTGCTCGCCCACTTCAGCGTGTTTGCCATATAGGCGTGATTTGGCAATCCCAATAGTGGGCAAATCAAGCCACAGCCCTAAATGCGCCGCCACACCTAAGCGCCGTGGGTGGGCAATTCCCTGCCCGTCGACCATGACCAGTTCAGGTGACACGCTGAGCTTTTCAAACGCCCCCAGCGCCGCTGGAATTTCACGAAACGAGAGCAGGCCAGGAATATACGGCATGCGGGTGGGCTCACGATGAACCATTTGTTCCACCACGTTTAAGCTGGGTGCGGTAGCAGGGTCCCACTCCAGCAACACTACGGCTGCCCGGGTTGTTTCGCCGCCATCTTCAAAACCGATATCCACTCCCGCAATATGCTTCACAGGGGCCAAGCGGTCGGATAATTCCAACCCCTTCGCCAACTGTGTCTGTAATGCCCTCGCTTCCCTAGGTGCTAAATTCCATTCGTGTAGCGGTGCGGACATGTCATCCTCCCTGACAATAATCAATCCAATGAATGAAGAGTAAGGTAGCAAAAAAACGCCCCCGCACCAGTAAAGGAGCGAGGGCGTTTGAGATTTTCTCAGTTGCCGCTTGGCGGCAGCTGATTAATCCTTACGGCGAAGACTTAGGCGCGTTCGCGACGACGAACCGGCGCATCGCCTTCGTCACGACGGCGGCGCGGAGCGCGCTCAGCCGGGGCGCTGTCTTCGCTGATTTCCAACGGACGACCGGCCACACGGGCACGTGCCATCTTGGTCAGAATCGTCGAGGGCAAGCCGCTCGGCAGTTCGACGACAGAGAACGCGTTGCGGATATCGATACGACCGATACGCGCGCCTTCAATGCCGCCTTCGTTGGCAAGAGCACCGACTAACTGACCCGGCTTCACGCCATCTTTATGACCTACGGAGACGCGGTAGCGCGTCATACCTTCGGTCGGGCCGCTAGTGCGTTCACGACGGGCACCCGGCTTACCAGCAGGAGCGCCATCACGCGAGGGCTTCTCTTTACGTGGTGCCTGTAGGCGACCAATCGGCGGCTCATCAGCACGCGCCATCGCGGCAAACGCACACGTTAGCTCGATCGGGTCGTGGCCTTCTTCGATCAGACGCTCAATCAGAGCACGCTGCTCTTCGGCGCCTTTCGTCAAGGAGGCAATCACGCGCTCATGGAAGACTTCATCGCGATGAGCGCGAATAGCGGCTTCGTCAGGCAGCGGCATTTCGGTCATTTTCTGGCCGGTTGCCTGCTCCATCCAGCCTACTTTGCGGCCTTCACGGAAACCAGCAAAGGTAATCGCAATACCGCTACGACCCGCACGGCCCGTACGACCAATACGGTGCGTGTAGGCTTCTGCATCTTGCGGCAGATCGTAGTTAATAACGTGCGTAATACGCGACACGTCAAGACCACGGGCGGCTACGTCGGTGGCAATAAGTACATCGACTTTGCCACGCTTCAAGCGCGTAATAGTACGCTCACGTAGGCTCTGGTCCAGATCACCGGACAGGCCAGCGGCGTTAACGCCACGGGCAGTCAACTGCTCAACTAGCGTGGTACAAGCGGCACGGGTACGCACAAAGACGATAGCGCCATCGACCGGTTCGACTTCGAGAATACGCGACAGAGCTTCAAGCTTAGCGCCACCGTCAACGCGTACAATGCGCTGTTCGATGTTTTCGCCAGTCGTGGTTCCCGACTCAATCGCTACTTTCACAGGGTTAACCAAATAACGGTTAACAATGCGCTCGATTTCAGTCGGCAGTGTTGCCGAGAAGAACACACGCTGAGCATCTTTCGGGGTATCGGCAACCACGCGTTTTACGTCGTCGATAAAGCCCATGCGCAGCATTTCATCAGCTTCGTCCAGCACTAAAGCGGACAGGCCATCTAGCTTCAGGCTACCGCGGTCCAGGTGGTCGATAATACGGCCGGGGGTACCCACAACCACTTGTGCGCCACGCTTAAGGGCGCCTAGCTGTTCACGGTATTCTTGACCGCCACAAAGGGTCGCTACTTCGAGACCTTTGAGGTTTTGGCCATACTTACTAAACGAGGCAGCTACTTGCTGAGCTAGTTCGCGAGTCGGTGCCATTACTAGCACTTGCGGTTCGCGGCGAGTCAGCTCTAAACGTGACAGTAACGGTAATGCAAACGCTGCAGTTTTGCCGGTGCCGGTTTGTGCTTGGCCCAGCATATCGCGGCCTTCAAGCAGCGCAGGGATGGTTTGCGCTTGAATCGGCGAAGGAGTTACGTAGCCCTGAGATTCAACAGCAGACAGAACGGCAGGCAAAAGAGCAAGATCGCCGAAGCTCGGCGAAGCGACAGAAGTCGAGGTCATTAATCACACCTTGGTAGGCCGGTAAGTACCGGCAAAAAACATCATAAGCGTCCCTGACTCTGTTATCGCAAAAACGCCAATCAAATGGTCGTTATCGAAAACAGGCACCGCCGTAGCGGTCATAGCCATCAATGGAGTCGGAGACGCCGGTCGCACCTAGCATCCGGTTGGCAAACACCGCATTCGCGGGCCAGCCGTTGTGGCGACCTTCTGCGCCGATTTCACCCGTGTGGTGAAATACTGGAGGCGCGCCATCTACACAGCAATGAACATCTAGCAATTGGCAAGATGTTCCCGCAAGCGATACTGCTAATAACTATTAATGAAGACTCATCAATAACTATGCAAGTAAACGCTCACCGTCGTGATGGAGGGGTCAGCACATGCGAGGAGCGCGCATCCTAACATCGCATTTTGCTTCTGACCAGCACTTTTAACTTACACCACACTGAATCAGGGACTTGCGCTCATACAAATATGGTCTAACCTAGAAAGGACCTAATCAAGTTCACTACTCTCAAGGAGCGATGCAATGAACTGGGATCAGATTGAAGGCAAATGGACAGAAATGAAAGGCAAGGCTCGGTCTAGCTGGGGTGAGTTTACCGATGATGAACTGGATCAGATCGGCGGTAAGAAAGATCAGCTAGTTGGCAAGCTTCAGCAAAAATATGGCCTTGAGCGTGAAGAAGCAGAGCGTCAGGCAGACGACTGGGCTGATAAGCAGTAAACCTGTATTTACAGTACCTATATTTCTATATTTACAGAAAAGTTTTCAGTAAACATTTTTATTGATCATTTATCGTAGCCACATGGAGAGATGCTATGCGTAAGACAATCCTCACAACAGCGATTGGCACGGCCCTACTAGGAAGTTTTGCTATGAGTGCTCACGCGCAAAATGAGCCTCAAGGCATGTATTCTGCCGATGACATTCTCGATGCAGAAGTCTATTTCGCCGGCGGTTCCGGTGAGGAAATCGGTGACGTTGACGACATCTTGTTCGATGAAGAGATGCGCATCAGTGCCATTGTTATCGAAAGTGGTTCCGTACTTGGACTAGGCGGTCGTGAAATCGTGGTAGATACCGATTACTTCACGCTGGAAACCGATACAGAAGAAGACGGTGATACCGAGCATCGCATCATGGTCGAAGCTAGCCAGGAAGAAGTCGAAGCCTTCCCCGCATATGATAACGATTGGTGGGAGCAGACTAAAGCCAACGCCCGTGATGCTTGGCAGACAACCCAAGAAGGTGCTGAAAGCGCTTGGCAGCGCACGCGAGAAGCAGTAGATGCTGACGAATAATGGCTAAACGCTATCGTTAGATTGACTGAATAGCGAAGTTTAAAGGGCCGCCTAATTAGGCGGCCCTTTTTGATGCGAATTGTTTGTGGTGGACTATTTACGTCGTACGCCCTGCCCCGGCAAACGCTCCCGGTCATGAGCACGCTCAAAATCAAGCAGCGGGCCCGCTGGCACAATCCGCGTCGGGTTAATCGTGTCGTGGCTATAATAGTAGTGGCGTTTGATGTGATCCATATTGACGGTCTCCGCCACACCAGGCCACTGATAGATCTCTCTCACGTAATTGGAAAGATTGGGATAGTCTTCAATACGCTTAAAATTGCATTTGAAATGGCCGTAATAAACCGCATCGAAACGTACCAACGTGGTAAACAGACGAATATCGGCTTCGGTCAACCATTCACCTGCCAAGTATCGCTGCTCTGCTAAACGCGCCTCCATACGTTCCAAAGCGTCAAAAAGCGCTTTCACGTGTTTTTCGTATACCGCCTGCTCGGTAGCAAAGCCCGATTTATAAACCCCATTATTAATGTGGTCATAAACATCAGCGTTAACGTCATCGATCACGCTGCGTAGGTCTTCCGGGTAAAAATCCAAGTCGTTGCCGGTCAGTTCATCAAACGCACCATTAAACATACGCAGCAGATCGGCAGACTCATTATTCACAATGGCACTGCGCTGCTTGTCCCATAGCACGGGCACCGTGACGCGGCCGGTATATTGCGGATCGGTTTTGGTGTAAAGCTGATGATGGAAGTCCACCTTGTTAATCGGGTCACCACTAGCGCCTTCATCCTGGCGGTAGGTCCAGCCTTGGTCGAGCATTAGTGGGCTGACATGAGAGGTGCCTATCAGCGACTCCAACCCTTTCAGTTTGCGCATGATCAGTGTTCGATGCGCCCAAGGGCACGCAAGCGATACATATAAATGGTAGCGATCTTTTTCTGCAGGATAGCGGTCGCCATCTGTTTCGGGCTCGGCGCCCACCCAGTCGCGTAGTTGGGCGGATTCACGTACAAACTCGCCACCGTGTTTTTTGGTGTCATACCACTGGTCTTGCCATTTACCATTAACGAGCAGTCCCATGGGGCGTCTCCTGAAAGTCTTTCGGGTGCTTGGCTAGATGCCTTACGCTTTTTTCAGCATACCCCCGCCTCAAGGATGCTCAAGCGGATGTTTTACGCCTTTTCGTTCGAGTGAGTCGAATCATGCTGGGCACACTCGCTAATCACTGCCTGTTTTAATGCAGCGGCCATCGCATGAGCCGCAGGCCCTGCCCGGTCTCGGTCGCGGAAAATCAACTGAATAGGTATTTCACGAATACCGCCGGCAGGTAACGGCAATACCTTTAATTGGCCGTTTTTTAACTCCTCACCAATACGTGTTTCTGGCATCCAAGCAAATCCCAGTCCACGCCGCAGCATATCAAGCGATGTATTGAGATGAGTAACGGTCCATCGCTGCTCCGCTTTCAACCAGCCCGCGTTGGTTGATTGACGCAGCGCTGAGTCGCGCACTACCAACTGGCGGTGTTGAGCCAGGTCTCGCAGATCCAACGAGCGGCCCAACTGATGCAGGGCATGTTGAGGATGCGCAACCGCCACAAAGCGAACCGTTACCAGCGGCTCGCCTAAAAAACCTTGCGCCTCAATGCCGGAGACCACCAAGTCTGCGCGGCCATCGTAGAGCATTTCAATGCCCCCATTGAGCACACTTTCGTGCAACTGAACACGCACCTGAGGATACGTTTCAGAAAAGCGCTCGAGCGCCTTGGCTTGAGCCCCCGTTGGAAATACCTGATCAATGGCCACCACGATTTCTGCTTCTAAGCCGGCGGCTAACCTGGTAGCCACATCTTCAAGCGAGGCTGCGCTTTCGATTAACTGGCGCGCACGACGAAGCAACAGCTCACCCGCTTCAGTTAAGCGTACTTGGCGGCCAATGGGTTCCAGCACCTGAACGCCTAGCTGCTCTTCTAATTTATGCACGGCATGGTTGAGCGTAGAAGGGCTTTTATGTACGGCTTCTGCCGCTCGCGCGAAGCCACCATGGTCAACCACGGCAGCCAACATTTGCCATTGTGAAAGTGTTACCCGGGACATTTCGATTTCCTCAACGCAATACAGCGGAACAATGCGCTTATTATTCGAAAAAACATGACTAGAATGCCAGGAAACAGTCTTCAATGCCGCCTATGTGTATAAAAAGCCTGTTACTCCTCTTAAGTAATGGGTATTGAGAAGTTTGAACACTGGGATGCTATATAAATTTTAGACATTTGCTATATTTATGCTTTAGAAAAATCAGTTTTCGTCTATGATTGGTACAGAGTATGTAGTTAGCCTGCTTTTTCAGTTACATTTGTTAGCAAACGGTGTTTATAAATAGTAATCTTTGTCTATTCTTGCCATAATTCTTTTTAATTAAATTTTATGTATAGACATACAGTCTATTCACCCTTGCCCTCATGGGGTATGGTTCCTGGGTTTATGCGCTTAACTGTTGCTTTTAATCACGAACTCGGCGGTCCATTTACCCATGTTGCGAATCCTTTATTCGCTGCCCCGCACGCACAAATTATTACTGTTACCTGTGGCCACTATGGTCACTGTGCTGGGCACACAGAAGTTACTGACGACATACCAAGATCTAAATCAATCACACACACCGCTTGAAAGCGTGCTGGTTCCGCTTCCTAGCGATTCTGCTCCGGGGGTTCCTTCCCTGCGTCAAGAACGCACGCCGGTAGCAGATGCGATCGATCGCGCTTCACGCGCCCTCGACGCCACCCGCGACAATATTCCTCTCAGCGAATTAACCGCTACCGAGATCGTAGATCTCGATATGAATGTCATCTCCAGTGCACAAGCAGATATGGCCGGACAAGCCGCCTTGGGCGACGAAGTAACGGTACTTAATGCCGCAGCCCTGGATGCACCAGCTCTTGATATCGCAACGCTAAGTGGCACAGGGCTTAATGACGGCGCTTTGCATATGGCAATTGTGCTGGGCACCCTCTCTAGCGGCATGCTGGATGCAGACGACGCTTCATCAGTTGAAATTGCCGATGCCACTTCTTATGAGGATTACGGTACTGAGCTATTTGGTGACATCTCATTTCTGGATCTAGAACTGGCAGCTGAAGAGCCGTTTGTTCCTGAGTGGGAAACGCATATTGTTGAATCTGGCGAAACGTTCGCTTTGCTGGCACAAAATGAATTAGGCCTTGGGTACAGCGAAGTGTTGGCCCTGCTTGAGGATTTGCCCGATCAACGCATGCTAACCAACTGGCGCGCCGGACACAGCTTTGATTACCAGCTAGACGAAGATGGGCGTTTACTTTCCTTACGCATGATGAAAAATACCCGTGACGGTATTTTATTGGAGCGTGATGCAAACCACTTCGCTATCACCACTATTGAGCGGCAAGGTGAACCTGTTCAACGCCTTTATGCCGGTAGCGTCAGCGGTAGTTTCGCGCGGTCAGCCCAGGCAACTGGCTTAAACAGTGGCGCGGTGACGGAACTGACCAAGCTACTTGAGAAGAAGCTCGATTTTCGGCGGGATAGCCGCCGTGGCGACCGTTTCCAGGTACTGGTGGAATCAGACATGATCGACGGGGAAACGCTTGATTCGCGAGTGCTGGCGGTTCAATACAATGGCGAGCGCATGGACCTTACCGTTGTACGTAACGCTACCGACGATAACTTCTATACGCCTGAGGGCAGCAGCCTAGACCCTGCGTTCTCACGCCATCCTTTTGAAGGCAGCTACCGCTTAAGCTCGAACTACAATCCACGGCGTAAGCACCCGGTAACTGGCCGCATTAGTCCGCATAATGGTACTGACTTTGCTATGCCAATTGGCACGCCTGTAACAGCGCCTGCCAATGGTGTCGTTGAGCGCGTGAGTAACCACCATGCGGCAGGTCGTTATATCGTCGTTCGTCATGACAACGGTTATCGTACCCGCTACCTACACCTTTCCCGCCCACTGGTTAGCCAGGGTGAGCGTGTAACAATGGGCGAGCGCATAGCGTTATCAGGCAACACTGGCCGCAGCACTGGCCCTCACCTGCATTATGAAGTCATCGTCAACAACTCACCGGTCAATGCGATGACCGTCGCCCTGCCCGAAAATACCAGTTTAAGCGGCGATACGCTGATTGCGTTCCAGAGCCAAGCAGCTCCGATCCTGGCCACCTTAGAAAGCGGTGAGACAGGTCCGGTTAGCGTAGCTACCTTTCAGCAGGAAAATGACGACTAACCTCGGTATTCATTGATGCTGAATTGAATATGCTTAAACGCAAAACACCGCCCTTCGGCGGTGTTTTGCATTGTGTCACTAGCATTGAAACACTTAAACAGGACGCTGCAGCGCTGCTAGCAGTGTTGCATCACGACGATAGATATCGGGCCTAAACTCCACTTCCCCTTGTGCATTTGGCCAGGCGGTCAAATAGTGCAGGGCAATCGGGATGCGCTGAGTCAGGTTCACGTTGAGATCACTCCCTTCATTTAACAGGGTGCTAAATTGGTAACGGCTGCCGGTATCTTGAAGCAGCATCTGCGCCAGTTCAGCCACCCCCTCTACCCGCACACAACCTGAACTGAGTGCGCGCTGGTTACGCTGAAATAGCCCGCGTGCGGGGGTATCGTGCAAATAGATCATGTCATCGTTGGGAAACCTCACCACGACACGACCAAGCGGGTTACCCGAACCCGCCACTTGGCGCAACATCACGCCGCCTGGTCGCTGCCAATCGATCTCTTCTGCCACGAGCGGCTCGCCGGAAGGACTAATCACCCGAATATTTTGGCGCGCCAAGTAATCAATATCCGCTCGCACGCGAGGCAGTACATCTTCACGCATAATCGTCGGCGGGATGGTCCAGGATGGATTAATCGTTAAATGGCTGATAGTAGAGTGGATGATCGGCGTTTCACGACGCGGCGAGCCGACGACCACTCGCGCATCCCAGTGCTGGCCATTAGGACGCACATAGTGCATCCGGTAACCGGCAATATCGACCCATACTCGTGGCTCGGCAGACTGCATGGGGCGGATCCACCGCGCGCGTTCTAAATTGACACGCAGTTGGTCGATCCGCGCTGACACCGGCGTATTTAACGCTAGCCGGGTCTGTTCACCCACCACACCATCTTCCTGTAGTAAATGGCGGCGCTGAAAACGCTTCACAGCAGATTCAAGTGCCGCATCAAACACGCGCTGATTAGACGCTGCTTGCACATCAATTAGTGGATAGGCCCTGCTATCAGCCACCATCAAGTCCGTTTCACCCCAGAGTGCCAAACGCTGGCGCAGCACAATAACATCGTCGGCTTCATCCCCCGGCCGAAGAGACTCCTCCCTGGCGGCTAAGTAAGGTGCGCTTCCCAGGCTCGCCAACTGATAGTATTGCTTTAAGGCGTCACGCAATTGCTGATACTCACCTGACGAAGGCCTGGCCAGCGCGGTGGCATTATCCAGCGCACGGTCTTCAACGGCATGTACAACACGTAGCAGCGAGTAGTCGCTTTCTGGTCGCGGCGCATCCCACTGTGGCTCTACGTCTCGCGGATTCACCTTACCGCGCTCTAAATGGTCCAGCGCCAGCAATAGCGAGCGAGTGGCTTTGATATCAAACGAGGCCTGTGCAGCATCATCACCCGACTGACTGCGCTGAAACTCACCAAGCAACGTATCAGCGTGATAATCTTCCGGCACCAAGCCATCGTTTTCCAAACTGTTGAGCGCCTCGACCAGTGACTCAACCGCACCCGCTGCCTGCCACGCGGGTTGACCATCACTTAGTTGATAAAACTCAGTAATAGGAAGTTGTCGCGCGTCTGCCGAGCTTAATTGTTGAGCTATCGCCTGCTGCAATGAATCTGAGGCTGAATCCGCATATACAGGGCTGATGCCTAAAGGGCCGTAGGTAAGCGTTAGACACAGAGCGCTCCCTATCGCCCATCGTCTTAGTAGCTGTCTCTCGTTCATCACCCTCTCCTTGCGTTACTATAGTCTTCCACATCGCCGACCCTGTTTTTTGTATTAGTCGGCTAATTTTCATAATGACTGATATTGCTGGTAGGATCGACTTTTATGGCTCTTCGTTTAAATGTTGCCACGTTATTATTTTCTCTACCTTTTATACTATTTACATTACCGCTACACGCCGCCAGTTTCTTTGCCCAGGTTGAATCTACACCGCCACGCGGCGTACTGCCTTTACATCACCAGTTATTGCAGCTCGCCCCCCAGGCAACGCCCGCAGCACTGCGTTTAGCCGCTCAGGCACTCAATTGTGCCGACCCCACTGCCGAGCGCCTTGCAGTCATTGACTACTCACTGCCGTCTACCGAACCACGCCTATGGGTATTTGATTTACGTCAGCATGAACTGCTCTTTGAGGAGCTGGTTTCTCATGGCCAAGGGTCTGGCGATGCCCAGGCCAAGACATTTTCCAACACGCCTGATAGCCACCAATCCAGCATTGGCCTATTTCGCACCATGAATAGCTATTACGGCCGCAACGGCTATTCGCTGCGTCTGGAAGGCCTTGAACCTAACGTCAACGACCTAGCTTTCGAGCGTGCCATTGTGATCCACGGTGCTGACTATGTGAGCGATGCGTTCATTACCCAAACGGGGAGATTAGGACGCAGTCATGGTTGCCCTGCAGTACGTGAAGACGTTACTTACCCACTGATTGATAGCCTAAAGGAAGATCAATACGTATTCGCTTATTACCCCGATGCCGAGTGGCTTGCCACCTCAGCGTTTCTAGGCTGCACAGCCGCTGCCGCTCAACTTGCCCGCCGCTGATGCCAAACGCTTAGCTATTCTGACATTGAGCTATTCCGACGTTGAGCTATTCTATCTTTTAGCTATTCTGGCTTTTAGCTACCCCGTCTTTTAACTATCTAACCTCTTCGCTCTTCAGACTCTTAATAAAGAGGGCGTTAATAATCTCATTCTCGCAGACCATTGGCAGCTGAATTTCATCATTGAAAGCAGCTAAACCAAGCGTACAGGGGAACCCTCTGCAATAATTTGTGACAAATTAACACAAAATATTGCTATCTGCCGTAGGTGTCTCTGCCATGTTCACCTTTATGCATCCTTTTCAAAAAATTCGCCGCCTGGAACAGGAGGTCGCTGACTTACGCACTCAGCTCGACGCCGCTACCCCCTCGCCCAGCAGCCGGCTGCTAAGCCTAATGAAACCGTCGCAATCCATCGGCATGCTGCAAGCGAGAGGGGCGGATATGCTGGCCTCGCTCAATAACGGCCTTCAAGAGTATGCCGACCAGCTTGCCGGGGAACGCGCCACCCTAACGGAGACATTTAACCTGATTGCTGCTGCCGAGCATGCCATCGACACCCTTGATCAGCGTTGTCACGATCCTGAATATACCGAAGCGCTCCCCGCCTCGCCGTTAGTATTAGCTAAGACCCTACACGCTCTGAGCCAACTGCAAGTAGCATTTGCTCGCAATGCGGGTCACGCGCAAGCATTAGCGGTTAGCACAGCACTCGAAACGGCCCATCGCCAAGGCCTGGGGAGTGCTGATTCCGCTAGCCAGCAGTCACCAGGAATAGCCGCCATTGCAGATGATGTTCACCGCTTAGCGCTTAATATGCAGCAGCTAAGCCATCAGCTCAGCCTGCTAATGGAGCAAATGAATAGCCAGGTAAGAACGCATTCGCAAGCAGTGGTGAAAAAACGCCAAGCCGACGAAGACACTGCCCAAAAGGCACAGTCAGCTAAGCACGCATTACATCGGTTAACGGATCAAACGCAGCATATGCACAAGGTGATACATCACAGTGCTACCGCTGCATTTTTACACTCCGCCAAACTTGACCATGCGGTGTGGAAATGTCGCCTCTATAAGCAGTTATTATCTGCCAACACCGACACACCACTAGAAGATCACCATCAATGCCGCTTAGGGCGCTGGCACCAGCAAGGTGAGGGCTACCAGCGCTATGCCCGCACTGAGTCTTATCGAGCATTAACGGCGCCGCACAGGCGCATGCATGAAAGCGGTGCTGAAGCGCTTAAGTTTGCCCGCTTAGGCGACCGCAATGGTCAATTAGCTGCTTTAGGCGTCATGGAAGAAGCCAGCCAACAGCTAGCCCTACAGCTGGACAATCTCATGGAACACGCCATATTTGAGGCGCCCTACTCAACCAGTCATCACTCACCGTTAGCAGGTTCGCCTTAACGCACAGACGATGACTTCACAGATGCTAAAAAAGCATCGGCTGCTACGGATGAGCAGCCGATATTGGCATTGTTTCTGTTTTAGATTGCTCTTGGCTTAGAAGGCCTCCCACTCAGTTGGGTGACGCTGATCGCTATTTCGCGGCGCGGGCCTCAATCGTGACTGAGCGGCTGGCAGCGCTGATGCAGTTGCTTCCATATCCCCCAGCACAAACGACTCAAGCAAGCGTGAAAGATGCTCTGCCCCTGCTCGCAGCCGCTGGGCTGAGGTGGCACTCTCTTGCACCATGGAGGAATTCTGCTGGGTCATGGAATCCATCTCGGCCACCGCCGTATTCACTTCACTGATACCCGCACTTTGCTCCCGCGCGCCCGCGCTAATTTCAGCAATCACATCGGTCACCCGGGTAATGCTATCGACAATCTCCTGCATGGTGGTACCCGCTTCGCGCACCAAGGCGGTGCCACCTTGGGTACGCTCCATTGAGCTGTCGATCAACTGGCGTATCTCTCCGGCGGCATCACTGGAACGGCTGGCAAGCTTGCGCACTTCTTCAGCGACCACGGCAAAGCCGCGCCCATGCTCACCAGCACGCGCCGCCTCAACAGAGGCATTGAGCGCCAGGATGTTGGTTTGAAACGCAATAGCATCTATTAGGGTAATAATGTCGCCAATTTGCGTGGCTGACTGATTGATTTCACCCATCGTATGTTCAACACGCTGCATAACGGAGTTACCTTTACGGGCAACATCCACAGCCCCTTGAGACAGCTGCGATGCCTGATCAGCGGCTTCGGTGGTGTGATGCACGGTCGACGTGATTTCTTCCATGGAGGAAGACGTTTGCTGTAGGTTAGCCGCCGACTGTTCTGTGCGCGTGGCTAACTCGTTGGTGCCTTGATCGATATTCTGCGACGCAAGCAACACACTCTGGGTCGTGCGATGCACATCTTGAAGGGTGATCTGCATCCGCTCGACAAAGGCGTTAAATTGCTGGGCCAAATCGCCAATTTCGTCATTGCGCTCCACCCGGAGGCGCTGGGTTAAATCCGCCTCGCCCGTGGCAACGTCATGCATCGCAGCGGCAGCACGCTTCACCGGGCTCAGCGCCCGCTTGACCAGCCAAGTTGCCAGCACCCCCACACCTAGCAATAGCACCAGCGCTACAACGCCCTTGGCGATCAAGTCATGACGAAACTCCTGCCACGCCAACGCCTCCACCTGCGCCAACCCCACATCAATATCACTTAGGTAGATCCCGGTGCCGATCATCCAATCCCATTCAGGGATAGCAATCGCCATGGAGTGCTTTGGCTCGATGTCACCGGTGGCGGGATTAATCCACTGATAGTCGTAAAAGCTTGTATTCCCCGAGCGGGCACGTTCAATTAGGTCTTCCACAAAGGCGTTGCCTTCACTATCGACCAGCCCCACCATATTGGTACCCACCCGCTCTGGCGCAGCGGCCATCGCTCGCGCCGTGCCGTCAAAATCAAAGGCGAAAACATAGTTGGCATTGCCGTAGCGAAAATTCTGCAGTATCTCTTGCGCCTGCTCTTGTGCCTCTGACTGGCTAAGCTCAGCATGGTCAACGAGGTGTGAGACCGCATTACGGGCGGACTCAACTAAGTAGCGCACCGTCGTTTCACGCTCACTGACCAACACATCACGCTGCTTATCGAGCGTTTCTTGCATACTCGTTATTGAGCTGCGCACTTCCAACGCGGACAGCACTAAGGCCAAAATCAGCATGGGAAGTAACACTAAAGCGACCATTTTCGCCTGCAGACTCATGCTAAAGCGTGCTTTATTTTTTTGCGCCATGCTCGAGAATCCCCTTGTAATGTTTTTTATAATTCATATGTTTATAGAAATAGTTTACGTTAACGTAACTGTTGTTTATTAATCTTATCGCATGCAGTCGACCACACTCTATCGTTTAGGCCAATCATAATTTGGTATTACCTTTTGTATTCCCCGTTAAATAGCCTTGTATATTCTCTAACTGCCTATGCCATGCTGGTCTTACTGCAACCACACATCACACCAGTCGCAATGGGAAAAAGCATATGGCACAGGTCAAAAAGCTAGACCTCGCATTACAAGGTGGTGGCGCTCACGGCGCGTATACCTGGGGCGTGATTGATCGCCTATTAGCGGATGAACGCATTGAAATTGAAGGGATCAGCGGCACTAGCGCCGGGGCCATGAACGGTGTCGTCATGGCCGATGCATTAACACGCGGTGATAAAGAGACGGCTCGCCAGGCACTGTGCGACTTTTGGAAAGCCGTCAGTCGAGCGGGTATGACAAGCCCAATCCGTCGTACGCCCCTGGATATATTGACCGGCAATTGGAGCCTGGATAACTCACCCGGCTTTATTGCTATGGATCTACTAAGCCGCGTGGCCTCGCCCTATCAGCTCAATCCGCTCAACATTAACCCGTTACGCGATATCGTGGCTGAGCATATTGATTTTGAACGGGTTCGAAAATGCGAACAGCTAAAGCTGTTTGTGGCGGCTACCAACGTGCGCACAGGAAAGCAGCGCGTGTTTCGCCGAGAAGAGATGAGTGTGGACGCCGTGATGGCCTCCGCCTGCTTGCCGTTTATCTTCCAAGCCGTAGAAATTGACGGCGAAGCGTATTGGGATGGCGGCTATATGGGCAATCCGGCACTGTTCCCACTCATGGAAGAGTGCAGCGCACGGGATATTCTGCTGATTCAAATCAACCCCATTAGCCGCAATGATGTACCCACCTCTGCGTCAGCTATTATGAACCGTCTCAACGAGATCACGTTTAATTCAGCACTGATTAAAGAAATTCGCATGATCGCGCTGCTTAAACATGCGCTTGATGAGCAGGGAATTGAAAATTGCTACCAGCAGGCGCTTTTTCATCGTATCAGCGGTGAGCTGGCGCTTGAAGGACTCTCTGTGTCGAGTAAATCCAATTCCGAGTGGCCTTTTCTCTGCCACCTTTTTGAACAGGGCCAGGACGCCGCCGAACGCTGGCTAGGTGAACATTTCGATGCCATTGGCGAATACTCCACGCTCGATGTAGATGCTGTCTATTTACATGAATAACGGCCAACATGAATAACGGGCTAAGCGAAGAGCGCCGATATTTACCCGCTCGACCGAGGCCCTTTTAAGCACCAAGATGCCGCAAAAAAAGAACTGCATGCCCACTCATGCAGCATATTCACTTTACTCATGTGCTAACAAAACAACAAAAACAAATTAAGATTATGATTTTTAACAACAAATATTCAACTGGCAAACTACCTGCATATTTTCAGTAGTGGTGGTAGGCGTGGACCAGGCCCAACTGGGTACGAGTGCGTCGAGCCTGACCTTCAATGGAGAAGGCATGTTCTCGTCAATTGCTGACGCAAAGCGCTAATTTTCGCGTTTAGCGTAGTGATCAACTCGTTTTATGCCCCGTGAGGCCATCCCATGGACATACGCAACAAAGCCAACCGTATTCGGCTGCTTAATTTTTCGACCCCTCAAATGCGCGCTTTCCACTTTTCATGGTTTGCGTTTCATATCTGCTTCTTCGGCTGGTTTGGCATCGCCCCTCTTATGGCGATTGTTCGTGAAGACCTTTCACTGACCCAAACACAAATCGGCAATACTATTATTGCGTCGGTGGCGATCACCGTCATTGTGCGCCTAGCCATTGGCGTACTGTGTGACCGTATTGGGCCGCGTAAAACCTATACCGGGTTACTGATGTTAGGTGCTATTCCGGTGATGGGTATTGGCTTAGCCGATAGTTTTGAAACCTTTCTATTAGCGCGCTTAGCCATTGGGGCCATTGGCGCCTCCTTCGTTATTACCCAATACCACACCTCAATGATGTTCGCCCCCAATGTGGTTGGCACCGCCAACGCTACCAGCGCGGGCTGGGGTAATTTAGGCGGCGGTACCACACAAATTCTGATGCCGCTGATCTTCTCAGGCATGCTGATGCTGGGCGTCAACGAAGCCTTTGGCTGGCGCTTAGCGATGATGGTACCCGGCGTTGTGATGTTCTTTACCGGGATCGGTTATTGGTTCTTTACTCAAGATGCACCCAACGGGAATTTCAGTGACCTGCGCGCAACTGGCGAGCTGCCTGAGGCGACCGGTGAAAACGGCGCAAAACATAGCTTTCTAGCTGCCGCCAAAGATATTCGTGTATGGGCGTTGTTTGTTGTGTACGGCCTGTGCTTTGGCGTAGAGCTTACGATTAATAATATTGCCGCTATCTACTTTTTTGATAAATTTGACCTCACTTTAGCCACGGCGGGCCTGATCGCTGGCTTATTCGGCCTGATGAATATTTTTGCCCGTACTCTGGGCGGTGTCTTTTCTGATTTATTCGCCAAGCAAGGCGGCCTAAAGGGGCGTGTACGCTGGCTGTTTATTGCCTTGATTTGCGAAGGGATTGCGCTGGTAGCGTTCTCGCAAATGCATGTACTCAGCCTAGCGATTGGTATCATGCTGGTGTTTAGCCTGTTTGTGCAGATGGCCGAAGGCGCCACTTATGGGGTCGTCCCGTTCATCAATAAAAAAGCCCTGGGTGCTGTTGCGGGCATAGTCGGTGCTGGCGGCAACGTGGGCGCGGTCGGCGCTGCCTTCCTGTTCCGCAGCGAAAGCCTGAGCTATCAGCAAGGCCTGTTCTACCTAGGAATAACAGTGCTGGCACTGGCATCCTGTGTTTTGCTGGTACGCTTTAGCGACGCCACCGAAGCTGAAGAGGCCAAAGCTTACCGCGATGCAGTTGGTGACGACGTTGGAGCAGGCGCTCTCTCGCTACGTTAAGCGCTTTCCAATACACTCAAGTACGCTCCCATACGCCCTTATCCAGTTAGGTAGCGATATGGGAGTGTTTACATTTAGGCGGCGAGCCGTTAAGGAAAATTCTATGTCTTCAGCGCAGCAACTGCTCTTAACCGCCCTCCGTTGCGATATCGACAACCTTACTCACCTTGCCACCACCGCCGATATTGTCGGTGACATTAGCCGCTTTATTCATATGCTCCAACGTGAACGAGGAGCGTCAACGATCTATCTAGCCTCTCAAGGCCAGCGTTTCAAAACCCGCCGCGATACTTACCGCCAACACAGCCAGCAGGCGGAAACCTTAATGCGCCAGCGGCTGGAAGCGCTCAGCCAAGAGGCTCGCCCCCAGGCAGCCGCTCGCTTACTACGCCGGATTGCCGCCGTTTGGTATGCCCTTGATGAGCTTGATGAACTCCGTCTGGCTATCGACACCTTTGCCATCTCGCCTGATGCAGCCACTCAGGCCTTTAATCAACTGACCAGTGGGCTGCTAGCGATTGTATTTGAAGCCGCTGACTCCTCTATCGACCCTGATATCACTCGCCATCTGGTTGCCATTTTTCACTTAATGCAGGGCAAAGAATTAGCTGGCCAAGAGCGAGCCTGTGGCGCATTCGGCTTTACCCATGGCCACTTCGATGAAGCGCACCGCGCTTTATTGAATCAGCTAGTGACTGACCAGCAGCGCTGCTTTGACACATTTGTAGAGTTTGCTACGCCTGAGGCGCAGCAGTCATGGCAAAAGGAGCTTTCACCTCGCACCCTGGCCGGTATTTGCCATTTACGCGACATCGCCTGCCAGCGTCATTCGGCATCACAAACACCACCCAAAGACACATCTGATTCACTGGGTGAAACCTGGTACGAACTAACTACGCTACGTATCGACTCGATGAAAACAGTTGAGGATGCATTGATCACTCAGCTGAGTGTGTTTTGTCACCGCAAAATCGCTCAGGCCGAAGATGGATTGGAAAAAGCCAAAGCAGGGCCCTGTCGTCCTACGCCTGCCCCCTGCGCACACTTACTAACGCTGGCGGGTGCGCAACCATTAGGTGACCTGACAGCCAACGCGCTAACCTCACCGCTAGGGCGCTCGCTGATTGAACTCACCCAGGCACAGGCCAGCCGCTTACAAGGGCTTAGCGATGAGCTTGAAAACACCCGTAAAGCGCTGCGTGAACGCAAACTGATTGAACGTGCGAAGGGGCTCATCATGGCTCATCAAGAGATGAGCGAAGAAGAGGCCTACCGGTTTCTGCGTAAAACCTCTATGGATCAAAGCAAAAGCATGGCGGATATGGCCCAAGCTATTCTGGATCTCTCTGCAATGCTAAAACGCAAAGAAGATGGGCACGCTCGCTAACGTAAGTAGTAGAGCCGTACCGCAATGGTTAGGTAGGTATGTTTGCAGGATGCCACTCCCTTAGCCATGCTAAAGTCTTACTTAGTTAAACGAGCAAGGAGTGCAACCCATGCATAAAGGCGTGTTATTGATTACCGGCGCATCCAGCGGTATTGGCGCGGCTACCGCCCGAGCAGCCTCTCGCGAAGGCTACAAACTGGTGTTGGCCGCCCGTTCTAGCGAAAAACTCACCGCTCTGGCTCAAGAACTGGGGCCAGAAAACGTACTGACCTGTGAGTTGGACGTGACTAATTTTGAGCAGCAACAGGCGATGGTTGAGCATGCACTGGAAACCTTTGGCCGCTTGGACGCGATCTTTGCCAACGCCGGTCGCGGCGGCTCTCCAGGCGGGTTTAGCGGTGCGGATCACGACGCATGGCGTGAGATGATTCTTACCAATATTTATGGCGTTGGGCTCACCATTCAAGCTTGCTTACCCGCCTTAAAGCGTAGCAAAGGCCATGTGTTATTAACCGGTTCAGCGGCAGGCCGCACGACCATCCCAGGCTCAATGTATAGCGCTACGAAATGGGCGGTCACGGGGATTGGCTATAACCTGCGTGAAGAGCTACGCGGCACCGGTATGCGCGTGACGTTGATTGAGCCTGGCATGGTCGACACGCCATTCTTTAATGAACCACCAGAGCATGCATTAGAAGATCGTGATATCGCCAATGCCGTGGTTTATGCGCTTGCGCAGCCTGCCCATGTGGACGTTAATGAAATTCTTATTCGCCCCACCCCGCCGCTTGAGTAAGCGTGATCGTACCGGCACTCCGCTCTCATCCAGTCCATTCCGGCACACGTCACATCTACATGGCTCAGACCTTGCAATTTATGTTCACTGACCGCATAACGTGTAATTACCAAGCGCGCTAAGTAATTTTCACTCAATGCGCCCACGAATTAACTTGCAGGTGACCCATGAGCCAACTCGCTTCCACGGCGCTTTCCGTTCTTGATCTGGCCCCTATCCGCCAGGGCGGCAGCGCCGCTGAGACCTTCCAAGACAGCGTCTCGCTGGCACAGTTAACCGAGCGGCTAGGCTACACCCGTTACTGGCTAGCAGAGCACCACAATATTGCTGGCATCGCCAGCGCTGCCACCGCGGTGCTGATCGGTCATATTGCTGGACAAACTTCCACCATCCGCGTGGGTAGCGGCGGCATTATGCTACCGAACCACCCGCCGCTGGTGATTGCCGAGCAGTTCGGTACGCTGGAAACGCTCTATCCTGATCGTATAGATTTGGGGCTAGGCCGCGCACCCGGCTCAGACGGTGCGACGATGCAAGCCATGCGGCGCAACGCTCATGCCGGCGTCGACGACTTCCCGCAATTGCTGAACGAATTGCGCAGTTATCTAGGCGATGCAGAGCCCCAGCAACGGGTGAAAGCCGTCCCTGGTCAAGGCACTCATGTGCCTATCTGGCTACTGGGTTCTAGCGGCTACAGCGCACAATTGGCAGCCAAGCTGGGCTTGCCTTTTGCGTTTGCTGCTCAGTTTGCGCCAGACTATTTATTTGAGGCACTGCGCTTATATCGCGACAATTTCCGCCCTTCCGAACACTTGAATAAGCCCCATGCGATGGTCGGCCTGCCCGTGATGGCAGCGGAAAGCGATGCGATGGCCCACTACTTGGCCACCACCGCGCAGCAGAAATTTCTTAACCTTATTCGTGGCAAGCCAACCCAGTCGCAGCCGCCCGTGGAGCAACTAGACTGGTCACCGGTTGAGCAAGCCCAAGTCAGCCAGTTTTTAGGGGCGGCGATTATTGGTGGCCCAGAGACGGTCAAAGCCGAACTTGAAGAGTTCCAAGCACGTACCGGTGCTGATGAATTAATGATTAACAGCGATTTTTATAACCATGCCGACCGGCTGCGCAGCTACGAGATTGTGGCTGAGGTCGCCCGTTGAACGGCGGCACTACTATGTCTACATTTATGTCTACATTGCATTTCGCCCCCATGTCGGACGAAGACTTCACCAGTTTTTGGCCTACTTTCAAGGCGATTGTCGAGGCGCAAGAGACTTATGCCATTGACCCCGACATCAGCTTTGAAGCTGCCCGAGAGCTATGGTGCAGCACGCCTAAAACCAGCGTGGTCGTTAAAGATGAACACGATCATATACTGGGTGCTTACTACCTAAAAGCCAACGCGGCAGGCCCCGGCGACCACATCTGTAACTGTGGTTATATGGTGACACTCGCCGCACGCGGAAAAGGGGTAGCACGCGCCATGTGTGAGCATTCACAGGCGCAGGCCAAGGAGCTAGGGTTTCAGGCCATGCAATACAACGCCGTGGTCGCAACGAATGAGGTGGCCGTCGCGTTATGGCAAAAACTGGGATTTCAGATTGTAGGCACCGTTCCTAATGCCTACCGACACGCACGCCTTGGTTTTGTCGAAACCCATGTGATGTATAAAGCGCTATAGCGATTTTGTCAGGCTGCCCTCAGTCAGTTTAGACATTGACTCTTTTTGCGACGTTTTGCTGCACATGACACTTTTTCTGACCGTTTCATTGCTGCAAACGTCGCGCATATTGAAAGCTTTTCCGGTAAAGTCATTCTCATAACATAAATTAAAACGTTTGGTTGATAAGCATCTATTGATCGCCCTAACCATCCGAGCATGACTCAAACCACGGTAAAGCCTTTTGTAATGTTTTATAGCTCCTCTTTTTTCTCACACTTTTCGCTGCGCTCGCGTTTTATCATCCTAATTGTCGCCTTGGTATTTGCCACGACGCTACTTCTTGGCTGGGTGGCTTCTCGAGAATCAGCTGAGCAAATGGAAGCCAATATTGGCAATGCAGCCTCTGAAGCCGCTTACCAAATGGTTGATAAGCTGGATCGCAGCATGGATGCCCGTATTAAAGAAGTGAAGCTGCTACTGGGTATCCAAGCGCTCACTAACGGCACGGATACTAGCCTGCTACGTGAGCAGCTAGAGCGTTTGCAAGATAATCATAACGTTGTGTCGTGGATCGGCTTCACCGACCCTGATGGTGTTGTTCAAGCCGCTACCGAGGGGATTTTAGAAGGCGTTTCTATCGCTCAACGCCCCGTCTTTATTGAAGGACGCAAGGCGCTCTGGGTGGGCGACGTGCATGAAGCTGTCATGTTGGCCCAGTTGCTGACCAACCCCAGCGGTGAAGAGCTTCAGTTTGTCGATATCGCGACCCCGATGTATAACCGCAACGAAGAGCTGCAAGGCGTCCTGGCCGTTCATTTAAGCTGGCAATGGGCTGAGTACGTCCAACAATCCATGCTTACGCCTTCTGGATACCTGGAAGACACTGAGATACTGCTGCTCTCCGCTAACGGCACAGTGCTATTAGGCCCAGAGACGCTGATTGGGCAATCGTTAGACAGCCTGAAACATATACCGAGTTCCACCACGACATCACCACAATGGGCGATTGAAACATGGCCCAACGGCGAACGCTTTGTGACGGGCTATGCACGCAGCAGCGGCTTTGAAGATTTTCCTGGTTTAGGTTGGATAGCGGTTAGCCGTCAACCCGTGGCTACCGCCTTTGCACCTGTTGAAAAACTGCAAGATGCCATTATGGGAACAGGTCTATTACTTGCATTACTGTTTGCTATAGTTGGCTGGATAATCGCGTCAAGACTAGCGGCTCCCCTCACTCGCTTAGCCAATGCTGCCGACAGAATGCAAGATGGCGAACACGCCGATAGCATTCCGCTTGAAGGTGGCTCTCCAGAGCTTAAGCACCTATCGACCTCAATGCGCAACATGGTCACCCGCTTATTAGATCAGCACCGTACGATCAATCGCTTGGAAGATTTAGCCAATACTGACCCGTTAACGGGCCTGCCGAATCGCGCTTTTTTGAATCAGTACCTGCAGATTGCGATACCGGAAGCAGAGAGAAACCAACAAAGCATGGCGGTCATCTTTATCGACCTGGATGGTTTTAAACAGGTCAATGATGAGCTAGGCCATCATGCGGGCGACCTATTGTTGATTGAGATTACCCAGCGATTGAAAAGCGCATTACGCAGCGGTGACGTGGTAGCCCGAATGGGCGGTGATGAGTTCGTTATGGTGCTTAAAACGAAGGAAGAGCATCTTGAAATGCTCACCCATGAGATTAGCAGACGCTTACTGAGCTCCATCGACCAACCCGTTTTATTACCTGATAACGAGCAGGCACGCGTTGGAAGCAGTTTAGGCGCCGCTTGGTGGCCCCACCACGGGCTTCATATCAATACCGTACTGCAACTTGCGGATGACGCGCTGTATGCGGCTAAAGCGAAAGGCAAACATCAGCTTGTTATTCACTCCACCTGATTAACGGAGTCGAAACAGCGTTGCAGCTGCTGCTCTGCAGTGTCGCTGCCCATCGCCGTTAACTTGGCAATATTGCGTTCGGGAATAGCGTCGGTGTCGCCATAAAACTCGATCGCCTTTTCAACGCTCTCTTCGCGTAGCAGATGCACCATGGCGTAGGGAGAGCGGTTGGTATAATTAGAGGCATCATCGGGTTCGGCACCGTCAAAGCAATAATCTGGGTGAAAAGTGGCTAACTGATAAACACCTTCATAGCCCTGGTCGACCAGGATGCTTTCAGCAAGGTCAACAAAATCCAGATAGTGATCAAAGCTTTTAAACAGCGTCGGGAACACCAGCAGCGTGGTTTCTGTTTCGGGGTGCTCATCCAACCACTGCACTTCCACCATCAATTCCTCAAGCGCCACTTCAATTTTTTTAGAACGCACCACTTCCACACGAATCGTTTCACGCTCCAACTCCCGCTGCGCAAACGGGCAAATGTCATGCGCCACAATAAAGGTGCGCACCCAGTTCAGCGTTTGCGCGACTATTTGGTTATCTGTGTGCATAGCACTCTCTTTACTCATCTGGATGGCGACGGCTGATATTATATGGGCAGCAGTTTACACACTGCAGACACGCTGTGTCGTCGCTACCGGGGCAGTTTCTCCTGCTAGGCGTGCTCTTGATAACGTTTTAGGGCAACTTCGTAAGATTTATGAATATGATCATCCATTAATTCACGCGCTGCTTTGGCATCACGCTGTAATGCCAGCTCCACGAGTTGATGATGCTGTTCGTCCAGCTCTTGACGAATCGTCGGCATTTTCGGCCCCAGGCGGCGGTAGCGGTCAAACTGGTCATGCAACTGCTCAATAAAACGCAATAACCAAACAGAGCCACAGGGGGCGACTAACGTACGATGAAATTGAGTATGCAGACGCTCCCACTCCTCGCCTTTATCCAGGGTGATGTCGGCCCGCTTCAGGCGGTGCGCCGCGGCTAATAAGTCAGCCTCCCAGAGCGAATCACCGTTAGCAATCGCCCGCACTAATGCCATGCCCTCCATTTCCAGGCGCATCTGGGCGATATCATCCAGCTCATCGCGTGAAAGCTTCGGCACACGAAAACCGCGTTGATTTTCCTGAATTAATAATCCATAAGCCGCCAATTTATTAAGTGCTTCCCGCAGCGGGCTTAAACCGACTTGGTAGCGTTCTTTGAGCGCATTGATGGCGAGTTTTTCTCCCGCTACAAAGCGTCCACCGACAAGATCCTTACGTAAATCATCAAATACGCGACTTGATGCAGTACCTGCTGGACCTACTGGCGTTGCTACCTTGGGTAAAGAATTATTCATGACGATATCCTTTATTCATCTCAGCTCCCGCTGTCCATTTAGTTTTTCACGGTTGACGTCGGATCGGGCACTACCTATATTCTATTTTAGACAAGATAATCGATTTTTTAACCAACAAACGATAAATAAGGTCTGGGTATGCTTCTGATCACCCCATTAGCTTTGCGGGAAACGCGTCCATGAAAACACGCGGCGCCTGCCGGCAACTGTTCTGGGCTTTTTTCCGCGTCGGCATTTTTGGCTTCGGTGGTGGGCCCGCCATGATTCCCCTGGTGCGTGCCGAAGTTGTCACCCGCCATCACTGGCTCACCGATGAAGAGTTTGCCGACGTACTGGCGATCGGCAATACCTTACCCGGCCCCATAGCCACCAAAATGCCAGGCTATATTGGCTACCGCGTAGGCGGTGTGATCGGCTGTATCGCTGCCGTTATTGCCATTATCTTGCCCATGATTGTGGCAATGATTGTCATGTTAGGCATTTTTAGCCGATACCGCGATGTCGCGTGGATTCGCGGCATGGGGCAAGCGGTGGTCCCCGTCGTGATGGTGATGATGGCACAACTCACCTGGGATTTTTTTGATAAGTCAAAGGCTGCACTTGGCTGGCTGGTCAGTATTGTCATGGCCGTTATTGCCGCTGGCTTGATCTATTGGCTTGGCATTCACCCCGGCTGGGTGATTGGCGCCATTCTCGCTGCCGCCCTACTGCGCCCTGCCGGTAAGAAAAAAGCGGAGGGGCCAGCATGATTTATTGGGAGCTCTTTTTAGCTTTTTTCATCCCGAACATTATTGGCTACGGCGGCGGCCCGGCGATTATCCCTCTGATCGAGGCTGAGGTGGTTGGCCGTTATGACTGGATGACCGCGCAAACGTTTGCTGAAACATTAGCCCTCGGCAACGCCCTGCCCAGCCCTATCGCCACCAAAATGGCGGGCTACGTGGGTTATGAAGTCGCTGGTATTGGCGGGGCCTTCATCGCGGTGGCCGCCACGGTCATCCCGACGTTGCTATTGATGCTCGGCGCACTGGGGCTGCTGTACCGCCATCGCGATTCACCAAGGGTTAAGCGCATGAGCCAGTGGGTTCGCCCGGTTATTGCCATGATGATGGCCTGGCTCACCTTGGGGTTTCTACTTGAGAGTCTTAACACCAGCGGAGCGATTCATACGCTGATTATCGGTGCAGTGGCGGCTATCGCACTGATTCGCTTCAATACCCACCCTGCGTTTGTGGTCATGGCCGCCTTGATTTATGGAGGGCTCTTTCTCGGCTAACACTCATTAACACACGATCTCTTACAAAGACGATTGTGTGGTGACAACAAGAACCCGATAACGGGACCACGCGCTCACCACGCCGCTGCAGTTGGGGCGGCATCCCACAACACCAAACTCAATCTATAAAGGTGTATAAGAATGACGCGTTCAACATTTACTCTAAGCACGACTCTAAGTACTACCCTCGCCGCCATCGGACTTGCGTCTAGCATGGCAATCGCCTCCACCGCCCAGGCTGATTATCCGGAGCAGGATATCCGCTTGATCATCCCTTACGGCCCGGGCGGAGCAACCGATATTCTTTTCCGGCTCATCTCCCAAGAGGCTGAAAAGACGTTGGGTGAATCCATCGTTCCCGTCAATATGGCGGGCGCAGGGGCGACCCTGGGTTCTCGCAATGTGAAAGATGCCGACCCCGATGGCTACACGCTCCTTGGCAGCCACGACACCATTGCGCTTTCTAAGTTAGCAGGCACCGTCGATTACTCGTTTGATGCCTTCGAGCCCGTTGCACTACTCACCCAAACCATCAATATTCCCACCGCACATGCCAATCACCCTGTGCAGAGCGCCGATGAAATTGCTGACTATGTGAGTGAAAACCCAGGCCAAGTGCGCTTCAGTATGATTCCTAGCTCTACTGACCACTTTTTCTGGGCACAGTTTTTTCAGGAAACGGGCATCGATATGGCCGATGTGCGCTTAGTTGGCTACCCCGATACGGGCGAACAGGTATCGGCGCTGATGGCGGAAGAAGTCGACTTCGCGATGTTTAATTTGCCATCAGGCGGTGCATTTTTTCAAGACGGCACCTTCCGCGCCCTTGGCATCGCTCATCCAGAACGTCTTGAAAGCATGCCAGATGTCGCCACCCTGCGCGAGCAAGGCATTGAGATGGACCACTCCACCAGTCGCGGCATTTTTGCGCCTAAAGGAACGCCTCAGGAAGTCCTCGACACCATCGCTAACGCTTATGGACAAGCCCTGGAAAACGAAGAAGTACAGAGCCGTATCGAAAATGAGTTTGGCTCGGTAGTGAGATTTCTAGCAGGCGATGATTATCAAGCGTTCTTGGATGAGAACGAAGCGGCGCTAAGTGCGGCTGCCGAAAACATCGATTTCCAGAACTAAGAACGACTAAGAATGCATTCCCTAGCCCTCGTTTGTACGTGGGCTAGGGTTGCTGGAGGCATCGCTAATGCTAACGCTAACGAAAGACCGCGCCTTGGCGCTGGCGCTGCTCTTGATTGTGGCCGTCATGTGGGTGGAATCAGGCAGCATTGCCCCGCCCACCAGCTGGCAGCCGTATGGGTCAGCGCTGTTTCCACGCATTTTATTGGTAGTGATCGGCATTTTTTCACTGCTAATTCTGGTGCGCTCCTTATTGGTAAAAGTACCTGAACGGGCTGGCGCAAAGCAGCTCATTAATGAGTGGTTTCAAAGCCGGCGCACCATACTCGCTCTGTTTCTACTGTTTGGGCTTTATGCCGCGCTCCTTCCAGTGGTGGGTTATATCGCAGCCACCATAGGCTTCTTGGTCGCTTCCCTTGCGCTACTAATGGGGATCAATACGCGACGTAAATGGATGATCAATCTCACGCTCAGCTTCACCTTGGCTATCGTGATATTTGTCGTTTTCCGCTATGGCCTGAATGTTTGGCTGCCTTAACCTGGAGTAAATAATGACGAACTTTTTCCTCCAAGCGCTCGCTGAGGTCGGCACACCATCGGTCCTGGGCCTGATCGTTATTGGCGTACTGTTTGGGATTGTGGGCGGTAGTATTCCTGGTTTTACCGTCACCATGGCCATTTTAGTGGTCTTCCCATTCACGTTTGCCATGGACCCGGTAAGCGGCGTTTCATTGATGGTCGGTGTGTTTGTAGGGGGTTACTCAGGCGGCATTGTGTCTGGCGTTATGCTGGGCATACCCGGTACACCCTCTTCGATCACCACCGTATATGACGGCTACCCAATGGCACAGAAAGGCGAACCGGGCCGCGCCCTAGGCATTGGCGTCGCTTCATCGTTTTTAGGCACCATCATCAGCGTGGCGGTCCTGGTCTTCTTCGGCCCGCTAATTGCCAGCTTCAGCATGAATTTCCGCCCTTGGGAAATCACTGCGTTAATCGTTTTCGCGCTGACGCTTGTGGCAGGGCTCTCCAGCGGCGCTCTGCTCAAAGGCCTGATGGCCGCTGCTTTGGGGCTTTTGATTACAACCGTTGGTTATGACCGCAACAGCAATCTGCGCTTTGACTTTGGTCTTCCGGCGATGGGTTCTGGGTTCGAAATTCTGCCCGTGATGATCGGCATATTTGCCTTCTCCCAACTGCTTGGCAATATCGAAAAGCTTAAGGATGAGAAAAGCGAAGCCAAGAAAATCGATACCAATGTGACGATTCCCTACGGCCAAATAATCAAAGATATGACGGGGCAAAAGCTGAATACGCTGCGCTCTTCTTTAATTGGCAGCTTGGTGGGCGCCCTTCCTGGCACGGGGGGCACCGTCGCTAACTTTTTGAGTTACGACCAAGCCAAGAAATTCTCTCGTCATCCGGAAGAGTTTGGCACCGGCACCCCCAGTGGCATCGTGGCTTCTGAAGCCTCCAATAGCGCGGTAGCAGGCGGTGCGTTCGTGCCAACACTTGCACTGGGGATACCGGGCGATTTGCCCATGGCGATCATGATGGGCGTACTGATTCTGCACGGTATTACGCCAGGTCCCATGATGTTTGAACAAAACCCGGTGTTGGTGGGCGCTATTTATGCCAGCCTGCTAATTGGCGCAGTCGTCATGGTGTTATGCAACCTGCTGCTCGTGCGCTGGTTCGCCAAAATATCGTTGATCCCCCAACAGATCCTCGTTCCCGTCGTATTAATGCTGTGTGCCATTGGCGCCTATGCCCTGAATAACAACCTGTTCGACATTTGGGTGCTATTCATCTTCGGCATCATTGGCTACCTGCTTTGGAAAGCGGAAGTACCGCTGACGCCGTTAATACTGGGTGTGGTGCTCGGCGACAATCTTGAGCGCCAGCTATTCCGTGCCCTTGAGCTTAATGAAAGTTGGATGACCTTTTTAACTCGACCACTATCTGCGCTTTTCTTAGCGCTAGCCGTCGCTTCCATTCTGTTTTCGCTCTATCAGGATCGTAAGATCCAGCGCTTAAAAAATGCCGCTCTGCGCGAAAACATTTGATATTCAAATAATTTAGATCAACAGCACTGCTTAAAAGGAAACTGGTATGCAACAAGATGCACTGTACTATCCCAGCGCCTCGCGCAGAATGGCCACATTTGGCAAACGCGGCATGGTCGCTACTTCTCAACCATTAGCGGCGCAGGTGGGTATTAGCATTCTGCAGCAAGGTGGTAATGCGATTGACGCCGCGATTGCCGCCGCCGCTGCATTAACGGTAGTGGAACCCACCTCGAATGGGATAGGAAGCGACGCCTTTGCTATTGTCTGGGTCGACGGCAAACTGCATGGCCTCAATGCCAGTGGCCCCGCCCCGCAAAAGGCTACCATTGAAGCACTGAAAGCACTCGGCCATGACACCGTGCCAAACCACGGCATGCTGCCCGTTACGGTACCCGGCGCTCCTGCTGCGTGGGCAGCTCTGTCTGAGCGCTTTGGCAAGCTGCCGTTTGCAGAGTTGCTAGCCCCTGCCATTGCGCTGGCAGAAGAAGGCTTCCCCGTCTCTCCCGTTATTCATCAAATGTGGAAGGATGCCTTCACCAACTATTCAGCCTATAGCGAGGCTTCTTTCAAACCTTGGTTTGATACGTTTGCCCCCGAAGGTCGAGCACCGGAAGCTGGTGAACTGTGGCGCTCTGAAGGTCATGCTAAAAGCCTAAAAGCGATTGCCGACACCCACGCCAAGGCATTTTATGAGGGCGAACTGGCCGAGGCTATCGACGCCTTTTCCCGCGAACACGGCGGCCTGTTGCGCAAAGAAGACCTGGCGGCTTACCAGCCGGAGTGGGTCGACCCGATTAGTGTGCGCTATAAAGGCCATGATATTTGGGAGATTCCCCCCAACGGCAGCGGCATGATTGTGCTGCAAGCGCTGGGTATGCTGGAGCACTTAGGCGACGAAGGGCGAGATCCGGTGGAAACGCTGCACCGTCGCATTGAAGCCACCAAACTGGCCTATGTCGATGGCTTCGCACATGTTACCGACCTGGATGCTATGCGCCCCACCATTGATCAGATGCTGGCCGACGACTATTTGAAATCACGTGCTGCACTGATTGGCGAACAGGCGGTTGACCCAGTACACGGCAACCCGATTCAGGGCGGCACGGTGTATCTGGCAACGGCTGACAGCGATGGCAATATGGTGTCACTGATCCAAAGTAACTTTAAAGGCTTTGGCTCAGGCATGGTCGTTCCCGGCACTGGCATCAGCCTGCAAAACCGTGGCTGGTCGTTCTCCCTCGACCCACAGCACCCTAATGCTTTGGCGCCCGGCAAACGCACCTATCACACCATTATCCCCGGGTTTATCACCAAAAATAATCAAGCCGTTGGGCCGTTTGGCGTGATGGGCGGCTATATGCAGCCGCAAGGTCATGTGCAGGTAGTAACGGCGATGCTAGAAGATCAGCTTAACCCCCAAGCTGCCCTCGATATGCCCCGCTGGAAGTGGACCAAAGGCAAAACCATCGAAGTGGAAGCCGATTTTCCCAATCACCTAGCGCTGGCCCTCGCCCGCCGTGGCCACGACATCGTCAAAGTTGCTGACTCTATTAGCTTTGGCCGAGGTCAAATCATTTTACGCGACCCTGAAACGGGCGTACTGCAAGGCGGCACCGAGCCGCGCACCGACGGGGCTGTGCTTCCCTGGTAAATCGCTGCCCTGTTAAACCGCTGTACAGGCTCGGCAGCTTTCGAGCCTGCTAATCATAACTGGAGAAGCAAGATGCCGACATTTGAGAATTATCTAAACGTCGCCTCACGCCATTCCCAAGCTAAAAAACGGGTTCTGGTTGGATCAATAGTCACGGGCATAAGCGTAGCATTAGCAGGCTTATCCACTGCTGCGCTAGCTGAGCAATACCCAGACAAAGCAGTGGAGTTTATTGTCCCCTGGTCTCCAGGTGGCGGCAGCGATGTACTAATGCGGTTAGTATCTAATCATATCGAGCCTCACCTTTCCCAACCAATGCCTGTTATCAATATGCCCGGTGTAAGTGGGACTACTGGTCTTGCCGATCTCGCCGATCGTGACAATGATGGCTATAGTATTGGCCAAGTACATGACGGCTTTATGGCAGCTCACCATACCGGCTTAACCCAAAATAACTGGGATGATTATGAGCCCATCGCAGCTATAACGGCGTCACCTCAATACCTAACGGTTAGTGCTGACAGTGACTGGGAGACCTTTGAAGATTTCGTCGAGTACGCACAGGAAAACCCGGGTGAAATACGCTTCGGTGTCACGCTCGGTGGAGTGCCTCATATTCACGGAGCGATGATAGAGGAAGCCGAAAACCTTTCTTTTCGCTATGTCGGCTTCGAAGGCACCGGCGAACGTATCCGCTCGTTAGTGGGTGGACACATTGATGCGGCTATGGGAGACATCGCATCTAGCCTACAGTTCGTTGAAAACGATGACTTACGCTTCTTAGCCGTTGGCCATACAGAGCGTATGCGCCAGACACCTGATGTACCTACTTTTGCTGAGCTGGGTTATGAGGATTTAAATCTATCCATTTTACGAGGCCTTATTGCTCCAGAAGGCACTCCAACAGATCGCATTGAAGTGATCGCGGCTGCCCTTGAGGCAATGGCTGCAGACGAGGAGTTTGTAACTCGCGTCAACAATGCTGGGGCCGAAGTACAGTTCATGGGTCCAGAGGAATATCGAGAGCATCTCGCCAACCTTGATGCAACGATCGAGCGCCTAGCAGGGAAGCTACAGCAATGAGTGGTACAACACCTGCATCCCGGCCGAAAGGCCGGGAATCCGCACCCAATAACGAACGCGCTAAAGCAGTAAGCCATATTATTTTTAATATCGCATTACTCATCATCGCGGTTATGATGTTTAACAATGCTGGAAGCCTTCCCTCGTCCGCTTGGGAGCCTATCGGCTCAGGTAGCTTTCCACGTTTGATATTAGCAATACTGACGATATTAAGTTGCATCGTAATCATTAAAGAAATAGCGAAGCTACGCCATACAAACGCACTTGCCAGTGGCAGTATTAAGGCTTGGTTATGGCAACATAGATTAGCCTTCGGTGTGCTTAGCCTATTTGCATTTTACGCTATTGCTTTACCGCTTATCGGCTTTCGTTGGTCAACACTTCCTTTCGTATTGGCATGTCAGTTTCTACTTGGCGCGCGCCGCCCAAAGCAATTAGTAATTGCCATCATTATTGCGATCTTTATGTCGTTCGGTCTCGAAGCGTTGTTTCGCCACGTCTTTACTATCTCTTTACCGCGCGTGTCTTTTTTATAGATTTCTGTTGCATGTTCCACTTACTTGCTGACCCAGGATACCGATCATGATGGAATCCATTTTTGCAGGGGCCGATCAACTATTTACCCTGCCCACTATGCTGACTATGTTAATCGGGGTGATAGCGGGTGTAATAACTGCCGCAATTCCCGGTTTTACTATTACCATGGCCATCGTACTAACTCTGCCTCTGACGTTCACCATGCCTCCTTTACAAGGTGTCGCCACGCTTTTAGCTGTATATATAGGCGGCTATACGGGGGGTATGATCAGTGCTGCATTGTTAGGTATTCCAGGCACACCCTCTGCACTGGCCACTACTTTTGACGCCTATCCAATGGCGCGACGTGGTGAACCGGGCCGGGCATTAGCTCTTGGTATCTGGGCTTCATTTTTTGGTACTTTAATCAGTACTTTCGTATTGATAATCGCCGCCCCTCCACTTGCCATGATTGCCGTAAAGCTTGGGGCATGGGAATACTTCTCACTAGTAGTATTTGCGCTTACTATTGTTGCCAGCTTAGTTGGAAAATCAATGGTAAAGGGGCTCCTAGCTGGGGCGATTGGTTTAATTATCGCGACAGTAGGGGCTGATCCATTAATGGGGGTAACACGCTTCTCCTTTGACCTACGAATGCTATCAGCGGGTATACCTTTCTTAATCGTACTTATCGGGATTTTCGCCATTAGCCAATTATTACAAGAGGTTGAATATCCAGAAGAGGTTAAGGCAGGCAAGCAACTTATAAATAGTAATATTAACTTTAAGCCCTGGGAAGCTATGCGTGAAACGCTCTCCTATCCATTCAATCTTGTTCGCTCTTCTATGGTGGGCGTATTTATAGGGGCAGTTCCCGGAGCTGGAGGAAGCATCGCCAACCTATTGGCTTACGATCAAGCAAAGCGCGGTTCCAAACACCCTGAGTCCTTCGGAAAAGGTGCAAGTGAAGGAGTTATAGCATCAGAATCCGGTAACTCCGCAACCTCTGGTGGCGGTCTTATTCCTATGATTGCGTTAGGTATTCCCGGAAGTGCTGTCGATGCCGTATTGATGGCTTCCTTGATGGTCCATGGAATTGGTGTTGGCCCAAGATTAATTATGGATCACGCAGATACTGTCTACGGGATGTTTATGGCTATGTTTGTAGCGGGTGCCATGATGCTAGTCGTCTGCCTATTAAGCATGCGCCTATTCCTTAACGTTACACGTGTACCTAAATCAGTCATCGTTCCAGTCGTACTAACCTGTTGCATGGTAGGAGCTTTTGCCCTTAATAATCGCATCACTGATATCTATATTTTATTGGGCATTGGTGCCTTCGGGTACGTTTTGGCTAAGCTTGATTACCCTTTAGCTCCATTAGTATTAGGCGTTATTCTTGGCCCCATTGCAGAAACCAATTTACGTCGAGCACTGATGACAAATGAAGACTGGACACTATTTTTTACTCGTCCAATATCTCTCGCATTACTAACGCTGGCAGCACTATCAATTGTCTTAGCCATCCGTTACAGATTTAAACAGAATCGCACTATGCCTATCACTTCTTAAGCCCAATCGGGTAGCCGGGGGTGTCTAGCCCCCAGCCCCCACAACACCCTGCATGCGGAACCGCACAGGGCGTTTCACTCAGTAGTGAAGCTTGATCCATCCATCGCGCAGTGATACCAAACCGGCTTTCTTCAGGTATTCATCCGATAATGCTTGGTTAATACCCGGCGTTTTGGAGCTGCGCCACGGGCCTTTGCTGGTGATGCCACAGGCAACGGCAGCCTGCACTCGAACACCCAGCCTGATTAAGTTTCTTACCTTGGTGCGGGGTTTCCGCCATTGCCGCCAATAGGCCATACGGATTCGTCGGCGTATCCAGTGATCAAGCTCGTAACACTCTTGATAACAGTTGGCGATGCCAAAGTAATTGATCCAGCCCGCAATGTACTGGCTGGTCTTAAAGAGCTGGTATCTCATGCTGACGCCCCAGTTTCGGTTAGTGAGCTGCCGAATTCTCTGCTTGAATTTCAGCAGGGCTTTCGGGTGCCATTTGATTCGCCCGTTCTTGAAGGTAAAGCCCAAGAACTTGCTTTCATTGACACTCACTACCTGACTTTTGTCGGTGCTGATCACCAGTGACAAGCGGTCTTCTATAAAGCGGGTGATGCTTTTCAGCACCCTTTCTCCGGCACGCTGGCTTTTGACCAGAATGATGAAGTCGTCGGCATAGCGTGCAAAGAGGTGGCCACGCTTTTCCAGTTCTTTATCCAGAGGGTCGAGCATGATGTTGGCCAGCAGAGGGGACAGAGGCCCCCCTTGCGGAACACCTTCTCGCGTCTCCTGGAAGAGCTGGTTATCGATAAACCCAGCTCGTAGATACCGAGCGATCAGCTGCTTCAATCGCTTATCATGAACCCGTCGGCTCAGTAGCGACATCAGCAGGTCGTGATTCACTCGGTCAAAGAACTTGGACAGATCGACATCTACAGCAATACGCCGTTTCTGCTTGATGATCTGTTGCACCTGCTCGACCGCTTGGTGTCCATTTCTACCCGGCCTGAACCCAAAGCTATTGGGTGAGAAGGTCGGGTCGAAGATCGGGGTGAGCACCTGAGCAATGGCTTGTTGTATAACTCGATCAATCACCGTTGGAATACCCAGCAATCGCTTGCCGCCATCGGGTTTGTCGATCTCCACACGCCTAACCGGTTGTGGGTAGTAGCGACCACTAAGAAGCAGGTCTTTTACCTCGTCCCACTCACCGGATTTCACCCAGGCTGGGAAGGCCTCAATCGTCATCCCATCCACCCCGGCGGCCCCTTTGTTGGCTCGAACCTGTTTCCATGCCTGCTGTAAATTGGCAGGCGAAAGAAATTGCTCGAACAGATCGCTGCTAAAGGCTGGCTTCGAGTCAGCACGCTGAGTCGTGTCATTGCCGTTCGGCATTCGCGTATTCAAGTGTGACAAGGCTCCTCCTTTTACTGAATGTTCAGGCCTTCACCCTGTCCTGCCCATTACGGCAGGCATTTGGCTACTATGCCTTCTGCTGACCTCTGCTTAATCACGCACAGGGTTGCCCCAGTTCGCGCTATCGGTTTTCATCGGTTTGCTCTTTTCAGTTGATGAGGCTGAAAAGCCCAGGCACTTATAGACCAGAGCCTGACTGGTTAGCTGACCGATCGCTGGTTAAGCAGATCTCCCCAGATAAGCGCATGAACTTTCACTGCACTGCTGCATCATTTACGGTGGCCGTTAGATCACCTGGCTTCGTTGTCTTGTGCCAACTCGCCTCCAGCCTACGCCTCGTATGATGTTCTTGTTCATCAGCTCGCAGTTTTGCGTCCGGCTTCCTCCAGACAAGACCTCGCGGTCTTGCCCTTGCCATTCGCTAGTAGTTGTCGCCTACTATCCTGAATATCAGGGTGAGGCGGTGATCTTCCTACAGAGGACTTCCACCTCATTAGTTCATGCCCATGCTGGGCGTACACAAAACTCTCCGCCGCGTTGCCGTTGAAGGCAACCGGCGGTTGAGCTGGCTATCCACGCTTAACCACCGCATCATGGCACTCCTTTTTTACTCGGTGTTTTGCCAGTCCAACTATGTCACCACCACCCTCTGAATCTACTTCCTCCTCACCGCTAAGCGGCTTTTTTGGCGTGTTCCGTTACAGTCGACGCGCGCTTGGCTTAGTGTGGGAAACCTCTCGCTGGATGATGCTTGGCCTAGCACTGTGCACGTTAGTCGCTGGTGTGCTTCCCGCTGTGGCGGCCTGGGTAGGCCAATTGATTGTGGATGGCGTGGTCAGTGCCATGGATGCTCACCAAGCCGCTTCAGATCCTAACCTGTTGGCGTCTATTACCCCCGTTCTCAAGCTAGTGGCTATTGAGGCGCTGATCATTGGATTAATTGCGCTGGCCCAGCGCGGCCTGTCTGCTCAGCAGTCGCTGTTAAGAGCGCTATTGGGTCAGAAAGTCAACGTCATGATTCTGGAGAAAGCCGGTACGCTGTCACTCAGTCAGTTTGAGGATTCAGAGCTTTACGACCAGCTCACCCGTGCGCGGCGTGAGGCCTCTACACGCCCGCTGGCCCTAGTGAATAAAACCTTTGGGCTGCTGCAAAATGCGATCTCACTGGGTAGTTTTGGGGTACTGCTGGTGCAGTTCTCTCCTTGGGCACTGCTGATCCTGGTAGCTGGCGCGCTGCCAGTATTTGTATCGGAGGCCAAGTTCTCGGGCGATGCCTTCCGGCTGTTTCGCTGGCGCTCACCCCAAACCCGTATGCAGATCTATTTAGAGACAGTACTTGCACGGGAAGACAGCATTAAAGAGGTCAAACTGTTTGGTCTTGAAGGGTTATTTCTGCAGCGCTACCGCGATATTTTTACCCAACTGTTTGCAGAAGATCGTCGTTTAACCCTTCGCAGGGAAAGCTGGGGATTTCTGCTCGGATTGCTCGGCACCTTAACGTTTTACGCTGCCTACGGCTGGGTGGTGATTGAAACCATTGCAGGGGCACTGACGTTGGGTCAAATGACCATGTATTTAATGGTTTTCAAGCAAGGCCAGGCGGCGCTCTCCGCCAGTCTTACCGCCATTAGCGGCATGTACGAAGATAACCTTTATCTATCCAATCTTTATGAATACCTGGAGCAACCGGTTGAGGCCGAAAACGGTACGCTAACTCAGGGTGCACAACCTGGGGATGGGCTGCGCTTTGAGAATGTTAGTTTCTCTTACCCTGGCGGCGATTCTGTTCTCCAAGATCCGGTTCTACACGATATTTCGCTGCACCTCTCCCCTGGGCAAAGCTTGGCGTTGGTGGGTGAAAACGGCTCTGGCAAGACCACCCTGATCAAACTTTTGACGCGACTCTACCAACCTACTCAAGGTCGCATTCTATTAGACGGTAGCGACCTACGTGACTGGAGCGCTCAAGCACTACGTGAGCGTACCGGCGTCATCTTTCAGGACTTCGTGCGCTATCAGCTACAGGTTGGTGAGAACCTTGGCGTTGGCGATACCCATGCCTTTGACGATGAGCAGCGCTGGCAGCAAGCCGCACGGCACGGCATGGCGGACGACTTTATTACCCGCATGGGGAATGGCTACAAAACCCAACTGGGCCGCTGGTTTAAAAATGGCCAGGAGCTCTCCGGCGGTCAGTGGCAGAAGATTGCCCTCTCCCGTGCCTATATGCGCGAAAATGCCGACATCATCGTGCTCGATGAACCCACGGCAGCGATGGATGCCGCCGCTGAAGCTGAAGTCTTCGCCCGCTTTCGTGAACATAGCCGCGATAAGATGGCGATACTGATCTCGCACCGCTTCTCCACAGTACGCAGTGCTGATCTTATTTTAGTGATCGACCAAGGGCATATTATTGAACGCGGCACCCATGAAGCGCTGCTGGAAGCTAATGGACGATACGCAAATCTGTTTAGGCTACAGGCCAAGGGATACAAATAAAAACAATTCTTAATCAATCCACTCAAGTTAAAATGTAAACAAAAGTGACAGGTATTACAAAGCGATCGACCAGGTTAATACTTTAAAGGTAAGCTGCGCTCATTATTCCTCACTACTGGAGTGGAAAAATGAACCGCTTTCATCAGATAAAAGTTAAATACGCACTTGCTTTTATAAGTGTTGCATTAGCTCTACTGGTTATTGTCGTAGCAGACGCACTGCTCGTTAACATGATAAAAGCCCGCTTACATACCTTTATTACTAACTATATCCCTGCTACATCAACCGTACTGAACGGAGACCGCGACCTGTATCAAGCACGAGTGGCTGAAATCGAATACCTGTTATCAGCCCCCAGTTCCGAGCGCGCACCAGTACTCATCGCCGAATTTGAAGAGAATGCCCAGCAAGCTTATGATCGCATGCAGGCTTATCTCCAACTGATGCAAGAGCAACCTGAAACCAACACTCAAACCGCAAATTTCGAAGTTCTTTATAGCGATTGGAAACTAGAAGCAACACGCGTTTTCGAGCTGCATCAAAACGGAGAAACGGCTGAAGCATTGAGTATGCTAGCCTGGATTTCTCACGGGGTATAAAAGAAAGCGGCTGAAAGTGTTAACGTTTCAGGGCCTTACACCAAAAACCAACACCAACCGCCGCTTCCAAAATGGTACCTGAAAAACTGACCTTCTCGCCACTCTCACGCCGGCAAATTGAAGCCGATTTCTCTGGGGGCCACATCACCTCCGATGCTGGATTGCTCTTGCTACGGGAAGTCGATAAACAACATCGTCTGACGCACCGCTTGGCCTCCGTGCTTCATGATCCCCGCGCACCGGAACAGGTTCGTCACAAGCTCGACACTCTGGTGCGTCAGCGGGTGTTCGGTGTCGCCGCGGGCTACGAAGATTTTAACGACCATGAGGCCCTACGTTACGACCAAGCGCTTCAGACCGCGCTAGGTGAAGATGAAGTCTTGGCGGGTAAGTCTACACTGTGTCGGAGCGAGCAGAAGGTAGACCGGCAAGCGATGGTGAAGGCCCATGCGTTACTGTGGCATCACTTCATTGAGCAGCATGACCAACCCCCCAAGGAAATCGTGCTGGACTTTGATGGCACCGATATTCCCGTGCACGGCGAGCAACCCGGGAAGTTCTTTAACCGCTATTATGATCACCACTGCTACTTCCCGCTGTATGTCTTCTGTGGCCGCCATCTGCTAGTGAGCTATCTGCGTACCAGTGACCACAGCGACAGCCATCACAGCTGGGCCATCCTGGCGTTACTGGTGCGCTTTATCCGCCAGTACTGGCCCGATACGCGCATTGTGTTACGAGGTGATAGTCACTTTTGTCGCCCCCGGATGCTGAACTGGTGCGATCGGCATCACGTTGACTATATCGTGGGTATCGGTAAGAACAGTCGGCTGCTCAAGGAAGTGGACGTGCCCATGATGCTGGTGCGCAAGACCCAATGGCAGGTGGGAGGCAAAGTGGCAGAGACGTTCCGCTTCCCGTATCAAGCACACTCTTGGAAATACCCACGCTGGGTGGTCGCTCGTCTAGAAGAAAGCGAGCTGGGCTCCAATCCCCGATTTATCATCAGCTCCCGTTACGACGACGGCTTCAAGCTTTACTACGAGCAGTATTGTGCTCGGGGCGACATGGAAAACCGAATCAAGGATCAACAACTGAGCCTGTTTGCTGACCGGACCTCCAGTACGCACTGGTGGGCCAATCAGTGGCGGCTGATCTTATCGGGCTTCGCCTATACGCTGTTCGAGCGCTTACGTACTTACCTGAAGAAGACCCCTTTTGAGCGCATGAGCCCAAGCAACCTGAGGCTCAAACTCATCAAAGTGGGCGCGGTCATCATCCGCAATACGCGCCGAATCCGGGTGTTGATGAGTGACAGCTACCCCTATAAAGCGCAACTATCCGATCTCGTCAGGCGGTTGGTGCCGAACTGAATGCGCGGGCGCCCCCGGCCCGACGCAATGGGGGAAAGGGGGAAGTGTATCTGAACGACGGAAAGTGGTTAAAAAGTAGGCAATTTAAGATGTACCAATAGGTTTTTAATAGCATGGCGGCCTGGGTGCGGTACTTGCTGAGGTGCTATGAGAAATCCGGGCTAAGCTTCTTATTTTTCCCGGGCTGCATTAAGCCCGGGGAAACTTATATTTATCTTATGCATTTTTTCGCTCCATCAAGCTAATGATATAAAACCCAGTTCATGAAAGTAGCCATTGCAGGAACACCTATGCTATCAAATGCGTTAGTTATTGATGATGATCTAGATGTGCAATTACTGGGAAAAATGCTGCTAAACCAACATGGCTACGAGGCTGTGACGGCGGGGAGCCTTGGTGAACTAGCGCGACAACCTTCACTACTCAATGCCGAACTCATTTTGCTTGATCTTGGCCTAGGCGAATTTACAGGTCTTGATATATTAGACTACCTCTATGATTTACGCTTAAAAGCGTCCATCTTGATTATTAGTAGTTGCACTCAGGAAACTGCCGATATCGCGCTTTCAGCAGGCAAAGCAATGGGCTTTCACATGCTTGGTTTTCTACCTAAATCTAAACTGCTTACCGAATTAGCGCCTTTCCTTGAACTATTAAACGATACTCCTAAACCGCCCACAAAAGATGACTTGGCACATGCTATCTTGGAAAATCAACTATTCCTAGTTTATCAACCCAAAATCGATCTTCAACAAGGCCATGTAGTAGGGGTGGAAGCGCTGGTGCGCTGGCAGAATCCAGAGCGTGGGATACTTTACCCTGATAGCTTTATTCCACTTGCTGAACAAAGCGGGCTAATGATCCCCCTAACCCGGTGCGTCATTGAGCTTGCTTTGAGGCAACAAGCGCTGTGGCAGTCGCTGAGGTGTAACCTGAATGTCGCGATCAATATACCAGTGGCTTTTATTCAAGCAGAAGGTGTAGTGGAAGAATTTGATCAACTCATCCAGCAAAGTGGTGCATCACTCGCCAATATTACATTAGAGCTTACCGAATCGGTAGGCGTTGAATGTTTAGGCTATGCAAGCGCTGTACTTAAAACGATGAGACAACGCGGATGCCAACTCGCGTTAGATGATTTTGGTACCGGCTACTCATCTTTAACTCAACTCCATCGATTGCCATTTAGCGAACTCAAAATTGACCGTAGTTTTGTCTCACTTATGGATCAGGATAAAGACGCCCTATCTATAACGCTATCGATCATTGATTTGAGCAAACGCCTTGGGCTTAAGGTCGTTGCCGAAGGCATCGAAACGGCTTCGCAATACGCCCAGCTTGTCGAAGCGGGTTGTAATGTGGGGCAAGGGTACTTTATATCCCGCCCCTTAACGGCTGGCGCCCTGAATGTTTGGTTGTATGAGCATTCGCAAACGACTAAGGACGCTCAGGAAGAGAGCATGTTAACTCGCTGCAACGCTTGCTGTGTCGTTGTTCGTAGTCCTGCTAAGCATTCCACATAAGCCGCAAGTTCATCTAGTGGTGCTTTTAGCGCTGCTTTCTCCAACTGGCTGGCCTGCTCTGCAATCGCTATGCAGCCAAGAGAGGAAGCAGCGCCCTTTAATGAGTGCGCCTCTTGATACAACGCTTCGCGATCCTCTGCCTGCCAGTAGGCATCCAGGCGAGCATTGCGATCATTCAACCGGGTTAAAAACGTGGTCAGCAAATGATTTAGATCAATGGGTTCAAAAGCATCTTTTAGCTCAGTACAAATACGCGCATCTAACACTTGCTCCTGATTGTTCGTATCTGATGACGGAGTGAGGCTCTGAGCAGTAGGTTCAATTGAGTGAGAAGTGACGAATTCTGAAGCACCTGGCGGGGATAGATAGCGGCAGATGACCTGATATAGTTCATCTCGCGTAAATGGTTTATGAATCATATCGTCCATCCCGCTATTAATGCAGCGTTCGCGATGTTCCGACATGACGTTCGCGGTCATCGCGACGATAGGCAGCCTGGGCAGTGCATTTTGTGCCTCATAATTGCGCCAACGCCGAGTTGTTTCAGTGCCATCAAGCATAGGCATCTGCATATCCATTAACACTAAATCAAATCTGCGATGCTCGCTTTCTAGTTGATTGAGCGCTTCTTGACCATTTTCTGCAATCGACACCTGCTGCCCCAGACGCTCAAGCATCACTTGAGCAACCGTTTGATTAAGCGGATTATCCTCAACCACTAAAATATGGTAATTATCAGCGAGCCCAAGCTGATTCTTCCCTGTTAGGTAAATGGTCACAGGTTCAGTCGCAGGCATATTGACGCGAAACCAGAATCGGCTACCTATTCCTTGCTGACTATTGACGCCTATCTCACCTTGCATTGCTTCTACTAACCGTTTACATATGGCAAGCCCAAGGCCGGTGCCTTCATGGCGACGTGCAATTGAAGTGTCCACTTGAGAAAAAGCTGAAAATAACTGCGTTTGATCAGCTTCATTGATACCGCACCCCGTGTCATGCACCTCTACGAGGATATTATCGTTTTCTAACGGTTTTACATGGCACTTTACAAACCCTTCTTCCGTAAACTTCAGCGCGTTATTAATTAAGTTCATTATTATTTGGCGTAACCGCGCGATGTCACCCATAACATAACGTGGCAGAGTGGGATCGATAGAGTAACTGAAGGCTACCTTCGCCTTGGGCTCACGAAGCGTGTAGCTTTCACATAGTTCGTCAATGCACTGATAAAGATCAAACGGTTGATAGTCTAACTCAAGACGCCCAGACTCAATTTTGGTGTAATCGAGAATATCGTTAATGACTGCGCGAAGACTCTCAGCACTCCGCTTCAGCGCCGCTAAATACGTCTTTGCGGTAGGGGTTTTTACCTCTTCGCTAAGCAAATCGGCCATACCGACCACCCCGTTTAACGGTGTCCGTATTTCATGGCTCATAACGGCCATAAACTCCGATTTCGCTAAGCTTGCTTTCTCAGCCTGTTTGGCCGCCTCATTTAATTCTAACCCCTTAACCTCTAATGCCTGCGCCTTGCGAATACTCGACCGCCCTTCCAAGATCAACGCGCGAACTAACATACCGCCTGAAAACATTAACAAGGTAATAAGTAACAGCACCAATCCGTAGAGACGTGTCAACACCCGCCGCTCCTCACTACGCATTCGAGATACATGCGCATTGGTTTCTATTAAGATGGTGCCGGTGAGCTGCTGGAGGTTAGAAGCCTTGTCCAACAGCGTGGTTATCAACGCACTATTTAATTCAGCGGTGTTATCCCATAGCGGCTCAAGTAAGGTTTCCATCTCTAAAATCAGCACTTCCGTCTGCCGAATAACCCCTTCGACACGCTCAAGCTCACTCACCACCTTCCCAATATCACCTTGAAAAAAGAGTGTTTTCCGACTAAATAGGATTTCATAACGCAATAACACATCATCAGCAGTCGCGGTATCAGCCTGCATTTCGAGTAACATTAAACGAAGTTCACGCACTTCTCGGTCATACTGGTAACCGGCCCACAACAAATTTTCAAGCAGACGATTCTCCAGCGCATGTTGGCGGTTAAAAATAACACCGCCGGTAGTTAGCGCTGAAAGAAAAAAAAGGATCGCTGAAAACGTAGCGACCCTGGTGCGGCGGGTAAAATAAAACTTCATGGCGGCCAACATACCCATTACCTGCTTATGTTAATCAATCTCTATGCGCTTTACCTGCCACACTGAGCGTGAAAGGATTTCTTCATTCAAGAGTTCAGGATGTTGGTCAAAAGGATAAATAACGAATAGCGGCCCCTGATCGCGAACGCGCAGTGCTCTTCCGTCTGCTTGCATAGCCAGGATTACATCGAGATTCTCAAAATCACTGATAGGTATCGTTGCTGCGTACTCATTGAGCGCCACCACACGCATATTCTCCCCTTTGGCATCAGCGGCTTCCAGTATGGCCCGCCCCAAAGGACCAGAGAATCGCACCACGCCATCATACCAAGGCGTGCGGGTAGTCGTTTCGTGTTGATCCAAGGCTTCTAACATCGCTTTATCAAAATGGGCTTCGTTCCCCACATTGGGCTGCCCCAACTCACCACTTATCACCAGTATGACCGGACCTTCCGGCACCTCAAGCGCATTAGCACAAGTCGACATGAGAGCAAAGCTCGCTACCATGAATAAAAACCTGAACTCAAAAATCACAGATCGATTTATCATGAAGCACCTCAGCACTGACGGTTAAGAATGCCACCAGTATATATCGGCCATCTGAGAGTTAACTGTGAACCTTTGTGTCAACGTACCAACATCAACTAAACTTTATGCATGAGCTTTTTGCGTCTACGAGCATGGCGTTTAAAATACGAAAATAAGGGAAATCATCATGCATATTGGCGTACTTGAAGATGATCTAGACCAGCAGGCTTTCATTGAGCTGTGTCTCACAACCGCGGGCCATCAGGTATCTTTATTCACTCGCTCTAGCGAGCTTCGTCGCGCAACTCAACAGCAAACGTTTGATTTTTTTATCATTGACTGGCGGCTACCGGATAGTTGCGGCATGGATGTGGTCTCTCATTTACGCCAGCACGAGGGATGGCAGGGCCCAATACTTTTTATTACCGCCAGCCAGGGTGAAGACGACGTTGTTAAAGCACTGGAGCAAGGCGCAGACGATTTTCTCACCAAACCTCTTCGCCCCAATGAGCTTATTGCCAGGGTGAGTGCATTAGGCCGGCGTTTAGGGCATTCAGTACCTCGTCCAGCCTCCGCATGCCCCGATACCTTTACTCTGCATACCGATGAGCACTACATCAGCGTGGCAGGCAACGCCGTTGATTTAACCGAACGAGAGTATCGGCTAGCCGCGCTTTTTTTCTCAAAAATTGGTGAGCTGATTACCCGCGCGCATTTATTAGAGTTGGTATGGGGCATTAAAGGGGACGTTTCGACGCGCACAGTGGATACCCACGTAAGCCGCCTACGTCGTAAATTGGAGCTGGATGGGCGCCATGGCCTGCGGCTACGCAGCGTTTACCAATCGGGGTATCGCATGGAGACTTGCCAAACCAACCACCTTGAACACGTCGCTAAATAGGTTGGCGCTTTAGCCACAGAAAAAGCGGGGGGCGCTTTATGATTAGAAAAACGTGCAGAGATATAGCCAAATCACTTGTTGCGAGCAACTTATACTCAAGCGGCTTGGCTATATCCCTGCTTAGCGCCTGTATTAGTGGTACGCCCTTTACGTGTGTAACTCCCTTTACCCTTTTTAGGGGTTTGCTGCTGCATTTTAAACATCGGCGTTCTTAGCTGCGCTTTTAACGCGTTATCTTGAATCTTGCGCTGTTTCATCATGTTCTCCGCTAATTTAAGGATGCCTGCCAATGGCAAGCATCCGTTAAGACAGCTATTAATTTTTAGCGTTCCACGTTTTGCCTATTCCGAGTTATTTATTCAATCAGTTTACTCATCCCACGCAGGCGCAAAGTCGGGGTTAGCGATACGCTCTTGGCGATCCAACATGGCAATATCTGCCATTTCGCTGTCGCTTAGCACTAAATCAAAAGCGGAAATATTGCTTTGAATATTACGTGCCTTAGTGGAAGAAGGAATGGTGGTCATATTGCGCTGTTTTACCCAGGCCAGGGTAATTTGCGCAGGCGTTACGCCATGGGTGTCGGCAATTTTCTGAAGAGTCGGATCTTCCATTACTTTGCCCACTGCCAATGGCATAAAGGCGGTCACCTGAATATTTTGGTGCTCGCAGTGATCAACTAATTTACGGTTTTGAAGAAAAGGGTGAACTTCGATCTGATTGGTCAGAATTTCACCTTTACCCAGAATACTAATCGCTTCGTCCACCTGTTCGCAGGTGAAATTGGAAATACCGATATGGTGCGCTTTACCTTCTGCTTTGACTTCTTTAAGCGCCGTCAAATAATCTGCCATCGGCACTTCATTATTGGGCGACGGCCAGTGAATCAACAGCAGATCAACGTAACCTGTACCCAGTTTCTGAAGACTTTCATCTACGCTGGCCTTCAGCGTGGCAGGTTCCAGGTTGTCGAACCACACCTTGGTAGTGAGGAAAATATCGCTGCGGTGCACATCACTGTCACGAATCGCTGCACCCACTTCCGCTTCATTACCATAAAACTGTGCCGTATCGATGTGCCGATACCCCGCCTCAAGCGCCGCATGAATACTCTGCTTGAGCGTTTCGCCTTCCAGGCGAAAGGTACCGAAACCGGGGTTTGGCATTACATTTTGCATCATTAACGTCCTTTTCTATTGATAGCGTGTTAACTAACATGGGGTGGCAACCGCTTTACTTCAACCCTTTGTTATTGAAACCTCGCCCATCATGAAGACGCCATGACCTCCTCTACCGACGCGCTAGCCTCTCCTTCAACACCTTTATTGCCGCTGCACCGCCAATCGGGCTTTTTGAGCTTTTTACTTTCCCGCTTGGCGGCCGTCTTTGCCATGCAGATTCAAGCTATTGTGGTAGCTTGGCAGGTTTACGATATCACCCGCGACCCCATGGCCCTGGCGTATGTCGGCCTGGCCCAGTTTCTGCCCATGGTGCTGCTTCTGCTGCCCGCGGGAGATGTCGTTGACCGCTTCTCGCGCAAGCGCATCCTGCAGCTTAGCTGGGGAGTACAAGGGCTATGTAGCGCGCTCCTGCTCACGCTTTCACTCAACGGTAGCCAAAATGTGGTTGGATTTTACGCGGTGCTGGCGTTGTTTGGAGCGGCGCGTGCCTTTACTGGCCCTGCCCTGCAGAGTTTGCTGCCTAATATCGTGCCCCGCGCACAGCTTGCCTCGGCCATTGCCTTGAATAGCTCGATCATGAAAATCGCCGTGATCGCTGGCCCGCTAATAGGCGGCATTCTGTATGGCTTGGGCGGTGGCAGCCTCGCCTACAGCGTATGTTTAGGCTGTTTTATGGCCGCACTGATACTGCTGCTCCCGGTGCCGATTCGCTACGTTGAAACCGCCAAGGCGCTGGAAAGCACCGCCGTGAAGCGCTTCACCGCAGGTATTCGCTATATCCGCCATCAGCCGATTATCCTGGGTGCCATTTCTCTCGACCTGTTCGCGGTGCTGCTAGGCGGTGTCGTGGCACTGCTGCCCATCTATGCTCAGGAGGTGCTCCACGTTGGGCCGGAAGGGCTGGGCGCGCTACGCAGCGCCATTGCGGTCGGCGCACTATTGATGGGGTTGTATCTGGGGATAAAGGGCATCAAACGCCGTGCTGGCTTGGTCATGTTTATGGCGGTGGCTATTTTCGGTATTGCCAACCTGGTGTTCGCCTTTTCGACGTTTTTTTGGCTCTCAATGCTAGCCATGTTAGTGGCGGGTGCCGCCGATATGATTAGTGTCTATGTACGCATGACGCTGATCCAACTTGCCACCCCCGATGAGATGCGCGGGCGGGTGAATGCGGTCAATATGTTGTTTATCGGCTCCAGCAATGAGCTAGGTGAGTTTCGTGCAGGCAGTATGGCGGCAGGATTGGGTGCCGTACCTGCGGCCGTTATTGGCGGTGTTGGTACACTGGCCGTGGTCGGCGCCTGGATGAAACTTTTCCCGACGTTACGCCGGGTTGACCGTTTTGACGATGCGCGCTGACCATACTTGTAGCGCTCATCAGCGCAGCAGCAGGGCAATGACCGTAATCGCCAGCGTCAGCGATACACCTTTCCAGAACAGTACCGGGTCACGTTCTAGCAGGGGTAACTGGGCGCGCTTAAGCATTTCTTGGCTTGGCGAGCGCAGCTCAAAGATAAACTCCGAAAGCGCTGAATAGCGCTTGTGAGGGTTGGGGTGCAAGGCTTTTTTGAGCACCTCATCCACCCAGGCGGGCAGTTCACGGTTTTCGCTGAGGGCTGATTGATAGGCAAGTTTATGCTGTGCCGCCCGAGTGCGGGTTTTGGCCACCTCGGTGCCATAGGGAAGCGTTCCGGTGAGCAGTTGGTAAGTGATAACGGCCAGGGAGTATTGATCTGCCTGGGGAGATCCCCCCTCCCCCAGAAAATACTCCGGCGCGGTGTACTGGGCGGTGCCTAAAATATCGCTGCCAGCCAGGTCTTCGCCCGCTGCCTCGGCAATACCAGCCACCTTGGCTGCACCAAAATCAATCAGCGTTACGGTGCCGTGGCGGTCAACCATGACGTTGTCGGGGCGCAAATCCTGATGCAGCATTTCCAGACGGTGGAAGGCGCGCAGCCCTTTGGCAATCTGCTCGACAATCGGGCGCACGCTGGTCAACTCGGCGTTGGGGTGATCGCGCATCCATTGGGTCAGGGTGTGCCCTTCGATATATGCCAGCACCGTATAAAGGTAGTGGCGAGGGCGTTCTTGCGCGGGGGCTTTTAGCACGTGGGCATTGTCGATTCGGCGGGCAATCCACTCTTCGCGCACAAACCGCTCAATGCTTGCCGGGTCTTGGCTTAGCTCGGTGGAAAGGGTCTTCAGCGCCACTTTATGGCCACTTGCTATCTCTTCTGCCAAGAAGACATGGCTGCGGCTACTGGCATGCAGTGGGCGCACAATACGATAGCCGTCCAGCTCGCTTCCTACGCGCAGCTCCGGCGGCTGGGGTAGCGCACCAAGTGCTGCATAAAGCTCATCCGCACGGCCGTCGGGCAGCGTTTCAATGCGTACAATCTGCACCGTCAGATTATCATCGCTACCGTTCTCGATTGCCACGGTAATCATCGCCTCGGCGGCGGCGTCCAGATCGCTCCAGTGGGCATGAATCAGTGCCGCCATTTCGGTCGCTGGCAGCCACTCATAAACCCCATCGGTGGCGAGCACAAACACATCGCCTGCACTAATCGATACCGCACGATAATCCAGCTCCAGATGCTGACTAGCGCCCATGGCTCGGCTTAAATGACTCACTTCCCGTGACGCCCAGAAGCGGTGGTCCTCGGTCAACGGCTCCAGCGTGTTGCCCGCCAGCTGGTAGATGCGGCTATCGCCGACATGAAATAGATGCGCAGTGGTGGACTTGATCACCATCGCGCTCAAGGTACATACATAACCGCGATCCAAATTGTAGCGGTACTGGCTTTGCCGGGTTTGGGCGTAAAGCCATGCATTGGTGGCCTGCAGTACTCGCTGGGCCGAGGTTTTCACCGCCCAGGTGGCCGGGGTGGCGTAGTAGTCCGTCAGAAAGCCGCCCACCGCTGCTTCACTTGCCTCTCGGCTCACCTCGCTACTGCTGATCCCATCCGCCAACGCGATCGCAATGCCTTTGGTGGCACGCTGGGATTCATTGGGCAGGTAAGCGCCATAAAAATCCTGATTGCTTGGTTTACGCCCTTTATCTGAGTGCTGGCCTAGCGAAATGGTCAGCGTTGCCATCGGCTAACGAGCACCTTCGCTGGAACGACATACGGCGGCTAGCTCAACGGGCGACGTGGCGACCCTTTGCACCACGCTGCCCACCACAATCAAGCAGGGAGATGGCAGAGGGTGGGCGGCAAGTTTTTCGGGCATATCCGCAAGTGAGCCCACCAGCGACTGCTGTTCGGGCTGGCTGGCATTGGCAACTAGCATAATGGGCCACTCATCCGGCAGCCCCGCCTGACGCAGGCCGTGACAAATTGCACTCACTTTGGAAAGCCCCATGTAAAACACCAGGGTTTCATCTTTACGCGCCAGTGCTTGCCAGTCCGGCGTGCCGTCTTCGCGGCATAGCTGGGCGGTAACAAAGCGCAGCTGCTGCGCATGGCCACGATCAGTGAGTGGGATACCCATGCAGGCTGCGGCGGCAGAGGCCGCGGTAATTCCTGGCACAATAGTGGCAGTCACCTGGGCGGCGGCCAGGGCATCCAGTTCCTCGCCCATGCGCGCAAACACCGCCGGGTCGCCGCCCTTAAGCCGCACTACCGATTTTCCTTCGCGGGCGAGTTTTACCATCAGCTCACCGATTTCCGCTTGCGGTACGCTGTGGTGGCCGCGGGCTTTGCCCACGTAGTAGCGCTCGCTGCCGTTGGGAATCAGCGCCAGCACGTCATCGCCCACCAAGCGGTCATACACCACGGCATCTGCCTGCATTAACAGCCGAGCGGCCTTGAGGGTTAACAGCTCCGCATCACCACTGCCTGCACCGACCAGATAGACCTGACCGGCGTGGCACTCGCCATGCAGCGGCAGGCGTAAATCAGTGTCACATTTGCGACCCAACGATGACCGCACTGGTGACGACAATCGCATAAAGGCGTTAAACCACTTCAGTAGCAATGGGTTGCTTAGTACGCGCATTGGGCCGCTCCTCTTCAATCAGTGATTTCAATTCAGGAATACAGCTACCGCATTGGGTGCCGCAGGCAAGTCTCGCGCCCAACGCTTCTACGCTGGTATCGCCTGCACGAATAGCGTTGGCAATGGTGGTTTGGCCGACCTGGTGACAGCTGCACACCACCGGGCCAGTATCAGCAGCGCCGTCATCGCAGCCCGCTAATAAGCGGCGGCGGTGGGTATCGCTTAGCTCCGCCTCGTTAAAACGCGCTTCCAGCCAAGCCAGCCCTGGCAACTCTTTGGGTGGGCCAACCATCAGCCACCAGCGCAGCTTGCCATTTTCCACACAGGCGGCACGCAGCCGTCCGTTAGTGGGGTCTTGGCTGACCACCGCTACTTCCCCAGGCAGCCACTCTTTCAACTGCGCCAACCAATCGTTAACCGACTGTGTATGGGCAAGCTGCCAGCGCTGGCAGCCGCGCATGGGTATAAGTGTCCAATAAGCACTGATGCACCACGGCGTCAACTCAGTGGCGCCATCAGCGACCAGCAGAGTGGCCTGCCACTCAGTGGCAAGCGGGCCCAACGCCACGGCGCCGTGCTTTGATTCCGGCTGCCCTGAAAGCGGGTCTGTGATGCCGCCGATCAGCGCGCTACTTCTGGCCTGCTGGGTAAAACAGTCAGTCCAGTGGATGGGCACAAACACCTCGCCGCGGCGCTGGGCATTGGACACCCGCACTCGAGCCCGAAACTCGCCCTTCGCGGCGCTTAGTACCGCCAAGCCTTGATCTACCACACCGGCGTCCTGAGCGTCATCAGGATGCACGTCCATGAACGGCTCCGCACGGTGATTCATCAGCCTCGGGGCGCGCGCAGTACGGGTCATGGTGTGCCACTGATCACGGATTCGACCGGTGTTTAAACGCAGCGGATAGGCGGCGCTGAGCGATTGTTCAGGGCCCTGTGGCTTAATCGCCAACAGTTTGGCACGGCCATTGGCCGTGGCAAACTCACCATCTTCAAACAGGCGCGCGGTTCCCTGCGGCGCTCGAGCCGTCACCGGCCACTGAACCGGCACCAAGGCATCGTAGTCTTTCCGGCCCAAGCCCACCAAGCCCGAGATATCGAAAAGCCGCTTCGGGCTGCCGGCTAGCCCATTTTCAAAGCCAGACAGACGGGCGTGTTCATCGAATATTTCCCAAGGGTGCGAGTATTCAAACGCCTCGGCAAACCCCAGCCGCTTGGCCACTTCGGCGATGATCCACCAATCATGGCGAGCTTCCCCTGGGGGTGGCAGCATCCCCCGCTGGCGGGAGATGCGCCGCTCGGAGTTGGTCACGGTACCATCTTTTTCTGACCACCCCGAGGCTGGCAGCACGATATCTGCATAAGGCAGCAAATCGGTATGGGCGGCACACTCAGAGACAATCACCAGCGGGCATTTTTCCAGCGCAGCGCGTACTCGCGCGGCATCGGGCAGGCTAATCGCGGGATTGGTGGCCATTACCCAGAGCGCTTTTATCTCGCCTCGCTCAATGGCTTCAAACAGTTCCACCGCTTTATAACCCGGCCCTTCCGGCAGGATGGGCGTGAGATTATCGGTCGCCCAGAAGCGACTGACCAGATCAATGGCGCCGGGGGTGTGGTAATCCATATGCGCAGCTAGCTGGTTGGCCAGCCCGCCTACTTCGCGCCCACCCATGGCATTGGGTTGACCGGTAATCGAGAACGGCCCTGCCCCCGGCAAACCGATTTTTCCGCCCGCTAGGTGGCAGTTAATAATCGCATTGCATTTATCGGTGCCGCTGGCGGATTGGTTAACGCCCTGGGAATAGAGCGTGACCACATGCAGTTGGCTGGCAAACCAGTAGTAGAAGGTTTCCAGACGCTCAGGGTCGACATCGCAGGCAGCCGCTACTTCCGCTACCGAGCCAGCGGTTTGTTGCGCTGCCGCCAGGGCCTCTTCAACGCCTTCGGTGTGACGCTCAAGATAGAGGGTATCGAGCTTGCGACGCTTTGCCATCCACGCCAGCAGGCCATTAAATAGGTAAGCATCGCTGCCCGGTTTAATCCCCAGGTAGAGGTCAGCGATTTCGCAGCTATCGGTCACGCGCGGGTCAATGACGACCAAGCGCATCAGTGGGTTGCGCTCTTTAGCAACTTTAATGCGTTGGTAAAGCACCGGATGGTTCCAGGCCAAGTTGGAGCCCACCAGCACGACCAGCTCCGCCTCTTCCAAGTCTTCGTAGTTGCACGGCACCGCATCTGCACCGAAGGCACGCTTATAGCCAGCGACCGCAGAAGCCATGCACAGTCGCGAGTTGGTATCTAAATGAGGGGTGCCCAAGAAGCCTTTAAACAGCTTATTAGCGATATAGTAATCTTCAGTTAAGAGCTGCCCCGACAGGTACGCCGCTACGCTGTGATTGCCATGCTCGGCCCGCTGAGCGTTTAAACGCTCAGCGGTGATGCTCAGTGCGGACTCCCAGGAGACCTCGACGCCATCTACACGCGGATGCGTCAGGCGGCCCTGCTCGCCCAACGTCTCATGTAGCGCAGAACCTTTGACACACAGCCGGCCATAATTCGCAGGGTGCTCACGGTCGCCTTCTACTGCGCTCAGCGTGCCTGCTTCAATGGTCGCCGTCACGCCGCAGCCGACGCCGCAGTAGGGGCATGTGGTTTTGGCCTGAGTCATAGCTACTCCTCGGATTCCTCATTAGCGCCAAGCAAAAAAACGCCCAGTCCTGTTCTCTAATGCGCTATGTAAACGCATTAAGAGAAAAGGGCTGGACGTCGTTGCCACAGCGCACCTTCAACGGTGCAGTACTCTTTACAATGGTTTCTTCAAACAAATGAAGACTTACTAACAGCTACACATTTTCTAACGGCTACTTATTCTTCTAATAACGGCTTTGGAGTTGTTCGCTGCCATCGCCAAACAATGAGCGCTTATCCCTTATTAACTCACTTATTGCCTTGATAGCTGCAAGAGCCAAGCCGACAACCGACCTATTGAAAATTAACTACTTAAAAACAAATAGTTAAAAAATAAAAGAGCATCACGCAGCGCTCTTTTTAGCACTCCGGTCACGCTAAATGGCGTGTGAGAGTGCACGCCACCTCCCTTTCGCACCATCGCTGTGCAGCTTGCTCAAGCAGCGACGCGTCCGCACCTCCTCCCTTGCTCCTTAAACACCTGAAATGCTTGAAAAAAAAGTGATTAATAGCCAGTTGGCTAGCTCCTTGCTTTATACACGGTAAGGTTTTTAATCAGCTGGCAGCCAATGGCGGTTGCCGCGCGTTTAAAGCATAGATTTTAAACAACGCTATCGGGCAACGACGCCCCTGATGCTCCCCTTTTCTACACATCGTGGAAAGGAAGGTGCGTTAGGGGCTTTTTTTGTTTGGTGCTCAAGAAGCCGCAAAGACACAGAGGAGCCACCCATGGAAACCACTTCCCGGTGCTCACACAATGACCATCTCAATGACCATCTGGTGATTATTGGCAACGGTATGGCCAGCCACCGCCTGATTGAGGCGTTGGTAAAACTACCCACGCGCCCTCAACACATCACGGTGATTGGCGCCGAGCCAACTCCTGCATATAACCGTATTCTGCTCTCGCCACTGCTGGCTGGCGAGATGAATCAGGATGCACTCACTCTGCGCGATGCTCAGTGGTACGAGGACCAGGGTGTCACGCTGATTCTTGGCGAAAAGGTCGACGCCCTTCATCGCGACCGCCAAACCGTGGTCACCAACACCGGCCGCACGCTGCCTTACGACCACCTAGTGCTTGCTACCGGCTCGCGCCCAGCAATGCCCGATGTGCCTGGTATTGATCTAGCGGGCGTGCACGGTTTTCGTGACCTGCAAGATGCTGATGCGTTGACCGACATCGCTCAACGCGGTGGTGAGGCAGTCGTGATTGGCGGCGGTCTGCTAGGCCTGGAAGCTGCCGAAGGGCTGCGTAAGCGCGGCAACGATATCAGCGTCAGCGTGCTCCAGCGCAGCGAACGGCTAATGAACCGCCAGCTGGATACGACCGCCTCACATCTGCTTGAAAACGAACTGGCCCAGCGCGGCTTGAAGATTGTTACCAGCGCCCAGTTAGCACGTTTAGAAGGCGACGCCCAAGGACAGGTCAGCAAGATTCATCTTGATGATGGCCGCCAACTGGCTGCCACGAGCGTCATTATCGCGGCGGGCATTACGCCTAACGCAGCCCTTGGCCACCAAGCGGGCCTGACCACCGAGCGCGCTATCGTGGTGGATGAATTTCTCACCACCAGCGACCCGGCGATCTCAGCGCTGGGCGAGTGCTGCCAATTTGATGGCACTACTTATGGCTTGGTGGAACCGATCTGGCGTCAGGTGGAAGTACTCGCCGCCCGGCTAGGTGGCACGCCTACCCTTGGCTACACGGATGTCCCCAGCGCCACCAAACTTAAAATCAGCGGCGTGGCGCTCTACGCCTTTGGCCCCACCGAGGCCAGCGCCGAGCACGAAGTGCTGAGCTACCACGATATTGAGCGCGGCGACTACCGCCGCCTGCTGTTGCGTGACGGTCAAATAGAGGGCGCGGTGCTTTACGGCGACACCAGCCAAGGCCCTTGGTACTTCGAGCAAGCGCTAGCGGGTAGCGATCTGAATAACTGCCGTCAGGCGCTGCTTTTTGGCGCCGCCGACGTTAGCGCCCTACAGGCAGCCCAAGGCGATTCTGACACTTCTCATCTTCCTACTTCAGAGGCGGCATAACGATGGTTACTAATAATGTTACTAACGACGTTACTAACGGCGTTACTCAGAACATGACAACTCCTGAACAGCTCATCATTATCGGCAACGGCATGGTCGGCCATCACTTGGTCGAGCAGCTCGTCGATAACGGCGCCCTAGCGCGCTATCAGGTCACCGTGTTTGGCGAAGAGCGACACCGCGCCTACGACCGGGTACATCTGTCCGAATACTTCAGTGGCCGTGATGCCGATTCGCTGGCGCTATGCGAAGCGGATTACTACGACGTAAGCGGCGTGGAACTGCGCACGGGCGAGGCCGTAATCGAAATCGACCGCAACACGCAAGAAGTGGTCACCGACCAAGGCCGTTACCAATATGACCGCCTGGTGCTGGCCACCGGCTCCTTCCCCTTTGTGCCGCCGATTCCCGGCAACGACCGCGATGGCTGCTTGGTGTACCGCACCCTGGACGATTTGGACGCCATCCAAGCCGCCGCCGAAAACGCGACTACCGGCGTAGTGGTGGGCGGTGGCCTGCTCGGCTTGGAAGCGGCTAACGCCCTACGCGGCCTAAACCTGGATACCGCCGTGGTGGAATTCGCTTCACGCCTAATGCCCATGCAGGTTGATAACGAAGGCGGCGAGCTGCTGCGCGAAAAAATCGAAGCGCTGGGCGTACAAGTACTCACCGAGCGCGCCACCCAACGCATTGAAGATGGCGAAGCCAGCCGCCACCGCATGGTCTTCCAAGACGACAAGGTGCTGGAAACCGACCTGATTGTGTTCTCCGCGGGCATTCGCCCCCGCGACCAGCTAGCCCGTGACTGCGGCCTGGAAATTGGCGAACGCGGCGGCATCGTAGTAGATAACCAGTGCCTGACCAGCGATCCTGCTATTCTCGCCATTGGCGAAGTAGCACTCTGGAACCAGAGCATTTTCGGCTTGGTGGCACCGGGCTACCAGATGGCCAAAACGGCGCTGTCGACGCTAACCGAAGGCGACATCCAGTTTGGCGGCGCCGACATGAGTACCAAGCTCAAGCTGCTGGGTGTGGATGTGGGCTCAATTGGCGATGCTCACGGCAACCAGAACCCCGGTGCGCGAATGTTTCGCTACCTGGATCCCATCAAGCAGGAGTACCGCAAGCTGGTGGTCTCCAGCGATGGTAAAAAACTACTGGGCGCCATGCTGGTCGGCGACAACGGCGTTTACGACACGCTGCTGCAGTACTATTCCAACGGTATTGAGCTGCCCGCTGAACCCGCCTCGCTGATTCTTCCGCAAAGCAGCGGCGCCGCGCCCACACTCGGCCCCGGTGCACTGCCGGAAACCGCCACCATCTGCTCGTGCCATAACGTTACCAAGGGCGATATTTGCGCCACCATTGACGACGGCGCGGTAGATTTAGGGGGTGTCAAAGGTGCTACCAAGGCCAGTACTGGCTGTGGCGGCTGCACCGCGCTGCTTAAAAGCGTGGTAGATCACGAGCTGGAAGCCCGAGGCGTGGAAGTCGATAAATCGATTTGCGAGCACTTCGCCCATACCCGCCAGGGGCTTTACGATATCGTTCGTGTCGAGGGCATTAAAACCTTCACCGACTTGATTGAAAAACACGGCAACGCCGACACCCACCGCCTGGGCTGCGACATCTGCAAACCCGCCGTGGCGTCCATTCTGGCCTCCTGCTTTAACGAGCCGATCACCGATGCGGCGCATATCCCGTTGCAGGATACCAACGACACCTTCATGGCCAACATGCAGAAGAACGGCACCTACTCGGTGGTGCCGCGTGTGGCTGGTGGTGAGATTACGCCCGATAAACTGATCGCCCTGGGCGAAGTGGCCAACAAATATAGCCTCTACTCCAAGGTGACCGGCGGCCAGCGTATCGACTTATTCGGCGCGCGGCTGGAAGACCTTCCGGATATCTGGAGCGAGCTGATTGCGGCAGGCTTCGAGACCGGTCACGCCTATGGTAAATCGTTGCGCACGGTGAAATCTTGTGTGGGTAGCACTTGGTGCCGCTACGGCGTGCAGGATAGCGTTGGCATGGCGATCCAGCTGGAGAACCGATACAAAGGCCTGCGTTCCCCTCACAAGATCAAATTCGGCGTTTCCGGCTGCACCCGCGAGTGCGCCGAGGCCCAGAGCAAAGACATTGGCATTATCGCCACCGAAAACGGCTGGAACCTCTACGTGTGCGGTAACGGCGGCATGCGCCCGCGCCACGCCGAACTGTTCGCCACGGATCTCGACGACGAGCAGCTCTATCGCACCATTGATCGCTTCTTGATGTTTTACGTGCGCACCGCTGACCGGCTGCAGCGCACCTCAGTATGGCGTGAAAATCTCGACGGCGGTCTGGAGTATCTCAAAGAGGTGATTCTCGAAGACAGTCTGGGTATCAACGACGAGCTAGAGCGTCAGATGCAAACCGTGGTGGACACCTACCAGTGCGAATGGGCAGACGCCATTAGCGACCCGGAAAAGCTCAAGCGTTTCCGCAGTTTCGTCAACGACGACCGCCCGGATCCGTCAATCATTATGACCTCCGAGCGCGGCCAGCCAAGGCCTGCCCAGACTACTTCTCACTGACGCTTTTGAATAGCTATAGAAGAGGCAACCCATGACCGCAACGGCACTGAAAAAAGAGATGGATATGGCGGATGTTCAAAACAGTAAGGCATGGCAAAAAGCCTGCACCAAAGCCGACCTAGTCGCGTTCTCCGGCGTCGCCGCTTGGTTGGAAACCGCCGACGGTCCCGCCCAGGTCGCTATTTTCTACTTGCCCGGGCTGCGAGGGCAGAGCGATGAACTCTATGCTCTCGATCATCATGACCCCTTCTCGAACGCCAACGTAATCGCCCGAGGCATTGTCGGCGACCTTAAAGGCGCCCCAGTAGTCGCCTCGCCTATCTACAAGCAACACTTCCGTCTTGAAGATGGCCAGTGTCTGGAGGATGAAAGCGTCAAACTGCGCACCTGGAAGATCGAATTTAAAGGTGATGAGGTGTGGGTTGAGGGGTAAAGGGGTTATTTAGCCCGATAAAACGACAACGCCGCCTTCAGGGCGGCGTTGTCGTTAGCAGGCGGTAACTCTCAAACGTTATTCATCCAGATGCTTATTCATCCAACCCCTAATCATTCATAAACTGAATCAGCGCCTGATTAAACGCATCTGGGTGCGTGGCATTCAGGCCATGCGGGCCACCCTTGATTACTTCCGTCTTCGCGTTGGGCAGTAGCTCCTGGGTCCGCTTGCCGCTTACCTCAAAGGGCACGATGCCGTCTGCATCACCGTGCAGCACTAGCGTGGGAATATCGATCTTAGGCAAGTCTTTGCGGAAATCGGTGTAGCTGAAGGCTTTGATGCAGTCGTAGGTCGCCTGGGGTGATGCAAAGGCGGCAATATCGCGATGATACTGGCGATTCGGTTCGCTGATTAAATCGCTGCGCTCACCGGCAGCAAAGAAGTTCTTGGTAAACTCTTCCAGGAAGGCGATGCGGTCCCCTTTTACTCCCTCTAGGAACTGATTGATCGTCGCATCGTCCAGGCCACCTTCGGGATTGTCGTCAGCTTTATACAGGTAAGGCGGCACAGCAGCGGCAAACACGGCTTTACTCACCCGGCCAGTGCCGTAGCTTGAGAGGTAGCGGGCCACTTCGCCGCCGCCCATGGAAAAGCCCACTAGAGTGGCATCGTGTAGATCCAGCGTGTCGATCAGCTTTTTAAGGTCTGATGCGAGCGTATCGTAGTCGTAGCCGCCATCGGCCTGCGTCGACCAGCCAAATCCCCGGCGGCCATAGGTCACGACTTTATAGCCCGCCTCAACGAGCGCTGGCACCTGTTTTTCCCATGAACGGCCACTGAGTGGCCAGCCATGAATGAGTACCACGGGCTTACCTGCTCCACGTACTTCGTAATAAAGCTCTACCGGCGTGCCCTGCTCCGTTCCTACGCTCAGCATTGGCATCGTCTCACCCTCCTGTTTGGCTTAACGTGAATCAAATAAACGTGCTCTAAGGTTAGTAGAACTGGCGGTGCTGTCCAAAAGAAGGCTTGAGCAGTCTGGTCAGAAACAGGGCGAAAGACATCGGCACGGCGCCGTCGATAAGTCGCTAACAAAATTGCTATGCTTAGCGGCTATTTATACGGTGTGCACACTGGAGCAGAAACGTTCGTGAAGACAGAATCGAGTACCTTGGCCTTCTCCGCTTTTATGGCGCTGCTCATTGGCTGTGCAGGCATCGTGGCCACGCTGGCCTCTAACTCTCAAGCGATCCTGTTGGATGGGCTATTTAATCTGATCTATTTCAGCGTTGCCCTCGTAACCATTAAAGTCAGCAAGCTTGCCAGCCGCCCGGATAGCGAATCCTACCCTTTTGGCTATAGCTACTTCGAGTCGCTGGTCAATCTTTGCAAAGGGCTGCTGATTTTAGGTGTTTCCATTTTTGCACTGGTGGATGCTGTCGCTGCGCTACTAACAGGCGGTCGTGACATTGCCGCTGGGCTTGCCGTTATCTACGCTCTTTTTGCCACTGCGGCCTGCTCGCTTACCGCCTGGGTGATGCACCGCAGTCAGCGCCATGTCAGTAGCCCTCTGGTGGCGGCAGACAAACTCAACTGGCTAGTCAACAGCGTCATTTCTGCCGCCGTACTCGCGGCGTTTTGTCTGGTGATGCTGTTTGAACACCTGGGCTGGCAGGCCATTTTGCCCTACGTGGATGCGGTATTGGTGATTGCGGTGGTGGTGCTGTGTTTGGGCGTACCGGTGCGCATGGCTTCCCAAGCGCTGCAGGAACTGCTTAACAAGACCCCGGAAGAGGCCATCGCAGCCCCCGTCCGCCGCGCCGTTGCGAATGCCCTGGCGGGCACTGACACGCAAGAGGTACGCGTGCGCATGGTTCGCCCTGGCCGCCTGCTGTATGTGATGGTGCATGTGGTATTGCCAGAGGAACCCGATCTAACCATCGTTCATCAAGATGCGCTGCGCGCACGGGTCGATGAAGAAGTGCGCCATTACTATTCGCTGGTGGTGTGTGATGTGGTGTTTACCGCCAACACCCGCTGGGCCGCGCCCTCTTGCGGGCTGCTGGTCAAAAAAGGTTAGCTTGAATGACCGTCGATCACGTGAGCGCTCTGCGCAGCAAGGCGAACGCTGTAATCACACCGCCCAATAGCGCAAAACCAAACAGCGTTAGCGCCAGGGTATGCCCCACTGCATCAATGAGCACTCCGGTCGTGATCACCGGGAGGCTGAAGCCAACATACGCCATCAAAAAATAGCCTGCGCTGGCCTGAGGCGCGGACGCATCGGCCGCTGCCAACACACCACTCAACCCACCCAGGTAGATAAACCCATAGCAAGCGCTGCTGGCAGCCACCGTGCCCAGCAGCACCGCTGCCAGGTAGCCTTGAACGGCTCCCCAGGCGATTAGCGCATAGGCCATCGGCAAAATCACCAGCCCCAGTCGCGTCGCGCTTCGTGGTGTGAACCTTCTTGCCCAAGGCTGAAACAGCACGCCGCAGCTGCAAATACCGAACGTGGCGAAGCCGCTCCAGGCGGATAAACCGTGTCGCTGCAGGGCAGAAGGGAGTATCGCAATCACTAACCCCACCGTCGCCCAGGCCAGCAAAATAGCCAATCCAAAGGCAAAAGCGCCCCGAGGATAGCTGGGCAGACGCAGCAGCGAGCGCTTAGTGTCACTCGGCGGGCTATCCTCCAGTGTGGTGACCGCCACTAGCGCCAGCGCCGCGGCGACCAGGTAAATCCATAGGCTGGGCGGCGACACACTGGGGGTATGAAAGAGAAACAGGCTGGTGACCGCTGCTCCCAGGCCAAACCCAAGCGAGGTGCTGGCCGTCACGTAATTGGTGGCGAGGCGATTATCATCCCCATCCACGAGCAGTTGCATATACGCAGGCGCCACTGCCGACGTTAATCCCATGCTAATACCCAACAGGAAGCGGGCAACCCCTAGTGCCACCAGGTTGGGAGCTATCAAGATCATCGCCGTCGCCATCAGGCTTAACAGTAGTGCAGCAATGATCATTGGCTTGCGCCCCACCCGATCTGCCAAGCCATTTAAGCCCAGCAGTACCGGCAAGACACCCGCCACATAGCAAGCAAAGGCGAGCGTGGTTGCCCCTACCCCCAAGCCGTCGCGCGCCGCCAGTGCATCGTAGAGCGGCGCCTGTAAATTAACTGCCGTGGTAATCATGCACAGCGCAAAGGCCAGGCCAACAGCGCTATGTTGGGCGATGGTTCGATTTAAAGCGCGATTCATAGCGTTATCCTAAATAAGCCAGTATTTGTACCACTAAGCTCCCACGCTTGCCGATCACCGGTAAGGTACACTTAACCACCACTTTCAAGACACTGTTCCGCCCTTTCCGAGAACAGTTGTGAGCCACAGGGTCAGCTATGAAGCTTAAGGTTAACCGCGACGCCCCCACGCCCATTGCACAGCAGATTGAAGCCGGTATTCGCACCTGGATTGCAGCGCACGGTGCCGGTGGTGGCCGCCGTTTACCCTCTATTCGCCGCTTAGCCGCGACCCATCACATTAGCCGTAACGCGGTGATTGACGCCTACGAGCGCTTGGTGGCTGCCGGTTTGGTGCGCTCACGGCCTGGGTCAGGTTTTTATGTGGCGGATAGCGCAGCAGCACTGGTATCGCAACCAGCAGCTACGAGCAGATTGGAAGAGGTCACCAATGGCCTGTGGGGGCTTTTCAGTGCCAACGAGCACACGCTCAAGCTGGGCTGCGGCTGGCTGCCCAGTGATTGGCGCGAGGGTAATGACCTGACCCACGCCATCCGCCAGGTCGCGCGTAAAAGCCGCTCGGGAATTTTCGAGTACAGCACGCCCCAGGGGCCAGAGGAATTGCGCGGCTTGATCCAGGAACGCCTGCGGCCCCTATCGATTACCGCTAATGCCGAGCAGATTGTGATGACCGGCGGTGGCAGCCACTCGCTGGATCTATTGGTAAGGATGCTGCTTGACCCGGGCGATGTGGTGTTCGTGGAATCACCGGGTTATTACAACCTGTTCGGCCTGCTGCACTTACAGCGCATCCGCGTGATTGGCGTACCGCGATTGGCAGATGGGCCAGATATCAAGCGCCTGGAGGCGTTACTGGCGCAGTACCAACCCAAGCTTTTTTACATTAACAGCGTGTTTCATAACCCCACCGGGAGCACTATTACCCCAGCAGTGGCTCACCGGGTACTGCAGCTCGCCGAGCAGCACGATTTTCAGATTATCGAGGACGATATCTACGCGGATTTTCAGCACGCACCGACGACTCGCCTAGCGGCCTTGGACGGTTTGAGTCGGGTACTCTATCTGGGTAGCTTCTCAAAAAGCCTCTCCTCTTCGCTGCGGGTAGGCTTTATCGCCTCCCCACCCTCTCAGGTGCAGCGCTTGGTCGATATCAAGATGCTGACCAGCATTTCCGCATCGCGCTTTGCGGAGCAAGTGGTCACTACCATGCTGCAGAACGGCAGCTATCGAAAGCTGACCGAGCGGCTGCGCGCCAAGCTCGCCAATCAAATGGCGTTGGCGCTAGGTATTCTCAAAAAGGCAAACTGGGAGGTTTATACCGAACCGACAGGGGGGATGTTTGTGTGGGCCAAGCCACCGGCCGCCATCACGCCAGAGGCGCTTTCTGAGCTGGCTGACCGGTGCGAGGTAATGCTGTCACCAGGACATCTATTCTTTGCGGATCATCAACCAACCCCCTGGCTCCGGCTAAACGTTGCCTATATGCAGGATCCCAGGGCGAAGGCGTTTATTGAAGCAGTTCGTTGAACCTACCCTTCCTTGACCTCTTTCACTGGCCATACATCGGCATCCACAAGCTCTGGGCGTTTCAGTATGGCAGGGTCAAATAGTGGTTCTTTAATACCCTCGCGGCGCTGGCGCTCATAATCTTTCAGCACGGCTACGGCGATTGGCCCCATGATTAGTATCGCAAACAGGTTGGTGGTCGCCATCAGCCCCATCGCAAGATCGGCAAAGTCCCAGACGACACTCAGCTCAGCCACCGACCCGAGCAGCACCATAACGATAACAATCACCTTGAACACGCTCACCGCTTTTGCGGCGTGACGGCGGAACAGGAATTCGATATTCACCGCCGAGAACGAGAAGTTGGCCAAGATTGAAGTAAAGGCAAAAAACAGAATCGCCAGCGCAATGAATATCTCACCAAACCCGCCTAGATGATCCACCATGGCATCCTGGGTCAGTTGAATACCTTCAATACTATCGCCCGGCGACTCCGACATCAGCCGCTCATAAACACCAGAAAGCAGAATCACCACCGCCGTGCAGCTACAAATCACGATGGTATCGACGAACACGCCGAAAGATTGCACTAAACCCTGGGCCGCCGGGTGTTTGACGGACGCCTGGGCCGCCGCATTCGGGGTGGAACCCATGCCCGCTTCATTGGAGAACAGGCCACGCTTGACGCCGTTTTCCATTGCCGCTTTGATCGCATAGCCAGCCGCGCCACCCACCGCTGGGCCCAGTCCAAAAGCACTCATCACAATCAGCGAGAGCATGTCGGGCACGGCAGAAAGGTTGGTGACCAGTATCCAAAGCGCCACGAGCAGATAAGCAATCGCCATCGCTGGCACAATTTTCTCAGCGGTACGCGCTACCGACTTGAGGCCGCCATAAATTACAAAACCTGCCAAGATGGCAATTACGACGCCCGTCAGCCAATTGGGAATACCAAAAGCGCCATTCATCCCTTGCGCGATGGTATTGGATTGCGCCGCGTTAAATGCCAAGCCATAAGCAATAATCAGAAACACCGCGAACAGCGCGCCTAGCCAGCGCCACCCCAGGCAGCGTTCGATATAGTAAGCCGGCCCGCCGCGGAATACGCCATCCTCGTTGCGATGCTTATAGACCTGGGCCAAAGTCGACTCGATAAACGCGGTGGCAAAACCCAGCAGCGCGGTCACCCACATCCAGAAAATTGCCCCAGGCCCGCCAATCCAGAGCGCCAGGGCCACACCAGCGAGATTACCGGTTCCGACTCGCGCTGCCATCGACGTCGCAAAGGCCTGAAAGCCACTGATACCATCCCCAGCCCCGCGGGCAGAAAACGTCACATACGCCATGTGCCTGAACAGACGAAACTGCATACCTCGGGTCATGATGGTAAACAGCAGGCCAGCGCCTAACAGTAGATAGACAAGAATGTAGCTCCAGATAAAGTTACTGACAGGCATCATGATGGTATAGAGACCATCGCGCAGCGGGGCAATGAGTAATTCGAGGGTCTCCATGGGAATGCTCTCCAGTTAGCGTTTGTTCACACCCGGGTTCCCAGAAAATCCAGGAAGTACCCTAGCCCGAGGTGTTGAAATGGCAGCCGAAAACACGACGCCACCCCCCCCGATTCTAGCCAGTTTTTGTACCAGTCCCAAAAAACGCGCATAAAAAAGCGGCCCGCAGGCCGCTTAGCGTGTTCAACGCAGCGTGCTGCGCTTCTTCAAGCCGCTGACGATCTTCATGTTACGGCAGCGACTACCGGATTACTTTTTTATAGGTACTTAGCAGCTTTTCTGGGTGCCAAAATAGCCATCAGATAAGCACAACCCAATGAAATAAATAATTTTTCATACGTCAATCACATAATCTGACTTAAACAACTCAGGCGTGAACTCATAGGGATAACCACCGGGGTTGGCGATAACGCGCGTACCGTTACGCAAAATATCTACTGGTTCATGAACATGCCCATGCACCCATATGTCCATTTTGCCCATTAGCTGAGGCAAGTTTGAGGCAAACGCCGGGGAAAGAGCGTCGCCCAAATATTGACCGGGAATACAGTCGTGCAGCGGCGCGTGGTGGCTAATGACCACTTTTGGCCCGTTAAACGGCTGAGCAAGAGCATTTTCTAGCCAGCCAAGCGCCTCGCTATGCAATTCCTGACTCATTTGAGGCGTCAAGGTCACGCCTGGCGATGATTGGACAATCTTAAAATCGGGCATATAACGCAGTGCTTTTGACTCGGTATGGGCAGGGTTTTGGGTCGGGTCATTGGCATAGAGCGCGAAGTCCGTCCACAGTGTTGTGCCGTAAAAGCGCACGCCGTCGAGGGTTACCGCGCGATTATCCAAAAGCTCGATATTGAGGCGTTCGGCTTCGCGCGCCAACTCTTCACGCAGCTGCGGCATGCATGTTCCGTAGAACTCATGGTTGCCAGGTACATAAATAATGGGCCTGTCCGGGAATCGGTGACGCGCCCAGGCAAGCCCTTCGCTCTTGCGATGGATATCGCCAGCTAGAATCACCACGTCGGCGTCCACTTCTGGCAATTCACGGCTGCCGTCGAAAAACTCCAAGTGTAGATCAGACAAAATACGCAGGCGCATAAGGCTCCTTGTGGCTTTCATCACTATAGCTAGCGTTCAACAAACTGGTGGACCAAACTCACTACATCGGCTTCACATTCACGATGAGGGACATGGTGAATATTGGCCAGCATTTCGCCGTGTGCAGGGCCTTTGATATAGCGAACCATACGCTCCGGCTGACGGTGCGAGCCATACTCATCTTTCTCACCATGAATAACTAAGCTGGGACACGTCACCTGCGCCAATGCTGACGTTAATGACCAGTTTTCAAACGCTGGATTTAACCAGGTTTCTGTCCAGGCATTGAGTACCCAACGGGCTTTATCACCATGATATTTTTCCAGCTTGGCAAGCTGTTCTGGCGCCTGAAATACCCCTTTGGCTTCCACAATACCGTTTCGCGTTCGTGCTTCGTTAAACGCCTGGGCAGAGATGGTAATCAAACCATCGCACTCATCGGCATATGCCCCCGCGCAGTGAACAGCCATACAGCCGCCTACGCTATGCCCAATGGCAATAAAGCGCTTAATACCCAATACATCACGAAGGACAGAGAAACCTTGAGCCGGTTCATCATCGATAAAACTCAATGGCAACGTGTCGTGGCGGGCATCAGACCGGCCGAAACCAAGGCGATCATAGGCGACTACGGTGCGCTGGGTGGCTGAACACAGCGCCGCAGGAAAGCTACGCCATAGCTCAACGCAACCTAGTGAGTCGTGCAGCAGTACGATAGGGCTTTGTTCAAGGGACGCGGCACTGGCTGGTTGCCAGACACGTGTAAATAGTCGCCCCTCTGGGGCATCTATCATGCTGTCATGGTGTACAACCGAGGCGGAAGAGAGATAAGTCATTAGAAGATACTATCGTTATTTTTAGTCTTTTATTAACAATAACATATTTTATTTTAAGCCTGTTCCCCTTTACCTAGAGGTTTTTATAACAACCTTTTATGCTGCATCGCAGCATAAAGAGGCTATACTTCATATGTAGTCCCATTAGGAGGACCATATTATGACGTTTCTCATACCCTCCCCTGCACGCGACAATGAAGTTCTGGAGTTTTGGGGCTTGAATGCCCAGTGGCATCGTGCCGCAGCCGAGGCGCTGAAAGCCTATTTAGGTTAATTCAGGTGCTTTTGACTCTTTAAGACTAAAAGATAATCACCGAAGCCGGGGGTCATTCCCGGCTTTTTTATGACTATGAAAAACTTTTTCATTCAAATGGATAGAGGTATTAGTAGGCTAATTGTAAGCATATGCTTACACAAAATGGCAAATTACCTACATCATTTGGACTACCCGAAGCTCGAAAAAGCCCTTATTATTCTACCCAGAACTAAAATGCTGCTTCGCATAAATTAATTTGTGTACAAAAAAGGCTATAAATAAGGCCTTTCACTTAACCTCTGAAAAGGAGTGGACGCTATGCAACACTCAGTGAATCAAGGACAGACAAGGGATGCCGATATTATGGAAGTATGGGCACACCGCGCACGGCAACAGCGCGCGGCCTTTGACGCGATCAAGGCCTACTTAGGCTAAAGGGATAAGTAGTTAACACTATTCATACGCCTCGTCTCCGCGAGGCGTTTTATTGTGTAGTTTTATTAGGGCGTTTTGCTGTAACGCTTACAGCCAGTTAGATTCTGGCGCATCGACGCTATCTATCTCCTGAATCCGTGAAGCCGGCGCCGACACTTTCCCTATCACCGCCAGCGAGCACTTTTTGATCATTCGCCCCGTGCAAGTTGGCTTTCGCAAGCCCGTTATTGCCAAAACCCACCGTGCTGATCGGTGCTGACGGCCCGTTTTGTCATGCCTTTCCACCCGCCAGGCACGACATATCTGGCGATCGCGTGTCGCTTGGAACTGCTTGTGGATAGAGTGTCGCCGATTGACGGTCAGCATGGCGTTCCTCGTGGATAACGCAGTCGGCTCCGCAGCGTCTTGAGCACCGTCATGCGCCCGATATCCTGCCCGAAGTCGAGGATGATCTGCCGTGCCTTGTGAATCACGAGAGCCGCACGGTGCACCAGCTCTTGTAGCACGGTGCGCAGCCGGCGCCGCTTGGCCGGGTGGCGAACCGGGCTCAGCTCGCCGGTCATGCCCAGCTGTCCCATCAGGCGCAGGATGTTGTAGGCCAACTGGGCGAGATGCAGGATCAGATCGTTGGTGGCGAACTTGCCGGACGGCAAGCGCTCCAGGTCGAGATCGGTCTTGATCTCGCTGTGAAACTGCTCATGGGTGGCATGCGCCTGGTAGCGCTTGATCACCGCCTCCGGCGCCTCGTCCAGGCTGGTCCACCAGCCTTCCAACTCATAGTCCGGTTCGAGCAGCAACTGGCCATCGCGATCGGCGGTGCGCTCTACCAGGCGCATCACGCGTTGGACGACGTATTCGGTCTTGTTGTCGTCGTGGATCGAGACGGTCTGCAGCCACAGCGCCTGGCGCTTGCCAGGACGCAGCTCTTCCCAGTAGTCCGCCGCCACCGCCAGCCAGGTATCTCGATCAGCCGTGGCCGAGCCGCGCGGGTTCCATTTGACGACATAGTCGAGCCGGCGCCCCTCGTCGGCAAAGACCTGGCGCTGCTGTTCGAGAAGCGCCAGGTGCGCCTGGCTGTCGAAGCCGCTGTCCTCGCGTAACAGGATCGGTTGCTTGGTCAGGCCTTGGGTGCGAGGCAGCACCCGCTCCAGGAAGGCGTTGCTCTCCTTCATGGTGTGCTGCTTGCCAGGCCGCAGTTCCAGACCCAGGCACCACCCTTCGTTGCCCAGATAGGCGGCGATCGGTGTGTAGCCATCGACCTTCTGGTAGGTCCGCGAGACGCCTTCCTTCTTCGAGTTGCTGTTGTCCATGACGAAGGTGTCGATGTCCAGGCAGACGTGCGTCGTCTCGGCGGTGATCGGTGCTTCGATCAGTGACAGCAGGGTCGTGGACCAGGTGGCGGTGCGCGCCTGCAGGTCGTTGGCGGCAAGTTTCTCCAGCCGCTGTCGCAGCGTCGCCGCGCTCGGCACCTTCTGCAGGGTCAGCAGTTGTTGGAAGGGCTTGTCGCGGCGGAAGTTCTCGACAGCGTCATAGTCGCTCATGCCCAGACACAGCAGGCCCAGGTAGCTCTTGATCACGTCACTGGTGCGCATGCCCAGCGTGGTGGGGAAGCGGCTGTCGATGCTGTCGACGCCAGCGATCTCGAAGCATTGCCCGATGATGGACAGCCCGGCGTGGCTGGTGAGGGTGCGGCGACTGGCGCGGAACTTGACGTTGGGCATGGCACTGTCTGGGTGAATGGCGATATTCGCTATATTGCCATGCAGTTCAGTAGGTTAGAAGCATTCCTGGGGGCCGGTCTCACGGATTCAGGTATCTGGCCGAGATAGGCGTCCTGCAGGATATACATACGCTTCACATCCCTATATTTGCCATTGATAAAGAACTCCTGCACTAGGTGCCCTTCCTCAATAAAACCGCTCTCCTCGTAAAGATGGATCGCTTTGACGTTTTCCACCGCCACAATGAGATACACCTTGTGCAGGTTTAAGATCGTGAATGAGTAGTGCAACGCTTGGTGGATCAACGAGCGAGCAAAACCTTTGCCCTGATGATCGGGAGCAATGATGATTTGGAACTCGGCACTACGGTGGATGTAATCGATTTCAATCAGTTCCACTAAACCAATCGCGTTACCGTGGCTATCTTCGGCGACAAAGCGTCGTTCGGCGTTATCATGGATGTGTTTGTTATAGAGCTCTTCCAGTTCATCAAATGACTCGTAAGGCTCCTCGAACCAGTACGACATTATACTCTGGTTATTATTGAGCTCGTGGACAAAGCGCAAATCGTTGCGCTCCAGGGCCCTTAAAAAAAGTGTGTGACTCATTGTCCTCTACTCTGATGGGTATCCCTTAAGGATACCCGCTTCTCATCAGCTCGCTGCGAAATTTTAAGGCGCGTTTAACGTCTTCGGTAAGGCCTTCGTTTTTCGATGATAGAGAGGTTCCGATAGTCAGTTCATTTTGGCTAGTCGCTTGAAAGAAAACAGCTCAGCCAGCGGATGCTCTTCTCCTTCGATCAGCGCGCGCAGTAATTTTGCACCGATCATGCTGTAGCTAATGCCATTGCCACCATATGCCATGGCGAAGTGTACGCGGGGCCCATGGGCCTCATGGGGGCCAAAAAATGGCAATCCGTCTTTGGTTTCGGCAAACGTACCGCCCCACGAGAACGTTGGATTAATATCCAGCTTAGGCCACAACGCCTCTACTTTGCTCGCCAGCCCCTGGGCTTTCTCTTCGACCCGCGCATCGCGACGCTGGGGGATATCTTCATCATCATCGTCACCACCTACAAGCAAGCGGCCATCGCAGGTAGTTCGTAGATAGAGATAGGGCCGCGCAGACTCCCACACCATGGTATGGCGTAATTTACCCAGTGCTTTGGGTGAGAGCGGGTCGGTGATAAATGCATAGCTACTACGGTTGATCGCCACGCTCTCTGGCAACCAGGATTGAGACTCGTAGCCTGCCGCCATCACCACATGCTGGCAACGCAGAGTGGTGCCATTGGTTAGTGTCAGCGTGACACCCTCTTCATCCGGCGCCATTGTCTCCATTTTTGTGCGGTCATAGACCTCACCACCACGCTCCACCAGCCTGGCAAACAGCTGATAAGCCATACGATAGGGATCAATACTGGCGGCTAACTGGGTAAGAATAGCGCCCGGTGCTGCAAAATCGTACTCCGCTAAAATAGTTTCTCGCTCAAGCCAGTAAGCATCAAAACCGTGCTTCTGACGCAGCGCTAGCTCTTCTTTGAGTGGCGCAACATCCTCTTCACTGCTGGCATAATAAAGGCTTTGTTGACGCGCAAAATCCACATCACCCAGCCCTGCCGCTAATGCTTCGAGTTCTCTGATCGCGTCGGCACAGGCGCGGTAAGCCAGTACAGCATTTGCTTCGCCATAAAGCTTCGCTAGCTCGGTCATATGGGTATCAATTTCATATTGCAATAAAGCCGTGCTGGCGGCCGAACTGCCCCACCCCACATCGCGACGCTCAAGCACCACGACATAATGGCCATGGCGACTTAACTCATCTGCAATCAACGCCCCTGTAATACCACCACCAATCACGACCACATCGCATTGATGATCGCGCGCAAGCGGGGGGTATGCTTTCAGCAGGCCATTCTTGACAGCCCAAAAGGGGTAGCCACTTTTTAAATCCATGGGGTGCCTATGTGTGAGTGACATGCAGTATGCTGTTAACCATAGATGGTTCTTATGATCTTGCTCAAAAATTTAATCTAAGTTGTTGCCTTTACACACAAAAGGAGTTCTGCATGATTGATTTGCGCAGTGATACGGTGACTCGCCCCACTCCCGCCATGCTGGAAGCCATGATGGCCGCGCCGGTCGGTGATGATGTGTGGGGCGATGACCCAACGGTGAATGCGTTTCAAGCCAACCTGGCCGAGCAGGCAGGTAAGGAAGCCGCGCTGCTATTTCCTAGCGGCACACAAAGCAACCTAGTGGCGCTAATGGCTCACTGCGAACGCGGCGATGAATACATCGTTGGTCAGTCAGCGCATACCTACCGCTATGAAGGCGGTGGCGCTGCGGTCTTGGGCAGTATCCAACCTCAGCCCATCGAGAATGCGGACGATGGCGCATTGCCATTGGAGAAAATCAGCGCTGCCATTAAAGCCGACGATTTCCACTTTGCACGCAGCAAGCTGCTGGCACTGGAAAACACCATTGGCGGCAAGGTGCTCTCGGCCGACTATGTGCAAAAAGCGACCGACCTAGCGCGGGATCGCGGATTGGCCACGCACCTAGACGGCGCACGTTTGTTTAATGCCGCCATCGCAACCGACACATCGCTCAAGCAGCTTTGCCTGCCCTTCGATAGCGTTTCCCTGTGTTTTTCAAAAGGCCTGGGGACACCGATGGGATCGGCGTTGGTGGGTTCGCAAGCGCTGATTGATAAGGCCCGCCGTTTACGCAAGATGGTGGGCGGTGGTATGCGTCAAGTGGGCATTATCGCTGCGGCCTGTCAGTACGCCCTGGATCACCACGTTACCGATCTAAGCGAAGATCACCGCCGTGCCGCTCGATTGGCGGAAGGGTTGGAGAAACTGCCAGGGGTAGAGATCACCTCGCAAGCCACCAATATGGTATTTGCACAAATTCCCGACGCCCATGTCCAGCCACTATCCGCCTGGCTAAAAGAGCATGGCATATTAATTGAGTTACTGTACGCCACCCGTTTTGTGGTCCATCGCGATATCAATGATGCCGATATTGATAAAGTAGTAGCGGTGATGGAGGCCTATTTCAGCCGTCACTAAATGCTAACTAACTTGCTCACTAAGCGGTTTAGCTAAGAGAAGTTGCTCCCAGGGCAAGATGAACGGCGATGCCTGCCATCATTAACCCAATCAGACCATCGATGATGCGCCAAGCGATAGGCTTTGACAGCCAAGGCGAAAGTGCGGCGCCACCCCAGGCCAGCAGACTAAACCAGAGGATGGAAGCGGTAGATGCCCCTGCCACAAAAACACCGGCGCTCTCCTGCTGAGCGCCGATGGCGGGTATCAACAGCAGCGTATCCAGGTAGACCTGAGGGTTGAGCACGGTGACGGCAAGGGTTGCGAAAATCACTTTCGTTAAGCTAGGCGCTTTGCCCGCTTCGGCTCTCAACCCTTGCCGTCCACTGACGGCTCTAAATAACGCCTGCGCCGCCAACCAGCTTAAAAACACCACGCCCACCCAGCGCATTGCCTCCAGCGCACTGGGCATCGTCAGCAGAAAGGCGCTCACCCCAAACATACCCGCCGTGAGCAGGATAATATCCGCACTCATGCACAGCCCCGCCGACCACCAGTGATACTCGCGGCGAATAGCCAACCCTAAAATGTAGGCGTTCTGCGCCCCAATCGCCATGATAATGCCGCCGCATACCAGCAGCCCGGTGAAGTAGCTTTCCCACATTGCCTAGCTCCCAGTGCCAGAATAAGTATCGTGTTAAACAAACGTGGCACTAAGATAACGAGCAAGCTGGATAACTAATAATCATCCTGCTAATGGGGCATCAGTTTTACTTATAAAGGGATGCTTTTAGCGAATTAAAGCCGCCGCAGCCCCCACATAAAGTAGGCACCGCCAATCAGTGAAGCGACCAAGCCTGCCGGTATCTCGTAAGGGAAGATAATCTGACGCCCTACCCAATCCGCCAGCACCATTAGCAGCATGCCGATCAATGCCGCTCCTAGCAGATGCTGCTTAGCTCTGGAGAAACCCACCAACCGCGCCATATGCGGCGCCAGTAGGCCAATAAACGAAAGCGGCCCCACTACCAGGGTGGCGCAGGCGGTTAACAGCGCGACAAGCAGCAGCAACGCCAAACGGGCGCGGTTGAGGGTTACCCCAAGCGCCTTGGCCGTCGGCGCGCCTAAGGGCAAGATATCCAGCCAGCGAGTGAAGGGTAGCGTCACCAGTGCCAAAACCGCAGCAATTCCCCCGACCACCACCGCATTGGTAACATCCACGTAGTAGGTAGAGCCTGCCAGCCAGGCAATGACCTGCTGGCCGCGGGGGTCGCCGCCCGCCAGTATTACGCTGCGCACCGCATCGAACAGCGCACTGATCGCCACCCCGGTAAGCAGCAAACGCTCGGGGAGAAAGCCACTCTTGCGGTTGATACCAACCAGTACCAATAGCGTTGCAAACGCCCCTAGCGTGCCTACGCCAATCAGCATCATATTGGTGGGTGCGGGCAGTAAGAAAATGCCGAGAATCAGCGCAATAGCACAGCCACCGCTGATACCCAACACTTCAGGGCTGGCCATGGGGTTGGCAGAAAGGCGCTGTAGAATCGTACCTGCAATCGCCAGCATCAAGCCGCTTGCCGCGGCTGCCATGACGCGAGGCAGGCGCCACTGCATTACGCCCCCGTTATTTGGTGCAAGCCAATACCAACCATCCACCCCCTGGCCAAATAGTAGACCCACCACTGTTGCGGCGAGTAGCGCGAGTAGTAAGCCAGCGGCTAACCGCGAGGGTGCAGGATGACGGTGCGTGAAGACACCCGTGCTTTTCGGTGGCCGATCTCCCTGTAGCTTTAAACGCGGAATTAGCCACATTAATAGTGGCGCACCTAAGGCACCGGTAATCGCCCCGGTGGGAATCAACGTTGCTGCCATACCAGAGAACTGCTGTAACAACAGATCCGTTGTTGCCAGCAGGACGGCTCCCAATAGCGTCGACCAGAGTAACCGTGGCCCTAACCGGCGCGCGCCAGCCATGCGCACAATATTGGGTGCCGCCAAACCGATAAAACCAATAATGCCCACCACGCTAACAATGCTGCCGGTAATAAACACCGCCAGCCCCATGCCCGCAAAGCGTAAATAGGCAAGCGATACACCGAGGCTCTTGGCACTGGCATCATCCAGCTCCAGCACCGCCAAGGGGCGCAGCAAAAACCACGCGGCCACGCAGCTAATCGCCAGCCGGGGCCAAAGTATCGCAACGCCGTCCCAACCATTTTGCGCCAGCGAACCCGCGCCCCAGATCAGCAGCCCCGAGAGCGCTTCGTGATTAAACAACAGCAGCGCCGTGGAGAGTGCCCCCAAGTACAGATTCACCACCAACCCGGCCAACACGACCACAATCGGCGCTAAACCGCGCCGCCACGAGAGCAGGAAAACTAACCCCACCGCCAGCGCCCCGCCCAATAAGGCGACCCATTCGCGCCCTGCAACGAGCAGCCCCGGCGCCAGCAAGGTGGCAGTCATCAGCGCCAGATTAGCGCCCGAGGCCACGCCAAGCGTGGTGGGCGAGGCCAATGGGTTGCGAAGCACCTGCTGCATGAGCACGCCTGCCAACCCTAAACCGCCCCCGGCCAGTAGCGCAATCGAAAGGCGCGGCCACCACGTGAAATAGAGCAATAGTTCATTAACGTTTTCGAATGAGGGCGCCACTAACGCCCGCAGCCCCAGCGTAAAACCACCTTGGCCCTGCAGGCTTACCCAAAAAAGAACAAACATCGGCAAACTAAGTAACAGGCAGGCTTTTGCAGGCGATAGGCCACGCATTTTCTGAGCTAACAGTACTGAACCTAACATGATGCGTTGGCCCGTATCGCCGCCGGATTCAGCACAGGAATGAAAACAGTAATTGGCGCCCCAAGCACCTTCATTTCTTGCAACACCATTATGAGAGGCATGATCTGCGCCTTAGCAATTTCTGGACGGTAGTGGTTAAAAAACAGATAATTCTAAATGATAACTATTAGCGCTACAATTGATAACCTGATTGCGGGAGAAAGCCGCAAGATAAAAGAAGCCTTAAACGGAAATCTTTTTTCATATTTTTGTTAAAAATGAGAACCATTAGCACTAGAATGGAGCCATTGTTATTTACCCCGCTCCCAGGAGTCATTCATGTTCGAGGTCAAAGGCGCCACCTTTGAAATCAATGGCAAACCAATTCTGAATCCCATTGAGCACTCCTTTCATGAAGGCAAGGTTTACGGCTTGATTGGCCATAACGGCTCGGGGAAATCGACGCTGATCAAGCTAATGGCACAGCAGCAGTCGATAAGCCAGGGTGGGATCCACTTTGACCAGCGCCCGCTGAGTGACTGGGGAAATCGCGAATTCGCGCGCCAAGTGGCGTATTTGCCGCAGCATTTACCCAGCGCCGAAAACCTGACCGGGCGTGAACTGGTGGGGTTTGGTCGCTACCCTTGGCATGGGCTGCTAGGCCGCCACACGCAAAAGGATAAAGACGCCGTGGAGCGCGCCATTGCGCTCACCCACACTGAAGCCTTTGCCGACCGCCTGGTTGACACCCTTTCTGGCGGCGAGCGCCAGCGGGTGTGGCTGGCCATGCTACTGGCTCAAGGCAGCCGTTTTCTGCTGTTGGATGAACCATTGGCGGCGCTGGATATCGCCCACCAAATGGAAGTCCTGGCATTGATTCGCAAGCTGTGTGATGAGCTGAATCTTGGCGTCATTATTGTTCTGCACGACATTAATATGGCGTCGCGTTACTGCGATGAACTGATGGCATTGCATAGTGGCCGCCTGCTTGCCCACGGCACGCCGGGCGACATGATGTGCGATAGCACCTTAGAAGCGATTTACGGCCTGCCTATGCAGGTCATGAAGCACCCCAATGGAGGGCACAATATCGCCGTAGCGCAATAACGTTATTCTCCGTGGGCGGGCACTTTTAAAAGCACTCATTCTCAATCAAGCACTTCAACTGATACGCATTATCGATTAAGCTGAACTTACTGTTATTTTCCCAGCGCCTCGTGTTGGAGTCTGGTTATGCCCCTTGCCCTGCGTCAGCCACAACTGTTCGAGCCCTCCTTGGCCGCTTGCTACACCGGGCCGTTGGCGAACTTTACCCCGCCCCTTATTGGCGGCTCGCCACCGCTGGAAGCATTCAAAACCGCCCGCTGGCGGGATGTTAACTGGCTAACACAGGATTTAGAGCGCTTCTCTACACAGTACCCAGGCGGTGACTCACGGGCAGTGGTATCGCTTTGGTCAAAGTGGCACTTCAGCGCCCTGACCGTGCCCACACTCACGGCCAATTTGCTGCTTAACCGAGACCTACCGGTGGGGCTGGATGATCTTCAAGTCATCTTCACTGAAAAAGGTGCTACATCGCGGCTATGGTTACCCAACGAAGGCGCGAGTTTAACCACCTACGACCCGTATGAGCGCTTTACAACGTTAATCGACCAGCATTGGGCGCCATTGATTGAGCAGTTAGCGGCCATCTCCGGCGCCGCGCAGCGGGTGTTCTGGAGCAATGCCGGTGGTTACGTGGATTACTACGTGCATGCGCTGGCCGAGCATCCGCTGGTCAATGAAGCGGCGCTCGAAGCCGCTAAAATGCTGTTAGAAACGCGTACCCTACCCAACGGCAAACGTAACCCGCTGTTTCAGCCAGTGCGGCACTTTACGCCCAAGGGTAGCGAGGAAGTTAAGCGGGTGCGCAAGCTCTGCTGCCTGCGCTATTTACTGGACGAGTTCGATACCTGCGGCAACTGTCCACTAGAAGGTTGCGACCTACAAGCGCGCAAGCATGCCAAGCAAGTCGCTAAATGATCGTCTTTACAGATTAATTTGCGTTACCGCATCCTCGCTTGCTCTCGCGCGCTCTTCGCCCTTCAGCTCGCTTAATTGTCCTTTTGACATTTCCAGCAAGCGGTCAGCGTGCACAAAGTAACTGTCGTCATGGCTGATGGCGAACACGGTTTTGCCCATCGCTTTTAAGTGCGGTAATAGCTCGCGGTAGAACAGCCGCCGGAACTGCGGATCCTGGTCCGCCGCCCACTCATCCAGCAGTAAGATATCGCGCTTTTCGGCAATCGCCAGCAGTAGCGCCAAACGCTTGCGTTGCCCTTGGGAAAGCTGGGTATTGATGACGCGATCCCCTTCCCACTGCAGTTTATGCTGCATCTGCAGTCGCTCAAGCCAGGTATCAACGACGTGCGTGTCAGCGGGGAGCCCGGCAGGGCCCATGGTCTGATCAAATTGATGAAAATCGGTAAACACGCTGGCAAAACGGGCGCGAAATGCACCCCACTGGGCGGCACTGATCACTTGCCCATCGACTTTAATGAAACCGCTTTGTGGGCGGTATAACCCCGAAAGTAGTCTTGCCAGGGTCGACTTGCCGCTGCCGTTCCCACCAATCAGAAAGACCTGCTCTCCACGCGCCAGAGTGAGATTAATTGGCCCTACCTTAAAACCTTCGCCTTGCTCAGTGTGCGGATAGTGGTAAGTGACATCGACCAACTCAAGGCGCTGCCAATCGGCGAGAGTATCATCTACCGCAAAGCTTGGCTGGTACTCGGCTAGCTCCAGACTGCTCAATTTATCAAACGCAACCTGAGCACTAATCAGCGTTGGCCACGCACCCACCGCTTGAATCAGCGGCGTGCGAAGAAACAAAAGCGTTAAAGCAAAGGTGGAAGCCACCGTGGTATTCGCCCAACCCAACCCATTAGAGAGGAAAAACACCACACCGATGGCGCCTAGCATCATAATGTTAGACCAGTTGTTAGCACTTAAATGGTAAGTGTCAGCGCGGATAATATGGTGGCGATAATCGCGGGCATTGGCAGTATAGCGCTCATCAAAAAAGCGCCGGGCACGGTCGCGGTTCAGTGCCAACTCTTTGCGCCCTTCAATGGCCGCCTGGAAATCTTTATACAAGCGGTCTTCGCTTTCACGCACTAGGTGAAAATGGCGATATACCTTAGAGACCAACCACCAGCCTACGCCCATGGTGAACGCCATCCACAGCACGGTGATCACCACCATTTGCGGCGAGAGCCAAGCTAAATAGGCCACCGAAGCGAGCGTTAGCACCACACCCTGAATCAGCTCTGGCAGGCGCACAAACCCAATGGTGATGTTGCGCACATCGCTGGAAAGGCTAGCCAGCAATGTGGAATTACCTAATTGCTCTAAACGCTCAATATCGGTATCAAGAATGCGTTTTACCAAGCGTGAGCGCAGGTCGAACACAAAGTGATGCCCCAGCAAAGTGAGCGCCAACTGAGTGCCTAGGGTGACCGCAAGCAGTACCACCAAAAGGCCTAGAAATTGCGGTAATGCAGCCAGGCTGCCGACCTCTATTAACCGCTGATTGATAAACGCAATAACGCCCACCCCGAGGCCAGCGCTCAACAGGCTCAGACCCATCGCGCCTAAAAAAGGCCAGCGGTAGTGACGAAATACTAAGCGCAGCAGCTCCATTATTGCCTTCCACCATTGCTGTATAAGCGGCGAATTGTGCCGCACTGATGGGTCAAGTCAATAAAGAACTGATTTTCATTTGCTTTGGGAGGCATTTGTTTCATCATCACTTTTTGATTAACGTCATTACTCTTCTGAACTTGGAACATCGCCATGCTGGATTACAAATTACTTCATGCCTTGGCGACCGTAGTGGAGTGCGGCGGTTTTGAGCGCGCGGGAGATGAATTGGGGCTGTCACAATCTGCCGTGTCTCAACGTATAAAAGCGCTGGAAATTCGCCTTGGTCAGCCAGTGTTGGTTCGGCACCCGCATTTAGCTCCAACCCCTGCGGGTCAGCGGCTGTTAACCCACTACCAGCAGGTACAGCTATTAGAGCGTGACCTGCGTGGCTCACTACCCACCTTAGATGATCAGGCGCCGCGCCTGCGTATTGCGATTAATGCGGACAGTCTGGTCACCTGGTGGGCCGAGGCTGTTGCCACTATTTGTCAGCAAGAAGGCGTGTTACTGGACCTTGTGATTGAAGATCAAGATGTCGGACTCAAGCGGTTGCGCGATGGAGATGTAGCGGCGTGCCTATGCGCCACACCGCAACCGATTGCCGGGGCGCGCTGCGTAGCGTTAGGGGAAATGCGCTACCATCCCCTGGCAACCCCTGAATACGTTGAGCGCTATTTTTCAGATGGTCCGACGACAGAGAACTTTCAGCGTGCACCAGCCATCGTTTTCGGCCCCCACGACCAGTTACAGCATCGGTTTATGGCGCTGTTTGGTTTCCACAGCCACTTTCCTTATCACCTCTGCCCCTCTTCAGAAGGTTTTGTTCGCTTAGCCTCGGCGGGGATGGGTTACGGCATGATGCCGCAGCTGCAGACAAAGGAACTCATGCAAAGCGGCCAACTGGTCAGCGTGGCGCCAGGTCACTCTTTATCGGTGCCGCTTTACTGGCATTTTTGGCGCCATAGCGGAGAGTTGATTCAACGGCTTACCCAGCACTTGAGTCATATCATTTATTAAGTATGAAAGTTTTAAACAGTGACTTTTTTCAAACCTGCCTACACTAAAAATGCTTATCGCGCGACACAGAAAAATTTGGTAATGATGTTTTTTCTCTACCGCGTTAGTGCAAGATGGTGAGTAAACCGCAAACTCACCTGAGCTCTAGAACGGTGGGCGGCCCCGGCAAGGGTAAGGGAACCCAGGGGACATGGACGGGTTAAAAACTAAAAAAAGCGATGTGATATGCATGTTCGACGTTTAACGGCGAGTGTTTACACCGGCCTATTGCTGCTGTTGGCTGGATGTTGGGTACCTTGGGCACATGCAAATACTCTCTTATCAGTAGCGCCAAACCAGGCGAGCTACTCGCTTGCCCCTTACAGTGAATTTTGGCATGCAACTGATAAATCAATCACGCTTAATAACTTACTCTCTCACCCGCCTGATTTTAAGCACTCCCATCACGAAGAGGATTTAAACTTCGGCTATACCCGTCATGATGTGTGGCTTAGAACACAAGTGCGTAATGACTCGCCGGAAACCCAGCGCTGGATGGTGCAGTTTGAGTACCCATTCTTGGATTACGTCACTCTTTACACCCTGCGCCAGCAGGGCATTGAGGCACAGCGCAGCGGTAGTGCAGTCCCGGTTGAACAGCGTGCGCTAGCCCATCGTCAGGCGGTTTTTTCACTAGAGCTTGCTGCCCATGAACGCGTAACGCTGTATACCCATGTGGCTGCCTCAGGCAGCAAAATGCTCAACTACAAGCTAATAACGCCCGAGGCGTTTTATACCCAAAACGATCGCCATAATTTTTGGCTGGCTACCTACTTCGGTATGCTGCTGGCAATGGGTTTATATAACTTACTGCTATTTTTTGGCTTAAAGGAACGGGTTTTTCTTCATTATTCGCTCTTTGTCGGCGGCTTTGCTCTCGCTATTCTGACCTTTAACGGCATCGGTACACTGATGTTTTGGAGCTTTCTGGGTGATAACACGGCTCGTCTCGTGGCACTCGGTTTTACCTTCGCTTCCACCATGGCCACACTGTTTGCGCAAAGTTTTCTTAACACGAAGACCTATTGCCCCCGCTGGCACAACGTATTGAGCACCTTTCGCAGTTACTGCTGGTTGACAGTGATTGCCACCCTGTTATTGCCCACTCCCTCGGCGCTTCACCTCATGGATGTGACGGGCTTTATGGCCGCTTTACTGCTTCTGCTATGCGGCAGCTACTGTAGTTTGCAACGCGTACCCAGTGCTCGGCTGTTTGTATTTGCTTGGTCACTATTTTTACTAGGTACTGGTGTCTTTGCGCTGCGTAACCTGAGCCTACTACCAGCCAACTTTATTACTCTGCACGGTATTCAAATTGGCTCAGCACTGGAAATGTTATTGCTCTCGTTTGCCTTAGCATCGCGCTTCAATAAACTTAAACGGCAAAAAGAGAGAACTCAAAGCGCGATGTTGGCAGCACTCAAGAAACAGGAAACCCTATTGGAACGAAAAGTCGCTGCCCGCACCAAAGCATTGGAGCATTTGGCCAATCATGATGTACTCACTAGCCTGCTGAATCGCCATGGACTGATGCGTTCTGCCGAAGGTGCCCTACAGCGTAATCGTCAGCATGGTCATCGTTTGGCGCTATTAATGCTCGACCTGGATCGCTTTAAGCCTATTAATGATAATTATGGCCATGAAGCAGGCGACTTTGTTTTACAGCAAATAGCCAAACGCATCGTCCACTTAGCGCGCACCAATGATCACTGTGCCCGGTATGGAGGCGATGAGTTCATTATTATCATGGAGAATATAGGCACCGGCGATACGTTAGCGCCTATTCTGGCGCGTATTGACCAAGCCATCTGTTCGCCGATCAACCTTCCCGGCGGTGAGCAAGTCAGTGTTAGCGTCAGTATTGGGGTAAGCACCTGTCACGGCGCAGAGGATGCCACGCTTGAAAGCTTGCTGAGTGAAGCTGATAGCAATATGTATGCAGTTAAATCAAGCCAAGCCGCCGCTTACTATCGCTACGGCTCGGCGAGTTCTTAATTCTAGTCAAACAGGCTCATGCGCTTCATAACGTTGTCACGCTTGATTTTCCAATGGAATATTGCGCCAGCAACGTGTAATACCACTAAGCCTAAAATGATCCAGCCTAACCGCCCATGCCACATGAAAAGTTGTTCAGAGAGCTGCTCACGCTCAGCAAGTAAACCGGGCAAATGCCAGTGGAAAAACTCTACTGGAAAGCCGCCGCTAGCAGTGGCGGCCCAGCCCAGTAACGGCATAATAATGAGCGCTAAATAGAGCAAGTGGTGCACACTGGAGCTAACAATCCGCTCGAACGCATTTAAAGGTGGTTCATGATCTGGGACCACAAACGCCAGCCGAGTAATAATGCGCAGCGTCATCAGCAATAATATCAATACGCCGAGCGTTTTGTGGCTGGTATAAAGCAAGTTCGTGAGCGTATTGCCTACCAACGCAACGGTGCGCTCAAACCCCAGAAAGCCTAGCGTCAAACCGCTAGCCAACGAGAGTAACACGGCACCCGCCACTAGCCAGTGCAGCACCCGGTGCGGGTAGATATAACGATCCAGTTCGTGCATGTAGTGCTCCTAACAGCAAATTTATTTGCTTTTTAGTCTAGTCAGTAACGTTCCCTTTCGCTGATTAAAGCACTTCGCTGCCCTCAACGTTAAGTGTTACTTTTACCCAATGCTTTTCCTCTACTGCCTGCTGGGAACGGTTGAATCGCTACGATCGGTGTTTATATAGCCTAGTCAGGCACGGCTAATTGCTCACGTATTAACTCACCCAAGCGCCGCGCTGGCTCTGAGGGCCGGTGGGGTGCGCGGTGAAGCGCCAGCTCGATCATTGGCAGCGCAGGCAGGCCACTGCTCTCATCCAGTGGCCTTAGCGCCGGCGTCAGCATGCTGCGCGTCACCACCACTATCGCGAGCCCCGCGGTCACAATCGGCGCCAGACCGGCCATGGATTGGCTGGTATAGGCAACACGCCAACTGCGCCCTGCCGACTGCAGCGCCTGCTCGGCGACTTCACGAAACACGTCAGCCCCCGGCGAATAAAGCGCTAATGGCAATGGATCGCTTAGCAGCGGCTGCTGGTGCATTCCGACGGCCCACAGCAAAGGCTCTCGACGGATTACATCGCCCCCTGGCGAGTTGCGTTGGCGTGTCACCAGTGCCAGATCAAGCTCTTTGGCTTTTACCTGCTCTACGAGATGGGCGCTGGTACCGCAGATCACCTTGAGCCCCACCGCCGGGTAGAGCTGATTAAAGTAAGCAAACACCGAGGGCAGCAGCGAGGCGTAATCTTCCGGTATGCCTAACGTGAGGTCACCGGTAACTTGGCGCGCCTGCATATCACTCCATGCTTCATCATTAAGCGCCAGCAGCCGCCGGGCATGGTTAAGTAGGCGCTCGCCTTCTGAAGTAAAGCGTATTCGCCGTCCTTCCCGCTCGTGCAGTATTAGCGATAACTGCGCCTCCAGCCTCTGCAGCTGCATACTTACCGTAGACTGCGTGTAAGCCAAACGTTTGGCGGCGGCGGTCACACTACCAGTATCCGAAATTGCCACCAGAGTACGAAGCAGGGTTAGGTCTAGGGTGGGCGCGCGCATATATCACCATTCTTGATCAAAACGATCATAAAAGATCGATATTGTGATGCTTTGATGATGAGTATGCTGCTCAGCACATGCTCAAATCAAGGAGACCTCCGATGCATCGCGTTCACTCCCCCGCCCTTTTTCCACGTTGGTACAGTGTTGGTGCGGCACTGGTGGCCGTGATGCTTTGGAGCGCCGCGCCGCTGCTGTCAGAGTTTGCCAAGTCGACACCGCCTTTACAGCTAACCGCCGTAACACTGCTTGCGGGGGCGATGGCAACGCTGCCGCTGAGCCGCCGGGTTAATGTTGCTGCCAGCGGCGCGGTTTGGCAGTTAAGTGTCTGGGTGGGCATTCCGTTACTTATTTTTGGCGCGGTGAGTACTTACTTTATAGGTATGCGGCTAGCGCCCGCCGCTGAAGCGGCGCTGATTACTTATACCTGGCCCGTGCTCTTTGTGCTGCTTAGTCAGTGGAGCCGCTTTGGCCGTCTGCGCATCGCAGGCGTTGTCGGTGCGCTGATTGCGTTTTCAGGCGCAGCGTTACTGCTGGTTCCTCAAGCCATCAGCGGCGGATTAGGGGGCGCTACCACTGGCTACGCATTAGCACTGCTGGCTGCCTGCTGTTGGGCGTTTTATTCATGGCTCAGCCAGGCAGCCCCAGTGGCGTTGACACCGCTACTGCCACGACTGCTGCTGATCGCTTGTGCTATTGCCGTGGCCGCTAGCCTGCTACTTGAAGGACAACTCCCTTTACCCAGCGGGGAAGCGTTGCTAGCAGGCATTGCACTGGGGTTAGGCCCTTACGGCGTGGCCATGGTGGCTTGGGACAAAGCACTGCGCTGGGGGCACGCCAGCCTAGTGGGCAGCTTAGCGTATGGCGTGCCGATTCTAGCCGCACTGCTACTGGTTCTGGCAGGCATGAGTGTGCTCGACTGGCGATTACCCACTGCGGCAGTGCTGGTGGTGGTGGGCTGCCTTAAAGCTGGCCGCTAGGCTTACTTAAACAGATTCACCTCGGCTACTTTAATCGCTGGCTCGCTAGATAGAATGTCGTCGAGTAATTCAGGTAGCCATCTGGGTTTGAAAAGCGCGGGGGCGGCCTCGCGCATCTCTTCCCGCGTCCACCAATGCCTAGCCTGAACAGTAGAAGGCTCTTCATCGCTCCACTGTGTAGTGGTAACTTCAGCCATTGGCGGGCAGCGCACCAGAAAGTAGCGCTCAAGCCAGCGGGCTGGCGGAGAGCCTGCCACGGCGTCTATGTCATCGCGTTCGCGCAATAGCGGGCCAATGGGGCAGGTCAACCCCGTTGCTTCCTTCAGCTCGCGCATTGCCGTGCTGGGGTAATCCTCTCCCTCAAGCAATTCGCCGCCTACGGTGGTCCAAAAAGGCGCTTGATGCTCATCATGATGGCGAAAAAGCAGTAGCTGACCTTGCGGGTCAACCACCATTAAATGTGCTGAACGGCGTGTTTTGATTTGTTGGTTCATAAGCGATCCATGCCTATTATTGAATGACAGTAAACAGTGCTAAAGCAGACACAATGCGTGCTTTTGGCAATGCCTTTTCAGCCTAGCTGGTTTAAATAAATTTACCGGGATAAGTGAGGTAGTAATTAAAGTTGAGGAGGAATTTCCGTCGGTTCCATTTCAATATTTAATTCGAACAAACCACTACCGGTAGCGCTAAAACCGCTTGCGCTTACCGTATAAGTACCAGGCAGCAATTGCTCTTGAAGACGGGAATCGGTGCCCCCTGCGCCATCGTCGTCGCTGGCTGCAACGCCTTGACCACTAATTTCAATCAATGTATCGAAATCAGCGGAGCGCATTTCTATGGTAACCAACGAGCTCTCTTCTAGCTCCAGCTGATAGATCAGTGGTTCACCGCTGTACCAACCACTTAGCGATCCATCGGCAGTGAGTGACCCATCGTTGCGCAGCTCGCCATTGCCAGGTAGTTCGTGAGGCGCCACTAAGAGAGTATAAACCCCATTGCCATCGTCATAAGCACTGCGCGCGGTCAGCGTGTATTCACCGGGCTCAAAGAAGTCGGCAATGCGGGCGTCTAAATCACCGGCGCTGTCATCATCTTCACGGGTATAGCCGTTGGGTCCTTCTATGGCTAAATAAGGGTCAAAATCATCAGAGCGCATTTCAAGCTGGTAAAGACCCGCCTCTTCTATGTTCAGCGCTATTTCATCGGCATCGCCCTGCAACCAGCTGTCGAGTGGGTCGCCTATTGTTACCGTGTTTGCATCGGTGAGCTCTACGGTGCGGCTCTCAATGGTAAATGGGCCATAGCTATAGGCATCGGCCCCGCTTACCACCACGACATAGTCACCGCTTTCTTCGATACGGTGGCGCACAACGGGTGCATTATCGAGTAGCTGAAGCTGATCATCGTAAAGGGCCACAACGCCTTCCAAGGCACCATCAAGAGCGATTTCAACGATTTCATCTTCTTCTAGCGAGATTGCATAGCGCACAAAGCGGCTGCCATCGTTCCCGTTAAGTTCGCTCGCCAAGGTTATTTCCCCGCGTAAAGGCTCTGCAAGCATGAGCCTCTTGGTGGGCTTATCCTCAGCAGTTTGCAGTTGCAAGGGAATAACCTGAGCAGCCAAAAAACCGACGGCAGCGCCGCCCAACGCCACCAATACAAACGCTAGCGAAGCCGATTTAGCCATGAACGTTCCCTTGTTAAGTTGTAATGACAATCATTAATAAATTAAGCAAACGTGATTATAAGATGCTTAGCGAAATCAAGTGAGCGTTTGATAAAAAATACTGCATTGCACAAATCTGATTTTTTACTAACTTAACCCTTGCGTTGATAAGTCACTGAAACTCAAGGGCACGAACACTGCGATTAAAAAAATCTTGAAAATGAACCTAATTGCGTCGATCTTCTCAAAGCTTGCTGACCCGCAACGACAAGGGTACTATCGCAAGGCCTACTCGGCACCTCATCAAAGAATGCGGGATCCGTAATACGCAAAACTGAGGTACTCCTATGGGAGCCCAAAAACGACTGATCCGAACGATTTGTTTGGCAGCGGTAGTAGTTGGTAGCGCTGCCAATAGTGCTTTCGCACACGAAACAGATACACAGGAAGGCGTCGCCTCCTTTTACAGTGACCGCTTTCAAGGAGCCACCACAGCCAGTGGAGAGCCCTTTGACCAGCAGGCACTGACAGCCGCCCACCCTAGTTTGCCGTTTGGCACGAAGGTGTTGGTGACGCGCCCCGACACGGGGCAAGAGGTAGAAGTATTGATCAATGACCGCGGCCCCTTCGTTAAAGGGCGCATTATTGATTTATCCAAACGCGCGGCAGTGAAGCTTGGCATGCTACGCCGCGGTACAGCACCGGTTATGGTAACGCTGTTGGATTAACGGATAACACATTCTTGGTTGGTGTGTGATACCCCTTAGCCTAATTAATGCGACAGTAAACCAGTCAAAATAGTGCCACTCTATAAATACAGGGCGACCAGCATATGGTCGCCCTGTTTCTTTTGAGGCGCTTTATCTCCTACCGCTTTCTCATGCATGGCGAACTTGCAAGCAAGCTAATGGTCTCTATGCTGCAAGGAGTTCAACGCGCTTAGCTGAAACAGATAGCTCAAAGCGCCATTTATTCGCAGGAGGCATTTATGCAGTCACGGTTTTATACGCTTACTGATTACCCCCAGGGCCTACCCGATCGCTCTCTATTTAAACTGGAGACACAGACACTGCCTGAGCTAGCCGACGGCGAGGTGCGAATTCGTAATCGCTGGCTCTCTGTGGACCCTTATATGCGGGGCCGCATGAATGGCGTTCGCACTTACGTAGACCCCTTTGAACTCGGCAAACCCATGGAAGGCGGCGCCATTGGCGAAGTGATCGAATCCAATGACGCAAACCACAAGGTGGGCGATCTTGTCAGCCATATGGGCGGCTGGCGTGATATTGCCCAACTGCCTGCCCAAGGGGTGACGCCATTACCCGACCTTGATGTTCCTGAGCAGGCTTACCTGGGTGTGTTAGGCATGCCCGGCATGACCGCCTGGACCGGTCTTAATTTGATTGCAGAGTGCAAACCGGGCGATAACGTTCTGGTCAGTGCGGCCAGCGGTGCGGTTGGTTCGCTGGCGGTTCAGTTAGCCAAAGCAAAAGGCTGCCATGTTGTGGGCATTGCAGGCGCTGCCCATAAGCTCGCTTGGCTTGAGTCACTGGGTGTCGAACCGGTCAGCTATCGTGATCGCAATGCGCATGAATTAAGCGACGCCATTAAGCTCGCAAGCCCCAACGGTATTGATGTGTATTATGAAAATGTGGGTGGCATTTGCCTGGAAGCTGCCCTCAGCCAGTTAAATGAAGGCGCCAGAATCGCAGTGTGCGGTATGATCGACGGTTACAACGCCGCAGAGCCCACTCCAGGCCCCAGCAACCTTTCGCAACTGGTCACCCGTAAAGCTAAAATGCAGGGCTTTATCGTGGCGGATCACTGGTCAAGCTATCCCTACTTCCTAAACGAAGTGGCCCCGCAAGTCACCGCTGGCAAACTGGCTTATAAAGAAACCGTGAAAGAGGGTTTAGAGAGCACCCCAGAGGCTTTCTTGGCACTGTTTGAGGGCGGCAATACCGGTAAGATGCTGGTCAAACTAGACAGCTAATCGTTGTGTTAGATTAAACTTACAGGTGCTCCCTACCCCACCCCCAAAAGCCGCGCTACGTTGATAGTGCGGCTTTTTCATTGATCATTGTTCGCACTGGCCTACCAGAAATCATTAGACCAAAAGCGAATTGATTATTAAAATCGATTAGCTATTGAGATGTGTTTTAACCCATCGGCCTTGCTGATGGGTTAGGGCACTTTGCGGAATCGCCGCTTAGCAGCCACTGCCAAGTGGCATTCACTCGTTGTTAAATAGGGGTTACCTCATGGATGAACACTCACGTACGCACAGCAGATGGCCGCTATTACTGCTTGGCCTTTTGCTAGTTGCGGCGGGACTTGCCTTGGCCATTGGCGGCGGCAAGCTGCTTAGCGTAGGAGGCAGTGCTTATTATTTAATTACCGGCATAGGCGTTATCGCCAGCGGTGTTTTACTGGCCATGCGCCGGGGCGCAGCGCTCTGGCTGTATGCGCTTATCTTGTTTGCGACGCTCGTATGGGCGTTATGGGAAGTCGGCTTAGACTGGTGGCAGTTGGTGCCACGCGTTGCGATTCTCTGTCTAATCGGGATTATTCTACTGCTTCCCTGGTGGCGTAAACCGTTACATTCACGGGGCGGCAGCTTGGCCTTGGTAGGTAGCATTGTTGCTGCCATCTTGGTGGCTATTGCGAGTCAGCTGAGCGACCCAGGCAGCATCGAAGGGACGATCTCCAACCCCAACGAAGCGGCTAGCACCGTTAACCCTGCGCAAGTAGCGGGAGACGACTGGCCTGCCTATGGCGGCACCAATGCAGGCACTCACTACTCCTCACTTGAACAGATTACGCCTGACAACATCGGCGAACTGGAAGAAGTATGGCGCATTCAAACCGGTGATGCGGCAGGCCCTAACGCGCCGCCCGAAATCACCAATCAGAACACCCCGCTTAAAGTAAACGACAGCCTGTATATTTGCACCTCGCACAGCCGCGCAATGGCGCTCTCCCCGGAAACCGGGGACACATTGTGGGAGTTTGACCCCGAGGTGAGCACGATGGGTGCCGAGGACTTTTCACTCTGGGCCCATATGACCTGCCGCGGCCTCGCCTACTACGATGCAGCTAATTACGCCGCTGGCGCAGGCACTAGCGAAGCAGCAGACGGCAGCGAGGCCGGCAACAATAGTGCCGCGACGAGTGATACCGCGCTCTCATTCGATATTTTCGATAACATCGATATATTCAGCCTGGACCTCTCGTTCCTGTCTTTGATGTTTGGTGCTGAAGGCGCAGGTAACGCGCAACCCATGCTCAGCGAAACGGATGTCATGTGTCCACGCAGGCTTTACCTGCCCACCGCTGATGCACGTTTAATTGCGCTGAATGCCGACACCGGTGAACGGTGCGCCAACTTCGGCGAGAATGGTGAAGTCGACTTGACCAACAATATTGGCGACTTCGACCCTGGTGGTTACTACTCCACCTCGCCTGCAACGGTAACGGAAAACCTGGTTATTCTTGGCGGGCACGTTACCGACAACAGCTCCACTGATGAGCCTTCTGGTGTCATCCGTGCCTTCGACGTGCACACCGGCGAGTTGGTGTGGAACTGGGATAGCGGTAACCCCGATGACACCGAACCATTAGCGGATGGCGAAACCTACACGCGTAACTCGCCTAACGTATGGGCACCGATTAGCGTCGATGAAGAACTCGGCATGGTCTACCTGCCCATGGGCAACGCGACGCCTGACCAGTATGGCGCTAACCGTAGTGAAAACGATGAAACCTATAGCGCAGGTCTGGTAGCCCTTAATCTAGAAGATGGCCAAGTGGAATGGGTTTACCAGTTCGTTCACCACGACCTGTGGGACATGGACACACCCGCGCAGCCGGTGCTGATTGATTTAGCCACTGATGAAGGCACTCAACCCGCGGTGATTCAGCCAACCAAACAAGGCAGTCTTTACGTCTTGAACCGCGAAACCGGTGAGCCGATTGTGCCCATCGAAGAGGTACCTGCTCCGCAAGGCGCCGTTGAAGGCGACTGGACGGCGGAAACACAGCCACGCTCAGCGCTAAACCTGCTCCCTCCCCCGCTCACCGAGCGCGATATGTGGGGGGCGTCACCGTTTGACCAGATGCTGTGCCGCATTCAGTTCAACTCGTTGCGTTATGAAGGCCAGTACACACCGCCTTCGTTGGAAGGCAGTATTGTTTATCCGGGTAATGTCGGGGTAATGAACTGGGGTGGCGTTGCCGTTGATCCTGAACGCCAAGCACTATTCACCGGCGCTAAATACTTGGCATTTGTTTCCAAGTTGGTACCTCGCGAAGAGGTAGAAGAAGGACAAGGTTCGGCCAGCGAACAGGGGTTGCAGCCTAATGCAGGCGCCCCCTATGCCGTTGAGCTTGGCCCACTGCTTTCCGTGCTAGGCCTGCCCTGCCAAGCGCCCTCATGGGGCGATGTGGCCGGTATCAATCTACAAAGCGCAGAAGTGGTATGGAAACACCGTAATGGTACGACACGCGACAGCATGCCGCTCGATCTGCCGATTGATTTGAATGTCGGTGTTCCGGCGCTCGGCGGCCCGATCACTACTGCGGGCGGTGTATCGTTTCTGAGCGGCACCCTAGATCAGTACCTGCGCGGCTACGACATCACCACTGGCGAGGAAGTGTATAAAGCACGCCTTCCGGCAGGTGGCCAAGCCACCCCCATGACCTACACCGGCGAAGATGGTCGCCAGTACGTAGTGGTCACGGCGGGTGGTCACGGCACCTTTGGTACCAAGATGGGTGACTATGTGATTGGCTACGCGCTGCCTGAGTAACCGATCGACCTAGTAGACTCACCAACGAGAACGGGCGACCCAAATGATGGGCCGCCCGTTTTTACTCATCGTTTTTTATTCATTTAGGGTTTAGAAACGTACTTCTAACCCGCCATAAACACTGCGCCCGGGAGCAGGCTCGTAAAAGCGGCCAAAGGTGCCATTCAAGCGCACATTGGAATAATGCTCTTCATCCAATAGGTTGCGCACGCCCACATAGGCATTTAGCTGCGTATCGCTGCCCAACTGCCAGCCATCTCCCACCCGCAGATTGACCAGCCAGTAGCTATCGACCTCGGTTTCATTGGCATTGTCAGCCACCAAGTCACCCACGTATTGGGTTTCAAGGGTCGCAAAGCGCTCATCACTCCCTTGCCAGGTTAGTTGGTTGACCCAGGTCTGTTCGGGTAAGCCGGGGATGCGGTTGCCACCAAAGCTTTCCGTTGGTGTGGCAAATTGATCAAACTCATAGCGCGCCAGCGTCAGGGCGCTATCCAACCGCCACTGGTCGGCCAACTGCCAACCGAGCGCCAGTTCGATGCCGTCGCGGTCGGTGTCGCCTGCGTTTTGGTAGAAGGTGCGGCCGCCGTCATCATACGGCACGAGCTCGTCACGCACGCGCACCGAAAATAGCGCCAGATCGTAATCCATGGCCAGCGGTTCAACGTAGCCCCGCAGCCCCACTTCACGATTCCAGGCTTTTTGCGGCGACACCGACGGGTTAAAACCACCGCCTGCCGGATTGGCAAACTCGGAGAACGTCGGCGTTTCAAACGCCGTACCGGTATTGATATAGGCTTGATGCTGCGGACGATAACGGTAACTTAACCCCGCCGAACCGCTCCACTCATTGAAGGTCTGGTCACCGCTTTGATCGCCATCGTCCAAATAGCGATCATCTACTTCTAGCTCCACTCGGTCAAAGCGTGCGCCAAGCGAGAGCGTTACCTGCTCGGTCAGCGCTAAATCGCCCTGGGCAAATACCCCAGCGGAGGTCGCCGTTTGGGTCTCTTCCGCCAACTGCTCACCGACAACGCCTTGGCCATTTACATCGTTCCTAAAGCGCTCGTCGTCTTGACGCGCCACATCGACACCGGTGATATAGCTCAGCGGCAGGCTGCCCAAGCTGACTTCATGGTGATACTCAGCACTCGCGCCCAGATAATCACGCTGGTAGCCGATACGGCTATCGCCCACGTAGGGTAGCTGCTGCTCAAAATCACGCTGGGAAATAAAGCCTTTTAAGTAGAACTCGCCAGGGCCTGCGGACAAATCTTCGTACTGTAAGCCGAGGAGCTGTTGATCGACATTCTGCCCAGCGTCTAGGGCGAGCGAGTTAGGCGCGGCTTGATCACGCCCTGCGGCTACTTCTCTGGCGTTTAAAGCGCCAGGATCTTCAGAGCGGGGGTTATCGAGCAGATTGATAATCGCGGTTAACGCTCGGTCGCTGCCTAATTCGCGACGTAGCTTGGCGTTCAGCAGGTACTTTTCCGTGGAGCTCTGCTCTCGATAGCCATCGACATTAAGCGCTGAAAAGCTCACATGGTGCGACCAATCCCCTTGGGCGCCACCGGTTTGCACGACCGCCTTACGGTAGCCATCGCTTCCCACCTCGGTACGCACGCTTGAACCAGGGTTATCGCGCCCATCCGCTGTTGTGATATCAATCACTCCGCCTGCCGCATTGCCATAAAGCACCGAAGAAGGCCCACGGATGACTTCAATACGCTCGGCACTGTCCAGGTCAATGGCATCTAACTGCGCCTGACCGTCCGGCAGCGTGTAGGGAATACCATCGACCATCACGGTAATCCCGCGTACGCCAAACGGCGCGCGAGCACCAAAACCGCGGATGGAAATGCGCTGGCCCTGGGCGAAGTTATCGCGGTTCTGCAGAAAAACACCCGGCACACGCACCAGTGACTCATCCAATCGCGCGCGCTGCTGACCTTGCGCAATGGCTTCGCGGTCAATGGTGGAAACCGCCGCGGGCGTATCATATAGCTCACGCGCCAAACGAGGCGCGGTCACCTCCACGGTGGCCAGGTTAGTGTTGTTCGTCGGGCCCTCTTGAGCCCAGCTTTGACTTGCTACAAAGCAGCTCAACACCCCTAAAGACGCGGTGGTGACTTTTAATGTTACGTTGGGCATGGGGTCCCTCCCAGATAGTGTTAGGCTTTGTACGAAAACTGCCTGCACTCGTCTATACGGCGTTAAAAATCATCTCAAAATGCTCATTTACACTCTGTAAACTCCGCTTTTTCGTTGATTTTTGCCTTGTCTAGCCATCGCTCGCCGACTTTTCGTACAAACCCTAGTGGAAAGTGAAAGTGTAAATGAACGATTTTCTATTGGGTCAGTCTCAGCTTATTCACCAAGGCCTGGATAAAACTTCCGACAGTGCCTACACTTGTACAAGTTACACCCCTGAAAGCAAAGGAGGCTTCATGGCGTTTACAGCGACTGATCCGATTAAGATGATTTTTGCCGTTATACTTCCCCCACTCGGCGTATTTTTTGAGGTCGGCTTTAAAGGGCATTTCTGGCTGAACATTATCCTAACGCTATTTGGCTTCATTCCGGGCATCATTCATGCGTTTTATGTGATTTTGAAGCACTAGCATTTGAAGTTGTTTGCTGATTGAGTATGACGCCGCCTAAGCTAACGCTTAGGCGGCTTTTTTGTGACATTAACTAAGGGTGTCCATGTCGACGCTGATGCAATACATGCACGCATTCATCAAGCTTAGGAATAGGGCCTTCTACCTTCAGCCCAGGCACCACCTGTTGAATAGGCAAAGTGGCAACAGGTGGCGGCCCAACCCCTAAATCCGCTAGCCAACTACTGAGCTGCTCTGATGAGCTCGCATAAACAATGCGCCCCAGCCCTACCCAGCCATGGGCAGCAGCACACATGGGGCAATGTTCGCCTGAAGTATAGACAGTCGCCGCTGCTCGCGCTTCTGGCGTCATATGCTGTGCTGCCCAGCGTGCCAGAGCAAACTCAGGGTGTTGGGTGGAATCACCACCGGCAATGCGGTTACGGTCTTCTGCCAATACGTCACCGTCAGCACTTACAAGCACACTCCCAAAGGGCTCATCGCCTGCCTCAAGGGCCTCTTCAGCCAGTTCAATGGCACGCCTCAGATAGGTGAGTTCTCGATCATTCATCGTGAGTTCTCCTTTAAATCAACGGCGCTGACTTACTATCCCTGTCTTACTATCCCTTTCTTACTACACCTTTGCCGTGGCGGGCGTATTGTCCAGAGGTCTCTCTTTCAACTCTTCCCCTTCGCTGCGGGCAATAACGGAGGTACCCACTAAATCGCCTGTCACGTTAAGCGCCGTAGCCCCCATACCTACCAATGCATCAATGGCGGTGAGCAGCGCAACCGTCTCTATTGGCAGCCCCACTTGAGCAAACACCGTGGCGATCATAATGATTCCAGCGCCTGGCACGCCTGCGGTACCCACCGACACCAAGGTGCCAATCAGCACTATCTGCACCATGCTAATGAAATCCAGCGGTGCGCCAATCACGTTGGCCGCAAAGACCGCCGAAATCGCGATACGAATCGCCGCGCCATCCATATTTAAGGTAGCCCCTAGTGGCAGGCTAAAGCCATAAATGCTTTTGGAAATTCCCAGGCGATGAGCAGCATTAATAGTGAGGGGCAATGTTCCCGAACTACTTTGGGTCGCAAATGCTGTCGCCATCGGCGTGCGGGCCTCACGAAAGAAAGTGCGTAACTTCACACCAAACAGCCGCATGATGCCGCAATAAATCAGCAAATGAGCGGCGAGTGCGATATACAGCACCACCACCATATCGCCCAACGATAGCAGCGTTTCCAACCCCTGCTGACCTACCGTTTCGGCAACAATCGCAAACACCCCGATGGGTACGTAGTGCAAGACGCCAGACATCACTTTTAAGGTGACCTCATTGAGCGCTTCAATCACCTCATACAGCCGTTCACCCATCGCCTGCTGGCGTTCCGACTGGCGCATTTTTAACAAGGCGATGCCGAACACCAGCGCCGTAAAAATAATACCCAGCATATTCAGCTCGGCAAACGCACCAATAATGTTACTGGGCACGATATTAAGCAGTGCATCGACAACGCCAGGGTTATCCGGCACCGAGAAGCTGGCTTCCTCCTCCAGCCTCATTCCGCTACCCGGATTAAACAAGGAAGCGATAGTTAAACCCACGGTGATCGCTAATGCCGATGACGCTAAATAGTAGCCAAACACCTTGCCGCCAATACGTCCTGCACTGCCCTCCCTTGACTGGTTCACCCCCACCATCAGCGTAAACAGTACAATCGGAACAATCAGAAAAGTCAGCAGCCGAAGTAGTAGATCGCCCAGTGGCGCCAACCAGACCGCTACCGGCTCACCACCAATCAACCCGACCAAAACGCCCAGCACCAGTGCGATGGTGACGCGTAGAATCAACGACGCCTGTGAATAGGCTTTCCATATGCGAGTCATTTAAGTCCCTATAGGTTTGCGTGTGTGAGCAGGTCTAATGTGAGAAGCATGTACCCCACTTATACATCTCATTCTATTAGTGTGGCACAGCGATATCGACAAGATAGGAAGGCGACAATAAATCAAGGCGGTACGCACTGCCTCTGCAGACAGCCGGAGAAACAGCTCACCACTATCGCAGGCCCGTTGGCTTTTTATAGAGCGCAGACGCCTCAAACACGCACAGCCTTGTGCATGTTTGTTAATTTAGCGATTACTTTATGGAAACGGATGGCGTTAACATACACTTCAAAGCCGAATACCCTCATTCAAGCATTGAAGTATTGCTGGCACTAATGAAGCCCTTTGCAACGAACGTATCAAGTCAGATTATCTTTACAAGGAAAGGAGTTTTCGCATGCGTTTCTCTCTCACCTGTTTAACAGTATCCACATTGGCGCTAATGACAGCGGGCTGCGCACAACATTCCGCCACGACCAGCGAAAACAGCCTGGCTGAAATCCGTTATGAAGTAGGCCCTTGCTACGGCACCTGCCCAGTTTATAGGGTTGCGGTTGAAGCGGATGGTACTACCCGCTTTACAGGTGAGCGTCACACGGCCGTGGAAGGAGAGCGCGTTCAGGCAGGCGATGCTGCTACCTTTCGCTCACTTCAAGAGCGCCTAGCGGCAATGCAACCCGAAATGGAAACAACACAGCAAACCCTTGATTGCGAACCCCTTGCCACCGACCTGCCACATTACACAGTGACGTGGGTTAACCAGGATGGCGAACAAGCAGTGCTTGAACACGATACAGGCTGTCACTCTGCAAACGGTCGCGAACGCACCGAGACCCTAAGAGGCCTCAATGCAGAACTTGGCATTGAAAACTGGGTACAACAGTAAGTGCAATAGTCAGTGCATAATCACTGATGGCAGCTAACAAGCGTTATCTTTGCCAAGGAGCGTCAATGCATACGATCAATCCGAGCAAGCTACACCACAGCAAATGGACGGCTGCCCAGCCATGTAATAAAGAGAAGCACTTTATGGTTACCCAGTTGCTGCGCGATGAAGAAGAGAACGTAGTAGAGGTCGTGCTCGAGGCTATTTACTCTCATCGCGAGCTGATTGTGCCGTGGCAAAGCTTAAAAGATGACAGCGTGTGGAAAGTGGGCTGGCAATAGAGGCTGTTTAATGAGCGCAAAGGTAAGATAATCAACAAAGGGTTTGACACGAGCTACATTTCATGACACTGTAGCGCCAGTTGGTTAGCAAGCAAGCATGGTTTCAGAAGTGTACGAAAAAGATTTAGAAATGTACGAGATAGACGTGTACAAAATCTTTCGGCAAGACTGTAATTGTATTCCTTGTTTTATCCGCTATTAATCTGGGTGATACCAGGAACTTTACAAATCGCATTGCGCGAAAGGATTTTTACTATGTCTACTGGCACAGTTAAGTGGTTCAACGATACTAAAGGCTTCGGTTTTATTGCTCCTTCTGACGGCGGCGATGACCTGTTTGCCCATTTCTCTGAAATTCAAGCAGACGGCTTCAAAACCCTGCAAGAAGGCGCTAACGTTTCTTTTGACGTTACCCAGGGTAAGAAAGGCCTTCAAGCTTCAAACATCAAGCAAATTTCCTAAGCCTAAGTCTCTCAAGAGATAGCGCTTTAGAATTTGCTCGAACCTTCCGAGGTTCGAATGACAAGGCCCGCTTATGCGGGCCTTGTTGCGTTTGGGCACTGCTAACGTGACAAATACGCTCACCAAAAAACCCTACTTTAGCCAACGGCTAAACTCGAAGCCACTGTACTATTCGCACGTTCACCGTTGTGACTAATTCCTCCAGAGCCGCTGCGCGCGCACGCCCTTCCGCACTGGCCCGATAAAGATGCGGTGTCATCGCCAATAAATCGGCGATCTCCTCAGCTCCCTTTAGCGTTAGCGTGTAACGCACGTTGTCGCTGCTTTGGTAGACAAAACCTTCCGGCACTCCCCCCTCATTTGAACGCTCTGGCTTTAATGCGGGATAGATAATTTCCCGTAGCTCTCGCAGATGATCTGGCCCCGTCTCAACTTGGAGCAGCACTCCACCGGCTTTTAACACCCTGGAAAATTCGCTATGCACAGGAAAGCCAAACATACACAGAAGGCTATCCACGGTCCCCGCCTGCACCGGCAGATGCGCATTGCTGCCCACTACCCAACTGCTCAATGGGGCTTGTTTATCGTCCTGCTTTGCAGCCGCTAGCACCGCCCATTTGGATATATCCAACCCCATCAGCGAAAGTGATGGCGAATTTGTCGAAGCGTTGGCTAACTGACCCGCGTAAGCTAGCTGGCGTAGGTAATAGCCTTCACCGCAGCCTGCATCCAAGCAGCTAAACAGTTCCTGATTCGCCGTTTTACTTCCTGCATGGCTTAGTATGGCGTTACTGACTGCCAGCGCAATGGGCTGGTAGTGCCCAGCATCAAGAAAGCGCTGCCGAGCAGCTACCATGGTTTTGCTATCACCCGGATCGTGTGAGCGCTTTTGCTGTACAGGCAGAAGGTTCACGTACCCCTGTTTGGCAATATCAAAACTATGCCCAGCCACACAACGCCAAACGTTGTCAGCTTGCTCTAGCGGTTCACCATCCAGCGGGCAAGCCAACGCTTGAAAAGGGCTTATGCTCATAGGCGTTTCATCTTTAATTAAGAGATAGTGTATGAAAATGTGGTTAAGAAAGTACGTCGCTGAGAGTGCGATAACGCTAAAACACGGTAAAGGCTAACACACCATGCATCGACTGCTGCGCGTAACAGGCGCCTGGCCCTACCTGATCGCTATCTTTCTCAATGCCTTTGTGGATCTGGGTCACAAAATCGTGATCCAGAACACGATTTTCAAAAGTTACGATGGCGAAACTCAGGTAGTACTCACCGCGCTGGTGAATGGGCTGATTCTACTGCCGTTCATCTTGCTGTTCAGTCCGGCTGGCCACGTAGCCGATAGCTACCCCAAAGTGCGTATTCTACGGGTCTCTGCCTGGACCGCAGTAGCGGTATCGCTGGGCATTACCGCTGCTTACTATCAGGGTTGGTTTTGGTTGGCGTTTGCCATGACGCTACTTCTCGCCATCCAGTCGGCGTTCTACTCTCCGGCCAAATATGGCTTGGTAAAAGGCTTGTTCGGCAAACCTCGCCTAGCGGAAGCCAACGGACTCATTCAGGCCATCACCATTGCTGCCATCCTGGCAGGAACAGTGGTTTTTACGGCGCTATTTGAAACCTGGGTCTCGTCTGATAAGCAAACGCCAGCGCAGCTGTTACGCCAAATAGCCCCGCTGGGTTGGCTATTAGTGCTCAATAGCGCTATCCAAGTCATCACGCTGTATCGCCTGCCATTGGATGAAACCACCCGCTCCGATACGCCGCTAACCTGGCAACGCTACCTCAAGGGTACGGCGCTTAAAGATAACCTGGGGATTATCGCCCGCCAGCCAGTCCTCAGGCTCTCCATTATCGGCCTTGCCACCTTTTGGTCAGTGGGCCAAGTGCTACTCGCGGCCTTCCCCGCCTACGCCAAGGAAGCCCTCAACGTCGATAACACACTGGTGCTACAAGGCATTCTAGCCGCCAGCGGTATCGGCATTGCGCTGGGCTCACTGTTGGCCAGCAAGTTATCTCACAACCGTATTGAAACCGGCCTAATCCCCGTGGGCGCTATTGGCGTGGCCGTTGGCTTATGGTGCCTGCCGCTGTTAACCACGCCCGCTAGCCAGGCAGTGAATTTTGTTTTTATTGGCATCATGGGCGGTCTGTTTATCGTCCCCCTCAATGCACTGATTCAGTTTCACGCTGCCGACAAGGAGTTAGGCACCGTACTGGCCGCCAACAACTGGATCCAGAACATCGCCATGCTGGGCTTTTTGGTACTCACCGCGCTGTTCGCGCTGGCGGGTGTGGATAGCCACTATCTGCTGTTACTGATCGCTAGCGTGGCGATGTTGGGCGGCGGTTATACGATCTTCAAACTGCCCCAAAGTCTGGTACGCTTTTTGTTGAGCTTCCTGCTGACCCGCCGCTATCGCGTCGATGTGCATGGCTTGCAGAACCTGCCCGCCCAGGGTGGCGTACTGCTACTGGGCAATCATATCAGTTGGGTGGACTGGGCCATGGTGCAGATCGCCAGCCCTCGCCCAGTGCGCTTTGTGATGCTGAAATCGGTTTACCAGCGCTGGTACCTCCGCTGGTTCTTCAAAGCCCTAGGCTGTATTCCCATCGAGCGCGGCAGCGGTGCCGAACAGGCGCTCGCCGATGTGGCCTCACAGCTCAATGCGGGAGAAGTGGTGTGTCTGTTTCCTGAAGGGGCCATCAGCCGCACTGGTCAACTGGGCGAATTCCGTCGTGGTTACGAGCGCGCCTGTGACATGGCAAATCCAGACGTCAAAATCGTACCGTTCTACCTGCGTGGCCTATGGGGCAGCCAGTTCTCCCGCTCCTCCAGCAAATTAAAAGAGATGCGTAACGCACCACTGCACCGTTCGGTGATCGTCGCGTTTGGCAAGCCGCTACCCAAAGATACCTCTGCCGATGTGCTTAAACGGCGTATTTTTGAACAGGCAACGCGCTCCTGGCAGCGAGCCATGGACGAACTGCCGACGCTACCCAACGCCTGGATTCAGACCGTCAAACGTCGGCCTAGCGACCTTGCCTTGACGGATACCCTGGGCAGCCCGCTTAATGCCAGCCAGGCGTTAAGCGCCAGTCTGTTACTGGCGAAACGTCTTCGCAAACTCAATCCCGGCCAAAACGTCGGCCTGCTGCTTCCTACCAGCAGCACCGGCGTCATTGCCAACATGGCCACACTGCTGGCCGGCAAAACGGTGGTGAACCTCAACTACACCGCCCCCCAGGAAGTGCTCGCGTCTGCGCTTTCCCAGGCGGAAATTGCAGTCGTCTTCACCTCACAACGGTTTGTGAAGAAACTGGAAAAGAGCGGGCTAAACATCAGCCAATTACTAACCGGAAAGCAGGTGATCTATCTGGAGCACCTGCAAAGCGACATTGGCACCACCGAGCGCTTGGGTACCTGGCTAGCCGTTCGCTTATTACCGACATGGCTGATACAGCATGGTTTCTGCCATAGTCACGATGCTGATGCCACCGCTGCCATCGTGTTCACAAGTGGCAGCGACGGCTCTCCCAAGGGCGTAATGTTGAGCCATCGCAATCTGATGGCCAATATCAAACAGACCTCTGATGTGCTCAATACCCAGAGCGACGATGTAGTTATGGGGTCGCTGCCACTGTTTCACGTCTTTGGCTTCACGGTGACCCAGTTGCTGCCGTTAATCGAAGGGTTGCCGCTGATCTGCCATGCCAACCCCGCCGATGCTCCCGGCATTGCTGGCGCCGTTGCCAAGCACAAAGCCACCCTCTTGTTCAGCATGTCCAGCTTCCTATCGATGTTTGTCAGCAATTCAGCCGTGCATCCGATGATGCTGGAAAGCCTACGGGTGGTAGTTGCCGGAGCCGAAAAGCTCGACGAGGATGCGCGCGCCCGTTTTGAGCTGAAGTTTCACAAGCCCGTTTATGAAGGCTACGGCGCTACCGAAGTTGCCCCCGTGGCCTCCGTGAATCTACCCGACGCTCTGGGCGTTAATTACCAGCAGGTACAGCGCGGCAGCAAACCAGGTACCGTGGGTATGCCGCTGCCCGGCACCAGTTTTAAAATCGTCAAGCCAGAAAGCTTTGAGGAACTTCCTACCGGGGAAGCAGGCATGGTGTTAATTAGCGGCCCCCAGATAATGCAAGGCTACCTCAACGAACCACAGCGCACCGCCCAGGCTATCCACGAAATGGATGGCCAACGCTGGTATATCACAGGGGACAAAGGGTTCATTGACGAAGACGGTTTTTTAACGCTGATTGACCGTTATGATCACCCAACCAACGCAGACAGTAATGATGCTCAGCTATAAGTTTAAAGGGGAGAAACTCTCCTCTCACAGGTAATAGTAAGGCAGCGTTTTGCGCTGCCTACTTGCCTGCTGATGAGTCCGCCTAAGGATTATCTACTTCAGGGCTATTTTCCTCAGAACTACTATTTTCAGAACTTTTTGTTTCAGAGCTATCCGTTCCCGACGAGCGTGTGCCCTGCTCGCCACGGGCGATATCGTTGTGGCTGATCACCACGATATCTCTTGGCCACCACTCGGGATGGTTATCACGGATATAGGCCAACAGTTTCTCTCGCACGTTCATCTCTGCCGTCCAGCCCGCTAGCGGGTCTGACGTCATAAGGTAACAGGTGACGGTTTGCGCCGTTCCTGTTTGAGCGGTCACGTAACACAGCAGCTTATGGTGTTCGATAACACTATTTTCCTCTTTGGCCACTTCGAGAAATTTATCTCTTAACAACCCTATATCGGCACTGAGGTGGAGTGTCAGCTCTAGTGTCCGATACATCTTGGTGCTCTTCACCGACAAATTATCGAAAGGCTTAGACGTAAAATAGGTGACAGGCACAATCAAACGCCGTTCGTCCCATGACCTTAAGCGAATGAAGGTGTAAAAAATGCCTTCTACATAACACCACTGGCCTTCAAAAATCACCAGATCGCCAATACGAATAGGCTTGGCAAACGACAGCTGAAACGACGAGAGGATATTACCCAGCACCGTTTGACCCGCGACACCCACCAGTACCGCTAACACACTGGCAGAGGCCAGGATAGAAAGGCCGAGGGATTCAAAGAGCTGAATCTGTCCCAATATATAAATCGATACACCGGTCACGGTGATCAGAATAATAATACGGCGCAGCGCGTAGAGAGAGGTTAGCAGCCTGCGCTCATCTCGAGGTTTCGTGTCATCAATCTCGCCCACTAATCGCCGCGTCATCCGCAGCATAATGGTGTCCACTAAGCGCAGCGCTATCGTCCCTGCTCCCCAGGCTAAAATACTGATTAACAGCACTCGGAAGGTAGTCGTGGCGACCGCCGAAAATGACACCACATAATCCAGCAATCCCTGGGTGACTAATGACATCGCAATCAGCGCCGCAGGCATACCAATTTGACTAGCAAAAATGCTCGACACGCCGGAAGGCAGCCATTTCGACATCCTCCCTATCAGATGATGGACTCCCCACCCCACCATACCGACGAACAGCAAAAAGAGCGGAATGGCGATCCATTCCCAAATCCGCAGAAGACCAAACGACGCCTGGAAGCGCTCGGGGATGTAGCCTTCCAGCATTGACGGACCGTACTGCTCATACAGCACCGGAATATATGACACGCTAATGGGCATGATCAGCCAGACGGGCTCTTGATCACCGACCCGATACCTACCTAGACGAATATCGTAAGTTTCTCCACTGGCCTGCATAGAGGATACTTCGATATTGCGGCGCGCCTCACCGACACGCGGGTTTTGGCCCGAAGAGTCTTCAATAACAGCGTCTTCCCGCCCCGGCAGATCAGAAACAGTCAGCCATTCACCACGTTGGAAAATCTCGGCCAATTGCCGGGCCAGTTCACGCCCCTGCTCTGGCTGCTCTGCTTCCGAGAATTCGGCAAGATTGAGTATATGGGCAGCGGCTTCATACTCCTCTTGATCCGTCAGCTCCAGGAAACTCCTGATTGACTCACGGGGCGTCACCCGATTCGCTTCTTCGGGCGGCTCGCCGAGCCCCGAGTTCAAGGCGTCGACGGTAAACCATCGACTGCTCTTGCTCTCTCCTCCTTGAGTTTGCGCTGCGCATAGGCTGGAAAAAGTTAGTGCTACCACCAACAAACACCATGCGAACCACGAGCTTTTTACTTTCATAAATACCTTAGTGAAGTAGGTGGGCCACGTTGCCGACCGCCGACAGGCTAATGACTAGCCAGCCCAACCTGCATCACAGGGCCATCCTTGTCAGCGGGAGGACGAATTACAGCCTACCTTTCTGCATGGTGCAAGGCGTAGCATGGTCACCCGGCTACTAGAGCAAGCCATTAAGAACAAGCAAAAAGCCTTGCTGGCTAGTCATTACTTAGCTATTTCACCCAGTCGATCCAGCTCATCATCATGCAAAGCAACCAGCAATGGCTCGCCCTTGGTATTCACACGAAACTGGCCGTAATGAGCAGTCTCATAGTGTTCAGCATCGCCTTCCTGAAAAAAGAATGCATCGGTGGCCAAGCGCACCTGACCATTGCGCAGCCGATACTGTAGTTGCCGTTCGTCGTTACCCAGCGTGCCCTCGCCGTCTGCCAATCGCTGAAAATGGCCAATGCGCTGTTCGTCCAAGCGCACGATAGCGTAGCCATCATGCGCTTTTGGAGTGTCGCTGCCATGGTGGCTTTGCAGCGCGCGCTGAATATCGTTGCTAAGTGCAAAGTTGAGGGCCATGTAGTCGCCCTGCATTAACGAGCGCGGGTCGACTGGCGCCAGCTCCAGATAAACGACTTCGCCTTCTGCTAAGTGGCGCTCTTTCTGCCAGATTGACCCGTTCACCACTGTCAGGATCAGCAATGTAGTCGCAATGACAAGAGCCCGGTACCACTTAACGCTCAGCATCATGGTCTAAGCTCCCATCGTCTGGCGTGGCAACCGGTGTGCTTAACCACTGGCGTAACGCCCAGCGCAATAACAGTAGCAGTCCTCCTATTACCAATAGCGTGAGTGACTTCAGCAACAGCGTGGACTCCAGCCAGTAGTAATAACTGCCAATCCCCAACAGTAGCGACAGCACACCAGCGCCCACCAGCACACGATGACCAATGGCAAAGCCTAATGACATCACCACCACGCCCTGCCCGACACTCGGCACATAAAATGTCACGATGAGCAGTGCGGCCGCGCAAGGGTAGGCCGCCCAGCGCCCCCTGGATGAAGAAAAGCGCTGAAACACGCTAAGAAAAACCAGCAGCAACGCCAGCGCTAACAATGCAACACTTAACCACGGCGTTAACCCCGCCCAAGCGCTATCCGTCATGTCATTTAGAAGCGGTAACGCTTGCCCGCTATGAGCCAGCCATTGAATGACCAACAGGCCCAACAGCAAGCCGTACCCCCACGCTTGCACATCCTTAAAACGCCCAGGCCACCGAAACTCATTCAGCCAAAGCAGCGTGATTGCCAGCAGTACAAGTCCGCTCGCCACCGCTGCCATAGCACTCGTCGCCAACGCCATATAGAGAGCTAAGCTGGCGGCAAAGGCAGAAAAACCGCGATGCACTTGGCTTGGCATTATCAGCGCCAGTACACACTGTAAACCAAAGAGAGACCACCCCAGCAGCGCCCAAAGCGAGTCAGAAGAGGCTTCCCTCCACTCCACCAATGCCCAGGCAACCAGCAGTTGCCCAGCCAAGCTAATAGCCAGCGCCAGGTGTTCCAGCACATCGCTGCGAGCCCGGCGAAACAGCCCATAAGCCGCACCGATCATCGCAAGACCCAAGCCCATAGACGCCGCTGGGCTCTCCACCACAAACACAACGCCCATGGCGATAAAACCGAGCAGAAACAGCGCCGCCAACCAGCCTGAAAAGGCCTGTAATGCCCGTACGAACCAAGGCGTTTGCAGTTGCGCTGGGGAAGTGGGCTCGTTTAACGGGATACCCGCTTGGCTGAGCCTAACGCTTAAATCATTAACGTTGTTCGTCACTGGGAAAGCTCCCGATGTAGCCGCTTCAGCCATACTACGGCCCCGGCGCCCATCGCCAGTACCGCAATGGTGATCAACAGTAGGCTTCCCTCCTGCCAATCACCTTCCCAGAGCAACAGCCTCGCAAGTAACAGCGTGGTCACCGTTATCAATGAGACACAGCCGCCCGCGATCATAAACAGCTCAGGCCGCCAATAGCGGTAAATGCTATACAGCGCCGCCAACCAGAGCGGATAAATCACCAGCACTGGCGACCACACGAGGCCGACATCAGCGATCAACGTCACCGCTAACAGCGTCATGGGCACCCCACTGCCCACCGCGAGCAAGCGTGGTGCCCACTGCCGTGGCCAGCCCCGGTAACAAGCACCCCACTCCCAGATGATTAATACCAGGGTGTTAACCCCAAACAGCCCCCAAAGTGCGGCATCGCTACTGGCCAAAACGCCAAACGGCCAGCCCCAGGTGCGGAAATAGAGTCCGATAGCCAAATTCAATAACCCTAGCCAAAGCACCCACAGCAGCTCAAAACGTGCCACCCATACCCAGGGCAGCGTCAGCACTGCCCAGGTAAAAAATAGCTGCCACGGGTCGGCACCGGTCTGGTACACCTGCCCGAACAGCGCCAACAGCACGCCCACCAATAAAGTGGCCGATGTTAGCGCCACACGCTGAACCATCGGGCTGGCCTTGGGCCAAATGGCGACAACTACCGCCAGCACCAACGCTGCCTGTACCACGCCAAAGCGCAGCCAACGGCCCATCTCGGCCCAGTTATAAGCCACGAAAAACAGCACCGCGAAGGCCAACGCCAGCCCGCCTAGCCACAGTAGCAATCGATCAACAAACACGGCCCAGGCGCGATTTGATGGGTACAGCCCAGAGGCTTGCACCGCGCGCGTCAGCTCTTCAGGCGGTATTACGCCCTGCTCTATCAGTGATATCAGTTCACGGCGGGTAGATGCCATGGGGACTCCTTGGTGAAACTAACTTGTTGCAACCAGCTTTTTGAAATAAAGGAGTTGGTGTAGTTATCGCACTATCATTCGGCCGCCCGTGACACTTTTGTGAGATTTGCGCGATACACTCTTTAACACTGCGTGATTCTACTGTGATGGTGAGTATCGAAAATGATTTTAAGCCTGCCAGCATGGCAGACTTAAAACCCTGGGGAACTCACGATGAACAAGTTCACTACCTTCGCTGCCATCTGTCTACTCAGCCTGATAGCAACGACCAGCCATGCCGATGAGAAAATGTCTGACGAGGGCATGATGGAAGACAACATGCATGAGTCGATGGAAAATAGCGACATGAATTCGGACGATATGGCCGACTCAATGGGTGACGCCATGAGCGATTCCATAGACAGTGATATGCAAGATGACAGCATGTCCGAGGGCGATATGGAAATGGAAGAGGACATGGAAAGCGAAGGCATGTAAGCCTCGGCTACACACTTATCTAGGGCATTTAAATGCCAGGCGCCTATGACACGAAACGTACTGATTATCGAGGATAACCCGGGTATTGGTGAGCTCCTCCGTATACACGTCGCCGAACTCGGCATGAACCCCGTTCTTTATGAGCGGGGTGATACCGGGCTTGCACGTTTTCGTGAAGGGGGAATCGACCTGGTGGTTCTTGATCTGATGTTACCTGGCATCGATGGGCTGTCAGTTTGCCGCGAAATCCGCGCTGGCCCAGGCTACGTTCCGGTACTGATGCTCACGGCTAAAAGTACTGAATTGGATCGTGTACTGGGCCTGGAAATCGGGGCAGATGATTACCTCACCAAGCCCTTTAGCGTGGCCGAACTCTCGGCCAGGGTGAAGGCCTTATTCCGACGCGTGGATGCCATGGCATCCACGCCCGTCGCGGAAACCTGCAGTGAAGCGTTAATCACCGATGGACTACGTATTGATCCCGTTCGGCGGCGAGTGTTTATACACGAGCAAGCCGTCGAACTCACCGCGCGGGAGTTTGATCTGCTCTGGCACTTTGCCAACCATCCCGGGCGGGTATTTAGTCGTGTTCAACTACTCGACGCTGTGTGGGGCTACAGCCACGAAGGCTACGAGCACACCGTCAATACCCACATCAACCGGCTGCGCGGTAAGATCGAAACGGACCCCGCTCACCCGACATTTATCCAGACGGTTTGGGGGGTGGGCTATCGCTTCCGCGAATAAAACATGCTGAAAAAACCATGCTGAAAACACTTTACACCCGGCTCGCCCTCGGCCTGTTTTTGCTGTTGCTGGCCGTCGGCCTGCTGTACACCTTTATCAGCCTGTATTCGCTGCGTGAATACAACGCTTCAGTCAACCAGACACTCCATCAGGATCTGGCACAGAACTTAGTGTCTGACAGAAACTTAGTCCGCGACGGTGAACTTGACCGTAGCGCCCTGGAAGAACTTTTCGCCCTCTACATGGCCATCAACCCCAGCATCGAAATCTACCTGCTGGATCTCGATGGCACTATCCTCTCCTATTCGGCAGACCCGGCGAAGATCAAACGCAATCAGGTCTCCCTGGCGCCCATCCGCAGGCTATTGGATGACATGAGCCTTTACCCGCTACTCGGCGATGACCCTCGCAGCCATGATCGGCAGAAAGTCTTTTCCGTTACCCCGGTGCCCTCCGCCAATAAGCCGGAAGGGTATCTTTATGTGGTGTTGCGGGGTGAGGAATACGATGCGGCGGAAACCATGGCCCGTGGCGGCAAAATACTCGCAATGAGCGCCTGGGCGTTGCTGGTTAGCCTGGTGGTAGCAATGGTCGCGGGACTGACTATTTTCCACCTACTGACCCGCCGATTGAGATCGTTGACGCGGCTGGTAGCAGAATTTGAAAACAGCAATATGAATCAGAACTCGCCCAGCGCTGGTTTTAACACGACAAGATGGCGCGACAAGCGGCCCGTGGTACGCGACGAAATCGATTACCTAGGGGCATCCTTCGACGATATGGCCAACCGGATTGCCTATCAGATTGAACAGTTGAAGGAAAAGGACGCCCAGCGTCGCCGCTTGGTTGCCCAGGTATCCCATGACCTGAGAACGCCGCTGGCTTCCATGCAAGGCTATATCGAAAGCCTCAAATTAAGACGCGACCGACTCAGCCCCCAGGAGCAGGATCGCTTTCTCGATATCGCCCTCAAAGAGGGTCGCAACTTAAGCCGTTTGGTGGATGAGCTCTTCGAGCTTGCTGCGCTTGAGGCGAGGGAAAAACAGCCGGTGCCGGAACCCTTCCCACTCGCAGAGCTGGTGCACGATGTGGTTCAGAAGCACGGTCAAGCCGCGCAGGAGAGTCAGTTAACGCTAAGCCTAAGCGGCGATACGGCATTGCCCACCGCCTATGCCGATCTCGCCATGACCGAACGAGTGTTGGACAACCTGATCAGCAACGCCATTACCTACAGTCCCCCTGGCGGCCGTATTGATGTCGTGGTTGGTCAGACGGGCGGCAAACCGGAGGTTTACGTGCAAGACAGTGGCCCGGGCATTGCAGAACAGGATCTGCCGCATATTTTTGATCCCTTCTATCGAGGTGAAGCCTCGAGCGGCTCTGGCCATGCAGGGCTCGGGCTGGCAATTGCGCGCAGAATCATGACCCTTCAGGGAGGTGATATCCGTGTGGAAAACCGCGCCCCTGGGGGAGCGTCCTTCTGCATACGCTTGCCGGTATACACCCCCACTGAGCCGACGTTTAAAAAACGTAATAATTTGGAGAGTTAACTGTGATAAATCTTGTACAAACTGGTCACAGTAGTAACACACACCTTATCCATCGCTAGTGGAGACACCCCATGCTAATAAAGATTGCCAAACCGAGTGACTTACACGAATCCGATGTCACGCCGGAATCTATTTACCTCTCCCGCCGACGCTTCATGGGCGGTATGGCTGGATTAGGTGCAGGGCTCGCCCTTTCCGGCCACGTTCGCGCCAACGCCGACTACTCGGATGTTCCCGAAGGCAGCGCTCCCGAGTGGCTAAAGGAGAAAATCAGCGAAACCCAGTGGCGGGCCGTCACTCCTAGCGACCCTGACAAAGATAAAATTGCCCCCTTTGATGATGCCAGCGGCTACAACAATTTTTTCGAATTCGGCACCGACAAGGGCGATCCCGCTCGCCATGCGGGCAGTCTGGAAACCCAGCCCTGGAGTGTGGTGGTCGATGGTGAGGTCAATAACGGTGGCCGCTTTGCCCTAGAGGATTTCGCCAAGCCCTCGCAGTTTGAAGAGCGCATATACCGCCTGCGCTGCGTGGAGGCATGGTCAATGGTGATTCCCTGGCTGGGTATTCCGCTGGCCGAAATCATCAAACGCGCCGACCCCACCAGCAAAGCCAAATACGTACGCTTTGAAACCCTGGTAGATCCAGAGCAAATGCGCGGTCAGCGCTCCTCGTTTTCAATCATTGATTGGCCCTACGTGGAAGGCCTACGCCTGGATGAAGCCATGCATCCTCTCACGCTATTGGCCATGGGTATGTATGGTCGCGAACTGCCCAACCAAAACGGCGCCCCTTTGCGGTTGGTAGTGCCCTGGAAGTACGGCTTCAAGAGCATCAAGTCGATTGTGCGTATCTCATTGGTGGAAGAGCAGCCGGTAAACTCTTGGCAGCAAATCGCCGCCAACGAATATGGCTTCTATGCCAACGTCAACCCCGAGGTCGATCACCCGCGCTGGAGCCAAGCCACCGAGCGTCGTTTGCCCAACAGCCTCTTCAACCCCAACACCATCGATACCCTAATGTTTAATGGCTATGCCGACGAAGTCGCCAAGCTCTATGCGGGTATGAACTTGAAGGAAAATTACTAATGGCCAGCCCACGTATATGGTTAGCATGGCGCGTGGGCGTGTTTCTGGCCGCGCTAGCACCGCTGCTGTTCTGGAGTTGGCAGGTAGCGACTAACGCTGCCGGCCCCGAGCCTGGGCGCTACCTACTGCTGAATATCGGTATCGGCGGGCTGTGGATGTTGCTGCTCACCCTTAGCCTTACCCCACTTACCAAGCTTACCCGCTGGAAAGGCTTTGCGCTGATCCGGCGCCAGCTCGGTCTCTGGACACTCGCCTACGCCACCCTGCATATGCTCAGCTACGCGCTGTTTATTCTGGGGCTTAACTGGACGCTGCTAGGCAGCGAAATCGTCAAACGCCCCTACATTATTGTCGGCATGATCGCGCTGATCGGCCTTGCCGTACTGGGCGCTACGTCCAACCGCTGGGCGATGAAGCGCTTAGGCAAACGCTGGAAACCGCTACACAAGTTTTCCTACGCCATTTTGGGTCTGGTACTGCTGCACTTCTTCTGGGTAGTACGCGCCGATATGCAGGAGTGGGCGATGTATGCCGCTGTTGCGGCGCTGGTGATGGTCACCCGCCTTCCCTCTGTCGCTCGAACGCTACCTAAATTTCGTTACCGGTTTAGCCGCTAAAACGTAAACGTTACTCGCCAGCACAGAATGGATTCATGTTCCGTTCAGTTAATGCGTTTATGCTGCGTGCAATTAATCGAATTGTTTGGAGTAGTGATAATGGCGGTAACGTATTTGAGCACGGTCCGGTGGGTTCCGGCACTGGTGTTAATGCTGATAGCGACTGTCGCGGCGGCTGAACAACCTTTGCGCGTCGAACAACTGCAGCGCTGCGGCAATCTACTTCAAATGGATACACAAGAATTCTGCCTGCACGTCAGCGGGCTCGATAGCAGCGACTTTCAGGTGAAGTTAAACGGTACGTCGCTCCCAGCAGAAGACATCAACCACAAGGATGAACGGGTGCGAGTGCGCATCAGTAATGCTGACGCAGAAAGCGGGCCACTCTGGTTTGAGCAGCATGAGCAGTCCAGCAACCCGATCTGGGTAAGCCTCAAAGGCAGTCATGTGGTGGCGGCAACAGACCAGGAGGTGGCCAAAAACCTGGATGACATCACCACCTACGTGGATCTCATTAGCCTGATCATCGAAGAAGAGTACGATGGAGTTGAGGAAGCTCAGCGTTTAGCAGAAAAATACGACGCCGAAGTGGTCGGCATGATTCCTCCGCTCAACACCTATCAGCTACGCCTACCCGCCAGTAACCTGGAGCAACGCGATGCAATGGTACTCAGGCTGGGTAGCGAAGTCAGCGTGGATGCAGTGGTGGTTGAAGAGTCAGGCGCCGAAGAGAGTATTGAGAGCGAAACGACCAGACCACCCAACGCTGATGATCAGGAGTGGGCCTCCAACCGCTTTCTGGATGCCGTGAATTTTTATCAGCGACGCCTATCACACCAGGGTCAGGGCGGGGATATCGAGTCGCAGCCCATTCGCATTGGCGTCATTGAACGAGAGGTTGATTTTGACGCCCCGGATTTTGCCGATTACCTGGGTGACTGCCGCATTGAATCGACGAGAACCTGCGTTTATGCCCGCGATGCTGCCGAGCCCGACGGCCATGGCACAACGGTCGCCGGTGTGTTTGCCGCAGCATGGAATGAAGGCGGCAACAGTGGCTTTCTACGTGGGCTAGACGATGTCGGCCCAGGCTTCGACGTCATTGTGGATCGCAATTCGGATGCAGGTATTACCGCTAACATCGCCGCCTCGGTGAACCTGGTGGAGGACGGTGTGCGCGTACTCAACTGGAGCTGGGGTATTCATCGGGTAGGAGCAACCGATATTAACGGCGATGAGGTCGATTCGTTGGTGCGCTCCGGTATCGCCATGAGCGGTTACGAGGAACTACTGGAAGAGTTCTTCTTATGGCTGCGCCGCGAACACCCTGATGTCGTAGTCGTCAACTCAGCGGGCAATGCATCATCGTTTTCTGGGAGTGATGATTACCGCCTGCCCTCCTCTTTCGTCACCGAGCAGTTGTTCGTGGTGGGTGGACATGAGCGCAGTGACGAAGATGTACAAGTGGAAGATCCCCGTTACGTGGTCAAGCGGGAAGCATCGAATATCGATATGCGGGTGGATATTACGGCGGCAGCCTGCGTCAGGGGGTCTTCCCTAATAGCGGGTGAGCAAGGCAAGGCACATTGCGGGACGTCCTATGCAACACCGTTGGTCGCCGGCCTGTTAGCGGCCATGATGTCGATAGACCCCGAACTGTCGCCAGCGCAATTACGCATATTACTTCGCCGCGGCGCCATGACCATCGGGGAAGAGTACGATTTCGAGCCGACGGACGCAGATGACCTGACCGCACCGATATTACCATCGGAACGGGCCAATGATCTCAACCACCCAGATATCGGTCTTTCCGCCCGCTTGGATATGTACAAGGCGCTGGATCTGACCGTGCAAAGCTTGAGCCGGGATCGCTAAGTTCACCATTAGCAGACGAAAAAGCCCACCTAACGAGGTGGGCGCTTCCTGAACACGGGCTTAAGCTAGTGATTTTAGCCAAGCACTTTACGCAGATGGTCGCGGTAATCGGCTTGGTTGCGGTCTACCTGCGGTACTTTCATCACATCGTTGGCAATAAACGTCGGCAGCGACTCTAGACCGATAAATTCCTGAGATTTATGGAACGGGAAATAAACACCGTCCACGCCACGCCCTTCAAAGAAGTTATCCGGCTCTTCGAACGCTTCCAAGGGGGCGTTCCAGGTCAGCGACAACATATAACGACGGCCCTGTAGCAAACCACCGCTGCCATACTGCTTGGTTGGATCCTGGCGGCTGCGGCCATCACTGGCGTAAAGCGAACCGTGACCCTCGGTGAACACTTCATCAATGTAACGTTTCACGATCCAGGGCGCACCCATCCACCAGCCAGGCATCTGGTACACGATCGTGTCTGCCCATAGGTAGTTTTGCACTTCGGTTTCAAGATCGTAGCCTTGATCAATGACCGTCTCACGAATTTCGTAGCCCATCTCCGTTAGCGTACTCACCGCCACGCCGTGTAGCGTATTGTTGAGCTCACCGCCAGAGTGTGCAAAGGCTTTACCACCATTAATCAGCAGGATCTTCATTTAGCAATTTCTCCCAAAGAGGTTCACCATCATCGCTAACGAAAGTAGACATGATGTTAATGGCGCGTATTGTGGGAATTATGGCGAAAAAAAAGAAGCGATGCTGCGGCAAGACACTTTTGATTTAAAATCAACAATGCTCATCACTGACCATTAAGGCGTTTGAGAACGTTGTGAAAAGCACTTTATGAGAAACACATCATGAAAAGTACCCTTGAAGAGCAGCAAGCCTTTGTGACAGTAGTGGATAGCGGCTCAATCACCAGCGCAGCCGAACGGCTGGGCATCACTGTTTCCGGGGTTAGCCGCTCAATCAATCGTCTAGAGCAGAAACTCGGTGCCACACTACTGCGTCGCACCACGCGCCGTTTGGAACTGACGGAAGAGGGCGAAACATTTCTGAACCACTGCCGCCGTATTCTGGCCGCCGTGGAAGAGGCCGAAGAAGCCATGCTGGATCGCCACAACCAGCCTCAAGGCAGGCTCCGGGTCAACGCCGCGCCTAGTTTTATGCAGTTTGTGATCGTGCCGGTGATTGGCGAATTCCGCGCCCGCTACCCCGGTATTACGCTGGAACTGGATACCCACGACCGATTTGTCGACCTGCTGGAACAACGGGTCGATTTAGCCATTCGCATCGGTGATTTGGAAGACTCCTCCCTTCATGCTCGCCTGCTGGGACATAGCCCGCTGCGACTTCTCGCCAGCCCCACCTATATTGAACGCCACGGTGCTCCGCAAAACATTGATGAATTAACGCAACACAGCCTGATGGGCTTTAGTCAATTAGAACACCTTAATCAGTGGCCGCTCACCGGCGCCGACGGCAAGCGTTTACACATCTCACCTACCCTGTCGGCCTCCAGCGGCAGCACGCTAACAGAGCTGGCCATCGCCGGAGAAGGGATTGTTTGCCTGGCCGACTTTATGACCATCGCTCCCCGCCAGAAGGGGTTACTGGTCGACGTATTGCCCGACCATACCGAGCTGCAGACTCAAGCCGTGAACGCCGTTTACTACCGCCAAGCCACGCTTTCTCAGCGTACTCGCTTATTTATGGAGTATCTGGCCGAACGGCTACCAGGGAAGTATTTGCAAGGATAAAGGGCTTATAACGTCGCTAACCCTGTTCGACTTCATTACGGCAACGTGCCCGCCGACCGCCGGGTATTGCTGGAAGGTTTGATCGAGCGGCTCGAACTGTCCCTGGAGCGCTTGGCACGCATCATGGCAGAACAAACGACGCAGTCCCGCTCGCTTATTCGTTAGCGGGTTTAGTCTTTCGATCTAGCCGAGGCGCATGCTGTTCCATCAACGCCACTACCCAATCAATGAACACGCGCAGCTTGGCGCTAACGTGCCGATTCGGCGGAAAGGCGATGTACATTGGCATCGGTTCGATGTACCAGTCGTCAAACAAGCGCACCAGTTCGCCGCGAGACACATGCTCTCTAGCCATGTAATCCGGTAGCCAAAGCACACCGAGTCCCGCCAGACCCGCGGCAAGCCCAGCATTCCCATCGTCGACGGAGATCACGTGACGCCCTTGCACGACAACACGCTCTCCATCGCGGCACAGAGTATAAGGAAAAGCCAAGCCAGCGCGTGCCCAACTGAACCCGACAGTGTAATGAGGCGGAAGCGACAGCGCTTGCGGATGCGTAGGGTGACCGCTCCTTTCCAGATAGCTTGGTGCGGCGTAAACACCCAGCGTTAGATCCCCCACGCGTCTTGCCACCAACGATAGATCGGTAAGCTCCCCGCCGCGCACCACGCAATCCACGCTTTCGCCGATCAGATCCACCATACGATCACTCACCCCCATGTCGAGTTGAATATCGGGATAGCGAGCATGAAACGCGGGGAAAGCGGGGATTAAGATCATTCGCGCCAACGGGCTGGGCACATCTACTCTCAGTCGTCCGCGCGGCTGCACCGAGGCGTTGGACAAGCTGGTTTCGGCATCATCCATATCGGCTAAAAGCTTTATCACACGCTCATAATATGCCGCTCCGTCCGCCGTGACGTTCACCTGACGCGTGGTCCGGTTGAGCAGTTTGACACGCAGCCGGGCCTCTAGCTGTTGCACCATCTGCGTCACGCTGGTCTTACTCATATGAAGTGTTTCAGCGGCCTTGGTAAAGCTGCCTGTTTCCACGACCCGAGCAAAGGCCTGCATTGCGTTAAAACGATCCATGACTATGCCAAGCACCTTTTGATTGTTTGAGATATACAAACAATGTTGAACAGAATTCGCCGTTTATCCACCACTCAGGCAGGCTTAAAGTGACTTCATCGACAACAAGGGGTCGCTTTCGACCTAATGATGGAGGTACACCATGGCTAAACGTAACGTTGTTTTTCCCAAGGGCCGCCAGGCGCTTTATGAGCAGAACACCTATTCCGCCGCCGTCCGCTCAGGCGACTTTCTGTTTGTATCGGGCCAGGTTGGCAGCCGTGAAGACGGCTCGCCCGAGCCGGACTTCGCCGCCCAGGTGCAGCTTGCTTTCGACAACCTACAGAGTGTGCTGGAAGCAGCAGGCGCAAGCTTCGACGATATCGTCGATGTGACGAGCTTCCATACCGACCCCGAAGCCCAGTTCCCTATCTGGTTAGAAGCCAAGGCGCGCGCGTTTCCGGAAAAACCCTACCCCAACTGGACGGCGGTCGGCGTGACATGGCTGGCGGGATTTGACTTTGAAATCAAAGTCATTGCTAGGGTACCCGAGTAAACAAGCGCAGCCGCTGCTGGCACTGCCCCAGCGTAAGCGAAGTCATGTACTTAAAATGATTGTGAAATGCGTTGAGGCTCATGTCTGCAGGATCAGGCAAGTTTTGTACAAAGCAGGGCAAGCCCCGCCATTACCGATTGATTAACATGATAGTGGTTCAACCGTTAATGCCAACGCCTAATGGCCGTGGGCATACAGATATCATCATCACGTTAAAGGGAAGGTGACACAGTGAACACATCAGGAAATACGATTCTTATCACCGGTGGCGGCTCCGGGATTGGCCGTGAACTTGCCTTACGCTTCAATGCGCTTGGCAACACCGTTATCGTCGCCGGACGGCACATGAAAACGCTGGAGGAAACCATTGCTGGCCAGCAAAACATGCATGCGATGGTCGTCGATGTCGAAGACCCAACGTCCATCGAAGCTTTCGCTGAGCGGGTCATCACCGAGCACCCCAACCTCAATGTACTGATCAACAATGCGGGCATTATGCGGCGCGAAGACGTATCCCGCACCCGCGACCTGAGCGATGCCGAGCAGACGGTCGTTGCCAATCTGCTCGGGCCAATCCGGCTAACTAACGCACTGACCGACCATCTGGTAAACCAGCCAGACGCGGCAATCGTGAACGTTTCCTCCGGATTGGCGTTTGTGCCGTTGAGCGGCACGCCCACTTATAACGCCACCAAGGCAGCCATCCACTCTTACACAATCTCCCTACGCGAACAGCTCAAGGGCAAGGTCGAGCTCATCGAGCTTGCGCCTCCCGCCGTACAGACAGAACTGACGCCGGGCCAGTCGACTCGGGAAGGCTATATGCCGCTCAGTGACTACATGGAAGAGGTCATGACGCTTTTTAGCATGCAACCGACACCCAAGGAAATTCTGGTTGAGAAAGTAAAGTTCCTGCGCTGGGCAGAGCGGGATGGACACTTCGATCAAGCGGTCGAGATGCTCAGTAAGATGTGACTTCCCCCGCATCTCCTCACAAAAAAGCGGTCTCGTGGCAGCATTAAAGAGTTCTTATGGTAAGCATTCATGAGCATCACGTGCGGCTAACCACCTGCCCGCTTCGCTTTGGGCAAGTTTTTGATCGTCAACTATACTCCCCCCTGACGAACATGATGTCGTTGCCTGGGATGGCTTGGCGTTTCGCGTCGGTCAATCTAGGTAAATTAATTAGCTTGAACAGCATAAGGAGTTTGCCGTGACAGCCACTGACAATCGCACTTATCGAAGCGGGCTGAATCCGCTTCACGCCACACTGCTTGCTGGCACTATCCCTCTCTTTTTGGGCGCCACGCTAAGTGATTACGCCTACTCAACGACCTACCATATTCAATGGGCTACCTTTGCTTCCTGGCTAAACGTGGGTGGGCTTGTATTCACAGGGCTTGCATTTTTATGTGCCATTATTGGCTTCTTTCGCGCTTCGCACCGCGGCCTGGCGCTCATGATTTACCCAGCGCTACTACTGCTGACCGGGATACTGGCCTTTGTTAATGCGCTGGCGCATGCGCGGGACGCCTGGGCCATGATGCCTGCTGGCTTTGCCCTCTCCATCGTTGTTGTTTTATTGGCCGGCACAGCCACGTGGGTCGGTTTTTCTCGCCTAGGCACCGGAGGTAAGTCATGAAGCTTCCCAGCCTCTACGCTGCACCTCTCTCGGTGCTTTTGGTGGCAGGTAGCGCCAGCGCCCAAGACGCACAACAGTACGGCCCAAACCCTGACCTAGCTGAACCGCAACGCGGGCTTTTGCCCGACATGACAATTCCCGAGCCCGCTGAATGGGGGGATCAATCACCCACCGTTCCCGACGGCTACACCATTACCGCCATTGCGACGGATCTTCAGATACCGCGCCAAACGTTGGTGCTACCCAACGGCGATATTCTGGTGGCCGAAGGGAGCGGCGGCAACGCGCCTCAGTTGAAGCCGAAAGATTTCATTGCCGGATATATCAAAAGCCAGGGCACCACCACTGTTGAGAGCGGCAATCGCTTGACCCTGCTGCGCGATGAAAATGGCGATGGCAACTACGAGCAGTCGGTGTTTGCCGAAGACCTCAACGCGCCCTACGGGCTGGCGTTAGTTGATAACAATCTCTATGTGGCCAACCAAGATGCGGTCGTTCGCTTTGACTACGAAGAAGGCCAAACCGAGGCCAGCGGGCCGCCGGAGGAGCTTACCAAGCTACCGGCTGAAATCAATCACCACTGGACGAAAGCGATGACCGCCAGCGCCGACGGTGAATTCTTGTACGTGGGTATTGGCTCCAACAGCAATATCACCGAACGCGGCATGGCAGCGGAGGTTAACCGCGCCGAGGTGTGGGAAATTGATGCCGAAACGGGCATGCATCGGCCTTATGCCACCGGCCTACGCAACCCAACCGCGCTGACCATTCAGCCAGACACTGACCAGCTATGGGCCGTGGTCAACGAGCGCGACGAGCTAGGCCCCGACCTAGTGCCTGACTACCTTACGACTGTTCAGGAAGGTGGTTTCTACGGCTGGCCGTATAGCTATTGGGGCCAGAATGTCGACCCCCGCGTTCGCCCACAGGACCCTGAAAAGGTCGAGTCGGCGATTGCCCCTGATTACAGCCTGGGTTCACACGTAGCCCCGCTTGGCCTCGCCTTCTCCATACCCGAGATGGGCGATGAGTTCGCGGAAGGCGTATTTATCGGTGAGCACGGTAGCTGGAACCGCAATGACCCTGTTGGTTATAAAGTCGTGTTTGTGCCCTTCAGCAACGGCGAACCCAATGGCGACCCGATTGACTTCGTTACCGGGTTTCTCAACGGCGACGACCAAACGCGCGGTCGACCCGTCGGTGTCACTATCGACCCAGACGGCGCCCTCATCATCGCCGATGACCTGACCAATGCCGTGTGGCGCGTCACCTATGACGGCAATGATTAACCGCACTCTGTATTATTCAATAGCGTGAAGAAGGCGGTAGCCACTTAGGCTGCCGCTTTTTCCGTTTGTTTTAAAAGGGATTTATATGATCAGATCACTGGAAGAGCTCGAAGCCGTTAAACAGTCGTGTCGCTCGATGGTAACGAAGAGCTCAAGTCTTTCTGCTGGCACCGCCATTATCCCCATTCCCGGTGTGAACATCGGTTCTGACGTCGCTATATTGCTGCGCTTGATCCCGAAGATTAACGAGCAATTTGGCTTATCGCCGGAACAGATCGAGAGCCTGGATACAGAGACCCGGCTATTTGTAATGAGCTCCATCTCAACGACCGGCAGCAAGATGGCGGGTAAATACATCACCCGTAAACTGCTCATGATGACGTTCAAAAAGATGGCTGGCAGGATATCGGCAAAAAGTGCGTCTAGATATGTGCCCTTCCTGGGCAGCGCTATCGCGGGCGGCATCAGCTTCGCCACCATGAAGTACATGGGCAACAGCCATATCGACGATTGTTACGAGATTGTCCTGGCAACGCTGGAAAACGAGCAACTGGAGCCCGTGGCGTTGATAGAGTCAGCGCCGACATTAGAAGACGCCATGCCCTCGCAAGATTATTGACGCCCAGCCTTACCCATTCTGGCAAGTATCTCTTTCCCTTCTGATTAACTACCGAGCATTCCTCGGTAGTGGTGCCTAATAGTTTACCTCAACCTTACGGTAGCTAAGCAGCGGGCAATAACTAGCCAAACAGGTAGCCGCCTAAGCGTATTGCACGCTTATGTAGCCTGCTATCAATTAAATCTTGATCCTCGTCAATTTCCTCGGGCAATTGTGACATTGTTTCACAATATGACGATTATATGCGTTTACGAAATCGCTTAAAATCACATCAATCAAAAGAAGCCTAAAACTAAAAATGAATTACCCAAAACGCCTAACAATCGATGAAAATTACTAAAAGGGATTAGAAATGGGAAAGATCATACATAACCTCTCAATCAAAAAAACCTTAACTATTATTATGGGATCTTTGGTTATTTTTATGCTCTTGCTTTCTGCGCTGAGTATTGTCATAAACAAAAGCGGCTCAAAATCGCTGCATGAAATTGCCGACGTAGGTGTCGTGCAAATGAATTCCATTAATCGCACGGAAGCTAACCTCGCCCAGGCCAATTCAGGCGCCCGTGAATACTTAAAAGCATGGGAAAATAATGAAGCCAATAGTGAAGTGAGTCGCTGGAAGCTTGAGGCAGAAACCTCTTTAGATGCAGCTCAGAGGCGTATTGATGAATTTAATTCCATCATATCTCCTACAGGAAGCCAGCGAGAAACTCTAGCTTTAGAAGCCAACCAAATCTATCAGGCTTACACCCTGCAACTTGATAAAGTACTGCAAGCCACTACATTAAGCGCAGCAAATGAAGCATGGCTACCAATAATGAGTTTGAGAAGAGACTTCCAGACAGCCGTTCGTAACTTCATTGAATTAACCGAGGAAAGAACCGCTGAAATATTAGTAAATGATAAAGAAAATAGTCAATTAACACTTTTGGTAACTTTTTTGATAATTGGCCTTGCGTTAGCGATGACAGCATTAGCCCGCCTGGTTATTGTCAGAGCCATCGTTAACCCTATTAACAGTACGGTTGAGCACCTTACCGCTATTGCTAAAGGTGATTTGACACAAAGAATCCAGCAGCTCGGCCGTAATGAAATAGGTGTTTTATTACAAGGTTTACAAGCAATGCAGTTGCAGCTAACCGATATTGTTCAAATGCTTAAATTGAACAGTGATAACTTATTCACGGGCACTAATGAAATCTCACTGGGAACGCAAGATCTCTCTTCCCGTACAGAAGAACAAGCATCTGCCCTTTAAGAGACAGCTGCTAGCTTAGACGAATTAACAGCTACAGTGAAAATGAATGCCGATAATGCCTCCGAAGCAAACAAAATAACCTCTTATGCAGCCACGACCGCGCACACTTCTGCAAAAGAGGGAGAGCAAATGCTGCTCATGATGCGTGACCTTGAAGATAAAGCGGCTGAAATGAGCGAAATTGTTAGCATAATCGACTCAATAGCATTTCAAACCAACCTATTAGCGTTAAATGCATCGGTAGAGGCTGCTCGCGCTGGTGAGCAAGGCCGTGGCTTTGCCGTGGTGGCTAACGAAGTTCGCCAACTGGCAAGTCGAAGCTCACAATCTGCCAGCCAAATCCGCTCAATGCTTGAGATGAGTCGTTCAAAAACAACAGAGTGTTCGGCTCAAGCGACCAAAAGCGGCATCACTATTCGTGAGTTAGCTGAAAATGTTGGCAAAGTCTCTTCGCTGATGGAAGAGATCACACAAGCATCCGAAGAGCAAAGTCGCGGTATTGATCAGGTCAACATAGCAATTTCGCAAATCGATTCAGTCACTCAGCAAAACGCAGCGTTGGTAGAAGAATCCAGTAGTGCGGCAGCGTCATTAGAAGAGCAAGCAAAGCAATTGGCAGACATTACCGCCAAATTTACGATTGCAACGTATACAACGGCTATCCAACACAAACCTGCCTCCCCAACGTTTCTAAAACAGCTAACAAAGCGTGGACACACTGAATTAGAGGCAGATTGGCAAACCTTCTAACTACACGGCTTAACGTTTGAACCTGAATTCAAACCTTAAGGGCGGCCGCTAAAGCCGCCCTTTTCTTTTGGTTGGAGGGAAAAGTCAATGTGGCCCCATCACTGGGTAATGATATGCTCTAGCTGTTTTTTAACGATGACATCAGGAGAAGTGAATGCCAGCTTATGTCGTACTGACCCGTGAACACACCCACGACGCTCAGGAAATGGAACGCTACGGCGAAAAGGCGAAAGCCGCTCGTGAAGGCCACGACCCGCAGCCCCTCGCCTTCTACGGTGATTTTGAAGTGCTGGAAGGCAGCGCCATGGAAGGGGCCGTGATTCTGCGTTTCCCCGATATGGCCGCTGCCCGCGCTTGGTATGAAAGCCCCGCTTACCAGGAAGCTCGTAAGCACCGCTTCCAGGGCGCCGACTACCGCGTCTTTATCGTTGATGGGATTGAAGAGGCGTAAAAATTCCTCTTGCTTCACGTAGCTGTCTAGTCCTAAAATAGATTGACACTTATTTCATCTCAAACGCCCAGTGCACTGCATTGGGCGTTTTGTATTTCAGCGCTAGGTGCGGCCGCTGACTGTTATATATCTCGACGGACTCATTCACCATCGTACGCGCCTGACAAACATCTCCTGGCTGAACCAAGAGAAATTCAGTCTTCAATATTCCGTTTACACGTTCTGCGAGAGCGTTTTGATAACAGTCATAACCGTCTGTCATTGAGCACTGGATACCGTACTGGCGATGTATCTTCTGATAGCTGTCACAGCAGTATTGGATGCCTCGATCCGAGTGGTGGATTAACGGCTCGCTTCCTAACCGTTGGCGTAGAGCGTTGCGTAACGCTTGCTCTACGTCCTGGCTACGTAAGCTCTCATGGACGTGATGACCGACGATTTTGCGGGAGTAAGCATCGGTGACCAGACTTAAATAGCTCATCCCGTGACGCGTCGGTAGATAGGTAATGTCAGCGACCCAGACCTGATTAGGGCGGCAGGCAACCACCTGCTCGGGGCCTGGCTTGAGCAGGTTCGGATGTCGCCGGAAGCGATGATGGCTGTGCGTCGTCTTATGATAAGCTCGGCGTATGGGCACCAGCAGACGCCGCGTACGAAGGACCTGAAAGAGCTGATCTCGTCCCACGTGCAACTCTTGATCTGCTTGGCGGTGCAGCAAGTGATGCAGCTTGCGGGTGCCTAGTCGAGGCTGGGTAAGTCGTATGTCTCGAACAAAATCGACGATCCGCTGCTCCCGGGCCTCTCGCGACTGCTGCGCTTTTTTGGCCTGATACCAAGCCTGGCGGCTGATGCCGAGAAGGTGGCATACCCTGCTGATGGTTAATCCGGCAACACGTTCTTGCGTGAGGACTTGTCTGGCTGCTTTTTTACGGACACCCCGTAATCCTTCTCCATCACCTCCACAACAGCTTCGAAGAACTGAGCCTTTTGCTCAGCAAGCCGCAACTTCTCTTCAAGCTCTTTGATCCGTTGTTCAGGGGTAAGTGGCCGGGGCATGTCGGGACTCCTTCTAGAGCGCTGTGTGGCACCGGGACTCCAGTCCTGATGACCATATCGACGTAACCACTTTAATACCGTCGTGCGACCTTGAATACCGTAACGACTCTGCGCCTGTTTATAGGTCATCTCGCCACGTTCCACTTGCTCTACCACGGCCTGTTTAAAGGCCAGTGTGTAGTCTTTCTGTGTGCGCTTAACTCGTTGACTCATCACGCTCTCCCAAAATAAGGACGGGAACGTGTCAACTCTATTCAGGACGGGTCAAGCAATCAAAAAAGGGCCGCTCCTAATGTAACGAGCGGCCCTTTTTACTCAACATTTGATTCGCACCATTCTCCCTGAAGTGGGCTGCTTTTCAAAGCTATCAAGCTTGGCGCTAAGCACGACCTGAATACTCTTTTACTATCACTGCAACACGCAGGGCAGCAATAGTGAGTAACCCTGCTAGGCTAAATCTGGTACCTACAAACTTAGCCGCTTATTTCAGCAAAAGGAGGCCATCGTGAAGGACCCGCAGCCCGAAATACTCCATTTTGACAGCGATAAAGCGACCGGCTACCCCAACTCGTCGCTCCCGGTGCTGGTTTATCGTCAGGTTCTCGACCTCAGCAATGCAGAGGCACGGGCCGAGTCGTTCGAAGCCATGTTCAAACGCCACGGCTGGCCGCCGGCGTGGCGCTACCACCTGTATGACTTTGACCACTTTCACTCCACTGCCCACGAAGCACTAGGCATTTTCCGTGGGCAGGCCAAGGCACGCCTGGGTGGCCCTAACGGCAGAGAGCTGATGCTTTATGCTGGCGATGTGCTGGTGTTACCTGCGGGGGTTGGTCATGCCTGCGTAGAAGCAGACGAGGATTTCTGCATGGTCGGCGCCTACCCACCAGGCCAAGAGGCTGACATAGAGCGCGGCGACTCCGTACAGCTTGCGGCAGCACAATCGCGAGTCGCTGCCGTGGCCTTACCCGAGGATTCCCCGGTAGGCGGGTCAATAACAGCGCTGTGGGAGCAAGTTTCTTAGCAGGCGGAGGACTCTGTCTGTTGGAAGAGGCAGTGATTCGGCGCTGGGCTTAGCTCAACAATCTCTTGCTGCAGCGTCATCTCCAAGCGCCAGCACACCAACTAATCAGCTCACTTTATGAGCCGAATACAGTTTATATTCGGCTCATAAGCCAGTTGGCCTTCACGCTTATCTTCCATGCAGTTTATGCGTGGCATCGCATTAGATCTCAGCGTCTCAGTATCAATAGTTTCATTCTTCTTTCAGCAGTATGAAATGTTCGATCAGCCGAATCATCAACGTTTTCTGATCAGGTAGGCTTTCAGCCACTAACAGCGCTAATGCGACAAGCGTATTGTCGTTGATCAGTTGCTCAACGGGCCGGGCTAGCAAAGCTGCGTTGCGACGCAAGTACCATAGAAACAGAAACGAACCACAGCGCTTATTTCCATCGGCCAATGGATGGTTTTTAATCACAAATTAAAGCAAGTGCGCTGCCCGGGTTGCCACATTGGGATAAAACAGTTCGTCGCCAAAGCCCTGTTCAATGGTGGCCAAGGCTGATGCCAAACCATCACCCCGCACCTGCCCAAACAGTTCGGTTGCTTCGCCTTTAGCGATTAAGGTCTGTTTTAACTCGCCAATGGCTTTCAGGGCTTCTTCCAACTCAAGTGAATGCATACCGGGCTGTTTAATGTTTAGCTCGGTCAATTGTTGCTCGTCGTAACCTTGCAGCAGGCTCCAAGAACGAGCGTAATCGCTAATCACACGAGCAACCGCTTCGCCTTCTGTTGAAACCAAGCCTTGATTGGTCAGGGTTCGGCTGAGCAAACTCACCGCCTGCTCAAACTCTATGCCACGCTCGGTTAGGCGGCGCTGGTTGAGGGTATAGCCTTGCACCAAATGGTCTTTTAATACTTGTGTGGCCCACTTACGAAATTGCACACCACGCTGAGATTTCACTCGGTAGCCAACTGAAATAATGGCATCTAAGTTATAGTGGTCTATTTCCCGCTGAACTTGGCGCTTCCCCTCTTGGCGAACTATCCGGAATTTCCGGATAGTTGCCTCTTTCTCCAGTTCAGCTTCTGAATACACATTACCAATATGTTCATTCACGGTTCTTACATCTTTGCCAAACAGTTCTGCCATCTGTGCTTGGCTTAACCAAACGGTCTCTTGCTCCAGCGTCACCTCAAGGTGGGCTTGACCATCTTCGCTGGTGAATATCTGTATTTGCTGATCATTCATGAGTGTTGCCTCCCAGGTTTACATACAGCGCCTTGCACTCCAAAACAAGCACCTCCCAAGCAAGCAGCACTCAATCCAGCAGTACTCATATTTCCATACTAAAAGAGAGACTCAAGCGCGCCCGCCATTAGAGGTTAAGTAAACCTTAGCATAAAACTGTTTATTCATACAGTGTAATATTAGCCTGATTCTGCCAAATATATCTGCCTAGAAAAATTGGCCGCTTCAACCTACAAAAGCCATCACCACCAGCACCATGGTCAGCAATAGCAGGTACACCCTGGCATGCATACGATCAGTGATACGCCCGATCCAGGTCGACGCCAGGCGGATACCGAGCCATGAGCCCACTGCGAGTACCAGCAAGGCGCGCAGATCCAAATAACCGGCATACCAGTCCCCCAACGCTGGGTGATTTGCCGACAACAACACATACGTCGCGGTGCCACTCACCGCCATGGGCAACGACAACGGATTGGCCATCGCAGTGGCTGCCGTCATGCTCGCGCCTCTCCGACGCATGAGCGGTACGGTCATCACGCTGCCGCCAACGCCCAGTAAGGCGGCCACTGCACCAATCAATGTCCCCGTCATCGCCGTCACCCCTCGTCTCATAGGACGCACATCACTCCCTGACTGATGCAGAAAACCGGGCCGCAAAATGGCATCCGCAATCGTGAGAGCTAAATAACCAATGAACGCCCAGCGCACCCACTCGCCACTTAACGACACGGCAGCCGTCGCGCCCAGCACAGCGCCCACGGCGATATAGCCCACCAGCGGACGCACCAAGTGCCATTGCACGGTCTGCCGTTGGTGGTGGCGCCATGTGGACAGGGAAGCAGCAAATATCATCAACGCCGTCGAAGTGGCCACCGCGATATGCATGGCCGCTTGGCCGATACCACTATCCGGCCCATGGACGGCAATCAGCAGGGTATACAGCAAGGGAACCACCACGAACCCGCCACCGAAACCGAACAGCACGGTGGTCACTCCCGCCACCCCGCCACAAAGAAGCAATACGCTATACACCGGCACTCTCCTGATGAAACGAAACAGCAGGCACTATATGCTGGTGAGGATTGGCCGACATTCGTCATTCGGACAACCATCAACGCGTTTCAGCCAGGTTAACGCTAATGCTCAATACGCCTCTTTCAGATGTGGATCATGTAGCACGGCCCGTGGTAGCCATCGGCACTGATTACCGCCCCGGCACCCTCCTGGGCTTCCATACCCATCGCCGTGCCCAGTTTCTCTATGGCATGACCGGCGTGATGGAGGTGAACACGGATGACGGCACCTGGATGGTGCCGCCCTATAGCGGCGTCTGGCTACCTGCGGGCAAGCGGCACCAAGTGCGTATGAACGGGGTGAGCACCCGAAGCCTGTATATCGAGCCCCATGTCGCGCCACGCAATTCGAGCAGCTGTGAGGTGCTGGTCGTGACGCCTCTCCTGCATCACCTGCTGTTGGCTTCCGCCCACATTCCCGCCCTCTATGATGAAAACGGCCGCGACGGAGCCCTGGCTCAACTACTCCTATGCGAACTGGAACAGGCTCAGGCCCTGCCACTGTTTGCGCCCCTGCCCCATGACCTTCCGCTCGCCAACCTGTGCAGAGAGTTTCTTTGCCAACCGAGCATTCACACCCTTCCCGAAGCGTGGGCCCGGCAGTTGCATTGCAGTCAGCGCACCTTCAATCGCCTGTTCCGTCAGCAGACCGGACTCTCTTTTGGCGTATGGCGCCAGCAAGCCTGCCTGATGGCGGCAATTCCCAGGCTGCTCTCCGGCAACTCCGTTACCCGAACCGCACTGGAACTCGGCTACGACAGCCCGGCCGCTTTCTCCAGCATGTTTCGCAAGGTGCTCGGCCAATCTCCCAGCACTTTTGTTCGGGCGGCTAATCGTTAATAGGAGGAGTAAAAAGCAGTTGTTGCAGGTGTTAGCGCGACCGTTTCAAGACATACCGTAATCATCGGTATTGGGTTTCATGGCGTGGAGAATGTCTGCCATCTTCAGCAGCAAGACCAGAAAGGGCGTTCACTGGTCTGCCCTCTTGCCTTTCTTCCAAGCCACACATATATTCATATTTATTACTTTTGAATATAGGAAGCGCATCATGGCAACGACTAGCCTTAGCCTAGGAGAGCACTGGGAAGTCTTTATCAAAAACGAAATCTCTAGCGGTCGCTACGGCTCCGCAAGTGAGGTTGTGCGTGATGCGTTACGTGCCATGGAAGAACGCAAAAGCAAACTTGAGGCGCTACGTACGCATCTAGCCCAAGGTGCAGAGCAGGCTAGCGCCGGTGAATTCGTGGACGATTTCTCAATGGATGCATTAATCAACGACTTGGATAGAGAAGCGTAATGCCCACATTCCGTGTCACACCGAGAGCGAGGGACGATTTAAAAGATATCGGCCGCTATACGGAATGGCAGTGGGGCAAGAACCAACGGAATACCTATCTAAGGGATTTTGAAAAACGGTTTCACTGGCTCGCAGAAAATCCTCTGCTAGGAAAACATCGCTCGGATATCAAAGAGGGTTATTTCAGCTACCCTCAAGGCCAGCACGTTATTTTTTATCTGGTTGGCCATGAATGCATTGAAATCATCGGCATTCCTCATAAAGAGATGGATATCGTTTCCTATTTCCTGCCGAATTGATCATCAACACTCCTTCAAAAGCTGCTTACCCACAGGATTAAGCGGCTGCCGTTTAGCCCAAAAGGCAATCAGGTTCCGGTCACGTTGAGGAGATAACGGCAGCGATACCACATTTCCCACTGGCTTATTGTTTAACGCCAATGTGGGCACTAGGCTAACACCGACATCGCCAGCAACCATCTGCAACAGCGTGCGCGTATCGCGTACCCAAAAATCCACCTGAAAAGTATCGACTTCCTCCAATGAGTGAGCAAATATCTGCTGAATAAGCGCCTCACAACCCCCTGACGACATAATCAGCGGATGATCGGCAAGCTCCGCTACCGTAACGCTAGCTTGTTTGCTGAGTGAATGGTTCTCGGGTAGAACGGCAACGATTTCATCCTTCTTTAATAGCTGCCAATCGAAGTGCTCACACCAGTAGGTGAGATTAAGCTGCGTCACATCGGTGGTTATGCCCATATCAACCACACCGCCTTCCACCCATTCCTTTATCTCTTCTTCCATGCCTTCAAGCACAAGGCTAATGGCATCAGGATAGCGGCTCGTTAAGCTAGAAAGGTATGGCGATAACCAGCCCGTTAGCACACTTGGAATAACGCCTATTTTCAGCGTTTCATCCACTTCATTATGGAACTGGGCCACTTGCTGGCTCAATACCTCAAGCTCTCCCACAACCTTTCTGGCACTAGCAAGCGCTAACTCGCCTAAAGCAGTCATATCCCACCTTTCCGCCGCTTTTGTGATGAGCGGGCCACCCGCCAGCTTTTCCAATGCCTTCATTGAGTGACTTACGCCAGATTGGCTAACACCAAGACGCGCCGCCGCGCGGGTATAGGATTGCTCTTCCGCTACCACAAGCAGCACACGCAGCTGAGCAATAGATATATCGGCACCTCTTATCATCACTCCCCCTCATAACGACCATGAGCGAACCGAGTTTCCAGCCGCGCACTAGCGCCTTCTATGCTGGCCTTTCATTTATCATCCTGACCTGGAAATCCCATGTCCATCATTCTGGCACTAAGCGCCATGTTGTTGCTCGGCAGTACACACTTTATCAATGGCTTGCTCGCCCGTTTTTATCCGCCGCTTAATATTGGTTTTTACACGCATTTGGGCGGGGCGCTTATCAGCCTTGCAGGTGCGCTGCTCTTTTTCACATGGGAGCCAGATGCCTGGAGAGGGGGCGCGGTCGCTGGCCTTGGCTCGGCTCTGGGCGCGTTGCTGCTTTATAAAGGCTTATCGCAGGCTCCCTTTGCTATCGTAGTGCCTGTTAGCGCTGTCTCGATGGTGACGATCGCCCTTGTGCTCTCTTTGGTATTTCTTGGCGAGCGGCCCAACGCCTGGGTATGGCTCGGCGTGATGCTCGCCCTGCCCGCTATCTGGTTAACGGCGGGCGGAGGTCGAATAAATAAAGGGCAGATGGGCAGCATAACCAAAACGGGCCTACTTTTGGGGTTAGGTGCAGGCTTGGGGTTTGCTCTGCAATTGCACTTTCTTGGGCTGGTGCCCGACTATGCGGCGCTGTATGGCATCGCCCTATGCATGCTAAGCGGAGGCCTGTGTTTACTGCCGTTTTACCAACGCGCAAAGCCAGCACAAAACCGCTTTCCACTTTTCGCAACGATGGCGGGCGGTATCAGCGCGCTAGGGCTTACGCTCTATGCGCTATCACGCCAAGGACAACTCACCATTATCAGCATTGTGATTGTGTCGATGTACCCGCTAATACCGGTCGTTTTCGGCTCACTGGTTCGCAAGGAGGCAGTTAGCGGTATCAGTATGATAGGGATCGCATTGTCTATTGTTGCGACGATGTTGATTGTGGCGGGGAGTGGTTAAACATCACTCAGCTCTGCCAAATCCCGCGTATGCGGTGTCGCACCATGAACCCTGAAGGGATGGCTTCAAGTACTCTCTTTAGTATTTCTTCTTTATGTGTACTCATGGTTCACAAATTATCTATTTTTTAAAGAACCACAGAAAGGCGATTTACCAGCTTACTATCCGCGCCTGCTTGTAAACGAGATACAAACGAGACGGCGGCGAGACAAAACCGAAAGTGCCACCTACTTTGAATTCAGAAGGTATGAATTTTCTGGAGATTGGCAATGGAGCAACTAACGGGTGGCTGTCTCTGCGGCAAGATCAGAATCATAGCCAATGGCGAGCCGCTTCGGGTAGGTATTTGCCACTGTATGGATTGTCGTAAGCATCATGGGGCGCTTTTCTATGCGGCTGCTGTTTATCCCAAGCAAGCTGTCATTATCGAAGGCGAACCGCAGAGTTATCAGGGGCGTTACTTCTGTTCGACATGTGGTTCGTCGGTTTTTGCGGTAAGCGAGGAAGAAATCGAAATACACCTTGGTGCCCTTGATGCTCCGAATCAATTAAAACCGACGTATGAGCTTTGGAACATTCGCCGCGAACATTGGCTGCCGCCTTTCCCTGCCATGGAGCGATATGACCGGGACCGGGAAGCTTGAGCAGATTACGAGCTGTTTTCTCAATACCCAGCTTTTCGCCTTCCTGACGTTCTTGCTGAGCCCAGTTTTCCAAATTTTCTGCCAACATGTCTTTATCCTCCACCAAACTGTTGAGCTGATGGACCGTCGAGCGACACCACGATCACCCGCCAAAACGACTACTGGCCTAGGCGTGCCACGCTTGAACCGGGCGCTTGGCCGTGTTTCAACCTTCCCGGTGTCTGACCAGTCGACCGCTTGAAAGCGCGACTAAAGGCGGCCTGAGAGCCGTAGCCCAGGCGCCAGGCGATCTGATCAATGGATAGCTGCCGCTCGGCAATCCATCGCGTGGCCAAGCGCATACGCAGTTGGGTGACATAGCCGAGCGGCGAGATACCCAGTGAGCTGCGGAAGCGTTCGGCGAACACCGAGCGCGAGCTGCCCGCCTCCGCTGCCATGGTGGCCACTGTCCAGTCACGCCCGGGCTCGCGGTGGACGGCGGCTATGACTTTGCCCAGACGCGGATCGCGCAGCGCCTCGACCCAGCCACCGATATCACCGCAGCCACTCTCAACCCAGCCTCGCACGATGCTGGCGGCTACCACATCCGCCAACCGGGAGAGGATGCCAGCAGAACCGGCCCGTTTGAGACTCGCTTCACGCGCCATCGCTTCCAGCATCGGCAACACCTCCGGATAGCGCGACAGCAGCGTCCCCACATGCATGACGTCAGGCATCATCGAGACCAGCGGTTGCATACCACCGAGATCGAACTGCATGAAGCCGCTGAATAGACGCACCGATGGAGCGCCATCAGCAGTGTCCGGGCACTCGTTGACGCAACTGAAGTTATCACACACCGGCAGTGAGTCGATCTGTTCGATGTCGCGACTCATCACCTCGGGCGAAGAAAGCAGGCAGTGCTCGCCGCCGCGAGGCAGGAGTATGGCATCGCCGGTCTCCAGAATCTGTTCCTCACCGCCGAGCCGCAGGATGACGGCCCCCCGGGCAATAAAGTGAAATTGCGCACAACTGGCGTCGGTATCGAAACGAATGCCAAAGGGCGGCGCTACCTGGACATGCCGATAGCTCAACCCGGACAAGCGCATGCCAAGCATCAATTCGTTGATCCATTCGCTGGAGCTGATCTCAGAGCCGACAGTGGCGAAACTTTCGGACGTTTTATCAAACATACCGTACTCATAGTGATAGAGGGTCTTGAGGTAATACTTTAACCTACGCGTCATCCCAAGTATTAATCGGAAGTATCGAAATGACGGCATACGAATCTCAACACTCGACACACGAGTCGCAGACCCCATCGCGCTGGACCGCCGTGTTTTCGCTGACGATGGGCGTGTTCAGCCTAGTGATGGCTGAATTTCTGCCGGCCAGCCTGCTGACACCGATGGCAGATTCGCTGATGATCAGCGCAGGGCAGGCCGGACAGGCTGTCACGGTCACCGCTGTGGTGGCGCTGCTTGCCGGCTTACTGGTGACCTCCGTCACACAGCGACTCGACCGTCGCCACGTGCTGCTGGCGTTCTCCGTGCTGATGATCGCCGCTAACCTGATCGTCGCATTCGCGCCGCATCTAGCCTGGTTGCTGGTCGGGCGGGTACTACTCGGGGTAGCGCTGGGCGGGTTCTGGGCGCTCTCTGTCGCCACAGTCATGCGGCTGGTGTCGGAACATGACGTGCCGCGCGCGCTGTCGTTGCTGTTCGCTGGCGTGCCCATTGCCACCATCAGCGCCGCAGCGTTGGGCAGCTATCTCGGCGACATGATCGGCTGGCGCAATGTTTTTCTGCTGACGACGGCACTCTCGGTGCTGACGCTGGTGCTGCAGTACTTCACTCTACCGCGGATGGCACCCGGACGCCCGACGCCGCTCGGCACGCTGGTGAGCGTCATCAAGCGGCCAGGCATGGCGGCCGGCATCGTCGCCCTTCTGCTTGTGTTCTGCGGCCATTTCGCCTTCTTTACCTATGTACGGCCGTTTCTCGAAGGCATATCCCGGATGGGTATCAACGAGCTCTCCTCGACCCTGCTGGCGTTCGGAGTCGCTAACTTCGTAGGCACGCTGGCCGCGGGTTACCTGCTGGAGCGTAGCCTGCGCCTGACGCTGCTGCTGATGCCGCTGATCATGGGGGTGCTGGGCTGGTTGCTGGCCACACTGGGCGGTTACTCGATGGGCACCGATATCGTCATGGTGGCGCTGTGGGGCTTAGCCTTCGGCGCCGTGCCAGTCGCCTGGTCGACCTGGATCACCCGTGTCGTGCCGGACGAAGCCGAAAGCGGTGGTGGTCTCATCGTCGCTTCGATACAACTGGCAATCGCCCTGGGGGCCGCCATCGGTGGCGTGATGTTCGATATCAGCGGCGTGCTGGGCGTGTTTGCAACCGCCGGCACGCTGTTGCTGGCCGCTGCCGCCCTGGTGCTCGTCGGCGTGAGAACGCGGCCTACTGTCTCTACTGATGGCGATGCCGTCGCGGAGGCCTGTCAGTAAAGAAAGGAAACTCTCGCCAGCCGTGAAAAACAGCCACGGTCGATGGCCACCCCAAGCGCCATCAAGCAGGAAAGGGCAGTCACTTGGACTGCCCTTTCGTTTTATGTGTGAAGCGGGAATACGGAAATGAAAGCAAGGATCAGCGCTTACCTTCAATACGCAGTTCAGCCACTTCAGATGGCTCCCGCTAGGCCTTCCGTTGGTTTGCAGCGCAATGTCGAAGCTACCACTAAATTCGGTAATCGGCCGTGTCGACGTCGCCAGCTGTATCTCAATGTCAGGATAGCGACGATTGAAGTCAGCCAGCTTTGGCATCAGCCAATAGAACGCTTCGCACAACTGGCAGAACAACACAACGCGCTTATCATTTGGGTCGCCGAGCAGCGCCTGGGAGACCGTACGGCCAAACTCACGCCCTTCACGAGTAAGAAACACACGGCGATGACGGCGCTGGAAAAGCATTACGCCAAGGTCGCCCCCCTTCCATCATGCTATCGAGCGGGCTACCTAATCTGGCGATGGGCCTCTTTCCAGGAAGGTGGAAAGTGCAATGTAGCTGCGGACAGACCTGACGCCTTCAAGGCTCTGAATCTCCATCAGGAAGTCTTCGAGAGATTCAGTGTTAGCCGCACGCACTTTAATGAGCACACAGCCATCTCCTGCCACGGTGTGCAGCTCTTCTACTTCGGGTCTGTCGGCAAAGGCCAGTAGCTTGCGTGTGGCGCTGTAGCTACTGGTATCCACTAACAGGAAAGTCAGCAGCGTTCGGCCAAGCTTGCAGCCGTCAAGAATGGCGACGGTGCCCTTGATGACCCCATCGCGCTTAAGCCTTTTTACACGGTCATGCACAGCGGGGGCAGACAGGTGCACGATTTTGCTGAGTTCAGCGTAGCTACGCGACGCATCTTCGGCGAGCGCGCCTAATATTTTTCGGTCAATTGAATCAAGTTCAGCCGGATGATGCTTTATCTGCCGAATAGCATCTGTTTCTTTATCTGACGGCACCATTATCGTTTTACCTCCGAATATTATTTTCAATAAAATAAATATAACCGAACCACATTCGATTGAAAATATCATTTACGGAGACAATATTATGCCATTAGCACTTTTCGCGTTAGCGATTGGCGCATTCGGTATCGGAATGACGGAATTCGTCGTCGCTGGCATCCTTCCCCAAATCGCCAGGGATTTCGGCGTCGATATACCCACGTCAGGGTTAATGGCCACCACCTACGCATTAGGCGTGTTCGTAGGTGCGCCCATCCTGACGATTCTAGGCGCCAAGGTGCCACGTAAAACGATGCTAATTAGCCTAGCCCTCATCTTCACGCTAGGTAACATAATCACGGCAGTGGCGCCGACGCTCCCCATCGCGCTGGCGGGCCGTATTTTAACGGCGTTCAACCACGGCACTTTCTTCGGTATGGGCTCCATCATCGCCGCCTCGCTGGTCGCGAAAGACCGTCAAGCAAGTGCTATCGCCTTCATGTTCTCCGGGCTCACGATGGCCAACCTATTCGGCGTTCCTGCTGGCACCTGGCTCGCGCAAGCCTACAGCTGGCGGCTAGTGTTCTGGTTGATCGCCGGGATCGGTCTTATCACCGTCCTCAGCATCGCGATACTTGTGCCCCCCATCAAAGCGGGCAAGGCCATCGCCTTGAAGAGTGAACTACGTGCCTTCGCAGACCCACAGGTTCTGCTCGCCATGGGCATTACCGTCTTCGGCCCTGCCGCCTTCTTTACCTCTATTACCTACATCGCCCCGATGATGGTCGAAGAGGCAGGGTTTACCGACACCGGTGTGGCAAAACTGATGGTTCTGTTCGGGTTGGGTCTGGCGGTTGGCAACTGGATAGGTGGTCGCTTTGCTGACCGTTCGCTTTTCGGAACGCTGTTTGTGACCCTTGCCGCGCAGGCGGCGGTACTTTTCGTCTTCTGGCTCGGCGTTGGGAACAGCGTTGTGGCCTCGGCCTCTGTCTTCCTTATGGCCGCCTTTGGCTTCGCCACCGTCTCCCCAATCCAGAAACTGGTGATGGACCGTGCCAGCCAAGCAGGCGCACCCACCATGGCAGCGTCGGTGAACATCGGTATGTTCAACCTGGGTAATGCTATCGGCGCATGGGTGGGTGGTGCGACGATTGCCGCCGGGTTCGGTTTGGCCTCTCCAAACTGGGCGGGCGCCATCCTTTCGTTGATCGCTTTAGGCTTGGCCGTCATTGCCTGGGCGAGCGCCGGTCAGCAATATTCAGCGGCGGTGGCAGAGTAAGGTCACGGGACATACCCCCCCTATCTCACAAAAATGCCCGCCTTGATGGCGGGCATTTAGATGCCTAATACTTACTTCCCGGCGCGCACCTACTCGGCATGCGCCTTCTTGGTGGGAATGAGGTGCAGCGCCCCCACCACTACCGAGCCCACCAAAAAGCCAATCACCGCCGAGCACAGCGTATTGAAGCTCCAGCCCAGCGTGCCGCCCAAGGCACCGGTGGCCTCGCTAATGCCTAGCTCAATATGGTGTACCCACTCATAGGGCGCGTTGAACCAACCCGTGCCATCGGCACCCAGATTGACCATCAGGATATGCCCACCCACCCAGAGCATGGCGACGGTGCCCACGACCGAGATGGTCGCTAGCACCTTGGGCATGGCCGTCACCAGCCCACGGCCCAGAGTCTGCATTCCTGAACTATCCCGCTGGGCGAGCTTCAGGCCGATATCATCCATCCTGATCAACAGCGCAACCACGCCATACACCAGAATGGTGATGAAAAACGCGACCACTACCAGGCTCGCCAGCTGTGACCAGAACCCCTGATGAGAGACCGTGGCCAGCGCGATCACCATGATTTCAGCAGACAGAATCAGGTCGGTCCGAATGGCACCACTCACGATCTTTTTCTCGGCTTCCGGCCCCTGCTCTACCGCTGGCTTGTCGTCGTCATGCTTGCCGGAAAGCTTGTGCCAGACTTTCTCCGCGCCTTCAAAGGCCAAGTAGGTACCGCCCACCATCAGGATGATTGGCAATAGCGCGGGCAAAAAGTGATTCAGCAGCAGCGCCACCGGCAGAATAAAAATCAGCTTGTTGCGGATAGAGCCCAGCGCGATCTGCTTCACAAGCGACAGTTCACGTGCTGCTGCCACCCCCTGCAAATATTGCGGCGTCACCGCCGTATCATCCACCACCACCCCGGCCGCCTTCGCCGTCGCACGCCCAGCGGCGGCACTCACATCGTCCAGTGATGCTGCGGTCAACTTCGCCAATGCGGCAATGTCATCCAGTAATCCTATCAAGCCGCCTATGGCCATGGATGTTTCCTCCGTGAATAACAGGTGCTGATAGTAAAGCACATAGCGGCTGGGTCAGAGCTCCTCTTTTGGCCCAAGGGCAAACGCCGACAGTTTCTCGTCTGTGGCTTCGTCGACAAGGCATTTGAGTCATTGCACTAGCCAGTATCAGCAAGGGTATACTTCCTCTCAATCGCGGCGAGTCAATTTTAACCAGGTTCGCATATTGCGCTCCATTACCTACCATCTGTTGAGTATGCTCGGAAGATGAAGTATCTCATTGAGCGAGTGGTACTAATCTAAGGAGGAGGCCAGGTTAGTAGATATAGGTAGAACCATTACAACTTTAACGGCGAAAACCAAACCTCTAACTAAAAATGTTTTAATTCATCTATCAACCGACAACAATTAAACCAGAAACAAAGTTGGAAAATCATATCAGGAAGAATACAGAATTATATTCCCCAATAATTTCAACGTATTTATTCTCATACTAAAAAAACCAATCAAACTCACGCTTGGGTCTGCCTATGGGCTTAAGAGGCACACAATATCTTCAATCTAGCTCCAACCCTCATCAGATGCCCCGTAACGTCCGGCCATCTCTTTTACACCTATGCCGCTAATGCACAGATAAAATAAAGGATAAGTTTTTTCGCACAAAGCCTACCGAGTAGAATAATATAAATTAACTAAGTGATCTATTATCACCACTTTCCAGAAGAGGAATAGCAATCCGGCTATTTAAACATACCGAGCATGTAACCATGCATAATTTTTAAAGCTAGTTTCAGTTCGATTCTAATTCGACGGAGTTACACTTTCAGGATCCATTTTATTAAAATTAAGGGGTAGTTATAACTCATCCCCTATCCATAACCTGCGCTTTTATAACCTCATTCCCTAGTTTTCGAATGCAAGCTTCTGCTACGGAGGACAGCTCGCTTTCATACTTTACGCATTCTCTAAGATCATTAAGAATAAGTGCACGATGAAGTTGTTTCAATGCAAGAGGAGCTTGTGCATATGACTCGTAGCTAGCTATCTTTTCTTGGCAATAACGCCAAACATCTGCTCTCTTTTGGTTTAGTCTGTCTAGGCGATTGAGCCCAATGATTTCAATTGTTGCGTCAACACGAAGACAGTCCTCCTCTTCAGCTCCAGGCATGGGCACGGCTCTACAACCATCCTCATCCATTTCAAAGCTAATCAGACGAGCGTCATTGGTGGTAGGATCGATTAAAGTCGGGGCTTCAAGTTCTAGACTCTCGGGCATATCATATGTGGCCCGATGCCCATTCACCAGAGGAAAAACATCACTTTTTTTTACGTTTATGAGTTGGCCACAAATTCGATAATTCGTCCATTTAAAAGCTAACCACCAATAGCCTGCTTCAGGATTTAGACGCCCTATGTCAGTCACTTTACCCTTCGGACGGAAATGGTCAACATGGTAAGCTGACACTCCCTCCTTTGACTCCGTATACCAGCACTTATTATTAAATAAACCTAGCAACCAGTCACGAACACGGTCATCTCGCCAAAGTCTAGCGTATTTTTCAATGAGTTCATCACGCTCGTCTTCATTTGTTGCTTCACCTAGGCCAACGGTTACTCTATCTGCCTCGGATAACCAGTCAAGTGGAGGAGTTTGTCCCTTAGGTATGAGAATTTTACGCACTACTCATTCACCTCTTGTTTCAATAATCTGGCAAGCTCCGCCAGATCGCCCTTGCGTTTCGACGACACCAAGTTTTTTATAATGTTGGTAGCCAGGATTTCCTGCTCAGCCAATTCATCAGGAGTTAAGAGCTGGTTAATAGGCTTCGACTTAACCTCGTACATTTTTTGCACAAACAATTGATACATCGGATCGCGGTACTCGCGCGAAAAGCCTAGCTCCTCTAAGTGGTTGCGAAGGCGTTCCAATTCTTCTACTTCGCTTCCGGCTAAACCCTTGTTGGCTTTTTTTGCTAAAAGTTCATTGCGTCTTTCTAGATCGCTCAAAGTCTGCTGATCTAGAGTTGAGGGAAGACCAAACAGTTCACTTTTCAACAAGCCAGCCACACCCATCCCCTGAGGGTGCTCATGAGGTGTATCCACTCTTGTACTTTCCCCATCACGGCTCAAAATGCGAACCTGCTCGCGCCGCAAGCCTCCCAACATTATCGGATCGTGGGTAGTGATAAGAGTCTGCGACTCTCCTCGCAAACTCCTATCATCATCAGCATCTAGCCTGGATTTCTCACGGGGTATAAAAGAAAGCGGCTGAAAGTGTTAACGTTTCAGGGCCTTACACCAAAAACCAACACCAACCGCCGCTTCCAAAATGGTACCTGAAAAACTGACCTTCTCGCCACTCTCACGCCGGCAAATTGAAGCCGATTTCTCTGGGGGCCACATCACCTCCGATGCTGGATTGCTCTTGCTACGGGAAGTCGATAAACAACATCGTCTGACGCACCGCTTGGCCTCCGTGCTTCATGATCCCCGCGCACCGGAACAGGTTCGTCACAAGCTCGACACTCTGGTGCGTCAGCGGGTGTTCGGTGTCGCCGCGGGCTACGAAGATTTTAACGACCATGAGGCCCTACGTTACGACCAAGCGCTTCAGACCGCGCTAGGTGAAGATGAAGTCTTGGCGGGTAAGTCTACACTGTGTCGGAGCGAGCAGAAGGTAGACCGGCAAGCGATGGTGAAGGCCCATGCGTTACTGTGGCATCACTTCATTGAGCAGCATGACCAACCCCCCAAGGAAATCGTGCTGGACTTTGATGGCACCGATATTCCCGTGCACGGCGAGCAACCCGGGAAGTTCTTTAACCGCTATTATGATCACCACTGCTACTTCCCGCTGTATGTCTTCTGTGGCCGCCATCTGCTAGTGAGCTATCTGCGTACCAGTGACCACAGCGACAGCCATCACAGCTGGGCCATCCTGGCGTTACTGGTGCGCTTTATCCGCCAGTACTGGCCCGATACGCGCATTGTGTTACGAGGTGATAGTCACTTTTGTCGCCCCCGGATGCTGAACTGGTGCGATCGGCATCACGTTGACTATATCGTGGGTATCGGTAAGAACAGTCGGCTGCTCAAGGAAGTGGACGTGCCCATGATGCTGGTGCGCAAGACCCAATGGCAGGTGGGAGGCAAAGTGGCAGAGACGTTCCGCTTCCCGTATCAAGCACACTCTTGGAAATACCCACGCTGGGTGGTCGCTCGTCTAGAAGAAAGCGAGCTGGGCTCCAATCCCCGATTTATCATCAGCTCCCGTTACGACGACGGCTTCAAGCTTTACTACGAGCAGTATTGTGCTCGGGGCGACATGGAAAACCGAATCAAGGATCAACAACTGAGCCTGTTTGCTGACCGGACCTCCAGTACGCACTGGTGGGCCAATCAGTGGCGGCTGATCTTATCGGGCTTCGCCTATACGCTGTTCGAGCGCTTACGTACTTACCTGAAGAAGACCCCTTTTGAGCGCATGAGCCCAAGCAACCTGAGGCTCAAACTCATCAAAGTGGGCGCGGTCATCATCCGCAATACGCGCCGAATCCGGGTGTTGATGAGTGACAGCTACCCCTATAAAGCGCAACTATCCGATCTCGTCAGGCGGTTGGTGCCGAACTGAATGCGCGGGCGCCCCCGGCCCGACGCAATGGGGGAAAGGGGGAAGTGTATCTGAACGACGGAAAGTGGTTAAAAAGTAGGCAATTTAAGATGTACCAATAGGTTTTTAATAGCATGGCGGCCTGGGTGCGGTACTTGCTGAGGTGCTATGAGAAATCCGGGCTAGCACGCCTTCTATGTCATCAAAGTAGCGTAGCTTCCAGATTGGGTTTAAGTGCGTATCAGGTTCGTCGAGTAAGAAAAGACAATGGTCTTCACGGGTAATACGCATCAGGCCTAAAACGGTAAGCATTTGCAGCTCGCCTTCTGATAGCTGCTTAAAATCCATATTGCCGCCATGTCCTTTACGCTTTTTTACTGTAATCCTAACTTCTTCCAGTAAATCGCCAATGTAGGCGGCCTCCGCATAGCGGAAGAACCGCTCCGGTGTGCCCACAAGTTCACCCAGTTTTTTTAGTTTTCCTCGATCAGGAACGTACAGATATAGCAACTCTTGTTTTTCTGGCTTGCGACGAAAATCTATTACAACTTGCTTGGTTTCTTGCACAGGCGCCCATGACACTTGCCATAACTTATCCAAGAAATCATTCACAACCGTGCCACGGCGATGCCAAAATCTCGGGTCACCCAAAGCTATATCTTTTTCATCTAAATCGCGGGCTGCATAAGGTTTTTTGAGTACAAAAAGGGCAGATTCGATATACTCAATGTTTAGATTATCCAGCAGTTTCCTGAACACGGGGTCATCTGACAGTAGGCAGGCCAAGAGCACTAACTGGCTATGACCACCTCGACAGTAAAACAGTCGACGCACAAGGTCGTCATTATCCTGTCGTAGCAGTTGTTTGTAGCGCTCTTGATGAGAGCGAAATAGCGTTTCGATGCGCTCGTTCTTACCCGAGTAATAAACAAAAACATGCGAAGGCAAATACTCCCGAGCATGCTTAACCAAAAATTTTTGAGTCTCCACCTCTCCATTCACCCAAACAAATGGAAGCTTCTGTTTAGAGGTATTAGCTTCGATACGAACAATGTGTTCACGAATATTGTACTCAAGCGTGTAGTCGAAAGACGCTTCACGATCCAGATCCACATCACGAAAGATAGTGATGAGCGCTTCGATCAAGTTAGACTTACCTGTGCCGTTTTGGCCAATCAGAGCATGACTCCGGATGGGCTTTAGCTGTAAATCGGCTGGTGCTCCGTCAGTAGGTTGTAGGTGCGAATCGAATTTAATGTCAAGATTGCGCAGGTTACGAAAAACGGGGATACAAATACTCCGTAACTGCATCTCAAACTATCTCCTTTGCAACTAAAACAATTTTCATCTCTGCGGCAGATTCTTTCACTATCCAATTATTTTCGATTTCAGTTTTTAATTGCTTTCTGAAGACATCAATTTCTCGGTCAAAGAGTGTACATAATTCATTTTCGTACAACTTGCCGGTTTTTTTTAACAGCCTAGCCAGCTGAGCATAAGGCTTTAGTTCCGACGGAAGTATGTCAATATCTAAGTTTTCGCGCACTCTTAGAACAACTGGCTCTACAATCCAGCCGCTAGCTACCTCGGCTTTTAATTGGGCATAAAACTCATCAATAGATTTATCCAGCCCCCAGTGCTGCCACAAATCTTTTGCTTCCATCTCACTATTCTGACGAGCCAAAATAGTGGCTAATGGCGCCTGGTCTTTGATATCAGGTATTATGCCCAAGCGCAGCGGAGCGATTAATTCGGTTTTCGGGGCTTTCATCGGTTCTTCTCCTTGTTCGATGGCAATCCCAGTGAAGGCAGCTACAGACGCCTCAGCGAGCAACCCTGACAGACGATGTTTTCTTTCCAACTGTTGGTACCATAAGTCGGCTTGCTCCGTCAGCGCATTCAGTTTTGCCAAAATATCTCGCTGTTCATCAAGTGGAGGAATCGGCAATGGGAAGCTTCGAAGCTGCGTCATGTTAATCGACGCCAGATTAGTTGTTTGCTTTGAAGCTCCTGCGAAATAATCACGGCCTACACCTGAATTAAATACAAGCTCAACCCATTCGTTAAGTAAGGATAGCGAAGGAACGCGTGCCTTAAACACATGGTTCTGATGGAGGCAATTTTCCACTTCACCTCGCCAAATGGCTGTACGTCCTACTTTGTCCCAATCCCCCCCCTCAGTGATAAGTAAGTCACCTTCTTTCACTAGATACTTATTAATCTCAGTCTTGCCAATCTGGATTGTCTTCAGCTCAGCTAGTTTAAAAAAACCGCGCTGAACATTCGCTACTGTCAGATATGGACAATTCACAACATCACGCCCGCGCAAATCTCGACCTTTAGTCACACCGCCGATAACGACAGCCACTTTATCAAATGGTGTAATCCCCCAATGCGAGGGATATGAAATGCCAGGATCTTTGATAGGTATGACTTTCTGACGTCGCATTAGACCTGATGTAAGATATTGATCACGCAGGCTATCGCAATCGGCGATAGCCTCATCCACGGGCGGAAGTGATGTAGATGGAGACAAAAGCAAACCATGGACGGCCATATTTTTGAGCTCTGAGACAAACTCATTCACATCCTCAGGCGCACTAAACAATTCTCCGAATATGTCAGTCAGACGGGCTCCAGTAATTTGCAGCTCTTGCGGACTGCTTGCTTTAGTGACAGATTGCAGAGTGGACTGACGTAGGTTGTTTTGCAGCTTGCGTCGGGCCTGATGTTGCTCTTCAAGTTTGTCACACAGACCCATTAATTCATCAACTTTAGCTACGATGCGATGTTGTTCTTGGATTGGAGGAAGAGGAATAGGCAGCCCCCTAGCTATACTTGTATTTAATTCCACTTGTTGCGTAGTGCCGGAGACTAAAGAATTTGAATGAGATGGATCAATACGCAACTGCACCCAAGGCGAAGCAATTACACACCATATGTAGCGTGGGGAGCAATTTGCAAGACGAAGAACTGTAATATGCGAATCCGCTACGGCTGATACATATTCGTCAGGCTGATAAATCGCGACTCGACCAGCAGTGCCAGTCCCCGTAGAGTTCCATAATAAGTCACCTGTGCATAGAAATCGCTCTTTGCTGTAAGAGCTCAAAGCGTCATCTGCAACAAAGCGCGCGGGTGAAATATCAAATCCAGTCCATTTCACACATTTTTGTGAAACTACATAAGTCGAGCCTTTAACTGCATACTTGGGGCTTTTACCTCTTTGAATGTACAAGCAGATTTTTTCGAGGCGAGTCCACTGCCAATGTTTGGGAATAGTAAAGGGCTGAACATGCAATTGTGGCTGCATTTTAGTTTCGCGCAAACCTAGCCCGGATTTCTCATAGCACCTCAGCAAGTACCGCACCCAGGCCGCCATGCTATTAAAAACCTATTGGTACATCTTAAATTGCCTACTTTTTAACCACTTTCCGTCGTTCAGATACACTTCCCCCTTTCCCCCATTGCGTCGGGCCGGGGGCGCCCGCGCATTCAGTTCGGCACCAACCGCCTGACGAGATCGGATAGTTGCGCTTTATAGGGGTAGCTGTCACTCATCAACACCCGGATTCGGCGCGTATTGCGGATGATGACCGCGCCCACTTTGATGAGTTTGAGCCTCAGGTTGCTTGGGCTCATGCGCTCAAAAGGGGTCTTCTTCAGGTAAGTACGTAAGCGCTCGAACAGCGTATAGGCGAAGCCCGATAAGATCAGCCGCCACTGATTGGCCCACCAGTGCGTACTGGAGGTCCGGTCAGCAAACAGGCTCAGTTGTTGATCCTTGATTCGGTTTTCCATGTCGCCCCGAGCACAATACTGCTCGTAGTAAAGCTTGAAGCCGTCGTCGTAACGGGAGCTGATGATAAATCGGGGATTGGAGCCCAGCTCGCTTTCTTCTAGACGAGCGACCACCCAGCGTGGGTATTTCCAAGAGTGTGCTTGATACGGGAAGCGGAACGTCTCTGCCACTTTGCCTCCCACCTGCCATTGGGTCTTGCGCACCAGCATCATGGGCACGTCCACTTCCTTGAGCAGCCGACTGTTCTTACCGATACCCACGATATAGTCAACGTGATGCCGATCGCACCAGTTCAGCATCCGGGGGCGACAAAAGTGACTATCACCTCGTAACACAATGCGCGTATCGGGCCAGTACTGGCGGATAAAGCGCACCAGTAACGCCAGGATGGCCCAGCTGTGATGGCTGTCGCTGTGGTCACTGGTACGCAGATAGCTCACTAGCAGATGGCGGCCACAGAAGACATACAGCGGGAAGTAGCAGTGGTGATCATAATAGCGGTTAAAGAACTTCCCGGGTTGCTCGCCGTGCACGGGAATATCGGTGCCATCAAAGTCCAGCACGATTTCCTTGGGGGGTTGGTCATGCTGCTCAATGAAGTGATGCCACAGTAACGCATGGGCCTTCACCATCGCTTGCCGGTCTACCTTCTGCTCGCTCCGACACAGTGTAGACTTACCCGCCAAGACTTCATCTTCACCTAGCGCGGTCTGAAGCGCTTGGTCGTAACGTAGGGCCTCATGGTCGTTAAAATCTTCGTAGCCCGCGGCGACACCGAACACCCGCTGACGCACCAGAGTGTCGAGCTTGTGACGAACCTGTTCCGGTGCGCGGGGATCATGAAGCACGGAGGCCAAGCGGTGCGTCAGACGATGTTGTTTATCGACTTCCCGTAGCAAGAGCAATCCAGCATCGGAGGTGATGTGGCCCCCAGAGAAATCGGCTTCAATTTGCCGGCGTGAGAGTGGCGAGAAGGTCAGTTTTTCAGGTACCATTTTGGAAGCGGCGGTTGGTGTTGGTTTTTGGTGTAAGGCCCTGAAACGTTAACACTTTCAGCCGCTTTCTTTTATACCCCGTGAGAAATCCAGGCTAGCTTAGCTATGTAGTCTCGGCGCAAAAGAGCGGCTGTATCAATTGTCTTAGAAACATGTGATTCTGATGCAATTCGCTCTACAAGACGGCCTGAGACAGCTAACTGAATAACCAGCTCACGTAGTTTTTTCACTCCACCTGGCGCATTAGCAATATGCTCAAACTCTGCTAAAAACTTCCGCGCGTCCATTAGGCTTTCTCACTGACAAAATGATGCGCTAGCCCGGATTTCTCATAGCACCTCAGCAAGTACCGCACCCAGGCCGCCATGCTATTAAAAACCTATTGGTACATCTTAAATTGCCTACTTTTTAACCACTTTCCGTCGTTCAGATACACTTCCCCCTTTCCCCCATTGCGTCGGGCCGGGGGCGCCCGCGCATTCAGTTCGGCACCAACCGCCTGACGAGATCGGATAGTTGCGCTTTATAGGGGTAGCTGTCACTCATCAACACCCGGATTCGGCGCGTATTGCGGATGATGACCGCGCCCACTTTGATGAGTTTGAGCCTCAGGTTGCTTGTGCGTATTCCGGCGAACGTGACCGGTCATTCCGGTGATCGTGACCGATTTGCACACGGCCTTCACGCTGGAGAGAGTTTTGTACGCTGAGCGGTCACGATGGGTCAACCGATTCCGTTTTTTGTGCGTTGGTTTTTCTCAGTGATTCCCCTTTCAGATTGAGTCGGTGAGCGCCGTGCAGGAGCCGATCCATGATGGCGTCTGCCAGCGTGGCGGAGCCGATGTAGTCATGCCAGTGCTCCGTGGGTAACTGGCTGGCGATGAGGGTGGAGCCCCGCCCGTGTCGGTCTTCGATTACTTCCATCAGGTCCTGCCGCTGCTGCGCCGTGATCTTCTGCATGCCCCAGTCATCCAGGATCAGCAGGTTGGTCTTCAGCAACTGGTTCATCAGCCGACCGTAGCTACCATCACCGTGCGCGATGCGCACCTGCTCGAACAGGCGCGGCACTCGCAGGTAGCGCACCGAGAGGCCTTGCCGGCAGGCCTGATTGCCCAGGGCACAGGCCAGCCAGGTCTTGCCGCAACCGGTAGGCCCGGTGATGCACAGGTTCAGGGACTGGCGGATCCAGTCGCTGCTCGCCAGGGCCGCCATACGCGAGCGTTCCAGTCCCCGGGGATGACGGTAATCGATGTCTTCGATGCACGCCGGCACGCGCAGGCGGGCGGCCTTGAGCAGCCGGTCCAGCCGACGGTTTTCCCGGTGCAGCACCTCCCGATCCACTAACAGGGCAAGGCGTTCCTCGAACGCCAGGTCGTGGGTTTCCGGTTGGGCGCGTTGTTGTTCCAGGGCATCGCCCATGCCCGTCAGCTTGAGGTGGCGCAAGGTATCGAGGGTGTTGTGCGTTAGCATACGTTTCTCCGGGATCAGTGGTAGTAGTGGGGGCCGCGAACGTTGGTGTGAACCGGCAGCTCGGTCAGTTCCGGTGGCTCCTCGACCAACGGCAGCGGTAACTGATCCAGCCCCTGCTTCAGGATCGAGGTGATGCTCTGGTAACTGGCGGAGTGGATGGCCAGCGCCCGGGCACAGGCCTGCTCCAGGCGATCACGACTGTAGCGCCGACTAAGGTTCAGAAGTCCCAGGCAGGCGCGGTAACCATGTTCCGGATGAGGCCGATCCTTGAGCTGCTTCTGCACCACGCCCAGCGTGCCGGGGCCGATGTCATTGGCCCAGTTCAGGAACCGTCCCGGTGACCAGTTCTGATGGGCCTGGTGCGATTTAGGCATGTGTTCCGTCAGGGTGGCGAAGCGGCCCTTACCATGACGAGGATGTAGCGCCACTCGCTGCCCTTTGTGCATGACCTCCACGGAGGTGTCGGTCACCCGAACGTCCAGCTTCACCCCCACCAGGGCGTGGGGCACGCTGTATAGCCGCTTCTCGATCTCGATGTGATAGTCGATACCCGGCCGTGCCTTACGCCACTCGGCGTAGGTGTAGGGCGTGGCGGGGAGTGGTCGTAGTGCCGGTCGGTCGAGGGCATCGAACAGGCTTTGACGACTCTCTGTCCGTCCTTGGAACGGGCGTTGGTTCAGCGCTGGTAACAACGCGGCGATGGCGGCGTTCAACTCGGCCAGAGAGAAGAACGTCTGGTGCCGTAACCGGGCCAGGATCCAGCGCTCGACCAACAGCACGGCGGCTTCAGCCTTTGCCTTGTCCTTGGGCTTGTAGGGACGCGCGGGCAGCACCGCCGTCTGATAGTGAGCAGCCAGTTCAGCGTAAGTCTCGTTGATCTTCGGGGTGTAACGGTCCGCCTTGGTGACCGCTGCCTTGAGGTTGTCCGGAACCAGCAGTGCCGGCACCCCGCCGAAGAACGTCAGCATCCGTTGGTGGGAGGCGATCCAGTCCGGCAGGCTCTGGCTCCCGGTGGCCTCGGCGAAGGTGTAGCTGGAGGCGCCAAGCACGGCGACAAAGACCTGGGCCTGACGCATCTCTCCGGTGCTCCGGTCCACCACCGGCACGGTCGGTCCGCAGTAATCGATAAAGACCTTCTCGCCGGCCCGGTGAACCTGGCGCATGCTGCGCCGTTGCCGCCCCCGCCAGAGCCGGTAGTGGTGGCAGAATTGGCTGTAGCGGTAGGCCTTGTCGCCGTGGCGTTCCGTGTACTCGGCCCAGAGCAGTTGCAAGGTAACGCCCTTGGTCTTGAGTTCCTGGTGGACCTGGAAGTAATCCGGCTCGGCAAAGCGTGAGGGCGGTGCCTTGACGGGGAACAGCCGTACTTCCAGCCAGGCCTCATCAGCATCCTCGGGCAACGGCCAAGTGATGCCCTTCGCCTGGGCCTGGCTGACGTACTTGCCGACCACGCCTTTGGAGAGACCACAGGCGCGGGCAATGCGGTCGTGGCTCAGGCCTACTTCGTGCTTGAGGCGCAAGACCTCGATGATCTGTCGCATGGAAATCCTCGCAGCCGGCATCCGCACTTCCTCGTGATGAAAAAGAAGGGTATGCCGAATAAAGTTGAAGAATTCCAGCGTGTTGGATGTGATTCCGGGGGAACGTGACCGATGATTCCGGCAACGTGACCGGCGATTCCGGAAAACTGCCCAAAATCGGTCACGATAAAACGGAATGCGCGGTCACCATCATCCAGAACAGACGGTCACGTTCAAACGGAATGGGCGGTCACGATAGGGCGGAATACGCAGCTTGGGCTCATGCGCTCAAAAGGGGTCTTCTTCAGGTAAGTACGTAAGCGCTCGAACAGCGTATAGGCGAAGCCCGATAAGATCAGCCGCCACTGATTGGCCCACCAGTGCGTACTGGAGGTCCGGTCAGCAAACAGGCTCAGTTGTTGATCCTTGATTCGGTTTTCCATGTCGCCCCGAGCACAATACTGCTCGTAGTAAAGCTTGAAGCCGTCGTCGTAACGGGAGCTGATGATAAATCGGGGATTGGAGCCCAGCTCGCTTTCTTCTAGACGAGCGACCACCCAGCGTGGGTATTTCCAAGAGTGTGCTTGATACGGGAAGCGGAACGTCTCTGCCACTTTGCCTCCCACCTGCCATTGGGTCTTGCGCACCAGCATCATGGGCACGTCCACTTCCTTGAGCAGCCGACTGTTCTTACCGATACCCACGATATAGTCAACGTGATGCCGATCGCACCAGTTCAGCATCCGGGGGCGACAAAAGTGACTATCACCTCGTAACACAATGCGCGTATCGGGCCAGTACTGGCGGATAAAGCGCACCAGTAACGCCAGGATGGCCCAGCTGTGATGGCTGTCGCTGTGGTCACTGGTACGCAGATAGCTCACTAGCAGATGGCGGCCACAGAAGACATACAGCGGGAAGTAGCAGTGGTGATCATAATAGCGGTTAAAGAACTTCCCGGGTTGCTCGCCGTGCACAGGGATATCGGTGCCATCAAAGTCCAGCACGATTTCCTTGGGGGGTTGGTCATGCTGCTCAATGAAGTGATGCCACAGTAACGCATGGGCCTTCACCATCGCTTGCCGGTCTACCTTCTGCTCGCTCCGACACAGTGTAGACTTACCCGCCAAGACTTCATCTTCACCTAGCGCGGTCTGAAGCGCTTGGTCGTAACGTAGGGCCTCATGGTCGTTAAAATCTTCGTAGCCCGCGGCGACACCGAACACCCGCTGACGCACCAGAGTGTCGAGCTTGTGACGAACCTGTTCCGGTGCGCGGGGATCATGAAGCACGGAGGCCAAGCGGTGCGTCAGACGATGTTGTTTATCGACTTCCCGTAGCAAGAGCAATCCAGCATCGGAGGTGATGTGGCCCCCAGAGAAATCGGCTTCAATTTGCCGGCGTGAGAGTGGCGAGAAGGTCAGTTTTTCAGGTACCATTTTGGAAGCGGCGGTTGGTGTTGGTTTTTGGTGTAAGGCCCTGAAACGTTAACACTTTCAGCCGCTTTCTTTTATACCCCGTGAGAAATCCAGGCTAGAGCGACAGCAAGTTCGCTCTTAAGCTGATTTTCGGTTTCTTCTATTTCGCTCAACAGTTTCTTATATTTTTCCAGCAGCAGGTCTGGGTCGTAGATTACTTCCTCTGGTGCATTGGGGTTTTTGATATCAAGATTGAAGATGGGCCAGTAGATTCCATCGCCCACTGATTGGGCATCTCGCGCTTGCATACGCAGCTGTTCAACCTTGACTCGCAGCTCTGCAGTCTGAGCATTGACTTTCTCGCGGTACGCAGCATTGCTGGCACCAGCCAAGCTTTTGCGCAAATAATTAGCTTCCTCTTCCAGTTTGGCAGCCTCATTGTTCAGTTCCTTAGAGCGCTGCCAATGAGGTGAAGCGGAGGATTCTGCTGTTTCGCGCTTTTCTTTGAAATCAACTTTCCATGCAAACTCATTTTCTACACGGTCAGCAAAGTCATTAACTTCAGTGCCCCACCATTCCTGCTCAGGTTTAAATTCTTCAAGGCGGATGGGCTTGGTTTTGGAATAGCTTTTATAGCCTGCTGGGTAAGGGTGCTCGTAGAACCAGATAGTCTCAGTGTGGAAGTGATCGCCGCCATCATCTGCTATAGGGTGTCTATTAAAAAAAAGCAAATTAGTTTTAATGGTTGTATAAGGGGCAAACACACCTTTTGGTAACCTAATAACGGTATGCAGCTTGCAGTTGCGCAATAACAACTCTTTTAAGACATTCTTAATACCATTACCAAATAGAAAGCCATCCGGCAAGACAACGGCTGCTCGGCCATTATTCTTTAATAATTTTTGGATGATGAGCGCCATAAACATGTCGGCGGTTTCTCGCGTTCGTAGCTCGTCAGGGTAATCGCTACCGGCGCCATCATCTTCATAACCACCGAAAGGCGGATTAGTGATAATACAGTCAACCTTATCGTGTGCGCTCCATTCCTCCCAACTTTTACCGAGCGTATTAAAGTGTTCAATTTGACTTGGCACGTCGATGCCATGCAAAAGCATGTTGGTTGTACACAGCAAATGGGGCAACTGCTTTTTTTCAATTCCGCGGATCAACTTTTCTATAGCACGCTTGTCTTCCGCGCTTGATTTTGTAGTTAGCTGATTGCGAAAGTGATCAATAGCAGCCGTTAAGAAACCACCGGTACCACAGGCTGGATCCATTACTGCTTCGAGCTTATCTAAACGGGGGTCGACGCGATCTACCATAAAAGCGGTGATAGCACGCGGGGTATAAAACTCACCAGCGTTACCTGCGCCACGCAAATCATTAAGCAGTTGCTCATATACATCACCAAGGCTAGCGCGGGTTTTGAAGTCGTGGAAGTTAATGGCACCTTCCAGTTTTTCAATCACCGCTAGCATCTGCAAGCCGGATTTCATATAGTTATTGGCGTCTTCAAAAACCTGCTTAATGACTTTGTGTTGTGGACTTTGGCTGGCGTCAATTTGGTACTTGAGTGCAGGAAACAATTCACTATTAACGAAACTGATCAGTTCATTACCAACAGTTTGCATTTTTTTCTTACTGGTGCTATCGAGCGAAAGCTTCGCCCAGTTGCGCCAGCGAAAACGTTCTGGAATAGGAGATAGATATTTGATGTCATCGGCTTCCCACTCCTCTTCACGTTGATCAAAAACTTTGAGGAAAAGCATCCATGTAAGCTGACCGAGGCGCTGAGCATCGCCATCAACGCCATCGTCCTTACGCATGATGTCTTGAATAGACTTAATGTTACTACTGAGATTCATGAGCTGCTCTGTGATAGCTAGTTTTTAAGCGTCTGATTGATTGCAACAATAATAAAGACGTTTGGTTTGCCATAAAACACAAAATCAGCGCTATTGGGGCCACCTTCTGCTTTAGGATATGTATTGCGAAAGGCGAATTTAACATAGAACATTTACTAAACATAATTAATATCCACCTCATTGCCAAAATGATTTTATCTGATATACAAATGGTTAGAGCGACGAGGGTTATTTTGGGATCCCAGTCAAACAACTGCCCCCTATCATTTAGTATTTTTCTTTGTACAAGTGAACTGCTGAAGCTGTTTAAGCGAACATATCTCATAGCTATGAAAATCAGCGCCAAGTGGAATTTTATTTTTCAAGAACCACTTGGCTAATCATTCCTAAAGATTATTTAAAAAATCAAACACTCACTCCCACTCAATAGTAGCAGGCGGCTTACTGCTCACATCATAAGTCACCCGCGAAACCCCTTCCAACTCATTGATAATCCGGTTGGAAACCTTCTCCAGCAGCTCATAAGGCAGGTGCGCCCAGCGGGCGGTCATGAAGTCGATGGTTTCTACCGCGCGTAGCGCGATGACCCATTCGTAGCGGCGGCCGTCGCCGACGACGCCTACGGACTTCACCGGCAGGAACACGGCGAAGGCTTGGCTGGTTTTTTCGTACCATCCAGAGGCGCGCAGCTCTTCGATGAAGATGGCGTCGGCGTCCCGGAGGATGTCGGCGTACTCTTTCTTCACTTCACCCAGAATACGCACGCCCAGGCCGGGGCCAGGGAACGGGTGGCGGTACACCATATCGTAGGGCAGGCCGAGTTCCAGGCCGAGTTTGCGCACTTCGTCTTTAAACAGTTCGCGCAGGGGCTCGACCAGCTTGAGCTTCATGGTTTCCGGCAGGCCACCGACGTTGTGGTGGGATTTGATCACGTGCGCTTTGCCGGTTTTAGAAGCGGCGGATTCGATCACGTCCGGGTAGATGGTGCCCTGGGCCAGGAACTCCACGCCTTCAATTTTGCTGGCCTCTTCATCGAACACGTCGATGAAGGTGTTACCGATGATTTTGCGCTTGGCCTCCGGGTCTTTCTCGCCTTTCAGCTTGCCGAGGAACAGGTCTTCGGCGTCTACGCGGATCACCTTCACGCCCATGTGCTTGGCGAAGGTTTCCATCACCTGGTCGCCTTCCGCTTTACGCAGCAGGCCGTTATCGACGAAGACGCAGGTTAGCTGGGTGCCAATCGCTTTGTGCAGCAGCGCGGCAACCACAGAGGAATCCACGCCGCCGGAGAGGCCGAGCAGTACATGGCGGTCGCCCACTTGCTCGCGCACGCGCTGTACCTGGTCTTCGATGATTTGTGCGGGCGTCCACAGCTTTTCGGCTTTACAGATATCCAGCACGAAGTGCTCGAGGATGCGCTGGCCTTGCAGGGTGTGGGTCACTTCCGGGTGGAACTGTACGCCGTAAAACTGCTTCTCTTCCCAGGCCATGGCGGCAATCGGGCAGCTCGGCGTGGAGGCGGTCACGGTGAACGCGTCGGGCGCTTGGGCCACCTTGTCGCCGTGGCTCATCCATACGTCCAGCAGGGTTTTGCCGCTTTTCGCGTCTACGTGATCTTTGATGTCTTTGAACAGCGCGTTGTCTTCGTCGATCTGAATTTGCGCGTAGCCGAATTCGCGCTGGTTAGAGCCCTCTACCTTGCCGCCCAACTGCTCAGCCATGGTCTGCATGCCGTAGCAGATACCAAATACCGGCAGGCCCATTTCAAACACGCACTGGGGCGCACGCGGGGAGTCCAGCTGCGTCACGGATTCCGGGCCACCGGCCATGATAATGCCGTTGGGGTTGTACTCGCGGATCTCCTCTTCGGTGATATCAAACGCGCGGACTTCGGAATAGACGCCGATCTCGCGAACGCGGCGGGCGATCAGTTGGGTGTACTGGGAGCCGAAGTCGAGAATCAAAATCTTATGGGCGTGAATGTCACTCATGGCGGGGTCTCGGTTAAGCGGTGCGGGTGCCGCTGGTAAGGCCAAAAAGCAAGCGGCGAGCTGTTGTGCCCGCCGCCGTTTTAACTAAAAACGCTGGTTAGCTCACCCGATAGTTGGGAGCTTCTTTGGTGATCTGCACGTTGTGAACGTGGGATTCGTTAAAGCCAGCGCCGGTAATTTGTACGAATTCCGGCTTGGTGCGCATTTCCTGAATATCGCGGCAGCCGGTGTAGCCCATGGAAGCGCGCAGGCCGCCCATCAGCTGGTGAACGATGGCGCTCATCATGCCTTTATAGGGAACGCGGCCTTCGATACCTTCCGGCACCAGCTTCTCGGCACCTTCGCTCTTATCCTGGAAGTAGCGGTCGGCGCTGCCCTGGTTCTGGGACATGGCACCCATGGAGCCCATGCCACGGTAGGCTTTGTAGGTACGGCCCTGGTAAAGCTCGACTTCACCCGGCGCTTCTTCGGTACCGGCCAGCAGGCCACCGACCATCACGGCACTGGCACCAGCGGCAATCGCTTTGGCCAAATCACCGGAGTAGCGCACGCCGCCATCGGCAATCAGCGGAATGTCGAACTCTTTGAGCGCTTCGGCCACGTTGGAAACCGCAGTGATTTGCGGCACACCAACGCCTGCGACGATGCGCGTGGTGCAGATAGAGCCAGGGCCAATGCCGACTTTCACGGCATCCGCACCCGCTTCGGCCAGTGCTTTGGCAGCGGCGCCGGTGGCGATGTTGCCGCCAATCACCTGAATGGCCGGGAAGTTCTGTTTGATCCAACGTACGCGGTCAATCACGCCTTGGGAGTGGCCGTGGGCGGTATCGACGATAATCACATCCACGCCAGCTTCAGCGAGTGCCGCGACGCGATCCGGCGTTTCAGGGCCGGTGCCGACCGCGGCGCCGACTAGCAAACGGCCGTCGCTGTCTTTCGCGGCCATCGGGTAGGTGCGGGCTTTTTCGATATCCTGGAAGGTGACCAGTCCGCGCAGGTGGAACTCGTCATCGACGATCAGCATTTTCTCGATGCGGTGTTCGCGCATCTTGGCTTTGCTGGTTTCGAGATCGGTGCCTTCTTTGACGGTAATCAGCCGGTCGCGCGGCGTCATGATCGCTTCGACACTGTCGCCGTGGTTAGGCTGGAAGCGCATGTCGCGCTCGGTCACGATGCCTACCAGGGTTTCGCCCTCTACCACGGGGAAGCCGGAGAAGCCGTACTCCCGCGCCATGGCGAGCAGGTCTTCGAGTTTGGCCTTGGGGCTCACAGTGACCGGGTCTTTCACAATCACGCTTTCGTGCTTTTTGACCTTGCGCACTTCAGCAGCTTGCTGGGTCATGGTCATGCTTTTATGGATGATGCCAATGCCGCCTTCCTGAGCCATCGCAATCGCTAGGCGCGCTTCGGTAACGGTGTCCATCGCGGCAGAAAGCAAGGGAATATTGAGCGAGAGATTGCGGGTCAGGCGGGTTTTGAGGCTGACATCCTTGGGGAGGACATCGGAGAAGCCGGGAACGAGAAGAACGTCATCGAACGTAAGTGCTTCTTGGGCCATACGTAGCATAGCGGCAACACCCTGATTGAGAGGAAGTGGGGCGTGAAAGGTTAATCGCCTATTATAGCGTTTTGAGGGGTGCTCCAGCAATGCAGTCAGGCTGTTGTGCTTATACCAATTGCTAATGACGTTTAATGTTAGGCTGCTGACTAGACATTTTACGACGCGGAGGGCGTTCTGTTGCCTCAGGAAATCATTGTATATACCGATTATGTTTGCCCCTTCTGCCTGCTGGCGGAAGAGGCGATTGTTCAAGCAACTGACGGTATGGATGTAGAAATCCGCTGGCGGCCTTTTGAGCTTCGCCCTGCCCCGGTGCCAACGTTAAAGGTAGAAGACCCTTACCTGCCCCAGGTATGGCGCGATTCGGTCTACCCCATGGCAGAAAAGCTCGGCGTGCCCATTACGCTGCCCAACATTTCCCCGCAGCCGCGTACCGATAAAGCCTTTGAAGTGTTTGCCATGGCCGAAGAGCAGGGAGTGGGCCACCCCTACTCCATGGCGGCCTTGAAAGCGTTCTTCCAGCAGGAGCGCGATATTGGCGATCCCGAAGTGCTGGCCGATATTGGCGAGTCGGTAGGCCTGGAGCGCCAAGCGGTGATGAATGCCCTGGCCGAAGGCCGTTACCGCGAGCAGCACCAAGCGGCGCAGCGCCACGCAGTGGATGAAGCACGTATTCAGTCGGTACCAACGCTGGTGATCGATGGCGAAGTGATTCAGGGCGTGCCCGACCCTGCGGCGTTAAAACGTTTCCTAATAGAGCGGGCGTAACCCTATGGCCTCCCCCACTCCCCAGGCGCTTTCCGTCAGCCAACTCAACCAGCGCGCCAAGCAAACCCTTGAGCGCGATGTGGGCGAAGTGTGGGTAGAGGGCGAGCTCTCTAACGTTTCCCGCCCGGCGTCGGGGCATGTCTATTTCACGCTGAAGGATGACCGGGCGCAGATCCGCTGTGCGCTGTTTCGCCAGCGGGCGCGGTTTGTCTCGGCGCCGATGCGCGATGGCGATCAGGTCAAGCTGCGTGGGCGTGTGTCGCTGTTCGAGCCCCGCGGTGACTACCAACTGATTGCCGAGGCCGTGCAGGCTGCGGGGCTGGGGGAACTGCTGGCGGCGTTTGAGCGTTTAAAAGCGCAGCTGGAGGGTGAAGGCGTGTTTGCGAATGCCCGACCGCTACCCTTCCCGCCCCGCAAGCTACTGATTTTGAGCTCCGCCACCGGGGCGGCCATTCGCGATGTGCTGGCGGTGCTTGAAGCACGCTGGCCGCTGACGGATGTAACGCTGATTCCGGTGCCGGTGCAGGGTGCTGAAGCCGCTCCGGCAATGATCTCTGCGTTGGCATTGCTTAACCGTCAGGCACGATTAGACCCTGAGCGCGATGTGATCTTGATCACCCGTGGCGGCGGTAGTCTGGAAGATTTATGGGCCTTCAACAACGAGCATTTAGCACGGGCGATTTTTCACTCCCGGCTGCCGGTGATGTCGGCGGTAGGCCATGAGGTGGATATTACGCTGGCGGACTTCGCCGCGGATATGCGTGCGCCCACGCCCTCTGCAGCGGCCGAACGCTTAGTGCCGGACCAAAACACTCTCAAGCGCCAGCTAGAGCATCAACACAGCCGCCTGCAGCGGGCGATGCAGGCACGGTTAGAGCGCGACAGCCAGCGCCTGGATACTCTGCGCGCCAAGCTGCGCCACCCCGGGGAGCAGCTCAATCGCCAGCGCCAGCACTTAACCGCCCTTGATCAGCGCTTGAATCGTGCCATGCAGCAAACGCTTACCCAGCAGAAAGCCCAGGTAGCGCAGTTGAATAGACGCTTGGCCAGCCAGGATATGACGCGGCTGCATCGTGCAGAAAGCGAGCGGGTGAGCCAGCTTCAGCGCCGCTTGGGCACCGCCATGCAGCGCCAGCTCGAAAATCGTCAGGCACGCTTAACCAGTGCTGCACGGGAGCTCAATGCAGTCAGCCCGCTGGCGGTGTTGGGGCGTGGCTATGCGATTGCTCAGGATGAGCAGGGGCAGGTCATTCGGCGTGCGGAAGATACCCAGCCGGGGCAAATGCTAAAGCTGCGCTTGGGAGAAGGAAGGTTGAGCGTGGAAATTAAAAGGCGCTACAAGAAGTAGCGCCTGCGCTGGTTCAGCACTGTATTCGCAATGCTAAGCCATGGTTAGAGAGCTTATTTCTTATCATCCGACTTTTTGTCATCGGAGCCCTTATTGACGTGATGCGTATCCGGCATTGGATTCGCATCATCGTGGTGATCGTCACGCTCTTTAGGGTCTTTTTTATCGTGCTCGGAGGCTTGAGTCATCGTTTTTTCCTTTCGCTGACGTACTAGTCATGTACTTAGTTTCAAGTGCTTAGTTTCAAGTACTTAGGTTCAAGTACTGGATTCAAGTACTGAGATTCATTATTGCCCTGGCCTTCATGGCCAACCGGGCTCCTTGAGTCGCGTGATGAACGCAAGAATGGAGGCAACTGATGTTTCAATAACGCTACTGACTTCCCAATAACGCCACCTCCCATCCAAGCTGCTTTCACTGTAGCGCTTAATGGTTAACTTGCAATGCAGCCACGCAGCGCCCACCCAGTCGCCACTTTCAAAATAACTTTTTAAAAACAGCCACTTGAACATAAAACACATGCTAAAAAGACGCAATTGGGAATACCAATGATGCTTATGGTCTAGCGCTATCGGCCGGGTTTAATTCCTGCGCCTGGCGCTGAGCCTAGGTTCTCAATACCTGGATATTAAATACCTGGTCTTAAATAACAGTGGCCGCATTATGCGGCCACTGGTGTCACGCTCTGCTATTCACAGCCTTTAAGGCGTGTGATTCGTGCCTGAGCCTTGGGTGTTACCGGAAGGCGTGCTCGAGCCCGCCAAGCCCTGGCTATGTTGCTTGTCATCCGCGTCGTGTTTCTGAGGCGCCGAACGCTCGGTGGTGGGCGTTGGGGTGGGTGAACCAGCCGCATCATGATGCTCGCCTTTATAGGACTCGGCTTTTTCATGGACGGACTGTTGCGCCTTGTCCGCTTGCGCTTGCCCGGTTTCGGCAGCCTTATGCATAACGCGGTCGCGGTACTCGCCCATGTACTCATCCTCTTTCTTGGTGGCAGGGAAGATGCCGCCCAGGGCCGCCCCCAGCGCAAACCCAAGTGCGCCCACTACCAAGGGGTGATCCTGAACAAAATCGGAGGCCTGGCTTCCAGATTGGTGAGCACGATGCCCCATGTTGTGCATGCGGTCCTGCGCGCCATGCTGAAGATGGGATGAAGAGTTGCGCATATTATCCCCCATTTGGTGTGCCTTGCTGCCCCATTGCTGGGCGGTGTCTCTGGCTTTTTGGCCTAAGTGCTGGGCTTTACCTTTAGCGCCATCTTTCATGCTGCTGGCGCCCTCTTTCGCCCGGCTCATGCGGCCTTTACCGTCGCTATGGCTCTCTGAACCAGCGGCTACGCCGGAAGGCGTGCTGCTATAAGCGGGCGCGCCACCGTTAGGATGCGTGCCTTCATGCACGGGCACGCCCGGCGAGCCGTGGTCACTGCTAGCCCCATGAGAGGACTGCCCACCGGTGTAGAAACGCTGGTCCATATCCGAGGCGTACTGCTGATGGTTGCGTGACGTATTCGGTTGGCGCTGAGCCAGCATTAGCCAGCCGATACCAGCGCTGGTGAGCAGGAACGGCAAGGGATTCTGCTTAATGGTGGTGCTTAAATTAGACACGAACTCGTTAGCGCCCCCATGGCGAATATACTCATAGGAGGTATTCAACAACTGCTGAGGAGAGAAGCGCTCTTCGATTTCATGCAGGGTTGAATCAAGGCGCTCGCGCGATTGATTGATATCCTTTTCAATCTCTTCAGGACTGCGCTGATGGTCATGATCCGTCATTTCAACTCCTCCTTGACGTTGTGCTGATGCTGCTTCGCCGTGGTCTTGTCGCTCTGCAGGCTATGCATCGTACGGCTGGGCATCAGGTTGCGCGCCTGTAGTTTCTTCTGGCCCGCTTTAAGCATCATCACACCAATAATCGTCACGACGACACCGACGATTAAGGCAGAGAGCCAAGGCGTGGTATCCGCCGGGAGCACTTCGTTGAGCAGAAAGACCAGCGCTGCTAACAGAGTCAAAAAGCCGCCCAGCAAAACCGCACCGGCCATCGCAATCGAAGCAATCGCGCCCATCGCTTGATGGATCTTCTCGGTCATCTCGGTCTTGGCGAGTGCGGCCTCGTTGCGCACCAGCGAGCTGATTTCCTGCATCACTGTCGAGAGCAGCGAACCGACCGATGAACTTTGCGACGTGGGTTTGTTATCCGAATCCATTCTATGCCTCCCTGGCCCTAGCGTTAGGGCATTCCATTTTCTCGACCTGACGAACCCATTGCCCCGTTACCGGCCACGGCGCTGCCTGAAAGGCTCGATGCCTGGCTAGCCGGTGACGCTTGCCCGGCGGGAACATTTTCCTGCATTGGAAGCCCCGTTGAGCGCTCATCGGGCGTATGTGAATAGCCTGAATTTGCATCATCACTATGCGAGTGCTGGCCGTGCGAGTGCTGGCCGGAACTACGCAGAAAGCGGGTCGCTAAAAAACCAGCAGCAATCAAGCCGCCGACAAACAACGCGGGCTCACGACGACTAAAGCTTTGCGCTTCATTGCATACCGTGCGTAAATCTTTATCGCGCAATGAGCTGGAAAACCGTTCGGTGGTATCAGCAAACTTTCTCGCTTGTTTGGAGAAGTAAGGCTGCTGCTGGTTATCGAATTCATCAGCCATTTTTTGCAAAACGCTGGTGAATTTGTGGGACTGTTCTGCCGCGTTATCACGCTGTTGATTGAAGTAGCTTTCAGCCTGGTGATGGGCCGCATCGCTGACTTCATGGGCCGTGTCGCGCCCTTGCTGCTTAAGCGACTCCGTTGAGCGGTTGGGCTGCTTTCCTTGATCGGTCATCTGTCACTTCCTCCTTGTCGTCTCACTTTTCAGCATCCGTGGTGAAACACAATCAGCATCACTACACATCTATTAAGTGCACTTCATTATCGCCACGATAGTTAATAAAATGATGCACTTAGGAAAGAATAAGCATTTAAAGCTAGCGAAATAGCTAGGAAAATCATCCTCCCTAATAGATTAACCACCGTTAAACGTTAAAACACAGCATTATTAAACAGCACTTTTAAAACACGTGCCTATTAATACGTGCTTTTAAAAACGCGTGCTCTTAAAACCATGCTTTTAAAACCATGCTCTTAAAACCCTGCCCTTAAAACATAGTGTGCTTTCTATTAATGTCAATTGCTGAGCGATGCCAATTAGAAAAACGACACTTTCCTTAACATAGGTTATTTATTTTACAGTTTGTCTTTTTAACTTAACGCTTGTTATTGAAATAATCATAACGTACTGAAATGTAAGAAAGTCAGGTCTTTTATCGCGGCTTGCTAGATTCTACGCCTTTGGTCTACCTTGAAGGCTGTGAATGTTCGAGGAACGGATATTCGCTGGTTAATGGCGTGATGCGTTATCAACGTTAAACGACACACATCCGTGCTAACAATGGAGTGACCGCACATGAGTGATCAAAAACAGCCTCCCCAGCATCAAGATAAGCAGCCGGGCGATGAATACGCGATGCGCCCGGAGCCCGAGTATATTCGTGATAGCTACCGCGGCACTGACAAGCTGTTAGACAAAGTCGCGATTATTACCGGCGGCGACAGCGGCATTGGCCGTGCCGTGGCCGTGCACTATGCCCGCGAAGGGGCGGATTGCACGATTGCCTATCTGGACGAAGACAGCGACGCCGAAGAGACCAAACGCTTGGTCGAAGCGGAAGGCCGCCGCTGCTTGGTATTGAAAGGCGACGTGGCGGAACCCGAGTTTTGCCGCGATATCGTCAAACGCACGATGGATCACTTCGGCAAGATCAATATGGTGATCAACAATGCCGCCGAGCAGTACGATTGGGACGACATAACCGAGATCCCCGATGATCAACTGCTGCGCACCTTTCAGACCAATATTTTCAGCCACTTCTACCTGACCAAATCTGCCCTGCCGCATCTCGAAAAGGGCGACACGATCATCTCGACGTCTTCGATCAACGCCTTCAAGGGCAACGCTACCCTAATCGATTACACCGCCACCAAAGGCGCTATTCAGGGGTTAGTGCGTTCGCTGGCAATGTCGCTGATGGATCGCGGTATTCGCGTAAACGCCGTAGCGCCAGGGCCGGTGTGGACCCCGCTGATTCCGGCCAGCTTTGAGGATGAAAAAGTAGCCTCATTCGGCGGTCAGGTACCGATGAATCGCGCTGGCCAGCCCAGCGAAATGGGCCCTGCGTATGTCTATCTGGCCAGCGAAGAGTCTTCCTACATGAGCGGCCAGACCATGCACCTCAATGGTGGCGTGATTTTAAACACCTAAGCGTTTGTTATTCAGATATAGCGCACACTTTAACGGGGCGGCCTTGGGCCGCCCCGTTAATGCGTTTCGTATAAAATCACTGACCACCGAAATATTCCCGTTCGGTAATATTTCCTTCCAGAAAACCTCTCTAATCACTGAAAGTTACCGATCGGGAATAATCATAGCGTTTTGATCACAAATATGGTCTATCATTACCGTACGGTAATTTTATCGGACAGTCGCTATGACCTCCCAGATAGAGAGAGCAAAACGTATTCGCAGCAGTGAAGAGCTTGGCAAGCTAGTTCAACAAACCCGGCGTGATCAATCATTGCTGCAAAGTGATATTGCCGGGCTTGCGGGTACAGGCAACCGCTTTATCGTCGACCTTGAGCGCGGCAAGCCAACCCTGCAGCTACAAAAAGTACTCGATGTTTTGGATCTAATGGGATTGGAAGTGATTATACAGCGCAAAGGGAATCACCATGGCCGCCCATAGCGAAGCGCTTGATCTGTTGCATGAATGACAAAACGCTGGTCGGCTTAAGTAATGATCTACCCAGATCAATATGACTGACTGGCCAAGCTTCTCACCGCCGCCGGGGAATAGCCGTCGTATAGGTATTGAGACGCGAGAGATGCTTATCTGCTTGCTGTAAGGCTTCTAGCGTTTTGGGCCGGTCGAACGCCGCCAATAAACTGCATAGCACTTCGGAGATGGCTAATGCGGGGGTTAGCGTATGGAAAAAGCTATCGCTTTCCGTGGGGCACAGAACAACCTGCTCTGACAGCGCGGCCAGTGGCGACACTTCGCTATCGGTAATGGAAACAATGCCCACCCCCTGCTCTTTTGCCAACTGGGCCAGTTCCAGCGCCCCGGTTGCATACGGTTTGATAGAGATAACGAGCAAGACATCTTCAGAGGTAGCGCGAATTAACGCGTCTCCGCCGGTTCCTCCAGGCCCCTCCAGATGCACCGAACGTTCGCCCAGTAAGGTCATCACATAATGGAAGTGCCAGGCAACGGTATGGCTGGAACGTAAACCCAGCACATACACTTTTCTCGCTGACTTCAGCCTATCGGCGGTGGCTTCCAACCGCCGCAACGAATCGGGCTCACAGAGCTTCGCAAGCTGGGCACTTAGCCCTTGAAGCATGTGTGAGGCGGTATCGCTGACTCCCCTTTCACTGCCTTCATCTACCCGCTGGCGAACCTTGGCCGCGAAGCCATCGCCCCCCTCACGTAACGCCGCGGTATGCTGCGCCCGCAGTTCGTCGTAGCCTGGCAACCCCAGGAATTTGGCCAGCCGTGTCATGGTGGCGGGTTGTACATCGGCATGGCGCGCCACTTCGCGCATGGACACCAGCGCCACGTCCTCTGGATGCTCAAGCACGTAGCGCGCGGCCTGCTGCAGCTGTGCAGACATGGCATCGTACTGGGCAATCATCTGCTCTCTCAGCGAATCGCTCGGCGACATAGTGGTGGGCTCTGTGAAGAAATGGGGGTTGGTTCTGCGAAGCAATGATCTATATGTTTCATACTATATTTAAATGATTTATTTGTTGCAAATCTATTTGTGAGTGTGCCAATCTCATTGTCATGTGAGCTGCTCACTGTTTTGATCATGAGGGAAAGAGGCTATGACGCGTATTCTTCACCGCAGTATCGGCGCGCAGCCGCCCCATGCTGCATCAGCCGAGGGGGTCTATATCACGGATACGGCGGGGCGCCGCTATCTGGATGGCTCGGGAGGTGCGGCGGTCACAAGCGTCGGTCACGCCCACCCGGAAGTTCTGGCGGCCATGCGCTCACAGATCGATAGCCTCTGTTACGCCCACACTTCCTTCTTCACTACCGATGCCGCCGAAGCGCTTGCCGAGAAATTGGTGGATTTGGCCCCGGACGGGCTGGATTACGTCTACCTGGTATCGGGTGGGTCAGAAGCCGTTGAAGCGGCATTGAAAATGGCCCGGCAGTACTTTGTCGAGATCAATCAGGCCCAGCGGCGGCATATCATTGCCAGACGCCAGAGCTACCACGGCAATACCATTGGCGCGTTGGCCACCGGTGGCAATGCCATGCGGCGCCAGCAGTTTCAGCCCATCCTGCCAGAAACCCACCATGTATCGCCTTGTTATGCGTATCGCGATAAGGGCAGCGATGAATCACCCGAGGCCTACGCGGCACGGCTTGCCGAAGAGCTTGAGGCGAAAATTCTGGAACTTGGCCCTGAAGAAGTGATGGCCTTCGTTGCCGAACCCGTGGTCGGTGCCACCTTAGGGGCGGTCGCCTCCGAGGCGGATTACTTCAAGCGCGTGCGTGCCATTTGCAATAAATACGGCGTATTGCTGATTCTCGACGAAGTGATGTGTGGCATGGGAAGAACCGGCACCGTCTTCGCCTGTGAGCAAGATGGAGTCGTCCCGGATATCGTTACGATTGCTAAAGGTTTGGGTGGCGGCTACCAGCCGATCGGCGCGGTGCTGCTATCGGCCAACCTCTACGCCAGTTTTGCCAATGGGTCTGGGTTGTTTCAGCATGGCCATACCTATTTGGGCCACCCTGTCGCTGCCGCGGCCGCCAACAAGGTGGTCGAGATCATTGCCCGGCCGGAGACGCTGGCAAACGTTAATAAAATGGGCATGAGACTGCAGAGCGGCCTTGAAGCGGCGCTCGATGCATCGCCCCATGTGGGTGATATTCGCGGCAGGGGCTTGTTTCGCGGTATCGAGGTTGTCGCGGATAGGGAAAGCAAAACGCCTTTTGACCCGGCTCGCAAGCTTCACGCTAAGATCAAGCGGCAGGCGATGGCGCGTGGCCTGATCAGCTACCCGATGGGCGGCACCATTGATGGCATTCACGGCGACCATATCCTGCTGGCACCGCCTTATATCATTGCGCCTGACGAAGTAGATCTGATCATTGAGCGTATCGTCGGGGCCATCGACGCCGCCATTGCAGAGTAATAACACGACAACTATCTGAATAACGATCTAACTGGAGTTCACCCATGCCACTGTCCCCCTGCCCGCCCATTTCTGACGCCAACTGGCCTGAGGAGATCGCTGACTTACGCGAGGGCTTTGCTGGCGCGCTCAATGTGTATCGCACCATGGCCCATCACCCGGCTTTGCTTAGCGCCTGGGCGCCCTTGCGCCAACACGTCGTTAAGGAGAATGCGTTAGGCCCAGCGCTGACCGAAGTGGTGATATTACGCGCGGCTCTGCGTATGGGCTCCGCCTACGAGTGGGCCCATCATGTGAGCCGGGCGCTCGCCCTGGGGTTCTCCGAACACCGCATTACGGCTATTCGCGGTACACCCGAAGGCATCGACGGCCTTATCGTCAACGCTGTGGATGCGTTATTCGATGAGCGCATGCTGGCCAAGGCGCAGGAAGCAGAACTTGCCGAGGCGATCGGGCGTAAGGCAGTAATCGATCTGATCGCCATGGTGGGTTTCTATTCGGTGCTGGGCTACCTGCTCAACACCTACGACACACCGATCGATGAAGCTGTTCAACAAGAAGCGCGACAACAGCCGGCGATGTTTTCGCTGATGCCGCGTGAAGCTAGTTGATCCAACCCGTTAATCCAGCGCTGTGAATAAGCGCATTACGCTAACTGCTTGACTAACACCTTCGATTTACGCGCGTGATTGTAGGTTTCGCGCTTTAGTGGCGGGAGATCTTCCAGGCTGGCGGCGCGGAAGCCGCGCTCTACAAACCAGTGGGCGGTGTGGGTGGTCAGCACGAACATTTCGTTTAAGCCGCGCTGGCGGGCACGGCGCTCCATGGCTTCCACCAAGCGCTCGCCGCGCTCGCCGCCACGGTAGCTGTCGTGCACGGCTACGCAGGCGAGCTCGGCAATACTGGTATCAGGGAAGACATGCAGCGCGGCGCAGCCGATCACCATACCGTCGCGCTCGATCACCATGTAATCATCGATTTCGTGCTCCAGGCGCTCCCGGGAGCGGGCGACCAGCATGCCCCGCCGCTCTAGCGGCTCCAGCAGTTCCAGCAGGCCGGCCACATCGTTGAGCGTTGCGGGGCGCAGCTGTTCGTAGCGGTGCTGGGTAATCATGGTACCCACGCCGTCACGGGTGAACAGCTCACCCAGTAAGGCGTCATGGTTGTGCCAGGAGAGCAGGTGCGTACGCGCCACGCCTTCCCGTGCGGCGGTGCAGGCGGCCTGTAAATGGCGGGCTAACTCACTGCCAGGAACGGCATTGGTTAAACGCGGCTCGGCTTCTGCTGGCGAGAGTTGGCGCAGCAGTGCGCCGTGCTCATCTTCCAGCCCCTCCGACTCACCGAGCAGAATCAGCTTGTCGGCTTTCAGCGCGACGGCGGCGTGCTGGGCGACTTCGGAGGCGTCTAAATCGAACACTTCGCCGGTACTGGAGAAGCCCAGCGGCGGCAACAGCACCAATGAACCTTTTTCCAGCAGACCTTCAATGGCGCTGGCACGCACCCGACGCACTTCACCGCTGTGGTCGAAATCGACGCCTTCACGCACGCCTAGTGGCTTGGCGGTCACCAGGTTGCCAGAGATGACGCTGAGCTCTACACCGTGCAGCGGTGTGCTGGGCAGGCCCAGCGACAGCCGCGCTTCCAGCCACAGCCGCTGGCGGGCGGCGACCTGCTCTACATGGGCCATCACGGCGCGATCCGCTACCCAGCGGCCGTCGATACGCGTGGGCTCAACGCCCGCGGCGGTGAGCGATTCATGCACCTGGGGGCGAATCCCAAACACCACGACCAAGCGCACGCCCAGGGTGTGCAACAGGGCTAAATCCTGAATCAGTTGCTCCCCGCGGCCAGACGCCATCGCTTCGCCTTCAATTAAGATGACAAAGGTTCGCCCCCGGTGAGCATTAATGTAGGGGGAGGCGTTACGAAACCAATCAACAAAGGGGAAGCGCGTATCCAAGGGCCGCTCTCCGGCAGCAGGTGAAAGAAACATCAGACGTTTACCACATTCAACTGGGTTACTTTACCAGAGCACAAAAAACAGCGGCACCTTCTAATGCAAATCTGCTGAATCTAATGCAGATAAACATGAAGATGCCGCTGTGATGTTCCCGCTCAGGTACTTCTTAACGTCTTTCGAGCCGTGGCGTACTGCGTTTTATAGGCACTGCTTATTAGCTATTAGCCAACCAGTGGTTAGCCGAACATGCCTTTGAACATAAAGAAGAACAAAATCGCAAGACCGGCGCCAGCGGGTAGCGTGATCAGCCACGACATGGCAATCGTGCCGATAACCCGCAGGTTCAACGCCGCCATACCGCGTGCAAGCCCCACCCCAAGAATCGCCCCTACCAGCGTGTGGGTAGTGGAAATTGGCAGGCCCGTGCCAGAAGCCAGTACGACCGTGGTGGCCGCCGCCAGCGTGGCAGCAAAGCCACGGCTGGGGGTAAGCTCGGTAATACCGGTACCCACGGTCGCGATGACTTTATGGCCATAGGTGACCAGACCCACGACAATACCGCCGCCGCCAAGTACCAGTACCCACCAAGGCACCAGCGCAGAACCACCAATTTCGCCGCCGGTTTGCACTACGCTGATCACCGCTGCTAGCGGGCCTACCGCATTTGCCACATCGTTAGAGCCGTGGGCAAACGCCATGGCACAGGCGGTAAAGATCATTAACACGCCGAACACGCGCTCAACGTTGGCATAGCCAAAGTGATCGTTCGCATTGTGCTCAAACTTGATACGACGCTGCAAAATCAAGCCGATGCCCATAATCACCAGGCCCAGCAGTATCGACAGTAGCAGGCTCTGATTGAAGGTTAGATCCAGCCCCACGTGGGATAACCCTTTGGTCAGCGTGACCATCGCAACGATGAAACCGACCAGAAATACATAGCCGGGCACGTAGCGTTTGGCGGCCGTGAACGGGTTGGCATCTTCAAAAATCAGGTGATGAACCGATTTAAACAGCAAAAAGCCAATGGTGCCTGCCAACAAGGGCGATACCACCCAGCTAGCGGCAATCGTGCCGACGGCGCCCCAGTCCACCATGGCGGGCCCGAGTCCTGCGACCGCAAAGCCCACAATAGCGCCGACAATCGAGTGGGTCGTGGAAACCGGCCAGCCTTTCATGGACGCCACCAGCAGCCAGGTGCCAGCGGCTAGCAGCGCTGCCAGCATGCCGTATACCAGCAGCTGCGGATCATCCTGCAACAATTCAGGATCGATAATCCCTTTGCGGATCGTGTTGGTCACCTCACCGCCAGCTAACCACGCGCCTAAAAACTCGAAGACGACAGCGATTAGAATGGCTTGCTTGATGGTGATCGCTTTCGACCCCACCGAGGTTCCCATGGCGTTGGCAACGTCATTGGCGCCCACGCCCCAGGCCATGAAGAAGCCAAACAAACAGGCCAGGATAATGAAGATGTCACCGTGCTGGGCAATAATCTGCATGAAAGGTCCCCTTAGCGGGCAGTCAGGATCTGCAGGCGGCTACCCACGCGCTCGGCGCGATCGGATAGTTCGCCAACCCATTCAATGATTTTGTAGAGGAAGATCACGTCTACTGGCGGTAGCTGGCTCTCAAGCGAGAACAGTTGGCGACGGATCGTCACCTGTTGATCATCGGCTTGGTGCTCAAGGGTGTGCAGTTCACGGATCATGTTCTGCATAACGTCGGAGACGTTTTTGCCAAAGCCGGATTCGAGCAGATCCTTGAGTTCTTCCAATGCCTGGCGGGCTTGGGCAACACAAGCAACACTGGTACGGATGTAATCGCGCATTGCATCGGCCAACTCATCCGGCACGCGCATTTTACGCCCCAACATAATGCCGGTAATGTCACGCACCTTGTTGGCGATCTTGTCCTGCACGCTGATCAGGTCGAGCAGATCAGAGCGCGACACCGGTAGGAACATGGTGTTAGGCAGGTTCAAGCGCAGCTCGGTTTTCAGCGTATCGGCGTCATGCTCTAAGCGGGTGACGTTTTCACGCAATTCAGCCGCTTTGTCCCAGTCATCAGCAAGCGTTGCTTCAAAAAACGGCAACAGCTGGTCGGCACATTCATTTGCCTTGACGATATGGGCCAATAACGGCTGGAATGGCGAGCGGCCAAACATCGAAGAAAAAGGATTGGAGGTAACCATAATGCCTTTTAGCCTGTTTTCGGGAAGCCTGGAAATGGCGGCGCCAGTATAAAGAGTGCGCCCGCCGCCGTCATGAAAAGTTCATAAATGTAATCAAATATTCATTTAAATGTCACGATAACGAGGTGGCGAGCGTCATGAAAAAACCCATCCCTATGGAAGTAGAACTGAAACTTGCCCTTGCGCCAGAGGGGCCTGCCGCGTTGTGTAACCACCCGTTTCTAATATCAAAACCCTCACACCAGCACGCGTTGACCAATACGTATTTTGACACCCCAGAAGGCGATTTAGCGAAGGCGCATATTGCGCTACGCTTGCGCAAAATAGATGGCAAAGTACTGCAAACGGTGAAAACCGCTGGTCAGGGCGGTGGCGGATTATCTCAACGACAGGAGTGGGAGTGGCAAGTTCCTGGCCACGAACTGGATCTGGTAGCCCTTGCCGAACTCCCGCCCTTTCAAGGCCAGCTTAGCAGCGTGCTCAATGCCCTCGCCCCCCAACTCAGCACCGATTTCACGCGGCGCAGCTGGCAGCTAACCGATGGCTTAGTAAACCCAGGCTCAACCAACCAGCGCTGTCATATCGAGCTGGTGCTGGATGAAGGCGACATTAGCAGCGGTGGCTACCGCACCCCCATCCGGGAGGTAGAACTGGAATTAAAGGACGGCGACCCGGAGACGCTGTGGGCATTAGCACTGACACTTTCAAAACAGGTGCCGCTGCGCCCGTCAGATAGCAGCAAAGCATCTCGTGGTAATGCGCTTAGCAATCAGTACTGGCCACTTCCCGAGGCGCACTCCCCGGCAGAGTGGCTGCACCGCGCAACGCTGGCGCTGGACGCCTACCACGACAGCCAGCAGGCAAGCTTTCTAACCGCTGCCCAACAGGCTTTAGCCAACCTCGCCGACCACCCCACGCTGGATGCCGATGCCCGCGTGTACGCTCAGGCGTTACTAGACGGTTTAAAAGCCGACGGCCAGCCCAGCACGGCTTACGGTAACGCTGCGTTGGTACTGGCCCATCGCTTGGCGTACCAAACCGAGCTACGCTAACGGCTTAATGCTATTTAAGGACTGTTTTTAAGGACTGTATTGAGGCCCACTTCAGGATGATGCGATGAATTTAAACCTAACCCCCGGTGCGGAAGGCCTGCGTACCCGCCTGTTCCATATTATTTTTGAATCTGACACACCGGGCGCAAAAGCCTTTGATATCGCTTTGATTGTGGCGATTTTAGTGAGCGTCGCAGTCATACTGATGGGCAGTATTGAGATTTACGCCGAGCGCTACGGCCACATCTTCTTCTACATCGAGTGGGTATTAACCGTACTTTTTAGCTTAGAGTTGCTGGTGCGAATTTACTGCCTGGAGCGCCCTTTACTCTATCTAAAAAGCTTTTACGGAATCGTCGACTTAGTCGCTATTTTACCTACCTGGTTAGTACTGCTGGTGCCGGGTGCCCATGGGTTAGTGATTGTGCGCCTACTGCGGGTACTGCGCATTTTCCGCATTTTGCGCCTGATGGAGTTTGTCGGCGAAGCAAGCCTATTAATGGATGCTCTCAAACGCAGCCTTCGTCAGATACTGCTTTTTTTCTCGGCTATTTTTATGGTGGTAACGCTGTTTGCGGCCTTGATGTACACCATTGAATCTCCCGAAGCGGGCTTTACCAGTATTCCCATGTCGATGTACTGGGCCATCGTCAGCATGACCACGGTTGGCTATGGCGACATTGTCCCCGCCACCGCTTTAGGCAAAGCCATCACGATGATTCTGATGCTGCTGGGCTACTCGATTATTGCCGTTCCTACCGGGGTATTCTCCGCTCAGGTGATTCGCTCAATTCGCGAGGACCGCTACTCCGAGGAAGCCTGCCCCGGCTGCGGGTACGACCGACATGAGAAGCGAGCCCGCTACTGCCTGCGCTGCGGCACTTGGCTAGATGAAGATAGCGAAGACCCGCGTAAGAAAGACGAAAACAAAGACGAGCAGGCAGACCCGCCTTCGGACTAGCTTACTGACGCATGAATCTAGGGCTGGAAGGGCGCGATATCACCGCGCCCTTCGCGGATGATGGTGGGCGGTAGTTCACGCAGGTCGATAACGCTGGTGGGGTCTAGATGGCAGGCGCCGCCGTCGATAATGGCGTCCAGATGGGCGCCAAAACGCTCGCGGATCTCTTCTGGGTCGTTCATGGGCAGATCATCGCCTACCGGAATCAGCGTGACGCTCATCAGCGGCTCGCCCAACGCAGCCAGCAGCGCGTGGGTAATGCGGTGATCCGGCACACGCACGCCGATGGAGCGACGCTTGGGGTGTAGCAGTAAGCGCGGCACTTCTGAAGTAGCATCCAGGATATAGGTGTACGGCCCCGGCGTATGCGCTTTCAATAAACGGAAAACGTCGTTATCCACCTTCGCGTAGGTGCCGATTTGCGATAAGTCAGAACACACCAGGGTGAAGTTGTGCTTGTCGTCCAGAGAGCGCAGCCACTTGATCTTCTCGATGGCTTTCTTCTCCCCCAGGTGACAACCCAAGGCGTATCCTGAGTCAGTGGGGTAAGCAACGACACCGCCTTTACGAATGATCTCAATCGCCTGATCAATCAGCCGCTTTTGCGGATTTTCCGGGTGAATCTGAAAATATTGGCTCATAAAACTGCTCCTTTGAAAGCTCACTCGCTTAGCGCGTACCTACAGCATAGCTGACCTTGGCTGTTGATAACTTATGCCGGCGACTACTTACGCGGCGGATGCTTTAGCCGGCCGCTAACTGGCCTGGGGCTGCATCGCGTAGATGCACCAAACGCGGATGCTGCCATATCGGTGGCGCCGCCGTGCGCGGTACCAAGCTCATACTACCGGGGGCCGCATGGCTGCCGGGGAAGTGAAAGTCACTGCCCAAGGAGGCGTATAACTCACGCTCGACCAGTTGGCGCGCCAAGTCACGGGTGCTGTCCGGGTTCTGCTGGCCGCTGACTAATTCGACCGCTTGCCCGCCCGCTGCCTGAAAAGTATCCATCAACAAGCCACGCTTGCGTCGAGTGAGCCCATGGCGCAATGGATGGGCGATCACAGCCACACCGCCCGATTCCACAATCCAGCCCACCGCTTCGCTGATTTCCGGCCAATGGGCTTTAACATCGCCCTTCTTGCCGCTACCTAAATAACGCTTAAAGGCGCTTGCCCAGTCTGGCACCACTCCTTCTGCTACCAGCGCACGGGCAAAATCCGGGCGGCCCAGGGGGCGGTCGCTGCCTGCGTGAAGGCGAGCTTTTTCTAGGGCGTCGGCTAAACCTACTTTTTCCAGTCGTTCGGCAATGACTTCCGCGCGCTTGATACGCGCCTCACGCTGCTGAAGCAAGCCTTCTACCATTGGCCCCTGCAAGCCACCGGGCATCAGCGCCACCACATGAATATTGACCCCTTGCCAGCGTGTGGATAACTCACAGCCGGGGATAAGGCATAGCCCTGCTTGTTCAGCGGCGCGGCCCGCTTCTTCAATGCCGTCCATGGTATCGTGATCGGTAAGCGACATATGCGTCAGCCCGCGTTCGGCGCACAGTGTTACCAGCTCAGTGGGCGATAGCGCGCCATCAGAAGCAGTGGAGTGCATGTGCAAATCAACCGGGTAACGCTGATCGGCATCAAAGGTATAAGGAAGTCGGGACATAAATGACGCCGTGTGAGCAGTTTGTCAGAATGCGCTTTTTCAGCTGTGAATAAAGTACGCGTAATAGGTAAGATATGGTGCGCGCATCTGCTAGCGCGGTCAATTAACGGTCGTTTTTCATCCCTCTTGTTTTCAAGGAGTTATCCCCATGCTGTATGCCATTATCAGTGAAGACGTGCCCAACAGCTTAGAGCGCCGCTTGGCCGCTCGCCCTGATCACCTCGCCCGCCTGGAAGCGCTGCGTGACGAAGGTCGGATAGTATTAGCGGGCCCTCACCCTGCCATCGACGCTGAAAACCCCGGCGATGCGGGCTTTTCTGGCAGCTTGGTGGTGGCCGAATTCGAAAGCCTGGAAGACGCTAACGCATGGGCAGATGCCGACCCTTACATGATTGCAGGCGTCTATGCCAAGGTAATTGTTAAGCCGTTCAAGAAAGTTTTGCCTTGACCCCAATAGGCGAGTGTGGCGGGTCCGCCCGCTTTTTCACAGAGCCTGTGGAAAACTCTGTGCAAACCCGGCGGACGCTTTGCGCTAAGCCAGAGCCAGTGCCGACGGCGACAAATTGATCATTTTTTAACCACTTCTTCATTAAACGGATATCTGCGTGACCCAACGTACCAATGCTTTGCCTGCCCTCGCGGCGTTAACCACGCCACACCTTACCTGGAACGAGGGAGCACCCCACGCAACCGCATTTGATGACATCTATTTCACCCGTGGCGATGGGCGCGCTGAAACCGAACATGTTTTTCTGGGTGCCAACCATCTTCCCCAGCGCTTTGCTGATTGGAAAGCAGCAAGGCCGTTCGTCATTGGTGAAACCGGCTTTGGTACCGGGCTGAATATACTCTGCGCCTGGGCTTGTTTTGAGCAGCATGCAGCGCCCAATGCGCGGCTGCACCTGTTATCCACAGAGAAGTTTCCTTTTGAGCGTGAAGCGCTGGAACAAGCGCTTAGCGCCTGGCCATCGCTAGCGGCTTATGCACAGGTGCTATGCGCCCAATGGCCTGCCGCCGTGAGCGGTATCCACCGCCTGCACTTAACCGAGCGCGTCACGCTTGATCTGCATTTCGGCGATACCACAGAGCGCCTGGAGCAGTTAGATGGCCAAGTCGACGCCTGGTTTTTAGACGGTTTTGCGCCTTCTAAAAACCCCGATATGTGGCAGCCAGCGCTATTTAACGCCATGGCCGCCCGTTCACGCCCCGGCGCGACATTCGCCACCTTTACCTGCGCTGGTATCGTCAAACGGGGATTAAAAGCCGCAGGCTTTAGCTGGAAGAAAGTGCCAGGCTATGGTCGCAAGCGGGAAATGCTTGCGGGCAGTATCGAAACGCCGCCTGTGGACCAGCGCCGCCAGGCAACGCCCTGGTTTACCCCGCCGCCCGTGGCGGCCGTAAAGCACGTTGCGATAGTCGGTGCGGGGCTGGCGGGCAGCACGATGGCGGCAGCGTTAGCGCGGCGCGGCATTCAGGTAACGGTTGTTGAGCGCGAAGCCCCCGGCGCGGGCGGCTCAGGCAATCGCCAGGGTGCGCTGTATGTAAAGCTGGCTGCCGAGACTAATCACCAGAGCCGTGTTTACCTTGCCGGGCTGCTGTACAGCCAGCGTTGGCTTACCCAACAGCTATCCACACAGCCGTTATCCACACCCCCTTTATGGCAACCTTGCGGCGTGGTGCAGTTGGCGAGCAGCGATAAAGAAGCGCGCCGCCAGCAGCGTTTTATTGAACAACACCCGCTGCCCAGCAACGTTGTCACTGCGCTAAACAACCCGGAGCTAAGCGAAGCAGCGGCCATGCCCATTGATGCACCCCATGGGCTGTTTTACCCACAAGCGGGATGGGTTCAGCCCAAGGCACTATGTGAGCACTTACTTAGTCAGCCAGGAGTGACTTTCCAGCAGGGTGACGTTAGCTCCCTTACCCGCACAGTCGCCGGGTGGCAGCTCAATTTAGACGATGTCAGCACGCTTAATGTCGATCAGGTGGTAATTGCCAGTGCGCATTTGGCTAACCGCTTTGCGCAAACCATCGAATTGCCGCTGCAGTCGGTCCGCGGTCAGATTAGCGAGCTAAAACTACCCGATGGAGTAGCAGGTCCAACCCTCGTGATATGCGCCGGTGGCTACGTAGCGCCTGCTCTGGATGGCGTACTGACATTTGGCGCCAGCTTTGTACCCAATAACGCAACCACCGATGTAACCGCCGACGATCATCAACGCAATATTGATGAGCTGCGTCAGACATTGCCCAACTTAGTCGCCGAGCTGGAAAAAGCCGGTAGTGAATTAACGCCTGAACACCTTCAAGGTCGCGCGGCGGTGCGTGCGGCCAGCCCTGACAAAACCCCTTATGCAGGGCCTGTGCCGGTAGCAGAGGCGTGGCAGGCCGACTATGCGCGGCTAGCTAAAGATGCCACACGCGTGCCAGAGACGCCTGGCGAGCACCACCCAGGCCTGTGGATATCGACGGCTCATGGCTCACGCGGGCTAGCCAGCGCGCCGCTATGCGCCGAGGTGATTGCTTCAAGAATGTGCGATGAACCGATGCCGCTGGAAGCGCCGCTGATCGATCACTTGCACCCAGGGCGACGCATTATCAGCGCGATTATTCGCACTCAGTAGTCGACCTCTTCTTCGTCGTCAGCTATGTCACGGCCAAACGAGCGCCAGCGGGCTAGGGTCATGACCTCGGTCATCTTCAGCTCAAGGTCATGGGCGATGATCAGTTCGTTACGCTCAAGCTGCTTTTTGAGCTCGGCTACCCAGCCATGCATGCCCTCGCCCGTGGTATCGGTAGTGTCGTAACCCTGGCGGGTCACAAACGCCTCAAGCAGCGCATCGAGAGTTTCCGGTGGCAGCATTCTTGCGGGCACTTCAATAAAACGGCTCATTAACTCTGCTCCCACTCTGCCAAACGTTCCATAAAGGTCGCTTCATCGATCACTTCTACACCCATCTGCTCGGCTTTGGTTAGCTTACTTCCTGCAGCTTCACCAGCGACGAGACAGGTAGTCTTCTTCGACACGCTGCCCGCTACCTTCGCCCCTAATGCCTGCAAGCGCGCCTTGCCCTCATCGCGTGTCATACTCTCAAGAGACCCCGTCAATACCCAGGTCTGGCCTTCCAGCGGCGTTGGGCCTTGGGTAACGGCGGCTTCCTGCCAGGTAACACCGGCATCAATCAGCGCGGCGATGGTTTCCTGGTTGTGCGGCTGGCGGAAAAAAGTGTGCACGTGGGCAGCGACAATCGGGCCAACATCGTTGACTGCTTCCAGCGCTTCCAGTTCCGCCGTTTGGACGGTTTCAAGCGTGCCAAAGTGATTAGCCAGGTTGGCCGCTGTGGCTTCGCCTACTTCCCGAATCCCCAGCGCGTAAATAAATCGCGCCAGGGTGGTCGATTTGGCTTTTTCAAGCGAGTTGACCAAATTATTGGCTGACTTCTCGCCCATGCGCGGCAAGCTTTTTAGCTGCTCGACAGTCAAATGAAACAGGTCCGCCGGGGTTTTGACCCAACCCAAGTCGACCAGTTGCACAATCAGTTTCTCGCCCAGGCCGTCGATATCCAGCGCCTTACGGCTGGCGAAGTGCTTTAACGCCTCTTTGCGCTGGGCGGCGCAGTAGAGGCCGCCGGAACAGCGCGCCACCGCTTCGCCGTCAACGCGCTCAATATCCGAACCACATACCGGGCAGTGTTCAGGAAAAACAATGGCCCTGGCATCTGCAGGCCGCTGCTCAACAGTAAGCGTCCATTCCGCGACGTTCTGCCACCCCGCTAAAATTCGCCCTAAAGTAACCTCACAGTTTCCAACACGAGGTTATCGCCATGAGAAAGCACCGCACACCCGACCAGTGGCAGGCTTTGGTCAATCAGCAGCGTGACAGTGGTCTGTCAGCTCGGCAGTTCTGCGAACAAGAGAACATTGGTTACGCGAGTTTCTGCAACTGGCGCAAGCGCCTGTCTGATCCGTCGGCCGATGATTCGGCTGGATCCGGTGAAGCCAGCTTTCTGGATTTGTCGTCACTGATGGACACATCGCAATCCTCCGGCCCAGGCTGGAACATTGTGCTCAGCCTGGGCAATGGCGTTGAACTGCGGCTGAGCCAGAACGGGTGATCGGGCTCGATAGTCAGGCCCGGATCTGGCTGTGCACCGAGCCCACCGATATGCGCAAATCGTTCCGGGGCCTGAGTGCCCTGGTCCGGAATCAGTTGAAGCACGACCCTCTCAGCGGCCAGTATTTCGTCTTCGTCAATCGCCGCAAGACTCAGATGAAGATGCTGTATTTTACGACCACCGGTTACTGCCTGTGGGCCAAGCGCCTGGAGCAGGGGCAGTTCCGGGTGCCATTATCTGCCTCGGGGCAGCGAGCCCTGACCCTGACGGATCTGCAACTGCTGATCGATGGCATTGAGGTGCAGAAATACCGCCAGTTCAAGCGTTTTCGAGGGGTATAGAAGACGGACTTCCGGTATAATATCGGTCATGAATTCAACGGCTTCTGATCCTTGTCCCAATGCATCGTCCTCCTCGGCTCTGGCCGATGAGAATGCACTGCTGCGTGAGCAGGTCCAGATCCTGCAGCGCCAGCTGGACTGGTTCAAGAAGCAGCTGTTCGGCCCCAAGTCCGAGAAGCAGGTGTTTGATCTGCCGGGCCAGAACAGCCTGTTCCAGCCCGATGAAGCACCGCTGCCGGAGCAGCCTGCTGGCGAAGAAAAACGCACCATCAAGGCCTATCAGCGCGGCACCGGCAAAAAGCAGCGGGACGACGACTGCTTGAATGACTCCGGTCTGCGCTTTACCGCCGATGTGCCGATGGAGGTCATTGAGCACCTGCCACCGGAACTGACCGGGCCGGAGGCTGACCAGTACGAAGTGATCGGTAGCAAGACCACCTACCGGCTGGCCCAGCGTGCCTCCAGTTATGTGGTGCTTAAGTGCGAACGCCCGGTGTTCCGGCGAAAGGGGGCCGAGAAGCCGGTGACGACTCTGGCTCCGTTCAACGTGCTGGACAACAGCCTGGCCGACGTCAGCCTGCTGGCCGGGCTGCTGGTGGACAAGTTCCAGTTCCACCTGCCGCTGTATCGTCAACACCAGCGCATCCAGCAGGCCGGTATCACCGTCAGTCGCAGCACCCTGACGAACCTGGTCAAGCGTGCCATCGACCTGTTGCGACCCATCGTGGATGCCCAGACCGACAATGTGCTGCGCAGTCGGGTGCTGGCCATGGATGAAACGCCCATCAAAGCCGGTCATCAGGGCCGGGCCGGCCCGCAAAAGGGCAAGATGAAAACCGGCTGGTTCTGGCCGTTATACGGCGATGCCGACGAGGTGGTGTTCACCTACTCGAACAGCCGTGGGCGTGCCCATATCGAAGAAGTACTCAGCGAATCGTTCAGCGGCACCCTGATCAGTGACGGCTACGCGGCCTATGCCCGCTACGCTGCCGCTCAGGAGAGCGTCACCCATGCCCAATGTTGGGTGCATGGTCGCCGTTATTTTATCGAGGCACAGAAAGATCACCCGGAGACAGTCACCAACGCGCTGCAACAGATCGCCAAGGTGTACCGGAATGAAGAGGCCATCAAAACCCAGGGGCTGACTGGCGAGAAGAAACGCCAGTACCGGTTGGATCACTCGAAACCGGTGGTCAGCGACTTCTTCCAGTGGTGCCGGGATCAGTTGGCACAAGGCGGCCTCGTGCCCAGCGACCCGCTGACCAAGGCCCTGAACTACGTGCTCGGTCGCGAAGCGAGCCTGACCGTGTTCCTGGAAAACCCGGACGTGCAGCCAGACACCAACCACCTGGAACGGGCGCTACGCCCCATTCCAATGGGCAAGAAAAACTGGATGTTCTGCTGGACCGAACTGGGCGCGGAACACCTGGGCATCATCCAGAGCCTGATCAGCACCTGCAAGCTGCACGATATTAACCCCTACACTTACCTGGTGGACGTGCTGCAACGCGTCAGTCAGCATCCCGCCAGTGAAGTGGCGAACCTGACTCCACGGCGCTGGAAAATCCGGTTCGCCGAGAATCCGCTACGGGCTCTGATCGATCCCCGTCATCCGGACCGACAAGCCACGCAACTCACACCGGTGGAGGTCGTCCATGCGCATTGAGGACATGAGCATCGACGAGTTGCTGGAACTGAACCAGTACATCTGCCAGCGCATTGATGAACTGCAAGAACAGGAAACCCTGCAAGCCTTGAGTCGGTTGCGGGTTGGTCTGAAAGTGACCTTCGAAGGCCGAGAAGGACCGGTGTTGGGGATCGTCACCAAGATCAACCGCAAGAGTGTGATCGTGCTGGGCGAGGAAGGCAGGAAACAGTACAAGGTCTCGCCGGAGTTACTTAGGCCTCTGCGTGACGTGAAGTAGGTCAACTACGTCGTAGGATGAACGCTTACGCTCAACATGCACTCTGACTACCTGAGGGATAACATCGAAGTGTCACTCTCTACAATTACATCATATGAATAATTTCTCATTTTATCAATTGTTTATACGATAACAATAGTGCACGATCTCTACTTGATACTTTCAAATAGGTATTGAGCATTGACTTACAACGACAAAATTGAATATCTATCTACCTTCATTGATAGCGAAACTCTTAATTTCATCACTGGATATGCGAATAGCCTAGCCAAGTCGAACCGCGAGGCCACTATGCATGCTCTTTGTACATGCATCGGCTTGCTCATCGAATCCAAGACTGGAAACAATAATTCATTTTCTCTGGTACGAAACCTCGAATTTATTCGTTCGTATTACTGCCAACAACACACTCTGACAACCGCCGCAAAAAATTATGCATACATCTTAATTATAACTAACAAACTTATAGGTTATGGCTTTATTAAAGAAGATGGCGAACTTCCATCTAAGCCTCAAACAAACATGGATCACCAAAAGTACAAAGAAGAAAAAATTCCCGATAAAACGCTCAACAAGCTAAAAGCAAAGCTAAGTGCCGACCAAATCTTTGACGCTATACTTTTAAAATGTTGCACTCCAAATATTGCTAAAAGACTTAAAGAACATGTCAACTCGAAAAAAAATAGCAAGCATCATCGCGGCCCGCTGGTTGAAATTCTACCGCAGCTTCACGCAACATCCACTAACTGGCATGAAAATCCAAAAATTATTAACAACGAACTCTCTATATTTCGAGATGATTTGTTAAATAATTATCAGCGAAGTAGCGCATATGGTCGTTTTCAGAATGTAAAAAATTCGTTTTTGGTACTCATCGAGCACCAATTGCTACCCAATAATATTGTTCTCCCGAACAACTTGCGTCGATGCACACGAACGCAGAAAGTGCGTTCTAACAACCCTTTAATATCAAATATTAAAGTGTATGACGAACATCAAAAAGAAAAGTTTATTGACTCCAGCACATTTATATCTGATTTAAAAAAAGATTTATCTAACAATTTAAATATAATCGTATCAGAAGCAAAAAATATAGTTTACGACGCTTATCACGCCTTCCAATCAAAGAAAGAAATAGTTGAAAAAAGCCAGGTTAAGGAGTTTATTAACCACCCCAAAATGCTGGTAAAAAACAATACAAAAGGTAAGAAATATCTTAATCCATTTTATAATACAAACCCACTGAGTTTTGAAAATCAAGTTGCAGCACTTGATCATTATTTTGATTCCGTGGTGCAGAACGTTCAAACATTTAGTATTTATGGATTTCGTTGTCGTCATGAGCTTTTAGGTTATTTGGGACTACTACCTAAAGTTGCGTCTGCCATGCAAATCATCATTGTAGAAGAACTCGGGATTAATCCCTACTCACTCTACAAAGTTAAAATCTATAGTGATAGCCACGGCCATGAATTTGTTCAAGTAACAGATGAAGGGAGTGTACGACTCAAGGCCTTAAAGCCTCGCGCCAGAAATGCTCGAACCAGACATGCTGCTGGCAGCACATTTCCACTGACTGAAATAGATCCTAATGATATTGATGCAGCAACGTGTTTGAAGATGGCACTAGAAATGACATCACGAACTCGAGGTATAACCAAACAATCTGAGCTTTGGTTATGCCTAACCAAGTGGGGAGCAACATCCCCAACACCAGAAACTTTCCAGAACTGTTTTAATAACATAAGACAAAAGCTTGCAAAAGAAAAAACAGTTTTTAATGAAGCTTCGTTGAAAAAAATTCGCACGTCGAAAGCAATTTTAATTTATCTTGATTCGAATGGAAACGCATTAAAGTCCGCAACCTATCTTGGTAATCACGTAAAAACAACACTTGCACGGTATATACCCCCATACCTTTCAGAGTTAGTTTATAGAGTCAAAATCCGAGCTTTCCAAAATATTTTATTATATATGGCAGTATCTAGTGATGCTGCACCAGCTCAGTCACTTTTGCTTGACAGCGAAACTTTTGAAAATCAAGTCAAACAAGCTTTTAAAAATCCAGATATGGGCGGTAATCTCTTCGAGAGAATCGCTTTTCACCCACAAACAGTAAGTAAACCCTCCAACATATATTTTTGTGTATCCGAAAAAAACATCGCTCTCGCAATTAAATATGCCTTAGAAGGCTCCGAAGAGACCTTGCGGGAATACTGCAAAAATGTACTTACCAAAATCTCAGAAGGTCCTATCACCATGAAACAGCTTTTGCGTAAAGCGCATTTAGCCGTGCAGAATGGATAATATGTTAAATAATATGAAAAATTTCAATTTTAGTCCAAAAAGAGAGCTGGTCGATTATATTGAGGCGGTCAATATAATAGAGGATAAGAACTACCCAAAGCCCAGATGGATGTTAAATAATTCTGTAGACGATGAAGTATGGATACTGGCGAAGACAGCATTTCCCGCTACAATACCAGGAGAGGATCCCCAGAGTGTAGATAAACTGGAATTCAAACGATCCGTGTCATATGGAGAATATTTAACGGATCCTCTATGGTCACCTTTACTAATCGATATCCGCCATAGCCTTTTGTACTTACACCTAATCGGAAAGATCAGCCGACCTCTTCGCATGAGAGACATATTAATTACGACAACATATGTCATATTTCATGCGAATGAGCTACGACATAGAACCAATAAGCCACCAGTAAGGAATCTAGACCAATTAACATTCAACGACCTTAAACACTACCTACTGTCATACAAGGTTTCTAGACAACATTTAGATGCTGCATTAGAAATTATAATGCACCGCTGGAGAGCAAAATCAGAAATTGATTGGAATGAACTTTCTCATGAATTTCAGATGACTTTAAGAGAATTCATGAGTCTGAAACACAAGTTGATTCTCCTCTTAGATTCTCGTTTCGATAACTTTCAAGCACAAAAAAATCAATTTCGAAAGTATCAAAAAGCAAACACGAAGGATTTTAACTCAGATATAGACCTAGCTCCTAAAGAAAAAACAATCTCAAATATTATTTCTCATTTAGAAGCGCTCTACGTATCGCGGACGGCTCAGCTATACAAATTCCAGCACTCCCCCATAAAGTTATTTTCTTCGGGAAAAACAATATTTAAGCACATGCTGGAGCCAGAAAAAACGCCCTTAATGCCTGTTAATGTTGCTCTTCATACAATTTCTTCAGCTTTACATTTTGCACGGAATTTTGGCCCCCCGTTACTAGAACTTGTTTCACAACTTAATAAAACAGAGCAAAATAAAATCAAAGAACTAGGGCACTCACCATCTACAATTCAAGCTAGATATTCTAAAGAAATTAAAGAGTATACGTTTAAACATACCAGTATTCCAGACGCTCTTACCTCTCTCAATATAACATCGTGGCTCACAGAAACAGAAGAAACAGTTTCGCCAAACGATAAAAAAGGCTTATCAGTATGTAATGCCATAACATTATACTGTGCGGCTATATGGCTTTTATTAGCGAGCTTTTCAGCCGGGCGTTCAACCTCCCTACTCTCACTTAAGCGTGACTGTTTTCGACAATCTCCAATCGATGGTTTATTCGACCTTGTTCTTCGCATCCCAAAAACTTCAGAACGATTTGATTTAGAGGAAGTGCATCGACCCATTCCCAATTTAATTCATGATTATGGGCTAGACTTTGCGGCACTTATTTGTGAACTTGAATCACGTCGCAACTTCTTCTCACAAGACTCTGAATCATACTTATTTGGCGCGATAATAGCAGAGAGATCAATGTACGCTAACCTTTATTCCGGTGGAGAATTTTATAAAGCGCCTTTAGGGCTCGATAGTATCTACAATGCTATAGATTTTTTCCAAGACTGGAGTGAATCTCCACTCATAGATGGTAAACGCTGGTATCCAACCACACACCAGTTTCGTCGTTTATTCGCAGTGCTTTATTTTAACTTCTCTGATTCTTACGGTTTAGATGAATTATCTTGGTTTATGGGACATGCAGACCTAGATCAAACATTCCATTATGCCGAAGTATCGCCTACAGATGAATGGCTTGAGGAGGCAAAATTAACGATTGCACGTACTGCCGCCCAACTACATAAATGTATTTACAGTGATGAAACCATACAAAATATCGTTTCATCAGCCAGGCAAGAATCAAAAATTTCCACTGTTTTGGAGCCTCTTGTCCACAGTATGATCAATGATCACATAGCAAATACTGGCGAACAAGTACGTTTTCATAAAATAAATGGTGAGGATGTTTTTTTCTATTTCTCAGATAAAGAGGAATCTTAAAAGTGTCAAAATTTAAAACTGGTGAAACATCTAAAAACGTGCTTGATAAGAAGAATAAAATAACAAAGTCAATATTGCTAAAAGCTAAAATTCTTGATCAAATTGATATTATAGATGATATACCTACAAGCCTTATGATAAAAGGGCGAAAAATATCTGAAGTTGCTATACACAAATGGCACGATGAGGAACTTAATATATGTGCATATTCTCGTAATACAGCGTACGCAGACCATAACGCAAACGCTCTCAAAACCTTACTTTCAGCTATTAATAATGCAAACCAAAGAATTATAAACTCGGATACGAGTAGCCGTGAATATAAATTCTCCTCAAATGCTAGTTACGATAGTTTAACTGATCTTCGTGAAGAGAATGAAATGTTGAGATCCGCTCTTGCGGAGGTATATCGCGCCTATATGCAGTTAATCGAGAAAAATCGAGAAGACAAACATATTGATGAAGCATATAGAACAATGATTTTAGATCAATCACGAATTCTTGGAAGGCATCGTTTTCAGATGATTAAGTAATGTCTAAACTACAGATAGCTAAGTATCCGCGCTTAGATTTTATACTGACCAGCAGCCGAAAGCACGAAAGCTCCAATTGCCCATTACCTTTAATCATAAAAAATGATGGTAGCTTCGACTGGGAAGCAAATGCATATTTAACAAATTACGGCGGGGGTTCGCAAGTTTACAACATTTCTCCCTTAGCTACTACTGTAGTTAAAAAGGCATACAGCCTTAATATTTTTACTTCTTTTTTAGACGATAATAAAATCAAACTAGAAATGATTGATGATAGTATTATTTATGATTTCATTGAAACCTTAAATGATCGAGGCGTCAATGACGACACTATTATCTCCCATGGTAGAACTGCACTCAACTATATTCTTTACCTAAGTGGTAAATACCCAGAATGGCAATTGGCTACTTCAAATTTTTCATTAGATAAGAAATTCAATGTACACTACTCTTTATCAAGTTTTCAAAAAAACGGTCGTAACATTGAATATATAACACACCGCGCCTTAGATGGTTTAATACATATAAGTCGTGAAACTGATTACATTCGTGACCACGAACTAATGATGTGGTTTGATGCAATTAATCATACCACCTATCATCCTAATATTAATGATTTTTTAGTTACTCGTTGGCAAGCATTCCCCCGGTGTCAGGATAGTTGTCGCCTGATTGGTTTTACCCTAACCAAGTCCCGGGGGCGGTTTGAGTACTGCGATGCCACGCTATTCCCCTGAACGCAAAGAGGCGCTGCTGAAGAAGCTGTTACCTCCGCACAATTTATCTGTTGCTGAAGTAGCTCGGCAAGAAGGTATTTCCGATGCCACCCTGTATGCTTGGCGTAAACAGGCTAAGTCGGGAGGCGCTGCGGTGCCCGGAGATCAAACATTAACCGACAACTGGTCGGCTGAAGCTAAGCTAGCAGTGGTCATCGAAACAGCCACCTTTTCCGAGATAGAGCTGAGTGAATACTGTCGTCGCAAAGGCCTCTATCCTCAGCAGGTTAAGGCCTGGAAGGCTGCCTGCTTGGCGGGCCAGCAGAGTACCAAGGTACAACAGCAGGCAGAGCGAGACCAAGCCAAAGCTGACAAGAAGCGCATTCGCCAACTGGAGCGTGAACTTAATCGTAAAGAGAAGGCGCTAGCGGAAGCGGCTGCGTTATTGGTGCTGAGAAAAAAGCTCAATGCCTACTGGGGCGACGACAGCGAGGACAGTTAACCTTACTGCCAGACAGGCAAATGTATGTCGAATGGCTCACTGAAGCCATCACTCACGGGGCTCGCAAGAAATCTGCGTGCGGCGAACTGGGTATCAGCTTGCGGACGTTCCAACGCTGGATGGTTGAGGGCGAGGTAATCTCTGACGGACGCACAACCGCGTTTCGACAGACACCGGCGAATGCGCTGTCTGAGACAGAGCGTCAGGCTATTTTAGCCCTCTGTAACAGTCAGGAATTTGCCCATTTACCACCGAGTCAGATAGTGCCTCGTTTAGCCGATCAGGGCCGATACATCGGATCGGAGAGCAGCTTCTATCGGGTACTGCGTGCGGCTGATCAACAGCACCGCCGAGGTCGTTGTAAGCCGCCGCACCGGCACCCGGCGCCGACAACGCATCAGGCCAGCGATCCAAACCAGGTGTGGTCATGGGATATCACGTATTTACCCTCGCCGGTGCGGGGGCAGTATTACTATCTGTATCTGATCGAAGATATCTACAGCCGCAAAGCGGTTGGCTGGGAAGTACACACGGCAGAGTCTGGCGACGAGGCAGCGACCTTGCTACAACGCAGTGTTCTTAGCGAGAAATGCCTACACACTCCGCTGGTGCTGCACTCTGATAATGGCGCTCCCATGAAGTCGGTCACTCTGTTAAGCAAAATGCATGACTTGGGTGTGACGCCTTCACGGGGAAGGCCGCGGGTTAGTAATGATAATGCCTTCTCAGAGGCATTGTTCAAGACACTGAAATATTGCCCACAGTGGCCGACAAAGGGCTTTGCAAGTCTGGACGATGCGAGGGCTTGGGTAAGAGACTTCATCTGTTGGTACAACACCGAGCACCGGCATAGTCGGATAGGCTTCGTTACGCCAGCAGAGCGCCACCAAGGTCTTGATAAGAATATTTTGGCCAAACGTCATGCTTTGTATCAGCAAGCGCGTGCCGCACAACCGGCACGTTGGTCAAAAGAGACGAGAAACTGGCAGCCTGTTGGGCCTGTGACACTCAACCCTGAAAGGCCTGAGGTAGCGCAGAAGAAAGCGGCATAAATGAATGGTCTACGCGACAACTACGTTGACAAACACCGCATTAGGCACTTTACTAGATATATCAGGATCACGAATTACTGAAATTCATAAAATTACACGATCAATGATTAAGAAGGCAATGCATCCATTAGCGGATGTCAATGAAGTAGCTGTTATCCGGGACCTCCCTATTCTTAAAGGAAAATATAAAGGTAAGACCCGTCAAGTTCCCACTACAATGGATGACTTGCAAATTATAATGATACATATCTTAAAAGTTGAAGATAAATTTCCAAATTTAAATCATGATGCAATTTTTGTTGATATAAGAACTGGGAATCCTCTTACTGCATCCTACATAAAAAACTATGCTAAGAAAGTGATAAATGGTAGCCAATACTCTGACTACTTAAAACACCTCAACAATCACTCTTTTCGTCATCGTTTCATAACAATTAACATTGCTAAGGCAATCCAAAAAATTTCATCTTCAGGTAGTTTCTTCAACGTATTAACAGTAGCTGCAGACGCATGCAGAAAATTAACAATGCACGCATCAAACGACACGTTATCACGATATATACATTTAGCTTCAGAATACAATAATTTACAGAATGGCAATAATGAGAATATTTCTACGCAAGTTAGAATACGCATACAAAAAATGAAAACTATTGCAAAAGATTTAAGATTAAACAATATTAATGAGAACAAAGCATTACAAAAACTATTAGTTTTACTTGATGAGCTATAAAGGATTTATCCACGTTTAATTAATATAACTCTACGACTGTTTATCTTTGCAATTGGTGTTTAATTACATTTTAAATGGCGTCAGTTAGACGCCATCAAGTGCTTCCCTCACTATTGTTATATTTATAGTATTGAAAATATTAAATGTACGCTCTTGTTGAAATGATAGTTATGAAACCTGTATATTCGATCTATTTACTTCCGGCTTAGTTTACTCCTTTGTTTTGATGTGCGCTAAACACTCTGCCTCGGTTAGTATATTTACTTCTTTTTCTTTAGCATCTTCAAGCTTATTTCCAACATTATTGCCTACAACTAAAAATGAAGTATTTTTTAGATACTGATTTACTAACTTTTGCACCAAGTTTTTAAGCGGATGCTTTCATAATAGATCTTCCTCAACTTTCCATCGTACCAGTAAGTACAATTTTCTCTCCCGACAAGAATTGGCTAGATTCATTATCTGATTCTTTAGTCTCTACAACATTAAACCCTAAACCATACACTTTTTAAAATTCGTTTCTTATACTTCTTAGATCTTCATAAATAGTCGATGCGCTAACTTGAGCAAAACCATCTAACTCGATCATAGGGCCTTTACTCAAATTAAAGCCAGAATTCATCAAATGCTTAAAATTGCAGGTTACTATAATTCCAACGAAATGAGTGACAAAGACGCACTCAACTCACTTCTGACTACTATTTCAGAACTGCGCAGACGTCCTTCACTTATAAGCTAATGATTTCAGCAGCATCGTCACGCCTCAATCAACTGGATGGAAGCATTTAAAGGCAGATCTGTCTAAATTTTCTATCACTCATGCTTAGATAGGCGGCTTATTCGATCTATTGGCTCAATCACACTGAATACCGACTGCCCTTGCCGCGATGAGCCCAGCTAGCATTGGACACTGTAAGAATAAAAACCATATAACCCCCTAATTTTAACTTATTTTCCATTAGCTTTTTATAGCTCGTGAAGTAGGTATTGTTTTCTCTATCCAAGCAGAATGGTTACCATAGCAACTTCTTTTTCATCATCGATTGCTTGAACCCTTTTTGGAGTGGTCAACCAATTTGTGACACCCCAGTTAAGCTACTTTCTTTAGTTCTGCCATTGCTGATTCGTAATCATTGGGGCTGGTGTAAACTAGATATGAGTGTAGCCGCCGACTGTTATAAAACATCGCGATATAGTCCAGAATGTCTTACTGCGGCGCGGGTTTGATAATGTTTCCATTGGACTCGCTCCTTCATAAGGCTGGCAAAAAAGCTGTCTGCCAATGCGTTGTCCCAGCAATCGCCTTTGCGACTCATGCTACCGACAAAGCTATGGGCTGATAGCAAACATCCATACGAAATGAACAGATACCCTGCGAAGCCTCGGTGAGGAATGCTTTTAACAAGGTCGGTATTGGGCACGGTGACTCAGCGAAGGTGCTATGTGCCACATTAGGCTATTGCCGTATTGCTGGTAAGAGCATCCTGCGCGCAAACCAGATGCCAGGTGCACTTCTGGTGAAGCGTCATACTGCCAACCTTCAGTGGCGGGCGAGAATCTTCGCTGCGATGGGCGAAGTGATCATTTGAATCACTGCAAAAAAAGCGGCTGGAATCGCGATTTCTGATGGCAAACCGGAAGCAGCGACAAACGCTGCAGCGATGCTGAATTCCTTTTTACTGACCGTGAAAAGATAGGTAATCACCTCTTTGCGATCAGAGGTGAGTAACCGTGAGGACATACCTACCAGGTACCCAATCAAATTGAGGCACAGGGCCGCGCCCGCAATCACAAACGCATACCAGCCATAGCCAATGATCGTGGTGGCATTCGGCCCGACCACGGCGAGTAGGATCAGCAGATACAGAATCGACCCTATCCCTGCATACGCTGAATCATGCCGTGCAAAGAAAGCCGAGAACCTTGTACGCAAGCTGACCCCAATCACGGTAGGAAGAAGCACGATTAGTGTTAATTCAAGAATAATTGATCCAAGCGGCACGTCTAACTGAAGGCCGGTGAGCCATAAAAACAGGAAGGGAACAATAAACGGACATAACGCGGTGTTGACTGCGTTGAAAACAGCGGCAAGCGCCACATTGCCTTTCGCCATCAGTACCAAAAGAGGAGAAGACACATCTGTCGGCAGCGTGCCGAGCAAGGTTTGGCCAGCAGCCAGCGGGCCGCTTCCAAAAAATAGACGGCCCGTTAGCCACCCGGCAATCGACATAGGCCCATAGACCAGCCCCAATGCCAACAACTGCCGTGACGGCTTTCGGAACACGATGCGCACTGCATGCGCATCGAATGTGAGGCTGATAATCAACATCAGTAATGCCAGTAATGGCCCAATCGCGAACTTAAGCATTATTCCGGTGGCCGGAAAGAGTAAGCCTCCCCCCGCGACGACGATTACAAACCAGACAAGGTGCGCCTCGACAAAATAAATGAATCTACCCATGGTGGATTGGACGTTACCGGTTGAAGTGGATTGAGCCCCGCACCTAAAACATGATCACCTTCGGCCCAGCACACAAAGGCTCCTTGGTAGCTAGGGACGTGCTTCCCAATCCAGCGATGCAAATAGATAATGCTCAAGGGTTGAAGCTTTAGTTGCTAGAGGTTTTATAGTACCAAGAACAGATAATTCGAGAGAGGGTAACAGATGGGACATCATCATGATCATCCCCACATTGATCCTGCCTCTGGCGACCGGCGCGTCAGCATCTCCATTTGGGCCAATGGGCTCTTAACCATCGCTCAAATCGTCGGTGGCATTATGGCGGGGAGCCTATCGCTGATCGCTGATGCGTTACATAACTTTTCTGACTTGGCAGCATTAGTCATTGCCTTTGCTGCTCGTAAAATCGCCAGACGGCCTGCCGATGTGCATATGACCTTTGGCTATGGCCGCATCGAGATAGTGGCAGCACTCATCAATTACACCACCCTCATTATTGTCGGTGTCTACCTGATTTACGAAGGCGCTATGCGGATGGTCGATCCCCCTGAGATAGAGGGATGGACGATCGTGATTATTGGTGGCGTCGCGCTCGTCGTCGATGCCCTTACCGCCATGCTCACGTGGTCAATGCAAAAAGAGAGTGTCAATATCCGCGCCCTTTTTCTGCATAACTTATCGGATGCGTTTGCCTCCATCGCCGTGATTATCGGTGGTTCGCTTATTTTACTGTACGACATGCGCTGGGTAGACCCCGCGATCACGATAGGGATTGCGCTATATATTCTTTACCTAGCCTTCTCTGAAATTGGCGGCCCTATCCGTACGCTAATGCTGGGATCTCCCCCGGACATTGACGGGCAGGCAGTCGTTGAGACCGTACGAGATATCGAGGGAGTCCAGGATATTCACCATGTGCATCTATGGCAGATGCAGGAAAACATGGCAGCCCTTGACTGCCACGTGGTTCTGACAGAAACCGGCTGGCAGCAGCTTGAATCCGTCAAAGCAGAGATCAAGGAGCAGCTTAAAATGCGCTTCAGTATTGCTCATTCCAGCCTAGAGTTTGAGCATAGTGACCACGCGCATCAAAATGCCAATCTATATGGGCATGAGTGACAGACCGAGGCCGGCTCCCAGCTCAGGTAGATAGCGAGCAGCTTACTCCCATAGCGATTGGCTTATTTTTCAACCCTACTTTTCCACCCCATCGTTGAGACAGAGAGAGAAACATGTTCAAAAAAGCGTCTTTTATATTGGCCGGTACGTTAATGCTGACCGCTGCGATCGTCGCCGTATCGAAGCCTGCCCTCTTAGACATGCAAGCTCAGGCAGCAAAAGAGAGCGGTGTCCAGGCCGAGGACTCCTTGGTGCGTTCACACTCCCCCATCTTGGGACGAGAAGACGCGCCGGTGACGATTGTGGAATTCTTCGATCCGGCTTGCGAAGCCTGCCGTGCTTTCTATCCCCTGACAAAAAGTATTCTGGAAACCTACCCAGAAAAAGTGCGGCTCATCGTGCGCTACACTCCTTTCCACGGCGACGTATCGGACAAGGCCATTCGGGTATTAGAAGTTGCTCGTCGTCAGGGCGTCTTTGAACCGGTACTGGAGAGGCTGCTGGCTCGCCAGGATCAATGGGCTTCACATGGCAGTTTTGATGAATCCGCTATCCTCGATATCGCGAGCCAAGGAGGCCTTGATTTAGCGGCTGCCGAAGAGCAACTGACTTCTGCTGAGGTGCAGGCGGTGATTGACCAAGACATGGCGGATGTCAGAGCCAATCAGATTCGCCAAACACCTACCTTTTTTGTCAATGGCGAGCCTTTAGACCCCTTTGGTATGCAAGAGCTGATTGATGCCGTCGAGAGTGAAGTAGCGGAGATCTCTGGGGAAGAGGATGGCCAGTGATGCAGCGCTGGTGGTTACTAGGCTTGGTGGGCTTTTACCCCTTGCTAGCCGAAGCCAATTGGCAAACGCATCTGTCATTGCCTCCGTCTGAACTTAGCCCTGTCAAGTTACAGGCGGCTAGCGAGCAAGAAGGCACATTACCGCTCGATAGCGTTGATACCCTAACCTTTGGGCGTGATGTCGTCATTGATACCACCCTCTACGAGGCCTTGGCAGCAGAAGGTGTCCCAACGCGTTTCGCCACTAAACTGGAAACACTGCTCAGCGAGTTTATCGCAGCGCCGCTGGAGTTTTCTGGCAGTGAACGTATTCAATTAGTGTGGGAGGAAGATCGACGCCAGGACGGCGCCCGTGTTGGGCCACCACGCCTCAGTTATGCCGCTCTGCCTGATCAGGCAGAGCCCTTGGAGGTCATATGGCCGGTCACCCAAAAGGGGGACGTAGCTCTTTTCAAAAGCGACACCCTGCTAGGCACGTTGCGGTTGCCCGTGCTTAGTGCCCGCTTAACGTCTCGCTTTGGGAATCGGCGACATCCTGTGTATGGAGGGATGCGTCCTCATAATGGAATTGACTTGGCTGCGCCGACAGGAACGCCGGTCATTGCCACCGCACCTGGGCGCGTATTCTTTATGGGTCGCCAAGGGGGATATGGGCAGGTGATCGAGGTGGAGCACGACACAGGGGCCATTAGTCGCTACACACACCTTAGCCGATTCTCCCCACAGCTAGTGGTTGGGGATTTAGTCAATGCGGGAGAGTCGCTCGGAGAGGTAGGTTCCTCCGGGGTCGCCACGGGCCCCAACCTGCATTACGAAGTGAGAGTCAATAACCAGCCTGTTGATCCCCTTGGTCAAGGTCAACGCATCATGTTGGGTGAGCAGCCGACTCAAGGTGAATATCAAGCGTCACTTTACGAGGCAAGAGATCGCTTGGAACAAGCTATCGGCACGGCGTCCATTTATGACTTGATCTCGTTTAACGAGCCGTAACCACCCGTGCTTAGCAACGTTGCATGGATTGTTAGTAACGTGAACGTGTGCTTGCCTCGTTATGGAACCCTAGCGCTGTGATCACTCATCTACCACAAGACAGGTAATCGGTATGGAAGAGGTTTCTCTCGTCACAATGGGGGTATTGGGAAGCCTTGCCGCGGGCTTGATGACGGCTGTCGGGGCGCTTCCTATCTTGTTTACCAAAAGACCGAATCGTGGTGTTCGCGATTTAGCGTTGGGGTTCGCCGCTGGCGTCATGCTAGCGGCCTCTTTCTTCTCACTGATCATACCCTCCTTAGAAGCCTCGGAGCTGCGTTACGGAGGTAGCGTGGTACCTGCTGCCATTGCCTGTGCGGCCATCTTGCTAGGGATTGGAATGGTCGCACTACTGAACGAACTCTTACCTCATGAGCACTTCGAACAGGGGCGAGAAGGGCCAGAGGCTGCCTCACTACGTCGTATCTGGTTGTTTATTATTGCCATTACGATACACAACCTGCCAGAGGGGCTGGCCGTTGGCGTGGCCTTCGGCGCAGGGGGAAGCGAAGGAGGCATTCCACTAGCGATTGGCATTGGACTTCAGAATGCCCCAGAAGGACTGGCCGTAGCAGTATCACTGCTAGGCGTGGGCTATTCACGTTGGCGGTCATGGACGATTGCCGCCCTTACGGGGCTTGTTGAGCCGTTAGGTGGCTTATTAGGCGCTGGAGTCATCAGCATGTCACAAGCGCTACTGCCCTGGGGGTTGGCCTTTGCAGCGGGGGCGATGTTGTATGTGATCAGTCATGAGATTATTCCCGAAACTCATCGAAGCGGGCACCAAAAAAAGGCCACGCTGGGCCTCTCCATCGGATTGGTGCTCATGCTGTTTTTGGATGTTTCGCTGGGCTAACCATTGGGCGTGGGGCGTAGCGTTAGTGCTAACCCAAGTCGTGAGCCCCTCCGTGCGATTTTTCAGTGATACAGAGCTGATGATCACTGATGACCTCAATGATTCGGCAGCTTTCCACTTTACCACCGGCACACTGTGTGACCATCCGTTGAAGCTCCTCACGCAGTATGGACAGTCGTTGAAGGCGGGACTCCACTTTCTTTAGGTGATGCGTGGCGATGGCATCGACTTCTTGGCAAGGCATATCAGGTTGATCTGACATGGCCAAAAGCTCTCGCACTGACTCCACCGAAAAGCCAAAGTCACGGGCATGACGAATAAAGGTCAAGCGCCGCACAGCGTCGTCTCCATAGCGGCGCTGCCCCCCACCGGTTCGTGTCGCATCGCGCAACAGCCCAATACGCTCGTAATAGCGAACCGTTTCAGGTTTGCAATCGGCTCGTCGTGCTAACTCACCAATGCTGATACTTTGGCCGATCATCGACATGGTAAAACTCCTTACGCAGGGCTTGAAGCTGTAGTTGCTACAAGGTTTACACTTAAAAACCATAGCCCATTGGCAGGAGAGGCACCATGAAAACATCAACGCCGACAACAGCGCCTACCACCTTGACGCTGCGTGTTGAAGGCATGGACTGCGGCGGTTGTGAGCGCAAGGTTGTGTCGGCGCTAGAGCGACTGGAAGGCATTGAGGAAGTCACGGCAAGCTCGGTCACGGGATCAGTGAAGATTCACCACCACGATCACGGGGCCCCCTCGCGAAAGACCATTGAGGGCATCCTGAACGAACTAGGCTATCAAGTGGCTTCCCATGATGGCCAAACACGCGCATCTGGTGCTTCATCCTCTTGGTGGCAAACCGCTAAAGGGCGCTTGGTCATTATCACAGGAAATCTGCTGATAGTGGCCTTCGCGCTTCGTTTAGCATGGCCTGCGCTGGGTAATATGCCTTTCATTTTGGCCACGCTAGTCGGCTTAATACCCATTGCGCAGAGTGCCTGGGGCGCCCTCAAAATGCGCAATCCCTTTACCATAGAGATGCTGATGTGCATCGCTGCGCTTGGCGCATTGGCCATCAATGCTGCCGCTGAAGCTGCGATGGTCGTGTTCTTGTTCGCCGTAGGTGAGCTACTCGAAGGGGTAGCTGCTTCACGAGCGCGCCGCAGTATCTCAGCCTTGGCAAATTTAACACCCTCAACGGCGAGGCTGATGGACAATGGCCATCTGCGTGACGTCTCGGCGGAGTCACTTAAACCCGGGCAGCGTGTGCTGGTGCGGCCCGGTGATCGCGTACCCTGCGATGGACGCATCCTGGTGGGCACCTCCGACATTGACGAGTCGCCGGTAAACGGCGAGTCCATACCCCGTTCGCGAGCGCCTGGTGATGACATTTTTGCTGGCACAGTGAATCTTGATGCCGCCCTGGAGGTGGAGGTAACACGAGGCGCTGATGACAATACGATCGCACGCGTTATTCGTCTGGTTGAAGAAGCACAGGCCGCCAAGGCACCGATAGCACGCTTTATTGATCGTTTTGCGTATTACTATATGCCCGCCGTCGTCTTACTCGCCCTACTGATGGCGATAGTGCCACCGCTGGTATCGACCATGGCATGGTCGGAGTCGATTTACCGTGCGTTAGCATTGCTGTTAATCGCATGCCCCTGCGCGTTAGTCATTTCCACCCCTGCCGCCATCGCCGCCGGTCTCTCGGCGGGAGCTCGGCGCGGACTACTGATCAAAGGGGGAGCCGTTCTTGAACAGTTAGGTAAGCTTCGCTTGGTGGCATTAGATAAAACGGGCACCCTCACTGCGGGTACCCCAAGAGTCACAGATGTGGAGTCTTGGATTGCTGAGGAAGACGATAACAGCGTATTGCGGCTCGCCGCCGCAATAGAGCGGGATTCCAGTCACCCTATCGCCACGGCTATCGTTGAGCATGCCCGACAGTCGGGCATCAACCTCCCCACCGTCACCGGCGGCCGCGCTCTGGCGGGGCGCGGTGTTTCCGGCCAGGTGGAGGGTCGCGAGCTGAGCTTAATGACGCCTCGTCACCTTCACGAGAAAGTCATCCTTGAGGAAAGTCTCAGTGCTCGGATTGTCGCGTTAGAAGAAGCCGGTAAGAGCCTCGCTCTCCTCGTCGAAGGCGAGCGTTTACTGGGCTTGATCGCGGTTCGCGATGAGCCACGCGAAGATGCCATGGAAGGCCTAGCGGCGCTATCCCGTTTAGGCGTACAGGCGGTCATGCTCAGCGGTGATAATGCCCGCACCGTCGCTGCCACGGGGGGTCGCTTAGGCATTGAAGCGTACGGCGAACTAATGCCTGAAGACAAGGCAGCGTATGTTCGAGACTGGCAAGCGGCAGGCCGTGGCCCCATCGGTAAAGTAGGCGATGGCATCAACGATGCACCGGCACTCGCGGCAGCAGATGTGGGTATCGCGATGGGGGGTGGCACGGATGTGGCGTTGGAAACCGCCGATGCAGCCTTGCTCAAGAACCGCGTTACCGGCATCGCTGAGCTGATAGACCTCTCTCGTGCCACACTGCGCAATGTGAAAACCAACGTTGTTCTCGCCCTTGGCTTAAAAGCCATTTTCCTAGTTACAACGGCGCTGGGTATTACCGGCATGTGGATTGCGGTGATGGCCGATACCGGTGCTACCGTCCTGGTGACGTTGAACGCCATGCGACTGCTGGGTTACCGCTTTTCGCCCAGTACCGCAATGACAGGCCTGTCACAAGGAAAAACAACGTCATGAGAACAGCGCCAAACGATAGCCCTTCACGACGTTGGCCATGGTTCACATTTGCTTGCGTATTGGCTCTAGCCGATCAACTGGTCAAAGAAATCGTGCACGCCCAGATGTCGTTTGGCCAAGTCATTCCGCTAACGCCGTTTTTTAACTGGGTTTATACCGGGAACACAGGAGCCGCTTTCAGCTTTCTCGCAGAAGCAGGGGGTTGGCAGCGCTACCTCTTTCTTGGTTTAGCGTTGGTGGTGGTCGTCGTATTGGTTGTGCAGCTATGCAAACCCCTGTCGCGCTTGGAGGCCTGTGCGTACAGCCTGATTCTTGGCGGCGCGCTCGGTAATACTGTTGATCGCTTAGCGCGAGGGTACGTCGTCGACTATCTGGACATTTACTGGGGCGAATGGCATTGGCCCGCCTTTAACATGGCCGATATCGCTCTGTTTGCAGGTGTATTGATGTTCGCAGTGGCGTTATGGCGTGAAAGTCCTGCTTTTAAGCGCTCTGAGTAACGCTATGGATGTGGTCGATAAAGATAAAGAATATACGCTTTTTGCTGGGCGCTCCTCACCAATAGTCGATTGCGTTGTAGCGCTCGCCGCTGGGGTAATGACCACCTTGAGTGCCGCCCCCTTTTCCCTATGGTGGCTTGGCCCAGTGGCCGTGGCACTGGTCTATTGGAAGATACAGTCGCTAACGCCCGCCATGGCCACCCTGCGTGGGTGGTGCTATGGGGTAGGCCTGTTCGGTTCTGGCACATCATGGGTCTTCGTTGCTATTCACGATTTCAGTGGCACCGGGGCCTTGGTGGCGATGCTCCTCACCACTCTTTTTGTCAGCGCCCTGGCGCTCTTCTTTGCAATCCCCTTTGGGCTCTATCGGCGCATCACGGGGCCACGGTTAGCCTGTCTTAGCTTTGCCGGTATGTGGGTGGTGAGCGAATGGCTACGCACCTGGTTGCTCACCGGCTTTCCCTGGTTATTGCTGGGCACCTCTCAGGTAGATTCTCCACTAGCCCCATGGGCGCCCGTTGGTGGTGTGTACTTGCTGTCACTCATGACCGCGCTGACAGGTACGTTAGGGGTAGAGGTACTGCGTCGCCGCTGGGGTTTCCTTGTCCCAATGGCCGCCTTGTGGATCGTTCCATTCCTATTGCCCGCCCAATGGACAACCCCGGCTGGCAAGCCCATCCGGGTGGCATTGCTGCAAGGGAATCTTGACCAGCGCATTAAGTGGACTGCCCAAGGGCAGCGCGAGGCGATCAGTATCTACACGGCGATGACACGGGAGCAAGCAAGGGATATCGATCTCATCGTTTGGCCCGAGGCAGCCCTTCCCATGCTTGAGCAGGAAGCACAGCAAATACTTGAGCAAGTAGCGTCCGACCTGGGGCCTGACACCGCCTTGTTGACCGGCATTTTGCAACGCGACAGTGAAGGGCGCTCTTATAACAGCGTCATAGGGCTAAATGATGTGCAGGGCGAATACCAGAAGGCGCACTTGGTGCCCTTTGGCGAGTATTTGCCATTCCAAAGTCTCCTCGCTGGCACCCTTGCTTTTTTCGACTTGCCAGTACCTCGCCTGACCCCAGGGACAGGCGAACAGGCTCCGTTACACGTGGCTGGAGCCACCATTGGCAATGCCATTTGTTACGAAATCATTTTTGCCGACCATGTCGCCCAACAGGCGCGTAATGCCGAGCTGCTATTAACGGTTTCCAACGATACGTGGTTTGGGCGCTCCATTGGCCCACACCAACATCTTCAAATGGCGCGTCTACGTGCCTTAGAAAATGGTCGTCACCTACTTCGAGCTACCAGTAATGGCGTGACGGCCATCATCGATTCACAAGGCCACGTCACAGCCCGTGCCCCACAGTTTGAACCGGCCAGTTTAACTGGCGAGGTGACCCCGATGCAGGGCCTAACTCCTTTCACACGCACCGGTAGTGGCCCCGCTTGGATACTCGCTGCGGTGCTGACACTGCTCGGGTTACAACTGAACTTATCTCGATCAAAAAACGACGCATTAGATGAAAAAGGAACCTAGCGATGCTCTTGGCAAAGAACGCAGCAATACTTAAGAGATTCCTCCCATGGCCAATGCAGATCGGCTTCATCGTGAGTGTGATGGTTTCGTTTCTGGCATGGCTCCCTGTCGCCATGGCGGCACAACCTTCCACTGCCCAGGAGACGGAATGGCCCAAAGGGCATTACCCGCTACCAGAGGAAGGTAATATTATCGGAGAGGCTGACACCTTTATCGTAAAGGATTACGACGATACCTTGATAGATATTGCCAGGCGTCACAACCTTGGCTATTTGGAGATGATCCGTGCAAACCCAGAGGTTAGCATCTGGGTTCCAGGGGTGGGCACGGAAGTGACTATTCCGGGACGTTTTATTCTGCCGAATGTGGAGCGTACTGGGATCGTCATCAATATCGCCGAGCTGCGGCTTTACTACTACCCAGATGTCAAAAACGGTGAGACACCGCGTGTTGAGACCTATCCTATTGGCATTGGTCGCGAAGGGTTTGATACCCCTCTCGGTGTGACCGAGACCACCATGAACATTAAAAACCCCGCCTGGTACCCGCCTGAGTCGGTAAAACGTGAAGCTGAAGCACGCGGCGAAACCGCACCAAGCGTTGTGCCGCCCGGCCCCGATAACCCGCTGGGAGACCACGCCATTATTTTAGGCTTCGATGGCTATTTGATTCACGGTACCAACCAGCCCGATGGCATTGGCATGCGCGCAAGCCGAGGCTGTATACGCATGTTGCCTGACGATATTGAATCAATTTTTGACCGCATACCGGCGGGCACCCAGGTCAATATCATCAATCAGCCTATTAAAATCGGTTGGGAAGACGGACAGCCTCTGGTTCAAGCATTTCCACCACTCGGAGAAGAAGAGCACAGCATGACCGCTATATCAGATGCCATTACACGCCTTGAGCAACGCAATGCAGATGGCGTTAGCTTCGATTACGAACAGCTTAGCGATTTACTAGCATTATCCAACGGGCTTATCGAACCCCTGTATCCCAAGCCGGAACCGAGTAATAAAGAAGACGACAATATCAACAGTGTTTATGAAGAACTGACACTTCATTCGTCGTGAATGTCGATAAAGACAAGGCAGCGCGTTTTGTCAGCCCTTAGGAGAACAACGGCTTGGCTACCGTCAAGCCCTTAATATTCGCCGTGTGTTGTTGATTGAGCTCTTCCATCCCTAGCGTAGAAAGAGCTAATGCGATCATCACAACGTTGGTAGCATCCACTTGCCGCATCGTGCAGTCACTGCCTAAGCTGTCTCAATGTGTTTAATCTGAGGGAGAAGGGCTATTGACGTTGCTCTGAGCTACTTAAGGCCTTGGGAGTTCTCACTGACGTGGGCAACCGCCTGTGTGCTGGCTATCGTTCTCTACCTGCGTGGCCTCCGACAGTGCCAACGGCTCGGCGAGCCTACAAGCATAGCCCGCACGTTCACCTACCTGCTCGGAGTTGCGGCGATCTATGGCGTCACCCTGACACATTACGACTACCTCGCTCAGTACATGTTCTTTGCCCATCGTGCCCAACACTTGGTACTGCATCACGCTGCCCCCTTCTTGATCGCTTTGGCAGCACCCCTGCCGGTATTGATCGAAGGTTTGCCAACACGAATTAGACAACTTTCTAGGGGGAGGCTATTCACACATGTGCTGCACCCCGCCTACAGGATACTTCAGCAACCATTAATCGCCACCGTGTTGTTCGTTGGGCTTATCTATTTCTGGCTGATCCCCGAGATCCACTTCGATGCCATGCTGAGCGCTGACCTTTATCAGGTGATGAACTGGAGCATGGCGCTGGATGGGTTACTGTTTTGGTGGCTGATCTTTGATCACCGCTCGCCACTACAAGGTGGACTCGGCTATGGTAAGCGAATTGCCATTCTAATGGCGGTGATCCCACCGCAGATTGTTCTGGGTGCCTACATCGCCTTCAGTGAAGAGGTGATTTTTGATGTCTATGAGGTTTGTGGCCGTGCTTGGCCGTTGGATCCTCTCGATGATCAACGTATTGGCGGCCTGCTGACCTGGATTCCAGCCACCATGATGAGCGCTCTTGGAGTGCTTATTGTTCTTAGCTTTATGTTCCGTGACGCTCGAAATGAGGATACTGTTCATGCTCCCCACCCAACTCGCTAAATTACCGCGATCAGCGAGCATCTGGTGCTCGACTTTTGTGTTGGCTTTCGGAATGCCCGGCACGCTGCTCGCTGCAGATTTGCAGATCTCTGATGCTCGTATACGACTACTGCCAGGCGATATTCCTGCAGCAGGCTACTTTACCCTCACGAATACCGGTGAAACAGGCACCACGCTGATAGGGGCGGATAGCTCGGCCTTTGATAACGTCACGATACATCAAAGTGTCAGTCAGGACGGTATCTCAAGTATGCAGCACGTAGAACAGTTAACAGTAGCGGCGGGAGAGCTAGTTGAGCTTGCTCCGGGGGGCTATCACTTAATGCTGATAAAGCGTAAGCACCCCATCGCCGTCGGCGACGAAATTGAAGTAACCCTCCTGTTAGACAACGGGCAGCAGCAGAACGTCAAGTTCCGCGCTGGAGCACCCACAACACAGTAGGAGCGAGCAGAATGCGCCAATGGATTATTCCGGTGTTCGTATCGCTATGGCTAATGGGGTGCGGTGAGCAAACGTGGCAGACCAAGGATATCTCAGGGCTTATGCCGCCGTTGGCATTTGATCTTGTTGATGAGAACGGTAATGACGTGACCGCCGATCAATTCCTTGGCAAGAGCACACTGCTTTTTTTTGGTTTCACTCATTGCCCTGATGTCTGTCCCACCACGCTTGCGCGCCTCGACACTGTCATCCAGCGCCTAGAGGAAACTTATCGCGATGATATCCAGGTACTTTTTGTCTCTGTAGATCCCCGTCGCGATAACCCAGCAACACTGAGTGCCTATACTAACGCTTTCGGCCATCAGTTCATTGGCCTCACGGGGGACAAAGCAGCGCTTGATGAGCTTACACGCCGCTATCGTGTTACCTACGGGTATGGTGAAGAAGATAGCAACGGCAACTACGATGTATCGCACTCCAGCGCGGTATTCGCCTTCAATGAACAGGGAGAGGCGCGTGTACTGATCCGCGATAGCGACCCCATGGAGGCTGTGGTGGCCGATGTTAAAAGGCTTGCCGATCAATGAGGCGCCTTAGCACTCATGCGATAGGCAGCCAGTAGGTCACGCCGCCCATGATTACCTTTATCCCATCTTCCTCTCGTTTTACAGCCTGCTGACGAAGTGTTTTCTTGGATACTTTCGTGTAATGAAAGTATTCCATAGCAGTGATGATCCATTGCTCCCTCCAAGCCTCCCCTTGATCAGCGCACTTAGCCATTTGCATCAAGGTGCGAGCCAACTTTTCTTTTCGCCGGTTTCTTGCCCGTTTCTCATTCACCCTAGGGGCCAGTGTGGTGGCATATTGTCGATTTAAAAAATTGATAAACCCCGTCACCGAGGCAGCTTGTCCAGGCACTGCCTGCAAATAGCTGTCTACATCGCCTTGTTGAGGCAGCCGCTGCCCCTCCTGGTCAGTAGCGAATAGCAATGCGGATGCCGCTCTTAGGGCAAGCCGTGCGGATGTGTGGGACGCTTTTCCCACCTCTATACGGGTTTCCAATTGAAGCCAATAGGCTTGCAGCACTTGGCCTGATAGCGAAGCGGACGGCATAGAACTGAGGCACGCTTGGATACGTCGTTTCTCTGAGTCGATCTTCTTTGCTTGGTGATCCAACTCTACCCCTTGCTCTTCATGCAACCATCGCATGGGCAGCCTCACTCGCCGCACCCCCTCCGCCCCGAAGTGATGAAGTAGCTCCGAATAGCTCGGTATCCGTGACCACGCCTGGTCGAGCTCAAGGAAGAAGGAGAAGAAATGATTGATCTTGAGGGCAGCTTTATGCGTCCCCGTGGTACGGATCAGCCATTCACCAAATTCCCCAATTGCCTCACTTAACGCTTTTGTGGTGATACCGGCTTGTCCAATGGTGATGCGTTTACGGCATGTTCGCGTCCTGTAACAGGGCTCACAGACATCGCCTCGACCCGCAGGCATAGGATGGCCACACGATGGGCAGGCAATCTCACCTTGCTCATAACAAACTTTGCACAATGCGTCACCGCTTGATGTCATGACCAATAAGCGATGTCGACGACACGCAGAGCAGGTACCGTGATCAGCCATCGCACAGCGTGGACATAAGCGATGATCATGCCCCATACGCGTCACTCGGGTAAGACGTTGAGATGCTTTCCCACACGCCTCGCAGGGCTCTGGTGCTTTGAAATAGGGAGCGCAGGCGTTACAGACAGGGCCGTAGGGAGTGACCTTGCCGATGGTGTAGTCTGAACTAGCTTTTCCACATCGTGCACACGGTTTGTCGACGTCGCACTGATGACAGGCGACGTCTGGATCATTTTTAGGCAGACGGGCTAACTCGCCACATCGTGGGCACATCCGCCGCTTAAACACACGAGCATAGCAAGTTGAGCAGTAACCATGACCATGACCCTTATGGCGTCGCCACAATTTAGAGACTTCTCGACCACACTCATCGCAGTCTACCGTTAGGTGTTGCTTCAAGAGGTTGGCTCCGCTTTCATTCTGCGTTTTAAACGCGCCTATGAGGCTCTAACGGCACGTTCCGACATGGGGCGATGAGCCGGTGGAACGCGGCGGCGATGCGGCCCATGGGGGTGGTGGGATAACCGTGTTATCAGCGCCAACAACACAACGGTGGGGTGACTTTCGGGGATCATGAAGCGCGCTCGTTTTGACCTTGAACGCGACCAGAGCGCTGAATATTTGATTGTCTGTCTAAGCGCTCGACATCTTGCTGCCAAGGGGGAATTAATCGCTCGCTGGTCCATGTCACCAATTGAAGGAGTGTGGCCTTTATCAGCTCTCTATGGTTAACGGATTGGCACCATATCTCGACCGGAAATGCTTGAATATTTTAGCCGCAAATCTTGGTTCAAAAGCTGGGGCAGAATCGCCCCAGCTCTCATAATCAGCGTGTCTACCGCGGCGAGCTCGGGGTATCCCTCCCTTTAACCAAGCTGCTGGAACATCCGTGAGAGGTTTATCGATGGTTGCAGGAATCCTAGTCAAGGCATTCGATAAGCTCCGCTCATCCGCGATTCGATCGGCAGAATTTTCTCGCTGACCATCTTTATTGATTATCAACCGGTGATATAGGGACAAATCCATCACTCGCTGGGCTGCAATTAAAAGGATATGTTTATCTTTAACCAGGTAGAGAGCCTGCAATGCTGTGCTGACGATGTCTTCCAGCGTATGAGCTGTAAGCTGGTATCAGGCCTGGAGTGTCTACGAAACCTGGGGCGATTCAAGAGTACGTGGCCCTGGACTCATAGATATCCATACTTGGAGAAATTAACCTTTCTCTGATGAACCCGCCTTATTCACGAGGGCGCTGATTGAGCGGTCTGAAGGTACTGGCTGTTGGCATTGCTTATCAGAATTCGCCTCTTCAGCGCGAGTGGCTGTTGAGTAATGCCAGAACGCAGCCCTTTTCCTACTTACTTATAGCTCTTTGGAATCAATGGCGGCCGTCCAAGCAGCCGTGATCGCCTACCGCCGCTCCGGTCGCTCGCTTTCTGATGCTGTGGTGGTCTCGCAGGAGCGTCAGCTCAGTGCGGTCAGCTTCGGCAACCCCTTCAGCAGCGTCGGCCACCACTTGTCGGCGGCGGCACCCAGATGAACGGTGATTCGCCGAGCGTGCAGTCTCAGCGTGGCGGCGACCTTCAGCACCTGCTCGCGCATCCGGCTGAGGCTCCAGCCTTGCCGGGTCTGCCGCTCCAGCAGGCAGCGCAGGCCATGCAGGACCTGGTAGGCGTAGAGGCTGAGCAGCAGGCTCACCTCGTTGCGTGCCATCACGTCCTGAACGGTGGAGGCGCCGCGATCGGTCGACGAGAGGTGCACGTCGAGCGCCGACTTCACCTCGCCCATGTGCGCCTCGGCGCTGCCGCGCTTGCGGTAGAGCGCCAGGACCTTCTCCGGCGGCCAGTCGAACTTGCCGAGGTTGGTGACCAGGAAGAAGGCATGCAGCAGCAGGTCATCGGGGCGTTCCTGCACCACCAGCACCACGCGACGCGGTGCCGACCAAGAGCCCGCTTGATACTCCAGATCGTGGCACCACTCGCGAGGCTGCTCGGGTGGCCGCTTCAGGTGCGGTGCCGCCAGTTTCTGCAGGCCGGAGTGACTGCGCAGTCGGCCCAGGTACTCGATGTCGCACTCTTCCAGGGCCTCCAGCGTCGCGTTGTCGGTGAAACCGGCGTCGATGCGCACCCGAACCTGGGCGCCGGTGCTCTCGTTGAGTCGCCGCACCAGATGCGGGATCCAGGTGTCGGCGTTCTCGGCCGGGCCGGCGTTGCCCTCGCGCAGCAGGCCGCCCACCATGTCGCCGGTTTCTGCCAGCGAGGCGACCAGCGGTGAATAGATCCGCGCGCCGTACAGGCCATGATAGGCCGAGCCGCCCTGGTGGCCGTGGACCTCGATCGGCAGGCCGTCGATGTCCAGCGTCAGCTGCTTGGGGCGCTCGCCGTTCTTCAGCGCGGTCAGGCGCCAGATCACCAGTCGCAGCAGGCCTTCGTGCACGGCATCGATATTGTCGCAGCGCCCGAGGCAGGTCAGCAGCCGCGACAGCGTGGCTTGAGAGGGCCGGTCCTGGGCCAGGGGCGTTGTCCCGCGCGCATCGCTGCAGGCCAGCTGCCAGAGCGGATCACGGCGCAGCGTGTCGGTATCGCTGAGGTCGATCCAGCCCATCGCACGCTGCAACACCAGGGTACGCAACTGGCTGGCCAGCGAATGAAGGATGCGCAGCGGGTGGCGTCGATCGACCAGATTGTCTTCCAGCGCCTCAATCACGCCGCTGTTGTCGAGGGCCTCACGCAACAGCAGAGCGCCGCTGTCGCTGGTAGTGCGCTGGCCGCTCAGCTCAACACGGACAGCGCCGTTGCATGAGGGCGTCCAGGTGGATAGGCTTTCACCCATAGCGTATGGCTCTCTTGGTTCAGATTCTTGGCGGAACACACTGAATTTTCAAGAGAATACCATCCGCTATCTTCGTTTTCGGGCCGGCCTCATGAATAAGCCGGGATGAAGCTAACGTCTGCGTTAACAAGCATCAATACCCGGCACCATGTTCTTTTTGGTTCTAACCGCTTTTGGCCGGTTTGTGCCCTTCTGGTTCCAAGGTGGTTTGATCAGGTAAAAGAGATGCTGGTTCACATTGGAGCACGGCAGCAATCTCATATAACTTTTCCACGGTGATATTAACTTCTCCTCGTTCGACTCTTCCTATATAGCTGCGATCAATACCAGCAGCTAAGGCAAAGGCATCTTGCGAAAACCCCTTCTTCTTCCGTTCTTCCCTGATATTTTGTCCCAGAGTCTTCGCTAGCTCACCCATACCCGCCTCATTTCCTTTTGGCGGGACTATCCTTCGTTGCGGCCTACCTAGCCACGGACTATAATCCGCATTTCGTTTTTACCTCTCCTAGGTGATGGTCATGTCGGGTACCCCCCCTTCGATTGAGGAGCGCATTTTCGAACTCCTTTTAGAAACTGATAACGCTCAATTCACTATACGCAGCCTCCGTGACCAATATGCACACCAACATGGCATAGCCGCTGAGTACCGCACTGCTCTGAGGCGTTTTATCTATGAAAGAATTAAAAAGCTAATCACCGCTGGCTTGGTGGAGAAAGACAGTGAAAAACGCAAACGCGATCAGCTCTATTTTGTTTTGCCTTCAATTAGAGAAGCGGGCTTGAGCCTGGAGGGAGAAAGTTTTGAAGCATGGCACCAGCGGCTCGTGTCGCAAACAGCAAATGAAACAACAGAGACAACCGTTATTCCAAAAGACGAAAATAGTAGTGAACAGAGCCCCAGTGCTAGAAAGGCTTCGAGTCAATATGCCTTGGAGAAAGTGTTAAAGGAAACGCAAAGTGAATTCCTTTCTACACTGGGTGAAGTCGAGGCGTTCCGTGAGCTTATGGATGAATACCCTGATCTTAAGGCGAGTATCGTGGTTGATCATCGTGATGCTTATGACCGGAGCGCACGCTTAATGGGCCGGGTGCGTGCACTAGAAAAATCCCTACATCGGCTAAAGGGTACATGAGCACGAGGCTGCGGAGATGGCAAGCAGAGTGCTTGGAGCTAGCGAAGGTTCACTACTTACTCCATAGCGACTTTTTCGTGCAAGCAACACCTGCGAGCGGAAAAACCCGACTGGCAGCTGAAATGACTCGATGGCTCCTTGAAGAAGGACATATTGATTTTGTTATCTGCTTTGCGCCAACGAGAGAAGTGGTGGCTGGTATCCAGCGCACCTTTACCGTCGTATTGAATCAGCGGTTTGGCGATACGCTTGCGTCAGTAGGGGCTGCCTATACCTACCAATCAATGGAATATCACCCTGAGGATTTTTGGACGTTATTCACAGAATATCGCACATTGACCATTTTCGATGAGATACATCACTGTGCAGGCCATGATCCGCTCCTCAGCAACACGTGGGGCCAGCAGATAATTCAGCGTATCCAAAATGCGGCCACTTACACGTTAGCGCTGTCAGGAACGCCCTGGCGTTCGGATGAGTTACCTATCGCATTAGCTCGTTACAGCGATCCAGAAGGCAAACTCATTTGCGATTACCGTTATGACCTTAAAACCGCCATTCAAGACGGTGTATGCCGCTCGCCACGAATTACGCTCATCGATAACCCACTGATCCGCTTAACCGAAGAGAACGAAAGCACAGCATCGGTAAGAGCGTTTTCCTCATTTCAACAGTTGCTTAGTGAGTCGCCAATCAGCTACGAAGACCTGTTGCGACACGACGACATCCTGAATGCGGTGCTAGACCTTGGCATCAAACGACTCAACAAAGAGCGGAACAGCGTGCCTAATGCTGGCGGTCTAGTCGTTGCTACTGACATTGAACATGCCCATCAAATCGCTGAGCTTTTGCTTCATAAGGGTGAAAGTTATGTAGTGGTGACTAGCCAAACACCGAAGGCGCATCAACTAATTGACCAATACCGATATAACAGTACGCGCTGGATTGTCGCGGTAAGCATGATTTCCGAAGGGACGGATATCCAACGGTTATGCGTTTGTGCGTACCTGAGCAGGATTCGAACAGAGCTGCATTACCGGCAGGTTTTAGGGCGCATTTTACGCAAAATGGGCGACTCAGATGTAAGCGTCCATTCCGCGACGTTCTGCCACCCCGCTAAAATTCGCCCTAAAGTAACCTCACAGTTTCCAACACGAGGTTATCGCCATGAGAAAGCACCGCACACCCGACCAGTGGCAGGCTTTGGTCAATCAGCAGCGTGACAGTGGTCTGTCAGCTCGGCAGTTCTGCGAACAAGAGAACATTGGTTACGCGAGTTTCTGCAACTGGCGCAAGCGCCTGTCTGATCCGTCGGCCGATGATTCGGCTGGATCCGGTGAAGCCAGCTTTCTGGATTTGTCGTCACTGATGGACACATCGCAATCCTCCGGCCCAGGCTGGAACATTGTGCTCAGCCTGGGCAATGGCGTTGAACTGCGGCTGAGCCAGAACGGGTGATCGGGCTCGATAGTCAGGCCCGGATCTGGCTGTGCACCGAGCCCACCGATATGCGCAAATCGTTCCGGGGCCTGAGTGCCCTGGTCCGGAATCAGTTGAAGCACGACCCTCTCAGCGGCCAGTATTTCGTCTTCGTCAATCGCCGCAAGACTCAGATGAAGATGCTGTATTTTACGACCACCGGTTACTGCCTGTGGGCCAAGCGCCTGGAGCAGGGGCAGTTCCGGGTGCCATTATCTGCCTCGGGGCAGCGAGCCCTGACCCTGACGGATCTGCAACTGCTGATCGATGGCATTGAGGTGCAGAAATACCGCCAGTTCAAGCGTTTTCGAGGGGTATAGAAGACGGACTTCCGGTATAATATCGGTCATGAATTCAACGGCTTCTGATCCTTGTCCCAATGCATCGTCCTCCTCGGCTCTGGCCGATGAGAATGCACTGCTGCGTGAGCAGGTCCAGATCCTGCAGCGCCAGCTGGACTGGTTCAAGAAGCAGCTGTTCGGCCCCAAGTCCGAGAAGCAGGTGTTTGATCTGCCGGGCCAGAACAGCCTGTTCCAGCCCGATGAAGCACCGCTGCCGGAGCAGCCTGCTGGCGAAGAAAAACGCACCATCAAGGCCTATCAGCGCGGCACCGGCAAAAAGCAGCGGGACGACGACTGCTTGAATGACTCCGGTCTGCGCTTTACCGCCGATGTGCCGATGGAGGTCATTGAGCACCTGCCACCGGAACTGACCGGGCCGGAGGCTGACCAGTACGAAGTGATCGGTAGCAAGACCACCTACCGGCTGGCCCAGCGTGCCTCCAGTTATGTGGTGCTTAAGTGCGAACGCCCGGTGTTCCGGCGAAAGGGGGCCGAGAAGCCGGTGACGACTCTGGCTCCGTTCAACGTGCTGGACAACAGCCTGGCCGACGTCAGCCTGCTGGCCGGGCTGCTGGTGGACAAGTTCCAGTTCCACCTGCCGCTGTATCGTCAACACCAGCGCATCCAGCAGGCCGGTATCACCGTCAGTCGCAGCACCCTGACGAACCTGGTCAAGCGTGCCATCGACCTGTTGCGACCCATCGTGGATGCCCAGACCGACAATGTGCTGCGCAGTCGGGTGCTGGCCATGGATGAAACGCCCATCAAAGCCGGTCATCAGGGCCGGGCCGGCCCGCAAAAGGGCAAGATGAAAACCGGCTGGTTCTGGCCGTTATACGGCGATGCCGACGAGGTGGTGTTCACCTACTCGAACAGCCGTGGGCGTGCCCATATCGAAGAAGTACTCAGCGAATCGTTCAGCGGCACCCTGATCAGTGACGGCTACGCGGCCTATGCCCGCTACGCTGCCGCTCAGGAGAGCGTCACCCATGCCCAATGTTGGGTGCATGGTCGCCGTTATTTTATCGAGGCACAGAAAGATCACCCGGAGACAGTCACCAACGCGCTGCAACAGATCGCCAAGGTGTACCGGAATGAAGAGGCCATCAAAACCCAGGGGCTGACTGGCGAGAAGAAACGCCAGTACCGGTTGGATCACTCGAAACCGGTGGTCAGCGACTTCTTCCAGTGGTGCCGGGATCAGTTGGCACAAGGCGGCCTCGTGCCCAGCGACCCGCTGACCAAGGCCCTGAACTACGTGCTCGGTCGCGAAGCGAGCCTGACCGTGTTCCTGGAAAACCCGGACGTGCAGCCAGACACCAACCACCTGGAACGGGCGCTACGCCCCATTCCAATGGGCAAGAAAAACTGGATGTTCTGCTGGACCGAACTGGGCGCGGAACACCTGGGCATCATCCAGAGCCTGATCAGCACCTGCAAGCTGCACGATATTAACCCCTACACTTACCTGGTGGACGTGCTGCAACGCGTCAGTCAGCATCCCGCCAGTGAAGTGGCGAACCTGACTCCACGGCGCTGGAAAATCCGGTTCGCCGAGAATCCGCTACGGGCTCTGATCGATCCCCGTCATCCGGACCGACAAGCCACGCAACTCACACCGGTGGAGGTCGTCCATGCGCATTGAGGACATGAGCATCGACGAGTTGCTGGAACTGAACCAGTACATCTGCCAGCGCATTGATGAACTGCAAGAACAGGAAACCCTGCAAGCCTTGAGTCGGTTGCGGGTTGGTCTGAAAGTGACCTTCGAAGGCCGAGAAGGACCGGTGTTGGGGATCGTCACCAAGATCAACCGCAAGAGTGTGATCGTGCTGGGCGAGGAAGGCAGGAAACAGTACAAGGTCTCGCCGGAGTTACTTAGGCCTCTGCGTGACGTGAAGTAGGTCAACTACGTCGTAGGATGAACGCTTACACTCAGATGTAACAGCATGGCTCTATGTCATCGCCGAGCCACTGCTGCGTAAATATTCGCAGCGAATAGCTGAGGATTTACCCGAAGATCAGGCGATGCTTCAAACCCAAAAGCTGAACCTACGATTGGAGAAAGCGCGCTCCAGTCAAATGGGCGGCACTGAGGAGAGTGAGCCAGCTGCGAGTAATAGCCAACCGTTATCAGCAGAAAATATTAATGAGCGTGAGATGCTGTCTCTTGAGCCTCCCTTGCTAACGCTTAGCTTCTCGGAATACTACCGCCAGCACCTCTTGTCTCTTATATAGGCCCTCTTTTATAAAGTTTTATGAACAAAAAACCTTTTGATTCATCTACGTAAGGACCACCAAAGATGAATCAGAGCCGTCTGCTCTATGGGTCATTCCCCCATTTTAAAAAGCTACAGAAGTAGAGCTCAGAGCACAGCCGGGCACCTCTATATTTCAACAACGTCGGTAATAATAGCTTTTTGCCAACCAAAATGTGGCGCTTAAGTGAAAAGCTGCATAAATACTAACGCAGCAGATTGATCGGTGCCGCCAGTGTAGAATCTGTCCATCAGGACACCGTATAACAGAACTACCCAATGGAAGCAGATCTCGGTAGCCAAGAAGTTACCTGCCGAGATCGGTTCCTGGCCCGGAGGCCGTGTGTCAAAGCAACAATTGATCGAAGTACTGTCGCCGTCCTACTTCGCCCAATGCGGCATGTGTCAAACTGACCTGGCTATGCTTTTGCGTACTTAGCTAGCATCTGAATCAGCTCACTTTCATTAATTACCTCTACACCGAGGTCTTTAGCTTTTGTAAGCTTAGACCCTGCACTCTCTCCCGCCACAACGTAAGATGTGCGAGTTGACACGTTTCCAGACACTTTGCAGCCTAGGCTTTCCAGAGATTCCTGTGCCTCAGACCTAGTCATACTGTTCAAAGTACCTGTTAAAACGAACGTTTTTCCTTTCAACGGCTGCGAACTCTCATCTACCTGGACTACTTCCCACCGTACGCCTTGCTCGATGAGCGCGTTAATTACCGACAAGTTTCTTTCCTGCCGAAAAAAGTGATAGATATGTGTTGCGACGATTTCTCCTATATCAGGAACATCTACCAACTGCTCCATAGAAGCAACTATGAGTTTGTTGAGATCCCCAAAGGATAGTGCCAAGTTCTTTGCTGTAGCCTTTCCAACTTCTCGTATCCCTAATGAATAGACGAACTTATCAAATGTCGTTTCTTTAGAATTATCAATAGCTTGAAGTATATTCTCAATCTTTTTAGGACCCATTCGATCCAGATGCAATAAAGAGGGCGCGGTTAGGGTATAAAGGTCAGCGGGGCTTTTGACTATCTCTTGCCTAACCAACTCCTCAATAATTTTTTCACCTAGACCAACTACGTTCATGGCATTTCTAGAGCAGAAATGTCTTATTGCTTCTATCAACTGCGCTTTACAAACTAGCCCACCGGTACATCTTGCATCAGCTTCCCCTTCAACCTTTTCAATATCTGATTTGCATACTGGGCAGGATTGAGGAAATATGATGGGCTTTCTATCTGCCCCCTTGGTTGATACAGACATGACCTGCGGGATGACATCTGCTGCGCGGCGAATGATCACCTCATCACCTATACAAAGGCCAAGGCGCTCAATTTGATTCGCATTGTGTAACGAAGCACGACTTATTGTCACTCCTCCTATAAAAGCTGGCATCAGAACTGCAACTGGCGTTATCTTTCCAGTTCTCCCAACTTGAAACTCAACGTTTTCCAATCGGGTCTTACCTTCCTGGGCTGGAAATTTATGAGCGATTGCCCACCTGGGAGCATTTGTAATGAAGCCAAGTGACTCCTGTTGAACAATTGAGTCAACTTTAAAAACGACCCCATCAATCTCATACGGAAGGGCTGAACGAGAAGCCATAAGCTCCTCAATGTAGTCGTGACAACCAGATACTCCAACTTTAGTCGTACTTTCTTTCGGAAGTGCAAACCCCAGATCTTTGAGATAAATTAGTCGCTCAAACTGGCTAGCAGGGAGCTCTTTACCTTCACAAACGCCGACTCCATATGCAAAAAACTCTAGAGGCCTACGTGCTGTTACATCAACATTCAGCTGTCTCAAACTCCCAGATGCCGCGTTTCGTGGATTTACGAGCAAGTTTTTTCCTTCGCTCGCTAGGCGTTCATTAAGTTCTTCAAACTTTACCACAGGAATTACGACCTCACCCCTAACCTCAAGCCTATTAGGAGCATTAATATTTGATAGCGTTCGAGGCACATTACGGATGGTTTTTACATTCCGTGTTACATCTTCACCAACACTGCCATCGCCTCTAGTTGCCCCCCTGACCAGAGCCCCATTCTCGTATATCAGACTAACGGCCAATCCATCTAGCTTCGGTTCTGCGCAAAATGTTACAGGACTCGATGTACCAAACGATTTCTCGATCCTTCGAATGAAATTTTCCAAGCCACTGAAATCAAACACATTGTCCAATGAAAGCATTGGAACTTCGTGCCTCACCTTTTTAAAGCCCTTCGCTACTCCTCCTCCAACTTTCTGAGAGGGTGATGAAGGATCACTTCTCTCGAGATTTTCACTTTCTAGTTCCTTCAACTCACGCATTAGCTCGTCGTATTCGGAGTCAGTAACGGAGGGCTCATCCAAAATGTAATATTCATGATTGTATTTTTCTACAAGAGCTCTCAGCTCCGAAATTCTGTCTTGATTTTTATGATTCATCGTCATCAACTCGACCGCTTGGGTGCATTTGCTACCTAGCTATGATTATTTTACAAATTAGCCTATTTGAAACTCCGAGCTACAGGGTGACACCTACGTCGCCCGCTCGGCGAATAGAGACCGTATCACCAATCATCACGTCCAGGCGGGTGATTTCATCGGCGTTATGCAGCGTGGCATTGGAGACCGTCACGCCTGCCACAGTGACCGGTTCAAGGCGTGCTACCGGAGTGATTGCCCCGGTACGGCCAACCTGGAACTCGACATCGTTAAGCGTGGTGACCTCTTCCTGAGCAGGATATTTAAACGCCACCGCCCAGCGCGGCGCGCGGGCGACAAAGCCCAGCTCACGCTGGTAGCGCAGGTCATTTACCTTGATCACTACGCCGTCGATATCAAAGCCAAGCGCATCACGTTTTTCGCCCAACTGCTCGCAGTAGTCGGCGACAGCTTGCGGGCCTTTGACGACTTTCAGCTCTGCACTGGCGCGAAATCCTAACGTGGATAACCGTGCCATTAGTTCGCTGTGGGTGGTATCGCCTAAATCAGGTTCCAAGCGCGCAGCCTGATAGGCGTGAAACTCCAGCGGACGTTTCGCGGTAATACGCGGGTCGAGCTGGCGAAGGCTGCCTGCCGCCGCATTGCGCGGATTGGCAAATACCTTGCTGCCCTCTTCCCGAGCGCGCTCATTCAATGCCTCAAACCCGGCATGACGCATAATCACTTCACCACGCACTTCCAGCAGCTCGGGTACGTTTTTGCCCATCAGCTTTAACGGCACCGAACGCAAAGTGCGCAGGTTAGAGGTGATACCTTCGCCGGTACGTCCATCGCCCCGGGTGGCGCCGCTCACCAGCGTGCCCTGCTCAAAAACCAGCGACACCGCCGCACCGTCCAGCTTAGGCTCGCAGGTAAACTCAACCTCGTCCGCACTGCACTCCAACCGTTCTGCCACCCGCTCGGCAAAAGCATAGATATCTTCGCGGCTAAAGGCATTATCCAACGACAGCATAGGGATTGCGTGCGCCACTGATGGAAAGCCATCGGCGGGGGCGGCGCCTACGCGTTGGGTGGGTGAATCGCTGGTGATCAGTTCTGGATGGCTGGCTTCCAATTGCTGTAAACGTTGCAGCTGACGGTCGTAGTCGGCATCGGTAAGGGTAGGATCATCCAGCACGTAATAGCGGTAGTTTGCCTCATCCAGGGCGGCCCGCAGCTGGATAATCTCTTCCAACGGTTGAGAATCAGACTTGCTCATTAGAATGGGTTCCAGTACTCGGCAGCGACAACGCAAAACCTAAGCAATTTAAAAATTGAACGAACGTGAAAACTGAACGACTGTAAAATTAGCGCTTATTGAACAAAAACACCCGCCTTCTGGCAAGAAGGCGGGTGTTGAACAGCCGATGTGATTTAGCGGACTTGCATATGCCGATGCAGGCGATGGCGACGCTCAAATTCACGCACCCGCTGTCGGGCAAACTCGATCGTTTGTGCGGTCATCACACTGCGGTTTTCATCCTTCAGTTCGCCGCCCATATGACGCACCACAACCATGGCGGTTTCGACCATCGCCTCGAACGCGGCAGCGCTATCGAGCGCACCCGGCAATGGCATCAACAACGTGATGCCTGGCGTCATAAACTCGCCCATCTCTTCAATGGGGAAGGTGCCCGGCTTAACCACATTGACCATGGAGAACTGCAGTTCGCTGTCATCACTTTCTGTTTCAAAGCGGTGGAAAATGCCCATTTCACGGCTATAGCGCAAGCCACACACCATCATGAGTTCCAGCAGCTTGCTACCGTCAAAACCTTCTGGGTCACGGGAGAGAACGCTGATAACAACCACTTCTTCAGCGCTGGAAAGTGTCTCTTTGGCGTGTTCGCCGCTCACATCGTGACGCAGGGCTTTTTCTAATGTGGGATGAATGCGGACGCTATCATTCCCCACGCGCTCATCAGCAGCGCGATCATCATAAGCAGCATCGCTGGCATAATCGATGCTTTCGTCAAAGTCAGCAGAGTAGCCCTCTTCGTAAAGGGGCTCTTCATACCGAGACGCTTCACGAGCTTGATCATCCGCTCGCTGCTGAGCAGCCAGTCTATCCGCGGCCGCTGCATTGGCTGCTGCCTCTTCACGTGCCTGCGCCTGCTCTTGGGCTAGGCGAGCACGCTCAGCATCGGCGGCTTCTTTCGCTTCACGCCGCTGTTCCGCTTCCACTGCTTTACGCTCAGCTTTCTGCTTGGCCAGCTCCTTATCTCGCAGCGCTTTCTCAGCCTTTTTGCGCTGCTTCTCTTTACGACGCTCAATCAACCGGCGCTTCAATGAGCGGCCCATGCCTTCAAAGTCGACTAACCGGTACTCATCCACTTCGTCATCGTCAAGCTCGTCGTGCTCACCGGCTGTATCGGAGCGCAACTGACGGCGTTTAGGAGAGTGATCATTAGCATGTTTTGCAAATACGGCATCTTCTGGCTCAGCACGCAGTACCGGTTCAGCGTCATAATCAGGCTGAACAGAGGCTTCCGTATCCGTTTCGCTTGCGCGAATAGACATGTCATCAGGCGAAGCAGCTGCCTCACGGGTCGTCGCGTCTTCTTTTATAGCGGCCTGTGGAGCAGGCTCAGTTGCTTCAGCGTTCGCGTTAGCCATTGCAGCAGAATCAGCGGCCGCCGTTGGTTCGGCTTCGTGTTGCGCTACAGCCTCTCTGTCCTGGGGAACCTCAGCAGCCTTTAGGGTACTGGCCTTTGAAGTGCTGTTCATTGAAGTGTTTGCCATAGAAATACTGGGCTCAAGGCGCTCATGCTCAGTCGGCATGGAGGGTGAAGTCGTCGCAGTATTTGCTTTAGCGACGGCTGGGCGCTCCGTTTTTTCTGCTGCTTTTGATTGGGAATTAGCGATGGATTCCGCTTTTGCAGCTTTGCGTTTGGCTGCTTTAGCTGACGCCGAACGCCTAAACTCAGAAAGCACTCTGGAAGGGCCAGGATGCTCTTGACGCTCTAATTTTGGTTTATTACCTAAGCCACTATAGTCAGCGGGCTTAACGACTCGTGCACCGCCATTGGGTAGTTCCCAATTGATCTCTGCTGCTTTAGCAGCTTCATCGGGATCATCTTCTAGCTGACTAGCTGAAAGATCTTTTTCCGCCTGATCCAGACGGGGTACACGACGCTGACGTTGAAGTCTTCGCGCACCGTCTATAACGATGAGCGATACCAACGCCAGCCCTAAAATGATTAGCCACTCTCTTAGTTCCATGTCGAACGTTCCATGGTCATCTTGCCGGTTGCTAAGGCACCATGCCTAAATATGGGTAACTGCTATTTAATAAGTACTTGCCACCAAGCATAGCGCGATTGCTATGAAAAGGGCCAATTTTTGCTGATAATTACGCTATTTTCACGCTTTTGACACTGTTATTGAAGCCGATTAAGGCAAAAGTCCGACTTCAACTTCAGCCGAAAGTGCCACGAGCCTTTGATTTAATCGTTATACATAGCTTTATAAAGGAAGCTCGAAAGCTAGAAAAGCCATTTTGACCGCTGGGAAGTTCATAACCGTTTCAGCCATTTGCTTACTAATGCGCTAATCATCCCCATTGGCAAGATCCATTTATAAGCTGCTTAACGCTCTCATACCAAACATTAATAGAGGTAATATAGTTAACTTGAGCGCGTTAGGACATTTTTTTGCGTATTTGCATAATGTTTATCACTCCATGATTAACAAACTGCTGTTTATAGTTACAGTCTCCTCCAAAATCTTTCTGCTGTCGCACTGATGGGGGCAGCTGGTCGTGTTAGGTGTATCTGCACCGCAATATCCCAATGCTCATCAAGCACGCACACTAAACGGCCATCGTTAATTTCTTGCTCAGCAAGACTTTTGAAGACTAAGGGCGAAGGCGGTTAATCGACCAGCGCTGCCGCTTCTTCAATACCCACCGAGACTAACCGCGATACGCCGGGCTCTTGCATGGTCACCCCCATCAAGCGCTCGGCGGCTTCCATGGCAATCTTATTGTGAGTGATGTAGATAAACTGCACGTTTTCAGACATCTCTTTCACCAACCGGGCGTAACGGCCCACGTTGGCATCATCCAGCGGCGCATCCACTTCATCCAGCATACAGAACGGCGCAGGGTTGAGCTGAAAGATCGCGAATACCAACGATAGTGCGGTCAGTGCTTTTTCACCGCCCGATAGCAGATGAATGGTGCTGTTTTTCTTACCCGGCGGGCGGGCCATAATCGCCACGCCGGTTTCCAAAAGATCATCGCCGGTTAGCGTTAACCAAGCTGCACCGCCGCCGAATACACGGGGGAACAGCGCCTGCAACCCGGCATTAACCTGATCGAAGGTTTCGCGGAAGCGAACCCGGGTTTCTTGGTCAATACGCTTAATCGCCCGTTCAAGGGTTTCCAGCGCTTCGGTCAGTTCGGCGTGCTGCGCTTCCAGATAATTACGCCGCTCGGCCTGCTGGTCGTACTCTTCAATGGCGGCGAGGTTGATCGCCCCCAAGCGGCGAATCTTGTCCGTGGTATTTTCCAGAAGCTCCTGCCAACGGGTTTCCGTCGCTTCCTGGGGCAACTTCTCAGTAAGGGTCTCGACGTTATGGCCAAGCTCAGTTAGCTGCTCATCCTGAGTGGCGGCTTTAAGCGCCAGCGCCTGCACATCCATACGCCGCTGCTGGAGCTGCTCGCGGCTCTGTTCCAGGTTGCGCTCGTGCTGCTGGCGGGCTAACTCATCGTTGCGCAGCTGTTCTGCCAGTGCCTGGGCCTGCTGACGAGTCGTGTTTAAGCGCCCCTCCTGCTGCTCACGCTGATGAAGCAACTCTTCAAGCTCTTCCCCCGCCAGCTCGTCGGGCTCGACCAACATCTCCCGCGACTCTTCAAGCTCGGCAATACGCAGCGAGAGGCGCTCTTCAGAGTCACTTGAGCGCGCCTGCTGAGAGCGCAGGCTATCGCGCTCAGCGCTTAAACGTTCACGCTCAAGTGCCAACGCCTGCTGCTGCGCTTTGAGCGGCGCATGCTGCTGTGTCAGTTGATCACGCGCCTCGCGCTGCCGGTTGCGCTGCTCGGCACTGGTTTCCCGTGCTTCGGCGGTGCTCTCCAATTGCTCCATCGCTACATGCCAGCGGGCGCGCTGCTCATCAAGAGTAAGCGCTAACTCTGCTTCATCCTCTTGTAGCTGGGCAAGCTCTTCATCGAGCTCCGTCGCACGACCTTCAAGGTGCTCCAAGCGCTGGGCCAAACTGCGCTCTTTCACCGCCAACTGCTGCAGGGTGCTGGCATGGGCACGCTCCTGTTCGGCCTGCTGCTCCCGAGCCTGCTCCAGCGCTTCAATCGTCTCTCTGGCCGTCTCACACTGCTCTTCAGCCAGGGCCAAGGCCTCTTCTTCACTTTCGCGCTGAGCGGAGAGCTCGGCGTAGCGGCGACGGGTCAATAGCAGCCCGTCGATGCCTTCGCCGTTAGCCTGCTGATGCAGCCAGCCACGGCCCAACCAAACCCCATCCTGGCTCACCACGGTTTCGCCAGGCGCCAAATGCGCCACCTGCGCCTCTGCCTCTTCTGTCGTTTGCGTATAGTGAATGCTTGCTAACCACTCGCCCAGCGCGCCTGCGCCTTTGACTAAACTGTCTAATCGCTGACCTGATGTGGAGGGAGCTGGCGAGGTTTGATCGATCAAACGCCAATCGGTGGCTAAGGCTTCGGGCAAGGCCGCCAACTGATGGCGAGAGACTAAGCGTGCATTGAGCCACGGCGCAAGCAACCAGGAAGTAAGCGCTTCCCAACCTGGTGCCACTTGTAATACCTCGCCCAGCTGGGGAGCCTCTGCCAAACCATGCGCTTCCAGGGTTGTGCCTATCGCAGGGTCGTGATCCACCAGTGCCGCATCAATCAACGCTTGCAGCGAGGCCAGCTCCCCCTGACGCTGGCTCAGTTCAGCGCGTTGATGATCGCGCGTTTGAGTCGCCTGCTGGTAGGCCGCCTTGGCATCGCTATAACGCTGCTGCCATTGATCCCGCTGGGCTTGAAAACCCTCCGCCTGCTGCTGGGCATCCGCTAACTGCTCTTCGCATACGGCATGCTCTTCGCGCAGCCCTGTGAGGTCGGCGACCTCACTGCGCTGCTGGCGGCGGCGCTGATTTTCGGCTTGCAGCCGCTGAATGCGCTGCTCCAAATCGCGCAATTGATCCTGGCTACGATCAGCGTCGCGGCTGGCATCCCGCCAGCGGGTTTCGGCATCGGTCCACTGCTGCTCGGCGGCTTCCAGAGCGGGAGATGCGTCGGCTAGCGACTGCTCCAGGCTTTCAAGCTTCTCCTCTAAGGCTTCGTGCTCGGGAAGCAGATCGTCAAAGCGCTCATCAATGGCGGCGAGGCGCGTCTGGTCGCCTTCGCTAACCCGGCGCTGCTCGTCCAATTCGCGGCGAGCCGTGGCAATGTCGTTAGCGAGCTGGGTTTCACGGCTGCGGCGGTGGGCCTGATCCTGTTCCAGACGGGCAATGCACGTGGTGGTTTCAAAGAACTGCTGTTGGTGGCGGTCGAGCACTTCAGAGAGTTCATCGTGCTGTTCGCGGGCTTGTTCCAAGCGGGTTTCGCACTGACGAACGCCGAAGACATCTTTTTCTACCGCGATTTCCAACTCGCGAACGCGGCTCTCCTGGTGGGACTGCTCCGCCCGCAGGGTGCGGCCGCGCAGTAGCGCCAGCTCACCCTTGAGCCGATACTCCTGCTCCTTGAGATCTTGATAGCGCTTGGCGGCTTCGGCCTGACGCTTGAGACGCTCTAGCTGCTTATCCAGCTCTTCGCGAATATCGTCCAGACGCTCCAAGTTCTCCTGGGTGCGCCGCATGCGGTTTTCGGTTTCCCGGCGACGCTCTTTGTACTTGGAGATACCCGCGGCCTCTTCCAGCGTCGAGCGCAGGTCGTCGGGGCGGGCTTCGATCAACCGCGAAATCATGCCTTGGCCGATGATGGCGTAGGAGCGCGGCCCCAAGCCGGTGCCCATAAATAGGTCGGCGATATCGCGCCGACGGCACTTTTGACCGTTGAAGAAGTAGTTGGATTGCCCATCCCGCGTTACCAAGCGCCTAACGACGATTTCGGCATACTGCGCATAAACGCCGCCCATACCGCCATCACGGTTGTCGAACTTAAGCTCTATGGAGGCTTGGCTGATCGGCTTTCGGCCAGTGGAGCCGTTGAAAATGACATCGGCCATGGACTCGCCACGCAGGGTTTTAGCGGAGGACTCCCCCATGACCCAGCGCACGGCGTCAATAATGTTGGATTTACCACAGCCGTTGGGGCCCACGATGGCGGTCATATTGCCATCGAAGGGTACCGTCACGGGGTCAACAAACGACTTGAACCCGACTAAGCGAATCGAGGTTAAGCGCATGTAGAGATAGTGCTCTGGTTATTCAAAGCAGGGTTATTCAAAGACACGGTTAATGACCACCTCAGCGGCTTCATCATCTGAGATTGGTCCGACGCTGACGCTCTCAAGATCACCAAATAGATCACCCGGTTGGGGCATGGCTTGTCCAGAGGGCGAAACGCGCACCACCAAACGTGCCTCCCGTACCTGTGAGATTTGCGCTTGGGGCGACATGGCCACGCTATTATCTAAGACGACGGTCATGGGCAGTTCAGACACTCGTGCCTGCACCACGGCCAGCGGTGGTAGTTCACCTTCCACATCACGAGCGGTGATAAACACCGTGTCGTCGCCGTCAACGCGATCGGCGAGCTCTTCGGCTAACGAGACACTCACACGGACACCTGAACTCTGGGCGGCTTCCACGGCAGCCTCTTCAGGCGCAACGCCCATCCGCTCTTGGGCAACGCGAATGCCATCGCGCAGCGAGGCGGCGGTATTGGGGTCTTCGATGTTAGCCACAGCACGGCGCCAGCGGTCGATAGCCTGTTCATAGTCACCGTTATCAAAGGCATGAATACCTAACATGCCTAGCACGGTCGGCTGGCGTGGATCTTGTTCCAGCGTTTCATCGACCAGCGCCTGCACTTCATCGGTGAGTTCGCGCTCGGCCATAAAGAAACGAATTTGCGCTAGTTGAGCAAGCAGCGGTGGAATGCGGCCCTCAATCTCAATCAAGCGTTCAAGCGCATCGACGGCCTGGGGCATCTGCCCGGTTTCGCGATAGACCGGAAACAGCGCGCTCCATACGTTTGGGTTATCCGGCTGACGCTCGGCCTGCTCTTCCATGCGCTCGATATACATATCCAACGAGCCTTCGGGGTCATTCTGTACTTCTTGCTGTACGGCGAGTAACACGAGGTCGCCCTCGGCGCCCTGCTGCTGATACCAAAGCACGCTGACTACCACCACAGCCACCATAACGATAGGCACCATAAGGCGCCCCGCCCCTGCTGGCTTGAGCGGCCGGCGCGCGCGCACGGCGGTGTCTTCCAGCAGGCTACGCTCAAGCTCTAACCGGTCTTCCTCAAAGCGCTCGGCGTCAATGTCGCCACGCTCTCGCGCCGCTTCTAATGACGTTAAACGACGCTTAAAAATCGCCACATTCTGCTCGGCAGAGGTGTCATTGGTTTCAAATGCGTGTTGTTGATCATGTAATCGACGCGCGTTTCTTAGCGGCGCTACCAGCAGCCACAGCGCGGGGAGCAGTAAAACGGCAATCGCAATCCAGAGCAGCGTCATGAAGACCTCTTACGGTTAATCAGCGCATCTATACGCTGGCGCTCTTCGGCGCTCAGCGCTTTAGCAGAGGCATTTCGGCGGGCACGAATCATTAACACAACCACCAGTGCGCCTAGCAGCACCAGCGCAATCGGCAGCCCCCAAAGCAGATAGGTGCGGCTCTCTAAACGCGGATTATAGAGAATATATTCGCCAAACCGCTGGACCATATGATTGACGATTTCGATGTCCGACTGCCCCTCTTGCAGCAGTTGGTAAACCCGCTCGCGCATGTCCCCCGAGATAGGGGCATCGGAATCGTTTATGGCCTGATTTTCACACAGCGGGCAACGCATGGAGGCGGTTAAATCGTGATAACGTTTTTCCATGACCGGATCGTCAAACTCGCGTAGCTCGATCCCCCCCGCCGCTGCACCAAACGCTATGACCAGCAGTAGTAGCGCTGCCATGGTTCGCATTAGCGCCATTTTTCCACCTCCGGCAGGATTCGTTCGCGGACGTCTTGTGGCGATACGTAGCCCTTATGGTGATAGCGAATAACGCCGTCGGCATCGACCAGAAAGGTTTCCGGCGCGCCGTAAACGCCAAGGTCAAAACCCAGCTCGCCTTCTGGATCAAAAATATTCACTTCAAACGGATCGCCAAATTCGCTGAGAAACTCCATGCCTTTCTCGCGGGTATCGCGGTAGTTAACCCCAACCATCCGAATATCTCGGTCGGCCAGCTCCAGCAGTTGGGGCATCTCCTGCTTGCACGCGGGGCACCACTCACCCCATACGTTAACCAGAGTGACGTCGCCCTGAAGTAGCGATTGATCCACGCGCCGATTTTCATCGCGCAGCGTGGTGGCTTCAAAGGCCGGGAACTCTCGCGCCATCAGCGCGGAATCGCGCTGGGAAGGATCCAGCGACAGGCCCTGGAAAAAGAACAGCGCCAAGCCTAAAAAGCAAACCGGCAGCAGTAATAGCAGTAACCGACGCTTCATACAGTGGCCTCCTGCGATGAATCGGCTTTAGTGGCGGCCTGGGGCATTTCACGGGTGACTGCGGCGCGACGATAGCGTTTGTCGAGCACTGCCAGTACACCGCCAAATGCCATTAACAGGGCGCCCAGCCATAGCCAGCGCACAAACGGTTTGTATTGGACACGCATCGCCCAACTGCCGTCACCAAGGTCTTCGCCCATGGCCACATAGAGATCACGGAATAGCCCCGGCCGCAGAGCCACCTGGGTCATCGGCATACCGGTCGCGAGATAAAGGCGTTTTTCAGGACGCATGGTGAAACTGCTACCGGTGTCGCCACGCTGTACCTGAAGGATCGTGGTGTCTGCCAAAAAGTTTGGCCCGCGACGCTCGGCTAACTCCGTCATGGTGAACTGATAGCCCGCCACTTCAACCGTGGTACCCGGCGACATGCGCACATTACGCTCAATGTTGTAGTTGGAAACCACCGCAACACCCACAATCGTGACCGCCACACCAATGTGTCCTAACACCATGCCCCAGTAAGAGAGTGAGAGTTTGCGTAACCCGGCGATGAACGAGCTGGCGTGACGGGTTTTATCGAATACATCGCGCACCATCGGCAGCACAATCCATAGCGCAGAGACGATCCCCAAAGAGACAAACAGATTCCACTCACCGCGATACAGCAACGGCATCAGCATGCCCAACACCAGCGCAGCAACGCCCGCCAACCAGAGCTTACGGACTAGGTCGCGCACCGCCATCCCCTTCCAGCGCGTTACCGAGCCTAGTCCCATAAAGATGCACATCATCACGGTGAGCGGTACAAACAGCGCATTGAAGTAGGGCGGGCCCACGCTGATTTTACCCAGCCCCAGGGAGTCAAGAATCAGCGGATAGACGGTACCGAGCAATACAGTGACCGTCATGATGACCAGGAAGATATTATTGACCAGCAGCAGCGCATCCCGCGAGAGCCAGTTAAAGCCCACTTTATGGCTAACTCGCGGGGCTCGCAGCGCAAACACGAGCAGCGAGAGCGTCACCGTAATCGCCAGCAGCATCAGGATAAAAAAGCCACGGGCAGGGTCGTTGGCAAACGCATGTACCGAGGTGAGCACGCCGGAGCGCACCAGGAAGGTTCCCATCAGCGACAGCGAAAAGGTCGAAATCGCCAATAGCACGGTCCAGCTCTTAAACGAGCCGCGCTTTTCGGTCACCGCCAGCGAGTGCACCAGCGCAGTCCCCGTTAACCAGGGCAGCAACGACGCGTTTTCGACTGGATCCCAGAACCACCAGCCGCCCCAGCCAAGCTCGTAATAGGCCCACCAACTGCCCAGGGCGATCCCCACGGTTAAAAACGCCCAGGCCAGATTCGTCCAGGGACGTGCCCAGCGCGTCCAGGCGGCGTCTAGGCGCCCCCCCATGAGAGCGGCAATTGCAAAGGCAAAGACCACTGAAAAACCCACATAGCCCATGTAAAGCATCGGCGGATGCACCACTAGCCCGAAGTCTTGCAGCAGCGGGTTGAGGTCAGCACCGTCTTGCGGCATGTCGGGGAGCAAACGCTCAAAAGGATTAGACGTGATCAGGATAAACAGTAAGAAGCCAACGCACACCATGCCCATCACGCCCATCACTCGAGCGACCATATCCCGGGGCAGGTTGCCGGTGAACAGGCTGGCGGCAAAGCCCCAGCCCGCCAGCATCAGGCTCCATAGCAGAACAGAGCCTTCGTGGTTGCCCCACACCGCGCTGAATTTGTAGTACCACGGCAACAGCGAGTTGGAGTTATTGGCCACATTCGCCACGCTAAAATCATCCAGCATGTAGCTCGCGGTCAAACAGGCGTAGGCGATGGCAATAAACAGAAACTGCCCGGCCGCCATGGGCTGGCCATACGCCATCCACAGTGGGCGGCGGGTCGCTGCACCGGCCAGCGGCATCACTGCCTGCACCATCGCCATTAGCAGCGCGATGATGAGGGCGAAGTGGCCAATTTCAGGAATCATTTTAATCAGCATGTGCGCTCCGAATTAGCACTGGCGGTAGGGCAAGTCGGTTAAACGATGGGGGTTAATACTCGCTTGCTTGGGGGACGCCCTCTTCATCAAGCCGCTTACCCACTTCGGCAGCCTTGGCCTGATAGTCAGCCGGCGAATAGCCCGCCTCTTCAAGTGCTTGCGCTACTTCAGGCGGCATGTAGTTCTCATCGTGACGCGCCAGCACTTTATCGGCATACAAACGGCCATCAGCTTGAAGCTCCCCGACCACCACCACACCTTGGCCTTCGCGGAACAGGTCGGGAAGGATGCCGCTGTAGTAGACCTCTAGGTCATCGACGTAATCGGTCACGGTAAACGCTACGTCCAGGCTTTCCGGGTCACGGGACACCGAGCCCTCTTTCACCATGCCACCCGCGCGAATCTGTCGTTCCATGGGCGCATCGCCCTGGGCGATCTGTACCGGGCTAAAAAACAGATTAATGTTGGCACGTAGCGCATACAGCGTTAGCCCAACAGCAATCGCGGTTAACGATACCAAACCCAAAATGACGAAGAGTTTCTGTTTACGTTTAGGGGTCATTGGGCGTTCTCTCTCAAGCTATTTGCGCGCCGTGCCCGACGCTTTATGCCATTCAGTAACTGACGCTGTTCAACGCGTGCATGCCAAACGCTGGCCACCAGCAGCAGTGCCGTTACTCCCCAGGCAGACCATACGTAAGGCGCATGGCCACCCATGGCGAAAAATTCGGAAAATGAGGCAAATGCCATTAGCGCGTCTCCTCTGCCTGTGCATTCACTACCTGGCCGTTAACGAGCTCCTGTACCCAGCGCTTGCTCGACTCTCGGCGTAGGATCTCGCTGCGCGTACGCATCAGCGTCAAGGCAATAAAAAAGCTGTAGAAACCCAGCACCATAATGACCAGCGGTAGCCACATTTCGGTGGGCATCGTCGGGCGCGAGGTTAACGTAAACGAGGCTGGTTGGTGCAGGGTGTACCACCAATCCACCGAGTATTTGATGATAGGAATGTTGATGACGCCCACCATGGCCAGCACAGAGGCGGCCCGTGAGGCACTATCGCGGCTGGTAAACGCACCGCGCAGGGCAATCACGCCTAAATAGAGAAAGAGCAGGATCAGCATCGACGTCAGACGCGCATCCCACATCCACCAGGTACCCCAGGTCGGCACACCCCATACAGCGCCAGAAAATAGCGCAACAAAGGTCATCGCAGCGCCCAGCGGTGCCATGACTGCCGCCGCCATATCGGCGATTTTAATTTTCCAGACCATAAACACCAGCCCAGATACTGCCATGGAGACAAAAATCGATTGTGCTAAAAAAGCCGCGGGCACGTGAACATAAATGATCCGGAAACTGTTGCCCTGCTGATAATCCGCAGGCGCAAACGCCAGCCCCCACAGCGAGCCAGTGACCAGCAACAGCGCCGCTGCAGCCCAAAACCAGGGCTGTAATTTGGCGCTAATGCCATAGAACCACTTGGGTGATCCCAGTTTGTGTATAAAGGCCCACATAGCGTGTCCTGTCCTTAACCGTTAATACTGATACGCAGCGATGCGGCAATCGCCCACGGCGCTAACATAAGTGAGGCGGCCAGCAGCGCGCCTAAAATCGCCAAGTGCGCAGAGACACCGTCGCCCAAAATAGCCGCCTGGACCGCGCCTGCGCCAAAAATGAGCACAGGAATATACAGCGGCAGCACTAGCAGCGAGAGCAGTACGCCGCCCCGCGCCAAGCCGACGGTTAACGCCGCACCAATGGCACCAATCAGGCTCAAGCTTGCCGTACCCAACGCCAGCGACAGCGCCAGCACTGCGTAACTACCCGCAGGCAGTGCGAGCATAATGCCCAGCAGTGGCGCCATCAGTGCTAACGGCAGCCCGGTCAGCAGCCAATGTACGGCCACTTTCGCCACGCTTAATGCAGCCAGCGGCTGTGGGGCGAGTAACAGCTGCTCAAGGCTGCCGTCGTCGTAGTCGCTGCGAAACAGGCTATCTAGTGACAGCAGCGCGGCTAGCAGTGCCGCCACCCATAGCAACCCTGGCGCAATCGTCGCCAACAACTCCGGGTCGGGTGAAATAGCGATCGGAAACAGGGTGATCACCAGAGCAAAAAACACCAGCGGATTGAGCACTTCACCGCGACGTCTCAGCAGCAGCGTCAAATCACGCACCAACGTGGCCTTCACCGCGATCATCAGCCCGCCCTGATGCTCAAGCAATGGCACTGAAGGGGCATCCATGACGGAGTCTGATCCGTTTAGAGAGCTATCTGAAGAGCTGTGCAGCCCTGTTTGCTGCAACCCTGTTTTCTGCAATCCGGTCTCCTCTACCCAAGCGCTATGCGTCTTAACAGCGATGACGCGGCTAGCTCGTGGTGTGTCGTTACTAGCACGCAGCCGCCCGCTTGAGCATGTCTAATCAGTTGCCTTTCAAGGGCTGCAACGCCGTGGCGATCTATGGCGGTGAAGGGCTCGTCTAGCACCCACAGCGCGCGGGGTGTCAGCGTCAATCGCGCCAGCGCCACACGGCGCTGCTGGCCTGCCGAAAGTTGACCGGCGGGCACGTCTTCAAAGCCTGCCAGGCCAACCTGTTCAAGGGCATCCAGGCGCTGCTCCTCGCCTTCATGCGCCCCGCTGCCCTGTCCTCCACTTCTCTCGCCACTCAGCGCCTGATACCACGCTAAATTTTCTAAGGGGGATAGCCCAGACTTGATGCCGGGGGCATGTCCTAAATAGAGCAAATTAGCGAGAAAATGTTCACGGACACTCTGCATCGCAGCGCCATTCCAGAACAGCTCGCCTTGATAGTCGCTCAGTTGCCCGGAGAGAATTTTAAGCAGGCTTGTTTTACCACTGCCATTAGGCCCTTCAATTCGCACGATTTCCCCGCTGCGAATGTCGAGATCAAGCCCCTTAAACAGTGAGCGATCATCACGTTCGCAGGACAGCTGTCGGGCTTGTAGACACAGGCTCAAGAGTCTCTCCAGGCACATTGATTTCGCGTCGAACTCTACACGGAAAGCCCGTTTCTCGCCACTCACTCTATGCGGCGCTGGGTCGCAGCATGACCTCAATCAATATGGCGTAAGACCAATTACTGCTAGCACTGTATGCAAAAACAGGTCTATACTGAAAACCACTGTATGAAAGAACATGCAATGGAGATTTCTCAATGACCATATCGATGGCAGCACCTACCGTTAAGCCTAACCACTTACACTCGGTCCCGCGTACCTATGCGCCGACGCCTAGCATTACCCGTCGCAATACCTATGCGCTTAAAGTGCGTGGTAACGCAATGCGTGATTGCAACTTGTTCGATGGCGATGTCATTATTATTCGGCGTTATCAGCATGATGCCCAAACAGAAACCGCCGTTGCCGAAATCAACCAGCAAAAAATCGTCTTGAAGCAGCTCTCGATCAGCCGCTTTGGCGTAGAGCTATGGCCTGAGGATACGTTGCAGCCAGCGCTATTTTTGCATAACCGTGATATTCAGGTGCTCGGCATGGTGATGGGTGTTGAATCTCATCCAAAAACTGGCCTGCAAAATAAGGCTACTATCACGGAGCATTAATGCGTTACCGGGTGCCGGAACTCCCCCTTTCGTCTTGGCAGACCACTGACATCGAAGTCGAAAAGAGTCACTTTATTACCTGGACCTGCCACGCCTCAGATATTGATGCATTCACTCGCATGCTGGCGGCGGCTAAAGCCGAGCATCCCAATGCGAGCCATCACTGCACGGCCTATATTGCTGGCCCACCCGGCGAGCAAAATTTGATTGGCTTCTCTGATGATGGCGAACCTGGCGGCACCGCAGGTCGCCCAATGTATCAAGTTCTGCAGGGCAGCCAATTAGGTCAAATCGGTTGCGTGGTGATCCGCTATTTTGGCGGCACGAAGCTCGGTACCGGCGGCTTGGCCCGCGCTTACGCCCAGGCGGTTAGCCATGCTTTGGAGACGCTACCTACCCGGGAAGTGGTCGAGCGCGATCTTTATACCCTGCGGCTCGGTTTTGCCAACGAAGCGATTGCCCGCGCCTGGTGCGAAGAGCAGGCTATTCCCATTGAGCAAGCGGATTACGATGGCGACGGTGTTCGTCTGACCATTGGCTGGCCACGGGACAACCCATTTGACCTTTCCCCGCTAGAAAACCGCTTGAAGAGCGCTATCGATATTCTCACTCGCTAGCTAGATAGCCCTTCGAAACAGCACTTCAAAAAAGCCCTTCAAAAAAAACGCGACATACTGAACCTGTCAGTACGCCGCGCTCGTATTCTCACTCTTTCTGCGTTAGCCCAGGTATTTAATCATTACCCCAGCCGCGACTGCCGACCCAATAACCCCTGCGACGTTGGGGCCCATGGCGTGCATCAGCAGGAAGTTATGCGGGTTTGCTTCCAGGCCCACTTTGTTGGCAACCCGTGCCGCCATCGGCACCGCAGAAACACCCGCAGCACCAATTAACGGGTTGATGGGCATTTTGCTGACTAAATTCATCAGCTTTGCCATCAATACGCCCGCGGCAGTGCCTATTCCAAAGGCCACAATGCCCAGCCCTAATATCCCCAGGGTCTCAAACGCCAGGAAACTCTCGGCCATTAGCTTAGAGCCCACCGATAAGCCGAGGATTATCGTCACGATATTGATCAGAGCGTTTTGTGCAGTATCCGATAAGCGCTCTACCACGCCGCACTCGCGCATCAGGTTACCGAAACAGAACATCCCCAGCAGCGGCGCGGCATCAGGCAGAAACAGGGCAACCAGAATCAGCAGCATTAGCGGAAAGATCACTTTTTCCAGCTTGGACACTGGCCGCAACTGCGTCATTTTGATTTCCCGCTCTTTCTGGGACGTCAAAAGACGCATGATCGGCGGCTGAATCAGCGGCACCAACGCCATATAGGCGTAGGCGGCCACGGCAATCGCCCCCAATAGCTCAGGTGCCAGCACGCTAGAAACGTAAATAGACGTTGGGCCGTCAGCGCCACCAATAATACCAATGGCGGCTGCCTGATTAAGCGAGAAGTCCATCACGCCCATCGAGGTAAGCACCACAGCGCCAAACAGCGTGGCAAAGATACCAAACTGGGCGGCGGCGCCTAAAAATAGCGTGCGCGGATTGGCCAACAGCGGGCCAAAGTCGGTCATTGCCCCGACACCCATAAAGATAATCAGCGGCGCGATACCAGAGGCAATGGCAACTTTGTAGAAGTTGTAGAGCATGCCATCGCTGTAGCCGACGCCAATGGCGATATCTCGCGCGGCACGAACCTGATCTGGCGCCGCAGCATCATGGGCGATTACCTTAAGGGACTCACGCCATGCTTCAACGTTCGCCAGTGGATCAAGACTCGCGCCTAATGCTGCCGCCATTTGCTGCAGCACCGCGGGTTTAGCCACTTCAATCGCCTGATCGAGCGCTGAAATGGCCAGCCCGGCTTCAGGAATATTCGCAAGAATCCCGCCAAAGCCAATCGGCACCAGCAACAACGGCTCAAACTTCTTATAAATGGCAAGGTAAAGCAGCAGAAGACCCACCATGATCATCGCCGCTTGACCGAGCTCAAGGTTATATAGCCCCGAGCCTTCCCATAACGTCACTAATTTATCCATTACTGGGCCCTTAGAGCTCGATCAACGTATCGCCTACGGCTACGCTGTCGCCCTCGCTGACGTTGACCTTAGACACAGTGCCTGCGCTGCTGGCACGCACTTCGGTTTCCATTTTCATCGCTTCAAGAATGATGACCACATCACCTTCAGCGACTTGCTCACCAGGGCGTACATTGACCTTGAATATATTGCCCGCCAGCGGCGCATCGATGCTTTCACCGCTGGGTGCCGGAGCTTCCTCTATGGGTGCAGTAGTACTGGCTGCCGTTTGCTCTTGCACCTCGCCCAGTTCACCGCCTTCAGAAACCTCGACCACAAAGGATTTGCCGTTGAGCTTAACCGTGTAGGTTTCTGGGCCACTGGCAGCTACTGGTGGTTTACTTTCAGCCTTAGCCTTAGCAGGGGCATTGGCAGCACTCGCCTCAGCCGCTTGGGGAGCGGGCTCAAAGGCGTCGGGATTGTCACGATTTTTAAGGAACTTCAAACCAATCTGTGGGAATAGCGCATAGGTCAGCACGTCATCGACTTCGCGCTTGTCTTCGGCCAAGCGGATACCTTCAGCGCTGGCTTTCTCCTTCAGTTCGGCGGCCAATCTATCCATTTCAGGTGAGAGATTGTCCGCCGGGCGACAGGTAATCGGCTCACCGCCTTCCAACACGCGCTTTTGCAGCTCGGCATTGAAGGGCGCTGGTGCAGCACCATATTCACCCTTGAGCAGCGCCTGAACTTCCTTGGAGATCGACTTATAGCGCTCGCCCATCATCACGTTCATCACCGCCTGGGTGCCGACGATTTGCGACGTGGGCGTTACCAGCGGGATAAAGCCAAGGTCTTCGCGTACGCGAGGAATCTCGTTCAGCACATCGTCAAGCTTATCGCCCGCGCCCTGCTCTTTAAGCTGGCCTTCCATATTGGTCAGCATGCCGCCTGGCACCTGAGCAATCAGAATGCGTGAATCAATACCGCGCAGCGAGCCTTCAAAGGCGGCGTACTTTTTGCGCACTTCGCGGAAATAACCGGCAATATCTTCCAGCAGCTCAAGATCCAGCCCGGTATCGCGACCGGTGTCTTTGAGCATTGCCACCACTGACTCGGTGGGACTGTGGCCATAGGTCATCGACATGGACGAGATCGAGGTGTCGACGTTGTCGATCCCGGCCTCTACTGCTTTCAAAATGGTCGACGTAGACAGGCCTGTGGTGGCGTGACAGTGCAGATGCACCGGAATCGATAGCTCTTTTTTGAGCCGCGAAACAAGGTCGAAGGCCGTGTAAGGAGTGAGTAGCCCCGCCATATCCTTGATAGCCAATGAATCTGCGCCCAAACCGGCAATGGTTTTGGCGAGATCAACCCAGCTATCCAGGGTATGTACCGGGCTCACGGTATAAGAGATGGTGCCCTGGGCGTGGCCTTCGACGTTACGCACCGCCTGAATGGCGCGCTCCAAATTACGCGGATCATTCATGGCGTCAAAAACGCGGAAGACGTCAACACCGTTGGTTTTTGCCCGCTCGACAAATTTATCGACCACGTCGTCGGCGTAGTGGCGGTAGCCCAGCAGGTTCTGGCCGCGCAGTAGCATTGCCTGGGGCGTATTTGGCATGGCTTCTTTCAGGGCGCGGATACGCTCCCATGGATCTTCACCCAAATAGCGGATACAAGCGTCATAGGTCGCCCCACCCCAGGTTTCCAGCGACCAGTAGCCAACGCGATCCAGCTTTTCGGCGATCGGCAGCATATCGTCCAAACGCATACGCGTCGCAAATAGCGATTGATGGGCATCGCGCAGCACGACATCGGTAATGCCTAGAGGGCGTTTTGTTTCGTTCATGGTCTTAGCTCACCGTAGAGAATTGTCAGTTTGTAGTAAAAATAACAAAAAAATAGCCTAGAGAGGGCTGAGATAGAAAAAAATGAGAAAGTTAACGACGTCGTGTCGAGCGATAACGGTGCACTGCAGCACTGATCACCGCCAACATCTCGTCATTTTGGCTGGCAGGCGCTGAAGATGACGGCGACTTCTTGCTCACTTCAGCCGCGGTGGGGGCAGGCTGAAAACGGCCAATCAACTTCGACATTAGCGTAACGCTAATAACTAAAATAGTAAGAAAAACAAACACAACACCCATACCAAGCGCCATTAACGCCAACCCGTCCTGCAATAGTTCATAATCCTGCATAAGACGCTCCTACCTCTCGAAGTACAGTTGCTAGACACGTTATTTCACCAGCGGCTATTAAAGCCCCTTGGCGCAGTGAGGGGAATACACTAACCTGCCACACCCAGAATAGAATGCAATGGCGCGATAGTGGAAGTCATGGTTGTTAATTTACTACAAAACGGCAGAATTGGCCTAGCCCCTATGGAAGGGGTCATCGACGCACTGACGCGTGACCTGTTAACCCGTCACGCGGGGTTCGACTGGACGGTTACCGAATTTGTCCGCGTCGTCGATGCACGCCTACCGCCAAGAGTGTTTTATAAGCATTGCCCGGAACTTGCGCAACCGCCGGTGGCAACGCCGAGCGGGATTCCTGTGCATTTACAACTTTTGGGCTCAGACCCTGCTGCCCTAGCGGCCAATGCGCAGCAGGCGCTCAAACTTGGCGCAGTTAGCGTTGACCTTAATTTCGGCTGCCCAGCCAAACTGGTCAATCGACACGATGGCGGCGCTTCGCTCTTACGCCAGCCCGATCGGGTCTACCAAGCGGTTAGAGCCGTCCATGATGCGTTAGACGGGCAAATCCCGGTCACAGCCAAGATCCGCCTGGGCTTCGCCAACCGCCGCTTAGCGGTTGCCTGTGCTCAAGCCACCGAAGCAGGTGGAGCAGCGCAGTTGGTCGTACACGCCCGCACCCGCGATGAAGGCTACCGACCGCCTGCGCACTGGGAATGGATTGGCAAAATACGCCGCCATGTCAGCATCCCCGTTGTCGCCAATGGGGATATCTGGACGCTGGAGGATTACTGGAAAGCTCGAACGCTTTCAGGCTGTCGCGATGTGATGTTAGGCCGCAGTGCACTGGCAGACCCCTGGCTTGCGCCACGCATCCGTCACTGGCTACAGACCGGCGAGCGGTTGCCCGAAAGCAGCTGGTCCATGCGCGCCAACGTACTCAAAGAGTACGCCGCTCTGCAGCGCCAACAGCTGCCTGACCGCGTTGTCGTCTCTCTGGTAAAGCAGTGGCTTGCCCAAATGCGCCAAGGCAGTGCCGAAGCCGAGCAGAACTTTCAGCGGGTGAAGCGCATTACCGAACTGGATCACCTGCTCGATAGACTTGTGGTTGACGAGCAGCACGCCACCCTGGCTTAGGCTCTGTCTGAAAAGTGCCTGAGCTCGACAATACGGCGTTAAAAATTGGCTCAGAATACTCATTTACACCCCGTAAACTCCGTTTCTTCGCCAATTTTTGCCTTGTCTTGTCTTCGCTAGCCGACCTTTCAGGCAGAGCCCTAGCGCCCTTTCCGCAACGCCTTATCAATTTATAGCCAAAAAAAAGCGCCCTACCGCAAAGCGGGGGGCGCTACACACGATCGCAAGACCGGAGCGCGAGCTTATATACCGGTCAGGCTGGAAAATAGTCAGTCAGGTTAGAAACAAGCAGGCAGACTGGAAACAGAAAACCCGCTCTCGATAAGAGAGCGGGTTTTGAAATCTGGCGCGCCCGGGAGGATTCGAACCTCCGACCCCCTGATTCGTAGTCAGGTACTCTATCCAGCTGAGCTACGGGCGCGTAATGTTACAACTAATCTATACTAATACTGCTACTAAGTAGGTGGCGCGCCCGGGAGGATTCGAACCTCCGACCCCCTGATTCGTAGTCAGGTACTCTATCCAGCTGAGCTACGGGCGCATACCTTGTGACCATGTACTTTCTAGCTAAGTACTTTTTTAAGTATTCTATAACCTAAGTACTTAATGGTCATGCTATTGGCGGAGAGAGAGGGATTCGAACCCTCGATAGGGCTATAAACCCTATACTCCCTTAGCAGGGGAGCGCCTTCAGCCACTCGGCCACCTCTCCTCAACGGCACGGCGCGAATATTACCGATTTAGGGATCTTGTGTCTAGTCCTCTGCCGATTTTTTTCGCGCCGACCATATCTTACCTATCAGCTTACGTCTTAAGCATCGCGTCATCATGCAAACCCGCAAGTCTTATTCCACTTCGTTTTCACTATTTCTTTCACGCTGAATGCGCTGATAAATCTCTTCCCGGTGAACCGCAACATCTTTAGGCGCATTAACACCAATACGCACTTGATTGCCTTTCACACCTAAGACGGTGACAGTGATTTCATCACCGATCATCAAGGTTTCGCCAACACGGCGAGTTAGGATGAGCATGGCTGATCTCCTTTTCAGACGTTTAATGCAACGGGATGTGTCAGCCCGAGGCAACACTAGGCCATTATGCGGCATAGCGTTGCCTGTCACCAACGGCTCCGGCTCCATGACACCTCAACTTCCCGTTGAAAGAAAGCTCACCACCACATGGCAGCAAGTACCCCTTCAGCGTAGAAGATTTAAGGCATTAATGTTATTCAGATTCGATATCTGCCTTATCTAAACCAAAGGCTTTGTGTAATGCATTGACGGCAAGTTCCATATGCTTCTCATCAATGACGACTGAGATTTTAATCTCAGAGGTGGAGACCATACGAATATTGACGTTCTCATCAGCCAGCACGCGGAACATTTTGGATGCCACCCCTGCGTGAGAGCGCATTCCTACACCTACCAAGGAGACTTTGGCGATATTGTCATCACCACGCAGTTCACCACCACCTAAATCCGGGATCACCGTCTCTTCAAGCAGTTTCTTGGTTGCTTTGTAATCGCCTTTGGCAACCGTAAAGGTGAAGTCGGTATAGTCACCAGCCGGGGCAACGTTCTGTACGATCATATCGACTTCGATATTGGCATCGGCAATCGGGCCAAGAATACGAGAAGCGACGCCTGGCACATCCGGTGTGTTGAGCAAGGTCAGTTTGGCTTCATTCTTGGTAAAGGCGATACCGGAGATCAGTGGTTCTTCCATAGCGTCCTCGTCTTTGTCTGCTTCTGCAACAATTAGGGTACCGGGGCCGTCTTCAAAGCTCGACAGCACCCGCAGGGGTACGTTGTATTTACCGGCAAACTCTACTGCGCGGATCTGCAGCACCTTAGAGCCGAGACTGGCGAGTTCCAGCATCTCTTCCACGGTAATGCTCTCTAAGCGCTGCGCTTTGGAACATACGCGGGGGTCAGTAGTGTATACCCCGTCAACATCGGTGTAGATCTGGCACTCATCGGCGCCAAGTGCGGCGGCCAGGGCTACACCCGTGGTGTCAGAGCCACCACGGCCCAGGGTCGTGATGTTGCCGTCCTCATCGACCCCTTGGAAACCAGCCACGACCACTACCTGCCCTGCTTCCAGGTCAGCTTTTAGATCGTCGGTTTCGATGCGCTGGATACGCGCCTTGGTATAGGCGCTGTCCGTATGGATACCTACCTGGGCGCCAGTGTGTGAAGTGGCTTGCACGCCAATTTGCTGCAGCGCCATGGCGAGTAGGGAGATCGTCACCTGCTCGCCGGTCGACAGCAGCATATCCATCTCGCGCGGTGCGGGATCGTCATTAAGTGCCTGAGCCATGTCCGTGAGGCGGTTGGTTTCGCCGCTCATGGCCGAGACCACAACCACCACCTGATGGCCTTGATCGCGGAAGCCCTTAACCTTTTCCGCTACGGCCTTGATACGCTCGACAGAGCCCACCGAAGTGCCGCCGAACTTCTGTACGTATAGTGCCATATGCCGTTTTTCCTATGCGTTCGGGAATGGAGGGTGAAGTTACATTAATCACTAGGAGTCTTTGATTAACGTAATGAGCGCAGTTCAGACAAGGCGAAATTAGATGAAAAAGCGGAGTTTACATAAAGTAAATGAGCATTTTGAAGCTAATTTCAACGCCGTATGAACAAGCGCAATAGTTAATCAGAGATCTCCTAAACAAATAAGGCCGGTGACAATCATGCCACCGGCCTTTGGGTTTAGCTAAGTGCGTTTTCCAACCATGCCGGTACGCTCTTCAACGCATCCGGCAGGGCATCGGGCTGGCTACCTCCTGCCTGAGCCATATCCGCACGGCCACCACCTTTACCTCCCACTTGAGAGGCAACATGGTTAACCAGCTCACCGGCTTTCACTCGGCCGGTCAAATCTTGGGTTACCCCGGCAATCAGGCTGACTTTGCCCGCCACCTGGTCGGCAACCCCAAGGATAATGACCCCGGAACTGAGCTTGTTCTTAAGTTGGTCAAGAATGCCGCGCAGGTCTTTGCCAGAGACACCTTCCAACTGTGTCGCTAACAGTTTAACGCCGTTGACCTCTTGCACCTGACTCAGCATGTCACTACCCGCAGCACTGGCGAGCTTGGCTTTAAGCTGCTCAAGCTCTTTTTCTAAGCTACGATTGCGCTCAACCAGAGACTCTACCCGCGCTTCTACTTGCTCAGGCTTGGTCTTCAAACGTTCCCCCAAGCGCTCAAGGCGAGCTTCCTGCTCGCGGAAGTAAGCAAGTGCGTTTTCGCCGGTAATCGCTTCGATACGACGTACACCGGAGGCAATGCCCACTTCACTCATCACATGACAGCAGCCGATATCGCCACTGCGTGCCACGTGGGTACCACCGCACAACTCGATAGAGAAGTCATCGGCACCAATCGTCAGTACCCGCACATTCTCGGCGTATTTGGCCTCAAACAGCGCCGCCGCCCCTTTGGCTTTGGCTTGATCCAGGCTCATTTGCTCGGTTTTAGTCGGCGCATTAGCCAGTATCTGCTCATTGACCAACCGTTCGACTTCCGCCAACTGCTCGGCAGTCATCGGCTCAAAATGGCTAAAGTCGAAGCGCAGCCGCTCAGCATTAACCAGCGAGCCTTTTTGCTGCACGTGATCGCCTAGTACCATACGCAGCGCTTTGTGCAACAAGTGAGTCGCCGAGTGGTTACGGATCGTGGCGGTACGCAGGCTGGCATCCACTTCGCCGCGTACACTGGCGCCTACACTCAGCGAACCTTCCACCATAATGCCCTGGTGTAAGTGATGCCCGCTCTGCTTTTGGGTATCCGTTACCTGGAAACGACCGCCGTCGACATACAGGTAGCCGGTATCGCCCACCTGGCCTCCGGACTCACCGTAAAATGGCGTGCGATCTAGCACCACAACGCCCTTCTGCCCCGCTTCCAGCGCGGCCAGCGCATTGCCTTCGCTGTCGACCAGTGCCGTTACCTTGGCTTGACCCTCCAGGCGGTCATAGCCAGTAAAAGCGGTCTCACCGTCAAGCTCAATAGAGGCGCTGTAATCAGCGCCGAACTGGCTAGCCGCCCGGGCACGCTCGCGTTGGGCCTCTAAGGCCTGCTGAAAGCCCTCTTCATCGAGAGTGACGCCGCGTTCGCGGCACACATCAGCGGTGAGATCAAAAGGAAAGCCGTAGGTGTCGTAAAGCTTAAACACTGTTTCACCCGGCAGCACCTTGCCATCCAGCTCGGCTAAGGCTGCATTCAACAGCCCCATGCCATGGTCCAGGGTGCGAGCAAACTGCTCTTCTTCTTTCAACAGTACCCGAGTGATCTGGTCATTCGCTTCGCGAAGCTCTGGATACGCATCACCCATTTCGGCATCCAGCGCGTCCACCAGCTTGTGGAAGAACGGCTCTACGGCACCCAGCTTGTGACCATGTCGGATCGCGCGGCGAATGATGCGACGCAATACATAGCCACGCCCTTCGTTAGAAGGCAGTACACCGTCGGCAATCAGGAAGGCACAAGAGCGGATGTGGTCGGCAATCACGCGCAGCGAAGGTGTAGTGGTATCAGGGTGCCCGGTCGCTTTAGCCGCCGCCTGTAGCAGGCTCTGGAACAGATCAATTTCGTAGTTGGAATGCACGCCCTGCATGACGGCAGCTACGCGCTCCAAGCCCATACCGGTATCGATAGAGGGCTTGGGTAGCGGGTTGAGCGTTCCTTGGCTATCACGATCAAACTGCATGAACACCAGGTTCCAGATTTCGATGTAGCGGTCGCCATCTTCTTCCGGGCTACCGGGAGGGCCGCCCCATACCTCTGGACCGTGGTCAAAAAAGATTTCCGAACTCGGGCCACAAGGGCCGGTGTCGCCCATTTGCCAGAAGTTATCTTCGTCTAATTTGGAAAAGCGCTCGGGGTCAATACCGATCTCGTCTTTCCAGATACGTTCAGCTTCGTCATCGCTGACATGCACCGTGACCCACAGCTTCTCTTTAGGCAGACCTAGCGTTTCGGTCAGAAATACCCAGGCAAAGCGTATGGCGTCGTGCTTGAAGTAGTCGCCAAAACTGAAGTTACCCAGCATTTCAAAAAACGTGTGGTGACGTGCGGTATAGCCGACATTGTCTAAATCATTATGCTTACCGCCTGCGCGTACGCAGCGCTGCGCAGATGTTGCACGCACGTAGGGGCGTGGGTCGCGACCCAGAAATACATCTTTGAAAGGCACCATGCCGGCATTGGTAAAAAGCAGCGTCGGGTCATTGCCCGGCACTAAAGAGCTGGTGGGTACAATCGTATGCCCCTGCTCTTCAAAGAAGGTGAGAAAGGCCTGTCTAATTTCTGCGCTTTTCATAGGGTATCCGTAACAAGAAAGCGTGGTGTCCCAGGGCGCTGTCGACGCTACCCTCAGGGGTCGCAAAGAGGCCATTATAGCGCAGTTGTCAAACGACTAAAGCCGCACTTAGTGGCAGAGAGGCAAACAAATAGCTAGAAAAGCGTATGAGAGCGCTATTAGAAAAGTAAGAGCAGGCGTTTTATAGGCAGGGGGAAAGTATTACAGAGATAGAGAAAATGTATTACAGACAGGAAAGCGCATAGCGGATTTGCTCAAAATCGAAGCCACGACTAGCCAGAAAGCGCTCGCGTCGAGCGCGCTCTTTAGGCGTCTCACCAGGGCTATCGAAGCGTCGCGCCAGCGTTTCCCGGGCTAGCTCGAACCAGTCAACCTGCTCCCCTTCTTCCACCTCTTCAAAAGCGGTATTAAGGGTTTCCTGATCAACGCCGCGTTGGCGAAGCTCGCCTTTAATACGAATAACACCCTGGCCGCGCAGAATGCGCGAACGTACGAAACTAGCTGCAAAACGCGCATCAGATTGCAGGTCTTGCTCGGCCAGAGCGTCTAAACACTCGTCAATAGCGGTATCGTCGAAGGCTTTTTTCTTCAAGCGCTGGGCTAATTCGGCGCGAGAGTATTCGCGCCGAGCCAGTAGGCCAATCGCGATGTCACGGGGCGTGGCATCGCGCTGAGACATAAAGGCCATTAGATTGTCTCAGTTAGAACAGACTTAGAGCAGATCGTCATCGTTGGCATCCACTTCGGCCGCCGCTTCGGTAGGTGCACCTTCCTTCTCCTTTTTAGGATCAGGCTTGGCCAAGAGCTGCTCACGAATCTGTGTTTCGATTTCGAGCATAATGTCTGGATGCTCTTCCAGGTAAAGCGCAGAGTTTGCTTTACCCTGGCCAATTTTCTTGCCTTTATAGCTGTACCAAGCACCGGCTTTATCGACTAGGTTGCACTGCACGCCCAGGTCGATGACCTCACCAGCGTGGTAGATACCCTTGCCATAAAGAATCTGGAATTCAGCTTGGCGGAATGGTGGTGCCACCTTATTTTTGACCACTTTCACGCGGGTTTCGTTACCGGTGACTTCATCGCCCACTTTCACCGAGCCGGTGCGGCGAATATCCAGACGCACGCTGGCATAGAACTTAAGCGCGTTACCACCGGTAGTGGTTTCGGGTGAACCAAACATCACGCCGATCTTCATGCGGATCTGGTTGATGAAGATCACCAGGCAGTTGGCGTTTTTGATATTACCGGTGATCTTACGCAGCGCCTGTGACATCAAACGCGCCTGCAGGCCAACGTGGGAATCACCCATTTCGCCTTCGATTTCAGCGCGCGGAGTCAACGCAGCCACCGAGTCGATAACGATGACATCAACCCCGCCGGAGCGCACCAGCATGTCGGTAATTTCTAGCGCCTGCTCGCCAGTGTCCGGCTGGGAAATCAGTAGATCATTCAGGTTAACGCCCAGCTTTTCTGCGTAGCTGGGGTCAAGGGCGTGCTCGGCATCAACGAAAGCACACACTTTGCCCTGCTTTTGCGCTTGAGCAATCACCGAAAGGGTCAGTGTCGTTTTACCCGATGATTCCGGGCCAAAGATTTCGCAAACACGACCAAACGGCAGCCCGCCGATGCCAAGTGCGATATCCAGACCCAACGAACCCGTGGAAACCGACGGCATGACCACACGCGGTGCGTCGCCAAGACGCATGACGGTGCCCTTGCCGAACTGACGGTCGATTTGGGTGAGTGCAGCGTTTAGCGCTTTAGTGCGGTTGTCATCCTGAGCCATTCAGAGATTCCTCATAACAAGCTGTATAATTACCCAGTAGTATGCCAAAGATTGTGCCGTAAACAAATCCTTGATCACGCTTTCTCTTAACTATTTTCCTTCCTTACTCCTGCTTGCCTGCCTTCACCTGTGCATCCAGGCGTGCCACCAGCCCTGCCAGCGCCTGACGCACTGCCTGCTCGCGCACTGCTTGGCGATCCCCAGGGAAGTGGAAACACTCGGCTTGCTGCTCGGCAGTATCACCCCAGGCGATCCAAACGGTACCCACCGGCTTTTCAGCACTACCACCATCCGGCCCGGCCACCCCACTAACGGCAACGCCCAAGCCCGCACCGCTTTCCCGGCAGGCGCCTTGCACCATCGCTTTCACTACTTCTTCGCTCACCGCCCCGTGTTCTGCCAGTATAGCGTCTGGCACGCCGAGCAGGCGGGTCTTAGCCGCGTTCGCATAGGTCACATAGCCAGTTGTAAAGTAAGCAGAGCTACCCGCCGTGCTGGTAATCGCACTGGCGATACCACCGCCCGTGCAGGATTCAGCGGCGGTCACTTCCACCTTCAACTGCTGACAAAGCCGCCCTAGGCGCTGAGCTAACAGCGTCAAATCAAGATTTTTCAGGCTAGATACGCTGGGCACTATGGTCGCTCCTTCAAGTGAGTCGTCTGTTCAGCGTAGAATACTGTGTTTAGCTTTCTCAAAGAAATTGCTCAATCAGGACGCCCATGTCACAGGCCATTCCCCCTAACACGCCAATGATCACGCAGTATTTAAAGATCAAACGCGAACACCCCGAGGTTCTGCTGTTTTACCGGATGGGGGATTTTTACGAGCTATTTTTCGATGATGCCAAGCGCGCCGCGGCACTGCTGGATATTACGCTTACCCAGCGCGGCCAGTCGGGCGGCAAGCCCATCCCGATGGCAGGCGTACCTTACCATAGCGCTGAAGGCTATTTGGCGCGTCTGGTCGCCGGTGGCGAGTCAGTTGCCATCTGTGAGCAGATTGGCGACCCCGCTACCAGCAAAGGTCCCGTTGATCGCCAGGTAGTACGTATCGTCACCCCCGGCACGCTCCACGATGAAGCGCTGCTCGATGCCCGCCGCGACAACGTACTGGTATCAGTCTCCCCCGGTAAAGATAGCTGGGGCCTTGCCTGGCTGGAACTCTCTAGCGGCCGCTTCAACGTATTGGAAGTGGAAAGCGAAGCGGAGATGCTAGCCGAGCTTACCCGCCTCTCCCCTGCTGAGTTGCTGGTGCCCGAAAGCCTGACACTACCCGATGCCTGGTCGCAAAAGCGCAGCCTGCGCCGCCAAGGCGAGTGGCTGTTTGATTTGGAGAGCGCCACCCGCAGCCTGTGCGATCAGTTTGAAGTGCAGGATTTACGCGGCTTTGGCTGCGCGCACTTAACCACCGCACTGATTGCCGCCGGAGTGCTGATTGATTACGCCCGCGACACGCAGCGCTCGCGCTTGCCCCACGTGACCGCGATAAGCGTTGAGAATCGCGACGATGCAGTGGTAATCGACGCCGCCAGCCGACGTAACCTGGAAATCGATATTAACCTGGGTGGCAATAGCGACAACACCCTGGCGAGCGTGCTGGACACCTGCACCACCGCGATGGGCTCGCGGCTACTCAAACGCTGGCTGAATCGTCCGCTGCGCCAACGAGAGATTGTCCAAAACCGCCATGCAGGCGTGGCGTTGCTAAGCCTAGATGCCGCTTACATGTCACTGCGCGAGACGTTGAGCGATGTGGGCGATGTGGAGCGCATTCTGGCCCGGGTCGCGCTGTACAGCGCCCGGCCACGGGATTTGGCACGCCTGCGGGATGCACTGGTTACACTTCCTGAGCTTGAGCAGCAGCTCAGTGAGGTAGAGAGCGGCAGCGCGCTAGACAATCTGCGCCCGCATATTCGCCCCTACCCAGAAATGGCCGATATGCTCAGCCGTGCGCTAGTCGAAAATCCGCCGGTGGTGATTCGTGATGGTGGCGTCATCGCCGATGGCTTTGACGCCGAGCTCGACGAGCATCGGGGCATGGCCGAGAACGCGGGCGACTATCTTGTTCGGCTGGAAACCCGCGAGCGCGAGCGTACCGGGCTTGCCAATCTCAAAGTCGGCTATAACCGCGTACACGGCTACTTTATTGAGCTGCCGCGCTCCCAGGCGCAGCAGGCGCCTGCTGACTATATCCGCCGCCAAACGCTTAAAAACGCCGAGCGCTTTATCATTCCCGAACTTAAAGAGTTTGAGGATAAGGCGCTATCGGCTAAGTCCCGCGCACTGACCCGTGAAAAGTGGCTTTATGACCGCCTGCTGGGCGAGCTGAATGACAGCCTTCACGCGCTACAAAGCACTTCTCAAGCGCTTGCGGAGTTGGATGTGCTGTGCGCCTTTGCCGAACGCGCCGAGGCGTTGAGCTGGGTGCGCCCGACGCTGAGCGAGGCCACAGGCATTCGTATCGAGGCGGGGCGGCACCCTGTGGTTGAACAGGTTAGCGAAACGCCCTTTGTGCCCAATGACGTTACGCTTAACCCCGACCAGCATATGCTGATTATTACCGGGCCTAATATGGGTGGTAAATCGACCTATATGCGGCAAACAGCGCTAATTGCTCTGCTCGCCCACTGCGGCAGCTTTGTGCCCGCCGATGCCGCCGAGATCGGCCCGCTGGATCGGATATTTACCCGCATTGGCTCGTCGGATGATCTGGCAGGCGGACGCTCCACCTTTATGGTCGAGATGACCGAAACGGCCAATATTTTGCACAATGCCACCCAGCAAAGCTTGATTTTGATGGATGAAATTGGCCGCGGCACTAGCACCTTTGACGGGTTATCGCTGGCCTGGGCGAGTGCGGAATATCTTGCCAAAGGGCGCGCGCTAACGCTGTTTGCCACCCACTATTTTGAGATGACCGCCCTACCTGAACACATGGAGGGCGTAGCCAATATTCACCTAACGGCGACCGAGCATGGCGACAGCATCGTGTTCATGCACCGCATTGAAGCAGGCCCGGCTAGCCAGAGTTACGGTTTGCAGGTCGCTCAATTAGCGGGCGTACCTGGTCATGTGATTAAACGGGCCCGTGAGAAGCTGATGAGCCTGGAGCAGCGCGATGTAGATAACACAGCGCAAGCGCCGCGAACGGCTCCCCAGCAAAACGACCTGTTTGCAGCCGCACCGCACCCGGTGGTGGAGGCATTGGAAAATGTCGATATGGATGGTTTAACGCCGCGGGAAGCGCTATCGCTGTTGTATCAGTGGCGAGACCTGATCTAATGGTGCTTATAGAATGAAAGGCGATAAGTGAGATTCAGGTGCCAGGGCAGGTTGAAGCGAGGGTCTTTCGACAGGGCCGGAAAATGTTCCCGACAATTCCGGCATTTCCGCCATCCATGGCGGTCAGATGTCGAAAGTAGCGCCCACGGACGGGTTTACAGCGCCCTCGCGGAAACCTGTACTGGCATTGCTACCAACTGGAATCATAAGGCGCTTGCCGCCAGGTAGGCGCACCACTAGAATGTCGCTCAAACTTTTAGCTTATAAAAAACGGCTGATTTATAACCATTCACGATTGACCATGGCCAGGAGCTACCTGGCCCTGCAAGAGGGATAGCAAGATGACGTTTGTCGTTACCGAGAACTGCATCCAGTGCAAATACACCGACTGTGTGGAAGTCTGCCCGGTCGACTGTTTCTACGAGGGCCCGAATTTCCTGGTCATTCACCCTGACGAGTGTATTGACTGCGCACTGTGTGAACCAGAATGCCCCGCTGAGGCGATATTCTCAGAGGATGAGCTGCCAGATGGGCAAGAGGCGTTTATTGAGATTAACGCTGAAATGTCAGAAGTATGGCCCAATATTGCCGAAAGGAAGGATCCGCTGCCTGACGCCGAAGAGTGGGACGGCAAGCCCGGTAAGCTTGAGAAGTTAGAGCGTTAAGCGTTACTCACGCCTGCTCTGCTGTTACTTTATAACCAGCGTTTTTTTTGAAAAAAGCGCTGGTTTTTTATGGGGTTGCCAAGCGTGTATTGCCAAATAAGAGGCAAAAAAAAGGCGACCCGTAGGCCGCCCGCTCCAAGCACTTCCTCTGACCACTCCCTGTATCAACTTCCTCAGATGTCTTCCCTGCCGGGGCTCACCTCTCTGCATCGCCCGGCGCATCCGTCCTACATCCCGTTGCATCCTGTCTGAAGCATCCTTGCCTCCCCTTGTCCTGCGTGTATTGTGGCAGATCATGTAGGCTTCTCAACAAAGCCAAAATGCAAAAAGGCGAGTCTTGGCGACTCGCCTTAATTCCACAATTATATTTAAAAACAAAAGCTTAAATTTTAATTAGTGGAAAATTTCGCTTTTTCTTACCTTAAACCAAGCGATTCTCGTCGGCTTTTGTAAGACATCTCTTACAAAATCTTGAGACATCACTTACAAACCTCATTCAATATTGGCACTTTACTGACCTTTGATCGCTTTTAGGCCAGGATAGGTCACATCCCCTAGTTCCGCTTCAATCACCAGCAAACGGTTGTACTTGGCAACGCGATCAGAACGGCACAATGAACCCGTTTTAATTTGGCCAGCGCAGGTACCTACCGCCAAATCAGCAATAGTGGTGTCTTCCGTTTCACCAGAGCGGTGCGAAATCACTGCAGTAAAGCCTGCATCCTGGGCCATCTTGATGGCATCCAGGGTCTCGGAGAGCGAGCCGATCTGGTTGAACTTGATCAGGATAGAGTTACCGATCTGCTCATCGATACCGCGCTTGAGAATCTTGGTATTGGTCACGAACAGATCGTCACCCACCAACTGCACTTTATCACCTAGCTTGTCGGTCAGCGCTTTCCAGCCCGCCCAGTCGGACTCGTCCATGCCATCTTCGATGGACACGATTGGGTAATCGGCGCACAGGCCTGCTAGGTAATCAGTAAAGCCTTGGGCATCATAGCTTTTGCCTTCACCGGAAAGGTTGTACTGACCGTCTTTGTAGAATTCGGAAGAGGCACAGTCCAGCGCCAGCGTGACGTCTTTACCCAGCTCGTAGCCAGCATCGGCAACGGCTTGTTTGATGACTGCCAGCGCATCAGCGTTAGACGCCAGGTTCGGCGCAAAGCCGCCCTCGTCGCCAACGGAGGTAGAGAGGCCTTTCGCCGAAAGCACTTTTTTCAGAGCATGGAAAATTTCCGCGCCCATGCGTAGCCCTTCGCGGAAATTAGGCGCGCCTACCGGCTGCACCATAAACTCTTGGATATCGACATTGTTATCCGCATGCTCGCCGCCGTTGATGATGTTCATCATCGGGACCGGCATGCTGTACTGGCCAGGCTGACCGTAGAGTTCGGCAATGTGCGCATAAAGCGGCACGCCTTTCGCATTGGCAGCGGCTTTAGCGGCGGCCAGGGAAACCGCCAGAATCGCGTTGGCGCCCAGGTTGGCTTTATTGTCCGTACCGTCCAGCGCCAGCATGGCATCGTCTAAACCGCGCTGATCACGCGCATCCATGCCCAACAATGCATCGCGAATCTTGCCATTGACCGCCTCGACTGCTTTCAGCACGCCTTTGCCCAGATAGCGCGACTTGTCACCGTCGCGCAGCTCTAATGCTTCACGTGAGCCGGTAGAGGCACCGCTGGGCGCGCAGGCTTCACCAACAGCGCCGCTGGCAAGACGTACATTCGCCTGTACGGTTGGGTTACCACGCGAATCCAGCACTTCCAACGCACTGATAGCAACAATTTTGGTCATGGCAGTTTCCTTAACGGTAAGTCAGATAAAATTATTAATATAACGCCCTAATCAGCAAAAACACGGCTTATCAAACCACACGCTAACGGATGGTTAGCGGCTCAAACCCTTTTATCAGCGCATCCAGTTGGGCGAGCTGAGTTAAAAACGGCTCCAACTGATCCAGCGGGAGTGCACAAGGGCCATCGCATTTGGCGTTATCAGGGTCAGGGTGAGCTTCTAAAAACAGCCCTGCAAGGCCAACAGCCACGCCTGCGCGCGCTAATTCAGCCACTTGCGCCCGACGACCATCTGCACTGTCGGCACGGCCGCCAGGGCGTTGCAGCGCGTGGGTCACATCGAAAAATACCGGATAGCCGGTTTGCTTCATGTCGCCAAAGCCCAGCATATCAACAATCAGATTGTTATAGCCAAAGCTTGAGCCGCGCTCGCAGAGCATCAGCTGGTCGTTACCTGCTTCCTGAAACTTACTCAGGATATGACGCATTTCATGGGGTGCCAAAAACTGCGGCTTCTTGATATTGATGACCGCGCCGGTTTTGGCCATCGCGACTACCAAATCAGTTTGGCGGGCCAAAAAGGCCGGTAGTTGGATAATGTCGGCAACTTCAGCGGCTGCTTCAGCCTGCCAAGGCTCATGCACATCGGTAATGATCGGCACGTTGTGGCGGGCTTTGATATCGGCCAGAATTTGCAGCCCCTTTTCGATACCCGGGCCGCGATAGGAGTGAATCGAGCTGCGATTAGCTTTGTCAAAACTGGCCTTGAAAACGTAGGGCATACCCAGTTTCTGGGTCACCGTGACGTAGGCTTGGGCAACCTCGTCGGCAAGCTCAGCAGATTCCAGCACGTTCATACCGCCCAGCAGCATTAGCGGCAAGGAATTGCCGGCGGTTAAGCCGGCAACGTTGATGTGACGCTCTTGAGATCGTTCTTGAGAAGCCATGCTTTTGCCCTCTTATTCCTGAGAATGCGCATGGGCGCGATTACGCGCAGTTTTATGCTCTAACGCGGCGTTAACAAAACCCGAGAAGAGCGGGTGACCATCACGCGGCGTGGAGGTGAACTCCGGATGGAACTGACAGGCCACATACCAAGGGTGGTCAGCCAGCTCAATCACTTCAACCAGCGATTGGTCGACGCTCTTACCCGAAATAACCAGTCCCGCCTTCTCGAGCTCATCAATAAATTGATTATTGACCTCGAAACGGTGACGGTGACGCTCGACAATCTCATCAGAGCCGTAGGCTTCGCGCGCTTTAGTACCTGTTTCCAGATGGCATACCTGCCCGCCTAAGCGCATGGTGCCGCCTAAATCAGACGCTGCATCGCGTAACTCGATTTTGCCTTCCGGGTTCAACCACTCAGTAATCAGGCCCACCACCGGATGCTGGGTATCGTGGGTAAACTCGGTGGAGTTGGCGTCTTTCCAACCCGCCACGTTGCGAGCGAACTCAATCACCGCTACCTGCATGCCCAGGCAAATACCCAGATAGGGAACGTTATTTTCACGCGCGAATTGGGCGGTCATAATCTTGCCTTCCACGCCACGCTCGCCAAAGCCGCCGGGCACTAGAATGGCGTCTTTGCCCGCCAAGCGTTCGGTGCCGTGGCGCTCGATGTCTTCGGAGTCAATATAGTCGACGTTGACCTTAATGCGACCTTGGATACCGGCGTGAATCAGCGCTTCGTTGAGCGACTTGTAGGCATCCAGCAGCTCCATGTACTTACCGACCATGGCGATACTGACGGACTTGAGCGGGTTGAGCTTGGCATCGAGTACCTTCACCCACTCGGATAAATCTGCTTCCGGGGCTTCCAGGCGCAGCTTATCGCAAACGATCTCGTCCAGACCGTGTTCATGGAGCATCAGCGGAATGCGATAAATCGTATCGGCATCCTGAAGCGGCACCACGGCACGCTCTTCAACGTTGGTGAACAGGGCGATTTTGCGACGCTCGCTCTCTTCCAGCTCAACTTCGCTGCGGCAAATCAAAATATCTGGCTGGATACCGATGGAGCGCAGCTCTTTAACGCTGTGCTGGGTCGGTTTGGTTTTGGTCTCACCCGCCGTTTTGATGTAGGGCACCAGGGTTAGGTGCATAAACAGCGCGCGGTTAGCGCCCTGTTCACTACGGATTTGGCGAATGGACTCAAGGAAAGGCAGTGATTCGATATCGCCGACAGTGCCGCCGATTTCGACCAGCGCCACATCGAACCCTTCGCCGCCCGCGTAAACGCGCTGCTTGATCTCGTCGGTGATGTGCGGAATGACCTGAACGGTACCGCCAAGGTAATCGCCACGACGCTCTTTACGCAGTACGTGCTCGTAAACACGGCCGGTCGTAAAGTTATTGCGCTGGGTCATCTTGGTGCGGATGAAGCGCTCGTAATGCCCGAGATCAAGGTCGGTTTCGGCACCATCTTCTGTGACGAACACCTCACCGTGCTGGAAAGGGCTCATGGTGCCCGGATCCACGTTGATGTACGGGTCGAGCTTGAGCATGGTGACCTTAAGGCCGCGGGCCTCTAAAATCGCCGCAAGCGAGGCGGAGGCGATGCCCTTCCCGAGAGAGGACACAACGCCGCCGGTCACGAAGATATATCGTGTCATGGATAACCTGTCGAAACGTGATCAGAAGGCACGGCAGAAAGCCACGCCAGGATGGGTCGACAGACTAGCAGATTACGACCTAAGGCTCAATTTGAACTGAGCAGCCAAAACTACTCACCTTAATCACGCTCGTGCAACCGCCCCAGCGATAGGTCTACGCGAGGGCGCTGTGAACCCATCCCTGGGCGCTACTTTTGTCATCCATGACAAAAGACCCTCGCTACGACCTATCCCTGGAGCTGCTCTATGCATCAGACACGCTCTATACGCCCAGGTAGTCCAGAATGCCTTCTGCAGCTTGACGGCCTTCGTAAATCGCCGTGACCACCAAATCAGAGCCGCGCACCATATCGCCACCGGCAAAGATTTTTTCATTGCTGGTTTGGAAGGCGTACTGACCGTGCTCCGGCGCGGTGACGCGATCACGCTCGTCGACCTGAATGTTAGAGCTATCGAACCACGGCGCGGGGCTGGCCTGGAAGCCAAAAGCAATGACCACGGCATCCGCCGCAATGATCTCTTCAGAGCCGGGCACCACTTCAGGACGCTGACGGCCATTTTCGTCCGGCTCGCCCAAGCGAGTGCGCACCACCTTCACGCCTTCGACCTTCTCTTCACCGACGACCGCCACCGGCTGACGATTGAACAGAAACTCAACGCCCTCTTCACGAGCATTGGAGACTTCACGGCGCGACCCCGGCATATTGCCCTCGTCACGACGATACGCACAGGTCACGCTGGTAGCGTTCTGGCGAATGGAGGTACGGTTACAGTCCATCGCCGTATCACCGCCGCCCAGCACGACCACGCGTTTGCCTTCCATGGAGATATAGTCGTTGGGGTCTTTTTCAAAACCCAGGCAACGATTGACGTTGGCAATCAGGAAATCGAGGGCTTTATACACGCCCGGCAGATCTTCGCCAGGGAAACCGCCTTCCATGTATTTATAAGTCCCCATTCCCAGGAATACCGCGTCGTACTCCTGCATCAAGGTTTCAAACTCGATATCGGTGCCGATTTCGGTATTGAGGCGGAACTCGACGCCCATCTCTTCAAACACCGCGCGGCGGCGCTCCATCACGCTCTTTTCCAGCTTGAACTCGGGAATACCAAAGGTCAGCAGGCCACCGATTTCCGGGTACTTGTCGAACACCACCGGCTTGACGCCGTTACGGGCCAGAATGTCGGCACAGCCCAGGCCCGCAGGGCCTGCACCGATAATGGCGACCTTCTTGTCGGTCCAGGTAACGTGGGACATATCCGGACGCCAGCCCATGGCAAACGCCGTATCGGTGATGTACTTCTCCACCGAACCAATGGTCACCGCGCCAAAGCCATCGTTCAGCGTACAGTCGCCTTCACACAGACGATCCTGCGGGCACACACGGCCACACACTTCGGGCAGCGAGTTGGTTTTGTGCGAGAGCTCAGCGGCTTCAATGATGTTGCCTTCCACCACCAGCTGCAGCCAGTTGGGGATGTAGTTGTGCACCGGGCACTTCCACTCGCAGTACGGGTTACCGCAGTGCAGGCAGCGGTGCGCTTGGCTTGCCGCGTCGGTGGGCTTGAACGGTTCGTAGATCTCCGCGAACTCTTTAGCACGGGCGCGGGCATCTTTCTTTTGTGGGTCCTTACGACCCACATCGACAAACTGAAAATCGTTATTTAAACGGTTAGCCATGATCTCTCTCCTGTCAGCGTGAGGGGCATAAGCGAGTTATTGCGGCTGACGCCGAGACTGATCCAGCAAACTACCTAGGCTGGCCGCTTTTGGCTTCACCAGCCAGAAGTGGCGCGCATAGTCGCTGAAGTCTTCCAAAATAGCCGCCCCGCGCGCGGAACCCGTCGCGGCCACGTAGGCTTCGATCATTTCACGCAGGTGACGACGATACGCCTCCATGGCCTCTGTGTTGACGCGATGAATCTCAACCAGCTCATGGTTGTATTTATCCACGAAGGTGCGATCTTCATCCAACACATAGGCAAACCCACCGGTCATACCTGCGCCGAAGTTAACGCCCGTTTCGCCAAGCACACAGACCAAACCGCCGGTCATGTATTCGCAGCAGTGGTCGCCTGCGCCTTCAATGACTGCAGAAGCACCGGAATTACGCACCCCGAAGCGCTCACCCGCCGTACCGGCTGCAAACAATGTACCGCCGGTGGCCCCGTACAGGCAGGTATTACCGATAATCGCCGTTTTATGGCTCTCAAACTGGCTGACTTTGGGCGGCACAATCACAATACTGCCACCGTTCATGCCCTTGCCGACGTAATCGTTGGCGTCGCCTTCGAGATACAAATTCAAGCCACGCGCATTCCACACCCCAAAGCTCTGGCCTGCTACGCCAGTAAAGCGAGCGGTGATCGGTGCCGTTTCCAGGCCCTCTTCGCCATAGCGCTTGGCAATCGCGCCAGAGGTTAGCGCCGCCACACTGCGGTCGCAGTTGGTGATGGTGAAATCGAACTCACCGCCCGAGCGATTTTCGATGGCGTCTTTCAGCGCCGCCAGCACTTCCTGGTTTTTAGCACCGGGGTCGTGCGGCACGTTACGGCTGACCTTACAGAACTGCGGTGCATCTTTAGGCACAAAATCATTCGCTAGCAGCGGCGTAAGATCAAGCTTACGCTGGGAAGCCGTGTTGCCTTCCAACACTTCAAGCAAATCGGTACGCCCGATTAGATCGGTCAGCTTGCGCACACCCAATACCGCCATCAGCTCGCGCACTTCTTCGGCAATAAAGCGGAAGTAGTTTTTAACCATATCCACGGTGCCACGGAAGTGCTCACCACGTAGGAAATCATCCTGGGTCGCGACACCGGTGGCGCAGTTATTGAGGTGACAGATGCGCAGGTACTTGCAACCCAGCGCGACCATCGGCGCGGTACCAAAACCAAAGCTTTCAGCACCCAAAATCGCGGCTTTCACTACGTCGAGGCCGGTCTTCAAGCCGCCATCGGTCTGCAGGCGAATTTTGTCGCGCAGGCCGTTAATACGCAGCGCCTGATGCACTTCAGGAAGCCCCAACTCCCAAGGAGAACCGGCATGTTTGATCGAGGTCAGCGGGCTGGCCGCCGTGCCGCCATCGTAGCCGGACACGGTAATCAAATCCGCGTAGGCCTTGGCCACCCCGGTGGCGATCGTGCCGATCCCCGGTTCCGATACCAGCTTCACCGATACCTGGGCATCTGGATTGACCTGTTTAAGATCAAAAATCAGCTGAGCCAAATCTTCGATAGAGTAAATATCGTGGTGCGGCGGCGGTGAAATCAGCGTGACGCCGGGTACCGCGTAGCGCAGCCGGGCAATCAGTTCGTTCACTTTGCCGCCAGGCAGCTGCCCGCCCTCACCGGGTTTGGCGCCCTGGGCGACCTTGATCTGCAGTACTTCTGCGTTGACCAGATAATGGGGCGTCACGCCGAAACGGCCGGAGGCGATCTGCTTGATTTTCGAGCTACGGATAGTGCCGTAGCGCGCCGGGTCTTCACCGCCTTCGCCAGAGTTGGAGCGGCCGCCCGCTTCGTTCATGGCCTGGGCCAGCGCTTCGTGAGCTTCCGGCGAGAGCGCGCCCAACGACATACCGGCGCTATCAAAGCGCGGCAGCAGCTCTTCAACCGGCTCTACTTCCTCCAGCGCAATCGGCGTTTCTGCCGGCTTGAGCTTGAGCAAGTCACGAATGGTGGCGACCGGACGCTCGTTCACCAACTGGGCGAACTTCTTCCACTTGGTGTAGCTGCCTTCCTGAACCGCCGCCTGCAGCGACATCACTACATCGGGGTTATAAGCGTGGTACTCGTGGCCGTGGACATACTTGAACATGCCACCTTGAGAAATTCCTTTACGCGGAATCCAGGCGTCTTTCGCCAGCAGCGCTTGCTGCATCTGCAGCTCGGCAAAACCGGCGCCTTGGATGCGCGACGCCATACCGACAAAGCACAGATCCATTACTTCGTCCGCCAAGCCCACGGCTTCAAACAGCATTGAGCCGCGGTAGGAGGCCAGCGTCGAGATACCCATTTTAGACAGGATCTTGAACATGCCTTTCTGCAGACCTTTACGGTAATTCTCGCGGCCATCAGCCGGGTTACCGGTTAGCTCGCCGGTACGGTGCATATCCGCCATGACCTGATAAGCGAGCCACGGATAAACCGCCGTCGCACCCACGCCAAACAGCACCGCCATCTGGTGTGCATCCCGTGCGTAACCGGTTTCCACCACGATATTGGCGTTGGGGCGTAGCGCCAAACGGCCTAAGTGAGAGTGCACGGCACCCACGGCCAGGGCGGCCTGTATGGGAATCAGCCCTTTCGCCAGCTCGGCATCGGTGAGTACCAGAATGACTTTACCGGCGCGCACTTGAGCTTCGGCTTCTTCACATAGCGCTTTAAGCGCTTGGTGCAGGCTCTGCTGTTCAGGATCGTAACCCAACGACAATGTATAGCTGGCAAACGCCGGATCATCCTGGCTGACCAACGCGGTAAATTTGCGTGGGGACAGTACCGGCGTGGTCAAGATCAAGCGATGCGCGTGCTCAGGCGTCGCTTTAAAGACGTTCAGCTCAGCACCACAGCAGGTTTCCAGCGACATCACGATCGCTTCACGGAGTGGGTCGATCGGCGGGTTGGTGACCTGGGCAAACTTCTGCCGGAAGAAATCCGTCAGCAGGCGCGGACGACTGGAGAGCACCGCCATCGGTGTATCGTCGCCCATAGAGCCAACGGCTTCCTGACCACTTTCCGCCAGCGGACGCAGCACTTGGTCGCGCTCTTCAAAGCTCACTTGGAACAGTTTCTGCTGCACGTTGAGCGAATCGGTATCCATGCTCTGGAAACGCGCCAACTCGGTTAGCGCCGACTCTAAATAATTGGCTTCCTGCTTTAACCAACGCTTATAAGGGTAGGCGGATTTCAGGCGCTCATCGATATCGGTGGTATGCAGCACTTCGCCGGTCTGGGTGTCTACGGCAAGCATTTGACCGGGGCCAACACGGCCTTTGGCCACCACGTCTTCCGGCTTATAGCCGTAGGTGCCCGTTTCCGATGCCAGCGTGATATAGCCGTTTTTGGTAATCACCCAGCGCGCCGGGCGCAGGCCGTTACGGTCCAGCATACAGACCGCTTGGCGACCGTCGGTCATCACCACGCCCGCAGGACCGTCCCACGGCTCCATGTGCATGGAGTTGTATTCGTAGAAGGCGCGCAGCTCGGCGTCCATGGTTTCGACGTTCTGCCACGCGGGCGGCACCATCATGCGTACCGCGCGGTGCAGTTCCATGCCGCCGGTCAGCAGCACTTCCAGCATGTTGTCCATGCTTGAGGAGTCAGAACCGGTGGTGTTGACGATTTCGTCCAGCTCGGCGATATCCGGCAGGCGCTCGTTAACGAAGTTGGCTTTACGCGAGTTCGCCCAGCCGCGGTTGGCTTCAATCGTGTTGATTTCACCATTGTGCGCCAACAGCCGGAACGGCTGTGCCAGCGGCCAACGCGGCGCGGTATTGGTCGAGAAGCGCTGGTGGAAAACGCAAATGGCAGTTTCCAGACGCGGGTCATTCAAGTCGTGATAAAAGGCCGGCAGATCTTCCGGCATCACCAGGCCTTTATAGGAGATGACTTCCGACGATAGCGAGGCGACATAGAAGTCTTCTTCGTCACGCAGCGCCTGCTCGGCGCGGCGACGAGCCATAAAGAGGTCAACATCGAAGTGCTCACCCAGACCCGGCTGTACAAAAAGCTGACGAATACGCGGCAGGCAGTCCAGCGCCATGGGGCCACAAACGCTGGGGTCGGTAGGCACATCGCGCCAGCCCAATACGTTGAGGCCGCGCGCTTCAAGCTCACGCGTTAAGATATCGCGGGCATTTGCTTCACGGGCGTCATCGTTGGGCAGAAACACCACGCCCACAGCAAAGCGTTCGCCCAATTCAGCGTCAAATGCCTCTTTGGCCAGCGCCTGCATAAAGGGAGTGGGCATTTTAAGTAGCAAGCCACAACCGTCGCCGGTCTTTCCGTCGGCAGCGATACCACCCCGGTGGGTCATGCAGGTCAGTGATTCAATGGCAGTTTTCAGCAAATCGTGGCTAGCCTGGCCTTCCATATGGGCAATCAGGCCAAAACCACAGTTATCGCGAAACTCGCCAGGCTGGTGAAGACCTCTATTCATGGGCGTGCCTCTACTAGTCAACGTATTTTTTTAGCAGCGTGCTTATGGTATAAAGGACGGTTTTGCTTTTTTTATGATGCTTATAACCTGCCCAGAATGGGGTGTTTCCCACGTTCGCTGCCGCAAGAAAATGGCCGGTCAGCATAGCGATTAGCGCCCACGTTGCGCAATCGCTTGGTGCTTATAACGTTAGAGAAACTCTTTTCAAATCCTGTATTTGCACTCTCATTCAAGAAAAAAATACATATACTTCAAAGGCTTGTAACGAAAAGAAACGCCACTTTAGGACTCTTTATTTTCCATTAGACTTTAGTCTTATTCACGGGAAACCACCCATGCCGATAGCGCATAAGGCATACGGATTATTGAAAGCGTAGCAACCGGGTTAAGTTCACAGACAGTTTTATCAGCGCAAAAATACTGTCAAAACTGCCCCACTAGGAAGCAGCTCTGCCGGGAAGAAGAAAGTAATAGAAAGGATTGATAGGCCACTTAGCGGCGCGGATAGTCATCCAGCAGCGTGCGGAGAACATCAACGGGCGTGGCATCGCTAACGCAGGCATCGCCCAGGGCGTTAAGTAACACCAGACGCAGCCGTGTATCGATATTTTTCTTATCCAGCCGCATACGGGCTAAAAAGTCATCACTCGACATGCTGAGCGGTGCCACTAACGGCAACTCGGCACTCTCGATTACCGCCAGGCTACGCGCTAGTGCTGCTTCATCGATCCAGCCTAGCCGGTTTGAAAGCGTTGCCGCCATGGCCATGCCCGCGCCCACTGCTTCACCGTGTAACCAGTTACCGTAACCTTGGTGGGCTTCAATGGCGTGGCCAAAAGTGTGACCCAGGTTGAGCAGTGCACGCACACCCTGCTCGGTTTCATCTTCGGCAACGATATCTGCCTTGATTTGACAACTGCGCGCAATAGCGTCGGCGACTACTTCCGGCTCTACGTCGAGTAGCGCGGGCATATTGGCTTCCAGCCAGCTTAAAAATGCTTCATCACGGATAAAACCGTACTTGATAACCTCGGCAAGGCCAGCGGAAAGCTCGCGACGCGGCAGGCTCTTCAGGGTATCGATGTCCACCAGCACGGCTTTGGGCTGCCAGAAAGCGCCGATCATGTTTTTACCCAGCGGGTGATTGACGCCGGTCTTGCCCCCTACCGACGAATCCACCTGGGAAAGTAGCGTGGTGGGCACCTGGATAAACGCCACGCCGCGCTGATAGGAAGCGGCGGCATAGCCGACCATATCGCCAATCACCCCGCCTCCTAAGGCGATCAGGGTACAGCGGCGGTTAAAACCAGCTTCAAGCAGCGCATCCCAAATGCGGCTGACCTGCTCAATGGTTTTGTACTGTTCGCCATCAGGCAACACAACCGTGCGCACATCTAAATGCGTCGGCAGGCTAGCGCAGAGTGTTTCCAGGTAGAGCGGCGCGATAGTCTCGTTAGTGACTACCATCACCTGCTGGCCCGCAAGGTAAGGCGTCAACGTATCGGCTTGACCGATCAGCCCGGTGCCAATATGAATCGGGTAGCTACGCTCATCTAAAGCAACCTGAAGTGTGCGTTGCGCGCTGGCGGTCGAGGTCATTGCGATACCTTATTATGGTTAAGCGGCCCAGCCGAATGAGGCGAAGAGGAGGGCTCCAGCGGGTCCACCAACCGATGCACCCGGCGCAGGATCTCATTCACCACCGCCCGTGGGCTACGCCGATCGGTGCGCACAGCAATATCCGAAGTGGCACGATAGAGCGGGTCGCGCTGAGCAAACATGTCATTGAGTACCTGTTCGCGGTTAGCGCACTGTAGCAACGGACGATTGCGATCTTTCGCCGTCCGCTTTAGCTGCTGGTCGACGGTGGTCAACAGATACACCACGGTGCCGCGCTCGCGCAGTGCGCGGCGATTTTCTTCGCGCAGCACCGCCCCGCCGCCAGTAGCGACAACCACGGGGGAGAGACGGGTTAACTCATCAATCATATGGATTTCGCGCAGCCGAAAGCCCTGCTCGCCTTCAACATCGAAAATCCACGGAATATCCGCCCCGCAGCGGTCTTGAATGGCGTGGTCACTATCAAAAAATTGGCGCGAAAGCTCCGCCGCCAATAGGCGACCAATGGTGCTTTTGCCGGCCCCCATGGGGCCTATAAGAAATAAATTGGGTAAATCCTGCATCAGCGAACCGTTAAGCCATCGTCTAGGAGTCGTGGAGTAATAAAGACTAACAACTCTACCTTCTCATTGCTCTCTTCGGTATAGCGAAACAGTCTACCTAGCAAAGGAATATCGCCCAACAACGGTGTTTTGGCGATTTGACGCAGCTCTTCGGTGGTCAAAATACCGCCTAACACCACTGTTTGGCCATTATCGACCAGCACTTGGGTCTCAATCTGATTGGTATCAATCGGTGGTTCGCCGCCAAACTCTGATTCACGGAAGCTATCATTTTTGATGACCAGATCCATGATAATGCGGTTATCCGGGGTAATCTGCGGCGTGACTTCCAGCGAGAGCTCAGCTTCTTTGAACTCGGTATCCGGATTGTCGTTGCCATCAACACTCTGGAAGGCGCGCTCTTCACCCTGGCTGATGCGGGCAGTACGCTGATTGGCGGTAATAATGCGAGGCTGGGAGATAGTCTGGCTCTTGCCTTCGCTCTCCAGCGCGCGCAACTCCAAATCCAATAAGATATCGCCAGATAAATAGCCAAAACTAAAACCGGTGCCTGGCCCCGTAGCGGCACCCAAATCGACGGCCAAACCGCCTTGGGCACGGTTGATGCCATTAGGATTGATATCACGTCGAGTGAAATTGCCATCTTCACCTTCTTGAAAACCGCGTGTGCTCGACATCCCCCAGTTAATACCCAATTCGCGTGAAGCGGTGTCTCGGGCGATAACAATGCGCGCTTCTATTTGTACCTGGCGAACGGCGACATCCAAACGGTCGATGGTGCGTACAATATCGCGCACCTGATCGGCGGTATCCTGCACCAGCAGCGTATTGGTGCGATTATCAATACTGACACGGCCGCGCTCGGTGAGCAGCCCAAAGCCATCGCCGTCACCGCCACGCAGCAGCAGGGCCAAATCCTCAGCCCTGGCATACTTGATCTCGATAAACTCAGTCACCAGCGGGGAAAGGGTTTCACGCTGGTTACGCGCCTCTAGCTCTTGTCGCTCTAGCTCAGCCAACTCACTGGCGGGCGCCACCACAATCACATTGCCCTGTTCACGGCTCGATAACCCCTGGCTTTGCAGAATCAGTGCGAGCGCCTGATCCCACGGGACATCATTTAAGTTGAGCGTCACACGGCCGGTGACGCTGTCACTGGCAACCAAGTTCAGCCCGGTAAATTCAGCCAGCGTCGCTAGCACTGAACGCACTTCGATATCCTGGAAATTAAGACTCAAGCGTTCGCCATTGAAGCGCTCGCCTGTCGCCTGAGAGGGCTGTGACTCCTGGCTGGCGGGCTGCACTTCCACTGTCAGCGTGCGGCCACTTTGCGAAGAGATCATCGCATAAGCGCCCTGGGTGGCGATGGCTAACTGGGTGTCGCCCTGGTTGGCGCGGGGCGTAATCCGGGTGATTGGCGTGGCAAAATCGGTGACATCGTAGACCTGATTAAGCGAATCCGGAATCGCCACGTCGCGCAGGTCAACCAGCACTTGGTCAGGGCCACCTTCTCGGACGTTCGCCTCAACCCCTTCGCGGTCAAAGGTAACCAACAAGCGACCAGCACCATCGGCACCACGACGAAAGTCGATATTTTCAATTTGTGGCCCTTCGTCGGTTTCTAGCCCCGCCGAAGAAACACCGGCTGTGGGCGCGGGCGAAGGGTTGAGCGATGAGGTCGGCGCGGGGGTAGTGCCAGATGCAAAGGTAATACGTAGCAGACCTTCCTGCACGCTGGTCGTAAATGCCTGTGGTTCGCTGAGATTGACTACCAAGCGCGTGCGGCCATTGCCCTCAAGGGCGGTAATTTGTTCGACGCCGTGGTTATTAATGCTCAAACGTCGGGTGGCGAGCCCGCTTTGGGTGTCGGCCAAATCAAACGTGACACGCGGCGGTGATTCCAAACGGTAGCTGCGCAGTTCGGGCACGCCACCAGTGAAGCTAAGATCAACGTTGGCGCCACCATTGTCGGCGGGCTGCACGTCAACACCCGTCAGCACTGACGCTACTGCCAATGAAGGCAACAGTGAAAGTAGTGCAACCATGGCCATTAAAAGGGTGATTCGCCAAGCTGTAACTGCCATGAGCTAATATCCGTTTACTCGTTGTTTTCGTTGATAGCAAGCGACACTTGCCGCTCTTGCCAACCTTCCCGCTGGGTAAAGACACGCTCGGTAACACGAATTTCTTGAGCGCTTATCTGGGCAATGCGTCCATAGTCGGTGCCCATATAGTTACCCTCTTTCACGCTGGTCACATTGCCATCTGGAGAGGCAATCATCGCGACTTGCCGACCCGCCATACGCATCGTACCGACCAAACGCAGCTCCTGCAGAGAAAAGCGCTCTAGTGGCTCAGGGGTACGCTGCGGGTCAGGCGCAAGCGCACCCTCGCTACGACTAGCATCATCCTGAGCTATGGCATCTGGCGGTAAAAAGGGGCTGCGGTCTTCGCTATATAAATAAGCCAAGGTACGACTTTCAGGCAGCGCAACCGCAATGACCGGCGGCTGACCGCCTGGCGACTGACGAATATTGGCTAACGTGCGTTCCAACTGAGTTAACTCGGCATCCGCACAGCCCGTGAGCAGCGCCACACTAACCATCATTCCTATGAGCTTAGCTGTACGCGTCATAGTGGCTCCGCCCCGTCAGTTGGGGACTGGTCGCCCGGTTCCAGGTAGCGATAAGTGCGGGCCAGTAGCGAAAGGCGCAGCGTGTCGCCACGCTCTTCTACTGGCTCCAAGGTAAAATCGTGCTGGGTCACCATACGGGGTAACGACGCGATATCAGCACTAAAGCGCGCCAGCTGGTGATAGTCACCGCGTACCTGTATATCCAGCGGCTGCTCGACATAATGGGCCTGGGTTAGCGTTGGACGCAGCCGAATCGTTTCAATGGTGAGCCGGTTGTCAACGGCGGCATCGCTAATACTATCGAGCAGTGAAGGGATCTCCGCATCGGTGGGCAGCATTGTGCGCAAACGCGCTATTTGCCCCTCCAGGGTCGCTAACTGCTCGCGCATTTCCGGTAAAAAGGCGGCTTCCGAGGCTTTACTGCGGTATTCGCTCAGCAGCCTAACCTCTGCACGCTGCGCCGCCCTAAAGGCTTCCCGCTGCTCGCTTACTACGAACCACAGCATGACGCTCAATGCTGCCAGCAGTGCCAAACAACAGCTCAACACTTTTAGCAGCAATGGCCATCCACCGGCTTCCTTAATATCTAGATCGCGCCAATCGACATCACGCAGGCGCTGCCACTCGATAGCCCACTGCTCGCGATTAAGGCTCATGACGAACCCTCTTCTTCCTCACCCAGTTCTGCCACACCCTGCTCTTCCACATCTTGGGCAACACCTTGCGGCACCGCTACTGTGGTCTGCTCCACGTCAAAACGAAACACGCGACCAGCGCCGTTCTGTTCGCTCTCTACCGCCGATAATGAAGGCACTCCCATCCCTGGCAGCGCTGCAATACGGCGCAGCTGCTCAGAGACCTGTCGTTCACTGCCAGCCACCGCAGTGACACTGACTTGATCGCCGTTTTTCGCTAACCGTTGATAAATAACGCCGTTAGCCACGCTGTTAGCCACATCATTGAACAGTTGCACAGTGTCTGCTTGCTCACTCTGTAACGCCTGAAACACCGCAATCTGCTCACCTAGGCGTGCGGCATCACTGGCGTAGCGTGACACGCCCGCGATATCCGCATTAAGGCGTTCAATATGGTCACTCACATAAGCATTGCGCTGCTGCTGGGCCACCAATTTAAGCTGGTAATAATGGGAGATCAGCAGCCCCAGCGCGACGCCCAGTATCAGCATACCGGCCACGACAACATAAAATTTGCGGGTATTTCGCTCACGCTGCGCTTCCCGCCAGGGCAGCAGGTTAATGTTCATGCTCATTGGCTCACCCGCATTGCCAAGCCACCCGCGGTGAGCATCGCCGGCGCATCATTGGTCAACGCCTGAAGGTTTAAGCGCTTATTGACCCGCATGCGCTGGAAGGGGTTGGCAATGGTCACCGACATACCACTGTCTTCAGCAATCCGTTCGGCAAGCCCAGGAATCACACTCGACCCGCCTGCCAATACAATGTGTTGCACCTCTTGCTGACGTCCGGCGGTGTAGTAAAGCTGCAAAGAGCGGCCCACCTGCTGCACCACGGTTTCCAGGAAAGGATTGAGGACGCGCTCATGGTAATCGTCAGGTAGCCCGCCCCGTTTTTTAGCGAAACCGGCCTCTTCCATGCTCAAGTCATAGCGCTCACGAATCGAGTCAGTAAGCTGGCGGCCACCGAATACGGTGTCGCGGGTATAAACGATATGGCCACCACGGACAACGTGAAAGGCGTTCATATTGGCGCCAATGTCCACCAAGCCAACGCAGGCGGTCGGGTCATTCTCTACCTTTAGCTGGCGGCGCAATTCGGCAAGCGAACGCTCCATGGCAAAGGTTTCCACATCCACTGCCGCGGGCTCTAAGCCAGCGCGCTCTAACGTTTCCGTGAGTTGGGTAACATCCTGCTGACGGCAGGCCACCAGCATGACTTGCTGCTGCTCATCGTCAAAGGGGGCGGGGCCAAGGCATTCAAAGTCGAATGCCACTTCATTGAACGGAAAAGGAATATGGCGGTCGGATTCAGCCACAATGCGCTCTTCAATTTCCTCTTCGCTTAGCCCAATAGGAAAGGTCAACGTTTTGGTAATCGCGGCGCTGGCGGGAACGGCCACTGCTGCTTTGCGGGTAGAGGGTTTGGCATGATCCACGGCGCGGCTCAGTACACTGGCGACGTCATCAATATCGCGAATACGGCGTTCAACCACTGCGCCTTCGCGTAACGGCCTCACCGCGTAGCTTTCTACTTGGTAGTTATCGTGGCACTGTTTTAGCTCAAGCAGCTTTACGGTCGCTGATGTAATATCGACGCCGATCAACCCTTTACCAGATTTCAGAAAGCGCATATTGGGTTCGGCTCCGCCTACTTGTCGCCCGTCTTCACATGTCGTTTGAGGTTACATGATTTTTAGTTAAGTCACACGCGAACCAACTTACGGCATATCAACACTGGTGGCCGCCGCCTCAGGTTCCTATAATGGCAGCCAATTGCATGATACGGCCGTTTAGATGCCTATCTTTTTATTCTTTCCAGGGTGCCCTTCGTACATGACGTTTCTTCGAACCCTTATTGTGTCGCTCTTTTTTCTGATTGTATCGTTAGTCGGTGCCACTGCGTTAGCCGTAGTAGGCGCCGCCATTTACTTTGCACCGGGGCTGCCCGACGTTCGCCAACTGCAGGACTTCGAACTGCACACGCCGCTACGTATATTTACCCAGGACGGTAAATTGATTGGCGAATTTGGTGAAGAGCGTCGCATGGCGATCAATTTTGATCAAATCCCACAGGATATGATCAATGCCTTGATTGCCGCCGAGGATGCCAGTTATTTCGACCACGCAGGTGTCGACCCACGCGGTTTAGCCAGGGCCGCGGTGGAGCTTGTGCAGAGTGGCGGTACCATCCAATCCGGTGGTTCAACCATCACCATGCAGGTCGCGCGTAACTACATGCTGACGCTGGACCAGACCTTTACGCGTAAAATTCGCGAAATTCTGCTGGCACTGCAAATGGAGCAGGTACTCAATAAAGAGGAGATCTTCGAGCTTTACGTCAATAAGATTTTCTTGGGTAATCGCGCTTACGGTATCGCTGCCGCCGCTGAAACCTATTATGACAAGCCGCTCGCCGAGCTGAATCTGGCACAAACGGCGATGATTGCTGGCTTGCCCAAGGCGCCCTCTGCCTTCAACCCGCTGGCTAACTCCGAGCGTTCGCTCATTCGTCGTAACTGGATTCTGTTCCGCATGCGTGAACTGGGTTATATCGACGACGAGACTTATCAAGTCGCGGTGCAGGACCCCGTCACCGCACGCCGCCACTTTACCCAAGCCGAGGTTGATGCCGCTTATGTATCGGAAATGGCGCGCCAGTATGCAGTAGAGCGCTTTGGCGATGAGGCTTACACCGGCGGCTATCGTGTCTACACCACCATTGATAGCGAGCTGCAGCCCTACGCCCGCCAAGCACTGGCCAATGGTTTGACGGACTACGACCTGCGTCACGGCTGGCGCGGGCCAGAGCAGAGCGACATTGCCTCCAGTCTTGTGGAAGCACAGGAGCAAACCGCGACCCAAGGCCTGGAAGAGGAACTTTCCGAGTCGCCGGAAATTCGTCAGACCGCCCGTCAGGCTGCCCAGCGCAGCCAAACGGAGGTCGAGGGGATCGAGGGTGACGTCAGTAACTGGGTCCAGGTGCTTGAACGCACGCCCAATTACGGCATTCTCCAACCCGCCATTGTGGTCGAGAGCAGCGATCGCGAAATGCAGGTGCTTACCCGCCGTGGTGGCCTACAGACCATTGCCTGGGAGGGCTTGAACTGGGCTCGTCCTTATCTGAGCCCGCGTAGCCGTGGTGCCGAGCCAAGCTCAGCGGCTGAGATTGCGGTACGTGGCGATCTAATCCGCGTAATTGAGAATGATGATGGCTCGCTTCGCCTCTCTCAGCTCCCGGATGCTGAAGGCTCGCTGGTGGTGCAAGACCCGCAAACAGGCGCTATTTTGGCTCTGCAGGGCGGTTTTGACTTTAATGCCAGTAAGTTCAACCGTGCTGTCCAGGCCCGGCGTCAATCGGGCTCAATCTTCAAACCGTTTATTTATTTAGCGGCCCTTGAAAATGGCGAGATGAACGCCGCCAGCGTGGTTAACGATGCCCCCGTGGTACTTGACGATGGCAGTAACTCATTGTGGCGGCCGGTCAACTCTAGCCGCGACTTCCAAGGCCCCATGCGCTTACGCCCAGCGTTGGCCCGTTCGCGCAACTTGGTGACCATCCGTGTGCTGCAGACCATGGGGCTGGATTACACGATTAACTTCTTGGAAGGTTTCGGCTTCTCCCCCGCCCAACTCCCCAACGGCTTATCATTAGCACTAGGCAGTGCCAGCTTAACGCCGATGGAAATGACCAACGCCTACGCAGTGCTCGCCAATGGTGGCTTTCAAGTGTCACCTTGGTTTATTGAGCGAGTAACCCGTGATGATGATAACGAAGTCATCGATGAAGCGACCCCCCAGGTTGCCTGCTCCAGTTGTGCCGAGGGTCAGGAGACGGTGGAAATTGATGGTCGCGAGTACCCGATCGCCAAACGAGTAGCCGACCCGGCCGCGGTGTATATCTTGCGCGATATGCTGCGTGACGTTATTACCTCGGGCACTGGCCGCGGTGCGCTAAGCCTTAACCGTGACGATATCGTCGGCAAAACCGGTACGACTAACAGCCAGCGTGATGCGTGGTTTGCGGGCTTCAACAGCAACCTGGTGACCACGGTATGGGTGGGTAAGGATAGTAACGAAACCATTTCTGAATATGGGGCTCAGGCCGCACTACCTATCTGGGTAGCGTTTATGGGTGATGCCCTGGAAGGAACGCCGAGTGCCGTGCCCGAACGCCCAGAGACTGTCGTTACGGCACGTGTGGACCCGAGCACAGGCCAGCGTTTAGCGGACGGTCAGTCTGGTGGTATCTCTGAGCTGTTCCATCAGGATCACTTGCCGGATTACCAGCAGCGCCGCATCAGCCGTGAGCTGGAAGAAGCCAGCGGTTCACAGGGGTCAGGCACCGCCGAGTCGATCTTCTGAAGCAACTGAAAAGGGCCTGGCGTAAACCGGGCCCAGTATTGATTTTCTAGCAACACCAACGATAAAACCCCGCTTTGGCGGGGTTTTATCGTTTAACGAAAGGACGTTTTATAGTCGCTCGCTCAGCTCGTGCAAAAAGCTTTCTGCCACATCATGCTCGTAACGGTAGTACGTCCACTGGCCGACCCGAGTGGAAGAAACCAAACCCGCGCGATAAAGCGTAGAAAGATAAAGTGAGACCGTCGGTTGAGATAGCCCGGTTTTATCACGAATATGGCTGACACAAACACCGCCCTTCGGCGCCGTATCTTTTTGCGGCGGAAAATGACGCTCCGGCTCTTTAAGCCAGTAAAGAATGTCGAGACGTGCTGGGTTCGCCAGCGCGCTTAAAACGGTATTGATATCCATGATCACAGCCGTTCGTTGATAGCCAGATCATTATACGCGTTAAGGGCCAGACTGCCGAGGCAGCCTGACCCTTTCGCATCAAAGGATTGAACTTAACGTACTAGGATGTCGAGCGCGCTGCTGTCAAAGTCAGAAAGCTCGTCAAGGCGACCATCACGTACTTTGTTAGCCCACTGCGGGTCAGAAAGCAGCGCGCGACCAATGGCAATCAAGTCAAAGTCATCACGTGCGCGCCACATGGCCAGCTCTTCCACATTGACACGGCTTTTGGAAGTCGGGTCTTCAGTGCGGGTAAAGTGCCCGGTACGGAACGTTTTATCGAGACCAACGCTGCCCACGGCGATAACCGGCTTGCCGGTTAACTCGCGAGTCCACGTTGCCAAGGTTTTATCACTGCCCTCAAAACCAGGTTCCCAGACGCGGCGTGTGCTGGCGTGAAAAATATCCACACCATCATCGGCCAGCGGCTTGAGTATTTCACCAAGCGCGTCAGGGGTTTCAGCGATAATGGCGTCGTAGTCGGAGAGCTTCCACTGTGAAAAACGGAACATAATCGGAAACTCAGGGCCCACTGCTTCACGCACTGCACTTACAATCATACGTGGGAAGCGCAAGCGATTTTCCGCGCTGCCGCCAAAGGTATCGGTGCGCTGGTTACTCTCGGCCCATAAGAACTGGTCAATCAAATAGCCATGGGCGCCGTGTAGTTCGATGCCGTCAAAGCCAATGCGTTTGGCATCACTGGCAGCGCGGGCAAACGAGGCGGCGACTTCGTGCATGTCGTCTTCGCTCATGGCCCGAACTACTTCAACGCCGTCTTCCACGATGCTCATCGGGCCAAAGCCGGGCACGCTGGTATCTGGCTCAACGCCTGGGCGCCGCTCACGGCCTACGTGCCAAAGCTGCGGTGCAATCTTACCGCCCGCGGCATGAACCTCTTCTACGACGCGCTTCCAGCCTGCTAATGCCTGCTCACCGTAAAAAGCGGGTACGCCGGGGTAGCCGTTAGCACCTAGGTGATCAATATAGGTACCTTCGGTGATAATTAATCCCACCCCACCTACGGCACGGCTTTTGTAGTAAGCCGCCACGTCCTCAGTGGGCACCCCGCCAGGCGACTGGTTACGCGTCATGGGTGCCATCACGATACGGTTACTTAGGGTCATGTTGCCCAGAGTAAACGTTTCAAAGAGAGGTGCCGATAGGTTCTGTTTAGATAACATCACTTTCGTCCTTTTATATATAGAAATATAGCAATATATTTAAACAGAGTGGTTGTATGGATAGCAAGATATAACGGTAGCAATAGCAAAAGGCCCAGGGCGATAAACCCAGGGCCTTTGAATAGCGTTCTAATCGCTGTGATTAAACAGCGTCCAGCACCAAGAGTTAACCGCTAACGGGCGTCACCTCCGGTTCGCGCTTGCTAGCCAGCCAATTGGCGCCAATGGCGACGATCATTACTGCGACACCGGCAATCTCACTGAGCAGATTGGGGTAGAACACGGCAATAATCGCTGCAGTAATCGCGATGCGCGGCAGCCAAGACATGCGGGTAAACAAGTACCCTTCCAAGGCGGCAGCAAACGCACCCAATGCCAAAATAGCGATCACTGCATTCCAGATCACCACGGGTACCGGCCCGCCCATAATGATCTCTGGATTGAAGACCATGAACAGCGGAATCAAGTAGAGGCCCTTAGCAAACTTCCACGCCTGGAAGCTGGTCTCCATCGGCTTACTGCCCGCAATCGCCGCCCCGGCAAAGCCTGCCAAGGCGATGGGCGGCGTCACATTGGAGTCCTGGGAGTACCAGAACACCACTAAGTGCGCGACCAGTAGCGGAATGCCAAACTCCTGGGTAAGCGCGGGACCCACCAGCACAATCAAAACGATGTAGCTAGCGGTGACCGGTAGCCCCATCCCCAGGATCAAACTGGCCAGCAGCACCATTAACAGCGCCAGCAGGATGTTACCGCCGGAGAAGGCCAGCATCATGGAGGAGAACTTCAGCCCCAGGCCGGTTAGCCCGACAACGCCGACGATAATCCCGGCGACCGCACAGGCCATGGAAACCGCTACAGCGTTGCGCGCGCCTAACTCAAGGCCTTCGATCAGCTTGGCAAAGCCAGCACGTATGACGTCTTTAATCGCGGTGGCGGTTACCGGCTGCCCCTGACGAGGCGCGACAAACAAGAACCACAATGCATAACGAATCACCGCCACGGCCACCATGGTGACAACGGCGTAGTAGCCTACCCGCATCGGCGACATGCTCATCGCCAGCAGCCATACCAGCACCGCTAGCGGCAGCAGGAAGTGCCAGCCCTCTTTCATTACCTGGCGCATCTGCGGCAGTTCGTCCTTGGGTAACCCTTGCATGCCTTGCTTAAGCGCAATGATGTGGACGAACAGGTAAACCGTGGCGAAATACATAATCGCTGGCAGGATACTGACTTTGACGATATCCAAGTAAGGCGTATTGGTGTATTCGGCAATCAAGAACGCCCCGGCGCCCATTAACGGTGGCATGATCTGCCCACCGGTCGACGCCGCCGCTTCAATACCGCCCGCCTGCTTGGCCTTGTAGCCCAAGCGCTTCATTAGCGGAATGGTAAAGGCACCGGTGGTGACCACGTTCGCAATCGCGCTGCCGGAAATAGACCCCATCCCGGCGGAGGCCAGCACCGCTGCTTTGGCGGGGCCACCCCTCTGGCGGCCCGTCGCCGCATAGGCCATATCGATAAAGAACTTGCCTGCCCCGGTACACTCCAAAAAGGCACCAAACAGCACAAAGATAAAGATATAGGTCGCCGCAACGCCTAGCGGCAGGCCAAAGATGCCTTCTTGCCCCAGATAGAGCTGACCAGCGACCCGGTCAATGGTATAGCCGCGGTGCTCCAAAATGCCCGGCATCCACTCACCAAGCCATGGTAGCTCGCCCCGTGGCCCGGCAAACGCATAGACAATCGCCAGCAAGCCAATCACGGTCATCCCGAAACCCACCGCCCGGCGGCTGGCTTCCAGTACCGTGACCGTGGCAATGCAGGCGACCAGAATATCGGTACTGTTCCAGAATCCGGCACGGCTGAATATCTCATCCAGGTTGAGTACCAGGTAGCCACCGGTCAGCACCGCACCGGCAAAGAACAGCAGATCAAGTCCCCAGCCCACTACTCCACGTTTGCGAGTTGGGCCAAAGGCGGGAAACATTAAAAACGCCAGCATCATAATCAATGCCAGGTGAATACTGCGCTGATAAAAGAGCCCCAAGGGCTGAATACCGGCTGAATAAAGCTGAAACAGGGAAAGACCCACCGCCACAATGGTGATCGACCACAGCACCATGCGGGGTTGAATCGCATTACCGCCCGGCATCACGCTTGGCGGTTGCTTGGATTCGTTCATGAAGTCCTCGGAAGCGTTAACTAATGTCGTTTTTATTCACGCGGGGATGCGTGAGGGGCTATTAGCTGAATGGTCACGCGTTGCCCAGCAGCGTGATCACTTAGGCTCACCGGCGCATGCTCACCGCCAGGCCATACTACGCGATGGTTGACAGCTGGGGAGCCAACTCTCAATACATACCGGTTATTGGTGACAGGCTCGTTAATCGCATTAATCCAGTAACCGCCTTCACCGTCTGACACCTGCTCGCCGCGGCCAAAAATATGCCCGAGCCCCGCGGCAAAATCAGGTTGATGACTACGCTCCAATTGCATGACGCCCGCTGCATTACGATAGCAATCCAGCACCGTAAAATGCTCAACGGAGTGCTGCCACTTTATACACCAGCGACCACCAGCAGGCACCGCTTCATCCACCAGGGTGTCGCCTTGCTCAGTCACGACGGCTAGGCGCATAAACGCCGACGCCGAAGCGGGGAAAGCCCCCACTTCGGCGAACGGAGAACATGCAATCAGTAGCGCCAACAGTCGTTGCTGCCACTGCATGGCAATATCCTTCAATGCACTATCCTTCAATGCACTTTAGCGGTTACGGACGCAGACGATCCGGAATTTCAGCACCGACTTCTTCGAAGTAGCGCAGTGCACCTGGGTGTAGCGGCACCGGGGTAGAGTCCATGGTGAACTCAACGGTGGTGTCGTTCGCTGCCGGGTGAACGGCAATCAGCTCATCGGTGTTTTCGAACAGCAGTTGCGTCAGCTGGTAGGCCAGCTCTTCGCCCATATCGGCATTGACGACGAGAACATTGGGAATACCAATGGTCTGTACGGCTTCATCCATGCCGTCATACATACCGGCTGCCAGTTCGTAAGGGGCAAATACCGCCTCTTCTTCCTGGGCATTGGCCACTTCTTCATCGGAAAGACCGATCAGACGAATATCACGCGTGGCGGCTAGGTTAAGAATGGAGCTGGTCGGCGGGCCAACGCTCCAGAAGCCTGCATCGATATCACCGTCACGAATCGCATCGGCCGTTTCGTTGAAGTTGAGGCGCTGGGGAGTGAAATCGTCGTAGCTGACGCCGTTGGCTTCGAGCAGTGCACGCGCGTTCAGCTCGGTGCCACTACCCGGCGCACCAACGGAAACCCGTTTGCCTTCCAGGTCGGCAATCGACTCGATATCCGACTCGGCCAGGGTGACCAGCTGTACTGCGTTAGGGTAAACCGACGCCAGCGCACGAGTGTTTTCGATCTGACGACCTTCGAAGTCACCGGTACCGGTGTAGGCCTGATAGACAGTATCAGCCAGTGCCAGCGCAAGATCCGCATCGCCGCGCATGATCAGGCCCATGTTCTCAACCGAGGCACCGGTCACTTCAGCGGTCGCCTGGGCGCCTTCGATGTGGTTGTTGATCATTTCGGCAAAACCACCACCGATCGGGTAATAAACGCCGCCCGTGCCGCCGGTAGCGATTGAAAGTTGTTGAGCGCTTGCGGGAAGCGCAACTGCGAGCATAGAAGCGGCAGCGGCAGTGGTATATAGAGAGCGTAGAGTTCGCATGAGCGTTTCCTCCGTCCTGCTTGGACTTATAGGTATGGTTGACGAAAAAGGAGGTGTTGAAGCCCCAGCTTCTGCTAACTATCTAAAAGTAACCAGAAGCGGTGGAGGAGAAGTTAGCACGGCTTGTGCGTTAGATGCTAATGAGGGTTATCAGCGCTGCGCCACCCTTAATTAGGCTTCGCACTTGAGACCAGCCCTTGACAGAGGTCGACGCAGAAAAATGATGAAATTCTGCATAAATATATTCCTCTATGCCAAATTGTTATTATTTGGCCATTATAGTCGATAATTCTTCCCTTCCTCAGTCGCCCAGGAGCCTTACCGCTATGGAGCTCAATGTTTTTGAGAAAGGCGCGCCGCGCCAGAATCTGGCCATCAGTGCTTACCAGCAACTCAAGCATGACATTATCCGAGGCCGCTACGCTCCAGAACAGAAGCTGTTGATGAGCCACCTGAAAGAGCAGTACGGCGCCAGCACCGGGCCGCTGCGGGAAGCGCTCTCACAGCTGGTGGCAGACCGCTTAGTGGTGGCGATCAGCCAACGCGGTTACCGAGTGGCCCCGATGTCGCTGGCCGAACTCAACGACATTTACGATGCTCGAGCACAGCTTGAGGGGTTAATCCTGCGTCTAGCCATCGAGCGCGGAGATGACGACTGGGAAGCCATGGTGCTGGCCACGGCTCACCGGCTGGCCAAGGTCACTGATGTCAGCACCCCGGATGAGTTGCTCGACATTTGGGATCAACGCCACAAGGCCTTCCATACCGCCATCGCCAGTGGCTGCAACTCTCCTCACCTGCTGCAGATGCGCGATACCCTGTTTAACCAGGTGGAGCGCTACCGACACCTATGGCTACAGGAAACCGTGATGTCACCCCAAGCGCTGGAGCTAAAGCGCCAGGAGCACGCCGCGCTGGTGGAGGTCATTCTAGCCAGGGACACCGCCCAGGCCGACAGCTTAATGCGCGACCATTTGATGACCCCGGTGCCGATCATTACTCGCGTGCTTGAGGCGCGCGGCATCCGCTAAATTCTGCGTTTTAAAAAAATGTAGATATTTTATAAAAACGGCGATACATTGATTGTCAGCTATTTTGCATTTATTCCTGCCCACGCACTTAGGAATCACGCCATGACACACTTTAACTGGGACGACCCGCTGCTACTGGAACAACAGCTCACCGACGAAGAGCGCCAGATCCGCGATGCCGCCTACGATTACTGCCAGGAAAACCTTCAGCCCCGCGTGCTGACCGCCTTCCGCGAAGAGCGTTTTGACCGCGAAATAATGAGCGAAATGGGCGAGCTTGGCCTACTGGGTGCCACGGTTTCCCCCGAGTACGGCGGCGCAGGCGTTAATCACGTGGCCTACGGCCTGATCGCCCGTGAAGTCGAGCGCGTCGACTCCGGTTACCGTTCTGCGATGAGCGTGCAGTCGTCGCTGGTGATGTACCCCATCGAAACGTATGGCTCTGAAGAGCAGAAGCAAAAATTCCTGCCTAAGTTGGCCAGCGGCGAGATGGTGGGCTGCTTTGGTTTGACCGAGCCCGACCACGGCTCCGACCCCGGCAATATGATTACCCGGGCGGAAAAAGTTGACGGTGGCTACCGCCTGACCGGCGCCAAAATGTGGATCACCAACAGCCCAATCGCCGATATCGCTGTGGTTTGGGCGAAATCAGCAGCCCACGATAATCAGATTAAAGGCTTTATCGTTGAGCGCGGCACCGAAGGCTTCACGACCCCTAAAATCGAAGGCAAAGTGTCACTACGCGCATCGATTACCGGTGAGATCGTGCTGGATAACGCCTTCGTTCCCGAAGAGAACCTGCTGCCCAACGTTAGCGGCTTGAAAGGCCCATTCGGCTGCCTGAACAAAGCCCGTTACGGCATTGCCTGGGGCGTCATGGGTACCTCTGAATTCTGCTGGCATGCCGCACGCCAGTACACCCTCGACCGCAAGCAGTTCGGTCGCCCGCTGGCCGCCAATCAGTTGATCCAGAAAAAACTCGCCGACATGCAAACCGAGATCACTCTGGGCTTGCAGGCAGCGCTGCAAGTCGGCCGATTGATGGATAGCGGCAACTGGGCGCCGGAAATGGTCTCGCTGATCAAGCGCAACAACTGCGGCAAGGCACTGGATATCGCCCGTCAATCGCGCGACATGCACGGCGGCAACGGCGTTTCTGATGAGTACGGCGTGATTCGCCATATGGTCAATCTGGAGTCGGTGAATACCTACGAAGGCACTCACGATGTGCACGCGCTGATTCTGGGCCGCGCACAAACGGGTATTCAGGCATTCTTTTAAGAACCCCTGAATGACGCCCCGTTAAACGCCAACAGCCAAGGAAACCGCCTTTATGAGCAAGCCCCTTATGAGTGAGCCAACCAAACCACTGGCCGGCATTAAAGTACTCGATATCTCCCGCGTACTGGCCGGGCCGTGGTGCGGTCAAATGCTTGCGGATATGGGCGCGGATGTCATCAAGGTTGAACGCCCCGGCAGCGGCGATGACACTCGCCACTGGGGCCCTCCTTGGCTGGCGGGCACTGAAGAGTCGGCGTACTACCTGTGCGCTAACCGCGGCAAACGCTCGGTGACCGTCGATATGGCCAAGCCCGAAGGCCAAGCGGTCATTAAGCAGTTAGTCGCGCAATCGGATGTGCTGATAGAGAACTTCAAGGTCGGCGGCCTCAAGCGTTATGGCTTGGATTACGCCAGCCTGAAAGCGCTAAATCCTAAGCTGATCTATTGCTCGATTACCGGTTTTGGCCAGGAAAGCCCTTACGCCCACCGGGCGGGTTACGACTTTATGATTCAAGCCATGGGCGGGATTATGAGCCTAACCGGCAAGCCCGATGACGAACCTGGCGGCGGGCCAGTGAAGAGCGGCGTCGCGTTTACCGATATTTTTACCGGGCTGTATGCGGCCAATGCGATACTCGCCGCGCTTTATCAGCGCCGCGATAGCGGCGTTGGTTGCCATATTGATATGGCATTGATGGATGTCCAGGTGGGTGTGCTCGCCAATCAGGCGTTGAATTACCTGACCTCCGGCAATGTGCCCCAGCGCTTGGGTAACGCCCACCCCAACATCGTGCCTTACCAGGCGTTCGCCACCCAAGATGGCCATATGATTATGGCGGTCGGCAATGACGAGCAGTTCAAGCGTTTTTGCACGGTGCTTTCGCTACCGACCTTGGCTGAAGACCCACGCTTTGCCACCAACGGTGCCCGGGTGAATCACCGGGCACTGCTGGTACCGCAATTGGAAGCGGCGCTGGCCCAACGCACCACCGATGAATGGCTGGCCGCCTTTGAAGCGGTCGGTGTGCCCTGCGGGCCGATCAATACGCTCGATCGGGTGTTCGATGACCCGCATGTAAAAGCGCGCGGGCTCAAACAGACCCTGCCCCACGACCAAGCGGGCCACGTTGATCTAGTGGCTAATCCTATCCGCTTTAATGGTGCTCAACTGAGTGCCACCACGGCGCCGCCCCACTTGGGCCAACACACAGAAAGCGTGTTGGAAGAGCTTGGGATTACTCCGGAGCAGCGTACGGCGCTTCGCGAAGCGGGCATTATTTAGTCGCTTTTTGTCGTCAAAACCACTTCCTTTCTTTAGCGCCTGAATAGGCGCTTTTTTATGCCTTTTTACTGAAAGAAAAGCGGTAAGCAAAAGCGCGATACAGGCAAAATTTCTGTACAAAACCTATACCAACACTGTATTAATATTCTAACTAAGCATTACAAAACTAGGCATTACAAAAACTGAGCATCAGAAAAATATGCATCGCAAAGCGCTTCCATATAGCGTAAAGAAAGCGCTTTTTCTAATAAACGCTTTAGCGGCAATCGCCGTTACTGACACCATCAGGAGCAGCCATGAGCCAGTGCGCACGCGTTAATGGCAGCTGTAAACGCTGTGAAGGCGAATTGCCTTTTGAATTCACCATGGCTTTTCAACCGATTGTGGATTTATCACTGGCTGAAATCGTCACTTACGAGGCGCTGGTTCGCGGTATGCAAGGCGAGTCTGCTGGGAGCGTTATTTCGCAAGTCACGAGTGATTTGCTCTACCGCTTTGACCAGGCCTGCCGAGTGAAAGCAATCGAAATGGCCAGTGCACTGGGCATGCAAACCAATCTTTCGATTAACTTTTTGCCCAACGCCGTTTACGAACCCGAAGCCTGTATACAGGCAACGCTAGAAGTATCAAAGCGGGTGGGCTGGCCAACGAACCGGCTCATTTTTGAAATCACCGAAACCGAGCGTGTCCGCGACCGCCAGCACCTATGCAATATCATTGATGCCTATCGCTCGATGGGTTTCAAAACGGCACTCGATGACTTTGGCAACGGTTACGCCAACCTGGATCTGCTCACTGACTTAACCCCTGACACGCTCAAAATCGATCGTGAATTAGTGATGCACTGCGATAGCGACCCACGCCGCCAAGCACTGTTGAACGCCATCATTTTACTCGCCCAAGAGCTCGACATGGGACTGATCGCCGAAGGCGTAGAAACCCGAGCCGAGGCATTGTGGCTGGCCCGGGCCGGTATTGTCCGTCAGCAGGGCTTTTATTTTGCCAGGCCCGCAGTGAACGCCCTTAGCGGCGACTTGACGGAGCACCTTCAAGAGTTGCGCCTAGCTGTTAAAACGCTAAACAGGGCTTAATTCTTCCGTTATCGTTAGGACAGGCCGCAACCGCTATGTAGCAAGGTTGTCATTGCATCGTCACCCATGTAAGTAACGCTATTAGGCACTATGCTTACAGATACGCACTATGCTGAAAGAACATCTCTCATCAATCTAGGAAGTAAGCCATGAGCAGCAATGCCGAACTGAACGAGTTGAAACACAAATATGTCGCTGCTGGCGCTGCTAGCCCCGCAACGGCATTCGCCGACCGCGCTGAAAATTCTGAAATCTGGGACGTTGACGGCAACCGCTTCATCGACTTTGCAGGCGGCATTGGCGTACTTAACGTGGGCCACCGCCACCCGAAAGTAGTCGCGGCGGTAAAAGCCCAGCTTGATAAGCTGATGCACACCTGCCAGACGGTCATGCCTTATGAAGGCTATGTCAAAGTCGCTGAAAAACTCAGCCAGATCGTGCCTGTTCGTGGCCACGCCAAGGTCATGCTGGCTAACTCGGGCGCTGAAGCGCTGGAGAACGCCGTCAAGATCGCCCGCGCAGCCACCGGCCGTTCCAACGTTATCTGCTTTGACGGCGGCTACCACGGCCGTACCTTCTTCACCATGGCCATGAACGGCAAGGTAGCGCCTTACCAGAGCGACTTCGGCCCGATGCCGGGCACCGTCTTCCGCGCCCCTTACCCAGTGCCCTACCACGGCGTTAGCGAAGATGAAGCCATTCGTGGCCTTAAGATGACGCTAAAAACCGATGCCAACCCCAAAGATACCGCAGCCATCGTGCTTGAGCCGGTACTAGGTGAAGGCGGTTTCTACCCAGCCTCTACCAGCTTCCTGACCAAGATCCGTGAAATCTGCGATGAGCACGGCATCCTGATGATCATCGACGAAGTGCAGTCAGGCTTTGGCCGTACCGGCAAAATGTTTGCCATCGAACACAGCGGCGTTGAACCGGACATCATGACCATGGCCAAGAGTATGGCCGACGGCATGCCGATCTCCGCGATTGTCGGTACCGACAAAGTCATGGACGCATCAGGCCCTAACTCACTGGGCGGCACTTACACCGGTAGCCCCACCGCCTGTGCCGCAGCGCTGGCCGTGATGGAAGTGTTTGAAGAAGAGAATATTCTGGAGAAGAGCCAAGCGCTGGGCGACAAGCTGGCGAAGCGCTTCAATGAATGGGCGGGCAAGTTTGACTGCATCGATAACGTGCGCAATATGGGCTCGATGGCCGCATTTGAGTTGGTATCGAACAAAGCAGATCACACGCCTAACCCTGAACTGGCGGCCGCGCTGTGCAAGAAAGCCCGTGAAGAGGGCTTGATCCTGCTCTCATGCGGTATGTACGGCAACACCATCCGTTTCCTGATGCCTGTCACCATTCAAGACGACGTACTTAACGAAGGTTTGGATATCATTGAGTCCTGCCTGGAATCGTTGACCTAAGAATTATCGATGCTCAAACAGACGCCGCCCAATCGGGCGGCGTTTTTGTCTAGCCAATGAGGCTACCGCCTCATTTAAAAGAACGTCAAACCTAACAACATCACTTGAATAAAGGCGCCAGCTGATTCAATTTTCCAACCTGATAAAGGTCATGCAGATAAGCATCCACTTTAGAGATCAAGTAGTTCAAGAGCACAATAAAAAATATCGCAGACATTATCATCACAGGTTGATTAATCCACTCTAAAACCGACACACTGACTTCATAGTGAATGGTATAGATACTCATGGCCGCCAATAATTGAATCAACCCACCGTTAGCAATGACGGCGACCATAAAAAAGCTTCTCAGGTTGATTGAAGGCAGCCCCGTCTTGAAGCAAAGAGCATGGCGAGCACTTGTACTACCCCTCCCCTTTTTGCTCGACGAATTTAAAACCAAACCCTTTTTACGTCTTAAAAGTGGTACTCCATAAATCTCCCGCCCCTCTTTAGAAAAAGCAATCCGTAATGCTGCCACATTAAAATCATCACCGAATACATCCACAGCCGCTTCATCAAGCAGGGAGGCATCTTGGTTTTCAACTGCTCTCTTTTCATAGACTCTAAGCTTTTCGAACTGCCTGTTTTTCTTACCCGAAAGTTTGGCGCTATCATATGTATTAATATTGAAATGCATTTGATAGATTTGATACCAAGAAATCGTCACTCCCACCAAAATCATCAAAAAAACAAGCGCTGTTAACATGATGATATCCTCGCCCCATGTCTTATGTAGTTTAATGATAACTTATCTAACCCGCTTACTAACGAATAGGCCCTAAAAAACGCGTCTCGTTGGTGTAGGTAATCGAAGGGTCATCTAAAGCAATGATATGCAGCTCCACGGCATGACTGGGCTGGGTCAGCGCCTCCTCACCGGCATTCAGTGCAAGGCGTAAAGACCGCGTTTCATTAGCTGCCAACTCTAACGTGTCGACTCCTTGTAAACGAAGTCCTGGCAACCCAGTCGCCGATAATGCGTAGCGATGCTGCTGGCTATCTTGATTACGCAGCGTCACGTTGTAGTAGTTGATAATACGACCCTCTACCGTCTCCTCAAACAATGTCTGACGATCTCGGGCGACTTCTACATTAATTGGCACCCGAGCATTCAAGAAGCCGACCATCAGCACCACCATGGAGAGTAACGCCGCCGTATACGCCAACAATTGAGGGCGCCAAAAACGTGTCTTTTTACCCTCAAGGGCGCGCTCGTTCGTGTAACGAATCAGGCCAAGCGGTTTATCGATCCGCGCCATGACGCTATCGCAAGCATCAATACACGCCGCGCAGCCAATGCACTCATACTGCAGCCCATCACGAATATCGATCCCCGTAGGGCACACCTGAACGCAGAGTTCGCAGTCTATACAGTCCCCTGCAGGCGCTTCCTCAACGTCTTTTCGATGGTTACGACGCGGCTCACCGCGGTCATTATCGTAGGAAACAATTAGCGTATTGCTATCGAACATGGCCGACTGAAAGCGTGAATAGGGGCACATGTGCAGGCACACCTGATGGCGCAACCAGCCAGCATTCAAGTAGGTAAATAGTGTAAAAAAGCCGATCCAAAAGACAGCCCAAGGATGCGCATCCAGACTAAGCAACTCCCTGACGAGTCCACCCACCGGCGTAAAATAACCCACGAAGGTGATGCCCGTTCCCAGGGCTATCAGTAGCCAAGCGGTATGTTTGGCACCTTTCCGCCATAACGTATCAAGCGTGTTAGGTGATGTGTCACGGCGTATTCGGCGGTGCCGTGGCCCCTCCAGGCGGTGTTCAAACCAGATAAATAAAAACGTCCATACACTTTGCGGGCAGCTGTAGCCACACCACACCCGCCCCGCCACGACCGTGATCAAAAACAGACCAAAGGCGCAGATCATCAAAATCCAGGTTAGTAAGATAAAGTCCTGGGGGTAAAACGTTGCTGCAAATAGGTGAAACTCCTGGGCAGAGAGATCAAACCAAACCATTGGCCGATGCCCCCACTGGAGCCACGGCAAGCCAAAATAGAGCGCCATCAGCAGCCAGTTGGAGCTACGTCGAATGCGCTGAAAAAAGCCCTTTATTTCTCGCACATAAATATGCCCAAGTTGCGGTGGCTTGCTACTGGGTGGCTTAGGCGTAGGCGAATAGTGTTCAACCACTGTCTCTGTCGTCAGGTCTTGCAGTGGAATGCGTTGCGTCATACCGATATCCAGAAAAGAGGGAACGGAGGTCTATACGGTCGAGGGGCGTCGCTAAGTGGATGATCATGCCTTTGTCATTGAGCGACTGAGTTAGGCGTCACTATGCCTAGGCAGCGCCAATACAAACAGGCGCAGTTTTAGAGAAATAAGCCGTATCAGATCGTCTCTGCTCCCCCATGTCCTGACTTTCTGATACGCTTTTTATGACTGTATTTGAGTCTGTTTTACACTTTCCAAATAAAACACAATGAGGCTTTCTAACAATCGGGAGCCGCGCCGTGCCTGCCAATAATGGGGCGAGCCGACTGGCGTTCCATTTCATGCACCCACGGTTTATCCAATGAAACGCTACGAACAGTTTGCCGATGAGATAGCCACGTTGATTAGCGAAGGTGTGCTTGGCCCTGGCGAGCGAATCCCTTCGGTGCGCCAAGCTAGCCGCCATCACGGCATTAGCCCTTCGACGGTTTTCCAGGCCTACTATTTACTTGAGAACCGGGGGCTGATTACCGCGCGGGCACGCTCGGGCTACTTTGTTCGTGAACATGCGCGCCGCTTATTAGGGGAACCCCGGGTGACGCTTCAGCCCACCGACCCAGCGGAGGTGGAAGTCAGCGAGCTGGTGTTCTCGGTACTCGACTCTTTGCAGGATGATCGGACAGTGCCCTTTGGCTCGGCCTTTCCTGACCCCGAGCTATTTCCGCTCTCTCGCTTGAGTATCAGTATGACGCGGGGCTTGCGTGCGCTATCGCCCCAGCAGGTGGTGGCCGCGATGACCACCGGGCATACCGACCTGCTCCGGCAAATTGCGCTGCGCTACATGCTGGGCGGCATACACTTGCCGATGGCAGAGCTGGTGATTACCAATGGCGCGATGGAGGGGCTTAATCTAGCCCTACAGTGCGTCACTCAACCGGGCGACTTGGTGGCGATCGAGTCCCCAGCATTTTACGCCAGCCTGCAGGTGTTGGAGCGCCTAAAACTGCGCGCCGTGGAAATTCCGGTACACCCACGGGAAGGGATCGACCTAGAGGTACTGGCAGAGCGACTGGAGACGCTGCCCATCAAAGCCTGCTGGTTTATGAGTCACCTGCAAAATCCAATCGGTGCCAGCCTGAGTAAAGCGCATAAGCAAGCGCTGTATCAGCTGTTAAAACACCATCAAGTGCCCATGCTAGAGGATGACGTGTATGCCGAGCTGTACTTTGGCAGCACGCCACCGGCGCCAGTCAAAGCCTTTGATGATGAGGGGTTGGTGATTCACTGCAGTTCCTTCTCAAAGTGCTTGGCGCCTGGCTATCGGGTCGGCTGGGTAGCAGGCGGCCGCTATGCTCAGGCTATCTCGCGGCTGAAGCTAATGACCACTATTTCCCCTTCCGTGCCCGCACAGGCAGCGATTGCCGACTACCTGCAACACGGCGGTTATGACCGCCATTTGCGAAAGCTGCGCCACGCTCTGGAAGCCCAGCAGGGCAGCATGCTGGCAGCGGCAGACCGCTACTTCCCTGCCCAAACTCGCATCACCCGCCCAGCTGGGGGCTACTTCCTGTGGGTGGAGTTCCCCGAACAGGTGGATTCGCTTCAGCTCTTTAAGACAGCGCTGGACCAGGGCGTTAGCTTGGCGCCAGGGCCGATTTTTTCCGCGACCCAACAGTTTCGCCACTGTGTGCGCTTAAGCTATGGCCATCCCTGGACCCAACGCAGCGAACGCGGTATGGAAACGCTGGGCAAGTTACTGAGCCTGTTTTAACGACATGAAAAATCGCATGCTCAAAGAGGCGTGGCAACGGCTGATCCAACACAGAGGTTCTGTTTCAGTTACCGAGGCCGACGGTCGCCTTCCAAAAAGTTAGCCGTAAATACCGCCTTACCATGGGTCTCAAACGACCACTTCATCACATCACTTAACGCTGCCATTACCTCATCGAACTCGCCAAATACCTGAGTGCTCATGCGGTTCGGGTGCACTTCCAGTCCCGTCGCCTCTAGGCGTTTCACCACCTCTTTGACTACCGGCTTGAAGTCATCGGCCAGCGGGTAATAGCTAAGCTGTACGGAAAGGTACATAACGCCTCCTTACGCTGTGTGGGAAAACTGCTTGGCGTTAGCAATGCGCTGCCAAGCAGCCAAAATGGCAGCACGCGTCTCATCCGGGTGCTCCATCGGAAACATATGCGTGCCGGGAACCTCGCTCACCGCTAACCCTTTGCGCCTCAAGCGTTTGATGCGCGACGCCGTCAGCAGGTGCGATTCGTTACCGGCCACCAGCTCGATCGGCACGCCCAGCCGCTGCGGAAGGCGCGAAAGGTGATCCGGCAGATGGCGAAAAATCTCCACCTCGATACGCGGGTCAAAGGTCAGCTCAGCGCTGCCGTCATCCAATAAACGTGTTCCTGCTTCAATGTAGTCGTTGAGTGCTTCCGGGGTAAAGCGGCGAAACAAGCCCCGGCGACCCAGTGAGTTGGCCATTGCCTCGCGGCTTGGCCACACGGTGCGCCGCCCCAGGGTTTTACCCGCAGGTGTTACCCGGTCCACAAAGCCGAACCGTTTGGCGGCTTTCATCGCCCAGGCATCCGTTCCCAGCATCAACGGCGGATCCAGCATGATCACGCCGCAAAAGCGCTCGGGCTGCTTATCGGCCGCCATGGCCATCAGCGTGCCCCCCAGCGAATGCCCCACGCCTAAAAGCGGCGCATCGCTCTGGGGCAGGTAGCTCAGCAGCTCATCCACCAGGTTGCCCCAGTTATGATTCACCGGATAATCAGGGTGATGGCCAAGACGATCCAGCGGGTGGAGGTCAAACATCTCTGCCAGCGGGTTCAGCAGGCTGCGGTAGCTTAACCCTGGAAAACCATTGGCGTGGGCAAACACTAAACGGGGGCGTGAAGCGGCATCAGCAGACATGGCGGAGCTCGTGTGTAAACAAACGTGAGATAAATACATCAGGCTATCATACGCCTGTTTTATCGCGGGCCTAGAGGAGCGTCAATCCATAAAAGGGTTAACAGGCTAATTAAAACAGCGACAGTTGATGCTCTTGGCTGTTTTCCGCCAGCCGATAGCCCACGCCCAGCAGGCGCACGGGGCGCTCGCCTCTGGCCCAGCCAACGTTCAGCAGCGTCTCGAACTGCTCCAGGTTAGGCGCCGGGTCGGCGTGTTCGACGGTGGTTTGGGTAAAGTCGCTGAACTTCACTTTGACGATCAGCCCGCGCACCGCCAGTGGCGGATCAAGCCTGGCGTAGCGGCGCTCCAGATCCTCAATCAGCGCGGGTAGCTCACGACGGCAGGCGTCAAGGTTAGGCAAATCCTTGGCATAGGTCTGCTCGGTGCTCACCGATTTGCGCTCCCGGTGGGTTTTAACGGGGCGCTCGTCTCGTCCCCAACTGAGCTCGTGCAGCCGCCGACCAAAGCGGCCAAAGCGTTCGACCAGATCGGTCAGCGTACGGGTACGTAGGTCAGCGCAGGTGTGGATATCCAGCCCCGCCAGTTTCTCGGCAGTGCGCGGGCCGACGCCGTGGATTTTCTTGACCGGTAGCTGTTGCACGAAGCTATCAACCTTATCCGGCGTAATCACGCACAGGCCGTCGGGCTTGTTCCAATCACTGGCGATCTTGGCCAGAAACTTATTGGGTGCAACGCCCGCTGAAACGGTGATCCCCACTTCGCGGCTGACCCGTTCGCGGATCGCTTCGGCCATGAGCGTCGCGCTGCCGTGATGCACCGTGACTTCCGAGACATCCAAAAAGGCCTCATCCAGGGAGAGCGGTTCGATCAGTTCAGTCACATCACGATAAATCGCGAAGACCTGGCGGGCGACCTCTTTGTATTTGGCCATCTCACCGCGAATCACGGTGAGATGCGGGCAACGCTTGAGTGCCTGGGCCATGGGCATGGCCGAGTGAATGCCAAACTCGCGGGCGGGATAGTTACAGGTGGCCACCACCCCACGCTGCTCGACGCTGCCGCCAATCGCAATCGGGATATCCCGCAGCGCGGGGTTATCGCGCATTTCCACTGCTGCATAAAAGCAGTCACAGTCGCAGTGAATGATTTTGCGCACCGGCTACCCTTCTACCTGTAAAAAACCACAGTTTATCACAGCCTCAGGTGCCGCAGAACGTTCTCAGTACCTGCTCATTTTCCGTAGCAGGCGCTGCCAAACGGCGCGCTTCAACGGATTCATCGAACGGCTTGGTCACAACGGCCAATAAGGAGTGGAAAGGCGCAAAATCACCATCGTAAGCGGCATCAATAGCCTCCTGAACCCGGTGGTTGCGGGGAATGATCACCGGATTGGCGCTTCGCATGGCGGCAGAGCGCTGGCTGTCTTGACTGGCGACCTGCTCGGCTTGCCAATTCTCCAGCCACGCAGTCAACTCGTTAGGCTGAGTCGTCAGCGCCAGCAGCGCCTCGCGGTGCTCATCACTGGGTGCAAGGGCGTAGTGAGTGAGCGCATCAAAGGTCGCGGTCATATCCATTCGCCCCTGATGCATCTGGCTTTCCAGTGCTTCCATCAATGGCGCGGCTTGGGGGCCTTCCGAGGCCAAGCCGAGTTTATCGGCATGCAGGCGAAGCTGCTCGGCGCTGAACCGTGATTCAAACCGGCGAATGACGTCAGTGGCCTGCTGCACCAGCGCGTCGCCCTCTTCACGCATTAACGGCAGCAGCGTTTCAGCAAAGCGCGCCAGGTTCCACTGGGCAATCGCCGGCTGGTTGGCAAAGGCGTAGCGGCGGCCTTGGTCGATGGAGCTGTACACCTTCTGAGGGTCGAACTGCTCCATAAAGGCACACGGACCGTAATCGATGGTTTCACCGGCGATGCTGCAGTTATCGGTATTCATCACACCGTGGATAAAACCTACGCTCATCCAGCGGGCGATCAGCACCGCCTGACGGGCCACCACGGCTTCTAACAGTGCCAAATAAGGGTCTTTCGCGTTGGCGGCTTCAGGATAGTGGCGCGCAATCACATGGTCCGCCAGGGCTTTGAGCAAGGCGTCATCCCGCTGTGCAGCGGCAAACTGAAAGGTGCCCACGCGAATATGGCTGCTCGCCACGCGGGTAAAGACGGCGCCGGGCTCGGCCATTTGCCGCACTACGCGCTCGCCGCTGGTGACGGCCGCAAGGGCACGCGTGGTGGGAATGCCCATCGCCGCCATAAATTCGCTGACCAAGTACTCACGCAGCACCGGGCCTAGCGGTGAACGACCATCGCCACCGCGGGAAAACGGCGTGCGGCCGCTGCCTTTTAGCTGCACATCACGGCGTACGCCGTTCTGGTCGATCACTTCGCCCAGCAGCAACGCGCGGCCATCGCCTAATTGCGGCACAAAGTTACCGAACTGGTGGCCTGCATAACCTAATGCGCCCGGCTGAGAACCCGGCATGGTCTGGTTGCCGCTAAACCACTGAGCCAGCGTCGCAGCTTCTGGCACGTCGTTAGCCCCCAGTTCACGGGCAAGTGGCGCATTAAAAGCAATCAGCTCAGGGTGGGCCACGGGCGTTGCCTGGGTGGCGACCCAGAGAGGTTCAGGCAAGGTGGCATAAAGATGTTCAAATGACAGCACGATACACTCCGCTTCAATTGGCTGTGGTTAGCTAATACCCTAGCATTCTACTCAACTAAACGCCGAGGCGATGTTGCCAAACATACCAAATGTTAAAAACAGCGAACTGACGCCACTTCCAAGGGATTTCTATAATCGGGACACGCTTGACGTGGCGAGAGATCTGCTGGGCTGCTGGCTGGTGCGCGAGCATAACGGCGAGCAGATGGCGGCAAGAATTGTCGAAACCGAGGCCTACTGCGGTGCTGAAGATACCGCCTGCCATGCCCACCGACGACGCTCGCCGCGCACAGAAGCGATGTTCGGCCCGGCGGGCCACGCCTATGTGTATCTGGTTTACGGCATGCACTGGTTACTGAACGTGGTGACCGAGCCGGAAGGCTCGCCCTGCGCGGTGCTGATTCGTGCGGTAGAGCCCACCGTTAACGAAGCCGCCATGCGCGCTACCCGACAAGCCTTAGGAAAACAGCTCAGCAATGCCCCCGGCAAGCTCACACGTGCGTTGACGATCGATAAAGCGCTGTATGGTCACGATATGACCCAGGCTGACAAGCTGTGGATTAGCGCCGCTGCACATGACGCCTCAATCGTTAGCGGCCCGCGAGTGGGCATCGATTACGCCCAGCCCGAACACCGCGATGCCCCATGGCGGCTCTGGTTGGAAGACAATCCGTGGGTATCGAAAGCGCGCTAATAGCGGTCGTTAAGAGGGCTGCAAACAGCGAATGACGTACTCGAGCACCGGCGTTAACGGCTCGGGTGAGGCCGAGCGAGAGCGATGCCAGTGGCATTTTCCTGATTTTGCTTCCGCTAAAACCCTGATAGCCTCTTCATTAGTTAAAATTTTTCTGTGAATTTTTTCCGCTGGTTATTGCTTGTCACAAGGTTTACTTTTCAAAAAATAGTTTCATAAAAGTAAACCGGATGTCATCTATGTTAGGTCAACGAATCCATCAGGCACGCCTTGCTGCTGACCTTACGCTTGAAGCGTTAGGTCGGCAGCTTGAGGTTTCCAAGGCGGCAATTCAGAAGTATGAAAAGGGTAAAGTTACACCCGACTCTTCTAAATTACTCAAGATCGCGAAAGCGTGCGGCGTTCGCACAGAATATTTTTTCCGGAAGTCGACGGTGACGTTGTCGAATATCGAATTTCGTAAACACAGCACGTTTGGGAAGAAGCGTTCTGATGCTGTACAAATCCGCATCACGGAAATGATTGAAAAGCGTGTAGAACTGCTTAACGCGTTCCCCGAGTTGCCCATTCCAAACTTCGCAGTCCCTCTTTGTGTACCTCGCCAAGTAGAAGATTTGGACGAGATTGAGAGCATCGCAGAGAATGTAAGACACGCTTGGGAGCTTGGGTTAAATCCAATTGCCGACCTGACCGCTGAGCTTGAACCCTTAGGGTTGCTGGTAATGTCTGTCGACGTTAATCACAAAGCTTTTTCGGGCATGACTGCTACAGCAATGACAGCAGATGGGCAGTACTATCCTGTGATAGTGGTGTCTTCCCGCTGGCCTGGGGATCGCCAGCGTTTTACTCTCGCCCACGAATTGGCCCATGTGCTTTTTGCAGGTCGATTGACGGACGGGGTAAATGAAGAAAAGGCGTGCGACCGTTTTGCTGGCGCGTTTTTAGCACCAAGAGAGTCAGTGGTTAAGGAGCTTGGCTCTCAGAGAAAGCGCTTAGAGCCACAAGAACTTTACCATTTAAAGCATGAGTATGGCCTTTCGATGGCCGGGTGGGTAATGCGCGCGTTTCAATGTGGCGTTATCCATGACGGGTTGCGAGAAGCAACGATGCGAATGTTCTCGACTCGCGGCTGGAGGACTAACGAGCCTGGCGAGGCGCTACCTAATGAAGCCCCTTCTCTATTTGAGCAGCTAGTATATCGGGCATTAGCAGAAGACCTTATTTCCGAGGCAAAGGCGGCTGAACTACTCGGCATCCCAAGAATGCGCTTCTATCGAGAACGCCTAATGGAGTCTGCTGATGCTGTTACTCATCAGTGACGCCAACGTAATAATTGATTTAGAAGCTGGGGGCATACTGGAAACACTCTTTCAGCTTCCTTATGTTTTCGCTATGCCTGACGTACTTTATGAAGAAGAAATTGAAGACGGCAGCCCGTACCTAATTGATATGGGGTTAAAAACACTCGTTGTTGAATCCTTGTATATCGATTATGCGATCACCTTGGGAGAAGAGCATGGCGAAGAACCCGGCTTTTACGACAGGCTAGCACTGGCTTTAGCCAAGCAGGAAGCCTGCCCGTTGCTTACCGGGGACAATAATCTGCGCGCCCTTGCTGGGCGCGAGGGTGTTGATATAAGAGGCACACTGTGGGTGTTCACTGAGATGATTGAGTTCGGGCTATTGTCCAATGAAGAGAGCTTAGCCTCACTTGATTTGATGAAAGCACGCAAACGCAGATTGCCTTGGGAAGATGCCACAAAACATATTGAACGGGCAAAGTTTGGCTCCAGACAATGAGGAGCATGAACAACATTGCTCAGAAAACGCTATCAGTTTTTTCAGGGGCTCTAGTTTCCGTGCAAACAGCGAACGGCCTGCTCAAGCACCGGCGTTAACGGCGCACGCCACTGGTGAGTCAATAGCGCATCCGCCCTGGTAACGCCGAGCGAAAGCGACGCCAGCGGTATGCCACGCTCGTGGGCGGCGCGGCAGAAACGGTAGCCGGAAAACACCATCAACGAGGTACCGACAGCCAGCACCGCATCCGCCTCGGCCAGCGCTACCTGGGCTGCCAGCCGCCGTTCGGCGGGCACCACATCGCCGTAAAACACCACGTCAGGTTTTAGGATGCCGCTACAGCGCGGGCAGTCGAAAATGCGGAAACTGCTAAAGTCGGTTTCCAGGTCGGCGTCGCCATCCGGGGCATGGCCTGCCTGCAAACCAGTAAAGCTCGGATTCATGCGCGCCATTTCGGCATGCATGGCGTGGCGCATCATTTGATAGTCGCACACCATACACTTCACCATGTCCGCACGGCCATGCAGGTCGATCACCCGTCGGGAACCGGCGCGCTGGTGCAAACGGTCAACGTTTTGGGTCACTAACTGCTGGATATAACCCCGCGACTCCAGCGCAGCCAGCGCATGGTGCGCACCACTCGCCTGGGCTTCGCGCAAGGCGCTAAAGCCGATCAGCGCACGCGCCCAGTAGCGCTGACGAACATGATGAGAACTCATAAAGTCGCCATGCTGCACTGGCGGCGGGCGCTTCCACTGCCCATCCGCATCCCGATAGTCCGGAATGCCGCTATCGGTACTTACGCCCGCACCGGTAATCACCCACAGTTTGGGGTGCTGCTGGATAAACGCTGCCAGCTCCTTACCCGCCTGGGCAACGCTATTTACTATTTCCACGGCCTGCGTCAATCGTTCACCTCTAGGCAATCTTGCTCAAACTCAACGATACTGTATGACAACCAACGCCTGCGCAATGCACAACGGCACCTCATTTTAAGGAGCATATGATGCAACAGTCTGAGCAACGTTCTGGGCAGCACGACCATGATGTCATCATTGTCGGCGGCGGTATGGTCGGCGCCGCGCTGGCAGCGCGCTTGGGCCAAACCGGCTTTTCTGTCGGGCTGGTGGAACAGGGCGATGCCCCCACCCCGCCCAGCGGCGATTATGACCTGCGCATCTCATCGCTCAATGCGCGCTCGCTGGCATTTATCAAGGCAAGCGGCACCACCCTGCCGGAAGAGCGTAGCTGCCCGTTTCGTCATATCGATGTTTCCAACCAGGACGGCACCGGCCACTCGCTGTTCTCCGCTGAAGATAGCGGCATGGAAGACTTCGGCATCTTTATCGAAAATCGCACGCTGCAGTATGCGCTATGGCAACGCCTGGAACAGCTGCCCAGCGTCACCTGCTACACCCAGTGCGCGCCGTTAAGCACAGTGTCGGCGACGAACAGCCGCCTACTGGAACTAGATAATGGCAAAACCCTAAGCGCCCGCCTGATTGTCGGCGCCGACGGTGCGACATCGACGCTGCGTTCGCTGGCTGGCATCAGCGTGACCCGCTATGACTACCATCAGCGGGCGATGATCATTAATGTGGAAACCGAACTGCCCCAGCAGGACGTCAGTTGGCAGGTGTTTACCCCCACTGGCCCGCTGGCCATGCTACCCCTGCCCGGCCAGCGCGCCTCCCTGGTGTGGTATGACCGCGACGAGACGACCAAAGCCCGCGAACAGCTGGACGATGATGCACTGACAGCGGCCATCGAAATGGCCTTTCCCAAGCGCCTAGGCAAAATAACTCGCATTGTGGCGAGGGCCAGCTTTCCCATTAAGCGCCAGCACGCCCAGCGCTATATCGGCAAGCGCCTGGCGCTGATTGGCGATGCCGCCCATGTAGTGCACCCGTTGGCAGGCCAGGGGTTGAATATCGGCCTTCACGACGCCGACACATTGGCCGAGATCATCGTCAAAGGTCGCGACCCAGGTGACCCGATTGACCTACTTCGCTTTGAGTGCCAGCGCCGCGTCGCCAACCAGGCCATGATCGCCGCCACCGACAGCTTTCATCACCTGTTTACCGGCGCCAAACCCCTGCGTCAGCTAGGCGATCTAAGCCTGCAAATTGCCGAGCGTTTCCCGTTCGCCAAACGCATGATGATGCAACAAGCCAACGGCTTGAATCCGTTCAAAATGCGCTAAGGTCGACTACGCTGAGAGGGCGGCCACTGCCGGTGGCCCATAACAATCACAATAAACCCTCGTTAAAGGCAACCCTAAGCGCCTGGGCAGCGCCAATTCGATTGGATGCCAACTGGAACGAAGGTAACTACTACGACGGCGAACCGCCTACCGACGGGCTAAAAGAAGCGCTGAAGCTGGTGACGCCACTGGCAGTGGGCCAACGAGACGTTTAATCGCGACTGGGCCGACGAAGCGCGCGACCCCGCGCAGGATATCAACGCCCGCTACGCGATTGAACAAACGCTGGATGACGTCGCCGCCGCACGTGCTGCCACTTCCGATGCCAATCACCTGCTCTATCTGGTGCGTGCCAACCAAACCTTTATGGCAGGCCACGGCGACTCGTTAGAGGAAGGACTTGCCGCCATCGAAGCACCGACTCTGATGCTGTATAGCGAAAACGATCTCGTCTTCGCGCCCCAAGGCGTGCGCCGTACCGCCGAGCTGATTGAAGCAGACGGCACCGACGTGACGATTGAAACCCTGGAAGGCAACCGAGGCCACTTGGATGGCGTGCTATCCATTGACCAGGCGAGTGATACGTTGCGGGCGTTTTTGCAGTAAGGGGGGAGCGCTGGCTTTTAGACTAAAGCCAGCGCTATTTAGGCGGCTTCAAAATCCAAAGGGTGAAGATCGTCCAAATTAATTGTGCTGCGAGCCATCCATAAGTCATATGTATCCTGCATTGCCAGCCAGCTCTCCGGGGTACGTCCAAGAACCTTCGACAAACGCAAAGACATTTCGGGGCTAATGCCGCTACCCCCTTTCAGCAACCTTGAAAGCGTAGAGGGTGAAACACCCAAACTGGAAGCAAGCTGGCGGGAGCTAATGCCAAAGGGCGCTAGGTAAACCTCCCGAATAAATTCGCCGGGATGCGGTGGGTTATGCATCGTCATTAGTGGTAATCCTCATAATCAAGAATGTAAGCGTTGCCGTCCCGGAATTCGAACGTCATGCGCCAATTTCCATTGATCCAAATCGACCATCGCTCTTTGTCTTTCCCCTTCAGCGGATGCAAACGAAAGCCGGGGATATCCATGTCTTCCACTGAAATAGCCGTATCCAGAGCAGCAAGCTGCATACGCAACTTCTTAGCATGATCTGCCTGTATGCCAGCAGTGCTGCCACTAGCGTAGAACCGTTTCAGTCCTTTGTGACGGAATGATTTAATCATGAGGATATTGTAGCGCGTTGCGCATCGAGCACCAATAAAAATTTAAGCTCGTAATAAAAGCAAAGTTTTGAAATGAGACTTACCCTATCGAAGCACCAACACTGATGCTGTACAGCGGAAACGATCTCGTCTTCGCGCCCCAAGGCGTGCGCCGTACCGCCGAGCTGATTAAAGCAGACGGCACCGACGTGACGATTGAAACCCTGGAAGGCAACCGAGGCCACTTGGATGGCGTGTTATCCATTGACCAGGCGAGTGATACGTTGCGGGCGTTTTTGCGTTAAGTGATATTCAGCGCTGGCTTTAGGTAAAAGCCAGCGCTCGATTCTGGTGTCGTCTTAACCACTTAGGCTTTGTACGAAAACTGCCTGCACTCGTCTATACGGCGTTAAAAATCATCTCGTGCGCGAGTCCGATCAAAATGCTCATTTACACCCTGTAAACTCGCACGCGAGCCCGGTCCGTTTTTCGTTGATTTTTGCCTTGTCTAGCCATCGCTCGCCGACTTTTCGTACAAACCCTAGTGCGCCCACTATTGGTTTTGAAAGGCACTTAAAGCTTCTGAAGCGTATTAATAATAATGTAAGCACCCAGAATCAGAAGTGAAATGAAGAATACCTTGCGGAACATCTGCTCGGATAAGCGTTCTCTAATTCGCTGGCCAATCACCATGCCAGCGAGCGCGGGTAGCACCGCTACTGCCGACATTACGCCCGTTTGGAGTGTCAAAAAATTGGCCTGTTGCAGCGCCGCCGCGAGAGCCACCGTGGAGACCATAAATAGCATGCCCATCGCTTGAATCAGCATATTCTTCGGAAGGCCAATGGCCTGAAGAAACATCACGCCCGGTACCGCAAATGACCCCGTCATCCCGGTAAGCACACCATTCGCCGAGCCGATTAACGGCCCTGCCCAAACCTCATGGCGGCTGGGTACAACAATCTTGATCCCGGCCAGGTTCACGACAGCGTAAATAATCAGCAAACTGCCCAGGAGCGCCGTCAGATACGTGAGATTGACGCGAGTCAGTGCGGCCGCACCAATCCAGACAGTAAGAGTCGCCATCGCCAGGAATGGCCAAATGCGAGCCAAGATGGCTCTTGCGTTTCCGCCCACCGTTGACTGCCAAATGTTCGTAACAAATGAGGGAATAAGCATTAGCGCCATGGCCGTTGGCAGATCCAGCGCGACGGTAAGCAGCGCTAGGCTAACTGGCGGGAGTCCAAGGCCAATGACGCCCTTGACGCTTCCCGCAATCAAGAATGTGCCCGCCACTATTAGCAGGGATGCGAAATCAACCATGTCTGCCTCCGATACATTGCCACTAGCAATATATCGGATAGCCCACTCAGTCGCAGCAGATTAAAGGGTGTGGGCCGTTAGCGCGCTGGTCGCTGGCATATTTCTTGAGCATCGCCTCAGCATACTGCTGATGCCTTGTATTCGTGGACTCAGCATCTGTCGCTCGCTGCAACTCTCCCGAATCAAATGCGCCCAGAATTTCCTGCTCTTCTTTATTTAATCGACTCATTTTGAACGTCCCAAATAGGCTTTGGTTGCTTTCCGGGGTACGCCCGAGAGCCTTCCGACAAGCTCAAACTTAAAATCCCAAAAACAGCATATCCAACGCCGCAGAAATTTCGTCTTGCTGCTCAGCAAGGCTACCCGCAATAAAACGCAATTCGCTTTCAGGCACAGCAGCCATGTACTGAGTCGCCATAACAACCTCTTGGCCCTTAACGTTGAACACCGGGTTTAGCCTCTGAGCAGGAGACGGTGCCGAGGATTTTGGCAGCAGTGGCACGACCACTCGAGTGTTCAAGCCACTGAGAAAATCTGTCTGAACATCCAGCAGATAGCCATCCCCACCCTTATTTTCAAAGATATCGAAACGGGCCATTAGAACTGACGGTGCCGTGCAAGAGGCAATCCATTCGCTTCAACATATGCATTCGAGCTTGCAAGGGCTGTGGCATTATCCTCCAACCACTGCTTCTGCTTATGCAGCTTCACCGCCTCCGCAATCCCTGCCTCTGCTGATCGTGAAACATTGATTCCCAGCGCCTTAGCCTCTTTTAGAAGAGCACTATCTAGCGATAGGTTCGTCGGCTTGCGCATGGATTTGGTCACTTCGGCGGTTTGCATGATTCACTCCTCGCACATAACAATGCACATACTATATGCGCATACTTATAGCACATCAATTTGCTATTCTAGTGGCTGATGGAAAAGCAAAACTTCTTGGTAGTGAAATCAGGTGAAGGCTATTGCCGCGACTGACCTGCTCGGTGATCATTAAAGAGCGGCGGAACGTTAGCGGCTAGCGTTTTCTTCGGCCACCTGACGCAGCGCATCGACCAACACGTCGGCGGGCTGGGCACCCGAGATCAGGTAGCGTCCATCTAGAATAAATGCGGGTACGGCGTTTACCCCTGCCTCCATGAATCGCTGCTCTGCCGCGCGCACTTCATCCGCGTACTGATCGGAGCGGGCGATGGCCTCAGCTGTGTCACCATCAAGCCCAACCTCAATAGCCTTTTCGCGAAGCACTTCTGGGTCGGCGGGGTTTTTCGCCTCACCGAAGTAGGCTTTAAACAGTGCCAGCTGCAGGGCTGTCTCTTGGTGTTGCGTTCCGGCCCACGCAAGAACACGGTGGGCAGCGAAGGTATTGTTGGCCCGGCGCTCCAGGGCACCACGGAAATTCAGCCCAAGCTCCTCGGCAGCGGCCATGATCTCACGCTGGGACTGCTCCATACTGGCCGCGTCCTTGCCATACTTGCGGCATAAGTGCTCCAAAATCGGCTCGCCCTCGGTCGGCATATCGCGGTTCAGCTCAAAAGGCTGCCAGACCAGCTCAACGTCGATCTCGCCATTAAGTGTCTCTAACGCTTGCTCCAAGCGCCGGTAACCGATCGCGCACCATGGGCAAGCCACATCGGATACTAGGTCGATTCTTACCTTCTGCATTTGTATATCCCTTCGACATGTCTAAAAATTCGAACAAACTAAAGAAAGCATGGTACGTGTATATAGTGAGTAACGGCAGTACCGACAAGGAGACAGCCATGGAAAAAGCAGCGTTAGCACTCATAGCCATGCTGCTGATAAGCGCGTGCAGTAACAACAACACCGTTTCATCTAACGCGCCTGCTCCGGATACATCAACCGAGCAAAACCAGTCCCACCACCAGAGGACCGACCAATGGGTCGGCCGATGGATTGGCGTTGAAGGGTTATTTCTGGACATCAGCAAAGACGAACCTGCAGGCCCCGGCCACTATCTACTTGAAATGCAGTATGGCCTGGATGCTGATCAACGCGGCACCTTCGAAGGACAGGCCACCGCTGAGGGCATTCGCTTCAACCGCGAGGACGGCCCACAGTTGCTTCGCGCGGGCGACGGCGAAGCTACCGGTATGAAGTGGCTATTGGAAAAGGAGGACTGCCTGGTAGTGAAAACAGGTGAAGGCTATTGCCGCGACTGACCTGCGCGGCAAGCACTCAAGGGGCGGCGGACGTTGGCGGCTAGCGCTTTCCTCGGCCATCTGATGAAGCGCATCGACCAACACATCGGCGGGCTGGGCGCCCGAAATCAGGTAACGTCCAGCATGGTACGTGTATAAAGTTAAAGACCTAACCCTAACTCGCGGAGCATGTCCGAATACTCCGCACTATGATCTCCTTCGAAATTGGACATACCGGGTTTGGTGAGACACCCCTTTGGCGAAATATAGCTTCGTATGGATTTTTCAGGTTTCTGATGCCAGCCGATGTTGAAGGCACAGAGCTTGGGAAAGAAATACATCGACGCATAACCTGGCACAGCATCATGCACCCACCAAGCAAGTGCTTGCCAGTTCCCAGTCCGCTCGAAGTACGGCACGTACTTATTAACGACGATACACGCCATTGCCCCAATGTGACCGCTCTTGTCAGGAAAATCCCATATGTGATGAGCATAGTTTTGCTCGTTGCTTCCACAGTTATATTGGTTTTTATTTTCTGCTCCTTTGGCATTAACGGCACTTGATCGGTAAGCGGAACGAATACTGATACGGCCAAAGAGCTGCTGGATAGGCTCGAGAACCTCTTCGCAAAGAGACGTACCAGCCTCAATCGCAAGATCAGGATTGTCTGGGATATTGGGTATCCCTTCAATCTGGGAGATTTCGGAGTATAAGAAATCTCGCATAAAAAAAGACTCCGAAAGACGAACTCGTCCTAAATTTTCGAGTGTCTTAACCGACTGCGGTGATCTCACACATACCTCACTAGCCAAAGTGTTGCCGTGATTCTATGGATTCAGGTGGCGAAAGTGCTACCGATGACTTTATGAACGAACGCGAGCAGAAGCAATTGAGCTATACATTTTAGAGTAGCCCTCTGCTTTCAAGAATGATCGACATACGAAAAGGCTATTCGCCCGCCACTTCAGAAAAGTAGCCCCCTTTATCCAGGGTGTATTCGCTAAAATCCTGCGCCAGGTAAAGCGAACCCGAATAGGCGCGCTGGGCCTCCTTTCGGATGTCCTCAATCGAAGGCGACGCATGGGGGTTGAGCTGGTAGCGGGGGCTAAAGTGCGTCAGCACCAGGTTGGGAAGCTGTACCGATTCGGCAAACACGGCGACAAGCTTGGCGTAGCTATGCCCCACATCACCGGCCTTCTGGGCCATCTCTTCGGTGTAGGTGGCTTCATGCACCAGCACCTGTGCCCCCGCGCACGCTTCATTCAACAAGTCAGGCTGGTCATTGTCTCCAGCAATCACCACTTTTCTCGGCTTGTGCTTGAAGATCAGGTAGTCATGGCTTTTTAACCGCTCACCCTCAAACTCAACTTCAAACCCTTGCTTCAACTGCCCCCACAACGGCCCTCTCGGAATACCCTTCTGCGCTAGCTTATCCACGTCCAAGGCGGCGTCGACTATTGTCTCTGTAAACCCATAAGCATAGGACGGCGCCCGGTGTGAAAGCCTGTGAGTGATAACCGCGATGCTTTCAAACTCAACGCTGGGCAGCGTGTCCGAGTCGATAAACTCCAAAGCAAAGGGCAAGACAAGCTGTGTGGCCTCACAGGTAGCCTCCAGCCACGCCTTGATGCCTGCGGGCGCCACAATGGTAAGCGGCGCTTTTCGGCCACCCATTCCCGCACTCGCCAGTATGCCCGGCAGCCCATAGCAGTGGTCGCCGTGCATGTGGGTAATAAAGATGGCTTTCAATGAATGAAACGACAGCTTCGTGTGCAAAACCTGGTGCTGAGTGCCCTCACCACAATCGATCAGGTACCAGCCCTTGCCTTTGCTCTCTCGTAAGGCGACCGCGGAGACGTTTCTACTTTTGGTGGGTACACCGGCGGATGTTCCAAGGAACAGTAAATTCATAGTTTATTAGTGATCTCTTTTTTACTCGCTTTGACTTTAACGAAATGAACCGCTACGAGCTAAACTTAGCAATTAGTATTCTTACAATGATGATTAGGTGTACATTTATGCAGCTTAGGGCTACCTATATCCTCAAAGCTTGGCAGACGTCACTTGCGGTTAAAGCATTAGCACTCCATCCTCACAAAGCTGTCAATACAGGCAGCTTTGGAGTGAAGGTGAAACCGAGACGAAAAGCTGTCCCCATGCTTGGTCTGATTAGGCTTTTAGTGTATCTCTACCCAAGGGGCCAAAGTTATCATGTAACATTCGTAATTTGAGACTGCTCGATTTTGGTGCCCATCGGCAGATGTAAACTCGACTACAAGGTTGCAATTCCCCGTTATAATTTCCTGTTCTCGATAAGAATCATCACGCACGGGGAGTTGCCCAAATTTAGGGGACGCAGTGACTAATTTCGACTTTCCAGCTTCTAGCCCGGATTTCTCACAGGGTATAAAAGAAAGCGGCTGAAAGTGCTATGATTTCAAGAACCTAACCAATCCATCAAGCACCAACAGCCGCTTCCAAAATGGTACCTGAAAAGCTGACCTTCTCGCCACTCTCACGCCGCCAAATTGAAGCCGACTTCTCCGGGGGCCACATTACGTCGGACGCCGGATTACTCCTGCTTCGTGAAGTCGATAAACAGCATCGCCTGACACGCCGCTTGGCCGCCGTGCTTCATGATCCCCGCGCACCGGAACAGGTTCGTCATAAGCTCGACACTTTGGTTCGTCAGCGGGTGTTCGGTGTCGCCGCTGGCTATGAAGATTTCAACGACCATGAGGCCCTGCGCTATGATCAGGCCCTTCAGACAGCGCTCGGTGAAGAGGATACGCTGGCAGGCAAGTCGACGCTGTGCCGGGTGGAGCAGAACGCCGATCGGCAAGCAATAGTGAAGGCCCATGAGTTGCTGTGGCATCACTTCATTGAACAGCATGACGAACCACCAAAGGAGATCGTGCTGGACTTTGATGGCACCGACATCCCCGTGCATGGCGAGCAACCCGGCAAGTTCTTTAACCGTTATTACGATCACCACTGCTACTTCCCACTGTATGTCTTCTGTGGGCGCCACTTACTGGTGAGCTATCTGCGCACCAGTGACCGCAGCGACAGCCGCCATAGCTGGGCGATCCTCGCCTTACTGGTACGCTTTATCCGTCAATACTGGCCCGATACGCGCATCGTGTTACGAGGTGATAGCCACTTTTGTCGTCCCCGGATGCTGAACTGGTGTGATCGGCATCACGTCGACTACATCGTGGGAATCGCCAAGAACAGCCGGCTGCTCAAGGAAGTGGACGTCCCCATGATGCTGGTGCGCAAGACCCAATGGCAGGTGGGAGGGAAAGTAGCGGGGACGTTCCGCTTCCAGTATCAAGCCCACTCCTGGAAATACTCACGCTGGGTGGTGGCCCGCCTAGAAGAAGGCGAGTTAGGCTCTAATCCCCGGTTTATCATCAGTTCCCGTTACGATGATGGCTTCAAGCTTTACTACGAGCAGTACTGTGCCCGGGGTGACATGGAGAACCGGATCAAGGATCAACAACTGAGCCTGTTTGCTGACCGGACCTCCAGCACGCACTGGTGGGCCAATCAGTGGCGGCTGATCTTGTCGGGCTTCGCTTATACGCTGTTCGAGCGGTTACGGACTTATCTGAAGCACACGCCCTTCGCGCGCATGAGTCCGAGCAACCTGAGGCTCAAGCTCATCAAAGTAGGCGCGGTCATCATCCGCAATACGCGTCGAATCCGAGTACTCATGAGTGACAGCTACCCCTATAAAACGGCGCTATCCGATCTCGTCAGGCGGTTGGTTCCTAACTGACTGCTCGGGCGCCCCCGGCCCGAAGCAATGGGGGAAAGGGGGAAGTGTGTCTGAACGCCGGAAAGTGGTTAAAAAGTAGCCGATGTAAGTCGAGCCAGTAGGTGTTTAGCGGTGTTACAGCCTGAGTGCGGTACTGGCTGAGGTACTATGAGAAATCCAGGCTAGCAGCCCCCATTCTTTGCTATCAATAGGCCACGTGATAGCTTTGCCATCTTCTTTAGGTATAGATACATAAGCCCTTGTAACCCCAGCTCCGATGCTTCCTCTATTACTGAGAAGAATCTGCATACCCTCTTTATCGCTAGCGACGATCGTTGCCGCAACATCAGCATAGCTTCTCTTCCATATATCTAATATTAAGGGAGCGGCTGCGGCCAAAAATGTGACCCAAGCTACTATGAACGCGAGTAAAAATGCTGGAGCGTCTAGCCATTTCAGAAAACTTTGCCTAGACCCGCAATGATGGCACTTTCTTGCCCCCGCACGGATGTATTTTTTACAAAAGTGACAATGCATACCTACTGCCTAACGCCTCAATAACCGGCACAGTTTTACTATAACCGGCGCCTGAAAGGCGCATAGTTAATTTATCTATTAAACGCACTAACTAAAAAATATTTGTTGTCTACGAACATTTTTTCTGCGCATGTTTTAATTTTTTCACCAGATAATGATCCAAAACCTCTGAGATCTAATACGCCCAAACAAAATATATAAGAGCAGATCATAGCAAAATAGTAACTTTCATACCGACCAATGGAGGACTTACTTGTTCTGAACGGACTTAGAACTGCACCATGAGACCTTTCGTTTCTCATATTAAACAATAAAAGTGAGAGCAAAAGCTCCATTCTCTGGTTTGGAGTTGGCACATTACACTCATTTGCAAGATCCAAGCATTTATAAGAAGAATTCCTTGCTCTTTGGGTACCTTTTTTACCGGACAGATAGAGCTTTAGAAAACTTGCCCCCTTATTTATTCGCTCAGTCGATATGCTGCCTCCTGCTTGACCAGAATCATCTACTGCAAAACGCTTTATAAATTCATTATAAAACAGGGCACCAAAACAATGACTAGCTCGATCCGTTAACTGTTTACTATTTCCATCTGTAAGGAAGTGCGCTTCACAAATCCGTTTAACTAAAAAGCGGCACGTCATTAGCGGAATATTCACACCCAAAAGATCTATAATCGATTCCCAATCTTCCCTTGATTGGTTCAGGAGCCTCTGAGGAACGCCTTGTACAATTCCTTTAACACCTTTCCTGGAAAAGAAAAAACTGCCAGCTTCATCAATAATTTTAAAGCAATGGTCAAACATAAAGTCAGGTCTGTATGGAAGGAGTTCCAAGCCATCTATTAAGTGACCAATACATGTTTGATATATAGGATCGTCTCCATAACCAAGCTGAACAGGATAAAATGGTGCAACCCCGTTTACTTTATTCAGTTTTTTCTCAAATTTACTCTCAGCTTTAAACTGAATAACTTCAGGGTATTTATTGTGGCAATGAACTCTTTCTTTTTTGAAATCCAAAACAAACCTCAGATAGTAAAACGCTGTTAAGCTTAAAGCTGCATTGTGTTACCAACGCTAGGACTAAACTTGAAAAAGCAACGTAAACACAGAACCAACCTTGAACCGGAAATACTAAACATCATAAATCACTGTTAGGTTCTGTCTGAAAAGTTGGCTCTCATGCATTGCTCAATGCAAGCCAGTGTCACCATGGCCTTGAAGCTACTGGCTAGTTTGTCATAACGCGTATTGAGCCGACGCTTTTCCTTCAACCAGCCAAACAGACGCTCCACCACGTTACGCTGACGATATTTCGGCCGGTCAAATTGATGCGGAAGGCCAGGCTTTGGGCGTCGATGCATACGGCGCTGCGGAATGATTGGCCGCATGCCGTAACGCGTGCAATAGTGCCGTAGCGCATCACTGTCGTAGCCCTTGTCCGCCACGATATACCGGCTGCGTTTTCTTGGTCGGCCAGACCGCCCAGGCAACCGAACCTTCTCTAGAAGCCCCGTCAGGAAGGTCGAATCGGCACGCTGGCCTGCTGATAGTGAAAACGTAATGGGAAAGCCTCGACTATCGCATAGTAGGTGTATCTTCGTGGTCAACCCGCCACGACTACGGCCGAGCGCATGGTCTACCGGCTCTATGGATCCCCCTTTTTACCAGCACCACTGGCTGACCGAGTTGCTCTAATGGACGTTGAATCCACCATCCATGTATCGAGGTCCATGTAACCATCTTCACGCAGACGTAGATGCAAGCGCGTCAACATCTGATCGAAGGTGCCATCATCGCGCCACTGTCGGAAGCGCTGATAGACGGTCTCCCCCTCTGTCAGCCTAGTTGTCCAGTTGGCAATATCGCCTAAATCACATCCAGAGGGAGCGGCATGGAGCACGTGTGCCACGTTATTCTAAAGAGCGTAAAGCGGCTGTCTTGAAAAAGTTACTGCCGCCCCACAATCGTAGTGTGGTGTCAGTTGCCACTGAAGAAGGCATCTCTGACGCGACGCTGTATAGTTGGTTAAAACAGTGTCGAGAAAAAGGAGTACCTGTGCCGGGTTACACCCAAAGCGACAGCGAATGGTCGCCAGACGCCAAGCTCGCGGTGGTCATCGAAACTGCCACCCTGTCAGAAACAGAGCTTGGGGCTTACTGCCGCGAAAAAGGTCTTTATCCCGAGCAGATCCAGCAGTGGAAAGCCGCTTGTCTCCAGGGCGCTGGTCAACAAGACGATCAGCAAAAAACGGCACAAAAGCAGCGTAAAGAAGACCGTAAGACGATCAAACAGCTCAAAGCGGAAGTGCGCCGCAAAGATAGAGCCTTAGCGGAAACCACCTCGTTACTGGTGCTCTCAAAAAAGCTCGACGCCTTGTACGGCGAAGACCCGAACAGCGGCGGGGACGACTGACACCGCTTGAGGAACGTGCAAGGCTCATTGCGTTGTTTGATGAAGCGGTCACCGGGGGCGCTTCCCGTTATCAAGCAGCGGCGATTATCGACGTGAGTGAGCGCACGCTGAAACGCTGGCGTTCTGGGGAGGGCGCTGTGGCTGAGGATCAGCGTCTACACGCGGTACAAGGCAGTCAGCCGCATCAGCTGACTCATGAGGAGGAACAGGCCATTTTAAACGCCTGCAATCGCCCCGAGTATCGAAGCCTACCGCCGTCTCAGATCGTGCCGTCACTGGCTGATCAAGGGGTCTACTTGGCCTCCGAGTCGTCGTTCTATCGGGTACTGAAAAAGCACCAACAGCAGCACCACCGCGGGCGCATGAAGCCACGTCGCCCAGTGCCTGAGCCGACGAGCTTTACGGCCACTGGGCCTAACCAAGTCTGGTGCTGGGACATCAGCTACTGCTCTTCCGTTGTGCGTGGCCAGCACTGGTATCTTTACCTGATCATGGATATCTACAGTCGCAAAATCATCGCCTGGGAAGTCCACGATGCGGAATCAGGCGAGTTAGCGAAACACCTGCTGGAACGCGCCTTATTGCGCGAAGGTTGCTGGCACCAGCCTCCAGTGCTGCACTCGGATAACGGTGCGCCGATGACGTCTTATACGCTGAAAGCGAGGTTAACAGAGCTTGGGATGTTGATGTCTTACAGCCGACCGAGAGTGAGCAATGACAACCCTTACTCAGAAGCGTTGTTCCGCACCGTCAAATATTGCCCCGCATGGCCTACAAAGGGCTTTGCATCGCTAAACGCGGTACGTGACTGGATGCTGACGTTCGAACGTGCTTACAACGAAAAGCACCTGCACAGTGGCCTTCGCTACGTGACGCCCGCTGATCGGCATCGAGGTGTCGACCGAGAACGCCTTGAACATCGCAAAGCGGTGTATGAAAGCGCCAAGCGCCGACATCCACAGCGCTGGTCAGGCAACACCCGAAACTGGGAAGTACCTGGTTCGGTAGCGCTCAACCCTGGCAAGCTGCAGGAAGTTGAGCGTAATAAACGGGCTGCTTAGAGGCAGCCATTTGGACAACTGGGTTGAAAATTACCGGTCTTCCAGGGGCCATAACGTTCCGGCAGATCGCGCCATTGCGCACCGGAGCAAAGAATCCACAGAATACCGTTCAGCATCTGGCGGTCGTCCCGGCGAGGACGTCCCATGGTCTGCGGCGGAGAAACGATGTCCTTGATCATCTGCCAACGCTGATCAGAAAGCTCGTAACGGCCTGTCATATCGCCCTCCTGCTCAATGAACGGAGGTAGCGTAACATTTATGACTTTTCAGACAGAACCTAGATTCTTTTTCAAATGTAGACTTATTGCAAGTATACAGTATTTCCCTTGGCCTCACCAAAGTCACTAGGAGTAACGCTATTATACATGATTTTCAACAATCGAATAAAATTGGCATTTTTTTCAAGTTCATCTGGGGACATGCTAGCCAAAACATCCTCAAAGTTTCGCTTGCAATCTTCTATTGACTTAGCCACTGGAAGTGAATCTAAATTGCTATGGATAATGTTTATTTTATTTTCCAAGCACTTATACTGAAAATCGTTTAAAACTGATTTCTTTAACAATTTTTTTGTTAACCTTCTTGCTTTTTCACGCTGCCCATTTTTTACTAGAGCTAGCAAGTATTTATCCAAAACCGCCATTTCATATTCATTATCAATCGATTCTAAATTTACAAACTCCCTTAAAACATTTACCCTTATGGATGGAAGGGTGGTACTTAACAAAGTAGCTGTATTTGGAGTATTTTCCAAGCCAGAAATTTTCAGCTCATCAATCAATATTAGGTCAAATAATCTGACCGCCTTATTTACAGCAACTGAAACTTCATCTTCTGCAACCTCACGTTCCGAATTAAAGTGTGATGCCTGATTCCCCACATGCTCTATTGTATATAAATCATCAATTATCGATTTCGAGTAATATGGTGAAATCTCCTTAATCTTATCGCCGAGCGATAATGTAGAAAATTTTTCACTCTTACTTTTAGCTCCATCGCTTAAAAACAGCTCAATAAGCATTTCTGCGTACCAGCGTGCTGCCCAGCCACGTGTTTCAATTGCGATCTCATCAGATAACATTTCACTTAGCCTATTTTCTCCAACTTTCGGAGACAAAACAGTACTCATTATTATTTACTCACTTTAACAGTAATTATAAGGAAGACTACATAGCCTCAATAAACATCTCGGCGAACTCATTGAGGTTATGTTGCCACGTCATTTGAATCTACCCCATTGCTTGCCTTGAGAGCAAAGAAAATTTTGATATTTATCTAAAAGTCGCATGCTGGCACGTTCTTTCCCTGACAGTAGCACTGGATATAAATTCTCAATGAGCCTCATTCTTTGATACTGATTTTTAGGTTAGTTGCCACACTAAGACAATAGCTAGTTTGATTGACAGCCCCAACAAGTTGACTTTTAGCTTAGCTTGATACACATCATCTTCCTACCACGCCACTACTGCTTTTCCAGTAGCAACGTTAAGTAGTCGAGCGGGGGGTAGGCGGATGACAGCTGCTAAGCATTTGGGAAGCCTGTGTTGGGAGGAAAACTGTTCGGCAGGCATGAACAACTGGTTGAAGTGAAAGCAAGGCAAATTATGGAAGGCTGGAGGTTGCCTAATTGCTAACAATGCCAAATTCATACCCAACTGATAGTCAGAATGAGCCAACGTAAGACATCAGAGAGATCGTATCCTAAGATTAATCGCAACCCAGATTAATCTGATATTGGTGTTTAAGCACGAATCAGTTAGCTATTTTCTGTTTGCTTCAAAATCGACAAAATTGGGCTGTTTGAAAACAGTGCTTTTCTGCAATATTTCTATTTGCATGAATTTCGGAAAACTCTATTATTGAGTCCCCCCTTTCCGGGGAATTATCCTACAATCTGGCTCTTACCCACCTAGCCGTGCATAATTACCTGATATACATCCAAGCCTTTCAAAAAGTTGAGTTACGATGCTAACACCTGCCAAACCTTTGAGGTTCATCGATGCCTTCGCTGGTTGCGGCGGCCTATCACTAGGCTTGATGCAAGCAGGGTTGAAAGGATGCTTTGCGATTGAGCGGGACAGATTCGCTTTTGCGACTCTCAGCGAAAATCTTCTGGCTGAGCGTTCACCGTATAGTTACGAATGGCCATCCTGGCTTCCTAAAGAACCGACCGGTATCGTCGAACTCATAAATGAATACCAAGACCAACTCGAAGAAATTTCGGGCAGCATTGATGTTCTAGTAGGTGGGCCACCCTGCCAAGGGTTTTCTAGCGCTGGCCGGCGGCAGCACGATGATCCGCGCAATCAGTTATTCGCCTCTTATTTAAATTTGGTCGAGATCATCAAACCTAAAGCGGTTTTGATTGAGAACGTCCGTGGATTCACACTCGACTTTAGCGTCGGAGACGAGACCAAAAATTTTTCTCAGCTTCTAAAAGCAGAACTATCTGACGATTACACAGTTCATGAGCAATTGCTCAACCTTTCAATTTTCGGCGTACCACAGGCTCGTACACGCTACTTTGTTCTTGCTTTCCGCTCTGAATTAAATGTGCCAGATCCATTCGCACATCTTCAAAACAGTCTTCCTTCTTTTTTGCGCTCGTTGCGCCTAACCGCACCAGTCTCGTCGGGAGCGGCTATTTCCGATCTTGAGGTTGGCTCAAATGGCACGCAACTGTCGACTGAAAGTAAGGGGTTCAAAGAAACTTGTTACTCAGGCCCGCTCACTCACTACCAAAAGTTGATGAATGCTGGGTGCAAAACTCCTACTGACCTACGCCTTGCTCGGCATGCTGAGCACATCAAAGAGCGTTTCAAAGAGATTATCGCTCTGAGTCACGCCGAAGGTCGTTTGAACGTAAGCATTGGAGCTGATATGCGAGCACGCTTCGGTCTTAAAAAGCTGGCTCTGCGTGTACTTGACCCTGAGCGTCCATCGCCAACTATTACAAGCATGCCGGACGATCTGTTGCATTACTCAGAGCCACGCACACTAACGGTTCGTGAGAACGCAAGACTACAAAGTTTTCCTGATTGGTACTCATTCCAAGGGAAGTACACCTCAGGTGGTCATCGGCGAAAACAAGAAGTGCCTCGCTTCACTCAAGTGGCAAACGCAGTACCGCCGCTTGCCGCACGTGCAATTGGAGAAACATTGGCCAAGTTGCTCAGAAGCGAGACTATAACGACGGATATGTGCGACTTAAATGTCAACTCACCTTTGCATATCTTCCAGCAGAGTGCGGAAGTCTGCCCGTAAACCCAATATCAACTTGCGAAGCTCTCGCATTTCTTCAAGGTCGACGGTCTCTCCGGCACCATCGATAACGGAGCTGGGCTTACCATTAGGAACTAAAACCGCATGCCCGAGAATATTACGCTTACCTACGACACCATTACGATAACTCTCAACCATTTCCACATTGGTTGAATAGTCCGCGAATTCGTCCATACCCAGAATACTCGAAAGCATGCGAAGACGATGGTCCGAAGTAAAAAGCATATGGGCCTTTAAAAGAGCTTCAACGCTAGGTGTAGCTTTTAGTTTTTCTCCTTGTTTGGCAATGTTTTTTACTTGTCTATCAACACGTTTCATCGCTTCTTCAATCAAATTGGCCTTGCCTGTATCATCGAGTTTGTTATGTGCCAAGGCCAAGCAGTTTTTGACCATATGATCGATATCACTTGTCGCCCCCATAACGATGCCACGTGTATGATCTAGATCAAGAACCTTTTTAATCAGTGACTCAAAGACACCGATCACCTCATCGACCAGCCCTTCTCGGCTAGCGCAGTAGACGCCTTCAAGCTCTCGTTCATAAACTTTTTTTCGCAGCTCGACAACCGATGCCTGCCCAGAATAGAAAACCACGTCTTTATACTGGACAATCTCACGGATGCGCTCGATCGCATCCTCACCGTGCATGTTATTACCAAGATCCCAATCTACAAGGATCAAGTCTATCTGGTCTGCGAAAACGTGATCTTCGACGACTTGTACTACTTCATCAATCGTCGAGCATGGGCGAGGTTTAAACTCGAATCCCTCGGCAGCCATCTGCAACTTAATGTATTTGATCTGATGGGCAACACTAGCAGGCTGGTCATCTACCCAAAGCACATTGAAATCGAGTCTCACTCTTTTCTCCCTTTAGCAGCGATTTTAATGATGAGGGCCAGCCCCTTTTCTGCTTTATCATCGAGTTCGATACTGCCCCCCATTTCGCCAAGGGCTTGCCGGACATGATACAGGCCAAGGCCTGAACCTAGTGTGGTCGTGTAGCCCATCTCAAAAATTTGTGAACGATTAGTGCCTTGAGCCAGCCCACGCCCGTTATCGCTCACATGGATCGTAAGGCCACCCTTATTCTCATTCTTTAAAACAAACTGAATGCGTGATGCTCTAGCCTTTCTGGCGTTACTAATTAAATTGTCGACAATAATTGACGCGTCAATCGGGTTAAAACGTAGTTTCATGCCTGGGTGAGTGTTCTCAGCTGATATCTGAAGCCGGGCGCTGCCTGTGGTGCGAGCAATCTGTTCGATGTAGTCATAAATGAAAGCGGCCAGGTCGGTCTCAATTTTTTCGGAGTCGAGTTTAAAGTTCGCTTGAGCCGCAAACTTTGTCACTGACATTACCTTCCTATTAAGGAAGGCCATCTGTTCTAACGTTTTAAGAACGGTATCACGTGGAATAGATGTCTCGTCCGCAGTCTCAATCAGGAAGTTCTCTATCTGCTGTGCAATGTCCACCGCATAGATCGTCACCTGATGGTGCAGATTTAGTATCGTGGCAGAGTCTACTTTGACAAAAGACTCGATGAAGTGCGCACGCCGCCGCTCTGTTTCAACCTCTGCCTCAGCCGTTTCGGCGCGGACATTTGCAGCTTCGGCTGCCGCCATCGCCGTATCGGCAACGCGGCGTGCATCAGCCTCTGACTTCTTCAAATCATCGAAACGACGTTCGGCCGAGTCGAGCCGAGCGAGCATGTCCTTATCGTCGGTTTTCTCGGCGATCGCACGCAAGCTGACTAGCGATGTTTCAAAATCGCGAGAGCGCTCGTTGATTAAGTCGACTAGCCGCTTGCTATACTCGATTAGCCGTACCTTTTTATTGTCGACGAGGTTGGCGACCGCGGCAGTTACGCGAGCACGTCCAGGGTCTGTCATCAGCCTGGAAAGATCGTCAGTATTGGCATCCGGTTTGTCGGCCCAAGACACAGGAACCACGTACTTCTCTAAACGCTTCAGGCAGTGCTCCATGACCGCCTTTTGCAACTGCTCTACCGCTGGAGTTTCGATGAGCCCCTGATTTCGGCTTGATGCTTCCTGAAAGTCTTCATCGGACCCAGAAACATCGACACGTCCAATGATTTCACGCGTGCCTAAAAAGCGCGCATAACCTTGCTGCTTACGACGACTGAAGCCAAACCAATCGTCACCGTCTTCTCCGATTGGATAGACACGGAAATTATTCCTAAAGAGGAAGACAGAACCGAACTGAACTGAAGGTAAGCCAACACGCCGAGCAAAAGTGACCTTAGCTGACTGGTTGAGGTAGTAGATCTCACACCTAAAATCAGCCGTCGAAAGATGCTGATATGGATTTGGTTCGGCAATTCGATAGATGATCTCTCCACGATCCGTAAGCGCCGTGTGTAGCTCATCACCATCAATAGTTACCCGAATGAATGTCGTCTTATCTTGCAGCGTAGCGAATATAAAATTACCGACCTGACCGTTTACCAGATCTTTAGGAAGAGGCCCGTCTACTTCTTTGGTATGCGACTCAGTAAGCCGCTTGTCCTCTGCTGCCTCGGCAGGTGCGATGATATAAATACCAAAGCCATCAGTTTGTTCGCCAAAAGGATTAATCAGCTTCGCAATCGACGCTTTCAGATCGAGGATGCGCTGCCGAGGCCAAGACCGCCTCAGCTGATGAATACTAACCACAGTGCCATGCTTCAGGGTCGACTCGAATTCACTCAACTCATGCGGCAGTTGAAATGCATTCTGCTCGGCATAGCGAACAGGAACCTTCTCGAAATGCTCCTTGGCATCCTTCTCAAACAGCTCCCAGTCAACGGCTAGCCGGTGAACTGTGGTGGTCGGGCCTCGAGGTCGGCTTTGTATGACAACTTCCGAGCCCAGGCGATCAGATGAGAAACGACCTATTCCCTTGCTACCAGCATAGTGTCGGCGCTCGGCAGCTATATTGCGAAAATCACCTTCAGGGCGATCGCTGCGCTTGGAGGAATAAGCAACGAACAGCCATTTGTCTGTGAGGTCTTCATAGGACATACCGGAACCGTTGTCCGCGATAACAATCATGTCGTCGCCGAAATACAAATGCACGTTGTCTGCGCCAGCATCAAAAGAATTCTTAACGAGCTCGAAGATCGCGACTTCGTCATCCGTTATGAGTTCCCGGCCAAGTACACGCTTAAGGCCAGTGCTGACATCAAAATGTAAGTTCCCCTTATCAGACAAGCTGGTCTTCCTCTTATGATTATATGCAACGAAAAGAGTAACACTCTCCCGTCATTAAAAGCTTTCAGCCATACAGTATCATGAGCACAAGAGCTCCTTCATTATATTTAATGCGCACTAGGGTCGCGTACTTCTTAGCATACGCAAGCCGCTAGTAAGTTTTATCAAGGCAGCAAAATGGCAAATATTTCCAATAAAAATAGGAAATATAGCCGACTACTAAAGATGGTTCGATAATCGAATGAGGTTGCCTCTAACTCAACCCCACACAAAGCATCACCCCACCAAACCACTGCTGCTTTAACCCTTGCTGCTTTTCCAACAGCAGCGTTAGGTAGTCGCGCAGAGGGTGGACGGAGGGCAGCGCGGCGAGATGCGCGCGCAGCCTGCGCTGGTAAGGAAACTGTTCAGCAGGCACGTGCAGCGGCGTGGCGTTTTGGGTAAGCCATTCAATGTTGGGCAAGAGCAAGTGGGTAGCACCGCTATCCAGCGCTAGCGTGACGCCTTTTACATCGAAGTCACCGGCGTAGATGTGTGTTCGGCGGGTTTTGCGCCACGCCTCGGCCAATAAGGCAAAGCCGCCGCCGTAGTGGCTGTCGCCGCGGTAGACGACCAGCGGGTTTACGTAGTTGTTTAGTGCGGGTAGTTCCGGCGAAAACTCATAAAAACTGTCTAGGTTTTCGACCTGCACCAGAGCGCTGAACGCACTCAGCTTTAACCCCAAAACATCTACATCGCGAATAGCGCGTGGCTCGCTGGCAAGCCCTGTTGTTGGTTGAGATGGAAAGCTGACGAGTACCCTTCTTGCACGTGGGCTTTCGCGGGTTGCTTTGTCTTCTTCTACGCCCTCTTTCGCCTGGGCGCTGCTGGTCAGGCCGCTGAGTGAGCGGCCTAGCGGTGCTAGGCGGGCGCTCTCTAATACGTCATTAATCTGCGCCAGCAAGGCCGCATCAAAACGCAGCGCTTTACTGTTGATTCGCGTGGCCAGGTCAATGTCGTACTGGTGGCACCAGGCCACTACGTCGTCTACCCACTGGCGGCGCGGCTTCTCCACCGTGGGCTGGCGGAGAAGTTCGCGGGCCACACCGTTAAGGCCATTGCGTGCGCGGCTGGGTAGGTTCATACAGCCAGCTGCAGTTCTACATCGTGGATCAGGCGCAGGTGATTGAATTGGCTGGCCTGGCTCTCCTGCTGTTTGAGCCGAAACGCCTTCTGGTCGCTGCGCGGTAGGCCCTGGTATTCGGAAATCACCTGGAAGAGCCAAATCTCATCCGGCCACTCCAGCGGGCTTGCGTGCAGGTACTCAAGGGCGCTGACCGGCTCCGCCTGGGGCTGGTCGATCACGCTCAAATAGAAGTGCTCCACATCCTGCTTGAGCGCTTGCTGGCGGGCGGTGGCTAGGCTGCTCTCCTGGGCTTGTGCAGGGGCGGCGGCTTCAACCGTTTGCGTGGTATGGCGCGGCTGGGGTAGCTGGTGCAGCAGCTCGGCGAGCAAGCGGCTATCCAGGTTGCGATCCAGCGCTGGGGCGGCTGCGGCGCTTAGCGGGGCGGCTTGATTGACTAGCCCTGGCACCTCGCTGCGCCGGGCGTAGTTGCCCGGCACAAAGCCGGGATGTTCGCGCATAAAGGCGGCCATGCCGCTGATCAGGCGGCTGCGCGCCTGCTGTTTACGAAAGCGCGCCATCAATTCGATCAAGCGCCGCTGCACTTCGCGCAGGCCGGTGTAGTGGTGGCTTAACTGCTGCTGCAGCTGGCTGATCAATAGCTTGCGCAGGCTACCGTCACTGCCTACCAGTTCGATCAGCTCGTCGAAGTCGATCAGCGCCAGGCCATCCAGCAGCCTCGCGATCTGCTTCTGGGCGCGGTCGTTTTCGCGGATCTTGTCGTTGAGCTGGCTGACGAAACCAAAATCGCTATTCAGCCGCTGCCATAAGCTGTCGATGGCATCGGCGAAGCGCCCGTTCAGGTCGTCGACTTCCTGGCGCAGGCGCATCAGCTGCTGCTCCAGCCGCCAGTGTTCGCCGCGGCTGCGCGCTTCCCGGTAGCTGTGTACCAGGGCGCGAATCAGCTCCAGGGTTTCCGCTACATCGGCATTCACATGGCGGCGGGTCTCGTCGGCGAGCATCTCGGCGATCAGTTCGCGCACCTTGGGCGCCAGCTTCACGCCGCTCTGCTCGTCCGGCCGCCATAGAATGCGCGCCGCCAGCAGCTTGCGTAGCGCGCTATCGCTGAGAGATTCCAGCGGCACTTCATCGCGGGTGTAGGCCTGCATCAGTACATCGGCGTGTTTGCCGAGCAGCGCCAGCCGTTCGCTGCCGGTTTTCAGCAGGCGGCTTTCGAGTGCATGCTCACTGCCACTCACAGAAGGGCCTCCTGAGCGCCAGAGCCCTCCTCGCTGCCCTCTTCGATGGGCAGGTTCTCTTCATCGCGAATAAAGCGCACCAGATCCACGAGGTAGTCGATCTTGCCGGTGACCACGAACACCTGCCGCTCTGAATGCGGCTGAAGCAGGTAGCCGTGCTCTTTCAGGCGCTTGAAGACCTGCTTTACCTGGGCATCGAGCTGGTCACTTTGCGAGCCAAAAAAGCTGTCGGTGGCCAGGCGCTCCAGGCGTTCGCGCAGGCTTTGGTTGTCTTCGCACTTGGCGCTGAATTCGGCGGGTTTGAGCACATCGCCGGGGGCGGCCAGGGTATCGCGGCCCAGCGCCTCTTGAACCAACTGCAGCCACTCCAGCAGCGGCAGCAGGCTATTGAGCGTATCACCGAGCTGGCGGGAGAGCTGATCGCGAGCGTTGTCGTTGAGCTGACGCCAGGCCAGAAAGTAGACGCTGCCGTCTTCGTTGCTGGCTAGCCGCCGGTTAAGCGGCCGCAGGTAGGTGTCGATCTCTTCCCGGGTCTCTTCATTGGCGAGATGGCGATAGCCGCTCTCATCGCTGACCGGGCAGACAAACTCCCCGGCCAGCAGGCGCTCTAGCAGTGGGCCATGTTCGATCATACCGTCACCTCCTGCTGACGTTCCTGGAGCCGTTCGGCCAGGCGGCTTAGCCGTGGCTCGATGCGTTTTAACACCCGCTTATTGGGGTTGGCCTCATCGCGATCAATCAAGTAGCGGTTGGCGAACAGCAGCAGCACGTCGGACTCGGGGTTGGGAAACGCGCCGACGATATGAATGCGGTTGCTGTCGCAGGCGTCGAATAGTTTTTCGACGTTGTGGTAGGCCAGGGTGCCGATCTCATCGATGGGCCAGTGGATGGCGATCTCCGCATCGCCGCGCAGCAGGCGGGTAAAGGCGAGTAGGAACTTGCACAGAATCAGATACGCCATGCCGTGGCTGGAGGACTCCAGCAGTTGACGGTCGTTCTTGATCACCAGATCGGTGCCGCCTTCGTTCAGGTGTAGCTCCAAGCGCAGCAGGCTTTCGAAGCTGTATTGCTGGTCGCTGCGCAGCAAATCGACCACGTCCGCCAGGGCATTGAGGTAGTCGTCGCTGGGTAGCGTCTGTCCGGATTCCCGCCACTCTTTATAGCGCTGGGCGAACAGCTTCAGCGGCTCCCAGAAGCCCAGTTCATCGATGGTGGACTGGATGCGCACTTCGGCCTTGGTGATGCCTTCCAGGCGCAGGTCGTCGGCGACCTCTTCGGAGAGTCGGCGGCTTTGGGCGCTGATGCGGCGGTTCAAATCGCGGAACACGGTGAAGAACTTATCCAGGTCGTCGCTTAGGTTGCGCCCTTCCTGAATCAGCTGCTGCTGTTGATCTTCGAGCAGTTTGAGCATGTCGCGCAGTAGCGGCAGCTGTAGGCGTGGGTTGTCGCTTTGCAACTTGCTGCGCTCGCTCTCCAGCGCTTCGGCGAAGCCGCTGCTGGCGTCCTTGATCAGCTGGCTTTCGACCTCCAGGCAGCCACGGCGTAGCTGCTCGATGAGCTGGTGGCGATTGCCCAATGCCTGGCGGGCGCGCTCAATACGCTCGTCCACATCGCCCAGTGGCGTGCCGGGCGCCTGGCCGTCGGGCTCGATAGCCAAGGTTTCCAGCTGGGTGAGTAGCGGCTTCAAGGCTTCCAGGCAGGCGTATTCGCTTTCCCGCTGGGTTTTGAGCGTGCTGACCGTGCTTTGGTGAGTTTTGCGCGCCGCCTGAAAATCGTTTTTCAGGTGCTCTTTATCCCGCTGCAGCTTTTGCTCCGCCTGCTCCAGCTCGGCCTCCTGGGCGACCAGCTGCGGTTTATGCTGGCCCCACTCGACGCGCATAAAGCGGGTGTATTCGGTGAGTTCATCCTGACGGGCGGCGGTGACGCGAATGCGTTCATCCTGGCTGGCCAGCCGCTCTTTAGTATCTTTTAGCTTGGCGGGGTCGACGCCCTGCTCGGCCAGCTCCTGGCTAAAGGCCTCTTCCAGCTCCGCGCGCTGGCGCTGGTGTTCGCTGTTGGCGTCGCTCAACTGCTGCTTATACTGACGCAGTTGGGCATCCAGGCTATCTACCTGGCTTTGGCCGTCGGCTTTTAGCTCTAACAACTGGCTTTGGTGGGTCTCGCTGAGGGCGGCGAGTGCTTGCTGCTTCTCTTCCCGCAGCTCCTTTTGTGCCTGCTCCTGGCTGGCTAGCGCGGTTTGATGAGCAGTGCGGCGCTCCTGCTGGCGCTTGGTATGGCGCTCTTGCTGCTGGCGGCGGGCCTCTATCGCAAACTCGACTTCCTGCTCGGCGCGCTTGTGGGCCATGCGGCCCTGATCTTGGGCTTCATCGGCCTGTTGCACCCGCTCGTTATGCTGCTTGAGCGCTTTCTCGGCGGCTTGGCTCTCTGACTGCACCCGGCGTTTGGCTGTGTCCGCCTCTTCGATGGCGGCCAGCAGGCTGGCTTCATCCTGGGCGTAATCCGGCAAGGCAATGGCGGAAAGATCCAGCGACAGCCCGAACAGGTCATCGCTTGCGCCTTCCGCCAACTGCGGGGCGAGGTCACGCCGCTCCAACAGCTCTGGCGCAATCACCTTGCCCAGCTGCTGCTCCCAGCCAGGGCGGTGGTAGCGCAGGAAGTGGCGCAGGCTGCCCTGCTCCGGGTCGCGCTGCTGGTAGAGCGCAAAGCAGCGCTGCTCGGCGCGCTCCAACTGCTGGCGAAGTTGCACCAGTTGCTGTTCGGCACTGTCGCGTTCGCGTTTGCGGCTTTCAAACTCTCGGCGCAGGCCATCCAGGGTAGCGGCCGATGCATTGCGCTCCTGCTGGGCCTGATCCAGTCGCGCCTGGGCAAGCTCCGCCTCGGAAGCCTCTTCAGCGGTCTGGGTCGAGAGCGAGAGCTGCGCTTTCAGTTCGGCTAGCTGCTCGACGCCGAGTTCCAGTTGCGCCTGGTACTCGCCCTCCAGGCGTTGGCGCTCCTGCTGGTAGCGTTCGTTGAGCTGCTGTTCGGACTCCCACTGCTGCTCCCGACGCAGGGCTTTCTCTTCGACCAGGGCGTCGATCAGTTCCTGGGATTCACGGGTCTGGCGGGCCAGCGCCTCGGAAAGTTCGCGCAGCCGACCATCCAGGCGCGCCTGGCTCTCTTTTACCGCGTCCTGCATCACGTTTAGGTGGGTGCGCAGCTGGTCACGCTGTTCCCGCCACTGGGGCAGCGCGTTGATGTCGCGCTCCAGGGCGGGCATATCCGCCTCGGCGTATTGCTCGTACTGGGTTTGTAGATCATTCAGGCGGCGCTGGGCCTGCTGCAAATCGCTGACCACTTCGCTGTGGCGGTCGTTTAGCTTATCCCGCGCCTCACTGTAATCGCTCTCCCGCTGCTGGAACTCGCGGTGATGTCGGGCAAGCGCAGCATCCACATCGGCCATTTGCCGCTCTGCTTTCTGGCGGTCCTCTTCCAGCTGGGGCTTCAGTTGCCACAGCGTGGCATCTAGGTCGGCGAGTTCACGGTCGATACCGGCGAGCCGGGCAAGAGAGGCCTGCAGCGGTTCCAGGCGCATGGATTGGCGCATCTGGGCAATCCACTCCCGCGCCTTGGTGTTGCGAATCCGTGTCACCGGCAGCTCAACGCCATCCTCTTCGAAAATCGCCGCCAGCATGGTTTTGAGGGTGTCCATCTTGCCCTCTTTGGCATGCACCGCAGAAACCAGCTTTTCGATATGGCGGATGCGCCGCTCGGGTTTTACCAGACTGAACTGGGCCGCGATTTGGCGCAGTTTGAGGCCATCGCGGCTGTTGCCGTGCAGTTGGGTAAAGTCGTTTTGGATCACCGAGCGAAATTCAGAGGTCGCGCCCAGCTTGGGGGAGACCGGCGTGCCGCTACGCCGCAGGCCGCTGGCCCACTGGGTGTAGTCCAGCGCCGCTACGCCCGCCTCGCTCTCCACCAGATAATCTTCCGGCTGGTAGGGCGCGCCGACAAAGCGGTACTCCACCCCGCCCTCGGCTTTGCGGGTCAGCACCGCCTGGCAAATATTGCCCGCTTCACGGCGGTATTCGTACACCAGATAGCTGTTGCGGTGGGGCAGGTAAAACGCATCAAACTTCATGCGCGTTTTGGGCACTACTTTATTGGGAAGCTCGCCGTAAAACACCGGCACCAGGCGCTGTAGCGTGGTTTTACCGGAGGCGTTGGTGCCGCAAATATTGGTGTGACCGTCCACACTCAGTTCAACCACCCCTTCCAGGTGGCCGTGAATCATCACGATGCGTAGCAGGTGGGCCATGCCGTGTCCTTTCGTTTACTAATCGGATCGTTATGCTGATCGCTGAAAGTGGCTATATTGCCAGACACAGACCAAAGCGGCTACGCGGCTAAAAAAAGCTGGCTCACTATAACACCTAGTGCTATACATTAAGGGTAACAGTACAGGTATCAGATGCGAGTATTTAAAAACAAAGTGTTCAGAAAATGGGCAGCAAAGGAAGGACTGGATGATGCTGCTTTGCTAGCTGCAGTTGAGGAAATGGAGCGCGGCCTGATTGATGCCGACCTAGGTGGTCATGTGGTGAAAAAACGCGTGGCAATCGGTGGTAGAGGCAAGAGCGGCGGGGCCAGAACCCTGTTGGCTTATAAGATCGGTAATAAGGCGTTCTTTGTTTATGGTTTTGCCAAAAATGCCCGCGCTAACATCAGTGCCGAAGAGCTTAAAGCGTTAAAACATTTAGCAAAAGAATTACTGGGCTACGGTGACAAAGCACTAACTGAAGCCATTAAGCATGGCGCATTGATTGAGGTAAAAAACGATGGATAAATCAATCTTAGATATGGTGCATGAAACGGCTCAAGATCTTCACACGGCTGGTGTGATGAAAGAAACCACGCTTCGCGAGTTCGATGCACTCTGTCTGCCGCCAGTAAAAGAGTACACAGCCATACAGATCAAGCGGATTCGCACCAAGAATCACGCCAGCCAAGGAGTATTCGCGGCCTACCTGAATACCAGTGTGTCCACGGTTCAAAAGTGGGAGCAAGGCCAGAAGAAACCTAATGGCCCTTCGCTTAAGCTGCTGAATTTGGTGGCCGAAAAGGGGTTGGAAATACTGGCTTAATCGTTATTACTTTCTACTCTGCCCAGCAGCCCCTCAAAGAAACTCACTGCATTAGCCTCTAATCCTTCCAAGTAGTAGCCGCCTTCCTGGACCACCAGCGTGGGTACATTCAGGCCCGCCACCCTGCGGCCCAGTTCACCAAACCCCGGCGTGGAAACAGCCACCTTGGCCTGGGGGTCGCGCTCGTAGATATCAAACCCCAGCGCCAGCACAATGGCGTCAGGCTCGAACAGGCGAATGGTCTGGCAGGCCTGCTCCAGGCGGTCAAAGAACACCGACTCCTCTGATCCATGGGGCATCGGCAGATTAAGGTTATAACCCAGCCCTGCGCCCTGCCCGCGCTCGTCTTCAAAGCCGGTTACCGCTGGGTAGAAGTTGGTGGTATCGCCGTGGATCGAGATATACATGACATCGTCGCGCTGGTAGAAAATTTCCTGAATGCCCTGCCCATGGTGCATATCGGGATCCATCACGACGATGCGTGGGTAGCGTGAGGTGAGGCGCTGCGCGGCGATGGCGGCATTATTGAGAAAGCAAAAGCCGCCGACGGAATCGATACCCGCGTGGTGGCCCGGCGGGCGCGATAGCGCATAGGCAAATCGATCACCGGCTAACAAGGTCTCCGCACCGGCCACCGCGCTCTGCGCCGACCAATAGGCCGCCTGCCAAGTATGCTGGCCCACTGGCGCGCTACCGTCGGCTAGATAACGCCCGGCTTCCGCCAATATGCCGCGCAGGGCGTTGGGCGAACGCACAAAAATATTGGAGATAACCTCTTCACCCCAATCTTCTCCAAGGGCATGCCAGCGCCGATGAGCGCTTTCCAGAAAGCGCAGATAGGCCAGCGAATGCACTGCCCTTAGCGGCTCTACCCCAAAATCGGCGGGTGCTTGAATATCAAACCCTAGCCGCTTGGCGGCGGCCAGCAGATACGTGGCGCGCTCAGGCACTTCCTGGGGCGTACGCATTTTCCCGCGGGAGAAGTAGGTTTGCGGCTGATGAAGCAATTGATCATCGTGAAAGAACGTCTTCATCGGCACTCTATTCATCAGAACTATCCTTCATCAGAACTATCTCCGGTTTCGCCCACCCCCTTCACCACGAACTTACGAGCAACGCCGATATGGTAGTCAATCGCCTCACGGCAGGCGTCAGGGCTGCCGCTATCCAGCGCGTCGAGCAGCTTATAGTGGCTGGTAGCGATGGTGTCGGGGGCTTCATGGGTTTTGGTAATTAGCGTGATGCAGAGGCGCAGTTCATGAGTGAGGTCGTCGAAGGCACGTAGCAGCCGCTCATTGCCTGCGTAGTGCAACAGTAGGCGATGAAACTGCAAATCTTCCTCAATACGGCGGGTGCCATCGTCCCCCGCTGCCGCCTCACAAAGTACGTCTACCTGCTGTTTTAAAGCACGTTGGGCTTCTGGGTTATAGCTCTCGACCAGACGCTGAATAGCGTGACGTTCCAGGCACAGTCGCAAATCAAAGACATCTTCGAGTTCAACGGCATTCAACGCGCGAACAAAGAAGCCGCGGCGGGGTTTTGATATTAATAAGCCGCGGCTTTCCAGCAAGCGCGCGGCCTCACGAACCGGTGCGCGGCTAACGCCCAAGTCACGGGAAAGCTGTACTTCCGAAAGCCGTTCGCCGGGTAAAAAGTGTTGCTGAATAATCGCTTGGGTCAAATAGTCAGCCACCTGCTCGACAAGGTTCTGCTGCTGGATAAAGGGCCTGGGAGCCGCCGTTGATAAGGCCATAAAATTTACTCGTGGGGTGTGGCGCGTTTCCTTAAGTATGACGAAAAAAAGCCGCTTGTCGACGAACGATTGCCGACTGTCGACAGTTTTACCATGTACTGCTATGGTCAAAACAGGTCCCTAACAAACAACACAACTGGGCCTAACACGCCACGCCTCGCTCGCCTAACGACTACGTAAACCCATTACGTGCTAATAACCGAGGAGCAGGAAACATGAAAAAACCTTTAGCTTTGGCTATTTCCGCTGCAGCAGTTGCTTTCACCTCCGCCGCCCTGGCCGATGACCCCAAAGAGGGCGGTGTGGTTAACACCATTATCCAGCCGGAGCCGCCCGGCCTAGTGCTAGGCATGGTTCAGAACGCCCCTACACGCACCGTCTCGGGCAACATCTACGAAGGCCTGTTGCGCTACTCCACCGACCTTGAACCCATGCCGCAACTGGCGGAGTCGTGGGAGGTCAGTGACGATGGCCGCACCTACACCTTTCACCTGCGTGAAGGCGTTACCTGGCACGATGGTGAAGCCTTTACCGCCGATGACGTGGTGTTCTCCGCCGATGTCTTCCACCGCGAGTTGAACCCCAGCGCCCGCGCCGTGCTACAGCACGTGGAAAGCATCGAAGCTACTGACGATCACACCGTGGTGTTTACCCTGACCCAGCCTTTTGGCCCTTTCCTGCTCTCGTTTGAAGCAGGCACCTTTACCATGGTGCCCGAACACCTTTACGCGGGTACCGATTTCCGCAATAACGAACACAATGATCATCCCATTGGCACCGGCCCGTTTAAGTTCGACAACTGGGAACGCGGCACCGTCATCGAGCTGGTCAAGAACGAAGAGTATTACGAAGAGGGCTTGCCTTACCTGGATGGCGTGAACTGGCACGTTATTCCTGACGGTGCTTCCCGTGCGGTGGCGTTCGAGAACGAGACCATTGATGTACTGCCCAGCGGCACCGTCGAGAACTTCGATATTCCCCGCCTGGCCGAAATGGATAACGTGTGCATGACCGAAGAGGGCCACGAATACTTCAGCCCCTTTGCCATGCTGTGGATGAACAATCGCGAAGGCCCCACCGCGGATAAACGCTTCCGCCAGGCGGTGATGTACGCCATGGATCGCGAGTTCGCCAAAAATGTGCTGTGGAACGGCCTGGGCAATGTCCCGCTCTCCGCCTTTGGTTCCAATGCGCGCTTCCAGAACGATGACCTGGAACCCTACGACTACAACCCAGACCGCGCCCGCGAGTTGCTGGATGAAATGGGCTACGACGGCGAAGAGATCACCATCCTGCCCCTGCCCTATGGCGAAACCTGGACCCGCTGGGCCGAAGCCGTGCAGCAGAACCTGCGCGAAGTGGGTATTAACGTTGAAACCCAAGCCACCGACGTAGGGGGCTGGAACCAGCGCCTGGGCGATTGGGATTACGATCTGGCCTTTACCTATCTCTACCAGTACGGCGATCCGGCGCTGGGTATTTCACGCACCTACCTTTCCGACAATATTGCCAAGGGCTCGCCCTGGAATAACGTGGAAGGCTATGAAAACGAGCGTGTGGACGAGCTCTTCAACGAGGCCGCCACGGCTTATCCTGACGAAGAGCGCGAAAAACTTTACCGCGAAGTACAGGAAATCCTCCATGAAGACGTGCCGGTTGGCTGGCTGATGGAGCTGGGTTTCCCGACCCTGTACCGCTGTGATGTTAAAAACCTGGTCACTTCCGGCGTGGGTGTTAACGACGGCTTTAAAGATGCTTGGCTAGACCGCTAAACCCAAGCCACCCAGGTAGCGCGAGCTACCTGGGTTTTCCAGCCATGTCTTGAAGGTATTAGCCAGGAAACGACTTATGGTTTACGCGCGCCTAATCCTAATGCGGCTGTTCAAAGCCGTCATTGTGCTGTTTTTAATCGTTATTTTTAACTTTCTGCTGATTCAGCTGGCTCCCGGCGACCCGGCTGCCATTTTGGCCGGTGAAGCGGGTGCCGCGGATCAGGAGTTCCTCAACCAACTGCGCGAGCGCTTTGGGCTCGATCAGCCGATGTATGTGCAGCTGTGGCGCTATATATCAGGTATCGCCGTACTCGATTTTGGCTACTCCTACCGATTGGGCGTTCCTGTCTTTGACCTGATTATGGATCGCTTGCCCGCCACCCTGCTGCTGACTGGCACCGCTTTCGTGCTTTCGCTGGTACTCGGTATCGTGGCGGGCTCCATGGCCGCAGCACGGGTTAAGAAGCCTTCCGGCTCGATCATTATGGCGTTGGCGCTGGTGTTCTACGCCACGCCGCTGTTCTGGGTCGCGCTCATGTCGGTGGTGGTGTTTTCCGTCTACTTGGGCTGGCTGCCCGCCTACGGGCTTTACACCGTGGGCGCAGGCCATACAGGATTTGCGTTGGTGCTCGATGTCGCCCAGCACTTGGTGCTCCCGGCGACCACCTTAGCGCTATTTTTTATGGCGATTTATACCCGCATGACGCGCACATCAATGCTGGATGCCGCGCAGCAGGATTACGTCAAAACCGCACGCGCCAAGGGCTTGAAGCCAGGCATTATTCAGCGTCGCCATGTGTTGCGTAATGCGCTACTGCCGATTATTACGCTGGCAGGCCTGCAGGCGGGTCAGATGGTCGGCGGCGCGATACTGACCGAAACCGTGTTTGCCTGGCCCGGCATCGGCCGCTTGATGTTTGAAGCCCTTGAACAGCGTGACTACAACCTACTTCTGGGTATTTTCTTCTTCTCGGCAGCACTGGTCATCGTCTTCAATATCATCACCGACTTGGTGTACAGCCTGGCTGATCCACGTATCAAGAAGGGGGCCGCATGAGCTTTTTCGCACGCTTCGCGCAAAACCGCGGCGCTCTGGTGGGGCTGATTATTCTGCTGGTGATTATCGCCATGGCCATACTGGCGCCGCTGCTGTTTCCTGAATCACCCTGGCGCATGGTGCAGCGGCCCTTTTTACCACCGCTATCCCAAGATGGTTTTCCCCTGGGCACCGACACCATGGGCCGCAACGTGGCCTCAGGCTTGATGCACGGCGCCTGGGTATCGCTGTTGATCGGGCTGGTATCCACCAGCGTGGCGCTGCTGATTGGTGTTCCCTTGGGGGCCATTGCAGGCTACTACGGCGGGATCATTGATGATGTATTGATGCGCTTTACCGAGTTCTTCCAGACCATCCCCAACTTCGCGCTGGCGATTGTACTGGTGGCGATTATGCAGCCGAGCATCACCTCAATCGTACTGGCGATTGCGATTGTCAGCTGGCCGCCGGTGGCCCGCTTAGTGCGCGCTGAATTTATGTCGCTGCGCAACCGCGAGTATGTCGAAGCCGCGCGCCTGGTCGGCCAGTCCAACAGCACGATTATTCTGCGTCAGATTCTGCCCAATACGCTGTCGCCGATTATCGTGCTGGCATCGCTAATGGTGGCCACCGCTATCTTGCTGGAGTCGGCGCTGTCGTTTCTCGGCTTGGGCGACCCTAACGTGATGTCCTGGGGCTACATGATTGGTGCTGCGCGCACGGTGATTCGCCAAGCATGGTGGCTCAGCTTCTTCCCTGGCGTAGCGATTCTACTCACCGTACTGGCGTTAAACCTGGTGGGTGAAGGGTTAGACGACGCTTTGAACCCCAAACTTTCCCGCGAGCGCTAGGAGCCTCTTATGTCTGCAACAGAGAATCAAAGCGCTGAAACGGTACTCAGCATTCGCGATCTGAACATTGCGCTCCCCAAAGGAGCGGATCGCGCCCTGGCGGTGGAGGATGTGAGCTACGAGGTAAAGCGCGGCGAAATCATGTGCGTGGTGGGTGAGTCCGGTTCCGGTAAATCGATGGCCGCCAACGCCGTGATGGGGCTGCTCCCCAAGGGCGTGAACGCCACCCATGGCGAGATACTGTTCGAGGGGCAGGACCTGCTCGCCCTGACGGAAAAACAGCACCGCGCCCTGCGCGGGCTAAAAATCGGCATGATCTTCCAGGAGCCAATGACTGCCCTGAATCCGCTAATGCGGGTAGGCGCGCAAATTGCCGAGGTGTTCGAGGCCCATGGCCAACTCACTCCCAAAGAGCGCCAGGCCCGCGCGCTGGAGCTGCTAATTGAAGTGGGTATTCCACAGCCGGAGAAGGCTATTCGCGCCTACCCGTTTGAGCTTTCCGGCGGCCAGCGCCAGCGGGTCATGATCGCCATGGCGCTGGCGTTGGAGCCCATTTTGCTGATTGCCGACGAACCCACCACTGCGCTGGATGTGACCACCCAGGCGCAGATTCTTGAGCTGATTCGCGACCTTCAGCAGCGGCGCGGCATGTCGGTGATGTTTATTACCCACGACTTTGGCGTGGTGGCCGAAATTGCCAACCGCGTCTGCGTTATGCGCCACGGCAAGATCGTCGAGCTGGGTGATGCCAAGCCGGTGCTTGAGAACCCGCAAGACGCCTATACCCAAGCGCTAATTGCCGCGATCCCCAGCAATGCGGTGCCGCCCCACCGGGAGACCAGCCAGGTCGCCCCGCTGCTGGAAATCAAGCAGCTCAATAAAGTCTTTCGCTCCCGAGGCGGGTTGTTTAAGCCTGCCCGTGAAGTGCGCGCCCTTGAGGATGTATCGCTCACCTTGGCGCGGGGTGAAACCGTGGGCATCGTAGGCGAATCCGGCTCTGGAAAGTCCACTCTAGGTCGCTGCGTGGTGCGTTTGGAGCACCCCGACAGCGGCGAGTTGCTGCTGGATGGGGTGAATCTTTCCCAGCTCAAAGGCGATGCGCTGCGCCGGGAACGCCATCGGGTGCAGATGATATTCCAAGACCCTTACGCCTCGCTCAACCCCCGCACCAAAGTGGGTATGGCGATTGCCCAGGGGCCGATTGCCAACGGCACTCCTAAAGCCGCGGCGCTTAAACAGGCAGGCGAGCTATTAGACATGGTGGGTTTGGGCGCCAGCGCTGTGGAACGCTTCCCCCACGAGTTTTCCGGCGGCCAGCGCCAGCGTATCGGCATTGCCCGCGCGCTGGCGCTCAACCCCGAGCTGATCGTGGCGGATGAAGCCGTCTCAGCGCTGGATGTTTCGATTCAGGCCCAGGTACTGGAACTGCTGGAGGAGCTAAAACAGCGGCTGTCGCTCTCGCTGCTGTTTATCACCCACGACCTGCGCGTCGCAGCGCAAATTTGCGACCGCATCGTGGTGATGCAACACGGCCGCATTGTTGAGCAAGGCAGCGCCGAGCAGATTTTCCTCGCTCCAAAAGAGGCGTATACCCAGGATCTGCTCAAGGCAATTCCGGGCCGCGAGGCGCCCGTGGCGGCCACTGCGTAAATTATTGAATGGTAAAAAAGGATACCCAATGCAGATAACCCTGGAGGCGCTGCGCGCTATTGTGGGCCCGGCCCATGTATTGACCGGCGACGATGTGTACAGCCGACGCGTAGATTGGATGACCGGCGCGCCCTGCCAGGCTGGGGCAATTGTTCGCCCGGCGGATACGGAGCAAGTCGCTGCTGTCATGCGTGCCTGTCATCAGGTGCAGCAGCCGGTGGTCACCCACGGCGGATTGACTGGGTTGGTGCACGGTGCAGAAGCTAGCCCGGATGAGCTGGTGATTTCCCTTGAACGTATGAGCGCGATTGAAGAGATTGATCAAGTGGGCGGCACTCTCACCGTGCAGGCAGGAGCACCGCTGCAGCGGATTCAGGAAGCCGCTAAAGAGGTCGGTCTGCAGTTTCCGCTGGATCTGGGCGCTCGTGGCAGTTGCACCATTGGCGGCAATATCGCCACCAACGCCGGCGGTGTTCGGGTGATCCGCTACGGCATGATGCGCCAGCAGGTGCTTGGCCTGGAGGCGGTCATGGCCGATGGACGCGTGGTCAGCTCCATGAACCGTATGCTCAAAAATAACGCCGGTTTCGATTTAAAGCAGCTGTTTATCGGTAGCGAAGGCACCCTGGGGATTGTGACCCGTGCAGTGCTGCGCCTGCAGCCACCCACGCCTAGTGAACAAACCGCGATGGTGGCCTGCCCCTCGTTTGAGGCGCTCACCGGGCTACTCAGCCATATGGGCAAAGCACTCGGTGGCAGCCTCGGCGCTTTTGAAGTGATGTGGCAAAACCACTACCGGCTGCTCACTGAAACCCTTGGCCGCCACACCCCGCCGATTGCCACCGAGCATCCGTTTTATGTGATCATTGATTCCCTGGGCAGCGACGCCGAGCGCAATGCCACTCAGTTCAGCGAAGCATTAGAAAGCGCTTTGGAGAGCGAGCTGATTGTCGATGCGGTGATTGCGCAGTCGACTACCCAGCGCGATGGGCTATGGGCGATTCGTGAAGATATTGAGGGGCTGGTCAAAGGCCTTGCGCCAGTACTCACCTTCGATGTCAGCCTGCCCATTGCCGATATGCAGCGCTACACGGATGCCTTGGAAGTGCAGCTAACCCAGCACTGGGCAGATGCGCGCCTGGTAGTGTTTGGCCACCTGGGCGATGGCAATCTACATATTTCCGTTAGCGTGGGGAGCTTGGATCCCGAGGTGCGCCGTGAAGTGGAAGCCATGGTCTATCAACCGCTGGCGGCACTGGGCGGCTCGGTCTCTGCTGAACACGGCATTGGCCTGGAGAAGCGGCCCTGGCTCAATACCTGCCGCTCCAGCGCTGAAATCGAACTGATGCATACGCTCAAGCAAGCGCTAGATCCACTCAATCTATTGAACCGCGGTAAAGTGCTTCAAGAAGCGTTTTAAGTTACTCATTAACACTGTTTTAGGACTTACCATGCCTAGCCAAAGTACGCCCCGTTATCCCGAGCACTTATCTGGCGAAGGCCCGCATAACCCCTTCCCAGGTATCAAAGTATTAGAGCGCCGCATTGGCAAGGAAATCCCCCACCGGCTGGGCTCTAACGAAGGCCTGGATATGCCTCACCGCGCCCTGCGCGAACACTTTGGCGATGCCCTGGCTGAACACGTTTACTGCTACGGCGATGCCGAGGCGTTGGGCGTGCGCCAGCGCTTGAGTGCTCAGCAAGGTATTGCCCTGGAAACGCTGCTGGTGGATGCCGGTGCTGACAGCTTGATTGCCCTGGCCCTGCGCACCACCTGCGAACCGGGGAAAACCGTAGTGAGCACCGCAGGCACCTACCCCACCTTTGGTTACTTCGCCAAAGGCCAAGGCTGCCGCCTGATCGAGCCCAGCTATTTTGAGGCACCGGGCGTGCTGGCCCCTGACCTGGAAGCCTTGGCAGCAACGGCGCATCAGGAAAACGCGCGGCTGGTGTACCTGGCCAATCCGGATAACCCCAGCGGTCATCTACATAGCGACAATGCCATCCTCAAGCTGCGCGAAGCGCTACCTGACACCTGCTGGCTGCTGCTGGATGAAGCCTATGGGGACTTCCGCGACGATGCCAACAGCGAGTTCGCTGCCAAAGCAATACCGGGGGTAATTCGCCTGCGTACGCTCTCCAAGGCTCACGGCCTGGCGGGTCTGCGCATTGGCTACGCCATCGCCGACCCTGAAGTGCTGGCGATGATGATGAAGGTGCGTATTCACTACGCGGTATCGTCGTTAACCCTGGCCGCTGCCGAAGTGGTGCTCGACCACGCTGACGAGGTTCACCAACACGTCGCCGATGTAAAAGCCCGCCGTCAGAGGTTGGCAGAGCACTTTCGCTCACTCGGTGCCGACGTGCTTCCCAGCGCCACCAACTTTATCGGCATTCGCCTGCCCAGCGCTGACCTCGCCGCCGAGGTACACCAGCAACTACTCGCCGAAGGCGTGCTCGTTGCTCGCTTGGCGCATCCAGAGCTTGCCAATGTGATCCGTATTACCGCTGTGCAAGCAGCGCTGGTGCCGGGAAGATTGGCCGCGTTAGAGAAGGCGATTAGCGCTTAAGCCGGGGTTAACCAGTGTTGAAAATCATCCAGCTCACCCCGCACCGCCTGGCGATATAAGCTCTGCAGTTGAGCCGTCACGCTGTCTTGGCTGATGGGTTCGTTGACGAGCGGTGCGCCAGCACGTCCACCAATGCGGCGACCATCCAGCTCGCGAAGCGGCAATATTTCGGCAGCGGTGCCGGTTAAAAACGCCTCATCGGCGGTGTAGAGCTCGTCGCGGGTTATCCGCCGCTCGCGCACTTCAATGCCCAGCACCTTTTGCACCAGCTGAATCACGCTATCCCGGGTGATGCCTTGCAAACACGAGGTTACTTCCGGGGTGTGCAGCACGCCGTCGCGCAGTAAGAAGACGTTAGCCGCCGAGGCTTCAGCCACATAGCCCTCCGGGTCGAGCATGATGGTTTCATCAAACCCGGCTTTGATCGCCGTATTCAACGCCAGTATCGAGTTGACGTAGTGGCCGTTAGTTTTCGCACGACACAGGCTGATATTGACGTGGTGGCGCGCCCAGGATGACGTCAGCGCACGCAAACCGTGGGTGGCAGCCTGGGGTGAAATGTAGGGGCCTAGATCCCATGCAGCCACCATCACATGGGTCGTTAGACCCTGGGCGCGTAGTCCTAAACCTTCCGCACCAAAAAACACGGTAGGTTTCAGGTAGGCATTGCTCAGGCCGTTTTTGGCCAGGCACTCGCGCTGGGCATTGATCAATTCCGCTTCACTAAACGGTAGCGGCATATCCAGCGAATGGGCGCTTTCTGCCAAGCGGCGGGTATGTTCAGCAGCGCGAAATAGATGCGTGCCGCTGGGGCCAGCGTAGGCGCGCACGCCCTCAAAACAGCCCATGCCATAGTGCAGCGTATGGGTGAAGACATGCACCTTGGCCTCGCGCCACTCCAGCCATTCACCGTCGTGCCAGATCCAGCCATCGCGGTCATAAAGCGGTGTCATTGTTTGCGTTGCTCCCACTGTTGGCACCAGTCGTCGATTAACAGTTGCTGGTGCGGTTGCAGGGCCTGATAGCCCCAAGCGGCAATTTCATCGTTTTGCGGGTCGGGCACGGCAATCGCGCTGCCCGCCAAGGTCTGGATCACCGCGTGGCCGCATAACGGCACATAACCTTCCGAATAGCCCCCTTCATGGACGAACACCAGCTTGCCATCGCAGCAGCGCTCGGCCAGTGCTTTAAGCTGGGCGGTCATGGTGGCGAACGCTTGGCTGTTGAGCAACATCTTGCCTAATGGATCTTTGGCGCAGGCGTCGTAACCGCAGGCCACCACGATGAGCTCGGGGTTAAAGGCTTCCAGCGCGGGCAGCACCAGTTTTTCCATGGCGTACGCGTAGGCGCCCAGGCCACAGCCCGGCGGCAACGGCAGGTTTAGGTTGGCGCCCTCGCCTGCACCTTCGCCCTGCTCGTCAAAACTGCCGGTTTCCAGCGGATAGTTCGCCGCCTGATGGAGTGAAACGGTCAACACATCGGGCTCGCCATAAAAAGCTGCCTGCTGGCCGTTGCCGTGGTGAACATCCCAATCGACTATTGCCACACGGTTAACCTGCCCCAAGGCCCGGGCGCGCATCACCGCCACGGGGATATTACCCAGCAGGCAGAAGCCACGGCCCTGGTCGGCTTCTGCATGGTGCCCCGGCGGGCGGCATAGGGCGTAGGCATTGCTCACCGTTCCCTGCGCCACGGCTTCCACAGCGGCAATGGCCAGACCTGCAGACTGCGTTGCCGCCGCCCAACTGCCGGGCATGTAAGGTGCGCAGTCGCCACCGTTGCCGCCGCGGGCTTGATCCCCCGCCTGCAGTTCATCTAAGTAGCGCGGAGTATGAAAGTGCAGTAAGTCTTCCAGCGAGGCGGCGAGCGGTTTAACCACCTGAAGCTCGTCGATCAGCCCACTCACTTCGAGAATATTCTTCAGGCGCCGTTTGCTTTCCGGGCTTTCCGAGGCGGCTTGGGGCTGTAAAAATTCACCGGGAGCGGAAAATACCCCTATCGCGCCCAAGTCGTGCCAAAAGCAGCGTTCGTGCCAGTAGAAACCGGTTCTGCTCATGCCGTAAAACCCTGCATAAAGGCGGCTAGATTGGCGCTTAGGTGCTCGGTGGGGTAGCCACCTTCCTGAACAATCACCATGGGAAGCGAGAGCGCTGCTAGGCGTTTACCCACCTCGACAAATGCCTCGGTTTCTGCCGTAAGCCCTGCGAGCGGGTCATCTTTGTGGGCATCTAAGCCGAGTGCCACCACCACGGCATCGGGTTCGTAGCGCTGCAGGTGATCAATTAACACTGCCAGGGCGTCCAGATAGACATCCCCGTCGCTGCCTACCGGCAAGGGTAGATTAACGTTAGCACCTACGCCCTCCTCGCAGCCCTCTTCATCAGCGCCACCCCAAAAAAACGGGTAGAAGTCGCTGGGGTCGGCGTGCAGCGAGCCGGTCCAGACATCGCTGCGGTGATAGAAAATATCCTGGGTGCCGTTGCCGTGGTGCAGATCCACATCGATGATCGCCACCTTGGCAAAGCGTTCACGCAGCACGGTAGCGGCCAGCGCTGAATTATTCAGCAAGCAAAAGCCCCCGGCGCGTTCAGGCCCAGCATGGTGACCCGGCGGGCGGCACAGCGCGTAGGCGGCTGGCGCACCATGAAGCACCTCTTCAGCCGCCGCTTCGGCACTGGCAGCCGAAGCCAGCGCGCCTTGAAAGCTGGTAGCACTTAGCGGGCAGGCCATGTCGTGCAAATGCCAGCCCGCTTGGCCAATCGGGTGGCGCGGGTAGTGGTGACCGCCACCGCAGGGATGAATGTTGGGCGCCACCACTTCCGCCGCATTGGGCAGCGCTTGCCAGCGAGCGTAAATGGTGTCGAGAAACGTCAGGTATCGCGGCGTATGGATCTGCTCTAAGCGCTTGCGCAGCATTGGCGAATCCGCCTCAGTAGGCGCGGACAGGGTCAGCCCTGCCGTTGCCAGCCCCTGGGTAAGCAGCTCGGCGCGCACCGGGCCTTCTGGCGAAGGCGAAGGCTGGCCGCGCAGCAGAAACGTCGGCGGCGCATGCAACGTCTGATCAGGGTGGTAAAAGCATTTCATGGGTCGCAGTCCTTAGCTAAATTACAGCAGTGACGGAATCCAGGTGGAGAGTGCTGGGAACGCCGCCAGGAGCACAATCACTACTAAAAACGACACGTAAAACGGCAGCGATGCCACTATCGCCCGTTCGTAGGGCACCTCGGCTATTCGCGCGGCGGTCATCAGCGTCATCCCCACTGGCGGTGTCACATTGGATATATTGAGCACCACGATCATTAAAATGGCGAAGTGCAGCGGATCGAACCCGAGCTGAATCATGGCGGGCACTAACACCGGCGCTATCACCACCAAGGCGGGCAGTACATCCATCACCGTGCCAATCACTAAGAGTAGCAGGCAGACCAGCATCAACTGCACAAAGGCCGCGTCGCTGAAAGTGGTGATGATGCTGGCCGCATCCCTGGCGATGCCTGAACGGGTGACGAACCATCCCAACACCGCCGAGGTTGCCAGTAGAAAAAACACCACGCCTGAAAAACGCACAGTGGTGACCAGCGCGTCCCAGATCTTGCGCCAGGTAAGATTACGGTAGAACACCACCCCAATCACAATGGCGTACACCGCCGCAAAGCCTGACGCTTCGGTAATCGTGGTGAGTCCCGAAAGAATCCCGCCAAGAATAATCAGTGGCACCACCATCGCAGGCAGCGCGACTAACAGTGCGATGATGGCCGCCTTAAAGGGTGTAGGTGCCTGTTTAGGGTAGTTGCGCTTCCAGGCCAGGAAGAAGCTGACGCCCAGTAGCGCCAGCGCCATCAACAAGCCAGGAATAATGCCACCGGCAAACAGGTCAATCACCGAAATATCTCGCAGCAGTGTGGCGTACACCACCATCACCACGCTGGGTGGAATAATCGGCCCAATGATGGAAGAACAGGCGGTCACCGCAGCGGCGTATTCGGCATCGTAGCCCTGCTTTTTCATCTCGGGAATCATGATCTTGCCGATGGCGACGGTATCGGTGACCGCGGCGCCGGTGAGACCTGCAAAGAACACCGAGACTGAGATATTCACGTGGGAGAGTGACCCACGCACCCGGCCGAACAGCGCATTGTTGAAGGCGATCAGCTTGTGGGTCAGCCCGCCTTGGTTCATCAGCTCAGCGGTGAAAATAAAGTAGGGCACGGCAATCAGCAGAAAGCCCGAAACGCCGGAGAACATGCGGTCGGCAATAATACCGAGCATGCGTTCTCCGCCGATGGCAAAGCCACCCGCTAGCCCCGACATGGCCATCACCACCGCCACCGGTGCACCGATAAACAGCAGCACAACAAACGCAATAATGGCAGGGGTCATGAGCGGTGCTCCCCATCAGAGGTGTCGATAAGTTCGCCAATCACGTCCTGCTCATCGATAAAGTGCTCGAGCAAGGCAAAGCCATGCACCAGATGCAGCAGCATGATGACGCCACTGAGAGGCACCACGATAGCGGTCACCTTGCTGGGAATGCGGATCTGGTCGGAGACCATGTAGACCTGGGTGGCACTGGTGAAGTAATCCCAGCCGTACCACGTCAGCATCAGCGCAAACAGGCCAATCACCGCCAGGCACAGCCCGGCAGCCACTTGCACCATCACTCTGGGCAAGCTGCGGACCAGCAGGGTCATGGCGACATGTTCGCCGTAGCGCAGCGAAATCGTCATGGAAAGAAAGCCGATCCAGGGCAGAAACAGCCTCGCCAGCGAGTAGGTCCAGCTAAGCGTGCTGCCGGTGATCAGCTTGTAGAGAAACGCCGTGAACGAGATGCCCAGCATCGCCAGAATACAGCCCACACACACCACGATGGCCACCTGATTGACGAGGTCGCTCACGCGGCGCAAAGGAGTTAAAACGCCCATGGTTTTTCCTCACGCTGGGGCCTCATATCGCCCCAGCGTTTATCGTTCGCTAACCGTTATTGGCCCCGGCTTTATTGGCCATAGATGCGGTAATCGTCTTCTGCCAACTGCTGGCCGACACGTGCAACTTCATCCAGTAGCCCCTGTACGCGAGCTTCATCCATGCCGAAGTCATCGACGATCCACTCCTGCCAAGCGGGACGGGCAATTTCCGCCATCCGTTCACGTTCGGCATCGGGCATCAGGTAGCACTCTTCGAAGCGTTCACAGGACTCCACCCAGCTTGCGGTAGCCAAAGCGCCTGACATACCGTGGCTCAGTTGAATCGCTTCCCGCGCAGAGCTAATCACGGCCTGCTGATGCTCTTCGGGCAGCGACTGGTACCACGACTCGCTGACCACCCAGGGGGCGCTGTTATACACATGCCCGGTGAGCGTGGTGTAGTCGGTGACCGCATCGAAATTGAAAGTGGTGTTGAGCACCGGCGCATTGAACTGGCCATCGGCAAGTCCGGTTTCCAATGCGGTGATTAGCTCGCCCCAAGGTAACGGCGTGGCGGAAGCGCCTAACGAACGCATGATTGCAACGTGGGCGGGGTTCTCTTCGGTACGGATATTGAGGCCTTCTAAATCCTCGACGGTCTCTATCAAACGCACGTTGTTAGTGAAGGCGACGAAACCACCGCCATCGTCGAAGGTGCCCAAATAACGCATATCGGCGGCTTCGACGGTGCCGGACATAAAGTCGGCGAACCACTCACTATCAAAGAAGCTCCACGCCTGACGCCAGTTGGTAAACAAGAACGGCGCCGTGACTGCCTGATAGTCTTCGTAGAAGGAGGACATTGCTCCCGCAGACATAATCGTCGACTGAAGCGTTCGTCCGCCCTGCACTTCCGAGCCGTTTTCTACCTCGGAGCCTAGCTGGCCGCCGCCGAAGATCGTGACCTCAAGATCCCCGTCGGTTCGTGCTTCCACCAGGTTCTTAAAGTGCACCAGCGCCGGATAGATTTCGTTATTGCTCATATCCTCGGGCAACTGCGTGGCAATCACCATTTCATAGGATTGCGCATGGGCATTGGCGCTGGCGATAGCCAACGGGAACGCCGCCAGAGCGGCGATAAGCAAGGATTGATTAGCTTTCATAACATGCCTCGTTTTGGTTATTGGTCGGTCTTCGTTATGAGTGGCGTTGCTACCCATCGGGTAGCGATGTTGTTAATACGATTGTTATTAAAAAATCATGGCTGTTCGGGTAGCGACTCCCATACTTCTATCGCAGCGGCTAAATCTTCCAGGGAAGCGCCTACCGATTTGAATAGCGTGATGGCTTCCGGTGCAGAGCGCCCCGACTTAGTCCCAGCCAGCACTTCAGCAAGCTCCGCTTGAATCAGGTCAAACTGAAATTCGCCCTCTTCAATGGCTTGCAGAATATCGCCCGCTTCGCCTTTGGCACCGGCGTAGGTGTCCACAAATACCTCTGAGCGACGCAGACACAGCGCATCGGTCTCGCGCATCTGGGGACGAAATGCGCCGATCAGATCCAGGTGAGTGCCGGGCGTCAGCCACTCGCCTTTAATCAGCGGCTGATTAGAGAGCGTTACGCAGCTGATGATGTCCGCCTCTGCCACGGCATCCGCTAACTCCTCCACTACATGGGTTTCGAAGCGTTCGGCGTACTCGTCGGCAATCGCCGCTGCTTTGCTGGGATTGCGGCCCCAGATCAGCACCCGCTTGATGGGACGCACGCTGGCGTGGGCCTCGATCACCATGGGTGCCAACTTGCCTGTGCCCACCACCAGCAGCGTCTCTGCGTTATCAATCGCTAAGGCTTGGGCTGCCAGCGCCGAAGCCGCCGCCGTGCGACGCCGGGTCAGCTCACTGCCATCGATACACGCCAGCGGCTGGCCGTGTTTGCCCTCGCTGAGCAAGTAAAGCCCAGAGATCGCCGGGATGCCGTGGTCGGCGTTTTGCGGAAACACGTTGACCATTTTCACGCCGATATAGCCCGCCGCTTCCCAGGCGGGCATTAGTAGCATGGTGGCTTCGCCATCCGGCCGGTGCATCGCATGGTGATGGCGGGGAGGCGACTCCACGCCGTTCACGAACGTTGCGTGTAGCCGCTTGATCAAGCCATCCCATGTCAGGTAGCGAGTAACCTCTTCGGCAGAAACAACCCGCATATCAGGCCTCCGGCAGCGCGGCTACCACCATAATCTCAACTTTCCACTCGGGCTTGGCGAGCTGGGCTTCCAGCGCTGCACGCACGGGCGGGCGACCGGGCACGACCCAGGCATCCCAAGCAGCGTTCATTTGATCGAACTCCGCCATGCTGGTGACCCAAATTTGCGCAGAAATCAGATGCTCTTTCGAGGTGCCCGCTTGGGCTAGCAGTTGATCGATACGCACCAGCACCTGCTCTGTTTGGCCACGCATATCCGCCGTTGCATCTGGGGGAACCTGGCCAGCGAGGTAAACGGTGCCGTTGTGAATCGCCACTTGGCTCATACGTGCATTGCTGTCTTGATAGGTAACGCCCATGGTGTTTTTCCTTGAAAGAGGTTGTGTTGATTTAAAAGGGATCATCAGAGACTAGTGCGCTCGCCGACAAATTACTTGCCCGACACTGCGGTAGATTTGCCCGCAAGTCATGCAGGCAAGAAAATCTTATCACTAGCGGTCAGATGAGGGTCTAGCGATCTGAAGAAGGGGAAAGCTCGAAATAACGCCGATAGGCGCGGGAGAAACTGCCCTGATCGCGAAAGCCGACCAGCATAGCGATATGCCCCAGGCTGAGCGTGCTATGGCGAACCAGCGTTCGGGCATGCTCTAGGCGCCTGCGCTGCACATAAGCCAACGGCGTTACGCCTGTCAGCTCACGAAAGCAGCTGTGAAAGTGCCCTGGGCTCAAGGCACATAGGGAAGCTAACTGCTCAACGCGGATCTCATCGGCCAGATGCTGATCCAGCCAGGCATCCAAACGAGCAAGGTCGAGTCGTTCGCTAATACAGTGTTGGCCCAACTGCCCAACCGCTGTGGGAGAGGCGTCATGCAGATACATGGTCAGCGCGCGCAGCAGCAGAATCGCGATTTCATTCTGCAGCGCGGGACACTGTTCAAGCTGATTCGCCAGGGCGTGGGTGAGCTGGTTTAACGCAGGAGGCACGCTGAAAAAGCGCGGCTTATCGAACAGGCGCTCAATCTCGCTGCCTTTCTCAAGCGACGCCAACTGGGCAACGGGAATATCCAACACTAGGGTACGGTTGTTGCCATCGCCCTGGTATTCGTGATGGCGTGAGGAAGGAATCAGACAGCCACGGCGGGCGGTCACCCTTTCCCCTTGCCCCTCCATCGAAAGCTCCGTGACACCACAGGTAGCCAGAATAAGCTGATGGAAGTCGTGGGTATGGGCCACCTGTTCTTGGGCTAAGTTGCGGCTATGCAGCTCAAAAAGGGCCATGGTGGATTACCGTCTTTCGTCGAGTGCTATTGAAGCACTATAAAACGGCTAGACAATAAAAAGCGAGGGAGCGGCCAACCGTGAGCTAACGCTCTGGCGGGTAGGTGCACGGGTAGTGACTAAACACACTGGCTGTCATCCGTCAGTCATGGACTCGGGTTAGCGTGGCAATAAGCTGCCAAAAGAGTCCAAACAACATGCCACAGCGCCGACGCCCCTCTCTCAGCTCTCCTCTCAGTGCCCCGGAAGTCGCGGCCCTAACCCAATTAGCCAACGGCAATGCCCTGTATCTACAGCGCGAAGCAGAGCGCAAGGCACGGCTGGCGTCGGCTTTAACGCTGTTTCACTCAACGGCGTCAACGACCGAGACGCCGTTGAGCGGTTTGAAGATACTAATGATTTCGGATGTCTACTTCCCCCGCGTCAATGGCGTTTCCACCTCCATCGCCAGTTTTCGCGGTGCCCTTGAACGCCTGGGCCACTCGGTCACGCTGATCTGCCCCGACTATCCAGTCGGCCAAGTGGATGAGCCGGGCGTACTGCGCATCCACTCGCGCCAAGTACCCGGCGATCCGGAGGATCGCATGATGCGCTACCGGGACTTGATCGCCCTGGCACCGCAGCTTGCCGACCAGGGCTTCGATCTCATTCATGTCCATACGCCGTTTACCGCCCACTATGCCGGCGTGGCCCTGGGACGTCGGCCCGGACTGCCAGTGGTGGCCACCTATCACACCCTGTTTGAGGAGTATGTTCATCACTATATCCGCTGGCTTCCACGACGCTGGCTGCAACTTGCCGCTCGCCGACTTTCAGTGCACCAGTGCCAGCAGCTCGACGCCTTGGTGGCACCCTCCCAAGCAATGCAGCAAGCACTTATCCGCTACGGCGTGACCACGCCCTCCACGGTCATTCCCACCGGCTTGTCGCTGGAGTCGTTCTGCCACCCTCCGGGAGCCCAGGATGATAGCGACTTTCGTGCCCATTACGACCTGCCTACAGATGCGCCCCTGCTGCTCTACGTAGGTCGCGCGGCCTTTGAGAAGAACATCGATTTTCTAATCGATATGCTCCCCAAGGTATTAGCCGAACACCCCAACACCCGGCTGATTATTACCGGCGAAGGCCCGGCTCATGACTCGCTTGTACGGCGCGCCCAGGAAGTTGGCGTGGCAGAGTCGGTGCTGTTTCTCGGCTATCTCGACCGCAACGGCCCGCTGCAGGCGGCCTACAGTGCCGCCGACGTTTTTGTATTTGCATCACGCACAGAAACCCAAGGGCTGGTACTGCTGGAGGCAATGGCTCTCGGCACACCGGTAGTTTCCACCGCCGCGATGGGCACACTTGATGTGTTAAAAGAGGGCGAAGGCTGCCTAATCGCCGAAGATAACCATGACAACTTCGCCACCAAGGTCAACCGCCTGCTAGGTGATGACACCCTGCGCCAACAGCTCGCAGAACGCGCCCAAGTCTACGCCGCTAGCTGGCACGAAGATGTCAAAAGCGCAGAGTTGGTTAGTCTTTACCGACAGCTGGCGGCTGAGCGTTTGGCTAAAACGAGTAAATAATTGCTGAAATCTCCGCGGACACTTTGTGGACACATTCAGGCATTCAGGAAGGGAAAAACTCAAATAGCAGGCACAAAAAAAGGCGCCTAAGCGCCTGATTTTAAATGTGGTGCCGGTAGCCAGACTCGAACTGGCACACCCGTAAAGGCGGCGGATTTTGAATCCGCTGCGTCTACCAATTCCGCCATACCGGCAATGCGTGCGTAGTATACGTAAATTTCTAGTTAGGTCAATCACATTGACTGACTTTATCCTGCCAAAGCGCTATCCTATGCCGCCTGTTTGATCAACGCTAAGAGTTATACGCCATGCAGCGCGCGGATTTTCATTACGAGCTACCCGACGAACTAATTGCTCGCTACCCTTCTGAACAGCGTAGCGACTGCCGTTTGCTGTGCGTGGATGGCCAGAGCGGTGCGTTGGAACATCGCCGCTTTCCTGATTTGCTTGAGCTTTTGGAACCGGGCGACCTGCTGGTGTTTAACGACACCCGCGTAATTCCGGCGCGCCTGCACGGCCATAAGGCCAGTGGCGGCAAGGTGGAGATGCTGCTTGAGCGCCCGCTGGATGCTTACCGTGGCTTGGCGCATATCCGCTCGAGTAAATCGCCGAAGCCCGGCACCGAGCTGATTTTCGAGGGCAATGTTCACGCCATCGTAGAAGGTCGCCTTGATGCGCTGTTTGAGCTGCGCTTTTTAGGCGATACGCCAATGATCGCGCTGCTTGAAGAGCACGGCCATATGCCGCTGCCGCCGTATATTACCCGGGAAGACGAACTCAGCGACCGTGAGCGCTACCAAACCGTGTATGCCCGGCGTGACGGCGCAGTGGCGGCGCCGACCGCCGGGCTGCACTTTGATCAGCCGCTGCTGGACGCCCTTGCCGATAAAGGCATCAACCGTGCCTTTGTCACGCTGCACGTGGGCGCGGGCACTTTTCAGCCGGTGCGCGTCGACAACATCCTTGAACACCATATGCACAGCGAGTGGATTGAGGTCACGGAAGCCACCTGCCAGCAGGTGCGCGAGACCCTAGCAGCCGGTAAGCGCGTGGTGGCGGTGGGCACCACCAGCGTGCGCTGCTTGGAAAGCGCCTGCATGAAGAGTAGCGACGGCCAAATCGCGCCTTATAGTGGCGATACCGACATTTTTATCTACCCCGGTTACCAGTGGCGCTGCGTGGATGCTTTAATTACCAACTTTCATTTACCTGAATCGACACTGTTGATGCTGGTGTCCGCCTTCTCGGGCTATGACACCATCATGCACGCCTACCAACGGGCAGTGGCCGAGCGCTATGCGTTTTTTAGCTACGGCGATGCCATGCTGTTAACCCGTTAGCGGTTGACTGCTGATTATTGACCCGCTTGAGCTGCTCCAGTCGCGCCAAACGAACGAGATTAACGAGTTACCTTTATGCGAAACGAATGCTTTATGCGCTTTGAGCGCTTGGCCGACGATGGTCGTGCCCGCCGTGGCCGCCTCCACTTTCCCCGTGGCACGGTGGAGACTCCGGCGTTTATGCCGGTAGGCACTTACGGCACGGTGAAAGGCATGACACCGGACTCCGTCAAAGAGATCGGCGCCGAGATCATCCTGGGCAATACCTTTCACCTGTGGCTGCGCCCCGGTACCGAGGTGATTGAAGCCCACGGCGACCTGCACGACTTCGCCCAGTGGGATAAACCGATTCTGACCGATTCCGGCGGCTTTCAGGTATTTTCCCTGGGCGAGACGCGCAAGATCACCGAGCAGGGTGTGCACTTCCGCTCGCCGGTGGATGGCAGCAAAGTCTTTATGGGCCCGGAAGAGTCCATGGCGGTTCAGCGCTCACTGGGCTCCGATGTGGTGATGATTTTTGACGAGTGCACGCCCTACCCGGCCACCTTTGACGAAGCCGAGAAATCGATGGAGCTGTCGCTGCGCTGGGCCAAACGCTCGCGGGTGGCACACGGCGATTCACCTTCCGCACTGTTCGGTATTATCCAGGGCGGCATGCACCCCGAGCTGCGCGAACGCTCGCTTAAAGGGCTGCTGGAGATCGGCTTTGATGGGCTGGCGATTGGCGGGCTTTCTGTGGGCGAACCTAAAGAAGAGATGATCAAGGTGCTCGACTACCTGCCCACCTGGATGCCGGATGAGAAGCCGCGCTACCTAATGGGCGTCGGTAAACCCGAAGACCTGGTGGAAGGCGTGCGCCGTGGGGTGGATATGTTCGATTGCGTGATGCCCACCCGCAACGCGCGTAATGGCCACCTGTTCACCTCGGAAGGCACGGTCAAAATTCGTAACGCCAAGCACCGTTTTGACACCCGCCCGCTTGATGAAGAGTGCGATTGTCATACCTGCAAGAGCTTTTCGCGGGGCTATCTGCATCACTTAGACCGCTGCAATGAAATGCTCGGCTCAATGCTCAACACTATTCACAACTTACGTTATTACCAACGTGTAATGGCTGATTTGCGCGCGGCAATTGAAGCGGGTACATTGACGACCTTTGTGGAAGGCTTCTATGCACGGCGTGGCCTGCCAGTGCCTCCCCTAGCGAATTAATCGCCACGCGCCTTGGCGCGTGGTTTAAACTGCTTGGCTATGCTTTTAAAAACCATGCTTTTTACGCTTTATTAAACTAGAGCTTTATTAAACCTAAGCTTTTCTAACCCAGACGTTTTCTAACTCAGGAGTTCTCTGTAATGCTGGATTTCTTCATCTCACCAGCCCATGCCCAAGAAGCCGCCGCTGGCGGTGGTATTGCGCAAATCGTCATGCTGGTCGGCTTCGTGCTGATTTTCTACTTCCTGTTGTGGCGCCCGCAGGCCAAGCGCGCTAAGCAGCACAAGCAGCTGGTCACCAATCTGGACAAAGGTGATGAGATCGTCATTGGCGGTGGTTTGGTAGGTCGTATCACGAAGGTGAGCGACGAATTCCTGACCATCGAGATCTCTGAAGGCACCGAAGTTAACGTGCAGAAGAACGCCGTTGCCGCCGTACTGCCTAAAGGCACCATCAAGTCCATCTAAACCCTGTAATACCCCTGCCGAGCCAGTGCCAGCCACCCCGGCAGGGGTGACATGGTATGAATGATGGTGAACTTTGCTGTGCACGGCGTGTCCGTGCACAGCATTCCGTTTGTAATTGAAGGCAGGGCTTGCATGCTCAACCGTTACCCCCTGTGGAAGTATCTACTGATACTGGTCGTCCTGGTGGTTGGCCTTATCTACTCGCTTCCCAATCTATTCCCCGAAGACCCCGCCATCCAAATCAGCAGCGCCCAAGGCGATTCGCTGGATGAGCGTCAGATAGACCGCGTTGAAACCGCGCTCCGCGAAAACGATATTGAGGTCAAAGCGCTCGAAGAAGAGAACGGGCAGTGGCTTATTCGTTTGCGCCACGACGATGATCAATTGAATGCCCGCGATATTGCCGCCGATCTTTTGGGCAATGATGCAACGGTGGCCTTAAACCTCGCCGAAGCAACGCCCGAGTGGCTGCAGGCGTTTTCCGCCTCGCCCATGACACTGGGCCTTGATCTGCGTGGTGGCGTTCACTTCCTGCTCGAAGTGGATATGGACGCTGCGCTAACCCAGCGCCTGGAAGTCAACGCCAGCGCTATGCGTGAACTGCTGCGCAGTGAGCGTCTCCGCTACCGCAACACTGAAGTCGAAGAACGCACGCTGTCGATCGACTTCGCCAGCGCCGAAGACCGCGATACGGCACGTAGCCTGATCAGCCGCGACTTCCCTGATTTTGAATATAGTAGCGAAGGCGATGGCCGCGCTTCCTCGCTGGTAATGACGCTTAGCGATCAGTCGGTCAGCGAAATTCAGGATTACGCGATCAACCAGAACTTGACCACCCTACGCAACCGGGTCAACGAACTGGGTGTGGCTGAGCCTATGGTGCAGCGCCAAGGCCCCAACCAGATCGTCGTAGAACTGCCCGGCATCCAGGACACCGTGGCGGCTAAGCGCATTGTTGGCGCAACGGCTAACCTGGAGTTCCGCCTGGAAGCGCGCAACGATACGCCGGATAACGAAACGGAAACCCTTACCTTCCGTAACGAGACTTCGCGCTCTGCCGAGCTAATGCGCGATGTGATCATTACCGGCGATAGTGTTTCCAGCGCCAGCAACAGCTTTGATGAGAATGGCCGCCCGCAGGTCAATATTGACCTGGATGGCACCGGCGGCACGCTGATGAACCGCGCCACGCGCACCAATATCGGCCGCAATATGGCGGTGCTGTTCATCGAACATAAGAGCGAAGACACAGTGGTGACCGACCCGGAAACGGGTGAAGAAACCATTGAACGCGAGCCTTACGTTGAGCGCGGCCTGATTAGCCTGGCAACGATTCAAAGCGCTCTGGGCAACAGCTTCCGGATCACCGGCTTAGACTCGCCAACGGAAGCCGCTGAACTGGCGCTACTGCTGCGTTCTGGCTCCCTTGCCGCGCCCATCTACTTCGTACAAGAGCGTACGATCGGGCCAAGCCTGGGCGCTGAAAACATCGAGCGGGGCCTGCTTTCGGTACAGATCGGCCTGCTGCTGGTCGTGCTGTTTATGCTGGTGCGCTACAAGGTGTTTGGCATTTTTGCCAACATCGCCCTGGCGTTGAACTTAACGCTGCTGGTCGCGGTGATGTCGATGCTGGGCGCCACGCTGACGCTGCCGGGTATTGCCGGTATCGTACTGACGCTGGGTATGGCGGTGGACGCCAACGTGCTGATCTTTGAGCGAATACGCGAAGAGCTGCGCAACGGCATGTCGGTGCAACAGGCGATTCAAGCCGGTTATGAGCGCGCCTTTACCTCCATCGTCGACGCCAATATCACCACGCTGCTGGTGGCCGTTATCCTGTTCTCGATTGGCTCCGGCCCGGTGAAAGGGTTTGCCGTCACGCTCTCTATCGGCATTTTGACGTCGTTGTTCACCGCGCTAATGGTGACTCGTGCCATGGTCAACTTGGCTTACGGCAGCAAACCCGTCAAAAAGCTGTGGATCTAACTTAAGAGGTGGTAATGAAACCCCTAACACACCTGCAAATCGACTTTATGGGCCGGCGCAAACTCGCGTTTGTCGTCTCCGCGGTGCTACTCATCGTGTCGATTGGCGCCATTCTGATCCAGCAGCTCAATTTAGGGCTGGACTTCACTGGCGGCACGCTGATTGAGGTGCGCTACGGCGCAGCGCCTTCATTAGACGCCATTCGGGTACTGCTTGAAGAGAGCGGCTTCCAAGATGTCTCCGTACAGACTTTCGGGGCATCAACCGAAGTACTGATTCGCCTTCAGCAGGCGTTTGATGCTGATGTGGGTGGCGAGGTGGTTAACCTGCTGCGCTCTAGCGGCGATAGCGTGAACCTTGTCCGCTCTGAGTTTGTGGGCTCCCAGGTTGGCGACCAACTACGCGACCAGAGCGGGCTTGGCCTGCTGGTAGCCCTGGGCGTAGTAATGCTCTATGTGGCCTTCCGCTTTCAGTATAAGTTTGCGATTGGCGCGCTGCTGGCACTGCTGCACGACGTGATTATCGTAGTGGGCGTTTTCGCGCTATTTCAGCTCGATTTCGACCTCACGGTACTGGCGGCCATTCTGGCGGTAATCGGCTACTCCTTGAACGACACCATCGTGGTTTACGATCGCGTTCGCGAATCAATCCGCACCTCGCGCATCGACGATATGCCGCAGATCTTCAATGAAGCAATTAACGCCACGCTCTCGCGCACCCTGGCAACGTCGGGCACCACCTTACTGGTACTGCTCGCGCTGCTGCTGCTTGGCGGCGATATGATTGAGAACTTCGCCATTGCGCTACTGGTCGGCATCGTGGTGGGTACGTTCTCATCTATCTACATTGCTGCGGCACTGCTGCTACCGCTGAAGCTGTCGCGGGAAGATTTGATTCCCACCAAGAAAGAGCTCGACGAAGAAGAGGAAGAGCTGCCTTAACGGCGCCTCTGCTTAACCCACTTCTTCCGCCCACAAAAATGCCCCTGCTGGATTCCCAGCAGGGGCATTTTTTATTCGTCGCCGTGAAGATCTGACATGTAGGCAACTTAATTAGTGCTGTTTAGAAGTGCGGCGTTAGCTGCTTGGTCAACGCTTTGTAGAGACGCGGCCCAGCGGCCATTAGCTGCCCTTCTACCTTTACGGCAGGCTGGCCATCTGGCGTTCCCATCAAGGCGCCCGCTTCTTTCAGGAACAGCGTTCCTACCTGCATATCCTGCTCTTCGAGGCCAAGCACGAACGCACTGTCGACGCGGCCACAGGCCAGTTCACATAGATCCAGCAATCCACTGCCCGTGGCAACCAGAGTTTCTACTTGCGGGGCAAGTTGCTGGGAGACGGTTAAATAGGCAGGTAAATTGCGCGGGCGCAACCATACTTCCGGCAGGCTCATGGCCATGCGCGTGCCGCTAATGGCAGTAGGCTTGCTAACGCGCATGCGCTTGTCGTTGTGCTGGGCACCGCGGCCACGGCTGGCGATATATTCGTCGTCAGCGAACGGGCAGATAATCACCGCGTGCTCGGGACGACCTTTGATAAGACACACCACTGAGAGTGCAAAGCCCTTACCGGCCACGGCTAAATTGGAGTAGCCATGCATCGGTTCAATTTTCCAGACGATATCGGCGCCTTCGCCTTCACCCGCGCGGTGCGGGGTAAAACGGCCGGTAACACCGTGCTGGGGGTAGCCGCGCTCCAACTGCTGAACAATTGTCGCTTCGGCCTTGCGCGCCGTCTCATCGAGCAGGCGGTCAAGGTTAAATTCATCGTGCGCGTTTTCAATACGTTCGCGTACGCGCAGGAAGTGTTCAACAGCGCCACGCGCAGCGCGCAGCGTAAATTGGACCATCGGATTCATGGTTGGGCCTTGTGACAGTGATGTTAAAGAACGTGATGCTAACAATAGAGCATTAAGTAGGCGCAGGTGCCGCCTTTGGCGCGCAATTCTAGCAGACCACTCTCGGGCATGCCATCGACTCATGCTAGACTGCGCGTTTTACGCATTAATGATCCCTTGTTTTTATTAACAGGGCCCTATTAGCAGGATCTTATTAACCGGATCTTATTAACAAAGACTATTTACCGAGCCTTATCATGCTTGAGCGCATTCGCATTGTTCTTATCGGCACTAGCCACCCTGGCAATATCGGCGGCGTGGCACGCGCCATGCACAATATGGGCTTGGCAGATTTAGCCCTTGTTGCCCCCCGCTGCGAAGTCATTACCCAGGACAGTATTTCCCGCGCGTCCGGCGCTGACCACCTCCTTCATCAAGCCAGTGTGCACGCTACTCTTGAAGACGCAGTGGCTGATTGCACCCTGGCCGTGGGTGCCAGTGCGCGCTCACGCACTCTGCCCTGGCCAATGCTCTCGCCCAGGGAATTAGCCGACCGGCTGCCCGCCGAGTGCCAAGCGGCTGAGTCACGCGTGGCGCTAGTGTTTGGCCGCGAGGACAGCGGCCTGACCAATGCTGAGCTACAGCGCTGCCATGCCCACGTGCATATTCCGACTAATGCCGATTTCAGCTCGCTCAATTTGGCCGCAGCAGTGCAGGTGCTAGCCTATGAGTGTCGGATGGCTTGGCTAAGCCAGGCAGATGCGCCTTCAGCGACGCCGAGCGATGACGCTGAACTGGCTACCCACGCGGAGCTTGAGCGTTACTTCGAGCACCTGGAGCGCACGCTGATCGGCATTGATTTTCACGACCCTGACCAGCCGCGGCAACTGATGGCGAGACTGCGCCGACTCTATCTGCGCGCCCGCCCGGAGCGTATGGAAATGAATATATTGCGTGGCATACTGTCGGCCACCGAGAAGGCCGCCAACACCAAGCAAACCAAGTCATAATTTATTAGGCTTGAAGATGCTGACTTGAAGACGTTACCTAACGCCCCCACGTTGAAGGTCTGTTTAGTTATCTTCATGCGATGCACTTTCAGTTGAGTGACTGCACCTCTACCGCCCAAGGATCACCTCATGTTTCAACGTCTACGTGAAGACATCAACAGCGTATTTGACCGCGACCCAGCCGCACGTAACTTTCTTGAGGTGCTGACCAACTACCCCGGCCTGCACGCTCTACTGCTGCATCGCTGCGGCCACTGGCTGTGGAAAAAAAACCTCAAATGGCTAGCGCGGACGCTATCGACGTTTTCACGCTGGCTAACCGGTATCGAGATCCACCCGGGCGCCACCATCGGACGGCGCTTTTTCATCGACCACGGCATGGGCGTGGTGATTGGTGAAACGGCTCAGGTCGGCGATAACGTCACGCTGTACCAGGGAGTTACGCTGGGCGGCACCAGCTGGAACAAAGGCAAGCGCCACCCAACGTTGGGCGATGGGGTGATTGTCGGCGCGGGCGCCAAGATACTAGGCCCCTTTACCGTGGGTGCGGGAGCCAAAATTGGCTCTAACGCGGTGGTCACGAAAGAAGTACCGCCGGGCGCCACAGTGGTCGGTATTCCCGGCAAAATCGTCAAGCGCACCGACCCTGATGTGGAAGAGGCGCTGGATGTCGACCCCGCCCGTCGCGAGGCTATCTGCCAGAAATTTGGCTTTGATGCTTATGGTGTCAGCCAGGATATGCCCGACCCCGTAGCCCGCTCGATGCAGGCCATGCTCGACCATATGCACGCCGTGGATGAACGAATTGAGCGCATGTGTTCGACCCTGCGCAAGCTTGATGACAACTACCGTGACGGCCAGCTACCGGCGCTACGCGAAGAAGATTTTGCCGGCATTCTGGATGAGCACGATACCGGCTGCCCAGGCGTTGGCAAACGTTCGGCCACACCGGCATCAGCTAAGCAAGAGGCTGGGCAAGAGACCGAGCAAGAAACACTGCCGCCGCGTAATGGTTGACCAAAGCACTCAGGTTTTCCCATAATGGCAACACATTTGCCGTCAGTGCGCTGAGCGTTCAGCGTCGAGGGGCTTGCCATGCGCTTGACCACCAAAGGCCGTTACGCCGTTACCGCCATGCTCGATTTAGCCTTGCATGCCCACAACGGCCCGACCAGCCTAAGCGATATCTCCCAGCGCCAAGAGATATCGCTCTCCTATTTAGAGCAGCTTTTTGCTCGCCTGCGCCGTGCAGGCTTGGTCAACAGCGTGCGCGGGCCAGGCGGCGGCTACCTGCTGTCGCAACCGGCGGAAGAAATTAGCGTTTCCAAGGTGATTGATGCGGTGAATGAAAGCGTTGATGCCACGCGCTGCCAGGGGCTTTCCGATTGCCAGCAGGGCGACACCTGCCTGACACACCACTTGTGGTGCGAGCTTTCCGTTCAGATACGCCATTTCTTTGACGAGATGACGCTGGCACAACTGATGCTGCGCCCTGATGTCATACGTATTGCATCGCGACAGAAACAGCGTGCCGAGGCGGGTATTCTTGCCTCCTCACCCTGACCCAACGCTCCCTGACCGACAAACTGCTGGAACATAACGATGACCACACCCACGCTGCCCATTTACCTAGATTACGCCGCCACTGCGCCGGCGGATGCCCGCGTGGTTGAGGTTATGCAGCGCTACCTAACGGTTGACCAGCTATTCGCCAACCCGGCTTCGCGCAGCCATATGTTAGGTTGGCAGGCAGAACAGGTGGTTGAGCAGGCCCGCCGCCAAGTGGCCGACGCGATTGGCGCCGACCCACGAGAAATTGTCTGGACCAGCGGTGCCACCGAAGCGGACAACCTGGCGCTGATCGGCTTTATGCGCGCTAACCGCGAGCGTGGCCTACACTTGGTGACCTCGACGATTGAGCATAAAGCCATCGTAGACACGGCCCATGCGCTGGAGAAAGAGGGGTTTGAGGTAACGTGGCTCACGCCTGGGCGTGACGGCTGTATTCAGCCTGAAAAGCTGCGCGAAGCCATGCGCGACGATACTGCACTGGTCTCACTCATGGCGATTAATAATGAGCTGGGCAGCATCAACGATATTGCCGCTTTGGCGGCCGTTGCTCATGAGTTTGGGGCGGCCTTTCATACCGATGCTGCCCAGGCGGTGGGGCGTATTCCCTTAGACGTAGCGGCCCAGCAGATCGACCTGATGTCGCTGTCCGGCCATAAAACCTACGGCCCTAAAGGCGTCGGCGCGCTATATGTGAAGCGCCACCCGGATATCCGCGTAGAGGCGTTAATTCATGGCGGCGGTCACGAACGTGGCATGCGTTCCGGCACGCTACCGACGCACCAAATTGCAGGCATGGGTGAAGCTTTCGCGCTGATGCAACAGCAATACGATGACGACAACGCTCACATTACACGTTTACAGCAGCGCTTTTTGCGCGGACTTGAAGGCGTAGAAGGTGTCTTTGCTAACACACCGCTAGATAATGCGGTTCCCAATATTCTCAATCTGGCGTTTGAAGGCGTCGACGGTGAGTCATTACTGATGGCGCTGCGCGATGTAGCGGTCTCTACTGGCTCCGCGTGCAACTCGGCAAGCGTTGACCCTTCTTATGTACTGCTTGGCATCGGCACGCCCCGCTCGCTGGCGCTCTCGTCGCTGCGCTTTAGCTTCGGGCGTTTTACTACCGAAGCAGAAATCGATCATGCGCTAACGCTCATACGCCACGCAGTGAGCGGTTTACGTACACCGCCCGGTTAAGCGGCTGACTATTTTTAAGGAGAACGCCTCATGGCAACACTCAACATTACCCCGGCTGCCGCACAACAGATTCGTCACGTGCTTGATGAGCGTGGACAAGGCCTAGGCCTGCGCGTTTCGGTCAAGCCAAGCGGTTGCTCCGGCTACAGCTACGTACTCGATTTCGCCGACACCGTTAGCGAAGAAGAAGTCCATTTTCAAGAGCACGGCGCAAGTGTCTATGTGGCGCCTGATGCGGTCGAAATGCTCAACGGTAGCGAAGTGGATTATGTCAGCGAAGGTTTAAACCGCTTTTTCCGCTTCAACAACCCTAACGTCAAAGACGAATGCGGTTGCGGCGAAAGCTTTACTGTTTAGCCTTTGCGCGGACAGCTCTCATCGCCGGTATTCATCCCCCGGCTTAAGCGTTATAATCGCGCCCCTGAATACCTAACATCAGGCAGCCGGGTACTCCCGTGCGCTTGTAAAACGCTAGCTGCTGAAACGCTATTAGCCGAATTATTTTCTAGGCCGCCCCGGCTTTACTGGGGCGGCAATTTTGCTTAGCCCCCATTTATGGAGACCATTTACATGGCTACTGAACGCACTCTTTCTATTATCAAGCCTGATGCCGTTGCTAAAAATGCGATCGGTGAAATCATCGCCCGCTTTGAAAAAGCCGGCCTGAACGTTGTTGCCGCGAAGATGGTTCACCTCTCTGAAGAGAAGGCTGGCGGTTTCTACGCAGAGCACAAAGAGCGTCCTTTCTTTAAAGACCTGGTCGGTTTCATGACCTCTGGCCCGGTCGTTGTACAAGTGCTTGAAGGTGAAGGCGCCATCGCTAAAAACCGTGATCTGATGGGCGCAACTAACCCGAAAGAAGCCGCACCTGGCACTATTCGCGCTGATTTCGCGGAAACAATCGATGCGAACGCTGTCCATGGTTCTGATTCTCCGGAAAGCGCTGAGCGCGAAATTAGCTACTTCTTTGGCAACGACGAAATCTGCCCGCGCTAAGCCTTTCAGGTAGCGCCGCCGCATCTACTTCCGTTGCCGGCCATTTTGCGGGGGCCTCGCCCCCGCCCCTTTCTAAAACGCTGACCGCCATGACCACCACTGTAGCCCAACATACGCCCGCCCCCCGTACTGACGCTGATAGCTCAGACGCCGCCAGCACGCCTGCTGCCAAAGCGACGCCTGAACGTCACAACCTGCTTGGCATGTCCCGCGAGCAGATGGAAGACTTCTTTTTGTCCATCGGCGAAAAGAAATTCCGTGCTGCGCAGCTGATGAAGTGGATTCACCAGGAAGGCAGTGATGACTTTGCTGCCATGACGAATCTCTCCAAGCCGCTGCGTGAAAAACTGGCGCGGGTAGCTGAAATTCGTGGCCCAGCGGTGATCTACGAAGGCACCTCTAGCGATGGCACGCGCAAGTGGGTGCTCGAAGTAGAAGATGGCAGTTACGTCGAAACGGTGTTGATTCCGGCCGAAAATGGTAAACGCCGTACGCTGTGCGTTTCATCTCAGGTGGGCTGTTCGCTGGATTGCAGTTTTTGCTCGACCGGCAAGCAAGGGTTTCAGCGCAATTTAACCGCCGCTGAAATTATCGGCCAGGTGTGGGTCGCCCAGCGTAGCGTTGGCCCGCGTCGCGATACGGCCAACCGCCCTGTCACCAACGTCGTAATGATGGGCATGGGTGAACCGTTGCTCAACTTCGACAACGTCGTACCCGCCATGAAGCTGATGCTTGACGACAACGGCTATGGTTTGTCCAAACGCCGCGTGACGCTGTCGACTTCCGGTGTGGTACCGATGATCGATAAGCTCGGCGATGAGATGGATGTCAGCCTGGCGATTTCGCTGCACGCCTCGACCGACGAGCTGCGCAACGAGCTGGTACCGATCAACCGCAAGTACAATATTCGTGCCCTGCTGGATGCGTGCCACCGCTACCTTGCCAAGTGCCCGGACAATCGTCAGGTCACGATCGAATATACGCTGATCAAAGACATCAATGATCAGCAGGAACACGCCGAGCAGCTCGCGGCACTGCTTAAAGAGCTGCCGTGCAAGATCAACTTGATCCCGTTTAATCCGTTCCCCAACTCAGGGTACGAAAAGCCATCGCGCAACCAGGTCATGCGTTTTCAGCAGTGGTTGTATGACTTGAATTACAACGCTACGGTCAGAACGACCCGCGGTGAAGATATCGACGCCGCCTGTGGTCAACTCGTTGGTCGCGTGAAAGACCGTACCAAGCGCAGCGAACGCTATATTCAGTCGGTACAGCTTGATGCTGACTAAACGTAAACAGGGCTTATCTTGACTTCCGCCTAGCACGGCGCTTTGATGGTCACGGTTTTTATGTAGCATCAGGTTAGTTGTTGGACGTTCACCACAAGAGGATTTACATGATCGCTCACCGCAGGCGCCTACACCCATCACGGGTGCCCATGCTAGCCGTTCTTATCGGCAGCTTGTGGCTAGCCGGCTGTGCTTCGTCCAGTACTCAGACACCTCAAGCCAATCCAGAAGCGGCTGACGCCTACACGCAGTTAGGCGTTGCTTACCTGGAACGTAATAACCTTCCTCGCGCACTCAATGCACTGGACCGGGCACTAGAGATTGCTCCACGCCATGCAGAAGCACTGCAAGCACTAGCGCTGGTTTACCAACGCCAGGGCGAGCGCGCGCTTGCCAACGACTATTTTCAACAGGCGGTTAACGCTGAGCCGGATTACACACGCGCCCGCAACAACTATGCGGCGTTTTTATACGGGCAGGGTCAGTTCAACGCTGCCTGTGAACAGTTAGAGACCGCATCCGAGGATGCCCAGTACGCCAACCGTGCCCAGCTATTTACCAATTTAGGGCAGTGTTATCTGGCACTGGAAGAATTTGATAAAGCACGCGCTCGGTTGGAGCGCGCACAGAGTATTGATCCGCGTAATTCACGCGGTTATTTAATGTTAGCTGAACTCGAATATTCGCAGGGCCATTACACTCAAGCCTGGGCGCCGCTGCAAACCTATTTACAGCTCGCCGAGCCCAACCAAGCAGCGCTAAGAATGGCGGTTGATATCGCCCACGCACGCGGCGAACATGATGTTGCCGCCGAATACCAGCGCTTGCTAGGCAACGACTGACTGATTGGCGCCCGGATCACCGCTTATTTAATGAAGGATGCTCAGCCATGAGCGATACACAGTCACAAGAAAATATTATCGATAGTCCTAACACTAGTGGTAGCGCCTCGCCTGGCGAACTTCTTGCTCGCCAACGCGAGCAGCTCGGCATTCCACTCACCGATGCGGCCCGGGCGCTGAATTTGCGCCCCGCCGTGGTGGAAGGGCTTGAGCAGGATGATTATCAGGAAATCCCCGTCGCCGCTTATCGGCGCGGCTATCTGCGCTCTTACGCCAAGTACCTGGGAATGGATGACCGGCTGGTGCTTGAGGCATACCAAGCCCGTAGTGGCGGCACCGACACCGAACACAAAGTGACGCCGGTCTCCACCGCCAGGCCGCCCTCCCGCATTGGCGCTTGGCTATTTAAGCTGGTTACTTTACTAGTAATCGCTGGCCTTATTGCCGTGACCGTGATGTGGTGGCAAAGCCGAGGCGGCAACGAGCCACCGGGCTTTGGCTCAACTTCCACGGAAGAAACCGCCAATGCCTCGGCGGAGCCAGCTAATGAGCCAGCTGAAGCAGAAAACTCCACGGCTGGCTCAAGCTTCACCAGTGGCGATGAGAACGCAACGCTACCGAGCAATGCCACTAACGTGTCGTCTTCGTCGTCAGTTGCCCAGGATCAAGCCCCCAGCGCGCAGGATGACGCTGACGCCGTTGCGGGTCTTAACGAATCAATCCTGGATAGTGACAGCGGCACGTCCAGCACTGCCGCAGAAAGCGATGAAGCGAACAGTACCGAGCAGAATGACAGTGAACAGCTCGCTACCGAACAAGAGAGTAACGCTGACAGCGAGCAAACCGCCGCTGCAGAGCCAGCCACCAATGCCAATGTGCTTGAGCTGACGTTTAACGAGCAGTCGTGGACTGAAATTTTTGATGCCACCAACCAGCGCATTTTCGTTGGCTTACAAACGCCCGGCACCTCGACAAGTGTCGAAGGTGAGCCCCCTTTTCGTTTAACCGTGGGTAATGCCACCGGCGTTGAACTGCGCTACCAAGGCGAGGTAGTTGATCTTCCCGCCCGCGCAGGCGCCAACAATGTTGCCCGATTCACCTTGGGAGAGTGACCCGTCCTATGCACGCCCCTTCTCCGATAAAACGCCGCCATTCCCGTCAGATTCAGGTTGGAAATGTAGCCGTGGGCGGTGATGCGCCCATTGCCGTACAAAGCATGACCAACACCAACACCCTGGACGTGGCCGCGACCGTAGCGCAAATTCAGCAGCTGGAAAAAGCCGGCGCAGATATCGTGCGCGTCTCCGTGCCGGACATGGACGCCGCCGAAACCTTTGGCCAAATCAAAAAACTGGTCAATGTCCCCCTCGTTGCCGACATTCACTTCGATTACAAGATTGCCTTGCGTGTTGCTGAGCTGGGCGTCGACTGCCTGCGCATCAACCCAGGCAACATCGGCCGCGAAGACCGAGTACGCGCGGTGGTGAGTGCGGCCCGTGACCATGGGATTCCGATTCGCATCGGCGTCAACGCTGGGTCGCTTGAAAAAGACCTGCAAAAGAAATATGGCGAGCCAACGCCTGCCGCGCTGGTGGAATCTGCCATGCGCCATATTGACTACCTTGATCGCCTCGATTTCCAAGACTTTAAGGTCAGCGTAAAAGCCTCAGACGTGTTTATGGCGGTCGCCGCTTACCGCGACCTTGCCGAGCGCATTGAACAGCCGCTGCACCTGGGCATTACCGAAGCCGGTGGACTGCGCTCAGGCACGGTGAAATCATCGATTGGCCTGGGCATGCTACTGATGGACGGAATCGGCGACACGATCCGTGTGTCGCTTGCCGCTGACCCAGTGGAAGAGATTAAAGTCGGCTTCGATATGCTGCGAAGCCTCAAGCTGCGCTCTAAAGGGATTAACTTTATTGCCTGCCCCAGCTGCTCACGCCAGAATTTTGATGTTATCAGCACCATGAACCAGCTCGAAGAGCGGTTAGAAGACGTGATGACGCCACTGAACGTCTCGGTAATTGGCTGCGTGGTTAATGGCCCCGGCGAAGCCAAAGAGACCGACATCGGCCTAACCGGCGGCAGCCCCGCCAACCTGGTCTATATCGATGGCAAACCGGCCAGCAAGCTACGTAACGACCACTTGGTCGACGACCTGGAGCAGCTGATTCGTGAGAAAGTGCGCGAAAAACAGCAGCAGCAAGACGCTATGATCGCCCGCAGCGTTTAACCGCTGGGGTTAGCTGCCAGCCTGGGCAACCAGCGCTAAACGGCAGAATAAGGAGTTTTCATTGAGCAAGTCCGCCGTTAAAAAGATTCAAGCCATCCGTGGTATGAACGACTTATTGCCCAGCGACAGCCCGCGCTGGCAATTTTTTGAAGCCAAAGTACGCCAGCTCATGCTGCGTTACGGCTTCAATGAAATTCGTACGCCTATTGTTGAGCAAACCGCGCTGTTTGCACGCTCTATTGGCGAAGTGACCGATATCGTCGAAAAAGAGATGTACACCTTCGACGATCGCAATAGCGAAAGTTTGACGCTGCGCCCTGAGGGCACCGCCAGCTGCGTGCGTGCGGCAATGGAACACGGCCTGCTGTACAACCAAACCCAGCGGTTGTGGTACCAGGGCCCTATGTTCCGTTATGAGCGCCCGCAAAAAGGCCGCTACCGCCAGTTTCATCAAATTGGTGTCGAGGCCTTCGGTTTTGATGGCCCGGATATCGACGCCGAGGTGATTCTGCTTTCAGCGCGGCTTTGGAAAGAGCTGGGGCTAATGGAGCACGTTACCCTTGAGCTTAATTCGTTGGGCTCATCTGAAGCGCGTGCGGCCTATCGCGACACGCTGGTGGCCTATTTTGAGCAGCATCATGACGTGCTTGATGAAGACTCCAAACGCCGTTTGACCAGCAACCCGCTGCGCATTCTTGACTCCAAAAATCCGGCCATGGCCGAGATGCTGGATGCCGCGCCGCAGTTGATGGATCACTTGGACGTGGAATCCCGCGAACACTTCGAGCAGCTCACCAAGATGCTTGAAGCGGCAGGTATAGATTATGTAATCAATCCCCGCCTAGTGCGTGGGCTCGACTACTACTGCCGCACCGTGTTCGAGTGGACCACCACCGCACTGGGCAGCCAAGGCACTGTTTGCGCCGGTGGCCGCTACGACGGTTTGGTCGAACAGCTGGGCGGCAAACCTACCCCGGCGGTTGGCTTTGCCATGGGCATTGAGCGGCTAATTCTGCTGCTCGACACCCTGGAACTGATTCCTCAGGATGCGCTCGGCGGCTGCGATGTGTATGTGCTCCCGATGGACGATAACGCCACCACGGCGGCGATCACACTGGCTGAGAATTTGCGCGGTGAACTGCCTGAGCTGCAACTGCAACTTCACTGCGGGGGCGGCAGCTTTAAAAGCCGGATCAAAAAAGCCGATAAGAGTACCGCCTCCATGGCGATCCTACTCGGCGAAGATGAGATTGCACAGCAGTCGGCAACGCTCAAGTTTTTACGTGACGACCGCGAACAGCAGCGTGTGCCGTTAGCCCAACTAGGGTCCACGCTGCGTGAGCTATTAGCCCCTGACGCTTAAGCCCACGTCTCGCGTAACCCCTGCAGGCGCCGTGCCTGCTACATACGACTGTTTTTGCCTACTGTTTGTGCCTACGACAATTGAGAAATAGGAGCCCGCCCGTGGTGGAGCTGAGAAGCGAAGAAGAGCAGCTAGACGCGGTAAAGCGCTGGTGGAAAGAGAACGGCATGTCGTTGATTGCAGGCGCTGTCCTGGCGGCGGCGGGGGTATTCGGCTGGAATGCTTGGCAGAACTATCAGCAGGGTCAGTCAGAAGCCGCCTCCATGCGTTATCAGCAGTTGGTCAACATGACCGCTGGTAACGAGCTTGAAGACGACCAACTGGCAAGCGCACGTGAAATGGTCGTCGAACTGACCGAAGAGCATGGCGACACGCTGTATGCCGAACTCGCCCTGCTGCTTGATGCGCGCCTGGCGGTACAGCAAGGCGACCTGGAAGGTGCGCGTACTGCGCTGGAAAGCGCTGCCGATTCATCGCGGCGTTATGTGCAGAGCCTGGCGTGGCTGCGCCTAGCTCGGGTCGAACTCGCTGACGGCAACCCCACCCAGGCGCATGCGCTGCTGGACGAACCGATCAGCGACGCACTGGCGGCCCAACGGGCGAACGTGCGCGGCGATGCCTTTGCTGCCCAAGGCGATACTGAGGCGGCTCGAGAGGCATGGGAAACCGCTTTAGAAGTGTCTCAAACCCAAGACCAGCCGCTTTACGGCGTGCAGTTCAAGCTTGATGATCTCGGCGCTGAGGAGGCGACACAATGACTATGAGCACTGTAATTAATCGGGGCATTTCCAAACAGCTGGCACGAGTAAGTGTGGGTGCACTGACGCTGGCACTGCTGGCCGGTTGCGCCAGCAAAGGCGAACCCGCTTTTACGCCCAAAGAGCTGCGTAGCTTTGACGAGACCTCCTCGCTAAACACCCAATGGAAGCGTACCGTAGGCGATGGCTTAGGCCACGCTCGCTACCCTATTGCACCTGCCCGTGAAGGCGACTCTGTGTTTGCCGCCGACGTCGAAGGCGTGGTGATGGCCATGAATGCCAACAGTGGCGATGTTGAGTGGGAAATCGATCTCGACACTACTATCTCCAGCGCGTTAACGGCGATTGCCGGTCAGGTTTACCTGGCGACCGGTAATGGCGAGGTCATTGCGCTGGATCAAAATGATGGCAGCGAAAGCTGGCGTTCACGGGTCTCTAGTGAAGTGCTTGCCGCGCCCCAGGCCAACCAGCAACTGCTGGTCGTGCAAAGTGTCGATGGCCGTGTCACTGCCTTGGATCGCGCCACTGGTGAAGAGCGCTGGGTATACACCAGCTCACAGCCTTCACTCACCCTGCGCGGTACAGGCACGCCGATGGTAATTGACCCGGTTAGTTTTGTTGGCCTGGCCAATGGCCGTCTCGCCACGCTGGATAACCGCAGTGGCCAACCGCTATGGGATATGCAGATTGCCACGCCGCAGGGGCGTAGCGAAGTTGAGCGCCTGGTTGATCTTTCCGGCCAGCCGATCATCAGCCCCGATGGCCGCCTGTTTGTGACCAGCTACAACGGTCGCGTTGTAGCGCTTGAAGCTACCCAAGGCGATCTACTCTGGGAAGCGAACCTGTCTAGCCGCCATACGCCCATCCTGGTCGGCGATTTACTGTTTGTGGTTACCGATAACAGCCAAGTAGTCGCGTTAGATGCTAACAGTGGCCGTGAAATCTGGCGTAATGACGACCTGCAAGACCGCTGGTTGACCGCGCCCGCCTTTGCCGATGGCCGCTTGGTCGTGGGCGATTTTGACGGTTATCTTCACCTGATTGACGCTCGTGAAGGCAATATTGTAGGACGCACTCGCGTGCACAGCTCGGGCATCACCGTTCGCCCGGTCACTGAAGGCAGCACCATTCATGTCCAGGCCAACAATGGTCGCCTGGAAACCCTGGAAGTAACTCCATGACACCCGTCATTGCTTTAGTCGGTCGCCCCAATGTGGGCAAATCGACGTTGTTTAACCGCCTAACGCGCTCGCGTGATGCACTGGTGGCCGACTTTCCCGGCCTCACCCGCGACCGCAAGTACGGCAATGGCATGCTGGGCGATAAGGTCTATACAGTTATCGACACCGGCGGTATCAGCGGTGACGAAGAGGGTATCGACGCCGCCATGGCCGAGCAGTCGCTTGCTGCCATTGATGAAGCCGATATCGTCCTGTTTATGGTCGACGCTCGCGCCGGCCTTATCGCCGCAGACCAGGCGATTGCCAACCACCTGCGGGTTAATCAGAAAAAAACCTGGCTGGTGGTGAATAAAACCGACGGGCTGGAAGAGCACTCGGCGATGGGCGACTTCTGGTCGCTGGGCTTAGGCGACCCCTGGCCGATTGCCGCTGCCCACGGGCGCAATGTTTCTACCCTGATGGACATGGTACTTGAACCGTTTCCCGAGCGCGATGCCAGCATTCCTGCCGACACCGGCAGCAAAGGCGTTCGTATCGGCGTGATTGGTCGCCCCAACGTCGGGAAATCGACCCTGGTCAATCGCCTGCTGGGCGAAGACCGTGTGGTGGTCTTTGATGAGGCGGGCACGACCCGTGATGCTATCGAGATCCCCTTCGAGCGCCGCGGCAAGCCTTACGTACTGATTGACACCGCGGGTATCCGGCGGCGTAAGAACGTGAGCGAAATCGCCGAGAAGTTCTCCATCATCAAGACGCTGGATGCGATTAAAGAGTCGCATGTAGTGATCATGGTGCTGGATGGTTCCAGCGGCCTGGTGGAGCAGGATTTGCACCTGCTCGACTACGTGTTAACCACCGGGCGCGCGCTGGTGCTGGCAGTGAATAAGTGGGACGGCCTGGAGAGCGAAGCCAAGGACAAGATGCGTACCGAAGTGAAGCGCCGCCTGGGCTTTGCCGATTACGCCGAGCTCCACTTCATCTCCGCACTGCACGGCACGGCGGTGGGTGATCTTTACCCGTCGATTGACCGCGCCTTTGATGCCGCTAACGCTCACTGGTCGACCAACCGTTTAACGACCCTGCTGCAGGATGCCGTCAGCCAGAATCCGCCGCCGATGGTACAAGGCCGACGGATCAAGCTGCGCATGGCTCACCAGGGTGGCAGCAATCCACCGATTATCGTTGTCCACGGTAACCAAACAGAGTCATTGCCTGAAGCGTACCGTCGTTATCTCACCAATACGTTCCGCAAGGTATTGAAGGTACGCGGCACACCGATTCGCTTTGAGTTTCGCTCGGGCAGCAACCCGTTTGACACGATGGCGGGCGCCAGCGACAAAGAGAAAGCTAAAAAGCGCGAGCTTAACCGCACCAAAGAGGCGCGCAAAAGCCGTCGTTAATTTTCACGTCACAGCTCACTTGGTTATTCAAATTCGCCCGTTTGCACCGTCAAGCGGGCGTTTTGGTTATCCCCTATCCCAGGTAACACCCGCGATAACAATTTCGCTTGACAGCGTCCGGTTTCGGCCCTCAAATAGCCGCGTTTTTACTCAGCTGTCATTCATACCCACTCCATATCATCCACCCCCATCACCACCCTTGCTGCCCTACTTGTATGCTGCTTTTGCGCTGAGTAGGGGGAGAACGTTATGCTTTATGCTGCTCGCCGCTGGCTAATTCTATTGGGCTTAACCAGCCTGTTAACGGGCTGTCTCGCCCTACCCCAAACTGGCCTCTTTGCGTTTCGTTTGGCGGTGACCTCCCTGGGGGTCGAAGATGTACGCATCGGCCCTTACAGCATTAATGCCGGGCTAGATACGAGTGACTTAACCAGCCTGATTGCTTCCAGCCTGGGCGCGGGCAGCCTGCCCATACAAGCCACCATTGCCATGGGCCTTGGCTTACCTGCTGGCATGCCGCCGGTAGAAATGTCAGGTTTTCGCTGGTCGCTGGATATGCCAGGCGTTGACCCTGTGCAGGGTAACTATGAGCAGGATGTCACGCTTACCTCCGGCGACGATGCCAATTTACGCCTGCCAGTCGCCTTTGATGTGCTGGGAACCGACACCCAAAAAATGGCGCCGATGCTTGAGCTTGCCAGTCAGCTGGCGTCTCAAGGCGAGCTACCGCCCGGTAGCCAACTGGCTATCACGCCAGGCGATCTGCGCGGTTTAGGTATGCGGCTCCCTTCAGGTTTGTTGACACCCACGATTCGCCTAAACGTGGGTGCCGATGGGCAGCTAGTCCCTCAGCGCTGAGGGTTGCTCAGTTCAGCCTCCAACCTCACCCTCCAGGTAGGTTATGATGGGAGGGATTGATTTACTGTTATCAGCGGTTATCTTGTGAGCAAGAAACCCACTCGTCTATAAGGAAACCGTCTCATGCGTTGGCTTCGCCCTATCGCCGTTACCGCGCTATGCGCTTCTATCGCCGCTTGTACTACGTCTCCCACCGGACGTTCGCAGCTATTGCTGCTTTCTGATGGTGAGCTCAATGAGATGGGACGACAGGCATTTTCTCAATATCAGCAGGAGCTTCCTTCTGCCAACCAGGCTAGCCAGCGCTATGTACAGTGCATTGCCGATGCCATCGTCGCGGAATTGCCCGCCGAGCAGCAGCAGCTAGATTGGCAGATTCGTGCATTTGAATCGGAACAGCCCAATGCCTTCGCCTTACCCGGCGGCTATATGGGCGTCAACACTGGCATGCTGGATATCGCAACCACACAGGACCAGCTGGCTTCCGTCATCGGCCATGAGATTGGTCACGTGCTGGCGAACCACGCGAATGAACGCGCTTCTACCGAGAGCGCTACTTCGTTGGGCCTGTCAGTGATTTCCAGCACTTCTAGCATGCAGTCCGCTGGTGGCCAGCAGCTCATGGGCTTGCTCGGTATGGGCGCGCAGTATGGCATTGTGTTGCCGTTCTCGCGGGCGCATGAAAGCGAGGCCGATGTCATTGGTCTGGACCTAATGGCACAGGCCGGCTTCAACCCAAGTGAGAGCGTCACCCTGTGGGAAAATATGCAGGCAGCCACAGGCGGCGGTGCGCCGCCCGAGTGGATGTCGACCCACCCAGGCCAAGGCCAACGCATTGAAGGCCTACAAGGCAACATGGATCAAGCGATGGCCCTCTATGAGCAAGCCCGCAACAATGTTCGCACGCCGAACTGCCCACGCCCTTAACAGTTTGCGTTGAGGTTTGACATTCGGCTCTTGAGGTTTCAATGATTAGACTAGGGTTACTGCTGCTGGTGTTGCCGCTGTTTGTGCTGATGGGCGTCTTTTTCTGGGAGTTGAACGATGTACGTGCGTGCCAGCTAGACGGCGGTCACTGGAACTATATCAAGAGTGTCTGCGTTGATACCCCGCAGCCGTTCGTCTCCTGGCTGCAGCGCTCGCCACTGCTCGTCAACGGTGGCATGGTGCTCTCGGTGGCAGGCTTGGCGATGTGTATGGTGGGGCTATATGTAAAACGCGCTAAGTGAAGCGTTGTTAGCATCAAAAAAGCGGAGCGGATAATTTATCCGCCCCGCTTTTTTTCGTTGCACTAATTAGGCGCAATGATTACCAGACACAACGTTTACCAGACCTAATGATTAATAATTAAGCGATTGGCGCAGTATTTCCCGCACAGGAACGGTATTAGGCCTGACGTTACGCCAGAGAAAAAACGACTCGGCGGCTTGTTCTACCAACATACCTAGGCCGTCAAGCAGCTTCGCACCACGCGGGCCTGCCCATTGTAAAAATACCGTTGGTTCGGCCCCATACATCATGTCGTAGGCCCAGGCGTGTGGGGCAAACAAGGTATCAGGTAACGGTGGTAGCTCCCCCGTGAGGCTGGCGCTGGTGCCATTAATCACCACGTCAAAGACACCACTGACGGTGTCAAAACCACCGCCATGAATAGTTCCCAGATCAGCAAAATCGCTGGCCAGTTGCGCGGCCTTGGTGGCAGTGCGATTAACCACGATGACTTCGCTGGGCTGCTCGGCAAGCAAGGGTTCCAGAATGCCACGCACGGCGCCACCAGCACCTACCACTAGGATACGTTTTCCTGCTAATGCAACGCGGTGATAGGTCAAATCACGCACTAGGCCAATGCCGTCGGTGGTATCGCCGTAGGTGCGGCCATTGCCGCCAAGAATCAGCGTATTGACCGCGCCCGCCCGCCGTGCTCGGTGGCTCAACGTATCGCACAGCACGAAAGCATCCTCTTTGAACGGGACGGTGACATTGGCGCCGCGACCCCCCGCATCAATAAAGGCGCGCCACGCGCCTGCAAAGCCATCCAACGGTGCTTCTTCAGCGGTGTACTCAAGCGCTTGCTGGGTTTGATGGGCAAACTCAGCGTGGATCAACGGCGACTTGGAGTGCTTGATGGGGTTGCCAAATACGCAGTAACGATCGGTCATGAGAGCTCTCCGCTTGTTCTTTTACCTGCATCCGCAGCGGATTCACCGAGCCAGTCGCGGGGGTGTAAGAAGTCTTGCAAGCGCGCTTCGGCGCTGCCGGGCTGTGGCTCAAAAGCGTACTCCCAGCGCGCCAAGGGGGGCATCGACATTAAAATGGACTCCGTGCGCCCGCCACTCTGAAGGCCAAACAGCGTACCGCGGTCCCACACCAGGTTGAACTCCACGTAGCGGCCACGGCGATAAAGCTGGAACTCGCGCTCGCGCTCGCTCCAGGCATCGTTCTTGCGACGCTCCACGATGGGCAAATAAGCCTCTAGGAAGCTGTCGCCCACCGCCCGCTGCATGGCAAAACAGTCGGCAAACTCGCCTTCATTTAAGTCATCAAAAAACAGCCCGCCCACGCCGCGGGTTTCGTCGCGATGCTTGAGATAAAAGTACTCGTCGCACCAGGATTTATAGCGGGCGTAAACGTCATCTCCAAAGGGGTCACAGGCGGCTTTTGCCACCCGGTGCCAGTGCACGACATCTTCCATCACGGGATAAAACGGCGTTAAGTCAAAACCGCCGCCAAACCACCACACCGGTGGCTCGCCTACTTTCTCAGCAATAAAGAAGCGCACGTTGCCATGGCTGGTAGGAACATGGGGGTTTTCAGGGTGCAGCACCCAGGAAACACCCACCGCGTGGAAGCTACGCCCGGTAAGTTCAGGGCGCGCGGCGGTAGCCGATGGCGGCAGCTGAGTGCCATAAACATGTGAAAAGTTGACGCCGCCCTTTTCAAATACGCCGCCATTAGTCATCACACGCGAGCGACCACCGCCCCCCTCTTCACGCTCCCAACTATCTTCTTGGAACTGGGCAGCCCCGTCGGCTTCGGCTAATCCAGCGCAGAGCCTTTCCTGCAGATCAAGAAGGTAGCGTTTAACGTCATCAAGGTGCTCGTGTGCCACGGTAACTCCTGAGGGATAAAGGGTAAGTAGTGGTGCGTAAATCGAAATGAAGTACTGCTTAGGGGCGCATGATTTTGCCAGTGGCTAAATCCCTAATCGTGCTGGGTTTGGCATTGCCGCCTAGCTCGCCTTTCACCACATAAGCCACTTCATCGCCAAAGATTGAAGTGATTTCAGCGGCACTCATGGCGGGCGGCTCCCCGGCACGATTAGCCGACGTCGATACCAACGGGCCACCGAAGGCTTCACATAGGGCTTTCATCAGCGGGTGATCGGTCACTCGCAGCGCCACGCGTTCGTGGGCGCCGCGCACCAGCCCATGGCTGCGGCCATTATCAGGTACCAGCCAGGTGTTCGGGCCCGGCCAGCTTGCCGCGAGAGGTGCATGCAGCGCTAGAGGAAGTTGACTCAACCAGGGTTGGAACTGCTCGATACTGGCGGCAACGAGAATGACCCCTTTAGCCGGGTCACGCTCTTTCATGCGCATCAGGTGAGCCAAAGCTTCATCATTTTCGGGATCACAGCTAAGCCCCCAAACTGCTTCAGTGGGGCAGGCTATCACTCCCCCGGCACGCAGCGCGCTAATCGCTGGGGCTAGATCAGTCGCCAAACTCATGGTCTCTCCTCACGGCTAACATGCCTTTAATGGGCTTATCCTATCATGGCCTCGGCAACCGCACCCAGCCTCCCGCCTGCTGGCTTACCCAACCGTCTAATTCAAGCATCAGCAGGCGTTGCTGGCAGTCGCTGACCGTCACGCCGGTGGTGTGCACCAAGAGATCAATCGGCGTTGGGGTGGCCGATAATGACGTTAACAATGAATCGGGTAAGCTATCGTCTGACAAGCTTTCGGCAGGCAAGCTTTCATTGGACAAGCTATCGGGAAGAGGTGCTTGCTCCGATGGCTTGTCTTCGGCCGAAGGCTGGATAAACGCCTCCGCCCAGTGGCCAAGATCGGCGATGATATCGTCGACACTGCAGGCCAGATGAGCCGCCCCTTGACGCAGTAGTGCCAAACAGCCGCGGGCCTGCACGTTGTGCAGCGAACCGGGCAGCACGAACAGCTCGCGATTTTGCTCTAAGGTGAGCCGCGCGCTGACCAACGAACCGCTTTTTTCGGTAGCTTCGACCACCAGTGTTCCGAGCGAGAGACCGGTAACAATTCTATTGCGGCGCGGAAAAAACGCTGGGCGGGCCACGGTTCCAGGCGGGTGCTCTGACAACAACAGCCCACCGGGCAGACGACTGAGCTGTTCATGCAGGTCACGATGGGAGGCGGGATAGATCACATCCACACCGCAGCCGAGTACCGCCACCGTGCTTCCACCGGCGGCTAAGGCCGCACGCTGGGCAACGCCGTCTACCCCTAGCGCCATGCCACTCACCACGCACCAGCCGCGGCGGGTCAGGTCACGGGCAAACCTTTGAGCATTGTGGGTACCTTCCCCGGTCGGGCGGCGGGTGCCGACCATGGCCAGTTTGGGGCCTTCCAGCGCGCCAAGATCCCCCTGAGCCCAGAGCACTACGGGTGGGTCGGGCAACTCATTTAGTAGTGCAGGCCAAGCGGGGTGGTCACGATGCAGCAGGTGCCGGTTTGGGCCGGTTTGCTGCCATGCCAGGGTCTCATCAACGACCTTTTGCAGTGGGCTACGGGCCGGGTGTTCTAACCACAGGCGTAATGCGCTGGCCGCACGACTAGGCAGTGCAGCCAACCACCCTTCTGGCCACTGCGGCTGGCGGGCTAATAACTGTGCAATACGCAGCGCGCCCATACCGGGTAATGCATTGACCACCAGCCACGACTGAGCGTCCATACCATCTCCTTATCAACACGTTTGCCGCCCGCTAGTTAGCCGGTGACGCGACTTGATCACCTACTTCCAATACGCGGGATGCCTGCATCACTAATGCGTAGCTAACGTGATCATAGGGTTTAAACACCATCACAATGCCTGCCTCGGTGCTGGGTAGTCGCACCAGCTCCTGGGTCCGGGGGTCATTGATTAACTCCCCTTGTTGATTTACCCGCAGCACATGGCCCGCCTGCAAGCCATCCAGGGTGCCCAGATCCAACGCGACAATTTGGTAGCGGCCAATAAAACGCACGCCACCGGGTACGGCAATAATATGCCCTTCAACCGGATTTAACGGTGCGCGGGGCATAAACTCACTGCTTAGCTCGCGCTCTTCCAGTGGCAAGACAATATCGTTAACGCGCACTTCCTGATGGGAGCTAATGACTTCAAGCTGGACAATATCGCCCTCACTGCTGATATGTCGGGCGACGCCTACATTGATCAGCTCCAGTCCAAGCGGTGTGCCATCCATCGCCTGATAGGGCTCCGATTGTCGGTAGATACCCACCTCGCCATGGCGCGGCACCTCCCCTCGCACATAGATACGATCACCGGCACCGCTGATCAAGCGGCGATCATTACCGGCGACCACATAAGCCAGCTCCTGCAACTCAGCAGCATCATCCACGACGCGATGTTCGCGTAAAAAAGCCCGCGCCACCTCCATGGGAATCGGCGCAATCGCCTCCCGGTGAGGCAAGGTACGCACCTGCGGCGAAAGCTTCACCACATTTTGACCACGCTCTAGCGCTAAACAGGGGGAACCCTGGCAGTCGTTAAGCACCAGTACATCACCTGGGTAGATCAAGTGCGGGTTAGCGATCTGGGGGTTGTGCTGCCACAACTGGGGCCACTGCCAGGGGGTGTGCAGAAAACGCCCGGCGATATCCCAGAGCGTGTCACCTGTAACCACCTGATAGCGTTCAGGCGCATCGCTACGCAGGCGCTCCCACGCGGCAACATCGAAACTTACCAGCATCACTGCACTCAGCAGCAAACCACTTAAAGCCCCGCCATAGGCGTGTCGTTTCGCCGCCATCCTACCCTCCCCTGTGAGTGTGTCATTATGAATGTTCTATTATTGATAACACGCCCCTCGCCTTGGCCACCCATGCCCAGAAACGTTGACAGCATGATATAGTGACCCATCATAAAGTACCTAGGTGAGAAGACGCTCGTCACTACCTAGCTTGACTTAATTTAGACTCAGCATAACGGTGATTGTAACGCCATGGCCAAACTTCCTATTCTTGAATTCCCCGATGAGCGCCTGCGCACCAAGGCTGCTGCGGTGGAAACCGTCGATGATGAAGTGCGTAAACTCGTCGACGATATGCTGGAGACCATGTATGACGCCCGTGGTATCGGTCTCGCCGCGACGCAGATCGATGTCCATCGGCGTGTGGTCGTCATGGATGTCAGCGACGATAACTCCCAGCCGCTGGTGCTCATCAACCCGCGCTATACCCCGATTGGCGATGAAAAAGAGCCTTTGTCAGAAGGCTGCCTGTCGATTCCTGACTACTACGCTGAAGTGCCCCGCTATCTCAAAGTGCAGCTCAATGCGCTTGATCGCAACGGCGATGCCTATGAACTAGAGGCCGAAGGCCTGCTGGCGCACTGTATTCAGCATGAGTACGACCACCTTGAAGGCGTGCTGTTTGTTGACTACCTGTCGCCGCTCAAGCGTGACCGCATCCGCAAGAAAATGCAGAAACGCCATAAGCAGATCCAGGACGCCTAAGCCCTTTTCTACCGATCTCTTTTCCTACTTACATTCCAGATACGCCAGGTAGCTCTCAACTTATGTCACGATTGCGCGTTGTTTTTGCCGGCACGCCTGAATTCGCCGCCTCTAGTCTTGCAACGCTGCTGGAAAGCCAGCATGAGGTGGTCGCGGTGTATACCCAGCCCGACCGCCCCGCTGGGCGCGGGCGCAAACTCACGCCCAGTCCAGTCAAACAGCTGGCGCTGGAGCACGGTCTGCCCGTTTATCAGCCCCAGTCGCTAAAAGAGCCCGATACCCAGGCCGAGCTGGCCGCGCTTAATGCGGACATCATGGTCGTTGTCGCCTACGGGCTGCTGCTTCCCCAGGCCGTGTTGGATATACCGCGCTTAGGCTGCGTGAACGTGCACGCCTCGCTACTACCCCGCTGGCGCGGCGCTGCCCCCATCCAGCGGGCAATCGAAGCGGGCGATAGTGTATCGGGCGTGACCATCATGCAGATGGACGTCGGCCTGGATACCGGCGCAATGCTTTCAGAAGTGCGCACACCGATTACGCCACGCACCACCGGTGGCGACTTGCATGACCGCTTGGCGATTCAGGGCGCCAATGCGCTGATCAACACCCTGGATGATCTGGCCACCGGCTCCGCTCACGCCACGCCTCAGCCCGAGGAAGGCGTCACCTATGCCGCCAAGCTGAGCAAAGCGGAAGCCGAGCTCGATTTTGGCCAGCCCGCGCATCAGTTAGCCAGTAAAATCCGCGCGTTTAACCCTTGGCCGGTGGCCTGGTGTGCGCTGGGTGATGATCGCCTACGTTTGCTGATGGCGAACGTAGAAGAAGGTGAGCAGCCACCAAGCGCCCCAGGCACGCTACTTGAGCATGGCGACGATCATCTACGCATTGCCTGCGGCACCGATGGTCGCGAAGTATTGTGTATCACCAGCGCCCAGTTGCCCGGCGGTAAAGCCATGGCCGTGCGAGAGCTACTTAATGCGCGCCACGCACGCCTTGCTACCGGCACTCGTCTTGGTGCTCATTTTGAAAGTTCTGCGGCTCAGGCCAGCGAAGGAGAAACACCATGAGCCAAAAACGCTCCCCTCAAAGCGGCGGCAGCGGCCAGGAAGTACGCGCTGCTGCAGCCCGCGCGCTGGCACCGGTACTCAGCGACCAAGGCTCACTGGCGGGGTTGGACGAGCACAGCGTGGTCGCTCGCGACCGCGGGCTGCTCAAAGAGCTCTGTTTTGGCACCTGCCGTCGCTTACCGCGTCTTGAAGCGTTAGCGGGCGTGCTGCTTAAGCAACCGTTTAAGAAGCGCGACAGCGATGTTCAGGCGCTGCTGCTGATAGGTATCTATCAACTGCTCTACATGCGCATCCCTGCACACGCAGCGGTAGGCGAAACCGCGGGCGCTGCGCGCTTACTGAACAAAGAGTGGGCCACCCGCGTGCTCAACGGCTGCCTGCGTCGCCTGCAGCGCGAATCCGAGGCGCTCCAGGCCCAGGTAGATCGGGATGAGAGCGTCGCGCTAGAGCACCCGCCGTGGCTACTCAATGCCTTGCGTCAGGCGTGGCCGGAGCAGTGGCGGGTGATTATTGAAGCCAACAACCACGCTGGCCCGATGACATTAAGGGTGAACCAGCACCACAATGATCGTGAAGCCTACCTGTCGCTGCTCACCGAGCAAGGGCTAAGTGGCCACCTGTGCCCTCACGCACCAGACGCCATCACGCTGGAAACACCCTGCGATGTGATGTCGCTGCCTGGCTTTGAAGAGGGGCATGTCAGCGTTCAGGACGAGGCCGCTCAGCTCTCGGCGGTGTTGTTAGGCCCGGTGCTCGCGCCACGGCCAGGCGCGCACGTTTTGGATGCTTGTTGCGCGCCCGGCGGCAAAACAGCCCATTTGCTCGAACAATTCGACATCAACCTAACCGCGATCGATAGCGATAATCAGCGCCTGGCACGGGTGGAAGACACTCTTAACCGACTAGGCGTAGAGGCCGTTCTTCAGCATGCCGATGCCACCGAGCGCGACTGGTGGAACGGCACACCGTTTGATGCCATTCTGCTCGATGCCCCTTGCTCGGGTACTGGGGTCATTCGACGCCACCCGGATATCAAAAAGCTGCGCCGTAAAGACGATATTCGCCCACTGGCCAAGCTTCAGCGCCAGTTGTTGGATAATTTGTGGCCAATGCTGCGCGAAGGCGGCACCCTACTCTACGCCACCTGCTCGGTACTGCCGGAAGAGAACAGTGAGCAGATCGAAGCGTTTCTTGCCCGCACGCCTGACGCTCATGTTACTACACCTAACGACGTTGCCTGGGGCATTCCCAGCGGAGCGGGGCGCCAATTGTTTCCGGCGCAGAGCAGTCACGATGGCTTTTTTTATGCCAGACTAGAGAAGCGGTCTGCCTAGGCGCTAACTGATGCCAGGGCAGTGAATTTCAGACAAGGAAGGAGACATTATGAGTCATCACACCTACAAGCATGTAGAACTGACCGGATCTTCCGAGAAAGGTATTGAAGAAGCGGTACAGAATGCATTGGCCAAAGCATCAGAAACGATTAAGCACATGCGTTGGCTAGAAGTGGTCGACACCCGTGGCCACATTGAAGATGGCCAAGTGGCTCACTGGCAGGTCACGGTCAAAGTCGGCTTTACGCTAGAATAATCCTCACCTGCTTTTCAGCGGCGGCTGGTTTACACTGGCCGCCGTCTTTATTGCAGCGCATGATAAACGCTCCTGAATGAAAGTTTACGTCTTGAACGTCAGGACTGGGTCTTAAGACTGCCTCCTGGTCTTAGCGACATCGCGCTGGCGCTTTTAATGGAACCGATGCTCAGCAATGAAAATCATCATTCTCGGCGCCGGCCAAGTCGGCGGCACCCTGGCAGAACACCTCGCTCGCGAGGAGAACGACATCACTGTCGTTGATACCGACGCCAAAAAACTGCGCGACCTACACACCAAACTCGATATCCGCACCGTGACCGGCGCGGGCTCTTACCCTATTGTGCTGCGTCAGGCAGGCTGCGAAGACGCCGATATGCTGATCGCCGTCACCAACAGCGACGAGATCAATATGATCGCCTGCCAGGTCGCCCATACGCTGTTTCGCACTCCGACCAAGATCGCCCGGGTGCGTGCTACGGCGTATTTAACCCGTAAAGGCCTTTTTGCCCACGAAGCGATTCCCATTGATGTCCTCATCAGCCCCGAGCAGGTGGTCACCGACCACGTGCGCCGCCTGATTGAACACCCCGGTGCGTTACAGGTATTGGAGTTTGCCGGTGGTCTGGTGCAGCTGGTGGCGGTAAAGGCATTCTACGGCGGCCCGCTGGTGGGTCAGGATTTAGCCTTTCTACGCCGCCATATGCCCAACGTGGATACCCGCGTGGCCGCCATCTATCGCCGTAGCCGACCGATTATCCCCCGCGGCGATACAGTCATCGAAGCCGACGATGAGGTTTTCTTCCTGGCCGCTCGCCGCGATATTCGCGCGGTGATGAGCGAGCTACGCCGGGTCGAGCGTGATTTCCGCCGCGTCGTCATTGCCGGGGGCGGTAATATCGGCGAGCGGCTGGCGGAGCATTTGGAGCATAGCCACCAGGTCAAGATCATCGAGCACAACCTGGAGCGCTGCACCACGCTTTCCGAGCGGTTGGATCGCACCGTGGTGCTCCACGGCAGCGCCACCAGCAAGCGCCTGCTGGAAGAAGAGAACATCGAAGAGTGCGATATCTTCTGCGCGCTGACCAACGACGACGAGGTCAATATCATGTCGTCGCTGCTGGCCAAGCGTTTAGGGGCCAAGAAGGTGCTGACGTTGATCAACAACGCCGCCTACGTAGATTTGGTGCAGGGTGGTGAAATTGATATCGCTATTTCGCCCCAGCAGGCGACTATTGGCAGCCTGCTGACGCACGTGCGACGCGGCGACATCGTCAACGTCCACTCGCTGCGCCGGGGCGCCGCCGAAGCGATTGAAGCCATTGCCCACGGCGACAAGCAGTCGTCTAAAGTCGTGGGCCGCACTATTCGTGAGATAGACTTACCCGATGGGACGACGATCGGCGCGATTGTGCGCGGCAAGGAAGTCATCATCGCCCACGGCGATGTGATGGTTGAGAGCGGCGACCACGTGATTCTGTTTGTGATCGACAAGCGCCGCATCCGCGATGTAGAGCGTTTGTTCCAAGTCGGTCTCACGTTCTTTTGATAACCCCCGAATCACTGCCGCTGGCAGCCAATAACAGGAGCATGCGACAACCATGAGTCTGCGGGTTATTTTGCGCATTTTAGGGCTGTTGTTGATGCTATTCAGCCTGACCATGCTTCCTCCAACGCTGATTTCACTTTGGTTTCGCGACGGCGTATGGAGTGCCTTTATTAGCGGTATTGCGATTTCGGTGGTGACTGGACTGCTGCTTTACCTGCCTAACCGCCGCGCGCAAAAAGAGCTGCGTATCCGCGACGGCTTTATTATCGCCGCGATGTTCTGGACGGTGCTGGCGCTATTTGGCTCGCTGCCGCTAATGCTGTTTGGCGAAGGCTCACTGAATATCACCGATGCGGTATTTGAATCGTTCTCCGGTTTAACCACTACCGGCGCTACCGTGATTACCGGCATCGACTTTCTACCCGAATCGATTCTCTACTACCGCCAGCAGCTCCAGTGGCTGGGCGGCATGGGGATCGTCGTATTGGCCGTCGCCATTTTGCCCACTCTAGGGGTTGGCGGCATGGCCCTTTATCGCACCGAAATACCGGGGCCGCTAAAAGACTCCAAGCTCACCCCACGTATTACCGAAACCGCCAAGGCACTGTGGTATATCTACGCCACGCTTACCCTCGCCTGCATGATCGCCTATATGTTGGCGGGCATGAGCTGGTTCGATGCGTTAAGTCATAGCTTTTCGACCGTCGCCAACGGCGGGTTTTCTACCTATGACGCCAGTATCGGCTATTTTGATAGCGCCACGATTGAAATGATCTGCATCGCCTTCATGCTTATTTCTGCCTTCAGCTTTAGCCTGCACTTTATCGCCTGGCGGGAAAAAAGCCTGTTGCACTACTTTCACGACCCTGAAGCACGTTTTTTGATGCTGTTTCTGCTCGCCTTGTCTGTAATCACCGTGTTGTCGCTGTTGTTAACCAATACCTATGACACACTGCGCGGGCTACGCCACGGGGTTTTCCAAGTCGTCTCGGTCGCCACCACGGCGGGTTATAGTGTCGCCGACTTCTCCATGTGGCCTGGCGCCCTACCCTTTCTGCTGTTTGTCGCGGCGTTCGTCGGTGGCTGCTCCGGCTCTACCGGTGGCGGCATGAAGGTCATTCGGATTATCTTGATCCTTAAACAGGGCATGCGCGAGATTATGCGGCTGATCCACCCCAATGCGGTGATTGCGGTCAAAGTGGGCAAAGTCAGCGTGCCCGACAGCATTGCCCAAGCGGTATGGGGGTTCTTTTCGGTTTACATGTTGCTGTTCTTTATAATGTTGGTCGGGGTGATGGCGACTGGGGTTGACCAGGTAACGGCTTGGTCCACTGTGGGGTCAGCGCTCAATAACCTAGGCCCAGCGCTGGGGGAAGCAAGCACCCACTATGGTGAGATGCCGATGCTAGCGAAATGGATTCTGGTACTCGCCATGCTGCTCGGGCGACTGGAAATTTTTACGGTCCTAGTGCTGTTTACCCCCGCTTTTTGGCGGCGTTAAGCCCTGCATATCAGACATGCACTTCAGACCCCTTATTGATCTTGAGAGCCATTAATGTCCCACGAAGAAACGTCCCATCAAGACACGCCTCACCAAAAGACTGGGCCGCAGGCGGAAATGCCGGCCGCACTCCCGGCCACCAGTGGGCCATTAACAACGTTCACTATCGGTGAAACCCGCTACACGCTGTTGGGTACGGCCCATGTGTCGGCAGAAAGTGCCGACGATGTGCGCAAACTGATAGATAGCGGCGCCTTTGATGCGGTGGCCATCGAACTCTGCGATGCTCGTCACCACAGCATGTCGAACCCAGACGCCATGGGCGAGCAGGACCTGTTTCAAGTATTCAGGGAAGGCAAAGCGGGCATGGTCGCGGCGAGCTTAGCGCTTGGCGCTTTTCAACAGCGTATTGCTGACCAATCCGGCATTCAGCCTGGGGCCGAAATGCGCGCTGCCGTTGAAGAGGCCAGTCGTCTCAAGCTGCCACTGCTGCTGGTTGACCGCGATGTAGGCGTGACGCTAAAGCGCATCTACCGCAACGTGCCCTGGTGGCAGCGCTTTTCGCTATTTTCAGGGCTTATCGGCAGCGTGCTCTCGCGTCAGGATGTCTCTAAAGAGGACATCGAAAAACTCAAAGAAGGCGACATGCTGGAAGCCACCTTCAGCGAGTTTGCCGCCGAATCCGAAGCGCTTTATTCGCCGCTGATTCGCGAGCGCGACCGCTACATGGCGCTACGGTTAGCCGAAGAGGCGCCGCCAGGGCGCTACCAGCACGTGCTGGTGGTGATTGGTGCAGGCCACTTAAAAGGCACCGGCGAACACTTGGAAGCACCGCTGCCCGCCGACCCAAAAGTAGAGCGCGAATCATTGGAGGCCACCCCGCCACCGTCCAAAATTTGGAAGGCGCTGCCCTGGCTGATTACCGCGTTAGTGCTCACCGGCTTTGCGATTGGCTTCTCGCGCAATACCGGACTTGGCTGGCAGCTGGTGCTTGAGTGGTTCTTGATTAACGGCATTCTCTCTGGCGGTGCGACGATTATCGCCCTGGCACACCCCGTTACCGTAATTGCCACCTTCTTTGCCGCTCCGCTCACCTCGCTGAACCCCACCATTGGCGCGGGCTTCGTGGCCGCTGGGGTTGAGCTGTATATGCGTAAACCCAAAGTGCGCGATTTTTCATCGCTGCGCCACGATGTGACGCAATTAAAAGGCTGGTGGCAAAACCGCGTGTCGCGCACCCTGCTGGTGTTTATTCTCGCCACACTAGGCTCTGCGGTGGGCACCTGGGTAGCCGGGTTCAGAATCGCCGGCGCCCTGTTTGGCAACGCGTAAAACGCCCTCACAGCGCTCATTCCTCTATGGGCGCTGCTTCTTGTTTGGCTAACAGGCGCCGCATCGCCGCGGTCGGCGAGTCGATTTTGTGATGCAGTCGGCTCGCCGCGTAGCTATCGTTAAACACCTCAAAGTAATCATCCAGCACATCCGCAGCGACCGTATCTCCGCCCTGACGCAGCAGCTCAATCGCCACTTCCGCAGTACAAAGGTGCGATTTTGACGCCGGTTTGCGCAGCCGATAACGCGTCTCCCGCTCGGTTCTCAATGGCAGCACAGGCAATGCATCCAGATAGGCGCTTTTACGGAACATGCGCCGCGCCTGACGCCAGGTGCCATCCAGAATGATAAATACCGGAATGCGCGTCTGCGCTTTCGCCGCATGCACCGCTTCGATACCCACCACCCGATCCGCGTAGTCGGGCTGGTCATCGGGAAAAATCACAAAGGGAGCATAGCGAGGGTCTTTCAACAGCGCTGACAGCTGTGCATCCGGCGCCGTACGGTACCAGGTAAAGATTCGCGTCTCGCTAAGCACATCACCAATCAAGCGACCGGTATTCGTCGGTTTGTAGTGCTCGATCGAATGCGTTAACAGCCATACCTGAGCGACGCTTTCCGCCTTCACTTGATAGGGGCACAAACAATTAAGCACCGGTAAATTGCACCCTTCACAGCGCGTGACAAAACTGCCGCGCGCTTTGAATTCACGCCTGGGCGGGCGCGGATGCTCAGCAGCTGAATAATGATTTACGGTGTCATGATCAATAGAGTGATCGTTCAAAGCACTCTCATCAGCAGAGCTTTTAAAAGCAGACATCCGCGCTCCAAAGAGTGGGGGAAACTAAGAGTGAAAAAGGGCGCAGAGTATAAATGAGCGCGACGTCCTTTGACGAATATTTCCAACACCACCGTAAACCTAAAAAACTCTCAACATTGACACCCAAAGCGCAACGCCGCTAAAGTCTCGTCAACTAATACAGATAATAAGGTTTACAGATGACCGTACCTCACGAACAGTTCCTTAATGAACAACGCCACGACTGGACGCTAGAAGAGATCAACGCGCTTTTCGCGCTGCCGTTCAATGATCTGCTGTTTCAAGCCCAGCAGGTTCACCGTGCCCACTTCGATGCTAACGCCGTGCAGGTCTCTACCCTGCTATCGATCAAGACCGGCGCCTGCCCGGAGGATTGCAAATACTGTCCGCAGTCCGGCCACTACAACACCCAGCTTGAAAAAGAGAAGCTGCTGGAGATTGAAAAGGTCGTCGAACAAGCCAAGGCAGCGAAAGAAGCCGGTGCCAGCCGGTTTTGCATGGGCGCCGCCTGGCGCAGCCCGCGGGATAAGGATCTACTGCTGGTCGAAGAGATGGTTCGTCAGGTGAAAGCCGTGGGCCTGGAGACCTGCATGACGCTGGGGATGGTCGACGGCGAACAGGCCAGCCGACTGGCCACGGCGGGTCTCGATTACTACAACCACAATCTGGATACCTCGCCGGAGTTTTACGGCGAAATCATCACCACCCGCACCTACAGCGACCGGCTGGAAACGCTCTCCAACGTGCGTGATGCAGGCATGAAAGTGTGCTCCGGCGGCATTCTCGGCATGGGCGAAGATGCCAAAGATCGTAGCGCCCTGCTGCAACAGCTGGCCAAGCTCTCCCCGCACCCCGAATCCGTGCCGATCAATATGCTGGTGAAAGTGCCCGGCACACCGCTGGAAAACGTCGAGGATCTAGACCCCATTGAGTTCATCCGCGCCATTGCGGTCGCCCGCATTATGATGCCGCAAAGCCATGTGCGGCTCTCTGCTGGCCGCGAGCAGATGAACGAATCGACTCAGGCGCTGGCATTTTTGGCAGGCGCCAACTCGATCTTCTACGGCGACAAACTGCTGACCACCGGCAACCCCCAAGTAGATCGTGACCGTGCGCTGTTTGCCAAGCTGGGCCTGCACCCTGAGAAGCGCGAGACCTGCGAAAGCGAAGATATCCAAGCGGCACGCCTTGCCCAACAGGCACAGCAGCAGGTGCACGCCGAACGCGTTGCCGAGCTGGCGGTAGACGCCAGTGTCTGAAGCGTGGCAACAGCGTCTGGCCGACGCCCGCGCTGATCGTCAACAGACGGAGCGTTGGAGAACTCGGCAGGTAGCCAAAAGCAATACCCTCGACTTTGCCGGTAACGACTACCTAGGCCTCGCTCAAGACCCGCGCGTTAGCGAGGCCCAGGCAGCGGGCGCTCGCCGTTACGGGGCAGGTGCAGGCGCTTCGCATTTGGTCAGCGGTCATCTGGAGGTTCACGACGCCTTGGAAGAAGCGTTAGCGCGCTGGACAGGCCGCGAACGTGCGCTGCTGTTTTCTACCGGCTATATGGCCAATCTAGGCGTGCTGCAGGCGTTGGCAGATCGCCATACCGCTATTTTCCAAGACCGACTCAACCACGCGTCGCTAATCGATGGCGCCGTATTAAGCGGTGCCCGCTCGCGTCGCTTTCATCACCGCGATGCTATTGATCTGGAAAGCCTGCTGGCGCGCAGTGAGTGCGCGCATAAGCTAGTGGTCAGCGATGGCGTTTTCAGTATGGATGGCGATATCGCCGACATTGCCACGCTGGTCGAAGTCAGTCGGCAGCACAACGCCTGGCTGATGATCGATGATGCCCACGGCGTAGGGGTGCTAGGCGACAATGGCAGCGGTTGCGTGGGCAGCACCTGGAACAGCACCGAAGTACCGATTTTGGTTGGCACCCTGGGTAAAGCATTAGGCACCGCTGGGGCTTTTGTAGCCGGGGATGCCGAGCTAATCGAGCACTTGATTCAGTTTTCACGTAGCTATATCTATACCACCGCCCAGCCTCCGGCCATCGCCGCCGCGACGTTAAAAGCGCTGGAGATCGTTCAGGGTGAACCGGAACGCCGTGACCAGCTAAACGCCAATATCGCTTACTTTCGCCATGAGGCGCTGCAACTGGGGCTACCGCTCAGCGAGTCGGCCACCCCCATTCAACCGCTGATCCTGGGCGATGAAACGCGCACCTTAAGCTGGGCGTTACAGCTACAGCAAAAGAGCATACAGGTGGGGGCGATTAGACCGCCAACGGTGCCCAAGGGTGAATCCCGTCTGCGTGTGACTTTAAGCGCTCGCCATCAGCACGACGACATTGATCAACTGTTAGCCGCGCTCCACCACTGCCAGCACCAAGAGGCGTTATGCAGCCCCTTCGTTTAATTCTGCTCTCCGGCTGGGGAATCGACCAGCGTATTTGGCAGCCGCTCGAGGCGCACTGGCCAAGCGACCTAGCTGCAGCTGCCCAGGCAGTAGAGTGGCCCGGCTACGGCGATACGCCTCCCCTTGCGGCCAACGCGACGATACAAGAGCTGGCAGACGCGATGGACGAGTCGTTAGCCAGCGATGCGGTCTGGGTCGGCTGGTCATTGGGTGGGCTACTGGCGACGGCGCTACTGGCATATCTCCCCCCACCTCGGGGCCTGATTCTGCTCGGTGCGGGGGATGCATTCTGTGTCAGAGACGAGGTCAGCGCCAAAGGTGGCGTCACTAGTGCCGAGCTGAGTGCCTTTCAGCGCGCCTTTCAACGCGCTCCCACCGCGACGTGGCAACACTTTTTGCGCTGGCAAACCCAAGGGGAGCCCAGCCCTCGGCAGGCTTACCGGCAACTGCATGATTTGCTGGGTGATACGCCCCCCGCCGATATCGCCACCTTAGCTTCCGGTCTGCACTGGCTGGCGTCGATTGATAATCGCCCAAGGCTAGCAGCGCCCCCTTGCCCGGTAATACGCCTCACCGGCGACCATGATCCTTTCATCAGCCCTGCCCAGCGCCTCATAAGCGAGCCCTTAAGCGATGTCGGCCACTGCCCGATGCTCTCGCAGCCACAGGCACTCGCCACCACGATTGGCCATTATGCCAACCAGATGGCTAACGCCAGTATGGCGGTTTTATGATCGACCTAACGCTGAACAGTGAGATCAACTGGCAGGCCCGGGTCGCCCACGCTTTCTCACGAGCCGCTCCCCGCTACGATGCGCTAGCCACTGCACAACGCCACATAGGCGAGAAGCTTTGGGGTTCGTTACCTCCACGCGCTTTTAACGTGTTGGATATGGGGTGCGGCACCGGCTTCTGGACTCAACGGCTGGCTGAGCGCTACCCCAAAGCCTGCGTAACGGGGCTAGATATCGCCCCCGGCATGCTGGAACAGGCCCGCCAGCGCCACGGTGAAAGCATCCACTGGCAACCGGGCGACGCTGCTGCCCAGCCATTTGATAAGCGTTCATTTGATCTGGTGTTTTCCAACCTGGCGGTGCAATGGTGTCGCAACATTGGTGCGGTGATGGCTGAGCTTTACCGGATTCTCACGCCCGGTGGGCTGGCACATATTACGACGCTGCTGCCCGGCACCCTGGAGGAGATCGCCTTTGCCTGGCAGCGCCCCGAAGCGCTGCTGCAAACACCTGATCGCGCCAGTGTCGAGAGGGCCATCGATGAAAGCGGCTTAACCATTGCCCGCCAGGCGGCCACCGTTGAACGCTTCTATTACCCTGACTTGAAGGCGGTGATGGCATCTATCAAAGGTGTCGGCGCCCAGATTGCCCGGCCACAAGCCAGCCTTAGCCGAAATGACATCGCCGCCGCACAAGCGCGCTTTGAACAACGCCGCCAGCCGGAAGGCCTACCCGTGAGCTACCACTGCTTAACGCTGCAATTGGAAAAATCGCTATGAACGTTTGGTTTGTGACTGGCACCGATACCGATGCGGGTAAAACCCTGGTGACCAGCGGGTTACTATATGCCGCCCACCAACAGCAGTTGAGCACGCTAGGCTTAAAACCTATCGCCTCGGGCAGCCAAGCCACGCCTGAAGGCTTGCGGAATAGTGATGCCCTCGCCCTTCAGCATCAAAGCGTGCCGCCGGTCCACTACGCCACGGTGAACCCCATCGCCTTTGCCCCGGCCATTGCTCCTCATCTTGCCGCGTTAGAGGCGGGCCAGCCGCTTGAGGTGAGCGCTATTACTCACTTGCTGCGTGAAACGCTTACCCAAACATCCAGAGACTTCACTCTGATTGAAGGCGCCGGTGGCTGGCGCGTGCCGTTAAACGCGCAGGAAGATTTTGCCGATCTGGCGATGGCGCTTGAGCTGCCGGTGATTCTAGTGGTTGGCCTAAAGCTGGGCTGCTTGAATCATGCCCGCTTAACAGCAGAAGCCATTCGCGCCGACGGCTTGGTAGTAGCAGGATGGGCAGGCAGCGTAGTTGACCCCGTTTTTGCAGCTGACACGGCCCGCTTTGAGGCCAATATCGCCCATCTAAACGCCAAACTCGCGGCCCCCTGTTTAGGCATTGTTCCTCATCTAGATGACCCCGACGCCGCAACTGCCGCCCCCTACCTCTCCCTGGAGCCGTTATGAACACGCCGGTTTGGCATCCTTATGCCCACTTAAAAACCCAGACGCCCGCGCCCAAGGTGGTGGGCGGTGACGGTGCCCACTTTGTGCTCGAAAGCGGCGAGCGTCTGCTGGATGCCACCTGCTCCTGGTGGTGCATGATTCACGGCTATGGCCACCCCCGTTTGGTGGCGGCCATCCGCGAACAGGCAGGTGAGCTTTGCCATGTGATGCTAGGCGGCTTGACGCATGAGCCCGCCGATCAATTAGCTCGTGAGCTGGTGCGCATTACCCCGGACGGGCTGAATCATGTGTTCTATTCGGATAGCGGCTCGGTGGGCATGGAAGTGGCGATGAAAATGGCCCTCCAGTACCAGGTCCTCACCGGCCACCCCGGCAAGCGAAAGATGCTCTCGTTGATGAAGGCCTACCACGGTGACACCACCGGCTGCATGGCAGTGTGCGACCCGGAAGAAGGCATGCACAGCCTGTTCGCCAGCCTACTGCCACAACACCATTTCGCCCCGGCGCCCACGGCCCCTTTTGATGCCACCGCTGAACAGGTCGAGCACGACCTTAGCGCCCTGCGTCGCGTACTTGAGCGCCACCATGATGAAATCGCCGCCCTATTGATGGAACCGCTTTTACAAGCAGCAGGCGGGCTCAACATGACCTCGCCGGACTATGTCACTGGCGCCAGGGAACTGTGCGATGAGTTTGGGGTGCTGCTAATTTTTGATGAAGTCGCCACCGGCTTTGGCCGCACCGGCAAACTGTTTGCCGCCGACCACGCGGGCATCACGCCGGATATCATGGTGCTCTCCAAAGGCTTGACCGGCGGCTATTTGGGTCACGCCGCTACGCTCGCCACGGATCGTGTCCATGACGCCTTTATCGGCGACACTCCCCAGCACGCTTTTATGCACGGGCCTACCTTTATGGGCAACCCGCTGGCCTGCCGCGTGGCGTTGGAGAGTCTGCGCGTCTTCGAGGAAGAGAATTACCTGGACAAGATTGCCAAGCTCAGTCAGCAACTGCAGCGTGAACTACTCGAAGATCAGGCACTGAATGCACATCCGGCCGTGGCTGACGTTCGCGTGCTCGGCGCCACCGCAGTGATCGAAGCGCACTCCGCTGAAGCGTTAAAGGGCGTAGGTGACTTCGCCCGCGAGCGCGGCGTATGGCTGCGTCCCATTGGTCGCTGGCTCTATACCATGCCCGCCTACATTACTTCTGAAGCGGAAATCTCCCAGATTACCGATGTAATGAAGGCGTGGTTTAGCCGCAGCTAAAGCGAGGGCTATGACAATAAAAAATTACCCTGCTGCTTCCAGCGATTTACCAGCGCTGGAACGCCTTCTCCGGCAGTAGTGTTAATTGCCAGCACACCCGGCGGACTGAGCATATCCGCCTCCGGGTCGACCAGTGCACAAGGTGTGTCGTAGTCAATGTATGAGAGCAGCGAAGCGGCAGGCATGACGGCCAGCGACGTGCCAACGACCAGCAGAAAGTCAGCCTGGCTAACAAGGTCGCAGGCCTCCGCAAACAGCGGCACCGACTCGCCAAACCAGACCACGTCGGGTCGAAGTTGGCTGCCCTTGTCGCACACGTTGCCCAGTTCGATGCCCCCTTTCGGCAGCGGGTAGCGCATGCGCTCATCGATTGATGAACGTGCTTTTAAAATCTCGCCGTGTAGATGTAGTACATGGCGAGAGCCTGCACGCTCATGAAGGTCATCAATATTCTGGGTAATAATGCTGACGTTAAACCCCTCTTGCTCCAGGGCAGCCAGCGCCTTATGGGCCGCGTTGGGCTTGGCACGACGTATCTGTTCACGACGCTGGTTATAAAAATCCAGCACTTGCTGCGGATTGCGCCGCCACGCCTGAGGGGTGGCGACATCTTCAACCGGATGGTTCTCCCATAGCCCGTCGCTGGCACGGAAGGTCTTGATGCCACTCTCGGCACTAATCCCAGAGCCGGTAAACACCACCAAATGCGGGCTTGCTGCCATGCTTACCTCATCGCTTGTGTTTCATTGGGCCTAAAATAGAAGCCTAATATACCAGTTGGCCTATCGTACCCACGAAACGCTGCTTATTTCGATAGGGGTATACGTCGATGACCCGGCCATCGATGATCGCCTGCTGCAGCTCCAACCAGTAATCCGGGTCGAATAACTCTGGATGCTGCTCCATAAACAGGCGGCGCAATTGAGGGTTGGCAAACATGAAAGGGCCAAACTCCTCCGGGAAAATATCGTTAGGGCCGATGGATAACGTCTCGCCCCCCTGGAAGTCATTGCCATAGGATTTCGGAAGTTGTCTGAAACGGCATTCAGTGAGATAGCAGACCTCATCGTAGTCGTAGAAGATCACCCTTCCATGGCGCGTCACGCCAAAGTTTTTCAGCAGCATATCGCCGGGAAAGATATTCGCCGCAGCCATCTGCTTGATGGCATTGCCGTAATCCTTAAGCACCATCTCCTTCTCTTGCTCGCTGCACTGCTCCAGATAGATATTCAGCGGCGTCATCATGCGCTCGGTGTAGCAGTGTTTGATAATCACCTTATCGTCTTTCAACACAACAGTAGAGGGCGCCACTTCCAGTAAGTGCGCCAGGCACTCCGGCGCAAAATGATCCTGGCGGACAATAAAATTGGAGAACTCTTGAGTATCGGCCATGCGCCCTACCCGGTCATGGCGTTTTACTAGCCGATACTTTTCGCGCACCACGGCGTGGGTCACGTCTTTAGCCGGGTCGAATTTATCTTTAATGATCTTAAACACGGTGCGAAAACTGGGTAACACGAACACCGCCATTACCATGCCGCGCACGCCTGGGGCGATAACAAATTGATCCTCGCGCTTGGCGACCTGACGATTCAGGGCTCGGAAAAACTCGGTTTTGCCATGTTTGAAGAACCCGATGGCAGCGTAAAGCTCGCCTTCCGGTTTGTGCGGCATCAGCTGCTGCAGGTAATCGACAAACTCCCTGGGTACCGCGACCTCCACCTGAAAATAAGCGCGGGTAAAGGAGAAAATAATCGACACTTCATCGGTTTCGATCAGCACCGTATCCAGGTGTAGGCAAGGGTCGCCCCCCTTCTGCTCGCCAAATCCCTCGCCGTGGAGTACCGGCAGCACCAGCGGTACTTGCTCTCCACCGCCACGAATACGCCCGACCAGATAAGCCCCTTTATTGCGGTAGAAAACGCTATTTAGCAATTCGATTTCCGCATCGCCGGTGTTCAAAATCGCCGAGGGTAAGTGCTGCTGTAAGAAAGTGGCGCCGAGATGGGTATCCTGGTCTATTTCCGCAAAACGGTTTTCGAAAGGCGCATCGATAAGCGCCCATTTGAGGGCAGCCTGCCAGTCGCCATTCACCTGTTTGCGACGGCAGAGATCAATTCCCGAGCGGTGGGCGGCATCCTCACGAGAGCTATACACAAACATCCAATCGTTACGGATATGGCGGTGATGGAAAATCGCACAGAATAGCGAGTTAAAAAAGGTCTCGGCTAGTTCGTAATCGAGCCGGTGGCTGATCAGTTCGGCGTAGTGGTTGCGCGCCTCGCGCCAGCACTCGCAGTGGGACACCACGTCAGGATCGAAAGTACGCTTCAAGCGCCCAAGCGTAACGTCGATCTTTTCCTGATAGAGATTAATTCGCTCCGCCGAGGCTTGCTGAGCGTCACGCCAGGCAGCGTCGCGGAAACGACGACTGGCATCGGCAGTGATCTCTTTAAAGCGCGCACGATACTCATCGAAGCCATGCAAAATCGTTGTCGCTAAGCGGTACGCAGGTGAGTGTTTCACGGGCCGGGCTCCTGATCATTTTTACCAGCTTCGCGTAACTGGAAGCTACATGCGAGACGACCTTGGTGGGTAGCCAATGCCTAGTTAGCGCATGGGTTCGATACGTTTGATCTGAAGGCAAAAAGGCCCTGCGGTGCGGTCTGCAATTAAAAAGCCGAGTTGGTGAATCTCGCTGGGCGTTACGGCTGGGGCATAACTCAATAGCGTTCCTCGCCGCACCGCTTCAAAGGCGCTCCAGGGGAAATGCAGCGTTTCCCAGCTATCCTGAGCAGGCGTAAATTTCACTCGGTACGCTGAGGCATCGCCAAGGGAGGTACTTTTTAGGCGAAGTTGGTAGGTGCGCCCATCCCCCCGCACGGTTAGCGCTATGCCCTGGGCATCCGCTAGCGTTGGCTCGAACCCGTTGGGCTCGCGGCGAACGGAGGCAAAACCACCGCCGTTTTCCAGCGATACCTCGCCCTGGAAGCGACCTACGCCATCGCTAACGCAAAAACCACTTTTTGAAACGCCTCCCATCACGCCATCATCCACGGCATACCAGCGCTGTTGTTCATTAGGACTATCAAATGTTAACGCCATGACGACTCCTTCTCATCAGCCAAAAAAGCCTCTTTGCCACAAGGCAAAGAGGCTTGGTCAGCCTAGGCGATTAGGCTTGTAAATTACAGCTTCGCTGTCGAGACCGCTGGGTCTGAATCACTATCATCCAGCTCCTCAGGTGACGCGACTACCAGTGCAAACTCCTCCTCAGCGGTTTTCGCTACGAGGTGATTCTTGCTGTAGAGGAAGAAGTAGGCTGCGCCAACAATGAACAGCACGATGGTGTAGTTAAAGGCGCGTGGGTCGAAGGCGTATACCCCGGTAAGCGCAACCAGGGAAAGCACCAGTGCAATCCCTGAGGTAACGACACCGCCAGGGGTTTTATACGGGCGCGGCAGGTCGGGTTGCTTTACCCGCAGTAGAATATGGCTGAGTGCCATGAGCGCATAAGAGATCGTCGCACCGACTACAGCCATTCCCAACATCAGGTCGCCTTCGCCGCTCAACGACACCAGAAAACCAAACACGCCGGGCACGATTAGGGCCAGATAGGGCACTTTACGGCCACTGGTCAGCGACAGTGCCTTGGGGAGGTACCCCGCCCGAGAAAGCGCAAAGACCAACCGGCTGTAGCCGTAGATAATCGAGAAGAAGGAGGCGATAAGCCCCGCTAGGCCCAGCACGTTCACCAACGTGGCCAGGGTCGGGTTGCCCGCCGCGTTCAGTGCATCCACCAACGGTACGCCGCTTTGGCCAATCATTTCGGCACCCGCCGCACCGGCCAGTAGCACCACGACTAACAACGCAGTGAAGAGCAGAAACAGCATCGCCGCGATAATGCCTTTGGGCATATCCCGGGCGGGGTCTTTGGCTTCTTCTGCCGCTAGCGGTACGCCTTCCACCGCCAGGAACAACCACATACCAAAGGGTAGCGCCGCCCAAACGCCGTACCAGCCAAACGGCATAAAGGTGCTGGCGCCCGCCGCATCGGTGGGGGCAATATCAAACAGGTTGGCAGCGTCGAAGCTGCCAATTAGCGCGACAGCAGTTGCCAGAATAGCGAATACCGCCAGGCCGCTAATCACCATCATGACCTTGAGCGCTTCCCCCACGCCTGCCAAGTGGATACCAATAAACACGGCGTAGAAAATCAGGTAAACCAGCGGGCCGTTAATGCCGATTAACGCCTCTACCGCGGCACCGATAAAGATCACAATCGCCGCTGGGGCCAAGGCGTACTCGATCAATACTGCAAGCCCCGTTAAATAACCACCGGCAGGCCCCATTGCCTGGCGGGCAAAGCTATAGCCACCGCCCGCTGCAGGAATCGCCGCGGACATTTCCGCGAGGGACAGCACCAGGGCCAGATACATCAGCGCCATCAAACAGGCCGCTATCGCAAAGCCACCCCAGCCCGCTTCGGCGATACCAAAGTTCCACCCGGCGAAGTCACCGGAAATGACGTAAGAAACCCCAAGCCCCGCCAGCAGTATCCAGCCAGCGGTGCCTTTGCGCAGTTGGCGTTTTGCCAGATACGCCTGATCAATCGATGGTTGTGTCATCGTTTTGCCCTTTCAGTGTGGAACGAAATCGTCGTCAGCGGCGTGCTGTTGTTTACCAACGTTGTTCCGTTTTGTTATGTGATCGTTGTTATGGGATATCGCTTTTGGGTGACGTTAATCCGCCACCAGGAAGTTACGTGTCGAGCCTGATGCTGATTCACCTTCCAACACATCGTCTTCGCTGCGGTCTTTCAACTTAACGCCAGACAACTTGAGCTGACGGGCCTCTTTTAACAGCAGAAAGAAACGCCGGGCGGCCTCCTCTATTTGCAAACCCGCCGGGCGCACGTTGGAAATGCAGTTTCGCCGATCATCCTTGAGCCCCGGTTCCGGCGCCCAGGTCATATACAATCCCAGGCTATCCGGTGAGCTCAGCCCCGGCCGTTCACCGATCATCACCAGCACTGCGTCCGCGTTGAGCAGCCCACCAATCTCATCGCCAATGGCCACCCGCCCCTGCTCAACAATCGTTAACGGCGCTAGCTGCCAATCAGCGGTGTCGCTGCTCAACATCTGATAAAGCGTGCTAAGAAACGGCGCGCTGTTTTGCTGCACGGCCAGCGCGGAAAGCCCATCGATCACGACAATCGCAAGGTCATAGCGCTGCTGGGACGCGGCGGCTTGCTGCAGGTGCTCACGGCTCTCGTCGTTAAGTCGTCGGCCATAGTCGGGCCGCTGCAGGTACATGGCACGATCCTGAGCATGGCTGTGCAGGCGAAGCGGTGGTTCAGACAAATTGAGGGCTTGGGTCAGCTCAGTGGAGAGCGTTTCCACATCCAGCGGACAGTGCACCGCATCCTGTGCTTGGGCGTGAGCCAACTGAAACGCCAGCAGCTTGCTGGTCGGCAGGCTAACCCCAGCGCGCCCCAGGCCAATACGCGCGTCGGTAAAGGCATTCAACCTCTCCCAGGAGTTCTCCACCACGATGGGAGATGACGGATCATGTGCCATGGCGCGTCTCCTTGGGCAGATGGCGCAGGCTATTGGCAAAGGCGGCCGGAAGCTGGTCATTGAGCCGGTGGGTGCTGACATCCTGGAAAATCTGCATCTCTTCGAGCCAGCGCTCAAATTCCGGCGCGGCTTTTAGCCCCAGCACCCGACGTGCATAGAGCGCGTCGTGAAAAGAGGTGGTCTGGTAATTGAGCATGATGTCGTCGGAGCCAGGAATCCCCATAATGAAGTTGCAGCCCGCCACGCCGAGCAGCGTGAGCAGGTTATCCATATCGTTTTGATCGGCTTCGGCGTGATTGGTGTAGCAGACATCGCAGCCCATGGGCACGCCCAACAACTTGCCGCAGAAGTGATCCTCAAGCCCTGCACGGGTGATCTCTTTGCCGTCAAAGAGATACTCCGGGCCGATAAAACCCACCACGGTGTTCACCAGCAAGGGGTTGAACTTGCGCGCCACCGCATAGGCGCGGGCTTCACAGGTTTGCTGGTCGAGCCCGTGGTGAGCATCGGCGGAGAGCGAGCTGCCCTGGCCGGTTTCGAAATACATCACATTGCGCCCCACCGTGCCGCGATTGAGCGTCTGCGCGGCTGCTTCGGCTTCGGCGAGAGTGCTCAAGTTAAAGCCAAAGCTGCGGTTAGTGGCCTCGGTGCCGCCAATCGATTGGAAGACCAAATCGACCGGGGCGCCTTGCTCGATCGCCTCCAAGGTGTTCGTTACGTGGGTCAACACGCAGGACTGGGTGGGGATTTGATACTTCTGAATCACTTCGTCCATCAAGCGCATCAGCTTGACGCTCTGGGCGACGTTATCAGTCGCGGGATTGATGCCAATGACCGCATCGCCACTGCCATAGAGCAGACCATCCAGGATACTGGCGGCAATACCGGTCACATCATCAGTGGGATGGTTGGGCTGCAGTCGTGTAGAGAGCCGCCCCGGCAGTCCAATCGTGTTGCGAAAGGCGGTGGTGACCCGGCACTTTTTGGCCACCAGAATTAAGTCCTGATTGCGCATCAGCTTGCTGACGGCAGCGGCCATTTCCGGGGTAATCCCCGCTTTCACTTCCGTTAATACATCGCTAGTCGCGTGATCGGAGAGTAGCCAGTTACGAAAATCGCCCACGGTGAGATGACGAATGGGAGCGAAGGCGTCGGCGTCATGATCATCCATAATCAGCCGGGTGATCTCATCCTCTTCGTAAGGAATCAGGGCCTCATTCAAAAAGGTGGTCAGCGGGAGTTCGGCGAGTACCATTTGAGCGACCACCCGCTCTTCGGCACTCTCCGCCATTACGCCAGCCAATCGGTCGCCAGAACGAGGCGGTGTGGCTTTGGCCATCAGCTCGGCTAGGCTTGCGAAGCGGTAGCTGCGACTCCCCACCGTGGTGTGATAGGTCTGCGCCATGGAGCTTTCCTTTTTAACGACTGCTTTTTATCGCGCTGACTGCGCGTTGAGGTATAAAACTTGCTTGTTTCCACCATAGCGCTATCACTAGAGAGGGAGTATCGAGTTTTGGCAAACCCTTAAATATTTAATAAATTCAATTAAATACAGCAAGTTAAGGCGTTAACCCAGCACTATTGAGCCCATATAACGCTCGAGGAGAGCCCTATGACCACGCTCGAAAGCGCATTTGCACCAAAAAGATGCGTTCAGGAAGCGTTCGATGCCGATGAGCACGCGCAAAACCTGACGCGCTGGCAGCAGGAGTACGACCAGCTCAGCCCTGGCAGCTTCTATGGTCGCCTGGATGAAGTGGCATTAGAAACGATGCAGGTGTTTAAGGAGCACACTGGGCAAGCGCTACGCCAGCAGTGTCGGGTATGGCCAAACTCGCTATGGATCGGCATTCCCACAACGCGAAATGGCACGCGGATCAATGGCCAAGCGCTTAGCGAGGGCGACGTAATGTGCCGCCCCGGTGGGCGGGATTTTGAATTGGTGACGCCGGAAGAATTCGATATCTATGGGCTGGTGATTCAATTACCAGCGTTAGCAGAGGCCGCTAAGCGCCAGGGGATGAGCTTGGATAAAGGCTGGGACGTCATGCCCCGTCGACAAGCAGCAAGCGAAACGCTCAATGCCGTCGCGTTTCTTATCGAGCGCCTGCTGACTAGCCAAACGCTGGCTATTGCTAGCCATATCCATCAAGACATTCTGCTGATGGCGCTACTGGAACTCCTGCAAGCCGAACAGCCTAGTGCAGAGCTGCCGCCCAGCTACGCGCATCGTAAAGAAGTGGTTGACCGGGTAAAGCGCTATGTGGACGAGCACATGGATGGCCCGGTGACCATGGATGAGCTTTGCCAGCTGACCCATGTTAGCCGGCGCACGCTGCAGTACAGCTTTACGGCCATTTTGGGCATTAGCCCGCTGCAGTATTTACGTTTAACGCGGCTCAATCGTGTCCGTCGGGCGCTGCGAGCCGCATCGCCCGAGCAGTCAGTAACGGAAATAGCCACTTACTGGGGCTTCTGGCATCTGGGCCAATTCGCCCACGACTATAAGCAGCAGTTTGGTGAGTGTCCGTCACACACGCTTAATGCAAAAGTAAGCTTAGCTAAAGGTCGGTAGATGTGTGGATTCACGCCCTGGCAGACCCAGTTCAAACCAACTGTGATGCGCCTTACTATCGACCCATAGGTGATAGTGCAATTGAGACATCATCACTGGATCATCTAGAAAATCCAGCCGCTCCAATCGACTCATCCCCGCTGGCCCCATCAATACGGCGCGAGAAACCCGCTCGGCTCGGCGCTGGCGTATGGGCTCGACATCGGTGTGCCGTGATGTGCCTAAAGCTGTCGCTAACGCATTAGGCACGGGCTCTACCACCACTCGGACAAAAGAGGGAGCCGACATCCCGGTGTTCATCTGGGCAAGCAAGCTCACCATGCGTCGCAGCACCCTTGGTGGCTGCGTTTCTTCAGGAATCCGGAACAGCCGCTTTTGAAAGCTGAGCTGCCCTAATGAAACACGGCTCGATAATGCCGACACCGGGATGGATAGCATCAAAGCAACGACAATGGGTGAGAGCCACCAAAGAAAAGTGGGCTCCATCACGTAAACACCCACTGCCCACACAGCCCCTATGAGAGTCTGTGTCCAATGAGCACGAATGGCATCACCCCACGTCGTGTCGCTATTTTCCCGGGACGGTGAGCGCCACTGAACCGCCCACCCTATCACTGACGTCAGTACAAAACGAGTGTGAAACAGCATTCTTACCGGCGCTAATAGCATCGAAAATAGCGACTCGAGAACCATGCTCGCCAGCACCTTGATCGGCCCACCATATTGACGACTGCCCTTTATCCACACCAGCAGTACGCTGAGCAGCTTAGGTAAAAACAGCAGTAACGCGGTCACACCGAATAACCCCACCGCCAAGGTGGGATTCCACTGCGGCCAAACAGGAAACAACATTCCCGGCTCAGGAAAGTAGTCGGGCGTGCTAAAGCTATGCACGGCTAAAAGTGCGGTAGAAAGGACCAAGAAAAGGCACCATAGCGGCGCTGACAGATAAGACATTAAACCGGTCAGGAAGACGGCACGGTGAACGGGATGAATACCTTGCGAGAAAAACAGCCGGAAATTCATCAAATTCCCGTGGCACCAGCGCCTGTCGCGATTGAGCTCATCAAGCAGGTTAGGCGGCATTTCTTCATAGCTGCCTTCCAGCTTGTAAGCAATCCATACCCCCCAACCCGCGCGCCGCATCAGCGCTGCTTCGACAAAGTCATGGGATAATATCTCACCGGACATGGAGCCCTTACCGGGCAGCGGCGCCAGTATGCAGTGCTGCATGAACGGGGCCAGACGAATGATCGCGTTATGGCCCCAGTAGTGCGACTCGCCCAGTTGCCAAAAATGGAGCCCAGCGGTAAATAGCGGCCCGTAAACCCGCGTCGCAAACTGCTGCATGCGAGCGTACAGGTTGAGGCGCCCCGAAGCGCGTGGCGCTGTTTGGATAATGCCAACCCTCGAGTGCACCTCCATCATTTGCACCAACCGGGTCAGGCATTTGCCGCTCATGACACTATCGGCATCCAGCACCACCATGTAACGATATAGCGCTCCCCACCGGCGGCAAAAATCGTCCAGATTACCGCTCTTGCGTTTGACACGGCGCTGTCGACGGCGATAGTAAACTTGGCCGAAAGCATTCAGGTCACGACACAACCCCAGCCAAGCGTAGGTTTCTTGAATAGCAATATCGGGATCGGACGTATCGCTCAGGATGAAGATATCGAAATGCCGGTCATTGCCTGTACTGCGCAGGGACTCCAGGGTGGCGCGCACGCCGGCGAACACTCTGGCAACATCCTCATTACAGATCGGCACCAGCAGTGCTGTGCGCGCTTCATCATCAATCGGCTCGTCGCCCACTTCGCTGTCAATGGCGTAGCGATCATGGCTTCGTAATAGCTGAAAAAATCCCATCAAAGCGGTCCAAAATCCCGCGGACACCCAGGCGAACAGCAGCACAAACAGCGACAGAATAGTGACCTCAAGCCACTGCAGGCCCTGGCCGGGGAGTACGGTACGCATCTGATTGGCAGCGATGATACTTTGACCGAAAATCAACACCAGCAAAATCCAACGACGCCTTCTGGCGACCCACTTCCAGGACGCGGAGGGTGACTCTCTTCTGCGCTTTCGAAAATCACCGTTAGCCCAGCGCTTGAAACGTCGCCCAATATTGACGAAAGGATTGGTCGACCACTTCTGGGGCGCCAATGGCGTTCGTTTCATCGGTGGCGCCGTTCGCAGTCGCGTAATGTTGGAAGCATCTGTCGTTAGCACGTCTGGTGGCGCTAGCGGCGGCTCTGCATAGGCAAGCGCCAGGCGTCGGCCCACTGATAAGGCCGCTGGATCATCACTATTTTTATTCTGCCAATCACCTTCACCCTCGCTATCTCCACCCAACGCAGCATGTAGCGAAGCCATATCGTGTTTATCAAGGTCACCGACTAATAGCGTGTAGCGCTCCTTACGATCCTGGGTTTCCAACGCCAATCGCTCTAAATACAGATCCGTTGGCGCTGCCTGGGAGGGAGATATTGTTTCAGCCATTAGCGGGCAGCCTGTAGTACCACGTTTCGGACATTTGCTTGCCATCGAGCATTAGCTTGGCCCTGATATCCAACGGCTGGCTGCCATTACTGCGCTTCACGTTGACAAATACACGCCAGCCGTTGGTCGCTGGGTTATGAACAACGCGACTATTGGCTAGTTCGCCATTATCGCCAACGCTTGCTTCAACGGTCATATTAGCATCGCTGCCGATACCGGAAAGCGAGGGCCCGATAAAATCGAGGACGAAAGCGAGCGTACCGTCGGGCTCGCGCACCAGGTTATCGCGGACCACCTCTCCCCGTGAGCGACGTGTTTCTTCAACCCACGCAAGCTGAGGGTCAAGGTGACGGCTTTCATCGGTTGTGAACGTAATACGGTAATCGAACGCCAGCGGGGTTTCAGGGTCATGCGCTTCATCAGCCAGCCACATCGAAACGATGTTGTCGTTGGTCTCGTTGTCCGTCGGAATCTGGATCAGTTCAACACTACCGGCCCCCCATTCATTTTGTGGCTCAACCCAAGCGCTTGGGCGCAGGTCATAGCGTGCGGCAATATCCTGATAATCGCTAAAATTGTGACCCCGTTGCATCAGGCCATAACCGCGTAACTGAGGCGTTGCCTGACGATTCATCATCAATCTGGCTGGATTGGCTAGCGGGCGCCATGTCCAACCATTCTGCGCATCATTGATTAATAGGCCATTAGAATCATGAATTGCCGGGATATAGTGTTGTGTCGAAGAGGGCTGCTCCGGGCCATAAAGGTACATGCTAGTGAGCGGTGCTATCCCCAATTTCTCGACCGCCCGGCGCAAATATAGCCGCGATTGCACGTCGACTAAGGTGTCTTCTCCAGGACGCAGCACGAAGCGGTAGGCGCCAGTAACGCTAGGCGAATCAAGCAGGGCAAAAATCGTCAAGTACTGGCTTTCTGGGCTAGGTTCGATGATCCACATTTCTGTAAAGTGAGGAAACTCCTCGCCCGAAGGTAGCCCTGTATCAACGGCCAAACCGCGCCCTGAAAGCCCATAAACCTGCCCTCCGCCAATAGCGCGGAAATAGCTTGCCCCCAGAAAGACCATCATCTCCTCATTGCGACCACCTTCATTGAGCGCATGGTTGATCCTGACACCGGCAATACCAACGCCATCGCTGTTCTTCACTTCGTCGGAGATGCCTAAGTCACCGTAAGTGAAGTCATCAGGGTTGTACGCAAAGCCATGAACCTCGCCTTCCTGATCAATGCTGTTTAATTGGATAGCGCTGTCGTAATGCATCCCTTCATGGATAAAGCTCAGGGTGAAAGGTGCGCCTCTACCGCTCCACACGTCACGATCTCGCTTGTACTGTATTTGCGCATATTCCGCAAAGCTGAGCTCGCGCAGCTCATTGGGCAACGACGTTTCTGGAGCACGATAGCCCTGCTGGGCTAGCTCTTCTGCTTTTCTAGCGACATCATCAAAACCAAACGCAAAAGCCTCAAGAGGGAAGCTTCCAACCAGCAGCCCGCCTAGAGCGGCTAGCGAAAAAAAATCGTTGCGGCGTGAAAATTTGCTTAGCGGGGTCGATCCACTCATTTAGCGTAATCCTCCTGTACAATCCTTTGACTGAATTCAAATACGCTTATTTGCCGAATCGACATACGTTAGAGACCATTCGATCAGCTAATTGCGTCCTTCTGCTATTGCTCGCTATCGCCAAAATACACACCATGCACGCATGTAAAGATTAGATTACATTTTAGGTATAGCATGAGTCTAGACTACTTGGCACCCTGACTGACCGAGCTTTTTGAAAGGACTGAGGCAAAAAATTAGAACTTACTCAATATGTTGAACCGCGTGGAGAGGCGCTACATTAAGCGGGTGGTCGGTTACAAGCCGTAGTTTTGCGAAAACCCTTCGCAAATACTTAACCAATCTCTTCCTGTTAGATTAGCAGAGCCAGCGCTGCACAAACTGCTCAGCGGCCAGTGGCCGGTCAAAGTAGTAACCTTGCCCTTGGCTGCAGCCAAGTGAAAGCAAGGCGGCGATTTGATCTTGGCTTTCAATACCTTCGGCAATGGTTTCAAGCCCTAGCGTGTTTGCCATGGCAATAATCGTCGCCACGATGACACGGTCATTGTCACTAGTGAGCATATCGCGGACGAAGGAGATATCGATTTTTATTTTATCGGCGGCAAAGCGCTTCAGGTAGGCAAGCGATGAGTAGCCGGTGCCAAAATCATCGATAGATAGCCCCAACCCCTTTCCCTTTAATACTTCGGTCATGGCGATCGCTTTTTCAGGATTTTCCATGATGCCGCTTTCGGTAATTTCCAAGCTAAGTTGCGAGGGCTCGATGCTGAAACTAGCACAGCTATCGAGCAGGTTGGCGACCAAGTTTTCTTCCTCGAACTGCTGGGCGGCAATATTGATCGCTAGCTGCCCCGGCATGGAATAGCCCTGCGCCCGCCACTCAGCCAGCTGTCGGCAAGCTTCTTCAATCACCCAATAACCAAGCGCTACAATCATCCCACGCTCTTCGGCAATGGGAATGAATTTACCCGGCGATACGTCGCCAAGCTCTTCATCGTGCCACCGGCACAGCGCTTCGGCACCAATCAACTGGCCACTGTTTAAATCCACCTGGGGCTGAAAGTGCAAGCTTAACTGTTTTTCTGCAATAGCGGACGCTAAGCGCTTGGCGATATTCAACTGCTCAGCGACGACGCGCCCCATCCAGGGTTCAAATACACAGGTGGAAAGTTTTTGCCGTTTAGCCTGATACATGGCGATGTCAGCATGCTTCAAAAGCTCCAAGGGCGTTGCCGCATGCTGGGGATAAAGCGAAATACCGATGCCCATTGAGAGTACAAAGGAGTGCTCCTCAACCAGCATTGGGTATGCAATGCTATCGCACAGCCGCTGAGCGGCAGCTAACGCACCAATCGCTCCTACTCCAGGGCAAACGACGACAAACTCATCACCCCCTAATCGGGCCAAAAACTCATCCTTCGTTAACGACGCAGCAAAGTTGCTAGCAACGGCCTTAAGGACTAAATCGCCCAAATCGTGCCCTGCGGTATCGTTGATCTCTTTAAAATGATTCAGATCCAGCAGCAATAGCGCCAGTTCAGGGATCTGCGTATCGGCGAAGACTCGCTCTAAGTGGCGCATAAAAGCGGCCCGATTAGGCAATTGAGTGCCAGGATCACAAAAGGCTAATTGGCGTATTCGTACTTCGTCTCGCTGACGCTCAAGCTCTGACGCTGCCCGCGCCGCAAATATCTGCAACACATTACGCACGATATCCACATCGTCTAGCGGCTTTTTAAACATGACGCCAATAAGGCCCATCGGCTGACCATGACTGTTATCAAGCCGACGCCCTACATAGCCGTTCACCCAGCTCAGTGCCCCGTTGCTCTCTTTAGGCAACATGATGGCGGCTCCTTCATGAACGATACACTCCTGCTCAACCATCACCTTATGGCAGGGAACCCCAGGCAAATAATAGGCGAAATTATCCTGAAGCTGACCATTTACATATAGCGTTAAGGTATGCGCGATATCAGAATCGTGCTCATCTAATAACGCGATAAAACCCACGTCGGCAGACAGCGCCTCCGCCATATGGGCGGTCAGTTGATGCAGAAATGCATCGCCACTTGTTGCTGAGACCGCTGTTGCAACGCTAACAACAGCTTGCTGAAAGCGTTGCTGTTCATTAATGGTATGAACCAGAGTTTCATTGTGCCGACCAATACGCTGCAATGCCCGCTTCTTATACAGTAGCCGCTCTTGGGTATGGCTTTCCGCTAACTGACGTGCCAGCTCAGCCCCTGCCAGCGCAGAAGCAATACGTAATACGTCATCGGCATATATAGGTAGTACCAAAGGAGAGGAGTGCATCAGCGCAATAACGCCTAACAATCTGCCATCAGGCGCTGTGATAGCGATGCCCCAATATCCTTCAACGTTGAGTAAATTTAGCCGCTTATCATTCGGGAAGTGCTGGCAAACCCGAGAGGAAATAAAATATGTTGAGAGGTCAGCTACTTGTTGACATGGCGTGGCTTTCAAAGCATAAGTAGCCCCCTCGCTGAACGCTTCCTGTGACCACATGGCCAGCGTGGTCGCCATTTCATGATGGCTATCGATATGCTCTACAACGGCATGGTCCACCTTGAGAATATCCGCTAAGAACCTCACAAGGTGGTGAAAAAAACCCTCTTCGCTGACGTAAGACAGCTTATCCGCTAACTGTCGAAAAATTTCTGGTGCCGAGGTAGGGGACATGTTATTAAACGCCTTCGGATTAGTCGTGCCAAAATCAAGCTACTTGCCAGCTCTTTCTGAACAGCATTTTTGAAAACCTCACTCATACACGCCTTATAAAATATTCCAGCATCTACTTAGTCTTCAAAAGCGTTAATGAAAAAATCAGATCTCTGACATCTATTCACTTTTAAAACCTTCCAGCTAGAAGCTCAGCACTGCCAAAATTAACTCATACTTTATGATTAAACGTTGTCATAAAATTTTTGTTTCTTTGCGGCATAAACCTATCCGCTTCAAACTTCCAGGCTTAACCCTGTGCATTTAGGCTTTTTTCTTTTTCAAACGCCCAATTAAACTTATTTCTACCAACACTAACACCTCAAGCAGAAACCATATGAAACAAAAAGTTACCTTTATCATCCAAACCAACCTTAGAAGTTGATATTCAACCCAAACAGCCCTTCATGTCAATAGGTCGTTCCTCAACCATTTAGGTCTAATGGAGGACGTTGTGAATAAAACAGAACAGGATCGGCTCGCAGGCAGTATTGGCAGAGCCATTGCCAAACAGAGGGTTCGCAGTCAAATGACTCAAGAAGAAGTCGCTGAGCGCTTAGGCGTTGGCAATGAAGCCGTTTCTCGCATTGAGCGCGGGCGGGTGATACCCAATATTGTGCGTCTAATAGAACTTGCGGAGGTTTTTAATTGCGAAGCTGCAGAATTACTCGGTCAAGCAAGCTTTCATATTGATGACCAGTCAAGCAGGATGAAGCAGCTTCTAGCACCTTTAAACCAAAATGACCGACAACTTGTGATGGATATAGTGGAGAATTTAACTGCGCGCCTACAGCAAGGGTAACTGTATAAGATGGCAAGCGTATATTCTTGTCATCTTAATATCAATTATATCGTGGCAATCGCTATACAAACCTATAAAGGTAATTATGACTTTTCCCATTATCTCAACAACAAATTAAACAAATTGAATGCACATTATTGGTGTTTAATGTATTACACTTCTATTCCAGGATTCTTTCATAAAACAATTTTAAAACACTGATGCGTCCTATTGGTTGCACAACCATTTTTATGCTATAGAAAAGCCTGATGTAAATAGTCAGGTTTTGCTATTCAGCCATCGCAGCGTTGCGCTGCAAAGAGGCGTTATGTTCAACACGACTGCTTGGAACCGCCTGCGCTATACCGCTTACGCCCCTTTTTATGATGTGGTTGCTGCTCGTGCTTTCCGCAGGCCAAGGCGTATTGCGCTAGACCAGGTGGATTGGGAGCCAGGTATGCGGGTGTTATTGGTCGGCGCCGGTACAGGGCTAGACCTGCCTTTTCTGCCGCAGGATATCGAATTACACGCCACCGACTTAGCCCCAGCCATGGTTAAACGCACGGCTAAACGGGCTGAAACGCTACGCCGCGATGTGGAGTGCCGGGTGATGGATGCCGAGGCGCTCAATTACCCCGACGAGCACTTTGACGCCGTTATCATGCATCTTATTATTGCGGTCATGCCCAACCCACAGCGAGGGCTTGCAGAGGCGCACCGTGTGCTTAAACCCGGCGGCCAGCTGTGTGTGATGGATAAGTTCCAGCCAGATGAACAGCCTGCTGGGGCAGGCCGACGTCTGTTGAACCATCTAACCTCAGCGCTTGCCACCGATATTACGCGCCAAGCACAGCCACTGCTCAGCGAAGCTGGGTTTCAGATTCGCCACGACGAACCGGTACTAATGAATGGTCTGTTCCGTGCGGTCCTGGCCGTCAAGCCCGCTCCTTCTAGCCGCTAAACATGTGACTATTTACCGCTATGCACAGGCTAGCGGTTGCTAATTAAACTATCTAAGCTGTCTGGCTAATTTACCGATACCACTCTGATTCAAGCCAATGACAGCCCACCCCTCTCACCTCACCAGTAAGCTGCTTTTTGCCCTGCTTAGCCGCTTACACCTGTATATTGGCCTCTTCGTCGGCCCTTTTATTCTTATCGCGGCGCTGTCTGGTATCGCTTACTTACTCAGCCCACCACTTGAAGAGTGGCTCTATCATGACACCCTGTATGGCGTTACGCAGGGTGAGCCTCAGTCACTTGCTGAACAGATCGCTGCTGCCCAGCGGCACCTGGGCGCCCCAACCTTGCCCAGCGCGGTGCGCCCTGCACCGGCTTTAGGCGACACCACCCGGCTGATGTTTAGCGAGTCAGGACTGGGGCCTTCTGAACATCGGGCGCTGTTTATCGATCCCATTACCCTGAAAGTAACCGGCGACACAACGGTCTACGGTACCAGCGGTATCTTGCCGCTACGCACAGCGATTGATCACTTTCACCGCCAACTGCTGATGGGCGATGTAGGGCGCCTTTACAGCGAATTAGCCGCGTCTTGGCTTTGGCTTTCTGCTCTGGGTGGCGTCATATTGTGGATGCGGCAACGCCATACGCTGAAAACGCTTTCTGCAGCCCATACAACCCGGCGACGTCACGCCACGCTAGGATTGGTACTTGCCATCGGACTGCTGTTCTTCTCGGCGACGGGGCTTACTTGGTCGCAATGGGCGGGGGGCAATATTGCCGAGCTGCGCAATGTCTGGGGTTGGAACACACCTAGCGCCTCAACGGCGCTAATCGACACTGACGACCAAACCCCCGACGAACATGCCGAGCATCACCGTCATATGGCAATGGTTTCCTCGACCATCACTTTAGAAGATTTTGATCGCGCGTTGAGTGCAGCACAAGCAGCAGGTTTAACGGCTAGCCGCCTCCAGCTATCCCCTCCGGCCAGTGAAAACCAGGCTTGGCGGGTAGCAGAAGTTGATCGGCGCTGGCCCACCCAGGTAGACCAGGTCGCGCTGCATCCGCACAGCATGGCGGTGACCGATCAAACCGACTTTGCCACCTTCCCTTTGGCCGCCAAGCTCACTCGCTGGGGGATTGACCTGCATATGGGGGTTCTATTTGGCTTGGTTAATCAAGTAGTGCTGGCAGTGATCGCTGCCGGGCTTGTGACGCTAATGGGATGGGGGTACGCCATGGCATGGCGGCGTCTGCGCACAGCGAGTGGTCAGCGTTTTCCCACGGTTTCAGAGCCATGGTTACTGCTCCCGATCCAAGCCAAGCTCAGCGTGCTGTTAGTTGCTATCGCGCTAGGTCTGGCACTACCCGTTTTAGGCGTCAGCCTTGCGCTGTTCATCGTGATCGATGCGTTACGCTGGTATGTGAAAAAGCGTTACACTGCCCGCCACCTAAATGCCCACCCTTCAAATACATCGAGGTGATCGATGCCAAAAGCACCCGTTAAACGCTTTCGTCGCTTACCCGATGACGAGCAGTCACGCGTTATCGAGATGGCCTGGGAAGACCGAACGCCATTTGAAGCGATTGAAACGCTGTTTGGTTTAGCCGAACCGGATGTCATAGAGGTAATGCGTCACCAGCTCAAACCCGCTTCGTTTCGCCTATGGCGTAAACGCGTCACCGGCCGCGCGACAAAGCATACCGCGTTGCGTTCACCGGATGTTCTACGCGGCTACTGTCCCACGCAATATAAGCGCTGATACTTAGTTACCAAAACAAGCCTTTATCTAAACGCCTCTTTATTGTTATATTATCACATAACATAAATGTGTTTAGAGGCGTGCTAGCAATGACTGCGTTTTCTCCCCTACCCGTCACCGTGCTTTCGGGTTTTTTAGGTGCTGGTAAAACCACCGTACTCAACCATATTTTGGCCAATCGTGAAGGTCGTCGGGTGGCAGTGATCGTTAACGACATGAGTGAGATCAACATTGATGGTGCACTGGTGCGCGGTGGCCCTGGCGAATCGACGCTGGATAGAGATGTTGCTCTGAACCGCTCTGAAGAGCGCTTGATAGAGATGAGTAACGGCTGCATCTGCTGCACCCTGCGCGAAGACCTGCTGGAAGAAGTCAGCCAGCTGGCCAGAGAAGGAAAATTCGATTATCTGGTGATTGAATCCACTGGGATTTCCGAGCCGTTGCCCGTGGCGGAAACCTTCACTTTTGAAGATGAAAGCGGCCAGAGCCTTTCCCACGTTGCCCGGTTAGATACCCTGGTGACCGTTGTCGATGGGGCCAACTTTCTTGAGCAGTACCGCGAAGCGCAAAGCCTAGCAGAAGCCGGTGAAAGCTTGGGTGAAGAGGATGAGCGTAACGTCGCCGACCTGCTGGTTGATCAAATCGAATTCTGCGATGTGCTGCTCATCAGCAAAACCGATTTGATTAACGAAAAAGAGCTGGATTCACTAAAAGCAATTTTGCGGTCGCTGAACCCCGATGCGGAGCTGGTGCCGATCACCCAAGGCGGCGTGCCGCTGGATAAAGTGCTGGATACCGGCAAGTTCAATTTCGAGCGTGCCCAGTTAGCACCGGGCTGGCTAAAGGAGATGCGCGGCGAGCATGTGCCTGAGACCGAAGAGTACGGCATTGGCAGCTTCGCTTACCACGCCCGTCGGCCCTTCCATCCGCAGAAATTCCACGATTTACTCAACCAGGAGTGGTTCGGCAAAGGCCTGTTACGTTCCAAAGGTTTCTTCTGGCTGGCTACTCGCCCCCAGGCCGCTGGTCAGTGGAGCCAGGCAGGTGGCATCGCCCACCACGGCCCCGCTGGCGTATTCTGGAAAGCCATTCCCGAAGAGCGTTGGCCAACCGATCCAGAAACGCGCCAATTTATTATGGAAAAATGGCAGGAGCCGTTTGGCGATATGCGCCAGGAGCTAGTCTTTATCGGCCAGAACCTGGATCAAGCCCAGATGCGCGAAGCGCTGGACGACTGCCTGTTAAGCGAGGTAGAACTGCTGGAAGGTACGGAAGCGTGGGAGAGATTATCTGACCCGTTCCCTTCCTGGGAGTAGCCACTGGAGTGATGAAAAACAAAAGAGAGAGGCCGCGGCCTCTCTCTAAAGTGGTAAATCATGAAGCTCACTATGCCTTTATACTTCCAATAACGTTAATATTCGCCTTTAGTTAGTGGCCATATATCGCAATGCCACAGCGACCACTGTGTTTAACAAAATACATGGTTTGGTCGGCTGCATTCATAAGCTCTCGGCTATTGGCAAAACCACCGTCGCTGAGGCAAGCAATACCGATAGAAACGGTGACATGGATAGGCTGACTTTCCACATAGGCGATAGGCTGTTCAGCCAGTTGATGTGCTACTTTTTTCGCTAACAGTTGGGCGGAATCGGCGTCTTCATCAGGCATTATGATCATGAATTCTTCCCCACCGAAACGTCCGGCTAGGTCGCTATCTTTTATAAGCCTCCTGATGAGCTTTCCAAAGTTTTCTAGTATCACGTCCCCCACCAAGTGCCCGTATCGGTCATTGATCGTTTTAAAATGGTCTAAATCAATAAACGCCACCGAAAGAGCTCGCCCCTCCTCCCGGCATTGGGCAAAATGTTCGCCCAATTGTTCTTCCAACCATCCACGATTAGCCAGCCCTGTGAGCGGGTCTATGCGGCTGCGGACTTCTAACTCGCTTTGACGCTCAAGCAGGTTTGCTAGCTCTGACTGCTGCTGTTCTAAGCGCGCATTCAAAGCCAATGTTTGTTGGAACAAGAGATCCTGTGCTTCCGCTAATAATTCTTCGCTATCCTGGTTTTTTGGGGCCGTAATTTCTAGGACATCTGCTAATGAGGGAAGCTGCTTTTCAATAGTGGAGAGCAGTGCAGCAAGTTCGATTTGCTGGGCTTTTGTGTGGCTTTTAAGCTTGCGCATTACACTGACCAACGAATGGGCAGGAGAAGGGGCAAGCCAAGCATCGGCGATATGCCCAGAAAGGCGCACACAGAATAAGTCTATTGGGGCGGAAGCATAATCCGCATGACTGGTACCAATCGCTTCGGCAAGATGAGTGGGAACACCCCATTTTGCTGCTAGCCAAGCACCTACGGTAGCGTGATCGCAGCCAAACAGCAGTTGCTCTGAATGGCTAAGGTCGGAGTGGTGCGTTGGTAGCGGCTCATAGATGGCTTCAACATCGTCAGGATAAAGTGCTTTTAGCGCCAATACCCCTATGTCTTGCAGAAGTGCTGCCGTAAACACAAACCCTGCTTCCCCAGGACACAATTGCTCTGCCATGTAACGCGCCGCAATAGCAGCGATTAAAGAGCGACTCCATACCTGCTGCAAATAAGCAGCTTGGTCTTTATGTTTGAACAAGTTAAAACTTAGCGTGGTGGCTAAGGTAGTGTCTAAGCCAACACGCGCCACCGCCTCTTGGCAAGTATGGATGGTCGGTGCACTACGAGCGTAATAAGCGCTGTTGGCCAGCGCCAATAAACGTATGGTTAGTATGGGGTCCGTTTGAATGGCCTCCGCATAGGCCTTCACACTCGCATTTGGCGAGCGAGCAACGTCGAGCACTTTAATCGCGGCTGACGGTAGTGTCGGTAGAGTGAAGCAGCTTGGCCGCAGAAACTGAGTGCAACACCTTAAAATTTTAGTAAGGTGTTGGATTTATGGCTTATACAGAACTCAGTATCGAAGAGCGTTCCACCATTCAGGTCAGCCTTTGGCAGGAGATGAGCCTCCGACAAATAGCCAATATGCTGCAACGATCTCCATCCACCATCAGCCGCGAAGTACGTCGCAATCAAACTCAGCGCGGTACTTACCATGCTCGTCATGCACACACCCATCGTTGTGCTAGGCGTGTTGCTTGCCGCCCTAAGCCCAAGCTGCTTCTGGGCAGTGGTCGCTTTGAGCTGGTCATGTATATGCTCCGCCACCGCTTGTCTCCAGAGCAAATCGCAGGCAAGCTCCGACGCATGATCATGCCCCGATTTGAAGATGCTTACGTTTGTCGCGAGACGATTTACAGCGCCATTTACGCGTTACCTGTGGGTGAGCTTAAGAAAGAGTTGATCCACTGCCTTCGCCAAGGTAAATCAACGCGTAAACCTCGTCGTGGCCAGGTTGATCGGCGTGGGCAAATACCCGATATGGTGAGCATCCACCTTCGACCACCAGAGATCGAAAGGCGTGCCATGCCAGGACACTGGGAAGGCGACTTAATCAAAGGTAAGAACAATGCCTCTGCGGTTGGCACGCTAGTCGAACTAAGCAGTGGATACGTCATTCTAGCCAAACTCAACGATGCAACGGCCACCTCGGCGGTGGAAGGGTTTAGCGCAGCGCTCAACCGGATGCCGCTAGCGGCGCGTAAAAGCATGACGTACGACCAGGGGCGGGAAATGGCCAAACATGCGGACATCACCCAGGCAACGGGCGTTGCTATCTACTTTTGTGATCCACATAGCCCATGGCAACGGGGTAGCAATGAAAATATCAACGGCCTGATACGACAGTATTTACCGAAAGGAACCGATCTCTCTCGGCACACTCAAGAAGAGCTAGATGCTATTGCGCTACAGCTGAATATGCGACCTCGGAAGCGATTTGACTTTAGGTGTCCGATTGAAGTGCTGGGTGAGCTGTTAGCGAAGCATCAAGACAATCCACCCGCTGTTCATTAACGAGTGTTGCACTCAGAGTCTGCATCCAACCAGTTATTAAGCCCTTCGCGTATAAAGTCGGGCAAGGCAGAGGTTAAGCTGAGCTTTTGGCTGTTGTCGGTTGGTTGAATAGCTAGCATTTCGGTTCCCTTGGCGAAGTATGGCTCCGAGTGTTAGCACCCAGGCGCCTAACTCATTATTTATTCCCTGGCTAGGAAGGTACGACAACTCCAAAGCTTAGTCCTAAAATCCTGTTTTGCTGAACTTATTGCTTGAGTTCAGGTTTGTTAGCCATTAATTTTTTGCCTACTCGCCACCCACTCACGCACTTGTGGATAGGCGCGCTGCTCAAACACGGCGAAGCCCTCAAGGCGACGGGCTTTGAGCGGGGTAAACACGGGCATGGTTAGACCACATAGAAAATGCGCCAGCCGATGCGCGCTGGGAGGCTGACCGAACTGCTCAGTGTGCCGCTGAATGAACGGAGCGGCATAGTACTGAAACTCCGCATTGCTCGGTACAGGCTGCGGCGGCGCGTCCGGTAGCGTTACGGGTTGACCGTAACATACCGAGCAATGCCCGCAGCGGCCCTGCTCGGTGTCGGATGGCGTGTCAAACGTGCGATCACCGAAGTGCTCCGCTAATCGCCGCGTCAGGCAGCTCTCCGACTCAAAGAGCGCCAACATCGCCTGTAGCCGCTCTATCTCGATGCGTTCACGACTCAGGCAGTCGTCGTATAGCTGGCGAGCCAGCGCTTCTATCGCAACAGTCGACTGACAGATCTCATACACATCCGTCATCCGCTTGCCTTCCAGGGTCAGCCAGCCCTTATCCTGAAAGTACTCAAGCGCGGTGATCACCCGGCTGCGGGAGGCATCGACCTGCTGTGCCTGTCCCGCGCGAAGCAAGCGCTCGAAATCTACCGTGCCCCAGGTGCGAGCAATGGGGATATGGTCAACCAGTAGACGCACAAAGGCCGCCCGCTCGCCTTCGAAACGGCTCACCAACGCCACCGGCTCGATGTGATAACGCAGCCGATACTCGGCCAGAAACGCAAAACGCGGTGCAATCACCCCATGCATTTCCAGCCGCACCAGCAGCGTCTTAAGCGGCAGGAGACGGATATTGGTATCGCGGGAAAGCGTGTTGAGCAGCACTTCCCACTGGCGGTCTGGCGTGTTGGCGGCGGATGCGATCTCCTCAAGCAATCGAACAATGCCGCTGTATTCCGGCGTGTCACCGTAGACAAAGTTCTCCAGTACCCGCAGGCCGTCACGCCCGGCCATGGTTAGGCAGGTGGAAGGCAGCCCATCGCGCCCTGCCCGGCCAATCTCCTGGCTGTAGTTCTCGATGGATTTAGGCAGGTCATAATGCACCACGTTGCGAATATTGCCCTTATCAATGCCCATGCCAAAGGCAATGGTGGCCACGATGCAGGGCGACTCACTGCTCATGAACTGACGTTGAATCTCGTCCCGCCGCTGGGAGTCCAGCCCCGCGTGGTACGCCTGAGCGGCGATGCCCTGAGCCTTCAGGGCGCTGGCGACCTGTTCTGCCGTCTGTTGGAGTGTCACATAGATAATCGTCGGCGCTTCGCTGCCCGGCTGCATCTGCGGCCTTAGCCACTCAACAAGCTGCTGCTGGCGATCTTCCATGGCCGGCGCTACCAGCAGCTCAAGGTTTGGGCGATAAAAGCCGGTAGTTACGATATGTTCTGGGGCGATGGCAAACTTTTCGCGCATATCGGCAATCACCGCTGGAGTAGCGGTGGCAGTGAGCAGCAATACCTGGGGAATGGCAAACTCACGCTGGTAATCCGGCAGTTTGAGATAATCAGGTCGGAAGTTATGCCCCCACTCGGAGAGGCAGTGGGCTTCATCGACGACCAATAGTGATATCGGTACCTGACAAAGAAAATTCCGGAAGCGCTCGTTTTTCAACCGCTCTACCGAGACCATGAGGATGTTCAGTTCGCCGCGTTTAGCCCGCTCCATGACATCGCGGGTGGCATCGCGCTCTTGGGTGGAGTCGATACTTGCTGCGGCAATGCCGCGGGCTTGCAGAAAGGCGAGCTGATCCTGCATGAGAGCAAGCAATGGCGACACCACCAGTGTAAGGTGCGGCAGATGCAGCGCAGGAAGCTGATAACAGAGCGATTTTCCCGCCCCGGTGGCAAAAATGGCTGCCGTGGAGTGGCCCTTCAAGACGTGCGATACCACTGCCTGCTGGCCGCCGCGAAAGTCGTCAAAACCGAATACTGTTTTTAGCGTCTGCTGCGGCGAAGCTGAGGTCATGGCCATTTCCTGGAGAGTCGTCAAGGCATCAGCGGCTAACCTAACGCGTTCACGCTGTTTTCTCCAATCAACAACAGCATGCTAGGGCAATGTGGCCGGTAGCTGATTTGCACTGGCCGGATGCGCCAGCGCCCGCCAGGCGTCATAGGTGGTAAAGAACACTTGGCCGGTGATTTCGTGATAAAACGCCGTGTGTTTAAGTCGGTCCATTACCGGCCCTTTCACCTCGGCTAGGTGAAGCGTGACCCCGGCGTCTTTCAGCCGACCGTTGATCGCCTCCAGGCTCTCCAGGGCCGAAGCATCGACGACATTTACTGCCTGACAGGTGAGCACAATGTGCTTGATCGACGGCGACCGTGCGGCCAACGCCATGATGGTATCTTCGAGATAGCGAGCGTTGGCAAAATAGAGGCTTTCATCGATGCGCAGCATGGCCACATGCTCGTCGGTTTCTACCTGATGGCGCTTCACATTCCGGAAATGCTCGGTGCCCGGCACCCGCCCTACCACCGCACTATGGGGCTGGCTAGTGCGGTAAAGGTGTAGCCCCAGCGAGAGCACCACCCCGCTGATAATGCCCACTTCCACGCTGTGCAGAAGGGTCAGCAGCAAAGTAGCGACCATCGCAATGCCATCGCTTCGGGAGTATTGCCAGGTTCGCTTTACCGCAGGCAAATCAATCAACGTCCCCACTGCCACGATAATCGTGGCGGCCAGCGTTGCGGTGGGTAAAAAGGCCAGCAGATCGGTGAGTAGCAGCGTCGCCAACACAATCCCAAGCGCGGTAAAAGCCCCCGCCAGCGGCGTTGCCGCCCCGGCTTCAAAATTGACCACCGAGCGTGAAAAACCGCCCGATACTGGCGAGCCGCCGCTAATGCCAGCGCCAAGATTCGCCATGCCGAGCGCAATTAGCTCTTGGTTGGGGTCGATACGCTGACGGCGCTTGGCGGCCAGGGTCTGCGCCACGGACACCGACTCTACAAACCCTACCAAACTGATCAGCAGCGCCGCCGGCAGCAGGCCGAGCCACAGCGATTGATGCAAGCTCGGCAGCGTAATGGCAGGCAGGCCACTGGGCACAAAGCCCACCACATCGACCCCGCGCTGCTCTAGTTGGAAGCCCCAGGCCAACAGGGTGGTCACTACCACGGCCGAAATAGGCGCAGCTTTGACGATTAACCCTGCCCAGCTGGCAGGCATTCCCAGCTTGGTCAGCCAGCCATTCAAGCGCTTGCGACACACCCATAGATACGCCCAAACACCAAGACCAATCAGCAGCGTGATGACATTCACCTGCTGCCACTGGCCCAATAGCGCACGCAGCAGTTCCACCACGTTATGGCCGGATGCTTCGACCCCAAAAATGTGCTTCAACTGGCTGATCGCGATCAAAATCCCCGAGGCGGTCACAAACCCAGAGATCACCGGATGGCTGAGAAAGTTGACTAAAAAGCCCAGCCGAAGCACGCCCATGGCGATAAGGATCAGCCCAGAGAGCGCGGCCAGCACCAGCGCCGCACCGATATACTCCGGGCTGCCCGGCGCGGCAAAACTGCTCAGCGCCGAGGCAGTCATCAGTGCTGCCACCGCCACCGGCCCTACCGCCAAACTCGCGCTGGTGCCAAAGATGGCGTATAGCACCAGCGGCAGCATGCTGGCATAGAGCCCCATTTCCGGCGGCAACCCTGCCAGCATGGCGTAGGCCAGCGCTTGCGGCACCAGCATCAGCGTGACGATCACCGCGGCAAGTACATCCCGCGTGAGCAAGCCCCGGTGATAGGTTCGCAACCAGCCGATTAGCGGCACCCAGCGCTCAATGATCATGATGCAGTCTCATAATAGGTATCTGCTGATACAGGGCCTTCGTACTAGGGTTTCACGCGTCTTCGCTTTTTATTCGGCGCTCCGTTCAAGACCTTGGCGCTGGTCTTCCAAGTCCACCCCTGCCGCGTGAGCCGCCGTAAACAGTTCCGCCAAATCGCACTGCTCGTGCTGACGCTTGGCGTAGGCCCACAGGTGCGTGGCCCGCTTACCTGAGCGGCAAAATGCCAATAGCGGGCGCGGCAGCTGTTGAAGCGCTTCAGCAAAGGCGCGGATGTCAGCTTCGCTGTACTCACCTGGCTTCACGGGGATATGCACCCAGGCAAGCCCAAGCTGCTCGGCTTTTTCGCGGTAGCGCGCCTCGTCGGGAAAGTCCTCGCTCTCACCTTCGATGCGGTTACACACCACCGCGTGAAAACCACGGGTTTTTACCTCCTCCAACTCATCCAACGTCAGCGCTGAGGTGATCTCAACGCCTGGCTCCAATGGCTTCGTTTGCATGACCACACCTCATATTAGTTTGGATAACATCAATCCCAGGCCGCACCTTCCAGGGCATCCAGGGGGATTTTCAGATAGCGCTTGTCGTTGGCTTCTGGTTCCGGCAAGCGGCCGCCGCGAGTATTCACCTGCAGCGCGTGCAAAATCAGCTTGGGCATGGGTAGCTCGCCATCCCGCTGGTGGCGCAGGGCGATGAACTCCTCCTCGCTTTTGCCTACCAAGTGCGGGTTGTTGGCTCGCTGCTCATCGACGCTGCTCTCCCACTGCGGTTCACGGTCGTCGGGCATATAGTCGTGGCCGGTGAACAGCCGCGTATTGCCCGGTAGCGCGAGAATCTGCTGAATGGAGTTCCATAGGGACTTGGCATCCCCACCGGGAAAATCGGCTCGCGCCGTCCCAAAATCAGGCTGAAAAAGGGTGTCATGCACAAAGGCGGCATCACCGATTACGTAGGTGATGGAGGCCAGCGTATGGCCAGGCGAGTGCAGCACGCGGGCGCTGAGCTCACCGATGGCAAACGTATCGCCCTCGACAAACAGCGTGTCCCACTGGCGGCCATCGGTGGGCATCTCCGGCCAGTGGTAGATCTCCTTCCACAGGGCCTGAACTTTGGTCACGTACTGGCCAATCGCCGTCGGTGCGCCGGTTTTCTGTTTTAGGTACTGGGCTGCTGAAAAGTGGTCTGCGTGGGGGTGCGTATCCAGAATCCACGCCACTTTCAGTCCCTCTTCCTCGATATATTTCAACAGCGCGTCAGCGCAAAAGGTGGCCGTTGCGCCAGACTTTTCGTCGAAATCCAGCACCGGATCAATAATCGCGCACTGCTTGGTGGCAGGGTCGCTGACGATGTATTGGATGCTAAAGGTACGTGGATCAAAAAAGCCCGCAACATCAGGTGCGCCTGTGCCTGTGCTTTGAGAAAGGGCAAAGGTCTGCATGCTTATCTCCCGGCTACTTGAGTAGGGTTGCCTGACGCCAAAGCGCCAACAACTGTTATAAAGATAGCTGACTATGGAATATAAGCAATAACAACCACAAAAACGCCGCCTCCCTGCTAACAGGGGGCGGCGACAATAAGAGCGACGATGGAGCAATCAATACGGGCTAGAACGTTTTCTCCAACGCAAAGCGCGGCTGGGTGTTCCCTTCTTTCGTCACGCTCTCCATGAACATCGCCAGCGGGCGCACCCAAAGACCGTAGTCGCCATATAGCGCGCGGTAGACTACCAGCGGTTCTTCGCTTTCGCTGTGCTGGGCGGTGCCCATTACTTCGTAAAGGCTGCCTTTATAGTGGCGGTAAATACCGGGAACGGGAGTGGTCATTCGCTTTCCTCTTGGATGGCCTGAGTGGCGGCGGGCTGATTCGCTTTCTTGGCGAGGCGCTCCAGCACTTTGGAGGCGGCAACAAAGCCAAAAGTGCCGGTCAGAAACGTCGCGGCGCCAAAGCCGGAGGCGCAGTCCAGCCTTGTGGCGTCGCCGCTGCCGGGCTTTTGCAGGCACACTTCGCCGTCGGCACTGGGGTAGATCAACTGCTCATCGGAGTAGACGCACTCCACCGAGAAACGCCGCTTGGGGTTGCGGGAGAAGCCGTAATCGCGACGCAGCCGCGAGCGCACTTTGGAGAGCAGCGGGTCGTGCTCGGTGCGGGTCAAATCCGCCACTTGAATGCGCGTCGGGTCGGTCTGCCCGCCCGCCGCGCCGGTCACGGTAATCGGGATTTTGCGCCGCTTGCACCAGGCGATCAGCGCAGCCTTGGCGATCACGCTGTCGATGGCATCCACCACATGGTCGGCATCCTCAGGAATGCGCTCGGCCAGGTTGGTGGGCGTGACGAAGGCGGTATCCGCGATGATCTCAATCTCTGGGGCAATCAGGCGGCAGCGCTCGGCCAGCACGTCTACTTTGGGCTGGCCAATCGTGCCATCCAGCGCGTGGAGCTGGCGGTTGACGTTGGAGACACATACGTCGTCCAGATCAATCAGCGTCAGCTTGCCGATGCCCGAGCGGGCTAGCGCCTCGACCGTCCAGCTACCCACGCCGCCAACCCCGACCACCACTACATGGGCATGGCGAAACGCCTCCGCAGCGCGCTGACCGTAGAGGCGCCGAATACCGCCAAAGCGGAAGTCATAGTCGCTAGAATAATAGGCGCTAGAAACTGAGGCGGTAGCAAGGGAGGTTGATGGCTCGTTCAAAGGCATAGAAACAGACTCACAGTGCTTGGAGAGCGGAAGGTGTTGCAAGAGGCGGCGTTCGTACGCTATCCAGCGGCAAATGCCCTGCCCAGCCTAGGTGATGAAACAGCGCGATCATGGTCTCGTCCAAGGCGCAGCTTAATTGTACACGCTTGGCCAACAGCGGATGGTCAAAGGCTAAATAGGTGGCGGCCAGCAGTAAGCGCGGCGCGCCCAACTGCTCGGCAAAAAAGCGGTTGTGAACACTTTTACCGTGTTTCGCATCGCCGATAATGGGATAGCCCCGCCGTGAAAGATGACGACGAATTTGGTGGCGCCGTCCGGTCAGCGGCCGAGCCTCTACCAAGGAGTAACGCGCCACCGGGTAACGGTCGACCTGTACCGGCAACTCGGCGCTATCCAGACGACGAATATCGGTCATCGCAGGCATGGCAGGCATTTCGGCTTTGGGTCGCGTGCCGTCCTCTTCCCGTAGCGGATAGTCCAAACGTTCGCTCTCGGGTGCTTTACCCCGCACCACGGCTAGGTAGCGCTTTTCTACCTGACGCTCGCTAAAGGCTTCGCTGAGCAGGCCAGCCATCGTTGAAGAGAGCGCAAAAACGATCACCCCTGACGTCGGCCGATCCAACCGGTGAACGGGATACACCCGCTTACCGAGCTGGTCGCGAAGCCGCTGGAGCAGAAATTCAGTTTCGCCACGCGCTAACGCCGAGCGGTGCACTAATAGGCCTGACGGCTTATGCACCGCCACGAGATACTCATCCTGATAGAGGATGTTGAGTGGCGTCATAACGCTCCCTGGTAACAGCTGGTGACTAACATATCAGTATAAAAATAGGCGGCTATTGTCGCGGCTTGACGAGCCGATGTCATCCGTCGGGTTAATTGGCGAAGAAACCGCTCGGCAGCTACCTTAAATAAGCAACGCTGCTACAGCGTTTCCATGGATTCGGAAGGAGAAAACTCTATGCGCTATTCAACACCGCTTACCGCCATTGCCGCTTCGCTGCTGCTCGCCAGCACGGCGGCGCAAGCCAATGAAACCCTTGAGGTGGAGATGCACAAGGTCAGCGCCGAAGGGGTTGAAGACTCGATCGGCACCGTATCTCTTGAGCATACCGATCATGGCTTACTGCTAACCCCTTCACTAACCGATCTTGAGCCCGGTGTTTATGGTTTTCACGTCCACCAGAACGCCAGCTGCGATCCTGCCGAAAACGACAGTGGCGAAATGACCGCTGCACTGTCCGCAGGTGGTCACTATGACCCCGAGGAAACAGGCACCCACCAAGGCCCGTATGGTGAAGGTCATTTAGGTGACCTACCGGTGCTGACCGTGAATGAGGATGGCGAAGCCAACCTGCCGGTACTGGCGCCCCGCTTGAGTATGGAAGATATGCCGGGTCGCAGCCTGATGATTCATGAAGGCGGTGACACCTACACAGATGAGCCACATCTGGGCGGTGGCGGCACCCGCATGGCCTGCGGCGTGGTCGAGTCGTAGATTAACCATCGTTGTTAACAAACAAAACGGGCAGCCATTGAGCTGCCCGTTTTTGCCTGCGGGCAACTAAAGTCTAACTGTGATTTTATAGTGCTTATCTGTACATTCGCCGTGGCTAAAGAAGCCCTTTCTTGTGTGCTCTTAGCATGCTCGCCTATCCCCCTCACTGCTCTAGGTACCTTAGATGATTACCTTTATCGTATCGATCCTGCTGCTAATAGCGGGCTACTTTACCTATGGGAAGTTCGTTGAGCGCGTGTTTGTGACCGATCGCAAACGGCGTACACCAGCGTTCACCATGCGCGATAACATCGACTACGTGCCGATGAATACCACGCGTAACTCGCTTATCCAGTTACTTAATATTGCCGGTGTAGGCCCTATTTTTGGTCCTATTCTTGGCGCACTTTATGGCCCTGTTGCCTTTATATGGATTGTGGTCGGCTGCATCTTTGCTGGTGCTGTCCACGATTATCTGACCGGGATGATCTCGATTCGCAATCACGGCGCTCACCTGCCCCAGCTAGCAGGTAAGTTCCTCGGTAAAGCGATGAAGCACGTGGTGAATGGCTTTGCGATTCTGCTGCTTCTTCTGGTGGGTACGGTCTTTGTGACCTCACCCGCAGCGCTGCTGGCCAATATGACGTCGCTGTCGTTAACACTCATCATTGTCGCTATCTTTATTTACTACCTGATTGCCACACTGCTACCGATTGATAAAGTCATTGGCCGCATCTACCCCTACTTCGGTGCACTACTACTGTTTAGTGCGGCGGGTATTGGTATTGGCTTGATTGTGACGGGCGCCCCCATTCCAGAGCTCTCCTTCCAGAACATGCATCCTGAAGCAGCCCCCATTTTTCCGCTGCTGTTTTTAACCATCTCGTGTGGTGCGCTTTCCGGCTTTCACGCCACCCAAACGCCGATTATTTCGCGCACGACTGAAAATGAAACCAATGGGCGTAAAATCTTTTACGGCATGATGATCACCGAAGGCATCATTGCGATGATTTGGGCGGCGGCGGCGATGAGCCTGTTCTACGGCGACCAGTCGCTCTCCGATGTGCTGGCGGCGGGCGGTCCTGCTGCAGTGGTGAGTGAAGTCTCCACCACCATGCTTGGCGCTGTCGGCGGCACCCTGGCCGTACTTGGCGTTATTGTGTTGCCGATCACCTCTGGCGATACCGCTTTCCGCAGCGCGCGAATGATCATTGCAGATTACATTAAGATCGATCAAAAGCCGATTATGAAGCGCGTCATGGTCGCTCTACCGCTGTTTGTAGTGTCCTATGCATTAACCCATATGGACTTCACGCTACTATGGCGTTACTTCTCATGGGCGAATCAAACCACCGCCGTTATCGCGCTGTGGGTAGGTACCATGTATCTGGTGCTGTCGCGTAAACCTCACTTGATCACGTCAATCCCAGCCACCTTTATGACCATGGCCACCTTTACCTATTTGGCCTATGCTCCTATCGGTTTTGGCCTACCGCTGCACTTGAGCTATGTGGTAGCGGCACTGGGTACGCTTATCTGCATCGCGCTATTTATGAAGCGTGTACGTCGTTTGAGCCGCACGACCTTTACCGTTGATGAACCTGCAGAAGCAGTACTGGGTGCAGGTAAAGCAGGCGATTCGCTGGCGACAAGCTCTTAACGCAGCGTTTCCATTTCGCACCTATAAAAAACGGGCAGCCATTGGCTGCCCGTTTTGCTTTGTGCGCTTAGCTGACTTCAAAGCTAAGAGTTTGGCTAAAGAGTGCTTACTCTTCGCCGGCCATCTGCATTTGGCGCTGCAGGTAGTTCTGAATACCCACCTGTTCAATCAATTTCAACTCAGTCTCGATGTGGTCAATATGACCCTCTTCATCGGCGAGCAAGTCGCGGAGCATATCGCGAGTAACGTAATCTTTAACGCTTTCACAGTACGTGATGGCTTCGATGTAATCGTTGCGGCCATCGTGCTCGATTTTCAAATCGCTTTCGAGCATCTCTTTGACGTTTTCGCCAATGTGCAGCTTGCCAAGGTCTTGTAGATTAGGGATGCCCTCTAGAAACAGAATGCGCTCGATGATCTTGTCAGCGTGCTGCATCTCTTCGATGGACTCATCGTATTCCCACTTGGCCAGTGCTTTTAGGCCCCAGTCTTTATACATTTTGGCATGCAAAAAATACTGATTGATCGCAACCAACTCGTTGCCTAGTGCCTTATTGAGATGCTCAAGAACTTTAGTATCACCTTTCATAACGTCACCTTTTCTACTGTAATGCTGATGTTTAATCTGGATTAGACAATGCGATCAAGCAGTTACGTTTGGAGAGGGGTATAGGCGCAAATAACTATACTCCCAGCTTTCCTGAGAGTATAGATAAGGTATTTAAAAGTTCAAGCAAATCATATATTTGCTAAAGATAACCCTAACAATAGTGATTCGCGTCACACGGCGTAAGCAAGGCCCATATCGGCTTCTTGACGCGCTTCTTGTACGGCGTCGCGGGTAATAGATTTGGCATAGCACGCGCACTTACCACACTGCGTTGCGCAGCCGGTTGCCTCGCGTACTTCTCGCCAGCTGCGAGCTCCGTCGCTAACGTGCTGGCGAATCTGATGGTCGGTTACTCCCTTGCACACACAAACGTACATGGCGACACCTCATAAAAGTCATGAGATGAATGTAAATGATTCGCATAGGTCTTTTCAAGTAGAAATGACTGCTTGTTGGTATCTATTCGTCTTAAAGAATAACCGAAGCGCGATAATCTATTGGTTTAGCGATGTTTTCTACTTTCCAAAGGTCTCTCGCAAGTGACCATTATTTTTTCGGCAACACTACCGTTTGCGTGTTGGATGCAATATCCGGCCAGCTACGTCGTTGTTTATTGAACAGTACCCACAAGTAGCCCAAACCAAATGTCAGCAGTGAGAGCCACGCCACTGCGCAGCGAATGAGGCATTGCCTCAAATTCAGCGAATAGCCATCCAGTGTTTGCACCCGCAACCGCCACGCCTGCATGCCCAAGGTCATTCCCCCGCGCGACCAGGAAAAAACGAAAAACAGCGTGACAAAAAACAGCAGCAAGAGACGCAGGCTCCAGATATCACCAGCCGTGGTGCCAATCTCTTCTGGCTGCTGGCCAAGCACATAGCGGAAAAAAACCATGTGCGCGACGGTCACCGCGATCCAGATGGCGGTGACCAGAAAGCCGTCATAAAGCATGGCACCCAGGCGGCGTCCAAGACCCGCTGGCCATACGCTGTCCAACTGAGCAAAGCGTCGTATTCGCATAGTTCTCTCTTATTAGTTCTTGCTTGCCACTTGGCGGTGATGAAATTTTTTGGCTTAGCAAACTACGCCTAACCGTTGCGACGTAGAAAGTAGATCCCTACCCCGGCACACGCCAATGTTGGCACCAGCACGGCCCACACGGGGGAAAAACCAAAAATCGTCGAGGCGGGCGCCAGCAGATCCTGCACATACTTGAAGCTCAGCCCGGTGACCACGCCGTAAAACACGCGCGTACCTGCGGCCACGGTGCGCAGCGGGCCAAACACAAAGGAGGCGGCAATCAGCACTAGTGAGCCCATGGTGAGTGGCATCAGCATCTTCTGCCAAAAATACAGCAGCGCTTGGTCATTCTGCAGGTTCTGTTCCTCAAGGAACTGGGCATAAGCCCATAGCTCGCTGGGTGCCTGGCTCTCGATATCGCGCAGCAATCGCTCCAACTGAGTGGGGGTAAACGCAGTATCCCAACCCATGCTTGCCGATTGGTCCGACTCAGTGCGATCGTCGAAAATGCGAGTGGTAGCCACATTTTCCAACCGCCACGCATCGCCTTCCCAGCGTGCACGCTGGGCGTAAGTGGCTTCGACTAGCTGGCGATCATCAAAACGATAGCGGGTTAAATCAAGCACCACGTTATCCGCACGGATCGCCCCAAAACGGTAAACACTGTCGCCCTCAATCTGCCAGCCACTGCGACTGGTCAGCATGGCGCCTTCGCCCTGTACTTTTTCCAGCCGCCATGCCTCGGCATACTGCTCGGTGCGCGGGCTGACATACTCGGTGACTAACAGCACTACAACTACTACTACTAGCACCGGCTTCATCACGCCCCACACAATGCGCGCCAACGAACGCCCAGCGGCGCGCATAACGGTGAGCTCGTTGCTGGAGGCCATGCTGCCCAAACCAATCAGCGCGCCGATTAACACTGCCACCGGCGCATATTGATAGAAGCGCCAGGGCGTGCGCATTAGCAGGTAAACCAACGCGTCCAGAGCAGTGTAGCCCGCCTGTACATCACCTAAGTCATCGATATAGGCAATGGTAATATCCAAACCGAGCAGCACAAACTGAACGACGATAATGGCCGCCAGCACGTTGCGGGCGATATAACGATCGAGACGGTCAAGCAACATTAGCGCATCCCCTTACGTTGCGAGCGCCACAGCATTAGCAGGCCCAACCCCAAGAACAGCCCATGTACCGGCCATACACCCAGCATACTGGACCAAGTACCGCTGCCAATCGCATCGACCACCGCCAGCAACAGGCTAAGATACGCAACATATAAAAAGACCGCGGGCAGCAGTTTGCCAAAGCGCCCCTGGCGAGGATTGACACGGGAAAGCGGCTGCGCCATTAAGGCCAGTACAAAGACCATTAAAGGCAGCCCCGCACGCCACTGCCATTGAGCCTGGGCACGAGGGCTTGGATTATTCCATAGCGCGGGCGTGGTCGCGTACTCCAGAGAATCGAGCTCCTGCCGGTCACGATTCAGCCCCAGGCGCAGCGTATAGCGCTCAAAGGTGAGCCGCTCGGCGCTCTTATCGCCTGGCGTCACCCCGTAACGCTCGCCGTCATCCAGCACCAGAAAGCGGCTACCGGTTTCAAGCCGCGTTTCCTGAAAGCCCGATGCAGCGCGGGTCACGTAGTCATGGGTGCCTTCATCACCCAACTGGTTCTGCTCGTGCACCAGCACATCCTGCATTTCCGTGCCATCGCTGGAAAAGCCACCAATGTAAGCGGTACGACCACCCCCAAACTCCTGAAAGCGCCCCGGCGCCAGAACGGAAACATCCAGGCGGCTACGCTGCTCTTCCAGCGCGGTTTCAGTTTGCAGCGCGCCATAGGGTGTCAGCCACAGACTGCAAATACCGACCAGCACTGCTACCACGCTGGCGGGTAGCAGGGTCACTTTCAACAGCCGCGTAGGGCTCATCCCGCAAGCGACCATCACGGTGATCTCGCTGTTCATGTAGAGCTGCCCATAGGCCAGCAGGATGCCCAGAAAAAACGACAGCGGTAAAATCAGTTCCATAAAGCCGGGCAGGTGAAACATCATTAGGCTGCCTAACATGGTGACTGGAATATCGCCTTCCGCTGCGTCCGAGAAATAGCGGATAAAGCGGCTGCCCATGATCACCAGCAACAGGATGCCAGCGACCGCCGACATGGTGAGTAACACTTCGCGAGTTAGATATCGAAATAAAATCAACGCGCTCTCCGGCTAGTCGTGCAGGATGCCATGCAATAAGCGAATGGCTTGGGTACACTAAACAAATTATTCTCAGTCCCTTTTCACAATCAAAAGCAACGGGGCATTATCCCGATTCCCTCGTTGCTTGTCTTGTTGGAGCCGTCATGGAATTTTCCGTTCAGACTGCGAACCCGGCCAAAACCGAAACGGCATGCCTTTTGGTACCGGTTTTCAAAGGTAGCGATCTTCTGCCCACCGTTGCCAAACTGGACGACGCCAGCGAGCGCCTGATTGGCCAATTGCTGGAACGCGGTGACTTTGACGCCGCACTGGGCAATGTGCAATTGGTGCCCTTTGCACCGGGCCTGGGCGCTGAGCGCATCTTGCTAGTGGGCTTGGGTGAGCGCGAAAAATGCCAGGAAGCAGCCTTTATCAAGGCGCTGGATGCGGCCATGGCAGCGTTAGTCAAACTGCCTATCGATGAAGCGAGCGTGGTATTCGGCGATGTGCCACTCGCGGACCGCGACCCGGCCTGGAAAGCGCGCAAGGTGATGGAAGCGGCTGAGCGGGCCATTTATCGCTTTGATCAGTTCAAATCATCGCCCGCACCGGCCCTCAGCCTAGCCAAGCTGACGTTAATGATAAGCGATTCCGACGCGGTTTCGCAGGTTAAGCAGGGCGCCTTAATAGGCAACGCGATTGGTCAGGGCATCAACTACACGCGTACCTTGGGCAACCTGCCTGCTAATATCTGCACGCCTCGCTACTTAGCCGAGCAGGCAGAGCAGCTGGGCCGCGATTCAAAGGGCGCACTTGAGGTCGACATTCTCGATGAAGAAGCGCTGGAAGCCCTGGGTGCAGGCTCGCTGCTTTCTGTAGGGCGCGGCAGTAAGGAACCGACACGCCTGATCGTTATGAAGTACCAAGGCGCCGACAACGTCGATGAAGCCCCACATGTGCTGATCGGCAAAGGCATAACCTTTGATACCGGCGGTATTTCGCTCAAGCCCGGCGAAGGCATGGACGAAATGAAATTCGACATGTGCGGCGCTGCCAGCGTATTCGGCACCGTCAAAGCAGTGTTGGATATCAAGCCGAAGCTCAATCTGGTGTTTATCGTCGCCGCCGCCGAAAACATGCCCGACGGCCGCGCCACCAAGCCCGGCGATATCATCAAAACGCTAAAAGGGCTGACCGTCGAAGTACTCAATACCGACGCCGAAGGCCGTCTGGTACTGTGCGACGCGCTGACCTACGCCGAGCGTTTTACTCCCGCCAGCGTGGTCGATATCGCCACTCTTACCGGCGCAGTAATTGTCGGCCTGGGCCATCACGCTACCGGCCTGCTCTCCAACGACGACGACCTAGCGCTGGATCTGCTGGATGCAGGCGAAGGGGCATGGGATCGCGCCTGGCACCTGCCGCTGTGGGATGAATACCAAGAGCAGTTGGATTCCAACTTTGCCGATCTGGCCAACATTGGCGGCCGCCCCGCAGGTACGATTACCGCCGCGTGCTTTTTATCGCGCTTTGCCGATCATTTCCCCTGGGCACACCTGGATATCGCCGGTACCGCCTGGCATTCAGGCAAGCAAAAAGGCGCCACCGGCCGGCCTGTTGGGCTGTTAACCCAGTACCTGTTGGACCGTGAAACCGATGCCCAAGTAGAAAACAGCGACGGCTAATATCACCACTCGGCACCACGATCCCTCGTTCAACGGTTGCCTTTCAGCGCGGCAACCGTTAAACCTGAACACATGAGCGTGCGCACTGTCCTTGAGCACACGCTGTACTACACACATTGCTTACTTTTGCCCTTCGGGGTCTGGCTCTAGCGGAGACAACACGCCGTGCCCACAGCTTCAGATAACCAGTCAGAATCGCGTTTTGAAATACTGCCGTCCAACCAGCCGACGGCCGATGAGATCCGTGAAAACATCCTTAAAAACCCCGGTTTTGGTCGCTACTTTACCGACCACATGGCCCATATTCGTTGGACTGTGGACGCCGACTGGCACGGCCATCAGGTGCGCCCTTACGGCCCATTGACGCTCGATCCCGCCTCCTCAGTGCTGCATTACGGCCAGGAGATTTTTGAGGGCATCAAAGCCTACCGTCATGCTGACGGCTCGATTTGGACGTTCCGCCCCGAGAAAAACGCCGAGCGCTTCCGCCGCAGCGCCCGCCGCTTGGCGCTGCCAGAACTATCCGATGACGATTTCATTGGCTCGCTGAAAGCGCTACTGGCCCAGGATCAGGCGTGGGTACCCACGCCTGCCAGCGCCTCTGATGAGTGCAGCCTCTACCTGCGTCCGTTCATGATCGCCTCGGAAGCCTTCCTGGGCGTACGTCCGTCACAGGAAGTCGACTACTATGTGATCGCCTCCCCGGCGGCAGCTTATTTCAAAGGCGGCATTGCCCCGGTGTCGATCTGGCTCTCCTCGAACTACAAGCGTGCAGCCGCAGGCGGCACCGGCTTTGCTAAATGTGGCGGTAACTATGCGGCCTCATTAGCCGCGCAGAAAGAGGCCGAAGCTCATCAGTGTGGTCAGGTTGCGTTTCTCGATGCCGCTGAAAACAAGTGGGTGGAAGAGCTGGGCGGCATGAACCTGTTCTTCGTCTTCAAAGACGGCCGTTTGGTGACCCCGCGCCTGACCGACACCATTCTCGAAGGCGTGACGCGCAACTCCGTTCTCACGTTGGCCAAAGATGAAGGTCTAACGCCGGAAGAGCGCGCTATTAGTATTGACGAGTGGCGCGAAGGCGCGGCGTCCGGCGAGATCACCGAAGTGTTTGCCTGCGGTACCGCCGCGGTCATCACTCCGGTCGGTGAACTGGTCACTGAAAACGAGCGTATCAAGCTCACCGCGGGCGGCAACAATGAAATCGCCATGCGCATCCGTACCAAACTGCTCGACCTGCAGTACGGCCGCAGTGAAGATAAGTACGGCTGGCTAACCCAGCTGGTTTAAGCGGGTTTAAAACCAACGCTTCACCGTTCAACGCCGCCGCAACGTTTGCGGCGGCGCTGTTTGTAAGTAGTACATTTATCTGCAATCGCTGGAGCCGCCGATGGCACGTATTGATTTCTATATTCTGCCCGATACGACCTTGGAGGCGCGCTTGCAGTTTGCCTGCAAACTGGCCGAGACCATCTGGCGTAAAGGCTACCGCCTGCATCTGCACTGCGAAGACAGAGCCCTCGCCGAGCAGGCCGATAGCGCGCTGTGGAATTTTCGCCCGGACGCCTATTTACCCCACGCCCTGGAAGATAGCGAAATGGCCGCCAGCGTGCCGATTACGCTAGGCTGGCAGCAGCTGCCGGTGCCCACGGAAGAGACCGCCCTGCTTAATTTGCACCCCGATATTCCCGAAGGTGTAGAGCGCTACGCGCGAATCGCCGAGATCATCAATCAGCACCAACAAGTGCTGGTCGCTAAACGCGCCTGCTGGCAGCGCTATAAAGAAATGGGCCATGAGGTCGTGCCGCATAAGCTCGGTTAACTAATTTATTAACAACAATAACTCAACACACGAGAGCGCCCATGCAGTTTCACACCTTTTTAGCCCGCACTCCCCTGGCCGTTATCGTCATCGCCCAACTGTTCGGCACTTCGCTGTGGTTTAGTGTCAACGGCGTTGGCTTGGCGCTGCAGGAGGCCGTGGGCCTTAGCGAAAGTGATTTGGGCTTGTTGACGATTGCGGTGCAGGCGGGGTTTATTACCGGCACCCTGCTGATTGCCACCACCGGCATTGCCGACCGTGTGCGCGCCAGTCATCTGTTTGCGATTTCTGCCGTGCTCGGCGCTCTGATCAACGCCGCCTTTATCGGCGTTGCAGAGAGCGTCACGCTGGCAGCCGTGGCGCGCTTTGCGACCGGCCTCTGCCTGGCGGGCATCTATCCGCTGGGCATGAAATTGGTGGTGAGCTGGACCCCCAGCCACGCCGGGGCAGCGCTGGGTTGGCTGGTGGGCATGCTGACCTTGGGCATTGCCTCGCCGCACCTGCTACGCGGGTTAACGCTGCACCTGCCCTGGCAGTGGCCGCTGCTGCTGGCCTCATTGTTGGCGCTGGTCGCCGCACTAATGATTTTCAAACTGGGTGTTGGCCCGCACCTCCCGGCCACCGCCAAAAGCGGGCGCCCCTGGGCAGGGCTGGCCGCGTTTAAACAGCCACGTTTTCGCGCCGCAGCGCTAGGTTATTTCGGCCATTGTTGGGAGCTGTATGCGCTGTGGGCGCTGGTGCCGTTTCTGGTCGCTAGGGAATTGGAACGTCTTGGCGCTGCCAACGGCGCCCAGCCATGGCTAAGCTTTGCCGTGATTGCGTTAGGCTTGCCCGGCTGCGTACTCGCGGGCAAATGGAGCCGTCACATTGGCAGCGACCGCGTGGCCTGCGTGGCGTTAGCAACCTCTGGTGCGCTGTGTTTGGTATATCCGCTTTTGGGCAGCGCATCGCCCTGGCTGCTGCTGGCGCTTCTCGGCGTATGGGGCGTTAGCGTGATTGCCGATTCTGCTCAGTTTTCAGCGCTGGCATCGGCCACCGCCCCAGCCGAGCGACTGGGGGCAGCGCTGGCGATGATGAACGCTATCGGCTTCGGACTCACCATTCCTTCGATTGCGCTGGTTACCGCGTTGTGGTCGAGCCAGTCGCTGGCGGTGATCTGGTGGTTATTGCCGGGTCCTATCCTGGGGCTCATCGCCATGCGCGGTTTTTCTTCGCATCAGCACCTTGTAAAGACGGTGCGCGGCAACCGTTAACATTAACAACGCGCGTGAGTAGCACCTGACGCCCCCGGCACTCACGCTGTATACTCTCGCGCTATACAATTTCACATTTTTTGCCAGCCGTGAGCCGACTCTCCATGGAAAAGACCTACCAACCCGAACAGATCGAAACCCGCTGGTACGAGCGCTGGGAGGCCGACAACCGTTTCGCCCCTTCCGGCCAGGGCGAGCCCTTTTCGATCATGATTCCACCGCCCAACGTGACCGGCAGCCTGCACATGGGTCACGCGTTCCAGGACACCATTATGGACACCCTGACGCGCTGGAAGCGGATGCAGGGCAACAACACCCTGTGGCAGGTAGGCACCGACCACGCCGGTATCGCCACGCAGATGCTGGTGGAGCGTAAAATTGCCGCCGAAGAGGGCAAAACCCGCCACGACCTCGGCCGCGATGCGTTTATCGATAAAGTGTGGGAGTGGAAGGAAGAGTCCGGCGGCCACATTACTCGTCAGCTGCGCCGCATGGGCGCCAGCGTCGACTGGAGCCGCGAACGCTTCACCATGGACGACGGCTTCTATAAAGCGGTTCAAGAAGTCTTCGTACGCCTGCATGAAGAGAAGCTGATCTACCGTGGCAAGCGCCTAGTGAACTGGGATCCTACCCTGCACACCGCCATTTCTGATTTGGAAGTGGAAAATAAAGAGCAGCAGGGCAGCTTCTGGCACTTCCGCTACCCACTGGCCGATGGCGTCAAAACCGCCGACGGTAAAGATTACGTGGTCGTGGCCACCACGCGCCCTGAAACCCTATTGGGCGATACCGGCGTGGCTGTCAACCCAGAAGATGAACGCTATGCCTCGTTGGTCGGCAAGTTTATCGAACTGCCGTTGGTGGGCCGTCGCATTCCTGTTGTGGCCGATGAGCACGCCGATATGGAGAAAGGCTCCGGCTGCGTCAAGATCACCCCGGCTCACGACTTTAATGACTATGAAGTCGGCAAGCGCCAGAACCATCTGCTGATCAACGTCTTCTCCAAAGATGCGACGATCCTTGAGCAAGCTGAGATTTTTAATCTTAAAGGCCAGCCCCAGCCCGACGAAGACGCCACGCTGCCCGCCAAATACGCAGGGCTTGACCGCTTTGAAGCGCGCAAGCAGATCGTTGCCGATATGGATGCCCTTGGCCTGCTGGAGCAAGTCGAAGCCGTTAACAACACCCTGCCTTATGGCGATCGCTCTGGCGATGTCATTGAGCCGTTGCTAACCGACCAGTGGTTTGTGGCGGTGGAAAGCCTCGCCAAGCCCGCTATCGAGGCGGTGGAGAACGGCGACATCCAGTTCGTGCCTAAAAACTACGAAAACATGTACTTTGCCTGGATGCGTGACCTGCAGGATTGGTGTATTTCCCGTCAGCTTTGGTGGGGCCACCGCATTCCCGCCTGGTACGACGCCGAAGGCAATGTTTACGTTGCCCGTAGCGAAGAAGAAGCTCGCGAGAAGCATGCACTCGAACCTGATGTCGTGCTGACGCAAGACGAAGACGTACTCGATACATGGTTTAGCTCGGGGCTGTGGACTTTCGGTACTCTCGGCTGGCCGGAAAAAACCCCGGAGCTTGAGACCTTCCATCCTTCCAGTGTGCTGGTCACTGGCTTTGACATCATCTTTTTCTGGGTAGCCCGGATGATCATGATGACCCTGAAGTTCACCAAAGAGGTGCCATTTAAGACGGTTTATGTGCACGGCTTGGTACGCGATGGTCAGGGCCAGAAGATGTCCAAATCCAAGGGCAACGTGCTCGATCCTATCGACTTGATCGACGGTATTACGCTGGAAGAGCTACTCGAAAAGCGTACCGGCAATATGATGCAGCCGAAACAGGTCAAGGCGATTGCCAAAGCCACCAAGGATGAGTTTAAAGACGGCATTGAAGCCCACGGCACCGATGCGCTGCGCTTTACGTTCCTCTCCCAGGCCACTACCGGGCGCGATATCAAGTTTGATATGAACCGCCTGGACGGCTACCGCAACTTCTGCAACAAGCTGTGGAACGCCTCACGCTACGTGCTGATGAACGCCGAAGGCGAAGATTGCGGCACTAAAGGGGACGAGGTTGAGCTTTCCCTCGCCGATCGCTGGATCATCTCGCAGCTACAGAAAACCGAAGCCCAGGTCACTAAGGCGCTGGACGAGTACCGCTTTGACCACGCCTCCCAAGCGCTGTATGAATTCATCTGGAACGAGTACTGCGACTGGTATTTGGAACTATCCAAGCCCGTACTGTGGGACGAAAATGCGACGGCCGAAGCCAAACGCGGCACTCGCCGCACATTGGTGCGCGTACTAGAAGCTATCCTGCGCTTGGCCCATCCGATGATGCCCTATATCACCGAAGAGATCTGGCAACGCGTCTCACCGTTGGCAGGTGTGTTTATGGGTGACGACGCAACGATCATGCTGCAAGCTTGGCCAGAAGCCGATGAGAGTAAAATTGACGAACAGGCCAGCCTGGATATCGAGTGGCTCAAAGGCGTCATCATCGCCGTACGTAACATCCGCGCTGAAATGAACATCGCCCCCGGCAAACCGCTCGACGTGCTGCTGACCAAAGGCAAGCCCGAAGACGCCGAGCGTCTGGAAAGCAACCGCCACTTCCTTTCCAAACTCGCCAAGTTGGAAAGCGTCACTTGGCTTGAAAACCCAGACGACGCCCCGCTCTCAGCCACGCAGTTGGTAGGCGATATGGAAGTATTGGTGCCGATGGCGGATCTCATCGACAAAGACGCCGAAATTGCTCGCCTTAGTAAAGAGATCGACAAGCAGGACAAGCTGATCGGCGGCATTGAGAAAAAACTCGGCAACGATGGCTTTATCGCCAAAGCACCAGTTGCGGTGGTGGATAAAGAGCGCGGCAAGCTGGCCGAGTTCCAAGCTGCCAAACAGTTGTTGGAAGAGCAACGGGCGAAGATCGAGGCGTTGTAATAACACTTTCCTAGCTTGCAGCTAAAAAGGGCGGTGCTTAGCGGTGCCGCCCATTAACGAATGTTATAAATCCTTTTTAATTAAGCAATTACCTGCCAAAAAGCATGCTTACCGCTGGAAACCCGAACCTCCTTTACTATGTTAATAGTGATGTCGGTTAATGCTGCATTGAATCGGCAGTTAAACCACTTGGCATATTAAGGAGGATAGCCATGCGCTTTATTTCAACTCGGGTACACGGGATGGTCGATTATCTAATGGGCCTGCTGCTTATCGTCGCTCCCTTCCTGCTCGGCTTCGCCACGGGAGGTGCTGCTCAGTGGGTGCCGATCATCTTGGGTGTGGTCATGCTGGCGTCAGCCATTATGACCAAGTATGAGCTTGGGCTTATGCACATGATCCCCATGCCACTCCACCTCACCATGGATCTGATCAGCGGTATTCTGTTACTGGTTTCTCCGTGGCTGTTTGGCTTCGCGGATACGGTCTATTTGCCGCATGTGATTCTCGGTATCATCGAGATTGGCGCCAGTCTTACTACGGAAAAGCAACCGCGAAACGTGGTAGCTTCAACGAACCGAAGCTAAGCATTGCTGTTTTGTTTCCAGCGGCGACCCTATCGCCCTTGGATAGGCAAGTGAATAACGGTCTTTAGCTTACGCGCCCACCGCATCATAAGGTGGGCGCTTTGCGTTATGTAGCACCATTTGAGCTATCTGGCTGGCATGTATAGCGCCTTATACTCTGTCTTAATCAGTCTTTATCACTTTTTCTTGCGAAACGTGTAAGGTTGGTACAAGAACAGCCACTAAGTGGCATCGCTGATTCAGCAACGACACGGACTGCGCTATGCCGACACCTATTGAGGCGCGATTAGAGGCGCTGGCGACCGAACTTAAGCGGGCCGGAATTACGTATCTTGAGCTTTCACCGATGGCGGATACCGGGCTTGCCCATGACCATGTGTGGCTTCATCGCAGCGATGGCGATGATTGGGTGGCGCGGCTGCCAAAGCAGAGCCAAATGAACCTGCCGCCTGCAGAAAACTTGGCATATCAATCTGCCTGTTACCAGCGCTCAAGCCAAGGCGGGCACACGCCTAAGCTGTATGCCACCCTACCACCCAGTGGAGCGCTACCCCGCGGTGGGCTCTTAGTGGAGGCTATTCGTGGACACTTGGCGCAATTGCCCGACGACCTCCCCGCCATCGCGGATGCACTGGCCAGCCTGCATCGCCAACCGCTGCCCAGTGTCGCGAAGCAGGAACCACTGCTTGCCCCTGAAGACCCGTGGCAGGCGATGGTGGAGGAAGTGCGCCAGCAGGCTAACTGGCTAGGCGATGCGCAGCTTTCGAGTAAAGTGATTCAGCGGATTAAGCAGGAGCTGGATTTACTTCCGCCCCGCTTACACGATGAAGCCGCTACGCTGATTAGCTTTGATACCCATCCTGGCAACTTTTTGATCCGTGACGATGGTCGCGCGGTGCTGGTGGATCTTGAAAAATGCCGCTATGGCCTACCGGGGATCGACCTTGCCCATACCTCGCTTTACACCTCGACCACCTGGGACCTTAATAGCCAGGCCGTGCTATCGCTGGATGAGGTGATTGACTTTTATCGCCGCTGGCAAGCCGCCATGAAAAAGTCGCCCGACACCGACACTCTGGTCGCCTGCCGCCGGGCTACCTGGCTGTGGTCGTTGACCTGGTGCGCTAAATGGCGTGCCCAACACTTAAATGCTAAAGATGCCCAGCAGCGTGGGGAGGATTGGTCGGCAGAACTCACCGACCCCGCGGTGATTGATCATGTTCGCGACCGGGTTGAGCACTACCTATCACTGCCCATTATTGATCACGTTCATAGCGAACTGCAGTGCTTGCAAGCCTCGCTTTAACGTTTGTGCTTCCTACAGAAGAGAGATGCGATGCTCATTAAACAACACCCACTACGCCTCACTATCGCGGCAACCATGTTTGCCATTGCGCTTCCTGCAGCCGCCGCCCCAGACCCAAATGATTGGCAGAGTGTGCTGGCGGAAGCCGAAGGGCAAACCATTTACTGGAATGCCTGGGGTGGCGATACGCGCACCAATCGTTATATCGACTGGGTAGCGGAGCAAATGCAGGCGCAGTACGGTGTCGATGTTGAGCACGTAAAACTGGATGATACTGGCAGTGCAGTGGCGCGGGTGTTGGCGGAAAAACAGGCGGGCAACCACGATGAGGGCAGTATCGATCTGATTTGGATCAACGGCGAGAACTTCGCGGCGATGCGCGAAAGCGACCTGCTGTTCGGCCCTTTCGCCGAATCACTGCCCAACTTTGCGCTCACCAATGCTGACGAAAACCCTGAGGTTGCCACCGACTTTACCCTGCCCACCGAAGGTTATGAGTCACCCTGGGGTAAGGCGCAGATCACCTTCTATTACGACAGCGCTCAAACCGAAGCCCCTCCCCAGGATATGCCGTCGCTACTCGATTGGGCCGAAGAGAACCCCGGCCAGTTTAGCTATCCGCGCATACCTGACTTCACAGGCAGCACTTTTTTAAAGCAGGCGTTGATTGAGCTTACTGAGCAAGATGAGGCGCTTTATCAGCCGGTGTTAGAGAGTGATTTTGAGGCCGTGACTGAACCATTGTGGGCTTATCTGGATGCACTCCACCCGCACTTGTGGCGCAGCGGGCGAACTTTCCCCGACTCCGGCCCCAACCTGCGCACACTGATGAGCGACGGTGAGCTGAGTTTGGCCTTTTCGTTCTACCCCACCGATGCCGCCGTGGCGGTCATGGAGTATGAACTGCCGGAAAGCGTGCGCAGCTACGTGCTGGAAGGCGGTACGCTGGGTAATGTCCACTTTGTGGCGATTCCCTACAACTCGCCCCATAAAGCCGGCGCCATGGTGCTTGCCGACTTTTTGCTTTCACCGCAAGCCCAGGCCGAAAAGCAGTCGCTGGCAATGTGGGGCGACCGCAGCGTTCTGGATATCGCGCAGCTAGACGCCGCTGATCAGGCACTGTTTCAGCAGGGCGAGCGCCACCCCTCAGAACTTCCGGCGGACGCGCTCTCAAACACGCTACCCGAGCCGCACCCCAGCTGGATGACCGCCCTGCAAGATGCATGGCTTGAGCGCTACGGCGTTAACTAAACCATGCTTCGACTGGCCCCGGCACTCATCATTGCCCTGCTCGTACTACCGGTAAGCGCAGGGCTGCTGATGGTTCTGCTGCCAGCATTTGGCTACCTGCCTGCGCTAGGCGGCCATACCGCTAGCTTAGCCCCTTGGCAAATGCTGTTCGCCCAGCCGGGGCTTGAACGGTCCGTGGCGGTTAGCTTTGCTAGCGGCTTGGTCAGCACCGCCATCGCGCTAATGATGGTGGTGCTTTTTTTGGCGGCCAGTCGAGGCACTTGGTTAGATCGTGGTATTCGGCGGCTGGTCTCACCGCTGCTCGCCATTCCTCATGCCGCTATTGCCTTTGGATTTGCCTTTTTGATTGCCCCATCGGGCTTGGTGGCAAGGCTGATATCGCCTTCACTAACGGGGTGGGAGCGACCGCCAGATGCGCTGATCGTCAATGATCCCTGGGGGCTTTCCCTGATGGCCGGACTGGTGTTGAAAGAGGCACCCTTTCTTCTACTGATGAGCCTTGCAGCGCTGCCGCAGCTAGCGCCTGAGAAGCGCTTAATGCTAGCGCGGTCGCTGGGCTATTCACCGACGATAGCGTGGCTAAAAACCGTACTGCCCTCGCTTTATCCGCTGATTCGCCTGCCTGTGTATGCGGTGATCGCCTATGCCACGTCGGTCGTCGATATGGCGCTGATTCTGGGCCCAACGCTTCCCCCCACGCTCAGCGTGTCGATTCTTGGCTGGTTTAACGACCCCGATATTAGCCACCGTTTTATGGCTTCGGCAGCGGCGGTGCTGCAACTTGGCATTACGCTCGCTGCGCTGCTCTGCTGGTGGCTGCTGGAACAACTTATCTGCACACTAACGCGTGGCTGGTTGACCAACGGCAGTCGCCAGCGTGGCGAGACCGCACTGCGGCTGTTTGGCCGCTCAGCATTACTAATTTCAAGCAGTACGGCACTGGCTGCCCTGATCGGCTTGGGGCTTTTCTCTGTGGCTGGCTTTTGGCGGTTTCCTGAAGTGCTGCCGCAGATGCTGACACTCGATCATTGGCAGCGCAGTGGCTCTATGCTGGCGTCACCGCTGCTCAATACAGCGCTGATTGGGCTTATTTCCACGACGCTGGCCACCGCGCTGGTACTCGCCACCCTAGAGAACGAGCACCGCCAGCACCTTCAGCCCAAACGGGCTCTGTGGCTGCTCTACTTACCGCTGCTGGTGCCGCAAATCGCCTTTCTTTTTGGGCTGATTGTCGCGGCTGAAAGCGTGGGCATTCGTCCTCAGCTAAGCCTCGTTATCGCGGGCCACTTACTGTTTGTACTACCTTATGTCTATCTTTCGTTAGCCGAGGCGTACCGCCAACTGGATCCTCGCTGGCTGCAGGTAGCACGCTCATTGGGCGTGTCACGCAGCGCTGCATTTTGGCGCGTACGCCTACCGCTACTATTAGCGCCGCTGTTAACGGCCTTTGCCGTGGGTTTAGCGGTCAGTATCGGCCAGTACTTGCCCACTCAACTACTCGGGGCCGGGCGTATCACAACGGTAACGACGGAGGCCGTTGCGCTTGCTGCGGGCAGCAACCGACGCTTAATCGGCGTGTGGGCGCTAGTACAAGCGTGTTTGCCATTAATCGGCTTTATGCTTGCCCTAACGCTACCCCGCTTGTTGGGCGCGCAGCGCCGTGAACACGCTACCTAAGAGAGAGCCACCGTGACCGCTTTATCAACCGCGCCACTGCGTCTGGAACAGATAAAAATAGCCTTGGCAGGCCGCGAGCTATTAGCGGTAGACGCCACGATTGCCCCTGGCGAAGTGCTGACGGTAATGGGCCCTTCCGGGTCGGGAAAGTCGACCCTACTGGCGTATATTGCCGGTTTTCTTGAGCGCGATTTTAACGCCAGTGGCGACGTATGGCTGGGCGAACATCAGTTACTGGATCTACCTGCAGAGAAGCGTGGCATAGGGCTACTGTTTCAAGACCCGCTGCTGTTTCCGCATCTAAGCGTCGGCGGCAATTTGCGTTTTGGGCTACCTCGCCATAGCCGTGATCAGCGCCAGCAGGTCACCCACGCGCTTGAACAGATTGGGCTGGCAGGCTTTGCAGAGCGCGATCCGGCCACCCTTTCCGGCGGCCAAAAAGCGCGGGTGGCGTTAATGCGCCTGCTGCTTTCAAAACCCCGAGCAGTGCTGCTGGACGAGCCTTTTTCCAAGCTGGACACAGCGCTGCGCCAAGAGATGCGATCGCTGGTGTTTAGCCAGCTGCGAGAAGCTGGCCTGCCAGCGCTACTGGTCACCCACGACCACGCAGATGCCAACGCAGCGGGAGGACCTGTTATTGCGCTCGGCTGAAAAACCTCCACGTCTTAGCATCGTGGTTCCCGTGCTTAATGAAGCGCTAACACTGGCTCAGCATTTAACAGCGCTGCAGTCGCTGCGGGCTCATGGGGTAGAGGTGGTGGTGGTCGATGGCGAAAGCTGTGACGACAGCGTTCGCGTTGCCAAATCGCTGGCTGACCGTGTGCTCAGCAGCCCCCCAGGGCGAGGCGTGCAAATGAACTTAGGGGCGCAACACGCTAGCGCTTCAGCGTTACTGTTTCTGCATGCGGATACTCAGTTGCCTGTGGACGCCGTTGAGCAGATTATCCATGCCATGAAGCCCCATGCCTGGGGGCGCTTTGATATTCAACTCTCAGGCCGAAGCGGCTGGCTCCCGGTCATCAGTTGGATGATGAACAAGCGCTCGCGGCTTACCGGCATTGCGACCGGCGATCAGGGCATCTTTGTATGCGCCAGCGCATTCAAGGCCATAGGTGGCTTTCCTGAGCAGCCACTGATGGAAGATATCGAACTCGCTAAACGGCTCAAACGGGTGTCTCGACCCGCCTGTTTAAAGGCGAAAGTGGTAAGCTCAGGCAGGCGCTGGGATCACTACGGCGCTTGGAAAACGATCCGCCTGATGTGGCGGCTGCGCTATCGCTACTGGCGCGGCGTTAGCGCAACCCAACTCATTAAGGAGTATCGTGATGCCCGCTGAAACGCCGGTAAAGACCAGGCTGCTGCCCCATCTCCATCTGCTGGCGAAGGCGCCTCTGGCAGGTCAGGCCAAAACGCGCCTGGCCCCACTGCTGGGCAGTGAGGGCGCCGCTGAGGCCCATGCCGAACTGCTGCGCTACTGCGTCGCGACTGCGTGTAAAGCGATACCCGCAGAACAAGTCACGCTTTGGACGGCGCTTGATCACGCACACCCGCTGTTTATCGAGCTTCGTGAGCAGTTTGGCTTGGTATTAAAGGCCCAGCCGGATGGCGACTTAGGGGCACGCGTTCGTTACGCCCTCAAGAGTACACCGGGGCCAGCCATGTTGATGGGCAGTGATTGCCCCAGTATTACCAGTACGCTGATTACTACCTGTGCACAACAATTAACCCGCTACAACGTGGTCATTTTACCCGCCGAAGACGGCGGTTATGGCTTTATTGGCACCCAGCAAGACTACCCAACACTCTTTAAAGACATTCCCTGGGGCACCCAAAGCGTACTTACCACCACGCGGCAGCGCATTGAGGCGTTGGGGCTCAACGCGGCTTACCCAGCGACTATTTGGGATGTGGACCGACCCGAGGATTGGCAACGCTGGAAAGCGTTAGCGATTTCGGTGTAAGGAAACTGACTCTCTTACCACTCAGTTAGCACCACTCACTCGTTTACCCCCTGGCGCTGGAGCGTACCGTGACCCGACAACGTTTGATTATTGCAGCGCTACTCGTCATTGCCATTGGCGTGTTTTTTCTTAGCGGCGCCCATCAATGGTTCACGCTAGAGACCCTAAAGGCTTACCAAAACGACTTTCAAGCCGCGTTTAACCAAAACCCGTGGCAGGTGGCCGGCCTCTTTTTGGCCGTTTACGTAGTGATGACCGCCCTTTCACTGCCGGGGGCCACACTATTAACACTGCTGGGTGGCGCGCTGTTTGGACTGGGCTGGGGGCTGTTGATTATCTCTTTCGCCAGCACACTGGGGGCGACGTTAGCTTTCTTACTCTCACGATTTCTGTTTCGCCACCCGATTGAGCAGCGCTTTCCGCGCCAGTTTGAAGCGGTCAATCGCGGCGTAGAGCGCGACGGCGCTTTTTATCTGTTTATGCTTCGATTGGTACCGTTATTCCCGTTTTTCATGATCAACTTGGTCATGGGATTAACCCGGATTAAAACCGTGACGTTCTACTGGGTGAGCCAGTTAGCGATGCTGCCAGGCACGGCCGTTTTCGTGAACGCTGGTGGCCAATTGGGAGAGCTTGAAAGCCTGGGGGGTATCGTCTCACCAACGCTATTGGCCTCATTTGCGTTGCTGGCAGTTTTTCCCTGGATTGCCCGGCGCATCGTACTGCTGGTGCAAAAGCGCAACGCCTACACAGGCTTTACCCGGCCCGACCGCTTTGACTACGACATTGTGGTCATTGGTGGCGGTTCGGCGGGGCTGGTCACCAGCTACATCGCCAGCGCCGTTAACGCCAAAGTAGCGCTGGTGGAAAAGCACAAGATGGGCGGCGACTGCCTGAATACCGGCTGCGTGCCCTCCAAGGCGTTAATACGCGCTGCCCGCGCTGCTCATGAGATTCGTACCGCCCCACGCTTCGGGGTAACTGCCGGCGAACCCCAGGTTGATTTTGCAAGGGTGATGGGCCATGTGCACCAAGCGATTAGCGATATCGAACCCCACGACAGTGTCGAGCGCTATCGCAGCCTAGGCGTTGAGGTGTACCAAGATCACGCCACACTTACCTCGCCATGGGAGATTCAGGTAGGCGATCAAATCCTCACCGCTCGCCATATCGTTCTGGCCACGGGCGCTCGGCCGCGTGTGCCGCCCCTGCCGGGAATTGAGAGTGCGCCCGTTTTGACCTCTGAAAACCTTTGGTCACTAACGGAGCTGCCTAAACGTTTAGTGGTGCTCGGTGGTGGAGCCATTGGCTGCGAGCTAAGCCAAAGTTTTAACCGCCTGGGCAGTCAAGTGACGCTGGTCGAAGGACTTCCTCAGTTGTTAGGCCGCGAGGACCAGGAAGTCGGCGAACTGGTCGAAACGACCTTGGCGGGTGAAGGTGTCAAGGTGATGACCGACGCCAAAGCGCTGGAGGTTCTCAACGACGAGACAGGCTATCAACTGGTGGTCATGCATCACGACGAGCGTAAGCTGCTTCCTTTTGACTACTTAATGGTGAGTGCGGGCCGCCAAGCCAATGGGGAGGACTTGGGGCTGGAGGCGTTGGGGATCACGACGACCCAAGCGGGGACATTAGAGCTTAACGATCGTCTGCAAACCCGCCTACCTAATATCTGGGCCTGTGGTGATTTAGCGGGGCCTTACCAACTGACGCATGCGGCGGCCCATCAGGCGTGGCACGCTGCGGTCAATGCGCTGTTTGGTGAGCTCAAGAGCTTTGCCGTAGATTACCGCTTTATGCCCGCTGTCACCTATGTGCAGCCGGAAGTGGCACGGGTGGGATTGAATGAGAAAGAGGCCAAAGCAAAAGGGATCGCGTTTGAAGTCACTCGCTACGCCATGAGTGAGAGTGACCGCGCCATTGCCGAAGGCGCAACAGCAGGCTTTATCAAAGTGCTCACCGTGCCCGGCAAGGATAAAATCCTGGGGGCGACGATCGTTGCCGAAAACGCCGGCGAATGGCTGGGCGAGTTTACCATTGCCATGAAACATGGGCTGGGGCTCAACAAGCTGCTGGGCACCATTCATCCCTACCCAACGCTGGGCGAGGCAGCCAAAGCCACCGCAGGCGTATGGAAAAACGCCCATAAGCCTGAACGGGTATTGAAACTGCTGAAGCGCTACTTCACTTGGCGTCGCGGCGAGGCAAAATGACCTGTACTATCAAAAAGCTGTTACTCATTGGGGCGGGTCATGCCCACGCCTTTGTGCTGGAAGCCTTTGCCAAGCAGCCCGACCCGGCCATCGCAATCACCGTGGTAAGCGATAGTCCTTTAGCAGCGTACTCCGGCAGCGTCCCGGCTTGGCTGGCGGGAGAATGTACGCTGCGCGACACCCAGATCGACGTCGCGGCACTGTGCCAGCGGGCAGGGGCAATGTTTGTGCCCGCGCCTGTGGTAGCCCTGGACACCGCAGCGCGCCATGTCACACTGGCCAACGGCGACACGCTGAGCTTTGACGTAGCTTCCCTCAACGTTGGCTCAACCCTGGCGTTGCCTACGCAGCATGGCGACAACCTTCCTCATCTTCTCGCTATGCGCCCGCTTAGCTCGCTGCACCATCGCTGGCAGGCGCTGCGCGATGGCATTGAGCGGCTACCTCAAGGAGGAGACCAGCGCGTGGTGAGCGTCGGCGGCGGTGCAGCGGGCTGCGAAACCCTGCTGAGTGTGCTGGTTCAGTTGCGCCACCAACGCCCGGATATTCACTGGTCGGGGCACTTGCTCAGCGCATCGCGCACGCTACTGCCCGACTCAGGACGGCTGCCCCGCTGGCTGCTCCGGCGCGCCCTCGCCAGGGCAGGTATTCAGGTGCATCTTCAGCGGCGCGGGGAATCGCTGGTTGAGGGGGGTGTATCCACTACCCAGGGTGGCTTTATTCCCGGCGACATCGTGCTATGGGCGACAGGCGCAGTGGGCCACAACTGGCTTTATGACACCCAACTGCCGCTGGATACTCAGGGGTTTATTCAAGTAGAAAAGACGCTGGAAGTCGTGGGTCAAGCAGGCATTTTCGCGGCGGGCGACTGCGCAGCGTTAGATCCACCCCTGCCCAACGCGGGAGTTTATGCTGTACGCATGGGGCCGCACTTGGCGGACAACCTGCGCAGGGCCTGCCACCGCGAAGCGCTGGCGACCTGGCGACCACCCAAACGCGTACTGGCATTGATCGGCACCGGCGATGGTCACGCGATCGCCAGCCGAGGTGCCCTCGGCTTTTCAGGCAGGTGGGTGTGGGAATGGAAAAAGCGGATTGATGCGCGCTTTATCGCCCGCTTCAACCCGCCTTTTGAGGACTAATCACTGCTATCAGATTCTAGCTAAAAACTAATTGAGCGATGATCAGGCAAGGCAAAAAATGACGAAAGGACGGAATTTACGGGGTTGTAAATGAGTACCTTGAGTCAATTCTTAACACAGCATGGTCGAGCGCAGATAGTTTTCAGTAGAATCTAATTGCCTTCGCGCCAACCGCCTAAAACCCGACTATCCGGGCCAAAGAAGACCAGACGGTCATGATCAATCAGGTAACGGTAAGCGGTTTCCATCATATCCGTGACGCGTTTGGCATCATCCATTTGTGGGCATGCCATACGTGTAGTGGCCAACTCGCTAAACTCGATGCGCTGATTTTCCCCTAGCGTCACCTTACCGGTAAGGCGGTTACAGCCATCATGGCCGCTAACGCTACCATCACGAGATATCTGGAAAAATGGCGTTTCCGGCATCGACAGCCGCTCATCGGTGCCCACCAAGAGTAGATTCCAACGCTGATCGACAATCGCGCCCGAAAGCGAGGAACCACTCGGCCCTTGCGGCGATGTGCTTGGCCCAGGCGCACTGCTACAGGCGCTTAAAAGGAGCACAGTGGAGGCGAGCAGTGGCAATAAACGCCAACCTTTCATAGTCATGGTGAATCGTCCTTGTTTGATAACCTTTCTGGAATAGCTACCAGCTACCGGTATTTTCCATCGACGCCCAGGGCTCTTGTGGCTCGAGTGCATCGCCTTTTTGCAGCAGTTCAACCGAGATACCGTCTGGTGATTTTACAAACGCCATGTGGCCATCGCGAGGCGGACGGTTAATGGTTACACCGTTGTCTTGAAGCTTTTGGCAAAGTGCATAAATATCGTCGACGCGGTAAGCCAAGTGGCCGAAGTTGCGCCCGCCCGTATACTCTTCAGGATCCCAGTTGTAGGTCAGCTCTAGCTCAGGAGCGGTGAGACGCGCCGAGCGCGCTTCATCAAAGGAGGCGGCAAGGAACACCAGCGTAAAGCGGCCCTTCTCGTTTTCTTTACGACGGACTTCTTTAAGGCCCAGCAGATCGCAGTAAAAACGTAGCGAAGCATCTAGGTCACTAACACGTACCATGGTATGTAGGTATTGCATATCGACTCCTCAAAAAACGACCGTAGCCATACTTTACAAAAACGTGACAGCGTACATAAAACGCCGCAACGCTGTACAATTAAACCATAACGTTTATCTTAGCTGGGTTTACCCGTCGGAGAAACCTGTGGATTCAGTCACGCAAGCTGCGCTTGGCGCAGCCATTGGCGGTGCCGTGCTGGGCCGGCGCTTGGGCCGAAAAGCCATTCTCATTGGCGCCGTGCTGGGCACCCTGCCTGATCTTGATGTGATAATCGATTACGGCGATGCCGTGGCCAATGTTACCGAGCATCGCGGCTTTAGCCATTCACTGTTTGTGCTAACGGGCTTGGCCACGCTGCTGGCACTACTGAGCGCACGCTTTGCGCCTATCAAGGCGATTAGCCTGCCCCGCTGGTGGTGCTTTTATACACTTATTCTGGTCACGCACCCGCTGCTTGATGCCCTTACCACCTACGGTACCCAGCTGTTGTGGCCACTTGATGTAACGCCTGCGGCCTGGCCGATCATTTTCATTATCGACCCGCTTTATACCCTTGCCTTGCTCATCGCCCTGGGATTCGGTTTCGTCTCTTTGCGGGTAAGAAAGGCCTGCACTTGGGGGCTGGCCATCAGCTGTGTTTATCTGACCATGGCGGCTGGGGCGAAAGTAATGATTGAACAGCGTATCGCCCCAGTGCTGGCGGAGCAGGGGCTACAAGAGGCTCCCCTGCTGATTCAGCCAACCCCGTTCAATATTGTACTATGGCGCGCCACAGTGATGGATGGGGATCGCTATTATGAAAGTTTGATTAGTGTGTTTGACGGTAATAGCCCGCCACGCCTTGAACCACTGATTCGTAACGCAGCGCTGGAAGCCCCTCTTTTAGCTAGCCTGCAAGGGCAGCGCTTGGCGTGGTTTGCAGGGCCTTTTCTGCGCTATGAAGAGCGTTGGCTGGATGGTAAAGAGACGCTTATTGCCACCGATATACGGCTCGGCTTTCCAGGGTTTCATCCGTTTAGTTTCACCCTGGCTACGTTAGAAGAGGAGCGCTGGGTACCGCTGGCGGTGAGCGAACAAGTGGAAAGCTCACGCGGCATTCAGATGACAACGCTCTCCCGGCTTGCCGCTCGCGCCGCGGGCAACTCCTCGGCCCTCTGCGCCAGCGACTTTGTAGCGCAGGAGTGGCGGGCCGAGCGTGTCATCTATCGCTGCTGAGCGACCTCTTTATTGGATAAACCTAGGGGGCAATACCCTGGCCACAGCCGCTATACTGCTCACCACCGTAGGTCAGGGTGACCCTTGCTGGGAAAGGCTTTCCGCTCATGTTGTCAAAACAGGCACCGGCGTCAATGCGCACGCGGAAAAACGGCTCAACGTCGGCGTTTTCGATAACCACTCGTCCCGCTTCATTGTCCATCACACTGACCATATAAGGTAATTCGAGGCGCTCTTCCCCATAGTTCGTCTCCATGGTCAGCGTCGGCGTATCATGCGCTAACGCAACGCTCCAACCAGGCTCGTTACCCTGGCCAAAGAACATCACGCCAGGCTTCACCGCTCGAGTTAAGGCGTCACGCTGTTCGGCCAGAGAGCACTGCAGTTGCCCCCGCGGAGTTTCTACCAGCGCTTTGTCACCCCGATTCCAGAAGCTGATTTCACCATCTTGATAACGGGCACCGCTGGCCACAACGGCTTGTGGCAGTCGCCATGCGCCGTGCAGCGACCACAGGCGCAGATCGTTGGTATTGGTCGCGGTCACTAAGTGTTGTTTCGCAGGCTCGCAGTGCCATGCGGCAAATTGTTCAGCGGAGCCAGGAAACAGCGCCGAAGGCAGGAAGGGAGCCCGGTTATCTAGCGTGGCTTGATTGGCAACTGCTGTTTCGGCGGTGGGCGTCGCTGCACACCCTCCTAGCACGACCATCACGCCTGCTGCGAAAACAGCACCACTCCATACTCTTAACGTATTCATTTACCGCGCTCCCTGTATGACTTTTTCTATGATGACTCGTATTCATTACCCGCGCTTGAATGCCTGCAAGTCATGCGTATCAATGCTCTCAACTTGGGGGGGCAACCCCAGCTCTTCGCGTTTGATCTTAACCTGCATTTTTTCAGCCAGCCGCTCCGAGTCGTCGTCGGTGGTACGCCCGTTAAGCTCTGCCAACTGCGACATGCCCTGGTGATAGAAAGTGAGTAGGTCCAAGGCTGTGCGATTATTCTCTTCCACTGCTTTACGTAGCTGGGAAAGGTAGCCGCTGACTTGCGACAAGTGATGTTTGAGCTGCCAGACATAGCGTACTTCGGTCATCCACGGGCGCTCACGCAGCACGGCAAAAAGTGCACTGGTGGCCAGTAACCCAAGTAGTACACCAAGGGCGTTGAGCCAAAGACTGCTGCCAAAGGTGGTCGTGAGCAGCATGGAGAACAGCAGGCCAAAAATAATCAGTTGCCCTGCCATGGCAAAACTGATCATGCGGGCTTTACGGCGGTAAGTCTCAGGGTCGTGATCTTCTAGGGCAAATACCATGGCCAGCCTCATCATCAAAATAAGTTACTTATGATACGGGGCTGGCCATGGCAAACAAGTACTAGTGTTAGCGAGGCTTAACTCAAACGCTCCGCGGCTGTTTTAAGTAAGTGCTCGGTAGTCTCCCAGCCCACGCAGGCATCGGTCACCGAAACACCGTAGCGCATAGTGCCTGGCTTGAGCGGCTGCTTGCCTTCGAATAGATGGCTTTCCAACATCAATGCCACCAGATTGGCTTCCCCCGACTGGCGCTGGGCGAGTACATCCAGCATCACTTCGCTCTGGCGACGGTGATCCTTACGTGCGTTAGCGTGGCTGCAATCCACCATCAGCCGTGGGTTTTGGCCCGCGTTACGTAGTGCGGTGGTAGCAGCACGTACGTGCTGAGTCTGGTAGTTGGGTTCACCGTGACCACCGCGCAGTACTACGTGGGTATGTGGGTTGCCCGTGGTTTGCTGGACGATCGGATGGCCTTGAGGATCGACGGCAAAACGCTGGTGCGGGTGGGCCGCCGCACTCATAGCATCAATCGCAACTTGAACATCGCCGCTGGTGGCATTTTTGAACCCCACCGCCGCGGCTAAATCACTGGCTAGCTCCCGGTGCAGCTGCGATTCAGTGGTGCGCGCGCCTATGGCGACCCAGCTCAACAAATCGTCCAGGTAAGGTGCCAGCATCGGCTGCAAGAGCTCGGTGGCCACCGGCAGGCCACGCGCCGCCACGGCGTGCATCAGCTCACGGGAGAGCGCCAGGCCGCGGGGCATATCGCCACTGCCATCTAAATCAGGATCGTAGGCCAGCCCTTTCCAACCCACGGTGGTGCGGGGTTTTTCAATGTAGACACGCATCACGGGTAATATCTGCCCGCTCACTTCTTCACTGAGTGCTGCCAAGCGGTCGGCGTACTCAAGCGCGGCATCAGGGTCGTGCACTGAGCAGGGGCCGACCACCACGAGTAGACGGTCATCGTGACCGCTTAAAATTTGCTGTACAGCGTGACGCTGGCGGGCAATTTGCTCGCTTAGCGGGTCGCTTAACGAGACACGTTGACGCAGTTCGGCGGGGGTAGGCAGCCTTTTGGGGGTGGTAGGCGTAAGCCGCGATGTGACCTGGGCAGTATTGACGGCTGGTTTATTTACAACAGAGCTGATGGGCGCATTCATGATTAATTCTCCGCAATCGTACATCGTTTGACTAGGTGACCACCCAGGCGCACGCGGTCGGAGGTGGCAGCTAGCACCGACCGCGCGTCGCTAAATCGCCATCCATAGCCATAGCCCACATAGCCGGTAGCGAACGCGTTAGTCAGTGCACGATAAATCATGATGCTGCTCCTCGATGAAATAGTGATGAAAATTAACCAACCCCGTCAGTAGCAGGGACTAAAAATGCCAAAAGCCCCGGCGGGGTTACCGACCGGGGCTTCTGTGCTTGCGGCAGGCAACCGAGTGGTGTGCCTGATGGCGCGACGTTAGGCGTCGGCCAAGGGCACACCGTGGCTAAACCAATACCAATAAGAGCCTGCGCTACTCATGAGCGCACACACGCCATCAGCCATGTCTGGCAGTGGTTTCATCGTGTGTGGCGTGGTGAGTCGCTGCATGTTTCTATTTTCCGTTAGTAATGGCTCGCCCGAAAGAATCGTCCGCTAAGGCTGCCGCAATGATGTTGTGGTTTTTATCCTGCCTGCAAGCGCTGCAAATGGCAACACTCAACCGCTAAAAGCTTGTACCCAGCCAATCGTCGCAGGCAGTGCTGCCATGCTAACCAATACCACTATGCCGAGAAAAATGGATAAAAAGCCAGATTCGTCTTTATAGTCTTCGTCGTGATGGGCCATGTTAGCCTCCTTTTTTATCAACGCTATATCAGGGGAGTCTCAAAAAACCTGCGGCCATATTAAGTAGTTCGAGGGGCGTAGGCAAACACATCCGAAAACACTCGCTCAAGCTTCACGCCTTTCGTGTCGAGCACATCCAAGCAGGCATATACCATGCCTCGTGAACCCGAGATATATACATCATGGGTGTCCGGCGTTATCTCTGCGTCTTTCAAGACCTGGTCAATACGCCCCTGGTGGTGGTTGATCCGCTCGCCCACTGCCATCGGCTCTTCTAACGGAAGCTCGGTCACTGCATGAAACGAGACGTTAGCGTGGGTTTGCGCCCACGAACTCGCCAATTGCTCCAAGTACAGGTCGCGGTGTTCACGCGCTGCCCACCATAGCGAAATTTCACGCTCTGGCTGTTCGTGGAGTACTGCTTCAATAATCGCTTTCATCTGCGAGAAACCGGTGCCAGCGGCTATCAGCATTAGTGGCCGCTCGCTCTGACGATCCAACACGCAATCCCCACCCGGCAAACGCAAGGTAAGCTGGTTGGCCACCTGAAGCAGCTCACGTAACCGCGCTGAGTTATCCCGCTCTGGCCAGTGTTGGATATGTAGCTCAATGATGCCATCACCCCGTTCAGCGCTGGCAATCGAAAACGGTACCCAGGTTGTGTCGTCTATCTTTAGTTCTAAATATTGCCCCGGCGCATGCTGCATGGCTTCGGCGCGCCCGGCTAGCGTTACGCCAAACACATCGGGGTTTAAGTTCTCAACCTCGGTGACTTGGCAAGTCAACGTCCTTGCACTCATGAAAGCCTCTTTTAACAAATTCGGTCAGCGATACGCATGATCAACGGCTGTCTTCAGTCTATCAAAGGCGAGAGGGCGGTAACTCCAGGCCTATGCCCAGGGCTTCCCAGCGTTCATCTACCCGCGCTTTAACCGCTTCGTCCATCACAATAGGGGTGCCCCATTCGCGATCGGTCTCTCCCGGCCACTTGTTGGTGGCATCAAGCCCCATTTTCGAGCCAAGGCCTGAGACCGGCGAGGCGAAATCGAGGTAATCGATCGGCGTATTCTCGACCATCACGGTGTCCCGTGCGGGATCCATCCGAGTGGTAATCGCCCAGATCACATCTTCCCAATTGCGAGCATCCACGTCGTCGTCCAGCACAATCACAAACTTGGTGTACATGAACTGACGCAGAAAGCTCCATACCCCCATCATGACGCGCTTGGCGTGGCCGGGGTACTGCTTCTTCATCGTCACGACCGCCATACGATAAGAGCAGCCTTCCGGTGGAAGATAGAAGTCGACAATTTCGGGGAACTGCTTACACAGGATCGGCACAAACACTTCGTTCAACGCTAACCCAAGAATCGCGGGCTCATCCGGTGGTCGTCCGGTGTAGGTGGAGTGATAGATCGCATCACGACGCATGGTCATCCGCGTGACGGTAAATACCGGGAAGTGGTCGACCTCATTGTAATAACCGGTGTGGTCACCAAAGGGGCCTTCCGCCGCCATGTCGTCCGGATAGATAAAGCCTTCGAGGATAATCTCGCTGGATGCGGGCACATCAAGATCCGCATGACCGCACTTTACAAGCTCGGTGCGTGAACCACGCAGCAGGCCCGCAAAGGCGTATTCTGAAAGCGAGTCCGGCACGGGGGTTACGGCGCCCAAAATCGTCGCCGGGTCGGCACCCAGCGCCACCGCGACCGGGAAAGGCTCGCCAGGATGGCTTTTTTGGAACTCCAGAAAATCCAAGGCGCCGCCACGATGGGATAGCCAACGCATAATCAGCCGGTTCTTGCCAATCTTTTGCTGTCGGTAAATTCCTAGATTTTGGCGCTTCTTGTTCGGCCCTTTGGTAATCACCAGCGGCCAGGTAACCAGCGGCCCTGCATCGCCTGGCCAGCAGTGCTGAATCGGCAGCAGGCCAAGATCGACCTCGTCGTCTTCATACACCACTTCTTGTACCGGCGCATGCTTGACGTTTTTGGGGCCCATACTGAGCACTTGCTTGAAGATCGGCAGCTTGTCCCAGGCATCTTTCAAGCCCTTGGGCGGATCAGGCTCCTTGAGGAAAGCCAACAGCTTACCCACTTCTCTTAGCGCTTCTACCGAATCTTGTCCCATGCCAAGCGCGACCCGTTTAGGGGTGCCAAACAAGTTACCGAGCAGCGGCATGTCGTGGCCTTTGACGTTTTCAAACAGCAGCGCCGGGCCACCGGCACGCAGCGTGCGGTCGCAAATTTCGGTGATTTCCAGGTAAGGATCGACTTCGACATGAATACGCTTGAGTTCACCCTGCGCTTCAAGCGCCGCGATGAACTCACGCAAGTCTTTGTACTTCAAGGCACGCTCCCTGGCTGGCGAATGCGCCGCGTCAGCGGCGCCCTTATTGACTAACTACTAGCGGCGCTTCATCGCTTCAAAGAACTCAAGATTGGTCTTGGTATCTTTCAGACGGTCAATCAGGAATTCAGTGGCGGCGGTGTCTTCCATCGGATTGAGCAGCTTGCGCAGAATCCACATGCGCTGCATTTCATCCTCAGAGGCCAGCAGGTCTTCACGACGTGTGCCACTGCGACGAATATTGATCGCCGGGAATACGCGACGCTCGGCCAGTTTGCGGTCCAGGTGGGCTTCCATGTTACCGGTACCCTTGAACTCTTCGAAGATGACTTCGTCCATCTTGGAGCCGGTGTCGACCAGCGCCGTGGCGATAATCGTCAGGCTGCCGCCCTCTTCGATATTACGTGCCGCACCAAAGAAGCGCTTCGGCTTCTCAAGGGCGTGGGCATCGACACCACCGGTGAGTACCTTGCCGGAGCTGGGTACCACGGTGTTATAAGCACGCGCTAAACGAGTAATGGAGTCGAGCAGGATGACCACGTCTTTCTTGTGCTCAACCAAACGCTTGGCTTTCTCGATAACCATTTCAGCCACTTGCACGTGACGCGCAGGCGGCTCATCGAAGGTCGATGCCACTACTTCGCCACGCACGGTGCGCGACATTTCGGTCACTTCCTCAGGGCGTTCATCGATCAGCAGAACGATCAAATGACACTCTGGGTTGTTGCGCGTGATGGAGGTCGCGATGTTTTGCAACATCAGCGTTTTACCCGCCTTCGGCGGCGATACCAGCAAACCACGTTGGCCTTTACCAATCGGCGCGGTTAGATCGATGATCCGCGCGGTAAGGTCTTCCGTGGAGCCGTTACCGATCTCCATACGCATGCGATCGTCTGGGAACAGTGGCGTCAAGTTCTCAAACAGAATCTTGTGCTTGGCATTTTCCGGACGGTCAAAGTTGATTTGACTGACCTTCAGCAGGGCGAAATAACGCTCACCCTCCTTCGGCGGACGGATTTTGCCGGAAATGGAGTCACCCTTGCGCAGATTGAAACGGCGGATCTGCGAAGGCGATATATAAATATCGTCGGGACCGGCGAGATATGAGCTGTCAGCGCTACGCAGGAAGCCGAAGCCATCCTGAAGAATTTCCAGCACACCGTCGCCGTAAATATCCTCGCCACTTTTGGCGTGTTTCTTGAGGATGGCGAAAATGATGTCCTGCTTGCGCGAACGGGCCAGGTTATCAATACCCATTTCACGGGCGATATCGAGGAGCTCGGGAACGGTTTTTTGCTTGAGTTCAGTGAGATTCATCGGTGTGTTAGAAAGTTGCTCATGGAAGCTGGGCGCCAGGCGCCGGGAGTATGACAGGAGGCGTGAAAGTGACGCCGTGTGATGCGTTCAGACCCCGGTAAAGGCACGCGCTCGAAGATGAAAGGAACGGCGTTGGACTTAACTAACAACGCTGCTGCTAGTTGTTATTAAGACTCAACTCGAGGGTGCTAACACTTGTCTACTCTGGTTCACACAGGAAGAGTGGTTGAACCAGTGGGCTATCTGACGACTTGGAATTCTGGCTGACGCTAACGGGATAAACAATGAATAACGTCTGGGGCGACCAAGGTGCCGTACTTGAACGACGCATGCAAGATGATTTATCTAAACTGTCTATTTAAGCCTTCTATCTAAACGGTCTATCAAAACTATCTTAACAACGAAGTACTTGTGGACACACTAACTAACCAGGTCAGATCAAGCCAGTAGCTCGATGGTAGTCAAGCCCTGCGACAAACGCAAGCCTTTGCAATTGACAATAGATAAAGGTCACCGCAACCTTGGCACAGCCAACACGAAGGAAAGCTCATGCCCAAGGACATTTTGCTCCCCATTGACGCCTCTGCCGCTGAGGCAAACAGCGGCGCGCCGCAGCGATTCGCCGCCATTGACCTGGGCTCCAACAGCTTTCACCTACTGGTGGCCAACTACCAGCATGAACGCCTCCAGGTGGTGGCCCGCTTGGGTGAAAAAGTGCAGCTCGCCGCAGGCTTAGACGATGACGGCATGCTGAGCGAGGCGGCTATGCAGCGCGCGCTAGACTGCTTAGGCCGCTTCGCGCCCTTTTTAAGCGATATTACCAACGCCAATTTGCGCATCGTGGGTACTAACGCGTTACGCGATGCGCATAATAGCCAAGCATTTATCGAACGCGCTGAGGCCCAATTAGGTCACGCCATCGAAATTATTGCTGGGCGCGAAGAGGCTCGGCTGATTTATTTGGGTGCCGCCCACGCCCTGGCCGAAAGTGGCCGTCGATTAATCGTCGACATTGGCGGCGGCTCGACCGAATTCATCATCGGCGAGGCGTTTGAGCCTAAGGCGCTGGAAAGCCTACGTATGGGCTGCGTCACGTTTTCCCGGCGCTTCTTCCCCGACGGTGAGTTGAACGAAAAGCGCATGCGCCGCGCCGAGCTGGCGGCCCTTTCGGAACTTGCCAATATTCAGCGCCCCTATCAGCGCCTGGGATGGGATGACCCGGTCGGCTCCAGCGGCACGATCAAGGCCGCCGCCAGCGTGCTTTATGCCTACGGCGATACGCCCCATGAAGGCGTTATTACCCGCGGCGGCTTAAAGAAGCTGCGCGAGCGCCTGCTCAAGTGCAAACAGCTGGAAAAAGTCGAGCTGGACGGCCTCAAAGCCGACCGCGCCAAGGTTTTCCCGGCGGGGATTGCCATTCTTGGAGCTATTTTTGAAGCCTTCGATTTAACCCAAATGCGCTTCGCCGACGGCGCTCTGCGTGAAGGCGTGCTCTACGATATGGCCGGGCGTAATACCGCAGAAGACTCGCGCTCGAAAAGCCTGGAGTCGCTGCAGCGTACCTACGATGTCGATACGCGCCAGGGGCTTAATGTCGCCGACACCGCCGAGCGCTTATTCCATCAGGTACGCCACGCGTGGTCGCTCAACCCCGATCAAGAGCGCTATTTGCAGTGGGCTAGCCATGTGCATGAAATCGGCTTGGCGATTTCCCACAGCCAGTTCCATCGCCACGGTGCGTACCTGCTGGAGCACTCCGATCTTGCTGGCTTCTCCCGTCCTGAACAGCGCCGGTTGGCGTTTCTGGTGCGCGCGCATCGACGCAAATTTCCGCTTAAAGAGTGGCAGGCTTTGCCCGACGCGCAACAGGAAGTGACGCAGAAGCTCGCCCGGCTGCTACGTTTAGCCGTACTGCTTAACCATTCGCGCCCTGAAACCGCTCCCTCGCTGCCGGAGATAAGCGCTGACAGCGACAGCCTGACCATCACGCTGCCTGCCAGTGATGAACCCACCCTGCTGAGTACCGACTTGGAGCAGGAGCAGGCGTTTATGGAAGCCGCCGGTTTCAAGCTTTTGATACAGCAGGGAAAGTCTGACGGATGAAGCGCGCCCCCTCGGCTTGCCATAGCAGCTTGCCAGGGGGAGCAATCACTCCGATACACGCTGATGCCTGCATGATCACCACCAGCCGTCCGCGCTCCCAGGGCGGTACCTCTGCCTCCTGAAGAAGTCGCTTTACATCGCGCCTACCCCGCGTTGGCAGTTGAATGACCTCGCCCCCCTGTCGCCAAATGACCCTGAGCAGTTGAGACGACGCTTGGGATGGCGTTGGTAACGAAGATACTTGCCAGCCCAGCGGCCCGATGGGCGTTTCCAGGGGCGTTTGACCATCCCAACTAACCTCCCACGCCGGTAGCGGCTCAAGAGGCGCCATCAGATAGAGCCGCTGACGCCACAGGCGCGCCTGAGCGCCCTGCCACTCGACGCATACCTGGGCATCCACCTTCGCTGTTAATTGATCCAGCAGGCTCTCTAGGCGCTTTTGCGGCGGCGTCGGCAACCCTTGCTGCTGGCAAAGCGTACGCACCAAAAGCCGCTGACGGGGGCGCAAACGCGCGCTTAGCGCTGCGGCGTCCAAGTATTGGTTATCGACGCATTGGCCATCAATGGTAAGTAACACTTGCAGCTCTTGCTGGGCATACTCACTCAGCAAGGTGTCGGCTTCGCTGGCATGTTGGGCGCTACTCGCCAAGGCCTCATCTGCCGCTGGCCAACGTTCACGAAGCGCCGGTAGCACCCGGTGGCGCAGGCGGTTGCGATCAAGGCTGATATCGCTGTTGGTAAGGTCTTCGCACCAGCAGAGATCAAGTGACTGCGCGGCTTTCTCAAGCGCGGCCCGCCCCACCGTAAGCCACGGGCGCAGCAGCGTAATAGCGTGGGCATCACGCCGATAAGGCATACCCGCCAAGCCACGTACACCGCTGCCGCGCAGGGCGGCAAGCAGAAAGGTTTCCGCCTGATCATCCTGGTGCTGGGCCAGCCAAAGCGTATCTCCTGCTGGAATGGTTGCGAAGAAGGCCTCATAACGGGCATTGCGCGCCGCTCCTTCAATACCCTCGCCTTGCGTATCCACTACCACCTCGGCGACTGTGAGGGGAACGTTGGCACGCTCACAAAGCGCCCGACAGTGGGCTTCAAATGTCGATGCTGCCGCTTGCAGGCCATGATTGATATGAATGGCTCGCAGGGGGCGTTCTGCTTGTTCACAGACCTGTACGGCTAACGCGAGCAGCAGACAGGAGTCCAAACCGCCCGAGAGTGCCACCCAAATAGAGCGCCCCGGCGGGGTTTCCGCCAGGGCGTCATTAAGCAGGCCTTGAAGCGTACTACGCGGCTGAGGCGCCATAGCTCATCAAGCGCTTGTAGCGACGTTCAAGCAGCGCATCGGTATCCATCGCCTGCAAGCGCTCCAGGCTCGCGGTGAGCGCTTCCTTGACGCGCTCGGCGGTAGAGAGAGGATGGCGATGAGAGCCGCCTAACGGCTCTTTAATCAGCGAATCAACAAAACCCAGCTCCTTCAGGCGCTCGGCAGTGATCCCCATGGCCTGGGCGGCATCAGAAGCCTTGGTGGCACTTTTCCATAGAATCGAGGCGCAGCCTTCCGGTGAGATCACCGAGTAAGTGGAGTACTGCAACATCTGCAGCTCGTCACATACGCCAATAGCCAGCGCGCCGCCGGAGCCACCTTCGCCCACCACGGTCGAGATAATCGGCGTTTTCAGACGCGACATAACGGCCAGGTTATAGGCAATAGCCTCGGACTGGCCACGCTCTTCGGCATCGATACCGGGATAAGCACCGGGGGTATCGATAAACGTCAGAATCGGCATTTTAAAGCGTTCTGCCATTTCCATCAGGCGGCACGCTTTGCGGTAACCCTCGGGGCGGGGCATACCGAAATTGCGGCGAACTTTCTCTTTTACATCGCGGCCTTTTTGATGGCCAATCACCATCACCGGCGACTCGTTCAAGCGTGCAATGCCACCCACCAACGCGGCATCATCGGCGAAGTTACGATCACCGTGCAGCTCGTCAAAGTCGGTGAAGATGTGTTCGAGATAGTCCAGCGTATAGGGGCGCTGGGGGTGCCGTGATAGTTGCGAAACCTGCCAGGGAGTCAAATCCTTGAAGATCGATTCCGTCAGCTTACGGCTTTTCTCTTCCAGCCGAGAGATCTCGTCAGAAAGGTTGACTTGGCTATCAGAGCTGACCAAACGCAGCTCTTCAATTTTTGCCTGAAGTTCGGCAATGGGCTGTTCAAAATCGAGATAATTAGGATTCATCGGCTCTGCCTGGTCAAAATAAGCATGCATATGTGTGTAGAGAGTATAAAGAGCATTATCGCACCCTGACCCTGCTGCGCAAGGTGGGTGCTCGCCCGATTACCCGTTGGCGATACTTTTAACGATAACGTAGCTGCACGCCCGCTTGGCCCTGTACATCCCGCAGCGCCAGCAGTAAATCGTCGCTCGGCGCGACTTTCCACTCATCGGCAAGTTCCAGCCAAGCGACCGCTGCCGGGTGGCGATACTGCAGCCGTACTGGAAGACCAGCTTCATCACGATACGGCGTCAGGCTGTCGCGCAGGGTTTCAATTAAGCGACCATTGATCTGACCCGCGTCCAGCGCCAGTTCCACGGCTTGGCCGTAGCGAATGCGCGCCGTCACCATGGGTGTCACGTCTTTACCACGCAGGCGCAGACCGCCGGAGAACTCATCGCTGGAAACCTCACCCTCAACGATCAACACTTGATCGGCCTCAATCTGACCGCGTAACTGCTCAAAAAGCTCCCCAAACAGCGAGGCTTCAATACGCCCGGTGCGGTCGTCAAGGGTAATAAACGCCATGGTGTCGCCGCGCTTGGATTTCATGGTGCGCACGCCGACCACCAGACCGGCGACACGCTGGGGATCGCGGGAGGGCTTTAAATCACTGATCCGGGTAGACACAAAGCGCTTTAATTCCCGCTCGTACTCGTCGATCGGGTGACCCGTTAGGTAAAGCCCCAGGGTGTCTTTCTCCCCAGAGAGGCGCTCGCGATCAGTCCACTCTCGGGCGTTGATATATTCGGCGTAAACGTTGCTATCGCTGTCGTCAGCTTCAACGAAGGCGTCACCGAACATATCCAGCATACCCAGGTTTTGATTGGTATGGTTCTGAGCGGCGGCTTTCAGCGCATCTTCCATGGCAGCGAATAGCACCGCGCGATTGGGACCGATGGTATCCAGCGCGCCGGAGCGAATCAGTGCTTCCAGGGTGCGCTTATTCATCCGTTTAGGGTCCATGCGACGACAGAAGTCGAAGATATCCTTAAACGGGCCGTCTGCCTCGCGAGCTTCAACAATGGCGCCAATCGGTCCTTCGCCCACGCCACGAATCGCACCCAGGCCGTAAACCACTCGGGCATCGGTATCGACGGTGAACTTGTAACCGCCCACGTTGACATCCGGCGGCGTCACGGTGAGCTTGAGGTTGCGGCACTCCTCAATCAGGGGTACCACTTTATCCAGGTTGTCCATTTCCGTGGACATCACCGCGGCCATAAAGGGCCCCGGATAGTGGGCTTTTAGCCACGCCGTTTGGTAGGAAACCAAGGCGTAGGCGGCCGAGTGCGACTTGTTGAAGCCGTAACCGGCGAATTTTTCCACCAGGTCAAAGATGTTACCGGCAAGATCTTTATCGATACCGTTGGCGGCGCAACCTTCCATAAAGCCATCGCGCTGCTTGGCCATCTCTTCGGGCTTTTTCTTACCCATGGCACGGCGTAGCATATCGGCCTGGCCAAGGCTGTAGCCCGCCATGACCTGAGCGATCTGCATGACCTGCTCTTGGTAGAGAATGATGCCGTAGGTAGGTGCCAACACTGGTTTCAATAGCTCGTGCTGGTAATCCGGGTGTGGATAAGAGACTTCGGCCCGGCCGTGCTTACGGTTGATAAAGTCATCCACCATGCCCGACTGCAGCGGGCCGGGGCGGAACAGCGCCACCAGGGCGATCATATCGTCTAGTGAGTCAGGCAGCAGGCGCTTGATTAGCTCTTTCATGCCACGGGATTCGAGCTGAAACACCGCGGTGGTTTCAGCGCGTTTGAGCATCTCAAAGGTCGGCGCGTCGTCCAGCGGGATGCTGTCGATATTGAGCGGCCCCTGGCCATTGACGCTGCGCACCTTATCGACCATCTCCAGCGCCCAGTCGATAATCGTCAGCGTGCGTAGACCCAGAAAGTCAAACTTAACCAGCCCGGCCTCTTCGATATCGTTTTTATCGAATTGCACCACCAAGCCTGAACCGTCCTCGTCGCATAACAGCGGCGAGAAGTCGGTCAGCTTGGTAGGCGCGATAACCACGCCCCCGGCGTGCTTACCGGTCCCCCGGGTGGTGCCCTCGAGCTTGAGGGCCATCTCCCAAATCTCTTCGGCCTCTTCGTCGTTGCCGATAAACTCTTTAAGCGCGGGCTCCTGCTCAATGGCTTTCGCCAGTGTCATGCCCACTTCAAAGGGGATCAGCTTGGAGAGTTTATCCCCCAGCGAGTAGGGCCGCCCCTGAGCGCGGGCAACATCACGCACCACGGCCTTGGCGGCCATGGTGCCAAACGTCACGATCTGAGAAACCGCATTGCGTCCGTAACGCTCGGCCACGTACTCAATGACCTTATCGCGTTTCTCCATACAGAAATCGACGTCAAAGTCGGGCATGGAGACACGTTCCGGGTTCAGGAAGCGCTCGAAGAGAAGGTCGTAGCCGATCGGGTCCAGGTCGGTGATCTTTTGCGCATAGGCCACCAGCGAGCCAGCCCCCGAGCCGCGTCCAGGGCCTACCGGGACGCTGTTATCTTTTGCCCACTGGATAAAGTCCATTACGATCAGGAAGTAGCCAGGAAAGCCCATCTGGATAATAACGTTGAGCTCAAACTCCAGCCGATCACGGTAGCGCTGGTCGATCGCCTTGTATTCATCGCTGTCGCGGGGATAGCGTTCAGCAGGGAAGAGAAAATCGAGTCGATCCGTTAGGCCATCGTGAGAGACCTTACGGAAGAACTCATCCTGGGTCATGCCCTCAGGAATTTCGAACTCAGGCAGGAAAATCTCGCCCAGACGCACATTGACGCTGCAGCGTTCTGCGATCATGACGCTGTTTTCCAGCGCTTCGGGAATATCCGCAAACAGCGCCACCATCTCGTCGGGGCTTTTTAGGTACTGCTCTTCGGTGTAGCGGCGCTCACGGCGTGGGTCGTCCAAGGCTTTACCTTCGCCGATGGCGACGCGGGTTTCGTGGGCCCAGTAATCGTCGCGCTCTAAAAAGCGAACGTCGTTGGTCGCCACCACCGGTGTGCCTGTCTCAATGGCCAGCTTGACGCTGGCGTGAACGCAAGCCTCTTCCAGCGGGCGCCCGGTGCGTACCAACTCTAGATAAAAGCGATCAGGGAAGGCGACCTGCCACTCTTCAAGCAGTTGCCGCGCTTCTCGTTCGTGGTCAGAGAGCAGATGACGACCAATCTCGCCCTCTCGCGCACCAGACAGCGCAATCAGCCCTTCACTCTGCTCCAGTACCCACTGCTTATCGAGGATGGCGCGCCCCTGGCGCTGGCCATGGGTCCAGCCTTTCGAGATCAACTCGGTAAGGTTGCGATAGCCAACGTCATTCATGGCCAGCAGCGTTAGCCGGTAAGGGTGCGATTCGTCGTGGGGGTTTTGCAGCCATAAATCGCTGCCGATGATCGGCTTCAACCCCGCCCCCTGGGCGGCTTTGTAGAACTTAACCAAACCAAACAGGTTAGTTTCATCCGTCAGCGCCAGCGCTGGCATCGACCGCTCAGCAGTAGTGCTGACCAGCGATTTGAGTTTAACCAAGCCGTCGACCAGGGAGTATTCACTGTGCAAACGTAAATGAACGAACGGGACCGTCATGAGACTCTCAGAAATACGCTAGATGAAGAAGAAATACGTTAAAGCAGCGCCAACTGACGCTGCACCGGCGCAAAACTACGACGATGTTCGGCCAGTGCCCCGTGAGCTGCAAGCGCCGTCAGGTGCTCTTTGGTCGGGTAGCCTTTATGGCGCGCAAAACCATACTCAGGATAGCACTCATCCAAGGCAACCATTTGGGCATCCCGGGCAACCTTGGCCAGAATCGAGGCGGCGGCGATGGCCGCGTGGCGCGCATCGCCCTTCACCACGGCCTGCCCAGGCAGCAGATGGCCAGGTAATTTATTGCCATCGACAAGTAGATATTCCGCCGCCGGTGCCAGTGCATCAATGGCTCGACGCATGGCCAAGTGGGTGGCGTGGTAAATATTCAGCTCATCCACTTCGGCGGCGCTGGCTTCTGCCACAGCAAAGGCTAACGCTCGCTCGCGAATCTGACTGTCGAACGCTTCACGCTTGCGCGCAGTGAGCTTTTTGGAGTCGCTGAGACCTTCAATCGGATTAGCAGGATCAAGAATTACCGCGGCGGCTACCACGCTGCCGATCAGCGGCCCACGTCCTACCTCATCCACTCCTGCCAGACGCTCACCACTGTAGGTAATTTCTAGCGGTTGAAAATCCTTGTGCTCAATTAACCAATGCTCAATGGCCATCAACAGTCTCCAGTGGCTGACCTGCTACTAGCTGGCTGATCGCCTCGGCGGCGCGCCGACTGGCGTTGCGCTGTAGCGTAGCGTGCATCTCGGCAAAACGTGCTTCCAACGCATGGCGGCTTGCCTCATCTGACAGCATGGCACTGAGCTGGTCGGCAATCGCATCGGGTGAGGCGGCCTCTTGAATCAGTTCCGGCACCAGCGTCTCCTGAGCGATCAGATTGGGCAGCGACACCCACTGAGTTTTCACCATTCGCTTGGCTAGCCAATGCGTCATTGGTGCCATCTTGTAGGCCACCAGCATGCTGCGATGGCACAACATGGCTTCCAACGCGGCGGTACCCGAGGCCAGCAGCACGATATCGCTGGCTACCATCGCTTCACGGGCTTGTCCATTGAGCAGCGTGACGCGCTGAGCCAGCAATGGGTAGTGCGTCAACAATTCGCTAATTTCACGATGACGATCCACCGTCGCGGCAGGAACCACCACGCGCAGCGCTGGGTGGCGCTGGCAGAGCAGTTCGGCGGCGGCAAGAAAGGTATCGCCCAAAAACCGAATTTCATTGGCCCGAGAGCCTGGCAACAGCGCCAACACCTGGCTATCAGGCGCCAGCTCCAGCGCTTGGCGGGTGGCAACACGGTCATTTTCCAGCGGCATTTCGTCGGCCAGAGGGTGACCCACAAAGGCGACGGGGACACGGTGTTCGCGATAGAAGGCGGCTTCAAAAGGCAGCAGTGTCAGCATGCCGTCTACCGACTTGGCAATACCTTTTACCCGCCCCTGTCGCCACGCCCATACGGAAGGGCTCACGTAGTGGGCGGTCGTCATGCCCGCTTCACGGAGCTGGCGCTCCAGGCCTAAATTGAAATCAGGGGCATCGATACCGAGCATGATATCTGGCTGCCAGGCCAAGGCTTCGGCTTTCAGGGTTCGACGCACACGGATCAGTTCTGGGAGGTGCTTGAGCACTTCAACCAGCCCCATTACCGCGAGGGTCTCTAAAGGAAAGCGGCTCTCCATGCCTTCTGCCTGCATGCGCGGCCCACCAATACCGCGAAACTCGACATCTGGATGACGTGCTTTGAGTTCACGCATCAGCCCAGCGCCAAGAATATCGCCGGAGAGCTCTCCGGCCACGAGGTAGACGCGGTGCAGGGTCATCATTGCAAGATCACAGACGATGTAGCATGGGTTAGCGGGTAATGCCGCGGGTCGAACGCTCAATAGAGGCGGCAAAATGCTCGACTTCAGGCAGTTCAAAGCGGCTGCGCATTTCAACTAGCGCCTGCTCTGTCGTCAGCCCCTGACGATAGACCATTTTATACGCGGAGGTTAATGCACTAATCGCTTCGCGGCTAAAGCCACGCCGTTTCAAGCCCACCAGATTGAGACCACGTGCTTCTGCAGGATTGCCATTAATCATAATGTACGCGGGCGTGTCTTTGGTGATGATCGAACCGCCACCGGCCATGGCGTGATCGCCAAAGTGGCAGAACTGGTGCACTGCCGCCAAACCACCCAAAATGACATGATCGCCAACGGTGACATGACCCGCCAAGGTGACCTGGTTGGCCAAAATGCAGTCGTTACCGATCACGCAGTCATGCCCGACATGCACGTAGGCCATCAACAAATTGCGCGAACCAATAGTCGTTTCGCTGCGATCCTGAACGGTACCACGATGGATCGTGGCGCCTTCACGAATCACATTATCATCGCCCATGACTAACCGCGTCGGCTCGCCTGCGTATTTCTTGTCCTGGCAGTCTTCGCCTACCGAGGCAAACTGAAAAATACGCGTACGCTCGCCTAACGTGGTGGGGCCTTTCACCACCACATGCGGGCCAATCACCGAGCCAGCGCCGATAGTGACGTCTGGCCCGATGATGCTAAAAGGGCCTACCTCAACATCGTCAGCAAGACGCGCCGTCGGGTCGACAAGTGCAGTAGGATGTATCAAGCCACCTTCCTCTCGGCACAAATAATTTCTGCTTCGCAAGCCAATTCGCCATCCACCGTGGCTCGGCATGCGAACTTCCAAATACCCCGCTTGCCTTTGATAACGTCAGCTTCGAGCGTGAGCTTGTCACCCGGCATGACAGGACGCTTAAAGCGCACGTTATCACTGCCTACCAGATAATAAACGTAACCATCAGCAGGCAGTTTATTAACCGTTTTAAAACCGAGAATGCCACATACCTGAGCAAGGGCTTCGAGCACTAATACACCGGGCATAATCGGGTGATGGGGGAAATGGCCGTTGAAGAACGGTTCATTAATGCTGACGTTTTTGTACGCAACGATGGATTCGCCGGTGGTTAATTGCGTTACTCGATCCACCAACAAAAAGGGGTAACGGTGGGGCAAGTACTCGCGAATTTCATTAATATCCATAACCATCGTAGCGACCTCTAAAATGACAAAAAACCTGGAACTCATGAAGAGCTTCAGGCAAATATCAGCACGCCTGCTGATTAAAAGGCTGAGAATTATACCCCACTGCTACTTAGCCTCAAGCCAGCAGTGGTAAAACGCACAGCGACGACCCAAAGCGCTTACTCATTGCGCTGTTTTTTTTCCAGCCTCGCTAGACGTTTAGCGATGTCATCAAGCTGTTTAAATCGAACTGCGTTTTTACGCCATTGGGTGTTGGCCATGGCGCCGGTACCAGAGGAGTAGACCCCTGGTTCATGGATTGAGTTCGTGACTAAACTCATCCCCGTCACTTGAACACCATCGCAGATGGTCAGGTGCCCTGAGAGACCCACGCCACCCCCTAGCATACAGTGTTTACCTACCTTGGTAGAGCCCGCGATTCCCACACAGCCAGCTAAGGCACTATGATCACCAATGGTCACGTTATGAGCAATTTGCACCTGACTATCGATTTTGACGTCATTGCCAATCACCGTATCACCCAGCGCACCACGGTCGATGCTCGAACAACTGCCAACCTCAACGTCATTTCCCAGGACAACGCCACCCAACTGGGCAATCTTATGCCAGCCTGCGCCATCGTGGGCAAAACCAAACCCGTCGCCACCGATGACACAACCGCTTTGTAAGATGCCGCGTTTACCCACCACCACACCATGGCAAAGCGTGACATTGGCGTGCAAGCGCGTTTCTTCGCCGATAATGCTGTCAGCGCCTACCACGCTGCCAGCCCCGATCACCACGCGATCACCCAGTACCACACCTGCTTCAATCACAGCATGGGCTTGAATGGAGACATCGGCACCTAACTGAGCGTCTTCCGCCACTACTGCCGTGGGATGTACCCCCATAATGTCGCGAGCGGGTAAGGGATCAAACAACTGCGATAGTTTGGCGTAACCCAAATAAGGGTTATCAATCTCAAGACGCGGTACAGGGCAGTGTTTGCCATGCTCAGGGTGCAGAAGCACCGCCGCCGCTTTCGTCGTCGCCAAATCTTTCAAATAGGCGCGATTGGCTAGAAAGGCCACTTGGTCCGGCTGGGCCTCTTTTAGCGTCGCCAAGCCGCGTATCGGCTGCTGGGCATTACCGCTAACGGCGATGCCCAATTGGCGCGCAATGTCTGCGAGGGTAAGGTGATGAGAAGCGTGCGTCATGGGAGCCCAGAGAAGCGTTGGTGTGGCTAGGCCACATCAATTATCGTTTAAAATTAGTTCAAGGTATCAAAAATCTGGGTGACTTCGTTGGTCACGTTAGGTAGGTCAACCCCTGAGTGCAGTACGCCCTGAGGCTCGACCAGCACATCAATACCGTGGCGCTCGAGCACCTGCGCAACCGCCTGCTCCAGCTTCGGTTCAGCACCTTCTAAAAACTGCTGTTCAGAGCGTTGCTGGGCCTGCATGACTTCCTGGCGCAGCTGTTCAAAGCGGCTGCCCTTTTGCTGTAGCTCGCTAATCAGTGATTCACGCTGGGACTGCGCCATGGTTTCGCCTTCGTTCTGCAAACGCTCTTGCAGCTGCTGTAACTCATTACCCAGGTTCTGCGCTTCGCGCTGTTGATTGCCAATCTGCCCTTCCAGGCTGCTCATTGATGCCTGTGCAGATTGGGTATTCATCAGCGCTGCTCGCCAATCCAACACCGCGACTTCTGCAGCGTGAGCGGGCAAGATCATCGCGCCCAACAGGCATACCACCGCTGTTAGTCTACGCATCTTGTTATCTCCTTAGGTCACGCTAGCGCGTACCGCCATGGCACGCGGTCTAGCAATATTAGAACGACGGCTCTTTTGAACAATTGCCTCTTAGAACGTTTGCCCCAATGAGAACTGGAAGACCTGGGTATCGTCACCGCTCTCATCGTTCAATGGTTCGGCAACGCTGAAGGTCAGCGGCCCCACCGGCGTTAGCCAAGAAAGGCCGATACCGGCACTGTAGCGCAAATCGCCTAGATCAACGCCGGAGTTGCACTGCTGACGTCCTGCGTCTTCTGCAAGCACATCGTAGCAAGAGGTCAGGAAGGTATTACCGCCATCCAGGAATAGCGATGTTTGCAGCGCACGCTGATCTTCAACAAAGGGCAGCGGGAAAATGATCTCGGCGCTACCTTCTACTGAAACGTTACCGCCCAGGGTGCGGTCACGGCCGCCTTCTGTTGCTGGCGTAGTGCGCTGCCCAAGCGTATTCGAGGTGAAGCCACGTACCGAGCCTAGACCGCCGGCGTAGAAGTTTTCATAGAAGGGGTAAGGATCGTTGCCGCCCAGCGTATCGGCATAGCCGACGTTGCCGGTAAATTTGAACGCCCAGGACTCGTCATCGTTAATCGGGAAGAGCTGTTGAGCTCGCGCGCGCAGCTTGTAGTACTCCGAATCACTGCCCGGCACGCCGGTTTCCAGCGACAGGCGCTGATAGCTGCCATCGGTAGGCATAATACCGCGGTTAAGATTATTGCGTGTCCAGCTGGCGGTCAGCTTCAGGCTTTGCGCATCTTCGCCCTGATCTTCCACGTAGCGACGAATTTCTGAGGCCGTGTCGAAGTAGGTTTTCACCGTTAGGTCTTCAACGCTGGCCCCAAAGTTAAGCCGCGACAGCTCACTGACGGGATAACCAAAGTTGATCCCGGCACCGTAGGCATCGGTTGAGAACGTCGAGATATCCGAATCGGCGTAGTCGGTTTCGCGATAAAACAGATTGTAACCGCGTGAGATACCGTCCAGCGTCCAGTAGGGGTCGGTGAACCCGAAGTTAACGCTAGTAAACGTATCACTGCGCTGAGCACCTACATTGACGCGATTACCTGTACCGAGGAAGTTATTCTGCGATAGGCCTACGCCGTAGATAACACCAGCACTTTGCGAGAAACCAACGCTTGCAGAGACTGAGCCAGAAGGCTGCTCTTCCACGTTATAGGTGACGTCGAGCAAGTCCGGCTCACCAGGTACAGGCTGAGTATCCACCTCTACTTGGCTAAAGAAGCCCAGACGCTCAAGACGCTGACGCGACTGTGTAATGGCTTCGGTGGAAGCAGGCGCGCCTTCCAACTGTGTCATTTCACGGCGTAGCACTTCATCTTGAGTCGTGGTGTTACCAAAGAACTCAATACGGCGCACATAGGCACGCTCACCAGGATTGACGGCAATGACCAGATCAACCGTTTCGCCATCGTTTGCCATTTCAGGCACGCCCTGAATATCAGCAAAGGCGAAACCTTCAGCGCCTAAACGCTGGCGTAGCGCTTCAGTAGACGTATTGACATCGCCGCGGGAGAAAATCTCACCCTCTTCGACGGTCAGCAGTTGGCGGGCTTCATTTTCACTGATCTGTAGATCACCGGCGAAACGAATATTACCAACGCGGTACTGGGTACCTTCATCAACGTTCAGGGTGATAAAGATTTCGGATTTTTCCGGACCAATCGACACCTGGGTGGATGTCACATCAAAGTTGACGTAGCCACGATCCAGGTAGAACGAACGCAGCCGTTCAATATCACCGGATAGCGCTTCACGGGAGTATTCATCGCTAGAGAACCAGCCGAAAATACGCCCCGGTCGGTCCTCTAACTCAAACACTTCGCGCAGCGTCTCGTCGTCAAAGGCTTCGTTGCCAACAATATTGATTTGTCGAATTTTGGCGACTTCGCCTTCGTTGATATTGATATTGACCTGAACGCGGCCTTCATCAACTTCTTCAACTTCCGTATCAATACTGGCGCTATAACGACCTTGAGCCTGGTAGACACCTTCCAATTCGCGCTGAATCTCTTCCAGCGTGGAAAGCTCAAGTACTTGGCCTTCCGAAAGCCCCGATTGGCGCAACCCGTCGCGCAAGTCTTCTTCGGATATTTGATCGTTACCGCTGATGTCCAGCCGAGCAATGGTGGGTCGTTCGACCACCTGAATAACGAGCACATCCCCCTCACGGGCCAGTGAGACATCATCGAATAGCCCGGTGGCAAACAGGTCACGGGCAGCGGCAGCCAACTGCGCTTCGCTGACACGCTCATTGGCGCTCACCGGGAATGCATTGAAGACCGAGGCGGCGGATACCCGCTGCAGTCCTTCCACTCGAATGTCAGAAACATCAAAGGATTGTGCTTGGGCGCCGCTGGCGCCTGCCAGCAAGAGTGCCGCCATTCCAAGGGTCTTGATTTTCATGCAGTCAATTCGCTCGCGTTGGTCTGCCGTTCATTCCAGAAAGGCACCATATACATTTGTGCAGGCAGATGACAAGGCATCCTGCGCGCTACACGCGTCATTACCACAGGCGCATCAGATCAAAATAGAGGGCCATCAACATCAGGGTGCCGACCATGGCAAGCCCAATGCGCAATCCTACAGCTTGAGTTTTTTCAGATACTGGCCGTCCACGTACGACCTCCATAAAATAATAAAACAAGTGACCACCATCGAGCACCGGGATAGGCAGTAAGTTAAGCACCCCAAGGCTGATAGAAAGATACGCTAGAAAACCGATAAACGCTTCCATCCCAGCACGAGCCGAATCGCCAGAGATCTGAGCAATGGTGATGGGCCCCGAGAGATTGGAAGGTGAAATAAGCCCTACTAGCATTTTCCGTATGGCATCAACGGTTAATAGCGTCATTTCTCCGGTACGGGATAATGCATGCCCTACTGCTTCCACAGGACCATAGCGAATCTCACGTTGAAACGCAGCTGGCCACTCAACTTGCTCGGCACCAGCACCGATATAACCAATTTCCACCCCAGTGTCTAAGCTGTTACGCCCAGGCGTTAAATCTACGGTTGCTCGCTCGCCATCACGCTCATAGGTGAGCTCCAGCGTTTCATTAGGATTACCTCGCACAATATTAACGAAGTCCATCCAATCATCCACTGGCTCGCCGTTAATGGCGACCATTCTGTCGCCAGCCATTAGGCCCGCTTGTTCGGCGGCCTCCCCACTGACGACTTGGCCCAAAATAGCCGGAAATTCTGGCTGCCAAGGCGTAATGCCCAATGTTTGAAGCGGCTGGGGCGGATCTTGGCGCACCAAATAATCAGTAACCGGTAAGACATACCGCCTGGGATCATTCGCCCCTTCAGAACGCGCGTCAATTTCCAGCCCACCACTAAAACCAATAATGGAGACTAGTTTTAGATTTAATTCTTCCCAAGAACGTATCTCATCGCCCTGAATGGCAACAATTTCATCGCCATGAGTCAGCCCTGCTTCCGCCGCTGGTGAATTAGGCGCAACACTGCCCACCATCGGCGAAACCACCGTAGTCCCCGCGACAAACAGTGCCCAGTAGGCAACAATCGCCAACAGGAAGTTAGCGATTGGCCCCGCAGCCACAATAGCAATGCGCTGCCATACAGTCTTGCGATTAAATGCCTGATCGAGCTGATCTTCCGGTACCGGCGCCTCACGCTCATCAAGCATTTTGACATAGCCACCCAGCGGAATCGCGGCTATCGCATATTCCGTACCTTGACGGTCAACACGTGACCATAGCGGTTTGCCAAAGCCTACCGAAAAACGCAGCACTTTGACGCCACAGCGTCTCGCCACCCAAAAGTGACCAAACTCGTGAAAGGTTACCAACAGGCCCAGCACCACAATGACCGCTAAAATATTCTGTATCAGGCCCACACTGCACTCCTTAACGACCCGCGCTTAACGACCAGCCCAGCGAATGCTTAAGCGGACCACCTTGTTACCAGTTCCAACGCCTGCTGTCGCGCCCATTGATCGGTTGCTAAAACGCTTTCAAGGCTGTCGACCCGCCCTTCATAGGGGCGCGACAAGACCTCAGCCACCAGTTGTCCAATCGCCGTAAAACGGAGCTGACGCTGTAGAAAAGCATCAACCGCTATTTCATTAGCCGCATTCAGTACTACCGGCGCCATACCGCCCTGCTGCATTGCTTCACGGGCAAGCCCCAAACACGGGAAACGGACTTCATCGGGGGCTTCAAAATCTAGCCGCGCCACCTGAAAAAGATCCAGCGTTTCGACCCCAGCGTCAATCCGTTCAGGCCACGCTAACCCATAGGCAATGGGCGTGCGCATATCGGGATTACCTAGCTGCGCAATCACCGAGCCATCATGATACGCCGCCATGGAGTGAATCACGCTTTGTGGGTGCACTACCACCTGGATCTGCTCAGGCGTCGCATCAAATAGCCAGCAGGCTTCAATGAGTTCGAGCCCTTTGTTCATCAGCGTGGCGCTATCAACGGAGATTTTACGCCCCATTGACCAGTTTGGATGGGCGCAGGCTTGCTCGGGGGTGACGTTATTAATATCAGCTTGGCTCCAGGTACGAAACGGCCCACCGGAGGCCGTCAGCAGCAGTTGGCTAATGCCGTGGCGCGCCAAGCCGCCGCGATGTTCTGCTGGTAGACACTGGTAAATAGCATTATGTTCGGAATCAATCGGCAATAGCGTCGCACCTGAACGCGAAACAGCGTCCATAAACAGTGCGCCGCTCATCACCAGTGCCTCTTTATTGGCCAGCAACACGCGCTTTCCCGCTTCGGCGGCGGCCAGTGCAGGCAGCAAGCCTGCTGCACCCACGATAGCCGCCATCACGCAATCGACACTAGCGTCACGGGCAACCTCACACAGCGCCTCTGGCCCTGCGTTCACCTCGGTTGGCAGGCCTGCAAGTTTGAGCTCTTGGCGTAGCCAAGCAGCATCAGCTTCATCATCCAGCACAGCGACCGCAGGGCGGTGTATTAAGCACTGAGCTAATAGTGACTCTTTCGAGGTGTGTGCAGTAAGTGCGTGGATGCTGTAGCGATTGGGATGGCGACCGATTACATCCAGCGTGCTAGTACCGATGGATCCTGTCGATCCAAGCACCGTCACACGCTGCGTAGGTGGTTTAGTTTGCGGATGCTGCCGTTGGCTCATAGCGGCTGCCCCTGAACCAGCATCGGCATAAGCACTTCAAGATAAAACAGCGCAAATAGCGGAATCGCCGCCGTCAGGCTATCGATGCGATCCAGCACCCCGCCGTGGCCTGGCAGCAGTTGACTAGAATCTTTGATATTACGGTGGCGCTTGAGCATGCTCTCCAGCAGATCCCCAAGCACAGAGGTCAATGTAACGACTGCTGTCACTAGGATAAGCGTGAGGCTACTGGCCATACCCAGTGATAGCCACACGGCAAACACAACGGCCAGAATAGCCGTTGCTGCTAAGCCGCCGTACACGCCCTCCCAGGATTTACCAGGACTGACGCGAGGTGCCAGTTTGCGCTTACCCCAGTTGCGTCCCACAAAATAGGCGCCGATATCAGCACACCACACCAGCAACAGCACAAACAACAGCCACGCCATACCGCTCTCACGCAGCACGTTAAAACCGACCCAGCAAGGCAATAGCACCCAAAGGCCCATTGCCAGTCGTCGCGAGGTAGCTTGCCACTGCCGGCCAGCGGCAGGGTAGCGAGTTACCCAGTAAAGATTGATTAACCAACCTGCAGCGGCCAGCCAAAGCGGCCATGCCGATGTTGCGGCATCTATTAGCCACATCATCAGCATTAACGCCGCCATACCGGCCACTAGTTGAGCACGCTGCGCTGTGCGGGTGAGGCCAGCTAAATTGGCCCACTCCCAGGTGCCAAGTAGCACAATCAGCGCCGTAAACAGCGCAAAGGCGCCACCGTCCAATCCAAACAGGCCAGCCAACACCAGCGGTGCTAGCCAGGCTGCGGTGATAATCCGCTGTTTAAGCACCTTGCGCCTCTATTTGTTCGTCCGTCATACCAAAGCGACGACGGCGCTGACAGAAGTCGTTTAATGCCGCATCAAACGCCTCAGCACCGAAATCGGGCCATAACAGCGGTGAAAAATGCAGCTCGGCATAGGCCATTTGCCAAAGCATAAAATTAGATAGCCGCTGCTCGCCGCTGGTACGAATACACAGATCCACCGGCGGCACATCATCACCCCCTATCGCTTTATCGAAGCGGGTTTCATCAATGGCGGCGGGGTCCAACTCCCCTGCGGCCACCTGTTCGGCTAAGCTGCGCGCCGCCCGGGCGATATCCCACTGACCACCATAGTTAGCCGCAATCACCAAATGCATGCCCGTGTTATGCGCAGTTAACACTTCAGCACGCTGAATATGCTTTTGTATCGCATGGGAGAAACCACGCTGTTCACCAATAATCGAGAGGCGAACATTGCGCTCGTTGAGCTTTTTGACTTCACGCTTGAGCGCCATCAAAAACAGCTCCATCAAGGCATTAACTTCTGCGGCGGGGCGCTTCCAGTTTTCGCTGGAGAAGGCAAACAGACTCAGCGTTTTCACCTCGCGCTCGGCGGCCCGCTGTATCACTGCACGCACCGTTTCTACCCCCGCGCGGTGCCCACGTACGCCTGAAAGCCCACGCGCGCGCGCCCAGCGATTATTGCCATCCATAATGATAGCAACGTGTGCCGGCGGCGCCTCCCCGGCCTGAGAAAGTGCACCGGTCTCGTCCTGCTGTTCTTCAGGAAACTGCGGTGACGTCATGGTTTCTCGCACCAAAGATCAGTCATAAAAAAACCAGCCAGAGTGTGGCAAAACGGGCAGCATAAGCTGCCCGTGGCTGCATAAAACACAGGTTTATACCTGCATCAAATCCTGCTCTTTTGCAGTCAGCGCTTTATCGATCTCAGCGATATATTTGTCGGTCAGCTTTTGGATGGCGTCTTCGCCTTCACGCTGATCATCTTCGGTAATGTCTTTATCTTTCAATAACGACTTAAAATCACCGTTGGCATCACGACGTACATTGCGCACCGCAACGCGAGCATTTTCGGCTTCGCTACGTGCTTGCTTAATGTAACCTTTGCGGGTTTCTTCGGTTAGCATCGGCATCGGCACCCGAATCACCGTACCGGCGCTGGCCGGGTTCAAGCCAAGATCAGAGGTCATGATGGCCTTTTCAATTTTCGGCACCATGCCCTGCTCCCACGGCACAATACTCAGCGTGCGAGCATCTTCAACGTTAACCGACGCCACTTGGCTAAGCGGCACCTGGCTGCCGTAATACTCCACCGTAACGGCGTCTAAAATACTCGGGTGAGCACGGCCGGTACGAATCTTGTTGAAGTTACTATTCAGCGCCTCAACGCTTTTTTTCATGCGCGATTCGGCATCTTTCTTAATATCGTTAATCACGTCATTAACCTCTGTATATCAGCGTGCCTTCCTTGCCCCCTACAACCATATTCAGTAGAGCACCAGGCTTATTCATATCAAATACCCGCACCGGCATATTATGGTCACGTACCAGGCAGATTGCGGTCAAATCCATCACGCCCAACTTTTGATCCAAGGCGTCATCGTAAGAGAGCTGGTCATACTTCACAGCATCTGGGTGTTTTACCGGGTCTTTATTGTAGACGCCATCCACTTTGGTCGCTTTAATGACCACATCTGCGTCCACTTCAATGCCGCGTAAGCAAGCAGCCGAATCGGTGGTGAAGAAGGGATTACCCGTCCCTGCAGAGAACAGCACTACGTCCCCGGAGGTTAAATAACGAATAGCGGTTCGGCGGTCATAATGCTCTACCACACCGCTCATCGGGATAGCAGACATCACCCGCGAACGGATATTAGAGCGCTCTAAGGCGTCGCGCATAGCCAACGCGTTCATCACGGTGGCTAACATGCCCATGTGGTCACCCGTGACGCGATCCATACCGGCTTCATTGAGCGCCGCGCCGCGGAACAAGTTACCACCGCCAATCACGATACCGACTTGCACCCCAATGCCGACTAGCTGACCTATTTCCAGCGCCATGCGGTCAAGCACCTTGGGGTCAATCCCAAAATCGTGTTCACCCATCAACGCTTCGCCAGAAAGCTTGAGCAAAATACGTTTGTATTTTGACTTCGAACTCTCAGCAGTGCCTTTGCTGGGTGCTACGTGGGGGGTAGGCTCTTGAACATCACGTGACATGGCATCTCTCCTGAGGCAGACCTGAACACAGGCAGGCGGTGCAGCCCCTATGTATAAAACTGATAACGTATAAAACCGATAAAAAAGAGCCGGTCATACTAGCATCAATTATACAGAGGCCGGATACGCGAAGGCGTGCGCTCGCGCGCACGCCATCTTCTTTCTGAAACCTCTGACCTCAGCGACGGCCAGCCTGTTCCATAACTTCTTTAGCAAAGTCGACTTCTTCTTTCTCGATGCCTTCGCCAACTTCAAAGCGCGTAAAGCCAACCACTTCGCCGCCTGCCGCTTTGACGAACTCAGCAACGGTTTGGTTCGGGTCTTTAACAAACGGCTGTTCGGTTAGGCTGTTTTCCGCCAGGTACTTTTTCAAGCGACCCTGGACCATTTTCTCAGCGATCTGCTCCGGTTTACCGGCCATATCCGGCTGCGCCAGAATAATCGCTTTTTCCTGATCCAGCTGCTCTTGGGGCATGTCGGCAGGATGGGCAACCGCAGGATTGATCGCAGCTACGTGCATCGCAACGTCTTTAGCGACTTGCGAAGTGCCACCAGTCAGCACGGTTAGAACGCCAATGCGGCCACCGTGGACGTATTCACCCACTAAGCCACCGTCAGCAGCGTTAACAACGACGGCACGACGCACGCCAATGTTTTCACCGATTTTCTGAACCAACTGCTCGCGTGCTGTTTCAAGCTCGCCCGCCATGACGGCTGCAACATCTTCGCTTTTCGCAGTAAAGAAAGCACCGGCGATCTTGTCGGCAAACGCGATGAAATTGTCATCACGAGCAACAAAGTCAGTCTCGGAGTTGATTTCGACCATTACGCCGTAGCTACCATCTTCCGCTACACGCGTTACCACAACACCTTCGGCGGCGATGCGGTCGGCTTTCTTAGCCGCTTTTAGGCCTGAGCTTTTGCGCAGGTTTTCAATCGCAACTTCGATATCACCGTCGGTTTCGGTGAGTGCTTTTTTACACTCCATCATGCCGAGACCGGTACGTTCGCGAAGTTCCTTGACCTGAGAGGCGCTGATAGCTGCCATGAGAATTCACCTCTGAAATGGTTCTATGAGAGTTAAACGCAACACAGAGTATAGGCATGATAAATGACCATCATATATCACACTGCCCTATGTCTCTCTGAATTGCGGGGCCGGTAATGAGTGCCGGCAAATTCGTCCGCTCAGACAGTTCATCTGTCGCGGGAAAAAGGGGGCATAGCCCCCTTTTATCTTGATGCGGCACACCTGCTTACCGCACCCACTGCTGCGATTACTCGGCGGCAGTCTTGTCTTCAGCTGCAGCGGCCTCTTCGGTCACTTCAACAAACTCTTGCGCGTTGCCTTCTTTGGCACGACCACACGCATCCGCAATCGCTTTAACGTAAATCTGGATAGCGCGAATGGAGTCATCGTTGCCTGGGATTACGTAATCAACGCCATCGGGGTTGGAGTTAGTGTCCACCACGCCGATAACCGGGATACCCAGCTTGTTGGCTTCGTTGATCGCGATGCGCTCGTGGTCAACGTCGATCACGAACAGTGCGTCCGGCAGGCCGCCCATGTTCTTGATACCGCCGATAGAACGCTCAAGCTTTTCTTGCTCGCGAGTTGCTACCAGGACTTCTTTCTTGGTCAGCTTCTCGAACGTGCCGTCTTCGCGCATGGTTTCAAGATCGCGCAGACGCTTAATGGACTGACGGATGGTCTTGAAGTTAGTCAACATGCCGCCCAACCAGCGATGGTTGACGAAGTGCTGACCGGCACGGTTCGCTTCTTCTTTAATTACCTTGCTAGCGCTGCGCTTGGTGCCAACAAACAAAATTTTGTTGTTGGATGCCGCCATCTTCTCGACCACATCGATCGCTTCATTCAGCGCAGGAAGAGTGTGCTCAAGGTTGATGATGTGAATCTTGTTGCGCGCGCCGAAGATAAACTTGCTCATCTTCGGGTTCCAGTACTTGGTCTGGTGACCAAAGTGAGCGCCTGCTTTCAGCAGGTCACGCATATTAACGTGAGACATGGTAAAACTCCTCAAACTCGGGTTAGGCCTCCACGCACCCCATGGATCCGACCGTTGACCGCGTTAAACGCTGCCAGCGGCACCCGGGACCATGTGCCGGTGCATGTGTGTTTTTAAGGCTTGATGTTTTTAGTGATCAAACAAGCAGTTGCTCTTTAATGAGCATGCTGCGGATTCATCGCCCTACCCTACTGCCGCCTTTCCCAGCTAAGAAGCTTGGAATCACGATTGCAGGAAAGCGCGCGGCTTTATACCATAGATCATTGCCAAGATGAAGTCGCACCCCGTTTGACGGTCTTAAATTGCGCCATTCAATTTTTCCATTCTGAATCCATATCGAGTATTCATGAACGTTCCTATCAAGACGCCTTCTGAAATCGAACACATGCGCGAAGCCGGGCGCCAAGCGGCTAGCGTTATCGAAATGATCACCCCTCATGTCCAGGCAGGGGTCAGCACGGGGGAAATCGACCGTCTTTGTCACGACTATATCGTTAACGAACTGGGGTCGGCCCCGGCACCGCTGAACTACCACGGTTTTCCCAAGGCAACCTGCACCTCTATTAACCATGTGGTGTGCCATGGCATTCCCGATGACGCCAAGAAGCTCAAGAACGGCGACATCATGAACCTGGACATCACCGTCAAGACCAAGGATGGCTACCACGGCGACTCCAGCGTGATGTTCGTGGTGGGCGAGACTATCCAGGGCGAACGGCTGTGCCGCATCACCCAGGAGTGCCTGTATAAGAGCATTGAACTGGTGAAGCCTGGCGTACGTCTTTCCGAACTGGCTCGAGTGATTCAAAAGCATGCCGAAGAGCACGGCTACTCGGTGGTGCGCGACTTCTGCGGACACGGTATCGGCGCTGATTTCCATGAGGAGCCGCAGTTTTTGCACTACGACGGCTACGCGCCGGACGCCGATATCAAGCTTGCTGCCGGCATGTGCTTCACCATCGAACCGATGATTAATGTCGGTGACTATAAAACCAAGGTACTGCGCGATGGCTGGACCGCCGTCACTAAGGATCGCAGCCTCTCCGCCCAGTGGGAACACACGCTGCTGGTCACTGAATCTGGTGTTGAAGTGCTGACCGCGCGTCGCGACGAAGACTTCAGTTTCTTGAACAACTAATGCTTCTTCACCACTACCGGTTTGAACCGGACACCTCGCTTTTCGATTTAGACCTGTTTCGCACCGAGCTTGCAGGTTCTCGCTCCCCGGTCGCCCCGTTCAAGGCCGCGCTGCGTGAACTACAAGCACGCTTCGATGACCAGTTTCGCGCCGGAGCGGATATTCGCGATCTCGTTCGTGGTCGCGCCTGGTACCTAGATCAGCTATTGGCCATTGCCTGGTCGCAACACGAGTGGCCCGATGACGGCATCGCGTTGGTCGCAGTCGGCGGTTATGGCCGGGGCGAGCTGCACCCACACTCCGACATTGACCTGCTGCTGTTGCTGGAGCAGGACGACGACACCGCCTACCGCGAACCGCTCACTGCCTTTATCACGTTTTTGTGGGATATTGGCCTGGAGATAGGTCACAGCGTACGCTCGCTCAACGACTGCGAACGGGAAGCCGAAGCGGACGTGACCGTGATTACCAACCTGCTCGAATCACGTTTGATCGCGGGGCCGGAGGCATTGCGTGAAGCCATGCGCGAGCGCCTCAGCGCCGAGCACATTTGGCCCGCCGACCGCTTCTTTGAGGCCAAGTGGCAGGAGCAGATTGCTCGTCACTACCGCTACAACAACTCCGAATATCACCTGGAGCCAAACCTCAAAAGCTCCCCCGGTGGATTGCGCGATATTCAGATGATCGGCTGGGTAGCCAAACGCCACTTTGGCACCGAACAGTACACCGACATCGTCGCTAACGGCTTTATGAACGACGCCGAACTGCGCATTTTGAGCCAGGGGCAGGCATTTTTATGGCAAGTGCGCTACGCCCTGCATATGCTCACCGACCGCGCCGAAGACCGCCTGCTGTTTGATCACCAGCGCACCATTGCCGAGATGTTTGGTTTCCGCGATACGCCTGAACGCCTCGCGGTTGAGCAGTTTATGAAGCGCTACTACCGCCATGTCACCGCGCTAGCGGGCCTTAACGATATGCTGCTGCAGCATTTTGACGAAGTCATCCTGCGCGGCAAAGAGGCACTGACCACCGTTAAATTGAACGAGCGCTTTGAAACTAAGGGCGGTTATATTCAAGTACGCTCGCGTAACCTGTTCCGCGAGCGACCGGCAGCGATGCTGGAGCTGTTTCTGTTGATGGCCAAGCACCCCGAAATTGAAGGGGTTCGCGCCGATACCATCCGACTGATTCGTGATCATCGCCACCAGATTGACGACCACTACCGGGAAGACCCGCGCCACCAGCGGCTGTTTATGGCCATTATGCGCGCCCCTGGCAACGTACCGCGCCAGCTTCGCCGCATGAACCGCTACGGCATTTTGGGCAAGTACCTGCCCGAATTTGGCCGCGCCGTGGGGTTGATGCAGCACGACCTGTTTCATATCTATACCGTCGATGCCCACACTTTGCGGCTGCTCAAGTTTCTGCACGGCTTCCGTAAGCCGGAAGCGAAAGGCGACTTCCCCGTGGCGGCAGCGCTGATGCAGCAGCTTCCCAAGCTGGATCTACTGTGGATTGCCGGGCTATTTCACGATATCGGCAAGGGCCGTGGCGGCGACCACTCGGAAATTGGTGCCCGGGACGTTGAACAGTTCTGCCAGCGGCATCACGTCTCGCCTCACGATACGAACTTGGTCAGCTGGCTGGTGGAGCACCACCTGCTGATGTCGATGACCGCGCAAAAGCGCGATATTAGCGACCCCGATGTGATTCGCGATTTTGCCCTGGTGGTGCGTAATGAAACCCGCCTGGATTACCTGTATGTGCTCACCGTTGCCGATATCAACGCGACCAATCCAACGCTGTGGAACGGCTGGCGGGCGACACTGCTACGCCAGCTGCATGCTGAGACCAAGCGTGCTCTGCGCCGCGGCCTAAACAACCCACCTGACAGAGATGACTGGGTACGCGAAACGCGCACCGAGGCGCGCTCGCTACTGCAAACTATTGGCGTTAACCGGGCACAAATCGACCAGCTTTGGGAATCCCTCGGGGAGGACTACTTTCTCCAGTATGCGCCTAGCGAAATTGTCTGGCAGACCCAAGGCATCCTGAACCACAACCAGTCGCCGCTGCCGCTGGTGTTGATCAGCGCGCCCACCGCCGACATGGCCGAAGGCGGCACCAAGGTGTTTATCCATACCCGTTCGGTGGATGATCTGTTCGCCGCCACTGCCGCCGCCATGGAGCAGCTGGGGCTATCGATCCACGACGCACGCATCGCCACTTCCCACAACGACTGGACGCTGAACACTTTTATTGTGCTCGATAGTCACGGCCAACCGATTCGCGACCCTGCGCACATCGAAGAAATGCGCCAACACTTAGTTGAAGAGCTTGATGACCCCGATGACTATCCAGATATCGTCACGCGCCACACGCCGCGCCAGCTCAAGCATTTCAAGGTACCCACGGAAGTGTTGATTGAGCAGGACCCGGCCAATGAGCGCACCATGCTGGAACTAACGGCCCCCGACCGCCCCGGCCTGCTGGCTCGCGTGGGTCGAATCTTTATGGAGCAGGATATTTCCCTTTCAGCGGCAAAAATTGCCACTCTCGGCGAGCGGGTGGAAGACGTCTTCTTCATTACCACCAAGGCTGGCGAACCGCTGACCGACCCTGAACGACAACAGCAGCTACGCGAGCGGCTGATTGAAGTGTTAGGGGTTTGACAAATTACACTCTAACTTTCTCAACTATTGCTGGCATAAGGCAGAAGCGCTATTTTTAATGGCAAATAACTGTCTAAAAATACAGCATTCAGTAAAAAATGAAGCTCTCAGGCGTAACCACTGTAGGAACAAAGATGACCGCACCGACCCCAGCTTTCGATGAACTACGCCGCTTTCTTAAGGACATGTTTCAGTTCGAAGCCCATGATCTAGATTTCGGCATCTACCGTATCACCCGCCTGAAACGTCAATTCATCCAGACTTTTATCGATGGCAAAGCGGATAGCAGCCTGCAAAGCATTGTCAGTAATGCCTTAAATAGCGTACATAACAGCCAGAGCGAAACTGCTAGTAATTGGTTAGCGGCCTTCGCCGCTCAATTCGGCGATATGGGTCGTCCACTTTGGCAAGCTGTTACGGAAAACCCAGAGGATGAAACCGCACAGGCTCGATTCAGAAGCTTATTCGCCATGCCGGTACTCAGTGATGAGCAACGCGAGCAGGCAGAAGCCCAGCTAACGACCTTCCTTGAAACTCGGCAACTGACATCCGAGCAGTTGGAAACCAAAGTCTATAACCATCTGCTCAACTTCTTCGAGCTGTACTACCAGAATGGCGATTTCGGCTACAATACCCGCGCCACCAGCGCATTCAAAGTACCCTACGAAGCCGACTACGATGGCACCGATACGCTGTTCCATTGGAAGCACAAAGATAGTTACTACATTAAAACTGGCAACGGCTTTCACAGCGTACGTTGCCAGATCGCTGGCGAGTGGGTGGAATTCCGTCTAGTCAGTGGCGGCGATGAAGACGTAGAAACCAGCGAGCGTAATAACAACAAAGACGGCGACAGCAAGCACTATCAATTGAAGGATATTCAACCCATTGTCGAGCAGGATGCCGAAGGCAATGAAAAGACTGTCTGGCAAGTGCGCTTCACCCTGGCAGCCAGGTCCACTCCTAAAATCGAGCTATACACTTACCTGTGGCAAGAAGTTTTTCAAAAAGAAGATGATCTGACGCCGTACCTCTATAAAAAACCCGACAAAAGTGACCCTAAGCTTGGAAAACCGTTATTTAATGATCTGACCAGCGACTTTGACAAGAGCGACGGAGGCCAAATCAAGGGTATTGGTCAACTGCGTCTCAAGTTTGAAAAATATCTGGAAGAGTTGGCTAAGCGCAACGAATTCGCCGATCTTGGCGGTAATGTTGACGAACGAAGAAAGGAACTTGAACAAGATTGGATTGCCACTTCTTTATGGGAAATCGACCGCAATCTCAATAAGTTCTACGTTGGTAATGACGCCGATTACTTTATCCATAAGAACTTGCAAGAATTTCTAACTGGCGAGAAAAGCCGCTTCATCAAGCAGGTGATCTTCTCAGATCTTGATGCCCTACTGCATGCTGGCGAGGATAATAGTACTGCTCTGATCGCTCGTGCGTTTAACCAAGTCGCTGACACTTTGATTGGTTTTCTCGCAGCCATTGAGAATTTCCAGAAAGGCCTATTCGAGTTAAAAAAGAAAATTGTTGATACGCATTACCTGGTATCCGTAGGCAAGATTCCCTCGCACTTTCATAAGCGAGTTTTCGCTAACATGGCACAGCGCGACGAATGGCGCGATATTTTCAAAGTAAATATTAGTAACGCATCAGAGCTGATAGAACACCCTACGCTAGTAGTAGATACCAGCCTTTTCCGTGCAAGTGACCCCAACTTTCAGGATGATTTGATCAGTCTGCCCGAATTCGACAATCTTGATGAACAGACCGACGGCCTACTTATCGCCTCAGAAAATTGGCAGGCACTGAATTTACTGCAGGAGAAATTCCGCGAGCAAATCAAGTGCATCTATATCGACCCTCCCTACAATACCGGTGGTGATGGTTTTCTGTACAAAGACAGCTTTCGGCATTCGAGTTGGGCTAGCATGATCCACGATCGTCTCATGCTGGCGCATTCATTTTTGAGCAAACATGGAGTGCTGTTCGCTAGCATTGATGAAAAGGAACGCACCCAGCTTGAAAACCAACTACGCCAGACTTTCGGCGCGAGCAATCGAGTAGAAGAAATAATCTGGGCGCAAAATTCAAATAAAAACAAGTCTCCAACCTATTCAACAAACCATGAGTATGTGGAGGTATTCGCTAAAGACCTGGAAACAGTCAAGGCTGAACCGACCATGTTTCGCGAACCTAAGCCCGGCTATGCCGAGATGATGGAACTAGTGGAACAATTGAACTCTCAGTACCTAAGTAGCAATGAGTTTGAAGCGGAAATTATTAAGCTATACGCCAACCATCGCGAAGCGCTCAAAGCCGAGCTGGAGACACAAGGTATTGAGTTCGACAAGAACCTTGATCCCTGGAAGGGTTTATACAACTATAAAAATGCTGAGTACCGGGATGTGAATGGTTATTATGTTGAAGAACACCTCGCCCAAGAACAAGAGGCGCTGATATGGATTTGGCGTGAAAGTGATGCCTCAATGCCCCAGGTGAAGCAAGATTCACAAAAGGCTATTTTTCGAGATCCGAGTGACCCTGCATTTCGATTCTACAAACCGATTCATCCTGTTACAAAAAAGCCGTGTCCACATCCAAAGCGTGGCTGGGCGTGGCCATTTGAAAGAATGGAAGGCCAGACATCCTGTTTTGTAGAGCTTGATGCTGATAAGCGTATTGTTTGGGGAAAAGATGAAAAAAAGGTTCCTCAAGTTAAGCGCTACCTGCATGAGGCAGAATCAAATGTTGCCAAATCGGTTGTTACCGATTATTCCGACGGCGAAAAGGATCTGACTGCTACCACAGGTAAAACCAGAACGTTTGCTAGCCCAAAACCCGTAAATTTAATTGAACGCTTCACCCAGCAAACCACTAGCTCGGGTGAATGGGTGATGGATTTTTTTGCTGGTTCTGGCACTACAGGTCACGCAGTTATACGCAGCGATGAGCAGCGACGCTTCCTACTCACCGAAATGGGTGGCTACTTCGACTCAATTCTCAAGCCGCGCATCAAACGCGTGCTTTACTCAACCCAGTGGAAAGACGGGGCACCAATTAATCGTGGCCTTCATAAACGCTTAGTAAAAGTGCAGAGTATTGAGCAGTACGAAGACCTGTTAGATAACCTGACCTTGGATGATGGCGGTCAGTTACGTACTCACTGGGACGAAGTTGAACTGCCCAAGCAAGTGCCGGTCAGCTACTTGTTTCGCCCTGAGCAAAGCAGCCCGACCAGCTCACTGGATATTTCACGACCGTTTAGCCAAACGCTACGCGTCGGCAAGGCCCGTGAAGAAAAAACCATCGACCTAATGGAGACGTGGTGCTATCTGCAAGGCTATTGGGTCAAATCACGCCGCACATATCGCCCAGATACTCATCCAGACATCGGCCGCCCCTATCTAGTCGTTGAAACCATTCACGATACATTGGTAGTTTTCCGCGATATCAACCCGGCGGAAGACGACACCGACAGCCTTCATACTATTCTTGCCCACTATACCGACGAGCAGGGCGTCAGCCGTGTCCAGCGCTTGGAACTGAATTTCGACGCTGACCTACGCCAACTGACATTCGAAACCTACCTGATTCAGGCCAGCGATTTCCTGCGGGGCGCACAATGGAGCTAAAACTCTACAACCGACTCAAACGCGAACTGCTGGGCGAATTTTCCACACGCGCTGAAGGGCACGACCGTGACTACCAAAAACAGGTAGAAAGCTTTGCTTCTCGTCAAAGCAGTGGCCTGCCCAAACCAATAGGACGCAAGATACAGAAGTGGTTGAGTGACTATAACCAACTGCTTTCACGGCCTTTCACGTTGCGTTACTACCAAACTTTGGCGCTCTACTTTACCGAATACGTGCTTGAACAAAAGCGCGCTGGCAAGGGGTTTGCCGAACAGAAAGCCCTGGCGTACTGGATGGCCACTGGCAGCGGTAAGACGCTGCTGATGCACCTAAATATTCTGCAATACATCGAGCACATTGGCGGTACAGCAGCTTTTGATGAACTGCAAATTATTCTAACCACGCCGGGCGCTAACCTGATTGAACAGCACGAGCGCGAACTGGGCGAAGTAGTTCGTCAGTTGAACCGCCTCTACAACAACCGAATCAAGCTAACGGTTGCCACCACCAGCGCGCTACTCAATAAAGAGCCCGGCTTCTTCAACATGCCAGACAGCACCCGGCTTTTTCGGCTAGTACTGGTGGATGAAGGTCACATAGGCTTGGCCAGCGGAGGCAAGGAAGTAGGCGCTTTCAAGCAACTGCGCCAAAACCTACTTAAACCGGACAATGCTTTTTTGTTTGAGTATTCGGCAACCTATCACGGTATATCCGAAACTCATGTCCGCGACTACGAAGAACAGATCGTCTACGACTACAACTACTATCGTTTCTTCAAGGATGGCTATGGCAAAGACTACTCACTACAGAGTCTAGCTGATGATCGCTTCGCCGATACTGGCAAGGGCGATACCGCCTTTTTCACCGCCACTTTCGACACACTGCATGAAAAACTCACTGCACATGAACAGCTAACCATCAGCCAAGCGCATGGTACTGGAGAGCTGCCCTTCACCGGGCACTTCCCCGACAAGCCTCTGCTAGCTTACATGGGCAATACGGTAGAAGATCCCAAGAAAGAGGGCAGCGCAAAGGATGAGGTTTCCGACATTCGCCGCTTCGTGGTCTGGCTCGCCCACCTTGATAATGCTAGCCGTGCGGCTTATTCCCCCATATTCAACGGTCAGCACAACGGCAAGCTGACCCTGACCCGATCTCCCGGCGTAGCCGATGAAATCTGGCTTTCCTGGGGCGATGCGCAGTATTGGGGACTGATCAACGTCGGCAATGGTGACAAGTTCTTTAAAGAGTGTGAAGCACACCCACAGCTCCGTGACACCAATGGTGAACCACTGGTAATACTGAGCAAGGCCCCCATTGTCAATGCGCGCTATCACTTCGACGCTATTGATGACGTAGGATCTCCGATCAATGTTTTGGTGGGCAGTCGCAAGTTCGCCGAAGGCTGGAACTGCTTCCGAGTGTCGATTATCGGTCTGATCAACCTCGGTTCGAGCAAGGGCAACAAGATCATTCAGATTTTCGGAAGAGGCGTACGCCTGAAAGGCTTACGAGGGGACGGCAAGCGTCAACATCTAGTTCATAGCGATGATTATGCAGCGCTCGTAGATAGTGACACGTCGGATAGCCAACTTCGTCGCTTAGAAACTTTAAACGTTTTTAGCCTTAACAAATCATGGTTGGCTGTTTTTCTCGGCGCGCTAGAGAAGGATTTACCTATAATCGCAGGGCCTTATAGCCTGGAGGTCAATCCCGCTATTGTTAAGGTGGGCACACACAAGCAGAAGCGGGCAGCACTGGCCTTCACCGATTATCAACACAAGTTACACACATTTAAGGTGGGACGCTCCGAATTCGACTCCCCCCTACGCATCACGTTGGATGATGAAACTCATGAGTGGTGTTGGCATTATTTTCAGCGTAACAATGTTCAGCGCAACGTTGAGCTCAGTGGTCGATTGGCTAACCCCGGTTTTAGCCTCGATTATCGTACGGATCGTACTCAGAAAGGCCATAACCTTGTGCATGAACTACGTGACTGCCTCAAAAGCCAGACAGCATTCGTTGACAGCGATTGGCTGCAAACCCGTCTGCTAACCTGGGGCCACCAACAACGTGTGCAACTTTACGTAGACCAAAGTGCTTCCATACAACCTCTCAGCGTGGAAGCTCTGCTCAAACCAACTAAAGAAATTCTTTATGACCAGCCATTGAGTGAGCGCAAATGGCCGGTTATCGAGCGCCTGCTGGAAGAAGTACAACGCGACTTGCTGGAAAAGATTTTTCATAAGGTACGCTACGACATCGACAAACGGCAGTATCGTTTTGAGACCGTACGTCAGAACGCGCCGAGTGCGCGCGGCGACTTTATCGACCGCTACAGCCTGACCTATGAATTTGCTGAACTAGAACAGAAAATCGCCTTCGAGAATGATGCCACACTGAACCAACAGATTCAGCTCGACCTTGAAGAGGCTCGTGGTGATTATCATATCTACGAACATTTACTAGGCGAAGCCACCGATACGTTACTCAAAAAGCATAAACTCAAGCGTATCGGCATATCACCTGACAGCCTGAATCCGGGGGAACGTAAATTCCTTCACGATATTTTGGAATTTATTGACGATAATTACCCGCGCGATCATCGTGAGTTCTATCTGATGCGCAATGTAGAGTCGTTGCGATCCATTGGCATCTACTTAGAAGGCGAAACCCGCGTTTTCTATCCCGACTTTGTGCTCTGGATTGTGGATGAAAAAGCCAACAAAACCACGCTTGCCCTGTTCGACCCTAAGGGTCAGACCGGCATTGTCAAGGAAGATGACCTTGGCTTGAAAAGTGCAGACAGCATGAACGACAAGGTACGCATTGCCACCAACGGCCACTTGAACGAATTGGCTAAGGATCTACAGAGCCAAACAGGTCGTATCTGGTCAGTGCATTCCTTTATCCTGTTACGAGATACATCGCCACTGGGACGTTGGAGGGGTTCCTCACCAACAAACTCAGACATGGAGCGAGCTGAAGCGATGATTCAGCGCGGTGTGTTACGTCTTGATTGGCATGATAAAAATGAGTCCGGTCAGTCCTCTACTAAGCTCCGTGACGGCGATTCCTATTTAAGCCGAATTTTCGCTCAGCTTCTTTCATAAATTAAAAGCAGCGGGCAATGTTTATTAGCTAGCACTGCCTGCTGTTACGTCTCTTGCTGCCTGCAAAGATAACAAGTTTGAGCCTGAACCGGGGCTTGCCTATAATCGTCGCCCTACGCCAGCCAGCCACTAACGGACACATCATGAACGCCGACCTCGACGCCCTGCATCCCTACCCGTTTGAAAAGCTGGCGGCGCTAAAGGCGACGCTCACCCCGCCCACCGAGCTCGCCCATATACCGCTGACCATTGGCGAACCACAGCACGCGCCCTACCCAGCAGCGCTTGATGCCCTAGTAGCGCACCAATTGGAAATGGCCCGCTACCCGGCCACCAACGGCCTGCCAGCGCTTCGTGAAGCCATCGCTAACTGGGCAACGCAGCGCTTTCAGCTACGCGACCTCGACAGCGAACAGCATGTCGTTCCGGTCAACGGCACTCGGGAAGCAATTTTTGCCTTTGTGCAGGCAGCCCTGGATCGCACGCGCCCGGCAAAAGTTGCGGTACCCAATCCGTTTTATCAGATTTACGAAGGCGCGACGCTGCTGGCAGGCGGTGAACCGCTCTACTTAGACTGCACCGCTGAGAACAATTTTCGGCCTGACTTTAGTGCGGTGCCTGCCGCTACGTGGCGTGAGGTGCAGATGGTGTTTATCTGTTCACCGGGCAACCCCACCGGGGCTGTCACGCCCATTGAGGAGTTCAAGCAACTCATTGCACTGGCCGATGAGTACGATTTCATCATCGCCTCAGACGAGTGCTATTCGGAACTTTATCTGGACGAGACCGCGCCACCACCCGGCCTATTACAAGCCTGCGCCGAACTGGGCCGTAACGATTATCGGCGTTGCGTAGTATTTCATTCGCTCTCCAAACGCTCTAACTTGCCCGGCCTGCGCTCGGGTTTTGTGGCAGGCGATGCAGCTCTGTTAACCCCCTTCAAGCGCTACCGCACCTACCACGGCTGCGCTATGTCGATACCCATTCAGCACGCGTCTATTGCTGCCTGGCAGGATGAGCAGCACGTGCGCGCTAACCGCGACGCCTACCGGGAAAAATTTAGCGCGGTGACCGATGTGCTTGCGCCTGTCATGAGCTTCCCAGCACCTCAAGCCAGTTTCTATCTCTGGCCCGCAGTACCCGGCGGCGATGACATCGCTTTCACCCAGCGCCTATTTGCCGAGCAGCATGTCAGCGTACTGCCCGGCAGCTTAATGGGCCGCACGGGGACAAACGGCATTAACCCTGGCGCAGGACGTGTGCGATTAGCGCTGGTAGCCGAATTGGCGCCTACGCTGGAAGCGGCGCAGCGTATCCGTCATCTTATTGAGCGCGGTTAACCGCGATAACGCTTTAGTTCATGGAGGCTGTATGCTGACGCTCTATATTATTAATACCTGCGACACCTGCCGTAAGGCGCGAAAAGCCTTGGAAGGCAAAGGTATTGCGTTCAAGACCTACGACCTGCGCAAAGATGGCCTTTCGGCGGGTCTGCTTGAGCATATTTTAGAACGCCTACCGCTTGCCGATGTCGTCAACAAACGTAGCAAAACCTGGCGCGACCTCCCTCAAGAAGAGAAAGATGCCTTTGATACGTCAGCTCGCCAGATGCTGGTGAAACATCCCACGCTACTGAAGCGACCGCTACTAGAAGTAGACGACTCAACCATTCTGGTTGGCTACCGCGACGGCGATTACGACAAGCTGAGCAGTTAGTCGCTAGCCGCACTCATTCTTCATTCTCCACCATTCATCACTACAGGACACTCTCTTATGCTGAGCTTTGCGCTTGGAATTGGCACCCAAAACACCCAAGGCGACTGGCTGGAAATCTACTACCCGGCACCGCTGTTCAATCCCGATGCGAGCTTGGTAGCCGCTGCTCAGCAAGCGCTGGATGCGCCGCAAGGCAACGCTGCGATTAGCTTTTTGCCTGAAGACTGCACACGCCTGGCAAAAGCCTTAGAGGCCGCTGGCCACTCCGCTCAAGCAGAGCTCGCTGAAGCGCTTTCCGCTAGCCAGCGCCCGCTGGTGGCCATGTTTCTGGACACCGACCAGCCACCACAGACCGCTCCCGAGGTCTACCTCAAGCTCCATTTGCTTTCCCACCGTTTAGTGAAGCCCCACGGGCTGGATCTGACCGGCATGTTTGGTCTGCTACGCAATATTGCCTGGACCAACGAAGGCGCGATCGATATTGAAGAGCTGCCTACACGCCGCTTAAAGGCGCGCTTGGCGGGGCGCGCGCTCTCCGTGGACTGCGTGGACAAATTCCCCAAAATGACCGACTACGTGGTACCTACCGGTATCCGCATCGGCGACACTGCCCGCGTGCGTCTTGGCGCTTACTTGGGCGAAGGCACCACAGTGATGCACGAAGGCTTCGTCAACTTCAATGCAGGCGCCGAAGGCCCCGGCATGATAGAAGGCCGCATTTCGGCGGGTGTAATGGTCGGCAAAGGTTCAGACCTCGGCGGCGGCTGCTCGACCATGGGCACCCTCTCCGGCGGCGGCAATATCGTCATTAAAGTCGGCGAAGGCTGCTTAATCGGCGCCAACGCTGGCATCGGCATTCCCCTGGGTGACCGCTGCACGGTGGAAGCGGGTCTCTATATTACTGCTGGCTCCAAAGTAACGCTGCTGGATGATCAGGGCCAGGAAGTAAAAACCGTTTCTGCCCGCGAGCTGGCAAGCCAGGACGATCAGCTGTGGCGCCGCAACTCGCAGAACGGCCGCATTGAGTGCCTGACCAACAAAAGTGCCATCGCCCTGAACGAGGCGTTGCATGCCCACAACTGAGCCTGAAGCGCTGTCGCCGACGCTGCAACTTGCCTTTGAGCTGCTCAGCCGAGCCTCGGTAACGCCGGACGACGAAGGTTGCCAGGAACTCATGATCGAGCGTTTAACAGCGCTCGGTTTCAATGTTGAGCGGCTGCCATTTGGCGATGTAACGAATTTTTGGGCAGTGCGCGGTCATCACGGCCCCGTCGTGGCTTTCGCGGGCCACACCGATGTGGTGCCCAGCGGCCCTTATATCAACTGGCAGTACCCCCCGTTCGAGCCCTGCATCGACGCAGAGGGAATGCTGTGCGGGCGTGGCGCTGCCGATATGAAAGGCAGCCTCGCTTCCATGCTGACCGCCGTTGAACGCTTTGTCGCGAATCATCCAGAGCACGACGGCCGCATTGCCTTTCTGATCACTTCCGATGAAGAGGGTCCGGCGGTCGACGGCACTCGCGCGGTGGTTGAACATCTGCGCGAGCGCAATGAGCGCCTCGATTACTGCATTGTCGGCGAGCCTTCGTCCACCGATCGACTGGGCGATGTGATCAAAAACGGTCGTCGCGGATCGCTCGGCGCCACGCTACACATCAAGGGCGTGCAAGGCCACGTGGCTTATCCGCATTTAGCGCGTAACCCTATCCATCAAGCGATGCCAGCACTCGACGCGCTGGTCAATGAGCATTGGGACGCGGGCAACGATTTCTTCCCTGCCACCAGCTTTCAGATTTCTAACCTGCGCGCAGGCACCGGTGCCACTAATGTGATTCCTGGCGATGTCGAAGTGGTGTTTAATTTTCGCTTCTCGACCGAAGTGACCCACCAACAGTTGCAGGCTCGCACGGAATCCATTCTCGCTCAGCATGGCCTGGAGTATCAGATAGACTGGACGCTTAACGGCGAGCCTTTCTTGACCGCTGAAGGCGAGCTTGTCGACGCCGCCATCAAAGGCGTTGAAGCAGTGACTGGCGAGCGCCCCGCGCTTTCTACCAGTGGCGGCACTTCGGATGGCCGCTTCATTGCCACCCTGGGTGCTCAGGTGGTCGAGCTAGGTCCGCTGAACGACACCATCCACAAGGTCAATGAGCGCGTTCGCGCTAGCGACCTCGACGACTTAAGCCGGATTTACGAAGCGACACTGCAGGCGTTGCTCATCTCCGGCGAGGTAAACGTATGATGGAGCGTTACCCCGATATAGAAATCTACCTGGCTAGCGTCTCGCTGGAGGCACTCAATGAGTGGCTAAAAAGCACGCTAATCGCACCGCCGCTCAGCCCGGCAGGCAAAGGCAAATGGCAAACCCGAGGTCAGTATGAGGGCGACTGCGTACCGGTATTATTAGTAGACAAAGCCGCCGATGGCTTTGCCAGCCTATGGTTTGATAGCAACCACACCCCTTGGATGACTGACCAGGAGTGCGCCCAACAAGCCGCAGAGGCGCTTCAGACCGAGGTGCGATGCTCATTGGGCGGTTGGAATCCCGGCGATGATCCTGACCGCTTCTGGCAAGTGATGCCCGGCGGCAAAGAGGGAGCCATCGAGTGGCCCGATTCAGGCCGATAATAGGCCCTATAAACGTAAACGACCCCGCCGAAGCGGGGTCGTTTACTATCCTACGATCACTTTAGCTAGTCGTTAAACTTACTCAATAATACTCACATCGTCGGCCTGCAAACCACGCTCATTTTTAATCACGTGATAACGCACAATTTGGCCTTCAGCTAACATACGCGGGCCACGGCCGCGAATGGCGCGAAAGTGTACAAAGACATCTTCACCATTATCGCGGGTAATAAAACCATAGCCTTTGTTAGTATTGAACCACTTCACTTCCCCCTCTTCACGGCCATCATTGGGGTCGATGATGTCTTCTTCCTCATCATCGTCCAAGGGAGCAGCCGCTTGAGGCTGGCGCGATGCAGGCTTAGGACGCGCTACCACATCAGACGCCACCACTACTGAGGGCGCAAAAGCAGCAGACGCTAATGTGCCAATACACAGAACAATAAAACACCCGATAGCAACAGCAATATAGACACCGCTACTGTCTGCCAACACCTCCATTAATTGCTCGGCGAGGGCACTATTGGTTAAACGAACAATCCCCGCCAACAGAAGTGGCGTGGGGGCGGCAAGTAATACACTGATTAAGAAACAGCGAAACACAACTTTTGGGTTCATAGAAAATAAAAGCTCTCTTGTTGTATGGGTAACAGACGAAGGACAATACCCGCACTATCAGGCCCATTCCCAATAGCACTGGCATACTACTACATAAGGTTGCAATGTTATCATGACCCACGAATTATCGCCTGCTGAGCTAACCCAGCTTGTGGAATCTTTAGAAAGCCGCTTAGCGCACCAAGAGCACTGGCTGGACACGCTAGACCAAGCGGTGATTCAGCAGGAGCGCCGCCTGGAAAAACTGGAGCAGTTGAGTGGGTTGATGCGCGAACGCCTCCGCGAGCAGCATCAAGCACTTCAAGCAAGCGAACCCCAGGGCGGCCAGCGCCCCGAGGATGAACTTCCGCCACACTATTAAGCTAATGATAGCGCCAACGACTGCGTATTTATTAGCCTCCAACAACACTCGCGGGATTACTACTTTCCAGCCCAAAGGCGTCTGCCACGGCTTGATAAGTAACTTGGCCAGCATGCACATTAAGACCGGGCAGGAAGTGCGGGTCGTCACGTAGCGCCTGCTGCCAGCCTTTATCCGCCAGGGCAAGCACGAAGGGCAGCGTGGCGTTAGTCAGCCCCTGGGTAGAGGTGCGGGCCACGGCGCCGGGCATATTGGCGACGCAGTAGTGAACAATGCCATCAACGATATAGGTCGGTTCGGCGTGGGTGGTGGGCTTACTGGTTTCAAAACAGCCGCCCTGATCAATCGCTACATCGACCAACACGCTACCAGGCTTCATATCAGCTAGCATGCGGCGAGTGATCAACTTTGGCGCAGCGGCGCCAGGCACCAGCACCGCGCCAATGATCATATCCGACTCAAGGGTAGCCGTTTCAAGTGCATCGGCGGTGGAATAAACCGTTTTGATGCGCCCCTGATAGCGGTCATCCAACACTTCCAGCCGCGCCAGAGATTTATCCAGAATGGTGACCTCTGCGCCTAACCCCAATGCCATGCGAGCGGCATTTTCGCCGACGACGCCGCCACCGATGACCGTCACTTTCCCCGGCGCCACACCGGGCACGCCGGGCAGCAGCACGCCTGCACCGCCCTGGGCTTTTTCCAGGCTATGAGCACCGGCTTGAACGGCCATTCGCCCTGCTACGGTGCTCATAGGCGCAAGTAGCGGCAAGCCGCCGCGGGCATCGGTAATCGTCTCATAAGCGATGCAGGTGGCGCCGCTTTTCATCAAACCACGGGTAAGGGGCTCTTCGGCGGCCAGGTGAAGATAGGTGAACAGGGTATGCTGCGGAGTGAGCCGCGCCACCTCGTCAGACTGGGGCTCTTTCACCTTGAGGATTAGCTCGGCATTGCGCCACAGTGTGTCCACATCGGCTTCAATCTGAGCACCGGCGGCCTGGTAATCGGCATCGGTAAAGCCAGCCCCTTCACCAGCACTAGCTTGAACGCTGACCTGATGGCCACGACCGGTTAACTCTCGCGCGCCAGTGGGCGTTAACGCGACGCGATACTCGTGATTTTTAATCTCTTTGGGGACGGCGATTTTCATTGGATTTTTCCTGTGCTTTTAAAGGTCATTCGTCTTATTAAGCAAATTACAGCACAGCGAACGTTGACCACCACCCCAGGAACGCAAAACAAAAAAAACGCCGGTTAAGGCGTTTTTTAGGAGAAAAATCTAGCGATTGCCGGTTCTGCACGAAAAATTCCACTCTTCTTTAAATCACTCAACGATAACGGCGCCACCATAGATGCGCCGATACTCTTCGGGCAAACGTTTGGGCCGCCCCGTTGAGAGCGCCACGCAGGCAAAGCGCGTGCGGGCATAAAGCAGTGTTTTGGAATCGCTGGTGCGCACTAGCTGAAAACGCCGTGTCAGACTGAAGCGTTCATCGCAATCGACAATCCAGGTCACCAACTGTAGCTCATCGCCTGCAAAAGCAGGCGCGAGGTAATCCAGTTCATGACGATGAACCACCATCGCACGGTCAAGCTCTCGGTAACGCTCAATCGAGAGGCCGAGCGCTTCAGAGTGCGCCCAACTAATCTGCTCAACCCAGCGCAGGTACTCGCTGTTGTTAACGTGCTGATAAGCATCAATCGCCTCATCAGCGACGCGGATATCGATCACAAAAGGATCGGGCAGCGCCCACTCCATCCTTGGCTCCTCTTTATCCTGACTCTCGTGTGAATTAGTCGCGGAACACGCGCACTCCCAACGCTTTCAGGTAAGACGTCTCAGGAATAGCGGGATGCACCGGGTGATCGGGGCCTTGATGGCCCTGGAAAATCACCTGACCATGGCGGTCCTGATGGCGAACGGCGCCACGCACCACATCCATCAACCGCTCGGGCGCTAGGTGCATTGAGCAGGAGGCGGACATCAACAGGCCGTCGCGACCCAGCAATCGCATGGCTTCGCGGTTCAAGCGGGCATAGGCACGCTCGCCGTTAGGGATATCCTTACGCTTTTTGATGAACGCAGGCGGGTCAAGAATGACCACGTCAAACTCCTCACCCTCTGCCTTCAAGGCTGCTAAGGCTTCAAATGCATCCCCTTCGCTAACAGCCACTTTTTCCTGAACGCCATTGAGCTCAGCGTTGCGTGCAACCTGGTCTAGCGCTGGGCCTGAAGAGTCTAGGCACACCACCTCTTTCGCGCCATGAACGGCTGCCTGCACGCCCCAGCCACCCACGTAGCTGAAGACATCCAGCACGCGCTTACCGGCCACTTGGCGATTGAGCCATTCGCGATTAACGCGGTGATCGAAGAACCAGCCGGTTTTCTGGCCATTAAGTACCGGCACGACAAAACGTGCGCCGTTCTCTTCCAACACCACTTCGTCGGGCAACGTGCCCTTGATAACGTCAACGTGGGCCTCAAGACCCTCCTGACGACGACCGCCGGTATCGTTACGGAAAACGATCACTTCAGGCTTGATGACTTTTTCCAGCGCATCAACAATCTCATCCGCCAACGCCTGCATGCCAGCGGTATTGAGCTGCACGACGAGAACATCGCCAAAACGATCAATCACCAAGCCTGGCAGCAAATCGCCTTCACCGTGAATCAAGCGGTAATACGGCTGCTCATAAAGACGCTGACGTAGTGCCAACGCTTGGTTAAAGCGGTGCACAAACAGCGAACGATCCAAGCGCATTTCAGGGTCACGCGACATAACGCGGGCAGCGATTAACGAATGGGGATTAACGTAAGCCACCGCCATGACTTTTCCGTTGGAGGCTTCTACCAGGGCGGTTTCGCCTGCCGCAAAGTTTTTCAGCGGCGTCTCTTTGATATCTACTTCATTAGAGTAGATCCAGAGATGGCCCGCTTTGAGGCGGCGATCAGCATTTTTATTCAGGCGCAGGCGTTGGGTCACAGCAATCTCCAAAAATCGTAAGCAAAACTTAAGTAAAACGTCAGCACTTATAGGCAGGCATTAACGCTGGCAGCCGGGGCAGAAAACGCTGGCACGCTGGCCAAGCGTAATGCGGCGAAGCTCCGCGCCGCAGCGCAAACAGGGCTGACCGTGGCGGCCGTAAACATTTAGCCGCTGAGCAAAGTAGCCGGGCTCACCCTGGCCGCTGACAAAGTCTCTCAGCGTAGTGCCACCCTGGGTAATCGCCGCCGCCAGCACCTCTTTCACAGCAAGGGCTAAAGCGTCATAACGAGCGCGAGAAACTCTCCCTGCCGCACGGCGCGGATCAATGCCCGCCATAAACAGCGCTTCCGCGGCGTAGATATTACCGGCACCCACCACTACCTGGTTGTCCATCAGAAATGGCTTTACTGCCACACGCTTGTTGCGCGAGCGGGCGTAAAGCCACTTGCCATTAAACGCATCAGACAATGGCTCGGGCCCCAAATGCGCAAGACGCTTATCCTGCGTTTCATCCTTGGCCTGCCAATCCACAAAGCCAAACCGACGGGGGTCGTGATAACGCAACACATAGCCGTTAGCGGTGACCACATCGACATGGTCATGCTTTTTAGGCAAATCCCCCACCTGGGCAATACGCAGGCTACCCGACATGCCCAAATGCCATAACAGCGTGGCACTAGCATCATCTGCAAGCGCACTAACCGGCTGAATGGGAATCTGCAGATATTTTGCCCGCCGCTTCAATACGCCAATGCGTGCGCCCACCAACCGCTCGGCCAAGTCATCCGGCATGGGCACGCGCAGCCGCGGCTGACGCACCAGCACTTCGGTGACTTCCTGACCTTCAATATAAGGCGCAATCCCTCGGCGGGTGGTTTCAACTTCGGGCAGTTCGGGCATATTTGAGCATCGTAACGGCTTGTGATGACAGCCTAATGAAGATGGATTCGCTAGGCATGCTGCGCATAAAAAGCGTGCATGCAAAAACCCGGCTTTGGGCCGGGTTTTGAACAGACGCTCGCCTGCAGAGAAAGCCGATCATCATCGCTTACGCGATTACTTGATCTTGGCTTCCTTATAAATAACGTGCTTACGGACAACCGGATCGAATTTCTTGAACTCGAACTTATCCGGAGTATTCCGTTTGTTCTTATCAGTGGTGTAGAAGTGACCGGTACCGGCACTAGACACCAACTTGATTTTATCGCGCATGATTTAATCCTTCCAAAATGCTTGGTCCGAAACGCTTGGCCCGAAAGCTAGCTTAGACAGCGTCGCCACGCTTACGAATATCAACCAAAACTGCGTCGATACCGTTTTTATCAATGATGCGCATTCCTTTAGTGGAAACGCGCAGCTTGACGAAGCGGTTTTCAGACTCAACCCAAAAACGATGGGTGTGCAGGTTTGGCAAGAAACGACGACGTGTCTTACGCATTGAGTGTGAAACGTTATTTCCAGTTACCGGACGCTTGCCGGTAACCTGACATACTTTGGACATTAGAGCCTCCAACTGCTTGGCCAGGATATAATAACCTGAGTGTTCAAAACTGTCGGGCGGACCGGAAGGGAAGGTGTCGGCGCCGTTAACCGCCAAGCTTTATCCAAATCCGTTATTCAACCCAAGTTTAAAGGTGGCACTTTATACCAGAGCACCCGACTAGCAGCAAGCAAAACCCACTAAAAAGGTTAAATAAGCGCCATTTTACTCATTTAACTTAGATAGCGTCACGCAATGTACTGCGCGTTGATTCTGCTTATAGCCAGCCACGCTCGGCAAAAGAGACCACTTCTCCATCTCCCACTACGAAATGATCCAACACGCGCACTTCAAACAGCGCGAGCGCGTCTTTTAAGCGTTCGGTGATTCGTCGATCAGCATCGCTTGGCTCTGCCACACCCGATGGGTGATTGTGAGCCAGGATAACGGCGCCAGCACTAAGTTCTAAAGCGCGCTTGGCAACTTCGCGGGGGTAAACAGATGCGCTGTCTAGGGTACCGCGAAACAGCGATTCATAGCGAATAATTCGGTGCTGTGTATCCAAAAAAAGCACGGCAAACTCTTCATGGCCTAAATGGCGCAGCTGGGAACTCAGGTAGTGGCGCACCAAAGCAGGCGATGTCAGTGCATTGCCACGCGCCAACTGGCTAGCCAAATGGCGCCGCGACAACTCAAGCGTAGCTTGTAGTTGGGCATACTTAGCGGTGCCTAGCCCATGGGCAGCGCAGAAACTTGCTTGATCAGCCTCCAGCAGTTGGCGTAAGCCACCAAAGCTTGTGAGCAAATCCCTCGCCAAATCAACCGCCGAGCGCCCCTGTACGCCGACGCGCAAAAAAATCGCCAGCAACTCCGCATCCGAAAGCGTCTGGGCACCTGCGTTTAATAATTTCTCCCGCGGCCGCTCACCCTCTGGCCAGTGATTGATTCCCATCGCACCTTCCCGCTTTGTCCGCCCTTGGTAATTAACGCAAACCGCCTTCAAACCAACTCACGCGATCAGCCTCAGTAAACCTAGCTTACCCTTGTTTCCCCTCAATATGCCAAATTGATGGTGCCAGTGGTATGGTAAGCCTCCTCACGAACGCTGATGCGGATGACTGAACATGGCTTCTGTTGCTGACACAACAAGCACCCCGACAATCGCTTTCACCGCTGCCTCAACACTCGCTGGCAAACGGGTGCTACTCGGGGTTAGCGCGGGTATTGCTGCTTACAAAAGCGCGTTGCTTGTGCGCCTGCTTAAGCAAGCGGGCTGCGAGGTGCGTGTGGTAATGACCGATGGGGCTCAGGCCTTTATTACGCCGCTCACCCTGCAGGCACTCTCCGGTGAGCCGGTGCGCACCTCCTTACTCGACCCGGAAGCCGAAGCGGGCATGGGCCATATTGAGCTGGCCCGCTGGGCGGATGTAGTACTCATCGCCCCAGCCACGGCCGACTTAATCGCTCGATTAGTGCTCGGCATGGCTGATGATTTGCTCACCACGCTCTGCCTGGCCTCAGAAGCGCCCAAGCTGATTGCCCCGGCAATGAACCAGGCGATGTGGCGCCACCCGGCCACTCAGCGCAATGTGGCGCAGCTGCAGCAAGACGGCTGGCAGCAAATAGGCCCTGCCGCGGGCGATCAAGCCTGTGGTGATGTGGGGCCTGGCCGCATGAGTGAGCCTGAAGAGATATTTAGCGCTGTGATAGCACTGTTTGCAGCGCCACCTTCTCCTTATTATGGCTCCTCCGCTGGCGCCCCTCATGTAGTGATCACCGCTGGCCCAACTCGCGAGCCGCTGGACCCGGTACGCTATATTTCCAATCACAGTTCGGGAAAAATGGGCTTTGCTTTAGCTGCAGCGGCAGTGGCGCAGGGCGCTAAAGTGACGTTGATCAGCGGGCCAGTTAATTTATCCACCCCGCCGGGCGCCACACGGATTGACGTTGAGTCAGCCGAACAGATGTACCGTGAAGCACAACGGTTAGCGCCCCAAGCGGCGCTATTTATCGGCTGCGCGGCGGTGGCTGACTACCGTGCGGTAGCCCCCGCCGAGCACAAGCTCAAGAAGCAGGACGATAGCGACACTCTCACCCTGACCTTGGTGAAAAATCCTGACATTATCGCCAGCATAGCGGCGCTTCCCGCTGGGCAGCGCCCGCTGGTAGTTGGCTTTGCCGCCGAAACCCAAGAAATAGAGCGCTACGCGCAGGATAAACTGCAGCGCAAAGGGCTGGATATGATCGTGGCTAACGATGTTTCCCAGGCGGGCCTGGGGTTTGGCAGCGACCAGAATGCCGCCTGGTTACTATGGCGCACCGCAGAAGGCGTTGAAAGCCGGGCGGAAGCACCCCAGCCGAAAACCCAGCTGGCCGCTACGATCATTCATCAGGCGCTCACCCTGCTTTCGACGACAGCATCTGAAACAACTTCTACTAACGCTTCTGGAGAATCCCAATGAGTGCCCGCCCCCGTCTGCAGTGCAAAGTGTTAGATGAACGCTTGCACGATTATCTCCCCACCTATGCAACAGCAGGCTCTGCAGGCATGGATCTACGTGCCCTGCTGGACACGCCACTGACCTTGGCACCCGGCGACTGCCAGCTCGTGCGTACGGGCATTGCCATCTATATTGAAGACCCAGGCTTAGCAGGCATGATTCTGCCGCGCTCCGGTTTGGGGCATAAGCACGGCATTGTGCTGGGCAACTTGGTCGGCTTGATCGACTCCGATTACCAGGGCGAGCTGATGATTTCGGTCTGGAACCGGGGCCAGAGCGACTTTACCCTTGCCCCCTTCGACCGCCTGGCACAGTACGTGCTTGTGCCTGTTGTGCAAGCCGAACTCACTCTTGTGGACGCGTTTAAAGACTCCCTGCGGGGAAGCGGCGGGTTTGGCAGCACCGGCAGTCAGTAGCTATTAGCAATAGCCATTAGCAGTAGCAATTGACAGGACGTGGTTAAGAAACCTTTGCAAGGAAATTTCTGTTTAGCTGGGAAGCCTATGAACGCACAGACCGTACCCGCTTCGATTTTTCGCGCCTACGATATCCGCGGTATCGTTGACGACACGCTCACCGAAGAGACGGTAGAAATGATCGGACGTGCCGTTGGCTCGGAAGCCGCCGCACGGGGAGAATCCAGCGTGGTAGTCGCACGCGACGGTCGCCTTTCAGGCGCTCGGCTGCAAGCAGCGCTGATGCGTGGCTTGAACGCTGCAGGACGAGACGTTATTGATATCGGCATGGTGCCCACGCCGGTGCTGTACTTCGCCACCCATATCTTGCCAGGCACCCAATCAGGCGTGATGGTTACCGGCAGTCATAACCCGCCTGATTACAATGGCTTTAAAATCGTTCTGAGCGGCGAAACGCTCTCCGGCGATGCGATTACCGCGCTGTTTGAGCGTATCCAGTCTGGCAACCTGGAGAGCGGTCAAGGCAGCATCACCCAGCAGGATCTCCGCGAAACGTATTTAGCGCGCATATTAGGTGACGTTAAGATCAACCGGCCGATCAAAGCCGTGGTCGACTGCGGCAACGGGGTTGCCGGCGAGCTTGGCCCGCAGCTGCTGACTCGCCTCGGTATTGATACAACTGCGCTGTTCGATGAGATCGATGGCCACTTTCCCAATCACCACCCGGATCCTGGCAAACCGGAAAATATGCAGGACTTGACGCGCAAGGTGCAAGAAACGGGCGCTGACATTGGGCTTGCCTTTGATGGCGATGGCGACCGAGTAGGCGTGGTCACCTCCACCGGCAAGCTGATTTATCCCGACCACCTGCTGATGGTATTTGCCACCGATATGCTCACGCGCCTGCCCGGCGCCAAGGTTATTTTTGATATCAAGTGCACCGGCAACCTAGTCAAAGTGATTAGTGATGCTGGGGGCGAGCCTGAGATGTGGCGAACCGGTCACTCCCTGATCAAAGCGCGCATGAAAGAGACCGGCGCTCAGTTGGGCGGAGAGATGAGCGGGCATATTTTTTTCCAAGAGCGCTGGTATGGTTTTGACGATGGCCTTTATGCCGCCGCTAGGCTGGTAGAAATTCTCGCCAACCAGCCTGACGATGCGGATACTTTTTTCGCCACATTTCCCCAAGACGTTGGTACCCCAGAGATTAATATTGCGGTTACCGACGCTAACAAATTTTCTCTAATAGATAAGCTTGCTCGCGAGGGCGACTTCGGCGAAGGTATCAAAACCACGTTAGATGGCATTCGCGTTGATTACCCGGATGGCTGGGGGTTGTGCCGCGCCTCCAACACCACGCCTGCCCTGGTCATGCGCTTCGAAGGGAAGGACGATGCCGCCCTCGCACGTATCAAAGCGGTATTTAATAACGCGCTACAGCGCGTCGCGCCAGATATCGAGCTACCCCAGTAAGCAAATTGTTGGATAGATAGCTCTTGAAATAGCTTTTCATATAGCTCTTCACATAGCTCTTTACATAGTCAGGCGCTGAAGGGATCGCGCGCTTAGAAAGCGCGACCCTCACGACACAATCGACATAAACGTTATGCAGCATAATAAACGTTCGCAAGGGACAACCTCATGAGTTCAGCCAGTCGCGACCCGCAGGTCGTTGTGGAGGTGCTTTCCGAAGCCCTCCCCTATATTCAGCAGTTTTCCGGTAAAACCGTGGTGGTCAAATATGGCGGCAACGCCATGACCGAAAGCACCCTGATTGACTCCTTTGCCCGCGATATCGTGCTAATGAAGGAAGTCGGCATCAACCCGGTAGTGGTGCACGGCGGCGGGCCGCAAATCGGCGACCTACTCAAAAAGCTCAACATCGAGTCGCGCTTCGTCAACGGCATGCGGGTCACCGACTCGCAAACCATGGACGTGGTCGAGATGGTGCTGGGCGGTTTGGTTAATAAAAGTATTGTGAACCTGATCAACCAGAGCGGTGGCAAGGCGATCGGCCTGACAGGCAAGGACGGCGCGCAAATTCGTGCCCGCCAACTTAAGGTCGAGCACCAAAGCCCTGAAATGACGGCCCCGGAGATTATCGATATCGGCCACGTGGGCGAAGTGGAGTCGATCTCAACCGAGTTGATTGAGATGCTGGCGGCGCGCGACTTTATCCCGGTGATCGCCCCGATTGGCGTCGACGCTGCAGGCCATAGCTACAACATCAATGCTGACCTGGTAGCAGGCAAGATTGCCGAAGCGCTTAACGCTGAAAAGCTGATGCTGCTCACTAACGTCGCTGGTCTCATGAACGCCGAAGGCGAGGTGCTCACAGGCTTAACCACCGCACAAGTCGATGCCCTGATCGAAGATGGCACTATCTATGGCGGCATGCTGCCCAAAATTCGCTGCGCGTTAGATGCAGTAAAAGGCGGCGTGAATAGCTCGCACATTATTGATGGCCGTGTCCCCCACGCGGTATTGCTGGAAATTTTCACCAATGCTGGGGTGGGCACCCTAATCACGGACGCGAGCTAACCGCGACGGAGGGCACATCATGAGCGAAGATCAAAAACCTCGCCGCCGCGAGCAGATACTCCAAGCACTGGCATTAATGCTTGAAGAAGACAGTGGCAAACGCATTACTACCGCCGCTCTCGCTCGTCAGGTAGGTGTTTCAGAAGCAGCGCTCTACCGTCACTTCCCCAGCAAAGCACGTATGTTTGAGGGGCTGATTGATTTTATTGAAGAGAGCATTTTTGAGCGCATTACGCGTATTTTAGACGACGTACCCGACGCCACTACCCGTTGCGGCACCATCTTGGCGCTGCTGCTGGGCTTCGCCGAGAAAAATCCTGGGCTGGCCCGGGTAATGGGAGGCGACGTACTCACCGGCGAAACCGCCAGGCTACGCCAGCGGGTCAACCAACTGTTTGAACGCCTGGAGATGCAGCTCAAACAGATTCTGCGCGAAGCCGAGCTGCGTGAAGGTCTGCGCCCTACGATTCCCGCCTCCGCCGCTGCTAATTTACTAGCGGCCCAGGCAGAAGGCCGGATTTCGCAGTACGTACGCAGCGACTTTAAGCGCCTACCCACCGAACACTGGGAAGATCAATGGTCGCTATTATCTGCGCAATTACTACGCACGGCGGTACAGCCCGCATAGGCTAAGCCACAGATGAAGGCAGCACAAAAAAACCGGCTCCCTTTGCAGGGGCCGGTTTTTTAAGGCGACAAATACTAGCCAGCTTATACTTAAGCCACCATCGGCTCGCCCATTTTCTGGCGCAGCTTTTTCATCGCGTTCTTTTCAAGCTGACGAATACGCTCAGCGCTGACCCCATAGACATCGGCTAGGTCGTGCAGCGTTTCTTTACTATCGGCTAACCAGCGACGCTGCAGGATATCCCGCGAGCGCTCATCAAGCCCCTCAAGCGCGACCTGTAACCGGCGCGTTGAGTCTTCCTCGAAGTTGCTATCTTCCAACTGCGTGGCAGGGTCTGATGCTGCGTCATCCAGGAAATGCACCGGCGCCTGATAGGTACTCTCTTCATCATCGCCTGCGGGCGCATCAAAGCCAGCATCGTAAGAGGAGAGACGCCCTTCCATATCGCGCACGATCTCAGGCTTAACGTCGAGATCTTTAGCAATGGCGGACACTTCGTCGTTGTTCAGCCACGCCAAGCGCTTCTTCGCGCTACGCAGATTAAAGAACAGCTTACGCTGCGCTTTGGTGGTGGCAATCTTGACGATGCGCCAGTTACGCAGCACAAATTCGTGAATTTCCGCTTTGATCCAATGCACGGCAAAAGAGACCAATCGAACACCCTGATTAGGATCGAAGCGCTTGACGGCTTTCATTAAGCCGACGTTACCTTCTTGAATTAAATCTGCTTGGGGTAACCCATAGCCAGAATAACTACGCGCAATGTGAACCACAAAGCGCAAATGTGACATCACTAAACGCCGAGCAGCTTCCAGATCACCGTCATCGTAAAGACGATAGGCGAGCTCTCGCTCTTCATCAGCGGTTAAAACCGAAATTCCATTAACTGCGCGGATATAGCCGCCCAGATCACCGCCGGGTGAAAGCTGCCCCACCGGTATAAGACTAGTGCTCATGTGCAGGTGGTCTCCCCTGTAACCCATCGTGGTTGACGTAGCACGTTATCAATAACCTATTACCTTAAATTCTGTCCTACAAAGACCTTATCGCGAGAATAAGGTTCACGCGCTATTGAATCGGCCTGCTGAATCATTTTGGACGGATACTTGAGAGATGACGAGTTACCGCCAACCAAGCACCCAACCAGCCTAGTAGTGTACTGCAAGATAGCAGAATTGTAGAGCCTGTCACGTCGAGTTGAGGTAATGAGAAGCTGGCACCGTAGCTCGCCGCCAGGGCAGCTACCGGGAGGGAAAGCCAATGATTGCCCAGGCCTAACAGACCCAGCGCTAACAGCCCACCACCAACACCGTACCAAGCCCCGCTGTACAGGAATGGGCGTCTGACAAAGGCGTGAGTGGCGCCAATCAGCATCACCACTTCAATCTCGCGGCGGCGACTTTCCACCGACAGGCGAATAGTGTTGCCAACCACTAGCAAAACGCCCAGGCCAAACAGCGCTCCCAGCGCCAGGGCAACGCGCCTTCCCAGTTCAGCCAGGTTTCTCAGCCGCTCCACCCAAGCCAGATCAAGACGCACCTCATCAACCCCGGAAAAGGCTTCAAGCGTAGCAGCCAACTGCTGCATGGCGGCCGGCTCGATGCTTGAAGGATGCACCACGATACTGATGGGTAACGGGTTGCTCTCCAAACCCGCCAAGGCATTATCCAGACCCAGCGACTGCTGAAACTCCGCCATGCCCTGCTCAGCGCTGATCAACCGGGTTTCGAGCACGCTCTGCTCAGCGTTGACCGCCTCTTCAATACGTTGCGCCTGGGCATCATCAGTGCTCAATTCCAGATAAACGGTAAGCGTGGCGCTTTCATCAAGCTCGGCATCCAGCAGGCGCGCACTGTCCAGGGTCAACCACAGCGCAGCGGGCAGCACCAGGGCAATGGCGATGGCTAGCATCGTCAGCAGGTTACCCAAGGGATAACGTACCAAGCGCTGAAAACTATCCCACGCCATGCTGCGATGGTGGCGTCCCCAGGCCCGCAGACGGCTGGAAAAGCGCGTTTGCTGGGAACGTGCACCTCGCTGTGAGGGTTTATCGGCCGGTGGTTTAGCAGCGGCTTTTCGCGGCGTTTTTAATGCCGCTCCCTGCTGGCGCCTTGGGGTCGCGGAGGACTTCATGCTGCCCCCTCGTCGGCCACCAAACGACCATCGCTTAAACGCAGGATGCGGTGGCGCAATTGAGCAATCAGGGCCAAGTCGTGGCTGGCGATCATTACCGTGGTACCAATTCGGTTAAAATCCTCAAACAGCGCCATAATATCCGCTGACAGCTGTGGATCCAGATTACCTGTGGGCTCATCAGCGAGCAGTAGCGCAGGCTTATTGACCACCGCCCGGGCAATGCCGACGCGCTGCTGCTCGCCGCCCGACAACTCTATCGGCAACGCCTTTTCACGGTGCAGCAGCCCTACTTTATCTAACGCTGCGCGCACACGGCGGGCGGCTTCACGGGGCTCAACCCCTTGGATCTCCAGTGGCAGCGAGACATTGTGGAAAATACTGCGATCAAATAGCAGTTGGTGATCCTGAAAGACCACGCCAATCTGACGCCGATAGAACGGCACCTGACTGGCATGTAGTTGGGCAATATCGTGCCCCGCCACGACGACGCGCCCGCGACTAGGCTTCTCAAGACGCATCACTAAGCGTAGTAGCGAGCTTTTACCCGCGCCGGAGTGGCCGGTCAGAAACACCATCTCACCCCGAGCAACCCGAAAGTTGAGATGCGCCAGGGCTTCGAAACGACCGCCGTAGCGTTTTCCCACATGCTCAAAGGCGATCATGCGCTGGCATCGTCCCCTTGGCGGTCAAACAGCGCGTGGACAAAATCATTAGCCTCGAAGGGGCGCAGGTCGTCGATACCCTCCCCTACGCCGATAAAGCGAATGGGTGTTTCCAACTGTTTGGCCAGTGCAAAGATAATGCCGCCTTTGGCGGTGCCATCCAGCTTGGTTAGCGTGATCCCGCTCACTGGTACGGCATCATTAAAGGTGCTGGCTTGGGATATAGCGTTTTGCCCGGTGCCCGCATCCAACACTAGCATCACCTCGTGTGGCGCGGTGTCATCTAGCTTCTGCATCACCCGGTGGACCTTTTTCAGCTCTTCCATCAGGTGGCTTTTGTTATGCAGTCGCCCGGCGGTGTCGGCGATCAGCACATCAACACCTCGCGCAGTGGCGGCCGCTACCGCATCGTAAATTACCGAGGCGCTGTCCGCGCCAGTGTGCTGGGCGATTACCGGCACATGGTTGCGTTCGCCCCATACTTTGAGCTGCTCAACGGCCGCGGCACGGAAAGTGTCACCGGCCGCCAACATGACGCTTTTGCCTTCGCGCTGAAAGCGCTGGGTAAGTTTGCCGATGGTGGTGGTTTTACCCACGCCGTTAACGCCTACCACTAAAATAACAAACGGCCCCTTGCCCGCCTTCTCCAGCACCAGCGGCTTGGCGACCGGCGCCAGCATAGTAGATAGCTCTTCCTGCAAGCCACGGTAAAGCGCCTCAGGGTTATTTAGCTCTTTGCGTGAGACGCGCGCTTCCAGGCGCCCAATAATCTCGGTCGTCGCGTCAATACCGACATCGGCCATTAGCAGCTGCGTTTCCAGGTCTTCCAGCAGCTCGTCATCAATCTGTTTCTTGCCTAAAAACAGATCGGCGATGCCGTCGGTTAAATTGGCACGGGTTTTCCCTAGGCCTGATTTGATACGTGCAAACCAGCCTTTCTGTTCGCCTTGCTGTTTACTTTTTTCGGCGACGGGCTTTTCCTGTAAAGCAGGACGTTGCGCCGTTTCACGAACGGGCTCTGGCTCTGGCTCTGGCTCTGGCTCTGGCTCTGGCTCTGGCTCTGGCTCTGGCTCTGGCTCTGGCTCTGGCTCTGGCTCTGGCTCTGGCTCTGGCTCTGGCTCTGGCTCTGGCTCTGGCTCTGGCTCTGGCTCTGGCTCTGGCTCTGGCAAAGTATCCGGCACGGGCGGGACCTCTTCAACGGCTTCCGAAGAAGTATCTGGCGCCTCGATGTCACCCTCATCAGCTCGCTCTTGAGGCTGATCTTTTAGACGCTGCTCTTCCTCTGGCGCCTGCTGCGAGTCTTGGGGCGTCTGCTGCGGGTCTTGGGGCGCCTGCTGCGGGTCTTGCTTATTCTTACGCTTAAAAAAACCAAACATGTGTGTTACTCGATATAAATAGTGAACATTAAGGTTATGCTAACACCCTAACCCGAGACTTTGGATAAGCAGCCCGCTACAATCCGCCTCATGACACGACAACGCTCCTCCCACTCATCCGCTTCCCGCCGCACGCCTGCTCAGCGAGGTGGCAAATCACTTGGCAAACTGCGCATTATCGGCGGTGAGTTTCGCCGCCGCCAGCTGCCCATATTGGATAGCCCCGGCCTACGTCCAACACCTGACCGCGTGCGTGAAACGCTGTTCAATTGGCTAGGGCAGCAGCTTTATGGTCAGCAGGTGCTCGACCTCTTCGCCGGTACCGGCGCACTCGGCATTGAAGCGGTCTCTCGCGGTTCGGCCTGTGTCGATTTTGTCGAGCGCGACCCGCGCGTGGCAGCGCAGCTGTCGACTAATCTGGCATCTCTGCATATTACCTCAAGCGCGGTGCATATTAACGATGTTCAGGCCTACCTGACACGTCCTGCACAGCCCTATTCACTGGTATTTCTCGACCCGCCCTTTCATCAGCAGTTGGCCGAACCATGCTGTAAAGCGCTGGAGAGTGGCGGCTGGTTGAGTGACGGGGCAATGATTTACCTAGAAACCGAGACATCGCTTGCCCCAGGGGTGCCCGCCAACTGGCAGTTACACCGCGAAACCCAGGCGGGTGAAAGCACCGCTCGGCTTTATCAACGTCAATAGCGTTAAACAGCGCTTGCCGCCGCGCGGTGGTGGCGTTACGCTCGCTTCATTCGTACCTATTAGCAAGCTTTCCGCTTGTTTTGTTGGGTACTTTTTGACTACCGTTTTTTGGGTTCTCGTTTTTACGCTAGGGAGATATACATGAGCTTGGAACTATTTAATCAGCTTGAACAGAAAGTCACCGATACTGTTGACGCGCTGGAAATGATGAAACTGGAAAATGAAGAGCTGCGTGGCGAGAACGCCAAGCTGAAAGAAGAGCGTGAAGAGTGGGAGCGTCGCCTCAATAGCCTACTCAGCAAATTCGATAGTCTCGACACGTCCAGCGCCTCTTAATTGACGCCACTCGCGGCCGACAGAGTCTCACGACCAGCTTAGAGTGTCCGCGACATCAGCAGTGCATCCTCGCGCCCAGCGGCACTTTGTGCTGCTGGGTCGCTTTGGGCCGAATGAGCGGCCTGAGCCGGGTAGTATCCTTTCCGGTACCCATCTTCGGTAAGCCCCATGCGCTGATAGAGCCGAATAGCGCTTAGATTTCCCACTCGCACTTCCAACAGCAAACGCTCGCTTGACCAGCGCTCAGCCTGCGTTAAAACGGCTTCCATTAATGCCAAGCCCGCCCCACTTCGGCGGTACTCAGGCACAACCCCTATCGCTTGAAGCTCCGCCTCAAACGGCAGTCGCGCCACGATGGCATAACCTTGCAGCTGTTCACCCTGCCACCAGCCCACTACACAGGTATCTTGACTGCCCAGTGCTTCCAGCATTTGCGAGTCGGAGGTGCCGCTTTGTGCCTGACTCTCTAGTGCCGTTAGTAAGGCTAGATGCTCAACGCCAAGTTCAGTGATCATTAACTGCTGGCTCAGCGCCGGTTGAACTATCGCGCGTCCACTGCTGGTTTAAGGCCTGCAGCTCTGGCCATAGATCGCGCTTACTGCGGGTGCCGTCGAGAAGGGCGGCAAGCGCTGGCCCCTGCCAGACAGGCAGCGAGAGCGTGTGACTTTGGCCTTCGTTCACGTTCAGTATACGATCCAGCGGCGCTTGTTCAGCGCCCAGCTCGCCCCACCAGATCAGCCGGGTTAGCTGCCACTCCTGCCGACTTACTTGGCCTGCAATAAAGGCTGCTAACCCTTCGCGCGCTTCATCTAGTGGGTCCTCAACAGCAAAGGCATTGGTCATTTGCGGCCACGTAAAGTGCGTTACTTCCGGCAATGCGCTCTGCTGAATACCCGCTGCTTGAAGTAGATTAGCCAACAATTGCTGCTCAAGTGCACTCATTTCGCCCGCTTGCAGCACTAACCAGCGGCCATTAAGGCATAGACAGGAGAGGGAGAACTTAAGGGGCTTAGCTGGCGTAGCAAGTGCTGTATCAGCAGTAGGCTCAGCCTTATCGGATTGGGCGCCAACCTGCTTGGTTTGGCTCTGTTTGGCTTGGTCCGATTTTTCTGAGCTGGGCTTATCCTTCAGCAACAACGCGCGTACTGCCGAAGGCGAGGCGATAGCCTCGCCTGACGCCTGAGGTTCAGGCGCGTTCCGCTTTGGAGCGGGGGCATCATTCAACAGCGCCTGCAGCCGCTCCCGGGGTGGCGTAGGAGCTGGCGCAACATCGTCCCACTCGCAGGCTTCAGTGGGCAGTGCATTGGGCAATTGATATCGAGAGGCCCAGGCGGTAATGCCCATGGCCTCCAGGTAGTGACGCCGAATAACTTCCTGGGTCACTTTCCGCCGCCGCGACAGTTGGGTGAGTTAGGCCGTTCACCGCCCCGCGCCTGCCACTCACTGGGGGTATAGAGATGCATCGCCAAGGCGTGCACCGGACCTGACAGCTCATCGGCCAATAGTGCATAAATCTTTTGATGGCGTTTGACCGGCATCAGGCCGTCAAAACTATCGCTCACCAGCGTCACTTTAAAGTGCGTTTCAGAGTTCGCGGGCACGTTATGCATATGGCTTTCGTTTTCAACCTGCAGCACATCGGGCGCGAGTGCCGCTAACTTCTGCTCAATCTGTGTCTGCAGCGTCATGGGAGTCTCCTTGAGATTACAAACCATTTTATTGTACGCGCTTACTGCCCGGCAGACGATGCCCGACGAGCGTGTAATGCACGCCTTGCCAGTGGCATACGTGCAACGCTTGCCAATAGCGCTAGCAGCGTGGTTACCGCCCCCAACCAGAGCGTTACCTGCACCGGCCACCCCAACGCCAGGGCGGCACCGACCAGAGCGACGCCGAACGACTGGCCCACCGTGCGCGTGGTGCTCATTACCCCTGAAACGTTAGCGCTGCGCTCCGACGGCAGGCTACTCATCATTTCGCGGTTATTGGGCGGCTGGAACAGCCCAAAGCCAATACCGCATAACGCGGTGCGCCATAAGCTCCCTGACACGCCGGTCGACTCATCGACTAACGCCAACGCAATCAGGCCAATGATCAGCAAGCTAAGCCCTGTGCTGGAAAGAATACTGGGATTAACACGGTCAGCTAAGCGCCCCGCCATAGGCCCGACGAGCATGATAGCCAGCGGCCAAGGTGTGAACAGCCATGCGGTTTCCAGTGGCGAAAAGCCCATCTGCTCCTGGTAGAAAAACGACAGCGCGACAAACGTCAGGCCCTGGCCTATAAAGGCAAGCCCAGAGGCTGATACCGCCAGGGTAAACCGCAGCTCGGCAAATACGCTCAGTGGCAATAGTGGGTACGGCGCACGTCGCTGGCGCGCAATAAACCCAACACAAGCCAATATCGCCAGCAGCGCCCAGCCACCGCTTTGCCAAATCGGCGCTGCGTGGCTGACGGCATCCATGGCAATAAAGAAGCTGGCCAGCATAACGATCGAGAGCAATGCCCCAGCGACATCAAAACTGCCTTTGCGCGGCTCTTCTCGGGGCAACGCACGCTTAGCCAGCCATAGCGAGCAGAGACCAAGCGGCACATTTAAAGCAAACAGCCAGGGCCAGTCAGCAAAGGACAAGATTACGCCGCTCAATGTGGGCCCCGCGGCGTAACCTCCGGCCACGACCAGCGCACTCAAACCAAGCGCACTGCCCAGCAATCGCGAAGGGAAAATAGCCCGATAGAGCGACGGACCAATGGAGAGCGTTGCAGCGGCGCCTAGCCCCTGGAAAGCGCGAAACACCAGCAGCGTTTCCAGGTTGCGTGATAGCGCCGCCCCCAGTGCAGCAGCAACAAAGGTCGCCAGCCCGAACAGGTAAAGCCTGCGACGCGTGATCAGCTCACTGATGCCTGCGAAGACGAGTAAAAATGCCGCACAGACCACTTGAAAGAGGTTGGTGATCCATACCGCTCGGGATGCTGACACATTTAGATCCGCAGCGATGGTGGGCAGCGCCAGATTGATCATGGTGGTGTCCACCACCGCCATCAAGGTACCGGTTACCAACGCCAGTACGGCCAAGGCACGCTCAGGCCCAGGCAGGCCATCGTCGCCAGGGCGAGTTTCAAACAGTCGCATAGCGAAGTCCTAGGGAAGAGATTTCTTTAAACGAAACGGCTAAAACCATTATTTTCAGAATGCTTATTTTCAAAACCGCCGTCTTCAAAACTATTGTTTTCAAAACAATTAACTTGAAAACAAAAAAACCGGCCTAAGCCGGTTTCCTAGTGCGCTAAATGGCTGTATCAAACAGCCGCGCAGGCAGCACTGAGCTTGCCTAAAATATTAGCACGCTAATCCTGCTCACTGTCTAATAACAATGCATCATCGACTTCGGAAATCTCAAGGGCTGTTTCGTCGTCCAAATCAATTGCTAGGTAGCTATGTTCAACGCGCACAAATTTTTGAAACAGTGCCCAATCTATCTTGTCCGGCCACTGGCGCTCATCCTCTTCCCAAGCGCGCAGCTCAGTCTCGAGGATTTCCACGTACCGCTCGCGCACAAACGCTTCCAGCGCTTCCGGAGTGTCCATCTCGGGAATTAGGTAAATGGTACTTTCGCGCTCGACGTCGTCCAGGGTCAGGTCGTCGTCTCCCATGGTGGGTTCGAGCGCATTGATCCAGTCCACAAAGGGCTGGGTCGGCCTGACGCTCAGTGCGGAGCGGTTAAGCAGTTTCATGGGATTCTCCTCGCCGTCGAAACGTTGATCATTATGGGCGCTATGACGCGCCCTTACCAACTTTTCATCCGTTATCTTAGCGTGTTAGTCCACTTCAGGGCGCATCGCCGGAAATAGCAGCACATCACGAATCGAGGCACTATCGGTGAACAGCATCACAAGACGGTCGATACCGATGCCCTCACCGGCCGTGGGCGGCATGCCATACTCCAAGGCGCGCACGTAATCGGCGTCGTAATACATCGCTTCCAGGTCGCCGGCGTCTTTTTCCGCCGATTGGGCGCGAAAACGCTCCGCCTGGTCTTCGGCGTCGTTGAGCTCCGAGAACCCGTTAGCGATTTCACGGCCACCGACAAAGAACTCAAAACGATCGGTAACGAAGGGATTCGCGTCATTGCGCCGCGCCAATGGGCTGACTTCCGCTGGGTACTCGGTGATAAAGGTTGGCTGGTCAAGCTTATGCTCGGCCACCTCTTCAAAAATCTCCGTTTGCACCTTACCCAGGCCCCAGCTTTCTTTGACCTTGATGCCGAGCTTTTCAGCGGTGGCCCGCGCAGCGTCCAAGGAATCCAGATCGCTGTCGGCAATGCCGTCACCGTGATCCAGAATCGCTTGGCGCAGCGTTAAACGGGCAAAGGGCTTGCCGAAATCGTAGCTCGCGCCCTGATACTCGATCACCGCGCTACCGAGCACTTCTTCGGCCGCTGTGCGCAGCATGGCTTCGGTCATATCGAGCAGATCACGGTAATCCGCATAGGCCCAGTAGAACTCCACCATGGTGAACTCTGGGTTGTGGCGCGTGGATAACCCTTCGTTGCGGAAGTTGCGGTTAATCTCGAACACTTTTTCAAAACCGCCCACTACCAAACGCTTGAGGTAGAGCTCAGGCGCAATACGTAGATACATGTCAATATCCAGCGCATTGTGGTGGGTAATGAACGGCCGCGCCGCGGCGCCGCCGGGAATCGGCTGCAGCATCGGCGTTTCCACTTCCATAAAGCCGCGCGCCTCAAAGAAGCGGCGCATGGAGCTAATGACCGCTGCGCGGGTTTCAAACACCTTACGCGACTGCGGATTCATGATCAGATCCACATAGCGCTGACGGTAGCGGGCTTCCATATCGGTCAGGCCGTGAAACTTATCCGGCAGCGGGCGCAGGCTTTTGGTTAACAGCTGCGCCTCTTTCATCATCACATACAGATCGCCCTTACCAGATTTATGTACCGGCCCGTGGGCGGCGACGATATCACCGATATCCCAGCTTTTAACGTCTTCGAGCACATCTTCGGGCAGGCCTTTCTTATCCACGTAGAGCTGGATTTGCCCGGCCACATCCTGAATAACGATAAAGGGCCCACGTTGACGCATCACACGACCGGCCACAGCGGCGTGGTGATCCAGCGCTTCAAGCTCGGCCTTGTCTTTATCGCCAAAGGCGTTTTGCAGCTCGACGGTTAAGCTGTCGCGGCGAAAATCGTTGGGAAAAGCACTCTTTCCCTGCTCAGCGGCGCGCTCGCGGCGAGCAGTCAGCTTGGCACGGCGCTCGGCGATCAGGTGGTTTTCGTTGTCTGCAGGAGACGCGTCTTGGTTAGCCATGGGGCACCCTGTTCATGTTCAAACGCTAAAAAAATTACAAACCTTGCTTCAAGCTGGCGACGATAAATTGATCGATATCCCCATCGAGCACTTTATCGCAGTTGCTGGACTGCACGCTGGTGCGCAAATCCTTGATGCGCTGGTCGTCAAGCACGTAAGAACGGATCTGGCTGCCCCAACCGATATCCGCCTTGGAGTCTTCGGCCTCCTGCTTGGCGGCATTACGCTTCTGCATCTCGTGTTCCCAGAGCCGCGCTTTCAACTGCTTCATGGCAAAGTCGCGGTTAGCGTGCTGGCTGCGCTGGCCCTGACAGGCGACGACAATGCCGGTCGGCTCGTGGGTAATCCGCACCGCTGAGTCGGTGGTGTTAACGTGCTGACCGCCTGCGCCGCTGGAGCGGTACGTATCAACGCGCAGGTCCGATGGGTTAATTTCCACTTCGAAACTGTCGTCAATTTCCGGTGACAAAAAGACCGAGGCAAAGGAAGTATGGCGGCGGCCACCAGAATCAAACGGACTTTTACGCACTAGCCGGTGCACGCCGGTTTCGGTACGCAGCCAGCCGAAAGCGTAATCGCCCTGAACATGTACGGTCGCTGATTTAATGCCCGCCACTTCACCCGCGGAGATTTCGGTGATATCGGCTTTAAACCCGTGGCTCTCGGCCCAGCGCAGATACATGCGCAGCAAAATATTGGCCCAATCCTGCGCTTCGGTACCACCGGAGCCGGACTGAATATCCAGGTAAGCGTTATTTTGATCCATATCACCGGAGAACATGCGCCGAAACTCGAGCTTCTCCAGCGCGGCTTGCATACCGTCCAACTCTTGGCGCACTTCGTCGACCGTGCCTTCGTCCTCTTCCATCTCGGCAAGCTCCAACAGATCCCGGCTATCGCCCAGGCCCTGCTCAAGATCATCGATAGTGGCCACAATGGCTTCGAGGGAGGCGCGCTCTTTGCCTAACTTCTGCGCGTAGTCTGGATCATTCCAGACATTGGGATCTTCCAGTTCGCGAGTAACTTCTTCTAGCCGATCTTTCTTCTCGGCATAGTCAAAGATACCCCCTAAGAACATCTGTCCGCTCAGACAGGTCCTTGATCTGGTTATGAATCGGGTTGGTTTCCAACATGGGGTCGCCCTAGCTTTGTCTGTATCTGGTCGTACAGAGGTGTATCGATCAGAAAAGCGCATAGTGTAACGAAAGCCGACACGCCCCGCATCCAATGGCCTGCCACAAGGCAATAAAAAACCCGGCAGGCGCCGGGTTTCGTTGGAGATTAACGCTGTAAGGGCTTAAAAGCGATAGGTTAACTGCGCACCGAAACCGTGGGCTTCGTTTTTATAGTCGGCTGCGTAGGACGCGCCGCCTGCACCTTGGAGCAGGTCGTTACGATCCTGTTCAACAAAGGTGCCTCGCTCCGTGAGATAGGAGTACGCCACGTCAATGGTCATATCAGGCGTTGGGCTCCATCCTGCCCCCAGCGAGAAAATACGCCGATCGTCAGAAGGAATACGCACGCTGCGGTCTTCATCATTGGTGGGTGTAAAGTCCAACGTTACCCCAGCACGAAGCGCTAATGTCTTCGTTAACTGATACTCGCCGCCGGAGGCAAACGCCCAGGCGTTTGAATAGTTCTGAACTTCTTGGGTAATCGTATCGCCTTGGCTACCGGTAACCAAAATTTGATCAAATTGGCTCCAGCGAACCCAGGACGCCCCGAACATCAGTTTGAGACGATCGGTCATCTGCTGGGTTACGGAGAAGTTAACCGTCTCCGGGGTGGTTAAATCCAGGTTCGCGGTATCTGAGCGAAGGACATTACCCTGGGGATCGGTAGCGCTAAAATCCCCTTCCAATGTGTAGTCCACTTTTGAACGGTAAGTCAGACCCAAGGTGGTTTCGGGTATCGGGCGATAGATCACGCCTAAGTTGTAGCCCCACGCTTCGTCTTCGCCGTCAACGCGCGAGTCGATATCGGTAGCTGGATTAAACGTAGCTTCAGAGGGTAGCTGGCGACGCAGTTCACCTTCCACTTGGTTATAGGTAATACCCGCACCAACCGACCACTGATCATTAAAGCGATAAGAAACCGTCGGCTGCGCACTGATCACCTTGACTTCGGTATAGTCGCCAAAATAGCGTCCCTGGAAATCATCTTCGTAGTCGGTTTTGGAGCCAAAGGGTGCATATACCCCGAACCCAAACGCTAACTGATCAGTCACTGGCTGCGCATAGAATGCAAAAGGAATGGGAGTACCTGGCACCATATCGCCATCATTCCCCCCAGGAATGCTGCCGATGGGAATCTGATTGCCATTGGGGGCCCCGCCAGCGGCCACACCCGAATCAATAAAGCGGCTAGCTTCGACATTAGAAAGATCAGTATTTACGTTTAGATAGGTTCCCCCAACCGTCACTTGCGCACGATCCAAAAACGACATACCCGCCGGGTTACCGTACACAATGGTTGCATCATGGATGTTAGAGCTTCGCCCGGCATGGCCATAACCCTGCCCACTCACGCTCTGCTCGTTAATTTGATACCCGCCCGCGTGGGCTTGGCTAGCGAAAGCGGCCGTAATGGCAGCAGCCAGGGTGAGCTTATTAAATTTATTATTCATAGTGGGCCTCTCTTCCCGATGATCCAGTGGATACCGACGATCCACCCTCTTTATTTTTACATGACTGTTTTCTCGCAACTGAGCCAAAGGTTCAAGGGCAAACGTTCGTTTTATTTTATTTCTGGCTTATACATTAGTCGCACGACCGTTTTAAATCAGTGTTTTAGTCATTTCAGCTGATTGAATAAAGGCACCCTTGACCTATGGGTAACCCATAGGTTCTACACTCAATAGCGACTATTTAACCGGTCGGGAGAACAGGCCATGAAAGTTAACGAGCTTGCCAAACGTGGCGGGGTTACTGCGGAGACCGTGCGCCACTACGCTCGTGAGCGGCTACTTGCTCCTCAGCGCCACCCGGATAACGGCTATCAGCTATTTTCAGATAACGACTTAGAGCGGCTACGGTTTATCCAGCGGGCGCGCAAACTAGGGTTTAGCGTGGCGGAAATTCGCGACATCCTCACTCATGCCGATCAAGGCGATTCCCCCTGCCCCTTGGTACGCGACTTACTTGCCAGCCGCCTGCCACAAATTCGCGCACGCATTGCCGAGCTGGAAGCGCTAGCCGAACGAATGGAACAGGCCATGGAGAGCTGGCAGCAGATGCCCGACGGTTCCCCCGACGGCCACAGCGTGTGCCGCCTGATTGAGAGTTTTCCTGACGCCACGTCTACCAAGGAGACCCCATGAGCGACGCCTCTACCGAAGCCGCCTCAAGCGTAAGCCCTGCCAATGGAGCCACCACGCGAACCATCCCCGGCATGAATTGCCAGGGCTGCGTCAAGCGTATGCGCGAGGCGATTCAAAGTGGTGACCCTGAAGCAGACGTCACCGGCATGCCTAGCGAAAAACGCCTCGAGGTTGTTTCGACTCTAACCGACGCCGAGCTTGATCAACGCTTGACCGCGGCGGGCTACCCGCCAGGCGAAGCAGCGCTGGAGGAAGCAGCCCCAGACGATGCTGATAAGCAGCCAGAAACCGCGGCACCCGCTGATGCCGAAGCTGAAAAAACTGCAAGTGTTCACTCCCATTCTCAAGGGCAAAGCAAGAAACAGCGCTTGGCAATTAGCGGGATGACCTGCGCCAGCTGCGTCAACAGCGTTCAGAAAGCGCTTGAACGTACCGAGGGTGTGGACACCGCCAGCGTCAACTTTGGCAGCCACTCCGCCCAGGTGTTTGGCAGTGCCGAGACCCAAGCGTTAATCGCCGCCGTTGAGTCAGCGGGCTATGGTGCCGAGCCGATTGTGGATATGCGGGAAGCCGAACGCACCCGGGCAGAGCAGGATGCCAAGACCTACCAAAAACGGCTACGCGGCAGCACCATCTCGTTGGCACTGGCGATTCCACTCATGGTTAGCATGCTGTTTTTCCACCCTCATCCCATGGGGCTGGGGCGTCTCTACTGGTTGGTGATTGGTCTATTAACTCTGGGCATTATGGCCTTCCCTGGGCGACACTTTTTCGTCAACGCCTGGAAGCAATTTAAGCATCGCCAAGCCAATATGGATACGTTGGTTGCCATAGGCACCGGCACTGCCTGGCTCTACTCCATGACGGTGGTGCTGTTCGCACCATGGTTACCGGAAGTCGCTCAAGGCATCTATTTTGAAGCTTCCGCCATGGTGATCGGGCTGATTCTGCTCGGCAATGCCATGGAGCTTCGCGCCCGTGGGCGCACTAGCAATGCTTTAAAGCGCCTGCTTGATCTACAGAGCCGAACAGCGCGGGTTATTCGCGATGGTCACGAGCAGGAGATTGAGATCGATGCCGTGCAAACGGGTGATCACGTTCGAGTGCGGCCTGGAGAACGCCTGCCTGTGGATGGTCAGGTGACCGAAGGCGAAAGCCATATCGACGAGTCGATGCTCACCGGCGAGCCTGTACCTGTAGCGAAGCGCGAGGGGGATGAAGTCAGCGCTGGCACGGTGAATGGCCGTGGCGGGCTGGTCTATCAAGCAACGCGAGTAGGCGCCGACACCCGGCTGGGCCAGATTACCGAGCAGGTGGCAAGCGCTCAGAACTCGCGGCCTCCGATTGGCGAGCTCGCCGACCAGGTCTCCAGCGTTTTTGTGCCTGCGGTAATGATCATTGCCGTATTGACTGCCCTGGTGTGGTTCAACCTAGGGCCCGCTCCCCAAGTGATCCATATGCTGGTGACGGCGACCACCGTGCTGATCATTGCCTGCCCCTGCGCGCTGGGCCTGGCCACGCCAATCTCGACCATGATAGGCGTCGGTAAAGCAGCGGAGCACGGGGTGCTTGTGCGCAGCGGCGAGGCGCTGCAAACCGCGAGCAAGCTGACCACGCTAGTCGTCGATAAAACCGGCACGCTCACCCAGGGCAAGCCCAGCGTTACTGATGCACAGATGTTTGGCGTGGAGCAATCTACCGTGCTGGCGCTGGTGAACGCGCTTGAGCGCGGCTCCGAACACCCCCTGGCAGCGGCGTTAATGAACTACGCAGATGAACACAACGCTCCCCCTGCCGAGGTTAATGGTTTCGACAGCGTGACCGGTGGCGGGGTAAAAGCCCAAACCGCCGACGGCAAAGCGCTGCTGCTGGGCAATGCGCGCCTGTTAAGCGAGGCCGGTGTGGATCTCAAAGCAGGTGAAGAGCAGGCTCGCGCTCTGGAGGAGCGGGCCCGCACGCTGGTTTATCTAGCGGTAGATGGAAAACTGGCCGCGCTTTTTGGCATCAGCGACCCGCTTCGCCACGACACGGTGGCCGCGATTAAGCGCCTTCAGAAAGACGGCTTAACCATCGTTATGTTAACCGGGGATAACGAGCACACCGCCAAAGCCATTGCTCGGGAGGTGGGCATCGATGAGTTTCGCGCGGGCTTGTTGCCTGAAGATAAGCACGCCGAGATTGAGCGCCGTCAAAAGGCAGGGGAAATCGTTGGCATGGTGGGCGATGGCATCAATGATGCCCCAGCGCTGGCCCGAGCGAATGTGGGCTTTGCGATTGGCCAAGGCACCGATGTGGCGATTGAGAGCGCGGGGATCACGCTAATGCGTGGTTCGCTGCACGGCGTGGCGTCTGCGATAGAGATCAGTCGCGCCACGCTGCGCAATATCAAACAGAACCTGGTGGGCGCCTTTGGCTACAACCTGCTGTGTATTCCTATCGCGGCGGGGGTGCTTTATCCGATCACCGGCATGCTGCTTTCACCGATGATAGCGGGCGCTGCCATGTCGCTCTCTTCCATCACCGTGGTGAGTAACGCCAACCGCTTGCGGCTGTGGAAAGCTAGCCAGGAGGACGCCTCATGAGCTTATTGATCAATTTGGCAGGTCTGGGACTCATCGCACTGATAGTGTGGTGGTTCTGGCTTGGCTAAACGTTTTTAGCTCACTCCAATATAGCGCCCTGGCTTATGGTTCAGGGCGATAATCAGGTTGAGCGTCAGCGCCCCTAGTACCGAATACCCCACACGATCCAGCGGTAGTTGGGTCAGCGCAATCAGCAGGATAACGCCATCAATCGCCAGTTGAACGTAACCTGCACGAAAGCCGTGTTTATCCTGCAAGTAGAGCGCGAGAATATTGATACCGCCTAGGCTCGTGCGGTGACGAAACAGCATCAGCATACCAATGCCCATCAGCGCGCCGCCCATTAACGCAGCGTAGATTGAGGGCACACTGTCAAACTGCACCCACCCTTGGGTTAGCTCCGAAAATAGCGATACCAGACCAATAGCGGCGAAAGTGCGCAGGGTAAAACTCCAGCCCATGCGCTTAACCGCCAAGTAGTAAAACGGCAGGTTAATTGCAAAAAAGTACACCCCAAAGCCCCAGCCGGTCACGCTGCTGGTCATATAGCTGAGCAGCAGCGCCAAGCCTGCCGTACTGCCGGTCAGCAACACCGCATGGGTGTAAAAGGTCACCCCCAGCGCGACAAAGAACGTGCCCAGCAGCATCGCCATCACGTCTTCATAGGGACGATGTTGATCCTTGGGTAAGTCTTCAACACGCATGGGAGCGTCCTTACTTAGGCTGTTGAGGTTATCAAGTGATTAGTTTAGATAGCGCTAGCGTGCTCAACCATTAACTGCAGCGTTTCGCGGCCACGCCAACGATTACGATTGAGCTTATAGGCACAGTGCAGCGTATCGCCCACGTTAAACCCTGGCAGCTCCCCCGGTGTTAAGGCACGAAACCAGATCGCTTTGCAGGTCACGGGGCCAGTGGAAAGCTCTAGCATCAGGTGCGCGCCATCAGCTCCCACCGGGCGCAGCGCCTCAACAATAAAGCGGCCTTCAAACAACGGTGGGTCGAATTCACGCCCGTAGGGGCCGAGTGTTTCGATCTCCGTTAATGTCGTCAGCGAAAGCTGCGCCGTGGAGAGTTCGCCATCCGTCCAAAGGCGCGGATAGAGCGTTCGTCCCTCTAACTGCTCACCCACTGCCTGCAAGAAAGCCGATTTAAAGGCCTCAAGCTGATCCCGTGGCACGCCTACCCCTGCCGCGCCACTATGGCCACCAAAGCGTGGTAACGCCTGGGGAGCAAGCTCAAAGGTACGCTGAAGGGCATCGCGCAGGTGCAGCCCGTCAATCGAGCGGCCAGAGCCGGTTAGCATGCCCGGTGCCGATGCTTGAGTTAGCACCAGTGCCGGGCGCCCGTAGGCCTGCACTAACCGCGAGGCGACGATACCCTGTACGCCGGGGTGCCCGTCTTCCAGCAGCACCACCACGGCGGGCTCGTCGGCGTCCAGAGCCGCCGCAGCGAGAGTGCGCGCCTCGGCGGCCATATCGGCCTCAATCGCTTTGCGGGACTGGTTATCCTGATCCAGCACGTCGAGCTGACGATTGGCGACCCCATCGTTCTCGGCCAGCATAAAGTGCAGTGCCGCGTAGGGGTCGTCCAGCCGCGAGCGGGCGTTGATACGCGGCCCCATCTGAAACGCTAACGTCTCCGCGTTAAACGGCACGCTGTCGGCACCTAGCCGCGTGGCCATGGCACGCCAGCACGCCGCATCCATCCGATTGATCAGCTTTAACCCTTGATTGACCACCGCACGGTTGGCGGGACTGCCGCCCAATGACACACAGTCAGCCACAGTGCCCAATGCCACGTAGGAGAGCCAGGGCGACAGCTTGGGCGTCGACTCTGACAGCGCTCCCCACTCAATTAGCACACCGCGCGCCAGTGACATCAACAGCCACGCCACCATACAGCCGGCGATAGTTTTGTCAGGGTAATCACAGTCCGAGCGGGTAGGATTTACACAGGCATAAGCAGAAGATGGTGGCCCCTCGATAGGCAGCGCATGGTGGTCGCTAACTACTACATCGATACCCGCCGCTTTTAGGCGTGCGATACGCGGCTCATCGGAGCTGCCGCAGTCAGCGGTAATCACCAGGGTAGGAAACGGCTTTTGCGCAAGGGTGCGCTCTACCAGCGGTAGGCTAATCCCGTAGCCGTCGTGAATACGATGGCCGATCAAGCTGTGCAGTTTGCCTTCCGGCACCCCAAACAGCTCCACCAGCGTGCGCCTAATCACCACGTGGGAGGTAATGCCATCCACGTCGTAGTCGGTGAGAATACCGATCGCCTCACCCTCTGCCACCGCCTGGGCGATACGCTCAGCGGCGCGTCGACCGTCGGCCAGTTTCTCCGGGTGGGCCAGATAGCGCAGGCTCGGCGAGATTAACGGCAACAGCTCGCCGCTGTAGCCGGGCAAACGTGACGCCAGAAGCCGCGCCTGCAGTTCGCTTAAGCCTTCGGCTTGGGCACGGGCATACAGCGCCTCGTCCACAGGACGAGGCTCTAAACGCGGTTCGCTCTTGCTAGACGTCAGCGTGCTATGGGGTAAATCGGTCACTGAGGTCATCGCTGTCTCAACGAACGGGCATTCAACGCCGGTTTTCCGCGACATACTGCTGAACGGCGGCAAGCTCTGCTGGCAGCACGGTATAACGCTCTTCGCGCTCTAGCAGGTCTTCCATATGCGGTGGTAGTGGCACGCCTAAGAAGCCCGCTTTCACTACGGCTTCGGCAAACTTGGCCGGATGCGCAGTCGCCAGGGTAATTACCGGCGTTGACTGATCAGCGCGAGCGCGCTCTGCGGCAATATAACCGGTCGCCGTATGCGGATCGAGCATCTCACCGGTGCGCTTATGAGCGTCACGAATCACTTCCAGAATCGTTGCATCGTCCACGCTATAGCTTGAGAACTTTTCGCGCAGCTTGGCCAGCGGCGCATCGGCCAGAGCCGAGGGCTCCTGCTGGAAGCGCTCAAGCAGGGCTGCCACGGCTAAGCCGTCACGATCATAGGCATCAAACAGCAGCCGCTCGAAGTTAGACGACACCACGATATCCATGGAAGGCGCCAACGTCGCCGCCAACTCCTTTTTGGAGAAGTCGTTAGCAGCCAGCGTACGGTGCAGAATATCGTTGGCGTTGGTGGCGATGATGAACTGCTTCACCGGCAGGCCCATCTTGTAGGCCATATAGCCCGCAAACACGTTACCAAAGTTGGCGGAAGGTACGCAGAAGCTCACCTCGCGGTGCGGTGCACCCAGCGCGACGCCTGAGGCGATGTAGTAAACGATCTGAGCCATAATGCGCGCCCAGTTGATCGAATTCACCGCCACAAGGCGCGTGCCGTTCAGGAACGTTTGATCGGCAAAGCTGGCCTTGACCATCGCCTGGGCGTCGTCGAAATTGCCTTCGATGGCAATATTGAAGACGTTATTGGCCAGTACCGAGGTCATTTGACGACGCTGAACTTCCGAGACCCGGTTGTGCGGGTGCAGGATAAAGATATCCAGGTTGTCACAGTGGCGACAGCCTTCGATGGCCGCCGAGCCGGTATCGCCGGAGGTCGCGCCCATGATCACCGCACGCTCGTCGCGTTTTTTCAGGAAATGATCGAGCAAGCGCCCGAGCAGCTGTAGCGCTACGTCTTTAAACGCCAGGGTCGGACCGTGGAACTGCTCAAGCAGAAAGTGATTGGCATCCAGCTGTTTGAGCGGCAGCACGGCGTCATGATTAAAGGTCGCGTAGGCCTCGGTGACGATGCTGCGGAAGGTCGCGTCGTCGATTTCACCGTTCACAAACGGCTTCATCACCCGAAAGGCGATTTCCGCGTAGGAGAGCCCGGCCATGTCGGCCAGCTCTTCCCGTGAGAACTCCGGCAGTGTTTCCGGCACATACAGGCCGCCGTCGCTGGCCATACCGGTGAGCACCACTTCTTCAAAGGAGAGCGCGGGCGCCTGCCCACGCGTACTGATATAGCGCATCAAGGCTTACTCCCCTTCACTCAAGCTTTCCACGCGAATACGCGTGACGGGGCCCGCAATATCGGCCATGGATTCGATTTCACGAATCGCTGCGTTCATCTGCTTCTCTTTGGTGCGGTGTGTGAGCAGAATGATCGGCACCAGCTCGCCTTCGGTGGCCTCTTTCTGAATCAGTGCCTCAATCGAGATGCCCTGCTCAGATAGAATCGTGGCCACCCGCGCCAACACGCCGGGGCGATCCACCGCCAGCAGGCGCAGGTAGTAGGCCGTGATGATATCTTCCATTGGCATGATGGGCAGTTGGCTGACATCTTCGTCGATGCCACTGAAGGCCAGGTAGGGCACCCGGTAGCGGTGCTCGGTGGAGATATCCCGCGCCACGTCGAGTAAATCGGCCACCACCGCTGACGCGGTGGGCTCGGCACCCGCACCGGCACCGTAGTAGAGCGTTGGCCCTACCGCGTCGCCCATGACTGCGATGGCATTTTTGACACCGTGAACATTGGCCAGCAGGCGCTCTTTAGGAATCAGCGTGGGGTGGACCCGCAGTTCCAGGCCCTGATCGGTGCGCTTGGAGATACCCAGGTGCTTGATCACATAGCCCAGATTGTCGGCTTGCTCGACGTCTTCCGCAGTAATCCGTGAAATGCCTTCAGTAAAAGCTTTCTCAAACTGGAGCGGCACGCCGTAGGCAATCGAGGCCAAAATCGTCAGCTTGTGCGCCGCGTCGATGCCTTCAACGTCAAAGGTGGGATCAGATTCGGCGTAGCCCAACGCTTGAGCTTCCGCGAGTACATCTTCAAACGCCCGGCCTTCGTCGCGCATATGGGTAAGAATATAGTTGCCGGTGCCGTTGATAATACCCGCCACCCACTCGATGCGGTTGGCGCCCAGGCCTTCGCGCAGCGATTTGATCACCGGTATACCGCCAGCCACCGCGGCTTCAAACGCCACGATGACGCCCTTTTCGTGAGCGGCCTTAAAGATTTCGTTACCGTGCACAGCAATCAGCGCTTTATTGGCGGTGACCACGTGCTTGCCGTTTGCAATGGCGGTAAGTACCAGTTCACGGGCGATATCGTAACCGCCTATCAGCTCCACCAGGACATCCACATTGGGATTGGTCGCGACTTCAAACACGTCGGAGGTGGCATTGATGCCGGTAATATCGCAGTCAGGATGAATACTGCGATGAGCAACCTGCTCAATCACAATAGGGCGGCCAGCACGACGCGAAATATCGTCAGCATTGCGGGTCAATACGTTAAAGGTGCCGCCACCGACAGTGCCTAGACCACAGATACCTACTCTTACCGGTTTCAAAATACTTCCCCTTTCGTCTCGTGCACCTGGTGGTGCTGGTCTTAAATTTAGTCTTAGAAGCGGTTTTATAAACTCTTTAAAATCGCGCGTTAAGACAGTGTCTCAGCGTTGTGTGCCGTCTAATCGTTGCGGCACTACTCCTCATCATCCAAGCCTAACATGGCCGTGAGCCGCTCGGGTGGCACAAATCCGGGAACCAACTGCCCATCGGGCAAAATAATCGCTGGCGTACCCTGCACGCCCAACGCTTTGCCCAACTCATACTGACCTGCCACCGGGTTGTCGCAACTTGCCGAGCTGGAAATAGCCTGGCCCTCTTTGGCTTGGGTCATCGCTTCGCTGCGGTTGTCCGAACACCACACCTGCTGCAGCGTTGTAGCGGCTTGGCTTCCCATACCCGCGCGAGGAAACGCCAAATAGTGAACGGCAATGCCGCGCTCGTTCAATTCTGGAATAGTGTCGTGCAAACGTGCGCAGTAAGGGCAGCTAGGATCGGTAAACACCGTTATGGTCGCCTTCGGCTCGTCAGCTCCGCGGAAGATCACTCGCTCACTTTCAGGTATTGCCGCCAGCGCATCGGCACGCTCTTGGTTCTGTTCCTGCTCGGTCAAATTGACCAACCCATCGGGCGCATTTTCATATAGGTCGCCGACCAGAAAGTGGCTGCCGTCTGCATTGGTGTAAAACGATTCGCCGCTCTCCAACCGCACGTGATAAACGCCATCCATCGGTGTTTCGGTGACCGCTTCCACGGGCATCGACTGGCCATTGACGCTAAGTGATTCAGCCAGTCGATCTGCCACGTCGTCAGCCTGAGCAGCGGAAGGTAACAGGGTGGCGGTTAGCAAACACGCCAACATCGAGGAAGGTGTTAGTAAAGGTAGAGTTACAAAACGGCGTTGACGCATCTTCAATTTAACCTCGTGGGTGATGTTCTGCATGTAGGCTTTCCAAGCGGGCCTGGGCTACATGGGTATAAATTTGGGTCGTCGACAGATCACTATGACCTAGCAGCAGCTGTACGACCCGCAAATTGGCCCCATGATTCAATAAATGGGTGGCAAATGCATGGCGAAGCGTGTGAGGTGACAGTGGCCGGGTAATCCCCGCTGTTATCGCATGCACCTTAATACGATGCCAAAACGTTTGCCGAGTCATGGCTTTATCGCCCCGGCCTGGAAACAACGCTGGGCGTGTTGGGTCGCTCATCAAGGCCAATCGTGCGGTCTCCATGTAGTGCGCAATCCAATCCGCGGCCTCTTCCCCCATCGGCACCAGGCGGTCTTTATCACCCTTACCGCGCACCCGCACCACGTTTTGGCGAAGGTTGACTGCATCGCCGGTCAGCCCCACCAGTTCTGAGACCCGCAGGCCACAGGCGTAAAGCAACTCCAACATGGCACGATCGCGCACGCCTAAAGGCGTCTCCGTATCCGGCGCCATCAGCAGGCGCTCTACTTCGTCTTCTTCCAACGTATTAGGCAAGCCGGGAATGACGCGCGGCAGCTTGATATCGGTGAGCGGATCGCTCGCCACTTGGTTGTTTAAACGCCCCCAACGATAGAAGCTGCGCAGTGTCGACAGCAGCCGGGCATTGCTACGCAGTTGGTAACCCTGTCCCCGGCGGCTGGCGAACCATTCGCTAATCCGTTCCGGCGGTGGCGCCAACAGCGCTTCGCCATGGCTCTCCAAATGACGTTGCCACGCGGTTAAATCACGCCGATAGGCAGCTAGCGTATGATCGCTGGCGCCCTGTTCAAGCCAGAGGGCATCCAGGAAAGCATCAATCACGCTCATACGGCAGCAGTCTCCGGCTGTTTGTTATCAAGCAGCTGTATAAACAAAACCCCGCCCCGCAAAGCGGTGACGGGGTCTTGGTATCTGGGCGCCACGCCTATAGAAGCACAGCGTACGCCCACGGAACAGTGGCGTTTAAGCCAGCTTTTCCTTGATACGTGCAGAACGACCGCTGCGCTCGCGCAGGTAGTAAAGCTTGGCTTGACGCACATCACCACGACGTTTGACTTCAATCGAGTCAACCAGCGGGCTGTAAGTCTGGAAGGTACGCTCAACGCCAACGCCGTGAGAAATTTTACGCACGGTGAACGCGGAGTTCAGGCCACGGTTACGCTTACCGATGACCACACCTTCAAACGCCTGCAGACGCTCGCGGGTGCCTTCTTTTACTTTTACCTGAACGACAATAGTGTCGCCGGGGGCAAAGGGAGGAATTTCCTTGCCCATTTGCTCAGATTCGATCGCCTGGATCACTTTGCTTTTGCTGCTCATCTTCATACTCCTGAATAACGTGTTGGCTTAACCGCTCAAACATGGGTGGCGGAAGCCGTGATCCCGGCGCTCGAAACGAGCTTCGCGGGAGTCGTTATGGGTGACACAGGTGCGTTGGCTAGTTATTCAAACATAGACTTCTATGTAAGCTACTGCCGTATTCGCCCTGCACCGCCGCTCTGGTTCAAGCAGTTGAAAACAACCTAGTTAATAAAACTAGTTGAAAACAACCTACTTAGTGGACAGAGCGTGTTCCTCGATAAACTCATTTAACAGCTTGCGCTGTTCGGCATCTAACGTTCGCCCTTCCAACAGGTCTGGACGGCGTTGCCATGTCCGGCCTAGCGACTGCTTTAATCGCCAACGCTTGATAGCTGCATGATTACCGCTTAGCAGCACATCTGGCACTTGGCGCCCGTCAATTATTTCCGGACGAGTATAGTGCGGGCAGTCTAGCAGACCGTCATTAAACGAGTCTTCGACAGCGGAATCCTGATGGCCCAGCACGCCGGGTATCAGCCTTGCCGCTGCATCGATCAGCACCATCGCCGGCAGCTCACCGCCGCTCAGCACATAGTCACCAATCGACCACTCTTCATCGATGTCACTCTCCACCACGCGTTCATCAATGCCTTCATAGCGACCTGCCACGACCACTAAAGGCCCGGCGGAAGCCAGTGCTTGAACGCCTTGCTGATCCAGCTTTCGCCCTTGAGGCGATAGATAGATCACCGTCGGCACTAAGCCGGTGGCTTGTTGCGCCCGCTCACGAGCCGCAAAGATCGCTGCGCGCAGAGTGTCGACTTTCATCAACATCCCTGGACCACCGCCATAGGGGCGGTCATCTACGCTACGATGGCGGTCAGTGGCGTAGTCCCGCGGGTTCCAAAACTCCAATGCGATACGCTGTTTCTCTACCGCTCGCCCGACCACGCCCTGTTGCGTTAACGCGTCGAACATTTCGGGAAACAACGACACCACACCAATCCACATTGCAGGCGCTACTGCTTCACTCTCCGCTGCCGGAGCGTTGCCACTATCCAACTCAGTTGAGCCGGAAGATGTATCATTACTCAAACTGTTCATAAGTTTGGTCAAAACTCAGGGTCCCAATCGACGACCATGCGGCCCTCTTGGGAACTGATTTCGATAATGACATCGTCTGGCAAAAATGGCAGCAGCCGCTCACGCTTGTCGATTGCATCAACATCGCCGCGGACTACCATGACATCGTTGGCACCGGTTTCGAACAGATAGCTTACCCGTCCTAACCGTTCGCCAGCCTGAGTGAAGACCACCATGCCTTCAAGCTCGTGCCAATAATACTCGTCGTCAGTAAGCTCAGGCAGTGCCTGTTTGGGCATCAAGATGTCCGTTTGGGCCAATGCTTCAGCCGCACTACGGTCGTCGACACCTTCCAGTTGCACTACAAGTCCTTTGCCCTGCCGACGCCCCTGAACAATACTAATGCGATTCAGCGTTTCGCCTTGGCGCACCCACCATTCCGGGTACTCTAGAATGCTGTCTATCGGGCTAGTGTAGGAGTACACCTTGAGCCAACCTTTCACCCCATAAGGGCTAGTCAGCTTGCCTAGCACCACATGTGTGTCGTCAGTTTGGCTTATTTCAAAACGCGACATTGACGACCTCAGCTAGCCACAGCACTCAATTTATTCCACATAAAGATCCCACACAGCAGGCTTAGGCCTGTTTGCGTGCTTCTTTAAGCAGCTCAGCAACACGGCCAGAAACCTGGGCGCCTTGGCTCTGCCAATGAACAACGCGGTCTAAATCAACGCGTAGACGCTCTTCCTGACCACGGGCAACCGGGTTGAAGAAGCCAACACGCTCGATAAAACGACCATCACGTGCATTACGCGAATCAGTAACAGTCAGGTGGTAAAAGGGACGCTTCTTGGCGCCACCACGGGCCAAACGAATGGTAACCATACGATAACTATCCTTCGGTTGAAGTTACGAGAGTGTGGTCATAGCGCTAACCGCTATCGGAACACTCGTCGTGCTGTTTTCTTGGCACTCAGCTGACACACAGCCACAAAGCGGCTGGAATGACCATGCTTAGTACCATTAAGGCCTTCATTGAGCGCTGCCACCACTACGTTTTTGACGTATTTGGGTAACACCCACGCATGAAGAGGCCGCATTCTACGCAAATGCGCTCAGCTTGGAAAGCCTGACAGCCAGAAAACTCATAGGCCGTCAACCTTACCCCGCGAACGGCTGCTTAATTAGCGCCGCGGCAATCCGCCTGGCCCACCCATACCGCCCATGCCACCGGGGCCTCCCATTCCGCCAGGCCCACCCGGGCCTCCGCCGCCCATCATGCCGGACATGCCGCGCATCATTTTCTGCATGCCGCCCTTCTGGCCCGCTTTCTTCATCATCTTCTGCATCTGCTTATGCTGCTTGAGTAGACGATTCAGATCAGGCACTTGCAGGCCTGCACCGGCAGCAATGCGGCGCTTACGTGAGCCGTTGATAATATCGGGTTTGCGGCGTTCTTTGGGTGTCATCGAGTTGATCAGCGCTTCAAGCTTGCCCATCTCTTTCTCAGGGCCCGGGCCTTGGGCCATTTCGGCCATCTGGCCCATGCCGGGCAGCTTGCCCAGCAGGCCGCCCATGCCACCCATTTTCTTAAGCTGCTGGAGCTGGTCGCGGAAATCTTCCAAATCAAAGCCGTCGCCTTTTTTGACCTTTTTGGCCAACTGCTCGGCTTTGGATTTATCAACCGTGCGCTCAGCCTCCTCGATCAGCGACAGCATGTCGCCCATCCCCAGGATGCGCGAGGCGACACGGTCTGGGTGGAATGGCTCCAGGGCGTCGACTTTTTCACCGACGCCCATAAACTTGATCGGCTTGCCGGTAATGTGACGTACTGATAGCGCCGCACCACCGCGGGCATCACCGTCCGCCTTGGTCAGAATCACACCGGTTAGCGGCAGCGCTTCGCTGAACGCCTTGGCGGTATTGGCAGCATCCTGGCCGGTCATGGCGTCGACGACAAACAGCGTTTCCTGAGGCGAGACCGCTTTATGCAGCGCCTGGATCTCCGCCATCATGGCTTCATCAATCGCCAGTCGACCGGCGGTATCGATCAGCACCACATCGTGAAACTGGATTTTGGCGTGCTTGATAGCCGCTTCAGCAATCGCTACCGGCTGCTGGTCAGAGCGCGAGGGGAAGAAATCCACCTCGACCTCTTTAGCCAGGGTTTCGAGCTGGTCGATGGCCGCCGGGCGGTAAACATCGGCAGACACTACCAAAACTTTCTTTTTCTCGCGCTCGCGCAGGTAGCGGGCCAGCTTGGCGACAGAAGTGGTTTTACCCGCACCTTGCAGACCGGCCATCAATACAACGGCAGGGGAGCCCTTAAGCACAAAGCCGTCGTTGGCTTCGCCCATAATCGCTTCCAGCTCCTGCTGGACGATTTTGACGAACTGCTGGCCTGGCGAAAGGCTTTTAGAGACCTCTTGGCCTACCGCCCGCTCGCGTACACGCTCAATAAACGCCTTGATGACCGGCAGTGCTACGTCGGCCTCAAGCAGCGCGCGGCGCACTTCGCGCAGGGTATCTTTAATATTGTCGTCGGTCAGGCGAGCCTGACCCTTAATCGACTTTAACGTCTGGGAAAGACGCTCACTTAGATTCTGGAACATGGGGCCTCTCTGCCTCCGTCACTGCCGTTGGCGCGTACGCCCTGGACTATTTAGTAAAAAGATTATACGCGCTCAAGCTGTGAGTCTCCATGGGGCGTAATAAGCACCCGCCTTATTTTCATGCGTTTACCCCGCTGGGCGAGGCCGCTTGGATTAGTTATAGTAGTTGATAGATGTTTGTCATAATCACGCTTAATACGTTTATTTATTAACAGCAACGCGCTGCAAGGCGCACGGATTAGCATCATGCAGGCGCTCCCTTTCGCCACGATTGCTTTTGTTTTTTATGTTGCCGCTGCCATTTGGCAGGGCATGACGCTCTTCCGGCGCGTGCCGCCCCGCCAGGGCATGGTGCGCCTGCTCGCCGTGTTGGGCTTGCTGTTGCATATTCCTGTGGTGGTCAAATTAGTCGGCCAATCCCCTGGGCTACTGCCCGGCTTTACCACCAGTGCCACGCTACTGATGGCGGTGGCGGTTAATGTTGTGTTGGTCGCCAGCCTGTTTAAACCGGTGCTTAATGCAGGCATTGCGCTGTTTCCGCTAGCAGGCATTGCGCTCATTGCTGCCACTTGGCTACCGAATCAAGGCGGCCATACGGGACTAACGCCAGGCATTTTGTTGCATGCAGTGAGCTCTGCCCTAGCGTTTGCCGTATTGGCCATTGCCGCCGCACAAGCCGTGCTGGTTGGCCTGCAAAACCAGGCGCTACGCCATCATCATATTCGCGGCATAGTGCAGTCGCTACCGCCGCTGACCACCATGGAGCGCGTGCTTTTTGAGTTGATCTGGGCGGGCATCATTCTATTAACGCTCTCCATCGTGAGCGGCCTTATTTTCCTGGATAACTTTTTTGCCCAACACTTGGCGCATAAAACCGTGCTTTCGCTGCTGGCTTGGGTAATCTTCACGACACTGTTGATTGGTCGTTATCGTTATGGATGGCGCGGCATGCGTGCCGTACGCTGGACACTGGGCGGCTGCGGCCTACTCGTACTGGCCTATTTCGGCAGCAAGTTTGTACTTGAGGTTTTACTCAATCGATAACTGCTCAACCGCAAACGGGGCGCAACCACGCCTTTGGTTGTCTTGACACACAACTCGCGACCTTCTACAAATCGAGCCTAATACGCCACAAAGGACTTTTCGACTTGAGCGACGACTTCCCCCTGGGGTTACTGTTCGGCCTGCTAGCCTTACTGATAGTGCTTTCTGCTTTCTTCTCCAGCTCTGAAACCGGCATGATGTCGATTAACCGCTACCGCTTAAGCCATCAGGCTAATAGCGGGGATCGCAGAGCCAAACGGGTCATGCGCCTGCTCACACGCCCAGACCGCCTGATCGGCGTTATCCTGATCGGCAATAATTTCGTCAATAACTTGGCAGCGTCGATCGCCACCATTATTGCCATTCACTTCTTTGGTGACGTATCAGGGCCTGCTATCTCCACCGCCCTGCTGACCATCACGATTTTGATTTTCGCCGAAGTGACGCCGAAGACCTACGCCGCAATTAAGCCCGAGCGGATTGCTTACCCGACGTCCTATGCCCTTGAACCGCTGCTGAAGCTGCTCTACCCGCTGGTATGGCTGGTTAACGTGATGTCTAACGGCCTGCTCCGGCTAGTGGGCGTTAAAAGCGTCGATAACGGCGGTGACAGCCTAACGCGTGATGAACTGCGCACGGTGGTACATGAAGCCGGCACGTTGATTCCCTACCGTCACCGCGCCATGCTGCTGTCGATTCTTGACCTTGAGAACGTCACCGTCAACGACATTATGGTGCCTCGCCATGAAGTTCTGGGCATCGACCTGGATGACACGCTGGAAGATATTTTGACGCAGATTCGTACCAGCCAGCACACTCGGCTGCCGGTCTATAAAGGCGACATCAATAATATTATCGGCATGCTGCATTTGCGTAATGCGGCACGCTTTCTATCCCGGGATGAAGTCACCAAGGCATCCATTGTTCAGGAAGCCCGCGAGCCCTATTTTATTCCCGAGTCGACACCTCTCCATACCCAATTGCTCAACTTTCAAAAGCAGAAGCGGCGTATTGGCATCGTGGTAGATGAGTATGGCGATGTTGAGGGCTTGGTCACGCTGGAAGATATTCTGGAAGAGATCGTTGGTGAATTCACCACCGATGTCTCTGAAGATGAAGAGATTCACCAGCAGGACGACGGCAGCCATGTGATCGAAGGCACCGCCAATATTCGCGAAATTAATAAGATGCTCGGCTGGCAGCTTCCTACCGATGGCCCCAAGACGCTTAACGGGCTAATCCTTGAACACCTTGAAGCTTTTCCGGAAGGCCCGGCGTGCCTGCAGATCGACAATATGCGCATGGAGATTCTAGAGATCCGAGACAATCTCATCACCTCGGCACGCTGCTGGCAAAAAATACGCCTGCCACGCCGCTAGCCAGTTACAAGCAAGTGTTAATGACGGTTGGCAAGATCCTGGTCAGCTGCCGCTTTTAACGCCCTTACCCTTGCCTCTAGAAACCGCCTCAGCGCCATATCATCAGCATCCAGGCGATTGAGCGGTGGGCCAAAGTGCAAGCTGACCGGCGCACGAAACCGCTTGGGGTATTTCTTCAGCGCCTTACCACCATGGTGAGACGTCCAGGAACCCCATAGACCCGCCAATCCAGCAGGGATTACCGGCACATCGTCCCGCGCCAGGATTGTCTCCAAGCCACGGCGAAAAGCGTGAATCTCACCATCGGGGGTCAATCGACCTTCAGGAAATACCATCACGACCTGACCCTGACGAAGGGCTGCGCTCACGTCATCCAAAGCGCGCCTAAGCGCGCCGGGGCTGCGGCGCTCAGACTCAATCGGAATAGCGCCAACCAGCTGGAACCACCACTTCAGCCAAGGGGAATCAAAAATCGGCTGATCCATAACAAAGCGCAGTGGCCGAGGGCTAGCACCGCCGAGCACTAAGGCATCCATAAAGCTTACGTGGTTACACACCACCAGCGCCGCGCCGTGTTTGGGAATATGGTGGCGCCCATGAACCTGCAGCCGGTAGCAAAGGCGCATGGAGATAAAAATCAGCCAGCGCAGCACCTGGCGAGTCACATTGACCCACCCCGTCACGTTGCCGCCTCACGGTGGCGTAAGCCAGCCAGAATGGTGCTCATCAGCTGGTCGAGCAACTCATCCACTTTTAACTGCTGCCCCTGCCAGTAGCCCAAGCGCTCATTAAGGCCAAGCTGAACGAGTCCGTGTACGCTGCCCCACAGAGTGCGCCCCAATCGACGCGCCTCAAGGTCATCCAACGCAGGCTGATAGGATTTGAGCGATGCTTCCACCTGCGTAAACAGCGCTTCAATCAAATCGCTCTGACGCTGATCAAGCTCACCCTCTTTCGCTAACGGGTAATCGAAAAGCAACTGCCAGCGGTAGCAGTCTTGTTCAGCGAAAAGCCAGTAGGCACGGGCTAGCGAACGTAACCATGGCTCAGGCTCATCATCCACTAAGCTAGTAATGGTGTGCTGCAAGCGCGCCAGCGTTTCCACATTGACGTGCTGCAATAAGTTATTGAAGCTGCCATATAGTTTGAGTAGCGTGCTGGGGGCGCAGCCGACTTCCCTGGCCAGGGCACGCAGTGAAAGACCATGGACTGGCTGCTCAGCCAACCACTCATCACAAGCGTGCATGACCTGCGAATGGAGGGCATCGGGCGCATGCTGTCTAGGACGGGCCATGGCGATCTCTTAAGGTCAACGGCAAACGAGGAGGAATGCCTCACTGCACTTTAGCGGGAGTAAGGGTTACTATAGGATACCTTACATCGAACACTGTTTTCGACACTAAAACACTACAATTCGTGCTTAATTGCGCGAAGTCCCTCACATCTAGGACCACTTCCACGACGATTTTGCTTAAGGAGATAGGCATGACGGGACGACTGCATGTGCAAAACTTACCGCTAACCCGTTTATTGCCATCGCTTGGACTCCAGGATCCGCTGATTGAATCCCCGAACCTAGCACCTCGACGGCCCATTTCGGCGATTCGCCTTGAGCAGGGCCAGTATCGACTCTCGTCGGTTTTCTGGGGCCTTACGCCGCCTTGGCTGGAAGTGCTGGATCACGCACCGCATTGTGCCCGCTCTGAAACCCTGGAATCACGTGCAATGTTTCGCGATGCTTTCAGCGCACGCCGCTGCGTTATTCCGGTGAGCGGTTTTTATGTATGGAAAACCCAGCCACGCAGTAAACAGCCTTTTTTAGTGACTCAGGTGTCCCGGGCACCGCTACTGTTAGGCGCTTTGTGGTGCCGCTATCACACCACATTAACGGCGTTCACTGACTCCTCTGCCTTGATTACCGTGCCCGCTAATATTCTGCTATCACCCCTAACGGATCGCCTGCCGGTGGTCATTCCCAATCATGCGCTATCCACTTGGCTCAACCCCGATACCGATACTGAAACGCTTAATTCACTACTAGCGCCTGCCCCTTTGGAACTGTTGGGCGCTTTTCCGGTATCTAAATATGTCAATAATCCCGCCTATCAGTCATCGGCTTGTGCCCACCCTACCGGGTCGATGCTGCGCTGGGCTGTGTCTCAGGAGCTGTAATGTTGCGATCCCCTTGTTTCAAGCACTGGCATCACCTGCCCCAGCATGCACTGCTCGGTGTCATCATAAGCCTTTGGGTAGCGCCGCTCGCGTTAGCCGCCGACAATGAGGCCGTTGCCGACACGGACGCAGTGGACGCTGTTAAAGAAACAGTCACCCCAATCACCAGTCCTTATGACAGCCGCGACTACCGCGTTTTGACGCTTGAAAATGGGCTTAATGTGCTACTAGTCAGCGACCCCGAGGCAGATAAAGCAGCAGCGTCAATGAACGTCCGCGTGGGCAGCGCGCAAGATCCTGATGATCTTCAGGGCTTGGCCCACTTTCTGGAGCACATGCTGTTTTTAGGCACCGAACCGTATCCAGAATCCGACGGGTACCAGCGCTACATCTCCAATAACGCCGGTTCTCATAACGCTTTTACCGCACAGCAGGACACCAACTACTTCTTTGATATCGAGCCATCGGCACTTCAGGGCGCGCTTGACCGCTTCAGCGAGTTTTTCCTTTCGCCGCTGTTCAATGCGGACCACCTGGAAAGCGAGCGCAATATTGTTCACTCGGAGTATATGGCGCGAATCCGTGACGAATCACGGCGTGAAAACGATGTCCTGAACCAGCTACTCAACCCTGATAACCCCACCACTGGCTTTGCCGTCGGTAGCCGCGAGACATTAGCCAGCCCACCTGAGGGCGAAACACCTCTGCGCGAGCGAGTGATTGATTTTTATCACCGGCATTACGACGCCAATGTCATGAACCTGGCCATTGTCGCGCCCCAGCCACTGGACCAGTTGGAAGAGTGGGTCGCCGAACGCTTTGCCGCTATTCCCGACAACGATTTGAACGTGCCGAGTATAGAAGCGCCGTTAGTGGAGTCGGATACCCTCCCCCGCTATATCGAACGCCAATCGCTGCAAAACCGGCGCCAGCTACGCTTCTACTTCCCAGTGCCCGACCCAACCGACGACTACCGCACAAAACCAACACAACTGATCGCCCATTTACTCGGCGATGAAGGCGATGGCAGTCTGCTGGCGGTACTGCGCGATGCAGGGCTTGCCGACGGTCTTTCCGCTGGCGTTGGCCGGGGCGACGGAAACGAGGCACTGTTCACTATTTCCATCAGCCTGACCCCGGCGGGCGCCGAGCGCCTGGATGATATTGAAGCCACCCTGTTGGCAGCCATTGAGCAACTGCGTAACGACGGCCTCGCCGAGTGGCGCTACGAGGAACAGGCAAACCTTAACGAGCAGGGGTTTCGTTTCCAACAGCATGGTGCACCTCAGCAGGAAGCGACGCGCCTCTCCATGAACCTATCGCGCTACCCGGTAGAAGATGTGCAGTACGCGGCTTACCGCATGGATGGCCCTAATGCCGAGCGTCAACAAGAGTACCTGGACGCACTAACGGCGGATAATATGCTGCGCTTCTACTCAGCGCCGGACGTGGAGAGCGACACCGTATCCCCCTGGTTCAACACTGAGTGGCGCGAGCAAACACCCGACCAGCCGGGTCAAGCCTTAAGCGGCTTAGCGCTGCCCGGCCCCAACCCCTTTATCGCCAATGACTTAACCTTGCTGGAAGGGCAGGATGAGCAACCCAGCCTGCTGGTCGATACACCATCGTTTACCGCCTGGCATATGCAGGCTGCGCGCTTTAATACCCCCAGCGTCGAGTGGCGTGTCAGCTTGCAAAATCCAACCGCCAGCTACTCCGCACAAGAGGCAGTGCTTACTCGGCTGCTCGCCAGTTGGCTTAACGACAGCCTGAATGAATCTCTCTACCCGGCGTGGCTGGCAGGCCAATCGTTTAGCGCTTACCCTCATTCCCGTGGCATGACGCTCTCATTTTCAGGCTGGCGGGATGGGCAAACACCCCTAATCGAGCAGGCGATTGAGCAGCTTAAAAATGCAGAGATTGACGACGGCGCTTTTGAGCGCGTGCGTTACCAGCTGCAGCGTGAATGGCGCAACGCGCCCCAGGCGTCGTTATATGGCCAAGCCAGCCGTACACTGGGCGAAGCCTTGCTCACACCGCAGTGGTCGACTGCTGAACTGCTCGCCGCCAGTGAACGCTTTGACCGTCACCATCTAGAGGATTTTCGCCAACGTTTTCTGGATGATCTCTATGTCGATGCCATGGCAGTCGGCAATCTTGATGCCGAGCTGGCTCGCGAACAAGCAGAGCTGATACGCGCCGAGCTACGTCCACGCTTAACCCGCGAGGAGATACCCAGCCTAACCCCGCTGGCGGTAAATGAAGAGCACGCCGTACTGCACCCACATAGCTCGCGAGATGAATCGTTGGTGCTGCGCTACCTGCAAGCTCGTGATCAAACCCCTGAAGAGCAAGCAACGACCAGCGTGATTGCCCAGTGGTTGGATACGCCGTTCTACCAGCAGCTGCGTACTGAACAGCAACTCGGCTACATCGTTAACGCTCGCTATTCGCCCCTTCTAGAAGCACCAGGCATTGCGTTAGTGGTTCAATCGCCAGATGCCGACAGCGATACGATTGCCGAGCGGATGGATGCGTTTCTTGAGGACGCTGGCCAGCGACTCGATCAGTTAAGCGACGAAGCGTTAGCGCCCCACCGCCAAGCAGTTCACGACCAGCTGCGCCAGCGCGACACCAGCTTATCTGGAATGGCCAACCGCTACTGGCAGGCAACGGCCCTGGAAGACGTGCGCTTTGACCGCCGTGAACAACTGGCGGAATTAGTCCTTAACGTTAGCCTTGATGACATCAAGACCCTGTGGCCATCGCTACGCGAACACATGCTAGAGGTGCGTTTTAATCCAGGCGATGAACCCAGCGATGTCAGCGATTATCGGGAGGCCCGCTCACCACTGCCCAGCGTGCATGAACAGCAAGCCACCCCGTAACACTTAATCGTAACGACTCGTTATTGATAGCAGCTCAGGCGTCAAACGCCTGAGCTGGCATCATGGCTTCGACGAACATGACCAGCTCTTCCAGAATCTGCCGCTCGCGATCAGTAAGCGTTTGCTGATTGTACTGAGCGATCTCCCGCGCAAATGCCTTTAACGTAAAGCCCGCTAGCGCAGAGTCATTAATGCGCATCCAGCGATACGCCTCCCACTGCTCACGCTCTTCGCCTTCCAAGGTGTCGGGGTAGCTACGCGCACGAAAGCGAAACAACATCTCTTCCAAGCGTGGATCTTGGAACGCAAAACGCTGCCCCACTAAGTCCCACGGCTCCATTTCACGCACACGCTCCATCTGCTGGCGGTCGGCGGCGGAAAAGAAGCTGCCTGAATAGAGCATTAGATCAGGGTCTTGCGGCGCATCTTCATAGCCTGCGCTAAATACCTCTGCGACCTTCTCAGCCACACCGCTGGCATCACGCAGGGTTTTCCAATGCTGCCGACAGGCCGTCACATCCAAGCCTAAACGTTCAACGATAGAGCCATACTCACCCTTTTGTGGCCCATCGACATCTTTTAAGGCACTGGCAGGAAAGACCACCGGGCAGCGGTTGATATGAATCACTTTCAGCGGAATGCGTACATCGCCTTCGGCCAAATCTTGCTGACTAACAAACACACGGTCACGAATCTGTTCCACCGACATACTAAGCATATCGCTGGGATCAATGCTTAAATCGTAAACGATGACCCCGTTGGGGTTGGTCGGGTGTTCAGCCAACGGCATCACCAGGGCGCTGCAGCCACGGCTAGCGGGATAACGGCGGGAAATATGCAGTAGCGGTTTGGCATTGGGCAAGTCGAGCTGTTTAGCCACCGCACGCTTACCGCGCAGGCCGAGCAAGTAATCAAACAGCTTTGCATTGCGCTCCTTGAGAAGACGCGCCAAGGCGATTGTTGCGCGCACATCGGCCACTGCGTCATGAGCCCCTTCATGGGCAATACCGTTCGCTGCCGTTAAGTGCTCAAGCTTAAAGCTGGGCGCGCCATCTTCGCGCAGTGGCCACTCGATGCCGGTAGGCCGCAACGCATAAAAAGCGCGAACCACATCAATCAAATCCCAGCGGGAATTGCCGTTTTGCCACTCACGGGAATAAGGGTCGAGCAGGTTGCGATAAAACAGGTGGCGGGACACTTCGTCATCAAAGCGCAGGCTGTTGTAGCCGACTACGCAGGTGCCTGGCTCGCTCATATGGCGCTGAATTTCGCCCGCGAACTCTGCTTCAGGCAAGCCATGGCGTTGGGCTTTTTGAGGAGTGATACCGGTGATTAAACAGGCAGCGGGGTGTGGTAAATAGTCATCGGCCGGTTTGCAGTAGAGCTCAATCGGGTCGCCGATCTCGTTCAATTCGGCATCAGTGCGCAGGGCTGCGAACTGGGCTGGGCGATCGCGACGCGGGTCAGCCCCGAAGGTTTCATAATCATGCCAGAGAAAACTGGCAGGGGCAGCATTGGGTGGCGCCATGAACAAACACTCCGCTGGGCAATGAAAAGCCCAAGCGTAGCACACCCGCCACCCCTTTCGCCGCGTCTTACGCGCTTTGATCTAGCGCTTAATACTCGCTCTCAAGTCAAGATCCGCTCTTGGGAAGCGTAACGTTTAGCTCCAGCACGGAGCAGTTGTCTTCGCTATCCAATGAAATCTGAATGGCATCGTCATCTACATGCACGTAACGGCGAATTACTTCAAGCAGTTCGCGCTCAAGCAGCGGCATATAGTCTGGCTGACCGCGCTGGCTACGCTGATGCGCCACAATAATTTGCAAACGTTCTTTGGCTACCGAGGCGGATTTCCTGCGCTCACGCTTCAAGAACTCCAGCAGTTTCATCGACGACCTCCCCCGAACATGCGGCTCAGCAGGCTTTTACGTTGCATTTCGTGGAAACGCAGCGGCATGTCTTCACCGAGCAGGCGAGATACGGTGTCGCTATAGGCTTGGCCCGCGTCACTCGCGATATCGTGAGTCACTGGCACGCCCTGGTTGGAAGCACGCAATACGGCTTCTGACTCAGGAATCAAACCCAGCAGGTTGATCGCCAGAATTTCGCGGATATCGTCCAGCGTCAGCATATCGCCGGAGGTGACGCGTTCCGGGTTATAACGGGTGACCAGCAGGTGCTCCTTGATAGGGTCTTCGCCCTGCTCCGCACGCCGGGTTTTAGAGGCAAGCAACCCTAAAATACGATCAGAATCGCGCACTGACGATACTTCAGGGTTGGTCACCACAATGGCTTCATCGGCAAAATACATCGCCAACTGAGCACCACGCTCAATACCGGCAGGTGAATCACAAAGAATGTAATCGAAGTCTTCTTTCAACTTCTCGAGAATTTCCGCGACGCCTTCCTGGGTCAGGGCATCTTTATCGCGGGTTTGAGAAGCCGGCAAAATAAACAAATTTTCGACGCGTTTATCACGAATCAGCGCTTGATTAAGCCCCGCTTCGCCTTGAATCACGTTGACTAAGTCATATACCACACGCCGTTCACAGCCCATGATGAGATCAAGATTACGCAGACCTACATCAAAATCGATGACGACGGTTTTTTTACCGCGCAGCGCAAGCCCTGTGGAAATTGCCGCCGCACTGGTGGTTTTGCCGACCCCTCCTTTACCAGAGGTCACTACAATTATCTTGGCCAAGAGTCACTTCCTTCTTGAAGTCGTTCTTCGCGAGCGCGAGTCATTTGCCGCTCTGCGCATAACGGGAACGTCAATGTCATCAACAAGCCATACTGTAACGGATAGCGTCTTCGGCGTCGCTAGTCATGAAACACCAACGCAGCCTCATACCAATACATTAGCCTAATGGCTTAATTTCAAGCTGTTCTTTTGTAAAGTGAACTTCTGTGGGACGGCCCAGAAGCTGTGCATCAATATCTTCGGAACGTTTGTAATTGCCTGCCACTGACAGCAACTCGGCTTCCAACTCACGGCAGTAAATACCCGCTTTGGTATTGCCATGGATACCCGCTAGAGCACGGCCACGCAGCGCACCGTACACATGAATACTGCCAGCCGCTAATACTTCCGCCCCCGCATTTACCGCACCAATCACGACCAAATCCCCCTCAGAAGCACTAACCTGCTGCCCCGAGCGAACGGTGCCACGGTATAAGCGAGTGGCAAGTGCCGGAGCGTCCACGTCGCTTATGGGAGCCTCTTCACGGCTGACTTCCTGCTCAGCGGAACTGTTAACGCTTTCGAGTACCCGCGGGCGCCCCTCTTCAACCGGCGGGAACCAACCCAGCCCCAGCGCCCAGGCCGACTGGCGCACAGGCTCAGCGCCACCGCGCACCGCTACCGGCAGCAGCTTATGGTCGCGGCACACGGCACAAATACGCTCAAGAGCTAAGTGCGGTTCATCTAGCTTTTCCACGCTGAGCACAACCGGTGTATGCTGAAAGAAAGCAGGCGATTGGGAAAGTTTGCCAGCCAACTGCTGCCGGATTCGTTCCGGGTCAGCGCTACTTAGTTCCATGACGGTCATCGGCAGCATGCCGCCTTTAAAGGTAAAGGCCACTGCGGCACTATCCACGTTAAGGCTCATGGCCGAACTCCCTGTCATGTTCAGATAAGATAAAGGTAGCGTACTATCACGCATTGTGGTCTAGAAAATAGTCGCTTACCACACCATGCTTATTACAAAATAGTAAGGCCAAGCTAAGCGACAGCGTCGGCGACTGCAACCGCCGTATTGCTGACTAACGATTTTTTTCACGCTACGCACCAGCAGGATGATCCATGCACGGACTGTTAAGACGCCTGTTCGCACCTCGGTGGCAGCATCCCGACCCCGAAGTACGTCGTCAGGCCCTCCAGCGACTCGACCCTGAACAATCAGAACAGCGCCAGACGCTGCAGTCGCTCTCTCAAGATCCCGATAGCCAGATACGCCTTGCTGCGCTGCTGGCGTTGGATGACTGCGCAGGCTTAGTCGATGCTTATCCGCATCATCAGCAAAATGAAGCCTGGTTCAATGCGGTTTGCCAACGGCTAAGCGGGCGTGAAGGCCATACCGACCTGCAGCAGCGTCAAGCGCTGGTTGAGCTTGTTGAAGAGCCGCGAGCGTTAAACGCGGTGGCCTTACAGGCCGACAATCTAACATTACGCTTAATGGCATTGAGCAAGCTTACTGATGAGAACGACCTGATACATCAGGCCTGCCATAACGGCGTGGCCGCGGTTCGTCACCAGGCTGCTGAGCGCATTGAGGATGAAGAGGGACTCAAACGCTTATTGAAAGAAGCACGCCGTGACCGCCAAGTGGTTCGTTTAGCGCGGGAACGCCTTAACCGCTTACGTAGCGATGCGCAGTGGCTAGAAGCTGAAGCACAGCAGCGTGAAACCCTGCTTAGCCAACTGGAACAGCATGCCCGCGCACCGTGGGAGCCGCTTTACGGCGGCCGTTTCCGGCATCTTGAACGGCAATGGGAACAACTCACTCAACCGCCAAGCGTTGAGCAGGAGCAGCGTTTTCACCAAGCGCTGCTCAATTGCCGCAAAACACTGCACGATCATGAGACACAAGAGCAGGCTCGCCAACAAAGCGCAGAGCGCCGCGACGAAGCCGAAAACACGCGCGAACAGTTACTGGAAGGGATTGAAGAAACCCTCGACGGCCTACGTCACGCGTCTGCCATGACCGTACAGGATATAGACAGCCTGCGCGCTCAGCGCCAGCTACTCGGCCAGCGCTGGCAAGCGCTTTCCGACATGCATCCGCCGAGCGACACCATACGCCAGCGTTACACGGTAGCGATTCAACACTACGACCAATGTCTGGAAGCTTGGCAACGCTGGTGCACGGTTAGCGCCAATATCGAAACGGCGCTGGCTAATGGTGACCACGCCACCTTGGCGGCACAGGTTAGCGAGTGCCAATGGCCCGACACGTTAACGCCTCCCGCGCTACTGGGCCGTGCCCATGCGGTACTTAGCGACGAAACTACCGCCCCATCGCCTCCGGCGGAAGATCAAGCCACACTCACGACCTATGCGGGCGAACTCGATTCCTTTGAGCGCTTGCTAGAGCGTGGCGCCTTCAAAAGCGCCAGCCGCCTACACCAGCGGCTTAAACCTCGTATTGAAGGGCTAGAAAGCGCTGCCGCTCAACCGCTCAAAACTCGCTTGAAGCACTTAGCAGCACGGCTAGCGGAGTTACGCGATTGGCGTGGCTTTGTCGCCGGACCAAAGCGTGAGCAGCTATGTGCCAGCATTGAAGCGTTAGCCAACGACCTTCACATGGCAGAAGAAGCGCTTGACCGTCACCATCGTCAGTTGGTTAAAGAGTGGAAATCACTAGGTGATGCAGCGGCCAACCGCGAACAGTCCGCTCGTTTTCGCAGCGCCTCGGACCGTATTCATGAGCGTCTCGCTCCTTGGCGGGATCAGCTTAGCAAAGAGCGTGAGACCAACCTTCAAGCCCGCGAAGCGCTGTGCGATCAACTTGAGAGCTTGCTGGCCCAGCCGGCTGAAAACGCCGACCCCGATGTCCTTCGGCAAATTCGCGACAAGGCACGCCACCAATGGCGTCACTACAGCCCGGTACCCCGTGACCGCTCAGAAGCCGTTGGTCGCCGCTTTGGCACTATTCGTCATCAGCTACAGGCGCTAATTGATCAGCGTGCCGACACAATTGCCTCACAGAAACGGGAGCTGATCAGTCAGGTGACCGCACTGCGCAGTGATGACAGCCAGCCGTTGGCGCAACGTATTCACCACACCAAACAGCTACAACATCAGTGGCGAGCGCTCGGGCGAGCCCCAAAAGGCGAAGAGCAAACGTTGTGGCAAACCTTTCGGCATGAGTGCGACCAGCTTTTTGCCCAGCGCGATGCGCATAAAAATGAGCAAGCGGCACGCCAACAACAGCAGCTTGATGAGATGCAAACGCTCATCGATCAAATGGATAGCTGGCAGCCCATTGAGGCCAGCGAAGCCGCCACATTGGATAACTTTCTAAACCAGGCCAACCAGCTCGAACCGCTGCCACGCAATCGTCGCAGCGAAGGCATGCAGCGACGCATGAGCGGCATTGTGCGGGCACGTCGCGAACGCTTAAATCGGCTCGCCGTCGTCAATACGGTTCAGCAGTGGCACACCATTATGCCGCTAGTGAATGCTCACTTGACCGCCGACCAGAATTACCTGAGTGAGGGAACTCCCAACGAGGTAGATGCGCAAGAGTTACTCAGCGCCCCCCTTCCGGCAGCCTTTAAAGAGGCACACGCCACCCGCAATCAGCAGCGCCATCGTGTAGCAGTGCCGTTATCTGATAATGACTATGCCAAGCTGGCGGAGTCTCTCGCCCGCTTGAGAGTACATCTCTCTATGCTGGCTATTGGTAGCGTGCGGCAAAGCGATGAGCCGCTGCGGCTAGCCATCCAGGTAGAACGCTTGAACGAGGCTTTCAGCCAGGAGCGCAGTCGTGATGAAGAAGTCACCGACATTCTAGCCGCGCTTTTGGCACTGGGACCGATGCCTGCCGCACTATGGGCTGAAGAAGTAGAAGAGTTGGATAACCTGCTAAGCCGCTTGGCAAGAGTTCCCCTGCCTTAACAAATGACGAACACATCAATAACAACGGGAGGCTGAGCGCCTCCCGTTTGCGTTCTCCTCTGAGTCAAGGAGCTAGTGTTTATCAGCCAGTAGCGAACCACTAGCCCATAAACTGACCACCGTTGATATCAATGTTAGCACCGGTAATAAATCCTGATTCCTTGTCGGCTAAGAAAGTGACCAAGCGGCCAATCTCTTCTGGCTTGCCATAGCGCTTCACTGGGATTGTTTCCCGAATGGCTTCGCGCACTTTTTCTGGAATATTCATGATCATATCGGTAGCGATATAACCAGGCGATACAGTATTAACCGTAATCCCCTTGGTCGCCGTTTCCTGTGCCAGCGACATGGTCAAGCCGTGCATGCCGGCTTTCGCTGCCGCGTAGTTCACCTGACCAAACTGCCCCTTACGGCCATTGATGGATGAAATATTGATGATCCGGCCATAGCCATTCTCAAGCATCATCTCAATAACACTACGGCAGGTATTAAAAACACTGTTGAGGTTGGTATCGAGCACTTCGTACCACTGCTCGTAAGACATTTTCTTCAGGGTGCCATCACGGGTAATACCCGCACAGTTCACTAGCACACTGATGGGGCCGTACTTATCATGAATTTCACGGGCACCTTCTAGGCAAGCATTATGGTCAGAAAGGTCGACGCCAGACAATTCGATATTGTTATAGCCGTCAGCACGCTGCGTTTCTAGCCAGGTTTTGGCCTTATCGGGGTTGCGGTAACCCGCAACAACCAAATATCCCGCATCTGCCAACGAACGACAAATTGCCGTACCGATACCACCAGTTCCACCAGTTACCCAGGCGACGGGGGCTTGATTGGTCATTGACTACCTCCCTGAAATGACAAATGGCTTGGGTCTAAAAGCATATAGGTTGTGTCACAAGCCATTGTGAATAAGCGCGGTTGCGCCTGTATTACCCTAGCGCATTACTGGCTTGAGCAATGCACCAACGTAAGCTTTTTGTTATGGCTATCTAAAGCATAGCTGCACTTCTCTCATGTTGCAGCAGGATGCTCGCTACTGCCATAAGCCGAACGTGTTAATACCCCTATTGACTTCATGCGAAATCTCTGTAGAATACGCCACACGTTGATGCGGGGTGGAGCAGTCTGGTAGCTCGTCGGGCTCATAACCCGAAGGTCATCGGTTCAAATCCGGTCCCCGCTACCAATATTTTGAGAGGCAGATCAGTTACTTACTGATCTGCCTTTTTTGTTTTTGTTCGTCTGCAAACTTCCTGTGACACATCTGTGACGCATATGTGACACATTCGCTCCGTTGCTTGCGTCAGTAATTTATTCTTACGACCTTAAGTCAACGACTGGCAGTATTACTCACCTCTCATTTTTCTCATGATTTTTTTGAATTTCTAGCAAATCCCCCACCTCACAACTGAAAAGCTTGCATAGCTTATCCAATGCATCCAGCTCGATTCGCTGAGCAGTTTCTTTATAAAGAAGCGTAACAGTATTGCGGTTAAGTCCCGTTTCACGCGCAACATCCACGATCTTCATTTTGTGCTCGCCCATCAAACGCGCGAGATGACAACGAACCATCAAAACCTCCTGAAAATGCTTTTTGTCATCCTGAATGGCAAAAAACGCTTGCAAATGGTTTTTTGCTGTCTAAAATGTCATTTAGGATGACATTCTGATATTTGGAATGTCTTTTAGTCACGCAGAATACCACTCCTTATGGAGGTTTTCGATGGAATCATCTTATACCTATCTCACGACCGAAGAGCTTGCCCAGCGCATCAAGTACGACTGCCGTACTATCCGACAGCAGCTAAAAGACAGCGTCCTTATCGAGGGCACCCACTACATCAAGCCATTTGGCCGACGGAAAATTTTGTTCTTGTGGGAAGCCGTTGAAAAAGAAATGCTTAAAGCCGCTCATGGCAACATTTCCATTCCGATGGCAAATGGAGGCTATAGCCATGGGTAAGGTTCGCCAACGAAAAGAGACGGGTAAGCTCTATCTGGATTTTTTCTATCAAGGCCTGCGGTTACGTGAGCAAACTGCACTGAAAGACACGCCTACTAACAGAAAAAAAGTGGAGCAGTTACTCGCAAAAGTAGAAGCAAAGATTTTGCTAGATGATCTCGACTATGCAGAGTTTTTCCCTGGCAGTAAAAATTTGCAGAAGCTGGGGTTAAATAACGCCGCTAAAAATCAATCTCTTCAACCTGCACAGATCGAGAACACTCAACCGGCTGTGGAAACACCGCTCTTCAATGATTTTTCTGATCAGTGGTTCGACGAAAGCAAAATCCAGTGGCGTGCTTCCCACGTGCGCAATGTGAGTTCGATCCTGGATAGCTCACTTAAGCCTGCTTTTGGTAAAAAAACCATCGGAGACATCACCAAGTCCGACATCATGGCGTTCCGCTCTAAGCTAGCTAAGCGCAAGGGTCGCGGTGCTACGGGGCTGGTATCGCCAAAGACGATCAACAGCCATATGTCCATTTTGCGTATGGTGCTCGATGAGGCGGCCGAGCGTTTCGATTTCGAGACGCCGTACAAAAATATCAAGCCGTTAAAGCTACAGAAGACGCACATCGAGCCGTTTTCGCTACACGAGGTGCAACGCATCATCGATAACGTCCGCCCAGACTATAGCAACTATTACACGGTGCGCTTTTTTACCGGCATGCGCACCGGTGAAGTCGATGGGTTGAAGTGGAAAAACATTGATTTTGCTAAGCGGGAAATCTTGGTACGCGAAACACTGATTAATGGCGAAACGGAATACACCAAGACTGATGGGTCACAACGGGAAATCCCCATGTTTGGTCAAGTGTATGACGCGCTAAAAACGCAGTACGCCGCCACTGGGCATATGAGTAAGTATGTGTTCTGCAATCAGTTGGGGCAGCCGCTTGATCACAATAACGTGACGAAACGTGTGTGGTATCCCTTGCTCAAGTCTCTTGGGCTGACCAAACGCCGCCCTTATCAAACACGCCATACTGCCGCGACACTCTTTTTGGCTTCTGGCGAAAATCCAGAATGGGTGGCGCGAATGCTAGGCCACAGTTCAACCGAGATGCTGTTCAAGGTCTATTCCCGTTACGTCCCCAATGCCACCCGTATGGATGGCTCTGCCTTTGAGCGTTTATTAGGCAACACCACGCCCACTAAGCCCCAGAAGGAGCAGCGTCATGAAACGGCTTGATAACGTCCCTACTCACCTATCTCGCACCTTCACGGGCACTTACCGCCTTACCGGACGTGTGGTGGAGTTTGATAACGCGAAAACGCCCTTCTTAAAGCTGCGGCTGAGCGATTGCGTGGGGGATCAAATCGCGATGCTCAACTTGAGCAAAACAACGGTACCTGAGCGCATCGGCCATCTGGACTTTGTTACCGCTTCCGGAGTGAAGTGTTTGTCAGGCCAATTCATTCTTGATGAGTTCCGCAGGGCGTCCCGGGATGAAGTGACCTGTATGGATACCCTGCAATCGTTGCCACGGGTGTACTCCCCGATGCCAGAGGTATTCGATAAGTTAGTTACGACTGTACAGTCGCTTCAATCAGAATGCCTTCGAGCTTTTTTGACGCGGGTACTGGAACGCAAGGATCGTCTTGAAGCTTTTTTGAATGCACCCGCCAGCGTCAATTATCATCATGCCTACCCGGGCGGCTTGCTAGAGCATTCGTTGAACGTCGCTAATAACGCCGTAGCAATGCTACGTCTTAACGAGCCCTCTATGTCGCGCCTGATGCAGGAAACGTGTTTTGTCGCGGGGTTATTGCATGATATTGGGAAGACCTATACCTGAATCCGTGAGACCGGATCCCTGAAACGCTTCTAACCTACTGGTCCGCATGGCAATATAGCGGATATCGCCATTCACCCAGACAGTGCCATGCCCAACGTCAAGTTCCGCGCCAGTCGCCGCACCCTCACCAGCCACGCCGGGCTGTCCATCATCGGGCAATGCTTCGAGATCGCTGGCGTCGACAGCATCGACAGCCGCTTCCCCACCACGCTGGGCATGCGCACCAGTGACGTGATCAAGAGCTACCTGGGCCTGCTGTGTCTGGGCATGAGCGACTATGACGCTGTCGAGAACTTCCGCCGCGACAAGCCCTTCCAACAACTGCTGACCCTGCAGAAGGTGCCGAGCGCGGCGACGCTGCGACAGCGGCTGGAGAAACTTGCCGCCAACGACCTGCAGGCGCGCACCGCCACCTGGTCCACGACCCTGCTGTCACTGATCGAAGCACCGATCACCGCCGAGACGACGCACGTCTGCCTGGACATCGACACCTTCGTCATGGACAACAGCAACTCGAAGAAGGAAGGCGTCTCGCGGACCTACCAGAAGGTCGATGGCTACACCCCGATCGCCGCCTATCTGGGCAACGAAGGGTGGTGCCTGGGTCTGGAACTGCGGCCTGGCAAGCAGCACACCATGAAGGAGAGCAACGCCTTCCTGGAGCGGGTACTGCCTCGCGCCCAAGGCCTGACCGAGCAACCGATCCTGTTACGCGAGGACAGCGGCTTCGACAGCCAGGCGCACCTGGCGCTTCTCGAACAGCAGCGCCAGGTCTTTGCCGACGAGGGGCGCCGGCTCGACTATGTCGTCAAATGGAACCCGCGCGGCTCGGCCACGGCCGATCAGGATACCTGGTTGGCTGTGGCGGCGGACTACTGGGAAGAGCTGCGTCCTGGCAAGCGCCAGGCGCTGTGGACGCAGACCGTCTCGATCCACGACGACAACAAGACCGAATACGTCGTCCAACGCGTGATGCGCCTGGTCGAGCGCACCGCCGATCGCGATGGCCAGTTGCTGCTCGAACCGGACTATGAGTTGGAAGGCTGGTGGACCAGCCTGGACGAGGCGCCGGAGGCGGTGATCAAACGCTACCAGGCGCATGCCACCCATGAGCAGTTTCACAGCGAGATCAAGACCGATCTCGACCTGGAGCGCTTGCCGTCCGGCAAGTTCGCCACCAACGATCTGATCCTGCATCTCGCCCAGTTGGCCTACAACATCCTGCGCCTGATGGGACAGCTGGGCATGACCGGCGAGCTGAGCCCGGTTCGCCACCCGGCCAAGCGGCGCCGGCTGCGCACCGTGCTACAAGAGTTGGTGCACCGTGCGGCTCTCGTGATTCACAAGGCTCGGCAGATCATCCTCGACTTCGGGCAGGATATCGGGCGCATGACGGTGCTCAAGACGCTGCGGAGCCGACTGCGTTATCCACGAGGAACGCCATGCTGACCGTCAATCGGCGACACTCTATCCACAAGCAGTTCCAAGCGACACGCGATCGCCAGATATGTCGTGCCTGGCGGGTGGAAAGGCATGACAAAACGGGCCGTCAGCACCGATCAGCACGGTGGGTTTTGGCAATAACGGGCTTGCGAAAGCCAACTTGCACGGGCGAATGATCAAAAAGTGCTCGCTGGCGGTGATAGGGAAAGTGTCGGCGCCGGCTTCACGGATTCAGGCTATACCTACGACTCTAAAGGCAAGCCGAATGCCGCCTGGAAGCTCTGTAGTCATGATGCCTTTACATTAGAAGCCTGCGCCTATGGGCTGGCGTATTTGGATAAGCATGCGCCTGACCTAGCTATCATGCTACGGCATGTTTGGACATGTGCTTCACCGGGTGCACGCTACGGCCAGAAAGCAGCCATAACACTCGCTCGTTATATCCGTGATGCCGACGGGCAAAGTGCAATGGCCGATAATCAAATACGAGCGTTTCGCTCCAAAAACCACTGGGGCTTCAGTCGTATTGGTCAAAATGTTTTTTGGCGGCCTGAGATACCCGCTTTACAGCCTCAATAGTGCTACATGTGGCATTACTTTTATGCCGCCAACGCCAACGCGTGGCGGCTTATATTTATCAGCAACATCTAGGGAGTCGACTCATACAGCGCGATATCAGTCGGCCAATCACCAATATTTAAAAGTGACACGCCCTTCCAACTATCCAGCATTTGCCTGACCTGGCCTTCAATCGACTGATTGAAATCAAAGCGCTTTAATCCATAGGTCTCTGAGTGACATTGCCAATAACCCATGCCCTGATCAAAAGCCAGTTTCAGCTGTTTACCCGATTCAAGCGTCAGCGTCAGTACACGTCGATGGCTGACATCGGCCAGGGAGTTACAGATATTAACCTGTGGCACAGTCCCCAAAATGGCCGATAGCCATTGCGTCAGCACTTGCTTCATATCCTGCTGATTAGTCCAGTTATCCCACAGGCGTGAACCAGAGGAGTTGTCAGGAGCCGCTACGACGTCGACAGTTACAGAGTTGACAGCATCACTCGGAATTATCTGCATAAAACCCACTAGCAACATGATTGTCCAGGGGGAACGGAGATAACGGTCTTCATAACGTATAGAAACTACTTTTTCACTTTGCAGTCGCGCCATAAATCCGGGTGCTTTTTCCGTCAGCAGTGCTTTGCAGCGTTTAGGTAATTCGGCAGTAGGGCCATTAAGCTCCTTGGTCACTTCAAGCACAGTGGCGCTACCATATATACCCAGCCAATCCTCAGTATTAACCAATGAGCATTTCCAGGCAGGCAACTGCTCTGACGCCACCCAGGTACTTGCATCATGGGCTTCCAGCCAGTTTGTATCGGGAATAACTGCTAGCTGACTATCCGTAAACAGGGTCACCATACCACCCTCTTGAGTGGTTAGCTGAACCAGGGCTGAAACACCACCAATATGGTTATCCCTGGCCTGTTGCAAAACTTGAATACCAAAGCGCGCAAAGAGCGCCAGCTCTTCCTTGATAACAGCGGGCAGATCCTGCGTTTCAAGCACAATATTAACCTTACAACCGTCAACCACTTTCCAGGCCATCAACTGACGGCGAAACTCAGGCGCCCCCAGGTCCCACTGTTCCGGGTCACCTGCTAATCGTACAGAAACTTCCCTGGCAGACCGGTTGATCCAGTAACGTATAAAGCGCCCAGGGCCATAGGGCCAGTAGCTTGCTCCGTCCAGAGCGCTGAACTGTTCCGGCAATGCAAGGTGCTGGCTAAACTGCCCTTCCTCCAGCCATTTAATTGCTAGTTGCCGGTTTAGCTGTTCAAACTCCACACGACTATCCTTGCTGGCAAGGCATGATGAGCAAGCGGTTTCACAGTCTGTCGAACACGTGAGCTTTCCGAACGCCGCTTGCAATAGTCCTATCATCTTGTGCAGGGCTGACAGCACAAAGCCCGCGCCACCGGAAACGTTATCGTAAATTTGGACGATATAGCGTTTCTCACCTGTTTCTAGGCTGCGATCAAGTCGAACGCCAAACCCCATTTCACTGCTGGCGATGCCCAATTGATCGGCTACCGCATCGCGAAGCGCAACCGCCAGCGTCATGGCAATGATACGTCCTTGTTCGCTATCAGGAATCCAGGCCCCTATTAACGGGTTTTTCAGCACCCACTCCACTACATGCGTTCTTGCCTGATAGCCTAGGTGAATATCAGGCAACACCGCTTCACCTGAACATTCTTTTTTAGGTTTACTACCCACGGCACCTCCCACAGGACGATGGAACTGATCAGGCTGCATCCCCGCTGGCAGTTCACCCTTCGACGTCATTGACTCCGCTCGTCCACAGCACATACATACCGCAAAGCCGTTGCCATTTTCGCCCCCAGAACGCACCACAATCTGCCCGTCCTCACCGAAACGTACATAGCCACAAGCAGGGTCAGGCAGTGCAATTACGGCCCCATCGACATACACCAGAGGCCGCTCTACCGGTATGAACTTTTGGGTCGATACATCATTGGTGGTCGGCTCATAGAAATCGGTGACAAACCCCATAGGCCGAAGCACTCTCTTGACCTGCGTATTCGGAATGGTTGCTTCACATTGCGAGCAGTGCAAATCATCCGAGTGAGAGTATGCATAAGCCTGGTAACCCGGCATGCCACAGTTCACGCATTGCCAACTAACATCAAACTTTTGGTTGCTGCCAGCAGATCCTTCTTGATAGGACTGCATCTTGATGCCCGCTGAACGATAGACACGACCATCAATGACAATCTGGGCGCCGGGTGCATACTCCCTGACAGCAATATCTAGCCCGCGGGATGGCTGCTCCTTGTAGGTAAAAATATTATCTTCCCGGTCTGGCTGATTATGACGAGGCTGACGCCTACTATTGAAATCCTCGGCATTGTGCGTATTCAGTGCCACCACATTGGTAGGGAATCCATACCCCGGTAGAAAGGCCTTGGTTGCCAACTCCTTGAGTAGATACTCGCCTTCATGACGGGCTTTTTCACGCTCTAGCGCCCGCTTATAGCGCTCGTCGGCCGCCCTATCAAGCCGTTGATTGATCTGCCGATATTCAGCCTGCCAGTTGCCGGCTATTGGACGAATGGCGTTCGCCGTATGATTGAGCAAGGTCTCCATGCCGATCAACTCCAGCGATGTGCGCTTTACAATACTTTTGACGCCTTGCTCAAAGGCGCTGGCATCACTGCCCAACCAGTCAATAAAGTGGTCGACCATGCCTTCTTCAACATTGAAAAACCACTGAACGATCAGCCGGGTACGATCACCTTCCACTGGCGAATAGGTTTTCAGAAAGGCCGCCAGCAGGTACGAGTTGACATGACGCTGCACCAGGGGCTGTGCATTCAGCGTGATCACCGGTGCCGGTATTGCGGTATTAAATGCCCACTTTGGATTGTTGAAAACGCGTGTATTGTGCGGGTCAGCCTTGCACAAGGTGTAGGCAATAGCCCTGGACTCGCTACGACGGCCCGCGCGCCCTGCTCGCTGCAGGTAGTTGGCAGGATGAGGCGGCACGTTATTCATCACCACTGCTGAGATTCCGCCAATATCGACGCCCATCTCCATAGTGGTCGAGCAGTTCAGAACATTGATCTTGCCGCTATGGAATAAACCCTCGTAGGTTTGCAGGCGTTCAGCTGATTGCTGGGCAGAATGCTCTGCCGTACGGTAATAAAAACCGCCTTCGACGGTGCGATCAGAAATATCGCTCCACAGGTTTTGCTGGCGAAGCTTCTGAATAACGTCATTACGAGCAACTTTTTCTCGAATGGCCAGCAAGGCACCTTCAGTTTCTCCCTGAGGTGCTAGCGACGTGAAATCAGGTAGGCTGACGGGTAGGCATTCAAGCTGTACCCGCTCTGCTTTTCTGGGGATATAGGGCGTTAGCTCCCTGAAGGTCGTATCCAACAGCCGATAGCTGATAGGACACACCCAGGCTTTTTGTGGCAATGCAAAAGTAATGATATTCCGGTTAAGAGTATAGCCGCCGCCCTGGCTTTGTAGAATCTGTAAACGCGTCAACTCTGACCACGCCGCCTTTAACCACTCATTCACTTTATCCCGGCTGATAGGGGAATCAGGATCAAGGGCAGCACCTTGTAACAATAGCTTGATCAGTCGCGATGGCGGCCTGTTACCCGGTTTGAACTGTGGCCACGATTTAACGCGTGGCGTGTCCTGGTAATCTATGTTTGGTGCTACTAATTGCTTGGGAGCAAACTTCGCACCTAGCCATTGGCGCTCATTGTCGTTGATGACAAAGTAGGTGTTTTCTCGAACGTGGAAGTCCAACGCCACCTTGAGAAAGTCCTTCCAGTCCTGCAAAGAAAGCGCCTCTTTCTCCTGAGCATTACCTGCCTTGGGCACCTGAGTTTCCGCCCAGTGACGCGGTACCGTCTGAACCTGATCCAGCCCCTGATAACCCACCTGAACCAGCGCCAGGGTTTCAGTGCTGTTCTGGTTTTTCGGTCTGCGAGCAAACTCCCTGAGCAGCAGCAAACCGGCCAATGTCAGGCTGTTTTGATTGCCGCTGAAGAACTCAGGGTTGGCATAGCGGTTGTAGTCCAGAATCGAGTGTTTGATATCGTTGGCCGCCGCCAGCTCATTGACCAGCTCATGCCAGCTCAATTGTATCTGGCGAGGAATACTGATTTTATCCTGCCTTTGCTGCACCTGATCTCGAAATGACTTGGCATCCTCAAGCATTCCGACCTTTTCAAGCCTGTCAGCGGCATCAAGGAGCATTTTATCTTCAATGCTCAACTCGCTGGTGCCCGCCGTAATATTGACTGAAGCCTGCCGGTTACGCAGCACTTCAAACACTAACCCTCTGAGTCGCGACCTTTCCGCCTCCTGCTGCATACGCACCGCCATGCGTGCTGTTCCTTGGCGGCTATCGGTAAAGGTAATCAGCTTGCGGCCTCGCCCAGGGAGACTTTCTGGTGCAACTCCCTCGGGGTCGGGGCAGAATTCCAATACTGTTGGTACTGCATTACTCACATAAAAAGGTGCGCCCAGATAGCATTTCCGCAAAAAGCTAAAACGGTGTCCTGACTCACCACACTGAGCACATGCTGACCCTGCTTCTGCGGCCTGACTGACCGTTATCACTGACAACCCGTTCAACACACCAAGCTCGGCAGATTCAAGATCCAGCGGTATGGCTTCATAACCATCGGCTGGCGCGGCCGCCAGGACGACCGCCTGCTGGTGACTGTATTGGGTATTTTCCTGCTCCGGCACCTCCTCATCCTTGTCATCCTGAAGAGAGAACTCATCGCCAGCAAAGGGGCTTGCCTGCTTCAGAATACCGCCATTATCTTCAGCCACCAGGTGTGGGGTTTTACACTCATTACAGAAAGCCACTTCGTAAACCGGCGCTGAGCATTCACAACGGGGCCGCTGGGTGACATATACCTTGCCAAACGGCCATTGCCTGAGATGCGGTGATTTAGCATTACACTTTGGATCGATACAGCTCCACAGCCCGTGCAACATTCGCTGGAACAGGTGGCAACGCAGTTTGAGAAAAGGTGGCGCATCCTCTGCAGGCGAAGTCCCCGCCATCAGATCAAGCCATTGCAACATTTCCTGCTGACGCGCGGCTGTTTGCCCGCTTTTCAGCATTGACTGAACGGCCTCAACCAGCTCATTCAGATCCAGAGGCTTTTCATTGTTCACCACCGTTTGGCGTATGCGGTAGGCCAGCGGATGATTGACCAGGGCGGCATAGCGTTCAGCAGACACCGATCTTCCCAGCTCAATCTGGAAAATTTCCTCAAAGCTACAATTCATTGGTGCCTGTGGCGTCGCAACAGGCACCTGGCGTGAACCACCGATCACTACCACCTGATCATCCGGCACCCCTGCTAGCGATGCCAAGTAAGTCTGCAGCCGTTGCGCAGCGTTTTCACCTGCAATGGTCGCGGAGGTCGCCACAAACCGAATATCACTGGCCTGCTTCCCGAAAGCCTCCACAACTCGGCGCAGCAACAGTGATAGCTCAGCTGCCTGTGAGCCTATATAGGTGTGCGCCTCATCCAGAACAATCCAGCGCAACGACTGCTGCTCTCGTGAGATCCGTAAAATCGGATCATCCACCTGCCGGACCAGCATATATTCCAACATGGTGGCATTGGTCATCAGAATGGGAGCGGGCTGTTTACGCAGTTCTTCGCGGGAAAGAATCTCGTTGACACTTATTTTCTGCTTCTTGCGAATACTGGACTCTTTTTCCTCTGTATTGCCATTATAAAGGCAGAACCGAATGCCATTCTGAAAGGGTGATGTCCAGGCATTGAGGCGCTCTCGCTGAGAGTTGATCAATGCATTCAACGGATACAGAAACAGTGCCCTTACACCCACCAAGGGGGTGCCGCTATTTTCATATTCACGCACCAGATCCTGTAGGATGGGCACCATGAAACATTCCGTCTTGCCTGACCCTGTGCCGGTCGTGATCACCGCTGACATAGGTTTATCGGCCAACAGCGTCTGCCAGCTTTCCAGCTGGTGTTGGTAGGGATTCATATCCGCGTCAAATCCGTGCCCAGTATCCGCCGTCAATGCACTGACAACCGATTCAGCCAGCAGGCTTCCCTGCAAATCAGCCAGAGTGACATCGCCTGGCCGCCAGCCAAAGGTATGTTCAAACACCGGCGGCGCCAGAAAACAGCCTTCCTCGCCCATACGATCATGCATCTGTTCGGCAAGATGGGTTCTGAGGCCAGTGTCATTAATACCCAGAATGGAGAGCGTAGCTTCACGTGAACGATTCAACGACTGATTGATCAATTCTTTGAAGTTACCACTCATAGCTCTTTCCCTTTGGCGTGAAGTAAACCGGATAAAGTGGCCGAATACACCGGCTCGTACCATCCGTTCCTGTCAAAATCAGATAACATCCGAAAACTAAAACGTAGAACGGCGTCATCCGCCGACAACTCATTTAGATCAGCCACACCCGCGGTCAGAAAAGCAGCGAACACCGGCATAAAACAAACTGAGTGCATATAGCCTGGCATCGGCAGTTCCTTTAGCCAAGCATAACCCTCCTGCTGCCGAATCCAATTTCCAAGCGGTTCACTCAGGTTGGTTGGCCATTTAGCATCTTTATTGCGGGAGCGCAGTTCACCCAACCAAATAGGTAAAATTGTCTGTAAAGGCAGTACGCTGACAGTTGCTGAATTGTCATCGCATAACGCACTTGCTAGGTCTTTGAATACAGGCACCTGAACCGCTAATAATTCCATGCGTTCGCGTACCTTGCTCTGGAGCATCTGCACTGGAATATCAAACTGTTGGGAGACCCCCTTCACATACAACTGCACAGCTTTTCGCCACTGCTCTACGGTAATTGCCTCCCAAATAACCGCTAGCTCTCGCTTTAGGCGATCGGCAAACACTGAATTTATTTCAAGCCGAAAAACAGCCAGAGCCATTGCGTGTGGGTGACGCGCCAAATGCTTCCAACTTTCAAACGCAGACAAGGGGATATTTTGATAATGCTGTTTCAGCTCAATCAGATAAAGCCAGCTATTGTGTAAGAAGTGCCCCGCCATGTCGTCAAGGACAACATCGAAGACATCAGGGCGATGTTGGGGATGATAGTAACGCGCAGCTGAATGGAGGGTTTTAATATTCTGAATGTCTTCGAGATCACAATCTGAAAAGCCAGGCACATGAATAGCTGGACGGAATGCGATAGGAGAACTCTCTTCGGGGTACAACAGCCAGGGACCATCCTTTTGAAGCTTATCCGGCAGTGCATAAAAGCCAGTGATAATGCTATTCGGTGACTGAGGTTGCATAGCTATAGGCTGATTCTCGGGGGCATGCACTTGCATCGCCATAACAGTTGTACCCTCTGAGCGATACATTAATGGCTGCGAACTGTAATCCAGAAGCTCAAAAAACTGATGAAACTCGTTGGTAAATTTAATGGTTGCATCGTAACGGTGAATATAGAATTGCCTGAGCATTTGTGAGGTTTCAATTCGGCAACGAATAGTTGCATCTTGCTCTGCACTACAACTGAGCAATGAAAGGATATCGTCGTAAAGTGAATACAAGTTTACTTGTGCCGTAGTATTGTCAACATGGTAGCTGTATTGCTTTTCCAGCTTCGTTACCTGCCCCATCAGCTCCAATGAAAGGTAAAACGTTTTTGCTCTATCGGGAGGAGGTGTAAAGGCCAATGTCATCCCCAATGTGCGCTCAAGCGTAAGCCCACGCCCCAGGAACTGTTGTCCGTCAGATTCTAATAACTGCACCCCTTCTTCAGGGTAAGGAAGACGAATGACCACACCCCCAGCAGAGATGCGAGCATCTGTAATTTCTAGCAGCACTCTATCAGGTGTTTGATTACCCGGCATTAACTGCACCGTAATCGCGCGGCCTACTTTCTGTATATTCGAGCGCAGACCATCATTTAGCACACGTACATTCAATAATTTGTCTGTACTAACTAGGATACGCGCTGGAACCTGAGATGAGGCCGGCATGGCGGCTACCGAAAAATCCCTTGGCAATACGCCCAGCTTGCGTCGAGCAATGACCCGCTGATCCGCCCCTAGAATATCTACCCTGAAACTACCCACTCGGGATGATGCACTCAAGTCTTTAACTAATTGGTCATCAACTCTAAAGGCATCCGGTTTATACCTCTCATCAACAGAGTTAATCAGTAAACACCGAGGCCAGCCCAACCAAGTAGTAACGGGTAAGGTATCGTAAGATGAAATAACACCTTGCAACTCGACCCGCTCAACCCCGGACGAATTACCGGGTTCAATCATATAGCGGGAGCCAGAATTAGAGATAGTTAGTTGCTCGTTAATACGGTGCCAAGCCCCTCCCTCGACATCGTTTATCAAAAGCTCACCACCTTGGCTATTTATGCAGGCAGGTATACGTAAAAGCACCTCAGGTGCCTTGCACTTAACCGACGCAATACCTACCAGGCGCGTGACTTCATCCTCCTCAACAAAAACAGTGGGTAATTGATTCCAATCGACTTCACTGGACTGGATTGCATGAGTATCCAACCGTTCCCCTGCACAGGAAGACACTACAAAAAGAGGCTTTTCAGGAGACTGGCGACGAAACTTTGCTACCTCTGATGGCATTTTGATAGTCAATACATCGCCTTCCAATCGCCCATAGGCAACACCCAGCTTAAGGGCTAAGCGATCGCCCTCATAAAGCGCTAACTCAACACGGCTGGTAATAATCTTGCGCGTTCCCAGTTTTATTTGAAGAGAACGGCTCAGCCAAACCTTCGCTTGTAAACGCGCCGACTCCATCGGGCCGTCAAGTTGATGCTCACAAGTAAACTGACGAGCCATTTCTTCGGTACGTTTACGCTCTTCAAGTCGGCTACCTGCATCCCTAAGCCACTCATTTACCAGAGCAAAGCCATTCTCTTCTTCCAACGGTAACGGAAATTCATCCCGCCATTGAGGCGCTTGACGATTTAGAATAGACGCAGGGTCATCCTGCTGGTCAAGCCCATACTTTTCTGCAAGCAGCATAAGGGTTTCCGCAATGCTGGCGAGCAATTGATATTTTTCATCATTCTGAAAGGATTGTGGAAAAAACTGGCCGTATTCACGGATGACCTGGACAAGATCCCGGCCATCTCGCTTGCATTCATGGTAATGCTTGAGACCTGCCTTAATCGCACGGCCAAAACCATGCTGTTCATTTTGTAGCAAACGCCATGGCAACCCTCCTTCGGCAAAGAGTGACCCCAGATAATCTGCGCCATGAGTACGATAGCGAATAGGCCGATCCCAAAAGCCTAATCCAAGCTTAACCAACTCCGTATGCTCGCTAGGCTGAAGCTTAATATCCAATTCAGCATCAAATGCTTGCCAAGACCAACTAGCTTCATACTCTCTGCGGTATTTTTCCGATACAAAAAGGCAGTAACCTGCCGCCCAATAGACTCTAGATATGGGGCTATGGCGTTCCTCATCGTTTACAGCTAACAAAGCGCCGAGGAACTGAAGTTCACTATCAGTCGTGGCATAACTATATAGAGGTAAACCATTTGGGACGGCGAGGCCTTTTCTACTCAGATATGAAGAAATCCAACCCTTTAGTTGTTTACGTAGCTCATAAACCGGCCCCATTCAACCACCCCTTTCGTTTAATTATCGTTAACTCAGCGCCCTGAAAGCTATCAAAGATGAGACGTTTCCTTCCGAATGCTAATAATTGTTCAATGCTGGATACTACCGTTAAATAGTTGCCGCTTACATAAATTTAATTATAGTATGAACGAAAAAGTTAAGAATGTAGTGATCTTGCAAACTGCCCAGAGGGGAAACTACCACCTAGCGCCAACCGGACACGCACGCTTCTTTGACAAGCGCCAAAGCACATCGCCTAAGTGCCTATTCAAAATTAATCGCGTGATCAGTTCCGTAACCACCGAGTAAGCGGTGTACCTCTTCATGTAGACGTTCAAACGAGAGATAGGCACTCAAGGGCAGCCAGGTGTACTTCATCTGCCGCCACAGAATCTCTATCAGATTCAGCTCTGGTGAGTAGGCAGACAGATAGATCAGATGCACACGTTGCGACATCCACTCCACCCTCTTGCGCCTAAAGGCCTTGGAGCGATGCATGCTGGCATTGTCGAGCACCACAACGGCGAAGGTGTCTGGATCCTTCTGGATCACAAACTGGTCAAACGCTTCTATGACCGTTTCCGTGGTCACTGTCTCGGTTGTCGTGTGATAGACCAGTTTTCCGGCTCGGCTTAGGAAGCCCAGCACGTTTAGCCTTCGGCTGCGGGAGTAGGCAGTGACTTCCCAGGGCTTGCCGATAGGGCTCCACGCATACGGCACCGACGACGCTTGTGAAAAACCTGATTCATCAAAGTAATAGAGCTCGTGCTCGCCTTGGTCCTCTCGCTCGTGAAGCGCTTTCATCAAGCCTTGCGTTTTGCGAAAGTCCGTTTCGTCACGCTGGGTCTTGAGTGAATGCCGAATGCGCTTGAAGCTATGGCCATTTTTTTTTCAACGCCCGGCGCAGTGTCACCGTGGCGACAGACTTGCCAGTCTCTTCTTGAAAGCGAGCCTGTAAGGCGCGAATCTGATGGGGATGCTCGGCTACCAACGCTTGCAGTCGCTTGTGATCGTGTTCATCGAGGGCGGGTGTTCGTCCACTACGCGGTTTGTCGGTGAGACCATCAAAACCGGACACTTCCCATTGCTTGAACCATCGTGATACGGCATCGCGGCGAACCTGAAGTATCTCACTGATTTGGGTAATAGTATGGCCTTGGTCACTCAGTAGAATGGCATGCGCCCGACGACGGAGAGCGCGCTTCTCGCCATGGTGATAGGCGGAGGTCAGCGTCTGTTGTTCAGGTTCAGTGAGAGGGGCAACGAAGCGTTTTTCCATGGTTCTGTCCGTGTCAGAAATCCTGGCATGGATATTACACGAAAACTTTAGATCAGGTACTTAACACGTAAAAGGCGATACAATGCAAAGGATTTGAGCATTGTCATCAAATGCGATGAAGGGCTCGGCAGAATCTAGGTTTAAAACGGTGCGCTCTCTAAATGAATTATTCCTTTTATTCTTCGCCACAAAGCCACTTTCAAGGAAAATCAAATGTCATTTTTTGGCAATATTAAGAGAATAACGACATCGACAGCCAAAGCCATCAGTAATGGCGCTGAGCTCCTAAATGAACTTGCAGAGGGGGTACACAAAAGCTCAGAATTACTCCTCTTAAAAACTAAAGCGTCAAAAATGGATAACGACATAAATCACCTGGTCAACAACTCTGCTGACCCACAAGAAATAAGCGAAAAAAGGCAGGCTCTAGCAGAGAAATACAATGAAATAATACAGGAAACATTAGGCTCTGAACGAGAAGAATACGTAAGAAAAAATAAATCACTTGAAAACGAGATCATAATTTCCAAGATCATTGAAATAAAACAAAGAGTAGAAACCAAGGAACAGGTACTTTCAAATCAGAATTTCAAATTGGCAATAACTGAAATACACAAGCTTGAAAACATACAAGCAGACCTTGAGCACTTACTAAGATTAACTAAAACAGGCCAACATGAAGTTATCCACCAAAAAGCACTGGGTAAACTTAAACATAATACAATACTGATAGCTGACCTCCAGGAAAAAAGACACGAAGAAACCTTCAGCACATACCCCTCTGGAAATATGAAATCCAAGAGTAAGCTTTATGATGGAAAATACCATGGCCTAACTGAATACTGGTATGAGGGTGGCTTAAAGGAAAAAGAAATTTCATTCTCGCACGGTGTATTAAGCGACACATCAAGATACTGGAGAAATGATGGTACGCTTCTTTCTGAAATAACTAATCAACCGAAAAATGGCTCCTTCTCTCATTCCATTTTTGCCAGGAACGGCATAAAAATCATGGAATTCGTACTTAAAAACAAAATGGGATATGTCGACATTTGGCTTTGGGATGGAAGCTTTGTTTGCAGAGGAAAAATGAAAGATAACAAAATTAGCAGAGCTTCTTTTTTAATAAAGGCGGGGGTGCGAAAAAATGTGTGGGTAAGCCTGTATAGGGCAAGAAAGCCGGGCTTACAAAAAGACCAGTTCAATGATATGACAGAAACCGTAAAAATCCACACGAGCTTTTTCAATGAGCTTGTTAAGTACATGACACATAGGCAGGCTTCATGAAAAACTTCACGCCTAACCTGCAACTCGGCGAACTTGACAATTATTTCAGCCTGAAATAGAAAGCCTTGCGCTAAAGATTTTATAAAAAACGATGCAGTACGGGAAATGGCCTATGGGGCCAAAAGGGAACTAAAGCATGGATTTTTTCACTGCACTCTTACGCGGTCCGAGCGGCTTAGAAAACTACCTGGCTGCCGCGAATGCCGGGGCGGTCACTAACGTTTTTTACAGCCTCATCGCGTTTTTTTTCATCATCGCTCTGGTCTGCTACAAGCTAGATAAGCTCAGAAGTCTGACACACTACACACCCAACCTGCTCACTTCTCTGGGTATGTTGGGTACCTTTATTGGCATCGTCATCGGCCTGTTACACTTCGACCCAGAAAATATCGACGGGAGCATCAGCCTGCTGCTCAGCGGCCTACAGACCGCTTTCATGACCAGCCTTTTCGGCATGGCTATGACAATAGTCTACAAGATCATTACTGGCCTTCCCTGGCTTCAGCCAAAGGCAGATGTAGCCAGCGGCCCGAACGAGATAGGCCCGGAGCACATTCATCAGTTGCTTCGTGAGCAGAACGATCATCTCACTAGTTTGCATCAGGCGATAGCTGGTGATGATAGCGATACTTTAACAGGACAGATTCGTTTGCTGCGACAGCATCAAGACGACAACTACAAGGCGCTAGCTAAAGAAGCTAGTCGCCAAACCGATGCCGCCGAGGCGCTTGGTCATCACGCCGAGAGCCAGCGCGAGCGCTTCGACACCTTCGCACGCGAGCTCTCAAAACAGTTGCAAGATTTCGCTGAGATGATGTCGAAGTCTGCTACTGAACAGGTAATCAATGCCCTCAAGGAAGTCATCCAAGACTTCAATAACCAATTAACCGAACAGTTCGGCGAGAACTTCAAGGCACTGGACGCCTCAGTAAAATCGCTGGTCGAGTGGCAGGAGAACTACCGCCAACAGCTTGGCGAGATGCGAGACCAGTATGCCCAAGGCGTCACTGCCATTATTCAGACAGAGGCCAGCGTGGCTGCCATCAGCGATAAGGCTACGACGATCCCAGAGACAATGAGTGGGCTCGAAACCCTGCTCACCGCCACCCAGCGGCAACTGGATGACCTCGAGTCGCATTTGGGCGCCTTCAAGGACATGCGCGACCGCGCCGTTGAAGCCGTACCTGAGATTCGACGCCAGGTCGAGGAGACCGTCACCGAGATCAATCAGGCTGCACAACGTGCTGCTCAAGAACTGATGACAGGCAGTACCACTATGAAGGATGAACTCCTACAGGGTAGTGCGCTCATCAACCAGGAAATGATCGAAGGCGCCACCGGGCTTAATGACCGATACAACCGCGTACATGAATCCTTGCAGGGCACTTCGGATCAGCTATCAACCCAGTCAGAGCTGATCGCACAGAGTCTCGAGGATGCCTATAAGGATCTCAATGCCCGCATCTTGGACATGACCACTCATCTCACCAGTAATAGTGAGCAGCTCACTCGAATCCTGAGCGAAGCCAGCGAGGAGACCCAAAATCAACTTCGTCAAGCCCATGGTCAGTCCCGAGACCTGCTGCAGGATGTACATAACCAGCACCGTCAGGCGCTGGAAATCGCTAGTGAGCAGTACCAGCGTGAACTTAGCGCAGCCCAGCAACAGCTCAATGGAGTGCTCAAAGAAGTAGTGCAGAATACCAGTCAATCTGTAGGCGACCAGGTCAGTGCCCTTGACCAAAGCATGCAGGAAGAGCTCTCCCGCGCCCTTACGCAGATGGGCAACCAGTTGGCCCAGATTACCGGACGCTTTACCCAGGACTACCAGCAGCTCACCAACGAGATGCATAAGGTAGTGCAGTCCGCAAATAGTGGATCGAACTAATGAGCCGACTGAACACTATTTTTGGTCGTGGAAGCTCGTCTGGTAACGAAGAAGAGCACCATTGGCTTAGTGTCTCCGACCTGATGGCCGGACTAATGATGGTATTTCTATTGATCTCAATTGCCTTGATGCGTCATGCCCTTGAGGAGCGTGACCGTGTTACTCAGGTAGCGGAAGCCTATCAGGAAACTCAGGTCGCGATTTATCAGGCACTGATGGATGAGTTCGCCGATGACCTCGTAACTTGGCAGGCTGAAATTAATCCCGATACTCTGGCACTGACCTTCAACTCACCTGAGGTGCTGTTTGCCAGTGGTTCGGCTCTTCTACGCTCACGTTTCGAGAGCATTCTTAACGACTTTTATCCCCGTTATCTCGGGGTATTAACGCCCTATCAGGAATCCATTAACGAGGTTCGTATCGAGGGCCACACTTCCAGTCGCTGGAACATAAGTGTGGGAGAGGACGAGGCCTATTTCCTTAACATGCAGCTTTCTCAGGATCGAACTCGCTCGGTTCTAAGCTATCTTTATCGCATGCCGGAAACCCAGTCTCAGAAACAATGGATAAAGCAGACCACTGCTGCCGTTGGTTTCTCTTCCTCACACCTGGTGTTGAACGACGCCGATCAAGAAGACCATGAACGCTCGCGCCGGGTCAGTTTTCGCATCCTAACCAATGCTGAAAGCCTAATTCGCGAAATTCTCTCCGAGACGGATTCATGAAGTTTGAAATTGACTTAAGCGCCTTGCGTGTTGCAGTCAACCGTTTGGGGCCACCGCTACCTATCGATTTGAATCTTGAAAGTTCATTACCACCCCCCAATTCTGGGAAATCTACTCTCGGCTCCCCTGCTGTAATAGACGAGGGAGGTAGAGAGATTACGTGGGAAGAGTTCAACGAGGTCACAAAACCGGGCAATCTGCTTGAATACAAGGGTCAGCAGATTCTATTGTACATGCCAGGTCACCCTCAGAACCGCTTCGAAGAAGCACGGGTTGATCCTAAGCATGGAAACCGTGTACATATTGCCTTCTGCCGTAAACTGGAAGAGATGAAACAGAGGGGTCAATTTGACCGCTATATTGCCACTCAGGACCAAGACGGTGAGTTTCGTATCTACTCTCGCCAAAAGCCGTCGTATGAAGTAAAAGTGCCCCTTCATGTCTGCATGCTTTGTCTTAGCAAGCTCAACTACAAGGGGTATAGTAAACCCGGCAATAAAGAAGTGTTTTCCAACTTTTCCTTTCGAGAATTCTTTCAGCACTACGAGTCTTTCTTCACCGAACATCCAGCCCAAGAACCACGAACTCATGAAAAAAAGGGCTATACCCCAGACTGGCCAGAGGTCTCGCGAGTTTACAGGGCTTCAAAACACTACACATGTGAAAGCTGTGCCGTATCACTCAATCACCACCGCCACCTGTTGCATACTCACCACGTCAACAAAGTTCGTCATGATAACGCCGACAATAACCTTAGAGCGCTGTGTGCTGATTGCCACAGCAAGCAGCCGGGACATGATCACATGGTGGTTACCCTTCATGACCGCCACACCATCGCCCATCTCCGCCGCGAGCAAAAGTGCGCGGATACAGCCAACTGGCAAGAAGTTTTCGCCTTGGCCGATCCCGGCCTCAATGGCCTACTTCACCATCTCAAGACGTTCAAAGTGCCATTGCCGGAGGTAGGTCTGAACATTCAGAATGAACATGACGCTATTGTCGCCAAGCTTGAACTGGCATGGCCTGCAAGACATATAGGGGTCGCGATTTGCCCCGAAAATTCCAAACTGGCGCGTGAACAAGGCTGGCGGGTATTCAGCGTATCCCAGTGTCTAGATAGCCCGGAAAAGTTAAAAAACCAGATCTATCCGCCTGAGTGAGCAGCCCTTCTGTTAGTATAAGCGATATAGCCTTGTGTCCCCCGACCATCTCAGCCCACAGCGTCTGTATAATTTTTCTCATGCTTCGAGGCGTCAAAATGTTAAACACGGGCTTACTGGCCAGAGAAACATTTAAAACTATTCAAATTCGAAATAAAAAGCTAAGCCTCCCAGCCCGCTTAAACTCGAAATACCCTCCAAGGCTTTGCTCGTATTCTTGCCTTTCACCATTAATACGTAAATATCTTTTTGTCTTACAGGTAGCGCAATCTAAGGAAAATCCAACAGGCTGTTGGTTCTTCAGCTTAACGAATTCTGAGCATACTGGACATGTCTGTAATTTTATTATTTCTTCATGCCTCTTTTTAAGCAGTTTGGCTTGCTCGAAAGCATTTTCACTAATTAAAGAACGCTCTATCTTTTCTAAATTCTCAGATGAAAGGGCTTCAAGTACTTTTATTTCATTTTGCTCTGCACTCACCTCCAACCCTGAAACCTGCCCAGCCAACTCCATTGTCCTAGCAGGAATCTTGATAAGCGCACATCCGTATTCTGACACCAGCTCTCGCTGTAAAAGCTGATCCACTATATATCCGTATCTCTCTACACCGTATAAATCAAATGGCGAAAGTTGTATCCAGACACCCTCAGCAGCGGATTGGTTAGAATACAAACTATCTTCACGCAGGTTGGGCCAGGCTAACACCCGTAATGGTTGATGATTCTGATTATCGTTTTGCAAGGGATAGAAGCCATCTGGACGGTCGACAAACCCCATCCAAGGAATAACCTCAAGCAAAACTCGCTTTTTTCTGAGAGTATCAGCTGACAATACAAGAAGCTGCCAGTTGAGTCCTACCTGCCTAAGCTCAAGATTCATGCCTGCCCAAGTTGATGAAAGCTTTACTCCAAGGTAAGGAGACAAAGCATGGCGAAGTACAAGCCCTGCATACTTTGAGTAAGCTCGATTCAGCTCCTCATTTCGCAATCTTCGTTCATCAGGTGTTATCCGTTTGCCACCGACGATATTTCTCAATTCGTTCCAAAGGATAGGCAAATGGCGATAGTGCTGATCATGAAGCAGAATGTTTGTAAGGTGGAGTCCATCTCCAATCTGTGCGGAGCGACCCACCAGTAGGTAGAGGCCTCTCTGCTTAAGACCCCGAATTATTCCGAGTGCATTCTCAAGCTGATCAAGCGTCTTCGTGAGCTGTTCGGACGCTTTGCTGGTTGAATCCTGCGTAAAGGCTTTTCCCCAAAGCCTACATATTTCCTCTGCCAGGCGATGATGCAGATCATTAGTTCCGTAAAACTTTAACGCCTCACTGACAGCCAACTGAATTTGCCTGAGCGTGTCGACTCGCTTACTCAAATACTGATCTATCTTGTCGAGTAACCTTGCGTACACACGATTCTCGTAAATATTAAAATCGTCATCGCTGAATCGGGCCTTCACTCTTTTGGGTATCACTCCAGACAAGGTCTGACGCTGCCAGCATTCAGAATGGGAGGCCAGATGAACCAAGGCTCCCCTGGCTAATTTCTTCGCCCTCGCAACATCGGTGACCTCTTCTTCATAGTGCAGATCCAGTCTTGGTCTCATCGATATTTGATGAAGGTGCCCTGCCTTAATGATCGTGAGCAGTTTCGAGTCAAATGAGTTCAAATGGCTATCATCATCAACCACACCTTCAGGCATCAACGGAGATACCAGCTCAATCTCATTCTCGATGCTTGAATCAATCGTTTCCAGGATGCGCTCGAATAACTCCACCTTCTGGGCTAGAGCCTTGGCCGGCAGCCGGGTGGATTTTCGCTGGCCATCAACCAGAGCGATTTCGCTCCCGTCGTCGACTAAGAGATCGCTCGCTCCCAGGTTCACAGTGGGTTGATAACCGGCCACTGTTTCGGCTAGATAACGGCCAGATTCAATAACTTCGGGCAAATGCCCGATACGTTGTCCTGTCAGTCGATCCACCCACATTAAAAACCACCTTCCTTGCGCTTGATGTCTTTCTCCAGGAGCTCAAGTGAGACCACCGGAATGCTTTCCAGGTTCGAGTGATTCCAGAACGCTTCCAAAGAAGCCATGAGTTTGTGGACAGAGTCTGCGTTAACATCAAAACGACCAGTCACCTTACCCTGCCGCATTATTCTGCTTGCGAGCAGGTGATCCAAGGCCTCTCCTCTAGTGGCGCCTGATGCCATCATCACTGGGACAAACCGAAGCGCCTGCTTCTCAAAGCGGTTACCCCAACCCAAGCCAAAGTCATTCTCAAGCTGTCTCGTAAATTCATTACCGGTCAGCTGACCGAGCAAATTTTTGACAGAAGTGGCATGCTCCCTACAAGCGTTATCAAAAGCATTTTGTAAAGATCTGAATGAATAGCTCGCTGGCTGATAATCCTTTATTTGAAAACTGTGGTCTTGCTTCGGTAGCGTCATCACATGAGACCGATCATAAGTCTTATCTGCTAGCTCATTGGTCGTCTCGTCGTGGTTAGCCGTACCGATAAACCAAACATTGTTCGGAACAAGAATCTGACGTCCATCTCTCAGCATCCTTGGTGCCCCGGGTAACGCTGTTTCTGAAAGACTGATCAATCGCTCGTCAGGGTTATTCTTTTCAAGAGCGGATAGAAACTCTGCAAAATATTGTTCTGGTCGAGAGAGGTTCATCTCATCAAGAAGGATGACATTACAGGTATCTTGCCAGTGAGGTGTCTGTGCTTTGTACAGGGCCTGCAAGCAGTCTTTCTCGTAGAAACGACGCTCAAATGCATTGAAATGGCCCAGCAAATCATCTCGATCTCTCCAGCCCGCTTGCACAGCTATGTCTTGACAAAACCCTCCCATTGCCTTAGCAAAAGCCTTCGCAAGGCTAGTTTTACCCGTACCACTGATGCCTTGGAAGACATGCAATTGACTCATTGCCAATCCACCGAGAAGAAGCCGGATATCCTCAATGGGATAAAACAACTCCACATTTTTCTCAGCTTGCGCAATGCGGTGCTGAAGCTCTTCCGCAAAGACCTTCAAATCAGGTACATGTTCCAGTTCAATGCTCGCCTGGAAATCTTTGTCAGTATCCATATTCGACATTGCTGGGAACGACGTCTTGGCCTTCTGTGCATTCGTCAACTGATCAATGCGAGTTTCGAGATCATCAATGTGGACAGTCAGCGTGTTTTTGTGAGACTCGAGAACCCGTTTCTCACGAGCGATAGCCTCAAGCTCCGTTGCAGCTACGCGCTTCACACTCAACTCCCTGCGCGCCTCGTCAAGTTCCGGGCGCAGAGCGGCAATGTCTCGCTCCAGGTCTGAGGCTTTGTCTCGTAAATATTGATTGACTCGCTGCAACTCAGCTGTGTCTGAAACTTCCAACTGTCTTTTTAGATCGCGATTTTCAGCCGAAAATTTCTCTAAATTTTCAAGTAGTTCTACTGGAGAACGATTGCCCAGTGCGGCACCCAACTCCTGAAGCTCATACAGCCGTTCTTGTAGTTCCTGAACTTTTTCCCACGCTTTCTCCCTTTGTCCAGATACCTTCGCCAACTCAAGAGCAAATCCGCTGCGCTCGGCTTCCACTTCCTCAGTTACGCGCTCTTCTAGCTCGGCTTGCTCTGTTTTTAGTTCTGACCACCCCCGATCTAGCCTGGTTCTATCGCGACTGAGCCTTGCCTTCTCTTGTCGGAGTTCGCCCTCTTTCTCATCAAGTAACTTAATCCGTTCGGCCTCTGCTTCAGAGCAGCTATGCTTGATTCCGTTTAGCTGCCGCTCGGCCTGCCTGATTTCTTCCGCTAAAGCTTTCTTCCGATTCTGCAAATCCTCAAGATCAGATTCTCTCTGGATAGTCAGTTGCCGCTGTTGCCCTTCCAATTGCCTCAGTGCTTTCTCATTCTCCTCTGCAAACCCTGCCTCAGCATTCGCCTCTCTCTGCTTGAGGGACCGTTCCATGATCAGCAACTCATTTTTCTTGTTGGCTAGCTCAAGCGCCACATTGTCTACATCATTGATTCGTTGCTCCAGGGCAGCCCTGTCCGCTTCGATGCGTTCAGCTTCGTCTTGCAGTCGTTTGTTTTCAGCATCATTTTCTTCACCGAGCTTACTGGCCTGATCCCAGCGTTGGAGATATTCCTCATTGAGCTTGTCCTGGTACTTGCTGAGCTCTTTGCACACCTCTGCGAATCGCTCAATCCATCGCGCGACAGTGTCTGACTCTTCAATCTTCCGAAGCGAATCAAGGACCTTATCGACCGACTCTTTATCAACGTCAATATCAATGTTTGAACCAGTGGCTTGATAAATTTTTGATGCATTCTCAAACGAAGCTGACCAGATCGGCCCAAGCTTTTCCAGTGACGCGGCCTGACGAGAAATTGCGGCCGGAGCTCCCGGTGCCACCTGTGAGGGATTACGCTTGTTTCCGTTCTTTTTAGCCATTACATCCAGTCCTTAAAACATTCCGTGAAGCTCAGTGCATACTCAATGTGTTCTAACACGACATCCTGAGTGATCTTTTCGACCTTGCCTTTTTTAAAGCTACTTTGGCCGTGGCTACTTTGGTTGCGAAGGTCTGCCAGATCTAACAACTGCAATATTTGTAAGTTCTCATCCTGCAAAACTTTTAGCGGGTGCTGATCGTCAGTGAGTGCCCCCATTCCCGCCGCGAAAAGCAGTGCTTTGAGAGAGCTTGAAGGGTTCTGGCATGCACGTATAACCTGGCGCAAATCCTGCCGCGCCAGTGTTCGAACGACATCTTCAGTAAAAGATGGAATACCAAGTGCACCAAGCAGCCGCTCATTCAACTTCCAATCCAGTTTTTTAGCTGGAGGTATCTGCCCACCATTTGCCGGATACGTTTTGATCATCCACTGCATAACAACCTCTAGGAGCTTCTGACAGTCCCCCAGGGCGGCCTCCAAGTCAGAATCCCAAGTCGAACCCGATTCAATTTTGCGTCGCCACTTCAATAACCTTGCGAAATACCGCCTGATATCAGGCTGAGCCTCTATCCAAGGGAACTCAATCAAAATATCCAGCTCGGTTCTCTTTTGAAGCTCTCTCAGCCACTCATCATTTGTCAGCACCCCTGCATCAGGAATACCAATCAGCGGTGCTAAGAAATTCCGAAGTTTTGTGTCAGAGCCCAGCAACTGTTTGACAGGCTCCTCAAGCCACCATGCGCCCGCCCTAAGCCCGAGTGGATCCTTGACCGACCAGAGTTCATCTCCTTCGTCATCACCCGTCACCCAAACAACGATCCTGGCAGCCTCAGGAGAAGCATCCAGACGCTGTACGCCTTGCAAACGAAAAAACTCAGATGATGAATGCACTCCCCCTAGTTGCTGACTTGCTCGATAATCTTTCCGATAGTCACGGTAGGCTCGGGCCAGCAACTCGTTGTCCAAGTCAGGAAGACTTTGCTTCTTGGCTCTAGCTAGATAAGGCCGGAAGGTATGACCTGTCCGCCTATTGACAGAAAACTCCGGAAACTTGGCTTGCGGATCCACAGGCTCAATCTGTTCAAGCTTGGTCACCATTCGTGGCCAGAAATAGCCGGTTATCGCATCCTGAATGAGGAAACCAGCCTTGAGACTCGTCGACTCGTCCTCTTCATCATCCAGCAACCTATGTCCTTTTTCAGTCAGGCCATTTGCGTCAGAGGTTAGCCAACCATTACTGACCCCTTGTGCAACGATCAGAGCGATCAGTTCAGGGTGTAAGCCGGTCAAAACAGCAATATCATCCTGTTTGACGCGCTTGGCCCTGACTAACCCCAGAACCGCTCGCTGAAACAAGTTCAACTCGGGCTGTCTTGGCTCAGGATAAAGAACACGATGAACCAAGACCGGCCAAAGAACCGGCCTTGATTTTGACCTGGGTCGGTCACTGAATTTTAGGTAGGTCCCCGTTTCAACGAAGGCTGCCATGATCACCTCCGCAAAGCTCGTAGAAGGCGGCCAGCGCGGGAACAGCTTCTTTGGCAACAGGATTAGTAGCGAGGTTGGCATCACCAACGCAAACCAACATTTGTCGCTGACGACTCATTGCCACGTTCATTCGATTTGGTAACCGTAAAAATCCAAACTGACGGTTCAGTTGCTCTTCCCTGGCAGCGTCATCATCCCACGGAATCTTTGCAGGCTGCGTTGGTTGGTAGGTTCTAACGCAGGACAATAGCACCACATCAAACTCTTTCCCCTGAAAGGCATCCACTGATCCCACCCTCAGCCGCTCTTCCTGACTGTAAGAGCCATCTGCGTTCTGTTTCTTCGTCCACTTGAAGTCATCGTGAGGTTCGTACCCGCTCTCTTGCTTAACCATAAGAGGTTTTCCGTCAATTTTCGTTTGCGCCATTTTTTCCATGATGAAATCCCGCTGAGCGGCATAGAACGTAATAACACCAACAGAAACAGATTCTCCTCCGACCTCCATTACCCGCCGAACTTCTTCCACGACATGCTCAGCCTCTACTTCCCTAACGCGACTGGTTCCTTTCTTGACAGCTTTGCCCTCAGCCAGTGGAACGTTAATCCACTGGCATACGTGACCCTGATAATGCTGGCGCAGCTCTTTCATGCCATTCAGGAACGTTTCCGAAAAAGCAAAATCTTCCGCACTACGGCCAGACTGCAACTTTCCAAGCCCTGCCGCCTCGTAAAAATGTTTGCTCACGAAATCCCCCAGAACAGGATGCATACGAAACTGGGTATCAAGCATCACAACTCGCGGTATAGTGTCCTGCTGTTCAAGATCCTGAAGTTTGACTCTCAGTCGCTCAAACAAACTTGATCGAAATGCTGCGAGCTGTTGTTCCGTAAGGTCATGCTCCTCCTGCAACTGCCCCTCTATGTTAGGCTCGAGCATATGTGGTAACTGACGATCATCGCCCACCAAAACAATTCGCCGCTTAGCCATCGCCATCGGGACAAACAAGTCCAAGGGGTTAGCACGCGCTGCCTCATCTACTACCACCGTTTCAAACTCGATTTCAGAACTATCAAACCCAGCCACTGCTTTCAGATTAGCCATTTGCTGGCCAGCAGACTGCTGACAGGTGGCACCCACCACCATAGAATACTCATCAACAACGGATTGAGCCGCCTGTCGGTCAAAGCTGAGACTATCCGAGAGCTGCTCAAGCACCCAGGCAACACCTTGCTTACGCTTCTGGACCTTACTCTCAATAAGCCTCTCTAAATCATTCAGCAACTCAAGTCCTTTATCATTGATTCGGAATCTCAGCTCTGGCGGGCGGTAGTCCGGCAAGTAAAGGTCCAATAGTTGATTCTTCCAACCAACCAATTGCTTCAAGACTGACTTATCCGCCTGCTCTGCGTCAGCAATCTGCTCCAGAAATGAGAGAAGTTCACCGTCAGCTCGTGGAGCATTTCGTTTCAGCCAGCTCAACAAATCCCAGGCTCGGTCTGGACCATCGTCCAGAAACGACGTTTCAGTCTCCCTCAGAGCCCTGATTTTACGTAGCACAGAGTGGGGCAGCTCTACCTTGTTCTGTGTACTGTGATGACTGCCGCATAATTCATTTATATAGTCTTCCAGTTGCGCTGCTATGCTGGGGGGAATGATGAGTCCGTGGACCTCAAGTGCCTTCACCCCAGTCAGAATTTTCTCAAGCTCCTCAGCAAGGCGATAAGGCTCATATCCAGCCACGCGGATGAAGGCCAGGGCCTCGGATATTTCTTTGAGCTTTTTAAGCTCAGGGTACTTTTCGTACTCCGCTGCAACTTTCTCCTGGAGATAGCTCGTTTGCCTCTCCAACCAAGGGTCAATCAAAGCTTCGTCTTCACCGGAACCACGCTTCCCCCCAACCCTGGTGGCGGGCAGCCCTAAGACATCACTTCGGTCCAAAGCGTTATCAACAGCATCATGCTGAAAACTGCTTATCAAAACCTGTCCTGAGAGATTCTGATCCTGGGATTCCTCTGCCAGACGCCTTTGCAAGGCAGCAATCACCTGGGTTTTTCCAGTACCAGGAGGGCCAATAACGATTGCCAAATCAGGAGTGTTCAATGCAGCACGCAAAGCCTGGATCTGCCTCTCTGTCGGCTTTCCACCCTTAAATGTCTCTTTGGCGTAGGGTGTGAGCCCCTCAATTGTTCTGCGGCGAGCGGCCGGCACAGCGACACCTTCGAGAAGCCACTTCAACTGTGGGAGGCGCTTCCCTGAATCAATTGATTGCTTGGCAGCTAGTCGACGCTTACCTGCTGTTCGGTAACCAGCCAAAGATAGATACAGCCACCCCTCCTTTTCCCGGGGCCGAACGGCCTTTCGATTGGAGGCCGGCCTGAAAACCACATGGTCAGGTTTGAACACAATCGTCCCTCGCGGCGTATTTGCATTCGCGCCCTGGATTTCATCGGTGGTTAACTCTTCTGTCCAATCCGGTGGGTTAAGCCCGATATCCACTTGGGTGTTCGATGGCAGATCAAGGCCAGACCAACGATCACGAAACTCTTGATAATCATCAGGTGTGCGAGGGATCAAACGCCAGGCATTCTCGCGCCCATCTTCAAAGGCCTCCCAGTCTACAAATCTTAGGGATCGCAATGTCTCCGCCTGTTTCAGAGCGTTCTGCCACTCTTTGTCGTTGTATAAATTCCACAACTCCAGGTAACTTTCGTTATCGCGCAAGGCCGCATCCAGAATTGCTCTCTGTGAGCCACTTTTCAACACAGCTGCTACAGATACATCAACAAAATTGAAGCCTCCAACCAGTAAGGAGAACGCACTGTCTTTCTTGATGTGTCGAGTAACTTTCTTGACCAGCAAGGCACCGTCATCTCTGCGCTCAACATCTGCTCGCCAACCTTTTCCCAACAGCTGAAAACGACCTTTAGCAGTTCGATTCGAAAACTTCGCAATGGTAAGCCAGTGCTCGCCTTCCGCATCCACCACAAACTGGGATTCAAACCAACGACGTGCGAGCTCAATATTGTTGCCACCAATCTCCCGCTTGCCATACAGGTCTTCAACGATTAACTCATCAAGGCCAAGTTCCAGCTCCATTGGTGAGACTTCTACTGGAGCGCAATACTGAACTAGCAATTGCCCTTTACGCGTTGTCGTTAACAACCAATGCACTTGATATCGCTGAGCAAGTCGTTCAAATAGAATCCGGTCAACTGGGCTGCAGTTAACAATTACACGTGCATCTCCCTGAACCGCCATCCAGTTATCGCTGTATGGCTGAAACTGAATTTTGTGTCCAGGTCGAAAACGGCTCATGTCTTCTTTGCTAGTTAACGTGAGCAGATCTTCTGAAAACAGAGGAAAATCTTTAAAATTCATGGACCATCACCACCTGAACTGCCAAACAATATGTTGTTCATCCATCTCGCCGACATGGATTCGGTAGGGGGCATCGTGTTTACCACGTAGCTCTTCTTTAAGTCCCTGATAGCGGTCTAACAGCTTGGTTTTACCTTGCCGTTGTAGGTTTAATACTCCTTCAGATAGTGGGTGAATCCCAAGCCCATGCTTCGTGTATTCAACGTTCAAATGGTCTTCAGGCCAGCGGTCATAACTGAACGTTGGCATCAGCCGTTTGAGCTCGCGTTTATCGCCAAACTGCAGAACAACCGTTCGACCGGTAGCTAGCCAATCTTCCATAGCTGGAGCCATGTCCTCTTCATTTTCAGGAACAATGAATTCCTCGAACAACACCAAGTCTTTATCAATTGCCGATGGGCAAAAGAAACACTCTGCGGCAGCTTCCACACAGAATTCGACAGGCAACAGGTTATGGCCGCCACAGCCCTGGCAACGAATCATTCGCTCATCGCACTCACTCAAGGCTTCTAGCCACTCCGCCATAGAGGGGCGTTCCACCGAATTGTTAAGGCCACTTTCAAAGCAACGACGGAACAAATTTGGCAATCGGCTATGGTCGACAAGCTGTATGGGAAGGTTAGCTAAACACTCGTTGTCGAAATCCTCGGAATCGTTTATCCAGGGATGCTCACCGCGCATCGCAGCTTCTTCATCTTCGGGTTCGCCATCACTAATCATGTCGCCCTTGAACGGGTGGTTGTGCGTCAACAACTGATAGGCAATAACTGCAAAACTCCAGCAATCCGTGAGACTAGATAGCAATGACTCACCCCGAACCACCTCGGGAGCGCCGTAATCGACTGTGTGCAGCGTCAGACCGCTGTGCGATTCCAAACTGATATTGTCACAGTCGATCAGCCAGGTTTCGGCGTGCTCGGGATCGTCAGAAACAAAAATATTGGAAGGAGATAGGTCACCGTAAAGCATGCCTCTGGAATGGATTTGATTTAGTGTTCTCGCCAGCTGGCAAAGAATACGCACGCGTCTGCGAAGCCCTCCCTGCTTGAGATAATCCTCAGAAGCTTCTTCTCCAGCCTCAATGAAGCTGTCCAGTAGACTCTGCAACGGCACCAAACCATCCATAAGCTCCATAACGTAGCCATTCCGAGGCGGTGCCAGTAAGACGAGCGGCTTGGAAAGTTTGAGCACGCCAAGATCTTGTCGAACCAACCACTCGATGTGCCTGCGCCATTGTTCAATTACCCGTTCATCTTTATTGGTGAAGCCTTTCACCAGAACCTGAGGATGGTTGGTGCGATAGACAACGCCCTGCCCGCCCTGGCTCATTTTCTGAACCAGCTGATAACTAGCTCCCTTAGTATCCTGAACAACGCGAGACGCTTTTTGTTTGGCTGCCGTACTCATATGCTTAATCCATTCTGAAAATGCTTGCGATGGTTTTGTCATCGCCGTGACGTGGCGTGGACCACTGCTGTAACTCAGCCTCAAGCCAGCGTTTCAATCGCCGCTTGCTACAGCGTTGTTGACGCCGATAAATCGCGTCAAAAAAAGGCTCCAACTGCTCCGGGATCAAGTCATCCGAAATACCGTCTGTCATTAGCAGCACTCCATCTCCGGGAGATGTCAGCAAAATATCTGAACTACTGGCACCCATGGACTCCGCCTGAGCTAAAGTTATTGTCTGATTTCCAAATCCGTAGTTCTGTTCTGTTAAAATTCGAAACCTGCCCTGGCTTCGGATTAACACCAGCCCATCCCCAACCTGCCCAACGCCCCCCTCCCCATCGCCATCAATCCATGCCCAGAGGCAGGTGGTCTCGTATTGATCATATTGATCAGCGAATGCAGTCCGCCAAGCTCGACCCAAAAGAGCGGGTACATCGGCACTTGCAACCGAACTCCCACCAATAACGACCTGATGTGCAAGCTCGACTGCCCTTCGTGAACCAATATGGCTGTAACGTCGGCTACCTAGTCCATCAGCGATAGATGCAAAGCAGCCTTTACCTGAACTTCGTACAGTGATGGCGTCTTGATTCGGAGTGTCGTCCTGTTCATGGGCTGGCCCCCTTACCGAAGCACCGGCAGCTAACAGCCTCATCAAAATTCCCAGTCCTCATCACTGTCAGCGGGAATCTGCAATGGCGTTGCCTGATTGGGCTTGGCAGACTGGCTTCGGGCATTGACGCTCATAGTGACCGCTCGGAAAAAACGATGAATGTCACGGGCGTTCTCAGCACGGAACAGCGGCGCTTCAGGGTCATTGGCAAAATCACTCAACATGGTTTCATCGGCATCTGACCCAATCGCCATGGCAAACCGGGTTGCCTTGGCCGTTCGTTCACCATTAACAAAGCGTCCGAAGGGCCCTGCCCAATCATCATTCGGATAGCCATCAGAGACGAGAACTACAACCGGCTTATACGCTCGCGAGGGTATGCTTTCTTTATTTTCGATCAATGCATTCGCAATCGTAAGCGCACCACCGAGAGGCGTCATACCAGTGGCTTCAAGCTGGGTAATGCCACCTATTTGATGAGCAGGGGTGAGCGGTAGAATCATCTCAGCGCTATCACCACCGAATGCTATGACAGATATTTCTATCTCTGCTCTTAGACGACTTTCAGTAGCAAAGCTCGCGACCATATCTTTCAGGCCTCGATTCAATGCCTCAATTTTTCCATCAACCGACATACTGCCGCTGGTATCCGCCAACACGATTACTGGAAGGGGACGAGCGGTTTGTACCTGGAATTTTTTGAGCTCTGACATCTGTTACTCTCCTTGAATAATTAATAACTGCTTCTAACCTTATATAGCGATAAACATGCCAGAAAATTAAAATCTTTATATTTCAATATTTTGAGAAAAATAAACATAAATGACATGAGGCTAAAGATAAAATTATTTACGCGAAAATAATTTTTATTACTGAATCGCCCCGGATATTCTAGACACCCGTTAGGCTCTTAAAGTAACGCCTTTCATACTCAACCGGTGACAAGTTATCACTTGTGCCGTGTCGGCGCTTTGGGTTGTAAAACATTTCGATATAATTGAACACGTCGCGTCTAGCCGCTTCCCGTGTCGAATAAATCTGTCGCTTGATCCGCTCTCGCTTGAGGAGTTGAAAAAAGCTCTCAGCAACGGCGTTATCATGACAGTTACCACGCCGACTCATGCTGCCCACCAAGTGATTGGCTTTCAGAAAGCTTTGCCAATCTCCGCTGCTGAATTGGCTTCCTATCTGAATGCACCATCACAGTTTCTTGTGGCTTGCGTCGCCAGACTGCCGATAACAAAGCATCCAGCACTAACTCCGTCGTCATACGAGACTTCATCGACCAGCCAACCACTTGACGGGAAAACAGGTCGATCACCACCGCTAAGTAAAGCCAGCCTTCGTACGTTCGGATGTACGTAATATCTGTCACCCAAGCAACATTGGGCGCTGTTACTTCAAACTGACGGTCTAAATGGTTGGGTGATACAACAGCCGGTTTTCCGCCGCCATAGCAGCCAGGGCGTCGTCGATAGCCCGTCTGAGAGCGTAAACCTTCCCTACGCATCAGGCGGGCCACTCGGTGCTTACCGCAGGCTTCGCCAGCCTCACGCAAATCCTGATAGACCTTGCGATAGCCATATACACCGCCACTTTCAAGCCACGCATGCTTGATCAATCCCAATAGACGCTGATCATCCCGGTCTCGATTAGACAGTGCTTTTTTACACCATGCATAGTAGCCACTAGGATGCACGGCCATCATGCGGCACAAGCGCCGTACCGGATATTGACTCGCATGCTTTTGAATAAACGCGTACCTCAGTCGGACTCTCTGGCGAAGTACGCGGTGGCCTTCCTAAGAAACCCGTTGACCGGGGTCTGATATTGGGGACAATTCAAAGCCTAATGATTGCGCACGGCGTTGTAAGTTGCGAACAATACGTTGATGGTAGCGTTCCTCATAGTAGTCAGCACCAGGGTCTTGATAAACCCAGCCGTAGCGCAGGACGTTGTAGAATAAAACGGCAATTTTCCTTGCTGTCGCAGTGACAGCTTTGGCCTTGCCTAGGCGACTCGCCAATCGGCGGTAAAAAGCACCAAGGCCTGTTTGAGAGCGCCCAATCGTGGTAGCCGCCAGACGCAGCAAGGCAGCTGCTCGATTCTTGGTTCGTCGGGTTCTTGACGATAGCACTTTGCCACCAGAAATCTTGCTTCCCGGTGACAACGCTAGCCAAGAGGTAAAGTGCTTGACCGTGGGCCAGCGACTCATATCGGTGCCACACTCGCTAATTAGCTTGAGTACCAAGTAGGGTCCAAGACCATGAATCTGGGTTAGGTCAATGCCCAGCACCTGAAATAGAGCACTGCGTACATCGAATGCTGGTGCATTAGGGTTGGCATCCCGATGCCGAGCGGCAGGCAGCGAGCTTTCCGGCATTGGCGTTGCAAGTGAAAGCCGTTTGAGAGTCGCTTCAATAAACTGATCGCATTCGGCGACATGCTCATGGTAGGTGTCGTACAAGGAGAGAGACTGACGCAGTGCGAGTAGATGTTCCTCGCGGTAGTGGCCCTCCAAGCTTTGACGAATTGTTTCCTCGCTGGCTTTACAGCGCGGATCACGAAAGGAGGCTAGCACAACGGAGTCATGCTGCCCCTGGGCAATAGCGCGCAGAATCCGCATCCCTGTTTTACCGGTGATATCAGACACAACGTGATGAAGTTGCAAGTTCATCTCCATCAATGCTTTCTGCATATGCTGAATATGAGAGGCACAATATTCCAGTAACCGTTCCCGCTGGCGTAGTAACGCTCGTAGACTGGCAAGCTCTTGAGTCGGACGAAAGCTGCCACGCAGCAGGCCATAGGAATGCAAGCGTTGCAGCCACTGAGCATCGTTGATATCCGTCTTGCGCCCTGGGACATTCTTGGCCTCACGGGCATTGACCAGAGTCACGTCAAAACCGCGTTCTTCCAAGAGTTCGTAAACGGGGATCCAGTACACCCCTGTCGATTCCATTGCGATGGTCACGATGTTCTTTTCCGCTAACCAATCAGCTAGGCGACGCAAATCGCCCGTAAAGGTATCAAAACGTCGTACCGGTTGCGGATCTCGATCAGGGGGAATCGCTACAACATGAAAACGTGAACCAATATCTATCGCTGCGGCATTAGGGTGGACGACTTGTAGCTTGTCCCGTTGACGCGTGGAACGGGAGGATTGACGAGCCATGACAACATCTCCTCAGCAACCGTAAATGACGGAAGGGCCAGAGGAGGTGGCGTTGATGACATCTACCTTCCTAACCGGGATCACCTCAAACGGTGTCACCACTTTCAAGTCCAGAACGCCACCCGAGCCACGTTTTTTAACGGGGTCGACCACCAAAAAGCCAACGGCTGCGCCCCTGGCACCCAAGCTGAGTATAGGGCGCCGCCGGGTTTCTGTACCTACAAGCGGGTGCCAACCCATAACGGTTTTTTAATATATCTCGCTCTTCTGACACGCGTTTTAATTCAGCCTTTAAACGACGGTTTTCAGCTTGGAGATCATCGTCTTCTTGCCGTTGTTCTACCGGCTTATCGTAGCGCTTGATCCAGTGGTACAAGCTGTGGCCTGACACGCCCAAACGCTCAGCGACCTCGGCAACTCGATGGCCACGCTCTACCACCTGTTTAACGGCTTCGATTTTGAATTCTTCAGTGTAACGGGGACGGCTCATGGATCCTCCTAGGTACCTTTAGTATAAGGCTTGGAGGTGTCTACGAAACCTGGGGCGATTCATACACCCTCATATTCTTTAACTGTCGTCAACGTACCCACAAAGTTTACTCGCGGATAACCAGCATATTCTTTGTCTAAATGGTTATTCTAAGATGTGCCAAAGCTCCTTCAGCCGAGCGACTGTGTGCTCCCATTTCGGCGCCCGTGGCCTAGCTACTGAATTCTGGTTACCGAATAGCCCTACCTCATTAACTGCTTTTGAAGCTGGCACTTTGTGAAGCCAGTTCACCGCTACAAAATACTCGGCTTCATCTTCCCCATGTTCTGCAGCGGTGTTGTACTGACCCTCAGTCAACATATCAGCCGTGAGGAACTCGTCGGCTATTACCGGATAGCCAGTTACCTCTGCCACACCTACGTAACCCGTGCCTGGAATATTCACCCAGACACGATCGCCCGGCTTCAGCATGAACAGCGTTTTACTGTACCAACGCCCACCGCCTGCCGAGATAAATCCGCACTCCATGGCATCCTGCCAACTTCGCCCACTTGGGGAGGTTCCAAAGCTGGCATAGAACTCGCCGTTCCACTCACCTCGTTGCCCAGTGTTAGCAGCACGTTCTTCGGTTTCCACCGGGTCAATCATCCAGGAGCGACTGAGATAAAGATTCTCGCCATCCCGAAACACAGAAAAGAAAACGGCGTTGACCGCCACACTGGCTTTATCGTTGAGGTAATTGATAATCCGCTCGGTGCTGGCATCAAGCTCTGCAGCAACGATCACCATCTGGTGGGAACTATTAACTTCTTCTTCCACAGGCGCCATGCCAAATTTTGATTTGAACGCTTGGTCGAAGGTTTTTTCTGGCAGGCTATGTTTCGCAGCAAAGTCTGTATATATCTGAACGAACTTTTCAGAAGTCAGATTCTCGACCCAGGCTGCGTAATCAATCGTTTGCGCAACTACATCCCGAGGCGTTTTATGCTTCTTCAGTTCGATAATAATGATGGAGCCAGTGGCATCAATAGCCATCAGGTCAATGTACTTTCCGAAGTCGGTATACACTTGGCGGCCGATTAACAACCAATGGTCGCTAAGGATTGAGATGTCCTTGGTGATTTGCTCTTCAAGTAGAGACTCACTCTCAAGCTTCACCGTTGGAAGCGTTTGAGGTTTTTCCCCGATCTTCCAGATGCCGTGTTGGACTGCCATCTACGCTTCCTCGGCCTGTTCGCCTACCATCATCTCGTAGTGACCCAGCTGGTCAGCTTTGTCAAAAATATCCCGAAATACGCGCAGATAAAATTTGTTGGCTTGATCGCCATGATTGATATAAAGGTCATCATGAATCGAGTGGGAGCCATCATTGACCCAAGAAAATAGGGACTGACAAATCAATTTGTCTCGCCCCTCAAAAAGCGCACAGATTTTGTCTTTCCCCATCCCACCCCACATGGTGAAATAATTCTCCAGTATCCTGCGCAGTGTATTCTGAAGGGTTATGCTTGATAGATTGGCGGATCTTACGTCTTCCCACAGCAACTCATAGGCAGAACGAATTGGATTCGTTTCACAACGTTCAACAACCGACCCATGCTCAAGCTTCTTTACCAGCCAGAAACTCTCATCATTAAACACGTGACCGGCCGTCCTATTTGTATGAAAAGTAATCTCTTTGTGAAAATAGACGTTGTGCGTGAGCAAAAAGACCTGTTTGATCTGGCCAGCCTGACTCCTGACTTCACCCATAACTCCCTTAATAAGGCTACTGACGATATACAGGATATCGCTGTCAAGTGAGGATATAGGATCATCGAATACCACGACCCGATTGGTCGTTATCCCTGAGGGGGACTGAGCACCTTTGATGAGGTAATAGAAATACAAGAAGGTTATGAAGGTCCTTTCACCCTCACTCAGCGAGTGGCTGGCATCGTCACCATTATCGCGGACAATTCGATAGTGGCTGCCACCACCAGCCTCGCCAAGATGAAACGAGTGAAAACCAAACCTCTGCAATAACTCATTGATCGCCGTGATCGTTGGCTGAATTGACGTAGTTTGTTTTTCCAGCTCTGCAATCTGCTCCTCCAGTTCTCTATGCCTCTGCCGTTTGTCTAGTAGGCTGCCATCCATCCCTTGAATTGTCTGGTTCAACAGATCCTTTTTTTCCTGATATTGCGACAAGTCGTCAGATAACTCATTTAGAACATAGCGCCAGACTTGGGAAGTCAACGTCTGTTTCTCAGCCGCTATATTCGCCACCGTTTGGCTATGGCTAGTCGTCGCGTCATTTGCAACACACGCTATCTTTTGCAATCGCACTAGCAACGGCTCGACAGGCTCAAGTAAGACTTTTCGGCTTGGTTCGGCCAGCTTGTTGTCCAACAGAGCCCGATTTCCCTTGAGCCGTTCAGATAGAGTCTGGGCTTCAGCATTGAACAATTCCAAATCCAAGAAAGGGTTGTCTAGCTCAACATTGCGCTGAATGGTAGCCAGTAACTGTTCGCCCGCTCTTTGGTAATTACTTTGAAGAGCCTTTAATGCTTGAATGTCATCATCATAAGCGTCGCTGAAAAACGAGTTCAGGCTATTGGCAAATTGATCATCCGTTAACTGTTGGCAAAACGGGCAGGTTTCAGGGTCTTGCTCATGGTACTTAAGACCTTGTTTCACCCAATCGCTATTCCCAAGGCGATCAATTAAAAAAGCAATATCGACGTCCTGATTACCTATAATGACCTTTTGCAGTAGCCGATGGGACTCCAGTCGTATAAGATTGTCGGCTGACAGATCTACAAGAGGCGATACTTTTTCAAGCCCCTTTGAAAAAACTGTTCTGGCCTTTTCTTTCAACTCGTCCAATGAAAGCAGTTCTGCATTGTTCGAGTACCTTTCACTCAAAACCTTCTCTTTGAATTTTTCTTTATTGTTGCGAACACCTCTATACGCTTCTTCAAAATAGTCATCATGAAGTGTCTTCTGCGCAAAGCACTTTTCACGGAACTCAGGCTCGAGATCGGCAACCTCTTTTCGTTTACCAGGCTGATCACCGTCACCATCAAGTTGATTTTTTAGGCTGGCTATTTGGGCATCAACTTTCTCGACTTCTGGCTGCAAGCGCGCAATTTCACGCTCAGCCTCCACCTGGTTTTCGCCAAGGGTAAAGACGCCTTGTAGCGGACTATCCTGATTGAAGTTTCTGTCAACGAAATCGCGGTTGTACACCATCACATTCAGGGGGGCGCCGCCCTGCCATATAAGCTGGCAATGGCTGTGTCCGTCTGATTGTACAATTACACGGCTGATAGTGGTTTTTCCGGTGCCATTGGCCCCAAAGATAAAATTGATGCGCCGAAGGTCGCCGAGCGTTGCCGGATGCGAATAAGTCGCTACCGGTGGGTTTATTTTGATTTCGCCGATCATATCCCCTCCTTAGCGTGCGCCGTTAAAGGCTTTCTGGCTTAATGAGGAAAATAAGTCAGCATTTCCTACGTGTGCTTTTTCTTTTAAATAACTAACAGCTTTTGATATTTCAATGTATCTATCTTGCAATTCAATAGGCGGAACTAAGGGCTCAAACCCAATTAGTGCCGTTTTATTTATGGTGGCTATTCCGGTCGTTTGCTTTCCAACTCTGAGGAAATAACGCTTTCCTCTTTGAGATGCAATCTGGGCACTTAAAAACTCGGGACGAATCAATCTCTGGTCTTTGATTCTCACCGAAAAAATGTGGTTTTGATGAATGCAATTTTTAATTTCATTATTCCAAACGTGACCGCGCCCCAGTTTATCTGGGTCACCACCCTCGGTAAGAAGAATATCACCGGCCATTAACTTACACTTCTCCGCATCCGAGGGTGATACAGTTATTTCCTGAATATCACCCAGCAAAAGGTAACCATCCTGAACATTAGCTACTCGCATATACGGCAAGGTCACTGCCTTTGATGGGTCTATCTTCTTACCCTTTGTCACACCGGAGCGGACATGGGCGACATCTTGCAGAACTGACTCATCCCACCCCATCGGATTAGTCACTGGATCACCGAACATTTCCAAAAACACAGCCCGAAGGAGTTCATCGAAAAATTGAATGGATTGCTTACGTTTGCGGCAGATGGCTTCAGCTTTATTGAGAATGGCGGCGATGCGTTCTTGCTCGGCTAAAGGCAGGAGAGGGATTTCAAGCTCCTTAATCTGCCCTAAACTCAAATTCGAAATAGTTGCCGTTACTTTTTTTCCAGAAATTTGTCTAAATGCATCATTTGTCAAAAGCCAATATAATAAATAATTAGGAAGAAGCTTTTGATGATCAAATCGAAGTATCGCTACTGCTTGATTGCAGTTACATTCAGGAAAATTTTCAGGAACGATTGCCACTCTACCAATTGTTCCTGCAATAGTTATCAACAAGTCACCTGGCTTGATATTTGAACGCTTTAAAGCTTTATGTGTTTTATTATCAATATACAGAACATCATTTAGCGTGACTGTATTATTGCCCAAATTCTGAATGCGCAGAAACGGTATCCCCTTAGAGGAGAAGTCATAGCCTAACGACGTAGGTGTAGTGCCTTTGGTAACCAAATGACAAAGTTCACCCAACTTAACCCTGTTATTCATCACAGCATACCCTCCAGCTTATTTAGATCAGCCAGAATCTCCTGCTCCAACCCTTTAAGCCGCTTCAGAATCGCCTTCGGATCTTCGTATTTCTCCTCCTCATACACCACTTCCTTGTAACGGTTGATCGAGAGGTCGTATTTGTTGCTAACAATGTCGGAGGCGTTTACCACAAAAGCCTTTTGGATTTTGTCGCCAAAGACTTGTTCAAAGTCTTCCGCACTGGCGTTAGCTTCCACCAGTTGGCGGTATTGCTTCCACTGGGCGATGGCATCCGGTAGGTCGTTGCTGCCCTCACCTTTTAGTGGCGTGCGTTTGTCATCCAAGCTGAGTCCATCAGCGTGCAGGTCATAGAACCAGACCCGCTCAGTGGCACCACCTTTGGTAAAGATCAGGATTGCAGTGCTAACTCCAGCATAGGGTTTAAACACACCACTGGGCAGGCTGACGACACCTTCCAGCTGGTTGTTCTCGATAAGCTCCTGTCGCAACTGTTGGTGTGCTTTGGAAGAACCGAACAATACCCCATCTGGCACAATCACAGCCGCACGGCCACCCAACTTGAGTGAACGCAGAATGTGGGCAACAAACAGCAGTTCGGTCTTCTTGGTTTTTACCAGACTTAGTACATTCGGGTTGGTGTTGGTCTCATCCAGGCTGCCCTTGAACGGCGGGTTGGCGAGGATGACATCAAAGAAGTCTTCTTCTTGCTTTGGATAGTGCTCTTTGATCGATTTGTTGAGGCTATCCTGGTAGAGAATATTGGCGCCATTTACGCCGTGGAGCATCATGTTCATGCTGCTTACCCGGAGCATAGTGGTATCAAAGTCGAAGCCCCAGAACATCTGCTTGTTAATGTGTTCCCGGTAGGGTTCAAGCTTGTCGCCTGTGTAGTGCAGGTTACCTTCTTCGTCAGTAAAGGTGCCTGCGTCACTGGAATACTTTTTATTCAAGTACTCCATCGTCCTGGCCAGGAAACCAGCAGTACCACAAGAGGGGTCACAGATGACATCGGTAGGCTGTGGATCAATCAGCTCAATCATGGCGTCGATGATATGGCGGGGTGTTCGGAACTGGCCATTAATCCCTGCGGTAGTAAGCTTGCTGAGCAGATATTCGTAGATATCCCCTTTTACATCGCTTTGGGTGAGCGGCAGGTTGTTGACCATTTCCACAGCGGAGACGAGTACGGACTCGTTCTTGATCTCCAGGTCTGCATCCTGCATGTATTCGCCAATGTGACCCAAGGCCTGCGCAGCGCTGCCTTTTGAGCCCAGACCTTCCTCTTCAGAATGTTGGCCGAGGCTTGCGAAGTACGGATAAACATGGTTTTTAAGATGCTTATGTAGCTCTTTACCACTCATATGGTGGAAGTTTTTCCAGCGCAGGAGCTGGCCTTCCGGCGTTTCGGGGAATAATCGGTCAAAAGATTTACCAGTCCGTGCTGCCTTGCGCTCTGCCATCTCTTCCTGCATATCCAGCATGCGGGCGAACATGAGGTAGCTGATCTGCTCTATAACGGTCAGCGGGTTGGTGATGCCCCCTGTCCAGAATTTTTCCCAGAGCTTGTCGATATCGTTACGAAGTTGGCCTGTAAGCATTGAATCTGTTTCTCGTTGATGACTGGTTACTATTATTGGTCAGTGGCGACGTTATCAGCCGCTGCTATACACCTTCCAGAGCGGGCGTTTCTTGCTCTTCAGGCTCTTCAATGGGCTGCACAATCAAAGTAAGCCGCTCAGAATCAAAATCGGTATGCGCTGGTTCAATATGCGGTAACGACTTATTAACTCTGGTAGATAATTGGCTGAAGCGGTCTACCTTGCCATAAAGCCCTTGCTGGCCCGCCAGGGCGGTCACGGCACCATTGTAATGGTTACTTGCAGCTTTAAGGGTGCCACCCAGCTTGCTAAGCCGCTCAGCCACCAAACAAACTTGGTTGTAGATATCACCGGCCTTTTCACTAATTTCACGCGCTTCGGTATTACTGCGCTCAATCATCCAAAGGTTGGAAACCGTGCGTAGTATGGGAATCAGTGTGGTGTGGGAAACCAGTACAATGTTTTTCTTGTAGCCATACTCGAAGAGGTCTTTATTATTTTTGAGCGCTTCGATATAGGCTGGCTCAATGGGCATGAACATCAGCACAAAGTTAGGGCTACGCATACCAGTGAGGTTGGTGTAATCCTTCGCAGCCAGGTCATCAATATGGCGTCGAACCGCTTTAATGTGCTCGGCCATGGCAAGGGTGTACTCTTCAGGACTCTCTGCGGATACAGCTCGATCATAAGCAACCAGGGAGACCTTGCTATCGATGATGATATGCTTGTTGTCTGGCAGTTTTATTAGATAATCCGTTTGTTTCTGCTTGCCCTCTGCATCCTTGAAGCTGCTTTGAACCTCAAAGTGGGCATCTTCAATTAAGCCACTCATTTCTAGCGTTCTACGAAGCTGCGCTTCACCCCAAGCCCCTCGCTGCTGGGAGTCCCCTTTCAAAGCTGAGGTTAAGTTGTGGGCTTCCTTGCTCATTTGTAAGCCAATTTCCAACACCTCCCTAATTTTTCCATTCATCTCGGTTTGGCCGCGAACGGAAGATTCGTGCACATCATTGACCCGCTTCTGGAAACCTTCGATCTGCTCACGAAACGGTTTCAACATACTATCGATGCTGCTCTGGCTGGTTTGCGTAAAGGTTTTGCCTTTCTCCTCGAATATCTTGTTCGCTATGTTCTCGAACTCTTTAGTAAGCGATTGTTTCGTATCGTTTAACTGCTGCATCTGTTCTTTGAAATGCTCTTCTTTACGTTCTAGCGTGGTTTTAAGTTCAGTATGTTCACTACTCAAGTTTTGGTACCGCTCCTGAAGCTGACTGTAACTCTCTTGCTGGGTCGACAGGTTTGCCTTGGCTTCTTTCAGTTGCTCTCTAGCCTCAGTGCCCGAAGACTCCAGGGCTTTTGCCCTCTTCCCTTCTTCGGCAAGTGCTTCTTTGCTTTGACTGACTTCCGCCCGCTGCTTTTGCAGCTCCCGCTCGGAATGCGCAAGGCGTTGGCTCAGATCGTCAGCTCGTTCATGAAGAGCACGCTTGTCTGCTTGGGATGTCTCCAGCTGTCTTTCTGTTTCGTGGTGGCGTTGGCGAGACTCTTCTAGCTTGTTGCTGACCACGGCCAGCTCATCTTTCTGACTCTGGAGTTCGCCAATCAGGCGCTGTTCACTGTGTTGAGCACCAGAAATCTCGGCTTGCAGTCGGCTTTCAGCCAAATCCTTCTCGTGCAGCGAGGACTCCAACGCTTTGATTGACTCTTGGGCTGCCTGACGCTGGTCGTTTGCTTGCTGCAGATTTTCTTGAAACTGCTCAAGTTGAGTGGTGAGCCAGGTGGACTTGCGGCTTTGTACTACTGTCGCCAGCAAAAAGCCCATTAGAGCCATAGCAGCACCAATCATGCTGGCAATAACGATCAATTCAGTCGTCCATTGAATGTTCTGCATAATTATCCCTGTATCCTGATGGGCTGGATGTCTGGTTTAAGGAACGGTCTTAGCACGTCGATCAGTTCGCCCACATCATCGGACTTGAATACGCCATCTATCCCTTCATGCGATACCGAGGTAAACGGCGCATCATAAAGAGTTTCAACGACGATGGAGCCGTGCTGGGAGATGTAGTTCTTCAACAGATTCATAAAGCGAACCTGCTGGGCGGTAAGGGCTGGATGTGCATGCAGAAACTTTTTAAAGTGTTTTTCTACCGCCTGAGAATCGAGGCCGATGACCTCTCGGACAGTAAGATCCAACTGATTGGCAGTGCGACCGTAAAAGTCATTCAGGACATCAAGGCTTACACCTGGGTGCGCAGTTAGGATAGTGGACGTCAGTGTTTGTAAATCCTCCTCAGCAATGGCTTCACCTCGGTGGATTTTTTGAAGTGTCGGATTATCCGAAAGCATTTTGTCGAGGATGGCTTTCAACCGCCGACGATAGGTCATTGCCTCGTTAGCGCCAGTAATATACACCTCACGCTCTTCTTCAAGAACATTGCCATCCTGGGTTCTAGTGGTACGTGTCTCTAAACCTGGGGAAACCGTTGCAGTGCGATATTTCATGATTCCACGTAACTCAAGCCGGGCATTCTCTAGCTTGTCGATGCTAGGGTCTGTCCAGAAGGAAGCACTTTTGACTTCCTCAATGATCTTGTCTTTCTGCCGAACCGCTTGGATATTGACAGCCAGTCTTCCTATTTCCGCGATCAATGTTGCCTTGCCATCCTCGAAGCAGCTCGCCTGTTCTACTAGGCAGCATTCAATACTGGCCATGAGTTTATCCAGTGCCGTCGCATGCTTATCTCGAAGCACTCGGTTGGACATAAGCGGAGCGATGGTTTCCGCCAGTAGATGCTGCGTTCTCGCATCTAGCTTATCCATTAAGTCCGTTTGCTGAAGCTGGTGAACCAGCCGCAAATGTCGACGTACCGCAATGCTCTCGTCAGGCAGGTCATTAATGTCTTCTTTGAGCAAACGCACGCCAATATCGTACCCAGCAGCATGGTTCTGCTTTATGGCTGCCTGCGTAAGAGCCAAGCGTTCCTCAAAAGTTGTTTGCAGAAGCGACTTACTACCGGTGTCTTCGGGCTCTTTGTATTCCTCCTCAAAGAAATCAAAGTTGCCGTAGTGATCGAAGATGAAGAACTCAGCCTTGTCCTGTCCCGGCCCGAAGAGGTTGGGCCTCAGGCGTGTGCCTCGGCCGATCATTTGCCAGAATTTCACCCAGGATTTAACAGGCTTAGCAAAGACTAGGTTAACGATTTCTGGCACATCGATACCGGTATCCAGCATATCTACAGATATGGCGATGCGGAATTCGTTATCCGATTTTTTGAATTCCTTAATCAAGCTACCCACATGAGGAATAGCATTGTGAATGACCTTACATACCTTAGTGCCGTATTGCGGATACATCTTGCAGAACAGTGTCTCAAGGTGTTCAGCATGATCCTGACGTTGAGCAAAAATGATGGTTTTCCCAACTAAAGATCCTGTCTCATCCTTGATACCATTGTTGACTAGGTTCTCCAGGATGATTCGGTCCGTGCTCTCGCTAAAGATTTTACGCCCAATATCTTTGCCAGCAATGACGGTATTGTGAGCTTCTTCTTCGCCCAAATCCTCTTCGAGCTGCTGCTGTTGATCTGGCGTGAGATCATTGTAGTGGATGCCTTCTCGCAGGAACTCGGTTGTCAGATCTTTGACCCTAAAAGGTACCAGGTATGGAGGCTCGTTATTGATAGCCGCATCTAGCCCGAATTCAAAAGTCGGGTCGGTAGTTTCACAGTCAAAAATATCAAAGGTATTACGACTGATGAATTTAACTGGGGTTGCTGTTAAACCAACCTGTAACGCATCGTAGTAATCAAATAAATCGCGATACTTGTTGTAGATACTGCGATGGCTCTCATCAGCAATAATCAAATCAAAGAAGCCCACATCCAGCTGGGCAAACCGGTTCATCATGCCAGGATAGGTAGCGATATAGATGCGGGCAGACGCATCAATCTGGCCACTCTCACCGATTACGTTACGTGGCTCGCTGGGTAAATTTTGTTTGAAAGCATCGTCTGCCTGGACCCGCAACTCTTTTCGATCACACAAAAACAGTACCCGTTTTGCCCAGCCAGTTCGCAGCATCAACTCAGCTAGAGCAATAGAGACACGAGTTTTACCGGTCCCGGTCGCCTGAATAATTAGTGCTTTGCGCCTTTGCTGCTGAAAGTGGGCCGCAACTGTCTTGATGGCCTCAATTTGATAAGGTCGGTCGGCAATTTTCAGTTCCGGATTGAAACGCTCAAGCTCAGCGGCACGGTAGTGACGTTGATAGATAAGAAAATCTAAGCTCTCTTTACTGTAAAACCCGTAGACCGGACGGTAAGCATTGTACTGGTGGTCATCCCAAATAAAGGTTTCATAGCCATTAGTGTAGAAAATAACCGGGCGCTTGAACCCCATATACTCGAATGAATTGGCATACAAACGCGCTTGCTCTCGTCCCGCTTGCAGGTTTACGGTGCCAGACTTCTTGGCCTCAATCAGAGCAAGTGGATGCCCGTTTTCTCCCCATAGAACATAGTCTACGTATCCCTTTCCTGAAGGGTTATCGGGGAATTTCACTTCTACTTCCTGACCAACCTGGGCGGGATTTTCGATATCCCAACCCGCTTTTACCAGCATTACATCAATAAGCCGTGCTCGTGTTTTTGCTTCATCCCATTGCAGGGAATCAGCGGTTTTCTGGCTATGCTGTTTGCGCTCCCGCTGCTCTTGCTCTTCTGGCTTCTTGAAAGTCTCGGCCTTCCTGGCACGCTCACGATCCAGCTCATCCATTACCCGGTGAAGTTCATCTTGCTGTTTTTTTAAATCTTGCTCGTAACTGGAAACCGATTGCTTCAACTCTAGGATGGCACTAGTTGGATCCGTGATTTCCTTGAAACTTGGTAAGCCATCTTTTCTTGCTCCACCATAGGTAAGCGCCATATAACCCGCTAACTGGTGGGCAGTCGAAAGCCCAATTTTGGCACTACGGAGGTCGCCTTCGGCACCGTGCGCAGAGTCATTTCCTTGAATTCTAAGAAAGTTAAGTTGATGGATAAGCGACTTATCGACACAGTCAGCAAAGACAGGATTTTTAACCAGCTCATAAAAACTGGCCTGAGGGAGCCGAGGCAGGGACTCTTCATTGTAGATAGTCTTTGTCATTTCCTCGGCAAAGCTCCGTAGTCTGGTCAAAGCACTACCGGGATCTACATATAGAACAGCCTCTGTTAAACCGCCGAGGTTTGCCAATACATCATACTTTGGCCGAAGAAATTCAAAATTAACCGACTTCATAAAAGAGACTCTGCTTGTGCCAATCCTTGTAACATCAGCAAGGACTGTGCCAGTTTTATTCAATGCCGTATTTTTCGATCCAATTGCTCAAGGTTTGCTGGCTCTTCAGCCCGAGAAGCCTTGCAGCTTTAGTCTTATTCTGGCCAGTGTGAGCCATAGCACCTTGTATATAATGGGCAGCCAAGCTTCCCATTAAAATATTTAAATCAATACCTTGACTCACATCGTGATTGAGTAGCCCGGGATCACGCTCAGGCATAGTAAACAGAGCCAGGCGCATATCTGAACCGGCTATGCTTTCGCCGGAGCCCCAAAGTGCTGCCCGTATAAGAGTTGATTGCAGTTCCCTAACGTTTCCACGCCAGGAGTGTTGGAGAATAATTTCTTTTGCATTAGCGGAAAGTTTTTTACCAAAAAATACGGAGTCTTGCTCGCCATGAGCTTTAAGCACCATGTCTGCGAGAAGCGAAAGATCCCCCTCACGGGCACGAAGAGGTGGAAGATGCAAAACACCCACGGCCACACGGTAAAACAAGTCTTCCCGAAAGTGCCCGTCTGCAACTGCTTCCATAAGATTGCGATGTGTGGCTGTGACAATGCGTACATCTACAGGCCGCTCTTTATCGCTACCCACCGGTACTATTTTTCCTTCTTGTAGCACTCGGAGTAGGCGGACCTGCGACTGTGCAGATAGCTCTCCGAACTCATCAAGAAGCAAAGTGCCACCATTAGCTTGCTGAAAAACGCCAAGACGATCAGAGACCGCACCTGTAAAGGCACCTTTCTTATGACCAAAGAGTGTTGAATCAACCAGCTCTTCTGGAATGGCACCACAATTTAATGCAACAAACGGCTTATCAGAACGAGAACTAGCGTTATGAATCGCTCGGGCAAATAACTCCTTGCCTGTACCACTTTCACCATAGATCAGTATTGGTACATTACGCTCAGCAAGAATTTGCGCCTGATGTTTGAGCAACTGCATGTGAGGGTTCTGAGTAACAATATTATCGAACGCGGCATTAATAGGCGCCCGAGAATCCATGAGGGCATTCAGTTTGTCATCTGAAATATCTGAAACCGCAGGCACAAACTCTGCAGCAAGTTCGAATGGAATCTTTACCTGTTCCACCCCTTTTTCAAGGGAAGACTGATAGAAAACAGCCGAGAACTTAGTTTTTCCTAATAGAATCCAGACTGCCTGCATAGCCGGAGTTCCAGGGCTTAGGAGAATGGATATTTCTGTACCTGTTGAAGCAAGCTTGGCTAGGTAAGGTTCCACCGCCAAGTAAATTTCTCCAAAATCGACAGGGGAGCTAAGACTTGCCTCACAAGCATCAATTGCGATGTCAGTGTGACGTTCGAGCCAAGCAATATAGGGAGACACCTGCTCGTATGGATAGGCATAGAGTAGTTGCACTGCGTCAAATGGGATGTTTTTCAACGTCGAGCATATTGGGCCAGCAGGTTCATGGCCCACAGCTTTTAGATCATTAGCCCCGATCCAGCTAATTAATGTCCTGTGTAATGACTTAGGCATCCGCGTTTTGAATCCAATTGGTTGGCAGACGGAGTTTTTGATCTTACCCAGCAAGAGTGGACACTGGTTTAAGCGATCATTCGGGCTTCAAATACCTCTGGGCTGATCATCCCAATGGCACTGTGCCGCCGTTGCTTGTTGTAGTCTAGCTCAACGTACTCAAACACCCGGCGCCTCATGTCGTTTCGCGTTTTAAATTGCTCCCCATGGATCGCTTCAACTTTGAGACTGTGAAAGAAGCTTTCGGCACAGGCATTATCATAGCAGTTGCCTTTGGCGCTCATGCTGCACTTAAGCTCATACCGTGTAAGCTGCGATTGGTAAAGCATGGAACAGTACTGACTGCCCCTGTCCGAATGGACTATCACGCCTTTAGGCATTTTGCGTTTCCATAGCGCCATTTGTAGCGCGTCACAGACAAGATCGGCCGTCATACGCTCACTCATTGCCCAACCAACCACCTTACGAGAATAAAGATCAATCAGCACTGCTAGGTAAAGCCAGCCTTCGCCCGTTGCTAAGTAGGTGATGTCACCCACCCACTTTTGATTGGGGGCTGAGGCAGTGAAGTTTTGTGCTAGCAGATTCGGCGCTACTGGCAGCGAATGTTGAGAGTTTGTGGTGGCCTTAAACTTACGGGCTGCTTTAGCGCGCAAACCCTGACGCTGCATGCTGGCAGCCACCGTCTTACGGTTGATCGGCAGCCCATCATCTCGAAGGTCTAGTGCTAATCTCGGGGCGCCTGAGCGCCCCTTACGTTGGTGATAAGCCGTCGCCACGCGCTGATCAATAATGGCTTGCTGGCTGCGTTTTGGGGACGAAGCTCCTTCGCGCTGCCGCCAAGCGTAGTAGCCACTCCGAGCGACCCCGACAACATGGCACATACGCTGAACACTGAAAGCCTGGCGATGACGATGGATAAAGGCGTACTTCACTTCAGGCTCTTCGCAAAGTACACCGCGGCCTTTTTTGTGATGGCCAACTCTTCATTTGCTTCGGCTAATTGGCGCTTCAAGCGGGCGTTTTCTTCTGCCAACGACTGCTCTCGTTCAGAGGTCTCTTGCTGAAGCTGCGCTTTGGAGCGCCACTGATAAAGCTGACTCGCATGTATGCCCAGCTCACGAGCCGCTGCTGCCACACCAATGCGATCAGCCAGCGCTAACGCTTCTTGACGGTAGGCATCTGAGTAACGGGTATAAGATTTTTTCTTCATTGATGTTGTCGATCTTGCCATGGTTCACCTCATCGTAGCGTATTACATTTTTGAGGTGTCCACTGTTACTGGGCAAGATCATTTTATACTTATCCGTGGCTAATTTCTTTATCGACTGACAGAGCCTTTTTCAGTAGATGCAGGATGCCGTGCTTCTTGATAAGCTGGCCATAGTGTTCCAGCAGCTTGCGCTGCCAGTCAGCAAGATTATGTTTTTTAGCTTAGCCAGCTGAATACTCTGAGTTTGCTCCAAAAAATCGCCAGAACAGCTTTTCATCAATGGCATACTGGGCATTAAAACCGATAGGCAAGCCAAGACGAAAACCGCTGTTGGCCACCAGATCGTCGGCCGGTGTTTGTTTGCCTCACATCGCCGGCAGCTTTCATCTCTTCGGTTGTCATACCAGTGAGGGCCTGCTCGATAGTAGTCTCCAGTGCCTGCTCGTTGGTTTGGCTACCCATCACAGCCTTCTCCCTGTTGGTAATGCATCCGCAGCACCTCAAGCATCCGTTTTTGGTGTGTGGCAAGTTCTGCCTCGGCCCACTGATTTCCGACATCGGTGTACAGCTCAAAAATCGCTTTGAGCTTTAATGAGTCATACCGGGGTTTACTTTGAAAATCTGCCTTTTTCTTGAGCACAGTCTGATTGCTGTAGGATGAGTTCTCACCCGGACTCAACAGCACCAAGTTACCGAACGCATCCAACGAACTCTTTGCTAGGACAGTTTTATGCTCCTCATTCTGAGGATGCACATGCTCAACAGAATTCTTCGAGGTGATGCGATAGCGTTTCAGCTTGTCATTGCGCTTATCGCCATGCTTCCACAGCAGATACTCCAGCTTCTGAAACCAGTAGTGCTCAAAACTGGTACCATGGGGCGTATCCAAATACCGCTCCTTCGTGAACCAGGCAGCCAACACTGGGTGCCGCCCGCTGGCTATTTTAAAGCTGGCTTCTTTCTGGGTTTCAGTGGTTAACGACAGTTCGTTATCCAGCTGTTCCAGTGTTGCCAGTACCTGTGAGTCCGTCATATCAGGCTGGTCAATCAAGCGTCCAAGCAGCGCTGTTAGCCAATACTGGGCTGAGCGATCGCCGGTAAAATTACGCACAGACTGCAACTGCACCAATTCGCCCAGATCTTTTGCCGTACGGTTGATGTAGTAATGATTTCCAGACAAGGATCGGCTGATGGTGGTTAAACGTAACTGAGGGTCTTCCCTGTCATCATGTTCAACCCACTTCACCACCCAGGTATCAAACTGGTAGCGCACTTGCCACAGTAGCTCGATAAAGGCCTTAATGACGGCCTCATCCTGCTTTAGCAACCCCTCAAAGCAGGCTAGTAAGTTACCGGCTTTGATGCGTGGCCCCAGATCAGGCCAACCCTTTTGTGCATGAAAAATTCGCAGGGCATGAATCAGCAGCAGCTCAAAGCCGATGATGGAACGACAGTAAACCGTTTCTGCGTCGATATTTTCCGTAGTGTCGTTCAGTTCTTTTTCTTTGACATTTTCCGGGGCATCACCGGCATTCATCTCTGCCAATAACTGAGCCACTGATTTACCCTTGCTATCTTCTATGCCCGATGCGCTGTCCGGTTGTGAAAAGGCACCACTGAACCGTTTCATATCCTTGTATTCCAGATCATTCCAACCGGCTTGGGGAAACAGTTGACGCAGGTTGCGCTCGAAATAGTTTTCAAGATGCTCGCAAGCCTGCCAGATCTTGCTGTACAACGCTTTATCGGTGTTGATCTTCTTCAGGAGGCGAGCTTTCAACAGATCCACCGGCTCCAACTGAATGCCGGCAGTATTCATGCTGGCAAAGAGGCGGTTCAGGTCCATGGTGACTGGCACAATGTTATTGACCCAAATAACCTTGCTGTACAGGTAATCGGCAAAGGCACCGAGATCAAAGTCAGGGTCCTTTTTCAGTCTTTCGACCTGCTGCTGGAGCACTGTCAGGTTGGCTGCCAGCGATTTCAGGTATTCATCGTGTTTGATTTCTTCATCCCCTGGCCGGGGAAGTTTTTCCAGCCCCGCATAACTGCCTAGCAGATTGCTGACAGAATCGCGGATCTCGAAGCTCAGGCGTGAATGCTCAGCCAACAGCGATACTTCGGCCAGTTTCGAATACACGCCCTCTGCCTTTGCCTTGAAGGCGATAGAAATGAGCATCAGGGTCGTTGTGCGCTGCTGCCCGTCGATCAGTTCATACACTTCTCGATCGTCAAAAGCTCGCCGAGCAGAAAGCGAACTACCAATAAAGTATTGCGTCTCGCCGGTTGAGAAAGCCTCTTTAATGTCCTCAAACAACTTGACCACATCGTCGTCTGACCAGACATAGGGCCGCTGATAACTGGGAATCAGAAAACCCAGGCCACGGTCGTTCACCTTCTGTAAGGTCAGTAGTTCTGTGTTCACCTGATGGCAGGTTGCCACTGAACTCATAGCGGATCTCCTGCCACTTTAAGAGTGATCGCCTGAGCAAAGCTTTCTTTGTATTGTCCAGGCTTCAATTCCAAAACAAAGAACTCGCAGACTTTGTCCATAAAGCGTTTTTTCACGCTGTTTTTATCCAGATTGCTGCCCTCCACCATTAACACAAAGCTATCCAGATAGGCGAAACACTGCTCCGGCGTGTAACTGAGCCCGATCCAATCCAGTACCGGATACTCTCTGGTAAAGGCATAAATTGATTTTTCACGCACGGCTTTCTGATTGCTGACCCGACGTGAATACACCACCAGGAAGAGTTTTTTGGCTGCCAGTTCCAGCTGGTTCTCGCCGAACTGGCTGATGTAGAGCAGCAGGCAGGCTTTGTACAAACCTTCCAGATAGCCGCAGCCCTCCATGCCTTTGAGCCAGACGATGAGTGAATGATAGCCGGGCAGATGGGGCAAGTCGGGTTTTTCCCAGTAGTCGTTATACAAGCCCTGGAAATAGCTCAGATAACGAATGGTATTGACCCCGGCATTCAGCGGCTGGCGCACATCGTAGCCCTGTTGCGCCTGATGGTGGCTGACATCACCTGACAGTCCGGTGTAGCGATAGGTACGGCCAAAAGCGATATCTTCACCCTTGCCGGTTAGTTGTGCGAATTCCGACACGATGCAGTCCCGCAGCTGTTTTTTTTGCTGATGCGAAGGCAGCTCACGCATACTGATCCGCTGCCAATAGCGGCCCTTTAACAGCGCGCTGACGGTGTCATCCAGCTTGCCCAAGGATTCCCACTGTTTGGCAAACGGCTTCTGATGCAGCTTATCTACCGCACGCAGGTGGTGCGCCTTAATAATATCCGGCCCACCCAAACGCACACCCCCGGTATTCTGGGTTTCAAAAAAGCGGTAAGCGTCGTCTTCCGACTGGGTGACCACCAGTGTGAACTGCAGCTTGTTAAAATCCACCAAACCTTGCCAATACTCCGGCTGGCTGCTGAAATTCTCTTTCAGCCATTTCAGGTTGTGCTTGATCTGCTGCTGACTGATGGGATGCTCGTACTCCAACCCTTGCAGCAAAGAAGCCTGAATTTCGCTGTGCGGTTGTAGCAAGCAACCCATCAACGCCAAGGTGGTGATGCGCTGCTGGCCATCAATAATATTCAACTGACCATGGGCCTGATGCAGAATCAGGCTGCCAAGATAGTAAGACAGCGCCGGGCGGTGTCTGCTGTGTGCAGTAATATCCTGCAGCAAAGCGCTCAACTGGGTATCCTGCCAACAGTAAGGGCGTTGATACTCGGGAATCGTCAACTCCCCAACAATGGCCGTGCCATCACTGCTGAGAATGCGAGCATCACCCGTAACCTGATCTCCCAGCAAGTGACCGGAAAACAACTGGGCAGCACTGCATGTTGCAACCTGAACCGTCATCTTTGGTCAGTCCTCCAGCATCTTGTGGGTGATTTTGATTTTTCCTGTCACAACTCTGTGGGTCAGAGTGGGATTGATCCTGATCAGTAACAATGGACACCTCACCGTTTCATCCTGACAGCAATACAACTTGTAGCCGATGGATGTTTCTATGGTGAAGTTGACCTTATCGACGCGCCGACCTAACTTCCGTGACGCCTGATTATCTCGCGCATTTATAGCAACACCAATGTTTGGCCCCCACCAAGCAAGCTCCAGATTCGCCACTACTTCGCCTTTATCATTTACGAGATCGCTGGCATACCCGCTGCACGATACTGTGCTATAAGGCCCTCAACAGCTGGGTTAGCAAACTTGGCGATTGCATCCCAACCCGATCCTATCTTAACTTGAGCCTGCTCACGCCGTAGCCGAGATTCAGCGGGGTCGAGCATGCGAATGGCACCGGTCTACTCTTCCAGTTTGATAAGAAAACGCGCGCTTTTGCCGCTCACCAGTTCCGAAAGGCCCTCCACGGTGAGCACATAGCCGCCGTTGTCACTGGGCCTGCCCGAAGGACGATCCATTCGCAATCACGGATAACCACCCGCTCACCGAGGGCGTAAAGAGCTGACATTCCTGTTTCCTTGTTTCAACCAGAGGCGACAAAGAGATGCCAGGAGGGTGAGCAAAAGCTCCGACACCCCCCGTCGCACTATTTTTGTCATGCTAAATAGTGAGCAATCATTAATAATAATGAGGGTATCACTATGCTATAAGAAGAAATAGTCAATCCTATAAATACCTTACTAAACCATTAGTACTAGCTTAACCCAATCAAGCGACACTTAACGTCGCATGCATCTATCATCATCAGTCGACCACCCTGCCTTTAGGTTAAACACTCGATGCGTTCTCTGATCAGCCAACCCTTTACATCCACCTACCTTAGGGGGTTTTCAGGCTTTTTGCGGCGCATCTGGCCTAATAAGAAGCCACCCTGTGATCATCGCATTACATTTGATGTGTCCTCGTCGGTGGGTTATCCGATGGTAGTACGGCTTTCGCCCTGGCAATCTGCAACACCCTTTGCGTGGGTAAGCGAGGCGGAAGGTGAGCCGCTGGCATCAGGCGCTTTTTTAGAACCGCCCGGCATTGGCTGGCACACGCTGATGGATACCCACGGCGATGCCTTAACCCAAGGCATGCCAGAGGCACTTCGAGTTGCCATTAATGCGGTGCCCTTCCTGGGCGTCGCGCTGGCGCAAGTGGCTGGGCGTTTGAGCACGGCGTTAGAACTGGCAGCATCGTCGCCGCTTTTACTTCTACTGCTCGTCGATAAAGGTCTGCAGGCACAGTGGTCTGAACAGACACTCTCTGCTGTGCTTAGCGAAAAACAAGCCACGCTATGCGGCATGGTCGGCTTGCCAGGCACACAGGCCAGCGCCAAGCTGCTGCGTCGGTGCCAGCTCAGCCCTATGATTCAGCGGGAATTTATCGTGCTTAAACGCGCACTTCACGACCCATCAACAGCGCGGCTATTACGCCACCACCCAGCGCCTTACGTGCAGCAGCTTATTTTCTTAGCGAATTACCACGGTGAACGCTGGCCGGGCTTACTGTTGCTGATGGATGACGCGCTAACGTCTGGCCGTGGGAGTGCATGGCTGAAAGAGATGCTGAGCGATACTCAGCGCTTGGCCGAGGCTAATCTGGAGGCGCTGCATCGCGTAACGACGGTGAAAGGATTGCAAGCACTGCACGACCGACAAATAACACGTTTTAATACGCGCATGGGTATGGGGGATATGGTCCGTGATGCCTCTTTACTTGAGAAGCGCCATGGGCCGTATCCTTCACCGCCGTTGCCTAACCGTGGTGCCATTTCGGCCATCACATCGTGGAAAGGCTTGCTGCTCGAAGGAAAGCGGATGCATCACTGTGTGGGCAGCTACGACCACCCCGTTGCGCGGGGCCATGTCGCGATTTATCACCTGCATATACCGGAACCGGTCACGATTGCCATCGCGCCTCAGGGCCACCAGTGGGGACTAAGCCAAGCACGCGGCGTACGAAATACCACGCCGTCGCTGGAAGCACAGCAAGTGATACATCGATGGCTGGCTGCGCAAGCAGACGCTTAGCCTTCGTCACTCTCTTCACCGCCCTCTTTTTAATGCGATGTTAGTGAATGCGGCATTAGTTGTCGCAGCACTGCCGTAGCGTACTACTTTCTTCACTCAGGGAAGGCAGGCTATGGATATACAGACGTGCTCATCAACTGCTTCAGCGACAGCCCAACAAGAACTCGCCAAGTGGCAAGCGGATCGGGACGTCTGGGCTAACACACTCCCTATCATGAATTTTTTAAGCCCGTTTTTAACCCTAACGCCGGTCGTATCACCATCGTTTGATGGCGCGAGCACCGATGGTCGGTATCTTTATTTTTGCCCCCGCTATAGCGCTACTCTCTGCGATGAATCACGCCGCTTTTTACAAGCACATTTAATCTGGCACTGTGTTGCAGGCCACTTAACGGCACCACTGGTCGCTAACCACCACCGCTGGCACCTCGCCTGTGATCACGAGGTGAACGCACTGTTGCTTGAGCTGGGTATCACGCTCCCGTTTGATGCGTTGCTGTTTCCCGTCTGCGTTGGGCGAAGCGCGCGGAAGGTATATCGGTGGCTTGAAGGGCACCCCAATACATCTTTAGAGAAAACGGCCGACATACACCCCGCCGCGCTCTGGGCGCATCTGCCTAATACGACACCTGAACATAGCATCGTGACGCTATGGCGTCACCGTGCTCATTTGCTCGCTCGGGAGACGGATACACTGCCCGAGAGAGTCGCTAAGTTTTGTGAGGCACGGTAGACTCTTTCGTTTTCATCATTAATCCTCGGAGTGGCGTCACTATGTCCGATGCGCGCGATACGCTTTTTCGCTATTTGACGCTACTGCAGCTCATTCCTCGCTCCCCAGGGCGCATTTCTACCCCGGTGCTAAAAGAGAAACTCGCGGAACGCGGTTTTCATATTGATACGCGGTCGTTACAGCGTGATTTAGGTCAAAAACTCTCAACGCAATTTCCGATTGGCTGCGACGATAGCCAAAAACCTTACCGTTGGTATTTTGATCGTGCGTTCCAGTGCCACTTACCGGCACTGGACGTGCCGAGTGCGTTAACGCTGGTGCTTGCCGAGGAGTACCTTAAAGGACTGCTCCCCCCGGTGGTGGTGGGTCAGTTAATGCCCCACTTTAACGATGCACGGCAGTTACTAGACGGCATGGCGTCTAACGGCCTGAGTAAATGGGCCCGCTGCGTGCGCGCGATTCCTAATGGCAAAGCGTTAATTCCCGCCGAGCTAGATGAAGCTATCTGGCAGACGGTCGCTGAGGCATTGCTGGAACAAAAAGCAATCGACGTGATGTATTTATCACGCACCTCTGAAACAGAAAAACCGTTAACGCTTCATCCCCAGGGGATTGTTAGCCGCCATAGCGCTACTTATTTACTGGCACACGTCGATGGGTTTGAGGATCTCCGCCAGTTTGCCCTGCACCGGGTGAAACACGCGGCGTTCAGCCAGCGCGCTTGGCAAGCCCGTGACGATTTCGATATTGATCGCTATATCCAAAGCGGTGCGTTTGGCTATCGCCAAGGTCCAGACAATGTGGTGTTAGAGGCAGAGATCGCACGCCCGGTCGCTTGGTTATTGCAAGAAACACCGCTGTCAGAGCAACAAACGATTGACGCCTTGCCGGACAGCCAGTGGTATCGCCTGACCGCCCAGGTGCCCGATGATCAGCAAACCCTCTGGTGGCTGATGGGCATGAGCACCAATGTCAAAGTGCTTGCACCAAGTGCGTGGCGAGAGACCCTAAAGGCGAATGCGGCCCAGGTACTGGCACATTACCAGGACACCCCGGACACCTGCGATACGCACTAAACACGGGCTGTTAATAACCACGTCACGTTAAGGAGAACGACATGCTCTGCTTTGCTTATGGATCCAATATGTCAACGCAGCGCTTAGCCGCACGGATTCCGGCACGCTTTGTGACTACCGCCCTGCTACCTGCGTATCGGTTAGCGTTTCATCAGCGTAGTGGGGACGGCTCGGGCAAGTGCGATATTGTGCCCGCCTCAGAGCAGTCCGCGGTATATGGGGTTATTTGGGAGGTTGCTTCTCATCATAAGCCCACCCTCGATCGTTACGAGGGGCTTGGGGTGGCCTACAACGAAACCTGGCTGATGGTCACGGACCTTGCCAGTGACCGTCAGTTTGAGGTGCAGGCGTATGTGGGCAACGTCACCGCCCTAGGGCTTCGTCCATATACATGGTACAAGCACCATGTGCTGGCCGGTGCACGTGAACATGGATTACCCGCCTACTATATTCGTGCGCTGGAACGCATTGAGGCCCACCACGATCACGATGCCGAACGCCACGCGCTCGAAATGGCGTTGCATGGTCACGCTGAACCATTAGTGCGGGGGGTATGATGGACAATAATGCGCGCTTAATCGCTTTTTATCGTGGGGAAGGCCACGATCATAAAGGGCGTCTACTTGAAGAGATCTGGTCACTCTCGCCTTTCTGGCTAGAGCATACCCACGACTACATTCAGTGGCTGTTCCCTATCCCTGAGGCAGGACGGTTTAACGGCTTTGCGCCCCTTTTAACGCCTACTGTCAAAACAGCCTTTGAGGGTAGCGACATTATGCGCCAGCACCAGCAGCGCTCGCTGGAGGTTATGCTCGATTTTTTTGGCCTCACTCGGGAAGAGAATGGCATCGTCGCTCAACCAACCCTGGCGATGCCAACACACATCTGGCTGAAAGCCGGTGGCCATAACCATTTACGAATCTCACGTATCATTCGGTCGTTAGTCTTGTGCCATCAGCCAGACCTTGCCCGCGCCTTTCAGCAAGCGGTCATGGAGATCGGCATCAAGCAGGGGGTGGTATCCGACACGTCAATCCAGTTTTGGCGGGAGGCAATACCATGCACATGACCACATGTGTAGATTGATACGCCGTTGCACGAACAACTTGGAATCCGTGAAACGGCTCCTGAGCCACACGAAGCTGGAAAGCACTGCAAGATATCTTGGGATTGAAGTAGATAATGCGCTGGCAATGGCAATGGCAATGGCAATGGCAATGGCAATGGCAATGGCAATGGCAATGGCAGAAGTTTGAGGCACACTAACAGCATGCGATGCAAGGCCATCGTTTACGGCCTCAAATAAACCGCACCCCGGAATAATCGGTTCATTTCATGTGCGCAACAAAAGTCGCTCATTGACGCATTAACTTACCGACACGCTATTAATTTATAAAGGTTATTTATGAGTTTTGCATTCGATGATAAAGGAAAGAGTTATAGTCAAATCTGGTGGATGGCAGTCAGGCGGCAGTCCTGTCTGATTGATCGGTTACCTGCTCCCCATCCTGAAACCGGACGTTGTTCACGACCAGCTCCAGCTTGCTGAACCCCTTGATGCGCTTCCAGCGTTTCTCGGCGCTCTGGAGCAGCTTGAAGACCATCGCCAGGGTCGTCGCCCGGGATCCGCAGTTCCGGCTGCGCTTGCTCCGTAGACGGACCGTGGCGAAGGTCGACTCGATCGGGTTGGTGGTGCGGATATGCACCCAGTGCTCTGCTGGATAGTCGTAGAACGCCAGCAGCTCGTCCCGATCCTTGGCCAGGCACGCCATCGCCTTGGGGTACTTGGCCTCGAAGCGTTTCAACGTGCGATCGAAGGCCTTGTGCGCCTCGTCGCGGGTCTCGGCCATCCAGATGTCATGGAGGTCGGCCTTGACCTTGGGCTGCACTGATTTCGGCAGTTTGTTCAGCACGTTAGCGGTCTTGTGGACCCAGCAGCGCTGATGGTCGGTTTCCGGGTAGATCTTGCTCAGCGCCAACCAGAACCCCATGGCACCGTCGCCCACCGCCAGCTTGGGGGCTTGAGTCAGACCGCGCTCTCGTAGCCCCGTCAGCAGCGTTTCCCAGCTGTCTGCCGACTCACGGAAGCCGTCCTCGACGGCCACCAGCTCCTTGCGGCCCTGCTCCGTGACGCCGATGATCACCAGCAGACACAGGCGGTCATCCATGCGCACGTTGCTGTACACGCCGTCGGCCCACCAGTAGACGTAGCGACGGTCTGACAGGTCACGCTGCCGCCACTCGGTATGCTCGTCTTCCCATTGTTTCTTGAGCCGAGACACCGTGTTGGCCGAGAGCCCCTTGGCCTGGTCGCCCAGCAGCGCCGCCAGCGCCTCCTGGTAGTCGCCAGTGGAAATCCCCTTCAGGTAGAGCCAGGGGATCAGTTCCTCGATGCTGCGGGCCCGCTTCAGGTAGGGCGGCAGCAGGCTGCTGTTGAAGCGAGCACCACCGCCGCTGCGGTCACGCACCTTGGGCACCTGCACGCTGACATCCCCAATCCCGGTCTGGACCGTGCGCTCGGGCAGGTAGCCGTTGCGGACCACGGCCTGACGTCCATCGTCGAGCCGCTGATCGGCATACTGCGCCAGGAAGGTGGCCAGCTCGGCCTCGACGGCCTTGGCGATCAGGTCACGGGCACCTCGTCGCAGCAGCTCGTGCAGCGGGTCAGTGACCTGGGGTTCTGGTTGTGAAAGAGCCCGGAGGGTAGAATCGGTCATGGCGTATCCACTCGTGTTGGTTGAGATCTTGGTCGTGATCAATCAACAGGATACGCCACCCTTCCTACCTCCTCCCATACACCAGACTTGAGCTTAACTCTAAAGGAAAAGGAGCAGCACAAGCCTATTGGAATGCTCTTTCACGGTTGAAAGAAGTCTGGATGGATGTGTTCGGCACGGAACTGTACATTGAGCAAAGTAAAGCCAAAGATGCGTTCCAAGAAGCTGTTGCGAAAGTTAGTAATGCGCTAGCTAACAACCCAAAAAACACTAAAGACTTCAGCGAATATGGGGACATTCAACATCCTGAAGATCCCAACTGTCTCGCTCAGGCTCTGCTTAAAGCGGCCGACATTGATAATTTAAGCCCCAATTTTTTGATAGGCATTATGCTTGAAAGGCTTTCTGAACTAAGCCTCAATGAGATCTCTGAGATCGAGCTACGTTACTTCTTGAGAGATGTCCTTGATGACGCCTTTGAAGGGTTGGGCACACGTCGACCAAATGTTGGTGCCAACCGGCATTGGCCGCGATTAAGGCAGTATCTAAGAGAAATTGAAGAAGTTTATATCGGCCATACTCGCGCACAACCCAGCATAATGCTACGGAATACGCGTGGCGGGCGTATGGCCCTGAATCCCCGTGACCCAAGGCGACTCACACTGCTGATTGACCCAGAGTGTTTCTAATTATTGGTATTAAGATTTAATGATTGAATCGTGCCGTGTTGGCTTGGCGCCTTGAGTTATAAAATATTTCAATATAATTGAACACGTCGCGCCTAGCCTCCTCACGGGGCCGACTGAAACGCCTGCCCCACGCTTGCTCAGATTTAAGCGCACACCGGGGGGTTAAGGTAATACTCCTCTGATAACGAAAGGCCATCCAGTCTCCTTGGAGGTGCTTACTTAACGATTCACACGTCGATTATCACGCGTACACAGTACCACCGCGCTTCCTCTTCTTCGCGGCGTCGAATCACTGCTTGCATTGCTGCCTCAGAAGAGGCGTAGCGAGATTGAGGCGTGCCATAGCTGTATTGGGCACTTCGCTTTTTGCGTGTGCCGTCTGGGGTTAGCTCGTACCAGGCCGCCGTCCATATCGTGGTGCCACAAGGACGTTCATAGTGATACACCCCAATTATTGGCCCGGCAGGCCGTTGACGATGGCGCGCCACAGAGCATGCCTCGACCAACAGTAGCTCTCGCCAGCACTTATGACCCCATATTTCCACCCCACTTGGCTAGCGCGGTCACTTACGGTAATGAAAATTCGCAATCGTATGAAGCATGTATGCAGCAAGCTGTTAGCACTGTCGATATGGTTACCTGCATATCAAACGAATATGAGCGTCAAGACCAGAGGCTCAATGACAACTACCAGCAGCTTTGTAGCCAGTTGAGCAGTGAACGGCGCGACCAGTTGCTTACCGCCCAACGCGCATGGATTACATACAAGGAAGCCAACTGCGGTTTCTATGCTGACCCGGAAGGAGGAACAATGGCGCGCATCAACGCCAATTCATGCTTGCTCAGCGAAACCACCAAGCGAGCAGATGAGTTGAAAAACCTGATGCAACCCTATTAGTCAGGCTAACAGGCATGATGACCTTTATTACAGCACTGACGATAAACTAGCGCTTATAAGCTGTACTGAAGTACTAGATCATCAAATAAAAGAACCGCACTAAGCACGAGGTAGGTATCCGAGCAGATCAAGAACTCGCGGCTATTGAGCTGAGATTATCAGCGCTTGAGAAGGAAAAGGCTGCCCTTCTTTCCCGGAAGAGCGAGCTGCATCATGCTGCGCCCCGACCTCCAGTACCGCAGCTAACCCCCGATCAAAAAACCAAACTGTTCCGGAAGCTTTTTCGTGGCAGGCAGGATGTCTATGCGCTTCGCTGGCAGAATTCCGGTGGCCGTTCCGGCTATGCCGTCGCCTGTGTCAACGAATGGGTTCCAGGGCTCTGTCAGAAACCCCAGATCAAGTGCGGAGAATGTCCCCACAGAAAATTCAAACCCCTAGACTTTAGTGCAGTATACGACCATCTGTCGGGCAAGCAGGTGGTTGGCCTTTACCCTTTACTACCGGATAGCTCCTGCTATTTATTGGCAGTAGATTTTGATAAAGAGAACTGGAAAGCAGATGTCCGTGCGCTAGCTCAGGCTTGTCGTGATGAAGATATCCCTTATCTTGTTGAGATCTCCCGGTCTGGAGCGGGAGCCCATCTGTGGATATTCTTTTCGGAAGCCGTTCCGGCTTGGGCAGCGAGGACGTTGGGGTTCAAGTTGCTGGATAAAGCCATGGACCACCATCCGGGCTTGTCCTTCAATTCCTATGACCGGTTATTCCCCAATCAGGACACGATGCCCGCTGGTGGATTTGGCAATTTGATTGCTCTTCCGCTCCAATACCAGGCGCGAAATCGCGGATGTACAGTATTCGTCGACGATGTCTTGATTCCTTATCCGGATCAATGGGCATTGCTCAGTCGGCACAAGCCTCTTTCACCGGCTCAGCTCGGAGAAAAGGTCGGCAGGGAGCCTGATTCCGATGCTACCGCAGACGTTACAATGCCGTGGGAGCAAGCGTTACCAGTTGAGACAGAGAAAATTATCGGTTGTCCTGAAACCATCACGCTCATACTGGCCAATCATATTTATATGAAGTTGTCAGACATACCGGGGACGCTGGCTGCACGAATTAAGCGCATGGCGAGCTTTGCCAACCCCGTATTTTTCAAAACACAGGCACTGCGTTTCTCAACGCATGGTATTCCTCGCTATATATCCTGTGCCCGAATCGAGCAAGGTTATCTCTCGGTACCAAGAGGCTGTTTTGATGAGCTCCAGGCATTGTTGCTGGGTCAGGGAATAACGTTAGCAATCGATGACCGCAGAATGCCAGGCCAGATTCTAAATGGCATCAGCCTGAAAGCAACGCTGCGTGATGATCAGAATAGGACGGTGGAGGTACTTGCCGAGCATGATACCGGAATACTTCATGCGCCGACCGCGTTTGGTAAAACCGTAACGGCCATTGGCCTTGTAGCCAAGCGGCAGGTCAACACCTTAATCCTCACTCACAATCGCCAGTTATTAGATCAGTGGAAGGAGCGCCTGGAAACATTTATGGAGGGCGTCTCCGTGGGTGTGATAGGCGGTGGGAAAAAGAAACCTACCGGTCAGATCGACGTTGCCACCTACCAGAGTCTGATCAATAAGAAAGACAATACGGTCTCCGACCTGGTTAGTGAATACGGCCAGATCATCATCGATGAATGCCACCATATCTCAGCCCCTCGCTACGAGATGCTTCTTAATGAAGTCAGCGCTCGCTACGTCGTCGGCCTGACCGCAACGCCTGACCGCCAAGATGGGCACCAAAAGATCATGCTGATGGTTGCGGGGCCCGTTCGTCACAAAGTTCGTGCGGAACATAGCTCCCGGTTTGTTCAGCGCGTCATCGTTCGGGAGCGTCATGAAATTCCACCTGCCGATATTTGTCAGTCTCGTGAACGCCCTCATATAGCCTCAGTTTACCGCTGGCTTGCACAGAACAACGCCCGGAATCAGGACATTGTTCAGGATGTAGCAAGCTGCGTGAACAACCAGGCAAACTGCCTTCTACTGACGGAACGACGAGAGCACGCCGAGACACTGGCAGCACTGTTGGCCGCTGAATCCATAACGTCGGTTGTGTTGCGTGGAGGGATGCGTGTCAGAGAACGTCAGGCAGCGGAAGCGCAGTTACATAAGGTCCAGGTTATCGTTGCAACCGGCAAATACATCGGAGAAGGTTTTGACTTGCCTCGGTTAGATACGTTGTTTTTAGCCCTGCCCATCGCCTGGAAAGGAACGCTGTCGCAGTACGCTGGCAGGATCCACCGAGCCGTTGAAGGCAAGCAGGAAGTCACTGTCTATGACTACCTTGATACTGGACTGCCAATGCTTGAACTCATGTACCGAAAACGAGAGAAAGGCTACAAAGCCATGGGGTACCAGTTTACCGCTTCAGGGCAAACCAAGCTGCTTTAGACGTTGAGAGCACAACTAATCAAGCGATGCCTTGGTGACGCTCTTTCTGAGCCCAGCTTTCAAGATTTTCTGCCAGCACCCCTTTATTCCCCATCAGACTGTTGGCGAGTTACTGCTTGAACATTTCGTCAGGGTTGCTAGCAAACAGTATATCGCGTGACCAGACTTTCAGTTGGTCATGATCAGCTTGTTCGATCCGATTCTCCACCCAGTGCGGGACTTCACCAAATTTGAAGCTAAGCTGAGCCCGAAGATTATCGCGAGCTTCATCGAGACGGCCTTCAGAACCGCTCCTGTTGAGCCCAGTTCTCTAAGTTCTCTGCCAACATATCTTTATCCTCCACCAAGCTATTGAGCTGATCCAGATTGATTTCAGCTCCAAGCCACTGCAGATAGCGCTTCAGTCAGCGGGTGATAACCAATAAACCCGATCGCCTGAATGATTGCCCACAGGCGACCGTAAACCTTGGTTCAATGACCTTCTGCTTGAGTTGCTCGCAATAAAAATACGCCACGTGGTGCATCATATTGCGATCCACTGATGGCTAATGCTCAAACACGGCACGCTGAGCTGGTCACTCTCAGGCAGCAACCTCTTTCTCGTCTTCAATCTCTAGTTCGAGATGGAAGTGAGCCGGCCCTGTCAGGTTGACCAAGGCATCAAGGCTGAACTTGTTAATGCGACCGTTCAGCAGATCATTGAGGCGCGGCTGAGTAATTCCTAATCGGTCGGCTGCTTCTTTCTGAGTAATGTTCCACTCCCTGACACGGCCAGCAATTTTTGCCATGAGCTCGGAACGGAGCCTCATATTCAACGCCTCCTCAGGCGTATCCTCAATGGCATCCCACACACTGTTGTAATATTCGATGGCCATTATCTCACCTCACTTAGTAGCTGGACTCAGGGCAGCTCTTTGTATCGCTGTTTGCCCAAATTGATGTCTTTTTGGGACGTCTTATGGGTTTTCTTCTGGAAGCAGTGGAGAATAAATACCACATCATCTCGGTTGGCCACGTAAAAAACCCGAAAGGCACCGTTATTTTCTCGAACACGGATTTCCATCACACCAGAGCCAACGCTTGGCATCGGACGAAAATCGTCTGACTGACCTCCAGACTGAATTTTGTCTATCTGAAACCCCGCTTCTCTCTTGGCATCCAGAGGGAAGTCGCGCAGCCTATCCTTAGAGTCTCCGACGAATGCAACAGGTTTCTTGCGCGCCACGCTGACTCCTCAATTTTCATAATGCTTATATCAATACCGATATAATAGACTCATAAATCAAATGGCTCAAGCTTGATGTCGAAAACTACGAGGTGCCAATGCTCCATTAGGTTCCGTTTATCCATGAATCACGTCTATCGTTAGCCTTGGTCTTACCCAGCAACAGTGGCGACATCAGACCGCCCGACGAGGGAAAGCCGCGAGTTGTTTCATGCCACACAAGGACTTCGACAGCTGTGGCTGTAAGGGTTACGCCTACCATAAAGCCGACGTCATGCTCCTCGACCTTTCTCCCAAAGCCAACTGTTAACTTACACTAACGGAAACATCGCAAATAGAAGCCGAAGCAAAACTCAGCACCGGCTGATGGCCACTGTCGACCAGTTCAATCGTGAGTTAGGACAAGGGACAATACAGCTAGGGTTGCCACGGGCAGGCAACGCCTGGACATTACGTTCTGAACACCGGACTCCGAGCTACACCACTCGATGGGAAGAGCTGCCGCATGTACGCTAATCACGCGTACGGAAGCTATAGTTGCTAAATTAGGAAATAGCATTAAAAACTGCGTTTATTTAACCTTTCGAGCACATGTAGTAGCTGATAAATTATTTTTGCGCACATATAGTAGCAAATAAGAAGGAGTCGGTAGTACATCTCACTACACAATATAAATTTTTCTTAGCATAGAGCCTAAACCTTTCGATCCTAAAGTATTGAGGAACAACATGCCCAAAGAACAAAAGAAAACGCATTTTCAGTATCCTGAAAACCTCATCATAAAAGTAGTTTCTTTAGAAGATGCTATAAAGCTTCAATATATCAACGGCATCGAATGCACCCCAGAAAATCTAGCAAATACTGAAATAAAAGATTTCACTTACCACTTACAAAGTATTTTAACTAAGTACATCGAAGATCTATCACCTGACACCGAAGACCGCATTGAAAATAAATTTTTCATAGAAACAGAAGGCGAGCATAAAAACAAATATATTGGCATGCTGTTTTTAGAAAACCAACCCCATCAAGAAGCGCTCACACATAAGCTTGCCCTCTTAGCTTACAAAATAACGTACTCCGTTATCACGCAAAAAGATATTTTAAGCGTCACCTATACCGATCAAAAATCATCAGACGACAAAGCATTTATTACAGAACACTCTGAAAAATTCATTAACAAAAAAAATGCACGATCTATTAAGCATCCGTTTACCGTATCACCTGAAATAGATAACAAAACACAACCAAAAGTGGAACTCCTAGTTAGCGGTCAGTATTGTGCACCAACGTTTTCAACACATAAACCGACGCCAATGGAAGGGTATGCTGTACCAGCAGGATATGATGAATACGACAACACAATTTCTCTTTACAGCATCGATTCAACTAATAAAATATCAAGCAAACCTTTCACGCTAATCTGCAACCATGCTGATCATATAATGACATTAGCCTGTGCAAAAGTTAATAACGACATTCTATACTATACCGGCGATCGTTTTGAAAACCCCAAAGGCCCCAACAAACAAAAGACATATGTGTTGTCTACTCTTTCTATTGCGAGCGATGACAATCCTTACGAAACCTTTCAGCTGCAATCTAGCTAACGCCAAACTACCTTTTATTCATATACAAATAAGTGGCAGTCACTATGTAAGCGACTGCCAACTCATACCGATTTCTAACAATATCGCGTTCATTTTTACCTAGTAGTAGCCCGGCATACTGCTGATACTTCATCTCTCTACCGCCCTTTACAACTTCAAACATATCTAGCTGAACACCCGTATCACTTATCTCTTTCAACCCATACGAGTGCAGCATTCGCTTTACGTCATCGCTGCAGTTTTTTCCAACAATGACGTAGTTGGATGAAGACACTTTAAATGCTTTGACAGTAAGAGCGATAACTGCCACGTGCCTCGTTTCACTCATCAGTAGATGCCGGTGCCGTCCAACCTGACAAGCTAACTCACTGAGCTCTAGTGCCCCATTAATCGTTAAGGTTTCGCCATCAATTTTTTTAGCCTGCTCGAGCAGGCGATCCCATGCAGCGTCGCTGATACTGCGCAGCAGTCCTAAGGGGTATTCTTGCGATGTTATCCATTGGTCTTTTCCCCGAATTTTGAAGCGCATATTGCTTTCAGCTTCCTGAATAACACCTTCAAGGATAGCAGCATGTACCGGGGACAATCCCAACGCCTCACTCGATCGTCGCACATTCTGCCGTAGCGCGCCTAATCGCAACGCTTTCATCAATAAATGCGGTGTTGGCTCGTTAAATAAAGTAAGTCCTTGAGGTAGCACAGCAGCCGGCGTGTAACGTTTAAAATCCTGCGGCTTGATTGCTTCTTTGAGAATGCTGCCATTTGTCCCTTTAACAGGTGTCAGCGCATCCGCCCATTCTAGAATTAAATGATTATAGTTAAGCAGCCCAGTCGATGGCTGGCGGTGCCCCATTAAGCGCGCCAGCCCCATCATCACGCGACGCGAACAGTAATGTTGCTGCCCCATCACCATCTGACGAATGTCAGCGCTATCTATATGCTGGGTTATTTTGGTGGCGACAGGCGTTTTTAGCTGTAGCAGAGAGGCTGCCGTTATATTGTAAAACGCATGACGGGCGTGATGTAGTGATAGTGTTGGGCTGCCACTCACGTGACGTAACGCATCTATCTCAGCAGCGCTGATTGCTGATGCACTAAGCGCTACTTCGACTTTCCCATCGCGTATCTCACCTAGCAGCGGTAGGGACGCCTCACCCCCCAGTAGCGCATCATGACGATTAAGCACAGCGTTAAGCATACGTTGCTCTGTCGCCTCGAGAGAAAACAAAAGCGGCACAGCACGTCGAGAGGCCTCACTTTTTAATGTTCGATAACGATTGTTCCTAATCAAAACCCAGCAGTAGCCATGAGATTCACACCAATCTCGCCTGAGCAACCCTCTCGCTTCATCCAGCCGCAAACCAAAGCGATACGCGCATAGCAATACAAACTGAAGTAAACACGCAATATCGGGGTCTCGTTGCGATGCTTCTATCCGCTTCAGTGTCTCAAGGTATTCTCGTTCTGAGAGCATTTCAGCACGCACGTGTCTTCCTTGCTCTGCAACGGGTAGCTCATCCCAATCCGGTTCTTCAACGCCGAGAGAGGCGGCTACGCGGTGAAAAGAGCGTAGACGATGGCTAAAATAGCTCATATCGCTCAACTGGGTTTCTTGATAATCAATCAGACCTGCATAAAAGGCGGTGATCTCTTCACTACCGATCGCCATCAGGTCGACACCGTACGCAAGCTCCTCAAAAAGCTTACGCAACGCGCCCCAGTAACGATGAATACTACTGCTTTCGAACGGCTTAAAGCGCCTGCCCGCTCGCCCCTTACCACTCCGGATAACCGTCGCGATCCAGATGACCAACAGCATGATGGCACTACTTACTTTACCGTTTCGCTGGGTTACTAGTTGCTCCAGTGTTTTTGCCGTTATTTTAGCCTGCGCCTTGGTGTAGCCATCCAAGATTTGCTTCACCTCTTTAAAAAGAAGTACCGCCTGTTGCTGCAGCTCATGTTTATCGCCATTAGCTCGTAATAGCGCTGGCAACGCTGTCGAGAGCTCCAAATCCTCAGTGTTGACTGCTGAAGGTGGGAACATCAGCGATTTGCCGTGCACCATACGAATGTGCGCTTGCATAGGGAGGCTGGTGGCCACTATCCGCCCTGCTAACGCGCCAGCCAATACGCCCGGTAATCTCAGAAGATTGGCTTGATCGACAATAGCGGCCGCCTGCCCAAGTATCTGCTGGATCGTTATACACTCTTGACTCTCACAGCACTGGATCAATGCCTCAGGCAAAGGCGGCGCTTGTTTTGGGATCGTCCAAGGATCGTCGAGCGCTTTGGTAGATGTTAGGCGTTGGCCGTAAGTTAGTAGTGATGCCACATGATATGACACTGTGTGCCGCTGTACGGGGGCTTGCCAGCTGGTGCTATCTAACTGTTCGCTATACTCCAAGTAATAGGTTTTACGGTGATATAACAGCCGAAAGTTGTCCCCTTGGCACACATCCTTCAGCAGGCGCATATAACAAATACGTTTTTCAATACACAAAAGTAACGCACCGAGCGCTAATGCCTGGCGTTTAGAACAGTGGGTTCGGGTGGCGTATGGACGCATAGTCGATGCCCAATGCGTCAATTGAGTCATTAATGCAGCGTAAGCGGGTGCGTGCTCATGAATCAGCGTTTTTTCCGGCAACATCGGAATGTAACGGCGCTGAAACGCTTGGCGATGCGGTGACTCATGCCGCTCTAGCAAGCGTGTCAGCACACTAAACCGTAAGGCTGCAGAGGGGTAAGGCGTTTTTCCCTGCTGAAGCAACATTTGCCGCCCCAGTTGATTGATCTCATCAGCGGACAGCGTGGCCATATCACGCCCTTTTAGAAACAACTCAATATCGTTAAGCGCTGCTCTGATAGCGTTTCGTGTTGCCAAGCGACGATTTTTTTCGCGTAGCCGCTGCCCAAATGCCCGGGAAGATGACGCTGAATCACGCAAGCTGCTCACGGCAGCTACTGGCAAGGAGGCAGGTGGTGCTAGCAAATCAAACGATAGTCGCTCAAAGAGCTCATTGACCTCTTTGCGATATGCTGTCCAGTCGTCCATCCAGCTGCGGGCCGAGGTGTCGCCATAGGTGGCGACACTTTTTTCCGCATGCCCCAGCCAACCATCCACAACTTCGTTATCGACGCCTAATAAGGGTAATTGCTGTGCTACTCGGTGACGGAAAAGATTGGGGGGTAGTGGCCAGTCGAATAAGGTGGCACCTGGTAGATCAGTCGCTGACATAGAGTGCCAATTGAGCGACTCATCGAGTAAAAAGAATAGGGGCTGTTCAGCCTTCGCAGGCAATTCTAATAGCGTGTTAATTCGTGAGGATATTGCAGGATGGGTGCTCAACAAATTCTCGGCGAGACGTTGAAGGTACGATAGGTAAGCCTCGACAAACTTAATCGCCTTATCGGCCAATGGCACCATACGACCATTCCGCACACCGCTGCCTTCCGCTTTATCATTTATAAACACAGCAGGGAGGTCGTGATTAAAAAACCGTGGGCTTTCAAAAGGGTCTTTAAGGTACCGACTCCCCGTTGCCGCATAGAGGGCCATGACACAGTAGCTGGTCCACTGATTATGTAGACGCACCAGATCATTGCCTTCTAACGTTTCTTTGAGCTGCTGAGTCGCTTCGTTAATCGCCCTATTGAGCTGGGCTTCAAGCGGTACCAACAAGCTGCCTTGATTCGTCGATTGTAACGTTTCGGCACCCTGGAATTGATAAGGTAATGCAAGCCCTTGCTCAATCGCCTCGATATCCCAGCTGGCATAGCTACATGCACCAGGTAACGCGCTATTGGGGTGAGCGGTTAGCATCCTCGCGAAATGGTGATTGCCTGAGGCATCAAAAACAGTTTGGCCCCATACCTCAGTCAGCTTACCGCTGGTAACGCGTGGGCACGCTATGCTCATGCATTCATTAAACCACACCTCAATTTTCTGGGCTGGTGATGCGCTTTGCCAACGCTCTGCCAGCGATGACGCTTGGGTGGGTAATGGCTGACTACTGATTAAAAGCGCCTCTCTTACTTCAGGGATTAGTCCAATACGCTGCTTTTCGTGAACAGCTGCCACGTAAGGTTGCGCGGCGATATCGGGTTTCCAGGCATTACGTCGACGCGGTGGCAGGCGGTGCATTTGCTTGAGGTTTGATGATAAAGACCACTCCCCTTGGGCCTCGTCTCCAATGCCCATTGCAAGCACTTGGCTAAGAGACCGCGAAAAACGTATCGCGAGCCACACTAACGCTCCGCCCAATCGCTCTCGTTGATCAGCATGCTTGAGCTGCTGGGCAATCCACTGCTCAATCAGTAAACGCTCAGGTGGCAAAAGCTTGGAATAGCTCCACGGTAGGTAATGGGACGTTTCCGCTTGTTGTTGATAAAAGCTACGCCCTGTCAGTTCTTGTTGAGCCTGGGTATCTGTTGCATCAACCGGCAGTAAGTAAATCGCCTCATCAGCCTCTTCATCTAACAACCCCGCCGGGTTAGGACATACTTCTATGAACTGTTCAGATGACTCATCAAGGCTTATTAACGGTGTCGGCTCAGAAATGGGTGCAGATAACTCAGCATGCACAAAAGGCTGCGGAGGGAAATCGCGCTGAGTGGTGAAAGCTTTTGTATCACCACTGGCAATCTCGATGATGGCATTGATGAATGCGGTGCCACTTTTACCAAATGTATGGCTTTGCTTGTACTGCTCAGCTGCCAAAGACAACGCGTCAGTAAAACGTTCAAATGTCCAAGTATCAGGTGTCAGGTAACGTCGGGCACGGCGCAAAACATCATCAACGAGTTGCCACTGCGCTTTATAGCGGTCTGCAATCAAAAAGCGCGCTGCGGTACTGATATTTCGATCCGCTAAGCAATGCTCTGTCACTACCCGATTCGCCGCCTGCGCGACCAACCACAAGCGTAGCGCACGCCTTAACACGTATTCAGATGATTGCTCCGCCCCAGGCAGCGGGTAAGTAATTAACGTTATAAGAAACGTTTGCTCTTTAAGGCTGCCTTTATATGTTTGTTTCGTTTTTGTAGCGTCTCCTGCATGAGGAAATGCAGGATACTGAAGGTTGATCAAGGGATCTTGACGAATGGCTTTCGCCAGATCATCTAGCGAGGCAAGGGTGGGGTTTTGCCGCCATCGAGCCAGAATGTCTTTTGATTCAGGATGGTGAAATTCATTAACCAGGTTGCCAATCGCGACGACCTGGTGATCCAATCCAAGCGTCCAAAAAGCCAGTTCCAGAGCATCACTGAGATCATGCTGGGCAGCCCATTGGCATATATCGCGATAGGGGTGGCCAAAGCGCGCTATTTGCTTACCAGTGCTTATATCGTCTCTTTTGACCGCGAACGTATGCTCTACCATTACGACTTATTCATTCTTATATAGACAGTTACTATATATCTAAAAAACATATAAATAATAGTGATAGCCACCAATATCTCTTGATACCAAGCACGAGTAACCAAAGTAGTTGCGCACCAGAGCTGTCAACCTGCCATTTTGGATTACTCATATAACTAAAGATGGTGTCGCCACCAGCCAAACAAATTCTGCCTTGCTAAACCTCGTGAACAGGTGTGGCATGCCCAGACAACATTTAATGTTACATGCACGACAGACCAGGGGTTGCCTGAGTGGCATGGTTCACAAGTGGTGGCAAAAAATTTTTAGGGCACCAACTAGCGGTGCGCCCAAATATCTTTGGCCACTTTGAGGGAAACAGTTGCTTAACTCTAAGTAGGTATCGTGGGCAAAAGGCAACTATCACTGCTCACTGGTAATTGACGAGTTTGATGTCACAATCGTCCAAAGTGAGCGTGGGCCCAGCAGACGTTCCAGCACCCAAGCGCTAGGCAGACTCAGAAGGTAGCCATCGGAATAACCTATCCCATGCAAAGCCTATTTTGGGATAGAGTTTACCACCCATGAACCAGCAGGGGCCCAGTTTCCGATAGAGAAGTTATCTTGCACGCTGAAGTGGCGCGATAACGATTTCCCAAAGCATTTCTGCTGCCCCTTCCTGAGATAGCTTCTGATGTTGACGCCCTTGGAAAGCCATTCCCATGCTCGTTAGGTAAAGGGCTTGGTCGTCTGCTTGCACCGAAAGAGCCTCGTTAAAGGAGTTACTGCTGAAAGAGTCACCACCCTGACTGTAATAGATCCCTGCTCCCATTTGCCCTCCAACATACACTGTCGCCGTCGCGACGCTCTCTCCATCTTTATAGATGGTCGCAAAAAAACGATTAGCATCGATTCGACGAAATACACCTTCGTAACCTGGGTTCCGTGCTTGGAGCTCATTCAGAGAGTTTTCGAAAAAGCGCGCAATGTATTCAAATGTGTCGATTTGGAACCGGTCTTTGTCCAGCTGAGTAAAAGTCTTAGCGACTCGAAGGTTACTCGAACGCGGGCCGGCAACTACAGTCTGCTGGGTATGCATCAAAGCCCCAACATCCACTCGTTCGGCGCTTGATTGAGTGCTTCGCCACCTTTCAGCCGCTTTGCGAACCTCCTTCGCGACCTGTAACAATGCTTCGTCTCTATCCGGCCAGAGAGTGACCGGCTTTCCATCCTGGGGGGTGCCAAGCAGCTTTCCAAATGGGGCGTGGTGCCAATCGCATGCTCGCAAAATCACTGGAATGACGATTGCCTCCTTAGCGTTGTGGCGTTCCATGGCACGCGCCATCTCTATGTTGTAGCAATAGTCGGAAGCAATGAAATCAGGACTCACTAACAGCAAAATTATCTCATCGCTGTTGATATGTTGATCAATGGCTGCGTCGATCTCCTGACCAGCACCAATTCTTCGATCGTGCCAGCTGTCGATAACACCTTGACGCTTGAGCATCGCTAGCTGCTTTTCTAGCTGATCTCTCAGCACCTCGTCAGCGTGACAGTATGAGAAAAAAACGTTTGGCAAAATGAGTACTCCAAGCCTATAAGACCTGCCTGATCTTACGACTTTTTCAGCTCTTAAAGAAAAATATATTTAGCATTTCGGCAAGAGGTTATCCGTCCTATCTATGGCATGCACACAACGGCGCAAAGCAGCCAGTGTTAATAAACGACCTGTTTGCACTGTGAGACCCGGTTAGCGTTCATGATGGGAGCATTTGCGTTGATGCAGCATGTGACGCATAGCACATCCAATATGGTTATACCGCTCTACTTTTAAATTGAAATTTTGTTCGAATCAGGTATTTCCGAGCAGAGTGTTTATTTAATCTTTTCAATTGCTGGCTGATGTCCAATAGGATGTCCTTCTACTGCGCTCGCGTTCCTTCTGCCGGAAGCGCTTCACATAGTCGGCGGATGCCATCTCGTCCACCTTTAGCTCCAGTGCGCAGTTAATCAAGGAGGCCATGGTATTGTCCGTGATCTTCAAGTCACTGGGCAGCCGCCCAAACACCTGAGCACTGCTTTCCTCGATGGCAGCGAGGAAGGCCCTGAGAAAATCACCTTTTGACGATCTAGAGCTCTCCGTGGCCGCCTTGGTTAGCGGATCAGTAGCTTCAATATCTGCGTCGCTAGCATCCTGAGCTAGTTCGTCCATGAAGTCGCTTAGTGATGGCCAATATTTTAGGTCATATTGATAGTGTAAGCGGCTAAGCTTATCCCCAATCTCCATTCCAAACAAAGGGTTGTGTTCAGAGGCTTCTTCGATTATTTCGCAGACATGATAATGGGTATTGCTGGCGAAGCCGGAAAGATTATGGAGCACGCTGCGCTCATCCAGCAGCGTCGAGAGCTCCATAGCCTTGTCCGCAATCTGCCGATTGACCTCAATGAGACGATATCGACTAGCACGGGCGGCCTTCATGTCTTCCGGTTTCCAAAATGCGGCTGTACTCAAAAGCTTGGCGAGAAATTCCTGCAGTGCATGAGGGTGATGGCCGAGCTTACGGTGCAGTTCCAGATAGGCGCTTTCCAGCTCGTGGCCTCTGTTCAACAGTCTATCAATCACTCTGCTCTCACTCGGCAAACAGTGATGCTCCAAATTGTATTGTTTACTCTTTCGCAGAATGTCTTCGCAAACGGCTAGGGGAGAGGCTGGCGGCTTGAGGTGGGTCATGTGCTTATCTCCGTGAAGTTTGAAAGATAGCTTACCGGCCTTCTCTCAGGCTGTCGGTACCCGAAACCGTTTATTTCTAATGAGCTTTAGGTACCTGTTGCCGCAAGCATATCTAATTTTAGTAAGCACTCTCAAGGCGTACAAAATATGGCAGGCTTGAGGCCACTGTGGCCTCCCAGTAACCGCGAAGGTTTGAAACGATTTAAGAAAGGGCTAGCGGGATAAAATTTATTTAGGGAGCGGAAATAGCCCTTTTCCTCCCCAGGGCTTGGGGTATCACATTGGTATAGAAGCATGCTATTGCTGGGGTAACCGCTTATGACCTTTTCTGGAATGGGGCGCAGGTGATGTGTTGATTACACAGTCGTGATAACAATGGATGAATTAAAAACCGATCCACAGGGGGCGCTACATCAGTGTATCTAGCAAAACTGAAAATAACGAACTTCAGAAAATTGCAATCTGTTGACCTTGAGTTTCAGCCCGGGCTGAACGTCCTGGTCGGCTCTAATAACATTGGCAAGACCGCTATTGTTGATGCATTGCGCGCGCTACTTGCAGGATACGACGAGCCATACCCGCGCTTTAACAACGACGATATGCATCGACCAAAGGGGGGCGATCCGGCAGGTGACATCCAGTTTAAGTACGTCTTCCAGGATTTGGACGTAGACGACGAAGCAGACTTTCTGGCAGCACTGAAGCCGGACGAAGATGGCAGGTTTGAAGCTCACATTAACATCCGTTATTCAGAAGCTGACAAGATTGGCAGGCTGCGAGTAAGGCGTTGGTGTGGAGACCATGAAGAGATAGGCCTGACCGCGGATATGATCGAGAACCTTCGCGGTGTCTACCTGCCACCTCTTAGAGATGCTTCACAGGGTCTCAAGCCCAATCGCCATAGCAAGCTGGCTCGACTATTTCAGCTCCTTGCCGATGATGAAGGTCGTGATGGAATTAATGAAGCACTTAAACTGCTCGATGAAGAGCTAAGGGGCCACGATCCGATTATTACCGCTCACTCGGCCATCACAAGTCGGCATGACACGATGCTAGGGTCTCAGCTAGCCCAAGTGTTGGATTTGGGATTGAGCGGAAGCGATTTTCAGAAGCTGGCATCACGCCTGTCGTTAGTAGTGGACGACTTCGAAATTGAACAGAACGGGCTTGGATTTAACAATCTGATTTACATGGCGGTGGTTCTCTGTGAGCTGGCCAGGAACGCTGACGCGAGTTACCGAGGCCTGATCATTGAGGAGCCTGAGGCACACTTGCATCCGCAGTTGCAGGCGGTGTTGCTAGATTATCTGGAATCGATTCAAGATGGGGAGGGTGAGAAGCCCGTTCAGTTGTTTGTTTCTAGCCATTCCCCCAACTTCGCCAGCATTGCTAATCTCGACAGTCTCACCTGTCTGGTCGAAACAGCCACTGGCGTGGAGACTTTCTTCCCACGCACCATCCAATTTGAAAGGGGAAAAAGAGAAAAGCTCGAACGCTACCTTGATGTGACCCGCGCTGAACTGTTTTTTGCCCGTCGTATCATCTTCGTTGAAGGCGCGGCCGAATTGATGCTGGTCAATGTGCTCGCGGAAATGTGTGGCTATAACCTGCGCAAGCACGGCGTCAGCCTAATCAGTGTCGAAGGACTCAATTTTGACTCTTTTTTGCCTCTGTTTGGCGAGGAGGCCCTGAAAATTCCAGTATCCGTGATCACCGACGCGGATCCAGTAAGTGAAGCGGATGAAACCGGAGAAACGGTGGCCGTTTATCCCACGTTCGACGAGGAAATTAGGGTTTCAAACAATACCGCCAGGATGAAGAAAAACGAGGATTCCCTCGTTAAGGTTTTCTGCGGTCTCAAAACTCTCGAATATGATCTGGCGTTGGTTGACGTTAATCGCATCGCAATGCTGGCTGCACTTAGAAATATGCACCCGAGAATCGCGCAAGACCTCCAGACTAAGGTCGAAGAGGAAGATGGCGATGCAGCCAAAGCACGGACTTTATTCAGCGGCATGTTTGAGCGCAAACAAAATAATGTGCAGAAGGGGCGCTTTGGCCAGTCACTGGCGCAAGTTATTGCCGAAGGCAATGCTTTTGTAGTGCCAGACTATATCCAGAATGCGATTTCTCATGCCTGTCAAACAGCGGAGGCCAAGTAGTGAACCACCCTTCCGAAGAGCAGACGCAGGTTATAGATGCCTCAGTAGAGCCCTTGTCAGTAATTGCCTGTGCTGGCAGCGGCAAGACATTCACTGCCGTGCGACGTCTGGCCAATATTCGTCAAAAACTTGGTAATCATCGTGGACGTGTGGCACTCCTGTCCTTCTCCAATGTCGCTGTAGATACTTTCCGAAAGGAATATCAAGATCTGGGGCTCAGCAGCAACGTCAACAACCGCGTGGACATAAATACGCTGGATACTTTCATCACCAGCAATGTGTTGCGCCCTCATGCCTATCGGACGATGGGCGCGCAACAGACGGCTTTCCTTGTGACCGGTGGAGAAGCATTTCTGAAAGGATTCACCTTTCAAACGGATCCTTACCCGCGCGCTATCAATGAAATGCAGGTCGGTATTGACGCTGGAGGTGTCTACTTCTGCTACTCGGATATTAAAAGTGAAATGCACAGGCTCAATACTGCCCAAGCTGCAGACGTGGTGCATCGCCTTGGGCGGATCGGTGCCTACACACACAACCTCGGGCGTTACTGGTGCTATCGCACGTTAGCAGATCAACCTGGGATTCTGCGTGCTCTGGTTCGCCGTTATCCGCATATCCTGATTGACGAGGCTCAGGATATCGGAACGGTTCATCAGGTCATCATCGAGCAGCTAGTGAGTGCTGGTTGCCAGGTCTCGCTGATAGGAGATCCAAATCAGGGTATTTATGAATTTGCCAGTGCTGATGGGGCGTTCTTGTCAAAGTACGGGCAACGTGACGGCGTAAATAGCCTCGAATTGAAGAGAAACTTCCGGTCCGTGCCACCAATCCTTGATCTGGCCAACCATCTGGCCGGACGAACCGATGCCGCAGATAGGGAAGCGCCTGATACAGTCCATGGTACCTTCTTTGTAGCTTACGGTAAGAATGACAGAGAGCAACTCATTGTTTCGTTTCAGAGAGCAGTGGAGGCCGCTGGCCTTAGGTTGGAGCGTTCGGCGGTACTCTGCCGCGGACGCAAACAGGCAGATAAACTGGCTGGCAACAAAGGGTCTCCGGGCTGGGGCATCGTCAAACGGTTTACACAGGCTGCAATTCTGCGCGAGCGTTTTAAAGACTATCAAGGTGCATTCAGGCTGGTGGCTATCGGTATCGTCAACCTACTCGTTGATGCTCCAAATGGGATGTTGGCTAAGCTAACATCCCAACATGAGGATCAGGCGTTACGTCGGCTCATCTGGGCTTTTACTCGCAATCCTGATATGGGACTGCCCGGTGTATCGCTCAATGGAAAAGCGCAGTGGCACCCCCTATTACTTAATAGAGTCAAAACTTTACTGGCTCAAATTAATAAAGATTGTGGTCTGACGAGCGTCGATAAGCTTGGTAGCAAACTCACTACAAGAGATTTGCCTGATGGACCGTTACTATCTGCCGCTGACCTGAATGGGAATAATTACCGACCCCGAATTCGCGTTGACACAGTTCATCAGGCGAAGGGAGAAAGCCTGGATGCAGTGCTGTATTTGACAAACAAGGAACATGCCGAAGGCTTAATGAACGGCGTGGATACAGAGATCGGGCGTATTGGCTATGTTGCGGTTACCCGCGCCCGGAACTTGTTTTGGCTTGGTGTGCCAGCCAGTGCGTTAGTTGATTTACGGCCAGGATTACTCGATCTTGGCTTTCAGGAAACTGAGGCATAAGGTCATCTACGTTCGACCTATCTCAACAGCTTGACTGTGCCCTGTGATTGGCCCGAAGGTCACTTCCTTTCAAGGAATTCCTCCTACTTCTGTGCCAAGTATAAATTCCCTCATGTGTTCTTAAGTGACACTGCCTCCACGAATGCAACCTATAAAAAACCCTTTTTAATGATGATTTTAGAACATTAGATGCAATTTTAGGACATATAATATGTCCCTATCTCATCAGTCTCATAACCGTCATCGGTTCAAATCCGGTCCCCGCTACCAAATATAGAAGAAACCAATACCTTTTTAGGTATTGGTTTTTTGTGACTGCTAGTTATGTAAAAACGCCCAGAAAAAACCATTACCGAAAGGTACGGTTTTTTTCACCTCTGACTTTTTATTTTCCTGCTTTTTCCTTGAATCCGCCGGGGCATGCCTGCATATCATGGGTAACTATTGTTCATTTTTTGCTGACGAGTCTACCCATGTCGATTATTGATCCCCGTTCAGGTAAGCCGCTCACCGCGGATACTGGAAATACCGATGCTACCGCGCCTACCGATGAGCGTGCGGCAGTGCGTCCTGAAGATGTCATCATTGAATTGAACGCAGGCAATATTCAGCAGGTATTGGAAGCCTCCATGCAGGTGCCGGTACTGATGGGTTGCTATTCGCCTTCCACCGATAGCAGTCGCACCCTGCTCGCAGTGCTCGAGAAACTGGTAGTGGAATACGCAGGCGCCTTTTTGCTCGGCAAGCTCGATATAGACGCGAATGCAGAAATCGGCGGCCAACTGGGCGTGCGCTCAGTGCCCGATGTGAAGCTGATTAGCCAGGGCGGTTTGGTGGATGGTTTCCAGGGAGCGCTGCCGGAGAAAGAAGTACGCGAGTGGTTGAATCGTTACTTCCCCGCCCCCGGCGAAGCGCCCCCCACCCCCGAAGAGCAGGCGGAAGAAGCACTGCAGGCAGGCGATATCGCGGGCGCGCGCGAAATTTATCAAACCCTGATGGGCCAGTACCCGGAACACTACGCTTATCAAGTCGCGTTCGCCCGGGTACTGGTAGCCGAAGGGCGTGGCAGCGAGGCGCGTGAAGTGCTCGACAACCTGCCGCCGGAAGAGCGCGACGCGGCACCTGCACGGGGCGTGCGCGCCAGCATTGAGTTTGGCGAACAGGCACTCTCAGCCGAAGAGATCGCAGCCCTGGGCGATCGTACCGACAGCGAAGCTCAGTACCAGCGCGCCCTGCGCCAAGTGGCTGACGGTCATTACGATGCAGGCCTGGAAGCACTGCTGGCGCTGATGAAACACGACCGTGCCTACAATGATGACGCAGCGCGTAAAACGCTGCTGCAGGTGTTCGATGCATTAGGCGCCGATCATCCGCTGACCGTTACCTACCGCCGTAAACTATTTGCCATGCTCTACTAACGGGTCTCACTGCTTTTTAGCACTGCATCCATGCGTGACAATGACATTTCCAGTTGGGTAGCGGTGGTGCCGAAGTTAAGCCGCACAAAGCCGGGGCAGCCAAAGGCAGCCCCGTCTGAAAGTGCCACCCCCGCCTCTTTCAGCAGCCTTTTATGGGGCGCATTGCCCAGGCCCGCCTCGCGCATATCCAGCCAGGCTAGATACGTTGATTCCGGTGTACTCCAACGAACACTCTGCCAGCTAGCCACTCGCTCCTCCAGCGTCGCACGATGCTCACGTAGTACGTTTAATAGTTCCTGCCGCCACGGCTCACCTTCCCGATAAGCCGCTTCCGCCGCGACTAAGCCGAGTATGTTGCTATCGGGCAGCAGCCCTTTTGCTGCGGCTGCAAAGCGCTGACGCAGAGCAGGGTCAGGGATCACCGCGCAGGCACTGGTCAACCCAGCCAAATTAAAGGTTTTAGAGGGCGCCCACAGGGTGATTGTGCGCTTGGCCAGTTCAGGAAATGCTGCCACCAGCGGACGGTGGCACGCGCCTTCATCTAATAGCAGGTCGCAGTGAAGCTCATCGGATACCACCCAAAGATCATGTCGTTCTACAAGCTCAGCCAGCGCAGCAAGCTCTTCCTGATGCCATACGCGCCCTGTCGGGTTGTGGGGATGACACCATAGCAATAGGCGGGTACGCGGCGTAATCGACGCCTCCAGGGCGGCAATATCGAGCTGCCAAGGCGCACCGGGGCTCGAAGGCGCTTGGAGCATCGCCTGCTGAGGCAGCCGCCCGGTGCGCTCTGCCACTGCTAGAAACGGCGGATAGATGGGTGTGACTGTTAATACACCGTCGCCAGGCTCGGTCAGCGCGAGCGCAGCCAAGTGCAAGGCAGGCACTACCCCTGGCAACCACTGCTGCCACTCGGGCTGAATGGGCCAGTCATAATGCTGGGCGCTCCACTGACATAGCGTTTCTGTTAACGTAGCAGGCACTTCACCATAGCCATAAACACCGTGAGCCACCCGCGACTGCAGCGCATCAACGACTGCTGGCGGGGAGCGAAAATCCATATCGGCGACCCAAAGGGGTAACACGTCGTCGCCGTAGCGGTGCCATTTTTGCGATGCCCAGCCACCTTCTGGGTGGCGTCGCTCCACAGGCGTGGCAAAATCGTAGGCCATGAAAAATCTCACTTATTGAACAGGGGTGATGCCAAGCATGCCGCAAGATGACTTTTATACCAAGATGCGGGCAGGGCTGCCGGCGCTGCTGCGGCAGTGGCGTGCACTCGGCCAAGCTGATGCCGATCGCTTGGCGTTGATTCTCGCGGAGACAGCCCGAGTGGCAAAGCTGGGCGAACCCGAGACCACGCCCAGCGGCGCAACACTTGATACGTGGAGCACGGCCAGCGCCGATGAGATCCCACTATGGGCGCCCAAAACCGCGGTATTTTTGCTTAATCAAATGCCTGCCCGCCCGACTCCCGATAGTGATGCCGAAGCCTGCGCCTGGGCATACTGCTGGCTACGCAATCGCTCGTTTGATTCATTGAAAGCAGCTCAGGACGCCCTCCCTGCCCACCTAAAAGCGCCTCTGCAAGAGGCGTTAGAAGCCGCTTGGCGCGACCAGCAAGGGCTGCGTTTAGTTTAATCGGCAGCACGCTCGCTTAGAAAACCGAAAGGGTGAAGGCCATTAAATGGCGTCATAAAACAACGACACACCAATAGCACCAAAAAATAACAGCAAGGAACACGCTACATGATAGAAATTCCGCTCACTTGGCAGCTAGCAAAGCTTGGCCTTTCAATCAGTATGGTATTGGGGCTAGGGGCAATTGCGGTGCGCGCCAGTCCACGTATGGCCGGGCTGCTGGCGGGTTATCCATTGGGCACGGCGTTGGCGCTATTTTTTATCGGCTTAGAAATTTCACCCGTCTTTGCGACCCAAAGCGCAGTACATACGCTGGCTGGGTTTACCGCGACGATGGCGCTAGGCGCCGGTTATTGGGTAGCAGGACGTCAACCAGGCGTTAAAGGCATGGCCAGCGGTGTGCTAGGCGGTTTCACTGCGTGGCTAGCCGCCAGCACGCTACTCGCCCAATTTGATTTCACCCGGCTCAGCGGCACGCTGGTAACACTAGGGGCTATTGCCGCATTTAGTGGCCTGTTCCGCGCTATTCCAGATGTAAAAAGTCCACCCAGTCGATCGTTTTCGCTCCCTGCTCTTGCTGCACGGGCCTGCCTTGCCGCCGCGATCATATTTGCCATTACGAGCCTAGCGCATTGGCTTCCGCCCGCCTGGGCGGGAACGCTGGCCGCCTTTCCGGTCACCATGCTGCCTTTTTTGCTGATTCTTCATCTCAATCACGGCGCGGCCCCAGTAGCCACTGTTATCAAACACTACCCGATGGGGCTTGGTTCATTGCTGAGCTATACCCTATGTGTTTCCTATACTTACCCAACGCTAGGCCTGTTGTGGGGCAGCTTGGCTGGGTTTGCCACGGCGACGCTATGGCTATTGGGATGGATGCAACTGACGGCGTGGTACCGACGCCGTGCCACTTGACCAAGCACTTGCTTGGGTTAATCCTGAAGACCTGCTGCTAATCCCGTTCATTAATCACCAGTCATTGATAACCCTTCGTTCATAACAAGGACATGCCATGTTTACGCGTACCATTGAGCCAGCGTTTTACGACACCGACGCCCTAGGGCATATCAATAATACTCGACTACCCGCGTGGTTTGAGCTGGCCCGTAACGACTTATTCAAACTCTTCACGCCTGATTTAAACCCGAAGAAGTGGCGCTTAATTATGGCGCGTATGGAAGTCGACTACCGAGCTGAACTGTTTTACGGTCACGACATCGAAATACGTACGTATTTAACACGCTTGGGCAACAGTTCGTTTACGGTGACCCAAGAGGCGCGCCAGCACGGCACACTTACCAACCTGGGTCACACCGTTATGGTGCAGTACGACCACCAGGCTAAGTGTGCCAAGCCCATCGAGGGAAATTTACGTGAGGCGTTAACGGCCCACCTGCAAGATGCCCCTGAATGAACACGCCTGACCGACGCTGCCCCGCACTGCCGGGGCAATAGGAGCCACGCTTATGGCCATCCGCTACAACCTCTGGATAGACCCTGACAACGTTGCGCAGCACCGTGCCGTTGAAGCGGATCTTGAGCACTACTTTGTTGAGCGCTTCGCTGACTATCCGCATATCCGCTTGTTTGGGGCAGACCCCTACGATTATGATGCCCCCTTCAATCGCCTTTATGATGTGCTAATGGCACGAGCCGCTGAATACTGTGAGCGGACGTGGTGCTATGTTGCGTCGCCCGAACAGCTCAATCGCTGCTTTTTCCGTGCCGTTGGCCGCTCAAACAAATTTGTGAGAGACCAACCCGATGGTGATACGCACCAATCAGGCGCCTGACGAACGTCAGCTCGCCATTATTGCTCAACAGCTTGGCCGCGCACCGCGTGGCATTGAAGCAGTAGCCGCCACTGACGGCGAAGGCACGCCGCTGGTGCTACGCATGTCTCCTATCGTTGATGGCAAACCTTTTCCTACGCTGTATTGGCTCTGCTCAGACGTGCTTAAAGTAGAAATTTCTCGCATTGAAGCGGTGGGCGTTATCAAAGCGCTCGAACAGCGGCTGCAGGAAGAACCAGACTTTCTTGAGGCTTATTTGCAAAGTCACCGTGATTATGTGGCTGCTCGCTGGGACTATATGAGCGATGCCCAGCGCCAAGAAGTCGCTCAGTTGGGCTATACCGACGTAATGACCGAGCGCGGCATTGGCGGCATTAGTAACTGGCACCAAGTGCGCTGTCTGCACACTCAGTATGCTCATCACCTTTGCGGTAACAACGTTATAGGGCAATGGATGGATCAACACCACCAGGTCGACCGCTGCCTACCCTAAGTAACGGATTAGTCACTTTTCATTTTTAGCGTTAGGAAAAAGCGAATGGCTCGAATTTGTGTCTATCTTGGCTCTCGTGAGGGTAATAGCCCAGTTTTCCGGCAGGCGACCAATAAACTAGGACGCACGCTTGCCGAGCGTGGTCACACGCTGGTTTATGGTGGGGCACGCATTGGCCTGATGGGTGAGCTGGCGAATTCAGTGTTGGAGGCAGGCGGTAATGTCATTGGCGTAATGCCTGAACACTTAGTGGAGCGAGAACAGGCACACTTTGGGTTAAGCGAGCTGATTCGGGTGCGTAATATGCATGAACGCAAAGCCACCATGGCGGCTAATGCCGACGCTTTTATTGCCTTACCCGGCGGGATTGGCACCTTTGAAGAGCTGTTTGAAATATGGACGTGGGGCTATCTGGGCCTGCATGAAAAACCCATGGGGCTGCTTAACATCGACGAGTTCTATTCACCGCTGCTGACCTTTTTAGACAGTACTGTCAGCCATGGCTTTTTGGCATCCGCCACTCGTGACATGCTGCTCGACGCAGCAACATCCAATGAACTGCTTGATGCATTAGAAGCTCAGCTATAGTGCTGACGGGGGAAGAGTGAGGGAGACGTTACTAGCGGCCCATACGCTCGGTGAGCTGGCGGGTATGCTGATAAGTCAATTGTAGCAAACGTGCATCTTCACCTGCCCGATGACGGTGAATACCGCGTTCGGCGATCATTGCTTCTTTGGTGTCGCTCCATAACGCTTGCTGCTCTTCGCTGAGCAGTATCCTTAGCGCCTCAAGACGAAAACGCGGCAGCATACCCGCGTGATGAAAGAGCAGGGAAAGCCAGGTGTTGTCGTAGCCCCAGCTATCACTGTAGGCCTTGCCTAACTCGCGCAGCTCGTCGTTTAACCAGTGGGCAACCTGACGCACGGGATAGCCCTCCTGAATGAGGCGCTCACGAGAGATACCGTGCAGCAGCTCCGCCTTTGGGTCCCAGTGCGTCCACTCATCTAGCGGTTGAATGAGAAAGGCGCAGCAGCTTCCATCAGCCCGTGCGATGCCTATTTCGATGGGATAACTGCCACGCCCAAATCCGGAGGCTTCAATATCTAGTACTGTGGGTAGCGTCTCGGACACAACCTTCCTCACTCAATCAAAACGTGAAAGCGCTTATGCGACGGCCACGTCATCTAGCGGCTGCTGTTCGGCCTGTCGCTGCCAATAAGCGGCTCGCTCATCATCTACCGTCAAGCCTAGCTCACCCAGGCGATAAGCTCGGGCAAGACGCTCGGCGGCTAAAAAATGCCCAGACTGGGCAGCGCGGGCATACCACGTCACCGCATAATCTTCGCGACGGGGGTATTGCACACAGCCATGCTCATGGATTTGCGCTACTTGGTACTGAGACTTTACATCTCCTGCATGCGCTGCTTCCAGAACATACCGCGCACCACGCGCCTTATCCTGAGGCGTTTGACTGCGATGAAAAAGCATATGACCATAAACGGAAAGCGCATCAGGGTGACCCGCCTCCGCACAACGCTTAAACAAGCGCATCGTTAAACGCTGGGTACGCGGAGAACGCGGCAATAGCCAGCGATTATGAAACAGCCGTTTAGCTAGACGAAATTCTAGCCGAGTAAACAACGTTGATGCCTGCAGCATGGCAAACCACCCTGCCTATCTGTTGGGACCTTGGGCCAGCAGCCACCAAAAACAGCTACCAACCACACGAGAAACCGGCCTTTAGCCGGTCGATGGGCTGGCAAGCATACGCCTGCCTTTGCGACGACTCAACCCCATTAATTTGCTGCTTTCCAAGAGCCTCGCTAACATGCCATGCATACGCCGTTTACCACCCTGCCAGGGTGGCTTATTTTTTGGCAATGCCGCCTTAGTAAGGAGATAAAAATGCAAACGCGCCCACTTGGCAGAACCGGCATGGAGGTCAGTCGACTCTGCTTAGGCACGATGACGTTTGGCGAGCAAAATAGCGAAGCCGAAGCCCATGAGCAGCTTGACCGAGCCGTGGCATTTGGCATCAATTTCATTGATACCGCTGAAATGTACCCTGTCCCCCCGATGGCCACTACCCAAGGTCTTACGGAGCGCTATATCGGCAGTTGGCTCAAGCAGCGTGGCGCTCGGGACGACCTTATTATAGCTACTAAAGCCGCTGGCCCAGGGCTTGACCATATCCGTGGAGGCCCACGCCTGACTCGTGAACATATTCACCAAGCTATCGATACAAGCTTAAAGCGGTTAAATACCGATTACATAGATCTTTACCAGCTGCACTGGCCCGACCGTCAAACCAACTTCTTTGGCAAGCTAGGCTACGTACATAGCGAAGACGAAGATGCGACGCCGTTAGAAGAAACGCTCTCCGCCCTGAAAGAACTGGTCGATGCAGGCAAGGTGCGAGCCATTGGGCTCTCTAATGAAACGCCCTGGGGTGTCATGCGCTCCCTGCAGTTGGCAGATCAGTTGGATTTACCCCGCGTGGCGTCTATTCAAAACCCCTACAGCCTTCTTAACCGCTCCTTTGAAGTCGGTTTGGCTGAAATTGCCCACCGTGAAGACGTCGGCCTACTTGCCTATTCACCGCTAGGTTTTGGGGTACTCTCAGGTAAATACCTGAATGGCGCGCAGCCACCCAAAGGCCGTTTAACGCTGTATGAGCGCTTCAAGCGCTACACTTCGCCGGAAGCCGAAGCGGCCACCCAGGCTTACGTCGCTCTGGCTGAAAAGCACGAGCTAGATCCCGCCCAAATGGCGCTGGCGTTTGTTAACTCACGCAGCTTCTTGACCAGCAATATTATTGGCGCGACCACCATGGAGCAGTTGGAAAGTAATCTTGCCAGCGAAAGCCTCAAGCTGGACAACGACGTGCTAGAGGCAATCGAAGGCATTCACCGCCGCATGCCGAACCCCTGCCCTTAAAACAGCCGTTAAAAGCACAGTCGACTCTCACCAAGCTATCACCACTATAGCCTCGGCCTTCGCCGAGGCTTGGTATACTGAGCTCACTTATATCAAGCTTTTATTTACCAGAGCACGACCAGGAGCATGCGATGCTGAGTGTTATCTCTCCCGCCAAAACGCTGGATTTCGAAACCCCACCGACTACAGAGCAAGTGTCACAGCCCGATTTTCTGAAACAGAGCAAAGCGCTTATCACTATTTTGCGCGACTACTCGCCGCAACAAATCAGCGAGCTCATGGGGATCAGCGATAAATTAGCGAGCTTGAATGCAGCGCGTTTTGAAGAGTGGCGTCCGCCCTTCACTCTGAGCAATGCCAAACCTGCTGTCCAGGCTTTTCAAGGCGACGTCTATACGGGCCTGCAAGCGGAAAATTTTAGTGAAGCAGAGAACCGCTATGCACAATCGCATCTGCGCATACTTTCCGGATTATATGGCTTGCTTAGGCCACTGGATTTAATTCAACCCTATCGGCTGGAGATGGGCACCAAGCTGCCTAACAGTGCCGGTAAAGATCTCTATGCTTACTGGAAGCCCACCCTAACACCCGCACTCAATGAGGCAATTGCTGAAAGCGGCTCCAACGTACTGGTGAATCTCGCCTCGAACGAGTACTTCAAAGCGGTAGATACCAAGCAGCTCAATGCGCGGGTCATTACGCCAGTGTTTAAAGATGAGAAAAACGGAACCTTTAAAATCATCAGCTTCTACGCCAAAAAAGCACGTGGCCTGATGAGCGCCTGGATGATTCAGCAGCAAGTCAACGAACCAGATGAACTCAAGGCATTCGATGTTGCTGGTTATCGCTTCGATGCCTCGGCATCTCAGGGAGATACTTTCGTTTTCACTCGCAAAGAAACCGATCGCTAAAGCAAATAGCCAGGTTAGTAAAATCTAGAAAAAACGTACGGGGCGTGAAGAACGCGGCTTTAAAAACCGCTGATGCGCCTCTTTAAACTGCGCTGTGTCACAGCGGTGTAGCCACTCATAAGCCACCATATCAGCTGTCACAGCCACAGCACCGCTTGCGCAAGCACGCTCACGCGCCAACGTAGCCTCTTGTGGTCGACGGCTGGCAGACGCTTCGCTAAGCCAATACAGCTCGTAACCTGCCGCTAGCAACCCCAACCCCGTTTGCAGCACGCAGATATGCGCTTCTGTTCCACACAGAACAATCTGCGTTTTTCCGGATGCTTTTAATGCTGATTCAAACTCAGCTTCTGCCATGACACCGAAGTGCTGTTTTTGCCATAGGCGATAGTCGTTTAGAGCGGCCATTAAAGATGGCGCGGTACCACCTAATTTTTCAGGGTTTTGCTCTGTTAACCATACAGGCACCTTAAGCATGCACGCCATTTCACCTAGCCAAGCCGCTTCGTTAATGGCTTCTTGACCACCATCGATTACAGGCAGCAAGCCCGCCTGGAAATCGACCATTAACAACAGACTTTTATCGCGTTGTAGTTGCACGTTGCCTCCGCCGTTTTTATCGTTATTTAGGCTAACCATAATAGACGCAACACAAACAATAAAGCAGCCGCTTTTCAGCGACTGCTTAGGCTAACTCAACAAACAAATGCTCGGCCTAGTTCTCGGCTGCATCTTCCATATCTTCGCCGAGCTCTTCCATGCTCTCCCCGGCTTCTTCTGTGCTTTCATCAATGTTTTCACCCGCTTCTTCTGCGGGGCCTTGATCATCACAAGCGACAAGACCGCCTGCCATCAAAGCCATAAATAGGGCGATGGCTAGCTTTTTGGCTAATTGCGTCGTCATACCGTTTCTCCTCCTGAGATTTTACTTCTGGGTACGTGCAATATAATACTAGATGCTGCTTGGCAACAATACCATATCTAATACGCAACTTATTGTTATAGATATATTTAAAACGACTGCTTTAATATCAAAAATGAGTACAGCTTTGTTATTGCGAACGCAGTGACGCAATCTCAGGGATAGGCCGCCGCGGGCGTGAGCTTGCGTCGTCGCAAGCGCCTCGCAATGACATTCACAGCAGGCTCCGCCATGCCCGCTTATTGAGCGCTACGTTTTTCTTTCAGGCAACAAAAAACCCAACCGGGTGGCTGGGTTCTTCGTTGAATAGGTGCCTGACGATGACCTACTCTCGCATGGGGAGACCCCACACTACCATCGGCGCTAAGCGGTTTCACTGCTGAGTTCGGCAAGGGATCAGGTGGTTCACGCGTGCTATGGTCGTCAGGCGTAACTGTTAATGTACATCATGCTGTTTGTGATCGTCTCATTGCTTGCCGCCCTGGTATTCTGTTACCTGAGCCACACGCTGCGTATCCGGCTTTCTGTTGATCTCTCAACCTTCACGTCATCATCACGACCAGACCCCTTGGGTGTTATAGGGTCAAGCCTCACGGGCCATTAGTACACGTTAGCTCAACGCCTTGCAGCGCTTCCACACCGTGCCTATCAACCAGCTGGTCTCGCTGGGCCCTTCAGGAGGCTCTAGGCCTCAGGGATGTCTCATCTTGAAGGGGGCTTCCCGCTTAGATGCTTTCAGCGGTTATCCCGTCCGACCATAGCTACCCGGCAATGCCACTGGCGTGACAACCGGAACACCAGAGGGTCGTCCACTCCGGTCCTCTCGTACTAGGAGCAGCCCTTCTCAAACATCCAACGCCCACGGCAGATAGGGACCGAACTGTCTCACGACGTTCTAAACCCAGCTCGCGTACCACTTTAAATGGCGAACAGCCATACCCTTGGGACCGACTTCAGCCCCAGGATGTGATGAGCCGACATCGAGGTGCCAAACACCGCCGTCGATGTGAACTCTTGGGCGGTATCAGCCTGTTATCCCCGGAGTACCTTTTATCCGTTGAGCGATGGCCCTTCCATACAGAACCACCGGATCACTAGAACCTGCTTTCGCACCTGCTCGACGTGTCTGTCTCGCAGTCAAGCACCCTTATGCTCTTGCACTCAATGCACGATGTCCGACCGTGCTGAGGGTACCTTCGTGCTCCTCCGTTACTCTTTAGGAGGAGACCGCCCCAGTCAAACTACCCACCACACACTGTCCTCGATCCGGATAACGGACCTGAGTGAGAACGCCAATGATGCCAGGCTGGTATTTCAAGGTTGGCTCCCTCCGAACTGGCGTCCAGAGTTCAAAGCCTCCCAGCTATCCTACACAGGCAACATCAGCGTCCAGTGTGAAGCTATAGTAAAGGTTCACGGGGTCTTTCCGTCTAGCCGCGGGTACACCGCATCTTCACGGCGATTTCAATTTCACTGAGTCTCGGGTGGAGACAGCGTGGCCATCATTACGCCATTCGTGCAGGTCGGAACTTACCCGACAAGGAATTTCGCTACCTTAGGACCGTTATAGTTACGGCCGCCGTTTACCGGGGCTTCAATCAAGAGCTTCGCCTTGCGGCTAACACCATCATTTAACCTTCCGGCACCGGGCAGGCGTCACACCCTATACGTCCGCTTGCGCGTTAGCAGAGTGCTGTGTTTTTAATAAACAGTTGCAGCCACCTGGTATCTTCGACCGGTTCGGGCTTAGAGAGCAAGTCTCATCACCCTACGCCGGCGTGCCTTCTCCCGAAGTTACGGCACCATTTTGCCTAGTTCCTTCACCCGAGTTCTCTCAAGCGCCTTGGGATTCTCACCCTGACCACCTGTGTCGGTTTGGGGTACGGTCGCACATGATCTGAAGCTTAGAGGCTTTTCCTGGAAGCGTGGCATCAGTGACTTCCTGACCGTGGTCAGTTCATCTCGTGTCTCGGCCTTAAAGGATCCCGGATTTACCTAAGATCCAAGCCTACTCACTTTCACCAGGACAACCAACGCCTGGCTCACCTAGCCTTCTTCGTCCCCCCATCGCAACCATGTCCGGTACGGGAATATTGACCCGTTTCCCATCGACTACGCCTTTCGGCCTCGCCTTAGGGGCCGACTCACTCTGCTCCGATTAGCGTCGAACAGAAACCCTTGGTCTTCCGGCGAGGGAGTTTTTCACTCCCTTTATCGTTACTCATGTCAGCATTCGCACTCGTGATACCTCCAGCGAACTTCTCAATTCACCTTCATTGGCGTACACGACGCTCCTCTACCGCTCATTCCGAAGAATGAACCCGTAGCTTCGGTACCTGGTTTAGCCCCGTTACATCTTCCGCGCAGGCCGACTCGACTAGTGAGCTATTACGCTTTCTTTAAAGGATGGCTGCTTCTAAGCCAACCTCCTAGCTGTCTGAGCCTTCCCACATCGTTTCCCACTTAACCAGGATTTCGGGACCTTAGCTGACGGTCTGGGTTGTTTCCCTTTTCACGACGGACGTTAGCACCCGCCGTGTGTCTCCCACGCGTTACTCACCGGTATTCGGAGTTTGCCTCGGGTTGGTAAGTCGGGATGACCCCCTAGCCGAAACAGTGCTCTACCCCCGGCGGTACTACGTGAGGCGCTACCTAAATAGCTTTCGAGGAGAACCAGCTATCTCCGAGCTTGATTAGCCTTTCACTCCGATCCACAAGTCATCCAAATCTTTTTCAACAGATCCTGGTTCGGGCCTCCAATTGATGTTACTCAATCTTCACCCTGCTCATGGATAGATCGCTCGGTTTCGGGTCTATATCCAGCGACTGTGTCGCCCAGTTAAGACTCGGTTTCCCTACGGCTCCCCTATACGGTTAACCTCGCCACTGAATATAAGTCGCTGACCCATTATACAAAAGGTACGCCGTCACCCAACAAGTGGGCTCCGACTGCTTGTACGCACACGGTTTCAGGATCTATTTCACTCCCCTCTCCGGGGTTCTTTTCGCCTTTCCCTCACGGTACTGGTTCACTATCGGTCAGCCAGGAGTATTTAGCCTTGGAGGATGGTCCCCCCGTCTTCAGTCAAGGTTTCTCGTGCCCCGACCTACTCGATTTCACATGATCAGATTTTCGACTACGGGGCTATCACCCGCTACGGCCAGACTTCCCAATCTGTTCGCCTAATCAGTCACATGCTTAAGGGCTGGTCCCCGTTCGCTCGCCGCTACTAGGGGAATCTCGGTTGATTTCTTTTCCTCAGGGTACTTAGATGTTTCAGTTCCCCTGGTTCGCCTCGTACATCTATGTATTCAATGCACGATACTCATCTTATGATGAGTGGGTTTCCCCATTCAGAGATGTCCGGGTCACAGGTTGTTGCCACCTCACCGAACCTTATCGCAGGCTACCACGTCTTTCATCGCCTCTGGCTGCCTAGGCATCCACCGTGTGCGCTTCATTGCTTGACCCTATAACCCGAAGGAGTCTGGACTCGCAATGATCACGTTTCATTTTGCCGGATACGCTGACGCGTATCACAATTTAAGACCACTTCTTACGAAGTGTTCTTGTCAGCATGATATACATTGTTAAAGAGCGACTGCTATAAGCAGTGATAAGCGTTCTTTCGACTTAAAAAGAAGAAAAGGACCTTTAAAGATTTATAAAACCTTAAAAGCTATTTTTTCTTTTTAACGTGAAAAAAACAGACTCGCTTATCACTGCGTATCAACAGCATTCTGATCAGGTAATTCATTGTGGACGCTTACTGAGCGTGACGCATCGTTTAAGGAGGTGATCCAGCCGCAGGTTCCCCTACGGCTACCTTGTTACGACTTCACCCCAGTCATGAACCACACCGTGGTGATCGCCCTCTTGCGTTAGGCTAACCACTTCTGGTGCAGTCCACTCCCATGGTGTGACGGGCGGTGTGTACAAGGCCCGGGAACGTATTCACCGTGACATTCTGATTCACGATTACTAGCGATTCCGACTTCACGGAGTCGAGTTGCAGACTCCGATCCGGACTGAGACCGGCTTTAAGGGATTCGCTGACTCTCGCGAGCTCGCAGCCCTTTGTACCGGCCATTGTAGCACGTGTGTAGCCCTACCCGTAAGGGCCATGATGACTTGACGTCGTCCCCACCTTCCTCCGGTTTGTCACCGGCAGTCTCCTTAGAGTTCCCACCATTACGTGCTGGCAAATAAGGACAAGGGTTGCGCTCGTTACGGGACTTAACCCAACATTTCACAACACGAGCTGACGACAGCCATGCAGCACCTGTCTCTGCGTTCCCGAAGGCACCCCGGAATCTCTTCCGGGTTCGCAGGATGTCAAGGGTAGGTAAGGTTCTTCGCGTTGCATCGAATTAAACCACATGCTCCACCGCTTGTGCGGGCCCCCGTCAATTCATTTGAGTTTTAACCTTGCGGCCGTACTCCCCAGGCGGTCGACTTATCGCGTTAACTTCGCCACAAAGTGCTCTAGGCACCCAACGGCTGGTCGACATCGTTTACGGCGTGGACTACCAGGGTATCTAATCCTGTTTGCTACCCACGCTTTCGCACCTCAGTGTCAGTGTCAGTCCAGAAGGCCGCCTTCGCCACTGGTATTCCTCCCGATCTCTACGCATTTCACCGCTACACCGGGAATTCTACCTTCCTCTCCTGCACTCTAGCCTGACAGTTCCGGATGCCGTTCCCAGGTTGAGCCCGGGGCTTTCACAACCGGCTTATCAAGCCACCTACGCGCGCTTTACGCCCAGTAATTCCGATTAACGCTTGCACCCTCCGTATTACCGCGGCTGCTGGCACGGAGTTAGCCGGTGCTTCTTCTGCGAGTGATGTCTTTCCTACCGGGTATTAACCGATAGGCGTTCTTCCTCGCTGAAAGTGCTTTACAACCCGAGGGCCTTCTTCACACACGCGGCATGGCTGGATCAGGGTTGCCCCCATTGTCCAATATTCCCCACTGCTGCCTCCCGTAGGAGTTCGGGCCGTGTCTCAGTCCCGATGTGGCTGATCATCCTCTCAGACCAGCTACGGATCGTCGCCTTGGTAAGCCATTACCTTACCAACTAGCTAATCCGACATAGGCTCATCCAATAGCGGGAGCCGAAGCCCCCTTTCTCCCGTAGGACGTATGCGGTATTAGCCTGGGTTTCCCCAGGTTATCCCCCACTATCGGGCAGATTCCTATGCATTACTCACCCGTCCGCCGCTCGTCAGCATCTAGCAAGCTAGATCTGTTACCGCTCGACTTGCATGTGTTAGGCCTGCCGCCAGCGTTCAATCTGAGCCATGATCAAACTCTTCAGTTTACAATCATTGTGATCCTTACTCGTCACTCGAAAGTGACAAAAGCGGATCAAACTTGGCTCAAGGTTCAAACGAATTCACTGTGATACTCCGAAGAGTATCGATATGTTCGCTTGCCTTGATATTTGGTGATTTGTCACCAACGTCAGCAAGCGCCCACATGAATTACCTGATCAAATTGTTAAAGAGCGGTTTCGCTGTCCTGGTCACTGTGAAAGCAACCTGGCGAGCCGTTGACTTGGCTTACCTCAGCGAGGAAGGCGTATTCTACGCATTTCCTGGTGGTTGTCAACCGCTGTGCTTAGCGGAACGAAGCGAGCGATGAAACTTGCGCTAACTTCCTGACAAACCAAGGCTTTTACACCTTATTCACCGCTGGTAACGCTTGGCGTCCCCGGCAGCGGATGCGTACTATACGACCTCACTGACGGGTTGGCAATGAGGTTGTTGAAAAATAAGCACAGAAAGTTCAAATAAGTGTCACACGGGCGTAACGTTTCTTACCCGCCTGAATCACATAGCTCTTACCTGTTGCCAGCATGGTGTCTTTGGCAACGACGTCGCCGTCGACCTTGACCCGGCCATTACCCAGCATATCTTTGGCTTGGGCACTGTTGTTCGCAAGCTCTGCTCTATTAAGCACTGCCGCAATGGGCGCTTGCTCGCTGCCTTCGAAATCGACCGTGACTTCCGGCAGATCTTCTGGGAGTTCGCCATCGGCCAACTGATTACCCGTAGACTTGTGCGCATTGGCGGCTGCTTCGTCCCCGTGGTAACGGGCAATCAGCTCTCGCGCCAGCTCCATCTTTATATCCCGTGGGTTCGCGCCCTGCTCAACGCTCTGCTGAAGCGCGTCGATCTCTTCGTTCGATTTCAAAGAGAGCAACTCAAAGTAGCGCCACATTAAGCTATCCGGCATGGAGACCAGTTTGTTGAACATCGAACCCGGCGCTTCATCGACACCAATGTAGTTGCCCAAGGACTTCGACATCTTCTGCACGCCGTCTAAACCTTCCAACAGCGGCATGGTAATGACCACCTGGGGTTCCTGGCCGAAGTGCTTTTGAATCTCACGCCCCATTAGCAGGTTGAACTTCTGGTCGGTGCCGCCCAGCTCCACGTCCGCCTCAAGCGCTACCGAGTCGTAGCCTTGTACCAGCGGGTAGAGAAATTCGTGAATAGCAATGGACTGATTGGCCTTATAGCGCTTTTCAAAGTCGTCCCGTTCCAGCATACGGGCAACGGTGCTTTGGGCGGCCAACTCGATCATTTTGGCGGCGGTGAGCTCGCTAAACCACTCGGCGTTAAAACGTACCTCGGTCTTTTCAGGGTCGAGGATTTTAAACACCTGCTCTTTGTAAGTTTCGGCGTTGGCTTTCACGTCCTCTTCGGTGAGCGGTTTGCGCGTCACGTTCTTACCGGTGGGGTCACCAATACGACCGGTGAAATCGCCGATCAAAAAGATAACCGTGTGGCCTAAGTCTTGAAACTGGCGCATTTTGGTTAATAACACGCTGTGTCCCAGGTGCAGGTCAGGGGCCGTGGGATCAAAACCCGCTTTAATACGCAGTTTGCGGCCGGAGGCCAGCTTCTTTTTTAACTCATCCTCTACCAGGATTTCATGCGTACCGCGCGATAACAGCGCTAAAGCCTGATCCACCTCACTCATTGCCTCTCTCCACTATAAAGAACCGCCCATACCGGGCTCAGGTGATAAATAACCGACGATGTTACCATGCTCGTTCGCCTTGGTTGAGCCTTGGTTTAGCGCTGACCCAGGTTTAGCCTCAGCCCCGCTTTGTACGAGTTTGCTTATGAAAACGCCTAACGCTTCGCCGCTTTACTATATTGGCCTGATGTCCGGCACTAGTCTGGACGGTATTGATGCGGCACTTATCGCTATCGAAAATGGCTCGCCGCCGCGTTTATTGGCCACCCATGCCGAACCCATGCCAGATGAGCTACATCGCCTGCTGCTCACACTGTGTCATGCAGAGCAGGTAAGTTTCGCGCAACTCGCAGCAGCGGAACACGCGTTCTGCCAATGCCAATCCCGCGCCGTACAACGCCTATTAGCACCCCTTTCAGTGGGCGTAGAACAAATCAGCGCCATCGGTAGCCACGGCCAAACCATTGAACACGCCCCCACAGGCCACAACGGTGGGCCGGCGTATACGCTTCAGTTGGATAATCCAAGCCTGCTGGCAGAAATTACCGGCTGCACGGTGGTCGCCGATTTTCGCCGCCGAGACCTAGCCGCTGGCGGACAGGCCGCCCCGCTGGCACCGGCCTTTCATCAGGCGCTGTTTGGGCGAGCAGACGCGCATCAGTTGGTACTTAACCTGGGCGGCTTTGCCAACCTCACTTGGCTTTCAAGCCAGCCGAGCGATCCAGTAATCGGTTTTGATACCGGGCCCGCGAATGTTTTGTTGGATGGCTGGTTTGCCTTGCATCAGGGCGGCCGCTTTGACCGGGACGGCGCATGGGCGGCTAGCGGAAAGATAGATGAGAAGCTGTTAGCTCGACTGTTATCCGAACCGTTCTTCCAGCAGCCGCCGCCGAGAAGCACAGGGCGTGAGCTATTTCATCTGGATTGGCTACGAAAACATCTCAGCGGCCAGGAAGCCGCCGCTGATGTACAGGCGACGCTGGCCGAGCTCACAGCCGTCAGTGTCGCCCAAGGGATTGAACAACTGCGGATCGACGACGGCCCGCTCATGCTGATCACCGCTGGCGGCGGTGCTCACAACGGCTACTTAATGCAGCGCCTTGCCCATCACCTGCCTCGGGCCACGCTGACTTCGCCATCGGCATATGGCTGGCCTGAAGACTGGATAGAAGCCGGCGCCTTTGCCTGGCTGGCTCATCAGCGATTGAATCACCTGCCTGGCAACTTGCCTTCGGTCACCGGTGCGCAGGGCCTGCGGGTGCTGGGCGGCATTTATGCTGCGTAGTTTTTTGCTGCGCAGTTAACGCTTAGTAATCATCGCCATCGCGCAGGCTTAAATGGCTCGGCACCTGTTCATCTAACGAGAGATTGCGCCCCTTAGCATCACTAACGTTGAGCAGCATGCGCAGGTCGTTAGCCGAGTCGGCGTGTGCCATGGCCACCTCTCTACTGATATGCCCCGCTTGATGCAGATCATGCAGCGCCTGATCGAAGGTCTGCATGCCGGCATCGCGGGACTTGGCCATCGCTGCTTTAATCTCGGCGACCTCCCCTTTACGGATCAAGTCGGCAATGCGCGGCGACTGCAGCATGATCTCAATGGCTGCACGGCGCCCACCCGCAAGCGTGGGCAGCAGTTGCTGAGCAACGACCGCACGCAGATTCAACGAAAGATCCATCCATATCTGCTCATGGCGTTCATGGGGGAAAAAATGAATGATGCGCTCCAACGCCTGATTGGCGTTATTGGCGTGCAGCGTTGCCAGACAGAGGTGGCCGGTTTCGGCGAAGGTGAGTGCGTGCTCCATGGTTTCCCGGGTGCGGATTTCACCAATCAGAATCACATCCGGCGCCTGACGCAGGGTATTTTTTAGCGCCACCTCAAATGACTCGGTATCTATCCCCACTTCCCGCTGATTCACAATCGCACGCTTGTGCGGGTGCAGGTACTCAATCGGGTCTTCGATGCTGATGATATGACCGCCGACGGTCTCGTTGCGCTGCTGAATCATCGCTGCCAGAGTCGTTGATTTGCCGGTTCCCGTACCGCCTACCACCAGTACCAGCCCGCGTTTGGCCTGAGCTAATTCAGCCAACTGCTCCGGCACGCCTAGCGCCTCCAGGCGAGGAATTTCAATCGCGATGCTGCGTACCACCATCGCCATCTGGTTGCGCTGCTGAAACGCGCTGACCCGAAAACGCCCTTTGCCCTCGCGACTCAGCGCGAAGTTCGCTTCATGCTCACTGGCAAACCGTTCGCGCAACCCTTCCGGCAGCGTGTGGGTGACCAGTTCGTTGACCTGATGGGCAGTTAAACGCTGCTGACCCAACGGCACCAGCCCATCGGGCATTTTCAGGCTTGGCGGCGCACCCACGGAGATGAGCAAATCGGAAGCGTTCTGCTCGACCATAATATCGAGTAGTTGATGCAGCCACTGGGTGGGCGAAAGTTGGGCATCTGGCACTCTATGCTCCTTATTCATCCTTCATCGACAGCGTTCCCTTCGCACTCAGCTGCGCCTCTTCCAAACTAACCGTACCGTCTTTCACTAACCGTGACAGCGCGGCATCCAGGGTTTGCATGCCCAGGCTGCCGCCGGTTTGAATGGACGAATACATCTGCGCCACTTTGTCTTCGCGAATCAAGTTGCGTACTGCCGAAGTGGCGATGAGGATTTCATGCGCCGCCACACGTCCGCCTCCCTGGCGTTTAAGCAGTGATTGCGACACCACCGCCTGGAGCGATTCGGACAGCATCGAACGCACCATGGCTTTCTCTTCGCCGGGAAAGACATCAATGATGCGGTCAACGGTTTTAGCTGCCGAAGTAGTGTGTAGCGTCCCCAGCACCAAGTGCCCCGTCTCTGCCGCAGTAAGCGCCAGGCGGATAGTTTCAAGATCACGCAGCTCACCGACCAGGATCACATCGGGATCTTCACGCAGCGCACTGCGCAGCGCGTCGGCAAAGCTATGGGTATCGCGGTGCACTTCGCGTTGATTAATCAAACAGCGCTTGCTGGCATGCACAAACTCAACGGGATCTTCAATGGTGAGAATGTGCTCGTAACGATGATCGTTAATGTAATCGATCATCGCGGCCAGCGTGGTGCTTTTGCCCGAGCCCGTTGGCCCCGTCACCAGCACCAAGCCCCGCGGCAACATCGCCAAACGCTCAAATACTTCACCTAGCCCCAGGGTTTGCATGGAGAGTACTTGGTTGGGAATGGTGCGAAAGACCGCCCCCGCCCCGCGCGCTTGGGTAAAAACGTTGACGCGAAAACGCGCCACACCTAGCAACTCAAAGGAAAAATCAATTTCCAGATGCTCTTCGTAGTCGCGCCGCTGTCGATCATTCATGATGTCGTAGATCAATTTGCGCACATCGTTATTATCGATAGCGGGCACATTGAGCCGACGAATATCGCCATCAACACGTATCATGGGCGGCAAACCGGCCGAAAGGTGCAAGTCAGAGGCATTCTGCTTTGCCGAGAATGCTAGCAGTTCGGTAATATCCATCTCTCTTCCCAGCTGCGGTAAGGTGCTTGAGTATGACAGACATCGCGCTTAACGAGTCACTTGACTATTCATACGGTCAGGCACGTGAACGCCTGCGTAAAGCGCTAGAGGATGCAGGGCGCACTCAGGATGACGCCACACTACTGGCAGTCAGCAAAACCAAACCAGCGGCAATGATTCGCCAGGCTTGGCAGCTTGGCCAGCGCGAATTTGGTGAAAACTACCTGCAAGAAGCGCTGGAGAAGCAGACTGAGCTTGCTGACCTTGACGACATTGTATGGCATTTCATTGGGCCGCTGCAGTCCAACAAGACCCGCGCCGTTGCCGAGCACTTTGATTGGGTGCACAGCGTCGATCGTCTAAAAATTGCCAAGCGCCTCAGCGAACAGCGCCCCGCCCACCTAGCGCCGCTGAATATCTGCCTGCAGGTTAATATCAGCCGCGAAGAGAGCAAGGCCGGCGTGCTGCCGGAAGACCTGGAGGAGCTGGCCAAAGAAGTCGCCACGCTGCCTAACCTGCACTTGCGCGGCTTAATGGCGATTCCCGCCCCGGCGGAAGGCGTAGAGGCTCAGCGCCAGCCATTGGCAGCGCTACGCGAGGCATTAACCTCCCTACAGAGCCGCTTGCCTGACGCGCCTCTCGACACACTCTCCATGGGCATGAGCGATGATTTAGAGGCAGCGATACTGGAAGGCGCCACGCTGGTAAGGTTAGGCACGGCGATTTTCGGCGCCCGCCACATGGCGTAAGCCAACAGCAGCAGGCGGCGAGCATTGCCACCAGCGCTTACTGAATCAATGATCACACTTCACTAAAGGATACTCAGATGGCGAACAAGATTACCTTTATTGGGGCCGGCAACATGGCCAGCGCCATTATCGGCGGCCTCATCGACAGCGGCGTAGATGCCAAGACCATCACCGCCACCGCGCCCAATGACAGCGAACTGGCAGCGATCAAGCAGCGCCTAGGCATCAATACCGACACCGACAACAACGCGGCGGTGGCGGACAGCGACGTAGTAGTATTAGCGGTAAAACCACAAATCATGCGCAACGTCTGCGAAGCGCTGCGTGACAGCGTTCGGCACCAGCAGCCGTTGGTTATCTCGATTGCTGCCGGTCTGGATGCCGATACGATTGATCAATGGCTAGGTGGCAATAACGCCATGGTGCGCTGCATGCCCAATACGCCCTCGCTAGTGGGCTATGGCGCCAGCGGTCTTTACGCCAACGCCAAGGTTAGCGACGCCCAGCGCGATGTGGCCACCCAGCTAATGGAAGCGGTCGGCATTGTGGAGTGGGTCGAAGAAGAAGCACTGTTAGATGCAGTGACCGCCGTTTCCGGCAGCGCACCGGCTTACTTCTTTCTGATGTTCGAAGCCATGGAGGAAGCCGCGGTCAAACTCGGCCTGCCTGCCCCCACCGCGCGGCGCCTTGCCATTCAAACCGCACTGGGCGCCGCCACCATGGCCCAGCAAAGCGATAAAGACCCGGCCACGCTGAAACAGAACGTCATGTCGCCGGGCGGCACCACGGAACGTGCCATTCAACACATGGAAGAGGCACAATTGCGCACCACGATTGCCGACGCCATGCAGGCATGTGCCGATCGCGCCCAGGCAATGGCTGAGGAACTGAGCGGAGAGTGACATAACAGTACTGAAATAACGGTTCAGTAACGCCAACGCTTCGCAACGAATCATCAAGGAGACATAATAATGGGCAATGAATTGGGCAGTGCAGGGTTAATGCTGGTAAATACCCTCATCAATATTTACCTTTTTTTACTGATGCTGCGCTTTCTGCTGCAAGCGTCGCGGGCGGATTACTACAACCCGTTAAGCCAGTCAGTAGTCAAAATCACCCAGCCGGTAGTAGGTCTGTTTCAGGGCTTTTTAGGTCCCGTTGCTGGTCGTTTTGATCTCGCCACGTTGGCGGCAGGCTTTGTCTTGAAAGTCGTCAGCATTGTCGCCATTTTCATGGTCATCGGCGTTGGCATGCCACCCATTCCTGGCCTGCTGATCGCGGGCGTGGCGGCCTTGGCGAATGCGATTTTAAAAATCTACTTCTTCGCCATGATTGTCATGATCATATTGAGCTGGGTAGCGCCTAACGCCAGCCATCCAGGTGCGCTGCTGGTAATGCAACTGGTAGAGCCAATTATGGCCCCGGTGCGCAAAGTGGTTCCATCGCTAGGCATGATCGATCTTTCGCCTATCGTGGTGTTTATTGCCATTAACCTGATTGATGGTTTGGTGGTCGGCTCAATGATTCGTGCGGCGGGCATTTCCGGCGCGCTGGTTGGGTTGTGATGGCAGCCAGTGCCTATTTAGCAAGATTCACTCAGTCGCAAACCTTCAGCAGGACTAGCGCCTTCAATGCCTGATTCAGACACTCTTGCCTTTGCAGACCGGCCGACGACATCCGTCGGCCTCGTCACTCCGCACGTAGCACGCTTCGACACGCCCCTCGCACTTGCGTGTGGCAAAGTGCTGCCTGCCTATGAGCTGATTTACGAAACTTACGGCACGCTGAACGCAGAGCGTAGCAACGCCGTGCTGATTTGCCACGCACTTTCAGGCCACCACCACGCGGCGGGCTACCATAGCGAGGACGATCGCAAGCCCGGCTGGTGGGATGCCCATATTGGCCCCGGCAAAGCGATCGATACCAATCGCTTTTTTGTGGTCTCGCTGAATAACCTAGGCGGCTGCCACGGCAGCACTGGGCCAGTTAGCCACAACCCCGAGACCGGTCGCCAGTGGGGGCCGGAATTCCCCATGGTGACAGTGAGCGATTGGGTAGCCAGCCAAGCGCGGCTTGCCGACCAACTGGGCATTGAGCGCTGGGCTGCAGCCGTCGGTGGCAGCCTTGGTGGCATGCAAGTCATGCAGTGGACCATGACTTATCCAGAGCGGGTCGCCAATGCAGTGGTGATTGCAGCAACGCCCCGGCTCTCGGCACAGAATATTGCCTTTAACGAAGTGGCTCGCCAAGCGATTCGCTCAGATCCAGAGTTTTTTGATGGCTGGTACGCTGAGCACGACACCGTCCCCAAACGAGGGCTTAAGCTGGCGCGCATGGTAGGCCATATCACCTATCTGTCAGAAGACGCCATGGGTAGCAAGTTTGGCCGCGACCTGCGCAGCGACGACCTTAATTTTGGCTTCGATGTGGAGTTTCAAGTGGAGTCCTATCTGCGTTATCAGGGCGACACATTTTCCACCGCTTTTGATGCCAACACCTACCTGCTGATGACCAAAGCACTGGACTACTTTGACCCAGCGGCCACTCAGGGCGGCGACCTTGCCCAGGCGCTGGCGCCAGCCCAGTGTCCATTTTTGATTGTTAGCTTTACCACCGACTGGCGCTTTCCACCCTCACGCTCGCGAGAGCTGGTCGATGCTCTCACCCGTGCAGGCAAGTCGGTGAGCTACGCCAACATTGAGTCGCCCCACGGGCACGATGCTTTCTTACTCTCAGAGCCACGCTACGACGCTATCGTCAGCGCCTTTATGAACCGCGCAGCCCGCGAGCTCAATCTACCTGAAACGGGCTCAGAGGAGACGCCATGATGCGCGCCGATCTTGAACTGATTTATGACTGGGTGCCTAAAGGGGCGCACGTGCTCGATCTTGCCTGCGGCGATGGGGAACTGTTGGAGTCCCTGGCACGCAATAAAGGCGTGACAGGCTATGGCCTGGAGATCGACCATGACGGTATTAATGCCTGCGTGGAACGTGGTGTGAGTGTGATTGAGCATAACCTGGACGACGGCTTAAGCAGCTTTTGCGACAACAGCTATGATCAAGTGATCATGACCCAGGCACTACAGGCGCTGCGCCGCCCCGATAAGATGCTGGATGAAATGCTACGGGTCGCCGAAGAGGGCATTATCACCTTCCCCAACTTCGCCTACTGGCGCCACCGTGTTCATTTAGGTCTGCGCGGCTATATGCCGGTCTCCAAGTCGCTGCCTCACGCCTGGTACGACACGCCCAACATCCACCTGTCGACATTCAATGACTTTGAGCATCTATGCCGTGAGAAGGGTCTGATGATTGTTGATCGCGCGGTGGGCGTAGGGGATCATCAAGGCCACTGGAAATCACGCTTATGGCCCAATCTGTTTGGTGAAATTGCCATTTTCCGCGTTCGCCGACGTTAGATTTTCATGGCGTTTAAACGTAACCCAAGGAGCCACGACATGTTCCGCAGATTAATGATCAGTGCCGCGCTTGTCGGCACGCTCTTCGCCACTATTTTTGCCACGACGGCTGCCTACGCGGAACAGTTCGCCCGGGTGGGCGACTACGAGATTCACTACAGCGCGGTGAACAGCAGCTTTTTGACGCCTGAAGTAGCGCAAGCGAACAACCTCCAGCGCAGCGTCAACCGCGGTTTGGTCAATGTTAGCGTGCGTGAGCGCCAGGAGGATGGCAGTACTCGCGCCGTCAATGCCAGCGTTCAGGGTCACGTGAGCGGCTTAACCGGGGTTCAGGAATCCCTCAGCTTTCGCACCGTTCATGACGGCGATGCCACTTACCATCTTGCACCTTTCACAATGCGTGAAGATGAAAGCATGCGCTTCGAGTTAAGCGTGCGCTACGACCGCAACGCCGCCCCTGAACCGGTGAACTTTATTCAGCGTTTTTATATTGATCGTTAAGCACTATCTACAGCCAGATAGGCAGCTACAACCGTACAGGCAAATGACGGGCTAACCGTACACCCGTAGGGGTTCCCTGCTCTCGCTCCATGTCAATGCCATAGGCCAGCACTTCCACACCGCTGGCCGCGGCCTCCGCCAGAGCCGCTGCGTACGTCGCATCAATATGCGCAGCGGCAGCGACGTCAGCAATGCCTTCGTGGGCAACACAAAACAGGAGCACTGCCCGTTCACCCTGCTCCGCCAGTAACCGCAGCGAATGCAGATGTTTGGTGCCGCGCACGCTTACCGAGTCCGGAAAGTAGCCGTGGCCATCCTTCTCTTTCAGGGTGACCTGCTTCACCTCAATATACGCCCGCCCCCGCTCTGGATCCTCTAGCCTAAAATCGAGGCGGGCACCGGCTACTTTCACTTCCCGGCGCAAGGTGGCATAACCTGCTAACGGCGCCAAAGCCCCCGCCTCCAGCGCCGCTTCAACAATGCGATTGGCCCGGCCGGTATGCACCGAGGCGAGCGCCACCTGCCCATCAGCTTGCGGGAGTTCGATAAACTCCCAGGTCCAGGCCAACTTGCGCTTAGGGTTATCGCTAGGTGACAGCCACACTCGGCATCCTGGCACGTTCACTGCTTTCATCGAACCGGTATTGGGGCAGTGCGCGACCACCTCGCGGCCATCATCTAACAAAACATCGGCAAGAAATCGTTTATAGCGCTTGAGCAGTATGCCCGGTACAAGCGCTGGATAGCCCAGCATCACAACCTGCCCACAAAGCGGGCAATCCGCGCCACCGCCTCTTCCAGGCGGGCCACATCATTGGTGAAGGCAATGCGCACATGGTGTTCGCCGCCACGCACGGCAAAATCAATACCGGGGGTAATCGCCACGTTCTCTTCCAGCAGCAGGAGCTCACAGAAAGATTGGCTATCGCGGCTGTAGCGGGAGATATCCAGCCATAAATAGAACGCCCCTTGTGGCGGCAGATCCGGCGCCAGCCCTAAGTTAGCCAAGCCCCTCAATAGCACCTGACGGCGCTCTTTCAGAGTTTCACGGCGCTGTTCGAGAATCCCGCGGCATTCCGGCGTAAATGCTGCCAGCGCGGCATGCTGAGAAGGCGTTGGCGCGGCAAGGAACATATTCTGCGCCAGTCGGGTTAATGGCTCTACCGCATGCTCGGGCGCCACCAACCAGCCCAGGCGCCAACCGGTCATGCCGAAATATTTTGAGAAGCTATTCACCACGAAAGCACTGTCTGAGAGCGAAGTCGCCGAGAGCGGCGCATCGTCGTAGTTAAGGCCCTGATAAATCTCATCGACGATGACCTCGCCTTCGCGCTCGGCGACGGCCGCCAAAACTGCCGAAAGCTGTGGCGCGCTCAACGTATGGCCGGTGGGGTTAGAGGGCGATGCCAGCATCGCAAGGCTCGTCTTCTCACGCCAATGCTGCACCACCAAGGCGGCATCCAATTGCCAGCCACTATCACGCCCCACGGATACCGCATCGATTTCAGCGCCAGCTAACGCCATAAAGTGACGGTTGCAGGGGTAGTTAGGGTCGGCTATCAGCACCCGCGAGCCCGTTGCAACTAATAGCTGGCTCGCCAGCAGCAATGCGCCTGACGCACCGGGTGTTACCAAAATACGCGCTGGATCTACCGTGGCATTAAAGTGCTCAGCGTAGTGTCCGGCAATTGCTTCACGCAGTGCAGGTAACCCTGCCGCGGGGGTATAACGGGTATGACCACTGGCCAGCGCCTGCTGTCCGGCGGCTATAATCGGCTCTGGGGTAGCAAAATCCGGCTCACCGACTTCTAAATGAATCACATCGTGGCCGGCGGCTTCCCGCGCCTGGGCCATTTCCAGCAAATGCATGACCCGAAAAGGGGCAACGTGATCGACACGTGAATTCCAGGCCATAACGGCTCCTTCATCTAATCATTTTTGAAACTGAACAAATATTGAAAAGCTAACTAAAACATGGCGCTAGTCATATTCAAGGTCAAACAATCGTAGAAAGCTCACCATTATGCTTGCAAACCAGCCATTTTTCAGCTAAACAAGCATCCCTTTGGCGTGAGATCGTGACATACGCTCATGGTCGATCAGTAGTCACATATGTAAGGGGCAGTCCCATGCCAGTAGCAGAAAAGAAAACGGAAGCGTCCAAGTCCTTCACCCCGTATGAGCCAGCGCCGGGTGAAGAGTATATGAACGAGCAGCAGCTAGCGCACTTCCGTCAGCTGCTGCTGGATTGGAAACAGGATCTCATGGAAGAGGTGGATCGTACCGTACGCCACCTGCAGGAAGATGCGAATAATTACGCCGACCCCGCCGACCGCGCTACCCAGGAAGAGGGCTTTAGTCTGGAACTGCGTACCCGGGATCGCGAGCGTAAGCTGCTCAAGAAAATTAATGAGACGTTGGATAACATCGATGATGACGATTACGGTTTCTGCGAAGCCTGCGGCGTGGAAATCGGTATCCGTCGTTTAGAAGCTCGTCCCACCGCTACGCTCTGCGTGGATTGCAAAACCTTGGCAGAACTGAAAGAAAAACAGCTTGGCGGCTGAGCGCTAAAAGAACGTTCTATTCGAACGCGGGCACCTTAGGGTGCCCGTTTTTGTTAATGACTTTTTTGCATGACGAAAGCTTCCTACAACGACGCTACTATGAAGAATTCTGCTCGCTATCGTGGCCGCTTTGCGCCTACGCCCTCTGGCCCGCTGCACTTTGGCTCACTGGTTGCCGCCCTAGGCAGCTATCTAGATGCCCGCGCGGCCGATGGGCAGTGGCTGGTGCGTATTGAAGATATTGACCCACCCCGCTGCCCTGAAGGTGCAGCGAGCACCATTTTGCGCCAGCTGGAAACCTTTGGTCTTGAGTGGGACGCGGAGGTCATGTGGCAGCACACCCGTGGCGATGCGTATCAACACGCTTTAGATCGGCTGATACAGCTAGATCTTGCCTACCCTTGCAGTTGTTCGCGTAAGCAGTGGCAGGCGTTTGATATCTACCCTGGCTGGTGCCGTAATGGCGTTTGCGATGCGGATAAACCGGTGGCCTGGCGGCTGCGCAGCGACCTTGGCGAGCGCCCTATCCGCTGGCAAGACCGGCTGTTCGGCGAACAGCAGTTTGACCCCGCTGAACTGGGCGATGTGGTATTAAAGCGCAAAGATGGTCTATGGGCGTATCAGCTCGCCGTCGTAGTGGATGACGCCGAGCAGCAGATTACCGATGTGGTACGCGGGCTCGATTTGCTCGACAACACCCCTTGGCAGCGCCAACTACAGAACGCGCTTCAACTGCCGCAGCCGCGCTACCTACACTTGCCGCTCATCGTCACTGCTGAAGGACAAAAGCTCTCAAAGCAAAACCTGGCCCCGGCCCTGGCAGAAGACGAGCAGGAAGTGCGCCAGCAGCTCTTTCAAGCGTTGGAAGCACTTGATCAAACGCCACCCCAGGAACTTGCCTCCGAGCCCCCGGCGACTCAGTTACACTGGGCGGTAGCGAACTGGTCATTGGCGCGGCTACGGCCTACGGCACACCGCTTAACTCCCTCTTTACGTTCAGCAGGAGATTGATATGTACGTCTATCGCATCATGCTGTTTTTGGTGTTTGGCGGCTACCTGCTCTCGCCACTGCTGATGAATGGCTGGAGCGACCCTGAGTCTGCCTGGTACCGGCCATTTGCGATATGGGGCGGCTTGATTGCCCTCACCCTCTGGCTGGAGCAGAAGAGGAAGCTTGATGAACGTTGAGATGCACGTTGAGATAGTCAGCGTCTTATTGCTTGGGCTGGGCTATCTGGCGCTGCTGTTTGGCTGCGGTTTTGCGGTAGAGCGTGGCTGGGTGCCAGTGCATATTACTCGCCACCCGGTTGTTTACACCCTTGCCCTGGGCGTTTATGCCAGCGCCTGGGCAATCTATGGCAGCGTGGAGATGGCTGCCAACGCGGGGTTTGGCTACCTTGCCTACTACCTGGGCGCGGCGGGTGCTTTTTTGCTGGCGCCCGTACTGCTGGTGCCGATCCAGCGCATCACCCGTACCTATCAATTAACGTCGCTGGCAGACCTGTTTGCCTTTCGCTTTCGCTCGCGGTGGGCGGGCACGCTGGTCACCCTTGTTAGTCTACTGGCGGTGCTGCCGCTACTGGGTATTCAAGTAAAAACCCTGAGCGAAGCCGTCAATATCATCACCGCTAGCCAAGCGGGCAGCAGCGTGGCCCTGCTTTTTTGCGCGGTTATTGCTGCCTTTGCAGTCATTTTCGGTGCGCGCCGTAGCCAGTCTCATGGGCGCCACGACACGCTGCTTAGCGCCATTGCGTTTGAATCTATCGTCAAGCTGCTGACCATGCTAGGACTCGGAGCGGTGGCACTATGGGTGGTGTTTGACGGCCCGGGTGATCTTCAGCTGTGGTTGGAAGGCCCCGGCGCAGCCCTGCAACAGCAGACCCCTAAGTTTGACCCCGCCCAGTGGCGCACCCTACTGCTACTGTTCTTCGCCGCTGCGTTTATGATGCCGCACCTATTTCATATCAGCTTCGCGGAAAGCCTGTCGCGGCACACCCTGCTACAAGCCAGCTGGACGCTGCCGCTATTTCTTCTGCTCATGGCGCTGCCCGTACCGCTGATCTGGTGGGCGGCTCAGTCGGTTAATCCCGATATACCCATCGCTGCCTACGCCGCGTACCTGATGACCGAACATTGGTGGGTCGGCGCACTGGCCTTTATCGGCGGCCTTGCCGCCGCCAGCGGCACCATGATTATGATTGCGCTGGCGCTCTCCGGCATGGTGTTGAATCACATTGTGCTGGTGGCAAGACCGCCTGAAGCACGTAGTGACCTCTATGGTTGGCTACTTTGGCTGCGACGTGGCTTAGTCGTTGCGGTGATTATCGGTGGCTGGCTATTTTATCAGTGGGTAGGCCGCTACCACGGCTTAATTGGCCTGGGACTGGCGGCCTTTGTAGGTATGGCCCAGTGTCTGCCCGGTATGCTGGCGCTGCTCTATTGGCCGGGCGCTAACCGCAAAGGCATGATTGTGGGCTTGAGCGCAGGCGTTAGCGTATGGCTGTGGGGGCTATGGCTCCCCCTTATGCTCTCACTCCCAGCCCCGGCGCTCCCCTTTACACCGCTCACTGCCGCCGATGCACCACTGTGGTACAACGTCACGCTGCTGTCGTTAGCCGTCAATATCCTGCTCTTGATTGTGATCTCACTGTTTACGCGCATCTCTGAAGGGGAGCAATCCGCCGCGGAGGCGTGCTCGGTCGATGCGGTGATTCGCTCCAAACGCTTCCCCTTAGAAGCCGCGACAGCCAGTGATTTTTCCACCCACTTAGCCCAGGCACTTGGCGATGAAGCCGCCAGCCGTGAAGTCGCCCGCGCCTTGAAAGCGCTCAACTTAACGCCCCAAGAGCGCCGCCCCTACGCGCTGCGCCGCTTACGTGACCGTATTCAGGCCAATCTTTCTGGGTTGATGGGGCCTTCTGTGGCGCGGGATATCGTTGACCGTTATCTGCCCTACCGTCACGACGACACTCCTGAAACCGACGACATTCACTTTGTCGAGAGCCGCTTGGAAGCCTACCGCTCACGGCTAACAGGGTTAGCCCGTGAACTTGACGGCTTGCGCCGCCACCACCGCCAGACGTTGGCCTATTTACCGGTGGGGCTGTGCGTATTGGGCGATGATGATGAGCTGCTGATGTGGAACCAGGCGCTCTCGCAACTTTCAGGTATCAGCGGTGAAAGCGTGATCGGCTCACGCCGTGACAGCCTACCCGCCCCGTGGCCAAGTTTGCTGGGCAGCGTGCTAGATGCCACGTCAACGCCACTCTACAAACAGGCTGTCACGTTACACGGCAAGGACTACTTTCTGACCCTGCACAAAGCCATTCTCAGCGGCCATGATAGCCGTGGTGGCAGCGTCATTTTGATTGAAGACCATACCGAGATGAAGTGGCTGGAAGATGAGCTGGTGCATGCGGCGCGGCTCGCCTCGATTGGTCAATTAGCCGCTGGGGTCGCCCATGAAATCGGCAACCCCATTACCGGCATCTCGTCACTGGCGCAGAACCTTCGCTACGACACCAATGATCCAGCGCTGCTGGAGACTGCCGATCAGATTCAGCAGCTGACCCAGCGGGTGACCAAAATCGTCAACTCGCTGGTCGGTTTTGCCCACGGCGGGCGTCAATCGGTGCCGCTCCCTACCTCGCCGGTCGCGCTCGCATCGATCAGCGACGATGCGTTGCACTTGATCCACCTCGCCCGCTCGGGAGAGGATGTTACTTTAACCAATGATACGCCCGACGACTTGGTGGTTCGCGGCGATGCTCAGCGATTAACCCAGGTCATGGTCAATCTACTCAGCAACGCCCGGGATGCCTGTGGCCAAGGCGGGCAAGTGCACATTGACGCCGGGTGCGATGACCAGCTCGCCTGGTGGCGTATTACGGACAACGGCCAGGGGATTGATCCTCGGGTGCGCGACCACTTATTTGAGCCCTTTACTACCACTAAGCCAGCTGGCGAAGGCACCGGCCTGGGTCTTTCGTTGGCTTATCAAATTATCAATGAGCATCAGGGTAAAATAGACGTGGCCTCGCCACCGCCCGGACAGCCTCGCGGCACTGCCATTACGTTATGGCTGCCGCTTTACCAACAGGATAATCAGCCAGCTCATGCCAAGGATTCTGATTGTTGAAGATGAAGCGATTATTCGCAGCGCGCTAAAGCGACTACTGGAACGCCACGACTATACGGTCAGCGAAGCAGGCAGTGCTGAGGAGGCCTGCCAGCTTGAACTCATAGGGTTTGATCTCATCATCAGCGACTTGCGCTTACCGGGCGAGCCAGGCACTTCCTTGATTGCTGCTGCGGCGCCCGTGCCAGTACTGATCATGACCAGCTACGCCAGCATGCGCTCTGCAGTGGAGGCGCTCAAACTGGGCGCCGTGGACTACGTTGCTAAGCCGTTTGACCACGCCGAGCTACTGGAAACCGTTGAGCGGATCCTGCATAAGCAGTCAAACCAGCAGAGTCCGCCGCCGGATATCACTGACGCAGGTGGTGGACGACAAACCATGATCGGCAACTGCGTTGCCATGCAGCAGGTTTACACCCGCATTCGTAAAACCGCACCAGCGGATGTCACCGTCTTGATCCTAGGCGAGTCGGGCACCGGCAAAGAGCTAGTGGCACGTGCTATTCACCAACAAAGCAAGCGGGCCAAAGCGCCGCTCATAAGCGTGAACTGTGCGGCGATCCCCGAAACGCTGATTGAATCCGAGTTGTTCGGGCACGAAAAAGGCGCCTTTACCGGCGCCAGCGCGGCGCGCACCGGTCTGGTGGAAGCTGCCGATGGCGGCACACTGTTCCTTGATGAGATTGGCGAGCTACCGCTAGATGCTCAGGCGCGTCTGTTACGCGTGCTGCAAGAGGGTGAAATCCGTAAAATTGGCTCGGTAGAAACCCGCCACGTTAACGTCCGCTTGATTGCCGCGACCCATCGCGACCTGCGCGCACTGTCAAAAACCGGCGAGTTCCGCCTCGACCTTTACTACCGCTTGAACGTGATGCAAATCGAGCTGCCGCCGCTACGCGAGCGTGAAGATGACGTGCTGGAGATCGCCGATATTCTGCTCGATAAGGCGTGTAAGCGTCACGAACGCACGGGGCTGCGCCTATCCCGTGCAGCCCGCCAAGACCTGCGTGATTACCCATGGCCGGGCAATGTACGTGAGCTGGAGAACGCCCTGGAACGTGGGGTGATTCTTGCGGAAGGACACTTGATACACCCGGATGACTTGGGCCTGGCGCCCATTACGGCTCGCCCTCATGCGCCATCCACTAACGCCTCGGCTACCGGTGGCAGCCCAGACAAAATCACTGAAGAGAATGAAGATGACCTCTCCTTAGAGGATTATTTTCAGCATTTTGTGCTCGAACATCAGGATCAAATGAGTGAAACCGAGCTGGCCCAAAAACTTGGTATCAGCCGGAAAAACCTTTGGGAACGGCGCCAGCGGCTTGGTATACCGCGTAAAAAAACCGCTCGTCGCCCAGGCTAAAGGCTTAGGTAACGGCTTCAATCATCCACCTAAGACTATCGTCTAATACACTGATTTAAATAAGAAATTATCTATTCGCGGCGACGCCGGTACTGTTACCTTCCCACACAACAACATGCACAAACGACCGCAAAAGGGGTAACACTTCTCGAGCTGCAAAGTTCCTCTTTATTATAAAAAACGCCAACCTTTTGAAATTTATAATTTATCCATTAGATGGCACACCGCCTGCAGTATTACTGGGTAAGAAAAACAAACTGGGCATAGCGGTAGGTCACCAACAAAAACAACACGACCTCGCCCTAACCTGAGCCAAAACAAAAACAACAGGGCCAGGTAGAGATAAAGGTACTAACAAGAATAATAGGCTTGAATCTCATTACTTGCTGGCGCAAGCAACACAGGCGCTGACAACAACAATAATGTAGTAAGTAGCCCGAAAGGACGCGACGTACACAACAATTTGCATCCTAACAACAACAAAAGCAGTCAGTGTGTACACCCCGGCGCCAATAATAATTCCCCGGGGGGAGAATAGTTCGCGGTTGGATTATTGTTTTGAATACGAGGCGGTCGGAACTATCGTGATCCTTACGCCTACCGACTGCGGTGCGTATTCAGGGCGATGTGCCATCATGAAGAAAAACAGCAGCATGGACGCTGATTAATTGCTTAATAGGGGAGGCTCTCTTAGCCTCCCTTTTCCGTGTCTGAGTCTTGAGTTTACACACGTTAGCGTCAAGTGCTTTGCAAGCCACTCTTTGCAAGCCATCAAGGGTCGGCTACACTCAGCCACTAATTGTTTATGTTCAGTACTCGCTTGAAGTACTTACTAATGGCTATCTTTTCGTACCCTGCGAGTTGAAATTATCGCATGTTTAAAGGATTTACCCGTTTACTACACAGCCCGGGGGAGCAATTGAAAACCTTGCTCGATCCCCAAGAGAGCACCACCACCGTTCTCTCTCCACGTAATATCCCACGCTCCGAGCACCCTGTTTCTCGCCAGCATATTAGTGATGCCGCGTTAAAAGTGCTTTACCGCCTTAGCGGCGCAGGGTTCGATGCCTATTTGGTGGGCGGCTGCATTCGTGACGCGCTGCTGGGCAAGATGCCCAAGGATTTCGACGTTGCGACAAATGCCACTCCCGAGCAGGTTCGCGATTTATTTCGCAACTCGCGTCTGATCGGTCGCCGTTTTCGGATTGTCCACGTACGCTTTGGCCGTGAGGTTATTGAGGTCACCACCTTTCGTGGCAAACCCCAAGACGAGCATGGCGATCATATTGCCCACCAGTCCGATGAAGGGCTACTGCTGCGCGACAACGTATGGGGCAACATCGAAGAGGATGCGCTGCGGCGCGACTTCACCGTTAACGCGCTCTACTACAATATCGCTGACTTCAGCATTACCGATTTTGCCAATGGTGCCCGGGATATCGAAACCCGCACCCTGCGCTTGATTGGCGACCCGGCGACGCGTTACCGCGAAGACCCGGTACGGATGCTACGCGCGGTGCGCTTTGCGGCTAAGCTCGATTTCACGCTAGACCCCGCCACCGAAGCGCCAATGTACGATCAGGCGCCGCTGCTGCTGCAAATTCCTCCGGCGCGGCTATTCGATGAAGTGCTCAAGCTGTTTATGTCGGGTCATGGCTTAGTCACGTTTCGTCTACTCAGCCACTACGGTCTGTTTGGCATGCTGTTCCCCGAAGCCGAAGAAGCCATGGCTGATGCCGCCTGGGCTGAAGAATTGATTGAGCAAGCGCTGACCAACACCGATAAGCGCATTGCCGAAGAGCGCCCCGTCACCCCGGCCTTCCTGCTGGCAGCATTCTTGTGGGCACCGGTCAAACAGCGCCAGGAAGTGCTGGAGCAAGAGGGCATGCCGCCGATACCCGCGCTTCAAGCAGCCGCTCAACAGGTGGTGTCCCGCCAGTTAGAGTTCACGTCGATACCTAAGCGCTTTGGTATTCCCATGCGGGAAATCTGGGAGTTACAGCAGCGACTGCCCCAGCGACGCGGTAAAAAAGCCTTTCAAACCCGTGAGCACCCACGCTTCCGAGCGGGCTACGACCTGCTCCTGTTGCGCGAACAGGCGGGTGAAATTCCGCGCGGTTTAGGCGACTGGTGGACCGCGTTTCAGCGTGGTGATGAACACGAACAGCGTCGCTTGCTGCAAAAAGTCGGCGGCGACCCGGCTAGCCAAGGTGATGGTCGGCGCAAACGGCGGCGTAAGCCGCGGGCAACAGAGTAGCCAGACTGGGCGTGGGCACCTCTCCTCAACTCGCCTATGTTGGCCTCGGCAGCAATCTTGAGTTGCCCGTAGAGCAGCTTCGCGAGGCGCTTAAAGAGCTTGCCACGCTGCCACTCAGCCGTTTGGTGGCGGCGTCATCACTGTATGCCAGCCGCCCTGTGGGGCCGCAAGACCAGCCGGACTTTATCAATGCCGTGGTAGCGCTGGAAACATGCCTTTCGCCACTGGCCTTGCTCGACCAGCTGCAGGCGCTGGAACAACAGCATCGCCGCCGTCGCCAGCGCCACTGGGGGCCCCGCACGCTTGATCTTGACCTGCTGCTCTACGCCAACAACGCTATCGACGTGCCACGCTTACAAGTCCCCCACCCGCAAATGACCGCCCGAGCCTTTGTACTGCTACCGCTCGCAGAGATCGCGCCCTCACTCAACCTCTTCCAACAGCCGCTATCAGCATGGCTTAAACGCGTTGAAGACCAAGGTTTGGAACGACTCCCCGACGCCTAGCGTGCGCTCAATGCTACCATCTGACACATATCTCGACACCGACACCCCATTCAGGTAACAATTGCCGGTTACGCCACTTCGCGCATGCAGGGATGCAGCGTCAATAATGGCCGCTGCCTATGTCGCAGTGGCCTTGTATAAAGAGAGCACGCCATGAAAACCGTCACTCTAAGCACGCTGCAGGCCTACAAGCAGGCTGGCGAGACGTTCAGTTGCCTGACCGCTTACGATGCTTCCTTTGCCCACGCGGCAAGCCAGGCAGGCATTGATGTACTGCTGGTCGGTGATTCGCTAGGCATGGTATTACAAGGCCATAACAGCACCTTACCTGTCACTATTGAAGACATCGTTTACCACACTCGCTGTGCAGCGCGCGGTAAAGGCCACAGCCTGTTGATGGTTGATTTGCCATTTATGAGCAACGCCACTACTGAGCGTCTGCTGGAAGATGCAGCCGCCGTCATGCGTGCGGGTGCGGAATTGGTCAAACTGGAAGGCGAAGCCTGGATGGCCGATGGCATTCGTGAACTGACTCGCCGCGGCGTACCGGTCTGCGCCCACCTTGGCTTAACCCCACAAACCGTGCACCAGCTAGGCGGTTATAAAGTGCAGGGCCGCGATGCCGCTCACGCTGAGCGGATCATTAATGATGCCAAAGTCCTCGTTGAGGCAGGCGCCTCGGTGATTCTGCTTGAGTGCGTTCCCGCGAGTCTGGGCAAAGCGGTAACCGAAGCGCTGGATGTTCCAGTCATCGGTATTGGTGCAGGGCCCGATACCGACGGTCAGATCCTGGTGATGCACGATGTACTCGGTGTTACCCATGGCCGTACACCTCGCTTCGTGAAAAACTTTATGGCCGACGCTGACTGTATTCAAACAGCCTTCCAGCATTACCACGAAGCGGTCAAATCGCGCACGTTCCCGGCCCCAGAGCACTGTTTTTAAATACCGTTTTTGAAAACCGCTTTTAGAAGAAGACACCTCGATTATGCGCACTTTGCGAGACATTGATCAGCTACGCAGTACGCTGCAGGAATACCGTCAGCACGGCCAGCGTATTGCCCTGGTGCCCACGATGGGCAACCTGCATGCGGGGCATTTAGCGCTGGTGGCCTGCGCGCGCCAGCACGCCGATATCGTGGTCTCAAGCCTGTTTGTCAACCCGATGCAGTTCGGCCCAGGGGAAGATTTAGACGGCTATCCGCGGACCTTTAACGCCGACCAGGCGCAGTTGGTTGAGGCTGGCTGTGACGTGCTGTTTGCACCTGCGGTGAGCTCACTTTATCCAAACGGCTTGGATGCTCAAACCCGTGTTCATGTACCCGTCGTCGGCGAGGGGTTGTGCGGTGGCTCGCGTCCTGGCCACTTCGACGGGGTTTCTACCGTCGTCAGCATGCTGTTCAACCTCGTCCAGCCAGACATTGCCTGCTTCGGCGAAAAGGATTACCAACAGCTTGCTGTCATTCGCAAGCTGGTGCGGGATCTGCACATGCCCATCGAGATTATCGGTGTGCCGATCGTGCGTGCCGAGGATGGTCTCGCACTGTCCTCACGAAATGGTTATTTAAGCAGCGAGGAGCGTGCGAAAGCGCCCGCGCTATATCGCACGCTGTGTACGCTACGCGATAGCCTTGAACACGGCGCGGCTATCGAAACAGCCCTTAAGCAAGGCAAAACCGCGCTCTATGAAGCGGGCTTTACGCCGGACTATCTGGAACTACGTGAGACCACGCTCGCGCCAGTGAGTCCCACCACTCGCCAAGCGATACTGCTGACCGCCGCCAAGCTAGGCCCAGCGCGATTGATCGACAACGTGACGGTACAACTCCCAGGCAGCACTACCAGCTCTGCCAGCCAATAAACTAACAACCGGTCATAGAGGAACTCCCATGCATACCATTATGCTCAAAGCCAAACTGCACATGGCAAGCGTTACTCATGCAGTGCTCAATTACGAAGGCTCCTGTGCCATCGATGGCGATCTGCTGGATATGGCGGGCATTCGCGAAAACGAGCAGATTCAGATTTATAACGTCGAAAACGGCGAGCGTTTTACCACATATGCTATCCGCGGTGAGGAAGGCTCTCGGCTGATCTCGATCAATGGCGCCGCTGCTCACCTCGCCGCCCCTGGCCATCGCATTATTATCTGCAGCTACGCCCACTACACTGAAGCCGAATTGGAAAAGCATCAGCCCGCGCTGGTGTATCTCCAGGAAGGCAACCACGTCAGCCACACCAGTAATATTATTCCGGTGCAGTTAGCGTAGAGGTAGAACACTTCACACTTTTCTAAAACGGGCCATTCTGTGGCCCGTTTTAATTTGCTTATAAAAGCGTATTGCCGCAATGCACACCCTTCCCCTATGCTGAAGAGACGGCTGACAGAGCACGTCTAAAAGAGTACGGCTGACAGAGTACGCCAACCGGGCATCTGGAATCAGACTGCCTGCATTTAACTCCAGGAGTCATCTTATGAAAGAAGTAGTCATTGTTGCGGCGCGCCGCACCGCTGTTGGTGCCTTTGGTGGTTCACTGGCTGGCATCCCGGCAAGTGACCTTGGCGCTTTAGTCATTAAAGATATCCTCTCATCAACCGGTGTAGCCCCCGACCAAGTTGATGAAGTACTGCTAGGCCAGGTGTTGACCGCAGGCGTCGGCCAAAACCCAGCTCGCCAAGCATCGATCAAAGGCGGCCTACCGGCCTCGGTACCCGCCATGACCATCAATAAAGTATGTGGCTCGGGTCTGAAAGCGATTCACCTCGCCACACAGGCAATTCGCTGCGGCGATGCCGACCTGATTCTGGCTGGCGGCCAGGAAAATATGTCAGCGTCTCCCCACGTCCTGCCCAATTCCCGCAATGGTCAGCGTATGGGCGATTGGAAAGCCATCGATACCATGGTGCATGACGGCCTGTGGGACGCGTTCAACGACTACCACATGGGCATTACCGCTGAGAACTTAGCCGAGAAGTACGGTATTACCCGCGAAGAGATGGATAAATTTGCTGCTCAATCTCAGCAGAACGCTGCGAACGCTATTAAAGAGGGCAAATTCAAAAGCCAAATCGTGCCGGTAGAGATTCCTCAGCGTAAAGGCGACCCAGTCGTCTTTGATACCGACGAAAACCCGCGCGAAGTCACCGTCGAAAAACTGGCGAGCATGAAGCCGGCATTTAAAAAAGATGGCACCGTTACGGCAGGTAACGCCTCCTCTTTAAATGATGGTGCGGCCGTGGTGATGATTTGTTCCGCTGAGAAAGCCAAAGAGCTTGGCCTGGAGCCCCTAGCGCGTATTGCCGCTTACGCCAACGCCGCTGTTGACCCGGCTATTATGGGGATTGGTCCTGCACCCGCTACCCGCCGCTGCCTAGAGAAAGCTGGCTGGAGCTTGGATGATCTAGATTTAGCAGAAGCCAACGAGGCGTTCGCAGCACAAGCGTTATCCGTCAATAAAGAGCTTGGCTGGGATGTCAGCAAGGTGAACGTCAATGGCGGCGCCATCGCCTTGGGTCATCCGATTGGCGCTTCAGGCTGTCGCGTGCTGGTATCACTGCTGCACGAAATGATCGCCCGTGATGCTAAGAAAGGTCTCGCGACGCTGTGTATTGGCGGTGGTCAGGGTGTGGCGCTGGCCATTGAGCGTTCTTAATAAACGTCTTCGGTTAACCAATCACCTATGCCCCCGTTACGGCGGGGGCATTTTTTTGGCTTGTAGTTGATCAGCGTGACTTTTCACCGACCACTCTGGCAGGTGTGCTCAGCACCAATAGTGCCCCCAGCAGGAATAGCCCCGAAGCCGCCCACATGGCAATGGGTAAGCTAGTACCATCGACAATACGCCCACCCAGCATGGCCCCGAGACCAATAGACATATTGAAAGTGAAGGCCATCAAAGCCGTGGCGGCCTCGGTATTGGGCGCGGTGCGTAAAATCCAGGTCTGAATGCTGACCGAGACGCTGCCAAATACCGCCCCCCACGCCATCAACAACATAACGCCGCTGCTCGGCTGCACACCCAGCACGGGGAACACCGCCACAACAAGCAGCAACAGGCTGGGAATCGCCAGCACGGCGCGGTAAGGGTGGCGCCCGGCAAATATTCCGGCGGCGATATTGCCCAAAATACCCGCCGCCCCATAGAGCAGTAGCAAGCTGCCCACGTGGCGTTGGGAAATACCGCTGATCTCTTGCAGAATGGGGCTAATAAAGGTGTAGGCGGCAAAGTGGCCAACCACCACAAAGCCCGTGGTTAACACCGCTACCCGCACACCGCGATTGCTGAATTGCTGCGCCAATACCCGCAGGCGCACCGGTTCCCTTGGTGGTAATGGCGGCAGCCAGCACCACAGCGCAATCGCCGTTAGTAGGCTAAAAACGCCCAGCGCGCCAAAGGCGACCCGCCAGTTACTTAGATCCCCCAACAGCGTGCCTAGCGGCACACCCAACACGGAGGCCGCCGCGACGCCACCAAAGATCATCGTCATTGCTTTTGGCACCTGCGCTTCAGGCACTAGGCGCGGGGCAATACTGCCGGCAACGGCCCAAAACCCACCAATACTAAGCCCCACCAACACCCGAGCGGCAAGCAGCAGTATGAAACTGCTCGCCAGGGCCGACAACACACTCCCGGCTACCATGACGATCATCAATACCGTGAGCATGATGCGCCTATCCAAGCGCCCCACCGCGACCGGTAACAGCGGGGCTGAAAAGGCAGCGACGACGCCAGATACGGTGACCATCAAGCCCGCCATACCTGGCGTAACACCCATTGAAGCGGCCACTTGAGAAAGCAGCCCAATCGGCAGCTGTTCAGCGGTCACCAATAAAAAAATGCCGATCATTACGGCCACCACCGCCCACCAGCGTGGCGCTTGTTCCTGCTCCATTTACTGCTCCCTAACGCTCTCTAAGTAACCGCTTAAAAACCTTTACCGAACAAAACCTTATCGAGCAAAATAAATTCTAATAAAACAATCTCTAATAAAACTAATCCTAACCAAAAAATATCGCCCCCGCAGCCAGAGGCTACGAGGGCGATAACAAAAACCTAATTAGCGATTTAAATTGAACTGATTAAATCGTGGCTTCGGCTTCTGTTGCTTCTGCGGCAAAAGCAGCTTTCTCTTCTTCGGTGATCTCTTTCATCGACAGCTTCACGCGGTTGCGGTTGTCGATATCCAGTACCTTAACAATCACGTCGTCGCCTTCGTTCAAGAAGTCGCGCACGTTATTAACGCGCTCAGCAACGATCTGCGAGATGTGTACCAGGCCATCGGTTCCCGGCATGATGTTAACAAACGCACCGAAGTCGGCAATACGTACGACCTTGCCGTTATACAGCTTGCCAATTTCCGCTTCGGCGGTAATCGCCAGTACGGTATCGATGGCACGTTTCGCAGCGGCTTTATCTTCCGCATAGATACGGACGGTGCCATCGTCGTCGAGATCGATGGATGCGCCGGTGTCTTCGCAAATTTTGCGAATCGTCGCGCCGCCTTTACCGATAACGTCACGGATTTTGTCAGGATCGATTTTGATGGTGGCCATCGACGGTGCGTTGTCGGAGACATCGCTACGGCTCTGGCTAATCACGACATTCATTTGCTCGAGAATACTCAGACGCGCGGTCAGTGCTTGTTGCAGCGCGAGCTCCATAATCTCTTCGTTGATGCCTTCGATCTTGATGTCCATCTGCAGGGCGGTGATGCCCTCTTCCGAACCGGCCACTTTAAAGTCCATATCACCAAGGTGATCTTCGTCACCCAGGATATCGGTCAAGACGGCAAAGCCATCGGCGTCTTTCACCAAGCCCATGGCAATACCAGCGACCGGTGCTTTCAACGGCACACCCGCGTCCATCAAGGCCAGCGAAGAGCCACATACAGAGGCCATCGAGCTTGAACCGTTAGACTCGGTGATTTCAGACACTACACGAATGGTATACGGGAAAGCGTCTTCGGCAGGCAGCATGGCCTGCACGCCACGACGCGCCAGGCGACCGTGACCGATTTCACGACGCTTCGGGCCACCCATGAAGCCAGCTTCGCCTACTGAGTAAGGGGGGAAGTTGTAGTGCAGCATAAAGCGATCTTTGCGCTCACCTTCCAGCGACTCGATTAGCTGAGAGTCACGCAGCGTGCCCAGCGTCGCCACGGCAATCGCCTGGGTCTCACCACGCGTAAAGATGGCAGAACCGTGCGCTTTTGGCAGCACACCAACTTCGATGGCCAAGGGGCGCACGGTTTGGTTATCACGACCGTCAATACGCGGCTCGCCTTTTACAACGCGTGAACGGACAACGCGTTTTTCCAAACCAGCAAAGGCACTTTTCACGTCATCTTTACTGAACTTGTCATTTACCGGTTCGCCTTCATCGGCTGCCAGCTGCTCAATGGCTTGAGCTTTCAGCTCAGCTAACGCATCTTGGCGCTGCATCTTGTCGGTGATGCGGTAGGCGTCGCCCACTTTAGCTTCAAAGGCATCGGCCATGGCGGCTTTGAGCGCCACATTTTCTTCAGCGGCCTGCCATTCCCAGCGCGGCTTGCCCGCTTCGGCGACCAGCTCGTTGATCGCACTGATAGCGACCTGCATCTCCTGGTGACCGAACAGTACGGCACCCAGCATCTCGTCTTCAAGCAGCTCTTTGGCTTCGGACTCAACCATCAGCACGGCTTTTTCAGTACCGGCGACGACCATGTCGAGCTCAGAGGTGGCCAGTTCTTCAACCGTCGGGTTGAGGAAGTAACCCTGTTCTTCGTTAAAGCCAACGCGGGCTGCGCCAATCGGGCCACTAAACGGTACGCCAGAGATACTCAGCGCGGCGGAGGTGCCAAGCAAAGCGGCAATATCCGGATCGTGGTTACGATCGGTAGAGAGAACGGTACAGACAACCTGCACTTCGTTCATAAAGCCTTTGGGGAACAGCGGGCGGATAGGGCGGTCAATCAGGCGCGAGGTTAGCGTCTCTTTTTCAGTGGGGCGCCCTTCGCGCTTGAAGAAGCCGCCAGGAATTTTGCCCACTGCGTAGGTTTTCTCTTGGTAGTGTACCGAGAGGGGGAAAAAGGGCTGGCTCGGGTTAGCTTCTTTTCGAGCAACCACGGTACACAGTACGACGGTGTCATCCATTGTTACCATGACAGCGCCGGTAGCTTGGCGAGCAATACGCCCGGTTTCGAGCGTGACGGTGCTACGACCGTACTGGAACGTTTTCTTTACCGGATTCACAGCGACTTCCTTCAGCATTATCAATATCTACTTGTCTATTCGTTTAGGTCGTTTTGACTCGTTACCATTCTAGGCGCTGGAGCGCGTTAGGGCTACCTGTTCCCTCTCGTCGTCAACTCGAAACATAAAAAAACGGGCAGCTCCTTGGGAGCTGCCCGTTTCTAATCGTTGCCGTTAACGCTTAACGACGCAGACCTAAACGCTGAATCAGAGACTGATAGCGTTCGAAATCTTTACGCTTTAGGTAGTCCAGCAGCTTACGACGCTGGTTAACCATGCGGATCAGACCACGACGAGAGTGGTGATCCTGCTTGTTGGTCTTGAAGTGGTCCTGCAGGCCATTGATGTTGGCGCTCAGCAGTGCAACCTGCACTTCAGGGGAACCGGTATCGTTATCGCCGCGGCCGTATTCAGTGACGATCTCGGCCTTCTTCTCAGCGGTTAAAGCCATCTGTATCTCCAGTAAGCAATATGCCTAAAAATGAATGGGTGAGACCACGCATATTTGCAGTCTCAAGCTACTATGTGCGTCTTGCATCTTACTATTTTCACGTAGTCTGCGGCGTCCTTGCAACAGGCCTTACGAGATAGCGACGGTACTTAACAGCCGCTTAGGCGCCACTTCCTGGGCACCTTTCACTACACCAAGGCCGATAAACGTCTCGGCGTAATAAAGTCTAGCTAACGCCTCTGGCGCAAGCGTGCCGGTGGTTAGCGTGGCAGGCTGACCATGGGCCAAGCGGCTATGGGCAGTATCGTCCACCGTCAATGACGGCAAATGATCGACCAGCACATCCACAGGCATCAGTTCAGCTTCCAGTGCGGCTTGGTCCGCCAACGCTTCCAAGGCCTCTAATGTCCACATCGCATCGGCTAAAAAAGGCCCCGTTTTGAGCCTTCTTAGTTGACTGATGTGCGCACCACAGCCCAACGCTTTACCGATATCTTCGGCTAACGTGCGGATGTAAGTGCCTTTACTGCAGCTGACTTCCAGCTCGAAAGCAGTGCCTTCAAACGATAGCAGGCGCGCATCATACACGCTTATCCGCCGTGCTGCACGCTCTACGTGTTTGCCTTCACGGGCCAGCTCGTAGAGTTTTTTGCCCTGATGCTTTAGCGCCGAATACATGGGCGGCACTTGGTCAATCTCACCGCGAAAACGGGTGAGCACAGCTTCCACATCATCGACGCTTAGGCTGGGAACTTCATGCTGCTCCATCACCGAGCCTTCCGCATCGCCGGTATCGGTGATTACCCCCAGTTCTACCCGGGTGCGATACACCTTGTCGGCTTCAAGCAAGTGCGACGAGAACTTAGTGGCTTCCCCAAGGCAAATCGGCAATAAGCCGGTTGCCATAGGATCTAGCGTGCCGGTATGCCCAGCTTTTTGAGCCTGGAACAGCCGACGAACACGCTGCAGCGCATGGTTGCTGGAAACGCCCTTAGGCTTATCCAGCAGCAGCACGCCATTAACCGGTAAACCACGGCGTTGACGTGCCACTAGCGAGTTTCCTCACTGGCAGCGGCATCGTCCTCGTCGTCATGATGACGGGCGCGATCCGTCGTCACCGCTTCATCAATCAATGAAGAGAGCTGCTGACCACGCACGACGCTCTCATCAAAATGAAAGCGTAGTTCTGGCACGTGGCGAAGCTTGATACGCTTAGCAATCTGACTTCTTAGAAAACCAGCCGCACGCTTCAGCACCTGCAGGTTTTCCTTAATACGCTCGGGCTCTTGCTCACCCAGCAGAGTGACATAGACATCGGAATAGCCAAGGTCACGGCTAACGGTAACACCGCTGACCGTGACCATGCCTAAACGCGGGTCTTTCACTTCACGCTGAATCAGTACCGCCAGCTCCTTCTGGAGCTGGTCGGCTACCCGGTCGGTACGCTTAAATTCGCGCATGGTTAGCTCCTCGCAGCCTTACAGGCTACGCTCGACCTTCACTTGGTCGAAGACTTCGATCTTATCGCCGACTTGGACATCGTTGTAGTTCTTCACGCCGATGCCACACTCCATGCCGTTGCGCACTTCCTGCACATCGTCTTTGAAGCGGCGCAGCGATTCGAGCTCGCCTTCGTAAATCACCACGTCATCACGCAATACGCGGATCTTCTTATTACGATGAACGTTGCCTTCGATGACCATACAGCCAGCGATAGCACCAATCTTCGGCGCACGGAAGACATCGCGCACCTCAGCAATACCGACGATCTCTTCTTTCCACTCAGGTGCGAGCATACCGCTCATCGCCTGCTTGACCTCGTCGATCAATTGGTAAATAACGCTGTAGTAACGCAGATCCAGGCCTTCGCGCTCAACGATCTCACGGGCAGCGGCATCGGCACGGACGTTAAAGCCGACCACAATGGCTTCTGACGCGAGCGCCAAGTTGGCATCGGTACCGGTGATACCGCCCACACCCGAGGAGACCACAGCCACTTCGACTTCATCAGTGGAGAGCTCTTCCAGGGCGCCTTTGATCGCTTCCAGCGAGCCTTGTACGTCGGCTTTGAGGACGATGTTGACCTTGGCCACTTCGTCTTGACCCATCTGGCTGAACATGTTCTCCAGCTTGGCCTTCTGCTGACGCGCCAGGCGCACTTCGCGGTATTTGCCTTGACGGAAGTTAGCCACTTCGCGGGCTTTCTTCTCGTCGGCCACGACCATGAAGTCGTCACCGGCATCCGGCGTGCCACCCAAGCCTTGAATCTCGACCGGCATGGCCGGGCCAACTTCATCGACTTGCTGGGCAAGTTCGTTGGTCAGCGCACGTACGCGGCCGTAGTGCAGGCCAGCCAGGACGATATCGCCCTTTCTCAGCGTGCCGTTTTGAACCAACACAGTAGCGACCGGACCACGTCCTTTATCAAGGCGTGATTCAACCACAACACCTTTACCTGGTGCGGAAGGCACAGCTTTCAGCTCAAGCACTTCGGAGGCCAGCTGGATCGCTTCCAGCAGCTCTTCCATACCTTCACCGGTCTTAGCAGACACGTGAACGAACTGAGTATCACCGCCCCACTCTTCCGAAATAACGCCGTGCTGCGAAAGTTCGTTTTTGATGCGATCCAGATCGATGCCCTGCTTATCGATCTTGTTCACCGCCACCACCATGGGTACTTCAGCGGCTTTGGAGTGCTCAATCGCCTCAATCGTCTGCGGCATCACGCCGTCATCCGCTGCGACAACGAGAATGACCACGTCCGTTGCCTTGGCACCACGGGCACGCATGGCGGTAAACGCCGCGTGACCAGGCGTATCCAGGAAGGTCACGCCACCGTGGTTATCTTCCACGTGGTACGCGCCAATGTGCTGGGTGATACCACCCGCTTCACCGGTGGCCACTTTCGCTTTACGGATATAATCCAGCAGCGATGTTTTACCGTGGTCGACGTGACCCATCACGGTCACGACCGGTGAACGAGTGATCTCTTCGCCTTCGTAGGAGATGCCTTCGAGCATTTCCGTTTCCAGCGCGTCATCTTTCACCAGCTTCGGCGTGTGGCCCATCTCTTCCACCACGATCGCAGCCGTATCCTGATCGATGGTTTGGTTGATGGTGACCGCTGCGCCCATGTTAAACATGGCCTTGATCACTTCGTTGGCCTTGATCGACATTTTGTCGGCCAATTCCGCCACGCTGATAGACTCAGGGATCGACACTTCACGCACGATCGGCTGGGTCGGTTTCTGGAAGGCGTGCTTGCCATTGCCGGTCTGGTTGCCACCACGGCGACCGCCACGACGTTGCTCGGCACGTTTTACCTTCTTGCCACCGCCGCCACGCTTACGCTCTTCACGCTCACCACGATCTTCATCGTCACGACGACCTTTGGCCTTTGCTGCCGTTTTCTTCGGCGGCGCGGTACGGCGGTCAGAGCGGCCTTCTTTCGGCGGCGCTGGCGGCATGTCGTCGCCCGACGGGGTATCGTCGATTTGCAGATTAGGCACGTCGAGAGCAGGCGTTACAGGCGCCTTTTCAGCTTTCGGCTTGGCGTCAGCTGGCTTCTTAGCAGCGGCTTCTTTCTTGCTCGCAGCTTCTTCAGCCGCTTTAGCTGCCTGGGCCTTCTGCGCAGCTGCTTTTTCTTCAGCGACACGCGCATCGTTTACTTTGCGCTCAGCTTCCGCTTCCGCCATATCACCCACTAACTGGCGTGGGCCGGTGTAGCTAGGCTCTGGCGCTTTCGGCTTCTCATCTTCAGCGCTTTTGACGTAAGTCTTTTTCTTACGTACCTGCACTTCGATAGTTTTGCCACGCTCGCCGGTATTAATACGGCTACGGGTTTTGCGCGTCAGCGTGATGCGGTTTTTGCCCGCTTCAGCCGTGTCGCTGCCACCGTGGCTTTTCTTCAAGAAACTCAGCAGCTTTTGCTTATCTTCTTCAGACACAGCATCGCTTTCTCGAGCGTGCTTTAAACCTGCTTCTTTCATTTGCTCTAGTAGGCGGGGCACATCACGGCCCACCTTTCCTGCGAAATCTTTAACTGTCATATCTGACATATTGACCCTCCTCAGCCCGTGACCTGTTTACTGTGTGTTCGAATCCGATGCGTCATCGACTTCAAACCAGGGCGCACGGGCAGTCATGATCAGTGCCGCTGCGCGCGCTTCGTCCAACTCCTCGATATCGACCAGATCGTCGACAGACTGCTCGGCGAGATCTTCCATAGTGACAATGCCGCGACTGGCCAAAATGAAGGCCAAGTGGCGTTCCATGCCATCCATCTCCAGCAGATCAGCTGCTGGCTGGGCACCGTCTAGCGCTTCTTCCGAGGCAATTGCCATCGTCAGCAGCTCGTCTTTCGCACGTGCGCGTAGCTGCTCTACTAATTCTTCATCGAACTCTTCGATTTCGAGCATCTCTTCCATCGGCACGTAGGCGACTTCTTCCAGGGTAGTGAACCCCTCTTCCACCAACAGGCGAGCAACATCTTCATCCACTTCAAGGTGCTGGATGAAAGAGTCCACCAGGCTATCAATCTCTTGGTCGCGCTTAGACTCTGCTTCTTCTTCGGTCATGACGTTAATCCGCCAGCCGGTAAGCTCAGAGGCCAAACGCACGTTCTGGCCGCTACGGCCAATGGCCTGAGCCAGATTATCTTGCGCCACGGCCACGTCCATCGCGTGGGCATCTTCGTCAACAAGGATAGACCCAACATCGGCGGGCGCCATGGCATTAATTACCAACTGGGCGGGATTGTCGTCCCACAACACAATATCGACACGCTCGTTTTGCAGCTCGGACGAGACTGCTTGAACGCGCGAACCGCGCATACCCACACAGGCACCCACGGGGTCGATACGGCGATCATTGGTTTTAACCGCAATTTTGGCGCGCGAACCGGGATCACGCGCAGCCCCTTTAATCTCAATCAGCTGCTCAGCGATTTCAGGCACTTCAATTTTGAACAGTTCGATGATCAGCTCGGGACATGTCCGCGATAGCTGGAGCTGGGCGCCACGAGCGTCCGGATCCACTTTGACCAACAGGGCACGCACCCGCTCATTCATGCGGTAACGCTCGCCGTGGATCATTTCATTGCGCGGTAAAAACGCCTCAGCGTTTTCGCCCAAATCGATGATCAGGCCGTCACGTGTGGTTTTCTTAACAATGCCAGCAACCAGTTCGCCTTCACGATCTGCATATTGGCGCACGACTTCAGCCCGCTCAGCTTCACGTACTTTCTGTACGATAACCTGCTTAGCGGTTTGCGCAGCAATACGACCAAACGATGCGTTTTCGATGGTTTTTTCGACCACATCGCCCAATTTTAGCGGCGGATCACGCTGCTCGGCGATGGTCTCTTTAATTTCATAATCTGGCGTTTCAAACTCGTCGTCTTCTACGACAGTCCAGAAGCGGAAGGTTTCGTATTCACCAGTGCGACGGTCAATATGCACGCGCACATTGGCTTCTTCTTTGTCAAAACGCTTACGTGACGCACTCGCAAGAGCGGCTTCTACCGCTTCGAAGATGACATCACGTGGGACGCCCTTCTCGTTGGAGATCGCGTCAACGACCATTAAAATTTCTTTACTCATGCGTATGCCTCGCCAGAAAACCTATCCTTATGTGCATCACCCCGGCAGCCTGCCGGCAGCGCCGCCACTCGGTTAATCGTCGAACTGCGGTACAATGTGAGCAGAATCAATACTCTCAATCGGAAAGCAATACTCTTCGCCATCCAGTTGAATGAGTACTTCATCCCCCTCAACACCGACCAGAAGCCCTTGATACTTGCGCCGCCCGTCAAAGGCAGTGCGCAGCTTGAGCGCGACGTGATGACCTTGAAAGCGGGTAAACTGATCCAGGGAATACAAGGGACGTGCCATGCCTGGCGAAGAGACTTCCAACCGATACTCACCGGCAATGGGGTCTTCCACATCCATAACAGCACTGACTTGGCGGCTAATATCTGCGCAGTCTTCCACGCTAACGCCACTCTCGCGCTCGATATAGATCACCAGCCGCGAATTCTTGCCCTGGGAAAGATGGTCGATGCCCCATAGTTCAAAGCCCATGGCAGCAACAACAGGTTCGATCAGCGCGTGAAGCGCAGCGTGTTTAGTGGCCACAGACAAAGCTCCTATAGCCGTTGCATCAGGCACCTGGCCAGGAGTTATTAGAAAAGCTAGGTGGCTGATTGGCGTTACTCGGGAATGTGTCTCCGAAAATCCGGACGACATCCGTTCTTAAGGCGCTCCTGTTTACAAAAGCGCTCGCTATCCAAAAGCTGCTAACAAAAAGCCCCTTCACTGGAAGGGGCTTTTTGAAAGAAACCTTAAGTACCATCTTAGGAACATGTAACAGGGCTAGCCTGGTAAGATTGATTGTTTTCCAAAGTAGTACAAAGGAAACAAACTATCTACATGTTACTAGGAAATGGTAGCGGGGACCGGATTTGAACCGATGACCTTCGGGTTATGAGCCCGACGAGCTACCAGACTGCTCCACCCCGCATCAATCTAGGTCGACGATAATAGACACTAAAGCCACCTACGTCAAGAACTACTTGCTTCAAGAACATCTTACTTAAAGCTGCTTTTCATTTAGCTGCTAAATGCAACAGTGCCATTTTGACAGTAAAGAAAAACATTCTGGGAAGCTGGCGAACCAGCAAAACAGATGGTGCCGAAGGCGGGACTTGAACCCGCACGACCATACGGTCACTACCCCCTCAAGATAGCGTGTCTACCAATTCCACCACTTCGGCATCAGGGGAGGCTAAAGAAACGTTATCTAACTAAACAACGAGGATTAATTACTCGCTGCTTTCCTCTAGCACTGGCGCGGTATTATCCACGTCTGCAGGCCTGTCGTCAAGCGTCGGGACGCTTTGCTGCTGCTCGATCAAACGCGAATCTGGAATACCTGCTTCCGGTGCCTGACCAGCCTGGGTGGCGAAGTAAGCCAGCGCCATCGAGGTAACGAAGAAACCCGCTGCCAAAATAGCTGTCGTGCGCGATAAAAAGTTACCGCTGCCCCGCGAACCAAACACAGTTTGTGAAGCACCGCCCCCGAAAGCCGCACCGGCTTCGGCACCTTTACCCTGCTGAAGCAGAATGAGTACCACCAGGGCGACCGCAATCACCACATGGATCATAAGAATTGCAACTTGCATGGCGTTATCCTGCTGACTGACAAATGGCATAAAAATCATCGGTCTTGAGTGAGGCTCCGCCCACTAGACCGCCGTCGATATCTGGCTGAGCAAGCAGCTCAGCCGCATTACTTGCGTTCATACTGCCGCCGTATAGCAAACGCAGCTGTTCAGCTAACCCCTTATCAAAGCCCGCCTGGTAAGCACGAATGCCTGCCATGACTTCCTGGGCTTGTTCAGGAGATGCCGTACGCCCCGTGCCAATTGCCCAAACGGGCTCGTAGGCAATAACCACTTGCTTGCGCTGGTCTGGCTCCAGGCGAGACATTACATGCCCTACTTGGCGCAGCACCACGTCCATCGTACGGCCTGCGTCGCGCTCCTCTAAAGACTCTCCCACACAGAGAATCGGCGTGATATCCACGCTCAATGCCGCTAGCAAACGCGCAAATATCTGTTCGTCGCTCTCTTTATAAAGCTGACGCCGCTCTGAGTGCCCAACTAATACGTAAGAGACCGCAAACTCTTTGAGCATACGACCACTCACTTCACCGGTATGGGCACCTGAGTGAATGGGATTCAACGTTTGCGCACCCAATGACAGCCCCGTGCCCTCAAACGCAAGGCGCGCCGCATCCAAATAAGGGAACGGCGGAATGATAACGACATCCACGCCCTTTGGCGATACGGCGGCAGAGAAGGCCTGTCCGAATTCGTTGATCAACGCCACGGAACCGTTCATTTTCCAGTTACCGGCAATTAAAGGCGTACGCATCGACTCTCCTCACTCAAGGTGGAGCGAAATGGTATAGGAGCGGCCTTGTCAAGACAACCGCTGTTGTAAGCACAGGTTTGCTTTCCTGGGCCAGCTAGCTATATCGACTAGTGGGGCACATTTATTTAAGCAATGCCTGAACTTGTTCAGCCAAGCTGTGCGCCAATTGTTCGACATCCAAATGGGCACGCCCCTCCACCATCACACGAATTAGCGGTTCAGTGCCTGACGGGCGCAACAATACGCGCCCTTCATCACCCAACTCATGCTCTAACGCAGCAACCGCCTGCTGGAGCGGCGCCGACTCCATCACTTCTTTAGCACTTGTATGGGCGGGTAAACGCACATTAACCAGCGCCTGCGGCACTTTTTCCAGCTCTTTTAGCAGCGTCGGCAGGCTCTTCTGCTCGCGCATCATCAGCGCCAATACCTGCAGCGCCGAGACGATACCATCACCGGTAGTCTGCACATGACCGCAGACAATGTGCCCTGACGACTCACCACCCAACTCCCAACCGTTAGCGGCCATTCGCTCCATGACAAAACGGTCGCCCACTTTTGCACGTTCAAAAGGAATACCCAGATTATCCAGCGCCATGGATAAGCCAAAATTAGACATCAAGGTGCCCACCACGCCGCCCTGCAGCAAACCACGCTCATGACGATCACGGGCAATTAAATAGAGGATATCGTCGCCATCCACTTCGCGGCCATCGCCGTCAACCAACATTACGCGATCACCATCACCATCAAAGGCAATCCCCAAGTCTGCATTTTGCTGAATGACGGCAGCACGCAATGCGGCGGGATGCGTTGAACCTACCTGCTGGTTAATATTTAACCCGTCGGGCGCAGCGCCGATGGTGGTAACGTAAGCCCCCAGCTCGCGAAACACATTAGGCGCGATATGGTAAGTGGCACCGTGGGCGCAATCTAGTACTACCTTAAGGCCATGCAAACTAAGCCGATCAGGCAGGGTTGATTTACAAAATTCAATGTAACGACCTGCGGCGTCGTCGATACGGGTAGCTTTACCCAACTGAGCAGCTTCTGCCGTGGTCAGCGGCGCTTCAAGCATGGCCTCAATACGATCTTCCGTTTCATCAGGGAGCTTCTTGCCCTCTGCGGAGAAGAATTTGATGCCATTGTCATCGAAGGGGTTGTGAGATGCCGAGATGACAATACCCGCGTCAGCACGGAACGTACGCGTCAAGTAGGCGATGCCTGGTGTAGGCATTGGCCCCAACAGCGACACATCCACACCGGCGGCAGAAAGCCCCGCCTCTAATGCGGATTCAAACATGTAGCCAGAGATACGCGTATCTTTGCCAATTAACACCCGCGTTCGACCTTTATCACGGCGCAAGACCTGCCCTGCTGCCCAGCCTAGCTTGAGCATAAAATCAGCCGTAATGGGCGATTTACCCACTGTGCCGCGAATACCATCGGTACCAAAATAGCGCCTTGTCATGCGTCAGACTCCTTGTTAAGCGGCGGCTCGCAGCCCTCTTGTAGTACCGCCCACGCCATATTGACTGCATCTACCGTTGCAGCGACATCATGTACACGCAGAATATTCGCCCCACGCTCTACCGCCATGGCTGCCAGTGCCAAACCACCGGAAAGACGCTCCTCTACCGGGCGGCCTAACACTTTGCCAATCATACTCTTGCGCGACATACCTACCAGCAATGGAAGCTCCAACGATTGCAGAGTCTCCATATATTTGAGTAAGCGTAGATTGTGTTCGACGGTTTTGCCGAAGCCAAAACCAGGATCAATTAAAAGCCGATTACGGCGCAGCCCGGCCGCCTCACACTCGGCCACACGGCGGGCCAAATAGTCAGCCACCTCTTCCTCAATGGGGCGCGAATAAGCAGGTGCCTGCTGCATATCTTGCGGCTCGCCCTGGCGATGCATCAAGCAAACGGGCAAGCCACTGCCCACCGCGGCCAACAGTGCCCCTTCGCGCTCTAATGCGCGCACGTCGTTAAGCATCCCTGCGCCCAACTCACTCGCCTCGCGGATAACAGCGGGACAACTGGTATCCACCGATACCAGCGCATCCAGCTCGCGCACCAGGATTTCCACCACGGGGGCAACCCGGTCAAGCTCTTCCTGGGGGCTGACAGGCGTAGCGCCAGGACGAGTCGACTCGCCGCCCACATCAATGATTGCCGCCCCTTCCGCCAACATTCGCTCGGCATGGCGCAATGCATCATCTAGCGCGACGTGCTGACCGCCATCAGAAAAAGAGTCGGGTGTGACATTAAGGATGCCCATAACGCGGGGAAAGGAGAGATCCAGCAGGTGGCGCCCACAACGCAGCTGGAAAGCATTTTCCGCTGCTTGCGTAGAGGACGTATCCATAAGTGATTTCATGCTGCAGCCTGATCAATAAAAGAAACTTTGCAGTGTTATAGGCACAGCATAACAAAAAAGACGCCCCTTGACGGGGCGCCTTCGGCTTATACGCAGGGTTAACTATCTAATCACCTAGGGACCCGCCGGGCCGCCGAGAGGATCTGAAGGCCGACGGCGCGGCTCGTCATCATCCTCTTCGCCGTCGCCAGAAGCGTTGGTAGACGTATCATCATCGGCTTCTTGCGCTTTTGGCTTATCACCGCCGCCAACAGGCGTACCGCCGCCGGATGAATCACCGTCGTCCCAACCTTCCGGTGGGCGAGGGGTGCGACCTTCCATGATGTCTTTCAACTGCGTGGCATCAATCGTCTCATACTTCATCAACGCTTCGGCCATGGCATCGAGCTTATCGCGATTATCCGTCAGGATTTGGCGCGCCTGCTCATAACAATCGTCGATGATTTTGCGGACTTCTTTATCAAGGCGCGTGGTGGTATCACCCGACTTCATCTTACTGCCGCCCTGGCCTGGGCCGCCGAGGAACTGATGCGACTCGTCCTCATCGTACATGATCGGACCCATCTCGTCCGACAACCCCCACTTCGCCACCATGTTGTGAGCAAGCTCAGTGGCGCGTTTGATATCGTTGGAGGCGCCGGTAGTGACCCCGTTCGGCCCCAACGTCATCTCTTCAGCAATACGACCACCAAACAGCGAGCAGATCTGCCCCAGAATTTGCTGACGCGACAGGCTGTAGCGATCCTCTTCCGGCAGGAACATCGTCACGCCGAGGGCACGCCCACGGGGGATAATGGTTACCTTGTAGACCGGATCATGAGAAGGCACAACCAAACCGATAATGGCGTGACCTGATTCATGATAAGCGGTGTTGAGCTTCTCTTTATCGGTCATGACCATCGACTTGCGCTCAGCGCCCATCATGATCTTGTCTTTAGCCAGCTCCAACTCCTCCATGCTGACCAAGCGCTTATTGCGGCGCGCGGCAAACAAGGCAGCTTCGTTGACCAGGTTGGCCAAATCCGCGCCAGAGAAGCCAGGCGTACCACGGGCAATCAGCTGCGGTTTTACGTCATCACCCAGCGGCACTTTACGTAGGTGAACGCCAAGAATGTGCTCGCGACCACGAATATCCGGCAAGCCAACAGTAACCTGACGGTCAAAGCGGCCTGGACGCATAAGCGCAGGATCAAGCACGTCCGGACGGTTAGTCGCAGCGATAACGATGACGCCTTCGTTAGCCTCAAAGCCATCCATCTCGACCAGCAGCTGGTTCAACGTCTGTTCGCGCTCGTCGTTACCGCCACCCATGCCAGCACCGCGAGAGCGGCCCACGGCGTCAATCTCATCGATAAAGATGATGCAGGGCGCCTGCTTCTTAGCCTGTTCGAACATGTCACGCACACGTGATGCGCCGACACCGACAAACATTTCAACGAAGTCAGAGCCCGAGATAGAGAAGAACGGCACTTTCGCTTCGCCAGCAATGGATTTTGCCAGCAGCGTTTTACCGGTACCCGGAGGCCCTACCATTAACACACCACGGGGAATCGTACCGCCCAAACGCTGGAACTTGGTGGGGTCACGCAGGAAGTCGACTAACTCTTCGACTTCTTCTTTGGCTTCATCACAGCCAGCCACGTCGGCAAAGGTCGTTTTGATCTGATCTTGAGAGAGCAGCTTGGCCTTCGATTTACCAAAGCTCATCGGGCCGCCTTTACCACCGCCGGCGCCACCCTGCATTTGGCGCATAAAGAACATAAAGATGCCCAAAATCAGCAGAATCGGGAAGCTGGCAATAAGTAGCCGCGTCCAGATACTTTGCTGCTCTGGCTCTTTACCCACGACCGTCACATTATTGCTCAACAGGTCGTCCATCAGCTTCGGATCTTCTGCCGATGGGCGGATCGTCTGAAACTGAGAGCCATCCGTGCGCTCACCACTGATGGTGTAACCATCAATTGTGACGCTACGTACCTGCTGATTTTGCACCTGCTGCACAAACTGAGAATAGTTGGTGTTTTGCGGTGCGCTTTCGGTGCTGAAATTATTGAACACTGTCAGTAGGACGGCCGCGATGACCAACCACAGAATCAGGTTCTTCGCCATATCATTCAAGGGGCTACCCTCATTACAAGAATCCGTCAGTTAAACCCTGATGCTTAATAAAGCCTGCTACTAATAATCTTAGTACTATGACATTACATCAGCATCAAGCGTTCAACCATTGCCAAAGCGTCTTATGCCTCGGGCCATCTGTGTCACGCGCGTATTGCGGCTAATGTGACACACGTTGCGCTTGCCTGTCTGGCAATCGCGCTGATAAATCTTGGCTATGAACCACATACACCGTTATCCCATCACAGGTAACGTCATCGAACCATATGATGTGTTAACCGCGAAACCCTTCGGCCAGGAAATACACCTCACGGGAGCGTGCCCGCGATGCATCCGGCTTGCGAGTCACTACCTTGCTAAAGCTGCCGCGCAACTCTTTCAGGTAAGCGTCAAACCCTTCCCCCTGGAATACTTTAGCTAAAAATCGACCACCGGGTGACAGCGTTTCGCGAGCGAGTTCTAACGCTAACTCCACTAAGTACATCGCCTGAGGCTGATCAATTGCCGCCATACCACTCATATTGGGGGCCATATCCGACATCACAAGGTCTACGCGACGATTATCTAAACGTTTTAATATCGCCTCCAACACCGCCTCTTCCGTAAAATCCCCCTGGATAAAGTCCACGCCTGCGAGCGCATCCATCTCCAAAATATCAGAAGCGATAACCACACCTTCAGGCCCTACCCGCTCAGCAGCGATTTGGCTCCATCCGCCGGGCGCTGCCCCTAAATCAATGACCGTCATACCGGGTCGCAGCAGTTTATCCTTTTCATCCAGCTCAATCAGCTTATAGCTGGCACGGGAGCGATAGCCATCTTGCCAACTCTGCTTCACGTACTGGTCGTCAAAATGCTCCTTCTTCCAGTTATTGCTGGTTTTACTAACGGAATGTTTACGGCTTGGGGGCTTTTGCTGCATGTGGGAATCTAACACTGGAATAAGAGATGGGCGCATTCACGCGATCGCTTTCACTCGGTGACGTTTCACCGTAAGATGGAGCGTTAAGCGCTAACCGGGATACCGCAAGATACCATGAGCTTGTCACAGGCACAAAAGAAAGCATTTCGTAGCATTGGCCACCATCTTAACCCAGTGGTCACCGTTTCTGAGAACGGCGTCTCCGAAAATTTGCTCGCAGAACTTAACCGCGCACTCACTGATCACGAACTGATCAAAGTGAAACTCGCCATTCCTGAGCGTGATGATCGGGCTGCCATGATAGCCGAACTGATCGCCAACAGCCGTGCAGACCTTGTGCAAACCATTGGCAAAATGGCGCTGCTCTACCGTAGGAACCCGCAGGTAAATCCAAAGCTCTCTAATGTTACCCGCTTTGAGAACCACCACGGTCGGCATTAACCGTTAGATTGCACTCGCTCTAAAATAGATGCTGCTGCACTAAAACGCCCCTTCAACCGACCTAACCGAGGTCAATTGAAGGGGCGTTTTTTTATTACACGTGCTCGACACTACCTACTTCGTACTCCACATCACCGCCGGGTGTTTTGACCACCACGACATCACCTTCCTCTTTACCGATTAGAGCACGAGCGATGGGCGATGTCACCGAAATACGGCCGGATTTAATATCCGCTTCATCTTCACCGACGATGCGATATGTGACTTCTGCATCGGTATCCAGATTCATTAGCGACACGGTAACACCAAAAATCACTTTGCCGGTTTTCGGCAGTTTCGTGACATCAATTACCTGGCAGACGGAGAGCTTACTTTCGATCTCCTGAATACGCCCTTCGATAAACCCCTGCTGCTCACGAGCGGCGTGATACTCGGCGTTCTCTTTCAGATCACCGTGTTCACGCGCTTCCGCGATGGCCGCGATCACCTGCGGACGCGCTTCGCTTTTAAGGTGGTCGAGCTCTTTACGAAGGCTTCTTTCTCCCGCCACTGTCATCGGGACCTTGTTCATTGACTTGCTCCTGCATGCAGATCCTGAAGGCGCCGCACCGTAATCTCCCTACCGTACTCAAGCGCCATACAAACAGCATTAGCGCCCGCCAAGGTGGTCGCATAGGGCACCTTGCGCGAGAGAGCAGTACGGCGAATGACCGAAGAGTCGTTGATAGCCTGACGACCTTCAGTAGTGTTCACAATGTAGGCGATTTCGTCGTTCTTAAGCAGATCGACGATATGGGGGCGACCTTCGTAAACTTTATTGACGTGCTCCACGGCAAGCCCGGCAGCTTCCAAAGCAGCCGCTGTTCCCCGTGTTGCACATAGCGTAAAGCCTAATGCTAACAGAGAACGGCCCACTTCGATAACCCCTGCCTTGTCCGGTTCACGAACGGAAAGGAACGCTTTACGCTCGCCGGTCAGCGCCGGTATTGCTTCGCCTGCCCCAAGCTGCGCCTTGAAGAAGGCCTCTGCAAAGGTATCGCCAGAGCCCATCACTTCGCCGGTGGACTTCATTTCCGGTGAGAGAATAGGATCGACGCCCTGGAATTTATTAAACGGGAAGACAGCTTCTTTCACGCTATAGAAATGCGGCACGATTTCGTGCTCAAACCCTTGCTCGGCCAGCGTAGTTCCCGCCATGCAGCGCGCCGCGATCTGGGCAAGCGAGGTACCGATGCACTTGGACACAAAGGGCACAGTACGCGAAGCGCGAGGGTTAACCTCAATTACATAGATTTCGCCATCCTGCCAGGCGAGCTGCACGTTCATTAAGCCTTTAACGCCCAGCTCAACGGCCATCTGCTTCACCTGATGGCGCATCTCATCCTGCACATCGGCAGGCAGGGAGTATGGCGGCAGCGCGCAGGCGGAGTCACCGGAGTGAACGCCCGCTTGCTCTACGTGCTGCATGATGCCGCCAATCACCACCTGCTGACCATCCGACACGGCATCGATATCGATCTCGATTGCGGCACTCAGGAAGTGATCAAGCAGCACCGGTGAGTCGTTGGAAACCTTCACCGCGTGGGTCATGTAGTTTTCAAGCTCGGAGGCGTCGTAAACGATCTCCATAGCCCGGCCGCCTAGCACGTAACTGGGGCGTACTACCAGCGGGTAGCCAATCGCTTCGGCTTTATCAAACGCTTCGGCAAAGCTGCGCGCCGTGGCATTGGGCGGCTGCTTCAGGCCAAGCTTGTCGATCATCACCTGGAAACGCTCGCGGTCTTCGGCGCGGTCGATAGCGTCCGGCGTGGTGCCGATAATCGGCACGCCAGCGGCCTCTAGCTCTCGGGCCAGCTTCAGCGGCGTCTGGCCACCGAACTGAACGATCACGCCCACCGGCTTCTCTTTGTCGGCGATTTCGAGCACGTCTTCCAACGTTACCGGCTCAAAGTAGAGACGATCAGAGGTGTCGTAATCGGTAGAGACGGTTTCCGGGTTGCAGTTGACCATGATGGTTTCATAGCCGTCGTCGCGCATGGCAAAGGCGGCGTGAACACAGCAGTAGTCAAACTCGATACCCTGGCCAATACGGTTCGGGCCACCGCCCAACACCATAATTTTCTGACGATCAGACACATCCGCTTCGCACTCTTCTTCATAAGTGGAGTACATATAGGCGGTATCTGATACAAACTCCGCGGCACAGGTATCCACGCGCTTATAAACCGGGCGAATACCAGCAGCCTGGCGGGTTTGGCGGAACTCTTTTTCACTAATGCTGAGCAGCTTGGCCAGGCGCGCATCACCAAAGCCTTTGCGCTTGAGCTGATAGATCTCACGGGCAGAAAAGTCGGCTAGCGAGCGCTTAGCGACGGCGTTTTCAGTCAGCACTAGATCTTCCAACTGCACCAGGAACCATGGATCGATATTGGTCAGGGCAAAGACCTCATCGACACTCATGCCTGAGCGCATGGCGTCCGCGATATAGAAAATACGCTCGGCACCGGCGGCCTGGAGCTCGCCCTGGATAATCGCCATGTTGTCCGGCGTAAAATCGGTAATGATCGGATCGAGGCCATCGTTACCGGTTTCCAGGCCGCGCAGCGCTTTCTGCAGCGACTCTTGGAAAGTACGACCAATCGCCATCACCTCGCCCACCGACTTCATCTGCGTCGTTAGGCGATCGTTAGCCTGGGGGAATTTCTCGAAGGTGAAGCGTGGGATCTTGGTAACCACGTAATCGATAGACGGCTCAAACGATGCCGGTGTACGACCGCCGGTAATATCGTTTTGCAGCTCATCCAGGGTGTAGCCGACCGCCAGTTTGGCGGCGATTTTAGCAATCGGGAAACCGGTTGCCTTGGAGGCCAGCGCCGAGGAGCGCGACACCCGTGGGTTCATCTCAATCACTACCAAACGGCCGGTCTTGGGATCCATACCGAACTGGACGTTAGAACCACCGGTCTCGACACCAATCTCGCGCAGGACCGCGAGGCTGGCGTCACGCATGATCTGATACTCTTTATCGGTCAGCGTTTGTGCCGGGGCCACGGTGATGGAGTCGCCGGTGTGCACGCCCATGGGGTCGAAGTTTTCAATCGCACAGACGATGATGCAGTTGTCGTTTTTATCACGCACAACTTCCATCTCGTACTCTTTCCAACCCAGCAGCGACTCATCAATGAGCAGCTCGTGGTTGCTGGAAAGCTCAAAACCGCGGGTACAGATCTCTTCAAACTCTTCCTTGTTATACGCCACGCCGCCGCCGGAGCCGCCCATGGTGTAGGAAGGACGAATGATCGTTGGAAAACCAAGCTCCGCCTGAATCTCCCACGCCTCGTCCATGCTGTGCGCGACTTTCGCTTTCGGGCATTCCAAGCCAATGCGTTTCATGGCCTGATCGAACAGATCGCGGTCTTCGGCCATGTTAATCGCATCGGCGTTGGCACCGATCATCTCGACGCCGAACTTCTCCAGCACGCCATGCTTTTCAAGCTCGAGGGCGCAGTTCAGCGCCGTCTGGCCGCCCATGGTCGGTAGAATTGCGTCGGGGCGCTCCGCCTCGATGATTTTCTCTACCGTCTGCCAAGTGATGGGCTCGATGTAAGTGGCATCGGCCATGGCCGGGTCGGTCATGATAGTGGCGGGGTTGGAGTTAACCAAAATAACCCGATAACCCTCCTCGCGCAGCGCTTTACACGCCTGGGCGCCGGAGTAGTCGAATTCGCAGGCCTGGCCGATCACAATCGGGCCAGCGCCAATGATCAAGATACTGTTGATGTCGGTACGCTTAGGCATAACGGTTCCCGCAAAAAAATGGTGACGATGAGCGACAAAAGGCGACGATACGGTGATGCAAGGGACGCGTTAACGGCGCGCCTGCATCATAGCCACGAAGCGATCAAACAGCGGCGCCACATCGCGCGGGCCGGGGCTCGCTTCCGGGTGGCCTTGAAAGCTAAACGCCGGTCGGTCGGTAAGCTCGATTCCCTGCAAGGTGCCATCGAACAGCGAACGATGCGTGGCGCGTACATTGGCAGGCAGGGTCGCTTCCTCCGCCGCAAAGCCGTGGTTTTGGCTGGTAATCATCACCGTGCCGGCATCCAAATCCTGCACGGGATGGTTGGCACCGTGGTGGCCGAGGCTCATTTTGACGGTTTTCGCCCCGGCCGCGAGCGCCAGTAGCTGGTGACCCAGGCAAATACCAAATACTGGAGTATCGGTTTCCAGCACCTCCTGAATCGCTTTAATAGCGTAGTCACAGGGCTCTGGGTCGCCGGGGCCGTTAGCCAGAAAAACGCCATCAGGCTTCATCGCCAGCACGTCAGCGGCGGGGGTTTGCGCGGGCACCACCGTCAGGCGGCAGCCGCGGGCGGCCAGCATGCGCAGGATGTTAAATTTCACACCGTAATCGTACGCCACTACGTGGTAAGGGCGCTCGCTTTGCGTGGCATCAGCGTAACCTTCACCCAGCGTCCACTCACCTTCGGACCATTCGTAAGCCTCTTTGCAGGAGACTTCTTTAGCCAAATCCATGCCCTTCAGCCCTGGGAACGCCTTGGCGGCTTCCAACGCCCGCGCCACTGCCTCTTCGCCCTCGGCATCCGCACCGGCCAAAATCGCTCCGTTCTGGGCGCCCTTATCGCGCAAAATGCGCGTCAGGCGGCGGGTATCGATATCGGCAATGCCCAGTACGTTCTGGCTTTTCAGGTAAGCCGACAGCGACTGCTCTGAGCGGAAGCTGCTAGCCATTAATGGTAGATCACGAATCACCAACCCTGCCGCGGCAATAGAAGCCGACTCAATATCTTCAGCGTTAATGCCAGTATTGCCGATGTGGGGATAGGTGAGGGTAACGATCTGGCGAGTGTAGGAGGGGTCGGTGAGGATCTCTTGATAGCCGGTCATGGCCGTATTGAACACCACCTCACCGCTGGTTACTCCATCCGCGCCAATGGCGATACCGTGGAACACACTGCCATCTTCCAGGGCCAATATTGCGGGTTTGCTCAATGCGGGGTTATTCAAAACAAGATCCTCCCATGCTGGTGGGAGCCTGTAGGGCGCAGGCTCAGCAAATTCTTCATGAATCCACGACCTCATTATCAATAATGAGGTCGTAAAAAAGCGGGACGAAGCCGATAAAAAGAATCGGTTTCATCCCGCTTGTTGTTCTATGCCTTTTAGAGCCACGTCACTATCAATGCAATAGCCGTAAACTCAAGGGCAGGCTTTGGGCTGGCCAACGCAACAAGCGCGCCGTCTAAGGTCTGTCAGTCAGAGCTTCTAAGCCACCCGGCCAAAATTTTTGAAATGTTACAGGAATTCTTGGCCTAAAACTACCCCTGAGTGATAGACAGTTAAAGCATCAGTCATTTCTTAATCCAAACCCAGCACATCCTGCATATCGTAACGGCCGACCTCTTTACCAGCGACCCAGCGTGCCGCGCGAACTGCGCCTTTGGCAAAGGTCATCCGGCTGGAGGCTTTATGAGTGATTTCGATGCGCTCGCCTTCGGTGGCAAACATGACCGTGTGCTCGCCAACGATATCGCCAGCGCGCACGGTAGCAAAGCCAATCTCTTTATCCGTGCGTGGGCCGCACTGCCCTACCCGCTCGAACACGCCATGCTCTTTCAGGTTCCGCCCCAGGCTGTCGGCGATCACTTCACCCATTTTAATTGCCGTACCGGATGGCGCATCGACCTTATGACGATGGTGAGACTCGATTATTTCAATATCGTAGCCTTCATCGCCGAGCGCTTTGGCAGCCGTTTCGAGCAGTTTCAGAGTCAGATTAACCCCAACGCTCATATTGGGCGCAAACACCATGGCCACTTTATCGCGGTAGCTATCTAACTGAGCCAGCTCATCATCGCTCATGCCGGTGGTACCAATCACAATGCGCTTACCGTGTTCGGCGCAGAATGCCAGGTTACCCAGGGTGACCTGCGGAGCCGTGAAGTCGATCAACACATCGAAATCATCAACTATCGACGCGAGTGAATCTACCGCGACGACACCGCGCTTCCCTACCCCAGCGAGCTCGCCAATATCAGCGCCCGCTAAGGAACTGCCTGGCTCCACAATGCCGCCAGCCAGCGTTGCCTTAGCATCTTGCTCAATAGCATTTACCAACGTACGGCCCATGCGGCCAGCCACGCCTACAATGGCAATTCGGGTCATGCGAACTCCTGCGCTCTGCGTTCCGGTATGTCAAAAGTGCCGCCATTATAGCAGACGCACCAGCGCATTAGACGCTCTCCTTTACCGCCATGAAGATTGCTGCCATGAAGACTCAGTTTAGTTCTCCCAAACAATCGCCAACTCTTCATCCCCTGCCATACGAATTAAGTGACGCTCGACCACACCTTCAAGCTCATCCAAATGCTCCTCTTCCAGGGTTTCGATGGCGACCACCAATTTATCGGGCTCAGCGAGCATTAAGCAGGTGCCGGTGGCAAACGTAATGGTGGCCTGCTGATCGCTTTGCTCGACCTCTAGCTTATGCGCCCAGTGTTTACAGAGCCGATTAATTAAACGCTCGGCGGAAGGCGTGGCAATTTCAACACGAGATAAAGGCATAGCGGCCCCTCCAAAAATGTAAGTACTTACAAACCAAATCATCCTTCAACAACGTATTGTCTTTAGAGCCAAACATGTGAAGCCATCGCCGTAGGATAAATGCTAAGAGCAAAGCGTAGCATGTTGACCATTAAGCGCGGCACCCCAATAATGCCTCCCAAACGCTAATCAGTTACAATAGCAATTGCATCTATGTGCTATCACCATTAAAGCACATCAGCGATGCCAGCCCTGTTAACCAATATCGACCAACGAGTAAAAAAATGCTCAGTTCTCCGCGCTTAAAAATCCTGCTTGGTACGCTTATCACGTTTGCTTGCGGCGCCACTGCTATGGCTGACGCTATCACCGTCACCGATGTCGCTGGCCGCGAAATCACTTTGGATGCCCCTGCCGAGCGGGTTATTTTAGGCGAAGGGCGGCAAATTTATTTGCTCGGTTTACTCGAACCTGAAGCTCCTTTTGCCCACGTGGTCGGTTGGCGCGAAGATTTTTCCCAGGCGGATCCCGATAACTATGCCCGCTATCTGGAGCGTTTTCCCGAGATTGAGGAAATCCCCAGCTTTGGCGGTTTTAAAGACGGTACTTTTGACGTCGAGCAGGCCGCCTCGCTTAATCCTGACGTGGTGCTGATGAACATCGAGGCGAAAGCCGCCACAGAAGATGCTGCCTACGACGACAAGCTGGCACAACTCGGCATTCCCATCATCTATGTGGATTTTCGCGAAGATCCCCTTGAGCACACCATCCCCTCCATGCGCATCATCGGCCAGATCATGGACGATGAAGAAGCGGCCGAAGAGTTCATCGAGTTTGCCGAGACGCAATTGGCACGGGTAACCGATGTCATCGCCGAGGCCAACCCAGAGCGCCCCAGCGTGTTTATTGACCGGGCTGGCGGCTACTCCGATGAGTGCTGCATGAGCTTTGGTCCTGCCAACTTTGGCGACTATGTCACCCTGGCTGGCGGTAGCAATATCGCTGAAGGCATCATTCCTAATAGTTTTGGCAACCTGAACCCTGAACAGATTATTGCTGCCAACCCTGACCATGTGGTTGTCACCGGCGGCAACTGGGACGCCTACGTGCCGGGTGGCAACTGGGTCGGCGTAGGCCCTGGGTCTGATATGCAAAACGCTCGCGCTAAGCTTGAAGCACTGACCGAGCGCACCGCAATGACCGGCATCAAGGCGGTAGAATCCGGTAATTTCCACGCCATTTGGCACCAGTTTTACAACAGCCCCTACTACTTTGTAGCCGTGCAGCAGCTAGCCAAATGGCTACATCCAGAGCTGTTTGAAGACCTGGATCCAAACGCCACGATGGAAGAGCTGCACGAGCGCTTCTTACCCATCGACTATGAAACCGGCTACTGGATATCACTCCATGACGACTGATACGAGGATGACGGAAACGGCGGTAACAGATCGCCTTTCACAGGGGCGCGCCTTCTACCATCGCCAGGTGTTCCGCCGCCAAATGATACTGGCGGCACTGGTGTTAGCACTGTTTTTTAGCCTCTGCATCGACCTGGCACTGGGGCCCGCCCGCTATAGCCTGGGCGAAGTGGTCGCAGCGCTATTCACGCCAGACAGCGTCAGCCAGCAGGCCCGGATTATTGTTTGGGAAATCCGCATGCCGGTCGCACTGATGGCGCTAGTGGTGGGCGCCAGCTTGTCGGTGGCCGGGGCACAGATGCAAACCATTCTGAGCAACCCGCTAGCCAGCCCGTTTACCTTGGGATTTCCGCCGGGGCCAGTTTTGGTGCCGCGCTGGGTCTCGCCTTCGGCGTGGCGCTTGTGCCTGCCGCCATTGAGTTTGTGGTCCCCATCAATGCCTTCGTGATGGCCATGTTCACCGCATTTTTAATTCATGCCTTAAGCCTTAAGCGCGGCGTGACGGTAGAGACCATTGTGCTGCTCGGCATCGCCATGGTGTTTATCTTCAACTCGCTGATGGCGCTGATTCAGTTCTTTGCCAGCCAGGAGGCGGTTTCAGCGGTGGTGTTCTGGACGATGGGCAGTTTAACCAAAGCCACCTGGCCCAAGTTCTGGATCGCCCTTAGCATTCTTGCCTTATCCATGCCGCTGCTTGCCCGGCATGGCTGGGCGCTAACCGCCATGCGCCTGGGCGATGCCAAAGCCGAGAGCATGGGTGTCAATCCCCGCGCACTGCGTTTGGAAGTGCTGGTGCTGGTATCGCTGCTCGCTGCCATCGCGGTGGCGTTCGTGGGCACCATTGGGTTTATTGGCTTGGTGGGGCCGCACATCGCGCGCATTTTACTGGGCGAGGATCAGCGCTTCTTTTTGCCAGGTTCGGCCCTATGCGGCGCACTGATCCTCTCCGTTGGTTCGGTCATCTCTAAAATCATTATTCCTGGCACCATTATTCCCATTGGCATTATTACCTCGCTGGTGGGCATTCCCTTCTTCCTATTTCTGGTGCTTAGCCACAAGAAGGCCTCATGGTAACCCTACAACTGAACCGTGTATCCGCCCGCTACGGGCGTCGCCCTGTTCTGGAAGAGATCACCACACCCTGCTTTCAAGGCGGGCAAGTCGTCGCCCTGCTAGGACCCAATGCGGCGGGTAAATCAACGCTTTTTCGCCGCGTATTAGGGTTATTGAAAGGCGAAGGCAAAGTGATTATCAGCGGCACTAGCGCCGAGCACCCAGTGGGCTATATGCCCCAGGACACCGGCGCCAAGGCCGTGCTGACGGTCTATGAATCGGTGCTTTTGGCGCGTATGCAGGGGCGTGGATTAAAAGTGCAGCCTGAGGATTTAACGCAGGTTGATCGCGCGCTGGAGGAACTCAGCATTACGACCCTTGGCGAGCGTGATATTGGCGACCTTAGCGGCGGGCAGCGCCAGCTGGTCAGCGCCGCCCAGGCTCTGGTGCAAGAGCCCGAGATTTTGATGCTGGACGAGCCCACTTCGGCACTCGATTTGAACCGCCAGATTAGCCTTTTGACGGTACTGCGGCGGTTAGCCGATGAGCGTCAGATGCTTATTCTGGTGGCACTCCATGACCTGGGGCATGCGCTACGCTTCGCTGACGCGGCCATGATGCTCGAAAATGGCCGCTTGATTGCCTGCGGCCCCACCGCCGAAGTGATAACCCCTGCGCTGCTACGTCAGGTTTATCGGGTATCTGCGCGTATTGAGCCCTGCTCGAAAGGCCAACCACAGCTTATCGTCGAAGCAGCCATTTAAGCCGCCGCCCTTCCATTGCCGCTAGCGCCACCCCGGATAACATGAGCGGTAGCGCTAGCAGGAAGCCGCTGGAGACCGATATTCCAAACAGCACCCAATCGGCGAGCACGGGCCACACCAGGGCAATATATTCAAAAGGTGCCAAGCGCGACGCCTCGGCATAGCGCAGCGCTAACGTCATCGCAATGTGCGCTGCGCCGCCAAATAGGCCCGATAACACCAGCAGCGAAAACTCCAGCCGGTTAAGCGCCGCCCAGCCCAATGGCATCGTTGCCAGTCCGGCTAGCGCGGCCACTAAAATAAAGTAGAAGGCGATTGAAGCCGCTGTTTCGGTGCGCGAAATACGCCTGACGGTTAATAAAGCACCTGCCGTAAGCAGCGCACCCAATGCCCCTAGCGCGTACCCGGCCGCTTGGCCGTTACTGGAACTGGCATTGAGCCCAGGCAAAATCAGTACGGCCACCCCGGCAAGCGCCAGCACCACGCCACCCGCACGGTTAAGCGAGCAACGCTCCCCCAGCAGCAGCACACCACCAATCGCCATAAAGACTGGCGTTAGCTGTGCAAGCAGCGTCGCCTCGGCCACTGGCAACATCGCTACCGCCGCAAAAGAGGCAAACATGGCCGCCGCCCCCAACCCAGAACGCAGCGCATGCCCCAACGGGCGCCGCGTCGCCAGCCCGCGAGGAAACTCCCGACGCACCAGAAGAAACACGACGATAGGCAGCAGCGCAAACAGCGAACGGAAAAACACCGACTGCCCCACCGGCACTTCGTCACTGACTGCCTTAATACACACCAGCATGCCGGTAAAAAGCAGGCCAGACAGTACCCGCAGCAAAATGCCCATGGTGGGCTTTTCTTCAAGGTGATCCATTGTGCGCAGCATTTCCTAAACAGCAAAAACCCCCGGGCGAACCGAGGGTCTTTGAATCAAACATCTAACTTACTACCATCATCTCAGCTTTACGGCTTCATATCTTCAAAGAAGCTCTTCACACTGTCGAAGAAACCGGTCTTCTTCGGTGAGTGGCTATGGCTGTTGCTGCCGTCGAAGCTCTCTTGGAGCTTGCGCAGTAGGTCGCGCTGCTCGTCGTTGAGCTTGACGGGTGTCTCGACCACTACCTTGCATAGCAAGTCGCCGGGCATACCACCACGCACTGGCTTCACGCCTTTACCACGTAGGCGGAACAGCTTGCCGGTTTGCGTTTCCGGCGGAATCTTCAGCTTTACGCGGCCATCTAGCGTCGGCACTTCAAGCTCGCCACCTAGCGCTGCGTCGACGAAGTTGATGGGCACGTCACACTGCAGATGTTTACCGTCACGCTGGAAGATGTGGTGCGGCTTGATAGCCACCTGCACGTACAGATCCCCAGGCGGGCCACCGTTCACGCCGCTTTCGCCTTCGCCATTCAAACGAATACGATCACCAGTATCTACACCAGGCGGAATCTTAACGGACAGCGTGCGCGTCTCACGTACGCGCCCTTCGCCATTACACTTATGGCACGGCACTTTAATGTGCTGACCAGAGCCATGACAGGTGGGGCACGTTTGCTGCACGGCGAAGAAGCCCTGCTGCATACGCACTTGACCGTGACCGTGGCAGGTAGGGCAGGTCTCTTTAGATGAGCCCGGCTCCGCACCACCGCCATCGCAACGGTCACACTCGATATGCCGCGGTACGCGGATATCGACTGTGGTGCCTGAAACGGCGTTTTCCAGATCCAGCTCTAGGTTATAGCGCAGGTCGGAACCGCGCGCCGGGGCGTTGGGGCCACGACGGCGACCACCACCTCCGCCAAAAATATCGCCAAACACATCGCCGAAAATGTCGCTGAAATCACCAGCGCCTGCGCCGCCGAAACCACCGCCGCCGCCTTGGCCATCAACGCCCGCATGGCCGAACTGGTCATAAGCTGCGCGTTTCTCGCCATCGCTAAGCACTTCATACGCTTCGGACACTTCACGGAATTTTTCCGCTGAGGTGTTATCGTCCGGGTTTCGATCAGGGTGGAATTTTTGCGCCAGACGGCGATAGGCCTTCTTGATCTCTTTCTGATCGGCCCCTTTTTCGACACCCAGGACTTCGTAATAATCGCGTTTGGACATAGGGCCCTACGCCTCCTGGTTAGCTACGCACTTAACAGAAACTTATCTCGTGCGCTTTGGCTGCGGAAACAGCAACGCGGGAGTAAGCTCCCGCGTCACCGCTTTCCTTGGCAGAAAGAGGTTATTACTGCTTTTTCTGATCGTCGTTGACTTCTTCGTACTCGGCGTCAACCACGTCATCTTCCGGCTTGGAACCTGTGCTTTCGGTACCTTCACCGCCCTCTTGCTGAGCCGCTTCTGCCTGCTCGGCGTACATCTTCTGGGCTAGCTGGCCAGAGGCTTCGGTCAATGCATCCAGTTTCTTCTGAATGTTATCGACGTCGTCACCTTTAACCGCCTCTTCCAACTCGCTGATGGCCGTTTCAATCGCCTGCTTCTCGTCGTCAGTCGCTTTGTCGCCAGCTTCTTCCACCGTTTTGCGCGTGGCGTGAATCATGCCGTCAGCTTGGTTACGCAGCTGAACCAGCTCTTCGAACTTTTTATCTTCTTCGGCGTGAGCTTCGGCATCGCGCACCATTTGCTCGACTTCTTCCTCGGAAAGACCGCTAGAGGCCTTGATGACGATGGACTGCTCTTTACCGGTGGCCTTGTCTTTCGCCGACACGTTCAGAATACCGTTGGCATCCAAGTCAAAAGCGACTTCGATCTGCGGCACGCCGCGCGGTGCGGGCGGAATGTCAGCAAGATCAAAACGACCCAGCGACTTATTCTGCGACACTTGCTTGCGCTCACCCTGCACGGCGTGAATGGTCACTGCCGTTTGGTTGTCATCCGCCGTTGAGAAGGTTTGTGTCTTCTTCGTCGGAATGGTGGTGTTCTTTTCAATCAGCGGCGTCATCACGCCACCCAGGGTTTCGATACCCAAGGTAAGCGGGGTAACGTCGAGAAGCAGAACGTCTTTAACGTCGCCACCCAGTACGCCGCCCTGAATCGCGGCACCCACGGCAACCGCTTCATCCGGGTTAACGTCTTTACGTGCTTCTTTACCGAAGAAGTCAGCGGCTTTCTTCTGCACCATCGGCATACGTGTCTGGCCACCGACCAGGATCACTTCGTCGATTTCAGACGCGGACAAGCCAGCATCTTTCAGTGCCATTTTGCACGGATCGAGCGAGCGCTGTACCAGGTCTTCTACCAGCGACTCCAGCTTGGCGCGTGTCACCTTAACGTTAAGGTGTTTCGGGCCAGTGTTGTCGGCGGTGATGTAAGGCAGGTTCACGTCGGTCTGCTGGGCGCTTGAAAGTTCAATTTTGGCTTTCTCAGCGGCTTCTTTCAGACGCTGCATGGCCAGATTGTCGCCAGACAGGTCAATACCGCTGTCAGACTTGAACTGGTCTACCAGGTAGTTGATCAGCGCCAAGTCAAAGTCTTCGCCGCCCAAGAAGGTGTCGCCGTTAGTGGCCAACACTTCAAACTGGGTTTCGCCGTCAACGTCAGCAATTTCGATGATAGAGATATCGAAGGTACCGCCACCCAGGTCGTAGACCGCGATGGTTTTGTCGCCGCGCGATTTGTCCATACCGTAGGCCAGTGCGGCAGCGGTCGGCTCATTGATGATGCGCTTAACGTCTAGACCCGCGATGCGGCCGGCATCTTTCGTCGCCTGACGCTGGCTGTCGTTGAAGTAGGCCGGTACGGTAATAACGGCTTCGGTGACCGTTTCGCCCAGGTAGTCTTCGGCGGTCTTCTTCATTTTCTTCAGCACTTCCGCGCTTACCTGCGGCGGTGCCATCTTTTTGCCTTTCACTTCAACCCAAGCATCACCGTTGTCCGCTTCGGTGATTTTGTACGGCACCATTTTGATGTCTTTCTGGACAACGTCGTCTTTAAAGCGACGGCCAATAAGGCGCTTAATGGCGTACAGAGTGTTTTCTGGGTTAGTCACCGCTTGGCGTTTTGCCGCCTGACCGACCAGCGTTTCACCATCATCGGTATAAGCGATGATTGAAGGCGTCGTACGACCACCCTCGGCATTTTCAATTACTTTAGCGCTGTCACCATCAAGCACGGCCACACAAGAGTTAGTGGTGCCCAGGTCGATACCAATTATACGTCCCATAGCAATACCTCGAATTCGGTTGTTACAAAACTGAAAATTTAGCTTTTAAAGCTTGTCTGCGGGTTTCCCCGCGGGGTTGCCCTTTATTTGGGGGCCGCCGCTGACATTTCAAGGGCTTTTTTATCACACACTTTTTTCACTTCTGTGCCGCCAGTGGCTTAATCGACTTTTTTACTGACAACCACCATGGCCGGGCGCACTAAGCGTCCATTAAGCAAATAGCCTTTCTGCATAACGTCCATCACGGTGTTGGGATCGAGATCCGGGTTAGGCACCATGGTCATGGCTTCGTGCACCTGCGGGTCGAAGGGCTCACCGTGGGGCTCAATGCTTTCCACACCGAACTTGTTGAGTACATCCACCTGCATTTTCAAGGTCATGGAAACGCCTTCACGATGCACTTCCGATGCACCCTCTTCCATGGTCTCAAGCGCTTTTTCCAAGCTATCAACGACCGGCAGCAGCTCTTTAACGAACTTCTCCAGGGCAAACTTGCGGGCTTTTTCGGCTTCTTGCTCGGCGCGGCGACGCACGTTTTGCGCTTCCGCAGCGGCGCGCAGGGCTTGATCCTTGGCTTCGGCTAAGCTCTGCTCTAATTCACCTACCTGAGCGGCCAGCATTTCTGCTTCAGGATTATCGACACTGCCTTCTAACGACTCTTCGTCATTGATCAATCCTTCCAGCTCGCCTTCCATCAAGCGCTCTTCGGCGGCCTGCTCTTCCGCTTGCTCGGCGCCATCTGCTTCTTGCTCGTGGCGGGCTAGCTCGTCATCCATCGGTGTTTGCGGTTCTTTCGCCATGTTGTGCTCCTATTAAGTAGGGCGCTGCCACGCGGGCGGCGCGCAAAGAAGTAAGCTGTTAGTTACTAGCCTTAACTGATCATGCACGCTATATGGGGGCCATAAATTCCATCTCAAGAGGTGCATTGAAGTGAGTTATTAACTACTGTATAAATCAACAACTATTGGATAAGTATCCAGCTTCTGTGCTGTACCGCCTCAGGAGGCGCCATGCTTACTCAGCTAGCCATTCAAGATTTCGCTATTGTTGACCATCTAGAGCTCGACCTAACCGGCGGCATGACCGCGATTACCGGGGAAACTGGCGCGGGCAAATCGATCCTGTTAGGTGCCCTTGGGCTCTGCCTGGGCGAGCGCGCCGACGCCGGAAGCGTGCGACATGGCCGCGAGCGTACGGATCTCTCCGCGCGTTTCGACATTCAGCACCTGCCCGCCGCCGTCGAGTGGCTAACGGCGCGGGAACTCCCTGCTGAGGAGTGCTTGCTGCGCCGCGTGGTGACCGCCAACGGCCGCTCCAAAGCGTGGATTAACGGCCACCCCGCAACTATTTCAGACCTGAAATCACTGGGCGAGCAGTTAATCCAGATTCATGGTCAGCACGCCCACCACGCCCTGATGCGCGAGGAGACCCACCTTTCTCTGCTGGACGATTACGCGGGCCTAAACGATGGCACCACTCAATTAGCCGAAACGTTTCGCGAGTGGCGCAATGCGCGCCGTCAGCTGAAAAAGCTAAGCGAAGAAGGCAGTGAGGTAGAAGCCAAACGGCAGTTGCTGCGTTATCAGGTAGAAGAGCTGGATCAGCTCGGCCTGGCGGAGGGCGAGCTGGCGACGCTGGAGGAAGAGCAACATACGCTCGCCCACGCAGAAGAAACTCTGCGCGAGACCCAGTTTGCTGCCGACTGCTGTGCCAGTGATGAAGGCGGTGCACTCTCTTTACTCAACCAAGCCTTCGCTCACTTAAGCGCGCTGCCAGGTAGTGACAAAGGCACCCTGGCGAACACGCTTGCCATGCTGAGTGATGCGCGAATTCAGGTTGAAGAGGCCTCTAGCGAACTCAACCGACTCGCTAGCATCACTGAATTAGACCCCGAGCGGCTCGCCTGGGTTGAAGAGCGCATGACCGATGTCCACCGGATTGCCCGTAAGCATCACGTTGCCCCAGAAGAACTATGCGCCCTGCATACTGATCTACAGCGAGAAGTCGCGCAGTTAGAAGAGGGTGGCAATGACCTGGAGGCACTGAGTGCGCGAGTCGTTGAGCTACGCGAAAGTTACCGCCAGGAAGCGAAAAAAATCAGCGAGAGCCGCCAAAAAGCCGCGCTTCGTTTAGGCAAGGAAGTGCAGCAACAGCTGGGCTTTTTGGCCATGGGCAAAGCCCGCTTTGAAGTAGAGGTCACCGCGAAAGAGGCGCCATCCCCTGAAGGCCTTGATCGTGTGCAATTTTTGATCAGTGCCAACCCCGGCCAGCCTGCGCGGCCATTGACCAAAGTCGCCTCCGGCGGCGAACTGTCGCGTATTAGCCTGGCCATTCAAGTGGTCGCGGCGACACACTCAACGGTGCCAAGCCTAGTGTTTGACGAAGTAGATGTGGGCATTTCGGGCGCGACCGCAGAAATCGTTGGTCAATTACTCCGCAAGCTAGGTGAAAATGGTCAGGTAATGACGGTAACTCACCTACCGCAAGTGGCGGCCCAGGCGCATCAGCACCTGCATATCGAGAAACAGGCGAAACGCGACACCACGCTGACCCAGATGGCACTACTTGATGAACAGGGGCGCATCAGCGAACTGGCGCGGATGCTGGGCGGCGTGACGCTCTCTGACCAAACTCTCGCTCATGCCCGTGAAATGCTGCACGCAAGTCAGCGCCCACCGCACTGATTAGAAAAGCATCGAACGGGACGTTATACGCGGCAAAATAAAACGCCCCTCATTACCTGACAAATTCCATTGATGGCGAATTTAAACAGGTAATGCAGGGGCGCTCATATTTTCGAGCCGCGAGCAGTGTCTATCCACGAACATTATTTCTTGTTCGTTGGCCCGCTGTCTTGGCGGGTCACATCGGAGCCACGCGGACGAACATAAAGCACTAGCGCATGATCCACTAACTCGTAGCCATGCTCTTCAGCGATTTCCTGCTGACGACGCTCAATGATTTCATCAACAAACTCAATGATCTCACCGCTTTCAAGGCACACCATGTGGTCATGGTGATCCTCTTGGGTCATCTCAAAAACTGCATGGCCGCCGTCAAAATTATGACGAATAACCAAACCCGCTGACTCAAACTGAGTCAATACACGGTATACAGTCGCCAGGCCAACATCTTCGCCCGCATCAATCAGTGTTTTATACACTTCTTCCGCGCTAAGGTGGTGCTGACCCGAAACATTTTCGAGAATCTGAAGTATCTTGACGCGCGGCAGGGTCACTTTCAGACCGGCTTTGCGCAATTCATGGTTCTGATCGGCCATGGTCGCTCTTCGCAGTAACAGGTTAGGTCGGGTATGATCAACCGAAACCACGATAGTGAAGAATAGGTCCAAATGCAAAAATTGACTCGAATCATCACGCTCTCCGTTGCCCTGACCGTTGTTAGTGGCTGCAGCTACGTTGGCGTGTACAAGCGCGATATTCCCCAAGGCAACCTGGTCACGCAAGAAATGGTGAGCCAACTTCAGCCCGGCATGACGCAAGAACAGGTCACGTACGTGATGGGCAGGCCGCTGTTAGAAGCGCCCTTCGATGCCAGCCAGTGGGACTATGTATTTCGTTTAGACAAGGCGTACGGTGATGTAGAACAACGCCGTGTTACGCTCACCTTCGGCCCACAGGGCCGCTTGGTGAACATTGAGCAAGAGGGTGATTTATCGGAAGCGCTGCCGCTCGACGGTGAGAGCAGCATGGGGCCAGCAACGGAAGGTGTTGACCCAATGGATGCGCTACCCACAGAGAGCACGCGGGCGCCAATACCGCCGAGTGCGCAGCCTGTTTCACAGCCTTAAAGCAAGCTTATCTATCGCCCAGAGTCGCTCGCTTGGCGCTTTGCACGCTCCAAGCGAGCGACTTTTGGATCGATAGCCAGTGGCCGGTAAACTTCTACTCGATCTCCTTCACGCAACAACTGGGTGTCGGGGTCGCGTAGTGCTTTGCCGAAGATCCCTAGCGGTGCCTGAGAAAATGTGCCATCAGGCATGTCAGGGAATAGCGTCGGTAAATCAGCCAAGGCAACGGCCTGACGTACGGTGGTGCCCTCAGGCACCCGTAGCGCCACGATGCGCTGCTTAGACGGCAGCGCGAAGGCTACCTCAATTGCGAGCATCTCACCGGCCATACAGCTCGTTTGCGCGCTTGGTGAAGGCATCGACCAACTGCCCCGCTATTTGCTGAAAAAGCTTGCCGAAGGCCATACCGAGCAGCCGATTGGCGAATTCAAACTCCATTTCTAAACTGACCTTGCAGGCGCCCTCCCCCATAGGGATAAACAGCCAGCGACCTTTTAGACGTTTGAAGGGCCCTTTTACCAGCGACAGCTCAATACGCTCAGGTGCAAATAAGTCGTTACGTGTGGTGATGGTTTGCTCGACGCCGGCGCGCCCAAGAGTCATTTCGCCGATTAGATGCTCATCATCATGCTCGACCAAACGCGCATGACGACAACCGGGCAAAAATTCCGGGTAGCGTTCGAAGTCGTTAACCAGATCGAACATTTTCTGGGGGGTGTGCCGCACCAAGGCGGAACGATTGACGGTTGGCATTGACCTCTCCGCTGACTTCACAGTGCCCAAAGCGTATCATGGGAAACATTATTTCAGACCTTAAATGGTATCACGCCTCCCCAAATAACGAAGGGGATGCCACTGACAGATTAATTATGAGGTTCCATGGCCACTAAGAAAGGTAACAGTAAGGGTCCCGGTAGCAGCGTTATCGCCCAAAATAAGAAGGCACGGTTTGAGTATCATATCGATGAAACCTTCGAAGCTGGGCTATCACTCGCTGGCTGGGAAGTTAAAAGCCTGCGTGCTGGCAAAGCCCAGCTCACTGACACCTATATATTAGTTCGTAATGGTGAAGCATTTCTGCTGGGCAGCCACATCATGCCGTTAAATACGGCTAGCACCCATGAAATTGCCGACCCAACGCGCACTCGCAAACTGCTGCTGCATCGCAAAGAGATCGCCAAAATCTTTTCGATCACCCAGGACAAAGGTCACACCTGTGTGCCCCTGAAGCTTTACTGGAAACGCAATAAAGTGAAGTGCGAATTGGCACTGGTGACCGGTAAACAGCTGCACGACAAGCGCGCCACTGAAAAAGATCGAGATTGGAGCCGTCAAAAAGGTCGAATTATGCGGGAACATAATAAGGCATAACTGGTCAATCAGGTGTGAGCACGTTAGAATGCTCACTAGTAATAAGGGGGCGACATGGTTTCGACGCCGGTGACAACCCTTGCGGTGCATGCCGAGAGCGTGATGTATCTCGTAAATCCCACATCACGAAAAATAGTCGCAAATGACGAAAACTACGCTCAAGGCGCGCTAGCAGCTTAAACTGTTAGCTTCTTGTCTGGCCCCAAGGTGATGTGCCTATTCATCACTGAGGGGATACGAGCTAAAGCTGATAGGACCGCGTTTGGTGGTGTCTTCTCGCCAAGCGTTAAACTTTAGAAGGCTCGCGTGGCTGAATCCTGATCGTCGGAGTCAGTCGTGTTAAATCAAATGACGAAATCTAAGCATGTAGAGCCAATAGGCGCGTGCTGGCGGACGCGGGTTCAATTCCCGCCGCCTCCACCACCTACCTTAATTCAGATGCTTTCATATAGGTCTGAATGATCCAGAAAAGCCCGCCTAGTGCGGGTTTTTTTGCGTTTGTATGCATATGAATTAATACCTATAGCATTGCGCACCGTGTATGCCTGTGTGTATGCTTCGCGATATTGTGAACCAGAGGCATACACGAATGAAGCGTTCCCAGATTAAGCGACGCCCGCTGGCTGACACCGTCCTGGCAACACTAGAACCTGAAGCCAAGGCATACAGGGAACTGGACGGCAGCGGCCTTTACTTTAGAGTGAAGCCCAACGGCTCCAAGTCTTGGGAACTGCGCTATAAGAAGCCAGACGGCAAGTGGTCGTGGATTGGTTTAGGCGGGTATCCGGAAACAAGCGGCAGCCTGGCGCGTGTTAAGGCCGACCAGCTCAGAGCAGACGCAGCCAATGGCCAGAATCCCATCGTCTCCAAGCGGACAAGGGAAGCCGAGTCGCTAGAGGCTGCCAACAGCACCTTTGAAGCGCTGGCGAGGGAGTGGCATACAAATAAGCGCCAGAATTGGACAGACGACACCGCTACCCGTGTTATTGGCGCACTACAAAAACACGTATTCCCCAAGTTCGGCAAACGCCCTTTCACCGATATAACGCCGATGGAATGGTTGGAGTTCCTACGCAGCCTGGAAAAGACAGGGATCATTGAACAGACCAGCCGCATACGCGCTATTTGTCGGGAAGTGTACGACCTGGCGCTTGTGAGTGGGGGCATCCAGTACAACCCGTTGGAGAGCCTGCATAAGCACCTGACAACGCGCCGGGCAACCAACTATTCCCACGTTAGCAATAACGAACTACCCGCCCTGCTACGTGCCATTGGCTCTTATCCTCATGCTGAGGATATACGCCTTGGGCTGTTCCTGCTTTCCCGCCTCGCTGCCCGCCCTTCAGAGCTAAGAGAAGCCCGCTGGGAAGAGTTCGACCTAGACAGGGCGCTATGGACCATCCCAGCCGAGCGGATGAAGCGCCGTCGCGAGCATACCGTTCCCCTACCTAAGCAAGCGATTGAAACCCTTCAAAACCTTCACCAACTGACCGGTTACCAACCCCTACTTTTCCCTGGCCGCAGCGACAAGACAGCGCCACGATCGAACACGGTATTCATCATGGCCTTACGTCGCCTTGGCTATGAGGGGCGACAGACCGCGCATGGTTTCCGCCACATAGCCAGCACGATCCTGAATGAACACGGCTTTGATGAAAACCACATTGAGGCCCAGCTATCGCACGTTAAAGACGGCGTGGCAGGCGTCTATAACAAGGCTCAGTACATCGAGCAGCGCCGCCACATGATGCAGTGGTACGCCGATCACCTGGACAACTTGCAGCGCGGCAATGTAGTAGAGATGAAGAGGGCTTGAAGATGGATGATCAGATAGCAAACCTGATTGCCTTGAAAGAAGGAATCGAAGAATCACGCCCTGACAATGCCGAGGAATTACTCGACTTGGTACATAAGATGCTTTGTGCGCATCGCTCTCAATACGAGGTCATCGAGAAATTTGGAAAAGAGTTCCTGGCACCGTCTTACGATGGGTACGGCGATGAAACCAACAAACAGCGCCATAGCAGGATGGCAGAAATTGCAGCGGGCACAGTATCGCCTAATTTCACTCTGCACCTATTTGCCCGACTAGAAGATGCGGGGCTAGCAATGATCCGCCCTCTGGTTGACCTAGCGCAAACGCGAAAACCGAAAGAGATGGTGCTGCCAGACGTGGAAGAGCAGGTAATTGAGAATGGCAAGCTGGTTACTTACCAGCAGCCTAACCCTCTGAAAATGCCACCTAAGCAGCTTATTGAGAATGCCGACCTTCTCCACAATGAAGGGCGACAGGGAGGCGGCAGGAGTAGAGGTGAAGGAATGCAGAAAGAAGCCGCTGCCAGGATGGCAAAAGCTCAACAGATATGGGACAGCTTGGCGGCAGCGGGCATGCCAGAGCGCTACCGGGGTGGCGCAGTCGCCGAACGAATGGGCGTAAGCCCCCAAGCCGTCGGCAGGTGGCGGCGCTCAAACTGGGGGAAAAACTAAACGAACCCAAGCTAAGCACAACGAACATTCGGTATCTCACCATAAGAGCGTACTCATGCATACGGACGCGTTCTTATGAATATCGAAGCACTACCCAAAGACCAAAAGCTAATCACCAAGCCCAACCTGTGCCGCGCGATGGATATGACACGCAGCGGCGTAGATAGACTACTCAAGACCGACCCCAACTTTCCCCGTCCACTGAAATTCGGCGATAGCCAACAATCTACCTGCTACTTCTCTGTGAGCGAGTTTAACGCCTGGCTAGAGGCCAAGCTGGCTGAGCGGGGTGCTGCATAATGACCTTGCAACGCTCACCAATGCCGTTATATGCTTCATGTGCTGGCGCAAAATCGTCAGCCCGTCCGGCGTCGAACCCGGCAGACTTCAAACACCAAGGCGCACTTGCGCCCTGCGATCAGACGGCGCATTTTTTGTGCCTGTCTATTATGGCAGGGGTTAGCTGGGTGAGCGTGGAATTTCCTTGGTGGATGAAGCGCTCAGTTCGACCCCGGCAACACCCCTGCCACCCTAATCCCGTCGAACGGATAACGGTGGCTCCGAAATCACCAAGGAGCTTCACCATGGCATCATTCCGCCTATCCAACCTGGTTACCCGCAGCCTTGAAGGCCGCGCCGCTGCCCACCGTGCAATGGCCAAAAGCGCCTTGTTTGCCGATAGCAGCGCCAGCGTTCGCCTCCGCAAGTACAACTCCCACATTGAAAAAGCTCAACAGTTAGAAGCCCGTGCCCTCAATGCCGTTTCCGGCAAAGGAGGTGCAGCATGATTACCACCCACCACATCAACGAATGCACCACCGCCGACGAATTGCACGACCTGATGCATGACGCCGTCGTGGACTTCCTCCAAGCGCCGCTTTTGCTCCGGGACGACGCTGCTTTCTCCGAGCAGGCAGATAAATGGCGTGAGGAAGCAGCCAACGCTTCGGCTGATGACGCCGCCGCCATGGAAGAGCTGGCCAATCTGTTTGATGCCGCCGAAGAGCATCTTCAGGAGGTGCTGTCATGAGTCGCGTTCAGCCCCAGCTCGAAAAGTTAGACGATCTATTCGGCACCATTAGCGGCCTTACCCACATCATCCAGGAAGATCTGATCCGCAAGGCCAGCGAAGGCGAAAAAGCGATATTCGATGATCATCATATTGGCTGCCTGCTATCCGCCATTGATGAACTTGCCAATCGTGGTTACTGCGCCCTGGATGCCATCGATCACGCCTCGCAAGAGCTGGAGGTGCGCTCATGAGCGACTTTCAAGCCTACAACGAAGCAAGTCAGCATCTTCATATTCTGCGTAACACCGTCGTGCTAGTGGAGATCGCGCTTAACGATGCCGCTGAAGGTGATAACCAGGTTGCACCCCACGTCTTGGCGGCTGTTCTGTATGGAACCCAGCACCACCTCGATACGTTAGAGCGGCTTACCACCCGCCTCTTTCAAACCACTGCACCCAAGCCCCAACCAATCCCCGACCCTGGCGCCAAGCTCACTGGCCTACTTCGCACGATGCGGCAAGAAGCTGCTGATGCAGAAGAGCGTGGCCACGAAATAATGCCTGGCGCACTTACTCACTACGCGCACCTGTTTGAAGAAGCCCTTGCAGCTAGCCAGATGCAATCGGAGGTATCCCATGGATAAGGCAGCCATTCAGCACATTATGCTCGACGTCGAGATTGCAGAGATTCGCTTTGAGCACGCTAGCGCGCTGTTTGACGCCATCGCAAAGATGCTTGAAAGCGGTGAACACAAGACGGCGGCACGCCTAGCCAAACTTGGGCATGAAATCACCCGGGAAGGTGCTGACGATGTAAGTGAGCTAGGCGGTTCGATTGAGCAGGAAGGGGGCAAACAATGAGCATCTTCGACAACCCTCAGCATGCCCTTGTTGATCTAATGCTTAACGCCATTAGGGAAATTACCGACGAATTCGACGACTGTTTCTTGGGCTATCTGGTAAACGAACTGGCGCCAATGAATGGCTTCAGCCGAAAGATGGCCCGCAAAGAGTTGCGCCGCTTGGCAGGTAATGGCTTGATCGAATATCACTTGGTTGAAAGCGGAGTCTCTGTGCGTCTTGTGGGAGGTGAGTGATGCCTGCACCCACAAAGCAACAAGCCCCGGCCCTCAATAGAGGAGCCGAGGCTCGTGCAAGCGTCCTGCCAACGCAAAACCAGTATAGCAGTATTGAGCAGGCGCTAGTCGATGCCTTAGCCGCTTATGGCGTTACCGGGCTGGCAATCCGCGCAGATGGTGCCCTGCACCGTTTTGATAGTGCCGACAAGCCTAAAGGCAACCGTAACGGCTGGTATGTGTGCCCTTCGCTGGAAGTGGGCGTTTATGGCTTCTGGCATACCGGAGAGCAGCACACTATCGGCATTGGCGGCGAGATTGACCCCACAGCCGCCGCTGAGGCCCGTTTAGCCTACCAGCGGGCACGGGAGAAACGCGAGGAAGAGCAGCGCCAGCAACACGCCAACACAGCCGAGCAAGCCCGCCGCTGGTGGGCTGCTGCTGGCGCTGCTGACTCTTATCACCCCTACCTAGCCAAGAAGCGCCTGGCACCGCATGGCCTACGCCAGCGTGATTCTATGCTGCTGGTACCGCTGTTCTATGACGGGGAACTAGCCAACATTGAGCGTATTTATCCGAATGGATTCAAAGCGGTGCTTAAGCATGGTCGCGTTAAAGGTGTAGCTGGGCTAGTAGGCAAGCTGGCTGGCGCTAACCGTGTACTTGTGGCTGAGGGCTGGGCAACCGCTGCGGCGCTCCATGAAGCCATGAGCGTGCCCGTGGTAGTGGCCCGTAATGCCGACAACTTGGAGGCCGTCGCACGTCGTGTACGCCAGCGTCTGCCGGATGAGGTGGCTATCACTATCGCTACCGATGATGACCGCTTCACTGAGGGCAACCCCGGCGTGTCCAAGGCACGTCTTGCAGCCCTGGCCATTGGGACCAAGATGTTGATGCCGACCTTCTGCGAAGGCTGTAAGCGCTGTACGGACTTTGCCGACGTGGCCCTATGCCGCAAGGAGCGTGGTCTATGAGTCGAGAAGTGGTAAGGCTGGCACCTCTGGGCTCAGAGACAGATCCGGTAGATATCAAAGCCGGGGAAAATGGCGCTCCAACTCAAAAAGCGCCCGATCCCAAGCCATTGCCTGCGAGTCTTAGCAATGTGCCACCATTTGATCCGGAGATGCTACCTGAGTCGCTACGCGGCTACGTTATTGATACATCCCAACGGTTACAGTGCCCACCCGAATACTGCGCCGTTACTGTGCTAGTGCTGCTCGCTGGCTTAATCGGCCATAAGGTTAGACTTAAGCCGAAACAACATGATGATTGGGAAATCGTGGTGACGTTATGGGCTGCACTGATTGGTGGCCCAAGCGCGATGAAAAGCCCAGCACTTAAGGCGATGCGCTTTCCTATCGATGCCATTGAGGCTGATGGCCGTCGCCAGTACGAAGAAGATGTGAGGCGCTATGAAACCGATAAGGAGCTAGAAGAGCTGGCGCGCGCTGAAGCCAAGAAGAAAGCCAAGGGTTTTGCAGCAAAAGGCGAGATGGATGCTGCTCGCACTGTACTTGAATCCGTTGAGGAAGCCGAGCCGCCACCTGCGCCAATGCGGCTAACGATCAACGATGCAACCGTAGAAAAGGCAGGTGAGCTGATGAATGCCGCGGAATATCACTTGACGATACTCCGTGATGAACTAGCAGGCTGGCTTTCAAAGATGCAGCAAGAAGAATACGCCAGCGATCGCGCATTTTACCTGGAGGCGTTCAACGGCGATGGCCGCTTTACCTACGATCGCATCGGCAGGGGTACCGTGGCTATTGAACGCTGTGCGCTCAATATCGTGGGTGGTATACAGCCTAGCAAGCTGGCTCCCATCGTCCGCAGCGCCACCAAAGGCACCACTAACGATGGCTTAATTCAGCGCTTTCAGCTAGCCGTCTGGCCGGATGCGATCCTCCATTGGAAATGGATTGATCGTACTCCCGCAACAGATGCTAAAGAGCAGTATCGCCAGACGTTCTACCGCCTTCACTCTCTAGAAGTGGGCACAGATGAGGAAGGCAACCCACCAAGCTGGCGCTTTACGCCAGATGCCCAAGCGATGTTTGTGGAATGGGCTACTGAAATCAATCTTGAATGCCGAGACGAGGAAATGCCCTCGCTGCTGGCAGAACACTTATTGAAGATGCCCAAGACAGTGGGGAGCCTGGCGCTGCTGTTTGCCGTGATAGATGGCGAGCAAGGAAGTGTAGGAGAAGCCTCCACCGCTCGTGCCTTGGAGTGGGCTGACTTTCTGCGTAGCCACGCCGAGCGGCTTTATAGCGCTGCACTTAACCGTGATGTGGAAGGTGCCAAGCTGATTATAAAGCGCCGTGAAAAACTGCCTTCACCCTTCAAGGCTAAGCAGTTGCAGCAACGCGGTTGGTCGGGTCTCGATACGTCCGAAACTGTTCAAGCCGCTTTGTCGATCTTGGTCGAACATGGCTATCTCAGCGAAGTGGAAACACCCACCACCGGACGCCCCAGCATTAGCTTCTGGTGGCATTCAGATTACCTACCTAACAGGGAGGCTGGCTAATGGGACGCTGGTTGAGTCGAGTGCAGGCGAGTAGCAACGATATTGCTAACACTTCACCCCAAGTAAAGAGCCAGAAAAGCGTAGGCCAGTACCCCCCGCAAACCCCTAAAAGCACTTTGCGGGGTTTAGGGGGGATGGCTCAGGGTGCTTTTTCAGAAAACAATGCTCTATCCCCACCTCAGCAAAAGAGCATTGAGCTCGCCACCTCGGCAGAGATTGCGGACATCATTGGTGGCCTTAAAGCGACTGGCCGCTCGCTCGGGCTAGTGGAAGCGCTGGCACGTGATGCCATGACCCAACTAACGCGGGAAGCTGCTGCCGAGTTGGCCGTGGTGTTGGATGATGCTTTTGTAGTTGCACCGGATAATGCTACTGCGCGCGCCTACTGTCGACGCCTGCTGAATGACCCGCAAGCGCTAGAAGCTGCCAAAGCCGTATGGCCTAACCTGCCCCCTGCCCTGGTACCCGTGACCCAGTCAGCCCCCAGCGCGCCAGTGGTCGATCATGCCCCGCAATGGCTGCGCCTCATTCGTGAGAATTGTCCGCTGGTGCCGGAAGATGAAAAGCTGCTCACCCGTTGTTTAGCGATGCAGCCATTACGGGAAGCCCTGGAAGCCGCTAAGCAGTACGTCATCACCTGGAAGCACGCGGCCAGTATCGAGCCACGAGAAGCCGCCCGTGACAATGCAGGTCGCCGCGCCGCTAACAATAAACTACGGGGAGGCAGCCGCCATGCTAGATGAAGCCATCATCGAAGCCCGCCGCTTGGCGGCCAACCTTCACGGTATCGACCCAGAAATTGCACACAGCGCCTACATGGTGTGGATAGCGCTAGGATCAGGCCACGATCACGAAACCTTAATGGGCTGCGGGGCCACGTTGGAAACCATCGACCAGCGGCTACCAACGGGCACACTGGCCGCCCTGGTGCGTGTACGCCTAACCCGCCTGCAAGGGCTGGTGAACGCCTTGCTTGATGACGATCTACCACCAATCGCCTAATTCCATATTTGAAGGTACCTGTATGCAACCACCGAACCGGCAAGAGTTGACAAAAATTAACAAGCAACTCGGAAAGAAGATTCAGGATGCTCGAAGCCTTGCCGGCTTTTCCAGAACGGAGTTAGCCAACTTGATCGGCATTTCCGTTCAGTGGTTGAAGTGTCTGGAGCTTGGTATTGATGTCGATGATGGCGTGCCGGGGTGGATAACAAATCGCATTGCCCAGGTCTGCGGCGTGAAAGGTGACTTCTTGCTGGGGTTGACTGAGGAAAGCGAGCCCGACGAACCGGGGCCAACATGGAAAGAGCTTGCCTACTTGTGCAATAAGTCCGCGGCGCGAGACCGAATGCACTACATCGCCGAGATCGCTCAACGTGACATCCATCTTGCTGAGTTTCGGGAGATGGCTGCTAACGTCGATGCCGCTGCCAAAGCGGCACAAGCTGCCCTGGAAAGAGTGGCAGAGCTCAATACCCAATGGGAAGACATGCGAGGCGGTGCGCGCTTGGCATTGACCATTACAGAGCTCGATGAAGCGGTGGGGATTCTTGGGAAACGCGCCAGCGTCTACGTGAATCGTCAGGTAATCGCTGAGGCCGCCGAAACTCTGGAAGACTTGAAGATAGCTTGCCCTCCCCCCGAGCCTCACTTCTAGCGCCTCTTTCTTGCTTATAACCCCGCCATGGTGCGGGGTTTTGCGTATCAAGCATTCGCTTTGCCGTAACCGGAAAAACGCCCAAATTGACTGTTTCATATGCCTCATTGTGGTCAGTGCGTTCAAACAGAGGAAGCGCCAATGAAAGCCACCAATGAGTCAAAAGCCCGCAAAGAGAGGCGTGAAGCCCTTATCAATGCTGCATATGATCTGGATCCGAGTCTTGTACTAATCCGACCTTGTGAGGCGGCTGATATTTTAAGTGTTTCTCCATCACTGCTAGCGAATGCCCGTAGCAGTGGCCGAATGCTTGGCCGTCCAGCTCCAAAGCACGTCCAGTTGGATACGACTGTCCGTTACCGCCTCAGCGACCTTACTGCATGGCTCGAAAGCGCCTTAGAGGATGCCACCAGTGCGCCAGGTGCTAAGCCAGTCGCCCAAGGAGCCAGTACTCATGCCTAAAACTACTCATAACTACCAGAACGATAGCGATACTTCCGAGCAGTCAGAGCAAATAACGCTGCTCAATGACGTTGAAGGCATCCTCGAAGCCCTAGCCAGTGAGCTGCTCGAGGTGGCCGCAGGTGAGCAGCTTACCCAGGGCCGCGCCATTCTCGGACTAGCGGGTATTGACCTGGCCATTTCCTCCCTTCGTGAATGCATCCTCCTCCAATGCATGGATGCATCAGGCGAAGAACCCGACGCGGACGAAGGCTAATGGCTGGCGCACGTAGGCCAGCGCCAGCCAACAACGCCGCTAACCTGAAGGGCGCCGCGGCTGAGGCGCGCAAGGTTCAGAGCGAACAGCTTAGCGAGCGCGCCAAAGCTGAGAACATTCTAAGCCCCGAGCAAATGCGATCGGGTAACGTGCCAGTCAATGCTGGCGGCTTGATGATGACCATGTTGGGTGGCGAACTTCGCCCCATGACGTCAGATGATCTGGCACAGCTTCGCCAAAAGGCCCGCGAGCTAGGCCGCCGCTTTGAAGGGGGCATTACGGCACGCCAAGTGGTCGATATGTCCCTGTCTGAAGACCGGAAGCGCGCTCGCACTCAAATCACCACGGTCATACCCGCTGGCGCACGTGCGATGAAGCAAGGCGGCAAGGTTTCCGCGTTAGAAGTGCGCTTCATGACCAACGCGGGGCCAGATAGCGACGTGAGCCGTCACCACGTCATGGTGGAGTTTACCGGCTACCCCGAGCAAGTCACTGCAGGCGAGGACACCGCTCAGCGAGCAGCCGTGAAGCTGCGTAAGAAAGGCATCCGGTTTAACTGCGACTGTGGCCGCCATCGCTATTGGTACCGGTACTTAGCCACCGTAGGCAACTACAACGCAGGCCCGCGTGAAGACGGCTTCCCCAAGATTCGAAATCCCAACCTCGTGGGCGTGGCCTGCAAACACGTACTACGCGTTATGTCGGAGATCGAGGCAGGTAACGCCGTGCAAATGTTCCTTGCCCGCGCTATCGAGAAAGGCCGTAAGAGCGGCGATGGCAGTGGCCACATACGCCAGCTTCAGAAAGAAGCCAATCGTATGGCTGACAAGCAGGCGGCACGGCCTACCGGTGGGCGCGCTGTGACAGGTGATAGGGAGTTTGACCGTTCCCGGGCATCGCTGCGCAAGGCAAGCCGCGCCACCACCACGAAGCCCAAGAAAACCGCTAACGGCAGTAAAAAGGCGCAATCCCTGGCGAAGATGAATACCAAAGACGCTGACGCCGCATTTGAGCGGATGGTAGCTGAAATGGGCGTTGAGCGTGCCGAAGAGATCCTGACGGGGATGCGCAATGCCAACAAATAACGCGCCTCTCACGCCACAGGAGCGCCAGCGGCTGGAATATTCGCTTAGCCGCCGCGTTATCACCGGCGATCGTGCTGCTCATGGCCAGCTATGCGTATTGCGCCGTATTTGGGCGAGACAAGCCCAGCAATCAATCACCGCTGCCAAAGGGCAGCTTCAGCAACTCATCAAACACCGCTAATCGGAGATCGACACCATGGCTAAAAAGCCCACAGACCTCAAAACCGCCGCTGCTCAGCTTGATACGCTCGCAGACCCACGCCTGGCCGCCGAAGGCCAGCGCTTGCTGGCGCTGGTAGATAAGCTCAATGCGGATATAGCGCGAGCGCCACGAAAAGCCCGCATGGCGCTGCTGCTCAGTGAGCATAACTGGTCTATTGCCGATCTACTTCTGAGCCTGAAATTTCAGGTCGAAGACGCTGAGGCGCTTAGGGATGCCATAGGCAAAGAGGATGGCCGCCTGCAACGCCAAAAGAAAACCTTAGACGATGCGCTTCAGTCGGTCACGACAGCATTAATGAACCGAAGGAGCCGTTTCAAAGATGAAAAGACGGGCCTTGAACAACGCATAGAGCGTTTGAAAAGCCAGCAACTCAAGTCGATCCAGCAGTTAACCGAAGCTGGTTTAACGTTCGAAGAGGCAGAAAGTCGAGCAAAGCCGCCTCAGTCGGACATTCAAAAATTAACTTCAGAGCTTCGTTCGCTGCCCTCAATTGAAGAGGAGGTTCAATGGCGCTTAGGTAGCTACGTTCATCGCCTACAGATGCATGAGCAAGCCAAATCGCCCCGGGAGCTAACCGCATGAGTATGAGCAACGTGACGCCTACCCCGGCAGAGATCCACGCCATCCTTGAAGAGCAAACCAAGGAGTTGCTGAGCGCGATAGAAACGTACCCGGCAGTGCAACGCTTCCAAGCTGATAAGCGGCTGTATGGTGGCGATGAAAACGCTTTAAAGGCTGCCATGATGCGACTTCAGAACGCCCGACTATTGCTTCAAGCGGTTCATAAATGCGCTGAGGGAGAAGATTAATATGGCAACGCGGCTTTCTGATATGCGGGTTACCGCTGCCGCACCAGGTGGGGGCATTGGCCCCCACTGGGACGGCATCAATAAGCACCTAATCGCTAGCATCTACGAGGTGGGCCCTAACGGCGACCCGCTTTACGAGAACGGCAGCATCCTTCGCTGCTTGTTCGTGGATGATGCCAACCTAGAAGCAACATTCGACTGGCGATCGCCGTTTGAAAACTCGGGCTCAGATTCACTTTCACCCAGTCTTAGCGCAATGCTCCAATCTGGGACGATTCAGCCAATTATTGAAACCGTGAGGGGGATGCTATCCAGCGAAGAGAGGGAGAAGTTCGACAAAGCCACGCCGGGTAGCTTCGCTGATAAAACGACCGCCGCCGTTGAGCATGCGCGTGGGCGTACAGGGATTACTAAGCTGAACAGCACGCAGGTTTTCACCGGCATGGCTCCGCTGCGGTTGCAGGCAAACATCATGCTTCGCGCTTGGCGTGATCCGCAGGCAGAGGTAGAGGAAGCCATCAACTTACTAATGGATTGGGCGTTGCCGCGCTATCTAGCGCCCGAGGGGACGTTGCTAACCGCGGCGCTGGAATGGGCGGGCTCTAAAAACAGAACCGCTAATTCGTTAGTTGAAGCCGCCTTACCCAGTGAGGTTCCAGCACTGTTAGCCATACGCTATAAGCAGCGGGTTTTTGCTCCCATGGTTGTTGAAAGTATTGGCCTACCACTCAACTCGCCTTCCGATAAGCTTGGGCGCTTTGTGCAGATGCAAATCCCTGTGACGTTCTCCTCGTTAACCGCATGGGATGGCGCAGGCTGGCAAGGGGCGCAGCCTCAAAACGGTTTCTGAGGGTACAGACTCGCTTATTGCAGGTGATGATATGGCAGCTAAGATGACGCCAGCGCAATGGAAGAAGGCCAAGCGCCTATGGGAAGGGGATACCAGAGAGGGGTTCGCCTGGTTGGTGCGAGAGCTATCGCTACCTGTATCGCGGGTGGCTGTTAGCAGGCGTGCCAAAGCGGATGAATGGCAAAAGCGGGCACAGCCTACAGACCCTGCCAGCAACACAGAGGAGGAGGTTACGCACGGGGTTACGGTTACGCCCCAGGTTACGCAAGAGGTTACGCCCGTAACCAACGATCGAGGCCGACCCAGTGAGTACCAGCCTGAGTATGCCGAGCAGGCTTACCGCTTGATGCTACTGGGCATGACGCGCAGCCAGGTGGCGCAATTCTTCGAGGTGAGCGAGGCCACAATCTACAACTGGTGCCATGAATACCCGGATTTTTTAGAGTCCATAAGGCGAGGGGCAGCGCTGGCCGATGCTCATGTGGCCGAAGCCCTCTACCGGAGAGCTATCGGAGTGGTGCTGCCCGAGACTCACGTATCCAACTACCAAGGTGATGTGACGCTAACGGATCTGCACCGGCATTACCCACCGGACACCCAAGCCGCGAGGATGTGGCTGAAGAACCGGCAGCCTGAATTGTGGAAAGACAAGGTAGAGATCGAAGAGAAGCCGACCATTGCCCTGGTGGATCGTAAAGCCCGTCGCGAGCGCATAGAGAAAGCTCTTGAACATGCTGCTGACGTTGAAAAGCAGATGAAGCGCCGCCGCGAGCGCCTCGGCTTAAAGCATGACGATGGCACCTATCCCGGTGAAACCTATGAGAGCGATTATACGGAGCTAAACGGGGATGATACAGAGTGAGCGGTAAGCTTCGATGTGAGCCTGAATCACTTCTACCGAGAGCGACAGAAACAGGAGGCGGCTAAGGTTTGCTATGGTGCTTTTCAATTCCCACTTTCTCCACAGAATCTCCCCCAAAAAAAGGCCCAGCAGCCAGCACCGTGTATGCCCTGGTGTATGCCTAACTGAACAAACTTATTTAAAACCATTTAATAACAGCATCTTAACTATTGAGTTCAAACGACGCCGCCCCACCTTACTATAAAAATCAAGCACCTACGGGTGCTTTTTTTGTTTTCTGATCCTAAATACCCACTCAAGCTAAAAATCGCTTGATATTGTTATGATGGGAGATGAATGACTGGCTTTTTTCAATACTCAATTTCAGCATCTTGAGTCCAAAGCCATGGCTGAGAAGTAAGCCAGCATTCCAAAAACACCCCATCAGCCCGCTATGTTCAGCACATCAGTAGCCTCTTAATACCAGCCACTCGGACGCACCAAGGCACCAGTAGGGTGTCGTTATCCTTATGACAATTTTGGGAGGTGAGCTACTGGGAATAGACCAGGAAACGCGCTGAAGCCACTGCTTTCTTCAAAATAGGTTAAAAGCGTCTTACGCTTATAGCCAATGAACCTAGCAACGGGCATTTCAGCACCATGAGTGTAAAAACTACATTAAAAGAATTTGTCAGCATCCTGGACAAAGCCTGGGAAGGTAAGCGAGCTGCTCAAATGGTTCAGTTCGTTCTCTATCTGGATCTGGCAATGATTTTTGCTGGTCTCATGGGGCTAGCAGAATGGGATAGTAGAAACACCCCCATCCTCAGTAATTTAAACTTTGTGGTCATCGTGCTCGCTTCATTCACGGTCTGGGCAGCGTTCTTAACGCCTATGGCAAGCACAGTTTTTAGGGCTTTCATTCTTGAGATACCGGGCCTCTTTCGCTTGACCCCCTCTGCAAGCCAAGAGCAGCCAAAGGGTTATGTACATATTGCTTATTATGGAAAAATTGCCTATAAGCGGAATGATCCGCACATGATTGACTACTACCTAATGCGCCAAAAACGGGCGCGCGATTCAGAGGCAGAGCAAAGACGGTCGGGCAATATCCTGTTCGGTACCGCCTTAATCATTCTGTTCAACTCTTTTCCGAACATTATCGGTATTGAAACGACGTCTACTTTGCTTCAGGAAGTAATGGCGTTTATGGGTCTCGAAGTCTATCTAGCAATAGGTCTTCTACTAATTCTATTCTTTTGGCGGGCAACGACGGCAGCATGGTTTGGCGTGCCACTCACGTACATCGAACAGCCAGAACTCTATCGACAGCTGTAGTGGTTCAATAAAACCGGACACCAACGTAGGTGGTAATATTGCCACCATAAGCGAGGTGTCTGATGACCAAGAAACGACGTACTTTTTCGCCTGAATTTAAGCAAGAAGCTGCCAGCCTAGTACTAGACCAAGGGTACAGCTATCCCCAAGCTTGTACCTCGTTGGGTGTCGGTGAAAGCGCCCTCCGGCGCTGGGTTCACCAGCTTGCGGACGAGCGTCAGGGAGTAACGCCTAAGGGCAAAGCGTTAACCCCAGAACAGCAGCGTATTCAGGAGCTTGAGGCTCGCTGCAAACGCCTTGAGATGGAAAAAACCATCCTAAAAAAGGCTACTGCTCTCTTGATGTCGGACGACATGAATCGTACGCGCTGATAGACCAGTTGAGTGAGCAAATGCCTGTTGAAATGGTCTGTAACGCGTTTGATATTAGCCGCTCCAGTTACTACGAGTACCGGCAGCGGCGGCACCGCGTGGATGTTGAGCGTCTGGCCTTAAAAGCTCAGGTAAACCGCCTTTTCAAAAAGAGTCGCAGCTCAGCTGGCAGCCGCTCGATCAAAGGTTTGCTCAGCGAAGAAGGCGTCACCATTGGTCGTTTCAAGGTTCGGCGTTTGATGAGCGAAATGGGGTTGATCTGTAAGCAGCCGGGCCCTCATGCTTACAAGCAGGCGACCGTTGAGCGACCTGATATTGCGAACCATCTTGACCGCAAATTTACACCAGACCTGCCCGATCAGGTCTGGTGTGGTGACATCACTTATATCTGGAGTGGCCAGCGTTGGAACTATCTGGCCGTTGTGTTGGATCTTTATGCTCGTCGTGTCGTTGGCTGGGCCATGTCGTCCAGCCCGGATGCAGATCTTGTTGTGAAAGCGCTGGATCACGCCTGGGAACAACGTGGTCAGCCAAAGAGCGTCATGTTCCATTCCGATCAGGGTAGTCAGTATGCAAGCCGCAAGTTCCGCCAAAGACTTTGGCGCTATCGAATTAAACAAAGCATGAGCCGACGTGGCAACTGCTGGGACAACTCGCCGATGGAAAGACTGTTCCGGAGCCTGAAATCGGAGTGGATACCGGCTTTGGGATATCGAAATCTACCTGAGGCCAAGAAAGACGTTAGTGGCTATCTGATGGGTTACTACAACCAGCAGCGCCCTCACTCGTTTAACGATGGCATGCCTCCCGTTGTCGCTGAGGAAAATCTTAAATTACTGTCCGGGATTAGTTGACCACTACAAGCAACAAGAAGGGGCTCAAGCAGAAAGCAAAGATAAGCCTCCCTATCCACGCGACTAGTACCCTTATGCTCGACAACCGAAACATCCGACCCCGACGCAAGCTTGGGAAGAATCAACTTATCGCAGGCAATAGCCATCACCTGGGTGATGGCATAGTTGCACGTTATGGGAATAACGCGGGGGTTGGAGAGAGTGGAGGCTGCTTAACGCTTTTCCCTCCACTTGCGCGGATCAATGCGGCCTTCATACATCGGCAATTCCAGCACAGGGTCATCCTCTTGGAACTGAGACCACATGCGGTTCAACCCCGCCGTGCCGAAGGTACGCACACGCTCAACTTCGTCCAAATTGAGTACGTCGGTCAGAATGCCCGAGGTGGCGCCGGGCATTTTCGCGCGGATGCGGCCTTCGGGGTCAACGATCAGGCTCTGCCCCTCCCCCGAAGGTGTGGCCGCATTGGCGCTCACCATATACACCTGATTGAAAATCGCATTGGCCTGCACAAGGATTTGCTCCTGGGCGCGGTCGCAGGTGGTGGTGGCCACTTGGTTGATGATCACCTCCGCCCCCAGCCACGCTAGCTGACGTACCATCTCGGGAAACCAGATATCGTAGCAAATGGCCAGGCCGACCCGGCCTATGCCGGGCACCTCGAACACCTCAAAACGGTCTCCCGGCTGGTAGGGCTCATAAGGCCGCCAGGGAAAGCACTTCCGGTAGGCAGCCACTCGCTCACCTTCGGGCGAATACACCGGCGCAGTATTGTATAGATGCCCGTCCTCTCCCCGTTCGCATACCGTGCCGGGCAGCAGCCATACACCCAGGTTGCGGGCGATACGTGATAAGTGCTGGTGACGAGGGCCATCGATCGGCTCAGCCGCAGCTTCCAGTTGCTCCCTGCGTTGCTCAGGCGTACCCGTGGCACTACATAGATAGAGCTCTGGATAAACCACCATCCTTGGCTGTTCAAAATCAGCACCGAAGTCGCTCAAGTGTACCGCCAGCTGGGCCTCGAGGCCCAGCAGCTCGGAGTCAATGCCATGCTGCCGCGAGGCTTCCTGCACCACAAGGACAGGCAAATATCTGGACATGGTAGATCTCCGTTTAAAGGGGCGCTTTTACTGGGGCGGTTGCTGACTCGGGGTCTGATTCATCAAAGGCCACTTCCGGCGGCTCGCGACGGAAGAATCGGGTCAGGTAAGCCAACTGGGCGAGACCAATGGAAAGCCAGATCAGCCCAAGAATGAAGGCGTTGATATCCAATTTACTCATCAGCCAAAGGTTAACCAAGGCACCGATAAGCGGCATCACCATCCCTCTCATTACACCATACTGGCGCTTTGCATCAGCGTCTTTGCTTACCAGAAAAATCACTGACAGGTTAACCATCGTGAAGGCGATGAAGGCACCGAAATTGATGAACGAGGCGGCCGATAATACATCGAGGAACAAGGCGATAATGCCAATGGCGCCCGTTAACACGATATTGAACACTGGCGTATGGAAGCGCGAGTGCAGCGCACCGAACAGCTTAAACGGCAATACCGCGTCTCGTCCCATAGCAAACAGCAACCGAGAGGCACTTGCTTGGGCGGCCAGACCAGACGTGAACTGGGCGAGCACCATCCCGGCCAGAAAGATAGCGCCAAAGAGATCCGCACCGATGGTGGTGGCAATTTCAAAGGCGGCGGAGTCAGAGTTTACGAAACTACTGCCTGGGTGAACCAGCTGGGTGGTGTAACCCACTAGTACGTAGATACCGCCGCCAATCAGCGCGGTGAGCATAATGGCCTTGGGGATATTGCGCTTTGGGTCGATGGTTTCTTCGGTTAGTGTGGTGACGGCGTCGAAACCAAGGAAAGAATAAGCGGCCACCGCTGCCCCCGCAGCAATCGCGGTGAAACCAGCCTCTTCACCCAAGAACGGCCCCAGGCTAAAAAGCGCATCAGTGCCACCGGTCGCAAATACGTGACGAATTGAAAGCAGTACGAAGAACGCGATCACCAGTATTTGGAAGACCATCAGCAACGAGTTCACTTTGGACGCGAGCTTGATGCCGTAGATATTCAAGAAAGTGGTGATGCCAATGAAGCCCAGCAGGAATATCCAGCTCGGTACTTCAGGAAAGCGCGCATTCAAATAAGCAGCGCCGATCAACCAAATCACCATGGGCAGGAAGAAATAATCCAGCAGCACGCTCCATCCCACCATAAAGCCAACACGCGAGTCGATGGCTCTGCGTGCGTAAGTATAGGCAGATCCGGCTACCGGATAAGTACGCGCCATAATGCCGTAGCTGTATGCCGTGAATAGCATGGCAACGGTAGTGATGAGGTAAGCAGTGGGTACGGCGCCATTGCTAGTGCTGGCAATCACACCGAAAGTGCCCAGCACGATCAATGGCGTCATGTAGGCGAGGCCAAACAGCACCACGGCTTTTAGGGATAGCGTTCTTTCCAGTTTGATATTGTTATCCGTCATGATCCATCTCCAGGAAACGTTGGTACCGACAGCGGGCAGTCCGCTGAGTCGGCACAAAACGAAGAGGTGGTTGATCAAGCCAGCCATCGAGGCTAGACCAGCTTGCTACCGTTAATGGTCGGCTAATAACCCTCAGTTGCTGGCGTTACAGCTGTCCAGCTAGACTGAGATGCTTAGTCGCCAACCTCTTTAGAACGGTATTGGCAGCTCATCGGATCGTATATAACCCTAGCGTGGTATGGACTTGCGGATGTGGAAGCAGTGACTCAAAGCGAAAATGATGAGGTTCTGGCCGACACCATCAGGGCGTTGGGAACGCCTGCGTTACCTCAACACTTCTCTAGATTGGTGAAACGACTCGCAGCCTTCGATAATCTAATAATCATCGCTTATCACGGTGAACACCGACCGGCGGTACTCTATCGGGAATATACCGACCCTGTCGTCTATCTACCGATGGATAGCCAATATCTAGGGGGAGATTACCTGCTGGATCCATTTTACCGAGAGCACCTTAGAGGTGATGTGCAGGGTATACGTCGATTGAAGGACATAGCACCCGATCACTTTCGACGCACGCATTATTATAAGAATTACTACCAGCAGACCACGCTACTCGACGAGGTAGCAGTTTTTGCCAACGTCACCGAGAGTGACACCATAACCGCCTGTTTTGGTAGGGATCGCTCAAGTGGCAAACCTTTTAATAGGTGTGAACTTGAGAATTTGCATCAGTACGAAAACATCCTCAGCTCGCTACTGAAAAAGCATTGGCAAGATTACCGCTTTGAAGGTGTGAGTAAAGCGGCGCCAGCGCCTCTAGAGGAGCGCCTTAGAGAAGCATTGAATCAGCAACACTGTATTCGGCTGAGCCCACGCCAGGCAGAAGTGGCCCTGTTTATTTTAAGAGGCCACTCATCTCTATCCATCAGCCTTCACCTGGATGTCAGCCTCCAGACGGTTAAGGTCTTCCGTCGCCAGCTCTATGCCAAGTGCTGCATTTCGTCTCAGGCGGAACTCTTCGCGCTACTGATGCCGCTGTTTGCTCGGCTGGCCGAGCACAGTTGACGCATCGTCTTATCAGCCTTTTAAGAGCTAAAAATTAATAATTTAAAGCCGCTCATTGACGAGACAAGAACACCTTTCAGCGCGAGCAGCTAAGATCGCCCTCTTCACATTCAGCATGTTCACGTAGCGTTTCAGTTCGTGCTTCTGTCAGCGCTTCAAGGCAGCCGTTACGCACCATAGGCTGCGCACTACCACCCTCAACGGCGCTACTTTCGAACGCACACTCGGCATCGCGAAAACCGATCCAGGCGCGCTGAGCGGTTCTAAGCTTTTCCAGTGAAGCAGAGTTGCTGCTTAATTGATCCACCAGTACCTGATAAGCCTCATTGAGCTCATCGTCAGCCGATTGGTACGCCTGAGCCGAGCATTCGGTTAGCTCAGCCTGTGTCGTAGCGCTATCACAGGTATCGCCCGCGTAGGCAAAGCTGTATAAAGCCAACAACCCTATGCCCATAAAAAGTGAAGACAAACGCATAATGCATGACCCTATTTGATTTGGTAAAAAATATGGAAAGAGTACAGCCGCTCTACTCTAAACCCTATTTTAACAGTGCCAATAACAGCAAAACGCTGGCATGATAGCCAGCGCTTTTTCAATCACTGAAGTATGCTTAATACAGATTAATGGGCCAACATCTCTTCAACAATGTCTTCGCCACTTAGTTCTGACGCGTAATAGGTCGGCCAGTTAGTCACTTCTTCTAACAGCGCTTCACGATCATCGCCCCAGTAAAGGTGGTAGTGGTCTGCGTCAGTTGGGTAAATACCGTGATCGCTGAACTGAATATACTGAGGAAGATCGTCAGCCCCCTCGCCTTCGAGCTCATAAATAAAGCGAACACCCCGGTTGCCCGCCTCGTAATTTAAAATCTCGTAGCCATCGTACTGATAGTCACCTGACATCTCTTCACCGTCCGCAAAGAAAGTGACGTTGCTGCCGTCGATAACGATACGATCTACATCCGTTTCATACCCTATCTCGTAATACGCTTTGTACTCTTCGGCGGTTTTATCGCCGTGCTCTGCTTTATCAGCAAACACTTCATCTAGCGTTCCATCTTGTAGGTACGGATAGACGGATTGCCAATCACCTTCCCAGTCTGAAAGTGAGCGATCCTCGATCTGCTCATCCTCAAAATAACCCGAATAGATATCGTGGTCGTGGTCGTGGTCGTGGTCGTGGTCGTGATGAGCATGATCTTGATCATGGCTGTGGTCATGGTCATCAGCACTGACGTATTGAGCGCCAGCGAGCAGTAACGTACTGAATGCAAAGGCACTGACAGCCTTTAGCGGCGACACGATCTTTTGCCTATCTTCCATCTTGCTGGCTCGCATGCTTCTTTCTCCCTTGTGAGTTAACGCCCAAGAAAGATATATTATAACATATCATTTAATCAAGCTAGTTGATTAATGCATAATAGAATTGTGAGGAAAGTGGCAACGGATGGGGTAGTAGCGCCTGCCGGCAAACGCAACGATAGTGGAATCGTGGATTTATTGAAGACACAAACGCATCGGGCCCCGCCTAAGCGGGGCCCGATCATCGAATCTAAACGATTCGAGAACTTAAATAATCACTAGGATTAAGAAAGCAGCTTAATGTTTGAAGCTTGAAGGCCTTTCTGACCTTGGGTAACGTCAAAAGAGACGTTAGCGCCTTCAGGCAGAGTTTTGAAGCCATCAGACTGAATTTCAGAAAAATGAGCAAAAACGTCATCGCTGCCGTCAGAAGGAGCAATGAAACCGAAGCCTTTAGAATCGTTGAACCACTTAACTGTGCCAGTTGCCATGATATAAATCCTTTTCGCTAATCGCGAATTGTAAAATTCCTGGTATTACCCAGATAAATAGTGAGTAGAACAAGGAATACAATTACAGACTACCGAAAGAATTCGAATGTTTCTGGAACCATGCTTGCTTGCTAACTTACTAACTGCGCACATCCTGCCATGTAGTCAGCAGCAGGTCAAAGCCTTTATGCGTTTTTAATTTTTACTCTACCGCTTATAACCACTGGAATACCGCGCAAATTACAAAAATTAGCAGTAATCTTGCCAATGAGCTGGGCACTACTAATCCGACCGCCTAGCGCGCTCTATTGGCCAGGCAAACCCTGCATTAATCGCAGCCTGACCAGTACTATGGAAGAGGTTTTAACATGCTATATGGACTTAGTTTGTTGGCGGGTATTGCGCTGCTCACCCTGGGCGGTGAGTCACTGATCCGGGGGGCTGTTGCTGGCGCAAGAAGGGTCGGCGTTTCGCCCCTACTGACCGGGCTGGTAGTTGTCGGTTTCGGCACATCGGCACCCGAGCTGGTTGTTTCTATTGATGCCGCTATAAACCAACAGCCTGACATTGCTATTGGCAACATCGTGGGTAGCAATATCGGTAATATCCTATTGATTTTGGGCATGTGTGCCGTGATTTGCCCTATGGTGGTCCATCCTCAAGCGCTGCGCCGAGATGGCTTGGTGGTGATACTGGCGAGCCTGCTATTTATTGGACTCTCCTTTGGCGGGGCATTAGGGCGCGTTGATGCGGCAATCTTTATAGCCTGTCTTGTGGGCTACCTTGTGTGGGCTTACTTAAGTGAAAGTCGGCATCATATTCCTGCGGCAGATATGCATGCCTCAGAAGCCGAAGAGATGACCAAACTCCCCACCACGGGCTGGATGATCACCTTAGCGCTGGTGATTGGTTTAGGCATGCTAATAGGAGGGTCGCAGCTACTACTCTTTGGCGCCATTGGGTTAGCCCAGGCGTTGGGTATTTCCGAAGCCGTCATTGGCCTCACCATCGTTGCAGTGGGCACCTCACTACCTGAAATGGCCGTGTCAGTGATTGCGGCGCTGCGCCGTCATGCTGATGTCGCGGTGGGGAATATTCTGGGCAGTAACATATTTAACCTGCTGGGCATCCTCGGTATCTCAGCATTTTTACAACCACTGCCCCTTGCACCACGCGTGGCCCTGTTCGACCAGTGGGTAATGCTCGGTGCCGCTGCCCTATTGGTGCTATTTTTGTACACCGGTATGCGTCTATCGCGCTGGGAAGGGGCAGCATTGCTCGCCGGTTATGCCGCTTATATAGCGTTAAGCTTTACGATTTTTTGAGATGGCCTAATCGTTGATTGCGCTGAGCCAAAAACCCACCGTTTTTGGCTCAATGACTTGATTGTTTATCGTGGAGAAACGTCACCGTGCACATTGCAACCTTGGGGCCTAGCGGCAATAACCATGAGTTGATTGCCAAGCGCTATCTCAGAATGCGTTGCTCAGGCGAAGGCAGCGTGACTCTCTTTAGCCAGTTTGAAGCGGCCTTTCAGGCGCTTATTGCTGGGCAGGTTAGCCACGTGTTGCAGTGCACCGCCCACGCCACCCATCGCGACTGTGTCGGCCGCTATATGCATCGAGCCTACCCGGTCGACACCTTTATTGCGGGTAGCAAGCCGCTGGCGCTGATCGCACAACGTGCTACTGCGCAGCCCACCCAGGTGGCACTGCAGCCAGCCACCCGCTATTACACTGATTTAACGGGCTATGCAGAGCTCATTGATGCACCCACCACGGTGGCAGTAGCAGAAGGCCTGCTCGCCGGGCGTTTTGAAGCAGGCATCTGTGCTGAAGAGGTGCTCGCCCAGGCACCCGAGCAACTGCGGTTGGTGCAGTCACTGGGGCCTGCGCTGGATACCTGGGTGATGTTTGCCACTACCCCGCTGCCAGCCTCTTCGCCGCTACGGCTGGATGCTGACGACTCGTCCCAGGGCTAAAGTAAGAAAATCAGGATGCCTCCTGTCGCGACTAGCGCCGCACGCTGCCACAATGCTTTGCGCGCGATCACTCCGTAAGAGATCGCCCCCAGCCCCAGCGCCACTTTCAGCGCATTCAGCAGGGCGCCTGACGGATTAAAGGCTAGTTGGATTATTTCCGGGTTGGCCACCATGGCTAGGGGAATAATATACAGCCCGATCCCCAGCGCCATGGCCTTGAACGCCACCTTCAGCCAGTTCTCCCCCACCATGCCAGCGGCAATAAACACACCGCCACACACCGGCGGCGTGATAGTTGAGAGCAGCGCGTACCAGAAGACGAACAAGTGCGCTAGAAGTGGCTCCAGATCCAGCGATGTCAACGCCGGCCCGGCGACAGAGACACAGATCACGTAGGCGGCGGTGGTTGGCACCTCCATGCCTAAAATCAAGCAGGCGAGCGCCGTTAGCAGCAAGGCTGGCCATAGCATGTCGTTGGAGAGCGACAGGATACCTGAGGTAATCTTGACGCCCAGCCCTGTTAGCGACAGCACGCCGACCACCAGCGAGGCGCACAGGATAATCGCGCCGATCACGGCAATCTGGCGCCCAGCAGTGACCGCAGCGGCGGCTAACCGACGGCTAAAGCCAGGAAGCGAAAAGCGCAGCATCACATCAAAGAACAACAGCGCAATGCCTGCAAAAATCGCAATACTGGCAGCGTACTGAGGGGTATAGCCACCGTTGAAGATGCGTTCTAGCAGCAACACGAACGGGATCGCAAAAAACAGCGAGGTAATGACGACCTCTTTCGCGTGAGGGCGCTCGCTTTCCGCCACGGGCTGCAAATCATGCCGGGTCGCGTAGGCATTGATGCCCACCCAGACGGTCAAGAAATAGAGGACTGCCGGCAACATTGCCGCGCCCATAATTTGTGTATAGGGAGTCCCCGTCAGCTCCACCATGACAAACGCGCCCGCCCCCATCAGCGGCGGCATGATTTGCCCGCCAGAGGAGGCAACCGCTTCCACCGCACCGGCGAGCGAGCGCGGGTAGCGCAGGCGTACCATGGAGGGAATAGTGATTGCCCCAGTGGAGGCCACGTTAGCTGACGCCGAACCGGAGATAGAGCCCATCAGTGCCGAGGAAATCACCGCCACCTTGGCCGCGCCCCCGGTCAGCCGCCCTGCCACCGCGCCAGCGAGATTCATGAAGCCCTGACCCGCTTCGCCAGCATTGAGCACCGCACCGAAAATCACAAATATTGCCACCACACTGACACTCACGCCGGTCAGCGATCCCCACAGCCCGCCTTCGGCAATGGTCAATGTGCCCACCATGCTAGGCAGCGGGAGTCCAGGGTGGCCAAAAGCACCAGGGATGTATTGGCCGAAAGCGCCATACATCAAGGCCAGCAACGCGACCAGCGGCAGCGGCCAGCCAATCGCCCGGCGGGCGGCCTCAAGCGCAAGCGCGATTAAAAATAGCCCAATACCCATCTGCAGGTGGGTATCAATAAAGCCATACTGGTTGGCTAGCGCGGCCTCATTGACGGCGATATAGCCACATGCGGCCACGCCCAGCAGCGTTAGCACCCAGCCGCTGATTCGCTGCGTCGGTGTGTTGGCCATGTAGACCAGCACCCAAGGCAACAGCAGCGCCATGTGTAGCGGCCGACTGACGAGCGCAGGCGTTAAGCCATAAAAAATCAATCCCAGATGAAACACCACACTGACCGCCCCCAGCGCCATCCAGCCTGGGGCTATGGCGTCATCATCTGCAGGGGTCACCGCTGGCGAAGAAGTAATAACACGCATGCCAAGTTGCCTATTATCAATACTGCATCAATACCGCATCAACTCTGCATCAATACAGAACTGCCACAGCGCGATCGCCGTGGCAGTAGGAAGAAGGGGGATAGTGACTAACGTAGAGAGTCAGGCACCTCGAAGCCCGCTTCTTCGTAATAGCGCAGTGCCCCTGGGTGTAGCGAGCCGGTCATGTTTTCCAGCATTTCAGGGGTAATACTGCCCCACCAGGCGGCCTCTTCGGCCATGGCATCACGACGCTCCCAAAATGTTTTGGTCAGCGTGTAGGCAGTATCGTCATCCATATAGGTGGTGGTGTAGGCAATCACCGGTAGCGATGTGGTTTCGACATCTTTATCAACGCCGGGGTAGGTACCGCCGGGGATCGTTTGGCGCGCCGCGCCGGTTTGTTCGATTTGCTCATCGGTCAGACTAACCAACGATATAGGCATGCTGGCGGCGGTCTCGATCACATTGGGCGACGGGAAAGAGCTGGCCGTTACAAAGCCATCAATCTGACCGTTTTTAAGTGCATCGGGGCCGCTGCCAATCGCCGCATCGGCGATTTGAACACTCTCTTCCAGACCAAACAACTCCAGGTAACGAGCCGCTTCTCGGGCGCCAAACGTACCTCGGCCAATTAATAAGTGCTTGCCTTCCAGGGCAGACATATCCGCCACTCCTTTGTCACCCGCCATTACAAAGTGCATGGTGATAGAAGGGATGGGGAACAGGCCACGAATCTCTTGAAAGCGTGGGTTTTGACGCTCGGCAAAGGCGCCCTCTCCTGCCATGGCCTGCTCCACTAATGCAGGCGGCGTGGTAAACACGTAGTTACCCTGGCGCGCCATGACCTCCATGACGTTCTGAACCGAGCCCTGACTCTCTTCCAGAGTGAGCACAATGGCGTCATCCGTCCCCTGGCGGATCGCTTCTGAGAGTTCTACGCCCATCTGATAGTAGGCGGTACCGGCAGAAGCCGATTTATAGGTCACCCGCGTTTCAGCGTGGACGGAGAAAGCGGTACTTACCAGCGCTAGCGTAGCAGCCATCACGCCAAGCGTGCGGCGAAGGGAGCGAAATGAGTTGCGCATCTTAATCTTCCTTAGCGTATCCAGCGGCCGTTTTCTAACGGGCCTCGTTTTTATGTTACCCAGCAATGGGCCTAGGGGGCGTCAACATACCATGACTATACCTAAACGGGCAGCCTCCGCCTGGGGGTCGACGGCGATAATGAAAGCGTGCATTAGTGAAAAGAGGTATAAAGAAATGGATATTATTTAATAATACTATTCGGCAATAGTATAACCACCACCTTTAAATCAGCACTTAGGCAAAACTAATGTTGTTAAAGTTACCATTACCTAAAAGATTAATTTCCTAAAAAAAGATGCTATTCCCTTAAGAAGAACTACTTTCGTTCGTTTTTATAAAGTATTGCGGCGCAATATAGGCTGGTAAACTAGTGACGCTTTTACACCACTCCTGACAACTTAACCATGAGGAAAAACGTCACATGCCTACGTTGTGCCAACCCTCTCGCCAGCCACGATTATATCGTCGCTGGCTTTTTTTGTTAGCGGCCTTACTATTAGGCGTAAGTCCCAATGCGTTTGCCGTTACTGGTGAACTAAATTTAACCACCTCGGCTGTCGGCTTTTTTGCGGTGGCTATTTTCGTCCTGGCGTATGCCCTCGTCATGGCGGAAGAAAAGATTCATATGCGCAAGTCGAAGCCGGTGTTAGTGGCAGCCGGTATCATCTGGAGCCTCATCGGCTGGGTGTATGTCCAAAACGGTATGTCTGACGCGTCCGAGTACGCGTTTCGCGTGACGCTTTTGGAGTTCACCGAGCTGATGCTGTTCTTGCTGGTGGCCATGACGTATATCAACGCGATGGAAGAGCGCCGGGTGTTTGATGCTTTGCGCTCCTGGATGTTACGCAAAGGCTTCAACTACCGGACACTGTTTTGGCTGACCGGCGGTCTCGCCTTTGTGCTTTCACCCATTGCCGACAACCTCACCACCGCACTATTGATGTGTGCCGTGGTAACTAAAGTGGCAGAGGGCGATCAGCGGTTTATTAACGTCGCTTGTATCAATATTGTGGTGGCCGCCAATGCGGGGGGTGCATTTAGCCCCTTCGGCGACATTACCACTCTCATGGTGTGGCAAGCTGGCATGGTGGAGTTCCAGGAGTTCTTCATTCTGTTCTTCCCTGCCCTGGTCAATTTCCTAATACCCGCCTCCATCATGAGCCTGTTCATTAAGGACGAGAAACCCGCTAGCGTTTATGAAGATGTGTGGATGAAGCGGGGTGCCCGGCGCATTGTAGGGCTGTTTTTATTGACCATTATTACCGCCGTGCTGTGCCACGTAGTGCTCCACCTGCCGCCGGTGCTGGGTATGATGACCGGCCTGGGCTACTTGCAGTTCTTCGGCTACTACCTACGCCGTAGCCTACCCCGCTCGCTGGAGCGTAAGCGCGAGCGCTATAGCCGCCGTGGCGACAACAAGAAGCTTGAGCAGTTGGGTAGCGTGGTGCCGTTTGATGTCTTCAACCGCGTGGCACGTGCCGAGTGGGATACATTGCTGTTCTTCTACGGGGTAGTGATGTGCGTTGGCGGGCTTGGATTCATGGGCTATCTTGGCCTGTTGTCAGAAGCGCTCTACACCGGCTGGAACGCCACGGCAGCCAACATCACGCTGGGTATTGTATCAGCGGTCATCGACAACATTCCCGTTATGTTTGCGGTGCTCACGATGGAGCCCGATATGTCTCACGGCCAATGGCTGCTGATTACCTTAACCGCAGGCGTTGGGGGCAGCTTGCTGTCGATTGGCTCAGCGGCGGGGGTCGCTGTGATGGGTCAAGCAAGAGGTTCCTATACGTTTATGGGCCACTTACGTTGGTCGCCGGTCATTTTGCTTGGCTATATCGCCAGCATTTTGGTTCACATGTGGCTTAACGCTGAGAGCTTTGCGCTCTTCAGCTAATCGCATAAACGTAAGTTAGATAGACCTAACCTTTACCCCTTTTCAGCGTGCTGGAAAGGGGTTTTTATATAGCCGCTTAATAGCTTTCAAAAAGGTACTCAATCGGTGTCGGGCGGCCAAACAGGTAGCCTTGATAGCGGTAACAGCCATGGCCTCTTAGCCAATCAAGCTGTTCTTTTTTCTCTACCCCTTCTGCGACCACGGTTAAGCCTAAACTCACGGCAAGCAGTATCGTCGTATCCACGATCGCCGCATCTGTCTTGTCAGTGAGCAGTTCGCGAATAAACGATTGATCAATCTTTAGCTCATCTAGCGGTAAGCGCTTTAGGTAGCTCAGCGATGAGTAACCAGTGCCAAAGTCATCCAGTGCAAAGCGAACCCCTCTAGCGCGGAGTTTCAACATCGTATTGCGCACCCTGACTGGCTCGCACATCAGCAGGCTCTCCGTTACTTCCAGCACCAACCGGCTTGGCGGTGCCAGCGTCTCTGCTAATAAAGCCTCTACGTCATGCACGAAGTCGGGTTGCTGAAACTGAACAGAACTCACATTAACGGAAATACTTAAGGTGGCGTAGGTCGCTTGATGGGACCACTTTGCCAATTGCTCGCAGGCCGACCTAAGCACCCAATAACCGATGGGCACAATGAGCCTATTCTCCTCTGCCAGAGGGATAAACGTCGCGGGGGAGACCCAGCCACGCTGGGGGTGATACCAGCGCAATAATGCTTCAACCCCCGTGGTGACGCCCTGATGGTCGACCTGCACCTGATAGTGCAGAGCCAACTCATTGCGCTCAAGGGCCTTATGTAGATCAGCTTCCAGGCTGGCCCTTTCCAGTACGCTGGTCTGCATATCGGTGTTAAAAAAGCACAGCGTGTTGCCGCCAGCCCTCTTCGCCTGCTGCAAGGCCATATCCGCTTGTTGCAGCACGCTATCCATGCTGTGTTCGCGCCCGGTAAACAGTGCAATACCAATACTGGCGCTAATGGGTAACGAATGACCGCTTCTCACTTGAGCGATGGTTTCCAATAGCTGGCGGGACACACGTTCAGCTTTTCGGAAGGCCTCGGTCTGCGGCTCGCCCAGGTTATTCAGCAGTACCACAAATTCATCACTACTAAAGCGTGCCAGCGTGGCCTCTGGTTCTAGCCGCTGTCGTAGCTGTTCAGCAACGTTAATCAACAGGTGATCACCACTCTCATGACCCTGGATGTCGTTCACTAAGCGAAAGTTATCCAGATCAATCACCAACACAGCGCTATAAGACGCTGACCACTCATCATGATCAATCGCGGCCGTTAAGGAGTCCATTAGCATCCGACGGTTGGGCAGGCCTGTCAGCGAGTCATAGAAGGCCAGATAGTAGGTGCGCGACTGCATTTCGAGGTAGTCGGTGAGTTCAGTCGAGATACCGCATAGAGAAGGGGGAGCACCGGGGGACATCGACAGCGGCATTTTGATCGATAAGAATGTTCTTACCTGGCTTTCACCTTGTAAGACGTTACTCTCCTCGACCGTTACTTTCTTGCCCGACGCCAATACGCTGCGATCAACCTGCTCCATTTCAGCAGCGCTGCCCGCATCAAAAAACTCAGCGTCGCACTTACCAATAATTTTGTCGGCTGGCAGTCCAAATAAATCGCTGATACGGCGATTAACGTATTGATATTCTAAAGTCGGTGATTTGATATAAATAAAGGCATCGACACTATCCAAAATAGTCGCCAGCATCTCTTTATTGGTTTGCAGCAACGCCCGGTTATGTTGCATCCGGCGTTTGAGCAGTAGATTGCCCAGCAGTGCTAAAAGGAGAAAAATGAGCAGCAAGGCGATTCCCCAACGCCCCAAATAAGTGTCAATGCTGCGCAGCAGCTCTGCTGGCAGAGCTGCAGAAGTGGCGAAATGGTACATGATAGTTATTACTGGCCAGGCATGGTTAACGGGCCAGCTCGCTCTACCACTCGCTGCCACGCGGAATCTTGTTCGATACGCGATACAAAAGCAGCAATGGCAGAATACTGCTCTAACGACTGGACGGCCGCCACCGCCTGTAGCGGGAAGCTCATTTGAATATCCGCGCCACTAGGCCAGGGGCCAGCAAAATTACCGTTGGCTGATAAGTGCTGGTTGATGAAGGTGAGGTGCTGTTTCAACTGCGGTGCTAAAAAACGCTTACTCACCGTATCGCTGATGCCTTTCGCCAGCGGTTTAATCAGCCACGGCGACTGCTTGGGAACTTGGCTAAACACAAGCTGCATCACCAGCAGTGGCATCAGTGAGCCTTCGGCATAATGTAGCCAGTAGCGGTAATCTACCCAAGCCCGCAAGTCATCGGAAGAAGGCTGACACCGCCCTTGCCCGTAGCGCTGTAATAGGTAGTCAATGATCGCGCCTGACTCAGCCACGGTGAGATCACCATCGGTAATGACCGGGGATTTACCAAGCGGGTGGATTTTTTTTAGCGAGTCGGGCGCTTGCTGTGTTTTGTCATCGCGTTGGTAAATTACCAGCTCATAGTCCAGTTCTAAGGCTTCTAATAGCCACAAAATCCGATGAGAACGAGACTTTTCCAAATGGTGAACGTGAATCATAAACACTCCATGGGGCTGGGTTATACACCAGCATTGCACTGGCGACAGTTATCCATTACTGCAAGCACCTTCAGCTTAGTATCATAAAGATCATCTTAATAGGATCAATATACTAAGGTTAGCACCATCACAGCGTTGAACCCCATGAAAGCATCAAACTAGTGAAAATCAATGAAAATTAATGATTAACGATGTGCATGACGCCAGCGCGCCAGTAAATCCAGCGGTGACCACTTTCCTTGCAGCCAAGGCGCTAATAAGCGCGTTGAGAGCGGAATAAACACAAACACCATCACTGGCGTCAACATCAAGGTACTCACCACCACCCGCGGCACCAGCGCCCAATCGGCCAATACGCCACCAAATACCCATTGGAAAAGCAACGAGATGGGGAAGAAAGCCAACCAAACAGCCACGGCTTGCTTCCAACGCGGCGGAGCGCTGTTTCCGTTGTTTTGAAACCACGTGCCCAGCCCGGTGGCACGGTGCTCTTGAGGCGCTTCATACAGCCCTTTTCCGCGCGCCAACCACGCATGGCGTGAGGCGGAGTGTTCCCAGGCGGCTAAGGTTTCGCTGCTGCTAAAGCGAAATATGATCTGATATTCATCGTCATCAGCGGGGGGTGCTAGTACGCCAGAGCCGAGGTAGCCAGCAAAATCAGCCGCCAGCTCGCGCCCTTCGTTTAGCCAACGATTAAAATCGAAGTAGCGGCCGTGCTCAACGCGACGAGCCACCATCAATGTGACAGGTGAGGCAGACATGGTATATCTCCTAATGTGTGGACAGCCAGCGCCGGGTAGGCAGGCTGCTTGCTTTCAGGCGGGTAAGCCTGAAAGTCCAATGACCACATTGTACAAGCAATGTTGATGCCATGCTGTGAATGTTACGTACTAACGGTTGGTGCTAGGCGCTCGAACAAGGTGTGCCGGGTGATTTACCGCCCAGGAATCGGGTGGGGGCGTTCTCCTCGCTGGAAAGCACATACATGTTGGTAGATCTCTTTAGCACTGCGTATCGCATCCGCCTCTTGAGGATCAGGCTCTACGACTGGCCCTTGATACTCGCCTTCAGAGCGAAGAATGGCATCGACCTCGGACCGATAGCGATTCAGCAAGTGTTCTAAATTGATTCTTATGCGGTGGGTCTCCAGCCCAAACGCTTGGCGCTGCTCCGTGCGTTTAAGTATATCCAGAGGGCTGGTGGCCGCTTCACTTAAGCTTTCTAGCGTAGAGAGCACTAACTTTTCAGCACTGTTTAAATTGGGAATGACGTAATAAATGAGGTCATTCAGGAGGATCGATGTTTCATCGCGGTGCATAGGCAAGCTCAACGTCCGGTTAAAGGATCAATACTAATAAATCGGCCCTGCTCAGAAAAACTTAATCGATAAATACCGCGCACACCATCGCGGCTAACCACACGACGAATCGCCTCGGCAGGAAAGATTACCCAGCGCCCATCCACGCTGCGGGTACGCACATTGGCAATGCGCCCTTCATAATGGGCTAAACACTCATCATAATTTAGATTGATGACGACATCGATGGTGAGCATAGGATGGTTAGCACAGACAGTAGGACAGGGTTGAGATAGCGAAGCGCCCTGGTAATTAAAGTAGTAACAAAATGAGTCATGGAACGATTTTGCGACGAAACGCATAGCGCTGACTTGCACTGTCGGCATCGCTCGCTAATACTTCATAGTATCCCAACTCGCACTGCGTCGGTAATAAACTATGGCCGTTTCTGCTATCAGCACCTCGTCTCTCACTGCGTGGGCTTACCCTGCAGCAAACACGCACTCACCGCGTGTAGAGCAAGCGTCGAAGGAGCGCGCCCTTGACGAAGATACAGCGTCTCGTAACGCCTCCAGCGATACCAGTAAGCATGAAGAGAATAGCAGCGACGCCGCTGGCCCCAAGCGTGCTGATGGCTCCCCCATGGCGCCGGAAGAGATTCAGCAATTAGAGCAGCTTAAGCAGACCGACCGCGAAGTACGCCAGCACGAGATGGCTCACCAAGTCGCGGGCGGCGCCTATACCGGCGGCGCTAGCTACGAGTATGACGTGGGCCCCGATGGTAAGCGTTACGCGGTGGCAGGCGAGGTGCCGATTGATTACGGCCCGGTGCCCAATGACCCCCAAGCGACTATCGAAAAAATGCAGACCGTGATCGCCGCGGCGATGGCACCTGCCGACCCCTCTCCCAAAGACCATCAAGTAGCCGCTCAAGCACGCCAATATTTACTTGAAGCTAAGCTAGAAGCGGCCATGCAGCGTAGTGAAATGGAGCAAGCCCGCAGCGCGGGTGCCGCTGATTCGTCAGAAACGGCAGCTAAGCCACCCACTGATGAGCCAGCTGCTAAAGAAACCGTTGCTAAAGAGCCAACGGCTAAAGAGCAGGCCGCTTAACAGACAGGCGGGGCCAGTGACTTCCACTCCGCACGCGTTGGCCAATCCGCAAGCCAAGCCGGCAGGGCTTCAGCAGGCATTGGGCGGGCAATACCGTAGCCCTGCGCTAACTCGCAGCCCAGCGCCATTAACGCTTTCGCATGCTCTAGCGTTTCCACACCTTCCGCCAGCATGGGCCGCCTGAAGCGGTTAGCCATGTAAATCACGCTCTCCACAATCGCCATATCGTCTTGGTCGCTGAGCATGTCGCGTACAAAGCTCTGATCGATTTTGATCAAGTTGACCGGCAGTTGACGTAAGTGGGTTAACGACGAAAACCCGGTGCCAAAGTCATCAATCGCAAAGCTTACGCCTAACGCCTGACAGAGCGACATAGTGTGCAGCGCGGCCTGAACATCGTGCATCGCGGCGCTCTCAAGCACCTCAAGCTTTAGCATTGATGGCGGCACATCAGGGTGGCATGCCAATAGCTCGGCTAAACGTTGGCTAAAGCTACTCACTAACAAATGCGTAGGGCTGATATTCACGTTGATGGGCAGTGCGATGCCTTTGAGCTGCCATTCGGCCAGTTGGCAAAGTGCCCGCTCAATGACCCACTCGCCCAAATCTACTTCTAACGACGTAGTATCAATGATGGGTAAAAACTGACCAGGCGCCAGCAATCCTTCATCAGGGTGCTGCCAACGAATTAGCGCTTCAACGCCGACCACCTTGCCGCTGCGCATATCAACCTGGGGCTGATAGTAAAGACACAGCTCATTATGGTTGAGCGCATCTATAAAGCGCTGACGCTGCTCATGGCGCACTTGCAGCAAACGGTCATGGGTAGGATCAAACAGGTGGAAGGTATCGCGACCACGCTGCTTCGCGCGATACATTGCCTGATTGGCATGGCGCAACAGCACATCGCCTTGAACGGGGTCATTCGGGTAAAGCGTCACTCCTAAACTTGCCGTCAGATGAATACTCTGACCATCCACCATCAGCGGTTGGCGAATGGAGGCTAACAACTTCTCAAAAAAATCTTCGTCTACGCCGTGGTGCAGTAACAATACAAACTCATCGCCGCCCACCCGCGCCAGTACATCATCACCGAACAGTAGATGGCTTATGCGCTGTGAAAATGACGAAAGCAGCGCATCGCCCACCGACGAACCCAGCCGATCATTAATATTTTTGAAGAAATCGATATCCAGCGAACACACCGCCAACGGTAGTTGCTTAGCCTCTGCGTGCTGCATTGACTCTTGAATCAATTGCGTCAGCAAGTGCAGGTTGGGTAGCCCTGTTAACGCATCAAAATAGACTTCTCGATTGAGATGGCGTGCATGCGCCGGAATGGCAGAAAGATCAGCTAGCACAATGACATGGTGGTCGATCGCACCGTGCTCATTGCGCACGCGATTAATCGACATCATGCCAGGATAAAACTGGCCGTCGTGGCTACGATAACTCACTTGGCTTTTGCTGCGATCCCGCAGCTGTAACTCTTCGCGCATCAGCCGCGTTGTGCGGCTATCATCCAGCGGTAAAATACTAAACGCTTCAGGCGTTTTGCCCTGCACATCGCCCTGTGTAATCCCCGTTAGCTCACAAAAGGCAGGGTTCACTTCCACTACCCGATTTTCCGCATCAGTAATAATGATCGCTTCGTTAGCATAACAAAAGACGGACTCAGCAGGGGACGCTGCACTGCTAGCGGGCAAGCTCGGGATCGCATTCGAATGGGGCAGTGAAGCGACGGGGTGGGTCAGCTGTTGAGGCAAAGACTGTTCCTTAGTTTCCTTTGGTAGGTTCAAGGATTGATACATACGTCTCTGCTCTCCTCGTCCATTGCTCGTGATAGATAGACTGTTCGTTATAGATAGATTGCTCTTTATAAATAGTATCGTAGATAAGCAAAAACAGATCTATTTCGCCCTACCTCCTTCGAATAGGCATTGATATTAACGCATATTAACACCGCATTACTGCTTAGGTACGCAGCACTACATAGTAACTTATCGGCAGCCAGCGTAATAACTTAAGGAGGGAGACTGGCAGCGCCCAAAAGAGCGGCTGCCAGTCGTCATGCCACTCGCTATGCCACAGACATGGCGAGACGGCGGTCTAGCGAGTCGCTATCACTGACGTGGTAACGACTCATTTGGCGGGTCATATCGTCGGCTTGCTCATCAAGCGAGCGGCTCGCTGCCGCGACCTCCTCCACTAGCGACGCATTTTGCTGAGTGACGTCTTCTAACTGGGCCATCGCTCGATTAATTTGCTCGATGCCTGCCGACTGTTCGTGTGTGGCAGAGACCATCTCATCCATCAAGCTAGCCATTTGCTCAACGCGCTGCGCAATGTGCCCCAGGGTTTCATTCGTCGAGTTGACCAACGTTTCGCCTTCGGCAATTTTCGCCACATTGTTGTCAATCAACTGACGAATTTGATTGGCTTCCTCTGTGCTGCGGCTAGCCAGTTTACGCACTTCATCAGCGACCACCGCAAAGCCACGCCCATGCTCACCCGCACGCGCGGCTTCAACCGATGCATTGAGCGCCAGCAAATTGGTTTGGAAAGAGATATTGTCGATAGTCCCGACAATGCTGGTGACCTGCTCGTTAGCTTGCGAGATAAGCTGCATTGCCTGCTGAGCTTGTGAAGCCACTAGGCTAGCTTCTTTAGCTTGATGCGCCACATCGACGGTCATCTGCTGGGCTTGCTTTGCGTTATCAGCGCTTTGGCGTACCGTCGCGGTAATTTGCTCCATGCTTGAAGCGGTTTGTACCAGCGAGGCGGACTGCTCTTCCGTTCTCTGCGCTAGATCCTGATTCCCCTGAGCGATCTGGTTACTGGCCACCGCCACTGACTGTGCGTTGCGGGTGATATCAGCCACTAGTGTCTCGGTCGTTGCCGAGGACTCATTGAAGGCTTGATACAGCTGGGAAAGCTCATCACTCCCTGGGACGGTTAAGCGTTGGGTCAAATCATTATCGCGGGTGGCGATGTTGGATAGCGCTTGGCTCAATGGCGTCGTAATCGCGCGCACGATCAGTATAGCGGCGATGATCGCCAATAGACTCGCGGCCAGCGCAATCACCGCATAGAACCAAAGCGCCTGCTGGGCTGCCTGACGTAGCGCCACTGTCTCGGTCACCACCGCGTCGGCCACTTGGTCCTCTAATGCTTTCAAGCGGCCAATTTTTACCGTCTGCCATTCAAACCACTCTTCCGGGTCGACGCCATAGCCACCTTCACTGGCTTGGCTAATCGCCAGCTCACGCCGCTCCATCAACCGATTGATCTCAGCACCGCTTAACGCCAGGTCAAGCTGCTCGCGACTCTGCTCCCCCGCCAGAACGCGAAAACCAGCCAGAAAAGCCTGCTCTTCGCCAAGCAGTGATAAAAAACGCCGCAGCATGGCCGGTGGCATCCCATCTGCTGCGAACGTGTTGGCCAGCAGCGCCCGCTCAATGCCTGCCAAATCTTTAGCTTCCAGGAGCTGATAATACGCACTCAATTGGCGAGTAATATCACCCTCGCGAGTGAGATGTGCCAGCGAGCCCACAAAGGCCATTAGCTGGCCGTTAATGCCGGTATAGTGGCCTAATGCCTCGCCCGTCGTGATCTCTAACGCACTAACGCGTTCACGCAGTGCTGCCTGGCGCTGCCAATGCTCATCAATCTCACTCAGTTGCTGCTGAACAGCAGGCGTCAGGAGCGCTGGATCCAAAGAGGCCTGCTGAGCTTGAAACGCGTTGGCAGCCTCATCGGTCTTGGGCCGTTGCTCGCGCAAGCGGTTGCCAAACGCCTCGCCCTCACTGCCCAGAAAGCCCGCTGTCATACCGCGTTCAAGCTGCATTTGGTGCACAGCATCCCCCGCTCGCTGGGCGAGCTCGGTCATCGCGTGAAGGCGGTCAAACTCTTGCAGCGCTGCACGGCGCTCCATAATGCCCTGAGCAGCGAACCATGCCAGCGCCAGCAGGGGTAGCAGTAGCACGCAGGCAAACTTAAACCGCATGGGTATGCGGTTAACGATATTTTTCATTGCTTAGCCTCAAACTTATAACGTGTCAGGTAGGTAAGCGGCGTACTCAATTATTAGAATTCGCGTTGTGTAACGCGTGGGGATAAGTTTGCCGCAACGAGCCATATAATTAAATGTATTTAAGCGATCGACATCTTATATCGCAAAACATGGCGCAGTATAAGGGGCTAAGCGTGGCGTTTATTGATGGGGGTCATAGGAAAGCATAGATAGTAAGGAAAGCGGAAGATAGTACAGACCTGGTGGGCGGCGCCCATGGTGAACGACCGTTAACGCCCAATCCACTCGACAAACGTGGTCTCACCCAACTCATGGCGCTCATGGCGAACACGACTCATCGCCGCATAGGGCAGATCCATTGCCAGCACCCGCGAAAGCGGCTGCTCAATAACTTGGCGCAGTAGACCATTGCAGACAAATAGATGCGCCACGACCAGCACATGCTTACCGGGCGGACTGATTAACAGCTGCTGCCATACCTCAGCGAGGCGCGCATCAAAGGCCTGTATCGTTTCGCCGTCTGGCGGTGACACCGTTGTTGAGTCATACCAAAACGCACTCATTCTTTCGGTGCCCTCTTCCGCAAACACCTGGGCGTGGGTTTTACCCTCCCACTGCCCCAAATGCAGCTCGGCCAGGTCATCCTCCACTTGAACGGGTAGATCAAACTCTTCGCCCAGCCACAGCGCAAACTCACGGCAGCGCATAAGTGGCGAGGTGACTATCGCATCATAAGGTAGATGGCCTTCGACCGCATGGCGCATAACGGCATCGGTCACCTGCTGCCAACCCGTCTCACTCAGTGGGTGATCGGTGGAGCCGCGCAGCATACGTCCTCCCACCGGTTCACCGTGGCGCAGTAAATCAATGGTGGTGATCTCCGCATCGGGAAAACGCATACTTAGCCCTCGTTGATTGATGCCGCTATCGGTTAAATAATCGCGTGACGCACACGCGCGGAAACCCACTCGGACACCAGCACGGTAGCGAAAATCATGATAAAGATGACGCTGACCTGATCCCAGGCAAGGCTGTTGATCGAGGCGTTTAACTGCAAACCAATACCGCCCGCCCCAACCAAACCCAAAACCGTCGATTCGCGGATATTAATATCCCAGCGGTAAACGCTTATACCAGCGAAGGCAGGCATGATTTGCGGCAACACACCATAGTTCATCACCTGCATGCGGCTCGCGCCGGTGGCGCTAATCGCCTCTACCGGCGTGGGGTGAATCTCTTCAATCGCCTCATAAAGCAGCTTGCCTACAAAGCCGATCGAGCGCAGGGCGATGGCGATAATGCCCGCCAGCACGCCAGGGCCAAGTATCGTCACTAACAGCATCGCCCAGATCAGCGAGTTGATGGAGCGGGATGACACAATCACTACCAGCGCTGCACTGCGCACCAGTGGGTGCGGCGTCGTGTTTCGCGCGGCTAAAAACGCCACTGGAAATGCCATCATGACGCCGATCACGGTACCGAGCGTTGCTATGTTCAGCGTGTCCCACATGGGCTTCCAGAGCACATTGGCATAGCTCCACTCCGGCGGCATCATGCGACCAATCAGATCGGCGCCCTGGCGGCCAGCGTCTTCGACAAACACCCACATGGTGTTATCGGAAATCACCTTCCAGCAGAGTAGAAACAGGCTGACACCCGCCAGCCACGCCAGGTACTGCAGCCATTGGGCTCGGGTGGTGCGCCGCCGCCAAACCGGCAGGCCCTGAGAGCTAGTAGATACGGGCATCGCGGTTCTCCAAAAATAACAGGCCAGGGGTGGCTAATAAGCGTTTACTGGGTCCAGCGGCGGACATGACTTGAGCTGTATTCGCACAGCAGTACGATAGCGATGATGATCAACAGAATCGCGGCAGACGTATCGTACTCATAGCGGCTTAGCGAGGTGTTCAGCGTGGCGCCAATACCGCCCGCCCCGACAATGCCAATCACCGCCGATTCGCGGAAATTGATATCCAGCCGATAAACCGAAAGCCCAATCAAACGCGGCATAACCTGCGGCTGAACCGCATGATTCATGGTTTGCCACCAGCTTGCCCCGGTGGCCCGCACGGCTTCTACCTGACGCCAATCCAGGTCTTCAATGTCTTCCGCCAACAGCTTGGCCATAAAGCCAATCGTCGCAAAGGCCAGCGTGATCATCCCCGCCAGTGGTCCAAAGCCAAACATGACCACAAACAGAATCGCGATGATGATCTCTTGAAAGGTGCGCGAAACGGCAATAATGCCGCGACACACAAAGTAGATCGGCAAAGGTGAGATATTGCGCGCCGCCCCTAGACCCACGGGAATCGCCAGCAAAACGCCCAAAACCGTAGAGGTGAGCGTCATGGTCAAACTTTCCATCAGGCCCGCCACAATATCGCTCTGACGGCTAACAAAGTCGGGCTGCATAAAGGCGCCCAAGAAGTTAACCGCCCGCCCCGCGCCTTCCGCTACCCGCGCCCAGTTAACTTCTACCGAGGCGAGCGCCAACACCAAATAGACTACCGCGCCAATCACCAACCCCCAGCGCAAGCGTGGGTTATGAATCAGCGGCAGGCGCCGCCAATGGCCCTGCCGAGCAGCTTGTTGGCGCGCCTGACCTTCTGCCTGTTCTGCTGTTAGGGGTGCGTCTGCCAACTCGCTCATCGAGCGCTCCCCGCTGCCATCGCGGGCATACCAGGCGGGTAAGAAGACACTTCTGAAGTATCGTCAGACGTGTCGCCGTCCATCGGCTCTGGGGTCGTATCCCAATCCTCTTCGCCATAAATGGTCGTGAGCATCTCACTGGTGAGCTCACTCGGCAGGCCGTCAAAGACAATTTTTCCAGCGCGCAGGCCAACAATTCGGTCGGCAAACTGCTGAGCCAACGCGACATCGTGAATATTGATGATTGCCGCCAAATCACGCTCAGCACACAGCTCGCGAATCAGACGCATGATTTGACGCGAGGTTTTCGGGTCGAGGCTGGCGGTCGGCTCGTCAACTAGCAGGAGCTTGGGGCTCTGCAGCAGCGCCCGGGCGATACCGACACGCTGACGCTGGCCACCGGAAAGGGCATCGGCGCGCTTATCGATAGCGTGAGGAAGCCCGACCCGCTCGAGTAGCCGAAAGGCTTCCGCCACCGCTTCCTGGGGATAACGACGCAAAAAACTGCGCCAAAAACCGACATAGCCGAGCTGGCCTGAGAGCACGTTCTCCATCACGGTGAGCCGGTCTACCAGGGCATACTCCTGGAAAATCATCCCCATGGATCGCCGTGCGTGGCGAAGCTTATGACCTGAGAGCTTGGTCAGCTCGGTGTCTTCCAGGCGAATGCTGCCCTGAGTAGGTTCAACTAACCGATTTACACAGCGAATAAGGGTACTTTTACCCGCGCCGGACGGCCCAATCAGCGCCATTACCTGGCCTTTGGGCAGCGTGAGTTCAATGTCCGTTAGCGCCCGATCCCCGGTGGGGTAGCGCTTGCCTACGCCGCTAAGTGTTAACATTTTTCCCACCTCGTCTATATAGCGAAACGGCCAGAAAGGTTAGCCTTCCTGGCCGAGCAGTACCGTCTACCTAAACGATCAGTCGCAGTCGTAAGTCACACCGTTAGCATCGGCGATAGTGCGAATCACGGCCCAGTTTTCCTGATAGGTAATCGGAATAAACTGCGCTTCACCGGAGTTGGCGAATTCGGATTCAAGGGCAGTGCCTTCCCAGTCGTAGCTGAAGAACGCATCCTGAATTTTCTCGGCAAGTTCCGGGTTCAGGTTATTCGCCAGCCCGTAAGCGGTGGTAGGGAAGGTATCGGAGGTGTAGATCACGTCGTAATCGCCCTCTGTCACAACATCACGTGCCAGCATGCGGCGTGCCACTGAGTTGGCGATGGCAGCGGCGTCGTAGTCTTCGTTCACCACACCTAAGATAGAGTTGTCGTGGGAGCCAGAAAAGGCAGTTTCAAAATCTTCGCCCGCTTCCATACCGTACTCGGAGCGCAGCAGTGCAGAGGGCGCGCGGAAACCGGAGTTAGAGGTCTCAGACGTAAAGGCCAGTTGGCGACCCTCTAGATCCTCAACGGACTCAATGCCGCTGCCAGGATAGGTGATGATCTCCATTTCGTAGCCAAAGCTGCCATCGTCTGCCGCCATCATGGCAAACGGACGGAAACCACCGCAGTTGACCGCAACCGGTACGCCACCGGTATTAAAACCGGCTACGTGCAAACGGCCTGCGCGCAGCGCTTCCTGCTGGGCGGCATTGGACTGCACGGGGAAGAACTGGACCTTTTTGCCGGTTGCTTCGCTTAAATGCTCCAGAAAGTCAGACCATACGTCAGCGTAAACCGCTGGGTCTTCCACCGGCGTGTAGGCAAACACTAGCGTTTCGGGATCGACCCACTGAGACTCATCGCTGGGTGCATCAGCGACCATATCGCCATCGTTATCGACATAACGCGATGAGAGATCCGCTGAGGCATTCACCGCGGCCAAAGCGAAAGCACTGGCAACGGCAGCGCTGATAAGAGTACGGGGAAGCGCATGAATAAAAGAGGATATCTGCATGGGGCACCTAAAGCGTTGTTAAAAGATAGCGACAATCCTGACCACTTCAGATGACAACGGCGCGGCATTTATATGACTGCTTGGTGACGTTTTGGCTAACGCAAAATGACATGGCTTTTTAATGATATGGTTCTTTCATGACATAGCGCTTTAGCGGCTCAAACAACTACCACGACGCTCTACAAACAGACTATTCCCAGGAATTTTTTTGGCTTGATGCTTCAATTCAGACAGCTCAGCGGCAATGTCCAGCGCTCTGCAGGTGGTGGTGTCAGAAATAGGTTTCACTGCGATTGATACACTAACGAAAGGGAAAAATGTCACGCTGTTTTGCCGGTTTTCGATCAGAATCCCACCTTGTAGACGGTCAGCCTCTTCATAGAAACCGGGCGCAAGCACTTCGAAAGAGCGTAAGATTTGGTCACAGACGCTCTCCCAATGGCCGAGGGGTAGCAGCATCATAAAATCATCACCGCCAATATGGCCAATAAAGCCACCGGCATTCTCCACCTGCGCCTGCAGCAGCCGTGAGAGTGAAATAATGATGTGGTCACCTCGCGCGTAGCCGTAGGCATCGTTAAAGGCTTTAAAGTTATCTAAGTCGACATAGGCGGCTGCAAAGCCTTGCTCGGCAGCCAAGTAAGCGGCCAGGGTTTCATTAATCAGGATATTCCCCGGCAGGCCAGTCAGCGGATTGGCATGGCGCGCTTGGCGCACCTGAATAGCGGTTATCTCACGAAGTAGGTCAACAATATTGCCCATCCCGAGATAGTCACCGTTAGCATTAACGATAACGAAGTCCTCCTGTTCAATATCCCGGCTATCGGTCAATTGCTGGCTCAAAACCTCGAGCGGCGTATCGGCATCAGCTACCAGCATGCGTGCATCAGCCACATCCAACACGCGGCGCTTGGCATACAATGCATGGCTGTAGGGGTTGGTAAACAGGGTCAAAAACGCATTGCGACGCACCACTGCTACGGGCTTACCATTCTCTAGCACCGCGACACAGCGCAAGCCGGGCTGTTGGCGAAACCGCTCGGAAATATCCGGCACTGCGCACTCTGTCGTGATGGCGTCGATAGCCCGCAAAATCGAGCGCGCAGTGCGCCCCGCGGGGCTTTTTAATTGGGTGGTCGCAGGCAACACCATATTGAGCTCTAAGGGCGGTTGCTGGCTGGGACGGGCAAAATAGAAACCTTGCAGCAGCGCGAGCCCGCGGTCGAGCTCCCATAGACAGAGATGCTCGACGGCGGTTTCCACCCCTTCGGCGATAACTTGGCAATCCAGACTGCGGGCTACATCGAGAATCGAGCGAAGAAATTCTCGCTTTGCTGGGTCCTGGTCGATGCCGGAGATAAAGTGCCGGTCAAGTTTGACGAAATCGGGGCGCAGCTCTGACCAGTGGCGCAGGCTTGAGTGCCCCGCGCCAAGATCATCCAGCGCTACCTGAAAGCCCATCGTCCGGTAGTGATCCACCGCTTGGCGCATTAGCTCGTAATCATGAATGGGCACGTGTTCAGTGAGCTCAATCACTACCCGTTCCGGGGGCAAGCCACTGTCACGAATAAAACCAAGGGTTAAACCTTCGCGAAAATCACGCTCAACGATGGTTAACGGCATCACGTTAAGAAACAGCAGGCCAGGCAGCTCAAGTTCTGCAAAACGGTGAATCGCCAACCGTCGGCAGAGAATATCTAACTCCACCAGTTTGCCTGCCTGGGTGGCAACTTCAAACAGTCGTAACGGCGAGTGAAGCGGCGAGGTCTTAGGTCCACGAATCAGTGCTTCGTAACCATAAACGGCCTGTTGACTAGCATCCACAATGGGCTGAAAAAGAACATGCAACTCTTCTGTTGCAATGATCTTTTTCAGCCACTGCGATTCTTGTGCGGTCATTTGCCTGCTGCCCTATTCTGCCACCCCAATCAATGGTGGTGGTACCTATGGAATGCACCATCCCTGGAGGTGATTGATAGGCGGCAAGCGTGCGTCATTTTCGTGACGTTATCATGACAATCCACTGCTGAGTCAGGCAGTTAGCTCCCTGTCGCATTCGAGAACGGGGCCGTTCAGGTAAGCGGCTTTTCAGCCGGGGGAAAAACCACCTCACTACCATCGACGTCAAGCTGGCGAATATCGATAGGGTGGCCCTTTTCGTCCAGAGTGACTAAGCCAATGCCGCTGGCATTCCAAAGCCGTTCACCGGCGCTGGCGCGGTCAGGGTCGCGAGGGTGCACGCTCAGCTTGCGTCGCTTGGTAAACCAATTGAGTGGCGACCACGGTGCATACAGCCATCGATTCAAACGGTCAAAGGTATTCAGCAGGTTTTTCGGAAAGGTGTTTTTAACCCCGCTGGAGGTGATCTGCCACAGGTGCGGTGAACGCCGCTGATGGCGTACCACAATGTCGTAAACAAACGAGTAGTGCACATCCCCCGACAAAATCACGTAGTTGCCGGGCGTTTTGGAGTGCTGCCAAATCTGCAGCAGCGTATTGGCTGCTCCGCGGTGGGCCATCCAGTTTTCGGCATCGACCACCAGCGGTTTACCCATAAGGGTAAAAAGCTTTTGAATGCTCTCGATCAACTTGACGCCAAACATGGGTGCGGGAGAAATAATCACGGCGCTTTTGGCGCCCAGGAGCGCCTGCTGCATCTCCATTAGCGCTTCCCAATCCATCAACCCAGAGGGCCGGCTAGGGCTGCGTTCACTGCGCCAGCGGCGGGTTCGAGTATCCAGTACGATTAAGGTGGGCGTGCCGGGAACCTGAAACTCCCAACCCTGAAAACGCAGCACCCGCTCAATGAAGCCATCCTGCTCAGCACATACCAGTGGTTGGCTGTCATCACGCAGAAGTGTTGAAGCGTGATGTACCAATGGATTTAGCTTATCTGGGTCGTTCCCCCACGCTTGGCAGAGCAAATAAGCGACTAAGGCATTGCCGATGATCCGTTTAGAGAACGGATGTGCATAGGCAGTGCGCTCCCAATCGGCCGTCAGGTTCCAGTCATCGGTCACATCGTGGTCATCGAAAATCATCAGGCTGGGCAAGTGTGCCATCAGCCTTGCACATTGGGGCAAGCCCGCCACAAAGGCATCGATCACTGCCTGCTCTTGGCGATAGAGTTCGGCGTCTTTTTTATCTAAAGCGGGGGCCTCAGGCGCAATCACTTGCCAGGGCACCGGCGACCACACCAAACAGTACATGGCGAGCATTTCGGCCAGCGTCATCAAGTGGTTCTGCGCATTGGCCGAGGTAAAAACCGGTTTTTTAACACCCCCGAAGAAGCGCTCGCGCAGCGCAGCATTGCTGGTGACATCCGGCAGCAACTCTGCTCGCCGGTAGTAGCTGTCAGGCGATTGATAGAGTGCTTGGCTATCGTCGACCGTGGCGCCTTCCAGCCGCTCGTCCACCAACCCCAGCCTTGCAATGAGCGCATGAACGGCGCGTAGCATCGGCCCTGCCACGTCGTCGGCGTACACCTGGTCGCCGGTCATCAGCAGCCAAGCGGGCCACTCGGTGGGTGCTGACTGCTGCTCAGCAAGCCAGCTATCAGCGCGCACCAGGCCATCGGCACTGTCGTGATGAGGCTTGCGGCAGGAGCCGTGCATCAGGCGGTGATGCCGTGACGCAATCACAAAGGCGGGGTAGGCAGCACCGTCATAACAGAGCCACGGCGCCCACTCGGGCAAAGCGCGCCACTCGCCCTGCTGGGTTTCTACCTGCAGGTCGTACTCGATGCGCTCATCGCAGGGTAGCGGTGAATCAAGTTCAACATCAATTAGATAGATAAAAGCGCGCTGGCCGATGGGAATGCACTGGTAATGATGCGCCAAGCCTATCGATTCGGCATCACTCTGCCCAGGTCGCAGGATCAGCGTCATATTCAATGCCCGGGAAGCCACTACCCAGAGCACTAGTCGTGTGGTGCTGATGCGTCTTAGTAAGGGACCAACTAAAATATCGGGCAGCGTATGAGTGTCATTCATCCAATCAGTTATCCGTTATCCAGGTGCCACAACAGGCAATTTCACCACCACCTCCAACCCGCCTGTCTTGGCGCGATCCAGATGCATTTGGCCGTTATACAAGGCGACAAGATCCGTCACAATGGCCAGTCCGAGACCACTGCCAGAGCGCTGTTCATCTAGTCGTTTGCCCCGTTGAACCGCCTGCTGACACTCCGCTTCCGACATGCCAGGGCCATTATCACTAACGGTTAAGATCAACTGCTGACGGTCAACCTGCGCATGTAGCTGGACCTCGCTATGCGCCCAGCGCAATGCATTATCCATCAAGTTACCCACCAGCTCTTGGATATCTTGCTCATCCATTTGCACTCTGGTTTTCTGGCCCCAGCTTTGGCGCAGCACAATACCGCGCCGCTGGGCGAGCCTGGAGAGTCCATTCAGCAGCGGCGTTAGCGTAGGGTGTAGATCAACAGGTGCAAAGCGCACCCCTTCACCCGCCGCGGACGCTCGAGCCAAGTGATGACGTACCGCGCTATCCAAACGCTCCAACTCTACCGCCCAGGCGGCACGGTTCGCTTCTGGAAGCTGACGAAGTTGCAGGCGCATCACACTCAGCGGTGTTTTCAACGCATGGGCAAGATTGCCCGCGGTATGGCGTCCGCGCTCGATCAAGCGCTGATCGCGTGCCAACACCGCGTTCATTGAGGCCGCCAGTGTCGCCAACTCTTCCGGTAAGCGGGTGTCCAACTGCTCGCTGCGCCCCTGCTCCACGTCATGAAGATTGGCGTGCATGCGGCGTAGCGGCGCTAACCCCCAGCGTACTTGCAGTGCTAACACGCCGAGTAGCAACACGCCCAAGCCGATCAACCCGCCCCACAGCAGATGTTGGAATTCACGGATATCGTTGGCGAGCACATCGTCTCGGGCGGCCACGCTGATATGCAGCGGTTCCTCTAACGGGGCCAGGTAGATATCGCGCTCCACCACGCGCAGCGATTGCCCCCGCGGGCCGATTAATGAGCGCGCACTGAGATTTTCATTCTCCACCACTGGCAGGCGTTGATCCCAAAGCGAGCGTGAGGCCAGGGTATGTTGCCCGCCATCGGTGATTTGCCAGTACCAGCCGGAGTAGACATTCTCAAAACGCGGGTCGCCCAGCGCCCGGTCGTGGACAAGCTGCTGCGCTAAACGGTCATAAGTCACGCCCGCCATGATGACATTAAGCGTCGCGCCAAGACGATCATCAAAGGCCTGAGTGGCCGAGGTATGGTAATGGTGAGAAAGTAGCGTGCCGGCGATAGGCAGGGCCAGCCCCACCATCACTAATACAGCCAGCAATAGCCGCAGGCTGATGGAACGCCGCGCCCAACGACCCCGCCAAGCCGTTTTGGCTTGACTCATTCGCTGCCAGGCTCTTCTGCTAACAGCCGATAACCCTGGCCCCGCTGAGTGGCAATTCGCCAACTGCCCAACTTACGGCGCAGGCGGCTGACCTGAACGTCAATCACGTTAGAGTCAGGTTCATGGTCGCGGTCGTAAACATGCTCTGAAAGCTCGGTACGACTCACCACTCGAGGTGCCGCGTGCATTAAATAGCCCAGCAGGCGCGTCTCCTGTGCGGTTAAGCCGACCGGGCGCCCTATCAACGTCACGTGCTGAGTGTGGGTATCTAAACTCAGTTCGCCCACTTTGAGTACTGGGTGGGCATGACCGTGGCTGCGGCGCACAAGCGCACGCAAGCGAAACAGTACTTCCGCTGGCTCGAACGGCTTCGTGACGTAGTCATCCGCCCCAGCGGTAAACCCCGCGGCTTTATCCGCCCAGCGCTCACGAGCAGTTAGAATCAGCACAGGCAGATCAATGCCGTCTTCCCGCCACGCCGCCAACCAGCGTGTCCCATCCCCATCGGGTAGCCCTACATCTAAAATCAGTGTGTCGTAAGCTTCGGTACGTACTAGAAAATCGGCATCCTGGCCGTTAGCCGCATGCTCTACCAGCCAGTCACCATCGCGCAACGCTTGGCTCAGCTCACGCGCTAGCGCTTGGTCGTCCTCTACCAGCAAACACTTCATTGGCTAACTACCCTTTTCGATAACGACTTGGGAATACAAATAACGCGATGGCAACGAGGCTTGTCGTAACGGCACTAGCGACGCATATCATTAATACGCACGCCCTCGATAGACATCAGCTGGCCATTATGGCCATCGAATTCAAATTCGACGACTTGACCCTGCGGGCCGAGCAGCTTGATTTCGTACTCCACGTACCCTCCTTCACGCTCCACTTCCACCTCCAGCACGTCGCCTATGTAGTGAGCTTCCAGCCAATCTAAGATGGTGTCGAGGGAAACAACCTCTCCGCGGCCTACTTCGCCATGCAGCGATTCCCATGGCTGGTCACCCACCGCACTACCCGCCAGCAATAGCACCAGGGCCAAGCCAGTGACATTGCGCCGAGCGCTTCGCGGTATGCTGCGTAGCGGCTTTATAAAGTGACGGAGGAGTTTACTCATAGTGCCAGCATGCCAAAGACAACATGAACGCTAGATGAACAGTTTTGTCAGCTTAAGGAAAGTATAGTGGTGGTATAAATTCCCTGTCGCATTCGCTGAGTGTCAGTCACTCATTCACGTTTAAATACGTAAAGAAGGAATTTGCTATGAATACCATGAAAAAAATGCTGCTGATCCCGACCTCTGCTCTGCTACTTGCCGCAGCGGCAGGCAGTGCCCAGGCTGATTCGCTGCCGATGGATCGCATTGATGACGTATTGACCCATTCCAATGATTACGGGTTCAGCCACTACGAAGAAATTAGCGTTAAAGGTCGCGGCCGCGTAGAAGTAGAAGGCTGGCTGGACGAAGAGTGGTACGCGGATGTGGATTTCTCCCTTGATAACGGTGATACGCTAGAAGAGAAACGCGAGCGCCTAATTACCGGTGCCTGGGGCATGAGCGAAGACGATATCCGCCAGGCCTTAGACGTTGCCCGCCAGGAAGGTATGGTTGAGTTTGAAGACCTTGATATCGACAAGAGCGGCATCATCGATATCGAAGGCCGCGGTGAAAATGGCCGTGAGCTGGAAATCAGTGTGCGTCAGGGCTCTTCTGACGTTACCCAAATTGACCGCGATTAATAGTCTTAGCTAATCGCTTTGCGGGCTCCCTATGGGGAGCCCGCTGCGCTTTAAGTATCTTTAATCAGCGACAGTCCTGACAGTTTCCCCGCGCCATAATAGCGGCCGCAATGCGTTCGATGCCCTGGCGATAGGCAGCTTGTCGGTAGGTGATGTCCTCCACACCTGCGCGCGTTAACACCTTGCCAGCCTCTTCTCTCAGCAGTGCGTCCAAGCGTTCATTCACCTGGGCTTCACTCCACTTTTCTCCCGCCCGGTTTTGCAGCCACTCAAAATAACTAACGATCACGCCGCCTGTATTGGCGAGCACATCCGGCAGCACTGGCACATTACGCTTGGCAAGGGCGTGGTCGGCATCGCTGGTCAGCGGGCCATTGGCGATCTCTAAGATAGCGCCTGCTTTCACCTCGTTCACATTGTCGCAGTGAATTTGATTTTCAAGCGCCGCCAGCGCTAATACATCCACGTCCAACGCCAGCAGCTCATCACCCGTCATCGCTTTCCCTGCTGGGCTGTCGGTCACCTTGCCGCTATTCGACTTAGCCTGTTTAACGGCCTCAATATCGAGCCCATCCGCGTGGTAGCAAGCACCACTGGTATCGGATACCGCGACGATACGATAGCCACGTTCACTGGCTAAACGGGCAAAGTGGTAAGCCGCGTTACCAAACCCCTGCACCGCCACAGTGGTCTCTTCCGGTTGTCGCTTTTCACGCTCGGCCCACAAATCGAGTACTTTTAGCGCGCCTCGCCCCGTGGCGGCCACTCGCCCTGGCGAACCGCCTAACGGTAATGGTTTTCCGGTAATCGCCGCGGGCACTTTAGCTCTTACAATTTGCTCATACTCATCAATCATCCACCCCATGACCGTGGCATCGGTATTCACATCGGGGGCAGGAATATCCCGGTCAGGGCCCATAATGTCGGCAATGGCACGAATATAACCACGCGCTAGCCGCTCACGCTCTAGTGAAGAGAGCGCCTTGGCATCCACCTGGATGCCCCCTTTCCCGCCGCCATAAGGTAAGCCAACCACCGCGCATTTAACCGCCATCCAGAAACTTAGCGTAGTGACTTCATGCTGGTTAACATCGGGATGAAAACGCACACCGCCTTTGGCGGGCCCTAAACTGGTGTCATAGTGGACTCGCCAGGCGGGAAAAGCTTTTAAGCTGCCGTCGTCCATCCGCACGGGAATACTCACCTGCAGTGAAAGACTGGGCTGCATAAGACGCGCCTGGGCATCAGGGTGAATATCGAGTGCGTTGAATACATCCTCCAGCCGTGAACGGGCATCCTCAAACAGCGCCGCACCTATTTCTGGTGTTAGTGTTCGGGGAGCCGTTTTTTCAGCTTGCTTTTGGGGCACTTGGCTATTCGTCGTTTTGGCCGTTTGATTTTTCGACTTAGCCTTTTTCGTCTTAGCATTACCCATGCAATACGCTCCTTTCCTTGGCCAGGGTAGGATTTCAAGAGATTAACGTTATAACGTGTTTACAGCGTAGCAGCTGGCGGCCAAACCATAGCGCTGAGCTAATCAATGTGTTGAGGAGAAATTCGTGCTGAATGAAGGCGGTGATGGCGCGTTGGATGAGGAGAAAACCGACACAACGGTGCGGTTGGATTCCGGACACTTTTATTCAGGGCTAAGTGACCCCGTACTACGCGATATAGCTTGGCTAATCGCCACACCGGACATTGTGGAGCTGCCGCCGCCCATTCCCTGCGCAGGGCGCCCCACTATGGAAGAGCTGGGGCTTGAGCGCGCACTGCTTCCCTGGCTACGCCAGCTTGGCCAACCGCCGTTGAGCGCATTGAACGGCAGCCGGGCGATGCGCATGGGGCATTATCACGAACGCCTATGGCACACGCTGTTAAACCACGCACCGAATACACGGCTGCTGGCCCGCAACGTGCGTATCAGCCGAAAGCGCAATACGCTCGGCGAGCTGGATATGCTCTACCGAACGCGTGCTAACCCGGCACCGGTGCATTTGGAAGTGGCAATCAAGTTCTACCTGGGGCTGCCGGAGGGGCCTGGCGCTGCCACCAGCCAAAGCCGCTGGATTGGCCCCGGCGGGTTAGACAGCCTAGCGCTGAAGTGCGGCCATTTGCGCCGCCATCAATTGCCGCTTTCCACCACAGCACCCGCGTTGGAAACACTCGCTCACTGGCTGACGCCACGGGACATTGGGGTTTCAAGTAGTGAGTTAGGCGGGCAGCTAACCCAGCGATTGGCAATGCCGGGCGTACTCTACTATCCCTGGCACGCGGCAATGCCAGCGCCCGAAGCCGCGACAGCCGATCACCGCAGAGGAACGTGGTGTTACTTACGCGATTGGCCTGCGCTGGCGGCGAGTGTAACCGAAAGGCCTGAAATGGCATGGCTGGAAAAACCCCACTGGCTAGCACCGCCCCTTCACAGCGCCTTTCGCCCGATGGCAGAACAGTTGCCCGCCATTTTCGAAAAGGTGCATGCTTGGCGCTCACCCCAGCAAGTGATGCTGTATTACCCGCAGCAGCAGCGCTATGAGCGGCTGTTTTTGGTGCCCGACAACTGGCCGCGCCAGGTGCCTCTTCCTCCCGTAGTACGCTAGCGACGATACGCTTACACCACCACAAGGTTATCGCGGTGAATCAGCTCGTGGGCTTCCACGTAGCCAAGAATCGCTTCAATCTGGTGGCTGGGCTGGCCTGCCAACTGGCGCGCTTCATCGGCGCCGTAGTTAACCAGACCCTTGGCCACTGAGGCGCCCTGCTCATCCACACACACCACCATATCGCCGCGCTTAAAGCTGCCCTGCACATTGCGCACGCCGACCGCTAATAGGCTAGAGCCTTTATCACGCAGTACTTTCACCGCACCGGCATCCAGCACCAGCGTGCCGCGCACCTGCAATTGCCCCGCCAACCAGCGCTTGCGCGCTGCCATAGGCACTTGATCCGGGCGCAACAGCGTGCCTAACGACTCGCCCGCCATAATCCGGTTGATAACATCAGGCTGGCGTCCACTGGCAATCACCGTGACCGCCCCAGAGCGCGCCGCTAACTGCGCCGCGCGCACTTTGGTGGTCATACCGCCCCGCCCCAGCGCTCCCCCGCTGCCTGCCATAGCGGCTAGGCGAGGGTCGTCCGCGCGCCCTTCGGCAATCATCTGGGCGTTGGGGTTGTGGCGCGGGTCGGCGTCAAACAGGCCTTCCTGGTCGGTCAATAGCAGCAGTGCATCCGCTTCCAGCAGATTGGCGACCAGCGCCCCTAGCGTATCGTTATCGCCGAAGCGGATCTCATCGGTTACGACGGTGTCGTTTTCATTGATTACCGGCACCACACGCATCTCTACTAACGTGCGTAGCGCCGACAGCGCATTCAGGTAGCGCTTACGGTTAGAAAGATCGTCGTGGGTAAGCAGGATTTGCGCGGTGAGCATGCTGTGGCGGGCAAAGTGTTGTTCATAACACTGGGTCAGACCATTCTGGCCAACGGCAGCGGCCGCCTGAAGCTCATGTACAGCGCTGGGGCGCACTTGCCAGCCCAGCCGCACCATGCCCGCCGCCACCGCGCCAGAAGAGACCAGCACTACCTCTATCCCCTGCTGATGCAGGGCGGCAATTTGATCCACCCAGCCACCAATGGCGGCTTCGTCCAGGCCACGGCCATCGTTAGTGAGTAGCGCACTGCCAATCTTCACCACGACCCGCCGCGCGCGGCTCAGCGCGCCTCGCCCTAGGATTTGCTCGTTACTTTCCATGCCACCCCACCTTCACCAGGCACTGACACTAAGGCGCGTACTCGACTTCAACATCGTAATCATCGTCGTCGAAGTCTTCATCATCTTCATCGTCACGCTTACGGCGACGCCCCAAACGATCTTCGGTACGCGCGACCGACTCTTCTTCCATGCGGCGGCGCATTTCCTGCTCGCGGGCCAGCGCTTCTTCATCTTCATTCTCAAGACGACGCTGCTCAGTCAACCAGCGGTAGGCTGCCTGAACCAGCTTATCGGTGCCGTCGCTGCTGATCGCCGAAATGCGGAACACCGGGCCTTCCCAGTTGAGCGCCTGGATAATCTTCTGAGCGCGCTCTTCACGCTCCTCTTCCGGCAGCAGGTCAAACTTGTTCAGCACCAGCCAGCGTGGCCGCTCGGAAAGCGCTGGCGAGAATTGCCCCAGCTCGTGAACAATGGCCTTGGCAGCCTCGACCGGATCAGACTCGTCAAACGGCGCGACATCGACCACGTGAAACAGCAGCCGCGTGCGCGTCAGGTGCTTCAAAAAACGTAGCCCTAAGCCTGCGCCTTCAGAGGCGCCTTCGATCAAGCCGGGTACGTCGGCCATGACGAAGTGCTCGTGCATCCCCAGTTTTACCACGCCCAAGTTGGGCACTAAGGTGGTGAACGGGTAGTTAGCGACCTTGGGCTTGGCAGCCGACACCGAGCGAATCAACGTCGATTTACCCGCGTTGGGCATGCCTAGCAAGCCAACATCGGCCATCACTTTCATTTCCAAACGCAGGTTGCGGCGATCGCCATCGGTGCCCGTTGTGGTGCGGCGGGGCGCGCGGTTGGTCGAGGACTTAAAGTGGATATTACCCAATCCACGCCGTCCACCTTCGCCCACCAAGACCACTTGACCGATTTCGGTCACATCAGCGATGACTTCCAAGGTGTCTTCATCGATCACCGTAGTGCCCACCGGCACTTTTACGTGCAGGTCTTCACCGGCCTTGCCACTCATTTGACGGCCCATGCCGCCCTGCCCGTTCTGGGCTTTATAGAAGCGCTGGAATTTAAAATCGATCAAGGTATTAAGTGCATCGTCACCAATCAGGTAAACGCTGCCACCATGACCGCCATCGCCCCCATCGGGGCCGCCCCTGGGCACATATTTTTCGCGGCGAAAGCTAAGACAGCCATTGCCGCCTTTGCCCGCCTCAACAATAATCGAGGCTTCATCGACGAACTGCATTGGATACTCCCGGCCGCTTCCGCCGCCCTAATATGCACTGCTTTTTTCCCAACCGTTTATTCCCACCAGCATACTGGCAAAGACTGACCGGTAAAGTCATAGTGGAAAAGCGTATTGGAAAAGAGATTTAACCGACAAAAAAGCCCCGCCATAGCGGGGCCTTTTTTTCTCGTAATTTTTTCTTACAGCTCTTTTAAGCCAATTACGAGCGCAACGCTGACCGTTTAGGCAGAAACGATGCTAACAAACTTGCGGTTTTTCGGACCTTTGGTCTCAAACTTCACAAAACCGTCGCTCAGGGCGAACAGTGTGTGGTCACGACCTAGGCCGACGCCTGTGCCCGCGTGGAAACGCGTGCCGCGCTGACGCACGATGATGTTACCCGCAGTCGCCGCTTGGCCACCGAAGAGTTTTACACCTAACCGTTTGGACTCGGAATCGCGACCGTTACGCGTGGAGCCGGCTGCCTTTTTATGTGCCATTGCAAAATCCTCCTAAGGGAATTGACCGCTTACGCAGAAATTCCGGTAATTTTGACTTCAGTGAACCACTGGCGGTGGCCCTGACGCTTCATGTGGTGCTTACGACGACGGAACTTGATGATGGTCACTTTATCGCCACGGCCGTGGGAAACCACCTCGGCAGAGACTTTAGCACCACTGATCATCGGCGCACCGATGTTGAAGTCATCGCCGTCTGCAACCATCAGCACTTCGTCAAACTCGATCGTTTCGCCGGTGGCGACTTCGATTTTCTCAAGCTTGAGCGTTTGACCTTCTTGAACGCGGTACTGTTTGCCACCGCTTTTAATAACTGCGTACATGTCGCTCTCCGGACTTGTCGTTAATGCCGCTTTCGGCAGCGCTCATCGCCTTACGCTCTTATCGACCTGCTGCGAGTGGCGCCCCTTTTGGAGCCATCTGACAGGGAGCATGATGAGTGGGTCGCGGATTATAACGACTATCTACGCTTACCGCAAGACCACAGGCCGTTGTCAATTGCTAAGTCCGTTAACGACTAAAGTGTAACCGTCGCTCGTATCTTGACGCCCAACAGGCAGCCCCATAGCATGACCCCAACACATGACCACATCTACTCCACAAATACGGGCGGCACTTACCGCCTCCATCTGCCGCGATGAACGGATTCCATGACCGCCAACGTCTCCTCAGCCCAGCCCGTCAGCCCAACGCCTTCACCGCTGCACGCCGTGGTGGCCGATGACTTCGCCGCCGTCAACCGCACAATTGTCGAGCAGCTCAATTCCAAAGTACCGCTGGTTGAAACCATCGGCCAGTACATTACCGAAAGCGGTGGCAAACGGTTGCGCCCTTTATTGGCACTACTGGCCGCCCGCTCGCTCGACTACACCGGCGACAAGCATATACCGCTGGCCACCTTAATAGAGTTTATGCACACCTCCACGCTGTTACACGATGACGTGGTGGATGAATCGCATATGCGGCGCGGCAAGAAAACCGCTAATGACGCCTGGGGCAATGCACCCTCGGTATTAGTAGGCGACTTCCTCTACGCCCGCTCGTTTCAGATGATGGTCGATGTGGGCTCGATGCGCATTATGGCGATTCTTTCCGGCGCCACCTGCATCATCGCCGAAGGCGAAGTGCTGCAGTTGACCAATATCGGCAACCCCAGTATTTCTGAAGAAGATTACTTCGAGACCATTTTGGGTAAAACCGCCATGCTGTTCGAAGCGGCTTCCCACAGCGGTGCGGTGCTGGCAGAAGCAACGCCGGAGCAAGAGCAAGCACTCCAGTATTATGGCCGCTACCTGGGTCTCGCCTTCCAACTGATTGACGACCTGCTGGACTACCAGGGCGACGCCGATGCCATGGGCAAAAACGTTGGCGACGATCTAGCCGAAGGCAAGCCGACGCTGCCGCTGATCCACGCCATGGAGCAAGGCACGCCGGAACAGGCCAAGCTGATTCGCCAGGTGATTCGCGATGGCGGGCTTGAGCAACTCGACGCCGTGCTGGAAATTATTCACGCCACCGGCGCACTCGACTATACCCGCCAGCGTGCCGAAGAGATGGCCGATAAAGCCTTACAGCAGTTAGAAGCCTTGCCACCCAGCGCCTACCGCGACAGCATGGCCCAGCTGGCTCGCTTAGCGGTTGATCGCCAAGCATAAAAATTGGTAGTTCGCGCCGCCGAGGACTTGAAAAAATACGTCTGGCTAAGTATGATCCACCTCCGTTGTTGAGCACAGCTCGACAACCTTCGGAATATAGCTCAGCTTGGTAGAGCGCTGCCTTCGGGAGGCAGAGGTCGTAGGTTCGAATCCTGCTATTCCGACCAAGAACACTATTAAAAACGGCCACTTAGCTAACACAGCAAGTGGCCGTTTTTGTTTGTGGTAGTTCTAGGTGACAGATAGTTAGCACTCACTGCTACTTCCTATTAAACGCGCCATTCAAAAATAAAATAGCCTGCTAACAACTATGCTACGATTGGCATTTATGCTTTGAACCCTTCTTCTCTTCTAAAGTGGGCCAAGACTATTAGCCAATTAACACACATTAAGGCCGTACTCCTTTTTGCCAGCACCATGACCGTGATGTCGGGGGCGATTATTGCGCCTGCGCTGCCGGGTATTAGCCGCCACTTCCCTGATCAGCCCCAAGTGATCATTCAACTGATCCTGACCATTCCAGCGCTGATGATTACGCTTTTAAGTCCATTAATGGGTTATCTCGCCGACCGTTTTGGGCGCAAGAAACTGCTTCTAATGATGCTGTGTATCTATGGCTTTGCTGGGGTATCAGGCTTTTTTATTGATCGTGTGGATTTGTTGTTAAGTTCACGGGCACTGATGGGCATTGCCGTGGCGGGCATCCTCAGCATTAGTACTACGCTGGTGGGTGATTACTTTGATGGTACCGAGCGGGTACGCTTCCTGGGCTTGCAAAGTAGCTGCATGGCGTTGGGCGGGGTTATTTTTATCAACCTTGGCGGACTCCTTTCTGACTGGAGCTGGCGCGGCCCGTTTTTACTCTACTTAACCGGCGTACTTTTACTGCCTTACGCTTGGGCAATTCTACAAGAACCCAAGTCCAGCGATGGAGCTGGCAGTAATACTGGCAGTGCGCCGGTGAAGGTAGATTATATGCGTACAGGCATTGGCTACCTTATTGCCATGATCAGTATGGCGATGTTTTATATGTTTCCAGCGCAACTGCCTTTTTTGCTCTCGCAACAGGGGCAAATCAGCGGTGTAGCGATAGGCATTGCACTCTCTATGTCAGCACTGACGGCCAGCATCGTGGCCTTTGGCTACGGCTACTACAAACCGTTTCTGTCGGTGATGACGATCTATGTCTTAGGGTTCTTGCTGGCGGCGACCGGCTTTTTAATCGTCGGCTTCACCCAAAGCTACGCCATGGCCATTGTCGGCGCGGCCATTTCCGGTTTTGGCCTTGGCGCCTTTATGCCGAATACCACCACGTGGTTGATGCGAATCACCCCGCAGCGTGTCCGCGGCCGAGTGTTTGGTGGCTTTACCTCGACCTTCTTTTTCGGCCAGTTTGTCTCCCCGGTGGTGGTCGCCCCGGCGGTCATCTGGCTGGATTCGCTGCGTAATGTGTTTACCGGCATGGCAGTGGTGTGCGGCCTGCTGGCCGTCGCCCTGATCGTACTGGGCAAGACGACGCTTAAGGCAGACAGCCAACTTTAACAGGCGGCGAGTACGCCGCCTGGATTCATGCGGGCGGGTGAATCAACCCAACGACACTGACCAGAATCAGCACTGCGCCCAGCACGCGAAAAAATAGCCCGGTGTCCGCTTTCAGCATATAGCGGTGGGCTTTCTCGCCCGCCAAGTGACCAATGAATGCACAGGGCAACAGCCACAGCTGGTGGATAAGCTGGAGGTCTACGCCTGCGATCAGGAACGAGACCATCTTGATGACCACCAGAATAAACCACAGCACAAACATGGTATCCCGCAGCTGCTCCTTGGCCACATGAGCAGCGAATACCGCCACAATTAGCGGCGCGCCAATCAGTGAAGTACCGCTGACATAGCCCCCGAGCGCCAGTAGCACGTAGTCGACATATTTGTTTTTACTCTTGAACGGTCTGTTGAGGACGTAGCCAATGGCATAAATGAACACAATGCCGAAAATAATGCTGGTCATGACTTGAGCGGGCAGCGTTAACAGCCCCACCACCCCAATCAGCTTGGGGATGATCATGATTTTCAGGGCTTTGAATAGGTACCTCCAATCGATATTGCTCTCAGGGGAATCGGCTCCCACACCCTCTTTCTGCAGTTGGCGATGGCCGTTCCAGGCAATCCAACTGGAGAAAATCAGCAGATGAATAGCAATAATCGGTAAGAACACCAGAGGTTCGTTTGTCACTAGCAGTAGGAACGGCAGCGCCAGTACAGCGCCTCCAAACCCTAGGCTGGTGCGCACAAAACCGCTCCAGGCAAATATCAGTCCGATCAGCGCATACTGGTACCAGAGTAAATCTGTCATAGCTCGCGTTAGGGTCCTAAATTATGGGTTGGGATTTCCCAGCGACCACCAGCTTGGCAATAGCGAGCGCACGCTGGCCTGGGCAAAACGATCATCCATTAATACCACAACGCCCTCATCTTCAGGACTGCGAATCACTCGCCCTGCGGCCTGCACCACCTTGATCATGCCGGGAATGCGGTAGGTATAGTCGTCACCTTGACCAAAGCGCGCGTTTAGCCGTGCTTTAAGCGCTTCGTTAAAATCGTTAAACGGCGGCAGACCCAGCGTGGCAATAAAAGCGCCAATCAGCCTATCACCGGGCAGGTCGATACCTTCCGCAAAGGCGCCGCCCAACACCGCAAAGCCGATGCCTTTTCCGCCGGGCGTAAAGCGCGCTAGAAACGCCTCCCGCGCTGCCTCGGGCATGCCACGGGTTTGGCTGAAAACGGGGACGCCTGGGTGCGCCTCGCGAAAGTGGTTCAGCGCGGCTTCCAGGTAGGCAAAGCTGCTGAAGAACGCCAAGTAGTGGCCTGGCTTGCGCTGATACTGCTGCGCCATGGCCGCCACCATCGGCTCAATCGACGCCTCTCGATCATGAAAGCGGGTCGAAATATCGCTGCGAATACGCACTTCAAGCTGGCACGCTGAGAAAGGAGAAACAACCTCGCGCCAGGGCGTATTCTCCGGCAAACCCAATAGATCCCGGTAGTAGTGAGCGGGATTTAATGTGGCTGAAAACAGCACCACGGAGTGCGCGGTGTTAAACCGTGCAGCCAGAAAGTCGGCGGGTATCAGGTTGCGCAACCCGAGCACTGCTCGCCCGCGGCCATGGCGAGTAATATCACACAACGAGTGCTCACCAAAGCGCTCTGCCAAGCGGCAAAACGCCAGCGCCTCAAACAGCAGTTCTTGAAGCTCAAAACTGGTTTGCTCGGGGTGCTCGCCAAGATAATCAGTGATGGCAGACCCTACTTGCTGAGCGGCGGCCACGAGCTTATCGGGCAGTGCCGTTAGCAGTCGGTAGGCTGGCTTGCCCTGACCACCCTCATTTTCCAGCCCCGCGTCTTTAACCACATTTTGCCACTGGCGGGCTAAGCGCCCCAAAGGCCCCGCCAGCGCTTTGGGTGATGACCGGCGTATCCGATTGAAGCGTTGCTGATCGAGCTTAGCGCTGTACATGCCGCGGGCGCGCTCCACCAGATTATGCGCTTCATCAACCAGTACGCCCGTTCGCCAATCGTTGGCCTGGGCCAAACCGTGCAGCAGGGCGTGGCTATCGAACCAGTGGTTAACGTCACCGACGATCATATCCGCCCAGCGCGCTAGTTCCTGGCTGAGATAATAGGGGCAAACATCATGGGCCAACGCCACCTCGCGCAGCGCTTCGCGATCCAGCCACCCCTCTTCCACCGCCGCTTGACGGGCAACAGGTAAACGATCGTAAAAACCGGCAGCGAGCGGGCAAGACTCGCCATGGCAGGCGCGATCGGGGTATTCGCAGGCCTTATCACGCGCCACCAGCTCAAGCACACGCAAGGGCTGGGCTTCATCGCTCTGGCTGGCGCGCAGCGTGGCGAGAGCATCCAACGCCAAACGACGGCCGGGGGTTTTCATGGTCAGAAAAGCGATGCGATCCAGCTGCTGTCGCGGCATCGCTAAAAGCATGGGGAACAGCGTGCCCAGCGTTTTACCAATGCCGGTGGGCGCCTGGGCGAGTAGGCAGCGCCCGGTGCTGGCGGCTTTATAAACGTCTTCGGCAAGTTCGCGCTGGCCGGGGCGGAATGCAGCGTGGGGAAAGCGCAGGGTTTGTAGGCCAGCGTTCCGGCGCTGGCGATGGTCCGCCTCCTGTTTCGCCCAGCTAAGAAAGCGGCGGCACTGGGAGGCAAAGAACGCCTGCAGCTCGGCGGCGCTGGCGTCTTGGCTCAGTAGCGTCTCTTTACCGCTGGCGATATCCAGATAAACCAGCGTTAAGGTGATCTGCTCAAGGCTTCGCTCAGCGCATAGCAGTGCGCCGTAGACTTTCACCTGTGCCCAGTGGAGGGCGCGCTGATTAGCTGACATGCGCTCCAAGCTGCCGCGATGGGTTTTAATCTCTTCCAGGCGAATAGCCACGGGGTCAAAACCATCCGCTCGGCCCGTGACGACCACTCCCTCAAAGACACCCGACAGCGGAAGTTCGGCAATATAGTCTGCTCCGCGTCGGCTAGCGACAAGGGAGTGCCCTTCGATGCCTTCCCGCGCGCTGGGCGCTGGGGTAAAGCGATGATCGAGATCCCCTTCACGGGCAGTGAAATCACACAGTGCCCGCACCGCCACGCGATAGGTCGTACTCATACCTCAAGCTCGTCGCTGGCGACCCAGCGCACGTAACACACTGCGACGGGCATCTCATGACGGTGAAAAAACGTCAGCCAGCGGCGCTGGTTATCCTGCAACCGATCACCGGGGCCTTTGACTTCGATCATCCGGTAGCGCGGTTCGCCAGCCGGCGCGTCAGGCATAAACTGAATCAAGTCCGGCAGCCCTGCCCGGTTGGCTTTCAGATCACCCAGCAGCCGCTCAAAACAGTGTCGAAGGTGCTCAGGTGGGATACATGCCAGTGCGAGCTCAATGAGCGCTTCATCAACGATTGCCCAGTGAACAAACGGCGATGAAAGGCCCGCTTTCTCGCGCCAAGTCGTCTGAATGACTTCGCGGTAGCTGCCGTCTTCCAAGCTCCCTAGGCATGCATCGAAAAGGTCACGCCGACGCGCCACAAAATCGTCGCGATACAAATCCGCTGGGCCATTATGAAAAGGGTGGAAGAAAGCGCCCGGCAGTGGTGCGAAGATTGCCGGCCAACAGAGCAAGCCAAACAGTCCCGTGATCAGGCTGTTTTCCACATAGCAGACGGGTGCCTGGGGTTCACTGAGGGTTTGAGCCACGGCGCGCTCAACGCTTTGCGGCCCAGGCAATTGCAAGTCCCAACGCTCATGGGCGGGCTCCGGGACACTCGGCGAAGCAGGTAGTTTAAGCTGTCGCCGCAAGCGTGGTAGCAGCCGCGCCAGTGCTTGGTGCTCTGTCTCATTGGGGCTGCTATTGAGTGCCTTGCTCGCCAATTCAAAAGCAGCCTGATGCTCGCCCTGCCTTTCCAACACCCGAAGCTGGCGTATCCGCGCTTCGCTGCTGCCCGAATCGCGATAAAGCGTCAGCGCCAGCGCTGCATCTCCGCTACGCTCTGCCTCTCGGCCCAACTGCAGCAGTAACCGTGCACGCCGCGTAGCGAGCCAACGGTTATCCGCGCGCGGCGGCACCTCAATATGTAGATCAGTGGGCAATTCTCCTGCATCAAGACGTTGACGCAGTTGATGGAGCGCTAAGTAGGTATCCACTTCCTGGCGCGATTGGAATGCGCGAGAGCGCAGCGTAAAGGGTACCGTCTCAAAGCGCTGCAGTCCCAGCTCGGTCAACACGAACTCCGCCCAGTCCTGGCGCAGGTTGCCAAAGAACATCAGCCGCAGCCGGTCGCAGGTCTCCATTACCTTGAGACGCACGATTTGATCGCTGGCATCAGGCCACCATGCTTGTAAGGGTGCGGTGTGTGGCAGTTGGCTCGTTAAGGTGTCGTAGAGCATAGTTTTAGCGCTAGACACGCTCAGCCCAGCGGCGTGAATCTCATCGGCTAAAATGTGGCGAAGCTCGGCGAGTCGCAGCTGGTTAAATAGCTCATCGACGCTAAGCGCTGGATCATTATCGACCCAGCCCAGCGCGACCAATGACGCTATCGCCTCAGCGCTGTCACCTACTTCGGTATAGCTTAATTTGCTGAGCCTAAACAGCTCACCTTTACGCATGACCATGCGCACCAGAAGCGCTTGAGAGGCCTGGGGCAAGCTTTCGAACTGCTCAAGAAAAGTAAGCTCTTCTGCAGCAAGCAGATCAGCATGGCGTTCTCCAACCCAAGCCAAAACGAAGCGAAAGTTCGTCAGGTAATAGTAGGGATCATCGAGCGAGGCGGTAGGCGTATCGAAAGCACTGTTCATTTATCCATTGTATCAGTGCTATCGTTTTGCCGTCATGGGGATTAACGGGCTTGGCTATGAAAGCGCTTTTACCCCACCCGGTGCTGCTTGAGCACGGTAAGGCTTCGCTCTTCTTCGCTTAATGCTTCTGTGCCTTGGGTTGGCACAGGCGCTTGGCGGGTACCGACTAGCACATACCATTCCGCTTCTGAAAGGTAGGTTTGGCACCAGCGGCCGAGTTCGGCGGCGCTCTCCTCGCGGCTAGAGTCGCCGCAGCGGTAGTCGTTCGCCAAATGAAGCAGATCTTGGCGGGCAGTACGCGCACGGGCATTGCCCCCGTGTACTTTTACCAGCGGGCAGCGTCGGTCATAGGCGGCGTTGGTTAACGCATTAAGCCAACGCTCCAATTCATGTGCCTGAATTCCACCATACACTGCCACGCTTGAGCTCCCTGCCCGTTGAAAGGGCAATAGCCTGCCCGATTTAGGGGCCGCTGTCACGGTTAACCTTTACCCTTATTTAAATGTAGTTCCAGGCCGTTTTATAGCGCCTGTTTAAAACCTTGTAACACGTTGACTACATTGACACCGATTTCATCTACCGCATAGCCTCCTTCCATCAGAAACACACAGGGCAAGCCCGCTTGCGCCAAACGTTCACCTAACAGAGTGAAGTCCGCGCTGGTAAAAGTGAAGGCACTTATCGGGTCGCCCTCAAAGATATCGACCCCTAGCGATACGATTAAACACTCGCACTCAGCGGCTTTCACCTGCGCCAACGCCTGCTCCAGTGTGGCCATCCATTTGGTCACGCTGGTACCGGGCGGCAACGGGTAATTAATATTAAAGCCCTCGCCCTTACCTTCGCCGCTTTCATCAGCGTAGCCCAAGTAATACGGAAAGGTTACCTCAGGGTCTCCGTGTAATGAGATAAATAGAACATCGTCACGCTTGTAGAAAATCTGCTGGGTACCATTGCCGTGATGAAAATCGACGTCAAGAATGGCGACCCGGCGCTTGCCTGCATCCAGCGCCCGCTGGGCGGCAATAGCGGCGTTATTAAAAAAGCAGTACCCGCCGAACTGATCAAACGCGGCGTGGTGGCCTGGCGGTCGGCACAGGCCAAAACTGGGTTCGCCGGTTTGTAGCGTATGCTCTACCGCACCCAACGCCACGTCTTTACTCGCCATCGCGGCTTCAAAGGTACCTTCTGAAATGGACGTTTCTGCTGCCAGCGCGTAATAGCCTAGCTGACCGCTAACAGATTGCGGAATGCGATCCCCCCGCATGGTTCGGGCGGGCCAAATATTGGGAATCGCCTCTCCCTCATGTCCAGCCGCTTGCCACGCTTTCCAGCAGTTGGCTAGAAACGTCACATACTCTTGATCGTGCACCGCTAGCACCGGTGCCAGCCCGTAGGCGGCGGGCGCTCGAATATCGCCAAGCCCAGAATGGCGGAGATGCTTTAGCACTAAATCCAGGCGTTCCGGGCACTCAAACGGGGTGACCAACGCGCCGTCATGTAGCTCTGTGCGCGCTTGTCGTAAGCGGCTGTCCTCTGAATAAAACGTCAGCATTCCGACTCCTTAATGGGCATCTAACTGAATAGGCCACTGTTTGGCCCAGCGGCGTTTTTGGCTCGGCGTTTGCTGCTTTAACTGATACTCAGCTCGGCTGGCAGCGGCGCGGTCTTCAAACGGCTCGGCGCCCAGCAGCGCAATGGGCGGATTAGCACGGGTATAACGCGCCCCTTTGCCCGTGCAGTGGGCTTGATAGCGCTTCGCGAGGTTATTGGTAATGCCTGTGTAAGTACCGCGCTGGCACTCCAGCAAATAGAGATACCACTGAGGTTCGGCTTTTCCAGGCTGGGCAATGCCACTATTCACCGCAACATACCTTCAATTTACGCCCGCTACCACATAAGCATGGGTCGTTTCGGCGTGGCTTTACGCGGGCAAGCGTCGGGGCGCCATCGATATACCACCAACGTTGTTGCTCTTTAACGAAGCGGGAAACCTCCTCTAATACATGCCACCCTTTTTGCTCTCGCCTTCGTTCATAAAAATAGGCCTTAAAATGAACATAGCCGCTATCTCCAAGCGGTGGCTCTGCTGAGACAATGGTTAGCGACTTCCACTCAGTATCGGGATCCTGCCCAAGTTCAGATGGCCGTGTGGTGGGGTGCCACGTGGCCAGTAGGTAGTCGCTTAAGCCTAATGCAAAGGCCGAATAGCGAGAGCGCATTAGCGCTTCAGGGGTAGGCGCTATCTCGCCTTGATGGTACCGGCCACAGCAGCTACTCAGCATTAAATCGCTACCACAGGGGCAACTTACATCAGTCGTGCGGGTCATAGCTTAGGCTCTTTAACGTCATCTTCTATAGCCTAACCGATACATCCTATGCGCGTCGCCCGACGTGTATCACTATTGTTTCGATTTTCATGCCACGTTAGGTATATAGTAGTGGGGCAATACATTCAGACGACGGAGTACGAATCACGATTGATCATTCTTTCCAAAATTTTTGGAGGTTCTCCTATGAAGGTCTTTAAACCGGAATGGCAGTGCACGTTTAGCGTAAACGAAGGCGCGGAAGAATCAGCAACTTGGAAAGAGAAAATCGCGTGGCGGCTCAGGGGAGTTGCGGATCGACTGGAAGGTGGCGGGCGCACGGTAAAAATCGATTACCGCGTGACGCCAGCCGTTAGCCCACAGGAAGTGGACACTTGCTTAGGCAAGGGCTTCGAAGTAACTCAGCGCCTGTTGACGCAGTTAGCCCAACAGCAGGCGTGCGAAGATGTGATGCGCCATGCAAAAGCTGAGCTGTTTGAACAACATCCTCAGCACTGAAATGGTAACGCCAAAAATCCCACCCCTTTAACCGGGTGGGATTTTTATTGGGTGACCATTAACTTCCTTCAGCAGGCCTTTCGAGCGCCTTACCCATTTTGGTTAGAAAATCCTCGCACGCTTCGAGCTGTTCAATATCGATATACTCATCGGGCTGATGCGCCTGGGCAATGCTGCCAGGACCGAGAATAATGGTTTGTAAGCCCTGGCCCTGGAACTGCCCCGCTTCTGTAGCGTAAGCCACTGCATGGTTACAGCAAACGGCGGGCAAGTGGTCTTTAGCTAAGCTAAGTACTCGGTCGTTATCGCGATCCGCCAACCCCGGCACTGTGACGTTAAGGGGCTCAGTGGTGATGTCAACGTGCTTGCCTTTGGCCTTGAGCTCGCCGGTTAGCTGCTCACAAAACGTTTCAAAGCGCGCGTATATCTCATCGAAGGTGTCGGTCGGCAGGTGGCGAATTTCCCACTCGAACTGACACTCCCGCGCCATAATATTGATGGCCGTTCCGCCTTTGATTTTGCCCACATGTAGGCTGGTGTGAGGCACGTTAAAGGCTTCATCAACTCGCCCCTCTTCGACCAACGCCGCCATGGTGTCTTCAATAAAGGTGACGAGTCTTGCCGCCACGTGAATGGCTGAGGTGCCTTGATTCACCTGGCTGCTATGAGCTTCCTGGCCAGTCACCGTAGTGCGCAGGTTGGTAGCGCCTTTCTGCGCGACCACAGGTTGCATGCTGGTGGGCTCGCCAACAATCACATGGGCGGTGGTGGAGTAGTGTTCGTAAAAGCGCTTAATAAGGCTGGGCGCACCCACGCAGCCGATCTCTTCATCGTAAGAGAAGCCAAGATAAATGGGCTGCTGCAGAGGCGCTTTCACCCAGTTAGGCACCATCGACAAGACACAGGCGATAAAACCTTTCATATCGCAGGTACCCCGCCCGTAGAGCCGTCCATCATTACCGTCGCGCAGGGTGAAGGGATCGCTCGACCAAGGCTGTCCTGCCACCGGGACCACATCAGTATGCCCGGAAAGCATTACCCCACCTGGGGCATCTGGGCCGATTCTTGCAATCAAATTGGCCTTGGTGCCGCAGGGGCTCATCACCCGCTCGGCGCTAACGCCAACCTCGGCCAAATAGCCTTCAACATACTCAATCAGCGCCAAGTTGGATTCGCTGGAGGTGGTGTCAAAGGCAACCAGTTTTTCGAGTAGAGCGATAGCGTGAGGCATTATGTTCTCTTTCCAAAATAGCTTTTCAGCAACAGCTTTTTAAAAGTAGCTTACCGCTAACCCTAACACCCTCCCGATACTTCGCCTACTCCCCGTCATTAGCCGTGAATGTCATCGCGTGTTCACCTCGCATTCATCAAAACGTCATCGTCACTTTCTACTGTTCAGTGCATCCAATAAAACTTAATAACACACTGCACACCTGATTAAGTTCAGGCCCACAAGGAGCTGTTATGTCTCGTTTATCACTGCACGCGCTTGCTGTTGGGGTGGCGACTGCCAGCCTAAGTCTATCCGCCCAGGCCGCCACGGAAATTAGCTGGTGGCACGCCATGGGCGGCCAGCTCGGTGAAATCCTTGAAGGCATCACCGAGGATTTTAACCAGTCCCAAGACGAGTACCAGGTCACGCCCAGCTACCGCGGCACCTATGCCGAAACCATGACCGGTGCCATTGCCGCTTTCCGTGCAAACGAACAGCCACATATCCTGCAGGTGTTTGAAGTTGGTACCGGCACCATGATGAACGCCAAAGGCGCCATCTACCCAGTATATGAACTGATGGAAGAGCACGGTCGCGCTTTCGATAATGAGGCCTTCCTGCCCGCCGTGGTCGGTTATTACACCGATACCAATGGCAACATGCTCTCTTTCCCGTTCAACTCTTCTACGCCGATTATGTACTACAACCGCGACGTATTTGAGGAAGCGGGCCTCGATCCTGAACAGCCGCCCGAAACCTGGGAAGCGCTGGCCGAGGCCTCTCGTCAAATCGTCGAATCCGGGGCGGCTAGCTGCGGTTTCACTTCGTCTTGGCCTAGCTGGGTAATGCTGGAAAACTTCTCCGCCATGCATAACTCGCCGCTCGGCACATTGGAAAACGGTTTTGGCGGCATGGAGACCGAGCTAAATTTCAACAATGAGCTGGTCGCCCGCCATTGGGATAACCTACACGACTGGCAGGAAGAGAACATTTACCGCTGGGCAGGCCCCGGCACCGGTCCGGATTCAGAGCCGATGTTCTATTCCCAGGACTGTGCGATTTTCTTTGGCTCTTCAGCTTCCCGCGCCGATGTCGCCGCCAACTCAGAATTTGAAGTCGGCTTTGGCATGCAACCCTACTACGACGACGTAGAAGGCGCACCGCAGAACTCGATTATCGGTGGCGCTACGCTCTGGGCACTTCAAGGCCACAGTGATGAAGAGTATGAAGCGGTTGCCGCTTTCTTTGAGTACCTCTCTCAGCCTGAAGTACAGGCAGAGTGGCATCAGCAGACCGGCTACTTACCCATCACCCAAGCCGCTTGGGATTTGAGCAAAGAGCAGGGTTACTACGAAGAGAACCCCGGTGCGGATATTTCTCTGCAGCAAATGACGCTCAACGAGCCGACCGAGAACTCGAAAGGCCTTCGTTTTGGTAACTTCGTACAGATTCGCGACATCATTTCCGAAGAGATGGAAGCCGTAATGACCGGTGGTAAATCAGGTCAGGAAGCCGCAGACGACGCGGTAGAACGCGGCAATGCGCTGCTGCGTGACTTTGAATCCGCCAATCAGTAAATAAGCACTCACTTCGCCGCCTGCCCTTAGGGTAGGCGGCGATTTCGTTTACATGCGAGCTGCCCATGCAAACTAAACGCATGACGTTTCCAGGGCGATGGCTGCCTTTCGCACTGCTGGCGCCCCAGGTAATTGTTACTCTGATCTTTTTTATCTGGCCTGCGGGCCAAGCGCTGTACCAATCGCTACTGCGTGAAGACGCTTTTGGGCTGCGCTCTACGTTTGTGGGCCTGGAAAACTTTGCCCGTCTGTTTCGCGACGGTAGCTACCTCAATTCGATGTCGGTGACCGCCATATTCGCTGTTGGCACCACGCTGGTATCAATGTCGGTGGCGCTACTGCTGGCTAGCACTGTGAACCGGATGATTCGTTCACGCAGCACCTACACCACGCTCCTCGTTTGGCCTTACGCCATTGCGCCTGCGATTGCCGGTGTTTTGTGGTGGTTTATCTTCAACCCTTCCATCGGCATCGTGCCCTATATGCTGGAAATGGTCGGCTACCAGTGGAATCACCGTAACTCGGGCAGCGACGCCATGCTGCTGGTCATTCTTGCCGCGGCCTGGAAGCAAATCTCTTACAACTTTCTGTTCTTTTTGGCGGGTCTACAGTCTATTCCGCAATCGCTCATTGAGGCAGCCTCAATTGACGGCGCCAGCCCCACTAAGCGTTTCTGGACGATTATCTTTCCACTGCTTTCTCCCACGACCTTCTTCTTGATGGTGGTTAACGTGGTGTACGCCATGTTCGACACCTTCGGCATTATCCACGCCACTACCCAAGGCGGACCGGCTCAGTCGACCAATATCTTGGTTTACAAGGTTTACGCTGATGGCTTTGTAGGCCTCAATTTGGGTTCTTCCGCAGCTCAGTCGGTGATTCTCATGGTGATTGTAGTGGTGCTCACGGTGATTCAGTTCCGCTTTATTGAGCGGCGCGTGAACTATTAACAAACGTACTATTAAATCGGCCTCGTTGGAGTGTTGTCATGGTTGAAAATCGCCCATGGGCCAATTTTTTCGCCCATACCGTGTTAATCATCGGCGTCGCGCTGGTGGTCTTTCCGGTTTATATCGCCCTGGTGGCCTCGACCCAGGCGCCGGGTGAGTTAATGCGTGGCACCCTACCGCTGCTGCCCGGCAGCCATGGGATCGAAAACTATACCCAGATGTGGCAATCGGGCATATCGTCAGCGAACTCCCCGCCTGCCGCGCTGATGCTTTGGAACAGCTTTGTGATGGCCATGACCATCACCGTGGGAAAGCTGTCCATTTCGCTACTTTCCGCCTTTGCGATTGTCTACTTCCGCTTCCGTTTTCGGATGTTCTTCTTCTGGCTGATCTTCGTCACCCTGATGTTGCCGGTTGAGGTGCGCATTATCCCCACCTTTCAGGTGGTCGCGGACCTTAATATGCTCAATAGCTTTGCCGGGCTGTCGATACCTTTGATTGCCTCAGCCACCGCGACCTTTCTGTTCCGACAGTTTTTCATGACCATTCCCGAAGAGATGCTCGAAGCCGCCAGGGTCGACGGCGCCGGGCCGTTCAAATTCTTTAAAGACATCTTGATGCCGCTCTCCGTAACCAACATCGCGGCGCTGTTTGTGATCATGTTTATTTATGGCTGGAACCAGTATTTGTGGCCGCTGCTGATCACCACCGACTCGGACTACACCACCATTGTGATGGGCATTCAGCGCATGACCTCGGAAGAGAACCCACAATGGCACCTGGTGATGGCCGCAGTGGTGATGGCAGCGCTGCCACCGGTATTAGTGATTCTGTTTATGCAACGCCTGTTTGTGAAAGGCCTGACCGAGACGGAGAAATAAGAATGGCCAGTATTACCTTGGAAGGCCTAAAAAAAACCTACACCGGCGATGTTCACGCCGTCAAAGGCATCGACTTACACATTGAAGACGGTGAATTCGTAGTACTGGTCGGGCCTTCGGGCTGCGGAAAATCCACCCTGCTACGTATGGTAGCGGGGTTGGAAACCATCACGGCAGGCACGCTCACCATCGGCGATCGGGTGGTGAATAAGCTCGAACCCGCCGAGCGCGATATTGCCATGGTGTTCCAGAACTATGCGCTCTACCCGCATATGACGGTGTACAACAACCTCGCCTATGGCCTGAAAAACCGCGGCTTCAAAAAAGACGAGATTGATAAGCGCGTTCAGGTCGCCGCCAAGATGCTGGAAATAGAGGATTTTCTGGATCGCAAACCGCGCAAGCTCTCAGGCGGTCAGCGCCAGCGGGTGGCCATGGGCCGCGCCCTGGTGCGCGAGCCTGCGGCTTTCCTGCTTGATGAGCCGCTTTCCAACCTGGATGCCAAACTGCGTGTGCAGATGCGCGTGGAGATCAAGCAACTACAGCGACGACTGAAAACCACCAGCCTCTATGTGACCCACGATCAGTTGGAAGCCATGACCCTGGGCGATCGCTTAGTGGTACTAAACGCCGGTCAGATTGAGCAAGTGGGCACGCCAATGGAGATCTACGCCCGCCCTGCCACCATGTTCGTGGCCGGCTTTATCGGTTCGCCCGCCATGAACATGCTGCCGGTGGATTACCTCAAAGCCCAGGGTGCCAACGGCCTGCTGGATAACCTGCCCGAAGGTACCGATATCGTCGGCATTCGACCGGACGATATGCACCTGGCGCCGCCGACTACGCCTTACCTAACTGTCGACTCTACGCTTGCGCTGTTTGAAGCCGCCGGTGCCGAAAGCCACCTGTACGTGACCCTCGCTGATAGCGACCAGCCCACGGTCATCCGCGTGTCGGGCCAGCCGCCGGTAGCCGAAGGCGAAACTCTGCGATTTTTTGTAACCCGCGATGCTCTGCATCCTTTCAACAGCGCCACGGGGAAACGCACAGGGGATTGAACGCCTCCCTCCCAAAAAACAAGTCAACGGAGAAACCATGCACTACGTTTGAGATAAAGCTTTCGGATCTCCCTTGATGAGTACTGAATCTGCATCCATTGACGACCTGTATCGTGAGCACTCCCGGCGCGTGCAGGCGACACTGATACGCCTGCTGGGGGAGTTTGAGCTGGCCGAAGAAGCCATGCAGGATGCCTTTATGGCGGCTGTTCAACAGTGGCCAATTAACGGCAAACCTGATAACCCCACGGCATGGCTAATTCGCACCGGCTACCACAGCGGAATCGACCAAATCCGCCAACGCAGTACTGCTCGCCGTCGGGCTCACTTGCTATTACCCACAGAGCGGTTACCTACAGAAGAGACGCTGGATCTTGAGCTAACGGCTATCGAAGACGACGCCTTGCGGCTGCTATTTACCTGCTGCCACCCAAGTTTGAGCATGGAAGCACGGATTGCCCTGACGCTTCGCGAAATATGCGGTTTGACCACTGAGCAAGTAGCCAGCGCGCTACTGATGAAGCCTACGACGCTGGCTCAGCGTATCGTACGAGCCAAACGTAAAATTCGCGATGCGCATATTCCTTATGCCGTGCCTACCCAGGAAGAATTACCCGAGCGCCTACCCGATGTGCTCCAAGTTATCTATCTGGTCTTCAATGAAGGCTACTCACGCAGCACGGGCACCAGCGTGGTTGATATCAGCCTAACCCAAGAAGCCATGCGACTGGGCAATGAGCTGGCACGGCTACTGCCCCAGGGAGAGGTGTTTGGGCTGATGGCATTGATGCTGCTCAACGATGCTCGGCGCGATGCCCGTCAAAATAGCGCCGGTGAGCTGATCACCCTTGATGCTCAGGATAGGCGACTCTGGCACCAACGTGACATCCACACCGGCATTAAGTGGCTTGAACAGGCACTGGCACTCACCCCCGCTGGCTACTATACGCTTCAGGCTTCGATTGCCGCTGAACACGCCCAGGCTAGCATCGCTGAACGCACTGATTGGGGGCGTATCGTGAGGCTCTATGATGCCCTATGCCGACGCTTTCCATCGCCGATTCTGGCATTGAACCGTGCGGTGGCCATTGCCATGAACGGTGCTCCCGCGACCGGCCTGCAGTTACTCGACGACATCGCTCAGCATCCGCAAATATCCCGCTATCATTTGTTTCATGCTGCGAAAGCGGATTTGCTGCGTCGCCAGGGCCAGTATGAGGCCGCACGTAACGCCTATCAGCAAGCGTTACTATTGGCCACTCTGGAGCCAGAAAAACGGTTTTTGAACAGGCGATTGGCAGAGCTCGAAAATTCCCCATAAAAAAATGCTTAGGCTATGTCGATTCAAGACGATGCCAAACGACTAAAGAGAGTCACTACCCTGACCAACCAGGAGACTCCCCATGAAGTACGTTGCGCTGGTGTATTACCAAGAGCAGATTATCAACGCCATGAGCGAACAGGCATGGCAAGACCTCAATCATGAGTGTATCGCCGGGGTAGAGCGCTTGAGCACCAACGGCCACTACCTAGCCGGACAAGCGTTACAGCCAGTAGAAACCGCTACCACCGTGCGTGTACGCGATGGCGAGACGTTAATCTCCGATGGTCCCTTTGCGGAAACCAAGGAGCAGTTGGCCGGCTTCTACCTGCTCGAAGCCCACGACTTGAATGAGGCGCTGCAGCTGGCTAGCCGCATCCCACCAGCCCGGCTGGGCAGCATTGAGGTACGCCCCGTTCGAGAACTCTCCCCTAAAGCACAATAAAACAGTAATAGGAGAACAGCCATGAGCAAGCTTACACACCCTTATGTAGATGGTTTCGTCGCTGCCGTACCCAGCGCTAATAAAGATGCGTTTATTGAGCATGCCCGTGCCGCGGCCGTTGTATTCAAGGAGCACGGCGCACTGCGGATCGTGGAGTGCTGGGAAGACGATGTTCCCGAAGGGGAAGTGACCTCCTTTTCCATGGCGGTCAAACGCAAGGATGACGAAAGCATCATCTTTTCCTGGATAGAGTGGCCATCGCGGGCCGTCCGTGATGAAGGAATGGCCAAGGTCATGCAAGACCCGCGCTTGCAGATGGATGTTAATCCAATGCCGTTTGATGGCAAGCGACTCATTTTCGGTGGTTTTAAAAGTATCATTGATGAGGAGTGACAGGGCACCGGCCGACATAAAAGTTGGAAGCGCTATGCGTGAACCGCCGCCATGGCGCCTTCCAAGCCAATGTCCGACCGACTACCCGCCAACTGAATTTCGATAATCTTGTGCCAACCTACCCACCAGTAGCGGTTTCACTAAACGTTATTACTCATCCTCAAGATCCGCTATTAATGCTTTCATTTCTGCGATCTCTTCCCGCTGGGTCTCGATAATTGAGTCGGCGAGTTCACGTACGCGGGGATCGGTTATCTGAGCACGCTCACTGGTCAGAATGGCAATAGAGTGATGCGGAATCATCGCCTTCATATAGGAAACATCATCCACCGTCTGCTGGCTACGCACCAGCCACAGCGCCCCGGCAAAGACCACGATGCTGCCCACCAAAATAGCCAGGTTCACGCCCTTTTTGGAGTACATATCAAGCATGAAACCCAGCATGACCACTGCCATCGTGGCCCCCATGACAATAGCCATGTAAGTACGAGTTTCACTGAAAGTGACATGGTCTAGCTGGTAAGTGTTCAGGTACATCAACCCCAACATGATCACGGTCGCCGTCACGATCATAGCGCCGAAACGTAAATACATTTTCATCGCATTCCTCCTTGAACCAATTATCGGAGTTACGAGTGTAGATACCGATTCGCTATCCTGGCGAATGACAACGGTGCAACCAAAGGATGCTTTTCATGTCCCGCAACGATCACCAGGAAAGAAGCTCCCCATTGCTATGCCAAAACCCACCACTGTTATCTAGTGTCAGTGCTTCAATACGGGCAGCAATCCCTAAAGCAGCTTCTTGCGGGCTTATTAATCCACCAAAATTGACCATGCGTGTTTGCACATAGCCTGGGTGAAGCTGGGCTACCGCAATACCTTTGGGCTTCAGATCTACTGCCAGCGATTTACCAAACGCATTCAGCGCTGCTTTAGAGGCTCGATAACCATAGCGCCCACCGGAGTCGTTATCAGCAATTGAGCCCATTCGACTAGTGATATTGGCGATTTTGCTGCCTTCGGCAAGGTTGGGGAGCAGCGCCTCGACCACCCGCAACGGCGCATAGGCATTAATTTCCATCTGCTCTCGGATACTGTCGAGATCAATATCGCCAAGCGATTCATCACGCAGCATGCCTGCATTGTTAATTAACAGCGTGATCGCTTGCCCGTCGAGCGCCGTTACCAGGCGGACGATATCATCTGGCTGGGTAACATCAATGTTCTCAATCACTTGATCAGCCACGCGATCGAGCTCTTCCGACGACTGACGGCAAACGCCTATAACCTGCCACCCAGCGTCAAAATAGTGCTCTGCCAACGCTAAACCTACGCCGCGATTGGCTCCCGTAATTACCACTGTCGGCTTCATGTTTGTCTCCCTGTTGCCATTTATAATGCGTCCTACCCAGCCTAGGTGATAATCGCGCGATTGGCTTTCTGACAGTCATGGCATTGCCGTTCGTTATCATTCCTTACCACGTTGTCATCGCTTGTTCATCCATTTGACTCGGCAGTGTCATTCACTCTGCCCACACTGCATAAAAACGTGATAAAGGGATGGATCGCTTATGCGGCTCTGCATCGTCAGTGAAACATGGTCACCGGATATTAATGGCGTTGCCCATACGCTGAGCCGGTTAAGCTACGAACTTCGTCGGCAAGGAGTGCCGGTTGATGTTATTCGTCCTCGCCCAAGAACCCCTAGTCATGCAACGGGGGTGAACAGCGAACTGCAAGTGCAGCGCCTTGCTTTACCCGGCTATTCCGATGTTCAGGTGGGATTAGTCACACCCGCCACATTACGACGCTTTTGGGACCAACATCGCCCTGATGTTATCTACTTAGCAACCCAAGGCCCGCTCGGCTGGGCTGCTCGTCAAGCGGCACGGCGGCTCAATATCCCTCTAGTGGCGGGTTGGCACACGAACTTTGATCACTACTGCGAAGATTATGGTGTTACTTGGCTGGCATCGACCACACGGCGCTACCTTCGCTACTTTCATAATGGCTGCGACCTAACGTTAGTGCCTACCCATCAGCAAGCTAATACGCTTCAACAGCAAGGGATCCGGGATATCCATGTGCTTTCACGTGGGCTAGACGGAGAGCGCTTCTCGCCTGCTCATCGTGATACACAATTGCGCCAGCGCTGGGGCGTAGGCGAACATCAGCCGGTCGCACTTTATGTTGGTCGGTTAGCCGCCGAAAAAAACCTCACCCTGCTCCATGAAAGCCTTCAAGCCATGCGCGAAGTGCGTCCCGATATCGCTCAGGTCATCGTAGGCGACGGCCCTGCGCGGGCACAGCTGGAAAAAGCACTGCCGGACGCGCATTTCACCGGCTTCGTGGGGCAGGAATCGCTGGCTCGCCACTATGCCAGTGCCGATCTGTTTATTTTCCCCTCACTTTCAGAAACCTGGGGGAATGTGGTCGCAGAAGCAATGGCCAGCGGCTTAGCCGTGGTGGCTTATGAGCATGCTGCCAGCGCCGAACTCATTAATAGTGGCTATAACGGTATTACCGTTCCCGCTGGCAATAGCGCTGCCTTTCAGCAGGCAGCGGTCGAGCTGTGCCAGCACCCCGCTGACTACGCGCGCCTAGGTCGAGTAGCGCGCTTACGTGCACTTGAACAGAGCTGGACAGGGATTGCAGAGCAGTTTCTGCGTTATTTACACCAAGCCCAGGAGGCTCACCATGCGCCCGCGTCCGCTTGTCGTATTCGACCGTCTTGATTTACTAGAGTGGCAATTATGCCAGCGCATATCGCGGCTCTCGCTGTATCGCCCCTGGCGCATTACTCTGCAAGCTGCCAGCCGCTTAGGTGATTGGCCGGTATGGGTGCTGCTGATTCTGGCCCAGCCCTGGCTTCAACCAAACGGCTCGTGGCGGTTGATGCAGTACAGCGTTATTGCGCTGTTTGCCATAGCTGTATATCGCCTGGTAAAAACACGACTCTGTCGTGAGCGGCCCTTTATCACCTATAGCGAGGGCATCCTGTGCTGTGAACCGGCACGTGATCGTTATAGTTTTCCCAGCGGCCACACCATGCATGCGGTGATGTTTAGCGTATTAGTAGCCGCTCACACCCCCTGGCTACTACCGGTGATCCTACCGCTATCCCTACTGATTGCGATCTCCCGCGTCGGACTGGGGCTGCACTATGTGAGTGATGTACTGGCAGGCGCTGCATTGGGCTATGCCTTTGCCTTGGTCAGCCTTTATTGGATGGGGTAATGGCCGTTTTCTTCCGACTTATTTTTACCGCTTATTAACCGTGGGCTGGCTTGCATTTGGCTTGCTCTATTTCGAGCGTATGGTGCCTGAGCGAGGCAAAGGCCGTTGGAAGCACTAACGCAAAATGCCTGCTTACGCGGGCATTTTAGTTATTTTTAAATAATTGTTATGGTTAGAGCAGTTGGTTAAATGTCGGGAGGCATGTCATCGCGCTCGTCCATAGTGGCCATGAAAGATGTCTTAAACATCATATACACACCAACCCCCGAAAACCCTAAGAACAAAACAAACATGCATAACATCAATGCCATCGCCATAATCTTGTCCCTGGTCGTGTGCGGTCGTTACGTTGACGTTTTCTAACCGCTACATTTGGTTTTATCGAAAGGATAGACTAAAACACAGGTTTTATCTGTACGAGAGCTGTGTGTACAAAAGCGATGCAAAAAGCTAAATTTTAAAATATATAAAAATCAAGTACTTAAAATATTTTTCGCACGCAAAAAGACCACCCCGTTTTCACGAGATGGCCGTTTTGCACCGACTCCACTCCTTGGTCTGATGAACAGCGCCTCCTTGCGCTGCAACCAGTGAGTGGGCGGATTGTCCTTTAACTTAACTCCCTGTTTGTCTTTCGGCGTCCTGCCTTCCTTTTTTCTCTCAACCCACTCACTTAGTTACTAATAACAATTATCTAAACGGCTAGAGCTAAACAACTGAACTTCTACGCAACTACTCAGTAGCTGCAGGGACTGCGCCAAGCCATGCCAATAATCAACATTAATAATTAAAAACAATAACTTAAAAACAACAAACATCTCCAAATAGGCTAATTTCCCTGCACTTTTGATGTGTAGAACTGGCACATGCGACATAAGCACACGTTATCAAGACACATCTATCTAGCTGAAACACATTAAAATGATGGCGAAACGGCGCAACAGCGATTATTTTTGCTAACGAACCTTCCCACTTTGCTATAAAAAGGCTTTGCTTTAAAAAGTGTCCAGACAGCTCTATCAATGTTTGACGCACGCCCATGCCTTTGAGGAAACCGCTATGAAACGTACTATTGCGCTTGCCATACTCGTCATGACCACACTTCTGTTGGTAAGTGGTTGCAATACCATTCGGGGTGCTGGTGAGGATATCGAACAGGGTGGAGAAGCTATCCAACGCTCAGCGAGCTAAACGTGATGATGACTGTTTACTTATCCCACGGCCTAGAGAGCGGCCCAGGGGCACTTAAAATCCAGGCACTAAAAGGCGTTGCTGAAAAACTAGATGATTGTGAGCCCGTGGTAATGGACTATCGAGGCATGGCAGAGCCCCAGCAACGTCTTCAGCATCTTTTACAGGTGATAGCCGAGCGCGGTGATGACCCTGCCCACTGTGTACTGGCAGGTTCAAGCCTGGGCGGGTGGCTAAGCGCGGCCGTCAGCGCTCAGCAGCCCGTATTAGGCTGTTTTTTGTTAGCCCCCGCGTTAGGCATAGCCGCCTACCCTGAAACGTCGCCCACCATCCAGGCACGCCACACGCACATTGTTCACGGCTGGCGCGATGATATCGTTGCCCCTGAACCGGTGATTGAACGTGCTCGCCTGCAGCGGCTGTCGCTGAGAATGGTGGACGATGATCACCGCTTACACGCCAGCCTCGACACCATTTTGGTCGATTTTGAGCGCTTTCTATGTCAATGCAGCGCGGACTCTCAGAACGACGCATAACCGCTGACCAAAACAAACATTCGACACAAGCAACCAAAACCTATACAAATGGTGTACACCAAAACCAGATAGTGAGGAAATTGCTTATGTTTGGCATGTTTAAGCGCGACCCCAAAAAGAAACTCCAGCAAAATTATGAGCGTAAACTGCAAGCCGCGATGGAAGCGTCTCGTAACGGCGATATGCGCGCCAATGCCACCCTTACCGAAGAAGCTGAGGCGATATTGGCTGAGATTAAACGCCTTGAGCAGTAACGACTGCTTAGCCTTTACTCGTCAGCCAGTGCTGGCAGCAGCGTTTTTAATTTGCGGGTCAGTGTATTACGCCCCCAGCCAAGCAGTTCAGCGGCTTCACCTTTGCGTCCACCGGTATGCTTTAAAGCGGTTTCAATCAGAATCCGCTCAAAATCGGGCACCGCCTCTTCCAAAAGATGGGTATGGCCTTCGGCCAAGGCATGATCCGCCCAGTCGCGAAACGCCGTACGCCAATCGCCATGGGCGCTACTTTCGGAAGCGCTTGGCGAGCGCAGTTCCTGCGGCAAATCTTCAACCAGGATTTCACGCCCCGACGCCATCACCGTCAGCCACCGGCAGATATTTTCCAACTGCCGCACGTTACCGGGCCACGGCAAGCGTGTTAGGTGGGCTTCCGCTTCACTGGTCAGCACCTTGATATCGGTAGTCAGCTCTTTCGCCGCTTCGGCCAGAAAGTGTCGGGTTAAACGTGGTATATCTTCGCGCCTTTCAGCCAGTTTCGGCAGGTGGATACGAATCACGTTCAGGCGGTGGAACAAATCCTCCCGGAAGCGGCCGTCATCCACCAGCACTTCTAGATTTTGGTGAGTAGCGGCGATGATACGCACGTCCACTTTGACCGGCGTATGCCCCCCGACGCGATAGAACTCACCATCCGCCAGCACGCGCAGCAGGCGCGTTTGGGTTTCCGATGGCATATCGCCTATTTCATCTAAAAACAGTGTGCCGCCGTTGGCCTGCTCAAACCGCCCTTGGCGCTGCTGTGCCGCCCCAGTAAAAGCACCCTTCTCATGGCCAAACAGCTCCGATTCGATCAAGTCGCGAGGAATCGCCGCCATGTTCAACGCGATAAAGGGTTTACCGGCACGCGGGCTATGCTGATGCAGCGCCTGGGCAACGCGCTCTTTACCCGTCCCCGACTCCCCGTTGATTAACACCGTGATATGCGAGTGAGAAAGACGGCCAATGGCGCGAAACACCTCCTGCATCGCGGGCGCTTCACCAATAATCTCAGCGTTTAAGCCTTCCGGCACGGCGACCGGTCGTTGGCGTTCCCGGGCGTGGGCCACGGCGCGGCGCACCAGCGCCAGGGCTTCATCAACGTCAAACGGTTTAGGCAGGTATTCAAACGCCCCGCCCTGATAGGAAGCGACGGCGCTGTCTAGGTCGGAATGGGCGGTCATCACGATCACCGGTAGATCGGGATGCGCCTCGCGTACTCTCGCCATTAAGTCCAGGCCGTCGATGCCTGGCATACGAATGTCGGTGACCAGCACGTCGGGAGGGCTTTCCAGTAAACGCGCAAGGGCTGTATCTGCACGCTCAATACACTCAACATCGAGATCGGGCTGCGCCAAGGCGCGCTCCAGCACCCAGCGGATAGCGCGGTCGTCATCGACAATCACCACCCGCGCAACATCGGTACGTGTAGCCTCAGTCATGACGCTTCTCCGGTAAAATTATTACCAATGGAATCAGTAAACGAAATTCGGTATGTCCGGGTCGTGAGTCGCATTCGATCAATCCTTGATGTTGGTGCAAAATCGACTGGGCGATCGATAACCCAAGGCCACTGCCTTCTGCGCGTCCTGACACCATCGGGTAGAACAGCGTTTCCTGCAGCGTATCGGGAATGCCTGGGCCGTTATCAATCACCGAGACTTCACTGACTAAGCGGTGGCGTTCCGCCCCGAGGGTAAACTGTCGCCGGGCGCGGGTGCGCAATATTAAGGTAGGTTCAGGGGTTTGAGCATCGCTCATGGCTTGCACGGCGTTGCGTGCAACGTTGAGTACCGCTTGAATCATTTGAGATTCATCGCCGGAAAGGTCGGGCAAACTGGGGTCATAATCGCGGCTAATAACAACGCTGGGATGCTCGGCAATTAACAGCGCGCGTACACGCTCCAACACCCGGTGAATATTGACCGGCTCATGCTTAAGCACACGGTTAGGGCCCAGCATGGAGTCGACCAAGTCGCGCAGCCGATCCACCTCTTCCACAATGATATGGGTATATTCGCGCAGCGCCGGATCGTCTAAATCCCGTTCTAACAGCTGTGCAGCACCACGAATCCCGCCGAGCGGGTTTTTCACTTCGTGAGCAAGCCCACGGGCCAATATCTTGATGGTTTCTTGGCGAGTGGTCAGCGCCTCTTCACGCGAGATCTGCATTAACCGATCCCGCGGCTCCACTTCTAACAGTAACTCGTCGTCCGATAGCGGCGTTACAGTGTAGTCGACCGTCAGCGGCTCACTGTTCAGCGGCGTAATACGCGCTTCTCGCTGGGTGTAAGGATGAAACGCATCCCGCGCTTTAGCCAATACCTCATCGATGCTGTCAACACCGCCCAGAAGCGTATCTAGGCTGATGCCGTGAACGCGGCTTAAGCTAACCGCTAGTAAGGCTTCAGCGGCAGGGTTCATCCAGCGCACACGCAGCTCGCCGTCCAGCAGCAGTACCGCCGTGGTGAGATGTTCAAGCAAACGCTGATGCATGGTGGTGTCCTGAGAAATTACGTCTTCCATCGCCGTTGCAGACCTACAGGTGGATAATCAATGAGGGAACTGCAAAAAGCGCGCCAATTATGCATTTATGCCTAGTTGCACGGCTTGCGGGCATAGCAATAAAAGAAGATGGATCGTTTTAGCGCAATCACCGCGCCAAATGCCTCCACAACCGCACCAATTTAGTGCATTCGAGATTTTAACCACCCGGTCTAAGGAACCGTAATCGTCACTGCGGGCGTGCGGTGCTGTAAACGCTGGCTACTATCCAGTAGCTCTGCTTGAAGCTCGTGCTGCCCCGCAGGAAGCCCCGTTAACCAGAAAACATCACTGTGCAGCGCGGTCTGGCTAATCTCTCCATTCACTATCAGCCGCACTTGGTGGTCATCGCGCAGCGGAGGCGCAATAGCCACTTCCACCGCGGTGCTTCGCTCCGGCAGCCGTGCGCCTTGCTGGGGCAGTGCAATCGAAAAATGGTCATACGGCATAAAAGGCTGCCCTGGCTTGCCACGTGGGCGCCCAGTAGCGGGCGTGGCTACACTGGCCGTAGCTGCGCTTAACCCAGGCGGCAGGCTTGGCAACGGTGCCAATTCCAACGCCTCCCCGCCGCGGCCAGGGTTATCGGTAAACGTAACGTTGCCGTGCTCATCAATGACCCTGAAAACCGTTTGCCCAAAAGCCGCACCTGACATGATGGCCGCCCCGATGCCCAGCAAAGCGGCCATCAAGAAGCTGATCGTGTACGTGGTTAGCTTGCCCATACTGCTCCTCACACTTGTCACACCCTCAATAACGAAAAACCCCGCCGAAGCGGGGTTTTGATACTATTTTGATCAACTGCGTTTTGATCAACTGCGTCTTTATCAACTGTTACCACCGCTAGGGTGATGGTAGCAGTTAGGTGCTAAAAGCGCTGATTAGCAGCTGTAGTACATATCAAACTCGATGGGGTGCGTCGTCATACGGATACGCTCCACTTCTTCCATCTTGAGTTCGATGTAGGCATCGATCATTTCGTCGGTGAACACGCCACCTTCGGTCAGGAACGCACGGTCAGCGTCGAGGGCTTCCAGTGCTTGATCCAGGCTGTGTGCTACGGTCGGTACTAACTTGCCTTCTTCTGGCGGCAGGTCGTACAGGTTTTTATCCATTGCATCGCCAGGATGGATCTTGTTCTTGATACCGTCGATACCGGCCATCAACATGGCAGAGAATGCCAGGTACGGGTTGGCAGTCGGATCAGGGAAGCGAGCTTCAACACGCTTGCCTTTCGGGCTAGCGGTGTAAGGAATACGGATAGAAGCAGAACGGTTACGGGCACTGTAGGCCAGCATGACCGGCGCTTCAAAGCCAGGTACCAGACGCTTGTACGAGTTGGTAGAAGCGTTAGTAAAGGCGTTTAGGGCACGGGCGTGCTTGATGATGCCGCCGATATAGAAAAGCGCCATTTCAGACAGGCCAGCGTACTCGTCACCGGCGAACTGGTTCTCACCACCTTTCCAGAACGACTGGTGAACGTGCATACCAGAACCGTTGTCGCCTACCAGCGGCTTCGGCATAAAGGTCGCCGTTTTACCATACGCGTGCGCCACGTTGTGGATCACGTACTTCATTTCCTGCACTTCGTCAGCTTTCTTCACCAGCGTGTTGAATTTAACGCCGATTTCGTTCTGACCCGCGTTGGCAACTTCGTGGTGGTGAACCTCGACAGTCTGGCCAATCGCTTCCAGGGTGTTACACATCGCGCCACGAATATCGTGGAAGCTGTCAACCGGGGGAACCGGGAAGTAGCCGCCTTTAACGCGCGGGCGGTGGCCTAAGTTACCGCCTTCTACCTGGTTACTGGTCGCCCAAGCGCCTTCGTCAGACGTGATTTTGTACATGGAGCCCTGAATGTCAGACTTCCAATGCACTTCGTCAAAGATAAAGAATTCAGGCTCAGGACCGAAAAACGCAGTGTCGCCCAGGCCAGTAGACTCTAGATAAGCTTCAGCGCGCTTGGCGATGGAGCGCGGGTCACGATCGTAGCCCTGCATAGTGGCCGGCTCGATGATGTCGCAGCGCAGAACCAGCGTCGCATCTTCGGTGAAGGGGTCGAGATAGCCAGTGCCATCTTCCGGGCGCAGAATCATGTCGGATTCGTTAATGCCCTTCCAACCTTCGATAGAAGAGCCATCAAACATCTGGCCATTCTCAAAGAATTCTTCGTTCACATCGCGAGCAGGCACAGTCACGTGCTGTTCTTTACCGCGAGTGTCGGTGAAACGCAGATCTACCCACTTAACATCATGTTCTTCAATTAGCGCGAGAGTCTTGGCTGACATAGAGTCCTCCGGTATGAGCGTGGCTTAAAGTTAACGACTGTAAGCTACCGATAAATGTGTTGTTCGACAAAATACGCGCTAAACCGCACGTTTGTCATTCTTGTTCGCTCAACGTTTGCCTGACATTAGTGAACAAATCGCTCAGCGAGCATTTCAGACCGGCTATCGTTTTAGCACGTCGTAGGGCTTATGCCTACGGCCCGCTAGCCGCTTGCAAATATAATGCAGAGAACATGCCAACCCTGCACCAAGATGGCATAAAAAATCAGCAACCAATTGTTTTATAAACGTTAAAAAGTGGACAAGGATGCCTCTTGATGACGCATAGCAGCTAAATGCTGGTTCGGCAGCTGTTTAAAAAAGCCATAGCGCACCAATACAGGGCAAAAATAATGTTTTATGCGCCAATAAAGTGCATGAATAATAGTGAGCCCTCTTTTTTGGCTCGCAAGTTTTTTTACTTGCTACCCAAATAAGCCAGATACTACAATAAATTACAATTTGATAGATTTGCTCACAATCGGAGTCGGCAAATGGGGTCGGTTTGCTTTATCGTTGATGCCATGGTGACGGGTAACATGTTGCCACGCCACTTAAAATCCATACGTGATTCTGGCGTAGCCGACCACTTGCTGCCCATTTTGGTAACCAGCACGCAAGCCCATGCGCGTCTCAGCTCGATTGAGCAGCGCTACCACACTCATTGCTTGATCACCCCCAAGCTACCACTAGGCGCACGCCTCAATAAAGCAGCCTTTGCCAGCCAAGCTGAGTGGTTAATTATTGCGCTGCAGAAGCAGCCACTGCCTGCCAGCCTCTGGGGCTCACTCTACCCGCAATTGAACACCTACAACCTTGATGCCTTAATTGTTGGCCTTGCTCAGCCATCATTAGCCAAACGCATCCTGCGCCGCTTATTGGCAAGCACGCTGCTGTTACCGCCCTACATCGCCGTCAGGCGGGCCTGGCTTGAGCGCTTAGGTGGATTTGATCCCGAGCTGGATGACGCCAGCGCGATTGACGATTTTTTACAGCGTTTGCATGACTGCCCCACTCGCTTAAAAACGTACAGCGGCCGCTTGCTTAGCCAGGCTGCTGAACACACATCCGCCATGCTGCCCAACGACCCGGATCTCGCTTACACATCGAAGCGGTAAGCCGTGCCTTTCGATTTATGCACTCACATATTTCCATTACCGAACCTTCAAGCGCTTGCCAAACAGCATCGCTCCCAGTGTGGTGGTATTCGCCAATTTATTAAGGGCCACCGACCCGGCGAGTCCCACGACGATGAGTACCAGCGCATACACCCCAATCGGCAACGACAAAGGCTCAACGACCAGATCGGCAAGCACAAAGAACATGGGGTGGGCCAAGTAAATCCCAAACGAATACGCATTGATGTGGCGCACCCACAATGGCGCCGGGCGCCCAGCCAAATAACGCATGGCGCAAAGCGTAAACAGCACGAAAAATGGAATCACCCACACCTCTTTGGATGAAAACGCCAGCCAACCCGCAAACGTCGCCGCTATAATTAGCGCCACCAACAGCACCAACCACGCCGGGTGCGCCAATTGCTGCATCCAGGTGGGCCGCTCAGCGAGTACACCCTCTTGAGCTAGCGGGTAGTAGCGCACTAGCACCAGCGCCAGGAAAAACACATAGATCCACCCCAGCGGGGCGATCCACAGCAGGTAGCCGGGCAAATCAACATCAAACCAATAAGCCAGCCCCCAATACGCCATGCTGATAACGCAGGCACCCCACAACCATGGCACCGGATTCAATCGCCACAGCTGCCAGCGGGTAAACAGCCAATAAGCCACGTAAAACTGCATCGCAATGATCAAAAAATAGCCATGCCAGCCCGCATAAACGTAATACTCGATAGCATTAGCCACGAACCCCACCGGCTCATCCGACGCCTGTTGGCTTAACCATTCAGCGGTGGAATAAATAAAGCCATACACAAAGTACGGCACCATCACATACTTTACGCGCTGAATAAGAAACCCCTCCGGCACGGATTTATCGTAGCGAACAGCAAACACAAAGACCGATATAAACAGAAATATTGGCGTACCCAGCACCAGCGGCAGGCGCATTAAATCAGTGGCGACATTATCGAGGCGTTGATTGACGTGATCTAATAAATGAAACAAAAAAACGGCTATACAGCCGTAAGCGCGCAACCAATAGATCTCTTCAATTTTTCGCATTGGGCCTCCCGCCGCTACATACGCCTAACCTGCTATCCTGCATGGCTACTTTGTGTAACTGCTCGGCATAACGAGTCTGCATAGCTACGATGAACAACCAGTACCGCCGCGCTGTCCGACTTTATTAAACTAGTTTAATTCCGGAGAAAACGTGTTCATCCCAAAACCACCTTTCCTCTCCTACCGGTTTCGCACCCTACTCACCACTTTTATTGGGTGGCTAACACTCAGCGGCCACAGCTTGGCAAGCGACGTTGAGCATCATTATTTTTCCTCATCCACCCTCGGTTACGATTACCCTTATAGCGTGTATTTACCTGATAATTATGACACCCAGTCGACTACGCCCTATCCCGTCATTTACATGCTGCACGGCTCTTTTGGCACCGACCGCGACTGGGTTTCCCGCGGCAATTTACAACAGGTAGCCGACAGGTTAATTCGCGCAGGGCATATACCCCCGGCAGTTTTCATTATGCCCGGCAGCCGCAGCTGGTGGGTAGATGGCCATAACGAACCCGCCCGTAGCGCGTTTTTTAATGACCTAATGCCCCACGTGGAAGCTACCTATCGCGTTGGGCAAGAACGCCACCTACGTGGCGTAGCGGGGCTTTCCGCCGGTGGTTACGGTGCGCTTAACTTCGCCCTAGAACGGCCTGATTTATTTGCCGCCGTCGCGGCGCTTAGCCCCGCAAGCTACGCCCCCCTACCACCGCGCAACTCCTCCGCCTGGCGCCACCCAGCCTTTATTAATGACCAAGGGCAATTTGACCGCGAGCTTTGGGAAACCCTCAACTACACCGCCCATTTAGAAGAGTACCGCCTGCGTGTCACCCCCCGCGGCACCGATGAAGAAGGCGACCTTCCCCCCGTACCACTGTATATCAGCGCCGGGCGCAGCGACGTTTACGACGCAGAATTTCACGCCCGCTTACTCCGCCAAGCCATGGAGCGCATTCAACCCAACGAGGTACGGCTCGACCTTTACCCCGGCGGCCACACATGGCAGGTTTGGCGCGCCAGCCTACCCGCCGCGCTCAATTTCCTGTTTCAATACGTGGGGCAAACAAACAGCGTAGCGGGAATTGAAAAACAAGCTGAAACACAAGTTGAAACGCAAACTGAAGAACAGATTGAAGAGCAGAATGAAGAACAAGCCAATGAAGCGCGAGCAGAGGCAGCAAGCCCAGGCGGTTTAGAAAGCACCGCCAGCCCTGATGAAGTAAGCAGCTGAACGCACTACACTGAAGCAACATCCAACACGACAAGGAAGACCACAATGCATCAGCATATTGAATGGGACGAACCCGGCAGCGCCAGCGTAGCGGAATACTTTAAAAACGACCCCGACCACAGGGCACCCGACCCAGGCGATATTATTTCCGCACGTTTCCAGGGCATGATGGTACGCATCAAAGTAGAAGCCTACCGCGAAGATGACGCTGTCAGCATTGGCGAAGTTGTCGCCATTATCGACACCAGCGGCGGCCGCCACCAACGCCACAGCAAGCTCGAAGTCGGCCACATCGTACGGGTACCCGACGACAAACGCGCCATGGAAACACCGCCGAAAGAAGATTAACGCGTTAGCGCGTTCCTGATTTCAGTAACAGAGGCCATCCAACGCGATGGCTTTTTTGTGTGAATTTGAATAGCCAAGCAGCCATTCTTGAGTAGCGTAATCGCAACCACATTGATGGCCTTGCGATTACGCGCAGCAATACCAAAGGCACTTATCATATTTATTGCGGATGGGGAGACTCGAACTCCCACATCTTTCTGAGCTGCCTGAGCTACAGCGCAAATTAATCACCTAAGGTGGCAGGCAAACTATCCTCACACTCCGCGTTAGCAACAGTTAACAGAAGCCACCATGTAAATTTATACTCACTTCAATATTGTCGCCTGTTGTCTTCTTGCGTTTACACTAAACAAATGCAAAGTGGTTTAGCGGTTTTAGAGGAGTATCACTATGGCCGTACATTATGAACACGATGCCTATGCCTGGGCCCTGGAGCAAGCTGGGCTACTGCGGGCGGGGAAACTGGAGCAACTTGATCTTGAGCACCTCGCCGAGGAGATTGAGAGCATGGGCAAAAGCGAACGGCGCGCGCTGGTCAGCCAATTGGCTCGTCTGTTAATGCACCTGCTGAAATGGGATCACCAGCCCGAACGCCGCTCACGTAGCTGGCGGTTGACGATCATTGATGCCCAAGCCAAAACGAATCGCTTACTGAACGACAACCCCAGCCTAAAAGCATCATTACCTGAACTGATGAGCGAAGCGTACGAAGATGCACGCCGCGCAGCAGCGATTGAGACCGATAGCGAGCTGCACGCTTTTCCAGAAAAGTGTATGTACAGTTTCGATGAAGCGGTAACGTTTCAACCTGTCGAGCACTAAATCGCATGAAAGCAGTCAGGCCTAACCACTTACTCGCCCAATGCACGTCACTTGTAGCTTGGCATGAGCGCTAGCGCACCCCGAAAGCACCGCACAGCGATACTACCAGTACACATCTTAAATCTAGCAAAACTGCCTGGACGGCAGCGTACTCTCACCCATACTTCTGCGCTTCGTTGACGTTTACCTGAGCTACCTGGGCAGCGCACGAGCAGGATGCCTACGCCTGGGCGCTTGAACATTTCTGAGCTGCCTGGGCGGCAGCGCACGGCCAGCACTCAAGATGCCCTGCGCGACGAATTTTCTGAGCTGCCTGGGCGGCAGCGCACGGCCAGCACTCAAGATGCCCTGCGCGACGAATTTTCTGAGCTGCCTGGGCGGCAGCGCACGGTGAACAGCTTGGTGATGTGGGTTCGCCTTGTTTCTGAGCTGCCTGGGCGGCAGCGCACGGGCATTTGCGCGGCTGCTTGGTGGCGCGGGTTTTCTGAGCTGCCTGGGCGGCAGCGCACGAGGGAGGGGCCGTTGATTTGAATTTACCCTTTTTCTGAGCTGCCTGGGCGGCAGCGCACGACTACATTCGCGATACGGGCGGCAGCTTGTCTTTCTGAGCTGCCTGGGCGGCAGCGCACTCGGTGTTGACGCTGGGGATAGCCGCTGCTTTTTTCTGAGCTGCCTGGGCGGCAGCGCACAATTTCGCATCGGCACGCACTGAAATGGTTAGTTTCTGAGCTGCCTGGGCGGCAGCGCACGACCCCACTGGGTCGGCACGCCAATAGCGTCATTTCTGAGCTGCCTGGGCGGCAGCGCACTCTCGCCCGCCTCACTGGCCTGGCTTTCTAGCTTTCTGAGCTGCCTGGGCGGCAGCGCACTGGAGAATTCCCAGGCGGCGGGGGTGGTGGCGTTTCTGAGCTGCCTGGGCGGCAGCGCACAGGGCAACATCGAGAAGGCCGAAGCCTGGAACTTTCTGAGCTGCCTGGGCGGCAGCGCACATGGGCGTGAATCCCAACAGCGGCCGATTCCATTTCTGAGCTGCCTGGGCGGCAGCGCACGGCACCAAAGGCAAGATAGTCACGCCTGACATTTTCTGAGCTGCCTGGGCGGCAGCGCACGTCCCGCCCGCTGGCTTGCCCGACGACGTAGTTTTCTGAGCTGCCTGGGCGGCAGCGCACGCAGCTTGCCGAGCGCCTTCAAGGCTTCGTTCTTTCTGAGCTGCCTGGGCGGCAGCGCACGTTGAGCCTAGGAACTTGCGCGGGATGCCGGCGTTTCTGAGCTGCCTGGGCGGCAGCGCACATGGGCACGGTAGGCACCGGCAAAAGCCACCTTTTCTGAGCTGCCTGGGCGGCAGCGCACCCAACAAGCGGCCCATCATGTCCGACTTGAAATTTCTGAGCTGCCTGGGCGGCAGCGCACGGGGTGTAGTGAATGACGCATCAGGGTCAGATTTTCTGAGCTGCCTGGGCGGCAGCGCACTAACGCACGGTTGAATTGCTGCTTGGCCTCCATTTCTGAGCTGCCTGGGCGGCAGCGCACTTCGCGATGCGGGAGATTGACGGCATAAGCGATTTCTGAGCTGCCTGGGCGGCAGCGCACCTTAGCGAGCACTTGGAGTCTGCCGAGCTACTTTTCTGAGCTGCCTGGGCGGCAGCGCACCTTGGCGATCTGCAAAGCTGGCTTCCAGTTCCTTTCTGAGCTGCCTGGGCGGCAGCGCACGCTTCGTAGCTAACAGGATTGCGAGCTAGCTTTTTCTGAGCTGCCTGGGCGGCAGCGCACACGCCCGTAACCTGCGCAGCCACCTAGCGTCCTTTCTGAGCTGCCTGGGCGGCAGCGCACGCGATTAGCGGCCCGCCTTGCGCCCAGTCGATTTTCTGAGCTGCCTGGGCGGCAGCGCACGGCGCCAGCGCGCAAACCTTTGTGCTGCGCGTTTTCTGAGCTGCCTGGGCGGCAGCGCACGAGCTCATCAATGACCAGCTCATACGCGGGCTTTTCTGAGCTGCCTGGGCGGCAGCGCACCAAAGAAGCGAGGCGAACCTCCTACCCACATTTTTCTGAGCTGCCTGGGCGGCAGCGCACAGATGACAGCACCGCGCGGCAGGAACAGGAATTTTCTGAGCTGCCTGGGCGGCAGCGCACCGGGTGCTATTGTCCTTGTTGCTGAAGTACTGTTTCTGAGCTGCCTGGGCGGCAGCGCACTGCAAGCAGTGCGCGCGCCGTTCGTGCCAGAATTTCTGAGCTGCCTGGGCGGCAGCGCACAGGCCAACGCCGAACGTGGCACCGGTGTCGATTTTCTGAGCTGCCTGGGCGGCAGCGCACTAGGCGGTCGGCGGCGTCGACGAGGTCTATTTTTTCTGAGCTGCCTGGGCGGCAGCGCACTCGCAGGCCCAAAAACCCGCGCGCTACTTCATTTTCTGAGCTGCCTGGGCGGCAGCGCACCAGGTCGCCTGCCGACATCCAGATTTCATCGTTTTCTGAGCTGCCTGGGCGGCAGCGCACTGCAGTTCGCCCAGGCGCTGCTCGATGTGGGCTTTCTGAGCTGCCTGGGCGGCAGCGCACGCAGCTTATCCAGCACCTCTAACGAATCGTTATTTCTGAGCTGCCTGGGCGGCAGCGCACCCTTCCCGGTCTTTGCCCATCAGCACGCCAGCTTTCTGAGCTGCCTGGGCGGCAGCGCACGATCCCAAGAAGCGCTACTTTCGCGTGCGCACTTTCTGAGCTGCCTGGGCGGCAGCGCACAAGCAGCATGAAAAGGATCGCCGCTTCTTCCTTTTCTGAGCTGCCTGGGCGGCAGCGCACTGTTGGCATCACGGCGGTCCATCATTTGGGACTTTCTGAGCTGCCTGGGCGGCAGCGCACCGCAGAATGCGCACCATGACTTCACCGTCGCGTTTCTGAGCTGCCTGGGCGGCAGCGCACCGTTGGCCTTGAGGGCTTTTGCGTAGGGGTTGTTTCTGAGCTGCCTGGGCGGCAGCGCACCCGAAACGGCGGCGGTGTTCGCGGCCACCGATTTTCTGAGCTGCCTGGGCGGCAGCGCACCGTCGCGCCCGTAACCAGGGCAGGCGGGGCGTTTTCTGAGCTGCCTGGGCGGCAGCGCACTCACCCAACAGATCTAAAAAAGCGCGCTCGAATTTCTGAGCTGCCTGGGCGGCAGCGCACAACCGTAACCAGGGCGGTGTGAGGGCGAAGCCTTTCTGAGCTGCCTGGGCGGCAGCGCACCGTAGCAACTGTTCAATCTCAGCCAGGCTATTTTTCTGAGCTGCCTGGGCGGCAGCGCACACTGACGTTCGCGCGGCTGGCGGTACCGGAGATTTCTGAGCTGCCTGGGCGGCAGCGCACTGACAGGGCGCGCATGTCGCCGGTGTAGCCGTTTTCTGAGCTGCCTGGGCGGCAGCGCACGGTTCGCCCTGGCTGGGCGGCGAAGTGTTCGCTTTCTGAGCTGCCTGGGCGGCAGCGCACGCTGGACGGCGCCAGCGGGTCGCCTAGCTGGTTTTCTGAGCTGCCTGGGCGGCAGCGCACTTATCGCCAATTTGCAAATCGGCAGGGCGGCTTTTCTGAGCTGCCTGGGCGGCAGCGCACTACGAAACAATGCGCGAAAGACGCGCCCCGATTTTCTGAGCTGCCTGGGCGGCAGCGCACCGACCATGGATAGCCAAACAAAAACGGGCTCGTTTCTGAGCTGCCTGGGCGGCAGCGCACTGGCAGCATCGAGTTATTCCGAGTGACGTGGTTTTCTGAGCTGCCTGGGCGGCAGCGCACTTGGATTGTTAACGCCGATACGGCAGAGGAGGTTTCTGAGCTGCCTGGGCGGCAGCGCACTTCGTGCCAAAAGAAACTTTAACCCAGATCACTTTCTGAGCTGCCTGGGCGGCAGCGCACTGTATGAAAACGTACCAGTTTATTGATATTGATTTCTGAGCTGCCTGGGCGGCAGCGCACTCATCATTGCGCGGCGCATTCTCTTTCACCGTTTTCTGAGCTGCCTGGGCGGCAGCGCACGAGGCTTCACAATTTATGCTTTGCCCTAGCATTTTCTGAGCTGCCTGGGCGGCAGCGCACCTGAGAAATGCCAAAGCGTTTGCTGATTTTCATTTCTGAGCTGCCTGGGCGGCAGCGCACAAGACGTTTGGTTCCAGCGTTGGCGATGTAATTTTCTGAGCTGCCTGGGCGGCAGCGCACAAGATGAGTATCGCCGTGTCGCGGCACAGCTATTTCTGAGCTGCCTGGGCGGCAGCGCACTCGAGCGTCTGAATGAATACGATGAGCTGCTGTTTCTGAGCTGCCTGGGCGGCAGCGCACGTGGGGATGAAGAGGATGGCGTTCATTGGCAATTTCTGAGCTGCCTGGGCGGCAGCGCACGGCATCACTATCAACCCCCGGCTCACGCGCTATTTCTGAGCTGCCTGGGCGGCAGCGCACATTTACGCGACGTGTTAGGAAAGACCATGAATTTTCTGAGCTGCCTGGGCGGCAGCGCACATTAGCATTGAGCGCGGCCAGCGCGCCCTTGATTTCTGAGCTGCCTGGGCGGCAGCGCACACGCAGGGGCTTTTTTATGCAGGAGGGTTTATTTTCTGAGCTGCCTGGGCGGCAGCGCACACTGGCAGACACAAAAAAACCGCACTGTTGGCTTTCTGAGCTGCCTGGGCGGCAGCGCACCGGCAGCTCTTCTAGCAGCCGTTCATCAACGTTTTCTGAGCTGCCTGGGCGGCAGCGCACCCGCCGAACAACGCAGAGCCTAGCCCCGAAAGTTTCTGAGCTGCCTGGGCGGCAGCGCACTCTATCCAGTAGCGCGGCAATCCCTCGCCTGCTTTCTGAGCTGCCTGGGCGGCAGCGCACCTGGGCACAAACAACAAATGCCCGGTCTTGATTTTCTGAGCTGCCTGGGCGGCAGCGCACAAGTCGGGGCAAGCCTGATCGACGGTTTGCTATTTCTGAGCTGCCTGGGCGGCAGCGCACGCATGATCGTCAGCAACTGGGGCGGCATTGCTTTTCTGAGCTGCCTGGGCGGCAGCGCACTTTATTTGCTGTCATGTAAAGATTTTATCCGGTTTCTGAGCTGCCTGGGCGGCAGCGCACTGAAAATCTCATACGAAAAGCACGGCGTGGAATTTCTGAGCTGCCTGGGCGGCAGCGCACGCTCTGGGCTTTGGATGCCTGCAATGCGGACACTTTCTGAGCTGCCTGGGCGGCAGCGCACTTGATGTTCCCGTTTTCGGCACTGCCGTTCACTTTCTGAGCTGCCTGGGCGGCAGCGCACTTGCCGTGGTTAGCGTGGGCAGTGGGGGTAGATTTCTGAGCTGCCTGGGCGGCAGCGCACCAGTGGTCGATTGGCCGGTCGTTCCTGTAGACTTTCTGAGCTGCCTGGGCGGCAGCGCACGAGCCGGTGTTGCCCGCCGGCACCGTGATACTTTTCTGAGCTGCCTGGGCGGCAGCGCACAACGGGTGGCGGTAAACGATCCACGCCGCCACTTTCTGAGCTGCCTGGGCGGCAGCGCACGTTAAGCAGGGGCCAGCCTCTCGCGTCGTCGTTTTCTGAGCTGCCTGGGCGGCAGCGCACGTGGCACCTCCCTGGCTGCAGAGGTTGCCATTTTTCTGAGCTGCCTGGGCGGCAGCGCACGCGTACAGGTCCGCTAGGCGCGCATCCTCTACTTTCTGAGCTGCCTGGGCGGCAGCGCACTATAAGGATGTCATCTCCCCCTCTTTTGATTATTTCTGAGCTGCCTGGGCGGCAGCGCACGAGTGGCTCCCGATTCACCAGATGAAAGTAGATTTCTGAGCTGCCTGGGCGGCAGCGCACGTCGTATTCAGCCAGTAGCTCTGGATGCTCACTTTCTGAGCTGCCTGGGCGGCAGCGCACAGTCTGAGTTGGCGCGCGCTTGCGGGGTCAGTTTTCTGAGCTGCCTGGGCGGCAGCGCACGCTACCATTTAGGCGCTTGGCTTCGTTGAGTATTTCTGAGCTGCCTGGGCGGCAGCGCACCCCTGGTAGCCATAGTTGAAGCCCTGGTACCATTTCTGAGCTGCCTGGGCGGCAGCGCACACGGCACGGTCTCGGGCATTGCTAACCGTGCTTTTCTGAGCTGCCTGGGCGGCAGCGCACTGTCGCGCTTCGGCTGATCGTCGGTGTTGGCTTTTCTGAGCTGCCTGGGCGGCAGCGCACCCGCTCGATACCCGCGTAGGACACCGCGACTGTTTCTGAGCTGCCTGGGCGGCAGCGCACCCTGCACACCATGGCGATCGCACCGGCCGTAATTTCTGAGCTGCCTGGGCGGCAGCGCACCAGGGCGTGCGAAGAGCTACGGCCGTTTGATTTTTCTGAGCTGCCTGGGCGGCAGCGCACTTACAAAGCCAAAGGCCAAGCATTTTGGCTGGTTTCTGAGCTGCCTGGGCGGCAGCGCACGTAGGCCATCTCTGTTGGTTCACTCATCGCTTTTTCTGAGCTGCCTGGGCGGCAGCGCACACCGGCGCACCGCCTCCCGGCGGGGTGATTTTTTTCTGAGCTGCCTGGGCGGCAGCGCACGCTCAGCGTTTCAGTCGCTACCGTCTATCGCTTTTCTGAGCTGCCTGGGCGGCAGCGCACGTACCGTGTCCTATTGCCAAATGGCCTTGAATTTTCTGAGCTGCCTGGGCGGCAGCGCACTACCGTCGACTGGATCTGCTGGCGCGCTTACGTTTCTGAGCTGCCTGGGCGGCAGCGCACCACTTAGTTGCGGAGGTGCTGGGCCTCGCTGCTTTCTGAGCTGCCTGGGCGGCAGCGCACTGCTTGTTCCATTCGATACCGATGGGTTGCTTTTTCTGAGCTGCCTGGGCGGCAGCGCACACTGTTGGTGCTGCGTCGAACCGATGCTCATTTTTCTGAGCTGCCTGGGCGGCAGCGCACCTGGATACTGCGCTTCAAGCGCGACGGAACCATTTCTGAGCTGCCTGGGCGGCAGCGCACTTTTCGTAGTTGGTCAGGTACACGTCCGCATTTTTCTGAGCTGCCTGGGCGGCAGCGCACTATCACCGCGTCAGCCGCCGCCGCCATGGACTTTTCTGAGCTGCCTGGGCGGCAGCGCACCCTGAGTCGCTTTTCGCGAGCGCCGCGGCCTTTTTCTGAGCTGCCTGGGCGGCAGCGCACGACAATATCGTCACTTGGTCGCCGCGGTTACGTTTCTGAGCTGCCTGGGCGGCAGCGCACGATCTTGGCAGCCGCAAAGCAGGCTGGTTGATTTTCTGAGCTGCCTGGGCGGCAGCGCACGGGTGGTATCTCTGACTGGTTTGGCAATATGTTTTCTGAGCTGCCTGGGCGGCAGCGCACTCGCTGCGGGTTACATGCAGCTGAACGTTATTTTTCTGAGCTGCCTGGGCGGCAGCGCACCGTATCGTTGTGCTGCCCTGGGGTATCTGGTTTTTCTGAGCTGCCTGGGCGGCAGCGCACAAAACAGCCTGCCTCACTTACATGTCGCACTATTTCTGAGCTGCCTGGGCGGCAGCGCACGTCATACGCGGCTGTTTGACGATATCCTTCTTTTTCTGAGCTGCCTGGGCGGCAGCGCACACCTTTCTGGGTCAACACAGACGCATGAAGCGTTTCTGAGCTGCCTGGGCGGCAGCGCACGACTGAGCAGCCCAGCGATACTGGGTTGCTCGTTTCTGAGCTGCCTGGGCGGCAGCGCACTAGAGCATACCAAAATTAATGTGCTGATTGTTAAAGAGCTTTAGCCGAAAAAAGCGGTATCACCCTTTTCAGAGCGACACCGCTAAGTGGTTGATTATTGGTGGCCAATTTTCATGCTAGAAAAAAGGGTCAAAACCAGGGCACCGTGGCGTTGGGGCTTAGGCCGTAATGGCTAAACGTGCCTTCCGTTGCAGAAGCCAACGGTTTGCTATGTTCAATAAACAGGCTAAAACGCTGCTGGGTGGAGCGGCTATTGATCTGCACAAAGGGGAGCTCAATGCGTCGTTCAGCCAACTTGGCATAAATCTTCCGCGCCTCTGCTTCTGAAATATCATGCCGTTTGGCGTAACGTTTGGCCCGGCTTTCACTGCCCGTATTAAATTGCTTACGCGCCACGTTTATATGCTGAGTATTTGCAGGTACCGCAAGCACTTCGCTCACCTGGGTGTGGTCGCGCATACCGGTTAGCCAGTCCGCTCTCATTAGCTGCTGCAAACGTGCTTGCGTGCCATGCAAGCGAAGGTGATCGCCCAGTGTGCGAGCGCGAACACCGTGCTTATAGCCTGGGAAACTGGCGCCTACATCTTCGGCATGTAAATCAAACAGCGCCCGGTGCAGCTTGTTATAAAGCGCGCCCATTAACATTGCCGGGGCAAAGTCAGGATCGGGCCTTAAACGAATGTCGATATAGTGATCCATGGTTTACCCCGCTTCGCCGAATACACCACCGCGAATCAGGGTCGCCATCACAAAGTGCTGATCTTCCTTCGTAGGCACTTGGTCCTTGATCATCCAGTTATCTAGGAGTGAATAGAAATCAGCTTTCTGCTTGGGCTGGCGGTACGCTTTACCCTGCGTGGTCACTGAGCCATACGGCTCAACGGCAATCGGCCCAAGATCATCATCGTTTTCATTGGGGTACCAGGTGTCGATGGTACGAATGGCGTTACCCAACTTTTGCGAGTGAATACCGGCAATGTTGCTGACGTGATAAAGCGTTTTGCTCTTATCACCCCGGCCCCGCTCAAGAATCAGCTCTTGTGAAGGAAACACTTCTTGGCCACTGCCCACGCGCACATAGGCCACTACCTCTAGCAGTAAGTGCTGTTCCCCCACCAACGCGGCGGCGATAACACCGGCGAGTTCTTTAAGCTCGGCGGTCTCCTCAAAGGCCCGCAACGAAAGCGACAGTGCATCAAACGTCCACTCTTTGGTGGCTTTACCCTGCGCCAATTGGCGAACGCTTACCTCGACTTGCTCAGCGCCCATGCGGTTACGCCACAGAAAGCGGCCATTAGCGAGGTTATTGGCATAGCGATGCGCCAGCTCGCCGAAGCCTTGCGCTTGTTTATACTCGGCAACTGCCTGTTCCAGCTTGGCTTGGTACTCGGCGTTATTACAGGCCGAAGGCGTTCCGGCACCCGCCAATACGCGCAGCGTAAAACGAGCAACTAAGGTGTCTGCATCGTGGGGCAGCGTGGCGACATCCACCGTTTGCAGGTTGGGATTTTCAATCGCTGCGTCTAGCTTAGCGGGGTCTTGGTCTTTGGCTTTCAGGCGGTTGGAAATGGTGCCGCGCACCGACTTTTCGCGCACTTCTACCGGCTGCCACTGCTGATTATCTTGCCGCTTTTCCCAGCTGCTGGCGTAAAGCAGGGCATCGGAAGGATCAAGCTTGCGTTCAAAGGCGAGGACGGAAGCGGTTTTAAGGGTATCGTTTTTAGCCATGATAGAGCTCCTGGTTTACTGGGCAGTGGCGCGAAGGTGGTAATCGTTATTGAGTCGGTAAAGTCCCGCTTCTTCGTCGTTATCAACGTACCAAAGCAGGTCTTCCGGTTGCTTCATGCGGTGGGGGCTGACCCACTCGCCAATGGAGTAGAGGCTTTCAACAAAGCGAAACTGAGTCTTGGCATCGCGAGCATTGGCCACTTCGCCGGGATTAAATAGATCGGAAATAGCGCCGTAACCTACAGGGATAGGCACCAGCCAGCCGCGATAGGGGCGCTGAGCCTGCCAAACGGGCTTCTCGTTGGATTCACCTTCATTTTCCAGGGCGCAGTGGTGATTGAGCCGTGAAAGATCCAGCCACGCATCCAGCAAACTGGCATCCGGGTTCTGCTGTTGCAGCGTCTGGTGGTGCTCGGCGAGGTAGTCATCGCGCAGGGTTAGCGCAAAGCCCGGCAGCCAGCGCCGTTTTAGGCGTTCGAACTGCTTTTGCCGCTTTTCTTCATCGTCATCAAGCGCGACCCATTGCGGGCGTTGCTTGTGGCTTGGCACGGCGCGGTTAGGGATGACGCTACCACCGGCAATACGCATACCTGCAACGATCTCACTGATTTGTTTGGCAATCTCATCATGCTCACTTTCTGCCGCGGCTGAATCAATCGTGAAGATCAGCGTGATATCCAGATGGATGCGCCCTTCTTCTACAATCGCTGCCGTTCCGCCAGTTTTATCCACTGGATTACGGGTGAGATGAAAACCACGGATATAGCCGCCTTCAGTGGCCTGGGCTTCAAAGTCATGGCAGATAACGCCGACGTTACCGAGCGAAACGTTGATGCCTGCTGCATAGAGTTTGCGTTCCAGGGCGTGCATCAATCCCACAAAAGCACTCATGGCAGGAAAGCCCCAGGTCATTGGGCTGGAAATCGCATTAGCGTTTTGTACCCGCAGGCGTGGTAAAACCAGGAGGTTTTTCACTTCACTCATCGTCATCACCTCCTGGCAGGTTGGTTAAGTCTTCCATTAGGTTTTCCATCCAGCGGCGGTCACGATCTAGCAGGCGTTGATGGGTGGCATCTTTTGCCAGCGTTTTCTGCCAGTGGCGAAATTCCACATCACCTAATGGGAGCTTTTCACCCAACGCAGCATTGAGCCAGTTAGCAAAGCGGTGGCGAATCTCGTCTGCCCACTCCACGCTGTTTCGTGCTTCACGAAAAGCGGCATCTTCCTCGGCACGGCCAGGATCTAACCAAAAGGCTTCTTCGGCGACCAATTCGCATTTTTCATCCGCACTCCACCCGGCAGGTAGGCTGTGCATTTGCATGGCAAACAGCGCCAGTTCATCCATCAGCATGGCGGTGTAGTCATCACGTAAATCGCGGGTGTGCATGTCGGTAGAGGGGTTGGTCTCCAGAAAGCGCTTGAGGTCTTTAACAAGGGCGCGCACTTCTGAGCGGCTGCCAAATACGCCTGGATGGGAGAAAACCGATGCTACTTTTAGCGGTGGGCGAATATCACGGACATTCCAACTGGGCGGAAGCGACGCCAACAAATAGTTGTTACCGCCCCGCTCGCTATTCAGCTGCGAGATATTTTGCGGCTTGGTGCCGCCCATTTTTTGTACGGCCAAGTTGGGGTAGCTGTGAACGGGTTGCTCAGCGTAGTTGCCCTCCCGTTTAGCTTTACGTGCCTCTTTAGCCTCTTCGCTAAAGCGGTCATGGTTAATGGTTTGAAATACGCGGTGGGCCAGCGAGGTGGCATAGAGCGGTGCTAATAGATGAAAATTCTCGGCATCACTTTCTACGTCTGCGGCATCATCACCTACCAGCCAGTAGAGCTGTTTGCCTCGGGTATGTGAGGCGTGCTCGCCACGCGGTTCGGTAATCGCCGCAAAGGCGCTGATCCACGCCTGGGCTTGTTCGGGGTTATCGCTTAACGCTTTGGCAAACTCGCTATCATTTTCTAGCGCACGCTCAAGCAGCGATTTTCCCTCGAGCTGCAGCTTCAAGAACTTATAAACATCCAAGGCTGCGGCGTTCCCCACCACATCGCCCGCAAAATTAGCGGGTAGTACATGACTGCCAACAAGGTTGTGGGTATGTAGCGATTCGGGCGGAGCGTAAAGGTTGGAGCCTTTGGCATCGGGGTGGATAGGTTTTAGCGAGTGGGTGACGACTTGCAGTTGACCAACGCGCCTTGCCGCATCGTTGATCCAGGTATCGAATTGGAACTGTTCAACCAGTGCTTGGTATTTTGGATCGTCGGGAGCTAGCTTTTCCGCCTTGGTATCGAAGCGATCTTTTAAAAAAACTTCGACTAATGTTCGGAGTTGCTGCCAACTTCCACTAGGAATGGTAGGCATTATTTATCCTTACGAATTTGGGAATCACTGAAATTCGTGCCAAAATAAGCCCCGAGGCAATACGCCTCGGGGCATCTGGCAGGCCGATCTAAAAATCGGCCTCAAAATATTATGTTTACATGATAGCCAATCATGCTCAGATTCCTCCTATCTGCTCTGACCCTGCAGATTTGGGTAACGACGATATACGAATGTGTTTCAAGCTAGCCAAGGAGGTGTGCGACCACCCCTTGGCTAAATTGATATTAGGGCACCACTCTAAAATTATCAACCAGTTTATTAATTAGTGTAATCAAAATAGAAAATGACTTTGACTGCCCGTGCCACTACCATATTTTTGTTGCCGCCCAGGCAGCTCAGAAAAGTTTCTTAATCAGAGTAACTTACGCTGCCGCCCAGGCAGCGGGCCGGTGTCTATCACCGGCCTTCATTTACTCCGCCAAAATCCCAGCACCGGGTGATATCCCCAGCGTTGGTTTCTAGCCGAGGCGGTTACCGTGCCGAAGGTGCGAGCGGCGCGATCAAGGGAGATATCCAAGTCTTCTGCCAAGTCAGCCAGGGCTGTTAAATAGTCGTTGGCTCCCCAGGGCTGAATCCGCTCGCCCTGCTCTTTTGTCAGGTCTATCCGCACCAGCAGGCTCTCCTCCACCAGAACGTAGAGCTTTTCACCTCGCCTTGCGCCATCGTCTACGCGGTGTAGTGTCCAGGTTTCTCCTCCCTCATCGGGCAGCAGCGCTAGGGTTATTTCAGGTTCGAGCTGCTTGCGAAATGGGTCACGCTGAATCAATACACCGGTTAAGTGCACCTGTGGTACGGCGTACCAACTATAGGCCCCCAGCGGTGGTGGCTTGGGCTGCTTGCCAAGCCTGATCTCTTTTTTGGTTAACGGTTCGGCGGGCTGTTCGATCATCAGTTGATGCAGCCGCTCATGCTCCAAATCGACGAGACTTTCTTTAGCGTGCAGCACTTCCCGCGCCAGCACGCGCGGGCGGGCATCTATCACCTGGTACTCATCTTTAGTTAACAGCGTGGTAAGTGAGTGGCTATTAAGTTTCCAGGCCATCTTCGTTTCGAAGCCTGGCTTATGAAAAGCGGGCTCATCCGCGCGCTCCAGGTGTTTTAGATTGGTCTCTAGCAGCAAAATATTGGCCACTTCACAGGCCTGCTCGCGGTGTCGGCGCACCCGGCCCGCTAGTTGGATAATTGAGCGCATGGAAGAAGGCTCGACAATGGCCCAGTCATAATCGTGGTCGCGGCCCACTTCGGTGACCGGCGAGCCCAGCACGATAAACAGGTGGTCGTTTTCTTCGCTGCTATCCAGCAGGCGGCGGATATCGGGCTGCTGAAACACGCGCTCGGGCTCGGCCCGTTGCAGCGTTTTATCTAACCGGCGCTCAATCTCCGAGCGCATCACCAACGGGTGGCGCGAGTGGTAAACGCAGAGGTGAATGCGCACACCTTCTGGCGCGCCCTGCTGAAACAGTGCCCTGGCCACATCCACCAAGGGGTCGATATTGGCCATGCGAATCAGACCGAAACTGACGCGCTTGCTGGTGTGGGGGTCAACGGAATGATGCTGCTGGTGCATCGCCAATGCATGTTCGCGTAGCAGCGTTGCAACTGCGGGCCTGATTTCTTCTGGCCGTTTACCCAACGCTGGCAACGCTAAAATATCGCCACTGCGTCGCACCGGGCTGGAGGCTAAGCGCTCTAGCCGGCGCTTGGCAAAAGCCTGATGTGTCGCCTTGAAGGTCTCGCTACTGGCGCAGTTTTCATGTTGGCGGTCGTGCTCGTCGAACCAGGCGCAGCAGATATCGACCGCCAAACCCGGTTCGCCTCGGTGGCGTTGAAAGGCTTCGCGACCGCTGCGGTAGGCTTCATACAACCCTTCGACCAACGCGGGCGGCAAGGTGGCCGATGAAAGCAACACCCGTGATCCCAAAAGTCCCGCCCAATTGACGAGCCGAGTAAGCGCGGGCAGGTCGTTAATATCGAAATCGTCGATTTCATCGAGGACTAAATCACTACTCATCAGGCGCAGCATTGGCACGATTTGCCGACCGCCGCGCGTGCTTTCCGTGGCGGGCACCAGGTGGTCAACGGTACATACCAAAATAGGTGCGGCGGTTAGCGCTCGGGTGCCCGGTTCATCGTTCAGTCGGCGCAGTACGGGGTGGCTATCAAAATTGCCATCAAACACCACGTGGGCGTCTTCTTCGATAAGTGCCTGTTTAGATGCCGAGCCACTGGCTTCGGCCTCTTGCTCGTAGTGCGCAAACAGAGCTTTATTGGCGCTGCCGCCTACGCGCACGGCGAGTTCATCTTCACCCAGATTCAGACGCTCACGAAGGGCTTGACCAGTTTGCAGAGTCAGCGTGCGTAACCCCAGCGCAATGCTAAAGCGCGCGCCCTGCTGAGGGTCGGCCAGCGCGTACATAATGCGCCCATTCGCCAAGGTTTTACCGCAGCCGGTGGATGCCATATTGATGCCAAAGAAGCCCTGGCGCTGGCTGCGCGCTCTAAGCGATTGGGCCAGATCAAAGGCTTTATCCTGCCAGCGAAAGCGCGGGTGACTGCTGCGCTTACGAAAACCTTTATGGCGGGCTAAACGGGGCAAGTGGCTGTCGACGCTAGGCAGCGCACGGGCGACCGCGGCGGCGTGCTTTTCGACGCCAAGAATATGCTCATCCAATGGCTGATTGGGTTTGCCGGTTTTGCGCACGGTATTGGCAACCAGTGGATAGTTGGACTCACCACGCACTCGATGCAGTGGGTCTTCCAGGCTTGAGTAGTGGTGATCGGCCAGCATTAAACTTAGCCGCGCTAAGTGCATGACGTAGTGACTCTCCAACCAATGGCCATCTTTGTCCAGCCGCGCCTGTAAACGCGTGGCAAGCTTTGTGGCGCGTTCCCTCCAGCGTGTTGTGCTAACGGGTAACCCGCCACTAAATTGCCAGTAGGGCGCGATGCGATTTGGGTCTTGCGTCTCAGGAATTTCGTTCCACTCGGCGCTAATCGACTCAAATAACGCAGGCAGTTGCTCGGCTTGCAGGTTGATGCTTCCACCCCAGCGCCTGGGAATATCGTTATCGTACGACGGCGGCTTTAAGGGCAGCCGATGGTGACTAAGTACTAGCCAACCAAGCGCAGCGGCAAGCGGCGGCAAATGACTAAACACCGCTGAAGTAGCCTCATCCAGACCATCACGCTCTAACCCCTCCAACCAGTCCTGCTCTTGATAGTCACCTTCGGCCAGGCGCGCCAGCCAAGTGGCATCGTCGTCATTACCCACAAATGCCTGAAACAGGCGTAGCGATATCCACTCATGACGGTATAAGTTGCGGCCTTCCAGCTTGCCCTTAAGCCGTAGCTGAAAGGCGTCGCAAGCTTTTCCCAGGTCGTGCAGTAGCGCAGCTAGCGCGGTGAGCAGGAGAATATCTTCACCGCTATGCCAGTCGTTTTCATCGCGACGACGCAATATATCTCTGGCGGTGGTATTGGTTGGCACTGCGCCATTGATATTAAACCTTGAAGCATCCCCCACTACCCACATCAGTTCGCTGTGGTCGTGACCACGAATCCAGTGGCAGGCGACGGCGGTGTTTTTGCGGGCTTTTTTACGCAGCAGTTTGCGCAGTGTGTCCAGCCCGGCCTGGGTGATCGGCGTTTGCCAGGTGCGGTCGCCCCGGCGTTCGGCAAACTGATCAAGGATGCGGCGCGTTTCTTTAAGGGCGTTTTTGTTGCACTGGGAAATCAACAGCACGTTCATGCTTCGCCACCCCCCGACTCTTGCCCTAGCTCTTGGGCGACTTCCTTGAGCGTATCAATCATAAAGTCGAGGGATTCGGTGCGCGTTAAGCGCTCGATGCAGGCTTGGCGAAATTCCTGCTCTTCATCGCCGCGCATGGCGGAAATAAATGCCTGGGGCAGAATCACCGCGTCTTTTACCAAGTCGGCTACATCAAACACCAGCCCGCCCCGGCGGGTTTTACCGTGGAGTACCGCAAGCCCGTGAGGAATCCCCAGCACCCAGGTGGCGGTCGCCGCCAGGCCGTAAGCAAGGTAGTTGCCGTGATCAAGAAATCGGTTGGCAGGGTCAGTGCCCGAGCCGCGTTTGGCACGGGTGAAGTCCCCGTAATCAACGGCATTCACCGCCAGCTTGAACAGCGTTTTGGTTAAACGTGCTTCTAGGGTCAGCAGGTCAACGGTGCTGGGGGCTTGGGTAATCGCTTCGCGATGATGGGCAAGGGCACTCTGCAGGTGATCAGTGGATATACCAAAGCCTGCATCTTTCATAACACGGCTGGTCCACAGCGCTTCGATACGGGCAAGTCGCGCCTGCTGAAACGCCCGGGCGGCATCCAGGCGCTTTACATCATCGAACCAAAAGCGCACCCAGTATTGCAGGTACTCCGTGGGCCGGTACTCGCTTTGCGGGGTCAGCCAGGCGACATCTACATCGACCTCATTGGCAGCAAATAATGGCGTACCGCCGCCGCCGCAGAACCCAACTAATACGCCTGCCTTGGCAAGCTCGCGCATGGCTGCCTGGGTAATCGAGGTGCCGGTGCCCAGCAGTATCGAGGTGGTGTTGGCAATGGGGATATTCCAATAGCGGGATTTGCTGCCTTCATCGGTGACGTACTCTACGCGGCCACCATTCACCAACACTCGACAATGCTGAAGGTAATAGAGGTTAGCGCGCTTGGAATGAAGAATGGTTTTTAGGTCATTGGGCGAAAAGTCATCCATGCGGCGCTCCTGGTTATCGTCTCTCCTCATCTAATCATTCTTTATGAGCAAACACCATGAATCTTAGTCATACTTCGCTTCGTGTTATTCCACGCTAGCCAGCCGCGAACGCCGTGCTACGCTTAGCGCTATTGATCCCGTTAATAGGCACTTCCTTATGCATGCTTTTCGTCTTCTCTCCGCGCTGGTTACGACGCTGGTGATTGCCCTACCTGTCTCTTTGCAGGCCCACGCACAAACCCAGGCTCAAACCGGCGGGCAGTGGAGTGAGTACGATGATGTGTTTGAGGATGGCGCGCGCCATGCGCATGTTTGGCAGTGGGGCTGGACAGGCATTTACGGCACTAGCCTGGCAGTGAATGCGTACCAGTCGAGTGAGGCAAACGACGCGGATGACCGTTTTGATGCGCGAGTGGGGGTGGTGAAATCTGCGCTGGCGCTGGGCGGTATGCTGACCGACCGCCAGCCGCACCCGGCGGCGTTGGCCGAATATGAGCGTTTGAAAGCCAGCGGCGAGCTAAGCGGTGTGCAGGCGTTGGGGTTACAGCTTTCCCAGGCGGAACGTGAGCGGCGCGGCTGGGGCGCTCGCGTGGGCTCATTGGTGGTTAATGGTGTGGCGGGGGCGGTAATTGCTGCCGATGGTCGTGAAAGCGATGGCGCCATCAACTTCGCGACGGGCATGCTGGTCAACGAGCTACAGATTTGGACACAGCCGAATCAGGCGACCTCTGCGATTAATCGCTTCCAACCCGCTAATCTATCGCTGGGTCCGATGACTATTCCTGGTGAATATGCACTCCATGTAGGGCCACAGCAGCTTGGTGCTACCTGGCGCTACTAGGTTTTTACGCCAACTGCCTGCGCCAATCTCCCCCACTTATTTGTGACTCTAAAAAGCGCTGTCGGCAGTTTTCGGCTAGCGCTTTTTCGTTGTCAGCGCGGCATTAACGCGTAAAATATTCAGCAATTTTTTGGCTTTTCCAAATGTTATGTTATAACCTATTTGAAATTACACGAGGCCGCCTGATGAGTGAGCATACGCACCGCCATAACAAGGAAGGTCCTTGTCACTTCTCCTTGATGTCATTATCGGCTGTTAAACGGCTGTTGTTTGTCACCGTGCCGTTGTTGGTGCTTTGGTGTTTGGTGGTTTGGGCTGGTGGGTGGCTAGGATGAGTCAGCGCTCTTTATCACGCTGTCAGTTGCATAATCTGCATTTGGCTCAAGCGCGCCGCACGGTGCTTGAACACCTTGAGGGCGACTTTCAACCGGGCGCCATTACCGCGCTGATCGGCGCTAACGGGGCCGGTAAAAGCACGCTGATTCAGGCGATTATGGGTGAACTGCGGCCGATTAACGGTGAAGTGGTTTGTACGGTACCCAAAGAGCGCCGGGCGTGGCTGCCCCAACAGTTGGCGTTAGACCTGACCTTCCCGATGAGTGTGGAAGAGCTGGTGATGACTGGCAGTTGGCCCAGCCACGGCGCGTTAACCGGCTACTGTGCAGCGCACTATCGCAAGGGTCGCGAGATCATGGCGCGGCTGGGGATCTCGCACTTGGCCCACCGCCCCTTGGGCGAGCTTTCCGGTGGTCAGCGCCAGCGCGCACTGATCGGCCGCACACTGATGCAGGAAGCCGAACTGCTGCTGCTTGATGAGCCGTTTGCCAACGTGGATAGCGAGACCGTGGATATTTTGATCCGCATCCTGCGCCAGATGGCGGACGACGGCGCGACGATTATTGTCGTGCTCCACGATATGGATCACCTGCAACGCTTGGCCGATGAAGTGTTGATGCTAAACGGCGGCCATGGCCGTTGGGTCGCGCCGAGTGCGCTTACTGATCACCATTCACCCGCGCAAGTGGTGCCGTTTACTCTCGGAGGTCGTCATGCTGGATCTGCTTAATGCGTGGCTGATCAGCCCCTTCGATTACGGCTTTATGCGCCGTGCGGTGGTGGGTGGTTTGGCGCTTTCGCTGGCCGCCCCGCCGCTGGGAGTGTTTTTGGTGCTGCGCGGCATGAGCCTGATTGGTGACGCCATGGCCCACGCCATTCTGCCGGGCGTTGCGCTGGGGTTCCTGCTGGCAGGGTTTTCGCTGCCGATCATGAGCATTGGCGGGGTACTGTTTGGCTTAATGGTCGCGCTGCTGGCAGGGGCGGTCTCAAAAATGGGCGGCCAGCGCGAAGATGCCGCCATGGCGAGCTTCTTTATCATTTCGCTGGCCGCCGGTGTCATGCTGATTTCGATTGGCGGCAGCAGTGTAGATCTTACCCATGTGCTGTTTGGCTCGATTCTGGCAATCAACTCCACCGCGCTACTACTGATTGCAGGCATCAGCACGCTGATTGTGGTGACGCTGGCCATCGTGTTTCGCGCATTAGTGGTGGAGTGTTTAGACCCGCTGTTCTTACGCGGCCAAAGCCGCCGTAGCGGTTGGGTGCACAGCGTGTTTTTGGGGCTACTGGTGCTGAACTTAACCGCCGGCTTTCAAACCCTGGGCACGCTAATGGCGGTGGGCTTGATGATGCTGCCTGCTACCTCCGCACGCTTTTGGAGTAAACGGCTTGAGGGGTTGATCGGCATCGCGATTGTACTGGCCATGGTGGCGAGTACTGGCGGCCTGCTGCTCTCTTTCCATCTGGATATTCCTTCTGGCCCGAGCATTATTCTGCTGGCCGGGGCGGGGTATCTGTTTTCGGCCCTGTTTGGTCGCTATCACAGCTTGGCAGCCAAGCTGCGGCGTAAGACAACGCCATTGGCCGTGGAGCAAGGGTCTTAATCGTCCCTATTTATACTTATCGTAAGGAGTGTTGCATGTCGCTTGCCTATTTATCCTATCGGCCGTCGCGCTGGTTAGTGGGTGTTTCCGCCCTGCTGGCGCTGCCTGCCGCTATCGCTGATGAACGCGTTCAGGTGGTGACCAGTTTCTCGATACTGGCGGATATGGTGGAAAACGTAGGCGGCGAGCATGTTGAGGTGACCTCTCTGGTGGCTGCCGACGGCGATGCCCACGTCTACTCCCCCAGCCCCGGAGACGCCCGCTCTCTAGCGAACGCGGATTTGGTGGTGTTCAACGGTCTGCTGTTTGAGGGCTGGATGGAGCGTTTGATTAGCGCCAGCGATTATTCAGGTGCACTGGTCACCGCAACGGATGGCGTTGAACCACTCTCTTTAGCTGAGCATGAAGACCATGACGAGCACGGCCATGAGGAGCATGGGCATGACCAGCACGCTCACGAAGAGCAGGATCATGAAGAACATGGGCATGACGACCACGCCGATCACGACCATGGTAATGAAGACCCGCACGCTTGGCAGGATATGCAGCAAGCCGAGGTGTATGTCGCCAATATTCGTGACGGTTTAATCGCCGCGGATGCCGATAACGCCGATGCTTACCGCGCCAATGCGGAGCAGTATTTACAGGAAATGGCCGAGGTAGACGCCGAGATTCGTGCGCTAATTGATGAGATTCCGGCTTCCACCAGCGTGATTACCGGGCATGACTCCTTTGGCTACTTTTCCAGCGCTTACGGGGTGAACTTTCTCTCTCCGGTGGGGCTTTCGACCGAAGCTGACCCCAGTGGCGCCAGCATGGCCGCGCTAGTGGATGTGATTGCGCAGGAGAACGTACAGGCGCTGTTTCATGAGAACATGACCAATCAGTCGATCATCAACCAGCTCGCCGAAGAGACCGGCCTGCCGATCGCCGGTACGCTTTACGCCGATGCATTGACCGCAGAAGGCGAAGCCAGCACTTACCTGGGCATGATGCGCCACAATGCCCGTGTGCTGCATGATGCGTTAGCAGAGCCCGGATATATAAAGCCCGGTCATGACGATCATGAGCGTGACCACGATGACCATGACCACAGTGAGCATAATCACTAAGCCGATAGGGTTATAAACGCTGCTCACGTCGTGATAGATATGAGCAGCCATATCACCAATCATCTTTATCACGCTCTTTGCGGCTGGCCATACCCCTAACTTACTTGCCGCACCCACTACCACAGGATCTTGGTATGCGTAAGTTAGTAGCGGTAACAACCTCCTTTCTCATGACCAACTCACTCCTGCTCGGCAGCGCTGCCTGGGCGCTTGAAACAGCCGATAGCGACGCAGTTGAAGCGCTGGTGAACGAGACTATCGCCCCACTGATGGATGAGCACCGCATCCCGGGCATGGCGGTCGCGCTGAGCATCAACGGCCAGCAGCACTACTTTAATTATGGCCTCGCCAATCAAGAAGCGGGGATTCCGGTCGCCGATGAGACGCTGTTCGAGCTGGGCTCCATCAGTAAGATTTTCACTGCGGCGTTAACAGGCTACGCGCAGGCCAGCGGTGCGCTTTCGCTTTCCGACGCGGCCAGCGAGCACCTGCCTGCCCTTGAAGGCAGTGCCTTCGATGAGATCACATTGCTGGAATTGGGCACTTACACCGCGGGTGAACTGCCGCTGCAGTTTCCCGAGGCGGTTAACAACGAAGCGGCAATGGTCGACTACTATCGCCAGTGGCAGCCTGAATCCACGCCTGGCAGTCATCGGCTCTACTCCAACCCGAGCATAGGGCTGATGGGGTATTTAACCGCCCAACGTCTCGGAAAGCGTTATGCAGCATTGATGGAGGAACATCTCTTCTCACCGTTAGGGCTTGACCACAGTTTTTACCAAGTGCCTGAAGCACAGCAGGCGCACTACGCTTACGGTTACTCGAAAGAAGATGAGCCGATTCGGGTGAACCCCGGCGTATTGGATGCTCAGGCTTACGGCTTGAAATCAACTGCTGCAGATGTGCTCACTTTTGTGGAAGCCCACATGAATGACTCAGCGCTGGAAGCCCCCCTACGCCAAGCCCTGACGGCCACGCGCACGGGGTACTTTGAGGTCGGCAATATGACCCAGGGGCTGGGCTGGGAAAGCTACGCCTACCCAGTAACGCTTGAGCAGCTGCTGGCAGGTAACTCACTTGAGATGATATTAGAGCCCAACCCTGCCAACCGCTTAACGCCCCCTTTAGCCCCTCGGCAAGAGGCGCTTTATAACAAGACCGGCTCAACCAACGGCTTTGGCGGCTATGTGGCTTTTGTGCCCAGCGAGCAGATCGGCATTGTGATGCTGGCTAACCGTAACTACCCCAATGGTGCCCGCATAGAAGCAGCGCACCAACTGCTTACCGCACTGGCAGAAGCCCACTGAGTCTCTCTCGCTTAAAACAGTCTAATGCCGCCGTTGGCGGCATTTTTTATGGCATCATCGCTAAGATCAAACAACCTAAAGTTGCATTTTTCGCTGTCAATAAGGAGACTATTACTCCTCCCCGATACTTACCTTCACTGCGAAGAGCCCTTTCCCATGCGTCTAAACGCCGATTTTAGCCACTTTGCCTGTGTTACCCCGGAAGAGTATCAGTGGGTCGATTCCCCCAGTGCGGGGGTCGAGCGCATGATGTTTGACCGAATTGGTGATGAAGTTGCCCGTGCCACCAGTCTTGTTCGCTACGCGCCTAATACGCAATTTGAGCGGCATACCCACGGCGGCGGCGAAGAGATCCTGGTGTTGGAAGGCGTGTTCGCCGATGAGCATGGGCGCTACCCAGCCGGCAGCTACTTACGAAACCCCATCGGTACCGGCCACACGCCACAGATTGGCGAGGAAGGCGCGCTGATTTTTGTCAAACTGCACCAGTTTGACCCCAACGACACGCTCCAGCTGGCGGTACCTGCGCATCGGCTTCCCTGGCAGCCGGATCGTCGCCCGCGCATTGCCTACAAGATGCTGCACACCTACAAGCAGGAGCGCACCAGCCTGGAACGGTGGTCGGCGGGCACCTCCATCACTTACCCCACGCTGCTGGGCGGCCTGGAGTTTTTGATTCTTGAAGGCAGCCTAAGCGATAGCGAGCATAGCTACACGGCGGGCACCTGGTGTCGCTACCCCAGCGGCGCAGCCCCTGCACTCACCGCCGGTGAAAATGGCGTGATGATGTACCTCAAACGCGGTCATCTGCCGCCCGCATAGCTTAGTGCTTAGCTTCGTGATAAGCCCAGAAACGGCAGCAGCGTAAGAGCCGCAATAAGCCCCACGGCTAACAGCACCAGCACCACCTGCAGCGGGTGAGCGGCCAAGCGATGCCACAATGTTTCCGCGTCGCCCCGCTCAACCGCTGCTTGATGCTCACGCTGGACGCGGTCAAGGCGCTCCGCCTGATAGGCGTCTAGCGCGGCGATAGCCGCATCATGCTGATGTGGATTACGTAGCCAGATAGCATCGACCCCCAGGCGGAAAAAGCCCGCCTGGGTTTCATAGGTATCAAAGCCATGGTCGGCCAACAGGTCACGCACTTCCATGGCCTCTTCGTCGGTAACGTGGCGCAGCCGGAACAGTAGTTCAGCCATTGGCGTGCCTCATGCGTCGCTTTTACCCGCCATCAGGTCTGCCTGAATTACTTCGATCCAGTAGCCATCCGGGTCCTTAACGAAGATAACATCCTTCATTTTGCCCTGATCAGCGCGTTTTACGAAGGTGACGTCGTGCTCGTCAAACCATGCCTGTGCCGCTGCCAAATCCGGCACGTTAAAGCAGATGTGCCCAAAGCCCTGGGGCTCGGCATTGCCATCGTGATAGGCGAAATCTTCCTGGTTTTCAGTCCCCCAGTTGTGGGTCAATTCCAACAGCCCCTTCTGGCTAAACGTCCATACGGTACGCGCGTCAGTCTCTTCCGGCACGCTGTCGCTCGGCTCCACGTTGGCTAAAAAGTAGAGCGAGAACTGCATCTCCTCGAAATCCAGCCGCCGCAGTACCTGCATGCCAAACACTTTTGAGTAGAACGCCAGCGCCCGCTCGGGGTCTTTGACCCGCAGCATGGTGTGGTTTAAACGGAATCCTTGGGTTTGAGGCGGTGTATCGACGACACCAGGATGCTGCTCACCTTGAAAACTCATCACGCTCTCCTGTCGCTAATACTGTTCATTGACTCTATTGAGCCTCACATACCGCTTACCATGGGGGCTTTATTGCCAGAATGCTAGCCCTTACAAGCACGTAGGCAGTGTCGTATCGGGGCACCGGTAAGCGCACTAGCAATCCTAAACAAAAACCCTACACTTATTATCCATAAGATTTACAAAAGAAGTTCCCGCCACATGATCGATGCCCCTGATTGAGGGCGTCCTTCAGGAGGTTTTTATGACTGCGATTGATATGACGCTGGGTGATCACTTAACCCTCAAGCAACTTTCCAATGCGCTTCACAACGGCTTTTCGCCCATTGTTGAAGTGGAGTCGATGGATGGGATTTACAGAGTGCGCTTTCATCACGCTAACGGCGTGTCTGACCTCAGTGATAACAAAGGGCACGTCAGTACTTTTCTCGGCACGGGTGAAATCCGCGATACCTTAGGCCAACTTGGCTTGACCCACGGCGTGCTAACCTTCGCCGACCAGTGCGGTGATGAGATGATTGGGGTAGAAGGTAAAGCGATAACGCCTGATGAAATGCTTACCTACGGCACACGTATTTCGTTTCGTTAGATTGCCATCGTCCGCATCCGGGGCTTTACAGGGCTACTTCAGGCAAGGATAGTATTCCATCGACAGGGGCGCCCTCCATGACGGCAGGGCTGAGAAGCACCCTTTGAACCTGAACCGGATAACACCGGCGTAGGGAGTCGTGGTAACGCTTACCACCTCCCTGCCGGGAGGATGCTATGACCCTACGCCCGCTTGGCGATTACCTTGAGACGCTGCGCACAGTGACACCGCTGGTTCACTGCATGACCAACTACGTGGCCATGAACAGCACGGCCAACCTGTTACTGGCCACCGGCGCATCCCCCGCCATGCTGCATGCCCCTGAAGAGGTGGCTGAGTTCACGGCTATTTCCGCGGGACTTTCGATTAATATCGGCACGATCTCTGCCCACTGGGCTGACGCTATGCTGACCGCCACAGCGACTGCCGGTCAGCATGCCATTCCCTGGGTATTAGATCCCGTCGCCGTCGGCGCCACGCGCTATCGCCAAACGCTGTGCGCAAAACTGATGGCCGCGAAACCCAGCGTGATTCGGGGCAATGCGTCTGAAATTCTGACCCTTAACGGCTTAGCCAACCAAGGCCGCGGCGTGGACTCCACCGCCGCCACCGACCAAGCCGTGGACGCAGCGATAGCGTTAGCGCAAAAACACCGCTGTATTGTCGCGATGACCGGCGAAAGCGACTGGGTAACGGATGGCGCACAGCACTACCGTATTCACGGTGGCCACCCTTTGATGCCCCGCGTAACAACCCTTGGCTGTGGGCTGAGCGCGCTAGTGGCAGGCTTTGTGGCTGCCAACCGCGACGCCCCACTGGGCGCAACGGCCGCCGCGCTGGGCTGCTTTGCCGTCGCGGGTGAACGTGCGGGCGGCAACGCCCAGGGGCCTGGTAGCTTTCAAGTGGCACTGCTGGATGCGCTGTATCAACTCACCCCTGACGACCTCACTACTCATGCCCAGCTGGAGGCAATTCATGCCGCTTGATCTATCGCTCTATTTGGTCACCGATGCCGCGCTCTGCCGAGACCATGGCTTGGAACAAACGGTTGAGGCAGCGGTAAGAGGCGGTGTCACCATCGTACAGTTGCGTGATAAGCATGCCAGCGATGAGCAAATGACTGCCCAAGCCAAACGGTTAAAAGCGCTTCTCTCGGGCACAGGCGTGCCGCTGATCATTAACGACCGCTTGCAGGTGGCGCTAGAAAGCCAGGCCGATGGCCTGCATGTCGGCCAGAGCGACGCCGCCGTTCAGGAAGCGCGGCGTTTGCTAGGTGAGCAGGCGATTATCGGCCTGTCGATCAATACTATCGCCCAGCTGCAAGCCACGCCGTTTGAGCTACTTGATTATGTGGGGATTGGCCCGGTGTTTGCCACCGAGAGCAAACAGGATCACGCCCAGCCCATCGGCTTTGGTGGTTTAGCGGCGCTGGTCAAGGCGTGCCCACTGCCCAGCGTGGCCATTGGCGGGCTGAAAGCGGATCATGCGATTAGCGTACAGCGAGCGGGAGCGAACGGTTTAGCGGTGATATCGGCTATTTGTGGTCAGCCCGACCCTTACCAGGCAGCGCGCGCTTTTCAGGTTTTCCAAGCCGCCTCGTCGTCATGAATCAGTTAGAGCATATCGTCGCTTTCGTGCGGGTAGCCGAGCTGGGTAGCTATACCCGCGCCGCAGAAGCGCTGGATATTTCCCGCACTCGCGTCTCCCGTCAGGTCATGGCACTGGAGAAGGCACTCGGGGCGCGACTGATACAGCGCACTACGCGTCGCCTGCATCTCACGGAAGCAGGAGAGCGCTATTTAATGCGCGCCCAGGGTGTGCTGCAAGCGCTCGATGAAGCCGCTGCTGAAGTTGGCCAAGGTACCAGCGATGTGCGCGGCCGTTTACGCGTAAATGGGCCCATGAGTTTTGGTACCCGCTACTTAACGCCACTCGTCACCCAGTTTATGCTTACCCACCCGGCGCTTGACGTGCGCCTGGACCTTAATGACCGTCGCGTTGATCTACTTGAAGAGGGTTATGACGTGGCGATCCGTATCGGCAGCCTGCCCGACTCCAGCCTGGTGGCACGCCGCCTGACCCGCTGCCGTTTGCTGTTTTGTGCCTCCCCTGAGTATCTTGCCACCCACGGCGAACCCGTTAGCGTTAACGACCTTAATGAGCACCGCTGCCTGCGATATCGTAGTGGCCAGCAGAGCGCTGACTGGCAAATTGCTACGCAGTCTTTGACGGTTAATGGCCCACTGGAGAGCAATAATGGTGATGTACTGACCCAGGCTGCTGAAGCGGGCTTAGGCATCGCACAACAGCCCAGTTTTCTGGTCACGGAGAGTATTGTCAGCGGGCGGTTAGTGCCGATTTTAACCGACGAGCCCGCGGTGCGGCTCGACGTTCACGCGCTCTACCCTGCCCGGCGGTATCTGCCCGCCAAGGTGGAGCGCTTTATCGATCTGCTTACCGAGGCGTGGGGAGATCCACCTATTTGGGAACAGGCGATTGGATTGTCGCCTATTACGCAACAGTGATGTGCATAACGCGCTGATTATCTCACCCTGGCCTAGCTGTAAAGTAGCTCCATCAACCACACAGATGGAAGCTCCTCAAATGACGACTCAATCATCACTTACGGCCACTCCCTCTCTACAGCCTTATGCTATTACGCTTCTGCGCATCAGCCTCGGCGTTATGGCCCTCGCTCACGGTTTGCTCAAAGTGTTGGTATTTACCGTACCGGGTACGGTCGGCTATTTTGAGTCACTGGGTTTGCCGGGGGTCTTAGCCTACTTAACCATTGCTGCTGAAGTGGGCGGTGGGATAGCCCTTCTGCTCGGCGTATACACTCGCTGGGTAAGCCTAGCACTGGTACCGGTACTGCTGGGTGCCGCTTGGGTACACTTGGGTAACGGTTGGATGTTCTCGAATGCTGGTGGCGGTTGGGAATTCCCGGTGTTTTGGACGCTGGCCCTCATTACTCAAGCGGGTTTAGGAAGTGGTCACTGGGTGTTAAACCGTCGCTTCGCCTAACCTCATCACCGGCGCTTGCTCCACCGCAAGCGCCGGTACTACCGTGGAGATCTACCCATGTTACCTAGTCTATTTATTTCCCATGGTTCACCCATGCTGGCGCTGAATAAAACATCTGCCCATACGTTTCTGCGTGAACTTGGCAGTCAGCTCTCGCCTAAAGCGGTGGTAGTGGTTTCGGCGCACTGGGAGAGCAGCGAGCTACAGGTCAGTAGCAGCGCCAAACCGAAGACGATTCACGATTTTGGTGGCTTTCCGCAGGCGCTTTTTGATTTGCAATATGCCGCCCCTGGCGACCCTGAACTGGCTGAACGGCTGGCCGTGTTGTTGGGCGCCAAACCGGTAGAGCGCGGCTTCGACCATGGCGTTTGGGTGCCGCTCTCGCTAATGTTTCCAGACGCTAATGTACCTGTCGTTTCATTATCGCTGCCGGTGCGCTGGAGCAGTGCGCAGCTTGCGGCACTCGGTGAACAGTTATCGGTACTTCGGGATGAGGGCATTTTGGTTATCGGCTCGGGCAGCCTGACCCATAATCTATATGAACTGATGGCGCAAGATAGCCCAATGCCCGGTTGGGTAGATGAATTTGCGCGCTGGGTACACGATCACCTGATCGCCAATGACCGTGAGGCGTTGCTAAATTGGGAGAACGCCCCTAGCGCGCGGAAGAATCACCCCACGCCAGAGCACTTTCAACCCTTGCTGGTCGCGATGGGCGCTGGCGGTAACGCCACCCAGCTACACAACAGCGTGGAACACGGCGTACTGGCGATGGACGTTTACCAGTTCGCTTAAGCGTACTGCTAGGCAGTAGGGCGGCGTTTAAGGGTGGTGCGGCGGTCGTGATACGCGACCGCTAATCCGCTGCCCATAATCAGGGCGCTGCCCACCCAGACCCAGAGGTCGGGCATTTCCCCCCAAAACCACCAGCCGAGAAGCACTGCCCAAAGCATCGCCGTGTAATCAAACGGGGCGGCAATGGCGGCTGGGGCGTACCGAAACGCCAGGGTAATAAAGGCGGTCGCCGCAACGCCGAAGATTCCAGAAGTGAAAAAACCGACCCAGTGCCAGGGCTGGGGGGGTTGCCATACCCATGGCAGCGTTAAGCCGGTTACCACGAGTGGCACAAAAGTCATATAAAACAGCATTGCCCATAAGTGTTCACGGGCGCCGTAGCGACGTGCGGTAATCATCATCAACGCATAAAAGAGCGCCGCGGCGACCAGCACCAGCGCGCCTAGCTGGAAGGCATCACCGTTAGGGCGAACCACAATCAGCACACCCACAAACCCGACTAACGAGGCGATCAGTACCGGTGGGTCGATACGCTCTCCTAGCAAGGGCACCGACAGGAGGGTGACAAATAACGGTGCCACAAAGGCGATTGCCGTCGCTTCCGCCAGGGGCAACAGCGTTAATCCCCAGACGAAACAGACCATGGTGGCGGTATAGATCAAACCACGCAGCAAATGAACGCCTGGGCGTTTCGTCCGTAGTTTGCGTAAACCACCCGCAAAATGGGCAAGCAGCGCAATCATTGGTAGCGAGACTAAAGCACGGAAAAAAATAATCTGCAGCGGCGAATGTGTCTCGCCTAACCACTTGGAAACGGCGTCTCCCAGGGCGAGAAAAAGAACCCCCATACACATGCAGAGTATGCCCTTCAGTGAGGTGGTCACCGCTCTCTCCTTAGTTGTTGTTAGCCGGTAATCGCCAGCCAATTGCTTAAAAGCAAAAACCCCGCCCAATAACGAGTGGCGGGGTGATACGCACTTGGGTCAGCGCTTGAACCAACGCCAGCTTAACCAGCTTACAAGCTGGCGTTAACGACCATACAGTCCATCCCCTGGGAGTGCAGTTCGCGACACGCTTGACGGGCGCGCTGTTCATCCAACGCCATTAAGCGAGCGCGGTAAACCGGGTTCTGGCCCTCTACGGTGTCGATAGCCACACGACCACCTAAACTTTGCGCAATACGCTGAGCCGCCTGTTGCGCCAATTGACGAGCCTGGGCCTCCTGGCTAAAGGCGCCTACCTGAACTCCCCAGCCGCCGCCTGTTTCATTGACAGACGCAAGCTGACGTTCGCGCTCAATAAAGGCCTGCAAAGGGTCGGGCTGCGGCATCTCGCTTTCAGGCGTGGGGCGCTGAACGCTGGTTATATCGGCCAACTGTTCTTCAAGGTCCACGGCGGGCGTTGAAGCGGCAGTGTTCGCGGAGGGCGAAAGCGTAGTCGTTTCTACGACGGCCAATAGCGGCTGACGTGGTTCAGGTGTTGGTGGGGAAACCGGCTGAGCGGGAGGGGCAAAGGCCATAAACTCTTGTGAAAAGGTGGTGTCGGCCACCCAGCTACGTTGATCACGTAGTGAAGCTCGCAAGAAGCTGCGGTCCAGCAAATTGGCCATATGGGTATCACGCGACTGAGATGAAAAACCGCCCATCACCACTGCCACTAATCGCCGATTACCGCGCACTGCAGTGGTCGCCACATTAAAACCAGACGCTCTAATAAATCCAGTTTTCAGCCCATCAGCGCCAGGATAATCACGCACCAGACGGTTGTGGCTGGTATGCCGTGTGCCGCGGTAGGTAAATTCCTGGAGACCGAAGTAGTGGTAGTACTGAGGGAAATCCTGCATTACGCGTACTGAGAGCGTCAACATATCCCGTGCGGTGGTGACTTGGCCGTCATCAGGCAAGCCAGAAGCATTGCGGAAGGTGGTCGCGTGCATGCCGAGCTCGCGCGCCTTGGTGGTCATCATCTGTGCAAAACGCGCTTCGCTACCGCCTAGTGCTTCGGCAACCACCGCGGCAACATCATTAGCCGAGCGAACCGCTAGCGCACGTATGGCCGTGTCGACGGGGATAGAACTACCTGCAGCAAGCCAGAGCTTGACGGCTGGCTTTGCTGCTGCAAAACGGGAAACCGGCAAGGGCTGATCTAAACGCAACGTGCCCGCTTCCAGCGCTTCAAAGGTCAAATACAGGGTCATCATTTTGGTCAGCGAAGCAGGATAACGCTGATCGTCAATATTTTCAGCGTAAAGGACTTCGCCATTATCCAAATCCACCACAATGCCTGCATAGCGTGGATTGTCGGCGTGAGCATTGGAGACCATTGCCAGCATGAGCAGCAAAACCACACTCAATGACCATACCGCTGATGCACCGCCAACGGCGATCTGTTTTACCCTCGCATACATACCTGCCCCTTGCTTGTTATCAACGTACTGTGACTGATCCATGGCCTCACTACCATGCCATATTCAAGGTGCAACGCAAGGCTTTCCCTGCTCTGCACGGCCATGCTAGGTACTTTTAATAATAAGCTGAGTATATACGGAGTTAGGCTTAGAAAAAGAGAAGTTACATACGTATCAAAAGAAGATGAATATATGCCATAAAAAAACCGACCCACTGAGGGGTCGGTTTTCGATCGCTACTAAAAAAACCTAGCGCAGAAAATTACTCTTCTGCAGCGGCTTCTTCAACAACCGGACGGTCAACTAGCTCAACGAACGCCATAGGTGCGTTGTCGCCGGTGCGGAAACCGCACTTAAGAATACGGACGTAACCGCCCGGACGCTCGGCATAACGCGGACCTAGTTCGTTGAACAGTTTGCCGACGGCTTCTTTAGAGCGCGTGCGGGCAAATGCCAAACGACGGTTTGCAACGCTATCCTGCTTAGACAAGGTGATCAGCGGCTCGATAACGCGACGCAGCTCCTTGGCTTTAGGCAGGGTTGTCTTAATGACTTCATGCTCGACCAGCGAGACAGACATGTTCTTGAACATGGCCTGACGATGCGAGCTGGTGCGATTCAGATGACGACCACTCTTACGATGACGCATGGTTGTAATTCCTTACCAAACTGGGACTCAAGTCGACGCTCACGCGGAGGCTTTGTCGTCCTTCAGGCTTGCCGGAGGCCAATTTTCCAACCGCATGCCAAGGGACAAGCCGCGAGCCGCCAATACGTCTTTGATTTCATTCAAAGATTTCTTACCGAGATTCGGTGTCTTCAACAGCTCAACTTCTGTGCGCTGGATAAGATCACCGATGTAATAAATATTCTCGGCTTTTAGGCAGTTCGCGCTGCGAACGGTCAACTCAAGATCGTCTACGGGGCGCAATAGAATTGGATCAACATGATCCTCTTCCTCTTCGACTTCCTGTTCTTTATCAGCTTCCAGGTCGACGAAGGCGGCCAGCTGCTCTTGCAGGATGGTCGCACTGCGACGGATAGCCTCTTCCGGATCCAGGGTACCGTCGGTTTCCAGATCGATAATTAGCTTATCGAGATCGGTGCGCTGCTCAACACGAGCGGCTTCAACCGAGTAGGAAACACGGCGGACAGGGCTGAAGGTGGCATCCAGCTGCAGGCGGCCAATGGCACGGGTCTCTTCATCAGAGCCACGCGCGTCAGCCGGTTCGTAGCCACGACCCAGCGCTACCTTAAGCTGAATTTTCAGCTCGGCACCTTCATTGACATGAGCAATGATGTGGTCCGGGTTGACGATTTCGACGCTATGATCAAGCGCAATGTCGCCAGCGGTGACGACGGCTGGGCCCTGCTTGTTCAGCGTGAGCACCGCCTCATCGCGGCTGTGCATCTTGATCGCAACATCTTTCAAGTTCAGGAGGATTTCAATGACATCTTCCTGCACCCCTTCGAGCGCACTGTATTCATGCTCGACGCCAGCAATTTCAGCCTCTACCACGGCACAGCCGGGCATAGACGAAAGCAGAATGCGACGCAGTGCATTCCCCAGGGTGTGACCAAAGCCACGCTCGAACGGTTCGAGCACGATTTTGGCGTGATGTGCGCTGATTTCTTCGACCTTGATGTCGCGAGGACGTAGAAACTCTGTCACTGAACGCTGCATATGAACACCTTTCAGGCTGCCAAACGGATACTTGGTACTCGGTACGACCTGGCGCGGGCGTTACACCCGCACCAGGTTGACAAGAAACAGAAAACTGCTTACTTGGAGTACAGCTCGACGATCAGGTTTTCGTTGATGTCGGCAGACAGGTCACCGCGTTCAGGCAGAGCCTTGAAAGTGCCTTCCATCTTCTTGGCGTCGATTTCGATCCAAGCGATATCGCCACGGTTGGCCGCAATGGACAACGCGCTTTGAATACGTGCTTGGTTTTTCGCCTTTTCGCGAATGGAAACAACGTCACCCGGCTTCACTTGATAGGAAGCTACGTTAACGGTGCGGCCGTTCACGGAAATCGCCTTGTGGCTGACCAGCTGACGCGCTTCAGAGCGAGTCGAGCCGAAGCCCATGCGGTAGACGACATTATCCAGTCGGGATTCGAGCAACTGCAACAATACTTCACCAGTCGCGCCTTTCAGGCGAGCGGCTTCTTTGTAGTAGTTACGGAACTGTTTTTCGAGTACGCCATACATGCGACGTACTTTTTGCTTCTCGCGAAGCTGCAAGCCGTAGTCTGAAAGACGTTGACGACGCTGGCCGTGTACACCCGGGATTTGCTCGGATTTACACTTTTTCTCGAAGGGAGTCACACCACTCTTCAAAAAGAGGTCGGTGCCTTCACGACGAGACAGTTTGCACTTCGGTCCAATATAACGAGCCATGAATCTGTCTCCTTAAACGCGGCGTTTCTTCGGCGGACGGCAGCCATTATGGGGAATGGGCGTCGCGTCTACGATGCTTTGCACGCGGAAGCCGGCGGCATTCAGTGCACGCACGGCGGATTCACGACCGGGTCCTGGACCTTTAACCAGTACGTCTACGTTTTTCACACCATACTCGGCTGCAGCAGTTGCTGCACGTTCGCTTGCCACTTGAGCAGCGAACGGGGTGCTCTTGCGAGAACCACGAAAACCCGAACCACCGGCAGTCGCCCAAGAAAGAGCGTTGCCCTGGCGGTCTGTGATCGTCACGATCGTGTTGTTAAAAGAGGCATGGATATGCGCAATCGCGTCCACTACCTGCTTTTTAACCTTTTTACGGTTACTACGCGGGTTAGCCATGTTGATGTCTATTCCTGTCTTTACGCCAGAACGTGCGTGTTATTTGCGGATCGGCTTACGCGGGCCCTTACGGGTGCGCGCGTTAGTCTTAGTCCGCTGACCACGCAGCGGAAGACTACGACGATGACGCAGACCACGGTAGCAGCCTAAGTCCATGAGACGCTTAATGTTAAGCGTGACATCACGACGAAGGTCGCCTTCTACGGTGTACTTGCCAACTTCAGAACGCAGGGTGTCGACTTCTTCAGAAGACAGGTCCTGGATCTTGGCATTCATGGCAATACCGGCTGCTGCACAGATGTGCTCAGCACGGGTACGGCCAATCCCGAAGATATAGGTCAGCGAGATCGCCGCATGCTTGTTGTCCGGGATATTGACGCCTGCAATACGGGCCATCAGCTTACTCCGAAATTTGAGCGGCTTGCTCGTTTATTCATCTACAAAAGGCGCAACAGCATACCCCTTTTAGCGCCCTAAGGCAAGGGGTATGCTGGCACCGCTTAATACAACCCAGGGGGATTAACCCTGGCGTTGTTTGTGCCGTGGTTCGCTGCAGATGACGCGGACAGCGCCATTGCGACGAATGATCTTGCAGTTACGGCACATTTTCTTTACGGAAGCTCGAACTTTCATCGATCTTTCTCCAAAAACCGGCTCGCGGCACGCCCCCTCACTAACTTAATAGGGGTGGGCGGCGCCTCAGCGCATGATACCGCCGCTACCGTAGCCTTTCAGGTTGGACTTCTTCATCACTGAGTCATACTGATGCGACATGAGATGCGATTGCACCTGGGCCATGAAGTCCATGATGACCACGACTACGATTAACAACGAGGTACCGCCGAAGAAAAACGGCACGTTCCACGCCACAATCAAGAACTGGGGCATCAAGGAAACCGCAGTGATATACAAGGCACCGAACAGGGTCAGACGTGTCATGACCTTGTCGATATAGCGAGCGGTCTGCTCGCCGGGGCGAATGCCCGGCAGGAAAGCGCCTGACTTTTTAAGATTGTCAGCCACATCCTTGGGGTTGAAGACCAGCGCTGTGTAAAAGAAGCAGAAGAATACCACTGCCGCCGCGAAAAGCAAGATGTAAAGCGGTTGACCTGGGCCTAATGCCTGAGATGCACGCTGCAACCACTCCATACCTTCACCGGCACCTACCCACTGACCGATAGAGGCCGGGAAGAGCAGAATACTGGAGGCAAAAATCGCCGGAATAACGCCAGCCATGTTGACCTTCAAAGGCAGGTAGCTACTTTGCCCTGCATACATCTTATTGCCCACTTGACGCCGGGGGTAGTTCACCTTGAGGCGGCGTTGGCCACGCTCGATGAAAACCACGAAGGCGACAGTCGCAATACCTAACGCAGACAACGCTAACAGCGGCAGAACATTCCAGGCCCCTTCATTACGGGCAAGCTCGAAGGCTTGGCCCACGGCACTGGGTAGTCCAGCGACAATACCGGCAAAGATTAGCAGCGAAATACCGTTGCCAATGCCCTTCTCGGTAATCTGCTCACCTAGCCACATCATAAACACCGCGCCTGATACGAACGTAATCACGGCGGTGAAGTAGAAGCTAAAGTCAGCGCTGTACGCGATGCCTTGGCTAGCCAGGCCGACGGACATACCGGTTGCCTGGACAAATGCCAGTATCACCGTGCCGTAGCGGGTGTACTGGCTAATCTTGCGGCGGCCAGCCTCACCCTCTTTCTTGAGCTGCTCAAGATGAGGGGAGACCGCAGTCATGAGCTGCATGATAATCGACGCCGAAATATAGGGCATGATACCCAGGGCGAGGACACTCATGCGCTCCAGGGCGCCACCCGAGAACATGTTAAACATGCCTAGGATGGTTCCCTGTTGCTCCCTAAACAAGGCAGCAAGCTGGTCAGGATTGATACCGGGAACGGGAATGTGGGCACCAATACGGTACACCACGATGGCGAGGAGCACGAAGCGCAAACGCGCCCACAGTTCACTCAGACCGCTGCCCATCGCCGGCATTTTTCCTGACTTGGCCATTTAGTCCTCTACCTTGCCGCCAGCGGCTTCGATCGCTTCACGGGCACCTTTGGTGACCTTGATTCCGCGAACGGTAACCGCCGTTTTCAATTCGCCAGAAAGGATAATCTTCGCGTGTAGCGTAGCATCCTTCAGCACGTTGGCTTCTTTCAAAGATGCCATGGTGACTTCGCCACCGGCAACTTTAGCAAGCTCAGCCAGGCGTACTTCTTCAGAGACCAGCGACTTCGCAGACGTAAAGCCGAATTTCGGCAAACGACGCTGCAAAGGCATCTGACCGCCTTCGAAACCGGGCTTAACACTGCCGCCACTACGTGATTTCTGACCTTTGTGGCCACGGCCACCGGTCTTACCAAGACCGGAACCGATGCCACGACCCACACGCTTTGCAGCGTGTTTGGAGCCCGGAGCCGGGCTTAGGTTATTGAGTTTCATGGATTACTCTCCCTCAACGCGCACAAGGTAAGTTACCTTGTGGATCATGCCGCGTACGGCAGGGGTGTCTTCCAGTTCAACCGTATGACCGATGCGACGCAGGCCCAAGCCTTTCATAGTAGCCTTGTGCTTGGGCATAATGCCGATGGTGCTGCGGATCTGGGTAACCTTGATCGTTGCTGCCATGGTGCCTTACCCCGTGATCGCTTCGACAGACAGACCGCGCTTGGCGGCCACGTCTTCCGGTGCTTGCATGGAGGAGAGACCTTTAACAGTCGCTCGCACCACGTTAACCGGGTTGGTGGAACCGTAGCACTTGGCCAGTACGTCGTGGACACCGGCAAGCTCTAGTACAGAGCGCATGGCGCCACCGGCGATGATACCGGTACCTTCGGAAGCCGGCTGCATGTACACCTTGGAAGCACCGTGACGGGCTTTGACCGGGTACTGCAGCGTATGGCCAGCAAGGTTCACCTTGACCATGTTGCGACGAGCTTGATCCATCGCTTTCTGGATCGCGACAGGCACTTCACGTGCTTTGCCACGACCGAAACCGACACGACCTTTACCATCACCAACGACGGTCAGTGCGGTGAAGCCGAAAATACGACCACCCTTGACCACCTTGGCGACGCGGTTGACCTGCACTAACTTCTCTTGCAGATCACCGCTTTGCTGTTCGTTCTTCGCCATCGTAAAACCCTTTAGAATTCCAGGCCGCCTTCACGTGCGGCGTCGGCCAGCGCCTTGACGCGGCCGTGATACTTAAAGCCAGCACGGTCGAAGGCCACCTGGGTGATGCCTGCTTCTTTAGCGCGTTCAGCAATCAGAGCACCTACTTTAGAGGCCGCATCTGAGTTGCCGGTCGCACCCTCGCGCAGTGCTTTGTCCAGCGTAGAAGCACTGGCTAGCACTTTGCCACCATCCGGCGAGATAATCTGCGCATAGATGTGACGCGGGGTACGGTTGACGCACAGGCGATACACGCCCAGCTCGCGGATCTTCGCGCGAGCGCGGCGGGCACGACGGAGACGAGATTCTTTCTTCGCGTTCATAACCCTGCCTTACTTCTTCTTGGCTTCTTTGCGACGCACCTGCTCGTCGGCGTACCGTACACCCTTGCCTTTATACGGCTCGGGCGGACGGAAAGCGCGGATTTCCGCGGCGCACTGACCGAGCTGCTGCTTGTCCGCGCTTTTCAGCACGATCACGGTGTTCTTCGGCGTTTCCGCTGAGACACCTTCAGGCAGTTCGTAGTCGACCGGGTGCGAGAAGCCCAGTGAAAGATTGAGCGTCTGGCCCTTAGCTTGGGCACGATAACCGACGCCAACAATTTCGAGAGTTCGTGTAAAACCCTCGGATACGCCCGTTACCAGGTTCTGAACTAAGGCGCGGGTAGTACCGGCCATTGCCCAGCTCTTGGCAGACTCACTCGGGGCGAAGGTCAGCTGGCCATCTTCTTGATTAACCACTACATCAGAGTGGATCGTCATAGATAGCGTGCCCTGGCCGCCTTTGGCGGTCAGCTGGTCGGCATTGATTTTAATGTCAACGCCGGCAGGCACTTTAACCGGATATTTCGCTATGCGGGACATTCCAGCCTCCTAGAATACGGTGCAGATGACTTCGCCACCGACACCCGCTTGGCGCGCGGCACGATCGGTCATGACACCCGTTGACGTGGTGACAATCGCGATACCGAGACCATCGGCGACCTTAGGCAAGTTGTCCTTACCCATGTAACGGCGCAGGGACGGCTTGGAAACCCGCTGAATATGCTCAATGACCGGCTTACCCTCAAAGTACTTGAGAGTGATGGTTAGCTCAGGCTTAACACCTTCGGCAACCGTAAAGTCGGCAATGTAGCCTTCTTCCTTTAGCACTCGGGCCACTTGTACTTTCAGCTTGGAGGACGGCATGGTAGCCGTCTCCTTGGTGGCCATCTGCGCATTGCGGATACGGGTAAACATATCCGCCAGAGTGTCTTGCATGCTCATTTAATGTGCGCTCCTGATGATACTACGTGGCGTTACCAACTGGACTTTTTAAGACCAGGAACGTCGCCACGCATGGCGGCTTCACGCAGCTTGTTACGGCCGAGGCCGAACTTGTTGTAAAAACCGTGCGGACGACCGGTGATACGGCAGCGGTTACGCTGACGTACCGGGCTTGAGTCACGCGGCAATTGCTGCAGCTTCAGCGTCGCCTCGAAGCGGTCTTCCTCAGACGTGTTCACATCCGAGATGATTTTCTTAAGCTCTGCGCGCTTGGTGGCATACTTTGCCACCAGCTGCGTACGCTTAAGCTCACGCTCTATCATACTTTTCTTAGCCATGATCCAACCCTTATTTCTTGAAGGGGAAGTTCAGTGCGGTTAGTAGCGCACGACCTTCCTCGTCGGTTTTGGCGGTAGTAGTGATAGTGACGTCCAACCCTCGGATACGATCGATCTTATCATACTCGATCTCCGGGAAGATGATCTGCTCACGCACACCCATGGAGTAATTGCCGCGACCGTCAAAAGACTTCGGGTTAAGACCACGGAAGTCACGCACGCGGGGAATCGCGATGTAAACCAAACGGTCCAAGAAGTCCCACATGCGCTCAGCGCGCAGGGTCACCTTAATACCGATTGGCCAACCTTCACGTACCTTAAAGCCCGCGATGGACTTACGTGCCTTGGTCACCAACGGTTTTTGACCAGAGAGCTTCTCTAGATCGCCGATGGCATTGTCAATCAACTTTTTATCGTTGACTGCTTCGCCGATACCCATGTTCAGAGTCACTTTCGTGATCCGGGGTACCTGCATAACGTTGGCATAGCTGAACTCTTCTTTGAGTTGAGCTGCTACCTCGTTTTGATAACGTTCTTTCAAGTTCGCCATTTTGCTACCCGACTCGCGTTAGGCGTCGATCTGCGTCTGCGTCGACTTGTAGATACGTACCTTGGTACCGTCTTCCTTCACTTGGAAGCCGACGCGATCCGCCTTACCGGTCTCCGAATTGAAGATGGCTACGTTGGACGCGTGAATCGGAGCCTCACGCTCGACGATACCGCCCTGATTTCCCGCCATGGGATTTGGCTTGGTGTGACGTTTAATCATGTTCACACCGGACACCAAGAAGCGGTTTTCTAATACCCGCTTAACGGTGCCACGTTTGCCTTTATCCTTCCCGGCGATGACGATGACTTCATCGTCACGTTTGATCTTTTGCATATCCGCCTCGCTCCTTACAGCACTTCAGGCGCTAAGGAAATGATCTTCATGAACTTTTCATTACGAAGTTCACGAGTCACCGGCCCAAAAATACGGGTACCGATGGGCTGTTCGTTGGTGTTATTCAACAAAACTGCCGCATTTCCATCGAAACGGATGAGCGAACCGTCGGGACGACGGACGCCACTACGGGTCCGGACCACGACCGCTTTTAGCACCTGGCCTTTTTTGACCTTGCCACGCGGAATCGCTTCCTTAACCGTGACCTTGATGATATCACCAACGCGAGCGTAACGACGGTGTGATCCGCCTAACACCTTGATGCACTGCACCCGGCGCGCTCCGCTGTTGTCGGCGACATCCAGCATTGTCTGAGTCTGAATCATCGGTTTTCTCCAAACCTAATCTGACTGCACTGATTGACAAGCCTTGGGATTACCCCTTGGCGTGTTCAACCACCTCGACCAGCGTCCAAGCTTTTTTCTTGGAAAGCGGACGGCACTCTTGAATAGAGACCGTATCGCCTGCCTTAGCCTGGTTCGCCTCATCATGGGCGTGCAGCTTGGTGGAGCGCTTAACGTATTTTCCGTAGATCGGGTGACGCTCGCGCCGCTCGATCATGACGACGATGGACTTGTCCATCTTATCGCTCACCACTTTACCGGTGAGCGTACGCTTTGTGTTTTCTTCGGCCATCTCAATCACCTGCCTTCTCGTTGAGCAAAGTCTTAACGCGGGCGATATCCCGGCGGACCTGCTTGAGCAGATGAGTCTGGCTCAGTTGGCCAGTGGCCTTCTGCATGCGCAGGTTAAACTGCTCGCGGAGGAGTTCGAGGAGTTGCTCCTGGAGCTCTCCTGCGGACTTTTCACGAATTTCCTGGGCTTTCATCACATCACCGTCCGTTTCGCAAAGGTGGTGGATAAGGGCATTTTCTGTGCGGCAAGCTCAAACGCTTCACGAGCGAGCTCTTCCGACACGCCTTCAATTTCATACAGGACCCGACCCGGTTGGATCTGGGCAACCCAGTACTCAACAGAACCTTTACCTTTACCCATACGAACTTCGAGCGGCTTCTTGGAGATCGGCTTATCAGGGAATACGCGGATCCAAATCTTACCGCCACGCTTTACGTGACGTGTGATCGCACGACGGCCTGCTTCGATCTGACGCGCAGTGATGCGGCCGCGACCAGTAGCTTTAAGGCCGTATTCCCCGAAGCTGATCTTGCTTCCGCGATGCGCCAGGCCACGGTTGCGGCCTTTCATCATCTTGCGGAATTTCATACGCTTGGGCTGTAACATCGACTCGCTCTCCCCTTACCTGGAACCTTTCTTCTTGGGCGCGTTGCCGGCAGGCTGTTTGGCCTTGGCACGTACTTCCTCGATACCGCCGAGGATTTCACCCTTGAAGATCCACACTTTGACGCCGATAACGCCATAGGTGGTGTGAGCTTCGTAAGTGGCGTAGTCGATATCCGCACGCAACGTGTGCAGCGGAACGCGACCTTCGCGGTACCATTCGGTACGTGCGATTTCAGCGCCACCAAGACGACCTGACAGCTGAATCTTGATGCCACCAGCGCCAAGACGCATTGCGTTCTGTACCGCGCGCTTCATAGCACGACGGAACATAACGCGACGCTCAAGCTGACCCGCTACGTTAGCAGCGACTAGCTTGGCATCCAGCTCCGGCTTGCGAACTTCTTCGATGTTCACATGCACGGGAACACCCATCATCTGGGTGAGATCGCGACGCAAACGGTCGACATCTTCACCTTTCTTACCAATCACGATACCCGGACGGGCAGTGTGAATGGTGATGCGGGCATTGTTCGCCGGACGCTCGATGTGGATGCGGCTAACAGAGGCGCTTTTAAGACGCTCTTCCAGGAAGCTACGCACTTCGAGATCGTTATTGAGCTTATCGGCGTAAGCGCCGCGCTCAGCATACCAGACAGAAGCATGGTCTTTGACGATGCCCAGTCGAATGCCTGTTGGATTGACTTTCTGACCCATCGGTCGACTCCTACTTCTCGGCTACCTTGACGGTGATGTGGCACGTGCGCTTCAAGATACGATCCGCACGCCCCTTGGCACGCGGCTTGATACGCTTGAGCGTCATGCCCTCATCGACGCAGATGGTCGAGACACGCAGCTCGTCAATATCCATGCCGTTATTTTCTTCCGCATTTGCAATCGCGGATTGCAGCACCTTCTTAACCAGCTTGGCAGCCTTCTTCGGTGAGAAGGTCAGCAGGTCGAGTGCCTCGGCGACAGGTTTACCGCGCACCTGGTCAGCCACCAAACGGGCCTTCTGGGCGGATAAACGAGCGCCAAGCAGCTTAGCTGTGACTTCCATCTCTCAATCCTCTCTGGCTTACCGTTTGGCTTTTTTATCCGCCGCATGCCCGCGATAAGTGCGAGTAGCAGCGAATTCGCCCAATTTGTGGCCAACCATTTCCTCGGAGACGTGCACCGGGACGTGTTGGCGACCATTATGGACCGCGATAGTGAGGCCTACCATATTGGGCAGGATCATAGAACGACGCGACCAAGTCTTAATTGGTTTGCGATCGCTCTTCTCCACTGCAGCCTCTACCTTCTTCAAAAGATGAAGGTCAATGAAGGGACCTTTCTTTAGTGAACGTGGCACAGCCGTTACCTCTTAATGTCTTGGCAATTTAGATCAACGCGTCTTATTACGACGACGAATGATCAGCTTGTCGGTGCGCTTGTTCTTACGCGTCTTGTGACCCTTAGTCGGCACACCCCATGGGGATACCGGGTGACGACCACCACTGGTGCGGCCTTCGCCACCACCGTGTGGGTGATCGACTGGGTTCATCGCGACACCGCGAACAGTCGGACGCACGCCTCTCCAGCGCTTCGCACCGGCCTTGCCAAGTTGACGCAGGCTGTGCTCAGAGTTGCTCACTTCACCCAACGTCGCGCGGCACTCGGCCAACACTTTACGCATTTCGCCAGAGCGAAGACGCAAGGTGGCATAGTTACCTTCACGAGCAACCAACTGGGCGCTTGTACCGGCACTGCGAGCAATCTGCGCACCTTTGCCCGGCTTGAGTTCGATGCAGTGCACCGTAGAACCCAGCGGAACGTTACGCAGCGGCAAGGCATTGCCTTTCTTGATTGACGCGTTAACACCAGATTCCAGCACGTCACCCGCGCTGACACCTTTCGGTGCAATGATGTAACGACGTTCACCATCGGCATACTTCAGCAGTGCAATGTGCGCACTGCGGTTGGGATCGTGCTCCAGGCGCTCAACGGTGGCAGGAATGCCATCCTTGGTACGCTTGAAATCGATCAACCGATAGTGGTGACGATGACCACCGCCCACGTGGCGGGTGGTGATACGACCGTAGTTATTCCGGCCGCCGGACTTGGACTGTTTTTCCAAAAGCGGTGCATAGGCACGGCCTTTAAACAGTTCCTCGCCAACGATCTTGACGACGTGGCGACGACCGGCGGAAGTGGGTTTGGTCTTGACGATTGCCATTATCCGTACTCCTGCCCTTATTCGGCGCCAGAGAAGTCTTCGAGCGTTTCACCCGCAGCCAGGGTCACATACGCTTTGCGGTAACCCTTACGCAGGCCAACGCCGTTCGCAGTACGCTTTGTTTTACCCTTCATGTTCAGAACCTGAACACTACCGACCTTTTTGCCGAAGAGTGCTTCAACGGCCTTTTTGATCTCGGGCTTGGTAGCATCAGATGCTACCTTGAAAACGTACTGGTTGCGCTCGGCTGCCATTGCGGCCTTTTCGGTCACGTGCGGCCCAAGCAGAACCTTAAATACGCGTTCCTGGTTCATGCCAGCTTCTCCTCGAATTTACGCAGGGCGGAGACGGTAATCAGGACCTTATCAAAGGCTACCAGGCTTACCGGGTCAGCTGCCGCGACATCCACCACGTCAACGTGGGGAAGGTTGCGTGCGGCCAAATAGAGCTTCTCGTCGATTTCTTCAGTGACGATCAACACTTTTTCAAGGTTGAGCTCTTTCAGCTTGGCAGCTACCTGCTTGGTCTTAGGCGCATCGACGACGAACTCTTCAATCGCGACTAAACGCTCTTGACGTACCAGCTCAGACAAGATGGAGCGCATCGCTGCACGGTACATCTTGCGGTTAACCTTCTGGGTGTAGTCTTGCGGACGCGCCGCGAAGGTTACGCCACCACTACGCCATAGCGGAGAGCGGATGGTACCGGCACGTGCACGACCGGTGCCTTTCTGACGCCACGGCTTCTTACCACCGCCACGAACGTCGGAACGACTCTTTTGTGCGCGGGTTCCCTGACGACCAGCCGCCAAATAGGCAGTGACAACCTGGTGAACAAGCGCTTCGTTGAATTCTTTGCCAAAAGTGGCGTCGGCTACTTCAACGGTACCCGCGCCTGCAGCAAGATTCAGATTCATTGGTAATTATCCCCTTCAGCCTGCTTTCACGGCGCTGCGAACGATAACGTCACTACCGGGAGCACCCGGTACGGCGCCTTTAATCAGCAGCAGGTTACGCTCGGCGTCGACACGGACGATCTCAAGGCTCTGCACGGTGCAACGGGCGTTACCCATTTGACCGGCCATCTTTTTGCCTTTGAAAACGCGACCCGGAGTCTGACACATGCCGATAGAACCCGGCGCGCGATGCGACAGAGAGTTACCGTGAGTCATGTCTTGGGTACGGAAATTCCAGCGCTTAACAGCACCCTGGAAGCCTTTACCCTTAGAGGTGCCAGTCACGTCAACCATTTGACCAGCTTCGAAGAGGGATACGGTGATTTCGCCGCCCACTTCAGGAATTGTTTCGCCTTCTGCAAGACGAAATTCCATCAGTGCACGACCAGCTTCAACACCCGCCTTGGCAAACTGACCCGCTTGCGCTTTGGTGAGGTGCTTCGCTTTGCGAGAGCCAGATGTGACCTGAATCGCTGCGTAACCGTCAGATTCGACAGATTTAACGCGTGTAACACGATTAGGATCAACTTCAATAACGGTTACGGGCACAGACGCGCCGTCTTCGGTAAAGACACGGGTCATCCCGGCCTTTTTACCGACTAAACCGATAGTCATACTCAGTCTCCTATAGTGTACGGGGCTATCACCCGCTATGGCTGCCCTTTCCAGAGCATTCCACTAGCACATTGTATGGCGCCTCACGGCGCGGCGGCTGCTGCTCATGCCAACTCTTTATAAAGAGCGATGAGCGCTGGGCCGCAAAGTGACTAGTGTAATTAGTTGAGTTTGATTTGCACGTCTACGCCTGCGGCGAGATCAAGCTTCATCAAAGCGTCAACAGTTTTCTCGGTCGGCTCAACAATGTCGAGCACACGCTTGTGCGTACGAATCTCATACTGGTCACGCGCATCTTTGTTGACGTGCGGCGAGATCAGGATGGTGTAACGCTCGCGATTGGTCGGCAGCGGGATCGGGCCACGAACCTGAGCACCAGTACGCTTAGCAGTTTCAACAATTTCCGCTGTGGACTGATCGATCAGGCGATGGTCGAATGCTTTCAACCGAATGCGAATCTTTTGGTTCTGCATTTGCCTTAAACTCCAATGGATGTCGACGGCGCGAGCCGTCTACCCACGCATTCAAAGGATGCGCATTATAGGCACGCCAAAAGCCCATGTCAAACATTTGCTGTTGGTGCGCAGAAAAGGGGGCTCATCAGAGCCCCCTTCATCATTCAAGCATGTAGCTTACTTGACGATCTTGGCCACAACGCCAGCACCGACAGTACGGCCGCCTTCACGAATAGCGAAGCGCAAACCTTCGTCCATTGCGATCGGAGCGATCAAGGTAACAACCATCTGAACGTTGTCACCCGGCATGACCATTTCAACGCCTTCCGGCAGTTCACAAGTACCGGTTACATCGGTGGTACGGAAGTAGAACTGGGGACGGTAGCCCTTGAAGAAAGGCGTGTGACGACCACCCTCTTCTTTGGACAGTACGTAAACTTCTGCTTCGAAGGTAGTGTGCGGGTTGATGGTGCCCGGCTTGGCCAATACTTGGCCACGCTCGACGTCATCACGCTTAGTACCACGCAGCAGGGCGCCAACGTTCTCACCAGCACGACCTTCGTCGAGCAGTTTACGGAACATTTCAACACCGGTAACGATCGTTTTGGTGGTGTCGCGGATGCCCACGATTTCCACTTCTTCGCCCGCTTTAACGATGCCGCGCTCTACACGACCGGTAACAACAGTACCGCGACCAGAGATAGAGAACACGTCTTCAATCGGCATCAGGAACGGCTGGTCGATAGCACGCTCCGGCTCAGGAATGTACTCGTCCAGAGCTTTGATCAGGTTAGCTACCGCAGTAGTACCCATGCCGTTCTCATCTTCACCGTTCAGCGCCATCAAGGCAGAACCAGTGATGATCGGCGTGTCGTCGCCCGGGAAGTCGTACTGGTCTAGAAGTTCGCGAACTTCCATTTCTACCAGCTCGAGCAGCTCTTCGTCATCGACCATGTCCGCTTTGTTCAGGAACACAACGATGAACGGTACGCCAACCTGACGAGACAGCAGGATGTGCTCGCGAGTTTGCGGCATCGGGCCGTCTGCGGCAGAACATACCAGGATCGCGCCGTCCATCTGCGCAGCACCGGTGATCATGTTCTTGACGTAGTCAGCGTGTCCTGGGCAGTCAACGTGAGCGTAGTGACGCTCTTCAGACTGATATTCCACGTGGGAAGTAGCGATCGTGATACCGCGCTCGCGCTCTTCAGGAGCGTTATCGATGGTATCAAATTCACGCCAGTCGCCGCCGAAAACCTCAGCAGACACGCGGGTTAGGGCCGCTGTCAGAGTCGTTTTACCGTGGTCGACGTGACCAATGGTGCCGACGTTGACGTGCGGTTTGGAACGTTCAAATTTTTCCTTAGCCACTGCTATAACCTCTTTACGTTAGCTAACGGTTAACCGTTTTGATTGATGACGGCTTCAACGACGCTGGAGGGCGCCTCGTCGTACTTCGAGAACTCCATAGAGTAGCTCGCACGGCCCTGGGTTTGTGAGCGCAGATCGGTTGCATAACCGAACATCTCGCCCAGTGGCACCGTTGCACGAATGACTTTACCAGAAGAAGAGTCATCCATGCCCTGCACCAAGCCGCGACGACGGCTCAGGTCGCCCATGACGTCACCCATAAATTCTTCGGGGGTCACGATTTCGACCTTCATCACCGGCTCCAGCAGCACGGCCTTGGCCTTCCTGGCACCTTCTTTCACTGCCATAGAAGAAGCAATCTTAAACGCAGTCTCGTTGGAGTCCACGTCGTGGAAGGAGCCGTCGAACAGCGACACTTTAACGTCGATCATCGGGTAACCCGCGATGACACCGTTTTTGAGCTGCTCGTAAGCACCCTTCTCAACCGCGGGAACGTATTCCTTCGGAACCGCACCACCCACGATTTCAGAAGTGAATTTGAAGAAGATTTCATCTTCGCCTTCACCCTTCTCTTCTTTAGTCAGCGGTTCAATACGTAGCCAAACGTGACCGTACTGACCACGACCACCGGACTGACGCACGAACTTGCCTTCTTGCTCAATGCTGCCGCGAATCGTTTCGCGATAGGCAACCTGCGGCTTACCGATATTGGCTTCAACCTTAAACTCGCGACGCATACGGTCAACGAGGATGTCCAGGTGAAGCTCACCCATACCAGAAATAATCGTCTGGCCGGTTTCTTCGTCGGTTTTAACCTGGAAGGAGGGATCTTCCTGAGCAAGCTTGCCCAGAGCGACACCCATCTTCTCTTGGTCTGCCTTAGATTTAGGCTCTACAGCAACCGAGATAACCGGATCCGGGAACTCCATACGCTCGAGAACAATTTTGTTATCGATGTCGCACAGGGTATCACCGGTGGTGACGTCCTTGAGACCGATACAAGCGGCGATATCGCCCGCCAGTACTTCTTTGATCTCTTCACGGGAGTTGGCGTGCATCTGAACGATACGGCCAACGCGCTCCTTCTTCTGCTTAACGGAGTTATAAACACCGTCGCCAGATTTCAGAACGCCCGAGTAGACGCGGATAAAGGTCAGCGTACCAACGAAGGGGTCGGTGGCGATTTTAAATGCCAACGCCGCAAACGGTGCACTGTCGTCCGCTTCACGGGTATCAACGGTGCCGTTTTTATCATCCAACTCACCTTCGATCGCCTTAACTTCTGTCGGCGAAGGCATGAATTCGATAACGCCATCCAGCACGGCCTGAACACCCTTGTTCTTAAAGGCAGAACCACAGGTAACCAGAACGATATCGTTAGCCAGAGTGCGCGCACGCAGACCAGCTTTGATCTCTTCAATCGTTAGCTCGCCGCCTTCAAGGTATTTCTCCATCAGCTCATCAGAGCCTTCGGCAGCAGCCTCGACCATCTCTTCGCGATACTTTTCTGCTGTTTCTTGTAGCTCAGCAGGAATATCCACGAGGTCATAGGTCATACCCAGACTTTCTTCATCCCACAGGATGGCTTTCATCTGAATAAGGTCGATAACACCTTTAAAGTCTTCTTCCGTGCCCCAGTTAATCTGGATCGGCACAGCATTAGCACCCAGACGCTCTTTCAACTGGTCGACAACCATGAAGAAATCAGCACCGGTACGGTCCATTTTGTTGACAAAGACCATGCGCGGCACTTCGTACTTATTGGCCTGGCGCCATACAGTTTCGGTCTGCGGCTGAACGCCGGAAGAACCGCACAGTACAACAACCGCGCCATCAAGTACGCGCAAAGAACGTTCAACTTCGATCGTGAAGTCAACGTGCCCTGGGGTGTCGATAATGTTAATACGGTGCTCAGGGAACTGCTTGTTCATGCCCTGCCAGAAACAGGTAGTTGCAGCTGAGGTGATAGTGATACCACGCTCCTGCTCCTGCTCCATCCAGTCCATGGTCGCAGCACCGTCGTGCACTTCGCCCACTTTGTGGGAAAGGCCGGTGTAGAACAGTACCCGCTCAGTCGTCGTAGTCTTACCCGCGTCAACGTGAGCGACGATACCGATATTACGATAGCGATTTAGTGGAGTCTTGCGTGCCACGGTGAAACTCCCGTTTGTTGGCGATGCTCGTTAATTTAGCGACGTATGCAAGCGAGGCTTATGCGTCCGCCGCTACCACTGCATGGTAGCGGCTGGGTATTGCAACTAATGCGTTGCAACAACGCGACTCAGCAAACACTTCGCCATGCTGAACAACGTGCATATAAAAACCATAAAGCCGTACTTAAAAACGCCGTGCTTAGAAACGCAGTTTCTAGAAACACCGATTTTAGAAACGGTAGTGCGAGAAGGCCTTGTTGGCTTCTGCCATGCGATGCACGTCTTCGCGCTTCTTAACGGCAGAACCTTTACCTTCCGCGGCATCCAGCATTTCGCCTGCTAGACGCTGCACCATGGTTTTCTCACCGCGACGACGCGCCGCGTCTACCAGCCAGCGCATTGCTAGCGCTTGGCGACGAGACGGACGTACTTCAACCGGCACCTGATAGGTCGCACCACCAACGCGGCGCGACTTCACTTCGACCATGGGCTGGATGGCTTCCAGCGCTTTGTCGAAGATCTCCAGCGGATCTTCTTTACTACGATCGGCAACCTTGTCCAACGCACCGTAGACGATACGCTCAGCTATGGACTTTTTGCCGCTGACCATCAGGTGGTTCATGAACTTCGCCAGACGCTCACTTCCGAACTTAGGATCCGGCAGGATTTCGCGTTTAGCTACTACTCTTCTTCTAGGCATGATAAGCCCTCAATTAAGGATCTTTCAGGTAAACCCGGAACTCATGAGCTTGTACTAAGACAAAGCGTCGCCCGACCTTACTCTTATCAGACCGTCAAATTCGTGATAATCGCTACTCAGCACACCCAATAAAATCGGCCATGCTATACAGCTACCCCAGCCTTATTAGGACTTAGGACGCTTAGTACCGTATTTAGAACGACCCTGACGACGATTTTGAACGCCAGAGGTGTCAAGGGCGCCACGAACGGTGTGATAACGCACACCTGGCAAATCCTTTACACGACCGCCACGAATCAAAACGACAGAGTGTTCTTGAAGGTTGTGACCTTCACCACCGATGTAAGAAGACACTTCGAAACCGTTGGTAAGGCGCACACGGCAAACCTTACGCAGGGCCGAGTTCGGCTTCTTCGGGGTAGTAGTGTAAACGCGCGTACATACGCCGCGCTTTTGCGGACAGGCCTGCAGCGCGGGCACGTCACTTTTAGTGACGGGGCGCTTGCGCGGCTTGCGCACTAGCTGATTAATCGTTGCCATGGTGTTTAGCTGACTCCAATGGTTGCCTTGTCTTTCAACAAGTAGCCTTTTTAACAAATACGTGCAGCGGATGCGGGCGCACCCACCCCACTGTTAAAGGCTGCGCATTCTAAAGGCTGACCCTAGGTGCCGTCAAGCCTTGCTGGCGGTTTTACCAGCAAGGTGACGTTTTTAGGTCAGCAACTTATGCTACTTACTAATTTTACTGCTTGTTTTAAGCACCAAATTTACAGCTCGTCGTCAGAGTCGAGAGCGGTTAACTGGGCACCTAGCTCCTGCTCTACCTCGGTCGCCGAGGGGTTCAACAGTTGCTCAACGCCTTCGCGCTTGCGACGGCGTTCTGCGTGGTGAGTCAAGCCCGTACCTGCTGGTATTAGACGACCAACCACCACGTTTTCTTTCAGGCCGCGCAGGTAATCACGCTTACCGGTCACCGCTGCTTCGGTCAATACGCGGGTGGTCTCCTGGAAGGAGGCCGCGGAAATGAACGACTCGGTGGCCAAGCTGGCCTTAGTAATACCCAGCAACATGCGTTGGTACTTGGCTGGGAATTTCTTCTCTTTTTCAAGACGTTCATTCTGTTCCAGCACACGCACAAGCTCGGCTTGATCGCCCGTGATGAAATCAGAGTCGCCTGAATCAGCAATCTCTACCTTACGCAGCATCTGACGCACAATCACTTCAATGTGCTTATCGTTGATACCAACGCCCTGGAGACGGTAAACGTCTTGTACTTCTGCCGTAATGTACTTGGCGAGCTCCTCAACACCCAATAAACGCAGGATGTCATGGGGGTTGCTCGGGCCATCAGAAATGACTTCCCCCTTCTCAACCGTTTCGCCTTCAAAGACGGCAATTTGACGCCACTTCGGAATCAAGGCTTCAAACGGATCGCCGGATTCCGGGGTAATCATCAGGCGACGCTTGCCTTTAGTCTCTTTACCAAAGCTAACGACACCGCTGATTTCCGCCAGGATAGACGACTCTTTCGGCTTACGCGCCTCAAACAAGTCAGCAACGCGTGGCAGACCACCGGTGATATCTTTGTTCGCCGAGGCTTCTACCGGGATACGGGCAACGACTTCACCCACACCGATAGTGACACCATCGTCGACCGAAATAATCGAGTTGCCAGGCAGCAAGTACTGCACCGGCGTGTTCGAACCGGAGACAGATACGTACTCACCAGCGCTGTCTTGCAGCATGACCATCGGGCGCTTATCGCGACCAGCCATGGGGCGCGCTGCAGACTCGATCACCTCAATAGAGGACAAGCCAGTCATCTCATCGACGCTACGGTGCATGGTGACACCTTCGTCAAGATCGATGAACTGCGCCTTACCCTCTACTTCGGCAACGATCGGGTGCGTGTGCGGGTCCCACTTGGCGACTATGGCACCGGCATCCACGACGTCACCGTCGCGTACCGAGAGTTCGGCGCCGTAAGGCAGCTTGTAGTACTCGCGTTCACGACCATGGTCATCCGCAACAGCCAAGGCGCTCGAACGAGAGACCACCACTAGCTTGCCGTCACCACGCTCAACATGCTTGATGTTGTGCAGGCGAACCTTGCCGCCGTGCTTCACTTGTACGCTATCCACGGCTGATGAACGCGATGCTGCGCCGCCGATGTGGAAGGTACGCATGGTCAGCTGGGTACCCGGCTCACCAATTGACTGGGCAGCGATAACGCCGACAGCTTCACCGATGTTGACCTGGTGGCCACGGGCCAAGTCACGGCCGTAACAGGAGGCACACACGCCATGTGCGGTCTCACAAGTAATCGTGGAGCGTACGATAATTTCGTCGACGCCCATGGTGTCGAGCTCTGCACACCACTTCTCGTCGAGCAATGTCCCTTTAGCGATCAATACTTCGCCGCTGCCCGGATGCACGACATCCTGCGCAACCACGCGACCTAGTACACGCTGGGAGAGCGGTACAATGATGTCGCCGCCTTCGATGATCGGGTGCAGTGTCAAGCCATTTTCGGTACCACAATCAACCTCAGTGATAACCAAATCTTGCGCCACATCGACCAAACGACGCGTCAGGTAACCGGAGTTGGCCGTTTTCAGGGCCGTATCCGCCAGACCTTTACGTGCACCGTGAGTCGAGATGAAGTACTGCAGTACGTTCAGACCTTCACGGAAGTTGGCGACGATCGGCGTTTCAATGATCGAGCCATCCGGCTTGGCCATCAGGCCACGCATACCAGCAAGCTGACGAATCTGGGCAGCCGAACCACGAGCACCGGAGTCGGCCATGATAAAGACGCTGTTGAACGAATCTTGCTCAACCTCGTTGCCATCACGATCGATAACGGTCTCTTTCGAGATGCCGACCATCATCGCCTTAGCCACTTTATCGTTCGCCTTCGACCAGATATCGATAACCTTGTTGTACTTCTCACCCGCTGTTACTAGGCCAGAAGAGAACTGGTCTTCGATCTCTTTAACTTCGGCTTCCGCCGCGTCAACGATTTCGGTTTTCGCTTCGGGGATAACGAAGTCGTTAACACCGATAGAGGCACCAGACCAAGTCGCCAAGCGAAAGCCGGTGTACATCAGCTGGTCAGCGAAGATGACGGTCGGCTTAAGGCCGGCACGACGATAGACTTCGTTGATCAGGCTGGAGATCGCCTTCTTCTTCATCGGCTGATCGATCAGCGCGAAGGGGACACCTTCCGGAAGAATGCGGAACAGCAGTGCACGACCGACCGTGGTGTCGTAAATACGGCGGTGGAAGCTACGCTCGCCGGTCTCTTCTTCAATGTCGATCTCATCTAGACGCACTTTAACCCGTGCGTGTAGCGATACTGACTGGGTGCCAAAGGCGCGCTCGACCTCATTAAGGTCAGAGAACACCATGCCTTCGCCTTTCGCGTTGATCTTTTCGCGGGTCATGTAATAGAGACCCAGAACAACGTCTTGCGACGGCACGATGATCGGCTCGCCGTTAGCGGGCGACAGCACGTTGTTGGTGGCCATCATCAGCGCACGCGCTTCAAGCTGGGCTTCCAGGGTCAGCGGTACGTGTACCGCCATCTGGTCACCGTCAAAGTCGGCGTTGTAGGCGGCACATACCAGCGGGTGTAGCTGGATCGCTTTACCTTCGATCAACAGCGGCTCAAACGCCTGGATACCCAGACGGTGCAGCGTGGGTGCGCGGTTAAGCAGTACCGGGTGTTCGCGGATAACATCGGCGAGGATGTCCCACACTTCCGGCAGCTCACGCTCGACCATCTTCTTGGCGGCTTTGATCGTTGAAGCGTAGCCCAGCGACTGTAGCTTGGAGTAGATAAACGGCTTGAACAGCTCAAGCGCCATTTTCTTCGGCAAACCACACTGGTGCAGACGCAGGGTCGGTCCTACGGTAATGACCGAACGGCCCGAGTAGTCAACACGCTTACCCAGCAAGTTCTGACGGAAACGGCCCTGCTTACCTTTGATCATATCGGCGAGCGATTTCAACGGACGCTTGTTAGAGCCCGTGATCGCACGACCGCGACGGCCGTTATCAAGCAGTGCATCGACCGCCTCCTGCAGCATCCGCTTCTCGTTGCGCACGATAATATCCGGCGCATTGAGGTCAAGCAGACGCTTCAAGCGGTTGTTACGGTTGATCACGCGACGGTAAAGGTCGTTCAAATCAGAGGTCGCGAACCGGCCACCGTCCAGTGGTACCAACGGACGAAGGTCCGGCGGCAGCACGGGCAGCACTTCCATAACCATCCACGCCGGCGCATTGCCAGAGTGGTAGAAGGCTTCCAGCAGCTTCAGGCGCTTAGAAAGCTTCTTGATCTTAGTTTCAGAGTTGGTCTGCGGAATTTCTTCACGCAGGTGGTTAATCTCTTCTTCCAGATCGATATCTTTGAGTAGCTCTTGAACGGCTTCGGCACCCATACGGGCATCGAAGTCATCGCCGAACTCTTCTAATGCTTCGAAGTACTGCTCATCGTTGAGCAGCTGACCACGCTCCAGCGTGGTCATGCCGGGATCGATCACGACAAAGCTTTCGAAGTACAGCACGCGCTCGATATCACGCAGGGTCATATCGAGGAACATGCCAATACGCGACGGCAGTGACTTCAAAAACCAAATGTGAGCAACCGGAGAAGCCAGCTCAATGTGCCCCATGCGCTCACGACGCACGGCGGCCTTGGTCACTTCAACGCCGCATTTTTCGCAGATAATACCACGGTGCTTCATGCGCTTATATTTGCCGCACAAGCACTCATAGTCTTTTACCGGACCAAAAATCTTGGCGCAGAACAGACCGTCCCGCTCCGGCTTAAAGGTACGGTAGTTGATGGTCTCAGGCTTCTTCACCTCGCCAAACGACCAGGAGCGAATCATGTCCGGCGACGCCAGGGTAATCTTGATCGCGTCAAACTCTTCGGACTGAGACTGCGATTTGAGTACTTTCACCAAATCTTTCATGGGACGGCTCCTAGCTCTCTAACTCGATATCGATGCCCAGCGAGCGGATTTCCTTCACCAGTACGTTGAAGGATTCCGGCATGCCTGCCTGCATGGTGTGGTCGCCATCCACGATGTTTTTATACATCTTGGTGCGGCCTTCGACGTCGTCCGACTTGACGGTGAGCATCTCTTGTAGCGTGTATGCGGCGCCGTATGCTTCCAACGCCCACACTTCCATCTCACCGAAGCGCTGACCACCGAATTGCGCCTTACCACCCAAGGGCTGCTGGGTAACCAGCGAGTAAGAACCGGTAGAACGCGCGTGCATCTTGTCGTCTACCAAGTGGTTAAGCTTCAACATGTACATGTAGCCGACGGTAACCGGACGATCAAAGGCGTCACCGGTACGGCCATCGAACAGGGCCATCTGACCCGATTCAGGGATGTCCGCCAGCTTCAGCAGGTGTTTGATTTCGTGCTCTTTGGCACCGTCAAACACCGGCGTGGCCATCGGCACACCACCTTTGAGGTTCTTCGCCAGAGCGATAATCTCATCGTCGGTCAGGGAATCGAGATCTTCAACACGCGTACCTTGCGTATTGTAGATCTGCCCCAGGAAGTCACGAATCTCCGCGACTTGCTGACCGCGTGCGTCGCGCAGCATGGCTTCGATCTTGACGCCCAAGCCACGTGCCGCCATACCCAAGTGGGTTTCAAGAATCTGACCGACGTTCATACGCGACGGTACACCCAGCGGGTTCAGCACCACGTCGACCGGCTCACCCTTCTCATCAAACGGCATGTCTTCGATCGGCATAATTGCCGAGATAACACCTTTATTACCGTGACGACCCGCCATCTTGTCGCCTGGCTGGATGCGACGCTTAACCGCCATATAGACTTTGACGATTTTCAGCACGCCCGGAGCAAGGTCATCGCCCTGGGTCAGCTTGCGCTTCTTATCTTCAAAGCGCTCATCCATCTCTTTACGACGGTTTTCAAGCTGCTCGTCGGCCTGAGCCAACAACTCATTGTAGGACTCATCCTGCATGCGCAGTTTGAACCACTGCTGACGCGGCAGCTCATCCAGGTACGCCTCGTCTAGCACGTCGCCTTTTTTGAGGTTCGGGCCGCCATTGACAGCTTGGCCATCAAGGGTGCGCTGTAGGCGCTCAAACGTGGCGTCTTCAGCAATCCGGTACGTCTCTTGCAGATCCTTACGCACTTCATCAAGCTGCGTACGCTCAATGGATAGTGCGCGAGAGTCTTTATCAACGCCGTCACGAGTAAACACCTGAACGTCGATGACCGTACCTTTCATGCCGGTCGGGGCACGCAGGGAAGTATCTTTAACGTCAGACGCTTTCTCACCAAAGATGGCACGCAACAGCTTCTCTTCTGGCGTTAACTGGGTTTCACCCTTCGGTGTCACCTTACCGACCAGAATGTCGCCGGGGCCAACTTCAGCACCGATGTAAACAACGCCCGCCTCATCCAGTTTGGAAAGCGCAGACTCACCCACGTTCGGGATATCGGAGGTAATCTCTTCCGAGCCCAACTTGGTGTCGCGAGACACACAGGTCAGTTCCTGAATGTGGATCGTCGTGAAACGGTCTTCTTGCACGACCCGCTCGGAAAGCAGGATCGAGTCCTCGAAGTTGTAACCGTTCCAGGGCATAAATGCGATGCGCATGTTCTGGCCAAGGGCCAGGTCACCCATGTCGACAGACGGGCCGTCGGCGAGAATATCGCCACGCGCCACGTTGTCACCAGGCCGCACGATGGGGCGCTGGTTCATACAGGTGTTCTGGTTCGAGCGGGTGTACTTGGTCAGGTTGTAGATATCAACACCGGCTTCACCGCCGATAATTTCATCTTCATTAACCCGTACCACCACACGACGCGCATCCACGGAATCAATCACGCCGCCGCGATTGGCCACCGCACAGACGCCGGAGTCACGGGCAACAAAGCGCTCCATGCCCGTACCTACCAACGGCTTATCAGCACGCAGGGTCGGGACCGCCTGACGCTGCATGTTAGAACCCATCAAGGCGCGGTTGGCGTCATCGTGCTCCAGGAACGGAATCAATGCCGCTGCAACGGAGACAACCTGACGTGGTGATACGTCCATTAGCGTCACTTGTTCAGGACGCATAAAGGTGGTTTCACCGCGGTGACGAACTTGAACCAGGTCATCACTTAGCTTGTTGGACTCATCTACCGCTGCTGACGCCTGGGCGATAACGAAATCGCCCTCTTCGATCGCCGAGAGGTGAACGATATCGTCGGTCAACTGACGATCAACCACTTTACGGTACGGCGTTTCAAGGAAACCGTAGCTGTTAGTGTGGCTGTAGGTGGCCAGCGAGTTAATCAGACCGATGTTCGGGCCTTCTGGCGTTTCGATTGGGCATAGACGCCCGTAGTGCGTGGCGTGAACGTCACGTACTTCGAAGCCAGCGCGCTCGCGGGTCAAACCACCGGGGCCGAGTGCGGACACACGACGCTTGTGGGTAACCTCGGAAAGCGGGTTGTTCTGATCCATAAACTGGGAAAGCTGGCTGGAGCCAAAGAACTCTTTCACCGCCGCCGCAACCGGCTTGGCGTTGATCAGATCTTGGGGCATCAGGCCTTCGCTTTCCGCCATGGAAAGACGCTCTTTCACCGCACGCTCCACACGTACCAAGCCAACGCGGAACTGGTTCTCGGCCATTTCGCCAACGCAGCGAATACGGCGGTTACCCAGGTGATCGATATCGTCGACGTCACCGAAGCCGTTACGGATACTGATCAATTCGCGCAGCACATCCAGGATGTCTTTGCGATCCAGCACGCCGGAGCCGGTGTCGATATCACGACGCAGGCGGCGGTTGAACTTCATGCGGCCAACGCCCGACAGGTCGTAGCGGTCTTCACTGAAGAACAGGTTGTTAAACAGCGTTTCGGCAGACTCTTTGGTGGGCGGCTCGCCGGGACGCATCATGCGGTAAATTTCGACCAACGCCTCTAGTGCTGAATTTGTAGCATCCAGCTTCAGAGTGTCGGAGATGAAAGAGCCGCAGTCGAGATCGTTGGTGTAAAGCGTCTCTACCAGGGTAATGCCGCCCTGGGCCATACGCTCAAGCACTTCAGGGGTGATCTCGGTATTACACGGACAGATCAGCTCGCCCGTTTTGGAATCGATTTGATCTTTGGCCAGGGTTTTGCCGAACAGGTACTCCATCGGCACGTCCAGACGCTCAAGGCCGGCTTTTTCAAGCTGGCGAATGTGCTTCTGGGTAATCCGACGACCCTCTTCAACGATCACATTACCTTCGCCATCCTTGATGTCGAAGGTAGCCGTTTCGCCGCGCAGGCGCGACGGCACTAGCTCCACAGAGAAACCGGATTTCTCAATGTGGAAGACGCTGGTTTCAAAGAACTCGGCAAGGATCTCTTCGGTGTTCATACCCAACGCACGCATCAGTACCGAGGCCGGCAGTTTGCGGCGACGGTCAATACGTACAAAGACGTTGTCTTTGGGGTCAAACTCGAAGTCCAACCAGGAACCACGGTAAGGAATCACACGGGCTGAGTAGAGCAGCTTGCCGGAAGAGTGACTCTTACCTTTGTCGTGATCGAAGAACACACCGGGCGAGCGGTGGAGCTGGGAAACGATAACCCGCTCAGTACCGTTAATTACAAAGGTACCGTTCTCAGTCATCAGGGGGATTTCCCCCATGTAGACTTCTTGCTCTTTGATATCTTTAATTGCTTTGTTCGAAGAGTCGCGATCATAGATGATCAAGCGAACCTTGACGCGCAGCGGGGCGGAGTAAGTCACGCCGCGCAGCTGGCACTCCTTAACATCGAACGCCGGCGTACCGAAGCGGTAGCTGACATACTCAAGCGCTGCATTGCCGGAGAAGCTCTCAATCGGAAACACGGACTTGAATGCCGCGTGCAGACCGACCTCGTGACGCTCGTCGGGCGAACGATCTTGCTGGAGGAAGTCGTAATAGGAATCAAGCTGGATCGCCAGCAAGTAAGGCACATCCATCACTTGGGGCAGTTTGCCGAAATCCTTGCGGATGCGTTTTTTCTCAGTATATGAGTAAGCCATCTGTATTCCCCAGCTTGTTCACCATGGGTGACCGATGCGTGGTCATCGCTGCCCGGCGGGCTTCGTCAGACGCAGACAGCAAGCTCCTAAATCGGTAGCTCGCCGTCGAAAATCTAGTTCGATAACACTGTAGTCGATAACACTATTTCAATAACGCTTTTACTTTCTGTCGCTTCTATCATTTGCCAGCAGCATTACTGTTAACAAACATCAGTTACAACAGAAAAAGGCCGGCAGCGGGATATCCCGCCGCCAGCCGTGGAAGCTTACGCAGCGCGTAAAGCCGTCCGCACAAGAATTACTTGAGCTCGACGGTTGCGCCCGCTTCTTCCAGCTTCGCTTTAGCTGCTTCAGCGTCGTCTTTAGACAGACCTTCTTTGATGGTCGCCGGAGCGCCGTCAACAGCGCCTTTAGCTTCTTTCAAGCCAAGGCCAGTGATCTCACGAACCGCTTTGATCACGTTAACTTTCTTGTCGCCAGCAGCGGTCAGAACGACGTCAAATTCAGTCTGTTCTTCAGCTACTTCGCCGCCAGCAGCCGGACCAGCCATTACGGCAGCCGCTGCAGAAACGCCGAATTTCTCTTCCATTGCTTCGATCAGCTCGACAACTTCCATTACGGACATGTCGGCTACAGCATTGATGATATCGTCTTTAGACAGTGCCATTGTTTCATTCCTAACTTTGCGGGAGTCTCGGTCAGCCGAGGACTCAGGATTCATTGCTCGGTTCAGGCAGCGTCGCGACTAAATCGTTCACGCCACCTGCAAGAAACGCTGCTTAGGCAGCTTCTGCTTCTTGCTTCTGGTCGCGCAACGCGGCCAGAGTACGAACCAGCTTGCCAGCGGAGGCTTCTTTCATCACCGACATCAACTTGGCAATTGCTTCGTCGTGTGTCGGTAGGGTTGCCAGACGGTCGATGTCAGCAGCCGGAATCAGCTCACCTTCGTAGGCCAACGCTTTTACTTCGAAGTTCTTGTCCGTTTTAGCAAACTCTTTGAACAGACGAGCAGCAGCGCCCGGATGATCAGTAGAGAAGGCCAACAACGTAGGACCAACGAAGCTATCGTTCAGGCACTCCCACTGAGTGCCCTCGAGAGCGCGGCGAGCCAGCGTATTACGAACAACACGCAGCTCTACACCATTCTCACGCGCTTGCTTGCGCAGATCGGTCATTTTACCAACCGTAACGCCGCGAGAATCAGCAACTACGACGGAGAGTGCGCCCTTGGCCGCTTCACTGACCTCGGCAACAATCGCTTTCTTGCCTTCAAGTGCTAGTGGCACAGTGATCACTCCTTCGTGCCGGAACCCAAGAAGGTTCCGGTGGTTACCATCTCTTTCCGCTCTTAATTGCAAATAAACTGCAATGCGGAAAGCCTTGGGGATGGTGCTCACCAGAAAGCTTTTAAGCTTAACCAACTGGCGGCCACACCATCTGCGCAGGCGCTTATGAGGCAATTAAGCCGCCCTTGTATATACAAAATACTAAGTGTACATACTAAGCACGGCACCTGCGGTCTTTGACGATGCCCCGGCCAGTGTTAATAACCAAACGGGGGACCGCAAAGTTCTTGCTCGGTTCCTACAAGAAAACCAACGAAAACTCGCTTTACGCGAAAGCAGAGTGATCGATTGTTAAACCCGGGCCCATGGTAGTGGACAGAGTCATTTTCTTGAAGTAAATGCCTTTAGACGCGCTCGGCTTGAGGCGCTTCAGGTCAGCAACCAGGGCTTCCAGGTTGCCGTTAATAGCTGCCACGTCAAAATCCACTTTACCCAGGGTAGTGTGGATGATGCCGTTTTTATCAGTACGGAAACGCACTTGGCCCGCTTTGGCATTTTTAACCGCTGTCGCCACATCAGGCGTTACGGTGCCAACTTTCGGGTTAGGCATCAGGCCACGCGGACCCAGGATCTGGCCCAACTGACCAACAACGCGCATAGCATCTGGCGAAGCGATAACGACGTCAAAATCCATCACGCCTTTTTTCACTTGCTCAGCCAAGTCATCCATACCCACGATGTCGGCACCGGCTTCTTTAGCGGCATCGGCATTGGCACCCTGGGTAAAGACCGCAACGCGTACATCTTTACCAGTACCGTTAGGCATGACGGTAGCGCCACGCACAACTTGGTCAGATTTACGCGGGTCAACGCCCAGGTTAATGGCGACATCAAGCGACTCTTTGAATTTAACCGTAGACAGCTCGGAGAGCAGCGCTACCGCCTCTTCAATAGAGTAGGATTTGGTGGCGTCTACTTTTTCGCGAATAATTTTCGCACGCTTAGATAGTTTAGCCATGATCAGAGACCCTCCACATTTAGGCCCATGCTGCGAGCACTGCCAGCAATGGTGCGCACAGCGGCATCAAGATTCGCAGCCGTTAAATCTGGCTCTTTCGTTTTGGCGATCTCTTCGAGCTGCTCACGCGTCACGGTGCCGACTTTCTTCTTGTTCGGCTCACCAGAACCGGACTTGATACCAGCAGCTTTCTTCAGCAGCACGGCAGCAGGCGGTGTCTTGGTGACGAACGTGAAGCTACGGTCTGAGTAGACAGTGATCACGACTGGCGTTGGTAAGCCCGGCTCAATTTCTTGAGTCGCGGCGTTGAACGCCTTACAGAATTCCATGATGTTCACGCCGTGCTGACCCAGTGCTGGGCCTACCGGCGGGCTTGGATTGGCTTTACCTGCAGCAACCTGCAGTTTGATATAAGCCTGTACTTTCTTGGCCATCGTTTATGCTCCAATTGGGTAGTAACGCCCGAAGGCTCCCCGGTACCAGCGAAACAACCACTTAGTTATTCCGCACGAATCAAATACGCTTACTCTTTCTCAACCTGAGAGCTTATTCTTTTTCAACCTGAGAAAATTCTAACTCAACAGGTGTAGAGCGCCCAAAGATCAGCACGCTGACATGAAGGCGACTCTTTTCATAATTAACTTCTTCGACAACACCGTTAAAATCAGCAAACGGCCCGTCAACAACACGCACTGACTGACCCGGCTCAAACATCGTTTTGGGCCGCGGCTTGTCGGTGCCATCTTTAACACGCAGCAAAATAGCGTCTGCTTCGCGTGATGTAATCGGTGCTGGCTTCTCTTTTGTGCCGCCGATAAAGCCCATTACCCGCGGCGTCTCGTTGACGAGATGCCATGTTTCGTCGGCCATCTCCATCTCAACCAGCACATAGCCAGGGTAAAATTTGCGCTCGCTCTTACGACGCTTGCCGTCTCGCATCTCGACAACTTCTTCTGTCGGCACCAGAATCTCGCCAAAGCGATCTTCCATACCATACATTTTCACACGCTCAATAAGTGAGCGCATGACATGCTTTTCAAACCCAGAATAAGCGTGAACGACGTACCAACGTTTGGACATGAAAACTCCTAACCAATGACGCCGGACATCGCCCAGCCAAGAAGAGTGTCGATCAACCACAGCATTAGCCCCACCACCAGAACAGCCACTAACACAATGGCAGTGGTTTGGATGGTTTCGGCTCGGGTCGGCCATACAACGCGCTGAATCTCTTTCTTGGCGCTTCTGGCAAGCTCTACTAAATCACGACCTTTGGTAGTGGTCAGCGCGATCAAACCCGCAATCACACATAACACCACTACACCTAGCACACGGTAGAGCAGGCCAATATCGGCGAAATAGGTATTACCAACGACAGCAACGACAAGCAGCGCTACGACCGCCGCCCATTTGAGCCCGTCATGGCGCGTCTGTTGCACCTCGGCGCCATGTTTTACAGAACCAGGCTTCATAAAAACGAGACTCCTCAAGGGTGCGGCGAACGATAAAAGAATTTTGGAAAAAGACATACCAACCTGGGGAAGGTTGGCAGGCCAGGAGGGAATCGAACCCCCAACCTGCGGTTTTGGAGACCGCTGCTCTGCCAATTGAGCTACTGGCCTGTATCGTCGTACTGATTTTTTACAACAACTATTTTTTACAACAACTATCTACATCTATCGATAAGCGTCTTTTTCAATCGCCTATACAACAGCGGGCGCCATGGTAGCGAAGAAAGCCACTTATGACAACCCCTTCTTTACGCTCAGACGCCATCAAAGCCACCTGACCGCAGAGACAAAAAAAGCGAGCTTCGCTCGCTTTATCTGCAATATGGAGCTCATGGACGGAATTGAACCGTCGACCTCACCCTTACCAAGGGTGTGCTCTACCCCTGAGCTACATGAGCTAAACACATCAACTGGAGCGGGCGGCGGGAATCGAACCCGCACCATCAGCTTGGAAGGCTGAGGTTCTACCATTGAACTACGCCCGCCGAACTTGCCTATAGAATGACAATCCGCTGCACGAGAAACAGTAGCTAACGCCCGCTTACCGGCTTTTCATTCCCAAACACTGAACAGTTCAGCGCCTGATAAACTTGGTGGAGAGAGAAGGATTCGAACCTTCGAAGCTTTCGCGGCAGATTTACAGTCTGCTCCCTTTGGCCACTCGGGAATCTCTCCAACGTGGCGGCATATTATGCCAGCCTTCAAAAACGTGTCAAGCCTGATAATCGTTATAGCTATGAAAAGCTTAGCTTATCAACACTCTGAATATCAGCACTTTCAACATCGCGAGACGCTTATGCCTCGCCTTCGAACGCGCTGCATTCTGTCAAAGCAGCATTGAGAATGCAAGTCCCGCACGAATCTTTTCTAGCGATACAGGCTCCGGCACTCGCGGCGCGCCTGACATTTTGCCTGCACGCTCAGCAAAGGTCATTGGAAAACAGGCCTCTAAACCGCCATAAACCATGTCCGGCCACACCGCATGAGGCACTTGCACCCCCCGCGAGACAACCCGGGCATCGCCACCGGTTAATAGCATCGGTAGCGCCACGCCTTGCTGATCACAGACTTCACTATAGATGCGATTAATCGCGCTGACGGCCGCCATATAGATACCATGATTGACGGCATCAACTGTACGCCGCCCTGGCTCTAGCAATTCATCCGCCTCGCTTTCTGGGTCGATGGCCACATTGCGGGTGCCTAGCTTCAAGCTCTCCTTCATCAGGCGCAGCCCTGGGATAATAAAGCCACCAAGATGGCTACCGCCCGGCAACACAAAGTCGATAGTAATGGCACTGCCACAATCCACCGCACAGCAACCGCCCGCTAACTGATAGCCCGCCAGCGCCCCCATCCACCGATCAACGCCTAAACGCCCTGGCTCCTCATAGCCGTTGACGACCCCCAGCGCTTCATGGGTTGAGTGTGCCACATGCACATGACGCACCCGGCGACGCAGTAAAGCAACCGTCTCTTCCAGCACGGCCGCCCTGGCCACGCTTGAAATACGCACCGCCTCCACTACGTCAAGATCCGGGATGTCAGCCCCTGGTCGCCACTCTTCACGGGTCCATACCGCCCCGCGCGATCGTATCTCGCTACTCTCGGCATCCTTGAGCCGCCATTTTGACAGCGTGTTGCCGATATCAAGATCCAGAATCATAAACGCCTGCGTACGCTGATCTCACCGCCGGCTAGGCGTCGCGAGTGACCATTTTCGGTAACCCAAAGGTTACCACTCTTATCTACTTCCCCGGCGATGGCATCGCTGGTCTGCTGCCCTTGGATCACCCGAATAGGCAGTCCTGCATAAGCATGACGTTGATTCCACTCATCCTGCCAGGCGCTAAAGCCAACACGCTCAAAGTCAGCCAGCATCGCCAATAGACCAGCTACGACATCGGAGGCCAACTGATTACGCGAGATATCCGGCAACCGCTCGAAAAGCGCCGCAACCGGCTGTTCGATCGCGGCTCGCTGAGCAGCAGGCAGCCACAGATTCATGCCCATGCCGATCACTACCTCGCAGGGACCTGCCGCGTCCCCGGTGATTTCAATCAGAATACCGGCCAGCTTGCCAAGCTCGTCGCAGGCATCATCGCCCTGTTCGGAGAGCAAGATATCGTTGGGCCATTTTAACTTGGGCGCCACGCCATGCTGCTCTAGCACCTGAGCCACTACAACCCCGACGGCCAAACTCAGGCCTTCAAGCACCGCGATGCCAGATTCAAAGCGCCAGCCTAGCGAGAGCATTAAACTCTGCCCCCACGGCGTCGTCCAGACACGACCGCGCCGCCCACGCCCTGCCGTTTGCAGCTCAACCAAGCACACTTCGCCATGCCCTGCGCCCTGCTCAAAGCGCTGACGCAAATACTCATTGCTGGAAGGTAACTGATCTTCAACAAACAGGCGTGCAAGGTAATGTCGCGCCTGAGCAGGCAAACGCTCGACGATTTTGGCGCCTTCCAAAGGCTCCAGCCGCTGCGCCAATCGATAGCCACGTCCTTTGACGGCCACCAATTCGACGCCCAGCGCTTCTAGCTTTTTTAACTGCTTCCACACCGCAGCACGAGAAATACCCAGCGTTTCACCCAGCTGCTCGCCAGAGTGAACCTCGCCATCGCTTAACAAACGCATCAGGTTGCCGATGGTCATGCTCCTGCCCCAATGGGAAAAGCGCTATTCTAGCGGATGGAGGTTCGCTGCGAAAACTTTCCTGAGGGCGACTAAGGTCGATAAGCGCTCCAGTAATATCAGCGAAGCCTTCGACATGCTAGAATAGCCACTGGACGCAAGCCCTGAGCCAAGATGGTCGGCAAATTGCCAGCCCTTGCGACCCGCATTTTCCGACCCGTGGACAAACGGGTGTTCACAAGAGTTCTCTCTCAGCATGCAAAACCAGCAAAATTCCAGCGCGGTTAATAACCTGCGCAACGTCGCGATCATAGCCCACGTTGACCATGGTAAAACCACTCTGGTCGACAAACTCCTGAGCCAGTCCGGCACCCTTGACCGTAAAGCAGAAGGTCAAGAGCGCGTTATGGACTCGAACGATCAGGAAAAAGAACGTGGCATTACCATTTTGGCCAAGAATACGGCCATTCAATGGCAAGACAGCCACGGTAACGGCTACCACATCAACATTGTGGATACGCCTGGGCACGCCGATTTCGGTGGTGAAGTTGAGCGCGTCATGTCGATGGTTGATTCGGTCCTACTTCTTGTAGACGCCGTTGATGGCCCGATGCCGCAAACTCGCTTTGTGACCCAGAAAGCATTCGCCCAAGGCCTCAAGCCGATTGTGGTGGTCAACAAAATTGACCGTCCCGGCGCGCGCCCTGACTGGGTGATCGACCAGATTTTTGATCTGTTCGACAATCTAGGCGCGACTGACGAACAGCTCGATTTCCCGATCATTTACTGCTCTGCCTTGAACGGCATTGCCGGGATGGATCCTGAAGCTCTGGCCGACAACATGGACCCCATGTTCCAGGCGATCGTCGACATCGTTGAGCCGCCCAAGGTGGAGCTTGACGGCCCCTTCCAGATGCAGATTTCCGCACTGGATTACAACAGCTACGTGGGCGTTATCGGCCTTGGCCGCATCAAGCGCGGCGCGGTGAAACCGAACCAACAGGTTTCGATCATCGGCGTTGACGGTAATGTACGTAAGGGCAAAATCGGCCAGGTCATGACCCATATGGGTCTTGATCGTGTACAGACCAACGAAGCCACCGCGGGCGATATCGTCTGTGTGACCGGCATCGATGATCTGTCAATTTCTGACACCTTGTGCGATCCCGCTAACGTTCAGGCACTGCCACCGCTCTCCGTTGATGAGCCGACCGTCTCGATGACCTTCCAGGTCAACGATTCACCGTTCGCCGGTAAAGACGGCAAGTTTGTGACCAGCCGTAATATCAAGGATCGCCTTGAACAAGAGCTGATTCACAACGTGGCGCTGCGCGTTGAAGAGGGCGAAACCCCTGAGAAGTTCAAAGTATCTGGCCGTGGCGAACTGCACCTTTCGGTGTTGATCGAAACCATGCGTCGTGAAGGCTTTGAGCTGGCGGTAGGCCGCCCAGAAGTTATCATCAAAGAGATTGACGGTGAGAAGCAGGAGCCTTACGAAGAAGTCATCATCGACTGTGAAGAGCAGCATCAAGGCTCGATCATGGAAGAGCTTGGCTACCGTAAAGGTGAGATGACCAACATGCTACCGGATGGTAAAGGACGGGTTCGCCTGGACTTCATTATCCCTGCACGTGGTTTGATCGGTTTCCGTGGTCAGTTTTTAACCCTGACCTCCGGTACCGGCATCCTAACTAGCCGTTTTGATCACTACGGCCCGCTGAAGCCTGAAGCCTCTATTGAGCGTCGTAATGGCGTATTGGTCTCAATGGTTGACGGTAAAGCCCTCGCCTACGCCCTGTATGCACTGCAAGAGCGCGGCAAGCTGATTATCGATCACGCCACGGAAGTTTACGAAGGCATGCTGATCGGTATCAACAACCGCGCAAACGACATGGTGGTTAACCCCACTAAAGGCAAGAAGCTCGATAACATGCGCTCCACCGGTAACGATGAGAACATCGTGTTAACTCCGCCGGTTAAGTTCTCTCTGGAGCAGGCAATCGAGTTCCTCGACTCCGACGAGCTAGTCGAAGTCACGCCAGTGCATATCCGCCTGCGTAAAAAGCTGCTGAAAGAGACCGAGCGTAAGCGTTACAGCAAGAAGTAACCCGCTTCAAGCAGTGAGTATCCAAAAAAACCCGCGCAAGCGGGTTTTTTTATGTCGATTAGCCAACCACCGAACACTCGTTTAACACTGTCAGCAGCTTGCCAAGCAGCCCACTAAACGCAGCCTAAACGTTACGGCGCTGGAAAGGCGACGCGTTCTATCGCACAGTAACGCTAAATTCAGCACGCCCAAGGCACGCTGGCATCACTATATTCATACAAGTGTTTGGATATCTATCCCCATCCTGACACCCAAACACGGACACTCTTACCCATGAGCGGTCAAAACGTCTGGACGCATAAAGGTACTTTTCTACTCGCAGCGGTTGGCTCCGCCGTTGGCTTGGGCAATCTGTGGCGATTCCCTTACCTCACCGGCGAAAATGGCGGTGGTGCCTTTATTTTGGTCTACGCGCTGACGATCTTCGCGGTTGGCATCCCCATTCTAATTGCCGAGATCATGCTCGGACGCACCAGCCGCCGAAGCCCGATCATGGGTATGCGCCACCTGACCAAAACTCACGGCACCTCACGCGCCTGGGAAACCATCGGCTGGCTGGGTGCCGCCTCGGCGTTCCTGATCTTAAGCTTTTACTCGGTCATCGCCGGCTGGGCGATTCACTATACTTGGCTGATGCTAACCGGTTCACTGGTCGGTGCAGACGCGCAAACCATCAGCGATGGCTTCGACGCCCTGTTGGCAGCCCCCGGCCTGATGACGTTCTACCACACCTTGTTTATCGCCTTTTCTGCGCTGATTGTCGGTATGGGAATCCATAAAGGCATCGAGTCGGGCCTGCGCATTATGATGCCCGCGCTGTTCGTGATTCTGCTGGTGGTGCTGGCCTACGGTGTGGTTAATGGCGATGTGGTCGCCGCCGCCAGTTTTCTGTTTACTTTCAATATCGCCGACCTGAGCCTTGAAGGCTGGCTGCAGGCCATGGGTCAGTCGTTCTTTACCCTGAGCTTAGGCATGGGAGCGATCATGGCCTACGGCGCTTACATGCCCAGTGACGTATCGCTGACCCGCACCGCCTTTGCCGTTGCCATTGTTGATACCGCTGTGGCGATGGTCGCTGGCCTGGCCATTTTTGCTCTGGTGTTTGGTGCCGGGTTGGAAACAGGCCAAGGCCCTGGGCTGATGTTTGTCACCCTGCCACTGGCCTTCGCGGAGATGCCATTTGGCGCGCTGGTCGGCGGCGTGTTCTTTATCCTGGTACTGGGCGCCGCCATCAGCTCCTCCATTTCGTTGATCGAGCCTGTCGCGGCATTTTTGGTAGAGCGCTTTGATATGACTCGCCCCCAGGCCGTTACGATTATGGTGATTGCCGCCTGGGCAATGGGTCTATTGACTGTCGTCAGCTTTAACGTGTGGGCCGAGGGGACGATATTCCATAGCCTGTTTGGGCGTAGCGCCTTTGAATTTATCGAGCTACTCACCAATATCTTCATGCCGGTGGGCGGCCTGCTGATTGCCCTGTTTGCAGGCTGGGCGCTGACCCAAAGCGAAGTCATGAAAGAGCTGGGCTCTACGATCACGTGGTTTAAAGTCTGGCGGTTGCTAGTGCGCTTTGTGGCCCCCGCCGCTGTCGCCTTTGTGTTTTTACGCACCATTCCTCAAGTAGAGGGATATCTGGTACCCACCCTAGGCGCGCTGCTAATTGTCGGCGCGTTTGCCGCCAGCCAGCGGTGGCTTAAAAAGCCACGACAAACAACTTGATAACAATGCGCAGGCGGCTTCTTAGCCGCCTGCATCGCGTGGAGACACCATGAACCCTCTTATTGATGTACAGCGAGTCAACAAAGCGTTCGGCGGCTTACAGGTGATTAACGACTGCTCCATTCAGGTGGAAAAGGGCTCAATTACCGGCATGATCGGCCCCAATGGCGCAGGCAAATCAACCCTGTTCAATCTTATTGCCGGCTCCCTGGCGCCCGACAGCGGTCACGTTCTGCTTGATGGAGAAGACATTACCGCGCTCAGCGCCGACCAACGGTTTCATAGAGGCTTACTGCGTACCTTCCAGATCGCCCACGAATTCAGCCAGATGAGCGCGCTGGAAAACCTGATGATGGTACCGCCCAAGCAAGCCGGTGAAGACCTTTTCAGCGCTTGGCTAAAGCCTGGCAAGGTACGCCGGGAAGAAGCCGAGGTACGTCGCCGAGCGCTAGAGGTAATTGATTTCGTCGGGCTACATCACGTGCGTAATGAGTTGGCGGGCAATTTATCCGGCGGGCAGAAAAAGCTTTTAGAGCTTGGCCGCACCATGATGACGGATGCCAAGGTAGTGCTGCTTGACGAGATCGCCGCCGGGGTGAACCGCACCCTGCTGGGCGACTTGATAGGTAATATTGAGCGGCTCAACCGCGAGATGGGTTACACCTTTTTAGTGATCGAACACGATATGGAGATGATCGCCCGGCTCTGCGACCCAGTGATCGTGCTCGCCCAGGGCAGCGTAATGGTGGAAGGGCATATCAACGAGATCCAGAACAACCCCGAGGTGATTGAGGCCTACTTTGGCACCGATGCCGCTTAAGGGTGACCTTTTCGCTACCCACCAATGACTACAATGATGTCGCTTTACGTCAGCGACCTTGCTGAGAAACTTTGCTTATGTCATCAACAACCAGGCCATTAATCGACGTGCGCGATGTGCACGGCGGCTATGGCGGTATGAACATTCTTAACGGGGTTAACATGACGCTGGAGGCCGACGAGGTCGGTGTCATCGTTGGCCCCAACGGCGCTGGCAAGTCCACCATGCTAAAAGCGATCTTTGGTCTACTGCATGTCAGTCAGGGCGAGATACTGCTTAATGGTCAGCCGATCCAGAACTTACCCCCTAACCAGTTGGTGCAACGTGGCATGGGTTTTGTCCCCCAGGAGAAGAACGTTTTCCCAAGCCTTTCGGTGCAGGAAAACCTGGAGATGGGCGCCTTTTTAAAGCCGCAGAACGTTAAGCGCATGCTGGCTCAGGTGTATGAGTTTTTCCCACCGCTGTATGAAAAACGCCGTCAGCCCGCCGGTGAGCTCTCCGGAGGTCAGCGTCAGATGGTTGCTATGGGGCGCGCCTTAATGGCCGAGCCAAGCCTGCTGTTGCTCGATGAGCCCACCGCGGGGCTATCGCCACTCTACATGAATGAAATCTTTGACCGCGTCAAACAGATCAACGCCGCTGGCGTGGGTATTTTGATGGTGGAACAGAACGCCAAGCAGGCGCTAGCGATCGCCGATAAGGGCTTTGTGCTGGCCGCTGGCCAAAACCGCTTTACCGATACTGGGGCTGCGTTACTCGCCGACCCAGACGTCGCCAAAAGCTTTTTGGGCGGTTAGCCCCAGGGAGAAACGTGTGAACGAACTGGCTTTTTTCATTAATAATGTGGTGATTTCGGGCAGCGTGAGCGGCTCCATTTACGCCATTGGCGCGATTGGGGTAACGCTAATTTTTAGCATCATGCGCTTTGCCCACTTTGCCCATGCCGACATGATGACCTTTGGTGCCTTTATGGTGCTACTGCTCACCACGCTGTTCCCAGCGGCAGGCGCCAGCCTTGGCGTGCCTACCGCGGTGTTAATGCTGCCGCTGGCAATGCTGCTCACCGCCGCCTTGGCCGTGGGGATCGACAAAACCTTTTATAAGCCATTGCGTGCTCATGGGGTCAAGCCCATTGTGCTGGTGATTGGCTCGCTAGGTGTGACGTTGATTTTGCAGGGACTGATCCGCCTGTTTTCCGGTACCGGTGGGCAGAGCCTCTATGTGGACGACCGTAAAGAGATCTTTCGCCTTGCGCTGCCCTTCGAGGGCGCCCGCGCGCCGATTGTAATCACCGAACCGCAGATTTATCTGTTTGTGATTACCCTCGTTGCTGTCGTCGCACTCCACCTTTTCCTTAACCGTTCGCGGTTGGGTAAGGCGATGCGCGCCATGTCGGATAATCCTGAACTGGCCCAGGCATCGGGCATTAACACCAATACCATTGTGGCGGTGACCTGGATGATTGCAGGAGCGCTAGCCGCCATTGCTGGTACGCTGCTTTCCCTGGACGTCACCTTCAAGCCCGACTTGAGCTTCTTCCTGCTGCTGCCTATTTTTGCCGCCGCCATTGTCGGTGGAGTTGGCCACCCTTACGGCGCCATTGCGGGTGGCTTTGTGGTCGGTTTTGCCGAGACACTGGCGGTGTTCAACTGGAACGTTCTACTTCGTCCCTTCCAGGAAAGCTTCCCCGCGTGGTTGGAACTGCCGTCAAATCTCGCCTTTGTGGGCACGGAGTATAAGATTGTAGTGCCGTTTTTCATTCTGATAGCCATTCTGGTGTGGCGCCCCACCGGACTGTTCAAGGGCAAGGTGATCTAATGAGCCATTCAGCTAAAACACGCAACCCTGCCTACACGCCCCAAGACGCGACGACAGCTCGCCGGTTTCCGCTGCGTGAGTTAATCCTGTTTGGCGTGTTACTGGCGGCCATTCTGGCGGTTTATACCCTCATGGGCGCAGCGTACAGCACGCGAATGCTCGTTGAAGCCGCTTGTTATGCCATCCTCGCGTTGGGATTAACCATTCAGTGGGGCTATGCCGGGCAGTTCAATGCCGGTGTGATGGGGTTTGTCGCCCTAGGCGGCTTCTGTGCGATGCTCTTCAGCGTTCCGGTTAACGAGGCTTTCTGGGGCACCGCGCTACCCGGCGAACTAGGCCGTGTACTGTTGTATGGTGTGGCCGCCATTCTGCTGATCGTCGCTGTTAGCAAACTGGATCGCCTGGGCATGCCCAAGCCCCTGCGTACGCTTATCGTAGTAGCATTAGGCCTTGTGCTTTATCTCGCGGTGATTAGCCAGCTACGTGAAGTTACTGATGCGATTGAGAGCCAGGCAGGCTTTGTCGGCGGGCTAGGCTTGCCGCCTTGGACCGGCTGGATTGTGGGGGGCGCGCTGGCCGGTGGCGTCGGCTACTTTATTGGCCATATCTGCCTGGGCTTACGCAGTGATTATCTGGCCATTGCCACCCTGGGCATAGCCGAGATCATTAAAGCGTTTTTGAAAAACTCTGATTGGTTAACTCGCGGTACCGCCACGGTTTCCCCACTACCCTGGCCCACACCGGGGCCTGCCGAACTGGGGTTTACGCTCTCCCGAGCCATCTATCTTTCGTTTACAGCAGTGATCATAGCGGTGATCTTCTTTCTGCTTAATCGCGCTTACAACGCCCCATGGGGCCGTATGATTCGGGCGATTCGCGATAACGAAGTGTCCGCTGCCGCCATGGGTAAAGATATCAACAAGCGTCGCCTGGAGATTTTCGTGCTGGGCTGCATTCTGATGGGCTTGGGCGGTGGCATACTGGGCACTTTTAATAGCCTCTTTGACCCTCAGGGCTATTTGCCGCTCAACCATACCTTCTTGGTGCTGGTGATGGTGATTCTTGGCGGGCCGGGTAACAACCTGGGCACTATTTTCGGCGCGGTGGCTGTGTACATCATCTGGATTATGTCTGAACCGCTGGCGCTGTTCTTAATGCAGCTAGCCGTGGCGTTTGGGGAGGGTACGTTTGGTTGGGATGCTCCAAGCAATATGGATAGCCGCGCCTTGCAGGCACGGGTGCTGGTGATTGGTTTGCTGATCACCATGGTGTTGCGCTTTGCGCCTAAAGGGCTGCTGCCTGAGAAAGTCAAAAGCCATAGCTGATCCTCTCAACTGCTGAAACATAAAAAATGCCCGGCTGGTAACAGTCGGGCATTGTTGTTTTTAGAGCCACTAGTCGGTCGGAACAACCCTATGCGGGGGCGCTGTGAACCCATCCCTGGGCGCTACTTTCGCCATCCCTGGCGAAAGACCCCCGCTACGGGTTGATTCCGCCCTCAGCTCAAGCTGGCCAAACTAATGACATTTCCCGCTTAAAGATCAACCTGTCCTTTACTGGTAAAGGTGCCGTCTTCTACAGCCATTTCTACCACCACGCCCGGTACATCACCGTTATCGTCAAACTCATGCGAGCCAGATGCGCCTTCGTAGTTAATATCGGTACCTGCTGCAATCAACTCAACCGCCTTTTCCCATTCGCCGGGCAGAATGACCTCACCGGGGGCTGTGGCGACGCTGCGTAGTGCTTCAGAAAGACCTTCACGGTCGGCACTGCCGTTCTGCTCAATCGCCAACGCGATCAGGAAAGCAGCATCGTAAGCCTGGGCGGCGAACACGGCACTGGGATCCAGCTCAGCAGCTTCGGCGGCTTCGATAAAAATATCGGTGCCGGGCAGGTCAGGACTGCCGGGGCGCGTGGCGATCATACCGTCCAGCACGTCCGCACCGATGGCTTCAATCAGGCTATCGCCGACCATGCCGTCAGCGCCTACGTACTGGGTAAACATGCCGCTTTCATAGGCTTGACGCAGTACCGTTTGACCCGACGTATCGGCATAAGCCAACACTACCAGTGTTTCAACGCCGCTCACTGAAAGCGAGCCTAACTCAGAACGATAATCCGCGCGGTTATCTTCGTGGGCAAGGTTCTCAGTAATCTCACCACCACCCGACTCAAATGCAGCGCTAAAGGCGTCAGAAAGCCCTTGTCCGTAGTCGTTGTTAACGAAGGTAACGGCGACTTCATCAATGCCTTTTTCAAGCAGCAACTTAGCGAGCATTTCCCCCTGGAAAGCGTCTGACGGTACGGTGCGGAACACCAGATCATTATCGTCCAGCTCTGATACGGCAGGCGCCGTAGAGGCAGGCGATACCATCAATACGCCACCAGGAATGGCCGCGTTGTTGGCTGCTGCAATAGTTGCACCGGTACACAAGGCACCCACAATCGCCGTCACATTTTCAGAGTTCACCATCCGGTCAGCGGCGTTTGAGGCGGCTGATGCATCCGAACAGGTGGTATCGCCGGACGGCATCTCCAACGTTTGGCCATCTAGAATACCGCCCTGCTCATTGACCTGTTCAACGGCTAGCTGCGCCCCTGCAAAAATCGATGGCGTTAAACTTTCAATTCCCCCGGTAAAGCCGCCCAAGAAGCCAACTTTGACCTCTGCCTGTGCGAATCCCGTCATTGCCAGGGTGGAGGCCGCCACAGCTGTGGCTAATGCGCGCTTATTGATCATATTATTTGTCGCTCCCAGTGTCGTAAGAGATGATGCATTTTTTTAGTATGCCTCAGCGATCAATCACTAAGGCTGCTATTAATCTGGAACTGGAACGCCAAAAACACAAGCAACGCTTTCTAACGCTCGTCGTCTTCCTCTAGAAATCGCCTGCGTTCAGCAAGCTGCTTTTGAAGGCGTTTGTGGCGATAAAGCCGCACCAGCGCAATCGTTAACGCGGTAACCAGCATCGCAGCCAACACCCAACCCTGCCAGGGACGAGCGGCGTTACCCATCACCGTTTCCAACGTAATTATCAGCATTAAGCCAATCGCCTGGGAGCCGATCGCTAGCGCGCGCAGCCTATCAAAAGCGGGTGGGGGCATAACGTCTCCGTAATTTGTAGCTCGCATGGTATGGTCTGCCAGTGTACCTGCTTCACGAGAAAATCATGAATGCCATCGCTCTCGGCCCACTGCTTATTTCATTACCGCGTCTTTATGCCATCGGCTGCGCGCTGCTGTTGCTACTCTGTGCACGGTTACTGCTAGGCCTTCCCCGGCGTGACCAGCAGCGCTGGTTTACCGGGCTTATCATTGTTTGGTTAGTCGGCGCCCGGGTGGGCCATATCCTGCTCAACCTGGATAGCTATAGCGACACCCCGCTTGAAGCGCTCAAAGTCTGGCAACCCGGCTACCACGGCCTATGGGGCATGGCGGCAGGCTTGGTATGGACAGCCTGGACGCTGAGGGCGCGGTTCTTGGCTATGGGCGGTGCAATGGCAATGCTGATCGCCGCTTCCAGCCTATGGCTGGTGCTGGTCACCCTGGCGCCCCTGAGCAATGAGTTTGCGGTTGACTCCCTACCGGAGGTCACTCTGGAAGATATAGAGGGCAATCAGGTGGATCTACCGTCACTCACCGAAGGCGGTGACCTGATTATTGTCAACTTATGGGCTACCTGGTGCCCACCCTGCCTGCGTGAAATGCCGCTGCTTGAGGAGGCCGCTCAGCGCGATGGCGTCAGCGTGGTGGTGGCTAACCAAGGCGAAGATCTACTGCCCATGGTGCGCTACCTGGATGAGCAGCAGCTTGAATTTCGCTATGCGCTGCGCGACCCCAACCAACAATTAATGGCCCTTTTTGAAGCACCGGGGCTACCCACTACCGTGCTATTCGATGACCTGGGAAATACCTTAGATGTGCATGTGGGCGAGCTTACCCGCGCCCATCTAGACCGCTGGTTAAAAGATTGATGCCGATACACCTTAATCCCCCCGCTGCTTTGCGTTAGAATCCCCCGCCCTGTTGCCGCCGGTGCTCCCCTCCGGCGGCAGACGACCCGTTTTGCAGACTCCTCCGAGGCATCATGAGCGATTTTTCTCCCGGCCAACGCTGGATTAGCGACGGTGAAGCTGAGCTTGGGCTCGGCACCGTGCTTAACTGCGACGCCCGTAGCGTTACCATTTTGTTCAGTGCCAGTCAGGAAACCCGTACCTACAATACCCGCCAGGCCCCGCTGACCCGCGTTATGTTCGGCAGCGGCGACCGCGTGCTCTCCGCTGACGGCTGGCAGATCGTTGTCGATGACAGCAAAGAGTCCGACGGCCTGATCACCTATATCGGTGAAGACAAGGAAGGCAATCTGCGCGAGCTGCCCGAGGCTAAACTCGCCGATACCATGCAGTTCGACCAGGCCCGCGACCGTCTGCTGACCGGCCAGGTCGATCGCAACGACTGGTTTGATTTGCGCTTTCGTACCCTGCACCACTATCAGCGTATCGAGCAGCACAGCGCGCTGGGCTTTTCCGGGCCGCGTATCGATCTGATTCCTCACCAGCTCTACATTGCCAATGAAGTCGCCAACCGCCATGCGCCCCGCGTACTGCTCGCGGACGAAGTGGGCTTGGGTAAAACCATCGAAGCCGGCCTGATTCTGCACCGCCTGCTGCTCAATGGCCGCGTTGAGCGGGCGCTGATTCTGGTGCCCGACAGCCTCACGCATCAGTGGCTGGTCGAGCTACTGCGCCGCTTCTCGCTCAACGTCACGCTATTAGATGAAACCCAAAGCCAAGCCCACGGCAACTACAACCCTTTTGAGAGCGCGCAGTTGGTGCTCGCCAGCCAGGGCTGGCTGTTTGCCAACCCGCAACGCCAGGAGCAGGCGCTGGCTAGCCAGTTCGACCTACTGATTGTTGACGAAGCACACCACCTCGACTGGAGTGAAGAGGGCAGCGGCCCCGGCTACAAATGTGTCGAACAGCTTTCGGCGGTGATTCCCGGCCTGCTCCTGCTCACCGCTACTCCGGAACAGATGGGCATCAAGAGCCATTTCGCCCGCCTGCGGTTGCTGGATAACGAGCGCTACCACGACCTGGAGCGCTTCAAGGCCGAAGAGAGCCACTACACCGAGGTGGCCCGCGCCATCGATGCCTTGGAGGCGCTGCCCGGCAACCCTGATGCGAGTGCCCACGTCTCTGCGGTAGCCGATGACCGCGACAGCCAGGCGCTGTTGTCCACGCTATGCAACGAGGAGGCAAGCGAAGCGCAGCAGGACGCCGCACGTGCCCAGCTCAGTGAAGCGCTGCTGGATCGCCACGGCACGGGCCGCGTGATGTTCCGCAACAGCCGCCGCCACGTAGGCGGCTTCCCGGAGCGGCGCTTAAACTTGGCACCGTTAGCGCTGCCTTCGGCCTACCGTCGCGTCGTGCGCCGTCTAGAACGCGACGAGGATTATCTTGATGAGCTGCTGATCGAAACCGGCATGGATCACCCCGATGTGCTGATCTACCCCGATGCGGCCTACCGCGAGCTCAGCAATGATCCACTCAACGGCGAAGACTGGTGGCACATTGACCCCCGGGTTAACTGGCTGCTGGAAAAGCTCAGCGACGACAGCGAGAGCGGCTTCGCCAACGAAAAAGTCCTGGTCATTGCCCACCACCGGGAAACCGCCGAAGGCCTTGCTGAAGGGCTGCGGGTGCTGGGCGGCTACCATGCGCCGGTGTTCCACGAAGACCTCTCCTTGATAGAGCGTGACCGCGCGGCAGCGGCGTTTGCCGATGAAGATGGAGGCGTTCAGGTACTGGTGTGCTCGGAAATTGGCTCTGAGGGGCGCAACTTCCAGTTCTGCCGTCACCTGGTCATGTTCGATATGCCCCAGCACCCGGATCAGCTCGAACAGCGTATTGGCCGCTTGGATCGCATCGGCCAACTCCACGCTATTGAGCTGCATATTCCTACCTTTGAGGGCAGCCCCGGCGAGCGTCTGCTGCGCTGGTATAACGAAGGTATGGATGCGTTCAGCGCCCCGCATGGAGTCGGCAACGAGCTGTTTGATGCCTTTGGTGACGCCCTGGCTGACGCCCTGCTGGATGATGAAGCGCTTGAAGAAATTATCGCCGAAACCCGCACGATGTTTAGCGCCAAACTGGCGGAGCACGATGCGGGCCGCAACCGGCTGCTGGAACTCAACGCCTGCCGCCCTGCTCGCGCTCAGCAGGTCATCGATGCAGTGCGCGAACTTGACGAAGACGCCGCATTGCCGCGCTACCTTGAACGGGCGCTGGATATTTTCGGCGTGGAGAGCCAGGAAATCGGCAAGGGCTTGATGCACCTGCAGCCCAGCCAACATATGCTGGATGGCCTGCCGGGTCTGGTTAAAGGCGAAGAGGGCTTTACCGCCACGTACAGCCGCGCCCAAGCACTGGTCCGCGACGATGTGCAGCGGCTCTCTTGGGAACACCCGCTGCTGCGGGAAATGATGGGCCGCGTGTTGGATGGCACCATGGGCAACTCGGCGCTGGCGCTACTGCGCCACGACGCCATTCCCAGTGGTCGATTGATGGCCGAACTGGTGTTCCGCACCCACTGCCCAGCGCCCAAGAAGCTGCATCTTAACCGCTTCTTGCCACCCACGGCGGTGCGCCTGCTGCTGGATGAATCCGGCGCCAACCTGACCAGCAAGATCTCCTTCACCGGTTTGGGCAAGAACCTGCAGAAGGTGAATAAATCCCTGGCGCGTGATCTGATCAAGAGCCGCCATGACCAACTGCGTGAATTGCTCACTCAAGGCGAGGGCGAAGCCGAGCGCCAGCTGCCCAGCATTGTCGAAAATGCTGAAGCGCGCATGCGTGCGCAATTGGACGCAGAAATTGCCCGTTTGACCGCGCTGGCCGAGCACAACCCGGCGGTGCGCGGCGCTGAAATCGACGCGCTGAAAGATGAGCGTAAGGCGCTCAGCGAAGCGATTGAAAACACCCGCCTACGTCTGGATTCCGTGCGGGTAATTATCACCGTTGACGCCGATCGTTAATCGCCAAGCGAATGCTTCCTAAAGGATCGCCTCAAGCGCCTTGTCTAATGTGGGATATTGGAAAGTAAACCCTGCCGCTTCAAGGCGCACGGGGCGCATATCCGCCCCGGTCAGCAATAGCCGAGACATTTCACCCAGCCCCGCCTTCAAGACAAACGCGGGTACGGGGAAAATGGCCGGTCGATTGAGATGCTTGGCCAGGGTTTTGGTAAAGGTGGCGTTGGTGACCGGGTGCGGCGCACTGCCGTTAAAAGGGCCGCTCAAGGTATCGTGATTGATGAGAAACAAAATCGCCGCGACTAAATCATCGCGGTGAATCCACGGCATAAATTGCTCACCGCTGCCAAAGCGGCCACCTAACCCTAGCTTAAACGGCGGCAGCATTTTCTGCAGGCTGCCGCCGCCTGCATCTAGCACCAATCCCGTACGCAAAATCGCTAAGCGCACCCCCATCGCCTCAATCGGCTGGGTGACTGCCTCCCACTGTTTGCACAGACGATGGGCAAACTCATCGTTAGGGATTGTCTCTTCGGTCACTACGCGTTTGCCCTGATCGCCGTAATAGCCCATCGCTGACCCCGATACCATTACCTTCGGCAATGGCTGGCCGTTAGCTTTTAACTGTTCACACAACGCGACCAATTGCTCAGTTGACGCTACACGAGAATTTATCAGCTTGGCTTTCTGCTCATCGCTCCAGCGCTTACCGGCAATAGACTCTCCAGCCAGGTTAATTAGCGCATCCGGTGGCGACTCAATAAACGCCTGGGCGCTGTCACGAATGTCGCAACTGGGCAAGCGATCGCGTACTTGATGAGGGTGACGGGAAACCACCTGCACCTCGTGGCCCTGCTCTATCAGTTTTTGGCATAGCCGCTGGCCGACAAACCCACTGCCTCCGGTCACTAATACGCGCATGGAATTACTCCTGTTGGTGCCACCGTTCGTTGTCAGCTTGGCGAAATGAATCAATCGACGACCAAATTGTACGACATCTATACACAACTGCTACAGTAAGCTTTCAGTTCTATTCATACGACATCTAAACAACGCTGCGAGGAACCATGGCGATACTGCCTCTAAGTGCTCAACAATCGGTCGCCATCATTGGTGCAGGCATCGCAGGGCTTGCCTGTGGGCAGGTACTCGCCAATAGCGGCGCTAGCGTTACGCTGTTTGATAAAGCCCAAGGCCCTGGCGGGCGCATGTCGAGTAAGCGCAGACCCAGCGCGACGCTGGATCTAGGCGCTCAGGCTTTCAGCGTGCGCGACGCAGACTTTCAGCGCGCAGTTGATACATGGCTATCCATTGGCTGCATCGCTTTCTGGCCCACCGCTACCTATCAGGCTAGCCCAAATGGCTGGCAGGCGCATAACGATGGGCAAAAGCGCTACGCCGGTGCTCCTCGAATGAGTGCCTTGACGCGTCATTTGGCCGACTCGCTAACGGCGCTACCTCAGGCAGCACTGCATACAGGCACTTCCATCACGTCACTCAAACGCAATCAAAAAGGGTGGCAGTTGGTAGCGGCGGGCGGCATGACGCATGGGCCTTATGATCAGGTAGTGATTAGCGCACCACCGCCCCAGGCCCATGCACTGCTGGCAATGTGGGACGACGATTTGGCCACCGCTTGCCAAACGCGAAAGCAACGCGCCTGCTGGGCGGGATGGGCGATTTTTGACGGACCGCTTCCCGCCATACCCGGTGTTGACCCAGACTGGCAGATGGCGCGGGTTGCCCACCCTGCCCTGCATATTGTGTCACGTAACCAAACAAAACCAGGACGCGCTGCTCAATCTGAAAGCCTTAGCCTGCTGGCTCAACTCGACTGGAGCGAAGCACATTTGGAGCAGCCTGCCAGTGAGGTGGCTAACCAACTTCTTACTGCTCTAAAAAGTTTTTTTCCCGTCTCAGCAACGCTACCCGACCTGATTGAAACAGGCGCGCACCGGTGGCGCTATGCACAACCAGCGGCCGCTTGTGAACACACATACTTATACAGTGGAAACGGTTTGGCCTTGTGCGGCGATAACGTTTGCGACGGCCGCGTAGAAGATGCCTGGCTATCAGGCCACCGCTTAGGGAAAGCGCTAATAGGCCGGTCGGTCTAATTATATAAAATATTATACGGGCTAAGAGGGATTCTTATAAAGGTTGTACCGAGTAGCGACAAGTTGTACAAATGAGCATACAGTAACGTACTAATGTTCAGATCTTTGATTAGGCAGTCTCTACATGGAACACGCTTCACCTTCGCCGCGGCGAATAATGTCCGGCCCTTACAGCGCGGCGCTGCAGTTAACTAGCTTGCGGTTCACTAGATTGCAGTTAACGAAGAGGTACTGGCGCACATGAGTCTTAAGGCGACCCATCCCCCCGATACGCCCCTCTATCCGATACGCGAAGTGTCTCGCTTGACGGGCGTAAACTCGGTCACCCTTCGCGCTTGGGAGCGACGCTACGGGCTAATTCGCCCCCAGCGCACCCCCAAAGGGCATCGCCTTTACGCTCAAGACGACATCACACGCATCGAACGTATCTTGCAGTGGCTCAATCGTGGTGTGCCGGTCAGTCAAGTCGCCGACTTGCTTGACCAGCCAGAAACAATTGAGACGCCTACCCCTGATGCCGGCGATTGGGCTAGCCAACGCCTGCAGCTGCAAGCCATCATCGAAGCGTTAGACCTGCCCAAGCTAGAGGCTTTTTATTACCAGAGCTTAGCGCTCTACCCGCTGAGTATTGCCATTAACGAGCTTTGGCAGCCGGTTGTTTTAAGCTTAGAGGCGAAATGGGCCATTCAGGCAGATCAGTTAGTACGCCGCACCTTGGAAGCATTTTTGCGCAGCCAAGTGGGCATCCGCTTGCATTATGCTAACCAGGCTACCCGGGGCCCGCTGATTTTGCTCAATGCCATGCCCGATGACCCTGGCCCGCTCTGGGTGTTGATGTCGGCATTGATGGCCAGCGAGCAAGGCTACCGAGTACAGATGCTTGACCACTCGCTGCCACTGGAGGATCTCCCCCAGGCAGTCGCGCGGCTACACTCGTCGATGGTACTGCTGTCTAGCGGCCAGCGCGAAAGTGACAGCTATATTCGCCAAGCGCTGCCTAAAGCCGCCGAGACGCTTAATGTGCCCATCGGCGTGTGTGGTGAAGTGGCGCGCCTGCGCGAAGCCGATCTGCGCGATAGCCCGGTTCACATGCTAGGCGATGACCTGCCTCAGGCGATTGCTCGCTTGCGTCCTCTCTTACGCGAGTCAGGCGTACTGTAACCAACACGCTCTTACCCTGGCCGTTCGCTCTCTGGCGACCGGCCATTTTTTTGTGCCGCAGGAGCCCCTATGACAGAAAAGCCTATGAAACGTCAATTGGTTTGGCTGCGCAGCGACTTGCGTATTGATGACAACAGTGCCCTGGCTGCCGCAGCGGCCAAAGGGCCTGTCATCGCGGTTTTTTTGCGCAGTATTCCCCAGTGGCAAGAGCACGGGCACGGTGCCAACAAGCTGGACTTTTGGGCGCGCGGTGTCGCCGCCGTTAAAACAGCCCTTAACGGATTGAATATTCCGCTGCTGCATCGCGATATTGACCACTATAACCAAGCGCCAGACGTACTGCTTGAGATCGCTCGGGAACATGATGTTGAGCAGTTGCACTTCAACTGCGAGTACGCCCTCAATGAGCGTCGCCGCGACCAAGCCGTACAAGATGCCTTTAAAAAAGCTGAGAGAACCGCCCATGGTTATCACGATGCCGTGGCATTTTCCCCTGGCAGCCTGTTAACCGGAAAAGGCGACTTTTACGGTGTTTTTACCCCCTTTTCCAAAGCGTGGCACAAGCAGGTCACCGCCGACCAGTTAGCGCTGCGCGAGTCACCACCGGTGCAAACAGCACTGGATATTAAAAGTGATCCGCTGCCTGCGCTACCGACCCTTGACAGCACACCGATTGAAGAGCGCCTGTGGCCTGCCGGTGAACGGCCCGCGGCGGATAACTTGGCGCGTTTCCTGCGCTTTCGTGGCCGCCACTATAAAGACCAGCGCGACCTGCCCAAGGTACGTGGTACCAGCGAACTCTCGCCCTATCTGGCACTAGGCATGATCTCCCATCGCCAGTGCTTGCAAGCCGTAATGACCGAGAATGGCGGTCATCTTGGCGATGGCGATATTGGCCTGACGACCTGGGTTAATGAACTGATCTGGCGCGAATTTTATCAGCATGTCGCGGTAGGGTTTCCGGAGGTGTGCCGCTATCAACCCTTCCAGGCACACACCAAGCAGTTGCAGTGGCGCGACGATGATGAAGGCTTTCAAGCCTGGTGCGAAGGGCGCACCGGCTACCCTATCGTCGATGCGGCCATGCGCCAGTTAGTCGCCACCGGCTGGATGCATAATCGGCTGCGCATGGTGACCGCAATGTTTTTAAGTAAGCATCTGCTGATTGACTGGCGGCGCGGTGAAGCCTTTTTTATGCGCTACTTGGTGGATGGCGAATTCTGCGCCAACAACGGCGGTTGGCAGTGGGCGGCCTCGACGGGTACCGATGCCGCGCCCTACTTCCGCATTTTTAATCCCACCACCCAATCCACCCGTTTTGATGCTGACGGTGAGTTTATTGCCCACTGGCTGCCTGAGCTTGCTGACCTGCCCGCCAAAGCGCGCCATGCGCCGCCTCAAGACCTACTCACCGATGTGCAGTACCCAGCGCCGATCGTTGATCACAAAGCGGCACGTCAACGTGCACTGGACGCGTTTAAATCACTCACTAAATAATCGCTTCTTTCCCCCTTTCCTAAGCCATTATAGTTACAAAGCGAATCAAGGAGACCGTCATGGCTGAGCCTGCGGCGCTGGAGGCGTTCTGCGCCTTTTTCAAAAAACTGGACAATACCTGTACAGAAAAGCTATACGAGGTATATACTGAAAATATAATTTTTAGTGACCCGCTGCACCATCTTGAAGGTCGCGAAGCGTTAGCGCGTTATTTTTCAGCCATGTATGAAAATGTCGAGCACTGCCACTTTACTTACCACACTCGGCAGTTACAGGGACAACAAGCGTTTGTTACCTGGACCATGACGTTTATGCATCCCCGATTGGCAGGTGGCCAGGCTGTCAAGGTCGAAGGCTGTAGCGCACTCACCTTTGCCGCCGATGGGCGCGTTGAGCGTCATCGCGATTATTTTGATGCTGGCGCCATGCTTTACGAACATTTACCGCTGATGGGAAGCGCCATTCGCTGGTTAAAAAAACGCCTTGCCTAAGCAGTAACATCACGGCGGGGCGCACGAGGAGGCTTAATGAGTACATGGGAAACGCCCCAACGTATTTGGTTAACCGGTGCCACGTCCGGCATTGGTGAAGCGCTTGCCCGTAAATTCATCGCCCAAGGCCACCAGGTGGTACTCAGTGCCCGCAACGCGGAGTCACTTGAAGCGCTGTGCCAAGGCCACCCCAATGCCCATCCGCTCCCGCTAGATGTTAGTGACCGCCAAGCCGTGCTTAACGCTGGCGAGACCATTGCCGAGCGCCTGGGGGCATTAGATTTAGCGTTATTCAATGCTGGTACTTGCGAATACCTGAACGCTCAACAGTTCGATATGGATTTAGTCGAGCGCGTTTTTAAGCCCAACTTATTTGGCACTTTGTACGGTGTCGAAGCCGCTCTGCCGCTGCTGCGGGCAGCACGGCAGCAGGGTCTGCCCGCCCGACTAGCGGCCACCTCCAGCGCCTCGGCCTATTTACCGCTACCCCGCGCAGAAGCCTATGGCGCTTCTAAAGCCGCCGTCAGCTACTTCCTGGAATCGCTGCGCTTGGATCTCGATCAGGAAGGCATTGATGTCAGCCTTATCCACCCCGGCTTTGTGAAAACGCCACTCACCGAGCGAAACGACTTCCCGATGCCCATGCAGGTCACCGCCGAGCAAGCGGCCGATGCCATTATCGCAGGCCTGGTAAAGGGTCGACTGGATATCCATTTTCCACGCCGGTTCACCTATCTGGTCAAATTGCTGGGCATTTTGCCTCCTGCCTTGCGCCGTCAGATAGGCCTGCGCATGACCCGCGCCCAAAAGGAATCGTCATGAGTACCGTGGTATCAAATAGTGCTGGGGCATCTCAGCGTATTGCCATTGTCGGCAGCGGTATCAGCGGCATGGCCGCTGGCTGGTACCTTTCTGCTCAGCATGAAGTCACGCTGTTCGAGGCGGATTCGCGGCTTGGGGGCCATACCGCCACGATGGACGTGGACGTAAAAGGGCAAACGTATGCGATCGACACCGGCTTTATTGTCTTTAACGACTGGACCTATCCGCACTTTCAGCGCTTGATGGCAACCCTGGGCGTTGCCTCACAAGCCACTGAGATGAGTTTCTCGGTGCATGAAACAGCAAGGGACTTTGAGTACAACGGGCACACGTTAGGATCGATGTTTGCCCAACGACGCAATTTATTTAACCCCTCTTTTTATCGCCTGCTGCGCGATATCCTACGTTTTAACAAGCAGGCCACTAAAGCGCTTGATCGCAACGAGCTCCCCGAACAGATGACCCTAGGGGAATACCTGGATCGCCACCACTACAACCGCGATTTCCAGCAGCGTTACTTACTGCCCATGGGAGCCGCCATTTGGTCGGCCAGCATCAGCGATTTACGCGCCTTTCCGGTGGCGTTTTTTGTGCGTTTTTTCCGCAATCACGGCCTGTTATCGGTTAATCACCGCCCCCAGTGGTACACCCTAATGGGCGGCTCGAAAAGCTATATCCCTAACCTAACAGCCCCCTACGCGTCGCGCATTCACCTCAATACGCCGGTAACCAAGATTACCCGCGAACGCTCTGGAGAGCGTGCTGGCGTTACGATTACCACTCCCGCTGGCAGCCAACACTTTGACCAAGTGGTGCTCGCCTGCCACGCCGACCAAGCCTTGGCGATGCTGGGTGACGCCAGTGCAGACGAGAAAGCAGTGCTCGGCGCCATGCCGTATCAGGATAACGAGGTGGTGCTGCATACCGACACCTCCCTGCTACCGCGGCGCAAACGTGCCTGGGCGAGCTGGAACTACCGGCTGGATCAGCGCGATAGCGAAGCACGGGTATCGGTCACTTACGACATGAATATTCTTCAGCGGATAGACAGTGACACTACGTTTTGCGTGACCCTGAACGACAGCGCCAGCATTGATACCGATAAAGTACTGGGACGTTATACCTACGCGCACCCGCAGTTTACCTTGGCTGGCCAGGCGGCGCAGGCGCGCCACGCTGAGATATCGTCGACAGCGCAGCGTACGCATTTTTGCGGTGCCTATTGGCGCAACGGTTTCCACGAAGACGGGGTGTGGAGCGCCCTGCGCGTCGCCCAGGTCTTGGGCTGTGACGAAGCTGCCCCGCCTCCCGCGGAACCGCTGGCGCTACCTGCTCATGAGCTGCTGACACCGCAAGGTGTTGAGGGTCTCGGATGATTGCCGCTCCGCGTTCGCGTATCTATCGTGGCACCCTGCGCCACCGCCGCTTCACGCCCAAGCCCCACGCATTCAGTTACCAGGTATGGATGGCGTGGTTGGATCTGGACGAGCTGCCCGATCTGTTCGACAAGGTGCCCGGCTTCAGCGCCCGCAGGCCTGCCTTGGCGCGTTTTCGGCGGGAAGATTATCTAGGCCCGGTGGATCGCCCGCTAAAAACCGCCGTGCGCGAAGAGCTCGTTCGTCAATTAGGCAGCGCCCCCACGGGGCGGATTTGTGTGCTCACCCAACTGCGCACGCTGGGCTGCATGTTTAACCCTATCTCCGTTTACTACGCCTACGACCATTTGGGTAGATTGGCAGCCGTATTGAGCGAAGTCACCAATATGCCTTGGCGTGAGCGTACCCGTTACGCCAGTGCGGTGGACCCTTCACGTCACAGCCACCAGGCCCGTTTCGACAAAGACCTCCACGTTTCGCCTTTCAACCCCATGGATATGACCTATCGGTGGAAATTTAACGCCCCCGGCGAAACGCTCTTTTTGCATATGGAGAACTGGCGGGAACAGCAGTGCCATTTTGATGCCACATTAACCCTTGAGGCCTCACCTGCCACCCGCGGTGTATTGCTAACAACCTTGGCTCGCCAACCATGGATGAGCCTGAAAACCATTGCGGGTATTCATTTTGAAGCGCTTCGGCTGTGGCTTAAGCGCATCCCTGTTTATAACCACCCCAAGCAGCGCAAGGAGACTTCAAAGTGACGACCCTGCGTTCTACGCCGCCAAATATTCAACCTGTTGCCCAAGACCGCTTAACCAAGTGGCTGAAGCCGCGCCTAGTGGCCCAACTGGATACCTTTCGCGGTGGTCGTATTACCCTCATTGAAGGTGACCAGTGCCACCACTTAGGCCAGGGAGGACCGCTGCAGGTAACCGTGGTAATCCGCCACTCGCGCGCCTGGAAGCGGCTGGCCTTCGGCGGCACCGTTGGCGCTGCCGAGTCTTATATGGACGGTGATTGGGACGCCGACGACTTGGTCGCCCTAGTCCGCCTGTTTGCCGCCAACCTGGAACAGGTTAATACCAAAATGGAGAACGGCAGTGCCCGCATTGCCCGTTGGTTATTGGGTGCCGCCTACCGTTTTCAGCGCAACAGCCTAAGCGGCTCTAAGCGCAACATTGCAGCCCACTATGACATTGGTAACGACCTATTTTCGACGTTTTTGGATCGCCACCACTGGATGTACTCCAGCGCCGTTTTCCCCTACCCGGAAGCTAGTCTGGAAGAGGCCTCAACCTACAAACTGGATTTGATGCTTGAAAAGCTTGATGTCCGGCCAGAGCATCACCTGCTAGAGATTGGCACCGGCTGGGGTGGTCTGGCGATTCACGCGGCGAAAACCCGTGGTTGCCGTGTCACCACCACGACCATTTCCGATGAACAGCACGCTCATACTGCTCAGCGCATCAAAGAAGAGGGGCTGGAAGACAGAATTACCCTGCTCAAACAGGATTACCGTGAATTAACCGGCCGCTACGACCGGCTTATTTCGGTCGAGATGATTGAGGCGGTGGGGCATCAGTATCTCGATACCTACCTCAACAAGCTGGATAGCCTGTTAACCGACGATGGGCAGGCCATGCTGCAAGCCATCACCATCCGCGACCAGCGCTTTGAAGACGCTAAACGCGACATGGATTTTATCAAGCGCTACATTTTCCCCGGCGGTTTTCTACCCTCGCACCATGCCATGTTAAGCAGCGTAATGCGCAAAACGTCACTGAACGTGGTCGCGTTGGATGAAATAGGCCCGCACTATGCCCGCACTCTGCGTGAGTGGCGCCACCGCTTTGAAGCCAGCCTGGAGCAGGTACGCACGCTGGGGTACGACGAGCGCTTTATCCGCATGTGGCGCTACTACTTATGCTACTGCGAAGGCGGCTTCATCGAGCGCTCTATCGGTACCTGCCATCTGCTGTTGGCTAAACCAGCGGCGAAGCCCATACCGCTCACCGGCGCTCTCTAAATGGCATCACGCCGATGGCATGCACTGCTGTTCAATGCCCTGCGTTTTGAAGCTGGCTGGCTGTTATGCGTAGTAGGAGGTTCAGGCGTTGCCGCGCTGGCGGGCGGAGGCTTGCTAGCTTGGCATCTATGGCGCTGCGCGCTGCCGGGAGAGTGGCGGTTTATCGCGGGATTTGCACTGCTCGGCTTGATGGTCGATGGCGGCTTAAACCTGCTGGGAGGCTTTGATTTTAACGATCAGGCACTGGTGCTGGGGTTATTACCCCTTTGGCTATGGATGCTCTGGCCGCTGTTTGCCACCCTGGCCCATCACTCGCTGGCGTGGCTGTGGCGTTATCCGCTACTAGCCGCGCTGTGTGGCGCTGTTAGCGGCCCGCTCTCGTATTACGGCGGCGCGCTACTCGCGGAGGTGACGCTTGCCCCTTGGCTGCTGCCAGCCCAGGCGCTGATATGGGCGTTACTGTGTGTAGGCATTAGCCGTTTTTATAAGCGTTAAGAAGCAGCAGAGGCAGTGGCTGGCTCAGGCAGCAAACGCTTTTCCAATTCCGCAGCGGGTAGCGGTCTGGCAAAGTAGAAACCTTGTACGGACGTACATCCGGCATCCACCAAAAACTGACACTGCTCTTTGGTTTCAACGCCTTCGGCAATCACTCCTAGCCCCATGCCTTCCGCCATCGCTAAGACCGCCTTCACGATTGAGGCATCCGCTTGATCATGTGGCAGCTCCTTAATGAACGCCCGATCGAGTTTAATTTTGTCTACCGGCAAGCGCTTCAAATAACCGAGCGACGAATAGCCTGTCCCAAAGTCATCGATGGCAATCGCAAAGCCTTGGTCGCGCAGCGCCTGAAGGCGTGGTCCCATATCGCCAGCGCGTTCGTCAAGCAGCACCGATTCGGTCAGCTCTAAACCAATTTGCGATGGTTTCAACTGATAACGCTTTAGGCAAGTCGTCAACTGACTTTCCAGGTCGCCTTGAAAGAGCTGCAGGGCCGAAATATTGACCCATATCGTCAATTTAGGCATCCCGCTATTACGCCAGTGCGCCTGTTGGGCACAGGCTTTTTCGATCACCCAGGTGCCCAGCTGACTCATTAAACCGTGCCGCTCGGCCAACGGAATAAAGTCGCCAGGGGAAATCATGCCATCAGTGGGATGGCGCCAGCGCAGCAGTGCTTCCATACCCACCAGATCGCCGCTAGCAGGCTCATGCTGGGTTTGATAATGCAGCTCCAATTGGTCACCGGAAATAAGCGCGGCGCGTAAATCACTGACCAGCGCCAGTTGAGGATTATCCTGCTTATCCAGCGCCGGACGAAAGCGCTGGCTTAAGTTACGTCCCAGCCGTTTAGCGCTGTAAAGCGCCGACTCTAAGCGCTGGAAGAGCACGCCTGAGTCGTTACCATCCTCGGGCACTCGGCAACTACCGATCGACAGTCCTAAGCGCAGCGATTGGTCGTTAATTTCAAATGGCCGACTCATATGCTCACGCAGGGTGGCAACCCACTGGTCATGATCGTCAAAAGTGGTGGTGCGGATCACCATAAACTCATCGCCGCCCAAACGACCTACAATACTGCCCGCCACATAGCTGGTTAAACGTTGACCAAAGCGCGCTAACAAGCGGTCACCCTGCTCCACCCCCAAACTATCATTGACGGATTTCAGCCCATCAATATCGACCAGCGCCATATCCAAGCTCTCTCCAGCGCGCAGATGGCGCAGCCGGGAAGCCAGCAGATCGTGAAGGCGACGACGATTGGGTAGCCCTGTGAGCGGATCTTCATAGCCGATACGGCGCAAATCACGCTCGCGGGCTTTTTGTGCCGAAATATCGGTAAACAGATTAATAAAATGAGTGATGTTGCCGCGGTTGTCGGTCACGGCGCGTACTTTTAACCACTCAGGATACTCATCGCCGTGCTTACGGCGGCTCCACATTTCACCTTCCCAGCGGCCGGTACTTTTCAGCGTGCTCCAAAACGTTTGATAAAAGTTTTTATCGTGCCGTGGCGCTGCCAGCGTCTCCAGTTTCAGCCCCTGAATCTCTTGGCTCGAGTAACCGGTCACTTCGGTGAAGGCGGGATTAACCACGATGGCGCGATTTTGCGCATCGGTAATCACCATGGCATCGCTGGTGAGCCCTAATGTATCTTGGGACAGACGCAGGCGTAGCCGCTGTTGACGCACTTGGTTCCAGGCATCCCATAGCCCTAACGTAACCAATGTCGCGGCAACTAGGCGCAGCGTCGCATCGGGTATCCAAACACAGGCAGGGAGCGCCGTCAGCGCGACCCAAACTAACGGACGATTGAGAGAAACAGGAAGCCACATGGCAATTCGCTATACCCTATACAAATTAATCTAGATAAAAAATTTAGCGCTAGCCCGGATTTCTCACAGGGTATAAAAGAAAGCGGCTGAAAGTGCTATGATTTCAAGAACCTAACCAATCCATCAAGCACCAACAGCCGCTTCCAAAATGGTACCTGAAAAGCTGACCTTCTCGCCACTCTCACGCCGCCAAATTGAAGCCGACTTCTCCGGGGGCCACATTACGTCGGACGCCGGATTACTCCTGCTTCGTGAAGTCGATAAACAGCATCGCCTGACACGCCGCTTGGCCGCCGTGCTTCATGATCCCCGCGCACCGGAACAGGTTCGTCATAAGCTCGACACTTTGGTTCGTCAGCGGGTGTTCGGTGTCGCCGCTGGCTATGAAGATTTCAACGACCATGAGGCCCTGCGCTATGATCAGGCCCTTCAGACAGCGCTCGGTGAAGAGGATACGCTGGCAGGCAAGTCGACGCTGTGCCGGGTGGAGCAGAACGCCGATCGGCAAGCAATAGTGAAGGCCCATGAGTTGCTGTGGCATCACTTCATTGAACAGCATGACGAACCACCAAAGGAGATCGTGCTGGACTTTGATGGCACCGACATCCCCGTGCATGGCGAGCAACCCGGCAAGTTCTTTAACCGTTATTACGATCACCACTGCTACTTCCCACTGTATGTCTTCTGTGGGCGCCACTTACTGGTGAGCTATCTGCGCACCAGTGACCGCAGCGACAGCCGCCATAGCTGGGCGATCCTCGCCTTACTGGTACGCTTTATCCGTCAATACTGGCCCGATACGCGCATCGTGTTACGAGGTGATAGCCACTTTTGTCGTCCCCGGATGCTGAACTGGTGTGATCGGCATCACGTCGACTACATCGTGGGAATCGCCAAGAACAGCCGACTGCTCAAGGAAGTGGACGTCCCCATGATGCTGGTGCGCAAGACCCAATGGCAGGTGGGAGGGAAAGTAGCGGGGACGTTCCGCTTCCCGTATCAAGCCCACTCCTGGAAATACTCACGCTGGGTGGTGGCCCGCCTAGAAGAAGGCGAGTTAGGCTCTAATCCCCGGTTTATCATCAGTTCCCGTTACGATGATGGCTTCAAGCTTTACTACGAGCAGTACTGTGCCCGGGGTGACATGGAGAACCGGATCAAGGATCAACAACTGAGCCTGTTTGCTGACCGGACCTCCAGCACGCACTGGTGGGCCAATCAGTGGCGGCTGATCTTGTCGGGCTTCGCTTATACGCTGTTCGAGCGGTTACGGACTTATCTGAAGCACACGCCCTTCGCGCGCATAAGTCCGAGCAACCTGAGGCTCAAGCTCATCAAAGTAGGCGCGGTCATCATCCGCAATACGCGTCGAATCCGAGTACTCATGAGTGACAGCTACCCCTATAAAACGGCGCTATCCGATCTCGTCAGGCGGTTGGTTCCTAACTGACTGCTCGGGCGCCCCCGGCCCGAAGCAATGGGGGAAAGGGGGAAGTGTGTCTGAACGCCGGAAAGTGGTTAAAAAGTAGCCGATGTAAGTCGAGCCAGTAGGTGTTTAGCGGTGTTACAGCCTGAGTGCGGTACTGGCTGAGGTACTATGAGAAATCCAGGCTAGGTGCCATGTTGATCATGCCGCCTAATCAAAAACTTGGATACTCTATATTACGGCAATGCGACATTTATTGTGCATAAACGACAGCTTTTGAATAAAGTCTTCTACTATAGTGCTATCGGCCAAAACGCTAAAATCTTCAGATATAAGCGATAAATAGCCAGTTACGTGCATTCAGCGGTTTCGGGAAGTAGACTAGCCAAACAACCATTTTGATATTCGGAACGATTCAGTGACCAAGCAACACTCCTTTGATCGCGAAGAACTGCTGGCCTGCTCACGCGGCGAGCTATTCGGCCCCGGTAATGCACAGCTCCCAGCGCCTAATATGCTGATGCTTGATCGCATTAAGCACATTCATGAAGAAGGCGGAGAGCATGGCAAGGGCGAACTGATCGCCGAGCTGGATATTAGCTCTAACTTGTGGTTCTTTGACTGCCACTTCCCTGGAGACCCCGTTATGCCTGGGTGTTTAGGTCTAGATGCCATGTGGCAGCTAGTCGGCTTCTATCTTGGCTGGTTAGGCCACCCAGGGCGCGGACGTGCACTCGGCTGTGGCGAGGTCAAGTTCAGCGGGCAGATCCTGCCAGATGCACAAAAAGTGACCTATAGTATTAATATTAAGCGTATTATTACCCGACGACTCATCTTGGGTATCGCCGACGGCACAGTATCCGTCGACGGACGCGACATTTATCAGGCTAATGATCTGCGCGTTGGCCTATTCACCTCCACTGCGAATTTCTGAACAGGAGGCTCCCATGCGACGAGTGGTAGTCACCGGCCTTGGCATTGTATCTTGCCTTGGCAACGACCAACGACAGGTCCTGGACGCGCTCAAAACTGGGCGTAGCGGTATTCGTTTTAAGGAAGAGTACGCCGAGCGTGGCTTCCGTAGCCATGTGGCTGGCAGCGTCGATATCGATCTTGACGCACTCATCGACCGCAAACTGCGCCGCTTTATGGGCGATGCAGCTGCCTACGCCTATGTTTCAATGGCCCAGGCCATTGAAGACGCGGGGCTCTCTGAGGAGCAAGTCTCCAACGAGAGGACAGGGCTTATTGCTGGCTCCGGCGGTGCTTCAAGCGCTAACCAAGTGGAAGCTGCCGACGTACTGCGTGAGAAAGGCCTGCGTCGCGTTGGCCCTTATCGCGTGACGCGGACAATGGGCAGCACTGTTTCCGCCTGTTTGGCGACACCCTTTAAAATCAAGGGCGTGAATTACTCCATCTCCTCTGCCTGTGCTACCTCAGCACACTGTATTGGTAGCGCGATGGAACAAATTCAGCTTAACAAGCAGGATGTAGTGTTTGCAGGTGGCGGTGAAGAGGAGCACTGGACGCTCTCCTGCCTGTTTGATGCCATGGGCGCGCTCTCAACACACTATAACGATACCCCAGAGCAAGCCTCGCGCCCTTACGACAACGCCCGCGACGGTTTCGTGATTGCAGGCGGTGGCGGCATGCTGGTGTTGGAAGAGCTTGAGCACGCTAAAGCGCGTGGTGCCAAGATCTACGGCGAGTTAGTTGGCTACGGCGCCACCTCTGACGGCCACGATATGGTGGCTCCTTCAGGCGAAGGTGCTATGCGCTGCATGCATCAGGCAATGGCTACCGTAGAGGGTAAGATCGATTACATTAATACGCACGGTACCTCTACCCCCGTGGGCGATGTGGCCGAGCTAAAAGCAATACGTGAAGTGTTTGGTAATACGACACCCGCGATGAGCTCAACCAAATCGCTGACCGGTCACTCTCTTGGCGCTACCGGTGTACAGGAAGCGATCTATTCGCTGCTGATGATGCAACATAACTTTGTCGCTGCATCGGCGAATATCGCCAACTTGGATGAGCAGGCCGATGGCTTTGATATTGTCACCAAACGTCGAGATAACGTGACAATAGAGCGTGCCTTGTCTAATAGCTTCGGCTTTGGCGGCACTAATGCATGTTTAGTCTTCCAGCGCTTTAACGATTAACGCTGATAAGACAACAGGCATGCTGAAGACAACAATGGCGCCCAGTGGGCGCCATTGTTGCTTAATAGTCTAACTAGCTCGGTATATCGCGTCAGCTTTGACGAGTGGTAGGCCGCGGCACATCAGAAATTTCCTGTAACTGCGCTTCGATCCACACTTCCACTTCTGCGAGCACTTCATCGGGCATGCGCCCCGCCGTCTCAATAGGCTTACCGATACGCACCCGCAATACGCCTGGCCGCTTAACCCAATGACGCCCTGGCCAACGCTCACCAGCGTTGTGAGCTACCGGCAATACCGGCACCCCCGCACGACACGCCACTACGCTACCGCTTTTGTTATAGCGTTTGCGAATGCCTGGGTCCACCCGCGTTCCTTCTGGAAAAATCAGTACCGATAAGCCGGTACCAAGACGTTCTACGCCTTGCGTAAGCACTTGCTTCATCGCCCGCGCCGGTTTAGAGCGGTCCAAGCTGATCGGGCGTAGCAAACGTAATCCCCAACCGAAGATGGGCAGGCGCAGTAACTCACGCTTCAGTACGGTACACACAGGTGGCTTCATCACCTGTAGAAACACCGTCTCCCATTCACACTGGTGGTTGGCTTGAATGACACAGGGGCCGCTGGGTAGATTTTCACGCCCTTGAATGTCATAGCGGACGCCACAGGCGATACGAAACCACACCATCAAAAAGTAGTTATACAGATTGAGTAAGCGGTAGCGGCCAGAAAGCGGAAGAAACGGCGCAATGGGTAGAAACAGAATGCCAATCATCAGCATGGCAAAAAAATAGCCAGCATAAAATACCAGGCTGCGAACCACATTTATCAAGCCGATGCTCCTGTATCGCTGACACGATTATTCTCACGGATTAAACACCACGCATCCAACATACGCCCAGCCTCTAACCGCCATGGCTTTTGATGGACACCAAAGACATCCAACACACGGCGACAATTTAAGACGCGCCGAAGCTTGGCATCATGATGGTGTTTAAGCGGCTGCACCTCACCGAGAGTAATCTGCTCACCGCGGCCTTCAAGATGGGTTAACAGCTGGGTTCGCACCATGGAGGTAAAGGTAAAGGCGCTGACCGGCTCGGTGCCAGCGAGATGATAGGCGCCCCATGCACCCGCGCCGCTGGCCTGCTGCTGTAACATACCAATCAGCGCCATGGCGACGGCATCCGCCGATGTCGGGCAAAAGATCACGTCTTCTGCTGCCCGCACTGGTTTCCCGAGTACTAAGTTACCGATGATCTCATTGAGCCACGCATGACTGCCTTCCAAAGCAAACAGCGGGCCTAGACGCACAATCAGATGCCGCTGATATTCCGCCCGTATACGGTCACCGGTCTGTACCAGACGGCGCAGGCTGTCGTCTCGTGGTGCAGGCACTACATGCTCATCAATAGGGACTTCCAAGCCATCTTCGTAGAGCTGATCAGACACACACCATACCAACGCTACATTTTGAGATAGGCAAGCATCTAGGCAGCTATCGACCGCATCCGCATGAGCAGTGACATCCGCTGGCGCCATATTTAAGGGATGTGCCAACGGTGGAATAACCACTGCGTCAGGCGCAATCGCTTCAAGGCGCGACGGTGTAATGGTCGTCCCTTGCTCAATGACTAATTCTGTATCGGCGCGACGGCTTGCTTCCCGGGCCAGTGCCAAGCTTAAGCAGTGTCCGGCATCCAATATAAGCAATTTCAAGACGCTTTCCCCTTACTCACGCTCAGCTCTACACTATTGGGTGAATAGTGCACTTAAAAAGGTATCTCATCGTCAAAGTCGTCGAAGTTACCCGGGTCAGGCGCACCGTAGCTGCTGTTCTGCTGATTGGGCGGCGGTGCCTGGTTGCCGCCCTGCTGGGGCGCTGGCTGTGCGGGGCGAGGCTGCTGTGGGCTCTGCCCGCCTGGGTAGTTTCCGCCCTGAGGAGCACCACCCTGCTGCGGATAACCGCCGCCTTGGTTATTGGGGACCGGCGCGTTTTGGGGCGCATTCTGAGGAGCGTTCTGGGGATAGCTGTTTTGCCCAGCGCCAGCGCCTTGGAAATCACCGCTGCGACCATCAAGCATCTGCATATCGTTGGCGACAATCTCTGTCGAATAGCGATCCTGACCGTTCTGATCCTGCCATTTGCGGGTTTGCAGACGCCCTTCAATATAGACTTTGGAGCCTTTTTTCAGGTACTGCTGGGCAATTTCGGCGGTTTTATTGAACATCACCACACGGTGCCATTCGGTACGCTCTTGGCGCTGACCGCTCTGGCGATCCATCCAAGTATCGGTGGTCGCCAAGTTCAAGTTAGCCACGGCGGTGCCGCTGGGTGTGAAACGCACCTCTGGATCCTGCCCGAGGTTGCCAATCAAGATGACCTTGTTAATGCCGCGAGCCATAAGGCGCTCCTTTAATAGATGTCATGTAGAGTTTACTGCCAACCGCCGTCACGCTTTTACCGGCCGGGCTGGATTAAGATTTGGGTGGCGCCATCAGCCGAGTTAATGCTGCCTGATCAAGCTGCTGACGATTCACCTTTAAATAGACCAACCGCTCTTCCGGCACCACCATGACGTCTTCTACGCCGACCACATCGGCTAAATGTTCCATCAACAGGTCGAGCGCGTCTGCCTGAGTTTCGTGCAGCGCCACCACTTCACTGGAGAGCGGTGGTGGTGAAGGCATCCGCCACATGGCGATCCACCAGCATAGCGCAAGCCCAGCACAGCCAATAAAGACCGCGTTGAGGCCACCATAATGCGCCAGTAAACCGCCTAGTGTACCGCCTAAAAAAGCGCCTAAAAATTGACTGGTGGAATACACACCCATGGCGGTTCCTTTCGCGCCCGCCGGGGCCAGCTTACTGAGCATGGAAGGTAGCGTCGCTTCCAGCAAGTTAAAGCCTGTGAAGAAGACAAACAGCCATACAAACAGCCAATAACCGGGTGATAATGGTAGTCCCAGCCCCGCTAAACTAATCACAATAGCGCCGATCGCCCCTAGGCACATCAAACGCATGCGCTGCTGCTTCTCGGCCACAATAATCAGCGGCACCATCGCCACAAACGATAGCGCCATAATGCCAAGATACGCCAGCCCGTGATACTCAATCGCCACGCCAGCATTTAGCAAGCGAAACGGTACCGCCACAAATATCGCCATCAGCACTAGATGCAGGGCAAAAATCGATAAATCCAGCCGCCATAAATCGGGCCTTGTGATCACGCTTTTAAACTGCTGCCGATCCATGCCGACATCGCGATGTCGCCTCCGCCTGGGCGCTGCAGGCACCCAGCGCCACAGCACCAGCAACCCCACCAGTGTTAGCAGTGCAGTAAACCAGAACACGCCCGCCAGCCCCGCCCAGGCGGCCAGCCAAGGCCCCAATACCATGGCAATAGCAAACGACACGCCTATCGAAAGCCCAATAGTGGCCATCGCGGCGGTGCGAATTTCTTCACGGGTTTGATCCGCCAGCAGCGCCATGATCGCCGCAGCCACGGCGCCGCCCCCCTGCAACGCTCGCCCGGCTATCACACCAGTAATGCTATCGGAGAGCGCAGCGACCACGCTGCCGAGTGCAAAAATCACCAGCCCCATGGCAATCACCCGCTTACGCCCAATGCGATCAGAGAGTAAGCCAAACGGAATTTGTAATGTTGCCTGGGTTAAACCATAGATACCCAACGCCACGCCCACCAGCAGTGGCGTGGCCCCCGAAAGAGTATCGGCATACAGCGCCAACACGGGCAGCACCATAAACAGACCCAGCATACGCGATGCATAAAGCCCGGCCAGACCACTGATCGCACGACGTTCAGAGGCCAGCAATAGTGCGGAAACCTTGCGCATAATGCCCTTTTATATGGTGGTTAAGCATGTGGTGAGTCAGTGTGGAATGTGACAATCCTCTATTCTAGCGGTTTGGGCTGGCGCTGGAAACGTCGCGAGTTGCCGCAGCTTATCTTGAGTTATGAAAGCGGTTTTGCCGGGAGGGTGCCGACAAACGTATAATCACGCTTTTGCCGCGCGATTCGAGGTGTTGATGGACAGCATTCTGGTCAGGGGTGCCCGCACCCACAACCTCAAGCAGATCGATGTGGAGCTGCCCCGTAACAAGCTAATTGTGATTACCGGCCTATCCGGCTCGGGAAAATCATCATTAGCGTTTGACACTCTTTATGCCGAGGGGCAGCGCCGCTACGTGGAATCACTTTCCACCTATGCGCGCCAATTCCTGTCGATGATGGAAAAGCCCGATGTGGATCACATCGAAGGGCTGTCACCTGCGATCTCTATTGAGCAGAAGTCCACCTCCCACAACCCGCGCTCGACCGTGGGCACCATTACTGAAATTTACGACTACCTGCGCCTGCTGTTTGCCCGTGCCGGGACGCCCCGCTGCCCGGAGCACGGTGAAGACTTGGAAGCCCAGACCATCTCGCAGATGGTCGATCAGGTGATGAATCTCGCCGAAGGCACCAAACTGATGCTGCTGGCGCCGGTAGTCAAAGGCCGCAAAGGCGAACATTTACAGCTATTAGCCGAGCTACGCGCCCAGGGCTTCGTACGCGCGCTGATCGATGGCCAAGTGCTGGAACTGGACGACATCGCACCGCTGGATAAGCGCAAAAAACACGATATCAGCGTTGTCGTTGATCGCTTCAAAGTGCGCGACGATCTTGCCCAACGTTTGGCGGAGTCCTTTGAAACGGCGCTGAACCTCGCCGACGGCACCGCCATGATTCACTTTATGGACGGCGAGCGCGACGATATTGCTTTTTCGTCGCGCTTTGCCTGCCCGGTATGTGGCTACTCGCTGGCAGAACTTGAGCCACGCATGTTCTCGTTCAACAACCCGGCGGGCGCCTGCCCCACTTGCGATGGGCTAGGTGTACAGCAGTATTTTGACCCGGACAAGCTGATCAGCCACCCAGAGCTTTCGCTTGCCGAAGGCGTCATCAAAGGCTGGGATCGGCGCAATATTTACTACTTTACCCAACTCCAGGCGCTGGCCAAGCACTACCGCTTTGAGCTGGAAACGCCCTGGCAAGAGCTTGCCCGCCACGAGCGGGAGGTTATCTTAAACGGCAGCGGCGACGAGCAGATTCCGTTTGTCTACGTGGGCGACCGCGGCCGTAAAGTGACCCGCGAACACGCCTTTGAGGGCGTGCTGCCTAATATGCAGCGCCGCTATCGGGAAACCGAATCCAACATGGTGCGCGATGACCTGGTCAAATACATCGCGGTGCAGCCTTGTGCCACCTGTAATGGCTCGCGACTGCGCAAAGAGTCACGCCATGTTTATGTGGATGATCACAACATCGCCGACATCGTCCGCTTCCCAATTGGCGAGGCGTGGCGCTACTTTGCCGATCTAACACTACCCGGCCGTAAAGGCGAAATTGCCGATAAAATTGTTCATGAAATTCACGCTCGGCTAGAGTTTTTGGTCAATGTGGGGCTGGATTACCTTAATCTGGAGCGCAGCGCCGACACGCTTTCTGGCGGCGAGGCCCAGCGTATCCGTCTGGCCAGCCAGATAGGCGCAGGCTTAGTCGGGGTCATGTACATTCTTGATGAGCCGTCGATTGGCTTGCACCAGCGCGATAACGACCGGCTGTTGAAAACCCTTGAGCGGCTGCGCGATTTGGGCAATACCGTGATTGTGGTAGAGCACGATGAAGATGCTATTCGTGCCGCCGACCACGTGCTGGATATCGGCCCCGGTGCAGGCGTGCATGGCGGTGAAATCGTCGCTCAGGGCACGCCCCAAGACATAATGGATCACGCCAACTCGTTGACCGGCCAGTACCTTTCCGGCACACGGGAAATCGCCGTACCGCCTTACCGCATTCCCGGCAATCCAGAAAAGCAATTAGTGCTACGCGGCGCCACCGGCAATAACCTGCAGGACGTGACGCTAACGTTGCCGCTGGGGCTGTTTATCGCCATTACCGGCGTTTCGGGCTCGGGTAAATCGACGTTGATCAACGGCACGCTAATGCCGATTGCGGCTCGCGAGCTAAACCGCGCGACCACGCTGACCGCCGCACCTTATGAAAAAATCGAAGGGCTCGATCAACTCGATAAAGTCATCGATATTGACCAGAGTCCGATTGGGCGAACCCCACGCTCCAACCCGGCTACCTATACCGGTATTTTCACACCGATCCGCGAGCTATTTGCGGGCACCCAGGAAGCGCGTTCGCGGGGCTACAAGCCCGGCCGTTTCAGCTTTAACGTGAAAGGCGGGCGCTGCGAGGCGTGCCAGGGGGAAGGCATGATCAAGGTGGAGATGCACTTTCTACCCGATATCTATGTGCCCTGCGACGTCTGTAAAGGCAAGCGCTATAACCGTGAAACGCTGGATATTCACTACAAAGGCAAAACGATCCACGAAGTGCTGACCATGACCGTGGAAGACGCGCTGGAATTCTTCAGCCCAGTGCCCGCTATTGCCCGTCGTTTGCAAACCTTGCTCGACGTGGGGCTTTCCTACATCCGCCTGGGGCAAAGCGCTACCACCCTGTCGGGCGGCGAAGCGCAGCGGGTGAAACTCGCCCGTGAGTTAGCCAAGCGTGATACCGGCAAAACGCTGTATATTCTCGATGAGCCAACCACCGGCCTGCATTTTGAAGATATTCGCCAATTGCTGACGGTGCTCCACCGCCTGCGCGATCATGGCAACACTATCGTAGTGATTGAGCACAATCTTGATGTGATCAAAACGGCCGATTGGATTGTCGATCTCGGCCCCGAAGGGGGCTCAGGTGGCGGTCAGATTATCGCTGAAGGCACGCCGGAGCAGCTCGCAAAACAGAAAGTCTCGCATACCGGGCATTTCTTAGCGCCGCTACTAGCGCGTGGCAAACGAGCAACCAAGCGATAACCTTTAGGTCTTTTTTCGGAGTTGGGCGCGCACGCGCGCCCCTGAGTAAAGGAGCCCACTGCCCTATGTATTGAACAACGCAGTAAGCCGCCTTATTGTGTATTGCGACGAGCAGCTAATAGTTAGTTATATTAAGTAAACCTCTCTTAGAGGGATAGGCCATGAACGAAGAAAAAAGCTGTATTATCAAGCACTTCAGTCACTATTGCTCGTTGAAGGAGGAGGAAAAAAAATTACTCCTCTCGCTTGAAGAGAGTCCAAGCACTATAAAATCTGGCACGATCCTATGGGAAATGGGCGATGCGGCCAATGAGTTCTGCACGCTAAAAAGTGGCTGGGCCTTCTCCTACCGCCACTTAGAAAATGGTGATCGGCAGATTCTGGAAGTGTTTTTGCCGGGTGACATTATTGGTCTGCGCGAGTTTGCCTTCTCCGAGCGCCTAGAGAATGTGCGCATGATTGATGATGGTGTGGTTTGCCACTTCCCGCATAAACGTATGCTGGATATTTTCCGTCAGTCGCTCCCCCTTACATCGGTGATGTTTGCTATTGGTAGCCGCCAACAGGCGCTGATGACCGAGCGGCTGGTCACCTTGGCAAGACGCAGTGCCCGCCAGAAAATGGCGCATTTTCTCTACGAGATGTATTTGCGGCTACGCCAAACTAATACCGATATTAGTAATCAGTTTCGCCTACCCCTCTCTCAAGAGCAGTTGGCCGATGTACTTGGCCTGAGCCCCGTGCACGTAAGCCGAACGTTTACCGCCCTCAGTGAAAGCGAGTTAGTATTCCGTGATCGTCATCACCTAACCATTCCGGACTTAGCGGCATTATGTGCCGAAGGCCAATTTGATGACTGTTATCTCACCGACAACGTCCGCCCCCTGCTTGGTGATACTGCTTAAGTTAGCCTTCCCTAAATAAAAAACCGCGTGCTAAATAAATAGCACGCGGTTTTTTAAATAACGCCTAAGGCCAACTTAACCGCACTTGGACCAGCCGCAGCCTGCGTAACAGGTGGGGCAACCATCCATCATGATCAGCTCACCGCGGCACTCAGGGCAGTTTCCCACCGTGGCCGGGCCGCTGCCTTCAGGCTTTTTTTCCGCGGTAGCCTTTTCGCCGATCGGCTCTACCGCACCCGCTTCAACAGGCGCATCGCCCGTCTCCTCATCCGGCTGCCAAGCATGGCCATGGGTCATGCGGTGGGCATAGCGCTCAACCAGCTTCTCAACCGGCACTTGATTGCCATCCCGATCCAGGAAACCGCGACGATAAAGAATCTGCTGTATCGACCAAGCAATCGCAGCGACCTCTGAATCGTGAAACATCGGCTTGTTCCAGCGGTTCATACCGCAGCGTACCAGGCCTTTGTCCCACGCCACTTTGCGCAAATCCGCCACTGCCTGGGTGACATAACCACCGCGGGCCGCCAGCGAAAGGCTGCGCATGGTGGCGGTGATCCACTGGTGCTCGCTGGAGAGCTGGCCCGACGGGAAAAAGAACTCTACCGGACGCTCAATCACCACGCGTTTGCCGCCAATCACGCCTTCCACCGGCATAAACGACACCAGCAGATAGACTTTCTTGCGACCTTCCGCGCCCACGTACGAAATCTTCTCTGATACGGCTTCTAGGGTGCCTTCCGGGCGTGACGGAATCCGCACCGTCAGCGGGCTTTCATCCTGTAGCTCAGGAACGGGCGCGGCCTGCTCCTGCTGCTTGATGCGGTAACCAACGATTTTTGAGGTAATTTCTACAGCCATGGTGTTCTCCACTTAGCAAAGGTAATCGGGCGGTTCTTTACATGGACGCTGCTAGCAAGGGCGCAGCCCCCGCCGCTACCATTTGCCGTAGGTGCCCTCTTTTAAGCCATCAAACAGGTTGGCAGCGTTATGTTCTTCGCCGTCGTAAACCACCTTTTCATCCCCGGTCAGTTCGAGGGTTTCGCCATTTTCCAGCTCAAATACATAGGTGGTGTTTTTAAGATCATCTTCACGCACCAGCACGCCCTGGAAGGCCTCAGGGTTAAAGCGGAAAGTGGTGCAGCCTTTTAAGCGGCTTTCATAGGCCTGCAAATAGAGGTTCTGGAACTGCTCAAACGGGAACTCAGTAGGCACATTAACCGTTTTCGAGATCGCTGAATCCACCCAGTGCTGGGCGGCGGCCTGAACGGCGACGTGCTGCTCGGGTGAGATCGCATCGGCGGTAACGAAATAGTCAGGCAGGTCGCTATCCACCGCATCAGCGGCAATAAAGTGACGGTAAGCGGCCAGCTCAAAGGAGACGACTTCTACCTGCTCTTTGGTCTTCTTGCCCGACTGGATAATATTGCGGAAGTAGCGGTGCGAGAAAGAGGGCTCGATACCGTTGGAGGCGTTGTTCCCCATCGACAGGCTGATCGTGCCGGTCGGCGCGATCGAGCTGTGGTGAGTAAAGCGTGCGCCATACTCGGCCAGCTGTGCGACCAGTTCGGGCTCAAGCTCGGCCACTTGGGCCATGTACTGGCTGTAACGGGCGTGCAGAATACGCCCCGGTACTTGATCGCCCACTTCATAACCATCTTTGGCCAGTTGTGGGCGCTCGCGCAGCATCTTGGGGGTAATGGTGTGCTCCTGCTCAAGCACCGGCGCCATGCCTTTCTCTTTAGAGAGTTCCAGCGCCTGCTTCCAGCCCTCAATCGCCAGGTGGCGGCTCACTTCATCGGTAAACACCAGTGACTGCTTGGAGCCATAAGGAATTTTGAGCATAGTGAGCGTCGACCCCAGGCCCAAAAAGCCCATGCCGTGGCGGCGCTTGGCTTCGATTTCACGCTGCTGCTGGGGCAGCGGCAGGCCGGCAATCTCGACCACGTTATCGAGCATGCGGGTAAAGATGGCGACGACCTTACGGTAACGCTCCCAGTCAAAGCGCGGTTCGGCGCCAAAAGGATCGATCACGAACTTGGTCAGATTGACGGAGCCCAGCAGGCAGGCGCCTTCCGGCGGCAGCGGCTGCTCGCCACAGGGGTTGGTGGCGCGGATATCCTCACAGAACCAGTTATTGTTCATGCGGTTGACTTGGTCGATCAGGATGAAACCTGGCTCGGCGTAGTCATAGGTAGAGGACATGATGGTGTCCCATAATTCGCGCGCTTTGATCACTTCCACAATACGGCAGGCGACGCGACCTTCGGCATCCACCGTGTAGCCCTCTTCCACTACCGGCCAGTCACGGTAGATCAAGTCTTCCGCTTTAACGTCCTCTTTCTCACCAGGGTGCAGTGGAAAGGCCAACGGCCAGTCGGTATTGTTTTTCACCGCTTCCATAAACTCGTCGGTGATCAGCAAGCTAAGGTTAAACTGACGCAGACGCCCCGCTTCGCGCTTGGCCTGAATAAACTCACGTACGTCCGGATGTCCTACATCAAAGGTGCCCATCTGAGCACCACGCCGACCACCGGCAGAGGCGACGGTGAAGCACATCTTGTCGTAGATATCCATAAATGCCAGCGGGCCGTTGGTGCCTGCGCCAGCACCAAACACAAACGCGCCTTTGTAGCGTAGTGTCGAGAAGTCGTAGCCGATACCCGCCCCTGATTTTAGCGTCATACCCGCATCCACGACGGAGTCGAGAATATCGCGCATGGAGTCGCGAATGGTGCGCGAGACGGTGCAGTTGATCAGGCTTACCGCTGGCTTGTAAGCCTCTGCGCCCGCATTAGAGAGAATGCGACCGGCAGGAATAGCGCCATGCTCCAGCGCCCAGCGGAATTTCGGCAACCACTCTTCTGCCTTGTCTCCTTCCACCGCTGCAAGGGCGCGAGCAACACGCTCAAATGTAGCACCGACATCTTGGTCGACGGGCTGGCTATGACGATCCTTGAGGCGGTACTTGGCATCCCAGATCTCCCGCGAGGGGGCCTGCATCGGGACGTCATTAGAGGTCTTGATAGCCTTAGCAGCGGTGCTCATGTCGCAAAACTCCTTCACAACGGGGGTGAATATAGCGCTCAAATGGGGCGATTATACGTGGCATCGGAGTGAAGTATAGACTTGACTTTCCACCATATGAGGCACTTTTTTAACTATTTTCTACCATATATAGAAAAATCAGCGCGTTACTCTTTTGACAGTCTCAAACACGCTATAGACTGTTTTTCCGGTTAATCGTCTAGGGATTTTGGTTACATGGCTCACATCATCACGGCGACGCTCGCCCTGCGTTTCCACGCCTCAATGGTAATCGCTATGCTAGCGCCTATATTCGTTACGGCGGCAATGGTCGTCTCATTGATGGTCGCAACGTCCATGGCTAACGCAGCCACATTTAATACCGACGACGTGGCTACCCACGAACATTGGCAGTCGATGACACTGTCATTGGGGAGTGAACGACACTACCGGGCGATAGAAACTCACAGCTATTCTGATGCCACCCTAAGCCTGAACGCCACCGCAGGCGTTTGTGATTTACCCTGGCTGGAGATGCGCGTGACGCTTGAGCAGCAGCAAGGTGAAAGCCGTGCAGTGAACTTAGTACCCGCCAGGCTACGCATTGATGAGCAGCCCGTGATTGATACCATGGCGGAGTTTATAACCGAACGCGGCGACGACGGGTTTTATGCCCACTTTTACTTAAGCGACTTAACGGCGCTGATGGCCGACATGCGCCAGGGCGAGCAGTTATTTCTCGGTTTTGACCAGGCAGAGCGCGAGCCTTGGTATATGACCTTTAGCCTGCAAGGCGCCGACGCGGCGATTAACCGGATGCTCACCCAGTGTGAAGGTAGCGGAACCCATTAAGGTGTGAATGATTAGATCGGCATCACAGGCTCAGGCGCCATTTCAACGCGGTTACGTCCGCCATGTTTAGCGCGGTACATAGCATCGTCTGCCCGAGAGATAATGGTTTTACAGCTGTCGCCCGGCTGCCAAACGGCCACACCAATACTTACCGTCACCGTTTGCTCAAGCCCCTCTATATGCAGCTCAGCCACTAGCGAGCGCAGCCGCTCGGCCAAGCCAAGGGCGGCATTAATGTCCGAGTGGGTCGCCAGCACAATAAACTCTTCGCCTCCCCAGCGCCCCAAGTGGTCGCAGCCACGCAGCGAGCTTTCTACCAAGCTCGCCAAAGCCACCAGCACATCATCACCTACGCTATGGCCGTGGGTGTCATTGATCTGCTTGAAATTGTCCACATCAAACAGTAACAGGGCAAAGGCGGCCGCATAGCGCTTGGCAGCCACCAGCTCGGCATTGATCGCCTCTTCAATGCGATAACGGTTCCACACTTTGGTTAAGGGATCAAAATGCGCTAATTGCTCAAGCCGTTGATTAGCTTCCGCCAGGGCTTTGCGCTCACGCTCTAAGTGCATATTCAGGGAACTGATTTCATAGGCTGAAATGGCCAGCGTTAGATCTTCTCCCAAATCTACCGCGGCTAACCGCTCTACCCATTGCCACGCTTCGCTCTTGCCCACCACTTCTTCATGCCAAGCAACCGACGGGACCGCTATCGCCGCTGGTTGTTGCTCAGTGGCAGGTTGCATCGCCCAATACAATGTTTCCACCTGCTCAGGACGAAAAAAGAGCAACCAAGCGCGCTGAGTCGAGTTCATGAGCAGCGGCACGGCTAAGGCACCGCACTGTTCTGGCATCGCTAACGAGCAGGTTAACGGCTCTTTGGCCAGCTCACGTGTGCACCAAGGTCCGCTATGTACGTGGGCTCTTTCGAGGCGTAACACAAACTGACTTATAGCTTCCGGGGCAGGCGTCACGCCCGCTTGATAAGCGCCCCCATTCACCCAGAGAACGATGCCATGGGCGCGAAACAGCTTCATCCAGGTAGCCGCCTGCTCATGGAGTAGCTGCTGGGGGCTCTGCGGCTCACTGGGCGCTCGTGCACTCAATATCAAGCTATCCTGTACGCGCTGTAAGTAGCGCGCTTCTTGACGCGCCCGCAGTAACAGCATGCGCTGCGTGGCCATTTGCACTAAGGTGCGTACGGCATCGCGTACCGATGGCTCAACTGAATGCGGGCTTGCCGAGTGGCAAAACACCAAGCCCCACAGGCCAGTATCTCCTTGCATGGCTAAACTCAGCGAACCACGCACCCCCATGCGCTTTAGGTAGCGCTGCCTTTCTGGAGCCGGGGCACGTAAAAAACTGCCGCTTAAGCGTGTGGCGGAACAAGCGGGCATCAGCGTTTCAGGCGGAGCATTAACGTCTTCAATCAACCGCACAGGGTGATTTTCATAGCTCAGTCGCAACGTGCTAGGAAAGTCACTAGCGGGAAAGCGCTGGCCCAGTAGCGGAGGCAAATGCTCTCCCTGCGCTTCGGCAACCATTAAGCCATGCCAATCACTATCGAAATGGCACACGCTGACACGATCATAGCCGGTGAGCTGTTGTATAGCATGTACCAAGGAGTCGAGTAGCTCCTCTTGATGAGTCGCTTCAGCCAAGTGCATCAACCGTTCGTTCACCGTCCCCAGTAGACGCCGCTTGCCGAGGGGATTGAGAGGCTCAATTTCAACAATAACTTGCTCATCCTCTCGGTAAGCATGCAGTTGAAAACGTACGCTACTGTGCTTAGGGCGAATAAACGCCAATGGCCCAGGCAAGCGTTGCTGCCCCTGAAGCTCACGGCGTACCCGCTGGCTAAGGCGTTTGCCCAACACGCAGGCAAGACTTAACTCCCCGTTTTCAGGGCACTCAATGCCGGTTAAGCGGGTTAAATTTGTGCTGGTAGCTTGGATACGCCGACAATCGGCATCTAAAACCAGCAGGGCACCAAACGACTGTAATAGCGGGCGGTACATGGACACAGGCGTGGCCTCAAGAATCTATTCACCCTTCGACCTGCTGCCTCAACAACAGCTCTACGCGCCGGTTGGCCGCTCGGCCATCCGCGGTTGCGTTCGTTTCCATGGGTTGGGTGTCAGCATAGCCGACGGCCCGCATATGAGAAATATTGAACCCTTGGCGCTCTAAATGACGCACGACGGCAATAGCCCGCGCGGATGAAAGCTCCCAATTAGAGGGAAAGCGCGCTGTCGAAATGGGTACGCTATCGGTATGACCTTCCACCGAAATCTGCCCGTCAAAACTGGCTAATACATCGATAAGGCTTTCAACCACGCCGCGCCCTTGAGGCGTCAACACTGCTTGGCCACTGGAAAATAATAGGCTGTTATCAATACGCAGTGTGACCCCTTCACGCCCTTGCGACACGCTCACTCCAGGAATATTGAGCCCGGAAAACTGCGGCTGCAGCCCTTGGTGGCGGGGCTGTATACCTGTGGCAAGTGACGCTAGCGGCAGCGATGATACAGCGCTAGCCGAGCGCATAAAAGCCGTATCCGCCGCTTCACCACCCCCCGGTGGCGTCAGTGAAAGCAAGAGGACAAATAGCGTGATGAGCAGCGTCAGCACATCAAGATAGCTGGTTAGCCATCCCTCTTCGCCCTCCCCAGGCGAGACCGGTATTTCCAGGGCGTGACGGGTATCACGGTCTAACATGATAACTATCCCTTCGCCGCCGAACTAACCGAGGAGTCTGGTCTTGGTTTGACGCTGTTATCACGAATTTCATCGTGGTAATTGGCCACAAACGAGTTAAGGGTCTCTTCAATGAACGAGGGCAGACGGCGCTTAGTGATCAGTGAGATGCCTTCCAAAACCATGTTCATGGTAATCAAGCGCTCTTCGGTCCGGCGCTCTAGCTTCACTGCAATCGGCTTAAACACCAAATTGGCGAGTAAAATGCCGTAGAAGGTGGTCAGCAGTGCCACCGCCATGCGTGGGCCAATGACCTGCAGGTCGCCAGCATCCATGACTTCCAGCATGTTCACCAGCCCCACCAGGGTGCCGATCATGCCAAACGCGGGTGCATAGGTGGCCATGGTGCGAAATATTTGTGCTTCAGCCTGTTCACGCGCTTTCAGGCGGGCAATGCGCCAGCGCAGCATGTCAAAAATTTCGTCCTCTTTGGTGTTGGCGATCACCAGTTGAATGCCGGTGCGTAAAAACGGATTGCGGGTATGCTCTAGCTCGCGCTCAACCGCCCGCACATCGCCTTTAAACCACAGTCGTGACATATCGACCAGTTCCCGGATATCGTCACGCATATAGGTGTTTTCGCGCCGGAATACTAGGCCCACCAACCGCACCACACGGAGCACTTCTCTCAGCGGATAGCTGATAAAGGTAGCCGCCAACGTACCAGTCACCACAATGGCCAGGCCCGGCAAATTGATAAAGCTTGAAGGGGACTCTGCGGTCAAAAACAGTACACTGACCAGCAGCAATATGCTGGCAAATATACCTATCAGCGTCGAAGGATTCATCCACGGCTCCTTGCCGGTCACAAGTGAGTAAAAAAGAGGTGTTATGCCGAGTCGTGTAAACGCGCACGTAAACGGCTGACGGCCTGACTGTGTAGTTGAGAAACGCGTGATTCCGTTACGCCCAACACAGCCCCTACTTCCTTGAGGTTGAGTTCTTCCTGGTAATACAGTGCCATGAGCAGTTTTTCACGCTCTGGCAGTGCGTCAATCGCATCAATCAGCGTTTGCCGCTGCTGGCCATCAAGCAACTGCTCGAACGGTGAGTTGCTCAGTTCATTACTGACCGGCTCGCCGCCATCGGCCACCAGCTCTTCAAACGGCAGCAATTGGCCACTGTTGGTGTCATTGAGGAGCTGCTGGTATTCACTCAACGGCATTTCAAGATGGTGGGCGATTTCGTTCTCTTCCGGTGCTCGCCCCAGCTGTTGTTCTAACTGGCGAACGGCATTGTCTACTGCGCGCGCTGAACGACGCACACTGCGGGGCAGCCAATCGCGGGTGCGCAATTCATCCATCATCGCACCGCGAATTCGTTGGCTGGCAAAGGTCGCAAAGGTCGCACCTTGGGTAGCATCAAAGCGACCGAGCGCTTCCAGCAGCCCTACCATCCCTGCTTGAATAAGGTCATCGAGCTCAATGCTGGCTGGTAAGCGGACCTGAAGCGTCAAGGCCTGACGTCGTACCAGTGGCATATATTGCGTCAACAGCTCACTCTGTTTGATCCTACCTTGTGCTGTGTACATCCTTTCGCCTCGCGGCTATACAGCCTTCACTGATAGTTCACAATCATTTGCAGCCCCTGCACTCGAACCGGCCGTTGGCCTGGGCGTAAGGCGAAACGAAAATGCAATGGCACACCTGCCGTCCGTCCTGCCAATGCGGTAGTGGACCCGCGCATGCCGGTTAACGCAACGCACTGCTCAGGATGGCACAACCAAGCGTTTAACAGCGCACCGGGAGGATGGCTGAACTGCCACTGAATACGCTCAAGCTGCTTTGTCCGAAGATTCGCCGCAGCGGGCGGAGAAACGTTTTGGCTAGCGCTTGCCCGATCACTCATCGCCACCATCAGCCCAGGAACCTGGGTGCTCCAACTGCCGGTAGCGGCCTGGGCACTCGCCGTTAATCCTGCCAGTAACCACCCTGTTAGCAGTAGCGCCACCAGCGGCAGCGCCCTTCTTAATTGCAAGCTTAGCATGCTTAGTCACCTTGGCGGAGTATGCTCATCGTGCAAGTACCAGTAGTTCCATATTTAAGTAGTATTCGGCGGCACCACGCAAGTTGTCGAGCAATCCCTGGCGCGGCAAATGCGGTTCATGAAGCGCTAGCAAACGACGCGGCCCACCGTGTTCCTGTAGCTGGCGCAAGGTGCTGTACATGGCAGCAAAGGCATCGGCATCGCTATTGATCCATAGTGCCCAACGGCTGTACTGAGCGCGTAACTGAGCAAGGTCAGCAGTATCTGCCGCCACGATATGCACATCCCAGTCTTCAGGGTCACCGGCCCAGCTTCGACCTAACGTGGACCACTGCCCCAGACGTGCTTTGACTTTGTTTACCTGAGAGGCACCGCTACCGGGCAGCCCAACCACTATAAGCGGAATTTTGGGTCTGGGTGGCGCTATCGCCTCAGGCGCTTCTGCTTCTACTGCTGCAGCCGTAGGCGTTAATAACGATGGGCTCTGTTCTGGTTCTGGCACATGCTCGGCCGCCGCGACATCAACCGCCCCTTCCGCCTGCTGCTGGCGCTGCAGATTCGCCCACTTACGCAGCCCTGAAGCTTGATCTTGATCGCTCACGTCACACCCTCTCGGCTGACACTGCCCATTTGGCGAATCGCATCGCGGGCCATAAACGCGTAAACCAGCGCATCAAGCATGCCAGTATCGCGACGCCGACGGCTCGTGCCTAATAAATTGAGCAGGTCGCCGCGCAGCGTTTGCGCCTCTTCATCATCGGCAACATCAAGATGCCCGGCAACGGATGCCAAGCCGCTGGCCATGAGTAGGCGCACTTCGGCATTAACATCGCCGCTGTCGGCCTCTTTTAACTGCTGCCAAGCGCGGCGTGTTAATGCCGCTAAGCCATCGCTTTGAAGTTGTGTTAACAGTAGCGAGAGCACCTCGGCTCCCAGCCGAGCAGGGGTAAGCCAGTAGCGGCGCGCTACCACTTTGGCGCTTTCCGGATCACGCACTTCACCGTACCAAGCAAGCAGGGCATAACCCGTCGCATCCTCTACTTCGGCGTAGGCGGTCCACAGCTGCACGGATTGACCACGAAAACGAACGCCCACTTGGTGCGTCAGCACGCTGTCATTAAACAGCTGACGAATGGACTGGCGCTCGTGGTGAAAGCGTACCCGATGACTAGGGGATACTTGGCTGACCCAGGTCAAATGCTCGGCTTCCAACCACGCCAACGCATCAGGCTCGGGTAAGCGCGGCAATAAATGCACCGCGACGCCGCTTGATTCCGTCAGCGCGGCTAAGCGCGGCTGCCACCCAGCAGCATGGCGATGCTGTAACCAGGGTAGCGCCAGCCAAGCGCCCTCTGTGTCCAGGCCAATATCGGGCATTGCCCAGTCGCAGCCGCGCTCATTCCGCCGAGCTGACCACGCCATACCCAACGTCGTATTCACGGCGGGATAGTGGGCGAGCAATGCGTCCAAACGCTCTTCCTGCAGTCGGCTTGGGAGTGACGCTAAATCCCAGATCGCTTCTAATTCCGTAAATCCCGTCACGCGTTGGCGCAGCCGCGCCAGTAGCGACGACAAGCGGCGCCCTTGCCCGAGTACATCCCGCGACCAGCGCGGCATCCCCATGGGGACGTCAGCGCTTTGTACCTGTTCGCGCTGCGGCGTTGCCGTACTTAGCGCTTGATCCACGAGTGCTTCAGGGGAAGCAATGGCCATATCTTCAGGCACCTGCTGACCATTTGAACCAAACAGCACACGCATCCCGTGGCGCATCACAATGTCGAGCACCGGCGCGAGGCGCCCCGCTTCATCCTGTTTAGTAATAATACAATCGTCTAACTCTGCCCCCGCCGCACGGGCAGCCTGACGATAACGCAGCACGACCTCTTCGAGGGTTTCCGGCTGGCTGGCGGCATTGAGCAGTAGCACCAGGCGCACTCGCGAGCGTCCCCCTTGCAGGTGGGCAATCTGCTCAATCACCCGCTGGTCACGCTGGCTCATGCCTACGGTGTCGATAATCACCCACTGCTTGCCCTGCAAGCGGCCCAGTAAATCGTCGATGGGTTGCTCGGCATCCAGCGCGTACATGGGCGTGTCCAGCAAACGCGCATAGATGCGTAGCTGCTCGTGGGCACCAATACGAAAGCTATCGGTAGTCACCAAGGCAACGGGGCGGGTACCGTGGCGCATCACAAAACGCGCGGCCAATTTAGCCGTGGTGGTGGTTTTGCCTACCCCCGTGGGGCCCACCAACGCAACGATACCGGTTTGGTCGAAAAAGCTGGCTTCATCGCTCAACACACAAAGGCGTTCGATCAGCTGCTGTCGCAGCCACTGCAGGGGCGCTTCGCTGTCGGCATTTAACGCGGCAAGCGGTTCGGGAAGCCCTGTCAGTAGCTCATCGGCAAGCTCGCTGCTAAAACCAACGTTCCATAGCAGTTGGCGCAGGCGGGCGGCCGTTCCCGTTGCTAGCGGCGGCTGGTAGGCAGCCGCTTTTGCGGGTGCGCTGCTTGCCAGCAGCTCACGCATATCCTGCATCTCACGCAATAACCGCTCGCTCATTGCCTGCATGGAGTCTTGCATTGGCGGCGCTGGCGATGGTTCTGGAGACGATAGCCCTGGGGACGATGCCCCTGAAGACGACGGCTCTGGAGGAAGTGACTCTGGCGAAGGCTCAAAATGGTCAATAGCTTCATCCGCCATGGCCAGAATCTCAACGCCCCCTTCGGTGCGCCGATTAGCCACAATCAGGGCATCTTCACCGAGCGCTTCGCGCACTTGGCGCATCACATCACGACTGTTGGCTCCCACGAAACGTCTAACGCTCATGACTTACCCTTTGCCTATGCTGAAAATGGTCAACGCTAGCCTATCACGGCAGGTGGCTACGAACGCCCGCCGACTAGGGTGGTGACCCTTAATGTACGGTCATCGGGAATCTCGGCTTGCGACAACACCGACATATGCCGTAGGCGACGGCGTAAAAAGCGCGAAAGCACTGCCCGCAACGAATGCTGCACGACCAGCACCGGCGGCTCGCCTGAGCTTTCGTGACGCTCTAGCGCCTGCTGCGCCTGGGTCATCAGTGTCTCGGCCAGGCCAGGTTCCATGGCACCGTTGCCATTCATCGCCTGTACCAGCACTTGTTCCAACTGAGCATCCAGCCCCATCACATTGAGCGTCTCTTGGCCGGCAAACCACTGCTGAACAATGGCACGCCCCAAGGACACACGGACTAGCGCGGTCAGCTCGTTGGGGTCTTTTTGCTGGGTGGCGTACTCCGCCAGGGTATCCAAAATGGTGCGCATATCACGGATGGACACGTCTTCATCGAGCAGGTTTTGTAAAATACGCTGCAATACCGTCAACGAAATCGCTTTTGGAATGACTTCTTCGACCAGGGCTTTTTGATCATCGCCCATTTTATCCAGCAGCTTCTGCACTTCTTGGCGGCCTAACATTTCAGGTGAGTGGCGGTGCAGCAGGTGGTTCAAGTGGGTCGCAATCACGGTGCTGGCATCAACCACGGTGTAGCCATATACCTGAGCGTGCTCACGCTGGCCGCTTTCAATCCACACAGCGGGCAAACCAAAGGCTGGGTCTTGGGTATGAGTGCCCTGCAATTCGCCTGAGACCTGGCCTGGGTTAATCGCCAGCCATTTACCCGGCTGCGCTTCGGCGCGGCCGATTTCAGCGCCTTTCATCGAAAGCACATAGGCGTTGGGCGGCAGCTCTAAATTATCGCGGATATGCACGACCGGCGGCAAAAAGCCCACTTCTTGAGCAAACTTTTTGCGCACACTTTTAATGCGCCCAAGCAGCTCACCTTTTTGGCGCGAGTCCACCAGCGGTATTAAGCGATGGCCCACTTCCAGGCCAAGAGTATCGACCAGCTGCACATCTTCCCAGCTTGCTTCCGGGGTCTCTTGTACAGGCACGGGGGCTGCGTCAATTTCCTCTTTAACCAAGGCCTTCTCTTTTTGGCGCGACAACAGCCACGCTAAACCACCCAGCAGCGCGGTGAAGAAGAGAAAGACAAAATTGGGCATGCCGGGCACCATGCCTAGCAAGCCCATGACCACGGCGGCTAAGATCAGTACCTGGGGGTTAACGAACAGCTGGCTCAGCATTTGCTGGCCAATATCCTCGTTCGTGTCGGTGCTCACCCGCGATACCGTGACACCCGCTGCGGTCGAGATCACCAGGGCGGGAATTTGCGCCACCAGACCATCGCCGATCGCCAGCAACATATAGGTTTGGCCAGCCGCGCCAAAGCTCATGTCATGCTGCAACATACCAATCATCAGCCCGCCGATGATATTGACCACCATAATTACCAAACCAGCAATGGCGTCACCACGGACAAACTTGCTCGCACCGTCCATCGAGCCAAAGAAATCAGCCTCTTGGGCGACTTCTGCACGGCGCTTTTTGGCGTCTTCTTCGCCGATTAAACCGGCGTTAAGGTCGGCATCGATGGCCATTTGCTTGCCGGGCATCGCATCCAGCGTAAAGCGCGCACCCACTTCAGCAATACGGCCAGCACCTTTGGTAATGACCATGAAGTTGATAATGACCAGAATCAGGAAGACCACCAGGCCCACCGCGAAGTTACCGCCGACCAAGAACGCCCCAAACGCTTCAATTACCTTACCCGCGGACGCACCGCCTTGGTGGCCCTCCATTAACACTACCCGAGTGGAGGCGACGTTAAGCGAAAGACGCAACAGTGTGGTGAATAGCAACACAGCAGGAAACGCCGCAAAATCAAGCGGCTTCTGCGTAAACATGCTGACCATCAACACCATAATGGCCAAGGCAATATTGAAGGTGAAGAGTAAATCGAGCGCAAAGGGAGGCAAGGGCACAATCATCATGCCCAAAATCATCAGGATGAGCATCGGCCCGACCAGCAGCTTCATGCGCACGTTACCCATCCAGTCGCGCCGACCAATTAGCTGGTTTAAGCCTTTCATGATTGCGCCTCGTTACCGCCGGTGCCACGCCCGGGGTTTTCCAGCTCTGGGGGAACCGGTAGGTTATCGGGTGTTGGGGGCACGTCACCTCCTTGTTGTGCGACTTGTTTAAGCCGGTAGGCCCAGGCCATTACTTCAGCGACCGCAGTATACAGTTCGGCGGGAACCTCCGCATCGAGATCCACGTGATGGTACAGTGCGCGCGCTAATGGCGCTGCTTCTAAACGGGCAACGCCTGCTTCCTCACCAATTTCGCGAATACGCAAGGCCACCGCATCGGCACCTTTTGCTACCAAACGCGGGGCACCCATGCTGCCTTCCTGATACATCAGCGCTACTGCATAGTGGGTCGGGTTGGTAATGATGACGTCGGCCTGGGGCACTTTACTCATCATTCGGCCCCGCGCCATGGCCTGTTGCTGCTGGCGAATACGCGCTTTCAAGAGTGGGTCACCTTCAGACTCTTTATGCTCGCGCTTGATTTCTTCTTGGCTCATGCGCAGCTTTTTGGCGTTGCTCCAAAGCTGAAAGGGCACGTCGATCAAAATAACCACGATAAGCACCAGCACCATCAGGCCAGCCGCTTGAGCCGCCATACGCAGCGCGTTGGTGAGCGCCTGCTGGATAGGCTGGTCCATCAGCGCCATAAACTTGCCGATGTTGTAATACAAAAACACCGAGACAACACCGCCTACCAACACCGATTTGGCGATAGCTTTCGCCAATTCCACCAGTGCCTGAGAGGAGAAGATCCGCTTTACACCCTTAATCGGATCGAGCTTGGAAAGCTTAGGCTGCATCGACTTCCCTGATATCAACCAGCCGCCCAGCAGCCCGGGCGCTATTAACGCGATGATGGTTAATAGTAAGAACAGCGGCATCATGGCCAATAGCGTGCGCTGACCAAGATCAAGCGCGTTGACCAGCATGGGCGTGCTTTCCATTGCCTGGCGACGTTCAAATAGGAACGCCTGCTCCATCACCATGCCTAACTGGTTATAAAGCATACTACCCATGCTCGATAGGCCAATGACGCCGCCCAATAAGAGCATAAACGTGGTTAGCTCGAGGGAGCGAGGTACCTGCCCCTCTTCACGCGCTTTTTCCTTACGTCTGGGCGTGGCTTCTTCGGTCTTTTCCTGGTCGCTATCGTTATCTGCCATAAGTCATCCGACCAGGTGAAACAAAGGTTATCACGTATTCAGCCGCCCATAGGGACGGCTAAATGGCGCTCTTATTTGCCCGCAGGGCGTTTAACCACGTGCTCTAAAAGCCTAGCTCGTCCAATAAGTCGTCGACTTGATCCTGCCCAGTGACGATATCAGGTGCATTGTCCCTTACTTGCGGCCCATTCAAAAGCTCTTCGTTACGCCGTGCATTGTCGCTTTTCCACTGATCCTCGACCTTGCGCTGCATCGTTTCTCGTGCATGGGCGCCCGGCGCGTTTTCGATCAGCACCTGTACCAGCTGATGTTCGATCTCTTGGATCACGTCCATCATCTTCTTAATCACCTGGCCGGTCAGGTCTTGGAAGTCCTGGGCCATCATAATTTCCATCAACTCTTTGTTGGTCGCTGAGGCCATATCGGGCACGTCACTAAGATAAGTCCGTGTCTCAATGACCAACGCTTTGGCCTCATCCAGCTCTTTGGGGGCTTCAAACCACTCGGCCCAGCGTTTATCCAAGGCGCTGGCACGGTCCGACAACTGATCCTGGAGCGGCTGCGCACGATCAATGGCATTGAGCGAGCGGTCTGCTGCCTGTTCTGTCATGGTAGCGACATAGTGCAAGCGGTCACGCGCATCCGGAATGGCTTCTGCCGCTTTCTCAATCTCTTTATCCAGCCCCAGCTCACGCATATTTTCGCGCAGCATGCGCGTTAATTTGCCAATGCGGTGAATTAGGTCTTCAGCGGCGTCTTCAGACAGCTGGGCAGAACCGGGCTGCTCATTCTGACTCATTATGTGGTCTCCTCGTTAACCAGGCACGCAGGCCTAGCCGCTTTATTTACCCATTTTGTCGAAGATTTTATTGAGCTTCTCTTCAAGGGTAGCGGCAGTGAACGGCTTGACGACATAGCCGTTAGCGCCCGCCTGAGCGGCCGCAATGATATTTTCTTTTTTTGCTTCAGCGGTCACCATCAACACAGGAAGTCCCTTCAAGGCCTCATCCTGGCGGATCTCCTTAAGCATCTCTAAACCATCCAAATTCGGCATATTCCAATCGGAAACGACGAATTCAAAGTTGCCTGCACGCAGCTTATTGAGCGCGTCTTGACCATCTTCTGCTTCATCCACATTGGTGAAGCCCAGTTCCTTAAGCAGGCTACGCACGATCCGACGCATGGTAGGAAAGTCATCTACAACCAGGAAACTCATATTCTTATCTGCCATCGGTCATCCTCTCGTCAATACATGGCACATGGGGTGACTGGTAAGTACAGTCAGGGGTTAAAACGCTTCCTTAAAATTCTTCCCACTCTTCGTGGTCACTGCGCTGCGCGGCAGGCCGACGGGCTGGCTGGTCGGCTCTGGCGGCAGGCATTGTCTGAGAGGTCGAAGTCGCTGACGGTAGCGATTGATGCGCCGCCGCCTGCATACCCAACAGTTTGAAGACTGCAACGGCCTGCTCTAAGCGATTGGCCTGCTCTTCCAACGAAGCCGCAGCAGCAGACGCTTCTTGCACCAGCGCAGCGTTTTGTTGAGTGACTTGATCCATCTGGCCAACGGCTTGGCTGACCTGTTCAATGCCGTCGCTCTGCTCTTGGGAAGCGGCAGAAATTTCATCCATGATATCGGTGACCCGGCGTACCGCGGTGACGACATCAGACATCGTGGTACCTGCCTGCTCGACCAGGGTGGAGCCTTGTTGGATCTGCGTTACCGAGGCATCAATCAGGGTTTTAATCTCTTTGGCAGCATCGGCACTGCGGCTGGCCAAATTGCGCACTTCCCCCGCCACGACCGCAAAGCCGCGGCCTTGCTCGCCGGCACGCGCCGCTTCTACCGACGCATTGAGGGCCAAGATATTGGTTTGAAAGGCAATCGAATCTATAACGCTGGTGATATCGGCGACTTTTTTCGAGCTGGTAGAGATGCCGTGCATGGTCTGAACCACTTGCGCGACGACTTGGCCGCCACGTTCAGCAGTGGTTGAAGCGTCAGCTGCCAACGTACTGGCTTGGCGGGCGTTATCGGCATTCTGTTTTACCGTCGCGGTCATCTCTTCCATGCTGGCGGCAGTTTCTTGAATCGATGCGGCCTGCTGTTCAGTGCGCGATGAGAGATCGGCGTTGCCGCTGGCAATCTCACGGGTACCGTGGTGAATCTCATTACTGCCTTCACGCACCCGGCTAACGATATTGGTGAGGTTCTGCTGCATGGTGCCCATAGCACCAAACAGGCGGCCAATTTCATTTTTACCCGCTTCTGGCAATGGATCGGTCAGATCAGCCTCTGCAATCGCATCCAGGCGCTGAATGGCGCCTCTTAGTGGTGCAATCACCGTACGGCGCAAACCTAAGTAGGTCACTAAGGTCATCAGCAAGGCAAAGATAACTACCCCCGCATTAATCATAGTAAACAGATTGCCCTGAGCCGCTGCATCGGTGCGAATAGCATCTACCCGCTGGAAACCGTACTCAACAAACGCCGTCATACTCGTTGCCAAATTGCTTAATGGCTCAACCAGCTCGTCACGTAGGTTGTTGTAGCTGGTCACATCCATATATTCGAAAGTTTCGTGTTGCTGCTTAACTAGCCCGAGTACAGACCGAAAATCTGCAGTTAAAGCGTCCCCTAACGCTTTTCCTTGTGGCGATAGAGAAGTTGCAGCAAAGCGTTCAAAACGCTCCTCTGCCCGCGCAATGCGATCACCAGCGATGGCGACTTGTGCATTGGATTGCTGGGTCTGGCCGACCATCAAATAGTTAGAAGCGGTTTCCATCTCCAGCATCGCTTGGTTTAACAGCGAGTCGGCACGGTTAATCTCATTTAACTGCGCATCGCTAATACTACTGAGCGTCGACAGATTACTTTGTGAATTGCGGTCGGCCACAACCGCCATGCCCGCAATTAATAATATTAGGGTGGTAAAGCAGACGAGTGCCGTGACCACAGCGGCGTGGATACTCAAATTGCGTAGTAAACGATTCATTGGGAGTTCCCTTGCGAGCTTATTAATTTTTATGCCACTTTTTCACAATGCTTAGACTAGCTTTAAGCTAAGTATAATGATCCGCCCTAAACGCGCTGCGCGCGGCCTGAGGCTGCGATTAGCGCCATCATGCGCGTGGGAATGTCGTCTAACGCCACCACTTCCACCGCACCACCCACCGCAATGGCCTCACGGGGCATGCCGAAGACCACACACGTTTGCTCATTCTGGGCAATGGTCGGCGCTCCCGCTTGTCGCATCTCAAGTAAGCCTGCTGCGCCGTCTTTACCCATGCCGGTCAAAATCACTCCAATGGAATTTTTACCTGCGTGCTGCGCCGCGGAGTGAAATAACACATCTACCGACGGTCGGTGGCGGTTTACCGGTGGGCCACTGTCTAAGCGCGCCACATAGTTAGCGCCACTCCGCGCTAATTTGAGATGCTGATCACCGGGGGCGATATAAGCGTGCCCTGGTAGAATCCGCTCGCCATCAGTCGCCTCTTTAACGGTAATTCGGCATAGCCGATCTAAGCGCTCGGCAAATGAGCGGGTAAAGCCGCCAGGCATATGCTGAGTAATCAAAATGGCGGGGGCGTTAGCCGGTAGGGGCTCAAGCACTGATCGAATCGCTTCGGTGCCACCGGTTGATGCACCAATAATAATCAGCTTCTCGCTGGTGACTAACGGGGCCTTTAAGGCGACAGGCGGCGGGGTATTTTTATGCCGCGCCTGGCGAGGCCGAGAGCGCGCCGCAGCACGTATTTTTTCGGCGATCTCGTCGGCGTACTCCATCATGCCATTGCGAATACCCAGGCTTGGCTTAGCAACAAAATCAAGCGCACCAAGCTCAAGCGCGCGCAGGGTAATTTCCGAACCGCTTTGGGTTAGCGACGACACCATGAGCACCGGCATGGGCCGCAGACGCATTAAGCGTTCGAGAAAATCCAGGCCATCCATGCGTGGCATTTCGACGTCTAGGGTCAACACATCAGGATTGTGCTGCTTGATCAAATCCCTGGCGGCAATAGGGTCAGGCGCTACCGCAACGACTTCCATATCAGACTGGGAATTAATAATTTCCGTTAATAAATCGCGAATTAGCGCCGAATCATCGACACACAGTACTTTGATCTTGGCTGCGCTCAAAGCACGCCTCCTCTTGCTGTAGACGCCTGATGTGTGATTGCAACCGCTGGAGCCACAGCGCCTGAAGCGATCATAAAGACACGACAATTGTTCATTTTTTTGCCAGGGTATAGACGGTCTGGCCGCGTAGTTTGAAAGCGTCGCTGATATACGAGAAGTTTTCTGAGTGGCCGGCAAACAGCAACCCATCCGGCTTCATCAGTGGCGCAAATCGCTTGAGTATTTTTGATTGAGTATCTTTATCAAAATAAATCATGATATTCCGGCAGAACACCGCATCAAAAAGCCCCTTAATTGGCCATTGCGGCGCCAGCAGGTTAAGTGGCTGAAACTCGACGAGGGCCGACACTTCAGGCCGGATCCGCGCAAAGCCTGCATGGTTACCGGTACCTTTCTGGAAAAAACGCTTTACCCGCGCTTCATCAAGCTTGCGCACCTGTTCTAGCGGGTAGACGCCTGCGCGGGCTCTAGCCAACGCATCTGTATCGATATCGGTGGCAATCACTTTGGCTTGTGACGCTTTAGCGCCTAATGTTTCTAAAAGTGTCATGGCTAGTGAGTAAGGCTCCTCCCCAGTGGAGGCTGCCGAACACCAGATTGTGACCGGGTCTTGCTTATTTTTTATATGCTCAGCGAGCAGTGGGAAATGGTGCGCTTCACGAAAAAAAGCCGTGAGATTGGTCGTCAGGGCGTTGGTGAACGCCTCCCACTCCTTAGCCTCAGGCTGGCGCTCCAGGCGCTGCAGATAATCGGTAAAGCGTGTCAGACCGTGGTGGCGCAGCCGCTTGGCTAGGCGGCTATAGACCATTTCACGCTTATGTTCTGCCAGCACAATCCCGGCACGCTGATAAATCAGCTCACGAATACGCTTAAAATCCGCATCAGTGAGTATCAGATCTCGCTCGATCTGATTATTGGATGCCCACTGACCAGCATCTACAACCCCTTCACGTTGTTCGGTCAAAACGCTTCCCACTCCTCTACTGAGGCTGCTTGCCGTTTAACGGGCGAATTAGGCGACGTTGCACTAGGCGGCTGAGCGGCTAGTGCGCTGGGCATCTGCGCGACAGGGTTGGTTGCTGTTAACGTAGGCGGACGTAAAGCGCCGTTGCTATTTAAGCGAAATGCTTCCACTGATAGCGCTAATAGTCCCGCCTGTTTCTCTAAGGAAACAGCCGCGCGGGCCGTCTCTTGAACACGCAAGGCATTACGCTGTGTCGCTTGATCCATTTCTGCCACCGCCTGGTTGACCTGCGTAATCCCATTACTCTGCTCTTCAGAAGCGGCCGAAATCTCATGCATAATTTGAGTCACGCTACGTGCAGCTTCTGCCACTTCGCCGATCGCCTCTTCAGCTTTGGTTACCAAACTGGAACCGGCGCTAACCTCGCGATTAGAGCCATCAATCAAGCCACGAATTTCTTGAGCAGCACCTGCACTGCGGCCCGCCAGATTACGCACCTCTTCGGCAACCACCGCAAAACCACGCCCATGCTCGCCAGCACGTGCCGCCTCTACCGACGCATTCAGCGCCAGAATATTGGTCTGAAATGCTATTGAGTCGATCACGTTGATGATATCGGCCATCTGCTGGGAGCTTTGGGTAATCCGCTGCATATTGTCGACCAGCTGTGCCATTAGCTCGCCAGTATTTGTTACCTGGATAGCATTGTTATCGGCTAAGCGGCGGGCTTCTTGAGCATTTTCGCTGTTTTGCCGCACAGTAGAGGTCATTTCTTCCATGCTGGAAGCCGTCTGCTGCAGAGAGGCCGCTTGCTGCTCAGTGCGCGCCGATAGCTCTTCATTACCAATGGCAATGTCCCGGGCAGCAGGAGTGACAACATCAATACCCCCTTTGACGTCGGCGATGATGCTGCTGAGGCTCTTGCGCATGGTGTTGAGCGAGTCCATTAACTGGCCCACTTCGTCACGCCTCGGCGGTGGTACTTTTGTCGCCAAATTTCCGCCTGCAATTTGCAGCGTAAAACGCGCTGCACTTTTTAAGGGACGAGTAATCGAACGCAGCGTCAATACACCAATCAAAATGAGCAACAATAAACCAACGCCAAGCACGATGGTTTGCGCACCGAGCATGGTGGCTTGCCCTTGCTGGGCGTCAACGGCCATGGATTCCGCTGCTTGTTGTTTCTGGGCAATCAGTTGATTAACCATTCCTGACAAGTCGCGACCATCGCTGTTCATCACGTTGATGACTGCATCTAATCCGGTAAAGGCTTGATAGGTTTCTTCCGCTTGCAAAACACTGGCAGCTTGGCCCATACCATTGTCTAAAAATGCCTGTAACTGCTGATCAAACTCACCGGCGAGTTCGGTTTTATTGACGTCTCGAGAGTAGTATTCCTGCCATACGGCGGCGACTTCTGCAGTGCTCTCTTCAATACTTTCGCCCATTTCAAAACGCTGATTGATGAGATCCATACGTTCCGGCTCAATCATCGCTTGCCGGGTTTGGGCGATGGTTTGATCGATTTGCTGCAAGCGAATGACATCGCGCAAACCATCATTATTTAGCTGCGCCAAACGCTCGCCGGAGGCATTTAAGCCATAAAGCCCCAAGCCGCCACTCATAAGCAGTAGCCCCCCTGCCACCACAATCATGCCTGCCAATCTTGCCCGAATAGTATCGAGTCGCACTCGAGCCAGACGGCTGAACAGACCTTTCTGACGTAAACGACCTTTATCCAAATAGAGCCGTTTATTGCGTCCTTCACGTAGGTCAGCGTAAGCCCGTTCCGCTTGCTCAATAGCCTCCCGTGCGGCTTGAACACGTACCGAGGTATAACCCACCACTTGTTCATCTTCGATAATCGGTGTCACGCTGGCATCCACCCAGTAGTGGTCACCATTTTTACAGCGATTTTTAACCAGTCCACGCCACGTTTCTCCCGTTTGCACGGTTTGCCAGAGGTTTTCAAAGGCTGCTGGTGGCATATCGGGGTGACGTACCAGGTTATGTGGCGCACCTATCAGCTCTGCGTGGTCAAAACCACTAATATCGATAAACGCGGGGTTCGCATAGGTAATACGCCCTTTAGCATCGGTACGTGAGACTAAGAAATCATCTTCTTTTAGCTCGACTTCACGCTGAGAGACTGGCTGGTTATTCCGCATGATCTACCTTTTTAGTGTTTTATTATTTATTAAGAGCGTGCCTGCCCTACCAGACACATTAAAACGATGCCCACTCTTCGCTGTGTTCTGCTGATTGTTTGTGACTCGCTAGGGGCGAGTGTGCTACTACAGCCAGGGCCGGCGTAGGCATGGCAGAAGAAGAGTGATGGTTTGTTGTTTCAGTGACACGGAAGCGCTCCACTGCTTCACGTAAACGAGCCGCTTCACTTTCCAGCTCATTGGCACTTCGCGCCGCCTGCTGAACCAGTTGGGCATTTTGCTGCACCACCTGATCCATTTGTGCAACGGCTTGATTCACTTGGCTAATACCGCTGCTTTGCTGTGCAGAAGCGGCGGCAATATCATCCATAATGTCACTAACGCGCTGAACAGCCGCCACCAGGTCTTGCATCGTTTGCCCGGCTTGATTGACGCGCTGAGTGCCGGTATCGACTTTATTGAGCGAAGCTTCAATCAGCGTTCGGATCTCTTTTGAAGCAGCGGCACTGCGGCTGGCCAGGCTACGCACTTCCTGTGCGACCACCGCGAACCCCCTACCATGTTCGCCAGCACGGGCAGCCTCTACTGAGGCATTCAGCGCCAAAATATTGGTCTGAAACGCAATATTATCGATAACCGTTATGATATCCGACACTTGGTGTGAGCTAGCGCTGATCTCTTGCATGGTATCAACGATTTGCCCGACCTCTTCACCGCTACGTCGTGCAGTTAACGTCGCGCTACCGGCCAGCTGGCTGGCTTGACGAGCATTCTCTGCATTGTGGCCTACCGTAGAAGCTAACTGTTCCATGCTTGAGGCGGTTTCTACTAACGAAGATGCCTGCTGCTCTGTGCGTGAAGAGAGGTCGTTATTACCACTGGCAATTTGCTGGGAGCGCTCATAAATCGATGTGCCACTAGTGCGCACGGTGCCTACCGTTTGGGAGATAGAGCCCTGCATGTGCGCCATCGCACTGTAGAGGCGCCCTATTTCATTATTACCCGGCGAGGTAATACGTTGGCTTAAATCACCCTGTGCCATGCGCTCAAAATGACCCACCAAGCGATCTAACGGGCGCAACACGTTAGCGGTTACTCCCCAGATCACCACGATGACTGTAGTCACCGTCATCGCTACGATGCCAATTAACGTCCAACGTATCGTGGTAGCAAATGCACTGAAGGCGGCTTGCTGGGTCTGCACATCGTTCGATGCTTGCACGATTGCCGCGCCATGGTGCAATGCATAAAGGCCGATACCACTGGCAACTAAGACGAGTACTGATAGGGTCGCAAGCACTAAGCCCCAACTTAAACGCACCGTCATATTATTCATTAATTGCCGCATTTGCTGTGTCACGCCCTTTTCTCCACGCACAACCTGCGCTCTCGGTGCTTTCCATAGCGCGAGAGTGCATCATTAGGTAGAACGTAACCGGCATGTCCCTTATGCCTTGTTGTTTAGGTTTAGTGACTGCTGGTGCTGTCGACTAGCGCCATCTCTTCGCTGGTCAGCAGCTTGTCGATATCGACCAATACCAACATGCGATCATCTAGGCTACCTAAGCCACTCAGGAAATCAGACGAGAGCGTAACGCCAAATTCCGGTGCGGGCTTGATCTGATCGGGCGTCAGCGTCATTACGTCCGAAACGCCATCGACCACGATGCCGACCACGCGGTCTGCGACATTGACGACGATGACCACCGTCTGGCCGCCGTACTCGACGTTTTCAAGATGAAATTTAATACGTAGGTCGACAATCGGCACAATCACGCCGCGCAGATTGGTGACCCCTTTGATAAAATCAGGCGCATTGGCGATCCGAGTCACGTTTTCGTACCCACGGATTTCCTGCACTTTCAAAATATCAATGGCGTACTCTTCATCACCCAATGAAAACACGAGAAATTCGCGGTTTTCGGCTTCTGCGGCTAATACCGCCCCACTGTTGGCTTGACTCATAACGGCTCAGCCTCCTTGAAAAATGAAAAGTTTTGATTGTTCACTACTTTTTTGCCTGCTTCTTTTTTGTACCGGCTTAAGCGATGTAAACCGGTAATATCCAGAATTAACGCAACACTGCCATCGCCTAAAATGGTAGCGGCCGAGATCCCCGGCACTTTGCGGTAATTGTCTTCCAAATTCTTAACCACGACCTGCTGCTGCCCAATCAATTCATCCACCAGCATGGCGTAACGACGGCCTTCGCCCTGCACAATAACGGCAATGCTTTTGGTGGGATCGGTAATGGCGTTCTCAACATCCAGCACTTCGTGAATAGCGATAACGGGCAGGTACTCATCGCGCACTTTGATGACCACATCGTCGCCAGCCATGGCGTACATATCGTCTTTAGAGGGCTGAAGCGACTCAAGCACGGTTGACAGCGGCAGTATGAACGTTTCACCGCCGACTTTAATCGACATACCGTCCAGAATCGCCAACGTCAGCGGCAATACGATGCGCGTATTGGTCCCCTCACCTAGCTTCGACTGAATTTCGACGCGACCGCCCATGCTTTGAATGTTGCGCTTAACGACATCCATACCCACACCACGGCCGGAAACGTCGGTGACCTCTTTGGCGGTAGAAAAACCAGGGGCGAAGATAAGCTGAAAAACCTCTTCGTCAGACATGGAGTCAGAGACGTTAATGCCATTTTCACGGGCTTTAGCAAGCAGACGGTCACGATCCATACCGGCACCGTCATCGCGCACTTCAATCAAAATATTACCGCCTTGATGGCGCGCCGATAGCGTTAATTTACCTACACGCGGTTTGCCAATCGCTTCACGTACATCAGGCATTTCAACGCCATGATCAAGGCTATTGCGCACCAGGTGGGTTAATGGATCGGTGATCCGCTCCACCAGGCTCTTATCCAATTCGGTCGACTTGCCTTCGGTAACCAGCTCAATCTCTTTACCTAGCTTCCCGGCGGTGTCGCGCACTACGCGTGGAAAGCGACTGAAGACAAACTCCATGGGGATCATACGAATCGACATGACCGCCTCTTGGAGGTCACGCGCATTGCGTTGAAGCAGGCTCATGCCATTTTGCAATGAGCTATTACCCACTGACTGATCTTCTAAATCACTAACCGTTTGATCAAGCATCGACTGGGTGATGATCAGCTCACCCACCAAGTTGATAATTTGATCGACTTTATCCACAGAGACGCGGATTGAAGATGACTCGGCGGCGGCTTTTTTAGGTTTCTCTTTGGTCGCTGCTTTTGTCGGGCTCGCCTTTGAGGCTGTTTTTTCCGCAGGCGCTTGCGGCACAGGAGCCGAAGCTTCTGGCTCAGAGGTTGCTGGCGCGGCGTTTGATGACTCAGCAGCAACGCCCTCGACAGCCGTAATCTCAATCTGATCTGGCTCGATAATAAAGCACATGACCGCTTCAATATCGTCTGCACTGTCGCTACTTTTAAGGATGACTTCGTAGCGCTTTGCGTCGCCGGATTGGGACTGCACTTCGCCAAGCTGCTCTAACTCTTCAACCAGCAAAATGCGGTCTTTATCGACAACATTCAGCAGTGCCACTAACAGAAGTCCGTTTGCGCCTTGCTCTTCGCTACTGCTTGCTTCTGCGCTGTTTTCGCTGGTAACAGGTGAAGCCTTGGGCTCAGCCGCTGGAATAGCGGGTCCATCTAACTGTTGCCCAATTTCATCCAGGGCAATCTGTTGTAGCGTTTGGCAAATGCGCTCAAATGCCTCTTGGTTTGGCTCCTCTTCGCTACGGTAGGCATCGAGTTGCTCATGCATGATGTCTTTAGCCTCTAAAAAGGTATCCACGAGGTCGGCGCGCAGCGTTAGCTCACCTTTACGTGCGTAATCGAGAAGGTTTTCCAAAATATGCGTGGTTTTCTGTAACACGACAAAACCAAAGGTCCCAGCTCCCCCTTTGATCGAGTGGGCGGCACGGAAAATAGCATTGAGCTGTTCACTGTCTGGATCATCAACATCCAGCTCCAACAAATGCTGTTCCATATCCGACAGCAGCTCTTCTGCCTCTTCAAAAAAGGTGTCAAAAAAATCCGCTATATCCATTCACCGCTCCACCCTTAACGTCGCTTTTATGAAAGGCTCTGACAGGCTCAGGTCACTCTGGGTCTTGCGCCTGAGGCTCGTCTTGTTGTGGTAATTCTGTTAGCGCTTCAGACGCATCGTCTGGCAGTGAAGCTCCCGGGCCCATAATGGCTGGATTACGGATCGCTTCGGCTATTTCTGGCAGCAGCACCACCAGCTCTATGCGCCGATTAATGGGGTCTGTTGGCTCAGTCTCCGGCAACATGACACGGTCTGCAAAGCCTGATACGCGAAGCAATTGATCTGGGTCAAACCCGCCGGCAATAAGCTCTCTACGCGACGCGTTGGCGCGATCATTGGAGAGTTCCCAGTTGCTATAGCCGCTATAGCCTCCCGCATAGGGAACGCTATCGGTATGGCCCCCAATACTTAGTTCATTGGGTAGCTCGTTAAGTAGTGGTGCGATAGTACGCAGTAGGCTGCGCATATAAGGCGCGACTTGGTCGCTACCCAACTCAAACATGGGCCGCTGATCCGTATCTAATAACTGTATGCGAAGCCCTTCTCGAGTGAGGTCAAAGCGCATCTGAGAGCGCAACTGACGTAGCTCGGGATCTCGCTCGATAGCTCGCTCAATACGCTCTTGCACATTCATAAAGAAGCGTCGATCCTGCGAACTAGGGCGAGAGCGCTGAAGGCTATCAATCATTGCCCGCTCCCCATCGCTATGAGTGGGATCCGGCCCACCGCCAGGAATCGCACTGGTACTACCCGAACGATCGCCCCCCGTAATGGCGCTAATCAGTGGGGTACTGAAATACTCTGCTACGCCCCTGCGCGTCTCTTCGCTGGAAACGCTCAAAAGCCATAGCACCAAAAAAAAGGCCATCAGAGCGGTCATAAAATCCGCTAGGGCAATTTTCCAAGCACCACCGTGATGGGTATGGACGACTTTTTTGCGTCGAATAACGATTGGACGCTTGTCACCACCCTTACTCATGCGCTACCGGCCTTTTTTGCATCTCTCACATACTCTTCAAGCTCTATAAAGCTCGGGCGCTCGGCGGTAAAGAGTGCTTTGCGGCCAAACTCAACGGCCAACTGCGGCGCGTACCCATGCAAGCTTGCAAGCAATGTAATGCGAATACACTGCAGCATTTTTTCGGCTTCTTTAGCCTGCCGTTCGATGTAGCTTGCGAGAGGGCTAACAAAGCCATAGCCCAGCAAAATACCCAAGAAGGTGCCCACTAGCGCTTGGCCGATCATTACGCCCATCTGAGCTGGCGTAGCATCGGCATAGGTGAGTGTTTTAACGACCCCCATCACCGCCGCCACAATGCCGAAGGCAGGCATGGCATCGCCGACTTTGGCAATGGCATCAATGGGGATATGGGCTTCCTGCTCGAAGACTTCAATTTCATGTAGCATCAACTCATCGATTTCCATAGGCTCCATCCCGCCACTGACCATTAAGCGCAGATAGTCCGTCAGGAAATTCATGATGTGGGGATCAGCTAATACCGTTGGGTGCTCTTGAAACAGAGGGCTCTCTTGCGGGTTATCAATATCGCGCTCAATGCCTAGCATGCCCTCGCGGCGAATTTTGGACAGTAGCTTGTACTGCAGCGCCATGAGCTCCATATAAAGCGCTTTGTTATATTTTTTCGCCCGTTTGAGCCGCGGCAGAATTTTAAACGTTGCTTTGATCGCTTTGCCATTGTTGGCAGCGATAAATGCGCCTACCCCAGCACCGCCGATGATGAGTAACTCTAGCGGTTGGTAGAGAGGGCCTAAACTGCCGCCTGCCAGTACATAGCCACCAAATACAGATAGCAATACGATCACATAGCCTAGAGGTATCAGCACAAGCAAGGTCCTTGCGGTATTCAGTGTTAAGTAAGGGAACCAAAACTTAGCCACCTGATCTGATGGTTAAGAAATGTTCCATCCAAAGCACAATTTAGACCCATTATACTAGGGCTAAGCTGCTGTTTAATGAAAAAGTATCATTGGCTTTTGCGTCTATCTACGCCATTGCACTCATATTTTATTATTAAGTATCTATCCCTACGTCTTATACCTTAATTACAGCTAATGGGCGCGTAGTAGATTGAGTTGTTACATTTTTTCACTATTCTCCTGCTGTGCTTTGCCTGTTTTTCCCGCCCGTGAAGGTGGCTGGCATATGCCACATACGTAGTGCTGAGCAGGACTATGCGCATGCGCCACAAACTGGCCGGTGCAACGTGTACATTGATTGCGCTGTAGCAAATCGCTTTCAAAAAACCGTACTAATGTCCAAGCGCGCGTCAACCCAAGCACCGGCTCCACCTTTTCCAACGACATTTGCTCGTCATAAAGCCGATATGCTTTAACGAAGGCATCAATTCGTTCACAACCTGCGGTCTCTTTTAGGCTTATATAAATGTTAAAAAACAGCGACGAATGAACGTTGGGTAGCCAAGTAATAAACCAATCAGTAGAGAACGGCAGCATCCCCTTGGGGGGCGACATGCCCCGCACTTCCTTATACAGCTTGATCAAACGCGTGCGGCTTAATTCCGTTTCTGTTTCCAGCACCTGCAAGCGCGCGCCCAGCTCAATCAATTCGATTGCCAGTTGCACTTGGTGCATTTCATCGACCAAGCTTTTCTGGCTCACTTCACTTCTCCTGACGGCATTGGCTCAAATGGTTCACTAGCCAGCAGCAGCGAAGCATGGAGCCCAGCCAAGCCCTGGTCACGAGGGTTGTCAGTGAGTTGGCGCAGCCGCTCGGCACTCGTTTGACTGAACCGGCACAATAGCTGGCTGGTGCGTGCCAGCTTGGTAAGCTGACGAGCATTGAGTGACACAAGTAGCTCGGCAACCTCGCTATCTATTTTCAGGCGAAACATGGCGGCCTCGCGATCTTCATCAAGCAAGCGCTGCGCCAGAAGTAAATAAGCTAAATTTATTTCCTGAATTTCATCGAGAAAGTTGGTTTGACTCATGATGTCCCATTAAATGACTCAGGCGCGATATGTTGACCATTGTACTGGCGCCATTAATGACTTTTTATTACCTATCCTCATGGTTGCATACAACGTCTGTAATTGGCTACTCAGGTATTTCACGATGACTTAGCCCTTCTTCTGAAAGCTCAAACACCCATACCAAGAGTTCCGCGACAATTTGATAAAGTCCGGCGGGGATTTCCGCGTCCAAATCTAGCTGCATTAAGAGCGCTACCAGCTCGGGCGCATCGTGCACATAAATACCCTGACGTTGAGCCTCTGCCATAATGCGTTCGGCCAGATCTCCATAGCCTTTCGCCACAACACGAGGGGCGCGATCATTCTCTTGATAAGCCAGCGCAACAGCTTGACGACGACGCTCACCCGGCGTGGCCATGGGCTACCTCCGCTTCGACATAACGTGCGCGAAGCTGCACTTTCTGTAGGTCTAAAGCACTCAGGCGCTTCTCTAACGCTGGTAACCCAGCGTTAATTCGTTGATGAGCCTCTGTGCTTTCAGTGGTGAAATCGATACTCAGCACATTTCGGTAGAGCCATAACGACGCATTGAACGCCCCCAAGTTAGGAACGTCTAGCTGCATATCAGAACGCCCACCACCCTCTGGCTCACCCTCTTGCTGCTTGTTCTCTTGCCCCTCTTCACGAGCGGGCAAATTAATCACTAAGGCCATAAAAATACCTGCCCAAACATCGCCTTCCCAGCGAATAGTGGGTATCACCAACATCTCAAGCTGCTGACGCACCAAGCTCTGTAGGCTTTCATGCACGACATCCCGCGCTGGACGGTTAGCTATCAGCTCAGTCACTTCCCTTGCGTGACTTAGATCTACTCTTGCTTGATTACTCTCAGGCGCTGAGCTGGGCATAGCAGCTGAAGGCGCCTGGGTAGCCGCACCTGGTGAATTCATAAGCGGAGCAGCCGCCACTAAATTCTGCCGAGGCGCCAAGCCATTTTCTTGAGTCACCGGCACTAACGGCACATTAGGCAGGATAGTTACCCCTTGCCCAGCCGCCTGAGCCCCCGGTGTGACCAATGGTGCTAATCCCGTTAACCCATTGGTGACGCCCAACCCAGCGGGTAACAAGGGCGCCAAAGGGCGCGGCCCAGGCTGCATTTGAGGTTCATTCATTAACTGCTGGCGGGTTCCCGCGCCCTGGAACCACCGTTTTAAATGCGACTCGTAGAACAGCCCGCTGTCGCGGATGCTCGCTTCCAAGCGGGTCGCAACGGCGCTGACTCCGGGTGCTTCTGGGCTGGTGAAAAGAGGCGCTTCGGGTCGCATGACGGAGGGAGGTGCTGGAAAGCGCAGCAGCACGTCAGCAATAGTTCGTGCAGCGGGGCTAAAATGGGTTTGGGTTGACCCCGGCGGAGAAGGCAGCGGCTCACCGCGGGGTAGCGCTTTTCCACCATCAAGAGGAAGGGGCAAGCGCTTTAAATCATTTAATGGTGTCGCTGGCGCTCTTCCATCTAAATTAGCGTCACGCATTACGGCACGCGGTCCTTCGCCAGGCGCAACGGGCTTAACTGGTTGATCTAACGCCCGCTGCAGCGACACCTCCCCTTGTCGCCCTAACACTTGGTTCAAGAGCGTATCAATGAGAGGGGTAATACCGCTCACGATGACCCCGTAACATCAGCATCATCGGCGGCATAGGACACCCCTGCGCCCTGCTGGGGTGCATAAGCGCGATGCAAGTCGCGCTGACGTTGCGACACCCCAATTAGCTTACCCAGCTCATCTCGACGTGCTACCAAGCGACGCCGGATATCAACATCGTGCTCAAGTATGCTCTCAAGCAACTCTGCCTTTCGTTGTTGGGCAGCACCGTCAAGCAGCACGGTCGCATCCAACTCACGCAGTTGCTCCACTAACACAACATAGTTGGTACGTTGGTCAATGAGCTCGGCCCACTGCTCAGCATTGGCAAGTTCATGCATGTATTCAACGCTGCTCAATAGCGCTTCGTAACTAGCAAGCAATGACTGTTGAGCATTTTGGTCACAAGCGGTGGTAGAAGCTAACATTATTGCCTCACGCGCTCTGCTGTTGGCCAATATCGCGCCACGCTGAGCCAATATCTTCAAGCAAACGCTCGGCTTGATTTAAGCTCTCTTCATCGTTACGCAGATTAGCCGCCAACAGCAGGCGTACAATATAGTCATACAAAGACGCTAAGCGCTCGGCAATTTCTCCACCTTTCTCCTGATCGAGCGCGGCGGCGAGACCGTTATTAACGATATCAAGCGCTTTTGATATCGATTTACCTTTCTCAGCTATATTGCCTGCCTGCATATGAATGCGGGCAGCGCGAATAGCCGCTTGAGCGCCGTCAAATAACATCACAATAAGTTGATGTGGGTCTGCCGACATCACTCCGCTTTCTACGCCGATACGCGCATAAGCGTTAGCTCCACGCCCATAGGCGGCGCCACCGCGAGAGTAAGTCATAAGCGGAACTCCTGTGCGTGGTTTGGTTATCGCCTATAGCGGGGAACCACGAAGATTAAAAGATATAAAACAGCAAACTGCACGCTGCTACTATTAACTATCGGCGCGAGCCAGAGGGACTTTAACGTCTCGCAATGCTTTTTTTACCCAGGCCTATTTGATGGCAACGAATGGCTAACCATTCACTAGCGCTTTTTGCACTTTCAGGTAGAAACAGCGATTTCGCCTACCGTTCGCCCAAGCCGCTCAGTGACATCGTCCTTTACTATCGCCCCGACATTGTCACGCATGGGCGGTTCAGCTTGCGGTGCAAGCAACACCTCGGTGGGATTACCCTTTGCATCTAGGCGCAATATCCAACCCTGTTGCTGGCTGGAAAAACGCGCCAGCGAACCCACAGGTAGCCCCTTGAAATGCTCGATATAGCGCTTGATCCAACGCATATCGAATTGATGTGGATGCTGTAATAAATGACGATAAATTTGCTGTACCGTTTTAGCGGGACGATCAGCGCGATCACGCCTCATCGCCTCGACCACATCAACAACAGCACTGGCTTTCGCTAACTCACTGAGCTCAGTCCCACCTACTCCCTCAGGATAACCACTGCCGTCCATACGCTCATTAATCCCTCCAATAACGGCCTGCACAATCGCCACTGACAGCCACTGACAGCCGTGCAAGCGATCTAACAGCAACTGGACATGCTCGCTGACTACTTTTCGATGACTTGCCTCAAAATGCGGCGCCTTAAACAACACCTGGGGAACCAGCGCCTTGCCAAGATCATGAATAAGACCACTGGCGACAATCGCTTTGCGCAATTCTCGCGGCATACTCGCGCCCACAAAATCAAGCAAATGAATGGCCACTGCAATGCCGTGGCGCACCACCAATGGCTCTGGAAATAAGCAGCGGGAGGCAAACAGCAAGGCTTCACGATCCTCATCGTGAAGATCCAATATTCGATCAGCATAACGAGAGAGCTGGCGCCCATCGATATCACTGCCTTGCTGCAACGATAGTAACTGCGCATCTAAATAGGCGGCTACCTTTACCAGTCGTCGCGCCATCGGCGTGGCGTAACGCTTAACATCTCGTCGCCCCAGTAGCTCGTCTGCGCCAGAACGCTTATGCGGTAATGCAAACAGTGGAGAGGGCTGGCGCTCGTCCTGTTGCTCTTTGTTATAACGGGCAGCCTCACGTTCAATTTCACACACAAAATACCAAATTTGGCGTTCTTGCTCCGCGCTGCACTCAACGAAGTTAAAACCAACACGCAGCAGGTGCCGTTCAGCATCAGTTTTTTGATGCCGGGCATCGCCAAGCACTTCAAAATAAGTGCCGTCAGGAAAGGTAAACGCCAACTTTAGCGAGTTAGCATCTTCTGCCAATAGACCACTGGCCGCTAACGGCAACTCAAGTTGGCAGCCGTCTTGGGAAAGGTCTTTTAGCTCGCCAGCCACCTCGGCATCCCCACTACCCAAACTGGCCGCCACCACCATCCCCATTCGCAACTCGGCGCGAAAGGATTCACGGCGCTGAAGTACGTCTAACGTCGCAGGGTAATCACTGCAACACAAAAAACGCCCACCTGCATGGCGCGTTTCCGTCAAGTGCAAGAGAGGTGTTTGAACCACTTTCCCCTGAGCCTGCCCGCGCAAGTAGAAAGCAGCACCGCCCTGCAAGTGGTGAAGCAAATAATCAACCGAGGAGAGATCCATCACCAAGGTTTGGTCCCGATGCTGCTCCATCAATACAATAGGTTCTGGACGCGCATCAGCCGTGGCGAGACACAGGGATACTCCGCCCGTTTCAATTAGCGCGTTCAGCAGAGACTCAATTACCGTTGTGCTTGCTACTGTTTCAAACTCATCCTGCTGCGCTGCCATGCTCGCCTCACTTACTCTTATGCGTTAATTAGTTCACCGCAAAGCGCAGAAGCATATCAGATGCCAACAGCGGGGCGTATGCACAAAAAGCCATCATTCCTATGCTTATTAAAAGACTATAGAAGCAGAGGCAGAAGAATAGGTATCTGGCTCTTGCGCCAACAAACAGGCACCCCCCCGGCGCAGCATAAAGTTTTTCTGCGCCATGCCGATAAAAAGGTAGAGGCGTATATTGATAATTAAAAATCCAAGCTGAAGCCGCCGTTACTCGCTGCTGCACCACAACCGGTTGCCAAAGCTAACTAAAGAGGAATGTGCCCCATGAGTTCATTACCCCCTGCTGAAGCAACCAAGCCGCTGACCTCGGTTCTCACCAACCTAAACCCGGGACAACGGCTAGAAAACACGCTGGCCCAGCTAGCGCCAACGAACATTCAAATTAAAAATATCGACCAAGACGAACGAGAAATCTCCGCTGACGAACTTATCGAGCCCATTCAACGCATTAACGAAGCGATGCGCCCACGCGGCTTAGAGTTTGAGTTAAGCGAAGAGACATCACGCGTCATTACACGAGTAATCGACCGAGAGTCTGGAGACGTCATACGCCAAATTCCCGCGGAAGAAGTACTAAAAATTGCTGAGCGGCTAGAGGCAATGCAAGGGCAGATCATCTCTTTGGAAGCCTAAAGCTCTACACTTGCATATTCATAACGTCACGATATGCAGACACTAAGCGATTGCGAACCTGAAGCCCCATTTGAAAAGCAACGCTGGATTTCTGCATATCAACCATCACATCGTTGAGCTGCAAGTTAGGGTCGCCCGCCTGGAAAGCCATCGCCTGGCTGTTAGCCGTTTGCTGAAGACGGTTAATACGCTGAATGGAAGCCTGTAATTCACCGCCAAAACCGCCGTGCCCTACCGCTGTTGACGCCTGAGCACCGCTAAGAGGCTGCGTGGATGCCGCCTGAGTTGCCAAGCCTTGCATTTGTTGTAGCGCAGCCTGTATTGCGGGAGTGCTCATACGCTTACCTCGATTCGCAAAAAAACTAATGCAAAAAGCCTAACACTGAAGCGACTAACCTCATACGGACAAATGCGCATAAAAAGCGAAGCTTATCCCTCCTTTAGGCTGGACTAGTCACCGGATAATGGCGTCCATCACAATTCCGCTTCATCTTTTTGGCGGATAACCGCGATCGACGGATATAGCCTATGCCTTCTTTGGTGATGCGCCTGGGCCGACGCCAGTTTTGCCTGCCCCTTAGGAGGGTCGCATGAGCGAAACCGGTGCAACGGCAGGCCGTCAAACTAGTACGAATCAAGCCGCCCCTCGCAGTGGCGGTACACCTAATGGAAGTACCGAACGTGATGCCGCCAGCGACTCGGCCTTCGGACGAACGCTGAAGCAGCTGCGTGGTAATCCATTGGTGGCGCTACTCATCGCTGGCGCCGCCTCTATTGCCATTGTGGCAGCCCTCTTCATGTGGGCAAGTAGCCCAGAGTATCGCGTTCTTTATAGCAACTTGAGCGAATCCGATGGCGGCGGCATCATCAACGAGCTCGATGCCCGCGGCATTCCCTATCAGTTCAGCGAGGGCGGCCAAGCATTAATGGTGCCTAGCGACCAAGTCCACACCTTGCGCTTGCAACTAGCTGAGCAGGGCCTTCCCCGTGGTGGCAATTTGGGCCTGGAACTGATGGATAGCCAGGCGTTTGGGATTAGCCAATTTGCTGAGCAGATTAATTATCAGCGCGGCCTGGAAGGCGAGCTGGCGCGCTCAATTGAATCACTAGGGCCAGTCGAAGGCGTTCGTGTTCACCTCTCCATGGCCAAACCATCGGTATTTATTCGCGATCGTGAACCTGCGAAAGCATCTGTGGTGCTCACGCTATTACCCGGCCGCGTGCTGGGTGAAGGGCAAGTTAGCGCTATCGTCCACATGGTCTCAGGCAGCGTTCCCGACCTTGCCGCTGAAGACGTCACCGTGGTTAATCAGGATGGTCGCTTGCTGTCTGCCGAAACAGGCAGCGGAAACGATCTCGATGGTTCGCAGCTTGAGTATATTGTCGAAGTTGAGCGCTCCTACCAGCAGCGTATTGAACATATTTTAACGCCCATTTTAGGTCGCGATAATGTGCGTGCCCAAGTTGCCGCACAAATAGACTTCTCACGACGCGAGGAAACGTCTGAACGCTACGGCCCCAATCAGCCACCTAACGAAGCCGCCGTGCGTAGCCGTCAGCTCAGCCTTGCCTTTGATGGCGAAGACCCATTGGCCACTGGCATTCCAGGTGCGCTAAGCAATACACCGCCAGGCACCCTGCCCTCCCCTATTAATGAACCAGCGGAAGAGGGCGACCCAGAAGTTGACGACCAGCAAGAGGACGCGCCCGCTGAAGCGCTGCGTAACTTACGCCAAGACGACGTTATCAACTACGAAGTTGATCGCAGCATTGAGCATGTGCAACACCGTCTCGGCCAGATCGAGCGGCTATCCGCCGCGGTGGTCGTAAACTACCGCTCGGAAATGAACGATGAAGGCGAGTGGGTCGACGTTGCGCTAACCGATGAAGAAGTTGCCCAGATTGAGCGCTTGGTTCGTCAAGCAATGGGCTTTTCGCAGCTTCGTGGCGATGAGGTAGAAGTCGTCAATTCACCCTTCGCGCGCAGTGCTGATGAAACCACTGACGTCGTGTGGTGGCAGCAACCCAACACCCTTTCAATAGCCGCCACTGTAGGTCGCTACTTGCTGGTTGCGCTGGCTATCTTATTACTCTACCTACTGATTTTGCGCCCCTTAATTAAGCGCTATACCCAATCCCCGGTTATGGCAACTGCAGTACCTGGCGGTACGTTGGCTGCGAGCGTAGGCGACGAAGAAGATGGCGAAGAGGGTGAAGAGTCCTCTGATGAGGGCGATGAGACCTACGCTAAGCCCAAGCGGCGGCGTAAGACCTCACTTTATGAGCATAACCTCAATGACCTGCGTGAAATGGCTCAAGAAGACCCCCGCATGGTCGCGATGATCATTCGTAGCTGGATGAATGCTAATGAGTAGTTCAATTGCTGAAATGAGCGGTGCCCGCAAGAGCGCCGTCTTATTGCTTGCACTCGATGAAGACAGTGCCGCTGAGGTGTTTAAGTACCTTGGTGCCAATGAAGTGCAAGAAATTAGTATGGAGATGGCCCGTCTGAATCAGGTCTCCCATGACGACATGAAAGCGGTGCTCGAAGCTTTCCATAAAGAAACCGAAGAGTTTGTAGCGCTTAACCTGAATTCAAGCGACCACATTCGCTCGGTGCTGACCAAAGCACTGGGTAGCGAACGCGCCACTAGCCTGATCGAAGATATTCTCGAAACGACGGGCGGCAACTCTGGCATCGACGCACTCAATCTCATGGAAGCCTCCATGGTGTCTGAGTTGATTCGCGACGAACATCCACAAATTATTGCGACTATTCTGGTTCACCTGGATCGTCATCAAGCTGCTGATATCCTGGAGCTATTTGAAGAGAAGCTACGCAATGATGTCGTTCTAAGGATTGCCACCTTTAGCGGCGTTCAGCCCGCCGCCTTACAGGAACTGACCGAAGTGCTTACCAGTATGCTCGACGGCCAGAACCTCAAGCGCAGCAAAATGGGCGGCGTAAGAACAGCGGCCGAGATTCTTAACTTAATGAACTCTTCTCAAGAAGAGACCGCCATCGAAACAGTTCGCTCGCACAGCGAAGATTTGGCACAGAAAATCATCGACGAAATGTTCCTATTCGAGAATCTGCTCGACCTCGACAACCGTGCCATTCAAATGGTGCTTCAGGAAGTCGATACCAACTCGCTGGTGGTGGCCCTTAAAGGTGCTCAGGACGCCTTAGTGGACAAATTCCTGCGCAATATGTCGCAGCGCGCCGCCGACTTAGTGCGCGAAGATATGGAAGCCCGTGGCCCCATCCGCGTCTCTCAAGTGGAGACCGAGCAGAAAGCCATTTTGCAGGTTGTGCGGCGCTTAGCTGATTCAGGTGAAATTGTCCTAGCGGGTGGAGATGATGAGTATGTCTAATACTCACTCGCCTAAATTCGACCGCCATGGTGATTGGCGCCGCTGGCAAATGGATGAACTGGCCACCACGGCTGAGCGCGTTGCTGATGGCGAGGTACCCACGGCTCACCAGCGCAAAGTACAGGCGGCACAAAAGGCAGCCGAACTGGCGCGCCAGCGTGAAGAGAAAGAGCGTCAGGAAATTCATGACCGTATTCGTCTGCAAGCGGAAGAAGAAGGCTATAAAGCAGGCTTTGAGCAGGGTCATAAAGAGGGAATGGAAAAAGGCTTGTCAGAAGCCGCTGAGCAGGCACAAGTGGAATTACAAGAGCAAACTCGGTTAACCGTTACCCCGCTACAAAGCCTTGCAAAGCAATTCTCTGATGCATTAGAACGCATTGATGACACCATCGCCCATGACTTGGTTGAGTTAGCGCTTGCGACCGGCAAACAGCTTGCCAGTGATGCCCTGCAGGAAACGCCTGAGCAGATTTTAGCGATGGTGCGCGAACTTCTGCACACCGAGCCGCCCTTGGTAGGTCAGCAGCGCTTGTGGCTCAACCCCAATGATCATACCTTGGTTGAAGAGCACTTAGGTAATGAACTTAGGGCTGCCAACTGGAAGCTGCAACCCGATGATCAACTTGCCCGTGGCGGTTGCCGGGTAACCAGTGCCCAGGGCGAAATTGACGCGACTTTCGAAAATCGCTGGCAGGCAATTCAAGCTCAGTCGCGCAAACGTGGCCTCAATTCACCACCACCTTCTAACGTCCCTTCATCCTAGGCCCATACGCTATGGCAGATACCACCTGTCCCCATCAACATCGCTGGAATAAGGCAGTGCGACGCACGCAGCAGCGCGTCAGCCATTTGCCGCGCTACCGAAACAGCGGTCGCGTCATTCGCGCGACAGGGATGGTGATCGAGGTAGTCGGGTTACGGGTGGCCGTCGGTAGCGCATGCCGAATTGAACTACCTGGTAGTGATGGTCGGCTAGCCGACAGTGACAAGCACGCTGAAGCCGAGGTGGTTGGTTTTTCTGGTGACAAACTATTTTTAATGCCGCTAGAAGAGGTTTCTGGGTTGATGCCTGGCGCACGCGTTTCCCCTTTGGATGAAGGCGGCAGCAATAGCGCACGGCGATTCCCAATAGGCGAAGATTTGCTAGGCCGCGTGCTTGATGGCAACGGCAACCCGCTTGATGATCGCGAAAGCATACTCAACAACATAGAAGAAACGCCTCGTGCCACCCTCAGCACGCCTTCTCTTAATCCCCTTTCACGCGCCCCTATTGAAGAACAGATTGATGTCGGCATCCGCGCAATTAATGCGCTGCTAAGCGTAGGGCGAGGGCAACGGATGGGGCTTTTTGCAGGTTCTGGGGTGGGTAAATCGGTGCTGCTGGGAATGATGGCGCGCTACACCAAGGCCGATGTGATTGTTGTTGGCTTGATTGGTGAACGGGGCCGTGAAGTACAGGACTTTATCGATAATATCTTGGGTCCAGAGGGGCGGCGGCGTGCCGTGGTGGTAGCGGCTCCCGCTGATACCTCGCCACTGCAACGCTTACAAGGTGCCGCGTATGCTACGCGCCTGGCTGAAGGATTTCGCGATGAGGGCCGTGATGTCCTGTTGATTATGGATTCACTGACTCGCTATGCCATGGCCCAGCGGGAAATTGCCCTGGCTATCGGTGAGCCACCCGCCACCAAAGGCTATCCGCCGTCAGTGTTTGCCAAATTACCTAGTTTAGTAGAGCGCGCAGGCAACGCTGAGCGCGGCGGCGGTTCGATAACAGCGTTTTATACAGTTCTTACGGAAGGCGACGATCAGCAGGACCCGATTGCCGATGCTGCTCGCGCCATCTTAGACGGGCACATTGTGTTATCAAGAACGTTAGCAGAAGCAGGACATTATCCTGCCATTGATATAGAAGCGTCCATCAGCCGGGCGATGACCTCGATCACCGCTCCTGAGCAACTCCAGGAAGCGCGTGTTTTCAAGCAGTTGTTTTCGCGCTACCAGCGTAACCGGGACCTTATTAGTGTCGGTGCCTACAGCCCTGGTCACGACCCACAGCTCGACGAGGCGGTGAAACGGTTCCCTTCATTAGAGAACTTCCTTCAACAAAATATTAATGAGAGCGCAACGCTTGCCGATTCTCGTCAAGCGTTGCGCTCACTGGTGGGAGGGCGTACATGAGTACATCGCAACTCGAAATGCTAACCGACTTAGCCAGAGACTCTCGCGATCACGCGGGCAAAGTACTAGCGCAAGAGAGACAAACAGAGCAGCAAACGACCGCTCAACTACAGTCGCTGCTGAGTTACCGAGCCGAGTATGCTGAGCGATTGCAGAAAGCGATGCGCGATGGCATTGACCCTGCCACCATGTACAACTATCAACAATTTCTAGCCTCGCTGGATACAGCCCTAAGCCGTGCCCGGCAAGCGTTAGCGGCACAGCAGGCAAGCGTTCAGCAGAGTCAAAAGAACTGGCAACAAGAGCAGCGCAAGCTCTCTTCCTACGATACACTGGCGTCGCGTCGACTGTTAGAAGAGCACCGCCGCAGCGAGCGTCATGAACAAAAAACTAACGATGATCTGGTGACTAGCCGTTTGGCTCGTCAGCATAACGACACTCCGCATTAGCGGTGCCAGGGAACTGACCATGACTATTCACCAGTTGCTTTCAGCCAGCCAAAGCTCGCCTCAGACGCAGTCTCATGGCACTTTCAGCCGGCAAGATTCTCCCAACGGTTTTTTCCAGCAGGCGTTTTCACAAGCTTCTGCCGCGCAACGCTTGTCGGCACCTACGCTTAGTGAGAATGGCTCGTTACAGACAGCTTCACACCAAGCACAGCTCAATACACTCGGTAGCCTCTTATCTGACGCGCTAGAAATGGATAGCGAGGATTTGAACGCCGTCCTTGAAGCACTCGGGCTTGATCTCAGTGAAAGCGACTTATCTGATCTACTGGCTCAGCTTGAACTGCCGAATTCAAAGATCAAAGTAGACACGCTGGAGCTTAAGGGTGCGGAATCTGCCACGCCCCTTGACGAGATTGCTGCTCGTCTCGCCCTAATGGCTTCATTTTCTGAAAGTAGCCCTCAAGCACAGCCTGAATCACCAATGACTCCGGCTGCCTTCGAGATCATTACAGAACAGTTAAATATTAATCAGGATCAAGTCAACGAGCTTGCAGCAGCATTGAATTCCCTGATGAACCAAGCTCAAAGCGCCCAGCCTTTAGCTACTGCTTCTACACAGGATGGCAGCCCCTCTCTAGCGCTAGAGACTGTCGCCGAGCAGCTTAATATTAGCCAAGTTGAAGCAGCACAGTTGGTCTCCGCGCTAAATGGCCTGATTGCCCAACGCCAGGGTGGTCAGAGCGATCAATCCTTGCCTGTTGATACAGCTCGCTTAACCAGCGCTCCTGCACCGGCTATGGACATTCAGGCTGCTCCACGAGCTCAATCTGATACTTTCTTTGCGCAAGTTAATACCAGCGCTGCCGCCACCTCACAGATCAGCAGCGAAGCCCTAATGGGGGCTCTAATGACGCTTGAGGGAGCACCAAAAGGAAGTCAATCCAGTGAGCACTTACCTACAGGCTTTTCGTTAGCCGCTGGCAGTGGTCCGTTAGCTTCAACACCTTCTGCACAAGGGTTTACTCCCACAGTCGCCCCGACACCCGCTGCCTTAACAACGCCCTTTACAAGCCCTGCCTGGCCACAACAGCTTGGCCAACAGTTGGTGCAGATTTCACAGCGTGGGGGCGAACAACACGTCCAAATGCAGTTGAATCCAGCAGAGCTAGGGCCGCTATCTATCTCTTTAAAATTTGGTGAACAAGGGGCGCAAGCACACTTTTTGTCCGCCCATGCTCAGGTGCGACAAGTACTTGAACAAGCGATTCCTCAATTAAGGGAAGCATTGGCTGAACAAGGTATTTCGCTAGGCGAGACATCGGTAGGAGAACAGCGAGACCCTAATGCACAGGGCTTTGCCCAATCAGGCGGTGGACGAGGCACAGGAATAGGCAGTGACAGTGGCGATGAAGGCGAGGGTGAGAAACTCTCGTTAAGTGCCGAAAGCAGCCCACTGATCATCGATGGGCGAGTCGATCTTTATGCTTAGTCGACCTACAAGCTTAAAAGTGGCCGCCTGACTTTGTATGATTATTCTGGTGCCGGGCACACGAGATAACTAAACCAAAAGATAGGCTTGCCAAACAAGCCTGTTCATTTCATCACCAGCATGCGCTTTAGGCATAATACTTTGCTAGTGATACGCATGGAGTTCACAGGAATCGCAAATGGCAGAAACAAGCGGCGGGTCAAAAAAACTGCTCTGGATAATGATTATCTTGGTGCTGCTGTCGTCGATAGGCGCAGCGGTCGCTATTTATATGGTAATCGACCAGCGTAAAGATGGTACAGAAACGGCAGAAGTGCAGCAGGCGATGGAGCGCGCGACGCCCATTTTTATGCGCATTGAACCCTTTACCGTCAACCTCGTCGATGACGGCTATGGCTCACGTTTACTCTATACAGGCGTGACCCTTCGCGTTGGGAACGAGGAAAGCAAAGTCATTCTTGAAGAACATATGCCCCAAGTGCGTAGCCGTTTATTAATGCTGCTTTCCGGCAAGCAGGCTGATGAACTTACCTCAACGGAAGGTAAACAGCAGCTTGCTCAGTCGATTGTTGACCGACTAAACGTCCCGTTAACGGAAAATCAGCCGCCGCTTGATTTGCGTGAAGTTTTATTCACTGAATTTATTGTGCAATAACCTCGGGAACTGGAGCCGTTCATGTCACAGGACGATCTACTGTCCCAGGAAGAAATTGATGCCCTGCTAAAGGGTGTTAGCGGAGACGATGAGTCATCGCCTTCCTCTTCCCAAACGCAAGATGAATCGCGTATTCGCGCTTACGATCCGGCGACTCAGCATCGCGTTATTCGTGAGCGCTTGCATGCGCTGGATTTCATCAATGAGCGTTTCGCTCGTTACTTCCGTAACGGGCTGTTTAATTTATTACGGCGTAGTGCAGATATCACAGTAGAGTCGGTACGCTATCAAAGCTTTAGCGAATTTTCTCGCAATGTTCCCGTACCCACGAACCTGAATATTGTGTCAATGAAGCCGCTGCGCGGCTCTGCGCTTGTGGTGTTCCCACCTAACCTCGTTTTTATGGTGGTTGACAACCTCTTCGGTGGTGATGGTCGTTTTGTCACTAAATCGGACGGCCGCGAATTTACCAACACTGAACAACGTATTATCCAGCGCCTGCTCAATCTGGCAATTGATGCTTATCAAGAAGCCTGGAAGGTCGTTTACCCACTTGATGTGAGTTTTTTGCGCTCAGAAGTACAGTCAAAATTTGCCAACATCACTAACTCACCTAACGAAATCGTGGTGAATACCAAGTTCAATATTGAAGTTGGCAATCTATCAAGCAATTTCCAGATATGCATGCCTTACGCCATGATCGAGCCGTTGCGGGATTTATTGGCCAACCCGATCAACGATAGTAACCACGACCAAGATGGCAGTTGGTCGCGCCGTATGGCGAGTGAGCTACGTCAATCAGAAGTAGAGTTGGTGGCAGAGTTTGCGCAGATACCCAGCCGTATCGCCCATGTAATGGGGCTAAAGAAGGGTGATGTCCTCCCACTAGAAATTCCAAGCTCAATTACAGCCAGTGTGGATGGAGTGCCTGTTATGCAGTGTGAGTACGGCAGCCAACGTCAACAGCATGCGCTGCGTGTCTTACATCTGATCGACCATGCCGCTATGAACAGCGCATCGTCCAAAGACTTTATTAAAGTGCCTACGCGACAGAAAGCCAAGGAATCCAAAGCATGACTGATCCCAATAAGCCTAATCAGAACGTCTCTGAAGACGATTGGGCGGATGCCATGTCCGAGCAAGAAGAGACGGCCTCCAGCGCCGACGCCGCCAGCGAAGAGGAAGATCCGTGGGCAGCTGCCATGGCAGAGCAAGAAGCCGCCGAAGAGAGCTCAGAAGAATCTGCTGCTGAGCCAGAGCCCAAGGCGCCCGCTGCAAAAGCCGCGAGTGATGAAGTGTTCCGCCCGTTAAGCCCAGACAACGGTTCCTCACAGGCGCGTGAGCTTGAGATGATCATGGATATCCCGGTGAAACTCACCGTGGAGTTAGGCCGTACCAAGCTAACTATTAAGCAATTGCTGGAGTTAGCACAAGGCTCCGTCATTGAGCTGGAAGGGCTCGCCGGTGAGCCGATGGATATCTTGATTAATGGCTATTTAATCGCCCAAGGTGAAGTGGTTGTTATTGAAGATAAATACGGGATTCGTATCACTGAAATCGTCACACCTTCCGAACGTATTCACAAATTGAACCGATGAGCGTTACTACCACCTCGGCGCAGAATGGCTCGCTTGATGCACTAGGCAATGGGGGCGAGTCATTAGTGGGCATGGCTATGCTGGGTAAAACCGCCGCCGCTTTGGCCCTCGTTATTGCGATCATTTTAATTTGTACGGCGCTTTTAAAGCGCTGGAGCAACCACACCACACGTCATGGCGCTCACTTACGTGTCGTGGGCAGCACGGCGGTGGGCAACCGTGAACGTGTTGTCATCGTTGAAGTGGAAGATACATGGCTGGTTATTGGTGTTGGCGGAGGACGTATTACTAAGTTACACGAACGCCCGGCTCCAGAAGAGCGTGCCCCCACCGCCTCATCTCCTCCTTCTTCGCGCTTTGCGCGACGCTTATCTAAAGCGCTAGCCGCTAGCCAGCGCAAAGGGGCAACCGCTCCCTCCGATCCCCATAAGACGCCATGAGGCAATGGATGCACCTTTCTTGGCCCTGTTTTTTTAAGCCATGTGTTTCAAAAAATTATATTTCTAAACGCGATGCCCAGCGCTGGCTATGGCTGATTAGCGCTATGGTCGTGTGCTTTATCGCCGCGCCAGTGCATGCTCAGCAAATACCCGGGATTATTTCGCAGCCCTTAGAGGATGGCGGGCAACAGTGGTCGCTTTCGCTGCAAACCCTGCTCTTTCTGAGCTCGCTAGCGTTTTTACCTTCAATGCTGCTGATGATGACCAGTTTTACACGCATCATCATTGTGCTTAGCCTATTGCGTACAGCAATGGGCACCCAGGCAACACCGCCCAATCAAGTGCTCTTGGGGATCGCACTGTTCTTAACTTTTTTTATTATGTCGCCGGTATTGGCACAAGTCTATGACAACGCCTGGGTGCCACTGACTAATGAAACAATAAATTTTGAAGAGTTTTTATTACTTGCCCAAGACCCCTTTCGTGAATTTATGCTTGCCCAAACCCGCGAGCCCGACTTGGCTTTATTCGTTCGCTTGGCGGATGTAGGCCCTATGCAAGGGCCAGAAGAGTTGCCTATGCGTGTTTTGTTGCCTGCCTTTGTTACCAGCGAACTGAAAACCGCTTTTCAAATTGGCTTTACTATTTTTATTCCGTTCTTAATCATCGACCTAGTTGTCGCCAGCACGCTGATGGCACTGGGGATGATGATGGTACCGCCCATCACAATCTCGTTACCCTTTAAACTGATGCTGTTCATTTTAGTGGATGGTTGGCAGCTTATTATTGGCTCGATGGCTGAAAGCTTTTACATGATATAGCGTGTTGTTGAAATAGCTTTTTATATCAAATAAGCCGTGGCGTTTTATACGCCGCAGAGGATTTTTGCTATGACCCCTGAAATGGTGATGAGCATTGCGTATCAAGGTATGCGTGTAACGCTTCTCCTTGCTGGCCCCATGCTGCTGGCCGCCCTGTTCACCGGCCTTATCATTAGTCTGTTTCAAGCAGCCACACAGATTAATGAAATGACGCTGACCTTCATTCCTAAGATTCTGGCCGTGTTTGCGGTACTGGTCTTTGCTGGCCCATGGCTGATTGGCTTGATTACCGACTTCACCCATCGCCTATTTACTAATATTCCTAATATGGTGATGTAAACCAATGGTCGAAGTCACTTTCGCACAGCTACAAGGGTGGCTAGTGGCTTTTTTATGGCCGTTTGCGCGCATCACTGCCTTTATGGCCGCCTCCCCGCTTTGGGGGCACTCCAGTGTTCCCAATCAAGCCAAAGTCGGCCTTGCTGCCCTCATTGCCATTGTGATTGCGCCGATTCTACCGGCCATGCCGGCTATCGCCGTCATGTCCTGGGCAGGCATCGGCATTATGATCGAACAGATCCTGATCGGCTTGGCGATGGGTCTCGTCATGCATATCATTTTTGCGGTTGTTCAAGCAGCCGGGGACTTTATCGGCCTACAAATGGGCCTAGCATTTGCGAGCTTTTTTGATACATCGAGCGGCACCAACATTATGGTGCTATCGCGTATTCTCTATATGATCACACTGCTCATGTTTTTGGCGATGAATGGCCATTTAATGGTGCTTGAAACCCTGATTATGAGCTTCCGAACACTGCCCATTGGCATTGGGACGTTCAACCCAGATGCGTTTATCTTGCTAGCCCGCTACGCGGGGACGATTTTTGCGGCGGGTATGTTATTGGCACTACCGCTAGTGGGCTCCTTACTAACCATCAACCTGGCATTGGGCATACTGAACCGTTCCGCCCCTCAGCTCACCGTCTTCAATATCGGCTTCCCTACCTCTCTCATCGTGGGGCTCATATTGATGATGGTGTTAATGACCGATATTAGCCGCTTTCTGCAGCGGTTATTTACTCAAGGATTAGATTTTCTGCAAAACCTAATCGAAACGATGGCACCTATAACCTAAAAACCCCACGCTTTTTTAAAGCATGGGGTTTTTAGTAAACCGTGTAAGAACGAGGCGCTCGTTACATATAGTTAAATAGCGATAAGCCTTTAATATCGACAAACGCTTTTTGCGCCGCCTGCATACCTACTTGGCGCAGGCTGTACTCAGAAATTGCTTCTGCGTAATCAAGATCGACCAAGTCGGATAGCGTTTGCTCGTAGTTCAACATCCGGTTACTACCAACGGCATCAACGACATCAAGCTCATTGAGCCGCGCCCCCGCAGACGCACGCACGGTTAAGACATTATCTAAGCTATTGTCCAGATCACGCATGGCAGTATTCAGCGTATTGCGCAGATCAGCTTTCTTGACGGGAGTGTCAGCAGGATTTTCTAGTACGCGAATAGCTTCTTCCATCGTGCGGAAAAGATCGGCATCACGAACATCTCCACCAGCTTTAGCGACGAGTATCTCGTCTCCGGCCGCAGGTTTCCCCTCAAGTTTAATTGAGACACCTGCAAATTGAATCTGCTGGCCTTCGCTGGAAGGGCTGTAAGTACCGCTAAGCACTGGAGTCGCCGCATCCCACTCCCCAACCACCTCATCGAATTTCTGAACTTCATAGGTAAAGCCAGCGTCTTCATCGCCGCCGAAAACCATTCGATAGTTTTCTCCATAACCCTCAGCATTTACATCCCTTACCTGCGGGCCAGTAAACGTTACGGTGCCAACGTTTCTAGCCGCGTCTCCAGTGAGGCGCTCGCCCTGGTTATTAGTCTTGACCGATTCAGCTATATAACCCGCACCGCTAGGCACGTTCTTAAAAATAGTCTCTCCATTATCATTAACCGGCATCAGGCGCGAGGCGTCCACACGCTGTTCGCGTACATTACTGTCGCCCTGATACTCCACGCTGCCATCGGCTGACTTTACGAACGGCGGGGCATTATCTTTATAGCCACCAAACAGATACCGACCGTTACCATCAGTGGCATTGGCCTGGCCTAGCATCGTCTCGTAAACGCCTTTCAGCTCGCTGGCGATTGACTCACGATCCACATCACTCAACGTATCACTTGATGCCTGAATCAACAGCGTTTTGGCACTAGTCACCGCATCGCTAACACTGTTTAGGATGCTTTCAGTCTGTGATAGCGAATTACGCGCCGATACTCGCGCATCGGCATACTGCTGTGTGACGGCTTTTGATTGGTCAACGCCCACTGCCCGTGAAGCAGCTTGTGGATCATCAGAAGGATTCACTACCCGTCGGCCACTGGCAATCTGCTGGCTAACTTTCAAAAAATCGCTCTGTTGACGATTAATAGAAGCCGTACTTTGATCGTACATAGTTACGCTGCTAATGCGCATGAAATAGACTCCTAGTAAGTTAGCTTCGCAGACCTAAAATGGTGTCAAAAATATTGGAAGCCGTATCAATCACACGTGCGTTCGCTTGATAATACTGCTGAAAGCGGATCAAATTAGCAGCTTCTTCATCTAAGCTAACGCCTGATTCAGACTGCTGTACTGCCTTTAATTGATCGGTTAAGCCTTGACGTGCATCTAAATTAACTTGAACAATATTAGTTCGATTACCTACATCGCTCACAATGGATGCATAGGCGCCACTAACAGAAGCACTACCACCCACAATCGATTCAGCCTGCATATTTTGCAGCGCCAGGGCGTTACGATTATCGCCCGCGCTAGCGTCACTACGGCTGATGACAAGACTAGCTTCACCGGCGGTTGTAGGAAGTGCATCCAGGGTGAAGCTTATACCTTCAATACTGATGTTGTCTCCCGCTTCTAGAGGTGTACCAGAAGCAAGGACTGAGTCGCCCCGTGTAACGGTCGCTGTTGCTGTTGTCGGTGTAACAACCGTCAGGGCACCAGCACCGTCAACTTTTAGTTCATAACCCTCATTAGCGCTAAAAGCACCGCTTGCAGCAGTTAGTTGGCTAATGTCCAAATCACCTTTACTTTCAACCAAGCTGGCCGCAGCAATTTTATCTAGATCAGTAATATTGCTATCCATACCGCCAGCGGCGCGGCGAACGGGCTGTACTTCAAAACGATCTCCGTTTTGAGCCGTATTAAAATCAGTAAAAACGACATTGACACCGCCAAAGCTTAGCGTGTCTGTAGTATCCTCGAATTCAACATCGACTAACGAACCATCATCTTTACGAGTAACTTCAAATGTTGGTGGTGTAGCTGCAGCGTCAGTCACTTTAATAGAGTAATCGGTCGCTTTTAATGCACTGATATCTTCCAGGTCAAAAGTCGCTTCAACGCTAGCGCTGCCACCATTCTCAGCATTAAAGTAAGCATTTGGCTTACCTAAGCTGAAAAACGCTTCGCCTTGATCTCCTTGTAAATCTACCCCTTGCTGATGCTGCTCATTAAAAGCTAATGCCAATGAGGAGGCTAACTGGCCAATTTGATTCTGCGTTTTATCTAGCGTGTCTGAGCGAAAGCTCATCAAACCACCTAACGCGCCACCGCTAATCAATCCCTCGTCTAAAGCAACTAAATTTCCGTTTCCTTGGGCTCCCTCTCGGTAACCCACTACCACTCTTTGCGGATCACTTTGCGACTCTATCGCTTCAAGTTTATAAGCGGTATCACCGGTAACAAGCGGCTGGCCATTAGGAAGAGTTAGATTATAGGTTTTACCATCTTGGATATTAAGGCGCACATCCAATCTTTCGTTTAACTCGGAAATCATCTGATCACGCTGATTTAATAGGCTATTCGGTGCTTCACCTAATTGCGCTCTTGCTAGAGAAATTTCACGGTTAATCGATGCGATTTGAGTCGTCGTATTATTAATTTGAGTGATTTCATCTTTTATTTGCCCATTAACACCTGACTGCAAATCTTGGAGATAACCATCAAACGAACGGAACTGGGCAGACAATGTATTAGCAGAGCCTAACACACCCTGGCGCGATGCAGGGTCAGAAGGTGCGCTGGCCAAATCTTCAAGGGAGGAAAAAAAATCCTGCATCAATGGTGCCAAACCAGCTTCACGATCGGCAAGCAAGTTATCGATTTGCGTGACTTGCGTGCTATAAACATTTAGAGCACTAGACTGGGATTTGGCATTATTCAGCTGAGCAGCGACAAATGTGTTGTATTGTCGTTCAATATCCGCGACGCGCACGCCAGAGTTATTATTACTTTCGTTAAGAACCGTAATTTCCCGATTGTAGCCAGGCGTATAGACATTACTAATATTATTACTAACCGTATTCAGGGCATTCTGTGCCGCATTAAGGCCGCTTAACCCAATCGAAAACATGCTCATGGTTCAATTCCTTAGGCTGATACCTATACATGTTACAAGTATCGGCAGTGCGCAAAAAAACTTGAGGAAAGGGCTAGCGAGAATCTGCCAGGAAATCGTCACCCGCGTTAAGCGGCCCCATCGACTTCATTACTGCCACTAGTTTATCGGCATAACGCGGGTCAGTGGCATAACCACCACGCTGTAACTCTTGCGCTGCCTGCTCGGCACTCGGTGCCTGGACAACACCGGCATAGCGCGGGTTATTACTGATCAGGCTGGCATAGTCGGTAAAAGCGTGCTCAAACGACTCGTAAACGCGGAATGTGTCGACTACCGGAGTACGTCGCCCATTGATATATTCATGCGTCACAATGTCAGTTGTTTCGCCCTGCCAATGGCTACCTGCTTTGATACCAAACAAGTTATGGCTGTTATTTCCATTGCGAGTGGCAATTTCGTGCCGACCCCAGCCCGTTTCTAACGCCGCCTGGGCCAAAATTAATTCAGCAGGAACGCCAGTCGTAGCGCTAGCCGCCTGGGCTGGAGCCGCTAACGTTTGCATAAATTGGTCGACGTGACCTGAGGCTGCCTGCTCTCGCTGATTTAACGCGGACTCATCGACTGTATTACCTTTCTCCACACCTTGGCGAATGGCCTCAAGCTCAGCCAGGAATTGCCCGCTGCCCTGTGAGCTTGTTGTGCCAGTAGCGCCCGGATCTACCGAGAAAGAGTCATCAAGTATTCGGGGCGTGCCACGGGGAATACCGGCGATTAGGGCTTGCAGCTCTTGATCTGCATTGGCTGCTGGCTCTGCTTTTGAAATAGCACCTTGGCGCTCTAACTGCTCAACGAGAACATCCGCAAGGCCCATGCCACGCGAAGCCATCACTTGGGACCACTGTTGATCCAGCATCGATTGATAGGTATTCGTCGCGCTGCTATTCATCAGTCCTGAGGTGGGTGTCGCTTCGCGCATACTCTTCATCATCATCTGAATAAACAACGCTTCAAATTGCTGGGCTGCGCCATCTACGCCAGCTTCAGGGTCGACTCGGGCGGTGTGTTGAAGCCGTTGAAAGCCGCTCACATCCAGGGCGAACTGACTGCTCATATCATTCGCGCTCATTAAATGACCTCCAGCTCAGCGCGTAGCGAACCCGATGCTTTTAACGCTTCTAGAATCGACATTAAATCCTGGGGTGTGGCGCCTAACGCATTCAATGCATTGACCACTTCGTTGAGCTGCGCGCCTTCTACGATTTGCAGATAAGCCTCTTGCTGATCAATTTCAATATCCGCATCAGGTACGACGACCGTCTCTCCCTCGCCAAACGGGTTAGGCTGGCTAACGCCAAACTGGGTATCAATCATGATCGACAGACTGCCGTGGGCTACCGCCGCTTCTCGCAATGTGACGGCACTGTTCATTACGACCGAGCCGGTACGTGAATTCAGCACAACAAGCGCTGGTGCCTCAGTAGGTGTTACCTGAACGTTTTCGACACGGGCCATAAAGTTGACCCTTGCATTGTCATCGGTAGGGCCATCCAGGGCGATGACTCGACCATTTCGTGCGTAGGCAACCGACTGGCCAAACTCGTTATTAATCGCCGTCACCATGCGCTGAACGGTGCCAAAATCGGAATCGTTGAGCTGTAATTCAAGCATCCCACCGTTACTGCCCAGGTTAAGCGGCACTTCTCTTTCCACCAGGGCACCATTGGGGATACGGCCTGAGGCCTGTTGGTTAATCTGAACGCTACTGCCACCAGCCTGTGCACCCGCCCCACCTACGAGCATATTGCCTTGGGCAATCGCATAAGTATCCCCGTCGGCACCTTTTAGCGGCGTCATTAACAGCGTACCGCCTCGCAAGCTGCGCGCATTGGCAATCGACGAAACCACTATATCCAACCGCTGGCCCGGCCTGGAAAATGGCGGGAGATCAGCCGTTACCATCACTGCAGCCACGTTGCGCAATTGTAAGTTCGTACCTGCAGGTACCGTCACCCCAAGCTGGGAAAGCATGTTGGTCAGGCTTTGACTGGTGAAAGGCGCCTGGGTTGTTTGGTCACCGGTGCTATCAAGGCCCACGACTAACCCATAGCCCACCAGCTGGTTATCGCGGACACCGGCAAAGCTCGAAAGCTCGCGAACACTCTCCGCTTGGGCGGGTAGTGCCAGTGAACACATCAGCACTAAGACACCCAGCTGAACCAACCAGGTGTTGCTTGTTCGATAACCACTTAATCGCATCGCTATTGCCCGTCGTAACAGTGTTATTGGTCGCTTTAACATTGATAGCTCCAAATAGGGGCTAGAATGGCGAGACGTTTAAGAAGAAACGTTGTAGCCAACCCATGTGCTGCGCTTCGTTGATATAACCGTCACCCACATACTCAATACGCGCATCAGCCACCTGAGTGGAAGGAACGGTATTTTGTGCGGTAATCGTGCGCGGGTTAACCACGCCTGAAAAACGGATAAACTCCGTTCCCTGATTGATGGCAATTTGCTTCTCGCCCCGTACACGTAAATTGCCGTTATTCATGACTTCTAACACCGATACGGTAATCGTACCGGTAAAGGAGTTATTCGCCTGCGACCCACCACTGCCGGTAAAATCGTTCTCACCGGAAACATCGTAGCCGTACTCAGCAAGAGTATCGAGAATATCTGGAAGCTCTGCCAATTCCAGGCTAGCACTGCCACTACGACCTGCGTTGGACTGCGAATTCTTGCTCGCACTGACTTCTTCATCCAACACAATGGTCAAAATATCGCCAATCGAGCGCGGCCGGCGATCTTCAAAAAGCGGCTGATACCCTTGCCTTGCCTGATAAATAGAGCCATTAGGGATGGGTGGTGGACGATCAACAATACTGATCTGCTCCTGCTCTCCCACCACTGAGGCTCTTGGAATTTGAGCGCACCCGGCAACCACCAGTATTAAGAGCGCCAAGCCAGCTAGTGCAATACGACGTAACATTGGGTGCAACTCCAGCATGACGCAACCTGTTAGTAAACTTTATTGAAAAACCGTTACAGCTGGCTCAAGCGTGCCAACATTTCATCGCTGGTAGAGACCGCTTTGCTATTAATTTCATAGGCGCGTTGGGTCTGAATCATATTGACCATTTCTTCAACCACATTAACGTTGGACGTTTCTACATAGCCTTGGAATAGACGCCCAGCGCCGTTCATTCCGGGCATATTTTCGTTAGGTGCGCCTGAGGCCCCTGTTTCAAGATAGAGGTTGCCCCCAACACTTTCTAAACCTGCCGGGTTAATAAAGGTACTGACGGTGATTTGCCCAACTTCATTATCAATAGCCACGCCTGGCTGGCGGACGCTCACCGTACCGTCTTCACCTACATTCACTGACAGTGCGTTGGGAGGTAAGAAAATAGCAGGCTCAACGGGATAGCCATTAGCCGTCACCATCTGGCCATTTTCGTTTAGCTGAAAACTGCCGTCGCGGGTATAAGCATTAGTCCCGTCGGGCATCAATACCTGAAAAAAGCCTTCGCCATCAATGGCTAGATCACGCGAGTTTTCCGTTTGCTCTAAACCACCTTGGGTATGCAAACGCTCAGTGGCCACCGCGCGAACACCGGTACCAATTTGCATGCCTGAGGGCAGGCGATCCTGAATATTGTTCTGAGCCCCTGGCTGACGCATATTTTGATATAACAAGTCTTCAAACACGGGACGTGAGCGTTTGAAGCCATTGGTACTGACGTTGGCCAGGTTATTTGAAATGACATCTAGCTTGGTTTGTTGCGACTCTAGACCGGTTTTAGCGGTCCACAATGACTTAATCATAATTATGCTCCCTTGGCCGACTGACTCACATCAGCATTGAATGGCCAACATCAACCTTGAATAGATAGAATGCCGTTGGCACGCTGGGCGTTTTCGTCAGCGGTACTGAGCACTTTCATCTGCATATCGTAACGGCGTGCCACATCGATCATTGAAACCATGGCATCGACGGCACTCACGTTGCTGCCCTCAAGCGCGCCGCTCACTAGCTTGGCATTCTCGTCGGCGGGCAAGGCGCCCGGTCCACCTTCCTCATTAGGAGGTGCACGAAACAGGCCGTCCTCACCACGGGTTAGCGCTCCCTCTTCGGGTGTCACTAACTTAATCCGCCCTACTTCGACGAGCGCTTCTGGCCCTACGCCCTCGGGAATGGCACTAATGGTCCCGTCGGCACCGATAGAGACTTGCGCGCCTTGCGGCACGGCAATAGGGCCACCTTCCCCCATCACCGGGCGCCCTACATTAAGCAGAACCCCATCACTGTCAATTTGGAGATCGCCGCGCCGCGTATAGGTTTCGGTACCATCGTCCGCCTGCACTGCCATCCACGCATCGCCCTGCATCGCGACATCAAGTGTGCGCCCCGTAAACTCAACGGGCCCCTGTGAAAAGTCACTGCCGGGCGTGGTGGTCACCGCTGACGTCCGCGTTGCCAGCAACGCCTCACCCTGCACGGGCACAGAACGAGCAGCCTGTAGCTGGGCACGAAAACCAGTAGTACTCACATTCGATAGGTTATTACTCACTATCGACTGTTGATCCATACTGTTTTTGGCGCCACTCATGGCGGTATAGAGCATTCGATCCACGGTACTTACTCCTTACAAGATTGACCGACTATTAAAGATTAATAATGGTCTGCAGGAGCTCGTCCTGGGTACTAATCGACGTCGAGTTCGCTTGGTAAGCACGCTGGGCAACGATGGTATCCACCAGCTGTTTTGCTAGGTCAACGTTGGAGTTTTCCAACACGCCAGACTCAATGGTGCCGAATACGCCGGTACCACCAGTACCTATAATGCCGATACCTGAGGCATTGGTTTCGCGCCATGCGTTGTCGCCTATAGACTGGAGGCCCTCTTCGTTTGCAAAGTTAGCTAATACAATTTGCCCTGCATCACGGCGCTCTTCGTTGGTATAAATACGAATAACACGACCATCGCGTGTTATTTCTAACCCAGCGAGGCTGCCGGAGGTATAACCATCTTGCGTCAGTGTATTTTGCACAGAGTTATTGTTGAACTGGGTAGTTCCAGTCAGTGCAAAATCATAGTTAAGCGGATCAGCACCATCACCCACAATAAATTCTAAATTTGCAAAGGCTTTCGTTAGGCCTGCATTGTCTACCGAGGCTTGGTTGAATGCTTGAGTCGCATCTTGACCATTGGCGGAAGCATTATCTACATCAAGATTCACTGGGGTAGTAGCCGTACCAAAAGCAAGCCGATAACCGGCATCAGCGACACCAACTATATCGTCTTCATCTCTAAGTCCAGCCCCTGCCCCATCAAGATCGCTATATTTAGCAAGCTGTCCATTACTGTTAAACTTCAGCCAGAACGAATTCTCCAGATCTTGCGCAGCATTATCCACTCCATCAAATGAAAGCTTCCCATCAACAGCTTGAAACGCTTTCCAGGTATTATCATCTACCTTTTCATAATACATCGTAATATTGCGTTCATTTCCCAAGGAATCGAACGTAGTGAAACTATTGGAAAAGTGATACGAAACATCGAGTTCAAGTGGATCGCCTGTTGCATCAAAAGCACCGTCGTTATCAACCGTGATTAAATCACCATTTCCATCCACTGCTTGGACAGTTGCTTGCTGCAAACCCTGTCCTGGTACTGTACTGGCATTCAAATTATAGGTAGCTGCCACGTCCGCAGTAGCCTTTGCAGGAATGTCAGCTGATGAAATATTTAGCGCTTCAGGGGCTCCTCCTGGCACAACAGCTGAAAACGGATCATTAGGATCAGAAAGACCATACCCCGTTAACCGCTGGCCTGATGCATTCACCAAAAAGCCTTCATTATCTTGGCTAAATTGACCATTTCGAGTATAAGCGGCTTCACCACTCGTTTGTTCAACCCGGTAAAAACCTTCACCAGCCACTGCCAGATCCAAAGTGCGACCCGAGGTTTCCAAATCACCTGCCGCAAAGTCTTGACGAACATCTGAAATTTTTACGCCCAGGCCCACTTGGCTACTTGCACCGGCAAATACATCAGAAAATATTGCACCTGAGCTTTTAAAGCCGACCGTTTGCGAGTTCGCAATATTATTACCTAAGATCTTTAGGTTTTCTGACTGTGCATTCAGACCGCTTAGTGCTTGAGAAAAACTCATTTCATTCTCCTAGAAGACAATTTATGTTACTAAATCAAAGGATTTGTTTAACATCATTCAGGCTGATTTGACCATAAATCGCCCCTAGGTCCAGCCGAACACCACCGTTAACATCGTTAGGTGTCACGCTATTGACGATCGCATAGTTAAGCGCGGTTGATTCAATGGCTTCGCCTTCAGCGTCCGTCGCCTCTAACTGAACGGCATAGCGATTACTGGCAACCACCTCGCCCTGGTCATTCTCCCCGTCCCACTTGAAAGACTGCACACCCGCATCAACTGCCCCTAAATCATAACGGCGAATAACTTGGCCACCCTGGCCAACTATCGTCGCTTGAACATTGGCGGCGGGCTGGTCTAATTCAATCCCAAAAGGTGTTGAGTAAGGTTGACCTTCGCTATCTTGCTCCAACATGATTTGACGCCCAGGTACCATGACCCCCTGGCCAATCAACCCGCTCGCCTGCAATGCCTGATTGGCATCCATTTGGCTGGTGATGCTCTGTAACGTGCTATTCAGCTGCTCAATACCGCTTACCGTGTTGATCTGTGCGATTTGAGACGTCATCTCCGCGTTTTCCATGGGTTTAAGCGGGTCTTGATTTTGCAATTGCGTAATCAATAGCGTCATAAAGCTATTACGCAGCTCGTCTGATTGACTCTGCTTTAGCTGAATACCACCACCATTGATATTCGACAACGTGGTTGGATCAATAGTACTCATTGTTAGCCCTCTCCCAGCGACAGCGTCTGCATCAGCATTTGCTTACTGGTATTAAACACTTCAACGTTGGCTTGATAGGAGCGCGAAGCAGAAATCATATTGACCATTTCATGCACAGGCTCAACATTGGGTTTTGCGACATAGCCCTCTTCATCCGCTGCCGGGTGGTTGGGCATGTACTCCATGCGTAGCGGTGAGTCGTCTTCCACCACTTCGGTAACTCGCACACCGCCAACGCCATAGCGGTTGCCTTGTGCCTGGGTCTCAAACATGACCTGTTTTGCTCGGTAGGTTTCCCCATCAGGCCCGGCAACACTATCGGCATTGGCCATGTTGCTAGCGGTAACGTTCATTCGCTGGGACTGGGCACTCATTGCCGAACCGGCAATATCAAACGTAGAGAACATCGACATCGTTGCTTAACTCCTCACTAATTTGGCCTGGTTATTCGGGCTGCATGGCATTTTTCAGCCCTTGAATACGGCTGTTGAGCATCGTAAGGCCGACTTGATAACGAACAGCGTTATCCGCAAACTGCGTGCGCTCACGATCCATATCAACCGTATTACCATCCAAACTAGGCTGGTCGGGAATGCGGTAAAGTAAATCGGCGTTGCCCGCTCCACGCCATGCGGGGCCTTCTCCAGCAATATGGTTGCCAGCGGTACGCGCCAATGTCAGACCGCCGCCGCTATTACTAGATGCATTCTGAGTACCGTCTACTGCTTTTTTCAGCTCACTAGCAAAATCGATATCACGCGCTTTATAGTTGGGTGTATCTGCATTGGCTATATTCGCCGCCAGCACTTCGTGGCGTGCCTGGCGCAAACCGACTGCTTGCTGGTGATAGTTAAAGGCAGATTCCAGTTGATCAATCATGCCGACCCTCGCGTTGAGGCAAAAAATAAAATGGATTTTGTTGATGATGAAGAATACGTCTGGAACTGTCAGCCTAAAGCATGGAACAGCTGGCGTTTCTACCAGCATTTCGCGTGATACGGCTGCTACCTTTTCGCTACACTGACTGACCGGTAGCCTCATCAGCCTACTTCTCCAAGTTCTTCAGCAAGTGACCCCTTCCATGCTACGAAAGCGCGTTACTCAGCCAAGCATGCTTTGCTACTGCCAAGTGATTTTTTTATTGGCAATGCTAGCCGTGACAGCTTTGACTAAGGTTCAGGCTGACGACGATGCTCTGCTCCAGCAAGTACACCAATTTTTGTATCAGGAAACCCAGGCATTAGGCGAGGAAGTGGTGATTGACCTGCGGCCACCGTCTCCGCATTTGCCGGAATGTATTCAACCAGAGCCATTTTTACCCAACGCAAATCAAGCCCCCTTGGGCCGCGTTTCCGTTGGGGTACGTTGCGGTGAAAACGGCCGACAAGTGCGCTACTTACAGGCGCAAATTGATGTCATTGGTAGTTATGTGGTGGCAGCGAGAGATATTGAACGAGGCACGTTGATTACTTCGAATATGCTCAGCGAACGTGGTGGTAATTTAGGCGATCTTTCGGCACAAGCTTTGACGGCTGAAGAAGACATCGTAGGTAAAATCACCCAGCGGCCCATTCGTACTGGCAGCGCTTTTTTGGCGCATTACTTACAAGCTCCTGACTTGGTTGAACGTGGGCAGCGCGTTACTGTCGTAGCGCAAGGCTCAGCTTTTCGCGTTTCGCGTGAAGGTGAAGCGCTAGAAAATGGCGCTCTTGGTGAACAAGTAAGGGTGCGTTTTGGGTCACGGGAAATCATGACTGCCCGCGTCACTGATCGAGGTATTTTGGTGGTGGATTTTTAACGCATCGCCTAAAGTTATACCCTGCGCTGCCGATATATGGCTATAGAAGCTACACTAGGCGCCAAGCGCATCGACGTTGACGATGAGGCAGACAACGTGAAAATTGATAACATTAACTCGCTATTACGCTCGAATCCTACGCAGCAGCGGGATGAAACGCAAAAAGCGGAGAGCGTATCGCCAGCCACACCGGGCGGCACGACTCGTGAGTCGACCCAACTGAGTCAATCGAGTATTGATGAGTCTCAGGATATCGATACCGCCAAAGTTGAAGAGATTCGAGACGCTATTCGTGAAGGGCGCCTGGAAATGCGCGCAGACCGAATTGCTGACGGTCTAATTGCCAATCTTAAAGATTTATAGGGGACGCTTTAAATGAGCCTTGCATCTTTGCTTACCGACCAACGGCAGCGCCTTGATGCGTTAATTTCGTTGTTGTCCAACGAGCAAAACCTTTTGACGCAAGGTGACATTGACGGCGATGCGTTAGCTCAAGTTGCACACGAAAAGCAGTCATTATTAGCCGAGCTAGAGCGGATTGAAACTGTGCGCCGCAATGTACAGAAACGCCTCGGTTATGATGAAGGTGCTATTGGCGCTAGATCAGCAGCTGTTGATGCTGGCTGTCAAACAGCATGGGAAAGCCTGCTTGAAAAAAGTGAGCGCGCCTCACGCATGAACGAGCTGACGGGACAAATGCTGTCAGTACGAATGAAGCATAACCAGGCAATGCTGGATTACATCCGCCAAATTGCAGAAAAAACGCTGTATAAGCCGGATGGTCGTAATAGCGCTCAACCTGGCAGAATCAACGCTTCCGCCTGATATATTCCCTCGACAAGTTCCCTGCATAACGTTTCAATGAAAGCCCTCCTCACTAGTAGGATTCCAAAGGCTTTCCATGTTTTATTTGCTGCCTCATCATTATACAGCGCTGGTTGTTGGCGCATCGGGAGGAATAGGCGCTGCCATCATTAAGCAGCTGCTCTCTTCCTCCCAGCTCGGCCACATTATTACGGTAAGCCGTAAACCATCACAAATTGACCACCCACGCCTTACTCACCTGATGCTTGATGTTTCTCAAGAACAGGATAGGCAGGCGCTTCAAAATGCATTGGCTGCCCGGCCTGTTCACTTCTTCTTTAATGCCATTGGCATCCTTCATGATGAAGCTAAACAACTGGTTCCTGAAAAGCGACTTGATCAGCTGAGTGTTGAAAACCTAACGCAGACAATGAATATCAACGCCTTTACGCCTATCTTGCTGCTGGCGGCTCTGAAAGACTCTTTCAAAGGGACACACCCTGCAGTAATCGCCAGTCTTTCCGCGCGGGTTGGCTCCATCGAGGATAATCAGCTAGGTGGCTGGTACAGTTATCGAGCCAGCAAAGCAGCGCACAACATGCTGCTTAAGACGGCATCAATAGAGCTCAAGCGGCTTAACAAACAATGCACCGTGTTATGCCTGCATCCTGGCACTACCGATACGGCACTCTCTAAACCTTTTCAAGCAAGAGTGCCTAACGAGCAGCTCTTCACGCCTGCATTTGTAGCAGAGCAGTTGCTAGAAGTTATCACTCAGCGAACACCCGATGATAACGGTACTTTTTGGGCTTGGGACGGCCAACCTATCGACTGGTAAGAGCGAGGTATTTTTCTTTCACGCACACAAAAAACCCAGCCGGGTGGCTGGGTTCTTCGTGGTATAGGTGCCTGACGATGACCTACTCTCGCATGGGGAGACCCCACACTACCATCGGCGCTAAGCGGTTTCACTGCTGAGTTCGGCAAGGGATCAGGTGGTTCACGCGTGCTATGGTCGTCAGGCGTAACGGTTAATGTACATCATGCTGACTGTTTTAACTAAACTGTGATCGTCTCATTGCCAAGCCCTGTGTCTTAACCACGTGGCTTAGCATGCATATCCGGCTTTTAATGGTGCGTCATCATCGCGACCAGACCCCTTGGGTGTTATAGGGTCAAGCCTCACGGGCCATTAGTACACGTTAGCTCAACGCCTTGCAGCGCTTCCACACCGTGCCTATCCACCAGCTGGTCTCGCTGGGCCCTTCAGGAGGCTCTAGGCCTCAGGGATGTCTCATCTTGAAGGGGGCTTCCCGCTTAGATGCTTTCAGCGGTTATCCCGTCCGACCATAGCTACCCGGCAATGCCACTGGCGTGACAACCGGAACACCAGAGGGTCGTCCACTCCGGTCCTCTCGTACTAGGAGCAGCCCTTCTCAAACATCCAACGCCCACGGCAGATAGGGACCGAACTGTCTCACGACGTTCTAAACCCAGCTCGCGTACCACTTTAAATGGCGAACAGCCATACCCTTGGGACCGACTTCAGCCCCAGGATGTGATGAGCCGACATCGAGGTGCCAAACACCGCCGTCGATGTGAACTCTTGGGCGGTATCAGCCTGTTATCCCCGGAGTACCTTTTATCCGTTGAGCGATGGCCCTTCCATACAGAACCACCGGATCACTAGAACCTGCTTTCGCACCTGCTCGACGTGTCTGTCTCGCAGTCAAGCACCCTTATGCTCTTGCACTCAATGCACGATGTCCGACCGTGCTGAGGGTACCTTCGTGCTCCTCCGTTACTCTTTAGGAGGAGACCGCCCCAGTCAAACTACCCACCACACACTGTCCTCGATCCGGATAACGGACCTGAGTGAGAACGCCAATGATGCCAGGCTGGTATTTCAAGGTTGGCTCCCTCCGAACTGGCGTCCAGAGTTCAAAGCCTCCCAGCTATCCTACACAGGCAACATCAGCGTCCAGTGTGAAGCTATAGTAAAGGTTCACGGGGTCTTTCCGTCTAGCCGCGGGTACACCGCATCTTCACGGCGATTTCAATTTCACTGAGTCTCGGGTGGAGACAGCGTGGCCATCATTACGCCATTCGTGCAGGTCGGAACTTACCCGACAAGGAATTTCGCTACCTTAGGACCGTTATAGTTACGGCCGCCGTTTACCGGGGCTTCAATCAAGAGCTTCGCGCCCTCTACAAGAGAGGGGCTAACACCATCATTTAACCTTCCGGCACCGGGCAGGCGTCACACCCTATACGTCCGCTTGCGCGTTAGCAGAGTGCTGTGTTTTTAATAAACAGTTGCAGCCACCTGGTATCTTCGACCGGTTCGGGCTTAGAGAGCAAGTCTCATCACCCTACGCCGGCGTGCCTTCTCCCGAAGTTACGGCACCATTTTGCCTAGTTCCTTCACCCGAGTTCTCTCAAGCGCCTTGGGATTCTCACCCTGACCACCTGTGTCGGTTTGGGGTACGGTCGCACATGATCTGAAGCTTAGAGGCTTTTCCTGGAAGCGTGGCATCAGTGACTTCCTGACCGTGGTCAGTTCGTTTCGTGTCTCGGCATTCTCTTTGAAAGAGCGGTCCGGATTTACCTAAACCGCTTGCCTACTCACTTTCACCAGGACAACCAACGCCTGGCTCACCTAGCCTTCTTCGTCCCCCCATCGCAACCATGTCCGGTACGGGAATATTGACCCGTTTCCCATCGACTACGCCTTTCGGCCTCGCCTTAGGGGCCGACTCACTCTGCTCCGATTAGCGTCGAACAGAAACCCTTGGTCTTCCGGCGAGGGAGTTTTTCACTCCCTTTATCGTTACTCATGTCAGCATTCGCACTCGTGATACCTCCAGCAGACTTCTCAATCCACCTTCATTGGCGTACACGACGCTCCTCTACCGCTCATTCCTAAGAATGAACCCGTAGCTTCGGTACCTGGTTTAGCCCCGTTACATCTTCCGCGCAGGCCGACTCGACTAGTGAGCTATTACGCTTTCTTTAAAGGATGGCTGCTTCTAAGCCAACCTCCTAGCTGTCTGAGCCTTCCCACATCGTTTCCCACTTAACCAGGATTTCGGGACCTTAGCTGACGGTCTGGGTTGTTTCCCTTTTCACGACGGACGTTAGCACCCGCCGTGTGTCTCCCACGCGTTACTCACCGGTATTCGGAGTTTGCCTCGGGTTGGTAAGTCGGGATGACCCCCTAGCCGAAACAGTGCTCTACCCCCGGCGGTACTACGTGAGGCGCTACCTAAATAGCTTTCGAGGAGAACCAGCTATCTCCGAGCTTGATTAGCCTTTCACTCCGATCCACAAGTCATCCAAATCTTTTTCAACAGATCCTGGTTCGGGCCTCCAGTTGATGTTACTCAACCTTCACCCTGCTCATGGATAGATCGCTCGGTTTCGGGTCTATATCCAGCGACTGTGTCGCCCAGTTAAGACTCGGTTTCCCTACGGCTCCCCTATACGGTTAACCTCGCCACTGAATATAAGTCGCTGACCCATTATACAAAAGGTACGCCGTCACCCAACAAGTGGGCTCCGACTGCTTGTACGCACACGGTTTCAGGATCTATTTCACTCCCCTCTCCGGGGTTCTTTTCGCCTTTCCCTCACGGTACTGGTTCACTATCGGTCAGCCAGGAGTATTTAGCCTTGGAGGATGGTCCCCCCGTCTTCAGTCAAGGTTTCTCGTGCCCCGACCTACTCGATTTCACATGCTCAGATTTTCGACTACGGGGCTATCACCCGCTACGGCCGCGCTTCCCAACGCATTCGCCTAATCAGTCACATGCTTAAGGGCTGGTCCCCGTTCGCTCGCCGCTACTAGGGGAATCTCGGTTGATTTCTTTTCCTCAGGGTACTTAGATGTTTCAGTTCCCCTGGTTCGCCTCGTACATCTATGTATTCAATGCACGATACCGATCTTATGATCGGTGGGTTTCCCCATTCAGAAATGCCCGGGTCACAGGTTGTTGCCACCTCACCGAGCCTTATCGCAGGCTACCACGTCTTTCATCGCCTCTGGCTGCCTAGGCATCCACCGTGTGCGCTTCATTGCTTGACCCTATAACCCGAAGGAGTCTGGACTCGCAATGATCACGTTTCATTTTGCCGGATACGCTGACGCGTATCACAATTTAAGGAGCACTTCTTGCGAAGTGTTCTTGTCAGCATGATATACATTGTTAAAGAGCAGCTGTTCAATGAACAGTGATAAAGCGGCGAGCGATAACTAAAACAGCAGTTACAGTACAGCGACTTATCAGTGGTCACGAAACATTCACAAACGGTATTTAAGGTAAAACAGCGTAGCAACATAATGGTGGAGCCAAGCGGGATCGAACCGCTGACCTCCTGCGTGCAAGGCAGGCGCTCTCCCAGCTGAGCTATGGCCCCATCGAGTCGCTCTTCGTCACACTCACCTCTGGCCAATTTTATTTAGCGCAAGGCATTTTATGGCGACACATAACCTGCTATGCGAGTCATAAAATAACGCAGGGATAGATAAAATTTGGTGGGTCTGGGCAGACTTGAACTGCCGACCTCACCCTTATCAGGGGTGCGCTCTAACCAACTGAGCTACAGACCCAAGAGGGGATCGTGCTTTTACCGTTTGCTCTCTATCTGATCAGGTAATTCATTGTGGACGCTTACTGACTGTGACGCATCGTTTAAGGAGGTGATCCAGCCGCAGGTTCCCCTACGGCTACCTTGTTACGACTTCACCCCAGTCATGAACCACACCGTGGTGATCGCCCTCTTGCGTTAGGCTAACCACTTCTGGTGCAGTCCACTCCCATGGTGTGACGGGCGGTGTGTACAAGGCCCGGGAACGTATTCACCGTGACATTCTGATTCACGATTACTAGCGATTCCGACTTCACGGAGTCGAGTTGCAGACTCCGATCCGGACTGAGACCGGCTTTAAGGGATTCGCTGACTCTCGCGAGCTCGCCGCCCTTTGTACCGGCCATTGTAGCACGTGTGTAGCCCTACCCGTAAGGGCCATGATGACTTGACGTCGTCCCCACCTTCCTCCGGTTTGTCACCGGCAGTCTCCTTAGAGTTCCCACCATTACGTGCTGGCAAATAAGGACAAGGGTTGCGCTCGTTACGGGACTTAACCCAACATTTCACAACACGAGCTGACGACAGCCATGCAGCACCTGTCTTACAGTTCCCGAAGGCACACCAGAATCTCTTCCGGCTTCTGTAGATGTCAAGGGTAGGTAAGGTTCTTCGCGTTGCATCGAATTAAACCACATGCTCCACCGCTTGTGCGGGCCCCCGTCAATTCATTTGAGTTTTAACCTTGCGGCCGTACTCCCCAGGCGGTCGACTTATCGCGTTAACTTCGCCACAAAGTGCGCTAGGCACCCAACGGCTGGTCGACATCGTTTACGGCGTGGACTACCAGGGTATCTAATCCTGTTTGCTACCCACGCTTTCGCACCTCAGTGTCAGTGTCAGTCCAGAAGGCCGCCTTCGCCACTGGTATTCCTCCCGATCTCTACGCATTTCACCGCTACACCGGGAATTCTACCTTCCTCTCCTGCACTCTAGCCTGACAGTTCCGGATGCCGTTCCCAGGTTGAGCCCGGGGCTTTCACAACCGGCTTATCAAGCCACCTACGCGCGCTTTACGCCCAGTAATTCCGATTAACGCTTGCACCCTCCGTATTACCGCGGCTGCTGGCACGGAGTTAGCCGGTGCTTCTTCTGCGAGTGATGTCTTTCCTGCCGGGTATTAACCGACAGGCGTTCTTCCTCGCTGAAAGTGCTTTACAACCCGAGGGCCTTCTTCACACACGCGGCATGGCTGGATCAGGGTTGCCCCCATTGTCCAATATTCCCCACTGCTGCCTCCCGTAGGAGTTCGGGCCGTGTCTCAGTCCCGATGTGGCTGATCATCCTCTCAGACCAGCTACGGATCGTCGCCTTGGTGAGCCGTTACCTCACCAACTAGCTAATCCGACATAGGCTCATCCAATAGCGGGAGCCGGAGCCCCCTTTCTCCCGTAGGACGTATGCGGTATTAGCCTGGGTTTCCCCAGGTTACCCCCCACTACCGGGCAGATTCCTATGCATTACTCACCCGTCCGCCGCTCGTCAGCGGGTAGCAAGCTACCCCTGTTACCGCTCGACTTGCATGTGTTAGGCCTGCCGCCAGCGTTCAATCTGAGCCATGATCAAACTCTTCAGTTTACAATCATTGTGATCCTTACTCGTCACTCGAAAGTGACAAAAGCGGATCAAACTTGGCTCAAGGTTCAAACGAATTCATTTCAATTTACATTGTCATGACCGCTTGCCTTGATATTTGGTGATTTGTCACCAACGTCAGCAAGCGCCCACATGAATTACCTGATCAAATTGTTAAAGAGCTGTTTCGCTGTCCTGGTTACTGTGAAAGCAACCTGGCGAGCCGTTGACTTGGCTTGCCGCAGCGAGGAAGGCGTATTCTACGCATTTCCTGGTGGTTGTCAATGTGCGATTTTCGCTATCTATACAACCCTGACACGAAATCGCTAACTATCTGACAAACCGAAGGTTTTCACCTTCACTCACCGCTGGTAACGCTCGGCGTCCCCGGCAGCGGATGCGTACTTTACGGATTCGCTGCCGGGTTGGCAAGGGCTTTTTTTAATATTGATATTAATAAGGCGCAAGTGACGCTCAATAGGCATCGCGGAGCGAATTTGGAACCAAAGAATCAGACCCGAGGTCAGCGATGCTATGTGCCCCGGTGAGTGTCATTGCTACCCGCATTTCTTTTTCGAATAACTCAAGCAAATGGATAACGCCAGCCTCTCCGGCAGTAGCAAGGGCATAGATGTAGGCACGCCCAAGCAATACCGTGTCAGCACCCATAGCAATCATCCGCACGACATCAAGTCCGCTGCGTATACCAGAATCAGCCAGTATCGCTATGTCCCCTTTAACCGCATCGGCGATGGCAGGCAAAGCACGCGCGGTAGAAAGCACCCCGTCAAGCTGGCGTCCACCATGATTAGAAACAACAATGCCATCCGCACCAAAGCGAACCGCCTCACGAGCGTCTTCGGGGTCGAGTATGCCCTTGATGATCATCGGTCCATCCCAGAATTCCCGAATCCACTCCAGGTCTTTCCAGGAAATAGCGGGATCGAAGTTGTCACCAAGCCAGGCAATATAATCTTCAAGCTCCGTTGGCTTACCGCGATAATCAGATACGTTACCCAGATCATGCGGGCGGCCATGAACGCCCACATCCCAGGCCCAGAAAGGATGCATTGCGGCCTGAGCCATTCGCCGGATTGGCCCATACTTGCCGCTCATGCCAGAGTGCGCATCACGATAACGCGCCCCAGGCACCGGCATATCGACGGTAAAAACCAGCGTTTTGACGCCAGCGGCCTTGGCTTTTTCCAGCGCATGCTTCATAAAGCCACGGTCTTTCAGCACATAGAGCTGAAACCAGATAGGCCGATCGACTGCCGAGGCTACTTCATCGATTGGACACACTGATACTGTAGACAGCGTAAACGGTATACCTTTATTAGTAGCTGCGCGCGCAGCCTGCACTTCACCACGCCTTGCATACATGCCTGCCAACCCCACTGGCGCTAAAGCAATCGGCATCGCTAGGTTCTCACCGAACAGCTCGGTCTCCAATGACAATGAAGACATATCCTTCAGCACGCGCTGACGTAACGCGATACCGGCAAGATCGTCGACATTACGCCGCAGCGTATGCTCGGTATAAGACCCGCCGTCCGCATAATGAAACAAAAAGGGCGGGATACGACGCTTGGCCGCTTGGCGATAGTCAGTGGAAGCTGAAATGATCATGGATAGCCCTGTGCAATAGCCTATGCAATGGATGCGCTTTACACCGACGCCCCATTGTAAGAATTGGTTTTACCAATTGACAAAAAAGTAACGCCAACATTAGTGAGGCGTCTTAAGCGTGTCAAACCATGATGCCGCTTTATAGCATTCCACTGCGCTATACTTTAGTTTAAAGCCGCTATTCATGGGGCCCAGCACCGCCCTACCCTACAGACTCTTGAGCTAAGGCTTCAAAGCCCTTAATATTGGTCTTACCAATTAAAGGAGCCGACCAACATGAGCTACCCACCGCTCCGCCAGCAGCGCTTGGCCGATGTAATTACTGAGCGCCTAGAAGCCATGATGTTGGAAGGCAGCCTAAAACCAGGGCAACGCCTGCCTCCTGAGCGTGAATTGGCTGAACGCTTCGGCGTCTCGCGTCCTTCTTTACGTGAAGCAATCCAAAAACTAGCGGCTCGCGGTTTACTAACCAGCCGCCAAGGCGGCGGTACTTTTGTTAACGACGATCTCAGCAATGGTTATACCGACCCATTGCTGGAAATGCTTTCCCGCCACGACGAGTTCAACCTGGATTTACTCGAATTCCGAGATGCCATGGAAGGAATCTCTGCTTATTACGCTGCACTACGTTCAACACCTGCCGATAAAGCCGTGCTTATTCAGCGCTTTGAAGAGCTCGACGGCGGTTTTGCCGGTGCCGACCCTATTCAAGAAGCGAAACTGGATGCAGCGTTCCACCTTGCGATTGCCGAGGCTGCCCATAATGTTTTGCTGCTACACACCATTCGCGGCATTTTTCACCTGCTGGAGAAAAGCATTGTTAATAATCTCGCCCACTTGTTTGCCAAAGAAGGTTCACGCAGCCAATTAATGCAACAGCACCGCGCTCTACTCAATGCCATTTTAGAAGGGCGCGCAGAAGATGCCCGCACTCGCGCCCACGAACATCTAGTGTTTGTCGAAGAAGGATTGTTGGAAATGGCTCGGGCAGAGACACGCGCCCAGCGCGCCCTCCGCCGCGCCCAAGGCAGTAGCAAGACACCGGCATGAACAGCGCTGCCATGACCAATCAAGCCCCGGCTCCTTTGCCGCTACGTTGGCGGCGCCTGTGGCTACTGGTCATTTCGCTCGGCTTGCTGTTATGTGTTTGGCAGGCTGCTCACCTAGCGCGTGAGCAAGCGCTTTCCAACTTGCAGGATGATGCTGAAAACGAGCTGCGGCTGTCTGCCGCCAACTTGAACGGCTATTTGCTGCGCTACGACTACCTGCCGCAAATGCTTGCTACCCGGGAAGGCGTGCAGCGCTTTCTGGCCTCTCCCGACAGCCAAGACCCAATGCCGTTGAATATGCTACTGGATCGTTTCCGCTTCACAGCGGGCGTGTCGGACGTCTATCTGCTCAACCGCGATGGTGACACGATCGCCGCCAGCAACTGGCACCGCCCCAACACCTTTATTGGCCAGAACTATGCGTTTCGTTCCTACTACACCGATGCCATTGCAGGCGGCCAGGGCCGTTTTTTTGGTTTGGGCATCAAATCTCTTGAGCGGGGCTACTACTTTTCTTCGCCTGTGTGGCTAGACGACACCTCGCCAGATTCACAGCCAGACGGGGTGTTAGTGGTAAAAGTCCTGCTGGATGACGTTGAAGAGAGCTGGGCGGAACAGGATGCCGAGCTGTTTGTGACCGATAGCGACAACATCATTTTCATGGCCAGCCACCCAGAGTTGCGCATGAACGCCCTTTACCCGCTCAGCGATGAACAGCGCCAAACACTGCACGACACTCGCCGCTACGCCATGGAGCCGCTGTCGCCTTCGGGTATAGAAGTCGATGCGCCTTACCGCCAGGGCAGTCAGCTGGTCAGTTTCTCCCAGGGCCCGCTAAGCAACGGCGACTACCTTAGCCTGACCCGGCATATTCCTGAGTTTGGCTGGCAAATGCATATTTTAAAGCCGCTAACACCAGTGATTAGCGCCCAATGGATTGCCGCCCTCATGGCAGGCGGCCTTTATGGCGTGGTAACGCTTGGCGTGGGCATTGGCTGGCAGCGTCTAAGGCTGCGTCGTGAGCGGGAAGCATTTGCCCAACGCGAACGCAACACTTTGGCCCGCGTGCGTGACGAACTGGAAGTCAGCGTTGAACGCCGCACTCGTGACCTAGTAGCCAGTAATCAGCGCCTTTCCGATGAAATTGAAGAACGTCGCCGCGCTGAAGCCAACTTGCGTCAAACCCAGGATGAGCTTATTCAAGCCGCCAAACTGGCGGTTTTAGGGCAACTCGCCGCGGGTATCAACCATGAACTCAATCAACCGCTGGCGGCTATTCGCGCCTACGCAGAAAACGCCCGTCGCTTTATCGCATTAGCCCGCCACGACAAGGCGGATGCCAACCTGGAACAAATTGTCGAGCTGACCGAACGCATGGCGGATATCAGCGCCCAGCTGCGGCAGTTTTCGCGCAAAAGCAGCGAACGCCAGGAGACGATATCGGTACAAGCCTGTATCGACTACGCCTTGCGCCTGTTTCAAAGCCGCCTGCGCGAAGGCAATATCAGCATTATTCAGGATTGGCCCGATGAAACGCTGTGGGTAAAAGGCGACCTAGTGCGGCTGGAACAGGTGCTGGTTAACTTAATCGGCAATGCACTGCAGGCTATGAAAGGCGTACCGGCCCCGCAACTGACCTTAGGGGCGCATACCCACCAGCAGCAGGTCGTTATCAGCGTTACCGATAACGGTCCTGGCATCCCCGAGGAGCATTTAGGGCATATTTTTGAACCCTTTTTTACCACCAAGGCGCCAGGGAGTGGTTTGGGACTGGGGCTTTCGATCTCGTCACGTATCATGGACGATCTAGGCGGCAAGCTGCAGGCTGCTAACCAACCCGAAGGGGGCGCCTGTTTCACCATTACCCTGCCCCACTCAACATTTACGCACCCCCAGGAGCGCACTCACTATGCATGAGCCGTCGACGCTGCCGGTCATGGTGATCGACGACGAACCGCATCTGCGGATCACCGCCAGCCAAACCCTCGAACTTGCGGGCTATACGCCCTACTGCTTTGAATCTGCAGAACAAGCGCTGGCGGCATTAACGCCGGACTTCCCCGGCGTGATTGTGAGCGATATCCGCATGCCGGGGATGGATGGCATGGCATTACTGCATGAGCTACACAGCCGCGATGCCACCCTGCCGATTATTTTAATCACCGGCCACGGCGATATTTCTACCGCGGTAGAAGCCATGCGCGCAGGCGCCTGGGATTTTCTTGAGAAACCCTTTGCCGGTGATCAACTGCTGGATGTGGTACGTCGTGGTATTGAAAAGCGCCAGCTCAGTTTGGAAAACCATCGCCTAAAAGCGGAACTAGAGGTGCAACAAGCCGCATTAGGACCACGGTTAGTAGGGCGCACACCGATCATTTCACGGCTGGCCGCGATGATTCAGCGCATCAGCCAAGTGGAAGCCGATGTATTGCTGTTTGGCGAGACAGGCACCGGCAAAGACTTGGTCGCCCGCGCCATTCACGAGCGCAGCGCCCGGCGTAACAGCCCGTTTATGGCGATTAACTGTGGTGCCGTGCCCGAAAATACCATTGAGTCCGAGCTGTTTGGTCATGAAAAAGGCGCCTTTACTGGCGCCGTAGAACGGCGCATCGGCAAGTTTGAACACGCTAATGGCGGCACGGTATTTTTAGATGAAATTGAATCGATGCCCATGGCGCTGCAGGTCAAACTGCTGCGGGTACTTCAAGAGCGCAGCGTCGAGCGGTTAGGCGCCAATGAAACCGTGCCGCTCAATATCCGCGTGATTGCGGCCACCAAGGTCGATCTCAAAACCGCCTCCGAAGAGGGAAATTTTCGCGAAGATCTTTACTACCGGCTGAATGTGGTTACCCTGCCGCTGCCCGCGCTGCGTGAGCGGCGCGAAGATATTCCTTTACTGTTTCAACACTTTGCCGTGGTGGCTGCCAACCGCAGCGGGTTGGAAGCACCTACCCTCGACAGCCCTGCTATTGCCGCCCTGCTGGCCCACGACTGGCCCGGCAATGTACGCGAGCTGCGTAACCTTGCTGAGCGTTATGTGCTGCTGGGTGCTGCTTTTGATTACCGCCTGGACGCGCTGCTGGAAGGGGTCAACGCCGATACCGAAGAGCTCACTCTGCCGCGCCAGGTAGAGCTGTTTGAAAAGAGCCTGATCAGCCAATCATTGGCGCGCTACCACGGCCGGGTAACCGATGTCTGTCGCCACTTAGGGATTCCGCGCAAAACCTTTTACGACAAACTTAAAAAGCACGGACTCAACGCCGACGACTATCGCCACAGCAGCGAGCCTTGATGGAGTAACTCCCCCAATACCGACCAGGGCGGTACCCAGGGAATAAGCGTAAACGTCGCAATCAGCATCAACAGATTGGACATCGGCCGACGGCTATCGCCTAACTTCAGCGCTGTTCCAAATGAGCGTTTTAGCCGGGCACCCTCCAGGTCAACGCTATATATTTCATCCAAACTCAGATGAATCAAAAAACCGACCAACGTGGCAGCCCCGTGGGACCAGGCCAACCACGCTGGCTGGCCAAGTAAGTTAAAACTAAACGTGGCGGCCAGTAGGCTACATAGCCCACCCGCCAGCAGAGAGTGCCAAATACCACGGTGAACGGTTAGTCGCGAAAATAGTACGCCCGCCAAATAGCGAACACAAAAGTAGATCCCACCACAGGCAACTAACAGCGCACCAGGCGTTAGCCAGGGCTGGAGCAACAGTGCCCCCAGCACCAAAGCGGGCACTGAAAGTAGGTTGAATATCAAACGGATAGAGTGAGAGCGGTCGGCATCAATATCGGGCAGAATGCCACCAAACGTGACCAACGCAATCATCACCACCGCCTGGGAAGGCGGCCACCATTGGCCTTTCCAGCCTGCGTAAGCTACTAGCATGCCGCCCGCCGCTGCTACCGTAATATGCGTGCGAAAATTAGCCATGACGCGGCATCCCAGAGTCTGCAAAAAAGAAAACTGTATAAATTAACAGATTTCTTACAGCCGCGACATGAATTATTTAGAAAAAAGGTTGGCGGAGCAACTGCTTAGGCTGTTTCTAACAACATTAACTAAAGAGACGCTTCTGCCAAGAAGCGGTCTTTTAATTTAACGTAGTTGCCGGCGGTATAGGGGAAGAAAGCGCGCTCTTTATCTTTTAGCGGCCGCATCGCTTTAGCCGGATTACCCGCATACACATAACCACTTTCCAAATGTTTACCCGGCGTGACGACAGCACCCGCGGCGATAATGACCTCGTCTTCGACGACCGCGCCATCCATCACAATCGCGCCCATCCCTACCAGTATCCGGTTGCCCAACGTGCAGCCATGCAGAATCGCTTTATGGCCAATCGTCACGTCGTCCCCAATGGTGAGCGGAAAGCCGTCGGGGCTGAAGTCACTGGCGTGGGTAATATGCAGCACGCTGCCATCCTGCACGCTCGTTCGCGCGCCGATACGAATACGGTGCATATCGCCGCGAATTACCGTCATTGGCCACACAGAGCAGTCGTCACCTAGCACTACATCACCGATGACCACACTGGCCGGATCAATATAAACGCGCTCACCTAATTGGGGCGCCATACCTTGATAACGTCTTAATGCACTGCTCATCACTCGCTCCTGGAATGCTGCTGGACAGCTTAGAGAATTTAATTCCTCCACTATAGCAACCCAGCCAGCAGAACAATAAAGGTAAGCGGAATCGACACCCAGCGAATGATATTACGCCACACTAAGTAGCCGCGTTCACCAACGCCTAACGCACTTACCACTCTTTCACGAGGCATAACCCAAGCCGCAAAAACCGCGATCAACAAGCCGCCCAAGGGTAGGAAGACATCCGGCGGTATACTGCTAACAAGCTCAAAGACGTTGCGCCCGAACAGCGGCCGAAACTCAGCCAGGGAGGAGAAGGAGAAGGCTGATAATAGCCCGATCAACCAGACACTGAGCGCTACGATCGCCGTCGAGATACTGCGACGCAGCCCCAATCCTTGCAGCGTGGCGACCATCGGCTCCGCAAGATTTATCGCCGATGTCCAGGTGGCCAACAGCAGCAGTAAAAAGAACACGCTTAGCCATGCCGAGCCCCACGGCAACTCAGAAAAGGCGATAGGCAACGTCACAAACATCAAGCCCGGACCGTCGGCAGGATCCATGCCTTGCGCGAATACCACTGAGAAAATAGCGATCCCCGCCAGCAATGCCACGCTGATATCGAGCACTGCGACCGCAACCGCCGCCTTGGGCAGGCTTTGCTCTTCCGGCATGTAAGCGCCATAAGCCATTAATGCACAGGCCCCCACCGCCAACGTGAAGAAGGCATGGCCCATGGCATGCACCATTACCGATGGTGTCAGCGCCTCGAAAGAGGGTAAGAACAGCCACGCCAGCGCCGTACCAAAACCATCGGTCGTCGCGGCATAGCCCGCCAGCAGCAGTAACAACAGATACAACAGCGGCATCAGCAGGTTGTTCAACCGCTCCAGCCCCTTGGCAACGCCCGCCGCTACCACGGTCATGGTCATAAACAGAAACAACGAATGATTAAAAATCAGCAGCCCCGGATTGGCTAAAAAAGATTCAAAGCTGGCACCGATCTCAGCGGCACTCGCGCCATTAAAATTGCCGTTAACGGAGGCCACCAAAAACTCAATCGACCAGCCGGAGACCACCGAATAGAACGACAAGATACAGAACACGGTGAACGCCCCGAACAACCCCAGCCAACGCCAGTGAGGGGAAGCCCCCGCCTCGGCCGCCAAAGCCCCCAACGCCTGCATCGGCCCACGCCGACCGGCACGGCCAATCAGAATCTCGGCCATCATTACGGGAATACCCAGCAGCAGCACGAACGCCACGTAAATCAGCAAAAAGGCCGCGCCGCCGTTCTCTCCCGCCACATAAGGAAAGCGCCAGATGTTGCCTAACCCCACCGCAGCACCTGTTACCGCCAAGATAAAGGCCCGCTTCGACCCCCAGCGCTCCAGCGTCTCGCTCATCACATGCTCCTGCCATTGGTGGCAATAAAAGGCGGCAAGACTAGCAGGCGCTTGCGTGCAGGCCAAACCCTAAGCGTAAACCCGGATATTAAACATCGTTGTTATAGTTATTGAAGCGAACATTGAAACGCAGCCCCGCCGCCCGCACTGTGTCATTATTATTGCGCGTTTTGCGCTTCCTATACGGTTTTAAAAACGATGCCACTCGAGGTGCCTATGTCCACCAATCCGCTGCTTGAAACGCACGAGCTACCCCCCTTTGCTGAAATTCGCGCCGAGCATGTGGAGCCCGCTGTGGAAACGCTGCTTAGCGAGAGCCGCGAAGCCATTGACCGCCTCGCCGAACAGGCAGCCGCCGCCCCGCCAAGCTGGGAGAATTTTGCGGTGCCACTCGAAGCCGTCAATGACCGGCTGACTAAAGCATGGTCACCGGTCTCGCACCTTAACGGCACCATGAACTCTCCAGAATTGCGCGAAGCATATCAGGCATGCCTTGAAAAACTCTCCGCTTTTGGCACCTGGGTTGGCCAACACGAAGGGCTGTTTCATGGCTGGCAAGCGCTAAAAGAGGGCCCGGCCTGGGAAACCCTGGATGCCGCACAGCGGCGTACTGTTGAGAATGCGCTGCGCGATTTTCGTCTGGCCGGTGTTGACCTTCCCGCAGACAAAAAAGCCCGCTACGGCGAGATTCAGTCGCGGCTCTCCATGCTGTCAAACCAGTTCTCGAATAACGTGCTGGATGCCACTCAAGCATGGCATAAAGATATCGATAGCCAAGAAGCCTTAGCAGGCGTACCCGAAAGTGCTCTTGAAACATTAAAAGCCACCGCTGAGGCTAAAGGCGTGGCGGGCTACCGTATTACCCTAGATTTCCCCAGCTTTTTCCCGGTGGTGAGCTACGCTAACAACCGCGAGCTGCGCCGCGAAGTGTATACCGCCTTCGTTACCCGCGCCTCAGACCAGGGCCCTGACGCGGGTAAGTTTGATAATGCCGCGATCATGGAAGAGATACTGGCGCTACGTAGCGAAATTGCCCAACTACTCGGCTTTGATACCTACGCTGATTATTCACTGACCACCAAAATGGCAGAGTCCCCCCAACAAGTGCTCGACTTTCTCAACGATTTAGCCCGCCGGGCGCTTCCCCAGGCGCAGGAAGAGTTTGCCGAGCTAAGCACTTATGCCCGTGATGAACTTGGCCTGGAGACGTTAGAACCGTGGGATGTTGCCTATGCCAGTGAAAAATTGCGCGAAGCGCGCCATGCGATATCTCAAGAGCAATTACGCCCTTACTTTCCCGCGCCACGGGTGGTCGATGGCTTGTTTCAGGTGGTCGAGCGTCTTTATGGCGTACGCTTTGAAGAAGATACTGAAGCGCCCCGTTACCACCCTGACGTACGCTATTTCCGCATCACCGAAAACGGCCAGCCGATTGCCGGTTTTTATCTGGATCTCTACGCCCGTGAAGGGAAGCGGGGCGGCGCTTGGATGGCTGATTGCCGCGTGCGGCGTCAAACAGAGCAGGGCCTGCAATTGCCTGTCGCCTTTTTAACCTGCAACTTCACGGTCCCGGTAGGCGGTCGCCCTGCGCTGCTCACCCACGATGAAGTCACCACGCTGTTCCATGAGTTTGGTCACGGTCTTCACCATATGCTGACCAAACAGGATATTGCCGATATTTCCGGCATAAATGGCGTTGCCTGGGATGCTGTCGAACTGCCCAGCCAGTTTATGGAAAACTACTGCTGGGAGCGCGAAGGGCTAGACTTGCTCGCCAAGCACGTGGATAGCGGAGAAGCGTTACCTGCAGAGCTGCTTGAGCGCCTGCAAGCGGCTAAGAATTTCCAATCCGCTATGGGCATGATGCGTCAAATCGAGTTCTCGCTGTTTGATTTGCGGCTGCACCACGAGTTAAGCGCTCCCAGCGCCAGCGACGTACAAAACTTGTTAGATGAAGTGCGCGATGCCGTATCAGTATTGCCGAAAGTATCGTACAACCGCTTTCAGAATAGCTTTGGCCACGTATTCGCCGGGGGCTACGCTGCCGGTTACTACAGCTATAAGTGGGCGGAAGTACTCTCGGCGGATGCCTGGAGCGCCTTTGAAGAGGCCGGTATCTTCGACCCTGAAACAGGACAGCGCTTTCGTAGCGAGATCCTCGAACAGGGCGGCGCCCGAGACGCGGCGGATCTGTTTGTCGCCTTTCGTGGCCGTGAACCCAGCGTCGAACCGCTGCTGCGCCACTGCGGCATTCGCGCTGCTTAAGCTTTTTTAAACCATTTCCCATGCGTGGCACCTTGGGTGCCACGCGTTTGGAGCTTTGAATGTCGACTGTTAAACGCTTTATCGCCGGTGTTACCTGCCCGCGCTGTGCGGCAATGGATCGTATCCGCGCCTGGGAACAAAACGGCATCCGCTATCGCGAGTGCGTCAGCTGTGATTTTTTTGAGCAACTGCCTATCGAAGAAGATGCGCTTACCGAGATGACCACCCGGGTCAACCAGGTCCGCGATGATCAGAAACAGCAGGATGTGCAACCCGTACGCATTATGGATCCAGGCAAGTCTTCTCGCTAATTCCCTCCTCGCATTGTTCGTATCAGAAGAGTGCAGCAAGTGTGCGGTTATCCGCACACTAAAAAGCCGCTGCCGTGCGAACAACCGGACACAATAGCGAAATCCCCTTTCCACCAAAGTTGAATAAAAAAATTATAAGCGTTTGATTTTAAAATCATAAAGGTAAGCTGGCACAACTATCGCTGTTATAACTGCTGCATAGCCTGATTAATGCCGTTCGAAGAGCGCTATTACTCGGAATCATCAGACTATAACCCCAATAACAGCTAGGAACTTTCGCCATGCGCAATCAAATGCCTAAAACGTTCACTCTTCTCGCCAGCAGCGCCCTGCTTGTGGCGGCTGCCAGCAGTGCTCAAGCTCAAGCAGACCGTTCCGGTTGGCCTGACAACTTCACTGTAGGTACCGCAAGCCAAGGCGGCACTTACTTCGTTTATGGTTCAGGCTGGGCAAACTTTATTGCTGATGAGCTGGGTGTATCGGGTGGCGGTGAAGTCACCGGTGGCCCAACTCAAAACTTGGCACTCGTGCACACGGGCGACATGGCATTTGGCTTAACCACCATGGGTCCCGCTTCTGATGCCGTTAAAGGCGAAAGCCCGCTGGCGCCTGGTATGAAGATGGACAATGTATGCGCCATGTTCCCCATGTACGAAACGCCGTTCTCCATTACCGCGCTTGCTGACAGCGGCATTGAGACGATCTCCGACATTCCTGATGGCGCACGCATCGGTTTCGGCCCGGCTGCCTCAACGTCTGACACTTACTTCCCGGCCATTTTAGAAACCTTGGGCGTTGACTTTGAACGTCGTAACGGCGGCTGGTCAGACCTGGGCGGTCAGTTGCAGGATGGCCTGCTTGACGTTGTTGCCTTCGCTGCGGGCATTCCGATCCCGGCAGTCAGCCAGTTGGAAGTACAAACTGACGTCAACATCATCGAATTTAATGAAGAAGAGTTGGCCACGGTACTTGAAAACTACCCAGTCGCTGAATTCATGATCCCGGCGAACACTTATACAACGCTTGAAGAAGATGCTCGCGCTGTCTCCATGTGGAACTTCGCTATCGCTGGCTGTGATCTGCCGGAAGACTTCGTTTATGAAGTCACCAAGGCCACCATGGAAAACAACGACCGCATGCGCTCTGTGCACCGCAGTGCTGAAACCACCATTCCAGAAAACATCAAGCACAACACCGTGCTGCCGTTCCACCCCGGTGCTGCTCGCTGGTATGAAGAGAACGGCTATGAAATTGCTGATGACATGATCAACTAAGCAACCTTAAACCGTTCTAACTGCCCCGTTTCCGGTTTCGCCGGGCGGGGCAGCTTTCGCTGCTACCCCCCTTTGTCTGCTTTTGCTGTGAGGGTGAACTCTAATGAGTCACAAAACCGACCAAGACCCCAATGGTCTTAACGATGATGTTCACGCGGCGTCAGCGGTACCAGAGTCTATTGCCGATGGTGTCGATGATGATGTTGTTGAACCTAATCGTCGCCTGTTTACGGGCTGGCAATTTCTACTGTTTGCGGCATTAGCGATCGCTTACTCAAGTTTCCATCTGATTTCACTCAACGTGTATCCGATGGAAACCTGGTCGTTTCGTATCGTACACATTGCCGGTGCACTTATTCTGGGTTACGGGCTATTTGCCGGTGCCCGCTTTGCCGAGGACGATCATCAGGCGTCAGGCGCCTGGATTAAGTGGGTTAGCTATGCGCTACTGATTCCCGCTGCCTATACCTTGGCGCAAGTTTTCGTGATGTATCAAACGCTCAGCGGCAGTGCCATGCGCATCGACCCAAGTGTTGAAAACTGGCACTACGGCTATCCGCTCATGGCGACCACGGCGGGTGCGATTGTGCTGTCATGGTTTTATCGCCAGGCTCGGCACCGTTTCAACCCTGCCGATTTGGTGCTGATGGTTTGCGCGATGGCGAGCGCAGGCTATTTGCTGGTGGCTTATAACACCAATATCCGTATGTCGACGGGTACCTCCTTTGCACCAGCGGGCATTTCCTGGGCAGCCATCGCAGGTTCTCTGCTGATTCTAGAACTTACTCGCCGAGTAGCTGGTTTAGCGTTAGTCGTGATTTCTGCGGTCTTTTTGACCTATGTTTTCGCCGGTCCTTATTTGCCGGGCTTTTTGGGTTATCCGGGTCTGTCACTGCAGCGCTTCTTCAGCCAGGTATACACCGATGCCGGTATCCTCGGACCCACCACAGCGGTATCGTCGACCTATATCATTCTGTTCATTATTTTTGCGGCTTTCTTGCAGGCCTCTAAAGTAGGCGACTACTTCGTTAACTTTGCCTTTGCCGCAGCGGGTCGTGCTCGCGGTGGCCCCGCTAAAGTGGCTATTTTCGCCTCTGGCCTGATGGGCATGATCAACGGCACATCGGCGGGTAACGTGGTTTCTACTGGTTCCCTGACCATTCCTTTGATGAAGAAAGTCGGTTATCCCGCGCGTAGCGCGGGTGCCATCGAAGCCGCCGCTTCAACCGGTGGACAGATCATGCCGCCCATCATGGGCGCTGGCGCGTTCATCATGGCTGAAGTGACCGGTATTCCGTATACCGAAATTGCCATTGCGGCAATCATTCCAGCCATTCTCTACTTTGCTTCTATTTACTTTATGGTCGACTTTGAGGCCGCTCGTAAAGGCATGCGTGGCATGCGCAAAGATGAGATCCCATTGTTCTCGAAGCTGGTGAAACAGGTCTATCTGTTTGCGCCCATTATTATCCTGATTGTCGCGCTGTTTATGGGTTACTCGGTTATCCGCGCCGGTACCCTGGCAACCGCTTCAGCCGCCGTCGTAAGCTGGATTTCGCCCAACAAAATGGGCCTTCGTGCGATTCTTAAAGCCCTGCAGATTGCGGGCACTATGTCGATTCAGATTATCGCCGTGTGCGCCTGTGCGGGTTTAATCGTCGGGGTGATTTCGCTAACGGGTGTCGGTGCACGCTTCTCATCGCTGCTGCTTGGCCTAGCCGGTGTCAGCCAGTTACTGGCGCTAGTATTCGCCATGTTGATCAGCATTTTGCTGGGGATGGGCATGCCGACCACCGCTGCCTATGCGGTGGCCGCGTCAGTTGTTGCGCCTGGCCTAATCAATATCGGTATTGAGCCACTGATCGCGCACTTCTTCGTGTTCTATTTTGCAGTCGTGTCGGCGATCACTCCGCCCGTTGCCTTGGCCTCCTATGCAGCGGCTGGTATCTCTGGCGACAATCCCATGGGCACGTCGGTGGCCTCGTTCAAGATTGGCTTGGCCGCGTTCATTGTTCCGTTTATGTTCTTCTACAGCCCGGCCATGCTGATGGAAGGCTCGCCGATGCAGATCCTACGCGTTGGCTTAACGGCGACACTGGGTATTGTGCTGCTCTCGGGTATGGTGCAGAAATGGTTCTTTGGCCCCGTTAATACAGTGCAACGTATCGTCATGCTCGTAGGCGCGCTGTTCTTGATCTATGGCGGTATCTATACCGACATTGCAGGCCTTGCGATTGGTATCGTGCTATTTATGATGCAGCGTAAGCTTCACGGCGGTGGTAACAAAACGGCGCAAGCTGGTTAATTGATACAAACCGCAAAACAGTAAGCGTAAAAAACCCCGCTCAACATTCGTTGGGCGGGGTTTTTAGTGAGCCTAAAGTAAGTCAATAAATGGCTTAATCACTCAGGTTGTCGACGATCTTCAGTACCGGAGCGGCTTGGTTAAGCGTGTAGAAGTGCAGGCCTGGCGCACCACCATCCAGCAACCGTTGGCAAAGACGGCTCACCACATCGGTGCCAAAAGCGGCAATCGCTTCGCTGTCATCACCGTAGGATTCCAACTGCTTGCGAATCCAGCGCGGGATCTCGGCACCACAGGCGTCAGAGAAACGCGCCAGCTTGGTGTAGTTGGTAATCGGCATAATGCCGGGGATAATCGGCTGCTCAACGCCCAGCGCGCGAGCTTTATCGACGAAGTTGAAATAGGCGTCAGCGGTGAAGAAGTACTGGGTGATGGCCATATTGGCCCCCGCCTTCATTTTACGCGCAAAGTTTTCCACATCCTTATCTAGGTTGGGGGCCTGTGGATGAGATTCAGGATAAGCGGCTACGGCGATATCGAAATGATCACCGGTTTCCGCGCGAATAAACTCAACGAGTTCGTTGGCATAACGTAGTTCACCAATGCTCCCCATACCGGAGGGCATGTCACCACGCAGCGCTACCAGGCTATCCACGCCCTCTTCACGGTACTGCGCCAGCAGGTCGCGCAGCTGAGCTTTCTCACTACCAATACAAGAAAGGTGCGGCGCGGTGGTGATGCCACTCTCGCCGACCGCACGCACTACCTCGCGGGTACGCGCCTGCGTCGACCCACCGGCACCATAGGTCACCGAGAAAAAACGCGGTTTGCGGGCGGCCAGCTCATCACGAACGTGGATCAGCTTATCGCGCCCAGCATCAGTATTGGGCGGGAAGAACTCAAAGCTGATACCTAACGGATGCTCGTGGCTGCTCATGGGATTTCCTTTTTAGATCAATAGTGATGATATTTTGGGGTATTCTCGCTGTTCCATTGCGCTGGGGCTAATGAAAGATTTCACGCTCGGCCTTTAATTCGGCTCATGTTCGTCAGTCACCACACATTTTACGGGAGGGTAAATGGATCTTGCACCTGCGGCTCTGGTTGGGCCACTACTAATGTTACTGAGCTATGTGGCGTTAGGCTGGCTCGCCGCCCAACGGCTTAAACTAGATCCTCGCCCGATTGCCACGCTATTGGTTTACCTGATTGCCCCCTTTACCATTTTCCGTGCATTGATGAACGGTGGCCCGACACCTGACTACTTGCTGCTGACATTAGCGCTGTTCATTTTGGCGAGCCTAATGGCGCTGGTGGTGCAACGCGTTACGCGCCACCGCTTTAGTGAACAGGAAGCCGCCCTGCTGGCGTTCTCTTCAGGGACGGGTAATACCGGCTATTTCGGGTTGCCAATCGCGCTGATTCTACTCCCCCCTGAAGGCGTTACTCTTTACCTGTTCTGCATGCTGGGGATCAATATTTATGAATTCACCGTGGGCTTCTATCTCAGCGCTCGTGGGCGCTTCTCGGTACGCGAAAGTTTGATCAAGATTTCTCGCTTACCGCTTATCTACGCATTCTTATTAGCGTTACTGCTTAGCGCCTTTAAGATAACGCTACCCGCTGGGGTAATGAGTTCGCTGGCAGTGTTCCCCGCCACCTATACCCTACTAGGCATGATGATTATTGGTATGACACTCAGTCAGGTAACGCTTTCCGCCTGGGATTCGCGCTTTGTGGCCACTTGCGTGGGCCTGCGCTACCTAATGTGGCCGCTGGCCATGCTACTGGCCGTTTTAACCTTGCAGTGGATGGCGCCTCTTTCCACAGAGCTGGCCCTGGCGCTGTTGCTATTGGGTGTGGTGCCCATGGCCGCTAACGTCGTGGTAGTGGCGATGGAGCTGGGCATTCAGCCACAAAAAGGCGCGTTAGCCGTGCTGGTCACCACACTGCTCGCACCGCTGCTGATTCCGCTTTATCTCGGCTTGATGCTGCGTCTCACCGGCCTGGGGTAGTGAGTGAGTTAACCTAGAACCCTGCAACCCCCGCCTGCTGCAACTGCAGAGCCATGCGCTGCACGCTGGGGTGGCTGAAAAATGCTACCAGCGCCTCAGCACGAACCGGGCCGACGCCTGGAACGGCTTGCCACTCTTCGCGCTGGTAGCCTGCTAAATCATCCCAATCCCCACGAACTGACTCGCTCCCCGGCGGCGCCCCCAGCGCACTCAGCCATGCCGCAAACGGCTTGCTTCGGGCAACCTGAAACTGCTCAGTGAGCGCGGCGGCTGTGAACTCACCAATACCATACGCCAGCTGTAGCTGACGTGGTTCAACGTCCAGCCAGTCCAGTAAATGGGTGACTACGCCCGCGTCCATGAGCGCTTGCCAGGTACCTTCACCAATACCCTGCATGCCAAGCTGCTCGCCAAGGTAGGTGAGCCGCGCCAGCAGTTGTCCCTCGCAACCGGGGGTTAATTCAAAGCAGCTCAGCAGGTTAAAGCGCTGGGGTGAAGGCGGAGTCAACGGCGAGCGCTCCTGGGTATGCCACACCACCTCGCTTAACTGGGGAATCGTTAACCCGCCCAAGAAGATCGCCACTTGGTCGCCGGGGCGAATATCCAGTGACTCCCAGCGTTCCAGTGAACCCAGCGAAACACGGCTGATGCGCCGCCCCTCCAGTTGTACCGGGTTAAGCCACACCAGTGGCGTCACGCGTCCGGTACGCCCTACGCGAAATTCAATGCCGCGTACTTCCGCTAGCGCCTGTTGAGCGGGGTATTTCCAGGCGACAGCCCACTCAGGGGGTGATGACGTCCAGCGCCGTACGCCAGGACGCTCTGCTTGCTTGATTACCACGCCATCGGTGGCAAACGGCAACGGGCCATTGAACCAGCTATCACGCCAGTAGGTGGCATCACGTTGGTCATCTAGCGGCTGGGTATAGCTGGCAGTATCAAAGCCCAGCGCGGTAAGACGCGCTAAACGCTCGCCCATACCAGTAGGCCCGTCGGGCCAATCCCAAACAAACAGACCAATACGTTCAAGGGTGGCCGCCGTAGGAGAGGACTGCGCCATTGCCCCCGCCACGGCGCCCCGCGCACCCGACGCAGGTGATTGTGACTGCACGTGTTGGGTTAGCCGCCAGTACAGTTCGCCTTGTAGCACCGCAGAAATAGGCTCAGGAAGCGTAGTGGGAACAGCGGGTAACTGGCGCACCCGGTTCGTCCAGTCTTGGCCCCGCTCGCCATCGCCACGGCTAACGGCTTCGATCAATTCGCCATCAGCATAGCGCAGCGTAATCGCCACACCGTCTACTTTAGGTTGAATCCATAGGTCTTCGCGGCGGCTGGTAAAGCGCCTGACGCCATCGTCATCGGCTTTAGTAAGCCCACGCTGCGCCGCCGGATGATCGAGAGTGCCGCTGCTTCGGGTAACGCGCGAAAGCGGACGATGGTCAGGTACATTGCCCAAGCAACGCTGCCACGTAGCGAGGCGCTCTACCGCTTGGTCATAGAGGGCATCGTCAATCAGCGCAATACCTTCGTCGTGGTAGGCGGTATCCCAGCGCTGAACCTGCTCGGCCAGTGCCTGGCTCTCGCGAGTTAAGCGCTCTTCAGGCCAATCAGGGCATTCGGCAGCCTGTGCGGAAAAAGTGACAAGCCCGATCAGGCTAGCGAATACCCACACAACGAGACCACTGGCCATCTTGCCCCCTCTTCACACGAATCGTTAGCAAATAGGCTTAGCCTAGCGCAGGGCTTCGAAGCCGCGCATAAAAAAAGCCCCCGGCCGGAGCCAAAGGGGCGATTTCATACATTGCTTACAAACGCGGTAGCGAATGTCTTACAAATTGGCCGCCTTGCGCAGCGCATCGGCTTTATCAATTTTTTCCCACGGAAAGGCGGTAAAGGTTTCGGTATGTTCTTCGCCTTTATCGTCGCTCCAAGTGTAGCTGTGCTCGAACGGCGCACGACCAAAGTGGCCGTAAGCAGCAGTGAGCTGATACATCGGGTGGAGCAGGTCGAGCATTTTGGTGATTGCGTAGGGGCGCAGATCGAAATGCTCGCGAACCAGCGCAACGATCTGCTTATCGTCAATTTTGCCGGTACCAAAGGTATCAATAGAAACCGAGGTGGGTTCGGCCACACCAATGGCGTAAGAAACCTGAATCTCACACTTGTCTGCCAGGCCCGACGCAACAATATTTTTAGCCACATAGCGACCCGCATAGGCGGCACTGCGGTCAACTTTAGAGGGGTCTTTGCCTGAAAATGCACCACCACCGTGACGTGCCATGCCGCCGTAAGTATCGACGATGATCTTACGCCCCGTTAGGCCACAATCGCCTACCGGGCCGCCAATGACGAACTTGCCGGTCGGGTTAATGTGGTACTGGGTGTGCTCATCCAACCATTCAGCGGGGATCACTTGCTCAATGACCTCGCGCTTGATCATTTTACGCAGATCTTCCTGATCGATGTCAGGATCGTGTTGCGTGGAAAGCACGATGGCATCGACACCGCAAGGCTGGCCTTCGGCATTATAGCGGAAGGTGACCTGGCTCTTGGCATCCGGGCGCAGCCACGGCAGTAGGCCATTTTTACGCAGTTCGGCCTGACGCTCGACTAAACGGTGCGAGTAGTGGATCGGCGCGGGCATAAACGAATCAGTTTCGTTGGTCGCGTAGCCAAACATTAAGCCCTGATCGCCTGCGCCCTGATCTTCCGGCTTGGTACGGTCGACGCCTTGGGCAATATCGACACTCTGCTTACCGATCAGGTTAACCACGCCACAAGTCGCGCCATCAAAGCCGACATCAGACGAGTTATAGCCGATGCTGATAATCACATCGCGCACGAGAGTTTCTAAATCAACCCAGGCGGAGGTGGTAATTTCGCCGGCAATGATCGCCACCCCGGTTTTTACCATGGTTTCACAGGCAACACGCGCCTGTTTATCACGGGCGATGATGGCATCTAACACCGCGTCAGAGATCTGATCGGCAATCTTATCGGGATGACCTTCGGAGACGGACTCGGAGGTAAACAGGGAATATTCGCTCATCGCGCACTCGACCCTCTGTATGACGGCTGTCTCTAATCCACAGCATCAGCAGGAAATCATGGCAGGTAACTCCTGCCCGTAAGAGAAGCGGCAGCACCACTTTCTCCACCACTTCGGGGGGCAGAGTCTACACGCTGTCGGCGATGCTTCCCAGAACGCGCTTACCAGAATTTGCCATCATATTTGCCGCAACATGGGAAGTCAGCGACAATAGCGGCTTTATAATTTCTGTTTCCAGGCGAGGAGCACCCCCATGCCATCCCGTTTTGAGCTAGCCAATGCCATTCGCGCGCTTTCCATGGATGCCGTTCAGAAGGCCAAGTCCGGCCACCCTGGTGCGCCCATGGGCATGGCGGATATTGCCGAGGTGCTATGGAATGACTACCTCAAGCACAATCCCGAAGACCCCAAGTGGGCCGATCGTGATCGGTTCGTGCTTTCCAATGGTCACGGCTCCATGCTGCTTTACTCTCTACTGCACCTAAGCGGCTATGAGCTAAGCCTGGAACAACTGCAGAATTTCCGCCAGCTGCACTCGCCCACCGCGGGCCACCCGGAATTCGGCTACGCGCCGGGCATTGAGACCACCACCGGCCCGCTCGGCCAGGGCTTTGCCAATGCGGTAGGCTTTGCGATTGCAGAAAAAACCCTGGCGGCGCAGTTCAATCGCCCTGGCCACAGCATTGTTGATCACCACACCTGGTGTTTCCTGGGTGACGGCTGCTTGATGGAAGGCATCTCCCACGAAGCGGCCTCACTAGCGGGTACCCAGCAGTTGGGTAAATTGATCGCGCTTTATGACGACAACGGCATCTCCATTGATGGCGAAGTCGAAGGCTGGTTTACCGACGATACCGCCAAGCGTTTTGAAGCTTACGGCTGGCACGTGGTACCGAATGTCGATGGTCACAAGCCCGAAGAAGTAAAAGCCGCTATTGAGCTGGCCAAGAGCCACGACGATAAGCCGAGCCTGATTATTTGCAAAACCATCATCGGTTTTGGCGCGCCCAACAAGCAGGGCAAAGAGGAAGCCCACGGTGCGGCATTGGGTGATGACGAAGTCGCCCTGGCCCGCATCCAGCTTGATTGGCCCCACGCTCCGTTCCATATCCCTGAGCCCATCTACTCCGCCTGGGATGCCCGTGCCGCTGGAAAAGCAGCCCAGCAGGCGTGGGATGAGCGCTTTGCTCGCTATGCCGAGGCCTTCCCCAGCGAAGCGCGGGAGTTTAAGCGCCGAATGAAGCGCCAGCTGCCCACCGAACTTGCCACTGAAGCACTGATCGAGCAGGCCCAAGAACGCGGAGAGACCATCGCGTCTCGCAAAGCTTCCTTTGAAGTGTTGAATACGATTGGCCCGCAAATGCCGGAACTGCTGGGTGGCAGTGCCGATTTGGCGCCCTCCAACCTGACCTTCTGGAAAGGCGCTAAGGCGATCACCCCGGAAGACGCCAGCGGTAACTACCTGCACTACGGTGTCCGTGAGTTTGGCATGGGGGCGGTCATGAACGGTATCGCCCTGCATGGTGGCCTAGTGCCCTACGGCGCGACTTTCCTGATCTTCATGGAGTACATGCGTAACTCGATCCGCATGGCGTCGCTGATGGGCCAGCAGGTGATTTACGTGTTCACCCACGACTCCATTGGCCTGGGTGAAGATGGCCCGACCCACCAACCGATTGAGCAACTTACCAACCTGCGTACCACGCCGAATCTCAATACTTGGCGCCCTTGTGATGCAGTGGAAACCGCCGCCTCTTGGGATGCCGCCATCAAGCGCCACTCAGGCCCCACCGCACTAGTACTGTCACGCCAGAACCTGCCCCACCAGCAGCGCACGAAAGCGCAGTTGGCAGCGATCCAAAACGGTGCGTACGTTCTCAAGGACAGCGAAGGAACGCCGGAGTTGATACTGATTGCCACCGGCTCAGAAGTGTCGTTGGCGATGGACGCCGCTGCCGAGCTTGAGCAGCAAGGCAAAGCCGTACGCGTAGTCTCCATGCCCTCGGCTTACCGCTTTAACGGTCAAGACGCTGAGTACCGTGAGAGCGTGCTGCCTAAAGCAGTCACCAAGCGTATCGCTATCGAAGCTGCTCACGCCGACTACTGGTACAAGTATGTAGGTCTGGAAGGCCGCGTGATCGGCATGACCACTTACGGCGAATCCGCCCCGGCGGGCGACCTGTTCAAGCACTTCGGCTTTACCGTCGAAAATGTGGTCAAGCAAGCCAACGAACTACTCGGCTAAGCCATGCCCGCACTCAGTGGCTTTCTATGGTTGATTAGCTACTGGCTGATCGGTGAAGTGGTGATTCGCGTCACCGCTTTGCCGATCTCGTCAGGCGTTATCGGCATGTTGCTGCTGTGCGTTACTCTCGCTATTCGTGGTCGCGTTCCTGGCAGCATTGCTGCTGCCGCCCAGCCGCTAATTGCCCTACTCGCTATGCTGATAATGCCCGGCGTAGTGGGGGTGTTTTTTATTATCGGCGAGCTGGCCGGGCAATGGAGCGCTATTCTTATCGCGCTAGTACTAGGCACATTACTCAGCGTGTTTACTACGCTTTGGCTGCTTAAACGCCTCATCGGACAGTCTCATGTCCGATGATTCATCGCTGCTCGCCCTGTTAACCACCACGCCATTGTTTGCGGTGGGGTTAACGCTTACCGCTTATCTAATTGGTAACGGGCTATTTCAGCGCCTAAAACGTCCCTCTTGGCTGCCCGCCATTTTGATCGCGGCGCTGCTATTGGCAGGGGCATTAGCCCTGATAGGGCTGCCTTACGCTACCTACCAGCAAGGGGCCACTTGGTTAACGGTGCTACTGGGGCCAGCCACGGTGGCGCTAGGCATGCCGCTTTATCAACAGTTACCGCGTATCGTTGAACTATGGCGGCCTTTGGCGATTTGTTTACCCATCGCCGCGGCGCTAGCGGCTTTCTATTCGCTGGCAATTGCCTGGTTACTGGGTAGTTCGGACACGATACTCGCCTCCATTGCGGCCAAATCCGTTACTGCGCCGATTGCGATTGGTATTACCGAGCAGCTTGGAGGCACGGTAGCGCTACTGTTAGGGGCGCTGTTGATCACTGGGGTCATCACGATTCCCTGTGTCAGTCTCGCCGCGCGCTTTTTACATATTGATGACGAACGCCTGATCGGTTTTGCGCTTGGGCTTAACGGTCATGCGATTGGTACCGTTAGAGCGTTTGAACTCAGCCCCACAGCCGGCGCATTTGCCTCGCTGGGAATGAGCCTTACCGGCATTTTCACTGCCGTGTTGCTACCTCTCGCCTGGCGGCTGTTAGGGATGGGTGGCTGACAGGAACCGGCAACTGATAAGAATCGCTGGCAGAAATGCGTTATCATTCCACGGTTTTCGACGTCATTTTCATCATTGATTCACTTTTAAGAGCCGCCCTTCTGCATGGCTAATTCTGCTCCCCGGTATCGCATCGCCATTAACGGTTACGGACGCATTGGCCAATGCGTGCTTCGGGCGCTCGTTGAGCGGCACCACCCGGAAATTGAAGTGGTCGCCATTAACGAGCTCTCTGATCTTGCCACTATCACCTACTTGACCCGCTATGACACTACCCATGGCCGCTTCCCAGGTGAGGTAGATAACGACGGTGAGTGTCTAGTGGTCAACGGCCAACGCATTCAGGTGCTATGCGAACAAGACCCACGCAAGCTGCCCTGGAAGGCGCTTGATGTGGACCTGGTGCTAGAGTGCTCTGGGAGCTTTAAAGATCGCGCCACCGCCGAGCAGCATTTAGAGGCAGGCGCTAAGCGGCTGCTGTTTTCCCAGCCTGCGGAAAATGATGTCGACGCCACCATTGTATGGGGTATTAATGAAGGCGAGCTGGCGCTTTCCCAGCGCATCCTTTCTGCCGCTTCGTGTACCACCAACTGTCTTGTGCCGCTGTTAACCGTTCTGGATGAAGCGCTCGGCCTTGAGCACGGTGTCACCACGACCATTCACTCGGCGATGAACGACCAGCCGGTGATTGATGCGTATCATCAAACCGACTTGCGTCTTACCCGCTCGGCAATGCACTCCATTGTGCCAGTGGATACCGGCTTGGCGCTCGGCATCAGCCGCTTAATGCCTCACCTGGCGGGCCGTTTCGAGTGCCTGCACGTACGCGTTCCTACCATCAATGTTTCTGCGATGGATGTCGCGTTGACGGTTCGCCGTGATACTCACCGGGATGATGTCAATGCGCTGCTGCTGGCCGCCAGTCAGCAGCGCTTAAAGGACGTACTTGGCTATACTGAAGCACCTATGGCGTCGGTTGATTTCAACCACGACCCGCGCTCAGGCATTCTCGATGCCACCCAAACACGGGTGGCCGGTAAGCGCCTTATCAAGCTGTTGTGCTGGTTCGATAATGAGTGGGGGTTCGCTAACCGGATGCTCGATATTAGTCAGCGATTGGCCACACTTTCGGCACAGACATAACCTGTTGGCATTATTGGTTTACTTTTTACTTTCAGCTCAATGGCATAAACACGAGGAAACCGCTCACATGAACGTGAAAAAGATGACTGACCTTCCCCTGGAAGGACAACGCGCGCTGATCCGTGAAGATTTGAATGTGCCCATCAAACATGGCCGCGTCACCAGTGACGCCCGCCTGCGAGCCGCCCTGCCAACCATTCAAGCAGCGGCGAAAGCGGGGGCAAAAGTGATGCTCATGAGCCATTTAGGTCGCCCTACTGAAGGCGAGCCCGCCGAAGAATTCTCACTCGCGCCGGTGGCTGAGCATTTGGGGGAGCTGTTAGGTCGCCCCGTGCCGCTAATCAAAGCGTATCTTGGTGAGACGTTAGAAATCGCCAACGGCGATGTCGTGCTACTAGAGAACGTGCGTTTCAATAGCGGCGAGAAAAAAGATGACGAACAGCTGGCGCAGCAGTACGCCGCGCTGTGCGATATCTTTGTCATGGATGCCTTCGGCACCGCCCACCGAGCACAAGCCTCTACCCATGGTGTGGCGCGCTTTGCCCCCAGCGCCTGCGCGGGCCCGCTGCTTGCCCAAGAATTGGATGCCTTAGAGAAAGCCCTGGCGAATCCGGCACGCCCCATGGCGGCGATTGTGGGTGGCTCAAAAGTCTCTACCAAACTGGACGTGCTTACCGCGCTGGCCGATAAATGCGACCAGCTGATCGTGGGCGGCGGCATCGCCAACACCTTTATCGCCGCTGCGGGCTATAATGTCGGCAAATCACTTCATGAAGCCGATTTGATTGGCCAGGCAAAAGCCCTGATGGAGAAGGTTTCGATTCCGTTACCCACCGATGTCGTGGTGGCCACTGAGTTTTCCGAATCGGCAGAGGCCATCGTCAAACCGGTCGATCAAGTAGCTGACAACGAGATGATTTTAGATATTGGCCCCGATACCGCCGCTCACTTGGCCAGTATGCTTAAAGATGCTGGCACCATTTTGTGGAATGGCCCCGTCGGGGTATTTGAAATCGATCAGTTCGGCAAAGGCACCCAGGTTATCGCCCAGGCTATCGCTGATAGCTCAGGTTTCTCGATTGCGGGCGGTGGTGATACGTTAGCGGCCATTGATAAATATGCTATTGCTGATCGTGTTTCCTATATCTCCACCGGCGGCGGTGCTTTCCTTGAGTATGTCGAAGGCAAGCAGTTGCCCGCCGTAGCAGCGCTCGAAGCTGCCGCCAAACGCGGTTAATATGGGGCGACTTAAACCACCCGTGCAATAAAGCCGCGGTGTTACTAGCCCCATTGTGACAACATGCTTTTTTTAAAACTTAGATAAGGTGATTTAATGGCTCTGATCAGCATGCGCCAAATGCTCGACCATGCCGCCGAATACGGCTACGGCATCCCGGCATTTAACGTTAATAATCTTGAGCAGATGCGCGCCATTATGGAAGCTGCTGATGCCACCGATTCACCGGTAATCGTGCAAGCCTCTGCTGGCGCTCGTAAATATGCTGGCGCCCCATTTCTACGCCACCTGATTTTAGCGGCCGTAGAAGAGTTCCCCCATATCCCGGTGGTCATGCATCAGGATCACGGCACTAGCCCTGCAATTTGCCAGCGCTCTATCCAGCTTGGCTTCTCCTCGGTGATGATGGATGGCTCACTGGGCGAAGATGGCAAAACACCCACCGATTATGACTACAACGTGAACGTTACCCGTCGTGCAGTCGAAATGGCCCACGCCTGTGGTGTTTCCGTTGAAGGTGAACTGGGCTGCCTGGGCAGCCTGGAAACAGGCATGGCCGGTGAAGAAGATGGCATTGGTGCTGAAGGCAAGCTGGATATGGAACAGCTACTGACCGACCCCGAAGAAGCTGCCGAATTCGTCAAAGCGACGCACGTAGACGCGTTGGCCATTGCCATTGGCACCAGCCACGGCGCTTATAAATTCACCAAGCCACCGACCGGGGATACGCTCTCTATCCAGCGCATTAAAGAGATCCATGCGCGGATTCCGGACACCCACCTCGTCATGCACGGCTCTTCATCCGTGCCGCAAGAGTGGTTGGAAGTGATTAATCAGTATGGCGGCCAGATTCCAGAAACGTACGGCGTTCCGGTGGAAGAGATCGTTGAAGGGATTAAGCACGGCGTACGCAAGGTGAATATCGATACCGACCTACGCCTAGCATCTACCGGCGCTGTCCGTCGTTTTCTGGCACAAAATCCTGCCGAATTCGACCCGCGTAAATTCCTTAAAGAGACCGTTACGGCGATGCGTGACCTATGTATTGCGCGCTATGAGGCGTTTGGTACTGCAGGCAACGCTAGCAAGATTAAACCGATCAGTTTAGAAGAGATGTCCCTGCGCTATGAGCGCGGTGAGCTGGCTCCTAAAATCAAGTAAACCTGATACTTCCATTGCTGACTATAAAGACGACCAAATCGGTCGTCTTTTTTTTACCTAATCCACGTTATGCTCGACGAAATACATATTGCATTGCAGCATTGATACGCTAACACTGGTGATGAGTCCACGAGGTTTCGTGTTCAAATAGAGAGGCTAATACTCATGAAAAGCTCCACAATGGCGCCACTGATGCCCACCACTCCGTTAGCGATGTTCGATGTTTGGAAGGCGGGCCTAATGGCGTTTGAACTATGGTCCACTTCTCTGTCGACCATCACTATGCGCAATCACTTATGGCAAACACAGCCTTTCTTCAGTCCTAAAATGATGAAAGAAAATCAAAAAATGGTCACCGAAAAGCTCGAGGCCAGCATGGAAGCTGGCCTCGAAATGCAGAAAGCATTGTTTAACTCTATGAATGGCCAGCTAGCCCCTTGGTGGGTCACCAGCCAGCTCACAATGAAGCCTTATCATCAGCGCAGCAGTGCTAACTCACGCCGTCTAGCTAAATAATGTTTCAGGCACTGACGTTACTCGTTATCGTCAGTGTCTCCATCGCCATCTTCGCTATTTTCTTCTTCGCTGCTATGAATAGCATCATCCGGACTGCCAGTACCGCCTGTGCCAGCCTCTGGGTTTCGCTCTTCACTCTTGCCAGTCTCTAACTCTACGTCATCCTCGCCTGCGCTGGTGGCTACTTCTTCGTTCTTCTCTTCCTCCTCTTCTTCTTCACGCACACGGGTCTGCTCATTAGTATCCTCGGCATCGCTAGATGACGCCACGTCGTCACGTTTTACCGATCCGGCTTTAATACCGTATTCCTTTTCAAGCGCTTCATCATTAAGAGGCTCGTGCTGTTCGCCTTCCGTTTCATGATTATCAGCAAACACATAGCCAGTCGTCGTTAGCAAAGCAGCGCTGAGGGCTAAGGGTAGGATCCAAGGGGTGAATCGCATCGGACGTTCTCCATGTTTTGGTTATGACAGAATAGTGTATCCCTACTATCTCTTCAGCGCAGCTTGGCCGTTTCCAACGCTAGCGCGACAGCGTGTTCTGAAGCTAGATGACAGACAACAGCAGCCACCAAAATGAGCGTAGCCGTTTAAGCTGTCTCAAGAGTCGCGTTCAGGCAAGCAAAAAATAACAAAACAGTGTTCACAAATGGCGTAAAATCCCGTTCAATAGCAGTATAGATGGCTTCAACTAACACTGGCAGCGCTAAAGTCGCTGCAAGGAACCGTAATGCCGCTCCCACTTTTGCTGTTTGACTGTGATGGCACCCTCGTCGATAGCGAACCGCTACTGGCCGAAGAGATGGCCGCCGGGCTTAATTCAGTAGGGCTGCCGTTTGCTACTACCGATTACCTCGGTGAATTTCGTGGAGCGCGCTTTCGGCGTATCGTTGCTGAACTTCAACAGCGCTATGGTGATGTTGATCCTGATCGGCTTGAGCGCATGGAAATCACTATGCGAGCCAATCTAGCGACTCGGCTTGCCCAGGAGTTGACGACCATACCAGGTGCCCGTGAAGCGCTGGATATACTGAATTCTTATCCGAGTGCGGTTGTTTCTAATGGGCCTGAAAGTAAAATTCTTACGGCGCTAGAAGCCACAGGACTTAGCCATTATTTTGGAAACCGCTTTTTCAGTGGCTATACCGCCAATTGCTGGAAGCCTGAACCCTGTTTACATTTACACGCAGCCAGTATCATGGGCTATGCAGCGCGTGACTGTATCGCAATAGACGATGCATTAGTCGGTGTTCGCGCAGCACTGCAAGCGGGGATGACGGTGATTCATTTAAATCGTTTCCCGGATGCCGAAGAAACGCCTGAAAATGCCATTATGATCAGCAATATGTATCAGTTACCCGCCGTAGTGGAGCGTCTCACGCGTGAATATTGGCAGACCCCCGTGCCCCAACACTCTATCGGAGGATAATAATGGCCTCTTTACGTGACCAATTGGGTGGGCTGGTTTACTCCACCGAACATGGTAAAACCTGCCCCACCTGTCGGGAAGCACTTGAAGCCTGTCACTGTGATGATGTAAGCGAACAACAGCGCTTAGCCGAGCTAGATGGCATAGTGCGCATTCGACGCGAAACCAGCGGCCGTAAAGGCAAAGGGGTTACCACGGTTAGCGGCATCCCTTTGTCTGGTGAGGAACTTAAAACGTTAGCAAAAACGCTTAAAAAACGTTGCGGGACGGGCGGAGCCGTTAAAGACGGTATTATTGAAATACAAGGCGACCATCGTGATGTTCTGCGCCAGGAGCTCAGTGCACTCGGCTATCAGGTTAAACTCGCAGGGGGTTAAAGCCTCTACACCACCAAGACTTACCGTTAAGTAAGTCGCTATAGGGCAAGGCACTGCAATGGCTTGGCTGGAATACTTGCTACCCCTCATTTTTTTATTCCCCATGGCGGCAATGGCCAGTATTGTCCTGGCGCTGCGCAACCTACACGATGCGCGCGTCCATTCGCCCTTCAAGGCTCCCCTTCATGAACCGGGCCAGGCGCTGCGCTATCGCCTTGACCAAGCTTTTTCCAGCCTATTTCTAAACGGGGCGTTAGGCCCCATCATTAGCTTAGCCCCTCTGGTGTATGGCATGGGCCGCATGCTTTTTGTGGACCAACAAGATTGGGTCGAATGGGCTTTATATGGGCTACTCAGCACGCTGCTAGTACTGACGTTTTCACTGCTGCTGGTGCGTGATTATCAACGTATTCGGCGACTAAAATTAGGCCTCGCTTGCGAGCTTGCCGTTGGCCAAGAGCTTGAGCGTTTAGTCCGCCCTGAGGCCCACCCCTACTACGTATTTCATGATGTCCCCACCGATAGCTTCACGATTGATCACGTGGTGGTAACTCCTCACGGTGTTTTTGTGGTGGAAACAAGGGCAAGAACGCTCGCTATTGGTACTGATGGCAACGAACTCAACACAGTGGCGGTAGAGCGTGAGCGGCTACGCTTTCCACATTGGCAAGAGCGCCGGCCACTGCATAAAACGCGCCAAGGCGTTAGCTGGCTCAGTCAATGGTTAGAGCGCCGCTGCGGTATGCCGGTACCGGTTAAAGGAGTATTAGTGCTGCCCGGCTGGGAGATTGATACCAGCGAGGCCTCGCCGGATATCTTAGTGGTGAGTGGCGAGCAACTTGCCCAACAGCTCACCGAGATAACGCCGGGACAGATGAGCGATGCCATTCACGATAAAGTTATCCATATCTTGCTGGAGCGGGCACGGCTGATGGAACTCAAACATCTCCGCCAGCCGTCCGTATAATGTGCGGCTTAGTCGCCGCGTAACCGCCCGCCCATCTCTTGGGCAAGATCGACTGCATAGTGGTCCGTCATCCCACCGATAAAGTCCAGCATTCGGCGGTAGCTATCATAAAGCGGCCAAGAAGGCAGCGGCGTGTTTTCGCCAATCAGGGCCAACACACGCTGATGTTTAAACGATGAATGCCCGGTGTGATGTAGCTCGTGGGCAGCACCAATAAAAGCTTCCAAGAGAATACCTAGCGTCGTATAGGCACCAATCTCTAATTTCGCTTTACGCTCGTTTTGGAAAATACGCTCTCGGGCAAGCTGCTTCGCCGCCTGAACACCCCATCCAAGGTCGGGGTGACACAGCTCTAATAGGTCATCACTGAGGGTGCCGCTTAGCAGGGCCTGCTCATGCTGTACAAACACCGCGCCGACATCATTGACGGCACGTTCCATAGCAGCACCACGGAGTAACGCGATACGCCGCCGCTGGGAGACATTACGGGCTTGCATATCGGCATATTCAGGCGGGAACTCTCCGGCAATTTGACGCAGTATTTCGACGACTTCTTCATAGCGCAGAATACCCATTTCTAAACCATCTTCCAGGTCTAACAGGGCGTAACAAATATCATCGGCGGCTTCGACAAGCCAAGCCAACGGGTGGCGGCACCAGCGCTGCTCGCCTTGCGGCAACAAACCTACCGCTTCAGCCACTTCTTTGAGCAACACCTGCTCTGACTGGTAAGCGCCGAATTTGCCCGCGCGTCCGCTGTAACGAACCGTCCAAGGGTATTTAAGCAGTGCACCCAGGGTGGCTGCTGATAGCCGCATACCACCATTAAACTGGTTATATTCGATCTGGGTAATCACCCGAAAGCCCTGAGCATTGCCTTCATAGGTCAACAGATCCTCGCGCTCTGCGTCTGAAAGGCCTTCTAATAGCCCACTGCTTTGAGCACGCTGAAACCAATCGCGGATAGCATACTCACCGGCATGACCAAAGGGGGGGTTCCCGATGTCATGGCCCAGGCACGCCGTTTGCACAATGACCCCAAGATCAGCGGGCGTTATCCATTCTGGCAAGCGATCACGCAGTAATTCTCCGACAATCATACCCAGAGAACGGCCGACACAGCCAACTTCTAACGAGTGAGTTAGGCGAGTATGGATATGATCGTTTTCTGTTAGTGGATGCACCTGTGTCTTGCGACCAAGACGCCTGAACGAGCCTGAGAAAACAATCCGGTCATGGTCTTTATGAAACGGGCTACGACCGATTTCACGAGTACTTGTCGAGCGTTGGTCGTGAAGACGACGTGGGGAAAGTAGCTGTTCCCAGCGCATCTGAGTCATGGGCAATCCTCCTGGAGGAGTGCATTCTGACATAAAACGCCAGAAAACCGCACGTTAGTATGAATAGGAAGAGTGAGATATTTTTCTTCCACACACACAAAAAACCCAGCCGGGTGGCTGGGTTTTCTGCGGTATAAGTGCCTGACGATGACCTACTCTCGCATGGGGAGACCCCACACTACCATCGGCGCTAAGCGGTTTCACTGCTGAGTTCGGCAAGGGATCAGGTGGTTCACGCGTGCTATGGTCGTCAGGCGTAACTGGCTATATATCATGCTGACTGTTTTAACTAAACTGTGATCGTCTCATTGCCAAGCCCTGTGTCTTAACCACTTGGCTTAGCATGCATATCCGGCTTTTAATGGTGCGTCATCATTACGACCAGACCCCTTGGGTGTTATAGGGTCAAGCCTCACGGGCCATTAGTACACGTTAGCTCAACGCCTTGCAGCGCTTCCACACCGTGCCTATCCACCAGCTGGTCTCGCTGGGCCCTTCAGGAGGCTCTAGGCCTCAGGGATGTCTCATCTTGAAGGGGGCTTCCCGCTTAGATGCTTTCAGCGGTTATCCCGTCCGACCATAGCTACCCGGCAATGCCACTGGCGTGACAACCGGAACACCAGAGGGTCGTCCACTCCGGTCCTCTCGTACTAGGAGCAGCCCTTCTCAAACATCCAACGCCCACGGCAGATAGGGACCGAACTGTCTCACGACGTTCTAAACCCAGCTCGCGTACCACTTTAAATGGCGAACAGCCATACCCTTGGGACCGACTTCAGCCCCAGGATGTGATGAGCCGACATCGAGGTGCCAAACACCGCCGTCGATGTGAACTCTTGGGCGGTATCAGCCTGTTATCCCCGGAGTACCTTTTATCCGTTGAGCGATGGCCCTTCCATACAGAACCACCGGATCACTAGAACCTGCTTTCGCACCTGCTCGACGTGTCTGTCTCGCAGTCAAGCACCCTTATGCTCTTGCACTCAATGCACGATGTCCGACCGTGCTGAGGGTACCTTCGTGCTCCTCCGTTACTCTTTAGGAGGAGACCGCCCCAGTCAAACTACCCACCACACACTGTCCTCGATCCGGATAACGGACCTGAGTGAGAACGCCAATGATGCCAGGCTGGTATTTCAAGGTTGGCTCCCTCCGAACTGGCGTCCAGAGTTCAAAGCCTCCCAGCTATCCTACACAGGCAACATCAGCGTCCAGTGTGAAGCTATAGTAAAGGTTCACGGGGTCTTTCCGTCTAGCCGCGGGTACACCGCATCTTCACGGCGATTTCAATTTCACTGAGTCTCGGGTGGAGACAGCGTGGCCATCATTACGCCATTCGTGCAGGTCGGAACTTACCCGACAAGGAATTTCGCTACCTTAGGACCGTTATAGTTACGGCCGCCGTTTACCGGGGCTTCAATCAAGAGCTTCGCCTTGCGGCTAACACCATCATTTAACCTTCCGGCACCGGGCAGGCGTCACACCCTATACGTCCGCTTGCGCGTTAGCAGAGTGCTGTGTTTTTAATAAACAGTTGCAGCCACCTGGTATCTTCGACCGGTTCGGGCTTAGAGAGCAAGTCTCTTCACCCTACGCCGGCGTGCCTTCTCCCGAAGTTACGGCACCATTTTGCCTAGTTCCTTCACCCGAGTTCTCTCAAGCGCCTTGGGATTCTCACCCTGACCACCTGTGTCGGTTTGGGGTACGGTCGCACATGATCTGAAGCTTAGAGGCTTTTCCTGGAAGCGTGGCATCAGTGACTTCCTGACCGTGGTCAGTTCGTTTCGTGTCTCGGCATTCTCTTTGAAAGAGCGGTCCGGATTTACCTAAACCGCTTGCCTACTCACTTTCACCAGGACTACCAACGCCTGGCTCACCTAGCCTTCTTCGTCCCCCCATCGCAACCATGTCCGGTACGGGAATATTGACCCGTTTCCCATCGACTACGCCTTTCGGCCTCGCCTTAGGGGCCGACTCACTCTGCTCCGATTAGCGTCGAACAGAAACCCTTGGTCTTCCGGCGAGGGAGTTTTTCACTCCCTTTATCGTTACTCATGTCAGCATTCGCACTCGTGATACCTCCAGCGAACTTCTCAATTCACCTTCATTGGCTTACACGACGCTCCTCTACCGCTCATTCCTAAGAATGAACCCGTAGCTTCGGTACCTGGTTTAGCCCCGTTACATCTTCCGCGCAGGCCGACTCGACTAGTGAGCTATTACGCTTTCTTTAAAGGATGGCTGCTTCTAAGCCAACCTCCTAGCTGTCTGAGCCTTCCCACATCGTTTCCCACTTAACCAGGATTTCGGGACCTTAGCTGACGGTCTGGGTTGTTTCCCTTTTCACGACGGACGTTAGCACCCGCCGTGTGTCTCCCACGCGTTACTCACCGGTATTCGGAGTTTGCCTCGGGTTGGTAAGTCGGGATGACCCCCTAGCCGAAACAGTGCTCTACCCCCGGCGGTACTACGTGAGGCGCTACCTAAATAGCTTTCGAGGAGAACCAGCTATCTCCGAGCTTGATTAGCCTTTCACTCCGATCCACAAGTCATCCAAATCTTTTTCAACAGATCCTGGTTCGGGCCTCCAGTTGATGTTACTCAACCTTCACCCTGCTCATGGATAGATCGCTCGGTTTCGGGTCTATATCCAGCGACTGTGTCGCCCAGTTAAGACTCGGTTTCCCTACGGCTCCCCTATACGGTTAACCTCGCCACTGAATATAAGTCGCTGACCCATTATACAAAAGGTACGCAGTCACAGAACAAGTCTGCTCCTACTGCTTGTACGCACACGGTTTCAGGATCTATTTCACTCCCCTCTCCGGGGTTCTTTTCGCCTTTCCCTCACGGTACTGGTTCACTATCGGTCAGCCAGGAGTATTTAGCCTTGGAGGATGGTCCCCCCGTCTTCAGTCAAGGTTTCTCGTGCCCCGACCTACTCGATTTCACATGATCAGATTTTCGACTACGGGGCTATCACCCGCTACGGCCGCGCTTCCCAACGCATTCGCCTAATCAGTCACATGCTTAAGGGCTGGTCCCCGTTCGCTCGCCGCTACTAGGGGAATCTCGGTTGATTTCTTTTCCTCAGGGTACTTAGATGTTTCAGTTCCCCTGGTTCGCCTCGTACACCTATGTATTCAGTGTACGATACCGACCTTATGGTCGGTGGGTTTCCCCATTCAGAAATGCCCGGGTCACAGGTTGTTGCCACCTCACCGAGCCTTATCGCAGGCTACCACGTCTTTCATCGCCTCTGGCTGCCTAGGCATCCACCGTGTGCGCTTCATTGCTTGACCCTATAACCCCAAGGAGTCTGGACTCGCAATGATCACGTTTCATTTTGCCGGATACGCTTGAGACGTATCACAATTTAAGACCATACCTTGCGGTATGTTCTTGTCAGCATGATATACATTGTTAAAGAGCGACTGCTATAAGCAGTGATAAGCGTTCTTTCGGCTTAAAAAGAAGAAAAAGACCTTTAAAGATTTACAAAACCTTAAAAGCTATTTTTTCTTTTTAACGTGAAAAAACAGAGCACTTATCACTGCGTATCAGCAGCTATCTGATCAGGTAATTCATTGTGGACGCTTACCGACGCGTGACGCATCGTTTAAGGAGGTGATCCAGCCGCAGGTTCCCCTACGGCTACCTTGTTACGACTTCACCCCAGTCATGAACCACACCGTGGTGATCGCCCTCTTGCGTTAGGCTAACCACTTCTGGTGCAGTCCACTCCCATGGTGTGACGGGCGGTGTGTACAAGGCCCGGGAACGTATTCACCGTGACATTCTGATTCACGATTACTAGCGATTCCGACTTCACGGAGTCGAGTTGCAGACTCCGATCCGGACTGAGACCGGCTTTAAGGGATTCGCTGACTCTCGCGAGCTCGCCGCCCTTTGTACCGGCCATTGTAGCACGTGTGTAGCCCTACCCGTAAGGGCCATGATGACTTGACGTCGTCCCCACCTTCCTCCGGTTTGTCACCGGCAGTCTCCTTAGAGTTCCCACCATTACGTGCTGGCAAATAAGGACAAGGGTTGCGCTCGTTACGGGACTTAACCCAACATTTCACAACACGAGCTGACGACAGCCATGCAGCACCTGTCTCTGCGTTCCCGAAGGCACCCCGGAATCTCTTCCGGGTTCGCAGGATGTCAAGGGTAGGTAAGGTTCTTCGCGTTGCATCGAATTAAACCACATGCTCCACCGCTTGTGCGGGCCCCCGTCAATTCATTTGAGTTTTAACCTTGCGGCCGTACTCCCCAGGCGGTCGACTTATCGCGTTAACTTCGCCACAAAGTGCGCTAGGCACCCAACGGCTGGTCGACATCGTTTACGGCGTGGACTACCAGGGTATCTAATCCTGTTTGCTACCCACGCTTTCGCACCTCAGTGTCAGTGTCAGTCCAGAAGGCCGCCTTCGCCACTGGTATTCCTCCCGATCTCTACGCATTTCACCGCTACACCGGGAATTCTACCTTCCTCTCCTGCACTCTAGCCTGACAGTTCCGGATGCCGTTCCCAGGTTGAGCCCGGGGCTTTCACAACCGGCTTATCAAGCCACCTACGCGCGCTTTACGCCCAGTAATTCCGATTAACGCTTGCACCCTCCGTATTACCGCGGCTGCTGGCACGGAGTTAGCCGGTGCTTCTTCTGCGAGTGATGTCTTTCCTACCGGGTATTAACCGACAGGCGTTCTTCCTCGCTGAAAGTGCTTTACAACCCGAGGGCCTTCTTCACACACGCGGCATGGCTGGATCAGGGTTGCCCCCATTGTCCAATATTCCCCACTGCTGCCTCCCGTAGGAGTTCGGGCCGTGTCTCAGTCCCGATGTGGCTGATCATCCTCTCAGACCAGCTACGGATCGTCGCCTTGGTGAGCCGTTACCTCACCAACTAGCTAATCCGACATAGGCTCATCCAATAGCGGGAGCCGGAGCCCCCTTTCTCCCGTAGGACGTATGCGGTATTAGCCTGGGTTTCCCCAGGTTATCCCCCACTATCGGGCAGATTCCTATGCATTACTCACCCGTCCGCCGCTCGTCAGCATCTAGCAAGCTAGATCTGTTACCGCTCGACTTGCATGTGTTAGGCCTGCCGCCAGCGTTCAATCTGAGCCATGATCAAACTCTTCAGTTTACAATCATTGTGATTCTTACTCGCTTACCCAAGGACTAGCCGAAGGCAGCAAAAGCGAATCAAACTTGGCTCAAGGTTCAAACGAATTCATTTCAATTTACATTGTCATGACCGCTTGCCTTGATATTTGGTGATTTGTCACCAACGTCAGCAAGCGCCCACATGAATTACCTGATCAAATTGTTAAAGAGCGTTTTCGCTGTCATGGTTACTGTGAAAGTAACCGGCTTGCCGTTGACTTGGCTTGCCTCAGCGAGGAAGGCGTATTCTACGCATTTCCTGGTGGTTGTCAACCGCTGTATTTAGCGGATGAAGCGAGCGATAAAACTTGCGCTAACTTCCTGACAAACCAAGGCTTTTACACCTTATTCACCGCTGGTAACGCTTGGCGTCCCCGGCAGCGGATGCGTACTTTACGGTTTCGCGGACGCGTTGGCAAGGGCTTTTGTAGAAAAATTACAGATTAGCCGCTCCTAGTGGATTAAACCCCTTCGGCGCCAACCTCGTTGGCGGTTACACTAGCCTCATCTACCACATTGCTGAGGTCCGCCATGAGCCACCACCTGCTAACTGTCGACTCATTAAACCGTGAAAGCGTTGATCATTTACTGCGTGTTGCTGCGCGCATGGAGCCAATCGCTCAACGACGCCAAGTGACGCGCGTGTTGGAAGGGGCGGTACTCGGCAATCTATTTTTTGAAGCCAGCACAAGAACACGGGTCAGCTTTAATGCAGCCTTTTGCCGCTTGGGCGGCAGCGTGTGCGATACCACTGGCTTTACCTTCTCCTCTATGGCGAAGGGCGAGTCACTCTACGACACCAGCCGGGTAATGAGTGGCTACTGTGACGCCATTGTGATGCGCCACCCCGATCAGGGTTCAGTGGCTGAATTTGCTGCAGCTACTAATGTACCAGTGATTAATGGCGGCGACGGCCCTGGCGAGCACCCCAGCCAAGCGCTGCTTGACCTTTATACGATTGATAAAGAGTTTCAGCGCTTGGGTAAATCGCTGACCGATGCCCATATCTTACTCACTGGGGATTTGAAATACGGTCGCACCGTCCATTCACTGATCAAGCTCTTATCACTTTATGATCCGCTGCGCATTACGCTGGTATCACCGCCAGGTCTTGAAATGCCCTCAAAACTGATTGATCTAGTGGCATCGCGCGGCCATCGCATTGAGCAGCGCGACTCATTAGCCAACGACTTTGCAGATTTAGATGTGGTGTACACAACGCGTATTCAGAAAGAGCGCTTTACCGACGAGTTGAATGAGAGTTTTCAGGGGCTTTCCGACGACTTTATGGTCAACCGCGATTTTCTGGACCAGCGCTGCAGCCAAAGCACAATAGTGATGCACCCGTTGCCTAGGGACAGCCGCCCCGGTGCGAATGATTTAAACGTGGATCTGAACGGCGACCCGCGTCTGGCGATTTTCCGCCAAACCGATAACGGCATTCCCATGCGGATGGCAATTTTCGCAACGTTACTAAAGGTCGACGAACTAATTGAGCAGGAGTTACGGCCGGTGCGCTGGTACGTGCCAACTCAAACAGGCACGCTAGATCGCTAAAAGAAGGGCTTCATAGGCGTTACAGTGAAAGACGCCCACCTGGCAAACCTTCCTGGTGGGCAAACCAGCCTTCAAGAATAAGAATAGCCGCAATGCCATCGACACTATCTTGCCGATAGTTGCCTTTATGCCCCGCCTCACGGGCGATCATTTTCGCCTCCCGCGTGGTACCACGCTCATCGACCATTTCACACGGCTTGCCGTAGCGGCCATGCAGACGATTGCCGAATTTGCGGGCGCGAGTGCTCATCTCTGATTCGCTACCATCCATATTCAGCGGTAACCCCACCACCAACAGATCCGGCTGCCACTCGTTAAGTAGCCGTGACACGACATTCCAATCGGGAATCCCATCCCGTGCCGTCAGCGGAGTGAGCTCGCGCGCACTGCGCAGTAACTCGTTGCCCACCGCCACACCGATACGCCGAGTGCCGTAGTCAAAGGCCAAGATTAAGCGCTGCCCCGCTTCAGCCATCAGGCGTGCCCCGCGTCTCGGGTCATTAGGTTAAGATCGATACCCAGTAAACCAGCCGCCGCAGTTAAGCGCTCAACGGGTGGGGTGTTGAAGAGCACGCTGCTCTCGGCTTCTACCGTTAGCCAACTGTTCTCCTTTAGCTCTTCTTCCAACTGCCCTACTTCCCAGCCTGCGCAGCCTAAGCAAACTAAAAAGTGCTCGGGCCCCTCGCCAGCAGCAAAGGCCTGAAGAATATCCAACGAGGTAGTCAGCGCGATGCCATCCTCCACCTGGATACTCGAGTCCCATTGCTGGCTATCCCCGACATGCAGAATGAAGCCACGATCTTTGTGCATCGGCCCGCCGTAATAGACTGGTGCATTGCGGTGCGGGCTTGCCTCACCACCCAGTTCCAGTTGATCAAACAGGGCTTCAAGGGTGATCTCTAACGGACGGTTAGTAATCACCCCCATGCAGCCGTTGCTATCGTGATCGCAAAGATAGATCAGACTACCGGCAAAATTAGGATCTTCTAAATGTGGCATGGCCATTAAAAAGTGATGTTTCAAACTTTGCATGCGTCTCCCACTGCCTGTTGGTACTCCAACAGGCATAACGTAATAAGTGTCATTATAAGAGTGAAGCCGCGCTTAGGCTAAGCGGCGCTCAATGGCATCCAGCAGCAAACCGGCGATATTCGTTCCCCGCTGGTCATCTATTTCACGTACGCAGGTGGGGCTGGTGACGTTGATTTCAGTAATATAGTCACCGATCACATCGAGACCAACGAACATTAAGCCCTTGTCACGAATCATTGGCTGCACCTGTTGAATAAGCCAATGGTCACGTTCGGTGAGTTCACGACTGACGCCCCGCCCACCAGCAGCCAAGTTGCCACGGGTTTCGCCCGCTGACGGAATACGTGCCAGGCCAAAGGGTACGGGTTCACCATCGACCAAGAGAATGCGCGTATCGCCATCCTTAATTTCGGGAAGATAACGCTGCGCCATGATTTGGCGTTGGCCGCGAAAGGTAAGCTGCTCAATCACTGCGCCGATATTGCGACCATCTGGGCCAATATGAAAAATGCCGGTACCGCCCATGCCATCCAGTGGTTTGAAGATCACGTCGCCGTGCTCGGCGTGGAAGGCGCGCAGAACGTCATCGCGGCTTGCGACTATCGTGGGTGCACAGCACTGAGGGAACTGCTGGGCAAACAGCTTTTCATTACACTGCAGCAGCGCCGCCGTTGGGTTAACCACCAGCACCCCTTCACGTTCGGCAAAGCCCAAAAGATGTACGGCGTTAGTAAAATCAGCATCGACGGGCGGGTCTTTACGCATCAACACTACGTCCAGCTCAACCAATGGGCGCGCAGAAGGTTCGCCCAAATCGTACCAGTGGTTGGGATCACGGTGCACCGTTAACGGCCGCATACGCGCGTAGGCTTGCCCCGCATTCAAGAAAAGATCTTCCTGCTCCATATAGTGCAGGGTATAGCCTCGTTCCTGGGCGGCCCATAGCATGGCCATGGTGGTGTCTTTCTTGTAAGCGATGTCGCTGATGGGATCCATCACAACGCCGAGATGCAGATTTGATTGGCTCATCGGGGGCACTATCCAAACATGAACAATAGAGGCCCAGTATGCCGCACTGCCCGCTAGGCTCCAACTGCCCCAGCTAACTACTCACTCAGCGCGCCGGGCACTAAGCGAATAGCGTCAGGCTCGAGGGTGATCAACTGCTGCTTGTAAAGCCGCCCAATGGCCTGTTTATAGGCACTTTTACTCACGCCTAAGCGTGCTTTAACTTCATGGGCGGGGCTTTTATCCCCCAGCGCCAAATAGCCGCCACTTTCACGCAATGCCTGCATTATCTTATCGCCCACCACATCGAGCCGGGCAGCACCTGGCGGTAGTAGCGAGATATTTAGGCGGCCATCTTCACGACGCTGCTTCACATAACCTTTAACTGATTGGCCACGGCGCAAGGGTTGAGTGACATCGTCTTGGTAAATAAGCCCCCAGTAGCGGTGATTTACCACGACCTTCATACCCAGATCTGTACGCTCCGCCACCACGACGGCGACCTCATCGCCTTTTTCCAATGCCCAGGCATCATCGGTCAAAAAACGATCCAGTTTCATCGTAGCAACAGGCCGCCCCTGGTCGTCGCTATACAGCATTACCAGCACGCGCTTGCCGGGATCAGGGCGAAAATGTTGCTCGCTAAAGGGCAGCAACACATCTTTTGGCTGCCCCCACTGCAAAAATGCGCCAATGTTATTGACGGCCGTGACCGTTAGATACGCCACTTCGCCCAACTGGGCAGATGCATCGCTGGCGGATCGGGGGGATGAGTGTGACTCACGGGCCATGGGGAACGTCCTTCAAGAAATATAGAACAACATTATGGTGTCTGGCACACACAGGGCAAAGCGAGTTGTCGATTTTTTAGTGGTCGAAAACGCTTGTGGCACCTGAAAAGCAACCACCTCACAACCTGCTACTATCAAAACACTAGACGAAATTAGGCGTAGGGGGAGCGAACATGGAAGGGTTCACGCTTTTTGATACGGTAGTGCTGATCGGTTATATCGGCCTTATTGCCTGGATTGGTTCGCGTTTTGGCAAAGACCAGCACAATCCTGAGGACTACTTTCTAGGCGGCCGCAAAATACCGGGCTGGGCGATTGGCCTTTCGGTGATGGCGACTCAAGCCAGTGCCATCACCTTTATCGGAGCACCTGGCTGGGGCTTCGAGGGCGGCCTTGAACGCTTGGTGACGTTTATCAATGTACCTTTGGCCATGATCGTGTTGATTTTAGTGTTGGTGCCTATTTTTCACCGCGCGGGCATCTATAGCATCTACGAACTGCTGGAACGTCGCTTTGGCCCGGCCACGCGTACCCTTACCGCCCTGCTGTTTCTTATTGCCCGCGGCCTCGCCACTGGCGTGGTGCTTTATGCGCCAGCGTTAGTGCTTGCAGTGGTAACCGGCTGGAGCGTCAACCTTACTATTATCATCATGGCGGTACTGGCCATCAGCTATACCGTCATGGGCGGTATCAGCGCCGTCATATGGACGGATGTATTGCAAATGTTCGTGCTCTGGTTTGGCGCACTATTAAGCATCTTCTTTTTGGTAACCAGCCTTCCCGGCGGCTGGGGTGATGTGTTCAGCTTTGGTGCGGCCAGCGGCATGTTCAACGCCATTGATTTGTCCTTCGACCCCAGCGTGACCTACTCGCTATGGGCAGGGCTATTCGGTGGGTTTTTCCTGCATGTGGCTTACTTCGGTACCGATCAGAGCCAGATACAGCGTGTCTTATCCAGCCCTTCGGTGCTCGATGCCCAGCGCTCGTTGCTGATTGGCGGTTATCTACTGATTCCACAGATGCTGCTATTTCTATTTATTGGCGTCATTTTGGCGACCTATTACCAGCAGCATGGGCTAACGCCCCCTGATGACCTCAATGAGCTGTTGCCCCGCTATGTCGTCAACGCGTTCCCTTCAGGCATGGCCGGGCTGGTGATTGCCGGGGTGTTTGCTGCGGCCATGTCGAGCCTCGATTCGGCGCTCAACTCGCTGTCGGCGGTGACCGTACGGGATTTTTACAGCCGCTATCTCAAACCCAATGCCAGCGATGCCCATTACTTAAAAGCCTCACGGCTAGCCACTATTTTCTGGGGGCTCTATGCCACGCTGTTTGCTTTTTTTGCAGGTAACCTAGGGCCCGTGATCGAGGCGGTCAACCAGATTGGCTCCTGGTTCTATGGGGCACTGCTCGGTACCTTTTTGCTGGCTATTTTCAGTCACCGTTCCAATGCGCGCGGCGCCATGGCTGGACTCATTACCGGCATGTTTGCCGTATGGGCAGTCTCTGCGCTACTCGATATCTCCTGGCTGTACAACAACACGGTCGGCGTAGCGGTGTCGATGAGCGTTGGCTATCTCGTTAGCCTGACAGCGCCAGCCCCCAGCCAAGAACAGTTGAGCGATGTAATGATGGCAGAAGCTGCGCCAGACATGCAGGCCGTGCTGGCATCCAGAGCTGATAACGCCCAGGTGATTGGCAAAGAGGCCAGCCTGACGCGCCGACGCTGTATCGGTCTGTTTGCTTGGTTTTGCATCATGCTGGGCATGTTAGCGCTACTACAGGGCTGGGCGAATGAGTGGTGGACGAATGGTTGAGTGCTTAACGCTAGACCGGCGTATTGATACGACAGCGGCTCAAAAGCGGCTACAGCGTCTTGGGGCCAATGCTTGCGAACCGGCCTGGGTTCGCCTGTGGGCCGCAGGCTTGGGAGTGGCTGATGGCAAGCCAGGGGCGTGGTTACTCTCTGCTCATGAAATGCGCCGAGCACTGCTACTGGTGGGGGCCGAACTACCCGCTCAAAAAGAAGAACCCAGTGCAGGCGTTAAAATTGATAGCGGTTCACCGCCAACGCCAAAAGCGCTGGACCGACTGTGGCTATGGGAACGCATAGCCACCCCGCGCCACTGGCGAATCCAGATGCTGGATAGCACGCCCGTACCGATATGGCTGCCCTGCTGGCTGGGCTACGCACATGGCCGACAACTCCGTTTAACGGTGATTAGCGGGTTATCGGGAGAAACGCTACCGATGCTTAAGCCCATCGTGCTTAAGGGGCTTAAGCAGACATATCAAAATGGAGAGAGTTCAGGGGCAAGCGAAAGAAGGAAAAAGGCAATTTGATAGAACTTTGCTGATAGTAAGTGCTTACAAATCGCCAAAGTAGTGTTGTAGCAGGGAAAGCGCCACTATTGGTGCTGTTTCTGTTCGCAATACCCGGGGACCGAGCGTTAGCGGCGTAAAGGTAGCGACTTGAGCGGCAGCGATATCGCTTTCGCTCAAACCGCCTTCTGGACCAATCAGCAGTGCCACCGACGCCGGTCGGTCTTGGCGATCAAACGCATTGCCGGTCGCTAGATGCAGCATCAAGCGCAGCGGCTCCTGGCGCTCTGCAAGCCATGCTTGGAGTGCCATGGGTGGATGCACTGGCGGAACTACCGCTCGACCGCTCTGCTCGCAGGCGCTGGCAGCCACCGCTTGCCAGTGCGCCAGCTTTTTATCTTCACGGTCGCCTTTCAATCGCATATCGCCACGCTCGGTGTAGAGCGGCGTAATGGCCGCCACGCCCAACTCAACGGCTTTTTGAATGGCATAATCCATTCGGTCGCCTTTAGAGATGGCTTGGCCTAAATGGACGGACAGTGGCGATTCACCACTGCCCGTCCACACCGCTTCGACTCGCGCTAGCGTCTGTTTACGGCTAACGTCCACCAAGCGCACCCCTGCCTCAAGTCCTTGGCCGTCAAATAGCACCAGCGGCGTGCCTTCACCCATGCGCAATACACGGGTGACATGACGAGCAGGCCCTTCAGGCAGTGCCAGCTCCTTACCTGCCACAAAATCAACAGGCACATAGAGGCGTGGCATTTTGCCATGCTGGGCATACCAATCAGCGGCGTGGGTTGCTGACATGGCGTTTGACATCGCTTAGTGGGTGTTCTCTTCGGCTTGTTTGGCTTCGCGCTGCTTACGCTGAGCGTACATTGCTTCAAAGTTAACCGGTGCCAGCATCAGTGGCGGGAAACCACCGCGGTTGACCAGGTTATCCACGCATTCACGCGCATAGGGGAACAGCAGGTTAGGGCAGAAGGCACCCAGGGTTTGTTCCAGCTGTGCGCCTTCGATACCGGCAATGCGGAACAGGCCGGCCTGTTCAACTTCGGCCAGGAAAGACGTTGTGCCCGTTTCGTTATCGTTCACCTGAGCGGTCACTTTGACAACGACTTCGTACTGGTCGTCAGCAATCTTGGTGCTGGTGGTATTCAGATCCAGGTTCACCTTGGGTTTGAACGCCTGCTTAAATACCGACGGGGAGTTCGGCGCTTCAAACGAAATATCTTTTACATAAATGCGCTGCAGCGAAAACTTCAGCTGCGGCTTTTCATCCGTTGCGGCACCGGCCTGTGGGGTATTGTTATCTTCCGCCATGATATAACTCCTGATTGTTCATTAAATAAAAATAACGTCGCTTACTTCTTAACCACCGGAAGGCCATCGCCTTGCCACTGCGCCATACCGCCTCTTAACTTATAAGCGCGCTCAAAGCCTGCTTTGGTGAGTTTGGCCTGTGCGGCACCAGAACTCTGACCGTGCTTGCATACCACGATGATCGGCTGGGCTTTTACTTTTTCCAGTTCGCTCATGCGGCTATCGAGGTTGCTTTGCGGAATGTTGCGCGCCCCCGCGATATGCCCGGCTTTGAAGTCTTTGCTTTCACGTATGTCCAGCACCACCGCGTCTTCGCGGTTAATAAGCTGAGTGGCCTGCGAGGCGGTCAGTGCATTTGTAGAGGCGCTACGCGTTTCATAAATGATCCACGCGATTAGCACCAGCAAAAATGCCCCAACTAGCAGGGGGTGGTTCTGTACGAATTCGAACACCTGATCGATCATCGCGAACACAATCTCTTGGTCAATGCAGAAAAAAGCGGCCTAACCGCTGCCAAAACGCGACAAGTATACACGTCAGATAGCTTCCCGCGCAGGCCTAGGAGCCTGTCCGGCTTAGCCGATCGTCGCGAGAAGCACGGATTTTGAGCCAAATTTATCGATCAATTGAGGCGAATAGCGCGCTATTTAACGAAATTGATCGATAAAAGTTGGCCAAAATACCGGGATTCGCAGTAGATCAGTGTTAAGCCGAGCAGGCTCCTAACTCATGACGCCTGGCAGTTGCCTGCGTTATGATGCCCCAAGCGTGCGTCCGTCGCGACCCCGAATTTTCGAGTCGTTCGGCTTGCCAATCTTAACGAGGTTTTTATGGATACTTCGCGTACCCCGCGCCCAGTGGCGCTGATTATTCTTGATGGCTACGGCCACAACCCCGACAGCGACCATAATGCCGTCGCCGCTGCCCATAAACCGGTGATAGATAAATTGTGGGAAACCTGCCCGCACACCTTCGTTCATACCGATGGCCTTAACGTGGGGCTCCCCGAAGGCCAAATGGGTAACTCGGAAGTCGGGCATATGAATATCGGTGCCGGGCGTATCGTGTATCAGGACTTCACCCGCATCAGCAAAGCGATTGAAGACGGCGACCTGGACGTCAATGAAAACCTTACCCAGCCGATTGACGAAGCCGTCGCCAACGGCAAGCCGGTACACTTGATTGGCCTGCTCTCCCCCGGCGGCGTCCATAGCCATGAAGAGCACTTTATTGCCATGGCCGAACTGGCCGCACGCCGCGGTGCCCAGCGTATTTTTATTCACGCTTTTCTCGATGGCCGCGATATGCCACCGCAAAGCGCTCTATCATCAATAGAGCGCGCCAATGCCCGTTTGGCAGAACTGGTGGGCGCTGATAACGGCTTTGTAGCCTCAATTATTGGTCGCTTTTACGCCATGGACCGTGACAACCGCTGGGAACGTGTTGAGCAAGCGTACCGCCTACTGACCGATGGTCATGCGGAGCACTACGCCACCAGCGCCGAAACCGCGCTACGCGACGCCTACCAGCGCGGTGAAACTGACGAATTTGTAGCAGCGAGCAGCATACCGCAGAAAGACGGCACCAAAGAGCATGCGGTAACGCTACAGGATGGCGATGCCGCCATTTTCCTTAACTTCCGCTCCGACCGCGCCCGTGAGTTAACTCGCGCCTTTGCCGAGCCGGATTTCAAGGGCTTCGAGCGGCGTGTATGCCCTAAGCTTGCGGGCAAGGGGCTGGTGATGATGACCCAGTACGCCGCTGATATCCCTGCCCCTGCCGCTTTCCCGCCGTCGGATCTCAACGACACCCTAGGGCAAGTCGTCGCCAAGCGCGGCTTGAAACAGCTGCGTATCGCCGAAACCGAGAAGTATCCGCACGTGACGTTCTTCTTTTCGGGCGGTAATGAAGCCGAATACGAAGGCGAAGAGCGCATCCTGGTGCCCTCGCCACGTGATGTGCGAACTTACGATGAAAAGCCTGAAATGAGTGCCTTTGAGATCACCGACAAACTGGTAGAGGCCATTGATGACGGCCGCTTCGACCTGATCGTTTGCAACTACGCCAACGGTGACATGGTCGGCCACACCGGTGATTTCAACGCCGCGGTAAAGGCCATTGAAACCGTTGATACCTGTGTGAGCCGTGTCGTTGAAGCGATTGAGCGCGCTGGCGGCGCCTGCTTGATTACTGCCGACCACGGCAATGCCGAGCAAATGGTGCACCCCGAAACGGGCGCTCCCCAAACCGCCCACACGACCTTTGTAGTGCCGCTGATTTACGCCGGTGAACGCCCTGCCACGCTTGAGGAGGGCAAACTATGCGACCTAGCGCCCACCCTGTTAGCCATGATGGATCAGCAACAGCCCGAGGCGATGACTGGAAAATCATTGATTCACTTTAAATAATGCGCACTTGCTGGCATGTGGCAGGGGTACTCCTGCTGGCGCTTATTTATGCGCCGGCAGGCATCGCCCAACAGGATGAAGGCGCGGCGCGCCAGCAGCTGGATGCGATTGGCCAGGAGATCGAATCCGTCGCCCAGCGCCTCAGTGCCACCGGGCAGGCCCGCGATGACGCAGAACGCGAGCTCCAGCAGGTCGAAACCGAACTTGCCGAGACGCATCAGCGCTTAGACGCCTTGCAAGCTGAACGCCGCCAGCTAAATGATGAAACGACTCAGCTACGCCAGCACCGCGACCGGCTTGAGAGTGAACGCGATGACCAGTATGCCGCGTTAAGCCAGCAGCTTTCAGCGCTTTACCGACTAGGCCCAACCCCGCAGCTCAAACTACTGCTTAACCAAGGCGATCCGGCTGAGCTTGATCGCATGCAGGCGTACTTAAACCGGCTAACGGACGCTCGCAATCGCCGTTTGAGTGATATTGCCCGCCTCGATTCTGCCCTGGCCGATACCCAGCGTGAATTAGCCGAGCGGCAAGCGCGTCTTGATGACTTGGCCGAGGAGCTTGAAGAACAAAGCGCGCTGCTTGCCGAGCGCACGACCGAACGGCGTGGCGTTGTTTCTAACCTGGATGACCGTTACGGCAGCGAAGAAGAGCGGCTAACCGATCTCAATCAAAGCCGCGAAGAAGCCGAACGGGTGCTGCGCAATATCCAAGCCGAGATGGCAAAACTTGCCGAACCATCGCCCACTACGCATATTGTCAGTACCCAAGGTGATTTACCTTGGCCAGTACAGGGCTCCATCAGTAGCAATTTCCACCATCGCGATGGTGTGCACTACAACGGCATTGTCATTCAAGCCAACGCAGACACGCCGGTGACCGCTGTTCATACCGGCCGCGTAGTGTTTGCCGACTGGATGCGGGGGTTTGGCAACCTGCTCATTATCGATCATGGCGACCAAATCATGACGCTGCACGCACACCTGCAGCAGTTCAGCGTTAGACCTGGACAGCAGGTCAGCCGCGGCGATGAAATCGGCCGTGTGGGGGTCAGCGGTGGCCAGAACCGCGCCGCGCTTTACTTTGAAGTGCGCCGAGGCGGTGAACCCATTAATCCGCAGCGTTGGATTGCGCGCCGCTGACGGGATAAGCTGCACTATTATAAATATCTCAGTTTATAAATGACTCAGTTGTTAATGTTATTCCAGCTACTATTTCAAGGTGACGCACCACGACGCCACCTATCGCCCTGCGGAGTCTGCATGACGCTATCTGTTACCGGGGTATCCACCCCCGCCAAGCGCTTCTTGGCTACCCTGCTGCCGATTGTTTTACTGTCGGCCCCGCTACCGTTACTTGCTCAACCAGCCAGTAGCAGCGTGGTGGATGAGCCTGTCTCTAACGAACTCCCCCTTGAAGATATCCAGACCTTCGCCGAGGTGTTTGAACGCATCAAACGTGCTTACGTTGAAGAGGTCGACGATCGCACGCTGCTGCGCAATGCCATGCGCGGCATGCTGAGCGAGCTTGACCCCCACTCCGCCTACCTGGACGAGGAGGAGTACCAAAGCCTGCGAGAGTCGACCCAGGGCGAATTTGGCGGCATTGGTATCGAAGTGGGCACAGAGAACGGCCAATTGATGGTCATCACGCCTATCGATGACACCCCGGCCTCACGCGCCGGTTTACAGTCCCGCGACATTATCGTGGCCATCGACGGTACGCCTACCGACAGCATGTCGCTGCAGGAAGCGGTAACCCTGATGCGCGGCGAACCCGACACAGAGATTCGCATTAGCGTGCTGCGTTCAGGGGAAGACACGCCGCGCGAGTTCACCCTAACCCGCGAAATTATTCGCAGCGAGAGCGTTAAGCACGAGCTGCTTGAACCGGGTTACGGTTACCTACGCATCAGCCAATTCCAATCGCGCACGCCTGATCAGGCCCGCGAAGCGCTGGAGCGCATGGCACAGGATCAGCCACTGGAAGGGTTGATACTCGATTTACGTAATAATCCCGGCGGTGTGCTGCAGGCCGCCGTTGGCATTACCGACCTGTTCCTGGACGAAGGGCTGATCGTCTATACCGAGGGTCGCCTCTCGGATACCGAAATGTCGTTCTCTGCCTCCCCCACCACGCCGGCTAGTGATGTGCCGCTGGTGGTGCTGATCAACGGCGGCAGTGCGTCAGCGGCAGAAATTGTCGCCGGTGCGCTGCAGGATCAACGACGCGGCGTCATCATGGGCACCGATAGCTTTGGCAAGGGGTCAGTGCAGCAGATCATGCCGCTAGGCAATGGCGAAGGCTTGAAGCTGACGACAGCGCTCTACTACACCCCCAACGGGCGCTCTATCCAGGCCCAGGGTATTGAACCCGATGTAGAAGTGGTCCGCGGTCGCCTGGAAGTCGCCGAAAGCCGCCGTGAAATTCGCGAAGCCGACCTTGAAGGCCACCTAAGCGCCCAGCAGGCGCCCCGTGATCGACAGGAGATGGCCGAGCGGCTACTTGACGATTACCAGCTTAGCGAAGCACTCAACCTACTCAAGGCACTTAATGTGGTGGATCGCCAGCGGCGTTAACGACAGCCTAATTTAACGGCACGTGAGCGGCAGGCGGCCACGCTCTCCGGTCGCCTGCCGCATCAATACACGCTTCAGTGGCACCAACTGGTTCATGCCGCTCATGCCCAGGTTGCGCATCAGCGTCAACGCCGGATCGTGACTGCCAAACAGTACCTTAAAGCCCTTCATCAACCCCAGCATGGCGCTATTATCAAAGCGCCGACGCCGCTCATAGCGCCTTAGCGTACTCAGTTCTCCCCAAGGAGCGCCACGCTGCCATGCGTGTACCACCTCTTCGGCCAGTACCGCCGCATCCATCAGCCCCAGATTCACCCCCTGGCCTGCCAGCGGATGAATACTGTGGGCCGCATCCCCCACCAGCGCAAAATGCGGCTGCACATAGTGCCGGGCATGGCGCTGCACTAACGGAAAACGGTGGGCCTTGTCGCAGGCAGTAACGCCTCCTAGACGATGACCAAACGCTTCCCCAAGCGCCTCCCCCAGTGCGCCACGAGACAGCGCGCTCAATTCATCGGCGTGCTCTGGGGTGGTTGACCAGACGATAGAGCAGTAATGCTCATTGCCTTCCACGGTTAAAGGCAGGAATGCCAGCGGCCGGCCATCAATAAATGCTTGCCGCGCCGTGCCGCCATGAGGCTTGGCGCACTGCACCGTGGTCACGACAGCGTGCTGTTGCATATCGTCGCTGGCTACCTCAATACCCGCCATCTCACGCAGCACCGAGTGAGCACCGTCGGCGGCCACGATAAGCGGCGCGTGTAGCTGGCGCCCATCGTCAAGTATCAGCCAGTCCCCGCTAGCACGATTGCCATTGGCAGCATGGCTATTGGCACGCTGCAGCGCTTGCGGGCTAGCACCAAAAAACGTCGTGACGTTGGGATGGTCTAGCACTTGACGATTGAGTGCGGCCAGCGTGACCGTGTTCTCAACGATATGGCCAAGCACCGCCACGCCCGCCTCATCAGCGGAAAAAGCGATTTCGCCACTGCCTTCGGCATCCCACACCTGCATGCCGCGGTAGGGCGTTACACGGGTTGCCTGCATGGCGGGCCAAGCGCCCACATGCGCCAGCAAGCGCTGGGAAACCGGCGTTAATGCGCTAACGCGCGGAGCAGGTAGCGGGCCAGTGGCCTTATCAAGACCTATTGGCGCAGGCCTTGCCTCGACCAACGCGACTTTCATCCCCGCCTGTGCCAACAGCGCACAGAGCGCGGTACCGACCATGCCGCCGCCGACAATGATGGCCTCAAAGCGCTCAACCGGCGGCTTTGCAGTAGCTGAGTCAGTCTGCATAGAAATCCTTTTAACTAGCGCCAGCGAGCGCAGCTATTGATTGTAGATAGCCTAGCGTTCCAGGCCCATGGCACGTCTGGCCAGTCCTCGTCTTAACGGCCCCACCAGGTTCAGGCCAATCAAGCCAGCCGCACGAGCATGGGGCAACAGCGGAAAGGAGAGCCCGAACAGCCGCACCAGGCCGTCGCTAAAGCGAATCACATTGGCGCGATCCCGTGAGCGCTGCTTCTCGAAGGCCTGCAGTGTGACCATATCCCCCAGCGGTCGCTTCGCCAGTTCCCCCTGCTCCAAGGCATCGACCAGATCCATCACCCCGCGCAGTGCTAGGTTAAACCCTTGCCCCGCGACCGGATGCAGAGCGTGGGCAGCGTTGCCCAATACCGCCAGCCCCGGCCGTACCGGTTCCTCGGCGGTTACCAGTGAGAGCGGATAAGCATGTCGGGCACCCAGCTGCGTAAACCGGCCCACTCGATCACCAAACGCCTGCTGTAGCTGAAGCAGAAATTCACGCTCCGGCAGTGCCATACGCGCTTTTTCGCTACCGCTAGGATGCGTCCATATCAACTCCATGGCTTGACCCGGCAGTGGCAGCAGGGCCATTGGCCCTTGGGCGGTAAAGCGTTCGTAAGCGACCCCCTCATGAGGCTGGCTAACGCCCACATGCGCGATCAAAGCTGTCTGCTGGTAAGGCTCTCGGCGGCTGCCAATACCCAATTGCTCTTTAAGCCCAGACCGCCCCCCATCTGCCAATACCGTCAAGCCAGCAGTAAGCTGGCTACCATCCGAGAGCTTGAGATGATGCCCGCCCGCTACGGGGGTTAGCTGCTCCACCTTCGCGGGGCAGTGCCACTCCAGCGGTAGCTCGGCTAGATGCCGATGCAGTACACGCCCCATCCAGGCGTTGGGAATCACGTGGCCCAGTGCCGCGACGCCCAGCTCGTCAGCACTCAGCCGTGTCGCCCCCAGGCGTCCACGCTCACTGATATGAATACGCTTGATCGGTGTCGCCTCATGACGCATCGCTTCCCACACACCCAACTGCTCGAAGCGCTGAGCAGAGCCTTCGGCGATCGCGCTGGCCCGTGCATCAAAGCTGGGTTGCCAGGCGCTTTCCAGCGACTGCGCCGTTAACGGTGCCGATTCAATCACGGCTACCCGCCAGCCGTAGCGCTCAATCAGCGGCGCAAGAGCACAGCCTAGGCTCGCCCCCACTAACCCACCGCCCACAATCACAATGTCATGGGTCAGCGCTTGAGCAGTGTCATGATCAGTCATCTGTTTAGCCCGTTGCATCGGCTTCTCCCTCGCCATACCGCCGCACTCTAGAGGCAACTAATAATTCGTAACGTAATTTACATAACGTACAATTAATGCTCTAAATACTGGTTATTATTTAGCCATTAAGGCCTCAATATCAGCCACCTGCTTGGGCACGTCCGCCGTCAGCACAGCATGCCCATCCTTCGTCACAACCACATTGTCTTCAATACGAATGCCAATACCGTGATAGGCATCAGGAATATCGTCATCGCTGGGAATATAGAGGCCGGGCTCTACGGTGAGTACCATGCCTGGAGCAAGGGGGCGCGGCGTTTGCTCGTCCAGGCGATAGGTACCAACATCGTGTACGTCCAGCCCCAACCAGTGTGACGTCGAGTGCAGATAAAAGCGTCGATAGCTCTCATCATCAATGCGCGCCTGAACGTCACCTTCCAGCAGGCCAAGTTCAATCAGCCCAGCGGTTAAGTCATGCACCACGCCCTGATGAATATTCGCCAGTGTGGCACCCGGCTGGACAGCGCTAACGGCGCGCACCTGGGCGTCGAGTACAACCTGATACAGCGCCCGCTGAGCATCGCTGAACCGCCCAGTGACCGGAAACGTACGGGTGATATCGCCGGCGTACAGCTCAAATTCGGCGCCCGCATCAATCAATACCAGACCGTCATCACACAGCGGCGCGCTGTTTTCAATATAGTGCAGGACACAGGCGTTGGCACCGCTGCCGACAATCGTGCTGTAGGCCGGGCCACTGGCGCCTTGCCAGACAAACTCATGCTCTAGTTCGGCCTGGAGCTGGAATTCGCTGAGCCCAGGGCGACATACTTGCATGGCACGCCGATGAGCCCGTGCGGATATCATCGCCGCATGCTTGAGCAGGGCAATCTCGGCCTCACTCTTGATCAGCCGCATGGCGTGGATCAATGGACTAATGTCCAACCAGCCCTTCAACGCTGGCCGCCCGCGCCTAAGCCCTGCCTGAGCACTGTGTAGGGCCTCTTCAGCCACGGCGACTGCCTCACCATTATCAAGGGGTAGATAGAGCAATTCGCGCCCCGTCAGCAGCTCGACCAGCTGCTCATCGCGATCCGCGTTTTCGAATGCCTGGTCAATCCCATGCTCGGCCACCACGCCAGCGGCTCCCAGCCGACGCCCTGTCCACGCTTCCATGGTGGGGTCTCGGTCCTGGCAGAACACCACGCTTTCGCCTTCTGCTCGCCCCGGCAGCAGCACCAGCAGCGCGTCCGGTTCGCGAATGCCGGTCAGGTAGTAAAAATCACTGTTCTGACGGAAGGCGAATTCACTGTCCCGTGAGCGGGTCATCAGCCCAGCGCCGGGAAGCACTACCGCGGCGTTATCCGGTAGCTGCGCCATCAAGGCATCACGGCGCTGGCGATACTCCGCTACGCTAATGGCGGGGGGGCGAGGTAACATCTCGGGCAGCACGGTCTCTGACAGCATAAAGGCTCCAGGCTAAGTGATTAATGAACGGGGGCGTCGGTTTGCTCTACTTGCGGCATGCCGGGGTGCTGCTCGGTATACAGCAGCATGGCGGCCATACGAGCATGCTCAGTCAGCGCAAACAGGTCATTTTCGTTCTCGGGGCTGTCATCAATATCGGTATCGATGCGGCCTAACCCTTCCAGGTCACTCAGTGCCTCGCGCAGCGCCTGTGACCAACGCTCACGCAATTCACTGTCAGCTACCTCGTCGACCACCTCGATAAAGCCTAGCGTCCACTCTTTCAGGCCCTGCGCCTGCTCGGCCAGTGAGAACAGTTCATCCGGCAGCAGCGGCGTATAGTCCAGGTCGCTGGCGCTGAGCGCCTCTACGGTTTGCCGCCGCCAGCCTAATAGCCGCTCGGCACTTGGCTGATCGCGTGGCTGTTCAACGCCTAAGCTCTGGCAGACTTCGTCCAACCAGTCCTCAGCACTCACATCGCGCAGCGCCAGCAGCGCGCACAAACGGCCATCCAAGAAAGCCGGAGATTGCATGCTGCCATGCAGTAGAAAAACATCCGCGACGTCAGAAAAGTCCTGACGCTCATCAATCAATGACATAGTATTTGATAACCTCGTATTCATTTGTGGCACTGGGAGTATGGGTGATAGGGCTTGCGCGTTGACCGCGCACAAGCGCCTCTCTTATAGTGAGTGGCACCTATCTTCCTGTGCTGTGATGTTAACGCATTGGGCCCCCTGCTGGCCCGTGCTGGAGTCTTTGATGAGTAATGCCAAGCGGCCAACCAAAGAAATAACCCTGTTAGGGCGCGGCTATATCATTGCCTGCGACACGGGCGAAGAAGCCAAACTTGACCGCGCCGCGCGCTATCTTGATCGCGCTATGCAGGGTATCAATGCCCAAAGCAGCGTACTGGGTAGTGAGCGAATTGCTATCATGGCGGCCCTCAATATCACCCATGAGCTGCTTGAAGCCATGGACGAACACCGCGCCGGTGAGGCGAACCTGAATCGGTTAAATGATCGCCTTGAACGGGCGTTGGCCAAAACACGCCAGCCCTAGTCATTGTTTACCTCAGGCGTTGTTTACCCATACGTTGTTTCCCCTGGACATTGTTTAAAAGCGCTACAAACGGCCTAAAAACTCAGCGAACGTTTCACCCAGCCCTTTGGCATTAGCCATCGCTCTGTTAGGATGGCGGGGTTCTCTGGGGTGTGCGCCAGTCGTTATAGTCCCTCGAGCCTATGCGTAATACCCAGGGGGCCAAATGCTAGCCAGACCCGTGTGCATGTCCGTGCGTCGGAAAGCCTGACGGTTTGGCTGCGGCCACCCACCTGAACCAGTAGGTTCAGGGCCAGAACGACAGCGGCACTCTGGAGAACACCCCTGCAAGAGAGAACCTATGCATGGAAAGCCTCCATCACGACGAGGATAAGCGCGCACTTCGCCGCTTTTTACGTCGCCAACGCCAAGCCCTTTCTCAGCATGAGCAGCGCCTTGCGGCCCAGCGCTTGTGTCAGCACCTGAAAACCCTGCCTGAAATCCGCCGCGCACGGCGTATAAGCCTGTACCTGCCCGTCAACGGTGAAATTGACCCAATGCCGCTGCTTCCCTGGCTGCGCAAACGTAACGTCGAGGTTTATTTACCTGTTTTACGTCCTTTCAGCACGAATACCCTCTGGTTCGTCGCCTACCGGCCCGATACCCCAATGGTAAAAAACCGCTTTGGTATTTGGGAGCCCGATTTACGCTTTAGCGCTCAGCAGCGCAACCGGCTACCGGCCTGGGCGCTAGATACGCTGATTGTGCCGCTGGTTGGCTTTGATGGTAATGCTAACCGCATGGGCATGGGGGGCGGATTTTACGACCGTAGCTTGGCGTTCATGCATCGCCCTGGGCCGTCGCCTACCCTGATCGGCGTCGCCCATGCCTGTCAACAGGTGGCTTCTCTGCCTGTGGAGCCATGGGATGTGCCTTTACAGGTAGTCGTCAGCGACCAAGGCTGCGTACGCCGCCAATAAACCGCTACAAAAAAGGCCGACCCAATAAAGGATCAGCCTCTCTCATATGCTATTTGTCACCTTGCGGGGATTAGCTTCCCGACAACGCCTGCGCATAGCCGGTAGCAAGTACACCTAATGCAAAAACCACCATCAACGCCATTACCATATCAGGCTTCTTCCGCCGCATGCCGCTTCTCCAACACCTTTGCCGTTGCCGAATGTGCTAAATCCACCACACTTTACTGTTTTAAAAGGGTGGCAGATTTGCTTAATTTCGCTCACGACTATAGGGCTATTAGGCCACCGTTGACAACTGGTTTAACGACATTTTTTAGCCCCATTTCTGAGGATTAAGTTACGTTAAGCCACTAGCAGCTCTGACGTTTAAGGTAAGCAACCACTTACACACAACTATTTGCTCATACCTTTTACTCACCGCAAGGCAACTTTAAGCCATAAACAGTCGGTAGGCCGGATTATCGCTTTCGCGCCAGTAACGGTAACCGATGGCGTCTAAATACTCCGCCACATGGGTGCGATCACCGTTGGGCACTTGCATACCCACCAATACGCGACCATAGGCTGCGCCATGGTTGCGATAGTGAAACAACGAGATGTTCCAGTCGTGGGGTAACTGCGTCAAAAAGTTCATCAGCGCACCGGGGCGCTCGGGGAACTCAAAACGGTACACTTCTTCTTCAAAACGCTCGCTGGGACGGCCGCCGCTTAGGTGGCGAATATGCAACTTCGCTAACTCATTGTCGGTCAGGTCTTCCACTTGGTAGCCACCGTCACGCAGCTTGTCGATTACTGCCTGACGATCTTCACCGCCGGGCTTCACCTGCACGCCTACATAGATATGCGCTTCGCTGCTGTCAGCGTAGCGATAGCTAAACTCGGTCACCATGCGCTTGCCCAGCGTGCGGCAAAACTTTTTAAAGCTGCCGGGGTTCTCGGCAATGGTCACCGCCAGGATCGCTTCACGCTGCTCGCCTAGCTCTGTGCGCTCGGCAATGTGCTGTAGGCGGTCAAAATTGGTATTGGCGCCTGAGTTAATGCACAGCAGCGTTTCGCCCTCAGCACCGGTCTGCTGGATATATTTTTTCAGCCCCGCCAGCGAAAGCGCGCCAGAAGTTTCTGCCACTGCACGGGTATCTTCAAAAATATCTTTCACCGCCGCACACATTTCATCGGTATTAACGGTGATAACGCCGTCGATCAGATCTTTGATCAACGAAAACGGCACCTCGCCGATTTGCGCCACCGCAACGCCTTCGGCAAATACGCCCACTTGGTCGAGCACCACACGCTCACCCGCCTCCAATGCGGCTTTTAGGCAGGCACTGTCTTCGGCTTCCACACCGATCACTTTGATATCCGGGCGTAGGTACTTCACATAAGCCGCGACACCGGCGATCAACCCACCACCACCAACCGGCACGAAGATGGCATCTAAACGCCCAGCGTGTTGGCGCAGAATTTCCACGCCGATGGTGCCTTGACCGGCCACAACATCGATATCGTCAAACGGCGGAATATAGGTGTAGCCATGCTCTTTGATCAGCTCTTGTGCATGCTCGACGGCAGCGGCGAAAGCATCCCCTTTGAGGACGACCTTGGCGCCCCGGGCACGCACCGCCTGCACCTTGATATCGGGGGTTATGCGCGGCATCACAATGACGGCTTTGACCCCCATCAGCTTGGCGGCCATGGCCAGCCCTTGGGCGTGGTTACCGGCGGAGGCGGCAATGACACCTTTATCTTTTTGAGCCTGGGTGAGCTGCGCCATTTTGTTATAAGCGCCACGGATCTTGAACGAAAATACCGGCTGTAGATCTTCGCGCTTAATCAAAATCTGGTTGTTGAAACGACGCGACAAAAAGGGTGCAGGGGAAATCGGTGTCTCACAAGCGGCTTCATAAACGCGGGCTTGGAGGATCTTTTTGACGGTTGCTTCGAGCATGCGGGTATCCCAAGAGAAAAACGTGAGCGGACAAAGCTTTCATTGGTAGCAGATTACGTATAGCGGCGTCTAGCCGCGTTTCCATCGGCAGGCAACGTTTAGGTCGTTATACTAGCGCCACTATCTCTTTTCTCTAACTCTCCTCTGACTCACAAGGCTTTTTATGAACCAAGCTATGAACCAGGATGAATTAAAGGCCGCCGTGGCGGATGCCGCCATTGCAGAAATTAAATCTCAATTGGAAAAGGATACCATCTTAGGCATTGGCACCGGCTCCACGGCTAACCTGTTTATTGATCGCCTGGGCCCCCTACGCCATCACTTTAAAGGCGCGGTGGCGAGCTCTAAGGCAAGCGCCGAGCGCCTTGAGAAACTGGGCATTGAGGTGTTTGAGCTCAACAGCGTTGGCACAGTCCCTTTTTACATCGATGGCGCAGACGAAGTAAATGCCAACTTACATATGATTAAAGGCGGTGGTGCTGCGCTAACTCGCGAAAAAATTGTGGCTGCCTGTGCCGAACGCTTTATCTGCATTGCCGATGGCTCAAAGTACGTGCCTCAGTTAGGTCATTTTCCGCTACCGGTTGAAGTCATCCCCATGGCTCGCTCTTATGTCGCCCGCGAGCTGGTAGCGCTTGGTGCCGAGCCGGTTTATCGCCAGGGGGTAGTCACCGACAATGGCAACCAAATCATCGACTGCTTTGAATTTTTGATCGAAGACCCGGTAGCCATGGAGGCGCGTATCAATGCCATCGTTGGAGTGGTCACCAATGGCCTGTTTGCCGCCCGTGGCGCCGATGTTCTACTGCTGGGTACAGCGGATGGCGTAGAGCGAATGGCGCGTTAATCAAAATGCGTCAATAAAGGCACTGCGTTATCGGGGCAACAGCGCTTCTAATCCAGACAGCGTCCGGGCCAATGCGCCTTTTTGTGTTTCAATCGCCGCGCAGCCAGCACGCCCAGCCTGCTGGGCGTGCTCAGGGTTAGCAAAGTAGCCCGCCAAGGCGTCTGCCAACGTATCCGGGCTATCGACCAGTGTTAGTGCACCTGCTGCTTGAAGCGGCTCAGCCACGTCGGCAAAGTTCTCAATCGAGGGGCCGCTAAGCACCGGCCGGCCTAGTGCCGCCGGTTCAAGCACATTGTGTCCGCCCAGCGGCACTAGGCTGCCCCCTACAAAGGCCACACTGCCTGCGGCATAAAGCATCGCCAGCTCCCCGAGTGTATCCCCCAGGTAAACCTGGGTTTGCGCCGTTACGAGCTGTTGCTGGCTGCGACGACTTAGTGTCCAGCCTTCTGTTAAGCAAAGCTTAGCGACGTCATCAAAGCGCTGGGGGTGACGTGGAACTAATACCAGCAACGCATTAGGGCAACTTTTCAGCAATTGGCGATGGGCGTTAAGCAGAAGCGCTTCTTCGCCTTCTCGGGTGGAGCCTGCTACCCAAACTGGACGTTCTCCCCACTGTTGAAGTAAGTGCTCACCCTCTTCCAGCACCCTATCTTGGCTAGCCATCTCAAATTTCAGCGAGCCAACTGTGTGGGTGATACCCGCGCTGCAGCCGAGGGCATTAAAGCGTTCGGCATCTGCCGGTGATTTGACGGCTAGCCAGCTAATCTCGGCGAGCGTGCTGGCCATTAGTGGACGCAAACGTTGGTAACGCTTAAAGGCGCGGGGCGATAAGCGACCATTCACTACGGCCACAGGCACTCCCTGCTGGCGACAGGCGTGAATCAGGTTAGGCCATAGCTCGGTTTCAAACAGGATCGCGAGTTCGGGCTGAACGCTACGCACAAAGCGTTTAGCTGCACCAGGAAAGTCCAATGGCAGAAAACGGTGGGCAAGCCTTGCTTGATCGGCGGGTGTTTGTTCACTAATGAGCGCTTGGGACTGCTGGGCCCCGGTCGCGGTCATAGTTGTGACCAGCAGGCTATGCGCTGGATAACGCGCTAGTAGTCCCTCAATCAGCGGTCGAGCGGCGCGTACTTCTCCCACCGAGGCACAGTGCAACCAAATACGTGGCGCGGGGGGCAGCGGCTCGAGGCGTAACCCCAGCCGCTGAAAGCGTGAGTAAGTGAGTACTTGCTCACGCCAGATACGCCAACTAATCAGCGGGGAAAGCGCATACAACGCCGCAGAGTAGGCAAGCCGGGGCCAGGCGGATGAAGACATTAGCGCTCGCGATCTAGAATGGAGCTAATCATCGCCGAGGTCGAAACGCCATCTTCAAAGCCCAATACTTTAACCTCACCACCATTAGCGACAACGGCCGCGCCCCCGGCTATATCTTCTGGACGATAGTCGCCGCCTTTGACCAATATATCGGGTAGCACCGCTTCGATCAGCGCCTGAGGGGTATCGTCACTAAACGGCACGACCCAATCGACGGCCCCTAACCCCGCCAACACCTGCATGCGCCGGTTAAGCGGATTAATCGGACGCTTAGGCCCTTTCAGGCGGCCAATGGAGGCATCATCGTTAACCGCAACGATCAAACGGTCACCCAGGCGCTTCGCCTGCTCCAGGTAAGCGACGTGGCCTGCGTGCAAAATATCAAAGCAGCCGTTGGTCATGACCACCCGCTCACCGCGCAATTGGGCGGCCCTTACAGCCTCTATCAGTACAGCAGGCTCAATTACCCCAAACTCGGCTAATTTATCGCCGTGTAGCGCGGTGTAGAGCTCGGCGATCGAGAGCGTGGCTGTGCCCGGTTTGGCCACTACCAGCCCTGCCCCCAAATTGGCCAGCATCATCGCTTCAGGAAAGGCATGCCCTGCCGCTAATGCCAGTCCCATCAAGCCAATCACTGTATCCCCTGCCCCTGTCACATCGAAGACTTCTTGAGCCCGGGTCGGCAAATGCAGCGGCGCGTGCCCTTCACGAATCAGGGTCATGCCCTTTTCGCTGCGCGTCACCAGCAGCGCTTCCAGCTCAAGCTCGGCACGTAGCGCTTCGCCTCTCGTGGATAGTTCCGCATCAGTTGCACAGGCACCGACCACCGCTTCAAACTCCGTCAGGTTGGGTGTAATTAAACTCGCCCCGCGATACTTGCTGAAGTCCTGTCCTTTCGGGTCGATCAGCACCCGCTTGCCCTGGGCCCTGGCGTTGGCTATCAGGTTCTCAACCTGGTTCAGCGTGCCTTTACCGTAATCGGAAAGAATCACCACGTCGCAGTCGGGCAGCGCCTTTGCTACCTGAGTCACTAGCTCACTAGTCTCGACACCGTCCAATGGCTGCTCGAAATCCAAACGCAATAGCTGTTGGTTACGGCTCATCACACGCAGCTTGGTAATTGTGGGTATTTCAGCGCTGCGTTGGAAGTAAGTGCTTACATCGGAAGCGGTTAAGCTGGCTTCGAGCAGTTTTGCGTTTTCATCATTACCGACGACACCCGCCAACACCGCGTGGCCACCCAGCGAGGTAATGTTCAACGCCACATTGGCCGCACCACCTGGGCGGTCTTCAACATCTTCCACGCGCACCACCGGCACGGGCGCTTCCGGAGATATGCGTGAGGTACCGCCATGCCAGTAGCGATCCAGCATCACGTCGCCGACCACCAGCACACGGGCGTGCTCTAACGCGGTTAAATCAATTTTCATCAATGCTCCTTGGGCTGGCAGTTGAAGCGGCATGCGCCAGCAATGTATCCAGTTTGGCGATAACGTCGTCGGCTTTTATCAGCATCATGGCGCTTGGGTGGCGCACCCGTTGGCCCCAACTCACTTCGTCTACTGACTTATGCAGATAGGTGCGAACCGCCTGAGGGTAGGCGTTGACCGCAAAGTCGCGCCATAAATAGGGGGCGGCCCGCTGGGGATTGGTCGACGCGTACAGGCCCAGTGCTGGGGTTCCCATCGCATTGGCCATATGAATAGGCCCGGTATCCGGCGCGATCACCGCTTGAGCGTGATCAATCAGGGCCAACACCCCTTTCAGGGAGGTGCCGCCAATGGCGTTAATCACACTACCCGGCTGGCAAAGCGCTTCGATTTGATCGCCGATCTCCCGCTCCAGGGCACTGCCGCCACCGGTCAGCACGCTTTTGAGACCGTACTGCACCCAGGCATGCTCAATGACGCTGGCATAGCCCTCCACTGACCAGTTGCGAAAGTTGCGCAGGCGCACGTTGCTGCAAGGGTTGATCACTAGGTAAGGCGCCTCACCACTGATAACCTGTGCTTCATTGCGTGCGGTGTCGGTGACCGGCAGATTCCACTCTAACCGTTCATCCTCTACCCCCAGCACCCGGGCGAAGTCCATGAATGACTCCAATACATGGGCATTAGGGTGCGGCGCAAGCTGATGCTGGGTGAACCAGTGCTGAGCATCTTTGGCGCGCGCCTTGTCATAGCCCACACGCACCTTGGCTTTAAGCCCAAGGGACAGCACGCTGGCACGGATGGCCTGTTGCATATGCAGCAGTACATCGAAGCGCGTATCGGCAAGCTGTCGCCAAAGCGCACGCATTCCGGCAATACCGGTCGCTTTGTCGTAAACAACGAACTCGACCCCGGAAAGCCCCGCCAGTAGACTGTGCTCCCCCTTGCCGATAATCCAGGTAATGCGCGCATCGGGCCACTGGCGCTGCAACGCCCGTACCGTGGGCACGAGATTGCACACGTCTCCTAGAGCGGAGAGGCGCAAAATGGCAATGTGGTTAGGCTGAACAGGCAGAGAGGGCTTCATGCGCTTAGCGGCACTCCGGCAGAAAAATGGGCTGATTTTACATGATGTAGACAGTTTATGTGACGCGCCGGGAACACACCAAATGGATCCTGCTCTGTTCACTGATGAATACTGGCGTGAACAGGGATTAATAGTGGGTGAAGCCCCAGGCCGGGGCAGCAGCCTGTTTTTACAGGTAACTCCGACCGAACAGTGGGTGTTAAGGCCCTATTGCCGAGGCGGCATTGCAGCCAAGCTCAGTGAAAAACGCTACTTATGGACCGGCGCTGAGCGCACTCGAGCATTTCGCGAGCTACGATTGACTGCTGCGCTTTTCGAGCAAGGCCTGCCAGTGCCCCGTCCTGTAGCAGGCTGTGTTATCCGCTATGGGCTTACTTATGAGGCCGCGTTGATTACCGTGCGTATTGCCGGTGCAAAAGCGCTGGCCGAGCTGTTGGTCAACGATCAAGCTGATGAAGCGCTGTTACACCGCGTCGGCGGGATAATTCGACGCTTTCACCAAGCAGGGCTAGATCATGTCGACCTGAACGCGCGTAATATTTTGATCGACCCCAGTGGTGAGCCTTGGCTGATTGATTTTGACCGCTGCAGGCTGCGCTCTCCAGGGAAGTGGAGGAAAACGAATTTAGAGAGACTGGAGAGGTCTATACACAAATTTAAACCTGCTACGCCAACCTCCCCTATCATTCAAGGATATAGAGCAACAAGCTGACCTACGCTTTATTGAACTCGGTTACAGTTTTTGAATTATGAGGACTAGGCCTGGGTTAATCGACGACGACGGCGAATCTTAGGCTGCTTGAGTGCTATACGGATGCGTTCCCTCCACGATAGCGAGGACGCCAATGCCTTGCTATCAATAGGCCAAGCAGTATGGCGAGAATAGGCAATAAAGTCTTCCTGGAAAGGATGCACACATTTGGCATGCCATGGCTTAATCGACCCAATGAAGTGCACGATACGCGGATGGCGAATAGCCGTTTCCAGAGAGGCCATATGGGGAACCAGATGCGGGTAGCGCTTCTCTACAGCCGCATAGGCCGTCGGTTGAAAATTCCACTCAACCGGTAGCGAGCACCAATCCCCTTCCAGTATCCGATTCAGGGCATCCTGGTCTGGATACCGAAAGTTGTCGCCCTCTCTCTCAAGACACTCCAGAGCCCTTTCACCCACACGCTTTTCACGCCAAGACATCAGATCGATCAGCATTACCCCTGAGTTGAAGTAGCCATCTGGTAACTTTCGAGCCCCCCCGCTGGAAGAGCTATATAGGTTAATGGTAGCCGCAGCGATATAACCATGGAGCGGCATAGACCATAACTCGGAGAGGTCGCTTCGAACTAACACATCACAGTCAAGGTAGATGATGCGTTTACAATCGGCAGGCAGATAACGATGCATCAGCAGGCGAAGCAGCGCCGCGAGACCAAAGCGACCCGCCTTGAGTCCTTGCAACGCCGCCACGTCGACGTCGATGATATCAAGGGCAGCGTCGGATCGCTCAACGGATTCGCGTAGGCTATTTTTAGTTTCCTCGCTCACGCCAGGCGTCAGCATGAAAAAGCGGATCTGTTCAATATTAATGGCATTGGCAATAATCGAAGCCATAACCACAGAACCATACCGAGCATAGGAATCATCTGCACACAGAACAATATTCATTGTGCCTCTGTATTGGTCAGGCGTTTTTCACCGAACAGATAGAAAGACATCCCGATCCCACCGAAAATGATGAAAAAATACATACCGGAACTGAAAATCAGGTAGGACTCAAATAAGTTTATGATGAAGAAAAAGGCCCACGATGCGAGCATTCCCATCCCCAAATATTGGTGCCCCCCCCCAAGTAATATAATTGTTCCTCGGAGCACCATCACCGTCAGCGCAGTCAGCGCTGCCAGCCCTAAGACACCATACGCCAATAGGATTTCCAGGTAGACGTTATGGAAATGTCCAAACATTTCTTTTATCCACTCGGGAAAAGGCCCTTCATCAATCAGCGAGTTTCGGCTTTTAGGTCCCCATCCCGTCAGGGGCCTTTCCTTAACTTTTCCCCATCCATACACCCAGGTATGAATACGAATCCCAATACTACTGAGAGGGATGTCATCTAGATTGCCTTGTCCGATAGTTTCGATCACATCCTGCTCATCTAACAGCCGCTTTTCAATGACCGGCACCATCGTGATCATTATAAGTGTGAACACACCTACTAGGGCAACAGCTGGAAACACTAGTTTGGGGCGCAACCAACGTCGCTTTCTTTGCTTAACGAAACGAAATAAGTTAATGACAATTAAGCTTAGTAATATCACGGTCAGGGCTAACCAGACCGCCCGAGTTTGGGTCACAACGACGCCCACCAAACCAAGTAGCGTCAAGACCAATGCCAGACCCCATTCGGGTTTATTAGCGCCGCAGCGAAGACAGCTGACAAACCAGCCCCCTCCCATGATCAGCAGTAGACCCAAGTAAAAGGCTGTATGTTGGGCATTAGTGTACCCAAAATCGACTCGAACGCCTGATAGCCCCGCCATCCAAGTTTCAGTGTTTGAATTAATAACTAAAGAAGTGACGATTCCAGCTAAAAAGATAAACAATAAATACTTAGCGGCATTTATAGAGCCTCTCAGCCACCAGGCCACTGCGATACAAAGGAAGAGTTTGGTCATATGCCGTGCAGCTTTGATCTGCCCATCAGCTACATCTGGAAAGCGTTCTATCGCAAAGAAATGCACTCCGACCTGAAGTGCAACAAAAGCGATTAAAAGTAGAAAAACTTTATTCCACTTAACCGTTGGGTCAGGCTCTCTGAACCAAGCAATGACAAAGCATAAAAGGAATACTGACTCCGCCGCACGTGAGACGTCAAAATTGATAAGCCACGAAAAAGCATAAATAGATAATGCGATCCAACCAACAGCATTATTTTTTGTCTTCCAACCGCATTGCGGCCTTTCTCTAACCCGTTCCATCTATCAGCCTACTCCTGTTGTGAGTTCTCCGCCTGCCTCGAAATACCCAGCGAGTCGCTCGTTGCTCACCAAGTGTTATCATTTGATTCTTTCAAAGGCATTAGGATACCAGAAACCACACTGGTGCTAGCCTAATTCATATAGGGATAACCTGCTGCGAAATCTTAGCAGGGCATCAGCAGATGCGATTGCAAACAGATGGCTAGGTGGATAAGGTCTTGGGCATCTTGAGCTGTTTTTTGAATCAAAATAATGGTGTAATTTATTGATTAAGATAGATATTATTGTTTAGACTCTTTCTATGACCTTTCTCTTTCAGACCTGTTTTAGAAATAATCTGGGCTCCTTCGCTAACGAAAACCATGGCACGTCGATAGCCTTCTCTCACTTGCCTATTACTTGTATGGGCACTTTCACTCAATAATGTCATGAAATTATTCACATCTCCTAAGTCATCCTGTCATAGCGCCTGAAGCATGCGCTATCCTGGTTTAATAATCGGCGCCAGCGCGACTAAACAACCCTGTCATGCAACTTCCGCCACACCAAAAGGACTCGCCTACATGAAGGTATTAATTGTCGTGCGTACTTTAAAAATTGGCGGCATGGAGCGAGTCGCGGTAAACCTTGCGGATGCCTTTGCCGAGCACGGCCATGAAAGCCACCTAATGTACTTCAAGCCGCGCCCTCCTCAACTTGAACCAGGTAACGAACAGGTAAACATTCACCACTTCGCTCTTTCTCAGGCCATGTGGATGTCAGGGGTAGGGGGCATGATCGAGATTGCCGCACGCCTGCTGAATAGCGTGGTACGAAAAAGCTATTTTCTACTGTCAGGCTGGTGGGGCGGAAAGCTTTTTCGTCGTGAGATACGCAGGCTAGAGCGCCAATATGGCACTTTTGACCGCATTATTTTTCGCGGCATTGGCACCTTTGAAACGGTATGGTCCTTCAAAGATCCCCGCGCCTGTTACGTCCTGGAAAATATAGTTAAAACCTCTCCTGGACATACTCCCTGGCTGGAGCGACTCAAGGCACGTTGCTTGTTTCATGACAAACACTTGATAACCGTCTCGCACGGCGTCGAAAAGCAGATTGCCACGGCTATGCAAGCGCTGACGGTGCAGCCGCTATCGCTGCGTACGATCACCAATCCATGCCCCATAGCGGCTATCCAAAGCGCAATGCACGAAGACACACCCGAACGGCCCACCACCCCTTATTTACTTAACGTCGCGCGCTTGGTGCCGCAGAAGAACCACCACCTGCTGCTGCGGGCATATGCCAAAATGCAAACTCATCTACCACTGGTCATTGTCGGTGAGGGGCCATTACGCAGCGAGCTGGAGGCGCTAGTCGCTGAGCTGGGTATTGCTGAACGCGTTACGTTTGTCGGCCGCCAATTAAACCCCTACCCTTGGATGCATCATGCACGACTATTTATCTTGAGTTCTGCGCATGAAGGCTTGGGCATCGTGCTGCTGGAAGCGCTGGCCTGCCAAACGCCAATTGTATCGGTCGATTGCCCAGGTGGGGTACGTGATATTATGACCGGCGAGCTGGAGGCTTATCTGTGTGAAATGACACCAGAGGCTTTAGCAGCCCGTGTCGATGCTGTTCTTGTAGCTGACGGCTACGCGATTGATGAGCGTTGGCTGGAACGCTTTTCCCCAGCACAAATTACTTCTGCCTTTTTGCAAGAGATGCCTGCTTCATGATTTCGGCCAATATTATTACCTTTAACGAAGAAGCCAATATTGCCGACTGCATTGCGTCAGTTCGCCAAGTATGTGGCGACATCGTGGTGGTAGATTCAGGAAGCCAGGATCAAACCACTACCATTGCTCGCGAGCTAGGCGCCAGGGTGGTTCAACAGGCCTATCTCGGTGATGGCATCCAAAAAAATATTGCACTTGAGCATGTGGAGCACGACTGGGTGCTCAGCCTGGACGCCGATGAACGTTTAACAACAGAAATGGTCGCAGCCATTCGTCAGCTTGACCTTGCGGCCACCGAGCATGATGCGTTTGCCTTTCGTCGGCGAAACATGATCGGTTCGCGCTGGATCAGGGTCTGTGGCTGGTATCCCGATTACTGTATTCGTCTCTACAACCGACAGCATGCACGCTTTGCGGACGTTAAGCAGCACGCTAGCGTAGTAGCCGCGAATCCCAAAAGAATCAACGCCGATATTGTGCACCACTCGTTCGAAAACCTGGGGCAGTTATTTGCGAAGCCAGGACGCAATTTCAGTGGTCGTGCAGCGAAGATCATGTTCCAGAAAGGAAAGCGCGCCAATGCATTTTCACCGTTTGTACATGGCCTGAATGCCTTTGTACGCAAATATATATTTCAGCGAGGCTTTATGGGCGGGGTCGATGGAATGACCGTAGCAATCAGCGCAGGACTCAATAGCTACTTGAAGTACGCCAAGCTACTCGAATACCAGCGTGACCCTAAAGTGCTTGAAGCAGAAGACTTTAATAAGATTTGGTGATTCATGCACATTACTCATGTAAATCTGGCACGAGGTTTTCGCGGTGGCGAGCGCCAGACTGAGCTATTAATTGAGACGCTGGCAGCGCAGCCTTCGAATCACGTTACACAGACACTGGTTTGCCGACAGGACTCTCCCATGCGTCAGCACCTGCTCGACGTAAAGGGGCTCCGTTTTCAATCAGCCAATCATCAATTGGCTGGACACTATCGATTAGGTGATACCCAGCTTGTTCACGCTCATGATGCAAAAGGTGTTCATTGGGCTTACTTACACTATCGCCTAACAGGCACACCCTATTTAATTACTCGACGCGTTGATTCGCCTGTCAAACGTAAGTGGTTTAACCAGCAATGTTATTCTCATGCCTCCGCACGAGTTGCTCTTTCCCATGTTATAAAGCGTCTTCTGGAAGCAAATCAGTGGGGCGACGTTAAATTAATAGCAAGTGCTTACGCTCGGCTAGCCCCTTCACCTGACGCCACACGTATTTTTCGCGAGGATTTTGCCAATAAATTTTTGGTAGGCCACGCAGGGGCCGTGGTTGATCGCCATAAAGGGCAGCGGTTATTACTGCAGGCGGCGCAGAAACTTGAGCGACAAGCGCCTGATATACAGTTTATTTTTTTAGGTGACGGCGAAGATGCAAAAACGCTAAAAGCAGAATCCTCGTCACTTAGCAATGTTTCCTGGCTAGGATTTAAAAGCAATATTGCCGACTATCTAGCTGGCCTGGATGTGTTTGCATTTCCTTCACGCAATGAAGGCTTGGGCTCCGTTTTGTTGGATGTAATGCAGTTAGGTATTCCTGTCATCGCTACTGACGTTGGTGGTATACCCGATATCGTTCAGCATGAGCAGACGGGGTTACTCATACCAAACAATGATGCAAATGCATTAGCCAACAGTATTATGCGATTAAGAGACGACGCCGCTCTTCAGCAGCGGTTGGTTCATAGAGCCACTGAGCGTTTAGATCAATACAGTCCTCAGTCAATGACAGCATCATATTGGCATCTCTATCAAGCAATCGTGAGTTAATGGCTATGCTTGTTGCGAAAGCGCATAAGAACCTTCACAAGCTGGTTTTTTATGTTCAACATACTGCTCATCGCCTGATCCCCACTGCTTTATTACAGTGGCAGCGGAAACGCTTGTTACGCTCACTAAAGCGCTTATCGAAAGAAGAGCAGAAAAAAATACTTTATCGCGTTAATTACTGTAATAGTCTCGATAACTGCACTGAACTACCTGATCAGGCAATAAGCTTATCTAATTTTAAACGTGAAAAAAGCGGAACCTACTACTTGGACCTGCTGGGCCTATTGCGTTACTTTTCGCCCGAGCTGAAGTTCTGCTATCTCTTCGGCGATGTAACAACGGTACCAAGCGTGGCTACCTTGGTAAAAAGTCGCCCTATTAATAAGCATAATCAAAACTCGGTATTACTTAAGTTAAATCGCGTACGTCACTACTATACGGTCAAAGACCCTATTCCCTATGATGACAAGCTTGATCTTGTCGTGTGGCGGGGAGCTTGCCACCAAGATCATCGACGCCAATTCGTGCGGGATTTTCATGATCACCCTTTATGCAACGTGGGTGATGTTCACAAAAATGCTCTGGGTCAGCCTTGGCATCGTCAATTCATGTCGGTGCAGGAGCAGCTGAAGTATAAATTCGTACTCAGTATCGAAGGAAAGGATGTTGCCACAAACCTTAAATGGATAATGGCCTCTAATTCCCTCTGCTTGATGAGACGGCCTCGCTTTGAGACATGGTTCATGGAGGGCACTCTGTTACCCGGCTATCACTATGTTGAGCTCAAGGAGGACTACTCGGATCTTGAGGAGAAAGTCACCTATTACCAAGAAAACCCCGACGCCGCCAAAAGGATCATTGCCAATGCGAACTGCTACTTTTCTCAATTCATGGATACAGAACGGGAACGCTTAATCAGCCTATTGGTTATGCAGAAATATTTTGAGTATACCCGACAGTCTTTCAGTAGTTGTCGTTTTAACTAACACCTCTGTTGTCATTCTGTAGACAATTACGTCACTTAATTTTTTGGACATTTAAGCTAGTGACAAAAAATCACACGCAAAGGATAATGCATGTATTTTTCATACAAAAGTATAGTCAAGAAAATTGAATGCAGCGAAAAGCTAATTTTAAAGGATGCTAATATTTTATCTTATGGCAATAAACGTATTTGCTACTACCACGCAAAAAAACCTTCAAAACTAATTAAAGTTTCTCGCGATCTAAAACATTGGAAAGAAGGCCATAAGCAAAGCCTAACAGAATGGTATGTATCAGAAAAAATTAAATCAGCAAAAGGAGAATGTCCAATAAGCCTTTGTTATAATTGGATAAAGACGGATAAAGGACCTGGCTTGTTGGTAGATCGAATTAGCGATGATAAAGGTGAATCGCGAACGTTAAGGAAGATTTTATTTAAAAGAGAGCTCACCGTTAAAAAAGCGATAGAATTAGTGGAAGAAACGATCCAGATTTTCTCTACTTTTGGAGTTCCGGCATCAGATTTTAATATTGATAATTTCATTCTAGACGGCACTCATGATGAATATAGAATTGTTATGGTTGATGGGTTCTCACCCAAAAAAACAAATTTTAAAGCATACTTACTTCTCAACAGCCGTGTATTAGCAAACCTTTACGCCAAACGTAAATGGAGATTAATAAAAGATAAATTCACCTACTGTGCACAAAAAGTTTATGCTGGTGATTATAATTTTGCCGCAGCCATGCCTCTGAGTGATACCTCAAACAGTGATGGTCTCAAAGCTAATCAATGAAATGAATTTGCCTGAAAAAGTAGGTTGCATATGAATCCTCGTGCTATTCGAAAAATAGCAATCATCACTATCGGCCTTTGTCTGGGCTATACCGTCACGGTACTAACCCGCCTGCCTTGGTGGACGCTATTTTTTGTGGCGGCCGTATGGATTGGTGTGGGCTTAAAGCTGCGCTGGGGCCAACCCACCAATGCCCGTTATCGCAAAATGTGGCCCTGGTCGCTGTTGCCGCTTAGCTTGTGGGGCGTTTACGTCTACTTGGCAGATAGCTTCGGCATTGTCGACCTGGGCGCGGTGTTTTTTCATCTCCAGGCAGGCATGGCCGAGCACGGCGGCGCCGGTAAAATGCTTACCGCGGTGCTTTATACGCTGATCATGATTGGCGTGCTGGCATCCGTCACGTGGTTGTCCCGTCATGACCAGCGCTGGCGGTTAGCCGAGCGCTTTTTCGCTATTTTGTTATTGGCAAGCAACCCGCTGCTTTTTGGTCTGGGCCAACGCAGCGCAGCTATTGTTACCGACGATGGTGCTTGGCTTGATCGTCGCTATAAGCCGCCCCCCGCTGAAGCGCTTAGTGACGCCCCGAACTTACTCCTTTTGTATCTAGAAAGCATTGAGCGCACCTACGCCAACGATATATTCGAGGATGCCTATGCCAATCTCAACACACTGGGTGAGCGAGGCGCGGTCTTTGAAGGTGTCCGCCAAATGGATAACACCGGTTGGACAATGGCGGGAATGATTGCCAGCCAATGTGGCGTGCCTTTAATGCCTGCGGGCCTCCTTCACGACAGTCAGTTTGACCCTCTCTCTAAGGTCGTTCCCGGCGTTGATTGCCTTGGCGATATACTCGCGGCGCAGGGCTACCAGCTCAGCTACTTGGGTGGTGCCAGCACTCAGTTTGCAGGCAAGGGGATTTTCTATCGCGGCCACCAGTTCAACACCGTAAAAGGGCGTGAAGAGTTAGAGCCACAGCTGACAGATCCCGAATATGTAAACAGTTGGGGGCTTTATGACGACACGCTTTATGACATTACCGCCGACGAAATACGGCGTCTCGACAAAGAGAATAAAGGCCCCTGGGGCGTGGTAACTCTTAATTTAGCAGGTCATGCGCCCAATGGTTACCCCTCTCAATCCTGTGTAGAACAACAGGGCGAATTTGACGGGCAGGATATTCTTTACTCCGTAGAGTGCTCAACGTGGCTGGCCCGAGATTTAATTGAGCGTTTGGAGTCAGAGGGGCTTCTCGACAACACATTGGTCGTGGTTCTCAGCGACCACCTGACCATGCGGGTGTCGGTGTGGGATCAGTTGACCGCTTTAGACCGCGACAACACGCTTATCATGCTGGGTGATGATATTCAGCCACAGCGTATTCGCCGTGATGCCACCATGCTGGATGTCTTCCCCACCGTGTTGGATGCGCTGGGCTTTCGCTTGGAAGGCCAGCGTGCGGGGCTGGGCACGTCATTATTTAGTGATCAGCGTACGCTGGTGGAAGCACATGGTATTGAAGTGCTCAATGAGCGCCTACAGGAAGAGACAGCGCTGCAGCACCGCCTCTGGGAAGGTATCTCACCCCAGCGCCGTGAGCTCGACGCGTCCTCTTCTCAAGAGCAAACCGTAGAGACACCCGCTGACCGAGCCGATGAAGTGGAGCTTATCCATTAGCTATCACGCTCTCCCGTTGATGAGCCGCGTGAATCTGTTCGTAGACCTGGTCAACGCTCAGTTGGTTAAGGCAGTTGGTATGCCCCAATGGGCACGTGCGCTGAAAGCAGGGAGAGCAAGAGAGCGCCAGGTAGTGAATCACTGCATTATCGGTCAACGGCGGCGTGTAGGCGGGCGATGAAGAGCCATATAGCGCATGGATGCGAACGCCTACTGCTGCGGCCACATGCATTAATCCCGAGTCATTGGTGACCACTTGCCGACAGTCCGCCAGCAAGTCAACGGCATCGGCCAACTGTGTTTTGCCGCACAGGTTATGGGCATGGGCAAGCCCCTGCGTTATTTCCTCGCCCGCTGGGTGATCTTTGGCGCCGCCCAACACCCGTACTTCAAAACCTTCTTCTACCAAGCGTTTTGCTAACGTGTGAAAGTAACTGATCGGCCACTGCTTGGCGGGGCCGTATTCAGCGCCCGGCATCATGCCAATCGCCGTGCGTGATGAAAGCGAATGCGTCAGGCGTAAATTAACCAGATTATCGCGATCAATCTGCAGCCGCGGCTTGGGCAATACAAAGTCGCCGCTGGTCGCTTCTTCAAGGGGCAGCCCTAGCGAAACAAAGCGCTTTACCGTTTGATCCAGCACCTGCTTGTCGAGCTTACGGCGCTCCTTGAGAAGACCGTAGCGATGCTCGCCCATAAACCCGACACGCTCGGGAATGCGTGCCATAAAAGGCACCAGCGCGGCCTTCCACGAACGCGGCAATACAATCGCGCGATCGAATCGCCCCCTTAGGCGGCTGGCGAGTTCGCGGCGGCTAGCCAAGCCAAATTCGCCATGACCAACTGCCAGCGGCAACACCTCATCTACCTCGGGCATGCGTTCTAAAATAGGCTGCGACCACGCGGGCGCGACCACCCCTATCGTAGCGCCTGGCTGGCGGGCTTTTAAAGTCATAAACAGGCTTTGTGCCATGACCATATCACCGACCCACGAAGGGCCAATTACCAGCAAGCGCTGAGCCGAGTTAGCCATTTAGCCACCCCAAGTAGGCCTTAACCCCTTGAGCAACGGTTTTAAACTCCACATCGCAGCCACTAGCGCGTAACTGGTTAATGTCAGCCCGGGTATAGCTCTGATAGCGCCCTTTCAACTCTTCAGGGAAGGCAATGTAATCGATCTCGCCTTTGCCATAGAAGTCGATAACGGCTTCACCAATCGCTTTGAAAGGCTCTGCACGACCAGTACCAAGATTGAAGATGCCCGACTGGTCTGGATGATCCAGAAACCAGAGATTCACATCGACCACATCGCCCACATAAACGAAGTCGCGGCTCTGCATACCCGCCTCATAACCGCCATAGGCGCCGAACAATTTCAGGGTTTCGCCGTTACGGATTTGCAGATGATTATGGTACGCCACGCTGGCCATTTTGCCTTTGTGCTGTTCCCGGGGGCCGTAGACATTGAAGTAACGAAAGCCCACCACTTGTGTGGTCAACTCGCTCCACCGCGCACGCACGTGCTGATCGAACAGCAGTTTGGAATAGCCGTAAACGTTGAGTGGCTTTTCGCACTCCGGTACCTCTTTGAAAACCTCGCTGCCGCCATAGGTCGCCGCCGATGAGGCGTACAGGAAGGGAATCCCTTGCTGCTCGCAGTAGTTAAGCAGCACTTTGGAGTACTCGAAATTATTTTCCATCATGTAGTGACCATCCCACTCGGTGGTATCCGAGCAGGCGCCTTCGTGGAAAATGGCATCAATGATAGGCAAGTCGACGCTCTCCCCTTTCAGGGCAGCTTTTATCCTGGCAAGGAAATCATCTTTATCCAGATAATCCGCCAGCGTGCAGTCGGCCAGGTTGACGAATTTGGTGCCATCGCGCAGATCATCGACCACCATTACATCGTTTCGGCCACGGGCGTTCAGTGCTTTCACTATGTTGGCCCCGATAAAACCGGCACCGCCTGTTACCACAATCATACTGTTCTCCTTACCTAACGCGGCTTGTTGGCATACGTGCCTATAACCCATCTGCCTAGGATTGTATACTTGACGCCTTATGAATTCATGGCCAACGGTGCTTTCCGCGATGAGTGTTTCGACAAACCAATCGACACCTGATGTGTCGACCTTTCAAGGCTTGATCCTTGCTCTGCAGCAGTACTGGGCAGAACAAGGCTGTGTCATCCTTCAACCGCTCGATATGGAAGTCGGCGCGGGCACCTTCCACCCCGCCACCTTTCTGCGGGCGATTGGCCCCGAAACCTGGAACGCGGCCTATGTGCAGCCTTCAAGGCGCCCTACTGATGGCCGCTATGGCGAGAACCCTAACCGCCTTCAGCACTACTACCAGTTTCAGGTGGTGATGAAGCCATCGCCAAGCAACCTGCAGGATCTTTATCTGGGCTCACTCAAGCGGCTCGGTCTCGACCCACTGATTCATGACATCCGCTTTGTCGAAGATAACTGGGAATCCCCAACGCTAGGTGCCTGGGGCCTGGGCTGGGAAATCTGGTTAAACGGCATGGAAGTCACCCAGTTTACCTATTTTCAGCAGGCAGGTGGCATTGAGTGCTACCCGGTTACCGGCGAACTGACCTATGGGCTTGAGCGTATCGCCATGTACCTGCAGGACGTCGACAGCGTCTATGACCTGATTTGGGCCATTGCCCCAGACGGTAGCAAGGTCACCTATGGCGATGTGTATCTGCAAAACGAACGCGAGCAGTCAGCTTACAACTTTGAACACGCTGATGTGGACCAATTGTTTGCCGCATTCGACCATCAGGAAAAAGAGTGTGGCAAACTGCTCGCTGCCAGCCTACCACTGCCCGCCTATGAGCAAGTCTTAAAAGCATCGCACACGTTCAATCTGTTGGATGCCCGTCACGCTATTTCGGTCACCGAACGCCAGCGCTTTATTCTGCGCGTTCGTACCATGGCCCGTGATGTAGCTACCGCCTACTTTGATTCACGTAAAGCAGAAGGTTTCCCTATGGCGCCAGAAACACTTCGCCGCGAACTGTTACAAGAGCTACTCGCCGATCAGGGAGACGACTAATGGCTGTTAATACGCTTTTACTAGAACTGGGTGCAGAAGAGCTACCACCCACGGCCCTGGATGCACTTTCCGATGCGTTTGCCGCAGGCATTGAGAAAGGCCTGCAAGAAGCCGACGTTCCCTTCGCCAGCGTGACAGCCTTTGCGACCCCGCGTCGTTTAGCGGTTCAAGTGCGTGAACTGGCCGACAAACAGCCTGACCGCGACGTTGAGCGCCGTGGCCCCGCACTGGCGGCGGCCTTTAAGGATGGCGTTGCCACGAAAGCTGCAGAAGGCTTCGCCCGCTCCTGCGGGGTTAGCGTCGATGAGCTGATTCATTTGGAAACCGATAAAGGCACTTGGCTTGGCTACCGCGAGCAGCAGCCGGGTGAGTCTATTCAAGCGCTGCTGCCCGAGATTATCCGCAAAGCCATCAGCGCCCTCCCTGTGCCTAAAAATATGCGCTGGGGCGCTTCACGGGTTGAATTCTCGCGCCCGGTTCATTGGCTGGTGGCGCTTTATGGTAGCGACGTCGTGGCTGCTGAAGCGCTAGGCCTGCAGGCAAGCTGCACTACTTACGGTCATCGCTTCCACGCCCCTGATGCCATCCAGTTGACCCATGCCAATGAGTACGTGGCTACGCTGGAAAATGCTTATGTGCTAGTCGATCGCGAACAGCGCCGTGAACGTATCCGCGAGCAGGTGCTGGCAGAAGCCGAAGTGCAAGAAGCCACCGCCGTTATTGATGAAGGCCTTCTGGTTGAAGTTAGCGGCTTGGTGGAATGGCCCGTCGCACTTACCGGCAGTTTTGATGAGCGTTTCCTGGAAGTGCCCGCCGAGTGCCTGATCTCCTCGATGAAGGCCAACCAGAAATATTTTCACCTGCTGGATGACGCTGGCAAGCTGAAACCGCTGTTTATTACCATCGCCAATATCGATAGCGCCGACCCCGATCAGGTCATTGCCGGTAACGAGAAAGTCATTCGCCCGCGCTTAGCCGACGCAGCGTTTTTCTACGATACCGACCGCAAGCGCACACTGGCCTCGCGCATTCCCCAGCTAGAAAGCGTTGTTTTCCAGCAGCAGCTGGGCACCTTGGCGGACAAAGCGCGCCGCAGCACCGCCATTGCGACCTTTATTGCCGAGCAGATTAGCGGCGATGTGGCTCAGGCCCAGCGCGCCGTGGCGCTTGCCAAATGTGACCTTGTGACCGAAATGGTGCTCGAATTCCCCGAACTGCAGGGCATCATGGGCCGTTACTACGCCGAGCAGGATGGCGAACCCGCGGAGGTTTCCCAAGCGCTTGAAGAGCAGTACCTGCCGCGATTCGCCACTGATGTCATTCCCCTGAGCGCGACCGGTAAGGCGTTAGCCCTGGCTGACCGGCTGGACACCCTGGTAGGTATCTTCGGCATTGGCCAACGCCCCACTGGCGCGAAGGACCCCTTTGCGTTACGTCGTGCCTCGATTGGCGTGCTTAACATTCTGATCAAAGGCGAGCTGAACCTTGACCTGCGCGAGCTACTCACCGTTGCCGCTGAGCAGCACCAGAGCCTACCCAAGGCCGATGGCCTGGTTGAGGATGTGCTGACCTACATGCTGGATCGCTTCCGCGCCTGGGGCCAGGAAGAAGGGATCAGTGCTGAAATGTACCTTGCGGTTCGCGCTCGCCCGGTGACCAATCCTCTCGACTTCGCTCGCCGTCTGCGCGCCGTGAAGGCCTTTGCCCAGCGTGATGAAGCAGCCGCGTTGGCAGCCGCTAACAAGCGTGTTTCTAACATCTTGGCTAAGCAAGAGCACAATGGTAGTACCCAGGTCGATCAAAACCTTTTACAGGAAGATGCCGAACGCGCTTTGTTCGATGCGGTGAGCCGAAGCCAGACACAAGTGGCCCCGCTGTTTGCTGCAGGCAACTATCAGCAAGCATTGGACACTCTTGCTACCCTGCGTGAACCGGTGGATGCTTTCTTTGACCAGGTCATGGTGATGGCGGATGACCCAGCTATTCAACGCAACCGCTTGGCCCTACTCGCTAGCCTTCAAGCGCTATTCCTAGAAGTGGCCGATATCTCACTTCTTCCCCAGTAGTCATCGCTTAATTAGTCGCTACAAGCCCAACCGTATAAACGGTTGGGCTTTTTTGTTAACTGGGAATATATGTTTCACGTGAAACACTGCTGCGAGTCCGAGGTAAGATAGTCGATAACAATAGCGGACAGAAAGTATCGCCGACAACCGTATCAATAGGATTTCTATGCTGAGTGCCGAAAAACTTGTCATTCTGGATCGTGACGGCGTCATCAATCATGATTCTGATGCCTATATAAAATCCCTTGATGAATGGGTTCCCTACCCCTCTTCAATTGCCGCCATTGCTCGCCTCAGTCATGCGGGATTTACGGTAGTGGTAGCGACCAATCAGTCAGGCATCGCCCGCGGCTATTATGATGAAGCAACGCTCCAGAGTATGCATGATCGCTTGTTAGCGTTGGTGGAAAAGGAAGGCGGACGCATCACTCACATCGTCTACTGCCCCCATGGACCTGACGACAAGTGCCAATGCCGTAAACCATTGCCTGGAATGCTGCATCAGATTCAGCAGCAGTTGGGGCTGGCAAGCTTGGCAGGGAGCTGGATGGTAGGAGACAGTCTGCGAGATTTACAAGCAGGCGAAGCAGTTGGCTGTCGTACCGTACTGGTTAGAACTGGAAAAGGAGCAAAAACAGAAGCCAAGGGTATTGGGCTTGAAAAAGCACATGCTTTCGATGATTTAGCCCACTTTGTGGACTGGCTGATCACCACGAAGCAGTAGATACCGATCTGCAATAAAAAAGCGCCGCTAGGAGAGATTAGCGGCGCTTTTCGTTAATGATCGTCATATGTTTCACGTGAAACACATGACGGTAGTAGCAAACGTCTCTTATACGTCCAGGTTAGCCACCAGCGCATTAGTTTCGATGAAGTCGCGACGTGGTTCAACGTCATCACCCATCAGCGTGTTGAACATCATGTCAGCACCCACGGCATCTTCGATCGTCACACGCAGCATACGGCGGCTATCAGGATCCATCGTCGTATCCCACAGCTGATCCGGATTCATTTCACCCAGACCTTTATAACGCTGCACCGATAGACCACGCTGGCCCTCTTGCATCAGCCATGCCAGCACTTCGGAGAAGTGAGATACAGGCTTCTGACGCTCACCCCGGGCAATAAATGCGCCCTCTTCAAGGAAGCCATCCAGCGTTTCGCCCAACTCAGCGATGCCCCGATAATCAGCGCTTTCAAAGAAGTCGAGTCCCCACGTGTACTCTGTGGTCACACCGTGAGCCACCAGCGATACGGTAGGTAGGAAAAGTCCACGTTCAGAATCTTCTTGAAGGTGGAAGTGATAACGCGGACCACCTTCATAGGCAACCATGTCATCCATGGTCTTCTGAATTTCATCAATCCAGTTCTGCATGGTTACGCGATCTTTCAGGCTTTCTTCACCTTTAAGCGCAGACGTATGAATGATCTGCTTGAGCACTTCATTGGGGTAAACCCGTGACAAGCGATCAATCCGTTTCATGACGTTACGGTACTGGTTTACCAGCGTTTCTAACTGAGAACCCGAGATGCCTGGTGCATTGGCATTAACGTGCAGGCCAGCGCCATCCAGGGCTGTGGTAGTCAAGTAGTCCACCATCGCCTGCTCATCTTTCAGGTAGAGCTCTTGCTTACCGCGCTTGATTTTATACAGCGGCGGCTGGGCGATGAAGATATGGCCGCGCTCGATCAATTCCGGCATCTGCCGGAAGAAGAACGTCAGCAGGAGCGTACGAATATGCGAGCCATCCACGTCCGCATCGGTCATGATAATGACGGAGTGGTAGCGCAGCTTATCGGGGTTGAACTCTTCACGGCCAATGCCACAGCCAAGAGCAGTGATCAATGTGCCTACTTCAGCTGAAGAGAGCATTTTATCAAAGCGCGCTTTTTCGACGTTCAGGATTTTACCCTTGAGCGGCAAAATAGCCTGGGTACGCCGGTCACGGCCCTGCTTGGCACTACCCCCTGCCGAGTCACCCTCCACCAGGTAGAGTTCAGACTGGCTTGGATCCTTTTCCTGACAATCCGCCAACTTACCGGGCAAGCCGGCAATATCCAGCGCGCCTTTACGGCGGGTCATATCACGCGCCTTGCGGGCGGCTTCACGAGCACGCGCCGCATCCAGCATCTTATTAACGATCGCTTTGGCTTCGTTAGGCTTTTCAACCAGATACTCAGAAAACAGGCGGCTCATCTCTTGCTCAACGGCAGTCTTAACTTCGCTGGAGACTAGCTTATCTTTCGTTTGCGACGAAAATTTAGGATCCGGCACTTTGACCGAAATAATCGCAGTCAAGCCTTCACGGGCGTCGTCACCGGTAGTATTAACCTTTGCCTTTTTGAGTAGGTTTTCAGCTTCAATATAGTTATTGAGCGTGCGGGTAAGCCCCGCTCGGAAGCCCGCCAAGTGAGCGCCACCGTCTCGCTGAGGAATATTATTGGTGTAGCAGAAGATGTTTTCAGTGAAGGCTTCGCTCCACTGCATGGCCACCTCAACTTCAACGCCATCTTCACGAATAGCGTTAAAGTGGAATACCGGGTTAATGACACTTTTATTGGTATTCAGGTGGTCAACAAAGGCTTTTAAGCCGCCTTCGTAATGGAATAGCTCTTCTTTACCGCTGCGCTCATCAAACAATCGGATAGCAACACCGGAATTCAAGAAAGAGAGTTCACGCAACCGCTTGGCAAGAATATCGAAATGGAACTCGATATTGCCAAAGGTTTCTGGAGAGGGGCGGAAATGAACGCGGGTGCCGCTTTTTTCGGTTTTGCCCACAACGCCCAACGGTGCTTGAGGCACACCGTGATGGTACATCTGTTCAAACACTTCGCCCTGGCGCCAAATGGTCAAGCGCAGCTCGGCAGACAGTGCGTTTACAACAGAAACGCCAACGCCGTGTAACCCACCGGAAACTTTATAGGAGTTATCGTCGAATTTGCCGCCTGCGTGCAGCACCGTCATGATAACTTCAGCAGCGGATACCCCCTCCCCTTCGTGAAGTTCAGTGGGTACGCCGCGGCCGTTATCACTAACGGTGACTGACTCATCCGGGTGAATGACAACGCGAATTTCGCTGCAATGCCCAGCCAAGGCCTCATCAATGGAGTTATCCACCAACTCGAAGACCATGTGGTGCAGACCGGTACCGTCGTCGGTGTCACCAATATACATACCTGGACGCTTACGCACTGCGTCCAGCCCCTTGAGCACCTTAATGCTTGATGAATCGTAAGCCTGCTCGCTCATTGACCACTCCGTCGTGAAGTCTGTCTCGTTCCGTATCGTTTACCCTTCGCGCTAGCTAGTCAGCACTAACTGGCTCAGCCCTTGTTCAGTATGTTTCACGTGAAACATCTTCACCAAAGTATCAGGCCGCCAGGTACTACTTAACGCAGAAGGTTCGACGCTGGTAATAAATGCTTGGCACTGCATGTCTTCAAGTAACCCACAAAACTGATGCCGATTTTGCTCATCAAGTTCTGCTGGCAAATCGTCGATGAGATAAATACAGTGCCGCTGTGCTGTTCTTTCCAGAAACCGCCCTTGGGCGAGTTTCAAGGCGCTCACCACTAACTTTTGCTGGCCTCTGGAAAGCACTTCGATAGCAGGCTGTTTGTTTACTCTGATACGCAAATCTGCGCGCTGCGGGCCTTGCTGCGTGAAGCCCATTTGTTGATCAGTGGGCCGGCTATCGTGTAACACTGCCGAAAGAGAGCGCTCTTTATCCCAGCCCCTTGCGTAATGAATCGACAACCCAGGTAGTGGAAGTAGCACCTTAAGCGTCTCTTCAAAGACAGGCAAAAAGTCACTAAACCATGCACGACGCAACGCATCCATCTGTTCGCCCCAAGTGGCGAGCTCCTGCTCCCACACCACCATTTCCTGAGGATGTATTCTACCACGCCTGAGCAGTGCATTCCGATGTTTCAACGCACGCCGGGTACGCTTCCAGATTCCCAAAAAGTCATGTTTCACGTGAAACACTCCCCAATCGAGAAACTCACGGCGACCAGCAGGAGAACCTTCAAGCAGTCGAAAAGCGTCAGGGTTGATTAACTGCAACGGCATCGCTTCGACAAGCTCCGCCAAGCGGGCATTTTTATCTCCCTTTAGACGAAGCTCTAGCTCTCTCTGGGCACGCAAGTGGCGTACACCAAGGGTAACCTCAGGCTCACCGCTTAACCGTCCGTACAGTGTCATATAAGGCTTATCGGCTTGAATGGCGTGTTTCAACTGCCGCGTACGGAACGAACGCCCCATACCTAGAATATGCACGCCTTCGAGAAGGCTGGTTTTACCACTGCCATTGGCGCCACTAATAACGTTAATACGTGATGAGGGCGTCATTTCGACTGGCTGGAGGTTACGCAAACCATGGAAATTAAGCAGTGTCAGGCTCATCCTATTATCACCACTTAAAATAGTCCGCAAATAGAGAGTATTGCACCCAATGAGGAAGCGGCGCTTCTGCTACCAGAAGCGCCGCTAATGTAGCTTGCATATGCAATGCTATGATCCAAAACCCCTTTACAGGCGCATCGGCATAACGACATAGAGTGCATCACCACCGCCTGGCTCTTCAAGCAGTGCACTGCTATTGGGGTCGGCCAGGGTAATCTGCACGCGCTCTTCGTTCAGCACCGTCAGCACATCGACTAGATAGCCAACGTTAAAACCGACCTCCATCGCGCCGCCGTTATACTCAACAGCGATATTTTCCTCGGCTTCTTCCTGCTCCGGGTTGTTGGCCATTACTTTAAGGTTGTTTTCCTCAAGGTATAGCCGGACGCCACGGTATTTCTCATTAGAGAGAATAGCGGTACGCGAAAGCACTTGGCGCAGCGCGGCGCGTTCTGCAATCAGCACTTTATCGCCGTTGCGCGGCACTACGCGTTCATAGTCAGGGAATTTGCCGTCGATGAGCTTAGAGGTGAAGGTGAAATCGCCCGTGTGAGCACGTACATGGCTGGAGCCCAGCGTCAAGCTGACTGGCTCATCACTGTCATCCAGCAAGCGCGACAGCTCAAGGATACCCTTGCGGGGTACAATCAGTTTTTGTGACTGACTAACAGACACTTCAATCGGGCGTGAGCACATCGCCAAGCGGTGACCGTCAGTCGCGACCGTACGCAGCAGGTTGCTTTGGATTTCCAGCAGCATACCGTTGAGGTAATAACGTACATCTTGCTGCGCCATCGCAAATGAGGTGGCTTCAATCAGGTGCTTTAAGGTACCGCGAGGTACGCTGATTTCCTGACTGCCATCCGCATCTTCTATATTGGGGAACTCGGCTACCGGAAGTGTCGACAAGGTAAAGCGTGAACGGCCACTACGTAAGACCGCACGACCCTCTTCAACCGCTAGCTGAATATCGGACTGATCAGGCAGTGATTTACAAATATCCATCAGCTTGCGAGCAGGCACCGTTGCTGCACCTGCCTGATCCACCTGGCTGGCCACCGTGCGCCCAACAAGCTCAACCTCTAAGTCAGTACCGGTAAGCGACACCTGATCGCCCTCTACCTGAATCAGTACATTCGAAAGTACAGGTAGCGTTTGGCGGCGCTCGACAACACCTGCGACCAGAGTCAGCGGACGTAACAGCGCCTCTCGGGAAATCGAAAATTTCATCAATACTCCGGTTCTATATCCTGAAAGACCTGCGCGTAACAGGCCCGTCCCATAGGGTGGTTAACTGGTCAACAGGCGCAGCAGATTCTTGTAATCCTCACGAATATCCGCGCTCTCTTCCTGCAATGATTTCACTTTTCGGCAAGCGTGTAACACCGTTGTGTGGTCACGCCCACCAAAGGCATCGCCAATCTCCGGCAAACTATGATTGGTTAGCTCCTTGGCAAGCGCCATCGCCACCTGACGAGGGCGGGCAACCGAGCGTGAACGGCGCTTGGAGAGCAAGTCCGCTACCTTGATCTTGTAATACTCCGCGACCGTGCGCTGAATATTATCGACGCCCACCTGCTTGTCTTGAAGGGCCAACAAATCCTTCAGCGATTCGCGAATAAAGTCTTGGGTAATTGTTTTGCCCATGAAGTGCGAATCAGCGATGACCTTTTTCAATGCACCTTCCAATTCGCGCACGTTGGAACGAATTTTCTGAGCAATAAAGAAAGCTGCATCGTGAGGTAAATCGACCTTAGCTTGGTCGGCCTTTTTCATCAAGATGGCTACGCGGGTTTCAAGTTCCGGCGGTTCAATCGCCACCGTGAGCCCCCAACCAAAGCGTGATTTCAGGCGCTCCTCTACCCCACTGATCTCTTTCGGATAGCGATCAGAGGTAAGGATCATTTGCTGGCCACCTTCCAACAGTGCGTTGAAGGTATGAAAAAACTCTTCCTGGGAACGCTCTTTGCCGGCGAAAAACTGAATATCATCAATAAGTAATGCATCAACACTGCGATAAAAGCGCTTAAAGTCGTTAATCGCATTGAGCTGTAACGCCTTGACCATATCGGCGACAAAACGCTCTGAGTGCAGATAAACCACGCGGGCATTTTCGCGCCGCGTTGCCAGTGCATTACCCACGGCGTGCATCAAGTGAGTTTTACCAAGGCCCACGCCGCCATATAAAAACAGCGGGTTATAGGCGCCGCCGGGGTTTTCAGACACCTGGCGTGAGGCAGCGCGAGCCAGTTGGTTCGATTTACCTTCAACAAAAGTATCGAAAGTAAAATTAGGATTTAGCCCACTGCCATGTTTCAGGCTGCCCTCTACCTGTACCTGACGCTCATTGTTACGCCGACTGGGAGCTTCATCACGCAGCCTGTCTATTTCACGCTCATCGGCAATATCGCCGCGCGGAGGCGTATGAACAGCCGGTGCCGAAGGACGAGATGGAGAAGCCGATACGGGGTTGCCCAAATCGCGATGCTGAGGTGCCTGCGTGGCCGGGCGGCGACTACCTACCGTCAAACTCACTTTCGGCGGCTTGGCTGGCGCGAGCTCACGCATTAGTTCACTAATCCGCTTGGCATACTTATCGCTCACCCAATCGCGCACAAAGCGATTCGGCGCCAATAAGCGCAGCTCGTTGGACTCTCCTTCTTCTGCCTGCAGCGGGCGTATCCAGGTATTGAACTGCTGTGAATTCAGCTCATCCTGCAGGTTGTCCAGGCACTGTTGCCAAAGCGTCAGTGACAC